>OY759599.1:0-4800000 GCA_963662465.1 Desulfatiglandales bacterium
GGGATGTTCCCATCAGATGATAGAAAACTAGAATCCCCTGACCATATCTCAGCCCCAATGCCTATGTCAGTTACTTGATACGACATTACTCACCTTCTCCACCACCATTTTGATTTTGAGTCAAGTCATTCGCATTGGATGTTGAATCAAGAGTTACTTTAGAAGTTCCAACCTGAGACATGTGCCAAACAGCTTTAAAATATGAATCGTAAATATTATAGACAACAGCGTCGTCGGTATCCCCAACATAAGAATCATTATCAGACGCGCTTGCTCCATAATAGAGATACAATTTTGGATCTACTGTGTTTGAGACAGATGGGGCCAAAACGTGCAACCACGCAGACTCGTAATAGTCACCCCAGTAGTCTATCTCAACGTAACATTGTGTCGTACCGTCGGATAATGTGACTGCAATTTTTTTCCGATTATCATAAGATCCGTTCTCTCCACCCGCATCTAGTTCATCAAAAAAACAGGATGCTGTTATATGAATCGGGACCGGGAATCCTGACAAGGCGGCGTCAATCTTATCAGAATCAAGAGTCAACTCTATACGTTTTGCAAACCCAGAAAGAGTCCCCATGATAAGGCCCTATTCCGCCTGAAACTTAATATCCTTGAATAAGTAACTCAACCCGTCTGTGATGGTATGGTTTGCTCCTAATTCAACGCAAGCCATAACAG
Organism: Desulfatiglandales bacterium; assembly: GCA_963662465.1. Taxonomy (GTDB): domain Bacteria; phylum Desulfobacterota; class DSM-4660; order Desulfatiglandales; family Desulfatiglandaceae; genus NaphS2. The sequence goes on from OY759599.1 coordinate 688, forward strand.
TGTCATCAGATGTTGTGTCGTCGTAAATGATCATGGCATTGAATGGGCCAATTGATCCGCCATCAGCCGTAAAAACAACGTCGTCCCATTCTACGTCTCCAGAGTCGTCGGTATCGTTTTCCGTAAGTGACACATTATCCAATTCTTCATCATTTTGGGTATATCCATAGTTTGTCGCCAACTGCGACGCTGTTACGTCTGCAAGCGTGGCATGGGCGTCTTTGTCAAATGTGAAGCTTGCAAGTAAAATAACCTTGAACACATCCGACGACATGTTGATGTTGCCGGCGTTTCGTTGGTGTTTAAAATGATTTGAAAGTGTTGATGTTATTGGCATATTGTTTCTCCTCTATGCTGTGACATATAAAACCAATTTTAATGCTCCATTATCGACATCCATATTTTTTGGCGCGCAAACAAAATTCCCATTTTTCGTTGCAACATTCCAAAGGCCATGGTTTTTGATAAGATATTCCAAAATCTCTTTTTGCGCAGGCGTAACATCAGCTTCAATCGTCAATGTTCTATCCGTATCAGTGCATCCCGAATCTGTAATAACCGACCCTCCGTTAAGAGTGGCAACCCTGGAAACGCGCCGCGAGAATCGCGCTATTTGCGAATTCGTTTTTTCGTCCAGAACTACGTGGTAGATGCTTGCAGCTTGGGTCGATATACTGATCATCGCTTATGCCCCCGCCGCCGCCAATAGGAATTCTGCCCCTGCCTCATGCGCTCGGACCTGGATCTTTTTAAGCAGTTTCCACATAAACGCCTCCATTTCAGGCTCTAACCCCTGGGCATCAATGGTTATTGTGTTATCGTATTCTCCTGACATTTGCATGACATTTGCAGCTCTGAGCATCTGTTCAGCCGCAGCGTTCGATATATTTGCTGTTTTAATTTGCGCCTCTGACATTTGCGCCTGGTATTTTATTTGATCGGAAATGGCTTTCTCTAACATTGCTCTTTCCCGTGGGTCAGTGGCTTCGTTTAATGCCGAGAATAAATCTGCCATGCCAGATGGATCAAAGAGATCTTCCATCGGTATCGGAGCCATTGTTTCAAAGCTATTCTTGAAAGAGTTTGCTGGTCCCATCCCATTTTCACCAAAATCGATGTCTAAATCTACTGGACCCATTTCCGCTTTAGAAAATGACTGTTTGATTTTCTTTTTTGTTTTATCGATAGACGCATCATCTACATCAACCGGCAACGGGTCTATGTCAGGGGGGTAATCCGTAATTTCTTCCAGCCCTTCAAGCAATCCATCCGTATTAAGATCAGCTTCGATGGAAATCGGACTATTTTCCATCTCTTCAGTTATCGCATCCCAATCCGATTGAACTGAATCAAAGTCTGTTTGAGTTTCGATATATGCGTCCATTTCCAAGTTAAGCGCATCCCAATCGTTCTGAACGGATCGAAAATCAGTCTTCGGCATTTCAAGCTTTTTACTTCCAAATGCTAATACAATCGCATCTCCTAGTTTATCGCCTAGCTGAGCCCCCCACCCACCCACTTTTGCAACAGCATCTCCAATCAACAAATCATATAGGCTCCCGGCAATGTCAACGGTCACCTCGAAAGCCTTTTTATCCCATTCTTTCAGTCCTGGGATAAGAGAGTAAACCAACTCAGCAAGAGCTTGCCCTCCCAAAATGGAAACCGTAACTGGCATGGCAATCGCTCCAACTTTAGACAGCGCTCCTAAGCCTTTTGATAACCCCCCTATATTGGTCACCATAGACGCAAGTTTTAAGTTTACCAAAGTGGACAAGACCCCGGCCACTCCGCCAATTACGCCCGCTGCACCGCCACCGAGTCCCGCAATAACGTTTAAAGCCTGTCCCATCCCAAGCAGTTTTCCTGTAAACTCCTGAGTACCGGTATTACTGTCCGCTGCGCTCTTTAACCCATCTACAATTGTTTTAATAAATGGCGTAAACGATTTTCCAATACCGGAGATGACATTTCCGATCCCAGAAAAAGCTTTGACAATACTATCAATCGCTTTTGTCAAACCTTCAGCGCTTGATAAGTCAACATCGTCCCCAAATATTGCATCCATCAGCCCCTTGAACATATCCTTAAGATTGCCGAATGTTCCCTCAATAGGGGTCCAGTTTACATTTGCCAGAGCTTCAGGCAGATTCTTAGCAATATCCGCAATGAAATCATTAATATCTGTCCCTACTGAGTTCAAAATTTCAAAAAGCGGTTGAAAATTTGTGCCGGTAAAGTCAACGTTTTTAAATAATTCAGACAAGCTTCCGACGATTTCGCCGTATTTATCTATGATTTTAGACCCTATATCTATGAGCGTAACGCTTATGTTGTTGCTGAGATTGCTATGTATATTGCTAATTTCATCTTTCATTATCCCGAAATTTTTTACAACAATGCCGTTGGATGTCGAAATTTCTCCCATTGCGTCTTTGTACTTCGCAGATCCATCTTTCGATAATACCAAGGCTCCAGACAAAGCATTCACGTCCCCAAATAGAACGGAAGTGGGTTGTATATTGTCGCCTGTAGCTTTTGATATATCGGCAAGCAGGCCAGGCAACCCTTTTGCCTTTAACGCTTCAGATCCAAATGAAATACCCAATTCATCGGCTTGCTTTTTTGCTTGTTCGGATGGCTTAATGATATTAGAAATAGCGCCGCGGATGGCATCAATTGCTTGCGGTGTGGGGGTTCCGTTGGCCGTCAAAACAGCAATGGCGCCCGCCAATTCTTCGAATGGGACCCCCGCCGATGCAGCGATGCTAACCAAAGGACCAAGTTTTCCACTCATTTCGGATAAAGTTGTTTGACCTATGGCAACGGCTTTGAACAAAGTATCAGAATAGTCACCTGCTTTGTCTGCACTTTCTCCATAAGCATTCAAAAGCCCTGCTAAAGTAGATGTCGTGCTTTGAAATTCACCCCTTCCTGCGACGGCTAATTGTTCCGCAACACGAAGAGCATCTATAGATTCTGAATATGGGATGCCTGCCGATATAGCATCATAAAGGGCGCCTGTAATTGTGTCTAACGGCTGGGTGGAATCACGCGCATAATCCAGAACAGCATTTTTAAAATCATCGACTTTATCAATAGGGGCATCAATCAATGTTGTAATTTCCGAAAACGACTCATCAAACTTTCCAGTTGCTGAGACGGCAGCTCCTACCCCCACGCCGATTGCTGCTGCAATCCCAGCACCCATGATTTCGAATTTAGAAGCTATATTTGCCAAGGGTCCCGTCATGTCGCCAACTTTCCCGGAAAGGGTATCCAAATTCTTTCCGACGCCGGCCATGACGTTGCTGGTTGTGTCAGTCCAGGAGAATATGATGGAAACGGTTTTTTCAAGATCGGCCATGTTTCACCCGTTCACTAAAATGAAAATTCCACAAATTTAATTCGACTTCTGTTAGAAAACCCTCTGGAATCAGATCCGGCCGGACCTGGAAAAGGAAGGCGTGATGCATGGCGCATAGCGCAACGGAATCACGCACCCCCGGGTCCTGCCACATGATCATGGCTTTTTTTTTGCCTCGTGCCCCTGGCCTGTCAATTTATAAATTGCGCTTGTGATTATCGAAAATTCGATAGGCCACACCGTGCAAAATTTCACCGCATCCGGCATATCAACCTCTGGGTCAACCGACCCGATACGGAATATTTCCAACCGCTTTGCAACGTCCTCCGTGACATCGCCATCGGCCCCAATCAGTTTTTTGATGGCCGCCGCATTCTCGGTATTTTTATTACTAATCAACCCCTCCAGGATGGCCGTCAATTTCTTGTTCCGCTGGGCCGTTTCGTTTACCACCCCCAACTCCTGACCGGTCAGGCCCCGGACCGTCCAGACTGGCTCCCCTCCGTCGGGGAAAAAGTCTTTCAGGTCCGGGACTTTCACGGCTTCAGTCCGGGGTACAAATTGCGTAGACTGAAACTTCTTCAGGTCAAAGCCGCCCATTAGTTCGCCACCTCCTCACTGACCGCTTCCGACGAAATCGTACAGGCGACGGAAATATTATCCCCCGCCGGGAACGTGCGGGCGATGCCCAGTTTCCCATGGCAAATAATATACGGGGCCTTCAGACGATCCGGATAGAATTTGAATGTCAGAATCTCCCCCTTCAGCTTGATTAGATTGTCGGTGATGCCGTCATTGGGATAGAACGTAAACGACCCACCGCCCAAACTGGCGGACGTGCTTCCGAGGGTGCGCCCATACACCTGTTTCGAACTGACGGAGTAGGCATTTTCCGGCGCCACGAAGTTTTCGGCATCGGCCTGCTCCGCAAACGCCGGCTCGGAATACTGTGCATAAACGATCTTTCCCGCCGTGGTGCTGCCAGCGTCATCAGAATGAATCTGGGGCAGGGCTGCGTTGAATTCAATTCCGGCATATCCGGCCACCTGGTTGCTCACATTGATGGGTTTTTCAGTCCATACCGGATAATCAAAGCGTTCCTGATGGGTGTTGATCACCTGATAAATCTCAGATGAAAGGACTGCCGCTGGTGAGTCAGATGTATATTTCACCTGCCCGATTTCGATGGAGGTTGTGGGTATCCAACCCGGACCACCGTCCCCGCCGCGGGTAGTTGATAGGTCGGTATGGTCAGCGCCGGCCACAACCGCAATGGCCCCTGCGGAGGTGATTGTAAGGGAGTTGATTTTGCAATCATCCCCGCTTCCGGCAGGCCTGGTGCATTCCACATCCGTGTCGGCTTCAATTTCAGTCAGCACGCCAGCGATGTAGGCATACCCGGCGGCAACGTCAACAAGGTTGTTTGTTCCGCTGGCCGCCGGTGTTATTTCACATCCGCTTACCAACCCGTTCGGACGCACGACGGCCTCAGAGCCGGATTTTTTGGACCAAACATTGGCGGCTGAATTGAACACCAAGTGGTCCCCGGCATCAGATAGCGCAGTGAAAGCAACCGGGGTCTGTCCCGCTTCGTAATACAGCTTTGCATTTTCAGCATTTCCCATTTTTTAGATCCTCCGTTTGATCAGGGCAAAGAAAAAGGGCGCAAGGTAAAAGTGGGTAAGCACTTACCTGCGCCCTTATTTCTTTCGTTGCCCCGTTTCAGTTGGCCGACCGTCCCGGAAACCCTGATTGTTTAACTACATTTTACGCTCTACATTTTAACTCGGTTGGGCATATGGATTGCCCGTCACTGTCCTAATTTCCCATTTTTTAGATCCTCCGAGACGATGAGAGATTACTCATTACCGTCATTGATGATACGGATCACCGTTAAGCGCCCGATATTTGATATTCCACCGGGTGACAACCCCCACGGCCTGGTCGCCGCCTCCCGGGTACTCATTCATCCCGCCGCCGGTATATTCAATGTCGTCGGCAAGGCCTGCCGTGGTGGTATCGATAGGGCCCACTCCCGTGGTGGCGCCGGCGATAGTGGCCACGTTGGTTTGGGCGCCCACCTTCAGGTTTTCAGCCTGGAACGCGCCGGTCAAACGCCTGAACGTCAAGGCGCCCGCCGCGTCTCCACCGGCCCATGTGCCGGAAGAAAGAGTCACCCCCGTCACATAGCCCGTTGCGGACCCGGTAGCACCCGTGATGGTGTCCCCCACCTTGATTTCGTAGGTTCCGCCCGATGTGAACGGCAAGGACCACACGATCCCCGCCATGGCCTCGATCAGGTCCCCCAGCATCAGCTCGGAAACAACTGAGGGGTTGACCGTGCCGGGCAGGGCCAGGCTCTCCACTTGCACGGGCATCACATGCACGCCGGAGCCATACTGCCGCCCGGCTTCCTCGGACTTGGGCCACACCACGCAGGCGGGCAGGGCCTCGGGGTCCAGCTTGCCGATGGCCCGTTGCACGTTCGCGCCGCAATCGGTGTTATACCCGGCGGTGGTGTGAATCACGGCCATCTTGCTGATGATGGCCAGGATGATTTGTTCTCTGGTGGTTTCCATTTCTACATTTTGCTCAGTTCGTAGTTTAGGCGGTCGTTAAGATTCTTTTTTAGCCTGTCGCCGCCCAACCGCAATATTTCCGCCATGGTGGGACCGTGTCCCATGACGTCGGGTATGGCCATTGACGTAAGGGCCTTACCGGGGAACCTGTATTTTTTCGGGAACGCCCCATATTTTTTCTTGTTGGGTTTGTCCCAGTTAGCCCGCGTACCCTCATATTTCCGCCACATGACCAGCTTTTGGCCGTTTTTCATGGTGGCGATGTAGGCATGCTTGATGAGACTCCGTCCACCGGATTTCTTTACCTGTACGGTTACGCCTTTATTGGTCGGATTGGCCTTGAAATTTATCAGGTTAAGCGGACCACCAGTGCATTTCACGAAAGCGTTGCCGCCTGAAACGGTCATTTTATTTACGGTTATCGTACCCCGAATTTTCGTTTTCGTTGGCGTGATTACATTTGAGACTTCATTTGTGGCATCCGTTCGCACCCCCGCCAGCGTCCTATTGATGGACTGCTGAATCACCCTGCCGACAGCCGGGTTCAATACCCCCAGCATCAATTTGACCTTCGCAATATCGCCCTGATCCATTTTGACACTCAGCGCCGTCATCCCTACACACTCACTTTCACAAACCACCCATCGTTATCCATCACGTCCTTGACCGTGTACACCGCGCCGTCCGCATCCATGGTAAACGTCTCTCCCTCATCCGCCTCCCGGCCCACATCGGACAACAGATATTCGATGGTGGTCTCCGACCCCCAGACCTGGGCCTCCAGCCCCCCGGGCTGGAAGTCGGTTGCGGTTGACCGGTTCACCTTCAGGGGAACCGGATCCCCAACCGCCGGGGTAAAAACGGCATCATCCCAGTAGGCCACGACATGCGCGGCGGTCCTGGCTATCTGTTCGCTCGCGGTCATGCCCCGGCCCCGCTGCAAACATAGACGCTGTAGGTTTTATCGGCGTCGAATCCACTGGGGGTCACCCGGATGGCCGAAGCATACCCCTTGAACTGCATGATATACCCGGTGCTGTCGGTCATATCGATGGTATGATCCCCAATGTCGCCGATGGTCGCAAAATCCGTTGCCCCCGGCGTCTTGACGGCCACGTCGAGTTCACCGGCCGAAGGGGCGGCGCTCACCGCCAGTTGAATCTGGTGCTCCCGGTATTTATCATCGGCGCCCAGGCTGATGACCTGGGCGCCATCCGCCTGGGATTTATTTTCGACGCTCCCCAGAAATATCTCTGACATCAGAAAGGCCCCCTTTAATTGGAGCTATAGACTTCCACCAGCACGCCCGGACGATAACAGAGCGGCAGCGGGTTTGACTGCGTGTGCAGATCGATGCCCCGGTTGAACTTGCGCGGTTCCTGTTTCGCGTAAACCTCTTTGCCGAGGGTGTTCGCGGTCTCGATGAAATCCGCCGGCGCAAACAGGGTTTTGAATGTATTCATGGTGCCTTCCGGGTATGCATGGCCGTACCCGCTGGCGATGAAGCGCCGGGCCGTGCCATCCGGATCGGTTGCCGTTCCTCGGTATTCCTCGAAAATGACGCCGCCGAAGGAAAAGTTTTTCCGGGGGTCTCCGCCCAGGCGATCCAGGGCGGCCGAGTGGTTTGCGAAAACATCCCTGACAGTTGCGTGTGCAATGAGCTTGTCAAAAAACTCCTGGCTCACCAGGCATCTTACGCCGCTCATCACTTCGCCCATAAGGTTGTCCTCGATGTGGCGGACCACTGAGAGGCATTTGGTTTGAATGTTGGTGCCCGACGTGCCGAGTACAAAATCAACCTGCTTTTTGGTGATTTCAAACTCGGTGTACAGGTTGTAAATGGTGGATGCGTCGGCATCCAGAATCACGCCCTTGAGCGCGCCCATACGCAGGTGCTCCAGCGTTATGGCATGCTTGTTGCGCATGGTTTGGAGATGATCGTTCATCACCTCCGCTACTGCCGACATGTCGGTTTCGGAGCCGAATGCCCGGATGCCGTCGTATTCCGACGGCAAGATCACATCATCGTGAGGGATATGCGGGATGGTAAAGCTTCGCACCTTACGCTTGCCCCTCCCTCCGACGGTACCGGGACTCCCCGGCGGCTGGGTGGGGAGCAGGTTCAGCACGCCGTTTTTCTCTTCCACGACAACGCTGCGGGTTCGGACGCCTTTTTCGGGCATCAAATTCAGTTCCCTGATCCGCCCGTAATTGTTGGGCAGAATATTGATGGAACCGGTCAGGGATACCACGTTAAAAGCATCGGTTTCAAACGGATTGAGTATCATTGGAAAACCTCCTTGGTTTTGGAATCAAAGGTAGAGACAAGGCATGCCTGAGACAAGGCATGCCTTGTCTCTACGTGCCCTGTTTCTACGCGCCGTCTCTGGCGATAATGCCGGCGGCGGCCATCACGGCCAGGGCCGTTGTCGTGTCCAGGGCCGCGGCGATGGATGCGAAATTGGTGATGCTGCGGGCATCGATGTCCAGGTTCTCGGCCTGGAACTCACCGCTCACATTGCGCAGCCACAGGGTCCCCGCGGCATCCCCGCCGGCCCATGAACCGCTGCTCACGGTGATTTTGCAGATTTCAGCCGTATCGGAGCTGGTAGCGCCCACAACAGTATCCCCCACTGCCGGAACATCCGTGCCGCCGGAAGTGAACTCCATGGGCCACGCCAGATGGTTGGGATCGATGATGGCGTCTCGTACGACGGCCACGCCGGACACGGCCGCATCGGAAGCGTCGTATTCGGCGATTACGAACCCGTAGGCATCCTCGGACCCGTCAACCGCGTCAAAATCGATCCGAACCACATAGAGGGTTCCCGCGGATACGGCGATGGTGAAAATATCGCCCACGTCGAAATCCTCGTCGCCATCGTTCAGCGTAAAATTGATCTCCTCGCTGGTATAGGCCACGGCAACCGTCGCCTGACCCAGGGTGATGTCGTCCGGGTCCTTGACCTCGAAAGTCCCGGCCCCGGCGGCCTCGGCAATACAGGTGAGGGTGTAGGTCCCCAGCTTGGTCTTATCCCCGGCGGTTACACTGGTGCAGGTACCGTCCCCCGTATTGCCGGCATCCTTGGTCCCCGTGGTCGGACAGGACGTTTTGATCTTCCCGATCACCGCGCCGCACGGGAGGTCCTCGCCGCTCGCGATGGTGACCTTCTCACGGGAAAAGAGATTCTCCATTTCCCACTTAAGCACATCGTTCAATCGGTCTTTTTCAATTAGTTTGGCCATTTTGCCTGTCTCCTTTGTTTGCGCGCTATTGCTTGCGCTCTATTTCCCCGCGTTGTCGCGCCGCTTCCGCGCATCGGCCAAGAGCGGATTGATATCTCCGGTGTTGGTGGGGGTAAGGGTTGATATGACTTCGTTCCTGCCGTCCATGGCCGCCTTGTGCGCCAGAATCTTTTTCCGGGCCTCTTCCACGGTGGCCCCCTCTTTCAACAGGGCGTTGGCCATTTCGGGCACGCCGCCCAAAAGACACAGGTCCAGAATGCCCGTCATGGTGGTTTCAGCCTCCTGGCGGCCCCTGGCTTCCGCATCAGCGGTCAGGGCGTCAATGTCCACCGGCGTGTTGGCCGCCGCCGGTACATAGCCCATCGCCGAAAGCGCCGCCGCGGCGTCCACGTTGGGCGCGGCGATCAAGCCCTTCAGCTGCGTTTCAAATTGGTCCTGCGTCATTCCTGTTTCCGTCATGGTTCTGCCTCCCTGCCTGATATCGGCATTAATAAATTGTATCGCCTGGTCCATGCTCATGATCTTATCCGCCAACCCCGCATCAACGGCGGAAAACCCCTGGAAAATACCTGCCTCGGTGGCCCGGAAAATATCCGATGAGGCGCCCCGTCCGCGAGCCACGGTTTCGGCGAAGAGGTCGTAAACCGTATTGATGCTTTCCTGAAGCCTGGCGTGTACCTCGGATTTCAGTGGATGATGCGGGGAATAGTCGTTTTTTTGCGCGCCGGCGTAAATGGCGGTATATTTAAACCCCGCCTTTTCATCAAACCCGGATTCATCCACGTGCATGGCGATCACGCCGATGGACCCCAGTTGCGCCGTTCGCGGAACAAAGACGGTCTTTGCCTGCGAAAGCAGCAGGTACGCCGCTGAAAAGGCCGCCTCATTGGCAATGCCGTAGATGGGTTTTCGGTCGCGGGCTTCATAGATTTCATCGGCCAGGTCGAAAGCGCCCGCCACTTCACCGCCCGGACTGTCCACGACCAGCAACACGGCGTCAATGTCCGGGTCCGCCAGGGCGGCGCGGAAGTCTTTTCGGATTTCCTCGTAGCTCATCAGCCCTGACAGGGCATCCACCCCCATGGTCCGATGTACCAATGAGCCGTAAATGGGAATAACGGCGATATTGGACCGCCCTTCAATGGGGGCCCTGTCCCCGGGAACGGCGGCTTCCGTAATCGGCAAAATATCCAGGCCGATCCGGTTCCCCACCACGCCCAGAATCACGTCCAGCTTTTCGGGTTGGATCATCAAGGGCGTGTTGGTAATCTTCTGTGCCAGGCGCATTAAAACCGCTTTTGAATTCATGTGTCACGCTCCACTGTTTGCTGTATCTTTCCGCCGGCGTCGGTCATGCGGCCGTCGCTGTCGTAGACATTTTCGTATTGATCGGCCCTGGCATTGTCCCTGGCGATTTCCTCATCCACCATCTCGCTGTCATGGCCCATTTCTCCCACGATCTGGGACCGGCTTTTGAACCCATTCCGGTTCGCGGCCTTGGCCGCCTTGCCGTCCTTTTCCGGATCCACCCACGGCCAGCCGTCATGGTCCCATTTGAGGCGGTAATATTGCCGCCGGTTAGTCAGGTAATCGGGCAGGTCCAGGTCCCGGGACAGCACGGCCGTATCCAGCCACCGCCGAACCACCTTCCGGCAGAACTGAAACACCAGCACGTTGTTGATGGTCTGTTTGCAAAGACGTTGGAACTCAAGGTTCCCTGCCCGGATGGAGGAATAGGTAACGCCCTCCAGGTCGCCGGTGAACTTTTCGTAGGTCAACCCACCGAACCCCCTGGCGGATCTGCGGTCCTGTCGTTTGGTGAAGGCCTCATATCCCCCGCCCACATCCGCCGGGGTTGAAAACCGCACATCCTTGCCGTCGGGCAAAACCGGAAATGTCCCCGGCTCCAGGGCCACCACATCCTGCCCTTCCAGGTCGTCATCCACCTTCCTGCCGAAGCCGGGTACATCCGGGTAATCCGTCTGGCTGTCTACGATGAAGCCGCCGAACATGGCGGCGCCCTTTTTACGCACGATCTCGGCATCATCGAACTGATTGGTTTCATGCTGGGTGACAATGACCGACGCCAGCCAGGGCACGCCGATCATCTGCCCGGCCCTGAGCGGTTGGAACACATGGATGATCTCGCTTGCCGGCACGCGGATCCGTTGGGAGCAGTCTTTGGATGTGACGAAGGATTCTCCCGGATGTTCCTTGAACAGCCAGTAGGCCGCCCGTTGCCCGGTTTTGTCGAGTTCGATCCCCATGCGGATTTCATTCCCGTTGGGCGCGATAGTGTTATAGGTTTCATCCAGGTGGTCTCCCTCTATCAGCTGCAACTGCAACGGCACGGAAAGCCCCGCTTCTGGACCCCGGGACCGGAACCGAACCAGCATGTGACCGCCTTCAATGACGCCCCGGGTCAACAGGGATTGCAGCCCGTAGAAATCACATATTCCATCCGCGTCCGCCTCTTCCGTCCAATCAGACCACAGCTCCTGAATGGCGGCCTTTATCTCCGGATTTTTCAGGCGCCACCGGGGCGTGATGCCGGTGCCCACCAGGTTGGCCACCAGGGTGCCCATGCCGCCCGTCGCCAGGGGGTCGTTTCGAACCAGTTGACGGGCACGGGCGCGGAGCGTGTTGAGGCTGTTGAAGAGCGTTGTGTTGACCCCGGCCGTGGAGGTTCCCCAGCTGTTCATGCGGCGGCCGTATGCGGCCCCCTCATAGTGGCCGGCGTAGGCCCTGGCGGGAATGGGGGCGCCTTTCGCGTCCACGATTTTGAGATATGCCGGTTTTCTCATTAGAGCCCCTTGCTGGTTTGGGTCAGGACATAAGAGCCCCGGCCGGAGGCCCTTCTCAGCGCCCTTTTGATTTCGGTTTCGCGGCGGTACAACAGGTCCAGGTTCACTTCCGAATACTTGAACTGCTTATCTCCGAAACTGACGCTAACCGCCCTTTCGCCGCTTTCAAGGGCGCGAATCGCCGTCTGAATATTGCTAAGATCCGTACTGGTATAAGCCATTGGGTGCTCCCATAAAAAAAGGCCGGACAATGCAATGGATGCAGCCACTGCATTGGCCGGCCTAAGCGAAAGGATGAAAAAGATGAAACGTGAAAACACTATAACACGGGTTTTTCAGCCTTTTTCAAAACTTTCGGAATCTTTTGATGATTTTCGGAATCTTTTGATGATTTTCGGAATCTTTTGATCTTTTCGCTTGACATGCCCCTATGCTAAACCATTCAGAGGCCTCCAAACGTCGATTCTCGGGGCTCTCAGGAGGTCGTTTTTTGGGCGGGGTTGTAACGTTTTTTATTGAATCTTCCTATGTAGCATAAAAAAACCGCCCGGAGGCGGTGGGGTAGATTAAGGGATGAAGTGGCGAGGCGGTTAATCTTCGTTTTGATCCGGTTTAGGTATTTTTGAAGCTCTAAGGCCATAGCCTCCAACAAAACCACAGGCAACTAAACCGACTATTTTAATTAACTCCATGACAAGGGGCGCTTGGCCTATTGACAAAGCATATGCACAAAAAGCGGCCATAATTAAAAAAATAGTAACTGCAAGGGTAGAAATGATTCTCATCCTACCGGATAGATAGCCTCTCTCCCCTTTCAGGTTCTCTAAGTTCGCTGCTATGGCTTTTTCCGCGATATCCTTCTGGTTATTGTCTTGCTGAACAGCTAATGCAAATTCTTTATCTCTAATTTCAAGCTCTTGACCTTTGACTTCAAGCTCTTTCTTCTGAAGTTGAAGAAAGTTGACAAAAATTTCCGGGGTCAGCTTTTGTTTCTTAGGGGGAAGGGGATTGTTTTCTGTATTTGACATTTAACGTTTTAAATATACAGGATGTTTAAGTGTTGCAATAAAATATCCAAAATTTTTATCACCGATGGATGGGGGGACAAACTTGATTGAACGGATTTTATGCCGAGCTTTAGCATCAAGAGAGAGATATTTCTTTGGGGTAAGTTTTATTTCATTTTTTGGTGTTAAATTTATTGCTTTTTCCATCTTAGCGCCTCCTCTCTTATTAGGCAAAAGCAACCCTCGAATGAAAGGTCTGAGTGTAGTTATTGGTTCCTGCTTCACATTTTTGGATTAAGAATGTTCCAAGATTATGGGTTTCGCTTGTTTTCTCGATAGCTTCAAGTTCATCAGGATATGCACCAATAACTTTTTCATCTTTAATCACGATAAACTTGCCTTTATATTTTTTTTACAAGGCTGTCCTGGTTGTTAATATAGAATCGAAATTCTTTTTGTAGTGGATTTGACATTTCGCACCCCCCCCTTTTTTTTTCTTGTTTCAGGGAAAAAAGTATCCCACAACCAAAAAACGCCGTCAAGAAAATTGTGTATTGTTACACGTAGGCTGCCGGAGGCAAAAACCCCCGGAACGGGATCTGTACCGGGCAAGAAGGGCGTGGGGGTCAAGGGAGGTACACTATTACGTTTATAGGCTTGTGCCATTTTCAGCAAGGGACATGTTTCGCTTTTCGATTTGAATGCTCTCCCTGTATTCCAATGCCTCGGCTTTAAGACTCCAGTGTACATAAGGAAGGCGGCAATTTTTAACAATCCATTTTATATTGTGGGGTAAAAGAAAATTGGCGGCATATATTGAAAAACCAGGCGTGCCGCCTCCAGGGACACCCCACTTAATTCCGGAAGATATCCCCGAAGCATAAGCAAGGCGCCCCCGGATGGATCCTAGCCCACCAACCCTGGGACCGGCTTGTCCGCATAGTACGCCAGCTGGGTCCGCGCCCCTTTTTGCATGGCATTCCAGGCTTGAGCGATTCTGTAGCAATACTCGTGGTTCCTAACCATTCTGTTGTTTTGTCCAATGCCTGACGAACCCAGCAAAAAGTTTCTGAGTTTCATTTCCGGCATTTCTTTGCTGAGATATTCACCGTCTCTTACCTTTACCCAAAACGCCAGCGCCTTATCGGGATCCAGGCGGTACGTCTGGAACATCATGTAAACAACGGCGGCCCGGGCAAGATGCCGATGGGACCGCCGGTTGGCAATCACGCGGGCGACAAATTTCCCTTCCTCTAAATAATCCTTCAACAATTCTACCCGGTCGTCTTTCGTGAACCATTTTTTAGCTCTGACGTTTCCAACCAGGCCCGCGGGTTCTTTCGATTTATAGCCCAGCGCTTCAATGGCGGCGGCGGCCACAATGAGAGTGGAAATCGCAAGGGGCCATTCCACATGCAGGCTGCTCGCTTCTACCCGCACCATTTCCCGCAATGACCTTGGCAGGATTTCGAATTGCCGGAACAGCTCGGAGAGCTCGCCTTCATCGTGTACTTTATATTTTTCAAAGCAAACGGGAACGGTTATTCCGGATTCAATTGCCGCGCTGCAAACATGCTGACCGTTGACCATGATATCGCCCTTTACGGCCATATTGGCAAAGGCAACCTCGCCAAATCTGAAAAGGCCTGATTTCATTTTATTGGCCAGGTCAAACACGTGGGCCTTTCGGATGGTCCGCTGCATTTCGTATTTGTTGAAACCCAGATAATGCTTTGCAAGAGTTGCGTCCAACTCCACCATGCGACGTTCGATCAGGTTCATTCTTAAATCCATTTTCCCCTCCTATGTCAATTCTACGAGGTCTTTGGCCCGTTTAATCAAAAATAATGCAACGTCCCTGGAGGTCTTTTCCCAGTTTTCGAAGCGCACCCGTTTTACCTCCCGGTAAAAAGCGTCAAACGCCTGCCTGAAATCTTCATCGATCGCCGAGGCTGTATTGGCTGCTTCTCTCGTTTTTTTCTCCAGCCGCCCGACGGCTTTTTTTGTGTTTTCTCTTTTAATTTCCGCAACGACTTTGGCGACATGCCGGGCGGTCAGTTTGCCGGCGGGCGCTGATTCAACTGCCATCTCCCAGGCTTCCTGCTGGGCTTCGGGGGTTGATAGTTTGGTGAGAGGGCGGACTTGGCGTTCATTTGAAGGAAGTACGCCCATGGGCGTACTTTGCAGAGCATCCATGGTCTTAACCGTCAACATCAATTTATCTGCATAACGAATGCTAAGTTCCCACCGATCCCGACAATAATCCTCAAACGTCGCGTGCTGCTCACGATACAACCGTGAACCCCGGATCTCTACGAGGGCCATCCCGATCCTGTAAAAAGCTTTTTTGTCCGTTTCGATCTGGGCCTCCAGAATCGATAAGCGTGATTTTTCCAAAACGTTCATTTCCGTGGTTGGTTCCATGAAACCTCCTCCTTATCGCACTTGGCGCCATTGGTTTTCATCGTGGTAAAACTTCAGCCTTGCGGGGTGTTGGCCGCCGTAAATCAATTTCATCGATACCTTGCCCCTGGAAATAATTTTGCCCGGGCTGGATGAGAAGGCCCTGATCTCATCCAGCTTTTGCCGGATTTCCTGTTTCAGTGCGTCGCGTCGTTTCGGCCACCCCTTTACGGCGGCATCATATTGCTTGCGGGTGGAGGCTTTCAGGGGCTTGCCGCCATGATCCAGCCGCCGTCTCTTGGCCCTCACCTCTCCGGCGGCACGCCGGTAACATTTCAAGGTGGTCTTAAGCGCCGCCTGCAATGCGGCCACGGTGACCTCCTCCCGGACGGAACCGGCCATTTTCCCCGCATCCAGGAATATGTCGGTCAACGCTTCAGGGTTCTTGGTTTCACAGGCCGCATTGAGCCGATCGATCATATGCGCCAGGTATGGCCACCACTCGATGGCCTTTTGCCGAACCATCATGCCCGCTGGATATGCCATCATAGGATCACCCCCTCCAGGCCCTCACCGATAATGGCCACCAGGGCGTCGTTTTGGTCTGCCAGGGAGTTGAAAGCGGCATGGCCGGGCAGGGCCTGCATGACCTGGAAAATGCCCACGGCAATGTCTTTCAGCGCAAAAAGCGTATCGCGGTCAATGAGCCGCAACCTTTCGGGAATAGGCGGCGAAGCGTCGGGGCCCTTGGGATCGTGCAATGGGTATGCAATGTTTTCGGAAACGTTGGGACGGGGTTGTGTTCGGGATAAAACAGTAGGTTTAAACATGACGGATCTCCTTTTGTAAGAGGTTGGAATATCCGCCTTTCATGCTTCTAAACAAAAAAGGCGGGTCGCACGCGGTTAGAAGACCGGCCAAAAGGAAACCGGCGAGCCCGAAGGCTCCCGCGCGCAACCCGCCAGGGATCTCATAGAGCATAAAAAAAAGCGCTCTATGAGTTAGGCGCTTACGCACCTTTTGACATGCCGGCTTCTAACCCGGGCCGATGGATTTTGCCATCGACGGGGTTAGCGTACCGGCTGTTTTGGCGGTTGTCAAGTTTTTTTATCATTCTTTATTTCCTTTCGCCTGGCGTCCAGGACTGCGTTAAGGCAGAAAGCCGCTCTCTCTAAATTCCGATAGGCCTTATCCATGTTCCCTTTCTTAAGGTGCCCCTCATAATAATCCATAAACCATTTTCCGCATTGCCCAAGCGATGCCGCAAGGTCATTCGTCATTCCGTTTCCTCCTCATCCTCAATCGGCGCCGCCCGACGCAAGCATTCCGGGTGGCGCATGACCCCATCATGGGTAGCCTCCAATCGCCAGAATAAACGGCAGACAGGGGGCTCAACCTCATCCAGCTGCAAGAAATTGCAATCCCATGAACAGAACTTGCCATTATGCCTGATGATGGCTTCCATCCGCCTTGCCCTCCCGCCAGGGTTTCTTCCACCCGTAAACTATCATAAACGCGAAATCCTTGGAAAATTGCCATGGCTGCCCATTCGCCCAATACTTAACCGTCAAATATAGCCAGAATATTTTTTTCATTCTGTAACGCTCCTTTCAAATACCGCCGCCTGGATCTCACCATTTGCTTTTTTTCCCACTGAGAAAAACCATTGCGGCTATTTCCCGGATTTTCGTTGCGCCAATAAAGCCACTTGGCTTCTGCTTTGCATATTGGTTTCATGGTTATATTAAGCTGACTTTTGCCCCTTCGGGCTTTGCAAAACCCGAGGGTTGGTTATGCGTTTTTTAAAAACCTCGCCTTTTCCATTTGAATGGCCCGGCTAATGGCATCCTTAGCCTCCGAAAGGTCTTGCATCGTATCTGCCTTGCCACGAATGCCGGCACATAAAAGTTTTTTTATTGCATGTTGACGAGCGGGGCAAACCACACCGAATGCGTCTAACACAGCGTATACGTCTATTTTACCGCCAATATGACAAACAAGTTCTCGCAAATATTTAGTACCACTTTCGTTCATTTTGCCTCCGCCTAACCAGCGATTATACAGTTTTTTTTGTCGTCAAATATCCGTTCCCGCATGTTAGCCGGAAGATACTCGGATCAAAAACCGTCAAATGTCTCATAACTATCAAATTCTTTTTGCGTCATCGTGACAGGCTCAAACACGGGCGGATAGGCATCTTCATCTTGATCCTCAAAATATGATAATACCTCTTCATTCATCTCGTCTGTAGTCATTAAAGCAAAATTATACTGAGTTGACTCTTTGTCTTGATACATCTTCCAAAATATCTTTTTCATTTCCCAGACCTCAGCTTCGCCAATTCCCAAACGTAGTCATACAGGTGAAGGCCCTTACTGGATGCAATAATTTCACCGTCTTCAACTCCGATGCAAGATGCCATGTACTCTTTCAAGAGCTGAATGGCGCCCAGGTTGGCAGGGAAACCGTTCCATAAGTCCCAGGATCTGAAATAGACAATGAAGTGAAGCTTCCCATCGCTGATCCGGGTGTCAATACCTCGCAGGCATGGTGGGTCTGTCAGGCAAATAGAATCTTTATTCCCCACAGTCATGTATGCCTGGTTGGTTCTGAAACCGTCTTTTCGGTATATCCTGATAACTTCAGCGATTTGTGGCTCTAGTGATTGGCCATAGGTGTAAATTTCCCCTGGTTGCTTAGCTGAAGTCATAAGATACGGCAAATACTCCTCGATATAGCCGTCTGCCACGGGATTGGGAATACCCAGGGCGGGCGGGATTTCGGGGATGAGCGGCCGCTGCCCGGGGTGTTTAATATGAATGGTCACGTAATCGAATTCAAGCCGCTTCTGACCTTCGAAACTTCCCCGGTCAATGACATATTCCCTGCCTGTTTCCAGGAGCCGGTAAACACACTGGAACCAGGCGTCCGGCAGGTCTCTTGCTTCTATGGTTTCAAGTATCATTTTTTCCTCCAATTAAGGCCGGCAGATAACCATTGATTACCCGGCATTTCCGCCCTGACAAGCTGCCATTGCCGTATTCTTCAGGCAATCCCTATTCCCACCCTTCCCACTCCCATTCAAGATCTGCGCGCGGCGCCACTTGTCAATCAACTCCGTGTCGGACGTCCAACTCCCACCGGAGAGTTTAACAGCGGGAAACCCCCGCTTCCGGATCAACACCAGTATGGTGGGGGCGCTGTACCCATAATGTTCTGAAATCGCATCCATTCCGTTAAGTGCCGCCATTGCTTTATCCTCCACTGCTATCAACTCATGAATTTTGACCGGGCCACCGGGATAGGTTTCCCGGCGTCGGATTTCTTCTTTTCCCGCTGATGGACCGGCGCCCAGTTCCGCAACACAATATCCGCCATGGCAATGTGGTACCCCGAAATATCCCAAGCATGATTGTCACGGTTGTCGACAACTTCCCATATCCCTTTGTCGTCATTGCGAATCTCTGAACACATCTGCCTGGCCCAATCAAACGTGGTTTCCCGATGCAGGTGCCATGCCCCGGGGTCCACGGGCGAAATCTTCAGCCGGTTGGCCAACAGGTCCTTGTAATGGTTCACGTTCAAACCGTACAGCTTGATGTCCCGGCCCCGCTTCCGATGCTTCTCACCGGGCTTATCCCACTTCCAGGCCTGGGCCATGCGATCATGCCCCTTGATCCCCCAGACTCGCGGATAATGCTTTCGGCACCAGTCGTACACCTCCCCGGTCCGATGTCCGCCCGTGTCAATGAAAACCAGCTGCACGGGATAAATCACGCCGTTCAAGTCCTTGTAAACTTCCTCAAACAACACCCGTTCGAGGGCTGAGAAATCCTTGGAATGAATCGATATGGCAAACCCATCGCGCACCTGCCAGCTCTCCTGGTCCGGCCAGGGGCCCCAAGCGCGTATCTCATACCAGAACCCGTCATCCTGGGTATCCACGGAGGCCGTCAATGCCACAATGGGTTCCGACGGCATAGTGCCCCGGTCCCGATCATCGCGCAGGGCCAGGATGTCATCCTCCTTGCGCGGGCTGATCTTCCGCCGATACGCCTCGGCCTTATCCGCGTTGATAAAATGCTGCATTTTCACCGGGTCTTTGAGCCCCCGCAAAAAAGCGGCCGCCGGTTTCGCCAGCGGCATGAAGGAGCTGATCCAGGAGGGAAGGGTGAACCCGATTTTTCGGGGACGCTCCGCTTCCAGATACTTGAACATCTCGATGCCGCCGGGGACTTTCGTCCATTCCTTCCGTTCCCGGGTCCGCCACTGGCCGCCGCGCGCGGCCTTGTTCCGGCCATTATCATCCCACTTGGCGCCGCAAAGGGGGCATTCGTACCAGACCGGCCCCTTGGCTTCCAGTTCCTCAGGATCCGGGCGGACCTCCTTGCCGTCATCATCGATCACCTTGTTCCATTTGATTTGATCAAACTCCATCACATGGCGGCGGTTGCACGATGGGCATTTCACCCAGAAATCAAACACCACCTGGGCTTCCGGCGAAACCTTCCCGGGGATGCCCACCAGCGCCCGGGAGATGGGGGCGTCCTCGAGGGTCGGCTTGGAAATTTTGATGATCTTGTGGTCGTACTGATACGTGATGGTCCTCTTTTCCCCCTGGGAAATGGGATCGGTCTCCCGCTTGTTGGGCTGATCCGGATAGAGATCCGTTTCATCGAAGATCATGACCTTGATGGGGCGGTTGGCCATGCGGGCGGGGGATCCGGCCCAGCCAATGTAGATGGGCATGTGCATCAGCTTGATCCGCAGGGATGATTTATCATCCTCATATCCGGTGAGATATTCCCGCAACCGGGCGGAACTTTCGATCATGGGCAGGATGCGGTCCTTGCAGTTCTCGGCGGCGGTGTTCCGGTCCGGGTAGTTGTATTGAATGGGGCCCGGGGAATGATCAATGCACCACCCCACAAAATTATGAACACACTCGGATTTTCCGATCTGATTGGCAGCCGCGATGATCACCACGCGAACATACGGAAGGGCCATGGCGTCCATGATGCCTACCAAATAGGGGGTGACATCGTTCCGCCAGGGTCCCTTGAGCTTGCTCATGGTAACGATCCGGTGTTGCTCCGCCCACCGACTGGGCCGGATGGGACGCCGCTTGCGCAGCACCTGCTTTTCCGCCTTGGAAAAAGATCCCACGTATTCCAGCCGACCCTTCTCCTTCAGCTCGTTGACCAGATACGGAGGCAGTAAATCCGTTCGACGGGTTACAATGGATGTTTGGATATCCATTTATATCGCTTCCGCCTCCTCGCTTTCGAAGGTGATCCGGAACTGAGGCGTTCGGATCAATTGGTTAAACATCTTATCCATGGCCATGCCCATGGCATCGATCAGCTCCGAGGCGCGTGCGGGATTTCCGTTAACAAGCTCGATCCATGCCAGCGCTTCCGTCAGATGCATATTTCGGATGTTGGCTTCAACCATTTGGTGATGCGCCGCCTTTTCCATGTCGGCATCCGCAACCAGGCGGTATTTCCCTTCAATCACCCCGATGTCGATATCCATCATCCGGTTCTTCTTTTCCGCGATGTCCGCTTCCGCCTTCATCTTTCGAAGATGGGATTCGTCCACCTGGGCCACCCGATCTTCCGACCGGGGCAAGGTAATGGCGTAAGCGTCCAGGTCCCGCTTCAACACGGCGCCGTCCTTTTGAAGGAACAGCTTGGGCGGACTCCCGCCCTTGCCGGGTTTGAAATCTTTGTAAAACTTGGCGTGCCTGATTTTGAAACCGTTGACCTGGAGATATTCGAGAGCGGTTTTCCGGTCCTCAAACCGCTCATCCTTCGGAAAGTACCGCTCCCACATCCGGATCATGCATTTCTCGAATCCTTCCTGCGCCGCCGTCAGCTTACGGTCGTTTTCCTCTGACCACTGGGCGGCGAAAGCTTCCCGGAGTTTCGAAACGGCATCCCGGCGAAGAACCAACTCCTTGCGGTCATCCTCGCCGGCAATCTCCATCAGTTTGTCGATCTTATCCTTCATGGGTGGCTCCGCATCATTAATACTCAACCGCATCGATTTGGAATGACTTCGCGCATTCAGGGCATTCTATTTCCTCGCCTTCGACCTCATCCCATTTATTGGTGAATATTAGTTTTGATAAAGCATAGTCTTCATCGTGGTCTACCAGGTTAATCTGCTCGCCGCAATGGGGGCATTCTACGAATAGATACCATGATAAGACTGCCGTTGCTTCTAACATGATTTATTCCTTTCCCGTGCATTCCATGTTTATATTTCTTTCCACGATTCCATCTCCTCTTCCGCAAAATTCTCGTTTTCAAAATAAAAATCGTTCCATTTACCGAGATAGGGTTCACAGTGAGGCACTGCCGCAACCCATTCTTGAGATGCGCCATTCCACATTGTCGCCAGTGGCACTGGGTAATTTTTAAATTGGCCGATAAACATGGTTCCGTTTTTGGGCGCCGCCATTCGTTATCTCCTATCAAAATAAACTTACCTTAATTATACGCCCCCGAGAGCCACCGCACGGAATGTCTCGGATGGTTTTGAACCGGCAATGCTTAATTCCGGGCTTGGCTTTGTCCGTGCCGTCCGGTTCCCGTGCATGCCCAGGTTTCGCTCCGGCGCATATGCCGTGACCTGTTTTTGGCGTCAAGGCCGGCATTGCTCCTCGATGTCAATCCCTTGCGCCCATCCGTTAACGATATGCCCGGCGCTTGCCAGTTCCCCACCATGGGTCGCCAATTCCGCGAACCCACCATGATAAGCCATATCAACCCCTAACTGGATCATCTCGGCGGCCAGCGCCCGAAGGCGATTCGATATGTTTTTCTCGTCTTTCATGACGTCAACGCCTCCCAACACCAGTAGTATCCGAATGCCACGCCTATTGCCGTCCACCACAGGGATGCCAGGAAGCGCCGCAGCATAAATTTTTCCCGGGTTGATTGATTATTTTCCATCAGTTTCCTCCATCAGGGTCTTCAGGAGTTTTTTCGTGCGCTCATGTTCCATGGTTTTGATATATAGCTGCCGCTCCAGTCGGATGGTTTTTCGTTCCAACTGAATATATCGTTCGCACCAGTCTTCATTTTCCATTTCACGGATCTGTGTTGTCATCGATGGCGGCATGGGCCTCCTTTACGCAATAATGGCTAACCCGGCGGACAGGGCGCCTGTTTTCGTGCCAACCTGACCTTGCAACCATTCCCGAATCCCTTGAATGGCGTCCAGCCGCCAGGAGCCCCCGTCCGCCTCATGCAGACAACAGAGCGGAAGGCCGCCTTCGGGATCTGATTTCATGCGGAAGATGAACGCCGATTCCGGTTGCTCGATCTCCATGAACGTTCGAAACGGACAAAGCGCCACCGAATTCGGGAGAACCTCCTCGCCCACGGTGGAAATCCCGCGCTTCACGGTAACCTGCTGGGAAATCCCGTCGTCTGAAACCGTCTTGACCGCACTGTCTTTCAGGTTGCCGACAATTCGCAGGATATTTTCCCGATCCGGCGTCGCGTGGAACATGCTCTGCAGCATGATGATGAATGGCTCCACAGGCTGGTATTTGCCGAACGGAATCCCGGGGACGTCCGCCTCAGCTGACAAATAATGAGCACGGGTCATAAACCCGCCATACAAACTGGAATAAAGGTTAACCTGGATCGGACTTTGTACATGGATCATCAATGAATCGAACTCCAGATGGTCGATATTGCATATCAGGTAATCCACCATGCCGGTTAGGGTATGAACGTCCCCGATGAGGCCAGGAATTGACACTTTGACTGGATAGATCGGTTTGCTGGTATATTCCCGCCCGTCGAAATTCAGCACTTCCGGCTTAGCCATTTCTTCTATTTTCTCAATCATTTTCTTCAACATCTCACTCGCTCCTTTCGCCTATGGGAATCACTTTCCCTTTTTCGAACATGGAAGGCTGATTATTCTCGAACTCCCTGACCTCCACCTTCCCGCGCACGTCCTTCCCGAAAAGAACCTTGGTCAAAAAAGCTTTGGAACCGGAAAGCCTGGACCCCACAGACAGGTCCACCGTTGCCAGGTCCCTGTTTTCATCCGGTTTAAAGGTCACCTTCATGGTGATGGATCGGCTCTGCTTTGCATCGGTGTTCGGGTCCATGATATTTTTCAACACCTTGTTCAGCTCCGCCTCAAACAACTCCACCGCGGCGCCGTCCCCCAGATTTGCCAGATTCAACGTTTCTTCCTTTGTGTACATGCGTTTCTCCTTTCTCTTTTCTCTTTTCGTTTTCCTACCGCCCTTGATTCGCCGCCTCCTTCGTCAGCCGGCGCATCACCGTCAACGGCACGGGATGGACACTCCGTCTTACGCCACTGCATTGGATGATCTCAAATTGAGCGGAGTGGTAGGCCGCCAGATCCCGATACGGATCAATTTCCGTGGTCTTATGGAACAGATCGCATACCACCACGTTTTCCCCGTTCGACAGGGCCACGTCCGCCAGGGAAAAAACCAGCTCCCGGGCCTGTTGCCATATCTGAGCGTTGAAGCGATACCGACCGCCGCAATCCGTAAAAAGGTGATCCGTTTCATAATGCAGAAGATCCGGGTATTTCATCCTGGCCTTGGTGGTCTTTCCGCTGCCGGGAAGCCCGCCTATTAAAATCAGTTTAGACATTCCTCGCTCCCATAAGCCGCTGGATGCCTTTTTGATTGTCGAAAGCATCACATTGATTATTTGGGTTGATGCGGTATCTCGACCCGTTCATGGCCCCAACGATACGGCACCTTGGATAAATCCCCAGTGGTTCTCCGCCGATGCCTGTTTCCTGGAACCGCGTTATGAAATAATCACAACCTCCACAATTCCGAGATTGCTGCCCTCGTCGGTAATTCAATTCTTTCTTCTTTTTCAACATCGGAACTCCCATATTCGCCTCCATCCTCTTTGTTGAGACAAGGCATGCCTTCTCTCTACGTCAACCAAACCGGTCGCGTTTTATGCTGCCAACAAATCCACAAGCCAATATTTATCCACTTTCCGAAAATCAATAATGGCGACATTTTCCACAATGAAAGTCTTCGTGTCCTTATCCAGGATGTAATACATATCCCCACCTTGCTGTTCAGTGCGGGCCGTCCCCCGTTTTTTTGCGCGAAGCTCGCCGGATTTGATGGCGCGGGTCACAAACTTCGAATCTTCGCCCAAACACATGGCCAGGGAGCAGGCGCTCTGCCCATGCAGGTTTTGGCTCATATGCAGCCTTCTCATCTTCAAAACGCACGCCGTAGTGCTCCGATGATAACCGGCTGCCTTCATTTTCCGGGAGACAACTTCCGGGGCATACCGGGCCAGTCTCTGAAGCTGTTCCGTTTCCGCTTCCGTCCAGGGCGCCTGTTTTTTCTGCTTCGCAATCCACCCCTGGTGACTGGCATACCGGGTGATCTTCCATCTCGGAATCCGAAGCCGCTTGGCCAGGTCATTAATCTGGTTTGAAACCGGTTCCCGCTGGTATACCCTGCGGATCTCCTCATGCATCTCCGGCGTCACTGGATATTTTGATTTTGTCTTCCGGCCGCGCATTCCTTCGACTTTGCATTTACGGCTGCAAAACTTCGGGGGGCCATTTTCCTCCGATCGCCAGGCCCGTCCGGGCATCCTGCACGTCTCGCATATAAAATCAAACATGGGCATTTCAATTAACCCCGTTTCCTTGTTACCATGCTGCACCACTCATCATGATGCTCATCAACCCCATGGCAGATGGGGCAGATGGATTTATCTTTATCCGTTTTAAACCCCAGGTCTTTGACGATGGGCTTTAAAATCATAACCTGGATCGGTCGGTCAAACTCATGAAGCAGGTTGCGGATAACCATTTCCGCTTTTTCGATCCGGGTTTGGAAACTGGATGAAGCTCCGGACCGCGTTTCAATGCCGAATTCCTTAAAACGGGAACGCACCGTGCCCAGGCTGCAGCCAAGACGCTCCGCGATTTCTGGGAGGGTGTATTTGTCGTACATCCGGGTTAATGCCTCCCGATCGTTCAATGCCGGGGCGTCAATTCGTTTTGGGGCCATGTTGAAAACCTTCCTTTTCCGTTGCGTTTATAGGAACCAACCCTTTGGCAATCCGCCCTTGATCCATTCCCGGATATCCACCCCTTGCTCAAAGGATTCTCCCGGGTCCTTTCCCAACGGCACCGGCCAACGCTTTGTCCGAGGGAAGTTGTTTGTCCACCATTGCCCCTGGTTCGCGCCGGCGTGATCGTAATCCAGGGCGTTCAGGATAACGGCGGCGTTTTGCAGGATCGCCGCTGTTTTCACGTCGGGTTTCCGGCTGGAGTTCCCCAGGGCCACCACGCCGGTGATGGTGTCTCCGTAGTTCGCCCAATGGTGGATCATCATGGCGTCCAGTTCCGACTCCACGATGGCGTAGGCCCGGGCGGCGTCCCCTTCTACCAAGCAGCGCATGGAAGACCCGGGGAGCACATAATATCTCGGTTCACCGGATTCCCGGCGGATGCGGATCCGGTGGATCTCTTTTCCCTCCAACAAAGGAATCACCAGGCCTTGGGGTATCCACATCATCTTCTTTCGGCCATCAGGCTTCAGCTCGGTCGGCAGTCCCCACGATTCGCGCGGGCGGAAGAGGTCTTTCCCGTCCTTGCCGGGGTTCCAGCCCAGACCGAAGTATTTGATCACATATTCGTTGATGCCCCGTTTGGCCAGCCACCCCTTGGGACCTTCATCGTTTTGCATTGCCATGAGGTTGTCAAAGGCCCACACCACAAACTTGTGGGCCTTTTCCCGCCACAGTTCCGGCGGCGGCCCCTGTTCAGCATCAGGTTTCCACATGGGTTTCCCTCCCTTTCCATTCAGGTTTGGTTTCGGCACCCTGTAATCCGACGCCTCTCGCGGCGTATGCCCCAGGCGCTCGCAGGCGTCCCGGTAGCTGAGACCCTCGAACTCCCGCAGGAACTGTATGCCGTCCCCACCTTTGCCGCACTGGCGGCACCACCAGGAGCCTTCACCGTGATTCTCTTCAGGCCACACATGGAAGCGATCTGTTCCGCCGCACCCGGGGCAGGGGCAGTGGTATTCCCCACCCTTGGTGGATGCCGCCTTTTTGGGCTCACAGTATCGACCTACCAGAGACAGAACATTTTCCATTTTTTACGCCTCCAACCCTTTGTCCGCCATCGTCAAGAAACAGTCCAAAAAAAACTTCTTTTTTATTCTAATAACTTACATCTTCTTTTTTATAAAAAAGGACGATAATACTATATTATCAATAAAGTGCTTAAAAGAACTCCCTAGGGAAGTTTTACGGGGTATTTGTCGCAATCAGGGGCCTAAGGTCCCTTTGATCCACGAATTAGGCCGTCATGAGCCTCAGCCCCTGATAAAAATACGTGCCGCGTTTCACCTTATCGAACCGATCCTTCATCAAATTGCCGAATTTCTTTTGGCTGAAGGTGCCCTGCTTGCTGACATTCTCCGCGAACCACTCCTTGAACCCGTCGTACAGTTCCGTGGCCGGGGCTTCGGCGCCGGCGGAGATATGACATCGCTGATCCAGGAAGTCCGCCAGAAGATCCTCATCCTGTTTGTATTCTTTTGTGGCATCCAGAATCACTTTGGGAGGCGACAGGCCGTCCCGTTGCCACTTTAAACACCCGCGCACCAGCCATGCTAAGATCCCGGGCGCTTCCATTTTCAGCTTGTCACCGACCGATTTGTCCACGGCGCGCTCATTGTCGCGCTGGGGCGCCCGATCGACAAACGAGAGCGTGAACGGGATCAGGTGGACCCGTTCCCAGAAGGCGAAATCATTGGCCGGCGCATGGGGCTTGTGGTTGGTCAGGAGAACAAGGGTGTGAGTCGGGGTGAAATAGGTGTCATCGCGATCGTAAAGGGAACGGCCCACCAGCGTGTCGGATCCTGAAAGCCACTTCACTTTGGCCGGGGAGAAACGGCGTCCCTCATCAGCTTCGGATCCGAACGCGATCCGCAGGCCCTTGAGCGCCATAATATCCGGACTGGCGGATGAAGCGCTCTTGGTGCGTCCCTGATCCAAAAGCATCTCCGATTGAATGGGAGCAGACATGGGCCCCAGGATGCTTTTGATCATTTCAACAATGGTGGTTTTGCCATTGCGGCCTTGCCCCCACATAATGGGCAACACGGCTTCAATGGCCAACCCGGTAATACTGTACCCAAGCAGGCGCTGAAGATAATCTACCAGCTCCTGGTCGCCATCGAAGATTTCAAACAATATTTTTTTGAAAACGGGTGCCTCGGCCTCGATGCCGGGATATTCAACCGGACTGGCTTTGCTGATCATATCGTCGCATCGCCCAGGGCGCAGGTCACCGGTACGGAGATCGATAACACCGTTTGCACAGGCGAACAACCAGGGGTTCTGATCCAGATCATCTCCGGGCATGGCCAGGGCATGGGTATTGTTCGCTTGCGCAAAGCTCCGGCAATTCTTGCGGCCGTTTTCAGACCGTAACCGGTTTACTCGTTTGTATATGGAATCCTGAATACCCTTCAACGCATCGGCAGTTTCTGTTTCCTTATTTTTCATGGCATTATTGATATCGGAAACAATGTCTTTTGCCTCTTCAAGATATCGTTGGGCCACATTCGCAACGGCGGAAAGGGATTCATCCATCGTGTCAATAGCCCAATAATGCCCGGCCCACTTATGCCATCTCTGGGACTTCATGTTGAAAATAAACTTTCCATCATGAAGCGCCGCAAAAAGAATTCCGTCCCCTTCCTGGTTCGCGTTCAGGCAATCGCGGACAAACTTCCGGGGAATTTCCCCGTTGTCGGACCCTGTATTTTCAGTTTCGGGTTGCGCCTGGGTGTCCTTAGACGCCTTCGCCTGGCGCTCCGCTTCAATCCGCTGGCGTACCATTTCATCAATTGAAATGTCGTTGGACATAAAAATCCTCCAATCAATCTGGCTGTGAATTTAGATTCGTTTTTGCAGGAATTTTATTAGGTCGGAATTACGAAAAAATTACTAGAAGTGATGTAACTCATTGAATTTAATGGAGACCGCCGGGTTCGACTCCCGCCGCCTCCACCAATAATATTTCAAGCAATATCAATAGGTTGAGTCAATAAGGCAACCCCGAAATAGGCGATTGTGCCCAAAATTGTGCCTATTTTGTGTCTAAATCGGTTGTCTTTTTTCATTGGCGGCCTCCATATACTGTCTCTCAAAGGCGGAACCGTCTTGCCTTGTGAGGTTGGGGATATAGCGGCCATACGTTCTGTAGACCATGGAAGTGTCGACGTGCCCCAGGGTTCTGGCTACCCACTCCGGTGTTTCACCGGCCGCCAGCGCCCAGGATGCAAAGGTGTGTCGGGTTTCATACATACGTCGGTATCTAATGTCCGTTTTCTTCAAAACCCTTGCCCATACTTCCCTGAGCTTATCCTGGAGGATCGGCCTTCCCTCCGTATTTACGAACACATACGGGCTATCAAGGTAATGATTTAGTGCCCTTTGCTGCTTCAAACATTTCTTAATGCTCGGCCTGATTTTGATACTCCGTCTGCTTTCTTCGGTCTTAAGGTCAGACTTTTCTCTGTTGCGCACCCTGCTTAACTCAATATGGATATACTCATTATCAATTGCTTTCCATTTGAGTGCAACCTGCTCAGAAGGCCTGAGGCCTGTTTGAATCGCGAAATCGAAGTAGGGTTTGTACCAGGGCAGCATGATTTTCATGACCGTTTCCCACTCCTCAAAGCTGAAGGGAAATATCCTGATTTTCCTCACTTTCGGGAGCTTGAGCCTTGAAAATGGATCCGGAAGATCGGTCCAGCCGTATTCATCTATCGCATCTCTTACGATTATCCGCAACGGGATCATGACATTCTGAATTGTCTTTCCCGAAATGGGCTGTCCGTACCGGTTTTTCTTGCTCTTGAGATTCGCGACAAATTTTTTCATCCCAACCTTCGAGCAGATCTCCTTAAAAGATGTATCTTTAAAGTAGGGGAGATGGTGCATTTTGAGAATGGTGGTGTAGTCTTTGACTTGACTGAAATTCATCCCTGGTTCCATTTCATCCCACCACTTCTTTACATATTCCCCAAATAGCACCTCATCAGGGTCCTTTACGACGTTCTTTCCTTCCAGTATGGCAAAATACGCTTTCTTTTTGCTGCAAGGAAACCTTTCCGAAAATTCAAATACACCATTTTCAATTTCGGCTACTACGAGATCAAGCTGCTTACGAACGATATTTCGATTGGATGAGGTGTCTTTCAGACCGGACGGTTCGCGTACACGTTCATCCAGATACCGGAAATCCACCCACAATTTTCCACTACGGCTATAAACCCTTCCTTTTTTTCCCGCATTTAGCAGACTACGCTTTCTCTTTTTCTCTTCATCCGTGCGGTAACGGGATATTTCGATGACTTTTAATCTTTCCACAAAAAGCCCCCTTTCCGCTTCTTCAACCACCTCCTTTCTGTCCGGATATCACCATAACATGGCTAACACGAACCGGAAGAGGAGGTCAATAGAATAGAGGTCATATGTTTATCAAACCCTTTGGGCGATTGTCTGATCGAGGGTAACCACCGGAATTGCGGTGCAACCATTGTTGAACTTCGCTCCATACAAAAAGAAGTTTTCTGGATGTAGGCTTAAGATAATGGACATTCTTTTTGAGTTCATTTTTCCAAACGAGATTCCGGATGGTACCGGGTGCCATCTTTATACGTTCGCTGAGTTCGACTGTGGTAAGATACTCTTCCATTCCGATGCCTTTCTATGAAGAACTGTGTTTACGACCATTAGATTGGATCAGTGCCCGAGGATCTTCCTCAGAAGAAATCTGCTTTTTGCTATCCTTCCATTGCCTAACTGAACAGAATACTTCACAAAAAGGCTCTATGGCTGCACTGCTACAACCATACCCTGAATATGAACTTTTAAAGGCATATGATGTCTGGGCCAAGATCTCCGACTCATGGATGACCTCTTTTCCATTGATAGGTCTGTTCTTCAATGCCCATGTCTTAAGCGCCGCTACTGCCATATCGTAGGGCAGACCCAGTCTCTTTAGATGTACTGCAAGCCTAAAACACCCAACCCTCTGGTATTGGGAAACGCCGTCCTTAAGAATCCTGACCGCACAAGGCGGAAGAGCGAATGTGCCCTCACCGGTCTTTTGTGAGGAGTGCTCCGAAGACAAGACCTCTTTTTTGGCCGATAGCTCGTTGAGCTCAATTACCTCATCCAGAACCCGTTCACTGGATCGCTCTACCGATTCAAGAAAGCTCCACTGGTCAGGGTATGGGCTAAACTCTGCGGGTTCTACAAAAGCGGTTTTCCCTTGGAGGACGAGCGGGCCGAACAAAGGGGCATTAATGAAATTGCCGTAGCGCATATCACCGCCCAGTTTGTCCTGCTTGGGGAATATCTCTGTTTGGGGCAGTTCGATTTCTTCGAGAATATGTTGCGCTACCATCCGTGCTTTGAGTGCCTGAACTCCATTTTCATCAAAAAAGATCCATACATGGTAGCCTTTCGATTTGCTGGCCTCGACATAGGCGGAAAGCCCATAATGCTTCGCCCTGCCGACAAATTCCGATGGTGCGGTACGGTCTTTTGTATCAAAATCAACGGCGATGGCTCGGGTTCGATCCTTGACCAGGAGGTACACTCCGTACGGTTGTTTCCCGGTAAGATGGGCCAGAAGCACCTCGTTCGTAACCGGTTCTTTCACCTGTCTTGCCCGGGCGGTTTTGAGATCATATGTTCCGTAGACGTTGCTAAGCCCGGAAAAACACGATCTGAAAATCGCCACCTTTTCTGTGTTCGTCCTTTTGCTGGTTGTGTCCATTTTCTCCTCCGCTCAGTGAAAAGGCCTGAACGAACCTCCCTAACAGGAAGGTTCAAAGCTTTCACCACATTAAGCGGATGAAAAAAGGGATGCATTTCACCCTAAAGAGAGTTTTTAATGAAATACCATAAATGATGTGCCAGTCGGGATGGATTCAAGGCGAGCAAATCAGGGGGAAAGAATTCTGTATTTCGTTTCCGATAAACAGCCGCGATACGCAGTTTGGCATTCCAGTCCAGTTGGTCAACATTGTCGATGAAAACCCACTCCATATACTTTTCCCTCTCAACCTCCTTTATGGATTCTGCCAATCGGGACAATATCAGCTCCATTCCCTCCAGTTTGGTGTCAGAGGCATCCATGAGCGCCACATCATAACCATCGTCGTGAGCGCCCGGGTAATTTTTTCTGAGCAGGGAAACGGCCTCGGCAAGGGCCTCTTCGGTGGAAAGGTGTCGGGGAAGGCGAAGCCCGGTCTTGTAGACGTGGGAAACAAACCTGCCGATTATTCTATTGAAGTCACAATGGGAACAACCTTCTTCGGTCTCCCATCGAAATGCCTGTGCCGCCTGATCGATGGGGTCATCAATTTCATTAGCCATCTGTTTTCCATCGAGGAGCATCATGATGGCATCGATGGCCTTGTCTGCCGAATGATCGGTATCAGAACTCCTCATAGGTGAACTCCTCGGGTGCTTCACTTTGGACAGGGGTCAAAGGACTATGGTGGAGATCCCAACGCCGGTTCCTTTGCCGGATGAGATCACGGACCACATGCACCGGTTTGTAATATTGCCTGTAGGAGCGCTCTATAATGGCATCTCTAAAATGTCGCTCGGGAATTTCCAGAGGGCCGGACAACTCCACCTTTACGATGTCTATTCCGATACGGGCGACTGCCTGGCCAAGTTTTAGATTTACGAGGTCATCGCTTCGAACAAGGCCGTTAAGGTCCTTGGTCAAATAGCGGGCATCTTTACCGTCCACATTCATGATGATGGTCGTACCCACGCTGGATAAGGCGTCAATCTTCTTGGTGCCAAACTGGCTGAGGTAATGATGGGCCAAGGTAAGGCTGGCATTGAATTTTCTCGTCTCGGAAATGAGGTCTTCCATTGCGGGGGTCAGGAAGCGATGGGCCTCATCTACATGAAGAAAAAACTGTTTACGTTCTTTTTCCTTGGTGTCACTCCGGCCCAAGGCGGCAAGATGGAAAAGCGATAAAATAAAACACCCCAGTATCTCCCGGACTTCTGAGCCTATGGTGGAAAGGTCTACCAGAAAAATCATTCCTTCGTCCATGATCCGACGAAAATCGATGACGTTCTCCGGCTGGGACAGCATCAGGGCGACCGTGCCGGAGACGAGAAGCTTGCTCAGTTTATGTTTTGGAGGGCCAAGGGCCTCGTTGGAATAATTCAGGAAATCCTCTTGCCAGAATCGGAGGGCGGTCTGGTTATCCACCACCTTGATGATCTCTTTGCGGAGCCGCTCGCTCTCTTCGCTCCCGCGGCGAAGAAGGTCAGACAGATCCAAAAGAGTGCTGCCGGGTAGCTGAAGAAGGGCATAGAGGCCGTGCCTGAGCAGGTGCTCTAATCGATCCCCCCATCCCGTAACCACGCTCTTGAACGCAGCCACAATGTCATCTGCGGTACGGGTTACATCCTGCCCGCGATTTCTCTTGAGACAGTTCCACAAAGGAACATGATCATGGTTTCCGGGATCAAAGTAGATCGTTTTTTCAACATGCTCTTCCTTTATCAGGCAAAGAAGATCTTCAATAAGGTCTCCATGGGGATCCAGCACGGCCACACCCATCCCCTTGTCAATGTCGTCTAATATCATTCGAGCCATGGTGGTGGATTTGGCGGTTCCGGGCCTGCCAATGATGTGGGTGGAACGGGAACGAGACATAAGGGGCATGCAGACCGGGGATTCAACCCCCGCATACTCGCATGTTCCGATAAGCGTGCCCTTATGGAGAGCGATATTTCGTACAGGGAGCGTTTCAAGGATGTCCATCGGCGCTTCCCGATATTCCAGGATTCCAACCGGAGGAATGTGTACAAGTCCGGCAAGCTCTGCAGAGTTGACAAGGAAGCCGGGACGATACGTCACGCCCAAGAGAAACATATCCATGATCCTTTCACTGGAGATAACCCTGCGGTATTGTGTATCGGTGATGGATTCAAGGGGACGACCGCCGTGCTGGAATACGCTCAAAAATGTAGAGATTGCCTTGAGATAGAAATCCCCAAATTCCTTCCCTGATATCATTCCCACTCGGATCGCAGCAGAATAGAAGGGTTTATCGTTGTGGGCTTTACATTCAACATCCTTGGCCATTTCCCGCAAATCCCCGGATGGCGCCTGCTGAAGGTGTTTTTGAGGGGTCTGAAGGCCGTTTAACAACTTGAGTGAATATTCCAGATCCAGAAGACTTTCCACATTCTGGTGCCAGCAGTGCTCAGGCCTGACGGGTTGCAGGAGTGCTTGATAAAATCCAATCCCCGGAGGTTTTATTTCCATGAGGGCGGCGATCAGCGGTTTATAAGAGGAAACCTGGATTTCATCCGGTTGTGTAAGAATGATGTTTCCACCCTGACGTCTATATTCTTTCTCTAATATTTCCTTTGCCCGTCCCGCGGCCTCGGTGCGGGACATAACTCCCCCATGTACCACACACAGGCTGAAGTGGTAGCTGAAATAGTCGGCAATCACGTTGGTAAACTCGTCAAAATCTCCGACCGTGTTCTTGCTGAGAGAGAAATGCACGCGCGCTTCGTCGTGAGAATTCGTGACATTCTTGGCAATTGCCAGCTCATCCAATGCTGCCACAAGGCTTTCCAATGATCCCATGTATCCCCCCCTTTTTTATGTCCTTAGAGTGTTTTCAGCAGTTCCGAAACCCTGTCTAACGATTCCATATAGTAGAGTATAACCTCTTCCCAATGGAACGAAAGCTGTTCTGGCGATTTCCCCCTGAGGTCGACTGGCAGTTGCGGCCCTATCCGTTCCATAAAGACCTTCATTAACCTGATTTTTGCATCCTGGTCAAGAGGGTCTATTGAAACTTTGAGCACCATACCAGTGTGGTTTTTCATTTTCTCGTGCTTCAAGTGTTCCGTCATGGAGTCAAACACCAGGCGCATTCCCCCGTTAATGCCGTGCTTTCCCTCTGCCAGTGCGGCATTGTACCCTCCTTTGCGTGCAAAAGCGGCTCTTACCAGTTCAATTGCCTCAGAAGCAAGAGCACTCCTCTTGAGGCTCCCTTCAGGCGAGCCGATGTGCCGGAAAATATGGCCATAAAAGGAGGTAATTGCATCGTTGAATGTGAAGCCGTCTTTGACCGTAACGGAATCAGGGGCATAACTGCCCCGGGCATTGTCGAAAGGGTGCCCGATCTTTTTGGCCAGGTTTTCTTTGCTTAGTTCTGCCAGGAGCCTTTCAAAAAGCGCGTTTTCCGTGTCATGTTCATGCGATTCGGCGGCGCTGGCTGCATTGATTGCAAAAGGCCGCTCGCCAAAACCGTCACCAAACAAGGCCTTGTAGAGCTTCCGAACATCCTCTATATCATTTTTTTTGGCATGTTGTGTCAGCTGGATACAAAACTCAGGTGAAACCAGTGGAAACAGGTCATCTAACGTTCGTGTGGAGGGAGGCAGGGAAACAACCAGTCGAAATAGTTGTTCACCGAAACGCTCGGGATAGCTCTGATTTTTGAGGTGAAAATCAACGTAGGCTTGGAGCAGCAGCCGGCCATTTTCGACCATACGATTCATAAGGGACCGCCCCAGGGCATCCCAGAACCTCTTTTCGTTTCCCTCAACAAACATGCCAACTGTCCTGCCTATGGGGTCTTGGGCCTCTCCGGGAGGGGTCTTCAAACCAAAAAAACCGGTCTTTAAGCTGCCGAGCACAATGGATGAATCTGTGGCGAAAATCCTCAAGGCATCGGACACATCACCCAAGGGGTAGATCTTTAAATCTCCTTTGTGACGGAGCAGACTCTCTTTTGCGGATTGATATTCAATTGGCGTCAGGACCTGTAAGGATCGGTCCATTTCAAGTTCCGGAAAGGCCTCGGCCTCCTTTTTAATGCGCTCATATTCCGCATTCCAATGGGGAATGCTCCTGAATGTGCTTATCAGGGTTTCCTCCTGTTCTTCATTGCCTGTGAACGTATCGGTGGCCAGATCATAGAGTAAACCGTAGATTACGTCCCTGATTTGTTGTATCCCCTGGTCGGCCCTTACACCGGATGGTTTGAGAGCGGCCCTGGTAAATTCCATGAACTGGCGAAAACCTTCTAAATATTCCGGTTGGCTGCCGAGTTCTCTGATCTCCTCGAAAGCGTCATCCATTGCGTCTCTTGTATTTACGTTGTTAAGGGCACGAGCAATTATCGGAATAAAGTACAAATCCTTGTTATTTGTCATTCCCTGAGCCCCTTTCACGTTCAATAAGATCCAGTACCTCTTCCAAACCGCCTGCAACACCGGAAGAGAGAACTGTTTCCACACCGTATCCACCATCTTACAGAGAGAGGCCTATATCGGGACCATGGTCTACAACAAGGTCAGCAAGGTCCCGGGCACCGAAAAAAGAAAGAGAAATCCGGAATCAGAATGGGTGAATGGGATTGTTTACGAATCAACCTCCGGAGGATTGTTTCGCACGAAAAATTCAGGGGCCTGAATTGTTAGTGCAACAACAAAAAAATAACCGCGTAATCTGTGAAATGCGCCTGTCGGAGATGCCGCTAAGCGGTGCCCCGTTAAATTGGTGGAACCACAGCGTATTTATCTGGGGTGCCAAGAAAAGCATCAAGAGGGCAATGGCCGCTGAGTGCAGCCGGAAACTGGGCTGTAAGGCCAAGCAGGAAACCCAACGACGATGTCGACCTCTAAAAGATGGTGAAAGCCTTTAAGCAGGATTGCAGAAAATGGGCGATGGACCTTCTTTAACAACAGCGGAATCGGGATTCCCTGTGCATGCCTTACGACAAGAGTATCGGGAGAGCCGTACAGTGGAAATCTCTACCTACGGTTCGACGAGGACCTCGGGATTAAACCCCCGAGGTTACTCTACCGGTTCACACAACTAAATCCCTTTTTGCTTCTACCTGCCCCGTGAAACCGTTGTTGCAGTTGTTTCACTGGGGTTTAACCGGGGTGCCAGAAACCCCTTGTCGTTAATAACCGGGTACAGACCTCAACATAACAACCACCAAGAGTCAACGGCAGATTTGACCCCATGCCCTTTGATGCACATCCCAAGGTCACTGAAGGTGTAAAACCACGACCCGGCATCGAGTGGCAGGTGACTTCAATATAAGGACGTTATAACCAACACCCAAATAACGGCAATAAGGAAGGCCTGACCCCATCATCACAACCCTCTAACGCATCCAAATCCGTGTAACCCAAAGGGCGGAGCTGTCTTCAAGATTTGACTGCAAAACAAAACCAAAAACCGTGTCATCCGTGAAATCCGCGCCAAAAAAACTAAAGAAACCACCAACGTCCCCTGCACCAATTTGTGTTTCCGCTTTTCACATATGAGGTAACCAGTCATGAAAAGTCGCATCTTTGATAAACATTTTCCGACGATTCTTGGGGCAGGCAGTGTAATGGAAATCTGGCCAACGGAAAATTATGATCGTTATATGCCAGACCCTATTCCGGCAAATAGCCTCAAGGGATATTGGATGAACGTTAACTCGTACGTGTGCAAAGGCATTGTGCAATATGAGTTGGATTGCCATACCAGACTAGCCGAAAGTCTAAATGATGAATAATAAGCGAAGCCTGACCCCCTAATTTTATGGTCTCGTCCCCCTACCTTTCCGAATACGAACTGAAGAAGAGGGAGTTTAGGGATCGTACGAAAAGGTACGCTTCGGCTGTTAGTGCCAACGTTCCCCATTACTCCCCAAATGACAAAGAGAGCAAAATACCCTCAGTCCATGAGAAATGCAGTTGCGTAGCAACGTCCCCCATTCCACAGACCTCAGGAAATTGGGAACCGCTATAAAAATCTGTTGTCATTTTGGCGTCATTAATTTATCCTGTTTGTAAAGAAGGAGGTGTATGATGACGCTGAACAAAACAGAAGAAAGAATTCCTGCCCGAATGCCCCATGAGGTTTACGAGCGAATTGTTGCGGCTGCCCATACTGTCGGAGCCACACTGAACCAGTTTCTTGTTCAGGCGGCTATTGACAAAGCGAATGAAATTCTGGAAAGGGAGCGCATTATTTCTCTTACTTCAAAAGACGCAGATACGCTTTTTCATCTGATCGATAATCCGCCTGAACCGAATGATCATCTCAAAGCAATTATGAATCAGAGAGAGGCAGAGGCGCTTTTGTGCCGGAAATAGGTTCTCTTTTTCGCCATCATGACCGGGCCGGATTTGATTGCGGAGTTCCAGCACTGAACGGTTTTCTCAAGTTCACGGCCAGGCAGCATGGTGATAAAGGGATTTCACGCACATTTGTTTTAACCGGGCCGGAAAACCCATCCATCATTCTGGGCTATTTTACACTGACACTCTGTGAAGTCAAAACAGAACATCTTCCAGCCTTATATGCCAGGAAATTTCCGAAACACGGGCTTCCAGCCGTTCGACTGGCCCGCCTGGCCGTTGACACGCGATTTCAGGGTCGTGGATATG
Organism: Desulfatiglandales bacterium; assembly: GCA_963662465.1. Classification (GTDB taxonomy): domain Bacteria; phylum Desulfobacterota; class DSM-4660; order Desulfatiglandales; family Desulfatiglandaceae; genus NaphS2. The sequence goes on from OY759599.1 coordinate 38,629, forward strand.
GTGGACGTCTTCTTGCCGAAGCGATCCATCGGACGGTTTTGATTGCGGAACATGCAGGCGTGATTGGACTGTTTGTGGATGCGAAAGATGAAACTGCCTGTCTGTTTTATCAACGGTATGATTTTAAGTCTCTTCCGGACAATATCCGGAAATTGTTTCTGCCGATTGAAACCCTACGAAAAGGGTCCCTGCGATAACTTCAAAAAGAAGGACCCGGAAGCCATCAGGAAGAACCCGGAAAAGTTCCCGGCAGATTTTATATTCGAGTTGAACGAAAAGGAACAGGATTTTTTAAGGTCGAAAATTTCGACCATAAAGACAGGAAGGGGCAAGCACGGAAAATTTGCCACAAAGGCTTTCGCGGAACAAGGCATTTGATATTCGACAAAGGAAAAACAGGCGCGGTATGGAAAACACGGCAAATAGAAATATGAGAGAAACGCAAGAACGCATGGGCGTCCCCAAGGGCCCCAGAATATGCTGGTCAGCTGGGTGAGATCCATGCCCTGGGTTTATAATGCGTGCCCTAATCAAGTCCTTAACCCCTAAATCTTAAATCCTAATAACCACAATAAATAAACCCTGACCCCCTAATAAAAAATCCGTGTAATCCGTGAAATCCGCGCCAAAAAAAGAAAAAACAGTCATCCCCAACCCCAATAACGACAATAAAGAAAGCCTGACCCCCTGATTGTTATGACCCATGTCGCAGGTTTTCCATTTTCCATCGTGAACTTTCACAGTATTTATGCCGCGCCCAAAGATTATCTCCTGGAACTGGCCGGCAGACAGAACCTACGCATTCGGCTTCGGCCGCCATACCGGGAAAACCTGTCGCAGGCCTTTGGCAAGTATTTTATGCGTGTTGGGCTTCCTCTGGATATTCGAGCGTTTGCTCGCAGTTAGATAGGATGTCCCCATTATAATACAAGCGTAAACTAGTGAAACAAGCAACGTCCCCCATTATTTTTTTGACAGGTTCGAAATAGTTACATTCAAGTATCCAGTCGAATGTTGTACTTTGACCTCCACCTCTCAGATTTATAGGAATTTCCTTTAAGTAGCCATTTACTATTATTTTTGTGCCAGGGCATGACCTCTTTTCAGATATTGGCGATATAAGGTCTTGTTTTAAGAAAATTTTCATTTTTTTTGGTTGTTCACCACCGTCAAGGGTTTCAATATCTTCTTCAATCGTCATATGTTGGGCATCTATCAATTCTTTAGAAAGCATTTTGAATTTACCCTTACGCCCACATCCACATCTTGAAGGCTCTCTAAATTTCTGTTCAAGTTGAAGAAGTGGTATGATATTTCCACATGAAGGGCATTCAAATTTTGATGTTACAACTTGAGGTCTAATGTCGCTTTTTTGTCGAATAGTTCCTTGAACACAAATGAATTTTTCTAAATGTTTGCTTCGTAAGTCTCTGATTCGCTTTTTCTGACTTTTTGGAATATTTTTAATCCTTACAATTACTTCAATATTATTTTTGATAGCGAGATCAAATAATGAAATTGATATACTTACTGCCTTAAGGGATTCCTCAGGATTTTCAATCAGGTCTTCTGCTAAATTGATATTCTGTTTTGATATTTCATTAAAATCCATAACGAAATATCTATCCCCTTTTCTTACAGATTCTATAAGGGTGTCATAATAGAGGATTTCTATTAATTTTCTGTATTCACCTATTTGTTCTTGGGTTTCCATTGTATAATTTGTTTAGGAGATAATTTTCTATAGCATTCTTTATGCAGAAATACTCCATTGTACACTTCTGAATAATCTTTTGAGTCTTTGTGAATAGGGCGCTTACATTTAGCACAGTCACCTATCTTGTTTTTTTCTATATCAGCATCTTCATTGATTTCTCCGATTTTAGATTTGTATATTTTATTGAAAGAGATTTTTCTTCTTTCGATATTCGCATAGTCACTTTGATAAAGATATTTGCCATATATCTCATCTAAGAATTGTTCAACAACTGGTTTGAAATCATCAGAGAGTTTGAATAGTTTTGTTTTTTTATAACTTCTTTTGCCATTTGGATGAATCATATTCCATGTTTCTCTTATAGCTTTATTCTCATTAGAGTCTTCATGCAATTCTTCAACAATATTCTTCGTTTCAAAGTGAAATAATAAATCTCTTAGGTCTTTGCCATAACCTAGATTGAAATGCATTGTTAGTTCCCAAAGGCTTGAGACTCCAACGTTATATAGGACATAAACTAATTTGCTTTTCGTTTTATCAAGGAATATAGAAAGGATATCTCTGAAGTTTCTTTCAAAATTCAGATTTATATTTTGATCATTATGGATTTCGAGTTTTGAGACAAAATCACAGATTACACATACTCTTCTCTGAAATTTGTTTTCAGTGGGTGTGATTGTTGCCACCTCTTTCAAATTTATCCGGCCTTGCAGAGAAATCAGTAATTTCTTCAGGATCAACAAGCCAAATGAAATTAGATCCTTTTATGAATAGTTTATTATCTGAAGTAATATTTTTTAGAATTCCGATTGCTTTTCTTTTATTAAAAAGTAAACCACTACCTCTGGTAGTGGAATAAAAAAAGGTTCTACCGGTGTATTGAATATGACGAGTATTATATGTCTTCCTGGAAGGTGCGAAACTAACAGGAGGCATATAATGACTCGTCAACGTCAATTCAAGAAATTAGCACATTCTTTGTATGAGTGTAAGTACCATGTGGTGTTTTGCCCGAAATATCGCTACAAAATATTGCAGGAAGAAGTGGCAAAATATGTGATGCAACAGATATATCGGTTATGTAATCAAAAAGATGACGTAGAAGTGGTGGAAGGTAATGTGCAAATTGACCATGTTCACCTGGTCGTATCAATCCCTCCGAAATACGCCATATCGCAGTTCATGGGGTTCCTGAAGGGGAAACTGGCTCTACAACTATTTGACCGTTTTCCTCAACTGCGAAAAAAATACTGGGGACAACATGTGTGGTCGAGAGGCTATTGTGTGAGTACGGTAGGCTTAGATGAAGAGCGGATCAAAAAGTATGTAAAATGGCAGCATAGTAAAGATAAAGATGCCCATGTGACGCAAGGTAAATTGTTCAAATAGAATAGGTACCATGCACCTTCCAGGTGCATTAATTCAAGCCACCACCTTTGGTGGTGGTCATTGACTCTTTCTTTCAGCAACAACAAACATTCCTAGAAAGTTTCTGTACTGCTCAACTAAACTATCATTTGTCAAATATACACCTCTAAACTTATCTTATCTAAAACCGTAAAATATATATACTCATTACCCTTAGAATTCACTAAGTTGTTCAATCTTAATGTTTGAGTGATTTAGCCTTGTTCTTTCAGGGTGGGATCAGGACCAGGGCTGGGTGCTCTGGTCTGCTTTTTTTTAATATCATCTGGAATATCTACAGTTACTATACTTCCTATTTCAACAACATCATTATACATTGGTGGGACAGAAATAAATTTTCTTGTGTTTCCATGTCTATCCTTTCCAGCTTTGATTGCCTTTGCTCTAAACCTCATACACACACGATAAACACAGCATATATTTAAACTTTCCTAACTCCTTTTAAGTGGTTAATAAACTCTACGCCATTTTACGTAGAGTGTTTTTGCAACATGTTATAAAAAACTATCAAAAAGTATGATTTTTGCCGGAAAATTGACTCTACGGAATTATCACGTAGAGTCCTATTTTGACCTATTTGTTGCCTCTGAAAAATAACTCTACGGTCAAAACACGTAGAGTGGTTTTTATGCATTTACCGTGTTTAACTTAACTACTACTCTACGTATTTTCTACTAGTAGTTAGTCTACGTTACATAAATATATATTATATAATATACTCTACGGAATTATCGCGTAGAGTTAAATCCTTATTTTTTGATGAAAATGTCAAAATCCACCAAAAAGTATATATACTCAAGCATGTATGAATAAAAAATATGGCAGAAATTGATATCCTTGCACCTTTCCGAAACATCAGCCCAGGCCAATTCATATCCAGATATTCTGATTGGATTCTTTTTATACTCCTGATCTTCTTTTTTTGGTCCGTTATCACAATCTCACTCAAAAAACGCTTTGGTGATTCAAAGGCATTTAGAATCCTAGCAACCTCTACAGCCCTATTATTATCAGTTAGTACATACTATATGATTTACAAAGGCAAACTTAACATATCTCTAGAAGGGCTTGGTATGTTTGGAGCCATGCTCGTCCTGATTGTGATATTTTTCATTCTTTTTGCTCTGCAAAGAAACTTTAATATGAAAACTAAACTTTCTCTTCCATTAGGATTTGTCCTGTTTTATTTGTCGCTAGTTAGACTAACACCTAACATCATGAATGATATCCAAAATATATTTCCATTTGCAAAAGCAATTATGGTAGGACTATTTTTATTTTCATTATATAGGGTGATAGTCGAGTTCATAAAACATTCAAAAGGAGATTTGAAGTTAGAAGCACAAAAAATAGAAAATATTCGAATCCCACCAAAAGATGTGCCAGAGATCAACCATGAGCTGAAGGATGACAAGAAGGAAAAAAAACTGCTGAAAGGCAAAACCTTGAAACTTACAAAGATGGAGATCAATACTGTTGATGATATAGAAAACCTACTAGGCCACCTAATTAAATTGATTAAGGAGAAAGGCAAAAATATCAGTCAGGATGAAACCTTGCAGATCTCCAACTATCTTAGGCAATTGTCTAACAAAGAAAATATTCTCATCAGAAGTATGCCTATTTTGAAAAGGCAGGCAGAAATCTTCAAATCAAAACATAGAAAAGATATCAATGAACTCCAAAAGCGATACCAGGAAGCCAAGGATAATCCTAAACAACAGGAAATAATAAAAGAAGAAATCTCATTCCAAAAGCGAATGATTGAAGTGCTGGACTTCATCGAAACCTATGAAAATAGAATCGTAGAATTCACACAATCACTCAACCAAACAATCTCTAAGTCTATGATTAAGCTCAGAAGTATTTACCCTCACGAATGCGTGGAATATCTGGAATCTGCCAGAAAATCGATTGAAGGCATGAAACATATTTTCAAAAAACAAAAAGAGCTTGAGAAATATGTCCTCTCGCTGAACAAGAAAACAATTAAGGATCTGAAGAAAGAAAAAAAGGCAGATCAATCTTAAAATTAGAACAACGCTCAAAGATTAATCTTTTGCCTTCTGATTTGGCACGCCAGACATCTGTTTGACTCAATGCATTGTTAAGAAAGAAGTTTCTTTGTAGAAATTGGTTTCGCGCTTTCAATTTTAGTCACCTCAAATTGCCAAAATAGGCATTATAGTTTTTACCGAAAGAAGGGTTTGAATTGCTCACCTTTTTTCTATTCTCATCCTCAATAACGAGGCAAATATTTCCGTTCTGAATCCTATATTTGTCGATTACTTTGCCATCAATTGTCTGCAATGAATTCATATAACCCATTTTTGTCGAAGCCTTTAGTTCTACTTTGTCACTCTCCATTTGAGGGTTATTTTCAATATATGCTATTGATTTAATTTATATTTTTCTCTTGACATGGTCAGAATAACATGTTAGTTTCGACCCATGAAAAAACGAAATCAATGGGGCGTTGGTATGAGTACCAACAGCCCACCAGAACAATCGTAGTCTTGATAAAGGAGCGACCCATGCCAACAGCCCCCTCGGGGGCATAGATGTGTATTTTGGTGAGTTCCACGATAGATATTCTCCGTTATTTCAAACACATAGCAGAGTAGCGGCAAGAAAGTCTCTTCAATATTTTAAAGGCTTGGTCCAAGCAAAGAAAAAGAACATGGAGCGGATGGCCGAGGCTGTTCCTTTTTCAGATGATCAAGCTCTTCAACATTTTTTGACAAATTCTCGGTGGGATGAACAACTGATTGTCGACCAAATTGCGGCAGACGCAAACAATCATATTGGGGGAAAACAAGACAGCTGTTTGATCATTGATGAAACGGGGTTCCCCAAGAAAGGAGATAAGTCGGTTGGGGTTAAAAGGCAGTGGTGTGGGCAACTTGGGAAGGTAGACAATTGTCAGGTAGGCGTTTTTTCAGCGCTTGGGTGCAGGGAACACGCTACTCCTGTTGGCTTCAAATTGTACCTTCCGGAAGACTGGACTGATGATAAGGAAAGATGTAAAGCTGCTGGTATTCCAGATGAATCCATTGTTTTTTACAGCAAGCATGACCTTGCTTTCCAGCTGGTCCTTGAGGCCCGGAAACAGGGCATTCAATTCGGCTGGGTCGGTGCAGATGGTTTCTACGGGGAAAGCCCTGCCTTTTTACGGTCTTTGGATCAAATCAATGAAACCTTCATGATTGACGTTCATAAGAATCAACGTATTTATCTCGAAAACCCGGAGCCGGTAGTTCCACAGAGAAGATCAAATAAAGGTCCAGAGCCGAAAAAGGCAAAAGCCCAAACAGAACCTGTCAGGGTCGATAAGTGGTCAGAACAACAGCCGGAAGATGCTTGGCAGAGAACGAATGTAAGAGACACGACCAAGGGAAAGCTTCAGGTCGACGTTCTGCATAGACGTGTATGGCTTTGGGACGGGGAGGAACTGGAGGCACATTGTTGGCACCTGATTGTTCGGAGGGAGGTTGCTGGAAATAAAGTAAAATTTACTTTGAGCAATGCTCCAGAGAACACTTCGCTGGAACGTTTGATATTTATGCAGGCACAGCGCTACTGGATAGAGCGTTCATTTCAAGACGCAAAGGTTGAATGTGGTTTAGGGGAGTACCAGGTGCGAAAGTGGCGGAGTTGGCATCACCACATGGCAATGGTCATGATGGCAATGCTATTTTTATTAGAGCAACGCCTTTTATATAAAAGGGATATCCCCTTATTGAGTTGTTTTGACATTGTTTGCATTCTTTCATTTCTTTTACCCCAAAGAGCCTTCACAACGGATGAAGTTTTTCGGCAAATGGAAATTCGCCACAAAAAGCGTCAATCTGCAATTGACTCAGCATATCGTAAACAGCTCGCAGAATAAGCGGAAGGTTGGTTGTGGGAAAGCAGCAATTCTAATTACGGCTTTTGAGTTAAGCCGCAGTTTGTTTTTTTTGTTGCCATTCACGGGTAGCGAATTCACCTTATTCCCAGATTCTGTTCAGGAATAAGGGAAAAAACATTAGGCGCTGGATGTTATTGTAGGGGCAAGCCCCTGTGCCTGCCCTGCTGATGCTGTCCAAACGCCTTAATAGAGGACAAGCAGGGTAACCACGGGGGGATTGCCCCTACGGCACGACATAAAACTGGATGTGTAATGAGATGTGTTTGTGGGAGCAACTTTCAGAACTACGAGAAATTGTGGAGGAATGCCGTCTGTACTGCGTTTTGCGATTAAACGACATCATAATGAGAATTGCTGGTGGGAAAGTGACAAAGTAGAATTAGTTGTTTGGGAAATACTGGAAGCTTTTAAATCTTTCGGTTTAGGGTGAGCAGCCTTGGATTTTCGAGGTATGGTTACAAAATAGGATTTCTTGTCTATGTATTTAAGCGATTATCAGCTGAAAGGGAAGGAGCATTGGAATATCTTTCGCAGAACTACCCTCACTTGCCCGCCAATGCCTTTCTGGGCGTAATGGTTCAGACAGCTTAAATGGCAAAAAAGTGATCCAGCATAATAGATTGTGTATAATGACGATGGCAGGCGGGGATGGTAAAAGAAGTGCAAAAGATCCTGGCCCGATCGGAAACCGAGGTTTTATCCTGAAATTTTATCGTTTTTGTGTTGACAATATTTTTGGCCCCGATTATAAGGCCGTTCTATGTAAAACGTTTCGATCAGGCATTCATCCTTCTGGCATAGAATAAAATGGAAATCTCGGAAAAATCTTTTCAGATATTAGATGCCCTCGACACGCATGAAGTCGTCAGCCAACGTCAGCTGGCTAAACACTCCAGTGTAAGCCTTGCCCAGGTCAATTATCTCCTCAAGAGGCTTTTAGAAAAAGGCCTTGTGAAGGTAAAAAACTTCCAAAAGAAACCCAATAAATCAAGCTATCTCTATCTCTTAACACCAAAAGGCCTGGAAGCCAAATCTCAGGTGGCCGTCCGATTTGTAAAATCCAGACTGAAAGAATACAACCATCTCAAAGACTCATTGACCAAAAAGTTGACCTCTATTGAAAGAACGGTCCCCGTCAGGGTTATTTTTGTTGGACCTCTTATGGTCAAAGACTTTGTGGATTCCGTAATAAAAGAGAACGGTCTGAAGCTTATTGTAGTTGGTCACTATAACCAATGGAAGGATCTGAAAGAAACCGAACAGGAATCGTTCGATGTCGCGCTATTGTTAGACGGTAATAAAGAAGGCATAAAGAAGATCAGTAATCACCTGAATATTCCCAGAGATAAGTTTGCCGCCTTGTGGTAAAAATGTTCGAAACGTGCAGTAAAAAACAAGCTATCTAAACCAATATTAAGTGAAATTGAAAGGTTATATCAAGTCATCCAGCGTAACCCAAGGGGCGGAGCTGTCTCAACATCTTTTGCCCCCTCCAGAAGATTGAAGTTCATCACGTCCATGCTTACTGAATAAAACAGCAGAACTTCAACCCAAAACCCAAAACTCAAAACCCAAAACCGCTGTTCCAATGCCCGAAACTCAAAACCCAAAACTGCTGTTCCAATGCCCAAAACCGCCTTCTTGTAATCCAAAGAGCGGGGAGCTATGTGCGAAGTACCTTAAGAACCATGATCTTACTGCCCTCTGCCCCCTGACAACTGCACCCTTTAACAACGACAATAAGGAAAGCCTTACACGAATTGGAGGAGAAGGAACTATGCCGACGGCCCTGGAATTGCTCCCAAAAGGTTGGCGTTATTACATTGAGGCTGCGTCCCGCCGGCCCGCCCCACCTGAATTGACCCAGGAACAGGAACACCAACGCGAGCAGATTATAGCGCGACTTCAAGAGGTGGCAGCAATGCTGAAAAGCCGCTTTGGTGTTCGACGAGTTATTTTATTTGGCTCGCTTGCCCGAAAGCTCTCGTTTACTCCTGGTTCAGATGTGGATATAGCCGTTGAAGGACTGAACACGAAAAAATATTGGCAGGCTTGGAAGTTGGCTGAGGAGATGATCGGAGATCGCCCAGTGGACTTTGTCCAAATTGAGACAGCGAAAGAGTCTCTCAAGCGAGCGGTTCAACGCTATGGAATAGACCTATGAACAGGGGATTGGAAGCGCTTGTTGAGCGAATTCATGGAGAAATCCCTGATTTGGATCGGCTTGTGCAAAGGGTGTTATCTGCTTGGAACCGCTCCAAAAGCAAATTGAAGGAACAAGACATTTACTTGGAATCTGTTGCTTTAAATCTCCACGGCTTTTATTCAGGAGTTGAACGTCTATTTGCTGAACTACTGGCTTTCGCAGATTTTCTAGCAGATTTGGCTCAGGCAAGCAAGACGTGATCATTCTTAGTGCAATATTCCACAGAAATTCTCAAAAGGACTTCATTCCCCATGCTCTCTGCCATTATACGCACCCCCGGTGGATTGTTCGTATCCTATTCAAATTCCCTGGTAGATTCAGCAGAAATGATGAAGAAAGGGAAAACTTTCATCCATTAACCTTCAAGCCCTTCATGTCCTTCATGGTAAAACACATTTTTTCAATTCGTCCATAGCCCATTTGCCCATAGCCCATTGCCTACCATACCGATGCCGCAGGCTTCATAAACTTACACCTTTAAAAAATCTCAATCCAAGAGGAATCAAATGAAAAACAATCAACCCAACATCGCCGTCATCGGCTCCGGCTACTGGGGCAAAAACCTCGTTCGCAACTACCACCAGATCGGTGCTCTCAAACTCATCTGCGATAAAAACGAAACCGTCCTCTCCAGCTTTCAAGAGCAATACCCCGGCGTGGACACCTGCATGGCCCTAAACGACACCCTCTCCCGAGAAGACATTCAAGGGATCGTCATCGCTACACCGGCCGAAACCCACTACATCCTGGCTCGGGAAGCCCTCCTCGCCGGCAAACATGTCTATATCGAAAAACCCCTGGTCCTCAAAGAGGAAGATGGGCAGGATCTGATTCGACTGGCCAAAGAGAAAAACCTGGTCCTCATGGTGGGCCACCTGCTTCAGTACCATCCCGTCTTTCTCAAACTGAAGGAGATGGCCGCCTCCGGTGAACTGGGGCGCATCAATTACATCTATTCCCACCGGCTCAATTTAGGCAAAATCCGCCGGGAAGAAAATATCCTCTGGTCCTTCGCCCCCCACGACATCTCCATGATCCTCTCCCTGGCCGGAGAAGTACCGGATGCGGTCATGGCCACGGGCGGCAATTATCTACACAAAAAAATCGCCGATGTCACCACCACCCACCTGGAGTTCCCCTCGGGCCTTCGCGCTCACATCTTTGTCTCCTGGCTGCACCCCTTTAAGGTCCAGCAACTGGTCGTGGTTGGGGACAAAAAGATGGCGGTATTTGACGACACCCAACCATGGGAAGACAAACTGCTCCTCTATCCCCACGAAATCAAGTGGCAGAACAACATCCCCATCCCCTCCAAAGCAGAAGCGCAAAGGGTCGATATTCCTCAGGCCGAACCACTCAAAATGGAATGCGAACATTTTCTCCATTGCATGACAAATTGCCGGAGACCCCAGACCGACGGTGCCGAAGGCCTCCGCGTTCTCCGTATCCTGAATGCCGCACAACAATCGCTGGATGGTGACAGTGAGAAGATTGATCTCGCGCAAAGACGCAAAGACGCAAAGGGGTTAGATCGGGGAAAAGAAGAAGGTAAGAAGGTTAGAGGGTTAGAGGGTAAGGCAGACAAAGAAAAAACATATTTTTCCCACGAAACGGCCCTTATTGACGATAATGTAACAGTCGGGGATGGAAGCAAAATCTGGCATTTCAGTCACGTACTTTCCAACTCGACCATCGGTGAAAACTGCAACATCGGGCAGAACGTGGTGATCGGTCCGGACGTCACCATCGGCAAAGGATGCAAAATCCAGAACAACGTTTCCGTCTACAAAGGGGTCACCCTGGAAGACGGTGTTTTCTGTGGACCTTCCATGGTCTTCACCAATATCTACAATCCCCGGGCCGAAATCCGGAAGATGGACCAGGTACGTCCCACCTTGGTCAAACATGGCGCAACCCTGGGCGCCAACTGCACAATCGTCTGTGGAACCACCATAGGGGAATACGGCTTTGTGGGCGCCGGCGCCGTGGTCACCCGAAATGTCCCTAGGCATGCCCTAATGTTGGGCAATCCAGCCAGAAGGGTCGGATGGATGTGCCAATGCGGAGAACGCCTGACCGACGACCTGGACTGCCTCACGTGCGGAAAGACCTATGAAAAGAATGAAGAAGGCCTAAAAGAAAAAATTAGACAGGATTTACAGGATTAACAAGATAAAATAATAAAAAAATCCTGCAAAATCCTGTAAATCCTGTCTAAAAAAAGAGAGGAAAAAATGCAATTCATAGACCTAAAAACCCAACAATCCCGCATCCGTCAAAAACTCGAAGCCCGCATCAACCACGTCCTCGACCACGGTCAATACATCATGGGCCCGGAAGTGAAAGAGCTGGAAGAGAAGCTCCGTGCTTTCGTCGGCACCAACCATTGCATCACCTGTTCATCCGGCACGGATGCCCTCTTGATCGCCCTCATGGCCCTGGATATCGGACCCGGTGACGAGGTGATCACCGTCCCCTACACCTGGATTTCAACCGCGGAAGTCATTGCGCTCCTGAACGCCAAACCCGTTTTCGTGGACATCCAGGACACCTTCAACATGGACCCGGACCTGATTGAAGCGGCCATCACCCCCAATACCAAAGCCATCATGCCGGTGAGTATCTACGGCCAATGCGCGGACATGACCCGGATCAACGCCATTGCGGAAAAGCACAACATCCCGGTCATCGAAGACGGGGCTCAGAGCTTTGGCGCCACGCACCATGGCAAGAAGTCCTGCGGTCTTTCCGCCATCGGCTGCACCTCCTTCTTCCCGTCCAAACCCCTGGGCTGTTATGGCGACGGTGGCGCCATCTTCACCAATGATGATGGATTGGCGGAGAAAATGCGACAGATCCGCGTCCACGGTCAGAAGGTCAAGCATCAGCATCCCCTGGTCGGCATCAATGGACGTTTGGACACCATGCAGGCAGCCATTCTGCTTGAAAAATTGGAGCTATTCCCTGAGGAATGCTGGCTACGATGGGAGGCCGGGCAGTGTTACAATGAACTCCTTTCTGAAGTCACAGGTATTAAAACCCCAGTCATTTCAAAGGGAAACGATTCCGTTTATGCCCAGTATACGCTTCTAACGGAAAATCGCGACAAGGTATCGAATGTGCTGAAGGCAGAGGGCATCCCATCTGTAGCCTACTATGCAGTACCGTTGCACCTGCAGGGGGCATTTACAGATCTCGGTCATAAAGCGGGAGATTTTCCAGTCGCGGAACAGGTCGCGGCCAACTGCCTGAGTCTGCCGATGCATCCATATCTCAGTCTGGAAGACCAGAAGCGGATCGCTTCCGCCATTGAAGATGGATGATGGTCATTAACTCAAAACCCATAACCCAACACTCAAAACTGATTTTCCACCCATGCATCCATAACTCAGCGGTGAAGACCAAAAGCGAATCGCGGTCAGTATTGGAGATGGGCGATGTAACTGTTTAACTGGGGTTGGCAAAGTCTCCCATTATACAAGATTTGACAACGATTCTTATTGACTAAAATAGCCGATATGTCTATAATGCCTACATTAGCTAACAATCAATTGGAGGATATAGTATGGACGTTACGGCGACAGAGTTGAAAAACAGATTGGGGAGATACCTGGATACGGCCGAGAGGGTTCCTGTCATTGTCAAAAAGTCAGGAAGGAAGAAGTCAGTCATCATATCCCATAGAATGTATGAGAGATTCCTCGAAATGGAGGACACATACTGGGCTCAGAAGGCTCGCGAAGCTGAAGAGGGGGGCTACTTGGGTGAGATTGAAACCAGACGCCTTTTGAGCGGAGAAGATGTATAAGCTGGATATCACCAAGGCTGCCGGAAAATTTGTCAAAAAATTGGATGCAAAACAATACCGTCAAGTATTATCAAAAATTCTGGAACTGAGAGAAGAGGCCGATCCCCATGACTCAAAGCAACTCATTGGCAGCCCTGAGTACAGACGAGTGGATATAGGCGAGTATCGTATCATCTATAGAGTTGAAAAAGATAATTTTAAAATCGCTGTCGTTGGCAAACGAAACGATGACGATGTTTACAGAAGATTTAAAAGAAAAGACAAATGAGTGTAATAAGGGAAATTAGAGAAGTTCTTGATGTGTCGATTTCTATCGATATGCCGGCAAGCCTGCTTCATCGGAAAGTGGAGGTGATTGTTATTCCTTTGGATGAAATCTCCAGTGATGATGATTTTAATGGGGGGGATACCTGGCCTTACGGATTTTTTGAGAAAACGGCCGGTTGCATGGCTGATGATCCTATTCGAAGGCCAGATCAAGGGGAGTACGAACAGCGGGGGCTTCTTGCATGAGATACCTTCTCGACACGAATGTGTGTATTTCGTATTTGAATAACCCTCAGTCACTCGTTCGTTTTCATCTCGAGCGCTCGGAACCAAGCTCCATACGCACAAAACTCATATAGAGTTGTATAGAAGATGGCTCAATTGTAAAGAAAATCCTTTGTCCCCCCCTTGCGTGCAGCATTAGGAGCAGAGAAAATGGAAGTAACTTGCTTTGTAAAAAGAGAAGGTAATCAATACGCTTCTTTGTGCGTAGAACTGGATGTTGCCTCCTGCGGGAGAACCAAGACAGATGCACTTGATGGTCTTAAACGCGCTATCGAAACATATATAGAATACATGGTTTCCGAGGGCCGTCAAAAAGACATCTATAGACCTGTTCCAATGAATGAGTTGAAAACATTCCTATTTCCTGAAGATACGTTGGAGGAGAAAAGTCTTAAAGCGATTCCTTTGAGCTTCCAATATGCTTAAGAATTTATCAAGCCGGGATGTCGCATGGGTGTTGAGTCAACTTGGTATTTAGACAGATAGATATAAGAGTTGGCAACTCAAAACCCAACACTCAAAACCCAACACCATCTTTGCTCTCTCCGTTACCTTCTGTAAAAAGCCCTTAAAAAAAAATCCTGTAAAATCCTGTAAATCCTGCCTGCCCCGTGAAACCCGTTTTTTTGTTTCTCTGGGGTCAAAAAAAACCGGAGAACCCTTGATGCAACAAAAACAACCCAATGCAACCATTAACAACGCCTCCTCTCCTCTCGACGTGTCCACCTCCCCCAGCGGAGAGGAGTTCCCTTTGCCGCGGCCCGAGGACTATAACCAGGAATTCAAGAGACTCAAGAAACTGGTGAATGAACAACGGCTCAAGGGTCGGGAAATAGTCGTTGTCATGGGTGTGGGGTTTGTAGGCGCTGTTATGGCGGGTGTGGTTGCCGACTCGGTGAATCGGGAAACGGGGGAATCCAGGTATTTCGTCATCGGTATGCAGCGGCCTTCTCCCCGATCTTTCTGGAAAATCCCGTACCTAAACAGGGGGATTGCTCCTGTGGAGGCTGAAGATCCGGATGTGGCGCCCTTGATTCAACGGTGTGTACAGGACAAGCAGACCCTCACAGCCACCTTTACCTACGATGCCCTGTCACTTGCGGATGTGGTGGTAGTGGATGTTCAGTGCGATTACCACAAGGAGAGCCTGGGGAATGTTCGTCAGGGACATGCCGACATAGAGGCACTGGAAGAGAGCCTCAAGATTATCGGAGAGAAAATAGAGCCGCACTGCCTGGTCCTGATCGAAACGACCGTTCCTCCCGGCACCACGGAGTATGTGGCATACCCCATCATAAAAAGGGCCTTTGAAGCGCGCGGGCTTTTTCAGAAACCGACCTCTGACGTCTGTCCTCCGTCCTCTGACGTCTGTCCTCTGACTTCTGACTTCCGTCCTCCGACCTCAGTCCTCCGAAAAACGGCGGAGCCGCTTTTAGCCCATTCATTTGAGCGGGTAATGCCGGGGCGGGAATACGTGGCCTCCATTCGCGACTTCTGGCGCGTGTGCTCCGGCATCAACGATGAAGCCAGAGAGCGGGTGGTGGTGTTTCTGTCCAACATACTCAATGTAGATAAGTTCCCCCTGACCGTGCTGGACCGGCCGATTGAAAGCGAGACCTGCAAGATCGTAGAGAACTCCTACAGAGCCACCATTCTGGCATTCATGGACGAATGGAGTCGGTTTTCCGAGAAAAACGGGGTTGACCTCATCAAGGTCGTGAAGGCCATCAAGGTGCGACCCACGCACGCCAACATGATTTTCCCCGGCCCCGGCATTGGGGGATACTGCCTTCCGAAAGACGGAGGTCTTGGCGTCTGGGCCTATCATACGCTTATGGGGTTTGAAGATGACATCTTCAAAATCACCCCGATGGCCATCGACATCAACGATACCCGTGCCCTGCATGTGGCCCAGTTGGTGCGTGATGCGCTGCGGAATATGGGACGGATAGTGGCCGCCTCCAAAATTGCGGTATTGGGCGCTTCCTACCGGGAAGATGTGGGTGACACGCGTTACAGCGGTTCAGAGATGGTCGTCCGGAAACTCACGGAGATGGGCGCGGATGTGGTGGTTCATGATCCGTATGTCAGCCACTGGTGGGAGCTGGAAAAGCAGGATACCTATCCCTCTCCCGGCCCCGGTTTTTCAGGAACCAGGACAAACTGAAGGAAATCTCAGTTCAGGATGACCTGAATAAGACCCTGTCCGGAGCTGATGCCGTTATTTTGGCGGTGCGACACCGGGCCTATCTTGGTTTGGACCCGGATGGGGTGGTGGAAATGATCGGTGGTCCGGCGGCTGTGGTGGACTGCTTCGGGGTGTTGGATGATGCGGCCATCAAGCGGTATTTCGAGTTGGGCTGCGAGGTCAAGGGACTTGGGCGGGGGCATATTAAGCGGATTAAGGATGCGGTCAGAGCTTCTGCGTAGGGAACTATAAATGTAAGAGTTGGCAACTCAAAACCCAAAACTCAAAACTCAAAACCCAAAACCATCTTTGCTCTCTTCGTTACCTTCTGTAAAAAGCCCTTAAAAAAAATCCTGTAAAATCCTGTTAATCCTGTCAAAAAAAGAGTTATGGAATTATGAACAATGTCCCCCATTCCCCTCTATCTCACAGAGGATGACCAAAAGAAAATTGCGGCTGCTATCGGGGATAGACCATAGCCTAATACCTATCGCCCATAGGGGGAGGAATATGAGGGAAACCAGTGGCATTATGAACTGGGAGAGAAAGGGGCTGCTTACAGTGCCAATTTTGCCCCCAAAAATGTACTTCTAAGCCCAGAAAACGCATATATTTTGGACTTAAATATTGAATAATCAATAGGATAGTTTGGTCAGACCTCAGACTGCAGCATGACATGAGCGCAGAAAATAAAATTCAGTTATTTCAAAACCAAAGCGTAAGAACACATTGGGATGAAGAACAAGAAAAATGGTTTTTTTCTATTGTGGATGTTATTGCAATTTTAACGGAGCAAAAAGATTATCAAGGAGCAAGAAATTACTGGAAAGTATTAAAACATAGACTTGTAAAAGAAGGAAACGAAACGGTTACAAATTGTAACCGTTTGAAAATGATTGCCAAAGATGGCAAAATGCGAATGACTGATGTAGCTGATACTCAACAGCTATTACGTCTTATCCAATCTGTTCCATCGCCGAAAGCAGAGCCTTTTAAAATCTGGTTGGCAAAAGTAGGTGCACAGCGGATAGACGAAATAGAGGATCCCGAACTATCTTTTGAACGTGCTATGGAAACCTACCTTGCAAAAGGATACTCCAGGGAGTGGATAAACCAACGCCTGAAAAGTATTGAAGTTAGAAAAGAACTAACAGACGAATGGCAAGAAAGAGGAATGAAACAAGGCTTGGAATACGCCATTTTAACCAATGAACTCACTCAAGCCTGGGCCGGAAAAAATGTAAAAGAATACAAGAAATACAAAGGGTTGAAAAAGGAAAACTTGCGAGATAATATGAGCAACCTTGAACTGGTTTTGAATATGCTTGCAGAAGCTTCTACAGCAGAAATATCGAAAGAAAAGATACCAAAAGGATTAGAAGAAAATAAGGATATTGCTCGTAAAGGTGGTAATGCTGCTAAAAAAGCAAGATTGGAGATTGAAAAACAAACAGGGAAACCAGTCGTAACAACTAAAAATGCAAACAACCTTTTAGACAAACCTAATCATGAAAATATTGAAAATGAGTAAATCATTAGGCTTTTACAGCTTAGTTTTCTTCCTTAACTTCTGTAAAAAGCCCGAAGCAAACATCCTGATAATCCTGTAAATCCTGTCAAAAAAAATGGAGCCGGTTTTCCGAGAAAAACGGGGTTAACCTCATCAAAGTCGTTCAGGCCATCAAGGTGCGGCCCACGCACTCCAACATGATTTTCCCCGGCCCCGGCATCGGCGGATACTGCCTTCCGAAAGATGGAGGTCTTGGCGTCTGGGCTTACCATACGCTTATGGGGTTTGAGGATGACATTTTCAAGATGACCCCTTTAGCCATCGATATTAACGACACGCGTGCCTTGCATGTGGTCCAGTTGGTGCGGGATGCTCTGCGGAATATGGGACGGATCGTGGGGGCATCCCGGATTGCGGTTTTGGGCGCCTCCTACCGGGAAGACGTGGGCGATACGCGTTACAGCGGTTCTGAGATGGTCGTCCGAAAACTCACTGAAATGGGCGCTGAAGTGGTGGTCCACGATCCGTATGTCAGCCTTTCAGCCTGATTCGGAAAAGAGTCGTTGAAAAGATACCGGAAGTCATAGAGTTTGAACCGGAATAGCGTGATTTTCGCCAAGGTGATGTGCGGCACTCTTTGGCGGACATTTCAAAGGCAAGGGAAAAGTTGGGGTTTGCGCCGAGATTTTCTGTGAAAGAAGGACTTGAAAAATCGGGAGACTGGTATCTCCATAAGTTTGCTGGATAGTCATGATACAACAAGTAACGGACGAGGATAGAGAGTAATCTTCATTATCTACCGACGTCCCCCCCCATTCCACGTCCCCCCCATTCCATATAAGTATTGGAGGAATTATGGAAGCTTTTGAGTTTGAAACCGTTCATGAAAATGGAATGATCACAATACCCGATGAAATTAGACATAACTTAACGAAGAAACTTAAGATAATTATTCTGACCCAAGAGGAAAAAGAAACTGCTTTAAGTAAACTGTTGCTTGATGCTCCTACATGGAATGAATCTTATATAACTGAGTTTTATAAAGAAATTCGAGAAGGATATGCAGATTGGAAGATAGACGAATTCTAGTTGACACTTCTGTTGTTATTGATCACTTCAGAAAGAAAAATAAACAAAAGTCATTACTTTATGAACTGGCAAAAGATAACAAATTGTTTTTGTCTGCGATAAGCAAATTTGAGTTTTTGGTAGGTACAAAACCTTCCCAAATTAGTCAAACAGAAAAACTAATTGAAGGGTTTTTTATTTTATCTTTCAATTCTAATGTTGCTGCTGTTGCAAGTGATATTGCCAAAAAATTAAAAACAAAAAATAAAATTATCGAATTTAGAGATATATTTATTGCTGCAACAGCTATTGCCAACGATATACCGCTATCTACTTTAAATATTAAACATTTCGAAAGAATAGATGATTTAGAATTAATTGGTTTTTAGATTGTAATGTTTTGAAAGTCGCGTCGCGATTCTATCTGGAAAAGAATAGTGGAATAGTGACAACGTCCCCCATTAAGCGAATTGCGATCCTGGGGCATCCTATCGTGAGGCACTCTCATGCAACTACGGAAAAAGCAAAGCACTTGATCGGTTATGATCCTTGTTTCTCAATCAATGATGGACTCAAAGAAACCGCTAAATGGCAGTGGAAAAAATTCCCCTTAACAAAAGCTGAAGGATAAAATTTCATTTGGAAAACCCCACATACGTCACAAGACCCGCGCTCCCTCCCCTGTCGGAATTTGTTGAGTATCTCGAAAAAATCTGGCAAAGCAAGATCCTCACCAACAACGGTCCTTTTCATCAGGAGCTTGAAAAAGAGTTGGCCCGGTATCTGGGCGTAGAATACCTCTCCCTTTTTTCCAACGGGACCCTGGCATTGGTGACGGCGCTTCAGGTCCTGCGCATCAGCGGAGAGGTCATCACCACGCCTTTTAGCTTTGTGGCCACCACTCATGCCCTGTGGTGGAACAACATCAAGCCCGTGTTTGTGGATGTTGAGCCCGAAACCTTCAACCTGGACCCCACCAAAATCGAGTCGGCCATCACGCCCAAAACCACAGCTCTGTTACCGGTACACGTTTATGGCAACCCGTGCGATGTGGATAAGCTTCGGGCAATCTGCGATATCTACGGTCTCCGGTTGATCTACGATGCAGCCCATACTTTCGGAGTCAAAATCAACGGCTCCTCAATTGTTGATTTCGGAGATCTTTCCGTACTCAGTTTCCACGCCACCAAGGTTTTTAATACGTTTGAGGGCGGTGCCATTGTATGCCATGACGAGGCCACCAAAAAGCGGATCGACTACTTGAAAAATTTCGGGTTTGCAGGAGAAACCGTTGTTGTGGCCCCCGGCGTCAACGCCAAAATGAACGAATGCCAGGCGGCCCTGGGACTTCTTCAGCTCAAATACATAGATGAAAATATTAAAAAGCGAAAGGCCGTTGCAGACAGATACCGGGAAGGATTGCGACAGATAAAGGGGATGAGCTTTCTTGAGGACATACCCGGAGTGCATCACAACTATGCGTATTTTCCCATCTTCGTTGATGAAGCCGAATATGGCTATTCACGGGACGTTCTGTACGAAGAACTGAAACGCCACAACATTTACGGACGGCGATATTTCTATCCCTTGATCAGTACCTTTCCCGCCTACCGCAGTCTCGAGTCCGCAGACCCAAAGAACCTGTCAGTGGCCTCCCGTGTTGCCGATCAGGTCATATGCCTGCCCATTTTTCCGGATCTGGAGCAAGAGGTTCAGGACAGGGTCATTGAGATTTGCACGGAAATGTCTTACACTGCCCAATCAAGCGCATAGGACGTTGATTGATTTGTCATACTTTGGCCATTGTGTGGAACACATCAACGGATGAACAAGTATGTGAAATATTGGATCGACTCGGCAGCTTATGAGTTTGAGGTTGCAGAATCACTTTTTGAAAATGAAAAGAGAAAATGGCTCCTCAAAAAGATAACCTGCTACCTAAAATATGCAATCGCTGATACGTAATTTGTTGACATAGTATTGAAAATAGCGGAAATTTAATACTGCAGCTCTCTACGACCCTGAGCCGCCAGAATTCAGAATTCCCACCGACCAAACGGTTTGCCGCTCAGAAAAAGCGGTGGACCAGCCAAAAATGGACCAAACAGCCAAAAAAAGAAAACACCAATCCCCTGGAAAGAGAATCAGCGTTTTTTTCAGGCCAGACTTATGTGGTTTATTCCCGAGCTACTCGATCTGAATGATATTTTGAATGGATTTAGGAATTGGGGATGGTCTCAGCTCCAGGGATTTTGCAAATTGATTGGTGATCTTGACAATGAATGAAAGTGCGCGCTTGAGTAGCAATGTGATACCGGCCATCTGCCCGAGGATGTTGGATCTAAAACCAATACCCGTGAATGAATGATGTTCATGCTGCCTTTTTGTACAGGACTTCCACATCTTGATTGAAATGGACGGTTTGCGATTTATCCTTGCTACGCTTTCGTTTGAAATTAGACATTTTTACTTTTATGACCCGTGGATTACGTCTGGGTCTGCGTGGTCTATCAATTTTTGATTCTGCGATCATTTTAAGCAGAAAAGACCGCTTTTCTTTTCTCTTTCCCGTTATCATACTCATGAGTGGGGCACTTTGTATGATAAGATCGACAGTATCTACGAAACTGATCAACAAAGGATCACCGCCTTCCATGTTTGTTGCTTCTTGGATCAAAGAGCGAATCAGATTGTATACGATCATTATTGAATACAATTCCTGTTCAACCAAATCACTGCGTTTACTACGAATTATGGTCGGCATTTGCCCTTTAAGAGTAGCGCACTGATGAGTTTTAATTTCATCAAAAGCAATTTCTATATCCCAGCGCTTATGATAATGGGTGACAATCTCTTTTGCGCTGATATCTGAATCCAAGAGGCTTGTAATTAAACGTACAGGTCGAAAACCTGGAATTTGGAAATGAATTACACGAACGATTATTTCAACCTTTTTCCATTTTTTCCGGCCGGTTTTCGGGTCTTCCGATTCAACGATTTTCCCGTCAATTTTGCTCAGATAACTGCCGTCAAGCATTTGGGAACCAGGAATTGGTTTTAATTTTCCCGATTTTGCTATTTTCATAATGTGTTGAATCCCATTCTCGAACATATAATTGGCCAAATCAAATGAGTAAAATCCAGCATCAAAAAGCAATAATGCGCTTTCTATTGAACATCTTTTCAGGATTTGAAACATCAAGGTTCTTTCGCCGGTCTTTTTTCCTTTGTAGGGAGCATAAGCAATATCTATAATTCGACGGGCAGTCAGACCCATTAATGCAACCAATCTCATTTGCGGGAATGCGCCGTAGCCTCTTCCCGAGTTGTGTTTTCCAAACTTTTGCCAATTGCTTTCAGTGTCCGGCATTGTCAAGGAGGTACCATCAAACATAGCGGTTCTCATTCCATGAAAATCAGGAGGTTCAATGTCTTTGAAAGTCGAAGCAAATCTGTAAAAAATGGTACGAAAGACGTCAATTCCCATTTTGGATCGAGCATGGCTAATCGTGCCTGCTTTTACAAATTTTCCATGGAAATCCAAATCCTTCCAGCGCATACCGGCGACCAGCCAGTTCAAAGTTTTGTCGTAATTCAAGTTTCGACGCAAAGCTAATGCAAAGCATAGCCAAACCAAAACAACCGGCGTCAGAATCGTGCCTTTCCTGTATTTGTCTTTCTGATGTTCTTTGAGAGCATCCTCAATGATCGGTTGAATAATTTTTTCAAAAGGAGCAAACTCAAAATCACTTTCAATTTTGGAAAAAATTTCTGAAACCCTTTTGATCATGACTCTATCCTCGTCTAAGTTTTCTGATTAGTTGGTCTTTACATGAACCCATCAGAGTTTAAACGAGTATGAAGCGAATGTCCCGCTCCGTATTGCGGCATTATTCGCTAAAATCAGCCGTATGGCCTTATTAGATCGTTTTTTCTCGCTTTTATATAGAATTTCTTTTTATTTTGACGATTATCTTTACTGAGGATTGGCCTCAGAAAAAGTGAAGCCAATTCATTCACGGGTATTGGATCTAAAACCATTTAAAACCCGCGGTTTTTCAAGGATCTTGATATCTTCTTTAAGGGTGCTGTTGGCGCGTTCAGCAGCGGACCGCAAATTCTTGATGGTGTTGTACCGTCCGGACCCTCTTGGAATTTCATTGATCAGACGCGGATACTCTTTGATGGACATGTGCTTTGCAAAACCGGTTCGATTTCCAATATGAGGGGATTGGGAGATATTGTAGACGGCTTGAAGATTTTCCAGGGTGGTCTTATTGAGCTTAAGACACTGCTTGAAACAACAAAAGGTCAACCGCTGATGCTCCTGGTCAAACCCATTGGGCAGGGTAAGGAGTCCACAAGGGGCAAAAGGCCAGCCGTTCTGATCATACCCCCGATTCAAAATGGCAGTTTTGGATAAATCTTCGTTTCTTCGATTGTAATCAATGGTGGTCTTGGTCCGGATATAATAGCCGGTTTTATTAGTTCACGCTTTCATGACCGCTTTGAGCGGTTCACAATACAAGCCTCCGGCTCTGCCGGAGATAGTTGACTTTTATGGGAGAGTGTTGTGGAGTCATTATTAAAAAAGTATGCAGATAAAACGACCGTGCCGTTCGTGAAAAACCCTCTGCTTGATGAGCTGATCGCTACTCTAAAAAAGAAACTTTTGCCGGTACAAAGGGAAATTGAGGCGACGTTAGTTTCTCCGCAATGGCCTGTGTTGGGGATACTTGGGAACTCCCGTTGCGGATCTACTTTTTTTCAGCAATGGCTTGCCTCGTTGGGATGTTTCTCATATCCAACAAATCTTTTAGCCCGCTTTGCGTATGCTCCAGCAATTGGCGCAATGGTTCAGAATATGCTGTTTGACCCGAAATACGACTTTCATGGTGACTTTTCCGATATCCAATCAGTACGCGGTTTTAATAGCGATTTAGGTAAGAGCAAAGGTGCGATGGCAGCAAATGAATTTTATCATTTTTTTAGGAACTATCTTCCGAGTTTTGATATCCAATATCTTGATGAATACGAGCTTTCAAAGTCAAATGTGACAGGTCTGAAGGCAGGGCTGGCTTCCATTGAGTCCCAGTTTAAAAAGCCTTTTATTATTAAGGCCAAAATGCTGCAGTACAATCTCGGTTTTTTTGATTCTCTCATGCCTTTTTGGGTTTATGTGCACATCAGACGCGATCCATTTTTTACCATGCAGTCTCTTTTGCTGGGGCGAGAAAGATATTATAACGATCGAACCCTTTGGTGGGCTGCCAAACCGAAAGAATATGAGTGGCTGAAAGATATGGATGTATTCAGCCAGATCGCCGGGCAGGTGTATTTTACAAACAAGGCAATCCGGCTTGGATTAGAAAACGTTCCTGTTGAGCGAAAGCTTGTCATAGACTACGAGAGGTTTTGCGAGAGACCGAAAGATTTCTATGATCAACTTGTAGAAAAGTACGCAGTGCTGGGATATGCATTGCCTTCGCAGTATTCAGGGAAGGAAATTTTTTCTGCGAGTCAGAGCGTGCGGCTCTCAAAGAGCGATGCAGATGCGTTGCGGCATGCTTATCAGGAACTTGATGGCCAGTAACGCCCGCATGGAATGCCTTGCCTATAGACTTTAAAGAACAATTGCTGAGAGTTTTGGTTCGGCTAATGTGATAGAAGATAGAAGGGGGTGTGTTTTGAAAATTGCGAGAGAGTTAAAGGAATTCCCTAAACTGAACTTCGGAAAAGTTGCGCAGAGTAAGGTTGAGAGTGGAGAGAAACTGATTTCTTTAGGCTTGGGGGAACCCTGCTTTTCAACACCTCCGGAAATTGTAGAAGCAACAGTTGATGCGCTTCGCGAGGGATATACCCGCTACTGCAACTGGCTTGGCCTTCCGGAGCTTCGCAAGCTGATTGCAAAAAAACTTCACGACGAGAACGGCATTGACGTGAGGCATGAAAATGTGGTGGTGACCGTCGGAGCCAAACAGGCATTTCTGGTTGCCCTGCAATCTATTCTCCGGCCGGGCGACGAGGTGATCAATATCACGCCCTGCTTCCTTAGTTTCATTCCCGCCATAAAAATTGCGGAGCCGGATTGTGTTTTGCACAACATCGAGCTGTCGCGGGACGAGTTTTCTTTTGACATCGGGAAAATTCGGAAGACGATGAGCAAAAAGACCAAGGTGATTATCATCAACACGCCGCATAATCCAACAGGCACGATGCTGACAGAAGATCAGGCAAAAGAGTTGGTAGCGATCATGCAGGAATATCCGGACTGCTACATTTTGTCAGATGAGATTTACGAATACCTCTCCTGGTCCGGAGCGAAGCACATCAGCCTGGGGTCATTTCCGGAAATCAAGGATCGGGTGTTCACCATGAATGGAATGAGCAAATCATTTAGCATGACCGGCTGGCGCCTCGGATATTTGGCCGTTCCCTCGTCCTGCATGGATGCAGTTTCTCAAATCATGCAGCACTCGAATATGAATGTGACCACCTTCATCCAGAAGGGAGCATGCAAGGCGTTTGAAATCGACCGCCAGTTCCTCCACGATTACTGCACTATGCTGAAGTCTTCTGCGGAATATATCTACAATGAGCTGAAAGATACGCCGTTGAAAATGATTAGGCCAAAGGGGTCTTTCTTCTGCTTTGTCGATGTTTCCGCGACTGGAATGACTTCAGATCAGTTTGCCACTGAGCTGTTGCGCGAAACCAATGTGGCTTTGAACCCCGGAATTCTATCCGGCAGTACATGGGATACGCATGTGCGAATTTCATATGCCGGTGATTTCGAGGAGATAAAAAAAGGAATTGCAGGCATGAAGAGGTTTTTGGACAAATGAAACGGATTCTGGTCGCACAAAACCTGAAGGCGGAGGATCGCGAGACTCTGAATCGTCAGCTCGGCGGCCTGTATGAGATGGTCTTTCCGGAAGATTATTCTGATGAACTACTGGTGCTCAGAATTCCGGACGCGGATATCTGTATTGGAACCGTGCTGTCCGACCGGGTAATGGATGCTGCCCGCGATGGGCTGATTTTCCAGTCGATAGGTACGGGCGTGGATAAACTGAATTTACCAAAGGCTGCCGCGAAGAATATGACGGTCTGTAACTCGCATTCGCACTCCATTTATGTTGCCGAGTTTGCGGTGTCACTGCTTTTTTCGCTGGTTAAAAAAATACATTTGCATGACCGCATGATGAGAGAGGGCACCTGGTGGCGTCCTCAAGGTGGTGCGGATGATTTTCTTTATATATCCGATACGATTATTCGCCGGAAGATTGGATTCCTGGGGTTTGGGCATATCGCACAGCATATCGCAAAAATGCTGAGGGGGTTCGATGTTAGTATCTGCGCGTTCAATCATTCACAGAAGATACTTGTTGATGAATGCCCTGAAGTGGAGTTCCGGACTCGCGAGGAGGTTGTTGCGGAAAGTGACGTGGTTTTTGTTGTGCTTCCGCTGACCGATAAAACCAATAATCTGATTGGTCGAAATGATTTCACAAGCGCGAAGAAGACGAGCCTTTGGGTTCATATATCGCGCGGGCCAGTCGTCTGTGAAAAAGATCTTTTTCAGGCGATTAAGGACAAAAAAATTGCTGGCATTGCTATTGATAACTGGTTTGGGGCGTGGTTACAGCAGGGCGATAAAAAATATCCATCCAGCTATCCTTTTCACCAATGTGAAAATGTATTGCTTTCGCCATATCGGGCTATTTATGTGAACGGAATCTCACCGCACCTGACAGACGCGGTGTCGAATTTGAAGCAGTATGCCGAATCCGGTATTTTGAGAAATCTGGTTGATTTAAAAAAAGGATATTAATGCCATTATATCCGACATATTCCGGAAAGCTCTCGGTTCGACTGAGTTGTTCGAAAATGGTGAAATGCAGGTAAAAAGCAAAGTCCTTTTCTGGCACACAGGCGGGGTGATTAATCTTGTGGATCCACTTTCGTAAAGAATTTTGTATCATTATAGCCACCGCCTTTGATTTTTGCAGGAAAACAAACAAATGAACATCCTTCTCACCTCGTCCGGAAGACGGACATACATCGTTGAATACATGAAACAGGCCCTAAATGGGAAAGGGCTTGTTCATGCGGCAAACAGTGAGTTTTCCATAGCGATGCAGGTTGCTGACAAATCCGTGTGCACGCCCATGATTTTTGATGCCGGATATCTGGATTTTCTATTGGCGTATTGCCAGGCAAATCAAATAGGGGCAGTGATGTCGCTTTTTGATATTGATCTGCCCGTGCTTGCCGGGGCAAAGAAACGTTTTGCCGAAAAAGGCATCCAGATCGTTGTTTCCGACCATTCAGTGACCCGGATCTGTAATGATAAATACCAGACATATACATTTTTGCAGGAAAACAATTTCAATGCGCCTTTTACATTTATCAAGTTGAACGATGTGAGACAGGCCATTCATGCCGAATCAATTCATTACCCTGTCATTGTCAAGCCCAGGTGGGGAATGGGATCAATCGGCATTTATCAGGCAGATAATGACAAAGAGCTGGATATTTTTTATGCCAAAGTAAAAAAAGATATCCAGCGCTCATATTTGAAATATGAATCTACCGATGACCATGACCATTGTGTAATTGTTCAGGAAAAACTGGAAGGGCAGGAATTTGGCATTGATGTGCTCAATGACCTTGACGACAATTTTGCCGGCCTTGTTCCCAAAAAAAAGATTGCCATGCGGTCCGGAGAAACAGATTCCGCCGAAGTGATAGACCATGCCGGTTTGGCCAAGGTTGGGCAGGCACTTGCAGCAACGTTGAAGCATTGCGGTAATTTGGATGTTGATTGCTTTGAAAAGGATGGCAAAGTGTATGTTCTGGAAATGAACTGCCGCTTTGGCGGGCAGTATCCATTTTCACACCTGGCCGGTGTAAACTACCCGGCGGCTATCGTCAGTTGGTTGAGAGGTGAAACGCCTTTGCAAGATTGTTTTTCGTATAAAGTCGGGACCAGAGGGATTAAGGATATTTTGCCAAGGGTTCTGTTGAATCCGTCTTGACATGAAAAGGAGGCCATCCATGAAAAAATCCTCAGCATTGATGGCGGCGGCATCCGGGGTCTGATTCCGGCCCTGGTTCCCGTTGGCGGGGCTACCCGAGCGTTGATCGACGGCGGGGTGTTCATCAAGTCCCCGTCTGTGGCGGCGTATGCAGAAGCCAAAAAGATATTTCCCGAAGAGAGCGAATTTTTTGTGCTGTCCCTGGGAACATAGGAGCTGATCCGGCCCATCGCTTAGCCGAAGCCAAGGACTGGGGCAAGGCCGGCTGGCTGGCGCCGCTGCTGAGATGTATGTTTGACGGGGCCGCAGATGCGGCCAACTACCAGATGAAAATATTTCTGGGCTCCCGGTATGTCCGGATGCAAACCAGCTTGGCCGTGGCATCAGATAACATGGATAATGCCACCCACGGCAATGTGGAAAACCTCAAAGCTGAAGCCGGAAAGCTGATTCAGACCCATAAGGCGGAGATGGAAACAGTGTGTGAGCTTTTGCAGGAGATCCGGGAAGTTAACCCAACACCCAAAACCCAAAAATCCCTTTAAACCAGGCTTAACCCCAGTGACGAAAGACAATGTCCTGATTTTTAAAAACAGCGCCATCATGTATGTGCGGCTCGTCCTTACTTCCATCATCGGGCTGGTTGCATCCCGTTTTGTCATCCAGAACCTGGGCGTATCGGACTATGGATTGTACAGTGTGGTTGGCGGCATTGTGGTGATGCTGGCATTTCTCAACACGGTGATGGTTTCAACCACATATCGGTATATCGCTTTTGAGATGGGAAAAAACGGGACAGATGGAATCAGGAAAGTGTTCAACATCAGCCTGGTCATACATTTGGGTCTGGCGTTTCTGGTTCTCATCCTGGCTGAAACAGCTGGTGTTTTTTATATTAACAATTACCTGAATGTCGAACCGGGGAAGGTTCCGGACGCGCTGTTTGTCATGAGGTTTTCCGCGCTGGCCACATCTTTTTCTGTGGCCAGCATTCCCTACCAGGGATTGGTCACGGCCCAGGAAAAGTTCGGGGTCAGGGCAACCATCGAAATTATCAGGAGTGTATTGGCTTTTCTGGCCGCACTGGTCATTGTTTATTCTGATGACAAACTTCGCTTGTATGCCATTTTGATCGCCATTGCCACTGGAACCCCCTCATGGCTGTTTTTCTCCTATTGCAAAAAAAAATATAGAGATATTACCCAGTGGCAGTTGCAAAAAGAATTCTCCAAATACAGGGAAATGCTGGGGTATTCCGTATGGATAATGATTGGTGCCGCTGCTGCAGTGGGTAAGATACAGGGATCGGCGCTGATCATCAACGCTTTTTTCGGTACGGTTTTAAACGCAGGTTTTGGTATTGCCAAACAGGTAAACGGTGTCGTCCTGATGTTTTCCAGAAACCTGGGACAGGCTGCCATACCGCAGATTACAAAGAGTTTCAGCAGCGGCAATACCGGTAGATCCATTTCTCTGGCTTGTTACATATCCAAATATACCTGTTTTTTAATGCTGCTCCCTTCCCTGCCGATCCTGTTGGAAACCCATTTTTTGTTGCAGGCATGGCTTGGCACGGTACCACCTTACACGGTGATATTCTGTCAGCTCATGATTGTAGATGCGTTGATCGCCAGCCTCAATGCAGGGATTCCGGCAGTGGTGCAGGCAACCGGTAAAATTAAATATTTCCAGATAATTTTAAGTACTACATCGCTGATGAGCTTACCGATTGCGTATCTGCTGTTCAAGGCAGGATACCCCCCGTATTCAATTCAGTTTGCCTTTATTTCAACGGCACTGATTAATGTTGTTGTCCGGCAGGTTTTATTGAAAAAACTCATTGATTTTGATGTAATACATTTCATGAAAACATCCTATTTAAAGGTGTTTTATGTGGTAATGCTCGTGCTGCCCCTGTTTTTTATCAGGGATATATTTTCTCCTGGTGCCGCACGTTTTTTTCTTGTTTCCTTTTTTTCAGTGTGCTGGCTTGTCGCTGTGATTTATCTGACAGGAATAGAAAAAAAAGAAAAAGCATTTGCCACTGAAATCATCAGCAAAATTTTAATAAAGACGAAAATGTATGGATGATTTTGCTCCTGTTTTGATCGCAACACTGAATCGGTATGTGCATTTTAAAAGATGTGTGGAATCATTATCAAACTGTACCCATGCGGAAAAGACAGATCTTTTCATTGCCTTGGATTATCCGTTAAGTGAATCCCATTGGGAAGGGTATGAAAAAATAAAGGCGTACATTCCCCGGATAACTGGATTTAAGTCGATTCAAATCATTGAAAGACAGAAAAATTTTGGTGCGAGAGAAAACAAACAAGATGCCAGAAAAATGATTTTTGAAACTTATGACCGGATGATTGTTTCTGAAGATGATAATGAGTTTTCCTATGATTTTTTAAATTTTGTGAACCAGGGGCTTGAAGTATATAAAGATCGGATGGATATTTATTCAGTTTGCGGGTACCAATTTCCAGTTGTGTTTCCAAAAAGCTATAAAAAAGACATCTATATTTGGCAAGGTTTTTCAGCATGGGGCGTTGGCATCTGGAGAGAAAAAGCTCTGAGAGTCGATCCGAATCAAGAAACCATATTATCTAATACTAGAAATTTTTTAAATAACTATGGAGAAGTTTATAGGCATTTTAAAGTGGCAAATCATTTTATTGGAAACAAGATGAAAATGGCACAAAAAAATGAAATTTATGGCGATGCATATCTCTCATGGTATTTAATCAGCAATAATATGTATTCCGTCTTTCCTGTTGTCAGTCGGGTTCGAAATAGCGGTCATGACGGGAGTGGATTACATTGCGGGTACATGAAAGAAAACCCTTATAAAGATCAAATTCTTTATATAGGATCGGATGATTATAGTCTAGATGCAAATATACAGCCCCATCCCATTCCAAACAAATTCCTATATGATTTTTTTAAATTGAATTTTAGGAAAAGGGTGAAGTTATTTATAAAATTTATATTATATCATTTTGATTTGAAGGTCAAAATCAAGAAAATATGTTAGCTAAGAATTAGGGAATTATTTTTATGGGTAAAATTTTATCGCCAGTTACTAAGAAAGATCATGTAAAGCATCTGAGGACAATCAATATTGATTGGATCGTTGAACAGTGGAAAGGAAAATTTGATTATGATGTAAGATACCTTTTTAACGGCCTCGATTCCTTAGAACTATTTCAATGTGTTGATACAGGATATTCTTTTTATTATCCGGCTGTAATGGGTGACGCAGCTTTTTATAAGCATTGTCAAACAAAAAGTTTTTACTATATGCCATGGAAATGGGAGCATGAGCAAGCCGTCGGTTTTTTAACTGACAATATTTCTATTATAGAGATTGGTTGTGCTGAAGGTCATTTTTTGGAAAAATTAACAACGCTTTTTAATTTGCGGCAATGCGTGGGTCTTGAAATGAACATTGCAGCACTAGAAAAAGCCAGAGAAAAAGGACTGAACGTCCATAGTGAAATTTTGGAAGAGCATGCCCAAAATAATAAAAATAAATATGATGTTTTATGCAGTTTTCAAACACTTGAGCATATAGCTGATGTTCATTCTTTTATTGAACACAGCCTTTCTTGTCTTAAAAAAAATGGAAAGTTGATCATAAGTGTTCCGAACAATCAATCTTTTATTTCCGAAACAGACCAGATTTTGAATATGCCCCCTCACCATGTGGGCCTGTGGGACCAAAAATCGCTTCAATCAATTGTAAGTATATTCAATTTAAGGTTTGATGTGATTTTGTTTGAACCGATTCAAAAATATCATGTAGAGTTTTTTAAAAGAACAGTGTATCGAAAAGTGATTGGAAAAAAGTTTGATAATCGATTGGTTCGAAAATTTTACAGAGAACTGTTTTTGAAACCTTTTGTTGATAAATATATTGAATACTGCCAAAAATGGATTCCAGGACATACTGTTCTTGCAGTGTATTCAAAAATATAATGTTTAATTTTAGATAATTGGAAAGCATGATGAAAGTCCTCTGGTTTTCAAACACTCCAGCCAATAGTGATGAATATTTCAATAATGAACTTGCAGAGACAGGCGGCTGGATTAAATCTTTAGACAAGGCAATCCAGAATAAAGTTGATCTTCACATAGCTTTTTATCACAAAAATAAAATCGCCGATTTCCGGTATAAGAATGCACAGTACTATCCCATCCTAAAATACAAGAATTTCTTTGGCATATTAAAAAAAAGGCTTTTTAGCACGACGATTGATAGTGAGCATCGATCTCTTTATTTGAATTTGATTCAAAAAATACGACCCGATATTATCCATATCCATGGAACGGAAAGTCCATTTGGGTGTATCATAGAGCATACTGATATCCCGGTTGTTGTGTCCATTCAGGGCAATATCACGGTTTACCTGCATAAATTTTGCTCTGGTATTGAGAAGACATATTTGAGAGTAAGAAATTTTGATGTCGCAAATTATAAAACTTTTTTTTACCCCCCTGCTTTTAAAAATAGTAGAAATAGGTTTGTCAGAATGCAGAAACGGGAGGAAAGAAACCTTAGAAACTGCAAAAACATAATCGGGAGAACTGCTTGGGACAGGCGCATCAGCCGTATTTTGGCATCTGAAAGAAAATATTTTCATAATGATGAAATTCTCCGTGATGGTTTTTATCGTGCGGAGTGGAAGCCAAAAGAACGAAAAAATTTGATTTTACATACGACAAACAGCAACAATTTTTATAAAGGGTTTGAGACGCTTTGTATGTGTATATATGAGCTGCAAAAATTGGGCGTCGATGTTGAATGGCGGGTGGCCGGCATCAATAGCAATGATTTGATTGTCAAAATCGTTAAAAGAATGTTGAAGGATAAATTTCCTCACAAAAGTTTGACATTGCTGGGACGCCTGACTGCAAGTGATTTGATCGAAAACCTATTGGAAGCTGATATTTACATCATGCCCTCCCATATTGAGAACAGCCCGAACAATCTTTGCGAGGCCATGATTTTGGGCATGCCCTGTGTTGCAACATTTGCAGGCGGAACTGGTTCGCTTCTAAATGATGGACATGAAGGAATCCTTATCCAGGACGGTGACCCTTGGGCGATGGCTGGAGCTATTTTGGAGATGAAAGAAGATTTTAAAAAGGCTGTCATGATGGGTGGTAATGCTCGCGAAAGAGCTTTACAACGGCATGATAAAGACAAAATTGCCAAAGAACTGGTAAAAATATACTCAAATATTCTGTTTATCCATGCAAATAAAAGATAAAAGGTTTAATTAAAATTGATTAATACTACTGTATCATATAGTAAAAATCAGCCATATAATCAAGGATATCAAATTCAATTTGTATGTGGAGTTCTATTTATTATTAATCCGTTGTTAAATATTTTCATATTAACGTCATTAATTCTGGCTCAACCGGAACTGGTGTGATGCCGATCCCCGTCAACTGGAATCAATGTGGTCAATAAAATCAATCTGTTACGCAAACTATTGTAAGATATCAATATCTTAACAATGTTATTAAGAGTAAAAAAATGAGCACTTTTTGATTTTAGCGTAACTACCTGTAAAAGAACGAGAAAATAGCAAAAAGACAGTCATTTTACCACAGCGGTTCCGGTTTTGACCCTTAATTCTCTACGAAAAAGAAACAAATGAAAGGTTGTTACCTTATGGCACTGTCGAAACGGGTGATAATGGAAAACTTATCCAGTTGACAGCGAAACCGGAGGTTACCTTTAAAATCAATAGCGGCATGTACATTTTGGAGCCGCGCTTATTGTACGAAATTCCAGAAAATAGGTTTTTTCGCAATACCGCAAAACTCACCTTTTAAAGTCATATTTAATGAAATAGGCATATTTATTGCTTATCATAACATATGATTGTTTTTTAATGGGTTATAGCATGTGAAAATGGATGCCAACTCTTTATTTTACCATGAAAAACTGGTTTGTAGGTGAGTTTTGCGGTGCTGCGTTTTTTCACATTACTCAATTAATTGCGAATGTAAACTCAAGAGGTGGTCGGGTTGGCGTATTTCCAGTGAGTGAGAGATCATGGAAGGATGTTGGCAACTGGGGAGGATATCTTAAGATGCTTAAGATAGGGGTTTTAGCTAAGGGACAATAAAGACAAAATTGCCAATGAACTGGTAAAAACATACTCAGATATTCTGGCCACCCGTGTAAATGGAATATAAAAGGTTTTATTAAAATTGACTAATTATAGCCTATCATATACTAAAAGTTCGCACTATTTGAAATTCTACCAACTTCAAATATTATGCGCGTTTTTATTTATTATCAATCCTATATTTAGCATTTTTATTTTAGCGTTATTCATCATTCACCAAAAAGCAACAAATGAAGAATTGTTATATTCTTTATATGTCTTGATATCGCTTTATCTCGGACTAATAAATTCAACTAGAACTCCCTTAGTTGATTTACGAAACTATGAAATTTCCTTCGAACGCGCATCATACTTAAATATTTTTGATTTTCTGTATTATTATCCTAAAGACCCAATATTTTACATTGTAACTTTTTTGTGCAATAAAATCTTTTTTGCCAACTTTAAATTATATGTCATTTTTATTACTTTTTGCCAATATTATCTGATGTTCCTTGCAATTCATAAATATTGGAAAAATAATGACAAAAGCTTATTACTTTTTGCAGTGCTAATTTTCTCAATTTTTAGCAGATTTTTCTTTGCATCTGCTTACTTAATAAGACAAATGTTAGCTGGAAGTGTTTTTATCTATTTCTTTGTCACAAAAATAGTCGAAAAAAAAACATATTGGTGGCTAATTCCAATTGGTTTTTTAATCCATTCATCTTCTATCATTTTGTATGTTTTGAGTTTTATCCCTCGATTAGAACATAAGCTTACAATTCGAAACGGAGTTTATTTATTGTTCCTTGGAATTAGTGTTGTATTTTTAGGTAGATATATGCTAATTTTTTTGGATAGCTTAACAAAAGGGATAAATTATTTGAACTATCCAATTCAAAGAATTGCTTCATTAGGGTCAACGGATCTTACCTCGTGGTATGATGGCTCCAGTGCAAATAGCAGTAGGTATTTCTATTATGTTCAATTACTTCCAGTTATAGCTTTTGCAAATGTTTACTTGAAAGGGAGACTTGATACCTATGCTTTCTTAAATTTATCCCTCATACTTATTTTTGCTTGTGAATTATTATTTTTTAGTAATTATTTATACATACAATTGCGATTTATGTATTATTTGGCTTTTGTAATTCCTTTTGTTTATCCTTATTTGTTTTTCAAGAATAGATTGTATAGTGATATTGCAGTAAAAACATTAGGCATGACGTTTATAATTGTTTGGTTTATTCATCGATTGATAATGGGCTTCAATATCGAAGGAATTGGGTTTGCACCAATTGGTGAAATTATTGCATATCCGGTTCCGATGTATTTCATGAATTAAATTTAATATCAAAGAAGCTTTTCATAATTAGACAACGACTTCCGCTACGCTTTGTAAACTCTGAAGGAGAACGTGTCACTTTTTACACCTGAAATTCTTAAAAAATTCAACCATATTACCGTTAATTACGGACATGAAATTGTTGGGATGAAGCCTGATGAAAAGCTCAATGCAAGCTGTGATTCTTTTGTCTTTGAAACGGATGTTCACTACCCGACAGACACCAATCTCTTAGAAGGAAGTGGTGTATGGACCGTAACTGGTGACTGCTGTTTACATAGCAACTGCTTCATTCCCAAATGCTGAACTTTTATGGGATTACATCCCAAATTCGCAGGTCGGCAGTATCCATATTTTCCCAGCATTTAAAAGAAATACGGGAATATCCCAGCATAGGCAAGGGATTGTTAAAGCAATCTCGTTTTGGCTGAATTGAAATTTTATTATGCCCCGATTTTTTGGAGTTTATTTTATCTGCAAGATTTATACACATATGATCATCAAAACGAAAGGTGTTATGAAGAATCCAAAAATATCAATTTTAACGCCAAATTACAACTATGCGCAGTACATTGGTAAAACAATTGAAAGTGTAGTTATGCAAGACTACGATAATGTCGAACACATTATTGTTGACGATGGCTCTACTGATAATTCTGTCAGTATTATAAAAGGTTATCAAAGACAATACCCTGATAAAATAAAGCTGATACAGCAAGAAAATCAAGGGCAAACAAAAGCATTAAATATTGCGCTGTCAAATGTTACCGGTGACGTGATCGGATGGTTAAATTCTGATGATACATTTTGCGGATGTGTTTTTCACCAAATCGTTGATATCCTTATAAAACAACAAGCGGTGGATGCAGTTTTTGGTGATATTAATATTATTGATAGTGGTAATAATATTATCCGAACAAATAAGTATCTAAAATTTAATTATTTGTCAGCAGTATTTAATGGGTTCGGTAAAGAAATACCCTCCAATGCAATATTTTGGAGAAGATGTTTATCTGATTCAATTTCTGGGTTTGATGAATTTTATAATTATGGAATGGATTCAGAATACTGGTCTAGATTATTGTTGAATAAAAATGTAAAAAAAATAGATTTAATCATTGCAAATTTCCGATGGCACCCATCAGCAAAAACAATTAAGAGTAAAAATAAAAATGATGAGGGTTTTAATAAACCTTTAGAAGAAAGAAATATAATAATGGAGAAGTCATACAAAAATTTGTTTTTATCAAGACTAATACCCATTAAATATTCAAAACCAATTTATTATTTTTACAGATTAAGAAGGTTGATTTTAAGAGGTATAAAAGGCGAATATTTTAAAAGGAGCTAAAGTTTCACAGTTTTTGAAGTGTTTCAGCTCGATCGTTTAATCTTATCCGGGGCTTGGTTCTAACTTCGACCACATCGCCCTAAGCGGCTAATTTCATACGCTTCCTTGGCCTTCCTGGATAGTCCATTCTATCCAAGAGAAATTTAAATATGTCGTTCGGTTTTGCTTCAAATAATCGTTCGGCTGCTGTTGTTCCATCCCGTCTTTTGACGTAATAGTTGTGCATGATTGTAAGCGCTTTCAGATGTCGATTGCTCAGTCGATGAATTCCTTGATGGCGAAGGGCCAGTTGTGCATTCCTCCCTTCAACGCAGGAACTCGATCTTTGAAAAATCTGCGCACACTCCCGTGCGGCTTTCTCCAGTTCCTCTATTTTGGAATTCGCACTTACTCCACCGCAGTCTTCAAGACTCTGGACAACCGATAGTAACTCGCTGGCTTTCTTAAGGATTTCTGCTTTGCGATTAATATTTCGCTCCTTACCTGCTGCCAGTTTTAAATAATGGCCCGGGATCAGATACTCGTTCATCAGCCACCTGTCAGCATCCGATAACTGCATGTTTTCAATATAAATATCGATCATCTTAAAGAAAAAGGCGATGGTGCTTACCATGTCGCCCATAACCCGTTGGGCTTTATTAACACGTTCCCTGCACCGATCTGAAAGACCCTTGGTCGCTTCATGGATTTTATCAAAGCAGCCTGACAAAAGGTGGGAAACTGTTTCACAATCCTGTTTTTGGCCGGATTTCAGGCTGTATGGATGATAGACTGTTCCGATTTCAGCCTTTGCGTCTCGAACCGTTTCGTAATTTAAGCGAGCTTGTTCTAAATCTTCTTTGACCTGCTGCTCTTCTCGTTTGGCTCGTTCAATCCTTTGTTCAAAATGCGGTCTACGTCCCCGTGGACGTTTTTCAGCGGTGTCAAATCTCTCTTTTTCGCGTTCTATATTGAGGGTTTGTTTGATCGCGTTCTCATGTTCATTTTCGGCTTTTCTTACTTTTGACATCAAGGCCCCACAAGTGCCTCTGCCGATTTCATAAATCACATGGAAACAGTCCGGTGAATGATGAACTTTCAGACCCTTCAGGGCATGACTGATCAAACTTCGGCCCTCGTCACTGGAAACCTGGATAACCTCAACCGGCAATTTGTCGAGCGCATTATAAACAGCTTCATCCCAGGTTTTGGTTTTGCGGTCCATAGCATATTTTTCAACAAGGATGAAGTTCGAAACCGGCTCGATGGCAACGAGACAGGTTTCAGGATGGAAAGTCTCGTCCTCACAAAGCGTGATTTTTTTTGTCCGCATTTGCTGAGCAAGTCTTTCACCTTCGATTTCTCCGAACTGGATGACATGATTATCCAGCTGTTCTGAAACTCTGCGTTGAGACGAATAGGATGAAGCTACAAATGGAGACAGACCTGATTTCTCCAAAAAATCCACAACATTGTGAATGCTCGCAGTCCCATCTTTTGTAAAAGAGACATGGGCAGCCGTTATCAGCCTGTGTAAAAATGCAATTCCAGCTGGACTTTCAAAGAACTCAACCAATAAAGGGTCTGCATCGATATTGCTTTTTCTGGCAAGCCAATAGAGCAGCGTCGAACGAGGGACATCGGCTTTTTCCGAGAAATCACGCTGGCTAATGCTCTGATCCCTCGTTTCATAAGCTGAAACCAGTTTTGCTGCGGCGGCTCTTTCCCATTTATCTTTTCCCTTTGCTACGCCAAGTAATGTGTTATATGATGTTTCCAAGGCTCGATTTGGTGTTTTTTAAAGAAAATAAATCAGTTGGCACTCATTTATTTTCTACTATCAAATCGAGCTTAAATTGTCCCGCACTTTCTCGGCCGAAGTCTCTCTATTTATGGTTCCTCCTATCAAGTGGCCGAAGTTAGGACCAAGCCCCTTATCCGATATTTTCTTTCGAAACACCAAAAAGTGGCACGAAATTTGAAAAATTTTGCAAATTATATGCCAATATTTTCAGGTAGTTACGTCAATTTTTTGTTTGAACTTCGTCCCTTTTCATGATAGAATATGCGCAAAACTTGTTGATATTCCAATGAAAAGGAGTGATTCGAAATGTTCATTTTAAATAACATCCTTGGCCCCTTGCAGAAAGCATTTTCATCCACTAATCTCGGCAAGGAACGAAGCCACTTGTTTACTTACGCTATTTTGGCATTCATCGTCCCTTTTACCTCCTCTATCTCTTCAAATATTTTTCGGTGCATCAATACCCTGTTTGGCCTGAATGTGAACCGGCGTCGATTCTACACATTCATGGCATCCAAAAAACTTCCATGGGATAAACTGTGGTCCATCTTGTGGAGTATGATTCCAAATCCGTTGTCGGATGGACGATTGCTGGTTGCTTTGGATGATTTTATCAACCCCAAAACAGGCAGAAAGATCTTCGGCTGTTCTCACATCTTCGATCATGCTGCCAAGACCAATCAATCTAAATATCCTTGGGCTCAGAATGTGGTTCTTATTGGGCTTTTGAAGCGCATTAAAGGACGCTGGGCATGTCTGCCTCTTGCCCACAAATTCTACATGCCGAAAAAGGCCATTGAGGCAAAGTCAGACAACATGAAGATCCCCGGTAAAGAGACCCTGTTCCAAACTAAAAAGGAGTAGTTTATGAACAAAATTCTTCTTTTTATAAAAACACCCCCTCCCACCACTGGTGCAACCCTCATGAACAAAAGAGTTCATGATAGTGGGTTAATAAAAAAATCATTTGCTATTCGATCGATTTGTATTAGTTACATGCAAAATCTAAATGAAATGGGGAAATGGAACATTTCAAAATTATTCAAAATTATTTCAGTTTGTAAGGAATTGTTATTTGAGCTCTGGTTTTATCAGCCCGTTTTTGTTTATTTTCAATTGTCACCCCATGGATTTGCATTTTTCCGGGATTTGTTTTTTGTAACGATTATCAAGATGTATAGAGTAAGAATACTTTTTCATATGCGCGGTAAGGGTATTAAGCACAAATCAGATCTTAAGAAGTTGTTTTATAGATATTGTTTTAAAAATGAATATGTTATTTGCTTATCATCTCTTTTGGTAAATGATATTGAGGATGTTTACAGTGGAAAAATCTTTACTGTACCTAACGGCATACCGGATTTAACAACAGATAGTGACACAAAAAAAATAAATTCTCCTATTAGAATACTTTTTTTATCTAACCTGATTAAATCAAAAGGTATATTCGACTTTATCGAAGCTTTACAGATTCTCAATAAAAAAGGATATGAATTTGAAGGCTGGATAGTCGGCGCTGAAGCTGATCTATCTGCAGATAACTTAAATACGAAATTAATTGATTATGGTATTTCTGACAAAGTTAAATATGTTGGCGCAAAATACGGTGAAGAAAAGAACAAAATTTGGACGTCATGTGACATTTTAATTTTCCCAACGACAAACGATATTTGGGGCAATGTATTATTAGAAGCCATGCAGTTTAGTTTGCCTGTCATCGCAACAAATGAAGGAGCAATACCCGAGATA
Organism: Desulfatiglandales bacterium; assembly: GCA_963662465.1. Classification (GTDB taxonomy): domain Bacteria; phylum Desulfobacterota; class DSM-4660; order Desulfatiglandales; family Desulfatiglandaceae; genus NaphS2. The sequence goes on from OY759599.1 coordinate 78,419, forward strand.
ATAGATGATGGGGTAAATGGATATGTAATAGATCAAAAAGCACCCGATCGAATTGCCAGAAAGCTTGAAATACTTATTAGAAGCCCTGATATGATTACCAAAATGGGTGAAGCAGGCAGAAAAAAATATATAGAAAACTATACAATTGATAAATTTGAAAACAACATGAAGAATGTTTTTAAGAATGTTATTAAGGAGATAATTGAAAATAGAAATGTCTAAATCAAAAACTTTATTAATCACCGGTGGCAGCGGCTCCTTCGGCAACGCCGTCCTGCGACGTTTTTTACAATCAGATTTATTTTCAGAAATCCGGATTTTTTCCAGAGATGAAAAGAAGCAGGACGACATGCGGCAGTTTTACCGCAATGACCGGATCAAATATTATATCGGAGATGTGCGCAGCGACCGCAGCATCAGGACTGCCATGCAAGGGGTGGATTATGTATTTAATGCGGCAGCGCTCAAACAGGTGCCCTCCTGCGAGTTTTTCCCCACAGAGGCGGTGCGCACCAATGTCATGGGGCTGGAAAACGTAATTGATGCGGCCCTGGACAGCGGCGTGCAGAAAATGATTTGCCTGAGTACGGACAAGGCAGTTTATCCCATCAATGCCATGGGCATGACCAAGGCATTGGGTGAAAAGGTTATGGTGGCCAAGTCGAGACAGCTTAACGGCAACGGCACTTTGCTTTGCGGGACCCGGTACGGCAATGTCATGGCCTCACGGGGCAGTGTGATTCCCTTGTTTGTCAACCAGATCAAGGGAAAACAGCCCCTGACCATAACTGATCCGAGCATGACCCGGTTCATGATGACCCTGGAAGATGCGGTGGAGCTGGTGTTGTTTGCTTTTGAACACGGCAATCCCGGTGATATTTTCGTCCAGAAAGCCCCGGCTGCAACCATTGCGGTTCTGGCCCAGGCACTTCTTGAGCTTTATGATTCGGACAACAAAATACGGATCATCGGCACCCGGCACGGGGAAAAACTCTATGAATCACTGGTCAGCCGGGAGGAGATTGCAAAGGCAGAGGACCTGGGGGATTATTACCGGATACCGGCAGACACCAGGGATCTCAATTACGGCAAGTACTTTTCCGAGGGTGATGAAAAAATTTCTGCGGCCGAGGAATACACCTCGCACAATACCCAGCGACTGGATGTCAAAGGAACTAAAGAACTGCTTTTAAAACTGCAATTTATCCGCCGGGATGTGTTGGGTGAAAAAAACCAGGAAACCGTGTATGAGCCTTAAGATATCTTTAAAAAACGATAAAATACAAAATTTTTGAGTAACCCATGGTTAAAAAAATCGGAATTACCGGTCAGAGCGGTTTTATCGGCACCCATCTGTACAACACTCTGGGTCTGGAGCCAGAAAAATTTCAGCGTGTACCTTTTGACCGTTCTATCTTTGAGGATAGCGCCCGGCTTGAACAGTTTGTCTCCCAGTGCGATGTGATAGTTCACCTTGCAGCCTTGAATCGACACAACGACCCCCGGACCATCTACGACACTAACCTGGACCTGGTAAAACACCTGATTCAGGCTATGGAATCAACCCATTCCAAACCCCATTTGCTCTTTGCCTCATCCATCCAGGAGGAAAAGGAAAACCCCTATGGTCGTTCCAAAAAAGAAGGCCGAATGCTGCTTGAGCAATGGGCAGTCCAAAATCGGGCCTGTTTCACAGGCCTGATCATGCCCAACGTGTTTGGTCCATTCGGCCACCCCTATTATAACTCAGTGGTGGCCACCTTCTGCCATCAACTGACCCATAACGAACAGCCTGAAATCGACATAGATGGAGAGCTAAAACTCATTTACGTGGCCGAGCTGGTACAAACCATTATTACCCATATCAACAATCCACAATCCACAATCACCAATCACCAAATCCCACACACATCCACCATCAAAGTTTCCCGTTTATTGGATAAGCTCACAACTTACAAGCAGGCGTATTTTGACAGGCAGATCATCCCGGAGATCCGAGACCCCTTTGACCGGAACCTGTTTAACACCTTTGTCTGCTATATTGATCATAAGTCATTTTATCCGGGGAAGCTTGTGCCGCACACGGATCAGCGGGGCAGTTTTGTGGAGGTGCTAAAACTCGACAACACCGGTGGGCAGGTGTCTTTTTCCACTACAGTTCCGGGTATTACCCGGGGCAACCATTTCCATATCCGCAAGTTTGAACGATTTGCTGTGATCAAGGGCAGAGCCAGAATTGATTTGCGCAGGGTCGCCACAGAGGAGGTTCTGTCCTTTGAAATGAACGGGGAAAAGCCTTCGTTTGTTGACATGCCCATCTGGTTTACGCACAATATAACCAATATCGGAGATGATGAGGTATATACCTTATTCTGGATCAGTGAATTTTATGATCCAGATAATGGGGATACGTATTTTGAAAAGGTGTAATTATAGCCACAAGAAGACCCAAAAAGTGCAAAATGGTTTAAGTTGGTTAGGAATAAAGACGACATATCCAGACTTGCCGATCTCATCAGAGAAACGAGTTTTGAGCTGCGTGGGTATTTACGTCATGGACATTTGGAGAAAATATATGAAAATGGGCTGGCCCACCGATTGCGAAAACAGTAAATAATCGTCGAACATCAAGTTTTTTGTATATGGGCTTTTGAAGATATTTTTTCTTGTAATTTTGTGCTGTTTGTGTCTTTTCGCGGCTAAAGAGGTTATGAAAACATGAAAGTAATGACGGTAGTAGGTACACGCCCTGAGATCATTCGCCTTTCCAGGGTCATGGCCAGGCTTGACGAACATCTGGATCATATCATGGTGCACACCGGCCAGAATTATGACTATGAGCTGAACCAGATTTTTTTTGACGAGCTGGGTATCCGTAACCCTGATTTCTTCCTGGAGAGCGCCCAGCCCGGCAGCACAGCCTGCCAAACAGTGGGTGCGGTTATCGCCAAAGTGGACGAGGTGTTGGCAGAAGTTCAGCCCGATGCCATGCTGGTGCTGGGAGACACCAACTCCTGCCTGGCTGCCTACCCGGCCAAACGTCGTAAAATTCCGGTATTTCACATGGAAGCCGGCAACCGCTGCTTTGATCAGCGGGTGCCCGAAGAGATCAACCGCAAAATTATCGACCATATCAGTGATATCAATCTTCCCTACAGCAGCATTGCCAGGGAATACCTGTTGCGTGAAGGCTTTCCGCCGGATCGAATTATCAAGACCGGCAGCCCCATGTTTGAAGTGCTGGCTCATTACCGGCCTCGCATTGAGGCATCGGATGTCTTGAACCGCCTGAATTTGAAATCGGATGATTATTTTCTGGTCAGTGTTCATCGGGAAGAAAACATAGATGATCCGGCCCAGTTTGCTAAACTGGTAGCGTGTCTGAATGCCATTGCCGATCTATATGACCTGCGGATAATCGTTTCCACCCATCCCCGTACCCGAAACCGCATCGAGACAACAGCGGCAAAGATTCATTCCAAAGTGGAATTTTTAAAACCCTTGGGTTTTCTCGATTATGTCCATTTGCAGACCCAGGCCCGGGCCACACTATCGGATTCTGGGACCATCAGCGAGGAAAGCTCAATCCTGAATTTTCCGGCCCTCAACATCCGCAACGCCCATGAGCGGCCCGAAGCCATGGAAGAAGGGGCAGTGATGATGACCGGCCTTGAGCCGGACCGGGTACTCCAGGGACTGGAAATTTTAAAGACCCAACCCAGGGGAAAAGATCGGACCTTTAGGCTGGTGGAAGATTATAATGTACCCAATGTATCGGACAAGGTTCTGCGGATTATTGTCGGCTACGCGGATTATGTTAGACGCTATGTGTGGCACAGGGAGTAACCTGCATGGACGTAAAACTTATACCCGGTGGGCTGCATGTGGATGAAAGAGGCATTGTCGCTTTTGTTAATGATTTTGATTTCAATGGCGTGGAACGCTTTTACACCATCAAGGCACACAAAGCAGGAGAACCCAGAGGCTGGATCGGCCACAAACGGGAGCATAAATGGTTCATGGCTCTGGTTGGCACCCTGGTGGTTGCTGTGGTGGCGCCGGATGACTGGGAAAACCCTTCCAGAGATCTTCCGGTTCAAAGATACACCCTGTCCGCTCTGAAGCCGACAGTTCTCCATGTTCCGCCTGGCTGTGCTACTGCGTCTATCATGCTCACACATGATGCTTTGATGGGAATTTTTTCTTCCGGAAAAATTGAAACTGCAGCCGAGGACGACTGGCGGTTTGATGGGAATATGTGGGCGGTTTAGGATGGCGGTAGGCAAATTATGGAACGATCGGATGTCCGGGATGCTGGTACGATCATCCTGACTGAGTTCGATCCTATGCCATAATGCAGTCTATTAACTTCGTCATAAAAAGATTCGAGTTTAAAAAATGTAATGGTAGGATAACGGAACGTTATCATATAGATAGTGCTTCCCAGTGGGTGCTAAAATTGACTCAAAAAATATGAAATTGGGGAATATATGGGCGGGGATACGAAACAGGTAAAAATCGAAAAAAGGAATTTTCTTGGGTTAAGTGTATCGGTGTTTGAAAAGGAGCAACTGGTTGATTTTATAATTGAAACAGTTCGTACCCGTCAAAAAGCTATCTTATACGGATACAGTTTCGGGACTTTATTTCAAATAAAAGAATACCCTGAAATATTCTTTTCAAGTGAAAAGAGTGATGTCATCGTAACCGATGGCCGGCTTTTTTACCTTTTTGCAAAATGGCATGGAATTCCACTTAAACATGATATTTCAATTCCCAATTTAGTTCTACTTGTGTTGGAGTTGGCCAACAAAGATAATTGGAGTGTTTACTTACTGGGTGCAGAAGACCATACAAATAAGTTGGCACAAGAAAATATTAGAAATAAGTATAATAATATCAAACACGTTAGTGGGCACCATGGATATTTCGGAAACGGTAAAAATGATTCTGTTATTAATGATATTAATTCGAATAATATCAATATTTTATTGATTGGAATATCCTCACCCAAAAAAGAAATTATTGCTGCGTCTTGGAAAGATGAACTAAACACCAACATTATTATTCCTTGCGGGGGAATGATAGATGTTTTGGCAGGTCAAACAAGGCTTGTTCCAAAATGGATAAAAAAAATTGGCCTTGCTTCTGTTTTTCGACTACTTCAAGAACCAAAAAGATTGTTTAAAAGATATTTAGGTATTTATTTGTTTCTTATTTTTCGATTGATTCCAACCTATGCATACAGAGTAGTATTAAAACGTGATAAGCATTATTCTTTTATTCACAACAATTAGTTTTTCAAGGTCACAGAGTTGCTGAACATGCGTGACCTAAAGGTAGGATGGAAAAAACGGCGTGCAAGCATAATTTCCGAAAAGGTCGATATCCTCGATTTTATATCCGACTTATTGCTTCCTTATCCAGAGAGAAAGCTTCTCTCGAATAAAAATTCTTGTAGGATTTTAATATGTTAATTAAAAAGAGAAAAATACCATTAAGAGAATTAGTTTTTCTCGGATTTTTGCCTTCTTTCTTAAAGGTTTGGCTGTATAGAAACAAAGGGTATCGGATCGGGAAGAATGTTTCCCTGGGGCTGGGGAGTGTGATTATTGGAAAAAATGTAGAAATTAAAGACAATACGAAAATTGGCTTTCTGACCCTGATAAGGGCCGGCAAAATTGCTATTGGAAGATACGTAACTATTGGTTCTTTTATCTATATTGATACTGAGGAACTCGAAATAGGAGAGGATTCTGAAATCCGCGAATATGTATATGTGGCGGGGCTGAAGACGCCAGAATCTAAACTCAAGCTCGGAAAGAGGTGCGGGATCTTTCAGTATTGTTTCCTGAATCCAACAAAACCGATTATTTTAGGTGATGATTGTGGCATAGGTGGGTTGTCTAAACTTTTTACTCATGGATCTTTTCTGTCCAAACTTGAAGGTTATCCTGTCGCGTTTGCATCCATCACGCTTGGTAACAACGTCTGGATACCATGGGATGTGTTCATTCTGCCAGGTGTGACTATCGGTGACAATGTCGTGGTAGGGGCGGGATCGATTATTAACAGGGACATTCCATCCAATTGTATTGCTGCTGGTAATCCTGCCAAAGTTGTGAAAGAGAATTTTCCGACAGCTTTGTCTAATCAGGAAAAGAATGCGCTACTGATGGAAATCTTTTCTGAGTTTGAAAGTCATATGAAGCACAACCATTTTCAATTGTCTAAGACTTCAATCCCGGATGGGTTTTCTGCTATTTTTAGAAATTCAGACAGGCATCAGCTCATTTTTGTGGAAAAGTATTCAAAACTTTCCAGAACACTAGCGGACAGTGTTTTAGTCCTGAATACAAGTGATCCGAGAGCTGAAAAAATATATCAAAGTTCAAATGTTGCTATGATCATCTCAATACCGGAAAAGGAGCGAATCGGCACGTCCCTGATAGGGGAAGAGTTTTATAGGTTTTTGTCCAGGTATGGCATTCGCTGTGACCGGTTGGATTGAAATGCTGGATTTTACGATCAAAGCATCCGAACATTTATTGAAAGCCCTGAAAGATCAGGGCTATTGTTTTTTAATTTTTCGGGAATTTGTTCAGGCTTCAGAAGAGAAAATGATCACTTTGAGGCACGATGTTGATCGCAAACCAAAGAATTCACTTGAAATTGCTCGGCTTGAAAAAAGTGTCGGCATAAGAGCCAGTTATTATTTCCGGGCTGTGCCTGAGAGCTATGATGAAGATATTATCAGAGAAGTAGAGGAAATGGGACATGAGATCGGATATCATTATGAAACCATGGACACTTGTAGAGGCGATATTGCCAAAGCCTATGACGAGTTTTGTCGCAACCTGGAGAAATTTCGAAAAGTAGCCTCAATTGATACGATCTGCATGCATGGCAGTCCACTCTCAAAATGGGATAATCGTGATGTTTGGAAGAAATATGATTACAAAAAATTGGGCATCAAAGCTGAACCTTTCCTTGATTTGGATTTTGATGAAGTGTTTTATCTGACGGATACGGGCAGGCGGTGGGACGGGGATCGGGTTTCGGTGAGGGATAAGGTTGGTGGGCAGAGGACAGAGGACGGAGGACTGAGGACAGAGGTCAGACGACAGATGACGGAAAACAGATCCCAGGTCTCAGGAATTGGGCATAAAGAACAGCCATTTCAGAATCTTCGGTTCCATTCCACATTTGATATTATAGAGGCGGCGGAAAAGGGGTTGTTGCCGGATAAAATGATGATTAATACACATCCGCAAAGGTGGACTGATAACCCGGTGGCGTGGACGAAAGAGTTGGTTTGGCAGAATGTGAAGAATGTTGTGAAACGTATTGTTGTTCGTAGATTACGATCCGCAGATTACGCAGATTGACGCAGATTGGGGTTCTCGCGCAAAGACGCAGAGGCGCAAGGGCTAGAAGATCAGAAGGTCAGGGGTTTCTGGGATGCAAATTGATTTTCATCATACTGTAACATATGTGGTAGCCAGGTTGGCGGGTTTTGGGCACAGAGAGGCTGAGGTCGTCTCTTACTGCGCCCAGTATGTGGACGATGCGACGAACACTGGCGAGATCATTTTTGAGAATGGCGCCATGTATGGCCGCATCTGTTCAGCGCACAAGGGTTTGGACTACCGGCACTTTGATGCTCTGGCCAGTCGCAGGGTGTGGGTGCCGTTTCATTTTCTGCCGGCAAATGGTGGTAAGAAGGCGGGGGAAAATCCGTATGGGACCTTCATTGATAAGTTGGTGTGTGGACCAGACAGTCATGTGCTGAGAGATATGGTGCGAATGTGCATTGAAAAGCGGGACGCTCTGTTTGGCTTGCATCGGCTGGGGATTTAAATACAGTGATGAGTTTTGGGTTTTGGGTTTTGAGTTAAAGGAAACGTCCTGATTATGGTTGATAGGAAGATCTTTAAAGGCAGTTTTGGGTTATGGGTTAGGGAACAGCAGTTTTGGGTTTTGGGTTTTGAGTTTTGAGTTAAAGGAAACGTCCTGATTATGGGTGATAGGAAGATCTTTAAAGGCAGTTTTGAGTTTTGGGTTAGGGAACAGCAGTTTTGGGTTTTGAGTTTTGGGTTTTGAGTTAAAGGAAACGTCCTGATTATGGGTGATAGGAAGATCTTTAAAGACAGTTTTGGGTTATGGGTTAGGGAACAGCAGTTTTGGGTTTTGGGTTTTGGGTTTTGAGTTAAAGGAAACGTCCTGATTATGGGTGATAGGAAGATCTTTAAAGGCAGTTTTGAGTTTTGGGTTAGGGAACAGCAGTTTTGGGTTTTGAGTTTTGGGTTTTGAGTTAAAGGAAACGTCCTGATTATGGGTGATAGGAAGATCTTTAAAGACAGTTTTGGGTTACGGGTTAGGGAACTGCAGTTTTGAGTTTTGAGTTTTGGGTTTTGAGTTAAAGGAAACGTCCTGATTATGGGTTATGGGAAGATCTTTAAAGGCAGTTTTGGGTTTTGGGTTAGGGAACAGCAGTTTTGGGTTTTGAGTTTTGAGTTTTGAGTTAAAGGAAACGTCCTGATTATGGGTGATAGGAAGATCTTTAAAGACAGTTTTGGGTTATGGGTTAGGGAACTGCAGTTTTGAGTTTTGAGTTTTGGGTTTTGAGTTAAAGGAAACGTCCTGATTATGGGTTATGGGAAGATCTTTAAAGGCAGTTTTGGGTTTTGGGTTAGGGAACAGCAGTTTTGAGTTTTGGGTTTTGGGTTTTGAGTTAAAGGAAACGTCCTGATTATGGGTTATGGGAAGATCTTTAAAGGCAGTTTTGGGTTTTGGGTTAGGGAACAGCAGTTTTGGGTTTTGAGTTTTGAGTTTTGAGTTAAAGGAAACGTCCTGATTATGGGTGATAGGAAGATCTTTAAAGACAGTTTTGGGTTATGGGTTAGGGAACTGCAGTTTTGAGTTTTGAGTTTTGGGTTTTGAGTTAAAGGAAACGTCCTGATTATGGGTGATGGGAAGATCTTTAAAGACAGTTTTGGGTTATGGGTTAGGGAACAGCAGTTTTGGGTTTTGAGTTTTGGGTTTTGAGTTAAAGGAAACGTCCTGATTATGGTTGATAGGAAGATCTTTAAAGACAGTTTTGGGTTATGGGTTAGGGAACTGCAGTTTTGGGTTTTGAGTGTTGGGTTTTGAGTTAAAGGAAACGTCCTGATTATGGGTGATGGGAAGATCTTTAAAGACAGTTTTGGGTTATGGGTTAGGGAACAGCAGTTTTGGGTTTTGAGTTTTGAGTTTTGAGTTAAAGGAAACGTCCTGATTATGGTTGATAGGAAGATCTTTAAAGGCAGTTTTGGGTTTTGGGTTAGGGAACAGCAGTTTTGAGTTTTGGGTTTTGAGTTAAAGGAAACGTCCTGATTATGGGTGATAGGAAGATCTTTAAAGACAGTTTTGGGTTATGGGTTAGGGAACAGCAGTTTTGGGTTTTGAGTTTTGAGTTTTGAGTTAAAGGAAACGTCCTGATTATGGGTGATGGGAAGATCTTTAAAGACAGTTTTGGGTTATGGGTTAGGGAACAGCAGTTTTGGGTTTTGAGTTTTGGGTTTTGAGTTAAAGGAAACGTCCTGATTATGGGTGATAGGGAGATCTTTAAAGGCAGTTTTGGGTTATGGGTTAGGGAACAGCAGTTTTGGGTTTTGAGTTTTGGGTTATGAGTTAAAGGAAACGTCCTGATTATGGGTGATGGGAAGATCTTTAAAGACAGTTTTGGGTTATGGGTTAGGGAACAGCAGTTTTGGGTTTTGAGTTTTGAGTTTTGAGTTAAAGGAAACGTCCTGATTATGGGCGATGGGAAGATCTTTAAAGACAGTTTTGGGTTATGGGTTAGGGAACAGCAGTTTTGGGTTTTGAGTTTTGGGTTTTGAGTTAAAGGAAACGTCCTGATTATGGGTGATGGGAAGATCTTTAAAGACAGTTTTGGGTTATGGGTTAGGGAACTGCAGTTTTGGGTTTTGGGTTTTGGGTTTTGAGTTAAAGGAAACGTCCTGATTATGGGTGATGGGAAGATCTTTAAAGACAGTTTTGGGTTATGGGTTAGGGAACAGCAGTTTTGGGTTTTGAGTTTTGAGTTTTGAGTTAAAGGAAACGTCCTGATTATGGGTGATGGGAAGATCTTTAAAGACAGTTTTGGGTTATGGGTTAGGGAACAGCAGTTTTGGGTTTTGAGTTTTGAGTTAAAGGAAACGTCCTGATTATGGTTGATAGGAAGATCTTTAAAGACAGTTTTGGGTTTTGGGTTAGGGAACTGCAGTTTTGGGTTTTGAGTTTTGAGTTTTGAGTTAAAGGAAACGTCCTGATTATGGGTGATGGGAAGATCTTTAAAGACAGTTTTGGGTTATGGGTTAGGGAACAGCAGTTTTGGGTTTTGAGTTTTGGGTTTTGAGTTAAAGGAAACGTCCTGATTATGGGTGATGGGAAGATCTTTAAAGACAGTTTTGGGTTATGGGTTAGGGAACTGCAGTTTTGGGTTTTGGGTTTTGGGTTTTGAGTTAAAGGAAACGTCCTGATTATGGGTGATGGGAAGATCTTTAAAGACAGTTTCCCCCTGTGTCAGGATAGATGTCGCCTCAATTGAAAAATCAAAACCGGGGGCATTGAGGTGATTTTATGGTATACCCGATTAAAATGAAAGAGGCAGTGATAAAAAAAGTGCAGATGGGTGGAAAACCTCATTATGAAATAGCAAGTGAAGCCGGCATCGCTCAGTCCACCTTGACTTACTGGCTCAAAAACCACAAAAAAGACGGGAACAAGAATTTGACTGAAAAAGAAAAACGCCCCCAAGACTGGACTGTAGAGCAACGACTGAATGCTTTAATGGAAACAGGTGCCATGCCGGAAGGGGAACGTGCTTCCTGGTGCCGTAAAAGAGGGGTCTTTTCTCACCACCTTGAACAGTGGAAAAAAGACATCCTCTCCTTGTCAACCCCAAACAACTCCGCCCTTAAATTCAAAGGGACTGCCCGGTTAAAGAAGGAGAATGCCGCTCTGAAAAAAGAGTTGAACCGTAAGGATAAAGCACTTGCCGAGACGGCAGCCTTGCTGGTTCTTAAAAAAAAGCGGACTTTATCTGGGGGGATCCCAGGGACGATTGATCAGTGAAGGCGACAAAAAGGAAGCCTTGGCTCTGATCCAGGAGGCATGCAAGGCCGGGGCACGTAAGCATCTTGCAGCAGAGCTTCTGGGGCTGCCGCTTCGGACGGTACAACGCTGGGAAACGCATGGCATTAATGATCACCGTAAAGGCTCCCGGGCTGTGCCCGGCAACAAGATATCCCAAAAAGAGAGGGAAAAAATCATGGATGTGCTGACATCATTGGAATTTGGGGATTTTAACCCCCATCAAATTGTTCCCAAACTTGCGGATCAAGGTATCTACCTGGGGTCGGAAGCCACCATGTACAGGATTTTGAGAAAGCAGAAAATGAACAAACACCGCCTCTCAAGCCAGGCAGGGGCCCGAAAACGCCCGGAGGCGTACATTGCCACAGGCCCCAATCAGGTATGGTCCTGGGATATAACATATTTGCCGGCCCGGGTAAAAGGTCGTTTTTTCTACCTTTATATGATTATGGATGTCTACAGCCGTAAAGCAGTGGGATACCAGGTCTATGATTGTGAATCCGGAGAACTTGCAGCAGCTCTGATTACAGACACCTGTAATCAGGAAAAAATACAAGAGGATCAGTTAGTTCTGCACTCTGATAACGGCGGGCCAATGAAAGCCTTTACCATGCTTGCAAAACTGGAATCCCTGGGGGTAGTGCCGTCATTCAGCCGCCCCAGGATCAGCAATGACAACCCCTATTCTGAGTCGTTGTTCCGAACCATGAAATATCGTCCGGAATACCCTGAGCATCCCTTTGAAGACCTGAAGAATGCTCGGGAGTGGACAGAAAAATTCTCCCAATGGTATAACAATGAACACCTTCATAGCGGTATTTGCTTTGTAACTCCTACAGACCGACATGAGCGAAAAGATATTGAAATCCTTGAAAAACGTCATCATTTCTACCAAGAGGCAAAGAGTTGTCATCCGGAACGCTGGACTGGGGCAACAAGAAACTGGGAGCACATTGGTGAAGTGGCGTTAAACAGGAGGAACAAACCAGGAAAAAACGACCGAAGACGGGAAAAAGGCGGCACTACCCCAGCGCCCGTACCTGTGTTATTAATTTCGTTATCCTGACGGTTTTTACCGAATTGAGGTGACCGGAAAGGGAGGTTTAATGAGCCTTATCGCATGCCTAAACTCATTGTGGTTATTTGCTAAACTATTGATATTGTATCAAATAGTTTCTCTTTTTTCCCAAACTGCCCTATAGGTTTACAGATTAACAGGTGACAATTGATGGTTACCTCAATCCGCAAAATTCCGTCAGAATATCGTGGCGATGAACACCTGCAAACCAACAGAGTTGATTTTGCCTATGGAGGAGCAAAAAATTCTCATGGCCGAGAATGGGCCTCTAAAAAAGCTCGTCGGAGGCCATGAGAATTTTTTACGGGTATCGCGATAATTTTTACAAGTTTAGGTGACAACTTGCTTGACATCTACCGGTTTTGGGTTATGGGTTTTGAGTTTTGGGTGAAAACCAGAAGAAAATTGACGAAAGGACTTTTGATTTTGCTTTGTTGGTGGTTGATGCTTACAGGTTTTTGCTGCACAAAAAAGAGTTTGTCTTATCCAAGCAATTTTTGAGAGCAGGCACTTCAATAGGTGCCAATGTCACAGAGGCACAGGCGGCTCAGAGTAGAAATGACTTTATTTCAAAGATGTCCATTGCTTCAAAAGAGGCAAGGGAGACGGATTATTGGGTTCGGCTTCTCAGGAAATCCGGGTATTTTAAAGGGTATGAAAAATTGGGTATTTTGGAGAAAGATATTTCAAGTATCATGAGGATCTTGACGAGTATCGTAAAAACCACTCGGGAAAATCACCCAAAACCCAACACTCAAAACCCAAAACCGCTAAAATGAGGTGTTGTATTCATTTAAGCTGGCTCCCAAATCCAAAACGCGGGCCATACCCTCTATGGTGCCGGGATTTGCAAACAAAAAATACTTTTGCATAGAAAATCTCCTTTAATGGCACCAGTATAACAACGCAATTTCTCAGAAATCAAGCAGAAATCTACGATTACCAAAAAAAACAGCAGAGGATCAAAAAAAGTTCTTCAGAAGGAAAATCGGGGTCTGGCTTTCCTTGTTATCGTTTTGGGTGAAAAGGAGATCGATGAATAGGCTTTTGATTTTTCCTTTTTCTCACCACAAGACACAGAGTTCACTGAGAAAAAATGGAGAGGCGCTTTGATCGCTTCGTCTCTTAGCCTGTTTGCTGCCGATTGCTTGAGGGGGTTGGGAGGTTGTGGAATGGGGGACGCTGTCCCCGAATTTTGTTTTTCGCGCAAAGACGCAGAGGCGCAGGGACCTGGGGGACGTCCATTTGTAATTCAGTAACTCGATATTTTGGCACCCCGGTTAAACCCCAGTGGGGGAAGCGCCCTTAACTTTTTAACTTTAGTTTGGGTTCTCGCGCGGAGGCGCTGAGACGCAAAGAAGAGAGGAAAAAAAGGTGAGAGGGTTAGCAGAGGTCGGATGTCGGAGGTCGGAGGACTGAGGTCGGAGGTCGGAGGTCGGAGGTCGGAGGTCGGAGGTCGGAGGGCGGATGTCGGATGTCGGAGGTCGGAGGTCGGAGGTCGGAGGACGGAGGACGGAGATCGGAGGACGGAGATCGGGAAAAGACAGAGGTCGGATGTCAGAGGTCGGAGGTCGGATGTCGGAGGTCGGAGGACGGAAGGCGGAGGACTGATCGCAGGTCTCAGGAATTGGGCATAAAAACAGCCATTTCAGAATCTTCGGTTTCATTCCACGTTTGATATTGTTGAGAAATAGGGGACGCTGGCAACTTTGTAAACTTATTCAGGGCGGTGGTCCACATACCGAAGGAATAGGCTACACTGAAGCACAAAAGGGTTTTTTGCTTGACGGCGGGGTGTTGGTACTTGGTCGTTGCCATTTGATAAGATTTTGGTTATTATCGGATTATGAGTAATGAAATCGGATCAGCGCACAATAATCTGTTCCAGAACATCCTTGGCCGTGAAGATATGGCCAGGGATTTTGTCCGGTATTATATGCCGGCGGAAATCGTCGGCGATCTGGACCTGGATACTTTGGAAGTGGCCTCTGAATCGTATATCAGTGATGATCTCAAAGAGAGCCTTTCCGATATCGTACTCAGCCTCCAGCTCAAGGATGGGGACCCGGCTGAAATATACATTCTTATGGAACACAAAAGCGGGTTGCACAGAGGCACGCGGCTGCAACTTTTGAATTATATGAACGCCAAATGGCATGAGCTGGACAAGGCCGGAGAGTTTCGGGGATCACTGGCTGTTATCATTCCCGTGGTTTTCTACCATGGCAAGAAAAAATGGAGATACAGCCTGGAATTCTCGGACCAGTTCAATCTGCCTGGAGAGCATTATAGGAGATATGTCCCCAAATTCGAACATATTTTGCATGAAGTTCCGGAGATCAATAAGCGCAAGATCAAATCCACCATCGCTCTTGAACATTCATGTGGTGCTGGAGTGTATTTTCTACCCGGAGAAACGGGAGCGAATTTATGAATCCCTTGAGTTGTTGTTTCAGGGGTTAAACACGGATAAGGCCGGCGAGCTGTTTTATGTGTTTGTCAAATACCTGCTTTCCGCCACCGATGTAAACCCCAGAGAGGTGGAAAAGAGGGTAAAACATCTTCCAAAAGGAGAAGAGACCGTGCGTACTACAGCAGAAGTTTTGAGGAAAGAAGGCTATGACAGTGGAGTGGTTTTCGGCGAACAACATGGCAAGCTTGAAACCGCTCAGGAAATGCTCATAGACGTCGCCGGTGAACGATATGGACTTTTGCCTTCCGTACTGGAAGCGAAAATCAAATCCATTAAGTCCATCACGACTTTGAAAAATTTGGCAAGACAAGTCGTTAAGCTGGACAGGATGGAGGGTTTTGAAAGGCTCGTCAACAAGGCTGTGGATCATTGATGCCAACTGAACCTCCAAACCCCACCCAAAACATAGTACCCCTTCCTTTCCCTTTACCTATTTTAGCCCAAAGCCATTTTGGGCAAGCTGTTCCAATTATCTACTCACCTTGGCCTTGAGCTTACTCGTAATGGAATAGGACGTTGTTCCGTAATTCCGTTTTTTGCCCACGAATCACACTGAGGACAGAGGACGGAGGACGGAGGTCGGAGGGCGGCGTGGACGTAGGGAACGTAGTCAACTTGTAAACTTACTGATTGAGAAAAACCATTTTCAGGTGATGGGTGATTGTGTTGCGTGAAAACCCGCGTCTCCCGCGTGGCCCCTGCTTAGGGACGAGACAAGCAGGCTGGGGCTTGGGTACAGGACGAAAATCCTTTACACAAAATCGATTAATTGTTTATGACCCAGACCTCGTTATTTGATCTAACAAGCACCGTTTTTTGGACACCATCCTCGTCATATCAGCTGTATGGAGGCAAATTGTGGACCTGGGGGACGTCCATTTGTAATTCAGTAACTCGATATTTTGGCACCCCGGTTAAATGCGTTCCACTCGTCACTGGCGTGAATTTAACGGGGCAGGCGCATTTCACAGATGGCACAGATTAATTGTTTCGCGCCCAGTGAAACAACTGCAACGAAGGTTTCACAAGGCAGGCAGAGGCGCAAAGATAGAAGCTGAAAACTCAAAGGGGAAAGGACAGGGGGCAAAACTGCGGGATGGATGGATAAGTAGGGTTTTCACAGTAAGGCGGCAAAGCCGCAGTTTTGGGTTTTGGGTTTTCAGTCATTAAACTTCTTGTTTTTTGGGAAAGAAGACCAGGTACTATAGCAGCGATTATGGCTTGACTTTACACCATAAAGGTGTAAAATGGATAAAGAATGACAGAAAAACGAAAACCAACATACGATATAGAAGCTTTCAAAACAGCTTTTGCCAATATGGAGAGACTTTCCGCCACGGGCACAGCGCTACGAAGCGCCGCCGCATTGGGATTCGGACGCGCGGAGATCGTGGCGACGATCCAGTCAATGCAGCGAGGGCACTTTTACAAGTCTATGACCGCTTATGCCAATCATCGACTTTGGCAGGACGTCTACCACGTCCCTTCACCGGCCGGCGAGTTGTATGTTAAGTTCACCGCCGATACCGTTACAGAGTTTTTGTTGCTATCGTTTAAGGAGAAAGACGATGACTAATCCCATTTGTCCGGAAACGGGTGCTCCGATGCACCGCGGCGTGCAACCGATAACCATCAGGTACAAGAGCGAGACGATCACTTTCGATATGCCGGGGTGGTACTGCGACCAGTCTGATGAGAGCATTCATACCGGCAAGGACATGAAGGTATCCGACCGAATGTTAAATCGCCTTAAAGCCCTTAGCGAAGGGCTGCTTGAACCGGAGGAAATTCGTCGTATCCGCAAGAAGATTGATCTTACGCAGGAAGTCGCGGGGCGGGTAATCGGTGGTGGCCCGCGTGCCTTCCAAAAATACGAAAGCGGAGACCTGTTGCCGAGTCGGGCCATCAGTAGCGCCTTGACTTTGCTTGATCATTACCCCGAGGCGTTGGCCGTGCTTAAAGCAGGGCGCGGTATTGAAGAGCCCCTGCCTTACAAAACGACGGACCACGGCCATAACCAGAGCGCCGCTTTTTGATACCATCATGAAATGCGTGGGACCTGGGGGACATCCATTTGTAATTCAGTAACTCAATGAGGACCTGGGGGACGTCCATTTGTAATTCAGTAACTCGATATTTTGGCACCCCAGTTAAATAATAGCAAAAACAGATTTAACCCCGCTACCATCTTCCAGCACTGCGGGACAGGCGGGGCAGGCGCATTTCACAGATGGCACCCCGGTTGAACACCCTGGAAGGGAACCCGGTTCAACTGGGCAGGGAGGACAGAAGGCAGAGGTCAGACGACAGAGGACAGGGGACGGAGGACAGAGGACAGAGGACAGGGGACAGAGGACGGAGGGCGGATGTCGGAGGACGGAGATCAGAGGACAGATGGCGGAAGACAGATCCCAGGTCTCAGGAATTGGGCATAAAGAACAGCCATTTCAGAATCTTCGGTTCCATTCCACATTCGATATTATTGAGGCGGCGGAGAATCCCAGAGGTCAGAAGTCGGAGGTCGGTGGTCGGATGTCGGATGTCGGAGGTCGGAGGTCAAGAGGAAAAGAAGGTGAGAGGGTGAGAAGTTAAGAAGGTGAGAGGGTTAGCAGAGGACAGAGGACGGGGGACGGAAGGCGGAGGGCAGGGATAAAAGAAAAGGATCCCAGGGGTCAGGCTTTCCTTATTGTTGGTTGTGGGGGGATGTTGAGAGGGTCGCGCTGAGATCCACAGGTTACGCAGATGACACGGATTGGTAAGTATCTGGAAACGCCGCGCCCAGGTTGAATGAATAAAAAGGTCTTGACTGCCACCGATTGAATGCATAGACTAAGTTCATTGAACTCAATTTTATGAGGTGACCCATGCAAACTGTTAATATCCACGAAGCCAAGACGCACCTTTCACGCTTGGTTGACGAGGCTGCCAAAGGAAATGTTTTTATCATTGCCAAGGCAGGAAAACCGATGGTCAAAGTTTTGCCCCTGTCGGATGGTGTGGTTGACGGGACTGAAAGGTTGGGGTTCATGTCCGGTGAGATCACGGTACCGGACGATTTTGATTCTCTCGGGGCAACGGAAATTACCATGCTTTTTGAAGGAAACCCCTGATGAAACTGTTGTTGGATACGCACATTGTTCTGTGGGCTGCAGGTCAGCCTGAAAAGCTTTCCGAATCAGCCCGAACTCTCTTGACAACACCCGAAAACGCTTTGTTTTTCAGCGTGGCCAGCATGTGGGAAATTGTCATCAAACGGGGCCTGGGACGGGACGATTTCAAGGTGAATTCGAGGCGCTTGAGAAAGATGCTTATCGCAAATGGTTATAACGAACTATCTGTTGATGCGGAGCATGTTTTTACGGTCGAAACGCTGCCTTTACGTCATAAAGACCCTTTTGATCGCTTGCTGCTGGCCCAGGCTAAAACGGAGGGAATGCTTTTGCTTACGGTTGATGCATCCGTTCTGCAATACCAGGAATCTGTGTTGGCTGTTTAGGGGAAGCACGGGCACTATTTGCCTCGGTATGGGATTTGTGTGGCTTAGATCCGCAGATTACGCAGATTACACGGATTAGGTGTCTCGCGCCAAGACGCCAAGGCGCAGAGAAGAGAGGATAGATGACGGGGGACGGAGGGCGGAAGACAGAGGACGGAGGACGGAGGACGGAGGACGGAGGTCGGATGTCGGAGGTCGGAGGTCGGAGGACAGAGGGTGAGAAAATCTAACGGGTTGAAGCCGGAATTTACACTCACCATCAGGCGTTGCAACATGTACTCGATAGCAACTTGCAGCCTATCCAAAGGGCTTCTTGCTGCCACGATCCTGGTGCATTATCTGTCGGAAAGGATCCGAGTTCAATCTGCGGAAATAAGCCGTTGAGCTATGGCGCAGGCCTTTGATAAGGTTTTCTTGTCAACGCCGCCGATTTTTTTTACCAATCGTTTTTTGTCCAAACTTCTTAATTGATCCAGCATGATCTTTGAATCCTTGTCAAGACCGGCTGTACCACGGGGGATGAATACTTCAAATGGGTATATTTTCCGGGTTGTCGAGGTTATGGGCGCAACAATCAACCTGGAAGAGTTGTGATTCATGACATTTACCGAAATGACCAGCCCAGGCCTGGTCTTGCCGATTTCAGTATGTAGGGTCGGGTCCAAATTGACAAGATATACGTCTCCCTGATCCATTTAGTCCCACCCCTCTGGGTCCAAGGATTCCCATACTCTAATATCGGCCTGACGGTCTTTGTCTTTTGCAGCCTCTGAAAATGCCAGGCTCAATGCCTTTTCCTCTTCCTGCCGTATTTTTTTTGTGATTTCGTTTTTTAATAACTCATTGACAACCCTGCTTTTCTGGCGATTCGGAACCAGTTCCCCAAACCTTTCCCATATTTGGCGCTCAATGGTTAAATTTACCCTGATCTGTTCCATCCGTCCCTCCTTCCTCTATTTGTGTTGCCTGCTGGATGTATACTAATACAGCAAAACCAGAAGGGCAAGGGATTAACGGGGTCAGGCTTTCCTTATTGTCGTTTTGAGGAATTGGTGTTTTGGAAAAGGGATTGCGAAAAGTAGAGGGCGCCTAATCTCGCTGGCATCAACGATGATGCGGCCGCATGGATAACTGAAAAAGGCAGTTTTACGTTCTAAGTGTTTCGGCCAGAGTCTACAAGGGCCATCTCGATTCGTTTTCCCAGTACAGCGGCAGCTTTGCTGATTGTGGCGATGGTTACGTTGTGTGCTTCTTCATTGAGAAGACGTTCCAATGCTGATCTGCTCGTTTTCATTCGGGTTGCCATCTCTGTTTTTCGAATACCTTGTTCTTCCATCATGGTTTTTAGCTGGTGGGCAAGGTTTTTTTTCAAGGCATTCAACTGAACTTGCTCATAGATGCCCTCTTCCTGGAGGAAATCATCAAAGCTCTGCCCTACATGGTGTTTCTTTAGCATTTCTTAGCCCTCCATTTCTCTTTTTCTGCTTTTGGCCAATTCAAGATCCCCTTTCGGAATCTTTTTTGATTTTTTGATGAATCCATGGAGCAGGTACAATTGATCAGATTCAATGAAAAAGAGTACCCGCGCTGCTCGGCCGTTCGAAATCCGAGAGCGTATTTCAAAATTTCCGTTTCCGAGAGGCTTACATCTTGGGGGACCTACAGGCCAATGATATTCCACATTGGCGATATCTCCGCCGATCTCTATTCTGTCCTCTTTGGCCAATGACAATAGCCATTCCCGGACAGTAAAGACAGATGTCAGAGGTCGGAGGTCGGAAGTCAGGAAGGGACAGAGGGCGGAGGTCGGAGGGCGGAGGACGGGAAAAGACAGAGGTCGGATGTCGGATGTCGGAGGTCGGAGGTCGGAGGTCGGGGGTGAGGGGGCTGAGTTTTGGGTTCTGGGTTATGGATTTTGAGTTAGAAATGGAAGAAAATTGACGAAAGGACTTTTGATTTTGCTTTGTTGGATGTTTAGGCGAAGTTACGCTCGATGTGCGTGCAGCTTTAGCCCAAGGGCCTTAATGACCTTGAGGATCGTCCCGAATTCCGGGTTTCCATTCTTTGAGAGCGCTTTGTAAAGGTTCTCCCTTGCCAGTCCGGTATCGCGTGCCAGCTGTGACATACCTCTGGCTCGCGCGATGACCCCCAATGCATGAGCGATGAATGCGGGGTTGTCCCCTGCTTCTTCGAGGCAGGCATCCAAATATGCTGCCATATCGTCATCGGTTTTCAGATATTCGGCGGTATCGTATCGGGTAAATTTTTCAGACATTCTTCAACCCCTTCCATTTCTTGGCAATCGTTTGTGCCTGCTGGATATCCCGGTCCTGTGAGGATTTGTCACCACCACACAGCATCACCAACATGTTCAACTCGGGCTGCATGCAGTAAAGCCGATAGCCTGGTCCGTAGTGAATGCGCAACTCGGACAGCCCATGCCCAATGGGGCGAATATCACCCAGGTTGCCTAAGCCCACACGATCAAGTTTTGCATGGATCCTCATGCGTGCCCGACGGTCTTTCAGATTCCCTAACCATTGAGAAAAAGTGGCACTTTCGATAATTTCAATCATATCTGGCTTTGTAACTTACAAAATACAATAAGTCAAGCAAGAACAATTTGAGGGTTCGTTTCTTCACAGGAGACGACGGAAGACGGAGGATGGATGACAGCGGGTCGGCTGATAGCGTGGCCGTCCTTTCATTCGACGTTTGGTATTGTTGAGGCGGTGGAGGGGGGGAGGTTTCCGGATAGAGGCGATCCCGGTGAAATACGCTTCGCTGTCACTATCATGAGTTTCACGGGACGAGTGATGACGGTGCATCCGCAGCGTTGGACGGATGATCCGGTGGCGTGGACGAAGGAGCTGGTTTGGCAGAATTGTAAGAATTTAGTGAAACGTATTGTTGTTCGCAGATTACGATCCGCAGATTACGCCGATTGACGCAGATTAAAGTTCTTGCGCAAAAAATGCAAAGAATAAGAAGAAATTAATGTCAAGAAATGAATATAGGGTCTTTCTTGTGGTGGGTGCGCGGCCGAATTTTATGAAGATTGCGCCGATTGTCAGAGCGCTTAAAGCACAAAGCGATCCGCAGATTACGCCGATTACACAGATTGATTGGAAGATTGTGCACACCGGGCAGCATTATGATTATGAAATGTCGCAGGCGTTCTTCGATGATTTGAAGATTCCCAAACCCGATCATTTCCTGGAGGCGGGGCCGGGGAGCCATGCGGAGCAGACGGCCAGGATTATGGTCAGTTTTGAGAAGCTTTGCGAGCAGGAGCGGCCGGATCTGGTTGTGGGCGATGTCAATTCCACCCTGGCGTGCTCCGTGGTGTCCAAAAAGATCGGCATTGAAGTGGCCCACGTGGAGGCCGGGTTGCGGAGCTTTGATCTGTCCATGCCCGAGGAAATCAACCGGATGGTGACGGACGCTATAGCGGATTATTTTTTTGTGACGGAGCGAAGCGGGGTAGAGAACCTCAAAAAAGAAGGAAAGCCCGAAGACCGGATCTTTTTTGTCGGGCATGTGATGATTGATAATCTCTTGCATCAGCTGGAGGAAGTCCGCACGAATCATTTTCCTTTTGAGCATCGGGCGCTGAAGGATAGTCTTGACGAGTATATTTTCATGACGCTGCACCGGCCCGCCAACGTGGATGACAAGGAAATTCTTAGCGGGATCGCGGGGACTTTGGCCCGCGTGGCAAAGCATGTGCCCGTCATTTTTCCGGCACATCCCAGAACCGGGAAGATGCTGGCGCATTTCGGGATTGAGCTGCCGGAAAATATTCATCGGCTGCCGCCTTTGGGGTTTCGAGAGTCCTTGTACCTGTGGAAAGATGCCAAAATGGTGATCACCGACAGCGGGGGGCTGCAGGAAGAGACCACGGCCCTGGGTGTTCCCTGCCTGACGTTGAGGGAAAATACCGAGAGACCGGTCACGGTAACGGAAGGGACGAATCAGCTGGTGACGGTTAATGATCTCGAGGACCGGGTACTGGAAATCCTGGCGGGAAGAGGAAAAAAGGGTCGGGTGCCGGAGTTGTGGGACGGAAGAGCGGCGGAGCGGATTGTGGGGGTTTTGGCGGAAATTTCACAGAGGTCGGATGTCGGATGTCGGAGGGCCGGAAGTAGGTGGTTAGAAGCGTTAGGCGTGCCCTTTTCCCCTAGAGCTTTTCTGTTGTTTATGGATAAAATATAGAAAAGCCAAACCAAATATGATCATTATCAACCCACCTAAGATGACAGAATACATCTATGCCTCCTTTTCGATAAATATGGCTAATAAATATACGAAAACAGAAATAATTACGCCTAAAAAAACCAATATCGGGTTTATTTTAAGTTGATGAAACAAAGGTGCAATGACTGAAGTGGCGAAAATGATCTTGCCAGTATCAGTTAGAATGTCTGCAATCCTTTTCTTTTGTTTTTCGTTCAGAATCATAGCCATTCGCTTTCCATTTCTTTAACTTTATACTCAGATTGGAGTTGTGTCAATTTAAAAAGAAGCTTCTGGACGGAGGGCTGAGGTCGGAGGTCGGAGGACGGAGGACAGTGTTGAGTTTTGGGTTTTGAGTTTTGAGTTGAAGGGAAAGGGCGGAAGACAGTTTTGAGTTTTGGGTTTTGAGTTTTGAGTTGAAGGGAAAGGGCGGAAGACAGTTTTGAGTTTTGGGTTTTGAGTTTTGAGTTGAAGGGAAAGGGCAGAAGATAGTTTTGAGTTTTGGGTTTTGGGTTTTGAGTTGAAGGGAAAGGACGGAGGACGGAGGGCGGAAGACAGAGGTCGGAGGGCCTCTCCCTACTGGGCATGGAGATATGGAGGCAGCGTCTCAGGGTCTAGTCGATCTCGAGTACCAGCTTAAGGGCTTCGACAACCTCTTCCATTCGGCGTGGCGGCATTGTGCCAACCAACTGGGGTTTTTTTGTCTTAGGATCGTAAAATCTTTTAGGATCCAGGGAGCGCATCTGGAAACAGAGAAATACTGTATCTTTGGGAAGGCCCGTCTCAGCTGATGGCACACGTACATTTGTGGGGTAGTCTCTTGGCACATTCCGCGCATCTGTGCCCACTACAACTGAAACAACGAGCGGTTGTTTATTTATGGCGTCGCTTGATATCACGAGGACTGGTCTGCGGCCCGCCTGCTCCCGACCTTTAATCGGGTTCAAATTTACCAGATAAATTCCGCCGCGCTTGATCATAATTCACAAACCATCGTTTTCCGCTTCCGTAAACTCCTCGGACAAAACAGAACACACATCCCGGATTGCAGGGTCATCGGCCATTTCAGCCATAGCTGTTTCAAATTGATATTTTTTTTGACGTTTTGTGAAATCGATCAAAATGAAGGTGACCAGGCGATTGAAGTTATCCCGGAGTTCAGGAGGCGCTATAGTGCGCAATTCTTCAACCAATTCATTTGGAAGTGCGATGCTGCGACGGATTGTCTTTTTTGCCGTATTTTTCATTTCACCCTCTTTGTAACCATAATCATGCACATAAAAAGTGTTGATGTCAACATGGAAATTGTTCATGGAAGAATCCAGAGGTTGGGAAGGGACAGAGGGCAGGGATGACGGAGGACGGAAGGCAGAGGACGGAGGACGGAAGGTAGAACAAGTGGATGATCTGATGGATGGCTGATAAGCTGATGGATAATAATCATATGGAAGTTCTGTTCTTGTTGACAAATCATATCACCTGGTGGTACACTCAGCGACAATGAAAAAAGTTTTCAGAACCCGAACTTTCACCCGCTGGATGCGAAAGACTGGTCTGACCGACGAAATGCTTTGCCAGGCGGTTTCTGAGATGATGCAAGGGCTTGTGGACGGCGATCTGGGTGGCAACTTGCTGAAGAAGCGGATTGGCCTGTCCGGCCGGGGAAAACGTGGCGGCGGTCGAACGATTGTTGCCACCAATCGTTGTGACCGCTGGTTTTTCTTGTACGGCTTTGAAAAGAACGAACGCGCCAATATCAGCAAGGATGAAATCAAGGCGCTTCGGGAGTTAGCCGGACAATACCTGGCGTTTGACGACAAACAGATTGAATGGGCAGTCCGTAGCGGGAAATTCATGGAGGTGAATTTTGACGACAACAAAGCGTAACAGCCGAATTTTGAAAGAAGTTCACGAAATGGCAAGTGACCTGAACGAGATTGGGTTGATCGACAAACGGCGGATGCGGGAATTTGACGCTCTGTGCAACTTGGACGTCGAGGAAATACCGCCCCAAAAGATCAAACAGTTGCGTGAGGAGGCGCATATCAGTCAAGCTGTTTTTGCCGCTGTGCTGAACATCAGTTTGTCCACCATTCAAAAGTGGGAGATCGGCGACAAGAAACCCAGCGGCCCATCCCTGAAGCTGTTGAGCCTTATTGAACGTAAAGGTTTGGAAGCTGTACTCTAAAATCCGATCCGAACCCCGGTGACGGAGGACGGAGGGCGGAAGACGGAGGACGGAAGGGCGAAAAGGTGAGAAGTGGCAGAGGTTCCATACAGCTAATGCCAATAACCCATAACGAATAACCAGCCCAGCGACCCCAGCACCCGTACCATTTTTGAGTTTTCTGCATTTATCCTTCCTTTCGATTGCCCACCAGAGTAACAACCACCGCCTCATTACACGAGATACCAAAACAAATGAACCCATTAAATCCTGAAGAGACGAAAAATGTCAGCGGAATTCCGCCCATTGTTCTGGGTGTTGTGGATTTCTGTTTGCTGAATCTGGCATTTTTTCTGCTGAATTACTGGAAACGGGGATCTTTTGAGTTGGCCCCAAAATATGGGAAGCTGCTGCTGGCCTTTTATGGGGTCTGGTTCCTGGTTTCCCTGGCCAATAAGAAATTTCAGTGGCGGGAATACGCGGGGTTGGGTAGAGGGCTGTGGAGGCCCTGAACTGCAGTTTTGAGTTTTGAGTTTTGAGTTAAAGGAAACGTCCTGATTATGGGGGGTGATGGGAAGATCTTTAAAGACAGTTTTGGGTTATGGGTTAGGGAACAGCAGTTTTGGGTTTTGAGTTTTGAGTTATGAGTGAAAGGAAGATTGATGCGCGGACTTTTGAGTTTGCTCTGGTTGTGGTGGATGCGTACAAATTTCTTCTGGGGAAAAAGGAGTTTGTGCTTTCGAAGCAGTTTTTAAGGGCTGGTACTTCGATCGGTGCGAATGTGACGGAGGCCCAAGCTGCCCAAAGCACTTAATGGGGGACGTTGGCAGTTCTGTTAGTTTATTAGACAGGATCAACAGGATCAACAGGATAAAAGAAAAGAGTTATCAGTATCGTTATCCATTTCGGTTCATTTCGGAATGAGGCCGGCAACCAGCACATTGGTGTCGATGATGAAGGTGCGGGGGCTCATCGCGTTCGATGAATACGGGTTTCTTCTATGGCGAGGCGAGTGGCTTCTTCTTGATTATGTTGTGCCTGAGACCGAGCGCGTTCGGCCAGTTGGCGGGCGCTTTCCATGGGTTTGATGCCGCGAAGCTGCAAACTCTCCTCAATGATTTGGCCGATACTACGCCCTTGCCGGACTGCGGTTTCTTTGATCGCACGATGCAAATTGTCGTTAAGCGTAATAGTTAGTCGGCCTATGGTTACCTCCTTAATTTTGTGTGACCCTTTTGCCACATTAACACCAAAGCACCAATGGGTCAATATTTTGACAGGATCAGAAGACAGAGGGCCAAATGAAAAGAGGCTTGAAAAGTAACACTTGGTGTGATACCATTGGTTATGTTCCATGAGGGTTTTCAAAAATACTTGGTTCCGCCGTTTTGCACGTGACCAGAAGATCACCGATTATGCCCTCCGTAATGTTGTTCAGAGAACCGAGAGCGGTCAGATTGATGCCAATCTGGGCGGAGGCGTGGTCAAACAACGGGTTGCTCGGCCAGGTTATGGGAAGTCCAAAGGTTACCGAACCGTTATTCTGTACCAGGCGGGGGAAAGGGCGTTTTTTGTTTATGGATTTTCCAAAAGTCAGAGAGAAAACATCCGAGAAGATGAAAAAAAACAGTTCAAGAAGATGGCCGGTCACGTTCTGGAGCTCTCAGAAGAACAGTTGAACGAATTGGTAACTATGGGGAAGTTTGAGGAGATCTAAGGCGATGGTGAAGAGATATACAAGTGAAGCTTTTGCCGCGATCCATGAAACCATGGAGGCACTGCATGAGATTGGCGCGGTTGACAAAAAGACCATGCGCGAATTTGATGAGGCTTGTTTGACCCCTGTTCGTGTTTTGAACCCAGAGGAGATTAGGCTGATTCGGTTGCGTGAAAATCTGTCGCAGCCGGTCTTTGCGCTTTATCTGAATGTATCGAAAAATCTGGTTTCTGATTGGGAACGAGGCGTTAAAAAGCCAGGCGGTCCAGCATTGAAGTTGCTGACGGTGATCGACAAAAAAGGGTTGCAGGCGATTGCGTAACCCGGGGTCAGGCTTTCCTTGTTGTCGTTTTGCAGTGGAGGTGCTGGGGAGGACAGCGGTATTGGGCGTTTAAAAACAGTTTTGGGTTTTGAGCTGGGGGGACTGAAAAGCGGTTTTGATGGCGGTTTTTCTTAAGGCAGACCTCAATATTCTGACAGGATTAACAGGATGGACAGGATAAAAGAAAGTGAAAGGCCAGCGGGACGCTCTTTAATAATTCAATAACTTACTGAGGTTATTACAAAACAGAGGACGGAGGACGGATGTCGGAGGTCGGTGGTCGGTGGTCGGAAGTAGGCGGTTAGAAGCGTTAGGCGTGCTCCCTTACGGCAGGCAATTCAAACCCAATGAATCAGCTAAATTCTGAAGAAATGAAACATGTCGGCGGAATTCCGCCCGTTGTTCTGGGTGTGGTGGATTTCTGTTTGCTGAACCTGGCGTTTTTTCTGCTGAATTACTGGAAACGGGGATCTTTTGAGTTGAGCCCCATCTATGGGAAGCTGCTGCTGGCCTTTTCAAGAAGAGAATTGCGATGCCTGGACAGGGAAAACGTGGGGGGTGGAGGAGCTTTCTCACAAGCCTGGTGGATCGAAAAGGCATTGACGCAGTTGCCTGATCTAAAAAAAAGTAACTCGCGCAGAGACGCCAAGACGCAAAGAAGAGAAGTTTTTTTGTTTTTCTCTGCGTCTCCGCGTCTCTGCGCGAGAATATAGAGACTTTCTTATAAGAAACAGATTCAAACATATCTTTGGCTTACGGGTTGCAGGCTGGGGTATCTGTTGAATTTCGGTGGGGCCCTGATGAAACAGGGTATTACCAGGGCTGTCAATAATCTTGAAGAATAAATTATCTCGCGCAGAGACGCGGAGGCGCAGAGGGAAGAAGGGTTTTTTGGTTTTTCTTTGCGTCTCTGCGCGAGAATAAAATAAGATGAAACGAATAAGCAGCCCAGCGACCCCAGCACCTGTACCATTTTTGAGTTTTCTGCAATCCTTCCTTTCGATTGCCCGCCAGAGTAACAACCACCTCCTCATCACACGAGATACCAAAACAAATGAACCCATTAAATTCTGAAGAGACGAAATATGTCAGAGGAATTCCGTCCATTGTTCTGGGTGTTGTGGATTTCTGTTTGCTGAATCTGGCATTTTTTCTGCTGAATTACTGGAAACGGGGATCTTTTGAGTTGGCCCCAAAATATGGGAAGCTGCTGCTGGCCTTTTATGGGGTCTGGTTCCTGGTTTCCCTGGCCAATAAGAAATTTCAGTGGCGGGAATACGCGGGGTTGGGTAGAGGGCTGTGGACCCTGGCCCGATGCGGGCTGTATCTGGCCTACTGTGTGGCCGTCATGGTAGTGATCATGGGCCTCTATGGCTATTCCAGGGGGCAGGTGTTCGGGACCTGCCTGGTGTTCGTGGGATTGGAAGGGGTCGTGTTCTGGGGTGTGTATTTCCTGCTTCGGCGGTCCAATGGGGGGGACGTAAGGCGGGAACCATTGATGGTGGAGCGCCCTGCCCGAATTTCCTGGCGGCTGATGGTGGTGGATTTTGTGCTGGTGGGGGTTTCCTTTTTCGTGGTCAATTATCTGAAACGGGACGGCTTTCATGTTCTTCCGGATTATGAGAAACTGCTGCTGTTGATTTATGGGTTGTGGTTCGTCTGTTCGCTGGCCACCCGGAAGTTTGAACGGCTGGATTACGTGAATTACTACCATGGCCTCTGGCCGTGGATCAAGGCGATGATTCTGTTGGCCTTTTCCATGGGGGTGATGGTTTTTTTGTTTCGGTTTCGGTATTTTTCAAGAACCCAGGTGTTCGGGCCCATGGTCGTGCTGATGGTGTTGGAGACGGTTTTCTACCGGTTTTATTTTGAGCGCAAAAAACGGGTCGGCGCCGAGGGGGATATTGAATCCGCTGATACAGTGTCCCGCATCCTGAAGCAGGAACCGTTGACGGTGGAAACGGATCTGGAGGCCCTGAAGCAGGCGTTTTTGTCGCCCATTCGAGAACGGTTGCGGGATCGGTACCTGAAAAATCATTCGGGGCTGTTTTCGCTCATGGACCGGTCCATGGATCTGGCGGGCATTTTAAGGGCGGAAACGGCCATTCGAAACAGCAGTGAAATGCTCTATTCCGATACGGTGGGCGAGCGATACATGCGGCTGTTCGTTAACCTGCGGAAGATCAATGATATTCGTTATATCAACCAGTATTTTCTGGCGGTGCACAATTTGTTGATTCCCGGGGGGTACCTGGTGGGGCGCGCCCATACCCTTGCCACCCATCGGGAATGGATGATCCGGAAGTTTCCGCGGCAACTGGCCAATGCCCTGTACGCAGTGGATTTTCTGTTTAACCGGGTGATGCCCAAACTTCCATGGGTCAAGCAGGTTTATTTTTCCGTGACCAGGGGGAAGAACCGGGTCATGAGCCGATCGGAGTTGCTGGGCCGGCTTTGTTTCTGCGGGTTTGAGATTGTGGGGGAAGAAGATATTGACGAACGGTTCTGTTTTGTGGTGCGAAAGGCCAAAACCATCTCCATGGTGGAAAATCCGTCTTATGGTCCTCTGGTGGGGTTTAACCGGATCGGGGCCGGCAATAAACCCATTCGAACCTATAAATTCCGGACCATGCACCCCTATTCCGAATTTTTGCAGGATTATGTGTATGAGAAAAGCGGCCTTCAGAAGGGGGGAAAGCTGGAGAATGATTTTCGCATTACGGTCTGGGGAAAGGTGATGCGGAAACTCTGGCTGGACGAGCTGCCCATGCTGTACAACTGGGTGCGGGGGGAGCTGCAGATCTTTGGGGTGCGGCCGTTGAGCGCGCACTATTTCAGTTTGTATCCAGAAGATTTGCAGGAATTGAGGGGGCGGGTGAAGCCGGGGCTGGTGCCGCCGTTTTATGCGGATATGCCGGTGACGTTTGAGGAGATTTGTGAGTCGGAGCGGCGGTATATTCTGGCTTATTTGGAGCGGCCGGTTTGGACTCAGGTTAGGTATTTTTGGAAGGCTTTTTATAATATTGTGTTTCGGGGGGCTCGGAGCGGGTAGATTATCTCGCGCAGAGCCGCAGAGGCGCAGAGAGGGAAAGGATTTTTTGTTTTTTCTTTGCGACTTAGCGTCTTTGCGCGAGGTGATTTTTGGTTTCTTTGCGGGAGAGTGAGGGGGCGGGCGGTGGTCTGTAATGAAAAATCGATCTGACAGTATTCTCGCGGTCGTTCATGAGACCGCAAAAGGTTTGCGCGATGCGGGTATTATGAATGAAATAACCATGCGTGAATTTGATACGCTATGTCTGTTTCCCGTTAAGACATATCAACCACGGGAAATTAAAGAGATACGGTTGCGCCATCGGGTTAGCCAGGCGGTATTCGCTGCCTACCTGAATGTAAGCAAGACTTCTGTGGCAAGCTGGGAGTCGGGCGGGAAAAAACCCGGCCCAGCGGCAGCCAAGCTCCTTAGCTTGGTGGATCGAAAAGGCATTGACGCAGTTGCCTGATCTAAAAAAGAAGTAACTCGCGCAGAGACGCCAAGACGCAAAGAAGAGAAGTTTTTATTGTTTTTCTCTGCGCCTCAGCGTCTCTGCGCGAGAATATAGGTTTTTTATGACGGAAAATGAGATTGGGACGATTGTGGTTGATGCGGCTGTGAAGGTTCATATGGCGCTGGGTCCGGGTCTTTTGGAAAGCGTCTACGAGATTGTTCTCGCTCATGAGCTTTCAAAGAGGGGACTGCATGTGGAAAGGCAGATTCCCATTCCCATACAATATGATCGGATCAAGTTTGATGAAGGTTTTAGGGCAGATATCATTGTAGAAAAAAAAGTAGTGCTTGAACTGAAATCTGTTGAGAAGATTACGCCTGCGCATAAGAAACAGATTCAAACATATCTTCGGCTTACGGGTTGCAGGCTGGGGTATCTGTTGAATTTCGGTGCGGCTTTGATGAAACAGGGTATTACCAGGGCTGTCAATAATCTTGAAGAATAAATTATCTCGCGCAGAGACGCAGAGGCGCAGAGAGAAAAAGGGCTTTTTTTGTTTTTTTTCTTAGCGCCTTGGCGTCTTTGCGCGAGAATAGAGAGACTTTGTGCGAGAAATCTAAAAACTGGCCCGGGCGGGTGTTGGTGGCGTCTTATGTATTGATTGCCATTGCCGCGGTTGTCCCATACGGTTCCAAAGTTCAAAGTGTTTCAGTGGTATCCATCGGGCTTGACAAGATTGTCCACTTTATCGGTTTTGCGTGCATGGCGGTGTTTTCCCTGGGTGCCGGAAGAGGCGGTCCCTTTTGGAAGAAGATTTTTCTTGTTTTTATGGTGCTGGTTTTCGGTGTCTTAATTGAATTTGTCCAATATTATTTGTCTTATCGAACCTTCAACCCGGTGGATATCGCCGCCAATCTTTTTGGGATGCTTTTTGGGATTTTGGTGTGGTATCTTTTCCTGGCGCGTGTTTTGAGAAGACGTGCGGAGAAGGGCCTTCCGGGTTAGATGACTACGGTTCTTGTTTAAGTAAATAAAATGGCCGGCCTTTGGGTCGGCTTTTTTTTTGATCCACAGATTACGATCCACAGATTACGCAGATTACGCAGATTACAGACCTCAATATTCTGACAGGATTAACAGGATTAACAAGATAAAAGAACATGGATGTAAGTATCCTGTAAATCCTGTAAATCCTGTCAAAAAACAATGGGGAAGCAGGTAGCGGGGAGGGAGCATTATGATAAGGATTTTTTGGTTGGGATTGTTGTGTTTGGTTTTACCGAATGTGGCAACGGGTGAGGTGGTAAAAGGGATTTACGGGGTGCCGTCTATTGCGGAACGGGACCCCTCGAGTTATGTGGGAGATATGGAAAAGGCCGGGGTGAATGCCGTTTTTGTGAAGCCGGATCGGGATACGGTGAAATGGTTCAAGGACAGAGGGTTTCAGGTGTTTGTTTCCATTGATGCTTATGGTGGGTCGCGGGCATGGAAACAATTTCCGGATTCCCGTCCGGTGTTGGCGGATGGGTCTCTTTTGGGGGAAAACCCGGAATATGCCTGTCATGGTGGCGCATGCCCGAGCCATGAGGGGTGGCAGCGGGAGAGGCTTTCATATATCGCTGGATTGATCAAGGATTTCGAGGGGCAGGGTTTGTTCATTGATGGGATCTGGCTGGATTATATTCGGTATCCGGGTCGGTGGAGCGTTTTGGATCCGAAGATTCCGGATACCTGTTACTGCGAGAGATGTTTGGGTAAATTTTCAAAAGAGATGGGGATTGAGTTTCCCATAGGGTTCTCGCGCAGAGACGCAAAGACGCAGAGAAGGGAAGAAGGGCAGAGGTCGGATGTCAGCGGTTGGGCCGTGGAGGACGAAAAAGATGGGATGATTGGATGGGTGGCAGGGAGCAACACAAAGGAGGTGTCTCGGTGGATCAAAGAGAACTGTCCTTATGAGTGGATGGTGTGGAAGAAACGGCAGATTAACGGTTTTGTGGAAAAAGTGAGGGGGGTGTTGAATGAGAAATCGCCGGATCGCCGACCACTTTTAGGAATTTTCCTGGTTCCCTGGACAAAAGGGGAAAGGGGGAACGGGGTTTCCTACAGCTTTGCTCAGGATGGGTTTGAACTGGCGAAATATGCGGATGTGATTTCGCCCATGGTGTATCACAAGAAGGTGGGGCGGTCGGAAGCGTGGGTGGGGGTTATGACCCGGTATTATGAGGAGCGGGTTTCGTGCGAGGTTTGGCCGATTGTTCAGGCCATGGATTGCACGGTTGAGGAATTTGCGGCGGTTATGCGGTATGCTGGTGAGGGAGGGGCGGATGGCGTTCTGGGGTTTCCGTTTAGGGCTGTGGAGAAGGCGGGGTTGTGGGAGGGGTTTCGGGGATTTAACCGGGCGGTGAATTTGCTCAAATCCACAGATTACGTGGATTACAGTGATAAGAAGGTAAGAGGATTAGAAGGTGAGAAAGTTAGTGAAGAAAGTGGGGTGATTGAGATTCGGCCCGAGTATGGGGAATGTGGGGAGTGGGTGGTTCCGTTGCGGGGTTGTGAGGCGGGGGTCGTCTATGAGTTTCGGGGGGAATTTTGGCAGCGGGTTTGGGAGAATGGGGCTTATCCGATGGTGTTGCTTTGGGGGAGGGAGTTTTTATTGAATACACACTGGAAGAGCAAGGTGTTTCAACCGCTGCGGGTGTATGTGAGGTGTCCGGGTGAGGTGAGGGATCAGACGTTTCGGTTTAAGAACTGCAACCCCGAGAAAGAAATACGGATGCGTAATCCTGAGTTGAGGCGGTTTTATGGGTTTGCTCCGGAACCGGGCGTGCCTTTGAAGCGGGATTTTTTTGATGAACATTTTTTCCCCATCGGGGTTTATGGGGCCAACCTGAAAAACCTGGAGGAGATTAAAAAGCTGGCCATCAATACGGTGGTGCTGGGTGGGACGGGAAAAAAGCTCAGGGAACAGGTGGAAAAGTGTCATGAGGTGGGGTTGCGGTATGTGCTGTCGACGCCCCATGATCCGGATCGGTTGCCGGTGTATCTGGATCAGATTTCGGGGTATGTGAGGCCTTACGATATGGCGTTTTATGTGAATGATGAACCGGGGATTCATTCGTTTCCGACGGGGAAGGCGGTGGATGTGAACCGGTTGATCAAGGAACGGTTTCCGGATTGTGCCACCTGTATGGCCATTGTGCGGCCGCAGGTGTGTGGGGAGTATAAGGATGGGGCCGATTTCTTCATGCTGGATCAGTATCCGGTACCGTTTATGCCATTTGGGTGGCTTTCCGATAGTATGGATTATTGTGCGGCGTGTTTGGGATCCGCAGATTACGCAGATTACGCGGATTACACTGAAAAGAAGGTTAAAGGTTTAGCAAGGGGTCGGCTGGCGGCGGTGATTCAGGCATTTGGGGGAGAAACGCGTTTTGATCATCCGAGGTTGCCGACTTGGCAGGAGATGGATTGTCTGGCGTTTTTGTCGGTGGTGCATGGGTCGCGGGGGATTTTCTTTTATACGTATTCGTGGATCGGGAAGACGGAGGAGGGTCGGGAACGGCTGGGTCGGGTGGTGGGCCGGTTGAACCAGGTGTACCCGTGGCTGGTGGTGGAGAATTCAGGGGAGAAGGTTGGGGTGGAGATGCTTTCGGGCAATCGGTTTGATCCGAAGGGACGGGCGGCGGTGCAGTGTTGTCTTAAGCGGAAAGGGGATGAATTGATGGTGTTTGCGGTGAATACTATTGGAACTGGGGTGGAGTGTTTGCTAGAGGCTGAGAAGGTTAGAGGTTTAGAAGGTAAGAAGGTTAGTGAGGTGTTTTCGGGGGAGGATTATGTGGTTCGGGATGGGAAGATTCGGGTTCGGCTGGGGCCTTATGGGGTCAAGGCTTTTATCCACAGATTACACTGATTACGGGGATTAGGATGGAAGATGAGAGGTCTTATAAGGTTATTGGGGCTGCTATGGAGGTGCATAAGGGGTTAGGTTGTGGTTTTCTTGAAGCAGTGTACCAGGAGGCACTTGAGAGGGAGTTTAGAATTCAGGGAATTCCTTATATTTCGCAGTATGAGATTCAAATTGTTTACAAAGGGGTCGTACTGAACAAAACGTATATCGCGGATTTTGTTTGTTATGAAAAAATAATTGTGGAAATTAAAGCTTTATCAAAAATGTCTGGTATTGAGGCTGCGCAGGTCATAAACTACCTGAAAGCGTCAAATTTTAAGATAGGTCTTCTTCTCAATTTTGGAGCCAAATCCCTGGAATATAAACGCTTCATCCATAACAATCAGTAAAATCCGTGTAATCTGCGTAATCTGCGGATCCTAATCAGTGGGTAAAAAATGGAAAAAGCAGCATACATCATATACCTAACCATCCTCCTCCTCAGCATCTTCATGTTCGGGGCGGTGCATACCTACATGTACACCCTGATGACCCTTGGGGTGTTGGCGGCGACTGTTTTCCTTCTTTGGAAGAATGTTCGGAAGGACTACAAAAGCAGGGAATACCGGTTTCGGGTGCCCCGGAACAGTTTGCATGTGGGGTTTGCGGTGCTGCTGGGATTCCTGGTTTTACAGATGGTTCCCCTGCCTTCTTTTGTGGTGGATTTTCTGTCGCCGGAAGCATCGGTGGTGGCTGAAAAATCGTTTTCGGCGGTGGAATTGGTGAATAGCCCTGAGGCGGAAAAGCCGTGGTTTTTCCTTGCGGCCTATGGGTATCCGGTTCGCATGTCGATGGTTCGGTTTGTGGTTTACGGGTTGTTTTTCTTTGGTTTCCTTCAGACCCTTCAGTCACGCAGGCGAATTAATGTGGCGGTTTCGTTTCTGTTGGCCATGGGGTGTTTTGAGGCCCTGTATGGGCTCATGGAGACCTATTCCGGGTCGCACAAGGTGTTGTGGTACACCATGAATTATGCCAAAGAACGGGTGAAAGGCACTTTTATCAATGGCAATCATTTTGCCGCTTACATGGCCATGGGCGTGGTTCTGGCGGCGGCCTTTGCGGGGGCCATTGCGCCGGAAAAACGTGTCAGCCGAAATAATTCCAGACGGAAGCCAAGTCTGAGTGCAAGGGTCGCCTCTTTTCTGGAAGGGGAAGAGGCTTTGTTCAAGCGGGTTCTGGTGGGGTTTTCCGGGGTGCTGATGGGGATCGGGTTGATCTTTTCAGCCTCCCGGGGCGCTATTTTGAGCTGGGCCGGGGCTATGTTTCTGATGGGGTTGCTGCTGGTTTTGCGGAAACAATATCGACGAAAAGGGGTTTTGCTTATCGGTATTTTTCTGTTGATTTGCGGTTATGCGGTTCAAATCGGTGTGGAGTATCCTCTGGAGCGGTTTATGAAGATGGAATCGGGGATGGAAAGCCGGTCGCGCTATGCCGCCAGGACCATGGACCTTTTTGAGGATTTTCAAGTGGCCGGCGTGGGGGTCGGGAATTTCCAATATGCGTTTCCCAAATACCAGTCGGAGAAAGATAAGAAAAAGTACTATATTTTTGCGCATAATGACTGGGCCCAATATATGGCGGAGGCGGGTATTTTAGGGCTGGGCTTGTTGCTGGGTGGGGTCGGGTATTACCTTTTCAAGACCCTCAAGCTGTGGGCCAGGCGGAAGGATGCCTATGCGGTGTGCCTGGGGGTGGCGCCGGTTGTGGCACTTGTTTATATCGGCCTGCATTCCTATGTGGAATTTACGCTGCATACTCCGGCAAACGTGCTCATTCTGTTGTCCATCATGGCCATCGGGCATGCGGCCCTTCATTTGGAACGGCATCATCGGCGGGATGTGATGAGTTACCGGTATTACAATCTTCCTTTGAAATATAAGGGCGGGGTGGTGTTGCTGTTGATTCTGGGACTGATCGGGTGGACGGGGTATTGGAGTATTCGGCATTTCATGGGGGAGGTGTATTGCAATACGGTGCCTAACAGCACCTTGAACCGGGATAAGCGGCCGCCGGTGGGCGAGGTGGTGCGGGCGGTTGAGTGGGATTCGGGGAATGCTGCTTACTGGTTTAAGCTTGGATCCGCAGATTACGCAGATTACACAGATGGAAAAGGAAAAGATGTCTCGCGCAAAGGCGCAAAGGCGCAAAGAGGGGAAAGGCAGGGGTCAGAGGTCAGAAGTCTGAAGTCAGAGGACAGAGGTCTGAAGTCGGTAACAGAAATCGGCGAAAATCTGTGTAATCTGCGGATAATGGCTTTGGAGAGATCTGTGGAACTGAATCCTTTTGACGCGCAGTACCATCTTCGGTTGGGGTGGGAATATGCGCATTTGTGGCAGGAAAAGGATTATCATGTGAGATGGCTGCCGGCGGCGGATATCAGCATGGATCGGGCGGCTTATTTTGCGGGGGTGAAGAACCCGCACCTGCATCAAGAACTGGGGAATTACTGGACCATGCGGAGCAGGTCGGTGATGCCCAATGATCCATTGCACCATGAGGCGTGGGCGAAGGCTTGTTGGCATTACCACAAAGCGCAAAGTCTTGAGACAGGAGGGGCGTTGAAGCGGATGAAGAAGGAAATACGGGGGTATGTTTGGAATTTTTATCCGGATGAAGACTATATCGCGCAAGTAATCAATTAGAAAAATTACCCATTTCGGCTCAAGGCCGTTTTGGGTAAAGGATCAAGGAGAAAGACCTTATTTAGAAGGGGCTGAACCGCTTAAATTTGGCATGGTTGCTCGGCGTGAGAGATAGGGCGTGTTTTGATACACCTTGAAATCAGTTGGTATGAATTGATTTAACGCTTGCGCTCCGGTTCTTTATGTTATATTTTTGTATAACTATCGTCAAGCGAATGCAAGGAGGAATCAAATGATAAGTGTAACACTGAGAAAGCTTGGTGGATCGGTTGTAATGGCTGTCCCTGTGCAGATTCTGACTATGCTGAATATCGGTGCCGGGAGCCATGTGAATGTGAATGTTGTAGACGGTAAGTTGGTCATTGAGCCCAGGGCTAAACCGCATTTCACGCTTGCCGAACTGCTGGCCCAGTGCAGCGATGAAAACATGGCGCTAACCGATGAGGATCGCGAGTGGCTCGATACCCGGCCGGTCGGTAAGGAAATGCCATGAAGCGCGGAATTCCGGAACGCAGCGATATCCTGCATCTCGATCTTGATCCTGCGCTGGGAAAGGAGCAGCAGGGGCAGCGTTATGTACTGGTCCTCACCATCTCCGATTTCAACCGTTTTGGGTTGGCGTTGGTTGCCCCTATTACGTTGGGCGGTCAGTTTGCCCGCGAGAACGGTTTCACTGTATCGATGATGGGATCGGGTACGAATACTCAGGGCGTTGTACTCTGCAACCAGGTACGGATGCTTGATTTCAAAAAACGCAATGCAAAGGCCATTGAATCGGCGCCTGAAATCGTTATGGATAATGTCCTGGCTCGAGTCAGGGCATTACTGGAATAGCCATTTTTTCCGCGCAATATAGAAATAGGGGAGTGGATATGGATGCACATCGACTTAGAGATGAAAAACATGGCGGGTATTGGCTCATGATTCTTGGGTGCCCTTTACCGGGAAAGCATGACCTGAAAGACCCTTTGGCCGGATTGAGCGGGCCGTCATTTGCCACCTGTGCCACATGCGAAAATCAGGTCGGGGAAGATGTTGCGCTTGGTGGTGCGGATGGAGATTATAACGGAGCGGAACTCTTCCCTGATCGACTGACGTGCTTAATTGAAACCAAAGCCGATCCACAGATTACGCAGATTGACGCAGATTAATTGTTTCGCGTAAGGCGCTGATAAGGAGGAAATAGAAGATAGGAAAGGGAAATAGGAAAGGATAGAAGGTCAGAGATCCACCCCAGACCGGTGGTCCGGGGTCAGGGGTCGGGAATCGGGGGGAGGACTAGGGGTCAGTAGCCGGTGGTCAGGGAGGGAAGGGGATGGTTGCTAAATCGGCGAAAGATTTGCGGGTTTATAAGAAGGCATATGCGTTGGCTATGGCGATATTCCATTCCGAGCAATACCACTGAAGTCAGGCGTCAGCCTTCTCTGAAAGCCACTCATTTATGAGTGCTTCTTCTGGTTTTCTTAACATTTTTGCCTTGTTTGTGATTTGGGCATACAAGTCCTTATTGATCCCAACGTATCTTTTTTTCTTCAATGAAAATTTAATTTCACTAACCTCCTTGACATCGTGGAATTCCCCAAAGTCGTGTTCATCCCAGAAGTCAGAGGCGTCATAAATGGATATGTCGTCAAAATTCCTATTTTTTCCCATAACGTCCCCTTTCGCTGCTATTCATACCCCTTGCGGTCACTATTAGGGCCTTGTTTCCGAGTTTTTTGATAAAGAAAACGGATAAATAACGACCTGATTCGGTTCTGCCGAGGGCATTGTACAAATCCTCTCCTTCTACTTTGCCCTTTTCCTTCCGGAATATTCTGCAACCGCCGGACAAGATGTCCTTCACCTCAGATGGCAAAAATATTATGCTTCCATGCAAGCTTCTCGACTATTCTTTCCAGCCGGATTATATCTTCTATAATAAACAAATTTTAACTCATCTTATCAAAACAAGTAAGAAATTAGGTAGAAAAGTCTTCAGATGATATAGGCAGAATTTGTGGCTCAGGTCAAGACCTAATTACTTGTAGGATGTCCGCTAATCAAACTTATGGCGGTGCCTTCTCCAGCGCAGGGATCAATAACCCTTATAAGGCCTTCCTGCTTTCGATTTATGTATCTGGCTATGATTGGCGTTACTTTATTTGGCGTTGGGTAGAATCCCATCTTTGCCTGTGCTGTTAATCTCATTTCATCCTCCATAAAAAAAGGGTCTCCTGTAATACAGGAAACCCTCTTAGGTTGATTGATAGTGTTTGTTCTTAACTGCTGTCTTTAATCAATTAGCTCAAATTCATTTTCGCATTTCAAACAGACCGCTTTGAAATCTTTGACCGCTACACGAATGTTTGTGCATCCGCATGACCATTTCTTAAGATTGGATTTGCCTTTCCTTCTCGCATTTGTCTGAAATATCTTTCGCATGATTGCCTCCTTTCTATTTGCTTATGAAAATGTATCAACAAAAAAACCTTGCCAATTTGGAAGGAGGGATTCCCTCATTCCCCCAAATGGAAGAGTAAATTGATGAAAAACTTCATCCTTTCCTTTCTCATGGTGAACCTTGACAGGCACACTGATTTTGATTGCATATTCAATCTCATATTTTGTTCCACCTGCGTAACCATCAGCTGCACTAAGGAAAGCGTGAATCAAATCACATTTCTCAACCAGCTCTTTGTTTCGTTGGTAATACCTTTCGGCGACATCAAATTTTGAACGAATGTTTGTTAAGTCAGGAGTATAAACAAGAACTTCCATTTTTCTTGACCGCGCATAATGCTGTGACCATGAGCAAACACCTTTGCAGTTGCTAGTGACAATTGTTGATTCTTCTGAGAGCGACAGAACCAATCTTTTGACCGATTTTTGACATTTATATTTCCTTGCCCCAACAATACCCACATGAGCCATAACACCCTCCTTTCCAACAAAAAGGCCCTCCTGGAATTGAATCCCAAGAGAGCCTTTGAGTTTGGTTAAAATTAAATGTTTGTTATGCTGTTGCTATGTTGCGAATGTCACATTGCACCCTTTGAAACTGATTTCCCAATCACTGAGTTTTCCGTCAGATGAAAATCCCTGACTTAACCAGATCCCTCCGTTAAAAACCTCTGGGTGATGCTTGGTGTCAAAGTCAATGAACAACTGGCAGATCCATCTCCAAAACCTTTTTCCGATTTTAGGAGAATAGGTGATCTTGTCTATCCGGTCCCAATCTGGAAGGACGAGCCTGTAGAGGGCTATCAATACATCTCCTTGCTGTTCGTGTTTCTCAAACAAACTTTTGATGTGATCCTTCATCTTCTCTGGACTGTTGAGTTTCAGCTCACGAAATTTATCCTGGCATCGCTTCTCAAGATAGCTGTTGTCTGCCTGTAAGATTTTGACTGTACTTGTGTTCGTGTTTGTAGTTTCCATTATTGAATCCCTCCTTGATTTTCTAATTTTGGGTTGAAAATACATTCTTTGCATCGTGTTTTATCCCTGCATTTCTCACACACTTTCTTATGGTCAACTGTCATGCCAACATGGTCAAAGACCCTCTCAATTGCTTTGGTCATTGGAACCTCTAAAGCCCAGGCGATACGCCTTAAGGTGCAGCTATGCCTCTGACTGAGTTCAGGTGTGTATGCCATTTTCCACCTCTCTATTTTTGCTTGATTTGAAAGATCTGATGGGTTAGTGAATCGATAGGAATTGGTTGAACTTCTGATTGATTTCTTCCATTATTCCGTTGTCTGCAAAGCTGTAATACGAATCGCCTACAATAATATGATCCAGGAGATTGGCATCTATTGCTTTGAAAGCAAAAGCCAGTTTCAGAGTAAGGCTCCTCCTCTCTTGAGGGTTGAGGATCGCCTGATGGGTGATTATAGCTGATGACAACTGAGCCTGCCTTATATTTGAGAGCCAATTTGATAAGTTCCCTTGGATATATGGCGGCAGATGTTAATGAGCCTGATGCTACCTTATCTATTGATTTGATATTGTTCTTGTTGTCCATGAAGATGCAGTACATCTGCTCAACATCATCCAACTTTGCAAATATCGGTTTCATTACATGAAAAACCTCTGTTGAGCTTTTAAGATAC
This sequence comes from Desulfatiglandales bacterium, assembly GCA_963662465.1. GTDB lineage: Bacteria > Desulfobacterota > DSM-4660 > Desulfatiglandales > Desulfatiglandaceae > NaphS2. Next base: position 119,214 of record OY759599.1, read on the forward strand.
TGGCCCTTGGATTCCTTAAAGACCATTCTTGCGAATTTGCCTGATGTCAAATCCTTCCAGAACGCTTTTTCCGTCTTTTCAAAAAAACAAAGCTGTTGCATGGTGTTTTCTCCTTTCCTTTTACTCAAAATATGGCATGAGCCTTCGGATGATGGTATACGGTGCCAGGTCAAGCCCTTTCTTTCCTATGGCATCGTCAACCTGATGGCTGTCTATGAACACATCTCCGGTTTGTTCATCGCCTTTGAAAATCTCAAGGCTGATGTAACCTAAGCCGAAGTGCTGTGAGAGGATGAAAGTCTCGCCTGCTTCACGATATGCGTAAATGTCATCACTGTAGCCGGCGCCAATCTTATGTTTGTGATTTCCGGTTTTGTCTCTGAAAATTACTTCCAGTGATGGGTTCATCCTTCCAGCTTCGTGCATGTCTTCCCATGATTCTTTCTCAAGCCTGAAATTGACTTTTCGCATGGCTTCCTCCTTGCAGTATGGTGTTGAGGACTTTTTCAGTTTCACTGAGGACTCTGAGACAGGCATTGTAAGGTTTGAGGTTCACCTTCTTTGCGTATCGCTCGATATAGTCATAAGTGTTTCCGAGAGTTTCCTTTGCACGTTTTCCAACCAATCGGCAAAGTGCCTGAGCTGATAATTCCGCAATGATTTCCTGTAACGGATCTTGACCAGCTTTCAGTTTGCCTTTGACTTTTTCATGGGATGCATGGGCAAGTTCGTGGAAGAAAGTTTTCTCTTCGGGTGTTGCAAGGGCTATTTCATGCCTGCCCGGGGAATAGTATCCTCTGTATAGGTAATTCCCTGGTATCGCATTGACTGAGATCCCCCAACTTTCGGCGGTTTCGATCAAAGGGAAAGTCGGTAATTTGACGTTCTCATGGTCGAGCTTTTCACCTTCAGTGTCTTCAAATCGGAAAACAGGCGTTGGTTTGAAATACCTGAGTTCCTCTTCTTCGCCGGAGCCATCAACTTTTCTTGTGAAACATGGCACAAGGATGTAGATCGCCGTTGAACCCTTTTTCACCCAACGATTGACATCTTTCCATTGGCGAAACCCTCTCGCATCTCCAGTACCTGAGATGAACATCAAGGTACGGTTGGTGAAAGACCAGTTGGCACTGGGTGTGTCTGGAATTGGAAAAGTGGCAAGTGCCACAGCTTCAGGAATATCACCAGACTTGAATTTGCCGATTATCGTGTTGAGTACATTCTTGACTTTATCATTCATTTTTTACCTCCTTAGAAATCAAAAAAGCCTTTCTGGGTGTTGGCCCAGAAAGGCTTTGATGTTCTGTTTAAAATTAAATATTTATATAGTTAATTTAGAATTATACTTTGGCTGACTTCTTCACGTGTCCATCTACAAGCCCTACGGATCATAGAGCTTTGGTATTTTTGCCAGTCTTTCTTTTGTCGGTTGATTCCACATTTTTAATACCTCCTTTGGCTCAAATTATGAGCCTCTGCATAGGAAGGCTCATGTTAATGCTGATCCGCTTTCCTACCCTCTCTTCATTCTCCTTTGCTTAAGCTTCTTGTAAATTGCTGCATGAGTGGCCAAAGATCGAGCCGGCCTACAAGGTGTACTCTTCTATCCGTGAATAATCGAAATTCTCGACCTCTGCTTCAGCATTCTGCTTTTCGAGGTCGGTTTTCTGGACCACAGGTCCGTCTACCGGAACTATCCTGAAGGATCGCACAGAAAAAAATAATGGCTGTTTTTTCGAATCGTCCGTTCCGATTCGAAAAAGGCTTTGCGGCCTTCGCGACTTGCGGTTCAATTTAAATGAAGTTTCAAACGAGGTTAACTCATCACAATCCTTCGCCGGGGCCTTGAAAGCATCTCATCCATTGCATTTTCCACTTCTGCCATGCCGTCCCGAATCTGTTCTTTCAACTGATTGTTGGAGCGGATGACATCGGCTGTTTTGCCCCCAAGAACGGCCCTGGCCCGATCAACCAGTTCAGTCAGTTCACTATCATTGAAGATATTCCGGGCTTTGAACGTCTCAAAAAACGCATAAAAGTTATTGATGGTACCGTTTTTGAATACCTTGGGTTTGGTATTTCCACCGTTGGTAAATCGGTCGGTAATCCTTTCAATCATCCCGGAAAACTCCTCCCTGAGCGACATTACCGCCAGTTCGCGGGCATCCTCCATGGTTTGAACAAACTTCTGTTTTTCCCGTTCATACACCTCCGGTGAAAGCACACCGGTTCTGCCGTTTGGAACATCGAGATTGATGAACCTCCAGGCAAAGGAAAACTTGCCCGCGATATCCACCGGATAATCCGTTTCGTTGAAAAGGTCCCCGAGATAGACCATGGCTGTTTCTCGCAGTCGCTCGTAACGATCCATGAAATCGGCCACTTTGTTTTCGAAATCCAATTGAAATATGCGCAGTTGATCATCCACTTTCGAAATCATCTCCTTGGGAACGAAAACCATGCCGTTGATGGGAAATGGCAGGCTTACGCCTGAAAGATAGCCGCGAGCGGCATTGGCCACTTTCTGGATCGGTTTGAGCGCACAGGGATCAATCAACTTCTTCTGCGTGCTGAGCCACTCGTTGGCAGCAGCCATGTTCGAAATCTGTTCGGTTTTGATTTTGCGCCTTGCGCCCCACACACTGGTGGAAAGTTGAATCAAACATCCCATTTCAAATATGTTTTCCATTGGGTCTCTCCTTAGGGCAGCGGCATCCATAAGAGGATGCGCTGCTCGATAAATTGTTTATTGATTTTTTTTTGAAAGTTGCGATTTAGCCGCAAAGGGGCAAGTACTTCTTGGCAAGGGTTTGGTTTTCCTGCCAGTAGGTAGGCGTCAGGGATTTTTCGGTTTCCTTGCCCAGCAGTTTTTTGAGGAATTCGGATTCAGTGATGCAACCCTTTCCCTTGAACCCCCGGGTTTCGATTTTGATTTCGCCATCATTTTTGATTTCGACAACAATCTCTTTCATTCTACACCTCCTTTCATGATATCCTCACATGCAGTTTGATACTGTTTTCGGTCTTTCGTTCAAGAACGGAATATCCTTTTTTTCTGGCTTCGATCCTGGTTTTCATCACGGCGTAGGCCTGCTTGAGGAGACCTCCCTGGGAACCGATTACCTTTTCAAGGTTGCGGTCATAAAAGTCGCAGTTGAGCTCATAAAAATGATCCTTCCGGGTCACGCCGATCTCATAGTCTGCTCCCGGTACCTGGATGGTATGGTCACAGGGAGCTTCCTTTCCGTACCACCGGAAGGTTTTCTGGTTCCTGATCAGCTGCAAACCAAGCTTTGAACACGCCTGGCCCAGGATCCCCAGATCCTTTACTTCCAATTCAATTTTGCTGATGTGCGACATGGCTATTTTATCCTCCGTACGCTCTTGGTTTGTCGCTCTTCGGGCATACTGGCGCGTCTTGCACGAGTCGTGGCCCACTGCTGCAAAGCACCGATTTCCTCTTTCATGGTTTTGGACAAGGGGACGATGGTTTTGAGGGCCTCATCGAGACCATCAAAGAGGCTGTCCTTGGCCAGTTGCTCGATCTCAGCCCCTGTCCAACCGTTTAATTCATCCTCATACCCTTCCGGAATTTGGGTGCTGTATCGGTCGTTCATGATTCCCATTATTTCCAGCCGTTCTTTCCCGGTCGGAAGGTCCACGAAAAACATGGCGTCAAAGCGTCCTGCCCTCATAAATTCCGGGGGCAGATCCTTTATATTGTTGGCCGTGGCCATCACCAGGATCGGGCTTGTGGTTTCCTGCATCCAGGTTAAAAAGTGGCCAAACATGGAAGCGGTGGTGCCCCCGTCCGTCTTTGATGACGATTTCACGCCGCCAAACACTTTATCGATTTCATCCAGCCAGACGACTGCTCTTCCAAAGGCTTCAATGGTCGCTGTGGCCTGCCGGATCTTTCGCTCGCTTTCCCCTACAAGGGACCCCTTTAACGAAGAGATATCCAGGCGGATCAGAGGCCAACCGAAAATGGAAGCTGCCGCTTTACAGGAAAGAGACTTACCGGTACCCGGAATCCCCACCAACAAAAGAGCTTTGGGCCTGGGGAGATTCTCGTTCCCCGGTTCAAACGCCTTTTTGCGGTTGGACAGGTACCGTTTCAAAAGATCCAGTCCACCCACCATGTCCACCGGGACCGGAGGCCAGAACTCCATGAGTCCGGTTCTTCGGATCATCTGCATCTTCTGCTGGGTGACAATGTCTGCACAGAACCTCTTTTTGAGTACGAGGCTCAGGGCAAAAGCGGTCTCGCTTTCAAACTCCGTGAGCCCCAGGGCCGCTTCTACCGCATTTTCAGACACATTTACGCCAACGCTTTCCCCAAGTTCCTGTTGGATCCGGCGTAGCTCATCAAGGGATGGGAGCCTGAAATCCAGGATGCTGAAAAACTTTTCGATCTCCTGGGGGAGCCTGACAGGAGGACCCACCATCACCAGACAGCACCCGGAAGCTTTCCACAGGGGGATGCTGTTCTGGATTTCCTGAATGATCTCCACGGAAGCGATAAAATGATGAAAATTTTGAACCATCAGAACCGTATCGCTCCTTTCCCCAAGCCACTTGACGGCGGCTAGGGGATCCAGCAGGTCTTCTACAATTCGGCCTGTCCCAGGTTCTGTGAGGCCTCTCAAACAGTCCCAACAAAAGCATTGCCAGGTCGCCGTTTCAATCGAAGAGATAGCGCGCAAAGGTTCCTCGGTTTCAATGTAAAATCCGGGATAGCCAGCCTTCAGATAATTCTGTAAATCCATGATTTTCTCCTTTTAGAATAAAAAAAGGGCCGACCCAGCGAATGCTGGAGCAGCCCTTTTTCGGGTTATGGGAAAAACCGAGATGTTTTCTCCTGTTATTTCCCTTTTAAAGCGGCAAGCTGCAACCAAAATGTCTCGCGCAAAGGCGCAAAGTTTTTTTGTTTTTTGTGACAGAAAACTATGGAATAAGGCCTAAAATGTATTCTTCTACCAGGGTCTCGTTGAAATTTTCGATTTCGGATTCGGCATTTTGCTTTTCAATATCCGCCCTTTGAATAACGGGTGCGCTTACCGGCAACACCTGATAGAGTTTTAAATGATTACCAAAATCTTTTCGCATAATTCCGAGATCCGATACCGCCTCAGCGGCATTGACGTAACCCAGCGGGTCGTCGGGTGATGCCACCATGAACCCGAGACGGTGCTCCGGGTTCCCGATGATGAACAAGGATTTAACGCGTTCTTCCGAGACCTCCTCAATCAAAGGTTTGTTTTCCCTGAAATCATCGTCATCATCCAGGAAATGCTTGGCGTTTGCGATGAATCCTTCCCTGTTGTAAAGGGCGGCATCATCATGATCCGGATCCATGCTTTTTACATGAGCAGACAGTGCCCGAATGGCCAGGCCCTGGTCCTCAAAAAAGATGGCATCTTCAATAATGCCCCTTGAAACGGTTATTAAAACCTGTGTCATCTGTTTCTCCTTTCATTATTTTCGGTTCCGTCTTAAAGGACAATCATGTCGATCATCCCTTCCACATGCCTCACCGTTATGAATTCCTTGAAATAGTCGGGCCTTTGCGGAAAGGCGGTATCACTTTTCAGGTAGTTGACGATGTTCCGCATGGCCGTGTCATTGCTGACGCCTTTTTTCCTGGCAACGGACAGAAGCTTCTGCCGGTGCCTGTTCGAAATCATGCTCCAGTATCCCTGCATTTCAAAACCTCCTCTTTTCAGTCAACGTCTCTCTCTTTTTGCTCCAACCACAACGGCAGTAATATCTGTCGCCGATGAGGAATACGACATTTTTGGGCTCGGGCATTTCAAATTAGGGTTCATGACAAATCCTCACATCGATCAGTTCATATATGTCCTGCCATTTTGCTTCGCACTCGGTACAGTCCATCTTTTGAAAGGCCTTTCCGGTTTCTATCTCGATAAAGCCTCCTTGAATCGATGGAGATCCGCAAAGGGGACAGGAAACCCCTTTTCGTTTGATGTGTTTTTTTTTGTCTAACATGGCCGGTCCTCCCCCATACTTATCTGTTGCTCAGGATTAGCGATACTTTCGGGAGTTATGCCCCGAGTTGGCTCTGAATTATATACTGGTCGATCATGTCACCGCAGAAAGGGCAAAACCTATAACCGAATTCGTTCCAGTCATCGTTCTCTTTGAGAAGATCAACCTTATAGGTGTTCCCGCAGACGGAACATATTTCAGGATCGTCATAAGAATCGAACAGTCTGTTTAATTTTGAATTCCCCATGTATTCATCTCTCCTTTCAGATTCTCAGATTAAATCTCCGTAAACATATCGCAGGACATACATCGGATGTATCCAATACTATTGTTTTTAGTGGATTCATTCTTCCCCACGAACACATAAACCTTGCCGCAGCACGGACAGATTTTCGCGTCATCTTGCAGATCTATTCCGGATCTCCATTCCATATCTTCCATCTGTTTCAACCCCCTTTCAAAAACGAAAAATGCCGACATAAGCCGACTCCTTGTAGAATGCCGTTCCCGAATCTTCACAGGCATCGGGACCATCCGCAGTAAAGACAGATGGGACAGCCACCCCCGCGGTAAAGCTGTTCATTACAATCGGGACATCTGTTTCCGCTGCTTCGATTCGGCAGGGATATGGAAGGTGCAATTTCTTTCTTTGAGCGCCTGAAGTCCCTTTTCGATAATGTTTCTTCCCTTTGTGAATTCATGAATTAATCGCCTCCTTTCTTTGAGATTCCGGGTTTTGTGGATACGGGCCTCGACCATATGAAGCCTCAGCATGGACAATACCATGGTGGCGCCATATTCCTTTGTTGGCTCGATCACACTGAAAAGATTTGCCAACTTTTCTCTAAGGGTTTCCAGTTCGTTATGGATGTTCCGGGACTTTTCCATTGATTTCCTCCTTTCATCATGAGTCTCTTTAAATGGTTGTTTGTTAAGCTAAATGGCCAAGAAAACGGGGTTAGAGGTTCACCTAAACAAAGAACGCCTCCCGACGGAGGCAGTCATACAGATGGCTCCAATGTCACTATTCGTTATTTGCCAGGATGAAAAAACCAGTTGTTCCTTTTGCTGTGCGGTCGTTATTTACAACGCGGTTCTTTTTCGGGTGTGATCGTAAGGGGAAAGCGGCACGCCGCAATTTGGCGCGGTAAGCCGCAGTTTTGGGTTTTGGGTTTTGGGTTTTAAGTTTTGAGTTGTTTTGGAAGGGATTTGGGGAGGTCCCGGACAAGGGTTACTTGAATGGAATCCTTATCAGGGAGGTGTGAATTTGAAAGGAGGACCTTTGATTTTTGAAGGGCGATGGTATTGGTGGCAATGATGAATTTCTGATCGGCACGGAACTTGATAAGCTTTTCTATGTTCTTGGTTGTTTGATCCTGGTTGTTCTTTCCGGTCTCAAATTCCATGGCAATGACCCGGGCATCTTTTTCAAGGACAAGATCGATGTCATGTTTTTCTTTGTAGGTAAACCAGCCGTTTTGAAGGAAGTCTTGCCTTATCTGTTCCACGAAGTATCGGTGCTCCAGGCCTTGATTGCCTTCGCGCTCCACCTTGAGACCGATCTTAAAAAGGATCTCAGCCCCATTTTTTGTCACCTCAAAGAGCTTTTTACGGTTCACTATCACCGGACTGATGACACCGTTGTCAATTAAAGTCTTCTGGATATGGCTCGCATCTCTGGGGATCAGCCCCAGTTTCTTGGCCCGTTTGTCCGCCCCTTCAAAGGGTTGATTGAGCAGATCTTCGAGGAAAATGCGCTCCAGGGGGGAGGGGATAAACCTATGTGTAGGAAACCGGAGCGGTTCTATTTCAGTCAATTGAAGGTTATTCGGGCTGTAATCCTTGTAAAAGTCTTTCATATGTTCCTGAATCTCTTTATCAGAGATATTTTCCGGTTTCCGGATAAACGGAACATCAATGAGAAAAGGATATTGGTATCTTCCCATGAGCCTGCAGATGGCCTGGCCGGTTTTGAGCATCCCGACGAATTTGCGTTCATCAAAGGTTATGTTCATGGCAGCGGCCACCGCACCCACATTCTTTTGATGATTTAACGAAAAGGTGATTTTTGTGTAGAGGTTTTCAAAGACCGGGTTCGGAATAAGGGAAGGGGTCTGGTCGATGATCAACAGACCGGTCCCGTATTTCCGGATCTGACGAAATATTTTCTGGACCAGGTCATCTTTTTCACTGTTGTCAACGATGTTATGGAATTCCTCAAATACCAACAGATGCTTGAGATGCTCGTCTTCCGCACCCTGGCGTTCCTTGTAAAGCCAGTACCAGAGGGTGAACATCTCGATGAAAAAGACCTTGTCATTGCTGTTTGACAGCGCCCCCAATTCAAATATGACAAAATTTTCCTGAAGCTTTTCGATGGGATAAAAATCATGAACATTATATATTTTTCCCGTGCCGCCGTAGCTTAGAAACTCCAGCATTCGGAGCGAACTCTGTTTCCAGAGCATCTCCCTTCCGCGCATTTTGTTCCCGGTCATTTCCCCGGCCAGGATTTTTCTCGCATCTTCCGTTGTGGGCTCATTGTGTTCCTGGTAGGCCTTGTCAAACACTTTCAAGAGTACACTGTCAGATCCCACACCGCCTAAGTATGCTCGGTTAAAGACCTCGATGACGTTCTTGACATAATCCTTGTAGGTCAGTCCTTCAGGCATTTTCAGGTAGTTGAAAAAGAAGGGGGATATATCTGAACCGATGGTGAAAACCTTGACCTCCGGCGATTCTTTGACCAGGTCCCGGTAGTTTCTTTCCCAGTCAAAAACGATGAAAGGGATTTTTATCCTCATCATTTCTCTAAGGATATTTTTGGCAAGGGTGGTCTTCCCGGTCCCGGTGCTTCCGAATATCCCGGTATGGCGGGTAAGCTCCGGGCGACTGATGCCGATGTTGTAAGAGGGGTAGCCCAGGTACCGGATATCGCCTATTGATATGTCCCCTCGGGCCAGATTCCTGTCAGGAGGGGGAAGCACGATATCCTCTTCAATATCGTCGATATGATATTTTTCTTTGAGAATGTTGATCACGGTCAGCCATTCCTGACGGTCTTTCAGGTTGCTGGAGTTGTATCTAACCCAGAGACCATCCGCCTTTTTTCCGATGAACGGTTTCAGCTTCCGAAGTATCGATTTAACGTCCTCCATTTTTCAAAATAAAGTCTTTTTGGCACCACCCGCCGCAGGTGCAGGGATAATCCTTTTCATCCGTTGATACGGTTTTTTTATGAATATCCGTGACCAGTTCCAGGGCATACTCGACAAAACGTTGGGTTACCCGAAATCGTCTTTCCTTCATAGTTTTTAAAAAATCAATGGCCATAACGTCGGGCAGTACATGGAAATTTTCACGGTAAAGCAGCGCATAGATTGCCATCTGGATCTTGATGTCCGGGGTGATGTCATCTTTTTTGCTTGTCTTATAATCAGTGATCATGACACTGCCATTGTGGTTTTGTATGGCATCGATAATGCCCATTACATAATAAGTTTTCGAAAAAAGTTTTACTTCGGCCGAGGTCTTTTTAGAGTGCCTCCGGCCCTGCTTTTCGTATCTCTTGAGCCAGCCCAGGAGCATCTCCCAGGACTCCTGGTAGTACTGTTTGATGGTTGAATCCCCAAGGCCCAACTGTTGAAGTTCCTTGTCATGCCGGAGCCAGGCATCGTCAAAAAGATGGTGCAAGGCAGCCTTAATCCTGTCGGGATAATGGCCGCTAGATACCTTCAGCTTATGAAACCCTGCGATGGCTTCATGCACCGCGCTTCCCCGGATGAGGTAGATGCTGGATCTCTGTTTCGAGCGAAGGGTGTACCTGAGATAGTATTTTCTGGGACAGCGGTGATACATGTTGATAGATGTTGCCGATTGCATGCGTCTTGCCAATTTATTTTCCACTCCGGGACCTTTGTCGCATGTTCTTGACTTCAACAAAATCCACAATCACCTGTTCGATCTCATCATCATTCATCATGAGGGCGAACTGTATTGCGTCTTGCTTTATTTTTTTGACATCCTGTCTGGTTATCATGGTGAAACCTCCATTTCTGTAATAAGCATGTTCTTCTGAACTTCTTCCTGGTACTGGGTCAGAGCCTCTCGAAGTTCCTGGTTCAACTGGCATGTGTCGTTGAAATAACCGGCAGCCTCTTTTCTTTCCTGTTGCCCCAGATCAAATTTCATTCCTTCCAGATTGATCCTTTCCCGGTCCACGTGGCATGATCTTGTTAGTCTTTCGTTGATCATGTTCTGGGCCTTACAGCTGTCTTTGGCGATCCCGTACATCATATCCCGGTGAATCTTTTTCCGCTCATCGAGCTGAAGCAGGATCATTTCAATTTTGGATCGAATAAGGGTCAAACGGTCTTCGAATATGTCGTCTATGGTGCCCGGCGAAGCGTTTTGAAGGGACTCTTTTTTCATGGAGCAAAGGACATGATCTACAAGGCCGTTTTTTGAAGGCGGTTTCCAATGGGGCGCTTTTTGCGTGGGAATGATGTATCTATCAGGATTAAGTGGGATATACATTTCCCATTGTTTTTTCACAGTGCTCCCATTTTTGTGCTCATGAGGTTCTTCCATTTCTATTGCGCTTTGCATTTCAATCTTCTCCACTATCCGGTAGTAAACAATTCAAATATAAAAACTTTTCGGTATTGGAGATGGTTTCTCAGGAAGCATCTCTTTTAAACCAAAATCTATTTATAGAAAAAGCAGATCTCAAACCCATGATGAAGAAAAAGTGTAAGCCCGATCAAAAAAATCAGTCGATTTTGGTGTTCTCTGCGGTAGCTGTTATTCTTGTTTTTGGATTTCTTATATTTTATTTCAATCATCCCCGTGAGCAGCTAAAAGAATCTCCGGATATATTTTTCAGCGTGGCCGGTCACGTGAATGGCAATCCCGTTCCAAACGCCACCATCTTTCTTTACGTCCTTACAGATACCCGCCTTAAAGCAGTCCTGGCCACAATCAGGAACACGGAACCCTTCTTGAACATCACCATGAATGAAACCAATGGTTTCAGGATTCCTTATGTTTCACCCGGAGACTATGCCGCTGTTATGCCTGATACATTGTTCGACGGTCCCATCGGTGGGCCTGTTCCAAAAGAATGGCATCATAACAACTACGAACTCAAGATCATCCACCATGGCTACGACCATAAATATCTGGTCGTCGCTTTTTCAATCCACAGATTTCGCAGATTACACGGATTACTATCAATTGGAGGGCAATACGAAATCTGAAGGATTTAATTCCCCGGAGCTTGCTGCGATAGAAAAGATAAAACTCTCATTTGGATACCCGCTGCTTGCGGTCGGGTGGTTCATTTCGCAAATCTTCTTGACACGTAAATTCGAGAATCGAAACCTTTATTAAGGCACGCTGTTTTCCAGAATCCGGGGACAAAAAAGTACCGATCTTGATGGCTTAAATGTCCTTTGAAATCAGGGAGCAAACTGCTCCCTTATTCTTCTGTATGTTCGGTCTCCCTGGTTTTTTCAGATATTTTTAAAAGATTCGCCGCTCAATTTTTGCCACATTACCGACTGTCCTATATTTCAGCGCCCAATAGAACGAATCCAACCAGGGCGTGGTATCCTGTCAATACATCTCATGGTGAAACCAAAACCGACCGGCTTCAAAACCGGAACTTATTCATAGTGAATGGAGTCGAGTTCTTAAGGCGAGAAAATTCCCTTTACGGTTTTTTTTTCCAGCAACAACAATCTGTACAATAGATGATGAGCTTTCTTGCTTCTTTCTCTGTACCTTTAAAGAGGACTTTCCCGCACGTTGAACATTCCATGCTGATATGTTCATTCTCCAAGCCATATTGCTCTTCAAATTCAGGCATCTTATCTATTTCTCTTCCCAGTTCGCTGTCAAAAGGAATGAATTCAATGGGTGGTTCCATGGGCCTGAATTCCCTTAACCTGAAATCTATGAAATACCTTTTGCCCTTGTGCTTTATAATGGGTAGTTTTTGCATTTTTTCTTAACCTCCGTGCTTTATTAATGGGGCACGGAGGACTGTTCGCGCCCTTAAACATTCTTGTCCAGCCCCTTTGCCTCAGAAATTCCGGGAAGTGAGCGAAGCTGCGTAGGCCTTGGCCGAAGTGCGGAGCTCGCGGTTGTCACAGAACGTAATGGAAACCGGCTAATGGCCATGCGAAAAAGGGCCTGAAAAGGCTCCTTCTTCTATTCACTGTAGGCGCGTTTCCGCCAAATGCACTTACACTTTAGGATTCTGCCGTTCAGCTCTGATATCCTGGCGAAAAGTTTTTCCTTGTTCATCAAATGGGGATATTTCCTGTAGTTTTCAAGCAACATGCACACCTTGTTCCTGAACTCATCATCAACCAGCTTTTTGAATCGCTTGGCGATATTTGCTTTGCCCTCCTCGTGGCAGATACAGCTGTGGAGAAGTGCCAAGTCATCGACTCTCTCATAAATTTTTCTGAGGCGGTATGCATGTTTGTCGAAGGGATGTGCCCTCTGGTAGTCAATAGAACCGTAGTGGAATGATATGGAATCGTCCCCTTCAAAAGCCCAGAAATCGCTATGCTGCGATTGCTTTGGCAAGCTTAAAAGCAATGCATAGTCCTGTGTCATAAACCAGTGTACAAAATCCCAGTATGCCTGTTGTTCCTCTTCGTTGTCGAATTCCAAACAACTAAATTGGCGAATGGGTTTGAGTCCCGGCCGCGGCGGCAAATCCTGTTCATCAATCCAACAATCCACTGTTTCACGTATCTGTTTTCTATCCATCTTATTCACCTCCCGGAGCGAGTATCTTCTCTCTCTCAGGTCGTAATCTGTACCTGAGAGAGAGTAGTCCTGCTTGGTTTTTGTCCGCATCGGTTTTTATAAAAATGGATGTATTCATCCCGGGATATGTAAATTCTGAACACATACCGGAATCAAGGACAAAAACTGAAAGATTAAAAATGTAGCGTGGCGGTCACTTCCGGCGTGACTAATCCGGGAGAACGGACCATTTAATTTCTATCCTGGATTAGGCACGCGAAGTGGGCATATTTATGCCACCTATCTTTATTTATCTTTCACAGGCTATCTGCCAAAGGGAGGGTTTGGGAGGGAAATAAGGTTCCCCTCTCAAATTAGAAGAAGAATTTGCCATAGGCGACCCCGTGGGGGGAAAGGTTTAAATAGGCGTTTGCGGTGAGCAAAGCGGAGCGTACTCCTTTTAAGCCTTTAGCCGTGAAGTGGCACAAATAGTCCACCTTTCGTTGAGGCGGAATCTATTGGATATCGTCAAGATAAAACCACTGCTTATTTTTGATTTAAATCATCCTAAGGTCAATACCCGTGAATGAATGATGTTCATGCTGCCTTTTTGTACAGGACTTCCACATCTTGATTGAAATGGACGGTTTGCGATTTATCCTTGCTACGCTTTCGTTTGAAATTAGACATTTTTACTTTTATGACCCGTGGATTACGTCTGGGTCTGCGTGGTCTATCAATTTTTGATTCTGCGATCATTTTAAGCAGAAAAGACCGCTTTTCTTTTCTCTTTCCCGTTATCATACTCATGAGTGGGGCACTTTGTATGATAAGATCGACAGTATCTACGAAACTGATCAACAAAGGATCACCGCCTTCCATGTTTGTTGCTTCTTGGATCAAAGAGCGAATCAGATTGTATACGATCATTATTGAATACAATTCCTGTTCAACCAAATCACTGCGTTTACTACGAATTATGGTCGGCATTTGCCCTTTAAGAGTAGCGCACTGATGAGTTTTAATTTCATCAAAAGCAATTTCTATATCCCAGCGCTTATGATAATGGGTGACAATCTCTTTTGCGCTGATATCTGAATCCAAGAGGCTTGTAATTAAACGTACAGGTCGAAAACCTGGAATTTGGAAATGAATTACACGAACGATTATTTCAACCTTTTTCCATTTTTTCCGGCCGGTTTTCGGGTCTTCCGATTCAACGATTTTCCCGTCAATTTTGCTCAGATAACTGCCGTCAAGCATTTGGGAACCAGGAATTGGTTTTAATTTTCCCGATTTTGCTATTTTCATAATGTGTTGAATCCCATTCTCGAACATATAATTGGCCAAATCAAATGAGTAAAATCCAGCATCAAAAAGCAATAATGCGCTTTCTATTGAACATCTTTTCAGGATTTGAAACATCAAGGTTCTTTCGCCGGTCTTTTTTCCTTTGTAGGGAGCATAAGCAATATCTATAATTCGACGGGCAGTCAGACCCATTAATGCAACCAATCTCATTTGCGGGAATGCGCCGTAGCCTCTTCCCGAGTTGTGTTTTCCAAACTTTTGCCAATTGCTTTCAGTGTCCGGCATTGTCAAGGAGGTACCATCAAACATAGCGGTTCTCATTCCATGAAAATCAGGAGGTTCAATGTCTTTGAAAGTCGAAGCAAATCTGTAAAAAATGGTACGAAAGACGTCAATTCCCATTTTGGATCGAGCATGGCTAATCGTGCCTGCTTTTACAAATTTTCCATGGAAATCCAAATCCTTCCAGCGCATACCGGCGACCAGCCAGTTCAAAGTTTTGTCGTAATTCAAGTTTCGACGCAAAGCTAATGCAAAGCATAGCCAAACCAAAACAACCGGCGTCAGAATCGTGCCTTTCCTGTATTTGTCTTTCTGATGTTCTTTGAGAGCATCCTCAATGATCGGTTGAATAATTTTTTCAAAAGGAGCAAACTCAAAATCACTTTCAATTTTGGAAAAAATTTCTGAAACCCTTTTGATCATGACTCTATCCTCGTCTAAGTTTTCTGATTAGTTGGTCTTTACATGAACCCATCAGAGTTTAAACGAGTATGAAGCGAATGTCCCGCTCCGTATTGCGGCATTATTCGCTAAAATCAGCCGTATGGCCTTATTAGATCGTTTTTTCTCGCTTTTATATAGAATTTCTTTTTATTTTGACGATTATCTTTACTGAGGATTGGCCTCAGAAAAAGTGAAGCCAATTCATTCACGGGTATTGATCCTAAGGTTAACCGGCCACCGAAAACAATCGACACATTTGATTCTTTTTGCCATAATTGTCGAGTTGGAGCTGACTCTGCATTTCACGTTGACTTTCATTTCTGTTCACAGGGCCATTACAATTGTATTCAGAAATTTGGTTCAAATCTTATGAATACCATCTGTATTGTGAAAGGCGTTAGAGTTTCGGTATAATGCGAGTATCTTTAACCTCGCTTAGTTCGAATCCAAAGCCTCCACCTCACAAGCTTGACAAAATATACTGGCGTGATATTCTCTATTCGCGAATTGCGAAAGGAGAATGCTCATGGTCCTCAAGCCTCAAGATATCTTGGTTTTATTAAAGCTAATCTCTGTCGGGAAAAGAAACTGGTCTTACAACATCTTGTTAGGCGTGTGCCAGGCTGCGTCATGATAGACTGATCCAAAGGCAACTATGAGACTTGAAGCAGATATAGGTGGCCGTTACGAAGTGCTCTGCAATGAGACGGGCTACTTCGGCGGAAATGTCATACGTATTGGGGAGCCGAAGGTATGCCGTTTTTGCGGCGAGACAGACACCACACTTTTCAAGAAGAAAGCACATACGTTTCCGGAGTCAATCGGAAACAAGTGGGTCTTCTCTCTCGACGAGTGCGATCGGTGCAACTTGCTGTTCGGAGACTACGAGGATGCTTTGGCAACATGCGTTAGGCCCTTCCTCACCCTCGGCGGAGTCAGAGGAAAGAAAGGAGTCCCTCAGCTCGGCCGGTCTAAGGGCCAGTCCTCAATCAAGCACATTTTTGAACAAGGAAAGCGAGGTCTTTCCCTGGCGGCGCAAGTTGAAGATCTCGACTCCGTGTTTCGCCCTGGTAGATCCGCTGGTGTCATTGAGGCTGATTTTATAGTCCCCCCGGCACGCTTCAGGCCTCGCCTAGCATACAAGGCGCTGGTGAAGATGGGTATCGCGCTTCTGCCTCGAGAGGAGCTGGGGAACTACTCGAAGCTAAGGACATGGCTGCAAACGAAGAACGATGAAGTCGACTTTCCCTCACTGGACGTACTGATGTCGTTCGTTTCAGTCGGAAACTCGCCAGACATGGTGTCCGGCACCCTCCTGCGACGGCTCGATCCGATAGACGTGGTGCCACACATTCTCTTTTTCCTCACCGCCGGATCTGTCTGCTTTCAGATCGACTTGCTTGCTGATGAATTGGACTCTCATATCCCTCACGTGGATCCTTGCCACGTAAAGATCCGTTGGACTTCAGTGCTTTTAGGCGAAAGTGATGACCCTCCCATCAAGCTGCGGTATTCAGATCCAACTTGCCTTGATTGGTCTGCCGCTGACCTTGCGGATCCTCCCGTTGAGAAGTTGAAGTTCGAATTCAACGTAGCGACGACCCACGCTCAGTGGACTCCCATCATGCGAGAGTCTTAGTTGAGCCGCGTGTCCATTCGCCTAACATCGGGCTGGACGAGGATGCGCTGGAAAACCGCCCGCCCACCTGTCAGCCCGGCCGTTCGGCTGCAGCACAAAGGAGGTTCAATGCACTATGGACCCAGTAACAAAGGACATTCTATCCCAGCTCGACAATCTCTTGGCAGCCAGTAATCAATCGTGGCTGTTCGGTGCAGGAATCAGCCTTGATGCAGGGATTCCTCTGATGTGGCCGCTTACTGAGCGAGTATTCACGAGGGCAAAAGACGATGGAGAACCGAGTGACATCAAAGTTCTCGAGTTTGTAAAGAGCCAGCTTTCTGACGATTCGCATATTGAGCACATCTTGAGTCAGCTCGGCGATCACCGCGCGATTGCCGACCGCTCAAAGGACAAGAATGTCGCGTTCGACGCCATTTCTCTCTCGGTGGATGACCTTGATGGTCTTCACCAAAGGATTCTGACATGGATTGCTGAGACAATTCGATGGGGATACAAACCTGCTCAACCTGTGGGGATTCCTGAGGAAATTGGGACGTATGAGAACCGTATTGTCGTTATCGACAACCATTCAGCATTCGTTTATGCCCTCTTCAATCGAAGCCAAGCAGGAATCGCAGAACGACGGAGAGCAGTCCGGCTATTTACCACCAACTACGATACCCTCCTTGAAGATGCTCTTGCACTTGGAGGCTTCTCGTGCTGGGATGGGTTCTCTGGCGGCGCGGTCGCGTATCGTAGCCATCGTTACGGCGACGAAGAGCCAAATCTCAGAGATCGTGCGCATGTAATCAAGCTTCACGGGTCGATCGACTGGCACTTAGGAGAAGATGACCGAGTCTGGCGAGTCCGCGACGGGGATCTCTATCCTAAGAAAGTTTCTCGGGTTCTAATCTACCCACAAGCCACAAAATACCTTGCGACTCAAAGGGATCCATTTGCGGCCCAATTTGATCTATTCCGGCGTTCACTTGGGGCACGGGAGGAGAATGTTCTCGCAACATGTGGATACAGCTTTGGGGACGAGCATATCAACCAGGAGATTGAACTGACGCTACAACGCCCGGAGAACAAAGCAACGGTTCTCGCCTTTGCTCAGAAGCTCAATCCGACTCTCGAAAGGTGGAGGACCGGTCCGTGGGGTAAACGTGTCTATGTCATTTCAGCGGATGGCTTGTATGTAGGTGCAGACGGACCTCAAGCGCCTCCGACTGCTGGAGCAAAACGAGATTGGTGGACGTTTTCTGGCGTGACCAAAATGCTAAACTGTGGAGCGGAGGCGTGTGCGCTATGAATACGTTTGAGCTTATTTCGGACCTGAAGATTGGGCACATCGTTGAGGTGTCCGGAACTACCATTCGGGTAGAGTTATCAGGAGATGTCACGGAGCTCACCCGAACCTATGAGGGGAGAGTTTATCCCATCGGACAGATCGGTAGCATCGTAAAAGTCCATTTTGGAAGACGCTTGGTCTTCGGTTTCGTGACGCTGCTAAGAATGAGGTCTGAGGAGCTTCTTGAGATTACAGAGCCCATTCCACCCGATGCCGATCAGCGGCTCATGGAAGTCGAATTGTTTGCGGAAGGTATCTGGAACGCAGCAGACCAAAAACTCCGGTTCGTTCGAGGTGTGACGACCTATCCGCTTCCCCGTCAAAGCGTGCATCTGCTCACTCGCGAGGAGACTACCCATATATACTCAGCGGCTGAGGGGCAGCAGAATGACGGCGAATATAGCCCGCTCGTTCCATTCGCTCATTACGTTGGAGCAGACAATGCCTTATGTCGGGCAAACGTAGATAAAATGCTGGGCATGCATTGCGCGGTTCTAGGTTCAACGGGTTCAGGAAAGTCTGGTGCGGTTGCTGCTTTGCTTCATAGCATGCTGGATCACACCCCTGAACCGGCCGCAGTCTGTCACCCGAGAATCCTCATCATTGATCCTCATGGGGAATACGGCCACGCGTTCAAGGAACGTGCGATCGTTTATCGTGCTTACGACCCACTTGGAAACGAAGAGACGACCGGCTCTCCGATAAGCCTCCCCTATTGGCTCATGTCGGCGGACGAGATCAGGACCTTAGTGATTGGAAAAACTGAACAGGAAGCTACATCACAGAACAACATCATCTACAAGGCCATCACCTATGCCCGAATGGTTGCCGCTGACCTTGTTGAGCCTTCCCCGACCGCACATGGCGGAGCGGCCCCTACCGATGGCTTAGACCATGATGCACCACGGCCAAAGGCAGGAGTTACGTTCGAACAGCTGATTGAGTTCGATCACGACAAGCCGCGACCGTTCAGCCTCCAGGAGTTTTACAACCACATTTTCTATTTGCAGGCAGCGCGCGTGCAGGGAGGCGCGCTTCAGAGCGTTACGGCTTCTGAATTCGCCTCAAAATTCAAATCCATCTTGGACAAGCTCTCAGTCTTGAGGCGTGATCCACGGATCCGTTTCATGATGCGGGAATGGAATGATCAGAGCCCTTCACTTGAGCATATTATCGCCCAGTTGGTCGGACAGATCCAAGGTGAGGGAGGCGTAGATCAAGACATTCGTATTTTGGATATTTCTGGTCTTCCAAATGAAGTGGCCGGTCCACTTGCTGCCATGTTGGCTCGTCTGTTGTTTCAGTATAAGGTTTACCAGACAACGGAGGAAAGACGACGCGATCCAGTCGTCTTCGTGTGTGAAGAAGCTCACCGATATGTCCCCGACAGAGGCGAGGCCGAGTATGCAGCGGCTCAAACCGCAATCCGAAGGATAGCTCGTGAAGGGCGGAAATACGGTATTGGCCTCATGCTCGTGAGTCAGCGCCCCGCCGATATAGAGAGCACTGTGATTTCGCAATGTGGCACATGGCTCGTCCTGCGGCTTACAAACGCAGCGGATCAACAGCACGTTTCTCGTTTCTTGCCAGATGGATTGTCAGGCATGACGAAAGCACTGCCTAATCTCGCTCAGCAGGAGGCAATCTTCGTTGGCGAAGGCGCTGCGATGCCCGCTCGAGTTCGAATTCGAGATCTCGAAGATGACCAATTGCCGAAATCGGAGACGGCAAAATTCGCAAAGGGTTGGACCCTTGATCGGCTTACCGAAGCGGAGATTGCAGCAGTCGCTAACCGAATGGCCGGAGAAGTAATGCACACCCCAGGAGGACAAGAAAGCGTCTAAACCATTTGATCTGAGTGCCCTTCGAGTTGGGTGGGAATCAGAGATGGGCCGAACGAATAAGGACAGAGTGTGCGAAGCCACAATCTTATCCGTTTGGTTGGACAAGTCCAAAATCGGCACATAACTTGCAATTATCAAATATCTTTTTGAGGGCGATTATTGTAAAAACAACCTGGTATATGAAGCGGTTAGATGGGATTTGTAGGACTGTACGAATTTATCCATTGCGCTTAATTCTATACTGTTTTTGGATAAATTGCAAATTCTTCTTAATGATTTTCATTATGCACTCTGGCTCATGTGCAGATACTGTGTGAGTGGCATTTTGCCATCCCGCTTTCAGCGAGAAGCCTGGAAAGCACCAAGGGAACGGTGGACGAGGGCGTTCCCAAAAGGACGTTTTTTCAAACTGAGAATTGTTGTTTTTCTTCTGCCGCGTAGCGGCTTCGTCCAACAATTTGCTGCACGGGAGCGCAAAAAGCCGCGCCCTGTGAGCAACACGTTCAACAATTATTATCCTATTCATAAACCGGTATCGTGTCCGATAAATTGTTGATACAGAATCTAAGCATGAGTGGTGTTAATTCCTTTTTATCTCCGATCTAGCGAATACTGATGTATGAGCTCATTTATCAAAATGATGGCACGGGGCTCTTTTAGTTCCTCATGTGCCCACAAACCCATTTCTATCGCAAAGCATGTGACAACGGTTTCTTTGACATCGAATTTTGTGATATCTGAACAGGGCTATATCAATTCCCCGTGGAAGGAAAAGCGGAAAGTTTAAATGAAAAACATTGGCTTCACGGATCCAGATTGGAGTTGTTTGCTGAGGGATTATTAGGAATCTTGACTGTGAAGTTATTCGAAAAATCCTTTCCTGGAAGCTGATATATTCTGTGGCGAGCAGGAAACCTGAGCGCAGCGCACGGACTTTCGGGAGATTGTCCAACAGAACCCTGTGCCGTTCTTCAAAAACACAAGGATATTGACTCCGGTTGAAAGGTTCTCTTACGTAATTCCTGCAAAAAAATGGGGATCACTGTTCCACAGTCACGCACATTGCACAAATTCAATGGCATCATCGATCAGCTTGATCGTCTCTTTGTCTGAATCCTCGTTTTCAGAAAACCACCTCCTGTAATCGTTTAGAGCGTCAAGGATAATCCCTGCATGATCTGAGATAGAATTGTTATCCGCGGCATTCCTTTTTGCCTTCTCGCAATCGACGGTGTTGCCCAGAGGTTCAGTCATCCTGTGCTGGACAAGGTCAAATCCTGCGTTTTTGCCTTCGACTGCTTTTTGTTCTTTTCTGAGTTCTGTCATATATATCAACCTCCAGGGACAATTCCCTTTTTGAGTAAGGGGAATTTTGCCCCTCAAGTGAGGTCTCGGCTTTTGCGCGGCCTTATCTCAGTTCTTCAATCGGCCCAATATCCACCGGCTCTTCCTGGATGGCAATGTTTGTGGCCTCTGCTCCTTCAGGTCCTTCTGCGACCTCCACCTTGAACAGGTTTACTGTCTGGCCGCGCTTGTTGGTTGTTTTTCCTCCAAAAGTTATCCTCACCTTTTGGCCTATCTTAACATATTTCATCCTGTCGTCTAAAACCGCAGTGCCCCAGACAAAAAACATACCGGCCTTTGTCTCGAGATAGTATCTGGCGCTTAAGCCCGATATTTCATCTTTAGGTTCTCTACTGACGAGCACTCCTGTTATCTGCTCATTTTCTTTTTCAGGTTTCCAAACGCCTGGTTCTATGGTCTTCCATTCATCCATTTTTTTCACCTCTAATTCTGTCAACCGAGGAATTTCTCCTCTATGGGCCAGCGAAAACAGTCAGATTTATTAAATCTTTCCTTTGCGAGACCCTGCATAATGACATGGCGCGGGAACCGGACGGATGGGATTACATGGTTTTACGTTCGAGTTTAAGGAGCCCTTTCTCTGTTTTTATGAGACCGGTGATTTTCCTTTCCAGGTCTCTAATATCTTGTATCATCCCGGAAAGATCCTTCAAAAGGACCCGGGCCTTTGCAAGATAAGGCGTTGATTCATAGGGATAACCCGCCTGCATCTTTTCCATGGCGGCTTCGAGAAAACGGTTGAAGGCTTGCAGGTGCTGTTCCAGCCGCGATTCGGTTCCCATTACCCTTTGTTCAAGGTTGATTTTTTCTTCCTCCCGTGAAATTTCCGCTTGAAGCACATACCGCTCTTTTCCAGAAAGCTTGGTCAACCGGTCTTTGAGCTCTTTCAATTGGTTCATGTCTAATGTTTCCAAACGCCTGAACACTTCTTTGAGATGTACAAGTTCATTTTTGAACAGGGTTTCTTTGCTGGAAATTGTTTTCAGGGTTCGAACGATTGTTTCACGGGCCTCTCTGGGAAGACTGTTTCTATTATTTTCCACGGCTTTTTGGATCTCTCCCAATTCCGAGGCAATGTCATCCACCGTGTGAAGCTGTATTTCAGTTGATTTTCCGGCTTCCTTAAAAACCATTTTTTTCTCCCGATCTTCGACGTCAATTTCTTGTTCTACCTTCGCTCTGAAGGGATTTGTAATGTTGCGAACGGTCAATCCGCGAGGCCTGTGGAATTGGAAGATTTTGTAAAGGCTTACAATAAAGAGGATGAGGAGTCCCAGATTGACCAACCCGAGATTACGCTCGCCGAGGTTGTAATATACTTCCGGGAATTTGAACCATGACAGGATATAGAAAAGAATATAGGTCAGGTGAAATGCTTTTGCCGCAGCCATGCCAAAGCCCCTGCACAGACCGAAGGGTACAGTGGCCGCCATAAAAACCAGCAAGATGGTTCCCAGCATTCCCCAGCCTTCGAAGATGTTGGCGATACGCTCCCGCATCATGAAAACGCCCACCGTGAGCATGAGCCCCACAGAGATGATCAGAGGCCTGACGTAGGGTTTTGTGAAATGCTTTCTGAGGGTAATGCCGGCAATGGATATGAAAAAGACCAACAGGACGGTGAAATAGATCCATTCGGTATACCTGGCGAGGATCTCACTGGGTTTGAGGATGTCCAGCGGGAAAAGCGTGGGGGAAGGCATAGTTGGAGGGATGTGTGGCCGGATTTAAATATTTTGCGGTGTTCTGATGGAAATAAGGCCCGTGTCTATCGTGGGTTTGGTGGCAATATCAGTGGACTTGTTGCTGTAGGATCTCGACTAACGCCTCCGAGGAATCTGCAATTCTGCTGCAAGAACACTCAATCATCGCGTTGACTATCGAGTTTTCAGTCTCCCCGGCGTTTCTGAAATCGGTCCTGATCCCAATGATGGGCAGCTTATTTAAGTGTTTACAATAGAAATACCCGATTTCCCAAGCCGTACCATCATCGACCTGTGGACCGTCCAGGACACAGACAAGGACATCCACCTCATCGAGGTACGACCTGCATATTTCAAATATCTTTTGTTTCCCCTGGGAATTCGCTTCGTCATGCGGGATGAGATCGTAAGGCCAAATGACGGTTATGTCCTTTGAGATTTCTTCAAGTTTTCTCTTAATACCGGCAAGCCAGGCCCGTTCGCATTCAGAGAATAAAGGTCCTGCAAGATATATTTTCATTTGGAGCACGCTCCTTTTTGAAAAGCCTTTTCCAGAAAAATTCCGTGACCCAAAAAATTTATCAAATAGATAAATATAGATGCCGATGCAAGAATCACCACGAGAAAGATTGCATAGGCCGTCAGCAGTATTGTCAGGATAACCTTATCAGGATGTCTAAGTGATCACTTTCGGTAAAGAGTGAATTCATCGGCGATTTTTTTGGGTCTCTTATAATATTGATGGTCCCGTAAAAAGTCCCCAAGCCCGCCACCCTCGCGAAAGCGGGGGTCCATAAGCCCCTGACTTTCCTGGATTCCCGCTTTCGCGGGAATGACTAAAACGGACGATTTTTGACTTTTTACGACTGCATCAATATCCAACCATTTTCGGCCGCCGAATTCTCAGCTTTCCGGGCGTTGCCACACCGATACAACCTGCCAACCTCTCCAGCATACCTGATTTCAAAACTTCCTGAATCAATTGTTTCATTTGGGGGATTCCTTCACCCTCAGGTCTCAGGAGTAATACGCCGTAATGGGTTCCCGGTGGGTGTTTTCGAATATTAGCAAATCCTTTATCACCCGTAATAAGGAAGCGTTCTTCCTTTTGAGCGATTTCCCAGAGTTGCGGATCCAGAGCTCCAGAAATTCCTTCTTCCAGGACGGATGCTGTATCCGGAAAAACCTCGCGCACAAGCTCGACAACGGCTTTGGGCAAATCTTCGTCTATTTTTATCTTCATCGTTAACTGGCCATGGCATAGACGGATTCCTGAGACACCGATTCAGAAGCGTACATTAAAGCCGCTGAAACATCATCGTTAGTGAGTTGAGGATATTCTTTCAATACATCCTCCCTATTCAATCCCTGAGCCAGGCTTCCAACAATCACACTGACGGGAATGCGGGTTCCCTTGATACAAGGCTCCCCCCCTCTGAGATCAGGATGAGAAATGATCTTTTCCAAAAAAACCTGTTTCATAACGTCCCCTCCAAAATTTCATTTATGCTCACGCAAAGTCTTTATACGTCCATGGCAAAAATGCTTTGGCCACTTTTTCAATCAACGCATAAACGCGATCAATATTCTCAGAAGTTCTATGAATTCGTCCAGTTCCATACTCTGGCACGATTACTTTGAAAACCGTACCGGTCCCCATAGATTCTGAGCAAGGCAATAATGTCAAGAAGCCAACCTCTCAAGGGATATTTCAAGCAAGATTAGAAATCAAGGAAAAAACTTAATCGACTTACTGGCGCAGACTTATTTGCAGTAAAATCTTTTGATTCAGTACCAATCTCTCATCTGAGCATCGAGCATTTTGATGCTGATTGCGGGAATTTGAGGTACGTGGGAAGATTTCCTGTGGAAACGGATTTTAGCATTTGTGGTATGCTTTTTCAACTTTTCCGGTTATCACCAATCAGGGACGACGTTTATAAACATCATCACCATTATATATATTTTACAATATTGTAAATAAATATATATATAATAACATTACTTTTTTACCTGCTGAAGTTCCACAGGACATTTACCCCTCCAGCTCGGTTGCCACTTTGAAATGGTCATTAACATTTAAATACTGCCTCTGTTT
Source organism: Desulfatiglandales bacterium (assembly GCA_963662465.1). GTDB lineage: Bacteria > Desulfobacterota > DSM-4660 > Desulfatiglandales > Desulfatiglandaceae > NaphS2. The sequence goes on from OY759599.1 coordinate 144,004, forward strand.
CATGTGGAAGTAGATGAAGGAAATGTCCGATGGAAATTTTTTGAAGCCGGATAGTACTGAATCACTAATCGAATCTCTCCATGCCACTCAGAGGAAGAGAACCTTGGTCATCAACCCTGATTATCTTGATGACGAAAAACTGCCGGAAGATGAAAGGGCAGCCGTTCTAAAAGAAATCTTTAATCGTAACATCCGTGAAAAACAACTGAGTAGAATCATTTCCCATCTCGCACCGGTCCTGGATGGTATTCACCCGAATTCTGCCTTGATCTTCGGACCAACCGGCGCCGGAAAAACAGTTACTTTGATGCACGTACTTTCCACCTTTGAATGGGTCGCTGAAACCAAGGGAGTCATGTTCCGCTATTCGTATATTGATTTGACCTCCCCAAAAACCTACTTTGGCGCCTTAAATGAGGTCGCTATTTCTCTTGATAGCGCATGCAAAAAATACCGTAAAGGTATTCCAATTGAGTACATGCAGGCGCAAATAGTGGAGTCGCTCGGAAATTATGACGGTTACCTCAGTCTACTCATCGATGAGGCTGACAACATCCGGCCTAACTCCGACGGCTTTCTCACATTTCTTGCAAAAACACTTCCCCGGAAAGTCTCTTGCAGATTGATTCTTGTTCTCCTGACCAATCGGCTTGACTGGGAGAAAACCCTTGACCCCAGGATTCTGAGTTTTTTCAAAAAAACCGATATGATCTTTGAACCCTATGACGCCCTTGATCTCCTTGAAATCCTGAAACTCAGGGTTGAGAAAGCCCTTGATATGACCAAGGTCGATATGGCTGCGCTCAAAAAGGTGGCTGCTTATGCCTCACGGGAAACCGGAGACGCAAGAAAGGCCGTTGAACTTCTGGCCAAAGCTGTCAAGGTAGCCGAAGAAAGCACGGGACGGCTCTCGGAAAAAGAAGTCGATATTGCGGCAGACCGACTTGAGATAGACAAGACAGAAGAACTTGTCAAGGCACTTGCGACCCAGCAGCGTGTAGCCCTGAAGTCCTGTTATGGCGCCTTATCAAATGGCAGCAAAAAGACATATACAGGCCAGGTTTACCGGGTCTATGGGGACGTATGCGGTCGGGAAGGCCTGCGGCCTCTAACCCAGAGACGTTTCTCTGAGATAATGAGCTTTCTCGATCTTTACGGTCTGATCAATGCCAGAGTCATCTCAAAAGGTCGATACGGAAACACGCGGGAGATATCAAGTTCTTTGCCGGATGAGGTTGTGGAGCGTTTTCTTTTTTCCAGTATCTATTGAATTCCGAATTCAGAAAGGAAGGCCAATCGTTCCCTTTGGCGGATTTCAATGCAAACAGCCTTCAAAACAGCTTCCTCCCGAATTATAGTATCCTTACAGTCGCCGTTCTCATTTCCCAATCTCCTCAAATCCATTTCAATTTTTCTTGATAAAATCCGTAGATCTCTTATCCTTTCAATATAGGTGTAAGACAACCTCACCTCCACCACCCGGGGCGGAGCATCAGGGCGTAGATGACCGTTAATCATCTTTGATCCTGACCCTCGAAGTGAATTTTCTTCCACAATCATTGCATTTTCTCAGTCGAACTTTGCCGTCGGCCAATTTACGATGCCCTTTCCATATGGTCCGCGTGCTGCGGCAATAGGGGCATTTATACGGTCTTCCCATAAATAATCACCTCGGTCCCTTCAGGATATTCGTTTATATAAAAAGTTTTCGCCTTTGAAGCCTCGCTACATTTCAAGCTGGAGACAGGAACCGAAACATTATTATGTATGAACCTGTCTTCACGTCTCTAAAAGGCCCGAGAGGTGGTATTTGTGCAAAGTGAATTAAGGGGTGCAACGGCCCTGGTGCAAGAAATAAAGGTCAGCAGCCCGCTCGTATCAGCAGTTATTCGAATCCTAAAGCGTGTCGATGACTTCAAAAAGCTCGCCAAGGAATTCTATTTTGATGTCATTCTATCCGTCCACCAGTGCCCGCGGTGCGGTAGTCGATTAGAAATGACCGGAAAAAGCGAATGCTCCTGTGTGTGTGGCAATATCTTTGATCCAACAATTGCCTTTCAGAAATCCGCTTGTTGTGGCAAGCACCTGGTTCGCAAATCACAGCATTATATCTGCTCCGGATGTGGAACAAACGTTCCCTCCACATTCCTTTTCGATGAGAAACTGTTTGATAAAGCCTATTTCAGGGAGATGGTAAAGAAATCCAGATCACGGGCTGCAAAAAGAAGGGAAGAGATGAAAAGGCTTTTGGCAGAGAGCAGATCAGGGGCACTGGTTTTCGCTGATGAGCCCTGCCTTGAATTCATCCCGGGGCTTATTGAAGATCTGGATGATTTTATTGGAACAGAAAGACTCAGGCCAGGGGATTTCGCTCTGGATACCAACTCAAGTTTCAAAATGGACGATTATCGCGAGCACATCCTTCGTATTCTGGGATGCGACAGTCTATTGTTTTCAGATATTGATACCCTTATTAGTGATGCGCGCCGGGACAAAATATGGCGATTTGTGACGCTCACGTTCATGCAAAGCGCAAGGGAGGTCATGCTCACCCAGTATGGCAACGATCTCTTAGTGGAGAGGACTTCATATGAAACTTAGCAATAAAAATAAGGACTTTTTGGAACGGTTGAAGGTTCTCCTCATTAGTAAGGAGCTTAGCATAGAGTGGAAAGATGACGGCATAAAGCGGCTCGTGCTGCGGCAAAACTATGGGGACAAAGTTGAACGGGATTTTAATATGACCCGGCAGGGAGTCCGCTGGAGATTTCAGCGCCTGTTTAACGAAATTTATGTCAACGCCTATCTCACCGTGTACTGGATCGAGTCCAAGTTTGGGACAGAGTTACGAGCGAGGGCCTTGGAAATCGCAAGAGAGAGGGTTGAACTCAGGAAAAAGGCGGAGGAAAAGGGCTTTTTTGATGTTTCCCGTCGAGAAAAGGGATGATTGGCCGCCGGATCAAGGGGCGGGCGATTGTAAAGGTTTTCGCCCTCCTAACAAATCCTTCAAATCGGGCCTGCAAATGAGGGAAAACCATTCAAACCAAAGCCATTTGCCCATAAACTTGGCTTGTTGAGCGCAGATTCCACGGAATCGCACGGTTTTCGGGAAATGGCCATCTTCCTTCCCTGATCCAGTTTGGGCCTGGAAAAATTTTAACATCATTGAAAACGAGCGACCCCCTTTCAAATGCCCTATTTGGACCAAAAAGGCAGGGGTGAAAAAACATGGCTGGCACAAAAATAGATTTTAACTACAATAAGATTACTCGGATACAGGGTTTGGATGAGCTTGGAGTAGTGCTGTTTCCGGGAAATAGGAACCATCAAAAGGTTTTCCTGAGCATCTTCATAGAATTGAAATACGCAAACAACGGGCTCTTGGGCAGCCTGACTTACCTTTGTGAGAAATATGGATTCACGCCCCGGATGCTGGAGACCGTCCGCAGCAAAATGCGACGGATGGGGATTATTGACCATGTGTCCCGCTTCAATAAGAATCATGGCTACAGAGAAGGCTGGGTGTTTTCAAGCCGATTCTCAAAAACCTTAAAACGGATGAATGAACTGTTAGTGAGTTTCAGGGAAAGAGCCGACGCCCTTCAAGAGAAAAAGGACCGGGACTTGTTCCGCTATCTATAAAATAATGATTTTGAAAACCTATAGCTTTAAATAGGTCCCGCATTTTCTGGAGAACGAGGTGCTCAACGTGGACCGAAACTTAGAAAATCTACTCTATGGAAAAAGGGACCCAAAGCTCAAATCCGAAGGCGAACGTAGAATTGCATACTTTTTGGAGGAAAATTCAATCAGGTATCAATACGAAGCTGGCGTCCTGGTCAATTCGATCGAAAAAAAACCACGCATCTGGTACCCGGACTTTTATCTTCCCGAGTTTGGCGCCTACATTGAATATTATGGCCTAAAGGGACAGCGAAGCTATGACAACGGAATCAAGAGAAAAGAAACGACATATTCAAAAATGGGTCTGGATGTAATACCTGTTTATCCATGGTCATTTTCTGAGAACTGGCAGGGCTATATTATGAAAGAACTCAAACAAAGTGTGGACCGACGTTACAAAACACTGATGAGCAAGCCTTACTGGTCACAAAAGAATACTTCCGGATATCATGGGGGATCCACCAGGCGTTACTGATCCATGGTGTTTATTCTCTGTGTTCTCTTTCATTCTATGTACTTCTTTAGGTGTGATGATGGGTTTGGGTGTCTTTTTATTATTATATTCGGTTTTCGGTACATGGGATATCTAACTGTTATTGCGGGATTTTGTGGAAATGAAAGAGTATCATAAATGGTCATTTTTTTTGTTCTTAGAAGGTATTTATGATACAATTTAGAGGAATAATGGTACCTTTTGGATGGAATTACGGTACATTTTGGACCTATTTATGATACCTTTTTCGCATTTATGATACAATTTATCTGAGCTGTGGTCGGTACTTATTACCACCGATTTAATTCGGTACTATCAGATATTAAGGACATGAATTTAAATGGAAGGGACGGTTATGCTTTGAGAGGCAGCACGGGGGTTCGGCAAGCGGAAGTACCTAAGATCGATTCTGAAGGGGCCTCTTGTTTTCCGGCGCGGACCCAGATTTCGGCCGATAAGCCATGGGAGAACATCTGTTCAAGACTTGTCAGCCATATAAAATCCGAGGGCGGCATTTCCTGAACCAGCCTTGACAACACCGCCAGCCGACCGTTTGTATTGGTGAGGAAGAGGAGACGGAACCCCTTCAGATTGCAGTCCCAGTATTTCTCGTACCGTTTATACCGGTCGCTTCGAAAATATTCCTGATAGTTTATGACTTTCTGGCGTACGTCCCGGGGGTCGCGTTTTAGACTGGCAACGGACTCTGTCCCCATGTCCACCTCAAGAAAGAAAAGGAGCGTGATCTGCCTTTTTCTGTTCGTTATGGAGAAAACTCCGTCCGGGGTAAATCCACTTGCATTTTGATCCTTTTCGCCAGCGGGTGGCGGTTCAAATATGAGAGGGATGTCACTTTTTTCCCGTTTTAAGAAAGGCGAATCGGGGGAGAGGAACCGGATGGAGAATTCAGGCATCGCGTACTCCATTTCGCCCAAATGGATACGGAACCAGTTGGTTAAGAGTTGATGCTCCATGCAGCGGATTTTTTCAGCGTTTATCTTATTAATCGGCACGTCCCGGAGGACTGGATATTTAGGACCGAGCAGATCGGCGCCTTCTTGGGTGAGAGAGACCATTTTTTCAGGTCTGCCGCGACTCTGACCGAACCCGCGGGTAGCTGTGATAATGACCCCCGCCTGTTCCAGTTTTTGCAGACGCCTTCGGACTACCTGCCTGCTCTTACGTTGGATGGCAGTGACCTGGCTTGCTGTTAGCACTCGATGCTCGGCAATTGCAGTAAGGACCTGGTGGTCGTTTTTGTTAAACTTGAATGTCATTGGATTCATTCCTCCTTTTTGGAATTTTCGGGGCTATTTTTAGTAGCTGGTACGGTTTGGTTTTGACTATTTACCCATGCTCGAACAGCTTGAAGCGCTTTTTTCGGAACAGGTGTAGTCCCGTTTAACCATGCTTCACATGTCTTTGGCTTTTTTCGACCTGTTATGCCTGAAAGTTGACCTGCACTGAAGTTATGTTGTTTGTGAAGGGCCATGAGTTCCTTGTTTGAGGGGGCAGATTGTAACGTTTCATTTGGCGTTGCCTTCTGAATCATCCACGCCGCGCTCGTTGCCACAGTGAGACCTATGGAGAGGGGTTCGAGGACCAGAACTAGAATGAGAATGAGCATGGCAATGGCGTCTGTTTCGTTGATTTTTAATATCTTAGCGACCGCGAAAATAGGGCCGGAGGATGTCTGATCTTTGACAAATCGGGTTTCAAGTTCAGCTTGCTGTTTTGCAATTTCCAGCAGCCTGGCCTGTTTCTGTCCATAACCGGATGCTTTTCGTTCTTTTATTCGCCTCGTTACATGAGAAGTCGGAAGCCCTGCTAATGTGGCGTTTGTGGTCAATATTTGTTCTTGGAGAATTGCCGCCTCTTTTTTGAGCCCTTTAAGGGCGGTTTCGGTGGCTCTCAAGTTTTGGGTCGCCCTGGCGTGACTCAGTGACAAGAAACCTATGACTTCAATGGAAGTCAATAAGACCAGAACGGATACGATGATAACGTACAGGCTTTTGGTAAGACCACCGAGTTTTTGCCAGTTCCGGTACAGGTGGGCCACGGTCAAGATTTTGCCGATTTCCATGCCGAGACCCATACACACAATAACGGAAGCATTGCTGACAAATACAGACATCAGTCCGTACACGGACATGTATATGGAGCTTCCTGCAACCAGCAACAGACTGGTTGTCACAAGAATGCGGTACATGATTCACACCTCCCTTTTTTCCGGGAACAAGCTGGCGGGTACTGATTGAAAAACATGACCTTTTTCTGACCATCCGGTTTTGGTCTGATCCGGCCAGGGTTTTTGGTGGTTTGATCAAGTTCCTTTTTGTCTGGTCAGGTTTTGGTCAGGTTTTGGTCAGGTTCGGTCCAGTTCCCGTCCGGTTTTGGTCAGGTTTTGGTCAGATTCCATTCTGGTCAGACTGATTCAGGTTTTTTTCGTTTCAGGTTCTTTTCATGTTTCCCGGTTTGGTCAGGTTTTGGAACAGATTCGGGCCGTCTCGGATTGTGATGGTTCTTCAATGTTTCCTAAAATCTCACAATGCACTTTTGGACCCAAGGATCTGCAATGGCTTTCAGCTTGAGGAGTTCGTCCTTGTCATGACCAGCGCCTGTTTTGGCGAAAAACAGGGGATTCAGTACTCCATTATTATGGAATCGCTGTAAGGCATAAAGCTCAGCGCCCTTTATGGTTCGCACAACATTTTTCATGCTTTGTTCATCCACGATCGGTTTTATGCAGGTTGTCCTGAACTCATAGGGTATGCCTGATCCCATGATGTTTTCAATGCTTGCGAGCGTTTGGTCTGGATCATATTCTTTCGCGATGGTGGATGGATAGCGGAGAGGATCGGTCTTAACATCCATGGCGATATAGTCAACGAGCCCCTCATCGATCATACGTTTGATGACTTCCGGCCGGCTGCCGTTTGTGTCCAGTTTGATCAGATAGCCGATCTCCTTTATTTTCGTGCATAACAAAACAAGCTCCTTCCGGAGCGTTGGTTCTCCGCCGGAAATAACCACACCGTCAATGAAGCCTTTGCGGTTTTCAAGAAACTCGCAGAACGCTTTTTCGTCAAGTCCATTTGAATATCCTGAACCGCCTTTTACGAGCTGTGGATTGTGGCAATAAGGACAGGTGAAATTGCAGCCCGAAACAAAGAGCACACAGCTTAATTTCCCGGGATAGTCAATCAGTGAATTCTTTTGTATTCCACCGATAATCATTGAATGCACTCCTCATCGATCCGGTTTTGTTCCGCAAGAAAACTTCAGGCCGCCTCAAACACTTTTCTCATATCGTATTCTGCTTGTTTTCCGTCGTTCCACTGCTTGACAGGTCTCAAGTAGCCAACGACCCGCGAATAAACTTCCGTTTCTTTCCCGCAATCAGGGCAGCGTTTTTGCTCTCCGTTCAGGTACCCGTGGGACGGACAGATGCTGAAGGTTGGAGTCAGTGTGAAATAGGGAAGCCTGAAATGATTAACAACCTTCTTGAGCAACGCCCTTATTGATCTAACGTCACTGACTTGTTCCCCCAAATAAATATGAAGGACTGTTCCCCCCGTATATGTTGCCTGCAATTGGTCCTGTAACTCCAAGGCTTCGAAAATATCGTCCGTGTAATTTACGGGTAGCTGGGTAGAGTTTGTATAAAAAGGTGCAGCTCCTTTTCGGTATTCCGCTTCATTTGCACAGATGATTTCAGGGAACCTTTTCTTGTCAAGCATCGCAAGTCGATACGATGTGCCTTCTGCAGGCGTTGCTTCTAAGTTGAACATTTCGCCTGTCTCATCTTGTATTTGGGAAATGATTGTGCGGATATGGTCCATGGTTTTGAGGGCAAATACCTGTCCTTTTTCACTTCCGATGTCCCTCCCAAACAAGTTCAGGCACGCCTCGTTCATGCCGATGATTCCGATGGTTGAAAAATGGTTTTTCCAGTAAAGCCCAGTGCCCTCTTTGATCTGTCTTAAGTAGAATTTTGAATAGGGATAGAGGTTTTTATCTGTGAAATTCTCAAGGACTTTCCTTTTTATTGTGAGGCTCTCTTTTGCAAGGTGAACAAGCTTTCCCAAATGCTTCATGAAATCATCCTCGCTATCCGCCTGATATCCTATGCGGGGGAGGTTAATGGTCACGACTCCGATTGAACCCGTCAGGGGGTTCGCGCCGAAAAGACCGCCGCCTCTTTTCAGGAGTATCCTGTTGTCAATGCGAAGGCGGCAACACATGGATCTTGTGTCTTCAGGCGACATGTCGGACCTGACAAAGTTTGAAAAATACGGAATCCCGTATTTCCCTGTCATGGCCAGGATCGCTTCAAGCACTGGGTTGTCCCAATCAAAATCTTTTGTGATATTGTAGGTAGGTATGGGAAAGGTGAAGACACGCCCTTTGGCATCGCCCTCCATCATGACCTCGGCAAATGCCCTATTGATCATGTCCATTTCTATTTGAAAATCGGAATATGTCTCTTTTTGTTCGATGCCTCCTATGATGACACGTTGGTTTCTCAGAGTTCGAGGGGGGGACAGGTCTAAAGTAATGTTGGTAAATGGGGTTTGGAAGCCGACTCTGGTCGGGACGTTTATGTTGAAAATAAATTCTTGCAGCGCCTGTTTCACTTGTCGGTAATCAAGGCCGTCATACCGAATAAAAGGGGCAAGAAGGGTGTCAAAATTTGACATAGCCTGAGCGCCGGCAGCTTCACCTTGTAATGTATAGAAAAAATTAATAATTTGTCCTAAAGCAGGCCTGAAATGTTTAGGTGGTGCACTCTCGACTTTCCCCAGGACACCCTTGAAGCCTTGCATGAGCAAGTCTCTCAGTTCCCAACCAACACAATAAACAGAAAGGAGGCTGAGGTCGTGTATGTGGAAATTTCCTCTTCTGTGTGCGCGCCGAATTTCCGGGGGGTATATGTGGCTTAACCAGTATTCAGAGGTGATATCCGATGAAATATAGTTATTGAGCCCCTGAAGGGAATAGCGCATAAGTCTAAATGTTGTGGGGTTGTATAACCCATCAAAATTAAAAGGCGTTTTCGGTAAACAAGAATGCATTATGAACATTCATAACTTGAATCCAAGGTAAGTCAAATGTTTGGCCGTTGGCTAATTCAAAGGGACTTTTATGAGCATTTTTTGCGCCAGGTAAAAATGGGACAAAATTCCTGATAGTCGCATGTGCTCGAAAGAAAAGACTTGCCCATTTCTTATCTCGAAAACTCTCAATTTGTTTTAGTTTACGTTTGATTCCTTTTAAATAATTGTCAACAATGGAGGTTGTTTGTTTTATCCCATTTCTATTTTTATGAGAGGTATAATGAGTGGCATTTTCTTTTAATTCTACTACCCTCTTTTTTAGTAATGGATGAGAAAATGCATCGTCATCTAATGCCTTAATCTTTACTTCCAAGTTAACTTTAGATGTGGATGTTTTCAAAACTTTCTTAAATTTTTTATAAAGCTTGTCCACTTCTTGGTCGGTACATTTTGATTCTTTTTGATATTTTGATAGTGCATCGTAGAAGTTTTTCAAACAATGACGATGGCAATATCCGACCCAAATGTTATGGAATACGGTCTTGATAGCATTGGTTGAGGCTTTCCACTTATCTTTTGTTACACCAAGGATTTTGAAGTCGATTTTTTGCAAAAAATCCTCAAATGAACCGCACAGGTTTTCTTCATCAACATGATCAACATAATCGGAGTGCCATACTAATAAATTTTCAGGATCGACCATAACTACAGAATAAGTTCTTAAATTTGGTTCTTTTTCAAAGCCCTCATCTTCCTGTAGATATCCTGAGCCTTTCACTCCTGCTCTTGTTAGTATTGTTGCAGGATGAAGTGTTCCTGCCCATCGATTCCAGTTCAAGATGGTCTGTTTGCTTTTGACACTTTTTTTGCCAATAATTTTAAGGCTTTCGATGGCTCCTTGAATGCTCGCATTAAAACGGTACATATTCCGAAATACGTGCCCAATAATCTCTATACCAAAATTCTTTTCCCTTGGGAGAAAGCTGGGAACAAGAGAGAACTTTTGTTTGCACTTCCGGCATTGTATCATGCGGATTGGGAATGTCTGTTGTTCTCCTCCATTCATTATTGTTTTTCGAGGATTCCCGCGGAAACCAGATAAAATATATTCTTTAGGTCCAGAACATGTTGAATTATGGCCTGTGTGGTGATCATATTTATCGAGTTTATCTAATACTTCAATGCGAAACTTCTTACTGTCTTTTACGAGAGCATGATAGCTTTCGGTGTTATTATAAGGAAAGATATATGTTTGATTTCCTCGTTTAGAAACAAGGTCTTCCATTTTCTTTTTTACATTTTCGATTATGGATTTATCAAAAGATTTTAACATCCCTATCTCAAATGCAATACTGATTGTACTATCACGACTTTTTACATTATTCAATTTTTTAGTAATATTACTTATCATTGAACGAATTGAATAAAAGATTCTAATTTTCTGTCGATCCCGTTGTGTTTTTGGAATGCTTTTTTTCCCTTTTATTGGCTTACAAATATCCCATAATTGACTTATTAACCTACCAAGTTCATCAATAAGAGCAGACAATGTTACATAAAAATATTGCAATGATTGAAACATCTCCCTTTCATTGATCCATGATCTGATGGCATTAATGCATTTCTCAATTTCAAAGAAAATCTCAGGATACTGTTTTGGATCGTAATAACATTGTCTTGCAAGTCTGTTTTGAGCTTTGTCCAACATTGTCAAAGCTCTCTTAATATTATTAATCATGTGCAACCTCTCTAATTTAACATAGACTGTTGCACTATGATTATGCACACTTATCAAAAAAAGTCCCTAACTTTTTTCCGCTAAGGCGAATTCAGGAAAAAATGTTTGGCCTCACGAAATGCGCTTTGATTAGGATATTGATTCTGAACCGTTTAACAGATGAAATAATTTCAATATGTTAGAGTAAACCCCACAACATTTAGACTTATGCGCGAAAAACCTTGGCTGTCGGTGTTTACCCCGAAGTGACATTGGCCGAAGCCAGACAGCAGCGTGATGATGCGAGGAAGCTGTTGCAGAAAGGTGTGGACCCGTCCCAGCATAAAAAAGAAACAAAATTAATTCAGCGGGAATTAGCGGTCAATAATTTTGAGGCCGTAGCGCGGGAATGGTTCGATAAAAATACTCACGTTTGGACGAAAAAGCATGCGACAACCGTTATCCGGCGTTTGGAGTTAAATGTTTTCCCCATCATCGGCAACCGTCCAATTAAGCTGGTTACTGCTCCTGAACTCCTGGAAGTCCTTCAGAAGATAGAAAGCCGTGGAGCCATTGAGACAGCCCACAGGGTCAAGCAAATATGTGGTCAGGTGTTCCGGTATGCAATTGCAACCGGACGGGGGGAGCGTGATCCGAGCGCAGACCTCAAAGGGGCTTTGACCCCTGTGAAGCCAAAAAGTATGGCAGCGATTACCGATCCTAAAAAGATTGGGAGTCTGCTCAGGGCTATTGACGGTTATGACGGGCAAATTATGACAATGTGCGCCCTGCGACTTGCACCTCTGACGTTTGTGCGCCCTGGTGAACTCCGGCATGCTGAATGGTTGGAAATTGACCTGGATAATGCCGAATGGAAGATACCAGCTCACAAGATGAAAATGAAGCTCCCCCATATCGTACCACTATCCAGGCAAGCCGTTGATATCCTGGTTGAGCTCAAACCTATTACGGGTGATGGACGGTATGTCTTTCCTTCCCTGCGAAGTACCGTCAGGCCTATGAGCAATAATACCGTCAATGCGGCTTTGAGGCGTATGGGGTATGCGAAGGACGAAATGACCGGCCATGGTTTCAGGGCCATGGCGTCAACGATCCTTCATGAACAGGGGTGGCCATCCGATGTGATCGAGCGTCAACTTGCCCATACTGAGGGGAACAGCGTGAAGGCCGCTTACAACCATGCTCAGCACCTTCCTGAACGGCGGAAGATGATGCAGTCATGGGCTGATTGCCTGCATGCGTTAAAGGGCGGTGCTCAGGTGACCTCCTTCCGGCGGGTGAATGGAAGTTAAGTGGGATATCTTATGTGGGGGTAAACGGTAAAAAATAACATTTCCGATCCTATGCGCAAAAAGCGCAATATTTGCGTAAGGTTTTAATGGTGCCCATGGATATGGTTGCTCCCGAAAAGCGGGGCGCCCTATCTAATTTCAACATCGCCGTGACGTACAGTTAAATTTTCAGTTTCCGGGGATAGGTTCTGCAGACCGATAAGGCGTGATTACCTGTCTCGCTTTCCCCGGATTAACAACAAGGCCGTGAGGGGCGGCTATGACTATGCTACTCTTGGATTTTTGCAATATCAAAGAATGGACATCCGAAGCAGCCTTAAAACTCTACAAAACACACCGAATCATTCATTCCGAATGGGGAGAACGTGACGGGTTTGAGAAGTTTTGTGCATCTAAATACCAGCCTAAAAACCCTTTAGCTTTTGCACTGGTAGAAGTGAACGAGATCGAACCCTGGCTATCTGAAGACAGTGAAAATTCTTCCCCATCTGAATGGATGGGCATGCCTATCCTGTTTCCTTCTAATCCGGGGTATTCTCAAATATGGCGGAGTTTGCAATTCAGTAAAGAACAATTTTATATCCCATTTCTGAACAAATGTTCGGAGGGCATTCTTGATTTGAATTTTGTGAATGACCTACTGGAGGATTTCCAGGCTACACAAGACATTCGATTCTTGGTAACGGAAACCAAAGAAACTTTTTTTAGACCTCAATTCTCAATGAACAATAAATATTTAAAAACGATTGAAGACCACATTGATTGGGAAATCTTATCCATTGTATTGAATCGACCAGAATTTTCAAAAAAACTGACACAATTGTTAAGAAGGTGCGTGAAGTGCAACAAGTATTTTCTTGCATCCAGAAACAACAAGGATTTTAAGAACTGTCCTACATGTTCCCGCAAAACATCCATGTCACCTGAAGCCCAGCGCGAATATCAAAGAAACAGGCGAAAAAAGTTGAAAGCGCAAAAAGAAGCAGCGAAGGTGGATGTCGAAACAAGAAAACGTGAGAAGAAAATTGATTTTTTCATGAAACAACTCGTAATACCCAGGGATGAGGCTATTAATCTAATTGAAGAAGAGGCTCAAATTGAATAGCGTAACTGAGGAAGAGATAAAAAGACACAGGTTTGCTAGGGTTACGCTTAGACGAATAACTGAATAAGGAGTATTTATATGTAAATACCTAAGTTACTTGTCATTTTTGACATAGCATTTTTTTGTAGGCATAAGAAGTCCGACATCTTAAATGATGTTTTGGGCTTTTTTTTTGGCCGATAGCTTCAAACAAAAGAATTTGAGAGGGGGTGAAGAAATGAAAAACAAACCGAACCTAGAACTAAAAACTATCCTTTTTAAAAGAGGCATTACACAGCGTCAATTGTCTTTTGGAACTGGCATTGACGAAGGTCTGATTTCAAAGACAATTCGCTATGGCATGACCACTGCGCAGATCAGGGAACGGATCGCTGATTTTCTGAATGTGAATCAATCAGAGCTTTTTAACTATCGGAATTACTAATTCAACTAAAGGGGGTGTTCTCAAGTGAATATTATGCGGAGCAGTTCCATCCTTCGGAGAAAACAGGTGGAAACCCGGACGGGCTTATCTCGTTCGACTATCTACCTGCGGATCAAAAAAGGCACTTTTCCCAAACCGATTAAGCTCTCAGAACGTGCGGTCGGCTGGCTTGAATCAGAGATTGCTGACTGGTTGGACGAAAAAATCCAGATCCGCGATGCCGGAGCTGAAATTCAGGGAGGTGAACTCCATGCCAGATGAAACGGCGGCAATCCTGGAATTCATACGTTCGGTGGGTATCTATTCGTTTGTTCTTGGAAAAGTCAAGGATGAAGCGGAAGCGGTGCGGATGTTCAAGGATGAATTTCAAGATTTGGTCAAGCTCTGTTCAGGTTCGGAGTGTGGGAAAAAAAATGGAAGCAATCAAATCAAATCTCAGAAGCCGTTTCATCAATCTTTTGGTGACCAAAGCTCTCTCATGGGTAGAAGAAATTTTAATTTGGCTTCCCTATTTCACGCGGATAAGCATGTGGATCGACGGGATTCATGTTTTCAGAGAGGGGTGCGGATCTAAGGCCCATCGAAGAGGAAATCGCAGTGGATATTGAAGAATTCAAAGCAACGCTACAGTCAATCGAAAGTTCTGTCCCAAACCTGAAGCGCAAAACGGCAACCGAACTTGCCGGGCCATGCTTGAAATGTGGCGGAAAGGATAGGTTTGTCATCAATGATGGAAAATTCCTATGCCGCAATTGTCATCCAAAATTCGGGGATGTGATTGAATTTCACGCTTGGATGGAGGGACTTTCATCAAGTGAATTCATGAAACAGCGTATGTCAAGATCCGCCAGCAGCCGGAAACAGAAACCCATGACCAACAAACAGGGCGCTGAGAAACTTCAAGGGATTTGGGACCGGATAAAGCCGGGGATTGAAGACCTTTCAAATGTCTACGCCTATCTTTGCGACAATCGGAAAATCAGCAGAAACACTGTTGAGAAGGCAGTCAAGGAAGGCAAAATCAAGTCTTGGCGCTATCCTTTGAACGTTTCCATTCTGAATAATTATTACAACGATGGAACCGACCCGCACGCTGTAGCGTTCCGGTATGACCGATTGGATAACGGTAAGCTGGTCGCGGTTCAAGCAGTATCCACGACCGGGAAACCCCTGTTTGTTTCCGATGGAGTGGGAAAAGGGAAGAAATTCGAGCGGGGATCGAAGGCTTCTGAGGGTTTCTTTTGCGTGGGTGCTCCATTAAACAAGGGGGACATGGTTTGTATTGTGGAGGCCCCGATAAACGCTTTGACCGGGGTTACCGTAAAACCGGATGCGGCATGGATCGCTATAGGCGGCAGCACTATGACCGCAAAATTCAAAGATCAGCTCAGGCCGATTTTGGTCGGGAAGCTGGTAAAAATTATTTGCTGTTTCGATAACGATGAACCCGGGCAAAAGGCTGTTCAGCGATGCGCGAAAGCTATGGGGCGCGAGATCTTCACGATTGCTTACCCAGCGGGTGCAAAGGATGGGTTTGACATCAATGATTTCCTGAAGGCTGGGGACCGGCAGGCGATATTGGACATGATTGACAATGCGGTCCCTGTGGAGGCTGAAAAGGAGCCGGCAGATGAAAAGACCCAAAGCCAAATTCTGCTGGAAATAGCGTTGACAAATTCTCTGTTTCATTCACCGGAAGGCGATCATTTCGCACGCGTGAAAGTTGGCGACCATTCTGAAACATGGGCAATCGCTTCGGAAGGCTACCAACGCATTTTGCGATATGGATTTTTCAAACAGCAGGAAAAGACGCCTGGCGCCCAGGCGGTTTCGGATGCAATCAAGGTGCTGGAAGGTATTTGTGAATTTGAAAACGAATTCACCCAGGCTATTCCTGAAATATTGGGGGGTATATTTGACGCTGTTTCATGTGCACTCAGGAATCGCCACAAGATCAAACCTGAAAGGCTTCCCCGCATGGCTGACTTTGCCATGTGGGTTATGGCTGCAGAAGCAGAAAGCGCTTTACCCTGGAACCCGGGCGGATTCATGGAAGCCTACAACCGGAATCGAGCTTCGATCATAGAGACTGCACTTGAATCTGATTTGGTAAGTAGTGCTGTCAAAAGGTTTCTCGAAGATTCAATTGCAGATGAATGGAAAGGTACAGCATCAAAGCTCCTTGCCGCTTTAGAAATGATTGTGGATGAGCGAACACTCAAGGACAAATCTTGGCCGAAAAGCCCGAATAGTTTAAGCGGGCGTCTGAATAGAGCTTCGGTCTTTTTGGAACATGTGGGTATCAAAATCACGGGGGGGAAAGCAGATAGCAAGCGGTTCATTTCCATCCAGAGAATCAGGGACGATATCAGGGACGATATTGACGATACATCACAAGTATCGTCCACAGGATCGTCCCTGAATAACGTTTGTGGTTCCAATGGGTTGGACAATAGGGACGGTTTGGACGATAAAATACCCCTTCCTTCTGTTGAACAAGAGAAAAAAAGAGAAGAAGGAGAGAGACAAATAGGGGAAAAAGAGAAAAAAGGGGCGAAGGTAAAGGGTAGGGAAAATATCGTCCAAACCGTCCAAACCGTCCACGGGCATTTCGATGAGGTTGATGTCCTCGAATATGAGGAGGTAATTATCTGATGTTGGCAATCAAAATATTGGAAGATTGCAAGGCTCAAGGCATTACCCTTCAGGTGCTTGAAGAAGGTCAGTTAAAGATCAGGGCACCAAAAGGGAAAGCCGACGAAATCCTTTTGAGGTCTATCAAAGACCAGAAAAAGAACCTTATCAGGATTTTGAAGGGCAGGGCTTTTTTTGAGCATCATTTGGACACGGCACTTGCTGAACTCAACCATCTTGGTATCTCCCCCATGGATTATCCAGCGAGTACAAGACAGAGGGCTTATTCGTTGGAAGGTAAAATTGATGCAGCTGCGAATATGGGTGAAAGGAATCTGTTCTTGGTTTTACTGAAACAATGGCGGGAGTGCTTCAACTGATGAGAAAAACCCTCAAAATAATGGAGGGAATGACACCGGTGGAAGTTAGCATGGACTCCTGCATACTGGCCGCCACGGTTGACGTTGCCTTTGGCAGGATCAGGCTGAGGTGGGCGGGGTTAAATATTCCCTGAGCGAGTTGACGGACCTTCTTAGCCGGGGGGGGGCCGGCGCCGGATCTTCAGTCAGTCCATCGAGTGAAAAGTGAATTCGAGGGGCAAGTTGTCCTTGCAAAAGAAGCAATAGATTTTGAACCCATATCAAGGTGGTGAAACGTCCAAAAGGAAGAAATCATGAAACCACTGATAACGCACACCAGGATGAACCGCATGAAAAAGAAGATGGTGTAACCGCAAAAACTGTCCCCAAACGGAAAAGGCCAGGTAGATAATTGAGGGGGAAAGAAGTGATTATAGGCATATCAATGAAGTTGGGAGTGATTAATGAAAAATTCAAATCATTCAGCCCTATTGCCAAGAAACCCGCTCCAGCAAAAGCCTGTTCCTCCGATGAGCTACCTAAAGACCATTCTCCGAACAGGCTTTTACTTCCGCTCATTTGGGTGGTAAGATTGGCATTGAAATATGCCACAGGATTCTGAATATTCCCATTGGTGGGTGCCCTAATGACGTTCGGATTTTCCTTTAAACTTGTTTTCATCCTCTCTATTCGCTTTTTAACTGGGGGAAATCTGTTGAGCCCTTGCGCTATTTTCCCACTCTTCCGGGTCCGGAGCAGTTCCCGGCGATAACATGACTCCGAAGTTTCCGCTGTGTTCTATTTGCTGTCTTTCGACATACCCACGGTCTTTGAGCTGGGTCTTGCAAGCGAAAATGATGCTTTGCGTGTCACCGTTTGCGATGTTTTCCATCAGCTTATTTTCGATAAAATCCTTTTTGGCTTCTTTTGCGTCTTTATATGCCTGCGCGAATTCCTTATCCTTCTTTTCCCAGTCCCTAAACCGGCTCCTGCTTATGCCGCAGGCCCTGCAAACCTCGCTGATATTGAATGATAGTTTATCGTATGCGTGCAGCCAGGCAGCTTGGAGCTTCCTTTTCTTTTCTTTATTTTTCTGCACCCTGCGGGCGATGATATCGTTCTTTCGTTGTTTTTTTTCTTCTTCAGTTCCGGTTTGTCCGAACTTTTGTCCGGTGCTGCAGGGCCAGGTTTTGTGATTATGCCGCCTTACCGTTTCACACGTTTCTAGGAAGTCTATGTCCTCTTTTTTCCATCGTGCAACTTTCCTTAATGAAATTCCCAGATCTTGGCATGTGTCGGCTATGGTGATACCGCCTGCACAGTATAGTTCAAGCCATTCCTGTTTCTGCTTGTCGTTTAGGATTTTTTGGTTATTTGTCATAGGCATTGGCTTTCTCCTGTTTGTTTGGTCAGTTATGCCCTTTTTTTAACCATAAATTAAATTTATGCAATTTTGCAAGCATAAATTTTTCTTATGGGTCTGTTGCATCATTATAAATTATTTGCAAAAGCTGTTTTATGTTTATCCTGCGCCAGGAAATGCGTTGATCAATAGTGGAGCTGTGCCGCTTTGCCTCTTTTTTTGGGGGGATACTTTTCGTCGGTGTCTCGGACCCTACCTCTCCAGCGGCCTCCTGGGGTAACTCAGGCCGCGCGTTCGCTCTCCAGTTTGCAGTTTCGTTTTATATTGGCCGGCGCACGGCTCAACGTCCGCAGGGACTCAAAACTCAACCAGCCGAGCGCCTACATTGCGCTTGCTTGAAGCTGTGGGGCTATGGGTGTTCCATGGGGCCTACGGGTGGGCGTGTACGAGCGTGAATACCACTATCCTTCCATTTCAGAACCTATCCGCGCGCTTCGTACACGCTCACCCTTGTGTCGGAAAGGCATCTTAAGCGCGTTATTCGCAAAAAAGCCGCGAAAAACGCCATTAAAATGCTAAACCAATTTAATTAAGGGCCAAAACAGTGGAAGGCCCTCCACGGAGATCAACCTGGCATGCTCACTGCAAAAAAAGGGCAACGACCACGCCAGGTTGAACTCCATGAAGGGCGATCAATCTAAATAAAACCCCTGGACGCCAGCTTTTTCCGCAAAATTTGCACTGAGAATGGGAACAGTGGCACTGAAGGGATGGCGAACATGCGCGATAGAGCGGCAAGGGCGAATAGGCCCGGGGAAACGAGGGCAGCAAGGGCGGACAGGGGCGGTGACCAGCACCCCGTCGAGACGATGTTCAGGCGGATCAGTGGATAAACGAGTGATCAGCGGGCAAATACCGGGTGGCGCCGGGGCGGTGGTGGGCGAACCCGAGAGAACGGGCGGACAAGGGCAGTGACCAACACCTCGTCAGGATGGTACTCAGGGGCAACCTGTGAGAATTTGGAGCAACCTATGAGAAACCAAGGGGCAACCTATGGGGATCGAGAGGGCAACCTCTTATTTTACTCATGGGCAACCTTTCATAATCCGTATTTTTACTCTGGGGCAACCTGTCATTTTATCCAGGGGCAACCTGTGAAAAACCCAAGAGCAACCCATTCCTTCCCGTCCCAAAACACCGAGGGGCCATAGACCTGGTGAGCAGAGCGCAAGGTTGGCCGCCTGTCCCAGGAATTGCAGAAGCTATCAGCTCGGGGCGAAGTGGCAATTCCTGGGTCAGCCATAATCTAATGCCCTTCGGGTTTCCCCGCCGGAGGCGTATAAGGAGGGGCCAAAGACGCGGCGCCGTTCCGGCTTGCAGGCCCATCTTTTTTTTAAGTGGGGAAAAAGGGGCAACCCGCCAGTCTCCAGCAACTCAATCTAAGCCCTTACGGGAAATTCCGTCCGGAGGCCGGTAACCCGCCGGAAGCGTATCAGGCCGCCCGAAGGCGGTCACAATTTGATTACATACCTTTGCAGCGATCTCTTTCCTTTTATGCACCAGCGCACGGCGGAACATCCTATATTTATTTCAACCTCAACCAGCCGAGCGCTTCCTCTTACAGGGTCTTAATCGGTGGGGCTATGGTCATTCCATGGAAACGCGGGTGGGCGCAAGGAGCCGCGCTCACCCTTGAGCCAATTTCGAAGTTCAGTATTTCATGGGCAGTCCTCATCCTTAACAACCAGTCGTCTACCCTGCTTCTGTTACGGCCTCCGGCGGCCCGGTTCCGCGTTGTGCGCGGGTATGAGGAACTTTTCACCATTTTTCCCTATTGGCATGGTTTTTTGCAGTAAATGCCCGGCTGAAAAGAATGCCCGCATCGCAAAAACCATCGCCAATAGAAAAAAAGGAGAAAAGCTATTCAATAACACCCCTTTGCAGCAACCTCTTTTTTCTCTTTATTATCCCTCACCCACATTCCAAGTGACCATCGAACCCTGGTTATCCGGATGTGTCTGCGGACAACAAACATACCAGGACCTTGCAATTATCCGTATTCTTTTGTCCCTCTGGTACTGGTTATGCGAGGACGTTTCAACTCAACTTTGAAGTTCGATACCAACACGACCGATCATCAGCAATTCCCGGTCAAGAATTTACTCACAGAGTTTGAAAAACATATTTCAAAAACAAACCCTGAGATCAGATCCTTTTCAGAAAAATTGTATTAAATCCACTATTACCTCCCTCGATTTCTTGCAGGTTGAGCTTCTTTGACAAGAGTAAGAGCATAAAAGCACGAGTTAGGGCAGAGATATCCATTTCCGGAATCTCCAGTTTTTTATTAATGAGAGCATTTTTGTATGCGAACTTGGGCATGACAAATTTAACCACTGTTATATAGAATAACTGGCGCTTGAAACTTTACGCCATAATAGAGGGCTTCATAGAGCATCCTCATCGATTTGAATTCAAAATCTCTAAACAAAGCTCTCATCCGTTCCCACAATTCCCTTTTTGAGCCGAGTTTATGCCATGCGGCTATAAATAGAGGGCAACAAAGCTGTTGAGTTTGATCCACCAAGAATGCCAGCATCATGAGCATCGCAAAAACAACACTCAGATTCTTCTTGCCGAGCCCGTAGTTGTGTTCAAAATGATATCCTTGGTTCTTAAGAGTATTGAAGGTTTCATTTTCGATCTTCCATCTCGCACGGCCGCCTCGCATTAGCTGGTATGCATTGTCCTTTCCTATTAAAAAATCTGTCACCCAACTAAAATGTTTTGTTTTTTTCGGTGTAATTTCCCAATATTCCAGAAAGTTAACCAGCATATTCTTGTTAGAGGCATTGAGAGGTACCTGGTTAATAAATCGGAAACGATGTATTTTTTCCGGATCCTCTTTATCGACCAATTCGAATTCAGTGACGTCACCATTTATCCGCGCTTGTTCGACGTGATTAAACAAGAAATGGTGATCTCCTTTTTTAACTCCCAGAATATAATGAAAATTTTGCTTTTGTATTTCTTCAATGTGGGGTGCATTCGAACTTAACGCGTCCTCTGTTATAATGATAGGCAGATGGGGATGCTCCTCTTTTAGCTTTTGCAAGAAACGTTTCGCGGCATTACGCTCACAGTCGTTCTTGCTTTGGCCATCCTGCTTGACTATGAATTCCGGAGCAAGCGGAATGACCTCTTTGAAATCCGGATGGACAATTGCTGCCCCCAACATCTGCTGATAATAGGTTTTTTCGCCGGTTTTTTTCGATACTTTTACCAAACAACTATCAGAGGAAAGTTTCTTCGATGAGAAGAAACCCGTTCCATCCAAAGATAGAAGATAACAACCTTCGAAAAATACCATACGTTCAAGCACCTTTCCCCTTTGCAGTTCCCAGAAGATATTCCTATACGGTTTCCGAAGTTCTTCTGCGAGCACTTCATCAAGAATGGTGCGCATCGTACTGTCACATGGGATCTTTCCAATATGGTATATGTTCCCAAGATTACTATCGGTTTTTCTTCTTTCATCAAAGGCAAGCAACGATGGCTCCTTGAGCGAAAACATTGCAAACCCGGACATCAAGGCATCCGCAATAGTAATATCGGGATCCTCACGGCAGTCAGAGACTTCAGAAAAATCTTTATGCAGACGCTTGAAAATTGCATCTGCATTAAGATGCTTGCGAACTCCAATCTTGCCTCTCTCTTTTCTTCCTTTTTGGCTTCTGATTCCCATAGGCAGTAATCATCGGCCAAGTTGATCTGAAAGTCCAGCTTTTTCTGAGAATTGCCAAAAAAATTCCTGTTTTATTTTAAAAATTGGAGAAAAAAGCCTTTTCAGGCTATTCATTCAACGTAAAGCTTTACGAAAAGGAAATGCCAAAAGGTACTGTCCTAGCGCCTTTAGAATCTAAGCGGGAATTGCTGACCGATCATTAACCCAAAACTGCCGACAGTACCTTGAATGCCAGCTTCAGTTGTTCGGTATCCGCTTGATCCAGGAGAGACGTTATTATGAACTTCCTTTCCACGGGATCTTCGATTTGAATAAAGCCGAAGATTTCACCCAGATCCACTCCCAATGATTCCGAGAGCTTTATCAAGGTATTAAGGGTCGGATTTTCATTTCCCCTCTCAATGCTGCTAAGATATTTCGGGTTGATTTCCATTTTTTCAGACAATTGTTCCTGTGTAAGTCCTTTCTTGTTCCTGACCTCCTTTATTCGTGCCCCGATCATCTGTTTTTTATCCACGGCCTTTAACTCCCCGTCATTTTTGATTTTTCTAATTGTGACAGAGAGCAAGCCAGTTAAAAACAGCCCCACACACGGAATATGTTTGACATATTCTTGGTGTGAGACTTAGGATTCAACTTGTCAGATGGAATTTTGGGTGTATTTGATGTCCTGTGGATGGAACATCTATCTTTCCATTATGGAAGTGAATGAAAATAGATCAGATAAGGGGATATTTGGTGAAATACTTAATATACCTATTCGGTGCGCTGATTTTAGTTCTGCTTACGCCCACAGTAAACGTGGAAAAGTTACACTATGAAAAGTGGTATCAAGTTACGCTCAGAGCAAACGGAAAAAAGTTGCACTATGAAAAATGGTATCAGGAGAGATGGTGTAAGGCGAATGGTGGACAGATGGAAGTGGTATTTCCGGACAAAACCCGATGTGATTGTTTGACGAACACTCACGCCATTGAATTTGATTTTGGAAAAAAATGGGCTGAATCTATCGGCCAGGCGCTTTACTATTCGATCCAGACGGGAAAAAGGGCAGGGGTAGTACTCATACTGGAAAAACCGGGTGATTATAAATATTGGATTCGATTAAATACCATTATTGAGCATTTCAGTTTGCCCATTGACACATGGAAAACAGCGCCACCGGGCGGTCTTGATTGAGTAACAAGGCCGCCAAACGAATTCACCATGAACCCCCCAAAGATCGAACCCGGTGCAATTGTCTCACCAGGGGACATGCCATAGAGTTTTGTTTCGGTAACAAGTGGCTTAATCCACGGGTCGCTATTACACAATCCTACTTTTTCAAGTTTTCAGCTTTTGCTTTCGGCTTTGTGGGAAAGTGATCACACTGTTGGCAAAGTATGTCAATCATTCGCTTCAAGTTTTCCATGGGGATCATCATGCGAGCCTCTTCCTTTAATCCCTCGGGCAGTGCTGTGCTGAAACGGAGATAATTGAGCCCGTCGCTTCGGGTAGAAATCATCAGATTGTCAACGAAAACAGTGGGCAAGTCTTCCTTAATGGGGGGTTGCGGAGTGTCGCCTATTTTCTTATCAGACATATTGATTCCTCCCTATACTCGTAGTTTGCCTCGGACCACTAGGAAATACCTTTTGAGTACGGCCGTTCCCGGAATTGTCAACATATACCACAATCACCGAAGTTGTTAATTGTGTGGGTCTGTACACAATTTCATTTTCAGGCTCCACAAGCGGAAAACGGCCATCTTCGGTTTTTTTGAAAAGTTCAACGGACTTCATCAAATAGACCGTCTTATCCGCAAACTGGGTTTTGAAAATAAATCCTCGACGTATCCTCCGATGTTTGTGAAGGGCCTGACGGGATATTCCTAATATGGTCGCGGCCTGGGTTGCTGTCACAAAATCTCTGAGGGGAAAAGACTGGAGCATTTCTCCCAGCGCCACTTTTCTGGCTTTTTCAATCTCCAATATTGTGTCAGGGGAATAGGCCAAATCCCCACACTCTTCACATTCCACATATTCGACTGCCGGAATGGTGAACGGTCCGACGTACGCATCCTTCAAGTCGAGGTTTCCATGTTTGGTTATGTATTGACCACCGCATTGATTACATCTCATGATATCCCTCATATTTTCTTAAAGCTGTCCACCAGCAGAACATTCGTTTTTTTGTCGATGTAGAAGTGGGTATATACATCTTCACCCTTCAGGCCATATGCCTTGTAGTAGTCAATAGGTAAATCTTTGTTAAAATAAGAGTTTTCGGTCTTATAAAAATGCTTTTGCTGCAACTTCTTAAACGCATCCAGTATGTCAGTCAACTCCCATCCAAAATCCTTGAGCGCACTCTCCAGTGCCTGGGCACGAATCACAACATTTCTCGCTTTGGCAAGCGCCTTGACCACCCGAAGACTGTAATACGCCCCTGTTCGCCGGCGAATGGGGTTCTCCTTTTTTCTTTTTACCATAATCTGGCACAGAGGGTTGACAGATGTCAACTTTATTGTTGCGGGTTTAAAAAAAAATTACCATTTTTCAAGCAGGACGCCTTTTTTCTCCATTTCGTTCAAGACAACGGAACAGCTATCCCAGTCAAAATCCGCCACCCGGTTGTATTTTTCATCAAAGGGGTGTTTGGGGTGAACGGATTTTATCAGCTTTTTGGCTTCATCGATTTCTCCGTTGGCCACATCGATCCAGACATCCTCCAGGATATCCGGAATCTGGCCGAATAGCCCGAAGATGTCTTCCAGACGGCTTGACAAAAGATCGTGGACGCGGTCTTCCACAGATCCCTTGTAGCGCATGTTGTAAACATAGATTTCATCGCGCACCTGGCCGATACGTTGGATACGGCCTTTTCTCTGTTCCAGCCGCGTGGGATTCCATGGAAGGTCAAGGTTGATGAGAGTCCCTAACCGTTGCAGGTTCAATCCTTCACTTGCTGCGTCCGTGCCAAGGAGCAGGCGGAGTTCGCTTCTTCCCACCTTCTGCTTTATTTCATCCCGTGACGTCCGCTTGAATTCTCCATTTCGTATGATCCCTGAATTTCCACCCCCGGCATAAACCCCGATGGCCTCTTCCGGAAGGTCTGCGGAAAGCTGCTGCGCCAGCCACCAGATGGAATCGAAATACTGCGAAAAGACGATGCAGCCCAATTCAAGCCAGCCTTTGGAGACCAGATAGTCGAATACCTTTTGATATTTCGGATCACGATCCTGATTGGCTTCGAGGGCCTTGAGGCAGCGATTCAGTTCATCCCTTTCTACTGCGGTAAGGTCCTTCATGCTGCCACCAGGAGTCTCATGATGAAACGCGGCGTCATCATCTTCTTCAAAAAGGTCGGCATTGATGATCCTGCTTTCATCGCCCCACTCGGTCAGCATCTTCTCGGTTGTCTGCCTTCCTGCGTATATGGTACTCCCGATCCTTCTCAGAAGCAGGGTTTTCAGAAATCCGGCTCCTTTGGCCCTCCGGCTCAACAGGGTGCAAAACGTCTCGGCTGCCTGGTAGGCGTCATTCCGATACGGCGGCAAAGGGACGGCATCGTCCGGATCTTCACCAAAGAGTCTCACTCTTACGGGCTTGAGATAAGGTTCTCCGGTGGCCGGATCGATGGTCTCCTCAAGAAACTGCCGGGTTCTTCTGACAATGTGGCGAATAAACGGATTGTGCTCTCTCCCAAATCCAGGAATCACACTCCTGAGACGCGTAATTTCGGGCGGACGCAGACGTTCCAGGCTGTCGCCATCGGCAACCGGGTCGTCATCTGCAAGCCCTAATTTTTTTCCTAAGATTCTTGAAAGCAATCCCTTCAGACGCGGGGGGCATTGGGTTTCGAATCCATCGCCAGGCATCCCCCAGTTCCCCGGGGATGTCCGTTTCGCCCATCACTACGGGGATAGCCTTGTCCGGTTTGCTCCATTCGCTCCATTCCGTTCCTAACACCCTGTCATTACCTTTTGCCAGGATACGGAGGAGGTCCCAGGCCTCGATGGGATGAAGCTGAACCGGGGTTGCGGTTGCCAGAAGGAGGCTCTTAGTGCGGTGGCTGATCTCCCACAAAAATCGCATCAGGTTGTTGGGGTCGGCCTTTTCATAAACGCTCTGAGGGTTGACCTTGCGTCGCCGCGCCCGGTGGGCCTCATCCACAATCACGCATTCAAACCGCATGCTCTTGAGGTACTCCACAATTTCAGAACCCGACGTGATGAGCCCCTGAGAAATGATCCCCACCTTCCTGGGACATTTTCGGATGGATTCCGGGCCGTGTGCGGGATGAACGATTCCCTGTTCATCGATCCATTCTTTCCCTGTCCAGACTGCTGAAGGCATGCCCAACAGATCAATCAATTCGTCCTGCCACTGCAAGGTAAGGGATTTCGGAACAATGATCAGGCAGGGCCTTTCTCCATGAAGGGCCATCAGCATGGCGCTCAAGGCCAGTTGAATGGTTTTACCCAGCCCCACCTGGTCAGCCAGTACAAAGCGTGCACCCCCCTGCAAATGAGCATCGTAGGCCAGTTTGATGAAATACTTCTGATGTGCCCACAGACCGTATTCTTTTCGATAGACCGGCGTTTCCACGGCCCCCGAGGCCGGATCGCTTTCGGGATCATCCTTCCAGTCAACAACCGAAATTTCCCGTCGATTGGCCAGACGCTGAATGTCGGATACCACAAAATCACTCAGTGGGATCGCCGCAGGATGAAACCAGAGCGCGTTAAATTCCTCCTCTACCCATTTTATGGCTTCTTCGGAATCATCCTCCCACACCAGTTCATAGTTGAGCTTCCATGCGGAGAGGCTTTCGTTGGTGCTCCCCATAAAGCTGGTCTTCCGGCCATTTGCATATCCAATAATTCCTGCCTTCCCATGAATGAGCCCAAAGGCTTGATCCGGCAGAACCTTGACCGCCATCTTTCCGGAAATCAGCAGATCATAGAGACGCTGAAACCGTTCTTTGGTGTTTGCAGGGAGTTTTTCCGGTTCACCCCCGCACCATGATTTGCGCAAGGCTTGCTGGGCGGCCTTGGCAGTCAGTACATCCCGTTCGTCAATATCGGAATTGCAGACCACCCGGATCTTTCCATTCAGATTCTCCAGGTGTTCACCGGCGATTTCAAGGAGGGATGAGCGAAAATATCCGGCAATCCGGTCGTAGGATACCGCGCCTTTTAGACGCTCATGGATAAAGGAGGCATCGAGGTTCTGCCGTCTGGAGGAAAATCGTTGAATCATTCCGCGTCATCCTTCTACAGTATCCCGGCATGATCGTTTGCCACGGCTCCGGCCAACCTTTGAGCAGCATCTGCATCCTTTTCCCAGTGGGGCATGTGGGTAATGTGGGACAAAGCGGCCAGGTAATTGAGTACGGCTACGATCTGTTTGCGCTGCTGCCAGTAGGTGGGCACTTCCTCCCGCAGCCAGTTCAACCCCTGCCGGGCGTCGTCGGTACGAACCGTCTCGTGGATGGCAAAGAGGATGTTGCGCAAAGGGGTGCCGCCGAATTCCCCATTTCCCAAAACGGTTTTCTTGAACTCGGACCTGGTTTTGAAACGGACCGCATTGGCTTTGGCCTGGGGTAGAGTCCAGTATAATCCTTCACCCCAAATCCCTTGGCCAGCTCCTGATAGGCCCCGGCCCGCGCCTCCATGTTTTTCTCTAATTCCAGTCCTTTCAGATACAGCCGTTCCGGGGCCGCCAGGGTTTTCCAGTATCGGGTCTCCAGCCCTTTTGGAACAAGATGATCCGAAGCGATCTCCACGGCCCGGTTGATGACCTGCTCAAATGCAGATGGCTCTCCGGCCTGCTTGTGCCGGAACAGCTCATGGCGGATGTCATGCCCTTCAATATCACTGTAGCTGGTGAGCACTCGAAGGGCCGCCGCATAGGCTGCCAACTGATAATCGGTATCTGCAAAATTGGGATCTTCTTTGTCATCCAGGGCCAACATCTGGTCCAGTTGACGGCGGACTTCATCTTCGATTTCAGGGTAGAGTTCATCGAGGAAGGCGGTATCGCTTGCAGTGCGTTTACGGAGGATGAGGAGGACTGTGCCCTGAACGTAGTTGCCCTGTTTCAGACCTGATGTGGTTTCTGTTCCGATGGTCCACGCGGCTGTCACCCTGAGACCTGCAGCCCAGAGGATCATTGCCAGATCGGCCCAGACAGAGGCATCCTGGTGGGTGAACATAACGAGCTGGAGACCATTATCTGGCATATGGTTGGTGAGGTTGGTATAGGATTCAACCATAGCGCGTTTGAAATCACCACCGGAACCTCGAATAGCTAATGCTTTTTTGGTGTCCGTGTACCAGTTTGGGAAGGCTCTGGGAAGATGTTTTTCGTACCACGCGAGAAAGAAATCCGTCAATTCATGATAATTGATAGCATCCGCGTAAGGGGGGTCTGTAATCCAAAGATGACTATTCCCTCCCACAATCCTGGCGTCATCTAACTCAATTGTAATCTTTGTGTGGATCGGATAATCAGGAATATTTTTACACCAAAGATTGTTCGTCTGTGAAAGTCCACGTGTTCCGAAATTATAGAGAGTGTTAAAGGCTTGATTTGAGAATACTTGTTGTACCATATCTCGACTTGAATCCAGCCGAGATAACCTGCAATCCCAATCGTTGACCCTTGAGCCAGCCAACAAACCATAAACGAATTGCGCCATATTATTGGATTGAGCTCTCGTCAATAATAGCCCATGCATCAGCAACTGCCTCGGATTAAACAAATGATGCCAATGGGTCCAGCCCCTTGTTCTGATGGGCTCCTCTGTTTTATCTCCACCACGTTCAATCACTCGACTCGGAATAAACCCCTTCTCCTGCCACTCTGAAAACCGTTCCCTCTCACGGTCAAGTCTGCGTGGCCATGGTAACCGGCATTATGTTCCAGGTTCTTCAACTTTACAGGGTTTGTAAATTTGCTAAGGAAACCTCAGTCCTGGATATTATTTTTCCGAATATTGCCCCTAATGAATACTTTGATGATCGGCTGGCCGACACCTTGGATGCGATATTCAAGTATGGCATCGGCAACCTGGAAATTCTTTTGACTCAGAGAATGATCAATGTATTCCAAATCATCAATGATATCTGTCACAATGATACCACTTCGGCATCCGTTTATGGCCAATACAACAAAAACAAAATTGCAGACAGTATCAAAATCACTTTTGGTTACAGCAAAAAGCATCGCCAGAATCTCAAACAATTGGTTTGGTCCTTGTCTGTAAGCTCCGATAGTGCGTTCCCGTTGTTTCAAAAAGCTTACAGTGGCAACACGTCTGATGTGGATACCTATGTTGAACAATGGCAGAATCTCATTGATCTTTTAGGGTATCGAGATTTCCTTTATGTTGCTGATTCAAAGATCATCACCAAAAAAAACATGGCTCATATCCACAACAACGAAGGATTCTTCATCGCGCCGGCTCCGATGTATGCGTCGTATAAAACGGCTTTTTATAACGCCCTTGATCAGCATGACCATGAAGTCCTTATTCCTTACAAAAACCAGATCAACTTACCACTTACAAAAATGCCAAAAGAGGTCGTCCGGCAAAAGGCAAAAAGCATGAAAAAATACCGGTTGTCAAGGATCATTTCAGCGTGAAACTTGTTTTCAACGAAACAGCTTTTGAAACGGCTCTG
Source organism: Desulfatiglandales bacterium (assembly GCA_963662465.1). GTDB lineage: Bacteria > Desulfobacterota > DSM-4660 > Desulfatiglandales > Desulfatiglandaceae > NaphS2. Next base: position 173,567 of record OY759599.1, read on the forward strand.
TATCGATGCGGCTATTATCCGCTGATAACGAATAAATCCGAAGACGATCTATCCATTCAAGATGCAATGATGGCTCACAAGAATCAGTACAAAAGTGAGCATACCAACCGCAGAGCAAAAAGCGGTTACAACCTTGAACCAATTTATCTGCATACCCCTGAGCGAATTGAAGCGTTGCTGTTTCTTTTCAAAATTGCTTTGCAAGTCATTGTACTCATCGAAAGAACAGCCAGAAAAAATATCGACGAAAGAAACAGAGGGCTCGACAACTTCATGCCCAACAAAAGGGACGTTCGCAATCCAAGAACAGAATATCTCCTGCGCGAATTTCAGTACGTAGTAAAGGGCGATATGATCCTTCCCGACGGAAAACCATACGGCTTTATTTCAAAACTTACTGAGTTACAGCAAGACATACTCTCAATATTGGAAGTCCCGGAAAAATGTTATTCATATGAACATATCTTCAATTCTTCCTAAAGTAACTGACATCAAAAAACCCTTTATACACCGCCGGCGCAATTTTTTGATATTGACTTGGGCGCTAACCAAAATGGAACCAGTTTTGCTACTCCAAACGGAACCAGATATTGCGCACTGGTCTTTTCCTTTTAGAAGGGTTTTCTTGTAAATTTGTTAGAGGTTGCATGAAAGAGTATATCAGATGGTATTTTAAAAATGCTGGTGAGACACGTAGCGTTCTGGTTGAAGAATCAGTGATGAGGATACCATCAATATGGTGATGGCAGAGAAGAGGGGATTAGATTTTTCGGTTAAGGGCAATGCTTATTGAGGAACTATTTGTCTATGTCATAGTCGTCCGGTAAATTCAGGAGGCCTCCCTTCGCCAATTGATCCTCAATCAAATATCCAATTTCCCCGTTTTTTTTCAGCTGTAGAATCATCCATTTGGGGAGACGAATGGTGAGCAGTTCACGTCTCAAATGTTCCGGTTTCTTTCTTCGGCCGGCGCCTACCCGTTTTCCACCTCTCATTTCAAGCTCCGAGACAAGGTAATTTCTGATATTCGTGTAACGAGATTCAAACAGACCGGTGAGATTCAAACAGACCGGTGATATTCAGACCTCAAAACCGGCCCTTTGGCGAACATCTCATTTTCTGAGGGAAGGACCATCAATATGAATGTTGATGCAGCGATGGTTGAGACGATCCAGCAAGGCATCGACCATGTCCTTTGGTTCAAGCAGCGAATACCATTGTTCAGGTTGAAGATTGGTCGTAATAATTGTGGACCGACCGGCTTCATAGCGATCTTTCATGAGTTTAAAAAAGGCGTTCATCTGCTCTTTTTTGAGGGTCAGGTATCCCAGTTCATCGAGCAGAAGCAGGTCATATCTGCAAAGGGCATTGAGGAGTTTCGGGGTGGACCGATCTGCCAAAGACGCATAGAGCTGATCCAGCAAATCCTGAACATTATAAAAACGCCCCCGGTACCCGGCAATAATGGCTTGACGAAGGATCCCCACGGCCAATCCCGTTTTGCCGACGCCGGTTTTTCCATGGAACACGATGTTTTCTCTTCGGCTGATAAAGTCAAGGCCGGACAACGTCATGATCCGGCTCTTCTGTATTCCCGGCTGAAGATCAAACGGAAAGGAGTTGAGGGTCCATTCCCATGGAAGCTTTGCAATCTGGACCCGATAGATCATGCTGCGCTCCTGCCGGAAACGTAATTCCTCAGCCAGGAGATTGTAGATGACCTCGTGAATGGAAAAACCGTTCTTTTCAGCCGAAGCCAACTGTTCTTCGAGAGCCTTCAGCATGCCTTTAAACTTCAAATCAATGAGTAACTGTTCAATTTTCTTTTTCATAGATCAAAAAAGTCTCCCGCGATATAATCGAGAATAATGTTTTCCAGACGCGACAAATCAAAAAGTCCATATTTAAGCGCCTGTGTTATGGCTTTCAAAAAAGGTTCCCCGGGATAAGTGCGTTTCAGATGAAGCAACCGACGTAACTTGACCACACCGCGACCGTGACTTCTTTTCTTCAGTTCAGCCACATACTCATCCAGGATGGCATCCTCTCCCGTCAACAGCTGTTCTTCTTTTGAAGGGATTCGGGGATCTTTTTTTCTTCGAATGGGAACATGGTGACCGGGCAGGGTTGTTCGGGTGTTGCGTTTATCCAGTATGCGGTCATGTTCCGCCACTTTTGTGTTTTTGTCGTAAACGATGACCTTGAGCCAATGTTTCTGTACTTCCAGGGAGTTCCCAATCAGCGCTTCAGGGACTGAATAGCGGTTGGTGTCCAAGTGCACATATCCCTGAACATCGGCTACCCTGTGTTCTGCCACATAGACTGGCGGCTGGTATGCCGGTAAATCAATGAGATATGGCTTTTCAATGACATAGGCCTCATCCGGCGTCATCCCTAAAGCCCGTTTAAACTTTTTATCGCTTGTATTCCGGCACCAGTCGATTGCCTGCCGGTTCAAATCCTGCCAGCTAACAAATGTTCTACCGGGAAGAAAATTGTTTTCCACAAAATGAAAAGGCCTTTCCACACGGGCACTTCGATTGGCGTCTCCTACAGCATGGGCCTCAAACCGGGTTCCATACATATCGCCGAAGTATTTCATTTCAGGCGCAATCAATGCATCAGGCCCGGTGCCGCCGGCCACAATAACATTGGTGTTGTCAACCATGCACCGGGAACACACCCCGTCCATAAACTCGAATGCTTTTTTTAGGAAAACCTTGCACTCAAACCGGGTAAAACAGGGGTAATACTGAATAAAAATCCTTCGGCAAAAGGCCAGGGTCAGGGACGCGCACTGGGTCGACATTTTTTTCCCATTAATGACAACCAGATGGGGTGACGTATCATGCTGCATCTCCTGACCGGGTTTAAAATGGTATTGGCCCGCCCGTCTTTTTTTACGTTCCCGGATCTCGTACTTTCTCATAATCCAGGTCAGACTCTGATAAGGGATTTTGATCTGTTGGCGGCTTTCCAGTTCCTCGGCTACTCGCACGGCATTTCCTTTACATTCCTTGAAAAGCTCGCGGATCAACGGGACATGTTCTTCATACCGGGAGTTCCTTTGGGGTACCGCCTCTTCGTCATGATCATCTAAAACCTTCGTGACGGTATTGCGACCGGCCTTCAGGGTTTTGGCGATGTCGCGCAAACTCATGCCGGTTTTTTTCAATTCCACAATGGCATCTTTTTTGGATTGTCGGATCATAATTGGGTCGCTTTCTTGAGTTCCAGTGCTTGTTTTTCTATCTTTTTCACCCAGGTTTTGAGCGTTTGTTTCTTCAACTGATCGCTTTTTGGGTAATGGACATGCGAAACGGTTTTCACCAGACGTTTGAGAACCGCATATACCATTTCAATATCCTTGAACCATTTGCCTTCCGGTCCATCATGAACTTCTTTGGCTTGTTTAGACTGGGTTCTTTGTTCGAGAACTTTTATGAAAAGGGATGGATTTTCCAGCATGTGGTCTCGAACAGACCGGTTGCTTTTCTGGTAATGTGCGTAGAAACGGGCCAGTTCCCTTGTGGATAGAGGTTCTTTTTCCAGGTGGGCCAACAGTTTTTGTGCGTCTTCACCGTTGGCGCGCGCCAACGGCGCCATGACACGGCCGGCAGCCCAGGTTGAAAGTGAGCCTGCAATCACGGTTCTCAAAATATTTTCCGGCAGGGCTTCAACCAGGTCCAGCCGCCGTTTTACAAAACTCTTGTCGCGCCCTATTCGGGTTGCAATATGGGAGAGGCTGCACCCAAAACGCCGATGTAATTCCTGAAGTAAAACAGACTGCTCAATGACTTCCCATTGCCGTTCATTGGCCTTGGTTAAAAGCGAAAACATGGCATTTTGTTCGTTTTCTTTTGAGAATTGGACACATATCCGGTCCTTTCCACAAGCACAAAGCGCTCGAACACGCAGGTAGCCATCAATCAGAATCAGTTTGTCTTTTTCTTCAATAGCCAGGGCCGGAACGATCTGCCCGTAAGTTTCGATGGAATCCCTCAATCGCTTTAAAGCCTGGTGATTCATTATCCGGCAATGAGCGTAACGCAACTCCAGCAAATGAATATCAACGGTTCGGATGGATTCCATACCCAGTCTCCCGAAAGATTTCCTCTATGGTTTCTCCAAGACTGACCCAATTTCCTTGCCGGATCTCCTTTACCTGTTTCACAATCACAGGACGTCTGGGAAGCGAAAGAACCTGAAACAGACGGCCATCAAACCCAATCAGATCCTTGTCCAACAAGCCATCGCGGGCATCGATATATTGATCCAAATGCACCTTTAAAATCCGGCAGATTCTGTCGTAACCATAATAAGAGAGCCCGTTTTTGTCAGATACCAACACCAGAAAAATGTAGAGCAGCAGCTCATGATGATTCAGGCTCTCCCAAAAGCCGTTTCTCAAAAAACGATGCTCCAGAAAGCCGAAGCTTCCATTGATGACACGCACTCTTTCGGGAAAAAGGACTCTTTTTTTGATCATTTTTTTCTCCTGTCATGGATATGGGGTTTTCTCAAAGCCTGTTACATCTGAAAAAACCCTCCCTGCATAAGCACGGCGAGGAAAATGGTCCACAACAACCCCGATCGACCCGCAAAAAAGACAGCTGGGTCGGTTCCCCGACCGCTTTTTGGGTTCAATATCACAGTCTTTTTGAGGTGTTGAACTATCATCACCAGGGTTCAGTCCATTTTTTTTGGATTTTTTTGTTTTTTCGTACAAACGACGGCGCTCTTTCCCTTTTTTCGAATTGCGGTATTTCCCCTGAGCTTTCCGGTGCAGCTGTCTTTGGCGTATCCTGCGACATCGTTCCCCACAATAGGCCTGGCCACGCCAACACGACCGACAGACGTGAAAAAAGCAACCACAACATCGGCATTGAACCACTCTTAAAAGGACATCTCCCATCATTCCGGCCTTGCAATTGGCCGGAAACACACTTATATAAAATTGGCGTGTGTGTGGCTTCCGGCTCTATCCGGTGGTCAAAAAAGAAGGCCCGAAGCGGCTACTTCGGGCCTTCACCATCCATTCTACAAAGTAAATCGCATTTCCACTTAACCAAGCCTCTGTCTTGGAAGAAGAAAACCAAATCCAAAGAAAATAGATTTTATAAAAATTTATTGAAAAGTAAATCTACATCAACGACTCCTTTGCCGCCACTTATGGATCCCTCATCGTCCGCTATACCTGAGGGCCGTACTCACTGGCGGTGACAGTCAATGGTTCAATTTCCATTAGCAAACTTGGTTCAGTTTTGATTAGCGTTGAAGTATTGAGGATTAAAAAATTAAAACGTCGTTTTTTAAAGAGCGAAATGCAAGTTTCAACATAACAAACAAAGGGATAAATTGTACTATTCATCTACGAGGTGGTGAAGAAGTCAATGCAACAGTAAGCAGTGCCCGCCTGAAGGTTGATGCACACAGCGGCAAGAAGCGTTTTGTGATCGCCCCTAAATATGAAGGGGAAGAAGAATACCGTTATTTAGTTGCCACTGATCTGAGTTGGCGGACACTTGACATTATCCAAGCATACTCTTTAAAATGGCTTGTGGAGGTTTTCTTTGAAGACTGGAAGCTCTATGAAGAATGGGGGCAAGAGGCCAAACAATTCGACGAAGAAGGATCAAGCCGAGGCCTGGTCCTGAGTCTGTTGCTTAGACCATTGCCTCCTCCTTCACCCTGAGCAGGAGGCCTGTATAGAGAATAAACTACCTGTGTTTACCGTGGGTAGCCTGCAACGAAGGAGTCAGATGGATATTTTGCTCGAATCAGTCAAATCTTTGCTGCAACAACAAGATCCCGTTGAGAAGCTTAAGGAAATGGGGCAATTTATCAAAGATGTTTTCCGTCTCATGCCATCTAAAAAACATATGAGCGGAAGAGCCATGGGTAGATTGGAGCCTACATCGTCTCTATCATTCAGATGTTGTCTTTGCTGAGTACTTTTGACAAGTTTATCACCAAAAAATTGAATTTCAAAAAAAACAAGATAAAAAACTTGATCATCGAGTAAACAGCTCGCAGAATAAGCGGAAGGTTGGTTGTGGGAAAACAACAATTCTAATTACGGCTTTTGAGATAGTCCGCAGTTTGTTTTTTTTGTTGCCATTCATGGGTAGCGAATTCACCTTACTCCCAGATTCTGTTCAGGAATAAGGGAAAAAACATTAGGTACTGGATGTTATTGTAGGGGCAGGCCCCTGTGCCTGCCCTGCTGATGCTGTCCAAACACCTTAATAGAGGACAAGCAGGGCAACCACGGGGGGATTGCCCCTACGTCGCGACATAAAACTGGATGTGTAACGAGATGTGTTTGTGGGAGCAGCTTTCAGATCTACGAGAAATTGTGGCGGAATGCCGTCTGCACAGCGTTTTGCGATTAAACGACATCATAATGAGAATTGCTGGTGAGAAAGTGACAAAGTAGAATTAGTCTTTTTATGATTATGGCGGAGCGAAAAAATAATGTCATTAAATTTAGCAAGAGTAATTTTCATAGAAAGAAGTATTTGATTATCACCGGAATTGTACTTGTTATTCTACTTGAAAATTGTGGTGTTTTTGAAGCATTAATGGATGATGGTCACGGTCGTCATATCGCATCTGGATGGGCAATATTACCTGAACGTAAAGAATCCGCCGATGCAGTAATTCTTGCTTATGATGATATTAACGGTGAAGAAATTGCGTTTGCAATCGCCGAAGTGGGAGACAAACGAAAAAGAATTGGGAGCGCTTTGAATGATCCCGCTTATAAAAGATCGGGTTGGAAAAAAGAATTTCAAAAAGAATTACTTCCTTGTAATGCTAAAAACATCAGTGCTTGGGTTTTCGACACTTCAACATATAAGGCATTCAAGCTTCAGAACTCTCAACATGCCAAATAGTTGTTTAGACTCAATTGTTGTTTGTTTGGAGTCGGACCACGCCAAGTAACTGTTAAAGAAGGAAGAATCGAAAAGGGGGAACAGAATGGCTCATTTAATTTCATTTTCGCGAAGTCGATGCACAACGGTAGAAGAATCTTCGGACGGCATTATGACATGTACCTGTCGGGTAACGGATAATCTTCTGGATGCGCGGGTTCAGATTCAGGCCGGCCTTCCGGATCTTGAAATCATGACCGCCAATAGTCGCGTTGACCATTGCCGAATGGAAGGTATGGCGGCCGCGGAAGAGAGACTTCAGAATCTCCTCGGGGTACGGATCGGTCCGGGCATGCTTAAAATTATTGAGGGGCTCATGGGAGATGATCCGGCCTGTGTGGAACTGGCCTTTATGGCCGAAGAGTGTTGCCATGGGGCCATTTTGAGCTTGACCAAGGAAACCCTCCAAAAAGCACCTCTCGAACCCGCTGACAGCCGGGGCTTTTATTCGGAAATGGTTCAGAATAACAAACGGCTGTACAACCGGTGCGCGGCCTTTGCCGACGGGAGTTCACTTTTGGAGGGCATTGAAATTTCTAAGCTTAAATGAAAAGGACGTCAGATTACGAAAACAACAAATAAGGAGGTCAAGTTAAATGCTGACGTATATGCGAAATAAGCTGGTGAATGTTGAAATCCCATCTGAAGATGTTTATGTGGCTTACGGTTTTTTAGATGACCATATTTATAGTCTGGAAACAACGTTCCAGGTGAATGGGGCCGATATGACCATAGAATGGCTTCAAGGCCACTGGAACCGATATACCACGCCCGACTGCCCGCTGGCCGTGGAGCCCTTGCAGGGCGCCGTTGGACTCTGTTTGACGGATGAAGGGTTCAGCCGGAGCATTCATCGAATCGTAGGACGAGAGGCCTGCCGGCACTTTGCCAACCTCATCCTGGAATGCTGCGATGCCATTCTTAAAACCAAACAGATGCTTGAAACTCCGGAAGCGGAAACGCAAAAAGATGTCGAACCTTCCGTGCCGTTATCCCCAAGTTCGCGGGTGGCAACTGCCGCCCCCAGGCGAATCAGAAACAAAGAACGAATTCCTTTTGAACAACTGGAAGATGCACCACGCCACGGGTTTACCATTGATCTTCATGTCCACACGTCTCCCGCTTCCCCCTGCGCTTCATCATCGGTGGATGACATCATTACGGAAGCCAGGCGAATCGGGCTCGACGGCATCTGCCTGACGGATCATAACTACCAATGGGATCCAAAAGACATGGCGTTATTGAGAAAAAAGCATGACTTTCTGGTGTTGAGGGGCAACGAGGTTACCACCGTACAGGGGGACATCCTGGTTTTCGGATTGGATGAGGATATCCAGGGGATCATCGCCTTGAAGGATTTGGCCGAGAAAGTGAGGGCCGTTGATGGTTTCATGATCGCGGCCCATCCCTTTCGAGGGTTCCTGGCGGTAAGCGGGGACAAGCTGGGTCTCGATATTGAAAAGGCTGCGGCTCGCCCCATGTTTGCCCTGGTGGATGGGGTGGAGACCTTAAACAGCAAAGTGACGGTGGATGAAAACCGTTTCTGCGGCCGGGTGGCGAGTGCCCTGAAATTGCCGATCACCGGTGGGAGCGACGCCCATTTGGCCGAAGATGTGGGATTTTACGCCACACGGTTCAGTAAGATCATTCATAATGAAGAAGAACTTATCTCGGCTCTCAGGGCTGGAGATTCGGTTCCCGTGGATTATCGAAACCTTAAATAAGGAGAAATGAACATGTGCAAAGAAAAAGGCAAATGGGAAAAACTGGTGCGCAGAATGGAAATTCTATTGAGGCTCAGGTCTTTTCCGGTGGCCATGAAGATGCTGGAAAAAAAAGAGCAGTTGCAGGAGGTCCCTTTTTTGAGGCGACCGAGTCATAAGCTCACCAATTGCCAGCTCATCAGCCTGGTGCGCAATTTTGACTGGACCGTGGGGGCTGATGTGGACGATTTTGCACTCCCCACCTGTTCCTCCATTCTAGGGCTCAACGAACTGTCTTCCTGTTATACGGACGGCAGCTTCAGGTCCATCGTGTGGGTTCAAACCAAGGAAGACGGCAAGCGCTATGAAGCGGCCATCCCCAGGATCAAAACCGGCCAATATGAAGCCGTCGCCATGGCGCCCCTGGTGTATGATCCCTTTGAACCGGATATCGTACTCATCTACGCCAATCCGGCTCAGATGATTCTGCTGATTAATGCCCTTCAATTTGAAAACTATGAAGTCATGCAGTTCCATTGCGTCGGTGAGTCCTCCTGTTCCGATGCCATTGCCCGCTGTTACCTGGATGGCAAGCCCTCCCTCACCATCCCCTGTTACGGGGAACGGCGTTACGGCCACGCCCAGGATGACGAGCTGGTGATGGCCCTTCCGGCAGGATACATGGAAAAGGCCCTGCATGGCCTGGAGATTCTTTACCGGAAAGGCGTCCGTTATCCCATCAGTTTCGCGGGCGCCGAAGGAGATATGGCCGCGGCGCTTCCCGTGGCCTACATGACCCTTGAGGAACGCATCGAAAAGGTACGGGGCGCCGTGCCCAAAGGTATGGTGGCCGGGCTCACCGGCGTCATTGCCAGTGGAAAAAGCACGGTGTCTACCAAACTGGTCGAACTGGGGGCCAAACTGATCGACTTTGATCTCATTGCCCGCCAGGTAGTGGAACCGGGTCGGCCCGGCTACAATGATATCCTCAAATATTTCGGAACCCAGGTATGCCAGGCGGATGGAACCCTGGACCGGAAAAAGATATCGGACATTGTATTCAAGGATATGGAGAAGCGGAAAAAACTGGAGGAATTCACCCACCCCAGAATTTATGAGGAGTTTTTTCGGCAACTGGCGGTATTCGGTCAGGAGGACCCCGCGTCGATTGTGATTGTGGATATCCCCCTGCTGGTGGAACTGAACCTCATGTACCTGTTTGAAAAGATCATTGTGGTGTCCGTGAGTCCGGAGACCCAGAAAATGCGCCTCATGGCGCGAGACGGCATCGACCAGGAGGAAGCCTCGCGAATCATTGCCAGCCAGTTGCCGGTAAAAGAAAAGACGGGTTTTGCGGACTGGGTCATTGAAAATGACGGGTCAAAGGAGGATATGCTGGGGCAGGTGGAGCGTGTTTTTGAGGAATTGAAGTGATTTTACCATTTGAACGCTATTGGCCTTGACTATAATGATCGGTTGAATTAGAAAAGTAAGTTTAATCAATTGCGATGAAGTCAGTCGCGTCAAACAATTCATCAGAATGGATTTTGTGCAACCATGGGAAAACCAAGTGCGATTATAGAAGATCGAGCGAACAAAGCGGAAAAATTGAGGGCTGGCGGGGTCAACCTTTATCCTGCGGGTTACCAGGTGGATATCACCGCGGGAGAAATCCTGCTGCGGTTCGACGGGATGGATGAAAGTGCGCTGGAGAAGGAAACAAAAAGTTACGCCGTGGCCGGTCGAATTATTTCGCGCCGGGATTTTGGCAAAGCGTCCTTCATCCACATCAAAGACAGAACAGGCCGAATTCAGGCATATGTCAGGAAAAACAAACTGGCGCCCGAACAATTCGATACATTCAAACTCATGGATATTGGCGACTTCGTGGGTGTCAAGGGGCCGCTGTTCAGAACCAAAACCGGAGAATTGACCCTTGTGGCGGAAGATCTGATGTTGCTTACTAAGTCCATGAGGCCCCTTCCCGAAAAATGGCATGGCTTAACCGATGTTGAAACCAGGTACCGGCAGCGGTATGTGGACCTGATCATGAACGACCCCGTGCGAGAGGTCTTTGTGGCGCGAAGTCGGATTATCCAATCCATTCGTGAGTTTTTTATCGAAAGGGACTTTCTGGAGGTGGAAACCCCCATGATGCAGCCGATTCCCGGGGGGGCTACTGCCAGACCTTTTAAGACCTATCACAATGCATTGGGGATGGACCTGTACATGCGGGTGGCGCCCGAACTCTATCTGAAACGGCTGGTGGTTGGAGGCCTGGAAAGGGTTTTTGAAATCAACCGGAATTTTAGAAATGAGGGCCTTTCCATTAAGCACAACCCCGAGTTTACCATGATGGAATTCTATATGGCCTATGCCACCTATGAGGATCTGATGGTATTGACGGAGGAAGTTTTTGCTTATGTCCTCGAACAGGTGGTGGGTCGGCAGGTGATCGAATATCAGGGGAAGACCATTGATTTTACGCCCCCATGGAAAAGAATCTCCCTTTTTGATTCTCTCAAAGAGACTGGGAAAGTGGAAGAGAATGTTTTTAATGACAGGGAACCGGCTGCCGCTCTGGCGAATGGGCTGGGAATTCCCATTCAGGAGAGGGATGGGCACGGTCAAATTTTGACCAAACTATTTGATCACCTGGTGGAGCCCCACCTTCTCCATCCTACCTTTGTAACCGGTTATCCCACTGAGGTATCCCCCCTTTCCAGGCGCAATGACGATAATCCCGAATTGACCGATCGGTTCGAGCTGTTTATCGGGGGCCGGGAGATTGCCAATGCGTTTACGGAGTTGAATGATCCCGTGGATCAGAAAGGCAGGTTCCTAAACCAGGTGGCCCTCAGGAACGCCGGAGACAAAGAAGCGTTGTTTATGGATGAGGACTACGTTACCGCCCTCGAGTACGGCATGCCGCCCACGGCGGGAGAAGGCATTGGTATTGATCGGTTCGTGATGCTGCTCACCGATTCGCCATCCATTCGGGACGTGATCCTGTTTCCCCAGATGCGGCCGAAGGAATAGGCTGTTTCGCGCATGTATGAGTTATTTTTAGGGATCAGGTATCTGAAAGCCAAGCGGAAACAGCGCTTTATTTCGGTGATTACCATTATTTCGGTGTTGGGCGTGATGGTAGGCGTTATGGCGCTGGTGGTGGTGCTTTCCGTGATGAATGGCTTCAGATCGGATCTCATGAGCAAGATATTGGGTGTGAATGCCCATGTCCTGGTGTTGAACCTCAGCGGAACCTTCAGCGGATACCAGCCGGTAGCCGAGAAGGTGGAAAAAATGGATGGGGTGGTGGCTGTAACCCCTTTTGTTTATACCCAGGTGATGCTCAATAACGCGGGAAGGGTTTCAGGCGCCGTGTTGCGGGGAATTGACCCGAAAACCGCGGCGAGAGTGGTCAGTTTTGACGCAATGATTAAGGAAGGGTCCCTGTCGTCCCTGGATGAGACTGAAAAGGGCGTTCCCGGCATGATTATCGGAAGTGAGTTGGCCAAGCAGATCGGCGCCGCCCCGGGAAGTCTGGTGACGGTGATTTCACCCGAAGGAAAATTGACCCCCTTAGGTAGGACGCCCAACACCCAAAGGTTCAAAGTGACTGCCATTTTTGATTCCGGCATGTATGAATACGATGCCTCCATGGTCTATATTTCTCTGAAGGAGGCACAACGGTTTCTGGCGCTGGGCGACAGCGTGACGGGACTTGAGCTTAACGTCAAAGAGGTTTACCAGTCGGACGTTATCGCAAAAAAAATTCAGAAGGAATTGGGTTATCCCTATTGGACCAAAGACTGGAAACTCATGAATCGAAGCCTTTTTTCAGCGCTGAAGCTTGAAAAACTTACCATGTTTGTCATTCTGACCATGATTGTTTTGGTGGGCGCCCTGAATATTATCAGCACGCTGGTGATGGTGGTGATGGAAAAGACGCGGGATGTTGCCATTCTGCGCGCCATGGGCGCCACCGCCAAAAGCATCATGAGCATTTTCATGTTCCAGGGGATTTTAGTGGGTATTGTCGGGACTGCCGCCGGTCTTTTATCGGGGCTTGGCATCTGCCATCTGTTGTCCCGATACAAGTTTATCAGCCTTCCATCGGATGTTTACTATATTTCCAAATTGCCGGTTCAAGTGGTGTTTTCCGATGTTGCCGTTGTCGCGGCCGCGGCGGTGGTCATTTCGTTTCTGGCCACCCTTTATCCGGCGTGGTATGCTTCAAGGCTGAATCCTGTGGAGTCCTTTCGGTATGAATGACAATTTAAATGGGGGCGTTTTATTGGTTGCGGGGTCTTCTCCTTCGCCCATGCTGGTTTTTGATGGGGTGAGCAAGTCTTTTGAACACCTGGGAAACACCATTGAGGTTCTGAAAGGGATTGACCTTAACCTTTATCCTGCCGACAGCCTGTCCATTACCGGGGCGTCGGGAGTGGGAAAATCTACTTTTCTGAACATTATGGGAAGTCTGGATCCTCCCTCAGGCGGAACCGTTAAATTCGACGGTATCAACATTTATGAAATGGACCCGGCGGGTTTGTCCCGGTTAAGAAATAGAGACATCGGTTTTGTGTTCCAGTTTCATCATTTATTGCCTGAATTGAATGCATTGGAAAATGCGATGATGCCCGCCTTGATCGCCAGGCATTCGAAGAAACAGGCCATTGAAATGGCGACCGACGTGCTTTGCAAAGTGGGTCTTGAGATGCGGTTGACCCATCGGGCAGGCGAGCTCTCCGGCGGAGAGCAACAGCGTGTGGCCATTGCCCGGGCCCTGATTATGAGTCCTAAGTTGATTTTGGGAGACGAGCCCACGGGAAATCTGGATTGGGCGACGGGTGAGGAGATTGCCGAGCTGTTGCTTCGTCTGAACCAGGAGGCGGGGGTGGCCATGGTGATCGCCACCCACAACCAGAGATTGGCGGAAAAGATGTCAAAAAAAATGGAGTTGGTTAATGGTCGAATTCGCTAGGTGTGTTAGGCGTTTAAGCGTTCCCAATGTTTATGAATATGGGAGAAGGGTGAGCCTTTTCGTTCTTCAAAGCCTACTGGTTTTGATGGTCTTCTGTTTTGGGGTTTTCGATGCCTCGGCCCAGGAGAAGAAAGGAACCATTGGGATTTTGCCTTTTGAGATCAATGCACCGAAATCTTTTCAACATCTTCGGGAAGGATTGCAGAAAATGATCTCTTTTCGGATGGAACAAAACGGCTTTAACGTTGTCCCCCCCGAGACCATCAACCAAGACCCCATGGTTTTTTCAAAAGTGCTTCAAAATACGGTGCTGGTTCGCCTGGGAAATCGGCTCAAGGCGGGGTGGATAGTGAAAGGCAGCATGACCCAGATCGGCGATAAGGGGAGTATTGACCTGAAAGTCGTTGATGTTTCGGGGAAGAAAATGCCTTTTTTTATTTTTCAGGTGGTCGAGGATATGGACGAGGTCCCCGAGTCGGTGAAGCGACTGGCATTGAGTCTTGAAGATCGGATAACCGGTGTTCCCCAGGTGGATTCCATCCATGTGACGGGCAACCGGCGAATTGAAAAGGCAGCGGTGCTGGCCGTTGTGGGAACGCAGCCCGGGGACAGGATGGACCTTGATAAACTGGACAAGGATCTTCGCGATATTTACAAAATGGGCTTTTTCAAGGATGTCGCCATGGACGTGTCGGATGGTCCGGCGGGCAAGGTCATTACCTTCAATGTCGTTGAAAAGCCATCCGTAGGCAAGATCGTGTTCGTGGGAAATGATGAGGTGGATGACGAGGATCTGCAAAAAGAGCTGGGGATCAATCTCTATTCCATTTTGGATCTTAATACCATCAAGCAAAGCGTTAATCGCCTCAGGGACTTTTACAAGGAAAAGGGGTACTACAATGCCGAGATAACGGAAACGACGGAAACCCTTCCCAACAACGAGGTCCTTCTGAAATACGATGTCAAGGAACATGACAAGGTTTATATCCTGAAGATCGAATTCATGGGGAATAAAGCCTATGATAGCGATGATCTCAGGGACATCATGGAAACCAGTGAAAAATGGTTTCTTTCCTGGATCACCAAAGCAGGTATCCTGGATAAGAAAAAATTGGAGTTTGATGCCCATAAGATTACCAGCTTTTATCATAATCATGGTTACATCAAGGCCAGGGTAGGGGAACCGAAAGTCTATTATGACGACGACATAAAAGGATTGGTGGTTTCTATTGAGATCAATGAAGGCGAGTGTTATGGGGTTGATAAGGTTAATGTCGCTGGGGATCTGATCGAGCCCGCCGATGTTCTTTTAAAAAAGGTCAACATCGGCAAGGAGAAGATTTTCAACCGGGAGACCGTTCGAAAAGACATGATCAGTTTGCAGGATGTATATGCCGATCAAGGCTATGCTTACGCGGAGATCAAGCCAATCATCAATGAAGATGATGAAAAGCATATGGCCGATGTCACATATGATATCTCAAAAGGTCCCAAGGTCCGTTTTGAGCGGATCACCATTTCCGGAAACGAGCATTCGAGAGACAAGGTTATCCGGCGCGAGTTGAAGGTTATGGAGGGCGACTATTTCAGCGGAAAGGGCCTGAAGCGAAGCACTGAAAACCTCAAACGGCTCGGTTTTTTCGAGGATGTTCAGCTTCATACCAAAAAGGGCAGTCGCGACGACCTGATGGATTTGAATGTGGATGTGAAAGAGAAGGGCACGCGGACATTCAGTGTGGGCGCTGGATACAGTTCGGCCTATTCGGCATTCGTGACTTTTCAGGTTTCCGACGAAAACTTCATGGGATATGGGCAACGGTTGAGCGCGTCGGCCAGAATCGGCGGGAAAAATACGGAATACGATATTCGCTTTCTGGAACCCTGGCTCTTTGATACGCGTCTGTCCTTTGGGGCTGATCTGTACAAGTGGACCCAGGAATACACGGACTATACCCGGGCCAGTTATGGCACTCGGATTTCCCTCGGGGCGCCGCTCTATTTCGACTATACCCGTGGAACCCTCATGTACGGCTATGACAACGCCGATATCAGCGATGTTTCCTCCTCGGCATCTCAAACACTCTTGGATATGACCGGCAACAATGTGACCAGCAGTCTGACATTCCTGGTGAACCGGGACAGCCGGGATCGAACCTTTAATACGAGCCGGGGGTCCATCAACGAGGGATCCGTTCAGTATGCTGGGGGGATCCTCGCAGGCGATGAGCAGTTTACCAAGTATCGTTTGAGAACGGCGTGGTTTTTCCCCATGTTCTGGGACACGGTTTTTATGGTGCAGGGTCGATGGGGTTATATTGAGGACCGGGGCAAACTTTCCGTTTATCAGAAGTTTTTTCTGGGCGGCATTAACACGGTTCGTGGCTATGATTATCAGACCATTTCCCCCGTCGATCCGGATACCGGCGATTATATCGGCGGTGAAAAGATGATGTGTTATAATGTGGAATACAGCTTTCCATTACTCACGGAACAGGGTGTGGTCGGGGTCGTGTTTTTTGATGCCGGTAATGTCTGGACATCCGCTGAAAATTATAATTTCAGTGGTCTCAAAAAATCGGTAGGGGGCGGAGTGCGATGGTATTCGCCGTTGGGTCCCCTTCGTCTGGAATATGGGTGGAAACTTGATAAGATGGAGGATGAGGGGGCGGGAAAATGGGAATTCAGTATGGGCGGTGTTATGTAATGCCTGAACGAAAACCTCGTTCAGGCACGGTTTTAAGTTTTAGGTTTTAAGTAAAAAAACGAAACTATATCAACTAGTTGTAAATGTCTAACGAAAATTGGAAAACTATATTTAGAGGTTTTCGTTCAGGCACTAAGTTAAATGCCAAAATATATTATAGGGGGGATTAAAATGAAAAAGTTTTTTTGTGTTTTGTTTTGCGGAGCGTTTTTGTTTTCCATGCAGTACACGGCGGCTTTGGCCGGGGATGTTAAGATTGGCGTGCTGGATATGAAGCGGCTTCAGCAGCGATCCGCTAATTTTCAGAAGATTCGGGAAGGGTTAAAGCAAACGTATAACGGGTTCCAAAAGAAGCTGGATGCCGAGAGAGAGCAAATCCAAAAGTTGGAAAAAGAGTTGCAGAAGCAGAGTATGATGCTGAGTCTTGACGCCAAGGAAGACAAGGAAATGGAGTTAGGGAAGCTGACTCGCCATTACAAATATATGGTGGGCGAAGTCACCCAGGAAATGAAAGATGCGGAATTCGAGGCTACTCGGAAAGTCGGTAAGGAGATTGAAAAGGTTGTTGAGAAGATCGGCAAAAAGGAAGGTTACACGGTTATCCTGGAACAAGGCACCGTCGGGCTTGTCTATTACGATAATGCCATTGATATCACCGCCCAGGTGATCAAGGCCTACGACCAGATGAAGCAATAGGGGAAGTTGTCGTGGAAATACCTTTAAAAAAAGTGGCCGAAATTGTGGCGGGGGAGTGTATCGGCGATGAAAATTTTACCGTTACGGGCATTAACTCTCTTGATCGGGCCAGTCCCTCTGAGATCTCTTTTTTTTCGGATCGCAGGTACGCTGAAGGTTTGAAAAAAACACGGGCCGGCGCATTGCTGGTTTCCGAGAAAAATGAGGTGTTCAAGGGGTTGCAGGTGGTGACCGCTCATGTGGAACTGGCCTATGCCCGGATTGCGGCGATTTTTGCCATGCCGCCCGCCCGATTCCCGGGGGTGAGTTCCGATGCCGTTGTCTGCAAAAACTGCTCTTTGGGAGAAGATGTGTCAATTTTCCCCATGGTGTATGTGGGCGAAGGGTCTGAAATTGACGATGGGGCCATTTTGTTTCCGGGGGTTTTTATCGGCGAAAGGGTTAAAATCGGCAAACGGAGTATTTTGTATCCCAATGTGACGGTTTTGCGGGATTGTATCATTGGAAATGATGTTATTATTCACGCCGGGACCACCATCGGAGGGGATGGGTTCGGTTTTGTAAGAGATGGCGCTGCTTCCGTCAAGATTCCACAGACCGGGATCGTCCGGATTGACGATCATGTGGAGATCGGCGCCAATAACTGTATTGATCGGGCTGCATTCGGTGAAACCTGGATTAAGCAGGGCGTCAAGACCGACAATCTGGTGCAGATCGCTCATAACGTGGTCATCGGCGAACATTCTATCATTGTGGCTCAGGCGGGGATCTCCGGGAGTTCCCGTTTGGGGCGGGGTGTGGTCATTGGGGGCCAGGTGGGGGTAATTGATCATACGGAAATTGGAGACGGGGCCATGGTGGGGTCTCAGTCGGGTGTGGCCAAGACGATTCCCCCCGGCGGCATCGTTTCCGGATCTCCTGCCATTGATCACCGTCTCTGGCTCAAGTCTGCGGCGATGATGGCCCGGCTGCCGCAATTGGGAGATCGTCTACGGCGCCTTGAGAAACAAGTTCGGGAATTGGAAACCCGTCTTGGGGAACAGAGTGAAAAGTGAAGAGTGAAAAGTGAAAGGTAAGGAGTAACAGACCGAATGGAACTTCCTTTGACATATACGGAAATTACGAAAATTATTCCCCACCGCTATCCGTTTTTGATGGTGGACAAAATTATTGCGCTTGAGCCTTATAAAAGCGTTGTGGGCATCAAAAATGTAACGGCCAATGAACCCTTTTTTCAGGGGCATTTTCCGGGTGAACCCATCATGCCGGGTGTCCTCGTCATTGAGGCCATGGCCCAGGTTGGGGGGATTCTGGCGCGTTTGTCCATCCCCGGCGTCATGGAAAGAGAAGATGCCAATCCCATCCGTTTTGTGGCCATGGACAAGGTGAAATTCAGAAAACCGGTGATTCCCGGCGATCAGATTCGATTTGAAATTGAACCCTTGAGAACGGGATCAAAGGTTTGGAAGGTGGCGGGAAAAGCGCTTGTGGAGGGTCAACTGGTGGCCGAGGCGGTTTTGGTGGCAACCATTGGTTAATTGCGGAATGCGGAGTGCGGAATGCGGAATATTTTGGAGGAACAATCCATGAATCAATCTCAGGAAAAACGCTCCGCATTCATCCATCCTTTAGCGGTGGTGAGTCCCGGCGCGAAGATCGCTTCCGGGGTTAAGATTGGTCCCTTCAGCAATGTGGGGGATCAGGTAACCATTGGTCGGGATACTGAGATCGGCAGTCATGTGGCCATTGAAGGGCACACGCGCATTGGAGAAAGGAACCGGTTTTATCCTTTTTCTTCCATCGGCACGCCGCCCCAGGATATCGGCTACGGGAATGAAGATACCCGCCTGATTATGGGGGATGACAATACCGTCAGGGAATATGTTACCATCAATCGGGCCACCACCAAAGAGGCATGGGAAACGGTCATTGGGAATCATAATTATTTGATGGCCTATGCCCATGTGGCCCATGACTGCAACCTGTCGGATTGGGTAATCCTGGGTAATGGCGCTACCCTGGGAGGGCATGTTCATATTGGTGAGTACGCTATCCTGAATGCTTTTCTGGCGGTTCAGCAATTTGTGAGAATCGGCGCCCATGCTTTTTTAGGCGCTAAAGCGGGAATTGACCGGGATGTTCCCCCCTATATGATAACGGCGGGGCCCCGGGCCAAACTCTATGGCGTCAATCAGAAGGGGCTTTTAAGAAGGGGTTTTTCCCAGGAAACCATCGATATCCTGAAAAAAGCGTACCGTATTCTGTGGCGGGAAAATAAAAGACTGGATGTGGGTATTTTGCAGGTGAAACAAGAGTTGGAGATGATCCCCGAATTGGCGGTTCTTCTGGACTTTCTGGGTGGGTCGAAACGGGGGGTGATCAGGTGATGTCGGACCCGGATAAAACCATCGGATTGATTGCGGGGGGTGGCCAGTTCCCGCTTCTGGTGGCGGATGCGGCAAGGAAACAGGGAACCCGGGTGATAGCCGTGGCCCATCATGGTGAAACGGATGCGGCTTTGGCGGATAGGGTGGATGAGATTGTATGGATCAAACTGGGTCAGTTGGGTCAACTCATCAAGACGTTTAAGAAATTCGGGGTCAGAAAGGCGCTGATGGCGGGGTCTATCGCCAAGAGAAGGATGTTTGAAATGCGTCCCGATCTTAAAGGACTTGCCATCATGAGCAAACTGGCGATTTTCCATGATGATGACATCCTGCGGTCGGTTACGGAGGAATTTGCCAAGGAAGGGGTGGAGATTGTCAGTTCCACCCTTTATCTGCCGGAACTTCTGGCGCCTGAAGGGTGTTTAACCCAAAGGCGGCCCACCAAGAGTGAATGGACGGATATTCATTTCGGGTGGAAGATTGCCAAAGAATTGGGTCGGCTGGATATTGGGCAGAGTGTCGTGGTGAGGAAAAAAACGGTTTTGGCGTTGGAGGCCATTGACGGTACGGATGCCACGATTCTTCGTGGGGGAAGCCTGGCAAAAGAAAAGGCCGTTGTGGTCAAAGTCAGTAAGCCTAAACAGGATCTTCGTTTTGATGTGCCTTGCGTGGGCATGGAAACCATTCGCGTCATGTCGCGGATCAAGGGGGCTGTTCTGGCGGTTGAGGCCGGCAGGACGCTGATGTTTGACAAGTTGGATATGATAAAGGCCGCGGACAGGGAAAAAATTGCGATTGTTGCCATTGAGTGAAAAGTGAAAAGTGAAAAGTGAAAGGTGAAAAGTGGACCACTCTTAACTCTTCACTTTTCACTCTTCACTAACATGGAGACAAGGGTGAAAAAGGATAAGCTTAGAGTTGCGGTGATCGGTGTGGGGCATCTGGGTGAGTTTCATGTGCAGAAATACAAGGCCTTGCCTGAGGTAGAACTCGTGGGTGTTGTGGACGTGGACCGGGAACGCGTCAAAGAGATTGCGGGCCGGTATGGTATTGTGGGCCACGCGACCCATTCAGAGATCCTGACGCAGGTGGATGCCGTGAGTCTGGCGGTGACCACCGAGATGCATTTTAATGTGGCCAAAGACGTTTTGGCAAACAATGTCCACATGCTCATTGAAAAGCCCATTACCTATGACTTGAAAGAAGCGGATGTGCTGATCCATATGGCCCGTGAACGAAATCTGGTGTTGCAGGTGGGGCTCATCGAGCGGTTTAATCCGGCCATCAAAAAGTTGGAACCCCTGCTCAAAAATCCTGTTTTTTTAGAATCCCACCGCATGAATCTGTTTACGACCCGGGGTCTGGATGTAGATGTGGTGCTTGATTTAATGATTCATGATCTGGATATTATTCTTCACCTGGTGCGTAGCAAGGTGAAGTCGGTACACGCGGTTGGGATGCCGGTCATCACGGAAAAGACGGATATTGCCAATGTGCGCCTTATTTTTGAGGACGGGACCGTGGCCAATCTGACCGCCAGCCGTGTTTCAGGGAAAATGTTGCGAAAAATTCGGGTGTTTCAGCCTGATGCCTACTTTTCCGCCGACTGTGGAAAACGGCAGCTCACCGCCATTAACCTGGATTCAACGGTGAAAGACGTCAATGATTTTCCTCAAGTCGCCACCACCAAAGTGAAATTTGAGGCGAGCGATCCTCTGGCCGATGAGATTTCTTCCTTTGTGAACGCCGTCAAAAGTGGTTCCGAGCCGGTGGTGACGGGTGAGGATGGGCGGAATGCCCTGAGCGTTGCCTTGAGTATCATTCATCAGATTGAGCGAGGCTGTCAGAATTTCGAGCCCATCTTCACATAACAGGAATCACAAACTGGTCCTGATGGTGGCGGGAGAGGCTTCCGCTGATTTGCACGGCGCAAATCTGGTCCATGCCATGAAACGGTTATGCCCCGGGGCCGTTTTTTGCGGCATTGGGGGAGATCACATGGCGCAGGCGGGGGTCAACTGTTTTGTTTCTGCCTCCGATTTGGCCGTGGTGGGCTTAATGGAGGCTTTTGGAAAGTTCCACACCCATGTAAAAGCTGCCAATATTCTGAAATACGTCTTGAAAATCCACCGTCCCGACCTCCTTATTCTCATCGATTATCCCGGTTTTAACCTCTATATGGCGCGAATCGCCAAGGAACTGAAGGTCCCGGTTCTCTATTATATCAGCCCCCAGGTATGGGCATGGCGGCGGGGCAGGGTCAGGAAAATCGCCAAACGGGTGGATCGAATGGCGGTCATCCTGCCCTTTGAGAAACCGTTTTTCCAGAAAACCGGTTTACAAGTGGACTATGTGGGTCATCCCCTGATGGACGCCTTTGAAAAAAGGATGGAACAGGTGAAACCGGACGCCGCAATCCGCAATCCGCAATCCGCAATCCGCAATCCCATTGTGGGATTGGTTCCCGGCAGTCGACGGGAAGAAGTTAAAAATCTCCTGCCCGTCATGCTTGATGCCTGCGAAATACTTAAAACCGAATTCCCCCGTATTCGTTTCATTCTGCCTCTTGCGAAAACCATTTCTCCGGAATGGCTGTTCCCGTTTCTGGAAAACACTGCCCTCGATATAGAGATTTGCCGTGAAGGCATCTATAGTGCATTAAGCGGGTGTCATCTGGCCCTGGTGACGTCGGGCACCGCCACGTTGGATGCGGCCATCATGACCGTTCCCATGGTGGTTCTCTATAAGGCGAAGGCCCTGACGTACCAGGTTGCGAAACGGGTGATCAAGGTGCCCTATCTGGGCTTGGTCAATCTTGTGGCGGGAGAAAGAGTGGCGCCGGAGTTGCTTCAGGATGAGGCGACCCCCGAAAGGCTGGCCATTACCGGTAAGCGGTTTCTGATGGATGAAGACTTCAGACAACAGACCATTCGCAAGCTTCAAGTAGTAAAAGCGAAGCTTGGCAGGGGAGGAGCGTCGGAAAGAACCGCCCGAATCGCCCTTGAGATGATGGGGTGTTCCGAATTAAGTTGAGAGGCAGACGCAATGGCCAAAACAATCCTTGTGGTCGATGATGAAACCAGTATTTTGCAATCTTTGGAGGGAATCCTTTCCGATGAGGGCTTTGAGGTTGCCGGCGCTGAGAGTGGCCTTGGGGCATTGGGAAAAATTGAAGAAATGATGCCCGATCTGGTGCTGCTGGATATATGGATGCCGGGGATGGACGGGATTGAAACCCTTGAAAAAATAAAGTCCCTCTATCCGAGTCTTCAAGTGATCATGATGTCGGGGCATGGAAACATTGAAACGGCTGTTAAGGCGACCAAAGTGGGGGCCTACGATTTTATTGAGAAACCCCTGTCATTGGAAAAGCTGCTGTTGTCCATCAGCAACGCATTGGAGCATTCCCGGCTTGAGGAAGAGGTTTATTTCCTGAAGGACAAGGCCGAAAACAAATATAATATTGTGGGAACCAGCGAGGCCATTACAGCGTTGAAGGAACAGATTCGAATCGTTGCCCCGACCAATGCCTGGGTCCTCGTTTCAGGGGAGAATGGTACCGGAAAAGAACTGGTCGCCCATACCATTCATCGATTGAGCCGTAGAGCCCGAAAACCCATGATTGAGGTAAATTGCGCGGCGATCCCTGAAGATCTCATTGAAAGCGAACTTTTCGGGCATGAAAAGGGGGCCTTTACCGGCGCCTCCACCATGAGAAAAGGGAAATTTGACTCAGCTCACGAGGGGACGATATTTTTGGACGAAATCGGGGATATGAGCCTCAAGGCCCAGTCCAAGACGCTCCGAATCCTGCAGGAGCAGAAGTTTGAACGGGTGGGGGGTACAAAGACCATTGAGGTGGATGTCAGGGTAATTGCTGCTACCAACAAAGACCTGGAAACAGAGATTGGAAAAGGGACTTTCAGGGAAGATCTCTATTTCCGATTGAATGTGATTCCCATGCGTGTTCCTTCACTGAAGGAGCGTGTGGAAGACATTCCCAGTCTTGTGGATGAATTTGTGTCGGAATTTACTCTCAGTGCCAAGGTTGATCCCAAGGAGTTCCCCCCCGAGACCCTGGCGTTGCTGCAAAAATATGACTGGCCTGGCAATGTGAGGGAATTGAAAAATCTCATTGAAAGATTGATGATCATGACGCCGGGGGGCGTCATTCGCAAGGAAGATATCCCGGCGCCCTATAATCGAAGCGCCCAAACGGTGAGGGCGGGGCTTGAGCCGGGGTTCGGAGTCTTCGCTTACCCTGCCCTGGATTCTCTCAAGGAGGCAAAGGGCGAGTTTGAAAGGGCCTTTATTGAGGAAAAACTCAATGAGTACAACGGAAATATCTCTCAAACCGCCGAAGCCATCGGCATTGAGCGGAGCAACCTCCACAAAAAAATCAAACAATATAACCTGGGCCGGTAAGGGGATATAAGAAATGATCAAATTCCGGTTAAAGATTGCAAGTGCGTATCTGGATGATGCGATGATGCTGTTCAGAGAAAAACGATTTAACAGTGCTGCCTCAAGAGCCTATTATGCATCCTATCAGGCCATGTGGGCGGCGCTTGGAGAACCGAAAGAGGGAAAAGTCTGGCGGCACCTCGGCATTATAAAGCATTTTGTAACAGGATACTGGTTTGAATCGGGTCAAAAAGGGATTGGCCCCGGTTTGCTGGAGGAAAAACGGCTGCCGTTGAGGAGGCTATATTCCTACCGTATCAGAAGCGATTATGAAGCAACGTTTGTAGATGAAGATCAGTTGGCGGGTCTTCTGGAAATTGTAAGGCAGGTTATTCAATTCATTGAAGAAAAAGTGAGGTGAGCAAATGCTGGAAGCGAAAACCCTGGATAAGCGTCTGGCCGAAGCAGTTGCCAGGTTTGTCGATGCACTTCACCATATGTATCCGGGAATCAATATAAAGCCTATTGCCGGTTTTGAAGAAGAAGACTTCACGTTTGAGGTCGCAATTCCGAGAAGCCTTTCCCTCGAAGATGTTCTTGAGGATTGTCACAAGGAATGTATTAAGGTAGAGGATGAATACGATCTCTTTATTCTTCCCCATGTCATCTATGAGGGTGATCGAAAAATGCATGTTGTTTGAGAAGGACAGCATAAGGCTTGCTTTTACCACAAACTCCAAGTGGTAAAAGAGGCACTCTGGAAGGGAAGGACTTCGGCAAGAACCGACCAAACGTAAGCTCAAACAGGTCGAAAGTTTCAGAGATCGTCATTGGGCAGCAATATGCTTCAGAGGCATGGCAAATGCCAGAAATTTTGTGCCATTTATGTCTGGGGCAAAAAATGCGCACAAAAGTCCATTTATGTTGGCAAACGGAGAAACATATGACTTGCCATGGATTCAAGTTATGAACATGCATAATGCTTTCCTGTTTAATGATGCTTGAGAGCAATATTGCTCTCGCATATACTTATAGACCTGTGCCGTCATTGTAAATACGAGGGATGCCATTGAAGCTGTGCGCCTGTGCGAAGATGCCGGCGGCGTTATTGAAGTGCTAACTCGCGTCGGTAAAACCGTCCCCACTGATGTCAAAATTCTCATCAAGGATACCGGATGCGGGATTAAGGCCGATGTGGATAAAATTTTCGACCCGTTTTTCACCACTAAAGAAGTCGGAAAGGGAACCGGGCTCGGGTTATCAATTAGCTATGGGATCATCAACGCGCACAAAGGCAAAATTGAAGTGACCGAAACCGGCCCGGCTGGGACGATATTCCGCATTGCGTTACCGGCCATAATTCCCCTGAACGAAAAATGAAAGGGGATTTCGGAGCCCTCGCTCACTAACCTGGGCCGGTAAGGGCGAGACTTACTGAATCACCAGGTTCCAGCCGGAAATGACCCCTTTCAAAATACTTAAGGATTTAACGTTTGAAAATGAAGTTCTTGTCGTGAATGCGGCATCCCATCCTCCATCCAGGTCGATGTGCTTGTCGCTGTTCAGGACCAGGTCCTCATCATAGGCTCCCTGTTCCACTTTCAGGGTATAAGAGATTCCCCCCGCCCAATCAAGGCCTTCCTGGATGCTGGAATAGCAGGGGGTGTGCTTTCCACATAGCCCGCCGGGTGAAATGTAGATAATTGCCGCGGATTCGTATTCATAGGCGCCCATGTCCGGTGCTGTGCCGGAGGGTCTTATGTTTCCTGCGATATCCGGCGTGCAGGAATGGGCAGGTGTGCCGGCGTCAATGGCCGGACTTCCCGCTTTCAATTGATAATCATTGCCGGCAGGGTTTTGAAAGGTTTCCCAGAGGGCGCCGGTGACCGAATGGTTATCGTAACCCAGGGATTGCCATTCACTGAAGAGGAACCGGCCGTTGCTTGTTTCGGCTACTTGCCCCTGATTGGGCAGAAGGTTGTAGTTTGAGGTGATTTTCAGTTCGCTGGTGCTGCTGGTGGAAGAGAAGCTGGGCACGGATCCTTCCGTCAGAATAATATTGTTGTAAAAACTGTTCCGGTTGGCGCCGTAGTTGAGACCGATTCCGTAGTAGGCGCCGTCGGGCGTGATGATGGTATTCTGGTAGGCTTCATTGTCGTTTGAGGGGACGGCGCCGTCCTGTTGGAAAAAGGCGATACCCCTGAATTTGTTGTCGTAAACCAGGTTGTTTCGGAAGGTGGACCAGGTGACGCCGTCCAGGTTTATTCCCGTGGCATTGTTGTTGTGTATCCAGTTGCCGTCCACCATGGCGTAAGAGATGGTGCCGTCTCCCCCCGAGCTGATATCTCCGTTCATGTGAAGTCCGATGGCTGTGTTGTCATGGAGCCGGTTGTTTTTAATGGTGGGATAATCAGAGCTGTCGGCCACGTAGATGCCGATGGCCCCGTTAAAGGCCTCGTTGTTTTCAAAGGTTACGCAGTCGCTCAGGGAGCAGAATAGATTGGCATGATTTGCGCCTGATACGGTGTTGTTGCGAATGATGCAGCCTTTGGCATGGGTCAACCGAATTCCCCGGCTGTTGGGATCCAAGGAAGCATAGACCGTCAGGTTGTCAATGATGATGTAATCAGCAAAAAATATTTCCAGACCGTTTCGGCCGGCATATGCTGTTAGATCAACCACTACACCTGTGCCATTCCCCTTGAATGTAATGGGATTTCCAGCGGTTCCGGAGGTGGTGATGCTGATTTGTTGAGACGCTGAATAGATTCCGGGATTGATTAGCACCGTGTCTCCCGCTACGACCGTTTCCACGGCGTGGTGGATGGTTTTCCATGGTCTGTCCGATGCCCCGTCGTTTGCATCGTTCCCGTTGTTGTCGACATAGTAGGTGGCGCCGCCTGCTGATTCCAAAGCAAGGGTATATGACTTTTGAGCCGCTCCCGCTGTGAGCAGAACTAAAAACAGGCAAGTCAATACGCGCATTAGGTTTGCGGTAATTCTCATCTTGGAATGATAACCTCGTGGGAGCGGCTTTCCTGCCGCGAAAAGTCGCGGCAGGATGCCGTTCGTACAGCGTTTTGAAACAAACACAGCGTCTATCGAGAATCGCGGTAATTTGCGGGATGTCTTGGCGGCATTCCCGCGGTTACCAACTTAAATGCCGACTTCGGTTTTGAACCGGTCAATACCCATGTCTTCGATCACTTTGGTAAGCCGCTGTTTTTTGGGAAAGTCCTTATACCAGTTCATGATTTTATCAATGGCGGCCAATGCTTCATCATCTGATAATTCCTCCGCCACGGGTTGCGCAAGGGCCGGCTTGGATGCGGCGTTGCCGCCCACCACCAGTTTCCATCCTTTTTTGGCGCCAATGAGGCCCAAATCCTTTATGTAGGACTCGGCACAACAATTCTGGCAGCCGGAAACGCCCATTTTAAATTTGCTCGGCAACTGCATCCCGCAATAGAGTTCGTCCAGTTTGATGCCCATGGTTACGGCGTCCTGAAGCCCCAGTTTGCAGAAAGTCGTTCCCGGGCAGAGTTTTACGCTGCGAACACATAACCCCACCGGGTTTGCGGATTGCATGCCCAATTCTTCCCAAATGGCGTCAATGTCTTCTTCTTTGATGCCCACAAGAGCAATTCTGGCGGCGCTGGTGAGTTTGACGGCTGCCAGTGCATATTTTTCAGAGATGTCCGCGATTTTTCGCAGAACTTCCGGCGTACAAAGGCCGCCCTTGATGTCCGGTACGATGGCGTAGGTTTCGCCATCTCTTTGAATCAGTGCGCCTTTTTCAAGAATGCTTTTTTTGTTTCCCAATTTTTTTCTCCTTTCTTATTTGTTTTTACAGGAGTGGCCCCACAAGTTGAGCCGCGTTTTCCATAAATCGCTGAACCATCGAACGTTTTCGCCATTGTTCCAGATCAAGCCGGGTGGAATTAGAGATATACTTCATCTGCATGTCCCGCACCTGTTCCGTAAACGCCAGGTCATATATAAAAAGAGAGACTTCAAAGTTAAGCCAGAGGCTGCGCATGTCAAGATTGACCGTGCCGAACACGCAGATCTCATCGTCCACCGTAATGGATTTGGTATGCAGCAATCCTCCGTTAAATGCCGCGATGGTGACCCCCGCACGCATGAGGTCGTCAAAAAGAGAGCGACTGGCGTAATGGACCAACCTTGAGTCCACTTCCGCGGGTACCACGATGGTGACGTCCACGTGGCGATGGGCTGCGGAAATAATGGCGGTCAGGAGTGCATCATCGGGTACGAAATAGGGTGTTGTCAGCACCAGTTTTTTTCGGGCGCCGTAGATGGTGGTCAGTAGGAGCTGATGAATGATTTCCGGTCTGATGGCAGGTCCCGAAGGGACCACCTGAACCGGCGTGGCGCCTTTTTTGGCGAGGGAGCGAATGTCGCTTGTTTCTTCAAGGGCTTTCAGGCCTTCACCCGTATCCAGTTCCCAATCCTCGATAAAGGTTCCGGCAAGGGCCTCCACGCTGGGGCCTTCCATGCGAACCATGGCGTCGATCCATTGACCCACGCCCTCGTTCTGCTTGAAAAATCGTGGGTCCACCAGATTCTGACTTCCCGTATAGGCAATTTCTCCATCGATCACAACGATTTTTCGATGATTGCGTAGATCCGCCCTGGTCATCAGCAGACGCAGGGGACCGACCGGAAGGGATGCCACAACCTGAATGTCTGCATCCCGAAGCTGTTGGGCCAGTTCGCTCCTGAGAAAGTCTTTGCTGCCGACGGCATCCACCAGCACCCGACAGATTACGCCTCGCCCTGCAGCCCGAATCAACGATTTTGCCACGTCGTCGGCTTTTCCGCCCACGGTCCAGATATAAAATTCCAGGTGACAGGTGCTTTTTGCCTGGTCCACATCTTTAATGATGGCGGCGAAAACCGACTCAAAATGGTCCATGAGATGCATTTTGTTGCCGCTCATGGTCGGAAACCCCGCCACGGTTTCGGCGTGAAGCTGGATGGCTTTCATTTCGTTGTGCCCCGCGGGCGGCTTCTCCCGAGAAGCCCGCTTTTGAAGCGTTATCTGCCAGACTCGGTATAAATCATGGATTTTTGCCGCACGGGCGAGATATTTCTCGCCGATGCGGTTTTCGCCAATAAAAAAATAGAAAAGAGCGCCCGCAAAAGGGATGCTGAAAATGACCGTGAGCCATGCCAGGGATACCCCCACGGGTCGCCGTCGCATGATGACGCGGATGGAAAGCCCGATGACAATCAGCCAGTGGGCTGTAAAAAACAAGGTGGTGGTTAGGGTGAAATCATTCATGATATGGGTTTATCCAGTTCTGTTCTGACTGCAAAGCCTATCTTTTCCATGGCGTAGGGCTTTTTCACGTATTCCCCCGCGCCCAGGCGCTGGGCCTCTTTTACCCTCCATGTTTCTGAAAATCCGCTCGCAATAATGGCTTTTTGCTCCGGTTTCCATTTGATGATTTCCCGGAAGGTCTCCAGCCCATCCATGCCTCCCATAATCATATCGAGTACCAGCAGATCAACGGAATTTTTCTTGATGTATTCAATCGCATCCTCTCCGCACGAAACGGTCTCAACCCGGTACCCGAGGTTTGACAAAATAGCAGCGGCAATCATCCGCTGCTCTTCCAGATCATCCACAACGAGAACGGATTCACCATGCCCCCTGTAGTCGTCAATGGCAACCGTTGACTTTCCATGGGGTAAATCTCCCCTGTTTGCGGGAAAATACAAGGTGAAAACACTCCCTTTTCCTTCGAGGCTCTGAACATCGATATATCCGCCATGGTCTTTGACGGTTCCCCAGACCACCGCCATCCCCAGGCCGGTTCCGCTTCTCCCCATGACTTTCTTGGTATAAAAGGGCTCAAATATTTGTTTTATATCCTGGGGAGAAATGCCGACGCCTGAATCGGCTACGGTGAGGACCACATAGTCGCCTTCTTTCACTTTATCGAAGCCTTTCACGGGTCGGTCAACATGTCGGTTTTCCGTTGAAATACGGACCTTCCCACCGTCGGGCATGGCCTCCACCGCATTGGAAATCAAGTTCATGACCGTCTTGGAAAGATGAACCGGCGAACCCATGAGATAAAGGAGATCGTTCGCGAGGAGAACCTCAATTTCAACGCTGGGATGAAATGAAAGAAGCCGTTGGTATTCCGGACTTCGCAAATGCTCGGTAACGATAGGGTTCAAATCAACCACTTCTCTCGGCGCGGCGCCTCTTCTGGCCAGGGTGAGAAGATCCTGCACAATGGCGGCGGCTCTTTCTCCGGATTTTCGGATGGTGGAGATCGGTTTTCGCAAAGGGCTGTCCTCCGGTAAATCCAGTAACAGGATTTCCGGATAGGTCACGATTCCCGAAAGGATATTGTTCAAGTCATGGGCGACGCCCCCGGCAAGTGTGCCGATGGCTTCCATTTTTTCAGACCGCTGAAGTCTGGCTTCAAGTTCACGTTTCTCCATATCGGCCAGTTTCCTTTCGGTGATATCCTTCACCGTTCCGATGCTCGCAATCTTATCTTTATAAGTGATGGTATCGATGTTGATATTCAGATAAACACGGGTTTTGCCATCCTTGTGAAGCATTCGGAATTCGTATTCCTTTTCCACTTTTTCTCCGGCCTGTCGCCGGCTGTTACGCTCTGCCAGGATGTTCCGGTCTTCCGGCGCCACAAGCTTTTGAAATTCCATCCCGATGATTTCCGCCAATGGGTGCCCGGACATCTTGGCCAGGGCATCATTTGCAAACAAAAATTTGTTGTCTTGAATAATAAAGACACCATCCTGGATATTTTCAATGAGGGTGCGGTATTTTTCCTCGGACTGTTTTATGGCCTCCTGTGTTTTGGCGCGTTCTTTGATTTCCTCATGAACACTTTTGATCATCTGATTGGTCACATGCTTGAGAGATTCCAGGAGTTCCACAGTGGAGTCTCCTCGAACCCGTGCCGTCAGGTCACCCCTTGTGAGACGGTGCATTACATCGAAATGCTCGGCCAGTCCCATGGCAAACTCGTGGGACAGGTCCACCATCTCTCCCAGATTCTCGGCGGTTTTGTTGACAAGTTGCTTCAACTTGGAAATCAGTTCAAGACTGGAATTTTCAGAGATCCTGACCATGGGATCTCCGGAAGAAATCTTCTTCAAAGCTTCGAAAACTTCTGAAAGCCCCAACGCCATTTCCATGCTGATGGTTTCCAGTTCTCGATCCCTTTTTTCAAGTGTCTTCTTTGCTTCTAAAAACTGCTCGGAAACGGTTTTGTAAGATGGTTCCATGGCTGCGAAATCCATATTTTCAGGGTTGCTTGTGACAATGCACTGCCGGCTTTCCAAGCAAAATTCCCAGTTCATTCGAACCGGATCTGTATCCTTTTCTTGCCGCCCCCCTCATCCCTGATGGAAAGGAACGTTTTCCCCAACCGTTCACACCATACACGCACATCCCTTTCAAAGGTCGGGCAGTCTCCCAATACCTCGAGGATATCGCCGGGGTTCATGTCCGGGGCCTTTACCGCAATCTTAAGAACGGGCTGCGGGCATTTCATCCCCAGCATATCCAAAATTTCAATGGCCATGTTATAATCTCCTTATAAACAATCAGTGGGTCGCACATGCCAGACACGGATCATAGGCCCGATAAGCCATCTCAATCCGGTTCAGAATCGCATCTGAAACGTTTCCTTCTTTGATGAATGCTCGGGCCGCTTTTAGAACGGACAGGTTTATGGCGCCTGCATTGTTCTGGGTGGCGACAATCAGATTCAGTCTCTTCAGGATGGCCGCTTCATCCGTTTCATAGTGATGAATCAGGGTGCCTCTCGGGGCTTCGCAGATCCCCACCCCTTCATGAGGAAGCTGCTCCGGAATATTTCTGACGTTCGGATCGGTCAGTCGATCATCTGAAGCAATTTCAGTCATCCGCTCCGCCGCAAATAAAACTTCAATCAGCCGCGCCCAGTGATACAGAAGGGTATTGTGAGCGGGTTTTCCCCCACATGCCGCAAACATCCGGTCATAGGCCTGTTGTGCCAAAGGCGTTGCCATGCCGTCTGATGCGTTCAACCTGGCAAGGGGACCCACTCTGTACAATCCGCTTTCCTCACCATCAGACAGGCCATGCCATCCGACGCTTTTCAGATAGAGGGTTTTCATATAACTCCAGGCATCCACTCGTTCTTCCAGATGCTTCACATAATCTCCCGCACCAAATTTTTCAAACTCACCGCCTTGGGGATCGACAACCCGTATGTCGCCATCATAGAAACTCACGTGATTTTTCCGGTCAACCATGCCCATGTAATAGGTTTGAAGGGAAAATATTTCCGAATGCATCAGCTCAACATATTCCCGGTCTGTCAGAACCTCTTCTTCAAAAATATTCAGGCACAATTGCGCAAACACCAGCGCATCCCTGGCAATTTCTTTTATCCCGGCTCGTTCTTCTTCGGATACCGGTTTTGACACGCCGCCTGGGAGCCCGCAAACCGGATAGAGCGGACTGCCACTGATCAGGGTGTTGAGCCCGCGAACACGCTTTCGAATCTCAATCACCTGTTTTCCGATTTTTTTCCCCAGTTTCCCAATCACCCCGAAAATATTTTTCCCTAACCCCTCGTCATGAGACCCAATCAAAAGATCCGGTCCCCCGAGATAGAAAAAATGCAGGAGATGGTCTTCATAGATGAAGGCCGTGTGCATCAATTCCCTGATTTTTTTTGCCGCCGCCGTGGGTTCCACGTCAAAGAGAGCGTCCAGTGTCTTTACGGATGCGATATGATGTGCCGTGGGGCATACCCCGCAAATCTTCTGGGTCAGGGTGGGCATTTCCTCCGCGGCTCTGCCTTCGCAGAATTTCTCAAACCCCCTGAACTCCGGAACCTGGAAAAAAGCATGATCAACCCGGCCCAGAGCGTCAAGGCGTATCTCGATATTTCCATGCCCTTCAATCCGGGTCACCGGATCTATGATGATTCTGCGGCTCATATGTCAGTCCCTTTTATACTCCCCAGAATGGAGCGGGGCGCACTGTAGCGATAAAAAAGTCCCCCCGGATCAGGAATCGAAGCCGTAATCTCCCTGATTTCATTTTCCTGGTGGGCATCGATTATGGAAGCCAGAAAAGACACCATGGCGGCCCCATGATCTTCTGTGTTGTCAAGGGGGCCAAAACAGCCCCGACAGGGCATATTGGCCCGGATACAGCGGCTGCCGCATCCCCCCCTTGTTGCGGGTCCCAGACAGATCAACCCCTGGGGGAGAAAACATTTTTTGGGGTCCCATTCGGTTTCATGCACCCTTCTGAATCTTTTGACCCGTATGCGCTCAGGGTAGCTGTCCCGGCGGGGACAGGTATGACAAAGCGTCTTCCTGTCGCCGAATACGAAACCTTTTTCCGGAAGCTTTCCCTCAAGTACCGCTCCTATGGCTTCGCCCACGAGTTCAGGGGGCGGCGGACATCCTGGAATATAACCGTCTACGGCAATAACCTGGTCCAGGGTCATGACCTTGTCCAAAAGACCGGAAAGTTTCGGCGTTTTCCCTGAATCCGCCACCTGTTTCCCCGGTAGAATGGCCCCCGGGTTTTTGATGGTGGAAACTTCCACAAAGGACCGCGTCAGAAGTTCTTGAACACTGTGAAAATTGCCTAGTCCCACAATGCCGCCCAGGTGAGCGCAGGTCCCATGGGCAAAAACGCGTTTGGATTTTCGACGGAGCAGTTTGGCCATATGAGCCTGCTCATGCGTTCTTATGGCGCCGTTAATCAAGGCTAGATCAATTTCACCATCCCCCAATGCTTCCACGTCCTTTCGTCTGCCGTCCATGGCCACGGGCCAGAAAACGACGTCTACGCGCATTGAGAGTTCCAGAAGATCTTCGGAAAGATCGATCACCGATTCCTCGCATCCGCCGCAACCAGAACACCAGTAAAGGGCAATTTTCGGCTTATTAGACATGGTTTAAGTGCCCCAGTTCTTTCAATATATTGACCATTTGCACAACGATGCGGGCATATTTTTCTCCGTCGTTCGCTGAAACGGAATTGAAGGATATCCTTTCTTTTTCAATGCCGTAGT
Organism: Desulfatiglandales bacterium; assembly: GCA_963662465.1. Classification (GTDB taxonomy): domain Bacteria; phylum Desulfobacterota; class DSM-4660; order Desulfatiglandales; family Desulfatiglandaceae; genus NaphS2. Next base: position 207,480 of record OY759599.1, read on the forward strand.
GTTGGAGGACCTGCTCTAACAACGGGATGCGTTTCAATGCCTCAATATTGCCGCTCTTGTAATGGCAATCGCCCGGGGCGCAACCAAGAATCAGAACCCCGTCGGCGCCGAGCCTGAATGCTTCCAGAACGAATCGGGGATCAACCCGACCACTGCACATGACGCGGATTTCCCGCAGATTGCCGGAGGGAAATTCTTTCCGACTTCTTCCCGCGGCATCGGCGCCTTCGTAGGAACACCAGTTGCACAGAAAAACGACGACCTTCGGCTCAAAGCTTTGCATGGCGGATCCATTTTCGTCTTCATATTTCACGTTACGCCAGCAGACCCCTTAACTCCGAAAGGATGACGCCCGTGGAAAAATGTCTCCCATTTATGGCGCCGCTGGGACAGGCAGCGACACAAACGCCGCATCCCCTGCACATGGCCTGGTTGATGGAAACCGTTGCCCCACCATCCTCCATGGCAATGGCTTTGAATGCACAGAGGCTGATGCAGAGCAGGCATCCTGAGCAGATTGCCGGATCAATTTCACAGGCCATGGGCTCCAGCGCCAGTGGTTTTCCCGGCTGCAGTTTTCCCATGATTTTGCCGGCGGCGGCATGCCCCTGGGCCACCGAAGAGGGAATATCTTTAGGTCCCTGTGCGCATCCTGCCATAAAGATACCTTCCCTGACGGTGGAAACAGGATCTAGTTCAGTATCGGCCTCCTCAAAAAATCCGTCTTCCCCAAGTTTTACATCCAGAATCCCGGCTATTTTCTCTGTTCCCTCATCACGCTCCATGGCCGTCGCCAGAACCACCATATCGAATTCCCGTTGTTTCAGTTTCCCCGAGACATCGGTATGGGTAACGTTGATCCGTTCGGCGCCTTTTCGGATTTCAATGGCGTCCGGTTGCAACATGCGAAAAAAATCAATGCCATCCTTTTCCAGAACCTTCCGGTAGAAACGCTGAGCATCTTTTCCGGGAAGACACAAATCGGCATGAAACTCGCTAATCCCGGCTTCCGGCAACTGCATCCTGGCCTGGTGTGCATGCTTGAGGGTCACCAGACAGCAAACGCCGGAACAGTAGTCATTGAATTTTTCCGTCCTCGACCCCACACAATGGATAAAGGCGATGTTTCGGGGAGGTTGACCGTTTTCCAGCAGAATTTTCCCCTCCGTGGGACCGGCTGAATTAACCAGTTGCTCAAATTCAAGACCGGTTAAAATGTCTTCGGACTTTCCATACCCATACCGGTCGTCTTTTTTCGGGTCAAAGGGGACGAAACCCGTGGCAATCACAAGAGCCCCCACCTTTAATTCCCGGATGCCGGCGGCTTCCTCATAGTGAATCGCGCCAAAGGGACAGGATGCCAGGCATGCGATGCATGGCTCATCCTGAAACCGCAAACAGTTCTTCTCGTCTATCAGCGCTACGTTGGGAAGGGCGCCCGGATAGGGGATATAGATGGCTTTGGGAACGGCCATTCCCCTCGTGAATGGACCGGGCACGGAAACGGGACAGGCTTCGAAACAGGCGCCGCAGCCGATACAGGCATCAAGGTCCACATGACGCGCCTTTTGCCGGATCGTCGCGACAAAATTTCCTAAATATCCCTTTACCTCAAGGAGTTCGGTCAATGTCAGTACTTCAATGTCATCATGATGCAATACGGCATCCAATTGGGATTCCATCAAACAGGATGCACACACCATGTTCGGATAGAGATCTTCATGCCGAGCAACCCTGCCTCCGATACAGGGCTCTTTCTCCAGGAGATATACCTTCCGGTTCTTTTGTGCAATGGTCAGCGCCGCGCTGATCCCCGCAACACCCGCGCCCACCACCAGGACATCCGCACAGCATGCGATGGTTTTCATCTCGATAGGCGCATGCAGGCTCACCCGTTTGATGGCCCCACGAATCAGTGCCGCGGCTTTTTGGGTAGCGTTACGCTTATCTGTTATTACCCAGGCGCACTGTTCCCGAATGTTGGCTATCTGCAGGAGAAAAGGATTGAGCCCTGCCGCTTTCAAGACCTCCCGAAAGGTGGCTTCATGTTCCTTAGGCGAACAGCCTGCGATGACAACCCGCGACAACTTGTGGGCTTGAATGTCTTCCTTCAGGAACTTTTTCCCATCCGGCGAACACAGAAAATCGAAAGATTTCGCCATCACCACATCTTCTTGCGCCCTTGCGGTTTCCAGCAACGCCGCAATGTCCACGGTATCTTTGATATTGGGACCGCATTCGCAAATATATATGCCGATTCTTTGAAACATATTGTAATTCCGATGCCCGAAGCCTGGTGGCATGCCAACGGTACACAAGCTGTTTCGGGGTTATTTGTTCTTCTTCTTTTCCTGTTTGGCCAGCTTCTTTTCCTTCGCGGTTTTTTGTGGTTTTTTCTTCTCGGCTTTTTTGGCGTTTTCTGACTTGGACATGCGGCACCCTCCCTTTTATATGCTTATGAATTCATAACAATACCATCTATCTCCGATAAATACAAACAACAAGCTTGATAATCCTGTCAATAAGAGCGCGGAACCTTGCGAGGGGAATATGGCATTCATATGGGACTCGATGTGGATGGTGGTTGTTTCGGCCCCGAGGATCCGGGCCTGGAACAGCGGGGACCCGATCGGAATTGTGAAAGACCGAGTACGGTTTTCCTTGACATGCCGTCACTTTTATTATTCCATCAGTTCCAGTTTTGAACCCATATGCCGCTAAACCAACCGAAAGATACTCATGTCGCTGAAATTAAAGGCCGGACTCATTTTCCTCGGGATTTTCATTTTATACTGTGCCACTGACTATGCGCTTCAGAAATTCGTCATTTTCCCAAGCTTCATTGAATTGGAACACGCCGAAGCCGGTAAAGACCTGGAACGGGCAATAGCGGCGATAAAGGGGGAAGTTCAACATCTCAACACCTTCTGCTGGGATTGGTCCGCATGGGATGACACCTATGAATTCGTTGCAGACCCATCACGCAAATATATCGAAAGCAATCTGACCACGACCACCTTCACCGATAACCGCATCAATCTCATCTATTTCGTTAATAGTGTCGGAACCGTTGTCTGGGGTGAAATCCGTGATCTGAAAAGTGAAAAACGGATAAGCCTGAAGGGTTTTGAAGTGGGTACGCTTAAAGACCGGCATGCCCTTTTTCCTCCGGAAAAGGGCGGCGGGAAACTTTCGGAGAATTCCGTCTCCGGGTTGCTGGCCACCGAAAAAGGACCCATGCTGGTTGCCTCTCGGCCCATACTCACCAGTGAAAATGAGGGACCTGCTCGGGGAACCCTGATTATGGGTCGGTTTCTGGATGACCGTTTGATTGAAAATCTCGTGAACCAGTCCAAGGTCTTTTTTCGAATTCAGCCGGTTCTTGCGGGCTCACTTCCTGGGTTTGAGAAGAAAACGGCCGCCGGAAAGGACTCGAAATATTCCATCGAACAGCAAGGAAAAGAGCATCTGTGCATTCAGACGCCGTTGCCCGATGTGATCGGCAAAGATAACTTTTTGATATCCGCGGTGGTCCACAGAACGATTTCCCTGAAAGGTTATGAAACAACGCGGTATGCCTTCGTTACGGGTTTTGTTTCCGTGCTGGTGATGCTGATCATGATGTTGTTCGTTTTGCAGCGGACCATTCTCAGGCCCATGGTAAGGTTAAAGAATCATGCGCTTGCTGTTGGAAAGACCGGCGATCTTTCGTCCCGCCTCAAAATGCGACGCCGGGATGAAATCGGCGAACTGGCCGGAGGATTTGACGCCATGTTGGAGAAGCTGGAAGAGCGGACGGAAAAAGTTGCGCGATTGAACCAGGACATGAAAAAAGACATGGCGAGGCGTATCGAGGCGGAGGCGGCTTTGCGGGAAAGTGAAAAGAAACGCTTCAGGTCAAAAAAAATGGAATCCCTGGGCCTCATGGCCGGGGGCATTGCCCACGATTTGAACAACATTCTCTCGGGAATCGTCAGTTATCCGGAATTGCTGCTCATGGATTTGCCGAAAGACAGTTCTCTAAGGAAGCCCATCAACACGATCCGTGAATCCGGTTTGAGAGCAGCGGGTGTGGTGGCGGATTTGTTAACTGTGGCTAGGGGCGTTGCCGCGGATAAGCAGGTTATGAATTTAAACCGGATAGTTGAAGAATACCTGCATTCGCCTGAACACAAAAAAAATGCCGCGGTGCATTTTTCGGTCCGGTTGAAAGTTGATCTTGATTCTTCTCCGTTTAATATATGGTGCTCGCCGGTTCATATCAAAAAAATCCTGATGAACCTGGTTTTGAACGCTTTGGAGGCCATTGAAGACCGGGGTACCGTGACGATTTCAACGGTAAACCGGTATTTGGATGAGCCGTTAAAGGGATATGCGGAGGTCCGTATTGGCGAGTATGCAGTACTGAGGGTGTCGGATGATGGGTCGGGGATCTCTTGTGCGGATCTGGATCGTATTTTCGAACCGTTCTATACCCGAAAAGTAATGGGCCGAAGCGGCACGGGCCTGGGGTTGGCGGTGGTCTGGAATACGGTTCAGGAACATGATGGATATATTAATGTCCTGAGCAACGAAAAAGGCACCCTGTTTGAGCTTTATTTCCCGATTACCCGAAATCAACCGACGATGGCGCAAGAGGAGATTCCACTTAAAGAATATCTGGGTCATGGGGAGAAAATCCTGGTGGTTGACGACGAGGCTCAGCAAAGAGAAATCGCCCGCGGAATGCTGGTTCGTCTGGGCTACCATGTTGAATCTGTGGCCAGTGGGGAAGAGGCCGTTGAATATGTAAAACACCATGCCGTGGATCTTATGGTTCTGGATATGTTGATGCCCGAAGGGATCAATGGCCGTGAAACATACGAGCGGATTTTGGCTATTCGTCCCTCCCAGAAGGCGATTATCGCCAGCGGATTTTCTAAAACAGAGGATGCGAAAGTTACGCAACGGTTGGGCGCGGGAAAGTACCTCCAAAAGCCCTATACCCTTGAAACCATGGGGCTTGCTGTTAAGGGAGAACTGGATAAATAAGCGGTCTTCCAGGTCCTCACCTGCTACTTATCTATGATTCGCCGCAAAGTCCCGTGAAGATGCGTCTGAGGATCTTCTCATCAATTCGTTCCATGAGAATATCATCGTAATCCGGTTCATATGTCTCAACTTCCGAATCGCCTGGATGGGTTGATGCCGGGTTTTCCAACGTAAATAGGGGACCGTTGTGGGAGGGAAGTTCGCATTCGAAGCCCCGGTTGTTTTCAATCCATCGGTCGCAATCGTCATGGCTTCCCACATAGGCGGCAATCAGATGGCCTCCCTGTTTGATGCAAACCAGCCGGTATCCGCCTCCCAGATTGTATTTTCGGCAGCCGTTGATCCTGAGTTCACCATGTTTGGTTCGCCGGTTGACGATTTCAACTGTCTGGTAATCGCCGGAAGCGAATCTTTCAATGATGTCTTCCGCTCGAAGAGCCGCCTGTGAGGCGGTTTTGTCACCCCTGGAGAGGGCATCCAGGGATTTTTTAAAGCTTGCCTCGCGATGAATGTAAAGGTCCATTTTTGATTGCCTGGCCTCCGGTTTGTTTTCAGTTTCAGGATGCCGTTCGGCCGGACAACAGGGCAGCACCCAAGGCGCCCATCATCTGCGGATTTTCCGGTATGAGAACTTCCTGGTTTAATGTCTCTTCCAGCAATTGACGCATGCAGGGGTTATTGGCGACCCCGCCGGCGAATACGATGGGACCGTGTGAGGAGACCCGTTTGATCATTCCCACGGCCCGGCGGACCACGCTGCGATGAAGCCCCAGGGCAATGGCGCGTCTGTCCTGTCCCCTGGCCACGAGGGAGGTAACTTCCGATTCCGCAAATACGGTGCACATGCTGTTGATGTGCAGGTCTTTATCGGCTTTCAGGGCTTCGGGGCCGAATTCCGCCAGTTGAAACCCCAGGGTGCGGGCCATGATCTCCAGGAATTTGCCTGTTCCCGCCGCACAGCGGTCATTCATTTCGAATTTTTTGACGGTTCCATTTCCGTTCATGGCAATGGCCTTGCTGTCCTGTCCCCCGATGTCCAGAATGGTCCCGACTTCCGGGATAAGGGCGCTTACCCCCACCCCGTAAGCTTTGATTTCAGTTACCGTCGGGGCGTCAAAGGCAATTTCAAAGAGGTTCCGACCGTAGCCTGTGGCCATGATCCTGTCGAACGTAATGTCCTTAAGCACTTCCCCGACCTGGGCCATGGGGTCGAAACCGGTATCCGTTTGTCTGCGGATCAAAACCTCCCCGTTTTCCACAACCACGACTTCAATGGATCTGGAGCCGATGTCGATGCCAGCATGCCTCATGTAAATCCCCCGGTTACGGTTTCACCATTTCAATAAAGGCTTCCACCCGCGTTTTTAGCTGACCCACATCCTCCATGCCGTAGTCCGTGTCGATGCGCAGGGTAGGGATCCCTTTTGCTTCAAGGGCCTTTTCAACGGGCATGGATTCAGCAATATAGGGCTGGCAGAACTGAAGCCCGTAATGGATGATGCCGTCCGCTTTATATTCTCGGAACATCTCTTCCACATGGGCTAGCCGATCCGGGTTGGGGGTGAAAATGGCGCAATCGACCTTGAAATGACGGTCAACAATGGCTTCCATGAGTTCTTCCATGGTGTTGCCGCCGGCATCCGTCAGATTTCGCGTTCCCCGTTCCCCCACGCAGGACTCCTCCCCCACGATTACCGCTCCCGATGTTTCGATGATCCAGGGCAGCTTCCAGTTGGGGACCGCCATGGGGCATCCGGACATAAGGATTCTGGGAGCGCCTTTGGGAAAGGGGCCTTCCATTTTTTCAATGCGGCGTTCCAGTTCATCACAGATTTTGTTGACGGAATCCGTAAATCGGACCGGATCATCATAGAAAAACACCTGGTTGGCCAGAAGCGCATCCAGGCCGGAGATAGGGGCCGGATCCGCTTTCCTGAGCAACGCGAGCCTGTGAATGGCTTTCCGTTTGTTGTTGACGATTTCGATGCCTTTTTTAAGCCTTTTCGCATCGATGGTCACTCCGGTCAGTTTTTCCACCGCCTCCTTGAAGCGGAAATACTCGGCTCGAAGAAGCGCGAGCCCCTCGGAGGATTTCGTTTGGGGCAGGTCCATTACATAGAGATTGGGCACCAGATCTTTTAGAATTTCATAGGATTTTTTCTTGCCGTCACAGGTGTTTTCTCCCACAATCATGTCCGCTGACTCAAGATAGGGACACACCTTTCCCAACTTGAACCCGAAGGCGGATTTGATCAGGGAACAGGTGTTTCGGGGAAGGATCTTTTCCACGTCCTCCGTGGCAAAATCAGCACCGGTACACAACCCCACCAGTGTGGCGTCGGCGGCTCGTACGATTTCCTCGGGCACAAAGACGCAGAAAGAACCGATGACCTTGCGGTCGGCCGCTTTTTCATCCATCAGTTCCTTGATGCGCAGGCCATGGACTTCGCTGATGACAAAATCGAAATATCCCATGCCTTCCGGACGGTCTTTCTGGGCCAGATAAATATCCTGGTATCCCTTTCCCAGAACTTCCAGGAGCATATCATGAGCCGCTAGATCAAGGTCCAGGTCCTTCCACATACTTCGGTATGGTTCACTCATTTGTTATTTTCCCCTTTTCGAAAATTATGATATGTATATTTTTAGAAATCAGGTAGAAATTATTCCAGGCAGTCCTATATGTCAAACTGGAAAGTCCGATGTTTTATCGGATAAGCGCGGGTGATTCCGATGCTTGATGATCATCAAAGGAGGATTGAAAAAAATGAATGCGCATGTTTGCCCCTGGTGGCTGGCTTACACCTTTGACCACCGATTGAGGCTTTGGGCTCACAATCCGGAAAAACTGTTCGGAAGATATGTCAAGCCCAACATGACGGCGGTGGACCTGGGATGCGGCATGGGGTTCAACACCATGGGCCTGGCTGGGCTGGTGGGGCCTGGTGGTCGTGTGGTGGCGGTGGATATTCAGCGGAAAATGCTGGATGTGGTCATGAAAAGGGCGAAAAAACAGGGGATGGAAGACCGCATTGACACCCATCTAGCGCATCCTGACGATCTGATGCTGCATGTGAAAGCGGATTTTATCCTAGCCTTTTACATGGTACACGAAGTCTGCGATCCGGCGCGATTGATGGCGCAGGTAGCGGAAAATCTGAATGTTGAGGGTCGATTTATAATGATTGAGCCGCCCTTTCATGTTTCCAGGCGTGGGTTTGACAAAAGTATCGCCGCAGCCCGGGATTCTGGCCTGGTTCTGGAAGATCGGTACAAAATTCGTTTTGGTCGCACTGCGGTAATGACCAGAAAAACGTAAGGGGTGTTGACCGTAACACCAGCTCCAAAAGAAACCGTTGTTGGAGCTGGTGTTGTTTATCACATCCGACCTACCACTCCTGATCAAGGTCCACGCCCAGGGCTTCCCACTGGGCTTTTCCCTCAGCATCTCCCTTAGCAATTTCCTCCTCCGTCCACGGCTCCAGGATGAGAGAATCGGCAATCAGCTCCCAGATGTATTTCACTTCGTAGGGATAATCCGGGTAATATTTGGGAACGCGCTTCATCAGTTGATCATGGCAGTTGGAACAGGCGGTGAGCATTACGTTGGCGCCGCTGTTTTTGATGCCTTCATATTTTTTCCGGCCCTGAAAGGCCGCTTCATCCTCATAGGGTCCGGGCCACATGCCGCCCCCCGCGCCACAGCAGAATGCATTGGCTCGATTCGGTTCCATGTCCACAAAATTATCCACGCACTGCTCGATGATCCATCGGGGTTCCTCATAATAGCCCTTGCCGAAGTGACGCTCCAGTTCCCTGCCGTGCTTACAGGAATCATGCCATGTGAAAATTTTCCCCTCATTTACGCTTTTATCAATTTTAATCCTTCCCGATTTAATGAGTTCTATCAGGTAGTCATAGAGATAGATATATTCAATCTTATTTTCGGGATTTTCCTCAAGGCACGTTTTCATTCCCACGCGACAACCATAGGAGCCGCCACCGCAGTCGGGCATGATCATCCGCTTGATCCGGTGTTCTTTCATAAAGTCGATTTTGCGTTGGGCAAAGGTCTTCATGTATTCGTAATTGCCGGTAAAAAGACCCCAATCCACCGATTCCCAGTCTTTGGAAGGAACGGTCCAGTTTTCCCTTGCCGCATAAAATATTTTCCACCACCACTTCATATCATCATTGTCGGCAAAGACCTCTTTGGAATTGGGGAAAAAAAGGATGTCCGCGTCATCCTTATCAACGGGCACATAAAATCCGGGGTATTCCTCTTCCGCCATTTCCACGCCCATGTCTGACAGCAGGAAAAAATAGTCCTCCTGGGGAATGGCCATATTGTTTCCGGTATTAAAGTTGTTCTCCGCCCCTTTGTGAAGAATGCCCGGCACCTCGTCCCTGGGCCGCAAATGCTTCATATGGAGCATGACATAAGGGATATCAATGCCCATTGGGCAGGCAAAGGCGCAACGACCGCAACCGGTGCATACCCACGGGAATTTGGATTCCACCACTTCATCTACCAGACCTAAGGCCAGCATTCGGATGACTTTTCTCGGATCCCAGCCTTCCATGCCGGGGGTTCCCGTGACGGGGCAGCCATTGGTGCAGGTGCCGCAGGTAAAACAGGCGTTTAGATCGAATTTTGACAAGTGTGAGGCAATATCTTCCGGTAATCTTCTGGGTGTGACAATTTCCTGCATGGGGGGGTCCTCCATAAATAAATAATTAAAGACATCTCATTTTAATGAAACCGTAAGATGAAAACATGCGAACCGCTTTTTTAACTGCATTTCATAAAGCTTTGCAGAAATTATTTCAAGTATCTCCGTTTGTCAAGTGGTAAAGCCCGATAGATCATTTGGGGCCTGCCGATTTCGCCTACCTTAGAGCGTTATTTACCAGCTTCCCGCAGCTCCCAATCCCACCAGGCGAACCGCTACGATAACGGTGGTGTCGCCACTCTCTTTTCCCGCGCCCAGTCTAACGCCCCAGCATTGTCCCTGGTAGCCCAGCCATCCGGCGCTGGAAATATTTTTTTCCACATCCAGATCCCTTTGAAGGGATCCGCCCAGCGAAAACCCATAGCCCAGGTTTATGTTGGTGCGAAAATTGATGTTGGTTTGCCCGTCTTCCTCATATGGGTAGTGTTGATAATTAATTTCGTAGTAGTCGCTTCTGCCGCCGTATCTTGGAACGGAGAGTTCTCCGGAAAGTGTTGTTCGGGAAAATGTTTTCGCATAGTAATCCCACCCTGTGCTCCCTCTGAGGTCCAGTGATGGAAAAGGCGTTACGATCAACTCCGCCATCAGGGGGGTGAAGGGTTCGTTTTCACCGGCATCGGTTTCTTCATGAAGATCGTAGCCCTGGTATAGCCGAAAAGTGGTCCATTGACTGTAGGCGACATTCCCTTTTTTGTCCTCCATTCGTGCATCCAGGAAATTCTCAAGGGAAAATGTCACCCGGTTCCTGCTTTGGTTTTCCCCATCCTCATCAAAGGTGAGGTACCAGGGTGTTCCATAGTCGTCCTGATCGATGGGACTGAACCAGGGTGTTTCTTCACCGTTGTTGCTATAACCCTGATAGGTGTAATAAAGGGTTGGGGAAACCTTGTGTCGTAATCTTTTGGCATTGCCCCAGGACACGTCGTAGAATTTTTCGGCGTTGGTTCCCAGCCGGGCGCCGGCTTCATAAAGTGATTGATGTTGCCGGTTGCCTTCGCCCTGGTTGTTATCCACCCACTGGGATTTGTAGGTATATCGAAAAGAGGGCTCAAATTCCACATAGGGGCCGAGCCAGAACGGAAAGTTCACCTGGGGAGAAAGCGCGATTTCATGTCCCCTGTTGGCTTCATCGCTCCAGACATAGTTATAATCCGTTTCCAGATTAAAAAATGCCGGCCACCCCATGAACTGCTCCGGGAGCAGGTTAAAGTTCAGACCTCCAACGGGTTGCTCCATCAAATCTTTGGTTTCAGGGTCTTCAACTTGCTGATAATAGGCGGCAATGCCTTGAAGTGCATAGGATTCTCCATCACGGCTGAACCTTAAGGCGGATCTTCGGGTGGGGGAGCGTTTTTCCTGAAAGGGTCGATTGGATTCATCCTGAAGGCTCGATCGCATGCCAAAACCGTAGAGCTTTTCTTCGAACTCCCTGAGATAGTCCTGATCACTGACAAAATCGCCATCAAGGCGGGCGACAACGTCTAAGGGGAGATCCTGATCCGATCGTCCCCTCAGCCAGTATCGGGTTTGATTGGTGCGCGCATAGGGACTGATATTCAGCGCATCCTGATCATTCATATTCTTCTGTTTTTCCTTGTCTGAAAGGATGTCGAATTCCAGAACGCCTTTTGAATTTTGGCCTTCAACGTATCGAAATTCCAGGCCCTGCATGTAGCCCCGTTTGCTCATGTAACGCTGGTAAAAAGTGGCATCGGTCTGGTCGGAAATGGCCCAGTAAAAAGGAACCAGCGCTTCCGCCCCATTGAGGGTGGAGTAGCCCAGTTTGGGAGGGAGCAGGCCGGTCTGGCGTTTGGTTTTGGCCGGAAAAATCATATAGGGAATGTAGATGATGGGGAGATCCTTAACCCGAAAGGCGGAATGCTTTACGGCGCCGTAGCCTTCAATGGTGACTTTGACTTCCGATCCCGTGATAGTCCAGTCGGGATTTTTACCATCGCAGGTTGTGAGGGTGCAGTCGTTGATCACATAGGTGCTTTCCCCTGTTTTTTGCATTTGGCTGCCGCTGATATAGTAATGGTTCGCCTTTATGAACAGGCTTCCATCAATTATTTCTCCGGTCTGGCTGTTGAGGTTGAAAGTGCCTTTCTTTCCGGTAATGATGTCGCCGTCCGTTTCAATTCTCAGCCCTCCGGAAACGTTGGCAACGCCTGTTTTTGTGTTGAAAACAGCATATTCCGTGTAAAGGGCCTGACGTGCTTTTTTGATAACGACATTTTTTTGTGCCAGGTAGGTTCCTTCTTTCTCATTATAGCTGAGGCTGTCGGCTGATATTTCCCAAGGCGTATCATCATTTTCAAGGGCCTTTTTTTTGGATGACAGGTCGATTGCCGGACTGTCCTGAACAAAAAAGGGCGCCATGAAAAAGAGGTTCAGGCATAACGCCAACCCAACTGTAAGGGCCAATGGCGAAATCCCCGCGGGAACAACGTTGCCTTTTTTTATGATTTTTGAATAAATTTTCATTTCCGGGTTTTGGGTAGATGATCCATCATTTATTGGTAATCGGGTTTGTAGCGGACCGGATCCAAACAGGTCAAGGCTTCGCCAACGGTGAAAAGAGAGCCGCAAACGACGATTAAATCCCTGGGCGATGCGATTTCCCGGGCTCTTACAAGGGCCTCCGCAAGGGTTGGGATTACCTCTCCGGGCGTGTCCAATGGAAGCGCTTTTTCCATCAGAACGTGGGGGTCCGCCGCCCTTGAATAAACCGGTCGGGTATAGAGGACCCGATCGCTCATGGGCACTATGGCGCGAAGCAGACCAAAGATATCCTTGTCCGCCATGATGCCGATGACCAGAATCATTCGTTCATATGAAAAGCAAGCCTTAATGGACCGGGCCAAAACCTTTACCGCGGCGGGATTGTGAGCGCCGTCAAGGAGGATTGTGGGATTTTCCTCGATCACCTGCATTCGACCCGCCCATGTCGCTTTTTTCAGGCCTTCCCGGATCTGATCGGTTGAAAGGGGAAAACCCTTTGTTTCGATTCGTTCCATCATCCCCAGGGCCAGGGCCGCGTTACGCGGCTGATGGATTCCCCGGAGGCCCAGTTCCAGGCCTTTGATGGTGCGGTTTTCTCCGAAGTAATGAAGGCCGGCCGCAGTGCTGCGGTATGTCATGTTTTTGCCCACCTGCCACAGGGCTGCCCCTCTTTCCTCGGCGATGGCCTTCAACTGTTGAATGATTTGGGGCTGGGTAACGGACGTCACCACATCAACCCCTTTTTTAATGACCCCCGCCTTTTCTTCGGCAATCTGGGAAAGCCGGTTTCCCAGGTATTCTTGATGTTCCATGGAAATGTTGGTAATGCCGGTAACCAAGGGGGTAATCACATTGGTGGCATCGAGTCTTCCGCCCATTCCCACTTCCATGATGGCCACATCCGTTTCCTCCCTTGCAAAATATAGGATTGCCATGGCCGTTACGGCTTCAAAAAAGGTGGGCGGTTCGTCGGGGTTGAAGGCGGCCCGCAATTCGTCAATTAATCGGGCGGTTTTTTCTCGGCTGATCTCTTCGCCATTGATCTTGAAACGTTCCGTGAATCGCACCAGGTGGGGCGAAACATACATGCCGACTTTAAAGCCCGCCTCCCGGAGCATGGACCCCAGGAAGGTTGCCACAGATCCTTTTCCGTTGGTGCCGGCGATGTGGATGTAGTTTTGGCCAAGGTGGGGATTTCCGAATGCCTTCAGCAGATTCTCAGTCTTTGAAAGCCCGAACTTTATGCCGAATTTCTGAAGACTGAAAAGATATTGAATTGCCGCTTCATAGGTTCCCAAGGTTGCATTTTCGGATTTATCAGAATTTTTCATATTCATCCATAATAAAGGTTATATTATATCACCTTTCACTTTTCACATCGGCATACTTGCTAAATTTCAGGTGTTTTGTCAATCCAAAACACCTTCATTTCAGGTACGGCGATTTGAACAGGGACACTCAAATCTTTTCCAGGGTGGTGTAGGCCATGTGCAACAGCTTCCTTCCGGCGGTTTTGAAAAATATCTCCACCTTATCGCCCGCAACGAATTTGGAAACGACCCCGGGGCCAAAGGCCGGGTGTCTCACCCGGTCGCCCTGGGAAAAGGGATGAGATGAGTTTTTGATGATCGGTGTGTTTTTGGGTTCGAGCCGCGCAGATGCTTCGAAGGCGCCAAACCGCGAGGCCCTTGCCGATTCGTGAGAGTAGACGTCAGGGGGGAGGGAGGTGATAAAAGAGGAGAGCCCTTCCCCACAGGTATTGTAGTTGGACCAGGCAGGCCGTTCCGAACCGGGGTACGAGATCATCAACCGGTCTTTGGCCCGGGTGGTTGCCACATACATCAGGCGGCGCTCTTCTTCCAGGTCGAGAGGATTGTTGTAGCTCCTGGCGGACGGAAATTTTCCTTCCATGACCCAGATGACAAAGACCTCCGGCCATTCAAGCCCTTTTGAGGAGTGAACCGTGGACAGGGTCAGTTTCTGTTTTTCCCTTCCCTGGATGATATCCTCTGAACTGCCGGGGGGGTCCAGAACCAGATCATCCAGGAAAGACCTGAGCTTTCCATAACGTTCAGCCATGGGGGCCAGCTGCGCCAGTTCTTTTTCACGTCTCGGGTAGTCGTCGTATCGCTCCCTGAGAACCGGGATATAATAGGCCATCACCTGGCTGACCGCTTCTTCGGGCGTCAGGTGCTGGGGCGAAAGCCGTTCAAGCAGCGCCCCCAGCGGTTTAAGACCGGTATCCCTTTTCCCCAGTTTGGGCCATTTGACCAGATCGTGGGGGGGTATCCGGTTGTCTTTCATCCATTTGATGATGGTTTGGCTCTTTCCCTGCCCGATGTTCTTAACCAGCCTGAGTATTCGAAGCCAGCTGACGGTTTCGTCAGGGTTTACCATGACCCGCATGTGGGCCAGAAAATCCTTGATATGGGCGGATTCCAGGAATTTGAAGCCGCCGTGTTTTGTGTAGGGGATGTTGTGCCGGGTCAATTCCGCTTCCAGCTCGAAAGAGTGATAAGCCGCCCGGAAAAGAACCGCGAAGTCCTGAAGGTTGCCGCCTTCCGCCATGGCCCGCCGCAGATATCCGGAAATATACGCCGCCTGTTCCTGTTCCGTATGGGTGTCGATCACTTTGGGTTTATCTCCGCCCTCCCGTTCGGTAAACAGGCATTTGGCGTATTTTTCGTTCGCATGGTCCATCAAGGCGTTGGTGAGCGCCAGGATCGGTTGAGTGGACCGGTAATTCTGTTCCAGTTTGATCACTTTGGTTTTGGGAAACGTTTTCGGAAAGTCCAGCATGTTTCTGAAATTGGCGCCGCGAAAGGAGTATATGGATTGGGAATCATCACCTACCGCCATGACATTTTGATGCTCATGGGCCAGCCATTTGATGATGTCCGCCTGAATGCAGTTGGTGTCCTGGTATTCGTCGACCATCACATATGCGTATTTTTCACTCAGTTCCTTTCGAATCGCGCTGTTTTCCATGAGAAGATTTCGAAAACAGATAATGAGATCATCGTAGTCCATAAGTTGATGGGTTTTTTTGTAAACGGCATACAACGCGCTCAGATTTTGTATGTGGGGCGCCACTTCCATGAATTGCCCATATTCATTGAGCATGAGTTCTTCAACCGGCTGCTGTAGATTAGCGGCTTTGCTGATGATATTGGCCAGGGTGCCCCGTTTGGGAAATCTCGGCGGCTTTCCATCCATTTTGAGGTCGGGAATCAGGGTCCGGAGAACTTCCTCCATGTCCGAGCGGTCCAGGATGGTGAAGCTGTTGGCGTAGCCTAAGGCCTTGGCATGGGTTCTGAGGACCTTGAAGGCAAGGCCGTGAAATGTGCCGCCGGAAACAAACCGGCATCTCGTGTCGGACAATTCCGATGCCCGATCCAGCATTTCCTGAGCGCTTTTCCGGGTAAAGGTCAGCAGGAGAATGGACTCGGGCGGAATCCCGGATTCCACCAGGCGGGCCACGCGATAAATCAAGGTTCTGGTTTTTCCGCTTCCGGCGCCCGCGATGACGAGGACGGGTCCCTTAAGGGTCGTGACGGCTTCCAGTTGGGCAGGGTTTAAAAGGTTTTCGTAATCAATTTCGTGGGTCAAGGTGATTTTCCTTATCTTTTAATAGAGAAGCATGAGCAGGGGGCCCAGGGAGAGGATCAATAAACCGAAAAAAATGAAAACCGGCAATAAAAAGGCCATAATGGCCCTCAAATAGGAGATGTGATGGACTTCGTGAAGGCCTGCAATCTGAATGGTCAGTCTCCAAAAGGTTCCGATCCAACTGCCGATAAAGGGTATGATATTCCATGCCAGGGCTGCCTGGGAATAGGCCACCACCTTGAATGTGGCGTTGAATCCTTCTTTCCCTCCCCGCACAATCAGCAGCATCAAATGTAGAATGCCGCTGTAAAAGAACATCTTCAAGACGACGGCAATCGGGATTGCCGCCATGAGAATCACTATCCAGATGCCGTCTATTTGACCCAAAAAAGTTTCACCAAACGGCATAAGCCCCCCGGAAAATAACAGCACGGACCAGAAAAAGGCCAGCATGTCCCCGAGGCCTCCGAGTAAAAGGCCGAAGGTCAGCGATGCTTTGAGCCCGTTTTCAGGGGTTTGGGTTCCGAAAAACCGGCCGGGTTGAAAAAGTACCTTTTTAGTGGTCGGCAAAATGCTGTTCAAAAATCCCGGGTCGCCCTGGTTTTCCAGTGGGGCGTCATGGGTGTCGGAATCCCTTTGAAATTGCGGTTTGGGGGTGTTTGAGTCAGAATGTTTCGGCGATTTTTCTCTGGGGATATCCGGCTGGTCCTGGCGTAAAAACGGGAATTTCTCTTGACAGCGCGGACAGACCGCCATTTTCGCCGTGGCGGGGATCTTTTTTTCGGAGAGTTTTTTTGAAAAGCCGCAAAAAGGGCAGATCAGTTGAACGCTCACTTTCTCTCTCCTTTATGCTGTTTATTGCGTTTGCTGAGTTCTTTTTTGTCGGACCAGCGTTTCAGGCGGCCCAGAAATCCGCCCGAAGACGATCGATCCAGGGCTTCACTTCTCAGTTGAAAGCCTGATTCAGTTTGCAGGGCTGCCTGTAAACATTCTTTTCGATCATCGCATTGGAAACATTCGGGCACAATTTCCCTGAGGCCTTCATTTCCCATGGGAAAGACGTTATCCAGAATTCCGAAGCAGTCTTTATGGGGATGATTCATGACGTTCACGCCTTATTTACCTTTAGTGAAAAGTGAATGGTGAAAAGTCTCTTCACTCTTCACTCTTCACTCTTCAATGTCGGCAATATACACTATTTGTTTGGATGAATAAACCCTGATCTTAAAATAAAAGGCAACCGTGAACCATAAACCGTTGCTGGTAATTCCGTTGACATGGGGAACATGAAATCCTATGATTCAAACCATGGAAAGAGAAACCAAAGTTTATCTGGTCCGGCACGGTCAGGTTAAAAACTATGAAGAAATTCCCATATACGGTCACACGGATGTGGATTTGACCGAAATCGGGGTGCTTCAGTTGGAGAAGGTGGCTGAACGTCTTCGTTCGGCGGAAATCGGGACTATTTTTGCCAGCGATCTTAAACGGGCTGAAACCGGCGCCCGTCAGATCGGTTCCCATCATCATGTGCCGATTCGTTCTATCCCCGAGCTTCGGGAGATGTATTTCGGCGACTGGGAAGGATCCAACCTGGGGAAAATCATCAAAAATTACCCGGAGGAACTGGAGAAAAGAAAAAGAGATCCTGTCCATTACGCCTGTCCGGGGGGCGGCGAGTCCATTTCCCAATTGTCGGACAGGGTCATGCCGGTTTTCGAGAGAATACGGGGTGAAGAAGCCGGAAAAGAGATTGTTATCGTGGCCCATGGTGGTGTTACCCGGGTCATTTTGTGCCATGCATTAGGGCTTGATCTATCCCGCATGTTCAATATTCAACAAGATTATGGGTGCTTGAACATCATCGATTTTTTTCCTGATTCGACCCTGGTTCGACTGATCAATGGATGAGGATGATGATGTCGGTAGGGGGAGTTCGGAGAGGATGCACGGCAATGTTGAACCAAGCCCTCGTGCTGCTGTAAACGACGTCAAGATGACGGATGGGCCGAAAACGGCGATTCCCGATCTTGTGGCTAAAAATGGTCTTTCAACGTCAAACGGGGTTGAAGAAATTCTGGAGCGGGCCGCTTCACTGCGGGAATTGGGTTTGTTGGGCAAAGCGGCAATTGAATATGAAAGCCTTCTGAAAACGGATTGTCCGCCCTCAAAAATCATTCCGGCAATTATGGCCTGCCTTTCAAAAACCCATTCTCCCTCGAAGATCATCAACAGAATCGATGATATCGTTAATGGGTTGCGGTTAAGCGATTTGAGGATCGCCCAGATCAGGTTTATCCTCGGGCTGGAAAATGAAATCCGGGGGCATGAAGATCTTGCCCTGGAAATGTACAAGGCCGCTTCAGAAGCGGACCCCAAAAACGAAAAGATCAAACAGAAAATTAAGCAGGTCATTTCAAAATTATATTCCGGTTCCAGATATGATTATCTGCTTCGGAAAAAAACCATCACCTCCGACCAGCTTCGAACAGCGTTGGCACTTTCCAAAAAGACAAATCAAAGCGTTGAACACCTGTTGATTGAACATTTCAATCTTCCGAAAAGCGAGGTGGGAAAGTCGCTCTCTCTTTTTTATGGATGTCCTTTCAGGTCTTTTGATCCCGATATTGCGGTTCCCGTGGAACTGATTGGAAATTTGAAAAAGACCTTTCTGCTGCACGATTTGTGGGTTCCCATGAGTTGGGGAAAGCAGGGTGTGGAGATTCTGATCGATGATCCGGGAGACCTTAGGAAAACCGGTCAGATCCGGGGATTGACCAAAACCACCAAGATTATTTTTTCCGTGGGCATCAGGGAAGATATCGAAAAATACGTTCTCCATTTTTTTGACAAGAAGGCTGAAGCATCCGCAGAAGATATGATATCCGAACTGGATATGATTCCCGACATCTCTTTTGAAGAGGAGGAAGACGATGATCCGGAGGAAGACGATCTTTTAAACGAAGACTCCAGCCAGGTGGTTCGGCTGGTGGATCAAATTATTATCAACGCCTACAGAAGCAATGCCTCTGATATTCACATCGAACCATCGCCCGAGACTCGGAAAACCAGAATTCGATTCAGAATGGATGGCGTTTGCCAGGAATACGCACAGGTTCCCGAGTATATGTCACGAGGAATCCTTTCGCGAATAAAAATCATGGCGGGTCTCGATATCGCCGAGAGGCGTTTGCCCCAGGATGGGAAACTAAAGTTCAGGCGAAAAGGGGTGCCTCCCTTCGAACTTCGACTGGCGACCATTCCCACTGCGGGCGACCGTGAAGATGCGGTTTTGAGGCTTCTGGCCCGTGCCGGGGCCATGGCTTTTTCCGATATGGGGTTAAACGAGCGAAACATGCGAATTATGGAACGAATTCTCGAACAACCCTACGGGATGATTCTGGTGGTGGGACCTACGGGTTCGGGGAAAACGACCACGCTGCATTCCGCCCTCGGCCGCATCAACAAACCCGGCATTAAAATCTGGACGGCCGAAGATCCGGTGGAGATTACTCAGGAAGGACTCAGGCAGGTGGAGGCGAAACCTAAAATCGGTCTTGATTTCCCGAGGATCATGCGTTCTTTTTTAAGGGCCGACCCCGATGTGATTATGATCGGCGAGATGCGGGATTTTGAAACGGCATCCATCGGGATTGAGGCATCCCTCACCGGACATCTGGTTTTTTCCACGCTTCATACCAACAGCGCTCCCGAAACCGTGACCCGACTCCTGGATATGGGGTTGAACCCTCTCAACTTCTCGGATTCCCTGTTGGGGGTCCTGGCCCAGCGTCTGATTCGAAGGCTGTGCCCCAAGTGCAAGAAGCAATACCATCCCACCCGGGAGGAATTTGATGAGATCGCGGCTGAGTACGGTCTTGAAGTTTTCGCGAAAACCAATATCCAATACACCCCTGAACTGACCTTGTATCGTCCCTGGAAATGCGATGCCTGTTCCGGGACCGGCTATAAAGGGCGTTTGGGGATACATGAATTGCTGGAAGGAACCCCGGAGATCAAAAAACTCATCAAAAAAAGGGCGACTTCCGAGGATCTTTTGAAGGTCAGTGTAAATCAAGGGATGACGACGCTCAAACAGGATGGTATTATGAAGGCCTTTTTAGGGTCGACGGATATGAGTGAAGTGAGACGGGTCTGTATTAATTGATGATCCAGCGTACCGGGAGGTATTGACCATGGCAAAGAAGGCTCTGGTTGTGGATAATGATTTTTTCTTTGTGGAATTCCTTGCCGAACTTCTTGAAAATAGGGGATATGAGGTGGTTAAGGCCTATGATGGCAAAGAAGGCATTACAAAGCTGGATGAAGCGACGTTTAACGTCCTTTTTGCCGATCTTATCATGCCCAAAATCGATGGATTACAGTTGATCAAATTTGCACGCAGGAAGTTTTCCCATGGCAAGTTTGCCATTATTGCGGTTTCAGGTACCCTGATTGAGCAGATGGAAGATGTCAAAAATATCGGTGCGGATTATTGTGTGGTAAAGGGGCCGCTGGAAACAATGACGCGTACCCTCAATGATGTTTTGGATAATCTGGAGATTCGCGGCGATCTTGAATCACCCCATGGCTTTGTTGATTCCGGGAATCTGTATCCCCGCCAGGCTACCGTGGAGCTGGTTAAGGAAATGAAATTTCAGAGGGCGGTCCATGATAGTATCGGAATCGGCATTCTGGTCCTCGACAAAGATGCCAGGGTCATGAGCGCCAATGCCATGGCCCTGGAACTCCTTAATAAACCCCTTGAAGATGTGTTGAACCAGCGGATTACCGCCATTTTTCCTAAGGGAGAACAGGGTCGATTGGTTCATGCGCTTAAGGATGTGGCCAAGAATCTGAATTTAAGGAAGCGCAGTCTTTTCTTGACCCGCGGGTTCGAGGAAATAAGACTGGTGGTATCGGTTCTTAAAATGGGCAACGACCTGGAAGGATGGGTCCTGGCAATGGAGGATAAAAACCCATGAGTCGAACAAGTATCAGAAATAAACTTATTCTCAGCTTCCTCATTTTACTCCTGCTGCTGATGATGGTGGTGGCTGTCATTAACCGGCTGACCCATGACTTTTATACGGCACAGGCCATTTCCGTTGCACTGGCCCTGGCCGCGGGCGTCGTTTTCGGGAGCTTTTTTTCCAGATCCATCGTGCGCCGTTTGAACAGCTTGAGCAGCGTGGCCCGAGAGGTCAGCAGAGGTGATCTTTCAAAGGACATCCCCTTGCTGAGCCAAGATGAAATTCGGGATCTGGAAGAGGTCTTCGCGTCAATGGTTATTGATCTTCGAGAGATGATTTCGGATATTAAAAACGTTTCTGGTAAAATGGAGGAAACCAATAAAACGCTCAGTGCCCTGGCGAAAAAGGTTTTGGTCAGCAGTGAGGGCATTGATCAATCGGCCATGGCCATTGCCAAGGGGTCGGAACAGCAGACCATGATTGTTCAGAAGACATCTCTGATCATTAACAACAGCCTCGACCAGATGGATGCGGCGGGTCGGCAGTCAGCCAAGACGGTATCGAAAATCAACAATGCACTGGTGAAGACGGAAAGCGGCGAAACCAAAGCCCGGGAAACCCTGGGGTACCTTGAAAACGTTCTCAAACAGATGGTGGAAAATGCAAAACCCATCTACCGGTTGAGCAACAAGGTGGAAAAGATCAGGATGGTCATGCATGTTATGGACGAAGTCGCTCAGAAAACGGATCTCCTTTCTCTGAATGCTTCCATCGAGGCCACCCGGGCCGGTGAAATGGGAAAAGGATTTGCACTGGTGGCCAATGAGATCCGGAACATGGCGGAAAACTCCAAGCAGTCTTCCCGGGAGATCAAACGGATCGTGGATGATATATTTCAGGACAACAAGGCAGTGATTGAGGCTCTCCGGAAGAGCGAAGAAGATATAGGGAAGGGGCGCGGCATCATTACCGGCATGGTCGGCACTTTTAAGGAGATGCTTTCAGGCGTTGCGGAAATCTCTTCCGAGGTCAAGGGGGTAGAAGACGTGACTCGACACCAGGTCAAGGAAATACGCGGGTTGCTCGATCACTTTGAGGAGCTTTCACGGTTGGCCCAGGAAAATTTTGTGTCCACCCAGAAGACCACCGTGGGGACCCGAAGCCAGAAGGAGGGGATGAAGGAGATTGTAGAATTAATGCAGTCTTTGAATGCGCTTTCAGATAGGATGATGGCATCTCAGCGGCGTTTCAGGCTTCGTGGGGACTAGGGGATGGACATTTTTATTTTTGCGGCGGCGAAAAAATATATCGGTATCGAGGCCAAATACATCTACCGCATAGCGGATCACGTGAAAATTGTACCCGTGCCTTTGACGCCTACCTGCTATGAGGGCTTGATCTACTACCGGGGAGATCTATTCGACGTGATCGATATGGGACGCCTGATGGAAAATAACCCGTCATCGCTTCACGGAGACCCTTATATTATCCTGCTGAAATGGGACAGCGGAAAGCTGGGCTTAATCCCGGACAGGATTGTGGGCATGAAGTGGATTGAAGAAGACAGCGGAAAACGGGCTGTCTTTAATCGACAAGGGGATGTGGCAATCCTGATGACGCCCGATGAAATCTGGAAGATACTGGCAGGGTTGGCCTATGGAACTTGAAAAATATCAGAAAATTTTTATCCAGGAATCCAACAAGTATCTTGATGCGTTGGATGTCGTTTTGATTCAGGTGGAAAAAGACCTTCAAAACCGCCGGTTGTGGGGTGATATCCATGGCAAAATTCACTCTATGAAGGGAATGGCGAGAGCCCTCAGTATGGATGAATTGGCCACCTTCTGTCATGCCATGGAGGAGTGGTGCAAGCTGTTTCAGGAGGGCGTTAAAACCCCGGGCGAGCGGGTCGTTCAATTGTTTTTTGACGGTACGGACCTGTTAAAACGCTTTGTGGCGGGTAAGGGCGAACTTAGCGGGCCTGAGGATTTAAAACGATTAAAGGGGATCACCGCCGACCTGGCAAAAAACCCCGACGACCTGGTTGACCCACCGGAACCGGAGATCCGTCCCTCTTATGCGCCCGCGAAAATTGATCGTATCCGGGTGGATTACGCATTGATCGAATCGCTCCTGGCCCGTTCCCAGGAAATCATGATGTTGGAAAAGATGCTCCCACCCCTGACCCAGGATCAGATATCGTCCGGGTTGAGGGCCTGGGTCAATAATTTCATTGCCATGTTGAAAGGTCTCTATTTCCAGTTGGCCCAGCTCAGGTTGATGCCGGTCCAGGATTTCGGGGATTTGTTTGCAAAGACGATTCGCGATCTGGCAAAAACCTACAACCGGGAGGTAACGCTTGAAATTGTGGGAGGGGAAATTGAGGTGGATATCGGGTTGATGGATCGCCTGAGAGAACCCTTCATGCACCTGTTGCGCAATGCCGTTGCCCACGGTATCGAGCTGCCGGATGAACGGGAGCATGCGGGGAAGCGCCGGGAAGGGAAAATTACCCTGGAAGCCGAAAGGCGCGGGGACCAGCTGGTGCTCAAGATCAGCGACGATGGTCGGGGTATCGACCTGGATGCCATCAGGACTTACCTGAAAGACAAGATCGGCATGTCCAATGAGGAGATGGGCGAACTTTCCAGTGATGAACTTCTGAACATTATTTGTCGAACGGATTTTTCTTCCGCAAAGGAAACGACGCAACTGGCGGGAAGAGGCATCGGGATGAATGTCATTGTCCAGGCCATCGGGTATTTGGGTGGGGCCATGAAGGTCCATTCGGAACCTTTAAAAGGGACGCAATTCATTATAACGCTCCCCCTTTCGCTATCCATTATTTATGCGGTTCTGTTCAGGTTGGGGGAATATACCCTGGCGATTCCCACGTCTCATGTGGAGGCCATTGAAAAAGAGGGTTCGGATTCACCCGATAAAGATGGGGGATTCTGTGATCTCAGAAGTCTTTTGCGAATGGATGCCGATGCCGATGGCAAGGGTCAAATTATCAGACTGCGACCGCCTGCAACATCTGATATGCTATTGCCCCAGAAGGGTGGCCTCGGCATTGCCGCTGACGCGATTGTTGGAAATATGCCGCTGATGGCCATTCCGTTGGGAGAATTTCTGGCCAAAACTCGCCTTTTTGCCGGAGTGGGAATTATGGAAAACGGTGATATTTCCCTCATCCTTGACCTGGAAAAGATTCAAGCGGCCGCAGCGTAAGATTTAAACTCTATCCTTGATTCAGAGAGAACAAAATGGCAGAGATCGGCAGGATCAACAAGCTTAAAATAAAACGAAAGCGGGACTATGGCGCTCACCTTGATGGGGGTGCGTCAGATAAACAAACCAATTGCATCACAGCCTCTTCGAAGCTGGATAAATTTCTAGGTTTGCAACCGCCGCGCTACGATGAGGGTCAAGAGGTCGATCTGCTTATTTGTGAAAAAACAGATTTGGGTTATAAAGCGGTTATTAACAATTCTCATTGGGGCATGATCTATCAAAACGAAGTATTTCAGAAGCTTTACATCGGCCAGCCGCTGAAAGGCTACGTAAAATTAATTCGCGAAGACCTTAAAATTGACATCACCCTGCAACCATCAGGCTATCAAAGGGTGGATGCTGTTTCCCGGGACATTCTGGAAAAGATAAAAGATTTTGGCGGCGGTATTGCTGTTACGGATAAAAGCCCGCCGGAAGAGATCTACTCCCTGTTCGGGGTCAGTAAAAAAATATTCAAAAAGGCAATCGGCACACTCTACAAGAAAAGACGGATTACCATTGATGTCAATGGCATCAAACTTGCCTGAAAATTCGGCTAAAAAAAGGACCGGATCTATTGGTTTTTGCTTTTAACTTATCCCTGCTTATTGACTTACCGCAGATTTCCCCGCAGCTGAATAGGAATATTATGAAATGAGAATTTACCTTGATTGTTGTTGTTTACAACGACCCTTTGATGATCGGTCTCAGCCAAGAATTTCAGTTGAGGCTGAAGCGGTGCTTGTTGTTCTTGCATTGTGTGAATCTGATTATTTGAAGCTCATCTCATCAGATGCTCTGTCATTCGAAATCAATCAAATTCCCGATCAGGTTCGTAAAGAAGATGCTTTTGCAATTCTTACCCTTTCGGAACAAAACATTTCAGGTTCGTAAAGAAGATGCTTTTGCAATTCTTACCCTTTCGGAACAAAACATTGAGTTGACATCAGAAATTGAAGCATTGGCCATGGAATTTGGTGGATACGGTATAAAAACATTTGATGCTTTGCATCTTGCATTTGCATCTTTTTCAAAAGTTGATTATTTTTGTACATGCGATGATAAATTTTTAAAAAAGGCAAAGCGTTTAGGCGGATTAAATACCAAGGTGGTATCCCCCACCGAATTGGTGATGGAGTTAGACATATGAATACAGTTATACGGCCAATATCTGAAATTAACCGCCAAGCTACTCACCTTCTATTCAAAGAAATGGGGGTGGTTGAAACCATCCGTTTTTTGAATCAGTTTTCGGTAGGCCAAGGCAACTATACCAAAGATCGTGAGAAATGGTTGGATAAGATATCCCTGGATGATGCCATCTCTCGAATGAAATCAGGGGAAAAAAACCTGCCCAACCAGAAGTTTTATCGGTCGGGGTCGAACCACGCTAACTACTTATTACCCCGAGGAATAGACCGTGTAAACACAGCATAAAGATAGTTTAAATAAGTGTTCTTTTTTGCCGTGGCTAATAAAAATGCCGATCCTTTTTGTCGGTCCATGCCTGGTAGGCGTTGAGTCCCAGGTCTCGGCGATATTGCTTAATCTTGATACGGCGTCGCTCCAGGGGCAAAAGAAAATCCTCGTATTGAAAGGCGTCGTCAAAACCGATTTTCCGGGTATCTTCAAGGTCGCAGGCAAAGTACACCGCGTCTATTCTGGCCCAGTAGATGGCGCTCATGCACATGGGACAGGGTGCGCCGCTGATAAAGATTTCATGTCCCATGAGCATCCTAGCACGTTCGGGAACGGGATCGGGGGAGCCGTCGGGACGCGCCACAAACGCGAGGGTCGACTTGTTTTGGTTTCCTGGGCTGATGGTGGGCGAATAGGGGTTGATTACCCTGACTGCTTTGCGAATGGCTTCAAGCTCGGCATGGGCTGTGATGTCTCCTGTGAGCAGCACCCGGTTCTGGCCTCGGGCGATAATCTCTCTATTCCTGGCAATGACCGCGCCAAAGGGGCCGCCCCAATTGTTGTCAACGGATTCCTTGGCCAGCCGGCAGGCTTCTGCAATTAATTCATCGTGGGTCATGATTTTGCTCCTTATGGGGTATTTTTGAGTTTCTAGTATAAAAAATTGATTGAGGAGATCATTTCCCTTGAGAGGGTCGCGGATCTGATGCCGGATATCTTTAGGGAGAAAACCCTTAAATATGTCATTGATTTCAAGCGAGGGCTATGAAGTAAACAACAATTGGCGGAACGTATTACGCCCCAAAGAAATCCGTGATGGCCAAAGTTAGGGCTTCAATCGTATAGTCTGTGGGCATGATGTCCACGGAAAACCCCTTTTCCCTGGCGGTGTCCGCCGTGATGGGGCCGATGCAGGCCACTTTTACCCCTTTCATCCATTCACTGACGGACCTCTGTTCCCGGGAATCGAACATGTTCACAAAATTGGCGACCGTGGAGGAACTGGTGAAGGTGACCATGTCGATAATTCCCTTTTCCAGCATGTCCCGAATTTCGGCGGTATTTCCGTGTGGGCTGACGGTTTTATAGGCATCTACCACGTCCACCCGGGCGCCCATGTTTCGCAATTGGTCGGGTAGGATCTCCCTGGCTTTTTCGGCCCTGGGGATCAGGATGCGGACCCCTTTGGTATCCCATTTTTTGAGGGCTTCCACCACCGCTTCGGCCCGGTACTCGTCGGGGACCAGATCCGGCTTGATTCCCAGGTTGTGCCACTGCTCGGCGGTCTTGGGGCCGATGGCGCCGATTTTTACGCCTTTAAGATCCCGAACGTCTTTTCCTTTAAGATGGAGTCTCTGAAGGAAATATTTGACGCCGTTGACCGAGGTGAACAACAACCAATGGTAGAATCCCAGATTTGAGATGGCCGTGTCCAGGGGGTCCCAGCTGTCGGGGGGGATGATTTCGATGGTGGGAAACTGAATGCACTCCGCGCCGAGGGAGGAGAGTTCCTGAAGGAATCCGCTGGCCTGTTCCCGTGCCCGGGTCACCACGATTCGTTTGCCGAAGAGCGGTTTCGTCTCAAACCAGTTCAGCTCATCCCGCAACCGCACCACATCTCCCACCACAATGATGGCTGGTGGGCGCAACCCGGTTGTTTCCACCCGTTCGGCAATGTTTTGGAGGTTCCCCGAAACGGTTTTCTGCTCCGCCACAGTGCCCCTGCGAATGACCGCCGCAGGCGTATCCGGATTTCGACCGTGGTGAATCAGGTTTTCAGCGATTTTTGAAAGATTCCCCACGCCCATGAGAAATACCAGGGTTCCTACCCCCGTGGCCAGTTTGTCCCATTGAATGTTTGATTCTTCTTTGAGGGGATCTTCATGGCCGGTGACAAAGGCCACTGTGGCGGTGTAATCCCTGTGTGTCAGGGGAATGCCGGCGTATGCCGGGACGGAAATGGCCGACGTGATGCCCGGCACCACCTCGAAGGGTACCCCTTCCGCCACCAGCTCCTGGGCTTCTTCTCCCCCGCGGCCGAAAATGAAAGGGTCCCCGCCCTTGAGCCGGGCAATGGTTTTCCCCGTTTGGGATTTTTCGACGATCAAGTGGTTGATCTGTTCTTGGGCCATGGTGTGATCACCGCCCTTTTTTCCCACATAGATCAGTTCAGCCTGGGGTTTCGCGTATTCAAGGAAAGCCTTGTTGGCCAGGTAGTCATAAATAATAACATCCGCTCGGGAGAGAATATCTTTTCCCTTGAGGGTCATTAACCCCGGATCCCCGGGTCCGGCTCCGATCAGATATACTTTTCCCTGTTTGGTCCCTTGTACAGCCATGTTTTCCAATTCCTCATTGTATGTCGTCAGCTTTTAGCGGATCAAAAGCAGCTTCTTAGTCTCAGCTGGAATAATATTTAATAGCTTGCTCACAACGTACCTCGTATTGTATCGCTACATGTAACATCAAATGTGGCATATTGCAAGAGGCTGCACGAAAGCCGTAGATACGCCAACGTTCTGCTCAGATGCTTTGAAGCCGAGCGATAGCCAAGTTTTTTGCAATAGATTTTTTGCGACCTCCAGCCATTTTGCCGGCCTGCCGGGAGGCGGCATTAAAGTGCATCAATTATTGCTTGATTGAATCGAACAACGGGTGTAGCATGCGACCCTTCCAGGCGTAGAATGGGTTTTGAGAAGCCCCGGGATGGTTTATTTATTTTAACATGTTTGGATGAAGTAACCTTAATGCTTTGTCCGGAACTAATTGTTCAATTTTAGAGATAGGGAGTTTTGAAATGTCAAAAGTAATACTGGTTGCCACCGAAAAACCGTTTGCCAAAGCCGCCGTGGATCGTATCAAGGAGGTTGTTGCGAAAAATCCGGATTTCGAACTGCGGTTGCTGGAAAACTATACGGATAAGCAGGCATTGCTGGATGCGGTGAAAGATGTGGATGGCCTCATTATTCGCAGCGACAAAGTCACCCGGGAAGTTCTGGATGCCGCCAAGAACCTGAAAGTGGTGGCGCGCGGTGGGGCCGGATACGATAATATCGACTGTGAAGCGGCCACCGAAAAGGGCATTTGCGTCATGAATACGCCGGGGCAGAACAGCAATGCGGTTTCAGAGCTGGTCTTCGGCATGATGCTCAACCTGGTTCGGCATCAGTATGCCGGCAAGCCCGGTACGGAGTTGAGAGGAAAATCAATCGGCATTCATGCGTATGGCAATGCCGGAAAATGCGTGGCACGGTTGGGCAAGGGATTTGGCATGGATGTTTACGCCTATGACCCCTATGTGGACAAGAGCATCATGGATGCGGATGGGGTGAAGCCGGTGGGCTCAAGGGAAGAACTCTATTCCACCTGTGATTTCGTCAGCCTCCATATCCCGGGGAATGCTGAAACCGTCAACTCCATTAACTTTGAACTGCTTTCCAAAATGAAAGAAGGGGCGGCCCTCATCAACACGGCTCGCAAGGAAGTCATCGATGAGGAAGGGTTGAAGAAGATGTTTTCCGAAAGGCCGGACTTTTGCTACGGTTCGGATTTGACCCCGGACTGCAAGGATGAAATTTGCGCCACCTGCGGGGACCGGAGCTTTTTCACCGCCAAGAAGATGGGCGCCCAGACCGCCGAGGCCAATATCAATGCAGGCGAAGCCGCCGTTACCCAGATTATCAACTTCCTTGAAAAAGGGGATGAGACTTTCAGGGTGAATAAGAAGGCGTAGTATAAAAGAAGCTGTTAGCCATTAGCTGTTAGGTATTCGTTTTCCACCGGGGTTGATCCAGAATGCGCAGCTAACCGCTAATAGCTAACAGCTAACAGCTACTCTCAAAGATTTGCAGGCTTCGAATCGAAAGGCTTTTCCCTTTCGGGTTATCTCGGCCCTTCTGTAATGAATCCGTTTGCCGTTTTTTTCAAAGGCATCTTCCCGAAGGGTGATCAGTAATGCGCCGGCGAGGGCCTTGAGCAGGTTTTCAAATTCCGTTCGGGAAATGGCGGCATTCGGGCATGACGCTTCAAAAAGTCTCCCTGTGCTGAGAGAGCCCAGCTGTTTCAGTTTGGTCATGGTGCGCATGATGATTTTTTCTTCCGGCTTATGGGGTTTGCGATAGGAAACCGTGATGGCGTTTAGCGGGGCGCAGAAATCACAGATGCCGCAGGGGCGGCCATCGTCTTCACGATCTCCGAAATGCCGAACCAGGTGAAGCATGCGGCACGAAGAAGAGCCCGCAAAACGGGAGATTTCCTCAATCTGGCTGAGCTGGTGGTCTCTCTGAGCCCGGTAGGAACGCCTCCATTGGTCATGGCCGCGATGCACGGTCTTGTCCGGGTCTACCCGTGCGCCCCCGTGAATTCTCAGTTTTTCCATGGCAGTAGCAAATTCTTCCTTCTCCATATCCAATGTTTCGGCCAGACTTTCCAGGGGGATTTTTTCCTTTTTCAATTTCTTGAAAATCTCTTTCAAGAGGCTTTCAGGGGGGTAGCCTTTTTCGTGAAAAAACTGGTGCATACGGCGGTCGCCGTAGGAGTGGAGAAGAATGGCGCGGGAAGGCTTGCCATCCCGTCCCGCACGACCGATTTCCTGGTAATATCCTTCCAGGCTGCCGGGGAGCGCCGTGTGGATTACGGTGCGAATATCGGGTTTGTCGATGCCCATGCCAAAGGCGATGGTGGCCACGATGATGTCTATCTTTCCCGAAAAAAAGGCGGCCTGGACGCCGTCGCGAGTGTCCGTCGACAGGCCCGCGTGGTAGGGCGCCGCTTTAAGATCACGGGCCAGTTCCGTTGCCAGGGTTTCGGTTTTCTGTCGGGTCGGTGCGTAGATGATGGCGGGACGGCATTCAGGTGCTTTTAGAATATCCATCACTTTTCGGGTTCGATCCGCCGGGGGAATTTCCACCAGTTCAATGGCGATGTTGGTGCGCCTGAAACCATGGATGCGCAGCTCCGGCTTGTTCATACGCAATTGCCGGACAATGTCCGTTTGAACTCTGGGGGTTGCCGTGGCCGTCATGGCGATAAAGGGGGCGGGACGCAGAAGCGGAAGTCTTTCTCCCAGCAGTCGATAGTCAGGTCGGAAATCATGTCCCCAATGGCTGATGCAATGGGCTTCATCGATGGCCACCAGTACGGGTTTCCCTTTGGCCAGCATCTCGGGAAAGCCGGGGACCGCCAGCCGCTCGGGGGCCATGAAGAAAAAATCAAGCTTTCCGTCCAGGTATTCTCTGCAAATTTGTCGGGATTTCAGGCGAGTGAGTCCGGAATGAATGCGGTCCGCTCTAAAGCCCTTTTGCCTGAGGCCCGCGGTCTGATCTTCCATCAGGGCGATGAGGGGACTGATCACCAGGGTGGCGCCTTTTCGTGCGATGCCGGGGAGTTGGTAGCACAGGGATTTCCCGGCCCCCGTGGGCATGACCAACAGGAGGTCCTTCCCTTCTATGACGGATTCACAGACGTTCCTCTGGTGGGGCCTGAACCCATGGAAATGAAAAATATCCGTCAGGATGCTTTTTAAATTGCCGGAAATGGGACCGGGGTCGTTGATTTTTTGATCATGGTTCATTTTTTACTCATGGTTTATAAAACCTCTGGTTTAGAGGCTTTCTCTTTGTTGACATGCAACCCTACTTATCATAAATATATTTATCTAGGAAATGGTATTCAAAAGAGATGTTCAGAAAAGGACCTCCAACCCGCCGGATAGAAACTCTAAATTAGAAAAAAGGAGACCCCATGACCACAGCAAGTGCGTATCAAAACAAACCATGGCTGGCCTATTATGATGAAGGCGTTCCGGAATCCGTGAATTATGAGGCCATATGCATACCGGAATTTCTGGACCGCTCGGCTGAGAAATTCCCCCGGAATATGGCGCTTCTTTTTCAGGGATACGCTGTGACATATGGAGAACTCAAGGAAATGGTGGATCGGTTTGCGGTCTGTCTGGCCAGCTTCGGCATCCGGAAAGGAGACAGCGTGGCCATTCTGCTTCCCAATGTTATTCCATGCGTTGCGGCATACTATGGTATTTTGAAAACCGGCGCTACGGCGGTTATGAACAACCCCCTTTATACGGATCGGGAACTGGAACATCAGTTCAACGATTCAGGTTCAAAGGTGCTGATTACCCTGGATCTTCTGGGAAACCGCATGATTGATCTGCGGCCCAAAACCGGTATCAAACAAATCATCTATACCTCCATCGGCGATTACCTGCCTTTTCCCAAAAATCTCCTGTTTCCCCTGGTGGGCAAGAAGAAGGGGCTGAAAGCGGATGTCAAAGCCGCGCCGGATGTGTATCGTTGGAAAGATGTGTTGGCAAGGTCCACGGGCCAGGCGCCCATGGTGAAGCTGTCTTTCGATGATACGGCCATGTTTCAGTACACCGGGGGCACAACAGGGGTCAGCAAGGGCGTCATGCTGACCCACGCCAATCTCAGCAAGCAGGTGCAGCATCTCAGAGTATGGTTTCCCGGATTTAACGATGGTGAAGAAATTATGCTGGGGGCCTTGCCGTTTTTCCATGTGTTCGGTCTGTCAACGGCCATGAATTTAGCCCTCTATGCGGGCTGGGGAAATATCCTGATTCCCAAGCCGCAGCCGGCGCAGCTCCTGGAGGCCATCATCAAATTCAAACCGACCTTTGCCCCGCTGGTGCCCACCATGTTTATTGGATTGTTGAACCATCCCAAAATCGACCAGGCCGACCTCACCTCCATCAAGGGGTGCTTTTCCGGAAGCGCACCCCTGCCGGTGGAAGTGATTCGGGATTTCGAGGCCAAGACCGGGGCCACCATTGTCGAAGGCTTCGGTATGACCGAATCATCTCCGGTGACCCATATCAATCCGTTTACGGGGCAGCGTAAGGTGGGAAGCATCGGCGTGCCTATCCCCGATACCGAGTGTCGTATTGTGGAACTCAATGATGGGGAAACCGATATGTCGGTGGGGGAATCGGGTGAATTGCTGGTCAGGGGGCCTCAGGTCATGAAAGGGTACTGGAACAAGCCGGAGGACACGGCGGAGACCCTGACGGACGGGTGGCTTCATACCGGCGATATCGGCAAGATGGATGAGGAAGGGTATTTCTATATCGTTGATCGTAAGAAGGATATGATCATCAGCGGCGGATACAATGTTTATCCGCGTGATATCGAGGAGGTGTTTTTCGAACATCCCAAAGTTGTAGAGGCTGCGGCCCTGGGTGTGCCGCACCCGAAAAGGGGAGAACAGGTGAAGGTATTTGTGGTGTTGAAGGATGGTGAAACGGGAACCGAAGAAGAATTCCTCACTTATTGCAAAGACAAACTGGCGGCCTACAAGCTTCCCACCATGATTGAATTCAGGGATGAGTTGCCCAAGACCAATGTGGGTAAAGTGCTGAAAAAGGATTTGAGGAAATAACCGCTTAAATTTGTGGAGGAAAAACCTCGTGCATAATCATGAGCAGTTTAAACATCTGGCGGAATGTTCTCCGTTCGGCATGTCCATTTCCAATGAGGAACTGGTGATTGAATATGTGAACCCCATGTTTACCGAGATTTTCGGGTATGAACTCCAAGATGTTCCCACCAAGGAAGTCTGGTTTCAAAAGGCGTACCCGGATGAGGCTTATCGAGAGATGGTGTTCCGGGCATGGAAGGCCGATTCGGAAATTGCACGAGAGACCGGCAATTTGGAATTCCGAGTTTTCAGGGTGCGGTGTAAAGACGGCAGCGATAAGATGATTCGATTCAGGGCCGTTGATCTTGGAAATGCCAGGCAGCTTCTAACCTATGAGGATAAAACCTCCGAGATGGTGGTTGAAGAAGCGCTCAAGGTATCGGAAGAGGCCTCAAAACATGAAGCCGCCAAACTCTCTTCCATGATCTCCGGTATGGAAGAGGGGGTTGTTTTTGCAGACAGCGATAACCGGATTGTGGAAGTCAACGCCTATTTCTGCAATTTTGTGGGGAGTTCCAGAAAAGATATTCTGAGCAAAAGGCTTGAGGATATTCATTCGGGAAAAATTCTGAAAACAGTGATGGGGCATGTGAAAGAATTTCGGAAAAACCCCGAATCAAAGGCTGTCGTCATTCAAAGGGCCATTGGGGATGCGGAAACCATCCTTCGGGTTCAGCCCATATACCGGGAAAAAAACTATGACGGCGTACTCTTAAATGTCATCAATGTGACCGAACTGGTGCGGGCCCGACGTGAGGCCGAAGCCGCCAGTATGGCCAAAGGTCAGTTCCTGGCCAATATGAGCCATGAAATTAGAACCCCCATGAATGCCGTCATCGGTATGACCGGTCTATTGCTGGACACGGAACTTGACCCTGAGCAACGGGAATATGCCGAGACCGTGAGAATGGCTGGAAATGGACTGCTCACCCTGATTAACGATATCCTTGATTTTTCAAAGATAGAGTCGGGCAAACTGGAATTCGAGGAAATCGGCTTTGATCTCCGTTGTGTGGTAGAGGGGGTCGGCGAAATGATGGCGCCCGTTGCTCAGGCCAAAGGCGTTGAATTCACGTGTTTTGTGGACCCGTTCAGCGAAGTCAGACTGCTGGGGGATCCGGAACGGTTGCGGCAGATTCTGGTGAACCTGTCCGGGAACGCGGTTAAATTCACGGAAAAGGGGAATGTGGATATCCATTCGAAAATGTTGCGTGAAGAGGGTAGCCTGGCCGTGATTCGGTTCGCCGTAAGCGATACCGGCATCGGCATTCCCATGGACCGGTTGGATGCCGTATTCAGCAGTTTTACCCAGGTGGACGGTAGTACGACACGCCGGTTTGGCGGCACGGGCCTGGGACTCAGTATTTCAAAACGGCTGGTGGAATTGATGGGGGGGCAGATCGGTGTAGAGAGTGAAAAGGGCAAAGGGAGTACCTTCTGGTTCAGCATTCCCTTTGAAAAACAGGATAAAAGCAAAACACTCCCCATGAAAACCCGCCAAAGCGTCAGGGGAACCCATATCCTGATTGTGGACGACAATGCCACCAATCGCACTATTTTGAATAAAACCCTGGTTTCCTTTGGGTGTTTCCCTGAAGAGGTCGAAGGCGGACGGGATGCATTGGACCTGGTGAATCTGAGGATGTTGGAGGATCGTCCTTTTGATGCCATTTTGCTGGACCACCAGATGCCGGAAATGGATGGTGAAGATGTGGCCCGTGCCTTCCGTTCCCAACCCCGTTTGGATCATACCCGTATTTTGATCCTCACTTCCGTAGGAGAGCGGGGCGATGCGCGTCGGTTTAAAGAACTGGGTTGCGACGCTTACCTCACCAAGCCGGTTCGTCAATCCCAGCTTTTGGACGCCCTGGCCGAGACCCTGGTGGACCCCGATGGCGAGGATGATGCTGAGCAGAAGGTGCAGGGGACGGGCATCATTACCCGACACAGCATGGTGGAGGATTCCGTGCGAGGGGCACGGGTGCTTCTGGCGGAAGATAATCTGGTCAATCAGAAGGTGGCGCTTCGCATTATTGAAAAGGCCGGTCACAAGGTGGATGTGGCGGGTAACGGCAAAGAGGCTTTGGAAGCGCTCAAAAATGCATCCTATGATATGGTCTTTATGGATGTTCAGATGCCGGAAATGGATGGATATGCGGCAACCCGTGAAATACGGAAGATGGCACAGGAATACAGGGAGTTGCCCGTAATTGCCATGACGGCCCATGCCATGAAGGGCGATCGGGAAAAGTGTATTGCATCCGGCATGGACGACTATCTTTCCAAACCGGTGAGCCCCAAAGGGTTGCTGGATATGGTTCAGCGTTGGGCAGGGAAAAAAGTACTCAGGCCATCGGTGGGGATCGATCGGTTTCAATCCGATGCCGGCCTCCCAGTGGACATGAGGCGGTTGTGGGGATTAACCGGCGGGGATAAAGAGTTTGAAAACGAAATCATAGATCTTTTCCTTAAAGATACGCCGCTTCAGTTGATGCGGCTGGAAGCGGCCATTAGCGAGGGGAATTCAACGCATGTGGAAGAGGCAGCCCATTCCATCAAAGGCGCCGCGGCCAATATGGGCGCTGAAGCGTTCCGTAAACTGGCCCATGCTCTTGAGCTAAAAGGGAAGGCAGTCTCCCTTCAGGGGGCGGCCCGGGATTTCGCTGATCTAAAATCAGCTTTTAAGGAAGTCGAACGGTTTTTTGAGGAATCGGCATGATCATTTTTAATGGAAAATATTCCTGGGATGGTAAAAAAGATGGTAACTATAAGCCGGTAAGTTGGTGGCCCGGTTCTCACTATCTGACCATTGTTGATTTTTCTCTCGAAAAACCGGATGTGGTGATGCTCAAGCCTGTCATTGTCCTGGCGGCGGAAACGAAAGAGGGATATTCCATTGAAAAACGTTATCAGGATCTCATCATTTGCGTATGCAGGGAATTTAATCTTGATATTCCAAAGGTACTTTGGGTGAAATATAATCGTGACGCTGAAAATGAGATGAAGGTTGCGGTTCTTAAGTTGTTGTCCCGAATCGGCCCCAACGTTTTGTATGATCTCAAGTGGCGATTGTTAATGCCCAATGAGAGGAAACTGATTGATGCGATTCGGCTGATGTCGTTCAAGCCGGTTGAAGTCTAACGGTACGGAGATAAATAAAATGCAATTAGCCATGATCGGTCTGGGTCGCATGGGAATGAATATGGCCGGACGTCTTCTGCTGGAAGGCCACCGGGTGGTGGCCTACAATCGAACGGTGGAGAAGACGGATCAGCTGGTGAAAGACGGCGCCATCGGCGCCTATTCACTTTCCGAGGTGGTGAAGGCGCTATCTCCGCCCCGTATCGTGTGGATCATGTTGCCCGCAGGGTCTTTGGTGGATGCGCATCTGGAACAGTTCCGCGAAAGCCTGTCTTCGGGGGATATCATCATCGATGGCGGGAATACCCGTTACAAAGACGATATCCGACGTGCCCGATTCCTGGGTGAAAAAGGGATTCAATTCGTTGATGTGGGGGTGAGCGGCGGTATCTGGGGATTGAAGAACGGATATTGTTTGATGCTGGGGGGAGATCCGGAAACCTGCCGATTTCTCGACCCCATTTTCAAGTCCCTTGCCCCGAAAGAGGGGTATCTTCACTGTGGCGACACGGGAGCAGGACATTTTGTGAAAATGGTCCACAACGGTATCGAGTACGGTTTAATGCAGGCTTACGGCGAAGGGTTTGAAATGCTGAAAGCCTCTCCCTATTCGGACTCCCTGAACTTTGAGGACGTTGCGCACTTATGGAATCAGGGGAGCGTGGTTCGGTCGTGGCTGCTGGAACTGATGGTATCCGCCTTTAGCAAAGATCCGCGCCTGGCCAATATCAGAGGCGTTGTGGCGGATTCCGGTGAGGGACGTTGGACCATTGAGCAAGCCGTTGAATCCGGCGTGTCCGTTCCGGTGATTGCTTTGTCGCTCATGGCCCGCTTTCGCTCTCAGACTGATGATGCTTTTTCAGACCGGGTGGTTGCGGCCCTCAGGCAAGAGTTCGGGGGGCATGCCATCCTGAAAAAGACGCCATGACGGAAAGGCTTGAATCATGCCTTTGGGAGGGGATTCCTGACCCCTGCATGGTTGTTGTCGTGGGCGCATCGGGAGACTTGACCGCTAGAAAAATAGTTCCCGCCCTGTTCAATCTTTACCTTAATGGTGGATTGCCGCACCCTTTTTTCGTGGTGGGATGCGCCCGCACTCAATTGACTACCGAATCTTTCCGGAACAAAATGAAAGAGGCCTTGCGGGAAGCCAATATTTTGGATGAAGCGCAGTGGCGGGGTTTTGCTTCCCTTTTGTTCTATCATGCCATCGAATATGAGGATCAAGCCTCTTTCGAGGCCCTGGCGGGATATCTTGATCTACAGGATCGGGAATTCGGGACCGGCGGAAATAAAGTCTTTTACTTGGCCATCCCCCCCTCCCTGTATCCAATTACAGCTGGAATGCTGGGGCGGGCAGGCCTTTCCGCCAAGGGAAAAGGGAAGCGGGGCTGGGCAAGAATCGTGGTGGAAAAACCCTTTGGCCGTGATCTGAAAACCGCCATCGATCTGGACCGCACCCTTCACAAACATTTTGAGGAGCGCCGGATTTTCAGGATTGATCATTACCTGGCCAAGGAAACGGTTCAGAACATCTTGATGTTCCGGTTTGCCAATGCCGTTTTTGAACCCATCTGGAACCGGCGTTACATCGATTCCGTGAGCATTATGGCCGCGGAAACCCTTGGGGTGGAACATCGGGCGGGTTATTATGAACAGGCCGGTGTGTTGCGGGATATGTTCCAGAACCACATGATGCAGCTTTTGGCCCTTATGGCCATGGATCCGCCCTCCCTGTTTGAAGCGGACCGGGTACGCGACGAGAAATCACGGGTTTATCGAACCCTGAGGCCTTTTCCAACGGATAACCTGTGGGACTACCTGGTGTTGGGGCAATATGGCGCCGGAACGGTGGATGGAATTCAGGTTCCCGGTTATCGTCAGGAAATGGGGGTGAATTTTAATTCCCTGATTCCCACCTTTGCCGGCATGAAAGTCTTTCTGGATAGCTGGCGCTGGCAGGGGGTGCCTTTTTATCTCACCTCGGGAAAAAGACTGGCCCGAAAATTGACGGAAATCACCATTCGATTCAAGGAGGTTCCCTATTCTCTCTTTCGCAGCACCCTCGGGGAAAATATTACGGCCAACCGGTTAATCATGGGGATTTATCCCGAAGAGAAGATTACCCTGACCTTTCAGACCAAGAACCCCGGCGCCCGGGTGTGTTTGAGATCCGCTACCATGGATTTTCAATACGATCAGAATTATACGGGTCCCGTGCTGGATGCCTATGAAAAAGTACTCCTGGACTGCATGCTGGGGGACCAGATGCTTTTCTGGCGGCAGGACGGCCTGGAGTTGTGCTGGTCTTTCCTGACGCCGATTCTGGAGGAGTGCGAGACCTGCAAAGGGAGATCCGGTATGTTGCTGCCGTACGAATCGGGTTCCTGGGGACCCGAGGCTTCTCAAAGGCTTGGGAGGAGAAAATAACCCGATTACGCCTGTTATTCGTCCTTCAGTCGTCACGCTAAACCGATTCCTTACGGGAGATGAAGGGGAGAGGGCGGTTCGGGGGGATTTTCCTTGATGATGGTCTCTGTAATCGCTATCATTAAAGAAGCCGATCATGAAAATCACGGGAGGAACGCCATGGACAAGGAATTGACTGCTTTTATTGAAAAAACCATACAAGAGAAGGTTGATAGCCTTGTTGACAGGAAGGTAAGGGAAGCCCTTAAAGCGCAGGGGGAACAGAATCGTGCGGCCTTCATTGCTTCCAAAGGGACCCTGGATATGGCGTATCCCCCGCTGATTCTGGCGGCGAGTTGCGCGGCCATGGATATGGAAGCATCCATCTTTTTCACCTTTTATGGACTCGACATTATCAACAAGAAGAAAAATACAAACCTTAAGGTCCCTCCTCTGGCCAATCCCGCCATGCCCATGCCTGT
This sequence comes from Desulfatiglandales bacterium, assembly GCA_963662465.1. Classification (GTDB taxonomy): domain Bacteria; phylum Desulfobacterota; class DSM-4660; order Desulfatiglandales; family Desulfatiglandaceae; genus NaphS2. The sequence goes on from OY759599.1 coordinate 246,504, forward strand.
CCCCAATATTGTGGGTGTATTGCCGGGGATGACCGCCATGGCCACCATGATGATGAACAAATGGATGAAAGCGCAGAATGTGTCAAGTATCCCTGAGTTTTTGAAGATTTGTATCGAGTCGGGCGTCAAAATGATCGCATGTCAGATGACCATGGATGTCATGGGTATCAAGAGATCGGATCTCATCGACGAAATAGAGGTTGGGGGTGCCGCCACATTTTTGGAATTCGCCTCTCGTTCCAACATTACCCTGTTTGTCTGAAAAAGGATCGTTACAGGTCAAGGGGGACAAGTTCAAAAGCCCGTTTCACAGCCTGACGCATATTTTCGTAGGTTGCAGGGTAAATCATTACCTTGGACATGTTTCGGATCTCCCTTTTCGCTTCTCGCCCCATTATGCCGCTCTTTTCGGAAAGCCATCAAGTTCAAGGCTCAAATGAAAGCCGCCAGTCGTTCGTTGAATGCCTGTGCATTGGTCAAGAAGGGTGCATGCCCCTTGCCGGAGAAAGTGTGGATTTGGGTGTTGGGGATCATATGAGCCAGACATTGCCCCGCTTTCGGCGAACAAACTGCATCATTCTCCCCGTGTAGGATCAGGGTGGGAATTTTAACTTGATCAAGCATGGGCCGTAAATCGGCGGATCCGGCGTTGCCCACGCTTTCCAGAGCAATCGGCGCTGTTGTTTGCTGCGTGATGGCGTGAATTTCATCCTTCAGCGCCTCAATGTTCGGTTCGGGGAACATCATTTCCACAAAACCGCGGGCGCCCGCGCTGAAATCGCTCTGGAGAGCGCCCGCAAGCTGATCGGCGGTTTCCGGCGGTATCGAATGTTCAAAAATATCAGGCGGCGCTATTAGAAGCGGTGTACTGTCCACAAGCACCAATTTTGACAGTGCTTCCGGTCGGGACGCTGCGTAAGCAATTCCGATAGCGCCGCCCATGGACCAGCCGATTAATATGGGTTTATCCAGATTAAGATGTTCAATCAGCGCATCCAGGTCGTCAAGCCAAAGATCCGGGGTGTATGCCAGGCCGTCCGGTTTGGCGGATTGTCCATACCCTGTCAGATCAAAAGTGACCACCCTATTATTTCTTGAAAAGTAGGGAGCCTGTTTTCGCCATACATCGCTGCTCGCCATCCAGCCGTGAACAAACAGCAGGGTCGGTTCCCCCTCGCCTTGCACTTCATAGTATAAGTTTTTTCCCGCTTTCTCCAAAAACATGATCCGCTCCTTTCTCACAAATGAGTTATCAACGTTTCAAGATGCTAGCACATTCTTTGTATGAATGTAAGTATCACGTGGTATCCTGCCCGAAATATCGTTACAATCCTTCTCCATTGGGTTTGATCTGCTCAGCTAAACAAAACAGGGCGATACAAATCGCTGTTTTCTGGGATACATGCTTGACCAACTTGATCTAAATAGCTATATTCGGCCATTGCTTTTATGGAATCAGGAGTGGGCAACGATTATCAATCCTTTGGACCCAATCGCCTCAACCTATTGGATATGAAAAATTCTTCGCAAGGTCCATGCCAACAGGCCGGTCGCATCTTTGTGGTGGACGACGATCCGGTTTCCCTGCGAAACCTGCGTCGCATCCTGGAAAAAGCCGGACACAAGGTATATACTTACAGCAATCCACTCAGGGCCCTGACCCGGCTGGAACAAGAGTCTTGCGACCTTCTCATCACCGACCTGAAAATGCCTTACATGAACGGTCTGGATCTGTTTAACCGGATGCAACGTGCCCACCCTTCTCTGGAAGGTATCATTATTACGGGATACGCGAGTCTGGAAGGCGCGGTAGAAGCGACCAAGGAAGGGGTTTTTCATTATCTGGCCAAACCGTTTGACCCGGATCAGTTGAGAGACCTCGTAGGCCAGGCCCTGGAACACATCCTTCGGGAACCTCTGTCCGAGTCCCTGCCTGGTCCCGTTATGATTGGAAACAGTCCCGGAATGGCCCGCCTCAAAGAGATGGTGGCTCAAATTGCCCCCGCTGAGTGCAGTGTCCTCATTACGGGGGAATCGGGTACGGGAAAGGAGTTGGTGGCGCGCTCCATTCACGCGCTGAGCCCCCGCGCCGCCGGTCCGTTCGTGGCCTTCAACTGCGGAGCCTTCAGTGAAGATCTCATCGCAAACGAACTTTTCGGTCACGAAAAAGAGGCCTTTACCGGCGCTCACAGCAGAAAAGCCGGACTCATAGAAAATGCGGAAGGCGGCACCCTCTTCCTGGATGAAATCGGAGATATGCCCTTTTCCATGCAAGTGAAATTGCTCCGCGTCATTCAGGAGCGTGAGATCCTTCGGGTCGGTTCATCTCACCCCATTGCGGTAAATGTCAGGTTCCTGGCCGCCACCGCCAAAGACCTCAAGAGTGCCGTGAGGGAAGGGGCTTTTCGGCAGGATCTTTATTTTCGTCTCAATGTGTTTGAAATTCACATCCCTCGACTCTCGGAACGGCAGCAGGATATTCCCTTGCTGGCCTATCACATCTTGCGCAAATTTCTCCACCAGACTGAAAAGCGGATTCAGGGGATTTCAGCCGAGACCCTGGAACTCCTGAAGTCCTATCCATATCCCGGAAATGTCAGAGAGCTGGAAAATATCCTTGAAAGGGCCGTCGCTGTGTGCAACGGAAAAACCATCCGGGTCAAAGACCTGCCTTCCGACCTGGCGAACCTGAATCTCTATACCTATGAACGCGCAGATGGTTCACTTTTAAATCTGGAAGAATTGGAACGGGACTATATCCGCCATATCCTCAACCTTACCGGGGGCATCCGTGTTCGTGCCGCTGAAATCTTAGGCATTGACAGGGCCAGTTTGTGGCGAAAGATAAAAAAATACGACCTGGAATAGACCATTCGTTTTTGAAACGGAACCGTTCGATTCTGCAACATTTCATTCTTATCCTCTTTTCTACGGGGAAAACGGCCTCCATGCGGGGCTACAGTTTCATTTCGCAACGTTTTAATCCCCAACCCCGTTGGCGAAAGCCCCTATTACATTAATATTTTCAATAAATTATCCGCAAATCTTCCGATGGCACAATCTTTGCTGTACTGTTTTCACAATCAGTATCAAGGGTGGACCCATGTTTAAAAAAAACCTACTTGTCTTTGAAAATGAGAAGGTGTGCCAGGCGGCATTGACCTATGCGCGTGAGCTTGCGCTGAGGATGGATTCAGAAGTCACTTTTCTGATGTTGGTGGAAATTTCTTTCCCCGATCGATCTTTCCTCGGTTCGAAGCGAAACGCGCTGAATGTTCTGGAGGAGAGGGTGGGCAAAATGCTTTCAAGCTTTTCCTCCCGGTTCCTCAAGGATGGCATAGAGACCAGCATGGCACTCCGGGTGGGAGATCCAGCTCGGGAATTTTTGAAATTTCTGGCTGAGAAAGATCCCTTTCAAGCCGTCATCTGGGGGAGCGGAGAAAAACTGCCTGACCACCGCCAACTTCCCCGGGGCCACTGGCTTACCAAGGTGATTACAACCCTTGAGTGTCCTCTGCTCACGGTAAGCAGTAAGGGAGTGAAAAAAATGGGGCCCCCATAGAGTGCAAACAACGAGATTTTTTGCGGCAAACAAGAAAACACCGGCGCAAAGCGCCATAAACCCATAACGCCAATACAATTCGGGGACTTCTTTATGGAGACACTGACGCCTCAGATGATTCTGGTCATGATTATGATCGGCATTGCTGTTTTTCTTTTTATCGTGGAATGGATTCGCGTGGATGTGGTGGCGATTCTCATGATGGTTTCTTTGCCCCTTCTCCACCTGGTTACACCAAAAGAGGCTTTTCTCGGCTTGGGCAGCAACGCCGTAATCTCCATCATTGCGGTTATCATTATTGGGGCCGGATTGGACAAAACAGGCCTGATCAATCGATTGGTGAGCCCCATCCTGCGGATCGCCGGAAACAGTAAATCCCGCGTTATCATCGCCATCTCCGTGACCGTGGCCGGCATTTCAAGCTTCATGCAGAACATCGGCGCTGCAGCCCTTTTTCTGCCTGCCATCCAGCGCATCAGCAAGAACATGAAGATCCCCTTGAGCCAGCTCCTCATGCCCATAGGGTTTTCGGCGATCCTGGGCGGGACCATCACCCTGGTGGGCTGCAGCCCCCTGATCCTGTTGAATGATCTCCTGGAACCCTTTGGGTTGAAACCCTTCGGTCTCTTTGATGTGACCCCCATCGGTCTGGCCCTGGTGGCCAGCGGCATCGGCTGTTTCATTGTGCTGGGCCGGTTTATTCTTCCCAAAGGAAGCGCGGACGATGCCGAAGAAAAGCCCCAGAGTTCTCTTGAAAATACCTTGAAGGAAATAGGAGAGACCTACGAGATCCAGACCCAGGCTGATTTCACGGATTACAGGGAACCGGTGTTGGTGGACGACCTGAGAAGGCGTTATCTGGTCAATGTCCTGGCCATGACCGAGCCGCCCGATTTCAAGACCCTCTCTCCCACTGGAGATCAGGCGATACGCTCAGACGTTCATTTGCTGGTGTATGGCCGCAAAAAGGACGTCCTGCGCATGGTGGAAGAAGAAGAAATGCAGCTTAAGGGAGCTCCCGAAATCTTCAAGGGCGAAGCTGAAGAAGGCGCTTCCGGCACCGTCGAAGCTGTGGTGGCGCCCCGCTCTCCATTGGCGGGAAAAACCCTTCGCGAGATCAATCTGCGGGATCGATTCCAGGTTGTTCCTTTGGCCGTATATCGGGGCGAGGAGACTTATCGGGCGGAAATCGGAGACATCGTCCTTTCCGTGGGGGACGCTGTCCTGATTCATGGTGAGTGGCAACGACTCCGGGTGTTGCAGCAGGAAAAGAGTCTCCTGTTTACGACCCCCATTGACGTGGAGTTGTTACGTCCCGAAAAGGCCATTTTCGCCGGCTTCTGGTTGGCCGTTGCCCTGTCCATGGTACTTATTTTCAAGATCCAGCTCTCCGTCAGTCTTATGACGGGCGCTCTGGGCATGGTGATCACCCGCGTCCTCTCCATTGATGAGGCCTACCAGTCCGTGGATTGGCGCACCATTTTCCTCCTGGCCGGGCTGATTCCCCTGGGAATTGCCACGGAAAAAACCGGCACGGCGGCATGGATCGCCCATGCCATCTTACACACTATCGGGGATGTTCAACCCATTGTCCTTTTAACGGTTATCGGGTTGCTTTCCACCATCTTTACCCTGGTCATCTCCAACGTGGGCGCCACGGTTCTTCTGGTCCCCCTGGTGGTCAACATGGCCATTGCGGCCCACACAGACCCCAGAATGGCCGCTCTCGTCGTGGGGCTCGCCACCAGCAACTCGTTCATGCTGCCCACCCACCAGGTGAACGCCCTGTACATGGGTCCCGGGCGATATCGCAGTGTGGATTTTATGAAGGCCGGGGCGGTCATCAGTGTTGTCTTTATCGTGGTCATGATCGGCATGATCAAGCTTGTTTACGGTGTCTAAAAAAAAAGAGAAAGGAGGGAACTTATGGCCATTATCACTATTTCTCGCGGGTCTTACAGCAAGGGAAAAGAGGTTGCCGAGAGGGTCGCATCCCGTCTGGGATACAAGTGCATCAGCAGGGAGGTCCTCTTGGATGCCAGCGAACACTTTCATATTCCTGAAATTAGATTGGTGCGGGCGATCCACGATGCGCCATCCATTCTGGAACGGTTTTCCCGCAGCCGACAGGCCTTTATCGCCTATATTCGGTCTGCGCTGGTCCAATATGTGAAAGAGGACAACGTGGTCTACCATGGGTTGGCCGGGCACCTCCTGCTCAAAGGTATTCCGCATGTATTGAAAGTGCGGGTGATTGCCGATTTGGCCGACCGTGTCCAGGCCGAGATGGAACGGGAAAAAATTTCAAAAACGGAGGCACGAGCCCTCTTGTTAAAGGACGATGAGGAACGCCGCAAATGGACCCAAACTCTTTACGGGGCGGATCCCCGTGACAGTTCGCTGTACGACCTGGTGGTTCATATTCACAAACTCACCATAGCGGATGCCGTGGACATCATTTGTGATACGGTCGTTAGAGAGCCTTTCAAGACCACTAAACAGGCTCAACAAAAGATAGAAGATTACGCAATGGCCTCGGAAATGAAAGCCGCCCTGTCCGATTCTTTTGACAATATTGGCGTCAAAAGCGAATATGGCAACATCCTGGTGTATGCCAAGGGAAACGATCACCATATTCAAAGAATCAGAAAAAAGGCGAAAGAAGTCGCAAACAAGATGGAAGGGGTCAACGATCTGGAGGTTCACGCCGCCCAGAAATTGCCCCCGAAATCCGTGTAATCATCCAAACGCCATGAAACCAGAGGACCATCTTTTTACAATGAGGATTCGATTATGTCTATTATCCTGATTTCTTCAGATCGTTATGAGACCGGCCGTGCAATCGCACAGAAGGTGGCAAAAGCCACGGAGTATGCTTTCCTGGACCGAGAAATACTGGGTGATGCGGCCCGGGCATCCGACATCCCGGAGCCCAAAATCCTTAAGTCCCTGGAACCGTCCTCCTCCACCATAGGCTTTTCCGACAAGGTGAAAAACCGTGCTTTGGCAACCATCCAGGCAGCGGTTATGGCGCGTCTCTTGGACGACAATGTGGTTTGTCACGGCCTGGCGGCTCACCTCTACGTCCTGGGCGTTTCTCATGTACTCAAGATCCGGGTCCTTTCCAATGGAGACGAATGGGCTTCCCAGATCGCCTCGGAAAGAAAGGTGGGGATAGAAAAGGCCAGGAAAATCCTTAAAAAGCAGGAGGCTGCCGGCAGACGCTGGTCCCTGGACGTTTTCAGGCGGGACGAAACGGACCCCTCTGAATATGACATGGTCATCAGTCTGAGTCAGATCGAGCCTGATGAAGCGGTGAGGACAATTGCGGAGACGGTTTCGTACCGAAAGTTCCAGCCCATGACCTATTCCATCAAATGTTTGAAGGACAAAGAGCTTTCCATTCGGGTAAGGTTGGCACTCATGGAAAAATATTCGGATGTAAACGTAACGGCGGAAGGCGCCACGGTGGTGGTGCGTACCAAAGCGCTCAAAAGGGAAAAGCGAAAAAAGACGGAAAATATTCGGGCCTTGGCAGGTGAAATTCCAGGTGTGGGTTATGTAGAGGTCCATGTGGTCAGCAATGTTTTTCGGCAGGCCGCGGAAAGCGCCTGACGTCATCACGCGCCTATCCAAAACGAAACGGCTGTTTCGTCTCATACATCTTTGGTGAGGCGCCTGGGTGTTGGAACCCAACATATGAGGAGGTAAAAAATGCCAGAGGGATTGGAAGTGCTGTTGTTGGATGATGAGCCCATTGTGGGGAAGAGGCTGAAACCAGCCCTGGCCAAAATCGGGTGTAACGTGGAGGTTTTTGAAGATCCGAGAAAGGCCTTGGAGCGAATCGATCAAAAAGAATTTGACATCGTGGTAACGGACATTCGAATGGACGAGGTCGATGGCTTGCAGGTGTTGCAACATGTGCGTAAGACATCCGAACGGACCAAAGTCATTATGATCACCGGCTATGCCATGATGGCCGTGGCCAGAGAGGCCATGGAAAAAGGCGCCTTTGATTTCATCGCCAAACCCTTCAAACCGGACGATTTACGGAAGGTCATCGCAAAGGCCGCCAAAGCATTGGGTTCTGATATTGAATTTGAAGTTTCAGGGGCCGACGTATCCTGAGTCAGGGGGTTACGGGGGTCGTCCATCACGGAGAGTCACATGCATCCCAAAAATGAAGCTGCTCAAGGCCACGCGGAGGGGACGGAGAAAGGGAAAAGCCTTGACGGTCGATATGATCGGATCAAGGCGGTAGAGCTTGCCAGAGAGGCCCTCATCTCTCGAAAACGGATCAGCCTTCGCTTGCAGATCTGCGCCAGTTTTTTCCTCGTTTTTCTTTTCGCGGTTGTAGCTGCCTTTGTACTCAGCAACGCCAACTCCAAAGTAGAAAAGAAGCTCCATTTCCTGGAAATCAGCAACGATTTTATTGTGGAAATCATTCAGGCAAGGCGGTTTGAGAAAAACTTCTTTCTTTATACCACCAACCTGAATGACGCCCTCGAAAATGTCTACCAGGCCAAGGCCATCTTTGATAAAAATACCGGGGAGCTGAAGCAGGTCCTTGGCCCGGACAGTTACGAGAAAATGGTATCCGGTCTCAATCATTACGGAGAGATTCTGGAGCATCTTCTGACGTCGGAAAAGAGCGGCCCCTCCGACAACAAGGGAAAAGCCATCAAAGAACAAATGGAGATGGAGGCCAGAAAGTCGGGACGAAAATTGGTTTCCCTGGCGCAGGACCTCATGGAACGGGAAAGGACCAGCCTGGGAAAGATGCTCGCCCGTTCCAGACAACTCCATTTTTATTCCCTTATTTTTCTCATGGTGTTTCTGGCTGCCAACGCTTATTTCCTGGGGAGCCGCATCCTGCGCGACGTCAGCCGCTTTTCCGCTTATGCTCGGCGCATTGCGTCGGGCAACTTTACCCCCATTACCCCGGCCAGGCGTTATAAGGACGAGTTTACGGAACTGGCCCTGGCTATCAATCAGATGATTCAGGAACTCGAAAACCGGGCAGCGGTCCTGGTTCAATCCCATAAAATGAGGGCTGTGGGGACCCTGACCGCGGGAGTGGCCCATGAACTCAATAATCCCCTAAACAACATCACCCTCACGGCTCACATGCTTTTGGAGGACTATGAAGAATTGGACGAAAGCGAAAAAAAGGATATGATCAAGGATGTGGTCCAGGAGGCCGGCCGATCCAAAAAAATCATCAGCAACCTTCTGGACTTTGCCAGGGAGAGCAGTTCGGAATTGGAGCCGCTCGCGTTGGACGAACTCATTCAGGGCACCATCGCCCTGGCTTCCAACCAGGTCAAGCTTTCCGGGATCAAGATTCTGTTTCAATCGACCGGGAACCTGCCCCGAGTGCACGGCGACAGCCAGCAATTGCAGCAGGTCTTTCTGAACCTCATCTTAAACGCCATCGACGCTTCTCCCAAGGGGAGCAAGATAGAAGTTCTGGTACTCCCCGCGGATGACCCCAAGTATGTGGCGGTGAAAGTCATTGATTTCGGAAGCGGTATTCCAGAGCATATCCTCCATTCCATTTTCGATCCCTTTTTCACCACCAAACCGAAGGGAAGCGGCACCGGTTTGGGACTGAGTGTATCTCAGGGGATCGTGGCCAAACACGGGGGTCAAATTCGTGCCGCCAGTCAGGAGGGAAAAGGCGCCACTTTCACGGTGACCCTGCCCATTACCACCATTCCCGCGCTGATCGATAAGTGAACATCGCGTTCAGATCCCTGCTCTTTCCGTGGAACCATCAGGAAGGCTCTAAAAGTGGTCTTCAAACAATTTCCCGAATTGTTTTCGGAGCCAGTGTGCAGTTCCTGAAGGAATCTCATGCTTCTTTGTCGTTTCCATTGTAATTCGCTTGCTGAAAGAGAGGTCATTCTGTTCAAAAAAATCGGTTAATTGTTTCGCCAGGGGCTTGCTTTCACAAATAATAGCTGTCTCGCTGTTGAGACGTTCGCTTCTGGGATCCAGATTGTGAGATCCAACCAGTGATACGGTGCGATCAAAGACCGCGTATTTTGAATGCATGGTTCCCTGACTTCGCTCAATGGTTCCTGCCTTGCGCCCCTGCCATTCCCAAATCTGAACCCCCGCAGTGCCGCTGGGGCATTCCTTGACGGCCGCCTCCTGGTTGACTTCCAGTAATTGTGTGTAATGACTTCGCCCTATAATCGTGATCTCAGGGAGATCATTGGTTTCAAGGCTGTTGGTGATGATAACAATCTTGACGCAGCGCCTTGCGGCATCTTTGATGGCATCGATCAGTGGCTCTGTTGCAACAAAATAGGCATTTGCAATTAGGATTTCTTTTTTTGCATCTTGAATCAGCTTCAAGTAGGCCTGAGTGATGTAAGATTCTTCAAGTCGGGGTCTGTTCTGAAAAAAACGGCAGCGGGCAGGTTTGTATATGGGTCGAAATGGGAGTTCCGCTATGTATGCAACCCGCTGTTTAAGACGCGCATCGGTTTCATAGCTCATTTTGAGTTTTCCGAATGCATCAAATAACCCTTTGGTCATGTCCCAGTTTCCGAGTTCATCAAGGACGTCTTTGGTCGAGTTCCAGTAACGGTCGGCATCAGCAATGCCTCTTTTTTTCTTAAGAGTTTGCAGGTATTTATAGTTTCTGTCAAATGCCGCTACAATGTCCTGCACAACTGCTCCCCTGATGATAACATCCTGGTCGCGCCAGTAACGGCTTGGATTTGAAAAATCAATTCTGAAATATTCGTTCCCGATGTTGAGTCCACCCACAATGGCAATACCGTGATCGGTTTCACCGTCAACGATCCACATCTTCTCATGAAACCGCTTGTTTGGATCGACGGACCGGACAAAGGGGTCCGAACTGCCGAAGGAAGTTTCGTTCAACCATTCAAGTCCTAGAATTTCGTAACCTTCCACCATAATGCCGTGCTGTTGCAGATCGAAATACATCTTCTTGGTTTGATAATTCTGATTGCTTAGGGCGTCCACGAAGACCCTTACGTCCAGGCCCTGTGCTCTTTTGTATTTCAGGATTTGGGCAATATAGAGCCCGGATTCATCGCCTTGGAAGGTCAAGGCCTGAATGCGAATTGATGTGTCGGCTGCCATGATTGTTTTGATCCGCATGGAGAATGAAATTTCACCGTTTGGCAGAAGCGCAACCCAGTTTTTTTTGGGTGACCGGCCTTCAAAGAGACCGCTTCGGCCGATGCCCGGCATCGGGCTCCCCTTGAAATTTTTCGTGGGACCGAAAACCGACCAGGAACATACGTTTTCGTTGATCATTTGATTTTTGATTGAAACGGTATCGGAAATGTTCGGAAACTCTGCAGCCGAGATTCCAGTGTTTTCCAAAGAAAAGAGGAGAAGCAATAATAGGTAGCATAAGGTCTTCATTTAACGTGCTCCAAATAAAACCTATGGTCCATTTTCCGAAAACTTTACCACAAATTGCCAAGATCTGCCATAAGATTAACCCGAATTCACGGGCGTCAAAAAAACATTATGCTTTCACAATGGGGAGAGTCTGAAAACTTTTTCAAAGAGATGATGTCCCTGTACAACTTCAATTATTATCCCGGCTATAATCTTAAAGAACTTGAAGAACAGCCCCTCGTAGATAATTCTGAGGTAAAAACAATAAAAAAGACGATCAAGGGAATTAAACAAAAGATGGGGCAATTGGCGCTTGCAAAACAACAAACAGAGTTCAAAATAGAAGCACGAAAAGATCTTCGTCTTAAAAAAAAGCTAAACACGCTCCAGGAAGAGATAGAGAAATACGACAAAGAGCTTGACGGCTTTCAGGCAGCCTTAAAAGAAATGCCTGACAAAGTATGGATAATTGAAGTGCTGCAAAACAGACCAATGAACAAGGCAGATCTGGAGAAAAAGAAGCTCTACGACCTGATACAAATGATTGCCTTTCACTCACGCGAGCATCTGGTTGGCCTGTTCCGTTCATGTTATGATGATCCGCGGGATGTGAAATGTTGGTAATCGCACTGAGCCATAGCTATTCTTGGAGGTATTTACAAAGTCTACGAACCGATGATATAGGAGTGGGTGGAATAAAGAGGAAAGGAATTGACCTCGATAAATCAACCAAGCCCTGCAAGGAGACAGAACAAAATGCTCGCGGCAGCCCGCGCTTCATGAAGGTCTGCTTTAAGCCGTGTATCAGACATTCGGCGGTTTCAGCCAGGTATAACTGCAAATGGCAACAGAGCCTTGAGTGATCATCGAGGATAGCCAGGGCCATGGGGCGATGCCCTTTTCCCGCAGCATCCAGAATGCCGATTTTAGCCTGGTGGAAGTCCAGGTGCCACAGACCATGGACATGAGGGACTTCAAAGCTGCGCACTTCGCGGTGTTGGAGCCGGTCAGCCGCCTGTTGTTGGCCTGGGCTGGGTTGTGCCGGTTCATGGGTTCGCAACCATCCGTTATCCCGCATGCAACGCAGCACAGTTTTGTAGCTGGGCACAGGTTTGAATTGGGGCTTCTCCTGGGCCATGGCTACCAGGTTGTTATAGTGCCGTTGGACATTCCAACGGCGATGAGCCTGGTACTGGGTTTTTAGCTTGGTTAATAGTACCTCTGACATGGACCAGCGGATACCGGCGTCGGAACGGATCTTTCGGTCTAACGCGGCAATCGGATCATCAGTTCCCCCTGGCCTTGTAATACCAACGTTCGATGGTGGACGACCCGATCCTAATCCGCCGACTGGGGTCAATGGGGTGTTGATAGTTTTTTTGGGCCAGTTGATTGATACCACTTTGCAGTTGTCCTCTTTGTGGTGGAGAAGACAAAAGTGTACCGATCACCGAGTATCGGAAGTTGGCCCAACGCTGCCACATGGGCATTTGAGGTTCGCTCATGAAATCTCTCCTTTCGGTTCGCTTCCACTGACCTCCACAATGGAGATAAACAGGGTCGAACCGGGGTTCAGAGCCATGTTATGTATTTATTTGGGTTTGACAGCCGTCCATCTTCTGCGTGAACCACCGACGGATGGCGACGACCTCAGCATTCATGGCCTTATGGGCCTAAGGCAAGGGCTCGTAAGCAGTTCGCCAACGCCGCCTCGGGTCCACAGCAGGCTGAGTCAAAACGGGACAGTAGGGTACTGGGTAGGTCAGGATCGATAGGAGGCAAGAGACGTCCGGACAATCGCCTATAGCGGATGCTCTGAGTAAGCATTTCTTGAAAATACTGCTCCCAGCGCTTGACGGTTAAGCGACATACCTTGAAAAGCGCCTTAAGACGCTTCAACGTAATCACAGGTTTTTGTCCCTGACGAAGGGCGCTGACCAACAGCATCACCGGCGCCCAGTAAACTCGTCGACCCCAAAAACGAACCGAGGGTGGCAGCACACGGTGACGGCAACCCGGACGGCCACAGTACAGACCAAATTGAACCTCAAAAGCCTCTTCAAGTTCACGGGGCCCATCCCGAGGCTTTCGTGGGTAATAGGCGTTATGCAGCGGACCCCCGCAAAAAGGGCATCGCTTTGTTTTTGTATCTTCGGCAAAATCCTGGTCCAGCTTGTAAAGAAGGGAAAATAACGATTTGCTGTTAAGAACTTCAGGTGGTATTATAGCTCCCGCCATTTATGGTATTTTTGGCAGGAGCCCCCTACTACGAACTGGTCAAAGAACGCGAGGGGGCTCCATCATTTCTCCCCTGCTGTTCTCGTCTATTTTCTTCCATTTTTCCATCATTTTCCGTGGCCGTGTTCAAGGGTTCAAAAATTTCATACTGAGCCTGAGCGAGTCCTTCGAATCTTTTCTGCATGGTTAAGTTCCTCCTTTGAATCAATATAATTCATTGATTTTGAAAAGGAAGTTAACCGAAAATTATTTTTCGGATAGATTCGTGGGTTTCAACCTTTAAAATCTGGTTCATCGCGGATTAACGTGAAATCGCGCTTTGAGATTGTTTCGGTTCGGGCTGTAGGTGCGACTTCAGTCGCACAGGGTCGGCTTAATGTGCGACTGAAGTCGCACCTACAATCGGCTCAGAAGCCAAATCTCACGCGAATCCACGATGAGCCTAAAATTTCAAATATCTTTGGCTAGGATTAACAGTCTGAAAGTTGTTCGACCATAAGATGTAGTAGTCCTTTGATTCTGATTTAGTGAACTTAAACCAGAGCGGCCATCATAAATGAGCTATGTTTGGTAGCACTAGCATTGACGCCTGTTCGACAACTCTCGTTTTCGCTGAAAGGATTTCATAAATCAAACACAGATGATACCATTCCGCAATTGCTGTCAATAGCCACCCCGCTAACCAAAAGGAAATAAAAAACTTCCCCAATTTTTTCACCACGATCACATATGCAAGCAACCCCAGCATATTCAATTCACTGAAAACGCGAAGGAAACTTGTGCTGTTGCCCCACACGGCCGTCCCTGTGCAGGCGGCCAGAAGTATGTAGAATATCCAGGAAATTAGCAAGAGGGGAGGAAAAAGCCTAATCCTACGGGAGAGGAAAATCTGGTAGGCAATAACCGTTGATGCCATCATGAGATAAAAGCCGGTTTTCGGATTTAGGTTTATGATGTTCTCGCCCATTGCGTGAATAAATCCCACCAACGGTGGCCCCAGTTTGGAACTGGTCGCGCTGTCCAATAACACTGAAGACCAGTTGTTGTAAAGCCAGAGTTGCCACAGGAAAAAAGTGAGTGTCGGATACAACCAAAACGAAAAATGTGGGAAAAGATTGTCTTTGTTGCCCTTTTGGAGAATTTTCCCAATCAACCAGGTAAAGAAGCCCGCTGCAACAACCAAGGTCGTGGTTTCTCGGGACAACACCGCAAGAGACAACAATATGGCTGCCACAAGGCTTTTCCTGTGTGCTAGCATAAGCAGGCTTGAAATAACCATGAAAAGAGCCAGTGGTTCCGTCAAAAATCGTCCAACAGAGATAACAAATCCCGGGTAAAGAGCAAATAGAAGTCCATACCAAGCAGATATTCCAAAATAGCTCAATAACAGGCTGCTAACAAAGGTGCATCCTGCAACTGCGGCGAGATTGATGGCCATCATAACAATTGGAGTAATTCCCGGATCTCCTCGCGCAACCAACCATGTTAAAAAGGGCAACAAGATTCGTTGTTGACGTAATAAAGGCGTATCCAAATTGACCCCAAAGGCTTCTTTTTGGTTGGTAAACGGATCAAGGGCCAGTCTGTAATAGAACTGACCATCATAGCCAGGTTTCGGGTGGGCATACTTCTTCCAGGGTATCTTATCAGATTCGGCATGGGTAAGTTCCTGTGAAAACCCATAGAGCCCATACAAGTGATTTTTTATCAAAGGCATCAGTACAGAAATGAATGATACATAGATCACAATGGCAATGAATGTGACACCTAATGAAAGGAAAATATTTGAAACTCTGAATGGTTTGATGGATGAATCGGCCTTTTGATGGATTTGTTTCTCTGACATCGGGTAGTTTCCTCACTAGAGCTCATCAAGACGTGAGATATTCGTAAGTTCGAGGTAGATGACGGTTTTTTACATGGATTAATTTAAGTCAACTACAACCGCTTGAAGGTGAGGTTTTTTCTCCCATTACCTAAAGGAGACATTAACCTCTAAACCTTCAGCTATGCTCATGATGCCTGGCAAGCCTGACAACAACCGGACGCAACAGCGCACACGAAATCCTCAAGAATTTGAATAACATTAAGCAGAACAATTAACGATACTTTCGTAGCATAGCACAACTTTCGGAATCGGATAAAGAGATTTTTCGACACAGTCACAGTCATCTATGACATTTATGGTGCGACCGGAATGGTCGATAACTAACTGGTGAGAGTCCAGTCACGGACCTGAAAGGAGGTAACGTGTAGGTGAAGGTAAGGGTGCCTGAAGAAACTCCCATGTGTTGATTACCTCTTTGTTCTGCCAAGATGTTAAGGTGTTATTTTGACCGGTAGATATTTTGTGTAGAGCAGAAATTTGGAAACTCAAAGTGGTAAAAAAAATAGTTGGCTATTCAACACAGTATGTTAGCTGTGATGCAAGTCAGGTAGGTGCTGGGATGAGGTTCGCCGTCAACAAAGCTGTATATTCATGGATATCGAATATGCCGAAAAACTGTTCCCAATAAGCAATGACGTATGACGGTTGAAATCCGGGGGCTCTTTTGGCAGCAATGGATTTTTCTCTAAAGCGCCTGCCGTATTTGGATATAAACAGGATGTGAAGGTTGAACATGATTATCGAAAAGAAAATATGAGCGCGAATGGCGTTGAATTTCGAACAGTGGAATTCTTCCAGAGACCAGTATTGGCAGAGTTCCTTGATGGCATTATTCTCAATGAACCATCGCTCTCTATAAGCCTGAGAGCCTCTTGCAAAATACATTTGCGTTGATCTTTTCTCAGCAATTCTCATTTTGAGATCAGCAGTTCCTCATTCCGCTTCCCCACGTTTTGCGTAGGAAACTACATCTGGACGCTCTGCGCCCTATTGCGTGAATTTTGTTTCCTTCAACCCTATGAGGGTTTGATACAGGACCCAGAGCGTCCCAAAAACCGTTCCCACGAAGAACGGGGGAACCCGATTGAAAATCCACAGCCATGATGAGAATTACTGATATTTTATTGACTTAGCGTAATAATTGTGTGTAGTTACATCTGTTTCGGAAGTTAAGGTGTTTTGGATCGGAGGTCGCTCGAATATGGGTTTTTTGGAGAATATTTCGCAATATTGGTATCGAGTGCAGATGGACCTTTTTCCGTGGATCGAAGACATAGTTGGGGAGTTAAGTGCAAAACAGCGTTTACTTGTCGGCATATTGGAACTTATAAGGATAGAAGAATTTGTCCCGTGTATGAGCGGATTGCCTGGGCGGAATCGTAAAGAACGGGCAGCTATAGCTCGGGCTTTTGTAGCAAAGGCCGTATACAATATGCCGACAACCCGATATTTGCTGGATAGATTGTCAAGCGACCAGAAGCTTTTGAGAATCTGCGGCTGGGAAAAGGGTCGGGATATCCCCGGTGAATCGACCTTTTCAAGGGCATTTGCCGAGTTTTCTATGACCCAATTGCCCACACGAGTGCATGAAGCGATGATAAATGGGACGGTGTCCAATGTGATAGTTGGGCACATTTCACGAGATTCGACAGAGATAGAGGGCCGTGAAAAGCCGGCGAAAAAAGAAATTGTGGCTGAGAATAAGCCGAAGAAGAAGCGCGGTCGAACAAAGAAAGGAGAAGAGAAAATTAGTGAGCCTACGCGCCTTGAGCGACAGAAAGAGATGTGTTTGGAAGAGATGTTGGACGACCTTCCCAATGCCTGCGATGTCGGAACCAAGAAGAATAGCAAAGGATACATGGAGAGTTGGATTGGTTATAAGTTGCACATTGACGCAGCCGACGGTCATATTCCTGTCAGTTGCATTCTGACATCAGCCTCACTGCATGACAGTCAAGTAGCCTTACCCCCTGGCAGAGATATCTCGGACAAGGGTCACGAACTTGTATGACCTAATGGACTCGGCTTATGACGCCCCCATCATTAGGGAACACAGTCAGTCCATCGGCCACGTGCCGATTATAGACATCAATCCCCGCAGAAACACAAAACTGAAGGAGGAGCTGAAGTGGGAAGCCAAACGGCTCAAAGTTATTAACTTTGAGATGCCCGAGGACCGTCGTTACAACGAACGTTCCAATGTTGAAAGGGTGAACGGTCGACTGAAAGATGAATTCGAGGGCAAAAATGTTCGTGTGCGAGGGCATGTCAAAGTGATGGCCCACTTGATGTTCGGAATCCTGGCCCTCACAGCAGATCAACTGCTACGCCTCGTCACATAGCTTCCTTATAACCCTACGTTTTAGTGTATATCACCGAAGACGAGGGTGGAGTATGTCCAAAAATCGTCATCAAACCCGGAAAGTTGACCAAAACTGCTCCAACAGCCACGCTCTTTGGCTCTCCCGAAAAACTTCCAGTAAAACTTACAGCCTCAGTTAGCATTTTGCAAGAGGCTCGATTGCATAATGTTCGCTCCACCAAACAGCCGGATGAAATCGCGTTACGCATTGTGGCGGCTTTCTGCATCTCGATGATTCTGAAGTGAAAAGCCGAATAGGGTGCTAAATTGTCTTTTCCATCAATTTCAGGTGAGCGCGGGCTGCCGCAAGGATGGCATCCCCGGTGAAGCCGTTGCTCAGCATCTCTTTTTCCAGGTTTTGCCGGTTTTCCAGTAAAGAAATAACGTTGGCGTATTCCCGGGCCGCATCCGTTTTTTGGGAGGTTTCCTTGAATATATCCGCCAGGTGAAGGCGGGCCAAAGGGTTGCCGGGTTCGAGGTAGGTCACTTTTTTCAGGTATTGGGCTGCCTGGTCCAGGTTGGCGGCGTTGCGGTAGATCATGGCCAGCATGAAATAGGCCTGTGTATGGAGCGGGTTTTGCCTGATGATGTCGTCCAGGATCTCCACCGCCGCCATGGTTTCGCCCCGGTCCGCGAGCCTGGCGGCACGGGATAATGGCGAATCGATGGTTTTTGTTTGTTCTGCCAGGGGTTCCTTCGATTTGGGAAAAATGGCTTTTTCAGCGCTTGCTGGAATATGGGGCGCCTTTAGTTTTTGGAATACGGGTCTTCCGATTTGGGTCCGGGGCGTCGGCATGGATAAGGCGGCAGGCTTTTTTGGGGAGCGGGGGAGGGCGCTCTTTGGCAGAAGTGAAGGGGGGGCGGCTGCTTCTTGTCCCGGGGACGGTTTCTGGTAAATGAAAGCATCCTCCACCTGAATGGGCACGAAGTCTTCATTCAGATAACGCATGGTTTCCGAAAACCCGGCAAAGAGAAAGCCGCCATCTGCCAGGGTGTCGTAGAAGTTTTTCATCAGTTTTCGGCTGTGATCGGCGGTGAAATAGATGATCACGTTACGGCAGAATATGATGTCCCACAGGGGCATGGATGCTGTTGGAAAGGGATCTTCGGAGAGATTGAGATGCGCAAAATCCACCATGCCTTTGATTTCAGGACTCAATACATACCCATTTTCCTGTTTTGAGAAATAGCGGTTCAGATAGCGGGCATCAAGGCCGCGAATCGCCCGCTCCGTATAAATGCCTTCTTTTGCCTTTGAAATCGCCTGCAGGCTGATGTCCGTACCGTGGATACGAACCTTGGTTTCGGGGTTTTCAGGGATGAGATCCCGGATGAGCATGGCGATGGAATAGGCCTCCTCTCCGTTGGCGCAGCCCGCGCTCCAGATGTTGATTCGGCTGTTTTTCGGATTCTTTTTTTTCATTATTCGTGGCAAACAGAAATGCCGCAACGCGTTGAATTGGGCGTTATGACGGAAGAAAAAACTCTCCTGAATGGTCAGGATATCCATCAGCGTGTTGAATTCCGGGTGGTTTTGGGCAGGTTCATGGAACAGTGCCCAATAGTCCCTGATATGATTCAGGCCCAGTAGATCGCAACGGGTTTTGATGATTTCCGAAAGCTGCAGCCGTTTACGGTCATCGAAGCCGATGCCCGATTTTTCGGTGATGTGGTTGCAGATGAAATTAAGGTTAGGGTCTTTTTCGTCGCGCATGGTCATGTGAATGAAAAGCCTCAATTACCTGTTTTTACGTATCGTTCAATTGCCGAAGCGATTTCTGAAAGGGGCAGTACCTGGTCTATGGCGCCCAGAGCGATGGCTGTTTTGGGCATGCCGAAAATGACGCTGGTGGCCTCGTCCTGGGCGATGGTTTTTCCACCCTCCGCCTTGAGCATCGCCATGCCCTGGGCCCCGTCGTTTCCCATTCCCGTGAGGATAACGCCCAATGCCTGGGGCCCATAATGATTCCCGATGGATTCCAGCAGCGTGCTTCCGGAAGGCCTGTGTCCACCCAAAGGGGGGGATTGAACCAGTTTGATGCGGTGATTTTCGTTCACCGTGAGGTGCGCATTGTCGGGGGCCAGCAAGGCTTCCCCGGGTAGCAGTACCGCATTATCCTGGGCCACGCGAACCCGTATGTGATCCTCGTGATTGAGCCATTCGGCCAGACCATGGATAAATCCCGGACTCATATGCTGAACAATCAGTATGGGCGCCGGAAAATCAGCCGGCAGAGCGCGAAGAATTTGAAACAGGGCATTGGGGCCGCCGGTTGAGGATACCATGGCGACGACCTTAATGCCATTGGTTGCATTGGGGGTCACAAAAACCCGTTTGACGGGATCAGCCGTTCTCTGCCTGGCTTCGGTTGCCTCACAATGTTTCTTGATGGAAAGCCGGCTCACTTTCGACAATAATTTTATTTTTCGAATAAATCCCGCCACCACATCCGGTCGTGTTCGCCATCGATAAAGATCTTCCTTTTTAATGACCTCCAGAACACCACAGCCAAAAGCGCGGGCGGGTGTGTCAGCGAGGAAATCGGATGAGGCCGTGAGCATGATAATGGGTGTGGGCTTGACCTTCATGATTGCTTCAGCCACTTCATATCCGCTGGTTTGTCTCAAGTGGGAATCCAGAATAATCAGATGGGGATGATGGCTTTTGACCATGTCGATGGCCTTTTCTCCATTGTCGGCCATGGCGCAGACATGAATGCCGGGATCAGTGGCCAGCATATCCCTGATCATCTCGCGAGCGGATTTCAGGTCATCTACAATAAGGACTTTAATCATGGCTCTTTTAATCTTACCCGATGAGTGTTTGAATAGTTTGAATCAGCGACTCCTGGTTAAAGCTTTTTTTCAGCAGAAATGCATCGGCGCCGGCCCGAAGGCCCTCTGCCCGTTCTTCTTCCCTTTCAAGGGACGTTACGATGATGATGGGAATGCGGGAGAACCGCTTGTCTCTTTTGAGTGTTGCGGTCAGGGTGAAGCCATCCATCCGCGGCATTTGAACATCGGTGATGACCAGGTCAAAAGACATCTTCTCCAGTTTTTCGAGGGCCATGGCGCCGTCCTCGGCGGTTTCCACAAAAAAACCGGCTGCCTCCAGAATGCTTTTTTCCAGCAACCGTGTGGTCATCTGGTCTTCAACGAGCAATATCCGCTGCCGGGTATCAGAAGGGGCTTTTTGGACTCCCCGTTCAAGAAAAATGTTGCCTGCCTTGATTTGGGCCGCTGTAAACAGACGCGCTACGTCGATGATCAGGGCGATGTCTCCCGTGCCCAGGATGCTGCTTCCGGAAAAAATGGGAAGCCTTCCCAGATGACTGCCCAGGTTCCGCATGACGATTTCTTCCACGCCCATGACCTCATCCACCTGAAAGGCGATTTTTTTTCCCCCATGTTTGAGGAGCAGAAACGATAATTTTTCGTCATATTTTTTCGCCGGCGGTTCAGGAAAGGACAGGGTGGCGTCCAGGCGTGTCCCGGGGATAATTTCCCCCTGCCAGTAGAGGGCTTCACGCCCCTTGATGGTTTGAATGGTTTCAGGCATGACTCTCAAAATCTGAATGGCGGAGAAAACAGGCACGGCCAGAATATGGGTTGAACAACGGACCAGAAAAGCGCGCGTGGTGGCCAGGGTCAATGGGAGGGCGATGCGTACCCGGGTTCCCTGCCCCGGAACACTGGCGATTTCAACTGAGCCGTTGAGCTTTTCCACATTGGTTTTGACCACATCCATGCCGATGCCGCGACCCGACAGTTCAGTGACCATTTCAGCCGTACTGAAACCCGGCAGAAACAGCAGATCGAACACTTCGGCGTCCAGCATGTGTTTCGCTTCCTCATGGGTCAGGAATCCTTTTTCCAGCGCTTTTTTCTGAACGCGGTCTTTATCGATGCCCGGACCATCGTCAATGACCTCGATAATCACCTTGTCAATATCCTGAAAAGCGCGAAGGATGATTTTGCCTGTTTTATGCTTGTGGGCAGTTTCCCGCGCCTCCCTGGTTTCCATGCCGTGATCGATGGCGTTTCTCAGCAGGTGCAGCAGGGGATCACTCAATTTTTCAATGGCCCGTTTGTCGATTCGGGTTTCTTCTCCTTCAATGATGAGGTCAACGGCCTTGTTCCGTTGTCGGGCCAGGTCTCGGACGGATCGGGAGAAGGGGTGGAACAGCAGGGAAATGGGCAGCATTCGAATATCCATGACCAGTGCCTGGGTTTCATTCACAAGCCGGCTCAGGAATTGAAGGGATTC
The DNA here is from genome assembly GCA_963662465.1 of Desulfatiglandales bacterium. Lineage (GTDB taxonomy): Bacteria > Desulfobacterota > DSM-4660 > Desulfatiglandales > Desulfatiglandaceae > NaphS2. The sequence continues at coordinate 268,210 of OY759599.1, forward strand.
GTGAAACGCTTCGGAAAATTGTTCGATCGTTTCCCGGCCCTCTGTCTTCAGTTTTTCCAGGGAGCTTTGCATGCGGTTTCGGGTAATCACCAGTTCCACGGCGATGTTGAGAAGTTTGTCCACTTTTTCCGTGGGAACCCGCACCGAGTCGTAGGCGATTTTATTGGCGGTTGAGGCGCCGGCCTGCTTCTTGCCGACAGGGGATACCGGTGGGGCAAAACCGCTTTTGTCAGCGGGCATCAATGCGGCCATGGCATGGACAATGGGGGTTATGTCCACCGAACCGCCCGATGAAGCGGTCAGTGTTTCCAGGATAGCGTTATTGGTGTCGTTGGCCTGGAAAAGGACATCAAAAACCTTTGGTTCGGCGCCCACGCGTCCCTCATGGATTTCCCGGATAAGGTCTTCCATGGTGTGGCAGAGGGATGCCATTTCGTCGATCCCAATGGTCATGGCGGCGCCTTTAAGGCTGTGCGCATTGCGCAAAATGCTTTTCATGGGTTCCGGATCGGATGTGCCCTTTTTTTCAAGCTGGAGCAGGCCCTGGTCAATGGCCCCAATATGGTCCCTGGCTGATCCAATGAAGCTGGGTAAAAATTCCCTGAGTTCGGGGGGTATGGGGGATTGGTTTTTCGGATCGGATTTTTCTTCCATGGGTTCCATATCATGATTCCAGTTTGAATCCGGAGATAATCTCTTTTAAATTTTCACTCATTTGCGTCAAGCTGTTGGCGGATTGAGTGCTTTCCCCGGCAGCAGCGGCCATCTGTCGGGCCACGTCCGACAACTCATGCATGGTCAGCACGATCTGTTCACTGGCGCTTTTCTGCTGGCCGGTGGCCATGGAGACCTGTTTGGCCGAGTCCGTGGTTTGTTCAGCCATTGAGACAATTTCCTTCATGGCTTTTTCGACCCGGGACAGTTTCAGGGCGCCTTCCTTGACCACCTTGACGTTCTCTTCGGAGGCCATCACCGATGCATTGGCCGCCGACTGGATTTCCCTGGCCATGTCTTCAATGGCGCCCGTGGACTTTACCACATTTTCAGCCAGTTTGCGGATTTCAGAGGCCACAACGGTAAACCCCTTGCCCGCTTCACCCGCCTTACTCGCCTCGATGGCGGCGTTTAGCGACAACATTTTGGTTTCCGCGGCCACGTCATTGATGATGCGCAACACCTTTCCGATTTGTTGGGATTTTTCCCCCAGGCTCATGATCTTTTCAGCCCCATTTTCCGTATGGCGTTGGATGATCGCCATCAATTTAGCGGCTTCATCCATGGCTTCAGCGCTTTCCTCGGCATTTTGCTGGGTGGATTCGGCCATGCCGGCCTGGATATCGCTGTTTTCGGCGATTTGACCCGCCGTGGTCGACAGCTCTTCAATGCTGGCGGTGGTTTCTCCCACGCTCGCTGCCTGTTCGGAAGCCCCGGATGCCTGTTCCTCGGAGCCGGCAAGGATCTGGTTGCAGGCCGTGATGATTTTGAGAATGGCTTCTCTCACCTGAACAATGACTTTTGTGAGATTTTCCTGCATCCGGTTGAATGCCTGGCCCAGGTCCCCTTTAAATTCCACCTGTCCCGTCAGGTCTCCCTTGGCAATCTTATTGGCCTGTTGGGAGAGCTTGTTGAGTTCCTGCTGCATGCGAAAAAAGCTGTGGGACAAGGCGCCGATTTCATCTCCCGTAATGACATCCACGGGGCAGGAGAGATTTCCGTCCGCAATTTTATCGGCAACCGCTTCCAGCTTTTTAAGAGGGGTCGAGGCGTTTTCCGCCAGGCGGTAACTCAGGTAAAAGGCGATGAGCAGGATGGCGAGACTGGAGATAAGGATGCTTCCCAAAAGGGATGTCATTTCATTTTTGAGGGCATGGAAGGGAATGACTTTGACCAGCAGCAGTTTTTTGTTTTCCAGCGGCAGAGCGTAATAGATCCTTTGTTCCGCATAGCTCTTATGGGTGGCGTATTGGCCTTGGGGATCGATTTTCTCCAGCAGGGTCAGAAAAATAGATTTTAGATTTTCCGCGTTTTGATGGTTCTGCAGTATTTCATTTTTTCCGGTGGGCGCATTGCCGTTTTTGTTTAGCAGAAAGAAATTCGAATCTGCTTTTTGGGAGGCGTTTTGAAGTATTCCGTCAAGCTCTTTTTCTCGTCCTTCGGCCCTTAAATTTTCGAGGATCGGTTTTAGCTGTAAAAGTTCATCGCGACTGCTTTCTCCCCGTAAGCCTTCCACCAGTCGATGAGAATGACTGAAGGTGACGCTGCCCTGAAATAGCACCGTGACCACCATGATGGACAAACACACCATTAGAATTTTATTAAACAGGCTCAGTACCCTGGGGGGCGCCGACATGCCGAATTTTTCAACCCAGCGCCCTAGATAAGGGGATAGAATCCGCTCATTGTTAAAAAAACAACAAACGGCATAGATCATTGCGACCATGATGCCGATCGCCAGGGTTTCGATGGATTGTTCCCGGTCAAAATCGGCAAAAATGATCATCTGCACAATGCCGATGGCAAATCCCAGAAAAATGACCATCAACGTGGTCCAGGCAATTTTCAGGGGCAGGCGAAGCCCGCGGGTTACCACTTCGTTTAACGCGCTCTGCGTTTTGCGTATCTTTTCTTCAGCATCATCCCGAGTCAATTGCAGGGCGCCCACCCATCGCATGGGCAAGCCGATACAAATGATCGCGAAAACCGGCGCTTCCCAGGCATAAACAATCAACAGGGTTTTCAACTGCGTCCACGTCATGACCAACGTCAGAAGGAGATAGGGTATGAACAGGAGTCCCACAACCGCGAGAAAAAATACGCCCTGGTGAAGACCGACTTTCTTCTGTAGATTATCCATGATCGTCTCTCCTGGATTCGGATGTTTCTTGAAATGAGGCAATGAGATCCCCCAATTCCTGAGCCAATTGGTGAAGCCCCTGGACCGAAGTGGTGGTTTGGGTGGAAGCGGCTGCCATCTGCCGGGTCACTTCGGATATCTCCCGCATGGCCACTGCCGTCTGTTCGCTGGCTGTTTTTTGTTGTCCCGTTGTCATGGAGACCTCCTTTGCCGCATCTGTTGACTGTTCGGCAAGGTGAACGATTTCTCCCAGGGCGGTTTTTACCCGTTCCAGCTCTCGGACGCCGGTGGCCACGATTTTGACATTCTCCTCCGAAGCCATGACGGACATGTTTGCCGCCCCTTGAATTTCCTTTAGCATGTCTTCTATGGCGCCGGTTGACTTCACCACGTTTTCAGCCAGTTTGCGAATTTCCGCGGCCACCGCGGAAAACCCTTTGCCGGCCTCTCCGGCCCGGCTTGCTTCAATTGCGGCGTTTAAGGACAACATTTTGGTTTCCGCCGCGATGTCATTGATGATTCCCAATACTTTGCCTATTTTCTGGGATTTTTCTCCCAGATCCATGATTTTCGCGGCGCTGATTTCAGTTCTTTGTCGAATATTCGACATGACGACTTCGGCTTCGGCCATGGCTTGCAGGCTGTTCTCGGCGTTCTCCATGGTGGATTCGGCCATGCCGGCCTGGGCTTCGCTGTTCTCAGCGATCTGTCGGGCCGTTGCGGACAATTCTTCCAGGGTGGCGGTTGTTTCACCGACGCTGGATGCCTGCTCGGCGGCGCCCGACGCCTGTTGTTCCGCGGCTGCCACAATTTCGTTGCTGGCTGAGTTGATTTGACCGGCGGCCTGCTTCACCTGCAGGATAATCTTTTTAAGAGCGGTCTCCATTTGGAAAAAGCTGTATGCCAGCGCACCCACTTCATCGCCGCTGCCGGTAACGGGGTAAAGGCCGAACTCACCCCTTCCAATACGTTTTGCGGCTTCGTTGAGATGCTTTAAGGGGTTTGAAACGCTGAATGCCAAACCGTAGCTCAGAAAAATCGCCACAATGAGGATCAAGCCGGATACCAGAAGCGCCCGTTTAAGGAAAACCGCTTCCAGTTTTTCCAGTTTGCCCACGTCAATAACCCGGATCAGCATTTGTTGGCCGTCTTCAAGGAGAACGGCACAAAAAGTCAGATTGTTGATGATGTCCTTGTGTATCGGCTTTTTTTTGAGCTTTTCAAAGAGTTCCCCCAAGGCTCTAGGGTTATTGGTCCCCGGAGGGAGCGCCGGTTTTCCGGAGATAATGGCGCCTTGACTGTTTAACAGAAAAAGAGAATCGTTTTTTTCTCCGTCTATGTCGATACCATTGAGAAGGATTAATCCCTTGTGAATTTCCTCTTTTGAGAGGGAATTCTCATAAAGCAATGCTTTGATCCGGTCCAGTTCCTGGATGGCCCCTTTGCTCAATTCCGATTCAAGAAGTGCTACGGAGTGCATATAGCTGACGCTGACCTCAAAGAGTACCGCAACAAACATGATGCCGACACAAACACACATGACTTTGCTGAAAATGGAAAACACGCCGGGTGGGGAGTTGATGCCGGACTGGTGAACCATTTTGCCCAGGTACGGTGCAATGGACCGTTCAATATTCAAAAACGTGACAATGGCATAAATCACGCCGATGATGACCCCGGCGATGAATGTCTGAATTGACTGAATCAAATCGAAGTGGGCAAAGAGGACCATTTGAAGAATGCCGCCGGCAAATGCGAAAATGATGATGGCCAGCGAGACAAGGGCAATTTTACGTGGAAATTGAAACGCCGTTGTAATGATCTGTTCCGGATGTATGGATTTTGCTGATTGATTGAGAAAAGACGTTTTTTCGTCGATGGAGATGATACGCGCCCAGTGCATGGGTAGCCAGATGCATATGCCGCAAAATAAAATCCCTTCCCATGCATAAATGACCAGGATTCGGTTAAGTTGATCGGGCGTCATTTCAAGGGAAAAAAGGACATAGGGAACGCCCAGAACGCCCACCACCAAAACAAAGTAAAGGAGCTGATTGAGACCGATTTTTTTTTGCAACGCATTCATTTGGAGTTTTCCTCCCATTCTATTTTAACAACCAATGTCATTTATCCCCTGTTTGTAACCGATCCGGATCCAGAAGGAACGCGATTTTTTCATCCAGCAGGGCCAGTCCCCACAAAAAAGAATGCGCTTTATGAAAATCAACCAAAGGCGGCAGTCTTTTGATTTGGGCTAGATTCAGGCTGACGATGCCTTCCACCGTATCCACTGAGATAACCGCCGGGCCGGATTCCCCGTTCACTTCCAGAAAGGCGGGTGAAAAATCCCCGTCATTGGGCGGCAGGTGAAAAATATCCCTGAGGCTAACCGGTTCCATGTCCGAATCCATTTGAAACATCTTTCCGATGCCGACGCGAACAACCTGTGTCGCCGGCGCCCCCAAAAGAAACGGCCCCACGCAAAAAAGGACGAAATCAAAAGTTTTGGGTCCCGGGCTTTGAATTTCAGTTGCAGGCGTCATGACGCGCTATTTTCCGTGAATATTCATTTTTTCAGAGGCCATGATTTTCCGGTAGTTGAGAATGACCACCAGGCTTTCATCCAGGCGTGCTTCGCCGTCAATAAAATCCACATATTCTTTTTCAAAGGTGATCATGGGGGGATCAATGGATTTCAGGGGGAGATCGATAATCTCGTCCACACTGTCAACGATAAAGCCCACATCAACCTCTTTCATGCTGGTGATCATGATGGATGCCTGGGATGGGGTTTCAGCCTGAATTCCCAACAGGGCCTTTAAATCCACCACTGAAATGATTTCGCCGCGTGTGTTGATAATTCCCAGGATGTGCGGAGGAAGGGTCGGAACGGGGGTAACGGCCTTTGCCCGGCATATTTTTTTGATATAATCCATATCAAAGGCATATTTTTCCTTTCCCAGTGTAAAGGTCATCAGATGACGAATGGCGGCTTCGGGATTATCCACGGGAACTGATTCAGCGGTTTTTGTCAAAGCGTCAAGTATGCGTGAGGATGTTTTTTCGTGGGTTTTAGGGTTGAGGCGGATATGCTTCAGGGCAATCTCAATTTTTTCAGAACGAATGGGCTTTTCCATGACGTCGTCCATGCCGGCATCCAGGCATGCCTGCCGGGTTTCTTTTTCATCGTGGGCGGTCAGGGCGATAATGGGGATGGGCCGGGGATGATCAGCATGGGAGGAAGACGGAGAAAGGCTTTTCTCCCATTGTCGGATTTTTTTTGTGGCCTCAAGCCCGTTGATTCCGGGAAGTTCTATGTCCATCAACACCATTTGGTAGGGTTTCTTTTTGACGGCTTCCACCGCGGATTCGCCATCCAAAACGCTGTCAACCTGAACATTCTGTTTTTTAAGCAACATCTGCGCTACTTTGAGGTTGACGGGATTGTCGTCTACCAGAAGAATTGTCGGCGTATCCCTCAAGGTCGAGACTCCTTTCAATGGAACGTTATTTTTGGTTTATTCGTGACCTTTATGAAACAAGTACGTTGATAGATAGAGAAGAAAAATAGATAGATGTTAGACTATATTTTGGTTTAAGTCAAAGGGGATTGCGAACACCCAGCAATTCTAATTATGGTTTTTGAGATAGGCTGCGGTTTGTTTTTTTCGTTGCCATTCACGGACGTCGCATTCCCCTTATTCCCATATTCTGCCCGGGGATAAGGGGAAAAACATTAGGCGCTGGATGTTATTGTAGGGGCAGGTCCCTGTGCCTGCCCTGCTGATGCTGTCCAAGCACCGAAAGAAAGGACAAGCAGGGCAACCACGGGGGGATTGCCCCTACGACGCGACATAAAACTGGATGTGTAACGAGATGTGTTTGTGGGCGCCGCTTTCAGCGCCACTAGAAATCGTGGTGGAATGCCGTATACCAGGTGTTCTGACTGTTTCATATCTGAATCATATAATACATTGATATTATTTATAATTATTTTTTTTATGGACATTTTTTTCATATAATGATAATAGATCCTGAACAAGAATACCTCATATTATTGGAAACAAACTGATAACCACATTCGAAATTTGATGGATGAAGTTCCACCCTCCGAAGCATATCCGATGTTCCATTATGTATTTGATGGAATAAAGGGATCAAAACAACTAAATACATTTCGTTCCTACGGCAACAATTTGTTGTGCGCACTGGATGGAACTTATTCCTTTTCTTCCGAAAAGATCCATTGCGAAAATTGTAGCAGCAAAGAACATAAAAACGGAACCATAACCTATTTTTACTCGGCAATCACACCCGTACTTGTCGCTCCAGGTCAGAAAAAGGTTATTTCATTGCCCCCCGAGTTTGTAACGCCTCAGGATGGATACCAAAAACAGGACTGTGAAAATGTTGCCGCGAAACGTTGGATAAAGCAGTATGCACCATTATACAAAGACCTTGGTATTATCATTTTGGGCGACGATCTGTATTGTCGGCAACCCATATGCACGTTGATATTGGATAAGGGCCTCCACTTCATCCTCGTTTGCAAACCTAACTCGCACAAAATACTCTATGAATGGGTCGAAGAGCTCCAAGCAATGAATGCCGTCGAAACGGTCGTGGAAAAGATACGGAGAGGTAATACTCATCATATACATACATACCGTTTCGTAAATAAGGTCCCTTTGCGTGATGGCGAAAAGGCTTTGGAAGTTAACTGGTGTGAACTGACCATTACTTCCGCTGCGGGTAAGCGCTTATATAAAAACGCGTTTACAACCGATTTCACCATATCAAAAGACAATGTGAAACAAATCGTCGCCGATGGTCGGGCGCGCTGGAAAATTGAAAATGAAAACAATAACGTATTAAAAACAAAATGTTATCATCTTGAACACAATTTTGGCCATGGCAAAAAACATCTATCAAATTTCTTATTGACGTTAAATCTTCTGGCTTTTCTCTTCCATACTGCGTTGGAAATGTTTGACGACGTTTATAGGCGGATTCGAGAAGATTTGCCAACTCGAAAAACCTTCTTCCAAGACATTCGAGCTTTAACTCGGTATGTCTGCTTCAATAGCTGGGAGGCAATGCTGACGTTCATGGCCCGGGGCCTCGATCTAGATCTCCCAGATACAAGCTAAAAATAACCTTCCCAGTGCAATACGTCGAAAAATTAGTACACCACCCAGGGAGTACTATGCCTTTTTCTGTGCCTAATTCCAATGCCAATATTCTTTTTCTTTCGCCGGACCATAATGCTTCATTTCCCCGGATCGATACCAATGCCCGCATTCAAAAAATGAGGATATCCCAATCTAAAACCGGCGGATAAGCTAGAAAACGGTTTAGGCTCCATTCAAATTTAGAATTGCTGTCAGCGCCTGTACGGATAACCGCCCCTTATGCCTTTTTTTGAAAACACAATTTGCCACAACTGATTCCTCCTTGACCTGAAACTGCCGGCGCATGAAAGAAGATAATAGGTCCACATACGATAAAACCGCTCATCATATGCATTTTTGAGTTTGACCCAATTTTTTGTGAAATTGTGGTACCAGGCCATCAACGTTCTGTCATAGCATTGCCCGAAGCTATGCCAATCCTCGAGTACAAACAACCCTTCCGTTGCCGAGGTGATCTGTTTTGTGGACGGCAACATTGAATTCGGGAAAATATATTTATTAATCCAAGGGTCTGTTGAATTCGTGGAAGTGTTCCCCGCTATCGTGTGCAACAAAAAGAGGCCATTCTCTTTTAGACATCGATGGACAACTTCCATGAACGTCCTGTAGTTTTTTAATCCCACATGTTCAAACATGCCGATGGAAACAATGCGATCGAATTTTTCCGTTAACGCCCTATAATCTTTCAGTTCGATTTTTATCTCAAGCCCTTGGCAGAAATTATTTACAAATTTCACCTGCTCCCGGGACACTGTTATGCCATGTACCCTAGCGCCATATTTTGCGGCTGCATATTTTGCAAAACCACCCCAGCCACACCCGATATCCAAAACCTTCATGCCCGACTTTAATCCGATTTTTTGACAAATTAAGTCCAATTTAGCTTCCTGCGCTGTATCGAGCGTTTCGGCGTTTTTCCAGTAAGCACAAGAATAATTTAGCCCTTTATCCAGCATAATAGAAAAAAGATGATTACCGATGTCGTAATGCCGTTTGCCGACGATGTAGGCACTTGATCTGTTCTGAGTATTTATTACCTTTGCCTTCAGCATTATCCACAGCGATATTGCGGCATTTGTCTTTGATTTCTTGTCTAAGCGATTCTCCATGATTTTTTCAAAGAATTGATCAATGGCTTCACAATCCCACCAGCCATCCATGTAGCTTTCCCCCAGAGCAAGGGAACCTCCTGATAAAACCCTTCCGTAAAAATCGGGGTTGTGTATCCGGATATCCCAGGGTCTATCCCCATTAATCTGAACATCAGAAGGGTTAAGCAATTTTTGAACAATCTTTTTCATTTTTGCCGCCTCCATGTAATTATCTTTTGTTCGATTATTGACTCTACGACATTATTTTACAGTCTAAGTAGAAAATACTTAAGAATCAAAGCTTTATTCCGTATTCATCAAGGGCCTTGAAAATTTTTGGTTTTAGATGGGTGTCAAAACGACAAGCGCACCAGCGCCTCCTCCGGGCCCCCGCCAAGACCGCAGAACTTTCAGGCGTCTGGTGCAGCCTTGGTTCGCCAACTCCGTCTTCATTTTTTGCAAGGATCTTTTCCATATCAATGAACATAACGGCTTTTTTGGAACTGAAAATTATTGGTTTCCGGTTTTGATATGTGGTTCGTATCTCAACATCTTCTTTGGTTGTGGTACGTAGCAGTTATACCCAACTTATGTAATCCAGAAAACTGTCACTTTCATGCATCTCTCAGTTCTCAGTTGCCCCCCCTTCCCGATGATGGTATCACAACCATTCGGTTGCGAGAAATCGGTGATGATATCCATCGGCTGAAATTGTGGAATTGGCCTGGTGAGATGTGAAAAACAGTTTGAGCCATAATTTCAGACCTCGTTATGCTAAAAAAAAATCAGTTCCAAAATTGATGCACTCGTAAAAAGTCAGGAAGCATTTAGGCCAAAATTATGATCATATACTCATAATTATGAAGAAATATACCTGAACTTTTTTCAGCCGAGTTCGAAATAAGAAAAAATGCTCTTTGAAAACAAGAATAGCGTGAATTTGAGCAGAAGACCCTCCTCCCTGAGGTGTTTTAGCACTGTTCATAACCGTTTTGAGCGGCAGTTGCCCTGAAGAGGTTGATTGCTGTGGCTTTTAAGGTGGCACAAAACCGTACTGCTTTAAGGCCCCTCACTCTAAGATGCTTAACTCCGGTTTTTCTGTCAAATTCAGACATGGCCGCTTCGACACCTGCACGCCACCGATAACGATCTTTGAATTCATCTGTTTGTTCATAAGATCTTCGTTTTGCCAATCGCATCTCTTTGGCCTTATAACGAAGGTAGTGGTTCTTTTTCCCTGTCTTTACCGGGCACGTTTCCTGAAAAGGACACGCCATGCAGTGTTGAGAATCAAATATGGCGGTGTGCCTGGTTCCAGCTTTGTTTGTTTTGGTTTGGACCGGCGCATGACCTTCAGGACAGGCAAGAACAACGCCGTTTTCAGATGATTCAAAATCCGAAAGGTTCAGGTGATCTTCTTTCTTTATGGAACCCATAGTGGGGGCTAAAACCTGTACTCCCAGTGCCTCAGCTTTTTGACAATTCTCATCGCTGCCATAAAGGCTGTCCGCCAGGATTTCTTCGGGAGAGACATTGCGTTGTTTAGCAGATTCGATAGCTGGTATCAGAGCATTTGCATCGCTTTCGTGAGAAGGCTCCACTTCGATGTGGGTAATCAAATTCAAACTGGTATCACTTTCACTATCTTTACTGTAGGTCTCCATGACCTGAACTTGATACCCTTGGCCTTTGTGACCACTATAGGTTGCATCGGGATCTGAAGGGTTTTGAAGAGAATTTGAGGGGATTTCCTTGGGTTTTTTCACTTCAACTTGTTTGCCGTCATCGGACACATTGCATTGTTCGTTCAAAACACGCTCAAGCAATTTGAAGCTATGCATGCTTTTGATTGCCGGGTGAAATTTGAATTGTCCAACCAAATCAAATAGATCTGAGCTTACAGAAGCAAGTGTTTTGGATGATTCTGAAGGTTTTACCATGGAAAAACATTGCAGAGATTTTTCAGAAAGATATTTGTCCCGGATGCTTGCATCTATTGCATCAAACAGCTCTTTGTGATTCCGCTTTAAATTGACCAGGAACTTATGGACAGTGGCGACAAAAATGCCAATTCTACCCAAACGCCGCATATTCGATTTGATATGAACAGAGTCAATCCTCTGGTTTTCGATATTGGAATTGAAAAGCAGTGCCGGTTTATTTGTAAAACGATCAAACACCATTGTATCCAGAGACTTTTCAGTAACGATCTGACGCATATTCCAGAAGGTTTTTGCACACATATACTTAGAGGCATCTGATTCATCAGTAATATTAAGAGCATAGTGCCACTGAATATTAAAAGCCAGCTGGTTTACGGTTTCATCGTCGGTGACGTCATGCGCTTGCTGGAGGAGTAGAACTCCAAGTACAGTGTAGAGTTCTTTTGTGGGGCGGCCAAAATCTTCTTTAAAAGAAGACGCTATTTCGTCAACGGGCAGTTCGCGGAGGAGTTCTTTTTGAAATAGCCCGGCCCACGATTGATCCAGCAAATCTCGACGTCTCGGGCTCAAAAAATGCCATGGGTCGAAAAGAACACCCTGATTTTGGTCTTTGATTCGAATCATACCGTGCACCTGAAGTTTGGTTGATGATATGACTCCTTACGTATCAAAATGTAAGGCAAAATGGAAGCGAAAAAGAGCTATATGCTAAAATATTTCAACAACTTAAATGAATTTGCTTTTTACGAGACCATCAATAATTGATCCATGATAACCTCCATTCCTCCTCATTTGCGTTTTTCCGTGGCTGCCATTGATTCGAAAAGCGATCCTTGTAATGGGCCTCCTAAAACGCGGATGTCTTTTAACCTCTTATACAAAAGTCAAGACACTTTCGTCACAAAAAAAATGATACTTTGGGTTTGCAATAAAAAACCAAAGTATAAGAACCCTCAGAACATTCTGAGAGCTCATCTCTCAGAATGTTGGGATCTATTTGATAATAATAAACTTTTCAGCTGCGATGAAAATTGCAAATATCTTTGGCTAGACTTACATCCTTGCGGAAAGAGTATTTCCTCGGATTTGAAAATACTCAGACTCCCCCCTGCTGCCTCACTTTCTATGCCAAAATCCAAGATATCGTAAGCTCAAAAAACCTGTGATATCAAAAAATCAGATGGCTTGAACGAACGTTGTTATCATGCTATCTCTCAGGGCCGGTCGTTCTGGGTATATATTGAGTTATGTTGCGGCCTGCCATAACCCCCTGAAAAACCCTTAATTTTCGCCCTCGCCACGAGATATCGAGATTAAGCAATAAAAGCAATAGTTTATTTCATATTTTGAGCAACCCGTCTCTCCAAGAGACAACATAATATTTTTACCTTATTCGCAGCTCTCCGTAAAGGGCTATTGTTTGCATGCCCCCGCTATAGACTGTCCAACCAGGCCATCAAATCCCCCTCATTTTCATAATGGAGTAATTCATCTATCTTGGAATCGTCCGTCAGGGCCGATTGCATGTGCCTCATGAACTGCCTTTGAATGTGGCGCCGTCGATCCAGGTCCAAATGCAGATAGATCGAAGTGGACTGGATGTTGTCATGCCCCAGATGATTCTTGATATCCGTGATGGGGTCACCGTTGTGGAGCATATCAACTGCTCGCGAGTGCCGGAATGAATGAACGGGATTGATATGTTTCAGACGTTTTGGAGGGAGGGCCTTTTGGAGATATTTCCTGCAAATCCGGTAGATTCCATGGCGAGTGAATGACTCTCCCTTTTGATTGATAAAGAGCCGGTTTTCAAACATGGGCTTTGGGGATATCCGGTATTGTCGAATGTACAACTGAAGCAGGTCACAGGTTTTTGACTCAAGCTTTATGAGTCGAAACCGATTGCCCTTTCCCAGAATACTGAGGGTTTTCCGGTTGGGGTTAAAATAGTCGATATTCAACTCTGCAATTTCACTGGCCCTGGCTCCGGAATCGTAGAGCAGATGGAGCACGGTGTAATCCCTGAACCCCTCTTTTCGTTTAAAATCAACCGCCTGAAACACCCGAAGTATTTCATCCTGGTAAAGAAATCCGATAAGACTCTTCTGCTCCCGTTTCTGGGGAATATTGAGGATAGCGGTTGCGGCATCCTGTTGATCCGGATGCATAAAGCGAATCATTTTGGCAAAGGATTTGAGTGCCGCAAGACGATGATTCCGGGTTTTGGCCCCATTTTTCCTGTCACTTTGAAGATTTTCAAGGAACGAGACGAGAAGTTCCGTTTTAATATGTTCCACACGAAGCGATTTGACCTTGATGTTGTAAAACGATGCCGCAAAGGGAAGAAAAATCCTGAAAGCATCCCGATAGGCCTTTATGGTCTGGTAACTGAGCCCCCTGATGGAAGTCAGGTATTGATCAAAGAACTGATGCACCAGGGGTGAAAGTTTCATTTGTTTACTCTCTGCCAAAGACAAAAATCAACGAGATCTTTGCGATTCATGGCATCTGAAACCCGGAGATAAACACTGGTGCAAATGTAATCCGTGTGACCCAGATAGGCCGCCAGTATGGGTAAAGCGTTTTGGGCGGATTCACCTGATTTCCGGATTCTGTTGAGGGTGTTCACGGCAAAAGAATGGCGCAGCAAATCCAAACGTTTGGATTTGCTGCGTTATCCAAACCTAAATAAAATCCAAACCTTTTCTTAAATAACCTGATATTTAAGTATTTTTATCGGAAAAGGTTTGGATTTTATTGCATAACGTATGACCTTTTTATCAAACAAATGAACAGGAGGTCATACGAATGAATGTACAAAATCTGCGGGATAATTATCCCAAACTCATTTCCTACATGGAAACCAACGGTTACTCAAAAACTTACGTTGACAGTTTTAAAAGGGAGATTAAAAAAACTCTGGCGTCTGAGGATTCAGAGGAATGGTCATGTTATAAAGATGTATATTTGGGATACACCAAAAAATCATATTCTCCTAACACTCTTCGCGATAAACGGACTGTCATTGGAGCCATTGAGCAGTTTGATGTTCATGACAGATACCCGAATGGAAGGTGCAGGCATCAACTCTTCGAAAGGGGTTCTTATCCCTTGTTGTCACCGGAATTCAAATCCGTCATCGATCTTTACCATGAAGTTGAAAAGAAACGTGGCAAGAAAAAATCTGCTACCGTTTATACCGAATCCCATAATGCATCCACATTTTTCTTATCCCTTCAGCAAAAAGGAATTAACGGCCTGGGAAAGACTACAGAAGAAGCCGTGCTTTCAATATTTATGTCCCCGGATGAAACCCTGCTCAAGAGCTGTTCTTACAAAAAAAACATTGCTGCGGTATTGAAGGCGTGTATCCCTTATCATCCAGAAACATGTCCTCAAATTTTAGCCTTCCTTCCCGCTTTAAGGGAAACTCGAAAAAATATTCAGTACCTTACATCGAAGGAAATCCAGAAAGTTAAGGGCGTACTGGCTGATGGTGAAAATCTTCTTACGCTCCGTGACAAAGCAATTGGAATGCTTGCACTTTACACAGGCGTGCGTGGCTGTGATATTGCAGGATTGAAACTTGACGATATTGACTGGAACAGGGATTTTATTGATATCAAACAGCAGAAAACAGCAATCCCTCTTGAACTTCCTTTAACAGCAGTTGTCGGAAATGCCATTTATGACTATCTGACGTCAGAGCGCCCACGCACAGAAAGCAGATATATTTTTGTTTCCCAGCTTAAACCATATGAACAACTGAAAAACAAAAGCATTGGCAACGTGGCAGCTCTGATCATGAAAGCAGCAGGTATCCGGCAGTTAAAAGGCGATCGGAAAGGATTTCATATCTTCCGCCATCACTTTGCCACAGAACTTTTGGGGAACGGAGTTCCTCAGCCTGTTATCAGCAGGACACTTGGTCACACTTCACCAGATTCTCTTGAATCATACCTAAGAGCAGATTTCCCGCATTTGAAGGAATGTGCCATCAGCATAGAAGGTGTTCCTGTACCAAAGGAGGTGTTTTACCATGAATAAATTCACTTCTTTTCTTGCGCCGCTCATGCAGGCATATGTTTTCTATCAAAAAGCATCCGGACGTTGGAGTGAAGCTTCTTCTTATGGACCAAACCTCATCCTGTTTGACCGATACTGCAAGAAGCAACATCCGGAAGCTGCACTTCTATCTCAGGAAATGGTGAATGGATGGTGCCATCAGCGCGACACAGAATCCAACAATTCGTGCAGATCAAGAATCAATGTTGTTGTAAGTTTTATACGATACTTGAGAAAGCGCGGAAAAACAGATGTCATGGAGCCTGAAATTCCAAGGAAAGAGCGATGCACATATATTCCCCATTCTTTTACAGGTGTTGAGCTGGAAAATTTTTTCCATGCTTGTGATAGCCTGCCTTCAGTATCCCACACTCCCGAACAGCGATCACGGAAAATAACTATTCCTGTGTTCTTCCGTTTTCTTTACAGTAGTGGAATACGAACTTATGAGGCAAGAATGCTGAGGGTTAAGGACGTCGACTTGTGCAATGGGATTATGAATATCCGTTATTCCAAGGGGAGTGCTCAGCACTACGTAGTGCTACATGACTCCATGAATAAACTTTTAAAAATATATGACGAAGCTATACGGAAGCAGTACCCTCACAGAACTTATTTTTTCCCTGCAAAAGGTAACACTTTCCATAAAAGGAAATGGGTACAGACAAATTTTCGGGAATTGTGGGATAAATATAATAGCTCTCATGCTACTGCATATGAGCTCAGGCACCATTATGCCATAAAAAACATCAACCGCTGGACAGATGAAGGCTTTGGGTTTGATGCGAAACTGCTCTATCTCAGCAAAAGCATGGGACACAGCACACTGGAAAGCACAAAATATTATTATTCCCTTGTTCCCGGAATGGCTGACATCTTGGAAGAAAAAACAGGAATGGATTTCGAAAGCATTGTGCCGGAGGTGGATTATGAAGAAAGCGACGAATGAGTCTGTTGTAATCGCACGCCATATCAATGCTTTTTTGAATGAATATGTTCCTTCCCAGAAAAGTCACAGCAGCCACACATTGAAATCCTATCAGTATGCTCTGGCTTTATATATCGGTTTTTTGGAGGCCAAAAAAGGAATAAGTACAGAAAGCTTGTGTGGTGGATGTTTCAGAAGAATAATAATCGAGGAATGGCTGCAATGGCTGATAGAAGTGCGTTGTTGCAGGCCGGAAACCTGTAACAACCGGTTAGCATCCTTAAGAGCATTCCTAAAATACATGGCCAGTAGGGAAGTCCGCCTGCTGTACCTTTCCGAGGAGGCAACAAGAATTCCACGGAAAAAGGAAATACGCAAAAGAGTAAAAGGGATGAGCAAAAAAGCAGTACGGGTATTGTTATCGGTTCCGGATTTATCCAGAAAAACAGGGCGAAGGGATCTATCACTTATGATTGTCATATACAGCACTGCCGCCAGAATAGATGAAATACTGTCTTTAAAAACAGAACAACTTCATTTGGACGTGGAAAAGCCGAATATCACCATCATTGGAAAGGGAAGCAAAATAAGAACCCTGTATCTTCTACCTAAGGCTGTTGCACATTTAAAAAAATATCTGGGAGAATTTCATGGTGATACTCCAGATCCAGAAGCTTATGTTTTTTATTCAAGGAACACCGGATCACATGGGAAAATGAGTCAGACTGCAGTAAACAAGCAACTGAAAAAACATGCCAGAGCCGCCCATGAAATATGTGATGAGGTACCACGAGATCTTCATGCGCATCAACTGAGACATGCAAAGGCCTCCCACTGGCTGGAAGATGGCATGAATATCGTACAAATTTCATTTCTTTTAGGGCATGAGCAGTTACAGACAACGATGATATATATGGACATTACCCTAGAGCAGGAATTGAAAGCCCTTGCAACACTTGAAGATGAAAACGACAAGAAGGTATCAAAGAAATGGAAAAATCAAAAAGATGGTCTGGCGGATTTCTGTGGCGTTAAGTCAATGAAGAAGTAAAAAATAAAATCCAAACTTTTTTGTATCGAATTCCTTAAATATCAGACATCTTTAAAAAAGGTTTGGATTTTATTTAGGTTTGGATAACGCAGCGAATGAGGTGTGGGTCCGTTGAAGTTCACATTGCCCAAAACTTTTCTGGGTTGCTTTAAGCCAGTGTCACTTACCGCCTTATGAAACGCGGCCCTGACAGTAGTGTCACTCAAACTCCGCTCTTTTCTGCCGGCAAACAGAAAGGGATTCTTATCGTTTGGGCGAAGACTTTGGCGGACAGAGAGATAGTTTTCGATCTCTGCCACAACTTTTTTGGGAATCGGAATGATTCTGTCTTTGCCGAACTTGGTCCTTTCAATATAGAGGGTGGCATCATCCCGGCGGTAGTTGCACCGCAAAAGTTTGATGGGTTCAGAGATCCTTGTTCCGCACCGGGCCATGACCAGCACCACCATATAAATAGCCAGGTCAGTCAAAAAACATCCGTTGGTCGTTCGAATGTTTTTGGAGACCGACTTCAACAGCAGGTCGATTTGATCGGGAGAGAAAACAAAGGGTACAACGACGTTTTTTTTAAGCCTCGGAACATCCTGTAAGGGATTATGGTCCACATAACCACGACCGGCAAGAAAATGGAAGAAGCCCCGAATCGAGGAAAAAATAGCGTTGATACTCCGCGTTTCCTGGGTGAGTGCTGCTCTCATTTCAAGGAAAAAATCAGGCGTAAAAGAATGCCGGTCAGCTTCTGTTTTCCGAAGATAATCATCAAAAGTCAGAAGATGTGAGAGAACAGACCCCTTTTTATAGCCGAGACTTTTACGACGATACCGAAGGTAATCCTCCATCTCAGAGGCAAGAAAGCTTTTAAAGGGTCTCATTGAGCAAAACCTTTCTCATCAGTTCGATGTGGATGTGGAGATACCGCTGAGTGCACCGAATGTTCCGATGCCCCAGCATTTCCTTGATTTCATAAATGGAACGACCCACAATCAGTAAACCCTGTGCATAGCTGTGTCTGAGCCAATAGGCACTCGAAGACAGTCCGGCTTCTCTCATGGCGTTTGAGATATGAAAACCAACCAAATTGGGCCTCATTGGCCTATAGGGCTTGTCGCAGGTCAAAAATAGTTCTCTGCAATCGCTTTCAGACCGGGCCTTGTGGACATAAGCCGCAATGGCTTTGAGGGTCTTATGGGGAATGGGCAGCACAACGGGATTGCCATTTTTCCTGCTGTTTATGGTGATCTCTCCTTCTTGAAACGATATGTCATCCAGGGTGATGCGGCTGATCTCATCGGGTCTCAAGCCCAACGAGTAGGCCAGAACCGTCATGGCATAGGTTCGAATCTGTGTTGGCGTCTCCAGGCTGAGGCTTTCGAAGAGTGTCTTGATTTCATTCGGCCGGAGAAATTTTGGCGGTCTTAACTGGTTGAACACCCGGGGACTCACCACCCCATAAGACAGGTCTTTTCTGGTAATCTTTTCGTCAAACAGATAGCTTAAAAATCTTCTCAGCTTACCTCGATAGATATTTCGGGTCTGGGTGGAAAAGGATTTGAGAAAATCGGCCTGAAAAGCATCAATATGTTCGAGCTTCAAACCGGAAAGTGTAATTTGGTGCTGTTCAAGATAGAGGTGAAATGAAGCCAGGACCCGTCTTGTGGCTTTGGCATTCTTACTGGAAATGACCTGACGTTCACGGATACAAAAGAGATGCTTCTCGTAAATATCGGGGAGGCGAATCTGGTGGTTTTGAACCGGGTGGGGCGCCATCCGGTCTTTTCCATACCGTCTGATATCATCTGTTCCCATTTCAGATCTCCCTAATAGATTGCTGGATAAGGTTCTCTATTTTCAACCTTCCATGGTTTTGCCGGTGCTTTTTGGGGGCCGATTCTTTGGGTAAATCGAGTACCTGGAAAAGGCTTCCGTCAAATGCAATCAAATCCGTTTTTATCAGAGAGTCCCGGGCTTCAATGTATTCATCCACGGTGATTTTCAGAAACTTACAGATCCTGTCATAGGAGTAATAGGAAAGGCCGTTTCGATCGGAAGCCAAAACAAGAAAGAAGTATAAAAGGATTTCCTGAGGCCTTAAAGCGTCCAGAAAACCATCCCGAAGGAACTTGTGAGGAATAAAACTGAAGCCGCCATTAATGCGTCTGACCCGATCCGGGTCCAGTATCTTTTTCTTGATCATGATTGACTCCTTTCCGGGTCTGATTTGGGGAAATCAAGATGCATGAGTTCATCAAGCTGGCTGAACAACCATCGACAAACCGCTTTTTGGTATCTTTCATGCTGATTCCTCCCCGTGGAGCCAATCTACGACCTTTAAAGGGGTGGGTCAGTCCCCGTATGGTGTTGGAAGCGGTTATTCCTGATTTTTTCTGATCCAGGGTGGGTACAAAAGCCCAAAGGAGGCGGCAGAATCTGTAGAAATGGGGCTGCATATTGCCGGAGTTCTGGAAGAACATATGACACGCAAAGCGTCTGGCGAAAGGACGACAAGGTCGGCTCACAGGCTGAAAACATAGAAGGCATAAGTTCGATCAACATCTTTAATGCTGATCGGATGGGAAGGATTCTCCGTCTAACCCAGCGAAGGGCACCCGGGAGAAAAATATCAACGCGAATCCTTTCAACTGCCTTCTCTTGAGATGGGGCTTTTTCAACTTCTTCGATGATGTTTTCGACTTGTTTCAATTCCCCCGGTAGCCTTGCCGATAAACAGTCCGGGAGAAAGCTGAATGTTTCATGCCCCATTTTGCAGTACCATCTGGCGATTTTTGTTCCTTCCGGATACTTTCTACTGTAGGTGCCGTTCTTACCAAAACCACAGCCACCTTCAGGATGAATCGGGCATTTTTCAAGCTTTACGTCCTTCCAGGCTTCGCTTTGAACGTATTCCTCAGCGGATAAATCCGTTGCAAACCTCAGTTGCATAACAAAGCCCTTGCCTCAAATGGAAATTAATGAGAGCATCCGGTCATGGTCAAAATCGGTCGAAATGCACCATGTCCCTGTGGCAGTGGTAAAAAGTATAAGAAATGCTGCTTGTCGGCACAACCAGAGAAATGGCCCGTCAAAGAGCAGCGGTTCATACCGGTCTACACGGAACTTGATCAACTGTCGAACAGCGTCGTTGATCTCATAAAACAGAAAAAACTCGATGAAGCTGAAATCATATCACGGAAATTTCTTGATGAATACCCCGACCAAGTCGATGGCTTTAACCGGCTGGCGATGGTTTATGAGGCCCGTGGTGAAAGAAGAAAGGCCGCGGAGTACTTCAGAAAAGCCCACCGTTTCGCTATGTCAAATGAGGGTTTCGACCAAGACATTGTTGATTGGTATTTATCGGAGGCGAAACGGTTGGAATCTCAAAAATAAGATGGAATGAAAGGAATTAAATGGATTCCTTATAAAAGGAATCTGGGAATCAAAAGGAAGGAATCAAATCTCGCAACATAACGGACCCCGCAACATAAATTGAGAGTATCCAAAAAAATCGGCACCATCATAACCTTGTGATACCCCTTATATGCCCCCAGCTACCGTCATGCTTGCTTTTCCCTTTCCAGCGTAGCATAAGAAATCACCTGTGAAGGATTTCAAGCTGGGACTACCTCATTTTGACCGGATAGGTCGGAGGCCTTACGGCCTCCTTCCCTACACGGCTCAAGCCTCCGGTAAGGTTTCCCTGGTGGGGATTCCCGCAGATTTGCATCTGCTTCACGTTACAAGCCGGCTGTCAGAATAGCCAAAGGCACACGGGGCGCACCAGCCTCAAGGGCCGTCATTCGCCCGTTTCACTGGCTGCTTTCCCCGCTTTCATCTGATTCCTCCGGTGTTCACGTGATCGGACACCGCGATGAACGTCTGCCTCCTTACGGAGCCGGGAATGTTTCACCCGGTATCCGAACCATTACAGCCCGGCATTCGCTTTTTTCAGTCTCCTACTCCGGCCCGCCAACAGCATGCCTTACGGTTAGCCTGCCCCCAAAAGGGGCGACGGGACCGGGTTTCCATGTTCCACATAGTTGATCCAATGGATGACTTAGGTGCGCCCTCTACGCCGGTGGTACAACAGTTCCGTGCAGGCAGTTGACAGACCTGCAACCTGACCACATCCGCTGACACTGGGCAGCGGCATAAGACCTGTTAATCCTCGTAGGCCCTTCGCTTGTGATCGACGCTTAAAGACATTCAGATACCTTCACCATATCATCCGACCCTGGCCCTTAACCGGGGAGGATTCCCGGAGGGGTTCTCCTGTCGCCATTCAAACCCAATTCGGTACGTTGTCCGCAGGGCTTCACACCCCGTCATCAGCGCAACGGCAGCATGCCTGCGTAGGGTCCGGTAGGAACATACCGGGTACTACATGTAACTACATGAATACACTCAAACTATGCGACTTCGTGTCGCAAGCCAACGTTAAGCTCACCAGCGCTTCCTCCGGCCCCCGCTAGGACCGCAGGACTATCAGGCGTCTGGTGCAGCGCTTGGTTCGCGATTCCAGCGGCTAATTGGAATAACGCAGATTTTGGCCCTAAAAACGGAAATATAGCCCCAAAAAGGAGCAATATTTAGAAACAAACTCTTATATTTTTAGTCAGTTAGCTTGGCCCGACCCCATTTGCACCCCCAATGCTACGGTTCCTTAAAGGCATGTTTTTGGGGGCGAAAAAAAGTTTTCAAGGTCCAAAACCACCCTATTCCTATCACTAAAACACTGAATGCATTGTTGTATTCTCGGTCCGACCCTAGCCCGCATTGCCTTTGGACCCGGCAAGAACATCAGTCAGCTTTCCCAACCCCCATTCCAAGCTGTACTTGTTGCCGTGCCGCTCCCAGGCCTTGAGACATACCAAAAAGACGGTGACCGCCGCCAACCCCAGGACAAATGAGGGAATGGCGCCCATCAAGTCGAATTCCGGATGCCGCCCAGTAAAGAGATACATGATCCATAGCGGCAGGGCGATTAGGGGGTAATGTATAAAATAAACGGTTAATGAATGTCTGCTCATGCGCTTAAACCAGGCAGCAAATACCCCGGTTCCGGGAACAGGGTCTCTTCCATCGTAGTAATAGTACAACAAGGTAAACACTATCAGGGCTTGCCCCACCTGTAGGTAAACCATGGTGTTGGAATCGGGAAAGAGACTGAAAGGCGAGATGTAATCTGTTATGTGAGACGATTCGGCCCGCAAAAGGCTGGCATAACCGGCGGCAAACGAAAGAAAGATCAGAACAAACCCGATAACCAACAGAAAAGGGAGATCTCGTTTCATCTGATTGGCTACGATACGCCGTCCGATCACTAAACCGAACAGGGGAAAGACAAGCCAGGGAAAAACGGGGAAAAATCCCGTTAAAAAAAAGCCCCTTATCATTTTAGAAAACCGCCAACTGGGTTCATATTCGCCTGCAGGCTCCACCAGGATGCCTGGAAGGTATTCGGAAATGACGGGTGTTTGAATGAATTGTCCTCCCCAGTCGGTCGCAAAATCCACAAAGCCCCGAAGCCAAGGCGACATGAAGACAATTGCTGCGGCCAGAAGGAGAAGCAGCCATGAAGGTAAAAACCGGCAGAAGTGAAGGACAATGTAGGCTGAACCGATCAGGGTCAAAACGTCCCAGTTCCACACGTTTTTCGGTCCCCAGGCGAGAACGTTCATCAGGAGTCCGGCAGTAAACACGTATGCGCCGCGAAGAAAGGCCTTCTTCATCAGGTTGTCTTCACCCATCCCTTTTCTTCGTTCGCTGGAAACCGCCTGACTCACCCCTACCAGCAATAGAAACCAGACCGCACCGAAATCGCCAAGGGCATGGTCCATAATGAAATAAAGCGGATTTTCCGCAGCCTGAGCATTTCCGTACTCAAGCATATAGTGGCAGATGACCATTCCCGTTAGGGAAAAACCTCTCAGTACATCAATGGATACAATACGCTGCATGGCTCCTCATTTTCAATACACTGAAATTATTCGAATCATCCTTACAGATATGCGTTTCCGGAAAATATAGAAAAAATCCGATCGGGTCCATAAGCATTTTTGAGCTCTGTCAACAGATGAAAATCGCACAGAATTTCTTTCAGTCAATCATCGTCAAACGATTGGATCTTTTGCCTCATTGGCAGAAAACGACATTCAGATGTTTTGGGTTCCGAAAAAACACATTGGCTCCAATGAAAAAAACGCAAGCAATTAGATCCAATCACGACTTGCGCGGCCTTTTCCGTTATGGGTCGAGTAGCCAGGGGATGTTGCCATCCCCCAGCCCTCTAAGAACCGTGCGTGCGCCGTTAAACGCACACGGCTCAAGCATTCCAAAGGCAAGCCCTTTCGGGGCTACCCGGTTGTGACGTTTTATGCTCTTTACGCCTGTCTGCCTTCTGCTGACTGCGTTGGGCATATTGTTTCCTGAAATATTGTTCATATTTCGGATCGAAGGGGTTCGCATCCCCTCGAATTTTGACATGGCGTTTTATCTTGACGTCGTAAGCCTTCTCAAGTTCAATTCTGGCGGATTTCGCATAGCCGTCCTTGATCACCGCTGAAAAGGACCACGGGCGAGATCCTTTTGACCAGTATTTATCCACCAGCCAACTCTTACTCTTGCCCGAATGTTTCCTCCTCATCCATTGCCAAATATAGCTGTAGATACGGTGATCTACAAGCCCGAAAGTTCTACCGGAAACCACATGCCTGTGGTAATTGGCCCACCCCCTGATTTTGGGATTGAGTACTTTAATCAGAATGTCGGCTCTTGATGCCGCATGCTTTCGGATTGTTTTCCGGATATTGCCTAAAAAGGCTTTCACGTTTTTGCGAGAGGGCTTTATCAAAAGTTTTCCTCCGTATTTGCGTGAACTTTGTCCGAGAAAATCAAATCCTTCTTCTATCCTTGTGATCAACGTCTTTTCCGCTGAAAGCGAAAGACCTCTTCGCTCCATAAATGCTTCAATTTCCAGCTTGATCTCATTTAGCATCTCTCTGGAATTCCCGGTGATGATAAAATCATCAGCGTAGCGGATTACGTTTATCTTGGACCGTATATTTCCCTGAATTCTTATCGGGGCGGTGCTTTTGGCTGCCGCTTCCAGACCATCCAGGACCATATTAGCCAATGTTGGAGAGATAATCCCGCCTTATGCAAAGAAAGTAATTATGCAAAGTAAACCGTAAAAGCCATAATAATTCAAGAGATTCTTGTTGATTTGCTTAGCATAATCTCCACTTATGGTGAATGAGAAAAAGTTCAAAAAATCATTAGACAAAACAAAGGAGCTATTTTTATCCAAAACAAACGAAGAATGCTGCATCATTTACTTGGCTTTCAAGTCTGAAGTAGTCGTGATATTATGCAAAGTAAATTCAGTGCATATGCTTGAAATATTGCACCTTAACTGATTTACTTTGCATAATCGTTAACTTTGCATAAGGCGGGTTATGCAAAGCTTTGCATAACCCGCCTTGCGGGGTTCCTCTGTATGTCGGATAGAGCTTGCCTCCTTCTACATACCCGGCTTTCAGGCATTTCTGAAGCGTCCGTTTATCCATCGGGATATTTTCGAGTATCCATTGATGGCTGATTTCATCAAAACAGGCCTTTATATCTCCCTCCAGAATCCATACGGGTGAGTAGCGCTTGGCCAGAGAAATAAAACACTGACCGATGGCATTCGCACATCCCCGATAGGGTCTGAACCCGTAAGAGTTCGGATCGGCGGTGGTTTCCGCCACCGGATCAAGCGCCAATTTGTACAATGCCTGCATGGCTCTGTCCTTCATTGTGGGAATGCCCAATGGGCGTTTCTTGCCGTTTTTCTTGGGTATGTAAATTCGGCGCAGCGGTTTGGGTCGGTAGGCTCTTCGGCGCAGGTCGTTTACCGCTTGCATTTTGTCAATGTGGGTGGACCATATGACTTTATCCACTCCCGGTGTGCGTTTACCCCGGTTGGAAGTAACGCGCTTGATAGCCAACAACTTGGCATAAAACGAATGAGTCAAAAGCCACTGTATCACCTTGACTTTTCCCCATCGCTTTTCCTTCACAGCTTTTGCGATACGCACCTGCAGTCTTCTAACATGCTCCCCGGCGGTTTTCCAGTTTATGGATTTCCACCAGTTTGTTCCGTCCAAAGGTGCACCAGTCGCCAGAACGGCCACCGTCATTCGCCCGTTTCACTGGCTGCTTTCCCCTGTTTGAAGATTCTACAGATTATCTCGCAATGGAACACCGGTCAGAAGTCTGCTCTCTTTCGAGCCGGATCATGTCGGTGATTACCATCAATCCGTATCCCCATCATTACAACGAGGCATTCGCTTTTTCTGACATCCTTTACCCGCAACCCCATGGGCTCACCTTGCGGTTCGCTTTCCCCGTGGGGAGGGTTAACGGGCTTACCATGTTCCGCGTAAGTACCCGAGCAGGTTAGGTTCCGCCCTTACGCCGGTGGCACGACATCTGCGACGGAGGAGTTCGCAGCCTCCGTTCCTGGCCACGTACCTTTTGGTCCAAGCCTTTCAGCATCTTAGGCTTGTTCTCGTGACGACGCTGCAGTGATTCACATGTGTTAACCGTACTGCTCAATTCTAGCTCCCTCACCGCATGATGCTTGCAGAGTTGAGGTCCCCTCGCGGTTCCCTCTCCCGGAAAATTCCGCGGGCTTCATTGTCCCGAGAGCTTCACATCCCCGGATTACTCCGGACGCATGTCCCGGTAGAATACCTGTTGCAGAAAACAGGGTTTTGTTGTATGGTTTATATTGATATATAAAACAGATACTTACGCGACATCACGTCGCACGCGAACGATAAGCTCACCAGCGCCTTGCACCGGCCCCCGCAAGGACCGCAGAACTTTCAGGCGTCTGGTGCAGCGTTTTGTTGTGTGCCGGGCACGGCACGTGTTCTTAAGGGTGCGCGCAATGTACCATGCTTCCGATATTTTACGCAAGTCCCAGACCCAGCCAGGTAGTGGCGAAGGGTGTAGCGGTATCACAACCGGGTACCCGGTAACGGGCCTGGAGAGGCAGTGGCCTTGCCGCGGCAGGGCACCGCAAACGCACGGGGCGACGAACAGAAATCGAGTGAGGCGGGTCTGGTGGGACGAGTTCGCAACACAGAACAAAGTCCTCTAACTACTATAGGCCAGGCACGTTGTCGGCGCTCGTGTGCGGAAAGACACGTGTTTACCCCGGGAGGCCCGTTGCGTCTCGTAGGGAGCTGCAACTGAAATCTACCGGAATATAAGGGAAAACCGGTAAAACAAAACCCTGGCGTCAGGAACATTTCGAGTCAGAGCCCTGACGAGCCCGGCCTATTGGTCGGGAAACACAAACAAATGGACTCGACAGATTGCGGAAACTACGAGTGAGCGAACCGCAAGGGGAGCCCACCGCGTAACGGGAGTCAGCAGAGGGCATATTAAGCCGGAGAAACGAGCCCTGAATAAAGGGAGGCCTCACTCCGGTGAAGGCCCGGACTGTGCCACCTGCCGAATGGCAGGGGTAAATGGTTGTGTTTGTCAAAGAACGTGTACTTATTGGTCTAATGCAGCAGTAGCTGAAAGGTCGATAACGTCGCATTCTGGAAAACCCGGTAGGGCGGAACCTGTTTTATCCGTGCCTGCTCTGACCAGCCGAATCGCCGTATACGGACCCGTATGTACGGTGGTGTGGGAGGGGGGAGCTGTGAGGCTCCTCCCTATCCCTATGGCAGCCCATAGTTCAGGTAATAGCACGGAATTACGGAGGAAATATCTTGGCACTTTGCCTCATAGATGAAGTCTTATTTCCTCTGCAGATTTCGTCTATGCCTGTCACATTCCGCAAAATGTCATAGGGAAAAACAGCTTTGCACAACTCCCCTTTGAAAATAATTTTATTCCCTATTCGTAATTCCCATCACTTTAAATTACCCTTCTGACCTCTTCATTTGCCTTCGGATATACTGCTCCCGTGCGCCAGTCAACAAGAAGCTCAACAGTTCGGTTCTGCAGTCAGAGGAACGTATGGTTAGGTGATTTGATTTACACATTTTTCTGCATTCTCAATAAGTGTAGGAATATTCGGTTTATTGAAACCCATTTCTGGTGCAGGAATTCGGTTATGTTTAATATCGGGTGGAATATGTTTATGATGGGGGTATGAACTTTTCAGAACAGGATCATTCGGATGAGGCTGAGAATCATACCAGTATAGCTTTTCTTCATCTTTCCATACCTCATAGCCGTACCATTCTATAGTAAGCGGTAAACGATCATACAAGAGTCGTTCCCTCACGATAATTCGGACGGAACCGTCAAAATACAATTCACCTGCTACTCTCGCGAGTGTTGCCCCCACCCGGACGAAAGTTACGGTCGAATGGCGTACAACGGGGAACTGTTCAGTAATCGTGTACAAAAACAGTTCATAATCTTCCGGTGAGCGAAGCGGATTTTCCTGCATAGGATACCTTTATCAGTCCTTTTAGACCCGATGATGATTGGCGGATACGCTGAATCTCATTCCGGTATTCTGCCTGCCGGAAAAGCCATGTCCGGTAGATGCTTGCCCATTCACCAAAATCCAGAACCCAATTGTCATCTTCAGGTTCTTCACCCTCAATATATGCAGCATACAGGGTTTCAGAGCGAATACCGTATTTGCGCTCAAAATTTAGGAGTTCCGTTTCAAGAGCATGAATATCAGTCAGAGTATCATATAAATTCATTGTTTTTCCTCATCAATTGGCTGGTCGCCCTCGAACCCTGTTAATCGCTCGGCATCATATTAGAAAATGACGTAGCGCCTTGCGTCAAAGATAACGCCTTATTTTCTTTGCAAAGTTGGCTCGGATTTCCCACTCTCGCACAATTTTACAAGATCATAAGGATTTTGAATAGTTCCCCCAATAGTTATCATACGTCAGGCGGAGCATTCAACCAAAAACCGTATGGAAACAATGCAAATCACACTGAATTACATAGGAAATAGGGCAAAGCTTTAGCACATAGATGATGCCTCCCATCACATATGGATGTTTCCCATCACTTTCGGCTACCCACCAAACCTCTTCATACCTATTCGCAGTTGCTCCTCACGTCCGCACGCCAACATTGAGTTAAGCTGTAATTTTTCGGCCCAAAAATTGCCGCCCTCCCAACGTGAAAAACGGCGACAAACTCTCAAATGCAATTTTTGGGACGAAAAATATCAGTCTTGAACCATTGGTTGTGTGCCGGGCACGGCACGTGTTCTTAAGGGTGCGCGTAATGTATCATGCTTCCGATATGTTACGCAAGTCCCAGACCCAGCCAGGTAGTGGCGAAGGGTGTAGCGGTGTATCACAACCGGGTACCCGGTAACGGGCCTGGAGAGGCAGTGGCCTTGCTGCGGCAGGGCACCGCAAACGCACGGGGCGACGAACAGAAATCGAGTGAGGCGGGTTTGGTGGGACGAGTTCGCAACACAGAACAAAGTCCTCTAACTACTATAGGCCAGGCACGTTGTCGGCGCTCGTGTGCGGAAAGACACGTGTTTACCCCGGGAGGCCCGTTGCGTCTCGTAGGGAACTGCAACTGAAATCTACCGGAATATAAGGGAAAACCGGTATCCTTCATTTTCCAGTTTACACTTTTGTCCCCATGCATTTCGTTTCCAAACATGAAACTCCCCCCAGAGACAAGGCATGCCTTGTCTCTACAGCAGCTGCGTGCGTTTGTACAACCTGCTTTTGTGTTCGATGAGAATGTACCGGCCAAAATCCCCGTACAAACACCCCGCCGTCAAGTAAAAACCCCTTTTTCTCTTCGCTGTCGTTTTTTCCTTTTACGACCTCTTTTTATTTCTCGCGCCAAGACGCCAAGACGTCAAGACGCAAAGTTTTTAAAACATAGTCTTTTTCTTTGCGCCTTTGCGTCTTTGCGCGAGATTATTTTTTAGTCTACGGACGATGAGCCATCTCCGCTAGTTTAACAGCGAGACGCCGAACTGCCGCCATATAATCTGAAAACCCTCGGGCTAGGATGTCATTATGGTTGGCGCCGGGGATTTTAAGCAGTGTTTTATCAGGGGCGGGGCAGGCATCAAACAGGGCTTGTCCGTCGGAAAAGGGAATGATGTGGTCATGCTCCGCGTGAATGATCAGGGTGGGTTTTGAAAAGGTCTTTATTTTTGATACGTTTTTAAAGCCCACCCCCTCATCCAACCCTATGGCCCCGGAATTGATGCCCAGAAGGCGAAGAAGTGGACCGGCAAAGGCAAACCCGCTTTCAATGATCAGACCGTCCATCTGATCTTCGTAGTGAAACGCAAGTTCGAGGGCTGATGCACTGCCCAGAGATCTTCCCATGATGATCAAAGGGCCTGTATGACCGGTGGCGGCACGCTGTTCCTTCACGAAGTGAAAAATCCGGTGGCAGTCCCGCATCATGGTGGTAACGGTGGGTTGCCCCGTTGACCGTCCGTAGCCCCGATAATCAACAGGCAGAAAGTTGATGCCGTTATGGTTGTAGAAAGTCGCTATTTCATCATAGTCCGACACGATTTCGCCATTCCCGTGAAAAAAAAGGATTGTAGGTGCGTTTTTTGCGCACAGATGTGCCCTGGCGCCCACCACGATGTGATCTTCGACGGGAATGAGAATGTCTTCTCCGCCATTTTGATCTCCGGCGTTGTTCCATCCTTGTCTCGGGTGAAAGAGATGCATGAGGATCTCCGGATGATCCAACCCTGAGTAATCGGTTTCAATATTTTTTTTCATGGAAAACCTCTCCTTGAAAGTTTAGGCCCAATACCCGTGAATGAATTGGCTTCACTTTTTCTGAGGCCAATCCTCAGTAAAGATAATCGTCAAAATAAAAAGAAATTCTATATAAAAGCGAGAAAAAACGATCTAATAAGGCCATACGGCTGATTTTAGCGAATAATGCCGCAATACGGAGCGGGACATTCGCTTCATACTCGTTTAAACTCTGATGGGTTCATGTAAAGACCAACTAATCAGAAAACTTAGACGAGGATAGAGTCATGATCAAAAGGGTTTCAGAAATTTTTTCCAAAATTGAAAGTGATTTTGAGTTTGCTCCTTTTGAAAAAATTATTCAACCGATCATTGAGGATGCTCTCAAAGAACATCAGAAAGACAAATACAGGAAAGGCACGATTCTGACGCCGGTTGTTTTGGTTTGGCTATGCTTTGCATTAGCTTTGCGTCGAAACTTGAATTACGACAAAACTTTGAACTGGCTGGTCGCCGGTATGCGCTGGAAGGATTTGGATTTCCATGGAAAATTTGTAAAAGCAGGCACGATTAGCCATGCTCGATCCAAAATGGGAATTGACGTCTTTCGTACCATTTTTTACAGATTTGCTTCGACTTTCAAAGACATTGAACCTCCTGATTTTCATGGAATGAGAACCGCTATGTTTGATGGTACCTCCTTGACAATGCCGGACACTGAAAGCAATTGGCAAAAGTTTGGAAAACACAACTCGGGAAGAGGCTACGGCGCATTCCCGCAAATGAGATTGGTTGCATTAATGGGTCTGACTGCCCGTCGAATTATAGATATTGCTTATGCTCCCTACAAAGGAAAAAAGACCGGCGAAAGAACCTTGATGTTTCAAATCCTGAAAAGATGTTCAATAGAAAGCGCATTATTGCTTTTTGATGCTGGATTTTACTCATTTGATTTGGCCAATTATATGTTCGAGAATGGGATTCAACACATTATGAAAATAGCAAAATCGGGAAAATTAAAACCAATTCCTGGTTCCCAAATGCTTGACGGCAGTTATCTGAGCAAAATTGACGGGAAAATCGTTGAATCGGAAGACCCGAAAACCGGCCGGAAAAAATGGAAAAAGGTTGAAATAATCGTTCGTGTAATTCATTTCCAAATTCCAGGTTTTCGACCTGTACGTTTAATTACAAGCCTCTTGGATTCAGATATCAGCGCAAAAGAGATTGTCACCCATTATCATAAGCGCTGGGATATAGAAATTGCTTTTGATGAAATTAAAACTCATCAGTGCGCTACTCTTAAAGGGCAAATGCCGACCATAATTCGTAGTAAACGCAGTGATTTGGTTGAACAGGAATTGTATTCAATAATGATCGTATACAATCTGATTCGCTCTTTGATCCAAGAAGCAACAAACATGGAAGGCGGTGATCCTTTGTTGATCAGTTTCGTAGATACTGTCGATCTTATCATACAAAGTGCCCCACTCATGAGTATGATAACGGGAAAGAGAAAAGAAAAGCGGTCTTTTCTGCTTAAAATGATCGCAGAATCAAAAATTGATAGACCACGCAGACCCAGACGTAATCCACGGGTCATAAAAGTAAAAATGTCTAATTTCAAACGAAAGCGTAGCAAGGATAAATCGCAAACCGTCCATTTCAATCAAGATGTGGAAGTCCTGTACAAAAAGGCAGCATGAACATCATTCATTCACGGGTATTGAGTTTAGGCCTATGGAGGGTTATCTCCTAAATTTGGTGAGATAGCCATGGCATTTTTGATCGAAATGGCATAAAATCTTAAAGGCTGAGAAGGTTGTGCTGATTTTTACGCCCAATGCCCCTTTTGTCAAGGGTTACCGATATCATAACCTCTAATTTTTACAGGAGCGGAACATTTGGAAAAACGCATACAAGGAAATGGTCCAAATATTAGAAACAATCATGGAATTTTGCCCCTTGACGGGGTCTTTTTGGATGATCTGCACCCCCTTTCAGGTGGAAAGGCTTTGGAGAGGGTTTTAAATCACCCGGATCCTCCCCGTTTGATCCAAAGCATGAGCAGTGAGGATTTTTTATGGCTGGTCAAAAAGGTGGGTGTGGATGAATCTCTTGAATTGCTGGAATTGGCTTCACTGGATCAATGGCAATATATTATTGATGTGGAATCGTGGGAAAAGGACCGTCTCGACCTGAACCGCACCGACCAATGGATGATGCGGTTGACGATGGCGGATCCCGAGCGATTGGTGGAATGGCTGTATTCCGATGGGCAGGGCCTTGCTTACTATTACCTTTATCGAAGCATCGTGGTGGAAGCGATGGAAGGAAACGACCTTTATGACGTGGGCCCCGAATTTTTTACCATTGACGGGCTTTTCTACATTCGGGCACTGCGGGAAGACCAGCGGGGAACCATTGAAAAACTGCTGCGAACCATGGCTGATAAGGACCTCCTCAAATACCATGCCCTTCTGATGGGTATGGCGGGGGTGCTGCCGGCGGAATCTGAAGAGGACATGTACCGCATGCGAAACATTCGTCTGGCGGAACACGGGTTTCTTCCCAGGGATGAGGCCATGGTGGTTTACGCTCCTCTGAAGCCGGAGCGCTTGAAAATGGATGCGCCAAGCGCTTCTGATCAGCCGGTTCCGGATGAAGATGACCTTGACCTTGTTCCCCGTTGGCCGCTTCAGTACATTCAGGGGGAAAACCTCTTGGCCAAAACCATTGCAAGCCTTTCGGATGCAACGCTTTTGGATCGCATTCGCCTGGAGTTCGCCGGCCTTTGCAACCAGATCGTATCCGCTGAAGGTTTGGTGGACAGGGATGTGGATGATCTTCAGGAAATTCGCCTGCAAGCGGCCGGCTACTTGAATTTAATTTTAAAGGAGCGGTGCAGTGAAGATATTGTAACCGCCGAAAAGCTGTTAAGAATGAATTCTCTGTTGTCTCTGTTTCGCGCGGGTTTTGGTTTGGCCGTGGATTTGAAATGGAAAGCGGATCGGTGGTTAAAGACCTGCTGGTTTCACGAGGCCGGTTTTGAACCGTCCTTTTGGGGAGAGGAATGGGGCGGTATCCTCGAAGGTCTTTTGAAAAGGCTGCCCCTTTTCTATTGCGGAAGCGAGTCGGAGAATGGTTTCCGGCACTTTCAATCCTTATCGGAACTGTCATCCACCGCCGCGGTTCTGCGCCATCTGGATTGTTTGGACGGCCTCATGGCACGGTTGACAAAGCAACACCCTTTGGACGCTCCGGATTCCGGGCCCTTTGATTTAACCTTTTATCCGCTGCTTTTTACCTTGTGGGCCCGGCAACTGTTAGACATGCGTCCCGGTTTTGATGCTATCTCCCTTGATCAGGCAAGAGCGTTTTTCTGCCTCCTCAGGGAAGGGGACACATCACCTCCCTACCGCATGTTCGGTTTCGAGGAACGGTTCCTGAAGGCCTTTGAAATGCCGAATTCGGGACCTGGGGACTGCCCTTCAGAAAATCTAAGAGAGGCCCTCTCCCTGGTCTGGCGTGACTTCAGCAATGAAATGGGACAGGTGCCGACGGATGCCGTGGATGCGAAGTACAGCAAATATATTATGATTGCACCCAGTTGACAATCTCCTGTTCCGAAAAACAGCCGGTACGGGCTTTGCCCCAGAGCGAGAAGGTTTTTTCCGCCTGATAAGGTTTCAGGTGGGTATATCCGTCGTCCATGAATCGCTTTAAGGCGGAGACCGGCAGGGAAGCACCTGCAACTTGAACGTTTTGGCCAACATTTTTTCCGGCAATCAGTTCTTCAATTTTCATAAAAAAACCTCCCTGTTCTAAGTTGAAAGTATTGGCATTTGCTTACCATGAAAATAGAGCCATTAGCTGTTAGCTATTAGCCGTTAGTTTAAAAGCGGTAGATGTTATTTCCATCCGCGGGGGTGGTAAAACCTTTTATCATGGGTGTTTATTCTTCAATCGCGGCATCGTTTGTTTTGGCATGTTTTTCCAGAGTGCCCGCATCGTAACCGGCTTTTTCGTAATTGTCGATAGCCCGCATTTTCAGTTGGTTGTCCTTGATTTTTTCCGAATGGGTGTCAGCCAGTTCGGCCGCATGACTCCACATCCCTTCCTTCTCATAGGAAGCGATTTTTCGGTTGATGCGCACATGCTCTTCCGAAGGCTCCATAACGGCCGATCGGCACCAGGAGATGATTTTTCTGACGCCCTGTCCGCAGGCGGGGCAGTGGGTAAGGGGGGCTTCATTGATTCCCTGGATAAATTCAAATCCTCCCCGGCACTTTTCACAGCTTCCGGCAAAATCCAACGGTTCATATTCATATATGGGCATGGTTGCAGCTTTCTTTTAGCGATCCTAAGTTACATAAAAAAGTTCACGGTATTTCAACCGATCTCCGCCATTGCGGTCCCTCTTGTGTATCGATGACCTCAATCCCCATTTCTTCGATTTCCTTTCTCAGAATGTCGGCTTCGGACCAGTCTTTTCGGCTTCTGGCCAGTTCCCTTTTCGAAATGAGTGCGTCCACTTCCGGATTCGCGGCGGGGGGCTTCAGATTTATAAACCCCAGGACCGAATTGATTCGCTTAAGGGCTGCCAGCAATTTTTCCCGGTCCGAAGGGGAAAGCCCTCTTTGATCCATCTTTTTGTTGACGATGCGGGTAAACCCGAAAAGGGCGGCCAGGCCCGCAGCCATGTTGAAGTCATCGTCCATGGCCGCCGCAAACCCTTGCTTGAGGCCATAGATCGTCTGGTCAAGGTCGGGGTCCGTGGAGGCCGGTTTCGCAAAATGTATTTTTTGAACGAATTTGTCCAGATGAGCGATGGTATTTTTAACGGCGGAAAGCTTGGTATGGGAAAAAAAGATCGGTTTTCGATAGTGACGGCTGAGCAACCAGTATCGAATTTCTCTTCCCGTGTACCCTTCGGCCAGAAGGTCTCTAAGGGTCAGGTGAATGCTGTTTGATGCGTTGGGGCCGTTGAACATGACCGGTTCATTGTGAAGCCAGTAATTGGAAAGGGGCTTGTCGGTTGCGGCCTGGCTAATGGCGATGGCGTTTTCATGGTGGGGGAATGCCAGTGCGACCCCGCTGGTGTGGATGTCATGGGTGGAACCGAGGGTTTTGAGGGCAATGGCCGCACATTCAAGATGCCATCCCGGTCGCACATTTCCCCACTTTGTCTTAAAAAAGAGGCCGTTTTTCAGCTCATTGAGGGTGGATCTTTTCAGCAGGGTAAAATCTTTGGGGTTTTCTTTTTCGTATTGATCCAGGTCAACGGTTTTGCCGATTCTGATTTTATTGAGATCCACGTTGGAAAGTTTTCCATAATTTTTGAAGCGGGAGATATCAAAGTATATGGACCGCAATTTTTCATAGGCATATCCCTTTTCAAGAAGCGTTTGGGTTAGTTCAATCATATCGTCCACATGTTCGCTGGGCCTGGGATACTGGGACGCTTTTTTGATGTTGAGACTGTTTAGGTCTTCCATAAAGGAATTGTAAAACATATCGGTAAATTCCTTAAGTGAAACACCGGCCTTTTGAGCGCCTGAAATCGTGCGGTCATCCAGGTCCGTCACATTCATGATATGGGTGACGCCGTACCCTTTATAAGTCATGTAACGGCTGATCAAATCGGAAAAAAGCAGCCGCCTGCATTGTACGAGATCAATGACCTGGCAAAGGGTCGGGCCGCAAGAGTACAGGGTGACATGATTGTCTTTGATGGGGATGAAATCCTCTTTTTTGCGGCTCATGGTATTGTACACCCGAAGCCCTGATTTTTTTCTGGCCATGAACAGGGGCGTGCTGAGGTATCTCTCTCCTCCGTCGGGCAAAATTACGATAATGCGGCCCCGTTCCATGTTCCGGGCGACCTTCAGGGCCACTGCCATGGCGGCCCCGGAACTCATTCCCACGAAAATGCCTTCTTTCCGGGCCAGCATCCGAGAGGTCTCAAAGGCCTCTTCGTCTTCAATATTGATGATTTGGTCGGCTCTCTTTTTTTCAAATATCCCCGGCTGATAGGACTCCTTCATGTTTTTGAGACCCTGAATTTTATGCCCCAGATAGGGTTCCACGCCGATGATCTGAACGGAAGTATCCAACTCCTTGAACCGCCTGGAAATGCCCATGAGAGTGCCGGTGGTTCCCATGGTGGCCACAATGGCATCCAAACGCCCCTCGGTTTGTTCCCATATTTCCATGGCCGTACCGTCATAATGGGCCATCCAGTTGGCCTCATTGTTAAACTGGTCGGCCAGCCAGAATTTTTCCGGGTTCTCACGGGCCAGGTTGTACACATGTTCAATGGCGCCGTCCGTTCCCAGATGCGCCGGGGTGAATTCTATTTCCGCGCCCAGGGCCGCAAGGATCTTGATGCGCTCTTCGCTGACCGCCTCCGACATGGTCAGCAGAATCTCGTATCCCTTGACGGCGGCTACCATGGCCAGACCGATCCCCGTATTCCCACTGGTCGCTTCAAGAATGATTTTGCCTTTCTTCAGCGCCCCCGTTTTTTCGGCTTCTTCGATCATTTTCAAGGCTGGCCGGTCTTTGATGGAACCACCCGGGTTAACGCTCTCCAGTTTGGCCAGGATTTCAACATTTTCGTTGGCGCCAAGCCGGGTTATGGAAACCAGGGGGGTCTTGCCGATTTTGTCGAGAATATTATGGTATTGATGGGGCATGATTTTTTTCGCTTTCCGTCGTCGTAAAACCATTCGGCCCGGAGGCCTGGATTGTTGATAACTTCTTGACCCTCGCTTATCGTCTTGTTAATGTGTTGCTCGGTCTTTTTGGCTTTTCATCAATTAAAAAACGGAATATGCAATCCTACTTGCGATGACAGGAGAATTCAAAATGAAAATACTGGTTACCGGCGGGGCCGGGTTTATCGGTTCCAATGTGGTGGACGGGTACATTCGAGCCGGACACGAGGTTTTGATCCTGGATAATCTTTACACCGGAAAGCGGTCCAACGTCAACCCACAAGCGCGATTCTATGAATTTGATATTCGTTCTCCTGAAGCCGCCAGGGTCATTGAACAAGAAAAACCCGATATTTTGAATCACCATGCCGCCCAGATGAGTGTGCCGGCATCCGTTGTGGATCCCGGTTTTGATGCGGATGTCAACATCAAGGGCTTTTTGAATCTTCTGGAGGCGTCGGTAAAATCAGGTGTCAAAAAGGTCATTTTCATCTCCTCCGGCGGCGCCATATACGGGGAGGCGGATGAATATCCCACATCCGAGATTTATGTTCCAAAGCCGCTTTCCCCTTATGCCATCACAAAATTTTCGTCGGAACATTATCTGGCATACTACCGGTACCAATATGGCCTTGATTATACCACCCTTCGGTATGCCAATGTCTACGGCCCCCGTCAGGTTCCCCATGGAGAGGCGGGTGTGGTGGCCATTTTCATGGACAACCTGGTGGAAGGAGCCCCATCCATGTTGAATCATTTCCCGGAAGACGACAGGGGCATGGTGCGGGATTATTGCTTTGTGGTCGACGTGGTCAGGGCCAATCTTGCGGCGTTGAACTGGGGCAGCGGCGATTTCTTCAATATTGGTACAGGGCGCGGAACCAAAACCCTTGACCTTTATGAAATAATTCTGAGTGCATTAGCGGATATGGGCAGGCCCGCGGCCAAGGAATTGTATGAAATGAAAAAACAGCTGGCTCGGCCCGGGGATTTGAAAAGAAGCTGTCTGACGATTCAAAAGGCAGCCGATGTTTTGAATTGGCAGCCGAAGGTTCAGCTGAAGGAGGGTATTCGTGAAACCCTACAATGGCGTCTGAACCGAAGTTGACCTAGGCGCTGAGTTCCCTTTCCATAATTTGTCCTGCCATGTTTTTTGGTCCTTGCCCTTGACATTCCCGGGGTCGATATTAATTTTCTGTGCAATGAGACCTACGACTGCAACGCTTCATTTTTATTGCAATGTCAAGGGTCTCAAGAGATTTTCCTCTACCCATTTCAAAACAAAGGACCACGCAACCTTCGTCTGTTGACTTGTACCATGTCGCCTGGCGGAAGTATTCTGGAGGTCATTCACCGTTATCCGGCCGGGAGGAAATGAACAGGGTTGCCTGGAGGCGTTCAGGCGAGAGGATGTAGGGTTTTTTTTGGTGAACCATATGGCGTTTATGCAAAAACACACTATTTGATGAGGAGAAAAGAGAAATGAAAGTAAAACCGTTGCATGACCGTGTTATCGTAAAGAGAATTGAGGAAGAAGCAAAGACCAAGGGTGGCATTATTATTCCCGATACGGCCAAGGAAAAACCCGTTGAAGGCGTTATTTTGGCTGTCGGTGATGGGAAAGTGTCGGATGAGGGAAAGAAAATCGCCCTCGAAGTAAAGGTAGGCGACAAGGTTTTGTTTGGAAAGTATGCCGGTACGGAGATTCAGATCGATGGGGAAGAACATCTGATCATGAGAGAAGACGATATCATTGCTGTCATAGAGTAGATATTTTCGAAAGCCTACTCCTAAATTTGGCGTAATAGCAGGACCTTTAAAAATAATTTTCAAAGAGGAGAACTATAGATGGCAAAAGAAATTAAATATGGCATGAAGGCAAGGGAAGCGATTCTGAACGGCGTGGACACCCTTGCCAATGCTGTTAAGGTAACCCTGGGTCCCAAAGGCCGCAACGTTATTTTGGACAAATCCTTCGGCGCTCCCAATATTACCAAGGACGGTGTGACGGTTGCTAAAGAAATTGACTTGGAAGACAAGTTTGAAAATATGGGCGCTCAGATGGTGAAAGAGGTTGCCTCTAAGACATCGGATGTGGCTGGCGATGGAACCACCACCGCAACGGTTCTGGCCCAGGCCATGTACCGTGAAGGCGCAAAATTGGTGGCGGCCGGCATCAATCCCATGGCCCTTAAGCGCGGCATCGAAAAGGCCACCGAGGTTGCCGTGGATGAGCTGAAGAAGCTTTCCAAAGCCACCAAAGACCAGGCCGAGATTGCTCAGGTCGGTACTATTTCCGCCAACAGCGATAGTACCATCGGTAACATTATTGCCGAGGCCATGAACAAAGTGGGTAAAGAGGGCGTCATCACCGTCGAGGAAGCCAAGAGCATGGATACCTCTCTTGAGGTGGTGGAAGGCATGCAGTTTGATCGTGGTTACCTGTCTCCCTACTTTGTGACCGATGCTGAAAAAATGCAGGTGACCCAGAGTGAACCCTATGTTCTGCTGAACGAGAAAAAGATCAGTTCCATGAAAGATCTGGTCCCCATCCTCGAGCAGGTTGCCAAAATGGGAAGGCCGCTCCTGATCATTGCCGAAGACGTTGAAGGCGAAGCCCTGGCCACCCTGGTGGTGAACCGGTTGAGGGGAACTCTGCAGGTGGCGGCCGTCAAGGCGCCCGGTTTCGGCGACCGAAGAAAGGCCATGCTGGAAGATATCGCCGTTTTGACGGGCGGTCGCGTGATTTCCGAAGATCTGGGTCTGAAACTGGAAAATCTGACCTTGAATGATTTGGGCACTGCGAAAACCATTACCATCGACAAAGACAATACCACCATCGTTGATGGCGGCGGCGAGAGAGCAGATCTGGAAGGTCGGGTCAAACAGATCCGTGCCCAGATCGACGAGACTACTTCCGACTACGATCGCGAGAAACTTCAGGAAAGACTGGCCAAGCTCATCGGCGGCGTAGCGGTGATCAATGTGGGCGCTGCCACCGAGATCGAAATGAAAGAGAAAAAAGCCCGAGTGGAAGATGCCCTGAATGCCACCAGAGCGGCTGTTGAAGAAGGTATCGTACCCGGCGGCGGCGTTGCCCTGTTGCGGGCGATTCCCGCCCTTGCAGCTCTTGAGTTGGGTGGTGAAGAACAGGCCGGTGTCAACCTGGTCATGAGAGCGTTGGAAGAACCCATCCGTCAGATCGCGGAAAACGCCGGCGCCGAGGGTTCCGTGGTTGTGGACAAGGTGAAAAACGGAAGCGAAGGTTTTGGCTACAATGCGGCAACGGACGTGTATGAAGACCTGATGGAGGCCGGGATTATCGATCCCACGAAGGTTACCCGGTTTGCCCTGCAGAACGCCACGTCGGTTTCAGCGTTGCTTCTGACCACAGAGGCCATGATTGCTGAGAAACCGGAAAAGGGCTCTGATATGCCTGGGATGCCTCCCGGTGGCGGCATGGGCGGCATGGGCGGCATGGGCGGTATGGGCGGTATGATGTAAACAGCCATTCCATCGGCTCAAAGGTCCACACGGATTTTTGATGTATAAGATTGCGCCCGGGGAGATTTTTCCCCGGGCGCTTTTTTTTTGCGCAAACGCGACGACGGCAAACCCTATTCCGGGTTATCCGGCTTAAGGGGGTTTACTTATTACGCTATTTGCACTAAAAGTAGGAAGAAACGTAAACTTTTGAAGGAAAAGGCGGCTATGGCATTTGAGGATCAAACGGTTTTGGTAACGGGTTCCGCGGGGTTTATCGGTTTCCATCTCTCTAGAAAACTGCTGGAAATGGGATATCATGTGGTGGGCGTGGACAACCTGAATCCCTATTATGATGTAAGCTTGAAAAAGGCACGGTTGAATTTGTTGATGCCCCATGATAATTTCCGGTTTTTCAAAGTGGACATCCATGACCTCCAGGCCATGCGCCAGGTTTTCAGTCAACATAAAATCACCCGTATCTGCAATCTGGCGGCCCAGGCCGGGGTCAGATATTCCCTGAAAGATCCTTTTTCCTACCAGAAAAGCAATATAGAAGGGTTTTTGAACCTTCTTGAATTGGCTCGGGAGTTTCGGGTGGAAAATTTCGTTTACGCCTCTTCATCTTCCGTATATGGAAAAAACAAGAAGAATCCCTACCGCGTGGAAGACCGGGTCGATAATCCCATCAGTCTCTATGCGGCTACGAAAAAGGCCAATGAACTCATGGCCCATGCGTATAGTCACCTATTTGACATTCCCTGCACGGGTCTCAGGTATTTTACCGTATATGGTCCATGGGGTCGTCCCGATATGGCGCTTTTCCTTTTTACGGATGCGATCCTGAATAACCGCCCCATCAATGTTTTCAACCATGGCAATATGCGGCGTGATTTTACTTATAT
Organism: Desulfatiglandales bacterium; assembly: GCA_963662465.1. Taxonomy (GTDB): domain Bacteria; phylum Desulfobacterota; class DSM-4660; order Desulfatiglandales; family Desulfatiglandaceae; genus NaphS2. The sequence goes on from OY759599.1 coordinate 309,175, forward strand.
TGATGATATCGTGGCGGGTACGGTGAGCGCTATTGAGCGGCCGGTCCCATACGAAATTTTTAACCTGGGCAACGCCGATTCAACGGCGTTGATGGATTTCATTCAGGTGATCGAGGCGGAACTGGGGCGGAAAGCGGAAAAAAACATGCTGCCCATGCAGCCGGGGGATGTCGCGGAAACGTCCGCCGACATTGCTAAATCCAGAGAACTGCTCGGGTTTAATCCCAAAACGCCCCTGAAAGAGGGGATCAGGGCGTTCATGGCCTGGTATCGGGAATACTACGGGGTCTAAAACGCCTTTGCCATCAACGGAATGGCCACAAACGCGCCCAATGAACTACCCAGGTTGGTCAATACAACGATCAGCAAAATCCGGGTAATCTTGTTTTTCCAGAAACCCTTGACGGAAACAATGTCTTCCGGCAGCCGTTCAAAGTCTTTTACCTTTGGTTTAACGAGAAAGACCTGCACCAGACCTGCTACCCAGCCCGCGGCGATCATGGGGTTTAAGGAGGTAACGGGGGAGGCGATGAATGCGGTCGCTATCGTCAAGGGGTGCGCCAGGGCGCAGGCGGCGCCCAGTCCGGCCAGGACGGCGTTGGCCAAAACCCACCATTTGACCATGTTCGCGCCGGCATTGGCCCCCGCCATATAGAAACCGAAAACGATCAAGACAATGACCAGTGAAGGAATCCCCCATTTTAAAAATCCCACCCATTTCCCCTTGGGGGGGATGATTTCAAGGGCCTTGATGTCCACCGGTTCATGCCAGTATCTTTTGATGCCCGGAACATGACCGGCCCCCACCACGGCAACGATTTTCTTTCCGGGCGCCGTCCTGATTTTGTATGCCAGATATTGATCCCTTTCATCGATGAGTACCCGCTGCAATTCGGGCAGCGTTTTTCCCAGTTCGCTCAACAGGGATTCAAGGACATCCTGTTCCTTCAGTTTTTCAATGTCCTCCTTTTCAATGTCGTCCATGTCTCCCATGGAGGTGATCAATTGTATCAGCAATTTCACTTTCGTCCAGAGCCCCATGAGCCGCCACGTTCGGGACAAGGTGGTGCGGATATCCCTGTCAGCCAGGTGTATGGTCGCTTTTATGTCATTGGCCGCCGCTATGGCGCGCAACATCTCTTCCCCGGGCTTGATGCCGAGTTTTTTGCCGATTTTTTTCTGAAAGGAGGCCAGCATGAGATTGGAAAGCAGCAGAAACGCTTTTTTTTCCTTGATAACTTTGATTAAATCGGTTTCTTTCCACCTGTTTTCCTCGGTCATGGCCTGGTATCTTGACGCGCAGAGTTCCACTGCCACGGTGTCCGGTTTCTCTTCTTCGATCACGCTTGCCACCAAATCGGTACTTTCCCTGGACACGTGGGCGGTCCCGATAAGGATGATTTCCTTATCTTCCATGGTGAGGTGATGTTTGTTATGGTCGCTGATCATGAGTATGCCTCAAATGAGATGTGAAACAATGCCTAATAGCACAAATGTTTTCGGTTTCCAAGGGGTTTTGTTTTGACTCCGTTCTGTTTTGTCCTTGACCTGACCACCCATCTGTGGTCGAAAAAGGGCGTGGAGGTGGGATAGATTTTTATTTGGTATATGATAAAGGACAAAGGGATGATGGATAAGAAGATGATTTTGGCGGGATGGGTGATTGATGGGACCGGCGGTCCGGTTCGGGAGAATGTGCTTTTGCGACTGGAGAATGGTCTTTTTGAGGAAATATGGGATTTCCCTGTTGGTTCCGTTGCGTCTTCAGCTTATCTGGATTTATCAGGGCATACGCTTTTGCCGGGGCTGGTAGATGCCCATGTTCATCTGTTCATGTCCAGCACGGAGGATCAGAACAGGCGGAAGCAACAGTTAAATGAAGGATTTTATCGGGTGAAAGAGACCATTTCCCGCCACCTGCGGCAATTGCTTGCGCATGGTGTATTGGCGGTGAGAGACGGGGGCGACAAAGAGGGGTACGCCCTGCGCTACAAGAAAGAGTGTATGGAAGAGAAAGATTTTTCTTTTTGTCTTCATGTTGCGGGAATGGCGTGGCATAAACCTGGAAGGTATGGTAGTTTTGTGGGGCGTGCGTTAAAAACCGGCAGCCTTGCCGACGGTATTCGGAATGATCGTCATACCCTGGATCATGTGAAGATCATTCAGTCCGGGTTGAACAGCTTGACGGCGTTTGGAAAAGAAACGCCCAGCCAGTTCGGTTTGGCGGCATTGAAAGGCGCTGTGCGTGCAGCCGCTGAAAGGGGCCTCAAAACCATGGTGCATGCTAATGGTGAAATTCCCGTACAAATTGCCCTTGAAGCGGGTTGCCATTCCATTGAACACGGCTTCTTCATGGGGCAGCGGAATTTAGAGCGTATGGCGGCCGGCCATGTCTTCTGGGTTCCCACTGTCTGCACCATGAAAGGCTATGCGGCGTATGCCGGCGGCAGCGCCGGGGAACGCCGCATCGCCTTAAGAAACCTGAATCACCAACTGGAGCAGATGGCGATGGCAAGAAAACTGGGCGTGCCCGTGGCCCTTGGAACGGATGCGGGAAGTATCGGTGTACACCACGGCAGCGCCGTAATTGAAGAGCTGAAACTGTTGATGGAAGCCGGATTCTCAATTGAAGAGGCGATAAAATGCGCCTCGCTAAATGGTATGCGACTTTTGGGCCTGGAAAAAAGAGGGTTGATAGCCAAAGGGATGAGAGCGGATTTTGTGGCGGTAAAGGGTGGGCCGGAGGGTCTGCCGAACAGCCTGAATGACATTTTTCAGATCCATATGGGTGAGCGATTTTTATGATGCTGCAATTGAAATTGATTCTGTTTTTGGCAACCTTTTGCTTCGTGGTCCCAATGTTTGCGGGTTGTACGGTTTCCAAGATGCCCCAGGGAATGGAAGCGGTTCTGGTGAGCAGGGAAGACCCTATTTTTGACAATAGTTTTGAACAACTTTCCCCGAAAGACATAGACTTGAAAAACATGTGGATGGAAAGGGACGCTTTTGGGCCCAGGGAAAATGTCGCCATTCACAACAACACCTTTGCGGATATCGCGGAAAGCGCAAAAGACGGGGTCGTCAACATTTACACCCGCAACCTGGAAGAGAAAGAAGCCCGGTTCGGGATTTCGCCCAATGATATCCTGCCCATTCGAATTCCGCTTCTTTCCTATCTGTTCGATATCATTCCCTTCAAAGTTCCCATTCCCTATAGAAGCGAGGGATTCAGCCTCGGTTCCGGATTTATCATTAACGAACAGGGATATATTCTCACAAACGCCCATGTCATCCATAACGCAACGGATATTCGCGTGGTCCTTTCGGAAGGGAAAAAGGAATATCCCGCCAAAATAGTGGGCGCCGATAGAATTACCGATACGGCGCTCATCAGGATCGAACCGGATCACCTGTTGACGGTCCTTCCCCTGGGTAACTCGGATCGTTTGAGGATCGGCGAGATGGTGTTGGCCATCGGAAATCCATTGGGGCTGCGGCATTCCGTGACGTCGGGGATCGTGAGTGCAACGGAGCGGATCTCTCCCGGTCTCAATGAAAAACTGGTGGATTTTATTCAAACGGATTCCGCCATCAACCCCGGGAACAGCGGCGGACCATTGGTGAATCTTCATGGCGAAGTGGTGGGCATCAATACGGCGGTGATCAGTGAGGCGCAGTCCATCGGGTTTGCCATCCCTATCAACACTGTGAAAAAAGTGATGCCCCTGCTGGTTTTGGGAAAGACGGAACGGGGCTGGCTGGGGATCCAGGCGATTCCCCTTCTGCCGGGAAAGGCCTTCGAATTGAAATATCCCGATGAGGGAGGCATTCAGGTGGTGGTGGTTGAAAAGGACAGTCCCGCGGAGGCGTCAGGCGTTAAACCCAATGACATCATTATGAGCTTAAACGGTCAACCCGTGGGGCGCTTTATTATGCTCAGACGGGAATTACTGGGGTTGAGTCCCGGCGCCGAACTGACCCTGACGATCTTCAGGGGAGGGACTATCCGGGAGATTAAGAGTGTTTTGGGAAAGAAGGCAACCGATAAGGAAAAATGATTTGGCTTGAGGCTGAAAACCTTCGCGGGTTTATGCTTAAGCTTTTCAAACATCTTTACGTTGATCCACCCAATTCCAAATATCTCTTGCTGTATGTTTGAATGCCCTCGACAGCATTCATCAGGGGCGGCGACAACGCTAAAACCCGTTCGAAAATTTCCAGAATGGTTTGTCGCTTGTATTCATGCGCAATTTCGTTTCGAACCATGCGGATATCAACAAAATCATCGGCTGATTCAATAATACCCCGTTTTTCCGCACGATTGATGCGGTCCCGTACAGTTCCCCGGTCATCCAGATCCAAGGCATCGAGTGTCCTGAAAACCTTCTGGATCATGATATCGCTCAACCTGGCGAAACGAGCCGTGAGCGCCTCAAAACGTTCCATTGTCTCGTTATCCAGACCGTCTTTCACGGAGAGCCGACGGCAACGGTCATAAGAAAAACGGAGTGCGTCTCGTGCCTTTCCAAGGTCATCCATTTCGTTTGCCAGGAGTTCTGTCAAAACATTACTCACAATAGGACCCCTTCATGCAAGGCGATTTTTACGAATGGATCCGTTGTGTCGCGGCCAATGACCAGGTGGATTGACTGGTCTTCGAGTGATTGGAAAATCCGGGCCTTGATTTTCAGTTTGTCGGCGAATGTCAGGCGCTGCGACAAGGCCAAAATGTCGATATCTCCTCCTTTTTTATTATCGTCTGTTCGAGAGCCGAATAGATAGACCTTAGCGTCCGGGTCTCGTTCTTTCACCGATTCTTTGAGGATTTTTCTCTCGTTTTCTTTAATACGCATGGAAAAATTACGCTGATTTAGGTTAAAAGATAACAAATTCTAAGTGAAATTCATGGGATATGTCAATCTAAAAACGCAAAATCACTTTGCATTTCGGCAGGCTTGATGATACGCTCACGCATATCTCTTGCCAAATAATAACTGCCTATGGGAGAACTGAAAATGGAAAGCGGGAAAGGAAAGCTGCTATGATACCGGATTTCTTTGAGTTTTACAACCCGACAAAAGTGGTATACAGCCCTGGCATTGCTTCGGATTTCAAGGCCGAACTCGACCTTTTGGGGGCATCAAAGTACTTCATTGTATCCGACAAGGTCATCAGCGATAATGGTCTTGTGCAAAGGGTGGTGGATGGGCTTGAATCCACCGGCATCGAGATTACCGGGGTGTTTCTGGATGTGCCTCCTAATTCCGAGGTAAAGGCAGTCAATGCATGCGCTGAACAGGCTAAGATTTCGGGTGCTGAAGGCCTGGTAGCTGTAGGGGGGGAAGCGTTATTGATACGGCCAAGGCTGCTAACATCCTGATCTGCGAGGGCGGCGATCTTGTAGAGGATTACTCCGGCGCCCAGACCTTGACAAAACCGCTGAACCCTTTGGTTGCAATACCAACTACTGCCGGTACAGGCAGCGAAGTAACCATGGTAGCGGTTATCTATGATGAGGAAAATAGCGTTAAGATGGCTTTTACCGATAAATTCCTCCTTCCCAATTTGGCTGTACTCGATCCTGAAATGACGATTTCAATGACGCCAAGGCTTACGGCATCGACGGCCATGGACGCGATGACCCATGCTGTGGAGGCATATGTGGGCTTGCAATGGTCGCCTGTTTCAGATGCCCTGGCATCAGGCGCCATCGAACTTATCTGTGGAAATATTGTGCAGGCCACCCGGAATGGGAGCGACATCGCGGCTCGTGGGAGTCTGTTGGTGGCTTCGACCATGGCCGGCATTGCCTTTTCCCACTCGATGGTGGGATGCGTGCATGGCATGGCCCATGCGGTTGGAGGGCTCTGTCAGGTGCCCCACGGGATTGCCAACGCGATACTCCTGCCCCATGGTCTGGAATACAACTTTGAGGAAATCATGGAAAAATTGGCCAAGCTTGCGTCTATCATGGGTGAAGACGTATCCGGGCTATCACCAAATGATCGGGCCAGGAAGGCCATCGAATCAGTGAGGAAACTGACTGGAAAGCTGAACGAGATGGGCGCTTTGCCCTTAAGATTGAGAGAAGTGGGCGTTCCCGAGGAACGGCTGTATGAAATTGCCGAGGCAGCGGTTATGGATGGCACCAGCTTTTATAATCCGCGAGAGGTAGTTGCCGATCAGATATTGGTGCATCTAAAGAATGCATATTAAACATTATTGACAGGAATGGGGGAAAATGGATGGGATTTTTTAAAAGCGCTGAGGAATTTGAAGAAATGCTGGGTGGTTTTTTCAAGCAGGTCGTTGACGTACCGGTGATTGGCGATAAGCTGCTTGCTTCAAAATTAATTATCAGATTTAGCTACAGTGATCCGGATGTGGTATTATTGATTGACTGCTCAGGGGACGAGGTTGAAGTAAGGGCTGGAGACGCCGATACCAAGGCTGATGTCAATATGTCCATGAGTGCGGACATTGCTCACAAGTTCTGGTTCGGGAAGGTGAATTTGATGGCGGCTCTGACCCGGAAGCAGATGGTGGCAAAGGGGCCAATACCAAAAATATTGAAGCTTTTGCCCGCAATAAAACCTTCCTATGCCATGTATCCCAAGTATCTCGATGACAACGGCTATGGGCAGTATAATATTTATTAGTTGCCGTTCATGACTTCAGAGGCTCAGGGTTTTTTGAGTTTTATGATGAGGCGTGAAGCGCAACTGCTTAGGAGGTATTCAGTATGGGCGGTTATGCAGGGAGCATTCTTTACGTCGATCTGACATTTGGGAATATCGAGACAAGGCCCTTGGATTTGGAATTTGCCAGGGAATACATTGGCGGCCTGGGCTTTGGGACCAAAATCTATTTTGATCTCATAAAAGAGAAACCTGACTTTGACCCCCTTTCCGCGGACAACCCCTTTGTGTTGATGACCGGACCTTTAACCGGTATGAGAACCAATGCTGTCGCCAGGTGGACTGTTGGTGCAAGATCCCCCCTCACCGGATTTTGGGGCGATTGCAATATCGGTGGTTTTTTCGGAGCGCAACTGAAATTCGCGGGCTATGACGGTATCGTGATTACCGGTGCGGCGAGCAGCCCCGCCTATATATACATCGAAGACGCAAAGGTCGAGATAAGGGATGCACGGAAATACTGGGGAAAGGATGTTTACACTGTTAACGATGAGATGATCGCAGATCATAAAACGGTGTCTAAAAAGTCAGGCCAGGTCTTTGCAATAGGCCCTGCCGGCGAGAATCTTGTGAGATTTGCATCCATTATTAACGATAAGGGACATGTGGCCGGACGTACTGGGTTAGGCGCCGTATGGGGTGCAAAGAAACTCAAGGCCATTTTTGTCAGGGGAACCGGAAAACTCGGTGTAGAATATCCTGACAGGTTTGATAGCCTACGTTCAGAGCTCAAGGAACTTTATGACGGGAATATTACCACTGAAGGATTGCATGCCTTTGGGACTGCCTCACATATGGATATCGGCATTATATCCGGCGACATCCCCATGAAGAACTGGCAGATGAGCGATTGGGAGCTGCTTGATGAAATCGGACCCATAGCCTATGAAGAAAAGATCCTGGCCGGTAGCGGTACGTGCTATGCGTGTGGGGTAACGTGTAAGAGAGAAGCGGAGGTGAAGAATGGAGAATTTAAATTTACAAAAGGACCCGGTCCCGAATATGAAACCATCGCTACCTTTGGGACTATGTGCCTGAATGCCAGTCTGGAATCTATTGGTAAGGCGAACGATATTTGCAATCGCTACGGTATGGATACCATGACGTGCGGTGCGACCATTGCCTTTGCCATAGAGTGCTATGAGAACGGTTTGATAAATGAAAAAGATACTGACGGTCTGAAGCTTACGTGGGGTAATTCAGCGGCTATCGTTGCCATTGTGGAAAAGATAGGAAAGAGAGAAGGGATTGGCTCGATCCTGTCTGAGGGAAGCGCCAAAGCAGCAGAACAGATTGGCGGCAACGCCAGGGACTTCCTGACCACGGTTAAGGGTCTTGAAGCTCCCATGCATGATCCCAGGGCAGCACACAGCTACGGCCTGGCTTATGCCGTTTCGCCGAGGGGGGCATGTCACGTGGCCAGCCTCGTTTATCCGGTCGAAGGCCTTGGTATGTATTTACCTGAGATTCCGGAATTAGCAGATGAAATAACCGGAATGAACAGTGAGGGAAAGGCCAAGTTAAATATCGCCTATCAGGATTATGGAATGTTTTTTTCCCACTGTGCAGGGTTCTGTAGTTTGGGTGCGGCAATCCTGAATGCGACCCAGGCCGTGGACATGGTAAGACACGTGACAGGCTTTGACTACACCCTTGAAGAGGTGATGCAATTAGGGCGGAGGATCTGGTACATGAAGCGGGGTTTGTCTAATCTCTTCGGGGCTAGAGCAGGGCACGATGTTTTACCAAAGAGACTCATGACGATCATGGATACGGGCCCGACAGAGGGGAGCATCCCTGATATGGATTTGATGTTGAAGGAGTTCTATGCGCTAAGGCGCCTTAATGAAGACGGGGTGCCGGAAAGGGTTGTACTTGAAGGGCTTGGATTAACAGAATTGGCGGTGCTTCTTTACAACAGAGTGTATCAGGAAAAGACAAACGGAAAATAAAGATGTGGAGGTTGGGATGAAGTGGAGAGCGGTATGTTTGGGAATGGGTATGCTGTTGCTGCTGGTGAGCATGAGCCTTTCAGCGTGTGTTGATAAGTCCAAATGGCGCGCCAAGGACCATGGGGGTCCACCGAACTGGGAGGAAGATTTCGGCAGACCCAATTATGATTGGTGATGGGTTTTGTGAAAAACCGATGGCCGGTCTGAATGAATTTGGAGTTTAATTGCCCGTGAACCAGGAATCTCTCATATTGATTCTGGAGGCCATGGCCATATATTTTTTGGTCTTATGGTCTCATTCGTTGCGCCATCGGTTTGGCCTGGCCCATTTTTATGCCCTCATCGGGGGGCTTACGGCCATCATGAGCTGGATTACCGATGCCGGCGTTAAGGTGGAGGTTATGGGCGTTACCTTCATGGTCGGGTCCACCGTTTTTTACACATCTTTGCTGTTAAGCGCTTTTGTGGTGTATGTGTTTGATGGTCCCAGGGCCACGCGGATTGCCATTTCCACCATTGTGGGCGTATCCATCTTTGTTCCCCTCATTGCACTGGCATTGCATTTTCAGATGAATATCACCCACCCGGCGCCCATGGGATATGTGCCGATCCCCAGTTTGAGAATCAACGCCGCTTCCGTGACGGCCACCCTGGTGGATTTGCTATTCCTGGCCATTTCCTGGGAATTCCTGGGTCATGGGCCGTTGAAGCTTTGCCTTTGGCTTCGGGTTTTTATCACGTTGCTGGGTGTTATGTGGCTGGATGTGGTCCTTTTTGCTACGGGCGCTTTTGCTCCGGGACCGGAATATATTAGTATTATCAAAGGATCGCTTTTGAGCCGTTTGATCATTTCCATCTTTGCCTGTCCCTTTTTATATGTCTATTTTAAATGGCAGAACGTCAAAAAAGGGATGAGAATCGAAAACCGTCCCATATTGGCCATTCTAAAACAGGTAGCGGAAATCAAAAAAGAGTTGACACTGGCCCAGGCGGAGATTGAGCGAAGGAAGGCATTGGAGCGGGAGCGAGAGAAATTGATTGCCGAACTTCAGCAAGCCTTGTCGGAAATCAAAACCCTTCAGGGTTTTTTGCCGATCTGCGCCAGCTGTAAAAAAATTCGCGATGATGAAGGGTATTGGCAACAGATCGAACAATATATCCAGGACCGATCCGATGCCAAATTCAGCCACAGCATCTGTCCCGAATGTGCGAAAAAATTGTATCCCGATCTTGACCTGTTCTAGTTGTTTTGGGCGGAACCGGGCCAATTGTAATTGTTAACTTATTTGATGCTTTCAACGATTGTTTTTTTAAGGTTCTCATTATTTGAAATGCAGAAACAATATAAGTAATGTATTAAAAAAATAACATTCAAATATTGACTTATTCCGATTTGTGTTTATTTTCATTCTCAACGAATGGTTTTGCCGATGCAAAAGCAGCAGGATCGCTTGAGCATATCAAACAATAAGGGGGAAATGGGAATGAGCAAAGTAATCGGAATAGATCTGGGGACCACCAATTCTTGCGTAGCCATCATGGAAGGCGGAGACCCCGTGGTTCTCAACAATGCAGAAGGCGGACGGACGACGCCATCCATTGTGGCCATCACTGAAAAGGGAGAACGGCTTGTGGGTCAGACGGCCAAACGTCAGGCCACGACCAACCCCGAGAATACCGTATTTGGCGTCAAACGGTTGATCGGGCGAAAATATGATTCAACGGAAGTTCAGAATGACGTCAAGATTTTGCCCTACAAAATTGAAAAGGCCTCCAATGGGGATGTTCGCATTAAGATGCGGGGAAAAAATTACAGCCCCGCTGAAATATCGTCCTTTATCTTGAGCAACCTCAAGAAGTCGGCAGAGGCGTATCTGGGTGAAAAGGTAACCGATGCCGTCATTACCGTGCCGGCTTATTTTAACGACAGCCAGCGACAGGCTACCAAGGATGCCGGAAAAGTTGCCGGGTTAAATGTCCTCAGAATTATCAATGAACCCACTGCCGCGTCTCTTGCCTATGGCCTGGACAAAAAGGGAGATGAGAAAGTGGCGGTCTTCGATCTGGGAGGGGGAACCTTTGACCTGTCCATCCTTGAACTGGGGGATGGGGTTTTTGAAGTGAAGGCCACCAACGGCGACACCCATCTGGGCGGGGAAGACTTTGACCTCAGGCTGGTGGATTATCTGGCGGATGAATTTATGAAGGACCAGGGGATTGATCTTCGAAACGACAAGATGGCGTTGCAGCGGCTGAAAGAAGCGGCTGAGAAAGCCAAAATGGAACTCTCGGGATCTCTTGAAACCAGCGTGAATCTGCCCTTTATTACAGCCGATGCCTCCGGGCCCAAACACCTGGATGTTAAAATTACAAGGGCCAGGCTGGAAGCCCTTGTGGGTGAATTGCTGGACCGTCTGGAAGGGCCTTGCAGAACCGCTTTAAAGGATGCGGGGTTGAGTCAGGGGGATATTGACGAAGTGATTCTGGTGGGTGGCATGACCCGTATGCCGGCGGTTCAGGCGCGTGCCAAATCGGTGTTTGGCAAAGAGCCTAACCGGGGCGTTAATCCCGATGAAGTGGTTGCCTTAGGCGCCGCCATACAGGGCGGGGTCTTGAAAGGGGAGGTCAAGGACGTTTTGTTGCTCGATGTGACGCCTCTTTCACTGGGAATTGAAACCCTGGGAGGCGTGATGACCCGGCTTATTGATAAGAACACCACCATTCCCACCAAAAAAAGCCAGGTGTTTTCCACCGCCGAGGATAATCAGCCCGCCGTTTCCATCCATGTGCTTCAGGGTGAACGGGAGATGGCCGGCAATAACAAAACCCTGGGCCGGTTTGAGCTGGTAGGCATCGCTCCCGCGCCTCGGGGCATGCCTCAGGTGGAAGTGACCTTTGACATCGATGCCAATGGTATTGTGGAGGTTTCCGCTAAGGACCAGGCCACGGGAAAACAGCAGTCCATTCGCATTACGGCCGCTTCGGGGTTGTCCAGGGAGGAGATCGACAGCCTGGTGCGAGAAGCAGAGGCGCACGGCGAGGAGGACAGGCGGCAGAAAGCCTTGGTGGAAGCTCGGAACGGCGCTGATGCCCTGATTTACCAGACGGAAAAATCTCTCTCGGAGTTGGGAGAGCAGGTGCCGTCGGATGTCAGAGGTGAGATCGAGGGCGCCGTGTCTCAACTCAAGGGCACTCTCAAGGGGGACAACACGGATGAGATTACCCGCTCGGTCGAGGCGTTAAACCAGGCTGCCCAAAAAATGGCGGCCATGCAGCAGCAGGAGCCCGCGGGCTGCCAGGGGGGGAGCTGTGGTTCCCAGGGAGGCTGTGGCGACTCAGGCTGCCCGGACGATGATGTGGTTGATGCGGAATTCCGAAATGCAGCGTAAATCCTTTCCGGTTTAGAAAACAATTGGTTTAGAAAACAACGGGGGGGGCGGTGATTCCATAATCACCGCCTTTTTTTTGATCCCCTATTCGATTACATCGGTTTTAAAAAACGTCCGGATCTCCGAATCCGAATATCCGAGCTCCAATAGCATCTCTTCAGTGTCGGCGCCTTTCGGTCCCTTGGCCTTATGGGCTTCTCCGGGGGTTCGGGATAGCCTGGGCGCGGGGGCGGGCTGGGGTACGCCGTCTATGTCGATGATGATGCCCCGTTCTTTATTGTGGGGATGTTCCGCTACCTCGTCCAGGTTCAAGACCGGGGCCACGCAGGCGTCTTTTCCCTTAAAAACGGTGGTCCATTGGTCTCTGGTTCTGGTTTTAAAGACTTCGGCAAAACGTTCTATCATTTCCGGCCACCGGGTCGTATCATATTGGTGGGGCAGAGATGCGGGGTCCAGTTCAAGACCTGCGAGCAGCTCAGCGTAAAATCGTTGCTCTATGGGGCCTACGGCCATGAATTGTCCGTCGGCGGTTTCGTAGGTCTGGTAGAAGGGAGCGCCGCCGTCCAGGGAGTTGGTTCCGATATCCAGCGTCATGAGGTTGTGCGACAGCATGCCGTGGAACATGGCGGTGAGATTGGCGGCGCCGTCAACCATGGCGGCATCGATCACCTGTCCCTTGCCGGAGCGGTTACGTTCCACCAGGGCCAGCAATATGCCCATGGCGCAGAACAGCGCGCCGCCGGCGAAATCACCCACCAGGTTGACGGGGGGGAGAGGCCTCTCCCCTTTTCTTCGGATTAGGGAAAGGGCGCCTGAAAGGGCAACATAGTTGATGTCATGCCCTGCCATGGAAGCAAAGGCGCCCGTTTGCCCCCAGCCGGTGAGTCGGGCGTAGATCAGTTTGGGATTGCGTTTCAGAGCGTCTTCAGGGCCCAGCCCCAGGGCCTCCATCACACCGGGACGATAGGGTTCCAGCAGGACGTCTGACGTTTGCATCATCCGCTTCACAATTTCAATGCCGTCTTCCGATTTAAGGTTTACCCGCATGGATCTCTTGCCCCGGTCAAAGGGGCTTTTTTTCATGATGTAGGGGATCTCGGGTGCGCCTTTGGTCAACCGGTCCACAATGACCACATCCGCCCCGAAATCCGACAACAACATGCCGCAGTAGGGCGACGGGGCCAGGCCCGCCATTTCAATGACCTTGATGCCGTCTAAGGGTCTCATATTCTTTCCTTCACAAAAAAAACAGGGTTTAGCAACCTTGTTGGGTGAACAACGCAAATCATACGGCACATATGAGAATACTGTCAAGGAAAGTGCGTCCACGGAATTTCAAGAGAATATGACGGTCAGGGTTGTAATACGGAAAAACTGAATTAGGTTATCCGCTTACCTTGCTGAATCGCGGCGGGGTGTTCTTTTCATAATCGTACAACGTCTGAAAAAGACCCAGGAGATAAAAAAATGACGGACATTTCAGAGATCACACTGTACAGCGGCGGCCACAAGGGGACTGAGGCTGAGTTCGGCAAACTTGCCGAGGCCTGGCACATGAAAGAGGTGAATATATCATTTGAAGGGCACAATTCCGAGCGTACCCGGGGCGTTTTGATACTGACCCGGGAAGAGCTGCAAAAGGGCGATATCAGCATGGAAATTGTTTCCAAGCTGATGAAACGCAATTATTCTCGGACGGATAAAATTCGGAAAATTATACAGTCCCTTTTTCACATGGTCAATAGCGGCTATCACGTTGTTGCGGTCGGGTGGATACAGGAGGACAATACCGTCAAGGGGGGAACCGGTTGGGGGGTGGAATTGGCAAAGCTATTCAACCGACCCCTGAGCGTCTATGATCAGGAGCGGAAGGGATGGTTTTCCTGGGAGAACAACCAATGGGTTGAGAACACGCCCGTGATTGCTTCGGATACGTTCGCCGGCACCGGAACCCGCAACCTTTCCGATGATGGCCGTCAGGCCCTCCGCGATCTTTTTGTCCGCTCTTTCGGTCCTGAGGCGCAAAAATAATGCCGACTGGGGGATACCGCCGTCCGCCGGCGACTGCCGGCGGTTTGTGTTGACCAGCCCCGGCGGTGTATGCATGTACGGGGAGGACTTATTCAGAGGGCAGCGTTTCCAGCGGTTGGGTCAACAGAAACTCCCCCTTTTCCACCCATCCTTTGAGAATATTGGCAATTTCCAAAGCCCTCTTATGGCTGGAGATGGGAACAGAGGGTACTTCCCGTCCGTTAACGTGAATGATGCCGCTTTTCAGATCCGCGTAGCTGACCTGGGCCAGGCTTTTGCCTTCTCCCTTGGGATAATCGTTGCCGTAATCAATGACCTGCGTATAAATATCTTCATCTGAAACGCCCGTGAATTGGGCCATTTCCGCATCCAGAATGGGGATGGGGATTCCCAGACCCACGGCAAGGGAACAGCCGTACCCCAGCATGCTGACCCCCACAACCCATCGGGGATCCATTTCTTTCATGTTGCCGTTCACCATGAGGGTGCCGGCAGGCGTTAACGGCGTGCCGTTTTCGTGCCGTTTGGCATTGGGGTTGTGCTGGGTTCCCGGCGCAATGACATGCCCCTGAGCGCCGCCCAGGAAAATACGGGTCCCCAGACCGATGGTGCGGTAATAGGGATCATTAAAAAGAGGACTGAGTTCGCCGGCCGTGGCATAATTGGCATTGCCGCCGTTGGGCTTTAAAATTCCCATATAGGTGTAGATAGTTTTTTGGGTCAGGTTAATGGCGCAGTTGTAGTTTTGATAAGCGTTCCGAGGGTTGAGCATCATGGCGTAGGGGAGTTCCGAAAGGGTCACTTTTTTCTTCATCTGGGTCTTGGGGTAGCAATCGGTGCCATAGCCGGTGGCGCGCAGCTCAACTTTTTTGCCCGCTATCAGATCATGGAGTACGTGGCCGCCCCCATATTTGAATTGCCCGGGGTGAACGCCGTTCAAGGGGTCATCTTCCCTGGGTTCCGTGGCCCCGATATAACAATCCACCGCTGCCACGCCCCCATAAGCGGGGACGTCGTTTACCCAGGTGCGAGAGGCTCTGATGCCGGGCTTGGTGTGCCCGAAATTAATAAAGGCGCCGGAAGAACACATGGGAGAAAAGGTTCCCGTGGTGACCACATCCACTTCCCGGGCCGCTTTTTCAGCGCCGTTTTTTTTGACAATGCCGACCATTTCATCGGCTGTGACCACAACGACTTTTCCTTCTTTAATCTTTCGGTTGATATCCTCAATGGTTTTGGAAACCTTTTTTTGTGTCATTGGTAATTGACCTCCCCTGGAAATAAGCAGTCACGCGAAGGCTCACGCCTTGGTAGTAGACTGGAAAAGACAAGAAGGCGCATGATAAGGCTTATTGCCTTGCATGACAAGAAAAAGTTGTTTTGTTGTTTGGGGGCCTTGGTTTCTTGACTTTCCCAAAGCCTTGCTATAACAATGTCGTCATAAGGTTTTTAGAGAACCGTATTTTTGATAACCACTTTTCAGGCTTGTTATTGCCATAATGGGAAAAAATATTAATATAGGAAATCTAACCATCGGCGCAAACGGTCCGTTTTTTCTGATTGCGGGACCCTGTGTCATTGAAAACGAAGCCGCCACATTGGAAATCGCGGGCTATTTGAAAGCGTTGAGCGAAGACCTCCAACTGCCCATCATTTTCAAGGCCTCTTACGACAAGGCCAACCGGACTTCCCTGGATTCCTATCGCGGTCCCGGTTTGGAAAAGGGCCTTGATATTCTGCGAAAGGTTAAAACACAAATCGGGTTGCCGGTTCTGTCGGATGTCCATCGCATCAGCGAGGTGGTGGAAGCGGCCCGGGTTCTGGATGTCATCCAGATCCCCGCCTTTTTATGCCGTCAGACCGATTTGATCGTGCATGCCTCCCAGTTCGGAATTCCCGTGAACATTAAAAAAGGGCAGTTCATGTCTCCTCTCGAGATGGGGCCGGTCACGGAGAAAGTGATCGCCGCCGGAAACCGAAACATCTTGATTACGGAGCGGGGAACCTCATTCGGCTACAACAATCTCGTGGTTGATATGAGATCCCTGTCCATTATGGAAGCTTTTGGTTTTCCGATTGTCTTTGATGCCACCCACAGTGTGCAGTTGCCGGGCGGCGCGGGAAACTGTTCCGGAGGGCAACGGGAGTTTGTGGCATGTCTTTCCAAGGCGGCTGTAGCGGCGGGTGCAAACGGTGTCTTTATGGAAGTGCATCCTGATCCGGATTGCGCGTTGTGTGATGGCCCCAATTCATTGCCGCTTACAGCGGTAAAACCTCTGGTGGAAATGCTCAAGCGTCTCCATGGTCTGGTTCGGTCGGTGTGAACGCATATGGAAGATAAGGCTGCCTGCATAAAATTGCTTTTCCTGGATGTTGACGGGGTCCTGACGGACGGCGGCATCACCTTGAATGAAAATGGAGAAGAGCTTAAGACCTTTGATGTCAAAGACGGTTTCGGATTGAAACTGCTTATGAGGGATGGGGTAGAAGTGGTGATTGTTACCGGCCGCCGGTCTCGGGTGGTTGCCCATCGCGCCGGGGAATTGGGAATCCGCGAGGTTTATCAAGGGGTTTCCGATAAAGGGGCTCTGTGTAGGCGCTTGATTGCCGAGAAGGGGCTCCAGAAGTTGGAGGTAGGCGCCGTGGGGGATGATCTGCCGGATCTGGCCATGTTTCGGGAATCCGGTTTTTGCATCACCGTGGCGGATGCCGCCGGGGAAGTTCGAGAACAGGCGGATTTCATCACAAAAAAAAGAGGGGGTCAAGGCGCTGTAAGGGAGATCTCCGAGTGGATATTAAAGTGCCGCGGACAGTGGCCTAGAATTGCCTTTACAGAACAAAGCAGGGGTTGATATACTGCAAAAAGGTTCCATGAGACGTTTTGTAAAAAGACATTGGCCTCTTTTGGGCGTCGGCGTTCTGCTTCTGGTGGTGGCCTTCTATTTCGCAAAAGCCGGTAAAGATTTTTTTAAAACCACCGCGTTTTTGAAGGACGTTATCTCGGGTGAAGGCGTTAAACTGAAGGATATCCATTACCGCCAGGATGATCCGGATGAAAAAATCAAATGGGTTCTGGATGCCAAGGAGGTCCGTTTTTCCGAAGACCGGAAGACCATTCGGTTTTTTGATTTCTATCTTGAAGTGAAAACCGAAGGACAGCCGGCGTTTTCTCTGCGCGGTAAGAAAGGCATTTATCTTAAGGATAGTGGGAAAATTGAGCTTTGGGGCAACCTGGATGGTTTGTACGGGAAACAATATCGGTTTCTTACGGAGTATGTCGTGATTAACGAAAAGGACGGGATTGTGAGCAATGAAGAACCGCTGGAGATATTCGGCCCATTTTTTACGGTCAAGGGAACAGGGCTTTTTGCTGACCTGGCGGAGAAAAGGATCAAGGTTCTGTCAAACGTTGTGACAACCCTTAACCGGGAGGGGGAGGCATCGGTGCTGCAATGAAACGGCATGCAACTTATCTGGGGTATGGCTTGATGGGGCTCTTTTGGCTCCTGACCTTTTCTGTTCCCGCGATGGCGGCTGATCCTCAGAAGAAGGTTGAAAAAAAGGGCCAGGGGCCAATGGTGATCAACTCCAGGACCCTGGAAGCCGATGACAAAAAAAAGAGGGTGACCTTCTCGGGCGATGTGGAAGCCAAACGAGATGATTTTACGGTATTCTGTCAAAATCTGGTGGTGCTTTATGTGAAATCCGACGAGCAAAAAGGCGCAGAGGGGGTTTCGGCTCGTATCGATAAAATTGTTGCCACGGGCGCCGTCAGGATCGTTCGTGCCGAGGGGGGGGTGGCGACCGGAGAAAAGGCTGTTTATTATCAACAGGATGAAAAACTGGTACTCACGGGAAAGCCGGTTGTGAAGCAGGGAGAAGATTTTGTTGAAGGGGATGTGATTACCCTTTTCCTGAAAGAGGATCGGAGCATCGTGGAGAGCGACAAGGATAAAAAGGTCCGGGCCGTCATCTTTCCAAAACAGGAGAAGGGTCAAAAGCCTTGAAGACGGCGTCCCAAATGCTCCAGGCCGAGGGCCTTGTCAAGGCCTATGGTGGTAAACGGGTCGTGGATCGTGTCAATGTGACGGTCAAGCGGCAGGAGATTGTGGGTCTTCTGGGACCCAACGGGGCGGGAAAAACAACCACTTTTTACATGGTGGTGGGGCTTACGCGGCCGGACGAGGGCCGGATTTTCCTGGACGGCATGGACATTACACAAGATCCCATGTTTAAAAGGGCCAGGAAGGGTGTCAGCTATTTGGCGCAAGAGCCATCGGTATTCCGGAAACTGACTGTTGAGCAGAATCTTCTTGCCATCCTCGAAATGCTCCATCTGCCTGTACAGGAAAGAAAAGAACGACTGAAAAGAGGCCTCAGGGAGTTGACGATTGACCACCTGGCTAAACAGAAAGCGATGTCCCTTTCAGGTGGGGAGCGGCGAAGGCTTGAAATATCCAGAGCCCTGGTGACTGAACCCAGGTTCATGCTTTTGGACGAACCCTTTGCCGGCATTGATCCTTTGGCCATTAATGATATTCAACAGATTATCCGTCAGCTGAAAAAACGGGGTTTGGGCGTTATCATTTCAGATCATAATGTACGTGAAACATTGAATGTTTGCGATAAGGCCTATATCATCAATCAGGGACGGATCATCGAACAGGGCGCCCCGGATGATATCGTCAAAAGTGATCTGGCCCGGAGCGTTTATCTGGGGGAGAATTTCAATCTCTAAGTAGTTTCTTTGTGGAATTGTTGAATCTATTATGGCGTTAGAACTAAGACAATCTTTAGGCCTCACCCAACAGCTTGTGATGACTCCACAGTTGCAACAGGCCATTAAGCTCTTGCAGTTGTCGAGGCTTGAACTCCTTGAAACCGTTTCCCAGGAGATGGAGGAAAACCCCATTCTGGAAGAAATGACCCAGGGAGAGATCGATGGGGATGATGGCGCTGGGGAAAAAAAGGCGGAATCGGCTCAGGAGCTACAGGCATCCCAGGAGAGAAAATCTGAAAATCCTTCAAATGATGATTCCGGGCCGGATCCTGACTCTGCCTCATTGCCCGAAGTGACCGTGGAAGAACGGGCGCGGGATGATGTGAATTGGGAAAATTATCTCTCGGAGTATAACACCGGGTATTCCGAAGGATTTTCCGAAGGTCATTATGAAGAAAAAGATGCGCCGTCCTTTGAGAATTTTACGGCCACCAGGACGGATCTTTTCTCACATCTGCTCTGGCAGTTGAACATGAGCAGTATGGACGATGAACAAAAGGAAATCGGCGCGCATATCATCGGCAACCTGAATGACGACGGCTATTTGGATACCACCCTGGAAGAAATATCCCAGGCAACGGGCCATACGCTTGATGATGTTGAGGATGTCCTGCAATTCATTCAGAATTTTGATCCCGTGGGCGTAGCGGCGCGGGATACAAAGGAATGCCTGTTAATACAGGTCGCATTTCAGAACCTTGAGGGGACTTTGGCTGAGAAGCTCATCAGGGATTACCTCAAGGATTTGGAGGCGAAACGCTACCACCTTATTGCGGATCAACTGAGCGTTTCCATCCAGGATATCCTGGTGGCGGTTTCGGCTATTCAAGCGCTGGATCCCAAACCTGGGCGGGTTTATGCGGCTGAGGAAACCATCTATGTGACCCCCGACATTTACGTGGCGAAAGTGGGGGACGGTTACGAAATTATTCAAAATGAAGATGGGTTGCCGAAATTAAGAATCAATGCTTACTACAAACGTATTTTGAAGAACAAAGGCCAGGTATCCGATGAAACGAAGGCATACATCCAGGAAAAAATGCGCTCCGCTGCATGGTTGATCAAAAGCATTCATCAGCGTCAAAGGACGCTATATCGGGTTACTGAGAGTATTGTGCGGTTTCAGGGGGAATTCCTTGACAAGGGCATTGCGTATTTGAAACCGCTGGTGCTGAGGGATGTGGCTGAAGACATCGAAATGCACGAGTCGACGGTCAGCCGGGTCACCACGAACAAGTATGTGCATACACCCCAGGGGCTTTATGAGCTGAAATTTTTCTTTAACAGTTCCATCAACAGGGTCAATGGGGATGCGCTGGCATCGGAAAGCGTCAAGGAACAAATCCGGAAGCTTATCAAAGCGGAAGACAAAACCAAGCCTATTAGCGACAAGGGCATTGAAAAGATGATGCGGGACCTTAACATAAGGGTTGCGCGTCGAACTGTGGCTAAATATCGGGAAGCCATGGGAATCCTGCCATCCAGAAAGAGAAAGGAAATTCAAATAACCTGAGCGAGGAGAGTAGCGCCATTTGTCAATAGAATGGTTTTTCTGAAAAGGGTGTTTATATTGTTTACTCCCAATATCCGGAGGAAATTTCATGGAAATAACGGTAACATTCAGGCATACGGACCCCATAGAGAGTTTGAAGGACTATGCGGAAGAGAAAATTTCAAAAATAAAGAGATATATCGATGCTCCCTTGGAGGCGCACGTTGTATTAAGCGTAGAGAAATTCAGGCACATTGCCGATGTGACCCTTAGTTTAAATGGCACCCGAATCAAGGCGGTTGAAGAAACAGACGATATGTATTCGGCCATCGATCAAGTGATGGACAAGGTCGAAAATCAGGTTAAGAAGCATCTGGGTAAAATCAGGAGACATCGCGGAGATGGCGCCAAAGCTGAAGAGGATTCCTTGGTTGCGGCACTGGATGAAGAGATTGAAGACGCGGTTGATATGTTTCAGGGTGATTTTTCCATTGAAGTGGAGAAAATGGTTGCAAAGCCCATGGATCCTGAGGAAGCCGCCATGCAACTGGGCCTGCTGCGGCAGGAATTCCTGGTATTTCGAAACGCCAAATCGAGAGAAATTAACGTTATCTATAAGAAGGCCGATGGAAACTTCTGTTTGATTGTGCCCGCAGGCTGATGTACTTTTTGGTGAATTGTTCAATTTTTTGGTTTATGTAATGAGACTTTCTGAAATTTTAGCTATCGATAACATTATTCCCGAGCTTAAGGCCAAAGACAAGAAGAGTGTTTTAGGAGAGCTCGCTGAAGTGATCGCCAGATATGACGCTGATATTGATAAAGATGATCTTGTGAAAGTGCTGATTGAACGGGAGCATCTCGGCAGTACGGGCATTGGCGACGGCGTTGCTATTCCACATGGAAAACTCAGTTCAGTGACGCAGCCGATGGTGTCCTTTGGCAGGAGCAAAAAGGGACTTGATTTTGATTCCATGGACGGACAGCCGGCTTTCCTTTTTTTTCTTCTTCTGGCGCCGGAAAATTCTTCCGGCGTTCACCTGCAGGTCTTGACCAAGATTGCGAGAATTTTAAAAAGCAGCACTTTTAGGAAAGAATTAATGAACGTGGGTAGTCGAGAGGAAATTTACCAAACCATTATTCAAACGGATGGAGATACCTGAACTTCTTTTTGGCATTGAATGCCTAATGGATGAGGCTTTGACATAACCAATGGTCGGATTACTTATTATTTCTCATTGCAACCTGGGGCGGGAGTTTTTAAATGCGGCTGAACTTATCCTCGGAAAACTGGATGCTGCCGATGCCATTGCTGTTACCCAGACGACTGAAAGCAAGGAAATCCTCCAGTCCATATCCGACAAAATTAAAGCGCTTGACCAGGGTCAGGGGGTTCTTATTCTGACGGATATGTTTGGCGGGACGCCGTCGAATCTCAGCCTTTCTTTTTTAGAGGAGGAAATGCTTGAGGTTTTGACCGGGGTTAACCTGCCCATGGTGATGGCCGTTGCCGGTGATCGTGACCATTTGACGTTGAGCGAATTGGGGGAAAGAGCAGAACAGGCCGGAAAGAGGAGCATTGCTTTGGCTGGAAAACTTTTAAAGTCGGAATGATGCTTTTTTAGTTTTCGCTATGCCATCTTTCCTGACACCCTTACTATTGTCTTGTTAGAACATTATGAATGCTACGCATTGAAAAAGGAGGTAAGCAATGGCTTTAAAGGTGGCTATTAACGGTTTTGGCCGCATCGGAAGGATGGTTTTCAGAGCCGGTTTTTATAATCCCGATATTGATCTGGTTGCCATCAATGATTTGACGGACACGGCGACCCTGGCGCATCTGTTGAAATACGATTCGGTCCACGGCGTGTTTCGTGAAGATATATCCAGCACGGACCGTTCACTGGTTATCAACGGCAAAGAGATTGAGATTTATTCTGAAAAAGATCCCTCCAGGTTGCCATGGGGCGATCTGGGGGTTGAAACGGTTTTTGAGTGTACAGGGCTTTTCAGGGATCGGGAGAGTGCATCCGGCCATTTGGATGCCGGCGCCGAAAAGGTGATTATCTCAGCCCCCGCCAAATCTCCGGACATTACGGTGGTGATGGGGGTAAATGAGCAGGAGTATGATGCCAAGACCCATCATATTGTATCCAATGCCTCTTGTACGACCAACTGTCTGGCGCCTGTCTGCAAAGTTTTGCTGGATCATTTCGGCATTGAAAAGGGGCTCATGACCACGACCCATGCGTATACCGGAGATCAACGCTTGCTTGATTTTCCCCATAAGGATCTGAGGCGGGCCAGAGCTGCCGCACTGTCCATGATTCCCACCACAACGGGCGCCGCAAAGGCCGTTGCACTGGTTTTGCCCCAATTGGATGGAAAATTGAATGGTATGGCCATCCGGGTTCCCACACCCAATGTTTCGGTTGTTGATCTTGTGGTCCAATTGACAAAGACGGCTACGGCTGATGTGGTCAATCAAGCCATGAAAGAGGCCTCGGAGACCTCCCTGAAAGGAATACTCGGTTTTTCCCATGAGCCGCTGGTCTCCATTGATTTTAATGGCGCCACCGTTTCATCGACCGTGGACGGTCCCTCCACCATGGTTATCGGGGATATGTTGAAAATTCTGTCCTGGTACGATAACGAATTCGGATACTCCAGCCGGATGGTGGACCTGGCGATTTACATGGCCGGTTGTTAGGGCAAAAAGATGCATTCTTAATAATAAGGGTCGTTGAAGATAACGCTTATTTCGAAGAAATTTCAGGGAAGGATGAGAGAAAATGTTTGAAAGAACGCCTATGATTGCCGGTAACTGGAAGATGAACCTGAGTCTTGAAGGCGCCGTGGCGCTGGCTGAAGCCGTAGGTTCCGGGATCGGGGATGTATCGGATGTCGAGGTTTTGGTGGCGCCTCCTTTTACGCACCTTGCCGCGGTGAAAGGCGCCATTGATGAGACGAAAATTTTTCTTGCCGGGCAGAATATGCATTGGGAAATGACCGGCGCTTATACCGGAGAAATTTCAGGAAGGATGCTTCAGCAGTCCGGTTGTACCCATGTGATTTTGGGGCACTCGGAAAGGCGGATGCTTTTTCACGAAACGAGCGAGGTGATTAACCTCAAGGTCAGGGCGGCTTCTTTTCTCGGGCTTATCCCCATTGTTTGTGTGGGGGAAACCCTTGAGGAAAGGGAATCCGACCGGACGTTTGAAGTCATTAAAGCGCAGTTGGATGTATCCCTGGATAATTGCAAGGCGGATCAGATGATGCCGACCACCACCATTCTGGCCTATGAACCGGTGTGGGCGATTGGGACGGGAAAGACCGCCACGCCTGAGCAGGCACAGGAAGTGCATCAGTTTATCCGACAATGGATCGAGAATACGTTTAATTCGGGTACGGCAGCCCAGGTCAGGATACTCTATGGCGGCAGTGTAAAACCTGAGAATGTTAAGGCTCTCATGGCCGAGCCGGATATTGACGGTGCTCTGGTGGGTGGCGCAAGCCTCAAAGGCGATTCTTTTGTTCAGTTGATCCGTTACAAAGAGGCATAAAGGGGGAAAATTTTTGTTGCAAAAAAAAATGTAATGATTTATACCTCTCTGATTAACCATTGCAGCACCTATTGTTTTGAAAGAAAGAGGGTCATGGATGTTCCCCGTTTTGATTGTATTGCATGTTTGCGTGTGCGTGGCGCTTATTTTGATTGTTCTCCTTCAGAAAGGAAAAGGCGCGGGAATGGGTGCCGCCTTTGGGGGATCAAGCCAGACGGTTTTTGGCAGTAGCGGTGCAACCTCTTTGTTGCACAGAGTAACCACGGCCGTTGCGGTCGTTTTTATGTTAACTTCTCTGGGCTTGTCTATTTTTATTGGGAAGGGTGCCAATACTTCTGTTATGAAGGATGTTCATCCCGTAGAGGCAACTTCTGAGGCTCCCAGCCCTGCGTCGCCGCCGATAAGCGACAATGCGCAGGACAAGCAATAGTGAGGTATGTTTTTATTGTGCCGAAGTGGTGGAATCTGGTAGACACGCTATCTTGAGGGGGTAGTGGGCTACGCCCGTGCGGGTTCAAGTCCCGCCTTCGGCACCATAAAAAAATCAAATACTTACATGAACAGGCTGCTTTTTTAAGTGGCCTGTTTTTCGTTCAAGGTAACATTTTGGGTAACATTTTTGAAAAACACCTCCAGGCTGTTAACAGCGTTCCGGGTGTCTTCCAGGTCAACCGTGTTGTATCGATCAAACATTTCCCGTGTTGAATGGCCGGTAATCGCCATGATAACGCTTTCCGGTACACCTGCCTTTCGCATATTCGTGTTGAACGTGTGCCGTAAGTCGTGAAAAACGAAACCGCCTTTCTCGAAACGGCCATAAACGATATCTGATTTCTTGCAGGCTTTTACCAATCCGGTCCTAATATCGGAAACAGGTTTTCCCCGAAAAAGGAAAATATGCTTGTCGTGAATATGCCGGGTAACATTTTTTAACATTTCATGAAGTTCATCGCTTATCGGAATTGACCTTTTTTCATTATCCTTTGTATCAGAAGCCTCCAGGTTGATGAAACGGTTTTTCATGTCAACTTTATCCCATGTCAGATTCAGGATTTCCCCACGACGCATTCCGGTGTAATATCCCATGGTGATAATTTCCCGGATATGCCGGGTTGAATTTCCACAAAGCCGGGTGAATTCGTCATGGGTCAAAATCCTATCCCTGATATCCGTGCCTTTTTTGAGAACATTCTTGACGACCTTAAACGTCCGCATAGTCTCGCCACTGATCATTCTATTGTCGAATGCCTTTGAAACCATGGTTCTTGTTTTGCCGATCTCATGGTCAATGGTCGCTGGGGCCATGCCTGCTTTAAGGCGGATCGCCTGATAGTTCTCCAGGTCCGCCGGGGTGATCTTGGCAATAATGGTTCCGCCATAAACTTTGTTGAATTTCACGAGGGAAATGCGGATTGTATCGAATGAAGCCAAAGCCTTCACCTTTTCCAATTTCAGATACCAGTCGGTCAATTCCTGAAACGTCATCTTAGCATCGGCCTTGATATCGAAAAGACGGCCTTCCTTTTTCTGAGTCTTTTTTTTTCCGTCCGCCGCTCGGGCCTCCTCAATGGACGTGCCCACGGGTTCCTGTTTCTGCTTGCCGCTGGGTAGTCGGTAACTGATCCAGTATATGAGCTTTTTCCCTGACTTGGCCTTATTCAAGTCAGATCCGCACATTTTGCAGAGCTTATTTTTAATGGATTGCCGGGTTTTGCATACCGGGCATTGAGCCAGAATTCCCATAAATACCGCCTCCGAAAATATACGATTGTTTCGGGTATTGTTTCATGGTATCATGTCTTCATCCATTTAGGGAAAGGGAAATTACCATGGGCGCCACTATCACATTTGACACCTTCGAAAACGTCAAGAGACTAAAAGCCGTCGGTTTCACGGAAGAGCAGGCTGCCGAACAGACAAAAATCATCAGCGAACTTCTGGATGAACAGCTTGTAACAAAGCAATATCTTGATATACGCCTTAAAGAGCTTGATGCCAGCGTTACAACGAACATCATCAAATGGGTTGCCGGAATGCTGGTTGTCCAGGCTGGCGTTGTTGCCGCTTTGGTTAAGCTTCTGTGATTTTCATCGTTTCCTATGCCGAAACATCCGCGCCTTTCCCATCAACTCTTCCGTGCCGGCCATAAACGCCACGGCCAGGGCGCCCAAAACAGTCCGGGCCCCTGGGGTTGTCTGGCCATGACAAGTGATATCATGCCGCCATTTGCGCTTCCTGGAATTCCAGGGCCTCTTCCGTTGGCTCCTCCACTGTTCCGTATTTCTTTTTCAGGTACAGCTCCGCCAGATGGGCATACGCCTCGCGTTCCTCTTTATCCAACAGGAACACGCTCATGGATTTTTTAATTTTATCCGGCAACTGTAGAAACTGCCATTGCAGCTCATGGCAAGCTCGGTTTTCCATAACGTTTCGCGTCTCGGTCCGGAAGTCGTCCGCGGGGGACTTCCCACGGTATTCTTTTTTGAAAAAGCTGTCCAGGGCGTCCCATCGAAGCATGCACGACCAAAGGGTGGTGGTCACTGAGTGTACAAGCGGTGTGTCCCTCAGCTCCCCTCTTTCCCACATGGTCGTCAACATCTCATGGATCAATTTCATGGGTTCCTTTACGGCGATTTCAAGTTCCTGTTGATAATCCAAAACATCCGGTTTTGTGCCGTCCTTGTGTTCGTAGAATGCCAAATTGTCCATTGTGTTCCTCCTTAGGATTTCTTCCTGCCCGCAATGGCCTTTTTCCAGATTTCATCTAACGCCCTATCTGCGACATCAACCATCTTATGCAAGATAAAATCACCCCTGGTATCTTCAGCCGTGGCCCCGATCGCGCTTGCCATCCATTTCACCTCATGTGCGAAATTGTAATAGTCGTGGTACAGCTCATCAAATAAAGACCAACTGACCGTGTTTTCATTCTCTGTGGTCATTGTGCCACCTCCTTTTCCGGTTTACACAGGACGCCAATGGGAACACCGCCGTCATAGGTGATTTCATCTCGCATCGGCGTGTCTATGAAAAACCTACCCCCCATGGCTTCCTCAATAAGATCACATGCCTTTTGAACCTTCAACTTATTGGCTTCAATCAAAGCCTCGCATACAAATCCAAAATTTTCATAGGCATCATCACCTATCATATTAACGAGTGACTCCATTTGTTTCAGTGGTGTCATCATGAAATCTTCAAGGCAGATTCGGAATGCTTTTGTTTCATTTCCGTATTGGTTCAGGTAAATTGGGTTCCAATTATCGTCTTTTATGATTTCGGGTTTCTGTGTTTCCGGGGAGTAGTTTTCTTTCTGAGACATGCTGCAACCTCCAATAAAAAAGCGCACAAGATGTCTCATGGTGTATTAAACCATTCCGGGCCTCACGGCTGCCGGCATCTTGTGCGCGAATATTTTGTATAAATAAAAAATGCCATTTACGGTTGGCCTCCGAATACGTTTTGAGAGAAACCCACAAATACCCCGTTGCCGCCTGCTCGTCAAGGTTTTTTTTAGCGGGCCGAAAAATCGGTTGGCTTCCCCGGTAGATCGCCTTAATTTTAAGGAGATCTTTTAACCGCCTCATTTTTGAGGCGGTTGAATTCCCCGGCTTCCAAACGGTCCAGGGCCTCGGGGTGGTCTCTGGATAGGCGGCGGAGTAGGTAGGTTTTGCCTCTGTCTTGTTTGGGCTTATCATTATTAAAACGGGTAGCGTCACTACCTGTTTTAATACCCCTTCCAGGTCCAGACTTACCCTTACCTATTTCCTGTTTGGGTAGCGGCATCTCCCGGGCGGCGGAAATAGCATCCCTCAGCGGCACCTCGAAATCCGGGTCCTTGATCTTCAGCCAGGCAACCGCCAGATCGGCTTAATTCTCAGCCGATCTTTTACACCTGGCAGGGAAGAGACCGCCTGAATTTTAAGGCGGTTAAATACGTCGATCTGTGCTTCTGGTTCAAGTTGGGTGAGGGGGCGGACTTGGGATTCATTGGTGGGCTGAATGTCCCCCATGGGGGATAAAAGTTTTTGGACTTTCGCAGAATCTATCAACCGATATACGTGTGATTTCCTTATTTCCCACCGATCCCGGCAATAATCCTCAAACGTCGAGTACTGCTCACGGTAGAGGCGGGAAACAACCACGATCCCCCGCCAGGCTTCACCAGAGCCCCCGTGTTGGTCGTTCGCTGTTCAACCCTTACATGGGTATGGGTATTTTAAGAAACGGTTGTTTTTTGTCTCCCCGGTCTGTTCCATAGCGTCAATGACCTGGACCACCTCTGCGGCTTTCTCTGCGGTCTTGCCGGACATTCCTACTTTCGCCGCTGCCAGGTCTCGGGAATCACCTTTTACTTCCGGTAAATTTTCCGGAAGTGAATCGCCTTTATACTGGACTGCCTGCCTCACCTTAGCCCGCGCCGCCTCGATCTCCTTCAGCTTCGTGAACTCCCGGGCCTTCTGCTCGTTGTTTTACGCATTATCAGAGGCGTTTAGAAAAACGTATACGCTTATCATACAAATAGGCTGAATTTCGGCGGATATTCCTTTGCCTGTTTATGGGTGATCACTTCCCCGGCTTCGGCCTTTTCGATTGCTTCGGTACGGGCAGACGCGGGGGTGCTGTTTTGGGCAAGGAGATAAAGGGCGGACCTTGAAATGTCTGAATTACCAAATTTTGGTAATTTATCCGCCACATTCATCATGTTTTGAATCGTTTGACGTTCCCACGGAAAATTGGCCTCACAGCAATTCATAAACTGCCCATGTTCCAACCTTTCCTTGACTTCCAGCAGGTCACGGCCGTTCTCCCAGATCGTTTGAGAAGTACGGGCAGATTCGGGGGGTGCGTAGGCGTTTGATGGTCCTTTCTGATTGCCCGGTTTCTTCGGCAATCTGTGCCACGGTGGCACAGTTTCCGTTCGTTGGGCCTTCCTTCACGCCCCGAATCTCATAAAGCCGCTTGATCGCCCGCGCCATGGAAGACGTTGACAACTGCCGCCGCCGTCCATCCATACCCACCTATGCCTTTAACCGATAACGCTTAACCTCGGCAATCTGACAGGCTGCAAGCCTTAATAATCCGCATCAAGTTCCCTTGTGTCTGAATCTTGAAAAATAGCGCCGATCAACTCATATATGCCGTTCATATCTTCCATTGTGGTGGTGTCGCCTGATTCAAACAGCTTGCATTCAGAACATGGAACAATGGCCACCCTATGGTTTGCTGAATAGCATAGACATCGCCAGTAATGCTTACAGTCATACCGCCTTTTGGCCTTCAGGGGTATCCGTTTGATCATCTGCTTAACCAGGATGGCCGTTTGTATTGGTGGGACTTCGTTTGCGCCTTCAGCGGCCTCGGGGGCCTCTTGTGGTTGGGTTGCCGTTTTGCCATGTAGACAGGCTTTTGCAGCACACGCACACCGCCGGCACATTGCGGGTCCGCCGCCGCCAGTGCGTAAATCTCACAGTCCAACCAGTGATTAGGGCCGGAAACGTGCCACTCGATCTTGCCGTTTCGATGGACTCTTTTTTCCTCTGAAATGATGTGCTGGGCATAGATTTTGCCCACGTCCTCATGAAGATACCAGGCGCCCGGTTCCCCCTGGGCAAGGCCAATGCGATAATGGAGGGCGTCTTTGAGCTGGTCCGTGTTCAACAAAAACAGCCGTAAGCCGCCAGGGATAGCCATTCCAGACCGGCCAGGCATCCGATCTATGACGGAAAACTTAATTCGTTCGGTGGTTTTCCAGGATTGACCTTTCACACCAAAAGCGATCCCATTCCCATTGTTTCGGAGCCAGGTGTAGCACTCTTCAGTCATGGTGAAGCCTTCAGATCCTTCGCCGCCGCCTGTGTCGATAAATGCACGCCATATGCCCATGGATTTCTCAGAATCCACAATGGGATAAGTATCTTCAAAAACTATCTGTCGAATATCATCCCAACTTTGAGCCTCGCCATATCGGATAAGCCAGGAGGTCATATCACGCCGCCAGGCTCTGACAACGTAATAGAACGAAAACTTTTGAACATCGATGCCGCAAGTGAGTGCCACCACATCCGCCGGAACAGTCAGCGGCGCCAGGTCGGTTTTGCATTTCAGGATATCATCGGTTTTTTTGACTGTGAGGGTTTGCTTCCACTCTTGGCATAGCCAGCCATTGCGGAAATTCATCAAACGTCCGATGTCGTCTTTTGAATCCAGGAATTCGTAGGCGATATCGCCCCAGCTGAGAAACGGCGAATACAGGCTGTTCAACTGAAAACCAACTGATTCAGCCTCCTCAAATGGGCTATCTTCCTCTGATTGCCATTGCCCTTTCCTCAACATCTCAGGCTTATCATTATCCAGGATTTCTTTTTGACAGTGAGCGCACTCATAGCGGGCTGCACGTTTGATCTTCAGCCGGGTTGACTGTTCGCTCGTATCTCCGAAGCTGGGCCATTTGATTTGCTCAAACACAAGTAGCTGCAAGCCGCCACAGTGCGGGCAGGGGACAAAGAATTGATATTTTAAATCACAATCCCGATGATATCTGGAAATGAGTCCACCTTCCACTGTGGGACTGGAAACAAGCACGGTTTTTCGGGTGTATTGGAAGGTCTTTTGCCGTTCCATCGCCAATTTAATGGGATCTGCATCTTTCCCAGAAAACTGCGGGAAGGTGCTTACCTCGTCACAGAAGACATTCTCAATGGGCATTGCGCATAAGTCTAAATGTTGTGGGGTTGTATAACCCATCAAAATTAAAAGGCGTTTTCGGTAAACAAGAATGCATTATGAACATTCATAACTTGAATCCAAGGTAAGTCAAATGTTTGGCCGTTGGCTAATTCAAAGGGACTTTTATGAGCATTTTTTGCGCCAGGTAAAAATGGGACAAAATTCCTGATAGTCGCATGTGCTCGAAAAAAAAGACTTGCCCATTTCTTATCTCGAAAACTCTCAATTTGTTTTAGTTTACGTTTGATTCCTTTTAAATAATTGTCAACAATGGAGGTTGTTTGTTTTATCCCATTTCTATTTTTATGAGAGGTATAATGAGTGGCATTTTCTTTTAATTCTACTACCCTCTTTTTTAGTAATGGATGAGAAAATGCATCGTCATCTAATGCCTTAATCTTTACTTCCAAGTTAACTTTAGATGTGGATGTTTTCAAAACTTTCTTAAATTTTTTATAAAGCTTGTCCACTTCTTGGTCGGTACATTTTGATTCTTTTTGATATTTTGATAGTGCATCGTAGAAGTTTTTCAAACAATGACGATGGCAATATCCGACCCAAATGTTATGGAATACGGTCTTGATAGCATTGGTTGAGGCTTTCCACTTATCTTTTGTTACACCAAGGATTTTGAAGTCGATTTTTTGCAAAAAATCCTCAAATGAACCGCACAGGTTTTCTTCATCAACATGATCAACATAATCGGAGTGCCATACTAATAAATTTTCAGGATCGACCATAACTACAGAATAAGTTCTTAAATTTGGTTCTTTTTCAAAGCCCTCATCTTCCTGTAGATATCCTGAGCCTTTCACTCCTGCTCTTGTTAGTATTGTTGCAGGATGAAGTGTTCCTGCCCATCGATTCCAGTTCAAGATGGTCTGTTTGCTTTTGACACTTTTTTTGCCAATAATTTTAAGGCTTTCGATGGCTCCTTGAATGCTCGCATTAAAACGGTACATATTCCGAAATACGTGCCCAATAATCTCTATACCAAAATTCTTTTCCCTTGGGAGAAAGCTGGGAACAAGAGAGAACTTTTGTTTGCACTTCCGGCATTGTATCATGCGGATTGGGAATGTCTGTTGTTCTCCTCCATTCATTATTGTTTTTCGAGGATTCCCGCGGAAACCAGATAAAATATATTCTTTAGGTCCAGAACATGTTGAATTATGGCCTGTGTGGTGATCATATTTATCGAGTTTATCTAATACTTCAATGCGAAACTTCTTACTATCTTTTACGAGAGCATGATAGCTTTCGGTGTTATTATAAGGAAAGATATATGTTTGATTTCCTCGTTTAGAAACAAGGTCTTCCATTTTCTTTTTTACATTTTCGATTATGGATTTATCAAAAGATTTTAACATCCCTATCTCAAATGCAATACTGATTGTACTATCACGACTTTTTACATTATTCAATTTTTTAGTAATATTACTTATCATTGAACGAATTGAATAAAAGATTCTAATTTTCTGTCGATCCCGTTGTGTTTTTGGAATGCTTTTTTTCCCTTTTATTGGCTTACAAATATCCCATAATTGACTTATTAACCTACCAAGTTCATCAATAAGAGCAGACAATGTTACATAAAAATATTGCAATGATTGAAACATCTCCCTTTCATTGATCCATGATCTGATGGCATTAATGCATTTCTCAATTTCAAAGAAAATCTCAGGATACTGTTTTGGATCGTAATAACATTGTCTTGCAAGTCTGTTTTGAGCTTTGTCCAACATTGTCAAAGCTCTCTTAATATTATTAATCATGTGCAACCTCTCTAATTTAACATAGACTGTTGCACTATGATTATGCACACTTATCAAAAAAAGTCCCTAACTTTTTTCCGCTAAGGCGAATTCAGGAAAAAATGTTTGGCCTCACGAAATGCGCTTTGATTAGGATATTGATTCTGAACCGTTTAACAGATGAAATAATTTCAATATGTTAGAGTAAACCCCACAACATTTAGACTTATGCGGGGCATTGATTTCAGGTCCGCCGCACTGTTCGCGGTTGCTGCATACCATATGGCGTCGGCAAAGTGCATTTCTCTGTTCTGAAACAGATCCGGGCTCGGGTGCTTTTTTGATCTGAGGGTAGGACAAGCATTGATCATCGGTTTAACCCTGGTTCGGGAGAACTTGTCCACCACCTGGTCCGTTGGAAGAACATGCAAAATTGATCCGCCGGTAATATCCAAAATATATCCCAGCATATTTAATTGAGCTTCACTTTTGCCCAGCTGGGTCGCAAACTTCAGAACCATTAAATGAATGTTGGGTGCCACAAAGCACTCCATCGGATACCGTAAGTACGGCGTCCGGTCTGTGTTCCAGGGGCCAGGTTCGGCCGATGTGGTCCTGGTAAGAACACGCCTTTGGTCCGCCCACATGGCCGGGTCTTTGATGTCGGATAGCTGCCAGCCGTCTTTGATCTCGCGTAACAGAGGACTTTTCATTTCAATTTTCCTTTCAATGTCGAAGCGTTTTGACCTTTTGACATATTCGTGAGAATCGCGCCGGTAAGCTCTGAGAGGACTGACTGCATATCCTGGGCAGATAATCCCACCAACTTGCCAGGAGCCGTCCTGGGGAGCAGGGCCAGGTGTTTCTTCACATAAGATTGCATCTCCCGGAAGGCCACCATCACATCCGCTTTCACGAGCAGGTCCCCACGTTTCAGTTTGAGTTCCAACTCGGCCAGTTTGGACTTGTGTTTTTTCAACTGTAATTTCCAAAACTCAATATCCGTTTCATCGCCAGGGCCTTTTTTCTTTTGCTTTTTCGAGTCGATCCAAGCCTGAATATCCGCGAGGCAGAATCCACCATCGGGCCTTGTGGGCATGCCGTCCCTGATCCAATTGGAAACCGTTCTCTCAGTCTTTTTGAAATGTTTCGCCACCACAAGTCGGCTGTAGGTGAGACCCTCCACCCGTCCGTTTTCGGCCTTTAGGCGCTTCTCCAGGGCGTTGAAAACTCCCATTTCCGCCGGGGAAATTTTCCCACTTTTTATCTTTTCAAGCAAGTTGTTGAACTGCTTTGTGACAGCGGCCTGGGCAATAGTGGAAATATCTTTGGCCTTATCAGGTTTCAAAACTAGATCCTCAATTTTTCAGAAATCGGTTTTTCAAAATTCATTTGTGGTGAGGGATTGCGCCTCTAAGCATCGTATATAAAAGAAAGGCCAGAAAGGACCCGTTGATTTCTCACGGCATTCGCTCACTGTACGCCGCCACATCCATCAGGTTCAACGGTAAGCCAGCAACGCATATCCTGGCATGTTTCATTTAAACGTGTCATGTCATCCATCGTAGCGCCTGTCATAGCCTGATCCATTCCTATTGATTTAAAGCCGGATACCGATGGTTTCGTAAGCCATTGGCTATAGGGTCCGGCAACTCCTTTGCTGGTCCGCGCATCGAAAAACGGTTTTCAAGTTGGAAGGGCCGATGTCGCGGTTGTCAGGAGTCCGGGGCCAGTCTCCCGGATATGCTGCCTCCCTCCCATGTTCGTTAAGCGGTCTTGATCTTGCCTTTCACATCAATCAAGAGCGCTCGGATTTCTTCCAGTACGCTGAGCTTTTCCAACTCCAGCAGCAAAGGGCGGTTGTGGGTAGCGCTCGGGTTCATTCCAAATTCATTGCTGAGATTCTCGAAAATCCTATCAATTTTGTTCTGTTCTTTTTCCATTATTCGAGTCCTTTCTGAGCTGTTTCTACGAGGTTTTCAAAGCTGGGTAGCTTGCCATTTCTGATTTTCCAAAGGTCGTTTTGCACCCGGTTCAGTTTGGCTAAAATGGTGTCGGTCAGATCTTTTCCCGCCTGCATAGCCCGCAAGGACTTGGTCATTCGAATTCGCATGTCGTCATCAAAACCGAAGTTATGTAACCGCTTCAGGTACAGCCAATCATCAACACCAAAATCCTGTCCGGTTATTTCAAGCCGCAATGCCAAAAATCCAAGAAACGTCGGCATTAAGTGTCCGTCAACTTCCCCGGTTCGCTGTGCTATCAGGTCTACGCGCCGTTCATCCAGCTCCGCACGGTGGGTCCGGATCTCATCCGCGAGGGTGCGTTCACCTTCATCCGTGTTTGACCGGATCAGTTTGTTAACATTCTCCAGCTGAAATCGGACATCATCCATGGCTTGTCTCGCAGATCGTACTTTCTCGCTGGGGCTGTCCATGGCCTTTTGTTCGAGGTCGGCAACCTTCGCCTCCAGATCCGCCTTTGCGGCCAGAAGATCAGCTACCTTTTTGGCCAGGGCCACAGCCGTTTGTTCTGTTGTTTCAGTCATAATGTGCGTCTCCTTTACGCTCGGCCGGGTTGACCGAAAATGAAAAGTTTATGTAACGCCGGATAGTCCCGTACAGCTTGTTTCATAGCTGATTCAGTCGTGCATCCTTCCCGGTCCTTAATGGACTGCCAAGCCTCGGTAAAGGTCTTGGGTCCCGATACCGCCGCCGGGGTCCGCTGGGTGGCGGTGGGTGCCGTTGCTTTCGGTGGGATCTGTTTCCCAAACTTTGCGAAACGATCCGCCAGGTAGCGGGCCTTTGCGATTGCTTGGTCCAGGTCCCCGATCTGATCCGCCAGACCAGAGTCAATGGCCTGGGTGCCGATATAGATCCGCCCCTCGGTGTCCAGAATGCTTTGAACGGGCAGACCACGGTTTTGCGCCACACTGTCCACAAACAGGCTGTAAACGTAGTCAACCCCTGCTTGTATGTAGGCTTTTCCGTCTTCAGAAAGCGGCTCAGAATCGTTTCCAATGGTTTTGTATTTGCCCGCGTAAATGAAGGACCGCTTCACACCGGCTTTTTCATTAGCCACCGAGTAATCATAATGGGCCTGGACAACGCCGATGGAACCAACTTCCCCGGTTTGGGGCGTGATAATCCAGTCCGCAGAAGATCCTATCCAGTAAGCCGCACTTGCCGCCATTCCGTTTACAAATGTGACCACGGGCTTTTTCTCCGAAGCTGCACGAACAATTTCCGCCAGATCGTTGGTGCCGTCCACGGTTCCGCCTGGGGAGTCCACGTTCAAGAGGATGCTTTTAACTTTTGGATCCTTTTTTGCCTGGTTCACCTGTTCGCCGATGGTCTGCATGGCGGTCGATCCGAAAAGCATTTGCAACCAGCCGGGCCTCTTGGCCAGCACGCCACGAATGTTGATCACGGCCACGCCGCCGTCGATGCTGTATTCCGCCGGGTTTTCAACCGTTGTGGGGGCCTTCAGCGATGCCGATTGAATTTGCGCAATGATTCCCGTTAGCCGTTCGGGGATGAGCGCCCATTTCTCAGTTTGCGTTAGCATTTATCTGCCTCCGTTCATGAAGTCTCTGTAAAGATCAGGATGTCTTTTAATGGCCTCGCCCATGGCTCGATCCGTCGGTACTCCCGTTTCGGCCTTGATGGCGTCACACGCCTCTAGAAACCGATGCCTCTGCTTCGGGCCAGAGGCCTTCGCCTGGTTCACCTTGCCGATGTAATCCGCATGAAGAGCGGGTTTGTCCCGGGCCACTCGTTTCATGGCATCCGTGGTGCTGAGACCTTCCTCTTTCAGTTTTTCAACCTCAGCCAGAAAACCGTTTCCCGATGCCGGGGCCTGGGCCTTCCGGGTGGTTTGCCGGGTAACAGCCGGGGACGATGCCGAAGCCTGATTGTCCGCTGCCCGAAGCTCCGCCAGAATTTTCCGGTGGTCCGCCTGGGTCGCTTCGCTTCCGTCGGGGTTGATTCCAAACTTTTTGAAATTTTGTGTTGCTCGTGATTCCATTTTTCAGTCTCCTTTTGTAAAAATGCACCCCATTATGGGACGCTGGTTTATTTTGCGCCTAATTCTTGATAGGTTCGCATTCTACTTTTTGCCGCTGCCTCAAATACGCCGATTTTTGAGTCCACAAAATCCACTATTGTCGCATGGCTTTGTCCAGGTGAAGGACGCAATCCACGCCCAACGGCCTGAATTAAACGTCCCTTGAATTTCATAGGACTTGCCAAAATAACAGATCCCAAAGCCGGTAAATCAAAACCCTCCCCAACCAATTGCGATGTGGCAACCAACGCTTCGCCTTTTCCGGCATTCAGTTTTTCAACCACTGATTCCCTGGCTTTTTTGCTCAAATCGCCGGTGAGTACCAACGGATTTATATCGAAATCCCGTTCCAGGGCGTCCGCAAGCGCCATGCACTGCATCCTCCTGTCGCTTAGGACCAAAGGTATGCCTTCCCCTGTTTTCGCCTGTTGGGCGGCTTCTTGACACACAAGGGCGTTTCTTCCCGTGTCCATGGTAAGTTCGGATAACATTTTAGAATATTCGTTCGATGGGTCCCGGTCGGTCGTGAATTGGGTTGAAATCCATTTAACCCGGAAGGCCAAAATGGCGCCGGATTCTGTCAATACTTTCTGATCAATGCGGTGGGCGGTATCGCCAATATACCATCCGATAAGCCGGGTGAGTTTATCGCGCCGGTACGGGGTGGCTGATAGTCCCAACATATATTTTGAATCAAACGCGATTATGGCTTCCGAAAAGGTCAGAGTTCCTGGTAAATGACCTTTACGCAACTTAACTGTTTGAAATCGTTATACTGGAGCTTCTCATAATTTCGTGTGCATTTCAGATTTTAGTGCAGCGTAACTAGCTGAAAATATTAGGTGGGGCAAAATATTTTTTTTATTGACAAATGAAAACTGAAAAATTATCTTCAGACCATGATTGTCAAAACAGAAAAAATTAGCGACCTATCCATATGGACCGAGCGGGATTGGAAGGAAAAAATCACTGTTACGGTTTATCATGAGTATCGTCCTGTCGTCAGTTTCGATCCTGGGAAGATAAATGATAGGAGACTCGCTGCCGTACAACTTGTCGAGCTTGGTTATTGTAAAAACCGGGTTGCCGGTAAAATCTGTGGGTTTCACCGCAATACGGTTGGCAAACTGCTTCGCACCAAAAGACTTTTAGGTGTTGAGGCCATATTTGAGGACAACCGTGGTCCCAAGGCTCCCTGGAAATATATTGGCAGCATTCGCAAAACCATCAAAAAACTTATCCGCGAGAATCCTGACTGGACTGACCAGCAGATTGCAAATGCCGCGGAAAAGCAAACTGAAACGACTATTTCGAGAAGTGCTGTAGCTCGTATCAGAACCGCGGACCAAGATGCAGAAACTGAAAAGCCTACAAAGCATGACTTGGAGCAACTGGCTAAAATTGCGGATAGTATTGATTTGAAGCAACACGACGAGCGACAGCTTTCTTTCAACTTTGAGGCTGATTCTGAGTTCAAAAAGAAGGTAGATGAATTTGCTGATGAGGATACACCCAAGCCACAAACCGATACAGATAAAGTATTCCTGGATTATCTTCAACAGGGACAACGCAATGTCTTTGCCGGCATGCTTCTTCACCATCTGTTTTTAGATCATATCAACTTCCCAAATGCCTTTGATTTGCCTTCTTATTCCAATAATATGTATGATAATTATGAAGTGATGGAAACTGTCCTTTTCGGGTTGAACATCGGGTTGCCATCTATCGAATCCCATAAGCTGGTCAACAGTAGGGACATGGGGCTTTTGCTGGGACGAACCAGTTCCCCCGATGAGACCACTATTCGGTTGCGTTTAAAACAGATGGCCGAGTTCAAGCCCTCAGAGAGCCTGATAGATTATTTCGCAAACCTGTTTCTATCGTTGGGGTTCATCAACCCAGAGGTGTTTTTTATCGATGGGCACTTCCTTCCCTATTATGGACTGAAAGTTCTATCCAAAGGCTACCATACCGTGAGACGAATTGTCATGAAAGGAAACGAGATTTATGTTGTCAGCGACCTTGACGGGAAGCCTTTCTTTTCAATTACCGAAGGGTGTGATATCGATTTCAGGCCGATCATCATAAGAGCGGCCGACAAGATAATCAGCCTGGGTGTCGACCGCCCCATTGTGGTTTTTGATCGCGGTGGTTATGGTGTTCACTTTTTCAGTCAATTATCGAAAAGGGCTGACTTTATTACGTGGGCCAGGTATGTGAAAAAAGATGAATTGAAAGACTTGGAATATACGAGCTGCTTGATGTTTAATGGGAAAAGATATCTCATTGCCGAGAAAACAAAACTGATTCGTGAATCGATTTCTACAGCTGCCAAAGAAGGCCGAACAGAGGCAACTTCGACAGAAGTACGTATGGTTGTTTTCAAGGAATTGGACAAGGATAGACCTGTGGCAATATATACCAGCAATCATCAAAAGCCTGCTCCTGATATTGCCGCATATATGCTTTCACGATGGGGAGAGTCTGAAAACTTTTTCAAAGAGATGATGTCCCTGTACAACTTCAATTATCATCCCGGTTATGATCTTAAAGAACTTGAAGAACAGCCTCTTGTAGATAATCCTGAGGTAAAAACAATCAAAAAAACGATCAAGGGAATTAAACAAAAGATGGGGCAATTGGCGCTTGCAAAACAACAAACAGAGTCCAAAATAGAAGCACGAAAAGATCTTCGTCTTAAAAAAAAGCTAAACACGCTCCAGGAAGAGATAGAGAAATACGACAAAGAGCTTGACGGTTTTCAGGCAGCCTTAAAAGAAATGCCTGACAAAGTATCGATAATTGAAGTGCTGAAAGGCAGACCAATGAACAAGGCAGATCTGGAGAAAAAGAAGCTCTACGACCTGATACAAATGATTGCCTTTCACTCACGCGAGCATCTGGTTGGCCTGTTCCGTTCATGTTATGATGATCCGCGGGATGTGAAACAGATCCTGACAAAGGTCACAAAACTCCCTGGTTATGTGAAATTAGTCGGGAAAACACTTGTTGTGCTTTTAGATTGGATAGAGGACAAAAAGCATCGGAAGGCAGCAACAAGATTTTGCCATCTGATAAACACTATGTCGCCCAAATTGAGAGGTCGCATGGAGTTCGACCTTTATTTTCGCATCTCCTCAATCCCTCAAGTGGGTTATTGCTGTTAAAGCCTTGCTCATCGTTTCAGCCATCCTACGCAGGGTATCGTGTTTCGACCACATGTAGGGGCGAAAAATCTTTCGCCCTAATGGCCGAAACAATGATCAAGGCCGCTGTTGAACTAAATGCACAATTTGAATTGAGAAAAAACGTCATTTACTATGATGTCTGAAAGGTACGGCTCGGGCAGTGGTGGGCCTCATCGACGACGACGAAACCGAAGTATCTCTTTATCGAGTCCGCGATTTTATAAATGCTCTGTACGGTCGCAACCGTGATATCTCGAATTTCACATTTGCCGCCGCCAATGACTCCTATTTCTTTTTTGGGAATTCCAAGGAATTGCGTGATCCGTTCACGCCATTGCTCCAGGAGAGTTTTTGTGTGTACGATTACCAACGTTGGTTGTTGCCGCTCCGCAATCACGAAAAGGGCCATGGCTGTTTTTCCGCTGCCTGTGGGAGACTGCAATGTACCGAAGCGCCGGGAACGAACGGCTTTGACAGACGCCTCCTGATATGGTCGCAACTCGCCATGAAACCGAAAAGGGATCTCTGGTAATTCCCTGGTACGATCTTCCCATTCAAAAGCAACGTTGTGTTGGCGGGCGATGGTCGCCAGCTGTCGCACAAAGCCACGGGGTACGATCAGCCGTCCGGGTCCTGGTTCCCAAAAGTGATGTAAATACTCTGGCGTCTCTCCTTGCCAGCGATTCATTTTCTGATTGTCGATCCACTTCGGGTTTTTGATGGTAAGCCGGTTGATGATTTCACGGCGTACCTGTTCGGGTGCCTCGAAAATTTCAGCTCGGTTGTTGACGATGATTTTCATTTTTGTTTGTCCTCAAATGTGCATCCCAATAACCCAAAGGCGGAAAGGGTTTTTTAAAATCCGGGCTATTACGGATTTAAAAACCTCCCCCTTTAGGGGCGAAAAAATCCGTATTAAAAATTACCCTGTTTTCTTAATAATTTCAAACACTTATGTATTACGGATTTGTCATAAATCCGTAATAGAAAAAATCCGTATTAAAAATTGATCTGGATATGTAATGTTTTCAATGGTTTACCTTTACTTTTAATTACGGATTTTTACTGTGTCCAAGTGTGTCCAGGTTAATTACGGATTTTTTTTAAAACCGAATTTGGTTGAAATTCATGTGGTCAAGCGGCACTGTTTTCAACCCCTTTTTTACGGGTCCAACTGACCCCGTTGACACCTCATTTTCATCCAAAAGATACCCTTCAACCATTGCTTCGATCAGTCCCGGGAATTCCTTTTTCTTAAAGTTCGGGAACTGCTCTTTGATGATTTCGATAATGTGGTTCACAACCCCTTTTTCGTTTTTAACAAAATCCCGCTGGCTATATTTCATTGGGTTTGCTTCGATCTCGTAATACAGAATTGCAAACAGTTTGCCTCGC
Organism: Desulfatiglandales bacterium; assembly: GCA_963662465.1. GTDB lineage: Bacteria > Desulfobacterota > DSM-4660 > Desulfatiglandales > Desulfatiglandaceae > NaphS2. Next base: position 350,211 of record OY759599.1, read on the forward strand.
CTTTGGGATTCCAGTGCCGCATATTCCAAAGTCCCGGCTTCGGTTCGTTTGAAAATCAATTTTGATTGCAAGCCAGCTGCGTAATTCGTTTTCACGATATCGAATGCGATATATCCACGGGGGTCGTCAATTCCATACCGCTGACATTCCGTCTCTGTAACGCCGGTCATGCCGGCAACCCAGCGGCAACCGTCCACAATTGCAGACGCTCCACGGCTCATATTCTGGTTCATAGTCGCACCATTGGCTTTTGATACGTGGTGCGAAAACAAGATGGTGAGATTGAATTCTACGGCCAGGGCTTCAAGGCATGAAATCCATTGGGTGCTGTGATCGTTCGAGTTTTCGTCAAGTCCATAAAATCTTGACTTTGGATCTAAAATCAACACGTCCAGGGGGTCATGATTTTTGATCGTTTGCCGCAGCCATTCCCAATGTTTTGACCTTACGGGGTTATTATCAGCCAATTCCATAAGGGGGCCTAGACGGCCAACAACAGACACCACATGTAAATTAGTTGGGAATACGCCTGTTTCGGGCGATATCGTCCACAAGCGGCGGTCCACTTCGACCTGGGGGTCTTCGCCGCATAGCATCAAAACTTTTAATTCCTGCGTAACTTTAAGGGGTCCAATGCCGGTTCCGTTCGCCGCGCCGTAAGCAAATTGCTGAAGGAAAAATGTTTTTCCGGTTCCGCCAGCGGCCATAAGTCCACCCACGATTCCCCTGGTTAATATGGGGCGTCCATAATATTCGAGCAATGCGTCTGGGATTGGTGGCGCCTCTGTGATATTTACAGCTGTTTGTTCCGGTGTCAGCGGTGGGAAATCGTCAAATTCTTCAGTGCTAGATTCTTTTTCACCAATACATTTTGAGCAATCAAAAGCGCTTCCGGGAAATCCCATGCCTTTCATGTAGCTGCAATGGAATGCTGCATCCGCATCGCCTGATAGATAAGCAAACATCTCCTTAAAGTGCTGCAACCGTCGCTCGGGGGTGGTATATGTGCCGGAATGCGGGTATTTTTCCAGAAACGGCCATACAACGCCGATAGTCCGTTTTTCATCGTAACCAGCGGTGATGAAATATTTACAAAGATTCAAAACCAACTTATTGAAATTCGTCTTTTCCGTTGTCGGGCATGCTGTCAGAACATAACGGATACATGGTGGGATTTCTTTGGATATACGGGCCTTTTCGTCTTCTGTAAGCGGGTCAGCCTCCACCTTTTCGGACTGCTCCCGGTAAACGAACTTTTTAGCCTCAAGAAACATGTCGGCCAGGTCCACGCAAACATCCGGCGTGTCGTCGTCAACGTCAATATTCCTGGGGGCCTTGGTGAGTTCGATCAAAGCCACTTCGGGCAGGTCTTTGAACTCCTCAAGGGTAAGGGGTACTTTATAACAGCCATTGGCGCGCTTGACATTGGGTAAGCGCCACATGCGGCCACGCTTCATATTAAAGACAGCCATGTCTAATGTGGGCAGATTAAACGATGTTTTCAGCTCTGCGGCCAGACGCTTGTAAATCTTCGGCAACAACGGATCGCCGGCGTTCGCGCCGAAACACTCCGCCGGGATCTCGACGTGGACCCCCTTTTTCCCACTCATGAAAAAACGGAATTCGTACGGGTCCGCTCCATAAAGGTCTGATAGATGAACAAGCGTCAGATCCCGGGCGTTTTGAACCGCGCCGGGTCCGTCGAAGTCAAGGCAGAAATCTCCACATCTATGGGGTTCCGGGGCGCCGCTGTTCTCCCATGGCTTTGAAACGCTCATGTTGGTGATGAACATTGCCCCCTTGCGTAGCGCTGCCTCCCGCGCCGCTGGGGTATCAGGTATGAGCTGCCAGGGGCCTTTTTGTTCGGTTGTCCAATAGCGAAATTGGTTGACATTTGAATTTTCAGGCATTAAAATGCCTCCATACTTCGATTTTCACTTAAGCCGCCTCGCCTGCAAGCATAGCGGCTTTTCTTTTGAGCTGTCGTTTCGACAATTCCAAAACCGCTTCATGATTTTTCTCCGAATTCCAACAATTCAGATTTCCGAAACCTTCTATATTTCCCGAACCTCAAAACAGGAATAGTACCCAGCCTGATTTGCCGGTATATCCAATGGGGCCGTACCTGTAAAAATTCCGCTGCCTGTTTGACTGTCCATAACGGTTCCGGTTGTTCGCTATTCTTTGCTGTTTGCGGTTCTGCCATTTTTTTTCTCCTTCAATAGATGGTTTCAAAAAGATCGGTGGGCTTACGATCCAGGGCCTTGGCAATACGTCCGGCCTGCTCAATCGTTGGTAGCCATCCTGCCGCGGAGCATATACGACAACTGGCTTTCATGAACGCCTGAGCGCCGGGCCAGGTCTCGGGCAGAGGGAATGCCTTTTTCAACCATGGCGATTAAGACTTTTTTGTTGCGTTTTACCATTTTGGTTTTCTCCTTTCTCAAATGTTGTTATATCGACGTACGACTATAAGGCAAAAAAATATGGAATTATGCCGCCTTTTTTTTCAACAGGTAATCAAACCTGAATTTAACTTCTGAAATATCCAGCGTTCTCTTTATATGTTCCTGGTACGGTGGAACTCCAGCGCCCACAAGGATGGGTTCTTCAATGAATAACATTTGTGAGACTGTAAATCCTTCATGCTCTACCTGCCATTTTCGGATTTTCCCAAAAGCCCAAAAGGCAAAGCCGCCGTCAATAGTGCGGAAGATATCAACCTTATAGCTACCAGGTCCAACAAGATCCCATGCCGTCCCTGTTTGCTTCGCCTGATACCCGGGCCATAAACCACTGTCTTTCAGCCATGGTTTTAACTCATTCACAATATCCCTTGATTCTGGAATTGAAAAATTTAACTGGTTGACAAGCCAGCCGCCCAAATAAATATGAAATGCCTGCTCTAGCGTGAATTGCCGGGCGATGCCACCACTTTGACCGGCAACAGGATCAAGCCCTAAAAACTCACGCCCCCACCTTTTCCACTTGGGGAATGAGATTTGCAACGCTTCGCTGATATTTCTTGATTCGTATATTTTTTTCATGTTGGACGTTGTAACATCGACGTACGACTATGTCAAGCATTATTTTCAACTTTTTTTTCACATCGCTGTATTTTTTTTTGAAAACAGGATTTCCACGGGCAGTATTCCGCGCAGCTCGGTTGGTGGGTCAAAAAATCCAAGGTAACAAAAAGGTAACATTTAGGTAAAAACACCTCCCTGTTTTGCTTTATTGTCCATTGTTGCCTGGTAGTGCCGTAAGTAAAGCAAGCATTTGGTATGATTAGAGAAAAAGCCTTGCTTAGTTTTGTTTCTTGTTCGCTAATAGTGGCAAGTTTCTATCTTGAGGGGGTAGTGGGCTACGCCCGTGCGGGTTCAAGTCCCGCCTTCGGCACCATTTTTAATAGTAAATTCAACAACTTAAACACTGTTAAGAGCCCTTTCCCGTTGTGCACCTGTTGTGCACCTAGCTTTTCGGAAAAGGGCTCTTTTCTTTTCGGCATTCACCTGAAAATATCTATCAAAAGCTTTATTGGTTTCATGCCCCGTTCCGTATTTTTTGATTTCTTCCGGTGTGCAATCATCCCCTAATGCAACAACTGTTGAATGTTTTGTTCCAGGATACAGGGGTACTCCTTCCACTCCCAAATTCTTGCATGCCATTCTCCAATAGGTGTAAATATAATCCTTGCCGAATCTTCCCCTTTTTGATTTATGAACCCCTTTTCTTTTCCCATGACGGAAAAAATACATTTCCTTGTCAATGACTGGCGGGAACGATTTTATGATTTCAATGTCTTCATCTAAGAGATAAACTTTTTTCGGTTTTTTTTCTTTGTTATGTGTGATTTCCATTATTCCATTGGAAAGATCAATATCTTTTTCCTTGATATGGATCATCTCAATCGGTCTTACGTTAACGTAAGTGGAAAGCCATAATGCACCAATATAGATTTTAGAATTAAATGTTGTGATACGTTTCAGCTCTTCTAAAATTATTCCTTGTGTGGGCTTATCAACTATCTTCCGATATTCGCTTTCATAGGAAATATCAGGAAATTCCGGCATTATTATTTTTATTTTTGCTCTTCTATTTCTCTTAATTACCCAATTGAAAAATGAATGAAGTGTTGCCTTTATGTTGTGTTTTGATTTATCTGAAAGATGGGCAGGTAGTTGGTCAAAAAAATCCTCTAATTCAGGATAATCTATTTCTTTAATGTTTGTGCTTTTGAAGTAAACACAAGCATAATTCATATGGTTTTTCAGATTGCGTAAACACCTAACCTGTTTTTCCTTTTTTTGTAACCACTGCTCGGATAATGTTCTAAACGCCAATGGTTCCCCTTTTTGAAAATCTCTTTCATCAAAGGTCCCTTCATCATGTTTGTATCGTAAAGCATTTAAAAATCTTTCAGCTTCATGAAGATCTTCAAAGCGCTTAAAGACTTTCTGAAAACGAACAATATATTTAGATCCCTTTTTCCCCTTGTTGTTGATGATTTTCCCTTGCATACAAAACCCCCCGTGTCCCTGATTAGTATCAAGGATATTATATGGAGGATTATTTGCTTTTTTGTCAAGGGAAATATTCATTTATTATTTATTATTGATATTAATTATGTTTTTTATCTGCAATTATAGCATATTTTTTTGATTTTTCTTCGGGTTTTTCAGGCTTTTCAGAAGTGAGCTTTTCTTTTCCCTTTTTGAAAATGACGGAATTTATCGAGGCTGTTACCCGAATAAAGGAAAGGTATTAATTCAGGAACGACCTTATTGATGCCTGTAAGCGGGTGTAGCTGGCGGTGAGAGGATGGTGGTTGATAGGTTAGGGTAGCTCCCTAAATCATCTTGAAAAACGAAGTTATTTTTTATTCAAATTACATTGTAATATGAAATAGATAGGCGCAAAAAACGAATAAACGGGCCGCATATTCTAATGATTATGCGGAAAAGAATGGAATGGAAGTTGTGAAGATATTCAAGGATGATATTTCAGGCACCAAAGAAGACCGACCTGCCCTGGCTGATCTTATGTTTGACCTGGAAGAAAACGGGCATGGTGTCAAGACCGTTATCATTGAAATGGTCAATCGGCTGGCAAGGGATTTGATGGTGCAAGAATTCATCATTAAGGATTTTCAGAAACACGGCTTCCATTTGATTTCCGCCACAGAAGACGTGGACCTTCTCAGTGAAGATCCAACAAGAAAGTTAGTCCGACAAGTTTTAGGGGGCGACCTGCAGCCCCAGTTTTCTAAGTGACAGTGATAGTCTGTCTATGCTGTACCGCAAAATGGCATAAGGTCAACATTAGGATTATCTCTCCGGAGGCAAAGTTTCCGTCGTGCCCATCGAACGGGAACGCCGGAGGTAAGTGACTCACTACGCCGTAAGGCGGGTGGGAGAAGGGCTTGAGACCGATGCTCAGATCCGATTTCAGATGCCTAAGCGACGGCCGGCATTTGATTAGACCGAGGTGGCGTGGCCGTGGGACGAGGGTACCTTAAAGCCTGTAGTCCGGCCCGTTGGGGGAAAAGACGGGATCAAAGTCGAGGCATATTGCGGATAGCCTTGCTGGAAACGGTTATAAGTGATTAGGTTTGGAGAGGAGCAGAATAGAGAACTGGGGTGACCGGGTGAGATCTTGTGGAAGTCTCGCAGAATGCGAGTAGGGAACTGGGAACCTGATGCGACCATGAGAAGTCAGCGCCGTCATATTAGGCACATGGGGTCAACCTGTGCCGAAGGACGACACCGTGAAAGGTAGGTAAAGGGATATTGCGCGGGCAGGGGTACGTTCCAAGCGAAAACGGCCCGGAACTGGCAGACAGTACCGCCGTGGTATACAGACCTATCTGGTGTAGGATGGTATCAATTGGCTAAGATTTTACACAGTGTCATAGACAAAGTTTACAACTGGGTCAACCTGGAAAAGGCATCGGCCAAGGTAATTGCCAACCGAGGCAGTGCCGGTGTTGACGGCATGGATGTGAAGGCATGGAGAGGCAAACTTAAGGAACACCTGAGCACTTTACGGCACAGACTGATGAACGACACCTATCGGAGCAAGGCGGTCAAGCGGACTTACATTGACAAGCCTGGCAGCCGGAAGAAGCGCCCACTGGGTATTCCGGTGGTAGTGGATCGCGTGTGTCAGCAAGCTGTGCATGCGCAGCTGAGCCCTGTGTTTGAAGAATACTTCCACCCAAACAGCTATGGTTTCCGTCCGGGGCGCAGTACACATACTGCTGCCGTCCAGGTTCAGGAGTTGAGAGGCAAAGGATATGGCTATGTGGTAGATCTTGACATCAGAGGTTTCTTTGACCATGTGGATCATGAAATCCTGATGAAGTTGGTCGGCAAGGTGGTGAAGGATCGACGGGTCCTGGGCCTGATACGCGGCTGGCTGACGGCTGGAGTAATGGAGGAGGGCAATATACGCTTTCAGGTCTCCGGCACACCGCAGGGTGGGGTAATCAGTCCTTTACTGAGTAACATTTACCTCACAGTGCTGGATAATGCGTTGGCGGCAAAAGGACATCCATTTGTCCGATATGCCGATGACGTGGTAATTTTCTGCCACGGGCGCGAGCAAGCAGACCAAATACTTGTCTATGTACGCCAGGTACTCAGCGAGCTCAAGCTGGAGCTTAACGATGAAAAGACCTGCGTGCGGTCATTTTCCGAAGGATTTGATTTTCTTGGATTCCATTTCAATACGCGTGGGATGAAGGTCGGGACCAAATCGCTCAAAGGCCTGTACCGTAAGGTGCGGGAGGTAACCCGACGGCAACAAGGTGATCTACCTGTGGAATTACTGATAGAAAGGCTCAATCCGATTTTGAGAGGGTGGGGCAACTATCACAAAAGAGGCCGCAATGTAGGACTGCTCACAAGGCTGGATAGATGGGTAAGAAAGCGCTTGCGTGCTTATATACACAAGCGTTGGCGTACCACTGAAGGGCATCCGTCTAACAACGAACTGGCCCAAAAGGGATTGGTGTCAATGCGAAGCATTATCCGGCCAAGGTGGCATGGTCAATTGCTGCTGTTTGAAGCTCCCCGGATGGGGTAATTCACGGGACCGCCGGATGCGGGAAAACTGCCTGTCCGGTGGTAACGGGGGCTTGGCTCTGGCGACAGAGTCATTCTACCCACTTGCCATTGCTGAGTATGAAAAGCAAATGCTTGTGAGGAAACTCAAAGCCGCAAGAGATAGGCAAAGGCGGAAAACAGGAAAATGTGAAGGGCGGAAAAACTGGAAGGAAAAAGCGCCGGAAGTGTTGGCGGAAGTCAAGGCATTGAGAAGGAAAAGAAAAGGAATTCAAAAGAGGATGTCATTTGCTCAAGTGGCGGAAGTTCTCAATGAAAAAGGATTTCAAAATTCAACAGGTGGTAAGTTCACTGGTAAAGGCGTTTCGAGTTTGTATTCCCGTAACGCATAGCCTATCAGAACAAGAGTTAATCAATAGCCCTACCCCTTATTGTAGGGCTTTGTTATTACTGTCGATTGTGGGGCATCTGAGGGCTTCAAGGATGCAAAACAATTTAATGATATTGATTTGAAGGAGTAAATCCTATTGGCGTGAATAATATTCACTATATTTTCTTGTTGACATCCATCCCAGAAAGGTTTTTTATATGTATAATAATTAATTTATTGTTAGATGGTTATGAGACAAATATGGAGATATGTCATGGCTCTGATATCCAAGCGCGTGAATCCTTACCTTTTTATCTTTCTGCTTATCGCTTTTTTCCTGATTCCCACCATTGGGTTTGCAGCCACGATCCGTGTTCCAAGCGAGCAAGCGACTATTCAGGCCGGTATTGATGCAGCGGTGGCTGGGGATACGGTTTTGGTGGCTGATGGGACTTATACGGGGGAAGGGAATAAGAATATTGATTTCAAGGGGAAGGCTATCACGGTTCAGTCAGAAAATGGGGCCGAGAATTGTATTGTTGATTGTGAAAGTCTTGGGAGGGGTTTCTATTTTCATAATAAAGAAGGCCCTAGCTCTATTCTCTTTGGATTTACTATAAAGGGTGGTTTTGCTTTTGAAGACAATAATGAAGGTGGGGGTGGAATATATCTTTTTCGATCATCACCTTCAATTACTTATTGCACTATTACTTTAAATTCAGGTGGGGGTATTTGTTCTAATTATTCTTTTCCTAAAATTTCTAGCTGCATTATTAGTAAAAATACTGCCGACTATGGTGGGGGAATTCATTTATTTTATTCCTCACCAACCATTATAAATTGCACCATTAAGGATAACACTGGTTACAATACCGGTGGTGGGATTCGTTGTTATGAATCCTCTCCGTCAATTATGAACTCTGCAATTACAGAAAATACTGTTCATGGCGATGGGGGTGGAATTTATTGTGGCTGTTCTTCCTCTCCAGCCATTACAAAATGCAATATTAGTGAGAACGAGGCTTATAATAATGGGGGCGGTATTTATTGCGGTTATGGGAACATTAGTAGTTCACCTTCCCCGGACATCCTTGGGAGTATTATCAGAAATAACATAGCAAGAGTTAATGGCGGAGGAATCTATGCATATTACTGCTATTCAAGAATCATTAACTGTATCATTGCAGAAAACAAGGCTTTTCAAGGCGGTGGTATTTTTGGCTTCTATAGCAATTCGTTAAAAATTATCAATTGTACAATTGCTGGCAACAATGCTAATGCTTATGGTGGAGGGATAAAGGCTGATGCCTATGATGTTCTAACCAATTCCATCTTTTGGAAAAACACACCTGATTCAATATATGGAGATCCCACTACAACCTATTCTGATATTGAAGGTGGATATGCTGGAGAGGGCAATATCCAAAGCAACCCTGAATTTGTTTCGGAAACAGATTACCGCTTGTCTGCATCTTCCCCCTGTATTGATACAGGCACATCAAATGGTACACCAAATACAGACATAAATGGCAACCCAAGACCTCAAGGCAACGGCTATGACATGGGGGCTTATGAGTCTGATCAGAGCGGTGGTGCAAGACCCACAGTAAATGCAGGTAGTGACCAACAAGTTTTTAACAGCATCAAACTCGATGGCAGTGCTTCCACGGCCCCTAGTGGTTCCATCACTACTTACTCATGGGCTTTGAAATACCAAGGAAATTCATCGTATGACCGCACAGCAACAGGCGTGAGCCCAACTGTTTCAACTCTCCAACCTGGTTTCTATGATGTGACTCTAACAGTAACCGATAACCAAGGGTTGACCAATACAGATACCATGCTCTTTTCAGCCATGGGCATCAATTGCGACTTCAACGGCGACGGTGACGTAGATGGATCAGACCTTCAAGTATTCTCTACCAATTACGGGAAATAGGAATATTTGAAATTGATTGAAAAACGGGTAATCAGCATGGCGAAAAAATGGTTTTCACAATTCATCTGGCTCTTTGCTGCTCTTTGGTTTATTTTCCCACTGACCTCCCACGCAGCCACAGTAGATGTTATTGGCGAGGCAAATTTATCCGATACCACCCTTTCCGTAAATATCTACACCAATACCGCTGCAAATATTCTGAGCTTTGGCATAAAGCTGACGTACAGCGCCGCTGATCTGACAGTGACCAGCGTGGAAAGAAACAATGACACCTGGTATTTCGGCAATGCTTCAACAACCTATCCCTACATCTCCCCTGATTCTTCAACCCAAGGAAAGGTGACTATCATTGGTGGGTTGTTGGATACTGGAAACCCTACTGGTGGCGTTACAGGCCAAAAGATTCTATTGGCAACGGTTAATTTCAATAGAAAAACCGGATCTGCTCCATCACTTTCGCTCTCATACGCCAAGGCAGCGCCATATAAGAATTTCGTCTCCACTACCGGCATTGTTTATGACGATATGAGTCAAGGCATTTCATTCAGCGTTGGCTTTGGTTCGACATGTTCGCAGTGTACGGGTGATCCTGTTGAACTCGAAGGCGTTACTTTTGAAGCTGGAATTGCCTGTGAATGTAAAGCCATCACTTCGATTACCATCGGTCCAAATGTAATAATTAGAAAAGGAGCCAATATCACATTTAATGCTCCGAAAATAATTGTCAAAAGCTGGTTTAAAGCGGAAAATGGTTCTATTGTCAAAATGCAGCAATAGCTGTGTGATCATTTAGACTTGCCGCCGATACTGGAAAGCCCTACCCTATGTAGGGCTTTGTTGTTTGTGTCGATTGTGGGGCCTCTGAGGGGTTCTGAGCTGGCATAAAAAAGGGCAGATAGTAGCTGCTACCCCCCTTGACCTACCGCAATGGCCTATACCTGCCCCGGCGATGGGCCTTGCTACGCCTGGCTGGCTCCGGTACCAGGTAGCAATCTTGTTATGCTTCTTTTGACCTAAGACTAACGCTCGATCTGGTTACCCTATTCCACTCTGGAATAATCTAAATTACGCAAATAATGCAGCTTATCATCTACGTCAAGAGTGTTTAATTTGCGTTTTTGCTCCGGGTCTAACTTACATTTCGCACTAAAAAACCAAGTTTTCAGGGTTTAATGTGTGAAGCGGCCAAAGGGGCAACTTCACAAATAATAGGAGGAAAAGATTGTCCCGGACAGGGTCAAATTCATGTGCTATGTATATAACACATGAGGCTTGCAAAATTGATGGAAAATAATGTTGTTAAGCGATAAATAAGATATAGTTCCATCCTTTGACTATATTATTACGCCTCATAAAAGTGAACAGGGAGGCGTTATGGAGCAATTTGAAACACGGTTCAAACGAGTCGACTTGGGCGCTAACCAAAATGGAACCAGTTTTGCTACTCCAAACGGAACCAGATATTGCGCACTGGTCTTTTCCTTTTAGAAGGGTTTTCTTGTAAATTTGTTAGAGGTTGCATGAAAGAGTATATCAGATGGTATTTTAAAAATGCTGGTGAGACACGTAGCGTTCTGGTTGAAGAATCAGTGATGAGGATACCATCAATATGGTGATGGCAGAGAAGAGGGGATTAGATTTTTCGGTTAAGGGCAATGCTTATTGAGGAACTATTTGTCTATGTCATAGTCGTCCGGTAAATTCAGGAGGCCTCCCTTCGCCAATTGATCCTCAATCAAATATCCAATTTCCCCGTTTTTTTTCAGCTGTAGAATCATCCATTTGGGGAGACGAATGGTGAGCAGTTCACGTCTCAAATGTTCCGGTTTCTTTCTTCGGCCGGCGCCTACCCGTTTTCCACCTCTCATTTCAAGCTCCGAGACAAGGTAATTTCTGATATTCGTGTAACGAGATTCAAACAGACCGGTGAGATTCAAACAGACCGGTGATATTCAGACCTCAAAACCGGCCCTTTGGCGAACATCTCATTTTCTGAGGGAAGGACCATCAATATGAATGTTGATGCAGCGATGGTTGAGACGATCCAGCAAGGCATCGACCATGTCCTTTGGTTCAAGCAGCGAATACCATTGTTCAGGTTGAAGATTGGTCGTAATAATTGTGGACCGACCGGCTTCATAGCGATCTTTCATGAGTTTAAAAAAGGCGTTCATCTGCTCTTTTTTGAGGGTCAGGTATCCCAGTTCATCGAGCAGAAGCAGGTCATATCTGCAAAGGGCATTGAGGAGTTTCGGGGTGGACCGATCTGCCAAAGACGCATAGAGCTGATCCAGCAAATCCTGAACATTATAAAAACGCCCCCGGTACCCGGCAATAATGGCTTGACGAAGGATCCCCACGGCCAATCCCGTTTTGCCGACGCCGGTTTTTCCATGGAACACGATGTTTTCTCTTCGGCTGATAAAGTCAAGGCCGGACAACGTCATGATCCGGCTCTTCTGTATTCCCGGCTGAAGATCAAACGGAAAGGAGTTGAGGGTCCATTCCCATGGAAGCTTTGCAATCTGGACCCGATAGATCATGCTGCGCTCCTGCCGGAAACGTAATTCCTCAGCCAGGAGATTGTAGATGACCTCGTGAATGGAAAAACCGTTCTTTTCAGCCGAAGCCAACTGTTCTTCGAGAGCCTTCAGCATGCCTTTAAACTTCAAATCAATGAGTAACTGTTCAATTTTCTTTTTCATAGATCAAAAAAGTCTCCCGCGATATAATCGAGAATAATGTTTTCCAGACGCGACAAATCAAAAAGTCCATATTTAAGCGCCTGTGTTATGGCTTTCAAAAAAGGTTCCCCGGGATAAGTGCGTTTCAGATGAAGCAACCGACGTAACTTGACCACACCGCGACCGTGACTTCTTTTCTTCAGTTCAGCCACATACTCATCCAGGATGGCATCCTCTCCCGTCAACAGCTGTTCTTCTTTTGAAGGGATTCGGGGATCTTTTTTTCTTCGAATGGGAACATGGTGACCGGGCAGGGTTGTTCGGGTGTTGCGTTTATCCAGTATGCGGTCATGTTCCGCCACTTTTGTGTTTTTGTCGTAAACGATGACCTTGAGCCAATGTTTCTGTACTTCCAGGGAGTTCCCAATCAGCGCTTCAGGGACTGAATAGCGGTTGGTGTCCAAGTGCACATATCCCTGAACATCGGCTACCCTGTGTTCTGCCACATAGACTGGCGGCTGGTATGCCGGTAAATCAATGAGATATGGCTTTTCAATGACATAGGCCTCATCCGGCGTCATCCCTAAAGCCCGTTTAAACTTTTTATCGCTTGTATTCCGGCACCAGTCGATTGCCTGCCGGTTCAAATCCTGCCAGCTAACAAATGTTCTACCGGGAAGAAAATTGTTTTCCACAAAATGAAAAGGCCTTTCCACACGGGCACTTCGATTGGCGTCTCCTACAGCATGGGCCTCAAACCGGGTTCCATACATATCGCCGAAGTATTTCATTTCAGGCGCAATCAATGCATCAGGCCCGGTGCCGCCGGCCACAATAACATTGGTGTTGTCAACCATGCACCGGGAACACACCCCGTCCATAAACTCGAATGCTTTTTTTAGGAAAACCTTGCACTCAAACCGGGTAAAACAGGGGTAATACTGAATAAAAATCCTTCGGCAAAAGGCCAGGGTCAGGGACGCGCACTGGGTCGACATTTTTTTCCCATTAATGACAACCAGATGGGGTGACGTATCATGCTGCATCTCCTGACCGGGTTTAAAATGGTATTGGCCCGCCCGTCTTTTTTTACGTTCCCGGATCTCGTACTTTCTCATAATCCAGGTCAGACTCTGATAAGGGATTTTGATCTGTTGGCGGCTTTCCAGTTCCTCGGCTACTCGCACGGCATTTCCTTTACATTCCTTGAAAAGCTCGCGGATCAACGGGACATGTTCTTCATACCGGGAGTTCCTTTGGGGTACCGCCTCTTCGTCATGATCATCTAAAACCTTCGTGACGGTATTGCGACCGGCCTTCAGGGTTTTGGCGATGTCGCGCAAACTCATGCCGGTTTTTTTCAATTCCACAATGGCATCTTTTTTGGATTGTCGGATCATAATTGGGTCGCTTTCTTGAGTTCCAGTGCTTGTTTTTCTATCTTTTTCACCCAGGTTTTGAGCGTTTGTTTCTTCAACTGATCGCTTTTTGGGTAATGGACATGCGAAACGGTTTTCACCAGACGTTTGAGAACCGCATATACCATTTCAATATCCTTGAACCATTTGCCTTCCGGTCCATCATGAACTTCTTTGGCTTGTTTAGACTGGGTTCTTTGTTCGAGAACTTTTATGAAAAGGGATGGATTTTCCAGCATGTGGTCTCGAACAGACCGGTTGCTTTTCTGGTAATGTGCGTAGAAACGGGCCAGTTCCCTTGTGGATAGAGGTTCTTTTTCCAGGTGGGCCAACAGTTTTTGTGCGTCTTCACCGTTGGCGCGCGCCAACGGCGCCATGACACGGCTGGCAGCCCAGGTTGAAAGTGAGCCTGCAATCACGGTTCTCAAAATATTTTCCGGCAGGGCTTCAACCAGGTCCAGCCGCCGTTTTACAAAACTCTTGTCGCGCCCTATTCGGGTTGCAATATGGGAGAGGCTGCACCCAAAACGCCGATGTAATTCCTGAAGTAAAACAGACTGCTCAATGACTTCCCATTGCCGTTCATTGGCCTTGGTTAAAAGCGAAAACATGGCATTTTGTTCGTTTTCTTTTGAGAATTGGACACATATCCGGTCCTTTCCACAAGCACAAAGCGCTCGAACACGCAGGTAGCCATCAATCAGAATCAGTTTGTCTTTTTCTTCAATAGCCAGGGCCGGAACGATCTGCCCGTAAGTTTCGATGGAATCCCTCAATCGCTTTAAAGCCTGGTGATTCATTATCCGGCAATGAGCGTAACGCAACTCCAGCAAATGAATATCAACGGTTCGGATGGATTCCATACCCAGTCTCCCGAAAGATTTCCTCTATGGTTTCTCCAAGACTGACCCAATTTCCTTGCCGGATCTCCTTTACCTGTTTCACAATCACAGGACGTCTGGGAAGCGAAAGAACCTGAAACAGACGGCCATCAAACCCAATCAGATCCTTGTCCAACAAGCCATCGCGGGCATCGATATATTGATCCAAATGCACCTTTAAAATCCGGCAGATTCTGTCGTAACCATAATAAGAGAGCCCGTTTTTGTCAGATACCAACACCAGAAAAATGTAGAGCAGCAGCTCATGATGATTCAGGCTCTCCCAAAAGCCGTTTCTCAAAAAACGATGCTCCAGAAAGCCGAAGCTTCCATTGATGACACGCACTCTTTCGGGAAAAAGGACTCTTTTTTTGATCATTTTTTTCTCCTGTCATGGATATGGGGTTTTCTCAAAGCCTGTTACATCTGAAAAAACCCTCCCTGCATAAGCACGGCGAGGAAAATGGTCCACAACAACCCCGATCGACCCGCAAAAAAGACAGCTGGGTCGGTTCCCCGACCGCTTTTTGGGTTCAATATCACAGTCTTTTTGAGGTGTTGAACTATCATCACCAGGGTTCAGTCCATTTTTTTTGGATTTTTTTGTTTTTTCGTACAAACGACGGCGCTCTTTCCCTTTTTTCGAATTGCGGTATTTCCCCTGAGCTTTCCGGTGCAGCTGTCTTTGGCGTATCCTGCGACATCGTTCCCCACAATAGGCCTGGCCACGCCAACACGACCGACAGACGTGAAAAAAGCAACCACAACATCGGCATTGAACCACTCTTAAAAGGACATCTCCCATCATTCCGGCCTTGCAATTGGCCGGAAACACACTTATATAAAATTGGCGTGTGTGTGGCTTCCGGCTCTATCCGGTGGTCAAAAAAGAAGGCCCGAAGCGGCTACTTCGGGCCTTCACCATCCATTCTACAAAGTAAATCGCATTTCCACTTAACCAAGCCTCTGTCTTGGAAGAAGAAAACCAAATCCAAAGAAAATAGATTTTATAAAAATTTATTGAAAAGTAAATCTACATCAACGACTCCTTTGCCGCCACTTATGGATCCCTCATCGTCCGCTATACCTGAGGGCCGTACTCACTGGCGGTGACAGTCAATGGTTCAATTTCCATTAGCAAACTTGGTTCAGTTTTGATTAGCGTTGAAGGAGTCGATGTATTCCCAATGGTCAAGCATTTTATGGATAAGCTTGATCTGTTCAATCTCTTTACAAAGTATGTTCCGGCAGCACCCGATAGTCTCGCGAATCATGCTGAAAGCCTGTGCATATTAACAGCAAATATCATATGCGAGAACAAGCCACTTTACAAGATTCAAGAGTGGTTGAGCCAATATTCCGATGGTCTTGTCGAAATGCCAC
This sequence comes from Desulfatiglandales bacterium, assembly GCA_963662465.1. Taxonomy (GTDB): domain Bacteria; phylum Desulfobacterota; class DSM-4660; order Desulfatiglandales; family Desulfatiglandaceae; genus NaphS2. Next base: position 365,950 of record OY759599.1, read on the forward strand.
TGGCGGCAAACCTTTTTAATGACGATCGACTTGCCAGGTCCCTTTCGGCGCTTTTTCGTTCAGACCGCAATTCGTTAATGACCGATGTGTCCGGAAACGCTATTTCTGTTCATAAATTGCTTACAGATGAAATTCATAATGACAGCACAACGGTGACATTCATTGATAAATATGATAGCCCCGATTTGGAAGCGGTCAAGCTTAAACATGGGTACAACAAGGATTTCCGGCCTGACTGCAAACAGGTCGTATTTGGTCTGAATATCACAGCAGATGGCCATGTTCCGCTGAGCTATAAACTTTTTGACGGCAATACCCCTGATGATGTCACGCATATACCGAACTGGAACGCTCTTCGTGCATTATTGGAAAAAGAAGATTTTATTTATGTTGCCGATTGCAAGCTGTGCAGCCAAAAGAATTTAAACCATATTGCAGAAAATGGTGGTTTTTTTATTACAATCGTCCCGAAGGATCGAAAAGAAGTTAAACGTTTCTTAAAGTATCTGAAAAAAAACGATGTAACATGGAAAGACGCTTTTAGCATTGAAAACTCACGGAAAAAAGGTGAGCTGAACATCTACAAAACATATGAGGCCGAACTAACAAAAAAAGGATACCGAATCATTTTTGTTCACAGCAGCCTAAAACAGAAAGAGGATGAAGAAAGAAGACAAAAGAAAATAGAGAATGCAATTGGGAAATTAGAGCAGTTATCACCGAAACTAAATGCGTATCATTTAAAAACCAAAAAAGAGATCAAAGCAGCCATTGATAATATTTGCAAGGAAATTAAAGGGTTAGTCGATGTTGAGATATTGACTGAGCGCAAACAGGTTAGGGTGAAGGTATCTCCCGGTAGGCCTTCCTTCGAAAGCGCCTACAAAAACAAATGGGAATTTACGTACAGCATTCAATGGAAATTAAACGAACAAACCATCGCCGAAACGTCAAAAACGGATGGGATTTTTCCGTTGATCACCAATACCAAACTTGAAGCCAGCGAAGTATTAGGAAAATATAAAAAGCAATCGTTCCTTGAAAAGCGTATGTACACCAAAAAGACTGTTCTGGAAGTAGCCCCTGTTTTCCTAAAGAAGGAAAAGCGCATTGAAGCCATGCTCTTTCTATATTTTGTGGCATTAATGATAGTATCTTTTATCGAACGAAAAATACGCATGAATATGGCAAACGAAAACATAGAAAAATTGCCGATTTTGCCTCAGGGAATGAATACAAAAAAACCGACATGGAACAACATCCGGTACTTCTTTCGGAATGTCCACTACTCGCAGATAGTTCGCGATGGAGTATGCATACAATCAGTAGTGAAAGGACTTAGATTCTTGCATGAACAAATTAATCGGCTATTAGAAATCCCAGACACGATATATAAAAACCTCCAGGATGGTTGGTGGCAGTTTCAACATAATTGATCAGAATTTTTTTCGGAGATATTCAAGAAATATTTTCTGAGCGTGCGAAATGTAAGGTCTAATCTTGGATTATTGATTTTTATATTGTTTTTTTTACGGTTAATCAGTTGGTTGCGTAAACGCTGCTCCGCCGTTTCCTGGTATGGTGTTTCATATATGGATTTCATGATTTTTCTCCGCGCAAAGTGAAGTGTTGAAATAAATTGTAAAACGCAATAGTTGTGCTTTGATAAGATTGCTTAACGCCATCGCCATCTTGGAGCGTGTAAATACAAGATATGGAATCAAGTTGATGGTAATAAATCAATGTAAAGTTTGGGTTCATTTTCTCAGTGTGAAAACGCAATAATTGTTTTGGAATCTTTAATTATATCAATATGTTTAGATACCTGTTTGAAAAAGAGCCGTATATTCTCTACCGGAACCTGGAATAATTTACCAATTTTAACCACTGTAAATCCCACTTACTTTTGGGGCCTTGCTTATGGGATTTGATATAATCCTTTTGAGCTTTGATGTATTCAACCAGGTCTGGATAATTAAAAATCCCTTTATAAACTAGGAATTGTTGGGCCATTAATTCCATTGTGATATCATTTCTTGTGGAAAACTTCCCCCTGGTATTCCAGTTCAACAACCACTTTCCTAATTTTATTTTATTTATTATTTCGCCGGTAAGAAGATATTTCTTGGAATAATCTTCAAACCATTTGTCGATTTGAAATGCTAATAAATCGCCTATCTCTGTAATACCGGTTTTTTCCGTTACCTGTTTGGGATAGTAGATAAAGAATTCTTGGTGAATTGATGGAAGATTAGAAACTTTTGAAACTCTTGCATAACGCCGGAAACCGAAAAACCTGGAAAAGTCCTTCCCGGTGATGGTACCGAATTTTTCTGGATCTGGTTCAAAGATTTTATCAAAGTCGTTTTGATCAAAGATGTTTCGGTTTCTGGACCATTTCTTTCTTGTGTTCTTTATAAGTTTTCTTGTTTGTTCATCTGCTTCATTTCTGGAATTGCAACTCTGATCCTTGGCAATTTCTAAATGAGATATTTTGTAATCTTTGAGTATATGTTCATGGTCGAAAAGGATCTGGAGACAATCAAAAGTTGGGGCCACTATATCAATCTGTGATCTGTATTTCGTAAATTCCGTGGCTTTGTATTTGCCGTGAATATCAACAGATCTGCAATGTTGCGCCAATAGATCCATTGGCAAAGCATCAATGATTGTGTTGGGATATTCCACGCTGTAAATCCAGATCCGATCAAAATAGTATATTGTTTCCATTGCCGCCCCTCAGCGGTATGCAGGGGCTGGATGATATGAGGGTATCATCCGCCCATTGCCCCATTGGCTGCCCCTGCAAGTGTTAAACTGTTAGTCCTCATCCTCTAGCATGATTTCGTGTAACAAAAATGACACGGCATCCTTGCTTAATTTCCCGGGAAATTGATCCCACGTTGCACCTGGCTCGATTGTAACGGGTAGCACCATTCTTTCCGTCGTTTCCTTCCCGTTTTCGGTCAACAAAACAATTTCGATTTCACCTGTTTGGCCTTCAATTTTTTTGGTATTTTTAACTTTATACATTTTTATTTCCCCCCTTTGGTATCGGTTTAATCTTCCGTTTCTTCTTTGCTGGTTCTGGTTCTGGTTCCTGCAATTTTTCCAATATGATTTTAATTTCATTTTCTACGGTTTCCGGCATGGGAGAAATGCCTCTTAACCACTGAGATAGTTGGCTTTGATTAATTCCAATGGCAAGGGCAAGGTCATATTGTGCTATGCCCACATTGCTTAATGCTTGCCTATGTGGATGCTCCGTGTATTCGTTCAATGTTATTTTATATTTCATCTTCTTTTCCCCTATAATTTATTTTTGTTTCAGTATAATCATCAAATCACCCCGTCGTCAATCAATATTTATTTTTATGATGGCGTGTTAGGCTACATTAAGTACAATAATCTCTCTGGCGGTATCTTTAAGGCGGTTTTTTGCCTGATATTTTTTTTTGAATTATTTTTTCAGGTGAAGATTTCAGGGTGTATTTTCAGGGGGGCAGAATAGATCAAAAGTTGTGCACCTGTTGTTCACCACTGAAAATATGTTCTGAAAAGATAATAAAAACAGGTGTTTAGTTGGTAAATGCGGGTTCAAGTCCCGCCTTCGGCACCATAAAAAAATCAAATACTTACCTGAACAGGCTGCTTTTTTAAGTGGCCTTTTTTTCGTCCAAGGTAATATTTTGGGTAACATTTTGGAAAAAGACCTCCAGCGTTTTAACGGCCTGCCGGGTATCATCCAAGTCAACCGTGTTGTATCTATCAAACATTTCCCGTGTTGAATGACCGGTAATCGCCATGATAACGCTCTCCGGTACGCCTGCCTTTCTCATATTTGTGTTAAATGTATGCCGTAGGTCGTGAAAAATGAAGCCGTCTTTCTTGAAACGTCCATAAACGATGTCAGATTTTTTGCAGGCTTTGACTAATCCTGTGCGGATATCGGAAACGGGGGTTCCACGAAAAAGAAAAATATGATTGGCTCATCGCGGATTAACGTGAAAAATCGATATTTCGAACCAAAGATGTCAGATGTCAAAAGCTCCGCGTATTCCTACACTCTGCGTGAGAATGCGCTTTGGACGCTCTGCGTCCACTGGGATAAGGCAATGAAGAGCTAATACAAGATGGCTACCGACGCAAGGCAGGACAGTTTCTCATTTGTATGAACCTTGATTGACTTGATGACTTGATTTTTTATTCATGCTGCCGGCATCATCAAGGTTCAGGCGCTTACCTTGTTGACTTGATTTACTTAGGCGCTTGTTATTATGAGCTCTTTTAAACTGTTGACTTTTTTGACTTATCGCGGAGTAACGCGAAAACCCGCGAATTGTGCGAGCGCCCGAAGCCTGAAGTTTGCAAAATTCCTGTAACCGTAAGCCGAGCGTATCATCGTCCTCAGTCCATTATTGAGCCCCTCGACAAAACCATTTGTGATTCGTTCGGTAAAATAATTGAGGATCTCCTTTCTCCAGTTTTTGAATGTAGCAACAAATTTGAGCAGGTATTTGTTGCCTGTTCGTTTTGCTTTTAGAACCCATGCGTCCAAAAAACGGGCTGCTTTTTCTCTGCAATGGATTTTCTCGAATATGGTGCGGAATTCTTCTTTAAGCAGGTACAAGGCGCGAAGATCAGGGCATGTTTTCAGTATGTTATCCAGATGTTCCGTCTCCTTTGGTGACAGTTCAGCCCGATTGCGTACAAGTATCCAGCGGCTGCCTTTGAGTAGTTTTTTCATTTCATCAGAGCTTTCTTTCTGATATTTTGTGCGCAGCTGGGTCAGGCGCGTATTCAATTGTTTCATGACATGGAATCGGTCAACTACCACCTTCGCATGGGGCAGCTTGCTGCGGGCTGCTTGATCATAGGGCGCCCACATGTCAATGGAAACAAAACGGATAGATTTTTTCTCCATAGGACTCAAGGCTTCTATCCAATTTTCCAGGGTTTTTTTCTCCCTGTCAGGCAGGATAGCGAGTATGCATTTCCTATCAATATCAGAGATCACGAGTACGAATTGCTTGTGACGCTTTTTGATGGAAAGCTCATCAATTCCTAAGCCCCTGACAGGATAGGTGGCCGTAGATATCCGTTTCATTGCCGCCCAAAAGTTGAAGATATCTTTTACTGTAGAGTGGCTTAGCCCTTCATGAACTGCAACAGCCTTGCGGGTGCTTGTAAGACAGGCCTGATAAATATGCTGTTCGAAGGTTATGGATTGCCTGCGGTGGGAATCTACGAAGGGCAATTCTTCTACAAAAGTCCGACCACAATCTTCGCATTTGAAACGGCGAGAAAGAAAATGTAGGACAGTCTTTTTGCCCCACACATCCAAATGACGAATAGATCGAGTTTCTTCTTGATGAATTTTCGTTGAAAGTGAGCCGCAATGTGGACACAAGGCAACCTCCTCGCGATGGGTACACCAAAGATGCAGAACTTCGTGTTCTCCTTCGCGACGAAGTGCAAACATCTTTACCCCGATGCTTGCAATGCCCAACAATTCGGTCAGAGTTTCATCCGCAACTTCTTTGAATTCTTGCAGGGTAATTCGCTTCACGGACTTCGCAGCATCCTTTATATAGGATGTAAAACGGGGTAGCAGTTTCATGGAAAATCCTCCTAATGAGCTTTTTCCATCCTATTTATACCTATTGGGGGAGAAAGTTCTCAAAAAAATGACAGGCGAAACATTTTTTCACGTTAATCCGCGTTGAGCCATATGATTGTCGTGAAGATGCCGTGCTGAATTCCCACAAAGCCGGGTGAATTCGTCATGGGTCATAATCCGGTCCCTGATATCAGCACCTTTTTTGAGAACATTCTTGACGACCTTAAACGTCCGCATGGTTTCGCCGCTTATCATTCTATTGTCGAATGCCTTTGAAACCATGGTGCGGGTTTTGCCGATCTCATGGTCAATGGTCGCTGGGGCCATGCCTGCTTTAAGGCGGATAGCCTGATAGTTCTCCAGGTCCGCCGGTGTGATCTTGGCAATAATGGTTCTGCCATAAACTTTGTTGAATTTCACAAGGGATATCCTGATAGTATCGTATGAAGCCAGAGCCTTAACCTTTTCCAATTTCAGATACCAGTTGGTCAATTCCTGAAACGTCATTTTCGCATCGGCTTTGATATCGAAAAGACGGCCTTCCTTTTTCTGTGTCTTTTTCTTGCCGTCCGCCGTCCGGGCCTCCTCGATGGACGTGCCCATGGGCTCTTGCTTCTGCTTTCCGCTGGGGAGCCTGTAACTGATCCAGTATATCAGCTTTTTCCCTGACTTGGCCTTATTCAGATCAGATCCGCACATTTTACAGAGCTTATTTTTAATGGATTGCCGGGTTTTGCATACCGGGCACTGAGCCAGAATTCCCATAAATACCACCTCCGAAAATATACGATTGTTTCGGGTATTGTTTCATGATATCATGTCTTCATCCGTTTAGGGAAAGGGAAATTGCCATGGGCGCCACCATCACATTTGACACGTTCGAAAACGTCAAGAGGTTAAAAGCAGTCGGTTTTACTGAGGAGCAGGCTGCCGAACAGACAAAAATTATCAGCGAATTAATAGAAAACCGCCTTGCCACAAAACAGGATATGGAGTTGATTAGACGTGACATGCGAGAGCTTGAACTCAGGCTTAAACATGATTTAACAATGCGAATGGGAACAATCTCAGCAGCCTCCATCGCCATTGTTGCCGCCCTGGTTAAGCTTCTGTAGGCCCCTCCCAGGGAACCCCAAATAGTCCGGGCCCCTGTGCACAGACCTCGTTACGAGAGGTGGTTTTACCCCCCGATTTTTGGACACTTGCCTATTTGAGGGGCGAATTTCCGACTTCAAGCTGGAGTAATTTTCCAGCGGGGGTGATTACCCTCAACTGACTTAGTTTCCGGCAAAACTGTTTTTGGGCGGCAAGACGACTGGGCTGTTGGAGGGGCTCAAGACGTACTGTCACTTTCTTATTGTCGCTCCTTATCCAGCCATGGCAATTGGTAATGGCATAGAATAGATCAACATACTCATTCTTGTTTTCGTAAAGCGGCAGAAGCCACTCTACCATTTGCTTGCGAGCATTCCACACGCTTGCGGTCACAAGGTCAAATAAATACTTGCTTTCATCACAAATACGCTGAAAACAAGTGTAATCCTCCAGCCATGAAACATCCACTCTTTCAGGGAGTTGTTTTACTTTCCCCTTCAAGATTTCAACCTCAGACTCCTTTTCTTTGATCTGCGAAAGGACATTTTGGCGGACACTGTTTTTCCGAGTACTGCCATCTTTATTGAGGACTTCGTTGCTTTTTGACAGCTTTTTATACAGTCCTACAAGCTTTGCCTTAATTCCGGAAGCCTTCGTCTTGATCTCTTTGAGTTCAGGATTGGCGATTTCCTGATTCTGACTTTCAGTAAACGAATATCCCGGTTGGTAGTTAAGGGGATGTTTGTCTCCTATATGCTTAAAGGTGTTTTCAGAGGCTCCCCAACGGTTGAGGATCGCCATTGCGCATTGCTCTGTGCCCATTCTGTCCGATGGAACATTCGACAGAGCGCAGGTCCGGCGGTTACTGGAAACATTCCATAGATAAATGCGCCTAATCGTTAGAGTTTCAGTTTTCTTTTCATCTACGTCGCAGGTGAATACCTTTTCCCCTTCAAATATCCGATATGACTTGCCATTTAAACTGAATTCTTCTGTGAACAACTCTTCGTCCAACGCCTTGAGCTTATTGATGTCAACATTCTTTTCCCAAGTTACAAAACCGACTCCTGCCAGATTCATTTCATAAAAAAAATTGCCCCCTTGCCCTTCCCGGTCAAATACCATCACCGGTCCTGGAGTGACTTCTGCCTTCCATTTAATCCCTAACTTAATAAGATAATTACGGATATCGCCTTTTCCCTCCTGAATCTCAAAATCAATGACCCTGCCGCTTGAATCGCAAGCAACGATGTTGTTGCGACCCGGAACCATCATCCTCCGCTGCGTATTGAAGGCTTTATGTACTTTGTTTTTCCCGGTATAAGGCAACAAATGACCGTCTACAAACCACAGCCATGTGCCGACGAGTCCGGAACGAATTTGCTGGAGGGTAAAATGAGACAGCATCTGGCGTGCTGTATCCAACTTGCAGGCAGCATAAAGCCATACGCGCGCCTTTGTTTTGCTTGGCAAATTCCGGATGCCAAGGATGAGACCTGCTTCGCGTCCGTGAAGATTTTTCAGTTGCTCGATGGAGCGGGTATTCTTTGCAATCATCAAGACAAAAGTAAACAATAACTTATATTTATTTCCCAAGAAGGAGGATGTCATCCGCGCCCAGTTATTGAGGTGGATCAAAGTAATCAGGTAAGTAAAAACGCCCGCATAGCGCGTTGCTTCCCAGCCATGTTTCTCGCTGAAGGGTTGATCTTCCGGGTCAAGAGTGCGGTCGCCGAAAGGGAGTTCAACTTGTGTATCCAGCCGCTCTCTCTCCCCTTTTCGTATCTGCTCCAGTTGCCTGGCCTTGTTCCCTTTAAGAGCTTCATCGGCATGGGCTTCACGGTTCTGGCGCAAGGTCGCACCTTTTGAAGGCGTATAGTTGCGGATAAGGCCTTCAAGACCGAAATGTTTCTTTATTTCCTGGTAGTTATGGATGGTCTGGCGGCTGATGTTAAGCGCTTCTGCAAGATGGGTTTTGGTAGCGCCAAGCTCGGCGGCTTCGACGACAAAAAATCTTTTGGCCACCTTGTCAGAAAGGTCAGCAGTCTTTACCAAGACGTCATTATGGTAAAGGCTGACGTGCGTTTCGATGTCGTCTTTAAATTTCAGATAGAGCCGCTGGCCGATGAATTTAAGCGCTTTATCTTCGTTCGATACATCATCGAACAATAATCCCTGGGTCATGATTGCCTCGCTTCATTGTTTGCAGAAACGAGAGTATTCCATCCTTCCGGAAGTGTCAATTAATTTTTACAAATTAAAAAATTTCAAAAATTATATTAATATCTTGCAACTTCGACTGTCCAATTCTCAATTAGAGACACTCTAACTGCTTGAAAACACGATTGGACCACCGCAAAACCGCCCGGGGCTTAACGAGGTCTGGTGCAAGGGTTCGTCAAAGAATTCACTCCAGACATCCGGGTTGTGAGAAAGGATCTCTTTTTCAGCTTGTTCCCGGTCGATCACTTCGGCACTATCACGTTCGCCTTGCCATTGGGTCCCATGGCAGAGATAAAAACGTCCATTCAAGATCTTGACGTGTCGTTTTTTACACCTGGCAGGAAGCACTCGGCTCAATTTTCAGCTCAGAGGCCTCCCCAAAAAAGAGGCGGCCTCTATCTTTCCCCCATACCGGCAAACACCTGCCTTTCTCAAATTCGTGTTGAATGTATGTCTGCAATTTCTTCAAACGGAAGCGCAAGCCTGGAAAACCAGCCATAAGCAACGAACGCTCCGATATTTCAATTACTGAAAGGTTCTTGACCGTAAGGTCAATTGATTTTTTTGGGCCTTTTTCCAGTTCTCCAAACGGGAAATACATGGTTGGGTGCCAGGACAGTGACTATGTCGAGAAGACGCGAGGAGGTTTTAGGGAAAACGGAAATGGGAGATGTGTTTTAGGCGAGGTGATTTGCGGGCGGATTTTCACCGGCCCCACCCTGGGAAAGAAGCCAAGCCCTATCAGGTTCGGGCAGCCCGCGAGTTTTTACGAAAAATGGAGGTGATTCCATGAGAGCGATGAAATACAAGGGGTATTCGGCGCGGATCGAATACAGCGATGAAGATGAATGTTTTGTTGGGCGTGTTGCCGGTATTCGTGATATCATCACTTTCCACAGTGAGCGTGTTGATGAAATTCGCGGTGAGTTCAAGGAAGCCATAGACTTTTATCTTGCCACCTGTACTCAAAGAGGAGAGGCCCCCAATAAACCCTATTCCGGGAAAATGTTCTTAAGAGTTTCGCCTGAAATACATGCCGCTGTTGCTACGGCTGCCGAAAAATAGGACCCAAATCTCTGAAAGAGTCTTGACCAGCCTGTTTTGACGCCGCTCTCCAACATTTCTTTAAAAAGGGCTTCAGCTCTTTCGGCTCGTAGGTGCTGGTCGCCAGTCTTTCACGGGCAGACTCATTTCTTTCATCAATCTTATACATTTGGCATGTAATCTGCTATAACTCAAAAATATCCTTCCACACTATACTATAAATACCCGGTATAAAACCGGGGGGGCTAGATGCGCTCCTGGGTCAGCGGCGCATGGGCAAAACCGAGATCTTCAAACGCGTGGTGAACCGGCTTTTTTTTGAGCAGGGGAATGTGGCTGATCCTTATGGTTGTGTTGTGCCGGTTTACTACAGTTTTCGTGACAGTGTTTCAAGCAGCGCTGATTTTGCTGTTGAATACATTGAAAACTTTCTGCGCTGGTTCGCAGCCTTTCGGTTGGGGAATCCGGATCTGGCAATGCGCGAATCCATCCGGGGCGAAGATTTAATTGCACTTGTCCGGACGAATCTGTCTATGAGCGCGGGTCTTGAAGAGGCCGTGGCCCTGTTAGTTGTGAGAGCGGGACCGGCAGGAAGTATCGATCGAGTCCATTCGGGACACGCTGATCCGGTTCTCCCGCGGCGATTTTCTGGAATACATGGAGCTTGGCGGCTGGTTTCGGACAGTGGATGACCCTATTCTGCTGGAATTCCTGAAGGTCTGGGGCCGCATTGCAGTGGAGGGAAAAAGAGCCGTTGATGTTCAAAATGACCTTCGGGCGCGATACCGTACGCTGAAACGCAAGGTCCACGATCCTCTGGGGTATTTGGGTGAAGTGTATATGGCCCAGGTCCTCTGGAACGGCCAGAATAAAACGCTTCCCGGCGTCTGGTTCCATTCGGTCGGGGATATTCCGGTCAACTGGCATTTCAGCTTCATTCGTCATCGGGTCAGGCTGGGGGCATCCACCGAATGCGGGAGAAAGGCGTCCTTTGGTCCGACCGGGCCGATCTGGATGGTTTGCTTGGGTATATGGGATTGAAATGCCTGCCGGAGATTGTGGGAGAGGGGCGAAAAATGGAAACTGACAAGACAACGGCAGGTTCATTGACGCTTCTGAATGTGAAAATTATGCCGCGATGACTTTTTAATTTGAGCAAGGAGGGAGTATGCCATGGGAGTTTATGTTTCTTTGAAAATTGTGCCTGCCCGGATCGACCCTGGGGAATGGGCCGATTTCTATGACGAAACCGTTTTGTTTCTTAAAAACGGCGACCTGAAGTTTATCGGTCCCAAAGAAGAGAGAATCATTTTGCCGGAGGGTGAATTTAAAAGAATTATTTACAGCCAGGCGTTTGAACAGGTCAAAAACGGAAAACGGTCCTGGCATATCAGCGGCGATCTTGAAACCTATGGCATGGGGGAGAGCTTCCTGCTGTACCGCGATTTGTCGCATTATCAAATACAGTATTTTCTTAGCAGGGATGACGATAACAAAACCCTTCCGGATACTGACTTCCGGTACGACATCGTGGAAAACCTTGTTTGGGAGTATTTCGAAGGAATCGATGCCCCCAAAGACAACAGAGGAACTGGGGCGGATCGAAACAAAGATAAAAATGCCCCTCTTCCCTTCATGTCCACTGTTTTCGATGAAAAAACCCAGGGACACCCCTTTCACTACTATATGCTGGGTGTGGGCATGCTGGCGGAAAACCGGTTTCCCCGTGCGGCTTATGTTTCCGGAAACATTGACCGGTTTCAGGGGGAAGAGGCACGGGACAAAATCAAATCCATTCTGAACAAGAATGTAAGTCTTCCTTTGTGTACGGACCCGGATGCACTGTTGGAACGGATCATATCGTACCATCAAGGCGTGGCTGCCTTGAAGGCCTTCCATGATCTCCTGAGAGATGACGCCGAGCGGGATGCCGCTGTAACGCATCAGGCCGCCATCAAACATTTGGGCCGGGAAGTGTTTGAAAATTGGTTTTTAGGCCGACTGAAGCACTACGAAAAACCCAGCGTGATGGGCGCCAAGGATCTGATGATGGAATGGCTTAACGCGGGGCAGCCCCTGGACCGGTTGATCCAGCTCGAATGCCTTCATCCGGATGGCCCCCGGCACGCACCCCTGAAAATTGCTGAAAGCCTGGTGGATCTGTGGTTGACCATTGAACCGGAAAAAAGGAATGCATGGCAATCCTTTGACAAGCCCCAGGGGGCCGCGGACACGGTCGCAAGCCAGTTTGGCGGTATTTTTCTCGATATGCTGTTAGGGGCCAGAGGGCGGCACATGAAAACCTATATCCCGGCGGATGAGGTTGTTCATGTATTCAGCCGGACTTTCCCTCAAGAGAAGACGGCTATTGCTGAAGCAGTTTACCGCACAACCCGTGAACTGGAAGAGACGCATGCGCAGATCAGCAAACCCCTGGCCGACAAGGTTAAGGAAGTTCAGGAAGATCCGGGTGTGCTGGACGGTGTTCCCATATTGCAACTGGCCGATGAGGCATCCATCACTAAGCAACAACATGACTGGCTGGTTCACTTTGCCTATTTTCTCTCTTTTCAGTTGGCAGAGGTCAAAAAAGGCAGCGCTGGAACAAAAAGCCTGTTCTTTCATCAGAAAAATCGGGACGACCTATACACCCAGATTGTCCTGGCCACCAGCCGTTACGGTCCCAACCTGACTGATCAGGCCTGGCAATGGATCGATCATGAACAGGATATGGACCTGTTGACCACCCTGGTCCTCCTGGCGCTGATGAATAAATCGGAACAAAAATTCTACAACACCAAAAAGGCTATCATGGAGAAAAAATGGCTTTGTGAAGTCCTCACCCGATTTAGGATGGACACGGAAAAGATGCATGAGATCGGAACGTTAATGGATGAAATGCTGAAGGCGAAACAAGAGATTGAAGGAGCGTAAACTTGTTTGTTATGAGAGTTGCCTTCTTCATGATCTATCCGAAACGATCTAAACCCCGTGATCAGTTACGAATTTAACATAACCGAAGTGTGAAATCAGCTCAAGAAGTTATTTGCTGAAATTCCGATATAAGCATGAGCCGAGGATTTGTTGACGGGAAAAAAAGCGTGCATCCCAATGTTAGCAACGTTCCCGCCAACGCCCATGCGAAAACGCTGCTACTTTATGGAGGGGTTTGCGCTGTGCTTAAGTCTCTGGTATCCTGGAGGGATTTGGCAGTGTCAAAAAAACATTACCCCAAAAAAAAGATGGGTGGGCATCCTGAAATCAAGCACTTAGCTAGATCGAGTCGGAATTTTCCATTTTTTCACCCCAAGCGAAAGAACTTGTCGGAATACCTTGATTTTAATACAAAATATTGTACAATGCCTTCATCAGATAACAGGATAGAGTGTTTCTTTAAATATTTGATGGAGGCCGAAACTTGGCAGCAGTGAGTCCGTTTCTTTTTTCGTGGAATGATGTCGAAGCACGCTCGGATTTGGACCGTTTCTATCTGGTGCGCGATAATCTGCCTGATGAGAATATTGTAGCGGCACTTGAAAAGCGTCGCGGCAATGGGAGAGATGATTTTCCGATACGCGCAATGTGGAACGCGCTTATTGCGGGAGTCGTGTTCCAGCATGCATCCATTGAATCTTTGATTCGCGAATTGTCCAGGAATCCGGCGTTATTAGAGGCATGCGGATTTGATATTCTGCCGAGGCAAAAAAAACCGGTAGCTGAACTGAGACGCAATGAGGAAACGGGCCGAATGGAAATCATACGGTCTGAGAGCGGAAATGCATATTTTTTGGTTCCAGGTAGTTGGAATTTCTCAAGATTTTTAAGGAGCGTCATAGAACTGGAAGAATATGGTAATATGGTCAGCGGCATGGTGCGTGGGCTTCGAGAATCCTTAATGACAGAACTCCCTGATTTTGGTTGTCATTTAGGGTATGACGGCAAGGCTATCAACAGTTATAGTACGGGACAAGAAAGCCGGAAAACCGGTGAAACCTCCGATACGGATGCAGATTGGGGCAAGCATGAAACGAAAGGGACAGACAGTAAAACCGGAAAGCAGTGGACAAAAGTAAAAAGCTGGTTTGGATATGGCCTTCATTTGATCGCTGATACCCTATATGAAATTCCGGTGGCAGTTCATGTAACACCTGCCTCGCATTCGGAACACAAGGAACTGCGAAGCATGATCAAAGAAATTTTTGAGGAAACACCGCAGCTTGGCGAGCGCTGTGATGATTTTGTGGCGGACCGTGGTTTGGATTCCGGCAAAACTAAGGCTCAGCTGTTGGATGAATATGGGATTCGGCCCGGCATTGATACCCGTGAACTGTGGAGAGATGAAAAGAATGAGCCGGGATACGATCCTGCAAAACCGATCACACGACCTCTTTATCCTGACCGGGCAGATACCATTGTGTATACTGAGAAAGGGACAGTCCATTGTATTTGTCCGGCTACTGGAGAACAGCGGGACATGGCTTTTTGTGGCTTTGAAAAAAATCGCAATACCCTGAAATATCGTTGTCCCGCAGCTGCAAACGGCTTTTCCTGTGAAGGATGTGGAGAGTGTTCATCTGCGGGGCAAGTTAATCCCGGAGATTATGGGCGAATTGTCAGAATAAATATCACTGAGGAAGATCGGCGAATCTTCACACCCATTCCCTATGGTACGCAGGGTTGGGACCGAGCGTATAATCGGCGTTCTTCTTTGGAGAGAATCAACAGTCGGATCGATAATGATTTTGGTTTTGAGAAACATTACATACGCGGCCAAGCCAAAATGCAAACAAGAGTTTGCTTGGCCACCGCCGTAATGATGGCAATGGCCCTTGGTCATGTAAGGGCTGGCCGTATTGAGCAAATGCGCTCCCTTGTACGGCCAATAGCCAGAGCCGCCTAATCCAATTTATTTAAAATAGTTATAAATAAATGATTTAATTTAAAAGCATAGGAATTTCCATTTTTGATTTGGCATATCAAATAGTTGTTGCAGTGATGGCATTAAATGTGTCAAAAAAAGCACATTATGCATATGCCATCAAACCAAAAAATTGATAAGGAGACTTTCCGGACGATTTTTATTGATCATTGGGAATCATTCAAAGAGCATCATCCAGGGTATGATAATTCGCAATATGAAGATCCGGTTCAGAAAATGCTTGGTTGCGGCAAGGAAAGCGCCGGATATAGCGAGCACCGGTGTGTTTATTGCGGTGGTGATGTTCGCCGGATAGGTTTTAGTTGCAAGAGCTGTTTTTGTTTATCCTGCGCCAAGAAATATGTTGACGATTTTGTCAGTCAAGTGAGTAGGGTGCTTCATGGGGGCATGAATTACCGTCACATTGTTTTGACAATTCCCGAGCAACTGAGAATCGTTTTTTATAAGGCTCGAAATGATGGACGTTTGTTATCGGCTTTTATGAGATGCGGGTACGAATGTTTGGAGGATGTTGTCGGAACGGTTCTTCGGCGGAAACTGAAAATAGGAACGATCGTCGTTGTTCAAACGCATGGTCGATCCGGTCATTATAATCCGCATTTGCATATCATCATGACAAGCGGTGGGATAAATGAAGATCTGTGCGGTTGGTTTGATTTAAGGTTCTTCAAGTATGAGATTATACATAAGAAATGGCAGTATCATCTATTCAGAATGCTCAAGTCCCATTTTAACAGCAGTGCGGTCGATAAACTTATTGATGAGCTGTGGAAAAAATACCCTAAAGGTTTGGTAGCCAATGTGAGCAAGGGTAATGTTCCTGAGACATGTGGGGGTCTGGCGCGATATTTGGCGAAATATGTTGCATCTCCTCCGATAGCTCTGAGACGGATAATCAGTTATGATGGCCAATATGTTACCTATTGGTACAATGATCACATGACAAAATCCAGGAAGGTTGAAACCGTGGAAGTGGATGTTTTTATCGGTCGAATGGTTCAACACATAATGCCCAAAGGGTTCCAGCGGGTTCGTTATTATGGGCTACAGGCTACGAAAACTTTTAAGAAATGGTCGGAAGTAATACGGAAAGGGATGAAGGCTTTGGGGCGTGGGATTAAAGGAACGTATCAAGTCGTAAAAGCGAAAAGATATCGAGAACGTTATAAGGAGATCAGCTCTCAAGATCCTTTTTTGTGTCGTTATTGTGGCCATGAAATGGTGCTATGGAAGATATGGCATCCAAAATATGGAGTTTTATATGACGAATATGAAAACATCAAAAACGACAGGTACGGCACGGTTACAGGACAAAATGACAGCGGGGGTGGAAGGCGAGGACTTCCCGTTCGGCCCTCCTCCGGAGGAATATCCTTACCGTTGTTCCCATTGCCGGCATGAAATGAAGGTAAATGAAGCGATAATAGACGTCGAGATTGCAAAAGCAGAATATGAAGGAAGGAATGTGGAAGGCTTTATGCCCATTCTCGGTTGCCCTCAGTGCAATCGAGAAACAATGAAATATGCGCAAGGTAGAAAGCCCGCGCGTTAGCGCGCTAAGTTCAATTTAAAGGGATTAGCATGTCCAATTATCGGGTTTTTGGGGTATGTCTTTGGAAACCATAATATTCTGCTGCCATGTCGCCCTCTCAGACCTCGCGCCCGCGTTTTTTTGGGGCCCAGAACACCCCCGGTACGGCACAAAAACGGTACAGCGCAAACCTCTCTTTATGCTTTCCATATCCCCCTGAAAATGATACCCATTTAAACCGGAATGGTGAGAGTATTGACGCTTCTGGTCGAAAACGGGATCAAGAGGGAGGGTAAAACGCATGGGACGGGAAAAACTGCATTATGGCTGGATCGTTATTTTCATGGGGTTGCTGACCACCATCGCTGCCCACGGATTCGGCCGTATGGCCTACACCATCATCCTGCCCGCCATGAAAGATGGCCTTCAGTTTGACTATACGCAGCTGGGGCTTCTGGGGACCGGCAATTTCATCGGTTATCTGACCATGGCCATTATCGGCGGGTTTCTGGCGGCTCGCTTCGGCACACGCATTGTCATCACCCTCGCCCTGGTTCTCATGGGAATTACGATGCTGCTGACCGGGCTTGCGGAAACCTTCGGGTTCGCCTTTGCCATGCGTCTCATGACGGGTCTGGGGAACGGCGCCGCCTTTGTGCCCGCCATGGCTCTGGGGAGCGCCTGGTTTTCGATAGAAAAACGGGGGTTTGCCACGGGAATCGTTTCGGCGGGCATCGGGGCGGGGACCCTCGTCAGCGGTCTTGTGGTGCCGCCCATACTGCAGGCATTCGGCACGGATGGGTGGCGCATTTCCTGGTATATTCTGGGTGGGGGGGTCCTGGTGATTTCAGGGGTGGTGTTCCTGTTTATCCGCAGTCGTCCGGAAGAAAAGGGACTGTTGCCGGTGGGGGTTCGGAACGCGGATGGCGGAACGGTTGATGCCGCGCCTAAAAGCAAGGTCTCTTCCCTTGACTGGACAAAGGTTTACCGGATGCCCGCCGTTTGGTATCTGGGCCTCGTCTATTTTTTTTACGGCCTCTCCTATATCATCTATATGGTGTTTTTTGCCGCCTATCTGGTGAAGGAAATCGGCCTTTCCCAAGCCTGGGCCGGGTCATTGTGGGCTATGGTCGGGGGGTTGAGCGTGTTTTGCGGCGTTATCTGGGGCAGTATATCGGACCGGCTGGGTCGAAGCCGGGGCGCCGCCCTGGCCTATTTGGTGCTGGGTGTTTCCTATATCATTTACGCGCTGGTCAGGGTTAAATTTGGGTTTTATCTGTCCGCCATACTGTTCGGCTTTACCGCCTGGAGCATTCCCACCATCATGGCGGCGGCCGCCGGCGACCTTGTGGGACCGCGGCTTGCGCCGGCGGGTCTGGGATTTGTGACCCTGTTTTTCGGCATCGGCCAGGCCCTGGGACCGGTACTGGGGGGATATATCGCTGATGTAACCCAGTCCTTCACCATTCCGTTTCTCGTGGCAGGAGGGATTTCACTGGTGGGCATGGTCTTTTCATTAAAGATCGGCAACTTTGCATCGGCTCAGGGGTCAGCGTCTGTCTGATGCCATCCCAGGGCCTTCAGCGCTTTGTAGGCATGCCATTGGCTGTACCAGTGTTCAGAGGTCTTGATTCGTTTCAGTATTTCCGCCAGAGCTTTTTGCTCTCCTCTCCGACCCAACGCGGAAAATGCCCTGGATGCCACAAGAGGGGAGGGGTCATCGAGAAGCCTCACCAGATCTGTGCGGGTTTCATCGCCCTGCGCAACGCCCAATGCCTTGGCCAGCCAGTAACGTTCCGGGATGTAAGGGCTTTTCAGTATGCGTGGGTACGCTTCGAAGCTGGATGCATCCAGGCGTTTTTCTCGAAGCATTTTCAACGTCGCCAACCGTTCCCGTCGGTTGCCGGACATGAGTGTTTCCCCCAGGTTTTCATGGTCGATGGTTTGCACCTTGCCCTGCCACAGGCAAATGAGCAGGGCAAGACCCGCTGAACAACAGATCCCGGCGGATGCCGCCGCAGCAATTTTCGGTGAAATCCATGTGCCGAGCCATAAGAATAAAAGCCAGTAGAGAAAGCTATAGAGGCTCACGGGAAATCCGATTAGGAGCGACCAAAAGGTGAATTGACGAAAAAAGCGGTGTTTGTCCGTCGCCGACGAAAACGCCTTCAGAAATCGGGTTGGGTGGGTCTGGAATTCATTCCTGGGGATTCTCAGGACCACCCCGTTTCCATTGTCCATTAACAGCTCGTCACCTGCATTGATTAAAATCAGGTCCACATCTTTTTTCTCTCCCATGTCGAGCCAGTCGTGGGCGAGCAGGATTTTATGCAGGCGTTTTTTGAATGGACCGCCCTCAAAAGCTTTAAGGGCGCAGGTCTTCTGAAGTTTCTGATCCAGCGTTTTGAGGATTTCGGCTGGATAGAGGGTGTATTGGTAATAAAAGTTGACGATCTTTTCGCCCAGGGGGTTGGAAAGTAGAATGTGGTCCCGGATGTTTAGAAACAGATGACTTTTCGCTTGTGGCGCCCACAGCATCGCTAACAGAATCACCGGTAGGAGGTGGGGCATTCCCCAATGCCGGGGTTGCTTTCCGGTTTTGGATGGCATCCAGCTGATGGCGGCCCTGAACGTCACCGGGGGGATTACGACAAAATAGAGGGTGGCGAACGGTTCAAATCCTTTCCAGTTGAGTACCGATAGAATCCCTCCCCATAAGAAGAGAAGTGTAAGGAGGAAAATGGTGTTTCGGGAAAAAACACGTTCCCAGAGCCATGCCGCGGCCAGGGAGAGGAGGGAGATGCCCGCGCCTGTGCTCAAGGTGAAAAAAAGTCCTCCATAAACGGCGGTGGAGAAGTCTTGAAGACGGGCCATGATTTTCTGATTGGGAACCGGCAGATATCCCCCCCCGTGAATGGCGGTAAGGGCATTGTAAAGCGACTGGTTGGCGTCATAGACCTGAAGGGAGGCGATGATCTGTGCTGCCGCGAGACCCGCAAGCATCGCAACGGCGGGCCGGCAATGGGCGCGCCATTGGGAAGCGATCGGGGAAGCGTTCTGGTAGCGAATCAATTGTTTCATAGGGAACGTACACAAATACAAAGCATTTTTTCTTTTTAGCATTTTTTTCAGACCTGTTGGTTAAAATTTTTCCATGCAAAATATCTGTTCTTCAATGAAACCCTTTGGCCTGCCCATTGATGCGGTCCTGGAGGATTTGAAAAGGGTGCTTGCCGAAAACCCCTGTGGGGTGCTTGAGGCCCTGCCGGGAGCCGGTAAGACCACCTGTGTTCCGCTTGCACTACGGAATGCGCCATGGCTTAAAGGTAAAAAAATGCTTGTGTTGGCCCCCCGGCGGTTGGCGGCGCGGGCCGCGGCCATGCGTATGAGCCATCTGTTGAAGGAAGCGGTGGGTCGGACGGTGGGCTACCGGGTTCGAATGGACAGCCGTGTCAGCGCTGAAACCCGCATTGAAGTGGTCACGGAAGGGGTGCTTACGCGAATGCTGCAAACTGATCCATCCCTGGAAAGGGTGGGATTGGTGATCTTTGATGAGTTTCATGAGCGCAGCCTGGATGCGGACCTGGGGTTGGTCCTGTGTCTGGACATGCAGGGGGTCCTGAACTGGGATTTAAGGCTCTTGATCATGTCCGCCACCATGGAAAAAGGTCCCGTGGCGGCCCTGTTGAACCATGCGCCGGTAATCACCTGTCCCGGATGTCTGTTTCCCGTTGAAACCCGGTATGTGGGTGAGCATACGCCAATCTGGTCCGAGGATGCCCTTTTCCGAGCGGTGCTTTCCGCTGTGCGCGAGGAAGCCGGCAGTATCCTGGTCTTTTTGCCGGGCGCCGGGGAGATTCGAAAGATGGCCCGGCGATTGACCGTAGCCCGGCTGGGACCGGAATGGGTCATTTCTCCGCTGTTCGGCAATTTGAGTCGCGGGGATCAGGACCAGGCCATTTTGCCCCCGTCCAAGGGGAGGCGGAAAATCGTGTTGGCCACATCCATTGCCGAAACCAGTTTGACCATCGAGGGCATTCGGGTGGTGGTGGACAGCGGCCTTCAGCGGTCCCCGCGTTTCGACCCTCGAAGCGGCCTCACCCGATTGGCGACACTTCCCGTATCCCGTGCATCGGCTGATCAGCGGCGAGGCCGCGCGGGCCGAACCGGTCCCGGCGTCTGCCTGCGCCTGTGGTCCTATGAGATGCACGGGACATTGCCCGCGGCGCACCGGCCGGAAATTCTCGATGCCGATCTGGCGGGTCTGGCCCTGGATTTGGCCACATGGGGCGTAGATGACCCCAAGACCCTTCATTGGCTCGATGTGCCTCCCAGAGGGGCATTTCATGGGGCCTGCGATCTGCTTCGGGAATTGGATGCCCTGGATCAGCATGGCAGGGTGACCGATCATGGCCGACGGATGGCTGATCTGCCGGTGCATCCGAGACTGGCGCATATGTTGATTGCCGCCGAATCCATAGGGCAGGGGAGGCTGGCCTGCGACGTGGCGGCGCTCCTGGGTGAACGAGATGTGGTGCGGTTTGAACCGGGTCGGCAGGATGCGGATATGGGGCTTCGGGTGGATCTCATGCGTGCCGCACGCCAAAAAAAAACCTTTGTTGTTTCGTGGGGGACTGTAGATCAGGGCGCCGTGGGCCGCGCGATTCGCGTTTCGGATCATTTGCGTCGACGCCTCGGCGTTAAAGGCGGAAAGGGTGGTGCGGATGCCCTGGGGCGGTTATTGGCGTGGGCCTATCCGGATCGAATTGCCCAGCTTCGACCGGGTTTCAGGGGGCGATTTTTGCTCGCCGGCGGTCGCGGGGCCTTTCTCGATTCAAATTCCCCCCTTGCCGGCGAGCCATTTTTGGTGGCGGCGGAGCTGGATGGGAAAGGTCGGGAGGCCGGAATTTATAAAGCCGCGCCCTACCGTCTGGATACCCTTATGAAACAGTTTGAAAACCGGGTTCAGTGGTCGGAATCCGTTTCGTGGAATCCGGACCGAGGCTGCGTAAAAGCTCTGCGGAATCTGAAGCTGGGCGCCATCGTCCTGAGCAGTGAGCCCCTGCCCAATCCAGATTCCGAGCAGGTTCTAAAGGTATTGCTTTGTGGTATTGCACAGCAGGGAATTCAGTGTCTGCCCTGGAACAAAACCCTCCGCCGATGGCAGGGGCGGGTGTGTTTTTTGCGGCGATTTCTAACGGAAGATGAATCCTGGCCCGATGTCTCCGATGAGGGGCTTCTATTGAACCTGAATGACTGGCTGGCGCCCTATCTGGTCAAAATGGACCGAGTGAGCCACCTGGTTCGGGTGGACCTCAAGGGGGCTCTTTTCAGCATGCTTACCTACCAACAGCACAAAGCCCTTGATGCACTGGCGCCCACCCATCTGGCGGTTCCCAGTGGTTCGCGGATTCCCATCGACTATGGAAATCCCGTGCCCGTGCTGGCCGTGCGGTTGCAGGAGATGTTCGGTCTTTCACAGACACCCGCCGTGGTCGGAGGGCGTCAGCCATTGTTGATTCACCTGCTTTCACCGGCCGGTCGCCCGGTACAGATCACCCAGGATCTGGCGGGTTTCTGGAAGACGGGCTATCTTCAGGTGAAAAAAGAACTCAAGGGCCGATACCCCAAACACTATTGGCCCGATGACCCGCTTAAGGCGAAAGCCACGGCGCGGGTTAGGCCATCTTTTCCCATTCAAAGGTGACTATGTTTCGTTCCCGGCTGCTGAATTCGATCCCGATTTCAGGGTACTCAGAAAGAGGTTTTTGCCAAAGCGGCGCGGGCGTGAGAGGAAATAATACTTGCCTTTTGCTGTGAGGTGATGGACAAAGGGGGTCTTATCCATGTATAGAGATTCTGTTCTACGCAGCGCACGCTTTTCTTGAGTGGTCCGGGAGGGGAGGGCTCCGGTTGAGAATCTTGACCCCGCTTCCCGGTCCTTCCGTCACCTCGATGTGGAACAATCCTGGATTTTCATCCGACCCTCCGGGAGACAGCGCCCATATTTGCCCGGCGGGAAGCGGGTCCGTGCCGATGCTGTTCTTACTGTGAAGTTCAGGGGTGAAAATAAATTGTTCTATACCATCCGGGATCATGGTAAAGCTGAAATGGGTGTTTCGGAATTCAGCAGCGCCGATGCGTTTTTGCTGCTCTTTTACCCGCCATGCGAGTTTTGCACCCTGTTCATGGCCATAAGTATCGAGAGAACCGAGCTCCGTCCAGGCACAACCCACTTGAGATCCCGTCTCTTCCGATTCCAGGACGGAAATCCCCAGCGCAACCAACAGCTGCTTAAATCGGTTATGGTTAAGGGCCTTTCCACCGGCTTTTTCTCTGGATTCAAATTCGGCCCCTTTCAGTGGACCCCCCAGTTTTTCAGCCAGCGGCATAAAGGCTGGTTTGGCCGTCGCCGTGATGGTGGGCAGCGCCGACCATCCATGTCCGAACGTTACCGCCAGATTGGACAAAAGGAGCCTTTCTTCCAGCATCCGGGCCACATCCAAACCCAGCCCGTCCGTTGGACTGGATAAAAATGCAAATGGCGTCCAACTCTTTCCATTTTTCTAGGTCCAGAACTGCCCCTGGAATTGCAGCGCAAACAAATGCCTGGCCCCATTCGGGCACTGTTCCGCATTGCGGAAAGTAGACCGCCTGATACCCGGCAGGTAGATTACCGGCACATGGTCTCCGCTTTGAGTCTCTAACTGGTATCTCAACCACGCCGCCGGACCCGTCGCTTTGTCGGGATCATAGTCTCCCAGCGACCACAAGACGGGATGGTTCGCCCGCAGCAGATCCAGGCATTCGATCCACAGGCGTTCCTCGTCAGGCCACAGAATGACCCGTGGAGACGCCAGTTCATGCCGGCTATACGAAGCCGCTTTCCGAATCGATTGGAGCATGGATGCAATGATGGTCATAACAAGCTGTCCTTCAGTTTATTGTTTCTGGAAAAGGTTAAAACCCCCGCCTTTCAGGCGGGTAGCATTTTGCTAGCGGTTGGCTTATAATACTTGGCATGGAATACCGTCAAGGAAGCCACACTCGCTACAAGATTGAATATCATTTTGTTTGGGTAACCAAATACCGCTATCACGTTTTGCAGGGTGATGTTGCCCTTAGAGTTCGGGAACTCGTGCGACAGACCTGCGAACGTTTCGAAATCCAGATAGTGCGTGGTGTGGTCAGCAAGGATCACGTGCATATTCTCGTTTCGGCGCCACCAAATATTTCCCCTTCGGACATAATGCGAAGGGTGAAGGGAAGGGCGTCGCGAAAGATCTTTGAGGAATTCCCACACCTGAAGAAACGATACTGGGGTAAGCATTTCTGGGCGCGGGGGTATTTCTGTGTCACATCTGGCGAGCTTACCAAGGACATGATTCAAGAGTATCTTGAGCACCATTTTGAAAAAGACCCAAACGATCGTTTCGATATCGAATAATTTACCGGCTAAAGCCGGTCTTGCTGGACTTTCAGTCCGCGCTTTTAAACCCACCGTCTTCAAGACGGTGGTTGTTTAGTCTCTCTTCCCAGAAGGGTTTCCATCCGTGCGATAAAACCGGTGCACTGTTCGAGGTAGGAATTGACCTCCTCTGGCTGAAATACCCGGAGAGGCTGATAATCACCTTCATGTCGGCTGTCGAAGATCCTGTTGTAAAATTTGCCCCACTCAGGTTCCACTATCCCTTCTCTGATAAGATCCTTATGCAAAGCGGCCTTTACCCCGGTATGCTTCTTGAAAGATCGGCCGTCTTTCAATAACAAGGCCGTAAGCGCGTAGAAAGAGGCATAGTAGAGATTTCTAACGGCGGTCGTAAGTCTCCCTGATTCATATTCACTTCGCCCGGCCGCCAGCGATTCATGGGCCTTTTCCATCCAGTAAGACACAAGGATGGATTTGTGATCCGGCTGACCGGAGTCCTTCGCTGTCATCGCATCGCCACCCCCTCCCTGGTGATTTCATCATGGATCGGGAGGGCGGTACAGATCCCCTCATTCCAGTCCTGAAGCGTATTGACGATGATGCTGATCACCACATCATGTTTCATCTCCACCTCAAAAAGAGCATCGACGATTGTATGTCGCTCCTTCCAATGAAGCGGTTTTTCGGTCAACAGGAGCAAATCAATATCCGATTCCCGGTCGCTGTCGCCTCTCGCCTTTGAACCGAAAAGGATAACTTCTTTGACGGGAAAACGTGTTTTAAGAATTCGCGTCGCTTCTCTGATGGCCGCCGCTTCGTTCTCCTTTAGCTGCAATTCCTCAGAAGCTCTCAAGCCAATCACCTCCTCACAGTCGTTGTTAAACATGGATATACAGGATAAGCGGGATAAAAACAAATTCTGTCCATTCCTTGCATCCATGTTAATGTCATCCTTCCGTGATTTCACGGCGTTTTTCCTGAAGGAAACTTTCCAGTTCCTGCTTGCTGGGCAATTCAAGCTGGTATTTTGAAACGAAAAGACGATTGTCCACGTTCGTGGATAGGCCGGATCGTTCGTAATAGAGCGTGGCGATCTGTCTTTTCAACGCCCGGACGGACCAGTTGCCTCGAATGCATTCGATCTCGTAAAAGGCCCGCTTGAGGGGGTCCTCAATGGCAAGGAGTTCAACAAGGTGCGTGAAGGAAAGCCGCTGGACCAACGTCGACGAATCTGCTCCAAATTTGGAAATCATTGATTTCCGAGTTTTCAGTACTTCACCGGATGGTTTTAAAATTCCTGGCAGAAGGCCAATGCTCGATTTGGAAATCACTGATTTCCGAATTGACGGATAGACATCAAAAAGCTGACGGCATAATCCAAGGTAGCGTCCGGTATAACATCGGTCCAAACATGCTTGCAGAGATTCCGAAAGCCTTTGAAGCAGCCGTGCTCCGTATTGCGCGCGGTCGGACCCAGCTTGTTCGTATTCTCGGATATACCCGCCGATGAGCCAGTTGCGAATCGTGAGCGTGGTGTTGACCGTGCGGTTGACCGCAGCGGCGCACTCGCTGTGCACTCGTCGCACGGCCTCCACCAGGTCGGTGAAGTCTTTTGCTGGTTTGTCGGTCATGACGAAGGCTCCTTTAATGAACATGGATATACAGGATGAACAGGATAAAATCTAGCCAAAGATATTTGAAATTTTCACTGTGCCCGAAACCTTTTTTATTATCAAATAGTTCCCAACATTCTGAGAGATATTCTCTCACATAAAATGCGTAAGAATCTACAATACTCCCGGCTTGTTTTAGTGAAAGCAGTCTTTTTGCACAAGCCAGTGATAGCGAAACCTGTAATTGGGACCGCTTGGCGGCAACGAGAGCCGCGAATGCTAAGTCGAGCAACCGCTCTCCACGAAGCCCGGCAAGGAAACCGACAAACATGGCATAGGCAGCAGAAACAGGACGAGGCTCAGGAAATTGCCGGGTCTTCTTCCTTTTGCCCGGAAAATGTCCAGGTGGTGTCCACATTTTGAGCCATGGATTTCTTCATGGCCCTGATTCCATAGAACGCGGAACAAGGCTTTGGTGGGGTCCATGCTATAAAGTTCCACCAAATGGTGAAGGCTCTTCTTGCGACTGCTAACGGATGCGCCCTGCTTTAAATTCAGCGTACAGTTTTTCTCTTTGCTCGTGTTTGGTTTTCCCCGTAATCAACGGATAGCCCAATGTTTTTGAAATCTCTTCCAATTATGAAATATATTGTTCGATGATCAAGATGTTGTCATCGGGATGATTGGCGATCAAATCCCCGGCAAGTTCGATTTTCAAAGGGTTTTCGACCGCGATGCGGTATCGCTGTCGTTTGGGGGCGCCGGCATAGCGGATTTCTTCCTTTCGAGGGAGCGGTATCCGGTATTCGGTGCAAATGGCTTCGGCGATGAATCCACGGTTTTCGAGGGTTTTCCATGGCACATCGTAGCGTTTGGGACCGATCAGCGCAAATACGTCATCTTCCTTGCCGTCCTCTCGGACCAGGGTTGCGGTCAGACCCAACCGCCGTTTGGCTTGAATCGTCGTCGTGGCGCGGAACACCGGCGCCGGCAGCATGTGTACCTCGTCGTAAATGATCAACCCCCAGTTGTTGTGGGTAAAGATTTCCAGGTTTTTCATGGGCTCCAATTTATTCCGGCGATGGGTCAGCATTTGATAGGTGGTAATGGTGACCGGCTTGATCATTTTTAACTGACCGGTATATTCTCCAATGGATTCGGGCGTCAGGGTTGTTTTGGATAACAACTCGTCTCGCCATTGATGCACGGAGACGTTGTTGGTGGCGATGATGAGGGTATGGCCTGAAATCCCGGCGGTGGTCCCGATGCCGATAATGGTTTTTCCGGACCCGCAGGGGAGTAAAATGATACCGCTGCCCCCCGTGGAACGGCCCCTTTGATAGAATGTATCGACGGCATCCCTCTGGTAGTCCCGCAACGCAAATGCGTTGCCGTCCGTGTCAACATTTCGCAGGGCAATATCCAGATGGGCGCCCTCGACATAACCGCAAACATCCTTTACCGGATAGCCTGCCTTGATCAGCGCTTGTTTCACATTGCCCCGGTCGCCGGCATCGATCAGCCATCCGTCTTCGGCGGGTGTCGCCCAGAAGTGTTCTAATTCGGTGTTTTGCCCGATTCGATTGCTCAGATTCAAATAGTGTAACGTTTGACCCCCAAATAACTGGCAAAATAGTGTAACGCTCATCCTCCGATAACCCCGCCGCATTACCCCGCCGCATTATCCCGCCCAAAAAAAAGTAAAAGTTACCCCGCTTACCCCGCCGCTTTTAAAACAAAACCCGATTCAGTCTATAGTCTCTGGGTAAACCTGAACTCTGGAGACTGAAATGGCTAAACATTCACTTGGCAAAAGGCCCTGTTCTATCTGCCGACAGTGGTTCCAGCCAGATGTACATCAGAAGGGCCGGCAGAAAACCTGCGGCAACCCCGACTGCAAGAGAGAACAGCATCGCAGGCAATGTGAAAAATGGAATAGAAGTAGAAAGAACAGGGACTATTTCAAAACCAACTATCTTGACAAGAAAATTGAAGCTGTTCAAGAAGCGTTGCCGGATAAGCCACCCATTGCAAATAACCGGCATCCCCCCATTTTGCCCCATGAAATCATCATCAATGAATATGGTGCAAAACATTTGGTCATACTCAGATATTTGATTTTTCTTGTCATTCAGGAATGCCGAGTCCTGTGACCGGAGGTTCCCTGAAATCTGCGCATATCCACTCCAGCCAACCGCGACTAATCCCCAGACATGTTTAAGACGCATTGTTGAGTTAAGCAACTGAAATATATGTGAATACTCACCGACTAATCAAGTATTGAGTTTAAGACGCATTACAGCCATAACCCAATGAAAATAATGGAAATATCCACGGACTAATCGGATTTAGTGTTTAAGAGGCAATATGACGGTATCCTCCCCTAAGGTATAGTGGATGGCGACAGCAGTTGTTGTCACCCACTGCCACAGAAAAAGCACTGTGGTTAACCCCACACACGGAGAGATTGTCCATGAAAAAACGATTTTCATCCCATGAATTGTTTGAATTGAGAAACGCGATTCCTGTCAGGCGGCTGATCAGAGACGAGTTGCAAATCCCTTCAAAAATCAGTGAAGGCGTTTTTCGTTTTCTTTGCCCCGTCTGCAATGAGTTCCAGACGGCGACGCATCCAGTCACAAACCTGGCCCGGTGCTTCAACGCTAATCAAAACTGAACCAAGTTTGCTAATGGAAATTGAACCATTGGCTGTCACCGCCGGTGAGTACGGCCCTCAGGTATAGCGGACGATGAGGGATCCATAAGTGGCGGCAAAGGAGTCGTTGATGTAGATTTACTTTTCAATAAATTTTTATAAAATCTATTTTCTTTGGATTTGGTTTTCTTCTTCCAAGACAGAGGCTTGGTTAAGTGGAAATGCGATTTACTTTGTAGAATGGATGGTGAAGGCCCGAAGTAGCCGCTTCGGGCCTTCTTTTTTGACCACCGGATAGAGCCGGAAGCCACACACACGCCAATTTTATATAAGTGTGTTTCCGGCCAATTGCAAGGCCGGAATGATGGGAGATGTCCTTTTAAGAGTGGTTCAATGCCGATGTTGTGGTTGCTTTTTTCACGTCTGTCGGTCGTGTTGGCGTGGCCAGGCCTATTGTGGGGAACGATGTCGCAGGATACGCCAAAGACAGCTGCACCGGAAAGCTCAGGGGAAATACCGCAATTCGAAAAAAGGGAAAGAGCGCCGTCGTTTGTACGAAAAAACAAAAAAATCCAAAAAAAATGGACTGAACCCTGGTGATGATAGTTCAACACCTCAAAAAGACTGTGATATTGAACCCAAAAAGCGGTCGGGGAACCGACCCAGCTGTCTTTTTTGCGGGTCGATCGGGGTTGTTGTGGACCATTTTCCTCGCCGTGCTTATGCAGGGAGGGTTTTTTCAGATGTAACAGGCTTTGAGAAAACCCCATATCCATGACAGGAGAAAAAAATGATCAAAAAAAGAGTCCTTTTTCCCGAAAGAGTGCGTGTCATCAATGGAAGCTTCGGCTTTCTGGAGCATCGTTTTTTGAGAAACGGCTTTTGGGAGAGCCTGAATCATCATGAGCTGCTGCTCTACATTTTTCTGGTGTTGGTATCTGACAAAAACGGGCTCTCTTATTATGGTTACGACAGAATCTGCCGGATTTTAAAGGTGCATTTGGATCAATATATCGATGCCCGCGATGGCTTGTTGGACAAGGATCTGATTGGGTTTGATGGCCGTCTGTTTCAGGTTCTTTCGCTTCCCAGACGTCCTGTGATTGTGAAACAGGTAAAGGAGATCCGGCAAGGAAATTGGGTCAGTCTTGGAGAAACCATAGAGGAAATCTTTCGGGAGACTGGGTATGGAATCCATCCGAACCGTTGATATTCATTTGCTGGAGTTGCGTTACGCTCATTGCCGGATAATGAATCACCAGGCTTTAAAGCGATTGAGGGATTCCATCGAAACTTACGGGCAGATCGTTCCGGCCCTGGCTATTGAAGAAAAAGACAAACTGATTCTGATTGATGGCTACCTGCGTGTTCGAGCGCTTTGTGCTTGTGGAAAGGACCGGATATGTGTCCAATTCTCAAAAGAAAACGAACAAAATGCCATGTTTTCGCTTTTAACCAAGGCCAATGAACGGCAATGGGAAGTCATTGAGCAGTCTGTTTTACTTCAGGAATTACATCGGCGTTTTGGGTGCAGCCTCTCCCATATTGCAACCCGAATAGGGCGCGACAAGAGTTTTGTAAAACGGCGGCTGGACCTGGTTGAAGCCCTGCCGGAAAATATTTTGAGAACCGTGATTGCAGGCTCACTTTCAACCTGGGCTGCCAGCCGTGTCATGGCGCCGTTGGCGCGCGCCAACGGTGAAGACGCACAAAAACTGTTGGCCCACCTGGAAAAAGAACCTCTATCCACAAGGGAACTGGCCCGTTTCTACGCACATTACCAGAAAAGCAACCGGTCTGTTCGAGACCACATGCTGGAAAATCCATCCCTTTTCATAAAAGTTCTCGAACAAAGAACCCAGTCTAAACAAGCCAAAGAAGTTCATGATGGACCGGAAGGCAAATGGTTCAAGGATATTGAAATGGCATATGCGGTTCTCAAACGTCTGGTGAAAACCGTTTCGCATGTCCATTACCCAAAAAGCGATCAGTTGAAGAAACAAACGCTCAAAACCTGGGTGAAAAAGATAGAAAAACAAGCACTGGAACTCAAGAAAGCGACCCAATTATGATCCGACAATCCAAAAAAGATGCCATTGTGGAATTGAAAAAAACCGGCATGAGTTTGCGCGACATCGCCAAAACCCTGAAGGCCGGTCGCAATACCGTCACGAAGGTTTTAGATGATCATGACGAAGAGGCGGTACCCCAAAGGAACTCCCGGTATGAAGAACATGTCCCGTTGATCCGCGAGCTTTTCAAGGAATGTAAAGGAAATGCCGTGCGAGTAGCCGAGGAACTGGAAAGCCGCCAACAGATCAAAATCCCTTATCAGAGTCTGACCTGGATTATGAGAAAGTACGAGATCCGGGAACGTAAAAAAAGACGGGCGGGCCAATACCATTTTAAACCCGGTCAGGAGATGCAGCATGATACGTCACCCCATCTGGTTGTCATTAATGGGAAAAAAATGTCGACCCAGTGCGCGTCCCTGACCCTGGCCTTTTGCCGAAGGATTTTTATTCAGTATTACCCCTGTTTTACCCGGTTTGAGTGCAAGGTTTTCCTAAAAAAAGCATTCGAGTTTATGGACGGGGTGTGTTCCCGGTGCATGGTTGACAACACCAATGTTATTGTGGCCGGCGGCACCGGGCCTGATGCATTGATTGCGCCTGAAATGAAATACTTCGGCGATATGTATGGAACCCGGTTTGAGGCCCATGCTGTAGGAGACGCCAATCGAAGTGCCCGTGTGGAAAGGCCTTTTCATTTTGTGGAAAACAATTTTCTTCCCGGTAGAACATTTGTTAGCTGGCAGGATTTGAACCGGCAGGCAATCGACTGGTGCCGGAATACAAGCGATAAAAAGTTTAAACGGGCTTTAGGGATGACGCCGGATGAGGCCTATGTCATTGAAAAGCCATATCTCATTGATTTACCGGCATACCAGCCGCCAGTCTATGTGGCAGAACACAGGGTAGCCGATGTTCAGGGATATGTGCACTTGGACACCAACCGCTATTCAGTCCCTGAAGCGCTGATTGGGAACTCCCTGGAAGTACAGAAACATTGGCTCAAGGTCATCGTTTACGACAAAAACACAAAAGTGGCGGAACATGACCGCATACTGGATAAACGCAACACCCGAACAACCCTGCCCGGTCACCATGTTCCCATTCGAAGAAAAAAAGATCCCCGAATCCCTTCAAAAGAAGAACAGCTGTTGACGGGAGAGGATGCCATCCTGGATGAGTATGTGGCTGAACTGAAGAAAAGAAGTCACGGTCGCGGTGTGGTCAAGTTACGTCGGTTGCTTCATCTGAAACGCACTTATCCCGGGGAACCTTTTTTGAAAGCCATAACACAGGCGCTTAAATATGGACTTTTTGATTTGTCGCGTCTGGAAAACATTATTCTCGATTATATCGCGGGAGACTTTTTTGATCTATGAAAAAGAAAATTGAACAGTTACTCATTGATTTGAAGTTTAAAGGCATGCTGAAGGCTCTCGAAGAACAGTTGGCTTCGGCTGAAAAGAACGGTTTTTCCATTCACGAGGTCATCTACAATCTCCTGGCTGAGGAATTACGTTTCCGGCAGGAGCGCAGCATGATCTATCGGGTCCAGATTGCAAAGCTTCCATGGGAATGGACCCTCAACTCCTTTCCGTTTGATCTTCAGCCGGGAATACAGAAGAGCCGGATCATGACGTTGTCCGGCCTTGACTTTATCAGCCGAAGAGAAAACATCGTGTTCCATGGAAAAACCGGCGTCGGCAAAACGGGATTGGCCGTGGGGATCCTTCGTCAAGCCATTATTGCCGGGTACCGGGGGCGTTTTTATAATGTTCAGGATTTGCTGGATCAGCTCTATGCGTCTTTGGCAGATCGGTCCACCCCGAAACTCCTCAATGCCCTTTGCAGATATGACCTGCTTCTGCTCGATGAACTGGGATACCTGACCCTCAAAAAAGAGCAGATGAACGCCTTTTTTAAACTCATGAAAGATCGCTATGAAGCCGGTCGGTCCACAATTATTACGACCAATCTTCAACCTGAACAATGGTATTCGCTGCTTGAACCAAAGGACATGGTCGATGCCTTGCTGGATCGTCTCAACCATCGCTGCATCAACATTCATATTGATGGTCCTTCCCTCAGAAAATGAGATGTTCGCCAAAGGGCCGGTTTTGAGGTCTGAATATCACCGGTCTGTTTGAATCTCGTTACACGAATATCAGAAATTACCTTGTCTTGGAGCTTGAAATGAGAGGTGGAAAACGGGTAGGCGCCGGCCGAAGAAAGAAACCGGAACATTTGAGACGTGAACTGCTCACCATTCGTCTCCCCAAATGGATGATTCTACAGCTGAAAAAAAACGGGGAAATTGGATATTTGATTGAGGACCAATTGGCGAAGGGAGGCCTCCTGAATTTACCGGACGACTATGACATAGACAAATAGTTCCTCAATAAGCATTGCCCTTAACCGAAAAATCTAATCCCCTCTTCTCTGCCATCACCATATTGATGGTATCCTCATCACTGATTCTTCAACCAGAACGCTACGTGTCTCACCAGCATTTTTAAAATACCATCTGATATACTCTTTCATGCAGCCTCTAACAAATTTACAAGAAAACCCTTCTAAAAGGAAAAGACCAGTGCGCAATATCTGGTTCCGTTTGGAGTAGCAAAACTGGTTCCATTTTGGTTAGCGCCCAAGCCCGGTGTTTCAGATGTGAAAAAAACTTCAATGCCATCGACCTTGTTATGGCTGTCAAGGGATTGGGTTTTAAAGAAAGTGTTGTGTTTTTGAAACAAATACTGGCGATGGACTCAAACCGCAACGGAGATGCCGGTCAGGCGGTGCGCACCCTTGCAGCAGGCATTGGCTTTTCAATGCCGGGATTGAGGTAGTTATGCATCAGGAACGATTAAACTACCTTGAAACGATTATTGCGGGCAAGCAACGGAATTTTTATGAACTGGGAAAGGCCCTCAATGAGATAAAACAGACTCGTTTATATCGGCTGGCCCTGTATGACAATTTTGGCGCCTACGTCAAAGCCCGCTGGGATATGGGCAGATCCCAGGCCTATCGGGTTATCAATGCCTATCAGGTCGTTAACAATCTGTCCCCAATTGGGGGCAGACTTCCTGTTAATGAGTCACAGGTTCGCCCCCTGGCCAAGTTAACTCCCCTTGAACAGCGGGCTGCCTGGAAACGCTTCCTGGCAACGGGCGAGGAACTGACGGCATTGAATATCAAAACCTTTGTCTGTTCAGACGACCGTTCTCATAAAAACAATTTTGTCAATTTGACGGATCTTATCTCCGATGCGTACATGGATGCGGTGTCAACCATGATAGAGCAGATTCGCATTGCTCAGCATGACCGCTGGCAGAAGACCTCTCGCCAGGCAGCTCTCCTGTGGAATCAGGTCATAAGTACCCGAGCAAATGTTTTTCAACATCTTTTTGATGTAATCCGCAATATACAAAGGGTAAACACCATCTTAAAATACCCTAAAATATATGCTTGGGTACTTACAGGAGAAAATTTTGGCAAAGGAGCCGGACAATGGATAACCTAACATTGGATGACCGTTTCCATTTGCTGCTCTACAAAAAACTCATGAACAAGCAGGGAGCTGCCCTGCGGCGGGCAAAAAAGTATTACAAAGATCAGTATCGGAAAACCGGCATCATCCCGGGGCCGCTATTGCTTGCAGAGAAAGGCATTATGGAGGGCAGGCGATGCAGTGGCAGGCCTCGGTCGCTGGACGATGAGACCCGCAAGCGTTTTATTGCCATGGTCAAGGCATCCTGCGACCCATCAAACCCGGCGTTTATTTTTATCACCAGAAAGGCCAGAATCATAAAGAATTACCATCATTGGCTTCAAGCTGAGTTGAACCGACCCGTCTCTATTGCCGCCCTCCGGCGCTCAGTGAAGCGAGACAATCTAAAACCGTATCTTACTAGACCGGATTTTGATGATGATGTGCCCACCAACCATTGTTTTGACCCGGCGCCGGTGTTTGATCTGATCCAGATGGATGGTTGCAAGTTCCATTATTTGAAAATCAGAGATGACAATGGATACTGGCAACAACCCCAGGTGATTGAATTGTTTGATACGGGGTCCCGCTATATGTTTGTCCTCGATGTGTTCTTCTCTGAAAGCAGTTTAAATGCGGTGGAGCTGTTCACGCAGTTTTTGTTGAGTACGCCATTCCCCCAGAAAACCTTTCGTATCCGACCGGATAACGCCAAAGGATTTTTGAACCTCAAGCGGGCCTTTAACGCCGTGAACCTTGCCCATTCAGTTCCCAAAGGGTTTTATATGGACGCCGATTTCGCTCGAATCCATGCCCCTAAAGATAAAGCACACCTGGAATCATCTCATCGAAGCCTGCATCATTTTGAGATCCGGATTATCAAGGCATTCGAAGACCGGATTGTCAAAACTGTCCCTGGTTATATTTTCACATGTGGGAAAAGGGAACAGATCACAGTAACCCTCCTTGATATCAGCCGCTATGAATTAAAGGCCAGTTCACTGATACAGGACTATTGTCATGAACACAACGCAACAAAACATTATTTCAGCGAAAATGGAAAAATCTCAACCTGGGTTCCGGAACAGAAATTAGCGCATGTTTTCCAGACAGAGGAAAATACCCTGACTTTTGCACCCCAACAGGTAAAACAGTATATGAAGTATGGTCTGCGCAAAACCCCGGCAACGGTATCGACAAAAAAAACAATCCGATGTGATAACCGGATTTACCATGTAACCGTTGGTGCGGACGCATTCAGTAATCACAAAAGCACCCCTGTAAAGATATCCCGCTATCATGACAAGCTGTTCATTTTCGAGCCCAAGGATAACGGAATTCTTCTGGGGGAGGCCATGCCCATGACCCCACCGGAACACCCTGTAAAATCGCCTGTTATAGACATTGAAAAAGGGGAACTCGAACAGATCATTTCCTTTTTGGAACATTATGATATGACCGTTGATCGCCCTGCATTGATCGAGACATATAATAAGGGACTGTCATTGGAGAGAAAGGCTATCCAATTGGTTCTGGGGAAATAGAAAGCGCTCATAAATCAATACCGCAAAAACGATTGAAAATCCCCGGTGCGACTTGGCGCCCTTCTTCAATTGATCCTATGCTTGCATTGCGAGTGTTGAGAGCAGATGACTGGTGGGATGATTCCGGACTCAAAGGAATCAGAAGTTGTTGGCAGCCTAACTCTCCAACAGCCGTGATTTACACCCAATCCGTTTATTCCCGCCTTATTCTCACTCTCGCCCCTTCTGCAGCTTTAAACCCATTCTTTCAGAGGTTCACGATCTCAAGAATGCAATTGATATCATATGGGAAGTTTTCAAAACGGACAAGAGAGTCCGACGTTTGATTGTATGAAGAATGCTGTAACCAAAACAGGGGGGTGATTTATCATGGATGGGCTGAATGTGAAGCGAATTAATAAACAGGGATAAATTTCCATTGACAAGAAATACGCAGGCAAGAAGGTTTAAATCGACCAATATCCCGATGGTACCGTTGTTTTGACGCCCATTGAGTTTATCAGTGAATTTGAAATCAATCTTCTCAAGTTCCGATCATTTCAGGACCGCCTGAAGGCTTTCGACCGATGGGAAGCAGTTCATGATGCCTCAGAAGCCAAGCTTGCTGATCTGGAGAGACATTTTGAGGATTGACCTAATCTTTCCCGGTTTTCAAAAAGATTTCGGTTCATCGCGGATTAACGTGAAATTTGGTTTGACTGGATTTTGGCCCGTGCTGTAGGTGCGAATTCAGTCGTACAGAGCAGATGCCCTTTGTGCGACTAAAGTTGCACCTACAATCGTTCCAAAAGTTAGGGCTTCACGGCAATCCGCGAAGAGGCAAGATGACCCATAGCGGTTTAACGTGAACCGTGGATTGAAACCCTTCGATGAATTTCACCATATTTTCATCAAAATAAATGCTCCTACAAAAAAACCTATTGACTTTTTCATTTTTTCGGAATAGCGAATGATTGAATTGAGTCAGCGCTATGATTTTGCGATTAACGTGAAACTTGTTTCTGATGATGGTTTCACGGGGCCTGTAGGTGCGGCTTCAGCCGCACAGCATTGCTTTTTTAGGTTGTTCTTTTTGCGAAGTGTTCCGATTGTGTTGTACTCCGATTGTAGGTGCGACTTTAGTCGCACATTTCATTACGTTTTGCAATGCTTTCAAAAGGTTTTGGGGTCGGGTGATTTAATGAGGAGGGAAGGGCGGTGAAAAAAGAGATGAATCGGTTTTTAACGATTTGGGCGATTGGTTTGGCCGTGGTTTGCCTGTCTTTTGGAGCCCA
Source organism: Desulfatiglandales bacterium (assembly GCA_963662465.1). Classification (GTDB taxonomy): domain Bacteria; phylum Desulfobacterota; class DSM-4660; order Desulfatiglandales; family Desulfatiglandaceae; genus NaphS2. The sequence goes on from OY759599.1 coordinate 402,480, forward strand.
TGGGCGTGCGGCGGAAAAAGACTGTAATGTGTTCATCAGTTGCGGGAATCCCTACGACTGCTGCAACAATGGAACCCAGGAACAGGACGGCAACTGCACCTGGTGGGCGTGGAAGATGATGTATGACCGGTGGGGGTATCGGGCGCCCACCTGGCACAATGCCGGTCAAGTATGGTTGGATGGCGCGCAACAGGCTGGGTTGCCCACGGGTGATGGAAATTCTCCCAGAGTCGGGTCCGTTTTTGTCCAATCCGGGCATGTGGGGTGGGTTTTCAAGGTGGACGGGAATACCATCTACACCACTCAAATGAACTGCGGATATCCGGACCAGTACACTAGCGAACAGAACGATTACAAAACCTATGACATTACTACGCAAACGTTCCTGGGTTTCATCTATCCGCCGGACGGCTCCGGGCCGGTGCCGGATACGGGTGTGACAAAATGTTATGACACGGCCGGAAACGTCATCATCTGTCCGGATTCCGGTGAGGACTATTACGGCCAGGACGGCAATTACACCATCAACCCGCCGTCCTATACCAAGCTGGATTCGCAGGGTTATGTTCTATCGGTTGCCGCCACATCCTGGGCCATGGTTCTAGACAATGTCACCGGGCTGTACTGGGAGGCGAAACAGAACAAGGACGGTGCCTCACATTACGATAATCCCCATGATGCCGACAATACCTATAACTGGTACGACGCGCAGAATATCTTCATCAAGGCCCTAAACGACGCCAATTTCGGCGGCCATTGCGACTGGCGTTTGCCCACCAACAAGGAGCTGGCTTTTCTGGTGGATTACAGCATCGCGTATCCGGGGCCGACCATCAACATGACCTATTTTGCGAATACGGTGTCGTCCTATTACTGGTCGTCTACTACCTATGCCAATACTCCGGACGACGCCTGGCTCGTCGATTTCTACGATGGCTACCGCCTCTGGTACTGTAAGTCCTACAGCGATTACGTTCGGGCGGTTCGCGGCGGACAGTGATCGATTATTCGGTAATTTGATGCTTTGTTCATTTGGAGCTGAAAATCTTGGCAAGGTATGAACATCTACCCCTATACAAAGCGGCCATGGACATGGGAGTCTATCTCGAAGGTATGGTCCATAACTTCAGCCGGTATCACAAATATACCACCGGTCAGGAACTGCGTAGCCTGGCCCGCGAAATCATCAAGCTTATCATCTGGGCCAATTCGGTCCGGGATAGGAGCGACATCCTGTCGGAACTGGTGATCCAGTGCGAAATGCTCAAGACCATGCTCTTTTTTGCCAAGGAAACCAAGGCGATTCAGAGCTTCAAGGCATTTTAGCACGCCTCCGGTCTGGCGGTGTTGCTTTGCAGACAGAGCGAGGGCTGGCTTAAAAGCAGTCGAAAGGGCCCGAATCGCCCACCCCCGGATGGGAAAGGGGGGCCGGCGAGTGCGCCATGAACACTGTGCGCCTCCCCCGCCTGGCGGTTCATGCAGGCATATTCATGCAGGGCGTGGAGGGATCCGCGCCCGGTGGAAGGAAATTCATTGCGGCCTGCACAGCTGTGGGTGCGACTGTAGGTGCGACTTCAGTCGCACAGCAACGTCGTGCGCCAATACCGGGTATGGCTTGTGCGAATAAATTCGCACCTACAGTGCAACCGTCCCGACGGCGGATGTTTTGACCCCGGGATGGGTTGTGCGGCTGAAGCCGCACCTACAGCACAGTGCCACAGCACAGCGCTATTGTGGGTTTCCTTCATCAAGTGGGGAGGTGATGGTGTCGTCCAATTACTGGTCGTCTACTACCAATGCCAATAATCCGAACAACGCCTGGAACGTCAATTTCAACAATGGCAACGACAACTGGAACAATAAGTCCAACAACAATTACGTTCGGGCGGTTCGCGGCGGAAAGTGTTCCCCTGCTGTCCTTCCGGTCAATTTATGATGCGTATCTGGATTGCCGAAGGAGAAAGCGCAATACCATCAACGCGCTCAGGTTTGAGGCCGATTTGTTGACCAACCTCTTTGACCTGGCGCTGGACCTGCAAAAGGGACGGTATCAGCCCTCCCGCTCTGTCTGCTTTGTCACACGGTCCCCGAAGCTCCGCGAGGTATTCGCCGCGGACTTCAGGGACCGGATCGTTCATCATCTGGTGGTGCGGGAACTGGAGAAGATATGGGAACCGCGCTTTATTTATGATTCTTATGCGTCCAGAAAAGGGAAAGGCATCCACTCGGCCGTGGACCGGCTTCAGGGATTCATGCGGAAGGTGACCCGCAACGGCAAGCGGGCCGGCTTTTTTCTGCAACTGGACATTCGGTCTTTCTTCATGAGTATAGACAAACGCATTTTGTTTTCCCTGTTTGACCGGGACCGGAAAACATCGGATGTGCTGCGGTGGGTTTTGTCGGTACTCATTTTTCATGATCCCACGACGAATTATTGTTTCAAGGGAAACGGGAGATTGCTGGACGCCATTCCGCCCCATAAAACTCTTTTCAAGACCGGCCTGTACAAAGGGCTCCCTATCGGAAATCTGACGAGCCAGTTTTTCGCCAACGTCTATCTCAATGAACTGGATCAGTTTGTCAAACATGAGCTGAAGTGCCGGTTCTATTTGAGGTATGTGGATGATTTTATCCTATTGGCGGAGAGTGAAGATCAACTGTTGAAATGGCGTCAGGCGCTGAGCGGGTTTCTGGAAGACCACCTGGCGCTACGTCTGAGAGGCGGTGACCGGGTGCGCCGGGTTTCTGACGGTGCGGATTTTCTGGGGTATGTGACCCGCCCCGGGTACCGTCTGGTGCGAAAACGCGTGGTGAACAATTTTAAATATGTGCTGGCGCGAACGCGGGACAAAATGGTGGTGGAGATGGCGGGTGACGCAGCGGCCGTCGGTGCGGCAGGACGTGCGGTTGCCGGTGCGACTGTAGGTGCGACTTCAGTCGCACAACCGGAAAAGAAAATCACCCGCGTCACCGGCGCCCCCGCAGGTGCGAATTCATTCGCACAGCCCACCAGGGTTGCGGTCCCGGGCATCCGCACACTCACGATCCGTCCCCGAATGGTCCTGCATTTGCGGCAGGTCCTGGCCTCTTACCTGGGCCATTTTCAGCATGCGGACAGCCGGTATCTGGTTGAGAGTATTTTCACAAAACACACCTGGCTCAGGCAGTTGTTTGTGTTTGACCGGGGTAAACTGAAGATGAAAGCCCTTCCCGTTCAAACCTTTCCATGCATGCGGGAGCAGGTGTGGTTTTTTAGAAGGCATTATCCCGGATTCATACTTTTGTTCCGGGTGGGCCGCTATGTGGAGCTTTACGGAAAAGATGCTCGGATTTTGCGGGAATATGCCCATTTGAAGCTAGTGAAACAGCATCGGGGCCTGCGGGATTCGGTGGGGTTTCCGGTGAGCATGACCCGGGGCATACGCCGAAAGCTTTTAATGAGGGGTCACCGAACGGCGCTGGTGGCCCAGGGCGTCACCGGCGGGCGGGTGAGACGCCGGTATGTGGCAGAGCTGGCGTTTGCGACCTGATCGAGTATAGGTGCGGCTTGTAGGTGCGACTTCAGTCGCACAACAAATCCCTCGTTGTGCGACTAAAGTCGCACCTACAGTGGTGGTCTAGATGGAGGTGATGGGAAAAATTGAAATGGGATTTACGGGTTGGGTTTTGATGACCAGTGGTCTCAAGAGATTGTGTTGTTGCGGGGTGGTATGGCGGATTGCTGTGCGACTGAAGTCGCACCTACAGCAGGACAAGGCTGGAGGGAATGAGGATGGAGTGTTGTGCGACTAAAGTCGCACCTACAGTTAGGAGCGTCCAAATGCGGGGGATGCATCGATGAAGGGAAGGGGTGCTCCATTATATCCGCCAGGCTATGGGGCGTTGCGGGCAGGCCGGTGGAGCGAATCGGGGCGGTGTTACATGATTACCACGGTTACCGCCGACCGTGCGCCGGTTTTTCGCGATCTGTTTGCCGGTCGTTGCGTTGTTCGGGAGATGATGCGGTTGCACGGTGATGGAGTGGTGGCATCTCTGGCCTGGGTGATCATGCCTGATCACTTTCACTGGCTGGCGGTGCCGGCGAGTCCATGGAGCCTTTCAAAAGTCATTCAATTGCTGAAGGGGAGATCCGCGAGACGTGTGAATGAATATCTGGGTCGTACGGGCAGCCTCTGGCAGCCGGCGTTTTATGATTACGCGGTTCGGAAGGACGAAGATCTTCGCAAAATGGCCCGATATATCGTGGGTAATCCGATCAGAGCGGGTTTTGTGAAGCGGGTTGAGGAATACCCCCTGTGGGATGCGGTGTGGTTGTGATCGGTGTGTATGGCTCGATCCGATGTGTGGCCGGTTCACGATTGTAGGTGCGGCTTGTAGGTGCGACTTCAGTCGCACAACAAATCCTCACTGTGGGACTGAAGTCGCACTTACAGGAGGACAAGGCCGGAGGGAATGAGGATGGGGTGTTGTGCGACTAAATTTTCACCTACAGTCGTATTCCAAATGAAGGTGACGGGAAAGATTGAAATGGGATTTACGGGTTGGGTTCTGATGGTCGGTGGTCTCAAGAGATCGTGTCGTTGCGGGGTGGTAAGGACGATTGTAGGTGCGGCTTCAGCCGCACATTTGGGCTGCGGATGATGGATGTACGGCGGGTGTTGTGCAACTAAATTTGCACCTACAGTGTTGTGCGACTAAAGTCGCACCTACAGTCGTATTCCAAATGAAGGTGACGGCAATGGGGGGTTGTGGGCAGGCGGATTATTGTGCGACTAAAGTCGCACCTACAGCACGGAAGCATCTCTTTTGTTGCGAAAAGCATGGGCAAAGGATGTGACTATCAGAAGCACCGGTCCATGGCAAAGAGGGGTCGGAAGAGCGTCATTTCATTTTAGCGACGGGCATAAATATTTGGCGGCCGCATTGAAGGGCGCGGGGAAAATGGATCAGGAAGAGGCAGGCGTGATACGGATGCCTCTTTTGTCGGTACGGTTCCATTTACCCGTGTCTGTGCTGCCGTAGAAGGAGGAAGGCATGAAAGCAATGCGATGGGCAACAGCCGTCATGGCCCTGTGGGTCGTAATCACGATCACGCAAACGGCGTACGCGGCCTTTGTGGACAATGGCAACGGCACGGTGTCCGATACGCGAAGCGGCCTCATGTGGCAGCAGGATACGGCCAGGGATGCTGGGGGAAACTATGATACCATGACCTGGAAGGAGGCCTTGGCCCACTGTGCCAATCTGGAGCTGCCGCCAGGCGGCTATACCGACTGGCGCCTGCCCACCATCAAGGAGATTCGATCCCTGGTGGATTGCAGTCAGTATAGTCCCGCCATTAATCGCAATGCCTTTCCCGATACGGTGTCGTCCAATTACTGGTCGTCTACTACCTATGCCAGTAGTCCGAACTACGCCTGGAGCGTCTATTTCTACAGTGGCGGCGACTACTGGGGCAATAAGTCCTACTACGGTTGCGTTCGGGCGGTTCGCGGCGGACAGTCTGGGGCATTCGGTTCTTTGGATCATTTGGTCATTTCGGTGCCGGCGGGCGCCCAGTCGGTTGGGGATGATTTTACCATCACCGTCACCGCCGAGGATGCGGCAGGGCTGCAGGTGCTGGATTTTGCGGGTAGCGTGAACCTTTCGGCCGAGGGGAATACCGTTGACCCCACCGCAGTGACCCTCTCCGGCGGGCATGGGAGCGCGTCCATTCGCATCTTGAACGTCGGCAAAACCCGGCTCAACTGCGACGGTTATGGGGCCTACGGCAACAGCCGGTATTTTGACGTGGCCGGGGAGAATCCCTGCATCGGGTCCATCGAGGGGAGCGTGGTGGACTGCCGGGGCACCCGCGTGAGCCAGGCCACGGTGCGGGCCCGTGACGTGGAAGGGGACGTGATGGCGAGCACCACCACGGACGGTAACGGAAGGTTTACGCTGGCAGACTTGACCTGCGGGCCGTATGATATCGAGGTTGAAAAATCCGGCAAAACCGCCACCGGCATCTGGAAGACGGTGGGCGGACATTACTGCACCACGGCCTTCGGGATCGAGCTGCCTTTGAACTGCGGAACTGAACAAGCGGTGGTGGTATTGGTCCCCGGCATCATGGGGTCCAGCGAATCGTCATGGGGGGGGGTTCCCAGCTTGCCGGCCGGTGCACCGGCACGCGCTTCGGATTTGCACATTCATGCCGAGGGGACAACCGGTTTTAAAAAACTCAAAGAAGAACTGGAAGCGGCAAATTTTACCGTGGTGGAGTGTCCCTGGGACTGGCGGCTCAATTGTGAGCGGGCCTACCGGGAATACCTGAAGGACAAAATAGACGAAGCCCTGGCGGATTCAGGCGCCGACAAGGTGTATGTGGTGGCCCACAGCATGGGGGGGCTTATGGTACGGGCCTACATTCAGAACAAGGAGAATTATCGGAACGACATCGCCAAAGTGGCCTTTGTGGGCACCCCGCATCAGGGGTCCTGCAATCCCTATTACATCTGGGAGGGGGGCGATCCCCTGGCGGTCGACGATATGGTCGGTCCGGCACTGGACTTTTATACGCGGACCACCGAGAAATTGTGGGGGAATTACAAGAGAGGCTGGAACACTGAAAACCACGATGAGATCCGTTCGTTTATCAGAAGCGACGTGCAGTCCCTGCTGCAACTGATGTATGCGGAAAAATTCCTGACGGATATGCGTTCTTACTGGGCCGTGGAAACCCCCGGCAATACCAACGACTGGCTGGACGACTTAAACGAAGGCGATGGGAATTACAACAAGCCGTACGATGTCATGAGCAAGGACGGTTCAAGCGGCAACAAGGTGGAGGCCCGGTGCTTTGTGGGAGATTCGGCTGCTTCCACCATTCGGTGGGTCAAGATGGCCCGCACGAGAGGCAGTTCCGGGGCTACCGATGACCGGTATGAGGACGGTATTCCACGAAATGAACGGCCTCAGAAAGATAACGTTTTATGGGGAAGCGGCGACAATACGGTTCCCTATGACAGCGCCGTTTATCCTTACACGAAGGGCTGGGCCCAATTGTGCGCGAAAAAATCCCAAAAAAAACACAGTGAACTGGTGAAGGATTTTGCGACGGACATCGTGCTTTTTTTGGACCCCGATGCAGTGGTTTCCTCAAATGCCGCCACAAGGGATGACCCGACTCCGCCCGAACTGTCGGTTTCCATCACCGGCGGGATGCGCGTCCAGATCATAGATCCCGAGAACCGCAAAACCGGCGCCGACCCGGCCACGGGCCTGCCGGTGCAAAATATCCCCGATTCTATGTGCGCCTTTGATGTGGGAGGCGGCGGCGCGGCGGTGCAAAGCCCCGCGGCCGGGGCCTACCGGATCACTTATTTTGGCCAGGCGGACCGGGATTTCCAGATCTCGCTAGACTACCAGGATGACACCCTGACGGAGACCTACAGCTTTCAGGGGTTTCGGCCGGCAGACGCACAGACCTTTACCGTGAGTCTCAACCCCGCAGCCTCTCCCCGTCTCACCATCACCCCGTCCTGCAAGGCTCCCACCAATCTGGAGGCCAACCCCTACACGTCCGGCGAAACCCCGAAAACCCGCCTTTCCTGGTCCGCAACGGACGAAGCCGGCCTTTCCGGCTACAATGTCTATGGGGTGGCCCAACTGTCTCCCTATTTCTCCAAAGTGGCCACCGTGGCATCGAATGTCACCACTTATGATACATCAGACACCTGGAGTTCCGATGCCGCCACCACTGTCATGACCTATGCGGTGACGGCGGTGAAAACCGACGGCACGGAAAGCTTTTTTTCCAATACGGCCCAGAACGATGACCGGGACCATGACGGCGTGACCGACGCACGGGAAGCAACAGACGGCACCAACCCGGACAACCCGGATTCGGACGCGGATGGCCTGAATGACGGGAAAGAATCGGCATACGGTACCAACCCCCTGGTGAAGGACACGGACGGGGATACCTGGAATGACGGCGATGAAGTATCCGCCGGCACCGATCTCCTGGATCCTTATTCCATACCCCGAAGCGTGGGGTATGTGGACCCGGCCGGTGGCTGCAACGGCAACACCCCGTGCTACACAACCATACAGGCGGCCGTGGAAGGCGCCAAAAACGGGGGCGTTGTTGAGATTAAGCAGGGAACCTATAGCGAAGAAGTGACGCTCGGGGCTGACAAGCAGGTGATGCTTCAGGGGAATTGGAACGATTCATTTAACACCCAGAGCGGCATAACGACGCTGACGCACGCACCCAAAGCGCCCCTGGGGCGATTGACGCTGCGGGATCTGCTGGTGAAACCGTGAGGGGCACATGGAGACGGGAGCTGGTTGCGGATGTAGGTGCGTCTTCAGCCGCACAGCTTGTGCGACTAAAGTCGCACCTACAGCCCGGGCTGAAACATATTCAAAGCGCGGTTTCACGTTAATCCGCGATGAACCGTTTCATGGAGCGGGCGTATCGGGCAGCCTGACCCGGAGAAGCTTCAAAGGTTAATTGATCCACATACTCCTTTTTCACCTCCCCCATGAGCCAGGTCTTGTCGGTCTGCCTGGGGCTCAGATGGTGAAATGGTCTTGACTCCTCATGCGAACAGGACTCTGTTTATCCGCATGTTTCGGGTCCTGCTCAGAGGATGCTGCCAAGAGATTTCACCCATTTCTCGAAGTCCTTTTTGACATGGTTCCAGTCCACCGGCCTGATCATTTTCACTTCAGGTTCCCCGTCCGCATCCGCAAAATACACCAGGCTCCTGATCACATGCCCTATGTCCCGATTTTGATATTTCTCCATGTACAGCCGCAGACAATCATCAAGGGAACAACCATGGGTCATGAGATGGTGCAGATCAAAAAAATCCTTGCGGGAGCCGCGGGAGGCTATGGCTGACAATTTCATGCAGGCAATGTCCTCCATGGAGGCCATTCGAATTGCCGTATCAGGTATGGGTACCGTGTTTCGAAGCATGGGATAGTCATAGCCGATGAAGCTGTTTTGAACTCCTTCAATGGTCAGATAAACCGTCTCAATACTGACGGATTCCACCACATAGTCCATTTGCAATGCCTTCATCAGGCGGAATAGACCCTCCGGTTCACCAAGCTTCCGGATAAACCAGTCAAAATCAATAGAGCGCCGGTGACCCAGTTGAAGTGCCAGGGCGGTACCGCCGGCAAGGTAATACGCTGTGCCGGCGAGAACCTGCGCCAGAGAAGCGAGGACCCGCTTTTGTGCATCGCTCAATATTTCAATGTGCATACCTGCCGCTCCAGACAGAATATTTTCCCCTTGATTCCCGTACCCAGTCAGTTCTTTTTTCCTTAGCTATCCCAGTGACAAGGGACCAGTAATTGAGTTCGCGGGGAGGGAGTATAAGCCTTCCCCTCTTTTTCAGAAAGGAGGCCAGTTGCTTTTTGGAGTAGGTTTTTAGAAGCCAGCGCATGGCCTCCCAGTTTCCCCTTTCCATGATTCTGCTCATGACAAAATCACCATGTCTCACAATGTGGATGGTTTCCGGTTCGAGTTCCCAGAAAAGCTCAAAAAGAGATTCCGGGATACGCGTACTGTCCGCTAAATTCTCTTCGGTTTTTCCCATAACTACCCGTTCCATACTCCCGCCTCTCTACTCCCTGCTCCAGACTACACGCCTCGATCATCGAATCCACTCAATACTGCCGGGGAAACGGCGGCGCGTTAAGGGTGAGAGAGGTTGTGGCGCTGCATTCACAATTGGTGTTCGGGCCGAATATCTTGACATTTCCGGCTATTTCCCGGGTCTCCCACGTGATGGTTTCCGTCTCTCCACATAGCGAAACCCAATTTTCCACAGAGAAGAAAACCAACGAAAAAAGTGGGACTCAAATCAATCCATTTGTACCGGAAGGCACGCACGTTCCCCGAACGCGGCGCAGCATCGCTTCAAAGGCCTGCATATCATTACACCTGCATGCCTGCCGGAAAAGGGACTTCAGAGCGAACAGAGAATCCATCCGCTCAATCTCCTCCGCAACCCCACCCGGCACAAAGCCGAATTTCTCAAGCACCAGATCCAAAAGCATCTCCCGTGCATTTTCCACACTTCCCAAACTCTTGCCTTCCTGGATGCCCAGACTCTTGCCTCTATCCAAGCCTTCCTGGATGCCCAGACTTTTACCTTCCTGGATGCCCAGACTCTTGCCTTCCTCAATCCCTTTTTCTCTTGCAATTTGTACAATATCCAGCATTTTTAGCTCCTCCCACAGCGCAAGCAGACGTTTCTTGTCAATCATCTTGTTGGATAGAACCAGTGTGGCTGCCGTCAGTTGGGGGGATATCCTGCCGCCCCGGACCAGTTCCACCTCAAAGCGGATCACCTCTTCCACAAAACGGGCACGGTCATCCCCCTTTGCCTTGCCGTACAATGGCAACACCACCAGTTCCAGCCACTGCCTGAATGTCCCAGCGGCCACCTCCGCACGGATTTCCTCAAGCCGTTTTTTACCGTCCTTTCGGCTGAAATCAAGTACCACTGGGCGATACGTCCCGCTGGTTGTTTCGAGACTGCGGGCATTTGGGTCCACTTTTCCGGAGGCCAGGATCACATCCGTCATCCCAGGTCCCCATTTCTTCGCCCCCAAAAAATAATAGGCCGCAAACCGGTATAGGTCAGAGCGATTCAAATCCCGTTGTTCCTCCATATGAAACAGCGCGCCCGTCGTATCTCGTACCATCACATCCACCCGACCTGCTTGCACGCGAATGTCCACCGGCTTAAATCCAAACACGTCTTCCACCGGGGCTGTTTTAAGCCCGATGGCGTCCAGGGTTTCCCCTTTCAGTGCCTCGGCCATCCACTTCACGGTGAAATCGTAATTGTGCAGATAATCGGTTCCATTCTTGCCTTCCAATGGATATCCACCTCCGGAATTCAGTTTCTTTTTACACCCCCAACGGTCAGGCTCCTACGGGCTTCAATGTCAACATTCTCCATTCGCTACTCAGGCAGTTTTAAGCGTTATCAGGCACTGTGGGCATCCTCATTTTCTTGAACACGATGAACAGGATTTCTTAGATGGACAGGATTAAGAGACGGCGTTCGGACAAATTCCTTCCCCACCTTACACCATTTTGTCCGCATTTTATAGGCCAATGGCAATCCTGTCCATCATTATAATTTTTAACAGCATGATCGTTTCAAAGAAAGGGCTTCCATTCGAAATAAAAATCCCTAATGATGTGACGCATAAGTCTAAATGTTGTGGGGTTTACTCTAACATATTGAAATTATTTCATCTGTTAAACGGTTCCGAATCAATATCCTAATCAAAGCGCATTTCGTGAGGCCAAACATTTTTTCCTGAATTCGCCTTAGCGGAAAAAAGTTAGGGACTTTTTTTGATAAGTGTGCATAATCATAGTGCAACAGTCTATGTTAAATTAGAGAGGTTGCACATGATTAATAATATTAAGAGAGCTTTGACAATGTTGGACAAAGCTCAAAACAGACTTGCAAGACAATGTTATTACGATCCAAAACAGTATCCTGAGATTTTCTTTGAAATTGAGAAATGCATTAATGCCATCAGATCATGGATCAATGAAAGGGAGATGTTTCAATCATTGCAATATTTTTATGTAACATTGTCTGCTCTTATTGATGAACTTGGTAGGTTAATAAGTCAATTATGGGATATTTGTAAGCCAATAAAAGGGAAAAAAAGCATTCCAAAAACACAACGGGATCGACAGAAAATTAGAATCTTTTATTCAATTCGTTCAATGATAAGTAATATTACTAAAAAATTGAATAATGTAAAAAGTCGTGATAGTACAATAAGTATTGCATTTGAGATAGGGATGTTAAAATCTTTTGATAAATCCATAATCGAAAATGTAAAAAAGAAAATGGAAGACCTTGTTTCTAAACGAGGAAATCAAACATATATCTTTCCTTATAATAACACCGAAAGCTATCATGCTCTCGTAAAAGATAGTAAGAAGTTTCGCATTGAAGTATTAGATAAACTCGATAAATATGATCACCACACAGGCCATAATTCAACATGTTCTGGACCTAAAGAATATATTTTATCTGGTTTCCGCGGGAATCCTCGAAAAACAATAATGAATGGAGGAGAACAACAGACATTCCCAATCCGCATGATACAATGCCGGAAGTGCAAACAAAAGTTCTCTCTTGTTCCCAGCTTTCTCCCAAGGGAAAAGAATTTTGGTATAGAGATTATTGGGCACGTATTTCGGAATATGTACCGTTTTAATGCGAGCATTCAAGGAGCCATCGAAAGCCTTAAAATTATTGGCAAAAAAAGTGTCAAAAGCAAACAAACCATCTTGAACTGGAATCGATGGGCAGGAACACTTCATCCTGCAACAATACTAACAAGAGCAGGAGTGAAAGGCTCAGGATATCTACAGGAAGATGAGGGCTTTGAAAAAGAACCAAATTTAAGAACTTATTCTGTAGTTATGGTCGATCCTGAAAATTTATTAGTATGGCACTCCGATTATGTTGATCATGTTGATGAAGAAAACCTGTGCGGTTCATTTGAGGATTTTTTGCAAAAAATCGACTTCAAAATCCTTGGTGTAACAAAAGATAAGTGGAAAGCCTCAACCAATGCTATCAAGACCGTATTCCATAACATTTGGGTCGGATATTGCCATCGTCATTGTTTGAAAAACTTCTACGATGCACTATCAAAATATCAAAAAGAATCAAAATGTACCGACCAAGAAGTGGACAAGTTTTATAAAAAATTTAAGAAAGTTTTGAAAACATCCACATCTAAAGTTAACTTGGAAGTAAAGATTAAGGCATTAGATGACGATGCATTTTCTCATCCATTACTAAAAAAGAGGGTAGTAGAATTAAAAGAAAATGCCACTCATTATACCTCTCATAAAAATAGAAATGGGATAAAACAAACAACCTCCATTGTTGACAATTATTTAAAAGGAATCAAACGTAAACTAAAACAAATTGAGAGTTTTCGAGATAAGAAATGGGCAAGTCTTTTCTTTCGAGCACATGCGACTATCAGGAATTTTGTCCCATTTTTACCTGGCGCAAAAAATGCTCATAAAAGTCCCTTTGAATTAGCCAACGGCCAAACATTTGACTTACCTTGGATTCAAGTTATGAATGTTCATAATGCATTCTTGTTTACCGAAAACGCCTTTTAATTTTGATGGGTTATACAACCCCACAACATTTAGACTTATGCGTGATGTGACGCTACAGGCAATGAGAGAGGCGAAGGAATTGGACGGCCATTTTGTCACTGTGGATGATTTCAGCAAATAGCCTGGCTATGAAGTTATTCAGAACCAAACCTCAATACCCGTGGATGAATGACGTTCATCCTTATGGCTGATCTGTATTTCACCATGAAGGGCATGAAGACCATGAAGAAGTTCACTTTTGGAACTTAATAAGGAAAAGATAAAATCTGATTAAATGATGTTAATTTGAATATATTTATGAGTTTTGAAAATCCGGTTCACTTTTTTCACCCAGCCTCTTCATGCCCTTCATGTTCTTCATGGTAAACCAAACAATGCATGAATCAAATTCATTCACGGGTATTGAACCTAACCTCCCCTCCATAGTTTATCCAAAATACCGAATATGATATCTATACCCCTGTTCCACCAGAAAGAGCTGCCGGTTCAGCGCAAAGGTTTGTTCATCGGTTCCTTTGGACACCAGTGTATAAAAACTGGAGAGCCGGTTATTGGGACGCAGGATGCGACCCAGGCGCTGGGCCTCTTCCTGGCGAGAACCGAATGACCCGGAAATCTGGATCATCACGTTGGCGTCGGGCAGGTCGATGGCGAAATTGGCAACCTTGGAAACCACCAGAATTCGGATGCGCTCTGCTTTAAATTCAGCGTACAGTTTTTCTCTTTGGTCGTGTTTGGTTTTCCCCGTAATCAACGGATAGCCCAATGTTTTTGAAATCTCTTCCAATTGTGAAATATATTGCCCGATGATCAATATGTTGTCATCGGGATGATTGGCGATCAAATCCCCGGCAAGTTCGATTTTCAAGGGATTTTCGGCCGCAATGCGGTATCGCTGTCGTTTGGGGGCGCCGGCATAGCGGATTTCTTCCTTTCGAGGGAGCGGTATCCGGTATTCGGTGCAAATGGCTTCGGCGATGAATCCACGGTTTTCGAGGGTTTTCCATGGCACATCGTAGCGTTTGGGGCCGATCAGCGCAAATACGTCATCTTCCTTGCCGTCCTCTCGGACCAGGGTTGCGGTCAGACCCAGCCGCCGTTTGGCTTGAATCGTGGTGGTGGCACGGAACACCGGCGCCGGGAGCATGTGTACCTCGTCGTAAATGATCAACCCCCAGTTGTTGTGGGTGAAGATTTCCAGGTTTTTCATGGGCTCCAATTTATTCCGGCGATGGGTCAGCATTTGATAGGTGGTAATGGTGACCGGCTTGATCATTTTTAACTGACCGGTGTATTCTCCAATGGATTCGGGCGTCAGGGTTGTTTTGGATAACAACTCGTCTCGCCATTGATGCACGGAGACGTTGTTGGTGGCGATGATGAGGGTATGGCCTGAAATCCCGGCGGTGGTCCCGATGCCGATAATGGTTTTTCCGGATCCGCAGGGGAGTACAATGATACCGCTGCCCCCCGTGGAACGGCCTCCCTGATAGAATGTATCGACGGCATCCCTCTGGTAGTCCCGCAACGCAAATGCGTTGCCGTCCGTGTCAACATTTCGCAGGGCAATATCCAGATGGGCGCCCTCGACATAACCGCAAACATCCTTTACCGGATAGCCTGCCTTGATCAGCGCTTGTTTCACATTGCCCCGGTCGCCGGCATCGATCAGCCATCCGTCTTCGGCGGGTGTCGCCCAGAAGTGTTCTAATTCGGTGTTTTGCCCGATTCGATTCAAAACGGTTTCATCGAGTACCCGCAGGCGGAGTTGCTTGTCCTCTGCCTTTTCGAGAATCAGCATGCCGTATAATCCATGCCACTCCCGCATATCGGCAAGCACATTGGCGGGGGGAGCATATCGAGAAAAGCGTATTATACCTGCCTTGATTTCCACAAATGAGGTGTTTAGCGCAGCAGCATTCCACATGGAGAGCGGCGTCACCCGATAGGTGTGAATAAATTCCGGGGATTTTACCAGTTCGGCAAATAAGGCCAGAAAGTCCCGACATTCGGCATATTGATGGTGCGCCGTTTCAAGCATGAAGGTACGATCGCTCTGGATAATCAGAGGTCCGGTTGCGGGAGTCGCATTTGTCATGACATCGACCCCACGATCTTGATTTGATACCTTTTTTTCAATTGATTCATGACCCCATTCAATTGCTTTTTTTGTTCGGCGGCGTAGGTGATGGATCGTTTGGTTTTATTGATTTCAACGGTGCATTTTTCTCTAATCAGTGCCTTTACAAAGGCATCCAGAAACTGATCGGTTTCGAAAAACAGGGTGACAAAGGATTTTTGGGTGATGGTCATCAGCGCTTTGGTTTCGGTTTTCTTCCCTTTCTCCATTTTCCGGGTGAAAACCGATTTCACGCCATCCGGAGGGGCCGTAAAAGCATTGGATCCATGCGTTATCAGCACGGGAACCCGTCGGTCTTTTTCGAGCCTGGAAAAGAGCGTATCCGGTGATCGGACCAGTCGAAGGCCCGGCGACAGGGCTTCCAATTCAAAGTCTTTTAGGAGCGGTGGTAAATCATTTCCTTCGTGCAATCCGCAGCCCCGGTATAAAATGAAGGTTTCCGAATGGCCGGCCCACTCATTCAGTTCCGCGGCAATGTTCGGAGGAAGGGGATTGTGGGTCAACTCCTGGAGATATCTTTTCAAATCCAGAGATTTGCCATCAGCCATATATTCAACCGCTTTCATTCGGTTTAATTTCAATATGCAAATTCTGTCGGAAGTCACAAGATCTGAAAAGAGCGTGAGTCTGTTCAGCATGGATGCCGGATAAAATTCGGATTCCAGATGGATTTCATGGTTGGGGTGAACCGTGACACGCGGTTCAGAAATCTCTCCGTTCATGAGTCGCGGAAAACATTCATTGATTTTGAATGCCTTCTGTTTTCCCATGGAAGGACTTTTTCCAGGGTTGATGGGCATGCCGTATGCCAGGTCCACATACCCCAGGGTTAAGGGGATATTTTCCAGGAACCGTTCCACAAAGCGGCCCTCCACCCTTTCGAAGGCATCTGGGTCCTTTTCAGATATTTTTTCATTCTTGTTCATTTGCTTGTCATGTTCTGAAAAATTGCAGTAGCGGCCCTGTTCTTTTTGCCATTTGTACTGGTAGGTGGGTTCTTTGGGAATCAAAAAAAACGGGTGCGCTGCTTTAAGATATCGAACCAGGGATGCGGTTTCATACCAGACGCCCGGCTTACAGGTTTTCAAACAACGGAACAGAAATTTTCTTACGTTGTCGAATTTGATGCCGGGCATGACGCCCCCGGCGCATCCCATGCTTGAAAATGTGTCGAGCCTGCCGAAAAATGATCTGCTGAAAAATTCGTTGTAACCCGCTGCAAATTCCCCAATCAGGGTATCGAATATGAATTGCTCCTGCTTCTGTAACGGCAATGCGAGAAACCGTTGATAGGCTTGATCATTGAAGTCAATATAATTATCAGGAAAGGCAGGCGATGCACTCGAATATCCCAGGTATTCTCCTTTCGTGTCATAGTTTGTAAAGCCGAGGGCCAGGGCCAACTCATCGATAAAATTCACCCAGGTGGATTCACCGTCTTCGTTGATTTCAGCCACGGCATCGGGATTAGCAAGCAAATTGGCGATACGCTTGGCATCCGCTTTGGGTATTTTGTTTTCACGTACGGATCGTTTGATCAGTCGATTTTGGATATGATCCACATAGAGGTGCAAATCCTTGCGAAGGTTAACCTTGACGGAACATTTTTCATAAGGGTCGACATTAATTATTTTTAATGCTGGTGATGCTGTTTTTTTATGCATAATGGTTTATGTCTTTCAGGAAGGTGGATCAAAGGGTTTTTATCGCAAATCCGTTTCGGGTTACGAGGGTTTCAACTTGACTCAATAATGCTTCGGGAAAAGCAATAAAATCACCCGGTAAAAAGAGGATCGTTTCATCCTTAAGAAACTTTTCCAGGGTTACTTTCAACCCGATGTTTTTCACTTTTGCAATCATCAGATTCCCATGAACCAGATGTTTTCCCCAGCGTGCTGAAACGGTTTGAAACGCCTTTCTAAAAGCTTCGGCTGTTTCAGCCAGCCATGTGGTCAGGGGAATTTCCCGGATTTCATGGAGAATCTGACCCATCCGGATGATGTCAGGCGATGCCGTCAAACACCCGTCGTGCAATTGGAACAGGGCGATTCGGGATACTATCTCCAGGTGCTTCAACGGGATGGTTTCGAGATCCACCCTGATGCGGCCCGCGTCATCCACATGCAGATAATCCCCGTAACGCGGATCATCCCCTATTTCCAGAAATGCCCGGGCAGGCCGATACCATGTTTTGCCGTTGGCTTTTTGGCGAACCAAACAGGCTTTTTCCCAGCCGCGGTGGAAAACCTCATGAATATCCAGATTGCTCCCCTTGCCGCAGAAAATCTCAAATATCGGTTTCAATTCAACCGGTTCGATCCATTGATCCGGACCAAGCAGGGAAAAGGCATAATTCAGCGTGGCCATGGGGGAGAGATAATGATGCAAATGATCGGCATACTCGAGATTTGGTACGGTGCATGCGGCCCATTCCCGTTGTTGCCATAAGCGAAAGGCATCAGTTTTGAACTCGCTTTCTCCCATCAGCAATACGCCTGCTTTCAAATCCCACTCAAATGGATTTTTCTTGCTCGCGGCAACAGGATCGAGAAGTTGATGAAGTTTTGCTCGGACAAAAGGGTCATTGAATTTACCCTGACCCGGCAACACGGTCAGTGATTCAAAAGGGGAAGGGAGATGGGCGTGCAGTTCTTCCGGAAATCCGAATATAAGCTGTTCCAATTTGGTTTTCTTGTGCGATAGGGACGGGTCGGTGGAAAACACCAGAACCCCGTTGCGAATCAGGCGTGTTTTGATGTGTTTAAAAACATGCCCATATCGTTGATTAAAGGTGTTGCTCCAACTGGATTTCTCTTCCGTCAGTCGTGCGAATACGGTAATATTCACGGGCTTTTTGATGCATTTTAGGAAATGGAGCAGGATGATTTCCTTACGGGTCAACCGGTTGAAAGCCGATGTTAAACCGACGGGGGAGATGAGAAGGTTTTCAAGAAGTCCGGGGGACACCGCATCGGCAAGCGAAAATCCTCGTGCCTTGCATATGGCCTTGGTATCGGCGGCGGCTAATTCCATTTTGCACATTCGTGCTGCGATTTCGGCTGTTTCCATATTAATAAGGCATTTGTTCCAGTAGTGTTAAAGGGATTGTCGGAACCGGTTTTATTCTTCAATTTCTTGTCAAAATAGGGGGAGAATCAAAAACTTTGCGGCAACCGATAAAATTACCATAATCGCCATCCAGATGATGGCCGCAACGATGATTCCTTTGGCTTTTTTCTCCCCCATGGGGACCGCCTCTTGAAGCACAATGCTTTTTCCTTTCAACGCCTTTATGGTTTTGATATTTGAACGTGCCACCAGATGGTCCCCGACCGAAAGAGATATGACACAAATCCATTTGGGTGTCAACTTGCAAAAACTATTTGATATTCCAGTATATTGCACTTTTGAGGGCAAAACGGGGATTATTTGTGGAAATCCATTGCGAGAGGGCAAAGACGTTATGCCGAGGGCTGCTTAAAGACAACTTTGGTCTTTACCCTGCTCATACATTTTGTATATACTCAAAAAGTGTATATATTCAGATTACCGAAAACAAACAACTTAAAAGTCATTAAAATAAATTCATTATGCATTATTCTTCCTTTGCGCGGGTTCTGGGAACACTCCTGCTGGTGACCGGCGGTTCCATGCTGTTTCCCTGCCTTTGTTCTTTGTATTACCGAGAAGGAGACCTGTTCGCTATTCTGATTTCCGCCTTTATTACAATGGGCATGGGATTTCCGTTGTGGTGGTTTTTCAGAAGAGACTATGATCTGGGGATCAAGGACGGAATTGCGCTGGCGGTTTTTGGATGGATTCTGGTGTCCTCGCTTTCCGCGCTGCCGTTCATGATTCACGGGTCCATTCCTTCTTTTACGGACGCATTTTTTGAAATGATGTCCGGTTACACCACCACCGGCGCCACCATCTTGACGGATATCGAGCGGGTACCCCACGGTCTTTTATTCTGGCGAAGTGAGACCCATTTGCTGGGGGGAATGGGGTTTTTGACCCTGACGCTCATTTTTCTGCCCCATGGGGTAGGAGGACTCCGCATCTTTCGGGCGGAATCCTCCCCCGGTCAGATTATTACCAAAGAACGGTTTAAGGCGCGAAATCGGGATACCATGATCTGGTTATGGGGGATCTATCTGGCGCTGAATCTGATGGAAATCATTTTGCTGTGCCTGGCCGGCATGGGCCTTTTTGACTCCCTTTGCACCGCTTTCGGCACTGTCTCCACATCCGGTTATTCTACCTGGAACTCGAGCATCGGGCATTACAACAACCCCTATTATGACTGGATCGTTATCATCTTCATGTTTTTGGGAGGGGTCACCTTCGTCCTGTTTTATCAGATATTGCACGGGGACTGGCGGGCGCTCAAAATCAACACGGAGTTCCGGTGGTATATGGGTTTCATGGTGTTTTTCTGCGGGATGGTGTCGTGGATTCTCTGGAAGGAAAACACCTATCCCACCCTCATGGAGTCTATACGGTTTGGAACTTTTCAGGTCGCTTCTCTTTTGACCACCACGGGGTTCACCACGGCAGACTATGAACAGTGGCCCCAGGCCGCCCAGATGTTTCTCTTCGTGGTTTGTTTCATCGGCGCCTGCGCCGGGTCCACCACCAGCGGCATCAAAGTGGTCCATTACGTGGTCATTTGTAAATACATGTATGCGGCCATTCGAAAAATATTCCTGCAACCCATGTCGGTCATGAGTATCCGGTTGAACCAGCGGCCCGTGGATTCGTCCATTATCGACCTTTCCGTCTGTTATTTCATCGTCAATATCTTCATGGTGCTCGTGGGCGGGTGTGTGATGGTGCTGCTGGACCACATGGACTATCTGACCGGCATCAGTTCCGTCATCGCATCCCTGATGAACATCGGCCCGGGGTTCGGCGCCATCGGCGCATCGGAAAACTATGCCCATATTTCCGTTGCAGGCAAGTGGTTCCTGGCATGGAACATGATGGTGGGTCGGCTGGAAATGTTTTCGGCCCTGGTTATTTTCTATCCGTCATTCTGGAAAAAATAGAACCTATTCCAGAAACAGTTGCTGAACATCTTTTAGATTGAGAGACATGCAGATAACGATCGCCCTTTCGTTTTCCCGGATATGGGTGTCGCCCACCGCCGTTCGCCATCGTCCATCGCGAAAGACGCCGCCGATGAGAATTTTGCCATAAAATGATGGGTCCAGCTTTGAAAGAGGGCGGCGCGTGATGGGAGAATTAGGCGCCGCCGCCAGTTCAACCACTTCGGCGTCAAATCCATGAAGGTGGACTACGGAAATCAGTTCCCCTCTTCGGATGAATTTCAGGATTTCGTTTCCCGCCAGGATCTTTTTATTCAGCGCGATATCGCTGCCGCTGGTTGTGGCCAGCACCAGATATTCTTCCTTGGTACACAGAGAAATGGTTTTGGTTTGCGTTTCGCTCCCATTGCCGTTTCGGGTTTCCATCAGGCGTTTGGCCATCAGGCTGCTCAAAATATTGGTCTCATTTTCGCCGGTGGCCGTGATAAAGGTATCCATGTCGCTAAGTCCCGCGGACTGAAGCACTTCCAGTTCCGTACCGTCCCCGTGCAACACCTCCGTATTATTGAGCGTAAAAGAGAGTTCTTCGGCGCGTTCCTGATCCTTTTCAATAAGTTTGACCTGAACGGATTTTTCAAGCAGTTCCGCAACGCGGCTTCCTACCAGACCCCCGCCCAGGATCATCACCCGATGGCGGCGTTGTTCTTTGACGCCGGTCAAGGCCATCAAGCGGGGCAGATTTTCTTTTGCGGCCATGATGAAGACCTGGTCGTGAGGTAGAATTTCATGGTCTCCACCGGGTATGATGGTGGTGATGCCCCGGGCGACGGCTACCACGCGAAACGGAAATTCATGGTGAATTTGCGAAATTTCCTTCAATTTTTTAAACGCAAGAGGTGAACCATCGTGGATGCGGGTCGCCATCATCTGCATTTGCCCATCGGCGATATCGATGATTTCGTTGCCCGCCGTCAGTTTAATGAGACGTACAATTTCCTGTGCCGCCAGTTCTTCCGGATGAATGATCATGTCGATTTTTAAATCATCGGCGGTCAGAACCGAGTGTCGGATGCCGAATTCCAGTGATCGAACCCGAGCAATTTTAAGGGGGATGCCGAAACGATCGGCAATCAGGGAAGACAACATATTGATGGCGTCATTATCCGTAACCGCGATGAGCAGATCCATCGCCTGCGCTTCCGCTTCTTTCCAGCAGTCGATGCTCATGGCCGTCCCTTGAATCAACCGGGCATCCATATGCCCTTCGGCATAGGCCAGCAGTTTTCCACTGGGCTCGATGGCGGTTATGGCATGCCCCTCATGCACGAGCCGTTTTGCCAGATACAACCCGACCCCCCCGAGTCCGAGAATCAGGATATTTTTAGAACGGTCTTTTTTCTTTTCAAACATGTGCTTCCATACACTCTTTAAAAAATTGCTTTTGGCACCCGAAAATATATAAAGATATTCAGTCTTGTCAAGATGGATGGCAATGTTGTGTGGCGTTTCGTCTCGGCGCCTTTGTGGTTTTAGGCCGGCTTCAGGTCATTCGAGTGTGTTTTGAGGTAAGTTTCAGTGACTTGAACCCCAATTTTTTCCGCATACTATTATTGACAATTCAAAGATGATCTGAGATTCTGTTTCCCTGCATCAGGTTTCAGGGCGGTTGCTCAATATACCCCCGCAAAAAAGGCGATGTCATGAAATCATTTATTAATTTCCTTCTTGATTTAAATGTCTGGGTCATGTTCCTGTTTTCCGTGTTGGGCGCCGTTCTTTTTTCCGTGCTGCTCGGTTTCATATTGAATGCCCTTTTCTACGATGGAACAAACAATCTATTGATGCTGGGGGCGATCGTAATACCGGCGATCGATGCGCCGGTTTTTATCATTTTGTTGATCATTCTTATTCGAGAACATCGAAAACTGCGGTCTGAACTGGATCATCGGGTGAAAGAGAGAACGCTCGAACTTGAAATTGCTTACAAACAACTAAGTCAGGAAATCAAGGAACGTAAAGAGATTGAAAAAAGACTGCTGCATGCGCATAAAATGGAGTCCATTGGGACCCTTGCAGGTGGGATTGCCCATGATTTTAATAATATTTTATCGTCCGTGATCGGTTTTACGGAGTTATCTCTGGATGAGGTTGAAAAAGGCACTAAGTTGGAAGAAAACCTTCAGGAGGTTTATATCGCCGGTAAGCGGGCCAGAGACCTCGTAAAGCAAATCCTGACATTTGCTCGGCAGGCGGAAGAAGAGGTTAAACCGATTCAAATCAGCACCATTGCAAAAGAGGTGTTGAAGCTCCTGAGATCATCTATTCCCACAACCATTGACATCAGGGGCAATATTACAAGCAATGCCCTCATTATGGGAGATCCCATCAATATTCATCAAATATTGATGAATTTATGCACCAACGCTTCTTATGCCATGGAAAAGGGAGGTGTTCTGGAAGTGAGACTGGAGGATGTCAGCATTGATGGGAATTCAGAAATTTTTAATGGACAGAAGGTCGGTCATTACGTGAAACTGACAATTTCAGATACAGGCTCGGGAATTCCTGAAGAAAATATCGAATCTATTTTTGAACCCTATTTCACAACCAAACCTGTTGGCGAGGGGACGGGCATGGGGCTTGCCATGGTCCATGGCATTGTCAAAAAATATGGCGGAGGAATCCTTGTGAAAAGCGAGGTGGGCAAGGGTTCTGTTTTTTCGGTCTTTTTTCCGATCACGGAGTGTGAAGACGTATCCTTGAAATACCAGACCCGGATGCTTCCGTCTGGTTC
The DNA here is from genome assembly GCA_963662465.1 of Desulfatiglandales bacterium. Lineage (GTDB taxonomy): Bacteria > Desulfobacterota > DSM-4660 > Desulfatiglandales > Desulfatiglandaceae > NaphS2. Next base: position 425,648 of record OY759599.1, read on the forward strand.
CGAGCGCATCTTATTGGTTGATGATGAACTGCCGATTGTCAAAATGGAGTGCCAGGCTTTGGAGAGCCTGGGCTATGAGGTTTCCACACGCACCAGCAGTATTGAGGCGTTGGCGCTTTTCCATGCCAGGCCGGATGATTTTGATCTGGTAATCACCGACATGACCATGCCGAATATGACAGGGGATGAACTGGCGTCTGAAATGATGGCCATCAGACCTGATATTCCCGTAATTCTCTGTACCGGATACAGCAAACAAATATCCCCCGAAAATATCGCCGATTTGGGTATTAAGGCATTGGCCTATAAGCCCATGATAAAGTCGGAGATGGTGGAAACCGTACGAAAAGTTTTGGACGATGCCAAGAGAATGAGCACGGAAAACTCTTTTCCTCAGGTTTGAAGACCAATTTTCGCGCTTTTTAAAAATAATACCATTTTGTTTGCGAATAGTATATATGACAGGAAATTCTGGAATTTGTGGCACAGGCAATGTTGAGCCTGATACGATGATTGCGTTAAAAAAAACTGATTGAGGCGAAAAGTGATTAAGAAAGGCGTTATGGAAAGGTGGAACCGGGAGGATTCCGCGGAGTTGTACCATATTCGAAATTGGGGGTCGGATTATTTTGACATTTCGGAAGCGGGCAATGTGATCATCCGGCCTATCCGCCATAACAAAGAGATTACCGTGGATCTCAAGGAAGTTCTCTCCGGCATCATAGACCGGGGCTACAATATGCCCGTACTCCTCCGCATTGAAAATATCCTGCACTCCCAGATCAAGGAACTGAATGACAGCTTTTGTTCCGCCATTAAAGAATACGGATACAAAGGGGATTACCGGCCTGTTTACCCTATCAAGGTCAATCAGCAGCAACAGGTGGTGGAGGCCATTACCCGGTTCGGCGCCAAATATCACCACGGGCTCGAAGCCGGCAGTAAAGCGGAACTGATTGCGGCCCTGTCGTTTATGGATGACCCGGAAGCCTGTCTGATCTGCAACGGTTATAAGGATCGGGAGTTTATAGACCTGGGGCTGTATGCCTGTCGCATGGGGCTCAAATGCTTTTTTGTGGTTGAGATGCCCGGTGAACTGGACCTGATCCTTGAGCGGTCCAAAAAACTGGGGATTCTTCCATTGATCGGCGTCCGTATCAAGGTTTCCACCCAGGGGGGCGGTCATTGGATGGAAAGCGGCGGGGACCGAAGCATTTTCGGATTGAGCGTCACCCAGGTGCTTGAATTGGTGGAAAAACTCAAGGCTTGCGATATGCTGAACTGTCTTCAATTGCTTCACTACCATATGGGAAGCCAAATCCCCAATATTCGGGACATCCGTTCGGGGGTGATGGAGGCTTGTCGTGTTTACGCGGGTCTGGTGAATGAAGGCGCGCCCATGCGGTATTTTGACATGGGCGGTGGCCTGGCCGTGGATTATGACGGCAGCAACACTAATTACATGACCAGCCGGAATTACAAGCTTGATGAATACTCCTCCGATGTGATTGAATCCATCATGAGCATCCTGGATGAAGAGCAGGTCCCCCACCCGACCATCATTACCGAAGCCGGCCGGGCCATCGTTGCCTACTATTCGGTTCTCTTGTTCAATGTTTTGGACAAGAGCCGCTTTGAGGGATATTCCTTGCCCGAAAAACTTCCTGACGAGACACACGAAACGATCCGGAATCTGTTTGATGCCTTTAAAGGGTTGAGCTTGAAGAATACTCAGGAATGTTACAACGACGCCATATACTATCGAGACCAGATCCGCCAATTGTTCAAGGTGGGGGAAATCAATCTCAGAGCGCGATCCCTGGCTGAAAACATCTTCTGGCATCTTGTGCGGGATATTGCCCAGAACATCACCCAACTGAAATTTGTTCCCAAGGATCTCCAGGATGTCCCCATCGCCCTTGCGGATACCTATTACGGCAATTTCAGTGTGTTTCAATCCTTGCCCGATGCCTGGGCCATTGAGCATCTTTTCCCCATCATGCCCATTCACCGGCTCAACGAAATGCCGACCTGCCTTGCGACCCTGGCTGATATTACCTGTGATTCCGACGGTAAAATCGACAAGTTCATCGACATTCACGGCGTTCGAAAAGCCCTTCCCCTGCACGAATTGATTTCGGGGGAAGAATATTATCTCGGCGTCTTTCTGGTGGGCGCCTACCAGGAGACCCTGGGAGATCTTCACAATCTTTTCGGCGATACCAATGTGGTGAGTATCCGGGTTGATGAAGACGGGCAATACAGCCTTGTGCGGGAACTGGAAGGGGATTCGGTGGCGGACGTCTTGTCCTATGTGGAATACGAACCCAAGGGTATGTTGTCGCGGTTCCTTAAATTTGCCGAGAAGGTCGTGGGTGAACGGAGAATCACAGCTCAGGAACGTCGCAAGATCGTGAAGGCCTATGAGGCGGGACTTCGGGGATATACCTATTTTGAGCGATAAGGAAAGGAGTGTACCATGCCCAGTGTTTTGATTATCGGCGCGGGTGGTGTGGGGCAGGTGGTTGCCCACAAATGCGCCCAGGCGATTGAAGTGTTTGATCACATCTGTCTGGCCAGCAGAACCCTTGAGAAATGCGACAGGATCGCGGCACAGCTGCCTAGACCCATCCGCACGGCCAGGGTCAATGCGGACGATGTGCCGGCCCTGGCGGCGCTGATCCGCTCTGTAAAACCGGACCTGGTCCTTAATGTGGCGCTTCCCTATCAGGACCTTCACATTATGGATGCCTGTCTGGCAACCGGTGTCCATTATCTGGACACCGCCAATTATGAACCGTTGGACGAGGCCCGATTCTGTTACCAGTGGCAGTGGGATTACCATGAACGGTTTAAGGTCCGGGGTATCATGGCCCTGTTGGGAAGCGGTTTTGATCCCGGGGTGACCAACGTGTTCTGCGCCTGGGCGAAAAAGATGCATTTTGATGAAATTCATGAATTGGACATCATTGACTGCAACGCCGGGGATCATGGCCAGCCCTTTGCCACCAATTTCAACCCGGAAATCAATATTCGAGAGGTCACGGCGCCTGGGCGTTACTACGAAAACGGGAAATGGACGGAAACGAAACCGCTTTCCGTGGCAAAGGAATTTGATTTTCCAGAAGGCATCGGGCCCAAGAAAATTTACCTCATGTATCACGAGGAATTGGAATCCTTGATCCGCCACATGCCGGAAATTCAGCGGGCGCGTTTCTGGATGACCTTTTCCGACAATTACCTCAAGCACCTGGAGGTACTTCAAAATGTGGGCATGACCCGCATTGATTCCGTTGAGTATAAGGGTCGGCCGATTGTGCCCCTGAAGTTTCTAAAAGCCCTGCTGCCGGATCCGGCATCGCTGGGGCCTCTCACCCGAGGTCGTACCTGTATCGGGTGTTTCATCAAGGGTATCAAAGATGGAAAGGAAAAAAAGTACTACATCTACAATATCTGTGACCATGAAAAGGCTTATGAGGAGGTTGGAAGCCAGGCCATCAGCTACACCACCGGTGTGCCTGCCATGATCGGGGCCATGATGATTCTGACCAAACAGTGGCGGGGGGAAGGAGTCTTTAATATGGAAGAGTTTGACCCGGCCCCCTTTATGGAAAACCTCAACCGGTACGGCCTGCCATGGACCGAAATAATCCTCTAGGACTGGACTTGGACCGGATTTCGACCCCCTGTTTTGTGGTGGATGTCCGGGCGCTCAAGCGGAACCTGGCCATTCTTCAGGATGTTCAGGATCGCACCGGCTGTCGCATCCTCCTGGCGTTAAAGGGGTTTGCCATGTTCCGCGTCTTTCCCTTGCTGCGCCGGACCCTTCGGGGCGTGTGCGCCAGTTCTCCTCACGAGGCGCGTTTGGGTCGGGAGGAATTTCAGAGGGAGGTGCATGCCTTTGCCGCCGCTTACAGCCCCGCCCATGTGGAGGACCTGTTGCGGTATTCGGATGTGCTGGTGTTTAATTCTTTTTCTCAATGGCAGCGCTTCAGATTGATGGTTCAGAGTGCCTCCACGCCCATTCGGTGCGGCATCCGTGTGAATCCCGAGCATTCCGAAGGGAAGGTGCCCCTGTATGATCCCTGTGCCGTCGGCTCCCGCCTGGGCGTGCGCCGGGAACAGTTTGAGGGTCAAGATCTTACGGGGATCTCCGGTCTTCACTTTCACACCCTCTGCGAACACAATGCCGATGCTTTGGCACGCACGCTAACGGTATTCGAGGAGAAGTTCGGTACATTTCTCCCCGCCATGGAATGGGTCAATTTCGGCGGCGGGCATCACATCACCCGCGCTGATTATGACGTGGCGTTGCTTTGTCGTCTGATTCGGGAATTTACCGCCCGTCACCCGCTGCGGGTCTATCTGGAGCCGGGGGAGGCGGTGGCGTTAAACGCCGGCATTCTGGCGGCTACGGTTCTGGATATCGTTCAAAATGATATGCCCATCGCTATTCTGGATGTCAGTGTTCCCACCCACATGCCGGACGTTTTGGAAATGCCGTATCGGCCCGAGGTGGCGGGAGCCGGGAAACCGGGAGAGAAAGCGCACACTTACCGACTGGCCGGTCTTTCCTGCCTGGCCGGGGATGTGGCCGGAGAATATTCCTTTGATCGTCCCCTGGGCGTGGGTCAAAAACTGGCTTTTCTGGATATGGCCCATTATTCCATGGTGAAAACCACCACCTTCAACGGTGTTGCCCTTCCTTCCATAGCTCTTTACGATAGTGAAACGGATTCTTATGAGGTGGTGAGAGAATTCGGCTATGAAGATTATCGGAGCCGTCTGTCATGATTATTCCGGTTAATATACCGTACCCATCCTTCCTGGCATCCGAGCTGGGCGAGATTGCGCCCGATCAGGCGTTGTTTCATGTGATTCCGGTCCCCTATGAAAAGACCGTCACCTATGGCATGGGCACGCGAAAGGGGCCTTCGGCCATTCTGACGGCGTCACAGCAACTGGAGTTGTTTGACGGCGTCGGTATTCCGGCGGATATGGGGATCTGCACCCGGGCGACATTGGATTGCCAAGGCGCCCCTGAAGTCGTCCTGGGAGAACTCTCGCAACAGGTGGAAGACGTTGCTTTGCAGAGAAAAATCCCCGTGATTCTGGGTGGGGAGCACACCATCACATCGGGCGCCCTGAGGGGCATTGCGCGCGTGTTCGGTCCGGTGGGCGTGGTCCAGTTTGATGCCCACGCGGATCTTCGGGATTATTATGAGGGGTCTCCCTATAATCATGCCTGCGTCATGCGGCGTGTGCTGGAGCAGGGACTCGATCTTTTTCAGATCGGCGTTCGGAGCCTTTCGCCGGAAGAGGTTCAATACCGGCGGGATCAAGCTGTCGGCCATCTGGATGCCGTGGATATTGCTCGCGGAGGCATGCCGGAAATGATGCTGCCCCATGATTTCCCGGAAAACATCTATATCACCATCGATGTGGATTGCCTGGATCCTTCACTCATGCCTGCCACCGGGACGCCTGAACCCGGCGGCTTGACCTGGTATCAGATGACCGAGGCCCTTGCGGGGATCTGCGGCCGAAGACGGGTGGTCGGCTTTGACGTGGTGGAGCTGGCGCCGATTTTGGGTTTCCATGCGCCTGATTTTACCGTTGCCAGGTTAATTTATAATTTGATGGGTTTTATTTCCCGTAATTTACAGCCTTAAAAAGACCGATTTTTTTTGTCCCGCTTTTTGAAATACCCTATTTTGATTGTTTTTTAAGAACTTCCAGTTCTGGTACATGGAAAAATGGAATAAAAAATTCCGTTTCATGAATACCTATAAAAATCAAGTGATTGAGTTTGATTACCCCATTGCAGACGCTTTTTCCGCCTGTTTCTCTGAATGTGTTGGTATTTTTTGACACCGAAAATTGTCTCAATTTAATTAACTAATATTAATCCATTGTCAATTTGCTAAACAATTTTGTCTTTGGCATACCTCTTGCTCTAGTACCCGTGTTTAGGAAATACGACATTCCAAGTTTTGCCGGCAATCCGTCTTTAAATTTTTCGGCCTCCTTGATGTCGGATACCGGTGACCGGCGACAAAAATATTTTGAAACGGTGGTATTTGACAACCACGTAAGGAAAGGAGCAATTTATGGATTTTGATGATAATGCTTCGGAAGTAACAATTTCAGGTCTGCTCACGGCTACGGAGTGGAGTGATGACGACGATATTACGGATCTTGAAATCTCAGTTGATGACGACAGCTATTATGTGGAAAAAAACGCCGTGTGGTATGAACTCGTTGATTTATGGGACACTCACGTGGAAGCCACCGGTATTGTTACGGAGGAAAGGGATGGCTCCAAACGGATTCTGGTTACCAGTTATGAACCGTTGGACGATGTGATTTTTGACGACGAGGAGATTGAATATGACGATGTGTACGATGAATTGAGTTTCGAAAATGATGGTGATGAAGCTAGAATGTAATTAGATGAATTTACAGATTGGAGTCGATACAATGCGGGATCAGATTATTTATTGCATCCAGTGTGATAATCCTTTTACGTTTACCGTGGCTGAACAGAATCGCTTGAATGCGCAGGGGTTTGATGCGCCAAAAAGGTGTCCGGAGTGTCGAAAACGCAAACAGAAGTCGAGTACTGCTGAAAAAAAGAAAAGGAAACGAAGCCGGGAAAACCGTGAACCCTGGGAAATCATGGAAGAAGATCTGGACTGACGTCTGACATCTGCGCATGACATCAGGCAGCGATGCCGTTAAACGGAAAAAACGCATGGGAATGGAAAATGCCACTGTATCCTTCAGATAGTCAAAAGGTGACCGCTAAAGGAATTTTGCTGCCATCGGAATGGGATGAAAACGGAGATGCGATTGCGCTTACGTTATTTACCCATGATGAAGATGAATACAGGGTGGAAGGAGATAAAATATTGCCACAGCTGTTTGATGCCTTGCGTCAGGAACTCCTGGTGGAAGGGCATTTTCGATGGGAACGGGGAAGGAAAATCATTCGAATAACAGGATATCGTCGCTCAGATACTTTGTAGACGGGTCCTTCCGGCGATATGCTCTATAACGGAGTCAAGGTATGGCAGCAACCCTCTTAAATCATGCAAAGTCCAGCCTCAGCCTCCTGGATGGGGCTGCCGCACAAGCGCCGATTATTGCGGCGGAACTGCAGATGCAAAAGCGTCTGGCAGCCGATGTCGATCAATCTCTGGAAACAAGACTTGAGGCCTACGAGGATATTATGGAATCGGAAGTGGGGGACACGAGCCTCACAAGATCCCGAAATATTGAGCGTGATGTGGGCCTGCGTCAGATTTATTTAAAATTCGAAGGGGGCAATCCCACCGGCGCACAGAAAGACCGTATTGCTTTTGCTCAGGCCATGGACGCCCTCAGACGCGGATTTGACGCCATATGCGTTGCCACTTGCGGTAATTACGGCGCTGCCATGGCCATTGCTTCGTCCATGGCGGGACTGCGATGTATCGCGTATATCCCCGAAGGATATCACACGCGGCGAATCGGTGAAATGACGAATTTCGGCGCGGAGATTGTGCGTGTTCCCGGCAATTATGAAGATGCGGTGACGGCATCCCGGGCAAGGGCTTACGCCGATGAGATTTATGATGCCAATCCCGGGGGCGCCAATACGGCCATTCAACTGAAAGCGTACGGAGAGATCGCCTATGAAATTTACGATGAACTGCGGGACGCTCCCGCCGTGGTGGCGGTTCCCGTATCCAACGGCACCACGCTTGCCGGTATTTACAGAGGATTTCTAAGTCTTTACCGGCGTGGGAAGACTTCTCGAATTCCCCGTATGGTGGCGGGCTCTTCCCATAATAAGAACCCGATTATTCGGGCCTATATGAAAAATTTGCTTAACTGTGAAGATCTGTTGCCGTATCGGATTCGGGAAACCCCCATCAACGAACCCCTCATCAACTGGCATGCCATTGATGGGGATCATGCCCTTGAGGCCATCCGCAATACTGACGGTTGGGCATCCAATGCCAGCGATCGAAATATGACGACCTATGCGCGAATGATTCGGGAAAAGGAAGGACTCAATACGCTTCCGGCCTCTACGGCGGGGCTGATTGCGTTACTTTCAAAACACCAAAAAACGCCGCTGCCGGGAGATCGGTATGTGGTCATCCTCACCGGGAGAAACCAATGAAAAAGAGCTTCGATGGAAATGCCATCGTCTATTGTGAAGGCGCCTTTGGAACGACTAATGGAAAAACCGCCCACGGTCTGGTACGACGATCCGGCCGTTACCGCATCCTTTCGGTGGTGGATTCTCATCATGGGGATGGGGATGCGGGTCTTGTTCTGGACGGCAAAAGGAACCATATTCCCATTCACAAAAGCGTTATGGATGCCATTGGGGCTTTCAGCAACAGTGCTCGTCCCGCCACCCACCTGGTCGTGGGACTGGCCCCGGACGGAGGCCGTTTTCCCCCATACGTCCGGAAGGATGTGCTTTCAGCCCTGGAACAGGGTCTGAATGTGGATTCCGGCCTTCATGATTTTCTCTCCGAAGATGCGGAGATGAGCGCCATGGCGGAAAAAAAAGGCGTCCGGATCAGGGATATTCGACGACCGCCCGAAAGAAAGAATCTCCATTTTTTCAGCGGGAAGATCGAAGAGGTATCCTGTCTGAATGTGGCGGTTCTGGGAACCGATTCGGCTATTGGAAAACGGACCACAGCCTGGATCCTGGCCGACGCCATGCAGGAGGCGGGATATGCCGCGGAAATGATCGGAACCGGTCAGACGGCCTGGATGCAGGGGGTGCGATACGGCATCATTCTGGATTCCCTCATTAACGATTTCGTATCCGGGGAAATCGAGCATGCCGTATGGCGGGCGTGGCGGGAAGTACGCCCCAAGGTGATGATTCTGGAAGGGCAGGGGAGCCTCATGAATCCGGCCTATCCGGGCGGATTTGAAATCCTTGCGGCCGGACGGCCGGATATGGTGGTGCTTCAGCATGCGCCGGGCAGACGGGAGTATGACGGATTTCCCGGTTATCCCCTCCATCCCCTGGAGAAACAGATCCAGGCCATTGAATTGCTGTCGGATAAACCGGTGGTGGCCATAACGGTGAACCACGAGGGCTTGAAACCTGGGGATATCCCCGGCATCTGCCATGACATAACCCGTCATACGGGAATTCCCGCCTTTGATGTGCTTCAGGATGGCGCCGGGGAACTGGTGCAAATTTTGGAACCTCATATTAAATCGTAAGGAACGAGGGACATGACTGAAGAACTGGAGAACCCGACGGCAGGGACCCAAAAGGATCCCTTCCAGGAATTGAAAGTCATTGAACGGCTGGAAGTGGGGCCGGTTCAACTGGAAAAACGCCGCTTGTCGGCGATTTACCGGGTTACCCGGAATGGTCAGAGTGACGCTAAGGAATTGATCTACAAATTTGAAGAGGATGTGTTTGAACCCCATGCGGCGGATTGCCGGAATTTAGCGGACATGATGGCGGCCCAGATCGCTTTGAATTACGGGCTTTTCTGTGAAGAGATCGTTTTTGTGGGCGCCTTTGACAAAGACGACCGACGGTTTATTCGGGATATGGCCGCGAATACGGCGCGGGAGATCTATGTCAAAAAATTCCTGGAACCCAACGCTTTCCTCACGGGGGAAGCAGCTGAACTGCCGATCATCAAGAGGGAAAGTTATCTCGGCGCGAAACTTTTGTTTAAGGGAGAAGATGCGCCGTCAGGGGAGCTGACCGGATATGGTTCGGCCTGGGAGAAGCGGGCGGGAGAGGCATCGCGTTATGCGGTGCTTTCCAGCGGCGGAAAAGACAGCCTGCTGAGTTTCGGACTTCTCAATGAAATGGGCCTTGAGGTGCATCCCATCTTTGTCAATGAATCCGGCAGGCACTGGTTCACGGCTTTGAATGCCTACCGCCATTTTAAGGATAATGTTCCCCATACGTCCCGGGTCTGGACCAATTCGGACCGGATTTTCAACTGGATGCTGCGGCACTTGCCCTTTATCCGAAAGGATTTCGCCGATGTGCGTTCCGATGAATACCCCATTCGATTATGGACCGTTGCGGTTTTTATTTTTGGGGCGTTACCCCTGTTGCTGAAAAGGGGCGTGGGTCGATTGGTGATCGGCGATGAGTTTGATACCACCCGGCGGCTTTCTTTCAAGGGCATCACCCATTATGATGGGCTCTATGACCAGAGTCGGTATTTCGATAATGCCTTGACCCGGTTCTTTTATCGAAAAGGATGGGGGGTTAGCCAGTTTTCCATCCTGAGACCCCTGTCGGAATTGTTCATCGAAAAAATCCTCACTGAGCGCTATGCTGAGTTGCAGCAACACCAGGTTTCCTGCCATGCCGCCCACAAGGAGGGTGAAGAAATCAAACCCTGCGGCCGTTGCGAAAAGTGCATGCGGATTGTGGCCATGCTGTCGGCCATGGATGCCGATCCCGCTCGATGCGGATACACCCCCAATCAGGTGGACTACTGCCTTTCGCGGGTGGTGGAGAAAGGCATCCATCAGGAAGCGGAATGCGCGGGGCATCTGGCTTTTCTGCTTCACCAGAAAGGTCTTCTGTCGGAACCCAGAATGGGGATGGTGCGAGGGTCGATTCGGCCTCAGGTCATGAAGCTTCGGTTTGAAGCGGAAAAATCTCCCCTGGACGGCATCCCCCTGGAAATCAGAGAGCCGCTGTACCGGATCTGCATGGCCCATGGGGAAGGCGCCGTCAGGCGGCGCGGTCGTTCCTGGGAGGAAATGGATCCGTGGACGGATCCCGCCATGGGGCGACCTTATCCCTTTGAGCATCCTTCTCCCGTGCCTTTTCACAGGGAAGAACGAGGGAGTGATCCCAATGGAAAAATTAGGGAATATCTTCTCGGCGAACTCACATGGCCTGAAGCAAAACGCCGGTTTCAGGAGGTGGATGTGGCCCTTTTGCCTGTGGGCGCCATTGAGCAACACGGTCCGCATCTGCCCTTGGACTGCGATGCCTTTGACGCGGATTATCTGGCCAAGGCCGTGGCCCAACGCTGTAAATCGCCCAGACCCCTGGTGCTGCCGCTGGTTTCCTACGGTGTGTCCTATCATCACGAGGACTTTAGCGGTACCCTGAGCGTCAACCCCGAGACCCTTTCCCAGATGGTGTACGACATCGGCATGAGTGCCGTGAAGCATGGCATCACCAAACTGGTGATCGTCAACGGGCATGGCGGCAACAGCCCGGCGCTTCATTTCGCGGCCCAGATGATTAACCGGGATGCCCATATTTTCACCTGTGTGGACACGGGGGAGAGCAGTGATCCGGACATCAATGCCATGGCTGAAACGCCCAACGACGTTCATGCGGGTGAAATTGAAACGAGTACCAGTCTGGCCACCCGTCCTCATATGGTGCGGTCCAACAAGATTAAGAAGTTCGTGCCCCGCTTTTCCAGCCGTTACCTGGATTTTACTTCCAAGCGAAGCGTCGGGTGGTATGCGCACACCTCAAAGATTTCTCCGTCGGGGGTCATGGGCGACCCCACCCTGGGAAGCCGTGAAAAAGGTGAGCGTATGTGGCATGTCATGATCGAAAACCTGGCGGCCTTTGTGGAAGAACTGCAGCGAATGAGCCTGGACGAAATCTACCAGAAGAGGTACTAACGTTCCATGAAAATTGTGCGGATTGAGGCATGGCCGGTGACCCTTTTGATGAACGAATCCTACGCCATTGCCTATGAGACCGTTTGTGAAACCACCAATGTCTTTTTACGCCTGGAGACTTCCAACGGGATGAACGGCTATGGATGCGCCGCGCCCGATGAGCCGGTCACCGGGGAAACAGCCGATATGTTGCTTGAGGCCGTTTTGTCGGTGGTCGTTCCCTTGCTCAAGGGTGGAGATCCCCTGCGGCGTGCGAAGCTGATGCAGCATCTCAAGACCCACTTAAAAGATCGGCCGTCCCTCCTGGCGGCCGTGGATATGGCGCTTCTGGACATTCTGGGGAAAGTCTGCGGCCTTCCCCTGTGGAAGATCCTGGGCGGTTTCAGGGACCGCATGAAAACCAGCGTTACCATCGGTATTTTGCCCGAGAAGGAGACCCTTGAGCAGGCCTTGCATTGGAAAGCTCAGGGTTTTCGCGCACTGAAGCTGAAGGGGGGCATTCATGTGGATTCCGATATTGTCCGGTTGCTTCGCGTGAGGGAAGTCGTGGGCGACGCAATGGAACTCCGTTTCGATGCCAACCAGGGGTTCAATGTGGAAGAGTCCCTGCGGTTTGTCAAAGAAACGCGAAAAGCGCGCCTGGAGCTGATCGAACAACCCACTCCCAGGGGCGCCCCCGAGTTGCTGAAACGCGTCACGCGCAAGGCTGCTATTCCGGTGATGGCCGATGAAAGCCTCATGACCTTGCGGGATGCGTTTCGCATTGCTCGGGGGGACCTGGCCGACATGGTTAATATCAAGCTTATGAAAGTGGGGGGAATCGGCGAAGCCCTGAAGATCGATGCCGTGGCAAAGGCCGCGGGTCTCGAAGCCATGGTGGGGTGTATGGACGAATCGGCCCTGGCCATTGCCGCCGGGCTTCATTTTGCTCTGGCATCTCCCAATGTACTCTACGCGGATCTGGATGGTCACCTGGACTTGCAAAACGACCCCGCCGCCGGGGCCGTTATTCTTCGCAAGGGAACCCTTTTTCCCACGGGAAAGCCCGGTCTGGGTTTTTCGCCTCGGATCTGCGATTTTTAATCTACAACCACTTCTTTCTTATCGCTTGAACCTTTTGCGAAAACCGGCCAGACCGAGAAGACCGGAGGCCAATAGAATAATGGTGGCAGGCTCCGGAACCGGGGCGCTGCTACCACCCTTGAGATTGACAACCAGGTCTTCATAGTCGCTATCTCCACCACCGGGGATATCCTCAAAAGCAATGGTATATCCTTTATTGGTTTCAAAAATAAGCGCATGATCAACATCGTCGGAATTGCCGGCGGTGTAGGTGGAGAGTGGATTGCCCGTGTTATTGGAATCAAGATAGAAGCCGAAATACGTTCCTGCATCCACTGTAAACGTATAAGATGTATTCGCTGCGACTTCATTTTGAACAAAAAGTGGACTGAAATAGCTCATTAATGCATTGTCATAACCGTCGCTGGGATTTCCATTGTATGTAAAAACACCAAAAGGAGAATGAAAGCCGGCATGGCCGATCCCCAGGAATTCCACTTCCAGTTCACCACCGTCAGACGTGAAAAAGAGTTCATCCTGGAGCTGGTCATTAAGCGGATCGATGGCGGTTCCATCGGGATTGGTAATGTCGTTTACGCCGAACCAGTATTCCAGGTTTTCCCGGTTTGTTCCTGTATTTCCAATCTGAACGTTTTCAATGGTCGTATCTCCAAGATTGACCAACTCTAAATAGGTGGCTTCGCCATTGGATGCCATGCCAAACATGAATAATGGCAACAGCACCACCGCCAATAATATTATTCTACTATTTTTCATATTCACTCTCCGTTTCCGGTTTTCTCACAGCGTCAAAAAAGGTTTTAAGCAAATTTTATGCCAATTGTCTTGGCGTACCTTAACGGAGCAAAGGCTGCAAAAAAACAATTAGAACGTCATCTTAAATACTTAATCAATATTGTCATCAAATCCACGGGGGAACGAAAACCCTTGATCCAATGCGGTTGTCTCAAAAATACTGCATCATTATAACACATAAAGTCCAAAACAAAACATCTTTTCCCCGCGACCGCTGTCGCTATTCAATACACTGAAGAAAGATGGGCAGCCTGGGTTTTTTGCCTCGGATCGGCGATTTTTAGTTTACAACCACTTCTTTCTTCTAAAGCCCAGCAGCATGAGAATGCCCAGGATCAGCATCACCAGACCCACCACAGGATATCCCCAGTGCCATTCCAGTTCAGGCATGAATTTGAAGTTCATACCGTAGACCCCGGCAATGAAGGTCAGCGGTATAAAGATGGTGGCAATGATGGTCAGGACCTTCATCACTTCGTTCATCTTATTGCTGAGGCTCGAAAGGTAGATGTCCAGGGTACTCGATACGGTGTCTCGAAGGGTTGTTAACCGCCTGCGCAATACGCATTTGAAGCCTTTGGTTCATCGCGGATTAACGTGAAATCGCGCTTTGAGATTGTTTCGGTTCGGGCTGTAGGTGCGACTTTAGTCGCACAGGGTAGGCTTAATGTGCGACTAAAGTCGTACCTACAATCCGCTCAGAAGCCAAATCTCACGCGAATCCACAATGAGCCAAGCCTTTTCACGTTACTCTTAACGACATCCCAATTAATGAGTTGCCAGTTTGGAGCTTGTTGTGGAAGTGCACCCGTCACGAAGACCGTCATTTGCTATTCTCCCATCAGAAGGTTCTTCAAATTATCTCACGCATGAGCACCCGCCAAAATTCAGCTCCCTTTCGGGCCGGAGATAACTCCGTATCCCACCCATTACAGGAGGGCATTGGCTTGGTAAGGCGTCTTGCACCCGCAACACCAACGGCCTGCCTCACGGTTGGCTTGCCACAAAACTTTATGGCGATGTTACGAGCTTACCACGTTCCGCAATAAATACTGTTAACTGACTTAGGTCCACCCCCTATACCGGCGGCACAACATCCGCGCCGGGCGTACGTTCGAGACTCCCGACCTGGCCGCACACCGTTTGGTCCAAGCCTATCGGCCTCTTTGGCTTGTTGCTGTTTACGATACTGCAGGTGTTTGAATATACTGACCATATCAGTCAATCCCAGCCCTAATCCGGATGAGGTTTCCAGAGGAACAGTCCACTCACGCTTTCTGTCCTGACCTTCCAACTTCAAAGGTCCTCGGTACATTGTCGGGAGGGCTTCACACCCCGTCATCAGCGCAACGGCAGCATGCCTCCCTAGGATGTCGGTGGCGGAACACCGAGTTTCCACGATTCTTCTGTGAAAACATATATTTAAAGCAACTTCGTGTCGCAGTCGGGTAGCCGGGGGCTGTTACCAGCCCCAAGCCCCAAAGAACCGTACTTGAGACTTTCACCTCATACGGCTCAAGCCTCTCAAAGGCCGACCCTGATGGGGCCACCCGCTGATTATAAAAAAAAAGTAACCAACTTTGCGATACTAACCGGCTGCCACTTACCGCAGTGGCGGGTGCACCAGTCGACCAAAAGGCCACCGTCATTTGCTTTCCCGCCTTGGGTGGTTCGGCCGGGCTTCTCGCAAAGAGAGACCCGTCGGACGTCTGCTCGCTTTCGCGCCGGGCAAAGTTTGAGCCCGTATCCGTTTCATTACAAAACGGCATTCGCTTCTTCCGACATCCTACACCCGCATACCCATCGGATACCCTTGCGGGCAACCTACCCAAAAGGGAGGTATACGGGGTTATCATGTTCCGCGTAAGTACCCGAGCAGGTTAGGTTCCGCCCCTACGCCGGTGGCACGACATCAGCGACGGAGGAGTTAGCAGCCTCCGTTCCTGGCCACGTACCTTTTGGTCCAAGCCTTTCAGCATCTTAGGCTTTTTCTCGTGACGACGCTGCAGCGATTCACATGTGTTAACCGTACTGCTCAATTCTAGCTCCCTTACCGCATGATGCTTGCAGAGTTGAGGTCCCCTCACGGTTCCCTCTTCCGGAAAATTCCGCGGGCTTCATTGTCCCGAGAGCTTCACACCCCTGGATTACTCCGGACGCATGTCCCGGTAGAATACCTGTTGCAGAAAACAGGGTTTTGTTATATGGTTTATATCAATATCTAAAACAGCTACTTACGCGACATCACGTCGCACCCGAACGACAAGCTCACCAGCGCCTCCTCCGACCCCCGCTGGAACCGCGGAAAAGTATCAGGCGTCTGGTGCAGCGTTTGGTTATTTCCCTTACTTAATCACTCTTCCATGCATATTATTATGGGTTAGTATTGCCTCTTTGTCGGCATGAGATTCGTGGAAAGCACTGATGGGAAGAGGGAAGATATTCCGTTTGGACTGTGCATCACAACCCAGTGTTTGGAAAAGCAGTAAGACCCAACAGCTATATATTTGTAAGTTCCGGAATATGTTCATCTTCGTACTTTTCAATAAGTACGCCAATAACTTCCATCAAAGAGGCTAACGGGTGATTTTCATTTTCCCCAACTGTGTCAATCAGGCTATCTAATACTGCAACAAGGCGCTTATAATCATTCTCCGCATGGGGAACAAACACTAAAGTAGCCAATTCTGGCCAAGTTTTTTGGACGTTTTGCACTTCTGCTAACATTGGTTACTCCTTCCATCTGCCTTCATCATATTCGGCGTGAGTTAAAATTTCGCGGATATACACTTTCTGACGATTGTAGTGTATAGCGGCAACCAAGCGTGCCTTATTCCCACCAATGTTGAAAACGGTCAATTTGCCAACTTGATCAGCGTGTGGAAAATCATTGCGCAATTCTACAAAAGAACAGAAACTGGCCTTCTTCATCATTCTATACCAGTTTTGGAGTGATGTTTTTGAATTAGGATGTTTTTCGGCAAACTCATTTAACCGTTTTCTCGTGATGATATGCATTTGATATTCTGAGCCTTCCCCAAATTACCATAAGGAGTTTCGCGCTTTTCGTAAGGCCGCTAGAGCGGTCCCATTTGAGGTTATGTAAAAATATTGTGGTTCTACCTATGTTTTAAAAATCTCAAGAAATGCTATCTTCCTATTTTCTTCAATGAATACGCACTTTCTTGAAATGCTATCGTTTACATTAGCCGCAAGTTTTTCCATTTCAGTGGCATCTCTGTAAATGAGTTTCCAACCCATGTAGGTCTCCATGTATCCAACATCTTTTATATCAGGCACAAAGTTCCCTATCAAAATGCGTCCCCCAGGTTTCAGCATTCCGAACATGGCATCCGTTATTATTGTTCCTACGAGATGCGGGAGGTAATCAAACAAACCAAGCGCATAGACCAAATCAAATTTTCCCAGTTGGAGTTCGTTCTTTATTAGCTGTTTGATAGTTCCATGTATGCAATTGATATTATCACAATCTCCGAATCTTTTTTCGACAAACTGAAGGCTTTTTGGATCTTGATCAAAGGCAACATATCTGCCTATACGGTTAGATTTCAAAGCTTCCACATAGTTAGCCTCATTCAGATGGCCAGAGGCAATCGACAAAATGTCAGGCGATCGGACCGAATCAGCAATTTCATCAATTATTCTGGCAATAAGGTTTCGACGCTCTCTTACTGCGCATGGAGCCGGGGCTGAGCTCGTATATTTGTAAATATTTTTTCCGACTTTCGAAGCATCGCCTACTGTTTTCGATACTGAGTCATCCCGGTAGATAAAGTCTATGAGAACCGCATCACCGGGATACCCTCTTGGTTTTGAAAACGCTCTTGATGAAAAAGGGTCTTGGTGAACTATTTCTCGCAATGGATGCTCAATACATTTTTGCGAAAAATATTGCCATTCCGTATTATCCATAGATATACGAAAATCTTTCAGACCGCAAACAAGTTCCTCCATAGTTTCATGGACATCATCTGATTTGTCAATTTTTGAAAAAATGGAATCTAAAAATGCTTCTGCTTCCTCATGCTTCTTTTCCATAACCCGACGCTCCTTCGCTTAAACGTTATCGTTGACTATGCAAAAATAACTAGAAGATCACCGGCTTTGTCCGCGTGGATCTTCGGGTTGTTGTGTGCCGGGCACGGCACGTGTTCTTAAGGGTGCGCGCAATGTACCATGATTCCGATATTTTACGCAAGTCCCAGACCCAGCCAGGTAGTGGCGAAGGGTGTAGCGGTATCACAACCGGGTACCCGGTAACGGGCCTGGAGAGGCAGTGGCCTTGCCGCGGCAGGGCACCGCAAACGCACGGGGCGACGAACAGAAATCGAGTGAGGCGGGTCTGGTGGGACGAGTTCGCAACACAGAACAAAGTCCTCTAACTACTATAGGCCAGGCACGTTGTCGGCGCTCGTGTGCGGAAAGACACGTGTTTACCCCGGGAGGCCCGTTGCGTCTCGTAGGGAACTGCAACTGAAATCTACCGGAATATAAGGGAAAACCGGTAAAACAAAACCCTGGCGTCAGGAACATTTCGAGTCATAGCCCTGACGAGCCCGGCCTATTGGTCGGGAAACACAAACAAATGGACTCGACAGATTGCGGAAACTACGAGTGAGCGAACCGTAAGGGGAGCCCACCGCGTAACGGGAGTCAGCAGAGGGCATATTAAGCCGGAGAAACGAGCCCTGAATAAAGGGAGGCCTCACTCCGGTGAAGGCCCGAACGGTCCCACCTGCCGAATGGCAGGGGTAAATGAAAGGGTTAATAAGGAGACGTTTCTAATGAATCCATTGCAGCAGTTGAAACAGCTTGAGCTGAACTTGGAATTCCCTGACACATTTGTGTCGCGGAATACAGGTTCTGAAGAATTCATTGCGTCACGGCTATCAGAAAGCCCGACAGGTCAAATTCGGTTCATGGAGTCAATCCTTGAGCGGAACAACATGAGATGCGCTGTCAAGCGTGTAATCAAGAACAAGGGCGCCCCTGGGGTGGACGGAATGACCGTCCGCAAAATAGAAAAGTATCTGGAATGCCACAGGGACAAAATTGAGCAGGCATTGCTTGAGGGAAACTTCAAGCCTATGCCGGTACGGCGGAAAGAGATCAATAAGCCGGGAGGCGGAGTTCGCCTTTTGGGCATTCCGACCGTGTTGGATCGCGTGATTCAGCAGGCCATAGCTCAAGTCTTAACCGCAATCTGGGATCATACCTTCTCGGAAACGAGCTACGGGTTCCGGCCAAACCGTTCACAACATGACGCTATGCGTCAATACTGTGAGTATGTAAGGCAGGGATACCGGTATGCTTTAGATATTGATCTATCCAAATTTTTTGACCGAGTTAACCATGATAGACTTATGGCTCGCTTGGCCACCCGGATCAATGACAAGCGTGTATTGAAACTCATTCGTAGTTTCCTTACTGCGGGCGTCATGATTGGCGGTCTTGAGCAGGCAACACAAGAGGGTACCCCGCAAGGCCCACTTTCTCCACTGCTCAGTAATATAGTCCTTGACGAACTTGATAAAGAGCTTGAAAAGCGTGGCCTTCGCTTTGTCCGTTACGCTGACGACTGTGTCATATTTGTCAGAAGTAAAACGGCGGCGAATCGAGTAATGCAAAGCATTAGCCGCTTTATCGTAAAGAAACTGCGACTAAAGGTGAACCGGGACAGGAAAGCGAAGACTCCGAAAGCGCCATTCGTCGTCCATGGGAAAGCAATGTAGGATTAGGCGTGACAAACTCACGCAAGAAACCGAAAATTCGCATTCACTGGAAAACAATTAAGCGGTTCAAAGAGCGGGTTCGTGAAATCACGGCCCGTCGCTGTGGGCGCAGTCTTAAACAGGTAATTGGCGAACTAAAGGTGTTCATGAACGGATGGTGGAACTATTATGGTATTACCGAATCGTTCAACCGGCTCCGCCCTTTAGACCATTGGGTCAGACGACGCCTTCGGGCGCTTGTTTGGAAACATTGGAAGAACCGCCGAACCCGTGTAGAGAACTCCTGAAACGGGGTGTCCACCGCAACTTCGCGGTTACAACCGGGTGCGCTAGGAAAGGCCCCTGGAGGATGAGCAAAGTCAAATGGGTTCAAATTGCTTTACCGGATGCCTACTTTAAATCTCTCGGTCTTGTATTTCCCTGGATTTGATTCCTGCCTTGATCAGCCGAATCGCCGTATACGGACCCGTATGTACGGTGGTGTGGGAGGGGGGAGCTGTGAGGCTCCTCCCTATCCCTATATATTTTTTTTATTTTAAGATGACAAATTCTTTAATGAACGTTTCTGCTTTGATCACTCTGACTTTTGGAAACCTGACATTTTTCAAAATATTATAATGTTTGTCATTTGTAATCAGAAAGTCGGCGCCGCCGCAAACAGCACAGTCAACAAATTTTTGATCGTCTTCGTTGGCAACGGGAAGGCGAAAGCTAAAAGTTGGATTGACGAAGACCACGTTTTCGGAAGTAAGGACAAAGAGCCAGAACTGCTCCAGCAGCTCATTCGGAAAGACTCTCTGTAAAATCTCCTCGTATTCAAGCAGAACGGATGTTGAGACCAGCAGTCTGTATTTTCCCGAATATATGCCTCTGAGAATGGGATGATAGTAACTCTTGGGGTTGAATCCGGAGAAAAATATGTTTGTGTCAATAACGAGTCTCATTTTTTCTTTTCATTCCTGAATGTTTCAACAATTTCAAAAAAATCCTCTTCGCTCCATCTGTTTTTTTCAAAGGTTCCGGCAATTCCTTTCGACAAGTTTTCAAAGGCAGCCTTATTTATCAGTTTTTTTATGTCAATCGAATATGCTCTGGTCTTTAGCTCGTGAATTATTTGAATGGTGTCTATCTCATCTTTCTGAAAACCAATTTCTCCTAGTTTGCTGCAAATTTCAGGTGTAATTGTTTCGAGCATCTGTTTTTCCTTTCTTTAAAAAACCGCGATATGTGAGAAAAATATAACGACAAGCTCACCAGCGCCTCCTCCGGCCCCCGCTGGAATCGCCCAAGTATCAGGCGTCTGGTGGAGCGTTTGGTTGGCAAAACGGTGGTCGTTTCAGGATGCACGATTTTCGCTGTGTTCGAAAGGTCATTCTTGATCATTTTTGGTTTGCCACGAAATGTTTGTCAAGTTGATCTAAGATTGCTAACCCCTTTTTGCGGTTGCCTTCGGCCGCGCGCTTGCGAAATCGCATCTCGGCACTATGTCCGCGCAGTAGAGAAGAAGAAATTTCCTCATATAGCTTGTTAAGGCTCATTTTACGTTGTGCTGCCACAACCTTTATTCCTTGATGAATCTCATCGGGTAGTCGTAGAGTTATTGTTCCCATTTTGCAAACTCCTTTAAAAATAATTCTGGGGTGATAATTCGGAAATTGTCAAAATGCAATTCGCCACTTGTCAAATCTCGAATATTTCGCGTGATAATCAGCGCCGCCTGCCCGGCAACGGCCAGTTCAATTAAGTGGTTGTCGGCTTCATCTCTTAAATTTGGTCGCCAACGGTAATAAATGTTGATCCATTGGCAACAGTTCAGAAATGCATTCAGCAAATTTTCTCGCTCTCTGGCCGAAATTGGACATTTCAAAAAAAGGGCATCCCGAGCAAGGATATCCTCGTATTCATAAAATAATGCCTCGCTCATCAAAGCCTGAAATTTTCCTCCCAGAACCAGTCTCAAAATGGAACGACAAGTCTTAGCAGGCTGCAAAACCGCTGCGAGAAATATGTTGGTATCAACAATAATTCGAGTCATTATGTCATAAATTTCTCAAAATATGCAAGATCGACATCATATACAGTTCTTTTTGTTACCCCAAGTTCGACGCGTTGGAACATCTCAACAAGTTTAACGCCATCGACGAGTTCGACTTGTGGTGCCCCATCCCGGTTGGCTTCCTGAATCGCGGCATTGGTGAATGAAGACGTTGTAATGATAATGCCTTTTTCAGCTCTGCCAATCATTGCGTTCCTGAAATCACCAACTTGGGCACGTGAAACCAGATTGCCTTCTGCATATCTTTTGCATTGAAAAAGAACTTTGAAACTGACAAATGGATTTATTTCAAGAGTACCGTGGCCATCAATCCCGCCATCGGCCGACCCTCCGGTCACCTCAACATTTCCAAATCCGGATTCTCGCAAAAGTTCACGGCAAACTTTCTCAAAGCCAACAGGACTCAAGGAACGTAATGTGGTGATGAGGTCTGGTTTATCTTCGGAAATCAAGTCTTCAGGGGAGCTGTCTTCTTGTTCGGTTGCGTCAAGATTTTCTGACTGCCGTTGCTTTCTGTTCTGAGCATGAATAGCGACCCACTTCAAGAAAATCTCACGAGCTTCAGTTTCAGAAATCTGAGCATGTCTCCCTTTTTCTGTGAGCTTCCACGTGCCGTACTTTGAAGAATCCAGCAAGCCTTCCCAAACAAGATACTGCCTGGCCCATGCAACTTGATTGTGAAACTTGCTGCCTCCTGACTTCAATGTTTCGTCAAGAATTTCATCGGGTAAATTTAGACTATTGGCAATACGAGCGGACACTTCGCGAGGACGGCCCGAATCACCGAGATCACGGAGCGCATCGAGTAACGGACCGAACCATTTGACAAATTCTGCTTTTGATTTTTTTGCCATCTTCTGTTTCTCTGATTTGCCAACTAGAAGATCACCGGCTTGTCCGGCCCCCGCCGGGACCGCCCAAGTATCAGGCGTCTGGTGAAGCGCTCGGTTGTGCCGTCGATGTTCATTACTTGTACGAACTCTAAGCCGCTAATTTTTATTGGGGTTTCATTATCTCTCTCGTGCCTTTTCATAAACAGCACCCTTTTCTCTTTTTCCAACGGCAACTACGAGGATGAATAACTCTTTATCAATGACCTCATACACAAGTCGGTAGCCACTGGCTCTAAGTTTGAGCTTGTAATGATTATCAAAACCGGAAAGTTTGCAGGAGAGTACGTGAGGAGCTTCCAAACGCTCTTTCAGTTTCTTCCTGAATTGCGTTCGAATAGAATTGTCCAGCTTCTTCCATTCTTTCAAAGCAGTAGGGAGGAACTTGAGTTTATAGCTCATCGATATCAACCTCGATGGCCTGTTCTTTCTCATTTTGACGCTCTTTCACGATCAAGCCAAGCTCAAAATCCTCCAACCTATCAAGTATCTGTTGATAAGTGTCAGCTGGTATCAAGTAGGCGGTTGGTTTGTTGTGGTTTAAGATGGCAATCGGTTCCCCGTCTGATGCATCAATCAAAGCTGACGGATTTTTTTTCATCTCAGAAATGCTTGCTGAACAGTTGGCTAATACGGCTTCCATAAAGACCTCCATCAATAATGGGTTTATATTCAGGTCTTATTTTAGGTCTTTTTCCAAGCCACTTCAAGAGAAAACTTTTGCCATAGCACTATGCACAAAAGGAACCTATATGGCTGCTGAAGAAATATTTTACTGCGAAAACATAATTGATCACAACCCCAACCCGAGGTGAGCTGGGGCCGGGTAGCCGGGGGGTGTTACCACCCCCGAGCCCCTTCAGAACCACGCATGAGACTTTCACCTCACACGGCTCAAGCGTCTCTGAAGGCAGCCCTGGTGGAGCGGCCCGGCTGTTCGTCTCCTATGTGGCCATCATCGCCCGATATTCCCGGGCTGACAGGGCCGGTAAAAGCTTGCTTTCCCTGTTATGCCGGCGGCGCCAAAAATAAGCGGCGTAGTCCGGATCATAGGGGTTGGCAGCGGCTTTGATCTTCACGTGCCTTCGGATTCCAATTGTGCTGATTCTCAGGAGTTTGTAAAGCTTTTTACCTCCTGTTATGGTCTTCGCCCATACGGCACAGACGTTCTTTCCGGCGGCTGACCAGTAATTTTGGATAAGCCATTGCACGGATTTGTTCGGGTGCCGTCGGCGCAGCATGCATCGAATCTGGTCAAAGACGTACGTGTCGATACGACTGAAGGCTACCGATGCCACCACGTGGCGGTGGTAATTGGCCCAGCCTCGAAGCACCGAATTGAGCTTCTTGATCAGGGCAGGCATCGGGGCGGTGACGTATTTGCGAATCAGTTCCCTTACCTTTTGCATGAGGGTGTGAACTCCCGCATCGGATGGCGTGATGTGCAGTTTTCGGCCAAGCTTGCGAAAGGTTTGCCCGAGGAACGTGAATCCGTGTTTAATGTGCGTGATCAGGGTCTTTTCAATTGAAAGCTCCAGGCCGCGCACGGCAAGGAAAGCTTCGACCACCGGCTGAATGACTTCTTTCAGGATCTTTTTGGATTTCCCGGTAATAATGAAGTCATCCGCGTAGCGGACAAAATTGATACGGCGCCTTCGGGGGACTGCACTGTGGACGGCTTCCTCCAGCCCGTCAAGCACCATATTCGAAATGGTGGGACTGATAATCCCACCTTGCGGAACTCCCTTGCGTGTCGGGTAGGTGACGCCGTTTTCCACATAACCCGACTTCAACCATTTATGAAGAACGACTTTGTCCACGGGAATGTTTTGAAGTATCCAATCGAAAGAGATATTGTCAAAACACCCCTTGATGTCCCCCTCCAAAATCCATGGTGCCGAGTTGGGCTTTGACAGGGCATTAAAGGCGCAGGCCACGGCATCGGCACATGACCGGCCTTCCCGAAAACCATAGGAATTCCGATCCGCTGTTGTTTCGGCTACCGGCGCCAGGGCCAGTTTGTACAGGGCCTGCTGCGCTCTGTCATACATGATGGGAATCGACAGGGGCCTCAATTTGCCGTTCTTCTTTTCGATATAAATCCTCCTCAATGGTTGAGGGTGATAGCCACGTCGCCGCAGGCTGATAACAGCCCGCCATTTGGCTCGGGCGCCTCGCCACAGAACGCCGTTAATGCCGGGGGTCTTTTTCCCCTTATTGGAGGTCACCCGTTTTACAGCCAGTAGCTTGGCGTGGAACGAGTGGGTTAACAGATATTGTAAAGCACTTACTTTGTTCCACCTGTTTTCCTGAACAGCCTTTGCGATACGCACCTGCAGCCTTCTGACTTCCCGTCGGGCGTGTTCAAAATCAATTGAACTCCACTTGTCCGCGTCGTCTCCGAGTGCACCAGCCTGAACGGCCGTCATTCGCCCGTTTCACTGGCTGCCTTCTCTTCTTCAAAGGTTCTCCAGATGCTCTCGCAACGAGATACCTGTTGGACGTCTGCACGCTCATTCACCGGAGCGGAAGCCTGCCGGTTTTGGCGTTAAGCCATGTTTCATGCTCTATCTTTCGGCTTTCCCGAAAGCATTCGCTTCTTCCAACCTCTCTTTCCCGTCGCTCCATCGGCGTGCCTTACGGTTTGCGTGCCTGGAATTGCTCCAGGCGGAGGACGGGGTTACTACGTTCCGCATAGTTGATCCAATGGATGACTTAGGTGCGCCCTCTACGCCGGTGGTACGACGGTTCCGTGCAGGCAGTTGAGAGACCTGCAACCTGACCACATCCGCTGACACTGGGCAGCGGCATAAGACCTGTTAATCCTCGTAGGCCTTTCGCTTGTGATCGACGCTGTAGACATTCAATTAATTTCACCATATCATCCGACCCTGGTCCTTAACCGGGGAGGATTCCCGGAGGGGTTCGCCTGTCACCATTTGAACCCGATTCGGTACGTTGTCCGCGGGGCTTCGCACCCCATCATCAGCGCGATGGTAGCACGCCCGCGTAGGGTCCGGCAGGAACATGCCGGGTACTACATGTAACTACATGAATACACTCAAACTATGCGACTTCGTGTCGCACCACAACGACAAGCTCACCAGCGCCTCCTCCGGCCCCCGCCGGGACCGCAGGACTATCAGGCGTCTGGTGCAGCGTTTGGTTCGGTTTTCTGCGTATTTCTAATTTGGTTTATCTTTTCTTGAACCCAAAGATTGACTAGGGTTTCTCCACTAACACCATGTTCTTGAGCTGTTTGCCTAATTATGGATGAAAATTCCTTGTCTATAGGATAGTACCTTTGCTCAGACTGGATATTGACTGTGAATTCTGCAGCCCTCTGCTCTCCAAATTCAGAGGCATCATGCTCATCCCAAAATTCACCAATTTCTTGGTAGCTGTTAGCTTTTGAAACAGAGGATTTATCTGGCATATTTATTCCTTTCTTTCTGTGTCATGTCTCTTGCTGAAACAATAATGGCACGTTTGTCCTGAGTGTACACAAAAAAGACGCTTAATAGACGTTCTGCGTCAGTTTGGCCAAAAGCGGCAAAAACATCTTCGCCATATCGATGACCTGCCTCTTTATATTGAAATTTAGGCCGGTTTTCAAGTACCTCAACAACTTCATTTTCTTTCACATCATGTTTCCATAGAAGTTTTTCGACAATGTCTTCAAGCCAGATTATTCTAGTGATTTCCAAAAGGTCTCCTAACTCTAAAGATAGTGAATAATCTATGTATAAAATACATTTTTAATGGGCTCATATATCATAGATAAAAGCGAAGGTGGCCTCCGTTTGCTGCTATGGAGCGTTAGCGGAATAGCCGTCAAATGCAAGGTATAGTTCAGAATTACCCTGCAATAGGAACTATTTTGCTTACAGGTATCGCTGGGTAAGATACCGAATATAGTCCGGGTGTTCCGTTCGTAATTTATTTGCCAATTTAACAATTAGCTCCTGATATGTAAGCGAATGGAATTTAATACCATCGCTTTTTGTAACTTCGGTAAACTTGAGAACCTCATCCCGATGCTGTTTTCCCTGATCACCAAAAACGTCGTACCAAAGGTACAACAAACGGAAGCCAGCCTTTCCGAACTGCTTTTTTAGCCCAAGGATATGTTTCACAAGTTGGGCAGGGTGTAAATGAAGAAATTCATGATCATCGGGGGATATGCCCCCTGCGAAACGCAATAAGTTTGGAATGTCTGCCCAAGTATCATCGAGGCAAAGGTACTTTGCTTTGAGTCCGCCATGTTTATATACACCATATGCTTCAGAAAATTTGCATTCAATTGCGAACCTCTTAATTTTTGCTGATGGTGCATTGTGGATGACTACGTCAATATTTGGATGATAACCAAATTTGTCATTGATGGGATATTTTTCCTCAAAATATAAATTTCTTGATACCTGTGAACCCACACGGCAAAGGCCACACTGAGCTGCAATCACCGGAGTCGCGTTTATTGATTTCCAATATTGAAAAACATTGACCCCCAGCGCTGATGACGAATGAACAGCCTGCATTTTGCCAGGAAATTCCGCTGCACCCAGTTCGCCACCATCCCCAGCCGCAAATGACTTTTGGACGTCAGCTAATAGTGGCTGAAAGAGGTTCTGATTCAACTCGCAAGTATAAGCAAGACGTCCTCGCTTGCCCTTGCTTCCGGTAAGCTTAATGCCGGAATTTATTGCCCATGCCGTTTGTTTCGATAAGATGTACTCGTATCCGTTCATTATTTTCACCGACTCCGAACCAATGATTATACAGTTTTTTTTGTCATCAAATATCCGTTCCCGCATGTTATCCGACAAAATCGAACCAATCTCCCTCTGAAATCTATATTCTGTAAATTATTCGATGGAAAAACGCAAGGGCAATATTTTTATATTCTGCGAAATATTTAATTAGTGATTCTCATTAGGGACTTGGCTTTCGCTCTCGTTCATACGTTCTAATGTGGGAATAGTTTTGGGACGCTCCGCGTCCTGCGGCAAACTCGAAAAACACTTGTTTAAATTGGGTATATTCATGATTTAGGACACAGATCGTTCAGAGGTGGGTTCCAACATAGAGCATTTGAACAGGATATGGAGATCGTAATTCCAAAATGAGAATTGCTAATGTCCGGTTTTTTCTCTGAGGCTCATTATGATTTGCCGGTTGAAAGCCGGCATGAAATTATTATTGACAAAGATAAATGGCATGGCGTATGCATTCCGTATATTGTGCGTATTTGTAATATTGAACATCTAATAGGAGGGCATATCATGATTCCAGTTCCGACAGAATCAATTATAAATTGCGGCAATTCCGGCATCCTTCAAGAAGACTGTGAAGTAGTTTACACTTTCTTGTTACGCTTGGGGCTCCTCGTTCCCACGCTCTGCGTGGGAACGCACTTTGGACGCTCTGCGTCCATCAATCATTATGGGCAATAATAAAAGTCCTTTGCAAGGGCAAGGACGCAGAGCGTCAGGGACAATGTTCCCACGCAGAGCGTAGGAACGGTGCGCCTGTGAAGGCGCTTTATCAGTGCGGTGAAAGTCCGTACCGGAGTATGCCATAGCTCCGTAGCCGAAGGTAACTGCGTCGCCGCGAGGCGGGGTGGAGAGCAACCGGAGGCGAAAAGTCAGTCCGTAGGATGACGAACCCGATTCGGTGTCATGTGGTGGCGAGCCTACCGTTCCATGGTGAAGCCTGAAACTCACAGACCACGCTGTAATGGCGGTTAAAGCGATGGTTTGACGGCATGGTATGTTTGGGGTCGGAATGACTGGAAGGTAAAGCGAGATAAGCAGGGAGACCTGTCTCTTGGGGTGACAGGAGGCAGGAGTCAGAGTCCTCATAGTACCGTAGCGACAGAACGGTCCTGCTAACAAGGCTTACGGCGTGAGACCAGTACCCGCCGCCTGCGTCGGATACCGGGTTGTGAAAAGCGCGGATAGCAAAACCGTGCCGAGGGAAGGAGGATAGGAAGATAGATACGGAAAGGTCATATAGATGCAGCTAAATCAAGCAGTCTCGGCAGTGTTGGAAACAACTAAACGCGAGGCAGAAACCCGATGGGATTGGGTGGAAGCATCGGTGTGGACGGAACGTATGTTGGCAGCCCTGGGTAACGGGGTGAAAGGTGGTAAATGGTACAGTTTGATGGATAAGGTGTTCGCCTTGTCGACGCTGGAAGCGGCTTGGGGACGTGTCAAAGCCAATAAAGGAGCGGCAGGGATAGACCGTATCAGCATAAAGCGCTTTAAGGAGCAGGCGGAGAAATACCTTGCCGAACTGCATGAAACCTTGAAAGCGGGAACGTACCGACCGGAAGCGGTAAAACGGGTATACATTCCGAAAAGCGACGGCAAACAACGCCCGCTGGGGATACCCACGGTCAAAGACCGGGTAGTGCAGGCAGCGGTTAAAATGGTTATGGAGCCCATATTCGAGCATGAATTTCTGCCGATGAGTTACGGCTTCAGGCCGCAAAGAGGTTGCAAGGACGCGTTGCGAGAAGTAGACGCGCTTATTAAGGAAGGCTACACCTTCATACTGGACGCCGACCTGAAAAGTTACTTTGATACGATTCCGCACGATAAGCTGATGCAACAAGTCGAAATGCGCATCAGCGACGGCAAATTGCTCAATCTGATTCAAATGTTCCTGAAACAGGACGTGATGGACGGCTTGGAAAGATGGACACCGACGGGTGGTTCGCCACAAGGGGCGGTAGTCAGCCCCTTGCTTGCGAATATTTACCTGCATCCTCTTGACAGCCTGATCGCGGAATCAGGTATGCGGATGGTGCGTTACGCGGACGACTTTGTTATCCTCAGCCGCAGTCAAACGGAAGCGGAGAATGCTTTGCAAAAGGTACGGGAGTGGGTACAGGCTAATGACCTGAGCTTACACCCGGACAAGACGCATCTTGGCGACTGTCGACAAAAGGGTCAGGGATTTGAATTCCTGGGATACCGGTTTGAGGCAGGAAAGCGCTGGATACGCAGTAAAAGCCGTAAAGCCCTTCGTGATAAAATCCGGGAAGAGACCCGGCGCAAACGTAGCGGAAGTATGGAAAGCATCATTGATGATCTGAACCCCATGCTCGAAGGCTGGTTTGGTTACTTCAAACACGCCTACCGCACTGAGTTTGCGGCGGTGGATAAGTTTGTCCGCCGACGCTTACGCGCCGTATTATTGCGTCGTAACAAACGCAAGGGCTGGGGCAAAAGCCTTGAAGTCCACCGCCGCTGGCCGAATGCCTACTTCGCGAAAATCGGGCTTTTCACTATGCATGAGGCCCGGTTAGCAGCGTGCCGATCCCGATGAGGAAACTATCGACCGGAGAGCCGTGTGCGGGAGAACCGCATGCACGGTTCGGAGGGAGGGGAGAGCCAAGAGGCTCTTTCCTACCCCTATAGCCCACAAAAAAATCAAAGTGTAAACTACAAAATGAAGGATGTCGCAATTCTTATTCGGCAACGTCATGCTGACAGACGCGACATTTCCGTGAACCTCTGAATAGCGGTTCGCCGCAGGAAGGGCAGTGGTATCGTTCGCATTCAGCCCGTGCCCATTCCACACTCCCTTTTTGCTCCCCATATTCAGCCACTTTGGCGCGCCATAAGGGAATTGCCCGCTTTGCAACCCTTACGCCTATGGCATATCCAAAATTTTCCACCAGCGTACATGGCCATTCATCACATTGATGGCAGGAATAGTAACCTTTTGATTTTACGCAACTTCTTATTTTGCACTGTTGACAATATCTATAACGCTTTTTCGGAGGGTCCGGTTGCATGCATCCATAGCATTCTGTTTCTTCAGGTCTGGTTCCGTAAACGCTACCCATGACGGCCTTTAATTTTTCATTTTTGTCTCTTGTCGCAATGTAGATGCCGCACGCACCGCAATAAAGCCCGCATGGCGCCATTAAATCTCTATTTTGGATCTCTTTTTCAGTCCATCCTTTCATGTCGTTATCCCCCTGTATTAAAGAAGCTTGCCATATGAATACTGATGATGTCTTTCACTGCTTGTGACTGAAAAAATGGTCGGCATTCCGTTGTTCCTGATTGTTCTTTTGTATATGGGATGACGGGAAATCTTTTTTGATATTTTTCGGTCACAATTAGCACTATGATTTGGTCTTACTGGTGGAGAAAGGGTAGCATGGCAATATCGATAAGCAGAGACATTGGAAAAAATGGTTTGGGAAGGTGGATCAAATGGAAACAACGGTGGAGCAACTGGTGATTGAAGCGGTGGCGGGCAGTCGTGAATCCCTTGAAGAAATCATTCGGCGTATTCAAGGAAAGGTGTATGGTCTGGCGTTGCGAATGCTGTTCCATCCGGCGGATGCCGAGGATGCAACCCAGGAAATTCTGATCAAGGTGATTACCCATCTCAAAAGTTTTCGCTTTGAAGGACCCTTCAACGCCTGGGCCATGAAAATTGCGGCCAACCACCTTCGGTCCGTTCGCAGGGGGCGCGTGGAAAAAAAAGAATTTACCATGGAAAAGGCCCAAGGAATTATCGATCGCACCGAGGCCATGGGCTGGTTCTCCGATCTTCCGGAAGCGCCTGAGCCCTTGATGGAGGTGGAGATGCGGTCCGTCTGCACCCAGGCGTTGCTTCTAGCCCTGGATCGCGATCACCGGATGGCCTTTATTTTGGGGGTGGTCATGGATGTTACGAGCAGTGAAGGGGCATTTATCCTGAGCATTAACCCCGCTGCATACCGTAAGCGTCTTTCCCGCGCGCGCCACAGGGTCACTGATTTTCTGAGCAGAAATTGCGGACTGTTCGACGGCGCCAATCCCTGTCGCTGTACCGCCGTTTTGAAAGGACACTTGAAACGAGGTTGGATTAATCCTCAAAAGCCTCTTTTTGCTGACGAAAACAGTGGTGATCTGGAAGGAAACGAGGTATTGGGCACTTATATGAAGGAGCTGGATGAACTGGGCCGGGTCTCCGCCCTTTACAAAGCCTCTGTTTTGGGTGAAGGGTCCTCCGACTTCTCGGGGCTGGTGAAGGAGTGGGTGGAAGCAGGAGAATATCGCGTTTTTTCCAAACTTCATTGAGATAGGGGTGATTTTCAGGAACTTGGCGGCCTCCCGGTGAGGCCGCACGATTATCTTTTTCCGCTCTACACCAGTTTGAGTTCTTTCAGGCCCTTTGTCATTAGTTCCGGCGGCGCCTTCAGGGACATTCCCTTGGCGCTTTTGATCTGCATGCCGCGCATCTTGAGATTTGTCAGGGTTTCCGTCATTTTCAGGGTCATGGCCATGGGATCCAGGATGGGTGCTCCTTCCAGTTCGAAAATACCTTTAACTGGAAAGATGGGGGAAATCAGGCCGCAGCCGGCGATGATGACTTCCGCCCCGTCGGCCAGACACTCCCGGGATATTTCCATGAAATTATCGATAATTTGATTATAATTCCCCCCCATCAGATCCCCGATCATGCTTTCAAGGGGCAGGGTCATGGACCTTACCGGCTTATGTGAAACGGCGAAAGGCGCAAATCCCAGGTTGATCAGATGTTCGGTCATGAAAGATACCCACACCGGCTCGCTGGTCACCACGGCAAACTTCCGGCCCATCAGGGCGGCCATGTGCATGGTGGCTTCAGCGGCCCCCATCACGGGGATGGACAGCAGATTATTCCCCATTCGGACGCCGCAGTCAAAATAGCAGGCCCCGGATATCCCATCAAACCCATCCTTTTCCGCCTTCAGCATGGCCTTGACGATTTCCACCTCATTGGGGCCCCTGAACCCCTCAAAGCTCATTAACGCCGGATCCTTGAGGCCTTCCGGGACATCCCGAATTACCACTTCCGTATTCTCATCTTTGGCGAGATTATAGCTTTGCATCAACAAATCATAATAGTTGCCGAAAACCGTCTCCGGCATGGAAATCGGTAATAACGCGCAAATTTTCATGTGCTGCCTCCCTTTTTCACAGGTTTTATTCCGTTATTGTTTTACAGCCTAAGCAGAAAAGACTCAAGAATCAATTATAAATTGCGGCAATTCTCGTTTTGGGATTATGAGCTTTTCCCAAAAACCGTTCCCACGCGGAGCGTGGGAACGGTGCGCCTGTGAAGGCGCTTTATCAGTGCGGTGAAAGTCCGTACCGGAGTATGCCATAGCTCCGTAGCCGAAGGTAACTGCGTCGCCGCGAGGCGGGGTGGAGAGCAACCGGAGGCGAAAAGTCAGTCCGTAGGATGACGAACCCGATTCGGTGTCATGTGGTGGCGAGCCTACCGTTCCATGGTGAAGCCTGAAACTCACAGACCACGCTGTAATGGCGGTTAAAGCGATGGTTTGACGGCATGGTATGTTTGGGGTCGGAATGACTGGAAGGTAAAGCGAGATAAGCAGGGAGACCTGTCTCTTGGGGTGACAGGAGGCAGGAGTCAGAGTCCTCATAGTACCGTAGCGACAGAACGGTCCTGCTAACAAGGCTTACGGCGTGAGACCAGTACCCGCCGCCTGCGTCGGATACCGGGTTGTGAAAAGCGCGGATAGCAAAACCGTGCCGAGGGAAGGAGGATAGGAAGATAGATACGGAAAGGTCATATAGATGCAGCTAAATCAAGCAGTCTCGGCAGTGTTGGAAACAACTAAACGCGAGGCAGAAACCCGATGGGATTGGGTGGAAGCATCGGTGTGGACGGAACGTATGTTGGCAGCCCTGGGTAACGGGGTGAAAGGTGGTAAATGGTACAGTTTGATGGATAAGGTGTTCGCCTTGTCGACGCTGGAAGCGGCTTGGGGACGTGTCAAAGCCAATAAAGGAGCGGCAGGGATAGACCGTATCAGCATAAAGCGCTTTAAGGAGCAGGCGGAGAAATACCTTGCCGAACTGCATGAAACCTTGAAAGCGGGAACGTACCGACCGGAAGCGGTAAAACGGGTATACATTCCGAAAAGCGACGGCAAACAACGCCCGCTGGGGATACCCACGGTCAAAGACCGGGTAGTGCAGGCAGCGGTTAAAATGGTTATGGAGCCCATATTCGAGCATGAATTTCTGCCGATGAGTTACGGCTTCAGGCCGCAAAGAGGTTGCAAGGACGCGTTGCGAGAAGTAGACGCGCTTATTAAGGAAGGCTACACCTTCATACTGGACGCCGACCTGAAAAGTTACTTTGATACGATTCCGCACGATAAGCTGATGCAACAAGTCGAAATGCGCATCAGCGACGGCAAATTGCTCAATCTGATTCAAATGTTCCTGAAACAGGACGTGATGGACGGCTTGGAAAGATGGACACCGACGGGTGGTTCGCCACAAGGGGCGGTAGTCAGCCCCTTGCTTGCGAATATTTACCTGCATCCTCTTGACAGCCTGATCGCGGAATCAGGTATGCGGATGGTGCGTTACGCGGACGACTTTGTTATCCTCAGCCGCAGTCAAACGGAAGCGGAGAATGCTTTGCAAAAGGTACGGGAGTGGGTACAGGCTAATGACCTGAGCTTACACCCGGACAAGACGCATCTTGGCGACTGTCGACAAAAGGGTCAGGGATTTGAATTCCTGGGATACCGGTTTGAGGCAGGAAAGCGCTGGATACGCAGTAAAAGCCGTAAAGCCCTTCGTGATAAAATCCGGGAAGAGACCCGGCGCAAACGTAGCGGAAGTATGGAAAGCATCATTGATGATCTGAACCCCATGCTTGAAGGCTGGTTTGGTTACTTCAAACACGCCTACCGCACTGAGTTTGCGGCGGTGGATAAGTTTGTCCGCCGACGCTTACGCGCCGTATTATTGCGTCGTAACAAACGCAAGGGCTGGGGCAAAAGCCTTGAAGCCCACCGCCGCTGGCCGAATGCCTACTTCGCGAAAATCGGGCTTTTCACTATGCATGAGGCCCGGTTAGCAGCGTGCCGATCCCGATGAGGAAACTATCGACCGGAGAGCCGTGTGCGGGAGAACCGCATGCACGGTTCGGAGGGAGGGGAGAGCCAAGAGGCTCTTTCCTACCCCTATAGGGAAACTCAGAGAGAGAAGAAAAGGATGTTAAAAGGCCTTTTTAGCAGGTTATTGTCAATTGTCCGGGTTATCGGTTTTTGCCTTTAAAGCCGCCAAAACTTTCTCGGGGGTCATGGGAACGTCCCGCATCCGTACGCCTACCGCATCGTAGATGGCGTTGGCGATGGCCGGGGCCTGCAGAAAGAGACCCGATTCTCCAACGCTCTTGGCGCCGAAGGGTCCCGTGGGGTCGCCCAGTTCCACCAGTATGGTTTCATGTTCGGGCATGTCAAGGATCGTGGGGATTTTGTATTTGTCAAAGCCGTCCGTCAGCATGGCGCCGTTTTCCGGGCTGATGATGGGATCCTCAAAAAGCGCGAAACCGATCCCCTGGGCTGTGCCCCCTTCCAGTTGCCCCTCCACTATCGTGGGATTGATGGCTTTTCCAATGTCGTGAACCGTAATCCATTTAACGACCTTTACGACGCCGGTTTCCGTGTCCACCTCAATCTCGGCAAACCCCGCCTGCCACGGCGGCGCGAAATCAGTGGGTTCAACGGTGGCATGGACCACCAGTTGTTCGCAATTTTTTTCATAGTTGTAGATCAAGTCAAAAGCGATATCCTTGTAATTCACGGTTTTTTCGGGTTCCGCGGTTACAAAGATCTTTTTATCCTTCATTTCAAGATCTTCCGGGTTGACCTCGAGTTTGGCCGCGGCCCTGGCCAGAAATTTTTCCCGGGCCATGCCCGCCGCTTTTTGGACGGCAAGGCCGATGCAGTAGCAGCCTCTTGAGGCGTGGGTTCCGATATCGAAACCGGTCACATCCGTGTCCCCCAGGAGTACGTTGATGTCGTCATAATCAATGCCCAGGGCCTCCGCCGCAATTTGAGCAAGAGAGCCGGCAATCCCCTGCCCGAGGTTGCCCGGCGATACGATCAATGAACATCCCCCGTCTTCATTGAACTTGAGGGTGGCGTTGCTGTGTTCCAGGAGCATGGGCTGGGCGCCGCTGAGCCAGCCCATGGCGGCTACGCCGACGCCCCGTTTGATGGGACCGTCCGATATCATTTTCCCCCATTTGTCTTTCCAGCCGATCTTCTCCGCCCCGACGTCCAGACACTCGTCCAGCCCGCAACTGGAGATGGCCGTGGAAGGAAACCAACCCAGGCCGCCCACGCCCCGGTGGTATTTTTTCCGGAACAGAACGGGATCCATGCCGATTTTCGCGCATGCCTCGTCCACCAGGGTTTCCCGTACGAAACTCGATTGCATGCCGCCGAAGCCCCGCATGGCGCCGCAGGCCAGATGGTTGGTATAAATGACTTCAATTTCCTGATGCATGCTTTCAAATTCATATTCCGTGATGTTGCTTGCCAGGCTCACACCGCAACCGGAGGCCATTTTACAGACGTATGCCCCGGCATCTCCCGTGTACCTGGCTTGAAGCGCCTTGGGTGTTCCATCCTGTTTGAGACCCAGTTTCATATGAATTTTAGCGATGTGTTCCCGGGTGATGCGGTTTGCAAAATCCTCGTTGCGGTAGAATTTGGTTTTAACGGGGGCACCCGCTTTGATGGTCAGGGCCGCGCTGATATGCTCCGCACAAAGATCCGTGCCGGCGCCGAAACCGCAACCCGCATAGGGTTGGATGACGCGAACGGCCGATTCCGTCAGATCGAACATATAGGCCAGCATGCGCTTGGCCATATGGGGCAGTTGAATCTGGCTCCAGACGGTGAGCCGGCCATTCCGGTAGTCGGCCACGCTGCACGCATTTTCAAGGCCTGCCTGGATCTGTTTGCTGGTGCTGTAGACCCCTTCCACCACCGCATCGGATTCGCCGAAGCCTTTTTCCGCGTCTCCGTAACAGAAAACCGGCGTGGGCGGCACCGGGACATTGCCCGGCACGTTTCCATGCACCTGTGGCGCCCCTTCCTGAACGGCAGCTTCAATATCAAACACGGCGGGAAGCACCTCGTATGCCACATCAATGGCCGCCAGCGCAGCCCTGGCCACTTCCTCGTTTACCGCCGCCACCGCTGCAACGGGTTCTCCCACATACCGGACCTCGTCCCCGAACAAAAACATGTCCTGGGGTTCCCCATCGGGCAACTGATAGGTCATGACATTGATCGTAAAGATTTTTTGGGGAACATCCTTGCCCGTGACCACGGCCTTTACGCCGGGAATGGCCTCGGCTTTGGACGCGTCAATTTTTAGAATCCGCGCATGGGCGTGGGGACTGCGCAGCACTTTTCCCACGAGCATTCCGGGGAGCGATACGGTGGTGCAGTATTCGGCCTTGCCGGTAACCTTGTCATAACTTTCCTTTAGCGGAAATCGTTTTCCGACCACTTTCAGTTCGTTCTGCATGGTTATTCACCTCCCTTTGCGGCATCGGTGACGGCCTCCAGAATTTTTTTGTAACCTGTACATCTGCAGAGATTCCCCGCCAGGCCGTCCTTGATTTCCTGGGACGTGGGATTGGGATTTTTGTTCAGCAATCCTTTAGCCGTAAGAATCATTCCCGGGGTGCAGTACCCACATTGCAGCGCCCCTTTTTCCATAAAGGATTTTTGGAGCGGGTCAAGCGTATTGCCCTTTGCGAGCCCTTCGATGGTGGTAATTTCCCGATCCCTGACCGTCACCGCCAGGGTGACGCAGGAGAGGATGGGGATGCCGTCTACGAGTACGGTGCATGCGCCGCAGTCGCCGGAGCCGCAGCTTTCATGAACCCCTCCGTAGCCCAGCTCGTCTCTCAAGACCTCCACCAGCAGGGCATGGGTATCCACCAGGGTATCGTATCGAACGCCGTTCACAATAAATGTTGCCTGCATCTTTCGCATCGCTTTTTCCTCCTCCTAATTCAAATATTCGGAAAGCGCTTTTCTTAACGCCCGATCGGTCAAAACCGCTATCATTTCACGCCGGTATTGTGATGTGGAACGGATATCCGTAATGGGGCTGACCCCTTCATCGTCGGCGGCGGCCTGGGCGGCGGCCTTGATACGTGCAAGCGACGGTTTTTCCCCTTTGAGAATAGACTGGATATTGGATGCCAGGAATATAACGGGCGCAACCGCCCCCAAAGCGAGACGAACATCGGTCACCAGACCGTTTTGGACCACCGCCTTGACTGCCACCGCCACTTTGGCGATATCCTCCTTGGTACGCGCCAGATTCAGGAAAGCGCCGCAGCTGCCATCCCCCATGGGCGGCACCTTGATTTCGGTGATAATTTCGTCCGGCGAAAGTCCTATCTTCCGTACATGGGCGGCGACGGAGGTAACCGGTATGCTCTTGATGCCGTTTCTTCCGGAAATGATGGCTTCGGCGTTAAAAGCGGCCAAAGTTGTGGCAACGTCGGATGCGGGATTGCACGCCGAAACGTTTCCCACGATGGTGCCCACATTTTTCACCTGAGCCGAACCGATTTGTTTGATAGACTCCCAGAGGGGAGCGAAACCTGTTTTTAAAGCCGTTGATCTTTCAGCGTCCCCGAGGGTTGCGAGTGCCCCGATTCTGAGCGCACCCCCTTCCGTAAGTTCCAGGAACCTGAGTTCCCTGATACGTTGAATGGAGACGAGGACTTCGGGGTTTTTGAGTCTCCGCTTCATCTGATCCACCAGACTGATGCCGCCCGCCATTATCGCGGCGTTAACGCCGTGACATCCCAAAATCTCGGAGGCCTCCGAAACCGTGCCTGCCTCATGGTAGTCAAAAGGGTATAGCTTTCTGTACAACATAAATTCCTCCTTCTCTCCAATTCAGGTTAACCTACGGAGTTCCCCCGAGACCTTGCGTCAGGGGCGCATTTCCATCCTACAGGGCCGCTTGTCTCAACGCCCGGGTGGCCTCCTCATCCACAGTCATGGTTTTGGGGTCGATGACCACGCCGTAGTCCTTTTCGGCACGATCCATTGAAACAAGCTCATCTAAAACATCGGCCAGAACGACGTCTATTTTTCGTTCAAAAGGATTTCCGTATCCGCCGCCGCCGGTTTCGTCGATTTCATAAATGTCGCCCTTGTTGAGCATGACGAATTTGTGGACATCCGGATCTTCGGAAGAACCGTCGGCCCGCTTCACGTTCAGTTTGCTGGGAGCGGCGCCCTTTCCGCCCACGATGCCGAAGGGCGCTGTTTCCGGTTTCAGGCCGTCGCCGAAGTTATCCGACAGGATGCCGTCCCCTTCAACTCGGAAGCGATAGGCGGTTCCCATGCCGCCGCGCCACTTTCCGGCCCCCGCGCTGTCCGTGAGATACTCATACTGAAGTACCGTATAGGGACATACCAGCTCATGGAGTTCGGGATCGGGGGATCTCAGGCCGCCGGCGCAGGAGATGACGCCCAGATGGTTCCAGCCGTCAAATCCCAGGGTGGCCCCGGCGCCTCCCTTGCACATGAAATGAATGTCGCCGAACAGTCTTCCGGTCCGGGGGTTCAATCCCATGGTGGCGGGGGCCGACCATCTGGCCCAGGCGGCCTGGACTCTTTCCGGAACCGCTTGCGCAAGTGCCAGCCAGATGGCTTCGGCGATGGTGGCGGTTCCGCAGATGGTGCAGGCTGTGCAGGCGGCCGGCTCCACGCAGTTGGCTACCGTTCCTTCCGGCGCAATGATCTGAATGGGCTTTAAGGACCCCTCGTTTTTCCGGATATCGGGATCGATGGTCATGAACAGGGCGAGACATACACTGGAGAAGGTGTTGGCCAGGGTGCTGTTGATGGATCCCTTCACCTGGGGATCGCTTCCGGTGAAATCGAAGCAAATGTCGTCCCCCTTAACCTTGATGGTCAGCTTGATTTTCACCATTTTACCGCGGTCGAACCCATCGTGATCCATGAACCTTTCAGCCGTGTATTCGCCGTCTGGAATTTTGGAGATTTCTTCCCGCATGTGCTTTTCCGTGGCCTCCACGATCTCATCCACGGCCTGTTCAAGGGTTTCCTGGCCGTACATGGCGATGCCCCGTTTCAGCTTACGTTCTCCCACCCGGGTGGCGCCTACCAGGCAGTTGAGATCACCATCCACAAGGAATTCCATTCGAACGTTTTTCAGGATCATGTTCCACACGCTTCGGTGGTATTCTCCCTTTTTGTAAAGCTTGGCAGGGGGAATCCGCAGGCCCTCCTCCCAGATGGAACCGGCTTCGGGGTTATACCCGCAGGCGCCGGTGGCCCCCGTATCCGCCATGTGTCCCTTGGCGGCGGCCCAGAAAACGATTTTGTCGCCGTCAAAAATGGGCCGCAGCACGGTAAAATCGGGTTTGTGGTTGTTGCCGCCCAGGTATGGGTCGTTGGTGACGATCACATCGCCGTCATGGATGTCGTCGCCATAATATTTCATAACCGCCTTGAGACAGAAGGGAAGGGCGCCGGCCAGAACGGCGATATAGGGTTTCTGGGCGATCATCTGTCCTTTCGCGTCGAAAATGCCGGTGACAAAATCCCGGGCCTCGCTGAAGATGGGCGATCTGGATGTCCGCATCATGGTTTCCCCCATTTCGCTGCAAACCGAATCGAAACGATTGGCCAGCACCGATCTGAGAATTGGATCGAGTTTTGTCTTTCCCATTGTTTCACCTCCCTTTATTGATAAGGTTCTCTGAGTCTGTCGATGATGTCTTTTAATTTTTCATCTTTACGGTACATCACATAATTCTCAAAGGAATCGCACGTCAGATCGAAATCGGGCGGCACCACAATGGTGGTGGTGGGCTCTTCCACAATGGCCGGTCCGAAAATCATGTTGCCGTGTTTTAACAGCAGACCGTCGTATACGGGCGTGCTGACGGTTTTTCCTTCAAAAAAAACATCACGGTTGTTTTTTAACGCTTTGGAGGCATCGGGTCCGCTGCCGGGCGACGGTTGAAATTTGGGTTTTTCCGTTTCGCCCATGGATTGCAGTCGAATGTTAATTAATTCCAGTTCCGCCCCCGGCATGGAATATCCGTAGAGGGTGTCGTGGGTCTGGTGAAACAGTTTCGTCAGATATTTGATGTCTTCCCCGCGGACCTGGTTGGTTGACGCCATGGGGAGGGGCACATTGACCTCGTTGAACTGCCCGAGATATCGGATATCCACTGTAAAGCTGTTGTGAATCCGGTCTTCCGGGATGCCTTCGGTTCGAAGGGTGGATTTCGCTTCCGTTAGAAGATTGCCGCAGATGTCGCTGATGCGATGAATATTCACTTTGGCCAGTTCAATGGTGTAGGTATGCACGTAGTCGTGCTTGAGATCGCTCATGAGCATGCCTGACGCACAGAAAACCGATGAGCCGCGCGGTACGATGATCAGGGGAATGTCCTGGTCTTTGGCGATCATGGCCGCGTGAATGGGGCCGGCGCCGCCCGCCACCACCATGGCAAAGTCCCGGGGGTTATGCCCCTTGGCCACGGAAACGAGGTTGACGCCCAGGGCCATATTGATGTTGATCATCTTGTAGATGCCGGAGGCGGCTTCATTGACGGTGATCCCCAGCTTTTCGGCCACCTTTTCCCGAATGGCGCTGGTGGATGCCGCCTTGTCCAGTTTCATGCCGCCGCCGTGGAAATAGTCCGGATCCAGATACCCCAGCACCAGGTCTACATCGGTAACCGTCGGCTCCGTACCCCCCTTGTCATAGCAGACGGGTCCCGGATCGGCGCCCGCGCTTTGGGGGCCCACCTGCAACAGACCGGAGGCATCCACCGAGGCGATGCTCCCGCCGCCGGCCCCGATGGTGACGATGTCCAGGACCGGCAGTGCTACCCGGTAACCGCCGATATCCCCTTCCGTGGTGATGGCGGGTTGACCGTCCTTGATCAGGCACACATCGAAACTGGTGCCGCCCATGTCCACGGTAATCAGATTGTTCAGCCCGTGGATGCCGGCTACGAACTGTCCCGCCACAGGACCCCCCGCGGGACCCGAGAGCAGCGTGTTCACGGCGAACCGACTGCTCATTTCAGGGGACATGACGCCCCCGTTGGACTGCATGATCAGGTAGGTGCCATTGAATCCGTTCTCCGCCAGTCGATTTCGGGAATGGTTCAGATAACGGGACAGGATGGGTCCCACGTAGGCATTCAGGGCCACCGTGCTGTTGCGTTCATAGACGCGCACCTGGGGAAGAATTTCACTGGAAAGGGAAATGTACGTATCCGGGAACGCCTCCCTCAGCATTTCGCCGATGCGCTTTTCGTTCTCCCCGTTCATGAAGGCGAAAAGGGTGCTGACGCCGATGGCGGCGTAGTCTTTGCCTTTCATTTTTTCAATGATGGCTGCCAATTCGTCTTCGTTTAAGGGCGTTAAAATGTTGCCTTCACAGTCGACGCGCTCTTCCACCGTGTAGATGTCGCGCCGTTTAATGAAAGGTTCAGGCGGCGCGTAGCGGGAGTCGTACTGGCGGTCCCTGAGTCCCCGTCTCATGTTGAGGACGTCTCTGAAACCGCCCGTGGTGATGAATGCCGTATGGGCGCCGTTTCGGGTCAGAACGGCGTTTGTGGTGATGGTGGTGCCATGCACAATGATTTCTACTTGTTTTAAAAATTGGGCTGAATCCATTGACAGATAATCGGCGATGGCTGAAAGACCTTTTCCAACGCCGATGTTCGGGTCTTTCGGCGTGGACAGGGACTTGAAAATGGCGTGATCGCCATTTTCGTCCAGCATGAGGAAATCCGTAAATGTTCCACCGACATCAATGCCGAGTTTGTATTTCATGAGGGCCTCCTTGTTCCGCGGGGCTTCAGGGGTTGGAAAAACATTTCTAAAAATTTAAAAAATCATCCGGAAATTTCCGTAAACCGGGGGGCATCAGCTTCCCATGTCCAGATGACCGCTGTTGATGCTGAGGCTCCGTCCCGGGCCCATGGGCGAGAAATGGCTGATGGGCGGCAAGCCGTATTTCTTCCAGGTTTCATACCAGGCGATATCCACTTCTATATAATAGTCCAGCGGGATGGGGGGCTGGTCGTAACGGCCCAATACGGAATTGGGCTCGATGACCCAGCTTGAACTGCGGGGGGTTACGCCGCGGCTCATAAGGAATTCCCAGCACTCCTTCATTGATTTTACGCCGTCTTCCCATTTTTCGAACCCCCAGGGTTTTGAGAGTTCGCAGCCGGTGACGAGCGTCGGAACCACATTGCCTTCCCCGAATACGTCCACCGAGTCGCAAACCCGCTTGATCCATTCATCCCGGCCGATTTTGGCATCCTTGCCCGGGCAGAATTTTTGAAACAGGTTTTTATCCCATACTTCAATATTGGCGTGATGACAATTCACGCCCGCATCTTTTAAAACTTGGCATTCCGGTTTTGTCAAGGCTGTTGTCTGTTGATGAATTCCCCATCGATGCCCAATCTTTTCTCGGACCGCGCGGATATAAGAGGCATAGAACTCGACGTTTTTCGCATCTTTTAACTGCAAGCTCTCTCGATAGATGGATCCTCCGGTAAACAGGATGTTGTGATTGATCTCTTCCCGTTCCTTGTTGAAAATGGTGTCGAGGACCGTCACCACGTCTTCGATGCTTTTGTGCACCATAAAGGGCCTTCCGGTTTTGGACTGTTTCCGGGCATTCGTATTGATGTCGCAGAAAACGCATTCTTCCTTTTCACCCCAGTATTGGCAGCTTCTGAGAATGGTGCAGAAGGTGAGATATCCCCAGAAAACGGATGCCGCCACATCCGAATACGGCGTTCCGTCCGGAAGCTTGTGCCGGTAGTAGGGGGGTTTGGGACGCAAAATGACGTCCGCCAGATAATTGTCTTCCCATAAAAGTTGCAGCTTCTCATCGACAACATCAATTTTATAGGGTGTTTTCTCCGGTTGTTCAAGGCAACTTTTGTTGTTTGAAATTCTCAGGTTATAGGGACCCCCTTCGAATTTAAAGCATTCGGGGGCTTTCATGTACTCCTGTTTCTGCATATCATCCACATCCATGGCATCATAGGAAAATAGATAATAGCTCTTGGTGGCGAATTTGGAGGATTCCTCAAGGGCCTTGGGCGTAAAGGATACCCCCAGGCGAAGAATATCTTCCTTGATGATCACCTCTTTGTTGACGTCGCTGTATTTTTCAAAATAGCTGCCGAGATCGTACTTTTCGTAGGGCATCTTTCCGGGCATAATCTGACTCCTTCATAAAAATGGTTTCTTAAAATTTTTCTTTTAGATATGAAACGAACATTCGATGGCATTTTGGATTTCTTTATATTCAAGAGTCATGCCATCCGAACCAAAATCCATCCAAACGGTCAACCTGCTGTTTTCAAAGTTATTTCCTGAATAGGAATCTATTTGAAAGGATATGTTTGATTCAAAGCGCCGTGACAGTATGTCATTTTGTCATGGCATTTTTCGGAGATTTTCTGGAAGGTGAGATAAATTTGGCCTTGATCATTTTTCCCGGCATATAACTTGCTTTTTGAGTTTTGGTGAAGTTCAATGGAAGAGAGGTCAAACCCTATTCGCGCTGTTTTATGATAAACGCTCATGACAAGGGGATTTGCCACCTCCGCGGATGAAAATGACATCTGCCGCTTTTAAGCTAACAGCTAACAGCTAATGGCTGTATTTTCATG
The DNA here is from genome assembly GCA_963662465.1 of Desulfatiglandales bacterium. Taxonomy (GTDB): domain Bacteria; phylum Desulfobacterota; class DSM-4660; order Desulfatiglandales; family Desulfatiglandaceae; genus NaphS2. Next base: position 469,435 of record OY759599.1, read on the forward strand.
ATAAAGGAACGCAAAATGGAAAAAATGATCCCAACCCCTCCCAAGGATATTATGATCTCCCTGGAAGGGATGCCCGGTCCCGCGCTGGGCTGCATTATGGTGGATAGCCGCATGAAAATGCTGTGGAACAGGGCTTTTACAGCGAACTGGCCGGAATTTCGACCGGGAATAGTGTACTGCCATGAAATTTTCGGCAGGAAAACCCCATGTGATAATTGTGCCGCCGCCAGTGCTTTTTCCACCGGTCGGCCGGCCAGTTGTGAGCAGGAATTCATATACGAGGATGGCAAGAAAATCTATTTTCAGATTGTGGCATCTCCCATAACAGGAGAAAATGGGAAGATCAATCACTGCATTGAAATTTTGCAGGATATTACTTCCCGAAAAAAGATTGAGGAAAAATATAAAAAAATAAGCGATTTTAACTACAGCATCATTTACAATGCCCCCGTAGGCATTTTTACCCTCAACAAAAAAGGGATTATTATCAGCACCAACCCGGCCCATGTAAAAATCGCGGGGAATCCCGCGGTTGACAGGCTCATGGGGTTTGACTGGCTCCATTGTCCGGCGGTTCAGCAATCGGGTCTTGATGTTTATCTGAAAAAAGGACTCGCGGGGCAAAGCTTCGAAGTCATTGATTTTCCATTTCGGGCGGATATTACCGGAAAGGAACTCTGCATGAATTTGAAAGGGGTCCCTTTAAAAAATAAGAGCAATGAAATAGAAGGGCTTTTGTGCATCCTCGACGAAACCACTGAGAAAGCCATATATTTAAGAGAGATAGAGCATCTTAAGCAGTACAATGAAAATATTATACAGTCCATCAAAAACGGCATCATGGTGGTTGACAAAAATCTTCGCGTTCTCACATGGAACAAAGGCATGGAGGCCATCTTCAAACTTCCGTCGTCCCAGGTGCTGAATCTGCCCCTGAAAAAATGTTTGGCGAAAATGAATTTGACGAGAGCCGGGGAAGACGTGCAAAAACTTCTTGAGACGGGCAAATCGCGGCATGTGGAAAAAATCAGTCTTTTCCAGGAACAAAGAGGTATTATTTCAATCAGCTACCGGATTATGCCCCTTTATGACCATGAGCGGTCCCAGTCGGGGGTGATCCTGGTTTTCGAGGACATTACCCAACGGGAAGAATACGAGATCAAATACCAGGCGTTGTTCGATGGCGCCATAGACGCCATTGCCGTTACGGATCTTGGGGGCGCTTTTATCTCCGTCAACCCCAAAACACTGGCGTTGCTGGGTACGGAATGGAAAGATCTGATGGAAAAAAATATTTTTCACGTCATTTGTCGTGAGGACATGGAAATCCTCAAGCAATGTATGGAAAAGCTTCGCGAAACGGTTTCCGAGCAGCCCTATCAGGTTCGTTTGAAAAGCAGGGAAGGGGAGATTATTCCCGTAGAAACCACCGTGTCCATTGTATATACAGGGGATCAGGCGGTGGCTTTGCAATTCATTATGCGGGATATCCGACAGCGCGTGAAACTGGAAGCCCAGCTTCAGCAGGCAAGCAAGCTCTCCGGACTGGGGGAGCTGGCCGCGGGCGTGGCCCATGAGATCAATAATCCCTTGGCAACTATTGCGGGATGTTCGGAAGAGGTTCTGGACCTTTTGTCTGAATGCGAAAAAGGGGGCTTTCCGGAAGGGGAAGATCGGGAAGAACTGGGTGATCTCTTGCGGATCATAAAAGAGCAATCCTATCGCTGCAAGGAAATCACGCGCAGTCTCCTGGATTTCGCCCGCGTCAATGAGCCGACTTTGGTGGACGTCAACATTAACGAAATGATCCTGCATGTACTTTCCATTTCAGGCTATGGCAGGGAAGAAACGAGAAAAAGACTGACCCTGGTATTTGATTCCGCGCTGCCAATCATCAAAACGGATTATTTCCAGATTCAGCAGGTTTTTCTCAACATTCTGAAAAACGCCTTGGACGCCACGGAAGAAAGAGGACAGGTTTCGGTCCGGACCCAGGGGGGGCGAAATCTTGTATCCATCATTGTCACGGATACGGGCGTCGGCATGACCCCTGATGAACAGTCGAGAATGTTTGACCCGTTTTTTACAACCAAAGCCCCTGACCGGGGGACCGGACTGGGGTTGTCCATCTGCTTTCGAATTGTCGAACAATTAGGCGGGCAAATAGAAGTGAAGAGTCGCAAGAGCTTCGGCACTACCTTTAAAACGAATTTCCCCAACAATCCGGGGGATCGGGCAGTGTTTTGAAAGAAATAAAAAAACCGAATGATGGAACGCTGAAGATGGAAAAAATGAAAAGCAACAGTGTGGAAAAAAAAGTGCTGATTGTCGATGATGAATCTCCCCTGCGGGAGCTTTACACCCGACGTTTGAGACGTAAGGGGTATGCGGTTAAGGGGGTTCCCAGTGCTGAGACAGGTTTGAGCGTGCTGGAATCGGAAATATTCCATGTGGCATTGGTGGATATCAAGATGCCCGGCATGAACGGCATCGAATTTCTCGAATTGGTACAGAAACGCTACCCCATGCTGGTGGTGATCATGATGACCGCCTATGGCAGCATTGAATCAGCCGTCAGCGCCATGAAGCTTGGCGCATATGACTATCTGACGAAACCGTGCAGCCTTCCGGAGCTGGAACTGATCGTTGAAAAAGGGATCGAGAAAAGCAGGCTCCAGAATGAAAACCTGCTCCTGAAACAGGAGCTGAGATCCAAAGACCCCTATGATCGGTTGGTTTTTGCATCCGCTTCAATGGAAAAGATCATGAATGATGTCGCCAAAGTCGCCCCCACCAACAGCCCCGTGGTGATCGAGGGGGAAAGCGGCACCGGCAAGGAACTGGTGGCCAACAGCATCCATAAACAGAGTCATTGCCGGGAGGGGTCCTTCATTGCCATCAACTGCGCCAATTTGCAGGAACATCTTTTGGAAAACGATCTTTTCGGTCATGAAAAGGGGGCTTATACCGGTGCGGAAAATCAAAAAAGAGGCCTGGTGGAGCTTGCGGACCAGGGAACGCTTTTTATTGATGAAATCGGAGAGATGCCCAAACCCGCTCAGTCCAAGCTGTTGCGGGTTCTGGAAAACGGGACATTCCGCCGTATCGGCGGGAACAATGAAATCAAGGCAAAGGTCAGAATCATTGCCGCCACCAATCGAAATTTGGAGGAAGAAGTCGCCAAACGAAATTTCAGAGATGATCTCTATTTTCGTCTGAATGTGGTCCGGCTGACCCTTCCGCCGCTGCGCGTGCGCGGAAATGATATCCTTTTGCTGGCGGATTTTTTTCTGGAAAAGAAAAACAATCTGTTGAACCGGTCCAAAAAATTCGGCCCCGGCGTGAGAGATTTGTTCAAGGGATACGGCTGGCCCGGAAATGTGAGGGAGCTGGCCAATATTGTGGAACGGGCCGTGATCCTTTCTTCGGGAGACTTTATAATGCCTGCCGATATTCCCATTAATAAGGGGAACCATGATAAATTTCAGGCACTTCCCTTAAGGCAGGTGGAGCAGGATTACATCGAAAAGGTGTTACGGAAGACAAACGGCAACAAAACGCAGGCAGCGGAAATGCTCGGCATCAGCCTGCGGAATCTGTACCGTAAACTGGACCTTTATAAGGCGTCTATTGACGTTTGCTAATGGTTGCCACGGCTGCCGCCACGAGCAAGGCGCCCACCAAGTTGAGAAAGGAGAAAATCAGGGAAAAGCGCCAACCAAAATAACCGATCATCAGGGGAAGAAGCACCGGTTTGACGGCACGGCTGGATAAAAAATTGGCCAGGTGAAAGTTCGATGCGCCCTTTTCCCGAATGGCCGCCAAAAACGGCATCCATGCCACCACCGGCCCCATGGAAAGGATCCCGGCAACCGACGAAAAAAAGATCCCCTTAACGCCGGCCCGGCTGCCAAGATAGCGCGTCACCCGGGAAGGCGAAATGGTCCAATTCAGGACGACCATCATTACAAAGGCCAGGAAAAGCGGCAGGATCATCTGTTTGAAAACATGCCCGCTCTCCATTATGGCGTGGATGGTTTGATCCGGCGCCACCGAATAAATCACCACGTAAACCCCCATCATGCCAATGGGAAAAAGCCATGGCCATGTTTTCCTCTTGGTCTTTGATTTTGCACCATGCCCGGTTGTTTTCATAACAGGCTGCCTCCAGTCAAGACCACAGTCAGAATCGAGACAACAATGGTCATGAAAAAAGCGGCGATGGCCCGGGTAACCGCAAACTGCGTTCCAAGGGCTGATATTTCAGCGGGAAGTTGCAGCAACCCCACGTTTACCCAAGACAGCATCAAGGCCGCCGCACCAAATAAACTAACCCCCATCTTGAGCAAGGTATCACCGATCACATAGCTGTTTACCGGATTTCCTGACAGGAGGCTCCCGATACATGCACCCAAAAAGGTATCCTGAATCATATTTCCTGAAAAAACCGACAAAAGCATGTCCTGGGATACGAATCCACGGAAAAGCCCCACCAACAAAATAACACCGACCAACACCGGGATAATGCTGAAAAACTGCCTGCCTGCCTTCCGGAAAGCCTCTCGCAACTGCGTCCGGGCATGCGAGGCCATGGGCACGTCGGATTGTTGAGGGGTCCCATTTATTTGCTGAAACGCACCTTGCCTGTAATTTTCAGCGGCAGCCATTGCACTACCGCTAACCGAAGTGATCACTTCCATTCCGATTTTTTCTAGTGTCAAGGCAATATGGGGCGATAAAAATCCGGTTAAAATGGCCTTCACACCCATGTCCACGGCAATGGAAATCGTTTCGATACCCGCCCCAGGCCCGGCGGATGGCGGCGGTCCGGCTACAGCCTCAAAGGACATATCGTCCACGTCAACGATCAGTAAATAGGGCGTTGTGCCAAGCCTGTTTGAAACGCCGGCGCCAAGATTCGGCCCAGTGGTGGTAATCGCGATTTTCATTCTTGATCCATAGCCTGCATGATTTTGCTTCTACCTAAGTATTTCTGTTTTTGTTAAATTCAATATCCGTTCTCACAATAAGTATTTTCCCCAGGTTTAATAAGCGTCGTCTCATCCAGTTGTGTGGTCGGCGTAGCGTATTTCGGCGAATTCAACGGAGAATAATTGTTTATGGGCGGGTCGAAGGTGTAATCAGAAACCTGACCCATCAACTGCGTAATGCCGGACTTCTTGACCCGCAGCACCATGAGATCGGTGGCCCAGACGATATCCTTGCCAAGGACAGGATAGTCACTCCGGGGGAAGTGGTTTTTTACACTCTGGAGGGCGCACTCCACGGTATCATCGGCAACGGGGAAATGGGCCAGGACAGACAGCTTGGGCTTTGGATCAATTTGGCTCAACAGGTAACCGAATGATCCCTGCGGCGTATGGGAACTTTCTTCTACATCTGAACACATCGCTACGGCATTGTCAAAAGCCGGGTTTGTTCCCGGCGGCGGGGGGTATGACAGACCGAGGTTTTTCATGGTCAAAAGCTCCGGTGGCAGAATCATCTCATGGATGAATACGTCGACCCCGCGCGGAATTCCGGTGTTTGGATCCGGGTTCTTCGCTTGAGCGATGCAATTGGTTTCAGGCCTTGTGTCACTGGTGTAAATCATGGTCAGGCCGTTCCACTCAAGTTTGTACCCTATGGAACCCTGGCGGCAGTGTATGACCGGGAAGTGCGTGATTTTAACGCCGGTTGTGGGATTATCATAGGCAACGCCCCCTACTTTTCGCCAGGGTAATTCGATGGGCACCAGGGCGAAACCGTCGTTAGCCGCGTCGGTCCCGACGGGAACGGGATCATGAGGCAGCCCCCAGTCGGTTTTGGAGGGCGCCGGGTAGTTGGCCCAGCCTGTCTGAAGAAAGCTGAAGCTTTCGGTGTGCCAGCGCATTGCCTCCCGGAAATGCTCACAAAACGCCATTACGCCGTCGTCATAGAATTCTGGCGGCGCCATTGGGTTGGGGACTTCCGAGGGACTGTGGGAGAAAACATACAACGGAAACTTGCGGTCAATCGAAGGCCCGAAGCAGTAAAGTGAAGGTAAATCGCCCATGTGGTCGCCATGAAGGTGCGAAATGAAGACCTTGTTCATTCGGCTCGGACTGATGCCCAGTGCATTGTAGTTGGTGATGGAGCCGGGGCCGATGTCGAAAACGAATGAGTCTGTGGCATGCCCAAACCCGCCGCCCTCGTTTTCAACCCACGGACCGATTTCCACGAAAATACTCATCATCTCCTGTGCCCTGCGGGTGGGTGGGAAAGCGGACCCTAGGAATGTAATCCGCATTTCATCATCATCCAGATCCGTTTGCATTTCGGGTGTATATATGGCGCCGCTGGAAATCAAGTCAGCGGCGTAACCGTAGGCTGCCGTTGGAATGTCGTTCGGGTATCCACAAGCGTTATCGGGGCATACCATTCCTGCTTTTGCGGGCGTGTCTCCACTGCAGCCGACAACAAATCGTCCAAGTGCCAGGCCGCCCAAACCCATTCCCGTTGTCTTTAACCATTGACGCCGCGTAATCCCCCTCCAACCCGTTGTTTTGATAAGCTGCTGTAGCATGTTCGTCTCCTCTTATAAAGGGCAATTGTTGCCCACCAATACGGAGCCTGCCGATATGCATTCAGGCATATAGCAATAATTGATACAAGATTTTTAAACACTTTCGAATTCCAGACTTCCTCCATTCGACTATTCATTCGGGAGCCGGCAATGGGCGCCAACCTCTTTGCATATCCGCAGGATGCCATTTACTACATAATCGCTATCCTGCCTGGTATTCTTCCCCGAAGAGACCACCAGAATCTGGGCCACATTGTCCTGAACGCGCATCACCTTGAGGGTAATGGCTAGGCCGTTGTGTTTGAAAGAGAGGGTCCTGGACGCCTCATCTTTTGAGATGATCTGATTTTCGGACTTCTCGCGGATGATCCTTTCCGTTGCCGTGAAAACCTTGTTCGCATCGGCCTCCAAAAGCACCGAAGCCGTCTCGTGCCCATGGAACTGATCGGTAATGTGAGAGATCAGGCCCAGTGCCTTTTTGGCTAAAAAGACCGCCTGACCCGGCGCTACCGACGGAAAAGCCAACAAAATGACCAACCCTGCCAGAAATCCCCTTGTCTTCATGAACATATCTGTTCCCTCCTTATCTGATGATATCGCCAATCTCCGTCTATGCTGATTGCTGAACGGCGCCATGCTTCCCGGAAAGCAAAAGCCAAAATGCGCCTCATCATAATGAGTTGAGACGGCCATTTCAAGGGCTATCTGCCATTGCGATTGGTGGAAAACCTCATGTTCAGCCAGGATATTTTGATAAAGGTTAAGAATGTCGGCGGGCTAAAATCCCGGTGATATTTCTTGTTGAGGCGCTTACTTCGAACGAATTTCCCTGCCGTTTTTATATTCAGGATAGCGGTATCCCCCTTTCATAAAATCGACCAGTGGCGCCGCCAGTTCGCCATATGAGTTGGGGCGTCGGTCCTTCAGGTAATTGTATGACGGTTCCGGATGGGTGGCGCCGTAGTATGCGGGGACGCAATCGGCGATCAACAGAGTGTCCTGCTCGTGGTTTGCAGCCACGATAATATCTCCGTGGGGGCCGCATACAATGCTGTTTCCCCGGTAATGCCACTGGTCCTTTCCCCTATGTTCATACCCGGCACGGTTGGCATAGGCAAAGAAAATGTTGTTGGCATAGGCGTAGGCGGGGATCAGGAATTTTGAAATATCCGGGTAGGGTACGTCGCTTCGCTTGCCGTTGGTCATGGTATAGTAGTTGTCGGCGGCGGTGGGCCCCACGATCAGTTTGGCTCCTTTCAAGGCCAGTATTCGGGATAGTTCCGGGAATTCACATTCATAGCAGTTCAGCACGCCCACGGGAAACCCAAAAAGCCGGTGGACCTTGTAGTCACCAGTGCCAAAGGACCAGTTGTCCCGTTCTTGTTGTCCATAGAGATGGGTTTTCCGGTAGCTGTCCAGAAGCACCCCTTTTTCACTGATGATGGCGATGCTGTCATAGCAGCGGATGGCGCCGTCGGGCTGATCCACTTTTTCCGCGTAGGGAAGCAGAAGCGCCATCTGGTATTTTGCGGCAATGGCGCAACCCTTTGTAATGCTGGGGCCGTCTTTTCTTTCTGCGACCTTTTTTGCCATCTCCGGGCTCAGGGTATATCCGGGCACATAAAGTTCAGGAAAGGCGAGAAGTTGCACCTGAAATTTTTTGGCCTGAGCGACGGCGCTCTCAAGCCGGGCCATATTCTTGAGGCCGGCTCCTTCTCCACAGGCGCCCTGGGCCTGGTAGATGCCCAGGCGGATACCCCGGCCTGTTGCGGGAATGTTTTCGTAGATGGATATTTTATACTGAAGCATCCGGTAACTTTGCATTACCGCTTCCCCATATTGGGGTGTTCCGTCACAGGTGGGATTGAGGGCTTCTCCGGAAAAGGCCGGGGTCATGTAAAATGCCATAAACAGCATAAAAAGAATCATTCTGACCATGATGGGTTCCCTCCGTTTTCAATGAAATGTCATATATCGGTTGATCATAGACCCTTAAGATAATTTTGTACAAAAACAATGAGTTCATCCACTTCCTTTTTAGAAATTGTTTTAACGGTATTGATTTTTTTTTCCAACTCCAAGTCATCCTTTCCAATGGCTTTTTCAATCAAAAAAGTCTCAACTTCGCCATCAGGCAACAGATGACCACAGCCACCCACCATGCCTAAGAACACACCCTCAGACAATATTGGGACGGCAAATTTAACAAAACCTGCATCACATTCATCAACAAGAGGTTGTTTTGTTTTGGCAAGCACAGTGCCAAAATATTGATTTGCTACGGTGCATATGGCTGCAATACCTTCAGGATATGCCTTAATTGTGGGGCAAACTTCATTGGCAAAAGCCACGTATGAGGTTATACGATTCCACTGGTTATTGTATATACCCACATTCATGCCGGAACGAGTATGTATTTCTTTTTCAAATTCTTCCCACTTTTCCAGTGAAGCAATATTTGTAAGTTCCATTTCCTTTCCCCCAACTTTACATTTAGTAGTGATAATGAATCTATTATAAATTTTCCTATTTTAACCTAGAAATACTCTAATTAGAAGTATTTTGTAACGCCTGCATCTATCGTATAAACCGTGAAAATACCCCCGGTGCAAAAACCGCCATGGCGACAACACCCAGCAGTAGATAAACAAAAACCGTTGCCGGAATGGAAGGGGCTATGAGTTTGAAGGCCGTGCCGATGGATCTTTTCGGAAACGGGATAAAGCCCAGTTTGAGTTCAAAAGAATTGAATTCGTCCAACAGAAGGTGAACAAGGCAGCCTAAAAGGACCGCTGATCCGCCCATTAAAGCCATGTTCCTACCGGATGGCGCAAAAAGGAGATAACCGATTCCCCCGCAAAGCAGCGCAAAGGGTATGCTGTGCATGATGCCCCTGTGTACGGTGACCTTTTTGATGACGCTACAGATAACGTAGTTGATCAAAAGGTAGGATAGGGTGAAGTAGCAGATCAAAAATTCCGGGGTGTTGCCGAATCGTTGGGTTGCCCTTATGAAAAGAAGGCTCGGTATCAGAATCGAAATCAGCTGAAACAGAAAAGTCAGGGGTTTGCTTGTGTCGCTGTCCAGGTCGGGCAGTAATCCGGCGGCAGAGGCCACCACAAAAATGGCGATTGACTGCATGAGGCTCAATGCTTGAAAATAATAGCCGATCAGCGACAGGCTTGTTCCCGATACGATGCCCCCCGCCAGATGTGTCTTGAATCCCGCCATTCAAAGCCTCTTCAGACTAAAAGTCCCAAAATTTTGTTTCCTGCAATTTGTCCGGCGCGCATCCGCACCATACGGCCCTGTAATTGATGATCCCCAGGGAAAACAAAAGGCAGGTAGTTTTCGCCGGCGCCCGTCATGAGGGTCTTGTTTTTGGCATCGGGACCCTCCACCAGTACATCAAAGGCATGGTTCCGGCACCTTTCGTAAAAGCGTATCCGTTTCCCCTGACCAAGGGCTCTCAGTTCTGAAGCCCGTTGTTTGATGGTGTTGATATCCACCTTGTTTTTGAAATGCCAGGCCGGGGTTCCTTTTCTGGGGGAAAAGGGAAACACATGGAGATAGCTCACGGGCAGGTCCTGGAGAAGTGAAACGCAGTTTGCATGGGTTGAGTCGTCTTCCCCGGGGAACCCGACCATAACGTCTACCCCGATGGCGCCCTGGGGGATGGCGGCGTAAACGGCTTCGATTTTTTTGGCAAATTCTTTCGTGGTATAGCCGCGATTCATCTTTTTGAGGATGCCGTCATCGCCGCTTTGAAGGGGAATATGGAAGTGAGGGCAAAGCCATTTTTCCGATGCCGCCATTTCAATGATTTCCGGGTCCAGTTCACGGGGTTCCAGAGAGCTCAGCCGCAGCCTGAGGGGAAACCCTTGTTTCCCCGTCATTTGAAGCAATCTCTTTAAATCTATTTCACTGCCCAGGTCCACCCCGTACTTACCCAGATGAATGCCCGTCAGCACTACCTCCCGGTATCCCTGTTTCGCAAATCCTTCCAGGGCGTCAAGGACTTTTTCAGGGGCCAGACTTCGATAGGGTCCCCTGGCATAGGGAACGATGCAGTAAGTGCAGAAGGATCGGCACCCATCCTGGATTTTCAGATATGCCCTTGTTCGGCCCGGGAAGTTATGAATGACAAGGGAATCGAAGGGCGTTCCGGGTTCGAAGGCCGGCAACACAAGGGTTTTCTGGTGGGGAGTGGAAGGTTCCATCAAAAGACGTGGGATTTTGGCCTTGACCCGGTTGTTGGCGATGAGGTCGATGCCGTCAATGGCCTCAAGTTCTTCCGGAAATACCTGAGCATAGCAGCCGATGGCCGCAATACGGCTTTCGGGATTTTCCCGGATGGCTTTGCGAATGGCCTGTCGGGACTGGTGTGCCGCCTTGTGGGTGACGATGCAGGTGTTTATGACCACCACATCAGGGGATTTTCCATGTTTTTCCGAATGCCAGCCGGCGTGCGTCAGGGATTCCTCGATAAAAGCGGATTCATATTGATTGACCTTGCAACCGAGGGTAATTACTTTAAATGTCTTGAACAATCCAGCCTCCTCCCAGCACCTGGTCCCCATCGTATAACGCCAGTGCCTGCCCCGGCGTTACGGCCATTTGGGGCTCATCGAAGATAAATCGTGCGGCGCCGGATGAGATCATCTCCAAACGTCCGGAGGCCGGCTTATGCCGATAGCGGATCTGGGCGCTCAGGGTAGCATGTTCGGTGGGTTCAAAAGGACTAATCCAGTGAAAATCCGTTGCAAACACTTCCGTTGAAAAAAGATCTTCCCGCCTCCCCACGATCACCCGATTGCTCTCCGGTTCCAGTGCTTTCACATAATAGGGTCTGGAAGAGGCAATGCCCAGTCCATGTCGTTGACCGATGGTATAGCGGTGAATGCCCTTATGTTCCCCCACGATCTTGCCATGAAGATTGATGATGGGGCCTTTCATGGGTATCTCGGACTTTCTTCGCGATTCGACAACGTGGCGATAGTCCATTCCGGGGATAAAACAGATCTCCTGGCTTTCGCGGTCTTCATGGCAGACAATGCCCATTTCGCGGGCACGATTTCGGGTTTGTGTTTTGAGCATATGGCCCAGGGGGAAAATGGTTTTTGAAAGATGGCGTTGGCTCAACCGGTGAAGGAAATAGGATTGGTCTTTTTGGGGATCTTTGCCTCTCCACAGGGTGATGGGGATGTTCCTGCCCGCTCTTTTGATGCGAACGTAATGACCCGTTGCCATGAAATGAAATGGGTGCGTCGCCCCATGGCGCAGCATCTGTTCAAATTTGATGAGTGGATTGCAGCGAACACAGGGATTGGGGGTTCGTCCGTTCAGATAGGCATTCACAAAGGGTGCGATCAAATCTCGTTCAAAAATGCTTCTCAGATCTACCGTATCCAAGCTGATGGCAAGGTATTCAGAGATTTCCTGAACCCTTGCCATGCGTTGCTGGATGATAACTTCAGATGACGGGAGAATGAAATGAAGCCCGTAGACCCGATGCCCCGCCGCTTTCAAAAGAGCGGCCGCCAGTGAACTGTCCACACCCCCGCTCAGGGCCACGAGTATATTTAAGGGTTTTTTGACGTTCACGGTTTCACATCAATCGCGGATGCCGCATTTTTCAATCCGCATTCCGCAATCCGCATTCCGCAATCCCTTTAGTCCAGGAGGGCTTTGTTGAATTTGACTTCCATGGCGCGGGCCGGGCAAGCGGCCACGCACCATTCGCATGCACTGCATTTTTCTTTGTCAAAGACCACCTCCATTTCCGGTCTCTTGATGCTGAGGGCGCCGGTGGGGCAGACCGCCGTACAGGCGCCGCAGTGAAAACACTTGTCGTCGTTCCGCTTGATGTCCTCGCCGATGCTCTCCACTTTGATGCCGAGATCTTTGAGGTACTGAATCCCTTCTTTATAGTTCTTCTTGTGGCCGCTTAATTGTAGGACCATAAGGCCTTCTTTTCGCGGATAAATGACGGCTTTCAGAATGTTAAATGAGAGATCGAACTTTTTAACAAGCGTTGCGGCAATCGGTTCGTCAACGGTCGTTTTGGGAAACCTGAGTGAAATGGTCTTTGAATACATGGTTTATTTCTCCCTTTTGCCTGTCACCCATCAATATTTTTTGATGACCCTTTCAAAGCCCGGAAGGGAATTTAAGACGGTTGCTTCAGAAACGCAATAGGCAATTCTGAAGTGGCCTGGGCCCAAAAATCCGCTCCCTGGAACCGTTAGAATGTTTTCCTCCTGAAGCGCCGCGATAAAGGCGACGTCGTCTTCGATGGGGGATCTGGGGAACAGGTAGAATGCCCCTTCCGGCTTTTCGAATTGGTAGCCGAAGGACCAGAGGGCGTCGCAAAGTATGTCCCTGTTTTTCTGATATGGGGAGATGTCCACGCTGTCATTGAGCAGGTGGGCGATCGCCCGCTGCATGAGGGCGGGGGCATTGACATACCCCAGGGTGCGGTTGCAGAAAACCATGCCGGCCAGAACCATGCCCTTATCGGACATGTCGGGATGAACCGCCGCGTAACCGATCCTTTCGCCCGGGAGCGACAGGTCTTTGGAAAAGGAGGTTACCAGGAAGCTCTCGGAATAGGCGTCGAAAATGCTGGGAACCTTCACCCCGTCATAGACGATTTTACGGTAGGGTTCATCGGAAATCAGGTATATGGGATTTCCTTTTTTGGCGCTGTGATGGGCCAGAAGATCCGCTAATTTTCCAATCTCTTCCGCCGTGTAGACTTTCCCGGTGGGGTTGTTGGGCGAATTAATCAGGACCGCTTTTGTTTTTTCGGTGATGGCTCCCTCGATAAGATCCAGGTCAAAGGAAAAATCCGGGTGAGTCGCCACGGGTCTGGGGACACCCTGGTGATTGCCCAGGTAGAAATTGTATTCCACAAAATAGGGTTTGGGAATGATCACTTCATCTTCCGGATCGAGGATGGTTTTCAAAACCACATTGAGACCGCCGCCCGCGCCCACGGTCATGACAATCTCTTCCGGCGTAAATGCGGCCTTATTGTAGGTGTTCAGATAATCCGCCACAGCCTGGCGGGTTTCAAGAAAACCGGCATTGGGCATATAGGCGTGTTGGCCGGGACGGGGATCCGCGACCAACTCGGTCAGGATTTGATTGAGTTTGGGAGGCGGTTCCAGATTGGGATTTCCTAGGCTGAAATCAAAGACATTTTCCGGTCCATACTGCTTTTTTCGTTTGGCGCCTTCCTCGAACATTTTCCGGATGAAGGAGGACCTTTCAATGGCAGCTTGGATGTTTCGCGATGCAGACATAATTCAAAATCTCCTGTTCAATGCTGTTGAGGCCCAAGCATAGCGTTTTAGGCCGGGTTGTCAATAGTAAAGTCCTCTATTATTATCTTTCCCGCAACGAGAATCTATAGTAAAAACTGCATTCGGAGATATTGGGTTCCCCTTTCAAGGTGGAGGCATTGTGAGCTTACGGAAAATCTTTTTTGTTGTTCAGGTCTGCATGGTCCTTTTGGTTTCAAGCGCCGTCCAGGCGGGTGCGTATCCGGGGTCCACGGATGTTTTGCAGCGGTTGTCCGAACGAGTGATCACGGAACTGGCCGGCAAGGCGGCATGGCGGTTTGCGCCCACGGAACCCGGGGGGAAAAAATACCGGAAAATTCCCTGGAAACCCGGCGACCGGCAAACGGTTGGCATCTACCTTTTCAGGGAAGAGGGGACCAAAGAAATCCTTCCTTTCGGCAGGCGCCTTCAAAAACAATTGGGTCAGGCAATGGATGGGTCAGACAAGTTCATGTATGTGCTTCGCGACATGGACAAATTCTATGATATGAAAAAGCGCGAAACCGATTTCATGATCAATGAAGAGACGGCCGCTTCCGTTTGCTCGCGTTTTGCGCCGCATATTTCTTTGCTGTATGGTGGTTTTTTCCAGGATAGGGAGTTTTGATGGGCATTCGAGATTTTTTTAAGAAAGTGCTGTCCACCGGGCAGGCCTCTATGGTCGAAAAGGCCGATGGCCTTTATGCCTCGGGCGATCTTGAAGGGGCGGTGAAATGCCTGGAAGAGGCCCTTCAGAGCCGGCAGGAGAGCGGCAAGTCCCTGGCGGTCATGAGGCAGCGATTCAACTCCTATTCCGAAGAACTGCACCTGAAACGCCTGAATGAGCATCGAAACACCCTCGCAGGCGCCGCCTTTGATACAGGGAACTACAGCCGTATTGAGGGGATATTGTCAGCCCTTGATCGGGGGATCAAAGAATCCGTTTACCGGGGAAAGCCCAAGGCGGAAGCAGAAGCGCTCTACAAGGAATATTTGGGACCGTTTCAGGACTTGCAGCGGCAGGTTCAGAAGGAAAAGCATGGGGGAATTATCGACCGGATCAGGACGTTGTCGCCGGAAGAGGAGGCGGATGAATTTGTTACCCTTGTGGAAGAGCTGCGGCGCATGGGCGGCCGCTTGCCCGAAGAGCTTCACGGGGCCTGCAAGATTGCGGAAGAAAGGAGCTACGTTCTGCCCGACGACCTTCGGGAATTCGCCAATTTTGTGATTGAACGAAAGCTCGGAAACGGAGGATTCGCTTCCGTGTTTCTGGCCTCCTCCAAAGGGATCGGGTATCAGTCGGCCATCAAGATATTTGCTCCCCAGCCGACGCTGGTGCGGGAATCGGGGATGTCTCTTGGCGAACTCAAAGACCGCTTCAAGCGGGAGGCTCGCATCATGCTCAGGCTTTCCGAAGAAAGGACCCGTGGGATTGTTAACGTCAGACATTCGGATTTTTACCGGGGGAAACCGTACCTTCTCATGGACTATTACCCCAGGAATCTTTCCGACCTGATCGGCGGCGATGAAGAGCTGCTTCAAGGATGCCATGGAAAATTCCTCAGCTATGAAGAGGGCTTGCCCCTTATCCAGGGTATACTGACGTCTATCCATGGTCTCCACAATCGCCCGTCGCCCATCATTCATCGGGACCTCAAGCCCCCCAACATCCTGCTGGATAAGGATAACCGCCCCCATATCGCCGACTTCGGTTTGGCCCGTGAAACGAGTCGGATAGATTTACTGTCGAGCGCCTTTCAAAGTTCCACTGGAACCAATTTTGCTTCCCAATACTACGGTGCTCCCGAGCAGCGGGGGGGCTTCAAGGAAGCCGACCAACGGGCCGACATCTTCTCCTTGGGAGTGATGATTTACCGCATTTTGACCGGTCGGCTTATCGGTTTTCACGATCAGGAACCCCTGGAATATTATGTAAAGGATCTGAACGCAGAAATGGCTGGTCGTATGAACGACCTTCTCGGTAAAGCCACCCGGGTGGAACCGAACCAGCGGCTCTCGGATGTTTCTACCTTGCTGGAATTGTTTTCCGCGGAACAGACCACTGTTCAAGTAAACGAACCCGTTGCATCCCATTTCTCTGCCGCCGATCAATTTTGCGCCGCCCTGGAAATGGCCTATGCTTTTGCTCCCGATGGGGAGCTTCCAGAGAGCGCACGAACAATCGTTGAAGTAAAGGCCCATGAGCTGGGAATGGATGAAGGGGACGCAAAGGCCCTGGAAAAGGATTTCCGATCCCGCCTGGGCCTGGGAGAAGGCGGACAGGAACGGGTGGTTTCGGCCACTGCCGGGGCCTCGTCCAGCGCTGTTTCCGAAAAAGGCGCGGGAGAGCTCAGCATCACGTCGGAACCTGAGCTGGCAACAGTTTTTGTGGACGGTGTAGAGCGGGGAAAGACGCCGGTCACCCTGTCGCGCATCGGGGTGGGGAAGCGCACCATCCGTTTGAAACTGGACGGGTATTTCCCTGTGAGCAGAATCGAGAGAGTGGCCCCGGACCAGGAGACGAAAATTCATGTGATACTGGAGCCCCAGCTTGGAAGCATCAAGGCCGAGGTCGAAACCTTCTCGGATGACTATCCTTGCCGATTTTATCTGGACGAAAGCCTCATGGGCAAGACGCCTCTCATGGTAGAGGATGTTTCTGCCGGCGTACACGCCTGGCGGTTGGAGGCGGAAGCGCACCAGGGGGAAAGCGGGGAGGTGGCGGTAACGCTGGATGAGGAGGCAAAGGTGGTAAAAAAACTGGAGCCTCTGCCGGGCCGTATTTCTATAAAAAGCGTCCCATCGGGAGCATCCGTCTGGCTGAACGGCAAAAATACGGGGAAGAAAACCGACGGGGAATGGAAATTTAAACCGGGAACCTGCCGTCTTTTGCTGAAGTTGCCGGGCTATGTGGACGCCGAAAGAGAACTGAAACTCCTGTCCGGAGGTGTTCTGGAAGAGATGTTTACGCTGGTGCGAAACGCGGCGAGACTCAGTGTGACCAGCGTGCCGGAAGGGGCGGACATTTGGTTGGATGACAAGGACACCGGTCAGAAAACAGATGCGGTACTGGAGGTGTCGTCGGGTAAACACACGATAGTGTTGAAACGAAACGGCTACCAGGAAGCGAAAAAGGAAGTGGAATTGACTCCGGATAAATTTCAGGAAGTGGAGTTCCGGCTCAAGAAAGGGAAAACACCTGCTCAGGGCCGTTATGCAGCCATAGGGAGCAACATCGTAAAGGATACTAAAACCGGCTTTGAGTGGCTAACGGGGCCGGACGAGGACACGACCTGGAAAAAGGCGAAATCCTGGGTGGCCAACCTGAAAACAGATGGCGGTGGCTGGCGCATGCCTACCATGGATGAACTGGAAGGTATTTATGAGAAGGGGCTTGGGGATCGGAACATGACCCCGTTGCTGGAAACCACTGGATGGTGGGTATGGTCAGGTGAAACTTCAGATTCCTCTGCTGCCGGGAACTTCGACTTCCACGACGGCAACTGGTTTTGGAGCTGTGGCTCCACCAACAGCAGGGTTTTTGCGGTGCGTTCCCGAAGCGAAGGGATAACGCCTGCCGGGTTACAACCTGACAAAATACACGCAGAAATCCGTTATTCAGAAATAGGCAACAAAGTTGTGAAAGACATGAAAACCGGCCTTGAGTGGTTGGCAGGTGCTGACAAGGACACGAACTGGAATGAGGCGAAAGCCTGGGTGGCTAAACTGAAAACAGATGGAGCTGGCTGGCGTATGCCAAGTATGGATGAACTGGAAGGCATCTACGAGAAGGGGCTTGGGGATCGGAATATGACGCCGCTTTTGAAGACTACCGGCTGGTGCGTATGGTCAGGTGAAACAAAGGGTTACGCCAATGGCAGGGACTTCAACTTCTACCGCGGCGGCAGCTATTTGCTCAACCGTTACGGCGAGCCCCACAGCAAACGGGGGTTTGCGGTGCGTTCCCGAAACGATGGATAATTTGATCATTTGACTTTTTGATCATTTAAACGAGGGAGTACAGGAGGATTTTATCCCCTTGTTCTCGACATTTTTTGAAGGCTTGTTTTGGCGCAATACGAACATCTTCCCATATATAAAGCGGCTTTTGACCTGCTGGTGTATTTTGAAAAGATCGTGAAAAATTTTTCGAGATACAACGAATACACCCACGGAACGGCATTGCAAGAGATTTCCGCTCGTTCTCACTCTCTTCGTGGGAACGAGCGGAGCTTTTGGTATCTGACATCTTTGGTTCGGAATATCGATTTTTCACGTTAATTCGCGTTGCGCCATCTTTATTTCAATTCTCGCGTATCATCTGCTCCTCCAGCTTTTCCTTCTGGATTTCAGCAATCTCCGTCATGTCCATACCCATCATTGACGCTATATGGTCAGGCCGCATTCCACCCCTGAGCAGAGCCTGGATGATTTCAGCCTTCCCCTTAGCCTTCCCTTTCTCTAACGCCGACAGGCTACGGCCACAAGCCGGGACAAAATGTTTGAACACGATTTAAAAGATTATAATGATGGACAGGATTACCATTGGCCGATAAAATGCAGACAAAATGGTGTAAAAGGGGAAGGAATTTGTCCGGACGCCGTCTTTTAATCCTGTCCATCTAAGAAATCCTGTTCATCGTGTTCAAGACAATGAGGATGCCCACAGTGACGGATAACCCTTTGCCTGTTCTTGAAAACTATAAAAATCACATCATCTACGATCACAAGCCGGGACAATTTAGAAAATCACGTTCCTACGTTCCGCGTGGGAATGGATTACAGTAAAGCCCTGGCTAAACTGTCCCGCTTTGTGGAGCGATTGGGAAAAATGCAACGTGTCAAAAATGATGAAGGAACTCGTGGAGATGAAAACCGGGTGGAAAATAGTGCTTCGGATTATGAACAGGTGCCGCTAAACCTTGTTTTCGATTATCCGGTTAAATGGTCAAAATTCAAAGTGCTTCGGGATTTCGTGCAGAATTTCTATGATGCGGTAGGCTGGCGAAACTGGGATGTTCGATTTTCCTGGCGGATTGCTGAAGACAGGTTGTCTCTGTTCGTAAGAGATGTCGGTTTCAGCTATGACTGGCTTCTTCATATCGGGGCATCGACCAAACGCGATGATGGAGGAACCTATGCAGGCTTTTTCGGAGAGGGTTTCAAGATTGCTTCCCTCTGTGCTCTAAGGGACCATTCTTGGAGTGTCACTATGCATTCCCGCAACTGGGAATTGAAAGTTGTTACGGCCGTCATTGCAATCGATGAACAGTGGATCGATACGTTGGCCTACAATATCCAACGACGGGATGAAGAAACGCGGGATACGGCCCTTCACATATCGCCTTTCCATGATTTAAACATTTTGAAGGCAGTGCTTCAAAGTTTCTATTATCCTGGAAACCCTTTGTTTGGTAATAAAATATGGGAGTCAGAAAGCGCTTCGGTGTATTTTCGGTCGGGTATTCAAAAACCCGCGGGATACCCGCAAACATTTGATGACAAGGGGCGGGGAATCGTATTTGGTGCTTACCAGGCTTTGGGATCGTTTCAATATCCCCTGATTTTCGCTTTGCACAGTTTCCGATATGATGATCGCGAACGAAATACTTTTTATCGCATGGATGTGGTCAAACTAATCCATGAAGTTGCATCCAAACTGCCGCCGGAAGCGTCGATGGTGGTCCTTCTTGCGCTGAAGAACAGATGGTACGACCGTCCCAGGAAGAAATACGATTTCGAATCATGGCATCGCATCATCAGCACGCTGGTTCGGAATATCTCCACATCACCCGAACTTATGGCCCTGTGGAGAGAAACCAATCCACATCTGCTGGCGGCGCGGCAGGTGAGGCGAAAGGATATAGATCTGTACAATCGGAGACAACAGGCACTCGAGTGGTTGAGAACGTCTAAAACGCGGTATCGTCTGGTGCAGTCCGCGTTTATTTTCATGGGCTATCCCACGGTCGAGGAGGCCTGCGAAGCAGATGACGGATTCAGTGTGGCCCATGAGCCTGTTGTGTCCGAGATAGGGTATATTCGCATGCTGGAGAAAGTGGCGCTGTGTTTACTCTCCGACCTGTTTTCAACAATTGCACTGCCGCCATGTAAAATCATCGAAAGTAAAAACGCGGTGTGGCAGGGGATGACAGTGATCATACCCCGGAAGGACCGAAGCCTGCGCTTTCGAGGGTTGCCCGTTCGGTACCTCTTGCCTTATGTTGCACTTAAACAGGAATTACTCATACCCGATGCATTTAGCCGTGCCCTCAGTACGTATCTTCATGAAATAGCGCATATGTTCGGTGCTGAAAGATCAGCTGCATTCAGCAATGCTCTGACCGAGCTGATGCATCTTGTTGTAACTCATTCAGAAATGATCGCTGAATGTCGAATGGGATGGGAAGTATTCTCGAAAAAACATTCGTCCACGGCATGAGGTGTGAATAATAATGGTGGCCGAAAGGATGATTAAGGCCAAAAGTTCTTAAATACAAAGTGTTACAAATGTGAGAGATAAACTCTCTATTTTGTGTCGTGTTGTGAATCGGCCTTACGGATGGTACAATGAAAGGATGAAAAATAAGGAGACGACCCATGCCGAAGAGAAAACTCATCACGTTTGACTGGGCCCTGAAGAAGCTGCTTCGCAGTAAGGCGAATTTTGGCATTTTGGAAGGGTTTTTAAGCGAGTTGCTCAAGGAAGACATTGCCATCCTGGAGATACTGGAGAGTGAGTCCAACCGGGAAGACCGCTTTGACAAATTCAACCGGGTGGATTTAAAGGTTCGCAACGGCAAGGGGGAGATCATCATTATCGAAGTTCAGTATGAACGGGAGTTCGATTATCTTCAGCGCATCCTGTATGGAACATCGAAAGTGGTTACGGAGCATCTGGATGTTTCGGATCCGTATCATCGGGTGGTGAAGGTGATCTCCGTGAATATTCTATACTTTGATCTGGGTGTTGGAACCGATTACATCTACCGGGGAACAACGACCTTCTACGGCATCCATACGGGCGACAGGCTGGATCTGAGCGCGGACCAGCAGAACTGGTATGGAAAGCAGGAAGTTTCGGATCTGTTCCCTGAATATTATCTTCTGAAAATCAATCAGTTTGACGATGTGGCCAAAACGACGCTGGATGAATGGATTTACTTTCTGAAAAACGAAGAGATCAAGGATGAGTTTCAAGCCCGTGGCCTGAAGCAGGCCAAAGAGAAGCTTGACATTATGAAGCTGCCGGAGGAAGAGAGAAGGGCATTCGAGCGGTATGTGGACGACCTGCACTATCAGGCGAGCATGGTGGATTCATCCTATGGCATCGGGCGGATGAAAGGACGGGAAGAAGGGCTGGAGGAAGGATGGAAAGAGGGGCTGGAGGAAGGGATCAAAAAAGTCGCCGTGAGTCTGCTGACCATTCTTGATGATGCAACCATATCGGAAAAAACCGGAGTTTCTCTGGAGGAAGTGCGGCGGTTAAGACTGGATGCCGGATGACATGGCACTCGGCGCCGGAGGTTTCTGTTCGCAGTTGGTGCGTTCTTCTCAGATCTTCCAGCAGAAGCGGCAGAAGCGGCTTTTGGCTTTTGCCGTCAACATTTTGCGGTACGCCGATAGCGCCTTCGAAGACCAGCCTTTTTCCAGGCAATGAAACACAAGTGAATTCCACCGTTGGGCCGATTACGCCATGGGGGAGGAAAGCAGGTACATGGGACCATGGAGGTGAAAGATGATGGAGAAATCAGTTTTTGCGATTGCAGGCTATCTGCTTCTGGGCCTGGTGCTGCTTCTTGCCGGGTGCGGCAGCAGTGATAACGGCGGTAACAGCACTACCCCCGGGCTTCAGTGGGGGGCGTGCCCGGACTATTTCGGCGAGCAGGGATTAGAGTGCGCCACGGTGCAACTCCCGTTGAACCATAACAACCCGGATGGGGAAACCATCTCCGTCCTCATGGCTCGGGCAGTGGGCACGCCCGTAGAGAAAAAGGGGGATGTCTGGTTTATTGCCGGTGGCCCGGGCAGCTCCTCCGAATATTTTGCTGAAAACATGGTTTCCTATGCCAAAACCCATCCCCAATGGAACTATTACACCATGGAACATCGCGGGGTGGGGGCCTCCACAAGACTGGATTGCCCGAATATTGCGCCCACGGGTTACTTTTATGGGCGAGAGTATTATGAGGAATTGGAAAAGCAGTGGGGAAACGGGGTTCAATACTTCAACACTTCTCAGGCCGCACGCGACCTGGGGACCCTGATTGGCTCACCCGCCGGCCCCAGAGGGAAGTTTTCCTGTACGCTGTTTCCTACGGGACCTACCTGGCTCAGCGGTTTATGTGCCTGAACCCGGCGCCCGTGAACGGCGTCATTCTGGACGGCGTGGTCCCGGCCGGGCTGTTGGATAATATGGGGGGGGCCATCGGCTGGTACGATCGGGATTTTGATAAGGTCGGTCACGCTATTATGGAACGATGCGCCGAGGATCCGGTCTGTGCGGAAAAAATAATGGAAATCGCGGGGAGCGATCCATGGCAGGCGGTGGAACATGTTTTCAATCGGGTCGACGAGGGAGGGCTTTGCCCGGCCTTTGCCCCACTCGACCGGGAAGTCCTTCGCAACGTGCTGGGCGCGTTTTCTGCTGACTGGAGCCTGAGAATGCTGGTTCCGGCAATCTTTTACCGTCTGAACCGATGCAACACCGATGACCAGGAGGCCATTTACCGGCTCTTTGATGACTCGGAAGGCTTTCATCAGAACAGTATAAAATGCTTTTCATGATTTGGTTGAAGTGCGGACAGTGTCTCTTTAAAAACGAAGCGTCCGCTAATGCAAGGTTTTGCCGCCGGGGGCCAGTGTCACATTACGATCTCCGCTCACATCAACAGCGACGCTTCTGAAGCGGGCGAACTTTGTTTCAATGCTTTGGGGCAACATGGAAATGGACATCAGGCCCATGTTGATATCCTTAAAAAAAATGAGACTGCCCATCTGCCCGTTTAAGAAAAATGCGCCGTGAAAAAAAGGATATTTCGGGAATTTGAGAAGTAAAAATTTGGTCATTTTTACCTCATCCTGGAGTGCGGATTTTCCAGCTTCTTTGAGGATTTGCTTTAGCATTGGGTTTTTAGCTCTTTTGCACATTCGAAGGAAATCTTCGCGGTCCGCCAAACGCTCAAAGAAATAGTCGAAAATTTCTGAAAAGTCATCCGATTCCTGCAAAAGGACTTTTAACTGTTCAATTTCTTTTTGGAATTTAGACATTTTAGGAGTTCCGGCAACGTTTTTTGATAAAAACTCGCTTTTTTCAGATGGAATGTAGAACAATCCGCCGTGCGGGTCAAATACAAAATTCCTTAGCTGTTTACCATGAAAATGCAGCCGTTAGCCATTAGCTGTTAGCTGTTAGCTTAAAAGCGGTAGATGTTATTTTCATGTTTGGGGGTGGCAAATCCCTTGTCATGGGGGTTTACCCTAAAATTCATTTCGGTAAACGTTACGACGTTCGGCACAGGACCTTTTTGAAATTTTTAAGGAGCGGGTAAAGGAAAATTGTTTTGGGCGCCTTGTTTTTCTTTTGAGTTCTGAAGTAACTGTATCCGGCGGTGCTGCCCGCCTCGATTCAGTTGGCGGCACGGTAACACGTGCCTGAGAATCGATCCTGTTGCACAAATGTCTCCAGCAGTACCGGTTGAATGCCATAGGTCGCCTTCCAGTCCGAGGAAACCCTTTTCGCAATTCGCCCGAGAATTATCGAGGCCAGGTTCGTGCATTGAACCCATGGCAGGATGAGAAATCGACTGTTGTCGATGACCTGGTTCAAGTGCATTTCCCGTTGCCGGTCATCCCAGCCGATAAAGGTATCCCGGCTTGCCAGTCGCCAGGCGGCATGGGAAAAAGCGATGCCCCCCAGCAGGGCGTCAGGATTTGCACCCCGGATAAGGTACCGAAGCTGGGGTCGAACAATTTTGGCCTTTTCAGGTAATGGTACCGGCTCATCATGATGTTCCACAGATCCTGTTGGTCTGGCTTCCGGATTGGCACAAACACCAGTGGATCGAGGTCTTTGGAACGCCAAAGGCGTGTTTCCCGCTGATCGAGGAGGGAAGACGTGGGTATCTTTTTTTTGCGGTAGGGTTTGCGGGGTAGCACTTTCGGCAATCGGATGATGTTGTCCATGTCCATCCGTTTCAGGATATCCGTGAGGGTTTTGTCCTTGGCTTTTCCCGTGGGGGAATAGAAGGCGAAGTCGTGGCATGTGATCTTCGCCAGTTCGCCGCGTGTCGCCTCGGGATGGGCAACGATGAGCGCTCTGATTTTCTGAATCATGGGACCGGTGAAATTGATGCCGATATAGCGAACAGAGAAAGACTTCCAATCCATTCCTTTCCGGTTTGACGGTTTTTCCAGCATATCGAGCATTTTTTCCACTCGGGTTTCTCTCCATGTGGGTTTCCGGGTCGGATGCTGGAGGGATTTTATCCCCTGTTTTGAAAAGGCTTCCACGCATTTGACGACCGTCTCCGGTGGAACCCGAACATCCATCACGAGGCTTTCCAGGGGCCTGCCCGCAAGTGCCCCCAGGATGACCTTGGCCCGTTTGATGTGCCAGATGCACAAAGTGCTTTGCGCCATCTCCTTCAGCCTTTTTCTCTGGTCGGTGGAGCAGTCGATATGGGGCAGACGCAGAATGGGTGCGGACCCGCCCTCATGAGTGCTTTTTTCTTGTTCCAGCCAGAGACGCAATATATTCCCCCTTTTTATGGCGCTGGTTGTATCGAAAAATCGTATCCACCAGCCCCATGTGAAGCTGTCCATAGGTTTCGGCGTATCGCCGGCTGACCCAGCGGTAGTAATTTTCCACGCTTTTCATGTTTTGGGTGAACATGATGCCCACCAGTTGATCGATCAATGGGTCCGGGTCCATCCCGAAAAAATCCTGAGTATCGGGTGGGGGTCCCCCCTTGATGGGCAGGTATTTCTGTGTGAACACGTATGCGCCGGGGAGAGAACGCAGAAACCTGAAACGCTCGACATCATCGGCAAGGGTCGTGTCAAACCCGTACATGCAGATGAATTCCACATTGTCTCGCGGCTTGAAATCAAACAGCCGATATTTTCGGGCTACCCGGTCCAGATGCTGGTTATGGTTTAGACTGAAATGAAAATTACGCCGGGTAAAGCGGGTATTGCTGCACTGTATCCTCCTAAGGAGTTTGGCCCGTTCCCGGTTTACCAGGCGCAAATCCAGGGTCTGGGTGAAATTCACCATGACATTTTTTTCCGCCATTTCCAACAGGAATCGATCTGCATTCGGGTGACTCAGGATATTGTCATCCAGCAGGATGAGTTTTTTCAGGCGGCCCCCTTCCAGCAGCGTATCCAGATTGCTCACCTGTCGGGGTTTTCCCTCTTTCGGGGGGACCACGCAGAATGGACAGTCAAACGGGCAGCCCCGGGTGATGAACCCGATGGCTCGGTCGCCCAGTTCCGGATAGAGGGTGTAGTCCGCGTGCAGGGCCTCCACCGCATCGGGCAGGCGTGAGGAAATGTCCTCCCCCGTGCCTCCCAGGGTCAGTTTGTCGCCGTAATGCCGCCGCAGGCGCCGGTTTCGCCTCATAGACAGGGGAGTATAGAACACTGTGGATGCATAGACCCTGTCCGGACCTTTCACAAGACAGTCTCTTTTTTCCAGCCGTACGGTATGCCCCTTTTGCCGATGGTAAGCGGATAGCTTCATCAGGGCCAGGTTCGGCAGACGTCCGTCCACATCGATCAGGAGGATCGTCTCCTTCGGCAGACGGACAGGCCCGTGTTTGTACCGGGGTTCTTCCGCATCCGGGAGGGGGAGATGCTTTTGCAGAAGAGATGAGGGAAGGCTTTCTACAGCAGTCATTCCGGTTGACAGAATAAACTGGAGTCGGGGAAACAGCGTATCCAGCAATATCATATAGTCCGTAAAACGCTCAGGGGTGCAGAAGGTTTCCGGTTGGTCCATAAGGACAAGCCCCGGCATTTCCATGGGCGTGGCGGATGTGGGAAAGGCGTCCAGCATGTGACGAACCATGTCCAGTATGGGAAGGACGGCATGCTGCCGGCGGGGATGAAGCGCATGCCAAATTTCATTGGCATCGACGGTCACGTCGGGCCATGAATCCGTATTGATATCCAGTTGCTGCTTTAGCAGTTCGCACAGGGCATGAAGCACATTTTGAGAAGGTTTCCGACCACATTGAATTCCCTTGTAACGGAGCCGATCTATGAAATCAACGGGGTTGGTCAAGGGTGCATGGTGCATCAGCAGAGAATGAAAGCGGGTGCGGCGAAAGAGGGGATCCGTGAATTGAAAATCCTCTCCCCGCGGCCCTGGTCTGTACCCCGCGCCGTAAGCGAGGAGCAGGTGCGCGGAGGCCTGGGCAAGGATATTCAATTTTCTTGCGGGCACGATCCACGAAATCAGAGTGAGGTCTTTGGTCCGCAACGCAGTGACATGCCCCTTGGCATCCACATCAACCCCGCTTCCCATCACCGATACGCCCCGGTTCTTGTGATCCAGGGGGTAATGACGGGCCAGCACATGGGCCACCCGGACGGGCCGATGATGGTTTCCGACGATCTCTGTCGGGAGAGGGAGTGCATTGAGATATTTTTCTCCCCCCAGCCCCATGGTGATCAGCGTCAGCAGTTCTCTGCCCGCCAGGTCGTTTGGCAGAAAGGTCCATTTGGCGATGGTTCGGCTGCTTCGCGTTTCTTGAAAGCGAAAGTGGCCGTTTCCGTTATGGGTGCTGTTTTCAACAAACAGTTCCAGCAGGTACATAGGCTAAAGCGGCATGGCCGCAGTTTTAAGTTTTAAGTTGCTCTATCGAAGAATTTTTCGGCCTTTATGACAGAAAACCAGAAAATAGGGTAGTAAAAGTTGACGTTTTCACCTTTAAGTTACCATTTCCCGTTTCCATTGACTTAGGAGGTGCTTTCCTCTTATTAAGAGACAGGTGTTTCCGCAATCAGGAGATGAGTATCCTGACAAGCTGACTGTTTCGCTGCCGAATAACCTTGGAACAATGAACCCGTGAACGGTTACGCCTATTGAAATGGATTCATGGGGAGACCGGGCTGTGGAGTCTTGTGGGAGAGGCTTTCAGTTTCGATGTGCCGGTTCCACAGAAAAAGACCTGGGCGGAGCAGGCTTCCGCCGAAATGGAGGCATGCATTGCAAAGTAAAAACGGAACCGATTATTTACACAATTACGATTTCATTGTAAAATGGCTTGCGGAGGCGCTCAAAGGGCAAACGCTGGATGCTATCGGGATCAAGACCGGCCAGGTGGAAGAGGTGTTTGCATTTGAGCCGGTGGATATTGCTGTGAAAGCAGGGCGGGTGGATGTGATGGTGCGGGATGATGCGGGCGCCTTGTTTCACATTGAGGAACAGCGGGACCTGAAAAGGTCGGACCTGTATCGTTTTGCTGCGTATCATTTCCTGGGCGCCAAGAAATGGGGACCGGGAATGGTAGATGTGATTCTGGCCTCCGGAGACGTGCAGGCAGGAACTCGAAGCCTCAAGACCGCCAGCGGGGTGTATGAACCCGTGGTCCTTGATTTCAGCGATCGAAACGGGGAAAAGCGGCTGGCGGAAATCCGAGCGGAGGTGAAAGCCGGGACATTCAAGAACTGGCTGGAGTTGGTGGTATTGCCTCTGTATGGCAAGGCAAAAGGTGAGGAACGCGCCCGGTTCGTGGAAGAGGTGGTCCGTTTTGAAGTGGCGCTGTTTCGGGCAAACAAGATATCGGCTCGGCTGACCGCGGCGACGTTGATTCTGTCGAATAAGATGATGGACAAGAAACGCCTCAAAGCGATGTGGGAGGAGATAAAGATGCTGGATATTATAGAAATTGCAAGAGAAAAAGGGATAGAGGAAGGTTTGGATAGAGGCAAGAGCCTGGGGATTGTAGAAGGCAAGAGCCTGGGGATTGTAGAAGGCAAGAGCCTGGGAATTCAGGAAGGCTTGGATAGAGGCAAGAGCCTGGGTAGTGTGGAAATCGCCCGGGAGATGCTTCTGGATCTGTTGTTTGAGAAGTTTGGCGCTGTGCCGGATGAAATGCAGGATGAGATTGGGCGGATTGATTCCCTGTTCAATCTGAAAACGCTTTTCCGGCAGGCCTTTAAGTGCAATGACATGGAAGCCTTTGGGGGGATGGTACACCGGGTTCGGGGGGTATCGGAACATGGGGATAAGCGCGGGAAGGTTTCGTGAAACGACTGGGGTTCGCGTTTAAATGCAGCGACGCCCCGACCCTGACCAAATCGATGCACATCGCTTTGGCGGATTTGGGTCTCCAGAGACTCTTCATCGTTTACCCCGGAAATGA
This sequence comes from Desulfatiglandales bacterium, assembly GCA_963662465.1. Taxonomy (GTDB): domain Bacteria; phylum Desulfobacterota; class DSM-4660; order Desulfatiglandales; family Desulfatiglandaceae; genus NaphS2. The sequence goes on from OY759599.1 coordinate 497,700, forward strand.
ACGCTATCGGCTTCATGAAAAAATAGAAGTGTTGCCATTAAGGGACTGTGTTAATTTGAAAGAAACTGATATCTAACTCGTGATATGAGTTTAAGTTGCAGACGAAGTGGTGGAATATCTTGGAGAAACCCGCGTTTTTAAAATCGAGAGATCATCATGCTGACCAAATTGACGATAAGAAATTTTAAACGATTCGATTCAGTTGAAGTTGAGTTGGGAAATCCAGTGGTATTTATCGGGCCGAACAATTCCGGCAAAACCACGGCATTGCAGGCCTTGGCGTTGTGGGAAATCGGTCTGAAACGCTGGAATGAAAAACGAAAGGGAAAACAGTCACCTGACAAACGAAGCGGTGTCACCATCAATCGTCGTGACCTCATTGCGGTTCCGGTGCCTTCCGCAAATCTGCTTTGGAGGGATCTCCATGTTCGGGATGTAAAAAAAACCAATGGAAAGCAATCCACGGAAAACGTGCGCATCGATATCACGCTTGAAGGGATCACCAAAGACAAAGAATGGACCTGCGGTCTTGAATTCGCCCAGTTTTTTGTATTTGGGGCTAACAGGGAGTCTTTTTACTGTAGGCCGCTGAGGCTTTCCGAAGAAAAAAATCCCGTGCGAATGGAGATTCCTGATGCTGCCGAAGATATTCGCCTGGCTTTTCTGCCGCCCATGTCCGGCCTCGCCGCAAGCGAGACGCGCCTGGATGCGGGTGCCGTCAATGTTCGAATCGGCGAAGGGCGAACCGCGGAGGTGCTTCGGAATCTGTGTTTGAAAATTTACGAGGACAACCCGGAAAAATGGAAAAAACTATGTGCCTTCATTCAAGATTTGTTTGGTTCGGAACTTGAAGCCCCTCAGTATGTGCCTGAAAGGGGCGAAGTGGTCATGGGCTATGTTGAGCAGGGCGCCCGACTGGATCTTTCTTCCAGCGGGCGGGGATTGCAGCAAACCTTGCTGTTGCTCGCTTATATGTATGCCAATCCCGGCGCGATTTTACTTCTGGATGAGCCGGATGCTCACCTGGAGATTCTCCGGCAGCGTCAGATTTACCAGCTTTTGAGCCAGGTGGCCCTGGAAAATAAGAACCAGCTCATCATGGCCAGCCATTCGGAAGTGATCTTAAATGAATCCGCTGAACGGGATACGGTGGTCGCGTTTCTGGGGAATCCCCATGTGATTTCGGACCGTGGCAGCCAGGTACTCAAATCGTTGCGGGATATCGGCTGGGAGCATTATTACCAGGCTCGGCAGACAGGGTGGGTTTTGTATTTGGAAGGGTCCACGGATTTGGCGATTTTGCAGACTTTTGCTGAAAGATTGGAATATCCGGAAGCCATTGAAGCCCTGAAGCGACCCTATGTCCACTATGTGGGCAATAACCCAAAGGAAGTGCAACGTCATTTTCAAGGATTGAAGGAGGCGGTCCCCCATTTGAAAGGTATTGCGGTTTTTGATCGTCTGGATCGAAAGCCGCCCCGGGAGTCGGGTGCGGAGATCCTCATGTGGCGAAAGCGGGAAATTGAAAATTATCTCTGCTATCCGGAAGTGCTGGAAGCCTATGCCGGTCATCTTGAAAGAGAAGAATCGGCAGGACCGTTGTTTGAGCGCTCATTGGCGGATAAGAGGATGGAAACCATGAAACAATCCATTGAACATATTTCGGGGGCCATGGAAGTCCTCGGAAAAGGGAACCCCTGGCATGACGATACAAAGGTCAGTGATGATTTCCTGACACCTCTTTTCAAAGATTATTTCAAACGGCTGGGGCTTTATAATGTGATGGATAAAAAGAGCTTTTATGAATTGGCTGGATTTATCACCGGAGAACGGATTGATCCGGAAGTCAGGGAAAGGCTGGAGGCGATTGTTCGGGTGTCGATAGACTCCGGCGCAAGATTTTGCGCTATGGATGTGGGGTAAATTGGCGTGGGATAACTTATAGTCAAGGTGAAGTTATGAGTACACGTACAAAAATAGAATGGACGGAACGGACCTGGAACCCTTCGACCGGTTGTACGAAGGTATCGCCGGGTTGTACGCATTGTTATGCTGAAATTATGGCGCGTCGTTTGAAAGCCATGGGTGTCAAAGGGTATGAAAATGGATTTTCTCTTGCGTTGCACCCTAACAGGCTCAACGAACCTCTTGCGCGGCGAAAACCGACCATGTACTTCGTGAATTCCATGAGCGATCTTTTTCACGAAGATATCCCAGACGATTTCATCGGGCAGGTATTTAATGTTATGAAAAAAACGTCGCATCATACCTTTCAAGTGCTTACGAAACGCGCAGAGAGAATGGCCCGTTTCTTGGCATTAAGAGAGGTGCCGGATAATGTCTGGATCGGCGTGACGGTTGAAAATAGAGAACATGGTTTGCCAAGGGTTGAATTATTGAGAACAATCAAGGCCCCCATTCGCTTTCTATCCATTGAGCCCTTGCTTGAGGATCTGGGAGTTCTTACACTCACGGATATCCAATGGGTTATTGTGGGCGGTGAATCCGGTCCACGGGCAAGACCGATGAAAGCGGAATGGGTTGAAGATATCAAGGGGCAATGTGATATCAACAATACGACCTTTTTTTTCAAGCAATGGGGCGTTTGGGGGGCAGATGGAAAAAAACGTTCCAAAAAGGCGAACGGGAGACTTTTTTTCGGGCGTACCTGGGACGGCATGCCTGCGTTAAATGGTTTGCTCCCGACTACTTGTTGATGTTAATCCTCACGTACTGACAATATGGAAAATATAGAAAAAATCGAATCGGATCTCTGGGAAGCTGCAGATCAGCTTCGTGCAAATTCAAAACTTACCTCCACCGAGTACTGTATTCCCCTGCTTGGCATTATTTTCCTTCGGCATGCGGCCAATCGGTTTGAAGGCGTCACCCGTCAAATCGAGGAAGATCAAAAAACCGGCAGTATGGTAAAACGCCCTGCGGTGAAGGAGGACTATCTTAAACGCCGTTCCTTGTATCTTCCAGAAAAAGCACGATATGACTACATTCTGGGATTGCCCAAAGACACGGATCTTGGCCAGACGCTTATTGAGGCCATGGATGCAATCGAAGCGGATTTCGAGCCTCTGCAGGGTGTGCTGCCCAAAGAGTATGGTATCTTTGAGAATATCGTTTTGGAAGACCTTCTGCGCATTTTCAGCAGAGACGCATTAAAGAACGCGGACGGGGATGTTTTCGGACGGATCTATGAATACTTTCTGATGAAATTCGCCATGCAGGGCGCACAGGACAACGGCGAATTCTTTACCCCGCCTTCACTGGTAAGGACCATCGTCAATGTCATTGAACCGGAGCATGGCACTGTTTTTGATCCGGCATGCGGTTCAGCGGGCATGTTTGTCCAATCCAGCTATTTTATCGAACGTCTCGGCCTGGATACTTCCCATGAGGTGACTTTCTACGGCCAGGAAAAAACCGCAACCACCATCAAACTGGCGAAGATGAATTTGGCGGTTCACGGGCTTGAAGGCAATATCCTTGAAGCCAATACTTTTTATGACGACCTTCATACCCTTTACGCTAAATGCGACTATGTCATGGCCAATCCCCCTTTTAACGTGGATATGGTGGATGGGGAGAGGATAAAAGACGACCAGCGACTTCCCTTCGGGTTGCCGGGCGTAAACAAGAACAAAAAAGTCTCAAACGGCAACTATCTCTGGATATCCTATTTTTACAGCTACCTGAACGAAAGAGGCCGGGCCGGATTTGTCATGTCTTCCCAGGCTTCCAGCGCCGGGCGTGGGGAAATGGAGGTCCGGCGGAAGCTTGTCGAAACCGGCCATGTGGATGTGCTGATCGCCATCCGGTCCAATTTTTTTTATACCCGGACAGTTCCCTGCGAACTATGGTTTTTTGACAAAAACAAGCCTGAAAATCTCTCGGACAAGGTCTTGATGATCGATGCCCGCAATATCTACCGCAAGGTGACGCGAAAGATCTATGACTTTACACCCGAGCAATTGAAAAACATCACCGCCATCGTTTGGCTGTACCGGGGGGAGACCGAAAAATTTCTAAATCTCATCAAAGAATATTTGGAAAGCGTCCGCACGGAATGCGCCCTTATACCGGCTAAACTGGATGCCTTTGAACAATCTTTTAAGCAGCTCAAAGTCCATATCGAGGATTTTGAAAAGGCGTGCGCCAAAAACGAGGGAGTAGATCAGGCGATTCTCCAAAAATACCGGGGGCGCCTCAAAGAGCTTGAAAACGCTCAGACACTTTACATGAAGGATCAGGGTATTTTGCGCAAGGCCATGACATCCTGGGCTCAGAAAAGCGGCAAACCCCTGCCTGAGAAAAACATCGGGCAGAAAGAAGCACAAAAAGCCTTTGAGCCGGTGGCGGATAAAGTAAAGGGCCTGATAAAACAGATCGATCAGTTGAGCAAGTTTGCCCTGAGTCTCGTTGATTTGGCTGAAAAGGAGTTGGGGGGCAAACAGTCCGAAGAATGGAACACGCGGGACATCGGAAAATTGAAGAAAGACCTTGACGCTTTGCGAAAGGATGTCGTGGAACAACTGAAGCTTGCGGTCTATTTCCACCGGAGAATCCTTTGGTTGCAAAGCCGGTTTTCGGATGCGGAATATATCGATGTGGAAGGGCTGGTCAAGTTGGTGGATCGCGCGGAGATAGAAGCCAACGACTGGAGCCTGACCCCGGGTCGGTATGTGGGTGTTGTGCCCCCCGAGGAAGACGAGAATTTTGATTTTGAGGAAACCATGCGGGAGATTCATGTGGAACTGGCTGGGTTGAATGGGGAGGCTGCTGAGTTGGCGGAACGAATTCAGCAGAATTTTCAGGGACTGGTATGAAACTTTATGAGGAAGGCCCTATAAAGGACTTTGTGTTGGGAATTTTTGATGGGCCTCACTCCACACCGAAGGAATCGGATAGTGGTCCAATTTTTTTAGGAATAAAGAATGTGAGGGACGGAAGTCTGGATCTATCGGATATCCGGCATGTTTCAGAACGGGATTTCCCAAAGTGGACCAAAAGAGTCACACCACAGCCCGATGATATTGTGTTCTCCTATGAGGCGACGTTACACAGATATGCTATAATTCCAGAAGGTTTTAAAGGCTGTTTGGGTCGTAGAATCGCGCTGATACGACCCAATCCACAAAAAGTCGAGCATAAGTATTTGCTGTATTACTTTCTTTCCCATAAATGGCGCAAAGTAGTTGAAGGATCTGTTATAAGTGGTGCCACCGTTGATAGGATCCCTTTGATTCGCTTTCCTGATTTCCCGGTCTCGCTTCCACCACTAAACATTCAGCAAAAAATCGCCGCCATCCTTTCCAATTACGGCGACCTGATCGAAAACAACCTGCGGCGGATTGAATTTCTGGATCAATCTGCCCGGCTGTTATATGAGGAGTGGTTTGTTCGGCTTCGGTTTCCGGAGCATGAGCGTGTAAGGGTAAAGGATGGGATTCCTGACGGATGGAAAAGAGCAACTGCTTTTGATGTTATGGAAGTACATAGTGGCGGAACACCAAGAACAGGCACGCCTGAATACTGGGATGGCAACATCCCCTTTTATACGCCTAAAGATGCTCACAAATATGCATATGTACTTGAGACCCAGAAAACCCTAACTGATGCCGGATTATCGAAATGCAATAGTAAATTGTATCCCAAAAACACTGTTTTCATTACAGCGAGAGGTACTGTGGGGAATGTGAATTTGGCTCAGAGTTCTATGGCTATGAATCAGTCCTGTTATGCGTTAAAAGGAAAAGGTAGGGTTTCGCAGTTTTTCCTGTTTTGTGCGATCAGAAATTCAATCGAGCAGTTCCATCAACGGGCAGTCGGTGCGGTATTTGACGCAATCATCGTTGACACTTTCAAATCAATCCCATTCCTCCTGCCAGGTGATGAAACAATTCGTTCTTTAAGAACAAATGGTCTCCCTGGTATTCCGTCAAATAGAAAACTTGTTGGTCCAAAACCAAAAACTCAAACAAGCCCGCGACCTGTTGTTGCCCAAGCTCATGAATGGGGAAATCACAGTGTAATCAGGAGTTGTACCCATGATCACCGACATCAATAGCGAAGACCGTCTGGTTCAGGCGACCTTCGCGGATTATCTGGAACACAAACTCGGGTGGGAAAACGTATATGCCTGGAACAAAGAGGTGTTTGGGCAGGGCGGCACACTGGGAAGGATCAGCGAGCGAGAAATCGTTCTGACCCGGGACCTCAGCACTGCGATCAAAGGTCTGAATCCCGCATTGCCCGAAAAGGCGGTTGATGTAGCCATTCAGAAGTTCATTCGTCGGGATTTTACCCGCACAACCCTCCAGCACAACCAGGAGTTTTTCAAATACATTCGAGAGGGCATTCCGGTCAGTTATCGGGATAAGACGGGTCGGCTTCGTCAGGTTCAGGCCAGGGTAATTGATTTTCGAAACCCGGGTTCAAATTCCAACACCTTCAAGGCCGTTCGTGAACTGAAGATACAGGGTTTACGTTCCCCTCATTATAACCGGCGTGCTGATCTGGTCTGTTTTGTAAACGGCATTCCCCTTGTCTTTATCGAACTCAAGGCCGTGTATCTGAACATCAGGGCCGGGTTTGACAACAACATCACCGACTATTTCGATACCATCCCCCACGCCTTCTACCACAACGCCTTTCTCGTGGTGAGTAACGGCGACCGGGCGCGTTACGGGACCATTACCAGCGAATGGGAACATTTCAGCGAATGGAAACGCAATGACGAAAAAGACAAGGGACGTCTTGAAGCGAAAATTCTGCTGAACGGCATGTTGAAAAAGGAACGGTTGTTGGACCTTCTGGAGAATTTCATTGTTTATGACGATAGTAAGCCGGGCGGCGTCCGAAAGATACTTGGCCGGAATCATCAGGTGTTGGGGGTCAACCACGCTGTTGATTCAGTGTGGCGTCAGGAGGAATTGAAGCGGCGATTTCCGCCGGAAAAGCGACTGGAATACTATGAATACCATGAGCCGGAAACACTGCTTGCGGCGGAAGCGGATCACGCGGAATTCAATCTTTCTGAGAAACCGCCGGCAAAAGAGACAAACAAGATTGTCGGCATTCCGATGGTCAAAAGGGCTCATTCGGAGCTGGGACTGTTGGGGGTTTTCTGGCACACACAGGGTGCGGGAAAATCTTACTCCATGGTGTTTTTTACGGAAAAAGTTCGCCGTTTGGTTCCCGGTAATTTCACCTTTGTAATCATGACGGATCGGAAAGACCTGGACGACCAGATTTACAGAACATTTGCGGGCTGCGGCGTTGTGGATGAAAAAACCCCGAGAGCCGGTTCAGGAGAGGAACTGGAAAAATTGTTGAAGGAAGACCACCGCTATATCTTCAGCCTGATCCACAAGTTCAACAAATCGGTTTCCCACGAAAAACCCTACAGCGAACGGGATGACATTATCGTCATATCCGATGAAGCCCACCGCACCCAGGCGGGGAAACTGGCGCGCAATATGCGCCTGGCCCTTCCCAATGCCGCGTTTATCGGTTTCACGGGAACCCCTCTTTTCAAGTACGATCATCTGACGCGGCGCATTTTCGGAAATTATGTTTCCAGATATGACTTCAAACGCTCCGAGGAAGACGGCGCCACGGTGAAACTGGTATATGAAAACCGGGGAGAAAAACTGGGCCTTACCCGTCTGGATTTGAATGATCGCATTGCGGAGAAAATAGAGGAAGCGGATCTGGATCAGGACCAGATTTCCCTTTTGGAAAAGTTGCTTGGCAAGGATTATGAGGTGATTACAGCGGATGATCGTCTCGATAAGATTGCCGATGACTTCGTGGCGCATTGTATAACGCGGTGGGAGTCCGGAAAATCCATGGTGGTGTGCATCGACAAACTCACTTGCGCCCGCATGTATCAACGGATTTTGCCCCGTTGGACTTCAAAGTGTGAACTTCTGAAAAATGCGCTTGTTCAAAAAGAGGGTGCGCAAGATGCCGCAACGGACGAATTTACCCGTGAAAGGCTCAAAAAGGAAACGAATAGACTCCGAAATCAAATTGTATGGGTTGAACAAGCACGCATTGAGATCATCATCAGTGAAGGGCAAAACGAAGTCAGGGATTTCAAGAAATGGGACTTTGATATTCGGCCCCGCCGTGAGCTGATGAAGGGCGGTTTTGAAACGTCTGACGGCAAGCGGGTGGATGTGGAAACGGCCTTTAAAGATCCCGGTCATCCGTTTCGCATTGCCATTGTGTGTGCCATGTGGCTCACGGGGTTTGATGTGGAATGCCTTTCGACCCTTTATCTTGAAAGCATAGGAATTTCCATTTTTGATTTGGCATATCAAATAGTTGTTGCAGTGATGGCATTAAATGTGTCAAAAAAAGCACATTATGCATATGCCATCAGACCAAAAAATTGATAAGGAGACTTTCCGGACGATTTTTATTGATCATTGGGAATCATTCAAAGAGCATCATCCAGGGTATGATAATTCGCAATATGAAGATCCGGTTCAGAAAATGCTTGGTTGCGGCAAGGAAAGCGCCGGATATAGCGAGCACCGGTGTGTTTATTGCGGTGGTGATGTTCGCCGGATAGGTTTTAGTTGCAAGAGCTGTTTTTGTTTATCCTGCGCCAAGAAATATGTTGACGATTTTGTCAGTCAAGTGAGTAGGGTGCTTCATGGGGGCATGAATTACCGTCACATTGTTTTGACAATTCCCGAGCAACTGAGAATCGTTTTTTATAAGGCTCGAAATGATGGACGTTTGTTATCGGCTTTTATGAGATGCGGGTACGAATGTTTGGAGGATGTTGTCGGAACGGTTCTTCGGCGGAAACTGAAAATAGGAACGATCGTCGTTGTTCAAACGCATGGTCGATCCGGTCATTATAATCCGCATTTGCATATCATCATGACAAGCGGTGGGATAAATGAAGATCTGTGCGGTTGGTTTGATTTAAGGTTCTTCAAGTATGAGATTATACATAAGAAATGGCAGTATCATCTATTCAGAATGCTCAAGTCCCATTTTAACAGCAGTGCGGTCGATAAACTTATTGATGAGCTGTGGAAAAAATACCCTAAAGGTTTGGTAGCCAATGTGAGCAAGGGTAATGTTCCTGAGACATGTGGGGGTCTGGCGCGATATTTGGCGAAATATGTTGCATCTCCTCCGATAGCTCTGAGACGGATAATCAGTTATGATGGCCAATATGTTACCTATTGGTACAATGATCACATGACAAAATCCAGGAAGGTTGAAACCGTGGAAGTGGATGTTTTTATCGGTCGAATGGTTCAACACATAATGCCCAAAGGGTTCCAGCGGGTTCGTTATTATGGGCTACAGGCTACGAAAACTTTTAAGAAATGGTCGGAAGTAATACGGAAAGGGATGAAGGCTTTGGGGCGTGGGATTAAAGGAACGTATCAAGTCGTAAAAGCGAAAAGATATCGAGAACGTTATAAGGAGATCAGCTCTCAAGATCCTTTTTTGTGTCGTTATTGTGGCCATGAAATGGTGCTATGGAAGATATGGCATCCAAAATATGGAGTTTTATATGACGAATATGAAAACATCAAAAACGACAGGTACGGCACGGTTACAGGACAAAATGACAGCGGGGGTGGAAGGCGAGGACTTCCCGTTCGGCCCTCCTCCGGAGGAATATCCTTACCGTTGTTCCCATTGCCGGCATGAAATGAAGGTAAATGAAGCGATAATAGACGTCGAGATTGCAAAAGCAGAATATGAAGGAAGGAATGTGGAAGGCTTTATGCCCATTCTCGGTTGCCCTCAGTGCAATCGAGAAACAATGAAATATGCGCAAGGTAGAAAGCCCGCGCGTTAGCGCGCTAAGTTCATAAACCTATGAGGGCCCACACCCTGATGCAGGCGATCGCCCGCGCCAACCGGGTTTTTCCCGGAAAAATCCGCGGCGTGATCGTGGACTATAACGGCATGCTGAAAAGTCTTCGGGAGGCCATGGCCCAATATGCCCTGGGGGATGGTGATGATGGCAGCGGTGGAGAGGAGATTGTGGCGCCCATTGAAGAACTTTTGAAAGGGCTCCTTGATGCCATTGAAGCGGCGGAACAACATCTTGAAAAGCTTGGATTCGACCCATTAAGATTGGTTGGTTCAAAAGGGTTTGAGAGGATTGAAGCACTTCGGGATGCCGTGGAAGTCCTCTACACCTCCGACGAGGCCAAACGTCGCTTTGAAATCATGGCAAGACAAATCTTCAGCCGGTTCAAGGCGTTGCTCATGGAGCCTTCCGTATTTCAATATGCGGAACGTCACGACCATATTGAGACCATCTACAAAAAGTTGGGAGAACGAAGGGATACATCGGATGTGACCGATATCTTCAAGGAGATTCATAGAATCGTCAATCAGGCGATTCGAGCAAACGAGACAGGCGTTGATCAAGCGGAAGGACTTACCGTTGATCTCAGCCTGATTGATTTCGAAAAACTGCGAGATGAGTTCGCAAAAAAAGTAAGGCGCAAGAAAACTGCGTTGGAGGATATCCGTACAATCGTTGAGAAAAAATTGGAGCAGATGCTTTTGAATAATCCATTGCGGATGGATTATTACAAGAAATATCAGGAGATTATTTGCGATTATAACAGAGAAAAGGATCGCGCAACCGTTGAAGAGACTTTTGCAAAGGTTATGGATCTTGCATCGGCCATGGATGCCGAGCAACGGCGGGCTGCCGAGGAAGGACTCAACGAAGACGAACTGGCTTTATTTGATCTGCTCAGGAAGGAAAACATCAGCAAAGCGGATCGAGAGCGGCTGAAACAGGCGAGCAAGGGGTTGTTGGAGTCGTTGACGGCCCTTTTGGAACCGATAGAAAGTTGGACTGAAAAGGAGCAAACTCGGGCTGAGGTAAAGGTCCTCATCCTGGATAACCTTTTTGGGGCACTTCCTGATCCTCCTTATGGCGAAGAGGAAACCGAGAAGATTGTAAACCGGATTTATGAGTACGTCTGGCAGCGGAGTTCGATTGGAAATCCATTGGGTGCATCAGCAGCGGCGTGATGTGAGGATTGTAGTCAAGCATTTAAGATGCATGACCCCGCAATAAGATCCCTTGAGCAAAATTCGATATCGTGACAACGGCGTACTGAAAAGAAAGGAGCATCATGAACCAGAACAGAATTGCTTTGAAACCCTACCTTGAGCAGATCAAGGAATTTTGCCTGCCGCTTTCAAAGGAAGAACTGACAGGCGTTGTGGTCGGTCTCGCAAAGGATGTATCCACGTCTGAAAGAGTGGGCTTTCTCGAAAAAATCGAATCCGTTCTTCCCGGTCGCGGCCCATCGGAAATCCCCGAAACGCCCCGGATCGATGAGGTCTTAAACGAGATTCAGGCCCTGCGGGAAAGTATGGAAGAACGGGCTGAATCCATCGAGGATGGCAGTTACTGGGATGACCCGGATGTCTGGGCAGAGAGCGGGTACGACGATGAAGATCCCGACTATGTCAGCGATGACCAGATGGAGGATATTGCCGCATTTTTTGCCGAGGCTGAAAGCTTTTTCATGGACGGATGGCTTGAAGACGCCCGTCAGGTATATGCCTCGCTCTTTGATCTGGTGGATGATATCGAGCGTGTATCCTATTGGTCATCGCCGGAGGGGTTGGATATCAGAGAGGCGCGGGCAATCTATTCCCGGTGCGTTTTTGAAACCGTCGAACCGAGCGGGCGGTTGGCGGCATTCGTTGCGTCAATGGCGGTTACGTCCAGTTCGTATGCGGAGAGAACCCTCTATGATGAGAAATACCCCCTTCTGCAGGAGGTCATGGATACCAGGGAAGGCCCGATGGAAGGTCTCGAAGCCTTTCTTCCCGATTGGAAGATGATGTTGAGCCGGGATGAAACGGCTGCAAGGCCTGCCTTCCTGCTCCTTGAAGCGGTTCACCTGACGGACGGTATCGACGGCGTGTCCAGGCTGGCAAGGCAATGGAAAAACAGACAGCCGAGAGGGTATCTATACTGGCTTGAACTGCTGAAAAAAGATAACAAACCGGCGGAAATCATCCGGATCGGCAGAGAAGCCCTGGATGCCCTGAAAAACGGAACCTTCAGAGAGCGTGTGGCGGAGTTCCTGATCGATGCCGCGAATGACCGGAAAGACAGGGAACTTCTCCTCTTCGGAAAGCGGGAGCGTTTTTGTTCCATCGGAAGCGACCGGAACCTGCTTGAGTTGGTGGCTGAAGCCGCCCGACAGAACCTGCGAGATGAGGAAATTGAAGAGATCCTCAAGTTTTTTGAAAAGGGCGGCACGGCTGATGAAAAAGAGATACTGTATACAAAAGTGCTGCTGATGGCAGGGAAACTGGAAGATGCCGTTTCCGAAGCAAAGAATGAACGGGGTCTGGGCTGGTCTTACGGCAAGGCCGGCGTTGTCTTCGGGGCTGTTCTCCGGTCCCTGTGTGGAAACTCCGGGAAGACGCCCACCATTGACAAGCTCCTTCGGGACTATGCCAATAAGATTGACGCCTATTCAGGAAGAATCTCCATTGAAGATGGAAAAATCCCCACATTTTTTGAAGAAATCACAAAAGGACTGCAACAGCGCAAAGATGTCCCTACTCAGGCGGCTGAATGCCTGTCGTGGGCCGAAAAGATCGGCAACAGCAGGATCGATGGTATTGTCTCCAACAAGCACAGAGGAGCGTACAATCGGGCGGCCCAGATTCTGGGTGCTTTGGCCGAAACCTACATTGCCATGGGAAATGAGAAAAAAGCATTGCAGGTATTAAACCACTACTACAACGAAAAATACAACCGTTTCAGCGCTTTTCGAAGAGAGGTGAAATCGGTGGTGGCAGGTTCACCGGTGCTACGGGGGTGCGGGTTCCTGTAGAAGTTGACCTTGAGATTTGGATGATGGCCTTATCTGATTATTGAAGGGAGGTCGGAAGGGATAAAAGAAGTGTGGCATGGACAGGCCACATTGGGCGTTAATGTGATGCGGCTATCAATTCGAAGCCGTTCTTTTTGATTTCATTGGATATGAAATCATTATCTTCGCTCATATAGTCCTCGTATGAAAAGATGAGCGGTTGGATATCGATTTTGAATCTGTTTATCAATGCTATCGCCTGGGCCATGATTTCCAATCGATTGTCGTCATTGACGTTTCGTGAAAATATAGCCATGTCAATATCACTGTGTTTTCCAGCACGGCCGTGAGCATGTGAGCCAAAGATGAAAGCCTTGTCCACATGGCAGATTCCTTCCACGTCATTCAGATATTTTCGCAAGATATTGATTATTTCAGCTTTGATGTCAGCCATTCAAATAATGCCTCTGTTTCTCTCAAAATCGATCCTGCTTTTTCCCTGTCTATCAGGGCCGAAAGTTTCTTTTTATAGGTAGGGTATCTTCCTTCGATGTAGTAGGTCGTTAATTCGGCCATAAGCTTTATTTGCTTATCGGAAGTGCTTAACGCCATCAGACTGTTAAGGTAAACGAGATTATGAGAAAAAGGAGCTTCTTTTGAGAATTTTCTGATGTAATTAGCCTTCAGCAATTTTTCCGATGCCTGCCGGCACATGAAAACTGTATAAAGATATCTTCCGGCAGTCTGCATCGAACGAGCCGTTTGAATATCATAATCGGCGATATCTCGCCAGTATTCTACTTTTTCGGAAATTTCCATTCCGATAGGTATCCTCACCCATGTTTCCCATCACCAACTTTTGACTATCGACAAAATTGAATTTCAGTGAGACGATGAATATGTTTACCACGAATTCATTTATCGCTCAACCAAAACCGTAAACAGAATTTTTCCGGGTCAGGTGGGTATTGATTGTCAAATATCCTTTTTGCCATTATAACCGTTTCCGTATTTATAGCCGAGAAACGGGTTACCGGATGCCGGTATTTTGTGCGACAACGCCATTGAGCGAAACAGGAGGAAATCATTTTGACGGAAAAATTCATGAGCATGAGGAACCTGAAATTCCTCCTTTACGAGGTCTTTGATGCGGCATCCCTGACCCGGTATCCCTATTACGGGGCGTATGACCGGAAGATGCTGGATATGGTGCTGGATGCTGCGTTGGAACTGGCCCGGGGACGTCTGTGGTCCCATTTTCAGGACATGGACCGAAACCCGCCGGAATTGCTGAACGACAGGGTGAAGGTGCATCCTTCGGTCAAAAACATCCTGAAAGAATTGGGTGATGGGGGGTGGATCAGCATGACCGTTCCCGAAGATCTGGATGGACAGCAGTTGCCCCACGTGATCGCGGACAGTTGCAACTTCATCTTCTGTGCCGCCAATTACTCGGCGGCCGCCTATTCGGGACTCTCTGACGGCGCGGCCCGCCTCATTGAAAATTTCGGAAGCAGGGACCTATACGACGCCTTTGTTCCGCACATGCGTAGTGGCCGGTGGCAGGGGACCATGGCGCTCACGGAGCCGGAGGCGGGAAGTTCCCTGTCCGATATCACCACCACGGCGGAGCTTACCCCGGAAGGTTATTATCACATTCAGGGACAGAAGATTTTTATTTCGGCGGGGGATCATGACGGCGTGGAAAACGTGGTTCATTTGATGCTCGCCAGGATTCAGGGGGCGCCTTCCGGCGTCAAGGGCATTTCGTTGTTTGTGGTGCCGAAAAGACGTATCGATGCAAAGGGTCGGCTGGTTCCTAACGATGTGGTTACCTCAGGAATTTTTCATAAACTGGGTTACCGGGGTTGCCCCATTGCACAGCTCAGCATGGGGGACAGAAACGATTGCCGGAGTTATCTGGTGGGTGAACCCCATAAGGGGCTAGGGTATATGTTTCAGATGATGAATGAAGCGCGGATCGGTGTCGGCATGGGCGCCTGTGCCATGGCCACGGCTGCCTATTATGCCTCTCTCGACTATGCCGCCCTTCGAAAACAGGGGCGGAAAATAGCGGAGAAAAACCCTGCGAATCCTCCCGTTCCCATTATCGAACACGCCGATGTAAAACGGATGTTGCTGTTTCAGCGGTCCGTCGTGGAGGGGGCCTTGAGCCTGCTTTTGCAATGCAGCCGATATGTGGATATGAAAAAAGTGGGAAGCGATGAAAAAAAGGAAAAATATGCGCTTCTGCTGGATCTTCTGACGCCGGTGGCGAAAAGCTATCCATCGGAGGCCGGCATCCTTTCCATCAGCCAGGGACTTCAGTGCTTCGGTGGTTCCGGTTACTGTGACGATTACCCCCTCGAACAATACTACCGGGATGCTCGGATTCATCCCATCCATGAAGGGACCACCGGCATTCACGGCCTCGATCTTTTGGGCCGTAAAATCCCCATGAAAAACGGCAAGGCCTTTGCGTTGTATCTCGAAGAAGTCCAAACTGCCATCAGAGAGGCAAAGGAAATGCCTGCCCTTGAATCCTATGGACGGCAGATGTCGGGGTTTCTGGAGAAGTTGAAACAGGTCACGGCGCACCTGGCCGATATCCAAAAAGAGCGGGGAGTAGAACATGCACTGTCCGATGCCACTCTTTATCTGGAATTGTTCGGGATTATTGCCGTGGCATGGCAGTGGCTCCTTCAGGCGATTGTTATCGCAAAAGCATTGAACGGGGAACCGTCAAAAGCGGAGATGGATTTCTACCAGGGGAAATTTTTCACCTTCCGATATTTTTTCGGTTACGAACTGCCCAAGGCTGAAGGGTTGGTCAACCGGTTGATGCACACGGATGGTCTGACCGTTATAATGAAGCAGGAATGGTTTTCGGATTAGAAGGATTTCGTTTGACCCGCAAGACCGTTTTTACTATACTTTTTAGCATTCTTGGTCAATGGTTTTATACTTGCGGTTTTACAAAAGTTTATCCGGAGATTTGGAGGAGGCAAAGCAGATGATAGCAGTAGAAATGATTGAAAACGAGATAAAAAAATTTTCGCCAAGAAAATTAGCTGAATTCAGACGTTGGTTTGTAAAATATGATTCGGATGCTTGGGATGCACAAATTGAAGCGGATGCAACAGCCGGAAGGTTGGATGCCCTGGCGAAAGAGGCCATTGCGGAATATGAATCAGGAAAGGCACAAGAAATTTGAAGCACTACGCATCAACCAGGTTTTGGCAATGTCTTGATATGCTGCCACCAGAAACTCAGAAACTCGCACATCACAATTACTCTCTGTTAAAGGGAAATCCATCTCATCCTTCTCTGCATTTTAAACAAGTTTGTCAGGGCCGTTACCGTAGTGTCCGTGTTGGCCTGCATTATCGAGCAATAGGTGTTCCCGTGCCTGACGGCGTACAGTGGTTCTGGATCGGAACACATGCTGAATATGACAAACTATTGGGTTAACTACCGAACCACGCTCGAAGGGGTCACCAAAGACAAGGAATGGATCTGTGGTCTTGAATTCGATGATGCCAACAGAGAACCTTTTTCCCGCATGATGAAGAAGTGACGGCAAGTCTCAAAAAACTTGCGCGGATGACGGCTGTCGGTTAGAATCGTTCCGCAAGTTTGGAAGGTGTGTTATTGGACGTTTGATTTTTACAACCCTTAAGGAGATTCCCTTAATCCATGCCCATAGAAGGAGTACGTAAACCCACGAAAATGATCCATGTCGGCGATGTTCCCATCGGCGGCGGCGCTCCCATCGCCGTTCAATCCATGACCAACACGGATACCCGGGACGTGTCCAAGACGGTGGCCCAAATCGAACGTCTGGCGGAAGCGGGATGCGAGATCGTTCGTTTGGCCATCCCCGATGAAGCGGCGGTTGCGGCTTTTGCCGAGATCAAGAAAAAAGTCAAACCCCCGCTCATTGCCGACATTCATTTTGACCACCGCCTGGCCTTGGGGGTTTTGAAGGCCGGGGCCGACGGCCTCCGAATCAACCCCGGCAATATCGGAGGTCCGGATGCCGTTAAAAAGGTGGTCTCCGCCGCCCGTGAAGCGGAGGCCCCCATACGGATCGGGGTCAATGGGGGATCGATGCATCGGGATGTGTTGAAAAAATATGGCGGTCCCACCCCCGAGGCCATGGTTGCCAGCGCCATGGAACACGTCATGATGCTGGAGGATCTCGATTTTCCCCACATCAAAATTTCCTTGAAGTCTTCTGATGTCCGGAATACCATTCATGCCTACGAACTCTTAAGTGAACGGGTGGACTATCCCCTTCACCTGGGGGTCACCGAAGCCGGTACGTTGATTGCGGGAACGGTTAAAAGCACCATGGGCATCGGGTTTCTGCTGGCGGAAGGCATTGGCGATACGTTCAGGGTGTCGCTTACCCGCGATCCCGTGGAAGAGGTGCGGGTGGCCTGGGAGATCTTAAGAGCCCTCGGATTGAGATCCCGGGGGCCTGAAATCGTAAGCTGCCCCACCTGCGGTCGGTGTGAGATTGACCTTTTCTCTCTTGTGGATCAAGTGGAAGCGGCCATTTCCGGCATCACGGCATCGCCCAAGGTGGCCATTATGGGCTGTGTGGTGAATGGTCCCGGCGAAGCCCGTGAAGCGGATGTGGGGATTGCCGGCGGGCGAGGGCAGGGGATACTATTTAAGAAGGGAAAAGTGGTCAGAAAAGTCCCGGAAAATGAACTGGCGGACGTGCTGATTACCGAGGTTATGCAGCTGGTCCAATCGTCAGAAAGCCATTGAAGATTTTAACTCGTGCAAAGCCGCAACGCTCGCAAAGAAAAAACAAAGAATTTACTCATAAACCTTCGCGCCTTTGCGCCTTTGCGCGAGATAAATTAAGGAGAACACCAATAACACCATGCGATATTCAACCTATTTTATTCCCACGCAGAAAGAAGTGCCGGCCGATGCCGAGATTATCAGTCACCAGCTCATGGTTCGAGCCGGCATGATTCGCAAGCTCACATCGGGCATTTATACTTATCTTCCCGCGGGCCTTAGGTCCATCCGGAAGGTGGAAAACATCGTCCGGGAAGAGATGAACCGGGCAGGGGCCATCGAAATCCTCATGCCCGCTGTTCAGCCGGCGGAGCTGTGGCAGGAGAGCGGTCGGTGGGAATATTACGGCCGTGAACTGCTGAGGTTCAAAGACCGTCACGACCGGGAGGCCTGTTTCGGACCCACCCACGAAGAAGTGATCACGGACCTGGTGCGAAAAGAGATACACTCCTACAAACAGCTGCCCATGAACCTCTATCAGATTCAGACCAAGTTTCGGGATGAAATTCGCCCCCGTTTCGGGCTCATGCGAGGTCGTGAATTCATTATGAAAGACGCCTACAGCTTTGATGTGGATGAAGCGGGGGCCGCTCGCAGCTACGAGGCCATGTATGCGGCCTATGAACGGATATTTCAACGATGCGGTTTGAAATTCAGGGCCGTCGAAGCGGACTCGGGCGCCATCGGCGGCAGTTATTCCCACGAGTTTATGGTGTTGGCGGAATCGGGGGAGGATCAGATTGTCAATTGCACCAAATGCAGTTATGCGGCCAACCTGGAACGGGCCGAAGTGAAAGAAGGGGATTCCCAGCCTGATTCCGATGCCTTTGAGGTCTTGGCCCGAGTGGATACGCCCAATCAGAGAACCATTGACGAAGTGACAAAATTTCTGGATATCGGCCCCGAACAACTAGTCAAGACCCTGATCTATGTGGTGGATGAAGCGCCGGTGGCGGTGTTGTTGCGCGGCGATCATGAATTGAATGAAGCCAAGCTGAAAAATGCCTTGAATGCACAGGTCGTTGAAATGGCTTCCGAGGGATTGGTGAAAGATGTTACCGGCGCCCCCACGGGGTTTGCGGGTCCGGTGGGGTTGAAGATCAAAGTGGTGGCTGATAACGCCCTCTTGGCCATGAAGAACTTTGTGGTGGGGGGGAACGAAAAAGACCTCCACCTGAAAAACGTGAACTTTCAGCGGGATTTCAAGGCGGCATTTTTCGGTGATCTGCGAACCATCGCGCCTGGTGACAGGTGTCCCCGGTGCGGCGGGGAAATTATTTTTGGACGGGGCATTGAAGTGGGGCATGTGTTTAAGCTGGGCACAAAATACAGCGAGGCCATGAAAGCCGTCTTTTTGAATGAACAGGGAAAAGAGATTCCCATGATCATGGGGTGCTACGGCATCGGCATCGGCCGCACTGTTGCGGCGGCCATTGAGCAGAACCATGACAAGGACGGTATTGTTTTTCCGGCGCCGGTAGCGCCCTTCGAGGTGACGATTCTGCCGCTGCAGATGCACGATGAAGCCGTGGTGGAAACAGCTATGAAACTCTATGAAGATCTTTTGGCCAAGGGGATTGATGTACTGCTGGATGATCGGGATGAGCGGGCCGGTGTTAAATTTAAAGATGCCGACTTGCTGGGCATTCCGGTGCGCATCACCGTGGGGTCCCGGGGGCTTAAAAACGGGCAGGTGGAGGTCAAGCTTCGGTCTGAGCCGGAGAGTTTCATGCTGCCCGTGGACAATGCCGCGACGGCCATTTCGGAGACGGTGAAAGGCCTGTATGATTCGATTAAAATCTGAAATCCTGAAACCCGCTTATAATGAGGGTTTTCACGTTTTTACCTGCCTTAATTTTGCTGGATTTTATAGCTTTTGATTGCAAAAAAGGTAACTGTTACCGTGGACGATTTTTAACCGAGCGAGTTGGTAAAATAAAAAAAGCCCGGGTCTATTTGACCCGGGCTTTTTGCAATCCATCTAAATTCAAATTCTCAATTCAACAGCCGGGGACCCGGTTGTGGGGGCGGTTTTCCCTGATTATCCCACACCCATCTGGTCATTTTCGCCGCAATTTTCATTAACTTTGAAACCATCGGGATGATACTTATCAATATCCCTATCCATGCCATTTTTTTGTCTTCTTTCGTACCAATTTATTATAGTGTTTTTCGCAATACGGCACCAATCCCATTTTGATTACAAAACAGCTGTAAAATGCAAGGATCTATGCTATGGATATCGTGTCAGATACTTTGACTCCTAGAGGATGCGCATGCGTGGTCATCAGCCTTAAAAAAAATATCGATCTTTTCGGCTTCAAGACGAAGTCAGGCAGTACCCATTTGGCCCGGACCATCATGCTGGAGGATTTAGAGACGCTACTTTCATATATCGACAATCCAGAAGCGGGAAAAGCCACCTACATCCGCGCCATAGAAGAGGAAAACTGTTTAGGGAAACGTTCCGGCAGAACCAGAACACTTACAGCCAGGCACCTCGTTGCCCTTTATGGACTGGAGCCATCTATCACCATTTTCAGAGGTCTGCTTTTTTTCTGGTCCAAAGACCTTGAGGCGCATCCATTGTTGGCACTGCTCTGTGCTTATGCGAGGGACCCCTTGCTACGAAAAAGTGCACCATTTATTTTGGCAATGACCGAAGGAGCAAACGTATTTAGGGAAAACCTGGAGGCCTTCATGGAAACCGAAGACCCCGGGCGTTTCAGCGGGGCAACGCTCAAATCATTGGCGCAGAATATCAATGCCACTTGGACCAAATCCGGCCATCTAAAAGGGAGAGTAAAAAAGGTTCGAGCGCGGGCTAATCCAACCCCCGGCGTCGTATCTTACGCCCTTTTCCTCGGATATTTAGAGGGCCTCCGGGGGCAATCTCTATTTCAATCCCAGTATGCCAGGATCCTTGATTGTTCGGCGGATTACGCCATGGAACTGGCGGAGCAGGCTTCGCGCCGGGGATGGTTTGTTTTCAAACGAATCGGCGATGTAATGGAGGTCCAGTTCCGTCATCTTTTAACCGCAAAAGAAATGGAGTGGCTTCGTGAGCAAGGTTAAGCGGCTGTTAAAGAATTACAGCAGGTTTATTTCCATCCCCTGGCGAGGAGATGCGGCGGCGGCTCAACGGGTTATTTTCTGCGTATATAACGAAAATGATGAGCTTCGCCTGCGGGCCAGGATCGACGAGTTTGAGATTGCCACAAGACAACCGGGACACGATTGGGCCTTGTTCGATCTCACAGATACCTTCCCTCAATGGCTGGCTGAACAACGCTACGCCAAGAGCTATTTTCAGAAACCACAGCTTCTTTCAGCACTTTTACCCAAATACTTGGCCTATGTCGCGGAAACGTTCCGGAAATTCCTCCAGGAACGGGCCGTTGATGAAACTTCCGTGGTGGCCCTTAAAGGGGTTGGTGCTCTTTTCGGTTTTATCAAAGTGAAAGATGTCGTGGATCACCTGGCACCCATGGCGCTCGGAAGATTGTTGGTTTTTTTCCCGGGCAGCTACGAGAAAAACAATTACCGGCTTCTGGACGGTTATGACGGGTGGAACTATCTCGCGGTGCCGATTACAGCGGACAAGGAATTCTAACTCAGGGGTTAAACATGCAGAACAGGCAAATTTATGTAACGGATCCGGAAGCCCGAAAATTGGTGAACGAGGGGGTTGCAAGCGTCAATGATGACATGAGTCCCGCAGCGCTTGCGGTGCTGCGCTATGAGCTTGAAACCTTTGTTTGCGATGGCCAATATGAAAAGGGTTTGGCCCATATTCTGGAAACCTATCTGAAGAATATCCAGCAGGCACAACAGCCCGCTGTGTGGGTCAGCGGCTTCTACGGTTCCGGCAAGTCGCACCTGGTTAAAATGCTCCGCGCCCTGTGGGTGGATACCTCTTTTGAAGACGGCGCCACTGCCCGTGGAATTGCCGCTCTGCCGCAGGACATTGGAGATCATTTAAAAGAACTGACCACGCAAGGCAAACGCCATGGAGGGCTCCACGCCGCTTCAGGCACACTGGGCTCCGGCGCCACCGGAAGTGTTCGTCTGGCCCTTTTGGGCATCATTTTTAAATCAGTTGGGCTCCCGGAGCAGTACCCCTTGGCTCGGTTCGTACTGTGGCTCAAAAAGGAAGGGATTCAGGAAGAGATAGAAGAACAGTTAAAAGCCCATGGATACGATTGGGAAGAGGAGCTGGATAATCTCCAAGTTGCCGAAGGTCTGCACCAGGTACTTTCGGAAGTGAAACCCAATCTTTTTCCATCGCCGGCATCCTGTGTGGAGACGCTGAACAATCGTTATCCGTTTGTACAGGATATCTCCAGCGATGAAATGGTCAAGGCCATCCGACAAGCCTTGACCCGGAATGGCAAATTTCCCCTGACCCTGGTGGTTCTTGATGAGGTCCAGCAGTATATCGCCGAAGACAGCCAACGGTCCGATGAGGTCCGAGAGGCTGTGGAGGCCTGCTGCAAGAACATCGGCTCTAAACTTCTGTTTGTGGGAACCGGCCAGACAGCTGTAACCGGAACGCCTAACCTGAAAAAGCATGAAGGTCGATTCACCATCCGCATTGAACTTTCAGATGCCGATGTGGATGCGGTAATCCGCCAGGTTATCCTTGCCAAGAAGCCCGACGCCATTTCCCCTATTAATGCGCTTATGGAAACCAACCTGGGCGAAATCTCAAGACATCTATCCGACACAACCATCGGGCATCGCCAGAATGATATTCCCTTTTTCCCTCAGGATTACCCCATCCTTCCGGTACGTCGGCGGTTCTGGGAACATACCCTGCGGGTGCTGGATCCCACGGGGACCGACAGCCAGCTTCGCAATCAACTGAGCATGGTGCACAAGGCCATACAAACCAACCTGGACCACCCAATGGGACATGTCATTCCAGCGGATTATCTCTATTTCGATTCGGCCGATAAACTCTTACAGTCTCGCATACTACCGCGAAAAGTACATGAAAAGACCATGATTTGGCTTAATGGATCGGAAGAGGAGCGCCTTCTGGGAAGGGCCTGCGGCCTGGTTTTCCTCATCAATAAATTGGCGGGAAGCAACAAAGACATCGGCATTAAAGCCACCGTTGATGCGATTGCCGATCTCATGGTGGAAGATCTTTCCAAAGGAAGTGGGGCATTGAGGGGAAAGCTTCCGGGTCTCTTGGGCAAAGCTGAACTGCTCATTAAGGTGGGGGATGAATATCGTATCCAGACCGAAGAGAGCGCTGCCTGGAACGATGAATTCCTAAGCCAGAGAAGCAGGCTTGCCAGTGAAGCATATCGCATAGAGGCGGAACGTGGGGATCGTATTCGTCGAAAATTCGGGGAACTGGTTAATAAACTTAACTTCACCCAGGGCAGTTCCAAGGTAACGCGAGACATACATCCCATATTCGATGCCGAACTTCCACCTGACAGTGATCAAAAGATTTGTGTCTGGGTCCGGGACGGTTGGAGCACGGATGAGAAATCCGTGTTGGCGGACGCAAGGCAGGCCGGCAATCAATCACCCACGGTGTTTGTTTTTATACCCAAAAGGTCTGCGGATGATCTACGTCACAATCTCATGGAATATAAGGCTGCCGTGGCCACACTGGAAAAACGGGGGGTCTCCAACACGTCCGAAGGCGTCGAGGCCCGGGCCGCCATGGAAACAACCCGTCAAGCCTCTGAGGGAAGGATCCAAGAACTGATCGAGGATGCTTTTTCCGGTGCGCGCATCTATCAAGGCGGTGGGAACGAACTGGTGGGGAACGACTTCACAGAAGTGGTGTTGGAAGGGGCCGAAAATGCCGTTAAACGCCTTTATCCCCAGTTTCAGGCGGCAGATCATCCCGGATGGGAAAAGGTTTTTTCCCTGTCTCGCAAAGGTTCCCCTGATGCCCTCAAGGCCATTGGCGATGACGGTGAAGTTTCAAAGAACCCTGTTTGCAAGGCCATTTTGGGGCATATCGCCGGTGGGAAGAAGGGCGTTGATATTCGGCGCCATTTTGAATCCCCACCCTTTGGATGGTCAAGGGATGCTGTTGATGGGGGCCTTCAGGCCTTGATGGTGGCCGGATTGATTCGTGCACAAAATGAACTGGGCAATGGGATTGATCCCAGAGAAATTGAAAGGAAGGCCATCGGAAAAGTCCTCTTTAAGGTGGAGTCCGCCACCGTAACCACGGCGCAAAGGATCCAGATACGAAAGCTTTTTCAAAAGACGGGCATCAAAGCGAAGCCCGGGGAAGAACTTTCGTCCGTGGCTCTTTTTCTTCAGAAAATGGGAGAACTAGCCGAAGCGGCAGGCGGAGAGGCGCCCAAACCCGAACTCCCTGATACCGCCTTTATTGATGAGCTGCGCCTAACTGCTGGAAACGAGCAACTGCTGGCCGTTTACAACCGGCGCGATGATCTAACGCAGGCCATTGATTCCTGGACCCAGCTGGGCAAGCGGATCACCGTGCGGTGGCCCGATTGGATACTATTGAAACGCCTGGTGGGTCATGCTACGGACATCAAAGACGCGGAAGTGATGCAGGCGCAGGCCACAACCATCGAAAAACAGCGCCAACTCCTGGAAGAGCTTGATTTGATCTTGCCCCTGGCTGCAAACCTGACCCAAATGCTTCGCGAAGAATTAAACCGGCTGGACAAGGAATATAAGGCGCTACACCAGAAAGGGATGGAGCGCCTCAAAGGAGACGCCAACTGGCAGCAACTGGAACCTGAACAGCGCAACACCCTGCTGGCCGATCAGAAATTAACGCTTGAAGACCAGCCCCGGGTAGAGCTGAGCAATGTTGACGATGTTTTGGCAACCCTGGGTCGAATAGGTCTTGATATGTTTACCGCCACCGTCGCCGCCATGCCCTCCCGTTTCGATAACGTTGCCAAAAGCGCCGCAGAGCTGTGCGAACCGGAGGTTCAGTTCATCCATGTGCCACGCCGAACGCTTAAGACCGAAATAGATATCGATACATGGATCGAGGAGGTGAAACAGCAACTCAAAGACGCACTCCATGAAGGGCCGATCATTATTCGCTAAAACCCGTATTGGGTTCGATGGGTTCCAACATTAAATCACCTATAGCGAGGGGAAAATGCCACCGCTAGACAGACAGATCCGGAATACACTTGAGAGAGCTATTAAAGATGCCCGTGATATCGCCGAGGCTGCTGCCCGCGCTGCGCTGGAGCAACTGGGTGTGGGTGAATCTACCCCGTTTTCACATTTGAGCAATGAGGAAAGGGTGCTCCGCCGAAAGCTGCGTGTCCATGGCCGTCAGCTGGGAGACGTTAGCAACGGTGGGGGCAGACAGGAAATTGATCGGTTGACCGAAGAGGTGGCCTATGAGCATTGGCACCGTATGCTGTTTGCCCGTTTTCTGGCGGAGAACAATCTCTTGATGTATCCGGATCCGGATGATCCGGTAGCCGTTTCACTGGAAGAGTGCGAAGACCTGGCCCCTGATGAAGGTGCAGCCAATGGCTGGGAGCTGGCCGCTCGTTTTGCTGCCCGCATGCTACCCCAGATTTTCCGGCCCGACTCCCCGGTATTTCAGCTAACGCTGCCGCCGGAACACCAGCAGAAACTTGAGCAACTTGTTGCGGATTTGCCACCGGAGGTGTTTGCCGCCTCCGATTCTTTAGGCTGGGTGTATCAGTTCTGGCAGGCGAAAAAGAAAGACGAGGTTAATGCCTCCGAGGTGAAGATCGGCGCACGGGAACTGCCTGCCGTCACCCAGCTTTTCACCGAGCCGTATATGGTCAGCTTCCTCTTGGATAACTCCCTGGGGGCATGGTGGGTGAAGCAGTTGTCAGTTGTCAGTGGTCAGTTATCAGGAAAAGCCCGAGAGATTTTGACAACAGCTGAAAATGAGCAGGAACTTCGTGATTTTTTCAGTATCCCCGGTGTTCCCCTTTCTTATTTAAGGTTCGTTAAAACTGATAACTGCACGCTGAAGCCTGACAACTCCAGCGTCTTCGAGGGTGAACATTGGATGCCCGCAAGCGGCTGGTTTGAGGGATGGCCCGATAACCTCTCAGAATTAAAAACACTGGACCCTTGCTGCGGCTCGGGACATTTTCTGGTGGCGGCCTTTTTGATGTTGGTGCCCATGCGCATGGAACTGGACGGCCTCTCGGTCCGGGAAGCCGTGGATGCCGTGCTACATGAAAACATCCATGGCCTTGAAATTGATAAACGCTGTGTGGAGCTGGCCGCTTTTGCTCTGGCTTTGGCGGCATGGCAATATCCTGGTGCCAGTGGTTACCGAACTTTGTCGGAGCTGAATATAGCGTGTTCAGGGCTTGCAATCAGCACCAAAAAAGACGAGTGGCTCGCTTTGGCAGGTGCCGACACAAATTTGTGTTTTGCGTTGGAGGAGCTCTACAAGCAGTTCAAGGATGCATCGGTTCTAGGCAGTTTGATCAACCCAAAGACTAGCCTTGGGAAAGGATCGCTGTTCGAGCTGAAGTGGGAGGATGTTGGCCCGCTGCTAACGAAGGCGTTGTTGGAAAAGCCCGATGACGAAATCCTAGAAATAGGTGTGATAGCAAGGGGTTTGTCAAAATCCGCGCAATTGTTGGCTAATAGATACCATTGCCTGTTTACAAATGTTCCCTATCTAACTCGGGGTAAACAAGGTGATACGCTTCGTAGCTTCCTAGAATATCAACACAAATATAGCAAACACGATTTGGCGACTGCCTTTTTAGAGAGATGCCTTGATTTTTGTGCAGACGGTGGCACCGTTAGCGCTGTTATTCCACAAAACTGGATGTTTCTTTCCAGTTATCGCAATTTTAGGCAGGGACTACTTAAAGAGCATCAATGGAATAGTGTGATTCGTCTTGGGTTTGCAGCATTTGATGTAATGGATTGGTGGGCATTCAATACAAGCTTGTTTGCAATAACAAGGGGGGAAAATAAAAATAGATTTTTTTTTGGGTTGGACGTCTCCGAGCCCCGTACCATCACCGAAAAATCCGCTGGGCTCTTGACTTCGGAAATTAAATGCGTGGAACAAGCCAGTCAGCTAAAAAATCCAGATGCGCGCATTGCTTTTGATGAGATGCAGGGTGAATTACTTGAGGAATATGCAACCTCCCTAAATGGAATGCACGGTGCGGATGCTCCTAGATTCAGGATGTATTACTGGGAAGTGAACGGTTTAACGACTTGGAGATTTCTCCAAAACACTGTGGAATCGATCACCGTTTTTGGCGGGCGAAGCCAAGTTTTTTATTGGCCTAATGATGTTTTTTACCTACATAATTCTAAAGCACGTATTCAGGGAATGAAAGGATGGGATAGAAAAGGTGTAGCGATTAGCATGATGGGTACACTTCCTTGTACACTATCTACTGGCGAGGCATTTGATATTAGTTGTTCCTCAGTTATACCCAAAATAACCGCTCACCTCCCCTCCATTTGGTGCTTCTGCTCCTCACCGAAGTACAACAAAACGGTACGTTGTATAGATCAAAAAGTGAATGTTACCAACGCCACGCTGGCCAAAGTGCCCTTCGACCTTAACCAATGGACCAAGGTCGCCGAAGAAAAATACCCCAACGGCCTACCCAAACCCTATTCCCATGATCCCACACAATGGATCTTCCACGGCCATCCCTCTGGCTCTGTGGTGTGGGATGAGAAAAGCAAATGGACCGCGCGCGGCTCGCTCCGCAACGATGACACGGTTCTGCATGTCGCAGTTGCCCGCCTTCTCGGTTACCGCTGGCCTGCGGAGTTGGACCTAAACATGGAAGTGGCCGATGAACAGCGCGAATGGGTAAAACGTTGTGGACAGCTTCTGCCCTACGCCGACAAAGACGGCATCGTCTGCATCCCGCCGGTGCGAGGTGAAGCGACATGCGCCGATCGCTTGCTCAACCTGCTGGCGGCCACCTACGGCGATGTCTGGTCCAATGGCACCTTGCCTGAACTTCTCAAAAACACCAACCATGCTGGCAAAACCCTTGAAACCTGGCTGCGAGAGAAATTTTTCATCCAACACTGCAAACTGTTCAAACACCGCCCCTTCATCTGGCACATCTGGGACGGCCTACGCGACGGTTTTGCCGCCCTGGTCAACTACCACAAGCTTGATCAAAAAAACCTGGAAACCCTCATCTACACCTACCTGGGTGACTGGATCAGCCGCCAGAAGCAGGATATCACAACCGGTGTGGACGGCGCGGAAGAAAAACTGGCGGCCGCCGAAGGGCTCAAAAAACGCCTGGAATTGATCCTCGAAGGCGAATCCCCTTACGATATCTTCATCCGGTGGAAACCCATTGAAAAGCAACCCATGGGTTGGAACCCGGACTTAAACGACGGCGTGCGTTTAAACATAAGACCCTTTATGACCGTCCCGGATGTGGGCAAAAAAGGGGCCGGCGTCCTGCGCGACAAACCCAACATCAAATGGAACAAGGACCGGGGCAAGGATGTGGTCTCCGCGCCGTGGTATCACCTGTTCAAAGGGGACCGGATCAATGATCATCATCTGACCCTTGAGGAAAAAAATAAAGTTAGAAATCCAAACAGATAACAACCATATTGCACAATAACACTTCTTATGTTGTATTGCGGAATTCATGTTATGGAATAAAACCCACAAGAATGAGGGAGGCATATCATGTTGAAGAGGCTATACGCCAACAACTATCGTTGTTTGGTCAATTTTGAGATACATTTCGATGAGCTGACCCTTTTAATCGGCCCGAACGGTGGTGGAAAATCCACCTTGTTTGATTTCCTGTACAAGATTCGCCACCTGATAGTGGATAATGCCAAGGTCGCGGAAGTATTTCCACCCGAGGATCTTACCGCCTGGATCAATCAAACCGAACAATCTTTTGAGCTTGACGTGCAAGGTGAGGATGGTCTTTTTTCCTACAAGATGGTCATTTCCCATCATCCCGAAACCAGGAAACAGAGAATTGAATTGGAACATCTATTATTGGATGGGAAAACGCTGTTCGAGTTCAAAATGGGGGAAGTAAAGCTCTACCACGATGACCATAAACCGGGCCAGGAATATTCTTTCGACTGGTCCGTTTCGGCCCTGGCAACCATTGCTTCAAGACCAGACAATAAGAAACTGACATGGTTTAAGGGATGGCTGGAGAGATTATTTATTGTCAGTCTTCAGCCCAAGGCCATGGTTTCGGAAACGGCGGAAGAATCAAGCTGGCTGCACCGGAATGGAAGCAATTTTGCCTCATGGTATCGCTATATATCCCAAGAGCACCAGGACAGAATCTTCGGATTGACTGAACAACTTCGCGACGTCCTGCCCGGCTTTCATGCCTTTAAGCTGGAACAGGCGGGAAAGCATCGAATTCTGAAAGCCGGATTTGGCGGCGAAGATCAAAACGCACCAAAAATATATTTTGATTTTGAGCAACTCTCAGATGGTCAACGCATCATCATGATTCTCTATTCTCTACTGATCGGCCTACAGGCCATGGGCCATACCCTGTTTATCGAAGAACCGGAAAACTATGTTTCTTTACCGGAAATCCAACCCTGGCTGATGGAACTAAACGATGCTTGTGGTGAGGGGTTCCCGCAAGCGGTATTGATTAGCCATCATCCGGAGCTGATCGACTATTTAGGTCCTGAAAGCAGTCAATGGCTTGTAAGGGACCCTCTGGGTCCGAGCCGCGTAAAAAAACTACCAACAGAAATTGAACAGGGGCTGAAGCTTTCCGAAAAAATTGCCAGAGGGTGGGTCGAATGAGCAAACGACGCGTGAAAATCGTAGTTCTTTGTGAGGATTCACAACACGAAGCCTTTATTCGAAGATTCCTCAAGGGAATGGGGTGGGATACAAGAGTGATCCGCATCGAAAAAAGCCCATCAGCCCTCGGTGCCGCGGAACAGTGGGTAAGAGAAAAATTCGTTTACGAACTGATGGCTTATCGGCAGCGGCGACAACGGGCGGCCTCTGCTCTAATGACAATGATTGATGCGGATAAAAAAGACGTGCTGGATCGGATCAATGAATTCGAGGAGACATGTAATGCTCAGCAAATAGCATTTCGGGCTGTTGACGAGGCTGTGGCAATTGCAGTCCCGAAACGAAATATCGAGACATGGATCCACTACCTGGATGGAAACACTGTGGATGAAAACCGATCCAAACCTTATCGCAAGTTGGAAAGGGCACGTAATTGTAAACCCGCTGTGGACAGGCTCGTACAATTGTGTAAGACAACCGGACTTCCATCGGATACCCCCCAAGCGTTGTTGACGGCCTGCCATGAGTATAATGCTAGAATAAGGCCGATGGGTTAAATTGGCCTTATTGAGGTTTTCAAAGATCAGCCGGGAGGTACTTATTGACCCAAATAATTGAAATACTGACCCAAACCATCCGTTCCGCTGCCGTATACAATCCGGAAGTGCAAGTGGCCCCTGCATGCATCCTTTGGCCGGACCGGGACCACCAGTGGGAAGCAGTTATTCTGCGGCTTCAGGCCGAGTTGCCGGAGCTGTTTGTTTTGGGGGACTATGCCCCGGAAAAGCGAACCGGCCCAGCCATCTGGTTGCGCTGTATTCTTGCAGACATGGTGGAAGAGGTTTCGATCCCGGAGGGGTGGACACCGGTCTTTTATCTACCCGGTATCAGCCGCCAAGACCTGCGTGCCGTTGAAAGCTGTCCCGATCATCTAAAACCGTTGGCCGAACTCCAGTACAGGGGAGTGATCTGGTCGCAGATCAACGCCAAGGACTGGACCATCCTCGCGTTTCTGAAATCGGATCAGGGGGGATTAGGCCTGGATGTGGCCCAGGACAATGACGCCAAAAACGCCATGCAGTTGGCACTCTATCGGTTAGTGGATGAAGATGTGGCCTTGTTAGAAGGTAAACGCCTTGATAAAGATTACTTCAATACCCTGCTAACCGGTGGCGATCCAGTACGGGACCTGCTGCAATGGCTTGACCAGGGCGAGGCCTTTCAGGCTGCCCATGGCGAAAACGAATGGCGGGCCTTTCTGGAAGTCTGTAAATCTCAACTGGCCTTTAACCCCCAAAATGAGGGCGTGTTAACCGGCGCTTCCAAACTTGCGGAGCAAGAAGGCCCCTGGCATGTGGTATGGGAACGGTTTTGCGAGGCCCCCAAACGATACCCCAACATTCCCACCCAGATCCGAAAATGCCGGCCCCCCAGTGACACCATGCTATGGGACATGGGTGGCGAAAAATATCATGGATGGCCCCAATGGAATACAGATCAGGAAGCCTTACTCCGTGAAGCATTGAATGGATTGAATGCCCTACCACCCCATGAGGCTCGAAATCGGCTGGCGGAATTGGAGAAACGCCATCATCAAAGGCGGCTTCTGGTCTGGGCCGAACTGGAAGAAGCGCCTCTTGCACGCGCACTCAAACATCTGGCGGTTCTGGCGGAGACCACAGCAAGCTCAATTGCAGCGGGTTCACCACAAGAGATGGCCGCAGCCTACGACCATTCGGGCTGGCTGGCGGATGATGCCGTCGTGCATGCCCTTGCCTGTGTGGCAAGAAATGAAGATTTTGAAGCCGTTACTTCGGCCATTTGCGCTGTTTACACAGCCTGGGCTGAAGACGCAGCGCTGCACCTCCAAAACGCAGTGGAAAAGGAAGGCTATCCGGGGGAATCCGTTGTCACACAGAAACCGAGGTCTTACAGCGTTGATGAATGTGTGCTGTTTGTGGATGGGCTTCGTTTCGATGCGGCCAGAAGGCTGGGGGAACTTCTTTCTCAAGAGGGCTGCCGGCTGGAAGAACGGATTTGCTGGGCGCCGCTACCCACGCTCACTGCCACGGGAAAGCCTTTTGCATCGCCTGTATGGGATCAGATCAGAGGTCAAGATGCCGGCAATGATTTTGAGCCCTGCGTGTCAAAAACCGGGAAATCGCTGGCAGGCGGTTATCATTTGAAGAAACTGCTGGCGGATGCCGGTTGGAAAGTCCTTAAAGGCATAGCCGGCGGGGACGACAAAATAAACGCCTGGTGTGAATTTGGAAATATTGACCATGAGGGCCACGACAGAGGGTGGAAACTGGCGGGTCGCCTGGAGAACATGTTGAAGGAAATTCGCGACCAAATAACGGGGCTTTTGTCGGCAGGCCGGCAGGCCGTTCGTATCGTCACCGACCATGGATGGTTGTTGCTGCCGGGAGGACTCCCCAAAACCGAGCTTCCCAGTGCGCTTACGGAGAATAAATGGGGCCGTTGTGCGGCGTTAAAGCCTGGGGCATCATCCGATGTTCGAGTATTTCCATGGTACTGGAATCCCAATCAATACGTGGCATTGGCAAGCGGTATCAGCTGCTTCCGTAAGGGGATGGAGTACACCCATGGAGGGCTGAGCCTACAGGAAAGCCTGCTGTTGGAACTAAAGATCACGCCCCAGGCCGCAACGCCCGCTCACACGGTTCAAATCACTGATGTGGTATGGAAGGGATTACGGTGCACCATTGGGGCGGAGGGAAAATTTGAAGGGTTGTCTCTGGATATTCGTAAGCAGCCTGGAAACCCGTCAAGCAGTGTGGTGTTGAGCGCCAAACCTCTCAAAAAAAACGGGACCGCTTCAGTGGTTGTGGAGGATGAAGAAATGGAGGGATCATCTGCTTTCATCATTTTATTCGATACGGATGGAGCTCCGACGGCACAGACGGATACAACCATTGGTGGGGACGAAAAATGACAGAAATGGATACCATTGACAAACTCGCCGCCGCATCCCTTGAGGGATATTTGGTCCGAAAAGACCTGGTCCGAACGTTTAGCCGACAGTTTCCCGTGCCCACTTACGTGGTAGAGTTTCTTCTGGGACGGTATTGTGCCAGTATCGATCCCGAGGAAATCGAAGAGGGCCTGGAGATCGTCCAACGCCAGCTTCAGGCGCGCACCGTCAAGGCGGGCGAGGCCGAACTCTTCAAGGCAAGGGCAAGGGAAAATGGAGAGGTGAAGATTATCGACCTGGTCACAGCGCGCCTGGATGCCTCAACGGATTCCTATTTGGCCGCTCTTCCCAGTCTACAGCTCACCAACGTGCGGATCAGCCCGGAACTGGTCAATACCCATGAGCGGATGCTCACAGGAGGATTTTACGCGGAGATCTCTCTCACCTACGACGCCGCCATCGCCCAGGAAAACAAGGGAAGGCCCTTTGGTGTGGAAACACTGCGGGAGATCCAGCTATCCAAACGGGAGGTGTTGGACGAGCTGGCGGAGGCGCGAAAATCCTTTGATGTGGAACAATGGAAAGCGTTTTTACTTCGAAGTATCGGAATCGAGCCCACAACACTTTCGGAAAGGGCCAAAAATGCCTTTTTGCTCAGGATGGTGCCCTTTGTGGAGCGAAATTACAACCTGGTGGAACTGGGGCCGCGCGGCACCGGAAAAAGCCATCTGTTTCAACAGATTTCACCCTATGCCCATCTGGTTTCAGGTGGAAAGGCAACGGTGGCCAGGATGTTTGTCCATATGGGCACGGGCCAGCGGGGTCTAGTGTGCCAGTACGATGTGGTTTGTTTTGACGAAATTTCGGGCATTTCTTTTGATCAAAAAGATGGCGTTAATATCCTCAAGGGGTATATGGAGTCCGGCGAATTCAGTCGGGGCAAGGAGAGCATCCGGGCGGATGGGTGTATCGTTCTCGTGGGGAACTTTGATGTAGATGTGGAACATCAGCAGCGTATCGGTCATCTTTTCGGCCCTATGCCTACGGAAATGCGCGATGATACCGCATTTATGGACCGTATCCATGGCTATCTGCCCGGGTGGGATGTGCCCAAGATTCGGAAAGAGCTGCTCACGAACCATTTCGGCCTGGTTAGCGATTTCCTATCCGAATGTTGGAGCAGGCTTCGAGACCAGAGCCGGATTCATGCCCTGCAAAATAAGGTTTTTTTTGGAGGATCACTCAGTGGTCGAGATACTAATGCGGTTAACAAAACGGTTAGCGGCCTTCTGAAATTGATTCATCCAGGTGCTGACACCGATTATTCCGAAGAAACCCTGGAATGGGCTGTCCGCATCGCCATGGAGGCCAGGCGCAGGGTGAAGGAACAACAGAAGAGGATCGGTGCTGCTGAGTTTAGAAATACCCATTTCAGCTATGTCATGGGAGCCGATGGGATTGAGCAGTTTGTTTCAACACCCGAGCTTCAGAGCGAAAACAGCATCGGGAGTGATCCTTTGGAACCGGGTCAGATCTGGACCATCAGCCCTGGAGGAATGGACGACCATCCAGGCTTGTACCGCATTGAAGTAAACGAAGGACCGGGTTCGGGGGTAAAAATTCTCAATAAGCCGGTTCCACCCGCCTTTCGGGAGAGTACCGGATTTGCGGAGCAGAACCTGTACGCCCGGGCCGGGCAATTGGTAGGGGACAAGGATCCGCGGCACCATGAATTTACAGCCCAGCTTCGCGCTTTTGATGCGTCCAAGTCAGGGGCAAAACTGGGTGTAGCCATCCTGATTGCTCTTTGTACCGCTCTCCTCAAGAAGAGCGTCCGGGGTGGACTGATCATTATCGGAGAAATCAACCTGGGTGGTTCCATAGAACCCGTCCATAATTCAGTCTCAATGGCCGAAATCGCCGTGGAGAAAGGCGCCACTGCCCTACTCATGCCCGTCGCCTGTCGCCGCCGGCTATTCGATCTTTCTGACGACATGGCTACAAAGGTCGATATCCAGTTCTATTCCGATGCCAGGGATGCGCTTTTGAAGGCGATTGTGGATTAGGGTGAGCGCGTTTTCCTAATGCCTCGATTATCATATTGTCCAAATAGCATCTGAACATTTCGGCTTTGCGGAACCCACGTTATATCAGTGGGTTTCGAGCGGGCGTCTACTTAGAGGAAAACATTGCTTGAAAGTCGGTGTGCGTATTGTTATCATCCGATGCTTTTATTGATTTCATGCGGAACGATGGATCAGCCTTTGAAAACGCATTCGAAAATGCCAAAAAAGGTAATGTCAAGGTAACGCCCTCTGTAAGTGTTTGGAATAAAAGGTAGGTCCTTTATGATTCGGTTAAATGACATTACGTCCCAGGTCCTCAGCTATCATCCCAAAGCGGACATCGAATTGATTGAAAAGGCCTATGTTTATTCCGCCAAAGTCCACCAGGGCCAGATCCGTCTCTCGGGAGAGCCCTATCTTTCCCATCCCCTGGAAGCCGCTTATATCCTGACCCAGTTGAAGATGGATGTCATCTGCATCGCAGCGGGGCTTCTACATGACGTTGTTGAAGATACCCATGCGAGTCTGGAGGAGATCTCGGCGATTTTTGGCCAAGAGACCGCCAATATCGTGGACGGGGTCACCAAAATCAGTAAAATGAATTTTAAGAGTTCCCAGCAGCGCCAGGCCGAGAATGTTCGGAAAATGATTCTTGCCATGAGTACGGACATTCGTGTGATTTTGGTCAAACTGGCGGACAGACTCCATAACATGCGAACCCTGGGGTTTCAGCCCGAGGAAAAGCAGCGACGCATCGCCACCGAAACCCTGGATATCTATGCCCCCCTGGCCGGGAGAATGGGCATCAACTGGATCAAGTCCAGCCTCGAGGATCTGTGTCTCTTTTATCTGGAGCCGGAGATTTATGCCCGCATCAAGGACCTGACGGCCCGGCGCCAGGGCGAGATGGGGGAATTCATGAGGAGTGTTCAGGTCACCCTGACCGAAGAACTGGCCAAGGCCAACATTTCAGCCACCATCAAGGGACGGCAGAAACACTTCTACAGCATCTATCAAAAGATGGTGGACCAGGACCTTGAAGTCAGTCAGGTTTACGATATCCTGGCGTTCCGGGTGATTGTCAATACCATCAAAGAGTGTTATGCGGCCCTTGGGCACATTCATTCCATCTGGAAGCCCGTGTCTAAACGGTTCAAGGACTATATTTCCGTTCCTAAAGCCAATATGTACCAGTCCCTGCATACCACGGTTTTCGGTCCGTTGAGGGAAAGGATGGAGGTCCAGATCAGGACCTGGGATATGAACCGGGTGGCGGAGAGCGGCATCGCGGCCCACTGGAAGTACAAAGAAGGAAACGTGGCCAGGAAAACCGATGAAAAGCAGTTCGCATGGCTTAATGAACTGCTGGACTGGCAGAAAAACCTTGAGGATCCCCAGGAGTTTCTGGATACCGTCAAAATGGATCTCTTCCCAGATGAGGTCTATGTGTTTACGCCCACCGGGGAGGTGAAAGCCTTTCCCAAAGGGGCGACCATGATCGATTTTGCCTACGGCATCCATTCTGAGGTGGGTGAAAAGTGTACGGGGGCCAAGGTCGACGGCAGGATGGTTCCCCTTCGGAGCCCCCTAAAAAACGGCAATATTATCGAGGTGATCACGTCCCCGAAGCAGCATCCCAGTAAGGACTGGCTGAACTTTGTCAAAACGCCCCGGGCAAGGAACAAGATCAGGCACTGGATCAAAACAGAGGAAAAAGACGAAAGCATCACCCTGGGTAAAAGCATCCTGGAAAAGGCCCTGCAACAGGAAAGATTGACAGTGACCAACCTGCTCAAGAGCGAGCAGATCGCGGCCGTGGCCAAAGATCTTTCGTTTCAATCAGGGGAAGATCTCATTGCACAGATCGGTTTCGGCAAGATTTCGCCCATGCAGGTGGTGGGGCGCCTCAGGCCGAAACTGGGGGACAAAGAGGAAAGCCGGCAGGGATTGGTCAGCAAGGTGGTCAGCCGGCTAACCAGACCCAAAGGGGACGCCGGCATACATGTGGACGGCGTGAGCGATATGCTGCTTCATTTTGCCAAGTGCTGTCAACCCCTCCCCGGTGAAAAGGTGATCGGGTTTATTACCCAGGGAAGCGGGGTGGCCATTCACAATAAAAACTGCCGGCATATGCAGGAAGCTGATCCCGCCCGGTTGGTGGCGGTGTCATGGGCGCCTTCCGAGAAAAGCACCTATCCAGCCAAATTACGGGTGAGTACCGTGGAAGGAAAGGGGATCCTGGCCGAGATCAGCACGATTTTCAGCCAGAAAGACGCCAATATCATCCAGGCCGAAGTGAAGACCACGGTGGACAATAAAGGCATCGCTCTTTTTACCATTGAGGTAGAAGACTACGACCAACTGCAGGATATCATCCGTACCATCAAAAAGGTGAAAAACGTGCTGATGGTGGAACGGCTTCAGGAGGCTTGAACGACTTTTTTGATCGGTTTTTCAACACGACCGGATTTAATGCAGCCGGTACATACCTTCATCCTGACGGTTTGGCCTTCTTTGATGCACCTGACGCTTTGAAGGTTGGGATACCAGCGTTTTTTGGTTTTATTATGGGCGTGGCTGACGCTATAACCCACAAGCGGCCTTTTGCCGCAAATATCACATACTTTTGACATTTGGATGTTTCCTCCCTGCTGAACATTATTAGAATCAGTCTTTCTAACGGATTCTGATGGCAATATCAAGTGTTTTTCTATGGTAGTTCATTTTTTTTCCCATCTATTGCAAGGGATTCAAGCCCTGCCCGATCCAGGAACCGGATAGCGCGGTCCCTGGTTTCAATGAGGCCCTGCTTGTGCATCCGGGTCAGGATGCGGGAAAGGGTTTCAGGGATGGTTCCCAGAAGGCTCGCCAGTTGCCCCTTTGAAATGTCAAGGGTGACGAAATCCTCTCGTTCCTGTTCCGTCGCCAGATAAAGCAGGTAGGCGGCCAGGCGGGCGGGAACTTCCTTTAGGGAAAGATTTTCGATCTGATAGGTGAATTGCCGAAGCCGCATGGCAAGGACCGCGAGCATGTTCAAGGCCAGGGATGGATGGGCCGAAATCAGAGCCAGGAATGCGGGTCTGGGGAAAAAGAGGACCCTTGACGTTTTGATGGCCTGAGCATTGGCGGGAAATTCTCGGCCTGAAAATACCGGCACTTCTCCGAAAGGTTCTAACGGACCGAAGATATGCAGAATCTGTTCTTTTCCCGATGGTGAGACTTTGAAGATTTTCACCAGACCGTCCGCTACCAGGTAAAAACCGTTTCCTTCATCCTGTTCCAGAAAGATGGTTTCGTCCTTGGCAAAATTTTTAGAAATGGCGATGGATTCAATCTGCTTGAGCTGTTGCTCCGGAAGCCCGTCAAAGATGACGGTTTTGGAAATGGTTTCTAAATGATTCGCCATTCAGGACGGCTCCCAGCTGGAAGATTCTAAAGCGGCAAGCCGCAGTTTTAAGTTTTTGGTGTTTGTTAAAATCCGCAATCCGCAATCCGCAATCCTATAGCATGTTCTCTTGACTCGGGTCAAATAATTTCGAGGATGCCCTTTTTTCATTGAAAAGCAAAGATTTGCCTGATATGAAGTAGCCGTTTAGAAAAAATAGGGTGAATCTGATGTCTCAGTTCCTTTCCCGCATTCATAAGGTAGCGTGGACCATGAAACACTGTAGGAGGTTATGGGCAATGAAAGAGTTGGAAACATTTGTGAAAACGGTTGGCGAAGGGCTGAGAACCTTGGCCCAGGGCGTCCATGCCATTGCGGACAAGCTGGAAAGTTATGTGGATGTGCCGGGTGATGACCGCTCGGAATCTGAGTTCGAACCGGCGGTGAATCACAACATCCATGCCAAGGCGACCCCGGCGGATGCACCATCGCGGGAAAAGCCGGTAATCAATGCGACGGCCCTGGTTTATGAAAAGATCAGCAGTGCTGAAGGTTCAGTTTCGATGGATGACCTACATCAGGAAACCGGTTTTGATCGGAAGAAATTGAGCAACATTCTACATCGGCTGAGACTGCAGGGTAAAATCAAGAATGTCGGCAAGGGTGTGTACGTGAAGAAATGAAAAGAGTGTTTTATGGACAGTTTTTTATCGGAAAAACATCGTATCGTGCGACGTTCCGTTCGTTCCTTTTGTGAACGGGAGATCAAGCCCATTGCCGGAGAGATCGATCGTGAGGCCCGTTTTCCCTGGGAAGTGGTGGAAAAAATGGGGAAGCTTGGGTATTTCGGCATCCAGGCCCCGAGAGAGTTGGGCGGCGCCGATCTCGATTCCGTCAGCTATGCCATTATCGTGGAGGAGATCAGCAGGGCCAGCGGCAGCCTCGGGCTCTGTGTAACGGTCCATAACAGCGTGGCCCTCTACCCGATTATAGCCTTTGGTTCACGGGAGCAAAAGGAACAATGGGCACGGCCTTTGGCGCGGGGAGAGAAAATCGGGTCTTTTTGCCTGACCGAGCCCAACGCCGGGTCGGACGCGGCAGGCATTGAGTCCACGGCTGTGTGGGACAATGATGCCTACGTGGTGAACGCCAACAAGGTTTTCGTGACCAACGGCGGGGTTGCGGACATCTGTCTGTTGTTTGTGCGGACCAACCCCGCATCTCATCCCAAGGAGGTCAGCGTCGTGGTGGCCGAGCGGGGAACCCCCGGATTCGTGGTGGGGGACCTTGAAGATCTATGCGGCATGCGGGCAAACCCGGTGAACTCCATACGGCTCTATGACTGCCGCCTGCCGCTGGGAAATTTACTGGGTCAAGAAGGCATGGGGCTTAAGATCGGTCTGGCCGCCCTGGATACGGGACGGATGGGCATTGCGGCGCAATCCGTGGGCATTGCCCAGGCAGCGCTGGAAGAGGGGCTGTTGTATGCTAAACAGCGCCGTCAATTCAAGGTTCCCATTTGCAATCACCAGGCCATCCAAATGATGATTGCGGACATGGGAACCCTTGTGGAAGCATCGCGGCTCATGACCTATCGCGCCGCCGCCGTTCGCGACGGGGGAAAAGGATTTTCCCAGGAATCGGCTATGGCAAAGCTCTTCGCGTCGGAGGCCTGCTGCAAGGTGACGGATCTGGCGGTACAGATCCATGGGGGTTATGGGTATTCCAAATCCTACCCCGTGGAGCGCTACTACCGGGATGCCCGGGTAACAAGAATATACGAGGGGACCTCAGAGGTACACCGGATGGTGATTGCGAGAGGAATGATGGGGAAGAAGTGATGGCTTTTCATATTGTGGCATGCATCAAATCGATTACGTTGGCGGCGCCCAGGGAACAGATGATTCGGACCGAAGACACCGCTGAACTCAATCCCTACGATCGCCCGGTTTTGGAGGCGGCCCTTCGCCTCAGGGAGCTTCACGGCGGCAGTGTGACGGCCCTTTCGATGGGTCCACCTTCGAGTCTTTCAGCCCTTTCCGAGGCCAGGGCCTTTGGGGTGGATCGGGAGATCCTTATCTGCGATCCGGCCCTTGGCGGTTCAGATACCCTGGCCACGTCCACGGCACTTGGGGCGGGCCTTCAAAAACTGGCGCCTTTCGATTTGGTACTCTTCGGCGTTCGGACCGCCGACAGCGATACCGGGCAGGTGGGCCCCCAGACGTCGGTGCTTCTGGGTCTCCCCTTTATCGGCATGGTACACCACATGGAATGGGAGAAAGGCGTTTTCAGGGTGGAACGGGTTGCGGATCATTTTGTGGAAAAATATGAAGTTAGAGCTCCCGCGGCCTTCACCATTCATCCCGGCGCTTTTGCGCCCAGGGATATCGGGCTTTCAGGGATTGGTCAGGCATTTGAATCCCAGCGGATTGAACGATGGAATCTGGCGGATCTGGGGCTCGGACCGGACCAGGTGGGCGATGCCGGTTCCCCCACCCGGGTCATTTCCATGAAACGGGTGAAAAAGACAAAAAAATGCGAATTCCTTACCGGAGACGCCAGAGAGCAGGCCCATGAACTCATGAAACGGCTGTCGGTTTCCGGCGCTATCGGGGCTTGATGATGGATGGAGAAATGACCAGAGAGATCTGGGTATTCGGTGATTTGCGGAACCGAAGGCTTTTTGGGTTCAGCCTGAATGTGTTGGCCAAGGCACGGGCCTTATGCCGGTCCGATGGAAAAGCGGTGATGGTTTTTTTGAGCGGCCATGATGCGGAGGCGGATGGCGCTGTTTCCCTGGAGAGCGCTTTTGAGGAAGCCTTTTCCCGGGGCGCGGACCGGGTTTGCGTTCTTGAAAATGAACGGTTTTCGGTCCCGGCATGCCATTTGTTCGCCCAGGCCCTGGCGGATACGGTGCAAAAGCGCTCGCCCATGCTCGTGCTGTTTGCGCTCACCGATTTCGGCCGGGAGATGGCGTCCCGGGCCGCTCGAATATGCAATGCCGGATTGATGGCGGATTGCGTGGACCTTCGAATTTCGGGAGATCAGATTGTCGGCTTATGTCCCGCCTGGGGGGGCGAAATCATGGCTGAGATTACCTATGTAGAGGGTCATGGCACGGGATTTGCCACGGTGCATTGTCAAATCCAAACGGATGATAACTTGTCGGACGAAGGGCTGGCCATGGGTGAAGCCGTTGAACGGATCCCCGTTAAAATGGATACAGACGCTGGGGGACCCAGATTGTTGTCCTGTGCTCCCGAACCCGCGGAACACCGCAAACTTGAGGCGGCTGAGATCGTGGTGGTGGGCGGCGCCGGCCTTGGCAATATGGCGGGGTTTGCCCTTGTTCGTGAACTGGCGGCGGCCGTGGGGGGCGAGGTGGCGGCCACCCGGCCGCCCGTGTTGCATCACTGGATCGACGAGGATCGGCTGATCGGGCAGACCGGCAAGACTGTTCGCCCCAATGTGCTTTTTTCCATCGGGACGTCGGGCGCCATTCAATACACGGCGGGCATTATGGAAGCCGGAACCATTGTGGCCGTCAATCGTGATCCCAACGCGACCATTTTTCAGGTGGCGGATCTGGGCATCGTCGCCGATGCAAAGACTTTTCTGCCCCTGCTGACGGCGCAAGCCAAGCAGGTGGTCATGCGAAAACTGGCCGATGCGTTGTCCGATGCCAAAAACGTTGAGGGGGAAGCGGAAGGGTTCGGCGCAAAAATTCGAAAGATTCGAGAATCTCAAAACTGGACCCTGGAATCCCTGGCCACGGCCACCGGGCAGACGCCGGAATTCATGGCCTCGGTGGAATCGGACACGGTATCGCCTCCGGTCAGTTTCCTACTCCGCCTTGCCGGGGCACTTGGCGTTGATCCGGGAACATTTCTCCGCAAGGAAGAGCAGGCCGCCATTCGGGACCAGCGTGCCCAGGCGTTTATCAAGCGAACGAGAAGCTATTCCTACGAGACCCTGACGCCGGGCGCGGAAGCGAGCCACCTTCGCGCCTTTATGGTGACCATCGAGTCCCATCATGCCCATAAACCGGTGGAATACCGGCACGAAGGGGAAGAATTCATCTATGTGATGGAAGGGGACCTGGAATTTGTTCTGGGGGGAAAGCCCCATGTCCTCAAAAAGGGGGAGAGTATTCACTTTAATTCCGATATTCCTCATAAACTGAAGAGCCTTTCCAATGAACCCACCCGCTGCCTGGTGATGTTGTATACGGTTTGAAACTGTATTGCATTACAATAATTCAAGGTATAAATAGTAACGCATTACTGTAAATTTAAAGCGTAGGAATTTCCATTTTTTGATCCGGCATATCAAATAGTTGTTGCAGTGATGGTGTTAAATGTGTCAAAAAAAACACATTATGTATATGCCATCAAGCCAAAAAATTGATAAGGAAATTTTCCGGACGATTTTTATTGATCATTGGAAATCATTCAAAAATCGTCATCCTGGATATGATATTTCGCAATATGAAGATCCGGTTCAGATATCCATCGAAAAATCTTTGAAAGGTTTGTACTCAAAAGAACTGGCTGAAGTCCCACCCAAAACCCATAATCTTCTCTATCTTCTGAAAAAAATCGAGAAGAAACCCGATCAAGATCTGCTGAAATTTATCACCAAACTGAACACTGCCAGCGTCGCCACGCGCTACCCTGATGATTTGGCAAAGATACAAGCCGCGTACACTGAAGAAATCACAAAAGAAATGATTGAAAAGAGCAAGGATGTATTGAAATGGGTCAAGAGACAGTTCTAACCACCGTCAAAAAATTCAAGAATGCGCTGGAGTCCATCGATATCCGAGTTGACCAGCTCATCCTGTTTGGTTCCCAAGCGGAAGGCACTGCCCGCGAAGATTCAGATATTGACCTGGTTGTCATTTCCACAAGCTTCACAAACAAAAGCTACTGGGAGCGCATAAACATCTTGAGCGATGCCATCTATCAAGTTTTTGCGCCTATCGAAGCATCTGCATTTACTCCAGATGAATGGAACTCTAAGAAATCCCTGATTACTGATTACGCTAAGAACGGCGTCTTGGTTTGACATATATTTTAGCGGCGAACCGAATGATGAACCGGCGGAAAAACTGCTTGAGCGGATAATGGGAGAAAAGGCCAGTATGGAATCGAATGTGAAGAAGACGGTAAAAAAAAGGGTCAGCAGGAGTAAGAAACAATGAAAAAAGAAACTCAAATGAATGGCATAATAAATCATTCTTCTCAAAATAACATCGATGCATTGTATGGCATTGCAAGGGAAATTATCGAGAAAGCAAGAAAGAATGTCCACCGGGCAATCAATATGGCAATGGTTGAAGCCTACTGGCATATCGGAAGGATGATTGTCGAAGAAGAACAGAACGGCAAGGAACGGGCGGATTACGGTAAATTCCTCATTCAGAACCTATCCGATAAACTGACAAAAGAATTTGGCAAAGGCTTTTCATCACAAAATCTTTGGAACATGCGGCTTTTTTTTCAAAAATTCTCCGCATTGCGGAGAGAATTAAAAATTGATGACAGCTCGGATATCCTCTCCGCACTGCGGAGAGAATTGTCCTGGACCCACTATAAAACCCTGCTCCGGGTTGAAAAACCGATGGCGTGCGTGTGGTATATGCATGAGGCTGCTGATCAAAACTGGTCGACCAGAGCATTGGAAAGACAAATAAACTCACTATATTATGAACGATTGCTCCTGAGTCGTGATAAAAAATCAGTGATGGAAGAAGCACAGGGGAAAACAGAACTTTTAAAACCAGTACCGCGTGATTATTTGAAAGACCCGTATGTGCTTGAATTTTTAAATTTAAAAGACAGAAGCAATTATCGGGAATCTGAACTGGAACTGGCCATCATCAACAATATTCAGTCTTTTTTGCTGGAACTGGGCAAAGGCTTTGCTTTTGTCGCCCGCCAGAAACGCATCTCCACCGAAACCAAAGAGTTTTATATTGACCTGGTTTTTTACAACTACATTTTGAAGTGTTTTATTCTCATTGACCTGAAAACCGGTGAGCTGACCCATCAGGATGTGGGGCAGATGGATATGTATGTCAGGATGTTCGATGATCTGGAGATCGGCCGGGATGATAACCGTCCGTGGGGCTGATTCTCTGTGCTGAAAAAGACCGGACTATCGTGAAATATTCTGTTTTGAATGAAAACAAACAGCTTTTTGCGTCTAAATATATGATGTATCTGCCAACGGAAGCGGAACTTGTGAAAGAATTGGAAAGGGAGAAGCACTTTATTGAAATGGCGTTGGAAGAAGGATAAATTATAATAAGAATCTTTTGAAAACTATTGCATGAAAAAAGTAAAAGGCC
The DNA here is from genome assembly GCA_963662465.1 of Desulfatiglandales bacterium. Classification (GTDB taxonomy): domain Bacteria; phylum Desulfobacterota; class DSM-4660; order Desulfatiglandales; family Desulfatiglandaceae; genus NaphS2. The sequence goes on from OY759599.1 coordinate 541,886, forward strand.
TGCCAAAAAATGAACGCTCTCGGGAAAAATTATTGGAAGGGGGGGGGGAATTCCTGTCAGACCAAGAATTGCTTGCGAAAATTTCCAACCAGAAAATACACAGGATAAACCGGTGATTTTCATGTTCGCCCGCAAATGTACACGGTGTGAGAAAGACCTTGACTTTCTCCCGCTGATCCATTAAAAACGCGGGGATTCGCTGGGGCAACCGGAGTTGCCGGGATCTCATATCCTGAAGGATTTTGATTCGGAGATCCGCTCGGATTTTGCTGGTCTCATATTGCTGAATTTCAGCCGTTATGGTTGGGGTTCATGCTGTTTTAGGAAAAAGCCACGAAGGCTTACTTTTGAGGAAAAGTATGTCTTCGTGGCTTTTTTTTTATGGAATGGAAAGAAAACAACTGATCTTAAGGAGGAAGGAGATTCATAATGAAAAATTGGAGTTGGTTTATTGCTTTTATAGCGGTTTTGATGTTGGCCCCTCCCGGGGCTGGGCAGGCCGAAGAACCGGAGGATAAGGCTGTCCACAGACTGGACGAAGTGGTGGTTACCGCCACCAAATATGAAACATCCACCAAGGATATCCCGTCCAACGTGACGGTGGTTACCGGCGAGGAGATCCGGGCCCAGTATTTGCCCGACAATGATATCAGCGATGCTCTGCGGAACATATCGGGCCTTACCACCCGCCGGGCCTATGCGCCTTTTCCCGCCTACATCAATATTCGGGGCGCGGGGAGTAACGGGACGGTCATTTTAGTGAACAACATTCCCACCAATTGGGAAATTATGCAGGCCATCCCGCCCGAGAACATTGAGCGGGTGGAAATTATGAGAGGTCCGGCGTCGGTCCTGTATGGGGCCAATGCCAGCGGCGGTGTGATCAACATCATTACCAAGGAAGGGGGAGAGGGCATCAACGGAACCGTGGGCGGTGGTTATGGGACCTTCAACACCTGGCGGGCCCAGGCTACAAGTAATGGAACCGTTGATAAATTTCATTATTCTTTTGCCGGCTACAAGGACAAATCCGATGGCAGCAACATCGTCAAGAACAATGTTATCCCGAGCGTCACCATGATCGAGGATTGTTCCTACGATAAATGGGCCGCGTCTTTGACCGCCGCCTACGATGTGAACGAAAAAGGCAAATTATCTTTTCTTTTCAACTATTTTAAAGACGAATACACCCGGGGACGTCCCAATGTGGGGGGTGACTGGGATCGTTATTTTACCAGCTTGACCTATGATCAGGCATTCGGCGATATGTTATTGTTTAAGGGATATGTGGGGTTTCGCTACGATGATCTGCTGCATCGTTACGACAAGGGGAACCAGAATTACGAACTGAAGCAGACCCGGAACACGGATTACCGGGAAATACCCCTGGAACTTCAGATGACGGCCCGTCTGGGCTGGGGAAACGCATTGACGGGCGGGTTTTTCTGTAATTACCAGGACACGGATCAGGATTACCGCAATCCCGGAGGCGTTTTGATCAACAACAACCGCTACAAGGTCAGGACCCTGGCCGGATACCTTCAGGACGTTTGGAAACCCATTGAAAAACTGGCCGTTACGGCAGGCCTTCGCTATGACAACTGGAGAAATTACGACAATACCTTTTCCAATTTTGTGGATATTCATCCGGCCGACCGCACCGACGACAACTGGAGTCCCAAAATCGGCGCCAAGTACAATTTTACGGATCGACTGGGCCTGTGGGCCAACTATGCGGTGGGATTCAATCCCCCGACCCCCGAACAACTCTACGACGACCGGACTTCCGGCGGAAATCCCCGGGAACCCAATCCCGACCTGAAACCGGAAACCACCCGAAGCTGGGAGCTGGGGGTTGAAAACTGGTTTATGGACAACCTCAGCGCCAAGGTGGTGGGGTTTTTCACCTATACGGACGACAAGATTATCTCCTGGTTCGATGACGAGAATATCTGGATCAACAAGAACATCGGTCGAAGTAAATCGTACGGCGTCGAAGTCGATATGTTTTTTCAGCCTTTCAAAAACTGGCTCGTCAATGCCAACTACACCTGGAACCCGGCGGAAATCGAAAGTAACCCGTCAGATCCCGGCCAGGAAGGAAATGAACTCCCCTTTTCGCCAAAACACAAGGCGAATTTGAGTGTCACCTATCAGATGCTCCGGAATTTCGAAGTGAGCGGTTTTTTGAGGTACTTAAGCAAGCAGCAGACCAATGACGACAATACCGAATACACCTCTTCCGGTGAAGCGAAATACATGCCGTCCTCATTTGTGGTGGATTTCAAGGGGGTCAAGCATTTTCCCGTGCAAGATGGCGTTCTCAAAAATATTGACCTGGCGTTGAGTGTGGACAACATCTTTAATGCTAACTACCGGGCCTTTTACATTTATGAAGACCCGGGACGGACCTTTTTCGGGGAGGTAAAGTTTTTCTTTTAACGGGAACCATGGGATTTTCTTTTCATCATAACGCCTCATCCAGGGCTTATGGCCTCGGATGGGGTCTCCTGCTGATGGCCTGTCTTTTGTTGGGCCTCGGGTGTTCAAGGGAGGAGGCGCCGGCAAGGGCCGACTTTTCCGAGCCGGTTCTTCGTATTGGGACCACCATGGTCGTCAAACAGGCCAACCCGGTGGCCGACTATTATTACAACATTCTGGCCATGGTCATGACCCACGATTCCCTGGTGCGTTTCGATGAAAACCTGAATCCCGTTCCCCAACTGGCCGTCAAGTTCGGTTCCGATGAGAAGGCGCGGGTTTGGACATTTGATCTGAACCCTCGCGCCAGGTGGCATGACGGGAAACCGGTGATGCCCGATGATGTGAAGTTCACCTTTGAATATCTTGCTAAAAACCATGTTTCGGGGGGCTGGGTAGGCAGGATCATCGATAAAATTGAAACCCGGGACCACCAGGTCATCTTTCATTTGAAACAACCCTACAGTCGATTTCTAATCAATGCGGGGTTCGTGGTGCGCATCCTGCCGCGCCATATCTGGGAGGGGATCTCCGATCCCCATGAGACTCGCGCCGCGGGGGTTGCCATGGGGTGTGGTCCTTACCGATTGGATGCGTTTGATCGAAGCGCCGGAACCCTTCGGTTTAGTGTCAATCGCGACTATTACGGCCCTTGTCCCCAAACAACCCATGTGAATTTTCGTACCTATGGCACTATGGATCTTCTGGCCCTGGCGCTGATCAAGGGGGAGGTGGATCTTCAGTATCAATATGCCGCGGGGATGCCGGTGCCCTATGTGGAAAAACTTGACGCACAACCCCATTTGGCTTCCATGGCGACAGGGTCCATGGGGATTCCGGCGGTATTGGGATTTAATCTTGAAAGCCCCCGGGTGGCGGTCCCGGCCGTACGACGGGCCGTAGCCCTGGCCATGGACTATTCACAGATAAACGCCTGCCTCATGAAAGGGAAGGGGATGATCCCCTCCCCGGGAATGGTGCCTTCGCCTTTTCCGTTTCAGGTGAATATGACCCCCTGGAAACAGGATCTTGAGCAAAGTCGGCGCCTTCTGGCATCTGAAGGGTGGATGGATCGGGATGGCGATGGGATACTGGAAACGACCGGAAAGGTTCCCGGGGTCCTGACCCTTCTGGTTCGGTCCGATCTCTGGGGGGAAAATCAGATGGTGAAGCTGCTGGCCCGGGATCTGGGGAAGATCGGTCTGGGACTCAAGGTTCGATCGGCGGATCTGTCCACCTATCTCGCTTTTTTGAAGGAGGGCGCCTATGACCTGGTGTTGTTTCGCACCACCCCATGGGGGATGATGATGAATGCCGGGTACGGGACGGGATACTTTGACGCCGGGACAACGGGGAGTCTCAACATGTGCCGTGTTAAAGACGAGGCCTTTTTCAATCTGTGCAACGGGATTTTGGAAAACACCGATCCGGACCGCCTCAAAACCCTCTACGCGGAGGTGCAGCGTTATTACGCAAAACACCTGCCCGCCGTAGCCCTCTGTTGGGGCCGAAGCTTTTTTTGCTATAACACGGCCTGGCAGGGTTTTCACATCAATCAGCTGGAGGGGGGGTTGGCCAACCGGTTTTCCTGGGAGACCCTGGCGTACTCCCAGCCGGAAAGGGCCGCGGTCCAATAGCCAATGGCGTTTTTGCGGGGCAAGATTTGGCGCTATGGGCTCGCTGTTTTTTTTGTGCTGGGGTTGAATTTTTTCATTGTTCAGCTTCTGCCGGGGGATCCCCTGGTCCACCTGGTGGGCGAGGAAACCTATTTTCACCTTCAGGGGACCGATCCCCAGGCGATTGTGGAATTGAGAGCCAGATATGGATTGGACCAACCCCTTTATCAGCGCTTTCTCTCATCCATGGCCCATATGGCCCAATTCCGCCTGGGCTGGTCCCATCACTACGGTCAATCCGTGGCGCAAGTTATTTTATACCGGCTCAAATGGACCCTGGTGCTTTTATGTCCGGCCTTTGGTTTGTCCGCGGTTCTGGGACTTTTTCTGGGATGCCTTGCGGGACGACCCGGTACAAATATTGCCGACCGGATGATGACGCCCCTGTTCCTGACGGTCTATGCGGTTCCCGCCTATTGCCTGGCCTTTCTGCTCCTGCTGGCGTTTGCGCATCTGGGGAGTTTTTTGCCTTTGGGAGGCATGCGGGAATCGGTCAGTGGGCGCGGTGTTTCACCGTGGGATGTCTGGCGGCATATGGTCCTTCCCCAGACGGTTCTGGTGCTTCATGCCACCGCCTATCTTTATATGATCATGCGAAGCACGGTTCGGCAAACCTTCAGGGAAGATTATGTGATCACTGCCCTGTCTAAGGGGTTGACGCGGAGAAGGGTGCTGTTGCGCCATGTGCTTCTAAACGCACTTCCGTCTTATGCTGCGGCCGTGGCGATTAATTTCGGCTTTATCGCGGGGGGGGCGCTCCTGGTGGAGGTGGTGTTCTCCTGGCAGGGGATGGGGTCTCTCATGTATGAGGCCGTCATGTCGCGGGATTACCCGATCCTCTCGGGTTGCTTCCTGATTTTGTCCCTTGCGGTGATCGGCGCCAACATGATGGCGGATATTTTCTGTATGTTCATTGATCCCAGATTAAGAGATGACCCGGCGACCCTTTAAACGTATCGCAAAAATGGCGCCGGTCGCAATCCTGTCGGGGTTGCTCCTGGCGGCCGTCTTTCCCGGTTTCCTGGCGCCCGTTTCACCCGGAATTCTGGATTTACCCTACATGGCGCCCGATTCCCGGCACCTTCTGGGGACGGACAATATCGGGCAGGATCTGCTGAGCGAACTCATCCATTCGGCGCGCATCAGCCTGACCGTGGCATTCCTGGCGTCTTTTCTGGCCACTTTCCTGGGGACCCTTGTGGGGACGGTATCCGGTTATTTCGGAGGGGCGTGGGATGAGTGGCTCATGCGCATTACCGACGTGTTTTTGCTGGTGCCGAGTTTGCCCCTCATCATTCTTCTGGCCGCTTATATGGATTCAGGTCTGGTTGGCATCGGTCTGGTCATCGGCATGACGGCCTGGCCCGGTACGGCCCGGGTGGTCAGGGCCAACGTTCAACAGGAACGCGGGAAAAACTATGTTCGAAACGCTCAAGCCATTGGGGCCGGGCATTTTTACGTGATGGCGGTCCACATTTTGCCCGGTATTTTTGAGGTGGTTCTGGCCAAGGGAACCCTGGCTGCGGCCTCGGCCATGGTGGCGGAAGCCGGGGTGAGTTTTCTGGGATTGGGGGATCCCGGCTTTAAGAGCTGGGGGGCCATGCTGCACGAGGCATTTACCGGGGGTGGTCTGTTAAACGGTGCTTACGGGTGGTATTTGCCCCCCATTTTCTGCATTTCCATGACGGTGTTGTGCCTGACCCTGGTGGGACAACGATGGATTGAAGTTGAAGATGAAAATTCGGGTATGGTGGGCGCTTTGGGACATGCTCCCTTAAGTCCCTTGAAGCATGAGGCGGGGGATGAACTTCGGGTGAAGAACCTGTCCGTCGATTTCCTTGGCTCGGACGGGAGTGTTTCCCGTGCCCTTGATCAGGTGACGCTGACTGTGGATCAGGGGGATCATCTCGCCGTCGTGGGTGAAACGGGGAGTGGTAAAAGCGTGCTGTTGCTGGCACTCATGGGTCTTCTGCCGCATAATGTTGCGGTAATGGGGAAGATTGGGTTTAAAGGTCTGAACCTTTGCGCACTTTCGGAAAATGGGTTTCAAAAGCTTCGAGGACGGCATCTGGCCTATGTTCCCCAGGGGGCCGGGCAGGCCTTGAATCCTTTGATGCGGGTGGGGCTCCAGGTGGCGGAGCCGGCCCGGATACATCAAGGACTGTCCAGGGCCGAGGCCATGGAAAAGGCGGTTAAAATCCTAAAACGGTTGGGGATTCCCCAGGTTCGGCGGCGCAGTCGGGAGTATCCCCATCAGTATAGCGGGGGGATGGTTCAACGGGCTTTGGTGGCCATGGGGCTGGTGTCAGGGGCTTCCCTGATACTCCTGGACGAACCCACCAAAGGACTGGATCCCGAAAACAGGGACATGATGCTTCATATCTTAGAACAGCTTAATCCAAAGACCTTCGTGCTGGTGACCCATGATCTGGTATTTGCCCAAGGGTTTGCCGACAGGATAGTGGTGATGCTCAATTCTCGAATGGTTGAAACGGGACCTGCAAAGGACTTTTTTCATAGACCCCTTCATCCCTATTCCGAAGCCCTGCTCAAGGCTCAGCCCCGGTATGGCCTTGAGGTTGGGCGTCATTTCAATGCACGGTTTTTTCACCCGTCGGGTTGTCCCTTTGGCGCCCGTTGCCCCAGGGCTTTTGAAAAATGTCGGCGTATGCCGCCGCCAACGGATGTGGGGGAGCGATTTGTGAGGTGCTGGCATTATGGTGCTTAGCACTCAGGACCTGTATAAGGGATTTACCGGCGGGCGACGGAGAAAAAACAGAACCGCCGTGTTGGAGGGGGTCGGGTTGTCCCTGAACCGGGGGGAAACCGTGGGGATTGTGGGGGGAAGCGGTGCGGGTAAGACCACTCTGGCCCTTATCCTGTGCGGCCTGCTGCGACCGGACCGGGGGGAGGTGTGGTTCAGGGGGGCGAAGGTTGGGCCTCGATCCAAAGGCAGCCTTCACCGTTTCGTGCAGATGGTATGGCAGCATCCGGAAACCGCCTTCAACCCCCGATGGAAGCTGATGCGAAGTTTAAAAGAACCGCTGGTGATACATCATTTGCCCGTGACGCCCGGGCTTCTGGAATCGCGGTTGGATCAGGTGGATCTGGATCCGGAGGTGCTGGATCGGCGGCCCCGGCAGCTGAGCGGTGGGGAATTGCAGCGCCTGGCCCTGGCCCGAGCCCTGATTTTGGATCCGGATGTCATCATCTTGGACGAACCCACCAGCATGCTGGACGCCCTGACCCAGGCTCAGGTCATAGGTATGCTTCGGGACATTCAACGCAAAACCGGCGTCGCTTATTTGTTGATCAGTCACGACAGGGAGTTGGTGCGGATCTTCAGCCATCGCGCCTATGGGCTTGGGCGTGGAAAACTCAAATCTTTGGAAACGTCAGGGTAGGCACTATGTCCATGAATGGGGGTAATGATTCGTTGTCTCGACAATTGGGATGTTCTGAATCGGGGGTCTGGGCAAAGAGATGGGGTCGTCAAATGGTCCTTTGGCGCCGGGAACGCATGGGGAAACGGGAAAACGTCAATTCCAGAGGGTTCTGGGACGGCTTTGATCTGTGGGAGGCCTATGAATCCTACACCGGCTATCCGGGTGAACTGATGGCGCCCATTTTAGGGCGCATCGATGGGCACACAACGGTCCTGGATGTGGGTGCGGGGAGCGGCGGCCTGGCCCTGCCCATGGCCCTGGCGGCAGATCGGGTTACGGCGGTTGAACCGTCTTCGGCCCAATGCAAACGGCTGCGGCGAAAGGCCCTTGCATTGGACCTCAATAACCTGGTTGTGGTGGAAAAGGCCTGGGAGGAAGTGGGCATGGAAGGGGTGGCGTCCCATGATATTGTGACCGCGGGCTACGCTCTGTTTATGGATGACATTCAGGGGGCGCTTTTGAAAATGCACCGTATGGCCCGCAAAAAAATCTTCCTGGTACATTTGGCGCACCACGATCTGCAAGAGGCCATGGCCGGAATCCTGGATCGCCGAATTTCCTTCCCCGACCAAAACATGCTCTTCAATGTGCTGAAAGAATTGGGGTGGGAAGTCCGGTCCCGAATTTTTACCCGGAATTTCCAATTGCCTCTGGAACTTCAAATGAATATGTTCCGGTATTCCCAGGGGTTTGATGACCGGGAGGTGAGGAGCATGGAAGATTATCTTCAAAAGGCGGGCCGGGTTTTTATGCGGCGGGAGGAGGCCTGGGTGCGTCGTCGATATGGCGATGCGCTCATATGTGTTTCCAAATGACCTCTTTTCCCACCTGATCCCATCCCACGTTTTAGCCTTTGTTTTCAAGGCTTTCGGCGGGTAGGTAAATGTCTACGGTGGTGCCGACACTTATCTGAGAATTGATTTCCATATTCCCGTCGTGCTTTCGGACAATGGCGGATGCCGTTGCAAGCCCAAGCCCCATTCCTTTTTGTACGCCCATTTCTTTGGTGGAGAAATAGGGGTCGAATATCTTGGACATATCTTCTTCAGAAATGCCGACACCCTGGTCCTGAATGGAAATCTTCACATAATCGCCGTTTCTCAGTGGAAGCCCTGAAGGCTTGTTTTCCGTATGGCTGGGAAAGTTTGTGGCTGCCAGGGTAATGATTCCGCCTTCGGGCATGGATTCCACGGCGTTTGAGATCACATTTTTAAAAAGCGAACCGATTTGTCCGGCATCATATGAGATCGGTCGGAGGTTTTCGGAAATGGTGATGTGGAATCGAATGTGGGGTCCGGTCGTTATGCTGTTTGCGATGTTGTGCAATAAGGTTTTCAGGGCGCCGGTTTTTTTGATGGGCATCCCGCCCCGGGAAAGGGCCATGAGTTCATGGGTCAGGTCTTTGGCTTTAAGGGACGCTGTTTCGATGCGGCTCAAAAACTGGACCATGTCATCGCCCGGTTTTGTAACCGTTTCGATCATGGACAGGTTGCCCAGAATGATGGCCAGCAGGTTGTTGTAATCATGAGCGATGCCGCCGGTCAGGGTGGCGATGGCCTCCATTTTTCGGGTTTGCTGGAGTTGTGCTTCAAGTCTTTTTTTCTCCCTTTGGCTTTCGATGCGTTGTGTTATGTCCCGTCCGATGCCGTTGATATAGGGTTCGCCGGTTTCCGATAGTACCAGTTTACTTTCGTACTCGATGTAGAACCGGGTTCCGTCTTTTCGGCATGAGGTTAGCATGCCGGAATAATATTTCTGTTTTTTCAGGTTCTCAAGATATTCGCTTTCAAATAAAGATCTTGATTCCGGCGGCATGAAATCGGCGGCGCTTCGTCCGATGATTTCTTCTTTTTGATATCCGTAGGTTTTTTCGAGGGAAGGGTTTATGGAGATGAATCGTCCTTCGAGATCCTGGGTATAAATCAGGTCATTGGTGGATTCAAACAGGTCCCTGAAACGTTGTTCCGATTGGCGAAGGGCCGTTTCCATTTTCCTTTTGTGAAGGGCGATTTCCACAAAAGCCCGTACTTCCTCCTCTTCAACGGGTTTCATGACATAACCGAAAGGTTCAATCCGTTTCGCTCTTTCGACCAGTTCCGGGTCACCCATGCCGGTCAGGAAGACAACGGCCACATTGGAAGTTTTCTTGATTTCTTCGGCGGCCTTGATGCCGTCGATGGGCCCCGGCATCAAGATATCCATAAGGATGAGATCGGGTTTGAGTCGACCGGCCATCTCTATGGCTTCTTGTCCGGTTTCGGCGGCGCCCACCACATTGTAATGAAGGGATGAAAGATACTCGCAAAGCAACATCTGCATGGTCAGATCGTCATCGACAACCATTATTTTCGGCATATGCGATTCCACTTTTTATGTACCCCCTTAAAACTGTGGATAAAGCTTAATATCTATCCTTATAAAACCTGCAAAATTTACAGTATCCCCGGAAGTATGTCAAATGGAAAAAGGAAAAGTAGTTAATTTTTATTGCTTGACTTTATCGTGCCCGGGGAATTGCCATATAGTCTTTTCCTTAAAATCCTTGATGGCGTGAGCTCCACCGCGGCAAAGGGCGAACTGATCTGTATTCTGGGATGCAGCGGTTGCTTACTCTGATTTTGACTTGACACATTATGTCGAATCCCCTACGGTTTATTCTTAAATTGCGCCTTGAATGGCTACGGTTTATTCTTAAATTGCGCCAGCCTTGAAAGGACCGTTGATTTGAAAGCAATCGTTTCTTCCCTATTGTTGCTGATTATTTTTCTCGGCTTTTCGTTAACAGGCCTTGCAGCGCCTGATATGGAACAGGCGCCTACTCCGCAAAAAGGAAAAAAACTGGTGGTGGGCATCGACCCGATCCCACCCTTTGCCATACGAACGGAAGAAGGTCAGTGGCATGGCATCAGCTGGGCCATCTGGCACCTTGCCGCAACCCACCTCGGTTGGACCTATGAGATAAAACGCCTTCCCCTGGAACAGATTATTCCCGCACTCTTGTCAGGCGAAATCGATATTGCGGCAACAGCCTATGGCATTACGGAAAGGCGCGAAGAAAAAGTTGACTTTACAGTGCCTTACTATTTCAGCGCCTTCGGGATTGCCACTGCGAAACCCAGAGGCATTCATGCGTGGGCGGTTCTCTTAAAAGACATTTTCTCAAGTCATATTTTGAAACCGATCTTGATTCTGACAGCCATTTTGCTGTTTGTATCCCTTCTCTTTTGGCTTTGTGAAAGAAGGCGGGATAGCGGACAAAAAAATGTGGGGTTCTTTGAAGGGATCTGGAATGCATTCCTGTTGTCATCGGAAACCATGACAACGGTCGGGTATGGGGAGTATGTTCCCCAAACGCATCTGGGTCGACTGGTGGCATGCATATGGATGTTTGTTTCCATTATCCTTTTGACCTACTTTATGGCCAGTTTAACGTCTTCTCTGACCACTATTCAGCTCCGTGAAAGCCGGTATGATCTGGAGGATCTACCCCATATCAGAGTGGGATGCATGGTCCTGCCATCAAGGAGTGCGCTTTATCTTCAGAAGCACGGTATCCCCCATCAATCCTTCGACACGGTGAAGGCTGCTTTAGAGGCCCTGTGCGAAGGAAAAATAGATGCTGTTGTGTATGACTTTTCCACATTGCAGTATCTTGTTCGTAAAGATTTTCGGGAGGAACTCACCGTGCTGCGCCAGACATTCGATCCCAAGTTTTTCGGCTTGCCGCTTCCCCCGGACAGCCCCCTGCGAAGGCCATTGAATAAGGCAATCCTGAAGGTGATGGCAATGCCCATCTGGCCCAATATCCTGGTTTCTTATATGGGAAAGGATGCCGTGCCGTCCATGCTTCCCTTTGTTGAGCAAGCCTCTGATTAGAACAAACCGGAAAGACTGATCCATGTCAGGTTACCGCCTTGTTTTTAACCCTTTATGGTAACACTGGAAGTATTCATGACGTCATCCATAACGCATGCGCTGAAAACACTCTTTGCCTTTCTGCTCCTCGTTTGTCCGGCTTTCGCCTTTGATTATGCCAACAACATAGATTATCACACTTTCAAGACGAAGGAGTTGTCTCGCATCAACGATATTGACTACGAATTATCCGTATTCGTTGCCAAGACTGAATCTGAGAGAAAGCTGGAGACGGCTCTCAAAGATCAGCGTGCCCTTAATATCAAAAACTTCCTCAAACAGCTGATCGCAGGAAAGCTGGCGGACTATGATCTATCCGTCATGCAAGCGGAACATAAAACTTTGAAGGCTGCACACGATAAACTGGCACGGGACGAAAGTTCATTTTCACGGTCAAAATATGTTGCTTATCTGGTTTCAGACCTGAATTTACGATCGATCCAGCTCAGTATAAAATTTGTGGAGTTTGTTGATGCCATACAAAACCGGCTCGATAATTACGATACAAAAGAGCAGTTCGATAAAACACTGGTGGATTTTCGGCAGGAACTGATTTTCAATCCCCGTCTGTATGAGATGGTTTATGAGGACATCCTGAACCTTGGCTATCGCAAAGGTTCGGAATCACTTATCTATCTGAAAGCGTACGACAAGTTGCTGGATGAACTGGATGTTTACAATGCCATGCTCATGTTTATCCACAAATACGTTGAAGAAGTTTTGAAGACCGACTCGATCATCGATTACCTCAGGATTAATAACATGGTGACCGCCATCAACCGGCATTTCGGCCGAACAGATGCAGGTCGCATCATCAAAAAACGCCTGAACATCAGCATTGGTCAGGTAGCGGCCTCAGTGCTTGTCTTCATCCTGTTTTATGCATTCTATGTTGCCATATTTAAAATCATTGAATTCATTATAAAAGCGCTCAACAACGGTATCAATAAACAACAGGAACTCAAGGATCGGGAAAAACAAATCCTTCGTTTTCTCGAACTCATTCACAAGGCCCTTTCCCGTCCGATCAAAGTTTTTCTGATATCCTTTGCCTTCGATATCGTTCAGCGGTTGATCTTCATCACTTCGGCCAGAAACGAGGGCCTTGTTTACATCTTTGAAAGCCTCTACAGCCTTATCGCCGTATGGGCTTTATTTCGCATGGTTGATTATTTTGTTTTCTACTACAGCGATTTCTTTCTCAAGAGATACCCCACCATGCGCAAAGAGATTATTAACTTCTTTTTATTCCTGTCAAAATTTCTCATCCTTATAACCGCGGTACTCGTTATCCTGGACAATATGGGCGTCAATATCAGCGGAATTCTCGCATCACTCGGCATTGGAGGCCTGGCCATTGCCCTGGCCGCCCGTGAGTCCCTGACCAATGTATTCGGTTCCATCCAGATTATTTTAGACAATGCATTCAGTCAGGGTCAGTGGATTGTGACGGATAAATATCAGGGCACCGTGGTGGAAATCGGACTTCGCTCGACCCGCATTCGAACTTTTGATAATGCCATGGTCTTTGCCCCCAATGGATACCTGGCCAATACCGAAGTCAAGAATTGGAACAAACGACAACTGGGTCGCCGCATAAAGATGTCCATCGGGGTCCCTTATGATTCCAGGATGACCGATGTCATTAATGCGGTCGACGATATTCGCGCCATGCTCATAGACCATGAGGGTATTGCCGACGATAAAACGGAATATGAGCTGAGCAGCGAGGTGATGGCGCGTGTACTGCAGAAAGAAGACCAATTCGGCGTTCGTAAAACCCTGCTGGTTTACCTGAACGACTATGGGGACAGCGCCATGAACATACTGGTCTACTGTTTCAGTAAGTCCATAGACTGGGAGGAATGGCTTCGGGTCAAACAGGACGTCATGGTTCGAATCTCGGAAATTTTAACAAAGAACAATCTTTCTTTTGCCTTCCCGTCCCGAACCATTTATCTGGCGAATGAATCTAAAGCGGCAAGCCGCGGTTTTAAGTTTTAGGTTTTAAGTTTTGAGTTTTTCCGGCAATGAATTTATTGTTTTTTGTGACAGGTTTTTTGGAAATAAGGCCTAAAGGATTGAGAAATCCGTGCCCCGCGTGATCACGTCTGGAATACCCAATTTTCGCACTTGAGGTTTGGAATTCTTGAGAATTCGTTGATGTTGTTTGTGATAATCGTTAAATCCAGACTCAAAGCGTGAGCGGCTATCAGCGTGTCAAGAGGGCCGATTCTCTTACCCTTGGATTCCAGAAATGCCCTTATTTTTCCGTAACGTTCAACCAACCTTTTGCCATGAAACGGCAGGATTGTCAGCGGCAGCAGAAACTCATCAAGCGCCTCTTGATTTTTGCTCTTGTGGGTGCTTTTCGCAATGCCGTATTGAAGTTCCGCGTGTGTTATGGCGGAAATCGCGAAATCGTGAATGGGGTACTGTTCGAATTTCCTCAAAACCATTTTTGGTTTTTCATTGATGATGTATATGCAGATATTGGTATCCAAAAGGTATTTCATTGGAACATGGGCTCCCGCTGCTGTTCTTCTACCGGCTGATTTCGCGTTATCTTAAAATCCTTTTCAAAGTGATTCAGGCTTTCAAAGAGAGGCGCCCATGATTTTTCTTTTGGCAATAAGACGATTGTTTGCCCCTGTTTTTTGATATAGACCTCAGTACCCGGCATTCTAAATTCCTTTGGCAACCTGACGGCCTGGCTTTGCCCATTTTTAAACAATTTCGCGGTTTTCATGATGATGCCCTCCCGACCCAAAGATATATACTGTCAGTATATATTTTCAGGGTAAGTTGTCAAGGGGAAAGAATCCCCCCGGATACCCGGCATAAGATCGATTGCAAACAACACTTCCGGCTATCAATTTGTATCGTATCGACTGAGCAAAAGAGAAGCGTTCTGGCCTCCGAAGCCGAAGCTGTTGCTGATGGCATTTTTGATTTCCCTGGGAATGGGTTTTTGGGGGACATAAAAAAGATCGCAGTCTTCTCCAGGGGTTTCCAGGTTGATGGTGGCGTGAATTTTACGGTTTTCAATCATGAGGGCTGTGGCGATGGTTTCAATGCCGCCGGAAGCGCCGATCAGGTGTCCCGTCATGGATTTGGTGGAGCTGATGGGGACGGTGTCTGCGGTTTTACCAAGGGCCTTTTTGATGGCCAGGGTCTCGGCGGGATCATTCAGGGAGGTGGAGGTGCCGTGGGCATTGATGTAATCGATCTCCTTGGGAACCACCCCTGCTCTTTTCATGGCGTCCATCATGGCCTTGGCCTGCATTTCAGGCTCGGGGTCGGGGGCGGCAATGTGGTAGGCATCGGATGTGGCGCCGTAGCCCGATAATTCACAATAAATGTGAGCCCCCCGGTCAAGGGCATGGGACAGTTCTTCTAAAATGATGATCCCTGATCCTTCACCCATGACAAAACCGTCCCGGTCCCTGTCAAAGGGCCTGGAAGCTTTTTCAGGGTCGTCATTCCTCTTGCTCATGGCGTTCATGCTCACGAATCCCCCGAATACGAAGGGGGTGATGCACGCATCGGCGCCGCCGGTGACCATGATTTTTTCTTCACCCAGAAGAATCTGCTTATAGGCTTCAATGATGGCATGGTTGGCGGATGCGCAGGCTGTGGAGACGCTGCAAGCGATCCCTTTGATGCCGAATGCTATGGTCACATTGACCGGTACGGAGCATATCTGCACATGGGGCAGGGCAAAGGGGGAAACCCTTTTGGGCCCATTGTATTTGAGAAATTGCCGGTACCATTTTTCGCACAGATCCATGTTTTGGGCGCCGATGCCGAGGATGACCCCCATGCCGGCAGGATCCATGTCTTTAACCGCATAGGTTCGACGTCCTTTTTCCCCTTCGATGTCGTCAAGTGAAAAGCCGGCGTCTTCCAGGGCCAGCCTGGTGGCGGCCATGGCGAATTCGGAAGTTCTCCCCAGATACCTGAAGTCTTTGTTTCGGTGCATGAAATCGGTCAGGGAAAATCCGTCAATGGGGCAGGCGACCCGGGATGGATATTGAGCCATATCCCATCCTTCAAACTGAATCTTTTGGGCGCCCGATTTGCCCGCCATGAGAGATCCCCAGTAGGCTTCTTTGCCGATGCCGATGGGCGTTACAGGTCCTAAGCCCGTGATGACCGCTCTTTTTCGCATGCGTTGTTCCTTTCTCTTGATAATTCAAGATGCTGCACTGGATCGGCTATAACAGAAGATGGGTCCAGGGTCAAATGATTGGTTTGCAAGATAGATTATTTTTGATGTTCGATCCCGAGGTTGTCCGTCAGAAGTTTCAGATGGGACAGGGCCTTTTCAAAGTCAAAATCGTTCAGGCTTTTTTCAAGGGATTCAATCGGGCCATGAAAGCCTGTGTTTTGGAGCTGTCCTTTCAGTTTTTCCAGAACTCTGTCCGCATCCAGGCTGGATTCTTCCAGCAGGGCCTTCAGTTCCCCAATGAGCAGCGCTGTTTTTTCCAGGTTGGGCCTTCGGGATGTGTCGGGTGTTGGTGCAATCGATTCATCCGGGGGCGGCGCTTTCGGGGCCATGCGGTGGATGGCTGTCAGTGTGGCTTCCAAATATTGATGAAACCGGGTCAACTCATCCTCAATCAGGGGGCGATGGCCGTTTTTGACGGACTTCTCAAGCAACTGGGCAGCCTTGTTCAGGTCGTTGGCGCCGAGATTGCCCGCGGTCCCCTTGATGCCGTGGATGAGGCTCCCCATTTCTTCCAGGTCATTTTTATCCAGGAGTCCCCTGAGTGTAGCGTGTGCCGGGCCGACCTGTCGGGCAAAATCCTGAAGGAGCTTTTCGTACAAGACCTGGTTTCCGGCAACCCGGGCCAGCCCTTCCGACAAATTTATTTCCGGCAGGGGTGAATCCTTATTCGTTAGGTCATGGTCGGGGAGATGGACGACATTTTCTTTTTGAATCGGCCGGGGAGGCGGTGTTCTTCCTGCCACGGGCTGAATCCATTTGACCAGGACGGCGAAGAGTTTCTCCGGGTCGATGGGTTTGGTCACATGGTCGTTCATGCCCGCTTCCAGGCTTTTTTCCCGGTCTCCCGCCAGGGCCTGGGCTGTCATGGCAACGACGGGCAGGTTTTTATGGGCGGGATTTTTTCGAATTTGAGCAGTGGCTTCATAGCCGTCCATGACGGGCATGTGAATATCCGTTAGTACCAGATCAAAGGCCGATTGTTCCACCGCCGAAACCGCCTCCTGTCCATTATTGACCACCTGAACCGAAAGCCCCTGTTGCTCCAGCAACTCCCGGGCCACCTGCTGGTTGATCTCATTGTCTTCCGCCAGGAGAATCCTGGCCCCCCGAATGTTTGAAAGGGCTTTTTGCAGGGCGGATTCAACCCTTTTCTCTCGTGGCCGTTTGGCCGGTTCCCGGCCGAATATTTCCATGATGGCGTCAAAAAGAAGGGAAGGATTCAAGGGTTTGAATAAAAAGGCGTCGAGGCCTGCTTCCCTCGCTTCCCTTATCACTTCTTCCCGGCTGTAGGCGGTGACCAGGATCATTTTGGGAACGATATTCAGTGAAAGATTCTGGATGCGGCGGGCGCATTGGATTCCGGTCATGCCGCCCATTTTCCAATCCAGCAGCACGAGTTCGAAGGGCTTTTCCGTTTTCTGGTCGGCCTTTTGGATGGCTTCCAGGGCCATTTCCGCGGAATCCACGGTTTGGACTTCAAAACCGAAGGAAAGCAGGAGTGTTTCCATGATCTTGCGGGCGGCAAAGTTGTCATCCGCCGCCAGAACCCGTTTTCCCCGTATTTCCGGGTCAAGCATCGGTTTCCAGGGGGATTTGTCCGGATGAAGTCCGAATCGGGCGGTAAAGAAAAAAGTGCTGCCTTTCCCGGGTTCGCTTTCCACCCCGATGTCGCCCCCCATCATGCCCACCAGTTTTCTGGAGATGCTCAGCCCCAGCCCCGTGCCCCCGTATTTCCGCGTGGTGCCGCGATCCGCCTGGGTAAAGGGTTGAAAGAGACCCTCCGTCTGATCCCGGGACAGGCCGATGCCGGTATCCCGAACGGAAAACCGGAGGGTGACATGACTTTCATCTTCTTCCATAAGCCCAACGGTCACGATGACTTCTCCGTGGTCGGTGAATTTGACCGCATTGTTGGCCAGGTTGATCAACACCTGCCCCAGCCGCAGGGGATCGCCCACCAGGTTGGCGGGCGCCAGGGGATCTGCGTCAAAGAGGAATTCAAGCCCCTTTTCTTCGGCTTTCAGGCTGATCAGGCTGCTCAGGTTGTCCAGCACGTCCTCCAGCCGAAAATCCACCTGTTCCATGGCCAGTTTGCCGGCTTCGATTTTGGAGAAGTCCAGCACGTCGTTGATGATGCCCAAAAGGGTATTGGCGGATCTTTGAATCTTCCCCAGGTAATCCGCCTGCTTGGCACTGAGGTCGGTTTTGAGGGCCAGGTGGCTCAAGCCGATGATGGCGTTCATGGGCGTTCGAATTTCATGGCTCATGTTGGCCAGAAAGTCGCTCTTGAAACGGCTCACCTCATCCGCCTTCAATTTTTCCAGTTTCAATGTTCGCCCCCTGGAAATGGCGCGTTTCAGGTCCAGCAGGGCCAGCAGGATAAAAACGGCGCACAGGTTTAGCAGAGGCATGAGAGGCGAAAAGAACAGGCTTCGATTGGTGAAAAGCCATAACGTTCCCCACCAGATGCCGACCCCCAGGAGCAATAGCCCCAGAAACCCCCAGAGGGGTTTGCCCGGCAGCAGCAGCATCCAGGCCAGGAGTCCGGTTGCCCCCATGAGGATCAACTGCAATCCCCATTTCCAGGGGGCCGGCTCGATGAACTGTTCCGAAAGGATGTTGTCGGCGATGGCGGCCTGAACCAGTACGCCCGGAAAACCCGATTGAATGGGGGTGATGTGCGTATCCCCGATGCCGGCGGCCGTGGTGCCCACAAACACAATTTTTCCCTGGAGCTGTTCCATGGGAATGCGGTCTTCCAGGATATCGGCGGCGGAGATATGCGCAAAGGCGTCCATTTCGGCCCTGTATTTAATCCACAGGTGTCCCGAAGGGTCCAGGGGAATCATCCGCCTGCCCATTCGCAGAGACAGGGTTCCGTCCTGGGTGACTTTAATCAGCACCTGGTCCGATTTTTCGGCATACATCAGGGTCGCCAGGGCCAGGCTTGGGTAAATGCCGTCCCGGTAGCTGACCAGCAGGGGGCTTCTTCTGATGACGCCGTCTTTATCCACAAGGGTGTTGATAAATCCGGCGTTGTTTGCGGCATTCCCCAGGATTTTCAGACTGCAAAGCGCCCCTTGGGCGTTGATCAGATGGTGGGAAGGGGCCCAGCCCCCTCCAGGCGACTTGATGGCGGTTTTCAAGGGATAAAGGGTGCAGGTGTTTTCCGGTAAATCGTCTTTCTGAAACAGAAATGCATATCCCATTACATACGGACCCTGAGCTAGAATTCGAGCCAGGAGGCGGTCATTGTCCTTGAGGTCGTCGGGTAGGCCCGTGATCTTTGCCTGAACGTGAAGGTCCCGCTGCAATTGTTCCTCCAGGATTTTGGGGGATGTGCGATCCGGTTCAGGAAACAGCATGTCAAGTCCGATAGCCAGGGCCCCCAGACGCTTGATTTTTTCCAAAAGCAGCGCCACGCGGTATCTTGGCCAGGGCCACTGCCCGAATGTGAGAATTGCTTTTTCATCCAGCGTGACAATGACCGGCAGCGTTGGGGTCTTTGGAATCGGGACGGATCGCAGGAAGTGATCGTAGATTTTGAATTCAATGAACTTCAGGGCGTTGGGTTGCGTAACAGCCGTGCCGGCCAGGATCATGGTGACGCAGAGGGCAAGAACAAGCCCCCTGCCGCGAAATCCGAAAATGGGTTTTGCTTCCGGCACGTCATTCCTTTCGCCCCTGCTATCTGACGGTGACATCCACTCGGCGGTTTTGAGGTTCCGCCACTTCGTCCGCCGTGGGAACCAACGGGTTGCTTTCACCGTGGGCCGCGACAAATATGATCTTCGGGTCAACGCCCTGGGAAACCAGCAGATCTTTGATGGAAACGGCTCGATTCCGGGAAAGACGAAGGTTTAGGCTTTCAGCGCCCACCCGGTCCGTGTGTCCCACCACACTGATGTCTTTTGATTTTCTGGCGGTGATGGCGGCCAGGATATCCGGGATCAGTTTTTCCGATGAAGGGGTCAACTGGTCCGTGCCGCTTTTAAAATGGAGGCTGAAGGTGACCGGCAATCCCGGATCCGCCGCCAGGGCCATGCCGAATTTATTTTCAATGGTTTCCCGATCCATTTTTTCGGGTTTCCCGGGCGGTTCCTCGGTCGAGGAGATCTGCACCGCATATTCCGCCTGGCGGATCACCTGGGTTCCCTTGTCGGTGGCCACGGTGATTTCGCCAACGGTTCCATTGGGATCGGGCAGGAGAACAAAGGTGTTCTTTTTGGCGCATCCGGTTGTGGAAAACAGCCAGATCAGGATCAAAGCAAAGAAAGCAGTGGAAAGAATGTTCCGCATGATGATTTCTCCTAATTATTCAACCTCTACCAGGAATCGGGTGCCGCGAATGCCCAATACGGCCAGGGGCGTTTTCACACGGGTGGCGCCGGGGGAGAGTTTACCGATTTGGCCGGAGAGATAGGCTGCGGTTCCCTTTGAAATTTTCGACACAAAGGAGAGCTTTCCCTCGCCCGGGGAAAACAGGAAATCGTCAATGGTGATCCTTGTGTCGGGTCCCATGGAGAGGGTGCTGTCATCCCTGAAAATGACTCCCATGCTCGCTTGGGGTCCTGTCTGAAGGATGTCCTTTGCATGGATTTTAACGCCTTCCACCGCTGGGATGATTTGGTTGTCCCGTTCGATGGAGGCTTTTCCGGTGATATTCTTGATGACGCCCGCCGGTTCCATGGCCGAAAGGAGCGGGGTGAAAAGAAAAAGAAACAAGACAAAAAAAAGGACAATTGTTTTCATTATCGTTCCCCCAGTTGAAGATTTTCCCTTTTTCAAAGGATGTTCAATGTGTGAATCAGCATTAATGATGCATAAAGGCAATCTTAGAAGAAAAGATCATTTTCCGTCAAGTTGAATAATGCCGGAATTTGCGGGATCTTTCTTCAAATCCTTGTAACCCATCCCCGATTCTGTTAATTTCTTTGTGAATAACCACAGGGTATCTGTTCCCTCAATAATCAACCCATCAGACTTCCACCCTAAGGAGGCGTTTAATGCCGGATGCTGAAATCGGCCGGGAAAAAATCCTTATTGTAGACGATATCCCCGCGAATATCAGGATTCTGGGTCAGTTGCTGAGGTCCGAATATGATATTCGCATCGCCACCGGCGGAAAAAATGCCTTGGCCATTGTCGCTTCGGAAAACCCGCCCGATCTGGTGCTTCTGGATATTATGATGCCGGATATGGATGGCTATGAAGTATGCCGACGGCTTAAAGAAGATTCTCGTTTAAAGGATATTCCGGTTATTTTCATTACGGCCAAGGGAGAGGTTGAAGATGAAACCAGGGGGCTTGAAATCGGCGCCGTGGACTATATCATCAAGCCCTTCAGCCCGCCGATCGTGGCGGCCCGGGTCAAGACCCATCTTCAGTTGAAAAGGCAACGGGACGAACTGGCGCAGATGACCCGCGACCTCACCGAACTCAACCGCATGAAGGACAATCTGCTGGCGGTCTGTTCCCATGATCTGCGTTCCCCGCTAAACGGCATCCTGGGGTTTACGGACCTGCTTCTGGAAAAGAAATATCTGGAAGCGGAGGATCGGGAGGGGCTCACCCACATCAAAGCCTCGGGCAACGTGCTCCTGGGCCTGATCAATGATATCATGGACCTCAGCAAGGCCAGGGCGGAACAGGTTGAGCTGGAGATGGCGCCTGTTATGCTCGCTGACGTGATCGAGACCAGCATCGGCGCGCTGAAACATATGGCAGTGCGCAAAGGACAGACCCTGCATTTGACGGATCAGTGCCCCGGTGCTCAAATATTGGGAAATGCGAGCGCATTGGGTCGGGTTTTCAATAACCTTCTGTCCAACGCCATCAAGTTTACACCGGAAAAGGGAGCGATCCAGATTCAAATTGAACCTGGAAGCGAGGGCGAGGTATGGGCGAGCGTTATCGATACGGGAATCGGTATTCCGGAAGACAGGATACCGTATCTTTTTGATCCGTTCACCAAAACTTCCCAAAGCGGCACCAGCGGGGAACAGGGAACGGGTCTCGGGATGTCGATTGTTAAAGAGATCCTTGAAAAGCATGGGGTTCCCATAGCGGTGGAGAGTCAAGAAGGAAAAGGGACCCGTTTCAAGTTGATTTTTCCTTTGAGCAAAGAGGCTCCCGTTGCGAGTCCTGACCCCGCCGGATTACCTGAGTTTTCAGCGGGGGCGTCGGTGGAAAAGAAACAGCATTTGAGAATCCTTTTGGCGGAAGACAATCCCGTCAACCAAAAACTCGGGGAAAAACTGTTGGCCAAAGCAGGTCACGAGGTCGTGGCGGCTAACAATGGTGAGGCGGCATTTCTGGCCTACAGTGCATCTCCCGAGGATTTCGATCTTATCTTCATGGACATCCAGATGCCCGGCATGGATGGATTGGAAGGGACGCGGGCCATCCGGAAATTTGAAGCCGGAGACTCGGGCAAAAGGATTCCCATTGTGGCCATGACCGGACAGGCCATGGCGGGAGACCGGGAAAAGTGCCTTGAAGCGGGCATGGACGACTATATGGTCAAACCCATCAGTAAAAAGCTGATTCTTGAGATGGTTCAAAAATGGGCGCCGAACCTTATTCCTTAAAATGAGTGATCACCTGACCACGACTTCCACCCGCCGGTTCTTGGGTTCCGCCACGCCATCGGCGGTTTTGACCAATGGATTTCCCTCACCGTGGGATGTGATTTCAATGATTTTAGGATCGACGCCTTTTTTAACCAGAAACTCAGCCACTTTTCCGGCACGCTCCAGGGAAAGCCCGCGATTGAAATTCTTGGATCCGGTTCGATCCGTATGGCCGGAAATCGTCAAATCCACGGATCTTCGATCTTCGATGGATTTCAGGACCTTTGGGAGCTGTGCCATGGATTGCGGCGTCAGCACCGTGGTTCCGGTCGTAAAGTAGAGGATGAAGTGAACCGGGGGGGTGGGCTGGGCATTCAGCGCGTCTTTGAAGATCCTCTTGACTTCCGCTTCATCCATGATGATGGGCGTGCTGGGAACTTCGTCGGCGTTGTTCAATCCTGTGGCTTCAAAGGCCTTGTCCAGGACCTGGGAACCTTTTTCACTGGCCACCGTGAGTCGGCCGATATCCCCATCCAGGTCCGGAATGAGGACATACCGGTTTTTGGGGTTCTTGCGGCAGCCTTTTTCGTCAACCGCTATGCCTTCCGGTGTGTTCGGACACTGGTCCCGGTAATCCGACACCCCGTCCTTGTCGGTATCCAGCGGGCATCCCCGCGTATCCACTGCAATGCCTTCGGGCGTTTCAGGGCACTTATCCCGGTAGTCGGGTACGCTGTCCCCGTCCGTATCCAGTGGGCATCCTTCGTCGCCGACAGGCACGCTCTCCGGCGTGCTGGAGCATTGGTCCCGGTAATTCGGCACCCCGTCCTTGTCCGTATCCAGCGGGCATCCCCGTGTATCCACTGCTACGCCTTCGGGTGTTTCGGGGCACTTATCCCGGTAGTCGGGTACGTCGTCCTTATCCGTGTCCTTGACTGGCCTTTTGGGCATGAACATGCCGGATACAGCTTTTGACACGGCTTCATCGCAACTGTTGTAAAGTTCCGGGGAGAGTGTGGATACCTTGTAATGTTGCACACGATCATCTCCGGTTTGAACTTCCAGATTCAGGTTGCACCCCACATCGTAAAAGGTCCAAAACAGTTTTGCAAAGGTGATGGAAAGCCTCAGAATCCGGGGCGGTCCGTCCACCAGCATAATGTCCCTTTTGCCCAGTTCCATTTTCAGGAGATCCAGGGTGCTGTTCCATTGTCCGGCGGTTGCTGAGAATGTCAACACATTGGGCTCCGTTTCCGAAAGCAAAATTCCGTTTTGACCCAGATGTTGCTGGATGAGTCGGATGACGGCATCGGGCGGCACCGGGCCCGCCACTGTAAATCGGCTTCCTTCCCCATGGCAGGGCACGGAAAAAGAACCCTTCTGATCGTGGGTAGTGGTGGCGCCGGTCTGTATCTTTCCGGGGGGCTTGGCATTTTTGGATGCTTTTTCCTCTCCGGCTTTTCCCGGACATGCGTCCCGGTAATTGGGCGCTCCGTCGTCATCCGTATCCAGCGGGCATCCCACATGGTCAACCTCCGCATCCAGGGGCGTACAGGGGCATTGATCCAGAAAATCGGACACACCGTCCCCGTCCGTATCCAGAGGACAACCTACTTTCTTCACATCCGTCCGGAGAAAACCACTTACCCTGCCCTCACTATCCTTACAAAGATCCAGTTCAAAAACAGTCGCGGCATTCACCATCACCACCGAGCCCCGCTTTTTCAGTTCCGCCTCGGCCAGGTGGACGGCCGTATCGGTCCATCGGTTCAGGTTCGCCAGCCACTCGTGGGACTCCGTGCCGATTTGAATCCAATCGGTGTTGGGTTGTCCATTTTCAAGATTGACAAATCGATCCACTTTGAAGGTTGGATTCAAAATGGTTCCGGAGGCAACGGGAATTCCCTTGGGGATGTAGAACCGATCAGGGGCTGTTGCACAGCCGGAAAGGATGATCAACGTCGGCAACAGGGTGCTCAGCGTGAACAGGTTTTGAAGATAGCGATTGAAATGCTTTGGAATATTCGATTTACGGTTTAAAACGGAGATCATCAGATCCCTCCGTAGGGTTTCATGGGTTTTGAGATATCAACAACCACAGCCCGCCTTCCTCGATGATGGCGCTTTGGTTTTCCATGCCCGTTTCCGAGACCATTTCTTCCAGATTTTTGCGGGAAAGCCATTTTTTTCCCAACCGGTAGTTGAGGTCCTTGGATTCCTCTGCAATGGGTGAAATAATTTCTTCCGGCGTAACCGGACCATATCCTCCACCCAAGAGGGCATGTCCCCCGGGTTGCAGAATGCGGCAGCTCTCTTTGATGATGTGGGGGGTGAGAAAGAAAAAGGCCCCCCGGCAGATCACCAGGTTGAAGGTCGGCAACAGGGGGAGATGCTCCAGCCGTGAAATCAGCATGGGGCAGGGAGCGCGAAATGAGGCTTGAATGGCCTTGGCTACTCCTGATTCTTCCAGGGCGATGGCGCCCTTTAGTGTGGGATGGCGTTTCAGCAGGGAAGTGATGATGCCCCCGGAAAATGGACCGATTTCCAATACACGCGCATCTTTTTTGGGCAACCGATTTTCAATCCATCGGGCCAGGTAGGGATAAACCGGTTCCCAGAGCAGGTTCAAGCGGGTAATAAGTTCAGTATCCATTCGAATATTTTTCCTAGAATATGAAAATGAGTTTGCCTATTTCAGCGGCAAAAAATATACTTACTTCCTGCGGATTATACGGGTTTTGGTTTTCAAACGCCACAACTTGTTGAGCATTTTTTTGCAGGTTTTAATGAAATTACATTAAGCTGCCGGTTTCGCTGCGGGAACCAGGTGATAAGGTACTAATGGAGCAAATAATGATCAACGCATCGTCCGTTGCACGGGAAGCATTTTTTTCATATCTGGAGAAAATATTTTTAATTTCATCGGATGATATCAAGCTGATGATTGAAAGTTTTCATGCTGAAATGCACAAAGGTCTCTTGGGCCATGAAAGTTCCCTTAAGATGATCCCTTCATTTGTGGACAAACCCAAAGGGAATGAAACGGGAGAATTTATGGCGCTGGACCTGGGCGGTACCAATTTCAGGGTGCTGGCCGTCAAGCTGGATGGGAAGGGGACCGCCGGTATTACGGCCGTCAGTAAATTCGCTGTTCCCCAAAAGGGAATGCAGGGAACGGGGGTGCAGCTTTTTGATTTCATTGCCGGATGTATCGATGTCTTTTTAAACGAAAATCATATGGATAGGGGAAAAAACCATGATCTCGCCTTCACCTTTTCCTTTCCGGTAGCGCAGACCGGCATTGCCGCCGGTAAGCTGATCGTTTGGACAAAAGGGTTTACGGCCAGGGGGGTACAGGGTGAAGATGTGGTCATGCTCTTAAACGAAGCGTTGCGGCGGAAGGGAATCGACTGTATTACCGTAACAGCCCTGGCCAATGATACCGTCGGTACTCTGGTTGCGAGAAGCTATACCGACCCCGGATGTGACATGGGGGTTATCATGGGGACCGGAACCAATGCGTGTTATCGGGAAAAAATTTTAAATATTCGGAAATTAAAGGGACCTGATCCCGATGGGTATATGATTCTCAATATAGAATGGGGTAATTTCGATAAAGTGCGGCTTACCTTTTACGACCATATGCTGGATAAGGCATCGGTAAATCCAGGGACCATGTATCTGGAAAAAATGGTGTCCGGTATGTACTTAGGAGAGATCACAAGGCTTGTTTTAATGGATTTGATAAATAGAGACCTCATATTCTCGGATGAGCCGGAGGCCGCGCAATATTTCAATGTGAAAGGGTCATTGAAAACAGAGGATATGTCCCTGATTGAAGGAGATGAAACCGAAACCCTTTCTGAAATAGACGCATTTCTTGAAACCAAAGGGATTTTAAACAGACCTCTTCACGATAGAAATTTGTTGAAACGCCTTTGCCGGATGGTATCGGCCAGGGCGGCAGGCCTCGGGGCAGGGGCCATGGCATCGGTACTGACCTGGATCGATCCGCAATTGAAAAAAGCGCACACGGTTGGCGTTGACGGGTCACTTTTTGAAAAATACCCCGGATTTCGAACCAAAATAACGGATATGTTTAAGGTTCTGTACGGGGAAAATGCAAAAAAAATAACCCTGGTTCATTCCAGGGATGGCTCCGGCATAGGCGCCGCCATCATTGCCGCCGTCGCCGCACGCCTGGAAAGCATGAAATGTGAAAGGAGAATTTAATGACGTTTGATCATTTGGCCGGAAATCCGGCGCCGGAATCCATGTTGGAAAATATTCCCGGGCTGGTATCTTCCTATTATACCGGTGAAGCGACGGGACAGGTTTCTTTCGGTACATCAGGACACCGGGGATCTGCCTTGAAAGGAACCTTCAACGAATTGCACGTGGCCGCCATGGCACAGGCTATTTGTGATTATCGATGGGAAAAAGGACGTAAAGGACCGCTGTTCATGGGGTTTGATACCCATGCGCTTTCAACGCCCGCGTTTCGCACCGCCCTCGAAGTTTTTGCGGCCAATGGCGTGGAGACGATTATTCATAACCAGGATGAATTTACCCCGACCCCGGTGATTTCCTTTTTGATTGTAAGGTATAATCGGGGCAATTCGAACAAAAGGGCCGACGGCGTGGTGATCACCCCTTCCCATAACCCGCCCCGGGACGGGGGCTTCAAGTATAACCCCCCCCATGGCGGGCCGGCCGATGTCACTGAAACCTCTTGGATCGAGGTGCGGGCCAACCAGCTCATGGGGCCGGAAAAAGCCCATATCAAACGGTTCCCCTATGAAAAGGCCTATGTGGCTTCGACGACCCACAAAGAGGATTTCATCACGCCCTTTGTCAAAGCCCTCGATCAGGTGGTTGACATGAAAGCCATCCGGGAGGCCGGGGTACGAATGGGCGTGGATCCCATGGGAGGATCCGGCGTTCATTACTGGCGGGTGATCGCTGAAACCTATCAGTTGAATATGGAAGTCGTTAATCCCCGCGTCGATCCGGCGTTCGGGTTTATGCCCCTGGACTGGGATGGGGAAATCCGTATGGATTGTTCATCCCCCTGTGCAATGGCAAACCTCATTGCCCTTGCGGATCATTTTGATGTGGCCTGGGGGAACGACCCGGATTTCGATCGCCACGGGATTGTATGTCCCACGGGGCTCATGAACCCCAATCATTATCTCTCCGTGGCCATCTGGTACCTGTTGCGGCATCGTCCATCGTGGCGTTCCGGTCTCAAAATCGGCAAAACCCTGGTCAGCAGCACCATGATTGACCGGGTGGTCCAGGACCTGGGTCGAAGCCTTTATGAGGTTCCCGTGGGATTCAAATGGTTCGTGGACGGCCTTTTGAAGGGAGAACTGGCTTTCGGCGGGGAGGAAAGTGCGGGCGCCTCTTTTCTCAGGATGGACGGCCTCCCGTGGTGTACGGACAAGGACGGATTTTCGGCGGGTCTTCTTTCGGCGGAAATCATCGCCAGAACGGGAAAAACACCCGCTGAGATCTATGAGACGGTTCTGGTTCCGAAACATGGCGCGCCCTTTTACAAAAGGGCCGACGGCCCCATTTCGGATGTGCAACGACAGATCTTGAAAAATCTTACGCCCGATTCCGTCAAAGTCTCTTCCGTGGCTGGGCTGCCCATTGCATCCATTGCCACCACGGCGGCTGGAAATGGGGCGTCCATCGGGGGGGTGAAAGTGACCCTGGAAGATGGGTCCTGGTTTGCCATTCGCCCATCCGGGACCGAGCCCAAAATGAAGGTCTACGTGGAGAGCTTTGCCGGAGAAGTTCTCTGGCAAAAGATTTACAACGAAGTCCACGGTTGTATCTTCTGCCGGTAACCGGTATGAACGCGTCACTTGTTACTCGCCGCTTGCCTAGCGGAATTCACGGATTGATGGGAGGTAGAAATGCTGTATCGTACGGTGGAAAAAACAGGAGACCGGTTGTCAATATTAGGATTCGGATGTATGCGTCTTCCCCAGAAGCGGGGACAGCCGGGCAGCGGCAGAATTGACGAAGACCGTGCTCGAAAGCAGATTCGTCATGCCATCGATCAGGGGGTCAACTATATCGATACGGCTATGCCCTATCATGCGGGGGGCAGTGAGCCCTTTTTAGGGCGTACGCTGAGTGATGGCTATCGCGAAAAAGTCAAACTGGCCACGAAACTGCCGCCCTGGTCCGTGAAATCCCGGGGAGACATGGATCAACTCCTGAGAGCGCAGACGGATCATCTCAAGACCGACCATATCGACTATTATCTGCTTCATGCTCTCGAACGTAGAAGCTGGGAAAAATTAAAACGCCTCGGCGTGCTGGAATTTCTGGACCAGGCCAAAAGGGACGGGCTTATTTTAAATGCGGGTTTCTCTTTCCACGGCGATCTGGAAGTGTTTAAAGAAATTGTGGATGTCTATGAGTGGACGTTCTGCCAGATCCAGTACAATTATCTTGATGAACAGAACCAAGCCGGCACCGAGGGACTTCGGTATGCATCGGAAAGACGGCTGGCGGTGATGGTGATGGAGCCGCTTCGGGGCGGCAATCTGGCACGCCCGGCGCCGCCGCGAATTCAGGCCCTGTGGGATCAGGCCGGAACAAAACGGACGCCTGCGGAGTGGGCCCTGCGCTGGGTGTGGAATCACCCCGAGGTGACTGTGGTGCTTTCGGGAATGAACCATGAAAGGCATATTGAAGAAAATCTGCGCATTGCGGGTGAGGGTTATCCTGAATCCTTGACGGACGGGGAATTACACTTGATCGGCAGGGTCGAAGAAACCTATCGAGGATTGACCAAGGCCGCTTGCACCGGTTGTCGTTACTGTATGCCCTGTCCGTCGGGTGTGGATATCCCTCTGTGTTTTGAACTTTATAACCGAAAGCATTTGTTCGATGATACAAAATGGGCCAACATCGTTTACCTGACCCGACTGGCTGGAGGCGAGGGGGAAGCGCCGTCATTGGCTTCCCTGTGCGAGCATTGTGGAAAATGCGAAAAGGCATGTCCTCAGCATCTTCCCATCCAGTCGCTCCTGGAGGATGTGGCGGAGGATTTTGAGGGGTGGACGTTGAAGCCCATGGTATGGGCAACCCATAAATTTTTTGCGTTTCAAAGGTGGTCCAGCGTGCGAAGGGCACAAAAAATGGCAAAACGAAAACAGCCGGCGGTTTAAAGGGGTCACTCAAAAATAACGTCACACCCATAATCAAAGAAGAAGATAGCCGGTTTAGCGCCATAATTTTCTGTCACCTTGACGATGGAGGCTTCCAGACTATGATTAAATTTCCCTACGGAATGGCAGATTTCCGAAAAATCATCACCCAGGGCTATTTTTACCGGGACCGCACCGGAGCCATCCCATTACTGGAGCGGGCGGAATCAATTCTTTTTATCCGCCCCCGTCGCTTCGGCAAGAGTCTGCTGTTGTCTATGCTGGAGAACTACTATGATATCGCCCGCAAGGATGTGTTTGAGGCCCTGTTCGGGCATCTGGCCATCGGCCAAAACCCCACCCCTTACCGCAATGGGTATTTCATTTTGCGCCTGGATTTCTCGTGTGTTGATCCCACCGGTACACCGGATGAGGTGAAACGTTCCCTGTACAATCACATCAATGCCGGCATTGAAGATTCAGTCCAGACCTACAGGTCCGCGGGTTTTGATCTTCCGGGGGTCGCCATCGACCGTTCCGACGCTTTGTATTCCATTCGATCGTTTATTTCGGCTGTTAAAACCCTCGCGCATCCCGTCTATCTCCTGATCGACGAGTACGACAATTTCGCTAATACCATCATGATGTTGCCCCTTGCTGATGCCACGGATCTCTACAAGGCCCTGGTGCATGACGAAGGGGTGTTGCGAACGGTGTTCAAGGCCATCAAATCTTCCACGGGTGGAAGCATGTTCGACCGGGTGTTCATCACGGGCGTGTCGCCGGTGGTGTTGAGCGACATCACCAGCGGGTACAATATTGCGGAGAACCTCTATTTCGAGCCGGAGTTTGGAGATTTGTGCGGGTTCCTGGAAGAGGAAGTGCTGGAAACCCTGAACCGAATCGCCAAAGATTGCGGCCTGGGAGAGGAAAAGACCCGGGAGGCGCTGTTGATGATGCGCACCTATTACAATGGCTACAATTTCGTTCCCCGTGGCCACGGCATGGTGTATAATCCTACCCTTTGTCTCTATTTTTTCAAGCAGTTTCAGAAGTTGTGCGAATATCCCCGTAAGATGCTGGATGCCAATCTGGCCGTGGATGATTCTAAATTGGAATACGTGGCCGGGATACCCGGTGGTCGGGAGCTGATCCTTTCCCTGGTGGAAAAAGGGTGCGAAGTTGCCGTACCCGATATCGAGGACCGATTCGGATTGAGTGAAATGCTTTCGGACCACTCCAAGGACAAGACCTTTATCGCCTCTTTCCTGTACTATTTCGGTGTTCTCACCCTGTCGGGAGAAACGGACAAGGGGGAACTGGTGCTGAAGGTTCCCAATCTGGTGATGCAGGGGCTGTATGTGGAGCGGGTACAGCGGATGATGCTCCCGGACCCCGTGATCCGGGACCGGGGTCTGGATGCGGCCAAGCGGGTTTACCAATACGGCGAGATGGCGCCGGTATGCGCCTTTGTGGAAGAAGCTTATTTTCCGGTCTTCAAAAACCGGGATTATGCCCAGGCCAACGAGCTGACCTTGAAAACCTGCTTTCTGACCCTGCTGTACAACGACATTTTGTACATCATGGATTCCGAACCGGAACTGACGCGCCGGTACGCGGACCTGACCATGATCATCCGGCCGGACAAGCGCTATTTGACTCTCTTTGATGTGTTGATCGAGTTCAAATTCCTGAGCCTGAAGGAACTGAGCCTTTCAGGAGAAGCTATCCGCGCCATGCCCCGCAAGGAACTCTATGCCCTGCCGCAGGTCAAACAGGCCCTGGAGGAGGGAACGGCCCAGGTTATGGATTACGGAAATCGCTTGGTCGGCCGATACCGGGACTTACGGCTCAAACGGTTTGTGGTGGTGGCTTTGGGGTTTGAGCGGGTCTGTTACCAGTGAATCCGGTCATTTTTTTATTCCCTCCCCAGGTCAAAAAATGATAGGACCCGCAGTTTGCCGGTCAGGGTGCGTCAGATCCTTCGAAAACAAAAACGTTTCGCGGACCGGGCCATCCATATTCCCAGCATCACGCCCAGGCCGTTGGCCGCCATGTCTGCCACTGAAAAAGACCTGCCAGGAACATAGACTTGTAAAAATTCCAAACCGATACCCAGGAGAACCATGCACAAGGCGCCCGTAAGGGCTGATTTCGGGGTCGGGAAGGCAAAAAAAGAGAGGGTGGCAAGCCATAGGTAGGCCAGAAGGTGGGCGACCTTGTCCGCGTTGGAAAAATCATATGGCATTTCCAGCCGGGGAGAGAGCGACAGATAGATAACTATCGCAACGGATGCAACCCACAGTACCAGGGTCATTTGCTGTAATCTGGATTTTTGAAGGATCATGGCATATCGGGGTTTTAAGTTTTAAGTTTTAGGTTTTAAGTTTTAAGTTGAAAAAAACAAAGCTATATCATATAGTTGTAAAGTTCTAGCGAAAATTGGAAAACTATATTTGGAGGTTTTTGTTTAGTTGCTATTTTAGAAAGAGGGGCAGGCCCGCCACGGTCATGACTACTTTGTCGGCTGCCGCCGCCATTTTTTGGTTCAGAAACCCGGCCATATCTCGATATTGCCGGCCTAAGGGGTGCTCCGGGACGATACCCATTCCCACCTCATTGGATACGATGATGATTGATTTCCGGGTTCGGGCCAAGGCTTCAATAAGCCTGTTTTGGTAGGTCAGGACCTTGTCTTCACCCTGTTTCAGGAGAACGTTGCTTAACCAGATGGTCATGCAGTCAATGAGGACCGCATCCACGTCCCGGCAATCCGTTTCCAGCACATCCGCAATCTCAAGCGGCTCTTCCCTCAGTTTCCATTGGGGGCCTCGGGCGTCCTTGTGCAGTCGGACCCTGTCCGCCATTTCATCATCCATGATTTCGGCGGTTGCCAGGAATATATAGGATTCGTAATGTTTTTCGGTGTATTCAAGGGCCCAGGAACTTTTTCCGCTTCGGGCGCCGCCCAACACCAGTACGATCTCTTTATGCGTTGAACGGGTCATTTTTGATTAGTGCCTTCATGCTGTTGATGTCCGATTTTATTTCTCAAAGGATCAGCTCGCTGCCTTCCTTAGCCGCCTCGATGATGATATCGGCCTTCTGTTTTTTGGCCAGTTCCCGGCATTTTTTTTCGATCAGGGCTTCTTGCGTGTCCGTTCTGGCGGGTTCATGGTGAAACAGGAGCAGGTGTTTCACCCCGGCTTTCATGGCCAGCTCCAGAGCGGTACTGTAGTCGGAATGCCCCCAGCCCCGATGCGTTTCAATTTCTTCGGGGATGTACTGAGCATCGTGGACCAGGATGTCCGCATTTCGACAGAAGGGAACAAAATCTTCAATGCGTTTTCCCTGCCAGATTTTCCGGGTCAGTTCGTTGTCCGTGATAAAGACAAATGACTTATTGTCTTCCTCGAAGCGGAATCCGAGCGCCCCTTGTGGATGTTGAAGTTCAATGGTGCGGATAGTGGTATTGTGGATTTTTAAAGGTCCATAATGCAACTGGTCCAGATAGCGGATGTCAGCCCCCAGGTCTTCAAATTTGATGGGAAAAAACCCGTCGCCGATTTTATTGTCAAAAATAGCCCGCAGCCCCTTGATGCATCTGCGTGTGCCGTCAACGGATATTTTCGTGGTGGGTTTAAAAACCGGGTCAAAAAAGGGGAATCCCTGTACATGGTCCCAATGAACGTGGGTCATCAAAAGGTGAATGTCTACTGCTTTTCCAAGGGCCATCAGGTGGTCTCCCAGCGGCCGCATGCCGGTTCCCGCATCAATGATGACGGTTTCGCCGCAATTCAGCAAAATTTCAACGCAGCAGGTGTTTCCTCCGTAAACGATGGTGTCTTTTCCCGGCGATGCGATGGAACCCCTTGTTCCCCAGAATTTGACCTTCATAAAATGATCCCTGTCTCTGATGTTAAGAGGGTATTTTCAGGTTTTCACATGCGCAAGAACCGTTCTTTGAATGTGAAAACAATGGTTGCGGTTAGAAAGAAAGATTTTCTACTGCATTCAGGCGCTAAGGTATCTTTTTGTCGATTAGGTGTCAATTCAAAAAAAACAATGCCTTGGGCCATTTTGAATGGGTGTTTGTCAGTCTTCATCATCCTGATAGATGCAGGCAAATACCTTTGCATCGGCGATGATCTGGGAAATCAGGCAGTATTCATTGGGTTGATGGGCGGTATCCGGACAGGTGGACCAAACCGCCGCGGGCAGTCCGGCTGCCCGGAAAAATGCCGCCACGGTTCCGCCGCCGATGCCCATGGGTTTGGCTTCCCTGCCGGTGATTTTTCGTACGGCCTTTTTTAACGCCGTCACCACCGGCGCGTTCACGGGAGTCGGCGGCGCTGCATCATGGCGATGATCGGTTTCCATCTCAACTTCAAGGCCCGTTTCGGCGGCCGCGGTCTCGGCGATTTTTTCCGTTGCCGTGATGATGGCATCTACGGGATATTCAGGCAGGATTCGGCAGTCCATATAAAAAACTTCTTTTCCCGGAATGGTGTTGACGTTGGCAACATTGGCCAGAAATTTGGTGGGTTCAAAAGTGGAAATCGGTGGACTGAAAAGGGGATTAGAACCTGGAAACGTTTCTTTCAGCGCCCCAAGGGCCAGGATGAGTTTGGCCGCTCCCACCAAGCTGTTTTTCCCCTTTTGGGGGGTGCTGGCATGACACTGTCGCCCCTTAACGGTAAATTTCAGCCAGAGCATGGATTTTTCGGAGATTTCGATCATGGTGCCGTCTTCGTTGCCCGCATCGGGCACAATGATTAAATCTTCGGGCTTAAAGATGCTTGCATGGTGTTTCAACATGTAATCGAGACCGAATTCGCTGCCCGTTTCTTCATCCGCCACAATGATTAGACCCACTGAATTTTTTAAAGGTTCACCCGAATCCAGTATGGCTTTAAGCCCCAGAAAGGCGCTGACAAACCCATGTTGATTGTCTTCGACGCCTCTGCCGATAATGCGATCGCCATCTACCCTGACCTGGTACGGATCAGTTTCCCAAAGGGACAGGTTCCCCGGAGGGACGACGTCCGCGTGGGCCAGAACCCAGACGACCTGCTTATTTTGTTTGCCTTCCCACCGGCCGATCAGGTTTGGCCGGTAACCATTCTCCGCCTTTTCATCGGGTGCGTTGATTTCCTGGATGGCATCCGCGTTCATGTTCTCGAACAGTGCTTTAATGAACGTTACCTTTTCATGTTCACCGGTTCCCCCGTTCAAGGGGCCCAGGGCTACCCGTGACGACAGTTCTTTCTGAAGTTCAATGACGTTTTCTCTGTAACCCTCGATCTGTTCATAGATGTTGGTGGGTGCGTTCATGGGGATGTTCCTTTCATGATAGACCGGAAAGGTCTTGAATGGTTTTCATGACCCGGTTGAGTGTTTCTTCACCGGATATCTGTTTGGTGGGATAAATTGGATTGCCGAAAGCAATCTTTACATACGTTTTGGGTGCTCTTTTGTGATAGCTTATGCCCACGGGAACCAACGGCAGGGCTAACCGGGAGATAATCAGTTTCAGGATGCCCCCTTTGCCGGGCCCCATGCGATTGGGATAATAGGCGCCCTCGGGAAAAACCACCACGCCCTCTCCCTCATTTAGGAAGCGAATCATGGCCCTGATGGCATCTCTGCTTCTGAGCGGTTGCCGGCGATTTAGCGGAATCCCCCCCTGTAATTTCAAAAGCCGGTCCGCAAGAGGGTTCAGAAAGAGTTCATGTTTGGCCATGTAGTACAGGGGTCGGGGTGTGGCGACGGCAATCAGGGGGATGTCCTGCCAGCATTGGTGTTTGGGGAGCAGCAGAAAGGCGCGGTTCCTGGGAAGCCCCTCCGTCCCTTCTGTTTCCATGCGATAGAAAGGAAAAAAGCCGGCTCGAATCAGAGCCTTTGTGGCATCGCATACCCATCTATTTCTTTTGGAACCCAGTCCATAAGAAACTTCGTGTTTTGGTTGGAAACCGGTTACCATCGCCGCTCGTTTTCCTCGGTGTGATGGGTGTGTTCAAAAAAGGGTCCATTGGTTTCCCCTGTTTGTTCCTCTTCCAGGCGAACAATCTGATTGATTTTTCTGTAAGACCGAAATCCCTGTATCAGCAGCAGTGCGCTGATCGGCAAAAGGGTCCAGCCTAAACAGACCACAAGGGGGTGATCCCAGAACCTGATAAATACTAATGCCCCCGCAACCAGGGCCACGACGGTGCGAATGTAGGCCAGCAGGGTCCTCCTATTGGCCAGTTCCGTGCGATATCCCGCCAGGTGGTCGCGAATGAACAACTCCGGATTGAAAGATGTATTGCCCTTTTTAGGGTCCAAATGTTTTTCCCTTCAAGAGGCCAAGGTTTATCTTGTTGTGTCTTCATTTTTTTGATTGACTGAAACCTAAGAAAAAAGAGACGCTGTGTCAAGCGGATATGAACCTTGACAGATGGCGAGTTGTTCTTCTACAGTCTGGTATTGTCGATACTTACCATGAAAATACAGCCATTAGCTGTTAGCCATTGGTCACCAGCGGGGCGGCGCTTCTGGCGTTGAAGGATTTTGGGTATCCAAGATGAAGGAATGATATTCTGTATTTATTCCGGGAAAACAGGAGAGAAATCTAACCATATGGATGCGGACATGGTATACATCCTGGATTTGATTGAGCAGGGGGAGGGTCCCTCCGTTGAATTCAAGTCCGAACGGGTCAGGCCGGAGAGTATGGCCAGGGAGATGGTGGCCTTGGCCAACACCCGGGGCGGCGTCATTGTTACGGATGGTAAATATTATGTGAGGGTCGGTTCAACGAATCGGTTTGCCACTCAGTCTGAACTTTTGAGGCTTTTTCAGGCGGGTGGAACGTTTCACTATGATCTTACCCCGGTTCCGGGTACGGGAATCAGAGATCTTAATTTTCCCAAACTGGACAGTTATTTTTCGGCCTATCATTTCAGTTTTTCCAGGGAAAACGATGAGCAGAAGCAAATCCTTCTCCATAACACGGATATCCTTCACGACACTTTAGAAACAACCATTGCGGGATTATTGCTTTTCGGCGGAAACCCTTCCAGACATTTACCCCAGAACGGCATTTCCTTTGCCCGTTTTCGAGGGATAAGCATCAATGAAGAATTGTTGGATAAGCAGAACATCGATGGGAATCTCGATTACCAGGTGGATACCGGTGTGGCGGTGATTAAAAACCATCTGGTCGTACCGTCCAGGATTATCGGCGTTAAACGGGTGGATACCACTTACCGGTATCCGGACAAGGTGTTTCGCGAATTATTGACCAATGCCGTTGTGCATCGAAACTACGCGATCACTGGATCAAAAATCAGGGTATTTATCTTTGAAGATCGGATTGAGGTCATTAGTCCGGGGCGTTTGCCCAATACCGTCACCATTGAAAAACTCCCTTTCGGGGTGTCTTTTGCGAGCAATCCCGTAATCGTCAAGTTCATGGAGAACATGCGCTATATTGATCAGCTTGGCAGAGGGCTTCCAATGGTTTGCCGAGAAGCTGCGGATCATGGTAAAAAAGTGGTTTTTGAGGAAATTGGGGAATCATTCAAAGTAACGCTGATGTTTTGATAAAATATATTCAATATTCAATCAGATCTTCAGGAGGTTTTGCAGTGCAAAGCGAAGATAAACACGAAATAGAGGATGTGGCTGTGGCGGCGCTGCGTCCTTTTGGAACATCAATTTTTACTGAAATGAGCGTCTTGGCCAATGCTCATGGCGCCGTCAATCTTTCTCAGGGGTTTCCCGATTTTGACGGGCCGGAGGCCATTCGCGCCAAGGCGGCCGAAGCCATTAAACGGGGTCCTAACCAGTATATCCTTTCATATGGCATGTCGGCCCTTCGTGAGGCCGTGGCACGAAAGATGGAGCGGTTTTATGGGGTGAGGGTGGATGCCGACAGAGAAGTCACCGTGACCAGTGGGGCCACGGAAGGGTTGTGCGCTACCCTTTTAGGCATTTTGGAAACGGGAGATGAAGTGATTCTGCTGGAACCCAGCTATGAGACCTATGCGCCGGTGTCGGCTATGGCGAAGGCAAAAATCCGCTATGTCTCGCTGGAAGGTCCGGAGTTTTCGCTGCCCAGGGAGAAACTGGCGGAGGCCTTTAACCCCAAGACCAAGGCCATCATCATCAACAACCCGCAGAATCCCTGCTGCAAGACTTTTTCGCGGGAAGAACTTTCCTTTATCGGTGGTTTGTGCGTTCAGTACGGGGCCTATGCCATCGGGGACGAGGTCTATGAACATCTGGTGTATGATGACCGGGAGCATGTCACCCTTTTGACCATCCCCGAACTCAAGGACCGCTGCTTTGTTATTTCCTCTACGGCCAAAACCTTTTCCATGACCGGATGGAAGATCGGCTATGTGATCGCGGCGCCTGCTTTGTCCCGGGCTGTGCGCATGAGCCACCAGTTTATCACATTTTGCGGCCAGGGGCCTCTTCAGGAGGCCATGGCCTTTGCCATCGATTTTCCGGATTCCTACTACGACGCGCTTCTGGCCGACTACACGAAAAAGCGGGACAGGCTGTCCGATGCCCTGGCAATCCTGGGGTTTCAGCTTTTCCCCACGGCCGGGACCTATTATCTCCTGGTGGACATTCGAAGCCTCGGGTTTGAAGATGATGTGGCGTTTTGCCGGATGCTGACGGAAAAGGCGGGGGTGGCTGCCATCCCCTGTTCCTGTTTCTGGAATAACCGCGGTCGGGGGCGAGAGCTGGTGCGGTTCTGTTTTTGCAAGAAGGATGAAACCCTGGATGAAGCCATCAAACGACTCACGGAATTTTTGGGGAAGCGTTAAACGTCGGAGAAATTCCTTGCCTCTGCTTTCCTAACGTCCTATAATCATTTGAGATGCTTTTTTAAAATAATATTTGTTTCAAAGGAAAAAAGATGACAACCAAGGATAAAGACCGAACGCCTGTGGCCCAGATTTTGGTGACCCAGTGTACAAGATGCAAGCTGCCCCTGACCCATATGGTGGTTTTACACAACAGTGAAGGCATTGTGGAACGGGTTCAGTGCCGTACCTGCGGCAGCGAACACAAATACCACCCGGAGAAGGAAAAGAAGGAAAAGAAGGCCAAGAAACCCGCAAAAAAGAGCCGGGCGGGCGTGAAGAGCAAAAAACCGGATGCCGCGGCCATTTTCGAGCAGCTGCAGAAAAAATTCCAGGAAAAAGAACCTGTGACTTATACCATGGACGGATCTTATCAAACCGACGATGTGATCGACCATAAGACCTTTGGCATGGGGGTTGTGACAGGGGTTTCCTATCAAAAAATGGAAGTGGCTTTTGCCGACGCGTCCCGCATTATGGTTTGCGATCGGTGATCAATTATTTTCAGGCGCTGTTTCCGAAGTTGCGTGAAGGTGAACATCCCTTTGCGGAAATGAAATGACAATGCCGGCTCCATTCAGGCCATGGTAGATTTCCCTGTTCAGTGAATGAATGAGCCGGCTTTTTTCTTCTTTTTACCCGATTACTTTTCCGCTGTTTCCTTTTTTAGCTTGCTAGACCGCAAGAGATGCCTTTTCTGGTAGGACAATACGACCTTTCGCATGCGTATGGACAGGGGGGTGACCTCTACCAGTTCGTCCTCGCGGATGAAACTGATGGTTTGTTCCAGGGTCATGGGTTTGATGGGGGAGAGGAGTACGTTATCGTCCTTCCCGGAGGCTCGCATGTTGGTGAGCTTTTTTTCCTTGGTGGCGTTGACGTCGATATCCTGACTTCGGTTGTGTTCCCCGATGATCATTCCTTCATAGACCGGTTCTCCGGGGATGACGAAGAGTCGGCCCCGGGGTTCCAGGTTGAAGAGGGCGTAGGGGACGGCGTGTCCTGAACGGTCCGATACGATGGATCCGGTAAATCGGCTGGGGCAGTCCCCCCGGAACGGCTCGTAACCGTCGAACAGGGAGTTCATGATGCCGGTGCCCCGCGTGTCGGTAAGGAATTCGTCCCGGTATCCGATCAGGCTTCGGGTGGGTATGGAAAATTCAATGTGAACGCGCCCCATGCCGTTGTTGACCAGATTGGTCATCCGTCCCTTGCGCATGGAGAGCTTCTCTGTTACCAGTCCCATGAATTGCTCTTCGCAGTCCACCATGAGCCGTTCTATGGGTTCGGTTTTTCGGTCGTTTTCATAACGGAAAATCACTTCCGGCCTGCCCACGGAGAATTCATACCCTTCGCGCCGCATGGTTTCCACCAGGATTGCCAGTTGAAATTCCCCCCGGCCCTTGACCAGGATGCTGTCCCGGTTTCCTTTTTCTTCCACCTGAATGGCCACGTTGAGCAGGGTTTCTTTCAGTAGACGTTCTCGAATACGGCTCAACTGAACATATTTTCCTTCTTTTCCGCCCAGGGGGGAATCATTGATCACGAATTTCATGCTCACGGTAGGCTTGTCCACGCTGATCCGCGGCAGCGCGCGGGGGGCTTCCCGATTGCAGATGGTGTCGCCGATTTTCACGTTTTCAATGCCGGCCAGCACCACGATATCCCCGGCATTGACCCCGCTTGCATCTATGAGACTGATGCCGTCATAGGTCTGGAGTTTGCTCACTTTGAGGTCCATGGTTTTTCCGTTTTCACCGATACAGACCAGGCTGTCCCTGTCCCTGGCGGCGCCGTTAAAGATTTTTCCGATGGCCAGGCGGCCCATGTAATCCGAGTATCCGAGATCCGAGACCAGCATCTGGAATGGGGCATCCTCCGTGTAGGAAGGTCCGGGGACTTCAAGGAGGATGGTATCCAGAAGGATGTGAAGGTTTTCGCCCTTCTCCTCCAGGGTCT
This sequence comes from Desulfatiglandales bacterium, assembly GCA_963662465.1. GTDB lineage: Bacteria > Desulfobacterota > DSM-4660 > Desulfatiglandales > Desulfatiglandaceae > NaphS2. Next base: position 582,196 of record OY759599.1, read on the forward strand.
TTTGGGCGATGCCGTCCCGGCCCACGGCATAAAGCAGGGGAAACTCCAGTTGTTCGTCATTGGCGCCCAGATCGATCAACAGATCGTAGATTTCATCCAGCACTTCATAAGGCCTGGCATCCTTCCGATCGATTTTGTTGATGACCACGAGGATCTTGAGCCCCGCCGCCAGGGCCTTTTTCAGAACAAAGCGGGTTTGGGGCAGGGGTCCTTCCGAGGCATCCACCAGAAGGATGGCGCCATCGGCCATGCTGAGGGCGCGTTCCACTTCACCTCCAAAATCCGCGTGTCCGGGTGTATCGATAATGTTGATTCTGACCCCCTTCCATTTGACCGAACAGTTTTTGGCCGCGATGGTGATGCCGCGTTCTTTTTCAAGCTCCATGGTGTCCATGAGTCGTTCCTCTACCTTCTGATCGGACCGGAACAGGCCGCTCTGGCGGAACAGACCGTCTACAAGGGTTGTTTTTCCGTGGTCTACGTGGGCGATGATGGCAACATTTCTCAGGGTTTCATTTTTTAATATTTGCGACATGGGTTTGTTGGCTCCATTTTAGATGACGAAGGTTCAAATTGAACAATCAATTAACATAAGCATCCTGGATGGTTTTACAAGGCTTGCACCAGGGCCGTTAATGCCGTTTAACTTCCTTGACCTTCGACCCGGAGGTGGGTATCTTTTAAAAGCAGTTTTAAGTTTTAAGTTTTAAGTTTTTCCGTCAATGGGTTTCTGGGTTTTTGATCCTGACGAAAGGAAACAGATCATGTGTTGCAGGGATAAGGACTTTCCATATAAAAGCGTTCTCAGTTTTTCCGGTCTGATTGATTTTTGGCGCGGGCTTTTGTCTAAGGGCGCCGGCGCTGAGACCGCCATTTTTAAAACCGTTGAAGCGGCGCTGAAGGATGCACCGGAAATGCTGGCGCCCATAGAGGATTTGGGGGTTCTGGAAAAACATGGGCGCCTGGTGGAGATGCTCATGAGCCTGGTCATTCCACCGGCTTTCATGGATCGGGATTATGCGGCGGCCTTCGTTCCCTTTCAGGTGGCAGTTGATGGTCATGTGCGGTGTGGCGTGGCGGGTGGAAGAATTGAAGGCGACGTCCAGGATGCCCCTTGAAGTTGCCCATCTGATCCTGGCTCAGGATACGCCCCTTGCCATCCGCTTTCGTCCCGATGAAAGACGGTTTGATGTGGACGGGGCCTATGACATCCGCCATGAAATCATCAAGAAACGCATCGACAAGGCCAAGATCAAGGGTGGCGACGAACGCTTAACCCAGCCCGGGAAAATCGCCATCGTTTATTCCCATGGGCGTGAAATGCGAGAATACTTTAAATATATTGATTACTTGCAGGATGAAAGCTATTTGGAAAAAGGCGTGGAGAAATTGGAACTCCAGGATCTTCAAGGGGTGTATGAACTGCGTGCGTTGCGGGTAATGGTCAACATGGCCGCGGCCCGGAAGCGGCCTTTTGTGCCCCCTGAATCTGTTAAGAACGCGGTCAAGAGGTTGTAAATTTTCTATTCTTCCTACTGGATTGTTGTGCTATGCCCGAAATAAAAGCCATTTCCCCAAACCGGCCGTTTATTCCAACCACCCCGAAAGAGGTTTCCGACCTGGGTTGGGACGGGTTGGATGTGATTCTGGTCACCGGCGATACTTACGTTGATTCCCCTTACATGGGAGTGGCCGTCATTGGTCGGGTGCTGATGGATGAAGGTTACCGGGTGGGCATTATTGCCCAACCGGATGTTGACGGCGATCGGGATATCAGTCGCCTGGGAGAACCGGCTTTGTTCTGGGGGGTGACGTCCGGCGCCGTGGATTCCATGATTGCCAATTACACGGCTTCGGGCAAACGGCGCAAACGGGACGATCTGACGCCGGGGGGCCTGAACACCAAACGGCCGGACCGGGCGGTCATCATTTACAGCAACCTTATCAGAAGGTATTTCAAGAACCATCCTTATATCGTCCTCGGGGGGATCGAGGCCAGCCTGAGGCGCATCTCCCATTACGACGCATGGGCCAATGCCGTGAGACGATCGATCCTGTTTGATGCCAAGGCAAATGTTTTGGTGTATGGCATGGCGGAAAGCAGCGTGGTGGAACTCGCCGGAAAACGTCGGTCGGGTGCAGCCATCACGGGGATACGGGGCATCTGCTACATCAGCCGGGACATTCCAACCGCTGATTCCCGGTTCCCGGGTTCGGATGTGGAACTGCCGGCGCACCATGAGGTCGTAAAGGACAAGCATGAGTTTACCCGCATGTTCAAGGTTTTTTATGAGAATGCGGACCCTGTAACGGCAAAACGGCTCTACCAGCGCCAGGATACCCGATATCTGATCCAGAATCCCCCGTCCTTGCCCCTTTCCTCAAAAGCCCTTGACCGAATTTATGAACTGCCCTATTCGAGGGAGGTCCACCCTTTCTATCAGAAAATGGGAAGGGTCATCGCCATGGATACCATCAAGTTCTCCCTGACTACCCACCGGGGGTGTTATGGGGAATGCCGTTTTTGCGCCATTACGGTTCATCAGGGCAGGCATGTCTCGTCCCGTAGCGAAGCCTCCCTTTTGCGGGAAGCGGGTGCATTTTCAATGCACCCGGATTTCAAGGGGATTATTTCGGATGTGGGAGGCCCCACGGCCAACATGTACGGCATCGAATGCGAGCGGAAAAAGGCCCACGGCGCTTGTAAGGACAAGGGGTGTCTCTTCCCCGAACCCTGTAAGCATCTGCCGGTGCATCACGGTCGACAGATTCATTTGTTGAGCGCTTTGGCGCAACTGCCCGGCGTGAGAAAGGTCTTTGTGGGGTCCGGCATCCGATATGACTTGATTCTTCGGGACCGTAAAATGGGCAGGGTCTATCTGGAAGCGATCATGCGGCGACACGTGTCGGGGCAACTCAAAATCGCTCCCGAACATTCGGAGGATGCTGTCTTGAATCTCATGGGAAAACCAGGGGGAAAGGGGTTGGAAACCTTTGTTGAACTTTTTAATGGACTGAAACGAAAAATCGGCAACAAAATTTTTCTGACCTATTACCTGATGGCCGCTCATCCCGGATGCACCCATACCCACATGGAGGCCCTTCGACAGTTTGCCATGAAAACATTGCGTCTGCTGCCTGAGCAGGTGCAGATTTTCACCCCCTCTCCCGCCACATATGCGACCCTCATGTATTATACGGAGCGGGATCCCTTTTCCGGCCGGAAGGTTTTCGTGGAAAAAAACGTGAAGCGGAAAGAGGCGCAGAAGGAGATGGTGACCGGCAAGAGATGCCGTTAGGACGGTCAATGAGAATAGGGAGGTTGTATAATGACGTGTGCAACGCCGAAAAAGTTCTTTGAGGACAGTGGGGTGGTGGACCCTGTCCATTCCTATCATGTGACGCTTGAAAATGTAACCAACACCAAGGGGCAGGATCTCAAGATCATGGTGGATTGGGGTCGCTACTTTTCCATATTTGCGCCTCGTCAGAGCGGCAAGACCACTTTTTTCAGAGATTTTTGTTTCAGGCTGGCGGAAGATCCAACCTATGTCCCCATTCTCCTGAGTTTCCAGGATTACAAAAGTCTTTCAGCCAAACGGTTTTACAGCCAGATTCAGGAAGCCCTGCATGAACAGCTTATCAACCGCTTGACCCTTATCGCCTGTCCTCAAATGGACGCGGTAAAGTCCTGCCTGGCGTCATGTCCCCTGTCTGACCATGTTTCTTTTCGAGGGTTGTTTGAGGCGTTGAACCGTCAGGTGAAGCAGAAGAAGATTGTTATTTTCATTGATGAATTTGACGGCATCCCCCGATCCGAGCTGGAAAATTTTCTGACCACCCTGCGTGAGCTGTACCAAAAATATAAAATGCGCAAGGACAAGGCACTCTACGCCGTGGGTCTGGTGGGCATTCGAAATATCACCAAGCTGATCGTGGGGGGCGTATCGCCCTTCAACATTGCAGACCAGGTAAGGCTTCCGCCCTTCAGTCTCAAAAATGTCCGGGACCTTTATGGGCAATACACGGATGAAACCCATCAGCCCTTTACGGAAGGAGCGGTTTTAAAGATTTATGAAGAGACTGCAGGTCAACCCTGGCTGGTCAACCGGCTGGGAACCCTTTTGACCATCGACATCAAGCCGGAAACCGTTGATCCCATCACAGAAGAAGATGTGGGAGCGGCCATAAAACGCTTGTTGAAAGAAAGGAATAGTCATTTTGACAATCTGCTTGAAAAGGCCAAGCAGCACAAAGAGACCTTTGTTGAGATCGTGTTCGATGGTGTGGATTACAATCCGGACAACGAAGATCAATCCTGGTTGGAGCAATATGGCCTGATCAGGGATGAGAATGAGAAAGCACAGGTTTCAAACCCCATATACCAGCAACGGTTTCTAAATGCCTTTTTCCAGGAATCTCATGCTGTAGCGGACGTTGTAGACAAGGGCTATCATACGCCTGACGGTTTCCTGAACATGGCGGTTATCCTTTCCGATTTTGAAGAATACATCGTTCAGATCGGCGTCAATGCCTTTTACGCGGGGGGGAAGCCCTATGAAAAAACAGGTCAGTTTTTGCTGACGGCCTGGTTGTATCAGTTCGTGGAAGGCGGGAAGGGGGACCTGCGTTACGAGGTGCCTTCCGGGTTGGGTCGAATGGACATTTTGCTTACTTACGGGGGACGGAAAACCATTATCGAAACAAAGATAAACCGAACCCTGATCCACAAGACCATCGACAAAGCCGTCGATCAGGTCTGCGACAAGTACCTTTTGACGGAAAGGGCGAACGAGGGATATGTGATTGTCTTTGACGTCAAGAAAAAGGTTGGGGAGATCGAAGGCCCTCACAGTCGGGAAAAAGACGGCCATAGGGTGCTGGTTTTTGATATGGGAATCGGGAAGGGGAAATGAGAGGAAATAAGACCATGACGTACATGAAGCCGAAAAAGTTTTTTGAGGACAGTGGTCTGGTGGACCCTGCTCATTCCTACCATGTGAATCTGGAGAATGTGATTAACACCAGGGGGCAGGACATGCGGACCATGGTGGATCTGGGTCGCTATTTTTCCATATTTGCGCCCCGACAGAGCGGCAAGACCACTTTTTTCAGAGATTTTTGTTTCAGGCTGGCGGAAGATCCAACCTATGTCCCCATTCTCCTGAGTTTTCAGTACATGAAGAATCTCGATGCAACAGCCTTTTACGAACGTGTTCAGAAGGATCTGTTTCAACAGTTGACAAAACGGCTTGAATCCGTGAACTGCGCCGGGAAAGACGCTGTCAAAGACTTCCTGACCTCCACGTCCGTTTCAACCCATGCCGGCATATATGATCTATTCGAAACGCTGAACCAACTGATTCAGTCAAAAAAGATCGTCATTTTCATCGACGAATTCGACGGCATTCCCCGATCCGAATTGGAAAATTTTCTGACCACCCTGCGTGAACTGTATCAGAAATACAAAGGACAAACGGACAAGGCCTTGTACTCGGTGGGGCTTGTGGGCATTCGAAATATCACCAAACTGATCGTGGGGGGCGTATCGCCCTTCAACATCGCCGACCAAGTGAAGCTTCCGCCCTTCAGTCTTAAAAATGTTTGGGACCTTTATGGGCAATACACGGATGAAACCCATCAGCTTTTTACGGAAGGAGCGGTTCTAAAGGTTTATGAAGAGACTGCGGGCCAACCTTGGCTGGTCAACCGGCTGGGGACCCTTTTGACCATCGATATCAAGCCGGAAACCACGGATCCGGTCAATGAGAAAGACGTGGAAAAGGCGGTGGAGCTACTCCTTTACGAAGAAAATAATCATTTTGACAATATCACCGAGAAGGCCCGACAGTTCAAGGAAACCTTTGTGGATGTGGTCTTTGACGGGGTGAACTATGTTCCCGGCGATGAGGCGCAATCACTTCTTTTGACCCATGGACTGATTAAAGCCGAGGGGAAAAAGCTGACCGTGGCCAATCCCATCTATAGAAAACGATTTGCAAAGACCTTTTTCCGGGAATCCCATGCCACAACGGACGTTGTAGACAAGGGGTATTACACGCCTGACGGTTTTCTAAACATGGCGGCCATTCTTTCCGATTTTGAAGAATACATCGTTCAGATCGGCGTCAATGCTTTTTATGCGGGGGGGAAGCCCTATGAAAAAACAGGTCAGTTTTTGCTGACGGCCTGGTTGTATCAGTTCGTGGAAGGCGGGAAGGGGGACCTTCGTTACGAGGTGCCCTCCGGGTTGGGCCGAATGGACATTTTGCTCACTTACGGGGGACAAAAAACCATTATCGAAACAAAGATAAACCGAACCCTGATCCACAAGACCATCGACAAAGCTGTAGATCAGGTCTGCGACAAGTACCTTTTGACGGAAAGGGCGAACGAGGGGTATGTGATTCTCTTTGACGTCAAGAAAAAGGTCGGGGAGATCGAAGGCCCCCATACTCGGGAAAAAGACGGCCATAGGGTGCTGGTTTTTGATATGGGAATCGGGAGGGGGTAAGCTGCTACCGAGGTAAGGCGGGACAGTTTCTCATTTGCGTGAACCTTGATCATCGTTCCGGCCATTTGCAGGGGTGAAAGACCCTTTTTTAAACTGTGCACCCCGATGAACCTTGTCATCATCAAGTAATCCTACCATCCTTTTTAATCGTGGTTCAAGACGATGTTGCCAACGCCGAATTGCAAGGGAACGAGCCCTTCCTAAATTGTCCCGGCTTGTGGCTGTAGCCCAGGAACGGCTACGGCCACAAGCCGGGACAAAATGTTTGAACACGATTTAAAAGATTACCATTGGCCGATAAAATGCAGACGAAATGGTGTAAAGGGGGGGAAGGAATTTGTCCGGACGCCGTCTTTTAATCCTGTCCATCTAAGAAATCCTGTTCATTGTGTTCAAGACAATGAGGATGCCCACAGTGACGGATAACCCTTTGCCTGTTCTTGAAAACTATAAAAATCACATCATCTACGATCACAAGCCGGGACAATTTAGAAAATCACGTTCCCACGCTCCGCGTGGGAACCAGCGGGAGAAGCCGTGCAATCAATTCACAAATATTTGGAGTAGTTTATGTGCCAAAAATATTTGATATTTTAAGAGAAAATATGATACCGTTTAGGTTCTAACTAGCTCACAATTAAAAAATGAATAGTTTTCATTTTGAGTTGTTCGTAAAAACAATTACCAAAAATGAGGTTTATCATGGAAGCAATTATTAGAGAATCTGGGGGAGGGGTAAGCATTATAATCCCCGAAGATTTTAAAAAAGAATATCCTTTTAAAGAACATATGATTTTTGAAATATTCGCTGAAAAAGAAAGAATAATTCTTAAACCGCAAGAAAAAACAAAGCGTCAAAAACTCACAGATGAATTCAATTCTATAAATCTGGATGACTTTGAAAAGTATAAACAAGAAACGCTTGCTCCTTTTCTAAATATGTCTGCTGAGGGAATGGAGTTGTTTGATGAAGAATGAAGTGTCGCAACTGGGTTCAGCAGATATCATTTTTGTAAACCTTGATCCGAGAAAAGGTCATGAACAAGGTGGGGAAAGACCTGTTGTTGTGATTACTCCGGATTTTATGAATCGTTTAGGAATTGTCGGTGTTTTACCTATTACAAAAAGGAGAAAAGGTTTTCCATTTGAAATCCCGATCCCTTCGGAAATGAGAACAAAAGGTGTGATATTAGGTATACATTTCAGAAGTCTTGATCTAAAAGAACGTAACTGGAGATATCTTGAAACGATTCCTGAAAATAAGTATGAAACAGTGCGCGATTTTTTAAAAGCAATTCTAATTGATAAATAATCAGACTTTTCCAGGCTAGTTTGAGAGCCACTAAAAGGCAATTCACAGCCGCTAAAATAAAATACTGTATCAGAACCCATCCCAATTAAAATCGAAAAAGCCATTGTTTTAATTGGAAATATAAGAAATGAAATTTTAAATTTGGCTCATGTTGGATTCCGGGGTCGTAAACATGCTAAATCGGAATAAAGTATTGATTTAATACGGATTTTGCTTAGGACACGGAAATGTGCGACCGAGCAATAAATGTTTAATATTTTTAGCATGTTACAATATGTCTTGGGCCTTTTTTGGAACAAAAGACCCTGGAACCCAACATGAGCCATAATGAAATTATAAAATTTGTAATCGTTCACAGGAGTACAGAGGACATCGGAAAAAATTGGGGTGCAGTCCAAATGTAACTTTCCTATTTCATCGAGTCAGGAACATTGCCCCGCTTCGAGGGGATTGAGACCTTGTTTCGGAGGCGTAAACCCAAAGGACCTTATTGCGTCAGGAACATTATTTTCTTGTTGGCTACCGACGTAAGGCGGGACAGTTTCTCATTTGTCTGAATCTTGATTGCCTTGATCCCTTGATTTTTTCTGATTAAACTGATGACCTGGCGCCACGAAGGCTCTCTCCCCCATTTTTTTGTAGGAAGCATCATAACGCTTGACCCATATATCGTATAAATGTTATATTTTGTGCCATGGAATGGGAATTACTGATCAGTCAAGAATATGAAGAGTGGTTTAACAATTTGCCTCAAAAGCACAAAATGGCAATAGCAACTGATTTGAACGTGCTGAAAGATATCGGCCCAACGCTTGGGCGCCCGTACGTGGATCAAATAAAAGGTTCAAAATTCAACAATTTGAAAGAACTGAGGACCAAAGCCTCCGGGCATATTTATCGCAGCCTTTTTGCCTTTGACCCCCAACGGTGTGCCGTAATTTTATGTGGTGGAGATAAAAGAGGGAAAGATCAGGAAAAATTTTACAAAAACCTAGTTTCCCAGGCAGAAACTGTTTTTGAAAAGCACCTCAAGAACATTCAAAAGAAAGAAGAGGTGAGATGATGAAAACCTTGGAAAAATTAATTGAAGAGAATTTTTCTTCCGAAGAAAAGGCTGAAATTCGGAGAAAATCAAAAGAGAAAGTAGCCATAATTCGCTTGCAACAGATTCGAAAATCACACCATAAAACCCAAAAAGAACTTGCTCAGGCCATGGGTTTATCCCAATCTGCCTTATCGGAGTTCGAAAGAAGGCCAAATATTACTGTTACTGCAATGCAACGTTATATCGAAGCATTGGGGGGGGAACTGGTTATAAAGGCGGTGTTTCAGGGAGAAAGTGAGGAACTTCTCGCCTAAAAGGGATACGATCATGATTGATGCTTCCGGACAGTGAGAAGTGCCTGGTTATGACGGTGATCGATCCGGGTTACATGGGTGGTGGAATCTACTTTGGATCGCAGAGGGGTACGTATAAGTACGTTCTGAAACGTCTGACATGATGGTAACTTGGGAACTTGCCAGTGTTACCCAGGCGACAGCGACAGTCAATTCATGCACGAGCAACTGTTTATGGGAGCCCGGAGAAGTGGTAACCTTAAAGAAGTTTTATGGGGATATGAGCGCCACAAGCTTACCCAAGACCGGACAAACGCAAAGCTATTATTACTATGATGACGGATACTACCAGATGGGCATTGAAGCCGCTGGTTCACGATTTACGGACAATGGCGATGGGACCGTGACCGATCACCAAACTGGACTAATCTGGCAAAAAGAAGGCAGCGGGAATGATGTGCATTGGTTTGCCGCGATTGCGTGGTGTCATGATCTGTGCAGTGGTTATTGCGGGTTTTCTGACGGTTCTAAATGCGGCGACTGGCGCTTGCCCAATATTAACGAGCTGAAGTCCATTGTTGATTACAGTACGTCTAATCCCTCCATAAACACCGAGTATTTCCCCAATACGTTTTCGTCCCATTACTGGTCGTCTACTACCTATGCCAGTAGTCCGTACGACGCCTGGGGCGTCTATTTCGGCTATGGCGGCGACAGCTGGGGCTATAAGTCCAGCTACCGTTACGTTCGGGCGGTTCGCGGCGGACAGTGATCGATTATTGGGCAATTTGATCCTTTGGTTATTTTGAGATAAGTCGCGGTCTAGACATTATCGATGTATGGTACGGTGCATAGTCCATAATCTCATGCGTTATGAGAAATAGGCCACCGGTCAGGAAGCTACTTACCGGGAAAATCATGAATCTTATGATTCCGAGCAACGCGAACCGGGTTAAGAGCGATATTTGAATGGACTTTTGCGGAGGGGGGTACAAGGAGATATATCCCCCCAGACCCCTCGACCATCCCACCCCGCCACAATGAAGCCCGTCATTTCGCATGCAGTCCGGGGCGCACGGCGCACAGTCCCTGCCAGGTTCAAACTCAACCAGCCGAGCGCCCCCGTAGAGCGGGGTTTCCGGTCTGGTCATTCCATAGCAGGGTCCGGAAGTTACTGAAAAGTGTCCCTGGCATTGTAAGTTCTGTCATAATGTCATTGGACGAGCGGTTATCATTGAGGGGGCCAAACTGCTCTCATGGGGGACGGGGTCTTTCTGGGCAGCTGGGGCACTTATGGCACTGGGTGCATCCACAGCCGGTGTTCAAACCTGCATTATCGGGAGACTGGCCATCGAGATCGGAAAAAATGATGGCCGGCCTTTGAACGGCAGTACGGGGCATCGGATCATAAAGGAGGCGAAGTCGGATTATGACGCATTTGTTTCCGACTGGAAGTCGAAAAAGTGAGCATGGCAAGCCGGCATAGTTCGGCGTCGGGCATGCGGCAAAAGCAGACAGATACCGAAGAAAGATTGATGGTGAAGGCGCACATGAAAACCAGGCAAGCGAAACTGAGGGAATTGAGAAAATATACAAATTATACAGCAGGTCTTTCAGCGTGCGTCAAATCGCTTGATCAAGCAGAAGGGAACATGGGCAAAGCAACACTTTTTCTTCTGGAAAACGGTTTTGCGGAAAATAGAAATCCTCATCCCAAATGCCGCGTTCCAGAATCCATGCCCTCAATATCGGCATATATCGTAACAAAAGCCCTTTTGTTCCTAAGCATGGGCCCCGAAATCTACCGCAGACAGGATGCTTTCAGAATGCCGGACGCAAAATGGGATGAAGAAACCCTTGAGGAGATTGAATCCTGTTACAGACAGTTAGCTGACGGAAAGGGTTTCAAAAGTGAATATCCAATAGAAAGCGTCAGCGTGGAAGGCTTTTATGCCGCCATGAGTACCCTTCATTTTCAAGTGGTTTCTCATGCCGCATTTTTGATCGATGGGGGTGAAGGGATGATCGATGAAATGCTTTTTGAGCATCTGGTGGACAAACGGCAGATCACGTTGTTCAACAAAGCGGATTTTCTTGAGGATCCTTTTCTTTCTTCGCTGTAAACGCCAAAATTTTCACGAAAGCGAACGAATGAAATTGCCGGCGGCAGTTTGAGAGATAAGAAAATGCGGTACTGGTATATGAGTTATATTTGCGCAAAACCTGTTGATTCTCTTGCAGTATCTAGTTCTTTCCTGTATAATTTTTTTTATTGTAGTAGTCTAAAACGGTTGAAACGGGGAAAGGGCGGGAGCCAAAACCAAAAATCGGATGAGTGACACCGTCGTATTTGCATTTTAAACGGACAATTTCATCTTTGAAATTGATGATTACAGGGGTATTCCAGTAAGGCTTTCCCGGTCTGTGTGGCAGGATAAAATTCTTTCCGATAGCCCTGTCGGACATCCCGAAGTCGTACCTCATGCGGACATACTCCCCGAAGCAATTCGGCGGCCTGACGTCGTCTTTTGCAGTACGCGACGACCGGACACCCATTTGTTTTACAAACTTCATGTTGATGAAAGTAAACATTATATCGTCATTGTCGTAAAATACGTTCTTGAAGACAAATGCAGGGTCGGATACGTCACCACGGTCTATTTGACCGGCAAGCTTTATTCCAAAGGAGATATTTTATGGACGCTGCAACCCAAGAAGACCCATTGACAGTTCAATATGATGCCGAGCAGAATATCCTGTATCTCCTCTTTTCCTCAAAGGCCCAAAAGGCTATTGCAGAAGAGATGGACGACGAAGTTTTTGTGCGTTACGATCCGGAAACCCGTAAGGTGATCAGTCTGGAATTCTTGAATTTCCAGGAACGGATTGCAAACATCTTCGGCCCGGACGTCAAATACCTGGGGTCCGAAAAACCGGAACGCGTATTGTTTACAGTGTCGGGCCGGAACGAAAAGTAGTCCTGGACTGGGAATGTCATGGAGACCTGAAGAAATACAGGCTCATCCTGGATTAATGTGAAAACTTCCCCGTCGACGGGGGTCTGATGTATCTCAGGCCTGAAGGGCCGTGACATACCAGCTCAGGGCAACGCCCTGGGAAACAGATAGCCCTTTCAGGGTTTTCCGAATGCCTCTATTACTGGCCCGTCAGATGGAAAGCGCCCTTAATGCCCACCACCAGGAACTCAATGGAAAGGGCCAGGAGAATGAGCCCCATCACCCGGGTGAGGACCTGCTGGCCCGTGTGCCCCAGAAATCGCCCGATCTGTTCCGCCAGGGCCATGGCCACCCACAAAACGACGCTCAGTCCGGCGATAATTCCCACGAGAATCAACCGCGAGGCAAAAGCACTGCACAGCTCCGCATCGATAATGGAGACGCTGATGGCCGCCGGCCCCGCCATCAGGGGGATGGCTAGGGGCACCACAGCGATGTTGGCATCCTTGGTTTGGGCTTCCTCATGTTCCTTGCCGCTGTACCGCATTCCTTCTTTTTCGGCACGGGCCATGGAAATGGCCATGAGGAAAATCAGCAGGCCCCCGGCGATACGGAAATCATTGATGGTGATGCCGAAAAAAGAGAGAACATGCTGACCGCCGAAAACGGAGATCATCATGATGATGAAAACCGCGATGGACGTGGTGAAAGCCACCTTCATCTTTTGCCCCTTATCCATCCCTCCCGTGAGTCCCAGAAACACGGGGATGAGGACAAAAGGGTTCAGCATGATGAACAAACCGGTGGTTATTTTGATGTAATTGGGATCGTGCATACGCCTGTCATCTCCTCTCTGTTTCGGGTATCTCCTGAATCCATCGCTTGCCGGCCCCCATCAATAGTAATACCAGATGGTTCGATACAGCGACATGTTTTCTCCCACGGCTTTCAACCGCTGGAGATATTGATAAATGGATACGTCCGTGTAAAGGTAGGTATTTGCCAGTTGCAGTTTCTTTTCCCAGGGGTGAAATTCGTAAACCCGTCGACCATCGGGCAACAGCGATATGACGTCCCGGTGCTGGACGGCTCTCAGGTAGTTTTTTCCCAGACCCGGCACGTTGAAAACGATTTCATCGGTGCGGGCTGATCCCGGCAGCAGTCGGGCTTCTTCCTGTTGTTCCTGCAGGAGCCGCGGGATGGGGACACGGTAGTCATCGGTTTCTTCTTTGCCTTTGGTGTTAAAGGTATAATAGGGCGTAACGCCGATGAGTCTTAATTTGAGCCGAAGGGCCGCAGCCTCGAATTTGCGGGAATTGTAACGGGTGTATACCAGCTGGTTGTAGACTTTGATGCCGTTTCGAATGAATTTCTGGACGGCGGTCATGCATTGGGGCGTAATTTCATAGGTGTGTTCAAAATGGGTGACGATGAGGATTTCCCTTTTGCCGGGGGCATGAAACCGACTGATGACGCGGAGCAGTGAATCGGTCATGCGCTGGGGCAGGGTGACCGGCGTGCGGGTACCGATCCGGATGCGTTTGACATGGTCGATATTCGACAGCTTGCGCAGCAGGTATTCAATTTTTGTGTTGCTCAACAGCAAAGGGTCGCCCCCCGTGATCAACACCTCCATGATTTCAGGCCTGTCGGCGATCCATTTTATGGCGGCATCCGTCTTCTCGCGGGAGAGCGCGGCGTTTGGGGAATAGACATCCTCAATTTCCCAGTTTCTTTGACAGTAAACACATATCTGGGGACAGGTCAGGATCGGTTTCAGGATGACGATCATGGGGTATCGTCGGGTAATTCCTTCAATGGGGGAGGTGTCCCGCTCCAGCATGAAATCCATGGAGGCCTCATGTTTTTCCCTCAGCGCCTTCAATTTATGGACATAATTTAAGGGGGGGATCACCTGGGCGCGGACGGCATAGTCCATTTTGCGATCCGCCTGGTGGTCCATGAGCGAAAGGTAATAGGGGGTGATGCCGAATGGGATACGATTTTCCCTGGCCAGGCGAACGGCTTCGTATTCATCGTCGGAGAGTTTCACCAGTGCTTTCAAGGTTTCCGCATTTCGAATAATATGCCGGGTTTGCCATTTCCAGTCGTTCCATTCCTGTTCCGTTGCCTGGAAATATTTCAGGATGCGTGATGTGTTGGTGCTTCGCTTGCGGATAATGGCGTTGTCGAGACCGCAGGGATACCGATCAATCTGCTGTTGCGCCGCCCTGCCCATTCTGGCAAGATCCACGGATCTCAGTTTGGCGGCCTTTTGGCCCTCATGTTTGGAAAATATCGGGGGTTTATCGGGATAAATGCCGGATTTTCCCATGAGTCCCTTGAGCAGATGTTCCAGTTCCGCAAAAAAATCGGGGGTCGGTTTTTCAATGTCCGAGATGTCTTCTTTGTAAAGCAGGTCATTGACATATTGGAGAAAACTGTATTCCGCAAGCCTTTCACTTCTGGGCGATAAAATGGTGCGAAACACGCGAATGGCGTCGCGGACCAGAATCCACTCAAGGGGCGAAAGGGTTTCATCGTCATGAGTTGTCTCAAGCAAACTGGAAAGGAACTCCCGCAATTTCTCCCTTTGGGCATCTATCGAAGGGGTTGAAAGGAACGCTTCCTTCAAAGGCGGCGCTATATCAAATATTCGCAGCAGTTTATTTCGAATTTTTGCTTTTTCCATGTTGTCCTCCCTGTTTGGTTGATATCCGACCACCGAGCCCCCGGGTCTACCACAGCTTCTACCAGGCGCCGGTTGATGAACAATCGCGAAGTGGTTTTATAAGCAACCGTGCGGCTGTATAGATTCTCTGAAAAAAGGTTCTTTTACCGAATTCATTCGGCTGTTGTATTCTGAACCACTGAATGGAATTGGGACGGAAATTCTATTTGTAAAAATTCCTACTCCTGTTATATTAGGAAAAAGAAAAAATAAAAGCAACGATCTTCTTCCAATTTTGGCCGAAGACCGGTATTGATTTTTCCTCTTTTAACATCGTTTCCAAAGGGAATACACATCATGCTGACCAAAAGACTCAAAAGGCTGACGCCTTATGTTCCGGGAGAACAGCCCCAGGACAGAACATATATTAAACTGAACACCAATGAAAATCCCTATCCTCCCACGCCTGAAATCAGCCCCTTTTTGAAGGCATTTGAGATTGAACGGTTGCGACTTTATCCTGACCCCCTGTTCGGTCCCCTCAGGGAGGCGATTTCAAAACGCTACCATGTCGATAAGACCCAGGTTTTTGTGGGAAATGGTTCCGACGAGGTTCTGGCCTTTGCTTTTTATGCGTTTTTTGACAGTGCCGGGGGAAAGCTGCTGTTCCCTGAATTCAGTTACAGTTTCTATCCGGTTTATTGCGATTTTTATGGCATTGAATATCGGAAGATGCCATTGACCGAGGCGTTTGCCATCGAGATCAATGACTATCTCGGGGTAGATTTTTCCTGCGGCATTGTTTTCCCGAATCCCAATGCCCCTACCGGGATAGTGCTGCCCCTGGCAAAAATTGTGGAACTACTGGAACGATACCCCGAAGATCGGGTTGTCGTTATTGACGAGGCCTATATTGATTTCGGGGGGGAGAGCGCTGTTTCCCTTATTAACCGCTTCAAGAATCTTTTGGTCATCAGAACCTTTTCTAAAAGCATGTCCCTTGCGGCCTTGAGACTGGGGTTTGCCATGGGGGATGAAAAGCTTGTAAATGCGCTTTTCGCGGTAAAGGATTCATTTAATTCCTACCCCGCCGATCTTCTGGCGCAGAAAATCGGCGAGATTGCCATCAAGGATACGCCATACTATACGGCCATCACAAAGAAAATCATTGAGAGCAGAAAATTCCTTTCGGAACAGCTTAAGGTCCTTGGCTGGAATGTTCTGCCCTCCGGGGCCAATTTTATATTTGCGGGAAAAACGGGTTTGACCGGCGAAACCATCTATACCCGGCTGAAACAGGAAGGGATACTGGTGCGGTATTTCAACATCGAGGGCATTAAGAATTTTGTTCGGATTACCGTCGGCACGGAAAAGGAGATCGAATCCCTCATGACGTCCATCAGGACGCTTTTTTGATGGCCGGTTGTTTCGTATCGTCGGCTGAAAAGCCTTGCGCCGTCTATATCGCTGGGATATAATCTTCCAATAAACAATGTGAAACACTTAAGAAACAGAGGGCTTTTCTCATGCCGGAAACGGTTTTTATCGTAGACGACAACATGGTAAACCGGAAATTGCTGGCCGCTATCTTGAAAAAAGAGGGTTATGCGCTTCTGGAGGCTGAAGATGGGGAACAGGCGGTGGCAATGACCTTTCGGGAGATGCCGGATTTGATTCTGCTTGACATCATGATGCCCAAGAAGGATGGCTACGAAGTTTGTCTCGAACTCAAGAAAGACAGCCGGACCGCCAATATTCCCATCATATTTTTGTCCGCCAAAAGCCAGACGGAAGACAAGATAAAGGGACTTGATCTCGGGGGCGCCGATTATGTCACCAAGCCCTTTGACCGGGGGGAGGTACTTGCCCGGGTGCGGGCCCAGTTGAAAATCGCAAGGCTTACCCGGGAACTGATCGGCGCCAATGAGGAACTGGTCAGTAAACAGGATAAACTGGATGAAGATTTAAAGGCTGCCGCGGGGATACAACGGAGTCTACTGCCCCAAAGCATTCCCCAGGTGGCCGCCCTCGATATGGCCTGGCGGTTTATGCCCTGCGACAGGATCGGAGGGGATATCTTCAACGTGGTGCGATTGGACGAGGACCATTGGGGCATTTATATGCTGGATGTCAGCGGCCATGGCGTGCCGTCGGCTCTGGTTTCGGTTTCGGTGTCTCAGATGCTCCATGCCCAACATGACCGTCTGCTCAAAAAGAACACAAAAGAGGCGCCATACTACGAGATTGTTCCCCCTTCCCAGGTGCTGAACGCCCTCGACCGGGAATACCCCATTGATCGCTTCGATAAGTATTTTACCATGAGCTATATTATCATCGATACGCAATCGAACCGCATTACTTACAGCAATGCCGCCCATCCCCCGCCGGTATTGCTCCACAGGGATGGAGCATTGGAGTTGCTTGAGAAAGGGGGAACGATTATCGGTATGGGCGGCGTGCTGCCTTTCGAAGAGGGAACCGTCCGGGTCCGGCCCGGGGATCGTCTGTTTGTCTATACCGATGGCATTGTAGAGTATCGGAATGAGACAGGAGAATTGTATGGGGAAGAAAGGTTTTATGCCGAATTGTCCGCATTGAGGGACCGATCCATTGCCGGTCTTATCAATGGGGTTATCGATGCTATTATGAGATTCGGCAATCATCAACATCCTCAGGATGATATAACGCTGCTCGGGGTTGAATTCAGGATGGATTCCGAATGAGGAATCCATAGGAACCTTAGAAGGGACGGTTGACATGGGATTAAGGAAAGTGAAAATCATCATTGAAAGCGATCTGGATGATATTCCCCTGGTGGGAATCGCCGTAAACAGGTTTTGCTCCTATGCCGCTTTCTCCGAAACCGATGCTTTCAATATTGAGTTGTGCGTCATTGAAGCCGTTACCAACAGCATTAAACATGCTTACGGGGAAAAAACGGGGGAGGAAGTGGTGGTCATTTTCACGTTTTCAGATAGCGAAGCTGTCTTTGAGATTTGCGACAAGGGGAAGCCCATGGATCCGGAAAGACTGAAAAAAGCGGATCTGACCACCGCTCATTGTGAAACTCAGAGTATTGAGACTCTGGCGGAATGCGGTAGGGGGTTGGGGATCATGAAAGAGATTATGGACGGTGTTGACTATCGTTCGGAAAATGGTATTAACTGTTTAATTTTAAAAAAAAATATTTTATGACGACGTCATTGGATTGATTTAAATAATGAGCGGGTTGCATGTATCCCGATCAAGGAGAGTTGAGCATGGAGATTGCGGAAAAGAGGATAGAGAATGTTGATGTGCTGAAGTTGACGGGCCGATTGGATGCCTCTTCATCCAAAAACCTGAAGGGGCGGGTGGATGCCCTGGTTAAGGAAAATCGAATTCGGTTGGTTGTCGATATGGCGGGGGTGGATTTTATCGACAGTTCAGGTTTGGGCAGCCTGGTCTCATCCCTTCGGGTGGTGAATCGGGTGAATGGCGACATTAAAGTGGCCGCATTGCAGAAACAGGTTCGCAGTATTTTTGAATTGACGCGGTTGCACCGTATTTTCGGTATTTTTGATGATGCCGAAGCGGCCGCAAAGAGTTTTTAGAGATTCCAGGAACAAACCTGAACCGGATGTAGGGGCGAAAAATCTTTCGCCCTAATGGCCGAAACGATGATCAAGGTCCTATGGGGTTTTAATTTTTCTGGAAACGGTTGAAAGCCCCAGGAAAAACCCCACGGCCAGCAACGTGATGGTGCCGATGACGCCGATCATTCGGGGATGCCATGCGCATTCAAGCCAGGCCCAACGCTGGGGCAGGTTCCGGGCGAATGTCGCCCATACGATGCTCGCGATGCTGGTGGACACGGCGACGCCGGCTTGCCATGGTTTGACAAAACGACACAGAAATCCCAGCAGAAACAGCCCCACAACCCCGCCGCCGGCGATGCCCGCCAGTTGCCAGCCTGTTTCAAGGGCCGTTCGGACCTGGATCATGGCAAGGCCCGTCATGGTTCCCAATGCGCCCCAGATAACCGTATACGCCCTTAACATTTTCATGCTTTTTCGGTCATCGGCGTTCGGGTTGACATATCGTTTGTAAAAATCAAGCAACGTCAATGTGGAAACACAATTCAGCGATGAGTCGATGCTGCTCATGGCCGCGGCAAAGATGGCGGCAATCAGCAGTCCCCTGAGGCCTGCCGGAAATTGGGTTGCAATGAAGTAGGGATAGATTTTATCTCCCGCGAGCGTTCCTTCCAGTGAGGGGGGAAGCAGGTGGGCGTTGGCGGTATAGAAGGAAAACAGGGCCGTACCGATGAATAGAAAAAGCGCCGAAATGGGAATATAGGCGATGGCGGCCAGCCACACGGAACGGGATGCGGCCTTGACGGATTTTGTGGTTTGGTACCGTTGGACATAATTCTGATCCACGCCGAAATTCCGCAGGTTTTCAAAAATGCCGTAAATGAGGACCACCCATGCCGTGGGGCCGATGAGATCCGGGGACCAGCTTCCCAGGGAAAATTTTTCGTGTTGTCCGGCAATGGTGAAGACCTGTGCCGGTCCTTCGGGCATGCCGGTGAGCAGGATAACGGCGGAGACGATGGCGCCCCCGAAAAGGATAATGACCTGAATCACATCGGTCCAGACCACGGCTTCAATTCCCCCCAGAACCGTATAAAAGGTTACGCCGATGCCGGTGATGATGATGATGGTTTCGTAGGACCATCCCGTGAGATGGCGCAATACGAGGGAAACCAGAAATAGAATCATGCCGATTCGGGCCAGGGAGCCCAGCATGAAGCTGATGCTGCCGTAAATACGGGCCCAGGGGCCGAAACGCTGTTCCAGATATTCATAGGCCGATACTTTGACCTTTGTTCGATAGAGGGGAATAAAATAAATTGTGGCCACCAGGGCTGCCGGCGGCAAGGTGAGGGAAAATATAAAAACATCCCAGTTGGTGTTGTAGGCCTGCCCGGGGTAGGCCAGAAAAGTGATGCTGCTGACGAAAGTTCCCAGTATGGAAAGGCCGACGGCCCAACTGGGAAGTTTTCCGTCCGCGATCATGAATCCCAAAGTCGTGTTGCTTTTTTTGCGGAAATAGGCGCCAAAGAGTATAACGGCGATGAAATAAAAAATCAGGATCAATTTATCCGCTGCAAGAAATTGTGGTTGCATGGGCTTTCCTCGTTGTTGTTTTGGGCGCGAGATTAACCGAAAACGTTGTGTAGCGTCAATGCCCCCGGATGGGGGGATTGAATATTTTCCGGATGTTCCATGTTTATGCTTGTACTCCTTTTTGTTTCAATGTAAGTTTCTTCCCTATGGGTCGATGGAAATTTCATCCGGTTGACCGATCTTTAGTTTATCTTATCAAAAAAAAGAAAGAAAAGGAGAATGGATATGGCAATTAATGTGTTGGGCGTTGTCGGCTCCGGACAGATGGGCTCGGGAATCGCCCAGGTGGCCGCGGCCTGCGGTTTGTCCGTTGTGATGAATGATATCAAGGACGAATTTGTGGAGCGAGGTTTTGCAACCATTGAAAAGAGTCTTGGGCGGTTGGTGAAAAAAGAAAAGATGACCGAGGCTGACCAGGCGTCTATTTTGGGGAGAATCGAAGCGTCCACATCATTGGAGGATATGGTCCGGGCGGACTATGTGGTGGAAGCCGCCACTGAAAACGAGGCCCTTAAATTGAAAATTTTTGAGGATTTGGATAGGCACTGCAAGGCGGATGCAATCCTTTCTTCCAATACCTCCTCCATTTCCATTACCAAGATTGCCGCTGTTACGAGCCGACCGGAAAAGGTCATCGGCATGCATTTTATGAACCCCGTGCCCATGATGAAGCTGGTGGAGATCATTAACGGTCTGGCCACGAGCGAGGCAACCACCCAGGCGACCCAGGACCTGGCGTTGCAAATGGGAAAAACGCCGGTGCCGGCCAACGATTTTCCGGGGTTTGTGGCCAACCGCATCCTGATGCCCATGATCAATGAGGCGGTATATGCTCTGTATGAGGGTGTCGGCGAAGCCAAGGATATTGACCAGATCATGAAGTTGGGCATGAATCACCCCATGGGTCCCCTTGCTCTGGCGGACTTGATCGGGTTGGATACCTGTCTGGCGATTTTGGAAGTACTTCACAAGGGGTTGGGCGACAGTAAATATCGTGCGTGCCCCCTGTTGCGGAAATATGTGGATGCGGGATGGCTGGGACGGAAAACAGGCCGGGGATTTTACGTTTACTGAGAATTCGGCAGTAGGCCGGCAATTCTCATTTTAAAATGATAGCATTGTGGAAGTAGGGGCGACATATTCGCCCCTACGGCCGCGAAAAGCCGTCACCACCATGATACGGTTCTGTCATTTTCAAATATGAGTTCGATGAGGCGGTCATAGTCGGTTTCTTTCTCATAAAGCGGGAATGTGATCGCATTCTCCCCTTCGGTCAGTATATCCAGGAACATCCGGGTATTTTCGTCCGGTTCCGATTTTAATATGTGAAGCGTCTTCATAATCAACCCCCGAAAGGTATGATAAGGTCCATTTCTTTGAGCTTTTTGCCGATGTTCTCAAGGTCCATGTATTTAAAACCATATTTTTCCACATTGGTGGTGTTGTTGGAGTAATATTCGCATTCCATATCCTCCAGCCACTCCAGATTTTCCTTGTAGGCATCGGTCAATTCCACTTCAACGTCCAAGACGAACATATAAGAATAGAAATTTTCAACGGCCAGTCCAAGGGTGGAGCGTGAGCCTTCCCAAAGATCTTCTTTTCCGCGGATCAAAAAGGCTACATGCTTGATGTTTTCCATAAGGGTCTGTTCCTCTCCTACAACACGACATACCTGTCGCAATCTTCGATCAGTTCGCCGTTTCGCGCCTGGGTGGCGTAATCCGTTTCTTTAACCCCCGGAACAGGCGGTTTGAGGCCGTGACTTTCAAAGCCCACATTGCACAGGGACAGATTCGCCAGACCCGATAGTTCCGCGAATCGGGGATGCTGGGTCAGAAGCGTTCCCGTATGGCTGAAAAAAACGGTTGTTTCAACCCCTTTGTTTTTAGCGGCTGTACATAGGGCAATAACTTTTTCCAGATGCCGGTCGGAAGTGACAAACACCCCCAATGATTTGGCCATACTCAGCTCTCCTTAAAAATAAAGGCCTTTCATTTTTTTTGTTTTACAAAAAGTGAAACGTGAAAAAAACTATTTGATTTTCAAGTAAAGTTTGCTGCGGCCTTCTTCTTCTTTTATGCCCAGGAATTCATGCCCTGTTCTTTTGGCAAATGAAGGGAGATCATTTTTGGTTCCCGGGTCCGTACTGATGACCTCGAGAATCTGCCCCGATTTCATGTTGCCGATATGTTTTTTGGTTTTGAGAAGGGGCATGGGACAGCTCAGGCCGCTGCAATCCAGGGTTTCATCCGCTGTGATATTTTCCACCATGATTTTTCCTCCAACATTGGAATTTAAATGATACAGGATGAATCGCCAAACGATTCATCCTAAAGGATACACAATCTATAAATCAGCAGCCTTCATCTTCAATGATGACAAAGGCGGGCTTTTTTTTGGCTTTCGGTGGCTGTGGCGCCTGGACCGTGGATGTTGCGGGTGACTGTTCAGATCGCGTGGAGGTATCCGGCATAACGAGATTCGCATTTTTTTCCACTTTTTCGGCCAACGCAAAAATGACAGCCTGATCATAGTAAGCCCAGGCTGCGATGGATGATGGATCTGCCTGAATCGCTTTTCGAAAGAATTCCTTGGCGTCCAGGTATTTCCCTCTCTGATAAGCTTCCTGACCATGTCGCACCAATTTTATGCAGGTGGCTTTGTCGTTACTTTTTTGGGATGGGTCTTCCGCCGGGGCAACTTGCGGAAATAGGAAAAGCAGTGTTAAGAATAGGCCTGTAAGAGCTTTTAAGAGGACTTTTCTTTGCATAGAGATCTCCTTAATGGTTGATTTTAACCCGGCAAATTTTTCAAGAGATAGAAAAATTACTAAAAACAGTTGGTTTTGTCAATACCGGAAGCGCGTTTGAGATAGGCGTTTGCGGTCTCTTTTCTGCTTGAAGTCGAGGCTGTTTTTCATTATGTCTGAGTTTTTCAAATGGTATCGCTTCCAACAGGAGGTTATTATAAATGTCTTTTCAATCGGAAAGGGCGGATGTGGATTCCACGCTGAAGCTTAAGTTGAACCGCCGGCCTGAAAATCTATCTCATATTCATCTGATGGGGATTTGTGGAACGGGAATGGCGTCTCTGGCCGGAATGCTCAAAGAGCAGGGATATGGGATTACCGGTTCGGATGCAAATGTTTATCCCCCCATGAGTCTTTTCCTGGAATCTCTCGGGATTCCGGTATTCAACGGCTATGGTCCCTGTAACCTGGAACCGCGTCCGGATTTGGTGATTGTAGGCAACGTAATTACCAGGGTTAACCCTGAAGCCGTTGAACTTTCTCGGCTCGGGTTGCTATATCTTTCTTTTCCCCAAGCGCTCAGAGAGTTTGCCATTCAGGATAAAAAATCCATTGTTATTGCTGGGACCCATGGAAAAACAACCACTTCTTCATTAATCGCCTGGATACTGGAGACTGCCGGCCTGGATCCGGGGTTTATGATTGGCGGCATCCCCCGCAATTTTGAAAAGAATTTCAAGCTGGGAAAAGGCGAATATTTCGTCATAGAAGGGGATGAATATGATTCCGCTTTTTTTGACAAGGGTCCGAAATTTCTGCACTATAACCCCTGGACGGCGATCCTGACCAGTATTGAATTCGATCATGCCGATATCTACCGGGATTTGGATCATGTGATCGACAGCTTTCAAAGATTCATTGACCTGATTCCGGCCGGTGGACATCTTATTGCCAATGGAGATGATAAAATCATCCTCCGCGAAATCAACCGGGCCGTATGTGAAGTTGAAACTTACGGTTTTTCTAAAAACAACCATTGGCAGGTTGGGGGTATGGTTGTTTCGGAAAAGGATACCATCGTCAATATTGTGCGGGAGGGCAAGACGCAGATGCCTTTTGAAACGCCGCTTTTTGGTCGGCACAATATATCCAATTGTTTGTCCGCCGTGGTTCTGGCACATTTTTTGGGGATATCCCCTGATATCCTGGCAAGGGCCTTATTGACTTTCAAGGGCGTCAAGCGACGGCAGGAGATCCTTGGAGAAAAAAATGGCATTATGGTCATGGACGATTTTGCCCATCATCCCACGGCCGTAAAAGAAACGGTTCGGGCCGTGAAACAAAAATTCCCCTACAGGCGTTTGATTGTCGTGTTTGAGCCGAGGTCCAATTCCAGCCGGCGGAATATTTTTCAGGATCGATACGCCGAATCATTCGATGCCGGGGATATTATAATGATCCGTGAGCCTCCCATGATGGAGAAAATTCCTTTGGTGGAACGTTTTTCCGCTGAGAAATTGGTTTCCGATTTGGGGGAAAGGGGGCTTGAGGCATATTCTTATGAGGATACGGATTTATTGCTGTCATCTTTGTTGAGCAGGGTCAAGGCAGGCGATATGGTGCTGATCATGTCTAACGGCGGTTTCGACAACCTGCATCACAGGCTGCTGAAAGCCATATGAATAACAGCTTGGTTTCGAAAAAATAGAAAGGCCTTTGGCTGGATTGAGCCAAAGGCCTTTCAGAGGACATCCAAGGGGGGCGTTGAGGGGTGTCTTTGCTGGTGCCGGAGGTCGGAATCGAACCGACACGAACGCAAGGTTCACTGGATTTTGAGTCCAGCGCGTCTACCAGTTTCACCACTCCGGCACAAGATCAAGAGGGGCAAAGGAGGATTAAAAAAAGCACTCTCAGATGCCCGAAACTCATAACTCAGGATTATACAAAAATTATGAAAAGAATGTCAATATCATATTGACACGAGCAAATACTTTCTGGTATTAAAGATCACGTTTGCGGGGCTGTAGCTCAGATGGGAGAGCGCATGACTGGCAGTCATGAGGTCAGGGGTTCGATCCCCCTCAGCTCCACCAGTAAATACAAGCACTTACGGGTTTTAACCCTAAGTGCTTTTTTTATTTTAGGCCGGTTTTGTCCACTCCTTGTACACCTTTTTTGATTCTAATGGACTTTCAAGGCATAAAAAAACCGGCCCCAGGAAAGGGAATCGGCTCTTTTTCCATCAAGAGAGATTTTTTTATTTCTCACCCCTTAAAGCAAAAGCCGCAAAAGTAGCAAAACCTCAAAAGGATCTCTGAATCTTCCTAAAACCGGCATTCATTCTACGGCTGGATAGGGTATCCCTATCCTCTTTCAAAAACACCTTTTTTCTCTCTGTAATCACTCCACATCCCTGTTTTCCTTAAAAACTGCTTGAAATTTTGAAGTGGTAAGGACTATCATCGTTTTCACTAATAAATCTGGCAAGAGTAGCGTGTACTTACTGGCTCAAAGGGATTTCATAATAAACACGGACATCTGAGAAAAAAATGCCATTTCTCCTGGATAACAAAGGCCAGGGCAAAGTCGGTGATGCCCTCCGCGAAAACATACAACGTAACGCACACCTGTCGGTTGTTTCAAACGTTTTTTCCGTCTACGCCTATGACTCCCTTGGTTCGGTACTGGCAAGCATCAAAAAGCTGCGTCTTCTTATTCCGTCAAGCCCCACCGAAACATTTCAAGTTCATGGTCTAATCGGTGGCAACGGGGACCGCGTGTTCCGAAATTCCCTAAACCTGCCAAAGGTAGCCCATGATTGCGCAAGATGGCTTGAACAGAAGGCGGAGATCAGAACCGTAGCCTTACCCGTCCTCCAGAATCTATTCCACATCAAAAATGTGGACGGGTCCACCGTTGCCATTCACGGCAGCTCTCCCTTTACCTCTTCCGGTCTTGGGTTTACCCCGGCGACGGGATACCCCATGAATACGCTCTTTACAAGTGACCAGGAGACAACGGGACTTCTGGATTGGTTTGATTCCATCTGGGCGAATACCGATGCAGCTCAGGATGCTAAATCCCTCATGCCGGCACAACTTTTAGAAATATTCACGCCCAAATCTCCTGAACGGGTTTATTTCTTTACTCTCCATAATCTGTTTCAGGAATCCATTGAAGACCTGGATGAAGAAAAGATCATCAAAACCCGCACGGGAATCAAGGAAACCGAAGTTTGGAAAAGACTCTACCGATTTCAACGGGACGGTGTTCTGGGCGCCATTGACAAAATCGAAAAATATAATGGTTGTGTTCTGGCCGACAGCGTGGGACTCGGAAAAACGTTTGAGGCCCTGGCCATCATCAAATACTACGAATTGCGCAATGATCGTGTTCTGGTACTTTGCCCCAAGAAAATTCGGGAAAACTGGACCATTTTTACGGTTAACGACAAGCGCAATCTTTTCGCGGATGACCGGTTTAACTACGATGTCCTCAACCACACTGACCTAACACGGCTGAAAGGGTACTCCGGTGAGTTGAACCTGGAAACACTTAACTTGGGCAACTACGATCTGGTGGTCATTGACGAATCCCACAATTTTCGTAACAACCCGCCTCGGAAAGACGGAATGACACGCTACTCCCGATTGATGCGGGATATCATCAAAACCGGTGTTAAAACAAAGGTTCTCATGCTGTCAGCCACCCCGGTGAACAGCCGAATGAACGATTTAAAAAACCAGGTTGCCTTCATTACCGAAGGCATTGATGATGCCCTGGCGGGTTCGGGACTCATCAGCATTGAGCAAACCCTCAAGAAGGCCCAGACCCGTTTCAATCGGTGGCTGAATCTTTCTGAGGCCAGGCGAACCACGGAATCTTTGCTTGAAAGCCTCAATTTTGATTATTTTAAGCTCCTGGACCTCCTCACCATTGCCCGTTCACGGAAACACATCCAGAAATATTACGACATGGCTGAAATCGGAGACTTCCCGGAACGGGCCAGGCCCATCAACATCAAGGCGGACATCGATACTGAAAACCTTTTTCCACCGCTTAAGGAAATCAACCGGGACATTCGGCGGTTGAACCTCAGTGCGTATGCGCCGCTTAAGTATGTGCTTGCGGAAAAACTGACGGAATACAGCAGAAAATACGACATGCAGGTGGCGGGAGGTTCTGTTTTCAAACAGATTGACCGTGAAGAAAGCCTCATCCACCTCATACGCGTCAACCTCCTCAAGCGAATGGAAAGTTCCATCAGCAGTTTTGCCCGGACCCTGGAAAAATTGCTTCAGGGTGTGCAACACATCATCACCCGAATTGATTCCCATGAGGACATGGACCTTGAGGAATTGAACATCGAAGAGATAGAAATCGATTCCGAAGAATTTGAGCCCTTCCTCATCGGAAATAAAATCAAGGTGCTGATTCAGGATGTGGATTGTATCCGGTGGAAACAGGAACTGAAAGAGGATGAGGAACGGCTGGTTAAGATGCTGTGCCAGGCCCGTGAAGTAACGCCTGTAAGAGATGAGAAGCTCCGCAGGCTTCAGGAAATCATTTCCGAAAAAGCGACATCTCCCCGCAATCCCGGCAACCTGAAGGTAATGATATTTACGGCCTTCGCACATACCGCGGAATACTTATACTCCCATCTGGCCCAGTGGGCGCAACAGGACCTTGGAGTGCATTCCGCCATGGTCACCGGCGGTTCGGGAGGGAATAAAACCAACCTGCCGGGCATTCGAAAGGATATGGCATCCATAATCACGTCTTTTTCACCCATATCCAAGGATCGAAAAAAAGTCGATCCCTCCCTTGAGGAAGAAATCGATATCCTGATTGCGACGGACTGCATTTCCGAAGGCCAGAATCTTCAGGACTGCGATTACCTGGTCAATTATGATATCCACTGGAACCCGGTCAGGATCATCCAGCGCTTCGGCCGAATCGACCGGCTGGGATCGATCAACACCACCATTCAACTGGTCAATTTCTGGCCCAACATGGAACTTGACGAATACATCAATTTGGAAGCCAGGGTTTCAGGGCGAATGGTTCTGTTGGATATTTCCGCCACAGGTGAGGAAAACATCATTGAATTTTCCGATGCGGGGAAAATGAACGATCTGGAATACCGCCGCAGGCAACTGGAGCGGCTCCAAAATGAAGTGGTGGACATTGAAGACCTTGGTGGCGGTATCTCCATTACCGATCTGACGCTCAATGACTTTCGTATGGATTTATCCAATTACATTAAGGAGTCCCAGAAACGGTTTGATCAAACGGCGCTGGGCGCTTTTTCGGTAACCGACGGAGACAGTTTGCTGAACAATGAAATCGATCCAAGCGTACTCTTTTGCCTCAAGAGCGTCAATCCGAAAGTCCAGACCGAAGACAGCTATGCCCTTTCACCCCACTATCTGGTACATGTGTCTGAAAACGGAGAAATCCTCTTGAATATTTCCCAGGCAAAAAAAGCCATGGACCTTTGGAAAAAGCTTTCCCTTGGCTGGGAAAACCCCGACCCGAAAGCCTTCCAGCGCTTCAACGTCGCCACTAGAAACGGTGCCGATATGAGCCTGTACCAGGATTTGCTGTCCCGAGCGGTGTCGGCTATCACCGGCAAAGCCGAAGAAAAAGGGGTTGAAAGCCTGTTTCATCGTGGGGGGACAGCATTGACCAAAGGCACTTTCAGGGGCATGAATGACTTTGAAGTGATCTCCTATCTGGCGATTCAATCCAAAGGAAGCTTCGTGGTGAAAAAAATCTGGGCTATCAGGTTCAACTGAACACCCAGAGAAAACACGCACGGGACCGCATTGAGGTCCTTAAAAGCCGGTTGTGATGGAAAACCAAATAGAGGGTTGGAATGACGATTGAGGAATTAGAAAAAATTATGGCTTCCAAAGAAGGGGAACATCTGGAATTCAAGGAAGCCAAAACCAGATTCCACTTTGAAGACCTTGGGAAATACTGCACAGCCCTAGCCAACGAAGGCGGGGGGGAAATGGTTTTCGGGGTTACTGACAAACGGCCCCGGCGCGTTGTCGGTTCCAAGGCTTTCCAGCAGCCGGAACGGACTCGTGCGAGCCTCATGGAGCAGTTGCATCTTCGCGTCGACTTCAGCATTGTCCATCACCCCAATGGCCGGGTGTTGATTTTTCATGTCCCCACACGACCCATCGGCAATCCGGTAAAATACAAGGGCGTTTACTGGGAACGGTCCGGCGACAGCCTGGTCCCCATGGCAGATGACAGGCTTCGTACTGTTTTTGCGGAGGCGGGGCATGATTTTTCGGCGGATATCTGTACCCCCGCAACGCTGGATGATCTGGACCCGTTGGCCATAGCGGATTTTCGCGCCCGGTGGATTCGCAAATCCGGCAATCAGAGTCTCGAAACCCTTACCCCGGAACAGCTTCTGACCGATGCCGAAGCCCTGATGGATGGCAAAGTCACCTATGCGGCCTTTGTTTTGTTCGGCACCCGCAAGGCCCTTGGGCGACATCTGGCTCAAGCCGAGGTGATCTTTGAATACCGTTCATCCGACGTATCGGGTCCGCCCCAGAAGAGAGTCGAATTTCGACAGGGGTTTTTCAGTTTTTATGATGAGTTGTGGGAGTTGATCAATCTCAGAAATGATACCCAGCATTTTCAGTCCGGCCTGTTTGTCCTGGATATTTTTACCTTCTCGGAGCGGGTTGTCCGTGAAGCCATTTTGAATGCCATCAGCCATCGGGATTATCTGCATGGCGGCAATATCTTCATTCGGCAGTATCCTCGAAGGCTAACCATCGAAAGCCCCGGGGGATTTCCCCTGGGCATTACCCCGGGTAATATCCTGGATCGACAGTTGCCCCGCAACCGGCGCATTGCTGATATTTTTGCCAAATGCGGCCTGGTGGAGCGCTCCGGCCAGGGCATGAACCTGATGTTTGAATTGAGCATTAAGGAAAGCAAACAGACCCCTGATTTCACCGGGACTGACCCCTACCAGGTGTTTCTTCACCTGAATGGTGAAGTGCAGGACCCCCACTTTCTCCAATTTCTTGAAAAGGTAGGTCAGGAGACCATAGCGCTTTTCAGCACCGCTGATTTCCTGCTGCTGGACCATATCAATCGGGAACAGAAGGTGCCGGATCACCTGAAGCACAGGCTGCCGTCCCTGGTAGACAAGGGGGTCATTGAGCGACATGGCCGGGGTCGGGGCGTCAAGTATATTCTCAGTCGCCGGTATTACGAAATGGTTGGCGAGGAAGGGGTTTACACCCGGCGAAAAGGGTTGGATCGTGAAGCCAACAAGACCCTGCTGCTGAAACATATCGTCCGAAACAGGAACAAAGGGAGTGGTTTAAAAGAATTTGTTCAGGTGCTTCCCTTTCTGTCGAAAAATCAGATTCAAAAGCTGGTTGCCGAACTAAAAAAAGAAGGGGAAATCTATAAAACCGGAGTGACAAAGAGCGCCCGTTGGTATCCCGCGGAGACCGAAATTATTACGCCGTAAAAAGGCATTTGGCGCAATCATGGCGCAATTGAATTCACATAACCATATGATAACAAAACAAGTAATTACGCGCCCATTACAGTGGCAATGCCTAATTGCGCAATAAAATGATGTAATAGGAAATGCAATAGCCCTAAACCGGAGACTGAAATGAAGGAAATAACGGAACAGGACGGAAAAAGTCTCGACCTGATCGAAGAAAACCTGAAAGTCCTCAAAACCTTTTTCCCTGAAGCCTTTACCGAAGACGGGATCGATTTTGAAATACTCAAACAACTGCTGGGGGATTCTGTGGCTGAAGGTGATGAAAAGTATGGACTTACCTGGTACGGCAAGAAGAAGGCCCGCCAGATTGCCCTAACCCCTTCACTGGGAACACTCCGCCCCTGCCCGGAAGAAAGCGTGGACTGGGATACCACTCAAAACCTGTTTATCGAAGGCGACAACCTGGAAGCGCTGAAACTCCTGCAAAAAAGCTACGCCAACAAGGTCAAGATGATCTATATCGATCCGCCTTACAACACGGGAAAGGAGTTTATTTATCCGGATAGATTTCAAGACAATTTAGATACTTATCTTCGATATACCGGACAAAAGGGAGATGAAGATTTAAAAACATCCTCTAATGCTGAAAGTTCAGGACGGTATCATACCAACTGGCTAAATATGATGTATCCGAGATTGAAATTGGCGAGGAACCTTCTTCGGGATGATGGTGTTATCTTTGTGACAATTGACGATTGTGAGGTAGCTAATCTGCGAAGGATCTGCGATGAAATTTTCGGTCAGGAAAACTTTGTTACAAGTGTTGTATGGCAAAAAAAGGTATCCCCATCTAATGATGCCACTTGGTTTAGTAGTGATCATGATCATATCTTAACTT
The DNA here is from genome assembly GCA_963662465.1 of Desulfatiglandales bacterium. Lineage (GTDB taxonomy): Bacteria > Desulfobacterota > DSM-4660 > Desulfatiglandales > Desulfatiglandaceae > NaphS2. Next base: position 613,307 of record OY759599.1, read on the forward strand.
ATGCGAAAAACAAAATGATTTGGCGACCAAATCGACTTCCAATGAATAAAAGGCAAAAGGGTTACTATACGAATCCAGATAACGATCATCGCGGACCGTGGAATTCTGCAACATACACATGCAACAAAAACAAAGAAGAACGTCCAAATCTTTATTATCCATTAATTAATCCAAATACTGGATCTGAAGTTTGGCCAAAAGAAACAGCAGTTTGGGCATATTCTAGAGATATGAGTAAATTACATGCAGAGGAAGGTATTATATATTGGGGTAAAGATGGAAAAAGTAATTCACCACGTATGAAAAATTTTCTAACCGAGGCAAAAGGAGTAGTGCCTCGTACGGTCTGGCTTTACACGGATGTAGGTCATACACAGGAAGCAACAAAGATTCTTAAGGAGTTGGTCAATGATATAAAATTTGAGACCCCAAAGCCTCTTAGGCTTATTCAGCATATGTTAAAAATCGTTTCTAAGGTAGGTGAAAATGACATCATTTTGGACTTTTTTGCCGGTTCATGTTCGACTGCGCACGCAATAATGGAATTGAATGTAATATCGGGTGCGAATCGACGTTATATTATGGTGCAACTTCCTGAACCAGTTGTACACACGAATTACAATAGCATCGCCGATATTGGCAAAGAACGTATTCGCCGGGCCGCAGCAAAGATCAAAGAGAAAAACCCAGATTACAAAGGGGACCTCGGTTTTAAGGTCTTCAAACTGGACAGCAGCAACATTCGCGCATGGAACCCGGACCGAAGCGACATCCATCAAACGCTTATCGACCATATGGAGCATCTGGTGGAAGGCCGGAGCGAACAGGATGTGCTGTACGAACTCCTGTTGAAACGGGGGGTTGATCTGACGGTCCCCATCGAAGAGAAAACCATAATAGGGAAAACCGTTTACAGTATCGCTTACGGGGTTTTGTTTACCTGTCTGGATAAGGCCATCCACCGGAATGAAATCGAGAAGCTGGCCCAGGGGATTATCGACTGGCACAGGGCGCTTGAGCCCGCCGGGGATACCCAGGTGGTGTTTCGGGACAGCGCTTTTGAAAATGATGTTGCCAAGACGAACATGACAGCCATTTTGGAGCAGTACGGTATTGCCCACGTGCGAAGCCTTTAGGAAAAATCAAAAATGAAACTTCACTTTGAGGACAATCTCGAATACCAGAAGACAGCCGTTCTGGCCGTGGCCGATCTCTTCTCCGGCCAAGACATCAACCGCACGGAATTTACCGTATCCAAGGCATCGGACTCGACGGGGCAGATCAAGATACCGGGCATGGAAGAATCAGACCTGGGCATCGGCAACCGTCTGCAACTGCTGGATGATGAAATTCTGGAAAACCTTCAGGACATCCAGCTCAAAAATGGACTGAGTCCTTCAAATGCGTTGGCCAGTGGGGATTTTACCATTGAAATGGAAACCGGGACCGGTAAAACCTATGTTTATCTGCGTACCATCTTTGAGTTGAACAAGCGGTACGGTTTTACCAAGTTCATGATCGTGGTCCCCTCCATCGCCATCAAGGAAGGGGTTTACAAGACCCTTCAAATTACCCAGGAGCATTTTGAAAACCTTTATCCCAACGCCAAAGGGTATGAATATTTCCTATATGATTCCAGCAAACTCGGTCAGGTGAGAAACTATGCCACCAGTCCGAATATCCAGATCATGGTGGTGACCGTAGGCGCCATCAACAAAAAGGATGTAAACAACCTGTACAAGGACAGCGAAAAGACCGGCGGAGAAAAACCCATTGATCTGGTGCGGGCTACCCGACCCTTTATTATTGTGGATGAACCTCAAAGCGTGGATGGCGGCCTCAAAGGCCAGGGCAAAAAGGCCCTGGAAAAAATGAATCCCCTCTGCACCTTGCGGTATTCGGCCACCCATGCGGACAAACACCACATGCTTTACCGCCTGGATGCCGTGGACGCTTATGAACGGGAGCTGGTGAAACAGATTGAAGTGGCTTCCCTTGAAGTCGAAGGCGCCCACAACAAGGCATATGTAAAGCTTATTTCCACCCACAATAAGCGGGGGTCCATTACGGCAAAAGTTGAAATCGATGTGGCCCGGGGCGGTAAGGTCAGGCGTGAAGTGATGACCGTGGAAGACGGAGATGACCTGGAGCAGGAAACGGGCAGGGGAATTTATGAAAACTGCCGCATCGGCACCATTACCTGCGGGAAGAACACCGAATCCGTGGAAATCAACGTGCCGGGGGGTGAGTATACCCTCCACCCCGGAGAAGAAGTGGGCGGTGTCAACCCGGACGATATAAAACGCCTCATGATCCGCCGCACCATCAAAGAGCATCTGGACAAGGAAATGCGCTTCATGGCCCAGAAGCGCGAAGTCAAGGTGTTGAGCCTGTTTTTCATCGACAGCGTAAAATATTATCGCCAGTATGATGAAACGAGAAACGAGATCAAGGGAAAATATGCCCTGATGTTTGAAGAGGAATACAAAAAACTGGCCAAGCAACCGGACTACCAGACCCTTTTTCAACAGATCGATCTGGATATGGACGTGGGACAAATCCATAACGGGTACTTTTCCATTGACAAAAAGGGCGGCTGGACAGAGACCGCCGAAAACAACCAGGCCAACCGCGACAACGCGGAACGTGCCTACAATTTGATCATGAAGGAGAAGGAAACGCTTTTGAGCTTTGATTCCAAGCTGAAGTTTATCTTCTCCCACTCCGCCCTGCGGGAAGGCTGGGACAATCCGAATGTCTTTCAAATATGCGCGCTTCGTAACATGGGAACCGAAAGGGAACGCCGCCAGACCATCGGCCGGGGCTTAAGGCTCTGTGTCAATCAGGAGGGACAGCGCCTGCGGGGATTTGATGTAAACACCCTGACAGTGATCGCCACCGAAAGCTACCAGCAGTTTGCGGACAACCTTCAAAAGGAGATTGAAAAAGATACGGGTATTCGGTTTGGCATTGTTGAAAAACACCAGTTCGCTTCTCTCGTCACGACAGATGATAAAGGTGACAAACAACTTCTGGGGGTCGAAAAATCGAAGCAAATCTGGGATTTCTTATGCAAAAACGGCTTTGTGGACAAAAACGGGAAGGTGCAGGACACACTCCGAACAGCCCTCAAGGAAGACAAATTGAAACTCCCTTGGGAATTTTCCAATGAGGCCAAAGGCATCAAAGAGATTCTGCGAAAGCTGGCCGGAAAACTGGACATCAAAAATGCAGATGAACGCATCCCCATCATAACCCGACAGGCGGTTCTCGAAAGCGAAGAATTTAAAGCGTTATGGGACCGCATCAAGCACAAGACCACTTATCGGTTGTATTTTAACAACGAAAAATTAATCGAGCAAAGCGCCAAAGCCATTCAGGGTGGTCCTTCCGTCGCTAAAACAAGGGCGCAGTTCCGAAAAGCCGATATCGCCATCGGCAAGGGCGGCGTAATGGCCAGTGAAACCGCCACATCCGGCTTTACGGCCCTTCAGGAGACGGATATCGAGCTGCCGGACCTGTTGACCGACCTTCAGGACAAAACCTACTTGACGCGAAAAAGTCTGGTAGAAATCCTTATCCAAAGCAGGAGACTGAACGATTTTACCCGCAACCCCCAAGAGTTCATCGATCTGGCAGCCCAGGCCATCAACAAAGCCAAACGGCTTGTTCTGGTAGATGGGATACGTTACCAGCGTATTGGCGACGATTTCTTTTATGCCCAGGAGCTTTTTGAAAAAGAAGAACTGACCGGTTACCTCAAAAACACGCTGAAAACGCAAAAATCCGTTTATCAGCATGTGGTGTATGATTCCGCCGGTGTAGAGCGAAGGTTTGCCGAAGACCTGGAGAAAAATGAAGCGGTCAAAGTCTATGCTAAACTGCCCCCATGGTTTACGATTCCCACACCCCTGGGCAACTACAATCCTGACTGGGCGGTACTGGTCTCAATGGATAGTCAGGAAAAGCTATACTTCGTTGTGGAAACCAAGGGGAGCATGTGGTGGGATGACCTTCGTCATGTTGAGGGCGCCAAAATAGAATGCGCCAAAAAGCATTTTTCGGAATTGGCGGTGGATGAGCATCCCGCGCAGTACGTCAAGGCGAAAAGCGTGGATGATATGATGGGATGTGGGTAATTAGGGGTAGGCGGAAGCCGTCCCAACATCCATTCACTGCAACCCTGTGGGATAGATATTGCTTTGTTGGCATGAATTCATTAATCTCTTTGACCGAATTCTACTTTCATGCTATTTTTAAATTCCGGCTGCCAGTGCGGAAGCGTGTCGGAAGGCACGCCGGCGCCCTGAATGAGCGACCGTAATTTTTGCGGTGTCGGGTTTGCAGGACCGGTGGATAGGCGCCTACCCATTGGATCTTGATTGTCTCGCCCCTGCATTGCACGTGGATCAGGGAGACTTTCAGGGTCTCCCTATTACCGGCGCCGGTCTTGACCGTCGGTGATAGGGTTTTCCCACTTCCGTATCTCAGCATCATAACAATGCTGACCGCATTTCCTGCGGAGACCCAGCAATATGGTCGGCCTTTTGGATTTCCACTTTTTCAGCAAAAACGCCTGAAATTGGTGGTAAAACTTTTTTTCACGTGTAAGAAATTGAAATAACGTAAAGTTTACATAAAATATCACCTGGGTCTTTCCCGTTGACCGGCGGCCAGCGTTTCGAGTTTGGGTAATTTTCAGCCCACCAATGCCATGCCTGTTTCGCCCCGGCTAAGTCTGCGTCCAAAGCAACGAGGACGATATCCGCCTGTTTGAGAATTACATTGGTATTCACGTCTGGTCTGGCTTGGGCGCTCCCCAACGCAATAGTAGTGATAAAGTCTCCGGCCTCTTGTTCAAGCAGTACGGCATCAAGTTCAGATTCCACAATGATCGAAGCCTTGTGGGTTTCATCCCTCCGCAGAATCATAGGTGCTGTGTTACCTCCTGCAACATGGATATATCGCTGGCTGTCCCCAGGGTCTGGTTTGCGAATTTTGATTTTTACCATTTTCTCCCCTTCTCGGTGGGGAATGACTAGGCCCTTAGGCAACTATATCTTCTTAATTGTTTTGGTATCCCCCTGTTTGTCTGGCAACCCCCACACCTTTCGCGAAGGGAAGTAGTCCTGCGGATTCCACCCCAAATCGGCATTCCTGATTGTTTTCTGTGTCAAACCCCTTTCATCCATCAGCCATTCCCGCGCTTGGGAGGACTCCTTTTTCCAAAGATTTTTGGCGGCCCAATCAACGAAAGACTTCCCTTTTGCCTGCCAAATATCTGAGGGTGCATCCGATGTTTGTGGCTCCCATTTTGGTGTCGCGGAGGCATTTCGGGCGGTGTTTAATGGTCGATAGCGGCACTTTACTTCTTTTGGTTTAATGTTCAGTACATCACAGGCTTCAGGGTAAGACATTCCCTTGACGTCTCGAAGATATTGAATTGCGTCTCCTTTTTTTCCACACTGGCGGCACCAATACCGGCCAGTGGGTCCCTCTTCAGGCTTAATAATGAACCGGTCAATTCCCCCACAAAAAGGGCATGCAGATGAGTATTCATTGGCTGTCTTTCGAGTAGCTTGTTCGTTCAAAACGTCTAAAATATTCATGACAAAACCGTATGTTCTTATATATGGCTAAATATGATTCGTTTTATGCGCTGTGCAGGAGGTGCAGGGTTTGCAAGGTTTTGCCTACAGTTTGCTATGGTGGAAAAATAAGCTTTCTCATAGGGTTTATCTGTGTAATAACCCTGCACACCCTGCATATTCACCTTTCCTGTTCCAGCAATAGCCCCACTCCCTTATAGTACAGTCCATCCCGGTCCTTACCCTGCTCGAAAAGCTCTTTTGCATTTATTCCGAAGCGAGTACCGCTGAAAGCCGCGTGTCCCATCTCGTTACACCAACTCTTGTAAGCCTCGTAAAACTTTCCCGCTTTGATCTTCGCGTGTGGCGCCAAAAGACATTTTTCATCGATGAATTGACTAATCAGATCATTTTCCTTGCGATAGTCTGTCGTCGCTGTTTCAACCACTGCCGGAGGATTGAGGCCTTTTTCCTGCCATTCGAGGGTTCCCCGGACAAGCCACGCCAAGATGCCGGAAGCTTCGGCTTCCAGTCTGTCCTGGAGACCTTTGTCCGCTTTACGTTCATTTTTTTTGCTTGGGTTGTCGATGAACGAGAGTGTGAAAGGGATCAGCTTCACGCGTTTCCAAATCGCAAAATCATTGGCGTTTATCCTCGGCTTGGCATTCGTCAGTAGGAATAATAGATGCGTTGGCGTAAATTCAACCGGTCTCCGACCATATGGCGCTCTGGCTGTCAGAGTGTCACCGCCCGCCAGTTCCTTGACCTTGCCCACATTTAGCTTATTACCCTCGTTGGTTTCGCTGGCCCACACGATCCTCTTTCCTTTGAGCGCTAGAGTGTCAGCGTCGCTACTTCCGCTCGGTCTCATTCTCCCGGAATCCAAAAGTATTTCCGCTCTTGCACGGTGAGCGATCGGTCCAAGAACAAATTTTAGGGTTTCGAGCATCGTTCCTTTCCCGTTTCGGCCATTTCCCCACATTATCGGATACACATGTTCTTGCCGGAGTCCTGTGATCTGTAGCCGAAAAGGCGCTGCACAAAACGCATGAGCTCTTCCTCACCATCAAAGATTTCACAAACAAAATTTTGCCAATCCCGCGCTGGAACTTCCAACCCCTTCCATTCTGTCGGTGCAATAGTCTTCATGTAATCGTGTTGATCCCTTGGCCGAAAATTCCCAGTTTTCAGATCGATGACCCCATTTTTACAACCCAGTAACCACGGGTTGCTGTCCCACTCTCCGTCTGTGAGCCCATTTCCTGCGGTGGCGAGGTTTAATACGTTCCGTTTTCGATGCAGGGTTTGGAGCTTGTCAATGCGTCTTAGTAAGCGCGCCCTCAATTCCTCATGCTCGTTTGCTGGATCGTTTTTCTTAGCTTTGCGAGCCTTTGTTGCCAGCCAGGCTTGGCGGTCAGCCTCTTTTCCGTAAATGTCTATCACCCCATCGAGGGTTCGCATAACCTCATGGCGTGCGTCTTGGATCCATTGGTGCCCCTCCCATTGAAACCACTCCGCAGCGGCATGGTCATAAACGAATTTGTTGCAAGTGATTTGGTTGAACATCCATGCGTCACCATCTTCGTTCGCGTCGAGGGCGGCCAAAACTTTTTTGCTAGTTAATTCAATATCTTGTTTATGTTCTTGCGCGAAGCTTATTTTTTCATCCGCAACCTGCCGCTCCACTAATCTCTGCATCTCCTGGATGTCTTGGATTGCAGCCTTTTCACGAACTGTCTGTTGTTTCTGGGTAGCTGCCGCCATCACTTATCCACCCTCAGCTTTTCGCGCCAGTATTCCAAGAAGATTTGTTGACATCTCGCACAACTAAGAGTTTGCGGCCCCCCTGCCGAATGAACATCCCATCAGGTGTTTCTCGCACAACTAAGAGTTTGCGGCCCCCCTGCCGAATGAACATCCCATCAGGTGTTTCTCCTCTCGATTTTTCATTCTGTACTGTCCGCCAGCGGATACCGTTCCCAGTAAGAGCATCCACGGATGTTCCTGCGAAAACCGGCGGCATCGCTTCCCTCATTTGTTTAAGGATGTCATCAATCTGCATAATTTCCTCCTATGTTTAATTGTTTTCACGAGTGAGAGAATGATACGAAACCGCTCTGGGGAAAGGCTGGGGGAGTAGATGGGGTTTTTTCCGGGGGGTGTCGTTTTTTTTAATTTCAGGCAAAAAAATCCCCGCGCAAAGCCACATTGTGTGACTTTGTGCGGGGAATTAAGGAGGCAGGGTAGGGACTGCTATAAATTGAGTTTTACCAGACCTTTTCGGCTTCCTGTTGCAATGAGGGCGCGCAGTGCCGCTTCATCCCCTTTGAAAACATCCTTCAGTCTCGGATTATCGGATGAGGAACCAGCCTCCTCATCTCTTTTCGCTGATTCAAGGGAATATGGAGACATTGTTTCTCTGCTATCGGGGTAGATATCCCGATTTCTATTTGGATTAGTTAGCCCAACACTTTTGTTTTACCTACATACATCCCGTTAAGGAGGACATCCAATGATCACCCCGTTGGCATATTAACGATCGAACAAATCCCCTATCATATTTCATCCTCCTTTGGAAAGGCAGTTTCCAGCTTTTGGATGCTGCCTTTTTCTTTTTTTGGCAATTGACGTTAAGGCGCCAATCCAATATATTCCAGAAATGTTTCCAACGCCGCCGATGTTCTGATGATTCCTATGGCTTGTTCTATGAAAGAGATTTCTTATATCTCCCCATGAGGGAAGAAAACCTTAAGAAATCTGTATATTTATGGTAAACCCTCATGGCAAGGGGGTTTGCCACCCCCTCGCATGAAAATGACATCTACCGCTTTTAAGCTAACAGCTAATAGCTAACAGCTAACTGCTGCATTTTCATGGTAAAGAATGGATGGATCAACAATATGAAATTTTTGAGAAAATAAAACATGTCTAAAAAGAAGCGGAAGAAAACCCAAAAAGGGACCCATAAACAGCAACCAAACCCTACGCAGTCAGGCGGCATAAAAATCTCTGAAGCCATTTTAAGCATAAGCGAGCCGCTAAGGAATCGATATCAAGAACCCCATAAGATTGAAACCATCATATTTCTAACAGTGATGGCATGGAACATTTCTCTTTTTGAGGGAGAAGAACGAACCAAATTGCAAGAGAAGATTATCGAAAAGTTTCCACCGGACTTTGGTGGGGAGGATGTGGCTATAATATTTGACAATCTTGAAACGCTGATTGAGCGTAAGGAGAAAGCGTTCCCGGATATTCGGGAACATATTATTGACCATCGAGTTTCATTTTCAGGAAATTCTTTTACTTTGAATGTGACCGCAGCACCAATAAAGGAGAGAAAGAAACAAGCCTTATCATGACGACTCTTTCTGTCTTTGAATTAGAATGCGTCCCAGCGAACACCTAAATAAAATCAATCGAAAATACTCCAAAGGGTATCATCTAATTAATGAATTCCGGCGGGATAAGGGAAAAGGTATTCCCAAATGGCCTAAATGGTGTTTCCTGCCGATGTCTGGTTTCTATGCTGTTATTTCTAAGGCTGCAGGGTATGACCAAATCCCGCCTCAATTGATTTCAGATGTCAGCAGACTGGCGGCAATCGCTACCTGGAGGTATTCCCAAGGTGTTTATCGTTTTGATCGACCTGTATTTGACGCATTATGGAAGACAAAACTGTCCGGAGACTTGCCCGCAGATGTACTGTTGCGGTTGCTGGAATGGAGTATTTATGTCGAAACCCCTGACAAGAAATTCGGTGAATCTGATTTGTTCGGTTATTAATCTCCGTAGGCCCGTTGCTTGTAATCGACGCTTAAAGACATTCAATTAATTTCACCATATCATCCGACCCTGGCCCTTAACCGGGGAGGATTCCCGGAGGGGTTCTCCTGTCAACATTTGAACCCACTTCGGTACATTGTCCGCAGGGCTTCGCACCCCATCATCAGCGCAATGGTAACACGCCTGCGTAGGGTCCGGCAGGAACATGCCGGGTACTACATGTAACTACATGAATACACTAAAACTATGCGACTTCGTGTCGCAAGCCAACCAGTGATTGTGCGGTTTTTTTTGTTATCAAGTATCCAAATCTACATGTTAGCTGATTTCCCGTCTTTAACTTCGCTAACAAATAAGTTAAGGAAAACGTGTTACCTTTAATTTAAGAAGCGTTTGAGGTAACGTTCAAAGGCATATGTTCGCCTACGCTGCTGACCGGTAGTTTCAACCAGAATGCCCAATTCAACCAATACCTTGATCAGTGCATTGGAGGTGGGCGTGGTCGCCTGTTCTACATCTCCGGCTTTGATGATGGGCCTACGGTATACCAGGTTCAGGGCCAACCGGGCCGAGTGGGCACGTTTACCAAGACCCAACACCGCCTGTTTCACCTCGGTTCGCAGAACAAGAATTTGGCGAAATACCTCTCCTCCCTTATGATCCGTTTTGGCTGTTTTCCCCGGACGGACCCCCGCCGCCTCCCAATACGGCGTAAAGCCTCACCCGGCTGGCAAGCCTGATCAGTCGGAGTTCGATCAGCACCTGCTGCTGCCCGTAGAGGGATCGTTGGGCAACCAGGACGGCCAGGTAGTTGTCAATCCCTTTTTCATAGCGAATATTTGAGAGTCGATATGTTTCAGCAGTTGCATCCACCAGAGATTGTTGCGCGGATACCTGCTGATTTATGGTCCCCTGCACCGCCAGAGAATCAGCAACTTCCCTGAAGGCCGTCTGGATGGCCTTCTCATACTGGGTCAGGGCAATTTTCCGATCGGCTTTGCTGACCCGCAGCGCAGCCCAGACGCGGGCATCAAAAATCGGCATAACGATCTGCGGCGCAAAGTTCCAGGCGCCCGAGCCGGCGCTGAACAGGCCGGACAGATCGGCGCTTGCGGTTCCGAAGGCAGCGGTCAGGGAAATGCGAGGGAAGAAGGCGGCTCGGGCCGCGCCGATATAGGCGTAGGCTCCCTTGAGCCGATGTTCCGCCGCCATAATGTCGGGCCGGTTCAGGAGTACCTGGGAGGAAAGGCCCGGAGAAAGTTCTTCGGGCGGGGTAACGCTGCTTAAATCCGCCGGCAGGAGATTTTTCGGTACCGGAGACCCGGCCAGAAGGTTCAATGCGTTGTGGTCCTGGGCTGCCAGTTGCGTAAACCGGGGGATATCTCTTAACGCCGCATCCACCCGGGTTTGCGCTTCAGCCAGGTCCAACTCGGTGGCGAGTCCAAGTTCGAGACGCCGTTTAACAAAACGATAGCTGGCCTGTTGGGTTTCATGGGTGGATCGGGCCAGCTTGAGGTTTTCCCTGTCCGCGGCAAGGGTCAGATAAGCCCTGGCAACCTCAGCCACCAGCGCGATCTGTACACTGCGACGGGCCTGCTCCGTGGCCAGGTATTCCTCCAAAGCCCGCTCTTCCAGGCTGCGAATGCGGCCGAAGAAATCGATCTCCCAGGAAGCAATGCCCAGGCCCACGTCATATTGTGTCGCTGTCATGGATTGGCCGGTGGTGGAGAGGTCGGCCGGCACCCGTTGCCTGCTTCCGCCGGCCCCGGCATTGACCACCGGGAACAGTTCCGCCCGTTGAATGCCGTAGAGCGCTCGGGCCCTTTCCACATTCAGGGCCGCAAGCCGCAGATCAAGGTTGTTGTTAAGGGCCATTTCAATAATCTTCTGGAGCGGTTTGTCGGCAAAGAAATCCTCCCACTTAAGATCCGGAACCGTTGGTACTCCGGGCATGGCCTGCGTGTCTTTGTAAGCGGCGCCCTTCGGCCATTCAGCCGGAATCGGCGCCTCGGGCTGTGTGTATTTCGGCGCCAGGGTGCAGCCGCTCAGAAGAAGGACGATTCCGACCAGTAGAAATAACGGTTGTTTATTCATGGGTTTGTCCCCCTGACGTCCTTTCATCAGCGTGTTTTAGGGTGACGCGCTTCCGGTGTTTGCCCAATGCCTTATAAATGACCACATAAAAAAGCGGCGCAAACAGGGTGACCAGGAAGGTAGAGGTCACCATGCCTCCCAGCACCCCGGTGCCGATGGCATTTTGCGCCCCTGCCCCTGCTCCCATGGCGATGGCGAGGGGCAGGACGCCGAATCCGAAGGCCAGGGATGTCATGACAATGGGGCGCAGTCTTAATTTCGCCGCTTCCAGCGTTGCCGCGATCAGCTCCTCCCCTTCATCGACCCTGGCCTTGGCGAACTGGACGATCAGGATGGCGTTTTTGGTGGTCAGCCCCAGGATGGTTAAGAGTCCTATCTGGAAATAGACGTCATTGGGGAACCCCCGCATGCTCGAGCTGATAACGCCGCCGATGACGCCTAAGGGCAGGGTCAGCAGGATGGCGATGGGGATGGGCCAGCTCTCATAGAGGGCTGCAAGAACCAGAAAAACCACAAAAATGGAGAAGGCATACAGAATCGGCCCCTGGGCCGTTGCCATCCGCTCCTGATAGGAAAGTCCGGTCCAGTCAAAACCGATCCCCTGGGGCAGCTTCGAGACCATTTCTTCCATTGCGGCCATGGCCTCGCCGGAACTCTTCCCCGGCGCCGGCTCACCCCAGATGTTGATGGACGGAAAGGCATTGTAGCGCTCCAGTTTGGGAGAACCGAGGGTCCACCGTCCGGTGGCAAAGGAAGAGAACGGGACCATCTTGCCCACGCTGTTGCGCACATAGAGTTTTTTCAAATCCTTGGGCAGCATGCGGTAGGGGGCATCGGCCTGGACAAAGACCCGTTTGACCCGTCCGGCCTGGATAAAGTCGTTGACATAGGCGCTGCCGAAAGCCGATGCAATGGTGTTGTGAATGGAGGTGATGGGAACCCCCAGGGCTCCGGCCTTATCCCAATCCACGTCAATCCGGTATTCGGGCACATCCTCCATGCCGTTGGGCCGGACCCGGACCAATCGCGAATCCTGCGCCGCCATGCCCAGGAGCTGATTGCGAGCTGCCATGAGTTTTTCGTGGCCCAGGCCCCCACGATCCTGCAACTGAAAATCAAAGCCCGTGGCATTGCCCAGTTCAAGAACCGCCGGGGGCGCAAAGGCGAACACCATGGCCTCTTTTATTTGTGAGAAGGCGCCCATGGCCCTGCCGGCGATGGCCCGGGCTTTCAGGTCCGCCCGCTTACGCAGCTTCCAGTCCTTGAGCTGGACAAACCCCAGGGCCATATTCTGTCCCTGGCCGGAAAAGCTGTGACCTGAAATGGACATGATGGAGTTCACCCCGTCTTTTTCCCTGATCAGGAAATGATCCCTGACCCGGTTCATGACTTTCTCGGTCTGTTCCAGGGTGGAACCCGACGGAAGCATGGCCTGGACCATCAGTAGCCCCTGGTCTTCATTGGGGAGATAGGCGGTGGGCATGCGCTGGAACAGATAGCCCATGGCCCCCGCAATGAGCAGAAACAGGAAGAGATAGCGGAGTTTTTGGGCCAGAACGCGTCCCACCAGTCTGACATACAGGTCCCTGGCGCGAAAAAAGAAGCGGTCAAACCACTTGAAAAAAGGGCGCAGAAAAAAAACGGCATTGTCCGCCGGTTCATGTCCTTTGGCGACCGGTTTAAGAAGCGACACGCAGAGTACCGGGGTCAGGATCAGGGCCACGAGAACCGAAAGCAGCATGGAAGCGATGACGGTTACGGAAAACTGGCGGTAGATGACCCCGGTGGAGCCTGGGAAGAACGCCATGGGGCCGAATACCGCCGAAAGTACCAGACCGATGCCGACCAGGGCGCTGGTGATCTGCTCCATGGACTTGGCCGTGGCCTCCTTGGGAGAAAGGCCCTCTTCGCTCATGATCCGTTCCACGTTTTCCACCACCACGATGGCGTCATCCACCAGCAGCCCGATGGCCAGCACCATGGCGAACATGGTCAGCATGTTGATGGAGAATCCGAACAGCCCCAGAACCCCGAAGGTTCCCAACAGCACCACCGGCACTGCGATGGTCGGAATCAGGGTGGCCCGGAAGGTCCCCATAAAAAGATACATGATGACAAAGACCAGCAACATCGCTTCCAAAAGGGTTTTGACCACCTCCTCAATGGCGACTTGGGTAAAGGGGGTAGTGTCGTAGGGATAAATCACCTTCATGCCGTGGGGGAAATACCGGCTCATCTCCGCCAGCTTCTGTTTGACTGCATCGGCCGTATCCAGCGCATTGGCGCCGGCGACCTGCCGGATGCCCATGGCGGCGGCGGGCATGCCATTGTACTCAGCGATGACATCGTAACGCTCGGTGCCCAGTTCCGTCCGTCCGATGTCCTTGATACGGATTACGCTTCCATCCGGATTAGTGCGGACGGGGATGGCGGCGAACTCCTCCGGGGTCTGGAGCAGATGCTGGACGATGATGGCGGCATTCAGGCGCTGGTTTTTTGTTGCGGGTATTCCGCCGAACTGACCGGCGGAAACCTCAACATTGTAGGCCCGCAGTGCCATGACGACGTCTTCCATGGTCAGGTTGTAATTGGTCAACTTGTCGGGATTGACCCAGACCCGCATGGCATACTGGGAACCGAAATTCTCCACTTCGCCGACACCCGGCACCCGGGACAGGATCTTCTCCAGATTGGACTGAGCATAGTCCCGCAAGTCATCGCCGTCCATGCTGCCGTCTTCCGAGATGAGCCCCACGATGATCAGGTAGTTCCGGGTGGATTTACTGACTTTAACTCCCTGGCGCTGCACCACGTCGGGCAGGCTGGCCATGGCGAGCTGAAGCTTGTTTTGCACTTTGGACCAGGCAAGATCCGGATCGGTCCCGGGGGTAAAGGTTAGTTCGATGCGGGATGCGCCGGATGAAGAACTGGTGCCCGTGAGGTAAAGCATTTCGTCTAAGCCCGTCATCTTCTGCTCGATGATCTGGGTTACGGTGTTCTCAACGGTTTCCCCCGATGCCCCGGGGAAAAAGGCATCGATGGCGATGGAAGGCGGCGCGATGGGGGGATACTGCGATATGGGCAGTTTGTGGATAGCCAGCCCGCCGGCCGCCATCATGACGATGGCGATGACCCAGGCGAAGACCGGCCGGGCCAGGAAAAATTTTGATAACATCACACGCCTCCGTTGTGGGCGGACACTACTTCGATTCAGCCGGTGCCCGGGGTGTATTTGCCGGTGTATTCCCGCTATCTTTAAAAGGAACCGCCTTCACGGCCGTCCCCGGTCGTAACATTTGCGTTCCCTCGACGATCACCCGATCACCGGGAGCAAGCCCCGCCGATACGAGCCATTGGTTGCCGATGGCACGGTCAAGGGTGAGCATGCGCAGTTCGACTTTGCCTGTGGTATCCACGATCATCGCGAAGGGATTCCCCTTGTGATCGCGGGCAACCCCCTGCTGGGGGACAAAAATGGCCTGCTCATTGAAGCCCTCCTTAATCTCCGCCCGGACGAACATCCCCGGTAGAAGAACGCCTTTCGGATTTGGAAGGACAACCCGCAGGATCACGGATCCCGTGCTTGGGTCCACGGTCACATCGCTGAATTGCAGTATCCCTTCGAGAGGGTAGGGGATGCCGTCTTCCAGGATGAGCTTGACCTTGTTCTGTTCGGTTCCGTTTTGATTGAGACGGCCCTCCTCCAGGCGCCGTTTCAATCGCAGCAGTTCGGCGGTGGATTGGGGCACGTCCACGTAAATGGGGTCCAGTTGCTGGATGGTGGCGAGAGGGGTGGGCTGATAGGCCGTCACAATGGCGCCCTCCGTCACGTTGGATTTACCGATACGGCCCATGACGGGTGCGGTGACCCTGCAGTATCTCAGATTGATACGGGCCGTCTCCACCATCGCTTCCGCCTGATGGATGGTTGCCTCGGCGACTGCCACTGCTGCCCGGTCGCTTTCCAGCTGCGCCTCGACGGCCCGCAGGGTCGCCTCGGCGACATCGGCGTCGGTTTCGGCCTGGTCGCGCTGACTGGTGGAAACAACTTTGTCCTTAAACGCGTCCTCGAATCGCCGACGATTTGTCCGGGCAAGGGCCAGGGTGGCCCGCTGCTGCGTCACGCGTGCGATGCTCGCTTTCAGTGCGGCCCGCGCCTGGTCGGCCGACTTCCGTGTGACGGAAAGATTCGCGCTTGCATTGTCCAGGGCCGCCTGAAAGGGGGCCGGATCGATCTGATAAAGTATTTGGCCTGCCTTGACATCGGAACCTTCCGTAAACAGACGTTTCTGCACAAGGCCGCTGACTTGGGGCCGGATCTCGGCGATACAAAAGGCGGCGGTGCGGCCCGGCAGTTCAGTGGTCAGCATGATCTTTTGGGGTTGGACCGTCACAGTGGCCATTTCCGGGGCAGTGGGCGGCTGGCGGGATTGCGTCGCCCGGTCGCACCCGGCGAGAAAAAAACCGCCCAACAGTACCGCCAGAATCACGGTATATCCAATGGGTTTGTAAATTATTCCGTTTTGTTGCATAAACAATCCTCCAAAACCCCAGTTTATCTAAGAGTGATCAGTCACTCCGCGCTTGCGCAAAAAATAGGCTTGCGTTTAAATTCAACCCCGAAATCATATTGAACCAGCTATCGCTTTAGCGCATCCCAGCATGCCTCAACGGTTTTTTGAACCGTCCGGGAATCCAGATCAAACAACCCGAAAGATACGTCCCGAACCAAAAACACGATGGGGCCAAAGGCCAATGACATTAACACCGGCAAGGGCAGATCCTTAAGAATCTGCTGCGCCCTGGCCGATTCGAGCAGGGCGTGTACCGGATTGAAATTATTTGTGCCCTTTTGGGTCCGGTCGACCACCAGCATATCCCGCTTGTGGGAAATGCCAAAGGGAGAATTGAAATACTGTTCGTTAAACCTTTGGAATTTCGGATTTTCCAGCAAAAAATGAAAGAGATTGAACCCCAGCCGAAGGTATCGTTCTCGAATGGGCGCTTTGGGATCATGATCCCTTAGAATCGCCTTGCTTATTTCGTCCGCCACATATCGAAACACCTGATGAATCAGGGCCTCCTTGTCCTTAAAATGGCGATAGATGGAACCTTCTCCCACGCCGGCTTTTGATGCGAT
This sequence comes from Desulfatiglandales bacterium, assembly GCA_963662465.1. Classification (GTDB taxonomy): domain Bacteria; phylum Desulfobacterota; class DSM-4660; order Desulfatiglandales; family Desulfatiglandaceae; genus NaphS2. Next base: position 629,915 of record OY759599.1, read on the forward strand.
CATGGAAGTGGGGGCGCCATGAAATCCATTTTCGGCGATGAGCTCAAGCGCCGCTTCCACGATCACACGCGATTTATTCGGTTTCTCCGCCATTTTATTCTCCTTCCAGCTACGGAGTGACTAATCACTCCGTTTTTATGCCTTAAATAAACCGTTGTCAAGAAAAAATGAAAAGATTCAACCTTGCCAACCTAAATCGGGGTAGGCGTTCACGGGTTTATCGCTTCCCTGTTATCAGTCCGGTTTTGTAAAGCATACCCTTTCAAATCCCAGGGCCACGACAACAAATTTCTGCAAACGCAGGTTTCCATGTCTTTGCGCAAGCTGGTTTCCGTATTCCCGCACCTGCTTTTCGCCATCTTTTATCAGCCTTGCAATTTCGGGAAGTTGTTTTAACGCATTTTCGGAAAGCTTCTTTGCCTGGTCAGCGCTCATCCCGGCATTTTTGAGCTTTACAAACTTGAACTCAATCAAGACATCAAATATCTTGCCATATCTCTTATCCGGTCTGATGATCATGGTCAAATCGGCATATCTGCGGCTGATCTCGGTTTCGGAGTCCATGATATAGATAATATCATTGTAAAGCAGGGTCAAAAACGCGGTCTTTAATGTCAGCTCATTTGCCCATCTGTAATCTCGGTTATGAAAGACCTTGAAATATCTCTCTTCCATGAATTTGCACAGCGGCGCCATATCTCCTTTTCCGTATACTTTTTCCGCGGCAAGCTTTCCATCATCCCTGTCTTCAGGCTCCGGCAGAAGCATTTTTTGAACCCGCTCCACATAAAGACTCTGCATCACCAAATTGGGAACTTTTAAAATAACCTTAAGGTCTTCAGTATCGCCTGCAATCGTCAGCACCCCAAAATAATAGAGAAAAGATGCCAGAAATGTATTGTCCTTTGATTTGTCCGTCAGCATCTCCCGGATGCCAAAGCGCTTACTGATTCTGGATGCAATTACCTGCCGATCTTTTTCCATCAATCTCATCAGAAGATCTCTTCCACTGGGAATTTGAGCAATATATTCAAGCTTTGATTCATCCACCGCAAGATTGTCATCCAGCATTTCCCTCGGATAGCCGCATGTTTTTTTGAATTGTTCAAAAAAATATAAGCAAAGCGTCGGATTATAAATATGCTCATCTGCTGCATGGGAAAAAACATAGCCGTTGTAATAAGTTTGCATCAAATTTACGGCTTCCCGGATCTTCTCCTTTTCAAAGCCGCATTTATCGACAATCTGCTTAAGTACATCTTCAATTTCATCCTGCTTAAACCCGCACAGATCATTAAATTCAGGCTCAAAATAGATATTTTTTGCAATATTATATCCGCTGGTAATATCGCTCATCACAACAGGCGAAACCCCTGTTATGAAAACGCGGTCCAACATGGAACCTGAAGTGGAAGATTTTACAGCCTTAAAAAAAGTTCTTAAAATGCCTTCGTCATACACAAGCGCTTCATATCTGTTTCCGGCACTCTGTACCCCCATCATCACGGTATTGGCAAAATTGTCATATTCATCTATGAGTAAATAAACAGGGTGCGGACTCATGCGAACTGCGCCGGCAAGGGATTTAAGGGAACTTATGGCATTATTTCCGTTCACTTCAATATCAGGAAGATGATACCTTCCGTAATAGAGAATAAATTCTTTGATGCAGTCATTAATATGATCGAACAGAACCTGTTTCACCTCTTCAGCGCTCCCGGTAGGATCAACGCAGGAAAAGTCAAATTTCAAAATAAAATATGAATTGTGCAATTCCGTAGGATTCTTACCGATTTTTAGCCCGCCAAAAATCGTTTCAAACTCATCCTTTTTTGCCACGTCATAATAGTTTTCCAGCATTGAAAGCACAAGACTCTTGCCGAAACGCCTGGGACGGATGAACAGTTGAGATTTTGTATTCTCAAGCAGCGGTATTTTATCTGTCCTGTCACAATAAAAATACCCTTCCGTGACAAGACTTTTAAAATCAGAGATACCATATGGATATTTCATTATTCAATCCTCCTCCCATTATGCAGCGTCTTTGAGACAATGGAGTGATATGCCTTTTTATTTGTAAGCTTATCAGATTCCTGTAGTTTTTCAATCGTATTTATGCCTATTGCGCATAAATCTAAATGTTGTGGGGTTGTATAATCTATCAAAATCCAGATCTTTTTCCCGAACATCTTGCATCGGATGAAAAACATTCCCATTTAAAGGAAAAGAAAGTATATGTGGCTACAACGGTCGGCATTAAGGGTTTCTTTAACTGAAGATGCCGGAGAGAATGGCTTGACGGAAGTTTATGGTAAATTAAAGGACGAAGCTCTCAACTTAAATCTGGAATATGCACCGAAATCCGTCAACACCGATGCATGGAAGGCTACGATAAAATCCTGGAAATTATTATTTCCGAATATCTTTGTTATTTGCTGTTTTATGCATGAGTTCATCTACATTCGCGGTCGAGGGTCAATGAGGCGATTGGAGAAATAGAATGGAAGAATTGCAGCAAAATCCATTATCTCAAAACAATTTCAAAAAAGTTCCCGGGATAACGCCCCTACTGAACACCATTCATCCGTTCATCCTGGGGCAAACCAGGATGAACCGGTTAAAAAGACTCTTTGAAATGGCGCCGGCATATGCTTGCCTGGATCTATTTGATGCCGCAGTTTGTGATTTGCGCGAGAAAATTTTTGCCGTCGGGTTTGATAATGCCCGAAAAAAGGCTGAGGAAGCAGCACTTCTCCGAATCGATCATCCCATGGCGTTGGAACACTACCCGATCCAGGGGTTGGTGGATCTGGCCTATGCCAGTGGGATTCTGATCCAAACCCATTGGGAAAACCTCTGCCGATGCAGGGGAATCGTTCAAAGCATGGGGCTGCAAGATTGCGATTGTAAAATAGGGGAAGACGACGCTTTTTTTCTCTGCAAAACATGCGTTGAGACCCTCTTGATCCGGGAAGCGGCTCCATCCGGTGTGTTGGATCATGAAAAAAGAGATCCGACGCCCATTTCATGGGCGTCTTCTCTTGGAAAAAACAGGGACGAAAGATGGGCGTCATCGACTGCCGACACTGTTCTGGAGCATAAAACAGGGGAATGCGAAGCCAACCTTTTGGAATCGATCCTTGATGCCATGCAGGAAATGATTGTCTATTATGATGGCGAACTGAATGTCATATGGGCGAATCGGGCCGCCGCGGAATTTGCCGGGCTCAATCGAGAAGAGATGTTCGGGAAGAATTTTTACAGTGTGGCCTGCCAACAAGAGGAACCCTGCGAAGGATGCCCGGTCGTCAGGGGCCTTTCATCTGATTATGTCGAGGCCATCGATAACAACCTGTTTATAGGGCGGTTGTTTTTTACCCGATCTTTACCGGTTTTTTGCGGCAATAAAAAATTGCCGGGCAGGCTTCTGGTGGCCCAGGATATATCGGGGCTGAGAAATCGATTTGGCGTGACCGACATCCTAAATGATATTTCGGAGATTTTTCATTCGCCTAAGCGTCTTCCGGAAATGTGTGAAGAAGTGGTTAAAACGATCGTTTCAAAATTCGATTTTCCCGCCGGTTACATCACGCTATACGACGAGACGGCTCAGGAGATCGTGAATTTGGGAGAAATTGACTTGACGGGAAAATTGCTTCCCCTGCCGAAGCGCTTGCCGCCTTTTAGAAGTTTTTCGGCAAAGGTCATGGAAGATGGGTTTCCCCTCAATGTGACCGGACTGAGCAAGATGGCGGATTTTTCGGGATATGCTTTGAAAGAGGCCGGGGCTGAAACCGTCCTTGCCGTCCCCTTGAATGTTGAAACAAATACCATCGGGGCCATTGTCCTGGTTGATCTTGTCGAGCGGCTGGAAACCGATCTGATGATTGACGGATTTCAGGCCGTCGCAAACCGTCTCGGCGCCGAGATCAACAAAAAGCAGACCGAAGAAAAATTAAGGGAAGAACGCAATTTCACCATGGCCGTTCTGAATAGCGCCGGCCCGTTCATCCTGATCCTGGATACGGAAGGACGGATTGTCCGCTTCAATAAGGCCGGAGAGAAATTAACCGGTTATGCCTTTGAGGAGGCGGCGGGGAGACCCATCTGGGACTTTTTTCAGGATCCGAAGGAAAGTGGCTTTATCCGAAAGATGTTCCCGCTGAAAGGCGAAACGACGGCAGGATCTTCTTTCGAGAATTGGGTGATTGCCAAAGATGGGAAAAGACGTTTGGTATCCTGGTCAAACAGCATCATGGGAGACCCGAAGGATAAGAAGGTGCATGTTGTTTGCATCGGCGTTGATATCACGGATAAACGAAAGGCCGAAGAGGAAGCCGAACTTAGGCGCCGACAGCTTCTGGATGCGGACAAGATGGCTTCCCTTGGCATGCTGGCGTCAGGGGTCGCCCACGAGATCAACAATCCGAACAATTTTATCATGATGAATGCGCCGATCCTTAGAGCCGTATGGGAAGACGTCTCTCCGATTCTGAATGAATATTATGCCAAATGCGGGGACTTCATGTTGGCCAACATCCCTTTTTCAGAAATGTGTGGAGAGGTCCCCAAACTTTTTGACGGCATCGAGGACGGATCACGTCGCATCCGGCAGATTATCCTGAACATGAAAAATTATACCCGAAGAGACGCCTTGGATATGGGTCAAGAGGTCCATGTGAACGATGCCATCATAGCCGCCCTGGGGCTGCTGTCCCATCTCATCAAAAAGTCCACCCAATCGGTTTTAAACTTCAACCCCAAGAGACTCCCCCCTGTCAGGGGAAATCAACAGCGGTTGGAGCAAGTGGTCGTTAACCTCGTTCAAAATGCCTGCCAGGCCCTGCCTGACCGAAAAAAAAAGATTTTCATTGTCGCCTCTCTTGATGAAGAAAAAAATGAAGTCGTCGTATGTGTGGCGGATGAAGGCGTCGGCATCCGTCCTGAACATATGGCGCAGATCTTTGACCCATTTTTTACCACGAAATTAGAAACGGGGGGAACGGGTCTCGGTCTCTCGGTCTGCCTCAGTATTGTGAAAGAACATAACGGAAGACTGGAATTCACTTCGGAAACCGGAAAGGGAACTCGGGCATATCTCTCATTGCCGGTAATTCGGTAGGCATTGTTCCAGAACGACCCTTTCCATTTATTTACGATAAAACAGGAGATTCCCTCATTGATGCACAAGAAAGGTAAAAACCCTCAGCACCCCATCCTCATCGTTGATGATGAAGCGCATGCCATAAAGAGTTTTGAACTCACGCTGCGCTCAAGCGGATTCAATCATATTAGACCCTGTTCCGAAAGCTTGAAAGTCTATGAAATTTTGGAACAGGGAGAGATCGAAGTGATCCTCCTCGATTTGATGATGCCGGATCTTTCAGGCGAGGAGATCCTGGCAAAAGTCGTCAAGGATTTTCCGGAAATTCCCGTCATCATGGCAACGGGCGTCAATGAGGTCGAGACGGCCGTGAGATGCATGCAGGGGGGGGCCTTTGACTATGTCTTGAAACCCGTTGACAGGGAACGGCTTATACCGAGTATTCAAAGAGCCATTGAGGTGCGCCGGCTCAGGAGCGAGAATGCCAGACTGACCCGGTGTTTTTTCTCCGATTCTCTGGAACACCCTGGAAATTTTTTAAAGATTATCACCCGAAATCGCAAGATGAGGGCCATATTCCAATATTGTGAAGCCATCGCCGGGGGAAGCTACCCCGTACTTATATTCGGCGAAACCGGCACGGGGAAAGAACTCATTGCAGAGGCGCTTCATACGGCAAGCGGCAGGGAAGGGCTTTTCGTGGCGGTTAACGCAGCGGGTCTGGACGACAATATGTTTTCGGACACCCTGTTCGGTCATATCAAAGGCGCCTTCACCAACGCCGCCCAGGTGCGGGCCGGCCAGATAGAACATGCCGCGGGAGGGACTCTCTTCCTGGATGAAATCGGCGATCTTAGTTTGAACTCGCAGGTAAAGCTCCTGCGGGTTCTCGACAAGCAGGAATACTTTCCTTTGGGGTCGGACATGGCAAGACCGGTGGATGCAAGATTCCTCTTCGCAACCCACAAAGACCTTTCCCAATTGGTGAAAGAAGGGCGTTTTCGCGAAGACCTCTTCTACAGACTCCGCACTCACCGGATACAATTGCCGCCTCTGCGGGAGCGGATGGATGATATCCCGCTCTTTCTGGTGCATTTTATGGATGAGGCCGCCAAAGAGTTCAAAAAGAAAAAACCGACTTACCATCAGGGGCTGGTGGAACTCCTTCAAAGCTATCATTTTCCCGGCAATGTGAGAGAACTGCGCGCCATGATTTTCGACGCCGTGGGAAGACACAAGTCAAAGATGCTTTCCACAAAAACCTTCCGGAACGCCATAGCGGACAGCATGAGTACCCGATCCGCTTCTTTCGTTCCCCTTGCCGCATCCAGTGCCTCCTGGTTGACGCATTTGGAACAGCTTCCTACCTTAAAAGAGGCTTCCGACGTCCTGATTCAGGAGGCATTGCGCCGCGCCAAGAATAACCAGCGGGTAGCCGCCTTGGCCCTCGGCATAACCCCCCAGGCTTTGAATCAGAGGCTCAAAAGACAATCATGATAATGCAGGCCCTTTATAGACCATTGCCTTTCGGTGTTTCCCGATCCGCCAAAAACTGCATCAAGATTTATTGATATATCAAGAAATCTTGATGATCTCTCATCGTCTTTTTATTCCATTCGCACCCCTAAATTTTCAGTATCCCCATCAATATATATTGCCAGGGTTTCGCTGTGTCATCAGTGGCAAGAAAGCCCTGTAAACCATTAAATTAAAAATAAAAATGATCCTGTTTTGCTGTTTGGCACGCTTATTTCATTAAGATCAGTGATATTTACATGAATCCCCCGCGGAATCATTTTTGAAAGGAGATGAGCGATGCCCAAAACCATTATTCTTTACAATTTGAAAGAAGGCGTCAGTGATGAAGATTATAAAAAATGGTGTGAAACCTACAAAGGCCCCCTGCTGCTATCACTGAATGCTTCAAAATCTTTCACCCTGGTCAGAATGTTAGGGGGGATAAAAGGCGATGGCCGGAAAAACGAGCCTCCCCAAGAAACGGCTTCTCCGTTCAATTATATCGGAATCCTGGATGTAGCGGACCTGGCGGAAGCCAAAAAGGACACTGAAACCAAAGCGTTCAGGGAGGATTTTTTTCCGCAATGGCTTTCCGACTGGGTTGCTGATTTCTATGTTTTGGTGGGTGATGAGGTTTACGAAAAACAAAGCGATTAATTCGGGATCAGATTTCTGGAAGGGATGTCGTTTTATTTTAGGCGTTTAAAAAAAACAGGAGGATCAAGTATGCCAAGACAGCATTTGGACATTTTTTTATCCAAAGAAGACTACATGATGAGGGATATGGTTCGCAGTTTCGTAGACAAAGAAATCATGCCGGTTCGTCAGAAACTAGACGACGACAAGGACCACGAGATTGTAAACAAAATTCTTCAGGGCATTACCGATCTTGGGCTCCCGAAAGCTGCTTTCCCTCCGGAGTACGGTGGAATGGGCGCCAAATCGGTCTTACCGGTTTGCATATTGCATGAAGAGCTTTCCCGGGGCGATAGCGGCATATGCACTGCCTTTGGTGTTACCGGATGGGCATGGATTCCGGCCCTTGCGGCAGAAAACAAGGCCGTGCTGGATTGTTTTGCACCGGAGTTCTGTGGAGATAAGCTCAGGCTGGGCTGTTTTTCCATGACGGAGCCCGGCGGTTCCCATGGAGGCGGCGGCTGCGACATTGAAAACTTGGATCTTGAAGGCCGAAAGATCAAAACCAGAGCCGTACTTGATGGAGATGAATGGGTGATCAACGGCCAGAAAATGTGGCCATCCAACAGCGGCATCGCCGACCTTTACTGTGTGGTCTGCACAACCGATCCTGAGCTGGGAGACGACGGCGTCGCCTTGATTTATGTGCCCAAGGGAACTCCGGGTGTTTCCTTTGGCAAGAACGAAGCTAAGGCCGGCATGAGGTCGGATAAGAATCATCCCATGTTTCTGGAAAATGTGAGAGTGCCGAAGGAATGGCGGGCCGCCGGACCGGGCGTGGATGCCGAACTGCTGCATAATAATCTGGTTGTCGGACGGATTGTTTCTGCTGCATCGGCGATCGGCCAGGCCCAGGGCGCCTTTGAGACCGTTTTGAAGTATACGGGAGAGCGGATTGTGGCGAATAAACCCATCCGGCAACATTCCATGGCCGCCGGTATTCTGGCGGATATGGCCATCGGCATAGAGACGGCCCGCTGGTCTTATTTGGCAGTGGCTTATATGTACGATCACCCGGACATCTATGGCGCGCCTACGTCGAATTTCATGCTTTCCAGAGGAAGCGCCGCGAAAGTGTACGCCTGCGACATAGCCGTGTCGGTTTGCAATAAGGCCATGGAACTGATGGGCGCCTTCGGTTACGTCCGGGATTACGATGTAGAGAAATACTGGCGGGATTGTAAAATGATCCAATTATGGGAGGGTGGCGCTCAAATGGGACGTCTTGACGTATGCCGAGCTTACTATGATTTAGATCTTTAGCAAATGGACGCGAACCCGCAACCAGATCAAAATGGAAGAGATCCATATCCGGAAATCGTCGTGGTTCGCGCGTATCATGGCGGAAAGCATATCTGCGGCAATTGGATTGAATGGAGGGAATGAATGAAAAAAGTTTCACTGAAAATAAACGGGAGAAGTTACCAGTTTGTAGTGGATTCGGAGCGGGTTCTTCTGGATCTCCTGCGGGAGGATCTGCACCTTATCGGTACCAAACAATCCTGTGACCGAAAAGGGCAATGCGGGGCCTGTACCGTTCTCGTCAATAAAAAAGCGACGCTGTCCTGTCTGACCAAGGTGGCCGATCTGGAAGGCGCCGATGTGATCACGGTGGAGGGCCTGGGCACACCGGATAATCCGCATCTGATTCAGGAGGCCTTTGTGCTGTCTGGGGCCGTCCAGTGCGGATTCTGCACGCCGGGCATGATCATGGCGACCAAGGCGCTTCTGGATCGGAATCCGGACCCGGATGCGGAGGCGATCAAGAAGGCCCTGGCGCATAATTTATGCCGCTGCACCGGATACACGAAGATTATTGACGCTGTGAAGCTGTCCGGTCGATTTTTACGCGGCGAGACGACGCCCGATCAGGTGAGACCCGACCCAAAGAGCGGCGTGCTGGGCGTCTCCCACCCGAGACCTTCGGCCATGATCAAGGCCTGCGGACTGGCGGAATTCTCGGCCGATATAAAACTTCAGGGCGCAGCCGAATTGGCGGTGGTTCGCAGCACGGAGCATCACGCCAAAATAAAATCAATCGATACCGCCGAGGCCGAAAAGATGCCCGGCGTCATCGGGGTCATGACCGCCAGGGACATCCTGGGGACCAACCGAATTCAGTTCATATTTAATGACCAGCCCGTGTTGTGCGATGAGAAGGTCCGGTGCCTGGGGGATCCCATCGCGGTGGTGGCGGCCGATACCCTGGACCAGGCTCTGGCCGCGGCGGCAGCCGTAAAGGTAGCCTATGATCCCCTGCCGGTTATGATGAGCCCGCCGGAGGCCCTTGTGGAAGGCGCCGTACAGCTCCATGACGAGTTTCCCAACCTTTGCTATCAACAACCCCAGATCAAGGGGGATGCCAAAAAAGCCTTTGCGGAATCCGCGAAGATGGTTGAGGCTGAGTTCATCACCCAGCTCAATCATCAGGCGCCCCTGGAGCCCGAAGCCTGCGTTTCCTATCTCGAAGGGGAAGGAGAAGAGGCCCTGCTCGTGGTGATTGGACGAAGCATCATGATTCACTCCCATATGGCCATGCTCCAGGGGGCCCTGGGATGGGAAAACATGCGCTATGAGGAGGCCTATACCGGAGGGCAGTTCGGGATCAAGGTGGGCATTACCTCAGAGGGCATTGCCGGGGCCGCGGCCCTTCATTTTAAAAGGCCTGTCCGGTATATCCCCGGCATCCATGAGTCCATGCTCATGACGAGCAAGCGGCATCCCTTCACCATGAAGGTCAAACTGGCGGCCGACAAGGACGGACATTTGACTGCATACGCCAATGATTTCGTTGTGGAAAACGGGGCCTACATGATTCTGGGCCTCATCGTTGTCAACCGCGCCCTCGACATGCTCTCGGGCGCCTACAATATTCCCAATATTGACACGCTGGCAAGGCTGGTTTACACCAATAACCCGGCAGGCGGGGCGGCCAGAGGCGCCGGGCCGCCCCAGGTGAATTTTGCCCTGGAATCGGCCATGGACATGCTGGCGGACAAACTGGGGATTGATCCCCTGGAATTCCGTGTGAAAAACTCTCTTATGCCCGGTCAGAGCGTGTCCACCGGGGCGGTGGTGGAGCAGTGGACCTTCCCGGAAATCTGCGAACTCATAAGGCCCCATTACGAGCGGGCCAAAAAGGAGGCCTCTGCTTTCAAGGATGGCCCCATCAAACGGGGTGTGGGTCTCGGCGCCCATTCCTTCGGTGTCGGCGGTCCCGGGGACGCGGCCCAGGTGGCCGTGGAATTGGATCCGGATAACGGCGTCACCATCTTCGCCGCGGCAGCGGATCCGGGTGAAGGAAACGATTCCATGCTGACCCAGATCGCCGCGCATATCCTTGATTTACCCATGGACAAAATCCGCCTGGTGACCCGGAATACGGATCAGACCACTGAAACCGGACCGGCAGCCGGAAGCCGCATCACTTACATGGTGGGAGGCGCTCTGGTGAATGCCCTTGAGCAATTGCGGGAGAATATGGTAGAAGCAGGGGTTTCCACCTATGAGGGGCTGAAAAAGGCAAACAAACCTATCCGCTATATGGGAACAAAGGCTGTGCCCGGAGGACCGCTTGATCCGGAAACCGGCCAGGGGCCTACCTTTGAGTCCCAGGTCCATAATATCCAGATGGCAGAGGTGGAGGTCAACACCGAGACGGGAGATGTTCGTGTGATCAAAATGACCACGGCGGTGGATCCGGGACCGGTGATCAATCCCCTGAATCTGGAAGGTCAGCTTGAAGGCGGCATGGATCAGGGGGTGGGATACGCTTTAAGGGAGGAATATGTCAGCGGCAAAACCAAAGACTGGGTATCCTTTAAGTACCCCACCATGAAGACCGCCTTTGACATGGAAATCGTTACCCCCCTGGAAACGCCGCGAACAAAGGGAACCCTCGGTTCAACGGGCATCGGCGAGATGACCATGGTGTCGACGGCGCCCGCGGTCATCAATGCCATCAAGGACGCCTGCGGCGTCAGGATCCGCAACTTGCCGGCTACGCCGGAAAAGATCAAGGCTGCCCTGGCCGAGGGATAAAGGTGTAAATGGAAGGATCACAAAGTTCCAAGCCCCTCTCCGGTCATCCTAATCGCGAGGTTCGGGTGATGGCGGGGAGGGAGATTCTCTTCGATAACGAGGGATTCCTGTGGAAAGCGAAAGACTGGACCGAGGAAGTGGCAAGGATCCTTGCCGCCGAGAGTGGGCTTGAAGAACTTAGCGAGATCCAATGGCGGGTCATAAATTTTTTGAGGGATTTTTACGCCTATAACGGCCGGGCGCCCATGAACCGGGATATCAAGGCGGAGATCGGTTTGAGCTTCATGGAGATGGAGGCCCTTTTTCCTGACGGCATCCGCAGAGGCGCCCGCCGCGTGGCAGGTTTGCCGAATCCCAAATCATGCTCGGGATAGAGCCTATGACGGAACATTTCATATACCTTGATAACGCGGCCACTACTTTTCCAAAACCGCAAGGCGCTCTGACCCGTATGGTGGAGACCTATGAGCGCATAGGGGTTTCCCCCGGACGCGGGAGCTATGACCTCGCTGTTGAGGCGGCGGATCTGGTTTTCGCGACGAGGAGACGGCTCGCGCGGCTATTCGGGGCGCCGGACCCTGATCGCGTCATATTCACGGGGAACGCCACGGATGCTTTGAACCTTTGCATTCAGGGCTTGATAGGGCAGGGCGATCATGTGGTTTCCACCCGGATCGAGCACAACTCGGTTCTTCGACCCCTGTATCACCTTCGGCATCAAGGCTTGATAACATACGATCTGGCGCCCTTCGACGGCAGGGGCTTTGTTGACCCAAACGATATTGCCAAGGCCATAAAACCCCATACGAAGCTGGTGATCGTGTGCCATGCCTCCAACGTGCTGGGAACCATCCAGCCCATAGCCGAAATCGGTCTGCTTTGCGCGGAAAAGGGGGTGCCCCTGCTGGTGGATGCGGCGTAGAGCGCGGGGGTGATCCCCATTGACATGGACGCCTGGAAGATTGCAGCCGTTGCCTTTACCGGCCACAAGTCTTTACTGGGTCCAACCGGCATCGGGGGGCCTGGTCATCCACCCTGACCTGGACCTTCGAACCACCCGCTTCGGCGGTACCGGCATCGATTCTGAAAACCCGATTCATACTCAGCGCTACCCCCATCGCCTGGAGGCCGGAACCATCAACCTCATGGGGATTATCGGGCTTTCGGAAGGTCTCCGCTTTCTGGAGAAGAAGGGCATTGAATCGATCCACCGGGAGGAGATGAGATTGCTCACCAGACTCCGCGACGGGCTGGCGGCATTGGAGGGGGTGGAATGTTACTGTGTTGAAGATTTGTCAGATCATGTGGGCCTCATGACCATGAATATCAGGGGCATGGATCCGGGGGATGCGGGCGCCATCCTGGACGCCGATTTCGGGATCGCCGTACGTGTGGGGCTTCATTGCGCACCGCTGGCTCATGAGGGCATCGGGACTTTTCCCCGGGGCGGCGTCCGTTTTAGCCTGGGGCCTTTTAACACGATGGATGATGTGGATCGGGCGGTGGAAGCCGTTACCCGGATGGGTCGTGCGCGGTTATGAATTAAGTTCAAATACAACCCTTAAAGACTGGTTAATTTCCTGTACGTTGTCTATTGACAATCTTCCCCGAATTTTAACCAGCCTATGACGATGATCTATTGGACGTGTCTGCAAACAGTCTGCTACGGATTTTTTAGATAGGCCATTATCGGATGACGGATAAATTTTAACATTGGTTTTTATTCGCGCTTTTTTTGCACTCCATTCAGTAATTGGAACAACCTGGATAACAGGAACTCTTTCATTATAAATATCGTTAGTCACAACCACACATGGTCTAATTTTTCCAGTTTCTGAACCTTTTGTCGGATCAAGATTGACGTCAATAACCATACCTCTTTTCAGCACTATCATTTCGGCCATCCGTTTAATGCAGTTTCGGTCAATTCTTTTAAATCATCATCTTCAGAATAAATTTCAGAATATAGCTCAGCGGATTTTCTTAGACTTTCAAGTTCCATTTCTTTCTTGAAATGCTCTATAGCCTCACGAAGCATAGCGCTTTTATCCTTAAATCCATAAACTGTAAAATTATTCAAAAACTGGGCTTGCGTTTCTTCAACGCTGAATTTTGCCTGTAACATACGGCCTCCTTTTAAGTGCTTATATTGGGCCTTTATTTATAGGCCTACAATAGGGTCCAATGCACTGAAAGTCAATGAAACTGTTTGAGCAGACGGGAAAAGGCGAACGCTTCGGCTCACCGGACCCGCGCTGTTTGCGGGGGTCCGGGGGGAGCCGGTGGTTGTGTGCCGGGCACGGCACGTGTTCTTAAGGGTGCGTGTAATGTATCATGCTTCCGATATGTTACGCAAGTCCCAGACCCAGCCAGGTAGTGGCGAAGGGTGTGCGGGGTATCACAACCAGGTACCCGGTAACGGGCTTGGAGAGGCAGTGGCCTTGCTACGGCAGGGTACCGCGAACGCACGGGGCGACGAACAGAAATCGAGTCAAGCGGGTCTGGTGGGACGAGTCCGCAACACAGGACAAAGTCCTCTAACTACTATAGGCCAGGCACGTAGTCGGCGCTCGTGTGCGGAAAGACACGTGTTTACCCCGGGAGGCTCGTTGCGTCTCGCAGGGAACTGCAACTGAAACATACCGGAATATAAGTGAAAACCGGTAAAACAAAACCCTGGCGCCAGGGATATTTCGCGTCATGGCCCTGACGAGCCCGACCAACTGGTCGGGAAACACAAACAAATGGACTCGACAGATTGCAGAAACTACGAGTGAGTAAACTGCAAGGGGAGCCCACCGCGTAACGGGAGTCAGCAGAGGGCATATTAAGCTGGAGAAACGAGTCCTGAATAAAGGGAGGCCTCACTCCGGTGAAGGCCCGAACGGTGCCACCTGCCGAATGGCAGGGGTAAATGGTTGTGGTTGTCAAAGAACGTGTACTTATTGGTCTAATGCAGCGGTAGCTGAAAGGTCGATAACGTCGCATTCTGGAAAACCCAGTAGGGCGGAACCTGTTTTATCCGTGCCTGCGCTGACCAGTCGAATCGCCGTATACGGACCCGTATGTACGGTGGTGTGGGAGGGGGGAGCTGTGAGGCTCCTCCCTATCCCTATATGCACACGTTTCACCGAACTTTTCTTTCAACCAGGCACACATTACCTGAAAGAAATCATCTTTTGCATATTTCTCTTTTGAAGGCGAATGCCCGCATTTTTCAAATTTATGATATTCCAGTTGAGGTACATACCGTTTCAGTTCATCCCTTATCATTTCTCCCGGATGCGGATCATATGTGCCGTGCAGCATGAGTACCGGGGACCTGATAACTGTAAAAGACTGAGGATATACCCTCTCTTCCTGGCAGCGGATCATGTCGTTCCATGTCTCTGTGTGCGCTTTCATATCAAACAATTCCGTTCCCGAATTCCCGATGATGTCAGTCACACAATCGTAATTGTCTGTCATTTCATGCCACTTCATGATCTGTTCCTGAAAAGACAGATGCAGATCAGAACTGTGCTCCGGGTGCTTTTTTATGTAATCGAAAATTCTGCGCTTCCGTGTTCTTATCGCCTCCTCACGGGAACTTCTGTCAAAAGTTCCGCAACCGATAAGTACAAGAGGCCCGACTGTCTCAGGATACTCCGCGGCATAAGCCAATGCGAGCATTGCCCCCCATGAGTCACCGACAAGCGCGGGAACCTGATCGCCGCATCGGGCAGATATTAACTGATGGAGATCGGAAATATGAACAGCAACAGATAACGGCATGTCACCGCTGACACGCTGCCAGGGTTCAAATACTCTGAAATTGTCAGCCAGACCTTCGGCTACCGGTGCGGCACTTCCCGATGCACCGGGGCCACCGTGCAGGACTATTACAGGAGATCCTTTTTCTCCGTAAATGCCGATACGTTTATTTTCCTTCCATCCCAACTTATCCATAATCTTACATAATCATATTCAGTGTGCACCGATTTCAGCTGCGTTGCCCGGAGCGAGGAACGAGCGACGGGTAACGACAGGTGGAAACATTCGTTGGGCTAAATTAGCTATAGATCGTCCACCCAATGAATTATATCCTCAAAAACAGACTCAGCTATAGAATCAGTATTCTTAGTTAAAAACCTATGTGTTGTATTTGGATATTTTTTGAATGAAATCATTTTAGCATTTGATGCTAGATTTTCCCAGTTTAAGACATTTTGTTGCAAGGTCTTTTGGGGATAGTTTTCATCTGCCAATCCTTGTAAAACCAGTGTTGGCTTGTTTAGCTCAGATAATATTTTATTAACGTTTTCAGTGTCTTCAATCCATTCTCGCCAGTAAATCTCACCACCACCCCATATCTGACCACCTTTTGGAAATTTCTTTTCTTTTAGAAGAACAAACGCTTTTTTTGTAGCTTCAATGTAAGGGCTATTCTGTGCCTTAAGCTGCTCGATAAATAAATCATCAATAGGGATTGAAGGGGACGCCATTATGATAACACCCGCAATATTGGGCAATTGGCTTGCTGCTACAGGCGCAATTGAGCCGCCTTCGCTATGTCCTAAAATGAATATCTTGTTTTTATCTATTTCGTTTCTGCTCTGGAGATATTTCACGGATGATACAATGTCATTTATTTGATCACCTTGAGTAATTTCAAGCGGATTTAATGAGTTATGTGTTATGTATCGTTTGTCGTAGCGAAATGTAGCAATATGGTGAGATGATAAATAATCCGCCCACCATTTATAAAACGGCAATTGATTATTTGTCTGAATAGTTGTTACTTTGCCGTCTCTGTCAATTGGACCTGATCCGCATACCATTACTACTCCTGGAACATTGTTTTTGTTTTGCGGTAAAAACAAAGTTCCTTCTAATTTCAATTTGTCGCTTTTTAAGTGTATCTGTTCGACTCTGTATTTTGATGAACTAGGTATCGAATCAGACGCAAAAACTGGTGATCCATTTAAGATAAAACAGTAACCAAATGTAATAACTAATAATTTAACAACTTGGATTTTCATATTATTTCCTAAATTTCTCAAAATTTTATCGTGCCCAATCGCGGTGTCCGGTCAAGCACCGCGATTCCCGGCGGCGAAGCCGCCGGGAACATGAACATCACCGGTAAAATCCGGTGTATGTTCGTTGTTTGACATTTTTCAAAGATACACCTCGGGTTCTTTCCTTTCATGACATGCCATTTGTAGCTGTTGAATTGCTCCGTTAAAATGGGGATCTGTCATTTGTTTGGCCTCTGACGGACAATTTTTAACACAGGCAAAACAAATCATGCACTGCCATTTGTCTATTTTGGAAACATCTTCCGGATCAATCGCATTGGTGGGGCAAACTTCCACGCACAGGTTGCACTGGGTACACTTGCCTGCATCTGTTTCAGGCGTAAAGGATAATGTGTTACGAACCTCCTTGATCATATGTAGGTTTTTAGGTTCTATATATGGGATATTTCCTGGAATACTTATTTTTTCAATATCCTCAAGAGAATTTATAGCTTTTAGTTTCTCCTTAATTTTAAAACCAAAAGCTTTTGCCTTTTCAATATCATTTAAATCAGGCCTGCCATGTGCAATTGGCCGGGATGGAAGAGAGTATGAGTGCTCAGCAATAAATGCTCCGCCTGCAACTGGGATGAACCCTTGTGCAACTGAAATATCATGAAGCTCTAAGAGTGCATCCTCATATTTTCGATTTCCATAAACCACGGCAAGCACCACTGGAGTATTCTGGGCACGTAATGCATTTAAAAAAGGGACCACCTCTTCGGGAACACGTCCATAATAAACAGGAGTACCGAGAATGACCATATCCTTATTATTAAACGCAAAAGATTTACCCTTACGCTGAGACCGGTTGGTGCAGTCCATAATCTCAATTTGTTCTGCCTGCATGCCCTGTGCAATTTTCTCTATGATTGTCCTGGTTGTTCCTGTTGGCGAAAAAGATACACATGAAACTGTTTTTATTTCCATTTATTACCTTCCTTAACGCTTTTCTTGAAGCGCTTGATACTCATGATCACGAACTGCTCTTATAAAAATAAGTTAAACCGAGGATTCGAAACGCCTTTTTCCTTCAATCACAACCAGAAGGAATATGAAATCCGCATGATCATCCTCTTTGATCAGGGTTTGGCTTCCAGAAAGCGGCATGCACTTAATAACCGGGTCGAGAAGACCCGCCAGGCATTCGCAGATTTAGATGCCAGGCTGAATGCTTATCGGCTCAAAAGCAAAGAAGCCATCGAGAAAGCCTGCGACGCTGTTCTGCGAAAATATCAAACAGCTGACTTTTTCAGCTATATCATCTCAAATGAACCCATCGTCACCTACAAAAACAAAAAAAGGGGCTGCCCTGCAAAAGGTGAAAAGCAGGAACAGATCGATATTGTGAAGGATTTCTTTTATCTCTTGAGGGATCATATTTCAAGCATAGCATTATCCGTTCAATTTGTTCTCCAAAAATTGAATCTTTTTTCATTCCCCATGCCTTTTTAATTTTTTGCTGAAACTACCAGGGAATTTGAATAGGATACTGTAAAAGAATAAAGAGTAGTCCCCTTTATTCGTCATTTAGTACCGCACCACAAAACTTGCAGTGGCGGGCATCGGCATCGTGACCTTCAGCGCTGCACTCCGGGCAGGCCTGGGTGGACACTTTGCGACCGAATGCCTGCGACATTTCCACGGTCACAATACCAGTCGGCACGGCGATGATGGCGTAGCCGAGAATCATCACCAGTGATGCCAGTGTCTGGCCAAAGACGGTTTGGGGAGAAATGTCGCCATATCCGACCGTGGTCAGGGTAACGATTGCCCAGTAGATACTGCGCGGAATGCTTGTAAAGCCATTGACCCCGCCCTCTATGACATACATCAGCGAGCCGAAGATGACCACCAGGGTCAGTACCGTGTAGATAAAGACGGCAATCTTGCGGCCACTCGCGCGCAGCGCCTTCATGAGGAGTCGTGCCTCCCCGAGATAGGGGACCAGCTTCAGGATACGGAAGATGCGCAGGATGCGCAGAATGCGGATGACCAGCAGGTACTGGCTTCCCGGCAGGAACAGGCTAAAGTAGGTAGGGATGATCGCCAGCAAATCGACCACCCCATAAAAACTGACGGCATATTTGAGCGGCCGGCCGACACACATAAGTCGCAAAAGGTATTCGGCAGTGAAGATGATTGTAAAGAACCACTCGATCCCATAGAGTAGGCTGCCGTAATGTGATTGCACGGCACCGATACTGTCAAGCATCACCGCCACAACGCTCGCCAGGATGCTGACGATGAGCAATACGTCGAATCCTTTCCCCACCGGGGTGTCGGCCTCGAAGATCACCTCGTGCAAAACTTTCCGCCAGTGAGCCCTCGGCGGCGCTACCTCGCGGCGTGCATCCTTTAGCCATTTCATGGTTTTACTCCTGTCAGTGTTGGGTGGAATCAGGGCATCCGTCGGCGTGTCAGGAATTCATAAAGAGGCATAAATCAGAATCTGTACCTGTGATTATTGTATACATTTAAATGCTTCCTCCATGCTTGCTTTTTCATCGAATACCATTGCTCAGGCTACCATTTTTATTCGAATGTTCAATAGATTTTAGGAATTTTGATTTATAGGGGGGGGCAGGCCATGCGAAACTGAATTATTGCCGCCTAATTTGCTTAAGAATCGATGTGTCAGTGAGAGTCGTGATCGATTAGGTTGTGGGCTTCGTTCTTTACTATCACGGTTGGCATAATTTATCCTCCCTTTCGTAGATGCTACTGACGCCCCTCACATGAAAGACAAGGTCACCAGCGTTTCCTCCGGCCCCCGCCAAGGACCTCCGAAGTATCAGGCGGTCTGGTGCAGCGTTTGGTTCGCTATCCTGCCGTTGTGAAAGCTATGCAAACGCCAGCCTACGACCTTTGGGTTCAGGGATTTGGTCACCACACTCTTCGACTGTTGTGATCCAAAGTTCCATTGCTTCTTTTATGTTCGCTAATGCAGATTCATAGGTGTTACCATGACCCATGCAACCTGGAAGCTCAGGAACATCAGCGATGAAAGCCTGATCTTCATCGCTCCAAAATATTGTAATTTGATATTTACTCATCATCTTTTAGCCCCAATTGGTATTTCAAGATTAAACTCCGCACCTGTTTAACCTGATATGGTTTTGCCTTATTTCCTTCCTTTTGAAGATTCGGTCTTTCTTCAATTCCTTTTTTCCAAAAAATATGATGACTCCGTTTGATACGCATTTCAAATTCAAATTCTTGTAGAAGGTGAACTAAATCCGAAAAAGCTATATTGGCATCACTCATACCTCTTAAAATTTGGAAAATCAGTTTATCATACTTGCCCATTTTAAAATTCCTAACTCAAAATGATGTACGTGTATGGAAACCAGCCACGGGCTTCAGGAAATCGCCTATTCAAGTGAACCAGTGTCCTATTCTTTTTGCTGCACGAAAATAATGCTTTTTCGTGGGACCTTCTCATACTCATAAATAGGGGGAAAGGTCGACCATGGCAATTCCTAATGCAGCAGTAGCTGAAAGGTCGATAACGTCGCATTCTGGGAAACCCGGTAGGGCGGAACCTGTTTTATCCGTGCCTGCTCTGACTAGCCGAATCGCCGTATACGGACCCGTATGTACGGTGGTGTGGGAGGGGGGAGCTGTGAGGCTCCTCCCTATCCCTATATGTAAGTATTCTCTAAAATAGGTTTAATGTTTTTAGCCTTCTTGTTGTCTTTCGGACACACCGGGAAGCAGTTGCCGATGCTACCCGCTCATGTGAAATTAAACAAATAGAACCAAAGAAGAAAAATGGAGCGGTTGCCTAAAATTATAAGGTGGATGTGGTGATTACCATAAAATCTCTGTGCCCGATCCAGAATACCGGCCAGATTTTTCCAAATATATTTGGGCGATCAGGCTAAATATGATTTCATTTCAACCATTTGGGTGTCTCCGTTCAGATATTCCATTATAAAATCAGGTGGCGGGGATCCCACGCCGAAAAGAGCCACCGCAGCCTTGGGATTATTTTCATACAATTTTGTAAATTCCATATGCTTCTCAGCCGCTTTGTAAAGTGAATAGGAAGAAGATGACTTGGTATAGTGCTGTTGGAAATCCGGACGATCGTTCAATGCTTGTTCAAGCTCATTTCGATTGCTTTCCGGGAGGTCTGCGCTGACCCTGACTTTACCTTCGGCATCCGTACTGATACTTATTTTTGTATTGGACGGGATTCCCAGCTCTTTAAGTGTTTCATCTAAGACCTGATCCGCCTTTTCCCGGTATTTTTCTCCGAAGGCAAGAATTTCCTCCACTGTAATCACCCCGTCTTTACCGGCACCATCCATGAACCCGTCAGTTATCTGGGAAAGGCTCAGGTTCCCGGTTGTTACATTGTTCAGTTTATCTTCAGGAGAAATTGTTATCTTGTCAGATCCCGGACGGGGAAGAGAAAATTTTGCCGGAGAAAGAGAACTTTTTGCCTGAGTGGCCTGACGAGAATAAATCGGTGAGTTTGATCCGAATGGATTGATATTCATGACATTTCCTTTTGTTTGATGTTAGAGAGTTGGCATTCCTGTCAATATGGTAAAGCAAAATATATGCCTAATTTTGATATTAGCCATCGCGAAGGCTTCTCCGCATATTATAACGATTTCAGAAAGATCGAAAAAAGTAGGCAGGAAATCCAAATGATTAAAGCCATCGAAAAAGCTATTGCTGACTCAAAATTCATGTGACGATCCTTTAAGCTTTTTGATCAGGACCGGCATCGGCGCGGTTTCGTTTTTCTCTATGATTATGGGTGCTACGCAACTTCTATGCGCAGGCTTTTACCAAGGGCTTGAGCAAATTTTTCCAATGTTGAAAGCTTGATATCTTCAGCATGATTTTCAATACGTGAGATGGCAGTTTTTTTCGTATTGAGTTTTTTTGCAAGTTGTTCTTGCGTCAAACCGGCGTCTTCCCTCGCAATTTTGAGCATTACACCAATTTTAAATTCTCCATAACCGGATTCGTAATCTTTGGCGAATGCTGGATCACTGGATTTGCGTTTGGCAACATATGATTTTAGTGTTTTCATGCTATTTCCTCCTCTCAAAATAATCCTTCTTTCTGGCTTCTGCGATCTTGATAGCTTGTGGAGGAGTTTTCTGAGTTTTCTTTTGGAATGCGTGATTGAGGACTATGAGATTGGGGCCGTCGAAGAAGCCGAGTAAGCGGAATGTGTTGTTTCCCACAACTACTCTTACCTCCCAAATGCCATCGGTATTGACAAGCTTTTTCAAATAGCTCGATGGTATGGTCGGCAATTCTTCTATTAACCGCAAGACCCATGTCGTTTTCTGTGCTTGCTTCGGAGACAGCGATTCTAAAAACTCCTCGACAGGACAATTGCCTGATGCCGTTTCATAAAATATTATCTCTCGTGTCATATGTGGATACATGTTAACGTGTGCGTTAACTTTGTCAAGGAGAATTGCATGTCGGGTTTTTTGAAGTGAATCGCGGTGTCCGGTCAAGCTCCGCGATTTCCGGCGGCGAAGCCGCCGGGAACGGCTGGGGTAACCAGCCAGTCCCGTGCTAATCTGCGCAACATAACGTTCGTCAGATTATAAGTTACTCAAAGGCTTTCGGTTCTTTCCCTTCAATTGAGCACTCTTCTATACTTCTCTTTACGAGTTTCGAGTGACATATAAACTTATAATCTGAAGTACGTCCCCCAACTCACGAAGGCAAGAATTTCCTCCACTGTAATCACCCCGTCTTTAGCGGCACCATCCATGAACCCGTCAGTTATCTGGGAAAGGCTCAGGTTCCCGGTTGTTACATTGTTCAGTTTATCTTTAGGAGAAATTTAGTATTGTCTCCGGAATTCCCCCAGCCGGCGGCTTGCAAGGCAGGATCGATATGTTCAGCGCGGGTTTCGGCTTCGTTCATGTGTCTGTTCCGGCAATTGCGGTATAAATTTTCAGCAACAACGATTCATCGTCTTCTGTGCCACAAAGAACGGCCTTTATCCATTCACCGAGTAATTCTTTTGATATATTTCCAGCGGCAACGTGGTAGCTGATGTTTTCCGATTTGTGGATAAATGATTGGACGCTTCGCAAATAACCGTTTAGCAAGAGCATCTGGGCGCAAAGGGTGATGGCGATGCGCTTATTGCCGTCCTCAAAGCAGTGGAACTTGCAGGCACAGAAAAACAAATGGGTGAGTTTGGTATCAAATGTTGGATAATAGTCGTCATTTTGGATATTCTGGAGCACGGAATCTAGTTTGCCGAGTTCAAGATGGCCGAATGCACCGCCGCCACTGATATCTACGGTCTTTCGATGGATCTCTATCGCCTGCTCCAAGGTTAGATACGCCCAGGCCATTATTAACGTTCCTTCAGACGTTTCATCACATCCTTGGCTTCCTCCAGACGATCAGCCAATTCCTTGCTCTTTTCTCCGAGGAAGCGCTCAAATTCATCCCGCTGCAAAGGGGTGACATATTCCTGCAGCTGGAGGTGCAAGGCATCCCGGAAAGCCAGATCACGGCTGGCCATTTTGTTGCGGGCCTTTTCTACCAGCGGTTTCCAGTGCGCCTGCTTTTCAAAGTTTGAAAACAACGCGTCCACCTCCCAGGACGTCAGTTTGCGTCCCTTTTCCATGCAAACGCTTGACAGTACATCGGCAAAGCCACACTCATAGGCTGCAATCAGGTCGAGCACTTCCGAATAAAAGGTGTTGCGGATATTAGCGCGGTTTTCCAAACGCAGCACCCGCCGATATTCCTTCGCTTTCTCGCGGAAAATGCTGACATAGATTTTATCCGTGTAGATTGCGTATTTGAAATTGCCCATGTCCACGCAATTTTTCATCGCATCGGTGAACTGTTTACGGAAATTTTCCTCGATAAAGGCCGACTGGATGAAATCTTCGTCGCGCTGGTTGATGTATTTGGTGCCGCCGCCTGTACGCTGGTTGATAGTGTCGATAACGATGTCTAAAATTGCCTTGCGCAACAAGGCGGCCCGCTCGGATTCTCGCATTAGCATCGCGAGGTTTAGAAACGCTCGGAAGTCAAATACCCCCAATTGAGGAGCTTTCGAGATGTTCCCGAAATCTGTTTCGGGAACATCCAATCCCTGAATCGCTAATTTCAAAGCTTTCAATCGTTTACCTTTCAACACCTCATACCCGTTCCGGACCAATTCATCTGCGTTTTGTTCCAGATAGTTTTCCACAGTGCGCAGCGTTACCTCGAAAAACGACGCCACCTGTTCCTTGAGCACCACCGTCTTGCTCTCGAACGGAATGCCTTGGATGCCTGCCGCCTTCTCAATTTCTGCAAGAGCATATGGGTTATTGAGAATGTTTTGGCGATCCACCTCCGAATTTGTAAGGTCTTTGCTCATGAGTGTGTTCCCATCTATAGTTGTCCGCTGGGGGAATTCCGTGAAATGGAGGGGGCTTTTCTACTTTTTTCTTCCCCTGCCGTTTCTTCTCGTGTTGTTCGATTTCCATGAACCTGATGAAAAAGAAACTTTTCCCGCATCCCACGTTATCTGTCTTTGTCCACGATATCCGAAGTGCGTGCCAACGTTGCTTTTCAGCGGGCGCGGCCTTTTGCGCTCCGCTGCAAAAGCCTTGTTGGGCGCTGATTCATGAAGCATCAGTTCATTTCTTTGTTCTCGTAAAGTATGAGCCATCTGCCCAGTCTTTCCATTTATCGACTATTGGACCAAAGATTACGAGGTTATGATAGTGACGTCCAGCATTACCGTGAACCCCAGGGATGTATAAACCGTCCCATCCATTCTTTCTGAAATAGGAGGATAGTATTTGGCTTACGTGATACCTGGATCTACTACGAGCTTGCAACTCTTCCTCGAAGCGATAACCTGAAGAGGTCCTTCCAGATTCTGCCATGTCAAAAGCCAATGCGAGGCTATTATGGATGTTCTTATTGGAAGGAGACAAATCAGCTATTTTCAGAGTATCTATTGGCATATTGAATTTCTGGACCAGGATCGATGAAGAATTTAGTTCGTTATATAGGAAATCTATTGTGTCGATTAAGTAGATGCACTTTTCCCCGACGGTGTTATATCGTCCATCGCTCGGCTTGGGAGAGGGGCCAATTTGATTAGACCATAAATGCTTTAGTACTGAAATATCTACAGTCCTGTAGAATGCCGTGGTTGTTAAATATAAGCGGTTATTAAAATTATTTACCAAAGCCTCAATATAGAGTCCAAAATCTTTTCCGTCATGCTCAACATAGTCGACAATCAGCTTTTGGATCTTGACGGTATCTGTCTCATTTCGGCTATCAGCGTGAATGGTAGATCTGTTAGTCTTTCCGCTTGTAGATTGAATAACAAAGTCATCTCTCATTTCCAGTGTGTCCTTTACGACTACATGGATTGATCTTCCCGTCCTTCCACAGTTTGGACAAGGTTGATTATCTTCTGGGTCAAGAAGGGTGTCGCAATGACGACATTTTGTATAATCATCAGAACTCATGTTCACTGGCCTTTCAATACTGCTTCTGCCCAACGCCGCTTTTCAGCGGGCGCGGCTTTTTGCGATCCGCTGCAAAAGCATGGTTAGGTCTTCGGCACAACATGATCAGTCACCCCGTAGGCGAAGGAACCTGCTCAACTTGCTTGGCTCGATATCTGTCCTGCACTCCAACTCACGTATTATCGCAAGCACAGAATTGACGGCCCAGGTTGCGCAGTCTGCGCTCATACACTTCATGCTCACGAAGTCTGCACCGTCATCTACAAAGCGGCTCGTAGTAAAACGGCCGTCTAAAATATCCACTAAGGCGACAGTCCTTTCGCGCTGTGGATCCCACGTGGGCTTGTAATGAACTAATGCGTTTCTCAGCTCTATCAGCGCCCATGCATCTCGGTAAGGTGCATTATCCTTATCCAGAGGCTCTGCGCCCAACATTTCCAACGCTATTTGATACTTTTTAAGGATCGGCTTCCACTCGATGCCTCCTTTACCCCAGAACTCTTTGTCGAAGTCCTTCAGCTGAGCCCGTAGCGGGCTATGATGCGCTATGAATAACTCGTTTATCAAAGCCTCTAATGATGCAGCGGAAGACATAAGACAGGCACTAGCATATGATCTGATATCCTCGAAAAATGGCCCGAACTCTGCACAATCGTGCTTAGCTTCCA
The DNA here is from genome assembly GCA_963662465.1 of Desulfatiglandales bacterium. GTDB lineage: Bacteria > Desulfobacterota > DSM-4660 > Desulfatiglandales > Desulfatiglandaceae > NaphS2. The sequence continues at coordinate 655,488 of OY759599.1, forward strand.
GCCGCGCCACTTCGCTCTCGAAGGTTGTTGCCGCTTTCAGGTGCTGCAACGCGAAATTTGCTATGACCTGCTCTGTTGCTTCTACTTTCAAGAAGACACCCTCTTCCACATCCATTACCCGCTTCCCTCCTCAGACCTAACGCTGCAAATCACCGGCAGCCAAAAGCTGCAGAGCGAGGTACGAGCGGCGCAGCTTTTGGCTGTCCGAGTGCATTTGCCTTGTCATGTGCTTTATTCAACTACCAGCACCAGCTCATTTGGTTTTGGATAACTCACTGGAATATGCTCAATATTGAACGGGTAGTTTTTGTTCTTTACGTCACTTACCAAGCATTCCATCAAATCATTTTCAATGCAATAAACAATAACCAATTTCAAGTAACGCCTTAGAATCATCAGTGGTGGGAATGTATTTTTGTAATCCATCCATTCCATCATATCTTTCTTCCCTTTGGAACTATTGCAAGACCGACACGCATAAATCAAATTGTCCCCTGCATCCTTACCACCCAATTTTTTAGCAAAAATATGGTCAAGTGCTAAATTCTCAATTGAGCCACAATAACTACATTTGCTGCCTGACAATAATTTTATCTTTTCATCATCGAATAGTGTTCGGATGTTCATTGTCCCTTCGATGAGACCTTTGAATAATTTTGCCCGAATCATGTAATTAAAAGGAGCATACTTCTCTTGTTTTCTATCTACTGCCGTATGAGCCATGGCAAGATTAGCATACGACCAAAACAAGGTTTCTTTCACGGTGTTTAGTTCTTTCTTTGCCACTACGCTTCCTTTTGTACATAACCAGTGATTGTGCGGTTTTTTTTATCATCAAGCATCCAAATTTACATGTTGTCCGACAAAACTATATTGATTTCCAATTAACCTTGGTCCCTAAACTATTCACGAAAAACATGCAAGGATTTTGTTCTTAGTTTTATATTCTTTTGGGGGAAATGTGGAGCTGGGGTTGGGCCACGATAACTGTTTGGAACCATTGTATAACGGAAGTAAAAACACCCATGTTTGATTAGCCCTATATCGAACTTTTCAGGGGAAGAAAGGGTTTTATTCCAATTTTGTAAAGGAAACAGATTTTCGTGTGATTGTTTGTGAATATCAGGTGGTATCCACGGGAAGGGTTTCATCGGATGATGAGGCGTGTTCTGCGCTAAGCTTATGCCGGTTTATCCCGGTACTTTCTGCTTGTCCCATGGGTAAAAGAGAATATTGGGTACAGTCTTGAGATAGCAAAACGCTCCGATGACGTGAGGGATTCAAGAATCCAAACCCGAACTTCCTACAAGATCATCGACACCGATGGCGGCAGTTTCAGCTTTACTCTCATGCGCTGGGGTGTAAATCACGGCTGTTGGAGAGTTAGGCTGCCAACAACTTCTGATTCCTTTGAGTCCAGAAGTCATCCCACCAATCATCTGCTCTCAACACTCGCAATGCAAGCATAGGATCAATTGAAGAAGGGTGCCAAGTCGCACCGGGGATTTTCAATCGTTTTTGCGGTATTGATTTATGAGCGCTTTCTATTTCCCCAGAGCCAATTGGATAGCCCTTCTCTCTATACTCATTGTAATTTACTGAGTCGCAAAATCTCTTTACATAGCCGATTAGCCTCTTCAATCTATCGTTCGGATTTTTATCATATCTTTGTTTAAGTTCTTCCAGGATTTCCATAACTTTTCCATCTGAAATGCTTGCAATCTGACTTTTTACCCATCTTGGCCGTTCTTTCACAGGTATTCCCATTTTTTCTGCTGTCTCATAGACGTGGTCTTTCAAATGCGATTTGTCTAAAACAAATTGCATTTCTGGAAATTGCCTTTTCATTTCTTCGCTCAGGCCGATACCCCCATCGGCAACCCCTACCGTCTCTGTTTTTGGCGTCATGCCTATCCATTCCGCGGCATTATGGAGGTCTCCTACGATTTCCTCGTATGAATCCATTTTACCAACAAAAATTTTTAAATCTGAATCAAGCGGCCTTACAAAACCCAAACGAACATCACGCCAATTGATAACTTTTTCTTTTTTTGGGTTATTGTAAACAGGGGTTGTTTCCTTAGTGTTTTCTTTTAGTTGGAGTTGTGCAGTTCGAATTTCGCATCCATCCAACTCAACCAACATTTTATCTATGGGTTTTCCGTCCTTAGGATGAGGGTTGGCAATTTTTTCCTCAATATAATCAATTGCTTCATGGGCAATTGCCTTTGTTGAGCGTAATACGGCACTTGGAGCGATATTGAAATGGTAGTGTTCATTGAATCGTTTCGCAGCAGCTGCAAAGGAAAACTCAATACCAAAATCACTTAAAGCACGTTTCACGGTTTCACTACGTCCTTGGTGAGTGATGTTCATTTCATCAACCAAAGGCTTGAAACCGCTACCACCCACCCATAAATAAGGGGACCTTATTTCTATTTTTCCAAAAATGGTGTTGAATTCTATGGTAGGATTTCTGTGAATTGTCAAATTTTCGGGTTTTTTTTAGCGACTATTTCATCGCGAGTAACCTCCAAAATATTTTTGGTCGCTTTAAGACCGATGTTCTGGACCAAGTCTTGAACGTCCTGATCTATCATCGTTGCCCTTGCGGCTAATCCTTTTTCTTCGGAGCAAAATTTATCAGCCAATTTCTTGCTGACTTCTTCGATGATCTCCTTATAGCAGTCTTTTTCCATCGTAATCTCCTTAAGTTAGAGTTGTATATTTTGCTCTAACATAAAGAGAAAAAAATGTCCCCTACTTTCTCAAAATGCCTATTCTTTCCAACAGCCGTGATTTACACCCCATGCGCTGTCTTTTGACGCATCATCCATCGGGAGAGATCATCGATGATCAGATAAAATGACGGCACCATCACCAGTGTGATCACGGTGGCGAAAAGGACACCGAATCCCAGGGAGATGGCCATGGGGATCATCATGCGCGCCTGGAACGATTTTTCCAGTATTATGGGCATCAGCCCGCCGAAAGTGGTCACCGTGGTCAGGAGTATGGGTCTGAAGCGTTGGATGCCCGCGGCATGAATCGCTTTTGTGGGAGCAATGCCGGCACGAACGTTGCGATTGGCCAGATCGATCAATACCAGTGAGTCGTTGACCACCACCCCCGACAGGGCCACCACGCCGAAAATGCTGTTCACCGACAGGGAGTAGCCCATCAGGATATGGCCTAAAACGGCGCCGATCATGCCGAAGGGAATACTGAACATGATGATCACCGGCTGGATGTAACTCCTGAAAGGAATGGCCAGCAGCGCATAGATGCCGAACAATGCCAGAAGCAATCCGGAAAAAAGGGAAGAAAGGCTCTCGCGGATGTCGGCCTGGTGGCCTTCGAAGTTGTAAGAGAGGCCCGGATAACGGTTCATCAGATCGGGCAGAATTTTCGATTTTAGTTCCCGCTGGATATTCTCCGACTGGGCAGGTGGTGTGACATTGGCCGTCACCTCGATATTTCGGCGACCGTTGGTGCGTTCGATGGAGGTGTAGGCCCTGCCGGCGGTCATCTGCACGGCGTCCCGCAGAAAGACCTCGCCCTCGGGCGCCAACAGAATCAAATCCTCCAGGGTTGCCTCGGATGCCCGTTCGTTCTCCGGCAGACTCACGCGCACGGTCACTTCGTTGCGGCCGCGCTGCTGCCGCAACGCTTCAGCCCCCTGAAAGGCATAACGCACCTGACTGGCCACGGCCTGGGAGGTGAGGCCCATGCGTTCTCCCAGTGGCTGCAGTTTGATGTCGAACTGGCGTTTTCCCTGGGCCGACCCGTCGTCGATATCGTGCACAATGGAGAATTGGGACAACTGATCCGCCAGTTGTTCGCCGGCCGTTTCCAGGGTGTCCGTGTTATTGTGGCTGAGCATGACGGTGAGGTTCTTGCCCGAACCGGGACCCCCCATATTGGATTCGAAGCGAATGGTTTCCAGACCGGCAATGGTCCCGGTGTTTTTGCGCCATAGATCCACCACCCGGGAGGTGGCCATGGGCCGTTTTTCGGCGGCGGTGAGATAGATGCGAACCGTAACGGCGTTGTTTGCCACATCGCTGAGTACACCCTTGGCCAGCCGGGATCCGCCGTTTTCCGCAACCACGGCCCTGGCGCTGTCCACCAGACGTTTTTCAACGGTTTTGAGGCGCGCTTCGGATGTGCCGTAGGGGAGGGTGGCGCCGCAATAGGCATAGTCCGATTCCGTGCTGGGGAACATCTCCATGCCCATGCGCCCGGAGGTCACATACCCTGCCAGCCCTATCATCATGGCAATGCCGAAAGCCAGCACGGCATACCGGCGCCGGATGGTAAACCCGAGAAAAGCGCCGTAACGGTTGCGCACAAACACCTCGAATGCCGCACTGAACTTCTTCTGCCGGCGTTCCAGATGGTTGAGCGGCCAGAATGCCTCACGCTCTCGGCTGTGCCCCAGGTGGGCGGGCAAAATAAAAATGCTTTCGATCAGCGAAACACCGAACACTGCCGCAACCACCAGGGGAATGACCTTAAAGATCTTGCCCATGATGCCGGGAATGAACATCAGCGGCAGAAAAGGCCGGCCGCCAATGTGGCCACCCAGTTGCTGAACAGGAGGTTGAGGGCGTCACTGGAAAATTCGGCCGCGGCTGACAGGGTGACGGCCGGCAGCCAATTGGCCCGGGCCGCGCTGACCTGCCAGTCCGCCTCTTTAAGGCGCAGACCCGCTGCACGATACCGGTCAAATGGCCATGATTACAACCCCGATGTTGAGGGCCACCGAAAACAGCGTCAATAGTCGTTTATGAAAGAGATTCACGGTAAAAGTCCTTTGCCGGCTCTGAAGGCCCGCAGCGTCTTGCGGGAAAGCGCGGCCGGTGCTGCCTTGGGTGGCAACTCGTCCAATGCGGCTACGATCCGTTTCCCTCCATCTCGTACTTTTTCAGTTTTCGATAAAGGGATGCGAGCCCAATATTCAGTTTTTCCGCTGCCAGCTTTTTATTGCCGTTTGTCATCTCCAAAGCGGCTAGAATATAGCTGCGCTCGATCTGGGCGAGTGGGCGGATGCCGTCGTGTTCTTCGGGCCTTGCAACACCTTTTAGAAGGGAACGAGGCAGATCGTCCAGTTGGATAACACCGTTTGCGCACAGGGCCACGGTTCTTTCCACCATATTCTGAAGTTCCCGGACGTTGCCCGGCCAGGCGTAGAGCAGCATGTGTTCCGCGGCCCCCGGCGAAAACCCGTTCATGGAACGGCCCATGTTTTTCGCAATTTTATCAAGAAAGAAGCGGGCCAGCGGCAGGATATCCTCCGTCCGTTCCCGAAGGGGCGGAACGGCGAGTTCGATAACGCACAGGCGATAATAAAGGTCACGGCGAAAACGACCCGCTTCAACTTCGCCCTCGATGTTGCGATTGGTGGCGGCGATCACCTTCACATCTACGGGCCGAGACTTGTTTTCCCCCACGCGACGCACCTCTTTTTCCTGTAGAACGCGAAGGAGTTTTGTTTGCATGTCCTGAGGCATTTCTCCAACCTCGTCAAGTAACAGGGTCCCGCCGTTGGCTGCTTCAAAGAGACCGGTGCGGTCACTGTCGGCCCCGGTGAAGGCCCCTTTGGCGTGTCCAAAAAATTCGCTTTCGAGCAGCGTTTCCGTGATGGCGCCGCAGTTCACCGCTACAAAAGGCCTTCCGGCGCGTGCGGATTCATCGTGAATGAACCGTGCGATCATTTCCTTCCCGACGCCGCATTCTCCGGTGATAATGACGGATGAGTCAACCTTGGCGGCGCGTGCGGCCAGATCCAGCAGTTGCCTCATCGTCCGACTGCTCGTTATGATCCCCGATGGGTAAACATCACTGTCAAAGAGCTTCTTAAGTTGCCGGAGGCGCCTCTCGGACCGCCGCAGCCTGTCCGTAACACCCTTGAGTGCACCGTCTATGGTCTGTTCCTTGAAGAAAGGCAGATGCTCATCAATTGTTTTTCCCCAGCCTTCTTTGCTGCGACTTTCAATGTAGCAAACATTATCTCCCTTTCCGCGACACTTATGTTCGATGCAATAGATCTCACGCCTCTGCATGCGGCTGATATACCCGCTTACGTAGCCCGTCAGGGTCCAGCACACCGGTTCACCGGAGATCCCCAAGTGGATAAGATGCTGCTCGGCTTCGTAAGAGTCCTTCCAGATGCATGTCACTTTATTATTGATAGGATCGTCCATATCGATAGCGCTGAATTCTCTCGCATCAACCATCCCCTTCAACATATGCAGGATCGGCCCACATGTATAATCCTTCAACAACTCGGGGTATTCGGAACCGAGGCTGTCAGCTGTTAACCACCCATCGGCATAACCGAGACGGGTGAGGAAATTCCGCGCCATCGATAAACCGAGGCTGTTTATGAGGTCTTTACGCAGGAGACCCATGGCGCTGGCGTTGATCAGAAGGGAGCGATGCCCTATGAAATGCATTACGCCGCCTTTAGGCCTAAAGGCGAGAAGTTTGCCGAGATCCAAGTCTTTTGCTTTCATCCAAGTCCCCCGTTTGAGTTTTGCATGCAATTCAATCCTAGCATTTTCTCAAAGTGAGAGCAATTATTTTCTCATAATGATAATTTAATTTATGCACGTTGCATGTAACTATTTATAATTAATGGTATTATTTTCGGTGAACAGCTCTGGCACATTGCTTGCTTTGAAATAGCACAAAAGATTTTACAGTCGCCTGTTTTCATAGGGCTCAGCAATGGCGGGCAGTTAATCTCTGCCCGTTCAATTCCAAAGGAGGTGCAGACATGTCAGAAAGCGGTGCACTGGAAAAGATTGTCGGCAAGAAGAATGTTCTTTATGACCCGGCCATCCTGGGGGAGTATTCTTCGGATTCAAGTTTTGTTCCCCCCATGAGGCCGCGGTGCGTTGTGAAACCTTCAACGGCCGCGCAGGTGCAGGATCTTGTTAAGTGGGCCAACGAGACGACAACCCCCCTTGTACCGGTTAGCTCAGGCCCACCCCATTTCCGGGGCGACACGGTTCCGGGTGTAGGCGGATCGATCATCATGGATCTGAGCGGGATGAAGAAGGTGATCCGGGTCGATTCCAGGAACCGGGTTGCCATGGTTGAGCCGGGCGTCACCTTCGGAGAGCTTCAGTCTGAACTGAAGAAGGCGGGGCTGTCCGCCTATATGCCCTTGTGCCCCAGGAGTTCCAAATCCGTCATGGGGAGCATGTTGGAAAGGGAGCCCATTACCATGCCCGGCCAACATTGGGACTCCCTCGACCCCTTCCTTTGCGCGGAGATCATCTTCGGTACGGGGGATAAGCTCAGAAGCGGTGAAGCGGCCGGGCCGGATTCCATTGAGGATCAGTGGAAAATCGGAAAGGCCCAGATGGTGCCTTTCGGGCTTGGCCAGTTTGATGAAAGCCGCCTCATATCGGGTGCCCAGGGCACCATCGGGATCACCACGTGGGCAACCCTCAAGTGCAGGCCTTTACCGGAATTGACCCGGACGTTTCTGATCACTTCGGAGACCGTCGGCCCTTTGCTCGATCTCAGCTATCGGCTCATACGCTTCAGGCTTGGCGAGACGTGCTTCATCGTAAACGATCTGAACCTGGCATCCCTTCTTGCGCAAGGTCCCGAAGAGATCAAAGATCTGAGAGGTCCTCTCCCCCGGTGGATCCTTGTGACGACTTTCGAAGGGGTTGGCGCACTGCCGGAAGAGAAGGTGGCGTATCAGGAGGCCGATTTTCGGGATATGCTGTCTCATACCGGCAATCTCAAGGTTGCGAACTCCCTGGGCGGATTCAGCGCCGACCATGTGGGCGCCCTGCTCAAGAGACCCTCCGCGGAACCCTACTGGAAACTCAGGTACAAAGGGGCCTGCGAAGAACTCTTCTTTCTTACGACACTGGACAAAACGCCTGCCTTCCTTGGGGCAATGCCTGCCCTTGCACAGTCCCATCGCCTTTCAGCGGAGGAGATGGGCGTCTATATCCAGCCCATTGTCCAGGGCACGAGCTGTCACCTGGAATTCGACCTGTTTTATGATGCGGCCCATGCGGCCCAAGGGGAACGGGTGAGATCCCTGGTTGTCGATGGTGCAAAAGATCTGGCGAACATGGGGGCATTCTTCTCCAGACCTTATGGCCCCTGGGCGGATATTGCATACAGCCGGGCAGCGGAGACCAACATCCTCCAGCGAAAAGTGAAAAAGATATTCGACCCCAATAACGTCCTAAATCCGGGAAAATTGTGTTTTTAAGGAGGGAACAGATATGGCAATAGACGGAACATATGACATCCTTGTCAAGACGCTGAAAGGCAGGCAGGAAGGCAGATTGGTATTTGATACGGACGGTTCCACCTTGACGGGCGCCTCGGACAGTGGGGGAGAGGTGGTGGAGATCCTGGACGGGAATGTGGACGGCAACGAATTCCAGTTCAAAGTGAAACAGAAAACCCCCATCGGCAGGTTGAGCATCAAATTCAAGGGGACGGTGGACGGCGATAAGATTTCGGGGAAGGTAAAGACGCCATTCGGTCCATCGCCATTCGAGGGTGCGAGGGTATAGACTCCGGAATCTTTATCCGGAACAAAAATGCGGGGAGGTATCACGATGGCATTAGAAGATTACGAACACGATTCACTGCGTTGCATACGGTGCTCATATTGTAAGTGGATTCCATGGGAAAACATGCGTCATCCGGACTACATGGCAGGCTGTCCGTCCGCGGCGAGGTACCATTTTCACGCCTATGCCTCGGGTGGAAAGTTCAATATGGCGTATGCCATGATGAAGGGAAGGATCGACTATACGGACGGCTTTCTGGATGCGCTCTACCGATGTCAGATGTGTGGCAGCTGTGATGTTTCCTGTAAGGCCTGGAATGAGATAGAGCCGTTGCAGAGTATGCAGGAGTTGCGCATCAAATGCGTCGAAGACGGCCAGATACTGCCTGAACATATGTTTGTCATCGAAGGTCTCAAGAAAGAGGATAATATGATGCAGGCCAAGAAGGCCGATCGCGGGAAATGGGCCGATGGCATTGCCGTGAAAGATCTTTCCCAAGAAAAGGCCAAGGTCGCCTTTTGGGCCGGATGCAGATACTCCTTTGATGAAGACCTTTGGCCCATTGTCAGGGGCGGGCTCTCCCTCCTTCTCGATGCGGGGGTTGATGCAGGCATCTGGGGAAAAGAGGAAGTCTGTTGTGGTGGGCGGGCCTACTCCATGGGATTCGCCGGCGAGCTCACCAAATATGCGGACCACAATCTGGAAGCGCTCAAGACTGCGGGCGTGGAGACGCTTGTGACGCCCTGCTCCGATTGCTACCAACACTATAAAGTCCTTTACGACAAGATCGGCAAGAAACCGGAGGTGGAGATCCTTCATCTGACGGAATATCTCCATCGCCTGATCAAAGACGGCGCCATTCAATTTACCAAGGAAATTCCGCTGACCGTGACCTACCATGACCCCTGCCATCTGGGTCGCCTTTCCGAGCCATGGGTACACTGGAAAGGCGAAGAAATCAAGGTGCTTAACCAGATGATCTGCCATGATCCTCCAAAAAAATACAGGCGGGGGGCCAACGGCGTCTATGACATCCCGAGGGAAATTTTGAAAAGCATCCCGGGAATCAGACTTGTGGAGATGTACCGGATCAGGGAATCCGCCTGGTGCTGCGGGGCCGGAGGCGGCGTTAAAGAGGCATTCCCCGGTTTTTCCAATTGGACCGCCACGGAGCGTCTGAAAGAGGCAAACGCCGTGGGCGCCGAAGCCCTTGCCACGGCTTGCGGCTGGTGTCGACGCAACTTCATCGACGCCATGGAACAGGGGCCGGAGAAGATTGCCGTATACGACATTGTGGAACTTGTGCGGCAAGCCATGTAGCGGGAAATGAAAAGAGAGGGGGATCATATGGATCATATGGAATTAGCGAATGAGGCTTACCAGGCGTTGGAGGATATCGTAGGGCCTGAGAACGTAACCCGGGACCCGGCCATACGAGATACCTATAACCAGGTATGGGGAAACAAACTCGTTTTCGATACAAAATTTTCAAACCGTCCGGCCGCAGTGGTTCTGCCGGGAAGCACCAAGGAAGTACAGGCGGTCGTTCGGGTCTGTAACCGGTACAAGATCTCGTTCAAGCCCTTCTCTTCGGGCTTTGAAATCGTATCCACGTCCCTCGTGAGTGAAAACAGCATTCTTCTGGATCTGAAAAGAATGAACAGGATTCTGGAAATTGATACGAAAAACATGCATGCCGTGGTGGAACCCTATGTGTCCGTGTTCAGGCTCCAGATGGAGCTGGCGAAACAGGGCCTGTTTCTCGGTCCCATCTCCGCCGGCCCCGAGGCCGGGGTTATCGCCAGTTCATGCTGTCATTTCGGTTCCGGCAATACACAGGTTTTCACCGGAGGTCTGGGCCGCAACGTTCTCGGGTGCGAGTGGGTCCTGCCGACCGGAGAACTCCTCCGCATGGGTTCCGCTGAAACGGGCAACGGCTGGTTCTCCGCCGATGGACCTGGCTTTGGCCTCAGGGGGATATTGAGGGGTCATTCGGGTGCGAACGGCGGAAACGGCGTGATTACAAAAGTAAGTCATAAGCTTTATCCCTGGTACGGACCGCCCGAGTGGGAACTTGTGGGTTCGCCCCCGGGAATGAAACAACTTGAGAAAATACCGGATGGTTTCAAGTTCTTTGTCTTCACGTTTCCGACCGAAGAGGTTATGTATGATGCCGTTCGTGAAGTCGGACAGGCGGAAATTACCTATTCCATCATGCAGCTTCTGGATGGCATAAAGTCGGAAAGCAACGACGAGCTTTTCGCCATCATTCAGGAAATGATGACAAATGCGCCTCCGGATGTCCCCAACTTCGGCGACACGTCACTCATGATAATGATCGGCGGAAACACGGCTGGAGAGCTTGAATACCGTGAAAAATGCCTCTTCAAGGTATGCGGGAATTTAGGCGGCACGAGGGTTCCCCATCTCAATGAACCCGACTTCCTGGCATGGCGGTTCGGCCTCGTCATGTGGGGCTTTAACTGCGTGAAGGAGGCTTTCCGCCCCTGTTCCGAATTCTACATCACCCCCTGCACCGATGCCACCGAGGACATGCTAAAGCTTCAACGCAAGGCCGCCGTCGATGCCATCATGCCGCACGTTCTGGAAGGAGAGCTGATGTTCGTGCCTTCGCCTCCCGGATTCCATCTGCCCTACGAGAACTATTCCACCGGGAGCCATCTGGAGAACCTTACCATGTACGACCCCTACGATGAGGAGTCTCTCGCGGGAATCAGAGAGCTGATCACGGAGACCTTTGACCCCAGGGGAAAATTTAAATCCTTCGGCGTACCCTGTCTCGGCGGGGGACTCCAGATAGAGTCAGAGAGCCATGTGGTTCAAAACTGGGGGCCCATGTATGATCACTACGATGTGTGGCTCAGGAAGATTAAGGAGGCTCTGGATCCGAACTGCCTCGGCGACTGGTCCGCCTACGTGCCCCCGGTATTTCCGTAATGGGTTTTCCCGTAAATTGTCATATCAGTCGATTATAAATAAGGAGCCTAAAAATTGGAACGAGACCGAATTCTCGTGGTGGTACAAAAAAAGGGTATCGGCCCTGGCCGGCCCGCATCCATTGCCCTTGAAAATCTGAAAGCGGCGTCGCTGCTTTCACGGCAGGGATCAGGCGAGAGGGTGTGCGCCTGCGTGCTGGGTTCGGGCGTGGGTGAGTTTGCTATGGATATCGCCTTCTATGCGGAGGAAGTCTATGTGGTGGATCACCCGTTGCTTGGCCATTTTCAGGCGGATCTTTATGCCTGCGCCCTCGAGGCGGTGTGTCGGGCCGTGAACCCTTGCACCGTTCTCATGGGGCACCGGTATGAGAACAGTGAGGTGGGGCCGAAATTGTCATGCAAGATGGGGAGGGATCTGATCACCGATTGCGTGAAAATAGAGAGAGAAAAAGAGACCGGCGCGCTTCTGTGTACTAAACCCATTTACGGGGGCAATGCCACGGCTGTTTTCGCGCTTCACGATCGCCCCCAGATGGTGACCATCAGGGCAAAGGCAACGGACGCGCTGGAGAAAGGGACGGCAAAAGGTGTGATCAAGACCTTGGACTGCGCCCTTGACCCCTCCATGGGACTCACGGAATCCCTGGGTCTTGTTGCGGGAGAAGATGCCGTGGACCTTAATCAGGCGGAGGTCATTGTTGCCGGGGGCAGGGGAGTTAAGACCGAGGATGACTTTGAGACGTTAAAGGGGCTTGTGGCCGCCTTCAGGCGGCGTTTCGATAAAGTGGAGCTGGGGGCGAGCCGGGCCGTGGTGGATGCGGGCCTGCTGCCCCATTCCCGTCAGATCGGTCAGACGGGGGAGAAGGTCGCTCCGCAACTTTACATTGCCATTGCCATATCCGGTTCCGCTCAACACATGGCGGGTGTTACCGGGGCCAAGAAGATTCTAACCATTAATAAAGATGCGGATGCGGCGATCTTCGGCGCTTCGGACTACGGCGTTGTCGGCAAGTATGAAGATATTGTCCCCGCATTCATCCGGAAATTAGAGGAACTATCGTGAAAGCACCCACAATCATTGTTTGTATCAAGAATATCCCGGACCCGGAAGGACCTAAGGAAGCCTATGAGATTCACGGCGATATCAACAAAGTCGTGGTCGTGGGGATTCCACCGGTCATTAATCCGTACGATGAGAATGCACTGGAACTGGCGATCCGGCTCAAGGAACGTTTCGGCGGAAAGGTCATTGCCCTCAATATGGCCGGGAAGGCCGTGAAGCCGGTCCTGAAGAAGGCGTTGAGCGTGGGGGCCGATGAGTTGATTTTATTGGAAGATCCGGCCTTCAAAGACCTGGGCAGTTATTCCACGGCCGAGGTTTTGAGTGCGGCCATTCGGAAGATTGGATCTTTTGACCTGATCCTAACCGGCAGACAGGCCGCTGACTGGGATTCCGGCCAGGTGGGCCTGCTCATGGGTGAAATGCTGAAAATTCCCGGCATAGCCCTGGTGCAAAAAGCGGAGATGGAAGACGGCATGGTGACGGTGGAAAAGTTGAAAAGAAACGGACACGAGAGGGTCCGGGCGCCCATGCCCGTTCTGCTGACCGTGAGCAGCGAGGTGGGCGATTTGAGATTTCCCACCCTTACGGCGATTAAGGCTGCGCTTAAAAAGCCCGTTGAGGTCTGGAACGCGTCGGATTTGGGTCTTGAGGCGGGCATCCTGAAGACGAAAGCCATACGGGCTGTCATTCCGCCGCCTTCCAACGAAAGGCAATGCTTGTATATGGAAGGCGCAACGTCGCAGGAAAAAGGGGAAAATCTGGCCGTCAAGCTGCGGCGGGACAATGTCATATAAAGCCGGACACAGAAAGTAAACGGACGAAATTATCAATTTAAGGAGGGGTAAATTATGAGCGATCGGTCCTATCAGCCGGGAGAGGCTTACAAGTATCAATTGATCATCAAGCAGTTGTTCGATGGCACCTTGAACCTGGATCTTAATCAGGAGATTGTATATCGGGACAAGGTCCGGCTGACGTATCGGAAGATGCGGGAGCGGGTCCACAGACTGGCCTCGGCCCTGACGAAGCTCGGCGTCGGAAAAGGGGATACCGTATGCGTATTCGATTACGACAGCCACCGTTACTTTGAGTGTTACTTCGCCGTTCCGATGATCGGTGCGGTTTTGCATACACAGAACTGGCGCCTTTCACCGGATCAGATCCTCTACACGATGAACCACGCTGAGGACAAAATCGTCCTGGTCAATGCGGAGTTCCTCCCGCTCCTCGAATCGGTCAGGGACAAGCTGCCCACTATAAAAAAGGTTATTCTCCTGACCGACGACGGATCAAAACCGGAAACGAAGATGAAGATCGACGGCGAGTATGAGGCGTTATTAAAAGAGGCCTCGGCGGAATACGAGTTCCCGGAGGATCTGGACGAGAATACCAGGGCCACCATCTTCTACACGAGCGGAACGACGGGCCTGCCCAAGGGCGTCTTTTTCTCCCACAGGCAGCTGGTCCTCCATACGCTCGTCAATACCCTTCAGGGGGTATACGAGACGCCCGGAAGGTTCCGTTCAACGGATGTCTATATGCCGCTTACCCCGATGTTTCATGTGCATGCCTGGGGTATGCCCTATAATGCGACGGTGATGGGGGTTAAACAGGTCTACCCCGGAAAATACGACCCCGCCTTTCTCCTGCAACTGATCAAGAACGAGAAGGTCACTTTCTCGCACTGTGTTCCGACGATCCTTCACATGCTCATCAGCCATCCCGCGGCAAAAGAGATCGATCTCTCCGGATGGAAACTCGTCATCGGAGGTGCCCGCCTTCCGAGGGGGCTTGCCAAAGCGGCCATGGATCTCGGAATCGAAATCTATTCCGGGTACGGTATGTCCGAGACCTGCCCGTGCCTCTCCACGGGCGCCCTAAAGCCCTATATGTTGGGATGGGATAAGGAAAAGAAACTCGACAGGTTGATTTCGAACTGTGTGACGTTACCTCTGGTCAAGGCCAAGATCATTGATTCCGACGGGAAGGACCTCCCCCATGACGGCGCCGCTATCGGTGAACTGGTATTGCGGGGGCCGTGGTTTACCGAGGGGTATTTCAAAGATCTGGATAGAACAAAGGAATTGTGGGTTGACGGATGGCTCCACACCGGTGATGTGGCCTGCATCGATCAGGACGAATATATCCAGCTTACGGACCGGATGAAGGACGTGATCAAGACGGGTGGAGAGTGGATCTCTTCTCTGGACCTTGAAAACTTGGCGACCCTTCATGAGGCGGTGGCGGAGTCGGCCGCCATCGGCGTGGTGGATCCCAAGTGGGGGGAAAGGCCGATGATCCTGGTGGTACTCAAGCCGGAATTTGACGGCAGGGTTACGGGGGATGACATCCGAAGTTTCCTGACCGATTTCGCCGCAGCCGGAAAGATCCCCAAGTACGGGGTACCGGACACGGTTCAGATCGTGAAGGAGATCCCCAAGACGAGCGTCGGAAAGATCAACAAACTAGAACTGCGAAAGAGATACAGGTAAGACCTTTCGTTGGAGGAAGCCTCTACACGGCGGGAAAAAGCCGCAAATTAGTGTATACTTCCATGTGACGGTGGAAAAGTTGAAAAGAAACGGACACAAGAGGCAAGGAGAAAATTGAATGAAAAAAATTTCACTGAAGGTAAACGGACGAAATTATCAATTTGTGGTGGAACCGGAAAGGGTCCTTATTGATCTTCTGCGGGAGGACCTGCACCTTATCGGGGCCAAGCAATCCTGTGACCGAAAAGGTCAATGCGGGGCCTGTACCGTTCTCGTCAACAAAAAAGCGACGCTGTCCTGTCTGACCAAGGTGGCCGATCTGGAAGGCGCCGATGTGATCACCGTGGAGGGCCTGGGCACACCGGATAATCCGCATCTGATTCAGGAGGCCTTCGTGCTGTCAGGGGCCGTCCAATGCGGATTCTGCACGCCGGGCATGATCATGG
The DNA here is from genome assembly GCA_963662465.1 of Desulfatiglandales bacterium. Lineage (GTDB taxonomy): Bacteria > Desulfobacterota > DSM-4660 > Desulfatiglandales > Desulfatiglandaceae > NaphS2. The sequence goes on from OY759599.1 coordinate 671,004, forward strand.
GGACCAAGGCGCTTCTGGACCGGAATCCGGACCCGGACGCGGAGGCGATCAAGAAGGCCCTGGCGCATAATTTATGCCGCTGCACCGGATACACGAAGATTATTGACGCCGTGAAGCTGTCCGGTCGATTTTTACGCGGCGAGACGACGCCCGATCAGGTGAGACCCGACCCAAAGAGCGGCGTGCTGGGCGTCTCCCACCCGAGACCTTCGGCCATGATCAAGGCCTGCGGACTGGCGGAATTCTCGGCCGATATAAAACTTCAGGGCGCAGCCGAATTGGCGGTGGTTCGCAGCACGGAGCATCACGCCAAAATAAAATCAATCGATACCGCCGAGGCCGAAAAGATGCCCGGCGTCATCGGGGTCATGACCGCCAGGGACATCCTGGGGACCAACCGAATTCAGTTCATATTTAATGACCAGCCCGTGTTGTGCGATGAGAAGGTCCGGTGCCTGGGGGATCCCATCGCGGTGGTGGCGGCCGATACCCTGGACCAGGCTCTGGCCGCGGCGGCAGCCGTAGAGGTAGCCTATGATCCCCTGCCGGTTATGATGAGCCCGCCGGAGGCCCTTGTGGAGGGCGCAGTACAGCTCCATGACGAGTTTCCCAACCTTTGCTATCAACAACCCCAGATCAAGGGGAATGCCAAAGAAGCCTTTGCAAAATCAGCCAAGATGGTTGAGGCCGAGTTCACCACCCAGCTCAATCATCAGGCCCCTCTGGAGCCGGAAGCTAGTGTCGCCTATCTCGAAGGGGAAGGAGAAGAGGCCCTGCTCGTGGTGATTGGACGAAGCATCATGATTCACTCCCATATGGCCATGCTCCAGGGGGCTCTGGGATGGGAAAACATGCGCTATGAGGAGGCCTATACCGGAGGGCAGTTCGGGATCAAGGTGGGCATTACCTCAGAGGGAATTGCCGGGGCCGCGGCCCTTCATTTTAAAAGACCCGTCCGGTATATCCCCAGCATTCATGAGTCCATGCTCATGACGAGTAAGCGGCATCCCTTCACCATGAAGGTCAAACTGGCGGCCGACAAGGACGGACATTTGACTGCATACGCCAATGATTTCGTTGTGGAAAACGGGGCCTACATGATTCTGGGCCTCATCGTTGTGAACCGCGCCCTCGACATGCTCTCGGGCGCCTACAACATCCCCAATATTGACACGTTGGCAAGACTGGTTTACACCAATAACCCGGCAGGCGGGGCTGCCAGAGGCGCCGGGCCGCCTCAGGTGAACTTTGCCTTGGAATCGGCCATGGATATGCTGGCGGACAAACTGGGGATCGATCCCTTGGAATTCCGTGTTAAAAACTCTCTCATGCCCGGCCAGAGCGTGTCCACCGGGGCGGTGGTGGAGCAGTGGACTTTCCCGGAGATCTGCGAACTCATAAGGCCCCATTACGAGCGGGCCAAAAAGGAGGCCTCTGCTTTCAAGGATGGCCCCATCAAACGGGGTGTGGGTCTCGGCGCCCATTCCTTCGGTGTCGGTGGGCCCGGGGACGCGGCCCAGGTGGCCGTCGAATTGGACCCGGATAACGGCGTCACCATCTTCGCCGCAGCAGCGGATCCGGGTGAAGGAAATGATTCCATGCTGACCCAGATCGCCGCACATATCCTTGATTTGCCCATGGAGAAAATCCGCCTGGTGACCCGGAATACGGATCAGACCACTGAAACCGGACCGGCAGCCGGAAGCCGCATCACCTACATGGTGGGCGGCGCTCTGGTGAATGCCCTTGAGCAATTGCGGGAGAATATGGTAGAGGCAGGCGACTCAACCCATGAGGGGCTGAAAAAGGCAAACAAACCCATCCGCTATATGGGAACAAAGGCTGTGTCCGGAGGACAGCTTGATCCGGAAACCGGCCAGGGGCCCACCTTTGAGTCCCAGGTCCATAATATCCAGATGGCTGAGGTGGAGGTCAACACCGAGACGGGAAATGTTCGTGTGATCAAAATGACCACGGCGGTGGACCCGGGACCGGTGATCAATCCTCTGAATCTGGAAGGTCAACTTGAAGGCGGGATGGACCAGGGGGTGGGATACGCTTTAAGGGAGGAATATGTCAGCGGCAAAACCAAAGACTGGGTGTCTTTTAAGTATCCCACCATGAAGACCGCTTTTGACATGGAAATCGTTACCCCCCTGGAAACGCCTCGAACCAAGGGAACCCTCGGTTCAACGGGCATCGGCGAGATGACCATGGTGTCGACGGCGCCCGCGGTCATCAATGCCATCAAGGACGCCTGCGGTGTCAGGATCCGCAACTTGCCGGCTACGCCGGAAAAGATCAAGGCTGCCCTGGCCGAGGGATAAAGGTGTAAATGGAAGGATCTCAAGGTTCCAAGCCCCTCTCCAGTCACTCCAACCGCGAGGTTCGGGTGATGGCGGGGAGGGAAATTTACTTTGACAAGGAAGGATTCCTGTGGCAGATTGAGCATAACTCGGTTCTTCGACCCCTGTATCACCTTTGGCAGCAAGGCTTGATAACATACGATCTGGTGCCCTTCGATGGTAGGGGCTTTGTTGACCCAAACGATATTGCCAAGGCCATAAAACCCCATACGAAGCTGGTGATCGTGTGCCATGCCTCCAACGTGCTGGGAACCATCCAGCCCATAGCCGAAATCGGTCTGCTTTGCGCGGAAAAGGGGGTGCCCCTGCTGGTGGATGCGGCGCAGAGCGCGGGGGTGATCCCCATTGATATGGCTGCCTGGAAAATCGCAGCCGTTGCCTTACAACGCTGGAAGCCATGGCCGAAATCGACTGTTCTCAAAATTATTAGTGCCAAATGAAACCATCAGGAAAGATCGGCTCATCCGGGAGATTTTTTAGCGACCTCTAACTGCCGCGAAAACGGCCTATCCCGTTTTTTTTGTAGTGAATCCCCAGCTTTTTCATCCTGCTTCTGAGGGTATTTGAGAGGAACCTGATCCTTTACGAACTCTATCAAGAGCTGTAAGAAGTCGTTTTGCATTTTTAGGTGACCGCGGGTAACGTCAGCTGGAAACACTCATTATGTTTCTTCATATACGCAAGCGTCAAGGATTATCAGTACTTGGTTCAAGGTCTCATCTGGCGATTTCTCAATAAATTTTATTTTACGCTTCTTGAAATCAACTGATTTTACTTGTTCAACCATAATGAAACCAGTCAGCGATGAATTTTGGGGGACAGCAACGTGAAAAGGAAAATCTCTACTTGTGTTTGTGATGGGGCAAACAATGGCTAAACCAGTGTGTTGATTAAAAAGTGTATTGCTTAAAACCAAAGCTGGTCTTCTTCCTTTTTGTTCATGACCTGATTGAGGATCGAATGTTAAAATCACAAAATCACCCTTTTGTGGAATATACGCCATTACCACTCCTCTTTTCCAAGTGGTTTACCCCAGTCAACTTCTTGTGTTTTATAATTTTTGGGTATTTTTTTAACCAATGTTTTTAAACTAATTTTTCCTCTGACCCGTTTGACTGGCGCAATGATAATTTTTCCCTCTTGAGAATAAACTTCGACTTCATCTCCAATTGAGGATTGAACCTCATCCAAAACTACTTTGGGAATTCTAAGACCTTGACTATTGCCCCATTTTTGAATTTTTGTGTGCATGTTGCCTCCATTGATTTGATGTATATCCCAAGTATATCCATGTGAAAATAGTAAAGCAAGTTAAAGTAGAAATGGGTGCAATTTTCTGTAGATGAAAGCATTCGAGTGATTCTTTTGACCGGGGCCGGGAAAGGCTTTTGTGCCGGCGCCGACATGGATGAGCTGAAAAATGCTCCAAATGATAAATCGATTTCCGCTGACAAAGACGGAAAGGCGGCCGCGGAACACCAGGTCTCGACCCTCATGAGGACAAAAACGGAAGAGGCGTTAGATTCTGACGAAGCGCTGAGCATGGGGCTGGTGAACAGGGTATTTCCCACGGACGGCTTTATGGCATATACCTCCCAATTGGCGGAAACGGTTTCTCCCCGTTCTCTCCGGGTCATAAAAGGGCAGGTCTACAACGGATTGTTCCAGAGCCTTGCCAAGGCATGTGAACAGGCCGATGAAGAATTGCTGTTGAGCTTGAAGTCCGAGGACTTTCAGGAGGGAGTCGCTCACTTTTTTTAGAAAAAAGGCCCCCGAAATTTACCGGAAAATAGGCTGGTTGCGCATCCAAAAGCCCTTCGCCCATATTATTTAATCAGAATTTGTTGAACATCATCTAAAAAAAATAAAAATGGGAGTAAAAAAAGATTGACAACTCATGCGTAACCTTTTATCCTTCTTAAAAATAAAACGACCATTCGAATTATGGTGATTTTCTCAAGAATCATTTTCTTTCTGAAGTATGTGAAAAATATGCCTGAATCGGAAATGATTTGAATTCTGGAAAGATGAATGGAAGCGGATTGTTCGTCTTTGTTTCAGAGGATAATGGTGGCAACTTCAAAAGAGGAATCCTTTTTAAGGCGGTGGGAAGGGCACATTGAGGAATTGATCAATGTGTCGGCCAAAAAGCCTCAGGCCATCGAAGCAAAACATCAAAAGATCGTCGAAGGGGCCTGCCGGGTTTTTTTTAAGAAGGGGTTTCACCCCGCATCCATGAGGGAGATCGCTGAGGCCTCCGGAATGTCCATGGGGCAGATGTACCATTACATTTCTTCAAAGGATGACGTCCTCTTTTTAATTCATCGGCACATGCAAATCAGCTGGTATCGGCGGTTGATGGGCGCAAAGATTGAAGATATGCAAGACCCTACAAAGAAAATGGCGATGGCGCTGCACGCTTCCATTGATTTCCTGATTGAGCAAAAGGATTTGATTCAGTTTATCTATTCGGAAAGCAAATACCTGAGCAAAGAGCATTTGCGGGTCGTGCTGGAGATGGACGACAAAAATGTGGTGGAATATTGGCGTGATATTCTGAAGAGCGTTTTGGAACAGCAGGGGTTGAAGGCGGATGTGGAATCGGCTGCCAACCTTATTAGTTATATGCTCGTATTTTTTCCGCTCAGGGGCTGGAATATGAAAAGCAGGCCCATTAAGGAAGTGGAAACGTTCATGACGGACTTTATGTTCAAGGGGCTTGGACTTTCCGCTTCATGGCCGGAATAAAACGGTAAATCAAAGGTGCCATGAAGCGGATCGGGGTGGTATGAAAATAAAGCGATTGGTCGAAATATTTATTAAGAGTTTAAATATATAAACGCATTTGTATTTGAATGAGGGTCATTCATGGGCATTACGGAATCAACTCAAGGCAGGCAAACACGGGTGTTGACCATTGACAGGCCGCCGGTCAACGCTCTGGACGATGAAACGGTTATGGAATTGACGAAAGCCGTTGAAATCGCCATGCGGGATTCGGAGGTGAGGGTTTTGGTGATTACCGGTGCGGGCAGGTTTTTTGTAGCCGGCGCGGATCTGGAAAGGCTGGCGGCCTGCAAGCGGGAAGAAGGGCGGCAAACGGTATCCCGCGTCAAGGCGCTTCAATCGCTTTTGAGGAATGGCCCGAAGCCGGTGATTGCGGCACTGAACGGGCTGGCGGCTGGCGGTGGGCTTGAGCTGGCCATGGCATGCGACATTCGCATTGCCGATAAAGAAGCGGGAATGGGACTGCCCGAAGCGACACTGGGAGTTATTCCGGGGGCCGGCGGCACCCAGATGCTGCCCCGGCTGGTGGGTATGGGAAAGGCGTTGGAATTGATGTTTTCAGGCCAGGTCATATCGCCAAAAGAGGCATTGGCCCTGGGGCTTGTGGATCGTCTTGCGGAGGCGGGAAAGGTTTTGGAAGAAGCGTTAAAACTCGCTGAAAAAATAGCCGGGAACGCGCCTCTTGCGCTTGCTGAAATCAAACAGGCGGCTTACGACACGCAGAAATTTTCACTTGAAGAAGGGTTGAAACGGGAGACGGAACGGTTTGCGAAACTGTGCGACAGTGAAGACAAAAACGAAGGCATCCGTGCCTTTATGGCTAGACGGTCGGCCCAATTCAAAGGCTGTTAATCCGGTCTTGATCATTGTTCCGGAACCATTGGGTTGGGGATTTTGGAAAACCCATTACACTAAAAATAAGGATAGGACAAGGATATGAGCGATCAAAAAAATGAGCCGGTCATTGTATCGGCGGTGCGGACGCCCATTGGGGATTTCGGTGGAAGTCTTCGGTCGGTGTTACATGAGCAATTGGCCGTTACGGTGCTGAAGGCGGTCTGCGAGCGGGTGGATTTCCCCAAAGAAATTCTGGAGGACGTTTACTGGGGTACGGTGATGGTCCGAAGCGATGAAAACGGCCTGGCCCGGGGCGCGGTTTTAAAAGCGGGCATTCCCGAGTACGTATCGGCGGTTCAGGTGAACCGGGCCTGCTGTTCCTCCATGGAAGCCATCCGTATCGCGTCCATGGGCGTTCGTCTGGGTGACGGGAAAGTCTATATTGCCGGTGGCGGGGAGAGCATGAGCAATGTGTCCTACAGCATCAAGAATGCCCGATGGGGCCTGCGCATGCGGCATCAGGAGCTGTCCGACGGTATATGGGACGGGTTGTTCGACCATCATGCCGGTTTGATCATGGGTATGACCGCGGAAAATGTGGCCGAGAAATACGGCATCTCCCGTGAGGACCAGGATGAATTTGCCTATACCAGCCAGATGCGCGCCAAGAAAGCCATGGAAACGGGACGGTTCAAGGATGAGATCGTACCGGTGGTCATTCCGGGGAAAAGGGGGAAGCCGGACGTGGTGGTGGACACGGACGAGCATCCCAGGCCGAATACCACCATGGAAATGCTGAGATCCCTGCCGCCGGCATTCAAAAAGGACGGCACTGTGACCGCCGGCAATTCATCAGGACTCAACGACGGCGCCAGCGCCGTGCTGGTGGTTTCAAAAGAGGTGGCGGACGAACATGAAATGAAGCGGCAATGGCGGGTTGTGGGTTCCGCCGCCGTGGGTGTGGATCCCCGCTATATGGGTATCAGTCCCATCTATGCCATTCGAAAACTGCTCAAGCAGACCGGTCTTTCCCTAGACGATATGGAGCTGTTTGAAATTAACGAAGCCTTTGCGGCGCCATCCCTGGCCGTTGAGCGGGAGCTGGGGTTGAACCGGGACATGGTCAATGTCAACGGGAGCGGAATTGCCCTGGGGCATCCCATCGGCAATACCGGGTGCCGGCTGGTGGTCAGCCTGATTCACGAAATGGAAAAACGGGACCTGCATCTTGGAATGGCCTCCCTGTGCGGTGGTGGCGGCAGCGGTCAGGCCATTATTGTCGAACGGGTCTAAAATGAAAGGAGTATCCATGGATATCCCGAAAAAAGTCGGCGTTCTGGGCGCTGGCATGATGGGCTCGGAAATTGCGCTCTGCTTCGCCGTTGCCGGTTGCGATGTCGCCATGAAGGAAGCGGAACTGCCTCTGGCGGAAAAAGGAAAAGCAAGGCTCGGGAAAGTGCTGGATAAAGCGGTTCAAAAGGGGCGATTTCCAGCCGACCGGCAGCAGGAAACCCTGAACCGCATTATCCCTACTGCGGATTACGATTCCTTTGGGGATGCGGATTTGGTGATCGAAGCGGTTTTTGAAGACGTTGAGCTGAAAAAAAGGCTTCTGGCTGAGACAGACCGAGCCTGCGGACCAACATGTGTCATGGCAACCAATACTTCCTCCATTCCCATTACCCTGCTGGCCACGGCCGTTTCCAAGGATCGAAGGCCTCTTTTTGCCGGCGCGCATTTCTTTGCGCCGGCATTCATCATGAAGCTGGTGGAGGTGATTCCCGGTCTGGAAACAACCGATGAAACCCTTTCATACCTCATGGAAGCCTGTCGCATGATCGAAAAGACGCCCATTCTCATCAAGGATACGGCGGGTTTTGTGGCCAACCGTCTGCTGTTCGCCATGTTCGGAGAAGCGGTCCGTCTCGTGGATGAGGGGGTGGCCACTTGCGAAGACATTGATTCCGCCTGCCGTCTGGGATTGGGGCATCCTTTGGGTCCCTTTGCCCTCATGGATATGGCCGATCTGGGAATGGCCCTGTCCGTCGGAGATATTCTGAAGGAGGCCCACGGGGACCGGTTTCGATTTGGAAACGCCCTGAAACAAAGGGTGTATGCGGGCCATCTGGGCAGAAAAACCGGTCGCGGGTGGTATTACTACAAATCATAATTTTTTTGATGGTAGAGAAAGGGAAAGAAAATGGATTTTAATTTGACCCGTGAACAACGGGAAATAAAGATGGCCGCAAGGGAGTTCGCTGAAGGGGAATTTCGAGATGTGGCTAGAGAGTGCGACAGGGAAGAGAAAACCAACCTGGAAGTGATGAAAAAGGCCTCGGAATTGGGTTTTATCGGACTGTTCATCGATGAACAATATGGCGGGGGCGGGTACGGATATCTTGAAAATGCTCTGGTGACCGAAGAGTTCTGGCGGGTTGATCCGGGTTTGGCCGGATCTACCCTGTGCGCCTGTTTCGGAGCGGAAATGATCTTGCTTTTTGGAACGGAAGAACAGAAACAGAAGTATTTGACAGCCATATGCGAAGGTAAGGCCACCAGTGCCGTGGCGGCCACGGAGCCCGATGCCGGGAGCGATGTACTCTCGGTAACCACCCGCGCCGAAAAAAGGGAAGACGGTTATGTGGTAAACGGCAGCAAGATGTTCATCAGCAACGGGAACATCGCTGATTTTTTTATAGCCCTCTGTCTGACCAACCCGGATGCGGAATCCAGGCACGAGCGGCACAGCGTCTTTATCATTGATGCCAACACGCCCGGAATCACCCGAAACAAGATCAAAGGAAAACTCGGCATCCGGGCACACGATACGGCGGAAATATTTTTCAGCGACGTAAAGGTGCCCGCTGAAAATCTGGTGGGGAAGGAGGGAGAAGGGTTTCGGTGTTTCATGGCTTTTTTTAACCGATCCAGATCCTATGTGGCGGCCCAGGGCGTGGGCGTGGCCCAGGGCGCCCTGGAACTGGCGCTGAAACACGTAAAGGCTCGGAAACAGTTTGGAGTGCCTTTGGCGTCCTTTCAGATGGTGCAGGGAAAGCTGGCGGAAATGGCGACTCTCACCGAAGCGGCCAGGAATTTGGTGTACAAGGCCGCCTGGAAACTGGATAACGGCGATCCCCAGGAGATGCTCATTTCCATGGCCAAATGGTTTGCCGGGGAAACCGGGGTGAAAGTGGTGGACGAGTCCCTTCAGCTCCATGGCGGATATGGGTATATGGATGAATATGATATCAGCCGCTTTTATCGCGATGCGAAAATCGTGGAAATATATGAAGGCTCAAAGGAAATTGAAAAGCTGATTGTGGCGAAGCAACTGTTGAAAGGAAAAGGCCTTAAGATTTTGGGCTGGTAAATCTTCTAAATATTGGGTTGATTTTTGTACCCTTCCTATTTCTTCAGGCCTATTGGGTATCCGCTCCGCGGTAGATTTCGGGTAGTTTTTGTCTTGACAACCCATGTTCTTTGCCATAGCGTGGACTGGGAGGTCGGTCAATGATTTCTCTGAAACTTTTAGCAATAGAAAATGGGCTATGAAAAGAAAAAATGATGATGTGAAAGAAAAGATCCTTCAGGAAAGTATAAAACTTTTCCTCAATAAAGGCTTCTCGGGTTCGAGTACAAATGAATTGGTTCGTTTGGCTGGTGTGGGTAAGGGTACGTTATATTGGCATTTCAAGGATAAGGAAGATATCCTTCGTAACATCCTTGACAGATATTGCGATGAGTTTCTTGATGTGGCCAGGAGGAAAGCGAATGTTGCCACTGGATACTTTCCCAATAAATTCAAAGTCTTCTATAAATTCATCACTGAATTCGGCCGTGACAACAGGGAGCTGCTATTGGTATTCACGGCGTTGCTGATCGAATTTGCAGGTACCGGTTGTGATATGGAAAAACGGATGAAGGAAATTAACAACGAATTTAATGTGATCATTCAAGAATTGATAGAAGGCGGAATCCAGGATGGAACCGTGAGAAAGGAGATCAATCCCGTACTTTACGCGCATTTCATTTCAGGGGCCTTAATGGGGTCGCATCTTCAATGGTTTCTCTACCTCTCTTCGTATGAGAACGACCCCGTATATAACAGGCAGCATGCGATCATTCAGCGAGATGAATTGCTGAAGATTCTGTTGTGTGGACATTCGTACGAATAAGCTCAGATTTTTTATCTCAGTTGGTTAGAAATTAAAAGCGAGAACGTCGCTATAAGGACGCATGGGAGTTATTTTCCTATTTACTAGACCGGGCGGTCAGTCCATTCATGTTCGTGGCATAAATACTATTAAAAATAAGTTAAGATATGTAATATATGTTTAAATATAATGTAAAAAGAAAGGAGGTGCTGAAAATTAATCATCATGTGTAAATTTGATTAATATTATTTAATTTTTAATAAAATTATGTCTTAAAAAACTAAATAAGAAAGGCAGGTTCATTTATGGATTATCTGGATATTGATCTGAGTCTTAGCGACGAGGACGTCGCCTTACAGAAGGCGGCCCATAAGTTTGCCAAAGAAGTGATGCGGCCGGCGGCGAAGGCATTGGCGGCACTGACACCGGAGAAGCAAATAGCCGATGATTCGCCTCTCTGGGATTTTCTTAAAACGGCCTACGAATTGGGATACCACAAAATTCTCTTTCCCGAAGAAGTGGGAGGCATGGGCCTAACGCCGCTCCAGCAGGCGATTGTCATGGAGGAAATGGGTTGGGGCAGCAATGGATTGTGCATCCAATTAGGGGCGGCGGGTTCCCATGCCCTGGGAGGGTTGATGAGCATGAACCCGGATTTGTTGCAGGAATTCACCATACCCTTCTGCAACTGCACGGATGGAAGCATTCGTGGGTGCTGGGCGGTCACTGAACCGGATCATGGTTCCGATACCCTGGGTTTTGGCGAACCCTTTTTCGATTCCCCTGAAGTGAGCCCAGGCTGCAGGGCCAAACGTGATGGGAACGAATGGGTCATCAACGGACAGAAGTCCGCTTGGGTTTCCGGCGCCCCGGTGGCCACCCATTGTCTGGTTCAACTTCAGATCGATCCCACCAGAGGTTTTGCGGGGTTTGGAGCGGCCATTGTACCCTTGGATCTCCCCGGATGTTCCAAAGGCAAAAACCACGAGATGTTGGGAATGAACGAACTCAATCATTCTGAGCTTTACTTTGATGATGTCAGGATCCCGGCACATTACATGTTCCTGGATAATGCCGACTATTATTTTCCTTTTGGCAAACAGATTCTGGCCGGATTCAACATGACGGTCGCATGTTATGCGACAGGTTTGGCCAGGGCTGTCTTTGAGGAAGCCTTTTCATTCTGTCAGCAGAGGGTTCAGGGGGGAAAGCTTCTTAAGGAGCACTATTCCATCAAACAGAAAATATTTAAAATGTTCAGCCGGGTTGAGGCCTGCCGCGCTTTGTCCCGGCGAGCGGTCCTGTTGAATGGGAGTATCTTTCCCGGCTTTTGCGAATATTCAATTGCGGCTAAGACCATGGCCACCGAAATGGCGTTTCAAAACGCCAATGATGCCATTACGATCTTCGGAGCAAATGGTTTGACCAAGGAATATCTCCCGGAGAAACTCTTTCGGGATGCCCGAGCAAATCTTATAGCCGATGGTACGACGGAGACGCTCAGAAAGGTGGGAGGGCATTTTCTGTTTGAGACCTATCCAAGAACCAGAGAGAGCATTCAGCGCATGGGTTAGAAAAATCCGAGGGGGGATGTGGGAGGATTCGTATTTTATTAATACCAAAAACATGTGGCTTCAGGGAGTTTTAAAGTAACGTTTATCAAGAAAAGGAGAAAAAAATGGCCTACACAAATGTAAAAGAAACTTTTGAAAAAATGCCGACCGTATTTGACGCTGCCAAGGCGCAGGGGATCAATTCCGTTGTTCAGTATTTCATCGAAGGGGCGGGAGGAGGAAACTGGATTATCCAATTAAAGGATGGCACATGCCGGATAGAGGAAGACAAGCATGATTCTCCCGCTGTAACGATCACCATGAACGCCGGGACTTGGCTGGCGCTGGTCAACGAAGAAATGAGCGGCATGCAGGCCTTTATGGGCGGCAAATTGAAAGCGGTAGGAGACACCATGCTCGCCCAGAAAATCTCGGCGATTTTCCCATTATAGACAGATTGACCGATTCGGATATTAAAATAAAACGCCATAGGAAAATGGCAGAGCGCTTATTCGTGACGGAAAGCTGATCCTGTAAAATGGAGGTTCTGATGAAGGTAATGACATGGAGTGGTGAGGTTGCGCTGGTGACCGGCGCCGGGTCCGGTATCGGACGTGCTATAGCGTTGGCTTTTGCGAGTGAGGGCATCCGGGTAGTGGTTGCTGATATCGATGTGGAGGGGGGCCGGGAGACCGTTCGGCAGGTTCAGCGGGCGGGCGGGGAATCCATCTTCTCAAAGTGCGACGTAAGCCGGGAGGATATGGTCAAGGCCACCATTGAAGAAGTGGTCGGGGAGTGGGGAAGGATTGATTACGCCTGCAACAATGCCGGAATCCACGCCGAATTACCGGTGCCCCTTGCCAATGAGAATCGGGAGGAGTGGGATCGCATCATTGCAGTGAATTTGACCGGCGTTTTTCTGTGCATGCAATCTGAGATCCTGCAGATGGTGAGCCAGGGAGGCGGGGTAATCGTCAACATCGCCTCTGCGGCGGGCCTGGTGGCGGAGCTTGGTTCTCCGGCCTATACCGCCGCCAAGCACGGCGTGATGGGGCTCACCAAGGTGGCTGCTCTGGACTGTATCAGAGACGGTGTTCGGGTCAATGCGATCTGCCCGGCCGTCATCGATTCTCCCATGGTGGCTGCCGCTCCTGAGGAGGTGCGGCAATACCTGAAAACCCTCCATCCCATCGGCAGGTTTGGGAAGCCGGAGGAAGTGGCGGCGGCAGTCATGTATCTTTGTTCGGACCTGGCAGGGTTTACAACCGGAACAGGCATCGTTCTGGATGGCGGGGCGCTTGCCGCGTAGAGATGGTCCTTATGGGGAGCTTCAGAGGTATGGGGGCGATTGTACATGCAGCCCCCGCGACCTGAAGTCGCGCACTTGCAGTGCAACATGAAGAATAAATAATGATACCGGGGGAGGGAATCGTATGACAAAAAAGATTTTAGAGCCAATAGAAATTAGTGGAATGAAACTGAAGAACAGGATCGGTTTTGCACCGTGGCTGGGGATGCCGGTCGCACCGGACGGTTCCGTGAATAGCGAGACGGTTAGATGGTTCGAGGGGCGGGCACAAGGCGGCGTCGGCTTCATCATGACCGGAACGATTGATTCATTGCCTCCGGATGCTTATTTGCAAAATGCTCCCGTCAGACCCGAAACAGGCGCCAGTATCTATGATGACAAATATATTCCGGGCTGGGTCGAGCTGATCGACGTAATTCACTCGTATGATGTGAAGATCGGAGCGCAACTGGCGGCCCCCGGCCCCATGATGGGGGAAGGCCCTTCATCTTCTCCCTTTCCAAATGAACAATCCGCCCGTTTTGGCATATTCGACCTTATGGCGGGGACAATCCTGCCGGTTGAAGAGGTTTCCATCGAGCGCATGGAAACCATCAAAAGCCTCCTTGCAGCGGCTGCGGGCAGGGTCAAGAAGGCCGGATTCGATTGCGTGGAACTGCATTGCGGTCATGGCGGGGCAAATCTTCATGCCTCATTTCTTTCACCCTATTACAACAGACGGACCGACAAATATGGTGGCAACTGGGAAAACCGCACTCGATATATCGTTGAGACAATTGAGGAAATAAGAAAAGAAGTCGGAAATGATTATCCGATCCTGGTCCGGTTTTCGGCTGATGAATTGCTCGGAGAAGAGGGCATCACCCCGGACGCTTCCGCGAAGTACATCGTCCCCATCCTTGAAAAGGCCGGTGTGGCCGCAATCGATGTGAGCCAGGGTTCCGTTACGCATACCATTGAGGGCGTATCTATCCCCCCGTACTATCGAAGGGGCTGCTTCATGCGCAATGCAGATGCGGTAAAAAAGGCCACAGATCTGCCTGTATTCGGTGTTGGCCGCGTTCTTGACCTCGACATGGCGGAGCGGTTCCTGGAGCAGGGGAAGGCAGACGTCATCTATATCGGTAGCCAGCTCTCTGCTGACGTTGAGACGCCAAAGAAGTATTTTGAGGGGAGGTCTGATGAGATCAGGAAGTGCATTGGCTGTAAACCCGTATTATGCCGTATTATGCGGTACCCCTTGTACCATCAATTATGACTCCGAGGTTGACTGTATTCCGTTGACCCCCGCGGAAACACAAAAGAAGGTCCTTATCATAGGGGGTGGCGTGGGCGGATTGGAAGCGGCAAGGATCGCCGCAATGCGGGGTCACAAGGTCACGCTGATGGAGAGAGAACCGGAACTGGGCGGTATTGTGGCCGCTTTGGCCCGGACAAAATTGACGGGTGAGTTCAAAAACATCATCAGCTATTTGGGTGTTCAGATGAGGAAGCTGAATGTGGACGTGAGAATGTGCAAAGAAGCGACCCCGGCCGACGTAGATGATATGAAACCGGATGTGGTGATTATGGCCTGCGGTTCTTCCATGGTAATTCCCGAAATTGCCAAAGGCAAGCCGGGGGTGATGCATCACCTCAATGCCTGCCGTGAGCCGAAATCGGTGGGTCAGAGAGTCGTCATATGGGGACTTGCCGCCGCCGAACTTGCCATCTCCCTTGCCGATGAAGGCAAGGATGTGACCATCTTCGGCAGCGGAGATAAGGCCATGTTGGGTGGCGTATGGGTAGAAGGTCCGCGCCAATTGTATATATGGAGAAAACTGACGGATATGCCCCTCGCCCGGGCAATACCTGAAGCGGAACGGGTACGGAACCCTCAGGTTTTTGCCGGAGCAAAGCTTGAGGAGGTCACTGCGGAAGGGGTGAGAATCACGGATAAGGATGGATCGGAAAAGGTCCTCCCTTATGATACCCTCATCGTATCGCGTTTGCGGGTGCCGAACAAATCTCTCTTTGAGGCGCTACAGGGGAAAGCGGAAGAAGTGTACAAGATCGGTGACTGCGATAGAGTGCGCACCATCAAGAACGCCATCTGGACTGCTAACGAGGTAGCCAGAAAGATCTGATATCACGGTCCGGCATGAGCAGTCCAAAAAGAGTTTGCAGTAAAGGAGGCATACATGAATCAGGAACGTCCTTATTGGAATATGGAAATGGAGCCGCTTTATGGGACTCCGGAGATGGAGAAGATCCAGCTTGAGAGGCTGAAGGTTCAACTCTCAAGGCTGAAAGCCAAGGGGGGATACTATGCCCGTATGATGGCGCGGAACCGGTTGGACCCCGAGAAGCTGAGCGGGTTCGACGAATTTAAAGACAAGGTGGATATATTCAACAAGGCAACCTGGAATAAAATTGTGGATGACTGCGACGGCGACATGCTGAAAGCGCTTGACGAGCGGATTGCCTGCAGTCTCGATGATCTGATCATGATCGCGACAACAACAGGAACGACCGGTGTTCCGAGTCCTTATGCATTTACGAACAAGGATCTGTGGGAATTCTGGGGGGAGTATACGGCCCGGGGGTGCTGGCGTGCCGGGATACGCGCCCATGATCGCGTGTTGCACTGTTTTGCGCTTTCCATGGTGATTGCCGGTCTCCCGGCAGCAATGGCCTATACGAAAGTCGGCGCTACGGTATTACCCGTCGGCGCGGAGGGAAAGACGGAAAGGATTCTCATGACGCAGAACATGTGGAAGGGAACCGTTTTTCTGGGTACCCCCTCCCTCCTTGAGTACCTCATTGAACAGACGCCCAAGGTGACCGGTAAATCGGTCAAGGAACTCGGCTTTAGATTCCTCGTCTGCGGGGCAGAGCCGGGAGCAGGCATCCCCGAAGTGAAGAATAAATTGGAAACGTCCTACGGCGCCAAGATTTTCGACATTGGCGCCGGTCTCGGCTTTTCCTGCGACCATGATGAATACCAGGGCATGCATTGGCTCGGCGACGATTTGTCATACTACGAACTGGTGGACCCTGATACCAAACAACCCATTCCTCTTACCAACGGTGCCAGGGGAGAGATGCTCATGACGAGTCTTAGTGCGGAAGGACTGGTCACTGTAAGGGAAAGCGCAGGAGACGTTCATGAGGTGCTCACCGAGCCCTGTGCCTGCGGCCTCAGCGGCTTCCGGTATAAAGTGGTCGGCCGTGCTGATGATATGCTTAAAGTCAAGGGGGTTATGGTCTACCCAAGTCACATCAAGGGCGTGATTAACGATTTCGTGCCGCGTGTCACTGGAGAGATAAGGATTATGCTGGAGGAGAGACCCCCTCGGGTAGTGCCGCCTTTGAAAATAAGGGTGGAGCATGCCGCCGAGGTATCGGATGCACAACTCGATGCCTTGGCAAATGAGATCTCTGACGCCATGAGCAAACGCCTCAGGATCAAGCCTCAGGTTATCTGGGCCAAACCGGGCAGTCTGGAACGAAGTCTTTACAAAGGCAAAATATTCGAAAAGATCTACGAAAATAAGGGAGACAAGTAATATGCGCGATGTCTATATCGTCGGCGTTGGAATGACGCGGTTTTTCAAGTGGCTCGACCGGGGAATCAAGGATCTGACGGGGGAGTCCGTAACAGAAGCCCTTAACGATGCTGATCTTCGGAAAGAAGACATAGAGGCGGCGTGGTTTGCCAATTCGACATGGGGATTTTTCGAGGGGCAGGACCAGGTGCGTGGTCAGGTGGCGCTTGGCTCTCTGGGTATGCATGGGATTTCCATCAGCAATTCAGAAGGGGCCTGTGGGGGCGGGTCCCAGGCGCTGCACGGCGCCTGGCTGGGGGTTGCCTCAGGCGCTTACGAGTGTGCCATGGCAGTGGGGGCCGAAAAGCTGTACAACGAGAACAAGAAAAAGTCCTTTGGAGCCATAGCCAAAGGGACGGATGTGGAAAATACACAGTCTATGATCGGCGCCTGGTTGAAAAGGCTGGAACAGCTCGGCATTGAAACAACAGCCGAAGACGTGGTCGACCCGGATAATCCAACCCGCAGCGCAATGATGGACATCTATGCTTACATGATCAGATGGCACATGAAAGAATACGGCACCACCCAACACCAGTTGGCGCTGATTACCTCCAAAACTCATTGGCATGGCTCGATGAACCCCAAGGCGCAGTATCAAAAAGAGATGAGTGTGGAAGAGGTGCTGGCCGGAAAGCCGGTTCTCTACCCCTTAACAGCGCCGATGTGTGCGCCGCTGGGTGATGGGAGTGCGACGGCAATCCTTTGTTCCGGCGATTTTCTCAAGAAGATGAAGGCGCCGAGGCCGGTCAAGGTGCTTGCTTCGGTCTATGGATCGAGTACCCCGAGATATTTCGATGAGCCGGAAAAAGCGATCGAGGTGAGACTTTCTGAAAAAGCATACAACATGGCCGGAGTCGGCCCTGAGGATATCAATCTGGTCGAGGTTCATGACGCAGCCTCATTCGGAGAGCTGAAGATGACGGAGCAGCTCGGTTTTTGCGGGCCAGGAGAAGGCGGGGCTTTCGCCGAATCAGGCGCCACAACACTTGGCGGGAAAATCCCTGTAAATGTCTCCGGAGGATTGATTTCCCGTGGGCACCCCCTTGCGGCTACCGGCATCGCTCAAATTTATGAGCTGACGACCCAGCTTCGCGGAGAGGCGGGGAAGAGGCAGGTTGAAGGGGCAAAAATCGGCATGTGCGAGAACGGCGGTGGTCAGATCTACTTTGAAGAGGTTTCCATGGGCATACATGTCCTGGAAAAGGTTTCTGTAAGGCTGTGAAGTAGTTTACGTTTTCTTGTTACGCGTGGGAATGAGCCCACAAAACAATCAAAGTGTAAACCACAAAATGAAGGATGC
Source organism: Desulfatiglandales bacterium (assembly GCA_963662465.1). GTDB lineage: Bacteria > Desulfobacterota > DSM-4660 > Desulfatiglandales > Desulfatiglandaceae > NaphS2. The sequence goes on from OY759599.1 coordinate 688,900, forward strand.
CGGAAAATCATTCAATTTTTGCTCTTCAGTTTCGCTGAACCAGCTGGTAGACTTTCTTCGTTTCCTGTCTTTCCTTTTCGTTCCCGGAGCCTTTCAAGAACCACATAAAGCACCGGCACCAGCACCAGGCTCAGGAAGGTGGAGGCGAGCATGCCGCCGAATACCGCTGTTCCCAGGGAATGTCGGCTGGCGGCGCCGGCTCCCTGGGCCACCACCATGGGGACCACGCCCAGAATAAAAGCAAAGGCGGTCATCAGGATGGGACGCAAGCGTTCCCGCGATGCGTGAACGGCCGCCTCCACGATGGACATGCCCTGTTTCCTCAGTTCACGGGCAAACTCAACAATCAGAATGGCATTTTTGCTGGCCAGGCCGATGAGCATCACCAGTCCGATCTGGCAGTAGACGTCGTTGGCGATGCCGCGGATATGCTGGGCCAGAAGGGCGCCCAGAATGGCCAGGGGAACCGCCAGCATGACCATGAGGGGCATGACCCAGCTTTCGTACTGGGCCGCCAGAAAGAGAAATACAAAGACCAGGGCCAGGGAAAAGATGTAGGGGGCCATACCGCCGGCCTCGATCTCCTGGTAAGCGGTGCCGGTCCACTCGTATCCATATTCGTTGGTCAGGTTCTTGGCAGACAGGGCTTCCATGGCCGCAATGGCCTCTCCCGTACTGTAACCGGGGGCATTGCCGCCGTAAAGGGAGACCGTGCGGTAGAGGTTGTAATGTTTGATGCTCTGTACGCCCCGGATCTGCTTGACCTTGACCAGGGCGCTGAGCGGCACCATGCTGCCGTCGCCCGCGCGCACATAGAGCTTTGCGATGTCCTCCCGTTTGGCCCGGTAGTTGTCTTCGGCCTGAATAAAAACCCGGTAAACCCGGCCGAATTTATTGAAGTCATTGACGTACATGCTTCCCAGGAACGTCTGGAGCGTGGTGAAAATATCGGAGATGGAAATCTGAAGGCTCTTGGCCTTGGTGCGGTCCAGCTCCACGTAGAACTGGGGATAGTTGACTTCAAAGGTAGTACTCAGGGGGGTCAGGACCGGCTGCTTGCGGCCATCGGTGATCATTTTTTCCGCCGCGGCGCGAAGATCGATCAGACTTCCCCCCGTAAGGTCCTGGAGCTCAAACTCAAATCCGCCGGTGGTGCTGAGGCCCTGAATCGGTGGCGGGGGAAAGGGGATGACGATGGCCTCGTTTATGCCCTGGGCCTCATACATGAAGGCGCCCATGATCCCATTAAGACTGAGCTGGGGCGTTTTTCTTTCGTCCCATGGATTGAGCATGACAAAAGCGGCCGCCGATGACGGGTCCATGGCCGAGTTGAGCAGGTTATAACCGCCGATCATGACAACGCTCTTGACGCCCGGCGTCTTTGCAAGGATCTTTTCCACGGCGCTGCATACCTTGCCGGTTCGATCAAGGGATGTCCCTTCGGGAGCTTGAAGCATGACCATGAAATAGCCCTCGTCCTCGGAAGGGACGAAGCCGGTGGGAACGATCTTGAACATGGCGTAGGTTGCGAAAACCAGACCCGCAAAAACCAGCAGGACCAACACCCAGGCCTTGATAAACCATCTGACCCCTTTCAGATAACGGTCTCGGGACCACTCAAAGACCTGGTTGAACTTTCGGAAAAACCAGGCCTGCTTTTTGGGGGTAGGCCGCAGCAGGGCCGCGCACAGGGCCGGGCTGAGGGTCAGGGCGTTAATGGCGGAGATGCCCACGGAAAAGGCGATGGTGAGGGCGAACTGGCGATAGAGTTGTCCGGTAATGCCGGGCATGAAGGCTACGGGGACAAATACGGCCATGAGGACCAGGGTGGTGGCAATGATCGGGCCTGTCACCTCCCGCATGGCCTCCTTGGTGGCCTCCTTGGGCGCCATACCCTTTTCATCGATGCAACGGGAGGCGTTTTCCACCACCACGATGGCGTCGTCCACCACGATGCCGATGGCCAGCACCAATCCAAACAGGGTCAGGGTATTGATGGAAAACCCGAAAGCTTTCAGTACCGCAAAGGTGCCCACCAGGGACACGGGAATGGCGATGGCGGGAATCATGGTGGCCCGCCAGTTCTGAAGAAAAATGTAGACCACGAAAAACACCAGCAACATGGCCTCCAGAAGCGTCTTGATGACTTCTTTGATGGATTCCTTGACAAAAAGGGTGGTGTCGTAGCTGACCGCGTACTTGAGATCTTTGGGAAATCGTTTGGAGAGCCGTTCCATGTTGGCGTACACTTCGCTGGCCACATCCAGGGCATTGGCGCCGGGCAATTGAAAAACGCCGATACAGGCGGCTTTGTTGCTGTTTAAATGCGCGAACCAGCCGTAGTTTTCCGCTCCCAGTTCCACCCGCCCCACATCTTTGACCCTGACCACGGACCCGTCCGGCCGGGTTCGAATAATGATGTCCTCAAACTCCTTGGGCGAGGATAACCGGCCCAGGGTGTTGATGGAATAGGTAAATGTTTGATTAGGGGGACTGGGCGTGTCGCCGATCTTTCCGGCTGCTACCTGAACATTCTGTTCCTGGACGGCTGAGATGACGTCCGTGGCGGTCATCTCCATGCTGGTCAGTTTGTTAGGATTGAGCCACAAGCGCATGGCGTATTTTTTTTCGCCGAAAATTTCAACGTCCCCCACGCCCGGGAGACGTTTCAGGATATCCACGATGTTGATGGAGGCGTAGTTGCTGAGATACAGGTCGTCAAAAGTATTGTTGGGCGAATAAAGGGAGATGATGACCACAAAATCGGGCGATTGTTTTTGGGTGGTGATGCCGTATTTTCGAACATCATCGGGAACCTGGGGCTGGGCCATGGTCACCCGGTTTTGAACGTCCACGGCGGCGATGTTCAGATCATAGCCCACGTCAAAGGTGACGGTGATATCGCTGGTGCCGTCGTTGGAACTGATGGAAGACATGTAGGTCATGCCTTCGACGCCGTTGATTTGTTCTTCAATGGGGGTGGTGACGGTTTTTTCCACCACTTCCGCGCTGGCGCCCGTGTAAGTGGCCTTGACCTGCACCGTGGGGGGCGTGATTTCAGGAAATTGAGCGATGGGAAGCAGGCTGATGCAGACGGCGCCGGCCAGAGAGATCACAATGGAAATGACGCCCGCGAAAATGGGCCGGTCAATGAAAAAATCGACAAACATAGGGCTTCCTCGAAAGGGCTTCGCTTATTTTTTGGAAGTGGACGGCGCCCCGGCTTCTTTGGGTTGAACCACCATGCCGGGTCTGACCATCTGAAGTCCTTCGGTTATGACGAGGTCTCCGGCCTTCAGGCCTTTCCAGATGATCTTCTGGTGTTTGTATAGAAATCCGGCCTTGACCGGCCTTTGCTCCACCTTGTTGTCTTTTCCCACCACATAAACATACATGCCGGTTTGATCCTCGGCAATGGCTTTTTCGGTAATCAACGGGGTGTCCGGCACATCACATAGAAAAAGGCCGGCCTGAACATAGATACCGGGCAAAAGGGTCTTTTCGGGATTGGGAATAACGGCGCGCATGTTGATGGTATTGGCCTGTGGGTCGGCCGTGTTGTCGATAAAATCCACCTTTCCCGGATGGGAGTGGGTGCTGCCGTCGGAGAGGATAATATTTACGGGGATCTCTTTTCCCTGTTTGTACTTGAGGATCAGCCGCAGATCTTTCTCGCTGGGGCTGAAATAGACGTACAACGGGTCCAGTTTCACAATGGTGGCCAGTTTGGTGTTTTGCCCGCCGGCGCCCACCAGGTTGCCCACATTCACCAGGGTTCGCCCGATGCGGCCATCCAGGGGGGAGTACATGGTGCAGTAGCCTAAGTTGAGCCTGTCCTGCTTGATTTTGGCCTGGTCGGCTTTGACGGAGGCGGTCGCTTCCCGGGCCTTGGTTTCGTAATCCTCCAGGGATTCCTGGGTCACGAAATCCTGTTTTGCAAGGGGTTTGTATCGTTTCACCTGGTCCAGGGCAAAGGAAAGGGATGCTTTGTCCCGGGCCAGTTGGGCCAGGCTTCCTTCCAGCGCTGCCTGGTAGGGGGCCTTTTCAATGACGAATATGATATCCCCTTTTTTGACGTTCGCTCCTTCCACAAACCGTCTTTCTTCAAGAAAGCCCTCTACCCTGGCGCAAATGTCCACGGTTTTGACGGACTCCGTGGTGGCCACGTAATCGAGATGAACGGGCACGGTTTGTAAGGTTACCTTTTCGACGGTAACCTCCGGGGGTGGCGGCGGTTTGGGCGCCTGTTTCCGTTCTTCTTTGCAGCCGGAAAAAGAGACTGACCCAAGGAGTAAAAAAACCATCAGGATGATCCGGATATTGGGTATTCCGATTCGGTGATCAGCGATCATTGACGGAAACCTCCCTTATGTTGTTGGACATGGAAAATTCTTTGGAAAAATCTGTGGGAAGCTCGGCGCCGATGGCGTGTAGAAGCGCCGCGTAAGAGGTGAATAGATCTGTTCGGGCCTGCACCCGCTGGGCCCGGGCCGAGGCCAGGGTGCTTTGAGCATTGAGCAGCTCGACAATATCCGCCACCCCTGCACGGTATCGGGCCAGGGAAACCTTGTAGGACTCTTTGGAACTGATCAGGAGGGTTTCACTTGATGTCACCTGCTGGCCGGCGGTTTGAAGGTTGTAAAAGGCCGACCATACATCCGCGATGACCGATTCCTCCTTAAACTTGAGGGCCGCGCGATTGGCTTCCAGATCGGCCCTGGCCGCCCGGACTTTGTTTCGCAGCGAAAATCCTTCAAAAAGCGGAAACTGCAGCGAAAGCCCCCCATAGTAACCCACCCCGGCGCTGCTGATGTTGCCGGTGTCTCCAAAATAGTCGGCATCACTGATCTTTCCGTCAATGCCGGACCATGCCACATTGCCCGTGGCCATCAGTTTAGGCCAGAGGTCGGCGTCTGCTTTTTTCAGATCCGCCCGGCTCCGGCGAACGGCGGCCCGGGCCGAGGCCAGATCCGGTCTGTCTCTCAATGCCAGCTCGATCAACGCTTCAGTACCCCGGGTTATTTTATTGATGGGAAGATCCCCGGGTTCTTCGACCACATCGAAATCCGCATTGGCGGGCCAGCCCACTGCCGTTGCCAGTTGTCCGCGGGAAATTTTTACGGCGCCCCGGTTCGTGACCAGATCCAGCCGTACCTGGTCCGCCCTGGATCGGGCCTGGAGTACATCCGCGATGGTGCTGACGCCTGCTTTTTTTCGTTGTTCAGTGGATTTAAGACTGATCAGGGCTTCCTCCAGATTGGACTCGGAGGCGCGAACCCGCGCTTTGTTGCCCAGGTAGGTATAGTAAGCCTGCGGAACATCCCGAAGCACATCCTGAATGGTCTGGTTGTGGTTCCAGTTGGCTGCCATGAGGGCCTGGCGGGCGCTCTCCACCGAGGCTGCACGTCCGCCGAAATCAAGCAGCAGGTAGCTCAAACTGAGGCCCACATTGCCGTAATATCCGCTGGATGAATCCCCCCCCATGCCCATTCCGCTGGCGTCGCCGCTGATGTTGGGGTAGTAGTCTCCCCGGGAAGCCGCCCACTGGGCCGCCGCGGATCGCGCCTGTTCCCAGGATGCCTGGGTGGAAGGGTTGATGCGCAGGGCCACATCTACGAGATCGGCCAGAGAGAGCTTTTTTGCCGGGGGAATCAGATTATCCGGACCCAGGGCGGTTTTTTCTTCCGCGGGAAGACGGGTCTTTTCAGTTTCTTCTTTGATCTTGTAGTATTTACCAGGCGCCGAGGACGCAAATGGGTCCGGATTCAGTTCGGGAAGGGGTTTCCCGCATGACAGAAGGATGCCTCCTGTCATGAGCATCGCCAGGAGAAACAATGAGGCTCTGGACAGGTTGCATTCCACCACTGAGATCCATGCGAACTCAATGGATTTCAAGTGCGGATGCCACGCTGTTTTGAAGCCCCTGGAAAACATATCTTGTCCTCATTTTTCCGTTTGCACCGGGAACTTTCAAACACGACTGTTTCCCGGCGATTTTTACCATTATTCCTATCACAAGCGATATATAGGAAAAATCCGAATTGTTCAACTAAAAACAAGGATTTTGGTTCTGAGTGCTTTTCCCTTGACATCAAACGATCCCTTCTCCTAAAAAATGGAATCTGTCTATTTGAGGAGGTGGGTAATATGCCCGGTTTTGAAATATTTGGAGATGAAGAACGGAAAGAGGTGCTGGATGTTCTTGAAACAGGCGTTCTCTTTCGTTACGGGTTTGATCAGGCCCGCAAAGGTCACTGGAAGGCCGGAACCTTTGAAAAGGAAATGGCGGAAAAAATTGGCGCAGGCTATTGCCATCTCTGTTCCAGTGGTACGGCGGCCCTTTCCGTTGCCCTGGCTGCCTGTGGCATTGGGGCGGGCGATGAAGTGATTGTTCCCCCGTTTACCTTCGTGGCCACCATCGAAGCGGTGATGTCGGCCGGGGCCGTGCCGGTTTTCGCGGATATCGATGAAACCCTTTGTCTGGATTCCGGTTCCCTTGAAAAGGTCCTGACCCCGCGTACAAAGGCTGTGCTGGTGGTTCATATGTGCGGCGCCATGGCGGAAATAGATCGGATCAAGGCGTTTTGCGATCAAAAAGGACTTCTTTTAATGGAGGATGCCTGTCAGGCTCTGGGCGGGACATTTCAGGGGAAATGCTTAGGAACATTCGGCAAGGTGGGCTGTTTTTCTTTTGACCCGGTCAAAACCGTCACCTGTGGAGAGGGGGGCGCCATAATTACCGATGATCGTAAGATTTATGAAACCGCGGACGCGTATGCGGATCACGGCCATGACCACATGGGTAATGACCGGGGCGCCGAAGGGCATGCCATTATGGGCGCAAATTTTCGGATCAGCGAGTTGAATGCGGCGGTAGGCCTGGCTCAATTGAGAAAACTGGATTGGATTCTGGAAACCCAGCGGGCCCATAAAGGAGAAGTGAAGGACGCTTTGAAAAAGATTCCGGGATTGAAATTCAGAAAAATCCCCGATGAAAAAGGCGATTCCGCCACATTCCTCTCGTTTTTGCTCCCCAATGAGACCATGGCCGTGAAGGCATCCGGCGCCCTCGCGGCGGCTGGGGTTGACGCTTGTTTTTATTGGTATGACAACAACTGGCACTATATCCGTCAGTGGGATCATATCCGAGGACTAAAATCCGCTGCCCCGATGCCATTGACCCTTTTTGAGACCCGTCCCGACTATGAGAAAATGGACCTGGTCCAGTCGGATGGCATCATGAGCAGGACCATTTCCATGCTGATCAAGCTTACATGGACCCAGGATGAAATTGCCCAACGAATCGACACAATGACGGCCATTCTGCGCCCATATTTCTGATTCAAAAACTGAAGACAATGCTAACAGCTAACAGCTAACAGCTAACAGCTCAAACTTAGGATGGTAAAAACATGTTTCGAAATTTCAAAACCGTTTCCCGCGTTATTTTTGGTCGGGGTTGTTTTGCACAGCTTTCCGACATCCTGGCTGATCAGCGAAGGGATTCGGGTGGATTCATGGTCTTTCTAGTGGACGATGTATTCATGAAAAAGCCCCTCGAAAAAAGAATCCCCCTGTTGTCCGGGGATCTACGCCTATGGGTGAACGTGGACCATGAACCCACCACCCGGCAAGTGGATGACCTGACCCTTCAGGTTAAGGGGTTTAAAGACCGTCTGCCGGATGGTGTGATCGGCATTGGCGGGGGCAGCGCCATGGATCTGGCCAAAGCCGTTTCCCTGATGCTTACCAATCCCGGCTCTTCCGCGGAATATCAGGGGTGGGATCTCATCAAGAACCCGGCGGTTTTTCACGTGGGTATTCCGACACTTTCCGGTACTGGAAGCGAAGTGTCCCGTACCACTGTATTGTCGGGTCCCGAAAAAAAGCTGGGTCTGAATTCCGATTACACGGTATTTGACCAGGTGGTGATGGACCCGGAATTGATCGCGGGTGTGCCAAAGGATCAACATTTTTACACGGGTATGGACTGTTATATCCACTGTGTGGAATCCCTGACCGGCACCTACCTCAACAGTTTCAGCCAGGCCCATGGTGAAAAGGCCATAGCGCTCTGTCGGGAGGTTTTTTTGGGAGGAGAACCCGACAGCGACGATAAACTGATGATGGCCTCCTATTTGGGCGGCATGAGTATTGCTTATTCCCAGGTGGGCATCTGTCATGCCCTCTCATATGGCCTGGCCTTTGTCCGCGGCATTCACCACGGCATCGGCAACTGTCTGGCCTTTGACTGCCTTGAAGAATATTATCCGGAGGGCGTCAGGGAGTTTCACCGGATGATGGAAAAGCATCGGATTGTGCTTTCCCGCAACGGCCTGGCCAATGTAACGCCGGAGGAAATGGAACGAATGGTGGATGTGGCTCTGACGCTGGATCCCCTGTGGGAAAATGCGCTGGGCGCTGATTGGAAACAGAAGATGCCCAGAGGGAAGATCAGGGCGCTTTACGAGAAGATCCTTTCTCGTGGATGAGTGTTTGGTTAAGGATTTAAAACCCGCTTCACTTATTCATCATGTTCATCCCGGATGCTGCCCACCAGTTCCTCCAGGATGTCCTCCAGTGTGACGATGCCCGCCACGTTTCCGGCGCTGTCCACCACCACCGCCAGGTGAACCTTGTGTCGTTTGAAGCGACGCAACTGCCGGTCGATTTTCGTGTCCACTGTAGCAAATTCGGGTGGCCGCATGATCTTTTGAAGTGGAGCGGCGGGATCGTTTTCAAGAAGCTTGAAAAGATCCTTGGCGTGAATGAAGCCGATGATGTGGTCGGGGGTTTCTCCCTGCACCGGAAACCGTGTGAAGCCCGTCTCCAGCACGGTGTTGATGGCTTCCTTTATAGGCGCCCGAATATTCAGGGTTTTCATTCGAGATTCCGGAATCATGATCTCGCCTACGGTTTTGTCGTTTAAAGTGAACACGTTGGCCAGCATCTTTTTTTCGAGGCCGGTGATGGCGCCTTCGTCCCACCCCATCTTGATGCAGGCGTGGATCTCCGCTTCGGTCATCAACGGTTTTTCAACGGTATTCATATCGACGCCCACCAGCAGAAGCAGTTTTCTGCTCACGTAGGTGATGGCTACCAATACCGGATTGGAAATCCACATGACCCCATTTAAGATGGGGGCCGTGACCATGCTGACCCTTTCATTAAAATGTTTGGCATAGACCTTGGGGGTGATTTCCGCGAAAATGAGAATGGCGACGGTCAGGATGGCGGTCACGTAAACGATGCCTTTTTCCCCCCAGAAGGAGATGGCCAGGGCCGTGGCAATGGCGCTCATGGCCACATTGACCAGGTTGTTGCCCAGGAGAATAGCGCCGATGAGTTTTTCGGGATGTTTCAGGATTTTTGAAACCATGGCGACCCGCCGGGGCTTGGTTTCGGAAAGCAGTTTCAGGCGCAAACGACTGATGGCCATGAGCGCCGTTTCGGCGCCGGAAAAAAAGGCCGAACATCCCAGAAGCGCCACCAGAAAAAGGATCAGGAACAGCATTTTTGTTTGTCTCCCTTCGAGTTTAATGTGTTGGAAAGCCCGCGGATCATGTGTCCGTTGAACGCCACAATCTCATAGACATCATAAACGGTATGGGCTAGATTTCAGAATACTATCTTTATTAACCTGTGGATTGCAAGTTCCAGGTTTAGGGCATCCATTGAAAATTAGTGGAGGATAACGGTTGGACTCCCAACTGCTCTGGCAATATGTACCGATGGCGGATTATAAACTTCCCGAAGGGATGGTTGTGGAGACGGTTCGAGGGGGGGTGGTGGGGATTTGGCGAAGGCTCACCGCTTCCGGAAAGGACAATGTTGTACCCCTTGCAAGCCCGGAGAAATTGCAGTCGGTTTCCGACGCCCTCTTGAACGCCGCTGTGCCGCCTCCGGATTGGGGAAGCGCCCTGTCCGCCCTTGATAAGGCCGTGATGCCCCGGCTCAAGGAACATAACCCCGATAATCCCGCCATATTTATCATTAGCCCTCCCCATGGGGGGAATGCCCCCATCCTGCGGCAATATGCACAGGCAAAGGGCTGGCCGGAACCGGCGCCCCCTTCGCCAAAACAAATCCTTGACGCTGACAACGGATGGTTTGAATCTTTTACCGCAAACAGCCGCCTGCCCTGGGTTCTTCCCGCGCTGGAGCAATGCTGGTTGCGGCACGATTCGGGTTTGCGCCTTGTGCGCCATTTTTTTGAGCGGCTTTTTTCCGGCGCCCTCAACAGGGGAATTGTGGGGTGCGACAGTTGGGCATGGGCCTATCTGAAGCATGCCATGGTATTAACCCGGACAGACCCGCTGGTTGCCCAGCCCCTGGACCCCCTGAGACTCTCCCTCTGGTTCGGGAGCCTCGCCCGGCAAAACAATGAAAACAGCCCCGTTTTTCGGCAGAGCGACAATGGTTCCCATGTCCTTACGCCCGATGGAGGCATGGACCTCGCAAACAACCCGGGGGAAGCGGGGAATTTTCTGAAAAAACTGGCAGCCTACAGCCGGGGTATTCCGGGGGTGGCCTGGGCCCTGTGGCGGGAAAGCCTCAACACGCTGCCCGAAGGGGATTACGAAGAGGGCCGGGACGTGGTGGTGGGGAGCAAAGGCGTTAAGACCCTGTGGGTGACGCCATGGGACAAGATGCGGTTGCCGAACCCGCCGCTGCCCCTGGAAAAGATACAGGTGTTGGTGATGCATGCTCTGTTGCAGCACAACGGGTTGCCCCGGGACCTGCTATGCCGTATCCTCCCTTTTTCACCCCATGAACTGGATCGAACGCTCAATCTGCTTCGGGTTCCGGGAATCCTGGAACGAAACGAAAAAAAATGGCGTGTTTCGGCGGCCGCCTATCCATCGGTTCGGCGGCTCATGAATGGCGAAGGGTATCTGGTGGACGAATTTTAGAAAGGCATATGCTGATGGATATGATCAAGTTTCTGGAGCAGGCCGCCCTGATCCAGGTTGGTTTTACGCTGGTGGTCGGCTGGCTTTGCATCGTGGGCGCTCAGCGACTGATTCCGACCATCGCCGAAAAGGTTTCCGGTCGTTACCGGTTCTACATTCTGGCGACGGTTCCGGTATTTCGTCTTGCGATCATTCTCCTTGCGGCCTGGCTCATCATTTCAAGAATTGTCGATCCCACCTTTGAAAACCTCATTGCGTTGCTGGGCGCCGTTGGCATTGCCCTGGGATTTGCTTTCAAGGACTATGCCAGCAGCCTGATTGCGGGTATCGTTACCCTTTACGAAATGCCCTACCGCATGGGTGACTGGATCACCGTGGAAGGCGTTTACGGGGAAGTGCGATCCATCGGCATGCGGGCCGTGTCCATCGTGACCCCCGACGACACCACGGTTGTCGTCCCGCACCAGAAACTTTGGAACGGACTTTTGTTTAACGCCAATGACGGAGACCGGAACCTGCAGTGTGGGATTGACTTTTATCTGCACCCCCGCCATGATGCCGTAAAGGTTATCTCCGTTCTTAAGGATGTGGCGCTTTCCAGCCCTTTTTTGCAGGTTCAGCGTCCCGTGATGGTTATTGTTCGGGAAATGCCTTGGGGAACCCATTACCGGCTCAAAGCCTACCCCGTGGATCCCAGGGATCAGTTTGCTTTTACCACGGACCTGACGGTGCGGGGAAAAGGGGCGCTTATGCGCCGGGGAATGGATTTTGCGGTTGCACCCATGGTCTGCGGGGTTGAACCATGACCCGATTAAACCTCGGCTCTTTTGATGGGAGGATTGCTCATGCCGGCTGATTTTCAGAACTGGGTTTCCAGTCCCATGGCCTTTCGGTGGTTGACGGCCATTGTGGGGCTGGTGGTTATTTTGACCCTGGTGCGTCTCTTTCAGCGCGCATTGCCCCGGTATGTCCGGGATGCGGACGCCCGGTATCGCACCCGAAAGTTTGCCGGATTCATGGGCTTCCTGCTGGCGGTGTTTTTTATGACCTCGGTTTTCAGCGATCAGCTCGGCAGCCTCACTGTGGCCTTTGGCGTGGCCGGCGCTGGCATCGCCTTTGCGCTTCAGGAAGTCATTACCGGCATTGCAGGATGGGTGGCCGTCACCTTCGGCCATTTTTATAAATCCGGGGATCGCATTCAACTGGGCGGTGTCATGGGGGACGTGATCGATATCGGCGTTTTGCGCACCACCCTCATGGAATGTGGCGGGTGGGTCAGGGGGGACCAGTACAACGGTCGTATTGTTAGAATTTCAAACGGTTCCGTTTTCAAGGACCCTGTTTACAACTATTCGGCCGATTTCCCATTTTTGTGGGATGAAATTACCATGCCGGTCCAATACGGCAGCCATATGCCGGAAGCCCAGCGCATTCTGGAGGAAATCCTATCGGAGGTGGTGGGGGAGTATGCCGCCTACGCAAAAGCGGCCTGGGATGGCATTGTCAAGAAATACAGGATTGAGGATGCACGGGTGGCCCCCATGGTGACCATGGTCCTCAATGAAAACTGGATGGAATTTACCATGCGCTACGTGGTGGATTATAAAGAGAGGAGAACGCGAAAACACAGAATTTTCGTTCGTATACTTGAAGCATTTGAAAAGACGGAAGGCCGGGTTAAAATCGCATCTACTTCCATGGATCTCAATCTGACGAAAACAGCGCCCTTTAAAGTTGCTTTGTCGGGTGAATCAAAAAGGGAGGTCTTGCCATGAGGATTTGGAGAATTGCCCTCTGGTGGATTTTGCTGCTGTTGCTTTGCCCGTCATTGGTCGCATCGGAAGAGGGGAGGGGCCGGAAAAAGTTGCTGGCGGTGGGCACCAAGGTGGTGGCCCCCTTTGTGATGAAGACAGCGACGGGGGAGTGGACGGGCATCAGTATCGATTTATGGAAGGAGATCGCGTCCGCCCTTGAATTGCCTTACGAATTTCGAGAGCTGGATCTTCAGGGCCTTCTGGCGGGAGTGGCCGATGGGTCTCTGGACGTTGCGGTGGCTGCGCTCACCATTACGTCGGAGCGGGAGGAGCGTTTCGATTTTACCCATCCCTTTCTCACCTCGGGCCTGGGGATTGCGATCAGTGGGCATAAGGGAAGCCCCTGGTGGACGGTTTTTCGGAAATTTTTGTCCCTCGCCTTTCTCAAGGTGGTGGCCACCCTTGCCCTTGTGTTGCTGGGGGTGGGGGTACTGGTATGGTGGTTTGAGCGGAAGCGGAATTCGGCTCAGTTCGGCCGGGGGACGAGCCGAGGCATCGGAAGCGGATTCTGGTGGTCGGCGGTAACCATGACCACCGTTGGATATGGCGATAAGGCCCCGGTGACGCCCGCGGGGCGGCTGGTAGCCCTTATCTGGATGTTTGTTTCGATTATCATCATTTCCACCTTTACGGCGGCCATTACTTCATCCCTTACGGTGAGTAAGCTGGGGTCCGTGGTTCAGGGGCCCAAGGACTTGCTGAATGTTCGCGTGGGGACCCTCCCCGATACCACCAGTGCCGCCTATTTGGCGGAAGCCCGGGTCTCCTTTCAGCGGTTTATGTCGGTACGAGAGGGCCTTGAAGCCATCAGCACTGGGAAAATCGATGCTTTTGTGTACGATGCGCCGGTCCTTCGTTACCTGATCAACAAGGATTTTCCCGCCACGCTTGAAGTGCTTCCCCAAACCTTTGAACAGCAGAATTACGGGATTGCCCTTCCTCAGCACAGTTCTCTGCGGGAGCCCGTCAACCGGGTCCTTCTCAAAAAAATAAAGGGACGGGCATGGCAGGATGTGTTGTACCGGTACTTGGGAAGTTAGGCGTCAGGTGTGGGATGTTATTCCCGACACCTGATGATACCCGCTCGAATTATTTCACTTCAAGAATATTGTTGGCGCCGCCGAAGCCGTTGGCGCAAATCTGGTCGTTGGCGGGATCATTTTGCCATTGGCCGTCCACCATGAAACGGTATTCGTATCGTCCCGCCGGAACCATGATGATCTTTTTCCACATGCCGAGCTTACTTTTTTTCATGGGATGCTTCTTTTCATTCCACAGGTTGAAATCACCCATCAGTGAAACCTTTTCCGCCTGGGGGGCCTCAAAGGTCAGGGTCACCCGTTTGCGTTTGATGGGGGTTTTCGCCCCCTTTTCATTCTTTTTTGTCACCATTTCCAAACCTCCCTATGGGTCCCCATGGGACCTGCAACATAAACGCATTCCGATATTTCATTTCGGGAAAATATTTTGTTTTAACGGCAATATGCCGCGTCTGCTTCCTCTTCAAGGCAAATACCATGTTCTTTCCAATTAAAGCATCCATGGTTTCTTTGTCAAGGATGAATCACCATCATTAGAAAATAGATCCCGTAATGTGCTAAGGGACCTCGCCACGTCGTCCAACCCGACGATTTCCATAAAAACCGGACCTTCCGGGAAGACCATTTGGAACCTGTTCCCGTTTTTTCTCATGATGACATTTTATGAAAAGCCATATACAATTAAAAAAAGCCGTAGAAATACGGATACATCCTAACAATACAAAGGGGGGTAAAAAAATGGAAAGGCATCTGCTTAGTGTTGTACCGCTCTTTATGCCGCTTTTTCCATAATGCGAAAGGACGCTTTCATGACAGATATGGCTCAAGATAAAACAACTTCGGCTGAAACACTCCTTGAACTGATTCAGACAGATGATCCATCGCAAATAGGAATATTCCTCGCTGAGCTTAAGCCCGGAGAGGAAGCGCGGGCCATGGCTCAGTTGGATAAAGGGCAGCAGACACGCCTGTTTGATCTGCTGGGCCCTCAAAAGTCCGCCGAACTGCTCGTAAAAATCACCGGAAGGGGGGTGGTTTCAGTCATTGAGCAGATGCCCCTTGAGCAGACTGCGGCTATTTTTGAGGAAATGCCCAGCCGGCAGCAAGTGGACATTCTTCGTCGGCTCAAAGATAAGGATGCAGCGCAGATTATCGATGAATTTGCCGAGCCCAGGGCGGAAAAATTAAGAGAGTTGATCGCCTATCCGGAGGATACGGCCGGGGGGCTGATGATTCCCGAGTATCTCGCTTTTTCAAGGGGAATGCTGGTAAAGGATGTTCTGGATGATTTGCGGGAACACGGGGAGGTGTATTCCGATTATGTGGTTCAGTATGCCTATGTGGTTTCGGAAGAGGGAGGGTTATTGGGTGTACTTCGCCTGAGGGATCTGCTGCTGGCCCCCAAGAACAAACCGGTCACGGATATTATGATCAAGGACCCTCAAAACGTTCGCGTCGATAACCCTTTGCGGGATTTGAAAGAATTTTTCAAACAGTACAACTATTTAGGCGTACCGGTGGTTGACTCTCGAAACAGACTTGTGGGTGTGGTCAATGCCGCCGCCGTAAGAGACGCGGTGAATAAGCGGAGCAACCAGATTTTCCTTCAATTTTCGGGCATCGTCGGCGGTGAGGAATTCAGGACCATGCCGTTGTTTAAACGCTCTTCAAGGCGCTTGTCATGGTTGAGCATCAATATCCTGTTGAACATTGTCGCGGCCAGCGTCATTGCCCTGTACCAGGACACTCTTGAGCAAGTCATTGTGCTGGCGGTTTTTCTACCGATCATATCGGATATGAGCGGCTGTTCCGGTAATCAATCGGTGGCTGTGAGCATCCGTGAATTGTCTCTGGGACTCGTGAGACCCAAGGAGTTGTTGCGGGTTTTCCTCAAAGAATCGTCCATCGGCGTCATCAACGGCGTGGTACTGGGGCTATTGTTGGGAGGGGTCGCTTTTCTCTGGAAAGGAAACCCATATCTCGGGTTGGTGGTGGGGGTGTCCCTGGCCGCCAACACCCTGGTGGCGGTCAGTTTCGGAGGGCTGATTCCCCTGGTCCTGCGGCGGGCGGGCGCCGATCCGGCCCTGGCATCCGGACCTTTATTGACCACCATTACCGACATGTGTGGCTTCTTTTTCGTATTGAGTTTTGCCTCGGCACTTCTTTCAAAGCTTTCGTAATCGGAAGCGCCGAATTCCCGAATTGAGAAGAATAATATCTTAACCCACACTAGACCATTAGGAGTCAACATGACAATGAATTTGGATTTCTGGAAACTGCTGGCCGGTCTCGGCATTTTCCTGTTCGGAATGCTTTTGATCGAGGAATCGGTAAAAGCCCTGTCAGGAAGAGCTTTCAGGCGTATCATCCGTGTGTATACCAATGGCAGACTGCGGTCCATCGGCAGCGGCGCCCTGGTGACGGCCCTGCTGCAAAGCAGTTCAGCGGTTTCTCTCATGGTGCTGGCGTTTGTGGGCGCCGGTGTGATGAATATGGAAAATGCCATCGGCGTCATCATGGGGTCCAACATCGGCACAACCTTGACGGCATGGATCATCGCCACCATCGGATTTAAAGTCAAAATTGAAGCCCTTGCCTTGCCTTTTATCGGCATGGGCGCGCTCGGTCTTATTTTTTTTAAACCCGCCTCCAAACCCTTTCTGGTCATAAAACTACTCATGGGTTTCGGTTTTCTGTTTCTCGGCCTCGATTTCATGAAAGTAAGCGTTGAAAACTTTACCCAGACATTTAGCTTGGAACGATTCCCCGATTACGGGCTATGGTTTTACCTGATGATCGGCACCCTTATCACGGCACTGATGCAGGCCAGCGCCGCGACCATTGCCATTGTGCTGACAGCAATGAGTACCGGGCTGATCACGTTCAACATCGGAGCGGCCATGGTCATCGGCGCCAATATCGGTACGACCATCACCGTTTTACTGGGGGCCATCGGGGGCGTACAGGCCAAAAAGAGAGTCAGTCTAAGCCACTTGATTTTCAATGTTGTCACCGGCGGAGTGGCTTTTGCCGCGCTTCCCGCACTGGTATGGGTCGTTACGATTTTCGTGGATATACGGTCCGACAGCTTAATGGGGCTGGCTCTTTTTCATACGGTTTTCAATATCCTGGGGGTCGTACTTTTTTTTCCTTTCCTGGGGCCTTTTTCGCGATTGCTCACAAGGATCTATCCGGACTACAAAACCATTCTTACGGTTTATCTCGATCAGACACCGCCGGAAATTACGGATGCCGCTACCGCCGCTTTAAGAAAAGAAACCGGCCATTTGCTTCAGGAGTGTCAGCTCTACAATTTGAGACTGCTGCGAATCGACGAAAAACTGGTATTTGATACGGATCTGCCCTTTGAAAACAACCGAAAGAAGAAATATACCCTCGAGGATCTCTACGAAAATATAAAACTGCTCCACGCTGAAATTTTCACCTTCTATTCCCAAATCCAGATGCATAAACTTGATGAGACAGAGGTCAAGGATCTGGAGCGGCTCATCTATGCGTCGCGTAACATGATGAACTCCATAAAGAACTTCAAAGGCGTCCGGCATAATATGGATGAGTTCGACGGTTCGGACAATGCTTACTTAAACACCCAATATAAGTTGTTTCGAAAGCGTCTGATAGAGCTTTACCACAACATGGGCCGTATTCTCAACATGGAAGATAAACAAGCCCAGTACCAAAGCCTGCTGACGACTTTTGCACAGATCGAAGAGGGCGACAACAAATTTATCAAGAACACCCTGAATGCGGTGGCCGACAAAAAAGTTCAGGAAATGGAAATCGCGTCCCTCTTGTTGGTGAACCGGTTGTTTACCCAGTCATGCCGGATGCAGATATACAGCATGAAGGACTTGCTGCTCAGCCAGGAACAGGTCAATAATTTTGACCGTGCCATGGATGCAAAAGAAATCATGGGTGTGGAAAAGAAGGAAATGTAAGGATGGATGCGGAACGGCAGGAAAGGCAACGGAAAGCGCTGCAATATCAGTTGCCGGAACATGTAAGCTCGCAGATGGTCTATCTTTCGGAGGGTAATCCATGAACATCATCGCCATCATTGCCAACTTCAATTTTCAGGATCTTCTCGATATCCTGTTCCTCACTGTAGTGGCCTACCATCTCTTCATCTGGTTCCAGGGGACCAAGGCGTTCAAGGCCCTTATCGGGCTTCTGGTTTTAGGGGCCGTTTTTACAATCGCAAAGGCGGGGGGGTTGTTTCTGACCACTTGGGTGTTTCAATTTTTGTGGCAGATTCTGGTCATCCTGTTAGTGGTTCTTTTTCAATCGGAAATCCGGCAGGTGCTGGAAAAGGTGAACCCGCTTCAAAAACTGGGGTTTCGCAAACAGAAACAATCTGATGAATGGATTGCTGAATTCGTAAAGGGGGTTTTTCTCCTGGCAGGGGAAAAAACAGGCGCCCTCATCATTATTGAACGGGTTGAAAGGGTCCGGGAGTACATGACGGAAGGACAAAAGCTTGAAGCGGCGCCAAGCTCGGAGATTTTGAAAAGTATTTTTCAGAAGGAATCCCCCCTTCATGATGGGGCCATTCTCATCAGTCAGGGTGAGATTATGGAAGTGGCCTGTTATCTCCCCCTCACACCCGCCGAAGGACTGCCGAAAGAGTGGGGCACCCGCCACCGCGCCGCCATAGGCCTCTCCGAACGCTGTGACGCCTGGGTTGTGGTGGTTTCCGAGGAACGCGGGAAGGTCTCACTGGCAAGGAAAGGCCAAATGATTCATGTGGAGAACCCCCAGGCGCTTTACCAAATGATCCGGGAAGCCCTGGCCGCCTCAGCTCCCTTGAACAAGACCTGGAAGGAAAGGATCCGTTATCTTCTGCTCAGCCGTTGGCGCACCAAATTAGCGACACTTTGCATCGTCAGCTTTTCCTGGTTAATTCTGGCCGGCCAGCAGGATTTTGAAGTGAAATTCCAGATTCCCGTCAAGACCAAAGGATTGCCTTCTCAAATGGAAATCCTGGAACCCTTAAACGCCAATATTCAGGTTACCCTCCGGGGGCTTCGCAGGGATGCCAGCATCCTGGATAAGGAAAAAGTGGTTGCTGAAGTTGATCTCTCCAGGGCCCGGCCGGGGAAGATGGACTTTGCCATTACCCGGAATGAAATACGGCTGTCCGATGACCGGGTGAAACTGGTTAATGTTGATCCGTCAAGGCTTGTATTCGTATTCAAGAAACTTGAGAAACCTCAAAAACCTGAGCCATAAAATGTTCGTTTCAAAACACATCTGCTGAAAGTCTTGTGCGAAACCGGGATTTCGGACATATAAACGGACATAAACAGCTCTCCAGCCCATTCTAGTTATGCTTTTATTGTATTATGTCAGTCTGTTATATAATAAACAAGAAACGGACATATATTCCTTGATTTTATCCGATTACCGCTTAAGTTAAAACGGACATAAAACTTGATCTTTTATGGTATATTCTCTGTTAACTTATCGAACTACAAATACTTTTAAACGGACATAAATCCGGACAAATGGATCCGTATGAAAAAATTTTTCAGAGTTCTCCCCCTTGACCGTATCGGCCCATTAAAAGATATGGCAATGGAGGTTATTAGGGCCGGTTCACGCCTTGAAGGAAGCCTTGCCCCGGAAACTGCAAAAGGAATCAGCCGAGAACTTCGGCTCCTGAACAGTTACCATTCCAATTTGATAGAAGGCCACAAAACGTATATCTCCGACATAAAACGGGCTCTTCGTAAAGAATGGTCGGGTAATGACCAAAAACGATATGCACAGGAGTTGTGTTCGGCCCATGCGGTTGTGGAAGAAGAAATGATGTCCAAAGTCGATCAAACAGGGGGGAACATTTTCAATCCGGAGTTTCTTAGGTGGATTCATCAGTGTTTCTATATGCAGCTTCCGGCGGCCCATCGGTTCACCCATCATGGACATGATTTTACAGATATCCCGGTCCATCCGGGAAACTGGCGTGAGCTGGAGGTTTCGGTTCGGAGCGGCGATCAACTCGGACCGAAAGGGCGTGATGTGCCGCACTTTGTGAAAATTTTTACGGAACGGTACAATCCGGACAATTTTCACGGTGACGAACGCTTACTTGTGATTGCCAGCGGTCATCATCGATTGGCCTGGTTGCACCCTTTCAGGGACGGAAATGGGCGGGTTATTCGTCTTTTTACATCTGCGTGTCTGGCGTCAATCGGTATAAACGCCTACGGTCTTTGGTCGCTTTCAAGGGGGTTATCCCGAAACAACAACGGATATATGATTCATCTGGAGGCAGCGGATACGTTCAAAGATGAGGACCATGCGGATTTTATGGAATTCTTTTTGGAAACATGCCTGGATCAGATCGGCTTTATGGAGAAATTGCTCGATGTTGAAAGGATGGGTCTGAGGATTCAAGGAAGAGTCGGACAACTTTCCATGCTCGGGGAAAAAGAGATCCGACCGGAAGCCGCCATTGTCCTTCGGGAGGCGTTTCGTTCCGGAACCGTACCCCGGGGGAAACTACCGGAAATGCTTCGTCTCTCGGATCGCCAGGCGCGTCGCATTGTATCCCCCCTGCTAAAGCGTGGACTGTTGATTTCTGATTCTCAAAAACAACCGTTGCGTTTCGGTTTTCCGGAAGACGCCATGCCGGACTATTTCCCGAATCTTTTTGCCCCGGAGATGATGAGTGAGTTGACGGATAAGACCTTGATTACTGAAGATGGAAGTTGTGTGGGAATGCTTTTCAGAAATGGTGAAAAAATGGCTGTTGCCGTAAACGGAGAGTTGAAAAATATTGGGCAATGGAAAGCCGAATACGAAAAATATGCTGGGAAACCAGCCCATGTCAACGTACACAACGGACAAATTGAAATCTTACCGTAAGTCCAATCAATTGAAGCGGAGTGGAAGTGCGAGCTCTTCCCCGACCGTGAGACCCAGCTTACCCAGGTAATGATCTCTTTGCCCCTCAGTGTGTCGGACAAGAGTTCCCTTAAGGAACTTGAAGACTTTTTCGAAAAACATCACCTGTTTGGTGTTCCGGTTGTGGATGATGGACAACGGCTGGTCGGCGTGGTGCTGCCCAATGCCGTTGAGGAGGCAATCAATAAGCAGAAAACAAAAGCTTTTTTGCGGCTGAGCGGTATTATCGGCGGTGAGGAGTTCCGGACCATGCCCCTGTTATCCCGCTCCGGACGTCGTCTGTCCTGGCTGAGCTTAAATATTGTGCTCAATCTTATCGCAGCAAGCGTCATTGCCCTTTATCAGGACACCCTTGCCGCGGCGATTATCCTGGCGGTTTTTTTGCCCATGGTCAGCGACATGAGCGGCTGTTCAGGCAACCAGGCCGCGGCGGTTTCCATGCGTGAACTTGCCCTGGGACTGGTCCGACCCGGTGAACTGCTCTGGGTGCTGGCAAAGGAGGTCAAAATCGGCATCATCAACGGCCTGGTGCTTGGGTTGCTGCTTGGAGGGGTCGCCTTTTTCTGGAAGGGAAATCCATGGCTCGGCATGGTGGTTGGCGGTGCGTTGGCTGCCAATACGCTGGTTTCCGTCACCCTCGGCGGCATGCTGCCCCTACTGCTCAAGCGGCTGAAGCTGGATCCGGCCCTGGTTTCCAGCCCACTGCTGACAACGGTCACGGACATGTGCGGCTTCTTTTTTGTTTTAAGTTTTGCGGCAGGCGGTTCTGCCAAAGCTCGGAGGCATGTAGCAAAGGACGCTGTCCGAAGGGAGAGGAATCTGATAAAAACCCATCTTACTCAATTTTCCCATCAAGCGTGAACTCAGCCATTCGGCAGCGGTTTCCCGCCGGCCGTCACCCATTTTGGAATCATGACAATTGGGATATCCGTTTTTTCCATCGCCCCCGCGTTCAGCCATTCAGCGACGATTTCTCCATGGCTGACACCAAAAATAATTAGATTCACGGACTCTTTTTCAGCGATGTCAATGATGACGGAAGCCATATCTCCTCGCCGTAAAATAGGGCGTTACATACCAGCCCAGGGCAACGCCCTGGGTGGTGGGTGATTAACAAAATGAGCCCCTCAATCAGTTCACGTATATCTTCACGGGAAAATTCGGGGACCTCACGACCTGCAAGGGGTGCATTGAGAGCATTTCGCGCACGTTTTCTTAAACGCTCGACCCACCTATTGGCCGCTGTTGGGTTGTCGGTGGCAATATAGTGCCGGATAGCTTTCAGATCCTGCTTGGCGGTTTCGGTCCAAAAGAGTTTCATAACTCTTTGTCCAAATCTTCATCTGGCAGAATTCGGCCTTTTTGAACATCTGTTAAACCCCTTTTTACGGCATCAACAAAACGGACCTGTTCCGTAAGAAAATCAAAATCGACGGGAGCAATAAGGACAGCCGCGGCTTTTCCATTTTGAGTGATTACAAGGGGGCAATGTGTGTTCTGGATTTCATGAAGCATTTTGGACGCTTTGTTTTTAAAAGCCGATAGGGAAATGATGTTTTGAGAATGTATCGGTTTCATCTTTAATGCCTTCTTATTAATTTGAGTTCATTTCGCCATCAAATATAGGCTGGAATTCGGATTTAATCAAGAACAGAATCTCTATCTTTCCAGTTTCTCATCCAGTCGCTCCATGGCTGCTACAAATGCCTGTCGGTTCTTTCGGGCTGATGCATGTCCCTGCGTAGGGGCAACCCCCCGTGGTTGCCCTGTTTGGGTGTTTACACCGCATCATCAGGGCAGGCACAGGGGCCTGTCCCTACTCGTGAACGGTTACAATCTTTTTTACCAGTATTCAAATCGCTTTATGGTTGACTGAAAACAGATTTGAGGAGAGAATGAACGATTAAAAACATATCACGAACAAAACATCGCTATATCAGGAGTACACGCCATGATCCATAGCCCGATGGCACACGCCTTGCTTCTCTCTCTCTCTCTCTTATCTTTCAGTTTTAGAAAAAAATTATTCAAAAACATCTGAAAATACCCGGGTGCCCGTGAAGGCGCCGGGGCTTTTTTGTTCCGGTACGCTTTTTACCGGCGAGGCTGATGGAAGCAACCATAACCCCGGGAGCCCTGATCCCTTCTGTTTTTTCTCAACTCTTTAAATCGAAAGGCAGAGACCATGCCGACCAAAAAGAAAAAAGCGCCGCCCGCGGGTGGAACCCCTTTGGAAAAGGTCAAACAAGAGAAAAAACCCGGAGATGCCGGCAGCTTCCCCATCGTGGGCATCGGCGCCTCAGCCGGTGGCCTGGAAACCCTCAATCTCTTCTTTTCCGCCATGCCCCCTGACGGCAACATGGCCTTCGTGGTCATCCAGCATCTGAGCCCCCAGCATAAAAGCATCATGGTGTCGCTTTTGGAGAAGCACACCCGGATGAGGGTGATGGAGATTGAGGACGGCACAAAGCTCAAACCCAACCATGTCTATCTGAATCCCCCGGGCAAAAACGTGACCCTTTTTAACGGGTGTCTTCATCTGCTGGAACCGGTAAAAACCGGCACGATTAACCTGCCCATAGATTCCTTTTTTAAATCCCTTTCCGAAGACCAGGGTGAAAAGGCCATCGGCATCATTTTGTCGGGGACGGCATCGGATGGCACCATGGGGATTCGAGCCATCAAGGGCGGCGGCGGTATGGCCATGGTCCAGGAACCGGAAACCGCAAAATACGACGGCATGCCCAGAAGCGCCATTGGGACCGGCCTTGTGGATTTTATTGCGCCGGTGGAAGAGATGCCGGAAATATTAATCCGTTATGTGAAGCACCCGTTCCTTGAGTCACTGGACAAAATCAAACGGAGAGAGCCCCCCGTCAAGAACCAGATGCAGAAAATTTTCGCACTGATCCGCGGCGCTACCGGTAACGATTTCTCCCATTACAAACAGAGCACCATTGCCCGTCGCATTGAACGCCGGCTGGTGGTGAATCAGATAGAGGGGTTGCCCGATTACGTCCGCTATCTCCAGAAAAATCCCGGCGAGATCGACGTGCTGTTCAAGAATCTCACCATCGGGGTGACGAGTTTTTTCAGGGACCCGGAAGCCTATGACCTGCTTGCGGGGCAGGTGCTGCCGGCGTTGTTGCAAAGGAAAGAGCCGAATACGACGATCCGGTTCTGGATTTCGGGTTGCTCCACCGGGGAAGAAGCCTACTCTATGGGCATGATTCTTTTGGAAGTAATGGATACCATCAAGAGGCAATTCGACGTTAAAATCTTTGCCACGGACATTGACGCGGCCGCACTGGATGTTGCCCGCAAGGGGCTCTACCCGGAAAATATCGGGGCGGATGTCACCGGGGACCGGCTGAAACGGTTTTTCATCAAGGAACAGGGATTGTTAAAGGTCAACAAACAGCTTCGGGACATGATCGTTTTTTCCCTTCAAAACGTCATCAAAGATCCGCCCTTTTCCCGGGTGGACCTGGTGAGCTGTAGAAATCTGATGATCTATTTGGACAATGTCCTGCAGAAAAAGATCATCTCCCTGTTTCATTATACGCTGAACCCGGGCGGCATTCTCGTCCTGGGCACATCGGAAAGCATCGGGGAACATCCCGATCTTTTTCAGCCCATCAACCGCAAATGGAAGATCTTTGAACGAAAGAAGGGCTTTGTGGAAACCATTCCCGCCTATCCCGCTGAAGCTGATTACCTCTCCTGCCAGAGAGTCCAGTCCCATGACAAAGACCATCTGCCGGAAGTCGTTACCATCCAGGCAATGGCTGAAAGGGCCATCCTCGATGAATATGCCCCTGCCGGTGTTCTGGTCAATGATCAATATGAGATTCTGCATTTTGTGGGTAAAACGGAGAGATTCCTGATGCCGCCAACGGGCAAACCGGTATTTAACATCCTGAATATGGCACGGGAGGATCTCAAGCCACCGCTGGCCGCAACGCTTCGAAAATCAGTCCGGGAAAAAGCAAATGCGCTTACAAAGGGTGTCAGGGTCCGGTACAATGGCACGTCCTGTATCGTCGACCTGTCCGTTAAACTCATGAGCCCCGGCTTTATGCTCGTCATATTTGAGGATAAAACGCCGGCAGACGATAAAAAAGAGCCCGGCAAATTAGAGACAAAACAACAGGATACGGATCTGCAAAGTCTTGAACTGGAACTGCAATCCACCCGGGAATATCTTCAGGCGACCATCGAGGAAATGGAAACCACCAATGAGGAGCTCAAAAGCACCAATGAAGAGCTGCAATCGGTCAACGAGGAACTTCAAAGCACCAACGAGGAACTGGAGACCTCCAAGGAGGAGCTGCAATCCACCAATGAGGAGCTGGCCACGGTGAATGAGGAGCTTCAAAACAAGGTAGATGAATCTTCCAAGGCCAATGACGATATGCACAATCTTCTGGCCGCAACGGAAATCGCCTCCCTGTTTTTGGATACGGACCTCCACATTAAACGCTTCACCCCCGCCGCGGCAAACATCATCCGGTTGATTCATACGGACGTGGGCAGGTCCCTAAATGACCTTAAAACCTGCTTTCCGAATGTGGATCTGGTTGGCCTGGGAGAAAAGGTGCTGAAAGACCTCAATACGGTGGAGATGGAAATCCTGTCAACGGATTTGACCTGGTATGCCTTGAAGATCCTGCCGTACCGGACCACCGGAAATGTCATCGACGGCGTGGTGATGACCTTTCTGGATATACACACCGTCAAGCAGGCGGATAAGGTCAGGCGCT
Organism: Desulfatiglandales bacterium; assembly: GCA_963662465.1. Classification (GTDB taxonomy): domain Bacteria; phylum Desulfobacterota; class DSM-4660; order Desulfatiglandales; family Desulfatiglandaceae; genus NaphS2. The sequence continues at coordinate 714,357 of OY759599.1, forward strand.
TGGCCACTGTCCTGGAAGATGCCAATGACGCCATCACCGTGCTGGATAAGAAGGGCCGGATTCTGGCCTGGAACAAGGGGGCTCAAGAGCTGTATGGATGGACCGAGCCGGAGGCCCTGCAAATGAATTATGCCGATCTTTTTCCAAAGGATCGTGAAAATGATTTTCAAGACATTATCCATGAATTGACCAAAAACAAAACCATCAAATCCTTCAAGACCCGGCGCATGACAAAAGATGGCAGCATCCTGAACATCTGGATGACCGCCAGCGCCTTGACCGATGAAAACGGTCAGATGGTGGAGATAGCGATCACGGAACGGGATTTGGCGTGGCTGGTGGGAATGGAGGATTGAGAGTGGAGAAAGAGAAAAACATGACGGACACCGAGGAACTCAGGCGACTTGCCGAAGCGACTTTGGAATTATCAGCCGATGAAGATGTGGATCTTTCTACGTTTTCCCCTGAAGAGATAAAAAGCCTGGTCCATGAGCTTCGCGTGCATCAGGTGGAACTGAACATGCAAAACGAAGAGCTAAGGCGGGTTCAGGGGGAACTGGAAGCCGCACGGGATCGGTATTCCCACCTCTATAACTTTGCACCCGTTGGCTATTTTACCCTCAGCGAAAAGGGGGTCGTTACGGAAGCGAACCTCACCGCCGCCACCCTGCTGGGAGTGGAACGGTCTTTTCTGATCGGCACGCCCTTTGGCAGTTTTATCCTGACTGAGGATGAAGACATTTTCTATCTGCACCGAAACCAACTCATGGATTCGAAAAAGCCTCAGTCCTGCCGGCTGCGGATGGTGAAAAAAGACAAGAGTGTTTTTTACGTCAATCTGGAATGTATTGTGATTGAAGAAGGGGACGGCGCCCCCAGGCATATCCGGGTGGTGGTCATCGATATCACCGAACAGAAAGAGCTGGAAAATCAGCTTCGGCAAGCGCAGAAGATGGAGGCCATCGGCACCCTTGCGGGGGGCATCGCGCACGATTTCAATAATATCCTGGCGGCCGTGATCGGTTTTACCGAGCTTGCCATGGATGAAGCGGAAAAAGGAACCCCCCTGGCGGAGGATCTGGAAGAAGTCCTGATCGGGGGCCAAAGGGCCAAACTCCTGGTCCAGCAGATCCTGTCTTTCAGCCGAAAGACTCCCGGGAAGGTGGCGCCATTATATGTGGGTGCTTTGGTTAAGGGGGTGCTCAAGCTATTGAGGTCAACCATCCCGGCGGATATTGAGATCAGCATAGAGATGCACTTGGAGGAGGACCCCTGTGTAATGGGGGATGAAGTGCAGATTCACCAGATTATCCTGAACCTGTGTACCAATGCCGCCCATGCCATGGAAGCGAACGGGGGAAAGCTGACCCTCGGCGTAGACACCGTTACCCTCGGCGACGGCAAAACCGTGACCCTCGCAAATCTTCCCCCCGGAAAATACGTCAAACTCAGTGTCACCGACACCGGGTCCGGCATTTCCCCTGAAAATGTCGAACGGATCTTTGAACCCTATTTTTCCACCAAGGAATCGGGCCGGGGAACCGGCATGGGGCTTGCGGTTGTGACAGGGATTGTAAAGGCGCACAAAGGGCATATCCTGGTCATGTCCAAGCCCCAAAAGGGGACGACCTTTACGGTATTTCTGCCCCTCCATGAAAAATCGGTGGTCGCGCCCAACAGTACATCGGGGCAGGTGCTTCCCAGGGGGACGGAGCATATCTTTTTCATAGACGATGAATTGCCCATTGTAAAACTGGGCAAAAAGACCCTTGAGAAACTGGGCTACCGGGTGACCACGAGTACCGGCAGCGCTCAGGCCCTGGAAACTTTTCGCATGGCGCCTGGGACTTTTGACCTGGTGGTTACCGACATGACCATGCCCATCATGACCGGCGACAGACTGGCCGCCGAGTTGATAAAGATCAGGCCCGACATCCCCGTGATTATTTGTACGGGTTACAGCAAGAAAATGTCGAAAGAACTGGCGGCGAAAATGGGGATCAAAGCATTTGCTTACAAACCCCTTGATAAGGTGGAACTGGCCATGATGGTTCGGAAGGTGCTGGATGGTGTTCGGAGTGGTGCGTAAAAGGGGAAACCATTTGACCCTTATTTTTCCACAAAGGAAAAAGGGACCCAAAAGGGCATGGGCCTGGGTCTCACCACCGCCTATGCGGTGGTTCAAAAACATGGCGGCCATATGATGGTCAATTCCAAAACCGGGGTGGGAACCACCGTAACCATTTACCTGCCCGCCGAATACGCGGAGAGCAAAGCGCCAGGTGCAAAGGGTGATGATGTTGGAGCCCAATCAACAATCGCCAATCAGCAATCAGCAATCCGAAGAATCCTGGTTATGGACGATGAGGAGAGCCTCAGGACCCTGGCCCAAAAGATGTTGAAGCGGTTGGAGTATGAAACGGAGACCGTCAAGGACGGCACGGAAGCCCTTGAAAAATACCAAAAGCACATGGATTCGGGAGAACTCTTTGACGCGGTCCTTCTGGATTTGACCATCAAGGGCGGAATGGGTGGCGAGCAGGCCATTAAGGAACTGATCAAGATTGATCCCCATGCCCGGGCCATCGAATGCAGCGGCTATTTTAATGCCCCGGTCATGGCCCGTTATGGGGAATATGGTTTTCGGGGGGCCATGGCGAAACCTTATCAGAAGGCCGATCTTGAGGGGGTTTTAAAAAAGGTCCCGGGCGCCCGTGCAGCCAATAACGGCGAGGTTAATAAAAGAAGGGGTTCGCCGGTGTGGGGACTGAATGGATAAAAATTCCAAATACGATTGTATTTTTCTTGATATTTTTCATTTTTACAGTTACGTATGGAAATATTTTAAAATATATGCTTAGGTTCGGTTATGATTGAAATCCTAAGGAAGTACAATTTTTGGAACGCGCCGCCGGTCAACATCGGTTTTCCACGGGATTCGTATGTGAACGTCCTTTCAGGATATCTGGATAACGCGCTCGTTAAAGTCATCCTTGGACAGCGGCGGGTGGGTAAGAGTTATCTGATCCGAATGTTTATTGAGCACCTGATCACCGAAAGAAAAGTGCCGCCCGAAAACATCCTCTACATCAATAAAGATATTTATGCTTTTGATTTCATTAATGACAGCCAAACGCTTCAGGCGGCCATAGACGAATATCGAAAACAGCTTAAACCAAAAGGGACGATTTACATTTTTCTGGATGAAATTCAGGAAATTGACAATTGGGAAAAGGTGGTCAATTCCCTTTCCCAGGATTATACCACCTCCTGTGAGGTTTTCATCACCGGGTCAAACGCGAAACTTCTTTCCGGTGAAATGGCAACTTATTTGAGCGGCAGGTATTTGACCATTTTGGTTTTCCCGTTCAGTTTTCCCGAGTTCCTCGGCATCAACAGGATCGGAAACACAAAAGCATCTTTTATTTCTTATCTTGAATCAGGTGGTATTCCGGAGAGCTACCGGCTTTCGGACCGGGAAATGAAGACGAACTATTACAGAAGCCTGATGGATTCCATTGTATTAAGAGATATTGTTTACCGCCACAAGGTGAGGGATGTGGCCTTGCTGGAAAGGCTGATCCATTTCCTGATCGATTCGGTGGGCAGCTTTTTCTCCATCAAGTCCGTTGTGGGCGCTTTAAAGCATGCCGGTTGCCGCACCAATGGGGAAACCGTGGGATCCTATTTGAAGTTCCTGCAGGATGCTTATTTCATTCATGAATCCATGAGGTATGATATCAAGGGCAAAAAGATATTGACCGGTGAGCGAAAGTACTACCTGAATGACCTTGGCTTCAAATATTTTTTATCCAGCTCCTTTGATTTCGGTATTGGTAAATATCTTGAAAATGCGGTTTTCATGCAATTAAAAAGAGAAGGGTATTCTGTTTATACAGGGCGGATCAAAGGCCGTGAAATTGATTTTATTGCAGAAAAAAACAACATCAAAAAGTACGTTCAGGTGGCTTATCTCCTGCCTGATGATGCGGTGTTGGAGCGGGAATTCGGGAACCTTAAATTGATTGATGATAATTTTGAGAAGATGGTTGTTTCAATGGATGACGTGAGTTTTGGAAACAGAGGCGGTATTCTTCACGTGAAGGCATGGGATTTTATGATGGCGCCCAATAGCGGGTTGCGGGAATCATATACTCATAATTATGAATAAATATACCTGAACTCTTTTCAGCCGAGTTCGAAATAAGAAAAAATGCTCTTGAAAACAAGAATAGCGTGAATCAGACATGGCCGCTTAGACACCTGCACGCCACCGATAACGATCTTTGAATTCATCTGTTTGTTCATAAGATCTTCGTTTTGCCAATTGCATCGCTTTCGTGAGAAGGCTCCACTTCGATGAACAGAGTCAATCCTCTGGTTTTCGATATTGGAATTGAAAAGCAGTGCCGGTTTATTTGTAAAACGATCAAACACCATTGTATCCAGAGACTTTTCAGTAACGATCTGACGCATATTCCACAAGGTTTTTGCACACATATACTTAGAGGCATCTGATTCATCAGTAATATTAAGAGCATAGTGCCACTGAATATTAAAAGCCGGCTGGTTTACGGTTTCATCGTCGGTGACGTCATGCGCTTGCTGGAGGAGTAGAACTCCAAGTACAGGGAGGTTATGGGGGGTAATAGCCTTTTTCGCATATGAGCTCAAAAATCCGATTTAATTTAAAAGCATAGGAATCCATTTTTGTGGCATATCAAATAGTTGTTGCAGTGAGTGGCATTAAATGTGTCAAAAAAAGCACATTATGCATATGCCATCAAACCAAAAAATTGATGACTTTCCGGACGATTTTTATTGATCATTGGGAATCATTCAAAGAGCATCATCCAGGGTATGATAATTCGCAATATGATCCGGTTCAGAAAATGCTTGGTTGCGGCAAGGAAAGCGCCGGATATAGCGAGCACCGGTGTGTTTATTGCGGTGGTGATGTTCGCCGGATAGGTTTTAGTTGCAAGAGCTGTTTTTGTTTATCCTGCGCCAAGAAATATGTTGACGATTTTGTCAGTCAAGTGAGTAGGGTGCTTCATGGGGGCATGAATTACCGTCACATTGTTTTGACAATTCCCGAGCAACTGAGAATCGTTTTTTATAAGGCTCGAAATGATGGACGTTTGTTATCGGCTTTTATGAGATGCGGGTACGAATGTTTGGAGGATGTTGTCGGAACGGTTCTTCGGCGGAAACTGAAAATAGGAACGATCGTCGTTGTTCAAACGCATGGTCGATCCGGTCATTATAATCCGCATTTGCATATCATCATGACAAGCGGTGGGATAAATGAAGATCTGTGCGGTTGGTTTGATTTAAGGTTCTTCAAGTATGAGATTATACATAAGAAATGGCAGTATCATCTATTCAGAATGCTCAAGTCCCATTTTAACAGCAGTGCGGTCGATAAACTTATTGATGAGCTGTGGAAAAAATACCCTAATGCTTAAAGGTTTGGTAGCCAATGTGAGCAAGGGTAATGTTCCTGAGACATGTGGGGGTCTGGCGCGATATTTGGCGAAATATGTTGCATCTCCTCCGATAGCTCTGAGACGGATAATCAGTTATGATGGCAATATGTTACCTATTGGTACAATGATCACATGACAAAATCCAGGAAGGTTGAAACCGTGGAAGTGGATGTTTTTATCGGTCGAATGGTTCAACACATAATGCCCAAAGGGTTCCAGCGGGTTCGTTATTATGGGCTACAGGCTACGAAAACTTTTAAGAAATGGTCGGAAGTAATACGGAAAGGGATGAAGGCTTTGGGGCGTGGGATTAAAGGAACGTATCAAGTCGTAAAAGCGAAAAGATATCGAGAACGTTATAAGGAGATCAGCTCTCAAGATCCTTTTTTGTGTCGTTATTGTGGCCATGAAATGGTGCTATGGAAGATATGGCATCCAAAATATGGAGTTTTATATGACGAATATGAAAACATCAAAACGACAGGTACGGCACGGTTACAGGACTTGACCCCTGGAAGGCGAGGACTTCCCGTTCGGCCATCCTCCGGAGGAAATCCTTACCGTTGTTCCCATTGCCGGCATGAAATGAAGGTTCCGCCGATAATAGATCGGATTGCAAAAGCAGAATATGAAGGAAGGAATGTGGAAGGCTTTATGCCCATTCTCGGTTGCCCTCAGTGCAATCGAGAAACAATGAAATATGCGCAAGGTAGAAAGCCCGCGCGTTAGCGCGCTAAGTTCAGAATGTGAAAAGGGAGTGGCAGGATAAGATTATGGCAGTCATTTTTCGGAAAGGGTCATGAGGCGAAGTGGGGATAAACAGGCATCGGATCAGAGGATACTTACTTGATGCTTTCGCTTGTCTGAGGATGAACCGGACTAAGACGACTTGGACTTGCCCCCTTCCGCGTACATCTTGAAAAACCGTTTTTCCGCCTCATCGGTGCCGATGATAATTAATTCATTGTTCTCAAAAAGGCAGACCGAGGGGTCTGGATTTATGATCATCTTCCCATCCTGTCAAGGGTCGCCCGGCTGATGATCTGGATATCGGGCCGCAATCTTCGACAGTAGATGGTTAAATAGATATTGGTGATCGTGGTTGGTCAGAATGACATGCCCTTTCATCTCCTCGGACACTTTTCGAGGCGCGCCGGCTTTGGTCTGAGCCTCCAGCCATGGTGCGTAAAAAAACTGGATGAAAGTGAAGGGGAGCATGATGAGAAGCAATATGATGCCGGACAGAAGCACAACCATGGAGAACAGCTTTCCCAGGTCCGAATGAAAGGTGATATCCCCGAAACCAAGGGTGGACATGACCGTAAGGGTCCAGTAAAAACCTGTAATCCAACTGAATTTCTTGTCTTCCAGGACCATCAGAAAATGAAACAGAACACTGTAGACGCTGATCATGGTGACCAGGAGAAGAAGAAACTTCAATAACATCCTGATGTTTCGCTCACTGGTTCCGGTGAGCATATAAACGAACTGTCCAAATAGGAATTTCATGATCCTATCTCTCCGTCCCTGTTTTCAGTGAGGGCCAGAATGAATAATATAATCAGTCGCCCATCATGGCTTCGCCGATGGGAAAGAGCCCGATTTCAAGTTTTTCGGCCATATGCCCTCGACACCTGTTTGAAGATGATGGTCCCGGTATTGTATCAAAGGTTTAAGCAAAAAGCACGCCACAAACTAAGATCCCATGCAGATTTGAAGGATGTGAAAAAAGTTTCACGCGGAATCGAAACCACTGGTTCTAATTCCGATCCGTTTCGATTGACTGTCATGACTTTGGCTATGCCGTAGGACTCCGCATGATCAAAATACCTAAAAAGAGCCCTTTACACCGACTCTTAATTATTGTAGGCGAGATGAAAGCCGTGTTGAATCTGACAATCTTCCAAAGTCAAAGTGTTTGAGAGACATTTTGGCTTTTCACCGAAAAGGATTTACCAAATACCCCTATGCGCTTTCGTGGACCAAAACTTATCGGCCTTGCGGCAGTCACCCTATGGGCACTTTTGACCCTTTCCCTTACAGGGGCATTCGGCCAGGTCGTCAGTCTTCAATTTGAGAATGACTTCTTTGGAGGTGATTCGGATAAACATTTTAGCCACGGCACGCGCATGGAATGGTTGAGCAGTCCCATAGGGTGGCTAACTGATGAGGTCGACCGGATCCAGTGGCTTGGTTTTCAAAAGAAAACCCCCGATTCCGCCGACGCCCTTGAAACCCGTGTGAGTCTGTCCATGGGCCAGAACATTTACACCCCGGAGGATACGACGGCGGTGCAATGGGTTCCCCATGACAGGCCCTATGCGGGTTGGCTCTATTTGGGTTTTGGGCTGGAGGCCAACCAGGGAAGTAAACGGTGTGACAAATTTGGCTTGGAAATCGGCATGGTGGGTCCCGATTCATTCGCTGAGGATACGCAGCGTTTCTGGCATTCCCTTCTTGGTCTGGATATTCCCAAAGGTTGGGACAACCAATTAAATAACGAACCGGGCCTTGTTCTTTTCTATGAACAGATTCGGCGCTATGAGGTTCAAGATCTGTTCTGGGGCCTGAATTTTGATCTGCTGCCAAACGCAGGGGGTGCCTTCGGCAATGTGTTCACCTACGCGGAGGCAGGGCTGGCCCTTCGTCTTGGCTCAGACCTGAGCCATGATTTCGGTTCTCCCCGTATTCGCCCCGGCCTTCCCGGAAGCAGCTATTTCCGCCCGAAAAAAGGGTTTCTCTGGTATGTGTTTGCGGGGTTCCAGGGGCGCGCCGTACTCCGAAACATCTTTCTCGATGGAAATACCTTCACAGACAGTCATTCCGTGGAAAAAAAGCCCTTTGTGGGAGATATCCAGGCCGGGATTGTGGCTCAGTGGGATTCTTTTCGTATCACCTATACACAGGTATTGCGCAGCAAGGAGTTCGACGATCAAGACGTTTCCGATATCTTCGGTTCCCTCAGCCTCTCCTACCATTTTGAGTAAGCAAAGATTTGGGTTCCTGGTATTGCTTTCGCCTGTTTGCTTGGCAATCTCCCAGTGGGGATCATCGGTAATGAAAACCTGCACGTCGGCCTCGATTCGCGCTGTTTCAAGGATTTCACGCAGTTCCATGTCCATATTCTTGGAGTCGCCTTTCAGCGGCAGGGTGCATAGAATGCGTATCCGGCGGCGGCGCCATTCATGGCTCTGTACCAAGAGGTGGGCCATCAGAAGGGCGAGGGCCCCGTGCTTCGGCCCGCGCCACCAGATATCCACCGTCCCCGCGGGCGCCGTCCAGCGATCTTTTTCCTCGTCGCATTTCACAATGAGAATGCTCCGTCTCATCGGTGCTGATTATCATTGAACCGTCACCTTTGAATCGACCTGTAAATGTCGATATATTCTTTCGCCGACCGATCCCAGGAAAAGTCCATTGTCATGGCGTTATGCATCAATTGATCCCGGTGTGTGCGGTCCCGGTAAAGGTCCACCGCCTGCAAGATGGCGCTCAGAAAAGCTTTGGAATCATAGGGGTAAAACTTGAAACCATTTCCTTTCCCGGTCGCTTTATCAAAAGGGGAAACGGTGTCTTCCAGCCCCCCCGTGCCCCTTACCACGGGAATGGTTCCATATTTCATTGCATACAATTGGGTCAGACCACAGGGTTCGTAGCGGGAGGGCATCAGAAGGATATCGGCGCCCGCGATGATGCGATGGGCCAGGTTTCCGTCAAATCCGTACCGCAGGGCGATGCGACCGGGAAATCGGACGCGGGCCGCCTCAAGGGCTTTTTCGACCCACTCATTCCCCGAACCCAGGATCACCAGGCCGGCGCCCGTTTCCATGATGTCGTCCACGATGGACACCAGGAGATCAAATCCCTTTTGACCGTCCATGCGGCTAATCATGCACAACAGCGGCCTTTCCGTCCCATTTGAATCCAGTTGCAGCTCTTCCATCAGTACTGTCTTGCACCGTTGTTTGCCGCCAGGGTCCTTCACACTGTAGTGGGCGGCAATATGCGGGTCCGTTTCCGGGCGCCAGATGGTATAATCCACGCCGTTCAGGATACCGCGAACATCTCCCCCCCGGTGTCTGAGAATGCCCGCCATGCTCATCCCCTGGTGGTCGGTCTGGATTTCTTTCGCATAGGTGGGGCTCACCGTTGTAACGGCATGGGCGTAAACGATTCCTGATTTGAGCAGACTGAAATTGCCCCAGATTTCCAGTCCGTCGGTGTGAAAGAATTGGGAATGGGACAGGCCGGTCACCGGCAATCGATCTCCTCCGAAGGACCCCTGATAGGCCAGATTGTGAATGGTGAATACGGTGGGCATTCCCGAAAGGTTGGGCCAGTCGGCGTAGGGTCCCTTCAGCAGGGCGGGGATGAGCCCCGTCTGCCAGTCGTGGAGGTGCATGACATCAGGCCTTACGGAGAGTTGATTGGCCAGTCGCAGGGCGCCGTGACAGAAAAAGGAGAACCTCTCCAGGTTGTCGTAGTAATCCCCATGACGATTCCCATAAAGGTTGGGCCGATTAAAAAGGTCTTCCCGATCGATGAGATAGACCCGGATCCCTTCGGGGGTCAGGGTTTCCAGCACATTGGCTTTAAGGGTTGCATATCCTAAGGGGACATCCATATCGGTTATCATGGGACGCCAGGAATAGCCGCTTTCGAGAATCGTTCGGTATGCCGGCAGTACCAGCGTCGTCTCCACTCCCCGGTGGGCCAGTGCCGGGGGTAAGGCCCCCGCCACATCGGCCAGTCCGCCGGTTTTGGCAAAGGGGACGGCCTCGGGGGAGATCATGAGAATTTTAAGTTCAGCCAAACGTTTTCCTCCTGAATTATGCCTTGGGTTTCGCCTTTTGGGCGGATTTTTCGTCCCAGACCTTGAGCAGGTAGCCCTTGTTGGCTTCAAACTTGACGGCCTGGTCCTCCACCAGTTTTTCAGCCTCCCGGGAACTCATGTCCCAGCTTTCCCGAACAAAGGAAGCCACCCGGGCATAGTAGAGGGGCGTCATCACATCCAGAAGCTTCATGCGGTTGATGTCCCATAGATGAAAGGTGGCGGCCAGTTCATAGAGCATTTCCACCCATGCTTCCGTGCGCAGGTGAAAATCGGTGGCATCCATTTTAGCGGTCTTTTCGATTTCAGCCAAACAGTCTTTTGAGAAGATGCTCTTCCAGAAAGGGGAGAACTGGTTGTGTCCCGCCTTGAACAGTTCGATGAGACCCTCCAGGTTCACCTTGACGGGCTCTGGCTCCAGGCTTCCCTCAAAGCCGAAGGTCTCCACGGGCTCGCTGCCTTCGATGCGTTTCCAGTAGGATTCGTATCGCTCCATCTGGGAAAAGAGGGCGGAGAGGACCTGGCGGAACATGGGACCCAGGTGCTGGCCCGGGTCCTTGGCATCGTGGATTTTAACCCCCAGGTTGGACTGGCAGATGCGAAACCCCTGGGTGATGGCGCTGGTGGTCATCCAGATGTCGATGCCGAAGCGGGCCACGTCCGTGTCCCACACATTCTGTTCAATGTAGAATTTGGCCAGGTCGCCGGAAATGGCAAAATCCCCGCCGATGGGCTGGCGGATGCGTTTACCGTAGAGGGCGCGGGTCAGGTTGTAGACGATATTGTTGGTAATGGTGCCGTCGTACTTGTGCCGGACGTACACGGGCGCCACGAACTGGTAATCTTTTTCCAGTACCGGGTTCAGCAGGTATTTCACCCAGTCCGGGGTGATGCTGCGGAGATCCGAATCCACCATGGCGCAGACCCGGACACCGAGCCGGTCTGCGGCCTCGAAAAGGGATCGCAGGGCGGTTCCCTTGCCCCCCGGTCCCCGGTAAATGGAAACCAGTTTTTCCTGCCAGGGTTTCAATTCAAATTCCTTGGCCGCCTCCCGCGTGTCGTCGGTGGAGCCGCCGTCGGCTACGAAAATCACGCTGCGCATTCCCTTGTAATGGGTGGCCAGACCATGGCTTACCATCTGGATTACGTGGGCGATGGTGGTTTCGTTGTTAAAGCAGGGGATGCCCACCAGAACGTCGGCGGACTCAATTTCCTCGATTCGCTTGGATGTGTAGGCCCGCAGGGCCGTGTCGTATTGCATGGTTTCACCTCCGTGCGCATGTTTTTGTGAAAACTCAATGTCGGAATGATTTTAAAGTGTTTTTCACCCTAAAAGCACCGATATCCCTTAATACCCTTAACAGTATCCTGGGATGATTGCAACAGGCTTTATAATGATCGGCCATGTAATCGAGCCCGCATGTCAACCCGCGGGGTTATTTCGGTAAGTTAACAGCTTTATAATGCTTGAGAAGATCAACGATGGTGAGGTCCGCTACAACCCTTTCCTCATCGTCCAGTATGGGAATCTCCTTGATGTTGTGGTCGATCATGCGTTGGAGTACGTCTTCAACGTCCTCGGAATATACGGCAAACATGGGTTCCCGCTGCATGAAGTCGCCGGCGGTTTCCGAGACAACCATGCTTACGAGACTTCGAGAATCAATGGACGGATCGTGGTAATGGAAAAAAACGTACCGGATCATATTTCCCAGGGAGAGGATGCCTCTGAATTTCAATTCGTCATCCACGACGTACAGAATTCGCGAGTGATCCGACGCGGCAAAAGCATCTATGATTTCATTAACCGTCGCTCGCTTGTTGACCACTGGGATTTTACGCTGTTTCAGTTGTTCCACCAAATCGGCAATTTTACCCAGACTCTTTTTGTCCTTTGCCGCTGCCATCTTGCGTCCTCCTGTTGCTTTTCACTATGATGTTTCATCCGGTATTTCGCCTGCTTTTTTTAAAGCGAATTTCGTAAGAATCGGACCAACGATCTCAAAGAAAATACAGGTTGTGGTGATCGTGGTCAGTACGACGGCGCCGATTGTCGCGGCGTGTGGCAGGCTATACTGTAGGTTGAGCTGAGAGAACTCCTGTTTGACAATGAGCGATAGGCCGATTGCCACACCTGCCTGGGAGAGAATCCCCATGCCCACGTATTTTTTTACGTTCTTTTCGACGCGACCGAATGAGCCCCCAAGACGGGCGCCCCCAATCAGTCCCGCTGATCGTCCCAGTATGTAAACGGCGCCGATACTTCCCAAAGCAGGAATGCTCGATAGTCTCATGTTTGCGCCGGCGAGACAGAAAAACAGGATGAACACCAGTGGCATAATTTCAAGCAGTGGGGCCGTTACACGTTGCACCAGCGCTTCACGCCGGCTGTTGACCAGCACAAATCCAATCATCATATTGGCCAGAATCAAAGACAGGCGCCAGCGTATTGACAATCCCGTGGTCAATAGAACGACGCCAAAAAGGAGGATCAGGATGTCTCGGGATTTTTGCATTCGAAGCACCAGTTTGTAGAACAAAAATCCGATGACGCCACCCATTGCGAGACTTAAACCGATTTCCACCATTGGCGTCACCAGGGTGGGGAGGACGCTTGTGGCGGCGCCGGAACTCTCTTTGACGAGAAGGCTCTTTGCAAAGCCGGCGGCAAACCCGAAGATGATGATGGCCAGGCCATCGTCAAATCCCACGACGGCATAGAGGGCTTTTGTCAGGTTCCCCTTGGCTTTATACTCCTGAATAACGGCAACAGTGCCCGCCGGGGCACTGGCGGGGGCCATTGCGCCGAAGATGATAGATAAAGGCAGATCGCGGGTTAAAAGATATACAGCGGCGACAACCAAAAAAAAGGCCCCAAAAGATTCCGCGAAAATAATGGAGATGATCCCTGATCCCATGCGCTTCAGAGAAGACAAACTGAGTTCCGAACCAATAGTGAAGGCAACAAATCCCAGGGCGATCTCGGTTAGAAACGACAGATCCTCAATCATGGGTTCGTCAATAAGGTTTAGTATGGATGGCCCGAGGATGACGCCAAGAATCATATAGCCGACAAGTGACGGAAGTCTGATGCGCTGGGCAACACGGCCCACATAGAACCCGACAATTGTCGCCAGTCCAAGGAGTGTTAACGCGGAAATATGCAAAAAGGAAAGATCTGTTTTCATCAGGATAGGATCACTAAATTTTTAACCTTAAATGGCTACCGATTAATTCGATCAATGATTTCGGAACACTGTGCGCAATGGCCAAGTTATTCCATGTTGAAACATGCGCTGTAATTTCCTCAATGATATGATCAATTTTCCGTTTTGTAAATATAGGACTTATTTGGGCATCTTCTGATAGCGCTTGACAATATTTTGCCCATATGAGATGAAGTTTGAAAAAATGCTTCGCCTCATCATCTATTTCGCCAAGGTTCTCTATGACTTCAGTTGCGATGGCGCCAACGTATGGAAGCGCTCTTCTGAAACATTTACTTCTTTTTGCCGTATGTATATTCTTTTCTCCCTTTAATTCCCACGCCCAGGTAACAATCGGAAATCCCCCCCTTCAGAAAAGCTCATTAAGTACCATTATCGTGGATGATTACTATCCCTACGCCTTTGTAAATCAAAATGGAAATCCCGATGGTTTCAGTGTCGATTTGATCAGGGCCATTGCTCAAGAGATGAGATTTGATCTGAACATCCGTGTGGACACATGGGATCGGGCCCGTAACGCCCTAATAAGCGGGGAGATCCAGGTTCTTCCCATGATGGCCTATTCAAAGGATAGAGATCGGATTTTCGACTTCTCGGTCCCCCACACCATTGCCTATGACGCCTTTTTTACGAGAAAAAGCGACAGCAAAATAAGCACGCCTGATGACCTTCGCGGCAAAAAGGTTATTGTCATGACGCATGACCAGGCCCATGATTATCTTCTGTCCTCCGGACTTGTGGAACCCCGGCAACTGATTCTGGTTGACAGTCTCCCCGAGGCCCTCAAGCAACTATCGTCAGGCAAAGCAGATGCCGCACTGATGCCCAAATTGGTGGGCTTGGTTTTGTCAAAAGAACTCAAGCTCAACAATCTCGCGTTATCACCCATTGTTGTTGAGGATTATAACAGACCCTTCAGCTTCGCGGTGGTGGATGGAAATAAAGCCGTTTTAGAAAAACTAAGCCAGGGATTGAGCATTTTAAAAACCTCCGGACAATACGACAACCTCTATAAAAAGTGGTTTAGTGCCCTGGAACCGCCGGGTTTTTCCCTGAGTACCGTCCTGAAATACATTGGCGGAATAATCCTTGGCTTTATGGCGATTGGATCTGTACTGATATTATGGTCCTTTTCCCTGAAGCGGCAGGTGACCTCACGAACAAGTGCCCTTGAGCAGGAAATGGTAGAACACCGTCAGGCGGAAGAAGCGCTACGGAAGAGTGAGGAGAAATATCGATCCATCCTTGAGAGCATAGAGGATGGGTATTATGAAGTTGACATGGATGGCAACTTCACCTTTTTCAATGACTCGCTTTGCAGGATATACGGCTATCCCACCGAAGAATTAATGAAAATAAATATCCGGACAGCCACTGAGCAAAACGCTGAGAAACGGGGGTATCAGGTTTTCAAAAGGGTTTACCACACCGGACGCGCCGAAAAAGGGTTTGAATGGCCGGTGATCAGAAAAGACGGAACCAAAAGCGTTGTGGAAGCCTCCGTGACCCTGAGAAAAGATGCGGATGGGGAACCAATCGGATTCAGAGGCATTTTAAGGGATATTTCCGAAAAACGCAGACTTGAAGCCCAGCTTGTGAGAGCGCAAAAGATGGAGGCTCTGGGGACGCTATCTGGTGGCATCGCCCATGATTTCAATAACCTGCTGATGGCAATTCAGGGGCGCATCTCTATAATGCTGATGGACAAGGATGCTTTGCATCCGGATTTCGGACACCTGCAGTTGTTAGAGAAACACATTGAAAGCGCTGCAAATTTAACAAAACAACTCTTAGGCTTCGCCCGAGGTGGAAAATACGAGGTCAAGGCGACGGATTTAAACGGACTTATCAAAAATCAAAATCGCATGTTCGGCCGAACCAAGAAAGAAATCTCCATTCATGGAACCTACGAAAAAAACCTTTGGACTGCGGAGGTTGACCGGGGACAGATGGAGCAGGTTCTGCTGAACCTCTATGTGAATGCCTGGCAGGCAATGCCATCCGGCGGTGATCTCTATATTCAGACACAAAACGTGACCCTTGATGAGCATTACATAAAGTCTTATCAGGTCAAACTGTGCAATTATATAAAAATATCCGTCACCGATACAGGGGTCGGAATGGATAAAGCGACCCAGGAAAAGATCTTTGACCCATTTTTTACCACCAAAGAGATGAGCAGGGGCACCGGCCTGGGATTGGCTTCGGCATACGGCATCATTAAGAATCACGGTGGATTAATTAATGTTTACAGTGAAAAAGGGCATGGCGCCACCTTTAACATCTATCTGCCCGCTTCTGAAAAGGACGTTATGGAAGAGGAGAAATCGGTGGGCGGCCCATTGGGAGGATCTGAGACGGTCCTTTTCGTGGACGATGAGGATATCATCATTGAAATTGCAGTGGAACTGTTGGCGCACATCGGTTATCAAGTATTGAAAGCTGGCAGCGGAAAAGAAGCGATTGCCATATATGAAGCGAACAAGGAACAAATTGACATCGTCATTTTGGACATGATCATGCCGAACATGAGTGGGAGCGATACCTTCGATGCCCTGAAACAGATAAACCCTCGGGTCAAAGTTATTCTTTCCAGTGGATACAGCATCAATGGGCACGCCACCGACATCATGGATCGAGGCTGTGACGGCTTTATTCAGAAACCTTTTAAAATGAAAGAACTGTCGGAAAAACTGAGGGGGGTTCTGGACCGTAAATAAACGACGACATAATTGCAACTCCCTCCGCTATGACACCGGAATTTCCGATTCCGGGCTCCCGGAACCCGCACGAATTTTGAAGTCCTCTTTTCGAAGATAATATTTTTTCATTAATTTGTGCAGCTGACGGGTCGTAATCCCGGCCACCTGGGCAGCGGGTTTCAGCTTTCCGGCTGAATTTGACAGCAACTCCTTCAAATAGGCCTTTTCAGCCTCTTCAACAACCCTGCGCCGCATTTCAGACAACGTTTTGGAGGCATCCATGGGCAACATTGGAGGGGAATCCCCAAAGCCTGAAACCTCATCGGGAAAATCGTATTCGGTAAGGGCGGGCGGACTTCCCAGAATGTAGGCCCGCTCCATGAGGTTTTCAAGTTCCCGGATATTCCCCGGCCATGCGTAGGTTTTTAACCCTTCCATAACCTTTTCATCAATGGAAAGGATGCCTTTCTGGCCTTTGGTTTCCTGCCGTTTGAGAAAAAGCATGGCAAGCTGCGGAATATCTTCCACCCGTGCGCTGAGTGGCGGGATCTCGATGGGAAACACATTCAGTCGATAGTAAAGGTCCTTTCTGAATTCGCCCATCCGGCACATTTCGTCCAATCCCGCATTGGTGGCCGAAATCACGCGAACATCCACATGGATGGTTTCTTCCCCGCCCACCCGTTGAAAGACGCCATCCTGAAGAACATGAAGCAGCTTGATTTGCGCTGCGGGGGTCAGGGTGCCTACTTCATCCAGAAATATGGTGCCGCCGTCGGCCATTTCGAATTTGCCCAGCTTTTTCCGAATGGCCCCGGTAAAAGCGCCTTTTTCATGGCCGAAGAGTTCGCTCTCCAACAGTGTGTCAGGAATGGCGCCGCAATGGACGCTGATAAACTGGTTATCTCCGCGGTTGCTGTGGGTATGGATAATCCTGGCCAGAAGACCCTTTCCGGTTCCCGTTTCCCCGGAAAGCAGAACCGTACTCCGGGTCGGGGCCACGGAACGAATCATCTCAAAAACTTTTCGCATGCGTGCATTCTGGGTCCGAATATCCTCCAGGGATTCGGTTTGCCAGAATCGGTCCCGAAGATAATCCAGTTCGGACTCCATTTGTAGAAGTTCCTTGCTGCCCTTGACGCCCTCGACACGGTAACCCGGCCCGAGGGCCTCCTTGATCTTCCGTACAACCGCCGAATCGGCGCCGGCAACAGTAACCGCTTTCATCAGGTGCCTCATGTTCAATAAAGTTTAAAATATTTTTTCAAAAATAAGAATAACCATATTTTTAATCGATTGAGCTATAGCAAAAGGTTTTACCGAAGTCAACGTTTCAGGAAAAGATCATCGAAAACCAATAGTATGCTACAATCTACTTCACAACAATACCGCATTGTGATAAAAATTTGATAATTTTTGTCATTTAAAAATATTTCCAGCAGAGGGACGTATGAGCATTCACAATCTTGAAAGAATCTTCAAGCCAACATCCCTGACGGTTATCGGAGCCGGCGAAAGGCCGGACAGCATCGGTGGTTCCGTCATGAAAAATATCCTGGACGGCGGCTACAAGGGGAGGATTTTTCCAGTAAATCCAAAACATAAGACCATTTGCGGGTTAAAAGCGTATGGTTCCGTCCGAGACATTGACCACGCCGTTGATCTGGCCATCATCGCCACCCCTATCGTGAAAGTCCCTGTCATCATTCGGGAATGCGTCAAGACAAAAATTGGCGGCGCCATCGTTCTGTCCGCAGGCGGCAAGGAGATCGGTGAAAAGGGGCGGGAGGTCGAAGCGGAAATCCAAAAGGAGGCGGCCCGGGGAGACATCCGCATCATCGGACCCAACTGCATGGGGATCATCTCCGCCAAGGCCCTGCTCAACGCCAGTTTCTCAAGTTTGATGCCGCTGGCCGGGAAAATGGCCTTCGTTTCCCAGAGCGGCGCCATCTGCGCCGCAATCCTCGATCTTTCCATTAAGGAGGGGATCGGCTTCAGCCATTTTGTGAGCATTGGTTCTATGCTGGACGTGGATTTCGGTGATCTCATCAACTACCTGGGAGATGATCCCGAGGTCAAAAGCATTGTCCTGTACATCGAAAGCCTGACTCACGCGAGAAAGTTCATGAGCGCGGCACGGGCTATCTCCAGGGTCAAACCCATCGTTTTGCTGAAATCAGGGCGGTCCCGAGCCGGGGCCGCGGCCGCATCAAGTCACACCGGGGCCCTTGCGGGGGAGGATGTGATCTATGACGCGGCCTTTAAACGGGCGGGCATCCAGCGGGTGGACACCATCAGCGAACTGTTCGACTGTGCCGAATTGATGGCCAAGCAGCCCCTCCCCGCAGGTCCGGGTCTGGGCATTATCACCAACGGCGGGGGACCGGGCGTTATGGCGGCGGACGCCATGTCCACTCACGGCATCGAACCGGTCAATCTTTCCCCGGAAACCCTTCGGAACCTTAACGATATTCTGCCGCCCTTCTGGAGCCGATCCAATCCCGTGGATATCCTGGGGGACGCCTCCCCCGAGCGGTGGAAGCAGGCCATAAATACGTGTCTTTCCGCCCGGGAAATCCATGCCCTGGTGATCATCTTCGTACCCCAGGCCCTGAGCAGCGGAACCGCTGTGGCTAAGGCCGTTTCCGAATTGATCCGGTCAAGACCCTGCCCCCCCATATTCGCCGTATGGATGGGAGGAGAAAGCGTTGAAGAGGGTCGCGCGATTCTCAACCGGGAAGGCATTCCCACCTACGACACACCGGAAAGGGCCGTTGCTGCATTTGTTCACATGTATGCGTACAAACGAAACCTGGAATTGCTTCAGGAGACCCCCCCCCGAATGCACCGGACCTTAACCTTTAATCGGGAAAAAGCACGGAAGATTGTGGACGAGGCCCTTAAAAGCGGCGGCGACCTTCTCACGGAAGTGGCATCCAAATCCCTGTTTGACGCCTACGGCATACCCGTGAACCCCACGGAAGTGGCCGAAAATGAAGCTCAGGCCCTGGCCCTGGCCCAGCGCTTAGGCTATCCCGTGGTCATGAAAATCCATTCAAGGGATATTTCCCACAAATCCGATGCCGGCGGGGTTCAACTGAATCTTCGTTCTGAAAAGGGCGTTCAAACCGCCTGGCGGGAAATTCTTAAAAACGCTCAAGAATACAACCCGAAAGCGGAAATCCTGGGGGTCTCCATTCAACCCATGGCCACACAATACGACTATGAGGTGATCCTGGGCAGCAAGCAGGACCCCCTCTTCGGCCCGGTCATTCTTTTCGGCATGGGGGGCATCATGACCGAAATTCTGAAGGATCAGGCCATTGCCCTGCCGCCCCTGAACCGGCTGCTGGCCCGGCGGCTCATGGAAAGCACCAAGGTTTACCAAATGCTGAAAGGGTATCGAAACCGGCCCTCCGCCAGGCTGGATCTTTTGGAAGAGACCCTGATCCGCCTGTCGCAACTGGTGTCTGACTTTCCGGAAATTGCGGAACTTGACATCAACCCCATGATCCTCGGCGGAGACCGCATCTGCGCCGTGGACGGGCGGGTCGTCATCAAGCCGTCGAAGGTCCCAAGCCCTCACCACCTGGTAATCAGTCCCTATCCCAACCAGTACGAGATCACCACAACCACCCGGGGAGGCGTCGCACTGCTGGTCCGTCCCATCAAGCCGGAAGACGCCCCCCTCCTCCAGGACCTGTTTGAATCCCTGTCCCGGGAGAGCGTCTATTACCGATTTTTTTCACCGCTTAAATCCCTTTCCCGCAAGATGCTGGTGGTCTTTACCCAAATCGATTACGACCAGGACATGGCCCTGGTTGCCATGGATACATCCGACACCGAAGAGAAAATACTGGGCGTGTCGCGGCTCATGCGAAAACCCGGCGGCATGGAAGCGGAATTCGCCGTGGTGGTGAGAGACGTCTGGCAGGGAAAGGGGATCGGCGCTACCCTCATGAAGCACCTGCTCTTCATTGCCGAAGAACAGTCTCTGGACGCTGTTTGGGGAACGATTCTACCCGAGAACCGGCAGATGGTGAACCTGTCAAAAAAAATGGGCTTCGAAATTCATCAAGACCCGAAAGAGCATGCCTATGACGTCAGAATCGACTTGAAGAAGCGCCGGCCTTAAGCCGGCCTTTGGTGAATCAGGCTTCCATAATGGAGACTTTATATTGCTTTAAGTGGCTATCATGTGTCACAAGGGTAAAGCCTTCTACTTTCGCTTGGGCCACGAGCATTCTGTCAAACGGGTCTCTGTGATGCATTGGAAGGTCTTTCACGGCATGTGCATGTTCAACAGTGATATCCAGTGTTTGAAAGGGCTGACGTTCTAACACCCGCTTAAAATTTCGGGGGATTTCCAGTTTCCCCACCGCTTCTTTGATCCTTATTTCCCAAATTACCACGGCACTGACAAAAACCGGATTTTTTCCGTCGGCAATTGCAGTCCGTGATTTTTTTGAAAGCGTAGGATGATCGTTGAGCCACCATAAAAGGACATGGGTATCAAGCAAAAGATTCATGGGTCCACCATGCCGAAGGCATCTGCAATGTCCGCGGGTAGTTCATCGAAATCATCGGCTATCTTGATTTTTCCCCTTAATGCGCCGGGCTGACGCGGTTTTTCGCTTTGTTCATACCTCACTAGCTTTACAACCGGTTTTCCAGCCTTACCAATGATCACTTCCTGTCCAGCCATGACCTTCTCCACAAGTGCCGACAACTGGGCTTTTGCCTCTGAAATATTGGTTATTAGCATCACAACCACCTCCTGAGATGTAGTTTGACCAGGTTTGGCCGGAAAGTCAATTTCTTTCCCCCTCCTACGCGCCGCATACCAACCTATGAGGATGTTCTACGTTCATCAAGGGGCGGACACCTTTTCCAGGTCCTTAATCTTCTGGTGGATATTTCGTATGCGTGCGCTCAAGACCCTGGCAATGTGAAGGGCGATCTGAGGATATTCCTGAACAATCCGTGTGAAGTCCCGTTTCCGCAGAACCAGAAAACGAGCGGGACCCACAGTTTGAATGGTGGCGGATCGAGGGGCATCTTCCAGAAGGGCCATCTCGCCAAAATATTCGCCGCTGCCGATGCGGGCAATCTCAACACCCAGGTTCCTTTCACCACTTTTCGACTTGGAGACGGATACTTCCCCCTCAACCACCAGGTACAGGGCATCCCCCGGTTCCCCTTCCCTGAAGACCGCCACTCCCGCTAAACAGGCAACCTCCTTGACTATGGCGCCAATGGCCGCCAGCGCACTTACATGAAGCCCCTCAAAAACCGCGATCTTTCTCAACTGAAAGATCTGCTCTGTAAGATCCGTTCCCGGACCTTCTTCCACCCCTGTTTCGCCCCCTGTTTCGACCCCTTCCCGGAACCACGCCCGTTGCACCGCTGATGCCATCCGCCGGATGTGGGGATTTTCCGACTCGGTAAAGGGTGTTAAAAAATGGGGCGTCAGATCGCCGGGACTCTCCGTGGTCATGAGAGAAAGGGTGAGCAGGGACGTCACCCAGTCCCCTTTGGTCAGAAGATGTGAAAACAGCGCCCCATGGCTCGCACCCGGATCAGGAAGGGAAAAATGCCGGTTCCCGATTTTAAGACGATCTTCGATCGGCATCTCATCCAGAAGCGGCAGCAGAATTCGGGCAAGAGCGGGGTCCACCACATTGCCCAGCGCCTCGATGCTGTTGGCGCGCCGGCGGGGGTCCAGGGAGGAAAGGCCTCTCCACAGAATGCGCATCCGTCCCGATAGGTCTTGAATGGAAAGGACACGGAGGATGTTTTCAACGTTGATATTATTCTCCTGACCCAGATGATCCATGAGGATATCCCGCCGGGGGTTTTGAGGCCACAATCCAAGCGCCTGGGAAACGGCAAGACATTCATAACTTTTTTCAACCCGGGCTCTTGCATAGCGGTAAACATCCAGATCCTTGACATTCAACGTTGCCAGAACCTGAAAAAGGCCCTCACGCACTCTCCGTCCGGGGAGACTGAGAGATTCCACCAAAACCAGGGGATCCTGGTAATCGCTGTTTTGAACCATTTCCATGGCCTTTGCGCTGATTTCCGGCGCAGGATCTCCCATGAGGGCAATGGCCCTTACGAGACACTGATCATCCTGAATATGCAAGGCCGAAAGCGCCGCCAGGCGGACCCGGTCCGAAGGATGGGACAAATAGGAAAATGCGGCGCCGTTATGTTGCGGATCTTTAAGCTGCCCCAGGGATCGAAGAAGAGCGCAGAGGATGTCCGAGTCTTTTTCAGCAGCGAGCATCTTCCGAAGCATCTCAACAAATGCAGTATTTCCGGACTCCCCTGAGGCGATCACCCCGGCCCATCTGTCCGCGGGCGTTTTCGACTGGAGTAAGGACAAAATCACTTGCAGATACTTCTCCGGTTCGCCGCCATAAAGCCCGGCCAGGGCATATCCCTTTATTTCCGGGGACAAAACGGACTGGAAACGTTCCAGATTCCAGGTCCGGCTGATTTCCGGTGAGAACCGATTGGCGGCCTTCGTCATGGCCAGTAGAAACTGGGGATCAGCGGCATTCGCCAGTTCAATGAAAACCGGGATGGCCTCTTTTCCCGACCGAGGGGTCAGAAAATTGAGCAGGCCGATGCGCGTTTCCGAATCCTCCTTTCTCAGTACCTTTAAAACCGCATCGTCAAAACCGGGAACATCCTGGTCCCGCAGAAGCGCCCCATACCACAGGCAATCCTTTCCCCTGGCGGAAAGGAAGCGGTCCAGAAGCTGTATCTGCACCTTTTTGTCCTTGAAAATACGCACCGCGTCCCCCGATTCCAGGGATTTCAGGTCCAGCATATTCCGGCTGATGAGATCCAAAAGGATCCGGGAATAGTGCCTTTTGAGGATAAAATCAAAGGAGAGCCACACCCCCATGCAGACCAGGGCGATAATGGAAAGGTAGCGCGGATGGAACAGATCCCCCAGAAACAGAATGAGCCCCGATCCCACCAGGGTGCCGATCCTCACAACGGTCCCCCTGAGAAAAGGCCTGACAACGGCCCGCTGGGAGGAATGGAACAACCCCATGAGAACGGCCATGGCCGGGGTGTTGATGGTGGTCCGAAGCACATTGGTGGATATCCTGGCATACATGGCCGAGTAAATATCAAATCGGAACAGGAGTGCCAGAAAAGCGATGGCGTAGTTAAAGGGATGAATCATGAGGGCCACGGGGATCCCCCATTTTCCATAGAGTTTTCCCACGAAAAGGAGGACCACCAGGCTGATGGTGTTCAAGAATCCCCGGAAAACCGCAAAGAATTTGATCATGCCCCCTTCCGTGGCGTAGCTCTGGTTCACCGCGAAATTGAACTGGTAATTGATGATGGTAATGACGATATTGGCCATCAGGGAGAAAACAATGAGCACCTGGACCAGAGTGGATTCTTTCATGAGCGGGAGAATCTTTCTGAATTCCTGAACCATATTCGTTCGGGATTTCCCCTTCTTCCGGTCGGTCTGATCCTGTATCAGGAGCGTGGGGTAGAGATGCCCCATTCGGTGAACCACGGCAGCCGCCATCAGGGAGAGGACAAAATAGGCCAGAAGGAGGTTGTCCACACGAATCAGTTTCGCCAGGGGAGAGGTGGCAAAACTCCCCAGGATGGCGCCGATCACACCACCCGCGGTCATCAGGGGGAAAATCCGCTTGGATTGACGTGTATTGAAAAGATCGTTGGCCATATTCCAGAAGACCAGGGCCAAAAGCACTTCCAGCTGGCTCTTCAACAAAAAGAGAACCGGATAGATGAGATCATAACCGAGCGGTATGGCAAACCGCAGACTCCCCACCAGGGCGCCGCTTCCCACCAGCATATAGGACAGAAGCCGGCTGTCCGGCATCCTGGCCATGATTCCCGTGAGCACCCCCATGATGAAAAAAGTGACAACGGCGTTGATCATGTACATGATGGGGAGATATTGCACCCCGTAGCGTTTCAGGAAAGCCGTCTCGGCGGTGTTGGTAAAGAGAATATTCCCCACATGTATTATGAAGAGCAGCAGGGCCGCCCAGAGAAAAAGGGCGGTTTCTTCCTCGTAAAGATTGAGCCATTTCCAAACCCGGCGAAGCATTCCATCACCCATTACTGCCTTTAGACGGAGGAACGATGAAAAGATAGTTTGACCTGAGAAAGTGGAGAACATTTTAATCTCGATTTGACATAAGAAAATAGGTGATCGCTAACTAACTTATTTTCAATAACAAACTACCAGATCAAGCTTTGAATACATCATATATCGAAACACCAGACGTCGCAATTGAAAAAGATAAATGGGATCGCGCCAATACGGCGAAACTTGTTTGTGATTTCCTAAAATTCCGTCACATTCAATGTGAGAGATTATCTCTCAAAATATTGGAATTTAAAGGTCATCACGATTTAGCCGACAGCAGCCCGCAACAATAACCGTCTTTTCCCATAGATTTTTGCGAAGGTTGTCTACATATATATCGGAATATCCAGTTTGACAGATCGAAACCAATACCCTATGCTGCGCCAATAATCCCTGCAAGGAGTCTTTCGCATGTATCGGTTTTTCGGCTTTACCTGAGTGTATATCAATTTACTGCCCGTGTTTGGCAGGCGCAGGGTATGGCCGGAAAACTGACTCATCCTGTTTTATCTGCATTTTTACCCTTAGCGACTGCAAGGAGGTCCTCGGCTACGCGAGGACCGTCGGGGCGCCGATTTTAGAATATCCGGATGCCATTGGGTTCACCTGCCGAGAGGGGGACATCTGGATTCTGAAGATGAACAAGGATTAATAAAATGGTAGGGATTATTGCAGGTAAATCATTTTTTTGAAAGAGGAGGTATGTTGGTCATGAACAGAAGGATATTTGTCTTAGTGGCGTTTTGTGCGGTGTTTTCGTTTCAGTTTGTTTCAGGCTCCATTGGTTTCTGCAAAGGCATTAATGAGGTTGAAACAGAAAAAATCGCTGTCGATCTGGTTAGAGACGTTCAAAAAGGCGGTTATGGCATTGTCCGCACGGATGAACTGAAAAAGTGGATGGATCAGAAGAAGAATCTGCTTATCGTTTTCACCGGTCCTGAGGCCGGTTACAAAAAGGGACATTACCCCGGTGCGGTTCAATTTGAATTTCCCATACCCGAGCTGAAAGAAATGGGCGAAGCGGAAAAGGCCGCCTTTATCAAGCTGCTGGGACCTGACAAGGACCGCGTACTGGTCTTTTACTGCGGTTTTACCAAATGCACGCGCTCGCATAACGGCGCCGTGTGGGCTAAGAAAAACGGCTACAAAAACGTCTACCGCTGTCCGGGCGGAATCAAGGGATGGACGGAGGCCGGTTTCCCGGTTGAAAAGAGCAATTAGGGTTGAGAGGCGCCGTTTTGTCGAACTGCCATTCCGGGAAGCAACAATCGATTTCCCGGGGTGGCAGTTTCCTGAGTGACATGTTTGAGTGGTGAGACTGGCAGGAGATGTACGACATAGACTTTCTCGCTTTGCGTTTACACCGCTCATGTGGAAACCGGTGGAACAATGCAGTCCCCCGTTCTTCCAAGCAAATGATTACCCGAAGCCGATTGAAAACGGCATTGATCCAGAAGGTCGTTAATACCCTCATAAATCAGTTTAACATCTCCGCGCACATCGGGACCGGAACAGCGACGCATGGCGTCTCCCGTCTGGTGAGCGGATATAACCCCATGGATTTCTTCCAGGGGGCCCACTAGATTCCTTGAAACCGTTCGCTTAAACAGCATCCCGGCGAAGAAAACATTGACGGCCATGAACACCACCCCCCAGGCGCCGGCATTCCCGAATTGCCGGGCGCGACGGTCCGCAGCGATCATGGCCTCTCGATTGATCTTTCCCAAACGGACAATGGCCGCCACCGTCTTTTGCCGAGCGTCTCCGTTTCCCAGAAAAGCATCGGCATAGTGGGCTCGGATGGATTCCAGCGCCGCGGGCTCATCCTTTTCGGTGATGTTCTTTTGAGCGTGTTCCAGGGCATTTAAGAAAGTCACCCGCAACGGCGGGTTTCCGTGGACGTCATGGCTGAGCATGGCCAGCGACGCCAGCATTTCCTCACATGCCTCCAGAGACCGCTCGTTACGTTCAATGATCATCTCGATGGCCGGCGCCATGCGCACAAAAATCCAGATGCATCCCAACGCCATGAGGAGATTGAGCCCGATCAGCAGCCATGCGCCCATGCGAACGGATTGTACAATTTTCATGGTTACACGCCCTCCATCAGTCTGGGGATGGCTGCTTCAGTGGAAACAATCACCAGCTTATCTCCCGCCTGCAACGGTTGGTCGGGGATGGGTTGCACCAACCGACCCGGCGCGCCGCGACGGATGGCCGCCACCATAACGCCGAACCGTTTTGGGAGCGCAAGCATGATGAGATTTTGTCCCACCATTGACGGCTGAACAAGAATCTCGGTGAGGTGCAGGTCGTCTCCAATGGATGTTTCAGCAATGATATGGCGGTAAAGGAGGCGATTGGCGAAACGCTGTCCAAACTCCTGCTCCGGATTGATGATTTGATGTGCCCCCACCAGTTGCAGAATACGCTGATGCATCTTATCATCGGCCCGTGAAACCACGAAAGGGGCGCCCATTTGACGCAGCAGGGCCGTACAGATAATGGATGATTCCTTGGAATCATCCCCGATGGCGCAGACCACGGCATCTCTTTTCTCAGGCCCCAGACGCGCCAGTTCGTTTTCATCAGCGGCATTGACCACCAGGGCTTCCGCCACAAAGGCGGAGGCTTCTTCCACCAGACTTTTCCGGGAATCCACCGCCAGCACCTCGGCGCCTTTCTCCGATAACGTTCGCGCCAGGGACATGCCGAACCGACCCAGCCCGATAATCAATATTTGTTGGGCCATATGTCTTACTCTCCTTATGATCAGCTTAAAGTAATTTTGGCATCCGGACACCGTGAAACCGGCGCTGAGACATCTTCGCTCAAGACCATGAAGAGGGTCATGGGACCGACACGTCCGGCAAACATGGCCATCATGATGATCACCTTTCCAATTTCATCAAGCCCGGCCGTAGCGCCCGTGGACAACCCCACCGTGCCAATGGCCGAAGTGGCCTCGAAAATAATGTCCCGTCCTGATATCTGCTGCGTCACTTCAAGCATCAGCACCACCGCAAACCAGACCACCGCAACAGAACCGACAATGGTGATGGCACGGAAAACAATCGCCGAAGGAAGCCTTCGATTCTGAAATATGACGCTGTTGCGATTGTTGATGTTGGCCCAGAAGGTCATGGCCAGGATTCCGATGGTGGTCGTCTTGACCCCGCCGGCGGTTCCCCCGGGACTCCCGCCGATGAACATGAACCAGATCATCACCATGAATGTGGGGCTGATCACACCCGCCACATCCACGGAATTGAATCCCGCGGTGCGAAGGGTCGCCGATTGGAACCAGGCATTGTGAATTTTGTCGCCCACGGACAATCCGGATAAAACACCGTTCCATTCAAAGGCCAGAAAGAAAAACGTCCCGGAAATCAGCATGACGGCCGTGGTGGTGAGTGCGATACGAGGCGCAATGGGAATGCGCCTGCCCATGAGCCATTTGGGGGAAATCAGACTGGTGGCGGGAGCCATTCCCCCAAAAATGATGAGGCCCGCCACCGTGTGCAAAACAAAGGGATTGTTCTGATATGGGATCATGTTGTCGCTCTGCAGGGCAAACCCGGCGTTGCAAAAAGCGGATACGGCCGTAAATAATCCACGCCAGACAGCCTGCCCCATGGCGTCCCCCGAGACATAAAACAACCCGGTCAACATCAGGGCGCCGATGCCTTCCGCAACAAAGGTGAACTTCAGGATGCGGACGAGGGCATCCACCAGGGTTTGGTGGTCGGTGTCCGTCATACTCGTCAGAAGACGTTCCTGGCGCAGGCTCAACCGACGTCCCATGGCATTGAGGGCAACGGCGGCGATACTCATGATACCCACCCCCCCCAGTTGAATGAGCAAGAGAATAAACGCCTGGCCGAGAAATGTAAATGCCTCCGGGGTATCGAGCACCACCAGACCGGTGACGCAAACCGCGCTCACGGAGGTAAAAGCCGCGTCCACAAGGGCAATTTCCCCCTGTTCAGCGGCGCCGGGAATGATTAGAAAGAGTGTGCCCAGAAAACACAATAACAAAAAGGTGCTGAACAGCAGACGTGCCGGGTGATGGAGAAATATTTCCCACTCGTGCCCCCGTTCCTTCCAAAGGGGCGTTGAACGGGAAAGCAGCAAAATCGTTCCCAAAGAGAAAGCAATCGCCGCAACAGCCGTGTGTCCCTCATATAGCGACCCCATGAGCAAGCCCGAAAAACAAAAGCTCAGGGCGATATAGACAGCCTTCAAACTTCCCGGCTTCCGCCGCCATGCCCAATCGATAAACAACAGTTGGGCCATCAAAGCGGATGCGGCGATGGCAACGCGAATGACGAAAGGAGGAATTTCGCCTGAAGTGATGATGGAGAACCCGACGGCGCCCACGACGGTCATCGCCGCCCATCGTGCCCGATGCAGGGAGCGGTCAGACCCGGTTCCCTTTCCCGTACCCAACCCGGGCCTAAAATCAATCAGCGCAAATGCCGCACTGATGAGCGCAACCAACCCCAGCAGGGCGGCAAAAGGATCATTCACAAGATGGGGCCATGCGGCCAGGAAGCTGCACAGCGCTGCAACGCCACCCAGAATTCCGGCTACACGGGGATGGCGAAGCAGCAGGGCGGCGCAGACAACCCAGGAAACACCGGCAGCCGAAGCCGCGGCCAGACGCCACATGGGGGGCATGGGGCCTGTGACATCCAGATATGCCAGCATAACCGGCGCCGGCGCCCCGGCCAGCAATGCCCCCTGAACGCCGGCCCGTTTAACGGATGATGATAGTGAAGGCGTCATGGAAATCCGAATAGCGCAATAATGGTTGCAGCCCCGACCTTTGAGGCTTTAAAACTTATCTCCGGATCTCTCGCCATCTCAGGGTTCGCTTTACAATCTTGAGGATGTCAGCTTCTTGCGGACAAAACTCAAAACCTGTCGCATCGCCTGGTCCGATTTTTCTGAAAGGTCGCTTTTGAGAACATGACCTTCCACGCCATCGTGGAAGTGATTTGGAAAGCTCTCAAGAAACCGCCATCGTTTATGAGGTGCATTGTCAAATCTGTAAATGTCCGCAGCCGGCGTCATTCGACGTTCCCAATGATAGGAATACCGACCGCTTAATGAAATATAGACATCCAGAAGTGAACCGTCCACGATATCAAGCCGGAGTTTCGTGGGGTCGCCACTCGACAAAAGCAGGATTTCAGCGTTAATCACCACGTCCCTGAATTCACTGAGTGCGATGGCCTTCAAGACCCTGTAAGTCGTCAAGACAAGCATCAATCTCCTCGATGTGGGAAGAGATGTTTTCAACAACAATCAAATCTTCCCATGCGGGATGTTCAGGGATAGCTCCCACGGCAATCCCTTTTTCCAGCTCAGAGAGTGTTGAAACCCCGTAACGCGATAAAATCTCCAAACGTTCTTGCAGCGAAACACGTTGTTTGTCTTTCAAAATACTTTCCAACGCATTTCGAATAAGTTCATCTTTTCTCAACCCCAGAACCGTTGCAACCTTTTCGGCGGCACTATCATCGAATTTTGCGGTGCTGCTTATCTCCATCGCTTCTTTTCCTCCCATGCATCAGGGAAAACCGGAACATCGTATAGCCGAAGCCCTTTTTTTCAGTCAAACGCATTGCGACCTCAAACCAGCCAGAGGGACGCCCCTTCCAGCTCCTGAAACAGGGTTCGACTGACGGAACCCACAAACACCTTCTTTAAAAAACCCATCACCTTGCCGGTCCGACCTACCGCCACGGCGGCAAAGTGTTCCGAACCGGCTTCCTTGATGATCGCCTTGCCCGCGTTGGCCTCGGGAATCACCTTGTAGGAAACCCGTTCCGCTGAAATGCCATCGGCCACCAGCATCTCCTTGCTCTTGACAAGGATGTCCTCCACCGCTTTATCCCCCACATTTCCTTTCCTGGAAACAGCCAGAAGGGTCACATTCTGGTTTTGAGCCTGCCCCAGGATGAACCCCACATGATCCAGCATGCGATGGGAGGCATCGGATCCATCTACGCAGGCCAGCACATGCTTTCGCTCGGAATCGGGCTTTCGGCAGATCCAGAGGGGAAACCCCCAATCCTTCTCGAACAAGTCGCTGGTAACGCTTTCATCAAAGGTTTGTTCCAGCCGGGTGAGCCCCCTGCGTCCCAGCACAACGGCATCATACCTGCCCTCACTCCCCTCCTGAATGATTTCATTCACCTTGGACGACATGCGGGGCCTGAGCTTGGTGAAAATCTGGCCCTCCGAAAAACCCAGTTTCCGCAAATCCTGTTTTGCCTCATTCAGCGCCTTTCGGCCGATGGCTTCTGATTTCTTATTCCGAAGTTCGGTTTCCATATCCGCCTCAAACCTTCCCGGCGGTTTGGGCGTCAGATACAGGAGGGTAATTTTCATCTTTTCCTTCTGAGCAAAGAAATTTCCCACAAACCGCACCCCAAAAAGGTTGTCATGCTTTTCACTGATCGTTATGAGCAGGTGTCTTTCCATCTTTTTGCATCCTCCCGTCTTTATGATGAACCATCATTTTACTTAACCTTCATCAAGCACTTCGCGCACCATCGAGGCAAGTTTTTCCAATGTCAAAGGCTTCTCGATAAAGGCGGTTGCACCCTTGCTTTTGGCCTTTTCCCTGGATATTTTATCCATAAAACCGCTGCACACAATTACCGGCATTCCGGGCCGGAGATTCCTTACTTCCCGGGCAAGTCGATCTCCCGTCATTTCAGGCATGGTCAGATCGGTGATAATCAGGTCAAACTTGTCCGGATCCTCGGAAAACCGCTCAAGCGCTTCCATACTGCTTGTGAAGGCGGCGACCTCATAACCCAACCGCTCCAGCACCTGTTTGCCGATATTCACCAGGATCTCCTCATCATCGACAAAGAGGATCCGTTCCGTGCCGACAGGGAATTCGACCGACGGCCCGGATGCCGCGGTCTCTTTGTCAACGGCATCGATCCTGGGAAAATACACATGAAACGTTGTTCCTTTTCCCGGCGTGCTGTCAACCGATATTTTGCCGCCGCAACCAACAACAATTCCCCGCACCACCGACAACCCCAGCCCCGTGCCCTCTCCTTTTTCCTTGGTGGTATAATAAGGCTCAAAGATACGCTCCACCACCTCGGGGGGCATGCCGTGACCAGTATCGCTCACCGTCAATTTCACATAAGCGCCGGGATCAATTCCCATATACCGTGCTGTAGTTGAGCCTACTGCCACATTGCCGAGATGCACGGTCAGGACGCCTCCCTCCTCAAGCATGGCGTGGTGGGCATTGGTGCAGAGATTCATCAATATCTGGTGAATTCGAGTGGGGTCCGCCAGGATCATGCCGGTATCTTTCTCAATTTGCTGATCAAACTGAATAGAGGTGGGCACGGAAGCCCTTAAGAGCTTCATGGCCTCCTTTACAACGTATATGGGTGCGATGGCTTTTCGGCCCTCTTCGCTTTGACGACTTACCGTTAGAATCTGTCTGACCAGTTTCTTTGCCCGGTCACCGGCCTTGAGAACCCCATCCAGATAGGACATCATACGGCCCTCTTCGGACGCCTCCATTTTTGCAAGCTCCGCATATCCAATGACGGCCGATAAAATATTGTTAAAGTCATGGGCAATCCCGCCCGCAAGGGTGCCGATGGCCTCCATCTTCTGAGACTCCCGGAGTTGAGATCTCAGTTCTCTTTCAATGTTCATGTCCACGGCAAATCCGAGAACGGCGGGCGCATTCTTATAATCGATAATCGTCCCCCAGAAGCCGGCCGCAAAGGCCTTCCCATCTTTTTTCAATCCTCTCACCTCGTAAGACAAGGGTACTTTCTTACCCTCCAAAAGTTCCTTCCCCCTCGTTGTCACCAGCGATCTGTCTTCGGGGACAAACAAGGAATCCAGCGGCCTGCCCACAATTTCATCCGGCGTCTCAAAGCCGAACGTCTTGACAAAGGCAGGATTGGCATATACGTACATGCCTCGTTGATGGATGCAAATGCCCACGGGAGATACTTCTATAAGGCGTTTTGTCCGTTTTTCCGAAGCCTTCAGACCAGCTTCGGCGTTCTTCCGCTCCTCTATTTCCACGCTCAACTGCGCAACGGCCAGGGTGAGTTCGGCCGTACGTTTTTCCACCCTTTTCTCTAAGTCCAGACTAAGCCCTTTGAGTGCCGCTTCGGCCTGTCTACGATCACGAATCTCATCCTTCAACCGACGGTTCTTCTCTTCGATCTCCTTACGGCTCCTTGACGCCTCATCCAGCCGGGCATTGAGAATAAGCTTCCGGGTGTTGATCCGATAGGCAATAACCGCCCCGCACAGCACCAGGACCGCCAGGATGCCCATCCCCAGGGGCAAATACCAGGCGGCCAGACCTTCTCCCACCTCCGAGAGCGATACAACGGCAATCACGTACAGAGGGGCGCCTTGGACCGGAATCCGCGGAGCAACCATCGCTGCCTTAGACCCATCCTTCCCAAGCGTCTCAAATTGGTGGATTTCTCCGTTTTTCAGCCTCCCAAGGGCAGGGAGAAACAAAGCGGGGTCGTCGAGCAGGGTCCCGGGCCGCGCCAGCATATGATCTTTATCGCACGCAATAACCACAGGATACCTGGAGGACATCTCAGATCCCTCGACAAGCTGGTAAATAGTCCCAGACGAGATCCAGGCAACAATCTGGCCCATGTATCGATTTTTGAAGAAATAAGGACGGGATGCCACAACCTCCAGCGGTCTTTTATGTTCAATAACGATGGCCCCGGTTAACCTGTCCGGTGTGAGAAATGATTTCCAATCCCGTTTGGGCGCCTTTTCTTTTCTCCCGGTCGGGACATCCACCAATACGGCGCCCTCCCCGTCGATAAAAACGATGCGGTTGTAGATTTTCGCCCCTTCCAGTTCTCTTTCCCTCAAGAGCCGATCAAACGTCTCGGATATGGCGACCAGGCTGGCTTTCAAGCCGTATTCCATAGACATGCCGAGGGCCTTATTTTCAAAAAAAACAAGGATCGATCTGCTCGACGCCAGGTTTTCAAGGTCGTTTCTCCGCTCGGAAAAATAGTAACTCAGCGCATCCGCCCTGGTTTCCGTATCATGCCGCAACTGCGCCATGGCAAACGCCCGCACCCGACGTTGCGCCTGATAATTTGCCGCTACCAGAAAACCGATGAATCCGATCAGGATGAGGGTCACCCCGGAAAGGACCAGCGTACTCTTTTTATCCAGTGAGGGGGAAAAAAGCCTCATATTCGGATATCCTCCATCTCACCACTCCTTTGTTTCAAGAAAATTTTCGTATTCAGACATTTAATGGCCCTTCTCATTAAAGAAACCGGGGTAATATATAAATACGGTCGGGTAGTATTTTTTGACCAGCCGCACATAGGTTCCATCCGCTTTACAGGCCTCAAAAAACCGGTTAAAGGCGTCCCTGAGTTCCGGCGAGCTCTTTGGAAAAGCATAGGCCATATCCTGCATGGGGGAAACCGGTCCGATCACCTTGATCTTTCCGGGCCATTTTTCGACGGCTACCAGGGCATCAGCCGCATCCTGGACAACGCACTCGGCATCCCCCTTGATGATGGCCGGCACCAGTTGATTCAGGCTGCCGCCGAACAACCTGATCTCGGCGCCGGCCTTTCCCAGCCCGTAAAGCGCCGGATCGAGACAGGTATTGGCAAGCCCCATAACATTATGACCTTTGAGAAGATTCTTTACCGCCGCAACGTCCTTGTTGGGGTCTCCGCTGGGTTTGATCGGTTTGATGCTCGAATCGGCACGGGCCACCAGCCAGATCTGTGTCGGAAAGGTGGGGATGGAATAGGACACGACCTTCCGACGCCAGGGTAAAACGGTCAGGCCGCCGGCGATGAGATCCCCTTTTACCGGAACTTCACCCATGATCTCGACATCTTCGCCTCTGGATACCACCTTTTTCCCGGATAAGTCTCCGATGACGTTCGGCCAGTCGCTCTTGACATATTGGTACTTGACCCCGAGACGATGTGCAAACAGTTTGACCATTTCCACATCCAGACCGTCCCCGCTGCCGGTGACAAAGCCGGCATAGGGGATTCCAATATGCCGCAGGACGCCGTTCTCCTTTATTTCCGCAAGATCCGCACTAAAGGCAGGGCCGGTCGCAAACCATAATAAACCGACCATCAAACACACCCGGGTCAGCATTAAAACACGCCTTCTCTTTTCCATCCGTTACCCTCCCCTGCAAGCTTCCGGTTACATTTTCGCAATTATATATTCCGTACAACAAAATGTCACCCATTGAAAAAATCAAGGCGCAATTTCTGATAGGGTATTGTAGGATGTCGCGGTTTGCGGAAACATCATCCTTTTGAAATTCTCAAAATCTTTTGAGGATCGGGTACAATACAATGTATGAAGCCATGCGAAATGAGTCCCTTGACGATAGGGTGGGAAACTGATGCCATCAACCCATTCGCAAAATGCCCGGATAGAACAGCTTAAAAGTGCGGATGGCATCATAATGTTCAAAAGCTTCGGCGATTGGACCATCGATGCGCTTCGGGATGCCGCCGAGATACTGGAGCAGTTTTCCGGAGCAAGCCGAAATGTATCCGTTCAGTGGGATGTTTCTGATGTTGGGCGTGCCGATTCAGCGGGCATCATGCTTTTTATTCACTGTTGCAATTTGCTGAAATCAAACAACTGCGCCATTGACGTCATTGGGGCGAAGCGTGAACACGAAAAATTGTATCGACTGCTGCTCAAGTATGCACCCGGGGATTCCTGGGACGAGCCTGCTTTTTCCTCCCGTTTCCTGAAGCCTTTGAGCGGCATTGGTAAAAGCGTTGTAACATTTATTCTGAACATGACGGCATTTTTCGCCTTTATCGGCGAAGATTTTGTAAATTTACTGTACGCGTTGCTGCACCCACGTTCCATCCGCTTTGGCGCAATTGTGAAGAATATTGAAGAAGCCGGTGTGCGTGCAATACCCATTGTCGCCCTGACCAGTTTTTTAATCGGGGTGGTGATCGCCTACCAGGGAGCGGTGCAGCTTGAGAAGTTCGGCGCCAATATTTTCATTGTGGACATGATCGGCCTTTCCATCGCCAGAGAGCTTTCCCCGCTTATCACGGCCATCGTCGTGGCAGGTAGGACCGGTTCCTCTTATACCGCCCAACTTGGCGTGATGAAGATCACCGAAGAGATTGACGCCATGAGCACCATGGGATTTGATCCCCATCGTTTTCTGGTGCTGCCGCGCATCATCGCGCTGATGATTGCGCTGCCGCTGCTGATTTTTTTTGCCGACATCATCGGTATTCTTGCCGGTATGTTTATTTCTCATCTCTACCTGCATCTCTCCTATGCCGAGTTTATCAACCGGTTACAGACCGTTCTTGGGGTGAAGCATGTATGGATCGGTATTTGTAAAGGGCCGTTTTTCGCATGGCTTATCGCCGCTGTCGGCTGTTTCCATGGCTTTCAGGTTTCGAAAAACACGGAGAGCATTGGACGTTATACCACCATCAGTGTTGTCAACGCTATTTTCCTGGTCATCGCATGCGACGCACTTTTTTCAGTCATACTTACGGAGCTTGGCATTTGAGCGAAACCGTTATCACAGTATCGGAAGTGATCACCCGGTTCGGCAAAAACGTGGTCCATGACGGCATCAGCCTGAGTGTGCGTCAAGGGGAAATCTACGCACTTCTCGGCGGCAGCGGTTCAGGGAAATCTACGTTGCTTAAAGAGCTGATCATGCTGCTGCGTCCGCAGTCCGGAGAGATCATGCTCCTCGGCCAAAACCTTATGACCATCAGCCATAATGATGCCGCTATGCTGCGGCGCCGATGGGGCGTCCTTTTCCAGGGGGGCGCCCTCTATTCTTCACTCACCGTTGCGGAAAATATCGGGATAAAGCTCCGGGAGTATGCCGATCTTCCCTTGAAACTGGTTCAGGATATGGTGCGGATGAAAATTAATATGGTGGGTCTTCCCGAACACGCGGCGGTTCTTTATCCGGCGGAATTAAGTGGCGGCATGGTAAAGCGGGCGGCGTTGGCGCGGGCCTTGGCCATGGATCCGGAGTTGTTGTTTCTCGATGAACCGACCTCGGGACTGGATCCCGTCGGCGCGGAAGCCTTTGATCATTTGATTCTTGAATTGCGGGAAATTCTTGGGTTAACCGTTGTGATGGTGACCCATGATCTTGATTCCATCTGGACCACGGTTGACCGTCTTGCCGTACTGGGTGAAAAAAAAGTCGTCGCGGAGGGGACCCTTAACGAAGTCAGGGAAAACCCCCACCCCATTGTCAAACAATTCTTCGGGGGCACGCGGGGACGGATACGGAGCCGGAATGGAAAGCAGAATTAATTATGCGCTGGTCGGACTGTTTGTTGTCCTGCTGTTGGCGGGGCTGATCACTTTCGCTCTCTGGTTGGGAAAATATGGCGGCAAACAGGAATATGACTACTACCATGTTTATATGTCGGAATCGGTTTTCGGATTAAGCGCGGATGCTTCCGTTAAATACCGGGGGGTTAACGTTGGCACCGTGGAACATCTCGGCCTGAATCCGGAAAATTCGGAAGAAGTGGAACTTCTTTTAAAAATCAAGCATCAGATCCCCATCAAGGTGGACACCACGGCCACGCTCAAGTCTTTCGGAATAACGGGTCTCGCCTTTATAGAGCTCACGGGAAGCAAAAAAGACGCGCCACTGCTCATGAAAACAGGAGATCGTATTCCGGTTATTCCCGCAAGCCCTTCAACCTTTGCACGAATCGATGAACATCTGAAACTTCTCGCCGCAAAATCAGCCCTGGCCCTGGACAAGTTTGACCGGCTGCTCAGTGAGGATAATTTGCAAAACGTTCAAGAGATACTTTCTGAAACAAAGATGCTCGCCAGGGATATCAGAGGGGAATTACCGGGATTCCGGCGCCTCGTCGACAACGGTGTTTCCACGGAGAAACGCATTACCGCAGCCTTTGAAAAGGTTGAAGCCGCATCCGTCAGTGTCAAGAAAATGGCTGACAGTTTGGAGAAGAATTATGCTGAAGTGGGTCGCGACATAAGCCGGGACGTGCGGCAGAGTCTTGAATCTTTTAATCAACTGCTTTACGAATTAAATATCCTGGCGGCAGATACGCAGAGAACCATCCGGGCCATTGAAACCAGTCCAAGCGATCTGCTGTTCAAACACACCCCGCCGAGACCCGGACCTGGAGAAGAGGGATACCATGAAGAATAGTTTCAATATGATCTTCGTATTGTGCTGCCTGTTCGCGGGCTGCGTGACCCAAAGCATTGCGCCTGCCCATATCTATACCCTATCGCCTGAATGGGGCGACGGCAATGCCCAGGCGGAAAGCGTGAGTAAAAGCCCGCTCATCATTAAACTAGCCCCGGTTCGCGCAACGCAAGCCCTTACCGGCACCGAAATCGTTTATACTGATTCACGATATGGCCTGAACAGCTATGCCCACAGCCGCTGGAGTGATGCGCCCGTCAGATTGCTGCAAACACTTTTTCAGGTTGCCCTGGAAGAAAACAGCCGCTTTAGGGCTGTTATTCCCCCCACCTCCGCCGCGGGAGCCGATTTGCTTTTGGAAAGCACGCTT
Organism: Desulfatiglandales bacterium; assembly: GCA_963662465.1. GTDB lineage: Bacteria > Desulfobacterota > DSM-4660 > Desulfatiglandales > Desulfatiglandaceae > NaphS2. The sequence goes on from OY759599.1 coordinate 752,377, forward strand.
TTTGATTTCAGTCACCATATCAAGGATGATGGGACTTCCGATGGTGTTATCAGAGTACGGTTTTATCTCATAAACAATACGACAAAAACGGTAATAGCGACGAAAGAGTTTTCGTCCCGAATGCCGGCGTCCGCGCAGAATGCCCGGAGCGCCGCGGCCGCACTCAACAAGGCCGCGACAGCTGTTGCCCGTGACCTTGTCGCCTGGCTTGCTGAACCCGACAGGTTTTAAAAGAAAAGACAGCAGGGGGATTGATCCTCAAAAACTCAATCTTTCTTCTTGACTTGAAATCTTCAAAGGCGTAAGGAAGCTGAATAGTTACCTATTTCAGCCTCATCGCTATTGCCATCAACCCTGTTCTTTTTCGTCTTCAGTCCAAGGAGGAAAGAATATGACCCACGGCATCTAAAAACCCCGCTACCCAAGGTAGAACGGGGTTTTTTGTTGGTCGGAAAGTGAGATTTGAAACAATTCAGTCCGGCCCGAACCGCAGGCGGATCAATTTATGAATTGTAAAACCTGGTTCATTTTTTGCCGGAAATTAAGTAAAAGTAGGACTTATCCGAAAATCGTATAATAACTTGTTCGCCCTTAGAAATGGAGAAATAATTATGATAAGACTTGAGATAAAATCCGATTTTGAAGATGCTGAATCACTTATCAGGTCAGCAGTTTATTCCGAAATAAAAAGGTTTGAAATAGGACTAAACAGAACCGAAAGGGAAATCAGAAAATTTGAAGACAAATATCAGATATCTTCCGACATATTCGTCAGGAGAATATACGGCGGAGGATATGGATGGCGGAGATGATGAGTATGTTAGTTGGATGGGAGAAATCAAAATAAGGCGGAAGATTGCCGGAGAACTAAGCAAACTGAAAGAGACTGAATATGTTACTCAGTGAATATCTGCATGAAATCACAGAGACAGTCGGCGAACTGGCAGAAACGGGTCTGATTCTGTCCTCCGAGCTAACCGCCGATTTCAGGACAAAAAAGATCGGTCTGATAAAAGGTGTGCTGTATTGTCGTTCTTGAAGGCGTGGCGGCAACGCTCGTACCTTGAAAATGGCGGTAGAGACAAGGCATGCCTTGTCTCTACAATCGCAATCGCAGCGGCAATCGGAATCAATATCGCAATCACAACAACCGCCGTCACCATAACCACTACAAACCATCGGGCAAAAACGATTTCAAAATCAGGGGAAAAATACCCTGTCGTCCATTGTGGGGTCATACAGCCATAAAGATCTGAAGGCCGACTATGTGATCGCCAATCTGCCCTTTAACGACAGTGACCGGAGCAGCGAACTGCTCCAGAAAGACGGCAGGTGGAAGCACGGCATTCCGCCCTTGGGCAGTGTCTTGAATTAAAAAGTCAAGAACGTCCCCGGCGGCGATCCACATAGAGAGCGGTTATCGCTAGAACGGAAGACATCGTGATGACCAGGGCTGCCGTTTTGTAGAGGCCCGAAAGACCTGCCACCAGGGCTTCGGGGGGTGCTTTGGCCACATCTTCCAATCCCGGCACCGCGGCCTTCGCCAGAACCCACGCGGTAAAGGCAGCGCCGGCAAGCGGGATGCCCGAGGCATGCCCGAGGCTTCTGGACAGCGTCATGAGCCCGGAGGCAATCCCCAAACGCTTGTGCGAAACAGCACCCATAATGGCACTGTTGTTGGGTGATTGAAAAAAGCCCATTCCTACACCAATGGGAATCAGTCTAAGGGCCGTCCCCGCAAGGTCCACATCCACGTTGAGGCTGCTGATACAAAGACACCCAGCCACGCAAAACGCAAGTCCAATAAGCGAAATGCCCCTTGCGCCGAACCGATCCGCCAACCGCCCCGCAACAGGAGAAAATATCCCCATGCTCACCGGCACAACCATCATGAGAACCCCCACAACGGTGGGGGAATACCCCTTGACCAGTTCCAGATAAAACGGCATCACAAATCCGGCGGCAATTACCAGAAACACAAGCCAGCCCATGATAAGATTGATACTGAAAAGCGCATTTTTGAAAAGTCCCGGATCTACCATGGGCGCCGGGACGCGTTTTTCCACAACGATAAAAAAGATCAGAAACAGCACCGCTCCTGACAGCAGTCCCAGGGTTATGGGGTGAGAAAAACCCCCTTTCTGACCATAACTCATACCCAAGGCAAATGCTCCCATGAGAAAAAGCATCAGAATTGCCCCCGGAAAATCAAAGGATGTACCTGCTTCCTCCGGTTTCACACTGGGCACAAATTTGAGCGTTGCCCACACTGCGAGAATTCCCGTGGGGAGATTGACGAGGAAGACACTTCTCCACCCGAACGATCCGATGAGCATCCCTCCGACAGCGGGTCCCATGGCAAGCCCTACGGAGACCGTACTGCCAATGATGCCCATGGCCTTTCCTCGTTCACTGCTGGGAAATGCTTCGGTGGCAATGGCAGCCCCCAGGGCCTGAGTAACGGCCGCACCCAGTCCTTGAACCATTCTGAATAAAATCAGCCAGTATACGCCGGGAGCCAGTCCACACAGGAGAGATCCGGCTGTGAACAGCGAAATCCCGTAGGCATAAAGGCGCCGCTTTCCCTTCATATCCCCCAGGCGGGCAAAACTTAAAGTCAATGAGGTCACTACGAGCACATAGCCCAGAATGACCCATTGAATGGTCACAAAATCTGTTCCCAGATCGTGGACAAGTGTGGGTAGAGAGACGCTGACGATGTTCACATCGAGGGTTGCCATGAATACGCTCAAACTCACTGCCATCATGGCGCCCCATTTGGAAGGAGCTGGGGGTGTTGAACCTTTTGAACTTTGTTTTAACGAACTGCCGATAATCATGATCAAGCACTGACCCAATTGATGGTATCCACGCGCAGATCCTTCTGGGAAGCCCCTCAGGTAAAATCCGTCCCATGTATGCACAAATTGTAGACGTCAACGGATCATATTTCATTGTTTTCGCAAAAGCAATTTTGTTATAATGGATCGAACGTCTTCTCAACCCCAATTTCAATTATCTTTGGTCAAACCTATGCTGTTAAAAGGATACAAAACAGAGATTTCACGCCCCGAATGCAATCCCGGATTTCAAACGGTAGACTGCATCGCACATCTGGAGAAGGATATCAGCGAAGTGCTTCCCTATTTGAACGCTGAACTGGGAGGATATGAATACTTTAAGAATCCGCCGGCTGTGAGCTTTCGGCTTCAGGGAAAAATTATCGTTTTTCACGGCGATAAAATTACCATCAACGCTCTTAAAGACGAGGAAGAGGCTGAAAAAATCCTTCAGTGGCTGATGCGGGAAGTCAATGATATCTGGGAGCGAAAACATGAAATCGTACCCTCATACAAAAGTGCACCCAAACCCAACATTTTGCAAATCCTCAAACTTCTTCCCGGATTAAGTGGATGCCGGCGATGTGGGCAACCCACCTGTATGGTTTTTGCGACACTTCTGGCTCAGGGCGCAAAAGGGCCTGATAACTGCCCGGAGCTGTCAAATCAAAAGGCTGAAGCGCTGCGGCAATACCTGGACCAATTCTCCTTTTAGGATGAGGATAAGACCATCGGCGCCATTACGGCGTATCGTACAGCATTTGGTGTCAACTCAGGGGATGTTGTTCAGGAAGGAGTGAATCTACAGAAACGACATCAATATCGCATCGCGGATTGAGAAGCCGGGCCGAGGGAGACAACCTCCGCTCGGCCCTTTTCTTTTGTCAGGGGATACGGTATTTGACACTTTCACCATATGGAAAGACCCGCCAGGTATCCTGTGCAATTACGCACCAGTACCATGGGAGCGAGGGGTCGACCATGTCGAATTTCACCTTCACTTGGATGTCCAATGTGGCCGCTTGTGGATCAAGCGGCAGGTTCAATTCCATACGGCTGCAAGATATGGTAAAAAGCTCCTTGTCCGGCCAGAATTTGATCCGGACAATCTCGCTCCCCCCGCTGCTGCTATTGTAGTATAGATAGTATCCAGCGCTCATATAGCCGGGCTTGGGGTCGGACCAGGCAAAACACCATAAATCAAGACAGTTAGTGCAAAAAATGGCCTAAAAACGGCCCTATAATCGCGTTTTTGGGCTTTCAGTCGTCGACGACCGAACAAAAGTTGCCGCCGCCATGAAAATGGGGTATCATAATTTGGTTCATCGCGGATTAACGTGAAATCGCGCTTTGAGATTGTTTCGGTTCGGGCTGTAGGTGCGACTTCAGTCGCACAGGGTCGGCTTAATGTGCGACTGAAGTCGCACCTACAATCGGCTCAGAAGCCAAATCTCACGCGAATCCACGATGAGCCCATAATTTCACATGAAATCCTTGAGTTGCCAGCTTTGAAGAGGCCTGTAGTTTATGATCGATACGGATTCACCCTGGAAAGAAATCCTGGAACATTATTTCGAACCTTTCATGGCCCTGTTTTTTCCCGACGCTCATGCTGAGATTGACTGGGAGAGGGGCTATGAATTTTAGGTGTGATTGGCATGCCACGAGAAAAGGCAAGGGGGTCGTATAGCAGATGCGAATGGTTGTTTTTCTAAGCGTTTTCATTACCCTCTACGGGTCTCTCCATTTTTATGCCTTCCGGAAGGCCAGGGGGGCATTTCGTTTTCACAAAGGCGTGGGCATCGTTTTAGGCCTTTTCATGGGGGGGATGATTTTTTGTCCCATCATGGTCCGGGTGCTCGAGCGGCAGGGGATGGATTCCATTGCCTGGATGTTGGCTTATGTCGGATACACCTGGATGGGGTTCCTGTTTTTATTTGTTTCGACCGCATTTTGTTTGGATGTTTGCCGAGGTTTGGGCTTTTTGTTTTTCCGAGCCAAAGGTCGCCGGCCCATTAAAAGGTTGCTCTCGCCAAAGGCGGTTTTTTCCCTCGCCCTGGGGGTGGCGTTGGTTTTGGGCGTTTATGCTCAGATCGAGGCCGTCAGCATTCGAACGGAGTATGTTGTCATCGAAACGCCCAAAATTCCGAAAGAAGTGGGTCGCCTCAGAATCGTTCAAATTTCGGATGTTCATCTGGGGCTGATTGTGGGAGAGTGGCGGCTATCGCGGATACTGGATGCGGTAGCTGCGGCAAATCCGGACATCCTGGTTTCCACCGGGGATTTGCTGGACGGGCAGATCGATGGCATTGAAGTCCTGCCGGAAGCATTTCAAAAGATCAAACCGCCTCTCGGCAAATATGCGGTCAACGGGAACCACGAATATTATGTGGGGATCGAGCGGGGCCGGAATTTTTGTAAGGATGCTGGTTTTACCCTGCTTTCAGATGAAACCATTGATATTCCGGGCGCGGCGGTTATCGTCGGGGTGGATGACCCGGCTGCAAACCGATTCGGTCTACCTGAAAAGGCGACGGAAGAGCAATTGTTATCCGGTTTGCCAAAGGACCGGTTTATCCTGCTGTTAAAGCATCGGCCGACGTTGAATCCCCTGTCTAAAAATCTGTTTGATCTGCAATTGTCCGGTCATACCCACCGGGGGCAGATTTTTCCCTTCACCCTGATCATCAAGATGTTTTATCCCATTGATTCGGGATTGCTGAAGCTCGAAAACGAATCTTTTCTGTATGTCAATCGGGGGGCCGGGACCTGGGGGCCGCCCATGCGGTTTCTGGCGCCTCCCGAAGTGACGGTGATCGATCTGGTGCATGGGAAGTAGGAAAAGCGGTTGACCTATCCATTGGCTCGGATTAGATGGCATAAACATCAAAACAGTTGTCAGGGGGCAGGATACAGTTACTTAAGGAGATCCCAATATGGAAACTGTTAACGACACCATCGGCGGCAGCTTGGAAAAAATCGCACGGCGCTATCCCGAGCGCGACGCCCTGATTCATAGCCAAAGGGGTATGCGGTACAACTATGAACTTTTGTCGTGGCAGGCGAGCCGGGTCGCCGGCGGTCTGGCGGCTCTGGAGATTCAAATGGGGGATCGGGTCGCCATATGGGCTGCCAACATCCCGGAATGGGTCATTTCCATGCTGGCCATTGCAAAGCTGGGCGCCGTTTTCGTTCCCGTTGATCCGGGGGCCGGCGAGGAGGATTTGAAATACATTCTGGCGCAGGCGGAATGTGTAGCGCTGATGGTGTCGGGAGACCTGGCGGATCGGGCGGTGTCAATTAATATTTTGTCCCTTAAAAACATCATTGTGACGTCCTCCGAACCTTACGAGGAGATCATCTCATGGTCGGAGCTGATGATCATGGGGGACCAGGGGGATTCCGCAAGTCTCCTCGAAATGGAAAAAACTGTTCAGCCGGAAGATCCCGTGGCCATCATGTACACTTCCGGCACGACGGGTCGGCCCAAGGGGGTCGTATTGGATCACCTAGGATTGATCAACAAGTCCCTCTGTTCCACCGAACGTCAGAACATCACGGAGCAGGATCGCCTGTGCCTGTTTTTCCCTCTTTTTCACATGTTCGGCAACACCTGCATTGCACTGTCGGGTCTCATTCGAGGGGCGGCCCTGGTCATGCCCTCTGAAGCTTTTGACCCGGTCAATATCCTTGAGAGTATCTTTAAAGAACGTTGTACTGCAATTTACGGATCTCCCGCCATGTTTATCGCGTTATTGGAACACCATGCCTTCAGGAAAGATCGATGGGCATTGGTGCGAACGGGCATTGTGGGGGGCGCCCCCTGTCCCATGGAATTGATGAAGCGACTTGTGGAAGAGGTGGGGGTTTCGGAAATCACGGTCGCTTACGGCATTACGGAAACCGCCTCCTGGATCACCATGACCCATCCTGATGATCCGCTTGCGTTGCGGGTGGGGACCATCGGAACCCCGTTGCCCTGTAATCAGGTGAAGATTGTGGACCCGGCAACCGGCGAGGACCGCCCGCCTGATACCCAGGGGGAACTCTGTACCAAAGGATTTTTGATGAAAGAATATCATGGCATGCCGGGGGCCACGGCCGCCGCCGTGGATCGGGACGGATGGTTCCATACGGGCGATCTGGGAGAAATGGATGTAAAAGGGTATTTCAGAATAACCGGTCGGCTGAAAGACGTGATTGTCAGGGATAAAATGGAAATTTTTCCCGTGGAAGTGGAGGAGTGTCTATACCGGCATCCGGATGTGTCGGAGGTGCAGGTCTTCGGCGTACCCCATGCTGAAAAGGGACAGGAGGTGGCGGCCTGGGTTAAGCGAAAGGCCGGTTCCACTTTGAACGAACATGATCTGGCGGCCTATGCTGAGGAGAATGTGGCGGAGAAAATGCGGCCCCGTTATTTCAAAATAGTGGATGGTTTTCCCATGACGCGCAGCGGGAAGGTTCAGAAGTTTAAGTTGACCGAGCTGGCTGCAAAAGAGATCGGGATTGCCCCATCGTGAGGTTGTTAGTAGCCTAACGCTGCCCTGATCTGCAATTCAGAGAGCCGGTGCAAGGAATTGAGCAGACGTGCAAAGTCCTCCTCCCGCGGCTTTTATTCGGCGGCAGATGGTTACTTCACATGGACTGCCAGATCTCCCTGCCATGTGCCGTCAAAGATCCCGTCGTCCTTGTCGTCGATGGCAAAATCCGATTGACATTGCTTTTTTGAACGGATTAGAAATAATGTCGTTATTAAAAATGTCAGGATCAGGGAAAGGGCTTCGCAAGGAAAAATATGAGGGACGCAACGTTTTTACATCGCCTGCCGGGACTTCTTGTCATGATTGGATGCTGCTTTATGGTTGCATCCTGCGCCTTTGTGGAGGAGCGGATCGATCAAACCGTGGGAGGCCCGAATCTGCCGGCCGATACCACTGTGACCATGGCATCAGACGCCGGGAAACAACCACCTGTCGAAATACCCATAAGCACGATGACGCCGCCCGGTCCCCTGAAAATTACCGTCACCGAGGCGATTCTGCTTTCACTGGAGAACAACCGATCCCTGGTTGTGGAAAGGTTGAACCCCGCCATTACAAAAACCTTTGAAGACGCACAAAGGGCTGTGTTTGATCCGAATGCCGCCGCGGAAATCTCCGGCGGTCGGACCGACGGCGAACGGCAGGCAAGGGCCGGTTCCGAAACCGAATCCTTCATCAAGGATGAAGGTATGGGCGTCATTTCTCTCAGTCAGTTCTTCCCCACGGGCACCACCGTCACACTGGAGGGTAAAACGGAAATGGACGACTCCTCCCTTTACCAGGACGCCTTTTACTGGACACGCTTGGGCCTGACGGTGAACCAGGCCATTCTGAGGGGATACGGAAGTGATGTGAATCTGGTGAGATTGCAGCAGGCCCGCCTGGATACGCGCATGTCGGAATATGAGTTGCGGGGCTTTACCCTGGCGCTGGTGGCGCAGGTGGAAGAGACCTATTGGGACTACGCGCTGGCCGGACGTCAGGTGAAAATTTTTGAGGAGTCGCTTAAGGTGGCCCGTCAGCAGGTAAATGAAACCCTGGCGTTGATCGACGTGGGCAGATTGGCCAAATCTGAATTGCCGGCGGTTCAGGCGGAACTGGCGGCACAGGAACAAGGGCTCATCAACGCACGGAGCGACAGGGAAACCACGCGTTTGCAGCTCCTGCGGCTGCTCAACCCTCCGGGTGCGGATCTCTGGGGGCGGGAAGTGGATTTGATCCATCAGCCGACACTTCCTGACGTAAAACTGGATGATGTTCGATCGTATGTGGCAATGGGCATGCGGATGCGACCCCTTTTGAACGAGGCACGGCTCAAACTGATGAGCCATGATCTGGAGTTGGTCAAAACCAAAAATGGGTTGCTGCCCTTATTGGATCTTTTTGTCACCCTCGGCAAAAGTGGCTATGCGAATTCCTTTGGCCAATCCGTTCGCAACATGACGGGAGACGCTTACGACGCCTTTGTGGGCCTTCGGTTTGAATATCCCCTCTATAATCGAGAACCGAAATCCCGGCGCCGGAGAGCCATGCTGAGCCGTGATCAGGCGGAGAAAGCCCTTAAAAACCTTTCGCAGCTGGTGGCGTTGGATGTTCAAACCGCCTATATCGAAGTGAACCGTGCCAAACAGCAGGTTAAGGCTTCCTCCACTACACGCATGTTTACTGAAGAAACCCTTCGGGTGGAAACGGAGAAACTGCGTGTGGGAAAATCAACCAGCCTTCTGGTGGCGCAGGCGCAGCGGGATCTTCTGATCAGCAGAATTTCGGAAGTGGATGCTCTGGTAAACTACATTAAGGCACTCATTACTCTCTATAGCCAGGATGGGTCATTGCTTGAGCGCCGGGGTATCGGGGCGCCCGGCGGGGAACCGGTCACTTTTTCAAAATCTTGAACTTTCAATTCAGGTTTGAATTTCAATTCCCGTTTGGGCAAACTCCTTAATAATGCAATCTTCCCAGCCTTTATTGGCTTTGGGGTTGGCGGGGCTGGGATGGGTGATTCGGCTTACCGTTACATCAAGATCGCTTAATGCCGCTTTTGCCCGATCTGCGGCGAATGCGCCGATGCCCACGACATGGCGCGGCTGTAGATACAGGATCGTTTCCCGCAGGGCCTGATCGCATGGGGCCAGAAGGGGTTTTCGTTCGGATACGGGGATCTGGTTTGGCGTTCGGTTCCGACCGGTTTCTTCCAGAAACATGAGGGGACAGTAATTGGCCACAAAGAAACGGCTAAAAAAGCGTTCAGGCGTACCAAACATGTTTTTGGCCCACCCCCAAAGGCGTTTTCCACTGACTTCACTCCTTTTGCACTGAAATCCTTCCACAGGTCGTTTGGGGTGGATGTTGTCGGGTGTCCCCCGGTTTGGTTTTATTTTCAGCCAGTCGCGCACGGTAATGATTTCACCGAATGGGACACCGGTCTGGACCATTCCCCAGGGACCCGGGTTCATTCCCAACAGGAGAACTTCCTTCGGTTTGCCGCCGTAGGCCTCAAGGTAGGCGTCATAGGCGGATCGAGCATATTGCAGGGGGTTATAGATATGGGTCACCGGCCTGCTGAACTTCAGCGGTTCCAGTGCTTTTTGCAGGTCGTCCGTAATTTTAAACAGATTTTGCATGTTCCCTCATTCAACTTCCGGGTGATTTGAATACTGTTTTTTTACCACAATCATTGACATCAACGGCGCAAACAGGTATTTGTTAAAACAAGTTTCAACGATAGTCAACCCACTTTGTTTTGCTGTCGTTTATTGTCGTTTCATTCAAAAAAAGGAGGAGAACCATGAAAGCGATTATCTCTAAACAGTGCATGGGAGACCGAAATTGCAATGATCTTTGTCCGCAGGTGTTTGAATACGATGAGAATGAATTGAAATCAATTGTGAAATTTGAAGAAATTCCGGAACAGTATCAAGACGTTGTTCGACGGGCCGCCGAGGAATGCGGCGCTGACGCCATCGAGATCATTGAATAACCGCATCATCATTTTTTCGTAAGGCGATAAATGTTGCGATCGTTATGAAATAGGTTCCAAAACCTTATTCCAAATGGTTCCGGCGTTTTTCGCCTTTTTTTAAACCGTTTTGTTCACATTCCCGAGGAGAAAATCATGGCAGCCGATCGCGGAGGAGATTCGCGTTTTTTCAAGGGTTTTTTGTTTGGCGGCGTTATCGGTGCAGTGGCCGCGTTGCTTTTTGCGCCCAAATCCGGCAGGGAAATGCGCGAAGATCTTTGCATCCGCTCCCTTGAACTGAAAGATGATGTGGAACAAAAACTTGAGCTTGCGGTAAAATCAGCAGAGGATATCCTCACTGAAAGCAGGCGAAAGCTGGAAACTTTCCGGAACGGGGCGAAATCCGGCTTAAAAAATCTGGAAACCGCGGCGACCGCCAAGTATATTGAGGGTAAAGATGCATTGAGAGATGAGAAAGGCCGTCTTAAGGAAGCCATCCATGCCGGCGTGGCCGCCTACAAGGATGAAAAAGAATCGAAAAGCTGAATGAAATTTTTACGGTTGTTCACCATTAAGTTATTACAGGTGCCGAAAACATGGATATTTCCATCAGCGTCGCATTGATTGCCGTGTTGCTTTTTCTGAACACCATTTTCCTGGTGGCTTTATTGATAAACGCTTTCAAGGCGTTTTCAGAAGCGCGGAAATTTTTTGAGATGGCCAAACTGCAACTGGCGCCCATCAGCCATGATGTTACCCAAATTACGACTGAAGTGAAGGGGATACTCGCCGTCGTTCAAAAAGATATGGATAAGGTTGGCGACAGTCTGGATCATGTGAGGGATACCACGCGAAATCTGAAGGAATTTGAGTTTATGGTCCAGGAACGCATCCAGGGGCCACTCCTGGAAATAACGACGCTCTTATCCGCTTTGGTGAAGGGGGGACGGGTTTTCTGGCATACCCTGGTTGGAAAATAGGCAACTGCTCCCTGTGAGTGGTTATTTGCCCTGCGCTTCCTCCGCATTCAAAAAGCAGATGCGCTCAAAGCCCAGGGCCGCCGCCACGAACCTTTTGAGCCGCAGGTCCCGGTACTTGTCTGCCAGCCGGTTTCCGTAGTCTAGGGCCTGTGCCCTGCCTTTCCCAAGCGCCCGCGCAACCTGGGGCAGCGCATACAGTTCGTTGGAAGACAGGCTTCGAATAGCCTCCCCGCTGAGACCCAGGTCTTTGAGACTCAGAAATTTGAACTCGATCAACACGTCAAAAATGCTCAGGTATCGCTTGTCCGGCCGGATGATCATGGTGAGGTCCGCGTAGCGGCGTTCCAGCTCCGGTTCCGAATCCATGATATAGAGAATGTCGTTATAGAGCAGCGCCAGAAAAGCGGTCTTGATGGTCAGCTCATTGGCCTGGGCATAATCCCGGTTTTTGAACACGGTAAAAAGATGGTCCTCCACAAAGGCGCATACCGGCTGGATGTCCCCTTCCTGATAGACCTTTTCAGCCGCCAGCCGACCCCTGTCCCGAATCACGGGGTCCGGCAGCATCATGCGTCGCACCCGTTCTACGTACAGGCTCTGCATTACCAGGTTCGGGACCTTCAGGGCGAGTTCCCCCCGGGGCGTCTCGCCTACCAGGGTCAGCACGCCGAAATAGTAGAGAAACGAGGCGATGAAGGTCCTGTCCCTGGATTGATCGGAAAGCATCTCAGTGAGGCCGAAGCGTTTGCTGATCCTGGGAATGACCACGCTCGCATCCCTTTGGGTCAGTGTGAAGACCATCTCTCGACCTCCCGGAAGATCCGCCGTGTACATAAGCTTGGACTCGTCCACGGCCAGGTTGGCGTCCAGCATTTCAGTGGGGTAGGCACATCCGGATTGGAATTCATCAAAGAAATAAAGGCACAGCGTGGGATTGTACACCGGAGTGGTCTGCTCGGGCGCAAACCGGTAGCCGTTATACCAGGTGCGCATCATCATAAGCGCTTCCCGGGCGTCTTCCTTTTCGAGTCCGCAATCCTCGGCAATGTCATATAGCGTCTTTTCCACCTCTTCTTCCCTGAACCCGCAAAGGTCGGCGAACCGGGGGGCAAAAAAAATATCCCTGGCGATGTTGTGTCCGCTGGTGATATCGCTCATGACCACCGGCGACACCCCGGTGATGAACACCCGGTCGAACCCGGTTCCGGAGGTGGAGGCCTTTACTACCTTGAACACGGTCTTCAGAAGCCCTTCATCATGGACCATCGCTTTATATCGGGTGCGGGAATCCAGGGTGGGCAACATCATGATGGTGTTGGCGAAATTGTCGTATTCGTCGATGAGGAGAAATACCGGATGGCCGAATGTCTTCGTTGAAGAAATAAGGGATTGAATGGAAAACAGCGCATTTGCGCGGTCGATTTCCATATGCGGCAGATGAAACCCCTGCGCCCCATAAGTTTGTGCAAAATCCAAAATAGCGCCGTTGATGTGATCATACAAAGACCGCTTCACATCCTCGGGTGTGCCGGTAGGGTCCACGCAGGAAAAATCCAGGCGCAGAATGAAATAGCTGTTTCGCGGGGGGGTGGGGTTGCGGCCGATGGCAAGATGCCCAAAGATCTCATTAAAAGCGTCTTTTCGGGCGATGTCGTAGTAGTTTTCCAGCATGGACAAGAGCAGACTCTTGCCGAACCGGCGGGGGCGGATAAAAAGCTGGCTCTTCCCCTGTTCCAGCAAAGGAATGGACCCGGTGCGATCACAATAAAAATATCCCTCGGTGATGATTTGTCTGAAATCCGCCATTCCATAGGGGAATTTGATCATTGCGTAAAACCCTCCGTGTTATTCGTGGTGAAAAGAAGGTTGCCGTGGTTATTCGCCCTGCGCTTGCTCCGCATTCAAAAAGCAGATGCGCTCAAAGCCCAGGGCCGCCGCCACGAACCTTTTGAGCCGCAGGTCCCGGTATTTGTCCGCCAGCCGGTTTCCGTAGTCCAGGGCCTGTGCCCTGCCTTTCTCAAGCGCCCGCGCAACCTGGGGCAGCGCATACAGTTCGTTGGAAGACAGGCTTCGAATAGCCTCCTCACTGAGACCCAGGTCCTTGAGACTCAGAAATTTGAATTCGATCAACACGTCAAAAATGCTCAGGTATCGCTTGTCCGGCCGGATGATCATGGTGAGGTCCGCGTAGCGGCGTTCCAGCTCCGGTTCCGAATCCATGATATAGAGGATGTCGTTATAGAGCAGCGCCAGAAAAGCGGTCTTGATGGTCAGCTCATTGGCCTGGGCATAATCCCGGTTTTTGAACACGGTGAAAAGATGGTCCTCCACAAAGGCGCATACCGGCTGGATGTCCCCTTCCTGATAGACCTTTTTAGCCGCCAGCCGACCCCTGTCCCGAATCACGGGGTCCGGCAGCATCATGCGTCGCACCCGTTCTATGTACAGGCTTTGCATTACCAGGTTCGGGACCTTCAGGGCGAGTTCCCCCCGGGGCGTCTCGCCTACCAGGGTCAGCACGCCGAAATAGTAGAGAAACGAGGCGATGAAGGTCCTGTCCCTGGATTGATCGGAAAGCATCTCAGTGAGGCCGAAACGTTTGCTGATCCTGAGAATGACCACGCTCGCATCCCTTTGGGTCAGTGTGAAGACCATCTCTCGACCTCCCGGAAGATCCGCCGTGTACATAAGCTTGGACTCGTCCACGGCCAGGTTGGCGTCCAGCATTTCAGTGGGGTAGGCACATCCGGATTGGAATTCATCAAAGAAATAAAGGCACAGCGTGGGATTGTACACCGGAGTGGTCTGCTCGGGCGCAAACCGGTAGCCGTTATACCAGGTGCGCATCATCATAAGCGCTTCCCGGGCGTCTTCCTTTTCGAGTCCGCAATCCTCGGCAATGTCATATAGCGTCTTTTCCACCTCTTCTTCCCTGAACCCGCAAAGGTCGGCGAACCGGGGGGCAAAAAAAATATCCCTGGCGATGTTGTGTCCGCTGGTGATATCGCTCATGACCACCGGCGACACCCCGGTGATGAACACCCGGTCGAACCCGGTTCCGGAGGTGGAGGCTTTTACTACCTTGAACACGGTCTTCAGAAGTCCTTCATCATGGACCATCGCTTTATATCGGGTGCGGGAATCCAGAGTGGGCAACATCATGATGGTGTTGGCGAAATTGTCGTATTCGTCGATGAGGAGAAATACCGGATGGCCGGCACTCAGGGTCACGCCCAGTAAGGACTCGATTGTGGACAAGGCGTCCTCTGGATTGATCCTGGTTCCGGACAAATCAAAACCGTTGTCTCTGTAATAGCGAACAAAATTTTCGATATGGACGTTGATGTGGTTATATAAAGACCGCTTCACATCCTCGGGTGTGCCGGTGGGGTCCACGCAGGAAAAATCCAGGCGCAGAATGAAATAGCTGTTTCGCGGGGAAGTAGGGTTGCGGCCGATGGCAAGATGCCCAAAGATCTCATCAAAAGCATCTTTTCGAGCGATGTCGTAGTAGTTTTCCAGCATGGACAAGAGCAGACTCTTGCCGAACCGGCGGGGGCGGATAAAGAGCTGGCTCTTTCCCCGTTCCAGCAAAGGAATGGACCCGGTGCGATCACAGTAAAAATATCCCTCGGTGATGATTTGTCTGAAATCCGCCATTCCATAGGGAAATTTGATCATTGCGTAAAACCCTCCGTGTCCCATGGTCCGCATTCTTTGCCATGAAAATGCAGCCGTTAGCTATTAGCTGTTAGCCGTTAGCTTAAAAGCGGTGGATGTTATTTTCATGCGCGGGGGCGGTAAAACCCCTTATCATAGCTGTTTACATTTACAAAGCTTTCAGCGTTTTCGCTCCTTAAAGATCAGCTCGGGTTTTTTTGCGAAAACCAGGGTGTCCGGGGGAACCGACTCCGTGAGCCACACATTGCCGCCGATGACGGAACGGGCGCCGATGACCGTATCGCCGCCCAGAATGGTGGTCCCGGCATAGACGACCACATCGTTTTCAAGGGTAGGGTGCCGCTTTTTGTGCGTGAGCTGTTGCACTTCTTCTTTGGGGATGGACATGGCCCCCAGGGTGACGCCCTGGTAAAGGCGGACCCCGTCGCCGATCTCGGATGTCTCTCCCACCACCACGCCGGTGCCGTGATCGATGAAAAAACGCTCTCCGATATGGGCGCCGGGATGGATATCGATGCCTGTCCGGCTGTGGGAATATTCGGTCATGATGCGGGGGATCAGGGGAATGCCCATTTCAAAGAGCTGGTGGGCGATTCGGTAGACCGTAACGGCGTAAAGCCCCGGATAGCTGAAGATGATTTCATCAAAGCTCTTGGCGGCGGGATCGCCTTCCCGTGCGGCACGAATGTCCTTGGCCAGCAGGGTCCGAATTTCCCGCATTTTTTTACCGAAGTCGATGGCCGCTTCTTCACCCCGTTCCCGACAGAGACTGCAGGGTTGTTCGTAACGGATACAGTCATGGCGGACGGCCAGGGTGATTTGCTGGGAAAGAATTTCGAAAAATTCGGTGATTTCCTGACCGAAATAGTAACCCAGGGTGACCTCGTCCACCCGTTTTGAGATAAAATAACCCGGATAGAGAATGCGAAAGGCCCGGTGCAGGAGATCGATGATGGCTTCCCTGGAGCTGATGGGTTCCAGGCCCACGTGATCAAAGCAATCCTCGCGACTGCAGGACATCACCAGTTCATCGACGATGCCGGGAATCTCCTTTCGAAACTTGCGGGATGTCTTGATTTCAATTTCACATTGCCGGCGTTTCAGTTCGGCATCCACTGGTTATCTCCCTTTTCAAAACGGCATTTTATCGGCGCCGCAAGACTTTGCTTTTTCTTCCCAGTACGGGGAAAGCGCCCGCAGTTTTTCGATGATGGGGGGAAGGGTTTCCACCACAAAATCGATTTCTTCTTCCGTGTTGTAAATGCTCAGGCTGAACCGTATGGAGCCATGGGCCATGGTAAAGGGAACTCCCATGGCGCGCAGTACATGGGACGGTTGCAGGGACCCCGATGTGCAGGCGGAGCCCGATGAGGCGCAGATGCCGTAACCATCCATCTGAAGCAGAATGGCTTCCCCTTCGATGAATTCAAAACTGATATTGCTGGTATTGGGAAGGCGAGGGGCCTTTCCTCCGTTGACCATGGCATTGGGAACGGCGTTGAGAATTCCCCGTTCCAGCTTATCGCGAAGATCTTTCACCCGCGTGTTTTCCTCTTCCATGTGTTCCAGGGCCAGCTGACAGGCTTTCCCGAGGCCGATGACGCCGGCGGTGTTTTCCGTACCGCCCCGCCGCCCCATCTCCTGGTGGCCGCCGATGATGAAGGGGGCAAAGGGAACGCCTTTTCGGATATAGAGGATTCCCACGCCCTTGGGCCCATGAAGCTTGTGACCGGACAGGGAGAGCATGTCCATATGGCTGTCTTTCAGGTTAATGGGAATTTTGCCTACTGCCTGAACCCCATCCGAATGAAACAGGATGCCGCGCTCTTTGGCAAGGGCCGCAGCCGCTTCCACCGGGAAAATGACGCCTGTTTCGTTGTTGCCCCACATGATGGTGGCAATGGCCGTATCCGGCGTAAGGCTTTCCTCGTAGACCGCCATGTCCAGGTTTCCGTCTTTGTCCACTGGGATTTCGGTAATCCGGTAACCGTTTTGGGCCAGATGGTCGCAAAAGGATTTAATGGCCGGATGCTCCACCCGGCTGGTGACAATGTGGCGTTTGTCGGGGTTTAGTTGGAGCGCGGACCGTATGGCGGCGTTGTTGCTCTCCGATCCGCAACTGGTAAAGAGGATTTCGCCCGGCTCAACCCCCAAAAGCGCGGCTGTGCGTTCACGGGCTTCACGGATCTTTCTGCCCACCTGCCCGCCGAAGGTATGGGCACTGGATGGGTTGCCGTATAATTCAGTGAAATAGGGCTGCATTTCCGCCAGCACTTCGGGGGCTACCCGGGTCGTGGCATTGTTGTCCAGATAGATCGTTTTCATTGGGTCACCTCCTCAACCACCAGTTCCGGCCACACCATTTCTCTCAGCTTTGCTTCTACAAAATTCTTAAGGGTTTGCTGGGAGGCTTTACATACCGCGCAACTTCCCTGCATTTTCACCAGGACCCGGTTGCCGATGACGTCCACCAGCTCGATGTTGCCGCCGTCCTGCTTCAGGGAAGGACTGATTTCATTAGAAATGGTTTCTTCAATCTTTTTGATTTTCTGCATGTTGGAAAGCTGTGGCCGAACAGGCGCCTTTTCCTCTCCCCGCACCTTTTCGATAATTTTTTTGATGGCATCGTGGCAGTTTTCACAACCGCCCCCGGCCTTGGTGTAGTTGGTGACGTCTTCGATGGTCAAAAGATTGTTGGCCCTGACCGCCCCTTCGATTTCCAGGTCCGTAATACCGAAACATTCACAGACGATTTCCCCTTCTTTTTCCGGAACAACTTCCCCTTTGTAATAGGCGATGGCTTCCGTCAGGGCCTGTTGACCCAGGACGGAACAGTGCATTTTTTCCTTGGGGAGCCCGCCCAGGTAATCGGCGATGTCCTCGTTGGTTAGTTTTTCCGCCTCTTCAATGGTTTTGCCCTTGATCATTTCCGTGAGGGCTGAAGACGAGGCAATGGCGCTGGCGCACCCGAAGGTTTTGAATTTAGCATCGATGATTTTGCCGTTATCATCTGTTTTGAAGGTGAGCTTAAGGGCATCGCCGCAAGACATGGAACCGACCTCGGCAACGCCTTGAGCGTCTTCCACCTCGCCTACATTCCTTGGATTCAGAAAATGTTCCTTGACCTTATCGGTGTATTCCCACATGGGGCCCTCCTTAGGTTGGAAGAAAGTTTTAATATTTCTCTGATGTATAACATGAAAAGGGGTTCTGCTCAATACCGAACTATATTCTTGAAGACTTCCCGTTTTTTATATATTAATTCAGAAATAGCGTAGCTCGAATACGCATTAAACGGTTTTGTAAACCGCTGAGAAAACTAGTGGAGGCGAAAAAAATGACGTTTCAGATCGCACTGGTATTGTCCATTTTAGGCTTGGCCGTCGTCTTTCTGGTGACCGAGTGGATGCCCATGGAGGTTGTGGCCCTCCTGGTTCTGGGAAGTTTGGCGGTAACCGGTCTGGTGAACCCCACCGATGCCCTTGCGGGATTCAGCAATCCCGCGGTGGTTACGGTTTGGGCGGTATTTATCCTGAGCGGCGGGCTTACTCGGACCGGCGTGGGGAACATCATCGGCAATCGGGTGGCGAAACTGGCCGGTGGAAACGATACGCTGCTGGTGATGATCGTCATGGTTATTGCCGGTCTCCTGTCCGCTTTTATGAACAACGTGGCTGTGGCGGCCCTCATGCTCCCGGTTGTCATGGATATTTGCAGAAATACGGAGCGGAGCCCGTCTACCCTGTTGCTGCCGCTGGCTTACGGTTCCCTGCTGGGAGGGTTGTTAACCCAGATCGGAACCCCGC
Organism: Desulfatiglandales bacterium; assembly: GCA_963662465.1. Lineage (GTDB taxonomy): Bacteria > Desulfobacterota > DSM-4660 > Desulfatiglandales > Desulfatiglandaceae > NaphS2. The sequence continues at coordinate 771,184 of OY759599.1, forward strand.
CCAATATCCTGGTGAGCGCATTGCTTCAAGAGAACCATCTGAAGCCCTTTGGGCTTTTTGATTTCACCCCCGTGGGCAGTTTTATATTTGTCATCGGCGTTCTGTTCATGACCTTTGTGGGACGCCGCATGTTGCCCAAACACGATTTTTTGAAAGATACCGAGGGTCTCCTCGAATCCAATCTGGATTCCCAGTACAGCATGGAGGACAGCATCTTTCGCGTCCGGGTGCCGATGACGTCTCCCCTGGCGGGGAAAACCCTGGCTGAAACGCGCATGGGCACGGTGCTGGGCATGGATGTGATGGGCATTACCAGGGAAAATAAGAGTCTTCTGGCCCCGGATCCTCGGGAACAGCTGCATGCGGGGGATCTTCTCGTGGTCAAGGGGCTTCGGGAACGGCTGAATGAGTTGCGGTTATGGGAGGCGCTTATCCTTCAAATCAAGGGCGTCCGAATAGAGGAAGTCTTTTCAAAGGAGATTGCGTTGCGCGAAGTGACTCTGGGCCGGGAATCATTCATGAATGGAAAGACCTTGAACGAAGTGGACTTTCGAAACCGGTTTGAGGCCATGGTACTCGCCATTCGTCGCGATAAAACCATTCGAAGGACCAGTCTTCAGGATGATGTGCTTCAAGAAGGAGACCGGCTACTGATCCAGGGAAGGAAAGAGGATATTCAAGCCCTTTGCGGGGAAACGGGGTTCGAGGTCTGCGAAGCCGTTTTGCAGGATCATTTGAACGCCCATTACCACCTGGACGAACGTCTGATGCGCCTGACCATTCCCTTGGATTCGCCCGTGGGGGGCAAAACATTAAAAGACAGCCGTCTGGCCGAAGTTCTGGGGATGAGGGTACTCTGCATCATTCGCGGCGACGGCGCCGTTCAAATGCCCGATGCCATGGAAATCCTTCAACCGAAGGACCAATTGGTGATGGAAGGCCATATGGGGGCGCTTGAGATTCTTAAAGGATTTCAAACCCTGGAAGTGGTGGGCGGAGAAAGGCCTGCTTTGAAAACGCTGGTGTCGGATAAAATCGGTCTGGTTGAAACCATTTTGTCCCCCCATTCCACCCTGGCTGGAAAAAGTCTTCGGCGCCTTCATTTCAGAGAGAAATTCGGACTCAATGTTCTGGCTGTTTGGCGCCGGGGGAACGTCTATGCCGGCAATTTGCGGGATATGGCCCTGGACTTTGGGGATGCGTTATTATTGCATGGCCCCAGGGAAAAGCTGCGCGTGCTGGGACAGGAGCCCGATTTTATCGTACTGACGCAATCGGCCCAGGAACTCCCACGAATGGAAAAGGCCCCCCTGTCTTCCATCCTTATGGCGGCTACCTTTGTTCCCGTTATTCTGGGGTGGATTCCCATCTATATCGCTACCGTGATCGGCGCGGCCCTGATGGTGCTGTTTCGATGCTTGACCATGGAAGAGGCTTATCGGGCCATTGAGTGGAAGGCCGTATTTCTCATTGCGGGCATGTTCCCTCTGGGAACGGCTCTGGATCAGTCGGGGGCCGCCAAATTCCTGGCGGAAGGCGTGGTCGCCTCGGTGGGGCCACTGGGGCCCACGGCGGTCATGCTGGCCCTGTTGCTGTTGACTTTCCTGGCCACCTGTTTTATTCCCACGGCGGCCCTGGTGTTATTGCTGGCGCCAATTATCCTGAACACCAGTCAGCAGATGGGCGTCACGCCCTACGGGTTCATGATGGCCATGGCCATGGCGGCATCCGCCAGCTTCATGACCCCCATTTCTCACCCGGCCAACCTCCTGGTGATGGGACCCGGCGGATATCGCTTTAAAGATTACATCAAGGTGGGTGGGCTTCTGACGCTGGTGGTCCTGGTGATCATCATGGTGGTGGTGCCTCTGTTCTGGCCTCTCACCCCTTTGCCCGGGCGGTAACATGTTCAGGTGCTAGTGAGATTATCGTTATACCGCTAAAGAATAAGTTGTTAACTTTGTTGCCATAATGATATAAAATTGTTATAGAATAAACAAAAATACAGCAATATTATTTCAATCGAAGCAGAGGTATAAAGTCTTGAGGTTGCCAGATGTTGCTAGGCGTATCCGTAGACGTCATACGGCAGATATTACAGTTCAGGGAACAGAGGGGCGGCGGGCTGTTGTGAGAACAGGGTGGCTTGTTTCTCATGAAATAAAAGAAGCGCATCTTGTAACGCTTTATGTGAAAAAATAGGGTAAGCAAATGCCAAAAATTGGTGATATAATCGAACTAATAAAAGACATTCCGAAAAGAAATCTACGTTCGGGAGTCAGGGGTACAATTGTTCATTGCCATAACGATGAGGTCTATGAAACCGAATTTGCAGATGAAAACGGCGAAACCATTGATTTCCTAGCCTTGAATTCGAAACAGTTTATTGTCGTATGGCGTATTGAAACGCGGAAATGGGTTCCGATAGCTGAACAGACTGCGGATTTAATTGCCAACCTGCCTGATGAAACGGCAAAAGAGATATTGGACTTTGCACGTTTTCTGTCTGCACGCATCCCCGTTCAGGCGTCTGCAACTCTTTAAAAACAGTTCGAAAAGCGGTATAATAATGGAGTTCCGGGGACACCTTACTTAATTATAACCAAAAAATACACTGGATAAACCAGTGATTTTCTCGTTGGGAACAATAGGCCTTGTTACGGATTTAGCATTTAAAATGACACCTTATTCAAAATACAGATTAAAACTCAGAAGCCTTACTAAACATCAACAGAAGGTCGATGATGAAAATATGTGGGACCGATGCAATACCATTAGCGATGAAAAAGTATTGTCCACTCTTGGTATCAACACCATTAACAAAAATATTCGCGCAGAATTAAATGAAAGATCAGAATTAGTTTTGAAGTATTTAGGTGTTTTAATCGGGGTTATCGGAGCTTTTACAGGGTTATTTGCTGTAATATTACATTAATGAAAAGCATACGTATCAGTCCTATACAATTCCTAGATATGCTATTTACCTAAATGATTCCCAACAACACCTTTCACAAAGAAGAGAGGAGATCAAAAAATACCATGCGCGTGATGACGTTTAACCTCCGTTTTGAAAATGACCAGGATGGCGGCAACAGCTGGGCCAACCGGCGACATTGGGTGATAGCGCTGGTTGAGCAATATGCCCCCGCAATTCTGGGAACACAGGAAGGGCGTCCGTCCCAGTTGGACTATCTTGAAAAACGACTTTCCGACTACCGGATGCATGCACCGGCCCGAGTATGGGACGACACCTGCCAGTATCCCACACTCTTTTTTCGGAAAGATGGTTTTCGGAAACTGGATGGAGCGGAATTCTGGCTTTCAAAAACGCGGAAAATTCATCGCAGCATGGATTGGGACAGTGCCTTTCCCCGCATGATCAGTATTTTAAGGCTGGAAACCAAAAATTCCTCACGGATCTTCAGCGTGGCTGTTACCCATTTGGATCATATGGGCTCAAAAGCGCGTTTAGAGCAGGCCAAAATCATCGCTGAGTGGGTTCGAAAGCAGTCCGATCCGGTGATCCTCATGGGGGATTTCAATGATGGCCCCGACTCGAAAGCGCATGGTTTACTGGTGGACGGGACTACGGGGCTCACGGATTCCTGGCAGGTTCTGCACCGCCCGGAGGGAAAACAGAGCTTTACCCACCATGGGTTTACCGGCATTCCCCATGAGGACAGAATAGACTGGATATTGACAACCACGCCGCCGCACGTTGTGGATGCCCGGATTGTTCATGATCAATTTGATGGGCGGTATGCATCAGATCATTTTCCCTATTATGTTGATTTGACGTGGGATGTTTAAACCCTCACCGAAAATGCCATTTGACAATCAACCTTAAAAAATGGGATTTGCCTTTCCGGAAATGAGTGAATCCTTGGGAGCAGCGAATTTTCAGTAATGAGGACGACGATGGTAAATTTTAAGTTCGACCACCTTTTCAAACTACGGCTCACAGTCGCCCGTTTCGGTGAAATGGACAACGCCCGCTGGTGGAACACGAAAGGAATCATGGGCCGATATGGCGCCCTCACATTGAGTCGTGGGTTTCCCAAAACCCATCGATTTGCGCAAGCCAAAATCACCTTTGCCGTTGCCGCTCACCGATGTAAAGAGATATATGCTTATCCAGGCGCCGTTACCCTATGGGATTTACCGCCTGAGATCGAAGATCGGTTTCAGGAGAAATGGCATGAATGGCTGGATGATATCGATCATTGGACTCCTTTTTTCCAATCCCTGGAACACATATCAGGCATGGAACTTCTGGATCTTTTGACGCAGCAGGGTCTGATCAATCCGGAGCAGGTCGAAATGGCGCAGAAACTGCGACGGTCGTCCGAGGGCCGGTCGGTCCGGATTTCCGCCTGCGAATCCCTGGATGATGAGGCCCTGTCCCTGCTGGCGGCGGGATTCTTCAGAGGGGAGCAGGGCAAGCCGGCGGTACCCTATTTGCCCTTGACCACCAACTCGTAAGGATAAGATGAACAGGCAAAAACGAAAACTCTCCACTCGTTTTACCCGCAAAGGCGCTCTCATTGAAGAGACCTATGCCGCGTTTCAACATTGGGACCTTTCGATTCCCTTCAGGAAAAACATTGAGAAGATTCGGGAAGAAAACGCCATCGGCGCCCGGAATGAAAAGTGGCTGCATGAAATCCTGACAACGCTTTCCAGCCGGTTTGGCGGCAATGAGTCCATTGCTCCCCTGGTATTGATGGTGCAAGGGAACCTCGTCCTTTACAAATGGAAGCCATGTCTCCTGTGGCATATGGGCAACATCGATGCGCTTTATTATCGCTTCGCCTGCAAATGGTTGTTCACCCGATTTCGAGAGGGCGCCTATATGATCCGCACTGAGGATGCCCTGCCTTTCGTGAGAAAGATCACTGATGGGCAGATTGCGTCCGGAGGAAAACTTTCGGAATACGGAGCTTTGAGAGCGGCCAGGGATCTTCTGAAAATGGCCGGTGATTTTAATTTGCTGGAGGGGAAGGTGAAAAAGAAATTCGCCAACTACCATATCCCCCAGGAGGCGTTTGTTTATGTGCTGCGCGGGCTCTTGGATATGGGGTACACCACTTCCCAGGTGTTGGCGTCAACAGACTGGCGTCTCTTCTTGATGGATGCCGATGACGTGGAGCGGGAACTCTTGAGGCTCCACCAGTACAAAGTTCTTGAATACGACGTGGCCGGAAGCATTGCGCAGCTCACGCTTTCGAGTCCATCGCTTGAAGCATACGCAAAGGAAATTTCAAGATGACCCATTGGAAAAAGAGAATGAAGGACGATCTGGAACCTGTTCTTCAACTGCCTGACCCCAGACCCAAGATCAGTGCCTACGACAACATGCCCTATGCCATTTTCCGATATCCTCCGGAAGACGAGTTCGCGGTGCGGGCCGAAATGAGTATGCTTCAAATTCGGCTGGAACTATCCGGCAAAAGAGTTACGCGGATTTCCCTGGCGGAATGCATGGCAGCGGCGCTTACGGCCGAGGAAATGACTTTTGAAGCACTTGCCGAGCAGGAAAAATCCCTTGGCCTTGAAATTGTTATCGATACGGTCCATAACGTGCTGGATGAATACCAGCCTCTGGACCAACTGGTGCTTCAAAGGATGCCGCCGGCCGCTGACCCCACGCGAGATATCGTCTTTATCATCCGGGCAGGAGCGCTTTTCCCCATTTACCGGACCTCGTCCCTGTTGGAGCAGCTGATGGGAACCATCCAGATCCCGGCGGTGTTGTTCTATCCCGGCGATCTGGACGGCGCCGCCGGTTTGCGGTTTATGGGAATTCTGGATGCGGAACATAACTACAGGCCAAAAATCTTTTAAGGGTGTAATGCCATGACGATCATAAAGGACTTGTTTGCCAACCCAATAGATCGGCACATCGAGGAAGTGATCAAAGTGGACCAGACCGATGAAGCGCTGGTCCAGGACGAAATCACGGAATACGTGGTTACCAAGTCCATCTGTGGGCATTACCGAGGCATCCTGGAGCGTTACTGGGAAACCCCGAAAAAGCCCCACGAGGGCATCGGCGTCTGGGTGTCGGGTTTCTTCGGTTCCGGTAAATCCAGTTTTGCCAAGAACCTTGGTTTGGCCATTGAAAACCGGAAACTCAAAAGCGAAGGGGCGGCATCGCTATTTGGAAAGCAAACCAGGGACGACGCCATTCAAGTGCTGCTGACCAACATCAGCGAGCATGTGCCCACCCAGGCCGTCATCTTCGACGTGTCCACGGACCGGGGCATCCGTTCCGGAAACCAGACGATCACGGAAATTATGTACCGCCTTTTCCTGGATCGGCTGGGATACGCCAAAGACCTGGATCTTGCCGGGTTGGAGATCACCCTTGAAGGGGAAAGTCGCCTGGATCTATTCAAGGAAATCTTTCAAAAACTCTATGACAAGAACTGGGATCGGGAAAAGGGAAAAGTGGCCTTTGCCATCGCCTGGGCCAGTCGGGTAATGCATGAATTGGAACCCGATACCTATGCCACCTTTGATTCGTGGAGCCAGGCGGCCAAAAATCGGGCCGACATCACCCCCAACCTGCTGGCCGAACGGTGTAAAATGCTCATGGAGAGACGTCGCCCCGGAAAAAGCCTGGCTTTCGTGATTGATGAGGTGGGCCAGTTTGTGGCCCGGGATATTCAGAAAATGCTGGACCTGCAGGCTGCTGTCCAGAGTCTTGGCCGCGTGGGAAGGGGCAAAATGTGGATCGTGGTTACCTCCCAGGAACGCCTGAATGAACTGGTTGGAGGGTTGGACGATAAAAGGGTTGAGCTGGCCAGGCTCATGGACCGGTTCCCCTTGCAGGTGCATCTGGAGACTTCGGACATCTCTGAAGTGACCAGCAAGCGGATACTGTTCAAAAACGCATCGGCCGAAAAGGCCCTGCGGGAACTTTTTTCCACCCACCGGGGCAGGCTCACGGAAAATACCCGCTTGAGCGCGGACATCCGATTGCCCGAGCTTTCCACCGATGCCTTTGTGGACCTCTACCCCATGCTCCCCTACCAGATCGGGCTTATTATTCAGATTGTTTCGGGTCTTCGCACCCAGGGCGGCGCCGCACGGCACGTGGGCGGCGCCAACCGCACCATCATCAAACTGGCCCAGCAGCTTCTCATCCATCCGGAAACGGCTCTGGCGAAAAAGCCTGTCGGCGCCCTGGTCCGTCTGGATCAGATTTACGACCTGGTGGCCGGAAATATCTCAAGCGAGATTCGAGGAAAAATATCGGAGATTAAAAAGGAGGTTCCCCACCCCCTGGCCCAACCCGTGGCCAAGGCCATTTGTTTGCTGCAATTCGTTAAAAGCGTTCATCGCACCGCCGAAAACATCGCAGCCACGCTACATGAATCTGTAGATTCGGATTCCAGGCTGCCCGAGGTTCGAGAAGCTCTGGAGGCCCTCAAAAAGGCACACAAGGTACGTGAGGGGGAAGACGGTTACCGTATCCCCACCCCCGCCGAAGACGACTGGGAGCGGCTGCGCATGGGGTTGCCCGCGCCCAGGCACGGAGATGTGAACCGAATTCACAGCGATGTACTCAGCGGTTTCTGGCAACCACCACCGTCCCACAACCTCAAGGACACAAAACTGTTCAAAGCCGGTCTTACATTGAATGGTCGAGGCATTGTTGAAGGAGACATTACGGTTCATGTAGCACTGGCGGAATCTGGAAAGGAATTTGAAGCGCAGGCCGCTGAGATGCGGAAACGCAGCCAGAACGAGACCAGCGGCATCTTCTGGGCGGCGCCTCTGGATGACGCCATCGACCGGCAGACGGTTGAGATTTTCAGATCCCGGGAAATGCTCTCTGCAAAGGGCCGTGGCGCCAAAACCAAGGATGAAACCGCTCTGGTGGCCGAAGAAAAGATTCGCCTTCGCCGTCATGAGGACGAACTGAAGCGCCTTCTCCGGCAGACCTGTTTGAACGGGACCGTGTTTTTTAGAGGGAATGACCGAAGCCCCGGTGGCGAAGTGGAGACTCTGAAAAAGGCAACGGAAATCGTGATGGGCCAGGCCCTTCCCGATGTGTTTGATCGGTTTGAGGAAGCGGCGGCCCGCGTGAAGAAACAGGATCTGGACAGCCTTATGACCACGGAGAACCTGCGCGGTCTCAGCTCGGTGTTTGCATTGTTGGACCTGTTGCGCGATGAAGGGGGAAAAGCCGTTTTCAAAACCGAAGCCGATCCACTGGCCGAGGTGCTGGCCAAGATCAAAAACCGTACCGATTACGGGGAGAATGCCGGCGGCAAATATCTGGAGAGCGCGTTTTCAAAAGAACCCTTTGGCTGGGACTTTGATGTGGTTCGGCTGCTGGCGGTTTGTCTGCTTCGGGCCGGCGCCATTGAAGCCACCAGCAAGGGGCAAATCATCCAATCCGCCCTGAGCGTGGATGCGAAAAACACCTTTTCCAGCAATAACCTGTTTCGCCAGACATCCTTCCGTCCCAAGGAGGTGTTTGATTTTACGGAACTCATCAAGGCCAACGAAAATGTAAAGGATGTGTTTGGTGGCGACATCTCCGATCTCACCCCAACAGTTGCCGCGGAAACCATCCGTGAAAAGTCAGGGAAACGGGAAAAAGAGGTTCAGGACATGTATAACCTTCTGGTGGCCAATCACCTGCCCGGTTCGGAGATATTGGGGGAAGCCTGCGATCTCATACGGACCATCCGCACCGGCAGTGAAGAACAGACCATCCTGACCTTTAACAGCGCTTGCAAAGAATTGAAGGAAGCCGTCAAGAGAACGGCGGAACTGACCCACGTCCTCACCGAACCGGCGCAGGATGATATTAAAAGGGCGGGTGCGACCCTGACAACCCAGTGGCCTTTTCTGGCCGGAGAGCCGGATCTGGATGAGGCCTTCAAAGAAAAGGCGGAAACCCTCAAAGATCTTCTGGATCGAGAAACCTTCTTTCGGGAACTGTCGACCATTGATCAACATGCAAGGGAACTGAAGAAGGAGTACGAGAGACGATTTGTGGAAGCCTCGGCTGGCCGAAAGCAGGCATATACTGCCGTCATGGAAGATTTGGAGAAAACTCCCGGCTGGGAAAAGCTCACCGATGAACAGAAAAAGCTCATCAGCGATCCCATTGAGCCATATGTACTTAAGGACCCGGTGCCTTCCACGCCCATTCCCCAGCTTCGCGCCGATTGCGATGCGGCGCCCGGGCGTCTCAACCGGGTTGTGGAAGAAATGATGCGGATTTTGGATGGCAATCGGGTTATCAAGGTAAACGCCGCCAGTTTCTTTGCAGGCGGTGTGGAAACCGAAGAGCAGTTGGATGCCGCCCTTCAGGGTTTGAGGGAAACCTGTGAAAGCCACATCGGGGCTGGCAAGAAGGTGCTGATTCAATAAGGGCACCGCCGGCTAAAATAAGACGAAAAGAGGATGGGACCGGAGGATTTGGGAAAAAGAATATGTATCGGGGGAAACCAAGTTTATTACTTTGTTCCCAGACAAGGAGACATAGAAATGACCTATCAATTATTTTCCCGCATATCTCTTGCGGAGGATTTACCTGAGTATGGCCTTCGGAAAGGAGATCTGGCGACCATCGTTGAGCGGCATGAAGGAATGCCCGGTCAGGAGACAGGCTATTCATTGGAAGTATTCAATGCGCTTGGGGAAACCATTACCGTAATTGTGGCAGAGGAATCCAAAATCCTTCCCGTCCATGCCGATGAAATTCTGCAAGTTCGACATCTTGAAAATGTTTCCACAATGTAGACCGTAGGTTGGATAGAGCGGAGAGATACCCAACAAAGGCGGGTCGGATGTGTTCGTAGCCTCAAAAGAGACCGAGGACAAAGGGGAAAAGGCATCATGAAAAAAGAGCAAATTGTTTTATCCCTGAAGCGGTTCAAAACCCTGAAAGGACAGGAATACCAGATCAGAAGAATCGGGCTATTCGGCTCTGCCGTGCGGGATCGCATGAACCCGCAAAGCGATATTGATGTGGTCGTTGAACTGGAACGACAGGACCTGTTTGCGCTGATCGGCATCAAGCAGGATCTGGAAGATCAATTGCATCGGCAGGTGGATGTGGTGAGCTACAGAGAAGAAATGAACCGTTTTCTCAAAACCAGGATTGAAAAAGAGGCTATCTATGTATGATCGGGAACTGGTGCTGGAGATCGCGTCTCAAATCCATAATGCAACTCAAACCATTATGAGGCGGTTTGCAGTGATACAATCGCCTGAAGATTTCACAAGCTCAGAGGCCGGTATGGAAAAGCTGGATGGCCTCTGCATGCAGCTTATTGCCATAGGCGAGGGACTCAAAAATCTTGACAAAGTTACCGACCACGCCCTGCTGCTCCGTTATCCACAGGTAGAGTGGAAAAAGGCTAAGGGGCTCAGGGACATCATCAGTCATCATTACTTTGATGTGAATGCCGAGGCCATATTTGAGGTATGCAAAATGCATATACCAGTCCTTGGTAAAACGATCGCAAAAATGATGGATGATGTCACCAGACTTTCTGAAGGAGAATGATGGACAAGCAGACCCGAAACCTCATTCAGAAGGCCACCCAGGATGCCCGCAATCTCCTGGAATCCGAGTTCGGCGAACAGCTTGAAGGCGTGTTTGATATCCTTCCCAACGGACGGATTGCACCGGAACCAGGGAAACATTTGAACCCAGGACAATGCATCATCCGGAAGAAATTGATCGCTGCCATCGAGCATGAAAAAGCAGGGGGCGTTTCCGATGCCGAGGCCGTCAGCAATTATCTTCGGGAAGCGTCTTTTACCTGTTTGAATCGCTTTGCGGCCTTGAAGATGCTGGAGGCTCGGGGGCTGGTACAGGAGTGTGTGTCCAAGGGGGAGCAATCTTCCGGGTTCAAGGAATTCTGCGGCCTGGCGCCGGGCCTGCTGGAACTGCCCGACAAAGGTTACCGGCTGTATATCGAAAGCCTTTTCGATGAGCTTTCAACAGAGATCCGGGTGCTGTTTGACCGCCGGGATTTAGCGTCTCTTTTGTGGCCTGGGCGAAAAGCCTTTGATGGGTTGCTTGATATTTTGAATCGGGAAGAGATCGCGGGGGTTTGGGGCGAAGACGAGACCATCGGCTGGGTGTACCAGTATTTCAACAGCGGGGAAGAGCGAAAGAAGATGAGGGATGCATCAGCCGCTCCTCGGAACTCCCGGGAACTGGCCGTGCGCAACCAGTTTTTCACTCCACGTTATGTGGTGGAGTTCCTGACCGACAACACCCTGGGGCGCATCTGGTATGAGATGCGACAAGGGGATACGGTGCTGAAGGATGAATGCCGGTATCTGGTTCGGCGGCCGAATGAGGTATTTCTTGGGCCGGGTGAAAAAGCCCCGGCTGAGGATGATGGGGATACCGACCTTTCCCAGGAGGAGCTTCTCAAAAAAACGGTTTACATCGAACATCGACCAAAGAAAGACCCACGAGACATCAAAATCCTGGATCCCGCATGTGGTTCAGGGCATTTTTTGCTCTACGCTTTCGATTTGCTGGAACGAATCTATGAAGAGTCCTGGGGGGACAAGGAACTACCTCAGCCTGAGGCCACCGGCAGAATGCTACGAGAAGATTATCAAACCCTTGAGAACCTTCGATGCCATATCCCCAAACTGATCATTGAACATAATCTCCACGGCATCGACATTGACCACCGGGCGGTTCAAATTGCGGCACTCAGTCTTTGGATGCGGGCGCAGCGTTCTTGGAAACGGATGAGCCTGAATCCCCACGAGCGGTCGCAGATCAACAAATCGAATGTCGTGACCGCCGAACCTATGCCTGGTGAAGAGGACATGCGGCGGGACTTTACGGCCGGCCTTAAGCCACGGGTGCTGGGACAGCTGGTGGATGAGATATTCGAAAAAATGAAGTTGGCTGGGGAGGCGGGGGCGCTCCTGAAAATCGAAGAAGAAATTAAAGATGCCGTTGCGGAGGCAAAACGCCAATGGCTGGAAGTCCCGGAACCCGAACAGCAATTGCTGTTCCCCGGCGTGGTTGCTCGTAAACCCAGGCAATTGGAGTTCCGATTTGATGTAGAAAGTGTAAAGGAAGAAAGCTTCTGGAACCAGGCTGAGGAACGTATCCTAAAAGTTCTGAAGGACTATGCTGAGCGAGCTGAAAACGGGCATACTATCCGACGACATTTGTTTGCCGAAGACGCCGCACGTGGGTTTGCATTCATCAGCCTTCGCCTTAAGCGTTATGATGTTGTGTTGATGAATCCACCGTTCGGTGAAGCCACGTCTCTTGGGAAGGCATACATCGATGGTCTTTGCAAACGCAGCTCCAACGACATGTTCCAAACGTTCGTTGAGACTATGCTTTCTTTGACCTGGGAGGGTGGAAGAGTCGGCGTCCTCAGCGCTCGCACAGGGTTCTTTCTAGGCAATAGCGAGAACTGGCGTAGGGATGTGGTGTTTCGGAATCGTCTAACCTGTTTTGTGGATCTTGGCCTGGGAGTACTTGATGCTGCATTGGTCGAAGTAGCCAGTTACATCATCGAGCATGGGGAACCTGATTCAAGAGGGATTTTTGTCAACCGCCAGCTTTCGACCCGTGATAAGGAACCGGGGCTTATTGATTCAATAAGAAGGATAGAGACCGAGTTAAACGCGGATACGTTCATTGTCGAGCAAGGCATCATCTCCAAAGTACCCGGCTGTGTATTTGCCTATTGGGCACCGACTCACTTCCTCAATAGATATGAATCAACCGGACTTTTCGGGGAAGTGGTTTCCAAAGTTCATCCAGGTTTATGCACTGGCAATGATTTCAGATTTGTTAGGTTAGGATGGGAGGCACCTTCCACCAATTTAGGACGGGGATACAGGTGGCAGAGGTTTTCCAAAGGTGGTGAGTATTCGCCCTTCTTTGATGACATTCACCTAGCTGTGGATATGATAAGGAAAAGTGGAGCACATTACTACGGTATCCCTGGGGCTAGGTTTCAGAACATACGATACTATTATCTGCAAGGAGCAACATATACAGTTCGGACTGCAAGTGCCTTCGCTGCCAAAGTCCTTCCCATGGACTGTATCTTTAGCCACAATGCTCAGAGTTGGTTTGTTAATTCAAGCGATCGGTGCTTGTTGTCGATAGCTTTCCTGTCCTGCAGGGTTCCTCAAGTTTTCTTAGAACTAGCCGTCGGTTCCGGTGATATTGCCACCGCAGGCAGTGCTGCTAGGCGTTACACAACGGCTGTTGTGGAAAGTGTCCCCGCTGATCCTATCGACCAAATCAACACTACTAGAAATAAAGAATTAGCGCATCTTTTGTTCACAAATCGCATTAAAGAATTTGCCCGCCTTGAAACTAGTTGCTTATTTGTTCGATTGTTTACAGGCTACAAAGCCACAGGACTTCATGAATCCGCTTTACATGCCACGATAGCTATGTTCGATGAAATTCTCTTTGCTTTGAAGTGGTCCAAAGAACTTGATGACGAAGTTTCAAAGGCATTTAGGATGAATGATGAAGAGGTTTCCTTTGTTGATGCTGAAATCGGTCCACATCCCTGGTGTTATACGAACAGCCCAGGGGAAAGGGAGGTCCACCGTCTTCTTAGTTGCTCAATAGAGGAATTAATGCGCTTTTCTGTTGAAGGACAGGGTTCCAAGCGATGGTTCACAAAAAAGAGCTACTTTGTTGATCGACGTATCGAGATAGTCAGCCACATCTTAGAATCCTCCCCTAAAGGGATCGTTGATGCCGCCAAGAAGCAGAGAATAGTGTCCAATCTACGAGGTTTTGCTGAATCTGTCTTTTCGGAATGTATAGGAATGCTCATGGGACGCTGGGATCTCCGTTTTGCCTTGGACCCCTCGCTTGTCCCTAAACTCCCAGCCCCCTTTGACCCACTCCCTGTCTGTCCGCCCGGAATGCTAATCAGCCCCAACGGCCTACCAGCCCAACCCAACCAAATCGTCAGTGAGGAATGGCTCCGCGCTCGCCCAGACGCAAACACCCTCCCACCCGATGGTTCCGTCCAGAACCCCACCATCCCGGATTCAGAATACCCCATCCGCATCTCCTGGGACAGCATCCTGGTGGACGACCCGGGTTTCAACAACGACCAACTCCACCATGAGGACATCATTCGCCGCATCCGAGAAGTCCTGACCGTCCTCTGGAAAGACAAGGCCCAGGACATCGAGCAGGAGGCCTGCGATATCCTGGGTATTCCAGATCTCCGCACCTACTTCCGCAAAAACTTCTTCCCGGATCACATCAAACGCTACTCCAAAAGCCGCCGAAAAGCCCCCATCTACTGGCAGCTCTCTACACCATCAGCATCGTATTCGATCTGGCTCTATTACCATCGGTTCACCAAAGACACCTTCTACCAGATACTCAACGAATTCGTGACTCCCAAACTCCAGTTTGAAGAACGGGAACTCACCAGCGCCCGCCAGCAATATGGCGCAAATCCCACCGCAACTCAGCGAAAAGAGATTGCGGCCCGGGAAACCTTCGTGGCCGAACTCAAAACCTTCAAAGAGGAGGTGGCCCGCATCGCGCCGCTCTGGAATCCCAACCTGAACGACGGCGTCATCATCAACTTCGCCCCCCTGTGGCGACTGGTCCCTCAGAACCGCTCCTGGCAAAAGGAGTGCAAGAAAGTCTGGGACAAACTGGTCAAGGGTGACTACGACTGGGCGCACCTGGCCATGCACCTGTGGCCTGAACGGGTGGTCCCCAAATGCACCACGGACCGGAGCCTGGCCATTGCCCATGAACTGGATGAAATCCTCTGGGAGGAAGATGAAAAGGGTAAACGGAATCCAAAAGACATTTCAAGAGAGACCCTGGAGAATCTGATTCAGGAACGCACCTCCATCACGGTCAAGGCCGCTTTGGAAGACCTGTTAAAAGCACCTGTCCCCACCGGCGCGACCCGCAAAAAACGCAAAAGGAAAACCTGATATGAACCCGTTTCACCAATACTTGGAAAGGCAACTGACCGAGCGCTTCAAAAAACGCCCCGTGCTGGTCTGGTATGATCCGAGGAAAGAATTCGAACCGTTTGTGGATGCCCTGCCGACACAAGGCGGTCCGGAAAACGGCATTTACAGGGTGGCCATCGGGGACCTGACCGTGTCGCTGGCCCGTTTTGAAGGATCTTTTTTCGGCATCAAGGCCGCGGTGGAACCCCTGGTGGACAAGGACCATCCCGATCCCCTGCTGCTCTACATCCCCGGAGCATCCCGGGACCGAAAAGGTTCGGTACTCATGGAGCTTGAAAAAGGGGGTGAGTGCTTTGAGTGGCAACTGAAACGGCTGGCCCGGTTCTGCCTGCTGGAAAAAGGCGATTCGGACGGCATCATCGACAATCTGCTGGCCCCTGAACTCACCTACCAGGACATCGTGGGCTTTCTGACCCGGGAAACAGGTGAGGTCCCCTCCCTCCTGAAGATGCTCTTTGATGGCGTAAAAGAAAACAGCATTCTCCTGGCACGATGGCTGTGTGACCCCGACATGGATAACAAGATCCTTTCAAAAGGGGTGCAAGCGGAATTGTTTCTTCTTTTGTCCTCCCGCCTGGGACTGGAATTGACAAACGTCACTCCCCTGGCGGAGGCCCGGGAAAAGGTCCTTCGGTACGTTCTGGTAGGCGAATTCCGGGATGACCTTTCCTGCGATGCGCCCCCAACCGTTGCCATGGTTCCGGAATCCCGGAACAAAGAACAGCTTTCATTGATTCGAAAAACAGCCCTTGCCATGCGTGACAACCATCCCGTTGCCTATGCGACCATCTCCCGTAACATAGAGAAAGATCTAGGACTTTCGGCACACACCATCGAACCATCAAACCTGGGCCGGGTGGATACCTTCCCCTTCGAAGAAAAGGCGCTTCTCAAATGGGCGGGGATACTCATTTTGAAAGGGGAATACCGGCAGGCCCTGACGCTCATCTCAGAACGCCGACGAAGCTTCTGGGCGGATCGAACACTTGAGCGGCAATCCCAGTGGACCGCCTGCCGACTCATGGCCCGGCTGGGGGAGCGCATCCAAACGGCCCGAAAGGGGCTTTTAAAAACCGGCCATGCGCCTCCCCAATGGATTGATGCCTACTGCAACCCGGAGGGATGGCACAGGGTGGACCTGGCTCAGCAGCAGATGGAGGCATGGACCGCTAAAATGACCGTGGACCCGGAGGCCGAAACGGCCCTTGAAAAGGTTCGGCAGACCTATGAGGATCTGCTTCAGGATATGGCCGTGGGGTTCATGGAGGCCCTGGAGCGTTCGGGATGGATCGTAGCGGATCTGCTTCAGCAGACGGACGTACACCCAAAGATGGTGGATGGGGAAAAGACGCCTGTGGCCTATTTTCTGGTAGATGCCATGCGGTTTGCCATGGCCCATGAATTTGTGAAAATGCTCCCCATGGCAAGCGATGTGACGGTGAAACCGGCCGTAGCCGCCTGGCCTACGATCACCCCAGTCGGCATGGCCGCCTTGCTGCCTGGGGCTTCAGCGGGATTTAGCGTGGTGGAATCGGGCGGGAAGCTGGCGGCTCGAATCGATAACACGGCATTACCGGATGTCAGCGCCCGGTTGAAATTTTTGAAAGCCCGGGTTCCCGGCATGAAGGAAATGCTCCTTGAAAAACTGCTGCAGATGTCCGGCAAAAGGCTTACAGGTGCTGTGTCCGGGGTTCCTCTGTTGGTGGTTCGTTCCCAGGAAATTGATGCCCTGGGGGAGATGACGGGCGGGCTCATCGCCCGGCAGGTCATGGACACCATGGTGGGAAATGTAGTTCGTGCGGTTCGAAAACTGGCCGATTGCGGCATCACCCGGTTCGTGGTCACCGCGGACCATGGTCATTTGTTTACCCGGAAAAAAGAGGACGCCTTCAAGACGGATTCACCGGGTGGAAAAACCCTGGAAATCCATCGCCGTTGCTGGATCGGGCAGGGTGGCAGCACACCGGTCGGAACCATTCGGCTTTCCGCATCCCAATTGGGTTACGACAGCGACCTGGAATTCGTTTTTCCCAGGGGGATCGGCGTATTTAAAAGCGGAGGCGACCTGGGATATCACCATGGGGGCCTGAGTCTGCAGGAAATGATTATTCCGGTCATCAGCTTTCGCATGAAACGGGAAAAGCGCATGATGGAACCGGGAAGCATCGTTTTACTTTCGGACGTTCCTGAAAAGCTGGCCAATCGAACATTCGGCATCAAGCTGGAAATGGGGGGACTTTTCAACCAAAGCCCCCTCAAGGTTCGGCCCATACTCCTGAGCCGGGATGTGATCGTGGGAAAAGCCGGCATGGCCCTGGATGGGGATTTTGAACAGGATAGCGGTTGCGTAATTCTTCAACCCGGAAAGAAGGCCGGCGTGGGCATGCTTCTTGAAAATGAAGACTGTAAAACGATCCGGGTGATGATCCAGGATCCGGCAACGGATGCTGTACTGGCCCAATCCGATGATATCCCCGTTAACTTAGGAACCCAATAATGGAAGAAAAATATACTCAGATCCCGGAGCGGGACGCGCTGGACGATAAGATTAACCGCGTCTTTTCCGGACGGGTGGTGCGAAAGGATCTGGTCAGAAAAGTGAAGGTGGGCGCCAATGTCCCGGTATTTGTGCTGGAATTCCTGTTGGGCAAATACTGTGCGTCATCGGATGAAATGGCCATTCAGATGGGCCTTCAGGTGGTCAATAAAACTTTGGCGGAAAACTACATCGGTCCGGACGAGTCCACTCGGGCAAAGAGCCTGGTGAAGGAGGAAAACACCCACACCTTTATCGACAAGGTCAAGGTGCGCCTGGTGGATTCCGACTACTGGGCCGAAGTGGTCAATTTCGGGGACCGGTTTGTGCATGTCCCCTCCCACTACGTGCGGGAATATGACCGACTGCTCATGGGCGGCGTCTGGTCTCAGGTGGACCTGCGGTTTGATTACGACGAAGAGAGCCGGGGGAAACACCCTTTCTGGATTGACAAGCTGGCCCCTATCCAGATCGCCACCTTTGACATCAATGACTATTGCAGCTTGCGGACGGAATTTACTTCCGAAGAATGGGTGGATTTGCTGGTGCGGAGCATGGGCTATGAAGCTGGGGAAATGGACCGGCGATTGAAGCTGCATTTTCTCATTCGCCTTCTTCCCCTCTGTGAACGCAATTACAACCTGGTAGAGCTGGGACCCCGGGGAACCGGTAAGAGCTTCGTTATTCAGGAAATTTCTCCCTACTGCGCCCTGTTGACCGGCCCTACCACCGTGGCCAATATGTTTGGGCACATGAGCGGTCGGCACAAGGGAATGGTTTCCATCTGGGACGTGGTGGGCTTTGACGAGGTAGCCGATCTTCAGAAGATGCCCAAAGAAGTCATCACAACCCTCAAAACCTACTGCGAATCGGGCACCTTCCAGCGGGGCAAGGACGCGGATTCAGGGAATGCCGGCATCGTCATGTTCGGAAACACCAACCAGCCCATCGACGTCATGGTGCAAACAGGCCATCTCTTCGCTCCCATGCCGGATGTGATCCGGGACGACATGGCCTTTATCGACCGCATCCATTTCTACCTGCCCGGCTGGGAAATTCCAAAAATGCGGGTGGAGCTGTTCACCCGACATTACGGCTTTGTGGTGGATTATCTGGCTGAGGCCTTAAGGGCTTTGCGCAAACATAACTTCACCGAGGTTATCGACCAGCATTTCAGCCTTGGTTCCCACTTAAATGCCCGGGACCGGAAGGCCGTTAGAAAGACAGTATCGGGCCTCATGAAGATCCTCTACCCTAACGGCGAGGCGACCTCTGACGAGCTGAAGGAAATCACGGAACTGGCCCTTGAAGGCCGCCGAAGAGTTAAAGAACAGCTCAAGAAGATGGGCTCCTTTGAATATTATCACACCTCCTTCAGCTACATGGAAAAGGAGACCGGCGAAGAACACTTTGTGGGCACGCCCGAAATGGGCGGTCGGGGCCTCATTTCATCAGACCCCCTGGCCCCGGGAACCGTTTACAGCGCCACCGTCAACGCCGAAGGCACGGTGGGCATGTACCGCATCGAGGTGAGTGTATCGCCGGGGACCGGGAAGCTCAAAACTGCGGGTGGAGTTTCCGGGATTACCAAGGAATCCATCCAGCGTGCCTTTGGCTACCTGGCCGCCACCAAAGGTGAGCTGGGTCTGGCCCGTGAAGTAGACAATTCCGATTTTCATGTGGAGGTCTTGGATCTCTTGAACAACAAGGTTCAGGGAGAACTGGGGGTGGCCTTTTTCGTGGCCGTTTTTTCCGCCATCCGCAAGAGTCCCGCAACACCGGCAACCCTGATTATCGGCGACATGAGCATCCAGGGCAACATCAAGCCTGCCCGCTCCCTGGTGGAACCCCTTCAGGTGGCCAAAGACAACGGCGCCAAACGCGCGCTCATTCCCATCGAAAACAAACGCAACTTCCTGGATGTGGATGCCGACATCATGGAACACGTGGACCCGGTCTTTTATGGGGAACCGAGGGCGGCGGCTTTGAAAGCCCTGGCGTTGAGTTAATAGGGGCATTATTCTTAAAAAACGACCCGGCTTTAAAAACTGGAGAAGTGATGCACGTTTTATCGAAGGACGTCATGCCAAGAGCGTAACGCCCTTTTTTTGATTGTTTCAAAGGGTGAATTGGCGTAACCTGAGAACTGTTGAAACATGAAAGATGTGAGACTTGGACTTACAGACCTCCCGGAAAACAGTTCGGAATTCCATGATGTGTTATGACTGAAATTCTCAGCATGAAAACCGTCTTTGTTTTTCCCAGCCTCATCGCTTTGATGCTGTTCGTCTGCATGCTTTATGTGTACCGAAAGGGCAGAACATATCAGGGTTTCAGGCATTGGGCCCTTGCGTCCTTGTTGTATGCGCTTGGCAGCTGTCTGATTTTATTGCGGAATATTGCCTCCGATCTGGTCAGCATCATAGCGGCCAATATTCTGCTGATCGCCTCCATGTTGATAATCTCCCAGCGGGCTTGTCGAAATTACGCCAAATAAATGCTTCATCCAGAATCATCTTCATGTTATAAACTTGAATTTGAGTTTCATGTGTTATCGTTGTATTCATGTGAACAAACTAAGGGAGGGATAAATATGGAAAATCCCAGAACGCGAAGTGCCCGAACGGTTTTGCGAGAATGTTTCTGGGGAGATTATCAATTAACCGCCGAAGAACTGCTCCACAGGCTGGATAAAAATGATGTTGGATTTGACCGTTTCGTGTTTTCCAAGATTGTGGAAAACAGCGATTATCCTTCTCGGCATATTCGTGTACTGTTTCATCCGGACAAATGGCAAAAACTGCTGGATCGTTACATGAAAGCAGGCGGAAATTCAAAAAGACTTCGCCTCGTGGCAGCCAACATGACGGGAGACTACGATCTGGCAAAGGAATATGCATGGGGAATTTAGACTACCGTATGTTGTACCGCATTCAGGATCGGGTGCTAAAAATTGTTTCAAGTGCTGATACCCACTTTTACCTCACTGGAGGCACTTGTTTGAATCGGTTTTATTTTGAAAAGCGGCACTCCGCGGACTTGGATTTTTTCTCCAACGAGAGCAACCTGTTTCGAGAAGATGTTCGAATGCTGCTGGATGTGTTCAATGCAAACGATTCTAAATATGAGGTCTTGGTCGATGCCCGGGATTTTGTAAGGCTTTTGATGTCATCTGTACTCAAAGTCGATGTGGTCAACGACAGGGTTTACCGTTTCGGCAGAAATATCAGAACTCCTGACGGTCTCATCTTGGACAACACCCTGAATATTGCCGCAAACAAGATATGCGCAGTTCTGGGGCGGGACGAACCCAAGGATGTGTTTGACCTGTATACCTTGTTTTGTCACGCAGGGTTGGACTGGGACAATGTCCTTGCCGTGTCGAGAAGAAAATGCGCTTTTGAAACGGAAGTTCTCGAATACCGGCTGAGGTCATTTCCCATCCACCTGGTGGATTTTCTGCCGGTTCTGTCACCATCGTTCCTGAGGGATTTTAAGGCAGGCTATGGTGGAATGGTGGCGGCTATTTGTGCTGTTTAGCGGGTGAGCGGCTCAGCATCCATTCTCTTGACCGCCCCGACTTGCCAGGTGATTGATCACAACCGTTTTGAACCCATTTTTTTTGCGTTGGTTCGCTTTAAGCCAATTTAAAGGAGCTCGATTATGGCAAAACCGAAGTGTAAAATTTGTAATGATAAACGCGCCAAAAGAAAATGTTCGGTATACAATGATCAATTCATCTGCCCTTCATGCTGTGCTGATTTGCGCAACGAGGCATGTGAAGGGTGTCGTTATTACCAGGCCGCAGTCAGATATGAAGGATCGAAAACAGAAGCCAAAACGAAGAAAAAGTTCATCATGGAAATCAATGAGGAGGTTGAAGACGCTGTTGACGGCGCCATGAAATGGGTGGGGGAAGGGAATTTCAAAAAAGCACGCGGCATACTCCATGATCTCGATAAACAGCACCCCGGGAATCATTTAGTCATGTATGGGTTTGGAACGGCGTGCGCTCTCGAAGACAATCTTGAAGATGCCATAGAATATTTTAATAAAGCCATTGAGATTTTTCCCTATTTTGCTCATGCCTATTACAATCTGGGCGCCGCCTATCAAAAGAAATACGATCTGCGAAAATCCGTTGATTGTATGCAGCGGGTCATTGACATCGGAGGAGATGATGAATTGGTTCAGAAGGCACGGGATTTAATCCGATTTCTTGAAAAAATGGTCATGAAAAACTCCAAAATCAGTCTGGATGAATATTTGAAAGCCCAGGATTTGTTTGAAGCCGCATTTTCCCATATGGAGAAGGGCCGATGGGAACGGGCTATTCCAGAATTCCGGAAATGTATTAAAATCAATCCGGATCATGCGCAGAGCTATGGGAATATGGGCCTTTGCCATGCCCAATTGGGTGAGAAATCAAAAGCATTGGCCGCTTTCGACGAGGCATTGAAAATTGACCCCGAATATGAACCGGCGATTGTCAACAAGACCCATGTAGAAAAAATGCGGGATGGTGAGCCTTCGACCATTCTGCCAATGGAATCCATCGAGTATTATCGGGAGTATCCCCACAGGAAGAAGAGTTATATTCAATCTCTTTTGAACAAAGCTGAGGAGGATTCATAGAAGGGCGTTGCTCTTTTGAAAACACCCGCTACCTGAAATACTGCTTCAATTTCTCAAGATCGTTTCCCACTTCGGCCAGGGCCAGCATCAACAACAGACGCGCTTTGGTTCCCATGAGGTCTCCGGCCAAAATGGCGCCCTTTTCCGCCAGCATGCCGCCGCCTCCCTTGTCGCCGTAGGCCGGTTCCACCGAGCCGTAATAAACCCGGGTGGATATAATCACCGGAATGTTTTTTGAAAGGGCGTACAGAATGGCGTCACAGGTATCCGCATTGACATTGCCCGCGCCCAGGGCGTCAATGACCAGGCCTTTGGCCCCTTTATCCACGGCGTAACGGATGAGATCCCCATGGTCCCCGGCGAAGGTACTCAGGAACGGTACAGGGGGAAGCGTTGCGGGAAGGGGCAATTTTATTCCGTGAACCCTGTTGTTGAATCGCGTGACCTTGCCGTTATACACGTAGCCCAGATACCCCTTTTCACCGGATTGAAAGGTCTGCACATTGGTGGTCTGGGTTTTTCTCACCGCTCTTGCCCCATTGATGTAGGAATTGAGGGTTACGGTAACGCCCATTCCCTGCCCCTCCTTTGACGAAGCCTGCACAACGGCGTTCAGGATATTGCCGGGCCCGTCCGAACAGGGGGCGGAGGCATCTTTCATGGCCCCGGTAAACACCACCGGCTTGTCGCTGTGAACGGTCAATGACAGGAAGTACGCCCCTTCGGCCATGGTGTCCGTTCCATGGGTGATCACCACGCCGGCGATATCGGGTCTTTTGATGATGTCGTTCACTTTTCTGCTGAGTTTCAGCCAGATCTCCGGTGTCATCTGTGAGCTGTCAATGTTCATGAAATTCAAAACACCGATGTTGGCAATCTTGTCTAAACCGGGTACGGCGTTTACCAGTTCATCTCCGGTAAGTGTCGGGACAGACTTGCCGGACTTGGGATCCTTCTTTTCAGCGATGGTTCCGCCGGTGGTGACGATGGCCACATTCGGCAGTTTCGGATCGGTGACGTGGATCTTGAGATCCGAAGATTCTGCTGCCCCTGAGAAATGTGGAAAAAAGGACGATAACAAGAGTACGATGATGAATGTGGAAAAAAGTCTTACGGGCTTCATAGTGTTCTCCGTTCCATAATGTCTGCAATATTTATGCTTTCCGTAAACTACAGTTTACGCAAAAATCTTTGAAAATGTCAAATGGACAAAACACTTACCTTCCGTCGTTTTTCAAGAAGTTTTGCTTGTAAACAATTCTGATAAGTAATAATGTTTTACTATCAGAAAATAAAATGAGGTGCAAATGAATGGAAATAAGAAAAGTCTCAATAAAATCACAGGTAACTTTGCCCAAAGAATTTGCAGGGAAACTGGTTTCAATTGAAAACCTTTCTGAAGGGGTTATTCAGATTAAAATGGGCGAATTCATTCCCCATTCCGAGAGAATGTTTCACACGGAAGAATACAGAAAACGCCTGGAAAAGTTTGACCGATGGATGGATCAACACGAGCCTGAAGAATCAAATTTGGAAGACCTATCGGGAGACAGATGAAATGAAGGTTCGCCTTGATTTAAACAACCCCGATTTTCAAAAAGAATGGTTTTCTTTGCAAAAAGAAGAGTTTGCAATCTCAAGGAATACGTTGAAAAAGATCGTTATGATGGATTGGCATCAGGTCTATCATGATAGGGGCCTGAAATGGGAAAAGATTCAGTCCATAAAAACAGATAAAGGAAGGGAACTCTATACCATCCGCCTGAGCAGAAAACGCCGAGCCGTGGTATGCCGGAAAAATGATTTTATGATCTTTGTTTCACTTCATCCGGATCATGATTCCGCCTACAAGATGGCATAAAGGCCCTCTCAATCACTATCCGCAAGTTCCTTAGCAACCGCTTTGATGGTTTCCTCAATTTCCAGAAATGCATCCACCACATCCGGGTCGAAATGAGTGCCGCGCCCTTCGCTGATAATGGCCACGGCCTTTTCATGGGTGAACGGGGGTTTATAAACCCGTTTGCAGATGAGGGCGTCATACACGTCCGCCACCGCCATGATCCGCCCGGAAAGGGGAATTTCCTCTCCTTTCAACCCTTGTGGATACCCGGAACCGTCCCATTTTTCCTGGTGGGTACGGGCGATGTCCCTGGCGTGGGAGAGAAAGGAGGGCCGGATTTCCGCATCAAACAATTCCTCCGCCTTCAGAAGGGCCTGGTATCCCAACTCACAGTGGGTCTTCATGGTGGCGAATTCTTCATCGGTGAGCTTGCCCGGCTTGTGCAAAACGGCATCGGGAACACCCACCTTGCCGATGTCGTGCAATGGCGCGGACTTGTAGAGCAGCTCCACTGTCTTTTTGTCCAGAACCTGCCCATGCTTTGGATGGTCCGCCATTTTTTGGGCCAGAGCCTGCACGTAACGCTGGGTTCGCAGGATATGCCCGCCGGTTTCATTGTCCCGGGTCTCCGCAAGGGATGCAAGGCTGTGAATGGTGATATCCTGGGTGACCGCCAGGTCCCGGGTACGCTCCGCCACTTTGATTTCCAGAATTTCGTTCTGCATCTCCAGTTCACGGCCGGCCAGAACCAGGGAGAGGTGGGTCTTCACCCGGGCCTGCACCTCGGTAATTTCAAAGGGTTTGGTGATGTAATCGACGGCGCCCATCTGAAACCCCCTGGTCTTGTTTTCGATTTCCGTCAGCGCCGTCAGAAAGATGATGGGGATTTTGGCATAGCGTTCATCTGCTTTTAGCGTTTGGCAGACTTCATAGCCGTCCATCTCCGGCATCATGATATCCAGCAGAATCAAATCCGGCGGTTCTTCCGCCACGGTCTCAACGGCTTCCCGGCCGTCCATGGCCACCGAGACATCATAGAGTTCGCCCAGGGCATCCACCAGAATATCCACATTGGCTTCCGTATCGTCCACCACCAGCACGGTGCAATCCGACAATTCTTTCATTGAACTTCACCTGTCCTTTCACTTTATTTTTCAAGTCGGCCGTCAGAAGCAAAGCCTCTTAAAAGCCGGAACCATCAGGCAGAGGCAAAAACCTGAATGGTTTCCTCGCGAAACTCCGTTTTAGAGGAGTTATGAAGGATTTCAAAAAGAAACGGGTTGATTTTGGTACCCGCCTCTATCAGCCGTATGCCATTGCTCGTGAAGACATCCGCGGCAATCACCATCCCAACGGTCAGGTCTTTTGGATAAAGTTTTCTGACAGCCATGTGGGCAGGTTCCGGTTCGCTCTCAACAATCCGGGAAAACATTTCCACCAGTTTGGGGCCGTACTCTTTTTCACCGGTTTTCAGCTCGGCCATTGCCGCGGATGGGGTTTTTCCGCTGTAGGTCAACTTCTCATACTCCAGAACCAGCTTTAGAATCCGACTTCCAATGTGAATCATGCGCTGTGCCTGATCATCCCCCTGGAACCCGGTTTCTTTTTGGAGTTCCTGCTGGCGTGCGATGATCTCTGCCACCTCTGTTAACCTTGGGATTTTGCGAATCAGTTCATACCCTATCTGAGGGTGCCGATTGTAGGTTTCCTTCTCCTCCACCAAAACCTTCTCTCCCCGGAAAATTTTCTCGATGGTTTCAGGCGGTACGATAACACAACCGATCTGGCTCAACATGGCGGCCATTCGAATCTGCCAGAAGTCCGTTAGTTTGAAGGCTGCCATCACCTTGCTGACATGGCGTTTCAGCCGGGATGTTCGGCTGAATGCCGTGGGATTGGCAACGGAAAGAATTTCCGTGAGAACCTCGATGGCGCCCCCCAGCGTTTTTACCACCAGATCGCGAAGTTCAAGCTCCGCCAGGCGCAGTTTCAGGTGGGTTTTTACACGGGCGTTGACTTCCGCAATTTCAAAGGGCTTGGTGATATAATCCACCGCTCCTAACTGGAAACCCTTGGTCTTGTTGCTAATTTCCGTTAGAGCTGTCAGAAAAATGATGGGGATGTTGGCGTAGCGTTCATTGCCCTTTAATCTTTGGCACACCTCATACCCATCCATTTCGGGCATCATGATGTCCAATAAAATCAGGTCCGGTGGTTCTTCCGCCACGGCTTCAAGGGCCGCCACGCCATCCATGGCCACCGACACATCATACAGCTCCCCCAGTGCATCCACCAGGATGTCCACATTGGCTTCCGTATCGTCCACCACGAGTACGGTGCAATCCGATAGTTCCTTCATTAGACTCACCTATCCTTTCAGTTTGTTTTGCAGGTCTTCCAGAAGGGGTAAAGCCTCCTTGAATTTGTATTTATTGATCAACCGCTCCAGATCGGCCATTTCAATGCTCACGGCCGCCGGCCAGGGAGCCTTCTTCAACTCCGCCATGGCTTCCTTGCAGGGTTTCGGTTTTCGAGTTTTTAAATGGGGGATCATTTCTTCCAGTGCGGCCAAAAAAATTTTCGGATCAGCTTCTTCCGCACCAGTTTTGACGATTTCAACCTGTTTCGGTTCATCCCCCAGGATTCCCAGAGCCTCTACAACATCTCTTAGGACACCGCCAAAATTGGAAATCTTCTCTTCATAGGTTTCCCGCTCTCCCTGTTTGATGGCGGACTCCAAAGCCGCACCGGCGTCCTGAAGGGGGCCCGCCCCCACGTTACCGGCCACCCCTTTGATGCTGTGGGCCAGACGTTCCGCCTCATCGGCCTTTTCCGATTGCAACAGGCCCCTTATTTCCTCATCCGTCTTGGCGTAATCGTCGCGAAGTTTCATAAGGATGTTGCGATAGAGTTTCTCATTACCCCCCACGCGCATAAGCCCTTCTTCCACATTAATTCCCTCAATGGATTGGGGAAGTTGATCCTTGGGTGGTGCAGGAGGGGCTGATGGGGCAGGTGCTGTTTCGAGGGGTTCTACCCTATCCGATTTGGGTTCAAATCCCCTCACCCCCGGCTGTATCCACTGGCCCAGGCAGGAGAAAAGCTGTTTTACGTCAATGGGTTTGGCCACATGGTCGTTCATGCCGGCTTCAATTGCTTTTTCCTTGTCACCGGCCATGGCGTTGGCGGTCATGGCGATGATGGGCATGTCGTCAAAACGCTTATCTTTGCGGATTTCGAGGGAGGCCGTGTATCCATCCATCACCGGCATCTGGATGTCCATGAGCACGGCCTGGTAATTGCCCGTCTGCACCGCATCCACCGCCTGCCGGCCATCTCCCACTGTGGTGACCTTAAGACCCGCCCCCCCCAGAATCTCCTGGGCCACCTGTTGATTGATCTCGTTGTCTTCCACCAGGAGCACCTGAGCGCCCTTGATATGATCCACCCCTTCGGGGTCAACACCCGGTCCCCGCCGTTTTTGTCCGGATCCGCTGCCTTTACCAAAGGCGGCCATGGCGGCATCCAACAGCATTGAAGGGGCTACCGGTTTGATCAGAAACCCATCCAGACCGATCCGGTCCGCCTGGTTCATGATCTCTTCACGACCGTAGGCGGTCACCAGAATGATTTTGGGTATCTTGTTGAGGTCAGGATGATTCTTTATTTTTTCGGAAGCCGTTAGCCCATCCATACCCGGCATCTGCCAATCCATGAAGATGAGATCAAAGGGATTGTCCGGGTCCGCCTTTTCCACCTCCGCCAGTCCTTTTAGTCCATCCGTGGCCAGGGTCACCTCAAAAGACATGGAGGTAAGCATATCTTCCAGTATTTCACGGCTGGTATCGTTATCGTCCACCACCAGCACCTTGAGGTTTTTGAGATCGGGGTCAGGCTGTAGTATTCTCTCTTTTTGAGCCTCACCAATACCTAAAACCGCCGTAAAGATAAATTCACTGCCCACCCCCGGTTCGCTCTCCACCCAGATCTCGCCGCCCATCATCTCCACCAGCCGCTTGCTGATGGTCAACCCCAGGCCGGTTCCACCGTATTTTCGGGTGGTGGAGGCATCCGCCTGACTGAAGGCCTGAAAGAGTTTTCCCCGCTGTTCTTCGGTAAGCCCGATGCCCGTATCCCGAACCCCGAACCGCACCTTTACATGATCTGAGGGCACCTGATCATCCATCGTCTCCATCACTGCGGCTGAAATGACAATTTCACCGGTTTCCGTAAACTTCACGGCATTATTGGATAGATTCACCAGGACCTGGCTCAGGCGCAGGGGGTCTCCCTGAAGGTCATTGGGCAGTTCCGGATCCACTTTCATCAGCAGCTCCAACCCTTTTTCCTGGGACTTGACACTCACCAGAGTGGACACACTGTCCAGGGTCTTGTCCAGGCTGAAATCGATGATCTCCATGTCCATCTTACCGGCCTCGATCTTGCTGAAATCGAGGATGTCGTTGATGATGCCGAGAAGCGCCTGAGCACTGGAGTGGATTTTAACCAGATAATCGACCTGCTTGGGATCCAGATCGGTCTTTAGCGCCAAGTGACTCATGCCCATAATGGCGTTCATGGGGGTACGGATCTCGTGGCTCATGTTGGCCAGGAAATCACTCTTGGCCTTGGTGGCTTCCTCGGCTTTCTGCTTTTCCTCATCCAGGTCCTGCATCATGTTGAGCATGGCGCGCCTGGCTTCGGCCAACTCCTCAAGCTGCTCCTGAAGCGCCTCGGAAGCCTCTTCGGCGGAATCCCTGGCCGCCTCGATCTCCTCGGTGGAATTTTTCAAGGCTTCATTTTTCTCCTGCATCTCACGCAGCAATTCCCCCCTGGACGCTTTGGACAGATTTTTCCGCACGGTTTCGAGGAAATGCTCCGAAGGGCTGAAGCCTGGATTGGGCAAATATTTGAAAACAAGAACCTTTGATGGCGAACCTTCCCCGTTTCCCTCATGAATAACATCGAAAAAGGGCGCACCGTGGGATGCAATGGCTGTGTTTCCACCGTATGAGAATCTTATGGTCAAACCGCTCTGCCCATTACGGTCTTCAAGACCGATGGCAACATCCACATCAAAGGCATTACGAACGTCGTTTCTCAAAAGCTCGGAAAAAGCCGCCACCAGCCTTGTGGCATCCATGTCATCATATTCCAGTGTTTCGGCCAGCCTGAAGATTTTGCGCCTGGCATCAGAAAACGTTTCGGCATTTTTTACGGAAATATTACCCAATTCAATCATAGCCCATACCTCAATACAATACACGATGCATCATCGCTGTCCTTACCCAACCGGTCCATCAGATCCGCCGCTATTTTCCGCGCTGAACCCTTCAGAAGGTCCGGGTAGAAAATCGGATCAAAGTGTTCCTTTATCCCGTCGGAGTTCAAAATCAGGATATCCCCGGAAGACACTTTTGCCCGTTGTTTTTTGGGCGTGGGCATTCTGTACCCGAGAACACCGTCCCGGGAAACAAAGGTGACGGGGGACGGTCCGTAAAGCCGCGCCGTAATATTTCCCACGCCCACAAATTCCATTTCGCCGTTCACCAGGTTCAAATGGCAGAGGGCGGCAACGGCCCCTCGGGTCCCCTTCAAACAGGCATGCAATCCGTTCATCAATTCCTCCAGATCGGAAAGATGGCTTTCCTCAAGATAGCGCTCCCCGATTTCCGCCACCTGGTGGGCATTTTTGCCATGGCCCAGCACATCCATGAGGGCTAAAAAGCATTGGTCATCGGATACCCGGATGACCCCCGCATCGCCGCATTCGTCCTCCGGACCGGTGAGTGAGCGCTTCAACAAATGGGTGTCAACCTTAAGCATTCCGTCTCCATTTTCTGGCAACAATCCGCGTGCCGGCGCCTGGTTTCGATTGAATGTCAAATTCGTCCATAATCCTTTTTATGCTGGAGAGCCCCAGACCCAGACCGTGGCCCTTGCTGACCCCTTCTTCCATGGCCCCTTGGATGTCCTCGATGCCGGGTCCCTGGTCCTCCACGGTAAACTCAAAGCCCACACGGTCCTCATCTTTAACAGCCCTGAGCCTGACCCTTCCTTTTTCGGCATACCGAATCACGTTCGTGGAGGCTTCGGACGCGGCCGTGGCGATCAGGTATTGCTGGTTCTCGTCAAATCCCATTTGGGCGGTGAGGTGCCTGACGGCGTAGACCACCCGGGCATGGTCCGACAACTCAACCAGATCGATGATCCTTTCTTCAATAATGCCGTTATTCTCCAACTTAAAATATCTCCCGGGTTACCCGATTCACGGGATGACGCCTGATTTCGACTCCACGGGCCCAAACCGCTTCAGGGCACGATTCCTTAAAAACGCGAACCCGTCATCCATGCTGATGGCCGTCGGAATGTTCCCGAGATCTAGCCCCAGATCCACCGCCGCGGAC
Source organism: Desulfatiglandales bacterium (assembly GCA_963662465.1). Lineage (GTDB taxonomy): Bacteria > Desulfobacterota > DSM-4660 > Desulfatiglandales > Desulfatiglandaceae > NaphS2. The sequence goes on from OY759599.1 coordinate 801,605, forward strand.
GCAACACCCGGCTGAAAGCCCACAAACACAATATCGGCGCCCAGCATGGATACCATTTTTGCGGTATTCGTCAGAACGGTAAAGCTGTAAGCATCAACGATCCGAAGAACGGAAACATCAAACAGGACCCCCTTGGCAGCGGTTTCGTTTACTTTTCGAAGGACCGCTTTTTGAAGCCCCACGGCGTAATGATCATCCAGTTCCGCATTGACGGGCACCACCAGAAAGCCGCCCACCGTGTGCATGCCCAATGCGGAAAAATTTTCAACATCTTCCATAGTTATCTTCTCCATCTCGGTATAATTTACAGATAAGCTACCTTTATTTCGTTTGGACCACCTCCAGCTTCAATATGGCAAATGCATCGGCCAGGGAATCCTGAAGGTTTGAATTGGTGGTCACGTCTCCCAGTTCAATGCCCAGTTGAACCAGGGTCTCGGCCACGGCGGGGGATATGCCGGAAACAATGCACCGGCACCCCATGAGCCTCGTGGCTTTGGCGATTTTAATAAGATGGTTGGCCACCGCCGTGTCAACCGTGGCCACCCCCGCAATATCCAGAATAATGACTTTGGCCAGGGTTTCCGTTATCTTCTTCAACATGGTGTGCATCATCTGTTGAGCACGCAGGGAATCCACCACCCCCACCACGGGAAGAATGATGACCCGGTCCCACAGCTTTATGACCGGGGTCGATATCTCCATGATGGTGCGGCTCTGTTCCTGAAGTTTCCGCTCCTGTTGAACCCGGTTGGTGATATCCAGGATGTATTCCAGCCCGCCGATGATATTCCCCGCTTTGTCCTTTAAGGCCGCGGCGGTGTATTCAATGGGGATCGACCTCCCACCGATTTTTGCCTCATTGCGAACGGTACACGTTTCAGTGCCTCCCATAACTTGTTTCATTCGGCATTCCGGTGTCCGGCAGTGGAGCGAATCGAAAACCTCGTAACAATGACTCCCTTTGATTTCCTCCCAACTTTTTCCGGAGAGCTTTAAACCCGCATCATTCATGAAAATGAGATTCAGATCGAGATCCACCGCCATAATCGGCGTGGGAAGCTGATCCAGAATCTGGATTGCGAGATCGTTGTTGATCTGCACACTGCTGCCGTTAATTTTTTGGTTCATGGATTGCCTCCAGTTTTTGGGTGTTGAATATACGGTTATTGAACAATCTCGTATTTTTCTTCCCGGCCGAGTTTTTCCAGAAGTTGGTTGACTTCTTCCTTCAGACCGATCATTTTTATCTCCCTGCCCACCACCAGTCGGTTGAACTGTTCCAGCTCTTCCAGCCTCTCCTTCAGTTCCTGTTCGGCCTTCTTCAGTTCCGAGATATCGATAAAGCTTTCCAGAAGATGTGTTTTCCCACTCAGTTTCACCCGCGTCACGGTTTTGAGTATCGGTATTTCCTGACCCGCGGCGGTAAGAAGAACCCGTTCGGCATTTTCAATTTCCTGCTCACTGTCCAGTACGGGACAGTCATTCACTGCCTTGGGACAAACAAACTCATGACAAATGTGGCCGATGATTTCCGTGCCGGGCAACCCGATCATTTGGGCCGCCAAGGGATTTACGTCAACGATGGTACGGTTTTCGGGATCAATGATGATCACACCGGTGTTGATGGCATTTAAAATCGTCTGGACACGCTGTTCGCTCTCTTTAACCGCCTTTTCCGCCTGCTTCTTTTCCGTTTCGTCTTTTGAAAAAACCGCAATAACCCAGCGATTCTCCAATTGCGTCAAAACAATTGAAAGCATAACATTCAGAATACGCCCGTCTTTTGTTTTGTGGAGGCCTTCGGTCTCAACGTGGGAATGGGTCTGAAGGACCTCCATCAAGCCGGTAAATTTTTCTTCATTGAATTCCATATCGATCTGGGGCACATGCATGCTCATGAGCTCCTCCCGGGTGTAACCCAGTGAACTGCACGCCGCTTCATTGGCATAGATAAACATACCGGTCTCGGGATCCACCCAGAAGATCGTGAGAGCCGCTTTGTCCACCGTGGTCTGAGTGAACCGCAGGCGATCTTCCGATTGTTTGCGGTCGCTAATATCCGTGACCATGGCAAAAGCGCCGATCCTTTCATTGTTTTCGTCATAGAGCGGCGAAACATTGTAAAGACAATTGACCTGGCTACCGTCGGGCCTGGAAAGGGCGATTTCATAGGCACTGGTAATGCCCTGTTTTCGAAGCTCAATCTGTTCCAGAAATATTTTCTTGTTCTCTTCGTCCACAAAATCAAAGATGGTTTTGCCGATCACCTCATCTTTCTCCCTCCCCATAATATGGCACATGGCGGGGTTCTGATCGACAATTTCCTGACTGGCATTGACCAATTGGAAACCTTCAGCGGCTGTTTCCAGAATCGTTTTGAGCTTTTTCTCACTTTCTTTCATGGCATCTTCCGCAATTTTGCGGTCAGTAAAGTCGCGCAGGCTTTCGATGGCGCCTACCGGTTTCCCGCTGGTGTCATAAAGAATGGCCGCAATACCGGAAAGGTAAGTGCCACCATCGCCCATGTGGGGATGGAAAGATTCCGACACAAGACAATTCCCTTCCTTCTTTACGCTCAGGTATTTTTTCCCCAGTTCCTCATCCCATTGTTTTACCAAATCCACCAGAATCGGGCGGCGGTCACCATAGAATGGCAAGGCGTATTCATAATCCCCTTTACCCACGATGTTTCCCTTCTTTACGCCGGTAAGTTTCTCCATGGCGCGATTCCAAAACTGCACTTTGCCCTCAACATCGATTGCAAGAATGGGATCCGGCAGAAAGTCAATGAGATCGGCCATGCGTTGTTCAGAATCTTTTATGGCCTCCTCAGCCTTCTTGCGCTCGGTGATGTCTCGCACCGTGCCAACCGCAAACCATTCTTCATCTACCTGGAAGGATGACAGCGTTACCTCAACCGGGAATTCATCGCCCTTTCGGTTGCGGGCGTTAATCTCGGTGGTGGTTCCCAGGACAGGGCCTTCCCCATTTTCGGCAAAATGTTTCAGCCCGGCGTAGATTTTCTCATGGTACACTTCGGGCGCGGCCATCTGGTGAAAATCCATCCCCATGGCCTCGGCTTCGGTGTAGCCGAAAAGCTTCTCCGCCGCGGGATTCCAGAACAGCACTTTCCCCTGTCCATCGATCATCACCAGTGCATCTTCCGCAGCTTGGCTCATGGCCTTGATTTTGCGCTCGCTTCTGATATGATCCAGTTCCGCCAGTTTCCGGCTTGTAATATCCAGTATTAATCCGTTATAAATGAGATCCCCTTCAGCGTTACGACTGGGAGAGGCATTGAGGCGGATCCATTTGACAGCGCCTTCTTTGGAAATTATACGGCCCACATGATTCATGTCCGCTTCAGCCAAGAGGTCCGTTTGGACCTCTTTCTTGACCCTCTCAAAATCCTCCGGATGCCATGGAAGGCGCTCTTTCCCCCTCATCACCTGCTCCACCGGCATTCCGAAAAAGGCTTCGGCCTTTGGACTCAGGTACAGGTATTCGGGCCTGCCGTCGGCGTCAAACCGGATCTGAATGATGGCCCCTGGTGTGGTTGCGGCAATGGTCTGGAAACGCTCCTCGGCACGCTTGCGTTGGACCATCTCCCTGGCCATGCGCCGGTTCCAGATGATGATGATGGTCAAAATCAATCCGATAACCATGGCAACGGCAATCCCCATTTTGATCAAGAAAGCCCAGTCGGTGCGTTGGGCGAAGCGCACGTTAATCCAGCGGTTGGCGATATTTCGCTTCTCTTCTTCAGGTATGGAATTGAGGGCCTTGTCAAGGATGGTTGCCAGTTGTGGCCAGTCCTTGCGCACGCCAAAACGCAGGCTTGAACTGTAACCTGTCGAGGCGGCCACCTTGAGATCCGCAAGACCCAATTTGCTAATGGCATATACAATCGAAGCCGAGTTATCCACATAGGCCGCGGCTTGTCCTTCGGCTACCGCCTTAAGGCCCTGTTCGATATCGTCTACCAATACCAGCTTCATTTCAGGGAAATCCTGTTCCAGCATCTCCTGCACAAAATACCCTTTGACCACCGCCACTTGGGCGTCTTTCAAACTTTTCATTTCAGCAATGAACGGTGCGTCTTTCCGGGTAACGGCAACGGTCTGAAAATCCAGATAGGGGCGTGTGAACTGAAGAAATTCCGCGCGCTTCGGCGATTTGGCGACACAAGGCAGAACATCCAGTTCCCCGGCTTTCACGGCATCCATGACGCCATGCCAACTCAAACTCTTCACCGGCGTCATCTCCACATTCAGTTTCTCACTCATGAGGAACACGTAGCTGGAGGAAATCCCTTCGTACTCCCCTCCGGCACTGACGCCCTCAAAAGGCATGAAATTGGGATCCACGCCCAGGCGGATATGAGGATGTTTTTTGAGCCACTCCTTTTCCTCGAAGGTCAGCACCATGGGGCGGGCTTTTCCGGAATACTGGCGCAAGTCGGGATTTGAAACCCAGCGCCCTTCGACATCCCGTATTTCCTTTTCCGTAATTTCGTCAAAACCACTGTTTATGGATTTAAGTCGGAACCCATCTTCCTTTAAAACAGCGGCAAAAAGATTTCGAATCGGGGTGGTTTCCCTGGAAACCCGAATCTCCCCCTGCAATCCCATGTCTTCAATAGCCCGCTGCAATGTAATCCCAACATCATATATGGCGATGACATCACCGTCCTGCAGGCCGGTAAGGAGTTCTGGGTATCCCTCATAAGGGATGCGAACAATTTCCGGATACTGCTCACGAAGCTGACTCTCCTCCCCCGACCCGGCAATCACACCGACGCGAGCGCCGGAGAGTTCAGCAAGCATCATGGGTTTCCTGCTTGTTTTAAAGGCCAGGCTGTCCTGCACGTCAAAGATGGGGACTGAGAAGGAAAGAAACGTTTCGCGTTTCGGGGTTTTGTACAGACCCGAGTGAAAATCGGCTCTTCCATCTTTGACCATCTGAAGTGTTTCTTCCCAGTCTCCGAAAACAAACTCGATTTTACGAAAGTTCTTTGAGGACCACAAACGCCAGAGATCCACCAGGATTCCCGCAGCCTTGCCCGAAGGGGTCAGCATGGTAAAGGGCGGGTAGTACCGATCGCAGGCAATGGTTAATACCCCTTTGGGTTTGATTATTTTTGAACCGATCCAGCGCCGTTCGATCTGCACCTTTTCTTCCGGGGAGATCTTGTCAAAACATGACTTTATGACAGGCGGCAAAACCGTATCGCCTTTTTTTACCGCGGCCTGAAAGGCATTGGTATAAAGAGGCTTGTCCGAAAAATAACGAAAGTTTGAAAGGAGTTGTATTTTCTTGAGGAAGTAAAGGCCGACGGGGGTATCTATGACGAATACCCGGATTTCCCCCTTTTTAACGGCCTTGAACAGATCTCCATTGTTGACATATTCGGCGAGAGCGGCCCCGGGCAGATTAGTGCGCAGATAGTCCACTGCAAAATCTCCCTTGATGACGCCGATGCGAAACCCCAGCAGATCTTTCAGGGTTTTAATGCCATAAATGTCTTTGTGGAAAAAGAAATGGGTATCCGCTTTGATGAGGGGGGCAACATAGTCCAGGTAGGTTGCTCTTTGCTCCGAATAGAAACAGCCGCCCTGAACGTCCACTTTCCCCTCTTTGGTGAGCTTCAGGGTTTCACCAAAAGGCGCCAGGACGAAGTTGATCTTGATACCGCTTTTTTGGGACCACAACTGCCAGAGATCCACCAGCCACCCGTCAGCGACCCCTTTCGCGTCTCGGAAATAGAACGGGGCAGTGTCCTGTGCCACCGCCACAGTGATTTCTTTGATATCTTGAGAGCCTTCCTTTGCCGCAGCCACAATCGGCATGCCTAAAACAGTCAGAAAAAATCCCAGACAAAACAACCAGGACCCGAAAACTCCGGCAATGCTCCTTTTAAAACACGGCATTTGCGTTACCCCTTGTAATTTCAATGTTTTTTTCTAAATATCCTCTGGGAAACATGAACTTTAAAACATTCTCATTCCCCTGTTTATTCCTTTAATTTTTTCTGAAGACCTTCCACCAGGGGCAGAGCCTCTTTAAATTTGTATTTGTTGATGAACCTTTCCAGATCTGCCATCTCCACGCCTACCGCCGCCGGCCAGGGCACCTTTTTGATCTCCGCCATGGCCTCCTTGCACGGTTTCGGCTTACGGGTTTTCAGATGGGGAATCAATTCTTCCAGGGCGGCTGCAAGCGCTTCAGGATCGACTTCCCCCCCAGCCTTTTGGGCCATATCGGCCGGTTTGGGTTCCTCGCCCAAAACCCCGAGCGCTGCCACAACATCTTTCAACACACCTCCGAAAGCGGAAATCCGTTCATCATCGGTATCGGAAAGCCCTGCTTTGATGGCGGACTCCAGCGCCGCTGCCGCCGCCTGTAACGGCCCCGCCCCCACGTTGCCGGCCACCCCTTTGATGCTGTGGGCCAGACGTTCCGCTGCTTCCCCTTTTTCGGCCTTCAGCAGATCTTTGAGTTCCTGTTCGGTATCGGCATAGTCATCCCGAAGCTTTATGAGCAGTTTGCGGTAAAGCTTTTTATTTCCGCCCACGCGCATAACCCCTTCCTTGATATTGATGCCGTTTACGACATCCGGAAGATGATCTTCAGCCACGGCGGCGGAAGGTTCAACAGCCGGTAAAGGGATATCAGTCCTGGGTTCGAATCCCCGCACACCCGGTTTGATCCACTGGGCCAGGCAGGAGAACAGCTGGTTCAGATCGATGGGTTTGGCTACGTGGTCGTTCATGCCGGCATCAACCGCCTTTTCACGGTCTCCCGCCATGGCGTTGGCCGTCATGGCGATGATGGGAATGGGGATTGCGGATTGCGGATTGCGGATTTTCTCTTCCCCTTCCCATTTGCGGATTTCGCCGGTAGCCGTGTACCCGTCCATGACCGGCATCTGAATATCCATTAAGACCGCATGGTAGTTGTTGTCCGCCTGCACCGCTTCCAAAGCTTGCTTTCCGTTACTAACGGTAGTGACCCTGAGGCCTGACCCACCAAGAATTTCCTCGGCCACCTGCTGGTTGATTTCGTTGTCTTCCGCCAGCAGCACGTGGGCGCCTCTGATTTTTTCCGCTCCTTCCGGTTCACTCGAATGTTTCCTGCCGCGTCTTTTGGAAGCATCCAGTTTGCCAAAGGCGGCCATGGTGGCGTCCAGCAGCGTCGAAGGGGTGAGCGGTTTGATGAGGAAACCGTCCAGTCCCATTTGATCGGCCCGGGTCATGATCTCTTCCCGGCCAAAGGCGGTCACCATGATGATTTTGGGAATCTTGGCAAGGCCTGCATGGTTCCTGATTTTTTCAGACACCGTAAACCCGTCCATTCCGGGCATTTTCCAATCCATAAGCACCAGTTCAAAGGGATCTTCCTTATCTGCTTTTTCCAGTTCCCTGAGCCCTTCTTCCCCACCGGGGACAAGGGTCGCTCTAAAGGACATGGCAGCCAGCATTCCTTCCAGAATGTCGCGGCTGGTTTGGTTGTCGTCCACCACCAGCACTTTGAGGTTCCTGAGATCCGGGTCGGGCACGAGAGCGGGCTTTTCATCCCCTTTTCCAAGGCCGAAAAGAGCGGTGAAGATGAATTCGCTGCCCACTCCGGGTTCGCTTTCCACCCAGATCTCTCCCCCCATCATCTCCACCAGCCGCTTGCTGATGGTGAGCCCCAGACCGGTTCCGCCGTATTTCCGGGTGGTGGAGGCATCGGCCTGGCTGAAGGCCTGAAACAGTTTGCCCCGCTGTTCCTCGGTAAGTCCTATCCCCGTATCCCGGACGCCGAACCGCACCCTTACCTGATCTGGGGGCATCTGATCCTTGGTTTTCTCCTCCAGGGTGGCGGAGATGACGATCTCTCCTTTTTCCGTGAATTTGACGGCATTGTTACTGAGGTTCACCAGCACCTGGCCCAGGCGAAGGGGGTCCCCAAGAAGGTTATTGGGGAGTTTCCGGTCCACCTTCAACAGCAGTTGCAGTTCCTTTTCCTGGGACTTCACACCCACCAGGTTGGCCACATTGTCCAGGGCATCATCCAGCTTGAAATTGATGGTTTCCATGTCCATCTTGCCCGCTTCGATCTTGCTGAAATCTAAGATGTCGTTGATGATGCCCAAGAGCGCCTTGGCGCTGGACTGTATTTTCACCAGGTAGTCTTGCTGCTTGGGGTTCAACTCCGTTTTTAGGGCCAGGTGGCTCATGCCGATGACGGCGTTCATGGGGGTCCGGATCTCGTGGCTCATGTTGGCCAGAAAATCGCTTTTGGCCTTGGTGGCCTCTTCGGCTTTCTGTTTCTCCTCGTCCAGGTCCTGCATCATGTTCAGCATGGCACGCCTCGCATCCGCCAACTTTTCAATCTGAGCCTGCATGGAATCCTCGGACTCCCTGCTTTTGGCGAAAGCGGCTTCCAACTGCTCGGCCATACTGTTAAAGGCCTCTGAAAAATCCCCCATGAAATCGACCTTGTGACTGAAATCCCCTTTGGCGATCTGCTGAGTGGTCCAGGTCAGGTGGCGCAGACTTCCCTGGAGGTTTTTCAGGTTACCCATCAGGGCGCTGTTGCTTCGAGGCGGTTGGTATTCGACATCGCCGCCGGACAGTGCCTGGGCCAGATCGGCAGTGGCGGCGTAATCCGTGAGGAATTTGTTGATGTAGCCAACCGCCTGCCGAATCTCGTTGTCAGGAAAATCGTCGGGCAAAAGGATAGGGCCGGGCTTCTTACCTTTCATGATCAGATAGAAGACCTCACTGATCTTGTCAATGATCTCTTCCTTGACTTCCAGCATGTATTTATGCCCTCGGCTTGATGTCAAAACGGCAGACGCGGTCACCGGTGCACCAGCAGTCGATCTCCTTCACATCAAACTCTTTGCCCGTAAATTCCAGGAACAGGCCGTTGATAAACCCCTCATCGTAAGTACAGATGCTTTCATCAGTGATGGGCAGCCCGGAACAATCCAGATCCTCCGCCACCGTCAGGATAAAGTGCATGTTCTCCATGTCGGCTTTTTCAACGCGCAGAATACCGATGCTCAAATCGGACAACAGCCTTTGTACCTCTTCAACAAATGCATTGAAGTCAGACTTCTGCGTCACCAGATTCTTGAAAAACTGGCGGCCCGCGGACTGCCCGGCTTCGTAATAAATGCGGTCGGCGGCCTCGGGGCCATAATGCTTGATCAGTACGTCGCGCAGGGTAAATTGCATGAGGCGGTAGACCGCCACGCTCATGGTGTTCCCCAGGTTGGGCCGACCTTCGGCGATATCGCCCAGCATACTCCAATCAAATTGCAGTTCATCCCGCTCTTCCTTAAACATTATGAATCCTCCTTATTGTTATTAAATTCAGATTCTTGGATCATTATATGTCTATCTTGGGCGCTCAGTCAATACCTCAAGTCTTTAATGTTGTATCGGGTTCCTATTGAAAAAACTCGTATTTTTCATCTCCGGGAGAGTGGGAGCAGGGCACGGACTGAAAATACAATCGAACGACGGCGCCGCCGTCCTGATGGTTACCGATCTCGATACGCCCCCCGTGTGCCTCGGCGATAAGCTTGGCGCCCAGCAGACTCAACCCCACATTCTCATTTTCCGTTATCCTTTCAATTTGCGTTGATCGAAAATCATTGTAGATCCTTTTTCATTCAGGAATTCCGCGATCTCCAGTTCCAGACCCCTCAATAAATCTTCATATTCCGTTCTGCGAACAGGCGCCTCTTCCAGAGTGGATTGATTCCATTTTGTGAGTGCCTCGAAACAGATCTGGTAATCATTGCAGAGGGTGTGAAACCCGTCATCGCTCTTGAGCAGGGAATGAATTGTTTTCTTTCGAAAGGGAAAGCGTTTAATCACATGAAAAAGACTCGATTTTATGACCGACATGGTGACCCCCATAAAAAGACGGTTGTTAAGGTTTCTTGAAAGTGTATAATGGGCACGCTTTAAAACAACTAATTTAGGGTATATTAGGTAATGTGCGCGGATGATCCGGAAGGACCGAAATGCCTCAAATAAACCAAATCGATTCGACGTCCTACCGGGAACCGGATCAGGCAATCAAGAATGAAGAAATTCAACTTCAATTGAAAAGAATCCTTGATAGTCCTGAGTTTCACGGAACCCAAGGCCAGCGGGAATTTCTTCAGTTCGTGGTTTCTGAAACACTTGCCGGCAGAGCCGATGAGATCAAGGGATACACGGTTGCCACTCGGGTTTTCGGCAGGAAAAACGATTTCGACCCCAACCTCGATCCCATTGTCAGCATTCAGGCCAATAAATTGAGACGGGCTCTGGAACGGTATTATCTGGTAGCCGGCCAAAAGGATCCCCTTCGAATCGATATCCCCAAGGGCGGCTATGTGCCGTTCTTTCATCAACTGACAGCTGTGGAACCGGATGACGGGATTTGTTCCGCCAAAGGTTTGGGGTCCGCATCTGATGTATCCTGGCCTACGCTTCTGGTACGGCCTTTTGAGAATCTCACAAACGACCCGGACATGGACTATATGGCCATCGGTCTGGCAACAGAACTTGCCATGGAGATTACCCGATACCAGGAAATCATGGTTCTGATGGTTCGCCAAAAAGTCTCCGGAACGCAGATTATGCATGCGGAAGCCAGGTTTGCCCTTGATGGAAATATTCGTAAAGACGATTCCGGCATCAAAATTACCGTACAGCTTACCGATTTATCCAACGGTTTGCAAATCTGGTGTGATCATAACCACTTTAAGCCGGACGCCGGTCGGATGATTCAATTTCAGGAAGCGGTGGCCCGAAGCGCCACCGCCAAAATCGGCAGTGAATGCGGTATCATCGCCAGAACCGTCGGTCGCGAATCCAAAGACACTCCCGCAACGCAATTGAAAACCTACCAGGCCATTCTGCGATATCATGATTTCAGTGCCAACTTTACTCAGGATACCTTTGAACGTGCACTTGAAGCGCTTCAACTGGCAATCGACATCGAACCGCAAAGGGGTCTCGTCTGGGCCATGCTGGCCCGCCTCTACGGTAACAATTACAGTCTGGAACTGTTCGATCGATTTATGCCGATGGGAGATGCTGTGGCATTTGCTCAGAAAGGGGCCAGGCTGGAACCTGAAAGCCAGTTGGTACGGCTGATCCTTGCCTATATACTCATGTTTGAAAACAACCTTAAAGAAGGAATTGCCGAAGTAGACCGGGCAATTTTGCTGAATCCCAATGCACTGCTTCATATGGAAAACTGCGGATACCTGCTCACCCTTCTGGGAGACTGGCAGCGCGGGACCGCACTGATCAATAAAGCCATCGAGCAGAATCCCTTCTATAACATCATTGTCCATCATGCCCTGTGGGTGGATTGGGTACGCCGGAAAGAATACCGGATGGCATACATGGAAACCCTGAACTTCAGAACACCGAATCTTTTCTGGGAGCCGCTGATGAAGGCCGCAGGCTTCGGATTGCTGGGGAAAATTGACGAAGGACGGCAGGCGGCAAAGGATTTGCTCAGGCTCAAACCGGATTTTCCCTCGCGGGGTCTTGTGCTGATCAGATACTACATTAAATTCAATGAGATTGTTGTTCGTATCGTCAAGGGCCTGCAAAACGTGGGGGTAGACCTCCATTTACCTGATAGTCGAGGAAAACCATGACAAAAAGGCAGAGAGGTTCCCGATGGGCTATCCGTCCTTTGGTGCCGGAAACGGTGTACACGGATCGGAAGGAATACCTGGATTATCTGTACCGGTCCGCCCTGGAAACCATCACCCGTCGCAGCATGTCCACGGTTTTGTTAGGCCGGCGCCGCATGGGCAAGACCGAAATCTTCAAACGGGTGGTCAACCGACTTTTTTTTGATCAGGAAAACCCGGCGGATCTGGATCACAGCGTGGCGCCGGTCTATTTCAGTTTTCCGGATACGGTGGTGGATCGCTGGGATTTCAGTAACACCCGTCTGCCCCAGTACAGCTTTGACATCGTGGGTTGGATGCAGCAGGCGGTGGAATCCCCCACCTGTCCTCATTTCGTGACCGGTTCGGCCATGGGCATCCTGGCCAGGGAGATTCTGGGTTGGGGCGCCTTGTTCGGTCGCTTCAGAAGCAAACCCATTGAGCCGTTGACCCAGTACTGGGGGGCCGAACTGGCCTTGCGGGCCGGACGCTATTTCCATTGGGAAACCCCCGAAGAAATGGCCCCTGTGATAGCGGAACGATGCGGCGGCAATCCTTTCTATATCCAAGCCGTGGCCCAGCAGGCCGGAGAGCAGGGAAAAGTGTTGGATTCTGAAAGGCAATTGGGGCACATCCTGGCCGTTGATCTTTCCTCCGGTTTCATCTGAGGGGAGTTGAGCGATCAGGTCAACCGCTGGATCGAAAGGATCAATACCTCCGGGATTACCAAGGCCATCCTCTACCTGTCGGCGCTGGAGGAAGGAGAACGTCTGGACCTGAACCGTATTCAGAAAGAGGTATGGAAACGGGAAGGGGTGGATGTTCCCATGGCAGAAATCCGGGATGTGCTGATAAAACTCTCCCGGGGGGATCTTCTGGAATACATGGAACTGGGGGGCTGGTTCCGAAAGGTGCGGGATCCCATCCTGCTGGAGTTCTTGAAGGTGTGGGGGCGTATCGAAGTCGATTCAATGGATGCGGCCCAGGTTCAAAATGAACTGATAACCGGTTATCGAAAGCAGAAACGCCGGTTCAGCGAATACAAGGGATATTTGGCGGAAGTCTTCATGGCCCAGGTCCTGTGGGCGGCCCAGGACAAGACACTTTCGGGAGATTTTTTTCATGCCGATCATGATGTGTTTTTTCCTCGGTTCATCTTTGTACGCCACCGCATGACACTCGGTTCCGGCAAAGGCCGGGAGATCGATGTGGTGGGGGCCGGCGGCGGGTACAACTGGGTTTGTCAGAGCAAATGGGTCAAGGGAAAGAAAGTGGGGCCTTCGGCTGTGAAGGAATTGATGGAACAAAGGGAAGTGGTTCGAAAAGATCTGGACGCCATCACCATGACCGCCTGGCTGTTCGCCTGTGAAGGATTGACGCCCGAAGCGGAGAAACTGGCTGAGGCTGAGGGCATTCTCTGGTCAAAAATCCATGATTTCAATGAATTGCTTACGCACATGGGGCTAAGAAAATTGCCGGATTTATGATCTTTATTGAAAGGGGTTAATCGTGAAAAATTTACTTATGAAATGGGTTGTTTTTTTTCTAATTTCATTGCCGGTATGCGTTTTTTCGGGCTGTTCGGACAATGACGGTACGGAAGGAAAGACGGCCCAAATTGCGGTGATGGTGACCGGCGATCTGGAAAGTCGTATTGTTCCCCAGGATATATTACGAGATGGCCAAACCCTGTCGGTTGGCGGACTTTCGCGGATTGCGGTGGCAGCAAAAGCAGTTCGCGGTACGGTGGATGGTTCCTTGCTGCTGTCTGCGGGAAACGATGTTTTGGGTTCCTTCTACCATATGTTTCAAGGCAAACCCGAAATGCAGGGCATGACCATGGCAGGTTATGACGCGGTAACACCCGGCACACATGAGTTTGACTACGGTACTTCGGTCTACGCCGGCGCCCTTCAGTTTGCCGGTTTTGATGTGATATCCGCCAACCTTGAGGTCAGCGACGAAACGGTTTCCGACCGGATTCCGCCCTGTGTTGTCAAGGAAATCGCCGGAATTCGCGTCGGTATTTTCGGCCTCACGGCGCCTGATTTTGCGTTGCTGTGCAATCCAACAGGCGGCGGTGTTCAGGTGGATCCGGATATTATCCCCATTTCGAAGGGTCTGGTGAACCAGTTGAGACTGAACGCATGTGACGTGGTGATCGCACTGACCCATATGGGCCTTTCATGGGCGCGGGAACTGGCCCGGAGTGTTGATGGCATCGATATCATTATTGACGGTTACGACCGCACCCCCATTTATGAGACGGTCAACAATACCGTCATTGTTCAGGAAGCTTCGGGCGGCGAATACCTCACTGTTTTGAATTTTACCTTTCAGAACGGGTATATCCGGCATCCATCGTTAAAGCGGCTTCTGATGGATTCACAGGTGGGCTCCGACCCTGAAATCCAGTCCCTGATGGAATCCTACATGACCTTGTACGAGGAAGGGCTCAGTCAGAAGATCGGCGAGTCCCTCGTTGATCTGGATGCCCGTGAGGACCAGCTGCGCAGGGGCGAAACCAACCTGGGTGACCTGGTGGCCGACAGCTGGACGGAGCGGTTCCCGCGGGCCGACATATCTCTGGTAAACAGCGGTTCAATCCGGGGTTCGAGGATCTATCCGGCCGGCCCCCTGACCTATTTGACCGTCAATGAGATCCTCCCTTTTCGGGGCAGAATCATCATGGTGGAAATGACGGGCGCCGATATCCGGCAGGCCCTTGAAATTTCGGCATCGGCCATCCGTGTGACGGAAGATGGGTGCGCGGAAGGCAACCGGGCCCCAACAGGCGGTTTTCTGCAGGTGGGGAGGCTCCGAATAACCCTTGATTTGGAAAAACCGTGCTTTTGTGGTTATTATTCGGGCAAAGAACTGGAAGAAGTGATTCATTACGGCTCAAGAGTTGCGGATGTTCTGGTGTACCGGGATAACGACTGGGTTCAACTGGAGGCTTCGGAAACATACCGGGTACTGGTCAATGCCTATATTTCCGAAGGGGGAGACGGGCAGTACCTGTTTCTGAAAGACGGACTCGAAAAAATCCCCACAAACATGGTTACAACCGATGTGCTGGCGGATTATATCATTCGGCGCACGCCCATCTCGCCTGAAATCGATGGCAGAATCGATCTGTCAGCTACCTGCTGGAACGGGTACGGTATATCCACCGCAACCCATTGCGGGCAGGGATCATTAGGAGACAGCCATGAGCCCCCAAACCCATGAGAATCCGGACCATGACCCATTGCTGGTCCCTACCCAAGAGCAGTGGAACCTGATGTCGGAAGCGGAAAAAAACATAAAAGAAGCACGGATCATCGCAGCGCTGGAACGGGAATTCAACATGCTGGGCGAAACAACCCTTCATTTTGATGCCAGGGCCTCTGCAAGCGAAGTGTTGCGCCGTTATTTCAAGGACCAGGGCAAGACGGTTTTTGTGGCATCCGACCTGCATACCCTCTATCCGGGGGAGCGTGCCTTTTATCCCGATCTCCTGGTGGTTTTTGATGTGCCGGATCATCATCGGCGCAGCTGGAATGTTTTGAGGGAAGGAAAGGGCCTTGATTTTGTGATGGAAATTCTGTCAAGGGAAACCAAGCGAAAAGACCGGGTGGAAAAATTGAACCTTTATGCCCGGGTGGGCATTCCGGAGTACATCATTTTTGATCCGGATGCGTTGAGATTGCGTGGATACCATCTGGTCAAAAATATATACCAGGAGATGGCCGAAACAGACGGCTATTGTTTTTCCAAAATCCTGGGGCTTCAGGTGCGGGTTGATGGAGACAAGATCCGATTTTCCGTGCCGGAGGGTTTGGAAATCCCATTTTCCGATGAACTCACCGCCCGTCTGAACGAAAAAATCGGTCGAAAAGACAGGCTCATCGCTGATTATGCCAGAGAATTGAAAGCTTTGGAACAGATCGCCGAGACGGAAAGAGAACGGGCCGAAGCGGAAGAGCAGCGGGCCGAAGCGGAAAAACGGCGGGCGGATGAGGCGGAAGAAGAAATAAAGCGATTGCGGACCCTGCTTTAAATCGAGGTCATTTTTGCCCTTCTCTTCTCCGCCCATCACCCCCAAAGCTGTTGCAACATTCTTCAGCACTTTGCCGAAAGCGGAAATTTCCGCTTCATGGGTATATGCTTCGCCTCCCTTGAGCGAGAATAATGTCCGGATGATCATGGCGAAGCTGTGCTTCTTCTCCCGAACCGGCGATAACGCCGACCGTTTCATTGGAGAGTTTATCCAAGGTCAGCGGATTCTGGTTCGTTCTGAATGCCAGATTGCCCTGAACGGCGAAAACAGGCTCGGAAAAGGACAAAAATATCTCCCGTAACTTGTGATTTAAGCGCTTCAAACCTTGCGATTTCTTTGATACAATACTTTTTTGGGATACATGAGAAGAAAAAAGGAAAAGGTGAAGTCAGGATATGGCCCTAAAAGAACTGCTGGCAAAAATTGACGATCGGCAAAACCGAATCAATGAAATGCGCCCCCTGGCCGGTGAAACGCTTGCTTCCCTGAGAGATTACTACAAAATAGGGCTTACCTGGTCAAGTAATGCCATGGAAGGAAACACCCTGACGGAATCCGAAACAAAAGTTGTCATTGAAGACGGTCTCACCATTGGGGGAAAACCGCTGAGGGATCATCTCGAAGCGTGCGGCCATGCCGACGCTTTTCAGGAAATGATGGCGTGGATACAAAAACAGACCATCAACGAAGATGATCTTCTTAAAATGCATCATCTATTCTACCGAAAAATTGACCCGGATAATGCCGGTGTATATCGAAAAAACAGGGTTTTTATTTCAGGTTCACATTATCCGCTCCCTGATCCCGAGCGGGTTCCCGATTTGATTAAAAACCTGATCGCAACCATTGAAAAAAATCGAACCACAATGCATCCGGTGCTGACAGCGGCAAGGGCGCATCTTGACTTTGTGTTGATTCATCCCTTTGTCGATGGTAACGGAAGAGTGGCAAGGCTTATGATGAACCTTATCCTTTTGCAGGGAGGCTTCGGCATTGCGTTGATTTCGCCCATACTTCGGTCGGATTATATCGCATCTCTCGAAGCCGCCCGAAAAAACGATGACGCCTTCTTAATGCTGATTTGCGGATGCGTATACGAGACACAAAAGGATTATTTAAGGATGATGGGGTTCTGAACGCGGGGTCAACTCTTCAAAAGCTTGCCCTGATGTCAATATTTCCTGCGCCGCATGTGCCCAACGCTTTCAATGACTACCAGCAGGAGTCCGAACCATACCAGTGAAAAGGTAACCAGTCTCCCCGATGGGAAGCTTTCCTTGTAAATCCAATAGCCCAATACGCCCATCATTGTCGGTGCGATGTACTGCATCATGCCTACAATGGAATAGTTGAGTTTTTTTGTGGCGCTGATAAACCAGATGAGCGGCAGCGTGGTGACGAGTCCCGCCGACAACAGCAGACCGGTGGTTAAAACTCCATGGTTCAGGAATGCAAGGCCATCATGTCGACTCAGGTAGATCAGATAAGCAACCGCAAACGGCAGCAGCAAAAGCGTTTCAATCAGCAATCCTTCACTGCCGCCGATGTTGGCCTTTTTGCGGATCAAACCGTAGGTCCCGAATGTGCCGGCCATAATGATGGCCAGCGTGGGGAATTGTCCGAACCGAAAAATCTCCTGGGTTACGCCGATGGTCGCCAGCAATACCGCAAACATCTGAATCCTGGACAATTTTTCCTTTAAAATAATGGCGGCGAGCGCCACATTGACCAACGGGTTTATGAAATACCCGAGACTGGCTTCAAGGACTCTCCCATTTACGACGGCATATATGTAGGTCAACCAGTTGATGGTCAGCAGGACCGCGCCGATGCCCAATGTCCACCCATTGCGTTTGAGCAGTGAAATGGCGCTCTTGAAGAACTTTCGATTGATGATCAGCAGCAATCCCGCCAGGATGAATGTCGACCAGATGATGCGATGGGATACAATTTCAAGGGGCGATACCGCCGACATGGCTTTGAAATAAAACGGGGTCAATCCCCAGAAAACGAATGCGGCGGCCGCCAGAAGAAAGCCGGTTCTTTGATCCCCATCCATCTAATTTAACTGACAAGCTTAAACTTTTCTTTTACAGCCCCGCAAACCGGACAGTTGTCCTTTGGCGCATCCTCAGCCACAAACCCGCAAACCTGGCAGACATAATAGTCGGTTTCCCGTTCCGACAGCATATCGTTCATGGCTTTTTTGTAGAGGTCCGCATGACCGCTTTCCACGTCCCGGGACCTTGAAAAGGCCTTGGCGATGGATTCCTTTCCCTCATCCGCGGCATCCTTGATGAGTTTCGGATATTCCGTCACATTGGCATTGATTTCGTTGTTGAAAGCGGTTTCCAGGTTTTCCTCCGTTGATCCGATTTTGCCCCGCATTAATTCCAGATACCGGCGTGCATGCACGGACTCAGCCGCTGAAATGGCACGAAACAAGTGAGCAATTTGGGTGTAACCTTCGGTTTCCGCCTTTTTGGCGAAGGCTTCATTTCGAATCGCGGCCTTGGATTCCGCGGCAAAGGCATAGGCCAGATTTTTTTCCGTCAAATCCGTCATTGGGTTGACCTCCCTAAAATTCAATGATGATGCGTTTTTGTTTCTTTGCGCGGGCGATGAACCGTGTAAGGGTTTCCCGCATGAAACTTGCGCCACAATATTGCATCAAGCGATAGCCAAGTCAAATGTTCATGTAAAAAGGTTCGATCTGCGTGGTTGGTTTTTCTCTCTAATTGATCCATGGGGAGTTAGTGGGGTATTGGTTTTCACGAAATGGCCTCTTGCATCAAGCTTTTTCATGGCTTATACTCATTTTTCAAGATTATGGTTTTTATGAATCCAATTTCACGGAAAGATATCGTTTTTCATGAACTCGGAAACCCCACATCGTTTTTCAGAGGCAGTCACGGTTTTTCATGAAAAGCGTCTGCCTGAAAAGGCAACGCCGACCGGATATTCAGCCCTGATTGGCGCCTATAATTTGTCCGTTCCGTTGCCGAGAACGCTCTTTGCCATCGGTGAACGCCACAAGGTCTACGAGGATGCGGGGTGGCGTATCTTGACGCCGCGCCATGCGCCAAAGGCGAGCTTGGAAGGCCATCTTGCTTTTGCCTTAAAATACGAGGGACTGGATCTTGCCGTACTCAAACGTCTCTTTATTGCGGTCGGACCGGATGAAATAGCAGCGATGGTGCGTGCTAAGCCCACGGGCCGTTATACACGACGCATCTGGTTTTTATATGAGTGGCTTACAAACGAACAGCTGGCCTTGCCCGATGCAGGGAAAGGGGCATATGTACCCGCCGTCGATCCCCGCAAGCAATGGACGATCGAGGGTGAAAAATCCCCGCGTCACCGCGTAAGGAACAACCTTCCGGGCACGCCGGCATTCTGTCCCTTGATCTTCCGCACGAAAAGGCTCGATGAATTCATCGAAATGGATCTACCTGCGCGGGCTCGGGCGGTAGTGGGCAATGTACCCCGGGACCTGTTGGCGCGTGCGGCGGCTTTCCTGCTCCTGAAGGACTCGAAATCGAGTTACGCCATTGAAGGCGAACGGGCGCCCCAGGACCGCATACAACGATGGGGCCGTGCCATTGGGGAAGCAGGCCGTCAGTCGATCGACCTGGAGGAACTGTTGCGGTTGCAAAAAATTGTTATTGGCGATGCCCGCTTTGTGCGGCTTGGGCTTCGGAGGGAAGGGGGATTTGTGGGGGAACATGATCGCCGGACACGCATACCGTTGCCCGACCACATCAGCGGGCGATCGGAAGATCTTGCTTCTCTTATCGACGGCTTGGTTGCCTTTGACCGGGGACCTTCGCAAAAACTCGACGCTATCTTCGCTGCCGCGATTTTGGCCTTCGGTTTCATTTATGTTCATCCTTTTGAGGACGGGAACGGTCGCATTCACCGCTGCCTCATCCATCATGTTCTTACCCAAAGAGGGATAAATCCGCCGGGCGTGGTGTTCCCGGTATCGGCTGCTATTCTAGAGCGAATCGACGAATACCGTCGTATTCTGGAGAGTTATTCACGGCGGCTTTTGCCGGTGATAAAGTGGAAGCCTACTGAGAACGGGAACGTCAATGTTTTGAACAATACGGTCGACTTTTACCGTTTTTTTGACGCAACGCCGCATGCAGAATTCCTTTACGCCTGCGTTCGAAAAACCATAGAGGAAGACCTGCCGCATGAAACAGAATTCATCAGGCGGTATGATGAGTTCAGTGAACGGGTGGGGAACATTGTGGATATGCCCCATCGCACCGTAGACCTTCTTTTCCGTTTTCTCAGGCAGAACAAGGGTCACTTATCAAAAAGGGCGCGTGAGGGTGAGTTCGCCGAACTCACAGTGCAGGAAACGAAACGCATTGAGCGAATTTTCGACGATGTCTTTGTCGATTTTGTGTTGTGAAGCTCATTTTAGATGAAAATACAGTTCGCATTTTTTTGAGGTGAAAAATGCCCATCCCCGGGAATCTACTGACCACGGCCATGGCCGTTATGCCCCACAAAAATGTGGACCGAGCCCTTGAGCTGGCGCTGTCTCTGGATATCCCTTTCTGGCCGCAATTGCCCCGATACAACTATTACGAGGACATGTATGTTCAGGCCTCCGAACATTTCCCGGGTATTCTGCTGGATATGGAAAAACAGACCCTTCGCTTTTCACGGGAAAAGTTCATGGTTGAACTGGAAGCGTGCATGAATCATTTTGATGAGCCCGAATATTTTGACATCAGCGATGTCTATTCGGCGGTTTACAAACGATTTCTGGCGCTGGATCTATCCGACAGACCGGCCATTCGAGGCCAGTTGGAAGGCCCCATCAGTTTCGGGTTCAATGTTGCGGATGAAAATGATCGGCCGATCCTTTTTGACGATACCGTGCGGCCCTTCATGCTTGAATTTATGGCCAGGCGGGTGAACATACAACTCACCCGCCTCAAAAAGAAAAACCCCAACGCTTTCATGTTTGTGGATGAACCGGGGCTGCAGTTCCTGTTCAGCGCCATGGCGGGATATGGGGATCAGGCGGCCCGGGGCGATATGGAGACGTTTTTTTCCATGATTGAAAGGCCTCGCGGTGTCCATCTCTGCGGTAATCCGGACTGGGATTTTCTGTTGGCCCAGGACCTCGATATCCTTTCTCTGGATGTGTATTCCAATGGTGAAGTTTTTGCTGCCTATGCCCCGGGCATCAAAAGATTCCTGGATCGAGGCGGTGTCCTGGTATGGGGAATTGTTCCCACCAATTTTGAACCTTTTGAGAAAGAAAACCTGGATTCCCTTGAAGACCGTTTGGAGACCCTCTGGTTGGCGCTTTCCAGAAAAGGGATTGACAGGGAGTTTTTATTTTCCCGAAGTCTGCTTTCGCCCGCCACCTGTTGCCTGGTGAACCCGGACGGGGAAAAAACCGTTGAAGCGGCTTTTCAGACCATCAGCACGCTATCTAAAAGGCTCAGGGAGAAATATGGGCTTCCCTAAAACCAACATGAAAGGACGATTGTTATGCCTGATATCAACCAAAAAGCAGTGGACCGAAAAGTGCTTCTGTCCGATGGAACCGAAAAACGACTGAGCCAATTCTGGAAAAAAGAAACATTGGTTCTGGTATTTCTTCGCCATTTCGGCTGACCCTTCTGCCGAAAGCAGGTGGCGCAGTTGCGCGACAAAGCGGACGATTTTACGAAAGCCAAAGTCCGGGTGCTTCTGGTGGGGATGGGGTCCCCAAAGGGATCGAAAGAATTTCTGAAACGCTTTGAGGTTCCTTTTTCCATGGTCTGTGATCCGGACCGAAAACTTTATGATGATTATGGTCTCAAACGAATGGGGGTCCTGGATTTTCTCTCACCATCCCTGGCGTTAAAAAGCCTGTCGGTCGTGGCTCAGGGTAATCTGGTGGGGGTGCCCGAAGGGGATGTGAAACAACTGGCGGGCGTGTTTATTATCAATGTCTCGGGCGTTGTTCGGTTTCGTCATCTTTCAGCGGATCCGGCGGACTTTCCACCGGCTGAAGATGTGCTGGCGGCGCTTGAATCTATTTCATAACAGGCTCTGAGGAAAGGGGAGGGAAGCATGAGTGAATGGCAGAAAACAAGCTGTGTGTTGTGCGCCCAGAATTGCGGTTTACGGGTCAAGGTGGAAAACAATCGCATCATCAAAGTAAAACCGGACCGGGACAACCCCAGGAGTCAGGGGTACGTCTGCCGCAAGGGCCTTAATGTAATCTATCACCAATACCCGAAAGGTCGCCTGACCGAACCCCTCAAACGGGTTGGCGATTCCTTTGAGCCCATCCCCTGGGGACAGGCCCTGGGGGAGATTTCGGATAAGATTGGAGAAGTGGTCAAAGCGCACGGCCCCCGCGGCCTGGCATACATGGGCGGCAGCGCTCAGGGAGGTCATTTTGAAGCGGCATTCGGGCTGAGTCTTCTCAGAGCGATGGGTTCCCAGTACTATTACTCATCCGCCGGACAGGAATTCAGTGGTTCATGGTGGGTATTCGGGCGCATGCTGGGAAAGCAGTACAATGTACTCATGCCCGATGAACACGCGGCCGAAATGCTGGTGGGGTGGGGCTGGAACGGCATAATGAGTCACCAGATGCCCCGGGCCCGCAAGGTGCTGACGGATTTCAGCAAAGACCCCGACCGCCTCCTGGTGGTGGTGGACCCCCGAAAAAGCGAAACCGCGGCCATTGCCGACATTCACCTTGCGGTTCGTCCCGGCGCCGATGCCCTTCTGGTCAAGGCCATGATTGCGCTTATTCTCGATGAAGGATGGGAAAACAAGGATTATATCCGCAACAACGTGGCGGGTTGGGAACAGGTGGCGCCGTGGTTTGAGGGCTTTGATGTCAAAGCCGCCCTTGGGGTTTGCGGGCTGGACTATGATCAGGTGCGACACCTGTGCCGGCTTATGACCACCCGGCGATGGTGCTTTCACTCGGATCTGGGCATCTATATGGGTCGGAACAGCACCCTTAACTCTTATTTTCTGAATATTCTGGGGGCGGTCTGCGGCATTTTATGCGTGCCCGGGGGCAACGTCATCCCCGGCATGGTTATGCCCATGGGATTTCATGCGGATGAACGAAATCCCGATATTTGGCGTACGGTTGCCACAAACATGCCGCCCGCGGCGGCCGGTTCCTTTCCCCCTAACGTCATGCCTGAGGAGATCTTAAACGACCATCCCGACCGATTGCGGGCGGTGATGGTGAGCGCCTGCAATCCCCTTCGGTCCTATGCAGACACTCAGGCCTTTGAAGCGGCGTTTAAAAAGTTGGATCTGCTGGTGGTCAATGACATTGTGATGAGTGAAACGGCGCAACTGGCCCATTACGTGTTGCCCTGTCGCACTTACTACGAATCCTGGGACGGCACGTTCTTTCCCTGGACCTACCCCAAGGTGTTCTTTCAGATGCGGGGACCCGTGGTGGAATCCGAAGGTCAGTGCCTGGAGGCGAGTCAGATTTTTACCATTCTGGCTGACAGGCTGGGATTGATCCCCGAGATTCCCGGAGACCTGTTCCATGCCGCGGGCGGCGACCGAATGGCTTTCGCGGCAAAACTGATGAAATGGGCTGTATCGGAACCCCGCGCCATGAAAATCATGCCCTTTGTGCTGGCCAAAACCCTGGGCCGGGTGTGGGGGAGCGCCGCCCTGTCGGCCCTGTGGGGCATTTTGATGATGGGGCCTGAATCGCTTCGGAAAAATGCGGCGAGGGCCGGGTTTGAGCCGGGAATGGACCAGGGGGAGCGTATTTTTCAGGCCCTGATGGATAATCCCCAGGGCGTGTGGGTGGGGGAGGTCGATCCGGACGATAATATGGCGGCCGTCAAAACCCCTTCAGGGAAGATTGAGGTCTACATCCCTGAATTGGCGGATCAGGCTCAGAAAATCGATGCCGCGAGCGAAGCCCTGGGGCTTCGAATGTTCGACGAATTCCCCATGATTCTGAATGCCGGAAGGCATATGGACACGAATGCCAACACCCTCATGCGAAATTCGGAATGGAATCGGGGAAAGCGGGCCTGCACCGTGGCGGTGAGTCCGAATGACGCTGCGGCCCTTGAGCTGATGGATGGGGATTTGGTGCAAGTGGTTACCGAAGCCGGCAAAGCGGTGGGGGAGCTTCAGGTTTCCGGTCAAGTGCGTGAGGGCACGGTATTGATTCCCCATGGATTCGGGCTGACCTATGACGGAGAGGTGTATGGTATTAACGTCAACCAGTTGACCCGAAGTACCCACAGGGATCCTTTGGGCACGCCGTTGCATCGGTACGTGCCTTGCCGACTGGAGAAGGTTGATTGAGGGTTGGCCAAAAAAAGGGTCTAAGAAGACTCAGGAATTTTTGGAGTGAAATCCATTTGCCGGCAAGGGCAGAATCGTAACGGGAAAGAGCTTCATCGGCAGATTTGAGGGTCTGAGAACTGTTGCGAATACGGTTACGGATTTGCCCATGCCGAATAATCTGGCCATTATCGGCTATCCGTGAATCGGCAAGAGCAGTTTGGTCAAGCAGGCTATCATGGAAAAAAAGGAATGCCTGCTGGAAAAGAACAAACTTGCCATTTGGGTGGATTTCTCTGCTTTCTCCAGCCGCGAAGCCTTTTTCAAGGGTTTGGTCCGCTATTCCTTCGAGAATCTAAAACGGGCCGGGAAAACCATTGATCATGAACTGCTGGAAAAGGCATCAGCGGTGTTGGCGTTCCAAAAGGCATGGGACGACATGAAGTATGATATGGAGATTTACTTCGAAACACTCCGCGCCAAAGGGTATTATACGATTTTTGTTCTGGATGAGTTCGATGAAGCAAGGACCAAATTCAGGGATAATGCAGAGGCGTTTAGAGAAATGAGGCATCTTGGGTATGATTCCCGGCAATACGGCATCGCCTTTGTGACCACTTCGCGCCGAAGCATAAGGGACATCGAAATACAAAGCAAGGTCAGTTCAACCCTCGACGGCATTTTTGGAAAAGAATATCTGACCATGTATGACGACACTGACCTTTGTCAATACTATGGGCTTTACGAGGACGTTGGGCTGCACTTAACCGATATTCAGAAACATCGAATTGAATACTATTGCGGTGGCCATCCGTACTTGTTGGCGTCATTGGGGTTTCAAGTTGTCGAGAGGTTTAAGGAAGTTGGAGAGATAAACATTGATGCGGTTTTCCGGAGAACCCAGTTGCAGTTTTCGGACTATTATGAACTCCTCATCTCGCTTTTGAGGGAAGACAGGACCTTTGCAAATCTCCTGTAAATTCTTTTTGGACCCAAAATTGATGTGAGGCCGGCTGATATTGAAGAGCTTCTCACTTATGGGCTTATCAAGAAGGGAGAAAGGTATTTTATCGCCTTTTCGGAACATTTCCAAAACTATCTACGGTACAAAGAAAAAGAGGAAAGCATCCGGATAGATACATGGAAGCGGCTTAGTGATGCCGAAACGGGATTGCGACAGCCTATTTTGAATGTGTTCAAAGAGAAATTCGGCGATGCATGGGAAGAAAACTATCTCAACAGAAAGGCGCTTACCAAAGGGATATTGACCAATACGGCCAATACAATAAGTATTATATGCCAATACAATAACGCGCCTGACAAGAAGAAGCGGTTGAATGAAGTCTTTCAACAGCTCAAAGGCGCTTACCAAAGGGATATTGACCAATACGGAAGCCTGGCTCTCAATTTAACTTTGATCGACCAAAGCTATATCCATCAATTATTTGATTATTTTATTCTTTTCTCATGGGATGATCTGTTTCGGGAAATCTTTCAAAAGGAAAAGAGGTACTGGAAAGATGCCAAACAATGCCTTGAAAGGATAAGAAATCCCATGGCCCATCAGAAAATTCAGGTGCTGCTGCAGTCCGAAATAAAAAGGGCCTAGGAATACTGTGACGAGATTATAGAAATTACAAGAGCCTACTGATCCAAGTCGTTTCCGGAGGCGATGGCATCTGCATCAGGGCAGGCACAGGGGCCTGCCCTACAATGACAATGCTGACATAACGAGGTGAATTCAACACCCGTGAACGGTTACGAATTTTATGGTCATTTCGCAGATGCCTCGGTTCTTTGAGCTTTTGCCGACAGTTTCTCCTCCGCCCAATCCCGAATCTCTTCCAAGCTTTCAGCCTCAAAAAACCTCTCTCCCAATTCTTCAAGCTGCTCTGTTGTCAAATCGGCATAAAAGTCGATGAAGTCTGCATATTTTCGCTGCTTTTCCGGACTTGTCTCAAGCCGGGCCATGCCGGTTTGCGCCGCCAGATACATCTCAAGACGATCCTCCGGCGGATAGGCCATATTGGGAAGATTCAACCGCGCAACAATGTTGTCGCTGTCATAATATCGGGCCGATAGCAAGCCTTTGAGTTTGCACATCAAATATCGAAATTCCAAATAGGCCCATGAATTGCCGCCCAATCGCAGATAGGTCCGATGGTCTCCTGTTCTCAAAAAGATCACAACCGGAATCACACGGTCCGTTCCCATCAATTCCGCTAGATCCAAACAATAGCGGGCTAAACGGTATATCGAAAACTCGCTGGTTTTGGTCTCTTCTTCCACCACAAACAGAATGGCTTCTCTCCTGCCATCCGATGCGGCCGGTTCCGAAGAGGCCCTTTACCGGGAGTTTGCAGCACAGGGTGTGCCTTCCGAATTACAGGTTTTCAGCACAGCGGGTGCGGGCCATAACGACCTGATTTTGGAACCTGCCAAGAAGCGTTATTTTGGCGGGCGCCCGGACTGGCAGAAACTTTTCAGCAGGGGTCTCGGCATGGCGGTTTCACAGGTGATCAGCGATGCCGCAAATGTTTATGACGATGATCAGGGGGATGAAAAAGAATTGACCATCGCCCAGAAGGCGAGAAGATGGTTTATTTCCAGCTATCCGCTTCTGGGGTCGCTGTCCGCTGATTTCAGGCTTATTGAAGACCCGGTTCTGTGCGTCCGCATGAGGGTGAGCGTGGCCGCCGTGAACGCGGAATTAAAGGAAATCTATGTCAATCCCGCGGCTGCTTTGGATGAGGCCCAATGCCGATTTGTCCTGGCCCATGAACTGTTGCACGTGGTGTTGAATCATCACTCACGAAGTCAGGGGCGGGATTTCTTTTTGTGGAATGTGGCCTGCGATTTCGTCATCAACGGGTGGCTTGTGGAAATGAACGCGGGCGACATGCCGGATCGCGGCACCTTGTATGACCTTGAACTGAAGGGGCTTTCCGCTGAAGCGGTGTATGACCGCATGGCGACGGACATGAGGCTGTTTCGAAAACTGACCACCCTGCGGGGGGTGGGCCTTGGGGATATGCTGGAAGGGGCGGGTTCCGAGTGGTGGCGGCGCGGGGATGGTATGACCCTGGATGAATTTTACCGCCGGTGTTTGGGGCAGGGACTGGTCTATCATCAGACCCACGAACGGGGATATCTGCCGGCGGGCCTGGTTGAAGAAATTCGGGCCTTAAGCCAACCGCCCATCCCCTGGGATGTGGAACTGGCCCGCTGGTTTGATGTGCATTTTCTCCCCGTGGAAAAGGTGCGCTCCTATGCCAGGCAAAGCAGACGACAGTCCTCGACGCCGGATATTCCCAGACCCCGCTGGACGCCCATTCACGGGGCCATGGAGGGAAGAACATTCGGCGTTATTCTGGATACCTCCGGTTCCATGGATCGAAACCTTCTGGCCAAAGCTCTAGGCGCCATTTCCGGATACAGCATATCCAGAGATGTCCCCCGGGTTCGGGTGGTTTTTTGTGATGCCGTGGCCTATGATCAGGGGTATATGGCGCCCGAAGATATTGCCGAAAGCGTAAAGATCAGAGGCAGAGGCGGAACCGTGCTTCAACCGGCCGTCACCCTGCTTGAAAACGCGGCGGATTTCCCAAAGGACGGCCCCATCCTGATCATTACCGACGGATATTGCGATCCCCTTCGAATCAGAAGAGAGCACGCATTCGTGATTCCCAGGGGCAGGCGCCTGCCCTTTGCTCCCAGGGGGGAAGTGTTTTATATGGATTGAGGGGGGGGCTTCCTGTCGTCATATGACCAGGCTCTTAACGCTTTTGTTGTTGATACGGTGATCCCTGAGAAACATGACTTTTTCATAATACGGTTTTCCATCTCTGAAATATTTCAACATTCTCAATGGGGTGAAGGCGCTCTTCTTATTCCCCATTGGGGTGGATGGAACGGACGCCCGGAGTTCGTCCCCAATACTCATTTTCATTTGATCCGCACTCCCACGGCAAGGCGGAAGCATGTAACCCTACCGTGCGTAGAATTCGGCTGAATCGTCCCGCAACCAACCTTCCGCCTGTTCTGCGAGCTGTTTACGATATGCTGAGTTAATTGCAGATTGACGCTTTTTGTGGCAAGCGAGACTCTATTTGCCGAAAAACTTCATCCGTTGTGAAGGCTCTTTGGGGTAACGGATGTGTCCGACACTTCAAAACCGCCCACATGATCCATCCAGAAGTTCAGGGATGCTCTCCATGCTGTTATCCACCCCCTTCCTTGAACGTGTCCGAGTTCAGGAAACAGATGCGCTCAAACCCCAGGGAGGCCACCACGAAGGTCTTGAGTTTCAGGTCCCGGTATTTTCGGGCCAGCCGGTCCCCGTAATCTATGGCCTGAGCTTTGCCGTCTTTCAGGGCCTTGGCAACTGCGGGAAAGGTATAAAGTTCGTCTAAAGCCATTGCCCGAATAACCTCCCCCGTGAGACCCAGGGCCTTGAGGGTCAGGAATTTGAATTCGATGAGTACGTCGAAAACGGATATCTACAGAAAACGGCCATCGATCCGGCCAAGTTCGGCCTGCTGATAGGACTGTTTTCGGCGGTTTCCCTGGTTTTCAGACCTCTGGTCAGCCCCTTTTTTAACGCCGGCAATGCCAGGCCGTTCGTTTTTTTGGGAGTTTTTCTGGTGGTCGGCGCCTTGGCCTCGTACAGCCTGGCCCGGGGCTTCTGGAGCCTGGTCCTCATCAGGTCGTTTCACGGCCTGGCCTTCGTGGTCCTGGGCGCCGCCCTGACGGCGATCCTGGTCGGGCACATCCCCCAGGAACGCAGCAGTCAGGCTTTCGGGTACGTCGGCATCATTACGATATTGCCCACCACCGTCATTCCGTCGCTTTTCCCCTTATTGATCGAGACGTTTGGCGGGTTTAACCAGATACTTCTTTTTTTCGCCGGGGTGACGATCCTGGTCTTTCCGATGGTTTTATTCGTCAAACCGAAGGTGGAAGGTTTGAAGGCACAGGCGGGTACGGGTCGTCTGAGTCGCCGGGAAATAATTGAGGACCTGACCGATGGGCGCGTCCTGGCGGTCCTGGCTTCCATGCTGATGCTCTATTGCGGCAACGCCCTGGTATTTTTTTTCGTGGCCGGTTACGCGACAAGCCTGGGAGTCTCGGGTGTGGGAATTTTTTTCACCCTTTCCACGGCGGCGGAGCTGGGGGTTCGGGTTGTGGTCGGGTCGCATTTCGACCGAATGAACAAACCCCGCTTGATTTGCCTGACCATGCTTTTCCTGGCTCTCTCGTACGCAATTCTGGCCTGCGGTTGGGGCGCCCTCCTGTTTTTCGCCTTGATGGGACTGTTAATCGGGCTGGGTTGGGGCGTCGCCCTGCCGGTTTTCAACGGCTTGCTGTTCGATCTTTCGTCGCCGAAATATAAAGCTTTCAACACCAATCTGGGGTTCCAGATGTACCAGGCCGGATATTTTATCGGACCGTTTATCGGAGGGTATGTGGTCGCCCGGTGGGAATTTTCGGTTCTTTTTTGTATTTGCGCGGGGCTGAGCGTACTGGGCGCGGCCATGATACTCATGCGGCATAGCCGCGGTTTTAAGTTTTAAGTTTTAGGTTTTAAGTTTTTATACCAATGAATTCAGTCTGTTATATTGATCATCTTGTTTTTTAGAAGCATTTAATCTGTAAGTCGCTAATGGTCGGGATTGGGCGCAAACCAAGCTTGTTTAATTCGCGAAATTAACTCGTGGGATGAAAGGAAAATATAATGGATTCCATACAAGAACAAAAAAGGGAAATCGCTCCGGACCAGACCTGGGAGATCGACCTGTTTCGGCCCGAGGACGCCGAGGGGGTGACCGCGTTGTTCCTGGAAATCTACGGCCGGGACTATCCCATCAAAAAGTTTATCGATCCCCAACTCCTGATTGAGGAAAATCTTTCCGGACGGACGGTTTCCAGCGTGGCCCGGACGCACGGGGGGGACATTGTCGGCCATAACGCCGTTTACAATAGCGCATACTGGCCCGGTGTCTTTGAGTCAGGGGCCGGCGTGGTTCAACGTCATTACCGGGGGCCGGGCAAAAAAATATTTGTCAGGATGGTCGAACACGGATACAAGCATCTGAAGACTTCCGGTCGCGGCTCCGGGATTATGGGGGAGCCGCTTTGCAGTCATATTATCACCCAAAGACTGAGCAGGGAACAGGGATGGATGACACAGGCGCTGGAAGTGGACCTTATGCCGGCAACAACCTACACCAGGGAAAAAACCCTGTCCGGACGGGTGTCCACGATCATGGATTTCAAAACAATTATAGCCCGGCCCCACCGGGTGTATATTCCTCCGGTTTATCGGAACCAGTTGGATTTTTGTTATCGGGAGCATGATGATGAACGGGACTTTGTCTATCAGGGTGAAAACCGGCCCCAAGACCTGGCAACCCGAATAGATGCAATGGTTTTCGAAGCCGCCGGGGTCGCCCGCCTGCCCGTACTCCAGGCCGGATCTGATTTCGGACCGTTCATGGACCGCGAGGAAGCAAGGCTTAAAGCCATGGGTATCGTAACCATTCAGGTCTGGCTGAACCTGACCTGGCCATGGGTGGAAAAAGCGGTGGCGGAACTACGATGTCGGGGGTTCTTTTTTGGGGGGCTTTTACCGCGGTGGTTCGACGACGACGGGTTGTTGATGCAGAAAATACAAATCCGACCCAACTGGGAAGGCGTGAACCTGCTATACGACCGAGGAAAACAACTGTTCGACCTGGTAAAAAAGGATTGGGCCGAAACAGTTTCCTAAGGCTGGAAAGCAAAAATTCCGCAACCCGCAGGTTCCTTTTATCTATTTCCTGATAGGGTATACCCGCTTTCTTCATCTGTTTCGAATAAACATTGTTTTTCCGGATGATTGACCGAAGCAGCGACAGAACCTCTTTTCCCCGGATATGTTTTTTATTGGCCCCCTTTAATGGGCGGCCCTATTTCGACCTTGTCATAGATTTCGGCAAGGGCTAGATGACAATCAATCGAACTCAGTTCAAGGGCGTCTTCGAGACGATTTGTCTCGGAGAACAACCAGAGTTGTTGGGCTGTTTAACGAAATGCTCCACATGATGCTTGTCCTGAGCAATCAGGACGTACTCGATGAAGGATTCGAGCATGCGGTACTGCTCAAATTTGCCGCCCCGGTCATAGTCTTTGGTTGAGTTGGATAGTACTTCAACGATGAACGTAGGATTAAGGAGCGTGTCTTTATGATCATCATCAAACTGAGGCTCACCACACACTACAATGACATCAGGATAAGTATAGAGTCCGGTGGCGCTGACTTTCAACCGCAAGTCTGTGGAATAGACAGTGCAGTGCCTGTTTTTCAGTTGCCCATGAAGTTCAGACACAACATTCGTCACAATGAGGACGTGTTCCGGCGTTGCGCCGGCCATCGCAAATATTTCACCGTTGAAGTATTCGCTTTTGCACTCGGCTTTCCGTTCGAGAGTCAAATATTCTACAGAAGTAAATTGCGTTTTAGGTTGTAAAGACATAATTTCCTCAGTTTTACATGGGGGTCTCGATTCTGACGGGTAATGATAAACATTACAAAATTCTGAAAGACATTGATATCAAAAAGTTCCGCCCATAAACCTTCAAAACTTCAGCGAACATCCAGGCGTATCTCTTGCTATGGAAAGTCAGCTGAAGCGGTGTACGACCGCATGGCGACGGACATGAGGCGGTTTCGAAAACTGACCACCCTGCGGGGGGCGGGCCTTGGGGATATGCTGGAAGGGGCGGGTTCCGAGTGGTGGCGGCGCGGGGACGGTATGGCCCTGGATGAATTTTACCGTCGGTGTCTGGGGCAGGGACTGGTCTATCATGAAACCCACGAACGGGGATGCCTGCCGGCGGGCTTGGTTGAAGAAATCCGGGCCTTAAGCCAATCGGCCATCCCCTGGGATGTGGAACTGGCGCGCTGGTTTGATGTGCATTTTCTTCCCGTGGAACAGGTTCGGTCCTATGCCAGGCAAAGCAGACGACAGTCCTCGATCCCAGACCCCGCTGGACGCCCATGCACGGGGCCATGGAGGGAAGAACATTCGGCGTTATTCTGGGTACCTCCGGTTCCATGGATCGAAACCTTCCGGCCAAAGCCCTGGGCGCCATTTCCGGATACAGCATATCCAGAGATGTTCCCCGGGTTCGGGTGGTTTTTTGTGATGCCGCGACCTATGATCAGGGGTACATGGCGCCCGAAGATATTGCCGAAAGCGTAAAGATCAGAGGCAGAGGCGGAACCGTGCTTCAACCGGCCGTCACCCTGCTTGAAAACGCGGCGGATTTCCCAAAGGACGGCCCCATCCTGATCATTACCGACGGATATTGCGATCCCCGAAACTTATCGAATATCAAACAATTAGATCTATCCGGCCCGCAGACCCTTCCGATTCCCGGATGATGCCCTCAAGATCCTCCGGGCGCAGCCGATAACGAATAACATTGCCTTCATGCAGGCCCCGAAACTCATTTCCTATATAATTGACGATCTCCTCACGATCCGCTTTTGAAATATCAGCCTCAGCGGCCATGGCCATAATAAGCTCCGGCCGGAATGCCTTCCAGTTGAGTACGCTACGGCGCACGGCCTTACGAACAAAATCGCGGTAGACCAACGCGGCTTTTTCCGGGATCTCGATCTCCGCACGCAATGTTCTGTAATTATCAGCCGAAGTCATGTAGGCTTCGATATACGCTTCACGCAGCAGGGAAACATTGTTCAGCTCATAGATTCCGATGAGACCATCAATATAGGCTCTGTCATCCATGGTGAGAAACGACATAGGCGCTAAATCGGCCTTCAGTAAAGGTATATTGGAGGCAATGCGAGAGGTTCTCTTATTAATATCTTCGAAAGCCTGCAAATAAGGGATATGAACGAGAAGAAAGAACGACTGTTCAAACGGATCATTGACGGCCGCCGATTTTTCAATCAGTATATCAAATTCTTCCGCGATCGCAAACTGATCGCCAAGGGGCCTGTAGCTTGAATGGGTAATACCGACGGGCATGCGGCGCAGCCGTCCAGTCATAGCGGGGTTGACCAGAAGGCCGTCAGCGAGCAAAGCGTGAATGTTGAACAGGTCCTGCCGGCTGATTTTGATGGCAGCAAGATGTTCCACGACATACTGAATCGCTTCTTTGTGATTAAGGATCATCACCGCTTCTTTACGGTCCTTTCCGGAAGCCTCTTGCCCGAAACGGATAAGACGCTCGGTTTCGAGAATATCGTACGTATTCCCTTCCATGCGTGATGACGCCCATGACAGATCGACCAAGAGCCGTTCAAGAATACGGCGTACATAGGTTCCCGCCGGCAGCGGCGAGCCGGTAGGCGTA
This sequence comes from Desulfatiglandales bacterium, assembly GCA_963662465.1. Taxonomy (GTDB): domain Bacteria; phylum Desulfobacterota; class DSM-4660; order Desulfatiglandales; family Desulfatiglandaceae; genus NaphS2. The sequence continues at coordinate 835,000 of OY759599.1, forward strand.
CCGGCTTCATGCAAACGCTGTCGTTCAGCTTCCGTGAGGTAAAATGTCTTGTTTGGAATATAGCGGTCTAAGAATACTTTTTGATACCCAGCCGGCCTGCGGCGGTTATAAGGCTTCAGTAAATGGGCGCGGATCACGTCGGCGCCCGCAAGGCTGTAGACAGTGGCCGGACCTTTACCTGAAACCTCTAATTTGCCTTCGCCTACGAGCTTTTTCAGAGCACGCCAGACGGTCGTTTCGCTCGCTTCGGGGACAACTTCTCGGCGGATATTCTCCCGGCGGGCGCCGGGATGGGCCGCAATGTAGTCAAGGATGGCCTGGCTAGAGATCGTCATTGAAATGATTTCTCAGAGTTATGAAATGAATATGCGATTATAATATAAAGGTATTTCCAGTTTGTCAAACTATCGTTTCATTTCTTTTGAAACGATAGCCGGAACAGTCCATTACGCCGATATACCCAGAAAGAGCAGTGATAAAACCTATGGTGAAAAGCTGATCAGCCTGTTTGCGCGACGGGAAGAAGAAAAGGTTATTATCGGGGTACTGTTCGACATTGGTATCGAATATGATGTTATTTTCAGCCCGTTGTTTGCCTCTGGGGATGAGTAGGAAGGTGGCATATTTACCTGATTCCCTGTTTACGAAGAAATCATGAGAGATGGGGCCATTGTCGCGTGAGCCGGCAGATTATCGCATCCTTTTTGATTGCGGTATTAAAAGCCAATCGCATTTCCCCCAGCATGGATTTTTTTGACCCTGACCTCTTCCTCCAAAGCCATCACAAGGGTCTGATGTTTCAATTTCCTTTCGGGGTAAAACCCATATCGGTCCCTCACGGTCTTGAAATCGCCGGGGGATAGATCCACAATCTCCTTCAAGCACTTTTTGTTTTCCCCATCCAATGGCGATTTGATCAAGGGTGAGAGGAGTTTTTTGTAAAAGATGACATTTCCCTCCGGGGTGAGAAAATCAAAGTTCAGCTTGTGATTGAACCTTCGAATGGAAGCCGCATCCAGGTCTCCCATGCGATTGGTGGTGCAGATCAGTATCCCCCTGAAGCGCTCCATACTCGTGAGAAATTCATTGGTGAGGCTGAGCTCCCAGGAGCGTTGCGCTCGATCTCGGTTAAAAAGCAGGGATTCCGCTTCATCCATGATCAGAATAGCTTCCTCCCGTTCCGCCTCTTCAAAAGCATCCCGGATGTTCTTTTCACTTTCGCCAACATATTTACTTTGAATGTCGCTGACACGCTTGCAAATGATCTCCCGGTCCAGACGTTCTCCAATGTAGCGAGCCAGTTCGCTTTTTCCGGCGCCGGGAGGGCCATAAAACAGGAGATTCATATTCACCATCTTACCCTGGGGTGAACTTCTGAGATAAGCGTCAAACACTTCCAACTGCGCCATCACCGCATCCATATCCCCCTTGATATTCAAACCGTTCAGAGAATACCGTTTGTCGATCCGGTCACGATCAACCTTCTTCTCTCCGCCGTTTTTCAGGGTTTCATGGGCCTCCAGGGCCAACTTTACACTTTCTATAAATGCGCCTTTTGTTTTGTGGTCCATCTCCTTTGCTTTCTTGACCGCCAAATCCGCCGCGCCTGCACTGACCCGGTAAGTTCCTGCAAGGTTTTCAATTTCCGGCTGGGTTAAAAAGCGTTTTGATTGGTTCTTTCTGAGGATGTTTTCCCAGAGTAAAATGCGCTGGCGTTTGTTAAAAGGCCTGAAATGGAGGCTGAATGCAAACCGGCGAAGCACCGACGGTTCGATATCCTCGATCTGGTTCGTGATCCAGATCATCCTGAGTCCGGGTGTTTCCATGAGTTCGTTCATCCATCCTTTATCCTGGGTTTCCCCTCGCATGAACCACGAAAAACGGGTGTTCAAAAGGTTGTCCGCTTCATCCACCACGATGAGCGACCCCAGTCCCGAATTCGTCATATTGATACAGGCCAGGATCGCGGCCCGCCTGTTACGGGTGGTGTTGGCCTCGCCACGGACAATCCCATAAGGAGAAAGACCCGTTTCCCGGGCAACCCCGGCCGCAAAACTGCTCTTTCCTGTTCCCGGCGGGCCGTAAAGAAGAATATGGGTCGATGATTTCGGCTTTTCACGAAGGAGGGCCAGGGTGTGCGCGATTTTCTTTTCTCCCAGAAAATGATGGGCCAAGGGAATACTCTTGTGATTCAGGCGAACAAAGAAGTTTTTGGATATAAGCTGGGAAGAGGGGTTTTCAAAAAGAGGACGAAAATCATCCTCCAGACCCAAATCATATCTGTCAATTTCAAAAAGGCCGATTCTTTCCAGTTTGCCGGTAAGGATATCATTTAAGGCGCTCTTGCTGATATTCAGGAGATTGCAGAGATATCGCCTGCCGCTGAATTTCTGGCATTCCAAATGGTTGACAAAATAGGCCTCTACCGGGTCATAGTTGGATACAATGAAAAGGAAGGTGCAGAATTGACATTCCTGTTCCGTCAAGCCAAACATTTCCCGAATGACATCCAGGTTCTTTTCCAGATCCGATTTACCCCTGAATCGAAGTTCCTCAATTTTCAAGGTCAGCAGGCGTTGTACCTCGCGAATCATTTCCCGGTGGAACCCGAGGGCCATCTTTGAAATGATCCGCCAAAGATCCCCTCCGTATTCGCCATGGTCAGACAGAGATTCAGAAAGGCCTTCCTCAATTTCTTCTCGGTCTTCATCTTCGAACTGGTTTTCAAGGAATGTGCCCAAACCTTCACGGTTTTGTCCCAGGTTCCAGCAAATCAGCTCCAGCGCTTCCTCATCCAGAACCGGATAGCGGTCAAAGTGCCCAATCAGGATAGCCGCCGTATGGCTCAAAACAAACCGTTCATTTTTGTCAGGCATCTGATTTTGACTTCGTCCCATGTTTTTTCGTCTTCTTTTTCGTCTTAATATCATCGGCATGTTCAATCCTCCTTCTTTGTGCTTGTTGAAGGGAGTATGGCATGTTAATGTTCCATAGTACGGAATGAAGAGTGGCTATTTTTGATAAAGTTCGACAGGCGCTTGAAATGTTTTTGAGGCCCATCGGTATTGTGGCACTCCGTGACTTTCGAAAGGTCGTTTATGCCCAGAAAGAGCAGTGATAAAACTTATGGTGAAAAGCTGATCAGTTTGTTTGCGCGACTTCTGTTCACCAGAGAACCTCATTCTCTGTCAGACCTGGCCCGCATGCTGGATTGCTCCAAACAGACGGTCTTGAGGCTGATTGAGGACATTGAAAGGTCCTACAAGGTCCATATCGAATGGTCTATGCAGGGTCGAAGGCGGTTTTTTCGCCTGAAAACGCTGGGGCAGCAACCACCCACGCTGAACCTGACGGCCACGGAACTGCATGCGCTCTATATGTGCAGATCCTTTGCCGAACACCTCCTGGGCAACGGGTTTCTGGAAGAAACGACCCGGGCGTTGGAAAAAGGCCGTACCCTCCTGCCACGGGAGGCAAGTTTTTCCTCCCGCCACTTTGCCGCTTTCAGGCCGGGAACCATTGATTATACGCCCCAACAGGAATCCATTCGAACCTTACTTGCGGCCATGGAGAAAAGCAGGGTTTGCAAAATTTCCTACCGGGCCATCCTGGCGAAGAAATCCAAAACCTTCTACATCAAGCCATACCGGCTATTCTCACACCAGGATACGGTTTACCTGCACGCAGGTCTGGCCAGAAAGCCTGGGGCCTTGTACAAGGAACCCGCGTTTGACCCTCTCCTGGCGGTTCACCGGATTCAAAAGGCTGAGTTGGACGAACGGTTTTTCAAGTTTCCGGAAGGCTATGATTTTGAAAAAATCTTCAACCGGAACTTTGGCGTGATTAAGGAGGAAGCCTTTGAGGTGAAGGTGGAATTTTTCGGGTTTGCCGCAGGGTTTGTAGCGGAACGTATCTGGAGCTCGGACCAGCAAATTCAGCAGTTGCCGGAGGGAAAGATCCATCTCTCATTAAGCGCCTCCTCCGAGCCCGAGTTAATGGCATGGCTCCTATCATTTGGGGATGAGGCCAGGCTGCTCGGGCCGGATTGGTTGGTGGAAAAAGTGAAGGGACAGGTAGCGCGGATGGAAGAAAATTATAGGGTTTAAACCAGTGATTTTGGGATACAGATTTCCACAGACGATAAAAAATAGAAGATCAGCGACAACTATCTTCTGAAAAATCGGCGCAAGGTGACCGCAATCTATGCTATACTCAATTTTCCGGACCGCTTGATCAATAGGTTGGGAAACGCTCGTGGTGTTTTTAAAACTGAACATTTTACATCTTCTGAATGGCGTGGTGGGTCTGGCTGAAGTCCCTTCCACGATATTGCGTTATGGATTCCCAAACCGGCGCGTAGGATAAGGAGGGAAAAGATGAAGCCTTTCAAAACGTCTTCGCTCAACAAAAACGAAAGAAGCGCTATTCGAACTGCTGATGAAATACTCAGAAAGCAATTCCCTATTGACAGTGTAATCCTTTTCGGTTCAAAAGCTCGGGGCGATTCAGATGCTCATTCAGACATTGACTTGCTCCTCATAACGTCCCGACCCCTTCATTGGAAAGAAGAAAAGTCTATTATCGGGGTACTGTTCGACATTGGTATGGAATATGATGTTATTTTCAGCCCGTTGTTTGCCTCTGGGGATGAGTGGGAAGGTGGTATATTTACCCAATTCCCTGTTTACGAAGAAATCATGAGAGATGGGGCCATTGTCGCGTGAGCCGGCAGATTATCATGGACTATTGGATGGAAAAGGCGCGGGATGACCTTGCATCCGCACGGGACAATTATACGTCAGGCAGATATCAGAACGCCGTGAGGGATGCCTATTTTGCCTGTTTTCATGCTTTTTCATCAGTGCTCATAGGAGAAGGGAGAAAATTCAAAAAGCATAAATAAGTTCGTTCCATGCTGCATAGAGATTTCATTCGGGTAAAAAAACTTGATGCATCCTGGGGGAAACATTACGACTGGCTTTTTGACAACCGCCACAAAGCAGACTACCGCCCATTGGTTCAGTTTGATCCTGATCAAGTCAGGGAGGTAATTGACAGAGTTCACGAATGCGGGTCATCCGGTAAACGGTATCAAGGCTCTGGAGCACACCACTGTCAGGATTTTCTCCTGCGGTTTCGACAATGGCCGCGGCTTCGGGCAGTGCGCTGAAAGCGGATGGATTTTCAAGCAAATCCTGTAACCACAGGTCCGGTTTTCCAGGGTAATGAATGATCCGGGCCAATTCGGCCGCAGCAAGGGTATCTTCACGATCGACCCACAACCTGAGACCGGCCATCACAGTCCTGATCTCGGGCGTGGAGAGAAGTCCTGTTCTAGGTAGAATGGCTCTTATGTTGATGCTTTCAAGTGCTTCGGCCACCTTTTCGCAGAATTTGTTGGTTCGACAGAGGATGCCGATATCTCCCGCTTTCATCCTCCTGATTACCCGGGTTTCAGGGTCCCTGACTTTTGCTTTTGTGTTCCGAAGCAGGGCTTGAACACCGCCCGCAATGGCTGAAGCATCAAGGTCTTTATTACGGGTGTCCAGTTCCCACCATTCCATGAAGTGACCCAGTTCAGGAGGGTTCGATTTTATGGAGGACTTTAACCTCACCCGTTCCTTTGGAATACCGTGAGGCTTAAAGGCGCGAACGAATATTTCCGAAGTAATGCGTACCAGGGGAGGGCGACTTCGCCAGGATTTGTTCAGCGTTTCGGGGGAGTGGTCCTTATTTTTCAGAGTTCCTGGTAAATGACCTTTACGCAACTTAACTGTTTGAAATCGTTATACTGGAGCTTCTCATAATTTCGTGTGCATTTCAGATTTTAGTGCAGCGTAACTAGCTGAAAATATTAGGTGGGGCAAAATATTTTTTTTATTGACAAATGAAAACTGAAAAATTATCTTCAGACCATGATTGTCAAAACAGAAAAAATTAGCGACCTATCCATATGGACCGAGCGGGATTGGAAGGAAAAAATCACTGTTACGGTTTATCATGAGTATCGTCCTGTCGTCAGTTTCGATCCTGGGAAGATAAATGATAGGAGACTCGCTGCCGTACAACTTGTCGAGCTTGGTTATTGTAAAAACCGGGTTGCCGGTAAAATCTGTGGGTTTCACCGCAATACGGTTGGCAAACTGCTTCGCACCAAAAGACTTTTAGGTGTTGAGGCCATATTTGAGGACAACCGTGGTCCCAAGGCTCCCTGGAAATATATTGGCAGCATTCGCAAAACCATCAAAAAACTTATCCGCGAGAATCCTGACTGGACTGACCAGCAGATTGCAAATGCCGCGGAAAAGCAAACTGAAACGACTATTTCGAGAAGTGCTGTAGCTCGTATCAGAACCGCGGACCAAGATGCAGAAACTGAAAAGCCTACAAAGCATGACTTGGAGCAACTGGCTAAAATTGCGGATAGTATTGATTTGAAGCAACACGACGAGCGACAGCTTTCTTTCAACTTTGAGGCTGATTCTGAGTTCAAAAAGAAGGTAGATGAATTTGCTGATGAGGATACACCCAAGCCACAAACCGATACAGATAAAGTATTCCTGGATTATCTTCAACAGGGACAACGCAATGTCTTTGCCGGCATGCTTCTTCACCATCTGTTTTTAGATCATATCAACTTCCCAAATGCCTTTGATTTGCCTTCTTATTCCAATAATATGTATGATAATTATGAAGTGATGGAAACTGTCCTTTTCGGGTTGAACATCGGGTTGCCATCTATCGAATCCCATAAGCTGGTCAACAGTAGGGACATGGGGCTTTTGCTGGGACGAACCAGTTCCCCCGATGAGACCACTATTCGGTTGCGTTTAAAACAGATGGCCGAGTTCAAGCCCTCAGAGAGCCTGATAGATTATTTCGCAAACCTGTTTCTATCGTTGGGGTTCATCAACCCAGAGGTGTTTTTTATCGATGGGCACTTCCTTCCCTATTATGGACTGAAAGTTCTATCCAAAGGCTACCATACCGTGAGACGAATTGTCATGAAAGGAAACGAGATTTATGTTGTCAGCGACCTTGACGGGAAGCCTTTCTTTTCAATTACCGAAGGGTGTGATATCGATTTCAGGCCGATCATCATAAGAGCGGCCGACAAGATAATCAGCCTGGGTGTCGACCGCCCCATTGTGGTTTTTGATCGCGGTGGTTATGGTGTTCACTTTTTCAGTCAATTATCGACAAGGGCTGACTTTATTACGTGGGCCAGGTATGTGAAAAAAGATGAATTGAAAGACTTGGAATATACGAGCTGCTTGATGTTTAATGGGAAAAGATATCTCATTGCCGAGAAAACAAAACTGATTCGTGAATCGATTTCTACAGCTGCCAAAGAAGGCCGAACAGAGGCAACTTCGACAGAAGTACGTATGGTTGTTTTCAAGGAATTGGACAAGGATAGACCTGTGGCAATATATACCAGCAATCATCAAAAGCCTGCTCCTGATATTGCCGCATATATGCTTTCACGATGGGGAGAGTCTGAAAACTTTTTCAAAGAGATGATGTCCCTGTACAACTTCAATTATCATCCCGGTTATGATCTTAAAGAACTTGAAGAACAGCCTCTTGTAGATAATCCTGAGGTAAAAACAATCAAAAAAACGATCAAGGGAATTAAACAAAAGATGGGGCAATTGGCGCTTGCAAAACAACAAACAGAGTCCAAAATAGAAGCACGAAAAGATCTTCGTCTTAAAAAAAAGCTAAACACGCTCCAGGAAGAGATAGAGAAATACGACAAAGAGCTTGACGGTTTTCAGGCAGCCTTAAAAGAAATGCCTGACAAAGTATCGATAATTGAAGTGCTGAAAGGCAGACCAATGAACAAGGCAGATCTGGAGAAAAAGAAGCTCTACGACCTGATACAAATGATTGCCTTTCACTCACGCGAGCATCTGGTTGGCCTGTTCCGTTCATGTTATGATGATCCGCGGGATGTGAAACAGATCCTGACAAAGGTCACAAAACTCCCTGGTTATGTGAAATTAGTCGGGAAAACACTTGTTGTGCTTTTAGATTGGATAGAGGACAAAAAGCATCGGAAGGCAGCAACAAGATTTTGCCATCTGATAAACACTATGTCGCCCAAATTGAGAGGTCGCATGGAGTTCGACCTTTATTTTCGCATCTCCTCAATCCCTCAAGTGGGTTATTGCTGTTAAAGCCTTGCTCATCGTTTCAGCCATCCTACGCAGGGTATCGTGTTTCGACCACATGTAGGGGCGAAAAATCTTTCGCCCTAATGGCCGAAACAATGATCAAGGCCGCTGTTGAACTAAATGCACAATTTGAATTGAGAAAAAACGTCATTTACTATGATGTCTGATTTTTGGACTGTTTCTCAAAAATGCTTTCAATGCACGCATCCATCAAGGCCGGATCGGTTCCTCGAAATCCATAGATGGATTGTTTCTGGTCACCGACCCAGACTGTTTCTTTGGAGAGTGATGCCAGTTTTAGAAGGATGGCCAGCTGGATGGGACTGGTGTCCTGAAATTCATCAACGAGCAGGAGGTCTATGCTTCCTTTCAGGTGTTCTTGAACGGCCGGTTCGTCTAAAAGCGCCAGTGCCAGGACTTCCTGGTCTGAGAAATCCATCACGCCCCAAATCCGTTTGTGCTCCTGATATGCATTCAAGGTCCCAATGGCCGTATCAAACACCAGCGTTACCGCTTCAACCAGATCCTTCTTTAATTGCGGGTGCCTGTCATGGCGTGAGGCAACCTGGTTCAGTATCTCAATGTGTTCCTCTGATTTTTTGCCCACGTTCAGACGGTTCAATCGCAACCAGTCAGACCAGGACAATGTTCGTCCCTGCCGAAGCATATTGAGGCAAGCAGTCGCCTTTTGAAGGGCACCGGCGGTAACTTTGGTGGTGTCCTCTTCTGTATCCACATTATTGATAAAGTCGGCAAGTGCGGATTCCAATTTTTTATCTGGATTTCCTTCTTTTCCAAGCGGTTTGCCCAGTAATTCCAATATGCTCTCGGTACTTATCTTTTTGGACGCTTCAAGCGCTTGGGTATCCAAAGCATTATAGCGGGCCAGTTTAATGACCGATTCCACGGTATCAACCCACTCAAAAGCTTCAAGTCGGCTTTTAAGGTCTGTAAATCGACTGGAGATACCCCCCGTCATCACTGAAGACATGGCGCGTTTTAACTCACGTTTTGCGGCTGTTTCGTCCAGGACCATCGTTTCGGGAAAAAGCCCTTTTTCAAACACAAAGTCCATTACCAGCCCGCTGCAGATGGAATTAACGGTGCCCAGGCGAGCTGCGGCCAATCGGTTGGCTTCACCCGTCAGCCCTTCTTTAATAAGCCGTTGCCGAACCCGCTCCTGCAATTCCGCGGCTGCCTTTTTGGTGAAAGTGGTGGCAATCACCGCTTCCGGTCGGACTTTCTTAGAAGCGATTTTTTCCTGAAGGAGGGTGGATAACCGATAGGTCTTGCCGCTACCGGCACTGGCGGTAATGATGTGAATGTTTGTCATGACGCCTCTTTTAGTACCTTATCGCCTGGTTTACTGTCACAAAAAACAAGAAAATCGCTATATGGCATCAGTTGTCAGTTGTCAGTTATCAGTAAAAGCATACCCATAACATATTGAAAGTATTTGTACAAATCTGCACATAATTGTGAAGACCTCTTCCATACTTCCAAATCCTCAAATTTCAAAATAACCTCCAGTGCTGACAACTGACAACTGACAACTGATAACTGACAACTGCGGCTCTGCCGCCTCAGATAGTTTGGGCAATTAAGCACTGAAGGCCTGTCCGCAAAGAACGGAAAGGTCGCAAAACTTGCATGGTTCCAGGAAAATCCGGTCATCCACCAGTTCACTTTCGGGTGGGCCGTCAGGATCATTCCCACAGGCTTTGACGCTTCCTTTCCGCAACTCAGACCAGATTTGGTTAAAGCTGTTTTTGAAAGCGTTCCAGGTTTCCTTCGGCGTGGGGCCTTCAATCACGTGGGCATCCGGAAAGGCTTCCGGATCAACCGTTATCAGATGCCCGGCTTTCAGCATCAGGTATGCCACAGGCGGAAATGCAGCAGCCTCTTTTTGGCGAACCAGATGACCATAAACGGCCAGTTGCAGCCCGACACCTGAAGCCAGTTCACCATGCCTATAATTTACACCGCCTCGTTTAAAATCAATGACGGCTCCTGATTCCTGCAATACCAGATCAGGACGACCTTCAATCTCGATTCCTATGGAGCGTGCTTTAAGGCTGTATTCTTTTTCAACGGAACGTATGGTGAACCCTCCGGTCTGAAGCATTCGAAAGAGTTCCAGTGCGGCTGTTTTCACAGACCGTTTCACTTCAGCCCTTAGATCATCAAACCCGGGTTGAAAAAAGGAAGCGGCCAATCGTGGGCCTTCAGTGTCAAAAATGGACAGGGCCGTTTTTACGGCGGCGTCAGGCTTTTTGATATTCTGAAGCAGCGCCCGAAGCAGAATTTCATGTATCAGCCACCCTTCAAGGGTTTCAGGGGAATCCAGAGTAGCGGTGGTGCCGCCCCAGACATTACCCAGATATTGAACCACCCATTTGAAGGGACACGAAACGAGGCTGGTAAGACTATTGGGGGATTCCTGCTTCCTCTTGGAAATCAAGTGAGGCCCCACTTTCCATTCCGCCACCGGTTCGGGAAGTGCTTTAAAATCCCGCTTTTTCTTTGCGGGACTTCGTTCGAAAATGAGTTTTTCCCGTTCCAGTTCCTTCAGCCTGGCGCTGTCTTTGACTTTTCCGGCCAATTCATCCCAGAGGGGGTGCGGGTACTGGGCTTCACCGTCGAGGCCTTGTCGGGGACAGACCAATATCAGATTTTTGCCGGCAAACATGAGAGGACGTTGCCATCTCTCCGCGGCCCAAACGGCCTCATCTCCAGGGGTAGGTAGCAAAACGCCTTCTTTTCGAAGCGCTGCACGCTCCTGCGTGGTCAGCAGGTCCGAAGTTATACCGGGTGCCGTAGTTCGACTGAAAGACCACCAGATCACCTTCTCAGCTTCCCCTGTGATACATTCAGGCGCCCCCACTGTTGCCGGACCCGCCTGCGCTTCATAAAGCGGCACCGTTCCGCTGCCTTCGGTGATATCGTGAAGCATACGGCGGATCTGGGGGGCGGTAAAATGGGTCAGCCCTGAGATCTCAACGATTCGCCGGCAGTTTTCCAACTGCGATGTCAGCGCCTGCCATTGATGGCCGGGTTCATCTTTCGGCATTCTTCCCCGGGTCCACGATCTTAAAAGATCGATACGGGCTTTGATTTCCGTTACCGGGTATCGATTGCCCGTAAAAATCGAGGCGAAGATGGTGCTAATCCTCTTTTTGAGCCGTTCACGGTCGCGCTCGTTTTCAATGGCGTCAAGACCCTTTTTAAGCGCCGAATTCCATTCATCAGAGCCGACAGCGGGGTATCTCTGGAGCGCACGGGAAAGCCTGCGGGCGATCCCCCGTGGAACCGGGCTGGTGGGCAATATGAGCAGTTCAAGCGCGCGCTGCGGGTCCGGCGGGTTCCAGCCCATGGCAAGGGTGAGGGGAAGGATTTGCAGCAGGGCATTATCAAAAACCGGAATCCCCGCGCCCGTTGTGGGCAGGCCAAAACGATAAAGCGCTTGATCCAGAATACTGTCGGGACCGATGATAACGGTTTTGTTCGCTTGCCTTCCCGTGGAAAGCCATGCAGCGATTTCGTTGGCCGCCGTGCCGCAGGTGGCGGGTCTCAGCAGCTGAATCGAGCCGTCGCCTTTGGGTTTGAATGACGATTTTGTGCATGCTGCCAGATCGCCGGCGGATTTAACGGGTTTCAGTTTTTCTTCAATTATCTTTGTGCCGGCCTTTTTTAGAGACTGAATGGTCGTTTGTAAAACGGAAGGGAAACGATCAGGTGGTTCCAAAAGGGTCAGTTGTTGAACGGCGTTATTGCCGGACATGAGCGTTTCCGCCACCATCAAGAGACGGTCTGGAAATCCGGGAGATGCTTTTTCGGTAACTTCCGCAAGGTCCCCCAGCCGTGTGCTGACCGGTTGGAAGCGCCAGCCGTACATTCGAAGCTGATCCCGCCAATCCAGGACTCTTTTGGCGGTTCCGAAAGGGTCCACCTGCGCGGAGCGGCTCCAGAATCCGGATACAGCGCGAATCGTTGAAACCAGTTCCGCGGCCCGCAAGGCGTTTGGGACGGGTGGACCGCTCAGACCAGTCATGGTTTCAAGCAGGCCCAGCAAGCCGGATGGGCCGAGCCAGATTTCCCCGGAAACAGCATTTCTATCCTGCAAGGGACCGGGCCAGTACCCGCTATCAAAAGCGGGGTCGAATGTAATTTTCATGATGCCTCGATTGGGAATTCATGCCAAGCAGATAAAAATAACGTCTCCAATCTGCAGCGTGGCTTATGACGTCTGCGGGGAATAGGCCTCCATTAGATTGCCTTTCTACAATCCACGGTTGACGGGCCGTCCTCCAGATTGCCAACGACCGGTTCCGCGCCGTAAAAGATCACATCAACCCTGTTGGTAACCCGTGAAAATGGCGGCATGTCCAAAAATCTGAACGTTGTCCGTTCAACTTTCAAATCAGGGTTCTTTCTCGCTTCATGCTTTTCTGGAAGGTTTTCCATTTCTTCCGTTGTAAACTTACGATACACCCTATGCTTTTGGATAAATGTTCCTCGTTTAAAAAAGGCGGGATAATCATTCCAGTTTATACCTTTTTGCCATAGCATTTCCTGCATTTCGGTACCTTTCTTTCTGTAGAGTGCCTTATGCGAATAATAACACCGAGCCGCCATGGAAATACTGTTTTTCGTAGCGTCTAATTCTCTCCACAAAAATGTATTGGCTGCCTCTTCCAATGTTGGGACCTGCCATGCGCGACTATCAAACAGAGCAAGCCGGTTCTTTTTTTCAGGAATATATTCCGAAATATGCCCATTAAAATAGGCTGTTGCCATCGATGCCAGAATAGATACCATTTTTTGAATACGCCGGTCAAAAAATATCCGGCTTTTATATTCCCCGCTGTACCACACAAGGTTGATTTCATCTGACTGCGTATAGCCCATATTGGCTTGTGTCTCTTGCACAAGATAGCGGGTGGTTTGACACATCAAATCGACAAGGCGCTTGTCATAGGGGCGCTCCAGGCCTTTTGTAAATCGACTGAACGATTTCCCGTCGATACGTGCGCAGACAGGAAGTAATGGAAGAAAACGTCTTGCCCCTTCCACTCTTTCATATTCCTTCATTCTATCGCCAAAGTTTCCCATCATTCTTTCTCCAACTTAATTTCAGCTGAAATTAAACGCTATCTTCGCATCACTCTCAATACACATGGTTCAATCCGGCCCCTGGTCTATGGGAAAATGATCAGACCTAGCCCAACCCTCTTCCTTTTATTCCAACCTGCTTTCAAAGCCTTGGATCCACCGGCTCGCTTTCCAGTGCCAGCACGCCGAAAACTTCAGGTCGGTCACGGAATGGACCGGCCAGCAATACCGCCGATAGGCTTCGATGTAACCCTCAACCGATTTCTTCCGGCTTTCGATTTTGTCGAGCAGGTTCGGAAGGTCAAACTCAAAATTCAGGCTTTCCGATGGAACCCAAAACCCCGTTTCGAGGTCTGTACGGCCAAGTGTCTTTTTGAGCGCATCGGCGGCCGCGTCCAATGAAACCGTTGCCGCGGCGCCCACGGCGGCATATTGCGATTGAATCAGATCCCGGGCTTTTTCCGACCACGGCATGAGCTCACAATCAAGACATACCCATTTTGTCGAAAACGCATCCCAGAATTTTGAAGCATTCAAGGCATTGGCCATTCGCTCCAGAAGTTCTTTTTCCATTTCCCGGCTATTGAAGAATCGTCGGCCCGTCCGGGTGTAAACGATGCCAACACCATCGTTTTCCACGCCAAAGTGTTTTGCCGCGGCCTCTTCGTTTTGACAGAGGACCACAACAGCGCGGGACCCCATGTGCTTTTCCTGGCATATCACCCTGGGGATGCCTTGTGATCGAAAATAGGCGAAACCTTCCTCCGGATACTCAAGATATCCTCCCTGTTGGCTGGTCTCGGTTGGAGACATGGTCGGCGGCAAATATATGAGCCATTTTGGATTGGCCGCGAATCGGCTCATGACTTCAAGGGCAGCCATTGATTGTTCTTCCCTGATCGTCACGTTTCGGCGCAAACGCGTAGAGATGAACCGCTTTCTGATGACGTCTTCCGCTTCGAGCAAGTCGTCATATTTCTGCTGCACCGTCAATGGTGAATCAGCGTCCGCATCTGTTTTCAGGGAACGTACCGGCTCACAATACACTTTTTTTGCTTTGACTGAGACCATCTCCTTTTCAGGATACCGCAACGCTGTGAGCTGACCCCCAAACACACACCCGGTATCAATGTTGATGGTTCTGTTCAGCCATTCCGGTGTTGGAACGGGTGTATGGCCGTACACCACCGTAGTGTGTCCGCGGTATTCCGCCGCCCAGTTATATCGGACCGGCAACCCGAATTCGTCAGTCTCGCCCGTGCTTTCACCGAAGAGGCAGAAATCCCTGACCTTGCCGGACCCCCGCCCCTGCATTTCCTCCTTAAGCCCGGCATGTGCGACCACAAGTTTCGCATTATCGAGCAGGTAGTGGCTCACAAGCGCTCTGATAAATGTTTTCGTTTCCTCCATAAAAGCGGACCGTGTATCCGTCGGAAGGGCATCTATTTCTTCAAGGGTTTCAGCGAGTCCGTGTGCCATTTGGACGTCCTTGCCGTTGAGTTTTTTCATGAGTTTGATGTCATGATTGCCCGGCACACAAAGGGCGAAACCTGCCTTTACCATATTGAACACCAGTCTGATGGTATCGACGATTCTGTTGCCTCTGTCCACGAAATCCCCGAGGAAAATGGCGGTGCGCCCTTCCGGGTGGGAAAAAACAGGCCCGGCCATGGGGCCTTCGTTGGTCCTTATGAAAACCGTGTAACCGAGCTTATCCAGCAATGCTGTCAGCTTATCATAGCAGCCGTGGATGTCCCCGATGATATCAAATGGCCCGTGCAGATCGGTTTTGTCGTTCCAAAGGGGAACGCGCTCAACTGTGGCGCTGTTGACTTCCTCTTCGGAATTGATTTTCCATACCTGCCGGAAGCCTTCTCTTTTAAGCGCCTTTCGCCGTCGCCGCAACTGGGAATTCTGTTGGCGAATGACGCGCCTTCCGAAGTTCCTGTCAGGGCGGTCTTTGTTCCTCATTTGACAAAGATTCTCCGGCAAATCCAACACGATGGCCACCGGAAGCACATGGTATTGCCGTGCCAATGCCACCAGTGGTTTGCGGGCCTCCATTTGGACGTTTGTGGCGTCAATAACCGTCAATTTGCCGGCTTCCAGCCGTTTGGCCGCAATGAAGTGCATGACTTCAAATGCCGCCGAAGTAACCGAGAGATCGTTCTCATCATCGGAAACAAGGGCGCGACAGTCATCTGATGATATCACCTCCGTCGGCAAAAAGTGCTTTCTCGCAAAGGATGACTTGCCGGCGCCGGAGACCCCTATCAGAACGACAAGCGACAGCTTGGGGAGCTTTATGTCAATTTGTTTCATGATCGATGCTCTTGGCTGAAAATGCACATCTGAGTCGGCGCGCCAAGTTTATCATCAGCGGCCCCGACCGGGAGGAACTTTGTGGTATAGTTATATGTGTCTGCCATACCGTTGGCCCATGCCTCAAACTCATCGCGAGTCCATTCAAAACGATGGTCTTTGTGACGCAGCTTTTCAGGGCCAATCGTCTCCCACAGGGAGTTGTACTCATGATTCGGCGTTGTCAATACAATGAGCCCCGGCCTTGCAAATTCAAATAACACGCGCTCAAAAGCCTTGAGACGGGGTTGATCCAGATGTTCGATGACCTCTATTACTGCTGCCGCATCGAATCCCGCCAACCTTTTGTCCCGGTACATGAGTGAGCCGTGAAGGAGTTCAATTCGTTGTTTTTGCATGGGCGGCAAATCCTTCATGTGAAGGCGTTCATGGGCGATTTCAAGGGATCTGATGGACACATCAAACCCCATTATTTTTGTGAACTGTTTCTCTTTCAGGAGCAGCGCTAACAGCTTTCCGCTGCCGCATCCCAGGTCAACGATGGTTTCCGCCCCCGATGCCTTGAGTGCAGCGCGTACCGCGCCCAGCCGCGCTTCATTGAGATGGACCTTTTCTATCTTTTCTTCGGATGGCGCTTTGGGTTCACCGATGTCATCTTCCCCGGTCGGGTTGATTTCCATGAGACGCAAGATCGCTTCCAGCGCATAGCTCCGCAGATATTTGAGATACCGTTTGGCAATGGTGTCGCGCTCGGGGTGATCGGACAGCCAACCCTCACCTCTTTTCAGGAGTTTGCTGATTTCATTTTTATCAATGTAGTAGTGTTTCCGGTTGTCCAAAACAGGAATGAGAACGTAAAGATGGTTAAAAAGCGCCTTTACGCTGGTCGTCTTTGATAGTTCGACGGTGTAGTAAGGGCTGACGCCCCATTCAGGGAAATGCTCATCCAGGGTATATGCCTGAGCATCCACGCGGTAACCCAAAGGCTCAAACAGCCGCCTCAAAAACCCCTCCCCACCTCTGCATGGCAGCACGGAAATCTTAACGGTCAGCGGCATCGGTGTCTCAACAAGTTCAGGCCAAACATTGCATTTGCCGTTCAATGTTTGGCCGAAAACCCGCGAAAGCGTCATGCTCATGAACGAGGAACACACATAAGGACGGTCATTTACATACGGCTCAATGGGTACACCCGTATGCTGGTTTCCTTTTCCTCGAACGAGTTCGACAGGATCCACATCCAAAAGGATAGCCAGGGTGCATTTTTCGTCGCTTGCCTCGGGGTAGAAGATATTCACGATGCCAAAGGACATTTTTTCGCCTGGCATCGGTAAGGATTTTTATGAACAAGATATCCCAAATCAGTGGCGGGTCTATGTGTTGTCGAAATGGTCAGCAGCATTGCCTTTTTTCTCCCTCAATCCATTCTTACCACTTTCTTCATCAATTTTTCAAAACCATCCCAATTATTATTCCGACAAAGTTTCCCCATTTTTTCTGTCTGAGCCTGTGTAGCAGTTTGATAAAATTTAACCATTTCCACAAAACCCACATTATCCGGGCATGATGCTTCCCATAAATTCTTAACAATCTGCCTGGTCTTCATGTATCTTTTCCTCTATACGTGTCCCCATGCCATTCTCATGATGACCCAGTTATGTGACATTTTTAGCCACATTTAAAGGAAAATTCTCAAGAAATCAAAATCTCATATTATTGAAAGATCTGTGGCTAAAAATGACACACTAAACTAACTGTCGAGTAATGCGGTTGCCTTCATGCTATCAAGCATTTCCGATTTCTTCAAAAACTTCATGATTTTTAAAAAGACTATGGCCAAAGACGTCACAGTTTCAGAGTAAATTTCGGCAAATCACTTGACAAAACAGATCTTTATGGAATTTGATCTGTTTGATAAATGAACACATCAAGTATAGGAGATGTATGCGCGCAAAAACGACCCTGATCGCCTCAGATAAGAGCTGGATCGAAGGCGATGCCATCAGACAGTTGGAAAAAACAGCGGAGCTGGAGGGCATGCTGTCAGCCGTGGGGCTGCCGGATCTGCACCCGGGTAAAGGAGGTCCGGTGGGCGCTGCCTGCGGCACCATCGGCGGCGGAAGCCTACAAAAACATTGAAGCGGTCATTGTGGATATGGGCCAGGCGGGCCTCATCAAGGTTCTGGCCACCCTGCGTCCGCTGATAACGTACAAGATGAGGATGGAAAAACAATGATACGCCGGCTTCAGATTACATCAGGAAGAGGCCCGGAGGAGTGCTGCTGGGTGGTCTTTCAGCTGACCCATTTCCTGACGCGATTGGCCGGTCGGAAAGGGCTGAAGACAGACCTGATAGAAGCCATTCCTGGAGATTATCCCAACTCCCTTAAATCAGCACTGATCTCTGTTGAAGGATCTCAAAAAGTCAACGATTTCGTTCAACATTGGGAGGGAACCATCCAGTGGATCGGTCAAAGCCCCTTTCGGCCCAACCATAAACGCAAGAGTTGGTTTGTGGGAGTGACGACGCTGACACCCATGCCACCTGAAAGCATAAACAGCCGCGCCTTCCGCATGAACCCGATCGAAACTCCTCCAAAACCCCCGGCAGGGCTTCCACCAGATACGACGGTAGTGACAACAAGGTAAAAGATACCGGAACAGTGCCCCTCTCCATCCTGACCGAATGGGTCAGAGAACGGATTTCCGGAAGATTCAAGATCAAAGCGGACGCACAGGGGTGATTCTTTGCGCGCCGCAAACTGGTGGATGGGGATGACCAGGTTTCCGCTCGATGTCACCTAATCGGTTTCCGTTCGATCGCCGCTTTGATAGGCTTCTTTGGAAAGATCCACTGGAAAATGCCGACGTCTAACGCTTTCTTTATTTTTTTCTTTTACCCATAATATTTAGCTATTTTATAGAATATTTTTGGAGGTTCTGTTTTTTGTTGAGCATTCCCCTTTTTGCTGTTAGCATTCAGTTCACGTAACAAGTATGACATTTTTGCTCACAATTTCAGAAAAATATGGAAAGGGATTTATGAAGGACAACAAAATCCTGTTTATTGATGCATCGGCCGAATTTGTGTGGGGAGGAAACAAAAACAAACTGAGCGATGAAAACCGCACCAAAATACTGGAAGCGTTTATCCAGCGCAAAGACATCGCGCATTTTGCCAAACTGGTAGATAGTAAAACCATTGCGGAAAACGACTACAATATCGCGGTATCCACCTATGTGGCTCAAAAAGACACCCGCAAGGTGATTGATATTACACAACTCAACGCCGAGATTGCCGGCATTGTTGCCCGACAAAATGAATTGCGCACGGCGATTGATGAAATTGTCGCTGATTTGGAGGGAAGCCCGCAATGAAAGAAAAGCAAAAAACTAATACCCTTATTTATAAAACCGAAGACGGAAAAGCGGACATTACCGTTCATCTTGAAAACGAGGATGTATGGTTAAGCCAACAGCAAATGGCGGAACTCTACCAAACATCACGAACCAATGTCGTCGAACACATCAAGCACATTTTTGAGGAAGGGGAATTGGCCGAGGAGGCAACCTGTCGGAAATTCCGACAGGTTCAAAAAGAAGGAAGCAGAAATGTAGCACGGGAAATCCCTTTTTATAACCTCGATATGATCATTTCCCTCGGGTATCGGATTAAATCCCGTATTGCCACCAGCTTCAGGATATGGGCGACAAAACGATTGAATGAGTACATCCGCAAAGGTTTTACCATGGATGACGAGCGTCTCAAAGGCGCAGGTGGTGGAAATTACTGGAAGGAACTGCTCGACCGTATTCGCGACATCCGCAGCAGCGAAAAAGTGATGTACCGCCAGGTGCTGGACCTGTATGCGACCAGTATTGATTACGATCCGAACACACAAGAATCCATACGGTTTTTCAAAACCGTACAAAACAAGCTTCATTACGCGGTCAATAAACAAACCGCGGCTGAAACGATTTATTCGCGCGCCGATGCTGAAAAAGATTTTATGGGCTTGACGACCTTTGCCGGTGAGATTCCCATAAAAGCAGAAACCAAAATCGCCAAAAATTATCTGAATGAAGATGAATTGTTTCGTCTTAATCGCATGGTATCGGCATTTTTTGACCTTGCTGAAATTAAAGCCCGGGAACATACCCAAATGCGGATGAAAGATTGGGTGGCGGAACTTGATAAATTTTCTGCAATGTATGGCAAGGGCGTGCTGCCGAATGCGGGGAAAATCAGCCACGATGAAGCCATGCAAAAAGCCGAACAAGAATACCGCCAATATCAGGCAAAAACGCTCTCTCCCGTAGAAAAAGCGTATTTGGATACCATCAGAACCGTACAGAAAAAAGCGGAGAAGAAATGGCAAGGGCCATGAAAAAATTATTGATGAAAACGGAGATTATATTGTTGTTAATTCAAAATTTATCTCAACTGATGGAAAAGTTAAGAAATATCGTGCTGACTTCCGGCAGAACGATGGTCGGAAATGACACACTTCCCGTTTAAAAATGTTTACGATGCAACATAATGGCCCTGTTTTCTCTCAGAATACGAAAAACCATTGACTTTCTACCGTTGAATATGCAAAAGACTATTGACTTTCTACATTGATGGCCGAAATGACTATCTACTCGGTTAACGGTTTATAGCTAAGGATTTACAGGAAGGCATTTTTCCATGAAACGATGGGTAGAAAAACAGGTGATATCCTGGAAGGATTCGTCACGCCGCAAGCCGTTGATCATTCGCGGGGCGCGCCAGGTGGGAAAGACGTGGGTTGTGGAGAATATCCTTGCCGGGCAATTTGAAAACTTTGTCAAGATCGATTTGGAAAAGCGTCGGGATTTGCATGTTCATTTTGCAGGAAATCTTGAACCTCGAACAATACTGAGTTATCTGGAATTGGCCACGGGTCGCATTACGCCGGGTGAGACCCTCGTCTTTTTGGATGAAATCCAGGCCTGCCCGAGAACCATCATGGCATTGCGCTATTTTTATGAACAGATGCCGGAACTTCACGTTGTTGCCGCGGGTTCATTGCTGGAGTTTGCGTTTGGCGAGATCTCCATCCCCGTGGGTCGCGTGCAATATCTGCACATGTATCCCATGACCTTCCACGAATACCTTCTTGCCATGGGCAGGGAACCCATGGCCGAATATGCGCTCCTCTCTCCGGCCTACGTTGATCAAACGGTCCAAGAGATGATCCTTCATGAATTACGGAACTATTTTTTCGTGGGCGGCATGCCTGAATGTGTCAAAACCTATCGCGACTCGGGTTCAATGGTTGAAACCTTCCGGGTTCAGTCGGAGATACTGGACTCCTATCGTGATGACTTTTCCAAATATATGCCGGGCATTGACGCACTTTGCCTCGATGCGGTTTTCTTGAACGTGGCAAAAAGTGTTGGCGAACAGTTGAAATATGCCAGGCTTAATGATGGCCATTCGGGACAGACCAATCGCAAGGCGTTTGACCTGCTGGTCAAGGCGAAATTGATTCAGAAAATCCCCGCTTGCGATCCGTCCGGTCTGCCACTGGGGGCAACCGCCAATCCAAAGAAATTCAAGGGCGCCATGCTGGACATGGGACTCCTGCAACGGCTCTGCCAGGTGCCGGTGGAATTGGAATTGAAGCAGGAAAACCTCCTGTCCATGTATCGCGGGAAACTGGCGGAACAATTCGTTGCCCAGGAGCTTCTGGCCTGGCATAGTTCGGAGTTGTTCTACTGGGCGCGCGACGCCCGCGGCAGCAATGCCGAAGTGGACTATCTAGCCGTCCGTGAAGGAAAGATTTACCCCGTGGAGGTTAAATTAGGCACGGGGGGGAGTTTGCGAAGCCTTCATCTCATGCTTGAAAAATACCCCAATTGTCCCCGGGGGTTGGTGCTTTACAGCGGACCATACAGAAATTTACCTGATCAGAAGATCGAGTTTCTACCATTATACGGCGTGGCCGGCATCGGCGACAAACGGCCGACCGTTGTTTGAATATAGTCCGGCCCGAAAAAAGGCCCCTTTTGTCAACATCATTCGCCGGGCTTGGTCGCCATTCTTATGGAAAACTTCCTTTTTCCACGGCATCCTTCATAATTAAGCATCCTTAAGAAAATCGAGTTCAACTCTTTTGTAAATACTTTAACTATAAGGATATAATGGAAACTCTCAGAAACTTGTGCTCGATAAAAATAATTGCTTCCCCAAAAAATTGGATTGAAGGAGAAGCCATTAAACAACTGCAAAACACGGCAAAATTTCCCGGTATGGAGATGGCCGTAGGCTTGCCGGACTTGCATCCGGGAAAAGGGAGTCCCATCGGCGCCGCATTCTTTACGAAAAACATCTTATATCCATACCTTATCGGAAACGATATCGGTTGCGGCATGGGGTTGTGGCAAACCGATCTCAAGAAAAATAAAATTAAAAGAGACCGTTGGGTCAAAAAATTATATGCCTTAGAAAACCAACGGGACAACGATACAAAAGCATGGTTTGAAAAAGATAATTTAAAATCGAATGAATGGGATGGTTCATTGGGCACAATCGGCGGTGGAAATCACTTCGCTGAACTGCAAACGATTGATTCCATAGAAAATACGGAGCAATTCCAAAAAACAGGATTGAGTCAAAAGCACCTTTTATTATTGGTCCACAGCGGTTCGAGAGGATTTGGGGAAGAAATACTTAGAAAACATGTGGATCAATTTAAAAGCAACGGCATACATGAAGAATCCGAAGCCGCCATTCAGTATATGAACGAACATGACCATGCCAAAAAATGGGCTTTTTCAAACAGAGGGCTCATTGCGCATCGTTTTTTAGCGATACTGGGGACAAAAGGCCATCCGGTTTCAGATATTTGTCATAATAGTCTGAGTCACATAAAAATAAACAATCATTTCGGCTGGCTGCATCGAAAAGGCGCAGCGCCTTCCGATGAAGGCTTAATCGTCATTTCAGGGTCTCGGGGAAGTTTCAGTTATTTAGTATCGCCTACCGGAGAACAAAATGACAATTGTTTTTCATTGGCACACGGTGCGGGACGTAAATGGAAACGGAGTGAAACCAGGAGCCGATTAAAAAACAAATATCCATATCAATCGTTATGGAAAACAAAACTTGGCAGCGTCGTCATTTGCAACAATAAAGACTTGCTCTATGAAGAAGCGCCACAAGCCTATAAAAATATTGAGATTGTTGTAAATGATCTGCAGGAAGCAGGGCTGATAAAAGTCGTTGCCCTGTTAAGACCCCTGATCACCTACAAAACATGGAAGCCATAATATGGACTGTTGGGTGCAAATTACATCGGGAAGAGGTCCTGAAGAGTACGGTCGTGCCGTATTTCAAATCATGACAATATTTGCAACGGAAGCCCATGGAAAAAACGGGCTTGATCATTGTTTCAACCATTTTGAAAAGGGCGAAAAATTTTTCGCTCCTACAGGCGGAGAAAACCAAATGCGGCATCCCACTGAAAAAAAATACAATAGGATGAGGCTGCAACTCAACTACATTCTATGCTGGATGGATCTTTTTAATTTTGAAGGAAGGAGACTGTTAAAATTGGATATCAGGATTATTTGTGACCGGTTCGGACGGAATTTGGCTAAACAAGTTCAAAGCTCCGAAAGTAGCCCTGGGCTGCGCCACGGCCGACTCAATAGCGCCGAGATCGCGAATCCCAGAGGCTCCTCCAGATGATTCAATGACACGCCGATGAATCTTTATAACTTCCGATAAGGACAAGTAACGCATTAAGCAAGCCTTCGATAGAGTTCTGTATTCTTTTTCAGAACATACCTGACTGCCTCCTCAAAAGATTCTTCAGGCCGAGCCAGCAGGTCCTTAATGCTGGCGGCGACCAGTTCTTCAGGAGAGACACGAAGCTGCACGGCAACCTCTTTAAGTCTCGCGAAGCGATCATCAGAAATGCTTACTGTCATATTTATCATGTGAAATCCTCCTTACGGTTTTCCTTCGCACAACGGCCGGTAAAAAACGTGGAAATTATTTCCGTTAGGCAAAATGCGGCGAATTCCGGGGACACTTTTCTTAATTTTCGTCACTGTGGAAGACAGGGCCTGGAAATCCAGCGCTGACCCTGCGCCAAAAAGTGAAGATAAGTAAGGTGTCCCTGGAACTTACTTGGGGTTAATTGACATATCCCCACTTTCTGAATTGTGAACTCAATTTTGAGTCCTGATTCCTATCTGTGGAAAAATTAGAAATTGGAAGACTAAACCCAACATGGCGATTTGTCATCAGCGTAAAAGCATCTATCGCAACATCAAATCGGTCGCTGAACTCGCTCAACGCCACTCAACCGAAAGACTTGGCACTCTTTCTGGAATTGGCCGATGGCATGTGGGACCTTCACGCAATTGCGCTTCCGTGTATTGTACATCCTGCGTCACATGGATGGGATATGTGGGCGTGCCCAGGCCAAACTCAACGGTATATCGGCCTTCCATAATGCTTGTTTCAAGAGTGCCGGTCTCTTTTTGGACCAGGTGGCCATCGTCGTCGCCGAGCCAAATGTCTGTAATCGGTGATGAAGCTGCGATGATGAGTTTTCGATACACGGGGTTAGTCGGCGTTTTTCTCATGGTTATCCTCCGAAGGTTCCCAAAATACGCCTGTCAAAAAGGCAAGTCATCCTCGTCGACACTGCCGGCCTTTTCCAAATCAGGTTCAAGCACCGACTGAGAACTCTCTCGATTTTTCTTCTGTCCCTGTTGCTGTTCCCATTCGTACAATTCCTCGTACGACTCGTTTTGAAAAAGCCAGATAGGATCAGCATTCCTTCTAATGAATTCATCAACTGGGAGGCCTTCGATGGTTGGAGGGCGCTTAATTCGCTTTTGCTTCCCATTTATGAAAATGGTCATATACTCCTGACGCCGTCGCTTCTTTTCAGCCTTTTCCGCGGGCGTAAGCTTTCTTTTGTGCTTCACCATGATGGATATTACTCCTTAGAACAACCGCGGCAATTAACAGATCCGCCATTCGACATAAGAAACACCCTTTTAAGGTGACATTTTTGTTCACGGTTGGGAAGAAAAAAAAGTTAAAATATCACTTTTTCGAACATAAGTATGGCCAAAAAACCTGGGGCTTTGTACAAGGAGCCCAAGTTTGATCCGCGCTACCCGCTGTTTCAAGCATCATAAGGGGTCTATATTCCATAAGGCGGAATCAATGTCATCATTGGTCGAAACGATGATCAGGACCTGTGCCAAATGCCTCTTCATTCCTTGCAATGGAACGTCCCCATGCGATATTGTCTGAAATCGCAAAGGAGGAATGCTACATGAAAGGACACATCACACTGACGCAACGGCAGGTATCGGAGTTTTTGCTGCATGTGGCCATTGTGCGACCCGTCTTTATCTGGGGGCCGCCCGGCATCGGCAAGTCGTCGCTGGTGGCGCAGTTCGCAGAATCCGTTGGACTGACATGTGTATCATTGCTGGGCAGCCAACTGGCCCCTGAAGATATCATCGGCGTACCGCAGATAATTGACGGCAAAAGCCGCTTCTGTCCCCCCACGCTCATCGCAAAGGATGACGCCTACTGCCTGTTTTTAGATGAACTGAATGCCTGCTCCCATGAGGTGCAAAAGGCCTTCTACAGTTTGATTCAGGACAAACGGATCGGGGATTATCACCTGCCCGAAGGGTCCATCATTGTGGGGGCCGGAAACCGGGCCCAGGACAGCGCCATTGTCAAACCCATGTCTTCGGCCCTCATGAACCGGTTGGTTCACATTCATTTGAAAGTCTCCCATCGGGACTGGCTCGCCTGGGCCGGCCAAAACAACATTCACCCCTGGGTCATGGAATACATTCAAAACCGTCCGGACCATCTGTGGGCTCAGCCGCCTAAAACCGAGCAGCCCTTTTCCACACCCCGTTCCTGGCACATGCTGAGCGATGCCCTGCACGAAATGGGGGAGGATATTTCCAATGAAATGCTGGAAATTCTGTCCTTCGGCTGCCTGTCGCCCCACCATGCCGGTCAGTTCAAGGGGTTTATCAAACAGATTCGCAATCATTACGCATTGTCCTCCATTCTTAAAGGTCAGACCCGGTGGCCGGATCATCCGGAGGACCGGGACGTACTCTATTTTCTGGCCCAGTCATTCCGGGCCCATCTCATTAAGGAACTGCCGCCACAAAAAGTTCAACAGAGCGGTTCCGTCAAAGATCTGGCCTACCGGTCCAAAGCCCTGATCAAACAGCTTGCCGCCATCAGCCTGGAAATTGCGCAGATGGTGGTGTTGAAAGATGATCATGATGAGGGATTGCCCGACTGGTTCATGGTTGAAATCGCCAGGGACCTGCCAAGGATTGTGGTGAGATGATGGGTGGAAAAGACAAAAAAGGATGGGACCCCGCTACAAAAGCTTTTATGGAGGCTCTTCGTCTCCTGGAGGACGTCCCCATGCTTTCAGGATTGATGCGTCACGCCCATGTGATGCGCAACCGGAGCATGCCCTACCCGCCGGGAAAATGGGCTTTGGGGACCTCCAACGGTGACATTTTCATCCATCCAACCCGCCGGGCCGAACCCACCGAATGGGTCTATATTATTGCCCATTGCCTGCTGCATCTGGGATTTGACCATTTCAGGGAACATGAACACTTTAATCTGTGGAATGCGGCCTGTGACTGCTTTATCGCCCGTTTCCTGTTCCATCTAAAGCTCGGCAAACCGCCCGTTGAAATGGCAGGCGCCGTCTCATTTGCGGCCGGTTCCGAAGAGGCCCTTTACCGGGAGTTTGCGGCACAGGGTGTGCCTTCCGAATTACAGGTTTTCAGCACAGCGGGTGCGGGCCATAACGACCTGATTCTGGAACCTGCCAAGAAGCGTTATTTTGGCGGGGACCCGGACTGGCAGAAACTTTTCAGCAGGGGTCTCTGCATGGCGGTTTCACAGGTGATCAGCGATGCCGCAAATGTTTATGACGATGATCAGGGGGATGAAAAAGAACTGACCAAAGCCCAGAAAGCCAGAAGGTGGTTTATTTCCAGCTATCCGCTTCTGGGGTCTCTGTCCGCTGATTTCAGGCTTATTGAAGACCCGGTTCTGTGCGTCCGCATGAGGGTGAGCGTGGCCGCCGTGAACGCGGAATTAAAGGAAATCTATGTCAATCCCGCGGCTGCTCTGGATGAGGCCCAATGCCGATTTGTTCTGGCCCATGAACTGTTGCACGTGGGGTTGAATCATCACTCACGAAGCGAAGGGCGGGATTTCTTCTTGTGGAATGTGGCCTGCGATTTCGTCATCAACGGGTGGCTTGTGGAAATGAACGTGGGCGACATGCCGGATCGCGGCACCTTGTATGACCCTGAACTGAAGGGGCTTTCCGCTGAAGCGGTGTACGACCGCATGGCGACGGACATGAGGCGGTTTCGAAAACTGACCACCCTGCGGGGGGTGGGCCTTGGGGATATGCTGGAAGGGGCTGGTTCCGCGTGGTGGCGGCGCGGGGATGGTATGACCCTGGATGAATTTTACCGCCGGTGTTTGGGGCAGGGACTGGTCTATCATCAAACCCACGAACGGGGATATCTGCCGGCGGGCCTGGTTGAAGAAATCCGGGCCTTAAGCCAACCGCCCATCCCCTGGGATGTGGAACTGGCGCGCTGGTTTGATGTGCATTTTCTTCCCGTGGAAAAGGTTCGGTCTTATGCCAGGCAAAGCAGACGACAGTCCTCGACGCCGGATATTCCCAGACCCCGCTGGACGCTCATGCACGGGGCCATGGCGGGAAGAACATTCGGCGTTATTCTGGATACCTCCGGTTCCATGGATCGGAACCTTCTGGCCAAAGCCCTGGGCGCCATTTCCGGATACAGCATATCCAGAGATGTCCCCCGGGTTCGGGTGGTCTTTTGTGATGCCGTGGCCTATGATCAGGGGTATATGGCGCCCGAAGATATTGCCGAAAGCGTAAAGATCAGAGGCAGAGGCGGAACCGTGCTTCAACCGGCCGTCACCCTGCTTGAAAACGCGGCGGATTTCCCAAAGGACGGCCCCATCCTGATCATTACCGACGGATATTGCGATCCCCTTCGAATAAGAAGAGAACACGCATTCGTGATTCCCAGGGGCCGGCGCCTGCCCTTTGCTCCCAGAGGGAAGGTGTTTTATATGGATTGAGGGGGGGCTTCCTTCTTAAACCAAACCACATGAAGTCACAGTTGGCTGCTTCCAAACGCCGGCTATTTTAAACGGGGGTCAAAGGACACGGAATACGGACCGTCAATAAAGAGCCTTTCAAAATAAGGGTGTTTGGGATTGATGAGAAAGGTTTTTTCAACGGGGTTCAAGGTGCTGGGAACTTCCAAAATTAAAGACGACATCTCTTCCGACCATTTATCTCCGATCCGTTTTGTTGATGATGACGCAGGATAGTTATTCCAGTTGGCAGGGAGGTTTTCCCGGGGGAGTTTAAGAATCAGATCCATCGGCGCTTCCACCTGAAAGAACACATAGGAAAGCCCAAGCATGCGCTCATCCAGATGAACCAGCATTTCAAGCATAGCCAGGGAAAGCGACTCGGCCGCGTAGACCATGGGGAACAAGGCTGAATTCCAGCGTCCCGGGTTCTGCTTCGCACCCATTCCGTTAAAAGCCGCCGCAGGTGTGCTTCCAAACTTCCTTTTACAGATGCGGTAGAGCTTTTTCAACTAAACACCCCATGTTCCAGACGTCCGATCAGGGTCATGACCTCATGAGCACCCGGCTCCGTATCCGCATATTCGAGCGGCGTTTTTCCGCAAAGTGCGGGTGCAGGTTGAGCCAGCCATGCCTTTGCCATGTCGATATTCCCTTCCATGAGGTCAATTGCCCGATCTACGATCCTGCCGATGCGAAGCAACCGTTCCGATTCATCACTCTGAAACTTATGTTCTTTTTTCCGTCGAGATAATGTTCGATGATTCACGTTGATGGCCTGGGCTAGTTTTTTTTGCGGGATATCCACCGCTTTCTGCAAGGCCTCAAATGAGCTGTAAGGCAGGCCATGCTTGATTTGATGGATAATAGCGTCCAGATTATCCGCTCTTACCCCCAGTGAATGACTTCCATAGTCCGTCATTTCTTTATTCAACATTATGCACCTCCTGTCGTCATATGACAAAGGTAGCATCGCCATGTGGCGATGTCAATGGGATGTTACATACAGAACCCGGTCCGCCTCTTTGATATACGCTTCTGCGCTTTGGGCTAAAATTAACGGATTGGCGGATTGGGAACCACCGTTGGTTCGGATTGAAGGGCCGAGGGCGCGACTCCCTCAATGGGAGGGAATCGTTGCTTTAAAGCGGTTCAGGGTATACCCGCTTTCTTCATCTGCTTCTAATAAACATTGTTTTCCCGGATGATCGATCGAAGCAGCGACAGAACCTCTTTTTTTTGTTCATCGGAAAAATGTTTCATGTAGCGGGCAATGTTCGCGTCCTTTTCCCTGGATATGTTTTTTAATTGTTCCCTTCCTTTCGGTGTAATCTCCAGCAGGGTTATCCGTTCATCATTGGGGTCGCTTTTCCTTAAAAGAAAACCATTTTTTTCAAGCCGTTTGGCGATTCCCGTCATATTGGCGCCCGAGACCAGCATGATTTTGCCCACATTGCTGATGGTATTCTGCCGGTTTTCGGAGCTGTCCAAGACCCGCAGAACGTTGTATTGTGGAAATGTAAGGGCATAGTTCTTGAAAATATTGGCGGAATTCTTCTTGAAAAATTCCGCCAGTCGAACGGTGACCATCATGACCTTTTCATCGAGACTCAAGTCGTTTGTATATCCGCTATCAACCATTATTGATCCTTTTTGATTTATATTATTTGTAAATTGTAAATACATTAAATATAATATTTCATTCTGTCAACATGTTAAATAAAAAAATTCTCTTAAAAATGCTATTTCTGACGCTATTCCAGGGGCGCTAATTTCTTTCAGGGAGACTTTTCGCTCCCATTGCAAGAAAAAGAAAATATAATTCCAGAAAAAGCTTGACAAATGGCGTCCATTTGCCATATCAAGGATTTACTTAATACATTAAATATCAACATCGAGATGATCATCGTATTGAGAGTTTATCTGTTTATGACTTTTATGACTAACGAAAATTAAAAATGGAGGTTAACCATGGACGTTAAAGCCAAACTGTCTGAAGTTGTCGGGGCCGATAATTTTTCCGATGACCCAACCCAGTTGCAAGCCTATGCGACCGATTTCAGCTATACGCCTTCGGGAATGCCGAATTATGTCGTAAGGCCCGGGTCTTCCGAAGAGGTGTCGCGGGTTGTGACATTCTGTAGTGAAAACAGTATTCCCGTTGTGCCCGTCAGCTCAAAGATTCATTTTTACGGCGCCACAATCCCCAGGGAAGGGGGGGTGATGCTGGATATGGCCCGAATGGACCGGGTGCTGGAGATCGACCCCGATAACCGGCGTGTGCGATTCGAGGCCGGGGTGACCTGGGAAAAACTGACCGAAGAATTGGCCAAGGAAGGCTTTCGGGTCATTATGCCGCTGACGCCGCCGGCGGAGCGGTCGGTTTTGACGGACTTTATGGAGCGCGAAGAACCCACCAATCAGGTTTACGATTACGGGGAGCCCCTGGAGGCCATGGAGGTCGTGTGGCCCACGGGGGAATTGTTCAGAATGGGGTCGGCCAGCGTCAACGGTTACCCCGACTCCCCGTCCAAGGGAGGGAATCCTTCGGGTCCGGGGCTTGATTTCTACCGGTTTTTCCAGTGCGCCCAGGGGACATTCGGCGTGGTCACCTGGACCAATCTGAAAATCGAATCCATTCCCAAAATGGACAAGGTGCTGTTTGCCCCCGTTGACGATCTGGAATACGTCACCGATTTTCTGTACCGGATTCTGCCCCGTCGCATCGGCCAGGAAGTACTCCTTTTAAATAATGTGGATCTGGCGGCGATACTGGCGGAAGACTGGCCCGCCGATTTTGAGAAACTAAAAAAGACGCTGCCCCCCTGGACCCTGATTCTGGTGGTCAGCGGCCTGTTGAGACGCCCGGAAGAGAAAATCGCCTACGAAGAGAATTTCCTGGCGGAAGTGTTGAAGAATGAATTTTCCGATCTGAAACTGGGGGAAAGTCTTCCCGGGTTTCCCGGTATGCGAAACAAAGTCCTCCCCATGCTTCGAAAACCCTGGCCCGCAGACAAGCCCTATTGGAAGAACAGCGTCAAGGGCGCCTGTCAGAGCCTTTTCTTCCATACCCGGCCGGTTCTGGCCCAGCAATTCGTTTACCTGGTGGAGGAGATTGCGGCGCGCCATGGATACCCCATCAGCGACATCGGCATGTACATTCAGCCCATTGAGCATAACCGCGCTTGCAGACCCGAATTCAATTTCTTCTATGATCCTGATGATGCTGCCGAAGTGGCTTCAATTCGCGCCCTCTACAATGAGTTGGCCAAGGTGCTGTTGAATGAAGGGGCGGTCTTTACGAGACCCTACGGAGATCTGGCGCCCATCGTTTATGAGAAAGCCGCTTCCTACGCGACGCATCTCAAGCGGTTGAAGAAAGTCTTTGACCCGAACAACATTATGAATCCCGGGAACCTGTGCTTCTAAGGAGGGTGCTAAAATGGCCAATGAATCAAATTTCAGATATTACAAGCCAAAAGAGGAATTCAGTCTCGATATCACTGATATGGAGAACTTTGTTTACGATATGAGCCGGTGCATCAAATGCAAGGGATGCACCTGGGTGGAGCATACTTACATGCCCGGCGCCAAATTCATGACCCGGTGCCCCAGCGCCGCCAAATACGAATTTGACGCCTACGGCGCCTACGGCAAAATGAGAATCGGCCACGCCATGGCCGAAGGGAAGCTGGAGTGGAATGAAAAGGCCCTGGAAGTGATCTACGCCTGCACCCTTTGCGGGGCCTGCGATGTGGGTTGCAAACGGAACCTGGATCTTGAAATTGAATTATCCCTGGAATCGCTCCGGGTGAAGGCGGTACAGGACGGTGTGGGACCCATGCCGGCCCACAAAAAGGTGGCGGAAAAAATCGACAAAACCCATAACTGCTTCGGGTCTCCCCATGAAAAACGCACCGACTGGTTGCCCGAAGGGATAACGCCCGCCCAAAAGGCGGATGTGCTGTACTTTGTGGGTTGCACCGCTTCCTACATCAACAAGGAGATTGCCCAGTCCACGGTAAAGATCTTCAAGGCCGCCGGCACGGATTTCATGCTCATGCCCGACGAATGGTGTTGCGGCAACACGGTGTTTTCCGTGGGGCTCTATGACGAGGCCAAGGCCATGGCCGAGCGGAATGTGGAAGAGATGCGCAAAACAGGGGCCAAAACCCTCATTACCAGTTGCGCTGAAGGATACCGCATGTGGAAGGTGGATTACCCGAAACTGCTCAATATTTCTACCGCTGAACTGGGATTTGAGGTGCTTCATCTGGTGGAGTACGTGGATGAAATGGTGAAGAGCGGCGCACTGGAAATGAAAAAATCGTTTGATACGCGCATGACCTACCATGACGCCTGCAGCCTGACGCGTCTCTCCGAACCCTGGACCCCTTATGAAGGAAAACGGGGATGGATGGGGTGCGTCGAGCCGAGGCTGAAGCGACGGCGCGGCCAAAACGGGGTGTATTCACAGCCCCGGGATATCTTAAACGCCATTCCCGGCGTAAATCTGGTGGAAATGCCTCGGACGAGGGAGAACGCCTTCTGCTGCGGCGCGGGACGGGGAACCCAGGCAGCTTTCCCGGATTTTTCCACTTGGGCCGCGAAACATCGTTTGGAAGAAGTCAGGGAAATCGGTGCTGAAACGCTCGTATCCACATGTCCCTGGTGCAAAAATAATTTCGCCAATGCGGTTAAAGCCAATGGCGATGATGTGCAGGTTCTGGATATTTCGGAAGTCATCTGTGCGTCCATTGAGGGTTAGGCGAAAGGAGGAACATTATGGCCATATCAAAAGAAATTTATAGTGTGATGGAAGCCGTTGTCGGCGCCAAAAACATTTCCGACGACCCGGTTATCTGCGAATCATACCGCAGCGGTCCGGGGGGCTATGAAAACGGGTTGGGGTATGAGCGCGTTATGACGACCATTCCGGGGTGCGTCATCATGCCCAACAATACCGAAGAGGTTCAGAAGATCGTCAAAGTCTGCTACCGAAACGATATCCCCTATGTGCCCTACAGCACGGGGTTTTATGGACCCCGATCCCATCCCCACGTGGAAGATGCGCTCCTGATTGATCTCAAGCGCATGAACGATTTTGAGCTGGATGAGAAGCATTTTTACGTGGAAGTGGGTCCCGGCATGGTTTATTCGCCCATTCAGGAAGAGTGTATGAAGCATGGGGCCTATGTGGTGATCGGCGGGGGCGGGGCACAGGCATCCGCCATCGCCAACTTGATCGGGGATGGATGGTCTCCCCTGAGCCACCGAATCGGGTTGCCCCACCGGCGTATTCTGGGCACCGAAGTGGTAATGCCCGATGGTGAGATTCTCCGAATGGGTTCCCTGGCCACGGGCGACGATCCCTTCTGGGGCGAGAGTCCGGGACCCGATCTGAGGGGAATGCTTCGAGGCTATACGGGCCTTCGGGGTTGTCTGGGCATTGTGACCCGGATGGCCATCAAAACCCTCCCTTTCCAGCCGGAGCGGCTTGTCCCCACGGGGATTTCCCCGGATACGGCCCTGGCTTTGCCGGAAAAACGAATCAAGTGGATCAATTTTACCGTGCCCTCCAAGGAGGCCCAGGTGACCGCCATGCGGGAAATCGGACATGCCGAAATCGGCGGCGCCGTCACCAAGGTGCCCCTTTTCTGGCGGTCCATTGCCAAAGCCGAGTGCAAGGAGGAATTCTGGGATTTGTGGGGAAAGGAAACCGAGGAGTCCATTGCCAACTTCTTTATCGTTCGGGTACTCCTCATCGGCTTTACCTCCGAGGAACAGATGATCTACGACGAAAATGTGCTCATGGACATTATGGAACCTTTGGGCGGCATTGCGCGCCGTACCAAGCCGTCGGATGAGTCCTGGATCAAAAACGCCGATTCCGCGGGCATGTGGCTCATGTGCGGCGGGTATGTGTCGGTGGATTACGTTATTGAAACCCTGACCCAGTCCGTTGAACACGGTCCCTCTTACGCGGAAGTGAAAAAGAAATACACTCCGCCGCTGATGCCCGACTATGGGGATCCGGGCTGGTTCCAGAGTTTTGAAATGGGTCATCAGGGGTATTCGGAATTCCTGGTCTACTGGGATCCGGACGACAACACGGACGGCGTGGACCAGTTCTATCTGGATACTTCCAAAATGAACATTCAGAATCGGACCTACACCTCTTTGCTGGGTCCCCATCAGCCCCTTTACCTGACCGGGCCTAAATATGGTCCCAATTACCATGAGTTTCTGTTGAAGGTGAAGGACGAGTTCGATCCCAAATGGATGAGTCACCCGCCCGTGCCCCTGGCCCACGATGTTTTTGTGGAACGGGCCCCGTGGATGCAGAATATGAAGGACTGGGAATCACCGGCGGATCTGCCGAAATAGGGTGTGTAGGGGCGATCCACGGATCGCCCCTACTACGCTGCAAATCGTACGAAAGGAGTATCTCTTATGTCTGTGGGCGACATGATCCGGAGAAGCGCGGATAAATTTCCGGAAAAAACCGCTTTGATCTTCAAAGAAAAAAGGATCACCTATGAGGCGTTGAATAAACGGGTGAATGCTTTGGCAAACCGTCTTCTGGATATGGGCGGCAAAAAAGGAGATCGTGTGGCGGTGATTCTGCATAATTGCCCCGAATACATCGAAGCCTATTTTGCCTGTGCCAAGTCGGGACTGGTGTTTGTCCCCATCAACAACCTGCTCAAACAGGGAGAATTGACCCATATTATTCAATATATTGAACCCCGCTTTCTGCTGGTGGATTCTGATTTTGAGGACCTGATTTTAAAAACGACCCATGGGATGGCGTTTGTTGAGTTCAAGATCACCTTGGGCGTATCCCAAGGCGCCTCTTTTATTGCCTATGAGGATACCCTTGCCGAGGGCAGCACGAAAGAACCGAAAGTGGAAATCTCAAAAGACGATGTCATGAGTATTTTCCTTACCTCCGGCACCACAGGACTTCCCAAAGGCGCCATGCGGACCCATCACCACAATTTTCAGAACGCCCTTGTCTGCGCCCTGGAAATGAAACTGGATGTGAACGATCGCACCATCCTCCTTTTTCCCCTGTACCATGTTACCTTTGAGGACCATACCCGCCATTTCCTCATGGGCAACACGGTTTACATTCGACCGGAGGGGACCTTTGATCCCAAGGAGGTGTTGGGGATTCTTGAAAGGGAGAAAATCACCACCTGCCAGTTTGTGCCCACCATGGTGAATGCCATGCTGCAGGAAAAAACCATCGAAGATTATGACTTGAGCCATCTCAGACTCATTCCCTACGCGGCAAGTCCCATGCCCGTGGAACTGCTGAAACAAGCCATGAAGCGGTTCCAATGCGGCTTCATTCAATTTTACGGCCAGACGGAAACCGGTCCCCTGACCACTGTCCTGCCTCCCGAGGCCCATGTTCTGGAAGGAACAAAGGCCCAGTTGGATCGACTGGCTTCCGCCGGTCGCGCGGTCTTGAATTACGAGGTGCGGATCGTGGACGAAGGGGGCAAAGACGTTCCCGTGGGAGAGGTGGGGGAGATTGCCGTCCGCAGTGAGGCCATGACCATCGGGTACTGGAACCTTCCCGAACAAACCGCCGAAAGCATGAAGGACGGTTGGCGTTTTACCGGGGATTTCGGGAAATTCGACTCGGAAAAAAACGTCTATATTGTAGACCGTAAGAACGACATGATCATCAGCGGGGGAAAGAATATTTACCCCAGGGAGGTGGAAGAAGTCATTTACAGCCATGCGGCTGTGCTGGATGTGGCGGTGCTGGGTGTTCCCGACGACTACTGGGGGGAATCGGTCAAGGCCATCGTGGTGCTGAAGAAGGGTATGACCGCCACCGAGGATGAAGTGATCGGCATCTGCCGGGAACGTCTCGCCAGTTACAAAAAACCCAAGAGCGTGGAATTCAGGAAGGAACTGCCCAGAAGCCCCACCGGCAAGATTTTAAAGCGAAAGATTCGGGAGGAATTCTGGGAATCCAGGGATCGGCGGGTTTAAATCGAGAGGGGGTGATTCGGGAGAACAAATCACATGATAAAATCAGAGGTGCGTTGAAAAGGAAAATTTTCGGTTCATAACCCAGGTCCAAAAAAGGAGATTTGAAATGAAAAAGGCATTATGGTTGGCAGTGGCTGTTTTCTTTGTGATGGGGTTTGCGGCGACCCATGCGCAGAGCGGTCCCATCGTTATCAAGGCGTTAACGGCGTTTCCGAAAAATCACCTGAACAATGATCCGGTTCCTATCTTTATTCAGAAGGTCAACGAGCGGGCCAAGGGACGGCTGAAGATTGATTGGATTGGGGGTCCCGAGGTTATCAAGACCTTCGACCAGATCCATGCCCTCAAGGCCGGCACCATCGATATGATTCTGTATTACCCCTTCGGCTATATGAAACCGGTGATGCCTGAAGCATGGGCCAAGGGATTGACGCTTTTGGCGGAATGGGAAGAGCGAAAAACCGGTCTCTATGATTTGTGGTGCGAGATTTTTGCCAAAAGAGTGAACGCCAAGTATCTGGGAAGATTGCACAGTCTGGTTCCCTTCACGGTTTTTTCCAATAAGAAAATCACCAAGGTGGAAGACTTCAAGGGCTTGAAGATGCGCGTCATGCCGCTCTACATCCCCGCCCTGAAGGCATTGGGTGCGACGCCGGTCACCATTCCCCCCACGGAAATCTATACGGCCATGGAGCGCGGCGTGGTGGATGGTTTCATGTGGCCCAATGTGGGCATGATCAGCTGGGGTCTGCAGGAAGTCACCAAGTATCAAATGAAACCCGGCGTTTTCGCCATGGAACCGGCTACCATGATCAATTTGGACAAGTGGAACAAAATCCCCAAGGACTTGCAGGAAATGATCATGGAGGTGATGAAGGACACGGAATATATCGCCACCATGCGCACCATCATGATTGAAAAGAAAGAAGAGGCCGTCCGAAAGGCCGCCGGCATGGAAATCATTACGCTATCGCCCGAGGAGGCCCAGAAATTCCTGACCATCTGTTATGACAAAACCTGGGAATATGTGACGGGAATGGCCCCTGAGTATGGTCCTAAACTGAAAGAATTGTCTTCGCCCAAGGCATTGCCTAAGGGAAGTTTCCCCTGGCAGCAGTAGGGACGTTATTCAGCGGACCTGAAAAGGTTCCGAAACAGGCGGAATACGGGACGTTCTTTCTTTTGGGCTGAATTACCGTTTCGGCCGGTAGGGGCGAAGAATTTTTCGCCCCTGCTTTTAATGAGGCATGATGGGTTGTTGAGGGATTGAGATGAAGAGAAAAGGGCTTTTTGACCGGTTAATCGATTCCATGGCCTTCCTGGCCGGCATACTCCTTGTGGGGGCGGTGCTGATCGTATCACTTGAAATCTGCATGCGCTACTTTTTTCAAAAGCCGCAGATATGGACAGTGGAGGTATGCGAATTTATCCTGTTTATTTTGACCTTCCTGGGAGCACCGTGGCTTCTAAAAAAAGGGGGACACGCCAGCGTCGATATCCTGGTGGAAAGGATGAGTCCCGTGCCGAAGCGGTATGCCGGCCTCTTCGCAAGCGCCGTGGGAATATTGGTGTCGCTGGTGCTTGTCTGGTTCAGCCTGGCCACCAGCTGGCAATGCTACGCCGACGGCGTGGTGCTGACTAAAACCCTCACGGTTTCCAAATACTATTTTCTGCTGTTTATTGCACTGGGCTATTTTTGTCTTCTGATTGAATTCGGCAGGCAATTCATTCGGCTTTTCAGGCATGGCAAGGAGGTCTCCTGATGGAATGGTGGATTCCGCTTCTTTTCATTGTCGGCATCTTTCTGGTGCTTCTGGCGGTTGGTCTTCCCGTATTTCTGGCGTTCACGGTGGTGGATGTTCTGGGGATTTATTTTCTATGGGGGGGCAGCGCCGGTTTAAGCCAGCTCATCCACTCCATTTTTTCCTCCATTAGCAGTTTTGTGCTATTGCCGGTGCCGCTTTTTGTACTCATGGGGGAGCTGCTGTTTCAATCCGGCGTCTTTGTTCGGGCCCTGGATACCCTGGATAAATGGATGGGGCGTCTGCCGGGCCGGTTGTGCATCCTCAGCGTGGGTGGGGGAACGCTTTTTTCCACTTTGAGCGGCTCCAGCATGGGCACCTCCGCCATGCTGGGTTCCCTGCTGCTGCCCGAGATGGAAAAAAGGGGATATCACAAGACCATTGCCATTGGGAGCTGCATGAGTGGGGCCCTGGCCATGATTATCCCCCCCAGCGCCCTGGCCGTGATCATGGGAAGCCTGATGGAAGTTTCCATCGGGAAACTGCTCATATCCGGCGTGGTCCCCGGCCTTCTCATGGCGGCCATGTATATTACCTATATTGTGGTTCGGTGTACGGTTCAGCCGAGTCTTGCGCCGGACTATTCCCCCGAAGAAACGCCCTGGTCTGAAAAAATCAGCGCTTTTGTGAAGCACGTACTGCCCTTCGGCACCATTATTTTTGTGGTGACGGGCCTGATCTTTGCCGGTCTGGCCACACCCACGGAATCCGCGGGCATGGGGGTCGTGGCGACAGCCGCGGTGGTGGCGGCCTATAGACGGTTATCGATTGATATCATTCGTAAATCCGTGGAATCCACCCTGCGCATTACGGTGATGATGTTCATGATTCTCACAGGCTCCACCGCTTTCAGCCAGATTCTGGCCTTTACGGGCGCCAGCCGCGGCCTGGTGGAACTGGTTGTGAGTTTTCCCTTTCCGGATATCATGATCGTCGGCGTCATGCAGTTCCTGATGATTGTTCTGGGAACCTTCATGGAGCCGGTTTCCATCATGATGATCACCTTTCCCGTGTACATGCCCATCGTGAATGCCTTTGGGTTCGACCCCATTTGGTTTGGGCTGCTCACCCTGATCAACATGGAAATCGGCATGAA
Source organism: Desulfatiglandales bacterium (assembly GCA_963662465.1). GTDB lineage: Bacteria > Desulfobacterota > DSM-4660 > Desulfatiglandales > Desulfatiglandaceae > NaphS2. The sequence continues at coordinate 873,724 of OY759599.1, forward strand.
AACGCCGCCCTTCGGAATGGTGCTCTTTGTGATGAAGGGGGTGGTGCCGCCTAAGACCACCATGATGGATATTTATCGGTCGGTGACGCCTTTTGTAACCATTGATATGGCAGCCATGCTGTTGATCATGATTTTCCCCACCATTGCCACCATTCTGCCGAGCTTGATGAAGTATTAGAAGATGGTTGTGAAGATGATGAACCGCCGTATCAGTGCATATGAAAAGAAAATTGTTGAATTTACGACCCTGCTGGCCGAGAATAGAATCCTGATCCCCTCTTTTCAACGGGAATTTGTATGGGACCAAAACGGGATCATCAAGCTCTGGGAGAGCATCTATCGATTCTATCCCATCGGCAGTATCCTTTGCTGGGAAACGGACATTCGCTTGAACATTCATCGCAAAATCGGCGGATTTATTTTGAATAACAACGGGACGGCCCTTCCGAAACAAACCCGGTGGGTGTATATCCTGGATGGGCAGCAGCGGGCCACGGCCCTGCTGATGCCCCTGTTGGGGGGGAAAGGGAATGTCAGGACGGAAAGGGATTTTGATTACGCGCTGTATTTTGACGCAGTAAACGAAAATTTCTTTTTTGCCCACGACCTCAACCGCCGGAAACGAAAGGTGAATCCGGTATTCCTGATCCCCCTCAGCCATATGATTGACGGCGCCGATCAAGTCCTGGAGAGCGTTTTGCGGGAACCGGGGGGCTGTCCCATGATCGAAAATCACATCAAGCAACTGGCCCATGTTTTTTCAAACTACAATTTATCATTAATCCACATGAAGGGGTTTGACATCCCGGCGGTTCGGGAGATATTTGAGCGTATCAACCGGGAAGGAAAAGCGTTAAGTTCAATGGACGTCATGATCGCAAGAACCTTCCGGAATTATGAGTGCCTGGTTGAGGAGGATTTGTGAGGCGCTTGCGTCCATGTCATGAGAGGAGCCCGTGAACATGAACAAAGCAGAAGAAAAAAATGATGAAAGACGCATTGTCCACCTCATGGTCAACCAAAAGTCCTATGACCTTGCGGTAGGCCATACGGTTGGAGGGGTTGCCCCAACGGATACGCTGGCCCATACCCTTCGAGAGACTTTAGGGCTTACGGGAACCAAGATCGGCTGTGACCAGGGATCATGCGGATCATGTACGGTACTGATGAATGGAAAACCGATTTTATCCTGCATGACTCTGACGGTGGAATGTGATAATGCTGACATTACCACTGTTGAGGGGCTGGAGGATCAAAAAACAGGCAGGCTGCACCCGCTGCAACAATCCTTTATCGATCATACCGCTTTTCAGTGCGGTTTCTGCACCCCGGGCATTCTCATGAGCGCCAAGGCGTTGCTGGACAGGGAAGCGAATCCCGGTGAAGATGCCGTAAAACAGGCCCTGGCAGGACATTACTGCCGTTGCATTTCACACTACGAGGTGGTCCGGGCGGTATTGGATGCGGCAAAAAATGAAAAATATCAAGGCTGAAAAATACCGATATATTGGAAAAGAAACGCCTCGCAAGGATGCCCGTGACATTGTTACCGGCAGGGCGAATTATATTGACGACATCAAGCTTCCGGGAATGCTTTTCGGCAAGGTCCTTCGAAGCCCCCATGCACACGCCAATATCAGGCATATCGATTGCTGTCGCGCCAAATCCCTGCAAGGCGTGAGGGCGGTGCTGACCCATAAAGACATTCCGGTCTGGGAGTGGGGGATCCCCAAGGCCATCCGAATACTGGATGGCAAGGTCCGTTATGTGGGCGACGGGGTGGCCATGGTGGCCGCGGATTCCCCGTGCATCGCCGAAGCCGCTTTGGCGTTGATCGAGGTGGACTATGAAGTGTTGCCGGCAGTGTATGATGTGGAAGAATCCATGCGAGCCGATACCCCGCCCATATACCGGCAATTTCCCCATAACGCGTATCCCGGGGAGCCACCCATATATGAACCCAAGTTGCTGAACGGTCTTCATATGGGGAATGTGGATCAGGGATTTGCCGAAGCCGATGTCGTGGCTGAAGGAACATGCGGTTACGAAATATTCCCCAATCCGCTGCCCCCGGAACCGCCGGGCGTCATTGCGACCTGGGAGACCCCGGACCGGCTGACCATTTACACCCCAAGCCAGTCCATCGCCTTTAACCGCTTTATCGGCATCCCTTTCATCGGGATGGCCGACATGAGGGCTATCAGCACCCATTGCGGCGGCAGCTACGGTTCAAAAAATGCTAACTTAACGCCGGTGGGGTATGCGGCGCTTCTCTCTCGCACGACGGGCCGGCCGGTCAAGATTTATTATACCAAGGAGGAGCATTTTCATTCCTATTCTCTACGGCTGGGTTCCCGGATTCATGCCAGGGTGGGCATGAAGCAGGACGGAACCCTTACCGCCATATCGGGAGAATGGCTGGTGAATACGGGATCGGGGTCGGAATCGGGTCCCTTCCAGATTGCCGTGGGCTGCGGCGAGCTGCAACTGGTATTGCGGTGCGCCAACTGGGATTTGAACCCCAAACTGGTTTGCAGCAACCGATCGCCTTCCGGCATCATTCGGGGTTACGGCGGCCAGGAACTGGAAAGTTCCATCCTTCCCATCGTATCCCTGGCCATGGAAAAAGCAGGCCTTGATCCCATTGAATTCTTTAAAAAGAATATGGTAAAAACCGGAGAGGGCTATTTTTGGCGGGAAGGCAACTGGTGGACTTACCGAGGCATCGATTTTAGAAAGGCCATCGAAAAGGGCGCCGAGACCTTCGGATGGAAGGAAAAATGGCGAGGGTGGCGGAAACCCACTGCCATAAATGGGATCAAACGACGGGGCGTGGGCGTGGGCGTTCACAGCAACGCCGATGTGGGAGAGGACGCATCCGAGGCCCTGGTAAAATTGACCCCGGACGGACGGGCAGTGGTGTACTGCTGTGTTTCCGAATCCGGGCCGGGGCAGCGCAGCAGCCTGTGCAAGATGGCGGCTGAAGTGCTGAAGTTGCCCCTGGAACAGGTCAACATGTCTCCTCCCGATACCCATGTGAATCCCTTTGAATTCGGGCTCATGGGGTCCCGGGGTACCTATGCGGTGGGGTCGGCCGTAATCGCGGCGGCGGAGGATGCTCGGCGTCAACTGCTGGAAATGGCGGCGCATCCCTTTGAGGCCACGCCCGAACAACTGGATACCGAAAGCGGCATGGTATATTCAGTGGGACGCCCCGAGAAGAGAATCCCGTGGCGCCGGGTCACCGGGATAACCCGAACCTTGACGGGCAAGGGACGGTTTGATCCGGATTACTCCCTCTGCAATTTTCTGATGACCTTTGTTGAAGTGGAAGTGGATGCGGAAACGGGGCGGGTGAATCTGATTAATGTGGTTAATGCCACAGATTGCGGCCGTATTATTTCTCCAATGGCTCTTGAGGGGCAGCTTCACGGCGCTTTGGGGGCGGCTGGATTGGATACCGCCATTTTCGAGGAAACGATTCTAGACAAAAAAACCGGGCGTATGTTAAATGGCAATATGGTGGATTACAAATGGCGCACCTTTGTGGACATGCCTGATTTTACCAATGTAATTCTGGAAACACCGGCGCCCACCCACCGCTTCGGCGCCATCGGCGTGGGTGAAATTGCCACCTCGCCGGGTCCCAGTGCCGTACTCATGGCGGTTAATAATGCCATCGGAGCCCGAATTATGGAATATCCCTTGACCTCCGATAAAATCCTGAAAGCCTTGGGCAAGATATAAGGGGGGGATAATACACGATGAAACCTTTCCGGCACACGGATGCCAAAACGCTATCCGAGGCCATGAGATTGTTGATTGAATATGGGGAAAAGGCCCAATTGCTGGCAGGGGGAACCGACCTGCTCGGCCTGCTCAAAACAAAAGCGCCGGCAGTTTATCCGGAGCTGTTAATCAATATCAAAAGTATCCCCGGTCTGGATTATCTTAATCAGAATGAGGCGGGATTAAGGATAGGGGCCTTGACCCAACTTGCCGATATTGTCGATTCTCCGGAAGTCAAAAAAGATTACCCCATTCTCGCTGAGGCCGCCCTGTCGGTTGCCATGCCGCAAATCCGTTATATGGGCACTATCAGCGGCAATCTGGCTCAGGAGACGCGCTGCTGGTATTATCGCTATCCCCATGAAATCGGTGGTCGCATCATGTGCAAGCGCAAGGGTGAAGGTCCATGCCTGGCGGTTGCGGGAGATAACCGATACCATGCTATTTTCGGGGGCAAAGGTTGCTTTGCCGTCTGCCCGTCGGACACGGCCGTTGCCCTGGCGGCCCTTGATGCGAAAATTCGAATTGTCGGGCCGGACCGCGAACGGCTTTTGGATGTCATGGATTTTTATAACCCCATGGGGAATGCACTGATGCCCGATGAAATCATTACGGAAATTCAGATTCCCCGTCCGCCGGCTGAAAACCGGCAGGTGTTTATCAAGCACCGGGTTCGAGAATCCATTGATTTTGCTATTGTAAGCGTGGGTCTGGTCACGGTTTTCAGGAAAGGCATTAATTCTTTTGCCAGGATTGTGCTCGGCGCCGTGGCGCCGGGGCCTTACCGGGCTTTGAAAGCCGAGGCGTTTCTTTCCGGTAAAGCCCTGAGCCCAGAAACCGTCGAAGCCGCCGCCCGGGTCTCGGTGGCAGGGGCCGTAGCGCTCAGTAAAAACGCCTATAAAATTGAAATCGTCGGAACCCTGGTCAAAAGAGCGCTTCTCGCCGGTGATAAAAAGGAGAAAAAGGAATGACCGATAGGTTGAAAGGAAAGAGAGTTCTCATTGTGGATGATGAGATGGATGTGTTGGAAACGCTTTCAGAGCTTCTCTCCATGTGCCAGGTGGTTGAAGCTTCCACTTTTGAGAAGGCAAAAGAAAAGTTGGAAAGCGAGCATTTTGATATGGTGATTTTAGACATCATGGGCGTTGATGGATATGCATTGCTTAAGATTGCCAACCAGAAAAATGTGATTGCCGTGATGCTGACCGCCCATGCCCTGAGTGTAAAGGATACGGTTAAATCCTTTAAGGGAGGCGCCGCCTCTTATATCCCAAAAGAAGAGATGATGAACATCACCGTCTTTTTAAACGATATTCTGGAGGCGCGCGAAAAGGGCAAGAGTGTCATGGGACGATGGTTTGATCGGCTGGCGTCTTACTATGACAAAAGATTTGGCCCGGACTGGAAAAATGAAGACAAGGAATTCTGGGAAAAATTCAAATATTGGATGTGAAAGCGTCTGAGTGCAAAAAAATACCGTCTGATGGGGATATCAATGGAAATGAAACGAGACGTGCGTAAGCTGGCGGATGTGGCATTGGGAAAGCATCCCGCGGATCTGGTGATTCAGGACGGGGTGCTGATGGATGTGTACACCGGGCGTGTGCTGCCGGGCCGTTCGGTCGCCATGGTGGACGAATGGATCAGTTATGTGGGGCAGGATGCTGCGCACACCATCGGGCCGGATACCCGGGTGATCGATGCGGGCGGTCGCACCATGTGCCCGGGTTTCATCGATGCCCACACCCATTTAATCAACTACTTCAATATGCCCGAATTCCTTTCCTATGCCATTCCCTCGGGCGTCACCACCCTGGTGACGGAAGTGGAAAGTTATGCAACGGTTCTGGGCGCCAAAGGGGTTAACATTTTTCTGAATCAGATGGATTCCTGCCCCATCAAGATATACGCTCTGGTCCCGCCCATGATCTCCTTGAGCCCGGCAGTGGCGCCCCTGATGACGTCAACACAACAGTTGGCCCGGCTTTTTGAAGACGCCAGGGTGATCGGATTGGGGGAATCCTTTTGGCAGGGCGCGATTTTGACATCCGACAGCCGGGTGCTGGACCTGATCAGTGCGACCCAAAATGCTGGAAAGTCCGTTCAGGGCCACGCCGCCGGCGCCTTTGACCGAAAACTGGCCGCTTATGCGGCCACCGGTGTGGAATCCTGCCATGAGGCCATTTCCACCGAAGACGTCCTCAACCGTCTTGAGATGGGAGTTTATGCCATGATCCGGGAAGGGGACATCCGCCGCGATCTGGAGATCATCCTTCCCTTGAAAGATACCATTGATTTTCGCAGGATAATCCTGGTGACCGACGGCACCAACCCCAGCCTTTTGATGCAACGGGGGTATATGCGGGATGTGGTTCAAAAGGCGGTGGACCTGGGCATCGACCCCATGGACGCGGTCCGCATGGCGACCCTCAATCCGGCCGAACACCTGGGACTGGACATGTTCATCGGGGGCATTGCGCCCGGTCGTCACGGGGACATTCTGTTGCTCTCTGAACCCCGCATCATGAAACCGGAGGTCGTTATTTCTAAGGGACGGGTGGTTGCGGAGAAGGGGCAAATGAGGGTGCCGATTCCCGCGGCGACCTATCCTGACCGACTCATGAATACGGTCAAGGCCCCGCCCATCTTGCCGGCTGATTTGAGGGTTTCCGAATCCCTTGCGGACGGGGAAGGGAGGGTCAGGACCCTGGATATTCAACCGGGCGGACTGGTAACCCGAGAGGGGAGGGCGGCCCCGAGGGTGGTGGCTGGACAATTGACGGTCGACCCCGAAAATGATCTGCTGAAAGTCGTTTTTATGGAGCGTATCAGCGGTAGCGGAGAAAAATTTATCGGGTTTGTCCGGGGATGGGGGCAGAAACGGGGCGCTGTTGCCACCACCCTGTGCTGGGACGCCGGCGCCATTGTGGGCATCGGGGCCACCGATGAAGACCTGGCGGGCGCCATCAACCGTGTCATTGAAATGCAGGGGGGCACAGCCGTTGTTGTTGACGGGACCCTGAGGACGGATATTTCCCTTCGAGCGGGAGGATATGTTTCGGAGTTGAAAATGCCGGAACTTGCGGAGCGGCTGAGCCGGTTCCAGGGATCGATGGCATCCCTGTGCGTACCCCATGATTTCGCCCATCTGACCCTGAGTGTTTTGACCACGCCTGCCATTCCTTTTATTCGGATGACGGAAAAAGGGTATTATCGGTTCAGGGAAGACGATTTTGTGGGGCTTGCACTACGGCATTCTGTCACAAATTAAGATGGCCCCATTCTCACCCCCATAAGTTAGCCAGTTCTATTTCTATTTCCTGAAAAGGCTCGGCGCGGACTTTATCATTTTCGGTATAAGAATTGATGATGGTCCACTTTTTGTTTTCCAGTCGCAGTACGTCCAAAGTCTTATGAACAGGATCAACCAGCCAAAAAAACGGCACGCTATATTGTGCATAAATTGGCATTTTTTTAGTCTTATCCAGCCTTGCCGTACTCGGGGAAAGAATTTCACAAATCCAGTCCGGCGGCACGGCAATATAATTTGTCTCCGGCAGTTCAGGCAGTCGCTCCTTTTTCCATCCGGCCAGATCGGGCACGAGAATATTTTTCCCCAATTGCAGCTCCACTTCATCTAGTATCAGCCATCCCCCGGGACCGCCTCTCCCGATTTGATAGGGTGACCCTATTTCAATTCCTAGTACTGACGAAGCCTTGCTGTGTCTTGGCGAAGGTCTGGGCATGGCGTATAGTTCGCCATCTATAATTTCTCCTACCATATTTTCCGGAACCGTATATAAATCATCGTAGGTGGCTTCCTTTCTTGCAGCTTCACCCATATTTCCGCCTCCTTGAGTTATAATATGGGACCATCCTGATGGGACTAATGGGATGCCCCAAATGCGTAGGTTCTATATGATACAATATTTATTTCGCAGTGGGCGATAAGACTTTGCTTTTTTTAGTGCTGACTATGCCGAAAAGTAAATTAAAAGTATAGGAATTTCGGTTAATGATATCTTGTTCATCACTGAATTCGTCAACAATAATCGTGGAAAGGATACATATGGCATATAAGGCAGGCATTTTCGACTTGGACGGGACGTTGCTCGATACATTGGAGGATCTTGCTGACACCATGAATCGCACTTTGGAAGAGAGGGGCTTCCCGACACACCCCGTTTGGGCCTATCACCATTTCGTCGGCAACGGCGCCGCGAAAATCGTAGAAAGGACTCTGCCGCCGGAGAAGCGAAATAGAGCGTTAATGGCAGATTGTTTAAAGGCATTCCTCAAGGAATATGCGCGGAACTGGAACAGGAAGACCAAACCTTATGACGGCGTACCGGAACTGCTGGATGCCCTCACTTCAAAACAGATCCCCATGGCCGTCTTTACCAACAAACCTCATGATTTCAGCGAACTCTGCATTCAGGAGTTTTTCTCCAACTGGGAGTTTAAAGCGGTATTTGGCCAGCGGGAGGGACATCCCATGAAGCCTGATCCGGCGGTTCCGCTTAAGATAGCAGAACACCTGAATATACCCCCACAGCAGTTTCTCTATCTCGGCGACAGTGACGCCGACATGAAAACGGCGGTTAACGCCCACATGCTTCCGGTCGGGGCCCTCTGGGGGTTTCGTTCGGAAAAAGAATTGCGCGAGTCCGGCGCCGTTGAAATAATCCGTCGGCCGGCGGAACTGTTGGCGTTGGTGAACTGAGGCCTCAGCAAATGAAATTACGGAAATTGATGCTCAAGCTTCCTGTCTTTGTCCAAGCCCTGTTGCCGGCAGCGACTTTAGCGTCTGCATTTTCGCTTGCGACGTTCCCGTACCATAAATTTTCAGGATAGATTACCATCACGGGTCCGTTGTCGCACTGTTTCATGCAGCCGGTGCTGGTCAAGAGCGCGTCTATTCCCCGATCGAATATTTCACCCTTGATGTAGGGGTAGGGCGTCTAAAAACCGCCTTTTCCGATCTGACTCACGTTGGTTTTGTTCAAAGCCGTTTCATGACTGATCTTGCTTGCATGTGTCAAAAGCTCGCGTCCGGTCATGCTCAGGAATTGATGCAGACGTTCAATCCAGTCCTGCATGGTCATCGGGTTATGGTTCAATGCCTGGGATAGGGTAATTTTCTCTTTGCTCAATTGTGACGTCCCTCGCCTTTATTTGTTAACAGGCATTCTAACCACAAGCACCATAACTCCTTATTCTATAATGGATTCTTTGTATCAATAAACGTGAATTCCTCAAAGTCTTTGGTGTTGACGGTGTACAGCCCAGCAATACCACAATCTTTCAACGTAGCAACCAGTGCCACATCAAAGATTTTCTTTCGTGTCGTTACAGATTTGAGCAAATTCAGCAAGGTTGCAAGCTGCGTCGGTTGGGGATAGAGGATCGTCACGCCAGTATCAAGATAATCGTGTAGCACCTGAATGGCATCAGGTAACGGCAGGGGCGCTTCAAGTCGATGCCATGTGATGACATTCAGAAACTCCATGAGGATTTGTGCCGGAAAACAGATTGAGAGCTGTCCATCAGGATTCCGTGCGTTCATCACCTGCTCGACAAACACCTTGGCGGACGCATGATATGGGGATTTTATGTTATGAGCATAGACGAGAAGGTTCGTGTCAAGTGCATACATTTTCACATTCCCCTTTCAGCATACATCTCTTCCCGATCACAGGAAATATCGCGTCCGAGATCAAAGGTTCGAACCCGAAATGGTGCAGAGCGCACCTGACGAGATTCTGTATGAATGATGTCATGTTTCAGCGATTCAAGAAGCACCTCGATCACCTGTATACGGTCTGCCACCGGGGCATGTTGAAGCTGTTGTACCGTTTCTTGAGCAATCATCTGTTTTTTCCTCATATCCAATATTTGAGTTCAACGTCACATCAACGTTGCCCCCTTCTATAGCGATCCTACGTCATTTGTATCATAGCCTTACTCCAACCCTGCCAGGGTTTCAACCCCCTGGTAGGGTGAAGAACTGATACAACTCATGTAGGATTGCTATACTTTCTCTCCCACGCACCAGTCTTTTTACGGTTTCCCCTCCTGATACATGGCCCTTTCTTTATTAACATATGGGGTCGTGAAAGGCAAAAGGTAGCTTAAGGTGAATCAAATTATTTGATTTTTTTGGCATCTTTTAAAAAATCGCAAAAGTAGTTTACATTTTACCATGAAAATACAGCCGTTAGCAGTTAGCTATTAGCCGTTAGCTTAAAAGCGGTAGATGTTATTTTCATCCGCAGGGGTGGCAAATCCCCTTGTCATGAGGGTTTACCATGCAAACACCTTCAGTTTCACTCGGTTCTATCTGTGAGAGAGGTTTTCAACCTCGACTATCGCGGCGAAACGCCGCTCCCACAGGGGAGTTTCCATGCTTGGAAACGAGATACATGGGGGCAAAAGTGTAAACTGGAAAATGAAGGATGCCGTATTTTTATTTGCCGGCCTCTTGGCACCACAACGAACGTCTCCTTTTTTCCGCTTATCCCATTGGCAAAGCCAAATCCTTTGCTATGGTCAGGTAGAAGACCGTTTTTTTGCCGGGTTCCGAGCTGACCCGAATTTCTCCCCCATGGCGGTGTGCCACCTCCCGGACGATGTTAAGGCCGAGTCCGGCGCCCTCAATCCCTCCGGAGCCGGCATTTCGCTCAAATAGCTCGAATATCTTTTCCTTATTTTCCGGTTTGATGCCTACGCCGTTATCTGTAACGGAAAGGATATGGAACTGCTCGGTAGAATCATACCCTATCCGGATTCGGCTTAAGTTGGCGCCACCATATTTCAGGGTATTATCCACCAGGTTGCGTAAAGCGCGGATAAACGACAATTGATCCGCATGAATTTCAACGGACATACGGGGTTCAATCCATTCTATCTCCCTCACGCTGAGTCGGGTGGAAAATTCGTCTTTTATTATCCGTAACATCTTGTTGATGCTAATTTCCTCTATTGCCAACGGTGCTTCTTTACTGACGATGTAATGGTTTATTTTTTCCACCAGCGTGGCAATATGCTCGCAGGCCTTGACAATTTGATCGCAGTAAGTTTGACCGTTTTCATCGACGATCTCACCATATTTTTTTTGCAGCAGTCTGGAGAGTCCGTGGATTGCGATGGCTGGGCTTTTGAGGTCATGCACGACGGAATAGGCAAATCGCTTGAGGTCTTCCGAACTCTTATATAAAGCTTTTTCCGCTTTCTTTCGTTCTTCGTTTTCCGTTTTCAGGTTTTCGTTGGCAAGTGCCAATTCGAAGGTACGCTCCCGGACTCTTTGCTCCAATTCCTTTTTTGCCTTACGCAATGCTTCCTGAGTGTGTACCCGCTGAATAGCGGTTCCGAGTCCCATGGCCGCTGTTTCCAAAATCTCCACATCTTCCAGCGGGATCATATTTTCTCGCTGGTCGGCGACATGGATCAGACCTACAACCTGATTTTCGAGGCGGATCGGCAACAAGGCAATTGACTCATATCCAAAACGGTTGCACATGTTGCGGGTGGCGCCCTTTTGGTCTTCCGCCACGTTGGCGAGGAAGCGGCTGGTGCCGTTGATATAAAATGAGCCGTACGGCGTGAAAAATTCTAAATCCGGATCGATATTCTGAGTAATTACATCGATACACATGCACTGGTCGGTCTTGATCGACAGCGGGCTCTCCAGTTCATAAAACTCACTGCTGAACCCATAATACGCCTGATAAGGGATATCGCCCTGTTCATTCAGAATACGAATTCCTGCTGCCGGGCAGCCTGTGAACTGTTTGATCTCTTCCAGAGACTCCCGCAGCAGCACCGGCATTTCATTGTTTCTGTTGCCGATCTCAAGAAAGCGATGCGACAGCTTCAAGGCCCGTTGATTGTGTGTGCGCTTGCTGATATCTCGGGTAATCCCCCGGTAGCCCAACAGCGCGTCATGCCCGTTAACAATCGGCACGGCATTGGTCTCCACAGTCACTTCATGACCATCTTTATGAACAGCCACCACTGCCGCGATTCCCCCGCCCATCTCAAGCACCCGGTTTACGGCGGCGGCCATGGCGTCCGGACTGCGGCCGATCACAACGATTTCCGTTGAGGAGCTGGCCACGGTGAATGTGGAGCTGCAAAACAAGGTGGATGAATTTTCCAAGGCCAATGACGACATGCACAATCTTTTGGCCGCAACGGAAATCGTCTCCCTGTTTTTGGATACCGACCTTCACATTAAACGCTTCACCCCTGCCGCGGCCAACATCATCCGGTTGATTCATACGGACGTGGGCAGGTCCTTAAATGACCTTAAAACCTGTTTTCCTGCAGTCGATCTGGTCAGTCTGGGGGAAAAGGTGCTGAAAGATCTCAATATGGTGGAGATGGAAATCTGTCAACGGATTTGACCTGGTATGCCTTGAAGATCCTGCCCTACCGAACTACCGGAAATGTCATCGACGGTGTGGTCATGACCTTCCTGGATATACACACCGTCAAGCAGGCGGATAAGGTCCGGCGCTTGGCCACTGTCCTGGAAGATGCCAATGACGCCATCACCGTGCTGAATAAGAAGGGCCGGATTCTGCCCTGGAACAAGGGGGCGCACGAGCTGTATGGATGGACCGAGCCGGAGGCCCTGCAAATGAATTATGCCGATCTTTTCCCAAAGGATCGTGAAAATGACTTTCAAGACATCATCCATGAATTGACGAAAAACAAAACCATCAAATCCTTCAAGACCCGGCGCATGACAAAAGACAGCAGCATTTTGAGCATCTGGCTGACCGCCAGCGCCTTGAGCGATGAAAACGGTGAGATGGTGGAGATAGCGATTACGGAACGGGATTTGGCGTGGCTGGTGGGAATGGAGGATCGTCACTGAAGCGAATCTTACCGCTGCCACTATATCCTTCCCCCACAAAAACCGCAGTTCTTAAGGTCAACAGAAACTTACGCCAATTATGGCGAGGGTTTTTCAGCAACTCATAGGCGACATTTTTCCTGAACGACAGACTAGCATTGGTGACTATCCCTCTGTAAGCAAACACGACATTTTTTCCGTCTTGATCCGCTTGTGAGCCTTTTTGTTAAAAGGTTGCCGGCAGCATTAAAATTGCTGAGAGCGAAAAACTTCCTTGACATCCCAATCGGACAGCTATATATTTCCTTAATTGCATATAGGCGCTCAAATGAAAAAATTTATAGAAGTGATGAAAGCCCTTTCCGATCCCAACCGGGTCAGAATCTTGAAGATGCTACAGCACCGCCCCATGTGTGTGTGTGATTCAGGAAGGACTGGGAATTTCGTAGCCCACCGTGTCCAATCACCTGAAAAATCTCGAAAGGGCGGGTTTGGTTTCTTTTGAGAAAGACGGCCTATGGGTGGACTATTTTCTCGCTGATGGAAGTGAAAGTCCATACGCTGGAGTCCTTCTTGGGAACCTGAGACACTGGCTTGAAGACGATGAGGCAGTTTCCCGACTCCTCAGAAAACTTCCTTCAATACGGAGAGAAAAAATCTGCAAAAAATGATTTTTTTTGTGCATAACATATCGACATATAACTATGTATAGATTATTAGCGTGGCTACTTGGCCGTAAGAATGAAACCTGTCGGTGAAAGGATTATAAACTGAATTTTTATCGCAAGATACGAAGAGAGCAAAGAAAACATAATCTTTTGGGTGAATAAGGATGGAGGCAGAAATGTCGCAGGAGGACATAGTTCAGATCAGGGTGGGCAATTGGCCTGTCGGCATTATGGGACTCAAGACTGTGATAGAAGATATGCTCGGAGAATACGTGGACAAGCCTGATCAGGAAGTTATGGAAGAACTTCTGAGGCGCCTGGGAAAAAGGAATTACATTCCGCAAACGGTACGAGAGAATTATGGGACGGCCTTTCTGAGGGAATTTAAGAAATTTTCTGGGAAACCCGTGGAAGATGCGAAAGAACAGGGGCTGGTAATCAAAGTGCTGGGGCCGGGGTGTGCTCAGTGTGATCGACTGGAGCAGGAGCTCATGCAGGTCATGAGTGAAACCGGTATGATGGCCGATATAGAACATATTAGAGATATCAAGGAGATTGGTCGCCACGGCGTGATGGGATCGCCGGCCCTAATAATCAACGGTAAAGTCAAAGCGGTGGGAAAGGTTCCGCCGCGAACTCAACTAATTCAATGGCTTAAAGAAGCGGATGGCAGATGAAAGATTAACAAAACAATGAGAAAGGATTTGCGATATGGAGATCAAGATTCTGGGACCTGGATGTCCCAAATGTGAGCAGACGGAAAAACTGGTGAAGGAAGCGGTTAAGGAGTCTGGTATGGAGGCCTCTGTGACCAAAGTCAAGGACATCATGGAAATTGCCAAGCAAGGAGTTTTTATGACTCCCGCCGTTGTTGTGGACGGCGAAGTGAAGAGCGTGGGGAAGGTTCCTTCCAAAGAAGATATCAAGGGATGGATAACCAAAAAGATGTGAACGAATATTTATCAGTGACTTTTTTTGGGGAGAGTGAAGAGATGGCTGAAGAATGTTGTACGCCGGGAGGAAACGTCATGATCCTTATTATCCCGGTCCAGGTCTTCTACAATGCCAAAGGGAAAGAGGTTTTCAGGCACAAAGGGTTCTATGCGGAAAAAGACGTCCTGAAACAGCTGAAAAAGATGGACGTTAGCTGATCTAATATCCATCATTACAATATATAGAGGACTGCAAAGCTTCGCATTGAAATACGGAGAACATTGATGCTGGAATCGTTTTTTCTGACCGTCAACGAATGGATTGCAGGCGGCACGGCCATCGCCGCTGTGGGTTGTTTTATCTGGGGCATGATCAGCGTGGTGTTCAGCCCCTGTCACCTGGCTTCCATTCCTTTGATCGTCGCTTATGTGGGCGGGCAGGAAGAGCTCTTGAAACCGAGACAGGCCGCATGGTATTCCGTGGCCTTTACCGTGGGGCTCTTTGTCACCATCTCACTCATCGGGATCATCTGCGCGTTGTTAGGAAGAATGCTGGGGGACGTGGGCAACTACTGGCAGATCCTGATTGGTCTGGTCCTGGTTTGGGTGGCATTGGGTATGCTGGGTGTGGAAAAATGTTCCATGTCAGGAAACCTTCTTTCAAAGGTGAAAATTCGCGGCATGGGAGGGGCACTGGTTCTGGGTCTGGCCTACGGGGTCCTTTCCGGATCCTGCACTTTCGGGTTTATAGCCCCCATTCTGGCTATTGTGACCGTGCAGGAAAAAGTGGTCACGGGGATTTTGTTCATTCTGCTGTTTGCCCTTGGCCACTGCCTTCCTATTGTGGTTGCGGGCAGTTCCACCGCAGCGGTAAAGCGCGTGATGGAAAGCAGCCGCTGGCAGGGGGCCGGCAACTGGTTTCGAAAAGGGGCCGGTGTGGTAATTGGATGCCTGGGTCTCTATTTTATTTTTAACCCGTTTTTTGTGGTGTAAAACCCATTTCAAGGAGGTAAAGAATCATGTCGGACGCACGTTTATTGGCGGAATGGTTTCCGGAGTTTGCTGAACATCTGGACAAAATGGATGAAACCTACAAGGAAAAGCGGACCATAGATGAAAAACTCGCGTTCATGAAAGAAGCCGTGCCCTTGATGACGGAGATTTCCGGAAACGACCCGCGGAAGATGATGGCCGAAATAATACCCTTCTGCATGGACATGGATAAGATGCCGGCCATGATGAAGGGCATGATATAGTAACCGGAAGGGTTGAATATGTCGCAGCATGAAGATCATATATCTAAGAAACCGGCGGATCTATCACAATGTACAAAATTTTTATTACTGAATGAAGAGAAAGGCTGAAAAGATGGATGAGCCATCCCTCAACCGGCAGTTGGCCGGCGCTTGCTGAAATTTCCTGATGATTCACAGATCGGTGTTATGGGTCTCGACGATATTATGGCTGAACTTTGCTCCGAAGACAGAAAGCCGACCGATGAGACCGCCGAAGAGATCATCAACAGGCTGGAAGAAAAAAAGAACTTTATTCCCTCGTCTGAACGTGTCCGTAGAGACTACGCTTATGTCCTGCTGAGGGAATACAGAAAGTACATGAAGGATCACCACAAGTCGGGGGTGATTAGCGGGCAATGAAAATCCTGTATGTCTCAGGGAGTCCGAGAAAAGACAGCAATACGGACTTGGTTCTAACTTCGCCCACTTAGACGGAGAAACGAAAAAAGTTTAATTTGAGAAAGTGCAGAACATTTTAAGTCGACGGGGAGTCTGCATGCATCTCAGGCCTGAAGGGCCGTTACATGTTGACGAGATCGCTGTTCGTATAGTGGTTATAGCATCGGGGGATATCACTTTCTTGTGCTGAGGTGGTTAGCATGATTACGGGTATTCTCTTCAAGACGGGATGGTTTTTCACCTGTTTCAACACCTCTATGCCATCGATGCTCGGTAGTTTGATGTCGAGTAAAATCAGGCATTGCGAACCATATCTCTCTCTGTCCGAATACGTCCCACACGGTTGAACGGATAATCCAATGCTTCCTCGCCATTGATAACGACGTCAATTCGGTTCACGTTACCGGTCTTCGAAATTGTCCGTTTGGTCAGTTCTGCATGGGCTTCCTCGTTTTCCACAAGCAAGATCGTAGAGCAGCTTGAACCGTTCATGTATCACGCCTCTCGTCGTTAAGGGCGAAAAAAAAGGTGCTTCCTTTCCCTGACTCCGACGTCAACCAGACTCTCCCGCCATGATGTTCGATGATTCACTGTACGATGGTCAGGCCGATACCGGTGCCTTCCTTGACCTTCCCCGACCTTCACTGCCGACGGGAGCCTTTGAAAGATCTGGAGTACTCGTTCACGAAACCCACAGTATAGGATTTTTCATCTTACGAACCGGGAAATAAATATTTTTCTTGACATGGCGGAAAAAATAGGTTTACATGCCAACCGTGCGGCAGGTAAGGTTATGAATAGAGAAGATCGATTAGAAAAAATATACGAGAAGGCGCTCGAATTGTTCGTGGCCAATGGTTACGACCAGACCGCATTGTCCCAGATCGCAAAAGCCTTGGGTCTGACGAAAGCCGGCCTTTATCATTATTTCAGCAGCAAGGAAGATCTCCTGTTTTTTATTCATGAAGGACACATGAAGCGGGTTTTTATCCCCATTCTTGAAGCGGCTGAAAAAATCTCCGATCCTGAAGACCGGCTTGTATATTTTATTAAAAATTATACCCTGAAAGCCATGACCCGGGACGCTTCAGCCCGTGTACTCGTTCATGAAACCCACAATCTGAAAACGGAAAACCGGAAAAAGATAAACGCTGTGTGGCGAAAAGGATTAGATCTCATCCGGGATAGCCTTTCCGAGATGGAAAGCCAGGGAAAGGTGTTGAATATCAACAAAACTTTCGCCGCTTTTGCGTTGATCGGGATGTGCAGTTGGACGTTTTACTGGTTTGATTATGAGCAGCAAGCGTCCGGTGAGGAAGTTGCGGACACCTATGCAAGGATCTTTTTGAAAGGCGTCTTAAATACGCCTTAAAAAAACAATGTCGAAAGAAAAGAAAAGTTTTTTTGACCGAAAAACCGACCGTGCGGCCGGTTGTGATTGGGGAGGGGAGGCATGACAAAATTCATACTCAAGGAACTGTCCCGTTACGCCATCGGCACCTATGGCGACATCATTTATCGAAACGCATTGCTTTATCCTGAAAATACCGCCTTTAAGTGCGGAGCGGAAAGCCTCACCTTTTTTTAAGTTCAATGAGCGCGTCAACCGCCTGATTCATGCTTTAAAATCGCATGGGGCCGAAAAAGGGGATGTGCTTGGGATTTTGGCCTGGAATTGTCTTGAGTTCACCCAGGTTTACGGGGCTGCCATGAAGGGCGGTTTTATCGCCTCGCCCCTGAATGCCCGGTTGCAGGCGGACGAACTGGACTATCTGATCAACTATTCCGAGACCCATACCCTCTTTGTGGGGCCGCAACTGGTGGATCTGGTAAATGTTCTGCGGCCCAGAATTCCGATGGTCAAACACTTTGTTTCAATCGGATGTACCGCGCCGGGAATGATCCCCTATGAGGACTTCATTGCCGGCCATTCGGAAGCGGAACCGGATGTGCGGGTGGATGAAGATGATCCGGTTTTCACCTTTTATACCAGCGGCACTACGGGCGTTCCCCGGGGGGCGCTCTACACTCAGGGACGTGCCATTGACGACACAAGGCGGTTTCCGGCGGCCCTCTGTGTGGAGCAGGGGGATAAACAGGTTCAAATCATGCCGCTTTTTCATGTGGGCGGGGCCAAGAACCTGTGGGGGTATTTTTTTGTGGCGGCAACGAACATCATCATACCCCAAATATCATTTGATTCTGAAGCGACGCTTCAGATCATCCACGACGAGAAGGCCACCGACATTCACATCGTACCCACGCACCTGGGCATTTCTGGCGTTGCCCCAGGTAGACGACTATGAGCTGGGAAGCCTCAAACGCATGTTTTACGCCGCCTCCCCCATGCGGATCGTTTTGGAATCGGGCGTTGATGCTGCTCCCGGCGAGGTGGGAGAGATCGTGGTCAAGAGTAAGGCCACCATGCTCAAGTGGTGGCGCAAACCTGAAGAGACGGCCCAAACCATTGTGGATGGATGGGTGCATACTGGCGATATGGGCGTCTACGATGAAAGCGGCTATATCTATATTGTAGACCGGAAAAAAGACATGATTGTATCAGGGGGTGAAAACATTTTTCCCCGGGAGGTGGAGGAGATTTTCTATCAGCATCCTGCCGTTCTGGAGGCGGCGGTGTTCGGAATCCCAGATCCCTACTGGGTGGAAAAAGTGCATGCGGTGGTGGTGCTGAAGGCCGATTATGATCCCACGGAACAGGAGATCATCGATTTCTGCAAGGAAAGGCTGGCGCGTTTCAAGGCGCCCAAGAGTCTTGAATTTGCATCGGATATCCCCAAAAATCCGGCCTGAAAAATCCTCAAGAAACAACTCAGGAGCAGATATTGGGAAGGCGTGGACCGGAAGATTTAAAAACACAAAGGAGGGGTGGAATATGTCCATATGTTACAGGCGGTTGCCGAGATTTGACTATGTTAAACCCAAAGATGTTTCCGAAGCCTTGGAAATTATAAGGGGAAACAAGAATGGCAGGTTTAAGGTGTATGCAGGGGGAACGGATGTGATCCCCAAAATCAAGGGGAGGGTGATACCGGCACCGGAAGCGCTGGTGGATCTCAAGGGAATTCCGGAATTGGATTACATCTCCCACGATGAAAAGGATGGGTTGCGGATTGGGGCCCTGGCCAGCATCCATGATGTGGCCCACGACCCTGTCGTAAAAGAGAAATTCTCGATGTTGGCCCACGCTGCCGCAAGCATTGCCTCCATCCAGGTGCAGAACCGGGGCACCATTGCCGGCAACATCTGCAACGCCGTGCCATCGGCGGATTCAATCCCAGCGCTCCTTTGCCTGGGTGCTAAAGCGCTGTGCGAGGGAAGTCAGGGGGAGCGTGTTATTGACCTGGAAGCACTTTTTACGGGACCCAGCAGGACGGTTCTGGGTGAAGACGAATTGTTGAAAGAAATCCATATTCCCTCCATTACGGGCAAAGGCGTTTATCTTAAACTTTCCCCTCGAACCCGTATGGATCTGGCGGTGGTAGGCGTAGGGGTCTTCGCGGATGTGAAGGATGGCATATTCAAGGATGTTCGCATTGGTTTGGGGGCGGTTGCGCCCACGCCCATACGGGCGAAGAAATCCGAAAAACGGCTTATGGGGGAGCGTTTAAGCGACCAGTTGATTGAGGAAGCCGCGGAAATGGCTGCTAAAGAGGCAACGCCCATCGACGATCATCGTGCCTCCGCCGAGTACCGTCGCATGATGGTGGCGGTTTTGGTGAAAAGAGCCATTGGACAGATCATATCCAATTAAAGAACGGCAAAATGCCGGTTTTTAAGCGAAAGATCAAGGAGAGTGAAACAAGGAGAATGAAACATGGAGATGAAAGCCATTAAATTTGTCTTAAACGGAGAGACGCATGAATGTCTGGTTTCCCCTTGGCGGACCCTTTTGGAAATGATCCGGGAAGATTTTAAATTAACGGGCGCCAAGGAAGGTTGCGGTCAGGGTGAGTGCGGTTCCTGCACTGTGATCATGGGCGGCAAAAGCGTCAACAGTTGTCTCGTTCCCGCGGTTGAGGCGGATGGTCAGGAGATTATCACCATCGAGGGCCTTAAAAAAGGGGAAACCCTTCATCCCATCCAGGAAGCCTTTGTGGCCCATTCGGGGATGCAGTGCGGTTTTTGTACCTCTGGAATGATTATGTCCGCCAAGCATCTGCTGGATGGCAACCCTGATCCCACATTGGAGGAGATCCAGGAGGGCGTTTCCGGTAATTTTTGTCGTTGTACCGGATATACCAAAATTTTTGAATCCATCGGTGCGGCAGCAAAGGCCATGAAAGGGGGAGAATAAAAAATGGAAGATTATTCTGTCATTGGGAAAAGAATCCCTCGTGTTGACGGCTTGGCCAAGGTCACGGGGGAAGCAAAATATGCGGCGGATTACGAAATGCCCGGCATGCTTTGGTGTAAGATTGCCAGAAGTCCATATGCCCACGCGAAAATCCTCAATATTGATACCTCCATGGCCAAACGGCTTCCCGGCGTGAAAGCGGTCATTACGGGAGAGGATTTCAAGGGATGGAAATGGGGATGGATGCCCAAAACCCGTGAAGAAGAACCTTTGGCGGCCGAACGGGTTCGCTATCTGGGAGAGGCGGTAGCGGCGGTGGCGGCCATCGACGAGGATACGGCGGAAGAGGCGGCTCAGCTCATTAAGGTGGAATACGAAGAATTGCCGGGGGTGTTTGACCCGGAAGAAGCCATGAAGGATGGCGCTTTTCAGATCTATGACCATGCCAAAAACAACATCAGCTGGGATTTTCACATGGACTTCGGCGATGTGGAAAAGGGTTTCCGGGAGGCGGACCTGGTCCGCGAAGACCGCTTCGAAACGGGCCGGGTGATCACGGGGTATCTGGAACCCCCGGCGGCGGTGGCCATGTACGATTCATCGGGCATCACCATCTGGGCCGCCAAACAGAGTCCTTATTTCGTTTACCGGCATCTGGCGGCGTGCTTTGGATTGCCGCTCTCCAAAGTCAGGGTGATTCAGCCCTTTATCGGCGGGGGGTTCGGCGGCACCAAGAACGATTCTCTGGCGGGAGATTTTTGTTCGGTGCTTTTTTCCAAAATGACCGGGAAGCCGGTAAAATTCGTTTACACCATGGAA
Source organism: Desulfatiglandales bacterium (assembly GCA_963662465.1). GTDB lineage: Bacteria > Desulfobacterota > DSM-4660 > Desulfatiglandales > Desulfatiglandaceae > NaphS2. The sequence continues at coordinate 894,801 of OY759599.1, forward strand.
GAAGTGCTTATGACCTGCCGACGTCGCCACAACATGATCGTCTTCAACAAGATGGGCATGAAAAAGGACGGCGCCATCACGGCCATGGAAAGCCGGGTGATCGCCGACGGCGGGGCCCATACGGCTATCGGCCCATTGACCATGTATCTGACCGGCTGCATGAGTACGCTCCCCTATAAACTGCCCAATTTCAAGCATGACGCCTATCGCATGTACACCAACAACCCCATCGGCGCGGCCATGCGGGGGCACGGGGTCACCCATACCCGGTTTGCCGCCGAGCTTCAGATGGAGATGATGGCGGAGGAACTGGGAATCGATCCGGTGGCGGTGCGGCTCAAAAATGCCATTACCGCACCCCACGAAACCATCAATAAGGTCACGGTGAAGTCCTGCGGTCTGGTGGAAGGGATAGAGACCATCGCCGACAGCCCAGTGTGGAAGGACCGTGGAAATAAAAAGCAAAAGGGTCCCATCGCCCATGGCGTGGGCATGTCGGCCACCTCATACCTGGGAGGCGCCCGTCAGCGGGGGCATCAGTCCTGCGCGGCAGTTATACGGTTGTGTGAAGACGGCAGCGTGGATTACCTGACCGGTGCAACGGATTGCGGCCAGGGATCGGATACGGTTCTGGTGCAGATGGTGGCGGAGGAACTGGGCCTTGGCATGGCGGATGTGGACATCAAACGGGTGGACACGGCCGTGACCCCCTGCGACGCGGGAAGTTACGGCAGCCGGGTCACCGTTTTGGCTGGCAAAGCAGCCCGAAAAGCGGCCCAGGATGTAAAGCAACAGCTGGCTGTGTTTGCGGCGGAGAAATGGGAAGCGGCGCCCGAGGACATTCTTTTTAAGGACCGGCGGGTGAGCGTCAAGGGACAACCCGAGAAAACCATGCCATTTGACCAACTGGCCAAGATCGCCTGCTACTCCGGATCGGGCGCCGTGATTCTGGGTCGGGGATATTCCGACTACGGCATCGATATCCTCGATTTTGAAAAGGGGATCGGCAACTGCGGCACATCCTATAGCTTTACCAGCCAACTGACGGAGGTGGATGTGGATCTGGAGACGGGGTTTTTAAAGTGTACCGATATGTTGATCGCTCACGACTGCGGCGTTCCCTTGAATCCCATCAATGTAGAGGCCCAGAACCAGGGCGCCGCCATGCAGGGGATGGGGCAGGCCATGTATGAGGTGTTCAAGATGGATCATGGGAAAACCCTCAACGCGAGTCTGGTGGATTACAAGATGCCTCTGGCATCGGATATCCCCAATATAGAGGTTGTTGATATTATTGCGGAAGATCCGGACGGCCCTTTCGGCGCCAAGGAAGCCTCGGAAGGGGCCATCGTCAGCGTGCCTCCCTCCATTTTTACGGCGGTTCACGATGCCACCGGCATATGGTTTAAGGAGCAGCCTCTGACGCCCGAGAAGATTGCCATGGCCTTGCGGGAAAAGAAAAAAAACGGATGAATCCGGAAGGAACCTGAAAATAAAGGAGAAGCCTCAATGGAAGTGTATCCCTGGTGGACGGATGAACAGAAGGCCTTTCAGGAAGAGATGACGGCCTTTGTGGAAGAGATGATGCCGCGTGATGCGGAAACCCGGTGGAAACGGGAGTTTCCCTGGGATATTTTTAAAACCATTGGTGAAAAGGGGTATACGGGCGCCGGCGTGCCAAAGGAATATGGCGGCATGGGCATGGGCGCTACCGGGGCCTGCATTGCGGCGGCGGCCATGAATCGCATTCCGGGTCCGGGCCGGATTTATGTGGGCAATATGCTGGGCGGTTTGCGGCAGATCATTGAATTCGGCAATGAAGAACAGAAGAAACGCTTTCTTCCCAGGATTGCAAAAGGAGAGATCGGCGCCATCGTTATCACCGAACCGGTTGCGGGCACCGATGCCGCGGCCCAGGCCACCATGGCCCGACGGGATGGCGACGAATATGTGTTGAATGGCAAGAAACGCTACATTGTCTCGGCGGGCGTTGCGGACCGATACATGGTCTATGCCAGGACCAGTAATGACCCGGAAGACCGGCGCAAATACCGTCACCTCACGGCCTTCATTGTTGAAAAAGGGAGTCCTGGATTCAGCGTGGAGAAACTCAATGAAGTCATTGGCTTTGAGAATATTCAAAATGGGGCTCTGGATTTCAAAGATGTTCGGGTTCCCGCATCCAATATGCTGGGCGAGGAAGGGCAGGGCTGGTCCGTGATGACGGCGGGTCTCAATTTTGAACGGACCCTCATTTGCGCCCAGACCGCCGGATGGATGGAAGAACTGCTTCGAAACACGGTTCCCTATTGTCAGCGCCGGGTGCAGTTCGGAAAACCCACCATCAGTTTTGTGAACAACCGGTTCAAAGTAGCCGATCTGGTGAGCCGGTTAAAAATCGCCAGGCTCCTGACCTTTTATACGGCTTATTTATGGGATCTGGGCTGGGATATTACGTTGGAATCCAATATGGCCAAGGTCTATAACGCTGAGGGAGTCATGGCATCGAGCCTCGATGCCATACAGGTCATGGGCGGGGACGGGCTTACGCCCTTTTACCCCCTTTCGGCCATCATGCATGTGGCTAAGGTGGAAAACATCGCGGGCGGCACCATGGAGGCCTGCAGAATGGTGATTCACCGGACCGCCATGAGACAGATGGCCTCTGAGCTTAAGCAGCCCCGGCGCGTGATTCATGAGGAACTGGGCGTTCCCGTGCCGGTCGCGGGGGATCCCGAAAAAGCGCGTCAGGTGGACGAGATGAGCCTCCTGAAGGTATTGGCCGAGGACTATCGGGTCAATCCCGGTCTCCACATGAACCGGGAAGATTTGTTGCTTTATTTTGATGTGGACGATCAAAGCCTGGATGACGTGCTGCTGGCCCTGGAGGAGAAAGGGTGGGTTCAGTTGAATCGGGATAAAAAGGGGATTGCCCTGGTCAAGGCTACCTATGACGGACTGGGTCAGGCTTTCCCCCTGGATCACTACAAGTGGTTTCCCGCCTGGGCCACCGAGGACAGAATCTTCTAAAGATACTCGCTGAAATTGCAATGGATGCAGAGCAAAGTTCGATTAGGCCGCAGTTGCTGAAAGACCTGAAAGAGTACAATGTGAAGATCCGAACTGTAAGGGAGGTGATTCGGGAGATCAAGTCACATGATGAGATGAGGGGATAACGCGTTCAAAGAGAAAACTTGTGGTTCACAACCAGGTTCAAGGAAGGAGATTTGAAATGAAAAAGGCATTATGGCTGGCAGTGGCTGTTTTCTTTGTGATGGGGTTTGCGGCGACCCATGCGCAGAGCGGTCCCATCGTTATCAAGGCGTTAACGGCGTTTCCGAAAAATCACTTGAACAATGATCCGGTTCCTATTTTTATTCAGAAGGTCAACGAGCGGGCCAAGGGACGGCTGAAGATTGACTGGATTGGGGGTCCCGAGGTCATCAAAACCTTCGACCAGATCCATGCCCTCAAGGCCGGCACCATCGATATGATTTTGTATTACCCCTTCGGCTATATGAAGCCGGTGATGCCCGAAGCATGGGCCAAGGGATTGACGCTTTTGGCGGAATGGGAAGAGCGAAAAACCGGTCTTTATGATCTGTGGTGCGAGATCTTTGCCAAAAGGGTGAATGCCAAGTATCTGGGAAGATTGCACAGCCTGGTTCCCTTCACGGTTTTTTCCAATAAAAAAATCACCAAGGTGGAAGATTTCAAGGGCTTGAAGATGCGCGTCATGCCGCTCTATATCCCCGCCCTGAAGGCATTGGGTGCGACGCCTGTCACCATTCCCCCCACGGAAATCTATACGGCCATGGAGCGCGGCGTAGTGGATGGCTTCATGTGGCCCAATGTGGGCATGATCAGCTGGGGGTTGCAGGAAGTCACCAAGTATCAAATGAAACCCGGCGTTTTCGCTATGGAACCGGCTACCATGATCAATCTGGACAAGTGGAACAAAATCCCCAAGGACTTGCAGGAAATGATCATGGAGGTGATGAAGGACACGGAATATATCGCCACCATGCGCACCATCATGATTGAAAAGAAAGAAGAGGCCGTCAGAAAGGCCGCCGGCATGGAAATCATTACGCTATCGCCCGAAGAGGCCCAGAAATTTCTGACCATCTGTTATGACAAAACCTGGGAATATGTGACGGGAATGGCCCCTGAGTATGGTCCTAAATTGAAGGAATTGTCTTCCCCCAAGGCATTGCCTAAGGGAAGTTTCCCCTGGCAGCAGTAGGGACGTTGTCCAACGGACCTGAAAAGGTCCCGAAACAGGCGGAATACGGGACGTTCTTTCTTTTGGGCTGAATTACCGTTTCGGCCGGTAGGGGCGAAGAATTTTTCGCCCCTGCTTTTAATGAGGCATGATGGGTTGTTGAGGGATTGAGATGAAGAGAAAAGGGCTTTTTGACCGGTTAATCGATTCCATGGCCTTCCTGGCCGGCATACTCCTTGTGGGGGCTGTGCTGATCGTATCACTTGAAATCTGCATGCGCTACTTTTTTCAAAAGCCGCAGATATGGACGGTGGAGGTATGCGAATTTATCCTGTTTATTTTGACCTTCCTGGGAGCGCCGTGGCTTCTAAAAAAAGGAGGACACGCCAGCGTCGACATCCTGGTGGAAAGGATGAGTCCCGTGCCGAAGCGGTATGCCGGCCTTTTCGCAAGCGCCGTAGGAATGCTGGTGTCCCTGGTGCTTGTCTGGTTCAGCCTGGCCACCAGCTGGCAATGCTACGCCGACGGCGTGGTGCTGACTAAAACCCTCACGGTTTCCAAATACTATTTTCTGCTGTTTATTGCCCTGGGCTATTTTTGTCTTCTGATTGAATTCGGCAGGCAATTCATTCGGCTTTTCAGGCATGGCAAGGAGGTCTCCTGATGGAATGGTGGGTTCCGCTTCTTTTTATTGTCGGCATCTTTCTGGTGCTTCTGGCGGTTGGTCTTCCCGTATTTCTGGCGTTCACTGTGGTGGATGTTCTGGGGATTTATTTTCTATGGGGGGGCAGCGCCGGTTTAAGCCAGCTCATTCACTCCATTTTTTCCTCCATTAGCAGTTTTGTGCTATTGCCGGTGCCGCTTTTTGTACTTATGGGGGAGTTGCTGTTTCAATCCGGCGTCTTTGTTCGGGCCCTCGACACCCTGGACAAATGGATGGGGCGTCTGCCGGGCCGGTTGTGCATCCTCAGCGTGGGCGGGGGAACGCTTTTTTCAACGTTGAGCGGCTCCAGCATGGGCACCTCCGCCATGCTGGGTTCCCTGCTGCTTCCCGAGATGGAAAAAAGGGGATATCATAAGACCATCGCCATTGGGTCTTGCATGAGCGGGGCTCTTGCCATGATTATCCCCCCCAGCGCCCTGGCAGTGATCATGGGAAGTCTGATGGAGGTTTCCATCGGGAAACTGCTCATATCCGGCGTGGTCCCCGGCCTTCTTATGGCGGCGATGTATACCTCCTATATTGTGATTCGGTGTACGGTTCAGCCGAGTCTCGCGCCGGACTACTCTCCTGAACAAACACCCTGGTCTGAAAAAATAAGCGCTTTTGTGAAGCACGTACTGCCCTTCGGCACCATTATTTTTGTGGTGACGGGCCTTATCTTTGCCGGTCTGGCAACGCCCACGGAATCCGCGGGGATGGGGGTCGTGGCAACAGCCGCGGTGGTGGCGGCCTATAGACGGTTATCGATTGACATTATTCGTAAATCCGTGGAATCCACCCTGCGCATTACAGTGATGATGTTCATGATTCTTACAGGCTCCACCGCTTTCAGTCAGATCCTGGCCTTTACGGGCGCCAGCCGCGGCCTGGTGGAACTGGTGGTGAGTTTTCCCTTTCCGGATATCATGATCGTCGGCGTCATGCAGCTTCTGATGATCATCCTGGGAACCTTCATGGAGCCTGTTTCCATTATGATGATCACCTTTCCCGTGTACATGCCCATCGTGAATGCCTTCGGCTTCGACCCCATATGGTTTGGCCTGCTCACCCTGATCAACATGGAAATCGGCATGAAAACGCCGCCTTTCGGGATGGTCCTCTTTGTGATGAAGGGGGTGGTGCCGCCCAAGACCACTATGATGGATATTTATCGGTCGGTGACGCCTTTTGTGACCATTGATATGGCAGCCATGCTGTTGATCATGATTTTCCCCGCTATTGCCACTGTGTTGCCAAACTTGATGAAGTATTAGCGACATTCTTTACTGGTAAACGGACATTCGCCTGAACATTCATCGCAAAAACGCCTATAAAATTGAAATCGTCGGAACCCTGGTCAAAAGGGCGTTTTTTGGTGGCGATAAAAAAGGAGACATAAGAATGATCGACAGATTGGGAGGAAAGAGAGTTCTCATCGTGGATGATGAGCCGGATGTGTTGGAAACGCTTTCAGAGCTTCTCTTTATGTGTCATGTGGTTGAAGCTGCCACTTTTGAGAAGGCAAAGGAAAAGTTGGAAAGCGAGCGTTTTGATATGACCATTTTAGACATTATGGGCGTGGATGGATATACATTGCTTGAGATTGCCAACCAGAAAAAGGTGATTGCCGTGATGCTGACCGCCCATGCCTTGAGTGTAAAGGACACGGTCAAATCCTTTAAGGGAGGCGCCGCCTCTTACGTCCCAAAAGAAGAGATGATGAATATCACAGTCTTTTTAAATGATATTCTGGAGGCTCATGAAAAGGGCAAGAGCGGCATGGGCCGATGGTTCGATCGGTTGGCGTCCTATTATGACAAAAGATTTGGCCCCGACTGGAAAAATGAAGACAAGGAATTCTGGGAAAAATTCAAATGTTGGATGTGAGAGAATCTGAATTACAGGGTCATTACATCAAGGGGCGTTACGCGAAAAAGCGTAGCGCCATTTTTTTGTATTGACAGGCCGGAGAAGAAGTATTATTAGCCAACCGTTTGGCAGGTAAAGATATGGATAGAGAAGATCGATTAGAAAAAATATACGAGAAGGCGCTGGAATTGTTTGTGGCCAATGGTTACGACCAGACCGCATTGTCCCACATCGCAAAAGCCCTGGGACTGACGAAAGCTGGCCTTTATCATTATTTCAACAGCAAGGAAGATCTCCTGTTTTTTATTCATGAACGACACATGAAGCGGGTTTTCATCCCCATCCTTGAAGCGGCTGAAAAAATTTCCGATCCCGAAGAACGGATTGTCTATTTTATTAAGAATTACACCCTGAAAGCCATGACCCGAGATGCTTCAGCCCGTGTCCTTGTCCATGAGACCCACAATCTGAAAATGGAAAACCGGGAAAAGATAAACGCTGTGTGGCGAAAAGGATTAGATTTCATCCGGGATAGCCTTTCCGAGATGGAGAGCCAGGGAAAGGTGCTGAACATCAACAAAACTTTTGCCGCTTTTGCGTTGATCGGGATGTGCAGTTGGACGTTTTACTGGTTTGATTATGAGCAGCAAGCGTCCGGTGAGGAACTTGCGGACACCTATGAAAGGATCTTTTTGAAAGGCGTATTAAATACGCTTTAAAAAAGGCACAGAAAGAAAAGGAAATTTTTTTGATCATAAAAACGACCGTGCGGCAGGTTAGGAGGAGAGATGCATGACAAAATTCCAAGGAACTGTCCCGTTACGCCATCGGCACCTATGGCGACATCATTTATCGAAACGCACTGCTTTATCCGGAAAATACCGCCTTTAAATGCGGACCGGAAAGTCTCACCTTTTCTCAATTCAATGAGCGCGTCAACCGGCTGATTCACGCTTTAAAATCGCATGGGGGCAAAAAAGGGATGTGCTTGGGATCCTGGCCTGGAATTGTCTTGAGTTCACTGAGGTTTACGGGGCCGCCATGAAGGGTGGTTTTATTGCTTCGCCCCTGAACGCCCGGTTGCAGGCGGATGAACTGGACTATCTGATCAACTATTCCGAGACCCATACCCTCTTTCTTTCGGCCATCATGCATGTGGCCAAGGTGGAAAACATCGCGGGCGGCACCATGGAGGCTTGCAGAATGGTGATTCACCTGACCGCCATGAGACAGATGGCCTCTGCGCTTAAGCAGCCCCGGCGCGTGATTCATGACTTGGGCGTTTCCGTGCCGGCCACGGGAGATCCCGAAAAAGCGAGTCAGGTGGACGAGATGAGCCTCCTGAAGATATTGGCCGAGGACTATCGGGTCAATCCCGGTCTCCACATGAACCGGGAAGATCTGTACAAATGGTTTCCCGCCTGGGCTACTGAAGACAGGATTTTCTAATCCTTCATAATCGAATTTAACGTTCGTTCCTGCGGGTTGTTTGGGAACGAACGTCAATAGCCTTAGGGTTCCTCCCATAAATTCGTAGGGCTCAGGCCGTCAATGAGGTCGGGGGAATTGCCCTTTTTTTCAAGAAATTTGCCACCGAGGGTGAACGGGCACATGGCCAGAAGATGAAAATCAAAGGTTTGAAGAAAGCGTTCCTGAAATTCGTCGCAGAGCTTGGTATTGGTACAGGCGAAAATAACGTCGCCGGTGCTGTAGTTCCAGATCATGTCGTAAGCCTTAGAACCGGGAATCGCTCTTTTAAGGAGGCGAAGTCTCACGCCTTCCTTGATGTCCGCACGTCGCCGTTTTGGCAGAAAATCCACATTTTCAGCGACCTTGATCTTTTCTTCGGCCTCCAGGCAGTACTCTTTGATGGCCGTTGCGGGAATTTTTCTTTCATCCACGCGAAGGGACATGGCGATGTAGGGCTCTTTGAGAAATTCAAGCTCCGAAAACCGGTTATCGAACATATTCATGATATTGACCCATCCCGCGGACCGTTCGTCCGTGGAAATATCCGTCAGACTTTTGAAGGCGTAACGGCCAACCCTGTCAGCCAGACCTTCCAGAAAATTTTCCGCGGGTTTGCCCTTTACCAGATACCTGGTAAAGCTTCCTGATCCGGTTATGAGACCCATTTGTTTCCTCTCTCTTTTCTTCAAAAAACGTACCCTAGCAGAATCAGAATGGTAGTGTCAATGTCTGAACGGGGAGCATGAATATTATCCGTTAATCCGGGTGATGTCTCAATACCCGAAAAATGCGGCAACATATTTGCTTGCCGTGAAGATGATGATAACGGCCAACATCCACTTGATGACCTTGGCGGGTACAAATTTTTGGCAACGTGCTCCGAGGTACATCCCCGCCATTCCGCCGATTCCGAACAGGATTCCCAACAACCAATCCGGTGTCACCGATACACCCGGATAAAACGGTGCTATGGCTTGATAGAACATAACGCCGGCAATAGATGTGACAAAGGTTCCCATGAGGGCGGCGCCCGCTACGGTATAAACGGGCAGTCCGAAGAAAGTGACAAAAAACGGAGCGATAATCGAGCCGCCGCCGATGCCATAGATCCCTCCTACAATGCCGACAATGAAGCTGAGGGCGAAGATGCCCCAGAATGAAACGTCAAAGCTTTCGCCATAAAATGTGTAACCAAGCCGCTTTAAATTAAAATGGGTGACTTTAACGGTAGGCAACGGGATTTCCTGCCCCGCAGTCATTTCACGATGCCGACGCATTGCTTTTTGAAAGCGGTTTTCGCTGTTGGATTTTGTTGGGTCGCCTGAATTTTTCTTGACCAGATCCCGTATTATCTTTAGTCCGATATAGCTCAAGACGGCGGCGGCAAAGAGTTTGAAGTTCCTGGGATCAGGTAGATAACCCACTCGAACAATAGCACCGATAAAAACCCCCGGCAAGGTGCCGGCTACGACGACCCAGGTCAGTGGCCACACCATTCTTCCTTCTTTCCAATAATGATAGACCCCACTTGGGATGGCGACGATATTGAACAGCTGGTTGGTAGCGCTTACCGAAGGGTTTGTGTACCCGAGAAAAGACATTTGGAACGGCAAAAGCAAAAATGCCCCCGATACTCCCCCCATGGAAGTGAAGAAAGAAATCACGAAAGCGACCAGGGGTGGAATCCAAAATGCGACTTCTATTCCAGCGGTTTCAAAAAGCATAATGGTTTCCTCTGTATATGAATTAGGTGCTAACACGGGTTTTCCCCACAACCCAGTATCCTTACGCCGGTTCGAAGCTTTAGTCTCAAAACTCTAAGTCTTTTTAGTGTTATATGTCAAGACGCCGTGGGTCATTCTGGAATGTTGCGTCTTCGGCCCTAATGGTTTATAAGTTCCCGCGGAAGGCTATTTTGGAATGAAGAAAACCCTAAGGATTTTGATTTGAAAAAAATGCGGCTGTCCAACGGTCCGGCCCTGGTCATGGCGTCGATTAACGGGTAACCCCACTATGCAAGTTTCACCTGATGGACATTCGGCATCAGTGACATATGGGCTTGGCAAAAGTCTTAAAGGCTGGTTTATGAAAATTCCTTTCCCCATCACCTTCAAGCTTCTTCTTTTTATTCTCCCCCTTGTTTGCCTTCCCACAGTCATTGTCGGTTATTTTTCCTACCATGCATCTATAGAAAGCGTTACCGTTCTTTCCCGTGAACAGCAGTTGTTGCAGGCAAAAGCGGTTGCCGAGCAAATCAACAACATCTTTCGCGCCTGTTTTATGGATTTGAAATTGATGACGCAGTTGATTGTTGTTGAAAAGGGCGTGTGCAAAAAGGGGATGGAATCCATTGAGGACATAAACGGCGGCAACGATGTCAATGGGAAAATCCTGAAAGAATTCCTTGCCCGGTCTCCCTATTATAAGAGGCTTCGCATTGTCAACAGGGACGGCATGGCGATGACACGGGTATTCAGGGATGGGGCACTATTCCCGGTTGAAAAGGCCTTTGATCCTGTTAGCGCCACACATCATAGAAAACAGGGCGCTTCTGTTTCCCAGGTATTGAGAGACCCTCTAGAAGACGGTTATATCGTTTATTTTGCCAGGGCTATTCATTGCCCGGAGGGAGACTTAGCCGGCTACGTGGTACTTGATTTTGATTACGGAAAAGTGTTTGATCTGGTTCGGTCCGTGGTCATTGGGGTCGAGGGGTATGCTTTCATGGTGGACCATCTCGGATGCACCGTGGCGCATCCCCGATTTCGCCCCTACGAGTATAACCTTTCCAAGTATTCGGATCCCCGACTTCGGGAACTCGTGGTGGACATGATTTGCGGCGAAACAGGTTGGAAGCGCTTCAACTATCTGGGTGAAAAGGCGGCGGCGTACGCGGTGATCCCCGCCATGGATTGGTCCCTCGCCGTGAGCATTCCCATTGAAGAATTTAAGAAAGAAGCCAAGACCCTCAGAAAACGGATGCTGGAAGTGGTCATCATTACCTTGCTTTTGGCGGGGTTTGTTGTGGTAATCCTGTCTTACCACCTGTTGAAGCCCATCAAAAGGTTGGTTGTCGCTACGGAACGGATTGCCGGTGGCGATCTGGCGCAAGAGATTCCGGTGAAATCGTTGGATGAAATGGGTATGCTGACCCGTTCTTTTAACCGAATGGTGGAAAACCTGAGAAGAATGCGGGATGAATTGTTGCGCTCGGAAAAACTGATCGCCATGGGAAAGCTTTCCGCCGGTGTGGCCCATGAGGTTCGAAATCCCTTAAATGCCATGAAAGGCGCCATCGTCTACTTGCAGCGACGACGGTCCGGAGACGCATTGATTCTGGAATACACAGGGCTCATTCTGGAAGAGGTGGAACGGTTGAATCGATTCGTAACGGAATTTCTTTCCTATGCACGGCAACCGCCCCTCAATTTGATGCCGGAAGATCTTAACCTGTTGATCGGGAAAACCACTACTTTGTTTGAGGAAAAATTACGGGAGAAGAAGATCATCATTCTTAAAGACCTTGACCCTCATTTGCCCATGATTCCCATGGATTCTAACCAGATGGGGCAAGTGATTGCAAACCTTTTGATTAACGCCATGCAGGCCATGCCGGAGGGGGGAACCCTTGAGATGACCACGAAGGCTTTAAGCGAAACGGAATCGGAACGTTCTTTAAAAAAGGTCGTCATGACCATGCGGGATAACGGCGTCGGCATTCCGAAGGATAACTTGAACAGGATCTTCGATCCGTTTTTCAGCACCGGGGAAAGCGGCACGGGGTTGGGGCTTTCGATCAGTCTGAGAATTGTTGAGAATCATGGGGGGACCTTAAGGATAGAAAGCCGTGAAGGGGAGGGGACGACAATTACATTGGCGTTGACCGCACATAAGGAAAATGGAATATGAAAAAACAAATTCTGATCGTAGATGATAATGCCAATACCGTCAAAGTCATCGGGGCGATTCTTGAGGATGAAGGTTATCGGGTCCATAAGGCCGGAAGTGCTGAAAAAGCCCTGGGTATTTTTAAAGAAAAGGGGGATATGGATGCGATTCTGGCGGATCTCAAAATGCCGGGAAAGGATGGTCTGTGGTTGTACCGGCAAGCGAGAGGCATTGACGGAAATGTGCCTTTTGTGATTATGACGGCCCATGGGACCATCGAGTCGGCGGTTCGCGCCATGAAAGACGGGGTAACCAATTATCTGATCAAACCGCTGAACTACGAAGAGTTGAGCGTCGTTTTGGAACGGGCCATCAGGGAAAGGCAGATTGCCCGAGAACTGGCGGATTTGCGCCAAAAAGTCAAAGTGGGGGAGTCTTTCCAAAACATTATCGGCATCAGCAAGGTTATGCGGAAGGTTTTTGAAACGTTGCGCACGGTGGCGCCAACCGATGCGCCCATCTTGATTCAGGGGGAAACGGGCACGGGAAAAGAGTTGCTGGCCAAAGCGATTCATTCCCTCAGCAAGCGGCATGATCGAAATATGATATGCATCAATTCGGCGGCACTCACGGAAACACTCCTTGAAGCCGAACTTTTCGGGTACGTTAAAGGTGCTTTTACCGGTGCGGTGGCCGACAAAAAGGGGCGACTTGAATTTTCCGACGGCGGCACCCTGTTTCTGGATGAAATTGCCCATATGTCACTGAAACTCCAGTCCAAGCTTCTTCGTTTTCTCCAGGATGGCGCCTTTGAACCCGTGGGAAGCGTGGAGACCCGAAAAGTGGATGTTCGGGTGATTTCGGCGAGTAACCGGAATCTCCACGAAGCAATCTCTGAAGGCCTCTTTCTAAACGATCTCTTTTATCGTATCGAGGTGATTTCCATTACCATGCCCCCGCTGCGGGATCGGAAGGACGATATCCCCCTCCTGGCGGATCACTTTGCCAGACGTTACGCCCGGCAATATGAAAAGTCGGTAAACGGCATTCAATCTCACGCACTGGAAGCATTGATGCGTCATTCCTGGCCGGGCAATGTCCGGGAATTGGAAAACTGTCTGGCCCGTGGCGTTATCCTCTCAAAGGAAAATAAAATTACCCTGAACGACCTTCCCGAAAGAATCAGAGCGGGTGCGGGGTTTTCCGTTTCCGCTCCATCAGGGGAAAGCTGCATCATTGGAGAGATTCCTGAAACAGGGATCAAAATCAAAGAGATGGAGAAGAAACTGATTGAAAAAACCCTTGAAAAATGCAGTGAGAACAAGAGCCTGACGGCGGAATTTCTGGGGATATCCCGCAAGGCCCTTTATGAAAAGATCGGTCGGCATGGCATCCGTTCCTGACCCAAATGATAGGGGTTCGTTTCTTTTCCATACAGGCGGTCCAAGTCTGCTTCCTTTCGTAACAATGACGCCTAACCATTTGAGAATGTGGTCATTATATTCCAATTTCAGCAGTCTTTACCCTGAAACGTTACCAAAAGTAACATCCCGTTTTTTCAGATTCCACGTGTAATCTTTAAAAAGTAAACCTTTTCAATTCGTTATCGTCAGAATTATTTCCGGCATGGTGCTTGCTGTCATTAAACGCAATCTGCTTTTTTGAAAAACTTGGGGCACTTAACTTGGATAGAACCGAAATCGTTTTCAGTCTCGACAGAGTCCGGAAAAATTTTGGCGGTTTGCTGGCACTGGACAGTCTCAGTCTGGATCTGGGACGTCGGGAAATTATAGGGATTCTCGGTCCCAATGGCGCCGGAAAATCAACCCTGTTCAATGTTATCACTTCCATTGTCAAACCGGATGCCGGCGATGTCTACCTTGAAGGCAACCGGATTACTGCCAAGAGCCCCCACGCCATTTGCCGGATGGGGATCTCCCGCACCTTTCAACTGGTCAGGTCCTTTTTAAGCATGACGGCCCTTGAGAACGTGCTGGTGGGTTCCGTGTTTGGCAGCAGGCTGCGAGGAAAAGCGGCCCTGGCTAACGCGTTGGAGGCCCTGGAACTGGTCGACCTTATCCATAAGAGAGATATGGCCACTGCCCACATGACCCTGTCCGATCGGCGCTTGCTTGAAGTGGCCAGGGCATTGGCTTCCCGTCCCCGGGTGACCCTTCTGGATGAACCCATGGCGGGACTGAATCCATCCGAAATCGTGATCATGCTGGAGGTCATCAATAAAGCCAGGGATCTAATGGGTGTGTCCATTTTGTGGGTTGAACATAAAGTGGAGGCCATCTTTCATCTTTGCGATCGGATTATGGTGTTGGAATACGGCCGGAAAATCGCCGAAGGAACACCTGCGGAGATTGCTAAAAACGAGATTGTTATTGAGGCTTATCTGGGTGAAGCACCTGCTTGAAGTGTCAAATGTCGATATTTTTTATGGAGACGCCCAGGCTGTCTGGGATGTTTCTTTTTGGGTGGACCGGGAACAGATCGTCGCCCTGGTGGGGGCTAACGGCGCCGGCAAGAGTACCCTTCTGGATACCATTTCCTGTCTGATTCGACCGAGCAGTGGGGAGATTTTGTTCCAGGGGAAACCGATCAATTCTATAAAGCCTGAGGCTGTGGCGGATCTTGGCATCAGCCATGTGCCGGAAGGCCGTGGTCTGTTTTCCCGAATGACGGTACTGGAAAATCTGGAACTGGGCGGGTTCCCCAAGCGTGCCAGACCTTTTTTCGAAGAATCTCTGGCCCGTGCTTTCAATTTGTTTCCAGTGCTGAAAAAGCGCATCCATCAACGGGCGGGTTCTCTCAGCGGCGGGGAACAACAGATGCTGGCCATCGCCCGCGCCGTCATGGCAAAACCGATTTTTCTCATGCTGGACGAACCCTCTCTCGGTCTGGCGCCGGTGATTGTCAAACTGATGTTTGAGATTATTCAGGAACTCAATAGAGAAAATGTCGCCATCCTTTTGGTGGAGCAGAATGTTCACCAGACCCTGGAAATTGCGGACTATGCCTACGTACTGAGAACGGGCCGAATGGAATTGAGCGGCAAAGGGCGTGAACTTCTTCAAAACCCGGATTTCAAGCAGGCCTACCTGGGGATGAAAGGATGAATCCATGAGCGGACTTTCTCCATCCGGCGCATTTTTACAGATTTTAATCAACGGGGTTTTATTTGGCAGCATGTATGGGGTCGCCGCCATTGGATTGAGCCTTATTTTCGGCACCATGCAGATCATTTTTATCGCCCAGGGCGCCATGATGATATTGGCCGCCTATTTGACCTATTGGATTTTCACCCTTACCGCAATTGACCCCTTTTATTGTTTTGTGTTGATCCTCCCCATTTTTCTGGGTATCGGCTGGGCTTTTTACGCGGGACTTTTCAGCCGGGTGGCGGCGGCGGGGAAAAATCCTTCGTTGCTTCTGGCCTTTGGCCTCATGATCCTGCTGGAAAATCTCATGTCCCTGGCCTGGACCGCCAATACCCGGGCCGTTTCCACCAGCTACACCGGCATGGGGCTTAGCGTGGGGAACATTCAGATTTCCTTCACCCGGCTGGTGGTTTTCTTGATCAGTCTTCTGGCAACGGGCCTGGTCTTTTTTTTCATGAAAAAGACCCTTTGGGGAAAAGCGGTTCGCGCGGCATCGGAAAATATCAAGGCCGCCGCGCTCCTGGGCATCAGCCCTCGCCGGGTGAGCGGCATTACCTTTTCCATCGGCATTGCACTGGCTGGCATCGCGGGTGTGGCTACCGCTGTTACATACCCGTTTGATCCCTATTTCGGTTTTGTTTTCAGCCTGAAGGCCCTCATTGCCGTGGCATTCGGTGGCATCGGGAGTGTGGGGGGCGCCATGTTCGGTGGGATTTTGCTGGGGGTGATCGAAAGCGTCAGTTCCTATACCATCAGCGGCGGCTGGGCCGACGCCATTTCCTACGGCGCATTCCTTCTGGTGCTCATGTTTCGGCCCCAGGGGCTTTTTGGCCGTACAAATGCTTTGTAAGGGTTACGTGTGTAATCCTGTTTTCCGGATTTATCATTGAGGGAACAACCATGACAGAGATGGGTGGGGGGCATAACTGGAAAGCGATTTGTTGGGGACTTCCCCTGCTGGGCTTCCTGTTGGTTTTTCCTTTCCTGGTGGATTCGGAGGGATCCTATCTGGTTTATTTTCTATTCCTGACCTTCATCTATGTGTCCATGGCCCAGGGATGGAACCTGGTGGCAGGTTATGCGGGACAGGCTTCCCTGGGTCAGCATGCCTTCTTCGGATTTGGGGCTTATGTGACGGCCATGGCATGGAATGCCGGATGGATCGGGTACCTGGATCCTTTCGGGATGCTGCTGAGTGGTCTTGGGGCGGCCGTGCTGGCCATTGTGATTGGGATTCCCCTGTTGGCCAAGTTACGGGGGGACTATTTTGCTTTGGGCACCCTGGGCCTGGGGGAAATTTTGCGGGTGGTGTTTACCCAGGGGGGGGCTCTTACGGGAGGTCCGGTGGGACTCATGCTCCCTTCTTCGGCATATGAATCCATGGCGCCCTATTACTATATCGCCCTGAGCATCGCGCTTTTGACCCTGCTGACCCTTTTTTTTCTGGTTCGCTCCAGTGTCGGCCTGGCATTGGTGGCTGTTCGAGAGGATGAAGAGGCCGCCGCCGCCAACGGGATTTTTGTCTTAAAATACAAAATTTTGGCCTTTGCGGTGGGCGCTTTTTTTACCGGCATGTGCGGCAGTATATTTGCCTATTACCTGTTCCATATCCATCCATCGGGGGTTTTCAGTCTCAACTGGGCGTTGCTGCCGGTTCTCATGACGATTCTGGGGGGCATTGGCACCCTGATGGGACCAATTATCGGCGCCTTTGTCATGTCGGCTGTTTTTGAAATGGCCAATACATGGCTTCCGGATATTCATCCTATTTTTTCAGGGGTGTTTATCATTCTGGTGATGCTTTTTCTGCCCAAGGGGATCATGAGTCTGGGATCGAAATTTAATCCATCTCCCATTTTGTTGCGACTATTTCCCTTTAAGCGGGGGTCTTGAGAAGTGAAACGTGAAAAGTGAAGCGTGACGAAGGCAAGGGAAGGAGGTGGCGTGTTTGTTCAGAGGGGTGTTTTTAAATCATGAACCCGGAAGACGATATGAAAGGAGAGCATTATGTGGAAGGGAATTCTTGGGCGTGGCAAAATGACGACGGTTTTAATGGCGGTCTTTGTTGCGTTGTCGCTGCTTCTCTATGCGGCGCCGTCGGCTGAAGCAAAAAAGGAAAAGACGGAAATCCTCATTGGCAGCAATCTTCCGCTGACCGGTATTCTGGCGGGCGCCGGCATTGAACAGCGGTGGGCTTATCAGACCGCCGTGGATGACATCAACAAGGCGGGGGGCATTTTTGTAAAGGAATACGGGAAGAAACTCCCCGTAAGGCTTATTGTGGCCGATGATGCCAGTGATCCGGGAAAGGCGGCATCAGCCGTTGAGCGGTTGATCAAACAGAAGAAAGTGGATTTGCTGCTGGGTGGCTTTGCAGCGCCCTTTGGGGTGATCCCCGGATGTATTACCGCTGAAAAATACCGCCGCTATTATCATACGTCCATATGTCTGATTCCCCCATGGCTGGAGCACCATTTCAAATGGTCCACGCTCTTTTTCTTCAAGCTGGATCAGGCGTGCAGCGTTCCCTATCAGATTTGGGACAGCCTGCCTGAAAATGAACGGCCCAAGAAACCCGCGCTGATCATGGAGGATACTTTTGACGGCAGGGCCTTTGCCGGATTGTTCCGAAGCCTGGCCAAAAAATTCGGTTATACCTTTGCCTTGGATGAGCCCTGGGCGGTAGGCGCCAAGGATTATTCCTCACAGATTATCAAAGCCAAGAGTCAGGGCGTGGATGCCATTTTGATCTTCGGCGCCGATACCGATATTATCACCTTTGTGCGGCAGATGAAAGAGAACAACCTCAGCGTCAAATATTTCCACGGCTGGAAAGGGACCTGGGCCGGGGAGTTCTGGAAAGCGCTGGGCAAGGATGCCCAGTACATCCTTTGTGATGGATTCTGGTCCATGGATTTTCCCTTTCCCGGCGCTAAGGAACTGGGTGAACGTTACTACAACCACTTCAAAAAACATTCCGTAAGCGTGGGCGCTTTGTACGGACTGTGCCAGATCCTGTGGCAGGCCGTTGAAAAAGCCGGCACACTGGATTCGGCAAAGGTTCGACAGGCGGTTTTGGACAATGAATTCGAGACCGTCATGGGTAAGGTGAAGTACGGCAAGGACGGCGTGGCGGTCTTTGAGTCCACGGCCAGCCAGTGGTGGAATGGGAAACAGATGACGGTGTATCCATTCAAATGGACGGATTATAGGATTAAACTGGCGCCTCCCTGGAATGACCGATAAGGATATGATATCGCAAAAAAACCAGCCGCCGTGATGGCGGAAAAATGAGTTTTGTTCGGGGGCGCCTTCCACATGAAGACGTCCCCGGCCTGTCATGGGGGCCGAAGATGCAATGTTGCGTCTTCGGCCCTAATGGTTTATAAGTTCCCACAAAAGGCTGTTTTGGAATGCAAAAAAAAAGACCCTAAGGATTTCGATTTGAAAAATTTTGCGGGTGTCCAATGGAAATTCTTTTCAATTGGGCTTGTTTCGATTTTACTCATATTGGGATCGACCATTCCTATCATCCCGGTTTTTGCGAGCGACAGTGCAATCCGTGTTGCCATGTTTTCAAACGATCCCGTGGGAATCGATGTTCTGTCCCAGGCATTCAGCCCGGACGGATTTTCCGTTCTTTCACAGATCAGTGAGCCGCTGCTTCATCCGGATGTTGACGGGAATCTTCAGGGCGCTATTGCCCACAGCTGGAAGCAGATCAACGCCACCGAATGGGAATTCGTCATCAGGAAAGGCATCACATTTCATAACGGCGAATTATGTGACGGTTACGCCGTAAAGACTTCCATCGAAACCATTCTTGATCCTCATGTGGGGTCAGCCTTTTCCCAGCCCCTTAATACCATCAAATCCGCATCCGTAAGTTTGACGGATCCATATGTGGTTCGCATCAAAACCTTTGTGCCGGATGGTATGCTGCTCCACCGATTATCTTTCGCCGCCATTCTGCCGCCCCGATATTTAAAGGCGGTGGGTGTTGAGGGGTTTCACAGGCGCCCTGTGGGGACGGGTCCTTTCAAGTTTGTGAAATGGGTTCCCAAGCAAGAGATTGTTCTAAAAAGAAATGAGGATTACTGGCGGGAGGGTTATCCGAAAGTCGAAAATCTCGTTTATGTAATTTTACCGCCCGATCAATGGATTCAGGCTTTAACGGAGGGCCTGGTAAATGTGGTGCCCTTTCTGGATGGGCGGCATATCCGGGAAGTGGTAAAGAATAAGGATTTGAGGGTTAAAAAGAGAAAGTGTCTCTATACCACGGTCATCATGTTGCACAACCGGGGACCCCTGGCCCTTAAGGCGGTTCGACAGGCCCTGAATTACGCCTTGGATAAGCAGGATATCGTAAGATATGCCGATTACGGCAATTCCATTCCGGTGGCCTCACTGGGTCTGGAGGGAAGCATCGGCAGAAATATGGACATAAAACCCTATCCTTACGACATCGAAAAAGCGAAGCAGCTACTGGCCCAAACGCCCTTCGAAAACGGATTTACCCTGAAAGTGCTGACCGGGGATACTTCCCAGGCACTCGCCAAAATCATGAGAGCGCAATACAGCAAGATAAACGTCAGGCTTGATTTGGAAGTGGTGCCGCGGACGGATTTGACGGAAAAGGTTATGATTTATCAAATCCAAAATCATTTGAAACGACCGGACTATGATTTGGTCCTTTACCCGGTGGACAATCTATTGATCGATATCTCTTTTACGGCACGCTGGGCCTACTTTTCCCAAAGTCCCTGGTCTCTTTTGCGGAGCCGCGAATATGATGAAAAATATTTGTGGGCACTGCAGACGGATTCCTTCAAGACGCATGAAAGGCGGTTATGGAAATTGGATCGGTTCTTTCACGAGGAAGCCTTGTCGATCTTCACGACCCAGAGAATTTTGACGGTGGTGACCCATAAGGCGGTCACACTGCCCATTCCCTTGAACGGGAATTTTTACTATGGGACCTTCGATAAGGCTGAAGTGAATTGAGGTTTTGTCAAGGGGATATCCGGTTATGCCCATATGAAACGCAAGGATTCGGCATTTATCTAATATTTCAGGCTAAACATGAAAGAGGAAAGGTCGTGCATTTTGATGGATAACATTTCAAATCGGATGAGATTCGGATCTGTATAATTACTGGTTGGGCGTATTAAGAAGTAGGAGAGCATAAATGGGTAAATGGATTCTGATCGGGCTTGGAGTCATCGTCATTTGCATAGCGATCTCTTTCATAGTCGGGCGTGCTCGTGAAACTGCAAAGTTGGATCGAACGGTAGAGATGCTTGTCGACCAGGGCTCTGTCCCAGATGTTGACGTTGTGGATTTCGATTCCTTTTCCGATCTTCCACCGCCTGTTGCTCGCTATTTCAAGCACGTTTTGGTTGATAACCAAAAATTAATAAAGACTGCCAGAATGCACCAATCTGGTATGCTACGAACTAATATAAAAACCGATGTATGGTTTTCGTTCACTGCGAATCAGGTGGTTGTACCACCAGCCATTGGTTTCATTTGGAATGCTAAGGTTGAAATGCCTCTAGGCACTCACGTTCGCGTTCTGGACAGCTACATTGCTGGAGTGGGTGCAGGTAGAGTTAGTATCCTGTCTGCATTTGCTGTCGCCTCAGAAGCTGGTGACACAAAACTAAATTCAGGGGCATTGCACAGATACCTTGCGGAAGCTGTATGGTTTCCGACAGCTCTTTTGCCTCAGTCAGGGGTGGTTTGGAGTTCGATTGACGACCGATCGGCAAAGGCCATACTGACGAATAGTGGTAACTCTGTATCTTTGGAGTTCCGCTTTAACGATGCCGATGAGGTGGTGGCTATTTATAGCTCAGGCCGATTCGGGCGCTTCGATGGAGAGTACAAGAAAGTACCGTGGGAGGGACACTTCCGCGACTATCAAATCCGAGGGGGTATGCTCATTCCTATGTGTGGAGAAGTTGGCTGGTACGAAGAAGAAACCCTGGACCTAGTCTGGAAAGGAAACCTTATTGATGTACAGTATCAGCTTGGATACTGAGATATTGGTTAGCGCAACGGGTACGCCCAACAAGTGCATGCAGACCGACTTGGCATCACTTGCCGCTCCTGACGTCGCTCTGCGGTCTACCAAGCGGCTGATGCTGCCGTTAGCGTGCTTAAAGAGGATTATATGGTTAATTCATTCATTATGAAACAAATTCCTGAGAGAGATTGGAAGGTCCTCAGAGCACTCAAAGATAAATTGACGGAGCGTTTCTGTGATCATGTTTTTGAACAACTTATTCCAATTATCGAAAGACGCACAAAAGGTAGTTACAAAGCGTATCTAGAGATGTGGAAAATTCTGAACAAAGAAGACGATGATTTTACTTCTATGTTTGATGATCTCAAAAGAAGCGCAGCTTTTTTTAAACTTGCTACGTGGAAGAAAAGTGGATTACTTTCAGATGAGGACTTTTCTGAGTTTAGTGAAGAAACTCAGAATACTATAGCCTTGCTTACTGATATCTAATCAGCTAACAAGCGCTTCCAGTTGAGCGGTCTTGCTGTCGCCAACTGAATCTAGTGTTTGGCATGCTAAACATCCAGAGAAGGGAATATATGAAACAAAATGGCCCCAGTTTAACCGCACGAAAAGTTGCAATGATGCGGGCAGCAACATCAAATACTTGATAGCCCGAAAGTATTCGAAGATCCAATGGCGTTAGATATTATCGGCCTTCAAGATGTTTTAAAAATTTATTCAGAAAAACGAAAGTTCAAGACAAGCTTACAACGCTATCTCAGGGCTATCGTTATCGCTCGTAGCAAATTTGTTGAAGATGAACTATCTGTTGCTATAAATCGTGGTGTGCGTCAGTATGTTATTCTTGGTGCAGGCCTCGACACGTTTGCCTATCGCAATCCATATTCCGATGACGGTTTGAAAGTATTTGAAGTTGACCATCCAGCCACACAAGAATTGAAGCGGCAGCAACTTGATGCTGCAAAGATACCCATACCAGAAACTTTGACTTTCGTCCCAATAGACTTTGAAAATCAGATATTGGCAGATCAGTTGGGAAAAGCTGGATTCAGGACGTATGAACCATCCTTTTTTTCGTGGCTTGGGGTAACGCGGATTTAAAAGCTATTGGCTTCAAACAGGCTGAAGACATTGGACCTGAAGAAATAAATGCACGATTTTTCGTTGATCGAACAGATAAATTGATGGTTGGTAATTTCGGACATTTAATGAAAGCACAGGTTTGAAAGGGTGCCCAGCAAATCATTCCAGCGGATCGCCTTTCGCTTCGCTTCAGGCTGTCCCCTGAATTCGTCGTTATTCCGCAAGAAACATTAATGATGGTGAATAGATGATAGAAAAGCAGTTTGATATACCGTTTATCTCAGACCTGGCACTTCGGGAAAAACAGATTCAGCAAAACTATCGCCCGGTCATTGCTGTGCATAAATGGTTTGCAAGACGTCCGGGCACTTTGTTCCGCGGTTTGCTCTTGTCTGAGTTTTCTGGAAAGCCGCTTCAGGAAGTGTTTTATAAAGCGAACGATCTTTCCGGCTGCCGGGTAGCTGATCCATTCATGGGTGGTGGTACCCCGATCCTGGAGGCAAACCGTCTTGGGTGCGATGTTACCGCATTCGATATCAACCCGATGTCTTACTGGATCGTCAAACAGGAAATCGAACATCTTGATCTTGGCGCTTATACAAAAGCAGCTGAGTTCCTTCGCACAACACTGGAAAAGGAAATCGGACAGTTTTATCGAACGCGATGCACGCTATGCGGCTCGAACAATGCTCATGTAAAATACTTCCTTTGGGTTAAAGTAACGCCATGTCATGAATGTGGAAAGGATATGGACTTGTTTCCCGGCTATCTTCTTTCCGCGGATTCCAGACATCCCAAAAACGTTTTTATTTGCCCTACTTGCGGAGAACTGACCGAAACCAGCGACCGTAAAGAGCCCGGCTACTGTAATCAATGCGCCGCTGAACTGACGTTGAATGGACCTGCCGGGCGAAGCCGTTGCAGATGCTCGGCGTGCGGCGCCGACAATCATTATCCTAATGCCGGTCTTGGCGCTCCGCGGCACCGCCTTTTTGCAATGGAATACCACTGCCAAAAATGCAAGCCATCTCATGCCGGCAGATTCTTCAAAAAACCTGATGATCAGGATATGGAGCGGATCAATGAGGTCGAGAGACGCTGGTCAAAAATGCGTCCAAAGTATGTTCCTGGCGATGAGATCCCAAGCGGTGATGAGACAGACCGCTTACACCGATGGGGGTACACACGCTATTTGGAAATGTTCAACAATCGTCAGCTTCTTGGCTTGGAACTTTCTGCCCGCATGATTGCGAGAACACCCAACGAGCGCGTACGCAATGCGCTGGCGACGAACCTTTCCGACCTGCTCCGCTATCAGAACATGTTATGCCGTTACGACTCGATAGCGTTGAAGTCATTAGACATTTTCTCTGTTCACGGTTTTCCGGTAGGCTTGATTCAATGCGAGTCTAATTTCCTTGGCATCATGGAGCTGGGGCGCAGCATGTGTGTGGGTAGCGGCGGGTGGGCAAATATAACCGAGAAATTTAAAAAGGCAAAGTCCTATTGTGATCATCCATTTGAGGTCAGACATCAGGGTCGCTCAAAGAAAATCATTCCAATCAATGGAGAATGGATCGGCGATCATTTGAACGGTGATAATTCCGCACCTGCCCGAGTTGTCGACATCTCATGCCAAAATGCAGCATCCTGCACGTTGCCGGACGCTTCGCTGGATGCCGTATTTACCGATCCTCCCTATTTTGGCAACATCCAGTATGCGGAGCTTATGGATTTCTGCTATGTCTGGCTCAAAAAATTGGTTGGGTGGAACTCCAGCGCGTTTAATGCCGATTCTACCCGCACACCTGATGAGTTGACCGGCAATGTTAATATGGGGCGTGGGATCGATCATTTCACAGAGGGGCTTTCCTCTGTTTTCCGACGTATGGCGAGGGCGTTAAAGCCTGGTTCGCCTCTGGCATTCACCTACCACCACAACAATATCGAAGCTTACTATCCTGTCGCGGTGGCTATCCTTGACGCTGGGTTAACCTGTTCGGCGTCGCTTCCTTGTCCGGCGGAAATGAGCGCATCTATCCACATAAACGGAACAGGCTCCTCTATTATCGATACCGTGTTTGTTTGTCGGCAAACTGGTGCCATGCAGCGGAAGTGGCTAGCGAATTCTCCGGATGAAGCCGTTAGGATCGTTAAAGAAGACTTGAATCAGCTCAGGGTTGGAAACGTTAAGCCGACGCCCGGCGATATCAGATGCGTCATCTATGGGCATTTGATTCGATTAGCCATCTGGTCCTTACGCCTTGATTGGATGAAAAACGAACCGACAACCACGCGCATCGAAAAAGTTTCAGCCTGGCTCCATCACTTCGGAGGCTGGGCCGAAATTGAAAAGTGCATGGCGTACGACAGAGTAGCGACAACGAAGGATATGCCTTTGTTCGCTGTACACGAAAGTGCTGTAGAATATGGAGCCGAATATGCCGACCTTCCCTTTTGAAGTTTCCTTGGATATCATACTCCAGGATACTGAAAGCTATGTTGATGCCGTCTTCTCATGCCTGGAGTCGGAGTTCCTTGTCTTGCCCAAGGGAGCTGGCTTTGTTGAATATCCGGTCTTCGAACGTGGATACGAAGCGTTGAAAGTTGCAACTGCGGGCTTTTCACAACTCGATCCGAATAAAGTGTTGCCCGTTACAGTCTCCGAGCCGATTGCAATTGTGGTTTTGCGCTCGATTCTGGGTTTCACACCCCCGGAATGGGGTTACGTCACAACGCAGAGAACCGGCGTATCGGTCACCCAGGGCTTCGTGCGCTCACTGGACAGAAAGGTGCGAATGGCCCCGGAAACGGAGCTTAACACCAATGGCGTTACCAAAGAACGGCTCAAAGCGATGGTTCAGACAGCATGTCAATTACTGTCGGCAGGAGCTCCCAATGTAGATGGCGACCAGTTGCATCGCTTGGACAAGGCTGATACGAAACATGGTGTTGAAGGCATCCAGAATCTGGCCGGAATGGGCGTCCCTTACGCTATGTTGTTGTATGAACGATTCCTCGGAAGGCCATTCGCCGGACATCGAGATTCCGTAAGTGAAATTATTGGCGACAGCTTGGAATTCGCAATAGAAGATGTCCTTTCCAAGGCAGGGGTAAGTTTCCGCAAAACAAAACGGGCGGAACGAATCGCAGGTTTTGACCAGATGCCTGACTTCATCATTCCCAGCGAATTCAACCCGCAGGTCATTATTGAGGCAAAAATAACCAAGGATGACGGCACTGCCCGCGACAAGGTGACGCGCATTCAGCATCTCGGCGAATTGAGCCTTGCCGGTCGTTCCGAGGATAACCCAAAATATGAGATTATAGCTTGCATCGGCGGGCGTGGCTTCGGGGTCCGCCGGGAAGACATGAAAAAGATGATCCTTGCGACCAGAGGCAAAGTGTTTACAGCGAAAACCCTGAATCGCATCGTGGAATGCACTAGAATTGGTGAATTTAAGAGTCGATAGCTTAGGATGAAAACACGGCATAACGGAATTAAGGGCGACGTCAAAAAGCTGCCGCGCCTTATGCTGGCCGTTCAGCTAATGGGGCATAGTTCAAGAGAGGCCATAGCATGTCTGAGGAAACAAAAATTGATGAGCAATCCGGCGTGGACAGGGGATTGATCGCAGTGTTCTTGAGGATGTCGCCCGAGGAGCGATTGCGGGCTAACGACAACGCTTTCCGTACAATTCTGGAGTTGAGAGATGCCTACAGGCGGCAGAAAACCAACGAACGCAAGTCTAGGTGAACTTCTGGAAGAGCTGTTGAAGGCAGGGGTCGATTTTATTCTGGTCGGAGGCCTTGCCGCCGTGATCCAGGGCGCCCCTATCACAGCAATGGATGTGGACGTTGTTCACAGCCAGTCAACCGAGAATATTACCAGACTACTTGCCTTTTTAAAAGCGGTTGATGCTGTTCATCGTCGCTTGGACGACAAGTTAATTGAACCAAAGGAACGCGATCTATCGGGGAAGGGGCACGTGCTTCTTGATATACCGTTTATCGCAGACCTGGTACTTCGGGAAAAGCAGATTCAGCAAAACTATCGCCATTGAAACAGGGGGCCAGGACAATAGAATGCTAGCCAACCCGGAAAAGGTGATTCAGAGCATCAGGGATGCGGGGCTTCAGCCACCGGAAATGCTGACCCTTATGATCACCGGCCGGTGCAACCTTCATTGCCGGCACTGTTGGCTGGATTGCCGGCCCGATAGTGCCGCGGGCCCGGTACTGGTGAAGGTTGTTCGTGGCATTATCGACGATTTTACCCGGTTGGGAGGCACCGGTTTGACCCTCACCGGTGGAGAGGTGCTGACCCATCCGGACTGGTTCGAAATCCTGGCATTTGCCTGTGAACACAAAGGCTTGAAGGAGGTCTGCCTGCAAACCAATGCCATCCTGGTGACCCGCCATGTGGCGGCGGAACTCAGTGCGCTCGGGTCCATGAAGCTCTTGGTCCAAATCAGCTTGGACGGTGCTTTGGCAAAATCCCACGACCTTGTGCGCGGTAAGGGCAGCTTCAACCAGGCACTGGGCGGACTGAGTTGTTTGCTCGACGTAGGTATGGGACCGCAAATTCGAGTCGCCTTTACGGAAATGGCGCACAACTTTGCCGAAATACCGCTTCTCATGAAAAAACTGAAAACATTCGGCATAAGGCAGATGGTGAGTGGTACCCTGGTCAAGGGCGGGAGGGCAGGGCGGACAAACCGACTGGTCCTCCCCACCCCGAATCAGTATACTGAAATGGTCAACTGGTACCGATCTGACACGGCATTTCGCACTCTGTACGACAAGATGGGCAATATTTCCGCCATCGAATGGTACAAGGGGCGATCCGTTCCTTCAAAACGGCTCTGCTGCTGCATCAAAACCCCGTTTGTCACCGCCGAAGGGCGGATTTACCCGTGTGTTATGTTGCCTGCCGAGAAATACAGCATCGATGGGATTCACCAGCGGCCCATGGCGGATATCATCCTCGCGGCCCTGCCCCTGTGGGCCCAATTGCCGGTTATGGAACGGGTCCGGCGCGAGGCACTTGAAAACTGCAAAGGGTGTCCGGGTGAAGGGCATTGTGGGGGTGGCTGTATGGGGCGGGCCTATGCAGCCTGTGGCGATTTGATGTCAGTAGAGGATCGCTGTGCATTGAGAAGGGCGGTTTACCGGTTGGACTAGGCCCAGGGTTTGTTCCCGGTTGTAAAGGGCCGTGATAAACATCATGGAAGAAAGGGTATCAGTTGAAGCAAGGCATGCGGGTAATGATCCGGAACGGGTGTCCGTTATATTGGAGTTTTAGTTCTCCTTTGATCTTTTGGTCGCCATGGGCTATTCTCCTGAAGGGTTTTAGCCCATTTTAATCCCCCTGGCCGCTGTTTTCATGCAGGCTTGCCGAAAGGAGACGGAAAAATGGCGCCCAAGGGGCTCTTCTTGAAGCATTTATCAAAGGGTAAAGGTTTGTTTCATTTGGGAATTACCGGCAAACTACTGTGGATTGTCCTCCCGCTGGTGGTTTTGCCCTGTCTTGTCACCGGTGGCTTGGGGTATTTTGCATCAGAAGAGATCGTTACGCGTCTGCTCAACCAATCCCAGATCAACCTGGCCCGGGAAATCGCGGAGGAGATTGACCAGGTTTTTAATGTATGCCGAGCGGATCTTGAAATGATCTCCCATTTGCCGGTATTAAGAGACTATTACCTCAACCGCTTTTACGCTCTGGATTCGGAAGCGGGAATCAACCGCAAGGAAGCGGAAAGGTTTTTCAAGGATGTAGCCCGAAAATCCACCCTTTACTATCGAATTTCCTATATGGATGCCAAGGGTGTGCCGGTGGCATGTGTTCAGGAAGGCCGGATTGTTTCACTGAAGGGCATACTAAATGACTTGACCTCAATCTCGCAAAAACAACATTTTACCCCAAACAATACGGTGGTTTCCCCGGTTCGGAATTCCGAGCCGGAAGGGCGGTTGGTGTCACCGATGGCCCAACCATTGTTTGACAGATGGCATGAACTCTCAGGCATTGTTCAGATCGATCTTGACATCAACGAACTGGGACGCCGCATTCTGTCTCGCCGGGTGGGCGTGAACGGCTATGCCTTCGTTCTGGATCATTCCGGAAGGATTCTCATTCATCCTGAACCCGTGCACGTCGGAAGAATGATCAGTCAAGTGGGGAACCCGTCTTTGGAGGCAATGTTTCGGGAAATGGTGGAACAGGGTCAGGGGATGTTATCTTATGACTACCAGGGAAACAGAATCGCCGCCTTTACCGGGGTTCGGGAACTGGGTTGGACCATTGCCGTAACACTGCCGGTTGCCGAGTTCAAAGCCCATGTCACCGTCATTAAAAAGCAGGTCCTTCAGATCATCATGGTCGCCGCATCACTGGCCCTGGCGGCGGGTATTTTTTTCTCATGGCATTTTCTTCGTCCCATAAAAAAACTGGCCCGAGCGACCCATGTCATCGCTGAAGGCCGTTTGCCCGAAAAGATTCATTTTGACTCCAATGACGAGTTGGGTATGTTAACCCGCTCGTTTAACCAGATGGTCAAAAACCTTCGCCGCATTCAATCGGAGTTGGTCAAAAGCGAAAAGCTGGTTTCCGTGGGTCGTTTGGCGTCGGGGGTCGCCCATGAGGTTCGCAACCCACTGAACACCATGAATGTCACATTGGGTTTGCTCAAGCGAAGGGTAGCGGGGAATAAAGAGGTGATGGCGCTGGCTGATACCATTTCCGCGGAGATTTCTCAGTTGGATCATTTTCTCTCGGATTTCCTGAACTATTCCAGGCAGCCCCCTCCCAAGCCGACGCCGACGAATGTCAATGCGATGGCCGAAGATATTCTGTCGGGATATGCTGCCCGGGCCATGGAAAAGGACATCACTTTAAAAAGCCGATTGGATCCGAATCTTCCGCTTTTCCCACTGGACCCGTTTCAGGCCGAAAGAGCCATTGTGAATATCGTGGTCAACGCCATTGAAGCGATGCCCCAAGGGGGCGAGCTGATCGTATCAACCAAATGGCATCCGTCTACAAATGAAGGCAGCGAGAGAGAATTTCTGGAATTCTCCATTGCCGATACCGGGAAGGGGTTGTCGCTTGATGAACTTCAGAGCGTGCTGGATCCCTTTTACACCACAAAAGAGCTGGGCACGGGTTTAGGTCTGCCGATTTCCCAAAGCATTATCGAAAGCCACGGGGGCCATATCCAAATCCGGTCCGAACCGGGGTGGGGAACCACGGTAACCATTGCGTTGCCCATGCCCGATGCACGGGCAGATGGAGGTTTTGATCATGAGCAGGTTTAGAGTACTCCTCGTAGATGATAATGCCGGCTCTTTGAGAGCGTTGGATGCTTTCCTCCATGAAGAGGGGTACGAAGCTGTAACCACCACGGACCCACTGAAAGCCGAGAAGATGTTCAAAGAGGGACCCCCGTTTGACATCGTATTGTCTGACCTTAAAATGCCGGGGATTGATGGATTACAGCTTTTTCACAGGTTGAAATCCTTGGACCGGCAACTGCTTTTCATCATTATGACTGCGCACGGCACCATTGAATCCAGTGTAAAGGCCCTGAAAGAAGGCGTATACGACTATCTGGTGAAGCCCATTAACATCGATGAACTCTCCATCGTGCTGGAAAAAAGCCTGCGGGAACGTAAACAGGCCTTGGAATTAGATGCCCTTCGTCATGTGGTCAAGGCGCAATACGGCTTTGACAACATTGTCAGTGAAAGCCCTCAAATGGACGAAGTCTACAGCATTCTGAAGGCCGTATCGCCAACGGATGCCACCGTCCTCGTGACCGGTGAAACGGGTACGGGCAAGGAGTTGGTTACAAATGCTATTCACTACAACAGTCGCCGCAATGGCGGTCCCCTTATTTGCATAAACTGCGCTGCCCTTTCAGAGCATTTACTGGAAGCGGAATTGTTCGGGTATGTCAAAGGGGCCTTTACCGGTGCAACTACCGATCGCATCGGCCGTCTGGAAGCGGCTCACAGGGGAACGCTTTTCCTGGACGAGGTGGGGCAGATGAGTTTATCGCTGCAGGCCAAGCTGCTCCGTTTCCTTGAGGAAAGGACCTTCGAACCGGTGGGCGCCGTCAATACGCGGACGGTTGATGTTCGCATCATTGCGGCCACCAACAAGGATTTGCGGAAGGAAGTTGAGACGCGGCGGTTCCTTCCTGACTTTTTTTACAGGCTTCAGGTGATCCGTATCCCCATTCCCCCGTTGCGGGATCGTAAAGTTGATATTCCCCCTTTGGTTAACCACTTTCTTCAGAAGGCCGCAACGGCAAACAACCGCGATGTCCCCGCCATTGCGTCCGAAGCCATGGATGCGTTGCTGTCCTATTCCTGGCCGGGCAACGTTCGGGAGGTCAGAAATGTCATCGATCGTGTCGTCATTCTGGCACGCCACCA
This sequence comes from Desulfatiglandales bacterium, assembly GCA_963662465.1. GTDB lineage: Bacteria > Desulfobacterota > DSM-4660 > Desulfatiglandales > Desulfatiglandaceae > NaphS2. The sequence continues at coordinate 925,676 of OY759599.1, forward strand.
CACCATTGAACTGAAAGATTTGCCGCCGGAAATACTCCCTTCAGGTCTGTCCGGTAAGGCGGATACACCCTTTATCAATTGTCTGCCCCCCGAGGGTTTAGAACTGAGACACGTTGAAAAAGAACTCATCAAAAAAACCTTGGCGCAGTTCCAGGGCCACCGTTCCAGGACAGCCCAGGCGTTGGGTATCTCCAGAAAATCGTTATATGAACGAATGCATCGATTTAAACTGAAATGAGTTTCCTGGGAACTTGTGTATTTTGGTAACGACTTCGCCTTTCTAACGGGTAGATTTGTTACCACTCTTCCATCCTTATCTTACAACATACTGTTATTACAACTGATATTCGCTTTTTGGGCATTAAGGGCGGAGACGCCGAATATATTTCTAAAGTTGTTGCTGTCCGTTAAATCAGGCCTCGGGCGGGTTTTCAGGTGGATTCCCACATCGGTACGGATGCAGTTCGAATGGGGAAATGTTACCAAAGGTTACAAAATAGAGTCTGAATGGGTTTGTTTTTTTTCTTAACCTACTGAAAAGTATTGAAATGTTGTTCCTGGCATCCTTTGTGCAGTTAGAAGACGGTGATTGACGTCTGAAAAAGGAAGCTTTTCCCCTGTTTCAGGATCCGGTGCGGTATTTGTCCTTGAATAATAAGATTTTGACATTGCAGCATAATTCGAAATCCCAAAAAGGAGGAACATCATGGCAATTAGTATCGAAAGAAAACAATTTCCGTTGCTTTATGTGCATCAGCATTCCCGAGGTATTTTCGGTTTCGGGGCCCACCAAATGGCGGGGCAGGAATGCCAGATGTACGGTATCAAGCATGCTCTGCTCGTCACTACCGGCCTAAGAGGAACGGGGATCGTTGACGAGGTGGAAGGCGTCCTTAAGGCTAACGGTATTGCCGTAACCCGTTTCGAAGGGTTCACATCCAATCCCAAGGATTTCGAATGTGTGGAAGGGACAAAGGTCTACCTTGAGGCAGAGTGTGACGGTATTGTATCGGTGGGTGGCGGCAGTGCCCATGATGGCGCTAAGGGTATCCGGATTATGGTAACGAATGATGGGCCTGATACAAGCCTCAAGGATTTTTGCGCTGTTCTGGACCCTCACTATACGACCCGCATCCCTACTTACAAAGTCGTGAATATTCCACATGTGGCAATTAATACGACCACCGGCACGGGGGCGGAGGGCACGGCTTTTGCCATCATTAATGACTCGGACTGGGTGTACAAACTCATCCTGGTGGTCCCGGGCGTGGCGCCGTCGGTGGGTATAAATGATCCCGCATTCATGAGACTCCAACCGCCGCAGTTAGTTGCCTGGACCGGAATAGATGCCTTTTGTCATGCCATGGAGCCTGGTATCGGCCGTTTTAATATGCCCGTGGTCCATGCTACCGCTATGAGGGCAATCAAGCTGTTGAGTGAGAATATCCGACAGGCCTATGCCAATCCCGCCAATGACGTGGCGATTGAGAACATGGCCTGGGCACAGTTCATTGCCTCCATGTCTTATAATCTGGGAGGGGGCATGGGGATGGTTCACGGTACGGCCCATATGCTGTCGGTGATCAAGGACCTTCATCATGGTTACACCAACGCTATTATGATGTTGCCGGTGGAGCGTTTTAATGCGATGGCCTGCCCTGAGAAATTTAAGGAGATCGGAGAGGCCATGGGACTGGATATCCACCATATGAATCCAGTCCATGCGACTGACGTGACACTTGATGAAATTGAGAGACTCAGAAATGATGTGGGTATTCCCCAAGTCCCGCTCAAGGAGTTCGATTTCAGTGAGGCGGACATTGAGCATACTGCCAAATGGGCTATTAATGACCTGTCAAGGGAAGCCAATCCTCGCGACATTACACCGGAACAGATCAAGGAAATTATGCGTTCCTGTATTTGATTGACTGATCATTTTGAGTTTGACCTTAATGCCATCTATCCTGGGAGGATGGATGGTTTCAAATTAAACGTTAGGGACAGGAGGAATTAGATGGATTACAAAGTGCTCATCGGTGGTGAATGGATGTCCGCTGAAAGTGGAGAGACGATTACGATTATTAATCCGGCTAACGGGGAGGTGGTTGGGACCGTTCCCAAATGCGGCGATGCTGAAGTGGAAAAGGCCGTTGCCGCAGCCCAAAAGGCCTTTCCCGGTTGGGCGGGCAAAACCATGACCGAAAGGTCCAAAGTGCTCCTGAAAATGTCCCAACTTATCATGGCGCACCAGGAAGAACTCGCCACTCTGGAAACCCGGGAGCATGGCTCCCCAATCCGTAAAACCATGAATTTCGATGTGCCCCTTTGTGCCGAACAATTGGAATTTTTCGCCGGGGCCGCACGGGGCTTAACCGGTGAGACCCTTCCCGTGGGTCCCTGGTGCATTTCCATGACCGTCCGGGAACCCCTAGGGGTTGTGGGACTTATCACTCCGTGGAATTTTCCGGCCCTCATGGTGATTTGGAAAATGGGGGCAGCCCTTGTTACGGGCAATACCTGCGTCATCAAACCGCCTTCCATAGCGCCGTTGACGGCTTTGAAGCTGGGGGAAATCGCCATGGAGGCAGGTGTGCCCGCCGGGGTAGTGAATGTGATCACCGGTCCGGGAGAAACAGTCGGTGAGGCATTGGTCCGGCACCCGGAAGTGGCGAAGATCGGTTTTACCGGGGATACCGCCACGGGTAAACGGATCATGAAAGTGGCCAGCGATACTGTAAAGCAGGTGGGTCTGGAGTTGGGTGGCAAGAACCCCTTTCTGATCATGCCCGACGCGGACGTGGATGCCGCGGTGGAAGCAGCGGTTTTCGGGGCCTTTTTTAATTCGGGACAGGTTTGTGCATCTCCCAGCCGATTTTATATCCATGAGTCCCTGTACGACGCCTTTGCGGAAAAATTCGTGGCCGGCGCCAAACTCCTGAAATACGGAGATCCCACAGATATGGCAACGGTCATCGGCCCGGTGGCCTATGGGGAGCACCGGGATAAGATCGAAGCCTATGTTCAGGGAGCAAAGGCGGCCGGCGCCAAGGTTCTACTGGGTGGAGAGAGACCGGATACGCCGGATACCAAAGACGGCTTTTTTGTGCTTCCCACCATCCTGGGCGAATGTACCAATGACATGGTAATCATGCGGGAGGAGGTCTTTGGTCCCGTGGTGGGACTCTCCCGTTTCAGTTCGCCGGAAGAAGCGCTGGCCCTGGCCAACGACACGCATTACGGCCTTTGTGCATCCGTCTGGACCAAGGATGTTCGTGCCGGCCTGGCCATGGCCGGCCAGATAAAGGCAGGGACCGTGTGGATCAATGAGCATCTCATGATTTTCTGCGAGACGCCCTGGGGGGGATGCAAACAATCGGGATGGGGAAAGGATCTTTCCACCATGGCGCTCGATGAGTATACCACCACCAAGCATATCTATGTGGATCTCATCGGACAGCCTGAAAAGCCGTGGCATGCCCTCATGAAATAACGCCAAACAACGGATTCCGGATGGCGAATGGGTTAACGACCTGTTCGTTCATCCGGGGTTGTTCCGTTGCCCAAAATAACTTGGAAATTACATTTTATAGACCGGAGATTTAACGAACAATGGAAAATCAAGAAAAGAATGTGAAGACAGACCACAAGGAAAACAGTCCGGAAGATATTTTTGCCACCCAGGAAATTGAGATCGAGGAAATGGCCATTGATGGGATCTGCGGCGTTTACTAGCCGTTCTTTGGAAGGTTGAACCATGATAGCAAGTGCGACAAACAGTAGAAGGTATATCCTGGAATCCGGTACACAAGTGCGCAATGAGGATTTCGGGCTGCTTTTCTATACCATGAAGGGACCGCGGCTCTATTTTCTGTCTTCCGGCCCATGGCTGGATGCGGCATTCTTCCATGGTGACCGGTCACTGGATGAGTGGTTGCAAACGGAAAATCAGGCGGGTTTGATGTCTCAAGATCGTATGGAAAAAATACAGGGAAGCTTGGATCGGCTTAAAGACAAGGGAGTTATCATTGAGTGCTAATATGGCCAGGATGGGGCTTCGGGCTCCCGTGAATGTGACCTGGGAAGTCACATTGAAATGCAATCTCCATTGCGTTCACTGCCTTTCGGATGCGGGGATTCCCTCCAAAGACGAATTGACCGCTCCGGAATGTCGAGCCCTGGTGGATCAATTGACATCCCTCCGGGTGTTCCAGGTGAATATCGGTGGGGGAGAACCTTTTATCCGTCCTGATTTTCCGGATCTGCTCACCTATTGTCATGAAAAGGGGTTGGTCACCTGCGTCAGCACCAACGGCATGCTCATTGACGACAACCTGGCCCGTCAGTTATCCCGTCTGAAAATGCTCTATCTACAAATAAGTCTCGATGGCGCCACGGCAGACGTGAATGATCCCATACGGGGTGAAGGAACCTACCCAAAGATCTTGAACGCTGCCGATTGCCTGGCGCGTCATGGGGTGAAGTTCAGCATCAACACGGTTTTGACCCGAACCAATTATCCACAACTGGATGATCTTCGGAAACTTGCCGGCGGTTACGGGGCTGAGCTGCGGGTTTCCCGATTTCGGCCGTCGGGCCGGGCCAAAGAGAGCCGGGAATCCCTGGGGCCGGAGAAATGGCAGTTGGAGGCTTTTGCCGAGTGGCTGGAAGGGCATGATCTGGTGCGGACCGGGGATTCCTTCTTTTGCCTCACTTCCGAGCATCGGCGCCGAAAGGGCCTGGATATGTGCGGCGCTGCCAAGATGACCTGCTGCATCTCTCCCACAGGGGATGTTTATCCCTGCGCTTTCTTGCAGGAACCGCCGTTTCGGGTGGGGAACGTTCGGGATGTGTCCTTTAAGACCATGTGGGATCAGGCCCCGGTTTTCAAAGAACTTCGCAACCTGAATGTTGAGACTTGCGTGACCTGCGAACGATTTGAGTTCTGCCGGGGGGGGTGTCCGGCCATGGCCTATCACACTTACCAGGACATCAACATGCCGGACCCGGAATGCCTTGTGAATATCAAACATTTCAATTTTGCTTGATTATAGCTATGAAGATGGCTATTATGGGGAACGCTTTCGATGCAGGAGATGCGCTTTATGCAAAAACAATACTCAATAGCCGAAGCTAAGAACAAGCTCCCTGCCATTATTCATCAAGTAGAGAAAGGGCCTTTCGTGGAGCTTACGAGGAGAGGAAAACCGGTTGTGGTTTTGTTGTCCATCGACGAATTCAAGCGGCTCAGTCTTTCCAATTCGGGTTTCTGGAAAGCTCTGACAGCTTTTCGTGAAACGCTCAATTCAGAAGGGACGGTTGTTTCAGATCAGGATTTCGAAGGGCTTCGAGATTCTTCCCCCGGACGGGAAGTGGATTTGAACTGATGAAATTTCTTCTTGACACCAATGTGTTGTCGGAACCTTTAAAATCTGAACCTGACCCATCCGTCCTTTCCATGTTGAAAAAGCACCAGTATGAAATTGTGACGGGTGCGCCGGTCTGGCATGAACTTCAGTACGGTTGCCGTCGTCTTCCGCCATCACGAAAACGCAAGGAGATTGAATTTTTCCTCGATGAGGTTGTGAAAAAGAACCTGATCGTTCTTCCCTACGATGACCGGGCTGCCGAGTGGCATGCAAAAGAGAGGGCGAGATTGTCGCAGAAGGGAATGTCGCCCCCATTTGTGGATGGTCAAATTGCGGCCATTGCCAAAGTGAACGATCTGGTTTTGGTAACCCGCAATGTTAAAGACTTCCACCATTTTTCGGAATTGATAGTTGAAAACTGGCACGGAAAAGAAAGATGATTTCATGCCGTGCGATTCGGAATGACAGGGAAAATGTTTGATCATCTGTTCACCCCCATCACCTTTGGAACAAAGGCGCTTGCCAATCGCATCTGTTTCCTGGCGCATCGCACCAATTTCGCCCGGAAAGGCCGGCTGGATGATCGCCATGTGGCCTATTACCGGCGTAGAGCCGAGGGCGGCTGTAGTCTGATTGTCGTCGGGGAACTGGCCATTCATGAAAATGACCGTCCGTGGGATGCCATGATCGAGGCTTACGGTTCTCATGTGGTGGAAGACTTTCAAAAGCTCACCCTAGCCATTCACGATTTCGACACCCGGATATTCGCCCAGTTAAACCATCACGGTTTCCAGGGAAGCGGCGCTGTTACCCGGCATGCGGTATGGGGACCTTCAGCCCTGTCGGATATCGCTTTCGGCGAGACGGCCAAACCCATGGAGCCGGAAGATATGGCGGCTGTCATCGAAGCCTTCGGGCGCGCCGCGATCCTGGCTCGGGAAGGCGGATTTGACGGCCTTGAGATCGATATGGGGCCCGAATCCCTGCTGCGCCAGTTTCTCTCTCCCTTGAGCAATCATCGCCGGGATGAATACGGCGGCAGCCTGGAAAACCGAATGCGGCTGCCCCTTGAGGTCCTGGAAGCGGTGCGGAAGATGGCGGGGGACGATTTTACCATGGGTGTCCGCCTGTGCGCCGACGAAAAGTTCTGGGGCGCCATAGCCCCGGAGGAGTCCTGTGAAATGGCACGGGTTTTCGAGACTGAGGGTCGCGCTCAATTCATCAACGTGGCTGTGGGAACCTACTACAATCTTCACCTTTCAATGCCTTCCATGCACACCCCGTTCGGTTTCACCATCGATACGGCGGCGCAGATCAAATCCGCCGTGACCATTCCGGTGATCGCTAGCCACCAAATTGATACGCCCCAAATGGCCGAAGATATCCTGCAAAAGGGCAAAGGCGACGCCATCGGCCTCATCCGTAACCTCATCTGCGATCCGGACTGCCCTAAAAAGGCCCTGCAAGGCCGTACACGGGATATTCGCTATTGCGTGCGGGACAACCAGGGCTGCATCGGCCGCATCAACCAGTCCAAAACCTTGAGCTGCGTCCAGAATCCCGCGGTCGGTTATGAAAATTCCGCAATCCGCAATCCGCATTCCGCATTCCAAAAGCTCGTCATCGTCGTTGGTGCCGGTCCCGGGGGGCTTTCGGCCGCTTTAAGCGCCCGTAAAAAGGGACATGATGTGTCTGTTTACGAAAAGGTGGACCGGGTGGGAGGCCAGATGAACCTCCTGGTAAAGGGGGCGGGCCGCGAGGGCATGGGTGAAATAATCCGCTATTTGTCCCATCGTCTGGAACAGCTCCAAGTTCCGATTATTACAGGAGTTACGGCAACGCCTTCATGGATTCAGGAAAAGAACCCGGATGTGGTGATCGTGGCTACGGGATCAAGACCCATCGAAAGGCCCGTTCCCGGAGACTACGGTCCGCCCCTGGTGCAGAATGTGTGGGATGTGATGGCGGAAAGTTACCCGGTGGGAGACAAGATCCTCTTTATCGATGAAAACGGGGGGCACCATGCCGCCGCCACCGTGGAAAGAATGGCCGACCAGGGGAAACAGGTGGATATGGTCACCAGCGACCTGTTTATCGGCATCGAGCTGGGGCCCATCGGGGATCTGTACCTGACCCGGCAGCGACTGCTTCAGAAAGGGGTGACTTTCACCACCGATGTGGTGGTGGATGAAATCAGCGGAAACAGGGTGAAGGCAAGGAATCTTTACACGAACAGCGTAATTGTTTTTGAGGGCTATGACACCATTGTTCTGGATATGGGGAATCGGGTGGATGACGATTTGTACCGCCGATTGAAGGGCCGCGTGAAGGAACTCCACCGGGTGGGAGACTGCGTCGCGCCCCGGGGCATCGGCATGGCCGTTTACGAAGGACAAAAGGTGGGAGAAGAACTGTGAGCGAATATCGATACCTCTTTTCCCCTCTCAAAATCGGTTCAGTGGTGGTTCCCAATCGGATCAATTTCGCGGCACACCTGACCAACCTATCCGAAGACCATCAGATTAGCGAACGTCACATTTATTACTACAGTGAACGGGCCAGAGGCGGGTGCGGCCTCATTACCACGGAAGAGCTGACGGTCCATCCGTCGGATTTGGCCTACGTAAGGCTGGTGGATGCCTTTGTTCCGGAGGTGATTCCGGGGTTTCAAAGACTCACAAGGGCTATTCACAGGTATGATACCAAAATTTTTGCCCAGTTGAATCACAACGGCATGCAGGCGGACGGCAAGATTTCAAGGCTTCCCGTGTGGGGACCCTCGCCAGGGAAAGACCCCCTCTTTCGGGAGATGGCCAAGGAGATGGAAATTGAAGATATCAAGGAGTGTATCGAATACTTCCAAAAGAGCGCGATGCATGTGGTGGAAGGGGGCTTTGACGGGATTGAGTTTCAGTTGGGACACAGTTCCCTGATCCGGCAGTTTCTCTCTCCTGCCACCAACTTCAGGGAGGATGAATATGGCGGCAGCCTGGAGAACCGCATGCGGTTCTGTTTGGAGGTGATTGAAGGGGTCCGAAAAAGCGTAGGCAAAGATTTCACCCTGGGGGTTCGGCTCAATGCCGATGAGATGCATCCCAGGGGCGGGTTGACCATTCATGATGCCATGGAAATTGCCGGACTTCTGGAAGCCGCGGGCCTCATCGATTTTGTGGATCTGAGTCTGGGAACCTTTCACAACCTTTTTCTGGTGGAAGGGTCCATGCACACGCCGCTCGCTTACACGACGCCCCTTTCCGCCGCCATCCGTTCGGTGGTGAGCCTTCCTGTCCATGCCACCAACCGCATCAATGATCCCCACCTGGCGGAAAAGATTCTGGAAGATGGGCAGGGGGATATGATCAACATGGTTCGCGCCCTCATTGCGGACCCGGAATTACCAAACAAGGCCATGGAGGGCCGGGAAGACGATATCCGGCAGTGCATCGCCTGCAATCAGGGGTGTATCGGTCGCATGGGGCTGGGATACACCATCGGGTGCATGCAGAGTCCCGCGGCGGGGAACGAAAAGGAATTGGGTCTTGGAACCCTTACGCCTTGTGACACACCGAAAAAAGTGGTGGTCGTTGGGGCGGGTCCTGCCGGTCTTGAAGCGGCCCGGGTGGCGGCCCTCAGAAAGCATCATGTGATTTTTTTTGAGAAAAATGATCAGGTTGGCGGACAGAATATCATCGCCGGCAAGGTGACCGGCCGCCAGGAGATTCAGGGGGTGACCCGATGGTTGCTGGGTCAGGTGGAGAAGCTGGATATGGACCTGCGCCTGGGGGTTGAAGCGGATGAGGCAATGGTCCTGGCCGAAAACCCCGATGTTGTGGTTGTAGCCACCGGTTCCACGCCCAAACAGAACCCCATTCCCGGGAGTTACGCCTATCCAGAGGTGGTGAGTACCTGGGATGTTTTGAATGAAACCGTGGAAACTGGCGAAAAGGTGCTGCTTATCGACCTGGATGGGCACCATCAGGGCACGGGGACGGCGGAGTTCCTGGCGGATCGGGGCAAAAAGGTTCATGTGCTGGTGCCTGCCCTGTTTCAGGGTTCGCAACTGGGGCCCCTTCAGGACCTGTTTTTAGCCCGTCAACGCCTGGCGCGAAAGGGCGTCACCTGCACGCCGGATATCGCGGTCCTGGAAATCCAGGGCACAGTGGCCAAGGGTCTCAACGTCTACTCCAACGAGATGATGGATTTTGAAGGGTACGATACCATTGTGCTGGCAGCGGGAAACGTTTCCAATGACAATCTTTATTTTGCTCTCAAGGGGAAGGTCAAAGAAATTTACCGGATCGGAGACTGTGTGGCGCCGCGTAAGACGGATATGGCCATTGTGGAAGGGCATCGGGTGGGAAGAAGAATATGAAAGCCATGTCTGAAACCCTGAACCTTTTTGATATCTGGATATTGACCGAACATCATGAGGGTGTTTTTACCGGGGATACATTCGGTCTGATTAACGAAGCCCGAAGACTGATTTGCCAATGGGAAGCACCGGGCCGGATTACGGCGGTGGTATTGGGTTGGGAACTGCCAGAAGACTTTGAAACTCTCGGATATTATGGGGTGGACCGGGTGCTGTGCTTCAAAAGTGAAACCCTTTCGTATTATCATGGGGAGCGGTTTGCGGGGGTGCTTTTCCGGTTGCTGAATCAACATACGCCAAATGTCCTTCTGACGGTACAGCACCCGGATACGGCGGACCTCTGTGCCAGACTAGGCGCCCTGCTTGAAACCGGCGTTGTGACGCATGCCATGGATCTCAAGGTTGAAGACGAAGGGGAATGGATGGCGACCCGTCCCGTGGCCAATGGTTATCTATGTGAAGCGGTGGCGCTGGAATGCAAGCCTACGCCCATTGTTTCATTTCTGCCCGCCGTGCTGATGCCGGCCGAAAAAATCCGGACACAAACCGCAACGGTGGAATTTATTCCCGTAGAAGAGTCCCTCGACGGCCTGAAAACAGAGGTGGTGGAAGTGATCGAGGCCGACCCCGAGACCCTTGATATCGAAGAGGCGGATATCATCGTTTCCGGAGGACGGGGAGTCGGCAAGGGAAAAAGGTTTGATATTGTGCATGAACTGGCCCAAGCCCTGGGCGGGTCCGTGGCCGCCACCCGCCCGATCATCGATTGGCATGTGTTACCCTATGAACGACAGATCGGCCAGACGGGCAAGACGGTGACCCCGCGCCTGATCATCAACTGCGGCATTTCAGGGGCCAATGAATATACGGCGGGCATGGAGAAGGCCCATCGGGTTGTGGCTGTCAACACCGACCCCCGGGCCAGAATATTCCGGTTTGCCGATCTGGGAATTGTAGCGGATGTCCATGACCTGCTGCCCCTTCTTATCAACCGTATTCGCGAGATCAAAGATGCGTTGTAATGTCATAAGTTGGTATACGGTTTCACTCTTCTTCCTGCTGACGTCCGGTTTGTTTGCCTACGAACCGGATGAATGTCTCAATTGCCACCGTGAAGGGAGCGGAAAAAGTGCGCTTCACATATCTCAGGCGCAATATGAGGGTTCGGTTCACCACAACGAGATCACCTGCATGGATTGCCATGGAGAGGTCGTGGACGATGCCCATACGAAAAATAGAGGATCAGGGAATGTGGATTGCGGCGCGTGTCACGATCAGGTAAACCGGCACGGATTGGGGGGTACGGGCACGCGCCCCCAATGCCATTCCTGCCACACCCGACACGGCATACTGGGAAAGGACAATCCAGCATCCTCTGTGCATCCCGACCATCTTTCCCGTACCTGCGGCCCATGCCATCCGGCCCAGACGGGCGATGCCGGTTTCCTGGCCTGGTTGCCGTCGGTCCGGATCAAAACCCACGGCAAACAGGATTTTGCCTGTGATTTTGATGAAGCCGATTGCCTGGGGTGCCATCAGGGGCACGCCGCCCATGGTGAAGAAATGCCCCTGAACAAAAAGGATTGCCGGAAATGCCATTTCCCCGCAAATAATCGGGCGGGCGTTATGGGTAGTATCCACCCGAAACCCAAAGGCAAAAAAGATACCATTGACATCATCGCCGGGGCGGTTTACGGGGTAGCCGTCGCTTTTCTCCTGATTGGCGGTTGCTGTTTTTATACGCGCCGATTTTCAGGAAAAGCTGGAAAAGGGAGGGGATGATTTGTTGTTAACCGCTTTTGATCTGCTCCTGATGGGTATTTCCCTGGTTATTTTTCTGACAGGCATGGCGAAGCTGAAGCGTTCATGGCGCATGGGGCGTACGGAAGATTGCGACCGGGATTTGAAAGGCCTCTTCGTTTACCTGCTGGGGCACCGAAAGATCCTTCAGAATCCTCCGAAAGGTATGGCCCATATGCTGGTATTCTGGGGGTTCCTCTTTTCCCTGTTGATGGGCATTCTGCCCCAGTTCGGGGTTTCGCTGCCGCCGTTTCCGGCAGGGCTGCTGTCTCTTTTGAGCGATCTTTCGGGACTGGCCCTCTTGCTGGGTCTTGTCTATTTTCTTATAAGGCGGCTCAAAAGCGATGCCCCGACCGGGAGAGTCCTATTGCCCGTGATGCTTCTTCTGGTGATGGTGTTGAGCGGCTTTCTCGCTGAAGGGGTACGCCTTTCCATCATGGAAACGCAGTGGCACTGGCGCACCCCAGTGGGCGGGTTGCTGGCCCTGGCCATATGCCCTTCCCCCCTGTTCATGCAGGTCATGATTCGGGTTCATTTCTTTACGTTGCTCATTTTTATTGCCATCCTTCCCTTTTCCTTCATGCGACACCTGATTTCAGGAAGCCTGAATGTGGTCTACCGGCAAAAACGGCCGCGGGGCGCAATGCGGGGGATGGACCTGGAGGACAGGGTCGGCGCTCAATCGGTCGGAGATTTCACCTGGAAGCAGCTTTTGGATGTGCAGGCCTGTATGTCCTGCGGGCGTTGCGACGAGGCCTGTCCCGCGGCCATATCCGGCAAGCCTCTTTCCCCCCGTCAGGTCATGGGGGGGATCTATGACCTTGTCTGCAAATCCTCTTCCGCCCCCCTTGAAAATACCGTTTCATCCGATGCCCTGTGGGCCTGTACCACCTGTATGGCCTGCGTGGTCCGGTGTCCGGTGTATGCGAGCCCCATGGACAAACTCATGGACTTGAGACGCGCCGAGGTCATGGGGAAGGGCCTTTTACCCGAAGCCGCCATGGGCATGATGCGGGATCTGGAAATTTACGGGGATGTGAATGGTAAAGGGTCGGCCCATCGGGAAGACTGGGCCATGCACCTGGGGGTTCCCCATATATCCGAAGAAGGGTTGGAAATCCTTTTATGGGTGGGATGCTCCGGCGCCTTTCATCCTCGATACCAGGAGACCTGTCGCGCCATGGTGCGGATTCTTCAGGCGGGCGGGGTGCGCTTCGGTATTCTGGGTCGGGAAGAATCCTGCTGCGGGGATGGGGCCAGGCGGCTGGGAAATGAGACCCTGTTCCAGACCCTTGCAAAAAAAAATATGGCAGTCTTTAAAAAATACCATATTCAAAAAATTGTCTGTCTCTGCCCCCACGGGTATAATACCCTCAAAAACGAATATCCCGGCGATTTTGAAGTTTTTCATGCCGTTCCCTTTGTGCTGGACCTGATCAAACAACAACGAATTGCTCCGAAATATCCGGTGAATAAACGGATGGCCATTCACGATCCCTGTTATCTGGGTCGGGTCAACGGGATATACGATTCCTTGAGGGACGCCGCCGCGAGTGTTCCCGGCATTGAACTTCGGGAACTGACGCGAAACCGGGAAAACGCCCTCTGTTGCGGCGGTGGGGGCGGCCGTATGTGGCTCCATGAGAGCATGGGGCAAAACATCAACCGGCTTCGGGCCGAAGATGTGGCTGAAGCGGGGGTGAACCTGGTGGCAACCGCCTGTCCTTACTGTCTGACCATGCTGGAAGACGGTATTAACGCACTGGAGATGGAAAATCCTCCCCGGGTCATGGACCTGGTGGAGATTGTCGATGCCGCCCTGGGTCGGGTCTACTGATGGGCAAAAGGGATATTATGCGAATTATCGTTTGCGTCAAGCAGATCGCTCATACCTACGCCAGAACCGGAAAAGAGACTGACCGGAACTATCTGTCCTCTGACGATGTGGTGTTCCGGATTAACCCTTATGATGAACTGGCCGTAGGCGCCGCGTTGCATGCCAGAGACCTGGCGGGCGGCGGCCACATCAGCCTGCTGACCCTGGGACCCATCATTGCGGAGGCGGAACTGAGAAGATGTATGGCCCTGGGGGCGGATGAGTTGTACCAGATCCATATGGACGCGAAATTAGATCCGTGGCAAAAGTCCGTTTTTCTGGCCCAAGCCATTGAGAAAATCGGCGCCGATCTGGTACTCTGCGGCAAGGAAAGCCTGGATACCCGAAACGGGCAGGTGGGCGCTTTGCTGGGGTGCCACCTGAACCGGCCTTTTATTGCCGGCATACGGGATTTTCATGGGGTATCGAAGAAAGACGGTTTCCTGGTTGAGCGGAGTGCGGGCCGGGGAAAACGGGAAAGGGTCAAATGTATGTTGCCGGCCGTGTGCAGCGTGGATGCGGGCGGTATTCTGTTGCCGGTTCCCACCTGTGATGCAATGGAAAAAAGTCAAACCCTCCCGGTTCAAAAACTGATATTCGGTGAAAATGCGGTTCGTCCCAAGGTCGTCCGCATGAGCCTCTATCCGCCCCGTCCCCGCCCGAAGGCTCCGTCTCCCCCGGATAGCCGGCTTCAATCTTATGATCGGACAAGACAGCTTTTGACCGGCAGCCGCGTTGAAAAAAAGGGCGAGATGCTGACGGGAAGTTTTGGCGCCCAGGTGGAGGGGCTCATCTCTTTCCTTCAATCCAACGATTTCCTGGAATCCCCAGAGAAAAAATCCGGGGGTTGATCGTTTGATGCAAGGGCAATGGCAACCCCCCCTCGGCTACCGTCTGGCCAAAGGCGTTACCCGGCATGAAAAAAATGACGGAATTTTTCTGCTCCTGGGTTTCCCCCTCAAAAGCCTCTCCCTTCATCCCGCGTGGAAGGGTATTATCCGCTGCCTGTCCGGACGCGATTACGTGGCCTTTCAGCAACTACTCCCCCTGATTGAAAACGTGGATGCCGATCGGGTGGAATCTATGCTGAACGATCTGGTGCTAAAAGGTTTCCTGGAGCAGCAGGGTATTCCGGCCCTTTCCGAATTGCCGATGGTATCCATTATCATCCCGGTCAGGAATCGGCCCGAAGAGATCAGCGCATGCCTCAAATCCCTGGAAGATCTGGATTACCCGGCAAACCGACTTGAAACCATCGTGGTGGACGACGCTTCAACGGACCACACACCGGAAATTGTATCCGGATTTCCGGTTCGTCTCATTCGTCTTGAAAATAATCAGCAGGCCCCCTTTTGTCGTAACCTGGCTGCCGGGGAAGCCAAAGGTGAGATCCTGGCCTTCGTGGACTCCGATTGCCTGGTGGATCCGCTTTGGTTAAAAGAGCTTCTGCCCACGTTCAAGGCTGCGTCCGTGGGCGCCGTGGGCGGCAGAGTTGCGTCATATTTCAACACATCGGGGCTGGATTGTTACGAAGCGGCGAACTCTTCTCTGATCATGGGGCGGCATGCCATGCGGTCCCAGGAAAGAGATACCGCCTTTTACGTGCCTTCCTGCAACCTGCTGGTGAGGCGAAGTTTATTTCTGGGAATGGATGGGTTCCGGGAAGAACTGGTGGTGGGGGAGGATGTGGATCTTTGCTGGCGAATACAGGACCATGGTCTTCATGTGGCGTTTCAACCCGTGGGAAAGGTTTTCCACAAACACCGGAACCGCCTGATCCCGTTTTGCGGGAGACGGTTTGATTACGGCACCTCTGAGCCGCTGCTTCAGAAACTGCACAAAAAGAGAAGCAAGAAAATGGTCTTTCCCGTGGGGGGATCTTTTTTTCTGGCTTTGGGAATCCTTGCCATGATGACGGCCTCTCCCATGTTGCTGATTCCATGTGGTGCCATATCCATTGGGGATGCTTTGAACCGGTGGTGCATTGTTAGAAAAAAGGGTGTGCCGGTGGGCGTCATGTCCATTCTGCTTGCGGTTTTAAGGGAGTATTTTTCTTTTGCCTATCATTTATGCGCTTTTGCATCCCGGTATTATCTGATTTGGGCTATTTTGCTTTTACCCCTTTTCCAGACGGCTTCAATGGTCATTATGACCATGCACCTGGTTGTGGGAATCGTGGGCTATGTCATCAAAAAGCCTCAGCTGAATCCTTTTTCTTTTCTATTTTACTTCACCCTTGACCAGCTTTCCTACCAGTCTGGCGTCTGGTGGGGATGTTTCAGGCATCGCGCTTTCGGGTCGGTGAATCCAAAACTGGTTTGGTCGGCATTTTCCGGGAAAAGTTGAATCAAAATGGATGATAGGAGAAACCGATGAGTGATTCTCTCTTGAAACTAGCAGGGCATCTGGCATTGAACGGCCTTCGTTTCCAATATCTTAAACGAACCGGACATCCCGGAAAACCGCAGGCTTTAAGCCTTGAGGTGACGCATCATTGCATTGCAAAGTGTATGATGTGCAACATCTGGAAAATTCCCAATTATGTGAAGGATCTGCCGTTGGCTCACTGGGTCAATCTCCTGTCATCAAATCTATTTTCGGATTTGAGAGAATTGGATATTACCGGCGGCGAGCCGTTTCTGCGAAAAGACCTTCCCGATCTTTTGGGTGAAATTTGTCGTTTGAAGAATGAAAATCTTCGTAAACTCAGAAGCATCGCGGTGACCACCAACGGCCTGCTGACCGAACGCGTACCGGATGCCGTCGAAACCATTCTCAAAGACCTGAAAGTGGCTGGTTTGGATCTGGTGGTGGTATGCGCCATGGACGGCATCGGGGACATCCATGACCGCATCAGGAATTTCAAGGATGCATGGAAAAAGGTCAATGAAACAATTCAGAGGCTGAAAGAACTGCGCAAGTCATATCCCAACCTGATTATCGGTCTAAAAACAACCATTTTGCCCATCAATGTGGACGCATTGGCGGACATCTCCCGTTATGCAAATGAAAACGGGCTGTTTACCATCATCTCCCCCTGTATTATTACCCGGGAGCGCTACTTGAACCCGGATCGGGCTGTCGATCTGGTGTTTACCGAGGAAATGAAACAGAAGGCGGCGGACTTTTTCAGAACCGATCTTTCCCGCTGGAGCTATCATGCGGAGGCCCTGGTTCGATATTTTGAAACAGGCGTTATGGAAAAACCTTGTACCTGCGGATTTAACTATTTCTTTGTGCGAAGTACGGGGCGGGTGTTACTATGTCCCCTCATCGACAGCAGTCCCGGCAACATTCAAGATCAATCCGTGGACGATATTTTCCGGTCGGAAGAGGCGTTCCGCATACGCCGGAGAATCGGCTGTTATCCCGAATGCCGCCAATGTACGGAACCCGGGCTTGAGCGCTATGCTCTGCCATATGAAGGGTTCAAATATCTTTCCATGCTTTTGAAAGAGGGAAAAGATTCATTCTTGAGTTTACACCAGCATATGGGGCTTGGGAAATATTTTGGGTCATGAGATAATTTCAACGGGCAGCCTGATTACAAATTTTGCGCCTTTGCCGGGGCTTGATTCAACGGTCATTTCGCCCGAATGGTTTTCGGTGATAATAAAATAGGATACGCTCAGTCCAAGGCCGGTGCCCACGCCCACGGGTTTGGTGGTATAAAAGGGTTCGAAAACCCGCTTGCGGGTGGTTTCATTCATGCCGGGTCCGTTGTCCTCAATTTCCATGCAAACCCTTTTGCGCTCTTTTTCGAACCGTGTTCGGATAATCAATCGAGGCTTCCCGATTCCCCCTTCCTGCATGGCCTGGGCGCCGTTGCGCAGGACGTTGAGCAAAACCTGCTGGATCTTGGCCCCCTCACAGGGCACGAGGGGCAGATTGTTTTCATACTCTTTTTTAACCGTAATGCGTTTAAAGTCGTACTGCTTTTTCAAGTCATAGTTGGTAGCGGCCAGTTCCAGTGTTTTTTCAATGAGGTCCGTGAGATCTTGGGAAGATGCGGCAGCCTCGCTCTTGCGGGCAAAACTGAGCATGTTGCTCACAATGGAGACGATTCGACGGCCTGATCCCATGATGGTCGTAATCATGGCGGGGATGCCCCTGGCCTCCATGAAATTTCGAATGGTTTCCATGGTGACGCCTGCCGCTTCCGCGGCCTTGAGATTGGCAGGCATGTTTATGCTTTTGTACAGGCGGTTTGCCATAACATCGGCATTCTGCATGATGCTGGCCAGCCTTGATGGGCATATTGAAAAAATACCGCCCCACCACATCCGCCGCACCCAGGAACATCAGCCCCATCAACAACGCCATCCCAATATAGCAGAGAACGTTGTTGATGCCACGAATCCCCTTTTCCAATGTCTGGATCATTTTATGAACGGCTCCTTTACGCCGGCTTCCTGAAGAATGGTATAGAGTTCATCCAGGGCCTTTTTTCCGGGCAGTCTCTTTTTCTCCATATCTTGCTCCCAATTATCAAAAAGGGGCTTCAACCGAAGATTGATGGCTTTCAAATCCTTGGGGACCAGCATCTTGGCGTTGGCTTTTTTCATCATATTGATGCCCACCTGATTAAATCCGTGGTGAACGGCGCCCATGAGTGTGGAATACTTCTCGGCGTTTTGGTTGAGAACGTCCTTTGCCGCCTGGGGGAGTTTATCATAAGTGTTTTGATTCATGACAATGGCAAAGGTAAACGCACTCACATTTAATTCCGTTACGGTTTTGCACACTTCATTGAGTTTGAATACCGGCACGGCCGGCCATGTCTGCAATATGCCGTCGATGGTGCCTCGTTCAATGGCCATATAAGATTCCGCCGGACTGATGCTCACGGGAATGCCGCCGAGGGCTTCCGTCATTTTGGTCCACGGTCCACCGGGGCACCGGATTTTCTTCCCTTTAAACCCTTCCAATGTGTCGATTTCATCCTTGCTCCATAGGAAATTATAGGGCGCCGTCGTGCCCACGCAGATTACTTTCACCCCTTCGAATTGTTTGTTAAGATACCCCCGCTTCCAGAGTTCATAATGGGCCTTTGTGGCAACCTGGTTGTCGGGAAAATGAATGGGAAGACCCAGCATTTCGGAAAAAGGGAACCTTCCGGGTGTATAGGGCAGTCCCACATAGGCCATATCGCAAATGCCCATTTCAACGGCATCATAATAATCCTGGGGTTTCCCCAACGCCTTGAAGGAAAGTTCCGTCTTTACTGTCCCCTTGGAGGCCTTCTCCAGGTCGGCGGCAATGGTTTTAAGGACTTTTGTATTGGGATCTTTCGGTACATTCCAGCTTGCGATGTGTATTTTCATGGTTTTAGCTTCCACCGAGACACAGAACATGGCAGACAATAGGCACACCGCGATCACAAAAAATAACTTCATGCTGAGCTGTTTCATTGCACACCTCCATTGGGAAAAAATAAGGGATTTAAAAAATGTACTAACCGTTCACCATATGTATGAAATTTAGTATTTCTTTGTCAAGTTTTTTTTGCAGTCAATATGTGAATATTTAAATATAAATAAATCGATGTCTTATAAGAGTAAAGGCCATGATTTTACGCCGATTCATATGCATGGATAAGCGTGTTGATACAAAATTTAAACCTTAATCTCTTATGCTTTGACAATTTTTATGGCGGAATCCTGCTATTTCCCTTGACAAAAAAACTTACTGTTCAGTATGTTTTAATGAAACTCGCAGAAGAGAGATAAAAGTTGGAGATATGATATGAGTACGGCCAAAAAGAAAAAAACCGAGCAAAAACTCCTGAAGGCGGCTTTGTCGCTTTTTGTCCGAAAGGGCTATAATGGAACGAGTGTTGATGAAATTACCCGAACGGCGGAAGTGACCAAGGGCGCCCTTTACGGTCACTTCAAGAGCAAAGCGGATTTGGTACTCAAGCTGATCGATGAATTTAAAGCCCGGTTCGTTCACGAGATGATTGAATCTACCGAACGTGAAAAGTTAAACGCGCTCGGTAAACTTCACAAGATCCTGACGTATAATGCCCGGCTGGTGCTTGAAGACCAGGCCCTGTGCGTTTTGCCGACATTTATGACATTTGAACTCAAGGAACATGACAAATTTGAGATTGCCTTAAAGAATGTTTATCAGGAATATAAGGTCTATATTACAAAAATAATTGAACAGGGGCAAAAAGAAGGCGACTTCAAACAAGATCTTGATCCTGAACTGGCGGCATTGGTCTTCATGAGCCTCCATGACGGCATCCTTCACCAATGGATATTAAACCAGGAGGTTGTTGAAGGCAAAGAGTTCGTGAAGACCTTTCGGAAAATATTTTTTGAGGGTCTGCAAAATACAGTGTGAGACACCCGGGAGTTTGGATGACGCGTTACGCTTAAAACAGGTGGTTGAATGGGCATGATTGACGTACCTGGCTACACCGTCAAAAAAGAGATCTACAGGGGATCCGAATGGGTCTTACATTGAATGTCACGTGGGAAATCACCCTGAAATACAATCTCCACTGTGTTCACTGCCTTTCGGACGCGGGGATTCCCTCCAAAGACGAAAGGGGCATGATGTGTCTGTTTACGAAAAGGCGGTCCGCCCTTGGTGTGGAATGTGTGGGACATAATGGCGGAAAACTACCCCATGGACCAAAAGGTTCTTTTTTGAGTTTACACCATCATATGGGGCTTGAAAAATATTTTGGGTCATGAGCGAAGAGGCGTGATAAAAACTTCTAAATGATTGAGTTCTGGAAAGTCTTCCGCTTTAAGTTGGCAGCCTGGCGTGCAATGCGGATTCCCATTGACAATTCATCTCTCCAGCCTGTAAATTCACAAGAAAAAATGCAGACTGATGGCCATTGGGGACTGAGAGTGATTGCACGGAAAAATGTTTTTCACAAGTGAGGAATTTCAAGGAGCTAAAATGCGGAATATTTCCAGACGAAAACCTAACAAGTATCAGATGATGGTTTCAATGATGGCACTCCTTTTCACATTTCTTTTTGTATCGGCTGTCTGGGTGGAGTATTCGGAGGCCAGGTCAAGGGGCGGCGGGCGGTCTTTCAGCCGCAGCAGCCCTTCCAGAACGCCCAGCCGGACGGCGCCCAGCTCCGGCATGAATACGCCTCGAAGAAGCTCAAGTTTCATGAGCGGTTTGGGCGGTGGGCTTCTCGGGGGCGCCATTGGGAGCATGCTGTTCGGCGGCGTGGGTCATGGCATGGGGATGGGCGGCGGTGTCGGCGGCAGCGGCCTTGGTTTGTTTGAGATTCTCATTATTGGAGGCTTGATTTACTTCCTTTATAGAAAATTTAAAAAGAAGTCATCGCAAAATTCCAACAGATCTTCATTTTCGTCGCCCGATGCGGGATATTCTGCCGGAGGGGGATATGCGGATGATTTCTCCTCCCCATCTCCCCCTCCGGATATGGCTTCGGGGGATGCCGTCATGGATGAGCTGGATACGATTCGAAGATACGATCCGGGATTCGATCCCGAGAGATTCAAGGAGTTTGCCCAGGATGTGTTTTTTAAAGTCCAGGCGGCCTGGACCCGAAGGGATATCTCCGTGATGAAACAGCACCTGGGCACTCAACTTCTCGGAGAATACGAACAGCATTTTGCCGATTTGAAGGCCAAAGGGCAGGAGAACCGCCTTGAAAACATCGCAGTCCGCAAAGTGGACATCGTAGACATGGGGGAGATGGGCGGAGAACCCTTCGTTATTGTCCAGTTTACGGCAAACCTGCTCGATTATACAGTGGATGAGGCCTCTGGAAAGGTTATCGAAGGAAGTCCCTCGGAGCCTGTGAAGTTTTTGGAACGGTGGGCCTTTTCCAAAGTCGGTTCCGCCAACTGGAAACTGGAAGGCATTCAGGAATGAAATTGCATGGCACGTCGTCCTGAAGGGCGGCGTGCCGTCTGGAATCCTGGCGGTTTTCTCTTAAATCAGGCTTATTCCTCTCCATTTAGACCCTCAAGCCAGACCTTTGCCTCATTTTCAATTTCCTTCAATCGTGCATCCGACCACGTTTCGATATAGTAGGGCAGGGCTTGGTTTTTAACAAAGAACTCTTCTTCGTATTTTTCACAGTAATCGGCCAGCACAAGGATTTTGCAGATGAACCAACTGTCCTTCGGATTCAGATCCTGGTTCAGATAAGCCCGCGTGAGCCTGGCCTGCAGTTGTAAATTATTGATTTCCAAAGCGTTCGCCGATTCCATGGCCAGAACAACCCCTTGCCAGTCTCCGTTATTCATATATTGATCAACGGTTTCATAAAGTTCCAGACCTCGTTTCATGTCATCTCTGATCCTGCTTCGTTTCCGTTGCTTTTCATTTTTGAGTGAAAGTTTGGCATAAGTGATGTAGGGATCCAGCTCGCAACGCCCGTCTTTATAACGCTTTCCCTGTTTCCAGATGCGTAAGGCTTTTTCGGCATCCCCCACGATGAAATAGGCCATTCCCAGAAGATGACATCTGTGGCAGGCGGCGCCGCCATCAAGATCCCGCGGCGCAACCCTTTCAAGAAGCGAGATCACCCGCGGCCAGTCTTGCTTTCCGGCAGCGTTTTTTGCCGATTCCATGAGGACCCTGCAATGATCCGGATGGTGTTTTTTCAGCCAGTCTCTCAAAGACTTCGCTTCATCCATCAGGGAACAATACTCCAGGGCTCGAATTTGAATTGCGGCCTGTTCCGGATCATTTTTCAACTTTATGTTTCTTGATTGCTCAAAACGGAGAAAATGCCGATTTTCTTCCAATTGAACGACACGGGCCAGCATCTCCGCTTTAAAAGCGCCGGTTTCCACATCGCAGAACCAAATGGCATCAAATGAGGGGAAAAAATATTTCTTTTCCGCCAAATCATCCTGACCTTCAAAACGCGGCGGGCGGTGATCAAGGCGTACGGCCTTCAGCCCCGTGGATGATGGACTCATTGCCACGAGGCCGTCCGAATGTTCATTTGAAAAAATAATGAGCTTCCTCGGCGCGGAGACACGGTAGAGTGCTTCAAAACCCTTTTTTGACGGTTTTAAGGCCAAAAGGCCGGCCCCAGTTTCATCGTCGCTCATGAAATACACGAAAATAATGCCGGCATTATGCAATATGGCCATCGTGTTTTGGAGCTCTACATGGGAACCTTCGATAATAAAGGGGGCAATTTTTTTGTCCAAATCCGGCTTTGCCTGAACGGTAAAAGCGGCATCACCCGGTTCGTCGCCGTCCTTCGACATGTCCGTAATCGAATCGTGAAAATCCGGATCCTGGTAGGTTAGAAGCACATAGTCCACCCCGTTTGGGTGGGGGACAACCCCATCCATAATGCAAGGTTCATCAAACGTAATGGTTTTGACCGTTCGTCCGTTTTCCGAACAGATCCGAACGGTCCGCTGATGGGAATCCGCCATGGCGATTTCAAAGCGTCCGCCATGATTGACTGGAACAAGCAGGGTACTCCAGTTGATCCTGCGAATGGTTTGTATCCGGTCCAACCGGATGATTTCGATAATTTCATCGGGTTCTCGCGTATTTCGTTTCTGCAGCCAGAGCATTTGTTCATCCGGAAAAATGAGGGTGTCCTCAATCAGTTCATCTTCCTTGGCAAAGGTGGAAAAATCATACCAGTATCGAATCGTCAGGGGCGCCAGGCAAAGCGCCATCACACGGCCCTCTTCACCGACGATCCAGAGCATTTTTCCGGAGGATGACAGCCTTGGCAGAGACAGTTTTTCCGGTGTGCGAAAAACAATGCCGTTTTTGAAGGTCTGGTCATCCAGACAGAAGGTCCGGATAAAGATCCACTGGCCATGGGAGGTTGTCAGAAGCGCATTGCGGCCGTCCGGCAACAGCAGGTGGCTGTTTAACTCGGATGTCCCGGTGATGCCCCTGCGACCATAGATCTTCGGGGTATCCCTCATATGAAAAGATAGCAGCGACCATTCCCGTTTCACGGCTTTCACATGATTTCCGATTTTCCCGTTCCAATCACCTGAAACCGCATCGCCGTCCAGCTCGGCAAGCTTTTCCGCCACATCCATGCAGATAAAATGTTCACCTCTCGCGGCGGCGGATTCGTACTGTTGCGCAAGCATCTGAAGGGATTCCAGGTGCTTGTATTTTGATGTCAATGCCTCCAGATCTTGTCTTTGCGCCTCATCAAGATGCCCGATCTTGACAGCTGAAAGCGCCTGTTCCGCTTTCTCAAGATTTCGATGGGGTTTGCCGAGAAATTGGGCGGCTTGCGCCAGGCAGTTCCTGTTTTCGGCGGCGGCAATGGCTTGCGCGTTGGATTCGGCCTGATTCATAAGGGTCCGGGCATCGGATACGGATTGAAGCATTCCAGCATGAAGCGCCAACGCCTCAAGGATTGTTTCCGGATCCTCTTCCGCTTCCAGCCCTTTTTTTGCCCGGCCGAGGGCCAAAACCGCGTCCACCGCTTTCTTTCGGCCCGAGGCCCTGTCAGTGGACGACATCTCTTCCAGCCAGCGAAAGTGAGGGTCCTGAATAAGTGCTGCAAAACGTTCCCGTTTTTTTTCGTTGAAATTTAAAAATTCGGTAAGGGATGCTTCAATCCTCCCATCTTCCCAAAGATTTCGCAGGTTAGCGATTTCTATTTCTTCCCGTTGTTTTTCCGCCAGGTTTCTTGCGGTTTCAAGTCGTTCGGACAATTCATGCCTGTCGGCGCCCAGAGAAACGGCTTTTGCCAGCAGTTCCGCCTCCCGAGCATAATCTTGTCTCTTTCCAGCATCATCCGTCTCCCGCAGGAGCTGGGAGATTTTGTCCCGGCGCCGGCGCTTCAAAACTTTATGGCGAACCTGCTGCGCCTCCCTGTTTTCGGGCAAAATCGACATGATCCGATCCGCCAGGTTCAGTGCGGCATCAAGACGGCCTTCCTTCCAGGCTTGCACCATCTCCTTTTCCAAAGGCGTCACGTGTTCGGCCTTCTTTAACCGGAACTTTTGCTCGAGATCTTCAATATCCAGCTGTTGCGACGCATTTGCGTAGGATTTCAGTTTGGAAAGGGCTTTAGCCGCAAGGGTTTCAATGCCCTCTTCTATGAAATGCTGAGCTGCGGGCAGATATATTTCCGTAACGCGAGCATCCGATATCCGGTCAACGTAATCCATGGCACGCTTAAAATCCCCGCAATGGACCGAGGCTAAGCCCAACAGCAGTCTCACCGTTTCATCTTTGAGAGTCCCGGATGAAAAATCGGCGCTGACTGCAAGCGCCTTTTCATAGGTCCCCAGATGGTCAACGTACAATTCAAGCACCAAAACGGCAGCCTCGATCCCGCCGCCGGATGTTTTGAGTGCGGACTTGAAATATCCTTCACATGCGTCATAATCATAGATGTCAAGTGCTTTTTTCCCCAGGCGGATACACTCATCAGCGCTCAGGTTTTCATTCGTCGGCGCCGGCGCTGTTTCTTCGGGTAAATCATTACGACTTGGTGGACCGCCGGTTTCGGGAACCTCCGTCGGATTTTCCGGATTTGAGGCTGTTTCGCTCGTGGCTTCATCAATCCGTCTTCTGACCCATGAGGCGGCATCCTCGTCCAATTCCTGGATCAGCGCATGACAGGCGTCCTCGTTAAATCGCGGAAGCCGCAAGCCTACCAGGTCAGGGTTTTCCGGTGTCGGAACCTCCACCCTCAACCCTTCAGCAAATCGTCTGATGAGAAGGCTCTGGAGTTGCGCTTTGAGACGATAGCGCTCGGAAGCCTTATGAGCACTTATTTCCCGGCTGGTGGGATTGACGCTGTGAATCAGCCGGATCAGTTCAAGTGCCGAAACCTGCCTGCTGCCATCAAGGACCATATGGGGGTCAAGTGGGCCTTGCTTTTTTTTCTTCTTTTTTCTCTTTTTGGGAGCCATTTTTTTATTCAGAATCATCCAATGTTTCTTAAATTTAAATCTTCGTTAATCCTATCATAAAGAAACTTATAGTGGACAGAAAGATTTTTTAATTTTTTTCTTGACACTAGATCGATCGTTCGATATTACTGATATCGAACGATCGATCTAGGCTGTTTTCGAAATATTTCGTTCTCCAGCCCGTCCATCTCATTTATTTTGGAAAGGGGACGCATTTTGGGAAATATCAACACCAACAAGGACAAAATTTTTCAAACGGCCATTTCCCTTTTTGCCGCCAAGGGATTCCGCGGCACCTCCATTCGCGATATCGCCAACGAGATGCATATCAGCATCTCGAATATCTACCATCACTTCGGCAATAAAGAAGGTCTTCTGGTTGCCATCCTGGCCCATTCATCCGAGCGTCTGATCAAAGCGCTGAATGAGGTTTCGCTTCTGGATATTCCGCCGAAAGAAAAGCTCAAAAGTCTGCTTGAAACCCATATCCGGCTTGCGGGAGCCTACAGTGAGGAAACCAGGATCTTCTTTCTGGATGAGGAGCATCTTTCAGAAGAAGGGGACAAAATCAACCGCAATATTCAGCGTCAAATCTATGGATTTTATCAAAAGGTATTACATGAACTGGATGAAACGGGATTCATCCAATGCCGGAGCATCAAGGTTCTGGCATTCAATATTTTCGGGGTCATCAACTGGCAGCTTCGCTGGTATCGAGCCGATGGCCCCCTTTCCTTTGAAGAAGTCAAAGAAGAGGTGATGTGTTTTATCATGAAAGGGGTTTTTGGGACCATTGAGCAGACTGAATAGGGGACGTTTCATGGGCCGTTTATTTTTCCATGCATAAAATTTAAGGAGGGGAAAGGTCATGGGGTATACGATTGACATTGACACCGGGGGGACTTTCACCGACGGGTTTTTCGTTTCAGGGGACCGGGTTGAGCCTGTAAAAGTGCCTACTTCGCCGCACGATTTGACGATTTGTTTTCTGGAATGTATTCGAGCCGGCGCAAAACGCTTCGGTGTGGCGGTGGAGGATTTGTTGTATGACACGGACATCATCCGGTTTTCAAACACCATCGGCACCAATACTATCATACAACGTGACGGGAGCCGGTTGGGGCTGCTGGTGACGGGGGGGCATGAAAACCTGTCGCCCACCCGCATGGAGGATGGAAAACCGCCCCTGGTGTATCCCGAAATGCTGGTGGGGATTGAAGAAGAGACGTCCCCCTCGGGGGAAGTCCTGAAGGCCCCCAATGAAAAGGCCGTCATGGCGGCGGCTCAGAAACTCATTGACATGGGGGCGCGATGCCTGGTGGTGGCACTGGGGAATTCCGACGCCAATCCGCAAAATGAACGTGCGATTCGCGGGATCATCAAGAATGAATATCCCCGTGATTTTCTGGGGTCAGTGCCGGTGTTTCTCTCTTCGGATATCTCCAGCCGGGCCGGAGAAGAAGAACGGATCAATGCCGCCGTGTTGAACGCCTATATCCATGGCAAGCTGGTGAGTATGCTTTACAAGGCGGGAGAAAACCTTCGCCAACGAATGTACGGGAAAAATCTCTTTATTGTTCACAACAACCATGCGGTGGCCCGGGTGGCCAAAACGCGCGCCATCAATACCTACAATTCCGGCCCGGCGGCAGGCCTTATGGGGGCGCGGTTGACCGGGCTCGCCTACGGGGCGGACCCTATTATTTCCGCGGACATGGGCGGTACCTCATTCGACCTGGGTTATGTTCAACAGGGTCAGGTCAGCTATACCCTAAAGCCGGATGTGGAGGGCTTTCGGGTCAATGTCCCCATGGTGGAGATCAAGGCTGTGGGAGCGGGGGGCGGGTCCATTGCCGCTGTTTCAGAGGGGGTTCTGCGGGTGGGTCCCCAATCGGCGGGCGCGCTTCCGGGACCGGTGTGCTTTGATCTGGGCGGCACGGAACCCACCGTGACGGACGCGGACCTTTTGCTGGGCATCTTTGATCCCGACTATTTCCTGGGGGGCGCCATGAAGCTCAACATGGAAAAGGCCCGTGCCGTTATGGTGGATAAGATTGGTGAACCGTTGGGTCTCTCGGTGGAAGAGGCGGCATTTTCGGTGAAGGAGACCATTGATGATGCCATGGGACGGGAACTGGGCATAATCCGGAAGAAGTTGGGACAACGTGACCCGTTGCTGGTGGTGTACGGGGGAGCGGGGCCGGCCCATTGCTGTCGGACGGCAAAGGTCGCGGGCATCAAAAAAATCGTTATCACCCCTTTTTCCGCCGTTTTTTCCGCCTATTCGTCCTCCGGCATGGATGTGGGACACATTTATTATGCCCGCATTGACATCCCTTTCAGTGAAAAGGCGGATTTTTCGGGTTTGCCCGCTGTCCTGGAATCTTTAACGCAAGAGGCCGAACGGGATATCCGTGGTGAAGGGTTTGCCATGGAAGAGATGACGCTGAGCCTCGAACTTCTGGTGCGAGGAGATGGGACGGAAATCAAGTTTGACGCGCCCCTCGATTTTTTTAAGTCGCCGGAGGGGATTGCGCAGGTTGTTTCCCGGGCTAAAAAGCTGATGGGACCCAATGGCAAAGGCTTTGAAGGAGATCCGGTCTTAAATATGGTGAGCCTGAGGGCTCAAGCGGCGGTTCCCCATTTTGACGTTAAAGAAGTGCCTCGATCCGCCACGGATGTCGCGACAGCGCGTAAGGGCGTCAGAGACGCGTTTCTTGACCGGAAAACGGGACTGCGGGAGATCCCCGTGTATGACCGTGCCCTGCTCACCCATGGTCATCGGTTGACGGGGCCTGCCCTGGTGGAATCGGAACAGACCACAATTCTGGTCGCCGCAGGATGGACCATGACCGTGGACAAGTTTAACAATGCCGTTCTGGAGGAGGGTATCGAGCTATGAAAGTGAGAATCACCGAGTATCTGGAGATTGATCTGGAGCAGGAATCATGGTGTTGCAATCGTTGCGGGCAAGTGCTCATCGGGGCTCGCGAGAACTATAAAAGGGGGTGCTTGGTGGCTGAAAAGCCCCTTGGTGAAGTGCATCCACCTCTGGTGGAAGGAAAAGAATTCAGTTTTTCGCCGGATCCCGACTATTGCCGGCTGTTGGAATTTTATTGTCCCGCCTGCGGGGTGATTATTGAAAATGAGTATCTTCCGCCCGGGCATCCTATTACCCATGACATTGAGCTGGATGTGGATGCGCTCAAAAAAAGACACGGGGTATGAGCAATGGCAACGGGAAGGGAGCTCTTCAACCACTTTTTGAATGACGAACCCCTGGAAAGACCGGTGTTTGTGCCCATGATCAGGGGTATGCTGTCCCGCGTCGAGGGCCTGCCCATGGAGCGGCTGATGAATGATCCCACCCTGTGGGCCAACAGCATGGTAAAAACCCACAAACTATTTCGTTTTGACGGGGTGGTGGCGGGGTTGGATTTCACCTTGATGGCCGAGGCCTGCGGTTGTGAAATTTTATGGGAGAATGATCGCCCCATCGCTTCTCTTCCGCAAAAAGGCCTTTATGAAAAACCGGAAGAAACCGGCCGGATGAAGCATGCGCTGGAGGCGGCGGCCCGGGTTTTCGAGGTGAGCCGGAAGGATCAGGCCTGCATTGCCGCCGTCACCGGCCCCGTGACGCTTGCCGACATGTTGTTCGGTCGCGGAAAAGGGGTTGAACACCTGGGGGAAATTAAACAGTTGATGGTTCAGGTGGCGGAAGCCTTCTGCAAAACAGGGCCTGATGTCCTGATTTTCATGGAGGGAAGGCCTCTGGGTTCCACGGAAATCACTTTTTCCCACAAAAAGATCTACAACACCCTTAAAAATATCACCGGGTATTATGATGTGAAGTCGGGGCTTTATGTGCAGCGATATGATCCTTCCCGGGTTGACCGGTTTAACGCGCTTAAAATGGACCTGTACGTGCTGGGTCCTTCGGCGGATGGAACCTTGCCGGAGGTTTCGCGAGTGTGGGATCTTGGGGTGGGCGCCCTTGGGGTGGGTCTCGGTCTGCCGCTGAACGATCTGACCACGGCTCGCAGGCTCATCCGGGAAGGCCGGGAACTGTATGAATCCAGCGGCGGCCGGGGCATCTTTTTTACCAGTCTGGGACCGGCCACCCGGGATGTAGATCTTGAAACGCTTCACCAACTGGTTCAGGAATTCTTTCATTGATAACGCACCAAAACAATTGCATCGAGACAATCGTATCAAGATAAGGAGACGTGTCATGGGTATTTCAATCAGCGTCGATATCGGCGGAACATTTACGGATTTTTACGCCCACAGCGAGGATGGTCAAACGGAAATCACCAAAACCCCCAGCACTCACTATGATCTCTCTGTCGGGTTCATGAAGGGGATGAAGACATTGGCCCGATCCTTCGGGAAGGGGTTAACTGATTTCCTGGGAGAGAGCGACGTGGTGCGCTATTGCACCACCGTGGGGACCAATGCCCTCATAGAGAGGACGGGTCCGAAGCTGGGGTTTATTACCACCGCCGGTTTTGAGGATGCCATTTTCCTGGGGCGCGGCCGAAGCTGGGCCGACGGCGGTTCGGTTCTTGAAAACAAGGACCTGGCCCGCATTCGAAAACCGGACCCCCTCATTGCGCCGGAGATGGTGGTGGGGGTTCGAGAACGGATCGATTCCTTCGGCAACATCATCAGTCCGCTAACGCGGGAGGACGTGCGTGAAAAACTTCAGCGCCTGGTAGACCGGGGCGCCATGGGATTTGTGGTGGGCCTTTTGTGGTCTTTCAGCAACCCGGCCCATGAGCGGATGATCAAAGAGATCATTGAGGAGGAATATCCGGAGGACTATCTGGGAAGCATGCCGGTGATCCTGTCCAGCGATGTGTCTCCCAAATCCGCCGAATACACCCGTTTTACCACCACCATTGTCAACGCCTATATTCATGGGGTCATGGCGGAAAAGCTGAACAAGCTGGGCAATGAACTGAGGGACGGCGGTTACCGGCGCCCCCTGGTGCTGGTACACAATACGGGGGGAATGAAAAAGATGTCCCGGACCCGGGCTGTGTTGACCCATAACGCGGGGCCCGTGGCGGGACTTCATGGCGCTCTCGCCGTGGGCGCCCATTACGGTCATGAAAAGATCATCTTTACCGATATGGGGGGCACTTCCTTTGATATCGGGGTCATTACCGGCGGGGAACTGAAAACCTACGATTTTATTCCCCTCATCGATCGCTGGCGTACCAATATCCCGGCCATCGAGGTGAAATCCATCGGGGCCGGCGGCGGCTCCATCGCCTGGATCAACCAGCTCATGGGAAATGCCATGGAAGTGGGCCCCCAGTCGGCTGGTTCCATGCCCGGACCCGCCTGCTACGATCAGGGCGGTCGGGAACCCACGGTGACGGATGCGGACCTGCTGCTGGGGTATCTCAATCCGGAAAATTATCTGGGCGGCAATATGTTGCTGGATCCTGATCTGAGTCGGGAAGTCATCAAAGAGAAAATCGCCGATCCCCTGGGCATCGATCCAGTGGAGGCGGCCTTTCGCATCCGGCAGGTGGTGGACGCCCGCATGGGGCAGGAGGTGTTTAACGAGGTGGCGCTCAAGGGGCATGACCCCAGGGAATTCGTCCTCATGGCCTGCGGGGGGGCAGGCGCCACCCATGCCTGCGGTTTTGCGCCCTATCTGAAGGTGGAAAAAGTCATCGTGTCTCCCTATTCTCCTGTTTTCGGGGCCTTCGGCGCGTCTACGGTGAACGTCAGCCAGGTGTGGGAAATGTCAAAAACCATGAAGATCTTTCAATGGGCCACCCAATCCTATTCCGAAGATATGGACGCCTTTAACGCCGTGGTGGCGGATCTGAAAAACAAAGCGGTACGGGACCTTCAATTGGAGGGGTACAGCGAGGACCGGATTTTGTTCCGGCTGGAACTGGATATGCGCTACGGCATGCAGTACAACCTCATGAAAGTGGTCTCCCCCCGTTTGACCCTTCAAAATTCCGATGATTTCAAGGCCATCTGCGATGAGTTTACCCGGCAATATGCGGAAGTTTACTCGCCTGAAGCCACTTTTCCCATGGGCGGCATCAACCTGGAGTGTTTTCATTTAACCGCCATGGTGACGTTGCCGCCCCTTACGCTTCCGGTCTTTGAAGAAAAGGGCAAAACGCCTGTCCCCGCTGCAATTCTCCCTTCGCGCAAAGCCTATTGGGCGGCGCTGTCCGGGTTTGCGGAAACACCGGTTTTTGCTTTTAACGAACTGCTGGTGGGAAATGTTATTGAGGGGCCTGCCCTGGTGGAAGCGAATGATACCACCTACGTGATCGAACCGGGGTGGCGATTTGAACTGGATCGTTTTTGCAATGCAATTTTGAGCCGTTAGCTAATACCTAACAGCTAATGGCTAACAGCTAACAGCTTCTTTCCGCTTAAACAATTCGGGGCTGCAAACCCCGGGGAGGTGACGTATGCAAGACATGGCTTATGGCAGGGATATGGAAGTCGTCAAACGGTTGAATCCCGAGCCTATGACGATGGATGAAACGTCGGCGCAGGAACAGATCAATGATGTGGATTTTGAAATTTTCACCCACAAGGTGGATATGATCGCCCAGGAAGGAAAAGAAACCACCATGAAGCTGGGCGCGAGTTCGGGAATGCGCTGGGGCGATGTGGCATTTGGGGTATATACGGGGCTGGGGGATCTGGCCGTTGTGGCCACCGGCATCTGGTTTCATGCGGTTTTAGGCCAGATTCCGGTGAAATATATCGTGAAACACTGGGTTGATGAGTCCTCCGTGGGCGTGAAGGAAGGGGATTCCTTTTTCTGGAATGATCCCTTTTACGGGGGGGTCCATGGGGCCGACATGGGGCTCTGCGTGCCGGTTTTTTATGACGGAGAGCTGGTTTGTTTTACCGGGGCCGTGGTTCATACCGGGGAATCCGGGGCTACGGATCCGGGCGGCATGAGCCTGCGGGCCCGGAGCAAGTATGATGAAGGGCTTCTGATTCCGCCCCTGAAGGTGGGGGAAAATTATGCCCTCAAAGAGGATGTCCTCAATATGTTCAGCGCCATGACAAGGGACCCAAGGACCATGATTCTGGACATCAAGGCGCGTCTGGCGGCCTGCCGTATTGCTCAGCGCCGCATTGTGGATCTCATTGACGAAAAGGGCATCGCCTTTTTCAGAGGGGCCTTGCGCCGCATTCTGACGGTGACCGGAGCGGCGGCTCGCAAAAAGGTATCTCTTTTAAACGACGGCATTTTCCGTCAGCCCCGGTTCATGGATACGGTGGGCATGGAGCCTGGGCTCACCAAGATCGATATTACCATGGAGAAAAAGGGGGACAAAATCAAGTTTTCCTTTGACGACACCACGCCCATGCTGCCGGACCTGGCGCTCAATACGTTTTTTCAGGGGATCATCGGGCTATCCATGGTCTATTTCTGCGGCTGGTTCCTCCATGATCTTCCTGCCAACAACGGGCTGCTGGAAGCCATTGAATGGGATTTTCCCGACAATATCTTTATCAATGCCAAAGGGGATGTGCCCACCAACATGGCGCCTTTTACCCAGACCTGTTTTTCCCACGGCGTGTTCCTGGCGGGCGCCCGCATGACCTATCATCTGGAGCCCACCCGGGCTGTGGCAGCCTGGTTTCAGGGATTTGGCGTGCCGGTATACGGGGGGATGAACCAGTGGAACGAGCCTATTGCCGACATTACCCCAGAGATCAATGCCACGGGCGCCGGCGCTAGACCGGACATGGACGGGGTAAACGGGTCAGGGGCCTATTTTGCCACCATGAGCGACTGTTCCGATGTGGAAACCACCGAGTCGGACCGGCCCTTTCTGTATCTTTTCAGAAATTACGCCATCAACTCCTATGGACACGGTAAATTCAGGGGGGGCGCAGGCGTTGGCTTCGGCATGATGATGCACCATGTGCCGTGGGTGGCGATGGGCGCCTTTGGATACGGCGCCAAATTTCCGTCTACCCTGGGCATATTCGGGGGCTATGCGACCCCGCCCGCCTTTATTTCCACGGTGGGACAGAGCAATGCCAAGACGTTGCTGGCTGAAAGCAATACACATCTGCCCACGCGCCTGGAACAGGTCTATGAGGAAGGAAACCCCGAACAGGGCATGGCGCAACAGCACAATGTGACCATGAGCATTCAACCGCTCATGAACGGCGACACCTTCTACGTTCCCGTGGGAGGCGGCGCGGGCTATGGCGATGTGCTGGAACGGGCGCCCGATGCCATCCTGAAAGATCTGAAAGAGGGGATGGTGTCCCACTGGGCCGCTCAAAATGTTTACAGCATCGTCTATGACGAGGATACCCTTCGCCTGGATGAGGAAAAGACCGCTGCTTTACGGGACAAGGTGCGTAAGGATCGGATTGCAAAGGGAAAACCCTTTGATGAATTTGAAGTTCAGTGGCAACAGCAACGTCCATCGGATCAGGCCATTAAGCATTACGGGAATTATCCCCATCCCAGTGAAGGATCGCCTCAGGGTCCTCCGGGAATGTAATGAATTGCGGATTGCGGAAAGAAATGAGGAACAGGAGTTAAAAAATGTCGTCAGTTGAGGAAGTGCGAAAAAGGACCATTCACGGGGTTCTCAAACAGAAAGTCGCGGAATGTGGATCTCGTGAGTTTTTCTATTATAAAGATCAGGCTTTTACCTACGAGGACCTGGACCGGGCCTCGGACCGGGTGGCGGCGGGACTTCAAGCCCTGGGTATCGGTAAAGGGGACAAGGTAGCCATTATTATGGGAAACCGACCGGAGTTCCTGTTTCTGTGGTTCGGTTTGAGTAAGCTGGGGGCCGTTGAAGTGCCGGTGAACACGGCCCATCGGGGGGAGCTGTTGACCTACATGATGGACAAATCCGACTCCCGATTGCTGGTGATGGAGGCTGGATTCATGGATCGGGTGGCGCCGGTATTGAAAGATTTGCCAAAGCTGGAGCAGGTGATTGTTCTGGCGGCGCCTGAAGAGACGGTTCCGGAAGTAGGGAAGCCGGTGCTGGATTATGGCCGGGTGATGGATAACGATGGGGTTTTTGAAGCGCCTTCAGTGACTTGGGCCGACCCCTTTGTGATCATGTTTACCAGCGGCACCACCGGGCCCAGCAAGGGGTCTTTGATGCCCCAGAATTACGCGCTTTTCATGGGAAAGGTCTGCATGGAGACGGCCGAGTATACGGAAAAAGACTGTCTTTACAATACCCTTCCTTTGTTCCATGGCAATGCCCAGCTTTTGTCCACCATGCCGGCGCTCATGAGCGGCGCGCGCATGGTGCTGGTAGAACGGTTTTCCGCCAGCCGGTTCTGGCCGGAAGTGAAAAAATACGGATGTACCGAGTTTAATTACATTGGCGGGATTTTACCCATCCTGCTCAAGGCGGAACCGAAACCGGACGATGCGGACAATCCCTTGCGGATCATGTTTGGCGGCGGATGTCCGCCGCACCTGTTTGAAGAAGTGGAGACCCGATTCGGCGTGACCCTCCTGGAAGGGTACGGCATGAGCGAGATCGGAATCCCCCTTTTAAATACCCTTAAATCCAGAAAATTCGGCACCTGCGGCAAGGCGGCCTATGGGTGCGAGGTGAAGTTGGTGGATGATTACGGCATGGCGGTGGGACCGGGCGTCCCCGGCGAACTGCTCATGCGGACCCGGGAGCCCTTTACCATGTTGCTGGAGTATTACAAGATGCCGGAGAAGACGGTGGAGGCCTGGCGGGATCTGTGGTTCAACACCGGGGATTATCTGGTGATGGATGAAGAGGGGTATTTCCAGTTTGTAGACCGGAAAAAGGACGCCCTTCGCCGCCGGGGAGAAAATATCAGCTCCCAGGAGGTGGAAAAGGCCATCAGCAGCCATCCCGCCGTGCTGGAATCAGCAGCCATCGGCGTGAAATCCGACATGAGCGAAGACGAGGTCATGATCTGCGTCACCCTGAAGCCGGGTGAAACGCTTTCACCCGAAGCCTTGCTGGACTTTGCCCAGGAGCGGATGGCCTATTTCATGGTCCCCCGATATGTCAGGTTTATGGACCAAATGCCAAAAACGCCCACCGAAAAGGTCCAGAAGGCGGTACTTCGTGAAACGGGCGTTAGCCGGGATACGTGGGATCGCGAGGCGGCCGGGTATCAGGTGAAGCGGTAGGTTCTTTTAATCGGGAGGAGACTGAAATGAAGGCTGTATTGTTAAAAGAGAATCAACAGATAGCAGTAGAAGAGGCGCCGGAACCTGAACTTCTTAAGAATACGGATGTGATCATTAAAATTATCAAAAGCGCCATCTGCGGATCGGACATCCATATCAAGGAGGGAATGATTCCGGTCAATCCCGGCGCCATCATGGGGCATGAATTCATGGGTGTGGTGGAATCCGTGGGTTCCGATGTGGCGCGATTTAAACCCGGCGATCGCGTTTCAGCGCCGCCCGCGGTGTGGTGCGGGGCATGTCCGGCCTGTAAACGGGGGCAAGCTCAGTATTGCGAGACCCTCAACATATGGGGCGGCGGAGAGTTGCTGGGGCCTGATTTGACGGGCGCCCAATGCGGTTATGTGCGCATGCCCAATGCGGATCTGTGTTTGACCCCGGTGCCGGACAATGTCTCCGATGAAGACGCTGTTTTTGTGGGAGATGTTTTTTCCACCGGATACCACGCGGTTCTTTCGGGGAATATTCAAACGGGGGATACCGTGGCAATCTTTGGCTGCGGTCCCATCGGTCTGGGGGCCGTGGCCTCGGCATGGCAGTTTGGTCCGGCCCAGGTTCTGGCCGTGGATATGATGGAAAACCGGTTGGCTCTGGCTGAAAAATTCGGCGCCATCCCCATCAACGCCGGAGAGGTGGATGCGGCGGAAAGGATTCGGGAGATGACGGCAGGGCAGGGGGCCGACGTGGTAGTGGAAGCCATCGGAAACCCGGCCGCTTTTGCTTCCGTTTTGAAATCCGTTCGCAGGGGCGGCGCTGTTTCCATTGTGGGTCTTTTCCCGACGCCCGTGGAATTTCCCATTCACGAGATGAGCATGTACGGGGTTCGCCTCAACATGGGACTGGCAGGCATTACCTATAGTCCCCGGCTGATGCCCCTTTTGGAATCGGGTCGGGTCAGTATGAAAGAACTGATTACCCATACCTTCCCGCTGGAGGAAGCCGTCAAAGCCTATGAGATTTTTGAAAACAGCAAAGATCAATGTATGAAGGTCATCCTGGAACCCTGATGCAAAACGGTTTCGGTGGTGAACTTTGAACAGATGCTGACCGTTAAAAGGAATGACTATGACTAACAACAAGACAGAGCCGATGCCTCCCATGCTGCCGGGTATTTTCACCCTTCCTCCTTATGAGGAAAAGCCACCCATGCTGCTGGGGGGGTATTGCGTTCACTGCGACGCAACCTTTTTCCCAAAACCCAGGTATTGCCCCAGGTGTCTCGCGACCCCTGAACTCAGGGAAATTGGAAACGCGGGCCGTATTCACAGCTTTACACTGGTGAGGACCAAGCCGCCCATGGGACTGCCCCAACCCTACGGCGTTGGATACGTGGATTTGGATGAGGCTGGGGCGGGACTTCGTGTTTTTTGCCTGTTTGATCCGGATTTTGTGGATCAACTGGAAATTGGCGCGACTGTAACGTTGCAGGTGGGGCCTATGGGTCATGACGGTCGGGGAGCGCCGTGCCTCAGACCTTTTTTTAAACCGGTTCATGTGAAACAGGAAGGGTGAAAATGGCGTTAGCAACAGTCATCGGTGTGGGGATGATCCCCTTTGGCAAACATGAAGACAAAACGTTGGTGGGCATGGCATCCGAAGCGTGCTATCTGGCTTTGAAAGACGCCGATGTCAACCCTTCCGGGGTGGATACGGCTTTTTTTTCAAGCGGACTGGCATCGAAACTTTTCGGCGATTTCACCGTGGGTCAAAATGTGTTCTGGGAAGTGGGGATCAATCGGATTCCCGTCATCAACGTCGAAAACGCCTGTACCTCCGGGTCAACGGCCTTTTTTCTGGCCTGCAATATGGTGGCCGCGAATCAGGCGGAGATGGTTTTGGTATGCGGTGCGGAGAAGATGTGCGTTCCGGGATTCGGGCTCATCAGTTCCGGAGAGAGCCAATTGGATACCCAACTGGGTATGGTGGCGCCCGCCGGCTTTGCCCTTCGCGCCGTGCGGCATATGGCGGAATACGGCACAACGGTGGAACAGTTGGCTCGTGTGGCGGTCAAGAACCGGGCGCACGGAGGATTAAACCCTATCGCCCAGTTTCGGAAACCCATCACGGTGGAAGAGGTGTTGGCCTCTCCCATGATCGTGGACCCTTTGACGCGCTTTCAGTGTTGCCCCATTGCGGACGGGGCTGCGGCGGTTTTGATTGCGTCGCCCGCCGCGGCGGCACGACTGGCGCGAAAGGTCAATGTGGAGTGCGCGGTGCTGGTCACGGGAAATTATGAAAATCCCCAGAACCTGGCCAATTGGGAGACTGATCGACGGGCTGCCGCACAAGCTTATGAGAAAGCGGGAATGGGTCCCGAGGATATCGATCTGGTGGAGTGCCACGATGCTTTTACCATCTCGGAGATTCTGCACTATGAAGCGCTGGGCCTCTGTCCCCCGGGAGAAGGGGGTCGACTGGTGGATGAAGGGGCCGTGGCTTTGGGAGGAAGGGTGCCGGTAAATCCTTCCGGCGGTCTTTTGAGCCGGGGCCATCCGGTGGGCGCCACCGGCGTGGCCCAGATTGTTGAAGTGGTTACCCAGCTTCGTGGGGAGGCGGGCCACCGGCAGGTGGAAGGGGCCGGAGCGGGACTGGCCCATTGCATGGGTGGGGACAAGGATGGGGACAGCAAGTCATGCACCGTCTCCATCTTCTCCGTGTAATGCGAAAATGGGTAAACCCTCATGAGAAGGGGATTTGCCACCCCCGCGGATGAAAATAATATCTACCGCTTTTAAGTAACGGCTAATAGCTAACGGCTAATAGCTAACAGCTGTATTTTCATGGTAAAGAGGTCATGACAAAGGTACATCATGTAACGCTGTTTGTGGCGGATATGGATCGGGCGCGGTTTCTGTTTCAAGACATTCTGGGGTTTGAACCGGCCTGGCATGCGCCCATGGTCAAGGGCAATAGAATGGCCACGCTTCTGGGAATCCCGGATGTAAAAATGGAGATTGCATATCTGCGTAACGGGGATGGCGGTGTGGCTGTGGAACTGTGCCGCATGATCTATCCGGTCGCGAAAAAACAATCCATACCCATTGGCAGTCCGGGGACCACGTCCCTGAGCTTTCAGGTGGAAAACCTGGACCAATTGCATCAGCGTTTGAGCAGGGAAGGGTGGACGCCCTTTTCACAGTGCCTGGATATGCGCGATCCCGAAGGGCATCCCGTAAGGTTGTTCTGTTTTGCAATGGATGAAGGGATGCTGGTGGAATTGATCGAGAAGCCATCCCGGAAATCTTGAGGCGCTGTATTGTCGCTGTGACAGTTTTGCTTTTAATTTATCCAATAAAATAAAGTTATTATGCTTTAATCGAGATGTGGGATGGTATAAGTGACGCGATACGGTCAGTAGGCTTCATAAGCCCTTCTTTGAAGGAGAAAGAAATGAAAAAGTTGAAGATCGTTTTTAAAACAATCGGATTGTTTTGCTTACTCTGCCTGTTATTTTTGCCTACGGAGGTTTTGGCAAGCGGTTTTGCGTTTTCAGATCAGGACGCCAAAGCCAACGCCATGGGAGGCGCTTTCACCGCTCAGGCTGATAATCCTTCCGCCGTTTACTATAACCCCGCGGGTATCGTACAACTGGAGGGCCTCCAGGTTTCAGCCAGTGTCGACTATGCTATTTGCAACGCGGCCTTTGACAGCAACGGTACTTCTGCTGCCGGCAACAAAGGTAAAACCGACGGTATAGAAGGCACATATCTTATCCCAAGTTTATTCACGACTTACAAACTGGATGATCAATTCAGCGTTGGGCTGGGGATATTCAGCGATTTCGGGCTGGGTTCGGAGTGGCCGGATGACTGGGAAGGTCGTTATATTCCCGGCGCTACAGAAGCAAGGGTGTCCGTTATGTCGATCAATCCGACAGTTGCTTACAAACCTCATAAAAAAATCAGTATGGCCCTGGGTCTGGTAAGTCAATATCTGGATTTTAAAATGGAAAACAAAATTCCCAATCCATCTTCCCCTTTTAATCCCGACACGGATTTGCATTCTAAACTGACCGGCAATGACTGGGCATGGGGGTTTAACGTCGGATTCCTCTATCAGATCATCGACAGCCTAAAATTCGGTGTTTCATATCGAAGCAAAATTAAACACAAGCCCGGTATAAAACAGGAAATCACGGGAATGCCGACGGACACGGGTAAAACCGATTTTGATCTTCCGGATGTTTTGTCTCTGGGTCTGGCCTGGTCAGGGGAAAAATGGACCTTTGAATTCGATACCCAATGGACAGGCTGGTCCACTTTTAACGAGATGGCGATTGATTATGACACATTCCCGGATCAAACCCTCAAACAAGAATGGGGTGATACATGGACCTATCGTTTGGGTACACAATACAAAATAAACAAATTCTTCGATGTCAGAGCTGGGATTGCATTCGAACAAACACCTGTTCCGGTCAGTACTCTCAGTCCCACCATTCCCTGTACCGATCGTTGGATATACTCAATAGGCGGTGGTTATAATCGCGACAGTTGGTGCATCGACCTTGCATACAGTTATAAGACTGATGCAGGCGCGACATTCAATAACGCTTTGGGTGATTACAGCGGCATCTACGGCGCACCGGTGGGGCAGGTAACTGGTGAACTGGAGGACATTAGTATACACATGATGACCGTGAGTTTCACTTACAGATTCTGATGGTTGCACCATAGAGATGTTCTTGTGCCGAATTCCGGCTTTTCGTTCACATCAATTGAAAGGAGAACAAAATGAGCAAATACGAGTACCTGTTTTCACCCATGAAGCTTGGACCGATTGCACTCAAGAATCGAATTGTGTGTGCCGCCCATGGAAACCAGGTGGCGGATCCCGTAACCTTTATGGTTACGGAAAGGGCCAAGGCCTATTACCGGGAGAGAGCTGCGGGAGGGTCTGCGGCGATTGTTCTGGTGTCCTCAAGCGTGGATGAGCGGGCGGATTATTATCCGGCCAATAATTTTGCCCTGTGGAGCGACGATATTATCCCGGGATTGAAAGAGCTTGCGGATATTTGTCACGAGTACGATTGCAAATTCTTCATCCAACCCAGCCATCCCGGGGTCCATCAAGGCTGCCATGTACTCGTGGATGAAGTTCCTTTTGCTCCCTCCCAGGTTCCGGCTATAGAGACCCCCAACCAGGTCCCCATGGCCCTGACAAAAGAGGGGATCGTTGAGATCCAGGATAAATTCGTAAGCGGCGTTCAAAGGGCCGTTGAGGCGGGGGTTGATGGCATTGAACTCATGTGCGGGCATGACAAGCTGACGTCGGCATTTTTCTCGCCTTTGGCCAACAAGCGTACCGATGAGTACGGCGGTTCATTGGAAAACCGATTCCGGTTTATGGGCGAGATTTTGGACAAGGTCTCAGCCAAAATAGGGCCGGATTTTCCTATCGGTTTGCGTATGAACGTCATGGAACTTGAACCGGGTGGTCTTAGCCTGGAAGAAGGTATCCGCCTGGCAAAGATGTTCGAAGCGACCGGCAAGATTGATTGGCTCGGCTGTGTGATGTCAACCTATCGATCCATTCCTTTTGAACTCAGCCCCTTTTCCGCCAACCTGGAACCCGGTTGGGGCGGAGAGTTCACCCGACAGGTCAAAGCGGAATTGAAATTGCCGGTAAGCGTATCCAGCAAAATCAATGATCCGGGCCTGGCCGACAGAATGATTGCGGAAGGCAAATGTGATTACGTCTACATCGCCAGAGCTCTCATCGCCGATCCCCATTTTCCAAGAAAGGCGCAAGAAGGTCGTGAAGACGATATAACGCCTTGTATCTACTGCAACCAGGGATGTGTGGCGCGGAGTTTTGACCGAAGTACCACCAACGGCACCCGGTGTACGGTTAATCCTACCTCGGGGGAGGAGACCCGATGGGGAAGTTGGAATTTCAAGCGGGCCCAACGCAAAAAGATCCTGGTGGTGGGAGGTGGACCCGCCGGACTCCAGTGCGCCTTGACCGCGGCCAAGCGGGGGCATGATGTGGCCCTGTATGATGGAGAAGAAGAATTGGGCGGGCAGGCCCGGTATATCAAAATGATCCCCGGGCACATCATGCCGCAGACCTTTCTGGATTACCTGGAACTTCAGGTGAAAAAGCACGGGGTCAGCTTGAACCTGGGGCAAAAGATTGAGGCCGGCAATGTGGATCGCATTCTTGAAGCTGAAAATCCCGAAGCCATTGTGCTGGCAACCGGGTCCCGACCGGCGGCCGACGGGTTAAACGGTCTTACCGCATACCCGATTCCGGGCTGTGACCGATCCAATGTGCATACTTATCTGGATTTTTTGAGAGATGAACCGAAACTTGGCGAAAGGGTCCTGATCGTGGATGAATTGGCAGATAGGGTTTCGCCGGGAATTGCGGAGATGCTGGGAGAACAGGGGAAAAAAGTGCATGTCATTACCCGATGGCCCATGTTGAGTCCAAACCTGATGATATGGCTCGACGCGCCGTTCACATTTGGAAAGCTGGATGCATTTGGCGTTCAGGTGACGCCCTTTACCTGGGTAAAGGAGATTACCGACAGTGGGGCCACCCTCATCAATATCAATAGCCAGCGTGAATATGACATTGATGTTGACAGTGTGATCCTGGCTACCATGAAGTACTCCAATATCGAGGTCGCTTCCCTGTTTCAAGACAAAGGGATGCCGCTTCACGTAATAGGCGATGCCAGAGCGCCACGCTTCATGTGGAATGCCACCCATGATGGGCAGAAGATCGGCAGCGAGTTATAAAAATTGCGGCGAAGCTTTGAATTGATGAAGGAGATCCTTCAATGGTTAGAGAAATCTGGGTTTACCTGGAAAGTGATGAGAATGGTTTCCATGAATCGGCGCATAGAATGGTTCATGAAGCCAGACGAACCGCCGAAATTGTTGGGGGATCTCCATGCGGGTTTTTATTGGAAAATGGCATTGAATGGTCTGAAAACGCCCCAAAGCTGGAAGGACTTGAAAAACTATACGTAATCCAAGAGGCAAAGGGTTTCTCCATCGAGACCCGTGCCGGCGTCATTCGAAATGTCGTTCAGAAAAAAATGCCGCATATGGTCTTGTTTGCGGGTACCTTTACAGGCAACGAGTTGGGGGGCCGTGTGGCCGCGGCGCTTGATAGAGGGTACATTTCCGACTGCACGGATTTCGAGATGGATGACGGTCTTGTTTTCGCAAGGAAGTCAATTTATGGGGGGAAGGCGGATGTGCTGCTCAAATGGGAAACCGCCTTTCCCCTTTTTGCGAGCATTCATTTGAATTCATTGGAAAATATTTCTGTAAGCAGTGCCCAACCACCTGAAGTTGTTTTATTGAAGAAGGATATGGAGGCGCCCAGGGCTAAATTGCGCAACAGATGGCGGGTTCCCCCAAGCGAGCTGGACCTGAATGAAGCCGCCATTGTCATCGGCGTGGGCAAGGGTGTTCCATTTAGTTCTATGTCGGAAATTTACCGGCTTTCCGAGGTCCTGGAGGCTGCTGTGGGTGGGACTCGAATCGCTGTTCATGCGGGACTGATTCCGGTTGAACGGCAGATCGGAACAACAGGCAAATGGCTCAATTCGGATCTATACATCGCCTTGGGCATATCAGGGGCGCCGCAGCATATGATGGGCATAAAAGATGTGCGCAAAATCATCGCCGTGAATATGTGGAAAGGGGCGTCTATTTTTCAAAAGGCGGATTTAGGGGTGGTGGGAGACCTTCGCGAAATTTTGCCGGAACTCTTGGTTTTGTTGGAAAAAGGAAAGCGCTGAAGCCATGGAAGGCCTGAAAATTGTTGTCTGCTCCAAAACAATAACCGATCCGGATCTGGTGACGTTCGATGTTGTCAAGGAAGAATTTGGCGCCGTTTACCCAATCCCCGATCCAATGGATGAGTATCTTCTGGAAGAGGCCATACGAATTCGCGAGAAGCATGGCGGAGAAATTATTGTCCTCAGTGCCGGTCCGGAAGAAATCGAGAAAATTCTGGAGAAAACGTTGCGCTTCGGAGCTGATCGCGCCATTCGCATATGGGATGACGGCCTGATGGATCCGGATACCTGGATGATATCGCAAGTGATTGAAAAAGGACTTCGCGGTATTGAATTTGACTTGGTTCTGTGTGGTTCACGGAGTTCGGATACCGGGAGCGGGACATTTGTTCCCTTACTGGCCCGGAACCTGGATCTGCCTTGTATATGCGGGGTTGTGTCCATGGAATTTGAGGCCAAGACAACACTGGTGGCGCACAAGAAACTGGAGAGAGGGATGCGCGAGGAATATGTTTTGGCATTTCCGGCTGTCCTCGGTCTTGATCCGGGGATAAACCTTCCCCGCTATGTAGCCCCTTATAGCAAGGTCTATTGCCGGGGTATGCAAAGAAGCGTCGAGAGGATGACGGCAACGTCTTTTTTAAAGGTTTTGGAAAAGCGTGTTTCCGTGGGTCGCCTTTGTCAGCGAAAGCCCCGGGTGAAAAAAGGGATCAACACATCCGCCCTTTCCATGCAGGATCGGCTTCGCATGATGAGGGGCGAACTCGGAGACAAAAAACGCAGGTTTCAAGGTGAACCGGCCGCAGTGGCCAGAGAGATTCTTAAAGAGATTAAAATGTAGTTGGGAAGCGATTCACAATTGCCTGGGAAGAGGCGCAAAATGATATGGAACTGAGTACACTGGAAAGGGCGGTATTTTGGATTTTGCTGGCGGGCGCAGCCGTTATATCCGCAGCCAAGGTTGCCTGGACTTTAAGCAGGGTTCGCAGGGGAAGAGATCCGGATCTCATGGACAAACTCCGGTCTAGATTGCGCAAGACGCTCCTTTATGTTCCACTCCAAATATCCAACCTGGAGTCGGTTTCTCTCAGGGATCCGTCGGGCTTGATCCATTTTATCCTTTTCTGGGGGGCTCTGATACTGGGTTCCTATTTTTTCGTCTTTCTGGTCCTGGGAGACGGACTTGGATTATCAGCATTTTTTCGGGAAAGCGCGGCGTTTGCATGGTTGCTTACAGCATCGGGGTGGGTGGCGATTGCACTTATCCCCGCCATGTTTTTCGCCGCAATACGGCGGCTGGTCAAGAGGCCCGAAAGGCTCGGTCCTGAGTTTGACGGCGCCATATTCATGGTTTTGACCACGGGCGTCTTCCTGCTGGCGGCGGGGGCGTTTGTGTCCGAGGGACTTCGTGCATTCTTGCATGGGACCGGTTATCATGCCCCGTTGGCGGGGAGTTTATCTTCATGGTTCGGGCGAAGCGGGATCGAAGCTTCCTTTGCGCACGGCTTATTGAGGTCCGTCTGGTGGGTGCAGGTCGGGACGCTTGTCGGGTTATTGGTCTACGCCCCTTTTTCCGG
The DNA here is from genome assembly GCA_963662465.1 of Desulfatiglandales bacterium. GTDB lineage: Bacteria > Desulfobacterota > DSM-4660 > Desulfatiglandales > Desulfatiglandaceae > NaphS2. Next base: position 970,527 of record OY759599.1, read on the forward strand.
ACACCGACACCCGTTTTATGGGCCATTCAATATTTTTTTTCAACTCGCCCGTCATCCGAGGTGTATGGCGCCGGTGGATTTGACGTCGGGGAAGCCTCTCGGGGCCTCAAAGTCGGAACATCTCACCTGGAAACAATTCCTGGAAGCACTTTCCTGTACTCAATGCGGAAGATGTCAGGATGCCTGTCCCGCTTATGCTACGGGAAAGCTGCTCTCCCCCAAGGCCATCCTCATGGGTACGAAACGAAAACTTGAAAGCACTGATAATGTTTTTACGCTGGATAAAGTCTCTGCCTACGTCTTTTCCTGCACAGCCTGTGGGGCGTGCGTAGCGGTATGTCCCATGACCAACCGTCCCATGGAACTGATTATGGAGTTGAAGCGTGGCTTGGTTTACGAGGGGGTATATGAGGCTGGGCAGCAGCGTGCATTGAAACGTGTGAGCCGGGATTACAATCCCTTTGGGCGGCGGTGGAATCAGCGGGGGGAATCCCTGCGTTTGAAGCAGGCGCGTGAAGATGAACACTATGACTGCATTTACTGGATCGGTTGTCTTGCCGCCTTTGATGATACGGTAAGGCGGATTGCCGAATCAACCGCTTCAATCCTTCGAGCGGCGGGTGTTAACTTCGCTGTATTGGGTGTGAAGGAAGCCTGCTGCGGCGACTTTGTCAGGCGTCTTGGCGACGAAGGGCTATTTCAGAAACTCGCTGAAATGAACATTGAAACACTGAAGGGGTATGATTTCGATTTCATTTTGACCCACTGTCCTCATTGCTTTAATGTCCTTTCCAATGAATACAAACAATTCGGAGGAAATTTTAAAGTCGTCCATCATAGTCAGTTCATAGAACAACTTATGAATCAAGGTCAGATCAAAACCAGCGTTGGTAAAGAAAAAATTGTATTTCATGATCCGTGTTATCTTGGTCGATTCAATGAAATTTATGAATCGCCGAGAAATGTGCTGACCCCAATTGCGGGTCAGCTGATGGAATTTCCCTCGAACCATGCGCAAAGCGTTTGTTGCGGCGCCGGTGGGGGGCATGTCTGGATGGAAGAGGAGATTGGTGAAAAGATGAGCGTTCGAAGATTGCGGGAGATTTCTAAAAATCCGCCCGATGTTGTGGCTACGGCTTGTCCCTTCTGTTTGATGATGCTTCAGGAGGCTTCCTTGATCCTTGATGATCAGCCGGCTTTTCGAATCGCGGATTTATCGGAATTGATTGAAAACAATATGCAATGAGCGATTATAATTTGTTCAAACGCTTGAAAACGGATTGCAGGAGAAAAGTAGAACTGGTTATGACTAGTGCTGGCGCGCCTGAGGATCTTATCGACCGGGCCAATCATCTCACCTAATTCAAGCAGATCAAACACCCCTACTATTCGGACGCCAAGGCAAGAAAGGGCATTGAATTCTAGCGGGTCAAAAATGTGGGCTTTGATTTTGTCGGGACAACGCTAAATCAATAATTTTGATATGCTAAGGAGTATTCGATGTCCAACTCATCAATGACGGAAACATTCATCTCCGGCCTGGGAGTCCTGGCAATCATCTATTTTCTGCTCTGGGGACTACTGTACCTAATCTACGGCAAAACCCTGGTGGTTCGCCTGTGGCAGCGTTTAGGTCCGGGCATTATGGTTTTCTGCTTTCTTGGCGTTTTGGCTGGAAAATTCGAAGAAAGGGGTGTCAGCGACCTGATCACCAAGATAGTCCTTCCTTTGGGCGCTCTGGTACTCATGACGGTAAATCTCATTATTGTGGCCCGAGGAATAGCACAACCCATTCAGCGGACCGTAAGAGGGATCACTGAAGGCGCCGACGAAGTGGTTGACGCTTCTGAGCAGATCTCCTCGGCCAGCAACACCTTGGCCATAGGGGCAGCGGAGCAGGCGGCATCTATTGAAGAAACCTCCTCTTCCCTGGAAGAGATGGCTGTCATGACCCAGAAAAACTCAGAAAATGCCGGTCAGGCAGACTCGCTGATGAAAGAGACCGATGATGCTGTGAAGGAAGCCCAGAGTGTCATGGCGGCGTTGAATACTTCCATGGGAGAGATTTCCGAGGCCAGTGAAAAAACCCAGAAGATCGTCAAAACCATCGATGAGATCGCCTTCCAGACCAACCTGTTGGCCCTCAATGCTGCCGTTGAGGCGGCCCGGGCCGGCGAGGCGGGCGCAGGCTTCGCCGTGGTGGCTGACGAAGTGCGCAACCTGGCCATGCGCGCAGCCGAGGCGGCGAGAAACACCGCAGAGTTGATCGATGGGACGGTTCGCAAGGTAGAAAAAGGGACGAAAACGGTGGATCGGACCTCAGAGATTTTCGCCCAGGTGGTCAGTAATTCCGGTAAGGCCGGCGAATTGGTCAATGAAATCGCTTCGGCCTCTTCGGAACAGGCCCAGGGCGTTGGCCAGCTCAACACCGCAATGGCGGAAATGGACAAGGTGGTTCAACAAAACGCCGCGACAGCCGAGGAGGTCGCAGCGGCCACGGAATCGATTTGCGGCCAGGCGGACCGAATGCGGAAACGCATTTCGGAACTGTCAGCCATGGTTTTCGATGCACGAAGAGAGAGGGGCAGAGCCCGAGTCACCACAGGCGACGCGCCATCAATCTCAGAAGACCGGAAGCTCCTGCCGTCCGTTTCCAGATTTGCAGACTATTAAAGGGTGTTAAAACAATCGGGTGATAGTATAATAAAAACAATTGCATATACATGAAAAAGCCTCTATAAATAGTATCTGCTGAATTTTAGCCCTATGAAGAGATTGGGTCGTTATCCATACCTCAATATGCTACTATTCGGATAGCTGTTTAAAGGTGTCTCATCCATCTCATATAGGTTTAGGGTAGGGCGTCTAAAACGACAAAAAAACATTCCCCGGTTTTTGCCCCCCCCCAATTTCTGGATTTGTGGTTGCCCTGTTTGTGCCCACAAATCTAGAAATTTGGGGGGCCAAAAACCGAGCAACAAATTTGAGCGCTTTTGGCTCTTTTTAGGCGCCCTAGGCCTGGGCCATTGCATGGGTGGGGACAAGTATGGGGTCAGCAAGTTATGCACCGTCTCCATTTTTTCCGTGTAATACGAAAATAAGTAAACCCTCACGACAAAGGGATTTGCCACCCCCGCGGATGAAAATAACATCTACCGCTTTTAAGCTAACAGCTAATCGCTAACGGCTGTATTTTCATGGTAAAAATTGGGGCGTTGGTACAGGCAGGCCAGAGATTGCTTTCAATTGAAGTAGATTACTACACTTGAATTGTCTATGCAACAAACGCAATTATCGGCAGCTCGAATGCCACTGATTTTGGAATTGACTGGGACATTCACCGTTATTAAATTATTTCCTGAGTTTCCTGAAGAAGACACGGCGGCTACTGTTTTCAATGTTTCCCATTTGTTTGCTCGGTAAATCTGTATCATCACGTTACTTTTGCAGTTAAATCCTCTTCCGGTGTCAAAAGTCAAATCAAATGCACGGACATATTGGTCTGGGAATTTATATGTATGGGCTCCTAGGAAACAGCAACACCCTTTTTCTGCATTTTCTTTATTTTTGCAGGAGAGCCTGAGCACTTTTTGTGTTCCTCCCGGACCTCCTTTTGCAGCCGTACCATACCATGGGTAGACACCGTCCACGGAACCTTTGAATTCGCTGACTGTACCAGCGATGAAATAGTCGCCGCTATAATAGGGTTGTCCTTGGGCGCCTAGCTTGGGATCAAGAATCCATCCGTCATACAATTGTCCGTTACCTTTCGGATTCCGATGCAGCATCAAATGGCGCCCAACTAGAAACCCCTCCACCGGCGTTCCCAGAAGAGTGCCGGTCACCTGCTTCGTTTGGGGATTGTATTTGTAAATAAGCAATCCTATGTAACCATTGCAATTCACATTCCAGCTGGTAGGGTATGGCGTTTGTTGGCCAAATGCGAAATGAGCCGAAAAGACCCAACAGATAATTCCCACAACAACCGGGACTAGAGCCCCATGCATTTTCCTTTTCGTATTCATTTCGCTCACGCCTCCAATTTTTACTAGAGTATTCATTTTGTCACCCGAAAGCCTCAAGAACCTTATTTGCATTTAGATTCTTACGCTTTCAATGTGAGAGCCTATCTCTCAGAATGTCCGGATCTATTTGATAATAATGCGTTTCCCAGTTGTATTGAAAATTTAAAATATCTTTTGCTAGGATTTAGTTTGATAATTTTAATGTTAAACAACATTTCGCGCTTAGGTCAATTCAAATTTCATTACACAATAAATTCGTTGACGTTCCAGCAAGAGCAATTGCTCATAAAGAATGCTGTAGCTGGGAATCTGAGTTATGCCAATAGTCGCAGATTCGGAGACCGGATGATTCTCCTTTGCTTCCAGGGCCGAGGGGGTAAGGAATAGATGGAAACAGAGACTGAGAAATACGATACACATATGGAGGAGGGATGTTGCCATTAAAAATATAACCTTTATTTTGATTGCAGGCTTTTCGTTCAGGGCCTATATGGCTGGGTTTAACAGAATCTGTACCTCGACGGTTTCTTCTCCGGTTTTTATTTCAAAAAAGTTGCTTTCGCCATAAAATCCAGATGGCGGTTGTTCGTGTACCGAGTTGTGTTTAAACTGATAAATGCCAGGCACAAGGGACATAAACCCTCCTGAGAGATCACGGAGTTTTAATTCTTGTCTCTCTTTCTCGACATACTTGTACTGACTGCTTGCGTCGTCCGGCCAGCGTTTGACAACAACTCCTTTATCCTGCTTTTGACGTTCATAACGGATAAGGACAACGGATCCAACATGGTCAAACGGCATGACCGACTGATGGGAGACATTGAAAAAGATCGGCTTAACCAGACATCGGCTTTCTGTGACTTTCTCAACTCCTGCCCCTGTATAATCAAACTCAGCCAGTTCCTGCCAGGGGGCCGGGCTGTGATCTCTTGTTACCGCCCGGGTTTTGATGACATAGCGACCGGGATTCCAATCCCGCGGGGCAATCCAAACGCTGATGCCCAGGTTCCCCCCTATTACTCCGGCAGCGCTTTGCTTTAGAAGTATACCATAGGGGGATGCCTGGTTCCACTGGACGTTGAAACCGGCACTGGCGACGTTTTTGATGGACCGGTCGTCGCTCGCAGGGTCGACAATCACACCGAACGTATCAGGAGGGATTGGATTGCAACGGGCGCTGCGGTTTTGCAGCACACCGAATACAGGTTTCCCGTGTGCGTCGAGGATCAGCAGTTCGATCCGGGCGAGCGGCCCTAAGGCATCGATGCTGGGGACCACCCATTCGATGACGATTGCGGCGGCATTCGGTTCATAGTTGGCGCGGACAAATTGCATTCCGGCGAGCGGTGGGGCCTTACGAGCTGCCATGGCGTGGGTCGAACTGGCTAGGCTAAGAAGTAGGACTGTTGTCAGAAAACAACGGATTTTGGTGCTCATAAATAGGATAGCCATTCTTTGGACGCGATGGCAATACTCGTCTTTAACTTCTCGGGCGCGTGTTCCATCAGCGCCGCGATGATCTCTTTTTTGGTAGACTTATAAGGAGGCTCCATGACGTGCAGCGCAGTGGTCCCGGCATCGATCTTGAGCAGCTTCATTACTCGCTTGGGCGTCCATATGCCGCCCAACCTGCGTGGGGAGAAGACTTGAGACACTCGGAAGCCCTCCACATCGGACCAGTCCACAGTGGTCAGACCAAACAAATCCTTGAGCCCGATCGTTTCACTGGTGATCACTAGGATCTGAAGAGACATCGCAGTGGTGACGAACGCCAGCACCGGATTCGCGAGTACCATCATGAAAAACCCCATGCCCCGTGTCAAAGTTTCGTTCCAGTCCGGCGTTGTGTGGAATACCTGAGCAAAGATCGTATCCAGGAGCCACAGGGCGAACACGACCTGTACGACGATGATAATGACATCCCAGATCAAAATGGCGCTTCTTTTGCCGATGTAGATGCCCGCGCTAGAGGGACGCGCGTAACATCCCTTCAGAAAGAAAAGGCCCAGTAATAGGAAGAGACCTCCGACAATTCTGCCCCCGGTCCTGAGATGCTTCACTTCCATGGGGACGATGGTGGGGACCGTCTCGACCCACCCCTTGCAAACATACCTTCCGAACTGGAATGAGCCATCCTTGATTCCGAAAGCCTTCCGGAAGGCATCCCATTCTTCAGGCGGAACCGCGTCTTGAGAGATGGGACGATGATAGTTGTGGCGCCCGTTGGCGTACATGCGCCGCATCGCGCTGACTTCCGATTTGAGCGCGGGATAGCGGGCCAGATCTTCAGCCCGTATTCGGGGATAGCCGTATGAATTCATGACCGCGTCCGCACGGGCTTCAGCCAAGGCCATTTGCTCTTGCTGTCTTTTCAGTTGCCGCCACGCGTCTTCCTGGGTCTTCGGCTTAGGCAGAGGCGGATCCGAAACGCCGGGATGTTCGGGGACTGCCAGAACCTCAAGGATATCCAGAAAGAGAACGGCCTTTCCGCCTTGCCCCAAGCGATGGGTGCTAATCGGGACGAAGATCAGCACCAACCCGGCCGGAAGCAGAAGGTACGCCATCCATCGTTTCAGCACCACCAACATGAGTAACGTCCCCGCAATCCTATTCCCAGTATGGGTATTTTTATCATGTCTCCTTCTGGTCCAACGCTCATAATCCCTCCATTTTACCCCCTTCCAGCTGCCAGCAGAAGTCGAATATTGCGGTAGTTAGCCGGCGTGTTCCACGTTGAAAACCCCAGGACTCTCAAGTTTTGCAGCGGGACGGGATCTTGCCAGGTTAGTGTGATATTTTGACCGGGAATTTCGTCTCTTCCAACCATAATAATACCCCGGTCAACGCTGACCCAGTAGGTAGCCCATTGTCTAGCGGACACTACGGCCTGGGGATTTTGCTTTACAATCAAACCGTTATGCACCTGACGGGGGGTCTGCCTTCCCTTGCGGATGATTGTCTGAGTATTGTTGAAGTTGTTTGCACTGGCATGTCGACCACCGCATTTTGGTTTCAAGGAGTACCGGGCAGCAAGTACAGGTTGCATGGCGCCGGAGGTTTCTTGTTCTTCGTCTCTTCAGCGAACGAACTTCCACACCGTATGATAGAGGCCTGTGATAACTGGCGTGTAGTCCGGACTCACGCCGATGCGAAGTCCTTTGCCACCTCCGGGTAGCAAATGCCACGAGGATCCGTGGTAGAAAAAAACCTGGTTGTCCGTGCCAATCACATAGGGTGCTCCGGCAGGGCCGGTGCCGATGTCCTTTCCACGGCCACCTCCGGCAAGCTCGGTCCATCCAGAGGGACTTCCACGGAATATCCTGTTGTCCGTACCGATCACGAACGGGGTTCCATTGTCCGCAACAGTGATGGCCTTTCCTTTGCCTTTCCCGGGATATTCGACCCATTTATTGACGTTGAGATGGTATATGCCATTGTCCATGCCAATGATCCAAGGTCGTCCGTTCCCGCCCACGGCTATGTCTTTGCCTCTGCCACCGCCAGGCGCCTCAGCCCAACCCTTCCCGGTTGCGTAGTAGATCCGGGAGTCCGTGCCGATCACCCAGGGCCTACCGCTGGGTGTCACCGCAATGGCCAGACCTTTGCCTCCTCCGGGGTAAGCCACCCACTTTCCTGCAGAGTAGTGCCAGATCGTGTTGTCGGCCGCAATGGCCCAGAGCGCAGTGTTGGTCGCGGCAACATCTATGCCAGTTTTAGCCAAGGATTTCCATTGCTGGCGGCCAACCTTTTCTAGGGATGTCTATTGCTGGGCGGACACCGCGCCTGAAAAGGCCAATCCGAGAATCAGGAAGATCGCCCAAAAAGACAGCTTTCTCATTCTTTTCCTCCCTCTATTATTTGTATTCAGATGGGCCAACAGTTATTATACGGATCTGTTTATCATTACATCTGTAATGCTATCCAGTGAAAAGCGAACCGTATTGCAATACAAATAAATATATACCAAAACCATAGAACGCCGAAAAGGTAAAAAAATTAAGGCGAAAGGCTGTTATCGTGACGCAGTTCGCTCTTCACAAGAAAAAGTGGTACTTTGCTTTGGACTTAAATGGATATCCATGATGGCGGTTGTTCCCTTACCCTGGTCGCAGCGCCCATGGGCTTTACCGTTTCTCACAGTTCTTACGCCGTCAAAATCTTACAACAAGGCCCAAAATAAACGACATAAGACTACCGTTGATTGGACCTGCCAGATGATCATACAAGTAAGACGCTGGTTGCCAACTCACCCCATGGTTTTAGTTGGAGACGGTGCTTATGCTGCTGTTAAGCTCGTGCTGTGTTGTATGGGTTTTTCTACGCCCGTTAGTTTGGTATCTCGTTTGCGTCTAGATTCCTCCTTATATGAATTCCCGGCTTCTGCTCAGCCCGGAAAACGGGGACCTAAACCTAAAAAAGGGAAAAAACAATCTTCTTTGTCAGAACGGGTTAACGATCCGTTAACTAATTGGAATCTCATTACGATTATTTGGTACGACGGCGTCAAACGCACGCTTGAAATATTTTCCGGCATTTCCCTTTGGTATACGCCTGGGCAGGATCCTGTTCCTATAAAATGGGTTGTCGTTCGTGACCCAAAAGGAGAACTGCGTACTGAAGCTTTTTTTGCCACAGACCTAAAAGCAACAGAAAATGAGATCCTCACATGGTTTATCCTCAGATGGAACATTGAAGTCACATTTGAAGAGCTCCGCGCTCATCTTGGTTTTGAAACCCAAAGACAATGGTCTGACTTTGCCATAGCCCGTACAACACCAGCACTATTCGGCATGTTTTCCGTTGTTGTTCTGGTCGCCTTAGAATTGCTAAAGAGCAAAACCCTGACAATCTCGACCTGTGCATGGTACAAAAAATCCGCCGCAACTTTTTCGGATATTATTGCTTTAGTTCGCAGGCATATTTGGCATGCCAGGAATTACACGAATTCATCACCTGAGGCTGATTCAACCTATTTCCAAGATGATTTGCTCGAAATACTGCTCGATATAGTATGCTACGCAGCTTGAATCCCAATAGATTGGCCAAAGTCGAGATTAAAGCATTTGTTTAAATTCTTACCATGGCACGGATGGCAAGGGCAGTGGCTCCGGGTTTTCCTCATCACATTACACAAAGGGGGAATAGACGGCAGCAGACATTTTTCAGCGATCAGGACTTCGAAGCCTATCTGACTTTGATGTCGGAATGGTGCCTGAAATATAAAGTCGAAATATGGGCTTATTGTCTGATACCCAATCACATCCACCTGATTGCCGTTCCAGAAACCAAGGATGGATTAAATCTAGCCATTGGGGAAGCCCACAGGCGATATACGAGAATGATCAATTTCAGGGAAGGTTGGCGCGGTCATTTATGGCAGGGGCGGTTTGCGTCATTTATCATGGAAGAAAGGTATTTATTGGCATGTACCCAGTATTCTGAAATCGAATTGTTCAGAAAGTATGAACGGACCGGTCGACCGTTAGGAAAAGCGACTTTTGTAAAACAATTGGAGACTATTTTAGACAGGCGGCTGAGGCCGAAAAAGCCTGGTCGAAAGAAAAATAGGTAAGGTGTCCCCGGATTTGAGGTGCTTTATGCACCGGTTTCCCTCGATACTGTGATTCGCTTGTCATTCGAAAGAGGTGTCGGGAATGATTGAGGGCGCGTCCCGTAGAAACGATCGACTGATCATATTCACGATTTCCCTTGCTGCGTTTATGGGAGCGCTCGATGTAACTATTGTGAACATCTCATTGCCCACGCTCGCTCGGAACTTCCAGGTGAGCACGAGTGTTGTTTCCTGGATCATACTGGTTTATCTCCTGGTCCTGTGCGCGTTTCTCCCCACCTTTGGACGGTTGGGGGACATGAAAGGATTCCGGAAGATCTTTGTCGCCGGGTTCTGCACTTTCACGACAGGTTCCCTGGGCTGCGGGCTGTCACAGGGCTTCGCCCAATTGATCCTCTTCCGGGTCATTCAGGCGACTGGGGCGGCCATGCTTTCAGCCATCGGGCCGTCGATGGTCAGCGCTTACCTGCCGGAAAAGATGCGGGGGCGGGCCCTGGGCTACGTCACCACGGCCGCTTCGCTGGGGATCGCCATCGGCCCCGTGGTGGGAGGGATGATCAACCAGTATTGGAGCTGGCGGGGAATATTCTTCATCAATATTCCCGTGGGCATCATCGGGGTGTTTTTCGCAATGATCTTCCTTCCCCGAATCGCACCGGCTTCTCTCGGCAAGAAGTTCGACCTGCCGGGGGCGGCGCTGATCTTCCTGACGCTGTTCGCCTTGCTGTATGCCCTGAACATGGGCCACGAACTCGGTTTTACTTCCGGGCGGATTCTGGGTTCTTTCGGCGCCGCGGTCGTATTTGGCGGTTTGTTTATCCGGCAGGAAGCGCGCAGTCGAGATCCACTGATAAACCTGACGCTGTTCCGCAATGCCACTTTCACGATTGCCAACCTGGCAGGGGGCTTGATGACGGGGGCCTTTACGGGGGCGATTTTCATTTTCCCGTTTTACCTCGAACTGATCAGAGAAATATCGGTCTCCGGCTCCGGAATCATCATGATTGTCCCCTCCTTGCTGATGATGCTTTCCGGCCCGAGCGCCGGTCACTTGGCGGATCGTGGCAGCTCCAGGAACGTCACCATGATCTCGATCATCTTCATGGTGATCGCTTTTGCGATGTTTTTTCTGCTCGGAAAGGTAGACATTTTCTGGTTTTTGATCCTTTCCCTTGCGCTCATGGGCGCTGGGATCGGCGCTTTTCTCCCTCCCGCCAGGCGAATGATTCTCGACAGAAGCCCCTCCAACATGGAAGGGATCTCATCGGGCATCATGGTGACCATAAGGAACTGCGGGTCGGTGCTGGGCGTGGTGATCCTGGAGACGGCCTTTTCAAGCGTTGTGGGCGGAGACCGCGGAAGATTAATTCTTCCCGGAGAGAATCGGGGTTTACTGTTGAAGGGTTTCGAAGACGCTTTCCTGGCGGGCCTTCTCCTCTCTCTGGCAGCCCTTGCCGTTTTCGCTTTTGTGAGGCGGGAGTCACGCAGGGCGAACACATAGGTTCGCCCCTACGCCCGCCATTATTTACAAAACGATAAAATATTGTCCGCCAATGCCTCCGTTTCATCAAGAATATCAAAATGATGCCGGTTGATCTGCTTGACCTGGAGGTTATCTGCGAATTTGGGGATCGAGCATCATCACAAGGGGTTCATAGATCTCGCACCCGCCGTCACCGGGATGAATGAAGACCAGGGTTCCGGCGTTTTCCCTGAATGGGTTGAGGCGCATGATGTCGTGGTTCGCCTTTTTTTCGCATTCTTCGGCAATCCGCAGCACTGTTTTCAGATTGAATATATGCGACACCCGAAAATCGATTCCCAGGTTTTTCGAAATGAGATGGGCCGCCTCCATGGCCCGTATGGAATCGCCGCCCATATGGAAGAAGTTATCGGTTATGCCCACGCGCGAAAGGCCCAGCACCTCCTGCCAGATGCGGCACAGGTTTTCCTGTATATGGTTTTCCGGCGCCCGGTAAGCATCTTCTCCCGTTGCAGCCGGTTCCGGAAGCGCATGCTTGTCGATCTTGTCTGATGTGGTGAGATTGAATTTCTCCATTTCAACAAAAACGGACGGCGCCATGTAATCGGGAAGATGCTCCAGAAGATAGGACCTTAACTGATGGACCGTGGTTTCCCCGGTCTTACCCCCCTTGAGGGTGTAATAGGCCGCCAGGTACTGACGCCCCTCACGCTCTTTACATAAAACGGCGGCCTGTTTCACCGCGTCATGGGACAGGAGCCTGCTTTCGATTTCCTCGAGTTCTATTCTGAACCCGCGCATCTTGATCTGGTTGTCGTTTCTGCCCACGTAGTCTACGTTTCCATCCGGCAGCCACCGGACAATGTCCCCTGTTTTATAGAGCCGCCGGTTTCTGGAAAGTCGCTTGTCTTCATTCGCGGCAAAGGGGTTTTCCAGGAATCGCTCCCGGGTCAGGTCCGGGCGGTTTAAATAACCGCGCCCCACGCCGTCTCCGCCGATGTACAGTTCGCCTTTCATGCCCACGGGGACGGGATTTTTGTCCGGATCCAGCACGTACAATGTGGTGTTGTTCAAGGCTTTACCGATGGGAATGAGGTCCGCGTCGGTCAGGCGGCAGGCGGTGGCATAGACGGTCGTTTCCGTGGGGCCGTAGGCGTGTATCAGATGTGTATTCACAGAAGATACGAGAAATTCCCGGACCCGTTCCCGGTTCGCCTTTTCACCGCCAAAGATGACATGGCGCAGTTTGAGAAGGGGATTTCGATCCCCTGTACTTGCCAGGAGGTTGAAAAACGAAGTGGTGGCAAAAGCCGTATTCGCGTCATGGTGATCGATGATGCCGGCAAGCGTTCCCAAATCCAGGAATTCATCCTTTTGGGGGAATACGGTACACCCGCCGTTTAGAAGGACTGAAAAAATATCGAATATGCTGGCATCGAAGGTAAAATTGGAGAAGGAAACGGCCCTGGTATCGGTATTCAAAGGACAATAGTTGTTGTTAATGGCGTAAGCCGCAACATTTCGGTGTTCGATCATGGCGCCCTTGGGCTGTCCGGTTGATCCGGAGGTATAGATGAGATAGGCCAGATCCCGGGGTGTATTGATGTGTTCGGGGTTTTCATCAGGGTGTGAGGATGGCGCTTCCCGCGAAAGATCCATTACTTTGATATTGTCCGCTAAAAAGCCTAAGGTTTTCCGGTGGGATGAAGATACCAGGATGAGGCGGCATCCGCTGTCTTCAATTTTATTCCTAAGCCTGTTTTCCGGTTCTTCCGGGTCCAGGGGAAGGTAGGCGCCGCCCGATTTCAGGATGCCGTAGATCCCGGTGAGCATTTCAGGTGAACGATGGGTATAAATGCCGATGATCGTGTCGCTTCTTATGCCATCGTTGTTTATTCTTTGATATGTTTTTCTGATGGCATGCGCGATCCTGTTGGCCGCACGGTTCAGTTCCGAAAAAGTGAGGGCCTTTTGGGGAAATATGGCGGCGGTTTTGTCCGGTGTTTTTTGAACCTGTTCCTCAAAGAGTTGAACCAGAGTCTTGTCCCGAGGATACGGCGCATACGTCCGGTTCCAATCAAATACCTGCTTTTCGTATTCCGCCCGGTCCATCAGCACAATGTCTTTGATCCGGATTTCCGGGTTCGTGGAAATCGTATCCAGAATTCGAACATAATGCCCGCCCATGCGCTTAATGGTGCTTTCGTTAAACAGCGCGGCGGCATAGCCCAGGATGAATTTCAGTTTTTCGGCGTCTTCATAAACATAGCCGATCAGATCAAAGGGTTGGGACGTTATTCCCGGATCCACATGCTCAAAGGTCGCCGGACCCAGTTGCAGCGTCTTTTCGCCGGATTCCCACTGGCCGAACATCACATCAAAGAGCGGGTTTCGCCCCGGCGCTCTTTCAATCTTGAGGCGTTTTACCATCTCTTCCAGGGGATAGGCGTCATTTGAAAGCGCGGCAATCACCTTCTCCTTAACGGTTTTTAAATAGGCCCGCACCGTCATCTGACCGGAAACCATTGTTTTCACCGGCAGTGTGCTGACAAACATGCCGAGGCAGTTCATGACATCCTGGCGGTTCCGTCCCAAAGAGGGGATCCCCGTAACGATGTCTTCTTCCCGGCTGTATTTGGAAAGCAGGATATGAAACGCCGCCAGCATTATCATGAAAAGTGTGACGTTCTCGGATTTTTCCAGTGCCTTGAGCGCGTTTGTGGACGTGGCCTCGATTTCCAGCTGAACGGAGCCCCCGCTGCGATCGGGCAGGGTGCCCCGCTTTTTGTCGTAGGGAAGCATCAGTTCCGGGAGGGGGCCTGAAAGCGCATGGCGCCAGTATTTTTCCTGGCGCAGGTAATCCGGGGTCTTGGCAAATGCCTGTTCGTAAACCGCGCAATCCCTTAACCGCACCGGCGGCACTTTTGCGCGCATTCCCGCGAAAACATCGGTAAGCTCCCTGAGGAAGATTTCCACGGACCGGCCGTCGAAAATACTGTGATGAAAATCAAAGAGCAGACAGGTGGCCCCGCCGTCCGTCCGGTGGTAAACCGCCACGCGCCAAAGCGGCGCTTTATGAAGATCAAAGGGGCGGCAAAAACGGGTGAGGGCGGATTGCATTTTCTCGGACGGAACATGCTTTTCTTCAATTTCAACTTTAAATTCAGACATTTCGACGATCTTCTGCCGAATGCCGTTTTCCGTTTCAATGAAATGGGTCCGCAAGGCTTCCTGGGATTGGGCAATTGCCGAAAGCGCCTCTTTGAGCTGGTGGGTATCAAGGTCATGGCCGGTTTTGTAGATCAGGGTGATATTGTAGGCGGTGCCGGCCCCCTCAATACGATTGACCAGAACCATTCTTCGCTGTGCGTTCAAAACCGGATAATCCGGCATATCGGGCGTTTTTTCGATTGTAAGTGCCGCACTCTCGGCGGCGGCGTCGATAAAATCTGCTTGTTCCTTGATGGTTTTGGACTGGAACAGATCTTCGGCGGTAATGTGTTTCCCCAATTCCGAATTCACTTTGAGCGCCAGCTGAACGACTTTGAGGGAATTTCCCCCCAGGTGGAAGAAGTTGCTGGTGATCCCCGGATTTTCAACCCCTAAGAGTTCTTCCCAGATTTTAGAGAGTCTCTTCTGGGTATCCGTAAACGGCGCTTCGTAGTCTTCATCGCTTGCGGAAAATGCCGGTTCCGGCAGCGCTTTTTTGTCAATTTTGCCCGATATGTTGAGGGGCATTTCAGAAAGCGCCACAAAAAAGGAAGGAATCATATAGGCGGGAAGACGTTCCGCCAGGTATTCATTCAAAACCCCCGCGGCAATCTTTTTTGGCTGATCGCTTTGTACGGGATTGTTTGAATAAACCTCGGAATCTTTTCTTTCGGCATTCATGTGATAAACGGCATCTTTTACGGCATCGAGTCCGTTTTGAAAGAAGACCACGTCCAACCCGCACTTGTTGTCAAGCGATAACGACACCAGAATTTGATACCCTCCGGCATCGGCCATTTCGTATAAATCTTCCAGCGTATGGATATCGGCGCAATCGTCGGTCTATTTTTCATACTCGGACAATATCTTTTGATTGTCCTGGGACAAAAAACCGGTGATGCCGCATTCACTGATGACGCGTTTGTTGGGAAAATTGCGAATCGCGATGGTGTCCGTTCCGGCCCCCAGTTTTTCTTCCAGGGTCATTTGGGGCCCATATTCTTCCCAGGGAAGCGCAATGGGGTTTTGCTTCTTTGAAGGACCCACCTTAAGCATCACATCATAGCGAAACCGGTTCATTTCATGGGCGCTCCGCCCTCTTTTGGGCAGGATCTCCACCCGGCGGACGCTCTTGTTTTTGCCCGCAAACGCCATGAAAAACGCCGGTGAGATAAGGAGTTCCTTGTCATTTTTCATGTTCCGCATGGCCGTTTTGCCGATAGGGGTATTTTCAGGCAGTGGACCTTCCTGGTGTTTAAATACCTGAACCGCCGCGTGAAATTCGCCCTGCAGCCTGAAATCCCGCACATCTCCGATGAATATGGTTCCCTCCCCGATCCTGCGGCAGGCTTTTTCCAGGACGTCTTCGAGGTAAGGGGCGCCGGGAAAATATTGAACAACGGAGTTTATGATGACCACGCAGCTGCCGTTTTCATCTATGGCGGTTCGCGGAACTTGATCGATTTCGTGTGCCCGCTTTTTAAATAGTACGGCATGCTCCGCGCTTGTTTTTTTCAAACCTTGTTTCAGCTTTTCAATCACCTTGCCCGAAAAATCGATTCCCGTATAGTGATCCACATGGGAAAGGAGCGGATACATGAGCAGCCCGGTGCCGCAGCCGATCTCGAAAACTATGGAAGGCTCGAGGGAAAGGATCCGCTCCAGGGTCATGTCCCGCCATTCACGCATGTCCTCGATCGGGATGGCCCGGCCGGTGAACGAACTGTTCCAGCCGTAAAATTCATCCTGGCGCACTGCGCCCGCAATATCATCATAGGTATCGTCATAGATGGACTCCCAGGATTGAATAAAGGTATTGTCGGCTTTTTTTCCTTCGCTTTCGTCGGTTTCCCGCGTTGTTTCCCGGACCGTGTAATAGGCAACGATCACCTTGTCCTGTTTCTTTTTCCGTACCATGACCGTGCAGGTCTCGATCATGGGATGTGAGGCCAGTTTGTTTTCGATTTCCCCCAGCTCGATCCGGTATCCCCTGATCTTCACCTGACCGTCATTTTGTCCCATGTACTGGATGTCCCCGTCCGGAAGCCATCGGACCACGTCCCCCGTCTTGTAAATGCGAAGATTTTTGCCGTTTTTTTGGTCTTCGGCGGATGCAAAGGGATTTGGCATGAAACGCTCCGCCGTCAGTTCCGGGCGGTTCAGATACCCCCGGGCCAGACCTTCTCCCCCGATGTACAATTCGCCCGCAATCCCTTCCGGCACGGGCTTCCGGTCCGGATCCAGAACATAAGCGGTGATGTTGTGGACGGGTTTTCCAATATTCGTATTGAGGTCCCCCTTTTGATAGAAATGCAGGGTGGCGACAACCGTGCTTTCCGTGGGACCGCAGGCATTGACGAAGGCTCTCTGCCGGCGCCGGCGATCCATGATTTCGGCAGGGCAGGCATCGCCGCCGGTTTGAAGAATTTTTAGCGCCGGAAGCGCCTTTTCCGGCATGGCTTCGATGATGACCGGCGGCAGCAGGGTATCCGATATGGCCGTCTTTTCCATGAAATCGGAAAGGGCCGCCGGGTTTTTTCTGATCTCATCGGGCGCGATATATAAGGCGGCGCCGGAGAGAAGCGCCGGAAATATCTCCCAGACCGATGCATCAAAAGACGTTGAAGCGAACTGCAGGGCATGTGATTGGGGGTTCAGCTTGAAAATGTCTTTCCTGGCAAAAATCATATTGACGCAATTTCGATGTTCGATCATCACCCCCTTGGGAAGTCCCGTGGAACCGGAGGTGTAGATGACGTACGCCAGGTCCCGGGGTGTGTTGACGGATGGCGGGTTGGTGGTGGGAAATTTTTCGATCTCTTCCCAGTAGGCGTCTACGCTCACCAAAATGGTGTCCGATTCCGCCAGAAAAAGGAGATCCTCTGCCCTGTTCCGCGATGCCAGCACCATCTTGCAGGCGCAGTCGTTGATCTTGAATTGGAGGCGTTCTTCCGGGTCCGCATGATCGAAAGGGACATAGGCGGCGCCCGATTTGATGATCCCTAAAATGGCGATGATCTTTATTATGGAGCGGTCCATATAGAGACCGATCAGCGTGTCCCCCCTTACGGCTTCGCCCCACTCTTCCGGGTATGTCTGCCGGATCATGTGGGCCAGTTGATTGGCCTTTTCATTGAGCCCGCGGTAGGTGAGGGTCTCATCGCGAAACACAAGGGCGGTTTGTTCAGGCGTTTTTTCCACCTGTTCCTGAAAAAGAAGGGTCAGGGTTTTGCCGTTGGGGCAGGGCCGTGCCGTGCGGTTATAATCATGAATGATTTTTTCATATTCTTCACGGTCCATCAGGGAAATGTCTTTGATGGGCATTTCGGGATGGGAGACCATGGCCCTCAAAACATTTAAGTAATGCCCGGCAAAGCGTTCGATGGTCGTTTTGTTGAAAAGGGCCGCGGCATAGCTGAAAACAATATCCGTCCGGCCCGCTTCTTCATAGACGTAGCCGGTGATATCGAATTTTTCGGTGATGACTTCCTCATTGATTCGCGAAAGGGCGGTATTTCCCAGTCGCAGCTTGTCGTCTCCCAGGTCCCACAGGGCAAATACCGTATCAAAAAGCGGATTTCGTCCCGCTTCCCGTTCGATATGGAGGGTGCTGACCATTTCCTCTAAGGGGTACAAATCATTGGCAATGGCGGACAACACTTTGTGTTTGACCCTTTCCAGGTATTCCGACACGGACATATGGCCGAAAATTCGTGTCCGGACCGGGAGCGTGCTGACGAACATGCCCAGGCAGGAAAGCACATCGGGACTTTTCCGGCCCAGTGAGGGGATGCCGGTGATGATGTCTTCACTTGCGCTGTATTTTGAAAGCAGGATATTAAATGCCGCAAACATGAGCATAAAGGGGGTCACGTCCCGGCTTCGTTCAACCCGTTTCATCGCTTCTTTCAAGTCAGGGTCTATGGCCAGCCTTACGGCCCCGCCCTTATAGTCCTTTACTTTCGGGCGTTTCCGGTCCCAGGGGAGTGATATTTGGGGAAGTTCTTCACCCAATTCATCGCGCCAGTAGGCTTCCTGCCGTTGGTAGGTTTCGGAGCTTGAAAGCGCCTGTTCCAAAAACACATAGTCCCTGACGCGGCCGTCGGGCGGGGTGAGTGTTTTCGTATGGTAGGCGTGATGGAGTTCTTTTAAGAAGAGATTCACCGACTGCCCGTCAAAAATGATGTGATGAAAAACAAAGATCAGATACGTGGCGCGCCCATCCGATTCCTTGAAAATACCGGTACGCCATAAAGGGGCTTTGGCCAGGTCAAAGGGGCGGCAAAATTGTGTAAATGCCGCTTGTAATGAACGGGTCTCGATGGCTTTTTCTTCGATTTCAAGGGCGCACTCGGACATCTCCGGAATTTTCTGGCGAATACCGTTTTCGGTTTCGAAAAAGCGGGTTCTCAGGGATTCCTGGTTGCGGGCTATTTCCGCCAGCGTTTCCTTCAACGGTTCCCCGTCGAAAGCATCTTCGGTCCGATAAATCAACGTCACATTGTAGGCCGGGCTTTTGCCCTCTATTTTGTTGACCAGGTACATTCTTTTCTGAGCATTTAAAACCGGATAGTCCGGCAGTTCAGGTGCGCGTTTGAGTTTCAATGAAACCGATTTGCCGGCGCGCGCAATCCGCGCGGCCTGTTCCTTTATGGTTTTAGCCGCGAAGAGTTTTTCCGGTGAAATATCGATTCCAAATGTCCGGTTGATCCGGAGCGCCAGCTGAACGATGGTCAATGAATTGCCCCCAATATGGAAAAAATTCGTCGTCACCCCGATCCTTGGCACCCCCAGCAGGTCCTCCCAGATGGCGCATAGTTCGGTTTCGGTTGCGGTTGCGGGTGCTTCAAAATCCTTCTCATCCCCGGTAAAATCCGGTTCCGGAAGCGCTTTTCGGTCGATCTTGCCGGAGGTGTTGACCGGCATGGTTTGAAGCGGCACAAACACCCGCGGGATCATATAGTCCGGCAGAAGTTCCGCGAGATGGGACCGAAGCGCGTCCTTTTTGACGTCCGCTTTTTCCTTTGCGGTATAATATGCGCAAAGATATTTTTCGCCGTTTCTTTCACGGGCGATGACCGCGCACATCAAAACTGAAGGATGCGCGTAGAGCTTGTTTTCAATCTCCCCCAGCTCGATGCGAAACCCCCTGATTTTCACCTGGTTGTCATTTCGTCCCACATACTGGATGTCGCCGTTTGAAAGCCGTTTCACCACATCGCCGGTTTTGTAAATGCGGAGGTTTCGGCCGTTTTTCTTCTCCTCATGGGTGGCGAAGGGATTTAAGATAAACCGTTCTTTCGTGAGATCCGGGCGGTTCAGATACCCCCGGGCCGGCGCATCGCCGCCGATGTACAGCTCTCCTTCGTCACCGATCTTCACCGGACGCTGTTCCCCGTCCAGGATATAGACCGTAATATTATCCAGGGGTTTTCCGATATCCGTATTGAGATCCCCTTTTTTATAAGTATGCACGGTGGCGCAAACGGTACATTCCGTGGGTCCGTAAGCGTTTACAAACACATGGTTTTGGCTCCACCGATTCATGGCTTCGGTTTTACAGGCTTCTCCGCCCGTCAGAACAATTTTAAGAGACGGCAGTTCCGTCGGGTGAAGCGCCTCCAGCACCACCGGAGGCAATGTGAGAACGGAAATGCTTTCTCTTTTCACCATGTCCAGCATGGCGGCGGGGTCGGTTCGAATCTCGTCCGGCACGATGTACAGGGCGCTGCCCGACAGTAGGCATGGAAATATTTCCCAGACCGAGGCATCGAAAGCGATTGAAAAAAACTGTGTCATGCGCGAAGAGGAATCCAGGTCCAGATGTTTCTTTTTGCCGTGGATCATGTTGATGCAGCTTTTGTGCGTAATCATGACCCCCTTGGGACGTCCCGTTGATCCGGAGGTGTAAATAACATAACGCATAAGTCTAAATGTTGTGGGGTTTACTCTAACATATTGAAATTATTTCATCTGTTAAACGGTTCAGAATCAATATCCTAATCAAAGCGCATTTCGTGAGGCCAAACATTTTTTCCTGAATTCGCCTTAGCGGAAAAAAGTTAGGGACTTTTTTTGATAAGTGTGCATAATCATAGTGCAACAGTCTATGTTAAATTAGAGAGGTTGCACATGATTAATAATATTAAGAGAGCTTTGACAATGTTGGACAAAGCTCAAAACAGACTTGCAAGACAATGTTATTACGATCCAAAACAGTATCCTGAGATTTTCTTTGAAATTGAGAAATGCATTAATGCCATCAGATCATGGATCAATGAAAGGGAGATGTTTCAATCATTGCAATATTTTTATGTAACATTGTCTGCTCTTATTGATGAACTTGGTAGGTTAATAAGTCAATTATGGGATATTTGTAAGCCAATAAAAGGGAAAAAAAGCATTCCAAAAACACAACGGGATCGACAGAAAATTAGAATCTTTTATTCAATTCGTTCAATGATAAGTAATATTACTAAAAAATTGAATAATGTAAAAAGTCGTGATAGTACAATCAGTATTGCATTTGAGATAGGGATGTTAAAATCTTTTGATAAATCCATAATCGAAAATGTAAAAAAGAAAATGGAAGACCTTGTTTCTAAACGAGGAAATCAAACATATATCTTTCCTTATAATAACACCGAAAGCTATCATGCTCTCGTAAAAGATAGTAAGAAGTTTCGCATTGAAGTATTAGATAAACTCGATAAATATGATCACCACACAGGCCATAATTCAACATGTTCTGGACCTAAAGAATATATTTTATCTGGTTTCCGCGGGAATCCTCGAAAAACAATAATGAATGGAGGAGAACAACAGACATTCCCAATCCGCATGATACAATGCCGGAAGTGCAAACAAAAGTTCTCTCTTGTTCCCAGCTTTCTCCCAAGGGAAAAGAATTTTGGTATAGAGATTATTGGGCACGTATTTCGGAATATGTACCGTTTTAATGCGAGCATTCAAGGAGCCATCGAAAGCCTTAAAATTATTGGCAAAAAAAGTGTCAAAAGCAAACAAACCATCTTGAACTGGAATCGATGGGCAGGAACACTTCATCCTGCAACAATACTAACAAGAGCAGGAGTGAAAGGCTCAGGATATCTACAGGAAGATGAGGGCTTTGAAAAAGAACCAAATTTAAGAACTTATTCTGTAGTTATGGTCGATCCTGAAAATTTATTAGTATGGCACTCCGATTATGTTGATCATGTTGATGAAGAAAACCTGTGCGGTTCATTTGAGGATTTTTTGCAAAAAATCGACTTCAAAATCCTTGGTGTAACAAAAGATAAGTGGAAAGCCTCAACCAATGCTATCAAGACCGTATTCCATAACATTTGGGTCGGATATTGCCATCGTCATTGTTTGAAAAACTTCTACGATGCACTATCAAAATATCAAAAAGAATCAAAATGTACCGACCAAGAAGTGGACAAGCTTTATAAAAAATTTAAGAAAGTTTTGAAAACATCCACATCTAAAGTTAACTTGGAAGTAAAGATTAAGGCATTAGATGACGATGCATTTTCTCATCCATTACTAAAAAAGAGGGTAGTAGAATTAAAAGAAAATGCCACTCATTATACCTCTCATAAAAATAGAAATGGGATAAAACAAACAACCTCCATTGTTGACAATTATTTAAAAGGAATCAAACGTAAACTAAAACAAATTGAGAGTTTTCGAGATAAGAAATGGGCAAGTCTTTTCTTTCGAGCACATGCGACTATCAGGAATTTTGTCCCATTTTTACCTGGCGCAAAAAATGCTCATAAAAGTCCCTTTGAATTAGCCAACGGCCAAACATTTGACTTACCTTGGATTCAAGTTATGAATGTTCATAATGCATTCTTGTTTACCGAAAACGCCTTTTAATTTTGATGGGTTATACAACCCCACAACATTTAGACTTATGCGCAAGGATGGATTAAATCCGGCCATCGGGGAAGCCCACGGGCGATATACGAGAATGATCAATTTTAGGGAAGGTTGGCGCGGTCATTTAAGGTGTCCCCGGATTTGCGAACACTGAATGATATGAAAGAACACTATTCCTGCTTGAAGATTGCTGTTGTTATTTTGTTGATCATGTCAACCGCGGCTTTGGCACGCAGCAATGCTCCTTTAAATCAGGACACCCAACTCGAAAGCAGCACGGGACAATATCTTGAGCAGATAGAAGATCGTCTTGAAAAAAGTTTAAAAAACAACGAACCGGAATTTCCTGCCTCCCTCCGTAATGTCCTTATCAAATTTTCCATGCTTGGACCAATGGCAAACATAAGCAGCCGGACACTTGAAAAATTAGGTGGCAGCAAGACGGCCCGTACCTGTATATTCTTTGTCATGCCGGTAATCCGCTGGATGAGCGAACCGGCCATAAGCTTTTCCGGCATTTCTTCAGGCGCCACAGGACATAGTCCACTAGACCGGTTGCCGCAGCCCGGTTGGGCATGCTTCGGAAAGTGAATCAGTGGATCAAATATGTTTGCGAAAACGGTTTCGTGTTTATGAAAAGCGCCCTTCGATCGGGCAAAAATTTATCTTGAACAGCAGGGTATAAATAGTCACGGAAAACTGTTTAACTATTATAAAGAATGCACGAAGTGTCAACAGCTATTTATGGAATTCGTCAGTTCGCCTGAAAATCCATTTTGGAAGTGTCGCTGCTTTTTGAGGTTAAACTACAAATGTGATTTCGTCAGTGGACCTCGGGGAGGTTCGTCAGATTATAAAGTGACTCAAAGCCTTTTAATTCTTTCCCAAAAATGGTGCAGCTTTCTATGCTTCTCTATGCGAATTTTGAGTGGCATATAAACTCATAATCTGAGGTACGTCCCCATTCTCAATAGCGATCTTTCTGTCTATGATTGTTGGGTTCCGCTTTTATGACCTGGCGCGAGGATTTGTGGTTCACATACAGACCGCCGGAGTTTCAAAACACCGGAAATGCCGACTCAAGAATAACCGATCGAATCCTACACCCAAGTCCTGTGATTGTTTGACAGACTTCCAAAGCGAAAAAAATTGGTTCAGAAGACCATTTACGAGATAATACCTTTCTACCATCCAACCCCTACATATTGTGGTTGTCAAATTTCTGATTTCATTGCAGATATAGCAGTAATCAGAAGTTCTTCATTGATAATAAATAGTTAATGGATTAAGAACTTTTTCTTCGTTGAAATGGTACAAATAGAATTAGTGCCTTATCACCAGGTCTTTTGTCACAAAAAACAAGAAAATTTTCACACTATGGAAATGCAATCGACCCCAATAGCTAAAAGGTCAAAGCTGAAAGCTCAAAGGAAAATGCAATCTGCCTCGCCTTTCACCTTTCAGCTTCGAGTTAAAGTGAGACTTTGTGTTGCGTGCAGTGCTCGCCTTAGCTTTTAAGAATGCTCTCTCTTTTCTGGTTTGATCGAAAAATCTGGCTCAAAAGCAGTAGAAACGAAAGAACACATTTTGAACATCCGTTGTTGACATGCACGCCGGGGAAATATTAGTCTCCTTAATAAAAGGACCAAGATTTACACGTCGCACTGACGTTGATATTTTTATTGAAAACTCGGCTTCTAAACAGGAAGCAGACCATCGTCTATGGTTTCTTTATGAATCACTTTTCGGGTTATTTAGAGACGCTCAATCGCTTAGAACTCTTTGCCGGAATTTCTGATTTAATGAAGGATGCCGAATTATGTTGGCATTGATAACCGCAATTTTTTAAATCTTAACAAGAGGACCCCATAATCTTCCGTTATCCTCTGTTTTTCAACCGTAAACCGGCAACCGTAAACTGTGAACGGTTACTTAATTTTATTATCACTTCAACTGAATTTTCACTTAATGGAAGGAGGAGCCAACCATGCTGCAGTTACTCGTCCATCGAATTGCCCGGGGTTTATCAATGGGGACGTCGGCCGTGGCAGTCTTTCTTGCTGCTGCCCAACTGTTTGCCGCGAGTGCTTCGGCGGATCCGTCGACATCCATCGACATCGACGGAATTGTTCCGACCGAAAAAGGATTCGTGGTAACGGGGAAAGTCACTTGCAAAGGGCCGGTGTCTGGTGGCGGTGAAAGCCACTCTTATCGGGTTTATGCGGTCGCGGATATCAAAGACAGTAAGGTTGCCAGGTTCCCCAAACTTGCCGAGTACTTGGTCATCAGACCGCCAGCCGGTGCGGAAACCGATGTAGGGCCTGGCAGCGGCCTCGGCAATTTGATGACGATTGAAGAGCGAGACGGCATTGACTGCACGTCGTTAAGAACCGGCCCGCAGCCCGGAACCGACAAATTCGAGTTGATTATTCCCATCAAGCACGGTGGCAAGATGGTGCGCATACGTGCGTACCTCAACTACCAGTACAACAATGTCGGCACGCCGTGGCCGATGATTAAATTTTACCACGACATAGGCTACGAAGGGGTGCTGCCATCTGATCAACCCATGAATGAAGGAAAGAACTGGGATCTGAATAGTGATTTGCGTTATGGTATCCATCAGATTACACAATATATAAGGAAACGGGCAAAAGACATCCGTGCAACTGACAAGAATATGTCAGATCTGTTAAATCTTTATGCTGAAAGAATTTCTAATGCTAAAATTTCTTACAAATCTAAACCCTTGTTTGGCAAAAATGGACAAATGGCAAATTATTGGTGTGGCACTATCACTCTTTTTAATGGCATATACCAATACAATGATGTATTTGGCCCAACAAATAAATTATATTCTATTAAAGCAGGCAAGTATAACTTGAGTATAATGGCAAGTTTGCTCATACATGAAGTAGCCCATTCATATGGGGCGAATGAATGGCAGGCCCATCGACTTCAGCAACTGACTTTTGATGCCTTAGGTGTCGATAAAAATAATCCTGTTCGTGATCCTGTTAAGAAATATTTCAAGGCTTATCCTTCGTGGTGGAGCCTTGGCTCACAGTACCTTTATTGGTTACGGATGTAACGGGAGGAATAAATAATGATAATAAAATACAAAACAAATCGAATGATACAGGGTTTGAGTGCCTGCATTGTATTCTTTTTTTTGCCTATTTCGTCTTTGTTTGCACTTGAAAATCCGGAAATTGAGAAAAAGATAGACAATTTCGAAAAAGGATTAGCAACAAAAAACATTAATCTTGTTATGCAATCATTCAAGAAAAACGACGTTTGGCAAGGCGTCATGACATATCCTTACGTCAAGGAGAATGCTGCTGAACTCTTTAACTACTACAAATCCATCAATCTGCAGAGAATCAGACTGGAAATTTTAGCTCTGGATCAGCGCATTGCCAGTTCTGCAGACTACCTACTGCGGGCAACAACAATGCAGGGCAAGCAGGTCGAGCTGAAAGTCTCTTTCGTCTTTCTCTGGGAGAAAGGAGAGAACGAATGGCAGATCACAGCAATAAATCCCTTGATCATGGTCCCGGTAGATGGTTCGGTAGCAGATGATCTGAAAAAGATCGATCCTGGCAATGTAAGCCAAGACTCGCAGGTTGGCCACTTGTCTCCAGTTGCCGACTCCTATGTCTATGCCTATGCCTACCGGAACTGGAACAAGGCCAACTGGGGGAAATCCGGTAGCCTTGGGGCTGGATGGCATCCCACCGGCGGGGAGAAAAGGATATACTTGAAGTTTGACCTTTCCGGTATTGACGTCAAAAAAGTGGGAAAGGCAACACTGAAACTCTTTCATTATCATACCGGGGGCAAAAATTCTTTATTTCTGGGGGTTCACGCAGTCACCAGCGCATGGCGGGAAGGCGGGAACACCTACCATTCGGGTCAGACTGAAAAATTTGCTGCAGCTGGTGAAATTAGCTGGGTTAACCAGCCTGCCTTTAATTTTTCCCCTTTGGCAAGCTTCAAGCCCGGCTCAAGAGAAGGTAAATATGCTGAAGCGGACATTACGCCACTGGTTGTGGCATGGCTTACAGGGAAACCCAATTACGGGTTAATGATCAAACCGATGGGAATTATGTCAGGAAGAGCACCGGAATCTTCCTACGCGTTCTACTCCAGGGAATATCAGGATAAGAACAGACGACCGGTTCTCTGTATTGGATCTGCGGTGTCGGGATCGCTTGTTCAAGATCCCAAAGGCGAAAAAACAACTGAGCTGGAAGCCAAAATGAGGGATCTGGGAGACCGAATCGGGGCTTACAAGAATTGTATCTCCCTAGAACGACCCGGGGAAATCATGCTCTACCTGGATCCGCTGACATCTGAATGTATGCCCATTAACATTGCTTCATTCAAGGCCTACCTGACAGAAAAGGGGTTGACCACCTCAGAAATAAAAGACCGAATGGCGATTTGGGATGAAAAATCTGCTGATGTCAAGAAGAAACTGTTGGAGGATATTTCACGAATGGAATCCGAACTCCGCCAGCTTCACAAGAATTCCGGAACGGAAGGAGCCAGTGAAAAGAGGGTAAGCCTCCCACTCAACCCTTGAGTTGCGCCGGTTGATTTTCCGGCTGAGGGGTTCTTATTTACTTATCAAAGAGGTATACACATGACGCGCAAGAGCTTATGGGTTTACGTAACGGTATTTTCAATTGTAGGATGGTTACTATTGTCTGCGATTTTATCGTTTGCGGGCATGGTGGATGAGCGACCTGATGGACCTGCCAAAGCAGGCTCATCCATAAACGCCTTAAACTGCAAAGCAAAGGAAGAGGCCCGCTTGCAAGAGCGGATTAATGCCATGAAGGCTGACCCCGGAAGCCTGTTTTATGCCAAGTCAAATCTTTCTCCCGGCGAACAGGATAGGATTGCCCAAAGACACCTGAAGGAAATTCAAAAGCTTAATCGGGTGAAGGCCTTTGATTTACCCGACGATAATCATATTCTCGAACATACCCGGTTGATTCTCCTCGATGCGCCCGATTCGCGAATAGCTCAAATCGCCCATTGGAATCTTCATGTCCTGTATATGACGATGGGAGATGAGGACTCTGCATCGCAGGCATTAGAAAGCTATATCGACAAATATCCGGAAAACACAGACAGGCGGTTGGAAGCTTTCGACAAGCTGTTTCTGTTTGCTCAGAGGCGGGGGGACTGGGGGGCAGCCCTGTATTACGCGGAAAAACGGTTGGCGTTAGATCCCAATAACTCCGTTTTCATGCTGACGAAAGCCAGAGCCCTCCTCCGGCTGGGAGACAGGGAAGGCGGCCGAAAACTCCTTGCGCGAATCCTCAAGGAAGATGAAGGATCGGTTCAGTATAATCTGGCCATGATGGAGGTGGAGCGTTTGCAGGCCGGAGCGTATGACAAACCCTCAGTTAAAGAGTTCCCGAATAAATCCCTGGCTCCGGCTCACGGCCAGATAAAGGTCAGTGAACAAACAGACGAAACCGGCAGGCAAACGGCTGATTTGAAGCGGTCGGATTTGCACCAGACATCGGTTGCTCCGCCAGCGGATGAGAAAGAGGTTTCAGCCGGGGATCCACTACTGGTCGATCAATACCAGCTGACCCTCAAGCGAATGAAACAGCTCGCAATGGGCAGCCAAATTTTCGAACTCCATAACGATGCCCTTCCTTCAAGCCTTCAGGAGTTATTGAAAAATGGATACGCCAAGGAAGAGTTTATGCGGGATGCATGGGGCCAGGAGTTTTATTTTAAGGCGGATTCCGTAAATAAAATCTGCTGGGTGGCCAGCGCCGGTAGCGATGGCAAATTTCTTGGATTCGACCAGAAGGGGGCCTATACCCATCTTCTGGGGCAGGACATCATCGCCTTCGGCACAGATTTCATCTTTGCTCCCGAATTTAAATAGTTGCTGAAAGTGACCACCAAATCCGATGGAAAGATTGCAAGCCATTTTGAAGGAGATGCAACATAACCCATGTGGCAACATAACTTGACATAATCACAAGTCAAAAGGTCCATATCCGCCACCACAACATCTTGTGGTCTAATGCTATAATGTTTAAGGTGCGAAACAATCCTTTCATCTGCCCAAACCAACTACAGATTCAAATTACATTCACACAAAATGGACCCATTAAATCGCCTCATGACCAACCTTCTTCCAATGGACCCATTATCGCTCTCGTTTCCATGCTCTGCGTGGGAACCAGCCTGTGGAAAGAACAAAATTCTCTTTTTCACGTTAATCCGCGAAGACCCGTAAATAATTTGTCCTCCGTCCTCTTATGACTTTCGTTGCCTTGAAACTGATCTCCAGACCCCCGCCCTTTTTCTTGACAGCATGCCCCATAATAGATACATTTCCATTTTGACAATTATTTCAATTTATCGCATAAGTCTACATGTTGTGAGGTTTTAGGTTAACGTGCTGAAATATAAAAGATTTCAGAGTTTTTATTCCAAAGTCATTAATCGTTGATTTTCAATAGGTTACATGTAGATTTTTGAAAACCCCATAACTCTATTTAATACGGAGGCAAACCCATGTGTGGAAAACATCGACATGTCACGGAAACACTTCTTTTATGGTTTGTTCTCCTGCCTTTACTATTTGCCCTGATTTTGGGCTGTAGTGATTCGGACAGCACCATTTCAGGATCAGACCCTTTTAGAGGAAAACCTGTCAACCTCACCATCGACCACAAGAATACGGAGACCGGTTTGACCCAACCTCCTTCCGGCAGCCATTCGGTGCTCGCGGAAACGCCCGTAGACATCGTCGCCTCACCCGGGGATGGCTATGTATTTTCCGGTTGGCAGTTGTCCGGGGCTGGCTCACTCGGGGATCCACACGCATCAGTCACGACGGTGACCTTGAGCGGCGATACGGTCCTGAAACCGCTTTTTAAACGGGAGGTTCGGCTCACGATTCACATAGTCCCTCCCTCTTGCGGCAGCACCGTTCCCATGCCGGAAAAAGCCATTTCCTTGGGACAGGAGGATACGATTGAACTGAGTGCCCTTCCAGGGACGGGGTATTATTTCTCCGGCTGGCAAGGAACACAAGGTTGCGAAATCACGGATTCGACTGCGTCATCTACGACCGCCATCATATCAGCCGACTGTAAAATCACTGCGGAATTTGAAGAAGATCCGGTGAAATTTTCAGGGATCGTGATCGCAAATGCCTATACCGCCACTGACAGCCAGACCGGACACGAAAAAACCCTGGCAAATCTGGAATGGCTGGAGGCCTCAAGCCGTTTTTCCGGCTCGCCCGAGGAAATGACCTATCATGTCTACCACGGCAACAACAGCGACCTTAAGACCCTCTACAGATCGGAAAACCTGAAGCTCAGCCAGAAAGGGGTCCTGAAGGCGGAACTCGATATCGACACAGAGGAAACAAAAACCTACTTCCTCGTGGTGGCAGAGGATCCACAGGGAAATCGAAACCACGGGCACAGGGTGGCCTCGGTGGTGTCGTCCCGGCTGACCTTTGACCAAGGGGGTGTTCCCATGGATCTTCGGACACTCGGGGCGGATAACATCACTGTCTCGGCAGAGGAAAAAACAGTTACGCTCCATGGCGGGGACTGGCGTTATCTTTTTCCCACAGGGAAAAATATTGCTCTCTTCGGCGACGATCTGGGGGTAAAGTCCGTCTCCTATGCCACATTTAATAACGATAATTACACCACGATCCACTATAAGGACAAGGAGTTGAAGGATTTTGTTCAGGGCGGGCGTTTCCAAACCTATGCAAACTTTCCGGATCTGAATCAACTGCCTGCCCAGACACTGCAAAGGGCGCTGGAGCGTTCAGACCTTCCGGCACAATTCATCCGTAGACTGGAATCCGCAGAGCGGTCAAACACTTTGGTTTATATCAACCCGGCAAAAACCATGATATTGATAGAATCCAGTGCCGACGGCGTTACCCAGTCCAGAGACGGCGCGTTTGAGAGAACGATTTCCCTGGATGGCTTCGGTACGCTCAATATTCTGATCGATCTGACATTGGGAGCTTATACTGACCGAGTAGTCGATGAAAATACCAAAGAGGTCGAACAGCTTCTCATTGATTTTGAAGGGGCTGCCCGGGTTCACGGCGTGGCCAAACTCCAGATTGACTCCGGCTCGAATCTTGAATTCAAGAAAGAACGTCTGGTCGAAAAGAAATTCACGGTGATTTACGCATTAGGTCCGGTGCCTGTCATCCAGGATTTCGATTTTTGGATCGACGCGTATCTCGACGTCAGTTTCAATGAGGGAACCGACCTTCAAATCACCGCCGGCGTCAAAGTTGATAAGGGGATTCATATCGGTATGTATTATGAGCGGGGAAAGGGTTGGTCGCCCTACTACCGGCAAGAACATCATAAAGACCTGCCCCTTGCCGTTTCAGGCTCTGCAAAAACCACAACCACACTGCATCTCACACCCCATGTGAAAACCACCTTCAACAAGTGCGCAACAGCCGAAGCACAGTTGGTATCCAACTCTAAACTCTTTGCGGATTTCACTGCCGCTGGTTCGGAGGTCATGCTGACGCGCTGCGACTTCAATTCCCATGCCTATATGATGTTCTTCTGCGATTTCAAACCGTTCGGGGTGATTCTGCTGGGCAGCACCAACCCCAACAGTCTTTGGTTATTTACGGGGTGTTTTTACAGCCTTCCTGAGATGAAAATGGGTCCTGTCCAAAACCTATCCGTGGATGAGAAGACAACGCCCCATCACCTGCGAGACTTCGCCAAGGTTGAATTTGTAGATGGCATCAAAAACCCGCGACGCAAGGTTTGGTGGGTTCTGGAAAGGCTGATGCCGGACGGCCAGATGTGGGTCCCAGTGCCCACAAGCCGCCTCCTGCCCGACTCGGAAACTATTGATCGAGCGACGGAACCACCCTATGACCGGTGCCGTTTCATACAGAATTGTGACCTATACGTGGATAACATTTTTCCCCAGGGATTGTACCGTATCAAAACGACGGGGACCACCAAAGGCATTCTGGGATCCCTGGATACGCGTGTTGTCTCAAGGCAGTTCCGCGTCTACAATGCCCAATAACCCACCCCGGAAACAGCAGAAGCCGGACCGAACGCTCATATCATGGATGCTGCGGTCCCTTTTAAGAAATCAGAGCCAAACGCGAAGGAGGTCTCTGAAGAAAATGAAAAAGCCGGTGATGATGATCGAAGGCACACTATTTGTTCTGGTTTTATTTGGATGCTGCATGCAGATGCTTGGGGGTTGTTCGGACGATTCAGGGTCCGGGGGCCAACAAGACACAGAGCCTCTGGGTAGCACCAATACCCTTCTACCGGATACGGGCCAGGTCAAATCCTATACCGCCACCTTTGGGGAAGACTCGGACTATCTTATCAACCCGCCCTCTTACACCAAATTAGATCAAAACGGTTGTGAACTCCCCGATACCGCATCCGAGTGGGCCATGGTGAGGGACAACGTTACCGGCTTGATCTGGGAGGTCAAGACGGACGACGATACCATACATGACAAGGACGCCGTCTTCAGTTGGGATTATGCCCGTTTCGATTACATGAAGGGATTGAATGAGCGGGCATTCGGGGGGGGTACAGGCTGGCGTCTTCCCTACATTCGGGAGTTGTCCTGCATTGTAAACCCGGATCGATACTGGCCGACATTGAATCCGGACTATTTCCCGAATTCCCAGAAACCGGACCCTCACTATTGGTCCTATGATCTCCTCCACTCCGATATCAATCAAGCCTATATCGTGCTTTTCGGTTACGGAGATATCGACTGTGCCAAGCGAACCGAGTTGAAATATGTGCGTGCGGTTCGCGGAGACGCAGTATGGGAACAGGACGACTATATGGTCAACGGCGACGGGACCGTAACGGATCGGTTTACAGGACTGATGTGGCAGCAGGCCACTTCCCAAAACGAGATGGACTGGGAGGCTGCCCTTACCTATTGCGAGGAACTCTCCCTTGCCGGGTATGATGATTGGCGCTTGCCCAACCGCAACGAACTGCAGTCCCTTGTGGACAAGCAGCCGGAACCGGGGGCTTCTCTGACCATCAATCAGGCGTTTCCGGATACCCGTGGGGAGAATTATTGGACCTCCACGAGCAACGCCATTATCCCAAACGCGGCCTACTGCATTTCCTTCCACGAGGGCGTATTGTTTGGTCGGGGTCCCAAGAACCACCCGTATTGGGTCCGTGCCGTCAGGAGGGTCAGCCTTTGACAAAGGACAAATGAAAAGCATTGGGAAAGCGGGGATATCTGGCGCCCTTGCAGATGACCGAAGTGGTAGCGCAGGCGCCGAAAAGCTGGGTTAGCTGAAATGGATCAAGACCGTGGATCTGATGCAGGGACCTCGCGAACGTTCGCCAGATTATAAGTTACTCAAAGCCTTTTAATTCTTTCCCAAAAATGGTGCAGCGTTCTATGCTCCTCTATGCGAATTTTGAGTGGCATATAATCTCATAATCTGAAGTACGTCCCCATTCTCTTAAAAAGCGGCCTTTTTGGAGGAAACCCGATATTGGTTCGGCTGGTGACAGGCGATCAGGAATCTTTCACGCCCTATGACGCCTACAAATCCGTCACCGGCAAACCGCCGCCGGGACGACCGGAAGAGGTACTGGATGAACCTTCCGTAGCCTATTCTCTTGTCTGCGCTCTGGATACGCCGGATCGTCGCTGCGGCCTGATTCTGATGTCGCGTTATCACAATCCGATTATACTGCGTATGCCATTGGCCCTGGCCATTGCTCACGGACTTATTCCCGCCAATCCCGTTGATTGAAACTTCATCCAATCTTTCCTTACCTGTTGGTTCCGATAGTTGTGCCTGGCTTGCTTTTTGTGGTAGGCTTTTAAAAATGTCGAATTCAACAGGTTGTGATTGTTTATATTTTTTAGTAATCAAAGGGGGTTGCATGAGGTTATTTGTGGAATTGCACAAATTCGCGAACTCTGCCCTTTTCACCGGCGGGTTGATTGTGATGTTGATATTGCTGGGTTCCGCCTCAAGCGGGATGTGTAACACTGTTGACGGTCTCAACAACCAGCCCGACAAGACCCCCAAAGTGGGAGACCCGGTGTCCGCGGCCACCGGAGAGGAGTTGATGACCCTTCCCCTGTTTCATCTGCCGGGCCCAATGCCCATTGATCTCACGCTTTACTACATGTCCCAGTCCAGCTCGCCGTCAGAGTTCGGCAATCAGTTTTTTCTGAATGTTCCGTATATGTGGCGTATCGGGGACGACATCAGCGTCACCTTTGTAAATGGCATGGACGAGGTGGAGTTTCACAAAAACGCTGAAAATGACTGGGAAATGATCGGTCACTCCTCCTGGCCCTATGAACTCAAGGCTGCGGGGGATCACTTTTTTTTGAAAAATTCCGCGGACAATACGGTTTTCTATTTTGAGAAGTTCAACGATTTTCTTTGGTTGTGCCGAAAAAAAATGGATCGCGCCGGTAACTCGCTGACCTACACCTACAGTGCGTTTGCCGGCAAGTCCTTTCCCGGGCTGGTCTCCATTGAGAGTTCCGCGGGCCGGAAGATTGACTTCACCATACAGGAAGTGAATGGCAAATGGGTGGTGACCGCCATTGAAACGGACACCACGCCTGCGCAGTCCCGGACATTTTCCTACACCGGCGGATATCTCACATCCATGGTAAACCCCGATGGCAAAGCTGCCACTTTTGCCTATGACGGCGACAACCGCCTCACCGCCATGACCACTCCCCGGGGAACGGTTCCCTACACTTCAGAGTACGACAGCGTGGAGGTTCACGGCACGGACAGCAGCATGTTCATTCCCGTGGTGGTAAAACAGACCGACGCCATGGGAAATATCACGCAGCTCGCATACGATTTTCCCGACAACAAGGTGATTGAGACCCGGCCCGACGGCCGGCAGAATACCTTCATCACCGCGGGATATCAGGGGGAGTACGGTCGCACCGGCGGCGCGGCGCTGCAGGTGAGCCCCTCCGGTCTCGGTACTCTGAATTTTCAACAAAACGGCGAGGGAAACATCACACAGGCCCAAACCCAGGGCGGTGCAACTCTCTCCTTTGACTATGATGCCACCTCCGGCCGTCTGTCATCCTATGCAGTGGGAAACGATCGCATTTCCATGGACCATACCCCCGTTGCCCAAACCTTTTACGGGCTGAACAGCGACACCGCAGCATTCATTTTCGCCGATGAAACCTCCCGCCTCTATTTTCCCAGCAACGGAACCGAAACCCTGACCTATGACGATAAGGGGAACCTTCTCACCTTCCAGGACATGGGCGGCAACATTTGGAGTTATACCCGAAACAGTCGGGGTCAGGCCACTCAGATCGAAAATCCCCTGGGAGCGGTCGAAACATTCTCCTACAACACGGACCAGCTCCTTGCGACCCACTCATCTTCGGTCAGCGGGACCACTACGATGGTCTATGATGCCTACGGCCGCCTCACCACCACCACTGATGGGATGGGAAATACCCGAACCCTGACATATGATGATATGGGCCGCCTTACCCAGGAGGTCAACGAGTTGGGGCAGGTGACCGGGATGGCCTATGACCCGAACGGCAACCTTGACTCCACCACCGATCCCCAGGGAAACGTGACCGAGTTCACCTATGACCCCATGGACCGCTTGGTGCGGACACAGGCCGCCAACGGTGAAACGGCATCCATTACCTACGATTCCATGGGGCAGGTCGCCTCCACCACCGGCCCGTCCGGCATCTCCACCCAATACCAGTACACGGCCGGCGGCTTGGTGAGCCGTATGATAAAAGGAAATTATATCTGGGAAGGCGCTTATGACACGGACGGTCTTTTGGCCACGGATCAGGAAACCGGTGGCGTGGCTTATACCTATGCCCATGATGCGGCGGGTCGGGTTACTCGAATCCAGGACGTGGAAGGCCGGGTCTGGCAATACACTTATGACGCGTTCGGGAAACTTCTTACCAGCATCAACCCCGCGGGACAGACCATCCAATACGCGTATGACGGCATGGGCAGGCTGATGGAAGCTACCCTGCCCGGAAACCGGAAAGGAACTTACGAATATAATGGGATCGGGAACCTCACCCAGATCACGGGGCCACAGGGCGGGAAATGGCAATTCCAGTACACCACGGCAGGTCAACTGACACAGCAGACCGACCCTCTGGGGGGCACTATCAGCTACACGTACGACACATTGGGTCGAATGGCCACCCGGACCGACGCCATGGGAACGATGCAGACGTTTGAGCATGACGCGCTTGACCGGGTCACCCGAATAAACTCCGGCAGCGATATTTTGACCTACGCGTTTGACCCTAATGGCCGGATGACCCAGACCCGGGGCCTTTCCCTCACGTATGATGCCTTGAGCCGGGTCACCCGGTGCATGAGCGGAAACACTACCTATGATCTCACCTGGAACACCAAAGGCCAGCTCGTCACCCTGACCCAAACGCCGGGAAATCTCACCATTGCCTATACATACGACGCGATCACCGGCGATATTGTGTCGGTATCGGATTCAAAGGGATTGGGATCCGCATCCTTCTCGTATGATGACGCGGGCCGGGTGACGGGCATCACCCGAAAAAACGGGGTTTCCACTACTTTTACCGTTGATGCGGCCACAAGCCGGATCACCCACGTCACCGACGGCGATTTCACGGATGTAACCTACACCCTCGATACCCTTGGACGGATTACCGCCTTGGACGGCGCACTGCCCCTGGAACCCGGCGCTTACCTATCAGCCCGGGACGAAACACACACCTTCAACGCCATGAATCAGGTAACGGATGCCGGCTACACCTACGACGCAGCAGGGCGTCTCCTCGCCACACCAGATATGACGCTTTCCTGGAACGGATTTTCCCAGCTCACGGCCATCAACGACGCCGTATATACCTATGATGGGTTGAATCGAATCCTGACCGCCGCGTTAAACGGGACTACCACCGGCTACAGCTATTGCGGCACCGTGGACAGCCAGACACCCCTGCGTATTCACAATGACGCCATTGAATGGACCCAGGTAGTGGCGCCCGGATGGGGGCTGGTTTACTCCATCCGCACCACGCCGGATGGAGAGGCGGTCGTCTATTACCACACGGACTGCCGGGGTTCGGTCATTGCCGTGACCGATGCTGCAGGGGCGGTCATCCATCGGTTCGGATATACCCCGTATGGCCGACTGCTGGCCGACGAAGGCGTCGCTCAAAGAGCTGACGCCGGTTCGCCCCGTCCGCCCTTTTTGTACCTCGGCCACTATGGTTGCCACACCCTGCCCGGAACGGAAGCGCTATATCGGCACGGCGCAAGGGCTTATTTTGCGGCGGTGGGGCAGTTTGTTTCACCTGAAACAGAATGGCCGGACCTTGGAAATCCGGCACGATTGAATGTGTACCATTATGCGACATCGGATCCTATTAATTATGTCGATTTTAACGGATTCGCAATGGATATCAATAAATTGAGAGAAGCATATGCTTCGTTGGAAAAACAATTTAAATTAACACATAAACAAAACTATAAAGAACCGGAAACGGATCCGAATTTTAAATCGTTCCCTGATTACCGTCGCATACCGGTGAGGCAGTCATCCGAATTAAACGCTGCTCTAGAAGAAAATAAAGGTGAAATATGGGTGGATTTTTATCTTGCGTATAACAGTCCATTTCGAGATGTATTGAAAGGATTGGGTAAAATCAATCGGCAGGGACGGGCGCGAATCATCCCGGAGGAAAATTTTGGTAAAGCCTTGGAAATTGCAGAAAAACTGATCATTTACATGGGCTATGACACCCGATATGCTAATGGCAATTTCCTTAAACTCGGGCAGGATATCGTCGAATGGATATGGTGGGAGCGAGAGAGATTGAAGAAAGTAAGGCGAAAAATAGCGTTAACTCGAGGGCTCCTTTTTGGAGAGGGTGAACTGAGTCCGGGCGCCGGAATGGTGGAGGAAGCTATACAGGCCCTTGGCCTCAAGTTCATAGAACCAAATAGAAAGAAAGAAATAATGTTTTGTCCGCCGTATCCTGCATTAGATAAAGCAATCAGTTTGAGTATCGCGAAGTAATTTTTTATTATTAAGGAATAAAATTATGATCAAATATCCTCATGTCTGCTGTACAATATTGCTTTTTGCGCTTTTTTTTGCGGTTCCGGCCCAGGGTGCGAACATCACCTACACCTATGACAATGCCGGACAGCTGACCAAAGCCGATTACGGCGGTGGCAAAAATATTGCCTATGCCTATGACGCCGGCGGGAATATGCTGCGGCGGCAAAGCATTGGAGATGCCGCGACCTACACCCTTACGGTAAACAGCGGTACGGGCGGCGGTGAGTACGAAGCGGGAACGGTTGTGGCCATCTCCGCCAACGCTCCGGCCGCGGGCAAGGTGTTTGACCAATGGACAGGCGACACAGGCCCCGTGGCCGATGTGAACAGCGCCACGACCAACGTGACCATGCCGGCGGCGAATGTCGCTGTAACCGCTGCCTACGGGGATCAACCCATCGTATATGTGAGCGAAACAGGCTGTGGGAACCTCAAGCCCTGTTACGCCACCCTTAACGAGGCTGTGATGGACGTGGAAAGCGACACCCTGGTCAAAGTTGCGGGAGACCTTTCCACCCAGACAAACGTGGATGCAGCCAAAACCCTGTATATCGAGTTTGGCTATGACGCCAACTTCACCGGAAACGATGGCGGCGTGACCCGGATACAGGGGTCTTTCACCGCCAAGGACAAGACCATTATTCGTTCCGGGACCATTCGGGTCAGATAGACTGGAAACAGAAATTCTATTTGCATCAGAAATTATCGCGTGCTAAATTTTTTAGAGGTTGATGATGAATGGCATGGCACAAGATATCGGGGCATCACCAACGGTGGTCTGAATCCATGGCGCTGGTAGTAAGTTATTGATCTCGCAATATTATATCATCGCCAATCATTGTTGGTCTCTCAATTAATCGGTTCATCGCGGATTAACGTGAAATCGCGCTTTGAGATTGTTTCGGTTCGGGCTGTAGGTGCGACTTCAGTCGCACAGGGTCGGCTTAATGTGCGACTGAAGTCGCACCTACAATCGGCTCAGAAGCCAAATCTCACGCGAATCCACGATGAGCCAATTAATCACACTTTTGGCGGCTGAAAAGCGGCCTACAATATGTTGTATCTGGTCTCCTACACCCAGGGCGGATGGCTTGACAATTTAGGGTTAAGCATGTCAATGGTATGTTCGATGATGGCGAAATTCAAAAATAATGCGATTACCAAATGCTTAAGAACCAATCCAGATTTAAAAGAATTCATCAGATTCATTGGAGAAGCGATTGGCGAGAATATTAATTTTACTGAATTGTGCTATACTTCTGTTGGTCTTACTTTCGCCGGCCGTTGCCGAAAGTGAAGCTGTTCCCAGAGTCCTGATTCTTCATTCCTACCATTCTCCCTATGTTTGGACTGACCGTATTATGGACGGCATGATGAGCATTCTACGGCTGGCCGATGATAAAATCGACATTTATACGGAATATCTGGATGCGCAGAGAATCCCAAAACAAGCATCCTGGCCGGCTTTTGAGCACTGCCTGAAGGTCAAGTACGCAGGTGAAAAATTTGATGTCATTCTGGCCTCAGACGATGATATGCTCGATTTTTTGATTCCCCGGTACGAGGCCTTGTTTCCCGACACCCCTGTTGTATTTTGCGGCATCAACAACCTGGATGAAAGCAGATTTGAAAAGCACCGCGCATTCAAGGGGGTCAATCAGGAAATTGATGCCAAAGGAACCATTCTGCTCGCGCTGAAACTGCTGCCGGACACTGAAAAAATTCTGGTCATCTCGGATCGAACCTCCGGCGGCATCAAAACCACCCAAAAGTTCAAGAACGATATCCAGGAAATGGGCACTTTGAAGCAGAAGTTTCAACTGATGGACGATTATACGCTGCCGGCACTTAAGAAACGCCTTCAAGCGCTTGGGCCCAACGACCTTGTTCTGGTGCTCAGAATTCAGAAAATCAAAGGAATCGACGAGCGATCCCCTGCCCGATTCGCGAAAATCGTAACGGACACGGCGCCGGTTCCGGCCTTCAAGCTCTGGGACATTGGTGAAAGTGATTTTGTGGGCGGTGTCTTGGTGTCACCCTTTGAACAGGGCAAAACCGCGGCGGAAATCGCCTTGAGGATCCTTAAAGGGGAAGGTTTCAGAAATATTCCACGGGTGACCGGAAGCCCCAATGTTTCCATGCTCAATTATGCCGTCATGAAAAAGTTCAATATCAATCTAAAAAACATTCCCGACGGCACCACGATAACCGATCGCCCGATTTCGATTCTGGAAGAATACTCGGGCCTGGCCCGTCTTGTTTTGTTCATTTTCGTGGTAATGGCTTTGGTTGTTCTTTCGCTCGTTATCATCCTCTTCCAAAGGAGAAAAAGCGAGAAACTGATTCTAGAGAGCAAAAGAAAGTTGTTTGAAAGTGAAAAAAATATCGCCTTATTGTTGAAAATCAAAACGAACTGGTGGTTAAATTCGACAATAATAAGAGAATTCTGTATGTGAGCCCCACTTACTGCAAGACATTTGGGATCAATGAGGACGAAATACTTGGAAAAAGTTTTTTCCCATTAGTCCACAGAGACGATCTTGAGGCCGTTAAGAAATCCATCGATTCTTTGACCAAACCACCTTATAGAACCTACCATGAAGAGCGTGCTAAAACTGTCAACGGTTAGCGCTGGTTCGCTTGGTCTTTGAAAGCTTTGATGGATGAAAATGGCGATATCAATGAAATTATTTCGGTTGGAAGGGACATCACCGAGCAGAAAAATCGGGAAGAAGCCCTGATCAAGAGCGAATCTTCTCTTCGGGAAGGTCAGGAAATTGCCAAGTTCGGCAACTGGGAAATGGACGTCTCATCAAAGTGGATCGCCTGGTCGGATGAAAATTTTCGGATCTTTGGGATAGACCGACCACACGAGGGAGGCCTGTCATTCGATGATTTTATGAAATTCGTGCACCCGGATGACCGCGCTTTAATTTTTGAACTCTGGGAGAGAGACTTGCCGCCAAGGGACGTTCGAAATTAGAGTACAGGGCGATTCGTCCGAATGGTGAGATCCGCTGGATCTCTGGGCGGGGTAAAACATACTTTGACGAAAACGGAACCCCTGTAAGGATGTTTGGGGTCTTACAGGATGTCACCAAACGCAAACAAGCAGAAAACGATTTGAAGATAAGCGAAAACAGACTGAAAAATATCATTGAAAGTACCACGAATCTTTTCTATTCTTCAACGCTAATCAAAACTGAACCAAGTTTGCTAATGGAAATTGAACCATTGGCTGTCACCGCCGGTGAGTACGGCCCTCAGGTATAGCGGACGATGAGGGATCCATAAGTGGCGGCAAAGGAGTCGTTGATGTAGATTTACTTTTCAATAAATTTTTATAAAATCTATTTTCTTTGGATTTGGTTTTCTTCTTCCAAGACAGAGGCTTGGTTAAGTGGAAATGCGATTTACTTTGTAGAATGGATGGTGAAGGCCCGAAGTAGCCGCTTCGGGCCTTCTTTTTTGACCACCGGATAGAGCCGGAAGCCACACACACGCCAATTTTATATAAGTGTGTTTCCGGCCAATTGCAAGGCTGGAATGATGGGAGATGTCCTTTTAAGAGTGGTTCAATGCCGATGTTGTGGTTGCTTTTTTCACGTCTGTCGGTCGTGTTGGCGTGGCCAGGCCTATTGTGGGGAACGATGTCGCAGGATACGCCAAAGACAGCTGCACCGGAAAGCTCAGGGGAAATACCGCAATTCGAAAAAAGGGAAAGAGCGCCGTCGTTTGTACGAAAAAACAAAAAAATCCAAAAAAAATGGACTGAACCCTGGTGATGATAGTTCAACACCTCAAAAAGACTGTGATATTGAACCCAAAAAGCGGTCGGGGAACCGACCCAGCTGTCTTTTTTGCGGGTCGATCGGGGTTGTTGTGGACCATTTTCCTCGCCGTGCTTATGCAGGGAGGGTTTTTTCAGATGTAACAGGCTTTGAGAAAACCCCATATCCATGACAGGAGAAAAAAATGATCAAAAAAAGAGTCCTTTTTCCCGAAAGAGTGCGTGTCATCAATGGAAGCTTCGGCTTTCTGGAGCATCGTTTTTTGAGAAACGGCTTTTGGGAGAGCCTGAATCATCATGAGCTGCTGCTCTACATTTTTCTGGTGTTGGTATCTGACAAAAACGGGCTCTCTTATTATGGTTACGACAGAATCTGCCGGATTTTAAAGGTGCATTTGGATCAATATATCGATGCCCGCGATGGCTTGTTGGACAAGGATCTGATTGGGTTTGATGGCCGTCTGTTTCAGGTTCTTTCGCTTCCCAGACGTCCTGTGATTGTGAAACAGGTAAAGGAGATCCGGCAAGGAAATTGGGTCAGTCTTGGAGAAACCATAGAGGAAATCTTTCGGGAGACTGGGTATGGAATCCATCCGAACCGTTGATATTCATTTGCTGGAGTTGCGTTACGCTCATTGCCGGATAATGAATCACCAGGCTTTAAAGCGATTGAGGGATTCCATCGAAACTTACGGGCAGATCGTTCCGGCCCTGGCTATTGAAGAAAAAGACAAACTGATTCTGATTGATGGCTACCTGCGTGTTCGAGCGCTTTGTGCTTGTGGAAAGGACCGGATATGTGTCCAATTCTCAAAAGAAAACGAACAAAATGCCATGTTTTCGCTTTTAACCAAGGCCAATGAACGGCAATGGGAAGTCATTGAGCAGTCTGTTTTACTTCAGGAATTACATCGGCGTTTTGGGTGCAGCCTCTCCCATATTGCAACCCGAATAGGGCGCGACAAGAGTTTTGTAAAACGGCGGCTGGACCTGGTTGAAGCCCTGCCGGAAAATATTTTGAGAACCGTGATTGCAGGCTCACTTTCAACCTGGGCTGCCAGCCGTGTCATGGCGCCGTTGGCGCGCGCCAACGGTGAAGACGCACAAAAACTGTTGGCCCACCTGGAAAAAGAACCTCTATCCACAAGGGAACTGGCCCGTTTCTACGCACATTACCAGAAAAGCAACCGGTCTGTTCGAGACCACATGCTGGAAAATCCATCCCTTTTCATAAAAGTTCTCGAACAAAGAACCCAGTCTAAACAAGCCAAAGAAGTTCATGATGGACCGGAAGGCAAATGGTTCAAGGATATTGAAATGGTATATGCGGTTCTCAAACGTCTGGTGAAAACCGTTTCGCATGTCCATTACCCAAAAAGCGATCAGTTGAAGAAACAAACGCTCAAAACCTGGGTGAAAAAGATAGAAAAACAAGCACTGGAACTCAAGAAAGCGACCCAATTATGATCCGACAATCCAAAAAAGATGCCATTGTGGAATTGAAAAAAACCGGCATGAGTTTGCGCGACATCGCCAAAACCCTGAAGGCCGGTCGCAATACCGTCACGAAGGTTTTAGATGATCATGACGAAGAGGCGGTACCCCAAAGGAACTCCCGGTATGAAGAACATGTCCCGTTGATCCGCGAGCTTTTCAAGGAATGTAAAGGAAATGCCGTGCGAGTAGCCGAGGAACTGGAAAGCCGCCAACAGATCAAAATCCCTTATCAGAGTCTGACCTGGATTATGAGAAAGTACGAGATCCGGGAACGTAAAAAAAGACGGGCGGGCCAATACCATTTTAAACCCGGTCAGGAGATGCAGCATGATACGTCACCCCATCTGGTTGTCATTAATGGGAAAAAAATGTCGACCCAGTGCGCGTCCCTGACCCTGGCCTTTTGCCGAAGGATTTTTATTCAGTATTACCCCTGTTTTACCCGGTTTGAGTGCAAGGTTTTCCTAAAAAAAGCATTCGAGTTTATGGACGGGGTGTGTTCCCGGTGCATGGTTGACAACACCAATGTTATTGTGGCCGGCGGCACCGGGCCTGATGCATTGATTGCGCCTGAAATGAAATACTTCGGCGATATGTATGGAACCCGGTTTGAGGCCCATGCTGTAGGAGACGCCAATCGAAGTGCCCGTGTGGAAAGGCCTTTTCATTTTGTGGAAAACAATTTTCTTCCCGGTAGAACATTTGTTAGCTGGCAGGATTTGAACCGGCAGGCAATCGACTGGTGCCGGAATACAAGCGATAAAAAGTTTAAACGGGCTTTAGGGATGACGCCGGATGAGGCCTATGTCATTGAAAAGCCATATCTCATTGATTTACCGGCATACCAGCCGCCAGTCTATGTGGCAGAACACAGGGTAGCCGATGTTCAGGGATATGTGCACTTGGACACCAACCGCTATTCAGTCCCTGAAGCGCTGATTGGGAACTCCCTGGAAGTACAGAAACATTGGCTCAAGGTCATCGTTTACGACAAAAACACAAAAGTGGCGGAACATGACCGCATACTGGATAAACGCAACACCCGAACAACCCTGCCCGGTCACCATGTTCCCATTCGAAGAAAAAAAGATCCCCGAATCCCTTCAAAAGAAGAACAGCTGTTGACGGGAGAGGATGCCATCCTGGATGAGTATGTGGCTGAACTGAAGAAAAGAAGTCACGGTCGCGGTGTGGTCAAGTTACGTCGGTTGCTTCATCTGAAACGCACTTATCCCGGGGAACCTTTTTTGAAAGCCATAACACAGGCGCTTAAATATGGACTTTTTGATTTGTCGCGTCTGGAAAACATTATTCTCGATTATATCGCGGGAGACTTTTTTGATCTATGAAAAAGAAAATTGAACAGTTACTCATTGATTTGAAGTTTAAAGGCATGCTGAAGGCTCTCGAAGAACAGTTGGCTTCGGCTGAAAAGAACGGTTTTTCCATTCACGAGGTCATCTACAATCTCCTGGCTGAGGAATTACGTTTCCGGCAGGAGCGCAGCATGATCTATCGGGTCCAGATTGCAAAGCTTCCATGGGAATGGACCCTCAAC
This sequence comes from Desulfatiglandales bacterium, assembly GCA_963662465.1. GTDB lineage: Bacteria > Desulfobacterota > DSM-4660 > Desulfatiglandales > Desulfatiglandaceae > NaphS2. The sequence goes on from OY759599.1 coordinate 1,014,710, forward strand.
TCCTTTCCGTTTGATCTTCAGCCGGGAATACAGAAGAGCCGGATCATGACGTTGTCCGGCCTTGACTTTATCAGCCGAAGAGAAAACATCGTGTTCCATGGAAAAACCGGCGTCGGCAAAACGGGATTGGCCGTGGGGATCCTTCGTCAAGCCATTATTGCCGGGTACCGGGGGCGTTTTTATAATGTTCAGGATTTGCTGGATCAGCTCTATGCGTCTTTGGCAGATCGGTCCACCCCGAAACTCCTCAATGCCCTTTGCAGATATGACCTGCTTCTGCTCGATGAACTGGGATACCTGACCCTCAAAAAAGAGCAGATGAACGCCTTTTTTAAACTCATGAAAGATCGCTATGAAGCCGGTCGGTCCACAATTATTACGACCAATCTTCAACCTGAACAATGGTATTCGCTGCTTGAACCAAAGGACATGGTCGATGCCTTGCTGGATCGTCTCAACCATCGCTGCATCAACATTCATATTGATGGTCCTTCCCTCAGAAAATGAGATGTTCGCCAAAGGGCCGGTTTTGAGGTCTGAATATCACCGGTCTGTTTGAATCTCGTTACACGAATATCAGAAATTACCTTGTCTTGGAGCTTGAAATGAGAGGTGGAAAACGGGTAGGCGCCGGCCGAAGAAAGAAACCGGAACATTTGAGACGTGAACTGCTCACCATTCGTCTCCCCAAATGGATGATTCTACAGCTGAAAAAAAACGGGGAAATTGGATATTTGATTGAGGATCAATTGGCGAAGGGAGGCCTCCTGAATTTACCGGACGACTATGACATAGACAAATAGTTCCTCAATAAGCATTGCCCTTAACCGAAAAATCTAATCCCCTCTTCTCTGCCATCACCATATTGATGGTATCCTCATCACTGATTCTTCAACCAGAACGCTACGTGTCTCACCAGCATTTTTAAAATACCATCTGATATACTCTTTCATGCAACCTCTAACAAATTTACAAGAAAACCCTTCTAAAAGGAAAAGACCAGTGCGCAATATCTGGTTCCGTTTGGAGTAGCAAAACTGGTTCCATTTTGGTTAGCGCCCAAGTTTCTATTCCCATACGGCAGACTACGAGGTAACGTTCATCAGTCCGCAGGTTCGAGAATATCTGGGCTATGAACCGGAAGAAGTAATGCGGCGCTGGACTGAGTTTATTACCGATAATCCCATTAACAAAAAGGGAATGGAATTTACCGAAAAAGCGATTCGAACCGGGAAACGTCAGCCCACCTATGAACTTGAGATGCGCCGTAAAGACGGCAGGAAAATCATTGTCGAAGTGCGGGAAGCCCCGGTCGTTAAGGATGGTACGGTGACAGGAGTCGTCGGCTTGCTTGTGGACGTCACGCATGAACTCAATCTTGAGGCCCAGCTCATTCAGGCCCAAAAGATGGAGTCTGTGGGTCGATTGGCGGGAGGGGTTGCCCATGATTACAAAATGCGCTTTCCGTGATCATCGGTTTCTGTCAACTGGCCATCGAGAATGTGGACCCCGGCGACCCGCTTCGTGGAGATCTCGATGAAATCTACGGGGCAGCAAAGCGTGCGGCGGATATTACCCGGCAACTGCTGGCCTTTGCCCGAAAACAGACCATCTCCCCTAAAGTTCTTGATTTAAACGAGAATGTGGAAGGGATGCTTAAAATGCCGAACCGCCTGATAGGCGAGAACATTAATCTTGTCTGGGCGCCGGGGAAAAATCTGTATCCCATCAAAATGGATCTATCTCAGATCGATCAGATCCTGGCCAACCTCTGCGTCAACGCCCGTGACGCGATTCCCGGTGTCGGAAAGGTCATCATCGAAACAAAAAACAGCGTCTTTGATAAGGCCTACTGCGCTGATCACCACGGGTTTGTTCCCGGCGAATTTGTTCTGCTGGCGGTTAGCGACAATAGCAGCGGCATGGAAAAAGAAGTTCTGGATAACATTTTTGAGCCGTTTTTTACCACCAAGGGCATCGATGAGGGAACCGGTCTGGGGTTGGCCACGGTCTACGGCATTGTCAAACAGAATGAAGGATTCATTAATGTTTACAGTGAATCCGGGGCGGGAACGACCTTCAAAATCTTTTTACCCCGGCATAAGGGCAAAACGGTTCAAGAGGATCAGGAAAGCGTTCCGGAAATCCCTCAAAGCAAGGGAGAGACCGTTCTTCTTATAGAGGACGATCTTTCGCTTCTGGAACTTGCCGGGAAAACGCTTGATGGACTGGGCTATAAAGTTCTGAAAGCAGGCACACCTAAAGAGGCCATGCGTCTGGTTAAGGATTATACCGGAGAGATAAACCTTCTGCTGACAGATGTCATTATGCCCGAAATGAACGGTCGTGAATTGTGGGAAAAGTTGGAAGCGCTCTATCCCCAACTCAAATGTGTTTTTATGTCCGGCTATACAGCCAATGTCATCGCCCATCACGGTGTCCTGGATGAAGGCGTACACTTTATCCAGAAACCGTTTTCCAAAAGCGATTTGGCAATAACCGTCAGGAAAGCGCTGGACGAGGTGAAAAAACCAACTTCCGGAACGCCACACTGACGTCAAATTAGACTGGCAAACCGCAGGGGCGAACGTTTGTTCATTTACCCGGTATCTGATTGTCAAGATGGGTCGCCAGAATTGATGTTAGTCCTAAGGCGAGCCTTCTTCAAGTTCTTCCAATTTGGGAACGATTTCTCTCAGATGTTCACGGAACGCGCTTTCGGCCCCTTTTGCATCACCCGCTTGTATTTTTTTGAAAATAGTCGGATGAGAGGTGGTGTCATGAAGAACCCGCTTTGAGGGCTTGATGCTTAAAATCAGCTCCTGCGTAATGTCCATGAGAATGTTGACCAGCATTTCGTATAAGACATTGTGGCTTGCCTTTGCCACCAGACGGTGAAAATCAACATTCCAGGCCACATAAGCGTCGCCTTTCTTGACTTTTGGCATATTCATGATGCCTTCTTCGAGCATTTCGATGTCTTTGGGCGTCCGCCGCCGTGCCGCAAGACCCGCGACAATCGGTTCGATGTGCAGCCGGACCTCCATGACTTCCACAACGGTGATCCGGCCCAGTTTGAGTGTATCGCGAACAAGAGCTGAAAGGGCATCGTGGTTCATGCCGCACACGAATGCGCCACCCGCGGGTCCCCGTTTGATTCCCACAAGTCCTGCTTTTTCAAGATTGCGAACCGCTTCCCGGACCACAATGCGGCTGACGCCGAAAATTTTCATCAATTCGTGTTCAGAGGGAAGTCGTTCCCCTTCACGATATTCACCCGAGAACAAAGATTCCTTGAGCTGCTCGGTCACCTGGTCTCCCAGTCGACCGGTCTTTATCGGCTTCATGGCCATGCGTAGCGGTCCTCCTGTACACAAAAAATCAAAAGAAATGGTTTGTATTACGTATATCAAATGCTTTCTGTCAAGGAAGATGTGTTCCGGAAAAGTTCCTGACATCTAAATGGAAAGCGAAATTTTTTGCTTGACAAGAAAAGAAGCATTTAATATTTTGCTTATAATATTATATGTATGATGATTATTTGTCAAGGGATGTTATCCTATTTAAGAGGCGACCGCCAGCAATGAAACCATGAAAACCCCCTGGCCTGACTACCGTCTGCAGGCATCCATTGAAGATATCGTCAAGGAGATGGAAGCCATCGCGCACCGTCGTTTCATCAAGTGCCATGTTCCGCTGGACGGTATCCCCTATGATGAGAATGTCAACTACATCCATGTTTCCCGCGAATTGCACGACGCATTTTTCTCGCTCCGGAATTGCGCCGGTGGATCGAAAAAGGAAGTCTGGAACTCGGTTATTATCCGGATGGAAAAAAATAGCGTTAAAGCGTACTGATGCACGATCGTTCTAACGGTAATTCAAATTATTTTGCCAGGAGAGCCGGCCATGAACACCTTGAAGCATCTGGAAGCATCTGAAAAGGAAGCGACCGGTACCATTTTGGATCTCAGAAGTGCCATTGAAAATCTCAAAAAGACGCCTGGGCAGCTTCTGGTCTGTAACGAACCGGTGGACCCCAATGCCGAACTGGCGGGGGTCTACCGAAGGGTCGGGGCGGGAACCCCGGTGGAGCCCCCCACCCGGGAAGGGCCGGCCATGCTCTTTCAAAATGTGAAGGGGTATGATATTCCCGTGATTACAGGGGTTCTGGCCAGCCGAAAGCGGGTGGCCCAACTTCTGGGCAGCAGACCGGAACGGCTGCCCCATCTACTGTTGGAGGCCCTGGAAAGCCCTGTGGCGCCTGAGATGATAAAGAGCTCCAATCCACCGTGCCAGGAGGTGGTCCACAGTGAGAATATCGACCTCATGAAGCTGTTGCCGGCCCCCACCAACACGCCCCTGGACGCGGGACCCTATTTTACCATGGGGCTCATTCGGGCGGAAGATCCGGAAACCGGTGAAGCGGACGTGACCATTCACCGGCTCTGTGTTCAGGGCAAAGACCGTCTTTCCATTTATTTCGTGCCGGGCCGTCATATCGACCAGTTTCGTATCAAGGCTGAAAAAGCAGGGAAGGCGCTGCCGGTGTCCATCAACATCGGTCTGGATCCCGCCATTTACCTGGCCGCCTGTTTTGAGCCTCCCACAACGCCACTGGGTTTTGATGAACTCTCCATAGCGGGAGGCCTTCGGAAAAGACCGGTGGAATTGACGCCCTGCGTGTCCAACAGCGCCAAAAGCCTGGCCCGGGCGGAAATTGTCATTGAAGGGGAGATCCTGCCGAACGAACGGATTCAGGAAGACATTCAAACGCTTACGGGGTTTGCCATGCCGGAGTTTCCCGGATATCTGGGGCTGGCCAAAAATAAGCTTCCCGTGATTCGGGTCACCGCCGTGACCCATCGACAAAACCCCATTATGCAGACCATTGTGGGACCGGGACTGGAACACACCAGCCTGGCGGGCATTCCCACCGAAGCCAGTATTTTGCGCCTGGTGGAAACGGGCATGCCCGGAAAACTGCTGAACGTCTATGCCCATGAAGCCGGCGGCGGGAAATACCTGGCGGTGCTTCAGTTCAAAAAGTCCGCTCCGGCTGATGAAGGGCGGCAGCGTCAGGCGGCCCTCATGGCTTTTGCCGCCTTTTCAGAGCTCAAGCACATTATCCTGGTGGATGAAGATGTGGACATATTTGACACCGATGATGTGCTTTGGGCCATGACCACCCGGTACCAGGGGGATGTGAGCACCGTTTTTATTCCCGGTGTCCGCTGTCACCCTCTGGACCCCAGTCAGAGACCTCAATTCAGCCCGTCCATCAGGGAGAACGGTATCAGCTGCAAAACCATCTTCGACTGCACCGTTCCCTACCATCTGAAGGATGATTTCAAACGAGCCCCTTTTGCGGATGTGGATCTGGATCGGTTTTTGAAAAGCAGTGTGGACCCTGCATCGTTATGAATCTCATTCGGTAACATTAATAACGGATAAGAGTCTCTTGATTTTTTTGATACTGCTTCCGTTCAGTGTGGGGTAGATGGACAAGAGATCACTTTCGATCGTTGTGCGAACGCCTTGTTCCAGTACCATATGATAGAAAGGAGTTTAAGATGTTTGATTATCTACTGAACGACCCACAAAAAAGATTAAAACAGGAAACCCGTGATTTTGTGAAATCCATTCCTAAAGAAATGATCCTGGATATGGACGCAGACAAAATTCAGTTTCCAAAGGATTTCCTGCGTGAAGCAGGCAGGCGGAATCTCATGGGTTGCCGATACCCGGAAAAATGGGGCGGCAGGGGTATGGATTGGGTCTCTACCTGCATGGTGATGGAAGAAATCGGTGTTTTGGGGTACATCTTTGCCTGTACATTCGGAGTGGGTGCTGAACTGGTCTGTGATGCCATCATCCTTCACGGCAACGATGTTCAGAAAGAAAAATATGTAAAACCCCTGTTAAAGGGAGAAATTTTTGCCGCGGAGTGTCTTACGGAACCCCGTGGCGGATCAGATTTCTTCGGTACCACAACCAAGGCTGAAGACAAGGGGGATCACTTTATTTTAAACGGCCAGAAACGCTTTATTGTGGGGGGAGAGGGCGCCGACTATTTTCTGGTATATGCCCGAACCGATCCCGATGCCGAACCCCACAAATCCATTTCCTGTTTTATCGTTGACAGAACAAAAGGGGTTAAAACGGAATACCTGTACGGATTGATGGGCTGCCGGGGCGGGGGCGCCGCCCGAATGGTTTTTAAAGATGTGAAAGTCCCCAAAGAGAACCTTTTGGGTAAACGCAATCAAGGGTATAAAATTTTTAATACCATGATGATCCCCGAACGTCTGGGTACCGCGGCCATGACCATTGGCGCTGCCGCACCGGCTGTCGATGTGGCCACCGGCTATACCTCAAAACGAAAAGCCTTTGGCCGGCCGGTTGCGGACTTCCAGGGCGTCTCTTTTCAGGTGGCCGAAGCAGTTACCCTTCTGGATGCCGCCAGGGCCATGATTTATGCGACCGCCAGAGCGGTTGATGAACAGACCTATGAAAAACGGATTCGACGGCTGGTTTCGCAATCCAAAAAATTCGTGACGGAATCCTGCCAGAAAGCGGTCCATAACGCCATGCAGGTCATGGGCGGCATCGGTTACACCAATATTTATCCGGTGGAAAGGATTTTCAGGGATCTTCGTCTGGCATCCATCTGGACCGGAACCAACGAGGTCATGAGCATGATCATTGCCAATGAATGGTACAAGGAATATTGGAAAAAGAAAAAATCAGGCCAAATTCGTGATATGGAATTGGATGCCGTTGAAGCTGATGCCAAGGACGAAAAAATATTTGAATAGCTTTAAAGCGTATGGAATGGATCGGATCGCCTTCTAAACCTTAACTTTGAAAACGCTTATGCCTTGGACCTGTCTTGGATTCGGAAAATGCCGCCCATACCTCCCAGTCGTCTTGCCACCCAAAAACAGTTTTGTCGTAAACTAAGTCAGCTGAGGGTAGTCACCCCCGCTGGAAAATTACTCCAGCTTGAAGTCGGAAATTTGCCCCTCAAATAGGAAAGTGTCCAAAAATCGGCGGGTAAAACCACCTCTCGTAACGAGTTCTGTCTCATGAGCAACCTTTTTCTTTAATTCCAAATTTGAACTTTCCATGGGCCGACAGATTTCGATTGACGTGCGACACTAAAGCATGTCACATTAGTGTCGTTCTTTATTGTCGCGCTCCAAACCGGCCATGCTGCAAATTTTGTCGCTCGGGATTTATAAAAGGGAAGGTGTTTTATGCCGCGTATCGTTTCTGAAAGGGAATTGGACCTGATTGCGTGGGTGATATCAGAGCATCCTCATGGTATCGGTATTTCCATGTTGGAAGAAACCCTTGTGCGTCATTTACCCAAATCCCTCAACCGCCGCACTTTGCAGCGTCGCCTGGAACGTCTTATTGCGGACAAACGAATCAGAACCGAAGGCGAAAGCATCGCTCTGGTTTATAAATCCGTGCCTCAGGTCATTACCGGGAGGTCAAAGGAAGGGATAACGCTTTTAGACCATGCCGAGGCAGAAACATACATCCCTGTTTCGTCTGAGGGCGCCATTATCCGCGATTTCCTTCGGAGGCCGTTGATGCATCGGAAACCGGTCGGATATCAGCGAGTTTTTCTGGATGATTACATACCGGGCAATAGCTTCTATCTTTCGAGATCATTACGTGCACAACTACATGAAATAGGTCGTGCCCCTGGCGACAAGAGCCCCGCGGGAACTTATGCCCGGCAAATCCTGGATCGGTTGCTGATTGACCTATCGTGGGCTTCTTCGCGCCTGGAGGGAAATACCTATAACCGTCTTGATACCAGAAACTTGATCGAATTCGGCCAGTCCGCGGAAGGCAAAGACCTTCAAGAAACACAGATGATTCTGAATCACAAAGCGGCTATCGAAATGCTCATTGAAGAAGCTGACCAGGTGGGTTTCAGCCCGTTTACATTTTTCAACCTCCATGCCATCTTATCAGAAAACCTGCTCCCTGATGAAAACGCCTGTGGACGGCTACGCCGCAGGCCGGTAAACATTTCCGGGTCCGTTTTTCACCCGCTTGCCATGCCCCAGGCACTGGAAGACTGTTTTCGCCTGTTGCTCCGGAAGGCCGCCGACATTCCGGATCCTTTTGAGCAGGCCTTTTTCGTGATGGTGCAGTTGCCATATTTGCAGCCTTTTGAGGATGTCAATAAGCGTGTTTCGCGGCTTGGCGCAAACATTCCACTGATAAAGAACAACTTGTGTCCGCTTTCTTTTATCGACGTGCCCGAACAAGCCTATTTGGATGGAACCTTGGGGGTGTATGAACTAAATCAGGTTGATTTGTTGATGGATGTGTTCATTTGGGCCTATGAGCGCTCATGTCAGCAATATCTTGCGATCACAAAAAAAGTGGCTGAGCCGGATCCTTTGCGTATCCGTTATCGGGAGGCGTTGATCCAGGCTGTTCAGACCATTGTTAAAGACCTTCAGACGCCGTCTCCTGGTAATGTTGAGCGTTTGGGAGAGGCGCTGGCTCCCGAAAAAGACAGAGATGCCTTTTGTAAAATCCTGCGAGATGTTTTGCGGCACCTGCACGAGGGTAATGTGGTGCGATATCGGCTGAAACTCTCCGATTTTCAGATTTGGGAGCCAATACAAAAGCGATATCAAGGGCAGAGAAAGCACCCATGAAACCCCTAGCAGTCATGAAAGGTTGATGAGCGGGATTCATCCGCTTTCTTGCCGCCCTTTCCGTTTTCGCGGGTGTGGAGCGGAAGCACCGGTCGAACACTGAATGATTCCATACAAAAGGGAGAACACTGCCAATGGAAAAAAAATTACCTCCGGCGGAAATTGAAAAAATGGTTTCGGATTGGAATCGAACTTCGGCGTATTATCCCCGTGACAAGACCTATGTGGAATTGTTCGAGGAGCAGGCGGTCAAGACGCCGGGGCAGATGGCCGTCTCTTACCGGGACCAGGCGCTCTGTTACCGGGAATTGAATGAGCGGGCCAACCAGCTGGCCCATGTGATTCGGGAAAAATACCGAATGCTCTGGGGGGAGGAAGTCCAGGGCGATACCCTGATCGGGTTGTATGTCGACCGGTCCGCGAACATGATCGTCGGCATGCTGGGGATCATGAAAGCGGGCGGGGCGTATGTGCCCTTTGATTCCGCCGATCCCGTAGAGCGACTGAGATTCAAGATCAACGACTGCGGCTGCCGCATGGTGCTCACATCCACGGAAAAAGTCAAGGATCTGTTGTTTCTGACGGAGACGGAAACGCTCCCTTTGAGCCTGGACGGGGGGTATCGAACGGAAATTGAGAAAGCGGATACGGACAATCCGGTCTATATCAACAAGCCCACCGATCTCGCTTATGTGATCTATACATCCGGTTCCACCGGCCGGCCCAAAGGGGTCATGATCGAGCACCGGACCCTCATAAACCTGGTCTACGCCAACCGGAAACTTTTGCGGATCGACCCGGAAACGAGGGTGTTGCAGTTTGCTTCCCCCGCCTTCGATGCTTCCGTCTGGGAAATTTTTCCGGCGTTGGCCTTTGGGGCGCCCCTGTTCATCGTCGATGATGCGACCCGAAAAAGCAGTGAAGCCTTAAGCGGTTATCTTCGCGACAACCGGGTATCGCTGGCGACCCTTCCGCCCGCGTATCTCCCCCTGATGCCGGAAATGGATCTTCCCCATCTGAAGACGCTGATCGTGGCCGGAGATGTGTGCGGCCCTCACCTGTTTGAACTCTGGGGGAAAAACCGGCGGATGATCAACGCTTACGGGCCCACCGAGAGTACGGTGTGCGCGACGCTTCATGAATTTGAAAGCGGAGACTCTCATGTCAACATCGGGGGGCCGATTCCGAACGTCAAGGTCTATATTCTGGATGGTTCGTTGCGGCCCGTGCCGGTGGGAACCGAGGGCGAACTGTATATCGGGGGAGAATGCCTGGCCCGGGGGTATTTCAACCGCCCGGAATTAACCGCGGAGCGCTTCATTCCAAACCCGTTCGCCGGGGGTGAAGACAAGGCGAACTCCCGGCTTTACAAAACCGGGGATCTGGCGCTGTGGCTTCCTCGGGGGGAGATTGAATTTGTCGGGCGTAACGATTTCCAGGTGAAAATCCGGGGCTTCAGAATTGAACTGGGCGAGATCGAAAACCGGCTCACAAAATTTCCGAAGATCGAGCAGTGCGTTGTCACGCTCCATGAAACGACTGGAAACAAGGATCTGTGCGCCTACTACGTTCAGAAAATACCGGAAGCGGATTCGGACCGGGAAGGGATGGGGGTCGCCGAATGGGAAAAGCTTTACGAAGATGTTTATATGCGGGAAGATTCCAATGAGATCAACACGTTCGATATCGAGGGCTGGAACAGCGCCTTTACCGGGAAGCCGATTCCGGAAAACGAGATGCGGGAATGGGTGGACACCACCGTGGAAAGGATTTTCGAATATCAACCGGAAAGGATTTTCGAAATCGGCTGCGGCAGCGGGCTCTTGATGTACCCGCTGCTGCCGTTCTGCACCCATTATACCGGCATCGATTTTTCCAATGAAGTCATTGGGCGACACCAGGCCGCGTTTCAAAAGCTGGGGATTCAAAATGCCGCGGTGGCTACCGCCCGGGCAGACGGGATCCGTCAGTCGGGCATCATCCATCCCGGCGAGGCCGACACGGTGATTATCAATTCCGTTATCCAGTATTTCCCGAACGTGGCCTACCTGGAGTCGGTGATCGAGGATTCCCTGGACCTGGTCGAGTCCGGGCGCATCTTCATTGGTGATGTGAAAGACTACCGGTTGATCGCGGAATTTCATTGGACCTTGATCGAGCACCAGATGGCGCGAAGGGGAACCGTCGCCTTCGGTGACGAACTCCAAAACGCGGTGGCGGCCTCCATGAAAAACGAGAAAGAATTGCTGGTGGCGCCTGAGTATTTTATCGAACTCTGCCGTAAATACCCGAAAATCACCGGGATCGAGCTGTTACCGAAACGCGGCCGGAGTCTTCACGAGATGAACTGCTACCGCTATGACGTGGTTCTGAAGGTCAATGCGCCCGGGGAAAAACTGGACCTCCCCTGGCGGGACATTGCGGACCTTAAAAGGGAAATCGCCGGGGATTGTGAGTGTTTCGCCATCGCCGATTATCCCAACGTGAGAGTCCTGGACGTGTGCGGTTCCCCGGCCGCCTTACGGAAAACGGGAGACGCATCGGCGTCAAAAGAGGCGGATGATGCCGGGACAAAATACCTGGGCGTGGAGGATCTCCATGTATTGGCCGGGAAGAACGGTTACGCCCTGTATGTCGCGCTTTCCGCCGCCAAGGCCGCCTATGACCTGGTTTTCTTTCGGGCTCCCGTCACAAGGGCGGCTGTCGCAAACGCGCTTTCCGAGCGTTTTTTAAGCCGGACGACGGACCCGGGAATCGAACGCTATAATGTTCCCGCAACCGTTTCCCAGGACCGCATATCTCCCGTCAAATTGCGCAATTTTCTGGCGGAGGACCTGCCCGACTACATGATCCCGGCATTCTTTGTGGAATTGGAAAGCATGCCGCTCAATACCAGCGGCAAGATCGATCTGAAGGCCCTGCCGCATCCGGGGTCGGCGCTTTCGGCGGGAGACGAATATGTCCCCGCCCGAAACGAGACGGAAAAATTGATCTCGGGCATCTGGTGCGACCTGCTGGGCCTTCCCCGGATAGGGGTGAAGGACAGTTTTTTCAATGTGGGCGGCAATTCCCTCAAGGTGATTCAGCTCTCCATGAAGATCACCGCCAAGACCGGAAAGACGCTTTCGGCCCGGACCATCTTCATCAATGATACCGTGGAAAAGCAGGCCCGGATCCTCGACGAAATGGAAACAAAAAGGGTCGACGGAATCGGCCGGGCAGAAGGGAAGGACGACTACCCCATCATAAACGCCCAGGCCCGAATGGTCCTGGTCAGCAGGATCGATCCCGAAAACACCGCCTATAACGTTCCGTTATTTTACAAAACAAAAGACCGGATTGACCCGAATCGACTCAGGCGGGCGCTCAATGAGATCGTCAGGACTCAGGAATCGCTGAGGACGTTTTTTATCGAGAAGGACGATGACATTCGCCAGAAAATTATTGATCATGCCGATTTCGAGATCGCGCTGGAGGAAAGAACAATTCCCGCGTCCGCCGTTGATGCGACCTTGACCGATTTTGTCCGCCCGTTCATTCTGGACCGGGCACCGCTCTGGCGGGTGGGCCTGTTCCGGGTGGAGAATGAGGCCTGCAACTATCTCCTGTTCGATTTTCATCATGTCATCCTGGACGGACTTTCCGTGGGTCTTTTCCTGCGGTATCTGCAAGACGCTTACAAGGGTCTGGAACTTCCGGAGCCGGCGGCCCAGAGCAAGGACTATGCGGCGTTTCAAATCAAATTTCGGGATTCGGAAACATACCGGCAACAGGCGGCGTACTGGAAAGCGGAATTCGCGGGCGAGGTGCCGCTTCTCGAACTGCCCACGGACAAACCCAGGCCACTGGAGAAATCCTACCGCGGGAGCGGGCTGTCCGTGGAAGTGCCGACCCCGGTCCGGGAAGGCCTGAAAAAGCTGGAGCGGGAAACCGGCGCCACCCCCTTCATGATCATGTTCTCTGTTTTTAACATCCTGCTAAAGAAATACACCGGGCAAAACGACCTGGTTGTGGGGGTACCTTCCTTTGGCCGAAAGCATGAAGATATCCTTTTTACCATCGGCATGTTCGTGGGAACGCTTCCGATTCGAAGCCAAATTCCGGAGGCGGCCACCGCGCTTGATTATATCCTGGCGCTGAAACAGAAAGTGGTGGACGCGGTCAGCAACGAGGACTATCCCCTGGAAGAACTGGTGGCGAGCCTCGATATGGATCGACAGTCCGGCCGCAATCCCCTCTTCGATGTCATGTTCGCTTTGTGGGAGGGAAGCGACCTGACCCTTGATCTCAACGGTCTCACGCTTACCAAGGTCCGGGAAGAAATTCGAACGGAAAAATTCGACCTGACCGCCTACGTATTTGAAGACGATGACCGCTCGGAGGTGTTTTTTACCTATGCCACCGACCTGTTCGACAGAAGGACCATTGAACGCTTCAGCCGGCATTACCTGAACATTCTCTCGACCGTGGTAGCCGACCCGAACGTAGAGATCGACAGGATCGGAATACTGAGTCCCTCCGAATACTTTCGAATCATGAAAGAGTGGAACCGAACCGAAGCCCCTTATCCCGGAAAAACCCTTCACGAACTTTTTGAAGAACAGGTCCGGCGAACGCCCGAAAAGACCGCCCTGGTTTTTGTTGGGGAAAAAATGACGTACCGCGAACTGGATCACCGAGCCAACCGGGTCGCCCATTCGATCCGGCGGGCGTACAGAAAGCGTTTTGAACGGGAATTGCCGGATGACGAAATGATCGGTATTTGTATCGACCGGAGTTTCGAGATGATCATAGGCGTCTTGGCGATCCTGAAGGCCGGTTCCGGTTACGTCCCCCTTGACATGGCGGATCCGGCGGAACGCATGACATTCAAGGTGGAGGACTGCGGCTGCCGGGTGGTCCTGACGGTTTCCGGTTTGGAAGACAAGTTCCATTTCTTCACGGACCGGGGCAATGTGTTGATTCCCATGGACAAAATAGGGGACCCATGGGAAAAAACGGTCGTGGTCCGTCCTGAAGCCGGGAGCACGGCGGAGAACCTGGCCTATGCCATCTATACGTCCGGTTCCACCGGCAAACCCAAGGGCATTATTCTGGAACACAAGACCATCACCAATCTCGTTTCCTTCCAGATCAACCAGACCCATATTCCCTTTGACGGCCGGGTTCTGCAATACACGAACCTGACCTTTGACGTTTCATTGCAGGAGATTTTCACCACCCTGCTCGCCGGTGGGACCCTGCACCTGATCAGAAAAGAATTGCGGCGGGATATCGGCGGGCTGCTGGATCACATGAGGGAAAACGAGATCGAGGTGCTGTTTTGTCCGCCCGCCCTGTTGAACCTGATTTTCACCACCCCGGAACTGGAAAACAATTTCCCCCGCAGTGTAAAGCATATCATCGCCGCGGGCGAGCAACTGATCGTCAATAAGGGCTTGAAGCGCTTTCTCAGGGAGAACAGGGCCTTTTTGCACAATCATTACGGCCCTTCCGAAACCCATGTGGTCACCGCTCTGACCATCGGTCCCGACGACCCGCATATCCCCGATGTTCCTTCCATCGGAAAGCCGATTTCGAACACCTGTGCTTATATTCTCGACCCGGGTATGATGCCCGTTCCCGTGGGTGTTCCGGGTGAACTCTACCTGGGGGGCGCCGGCCTGGCCCGGGGGTATCTCCGCCGACCGGAGCTGACGGCCGAGCGGTTCATCGAAAACCCTTTCGCCGACCATGCGGACTTGAAAACCAAAAGAAAACCAAGGCTCTACAAGACCGGTGACCTGGTAAAATGGCTTCACGACGGGAATATCGTTTTTCTCGGGCGAAACGATTTTCAGGTGAAGATCCGGGGATTTCGGGTTGAGCTGGGCGAAATCGAAAGTCGGCTGAACGACCATCCCGGAATCGCCCAATGTATCGTGACAGCCACCGAAAAAGACCACGTCAACAGCATCTGCGCCTATTACACGATTAACCCAGCCGCCGGCGGAAACCGGCCCACCCGGGCGGAGCTGCGGGAATACCTGGACGATCTCCTGCCGGATTACATGGTGCCGGCCTTCCTGATTCCGTTGGACGAGATGCCCCTGAACGCCAACGGGAAGATCAACCGAAAAGCCCTGCCCCCGCCGGACAGAGCCCCAATGGCCGACACTTATGTGCCGCCTGCCAGCGAGACGGAGAAATGCCTGGCGGAAATCTGGGGAGAGGTTCTGAAAATCGATCAGATTGGCATTAACGACAATTTCTTCGACCTGGGGGGGCATTCCCTGAACGCCACCCTGGTGGTTTCCCGGATTCACAAAAGGCTCCATGTGGATTGCACCATCAGGGCCCTGTTTGATTGCAAAACCATTTCGAAACTGGCGGCGCACATCGATTCGAAACAGTCCGAAGGGGTTACGCCCGGCATCGAAGTCGACAAAATCGATCGAACAAAACCCCTGCCCCTCTCCTCCGCCCAGGAAAGGCTCTGGTTTCTCGACCGCTACCAGGGCGGTAATAGCGCCCATTACAATATGCCCATCGCTTTCCGCGTTAAGGGGCCACTGGATGTTCCGGCACTGGAAAAGGCCTTTAACCTCATGATCGGGCGGCACGAAAGCCTGCGGACGGTCTTTCGGGAAACCGAAAACGGTGAACCGTACCAGGAGATTCTCCCGAAAGGGATGGAAACGGAGATTTCCCTTCGGGTTGAAGCGGCGGCTGAATCCGCTTTGCCGGAGATCCTGACGCATGAAGCCCATTATGGTTTCGATCTGGCCAATGAGCAATTGTTCAGGGTACGCCTGTGGAGAATCACCGGGACCGGGGATCATATCCTGCTGATCAACCAGCACCATATCATCAGCGACGGCTGGTCCATCGGGATCTTGTGCGCCGAACTGGCCGAATGGTACGGCCATATTTCAAACGGACATGCGGTTGAACGGGTCGCACCGGAATATCAATACGCGGACTACGCCCTTTGGCAGAAAAAACACCTGGAAAGTGAAGGGGTCCGAAAAGGCCTCCAATACTGGAAAGGCCGGCTGTCCGGCGTGGAGGATTTGAATCTTCCCACGGACCGGCACAGGCCCCCTGTCTTCAGTCACCGGGGAAGCCATTTGAAATTTTCCCTGGATACCGGGTTGACCAAACGCTTAAGAGCGTTTGCCGGTGAAACCGACGCCACCCTGTACATGACCCTGCTTTGCGGGTTTTACATTCTTCTCAGCCGTTACACCCATCAGGATGATCTCGTCATCGGCACGCCCGTGGCCAACCGGCATCATGCCCAGTTCGAGGATATCATGGGGTTTTTTGTGAACACCCTTGCCCTGAGAATCAACGGTAAAGATTTGAGCGTTCGAAAACTGGCCGAACAGGTTCGAAAAACCAGTCTGGCGGCCTTCCAGCACCAGGATGTGCCCTTGGACAAAATCTTGGATGAACTGGAGATCGAACGGGATCAAAGCAAAAATCCCCTGTTTCAAACCCTTTTCGCCCTGCAAAATGCGTCGGAAGTCGGCAACCTTCCCCTTCCCGGTCTGAATGTATGCCCGGTGGATATCGACTGCGGCGTTTCCAAGTTGGATCTGAGCCTCATGATGATGGAATCCGGCGACCGAATGACGGGATTTCTGGAATTTTGCACCGACCTGTTCAACCCATCCACCATGGAACGGTTTATCCGCCATTTTCAGGTGATCCTCTTCGAGTTGACAAAACATGCGGAGCGGAAGATCTCGGAGTTGAAAATGCTGCCGGTAGAGGCGTATGACCGGATGATTTACCTCTGGAATGACACGGATGTGGATTACGGCGATGACGTCACCATCCAGGCGTTGTTTGAGAAGGTCGCGGCTGAAAACCCGGATTCTACGGCGGTCGTGTTTGAAGGGGATCGCCTGAGCTACCGGGAACTTAATGAACGGGCCAACCAGGTGGCCCGTATCATTCGGGAAAAATACCGGGCGGTCTGGAATGAAGACATAACTGGCGATACCCTCATCGGACTCTACATGGAACGGGGGATCGACATGATCACCGGCATCCTGGGCATTCTGAAAGCGGGTGCCGCCTATGTGCCGTTCGATCCGGTGGATTCCGAAGATAGGCTGAAGTTCAAGATCGATGACTGCGAGTGCCGTATGGTCCTCACTTGTTCTTCATACAGCCGGGAGTTGTTGTTTCTGGCCGAAAGGGACATGCTCCCCTTGAGCTTGGACGCTTATCGGGGGGAGATGGAAAAAGCCCCGAAAACCAATCTCCCGCTCATGAACAAGCCCACGGATCTGGCCTATGTCATCTACACGTCCGGGTCCACGGGAAGACCCAAGGGGGTCATGATCGAGCACCGGACCTGTACCCAAATGATGTTGACCCAGAAAAAACGCTGCCGGGTTATGGAATTTTCCGACGCATTGCTGTTCGCTTCCATCTCTTTTGATGCCTCGGTCCTGGAGATATTCACCGCCCTGGCATCCGGCAAGGCGTTACATATCGCTTCTGAGGAAGTGAGGCGAAATCCCGAGGCCCTGGTGGAGCTGATTCAAAAAAACCGAATTGCGGTGGGCACACTGCCCCCGGCGGTGCTTGAGGTCATGCCGAAAACGGCGCTTTCGGAATTGAAAGTGCTGATCACCGCGGGGGACGTCTGTGAGCCGGAAGTCATGAACCAGTGGGCTCACAACCGGATGCTCATAAACGGTTACGGGCCCACCGAAAACACGGTGTGCTGCACCCTGCATGATTTCCAGCCGGGGGATTTAAACACCAACATCGGCAAACCCGTGGAAAACGTAAAAGTCTATGTCCTCGATTCCGGACTTCAGCCCGTGCCGGTGGGGGTCTTCGGGGAATTGCATATCGGCGGCCATAACCTGGCCCGGGGATATTTTAAACGCCCGGACCTGACGGCCGAGCGTTTCATTCCAAACCCCTTTGCTTCCGCTGAAGATCGAAAAAATGGGGAGAATCTTCGGTTATACAAGACGGGCGACCTGGTGCGCTTTATGGACAACGGTGAGATCGAGTTCGCGGGGCGGAACGATTTTCAGGTGAAAATCCGGGGCTATCGCATCGAACTGGGCGAGATTGAAAAACGGCTGGCGGAGCATCCCGCGGTGAGGCAGTGCATCGTGACCGCGCGGGGGAAAGACGCGGATAAGGCCGTGTGTGCTTATTTTACGCGGAGGCCTCGGGTAAGCGACAATTTTCGGGCGGACCCGGTGGGTGAGTTGAGAACGTTTCTGGCATCCAAGCTTTCCGATTACATGGTTCCGGCCTTTTTTATGGAACTGGATGAGATGCCTTTAAACACCAGCGGCAAGATCGACCGGAAACGGCTTCCCCCTCCGAAAGCCGACCTTGTTATCTCCGGAGAGCATGTGGCGCCGCGCTCGGAAACAGAGAAAAAAATTGCGGCCATCTGGCGGGAGATCGTGCGACTGGACAGAATCGGGGTCAAGGACGGTTTTTTTGCCGTTGGCGGAAATTCTCTCAATGCCGCACGGCTGGCGGCCCAGCTCGGCAGAGCCTTTCTTCGGCCCGTCCCGGTGGTGACGATTTTTCAGAAGCAGACCATCGAAGAACAAGCGGCTGAAATCGCGCGGTTGCTGGTAACGCCGGCGGAGGACCTGGTTTATCTTCGGAACCCGGAATCCTTCACCGGAACCCTGGTATTGTTTCCCCCGGGGTTTGCCGGGGCGGAGGTCTATTTTCAACTGATGGAAAAGTTGCATCCCGATATTCGGGTCATCGGGTTCAACAATCACTTCCTGAACAATCCCGCCGCCGATTCCGACGACGTGGCGGTTATCTTGAAGCGGTATATGGACCGCCTTCGATCCGAATTCGTGTGGGATGACGGGAAACCCGTTTGCCTGGGAGGCTGGTCCGTCGGGGGGAATACCATTGTCTCCATGTTGAACCTGCTTGGAGGGTGCCCTGTCAAGCAACTGTTCCTGTTTGATGCCATCCTTTTTGAAGAAGGCGTGATGACATTCAGCAACAGCAGTCGCGAAGCCGGCTTAGACGACCCGGAGAACCACTTCCTGGCCGGTCTCAAAGAAGCCGGACTTTCCCGTGAAAGGATCGAATCCATCGTAAATCGGGTGGAAACATTTGCAACGTCCCTGGATTACCGGAAACAATCCACCCCCGCCGTCCTGTTCAAAGCCGGGTTGGAGGATTTGGGCGTCAGCGTCACGGATGCATACTCCGGGTGGCGGAAATACTTGAGCCGGCTGGAGAAAATCGATATTGAAACGGTAAATCACTTTACCATTTTGAGCCGACCGGATTCCCTGGATATGATCGCTCAGGAGATCAATCATGCATTTTGCAGAAGGGAGGGCAGTCTGGATATGGCATAAAGCGGCAGATTGATGATTTTGCCGTCTTGCTTGAAATTCAGGAGATTGGTCCGAAGCAAACGGTCCGGCCGAAACTGGGCGTCATAAGAGCGTAAACTTTTGCTCCTCGGATTGATACCGGCTTTAACCTCCAGGGGATAGATCCTGCCCGATAATTCGCAAAGAAAATCGAGCTCGCCTTTCCCGCCCCGGCTTCGCCAATAATAGAGCGGGTCGCGCAAATGGGCAACCATCTGTTGCGCCACATAGTTTTCCACAAAGGCTCCCTCGTATTCATTGAAAAGCCGTTTGCCGCGCACCAAAAGATCGATCGGTGCAGCAGCCATGGCGCCCAGCAACCCCACATCCAGGGCATAAATCTTGAAACAACTCCGGTCCGTATAATGGGACAGGGGATGTTTCGCGGTTTGCACAGCCTCCGCCCGGTAGATCAAATCGCAATCCCTCAGCCAGGTCAGAGCGTTTTCAAATTCCCGCCCGCGAGCCCCCTTTTTGACGGCTGAAAAGACAAACTTTTTATTTTCCTTTGCAAGATGCCTGGGAATGGACTCCCAGATGAGGGTCAACTTGGGAATATCCGCCGCCGGTGCATGTTTTGCGAAATCGAAAACATAGGATCTAATGATCTCCGCTTGAATATCCCGGACCGCCACTCCGCTGCGGTTTTCCGAGAACTGTTTCACGGCTTCCGGCATGCCTCCGACAAAATAGTACCGGCGAAGCAAGTCGATCAAATGGGTGTGAAACGCCTCGGTAACCGGCTCGATATTTTCAACTTGCTCAACCAGCATCCTGTACCTGGACTCTCCCATGGCATCCAGAAATTCCATAAAAGACATGGGGTAAAGGTAAAGGAAATTGACTTTCCCTACCGGAAAAGACCCTGGGCCTGCCAGCTTCACACCCAGGAGAGAACCGGCACCCGCCACATGAATCCCGTTTTTCTGTTCCTGAAAGTACTTCAGCGAAGCAAGGGCCCGGCCGCATGCCTGTATTTCGTCAAAAACCAGAAGATCCGACCCCGGTTCAATAAGGCAATTCAGATAGATGGAGAGTTCCGGTACGATTCGGTCCGGATTCAAATCCCGCTTGAAAAACTCCCCCAAAGAGGGATCCTCTTCAAAGTTGCAGTAGACGGTGTTCCTGTATTCATTGCGGCCGAATTCCTTCAGGATAAAGGTCTTTCCCGTTTGTCTGGCCCCTTGAAGCAGGACCGGTTTTCGTCTGGAAGAAGATTTCCAGCTCAGCAATTGCGCATAGATGTCTCTTTTCATAATGTCCGATACTGACAAAAATGGAATCAGACGTCAAGACATTCCGGCAAATTATGTGAAAAAGAACACATAATTGGGATGTAAAACGTGATCAGGAACACAAAAAACAGCCAATATTCGCATATTGCGCACTGGGGGCAAAAAGGGCAATTTAGCGTCGAAAACATCTAACTCGATTTTTAACATAAAGATATCAATTGGTTAATATTTTCAACCCATAGAGGGTACATCGGCTGTCACTTGACACAATGGCTATTCCAAGCTAGGATGCAACCATAAATCAGAAGATCAACTTCCAGTCCAAACCCGAAATACTTCATTTTCCGCTCGCAACTCCAAACTCGAAACTTGAGCTGGCTGGAGAAAATCGATATTGAAACGGTAAATCACGATACCATTTTGAGCAGCCCGGACTCCCTGGATATGATCGCTCAGGAGCTCAATCATGCATTTTCCTGATTTGCAGAATTTATCATCCATGAAACAGAAACGTTTCCCCGCGGAGGCATCCCGCCTCAGGGAGATGATTCAGTTCATCAAGAAAGAATTATTGAGACTGGGGGTCCGGGACGATATCGGAAAACAGGTGCAGGTCATCGCGGAAGAAATCATTACAAACATTATCAACCACGGTTACGGCGGACAAAATGGCCTGAAGTCAGAGCAAACCATCCTGATCACCATCGCCCTCGATGAACAGAAACAGTTGCACCTGGAATTTATGGACCAGGGGAAGCATTTCAATATCACCGAGATGCGCGCGGAACCGATGACGGAACCCCGGATCGGCGGATTGGGCGTATTTCTCATTCAGCGCCTGGCCGATGAATTATCTTATCGAAGGGAAAACGAAAACAATGTCCTCCAGGTGGTATTGAGAGATGTTCTCTAGCAAAATGAATTTCCAAAAGAAAATACTGCTGGCGCTGCTGGTCCTGATATCGGGTCTTTTTGTGGCCTACCTGGCGGTGAACCTGATCCTGAATAACAAACAGAAAAAGGCTGGCGAGGTTTTATATGGGGATTATACCGATTATCTCACCCGGACTCTGGAGGCCGACAACCTGGAAAATGAAGCGGTATTTCTTCGGACCATCGCTGATTACGGCGTGTCGATCCTGAAAGAACCCAAAAATGATGTGGTACACGCTCAAATAGAGCTGGGAAAGTTCCTGGCCAGGTTCCGGAACAGTGTCTTTCTGACCGAGGAAGGAAGATCGGAAATCACCAAACGATATCTGGTTTTCGGACAACAGGCCCAGGGAGATTCGAATGCGGACCAATACATGGTTTGGAACATGGCCGATTCCGCTGATGACAGACCGGACATCATTAAGGACGCGTTGTTTTTCACCTTGAACAGCCTGAAAATTTTAAAGCAGTCCAACAGCAGAATGATCAAATCGGTTTTCATCTATGACTCCGATGCCGCCTGCGTTGTCTATCCCGCTGGAAACCGGCGGTCGGCGCCTTCCCCTGGTGAACTGTTCCAAAGGTTTGATCAGGGTGCTTCCGAAAGCCCGCGGGAACAGAGACTGGAATATCTGAACAGCAACGGCGACCTTGTTATGGGCACACGGTTTTTCAGTCAGGGGGAACCGCGCTATGACTTCATCATCGGCGCCGTCATTGATTACCGGTATCTGGAGGAAAATATTTGTGCCTATGCCTGGAAATGCAATGTGGACGCAACGATCTTGATCGACAGCAGGGGCAAGGTCATTTCCTGCAACTATCGTACTGTCATTCCGGAACTAACAGGCATGGAGGGCCGTTATCTCTCCGTCGATCCCGAAGGAAAGCCTGATCTGGGAATCGTTGACCCGGATTTACTCGGCAAAAATACCGAAGGCTTTTTCTCATTCGTATTACGGGGCAAGGAATTCTATGCGGCTTTTGCCAGTTCGCCGCGTTCGAACTGGAAGCTCTTGTTTGTTACGAGCACCGAAGAGGTTGATTCGCGTCTCGCGGCCATAAAAAAGCGTCTCCAAAAAACCCATTCCCGCTACCTGAATTCCCTGGAAGAGATGATGTTTCACAACCAGCTGGTATTATTGGTTGTCTTGGGAATCGTTTTTGTTTTCTTTCTGGTCATGAGCCTCTCCATTTCCAGGCGGCTGACGCGGTCCCTGGCCATATTGAACAACGGTGTAGATAGAATCAGCAGCGGTGACCTCCGTCACCGAATACCCGTTTTGAAAACCGGGGACGAAATTGAAAAGCTGATTTCGGCTTTCAACACCATGGTGGACCGAATCAACCGCTATATTCAAGACCTCGCGGAAAGCATTCGGGCCAGGCAGGCGGTGGAATCCGACATCAAAATCGCGGCGGAGATTCAAGCCTCCATGCTCCCCCATCAATTGGATCTCGAAAACGCCACCAATGAGATCGGCCTTGAAGTGGCATCCTCCTTGATGCCATCGAAGCACATCGCCGGTGATTTTTATGATTATTTTCTGATCGACGATAACCGGTTGTTTTTCGCAATTGGTGATGTGTCCGGCAAAGGTGTTCCCGCATCGCTTTTCATGGTGATGATTAGGACCCTGTTAAAAAAGGACGTCCTTGATCAGAAGGCTCCGCTGATAGACATATTGTACAATCTCAACACCGCTATCGCCCGGGACAATTATTCCTGCACGTTTGTGACGCTCTTCTGCGGTATTCTGGATTTGACGACGGGCCGGATCGATTATGTGATCGCCGGTCACGACATGCCGATCATTGTTCGTGCCCGGGAAAACCGGGTAGAGTGTCCCGCGTCGCCCCGGCAAAGTACCATTCTGGGCGCCGTGGAAGAGGGGGTGCGGCTGGCGGAGGGAGGATTCAACCTGGAAACCAGCGACATGTTGGTTCTCTATACCGACGGCGTTACGGAAGCCATGGACGAGAATAACAACCTGTGGGGACGGGATCGTCTGGTGGAAACCGTATCGGAGCATGCCACTGTTTCCGCCGAAAACCTGATGGAGGTTATCAAAACCGGGATTGATGCCCATGCAGGGAAATCCGCGGGGCAGCATGACGATATCACCATTCTGGTTTTGAAACGGACCCGTTAGACGGCCTGTTTATGGAAACGGTTTTTTTGGGTGAGTCCTTAACATGGCACTGGGTTTCTCAGTGCGGGATAATAACTTGGAGGAAAATCTTAAATGTCTTTTTCAATCAAGGAAGACGGTCGAAAAGTAGTCGTCGAAGTAACCGGTGAGTTTGACGCCATTCTGGCAAAAGAGGTTCAGAACGCACTGGAGAACTTGCGGGATCGGGAGATTGACGCGGTCGCGTTTGATTTTAAGAACACCACCCACATCGCCAGCTCCGGGCTTCGCGTGATCATTTTTGCCCGGGAGAGAATCAAGCCGGGAATACAGGTCTCTATCGTAGAGGCCCGGGATATCGTCCTGGATGTTATTAAGATGAGCGGCATCGATTCCTTCGTTACGCTGGTGGAATAGCAGCTCGACGGCTGTCTCAGTATCATGGGATAAATATTTGAACAGGGACAGACACGATCTATTCCTGTTCTTCCTCTTTCTTTCATGCCGTAGGGCATTTGCGTCTGAGCCCTTTGAAGCCTGCTTCGCCGGGCCGTTTCCAGTGTTGGGATATCGTGCATCGTTACTCTTGAATCAAAGCCAGAAGTTCCTCCGCGGATATTTTCCCGCTCAAGTCACTCCCCGCGAGCAGGTTGTCGGCCAGCTTTCGTTTGCGGCGATGCATTTGTACGATTTTTTCTTCCACCGTTCCCCGGGTCATCAGGCGATAAATGGTCACGGGCCTTCGCTGACCGATCCGATGGGCGCGATCCGATGCCTGATCCTCCACCGCCGGGTTCCACCAGGGATCCAGGTGAATCACATAATCCGCGGCCGTCAGATTCAACCCCAGGCCTCCGGCTTTAAGACTGATCAAAAAGAGATCGCCATCTCCCGACTGAAAGCCGTGGATTTCCTTTTCTCTCTGGGGAGCGGGCGTGCCGCCGTCCAGGTAGCGGTAGTTGATGCGGACTTCATCCAGATATTTTCGAACAATGGCGAGATGCCCCACAAACTGGCTGAAAACGAGGGCCTTGTGCCCACCGGCGATGAGCTCCTCTGTAATCTCGGAGAAGCGCGCCAGTTTGCTGCCGGCAATGGAGATCTCCGGGTTGACAAGCGTACTGTGACAGCATGCCTGGCGCAGTTTTGTGATCTCCGCCAGTATTTTGAGATGCTTTTGGCCGCCATGGCGTTCATCATCTCCGGAGAGTCGCTCCAGCGCCTGTTGACGCAGGGCCTCATAAAAGGCCGTTTCCTCCCGGCTCAAATCGATTTCCAGCACAATCTCCGTGCGGGGGGGCAGCTCCTCCAGAACCTGGGCTTTGGTCCGGCGCAGGATAAACGGCTGAATCAGCCGCTTCAGGTCTTTTCCAGCCTGGGTATCCCCCTCTTTTTCAATGGGGATGGCAAAGGTCTTGTTGAAATGCTCCTGGGAGCCCAAAAGGCCGGGATTGATAAACTGAAAAAGATTCCACAATTCACCCAGGTGATTTTCAATGGGCGTTCCGGTGAGAATCAGCTTGAATGCACCGGTCAGCGCCATGGCGGCCCGGGATCTTTTTGTGGCGAAATTTTTGATGGCCTGGGCTTCATCCAAGACCACCATTTGCCAGGAGATTTCAGACAACATGGCGGCCACTTTTTTTTGTTGCATCAGGCCGTAACTACAGATGAGCACGTCAAAGCTGCCCGCATCTTCCAAAATCTTCCTTCGGTTGCTTTTGCCGAATAAAATGGGGTTCAGGGAAGGGGCAAAGCGGTTGGTTTCGGCAACCCAGTTGGCACAGACCGAAGTGGGAGCAATCACCAGTGAGGCGCCTTGCGGCGCGTGCTTTATGAGCATGGCCAGAGCCTGCATGGTTTTACCAATTCCCATGTCATCAGCCAGGCAGGCTCCCACGCCCCACGCGGACAAACAATTCATCCAGTTGACCCCCTGCAGCTGATAATCACGCAATTCGGCGTTGAGGGTGGATGGGGCCGCCAACAGGGGATGGACCTGGCTTTGAAGTTTTGTAATGTGCGTTTTCCATGCCTTGTTGCTCCGCACGCTGTCGACTTCCTGAAAAAAGCCCTCTAAGGCAAAGGCCGCCAGGGGGTGGAACCGTACCCCTTTTCCATCTCTCACCGAATATCGTTCAAGGGCCTGAAGTCGTTTTCGAAATAGGTTGGTCAATGCAACGAATCGGTCCGGCTGGATTTCAATGAATCGGGTGGGACTGTTTTCAAGATATTCCAAAAGGCTGGTCATCTCCAGGGTCAAGTGTTCATCCACCACCACCTGCCCGGTTACGGCAAACCAGTCCTCTCCCCCGCTGATGTTGAGCCGGCAATGGTTAAAGGAGACTTGCCCCAGCAATTCAAAGGGTTTACCTTCCGGCCACTCCAGAACGATCCCTTCGGTTTCCGCCTGGACGCCCAGGTCCTGCATCAGCTCCAGTGCGTCTTCCACCACTGGGAAATACCACTCCCCCTGATTCTCTTCCCCGGCCGCAAGGGTCGGGCATTCATTGATCAACCGATCCGTCCGCTTCCTTTCGGTTTCAAGGTCCCGGGTGGTTTTCATCTGAGTGCCGTTTACCCGGGAGATGACATTTTTTCCCTTTCCGCCGGGGGGATAGGCGGGCCCCGCTTCACCCAGGGGACGCACCGCCATGGACAGTTTCAATCCCCTTCCCAGGGGGGAGAGCTGCACATGCAGCGTTGAATCCGGTGGTACCTCTGAAACAATGTCACTGCCCCCTTCGATATCCGAGTGGATGGTGATATCCTTTGCCAGCGCATCGATCACCTGAACAATTTTATCTTTTGCGGATGTCGGAAATGAGGCTTCGCTCCCCAGAATATCGGCAATGGCCTGATATTTTGCGTCCGGTGATACCAGCTTGATTCGGGTGGGCGTCTCCTGTACCACCACATGGTTTCCCGCGAAATGACGTATGGGTTTGGGGGACAGGACAAAGGTAAAGCGGTCTTTTCCCGTTTTTGAAATGGTGAGTTCCGGTTTTCCATGAACCAGCTCCATTCGGGTGGCGCCATCGCTTGAAAAGAGATGGGGGTGCCCCACAACATCGGGCATATAATCGTCGTCAAAAATATATTCCACATTGGTGTAAAACCCATCTTTGTAACTGTGTTCATAGATATGCCCGCAAATGTTCTTGTCCTGTTCCGTCAGGTAGGGAAATGTTCTGATCTCATTGCACAGCCGTTTCAAGGCGATGGGACGACCTTTTGTCCAAACGCCCTTTGCATTTCTCTTCTGCTCCCTGGGGCTGATCTCACATTCGCCGTTATTGTGATAGGAAAGGAACCAGACCATGCGTTGATCGTATTCTTTTTCGTGCGCTTTGACCCGCTTTTGGCAGGATGATCCGTCATTCAGGGCGAGCAGTGCATTCAGTGTATGCTCCCAGATTTGGGTCTCCCGGATGAGGTCCAGCAGGCAGGAAGTCGGCGTATTTTTGCCGGGTTGGGTCCCGGTTTTGGATAAACTTTGGACCAGGTGCTCAAGTTCTCCGGCAAACCAGATATATTGATTCTCTTTGGCAATTTTATGGAGTCTCTTGATGTTTTCAAGTTCTTTTTTGGCCTCTTCCCGATCCACCCAATAATAGCCAAATAAGGTGAAAAAATTGGAGGTCAGTCCCGTGGTATCACTATAGGAACTGATCCAGACATAATGGCTGAGAATTTTATCCGCCCCCCTGGTATTGCCCCGAAGATAATCCAGAAGCCCGCCCAATACCTCAAATATGGTTTCAAAAGCGTATTCCTGACGCATTCCCATTGCCAGACACGTTCCGGCTTTTAGAAAGGTTTCATCACGCCCTTCCTTGATCAGGGCCAGGATATAAAACAAGCCCCCTAAACCGCTGAAAAAAACCTTCTCTTTGCCGTTTGTCTTTTTATTGAGCAGACCCAATGCCTTTTCATAAAATGTGATGGCCTGGGCCGTCTCCCCCTGACAAAAGGCCATCCACCCCTGAAGACACAAACTGTTTTCAAGGTGTTCGCTGTTTTTCCCATATTTTTCAAGCCATATGTTCAATCGATCCTGTTGACCGGTGAGCATCCATTTTTCCAACACCGCCGCCGCCAGATCCGGTTCACATTTTTGAGACCCTTCCATGACAAGGGATTCCAGATAATCACCACGGGAATCACTTTGGCGCCAGCATGCGATATCATTTTGATAAGATTCTCCCAGAAGGCTTGTATGGATATCGGGCGGTAAGCGTCGAAACCAGACGGGATCAAAGGGATTGCAGCAGATCTGTTCCCACACCCTGGGAAGCGTCTCTTTGTCGGAAACCCGGGTTATAAACCTTTTATAAAGCCCAATGGCCTTAGGCACCTTGTCCTGATAATAAAAAATCCGCATGCCGGCCACCAATTGATCCATGGACAGAAAGGGTTTCTGTGAAAAGCCCGCTTCCGTAAAATTCAGTATTCGCTGGAGGGTGCCGACCATGGCGGTAAATTTTTTGTCCGCGGCCATGTGCCGGGTCAGAACTTCAACGTAACCCCGGTTCACCAGAAGGACGCTGCGGCTTTTTCCATTTAATAGATCGCCTTTCAGAAGCGTATCCAGTGGCCCGCGAAGGCGCTTGAACATGGCGTTTTTTGTGCCGGAATCAAAGTGCTGCCCGTCTTCCGTCTTGATGTCAAGGGCGACCAAACAGGCCAGTAACTGTGTCTGGGTCAATTTGGCATAGGCGATGGAAAGAATTTGCAGAATCTTTTTTTCGAGAAACGGCAGAGCAGTGTATTCTTCTATAATAGTTGGCGTTTTTATCGACATGGGCGTTTTGTTCCTTTTTTTTTGATCGCAAGTTACAATCGTTGTCTCTTGATTTTGAAAAACATCTTATCCTATCGGTGCATTGCAATCAAGAAGGGTGACGGGGTGTCTTTTGCGGTGAAAGGGCGTGCGGAATATGGTATTGTTGTCCCCCTTAATGGATTCCAAAACATACGCACATCTGCCCATGCATCGATCCGTGGACCCGGTTCTGCGGTATTCTGGATTTAACGACGGGCCGGATCGATTATGTGATCGCCGGTCACGACATGCCGATCATTGTTCGTGCCCGGGAAAACCGCATTGAGTGTCCCGCGTCGCCCCGGCAAAGTACCGTGCTGGGGGCCGTGGAAGAGGGGGTGCAGCTGGGGGAGGGAGCATTCGAGCTCAAAACCAGCGACATGTTGGTTCTCGATACCGACGGCGTTACGTTGGCTAAGGTAAAATAACTGCAGCGCGACTTCAGTCCCACAAAAAAACGGGCACTGTGCGTCTAAAGTCGCACCTACAGCACGGGATGAAACGCCGTTGGAGACAATGTCACGTTGGTTCGCGAAACGCCGGGAAGATCTATCCGCTGGTATAAAAAACGGCAATGAGATAAACCTTGTAGAGATTGCCGCCATATTCCACCGTTTCCGTCACATTATCCCAGTCAACGGTTTCAATGGCCTTCCCCAGGGTGTAGGAATGGAGGAGATCGTCATCCTGCATCTGGCCGTAACCCGGAATAGATGACGTGGTGATGTAGTCCCCGGGCTCGATGGGGCCGTTGATGTTGCTGACCCAGACCCGACCTTCCCCCAGAGCGTTTATCGCGCCGAAACGTTCACCCGGTTCCGACGCATACCAGTGTTCCCTGGGAAGGGGGCCCTCGAAAACCACGGCCCCCATAACGGCCTTGTCTTTTGGTTTGGCGGAAAGCGTAACGGTCGGCAGGGTGGCGGAAAGGGATATTTCACCGTCTTTCTGTCTTCTGATTTCTGTTTTCCCGGTGACGGAAACAATCATTCCAGGTAGAATTTGCGCATCCAGTTCCTCTGAAAATTTTGCGTCATGGGCACCCGTAAATGACCCGTAGTTGGTGCCTTCTCCGTCAGCATAAAAATCATAGGCCTTTTTCCCTCCCGCCCCGTAAACACCCGTGCCAAAATCACTGGTTGCAATACCTCGAACCCCCCAGGCTGTAAGGCCTCCTGCAACACCGCAAACACCCGTGCCGTGATCAACAGTTGTAGTACCGTAAACGCCATAACCGGCGAAGCCTTCAGCCTTCCCGTAAACGCCATAGTTTGTTGTTAATCCCTGTTTGGTTGCAATACCATAGACACCGATGCCCTCTTCTCCATGAGCCTCAAATTTACCGCCGTAATTTTCAACTTCCCCAGTGTTATGGGCAATACCATGAACACCGATGCCCTTTCCTCCATAGGCCTCAAATTTGCCGCCATAGTTAGAGGCATTACTATCCTCATTTGCGGCTACCCCATGGAACGCCATGCTGCTGGCCCCAGTGGCCGTACTCTTAACACCCCTGCTGGAACTGCCCGTGGTTACAGCGTATACGCCTATGCCGGTTTTTCCGTAAGCCGCAAAGGAACCACCCTTGTTGGTTACATCTCCCTCGTTACTCGCCTCGCCGTAAACCGCTGCGCCGGAACTGCCGCTGGCCTTCCCGTATAACCCGCGGCCCACACCTCCGCTGGCTTCGCCGTATACAGCAATACCATTCGTACCGCTGGCGAATCCGTGGACGCCGTGGCCTTCGGTTGCATTGGAACTGCCGTAAACCCCCCTGCCGTTAGTGCCGTCGCCCCTGGCGTAGACGCCCCAGCTGTAGTCGCCGTCCGTGTAAGCGTAAATCGCCCTGCCGATGCCGACTCTAAAAAAACCCGCATAACCAAACGTAGAATTGTTGTTTATACTGCTGATAATTGCGCCATTATGATCTAATCCTGTGACATTTCCGCTCAACCGCAAGGAGCCGGCGTTATCGGTAGTGGTGATGCCACCAGGTTCAATCTTCATTTCAGCATTTGATTCGGCGAAAAACAGAAAAAATGTCATGACGACAGCAACAATAATAGATTTTTTCACAGATTTTACCTCCTCATTTTTCAATTGGATTTTATCAGGGTTTAGAATTCTCCGGCATAAAGATGGAAATCCCAGCCCGCCCATTTGCACCCGTGTATAGCATATTGAAACGCCTGAGTCACCTTCAAAACCCATCAGAATGTTCGGGTTTGATCATTGTTCCGTCGCCGCGTGATAAACGGCCTCAACCCTTTTCAGAAACCGATCGGAATAAAGCCCGGTGGCGGATGAAAGGATAAAACCGCCATCGCGGTTCAGCAGACGCATTCGTTCCCTGAATGAGGAAAAATCCCGGGACGACAGCGCTTCGCTTTCCAGTAGCTCGCCTTCAATTCCTCCCATTAAACGGCCAGCGGGTATTGACATTCCTCGAATCGCCTGACGGGAAATTGTTTGAGAAGTAGGGACGGATCATCGACGTCGCGCAGTTCGAGGCCATGCGGCAATTTAGGGCACTTAAAGAGGGATTTCTCCCCGACTCGACAGCCGGGTACGATTTCGCATATCTGCGCATTCAGAGCGACTCCCCGGGGATAACGATTGAGGGTCACGACGGGGGTTATCCCGGTTCCACAACCTGAGTGGTGTACTGGATCGAGGGCGATACCTATATTTCGTTTAACCTCAACGGCAGCGGGAGAAACGCGCTCGCCTCGTTCCTCATCCCGATCATCGAGTATTTACGTACGCAAGTGTAAATTCAGCCGATTGAATGCTCCCAGCCTCGGGCGAGGCACTGCTGATGCCCCCCCCCGCGCGACCAGGGCATAGGTCTGGGGCCCTTTGGGCACGTTGTAACCGCTGATTCGGATGATGTAGGCGCCCACCTCCGGCGTGGGCAGCATCAGTCCCAGAACATTGTTGACCCGGTCAAAATTCGTTGAGGAAGGAATTCCCCTCACACCGGCAATAATCCAGCCCGTATCCTTTGATAACTCCCAGCCCGTGTCCGTTTTCCGGTAACTTCTCTGCTCTGAATTCCCTTCTTCAATGCCGATGAACTGGCTGGTGTCGTTTTTTTCAATGGCGATGTAAAAGTCCCCCTGGTTGATGACCACGCCCTCTATCCCCACGCTAATCAATTCGTCGGGAATAAATCTGAAGACCTTTTTTAAGAGGACTGTGCCTGGGAGACCGTTAGGACCGTTGTCATCATACACCAGAAGCGTGACGTCCGAGAAATCACAGAAGCATTTCACATATACAAAAGCCACTGACTCAAGATGGGCCGGATAGCTCAAAGGGGTAAAACGAACGGCCATGCTGTCGGCGCTTTTGCGATAAGAAGAGTATGTGAACACTCGCTTTGGGTGTCAATAAAAATCCGAGCATACAGTCAATGATTTTAAGAGAAAAAAATGATACAGTAAGCAAAATTTGACAGTTTGATTCGCACGCAGTAAAAAAGACGTCTGAAATGTGACGAAAATGGCCTCAGCGGTGTATGGTATAGAAAAAGATGGATAAAATGCATCCAACCGACGCAGTCTTGATCGAAAAATGCGTAAATGGCGAACGGGATGCGTTTACGGAAATCGTAGAGCGGTATCAACACCGGATCTATTTTATGGCGCTGACCCGCATGAGAGATCGCCATGAGGCGGAAGATCTTGCGCAGGAAACCTTTATCCAGGCCTACCGTAAACTGGCCGGATATGACCCGCAACGCAGCTTCAGGAACTGGCTGTTTGCTATCTGCACCAATTTGGGTAAAAACAAATTGCGCAATCGTGCGAGGCGGCGCGAGGTGCATAAGCCACATCCTGAACGGGAGTCCGGCATAGCCCACCACCAGGATCATTCCCGAATTGACCTGATGGCCGCCCTTCATAAGATTCCGGAAAAACTTCGCGTCCCGCTGTTTTTAAAACACGTTGAAGGGTTTTCTTATCAAGAAATTTCCGCTGTTTTAAAAATCGGGACCAGCGCCGCCAAAATGCGCGTACGAAGGGGGCGAGATCAACTGGTGCGACACCTGTCGGACTACCAACTCGATTCCACGGGCAATAAATTTGAAGACACGGGAATCTAAAACATGAGGCAACACCACATGGAACACCGGGACAACGTGCTTCATAACCTATTGGATGCAAACCTCACACCGGAAACATCCGATTTACAGGGTCATGAAGCCGAACGGTATTCCCAATATACGGAAAGCCTGAAACAGCTTGAAGATCATCAAGAAAAAGCGCCCGATGATTTCATCGCTCAATTGATGGCGGCGCTTCCCCATAAGCCACGCCCCACTTGGCGTGACAAGGTGAAATCATTCTTGCCGGAGCGGCGTTTCTGGGCTGTGCCGGGGCTGGCGGGCGCACTGGCCATGCTCGTTTTGCTGACGGGCTTTACCCTTTTCCGAAGCTCTCAGGACAACGATTATATACCGGTGGTTCTGGACCTGTATGCCCCATCCGCCAAACAGGTGGAACTGGTGGGAACCTTTTCGGACTGGGCGCCGAAAACATTTTGCCTGAAGGGCCCGGATGCCGTTGGTTACTGGGCCATTGCCATTAAATTGCCGCCGGGAAGATATGAGTACGCTTTTCTGGTCAATGGATCACAACTGGTCCCGGACGACGACGGAGAAGCCCTTCGTCCCGACGGTTTTGGCCGCGAAAACAATGTGCTCCTGGTCAGAAACACATTGAAATTGGACCAGAAGCATGGATTTGCCCCCCATGAATATGTCACCATCCCTAAACATGACTCTGACAGCCTAATCCTGGGCCTGCCTGATCGAGACCAGTGGATAGCGCTTCTCGATGGCGGCGTCTCTTCCGGTATTGAAAGGAAAACCATCGAAAATCTGTTGGAGCATCTGGCAAGCGCCAACATCACGCCTGATCAAGCGAGAAATATCCTGGCGCCCTTATTTCAGGATGCACAGGGGCGAAATCATTCAGAACATATGTTTTTTAAAATCCACGAGTGTCTTTTAAAAAAGGCGCTTCCAGACACACTCAAATCCATGGTCCAAAACAGGTATGAGGCATTTAAGACAGCGAAAGCAATTCTGACACAAACAGGATACGGCGCATCGATGGGGGAAGATCCGACCCTGCTTAATGCAACGGCCTTTGCGCTGGAGGGAGGACAGGACCCGGCATTCCTTCGGGAGATTTTAACAGCGGGCGCAGGTAAACCCTCCGACCGGATCGCCGACGTCATCGAAGCGGGAGAAATCCTGCACCATGCCGGGCTTTGGCCCGAAACGCTCAAATTAATCATGAAAGACGCCCTTCAGAAAGATCTCGAAAGCAGACAGATGAAACAGGCCACAAAGCGGATAAAGGAAAGACTCCGAAAAGGACTCGACCCGAAGACCATTCGGGATAACCTTTTGGGATAGACAATGCCGGCGAAAAGCTGTTTTTTCTTTTGAAATCCCCTTCCCTAAAAACAAGAGCCATTGAACAGTCAACATCTTGGAAAATCAACCATCAACTATTCCAAACAATCGTGTGTATATGATGACGATGGCCGGTGGGATACTTGAACCCGTTGTTGAGAGTGCGCCCGATACCAATCAAAGCTGGGAGTACACACTTACCCTGGAGAACGTATCGGAAGAGGTACTCTGGTATTCAGACAGACCCGGGCGGGAATCCGGAAGGGAAACAATGGAATTTTTTGTTCAAACCGTATGGCCGGAGGTTTATGTTGAAATCAACCCCAACGCCATCCTGGATGGGTGGATACCGCCAAATACGCTAAACGATGGATTGTATTTAATTTTACGGGAACCTCAATATGATTCGGGAGCAAAGAAACTCACCTTCAATGTCACCCTGGAAAATTCCACAATGGATGATAACCATCCAGAGCGCCCGATAATTTTTGAGGATATCAAGATCACCGTACTCAACAATAACGAGGACGGAAAAACAGATACTTATTCATTTGTTCAGGTGTCGCCCATCGCCTATTTTGAGGAAACGGGAACAGCGGATGTATACAAGCTGTATTTAAACGATGTTTATCCGGAATCATTTTATCTGGCGGACGCACCGGACAGGTTTTCGTTTATCTATATACGGCGCTTTTCGAGCTGGCCTGGTCCAACCTCTTTGATGATTACCCACCAAACGCTTCCATGACTTCCTACACGGAAACCGGAGAACTCAAGGTACAGATCGTAACACTCGATAATCCCGTTTATGATGAGGAAAGCAATTTATTGACCTACAGGCAACCCTGTTGTACGGAAAGATTGAAAACAAACAGCTACTGAGTTCACCCTCTCTCTTTATTGATGATGTGGGGACAGCAACCTGCGACCAACAAATGGGGGAAACGGGCTTTACCAAACGATTAACCGTCATTAACAACTGCGGCGAAAATACATGGCTCTATATGAAATATCCGGGCGCCGGTTCCATGCCCGAATAATGGGACTTCTGGAAAAAGTCGTCCGGTGGGGAAGAGGTTTGGACGGGAGGACAACCGGGGGTCGGCACGGGATATATCAGATCACAAATGAAGATCGGCGTACCCTATCACTTCTGTATTCCGGACAAAGGGGCCGCCAGCGGCAATTTCCAGATTTTCATGGAACCGTGCAAAAAAACAGGGGATGACTGTATGATCGGCACCATGGTGGGCAGTGACAGGAACGCGGTCAATACGCTATTTGAATTCACCTTTGGCTGTATGCCCGGTGTTCCCAAGACTTGTAAGCCATCAGAGACCAATTGTTGCTCCAAAAATCCTGTGGCGTCCACGGAAAACATCACCCCTGTGGACTGGTTCGACATCAGTGCCGTGGCAGGATTCACGGTTCCCATGTACCTGGAAGTCACAAACGCGCAAAAGCTCACATGCGATGCCGCATCAAGCGATGCAAGCATGCTGGATATGGGGAGTTGTCCTTCCGAGAACAAACCATGGCCTGAAGGTTACGGCGCCACCATGGCGGCCGTAGACCCGGCGCCGGCAACCACTTGCAAAAAACCGGCCCCCACTCCCTCGGAACCAAATCCGAAGTACGGTACCTGCACCGGCAATGGGTATGCGCCGTGCCAAAATGATACGGACTGTACGGACGGGAATACGCAAATGAGAACAATCCTGAATTCGGGGTTCACCCTTTTGACCCAGGACGCTGACGGGTACCAGGGCTGCGCCTCTCCCTGTCAATATTTGACATCCCACGAACTGGGCGATCCTCCCAAGACCTGGAAAAGTCCCAGTGGCGATATTATGGGAGCCATGAGCGCTTCGGGCTATCTTCAGAATACACTCCCTTTGAACACGGCATGTTGGTATTGCTGTGCCGGCAAGGCAAGTGCCGATGCCCCCGGAATGGGCGGCATTCAGTGCGATAAAGGGCCGAACGGATCCGATCCCTCTGCACGATTTCTGCTGACGTTCTGCCCGGGAACGGCCACAGGGGCAAATTATCCATGGGCCACGGGAAGCAAACCCTATCTCAAAACCCAGGGGTGGAACTGGAAAAACGGCAAATGCACCGCAAGCAACAGCGGTGGCACTTACACATCGCTTTATGGGTGTCAGACAGCCAACCTAATGTACGAATGCAAAACCGTGTTGTCCGGCAGCGGTGATGTACACCACAAATTCTGTCTGCCGGTGGAAACCGGGGGACAGTCATACGATGCCTGCAAAATCAGCTGTTATTAGGATGTGAGGGTGGAAGAACAGCGAAAATCACAACCGGTATTGCGATTTTCATGCTATCCTCCCCTTCTGAAGGAACAGGGCAACCCCCAAACAGATGGTCACCGCCAGAAAGCACAACAGGAAGGCCTCTTGATAGGCTACCACTGAGTAAACGCCTTCCACACTGCCACTACAACGGGGGCCCCATCGATCCGCCAAATAACCCACCAAGGGCTGCTCAAGAGCATATTTGATACGCTCAAATTCGTTAAGCGGCTTAAACAACCAGGCTGAAGCGCTTTCAGAAGCCTTTAAAGAATCACAGGAAACAACCATTAAGGACCTTGCAACCAAACAGGACATTGAATTTCTTCACCGCGACATGAAAGAACTTGAAAGCATAGGCATTTCCATTTTTGATACGCCATATCAAATAGTTGTTGCAGTGATGGCATTAAATGTGTCAAAAAAAACACATTATGCATATGCCATCAAGCCAAAAAATTGATAAGGAAATTTTCCGGACGATTTTTATTGATCATTGGGAATCATTCAAAGATCATCATCCTGCATATGATAATTCTCAAGATGTTGTCGGAATGCTCAAGTCCTATTTTAACAGCGGTGTGGTCGATAAACTTATTGATGAGCTGTGGAATATGCGGAAGGTAGAAAGCCCGCGCGTTAGCGCGCTAAGTTCAAAGCATAGGAATTTCCATTTTTGATTTGGCATATCAAATAGTTGTTGCAGTGATGGCATTAAATGTGTCAAAAAAAGCACATTATGCATATGCCATCAAACCAAAAAATTGATAAGGAGACTTTCCGGACGATTTTTATTGATCATTGGGAATCATTCAAAGAGCATCATCCAGGGTATGATAATTCGCAATATGAAGATCCGGTTCAGAAAATGCTTGGTTGCGGCAAGGAAAGCGCCGGATATAGCGAGCACCGGTGTGTTTATTGCGGTGGTGATGTTCGCCGGATAGGTTTTAGTTGCAAGAGCTGTTTTTGTTTATCCTGCGCCAAGAAATATGTTGACGATTTTGTCAGTCAAGTGAGTAGGGTGCTTCATGGGGGCATGAATTACCGTCACATTGTTTTGACAATTCCCGAGCAACTGAGAATCGTTTTTTATAAGGCTCGAAATGATGGACGTTTGTTATCGGCTTTTATGAGATGCGGGTACGAATGTTTGGAGGATGTTGTCGGAACGGTTCTTCGGCGGAAACTGAAAATAGGAACGATCGTCGTTGTTCAAACGCATGGTCGATCCGGTCATTATAATCCGCATTTGCATATCATCATGACAAGCGGTGGGATAAATGAAGATCTGTGCGGTTGGTTTGATTTAAGGTTCTTCAAGTATGAGATTATACATAAGAAATGGCAGTATCATCTATTCAGAATGCTCAAGTCCCATTTTAACAGCAGTGCGGTCGATAAACTTATTGATGAGCTGTGGAAAAAATACCCTAAAGGTTTGGTAGCCAATGTGAGCAAGGGTAATGTTCCTGAGACATGTGGGGGTCTGGCGCGATATTTGGCGAAATATGTTGCATCTCCTCCGATAGCTCTGAGACGGATAATCAGTTATGATGGCCAATATGTTACCTATTGGTACAATGATCACATGACAAAATCCAGGAAGGTTGAAACCGTGGAAGTGGATGTTTTTATCGGTCGAATGGTTCAACACATAATGCCCAAAGGGTTCCAGCGGGTTCGTTATTATGGGCTACAGGCTACGAAAACTTTTAAGAAATGGTCGGAAGTAATACGGAAAGGGATGAAGGCTTTGGGGCGTGGGATTAAAGGAACGTATCAAGTCGTAAAAGCGAAAAGATATCGAGAACGTTATAAGGAGATCAGCTCTCAAGATCCTTTTTTGTGTCGTTATTGTGGCCATGAAATGGTGCTATGGAAGATATGGCATCCAAAATATGGAGTTTTATATGACGAATATGAAAACATCAAAAACGACAGGTACGGCACGGTTACAGGACAAAATGACAGCGGGGGTGGAAGGCGAGGACTTCCCGTTCGGCCCTCCTCCGGAGGAATATCCTTACCGTTGTTCCCATTGCCGGCATGAAATGAAGGTAAATGAAGCGATAATAGACGTCGAGATTGCAAAAGCAGAATATGAAGGAAGGAATGTGGAAGGCTTTATGCCCATTCTCGGTTGCCCTCAGTGCAATCGAGAAACAATGAAATATGCGCAAGGTAGAAAGCCCGCGCGTTAGCGCGCTAAGTTCACCAACGAAATATTTTTTGAGAGGAAGGCTTAGAAATAATGGCTTTAATCATGAATTAAATAGGACCTTTTCTTCAGGGACAGCACCCCGAATGCGATTCTTTATGGTGCGTTCCCGAAACGATGGATAATTCGTTTATTTTATAGGGAAAAATGAGTATCTCCTTGAGTCCATAGAAGGCTACGGGACAGAGCGGATTGCAAGGACGCTTCCTCGATTCCCTTGTCATGCTTAGAGATAAAAGTGTTGAATTTTGAGTGAATACTCTTTTATAGCAATTGTTTATGATATCCTGCTATTTCCGTTTCTTTGGAATATACGTCACCAGGTGCTAAAAATTGTCGCTGAGTTAAAACCGGAGCGAACAATCGATGTTTGCTGCGGTACGGGTAGTCAATTGCGCCTGTTAAAAAAATACGGATTTCATGGCGTCGGCATCGATCGCTCGGAATCGATGTTAAAGATGGCGAAAAAGGGGAGAAATGCGCCGGATTGTTTTTTGAGGGATGCGACGGCCACCGATTTCGAGACCGAGACCTTTGATTTTGCCATGATCATCTTTTCCCTCCACGAAACGGGATGGAAGAATGCTCATGCTATATTGGATGAAACTCAAAGGATATTGAAACCGGGAGGACATGTAATGGTTGTGGATTATGCTTTGGGGAAAGGGGCTCCGAAGATGGCCGAACGTTTCATTGGCTGGATTGAGTTCTTAGCCGGGAAAAACCACCATCGAAATTTTATCCACTACAAACAGTCCGGCGGATTGAACGTGCTTCTCAGAAACAAATCGCTCTCCCCGGTATTTACAATCTACAAGGGTTACCGGAGCATTGTCTTAAAAGTCTTGAAAAAGGATTGACAAGGTACAAGAACTCCAACATTAAGAATACAGCCATAACCGAAATGGTCACGACATCAGGGTGTCTTGTCGAGCGACCTTACCTTGGTATTTGTCAGAGTTTTTCTTGCGTTTAACCGGGCTGGGTCACCTATATGGTTTAACTGCGTCATTAAAGAATTTAGCTATGATTTCATATCCTTTTGCATTAGGATGAATTCGATCGCTCATCAATTTTGGGTTGCCTATAATTCCTTTGTAGATATTGGGTATCAAAACAGCCCCAGTTTCTTCCGCAAGATTTTCATAGGCCTCACCAAAACCTTTGCCCCAGAAAGGGTAGTCAAAGAAGAATCCTCACTCCAAGCTTGAATTAGAATTCATACAACTCATGTGAAACCATTTGCCCTCACATTTGCTAGAATGGTGCAAATTTGACGTCGACAATTATGTGCAAACCTCCAAGTTATTATCGAGCCCCCTTGTTAGGGGGCTATCTGAGGCCGCCTGCTATGCGGAAGGCCCCCCCCCCTTAGATTAAGGAATGTAAAAGTACTCAATGTTAGAAATCCCTCCGAGGCCTTCCTGGTTATAACTCTGGATACCCACATAGAAACAGTCGCCTGAGACCAGCGTTGTACTAAAGGTATTTGTGTCTCCAAGCTCGATCTGTTCGCTCAATGGTGGCTCAAAACGTGTGCCGCGTTCAACCTTTTTATAGAGCAAACAATAGCCATCTGCATCCGTAACCTTGGTCCAATCAAGTGTCAATGCTGTCCCTGAGTTGGTTAACGTCATCACGGGCGCCTTGGGGCCGCACCGGAAATAGGCAATCCCAATCCGCCGTCCCACAGGTGATGCCATTGTAGGGGATCACTGTGGCTGATTTTTTATGGTTCATCGCGGATTAACGTGAAATCGCGCTTTGAGATTGTTTCAGTTCGGGTTGTAGGTGCGACTTCAGTCGCACAGGGTCGGCTTAATGTGCGACTGAAGTCGCACCTACAATCGGCTCAGAAGCCAAATCTCACGCGAATCCACGATGAGCCTTTTTTATCAGGGTCAATCCGGATCACAAATTCACTTAAGCCTAGACTGAACAAGCCGAAACCATAAAGGTAAAGACTTCTTACCCCTCAGGGTATCCCCTGTTGGGGATTGTAGGGAATGAAGAAAGTGAAAAACAGACCATCTTATAGTTGTCACAGCGTACAAAAAAATTGTACCTTTGTCCCACAGATCGCAGCAGGCGCTGGGATACGTGGAAACCCTGGATGTACAAAATACTTTCAGTTTCAATGGCGACGACTTCGCATTCCCAGGAAAGGGCGCCCCGTGATTTTTGGAAAGTCTTATGTTGCCGAGATCGACGTCCCGTTCGATGAGATTGACGAAGGCTGTGTGGTGTCATTTGGGGATACTCTCCAATTTTTGATATAATGGTATTTTCATCCATAAGGAAACCAATGAAGAAATTTACACTTTCCGGATTTCACCACTTATCCGTTGTGGTATTGCCTGTTTCCAACATGGAAAAGAATTTCTGCTTCCGGTTTCTTCTTTTTTTGCTCATCCTTCTGTGTGTATGGGGCAAAAATCAATCTGAAGGGAAGAGATGTTATTTCCCACTGTCGGCAGGCCAGGGTGCGAATCGGGGTTTATAAAAGAAGCGCTTTGGAATACTATCTCCGTCAGTGGTTTCCAAAAGCAGAAGCCGTACCTTACGATAATTTTACTGACCAGGTGCAGGCGCTGCTGAACGGGGAGATTTATTTTGTGATGGATGATGAACTTGAAGTCGTTCATTACCTGAAAGCCCACCCCGAACTGACCCTGCGATTGGAGGCCATTGTGCTTCCAAACCTTCAGGACCTTATTGCCATCGCCGTGTCCCCAGACAGTCCCAATCTTCTGGCGCTGTTGAATCTGCTGATCCAATACCGCGACATACCACGACGCATGAAGGATATGCAATCCCTTCGATAGGAATACATGCAATGTTGAAAAATATCGTGTCACGTGAAGGGTAACAGGGGAAACGGTATGAGCCGGTCTGAACCGGTATTGCCATTCTTATTCTGGTTCAATGCACGGCAGTATTCAATCCCGTCGTAAAAATGATACAGCTTTTCGGGGCCTGCGCTACCACTGCCGTTATTTGTTCCCGGCGACTTGAAAATACTAGTGTTGACGTAACGGATAGGCACTGAATAAGGGCTCATACGCCCCCAAGCGCACGGGGCGTGAGGAGGGGCGAAGGGTGAACGCTCAAGAAGAGGGGAATCGCACTCGATAAGGCCTTTGATTCTGTTCAAGTTCTCCGAAAAATTAAACAATCACGTTAAAAGTGTGCTAAAATGATTGGAATATAAAAAAAAGGCCTTCACAAAGGTCCAAGCGGACTAAGAAATTTCCGTTTTAACACCCTATAAGGAGATTATCCCCAATGAAAATAGTTATTCCTGTTTTCTCCGTTTTTACCGCTCTCCTCTGTCCCCTGTTCTTGTCTTGCAGCGACGATAACAGCGGTCATAACTTTAATGCCCTATATGATTTGAGGCCTCTTTCCAGGGCGTTTGAGGTATTCGGCACGGAATTTAAGAGTCGAGATCCTCAAATGATTCACCGGAGGTACCCTAGGCATGCCCTCATCCGATCAGAACGGGAACCGGCGCCGATTTCCCTTGGCTCCCTGTCCGAGGAATCCGGCAGCATCGAAGAAATCAATGTGTTTGAATACGGGAGCAACGCCCATTTGTATTGGACAACGGCAACCGGAAAAGACGGCCTCGGAAATACCATCTCAACTGCAACGCAGACGCTTGATGTTTCGGGTTTTCCCACGCGGTCCTTTTGGTACGACGTTTCCGGAAACTTCAAGTACGCCTACGATTATACATATGACGAAACCCTTTATTTAAGGACTTCCATTATCTGCTACCTTGAGGACCCCACCGACAACCCGGATGCCGGAAGAGATTTTGAAAGAACGATTATGTGGAACAAAGATGGCATACTCACAACCCGTACATTCGTTGACTATGATTCCAACGGGTTTAAACGCTATGAATATAAATGGCGATCCGCAACACCGAAGAATTCCTTGAGAGGCACGGGCGGCATCGGCTATGATGAATACTATCGGGAATATGAGGCGGGTATGTTAACCTATCAGGAGGAAACTACGTTTGATTCGGATGCATACCCCGTAACCATGCGCACAGACTATAACGGCGATGAAACTTATGAGGAGACCTATTCCGCAGTGACTTCAAAAACAGTAGAGGGATATCTTGAATCGGTTATTTGGAGCGAAGAGGGCTCGGACAATCAGAAGTGGAAGACAACGTTTGCTTACGATGACGATGGGCTCCTAAAGACCACCAAACATTATGATTTTGTTGAAGATGCATTCGTCCTGGATACAATCGTTACGGATGTGTGGTACAAAAACCCCGTCAATGGACCCACGGGCGGAATTGGTGTTTATTTCGAGTCGGATGAAGAAGGAAATCCCGTGAGCGACTACGAATCAGTCGACTGGACCGCATCCCAAAAGACGCATCATTATTTTTCTTACCCGGGAGAAGAAGCCTTTCGAATCGTGGAATCCCTGGAGAGAATCCGGCTTCAATGATTCTAATCGGTGGCACTGGGATATTTGTGAAACGGATATCCTGTTTTCGATTCTTCCATCCCTTTTACGACCAGCTAAAATTTCTTGAACGGAATTCCGATGCCGAGCCGATTCCTCACAAAGCGCACCACCATCCTGACGCCCAAGCAGTATAGGGAGGACAGAACCCGGCATTCCTCCGGGAAATTTTAACTGCGGGCACCGGCAAAAATCTTCTGTTCCATTTCCAATCCCAATCCCATTCCCATAAAGGAGGCAGCAGAAAAACTTGCTATAGGGAAGAAGAAAGCGTAGCGCTTGACCGGGTCGGACCAAGCTACTCGTTTGATATCAAAGAGTTATTATCTCGCAACGAAAATGTTCCCCTCAATCTTTTTATTTTGGCACAACAATCCTTACGCCCTTGTCAAAGAGTTTCCGTAGGATCACCAAGTGGTCAGGGTCTCGAAAATAATCGTACACACTTCGGGCTGTTTCCGGTCCAATATCAGGGATGACGTTCAAATCGCCCTCTGAGGCCATTTCCAGGTTTTCGAGACTCCCGAAATGGCTTGCCAGCTTGTGAGCGGCCTGTTCGCCAACGTGACGAATGCCCAAAGCATATAAAAAGCGTTCCAGCGTCGGACGTCTGCTTTGCTCAATAGCCCGCAGAATATTTTGCGCCGACTTGTCCCCCATGCCTTCCAGAGAGGCAAGTTGCTTCCGGGTCAACCCATAGAAATCGCTCATATCCTGAAGCAGTCCTGCCTGAACAAGTTGTAGCATCAATTTTGGGCCGACACCCCTGATATTCATCCCTTGCCGTGACACAAAATGTTCGAACCCCGCCATCTGTTTGGCCGGACAGAGAGGATTTCCGCAGCGATAGACGGCACCCCCGTCCTGATGGACCACAGGACTGCCGCACATCGGACACTGCTGGGGAAATACGAAGGGTTGTTCGGTTCCCGCGCGCCGCGACGGAATCACTTTCACAATATCGGGGATCACATCGCCGGCCCTTTCCACAAGCACCGTATCGCCGATGCGGATGTCTTTACGCGCGATCTCTCCATGATTGTGCAAGCCGACCCGGCTGACTCGGACATCGCCTATTTCCACCGGCTCAAGAACAGCCACGGGCGTCAGCGCCCCGGTACGGCCCACTTGAATCTGAATATCTTTCACGGTGGTGGTCGCCTGTTTCGGGGGAAATTTATACGCGATCGCCCAGCGTGGCGCCTCGGTGGTATTCCCCAACGCTTCCTGCCGGCGCAGGTGATTGACCTTCACCACCACACCGTCGATCTCGTAGGGGAGCAATCCCCGCCTGTTCTTCAAATCCTGAAACTGTTCGATCACCTCATCCATACCGTGACAGATACGATTGAGCGGATTCACGCGCAACCCGACCCGTTTGAAATAGCCCAGTTTCTCGCAGTGAGTGACAAATTGCAGCCCTTCCACCGTTCCTGACCCGTAGAAGAAGGCATTCAGGCATCGCTGCGCCGTAACACCCGGATCTTTCTGCCGCATAGCGCCTGCCGCCGCATTTCTCGGATTTGCAAACAACTCTTCCCCGTTGTAACCCCGTTTCTCGTTTAACGCCGCAAACGCTTTCTTGTCCATATACACTTCACCCCGCACTTCCAGGCGGGCAGGAAAAACCCCTTGTTCCTGTTTCATCAGTTTGAGCGGAATGGCGCGGATGGTTTTTACATTCCCAGTGACATCTTCTCCGATAACACCATCCCCCCTGGTGGAACCCCCGGTCAAAATTCCGTTTTCGTACACCACTTCTATCGCAATTCCATCGATTTTCGGTTCAAAAACATATTCTATCTCCCCGTGGCTGCACAGCAAATCTTTCAACCGCTTATCGAAGTTACGCATGTCCTCTTCATTCCGCGCCTTTGCCAGACTCAACATGGGAACGGTGTGCGCAACCGTTCTAAACTCACCTGAGG
Source organism: Desulfatiglandales bacterium (assembly GCA_963662465.1). Classification (GTDB taxonomy): domain Bacteria; phylum Desulfobacterota; class DSM-4660; order Desulfatiglandales; family Desulfatiglandaceae; genus NaphS2. Next base: position 1,059,290 of record OY759599.1, read on the forward strand.
CCACAGCGCCCACGCGCTGGGTCGGTGAATCCGGCGTAATCCATTCCGGGTGTTCCTTTTCCAGGGTTTTCAGGCGCTGCACCAAACGATCATATTCGCCATCGGAGATCACCGGGTTGTTGTCCACGTAATAGCGCTTGTTGTGATACTGGATTACTTCTCGCAGTGTTTCCATTTCCAACCGCAATTGCGCCAAATTTGCTGATGTCTGCGCAAGGCTGAGCGAAGTGAAGAACAGCAGAATGAGAAGCGTGGCAGTCGTAACGAGTCGTTTCATCAGGAAGGACCGTTTGATTGGTTCATAAAGGTCTCCCACCTTCGCCCTTCGCTGCACATGGATGGTGAAGGTTTTGGCGCTGCTTTGGTGTGCAACGACAATTACACTTCCCCCTGCTCCCGGGCGAACCTGATAAGGCTTTGCTTGGTTGCCTTCTTTCTGCAAATTGACCTTCTCTATGGCACCATCCTTTCAATTTCATTCACCAACATTTACTCTACAACAGGCTGAGTCTGCTCTGTTAATTTCTGTTGCAGCCAGAGATTTACCAGCGTATCAACCTTCACACCACGCCGACGCGCTTGCTTTTCCACGGATGTCAGCAAGTCTAACTCAATCGGCATAGCACATGTGATTACAAACTCAACATCAGGCGCATCGGGGTTGTCAACGTCTGTAAAGTCGTGAGTATCCCAGTACTCTCCCATCTTCTTCAGTGAATCCGCTTTTGAAATACTGCTTAATTTATTTGCGGCATAAGTCTTTTGCTCCTTCTTGCTCATGTCACGTACACTAATAATGATTGCTGTTTTTGTTTCGGGTTTATAAACAAAAAATACTGATAAATATCGTCCACCAAAGCTCTGTCCAAAACCAGCATACACATCATTCCCTTCAGTATGACCTTTCTCAGCAAATCGAATACGAGGCTTACTGAGCAAAACTTGACGTACTTCTCGTACTGTTACATGATGTCTGGATTCAAGTTTATCTTCAATGTAATCAGGACAAACGATGTAGTGAATTTGCATATCATTTTAATCCTTTCGTGGCTCGGTTAGCTCAGGGACGGGCCTATCTTCATTGGCTGAAACGATGATCATGGCCATCTTTTCGCTCTTGCCATGAGTGGCTCTTAGCTACAATCCCCTTTTTGACTATGAAAACGACCATATAGGCCGAAAATAGGACCTTGTTTTCATCATATTATCAATCATCCTAAATTGTTAGCTTGGTCCGACCCGAGCTCAATATAATGTCTTGAGCAATTTCTTCACAGAAATATGTCCGACAAATAAAGCCCGATTATACGATTTTGATTTGAATAATTCATTCATTGTTTTGAAATCATCATTAGAGGTCTCGATCCAATGATTCTTTATCTTTTCAATGTCGTTGTGATTCATTTCTTGTTTTGTCAATTGATATTCACCTAACCCGGAATATAATGTCTTTTCACTCTTCCCATGGGTAGTCCCTGGCTATAATATCCCATTTTTGACTATGAAAACAATCATATAGGGCGGAAATTGGTCCCCTTTTTCATCCTATTGCCAATCATTCTATCTGGTCAGCTTGGCCCGACAACTTTTTGAAATCCCGCCTGGCCTTGCGTTCGCACAGCCCGGCCCCAAAACGGTTGGGAAAATCAGCGGTCCTAATCCGTTCTCCTGCTGACCGGGCATTTAAGATAACATTTTGCCCTTCGTTGGTTTTGATAGTAGCCCAGTAAGCCTGAATTCTTTCGTCGCCTACTTTTCGTAAGGATGAATCGTCTTCAATCCAACCATGAAATGATTGTGGCACTGGTTGAAGATTTCAGAATGTACCCCAGTCCTTTCATCTATGACTTCGCTTAACGATTCGCAGATTTCGGTTAATGATTTCTTAATGATTTTCAAGCCGGTCACTAAATTTAACGATTCCCTCCTCGAAACACATACCGCGTACCCCGCCCTTTACCGACGACCCCACCCCACATGCAGGATTACCTTTGACATTAGCTCCTGCCAAATACAAGTTAGCAGTATTTATCGCGATATCTGACTATTGAGTCAGGCTTTTCATGAAGCCACAATCAAGCACATTATCATTACCATAAAACTTGAAATTTAAGGTATCACCAACCTGTCGAACAGAAATAACCCCGTTTGTAGCATTATTATCAAGACAATAGTAACCATAAACAAGATTGATTGAAAGAATTTGGCCCCAAATAGCACTTTCCCAACCATTAATTTGATCTATTCCTGCACTTGTTAAGAGAGATTCATAAGGATGGCCAACAATTTTTCCAGTAACAAAGCTTGCCAACCAAGAACTATTGCCACTCTTACACTCAAAAAACCATTCCGTCCGACCATCAAATAAAGCAGATCCTTTTAGTGTACAATCACTGCCATACGTACCTGAGGTCAATCCTTCAACAAAATTGCCGTTTACACCATGCAAAGATTTAAGATAAACAATCTGTTCTTGTAAATCGGTAACCCCCTGTTCCAGATTGGTGATGGCAGTACTGTTTTCTGTTGCTTTGGTTGTTTGTAGGGTACCATCAGGAAATTGAATACCCTGATCTGTTAAGCGAGTGCCAGCATCTATTACAGGCGCTGTAAAGATTATTACCACAAATGAAAACAGCGCCAACAACGAAACACCTTTTCCGTAGATAAATCTGCCAATGATTGCCATGTTTTTATCTCCTTTCATTTTTTAGAATATGAGCCTCTTGCAAAATGCTAACTGAGGCTGTAAGTTTTACTGGAAGTTTTTCGGGAGAGCCAAAGAGCGTGGCTGTTGGAGCAGTTTTGGTCAACTTTCCGGGTTTGATGACGATTTTTGGACATACTCCACCCTCGTCTTCAGTGATATACACTAAAACGTAGGGTTATAAGGAAGCTATGTGACGAGGCGTAGCAGTTGATCTGCTGTGAGGGCCAGGATTCCGAACATCAAGTGGGCCATCACTTTGACATGCCCTCGCACACGAACATTTTTGCCCTCGAATTCATCTTTCAGTCGACCGTTCACCCTTTCAACATTGGAACGTTCGTTGTAACGACGGTCCTCGGGCATCTCAAAGTTAATAACTTTGAGCCGTTTGGCTTCCCACTTCAGCTCCTCCTTCAGTTTTGTGTTTCTGCGGGGATTGATGTCTATAATCGGCACGTGGCCGATGGACTGACTGTGTTCCCTAATGATGGGGGCGTCATAGGCCGAGTCCATTAGGTCATACAAGTTCGTGACCCTTGTCCGAGATATCTCTGCCAGGGGTAAGGCTACTTGACTGTCATGCAGTGAGGCTGATGTCAGAATGCAACTGACAGGAATATGACCGTCGGCTGCGTCAATGTGCAACTTATAACCAATCCAACTCTCCATGTATCCTTTGCTATTCTTCTTGGTTCCGACATCGCAGGCATTGGGAAGGTCGTCCAACATCTCTTCCAAACACATCTCTTTCTGTCGCTCAAGGCGCGTAGGCTCACTAATTTTCTCTTCTTCTTTCTTTGTTCGACCGCGCTTCTTCTTCGGCTTATTCTCAGCCACAATTTCTTTTTTCGCCGGCTTTTCACGGCCCTCTATCTCTGTCGAATCTCGTGAAATGTGCCCAACTATCACATTGGACACCGTCCCATTTATCATCGCTTCATGCACTCGTGTGGGTAATTGGGTCATAGAAAACTCGGCAAATGCCCTTGAAAAGGTCGATTCACTGGGAATATCCCGACCCTTTTCCCATCCGCAGATTCGCAAAAGCTTCTGGTCGCTTGACAATCTATCCAGCAAATATCGGGTTGTCGGCATATTGTATACGGCCTTTGCTACAAAAGCCCGAGCTATAGCTGCCCGTTCTTTACGATTCCGCCCAGGCAATCCGCTCATACACGGGACAAATTCTTCTATCCTTATAAGTTCCAATATGCCGACAAGTAAACGCTGTTTTGCACTTAACTCCCCAACTATGTCTTCGATCCACGGAAAAAGGTCCATCTGCACTCGATACCAATATTGCGAAATATTCTCCAAAAAACCCATATTCGAGCGACCTCCGATCCAAAACACCTTAACTTCCGAAACAGATGTAACTACACACAATTATTACGCTAAGTCAATAAAATATCAGTAATTCTCATCATGGCTGTGGATTTTCAATCGGGTTCCCCCGTTCTTCGTGGGAACGGTTGTTGGGACGCTCTGGGTCCTGTATCAAACCCTCATAGGGTTGAAGGAAACAAAATTCACGCAGGGCGCAGAGCGTCCAGATGTAGTTTCCTACGCAAAACGTGGGGAAGCGGAATGAGGAACTGCTGATCTCAAAATGAGAATTGCTGAGAAAAGATCAACGCAAATGTATTTTGCAAGAGGCTCAATACTTCTTCTTCAATTTCCTCCCTGTTCTCCGTTGATTTCTGGAGCATCATTTTCAAAGCCATATTCGCTTGTTCAAGAAGTTCTGTTTTAGATTCAAGTTCCCTCTGGCTCATCGTGGATTCGCGTGAGATTTGGCTTCTGAGCCGATTGTAGGTGCGACTTCAGTCGCACATTAAGCCGACCCTGTGCGACTGAAGTCGCACCTACAGCCCGAACCGAAACAATCTCAAAGCGCGATTTCACGTTAATCCGCGATGAACCTTCCCTCTTTCCTCGTTCAAGTTTTTTAACAGATTCGATTTCTTTTGTGATGTCCTTCCCATAGACCGCCAGTTGAATGACTTTCCCCGTATTGTCAAATATGGGATACACATTGCTGTCAAAAATGGTCTTTCCTCTCTTATCCGTAAACTGGGAGGGTTTTCCTGTTTTAATGACCCTGTCAAGCTTGGGTTTCCTGGATTTGGCCAGTTCCATGGGCATGATATCATAGACGCATTTGCCGATAAATTCCTCAATATCCATTCCAAATTTTTTGGCCACGATGGAATTACCGGCAAGAACCGTCCCGTCAAAATCCAGCAACGCCATGCTGTCGGTGGGAGCATTTAAGAGGGCTTTTAACTGCTGGTTTGAAGTCTCAAGTTCCGACAACACCTCGGCGTATGCCTTTTTCAGTCGATCCTCAATTTTCTTTTTATGAAAGGCAATCTCTATAGACGCTTTGATTTCAGCCGGTTCAAAAGGTTTCAGAAGATACCCATGGGGCTCCACATTTATCGCCCGCTGAACAATTTCATCGTTCCCATAGCCGGTCACAAAAACGACAGCGCAATCGATCGACCCCATGATTATTTCAGCAGCTTTGGTTCCATCGATTCCTCCCGGCATGACAATGTCCATCAAGATCACATCAGGCTTCAGTTCGGCCGCCATTTCGACAGCTTCTTCACCGGAACCGACAACCCCTACAACCTCGTAATCCAAGTCCAGTGCAATCTCTTCGAGTTCTTCTAAGATGATATAGTCATTATCAACAATCATTATCTTGAGCGTTCTTTAAGACCTCTGATTCTGCTGACATCACGAATAGTTGCCTGTTAATGATACATCTGCCAGTCTTCTATCAGTCCAAAATAATGGCACTGTAGAGACAAGGCATGCCTTGTCTCTACTTTCTCCTCCATTTGCGCGGTTGCAGCTGGTGAAAACCTGTCGGCGCTACAGGATATCCCCTGCCCATAATGCTTCAAGAAACATCTGCCATGGCAGAACTTCCAACGTGGAATTCAGCCTTTTGGGTTCCTTTTCCAATGAAACAATAATCGTCCGTTTTACGGCATGTTCCTCCAACAGCGCCTTCAGGCCTCTTGTATGACCCTCATGTACTCTCCGGGTCCCTTTGACCTCTATCGCCACATTCATGTCGCCCAGAATGAAGTCTACCTCAAAACCGGTGCTGGTTCGCCAGTAGCGGATATCAAGCTCAGGATTTCGGTAGGCTTGGTAGGCCTTAAGCTCCATCAGAATATAGTGTTCAAAGGAATGGCCGAACTCGGAAGTGCCGGCTTTGGGCATGCGACGGGCCAGATAATTAGACACCCCAACATCAAAAAGATAGAATTTTTCAGTTTCAATCAGGCGCCTTCTATTTGCCTTTCGCCACGGTGATACCCTGAATCCTAACAGGGTATCTTCCAAAATCTGAAAATAGTTTTTCACAACCTTGGCGCTGACGCCTGTTTCCCTGCCAACATTGGTGTAGTTCAGCAATTCACCGGAAGTCAGTGCGGCAACCCGCAGAAATTCGGAAAATGCGGGGATGTTCTGAGTAACGGCCTCTGTTGCGATTTCTTCTTTCAGATAGTCCGCCACGTAGGATCTGAGGTCCCGAACAGGATCAGGAGACAGGAAATGGGGAGGCAGGAGGCCTGAAATAAAGACCTGTTCCAAATCAAAGCCTTCTGTTTCAATCCAGGCGAGAGGGGCCATCACATATCGCCAGGCTCGGCCGGCAAGGAGATTGGCGTGTCCCCGTCTCAGCTTACGGGCACTTGATCCTGTCATGATGAAAGAAATTCCGGTGTTCTCAATCAGCCAATGGATTTCGTTGAGCAGATCGGGAACCATTTGAATTTCGTCAATGACAATAAACCCTTCATGGCCCTGATAACGCTCACGCAGCAGTGACGGGTGTGACGCATAGTCGGCAAACAGGTCCGTCTTGAGCAGATCGATTAGAACTGCATCGGGAAAACGCTGATTGACCCAATAGGTTTTGCCTGTTCTGCGAGGACCCCAAAGGAAAGCGGAACGATTAGGCGGCAATTCAATATTCAGGAGTCTGTCTTTGATAATTTTCATATGTTGGCAATATTATCCGGATAATATTGCATGTCAAGTCAAAAATTCCCCGAGACCCATTCCCATCATTTCCAATCGGCATAAAATGCATTGACAATAACCCATAACCTAATTAGAATGCTTGAGATTCTCGGCAAGAAGCCGGTACGCGTCATAAGCGCAGCGCAGTCCACAATAGAATACGGATTATCACATTTCAGCCATGAAGGCGATCCCCCCTTACTTGTAAGAAGGTGTGCTTTTATGGCTTTTTTTTGCGTTTTAATCCCCGGAAATCCGACCCATGACCGGAACTTTAAATGCTTTGAAAAAACAAGATAATCAGCATAACAACGGAAATTCATTGGTAAAACAACTTAAAACTTAAAACCTGAAACTTACAACCGCGGCTTGCCGCTTTAGAACTAAGGAGACGCTGATGGATCAATTATCAAAAAAGGTGTTTCGATTCATTCATTTTTGGGTTCTCATCCTGTGCGGATTGCTGCTTTTGCCGTCTGGTGTTTGGGCGCAAAATCAGGCAAAGAGCATCCGAATTGCGGACGGCAAAGGAGACTGGGGTTATCCCAATCCCTATCAACATTATCCCAGGGGGGCCGGGTTTTTGAGAATGGCCTGGGTTTTCGACACCCTGGTCTGGAAAGACGACAAGGGTGATATTCCGGCCCTGGCCAAATCATGGCGATACGATCCCGAGACCCTGAGCTTCATTTTTAAACTCCAGGAAGGGGTTTTGTGGCATGACGGAAAACCCTTTACCGCGGGGGATGTGGTGTTCACCATTGAATACTTCAAAAAACATCCCTACCAGTGGGCAAGCGTGGATCAAGTGGCCGGCGCCGAGGCCCTGGGACCCCATGAGGTATCCATCAAGCTCAAGGGACCCTATGCGCCTTTCATGACCTACATCGGGGGGACCATGCCCATCATTCCCCAACATATCTGGGAAAAAGTGGATGATCCGAAAAGGTATCATGCGCCGGAGGCTTACATCGGATGCGGCCCCTTCAAATTCGTGGATTTTGACAATGCCAAGGGGACATACCTCTATGAGGCCAATGAGAATTATTACCTAGGAAAACCCGCCGTCGATCGGTTGATCTACATCAAAGCCAAAAACCCTTTGATGACCCTTTTGAGTGGAAAGGCGGATCTGGTGAACATCAAACCCGATATGGCCAAGCCACTGGAAAAAAAGGGGATGGTGATTTTGGAAAATCCAAGGGGCTGGAACAAAAAGTTGATGATCAACCATCAAAAACCACCCCTGAACGACAAACGCTTTCGAAAGGCCCTGGCCTATGCCATCGATCAGCAGGAGATTATTGACAAGGCCCACAGGGGTTTCGGGTCCCCCGCTTCCTTTGGACTACTTTCCCCCGATCACCCGTTTTTTAATCCCGAAACGCCTAAGTACCCACACAATCCGAAACGGGCCGAGGAAATCCTGGTTTCACTGGGATATCAAAAAAACAAAGGCGGATATTTTGAAAAAAACGGTGTTTCCTTGAAACTGGAAGTGCTGGCCTCGAACATCACCGTGGCGGGGCAATCCACATCGGATCGGGATGGCGAGGTGCTGAAAAAACAGCTTCAGGATGTCGGCATCCAGGTGGACCTGGTGAACCTTGAGCAGGCCACGGCGGATTCAAAGGTCAGAAACTGGGATTTTGATCTGACCATCACGGGGCATGGGGGTCTGCTGGGAGACCCCATGATTCTGGACCTCATGATCAGCCCCAAACTTGCGGGTTCCGTCAATTCCGCCCGTTACGGGGGCAACCAGGCGCTTCTTGAACTGTTGACATCCCAAATGACGGAAATGGACTTGCAAAAGCGAAAAGAACTGGTATACAAAATACAGGAAATTTACGCCGATGAACTTCCGGCCATCTCGCTCTATTACCCGGCCTCCATGACAGCCTATAACCCTAAAGCAGGGATCGTGTGGTATTACACCAAGGGGGGGATTGCCCTGGGCATCCCCATCGCGCAAAACAAGATGAGTCTCATTCAACCGTAAACCGGCAACCGTAAACCGTGAACGGTTACAGCTGAAGTTCCAAAACGCAAAATGGCTACAGTAGGTGTAGTCAAACACAACGTCAACTTAACCCCTTCATAATATTATAATTTTAATGGATATTTTTTCTGCCGGTTTTGATGTGTAGCAATAATGTTTATGAGCATCCCCTTTCCCGGCGGGTTTAAGCCTTTCTTTCCTCTATATCTATAACTCAAAATAAATGTGTGATTTCGCATAGTTACTTAACCCTGTCTGATTCTCCTGATTTTCCGGCATTACCATTGCAGTATCTCCGTATGTAATACATCGTCAGACGCACCACCTTCATTTCGAGAACGGACCACTCTCATTGTTTCAGCTTCCGTCCGTTGCTACTGACGGTCTAAAAGTTTAGATGTCCGGCAAATAACAGCCCACCCAAAGGAGACCTTACCATGAGACCAGATAATTACTCCGACGGAAACAACATTGAAAAGGTGGCAGGGTTCCAGGTCCTTGAAAACCCATGCGTTTGGATGCGAGCGGGCGTGGTCAATTTCCGCATCTGCGAAAACCGTTACGACTGTGTCAACTGTGATTTTGATCGTAGCATGAGAAGGGCCATGACGGCGCAAGCGCCCCCGAAAGGGCGTGCGGCGCAGTTGGGCTGGGCCCGTGAGATGCGTCTAAAATATACGGGCGTCTTTAAGCCGTGTCGCTATTTTCTGACGGGAAAGCTGGGTCCGCCGGGACGATGCGAAAGGGATTATGACTGTGATGGTTGCCCTATTGATATGATGTTGGGCTACCAACCCTTAACAACGGCCATTACCGAAGCGGAAAGCGCCCTGAAAGTCGAAGTAAGGCCCGAAATCCGGAATTCAGAACATTCCGGAAAGGAATGCATTTGGATGCGGGCAGGCGTGGTCAATTTTCACCTGTGCGAAAGCGATTACGATTGTTACCATTGCCTGTTCGATAGAAATATGCGCGAGGCCATGACCGCCCAATCGCCTTCTCAGGTCGAGGCAACATCATTATCTTGGGAAGATCGAATACAAAGCAGATTTGAAACCCTTGGCAACGAGTGCATTTACTTCATGGCCGGCCGAATTGATACACCAAAGGTTTGCCTTCAAAATTATGCATGTTTCTCTTGTCCGGTTCACCAAAAGCTGGCCGACCCAAACCGTGTCGCACCGATCCCCTTACACCCACCAAGCGTCCAAATGTCTTCCGGGTTCAGAGTCGCCGATGGTTATTATTATCATTACGGCCACAGCTGGGTGCATGTCATTCACGGGGGATGCGTACGGATTGGGATCGATGATTTTATGGCAAAAGTATTCGGTCGGGCAAAACGAATTGATTTGCCGCCAAATGACACGCCATTAAAACAGGGACACGTGGGATGGGTGTTGGCCCGAAACGGCCACAGGGCGCCCGTTCAATCACCCCTTTCAGGAAAGGTTCTGGCGGTTAATCGAAAAGTCCTCGATGATCCCGGTCAAATTCATGAAGATCCCTATGAAAACGGCTGGTTGTTCCACCTGGAACCTTCATTCCTGAGGCAGGAGTCTCAGATGCTCTATTCTGGAAAAACAAGCCGGCAATGGATTGAAAGAGAACATCAGGGGCTTCTCCAATTGATGGGACCCGAATATGAACGATTGGCAGCCACGGGGGCGGAAACCATCGGAGACCTGTTTGGCGCCTGCCCCGAGTTGGGATGGACCCGGCTGGTGCAGCAATTTTTACGCACCGGCGAAAAAAAATAACATCAACGGAAATTGCCAAAATTTTAAACCTGCAATGACATAGGGGAGAACGCCATGAGAAGAGAAACCACCGGTTCCGTTCTGGTTGTGGGGGGAGGGATTGCCGGGATGCAGTCCGCTCTGGATCTTGCCAACTCAGGATATTACGTATACCTATTAGAAAAGAGCCCATCCATCGGGGGGGCCATGGCGCAGCTGGACAAGACCTTTCCCACCAACGACTGCGCCATGTGAATCATTTCTCCTAAACTGGTCGAGGTCGGCCGGCACTTGAACATTGAACTGATCACCTATTCGGATCTGGAATCCGTGGAAGGATCCGCTGGGAATTTCAAAGTAAAAATCAAAAAACGCGCTCGAAGCATTGACATGAGCCGCTGCACCGGATGCGGCAGTTGCATTGAGCATTGTCCGGTAACCCATCAGGCAGTTAACTTCGGCCAGGCATAACCGCATTAAACGGCGAACGACGCACCAAAAATGGCTTAAACCGCGGCTTGCCGCTTTCATGGAGTTTTTTCTAAAATGAATGAAACCCATCCCATTCTAAATGATGCTCCTTTGGCCATCGATTATCTGGCCTTGGACCGGCTGGTGGAGGAGAGGTTTAACAACGACAAAGAAAACCTGATTATGATCCTTCAGGCCATTCAGGCCCAATACAATTATCTTCCACAACCTACACTGGCTTATCTTTCCGAAAAAATAGAAATTCCCCTGAGCCGTATTTACGGAGTGGCCACCTTTTACAGCACCTTCAGCCTTGAACCCCGAGGGAAAAACATCATCAGCATCTGCCTGGGCACCGCCTGTCATGTGCGGGGCGCCGGGAGGGTGCTGGAACGGATTGAAGACATCTTGCACGTGGAAAACGGAGAAACCACCGAGGATGGGTTGTTTACCCTGGAATCAGTTCGGTGCATCGGTTGTTGCAGTCTGGGCCCGGTGGTCAAAATAAATGAAGATGTGCATGGCCGAATCGCTTCGGAGAACCTGACGCAGATTCTGAATCATTACGGGGAATCCAAAATAAAACAGGGCGGATGACATGAAGATTCAGCAAATAACGGATATAGATGAAATAGGCCGTCATCAAAAGGAAATTCTTTATTTTCCCGAAGTCCTCACCGTCAATATGGGAATGGCGTCCTGCGGCATTGCGGCCGGCGCCGATAAAACCTTTGGGCGGGCCGCAGCCGAATTCGGTGAAAGCAAGGATATTCAGCTTCGAAAAACCGGTTGTCTGGGGTTTTGCGAAATGGAGCCCCTGGTGGAAATCTTTAAAAAAGGCGCTCCCAGGATTGTTTATAAAAACGTCACACAAGATAAAATCGCGGATATCATCAGCGGGTATTCGGAGGGCCGGTTTGACAAAAAACAGATACTGGGACAGATGCGCGATCCCCGGTCCCTGCTGGAAACGGAAGACCCGAATCCCCTTGAAGGCGTTGAACCCGTTCCGGATATCCCCATTCTGGAAGACATTCCGTTTTATAAACAGCAGATCAAGATCGCTTTACGCAACTGCGGTTACATTGACCCCGAGCGTATTGAAGAGTACATGGCCAAAGGCGGCTACAAGGCGTTTCTTTTGGCCCTCAAAGCCGATGCGCCTAAAAGCATTATCGCCGCCATCAAGGACTCGGGGCTGCGGGGGCGGGGGGGCGGCGGTTTTCCAACGGGGGCCAAATGGGAGAGTTGCGCGGCCCATGAGGGAGAACGCTTTATCATCTGCAACGCCGACGAGGGAGACCCCGGAGCCTACATGGATCGCAGCATCCTGGAAGGGGATCCCCATTCCATTATTGAAGGCATGCTCATCGCGGGTCTGGCCATCGGCGCCAACAGCGGATTTCTCTATGTGCGAAACGAATATCCCCTGGCCGTGAAACGGCTGGTCACGGCAATACGCCAGGCCACGGGTTACGGTCTTTTGGGGCACAACATCGCGGGTTCCAATTTTTCCTTTGAGATAAAAATATCCACCGGCGCGGGGGCCTTTGTTTGTGGTGAATCAACGGCGCTGATGGCTTCCCTTGAAGGGGAAGTGGGTCGTCCCAGGGCCAAATACATCCATACGGCGGAAAAAGGATTTCGGGATAGCCCCTCCAACCTGAACAACGTGGAAACCTATGCCAATGTGCCGGCCATCCTATTAAAAGGCGCCGAATGGTTCTCCCAATTGGGAACCGACAATAGCAAAGGAACAAAAGTATTCAGCCTGGTGGGCAAAATCAAAAATACGGGTCTCGTGGAAGTGCCCATGGGGACCAGCCTGCGCAGCATTATCTATGACATGGGGGGCGGAATTCCCAAAAAGAAAGTCTTCAAGGCCGTGCAGACCGGCGGCCCTTCGGGGGGCTGTATTCCGGACCAATTTTTGGATCTGGGGGTTGACTTTGATGCCTTGAAAAAGGTGGGGTCCATCATGGGGTCCGGCGGCATGATCGTCATGGACCAGGATACCTGCATGGTGGACGTGGCCCGGTATTTCCTGGATTTTCTCAAGGAGGAATCCTGTGGCCAGTGCAACCCCTGCCGGGAAGGGATTAAACGGATGCTGGAAGTGCTGACTCGCATCTGCGATGGAGAAGGCCGGGAAGGAGACATTGAACTGCTGCAAGAGTTGGGCGGCATGGTCCGGAAGTTTTCTCTCTGCGGCCTGGGCACTTCGGCCCCCAATCCGGTGTTGACCACCATCCGTTATTTCAGGGACGAGTATGAGGCCCATATTCGGGACAAAAAATGTCCGGCCGGGGTTTGCAAAACCCTGTTTCATTACGAAATTGACGAAAACGCCTGCACCGGTTGCCGGCTGTGCGCCCTCAAATGCCCCCAGGAAGCCATTACCGGAGAAAAGAAAAAACCCCATCAGCTGGCGCAGGAAAAATGCATCAAGTGCGGCATCTGTTATGAGGTGTGCAAATTTGGCGCGATTGTAATTGCTTAGGAGCTGTTAGCCGTTAGCTATTAGCAGCCCACTAGTCCAGAGTGAACGCCATAGGGCCTAAGGGCTAATGCTGACAGCTAAACCTAATTTCTAACAGCTAACAGCTAAGAGGACGAGCCATGGTAAAATTTACGATCAATGACAAGGAAGTGTATGGAGAGGAAGGCCAATATATCCTCGACGTGGCCAAAAAGGCCGGCATTGAAATTCCCACCCTCTGCCATCATGAAGCCCTGGAACCCGCGGGCATGTGTAGATTATGCACCGTTGAACTCTTTGACGGGCGCAGAACCAAATTTGTGACCGCTTGCAACTATCCCATCTGGGAAGGGATGGAAGTTTTTACGGATACCGAATCCATCATCGAGGGCCGTAAACTCATTGTGGAGCTACTGCTGGCCCGGTGTCCCGATGTGCCGGTGATTAAAGACCTGGCCCAAAAATACGGCATTTCAAAGCCCCGGTTTTTGGAAGAGGGTGATGATTGCATTCTCTGCGGCCTTTGTGTTCGCATGTGCGAAAAGGTGGGCAACAGTGCCATCAGCTTCACGGGCCGCGGGGTAGAGATGAAGGTGGATACGCCTTTTTCCGTGCAGACCGAATTCTGTATGGGGTGTGGGGCGTGTGCCTCGGTCTGTCCCACCGGGCATATCAAACTTGAAGACATTGCCAGACATCAGGTGAAACCCATTCCATCGGAATACGACATGGGCCTGAAAGGCCGCAAGCCCATTTACGTGCCCTATGCCCAGGCGATCCCCAATACGCCCGTTATTGACCGGGACATGTGCATGCATTTCAAGACCGGCGCTTGCCAGGTATGTACGGAATTCTGCGGGGTAGATGCCATTGATCATATGCAGCAGGACGAAACCATTGAACTGGAAGTGGGTTCCATTATTCTGGCCCCCGGATTTCAACCTTTTGACCCCTCCAGGCTGACCCATTACGGATACGGTCGGCATTCCAATGTGATGACATCAATGGAGCTTGAGCGCATTCTGTCCGCCTCCGGACCCACCCTGGGTCATCTCACGCGGCCTTCCGATGGGGGGGAACCCAAGAAGATTGCCTGGATCCAGTGCGTGGGAAGCCGGGAAGAGAACCGCTGCAATCACGGATATTGTTCTTCCGTATGTTGCATGTACGCCATTAAGGAGGCGGTCATCGCCAAGGAGCATGCGGCCGGCGATCTCGATTGCGCTATTTTTTTCATGGACATGCGCACGGGGGAAAAAGAGTTTGACCGGTATTTCATACGCGCACGGGATGAAATGGGTGTACGGTTCATCCGTTCGCGCATTCATAGCATTGACAAGAAGCCCAATGGTTCTGAAGACCTTCAAATTACCTATGTGTCGGAAGACGGGCATCGCAAGATGGAATTGTTTGATATGGCCGTGCTTTCCATTGGCCTTGAACCTTCGGAAAGTCTTCCTGAATTGGCGTCCACATTGCAAATTGAGCTGGATGCGGACGGCTTTGTGAAAACCCAGGGAGAGATGCCCACCGAAACCACCCGCCGGGGCGTTTTTTCCTGCGGCGCCGCCTGTGGTCCCAAAGATATCCCCCAGTCCGTGGTAGATGCCTCAGCATCGGCCGCGGCTTCTGCCGTGCTTCTGGTCGATTCTCGAAATACACGGGTGCGGAAAAAGGAATATCCTGAAGAGAGGCTCATAACCGCGGAAAAGCCTCGCATCGGCGTGTTTGTCTGCCATTGCGGCATCAATATCAGCAGTGTGGTGGATGTTCCCGCCGTGCGGGATTATGCAAAAACCCTTCCCGGCGTAGTCCATGTGGCGGACAATCTATTTACCTGCAGTCAGGATACACAGCTTTCCATACAGAAGACGATTCGAGAAAAGGGCCTGAACCGGGTGGTGGCGGCGGCATGCACGCCCCGCACCCACGAACCCCTGTTTCAAGAGACCCTTCGGGAGGCCGGGTTGAACCCCTATCTCTTTGAATTTGCAAATATTCGAGATCAGGATGCCTGGGTGCATAAAAATGATCCCGAGGCGGCCACGGAAAAGGCCATGGACCTGGTGCGTATGGCGGTCTCAAAGGCGGCATTGCTGGAACCCATCCAACCGCTGGCCCTGGAAGTTTGTCCGACGGCCCTCGTGGTGGGCGGCGGCATCGCCGGCATGAATGCGGCACTCAACTTGGGGGATCAAGGATTTTACACCTACCTGGTGGAGAAAAATGAGCAGCTTGGGGGCCAGGCGCGAAACCTCTCTCAAACCTGGAAGATTGCTGATGCACAAAAATACCTGGCCCAATTATGCCGTAAGGTTTTAAACCAAGCCAACATCGAAGTGTTGACCGGCGCTGAGATTAAAAATGTTATGGGCTTTGTGGGGAATTTCAGGACCACCCTCAACCATAAAGGAGGTGAAAAGACATTAAATCATGGCGTCGTCGTTCTGGCCACCGGAGGCCATGCCTTTGAGACGCGGGAATACCTTCGCGGCCAAAGCGATCGGGTCACCTGCTGGCACGAATTGACGGATCTCTTTACAAAGGAGCCCGAGCGCCTGGAAAAGGCCGATACGGTTGCGTTCATCCAGTGTGTGGGATCCCGTGAGCCAAAACGTCCTTACTGCTCTAAAATCTGTTGCACCGCCTCGATTCTGCAGGCCATTGGGTTAAAAAAACAGAAACCGAGTTTGAATGTATATATCCTGTATCGGGAAATTCGAACCCCCGGCCAACGGGAACACCTGTATCGGGAAGCCCGTTCCCTGGGCGTGGTGTTCATCCGCTATACGCTGGATCATAAACCGGTGGTAACACAGGTTTATGATGGCTATGAAGAAAAATTGAATATTCTGGTGAAAGATCGCATCCTGGGGTTGCCCCTTAGCATCAGGGCGGATTATGTGAATCTGGCGACCGCCATTTTGCCCGAAGCGCACCAGGCATTGGCACAATTTCTCAAAGTGCCGTTAAATGAAGACGGCTTTTTTATGGAGGCCCACGTAAAACTGCGGCCGGTTGATTTTTCTTCCGACGGCGTATTTGTCTGCGGTCTGGCCCATTATCCAAAATCCCTCGAAGAATCCATCTCCCAGGCCCAGGCCGCCGCCATGCGGGCCGCCGGCGTGTTGGCCCGAAAAACCATTTCCGTGGAACCCATCATCAGCGTGGTGGATCAGACCCGATGCGTGGGTTGCGGCCTGTGTGAAGCAACTTGCGCCTTCGGCGCTATTCGGCTGGTCGCGATTTCGGAAAAAGGATACCGGGCCGAAAATAATCCGGCCCTGTGTAAAGGATGTGGGCTTTGCGCGGCATCGTGCCCTCAAAAGGCCATCGACATGATGCATTATCGCGACCGGCAATTCCACGCGGCCATTGATGCGGGGGGCCTTACCGCACGCCGGTTCAAAACAAAACGCGCGCAACAAGCCGAAATCGACGCTTTCAAAGTCGTTTCAGGATATCAATTGGCCGATGATCGCTACTATCATCGGGGCCACAGCTGGGTTCGCCTTGAGCGCGGCGGCCGCGTCAAAGTGGGAATGGATGATTTCATGGCCAGAACATTTGGACAGGCTAAAAAATTCCTGTTGCCTGAAAAAGGCGCAATTCTGGGGCAAGACCGGAAGGGTTTTGCCTTCAGGCGTAACGGCCATTCAGCAACAGTTTTATCTCCCGTGACGGGAAAAGTTTTTTATGTGAACCGAAAAGCCCTGGAAAACCCTGAACTCATACACCTGGATCCTTACGGCGAAGGCTGGCTTTTAATTCTGGACCCCCTGATTCTGAGAATGGATTTGAGCCATCTCTACAAAAAAGAGCAGAGTATCAATTGGCTGGAAGACGAAAACCGAAAACTCCTGGGACTTCTGGGTCCGGAGTATGAAAAACTGGCAGCCACAGGTGCCGCCCCGCTACCGGATTTGTTTGGAAACTTTCCCGAAATCGGATGGGATAATCTGGTCAAGACGTTTTTGCACAGCAGCTAGTCTAACCCCTACCTTGGAGGAACACATGAACGACACATTCGAACCAAAGATACTGGCCTTTCTATGTAACTGGTGCGCCTATGCGGGGGCCGATCTCGCCGGCGTATCACGGCTCCAATATCCCTCCGGTATACGGGTCATCCGCACCATGTGCTCGGGCCGGGTGGACCCACTCTTTGTGCTGAAGGGGTTAAGTTCCGGTTTTGACAGCGTTCTGGTCAGCGGTTGACACATCGGCGAATGCCATTACCTGTATGGTAATGTTCATCTGGCCAGACACCTGGAAGTGGTTGAATATCTCCTGGATTTATCGGGTATTGGACGTGAACGCATGGGGCTGAAGTGGATCAGCGCCGCGGAAGGAAAAGAGTTTGCCGAGTATGTCAAGGAATTCAGCGATAAAACCAGAAGCCTGGGGCCCTTTAACGCGGACAGGTATGGCCTTGAACTGGCCGCCTGTGAACGGGCCCTGGACTCGCCGAGGTTGCGATGGCTCATGGGAATGGAAATCCAGCTGACTGAAAAGGAAAATGTTTTTCACGAAAAAATTGAAAAAGCCCGTTATACCGAGCTGCTTCAAAAGGCGGGTGTTTCAGAATATGAAAAGGCATTAATTGGGGAATCCCTCAAAGACGGCCCTCTTTCGGTCAGGGAGATCGCCTTAAAAACCGGTCTTTCGGTCCATTGCGTGTCGTCCCGGCTGGGTGAACTGGAGCGTCTCCATCAGGCGGAACTGGGTCAATATCAGGCGTATGTCCCCCTGTTTGCCAATTCGGCCGTAACGATGACCTGACCCCAAAAGAAGGCCGAGGTTGAATCTGTTTTATACCCCGGGATAGCGCAATGACGCATATGCGAAACGGAGGAAAAAATGCCCCTTAAAATAGATCATGAAAAAGTGGGCGCCGTTATGGTGATCGGCGCCGGCATCGCCGGCATGCAGGCGGCCCTGGATCTGGCGGGCGCGGGTTACTATGTTCACCTGTTGGATCGTTCGCCCAGCATTGGCGGCATGATGGCCCAGTTGGACAAGACCTTCCCCACCAATGACTGCGCCATGTGAATTATTTCTCCCAAACTGGTCGAGGTCGGCCGGCATTTGAATATCAATATCATTACGAATTCGGAAGTGGAAGCCCTGGAAGGGGTCCCGGGGAATTTTTCAGTCAAGCTCAAGAATTATCCACGCGCCATTGATCCTGACAAATGCACCGGGTGCGGACAATGCAGCCAGGCATGTCCGGTGACGGCCATCAATGAATTTAATTGCGGCCTGGATCTCAGAGCCGCCACCTACATTCAATACGCCCAGGCCGTGCCCCTCGCCTACGCCATTGACCGGGAGGTCTGTATCGGATGCGGATTGTGCCAGAAAATTTGTCTGGCCGGGGCTGTTTGTTATGATGAGCAACCCAGAAAAACCCAACTGGCGGTGGGGGCGTTGGTGCTGGCCATGGGGATGGAAGTTTTTGACGCCGCAACCCTTGAGGCATACAGCTATTCAAAATCCCCCAATATTGTAACCAGCCTTGAGTTTGAACGTATTTTAAGCGCCTCCGGGCCATATGCGGGGCATCTCACCCGGCCCTATGACCGGGAAGAACCGCAAAAAATTGCATGGTTGCAATGTGTCGGGTCCCGCAGCCAGAATGGGGGCCATCCCTATTGTTCCTCGGTCTGCTGCATGTACGCCATTAAGGAAGCGGTTATCTCTAAGGAGCATGCCCGCGGCGATCTCGATGCCGCCATATTTTTTATGGATATGCGCACCTGCGGGAAGGATTTTGAAGAATACTACCACCGCGCCGAATATGAACACGGCGTCCGGTTTATCCGGTCACGGGTTCACAGCGTGAATCCGGTGGGAGACGGGGACCTGGAAATTGATTATGTGGATGAAAAAGGGCGCTGCAGAACGGAAATTTTCAACCTGGTGGTATTGTCCGTTGGATTTCAGGTGGGAATGGAAACCGTCCAACTGGCCCATCGTCTGGGCGTTGAACTGGATCACTACCATTTTGTCCGGACGGGCAGTTTTCAGCCGGTGAGTACGAATCGTCCCGGGGTTTATGTTTGCGGTACCCTTCAGAGTCCCAAGGATATCCCCCAGTCGGTCATGGAAGCCTCCGCCGCCGCCGCGGCCGCAAGCACCCTCTTGAGCGACAGACGCTGGTCCCAAACCCGGACCCAGACCATGCCCCCGGAAACCAACGTTTTCGGCGAACCACCCCGCATCGGCGTTTTTGTATGTCAGTGCGGCATTAATATCGGTGGCATTGTCAACATCCCCGAAGTCGTGGCATACGCTCGATCACTCCCCCATGTGGTGTACACGGAAGACAACCTCTACACCTGTTCCCAGGATACACAGGTTAAAATGTCACAGGTCATTCGTGAGCAGGGCATCAACCGGGTGGTGGTAGCCGCTTGTACGCCCAAAACCCATGAACCCCTGTTCCAGGAAACATTGCAAAACGCGGGACTTAACAAGTACCTGTTTGAGATGGCCAACATTCGGAACCAGGATTCCTGGGTACACAGCCGTCATCCGAATCTTGCCACTGAAAAAGCCAAGGATCTCATCCGAATGGCCGTTGCCAAGGCAGCCCTCCTTGAAGCCCTGCCCGAGATCGAACTGGATCTGAATCCGGTATCCCTGGTTATCGGCGGCGGCGTGGCGGGTATGACCGCGGCGAAAAATCTGGCTGAACAGGGATATGTCGTCCATCTGGTGGAGCGGTCCCATATCCTTGGCGGCCAGGCCAACAACCTTTTCAAAACATGGCAGGGGGAAGACATTCAGGGATTTCTCCAAACCCTCATTCAAAGTGTTGAAAACAATCCCCTGATTCATTTGCACCGGTCCACGGAGTTAACCCGGGTCGATGGCTTTGTGGGCAATTTTCAATCGGTGTTGACCCCTTCCCATGGGGAGGCGATCCACCTGGACCATGGCATCGCCATTGTTGCCACGGGGGGGAAAGAGTTTAAGCCCTCAAGCTATCTTTATGGGCAGGATCCACGGGTGCTCACCCAGCTGGAACTGGATAGAAAATTCATCGAGAAGGATCTGGATCCGGCAAAAATCGCCACGGCCGTCTTTGTGCAATGCGTTGGCAGCCGCGAACCGGAGCGCCCTTATTGCAGTCGCGTGTGCTGCACCCACACACTGGGAAACGCCCTGGAGCTGAAACAACGCAATCCTCAGATGAGCATTTTCGTATTGTATCGGGATCTCAGGACCTACGGGAAAAGAGAAGATCTTTATCTCCGCGCCCGAAAAGAAGGCATTGTTTTCATACGATACGATCTGGAAGATAAACCGACGGTTGCATCCGGGGAAAAGACCCTCGAAATTATTGCGCCGGATCCCATTCTGGAAAAACCCATCAGAATTGAAACAGATTTGCTGATCCTGGCAACGGCCATAGTGCCGGAGCCGGAAGGGGCATTGGCCAATTTTTTCAAAATTCCCGTCAACGATCAGGGATTCTTTATTGAAGCCCATGCCAAACTGCGACCGGTTGATTTTGCCACCGAAGGGGTTTTCCTCTGCGGCCTGGCCCATTACCCCAAATCACTGGATGAAAGCATTGCGCAAGCCCTGGCCGCCGCCTCCCGGGCATCCGGGCTGCTGGCTTCGGGCAAGGTCTCCATCAGCGGCACGGTCGCCCAGGTCAATCCTCGATGGTGCTCCCGATGTGGTGTTTGCGAAAACATCTGCCCCTTCAACGCCCCTTCCCTTGCCGAAGACGGACCGGCTGAAATCAATGCCGTACTTTGCAAGGGGTGCGGCTTGTGCATCGCATCGTGTCGCAGCGGCGCCATTCACCTGAAAGGATTTGATGAATCGCAGATTATGGCCATGATCGGTCAGGTTTAAAAACCAATGGTCCATTCGCGTGGATCTGGCGTTGGCGCGCCACAACCTGGGATTTCCGGTCATTTTCCCCATTGTGCGCATTTCCGAAAATAAGGATCTTTCCAGCCGACTGCCTTGCGACAGCCTGCCCATCAAAGCTGATCTCAGGTCGTCTCTTGTTATAGAGGATTCCCGACTCAAAAGGCGGGTTCACAGCAGGCCGATTAATGAATACTGCTTTTCAGAAAGGTTCTGCGAGCCCTCTTTCCCCATATAGAGGTTCGTCAGTTTTTGGCTCATTCGGTCTCGGGAGAACTCTTGGTGCCTCATCCTTCCATGCCACATTTCCCAAGATTTCGTAAAACTGCCGGATGAATTGTTTCGTTCTGAGGGAAACCTTCCATAGGAAGGATGATATAGGAAGTCTTCACTTTTGGATTAACAATCTGAAAATGGCGCGACCACAAAATGTAGTGGTCTCAAACATTTGCCGAAAGCGGTTTTCAAATACGGACCGGATGTAATATGTGGTACGTATATCAACACTTTAGCCACCTGATGTATGTTGGATTACCCATTTTATGTAATCCAGAAAACTGCCAATTTCATGCATCGATCGGCACCGATTTCGCTCCCCTCCCAATGATGGTATCACAACTATTCGACTACGATAAATCGGTTGAGATATCATTCCGAACGAACAGCATTCTGAAATCAACAAAACTGGTGGGGAGGTGGTGATCCCGTGCTAGAAGCCACCTGACGATTTTATTTAATTGGTGACAGGCCAATCCTGCCGTCAAAAGGACTGTGTAATCCGTAACCGTCCCTCCCCATATTTCCTCTGTTGATCTAATAGACGTCAACTTTTCAATTTCTTTATCATTGAACGCAGTTCTTCGATCTCAGCCTGTTGTTTCTTAAGTTGTTTCTCAAATTGATGTTGTTGCTCCTTCATGAGGTTTTTCTGGTCCTGATTTTCAGTCTTCAACTCCTTAACAGCTTCAACGAGCACGGCCGTGAGTTTGGTATAGGACACGCCCTTGAACCCATTCGCATCCTCGGAAACCAGTTCCGGTATGGTTTTTTCCACATCTTGAGCTACAAGCCCGATATGCTTTCCATTTTCAAAACCTGCGTTCGGAAATGCATTTTTTTTCCATTCGTAGGTAACTCCCTGAAGGCTGGCCACCTTTTCCAGGGAAGATTTCAGGGGCTGAATATTTTGTTTCCATCTCTGGTCTGAACTGCTGTAGCTGGCGGTTGCTCTGAAGGCACCGTTTATCACTACGTTTCGAGTTTCAAAGTCACCCCAGATGAGCGGTTCGGCATCATTGGAATTATGGATATAGAGTTTGTTGCTCCCGGTTTCACTATATCCGGCGCTTTTCCCCAAGAAAACGTTTCCCGAACCCGTTGCATTACTATATCCGGCAGAGTGTCCGATAAATGTATTATAGTCGCCACTGGTATGTTGGTGCCCATTCGAAGTACCCAGAAAAACATTGCCACTTGCATTGGCATTTTGGTATCCTGAATGGTATCCGAGAAAAACATTCGAACTCCCTAGTAGGTTGCCTTCTCCCGCGGATTTGCCAAGAAAGACATTATAAGTGCCTCCTGTACTATCATAGCCCGCGTAAGCACCCACAAATGTGTTGTTGTTGGATGTGTTGTCATGTCCTGCATTAGACCCTAGAAAAGTATTAAAGTCACCGCTTACATTGGTTCGCCCCGAAAGTCGTCCCAAAAAGGTGTTGTCATATCCTGTGGTGTTGTGATTACCTGAACTTGAACCCAGAAAGGTATTGTTGTTTCCTTGATTTAAATATCCGGCATAATACCCCATTGCAATGACACTGCTTCCTGTGTTGCCACGCCCAGCATAGTATCCCATAAAGCAGTTGGCCGAGGTCGTATTGTTTCTTCCTGAATCTGCGCCGTAAAAAGAGTTTTGGCTTCCAGTACTGCTGGCACCTGCATTCATACCGTAGTAAGTGTTGCTGTCGATTTCCGAACCACGAATTTCAATTGTAGCGTCCTCTATGGTTTTTGCAGCGTTAGTTGTTCCAACGGGTTTGGTTTCTGTTTCTTCCTCCGCAAAGAGATTTCCAGCACAGAACAGAAATGCCAAAAGGATTGAAACGAGGATAGATTTTTTCATTTTTTATCCCTCCTAAAAGTTAACAAGTCTCGAAGATTATAAATGCTCATCTAAACCTAATGAAGGGTAAAAAAATTAAGTCTGTTTGTCAAGGTCTATGAGCAGGAAGATTTTGTTCAACCCCATTCAGTCAATAGTATCAGATAGTTTATGGAAAAACTGATCAAACGTCTCCGGATGATGTATGTAATGGGCAAGAGTTGCCTCAATCCGGGGGTTAACAGTGCTGATCAAATTGTGACATTTTTGAGAATCCCTATCGCATTGTTTACGTTAGAGGAATTGTTTCTGAATGTTTTTTTAATTCAGGTTAATATATGGGTCTTATTTCGTTCATGTTCCTTACGTTCTTTGGGGAGAATATTTCCTCTAATTTGAAAAAATTCCAGCCTTACCTTGACTCACTTTTTATGCAAAAACAAAAAATATCGAAAAGATCGAAAAAGTTGTGATATCATCAAATCAGAGGGCTTGAACGAACGTTGAGATTGATTCAGTACCTCAAGTCTTGCGTTGGTTGCATAAATTGAGAATATCTGATTTTTTTTTACATGTCAAAAACCTACAATGTGCCTTATGTATCTTAGATTGTCACCGCCGGATTGCTGTAGTCACAGTCAAAAGCCCAACGACCACAATATATATGGGTGGCTATACTTTTGTTTAAACGGTCCCGGAAGAAGTGTACTTCGGCCTTGATTATCCTTTCGGTCATTTTCCTTCCAGGTTTAAATGAACACGGCCTATTATCTGTTATCCCCGCAGGACAGTATAAGCCCCATCGGGGTGACAGACAGTCGCTCGGCAATTCATTGCCGATTGGCTGGAACGATGATCAAGGTCCAAAATTCCAAGTTGCGGCAACCTGGCATGAATTTTAGGCATGCCTTGAGGGTGGGGATGTTTGACTGCTGCTTCTATTCCGCTTAAGTTGATGGGGAGGCTACATGTATCTCAGGCCTGAAGGGCCGTGACATATCAACCCAGGGCAACGCCCTGGGAAAAGGTTGCAAGGGTTGTTGAGCCCTGTAAGGGCGTGACATACCGCTTCAGGGCTGGATCAGAAAGGTATCAATTTAGTCGCGAAGCTCTAAGAGTCCGCCCTTTGCCGGGCAGACACACAGGTCTGCCCTTAAAAGCAATATCGACGTTGGCCGAAAGGATGATCAAGACTGTTGTTTCATTCTCAGAAGAACGTCGTCAACCGTGCCATTGAAAGGCCCGGGGTTTTCCAGTTTAATGGATGCCAGCGCTGCTGCGAATTTCAAGGAATCCAAAGCATTGTGATCCATTCTGCGACAAAGATAGGCGCTAAAAGTGGTATCCCCCCTTCCGGTTCTTGACAAAACATGCCGGTTTGAGAACTTTTCAAAATAGGTTTTCCCGCCGTATCGCAGGAGTACGCCGTCCGATCGCGTGATGAGGGTTTCCCGGCTGCCCCATTCTTCCAGAATCAAAGCGGCTTTTTCCAGATTGTCAGTTCCCGTGAGCAATTTGGCTTCCATCACATCCAGCTTAACTTTTTCAGCGATGGTCAGGATCTCCTTCTTTTGTGGGGCATCCCGTAACTGAATCTTCTGCGTGACGGGATCCAGGAAGCGTACGGATCCCTGCATATCAATGGAAAGGCGATGCCCCTTTTCATTCAGGGTTTTCACGAGATTAAAATTGAAATCCTCACCGGTAACGGGGCATAAGTGAATAAGCTGGGCATTAATTTCGGGCATTTCTTCAAAAGTGATAGGGCCTGCACTCTTTTCCTGATATATTTCACGAAGATCCATGTTTTTAGATGGATGCGTTATTGTCAGCCGAGTGGTTTCCGTAGCTGGAAGCGCGAATACCGCCACGCCCTTTTCTGTTAGAGGCGTAATAAATGATGCCTCATTTTTTGCAAATTTGGTGACCAATGCCGTCCGTTTTCCGATAGCGGCTGCCGTCATGGCAGCAAAAAATACCGCGCCACCCGAAGTATTCTTGGGTGTTCCTTCAAAGGGAACGATATGATTAAGGGACATATGGCCGATAAAGACAATGTCATACAATTTCACGGTTACTCCTTGTCTGCATATAACAATATGAAATAAATAAAAAAATTGGCTCTTCATGTTTTTTTAAAAAGAGACTTTATCTCAGGCAAAAAGGAATTGCAAATGATATCGATTTAATTTGATCTGACTCCTTAAGGCTTGGACGCGAGAAGCGTCATGGTGATGGAAAAACCGTGCGGTGACAGGTTTTTTGCATGGACGGTCCCGCCACAGGCCTGAACGCAGGTCTTTACAATGGCAAGCCCCAGGCCTACCCCCCCGCTCTTGCGGTTTCGTGCAGCCTCCGGCCGATAAAAGGGTTCGAACAGGCGACCAATGGAAGCTTCGGGAACGCCGGGGCCATGGTCGGTTATGGCGATCAGGACTTTGTCGCTGTCCCTTTGGGCCGTGATCTCAATGGGTCCTTCATGGCCGGCGTATCGCACGGCGTTCCTCAAAACGTTTGAAAGGGCCCGGCGAAGCAGGCCATCAACGGCCCACACGGAAATGTCCTCATCCACATGGTTCACAATCGTCACTTCCTTGCCCCCTTCCCGTTCCATGCATGCAAGGATTGCGGGCAGCAGGGGGACGGTTGCGGCCGCCACTCTGTCAGAACCGATTTCGGCCCTGGTGAAGCTCAACAGTTCGTTGATCAGGTTGGACATGTGGTGGACTTCCTCTGAAATGTCCTTTAGACGCTCCAGATCTTCCCCTTTCAAGCGTTGTTCGAAAATACCTAAGCCCAGTGCCATGCGCGCAATGGGAGAGGCCAGTTCATGGGCCATGTCGCCCAGAAATCGTTTCTGCCCCATAATATGGGTTTCCAACTGACCCGACATGTGATTGATGGCCGCACCGAGTCTTCCGATTTCATCGGCCCTTTGTTCTTTAACATGGATATTGAAATTGCCCCGTGCGATTTCTTCGGCCACTTGGGTGATACGGACAATGGGCCGGGTGATGCTTTTGACCAGGGGAATCCATAAAAGGATGGACACCGCCAGCACAATGCCCGCCAGCAACAGCCACGGCACAGGGTTGAAAAACAGGCCGTTTCCGGTGATGGATGGGGAAGCGGCCAACAGAAAGAGGGTTATGGGTGGTTCTTGACGACGATCTCGAAAAGGAAACGGCACCGAGGCCCAGTAGCGGGTAGGATTCGAGGTTCGCAACAGGTAAGTGAAACGAAGTTCTTCGGGCGGCGGCAGGGGAGGCATGGGAAAACGGCCGACGGCCGTATTCTCCCGGGAGGCAAAGGATGGCGGTCCCGGGTGTTTCGGGGGGCCGCCGGGGGCAGGCCGTCTACCGTGACCGGACGGGGGATGTGGAGGAAGTTGGTGTACCGACTTAAGATTGCTCTCGCTTCGGTGCAGGGCATCGGTTACCCCGGCCGGAATC
This sequence comes from Desulfatiglandales bacterium, assembly GCA_963662465.1. GTDB lineage: Bacteria > Desulfobacterota > DSM-4660 > Desulfatiglandales > Desulfatiglandaceae > NaphS2. The sequence goes on from OY759599.1 coordinate 1,086,184, forward strand.
ATGCGATTGGCCCCCGCCAGTATCCGTCCATCCGACCGGCAGAGAAGAAGTTCCAGATCATAGGCTTTTCCGAACCGCTTAAGGATCGAACCCCACTCATAGTAGTCCGAGTCATAGAGTTCCCGAAGGATCACCTGTCCCAGGCCCTTCCCCTGACCCCCGAGGCCGCTGATCAGGGCGGATTCTGCCCGAAACCGGAAATCCAGGTTGAAAATCCCGGCCACGATCCCGATTAACAATACCAGGCTCATGAGGAACCAGAGGAGAATTTTCAGAAAAAGGGAACGTCTGGGGTTCATGATGATGTCTCATTCAAAGGGGGTATGAAAAGATATCCAACCCTGCGTACTGTGCGGATGAATCGGGGGTTTTTGGGGGTATCGCCCAGTTTTCCGCGCAAGGAGGAGATATGCATGTCAATGGACCGGTCAAACACATCGAAATTCCGGTCGGCCACCACATCCAGAAGCTGTTCACGGCTCAAGGCCCTTCCCCTGGCCTTTGCCAGACACTGTAGGAGCTGGTATTCAATGGGCGTCAGATCAAGACGATTTCCGTCTAAAAAGGCTTCATGGGCGTCCTCGTTGAGATGTAGGCTTCCGAAGCACAACTCAGTTTTTTTCGGCACGTCCGGCGTTATTTGGGACCGTCTGATCACCGAACGGAGACGGGCCAGCAGTTCACGCGTTGAAAAGGTTTTGGGCAGGTAGTCGTCGGCTCCCATCTCAAGCCCCACGATCCGGTCGGTTTCGTCTCCCCGGGAGGTCAGCATCAGGACCGGAACAAGGGATTCGGCGCGCAATTGTCTGAGTAATTCGAATCCGTCCATTTCCGGCAGCATTACGTCCAGGATGACTGCATGATAGTCTTTTCCAAGTGCTTTTTTAAGGCCTTCCGTTCCGGTGTGTGCGCTCTCCACTTCATACCCCATGGCGCCGAGATATTCCCGTATCAGCCGACATAACTTCTCATCATCATCAATAATCAATATCCGCTCACCGCCGCTCATGATATTCCCCCCTGACGTTTTAGAAACCAGGATACCTTGAAATGTAATGTTATGAGAACCTTTTTTACAAAACATTTACAAAACCTTGAAAAATTACTCAAACGGATTTTACAAGCAGTTGATCGATTGAAGCAAATGAAAACGGCAATAATTGACGGTATTGTTAAGCTTTTATAAAGTTGATTGCATCGTTGTTACGAATGGTATAAATAACAGGGTGTTGAATTGTTGAAGAGGTGGACACAAGGGTGAGACATGGAGAAACCAACTTGTCAAACATGAAAATTCTGATTGTCGATGATGATAAAAGACTGTGCGGACTTGTGGCGGACTACCTGGAGCCCATGGGGTATGCGGTAAAAAAAGCCCATAACGGGCCGGAAGGACTGAAAATGATCCTTGAGGGGGACTTCCATGCGGTTATCCTGGACGTGATGATGCCGCAAATGGACGGATTCGAGGTGTTAAAACGAGTGCGCAAGGAATCCGACATACCGGTTTTGATGCTGACGGCCCGAGGTGATGAGACGGACAGAATCGTAGGGCTTGAGTTGGGAGCGGATGATTATTTACCCAAGACCTTTTCTTCACGGGAGCTTTTGGCGCGTCTTCGTGCGGTCACGCGCCGATATGACGTATCCGAACGCAGGGCCGCGGATTCTGGTAACATATTGATATTCGGCAGTTTGCAAATCGAGAAAGAGTCCCGAACCGTTCGTATGGATGACAAAACCCTGAACCTGACCCCTCTCGAATACGATTTATTGACGAGTCTTGCCGATTCCGCCGGACGGGTTCTGACGCGGGATCAACTTCTGGATGCCGTTGCCGGACGGAATTATGAGGTTTTTGATCGCTCCGTGGATGTCCATATCTCCCTGTTGCGGCGCAAGCTCGGGGAAAATCCCCGCAAGCCCGGATTCATTCAAACGGTCAGAAGCGTCGGCTATATGTTTAAGGCCCCCGAAGATCAAACATCATGTTAATTATTTTTGGTTGCTGTTTCCCAGGGGGATTATTCTCCAGAGCTTCGCGTGTAATGTAGCATAGGAATGTGCTTAAGAATCGATGCGACAATTTTTTTCGTGATGTCGTCCTGCAACTGGAAAATGTCCGCCAATTCACCGTCGTATTTCTCGGCCCAAAGGTGATTTCCCGTAACGCCGTCGATCAGCTGAGCTGTCACCCGGAGCCTGTTCCCCGCCTTGCGGACACTCCCTTCGAGAATATACCGAACGCCCAGTTCACTGCTGATGTTTTTAATGTTGGCGGATGTGTCGCGATATGAAAAGCTTGATGTCCTGGAAACCACGAAAAGGGAATCGAAATGGGACAGGCGCGTGGTGATGTCTTCACTGAGTCCATCTGAAAAATATTCCAACTCCGGATCACCGCTCATACTGACAAAGGGGAGTACGGCAATGGCGGGTTTGTCGGGCAACCCCTCATCTCCCTGGGATTCCGAACCACCCCCCTCCATGACGACCCGGTATACCCGCAGGGGATCCTGAATGTTTTTGACGGCGTGTTCCCCCTGATATTCAAACCGCCAGGGGAGCTTGTTCTTCACCTGGTCGTATGCGGTGCCCGAGATGCTGATGCCGCCGCCGTCCGCCAGTCCCTCGATTCTGGCGGCTATGTTGATCCCATCTCCGTAGATTTTCTTCCCCTGTTGAATCACGTCTCCTAAATTGACGCCGATTCGGAATTCCATTCTGCGATTTTTGGGAAGATCCGCGTTTTTCCCTTTGAGCTCCTCCTGGATCCTGACCGCACATGCCACCGCATCCACGACGCTTGAAAATTCCAATAACATATTGTCCCCCGGGGAGTCCACCACCCGAGCACTGTATTGGTGGACGAGAGAGGAAATGACGGCACGGTAATGGTTCAAGGTTTGCACAGTGGCAATCTCATCCTCACCCATTAAACGGCTGTATCCCTTGACATCCGCGCTGAGAATCGCCGTGAGCTTGCGCCTGGCCGGATGGCGTGATTCATCGAGGAGGTGTTCTTCCCCAAACCCGGACCCCGCCCCGGTGCGGCGCAGAACCGCTTTGATCCTGCCGATCACTTCCCGGGGACTGAAGGGTTTACAGATATAATCATCCGCACCCAGTTCCAGTCCCAGCAATCGATCGATTTCCTCCACCCGGGCTGTCACCATGATGATGGGCACGTTTGAAAAGGTTCGGATCTCCTTGCAGATATCGAGTCCGTCCCGCCCGGGCAGCATAAGATCGAGCAGGATCAGGTCGGGATTTCGCTCCCGCACCCAGGGCGCCACCTCAAGACCGTCGGTAAGACAAAAGGGTGTAAATCCCGATTGTTTCAGATAATCGATCAAAATTCCGGCCAGCTTTTCCTCGTCTTCAACCACTAAAATTGTACGACTCAATGTGCTCCTCCCGCCGGCGGCAGTTCGATTTTGAACGAAACACCCCCCAGGTCCGAAGATTCGGCGACAATGGTTCCTTCATGGGCTTCCACAATTTTTTTACAGATGGCCAATCCCAATCCCGCACCTCCCAAAGCACGGTTGCGAGAGGTTTCCACCCGGTACAGGCGTTCGAAAAGCCTTTCTATTTCAGCTGGACCCACACCCGGTGCGCTATCCTGCCAGATGATGGTGAGCATAGGGTCGGTCCTCTCCAATTCGATATGGACTTGTCCACCGTGATCCGTGTATTTTAAGGAGTTGCTCAACAGGTTCTCAAAAAGCTGCTGCAAACGCCCGGGATCTCCGAATAGCTCAAATTCTCCTTCAGGGGGTCGGTTTAAGATTATGGATATGGCTTTTTCGGAAAATCTGGTTCTGAATGATTCCACGGTCTCACCCAGAAGGGCAGCCAGGTCCAGATTCTCTTTCCGGTAAGCCAATGCACCCATATCAGACAGGGAGAGCTGAAAAAGATCGCCCACAAGCCGGTCCAGTTGCATAACTTCAGCGTGCAAAGAGCTTAGCGCTTCGGGAGTCACGGGCCGGATATTATCCTGAAGCGCTTCAATTTCACCCCGCAGCACGGCCAGCGGCGTGCGAAGCTCATGGGAGACATCACCCACCAGCTGTCGCCGCATTTTTTCATTGCGCTCAAGGGTGTCCGCCAGGGTGTTAAAATCCCGTATGAGCCGACCCAGCTCATCCTTTGCCCCCACAGGGAGTCTGGTATCATAATGCCCGGCGGTCAGGCGATGTGTCCCGGCCGCCAAAGTCTTGATGCGCTTCACCATCTGTCGAGCCAGCGGAAGCGAGAGCAGTGCGGCGACGCAGGCCGTCAACAGAGCGATGATAAAGAAAGCGCGTTTCTGGGTCTTGACAAAGCGAAGCTGTAAGTTTTCGGTGAGATGCCGCTGCAAGATGAGCCCCAGAGATCCCACCGGTTTATGGTTATATCGCAATTCAATGGTCTTCATGGGGTCCGGATGATTGGGAGGGCCGAAAAGCGTCTTTCCGTCGCCATCCATCAGCATAATCCGAGCCCCGAATGGCCTTCTTCCTTCAGGCACATCATGGGGGGGTGGTCGGTTTGCCATGCCCGGCGCTAACGGTGGTGGACGTCCCTGGGGCCCACCCGGCCTGTCTGACTTCGAAAAGCCGACATTCCGTCTCGAATGTAAGTCTTCCGGCATGGCATCCTTAAGGAAATTGTTCAAAAACCTGGGGTTATCACGCACAAACCCCCAGCCTCCGGTTTCCGCATAGGCTTTTTCCAAAGATCCGGCCAGCGTTTCAAGCTGTTTTTCTTCCATGGTGTTGACGTAATTTAAAAACCCGCGGTTAAAGCTGTATTGAATGAGAAATACCATACTGACGACCACAATACCGATGGCCACCAGGAGGTTCAGAAAAAATTTGGTTGTCAGGCTCAATTTCATAATGTTCAGGGTTCCCTTACCCCGGATACGCCATAAGTGCCGGTTAGGATTTTCGGTTTGCAGATAAAACCATTTTTCGGACCAACGGGAGAAGGATTTGAAAAACATTCCCCATGGTCGAAAATATTTTACACTACTTTGAGCATCAATATAAACAATGAATGTAAAGAAATTTTGTCATTCTGGAATAAAATTGTAAAGATCCTGTAAAAAAAATGTTCAGAAATCATGACATCCTGTCCATCAAGAACAGCATATTGCGCGAGGGAGAAACGTCTATAGGTTTAAAAGATTATTTTATAGGGCAGGTCCATCAGGGGGAGGTAGCTTAGCCAGCCTATCAGATGCTTCTCATTCCAGACTTTAGCGGCCTCGGCATCCGTGCGCGGCCCTGAACGTGCGCTCGTGTCTGGATCGCCTTCGTTATAGGGCGTGCGAAAAATCAATACGGGGAATGTGGATCCAAGGGGTGGTTTCCACAGGTTAGGGAACTGGAAGAAAATAATATACGTATATCGTGCAGAACTTTTGTTCGTCTTCAAGGCGTGATGGCAGGTGCATAGTGGGCTATGTGCCTGTTATCACAACGTAGAAGACGGGCAAAAGGGCAAACAGGATGCGTAGATTATTTTTTGGAAGTTCCCTTAGCGCGTAGTATCACGCCATCGCGCATGGGAATCGATACGTTCGACTCAATGATATAGTCACTTTGATTTTGGGCATCGTTACCATGACAACCGTTGTTTTCCTCCTTCGGATTTTCGGAGCGCCGATACAGGTCGCTCCGACCTTTGAGAAATGCCCAGTCTTCGGTGCCATGTGCTTTGTGTCTAAGTGTTCCGCCGGCGGGTTATTGGGCGAATGCCCGCGGCGGCCATCAGGAGAATGAAAAGGATCATCCCCCATTCCGACAGGGTGGGGATCGGCGCCGCGGTCACCCCCACATTTCCGGGATCCACGATTTCGCCGTTTTGGATCCCGTCCTGATCGCCTTCTCCGCCGTCGGTCAAAATCAGGACAAAGGTATTGTCCCCGTCGTCCAGCCCTTCCACATTCCCGTAAGGGGTGTAGGCGCCGGTTTGCGCGTCGAACTTGTAGAAAACGGATCCCGCTGAAATGTTTTCGGTCATAGTGAAAACCATACGGATTGTCCCGCCCTGCGGCACATTCACCACTTTGAAGTCCATAAGGCCCCACGGAAAGGTGGTATCGACCGGCAGGGTTCCGCCGGCCTCCCCGCTGTCCATGGAGAGCGCATAGGGTCCGCCCGTCGTCCGCTCAATTTGCATGCGGCATCCGGCCGCCGGTCCTTCGGCAAAAACGGCGTCGGCCGTTCCCTGAACCACGGTGCAGGTTTCCCCCGCAATGGTCATGGTTCCGGTTCGGGGCGGGTTTTGGGAACCGTTTTCAGCGACCCGGTAGGTCACGGTTCCCTTCCCCGTGCTCCGGGTTCCGTCGGTGATGCTGATCCAGTCATTGTTGGAAGCGGCGGTCCACTGGCAAACCGCATCAATGGTGACCGCAACCGTTCGGTCGGCCATGGCCTCCGGGCCGTATTGAACATTTGTGGGGTTGATCACCGCCTGGCAAGTGCTCCACTGGGCGTAGAGGGTCACATTGGCTTCGGGCATGTCAAATTTTTCTCCCGGGTTGTAAGAGGTGCCGCTGCCGTCCGGTGTCGTGTTCCAGTGGCTGAAGGTCGCGTCGGTTTTCACCAGGGTCCCTTTATCCAGTACCGTGACCTCATCTCCCTGCTGGTAGGCCTTGTCGTCGGTGGGGGATTCGCCCCCGGTATTGCCGTTGCCGTTGTAGGTCACCCGGTAGGTGGGGGCAAAATTGGCGGTGACGCTCTTCGCCTCGTCCATGGTGAGGGTGGCCGGATTGTTCGAACCCGTAAGTGCACCCGACCAGTCGGTAAAGGTGTAATGGGCGTTGGCGTTGGCGGTCAATTCAACCTGTTCCCCATGTTCGTACTGAACCTTATCGGGATTTTTGGTCACCGTGCCGCCCGCTGCCGGATTCGCGGTGGTGGTGAGGGAATACACGTTGATGCTCCAGTGCGCATAGAGCCTGTGATTCTCGGCAGTGTCCACAGGGGTGCTGGATGTCACCTGCGTCCCACCCGTAGCGACCGTGAACCACCCGGCAAAGGTGTACCCGGCATGACTGGTCGTCGCCAGATCCCCATAAGTTTCGCCGTACGTCACCGACTTTTCTTCCGGTACGGGAGTGCTCCCGCCGTTGGCGTCGAAGGTCACTGTGTACTCATTGGCTGTCCACTGGGCGTAAAGGGTCACATTGGCGCCGGGCATGTTGAAGGAGTCTCCCGGGTTGTAAGGCGCGCCGCCGCCGTTTGCCGCCGTGTTCCAGTTTTTGAAGGTATGGCCGGTTTTGACCAGGGTCCATTTATCTAGAACCTCGACCTTTTCCCCCTGCTGGTAGGCATTGCTGTCGCAGAGGGCTTTACCGCTGGTATTGCCGTTGCCGTCATAGGTCACTCGGTAGGTGGGGAACGTATAGGCTCCGATGGTGGGGCTGGTGGGCTGCCGAAGCGCCCCCCGTTGGTCCGTGGTGATTTTGTCGGCTTCCTGCACCGTGGGCACATTATCCCAGTCGGTGAGTTTGTGAGGATTATTGTCGTTGTCAAGAAAATAGTAGTATCCGCCCGCGGCATTGTAATAGACGTACGCGCCGCCGAATACCGCCGGGCAGGATGAATTGAGCACCGCCATGGTTTGGGTGGGACCGCCGTTGTCTTCCAGGGGTCCCAGATCCCCGGCCGTGTAAGCGTCGGTATTGTTGGGCGCCAGGTTATTTCCGGAAATTGTTCCGTATGCGTCGCCATACCAGGTGTAATAGGCAGTGGCAGCATCGCTATTGACATCAACGTATACGTCGCCTCCATCTGGAGCCGAGTTATTGACGACGATGCTGTTCAACAGGTAGCAGTGACCACCGCTTTGATATATTCCACCACCACCCAGATCGGCCGTATTGCCGCTGACGGTGCAGTTGGTCAGGGTCGCCGTTCCTGAGACAAATATCCCCCCGCCTCTACGAGAGCGGGAGCCTCCGGCAGTGTTCCCGCTGACGGTGCAGTTGGTCAGGGTCGCCGTTCCTGAGACATATATCCCCCCGCCTGAACCGATTTGGTTAAAGCCTTCGGCAGTGTTTCCGCTGATAGTGCAGTTGGTCAGGGTCGCCGTTCCTGAGACATATATCCCCCCGCCAGCATAGTAAGCCTTGGACCCGGACACCGTGACCGCATCCATCTTCAGGGTGCTGCCCGAAAAATAAATCGCCCCCCCATACCTAGTAACACTACCTCCGTTAACGGCCATATTGGAAATATTGACCGTCTTGTCGGCGGCGTCAATGTTGAACACACGCCACGGGCTCCCACCCGGGGTCGGAACCCGCACCGTCACGCACGTCCCGCTCCCGGCCATGTTGGCCCCGTTGATGGTGAGGCTTTTATCGGTAATCTCCAATTCTGACTCAATCTCGATGGTCTCTGAACCGTTAGACAGATTAAAGGTAATGATGTCGTCGTCCTCTGCATCGATAATGGCCTGGCGCAGGGTTCCCAAACCCGAATCGCCATTGTTGGTCACCACAATCGTATCGGCCCATGCGATGCCACTCATCCCCAGGCTCAAAAACAACACCAAAATCACTCCCGTCAAAAAGCTGTAGATTCCACCTGTACGCATTTTTATTCCTCCTCCGTAGCAAATTGAGCGTAGTCCGCAAATACCCGTCCGCTAAAAACAAGGGTCCGGGATGAAAAGGGTGCATCCGCGGTTTCTGACATGTGCGGCTAAAGCCGCACCTACAGCACTTCGAAAACAGTACGACGGAACGGTAGGTGCGAAGTTATTCGCACCGTGACGGATGAGTCGCTGTTCTGTTTGAAACATCGGATGCACCTGACGGAAACCCCGCCAATTGCATGCTTCGCAAAAAGACGCCGGCAGCATCTTATATTTGTCGCATGCTGCGGCAAAAGCTTTTATAAGCCTTGGCGGAGGCGGGCATCAGAGTGACTGGTGTTCAGACCTCGGTCCGGTTTTCTTTGAACGAAATCCCGTCGGAAATGCCGATTAGTGAAAAAACATATATTCCGTGATTTCCCTTGTGTCAAGGGGAAAATATGCGGGTATTTTCCGTTCACCGTTGGTCAAGGTTCCCTCCCCTGTTTCTTCAAATGAAAAAAATCCCATGGGTCCTTCCATGAAAACCCATTTTTACAAAACATTTACAAAACCTTGAAAAGCCCCTGATAAAGGATTTACGAACGGGTGATAGATTGAAGGCAATATGAAAATTGAATTGATGGCCATGAGGAATGATTGATGCCTGACATACTGACACTGCAAACCACTTCGGCGCACCCGACGCTGATCACCGTAATCTATATGGTAATGATGTCTTTTCTGCTGTCCGTTCTGGTGGCAATGACCTATGAAAAAACATTCCGCGGACTTTCCTATTCCAGAAATTTTGTTCAGGCTCTGGTGCTTGCTTCCATTGTGGCGGCAACCGTCATGCAGGCCATCGGCGACAGTCTGGCCAGCGGCCTTGGCATGATGGGAGCGCTGGCCATCATCCGTTTCCGTACCGGCCTGAAAGATCCCAGAGACATTATTTTCATGTTCGCATCCCTGGCTTCCGGTATTTCCTGCGGTGTGGGGGCCTGTTATATTGCCGTTGTCGGCACCTTGGGCTTTTGCATTTCGGCCTTTATTCTATATCTTTCACCTTTCGGTCAAACGAGTTGTTTTGACGGCATGCTGCGATTTAATATGGAAAATGATGCAAAAGACAAAGGACTTTTAGGGGATATTTTAAAAAAGAACTGTCAAAAATTCGCCCTGATCACGCTTCGGGATGCCGCTCAGGGAAAACGTCTGGACTATGCCTATCATATTAAGATGAAAAGAGGGCGGGACATGGCCCAACTGGTGGACGAGCTCAATGCCATCGCCCATATCGGAGGCGTTAACCTTCTACTTCAAGAGACAACAGTGGAACTCTAGTACTCCAGGGAGATCAACAATGCGAAAAAGAAAATTGCTTTGGCTGGTATGGATTCTGGCATTTTTGATCATCGCCAAAATCAATATGGACGGGAGTCAGGAAAACACGGCTTTTCAGGGGATTGCCGAAAGTCGTGAGGTGATTGTCAATTCGGAGAATGCCGTTGAAATCCGCAATATCCATGTCGCACCGGGTCAGTCAATAGAAAAAGGCCGGCTGCTGGTGGCGCTGGAACGCCGGGAGCTGACGCTTAAGATCAACGAAATCTCCCACCGCCTGGAGGAACTCAAGTTGCAGGGGGGGGTAGACCGTGACGGCATTCGGTCTCAAATCGTCGAGTTCCAGGCAGAGCAAAAAATAATCATCGCCCGGGCGGATCATGAAATCAACCGGCTCCAGTCCCGATTGGCCCTGAACAAAGAACTGACCCAAGGGCTGACAAGCCTGGCGCCGGAAGACCGGAATGACAAAAAACGCAGCCCCGTTGAAACGGAAATCAAGAATCTGAAAGAGGAAAAGCGACTGAAGCGCTCACAAATTCAGTTGCGAATTAATGCGCTTAAAAAGCAGCTTTCTTCACCGGAAAAGCCGGTAGATATCAGGACACAAAGCCTGGAAAAGGAACTGGCCTTATTGCTGACGGAAAAAAAGAAGCTGCTGGTGTATGCCCAAATGGATGCCGTGGTGGGGTCGATTCTATGCAAGGTGGGGGAAAAAGTATCGCCCTTTGTTCCGATCCTGACCCTGTACCGGCCATCCCCTTCTTTTGTAAAGGCATATATCCACGAGGCCGTGCATCACAGGGCCAAAGTGGGAGAAACAGTGACGCTTGTATCCCAGAGTGGCAGAAGGAAACGCGTGACGGGGAAAATCGAGGGGACCGGTTCCCGGATTGTGGAATACCCCGTAAGGCTCCAAAAAAGGCCCGACCTTGTGATACTGGGACGGGAGGTGGAAATCCGTCTTCCGGAGGGAAATCCGTTCCTGCTGGGAGAAAAGGTGATGGTCTATCCTTTGAAAAGGACGGAAAACCGGTATCTGGCCTGGATAAAAAAGAAAGTCAGCCCGTGGCTGGGGTTGAACCTTTTTGCGGCGGAGCCGGAAAACTCGGATCAAAAGCGAAACGTACCCGTTGATATTCAACGGTCCGCTTCCCTGAATGATATTCCCGAAATTGAGGCATCCGGCCTGATTTACCTGCCGGATCTGAACCGCTTTCTTCTGATCAGCGATGAGACAAAACAGATGGCGCCCGTGCTTTACCTGATGGATCCCGACGGCGTTATTCGAAGCCAAACCCGAATTCGAGGGATGGATGCCATTGATGATATGGAGGCCATATGCGCGGATGCGTCCGGCAATATCTTTCTTGCCGGTTCACAGAGCCGGAAAAAGGACGGTACGCTCCCGGACAACCGAAAGATCCTGGCAAAAATCAAAAGAACCGGAACCGATTTTGAGATTTTGAAACGATGTTATCTCTTCGATCTGCTGAAAAATGCCGCCGGGAAAAATCGTGACGCACAGTGGGCCCGCTTTATCAAGAGTGGGGACATTGAAATTGAAGGGATGTTTTACGAGCAGCAGGACCTGTATCTGGGATTTAAAAAACCGCTTAAAGACGGACGGGCTGTTATATTGAGAATCAGAGAGATTGAAAAGGCCCTGGAAGAGAACCGGATTCGCCCGGATCGGGTGGACATCCGGTGGGAATTGGACTTGCAAAGTGATGATTCCAAGAAAGGAGCGGGAATTTCAGATTTGCTCTTTCATGACAACCGGCTGTATGTGCTCTTCAGAGCGAGAAAAAAGGGCTGCCGAACAGGTATGCTGCGGATATTTGATGCGGAGGGAATCCTGATGGAAGAATACGGTTTCGGGAATCTGAATCCGGAAGGCATTGCCTTTTGTAAAGACCCCATGGATGCAAAAAAAAGGAATCTTGTGATCACTTTTGACGGCGGCGGCAAAAATCCTTCAAAAATGCTCCGGATCGGAGTCCCGAAATGAGAATTTTTTTCTTGAGTATGTTGTGGGGTCTCTGTTTCATGCTGTTCACGCCTGTTTGTCAGTGTGAAACGCCCATTCGAATCAGTGATTTTCTGTCCGGCGCTTCAACGGATGACTTTCTGCCGGCAGAGAAAGAGGTCCTTTCCTTTTTGGAGAAAAATCAGGACGCGCCTTTTTTGAATGAGTTGGAATTCCGGTTGAACGTTGATGAGTTTGATTACGATCGGCAGGAGTTTGCCATCCGTTTCAAAACCCGGAGCTTTGGTGAAATGCGGGATCTCAAAAAGCTTGCCCTTGCAGGCATGGCATCCCAGGAAGCACAATACGGACTGCTGCTCCAGCGGGCCTTGAAAAGGAGATATGATATTGTTCTTGAATACCTTTACTGCCGTGAAATGATCACCGCTTATGGGGAACTGACGAAAGTGTGTGAAGATCGGCTTCATGTGCTTAAAAGGAGTTCAGAGGTTCCAGGCGTGGATCCGTTGAAACTCAGTTATGCGCTTGTGGATGCTGAAAACGATCTACTGGATGTGGAGATGGAAACCGAAAGGTTAAAAGACCGTTCCAGGCTGATTTCCGATGAAATCCGGAGAGATATGGGGACGAACAGCCCCATTGCCTTTGAAAATGAAAAAAGAGTGGCGATAAATGACATTACAAATGAGATTCGGCAAATTGCCGAAGTTCCGGCGGTGACAGCCGAAATTCAAAGCGCCCAAAAAAAAGCTGATCTGGCGGCGGCCCGTTATGCGCTGGAAAAATCGCGGAATGGCGCGTGGTTCAGCTTTATTGAAACCGCCTACGATCTGGAACAACGGTATGATTTTGAAAAAGCCTTTTCCATTGGATTCGGCATTACAATACCCATCGGCACAACGAGCAGGCCGGAGATGCGGGAAAAAAAGCTAAAGGAATTGAATGCCAAAAGGGTCTGCGAAATGCTCAAACAACGGAACCGGGACGAGACGCTCCGTCTTTCAAATGAGTTGCTGCACTTGATTCGCCGGTATGAACGCTTTTACGAAAAAAAGCGATCCAGCGGTGGAAAATGCCACTACGATGTCTGGCAACGCACGGAGGGAACTGATCCCATGATTTTGCTGAAAATCAGGGAATCCATGTTGAAAAAACAGATCGGGAAAACAAAGCGCCTCTTTGAAATCTTCAGGTGCTACACCAACCTGCTGGATGTTTCCGGAAAACTGCTCGAAAAACCGTTTAGAAATTATCTGACCCATGCCCGGGAGCATTTCGAATTCCATGTCTGAGATGCCCTCCTTGCTGGAACGTTATGAGTTGAAATTCGTCATACCGGAGCGCATGGTGGATTCCATTTCCGATTTTGCTTCGGTTTATTGCAGGCCCGACCGCCATTCGGAACAAAGCCCGGACGGATTTTATTCCGTTTACAGCCTTTATTTTGATTCCCCGGATTTTCTTTTCCTCCGAAGAAGGCAGGAGGGGGTGGCAAACCGATTCAATATGCGGGTTCGCACCTATAACAAAGACAGCGGGATGCCCTGTTTTCTCGAAGTCAAACAGAAAAGAGACGGGATCACTCGAAAATACCGGACAAAGGTTGAAGATGAAAACTGGGAGTGCATACTGGAAAGGGCGGACCGCGGATATCGGGGGGTTGGCGAAAAAGAGAATGCCGACCTTTTTGTCCGACTGGCCTGTTCCTACGGGGCTTCACCTAAGGTGCTTACCTCTTACCGCCGAAAAGCCTGGGTTTCGGTGGTGGATGACTACGCGCGTGTCACCTTTGACAGGGAACTGAGATGTCAGCCCGAAGAACGATGCATGCTTATTCCCGATTCCCGACGCATGACTGCTTATGATAACAGCACCCTGTTCGCTTCTGAATGCAGTATTGTTCTGGAACTGAAATGTTATGCCGCCAAAGTTCCCTTGTGGATGCTGGACCTGATCCGATATTTTGATCTTTGTCGGTGCAGTTTTTCAAAATATGTGAACAGCATGAGCGCCATATGGGAACAATGGGGCTACGACCGGGGAGACAGGACGGCCGCGGTACAGTGAAACCTACGGGCTTTCTGAAAAATGAAAATTCATTTTTACAAAACATTTACAAAACCTTGAAAAGCTCCTGATAAAGGATTTACGAACAGATGATATATTGAGGGCAGCATGAAAGCGGATGCTTGGGTAACGATTCCAACAAAAAATCAAACAGGGGAGTTGAATTATGGAAAGAACAAAATGGAAAGTAAAAACTTATTTTACATCTCTAAAGGTCATGGGAGCAGTTTTTTCCGTGCTGCTGCTTGTGGGGCTGTTTTACAGTCATGCGCGTGCGGCTTCGGAGGCGCCGGACATCAAACTAAACGGCATGGATGACTTGACCACCCTCGCATCTACCGACACCCTTACAGCCACCATCCAAATGGATGCGGGCGATCAGATGGGAGAACCGGCCGATTGGTGGATTGTCGCTCAAACGCCCATGGGATGGTATTATTATGAATATCCCGACGGCTGGAATTCGGGTGGGGACGACATAGCGGATCTTAAGCCCGCTTATCAGGGCGCTCTTTTCAACCTGACGGATCCCATGGCGGTTCTGCGCGTGTCCGGACTTCCGGTGGGAAACTATGTATTCTATTTCGGGATTGACACCACGGTAAACGGTGTGATGGATGAAGGGTCCCTGGTGTACGACCAGGTTGCTTTGCAGGTGGTGGAAGCTACAACTCCCGTTCTTTCATATATTTTTCCGGCAACGACCTATGCAGGTGCTTCCGATCAGACGCTTACCCTGTTGGGAAGCAATTTCGTGGAGGGGGCTACCGTGAATTTCAATGGTGTCAGCCGTGAAGCCACGGTTGTCAGTTCGACGCATCTCACGACCGAAATCACGGCGGAAGAGCTGACCGATGCCGGCACGTATTCCGTCAGCGTCGCCAACGGAGGTGAAACGTCGGAGAGTCTCAATTTTACACTCCTCACCGTGACATTCGGTGAGACAGACATCGATGTTCCGGATTGGACCGCCGCGACCCATGAAAAGCTGGAGACGGAAGAGATCATCGCCAACCTGGATACGGTCTTCGATACAACCCAGGTTCAACGCATGGATATCACCATTGACGCCGCTAACTGGAGCGTGATGCAGAGCAACCTGGCCGGCCTCAAAGCGCAAGTCGGGGGATCAACTGATTTTTCATTGATGGATGATCCCATCGATGTTCCTTGTGATATCGAATACAACGGCAAGCAATGGTATCGGGTCGGTATCCGCTTCAAGGGCAATTCCAGTCTTTATGGCGCCAACAGCAACAAACTGCCTTTTAAACTCAACTTCGATAAATTCGAGGATATTTATCCGGCCATCAACAACCAGCGCTTCTATGGGTTTAAAAAGTTCAGTCTCAAAAATAACTGCAAGGACGCGTCGGAAATCCACGAATTGACGGCATCTGAACTTTTCCGTGATTTCGGCCTGAAAAGCTCCCATACCGCTTTTTACAAGCTCTATGTGGATGTAGGCGGCGGGCCTGTTTATTTTGGGCTTTATACCCTGGTGGAGGAAGTGGACGACACCGTCATTAAAACCCAATACAACGATAACGACGGCAATCTCTACAAGCCCGAGGAGGATGCGGCGACCTTCGCAACGGGCACTTTCAACACCTATGAATTTAGCAAGAAGACCAATGAGAGCGATTTGGACTACAGCGATGTACAGGCGCTTTATGATGCTCTGAACTCCGATCTTCGCGTAACGGATCCAAGCACCTGGAAAACCAACCTTGAGGCAATTTTGGATGTTCCCGTCTTCCTCAAATGGTTTGCGGCGAATAATGTGCTCCAGAATTGGGACACCTATGGCGTCATGCCCCACAACTATTATCTGTATCGGAATCCTGACACCCAGCTTTTCGAATGGATACCCTGGGACAACAACGAAGCCCTCGAACGGCGCTGCCTGAGTCTGGACGCGTCGGAAGTGACATCCCAATGGCCGCTGCTCCGCTACCTGCTGGATGATTCGGATTACGCGGAACAGTACCGGCAAAACGTGCATGAATTCGCCGAAAGCCTTTTCAATGCCACGCGGATGGCGCCTCTTTATGATGCCCTGGCGGCCTTGATAGAGGATGCGGTCCTGAGCGAAACCGCGGGCTATACCTTCACATCACCCAGGCAATTTTCCGAGGCTATCTCCACGCTGAAGGCCCATGTTACGGCTCGCGAGACGGCGGCTCTGGCATTTTAGACTGACCGGGCGGCTTTGGTCATCGTTCCCACGCGGAGCGTGGGAACGATGCGCCTGACAATGAAAGCGGATCCTGAGTGACGATATCTTTGGAAACCATAAAAAGGGGTTGGATTGAATGATGGAAAAGAGAAGATCGAAATCAAAAGCTTATTGTTCATCCGTAAACCTCATGGCCGCAATATTTTCCATACTGCTGCTATTGGGGCTCTTTCACTGCCATTCGTGGGCCGCCTCGGCGGCGCCGGATATCAAAGTGAACGGCGTGGATGAATTGACCACCCTCACAACCACCAGCACCCTCACGGCGACCATCCAAATGGACGCCGGAGAACAGACCGGAGAGCAGGCCGACTGGTGGATTGTCGCTGAAACGCCCATGGGGTGGTATTATTATGGATATCCCGACGGATGGTATTTGGGTGGAAACGGCATAGAAGATCTTAAGCCTGCTTACCAGGGTTCCCTTTTCAAGCTGACGGATCCCCTGGAGGTATTGCGGATATCAGCGCTTCCGGTCGGAGATTATGTGTTTTATTTCGCTGTGGACACGACGGTAAACGGTGTGGTGGATGAAGGGGGGCTATCCTACGACCTGGTTGCCTTCGAGGTGGTGGAAGCGATGGAAACCGTATCCTACCCCGTGGTGGATACCGGCCAGACCGCCTGTTATGATGATAATGGAGACGAAATCAGCTGCCCTGAATCGGGTGATGCTTTTGCCGGCCAGGATGCCCAGCATGAGGGCTTTCAGTTCAGCTACACCGACAATGGCAATGGCGCCATTACCGATAATGTCACCGGCCTGATGTGGCAGCAGACCCCCGGTAATAGGGGCTTAAGTCGGCAAGAGGCGGTTGACTATTGTGAATCCCTGGAACTGGCGGGCTTTGATGACTGGCGCATACCCACCTTGAAGGAGTTGTTTTCCATCAGTGACTTTTCAAAAGGATGGCCCTATTTGAATACGGACTATTTCGATCTGGCCGGAACAAGCGTCAGTAAAGATGAACAATATTGGGCGGATTCTTACGTGGGCATGACCGTAGAGGGTGGCTCGGAAGCAGCTTTCGGCGTGAATCACGGCACGGGTCATATCAAGGCTTATCCGGCCAAGGTCTCCGGTCCCATGGGAAATTATGTGCGTGCCGTTCGCGGAAACACGTATGGCGTCAATGAATTCGTGGACAATGGCGACGGCACCATCACCGACAATGCCACGGGGTTGATGTGGCAACAGGCGGACAGCGGCAGCGGCATGGATTGGGAAGATGCCCTGGCTTACGCCGAGAGTGCCACGCTGGCTGGGTACAATGACTGGCGTCTGCCCAATATCAAGGAACTCCAGAGCATCGTCGATTACACCCATTCCCCCAGTGCAAGCGAGGCGGCCAACCTTGGACCCGCCATTGATACGGATTATTTCCAAATCACCGAACTTCCCTCCGGCACGACGAACACCACCACCGATTATGGCTACTTCTGGAGCAGCACGAGCGCCTATTTCGGTGGGGACAGTCCTGAATATTACTATGCCTGGTATGTGGCCTTTGGAACCGCAGTGGACGGTAATGGTGATGATTTTCATGGCGCCGGCGCCGTCCGATTTGACACAAAGGCCGAAGACGGACCTCTGGGAGAAGGCGGTGAGCGGTATTACAATTATGTCCGCCTGGTGCGCGACGCGAACAATTAAAGGAACAAACCGGTATTGACAACCCATAAAAGGAGATAAAACCATGAAGACCATTAAAAAAATCGCTATCGCAGGTGTGATATTCAGCTTGTGTACCGTAAACGCATTTGGAGCGGATACTGAAAAACAGCGGCCTGGGGGACGACATCAGGGGCCGCCGCCGGAGGCCTACACCGCCTGCGAAGACAAAGCCGCGGGCGATACGGCTGAGTTTGTAAGCCCCCATGGGGATACGGTAACGGGCGTTTGTGAACAGGAAGGCGATCGGATGGTCCTGCGCCCTGATAATCCGCCTCCTGACAACAGGGAAAAGGGGAAGAACTGATTGGAACAGAAAACCGCGCCAAGGTCTTTTTGCCTGTTCATAAACAGCGGAAGAAACCTATGCGGCAATCATTAAATCTGAAGTAGTTCCCAGCATCCACATTTCTCTTTCGGTGGGTGCTGGGATGGATATTCAACAATTCAGCGGCGATAATTCTGATTTCAGTGTTGTTCTGGATACCGATGGTTAGAAACATCGCCAGGCCCCTTTCCCGCATGACCGACGCATCGGACGGCGTTCCTCAAAATGTTTGACAGGGTACGGCGAAGAAGGTTGTCAACACCCCAGATGGAAGCATCGTCAACCACACGCTTCAGAATCTTCACCTCCTCTTTACAAAACATTTACAAAACCTTGAAAAGACCCTGATAAAGGATTTACGAACAAATGACACATTGAAGGCAGCATGAAAATGGATACTTGGGTAACGATTCCAACAAAAAAATTAAACAGGGGGATTGAATCATGGAAAAGACAAGATGGAAAGCAAAAGCTTATTATGCTCCTGTAAACGCCATGGCTGCCATATTTTCCGTGCTATTGCTGTTGGGTGTGCTCTACAGCCATTCCTGGGCCGCTTCGGCGGCGCCGGATATCAAACTGATGCGCGACGCAAGCAGCACGGAATCTACGGATATCTATATAAACCAAAATGACGGCAACTGCGGTGAAAAGAGTCCTTGTTATTCAACCATTCAGGCTGGGATTGATGCCGCCAACGATGCGTCGACGGTAAACATCGCTCAGGGGACCTATACCGAATCGTTGTCTCTTAACTCGCCGAAAACCATAACGCTGAAGGGCGGATGGAATGATGACTTTTCGGCGCAGGAAAACATCACCGTGATCCAGGCCCCAAAGGTCGGCAATGGTGGTACACTCAAGATGCGGGATATCGTTATCAGGCCGGTGGTGGAAGCCACACCCGTTCTTTCATACCTTTTTCCGGCAACAACCTATGCAGGCGCTTCCGATCAGACACTTACCCTGTTGGGAAGCAATTTCGTGGAGGGGGCTACTGTTAATTTCAACGGTGTCAGTCGTGAAACCACGCTTGTCAGCGCTACTCATCTTACGACCGAAATAACGGCGACGGAATTGGCCAATGCCGGTACTTATTCCGTGAGCGTCACCAACCCCGGGGCCGGCGGTAAAACCTCCGGCAGTCTGAATTTCACACTACTCGCCTTGACATTCGGTGAAACGGATATTTCGACGCCGGATTGGACCGCCGCCACCCATGAAAAACTGGACGCGGAAGAGATCATGGCCAACATGGATACGGTCTTCGATACAGCCCAGGTTCAACGCATGGATATTACCATCGACGCCGCTAACTGGAGCGTGATGCAAAGCAACCTGGCCGATCTCAAAGCGCAACTGGGGGGATCAAATGATTTTTCATTGATGGATGATCCCATCGATGTGCCTTGTGATATCGAGTACAACGGCAAGCAATGGTATCGGGTCGGTATCCGGTTCAAGGGGAATTCCAGTCTTTATAGTGCCAACAGCAACAAACTCCCTTTTAAACTCAATTTCGATAAATTCGAGGATATTTATCCCCCCATCAAAAACCAGCGATTCTATGGATTTAAAAAGTTTAGTCTTAAGAGCAATTACAAGGACGAGTCGGAAATCCACGAATTGACGGCATCCGAACTCTACCGTGATTTTGGCCTGAAAAGCTCACATGCCGCTTTCTACAAGCTCTATGTGGATGTAGGTGGCGGGCCTGTTTACTTCGGGCTTTATACCCTGGTGGAGGAAGTGGACGACACCGTCATTAAAACCCAGTACAACGATAACGACGGCAACCTTTACAAGCCCGAGGAGGATGCGGCGACCTTCGCAACCGGAACTTTCAACACCTATGAATTTGCCAAGAAGACCAATGAGAGCGACTTGGACTACAGCGATGTGCAGGCGCTTTATGATGTTCTGAACTCCGATCTTCGCGTGACGGATGCAGGCGCCTGGAAAACCAACCTTGAGATGATTTTGGACGTTCCCGTTTTCCTCAAATGGTTTGCGGCGAATAATGTACTCCAGAATTGGGACACCTATGGCGTCATGCCCCATAACTATTACCTGTACCGTAATCCCGACACCCAGCGCTTCGAATGGATCCCCTGGGATAACAACGAAGCTCTGGTTTCCAACCCGCGTTGTCTGAGTCTGAACGCATCGGAAGTGACATCCCAGTGGCCGATTCTCCGCTACCTGCTGGATGATTCTGCTTATGCGGAACAGTACCGACAAAACGTGCATGAATTCGCTACCAACCTGTTCAATGCCACGCGGATGGCGTCTCTTTATGATGCCCGGGCGGCCTTGATAGAGGATGCCGTCCTGAGCGAAAGTGCGGACTATACCTTCACATCACGCAGGCAATTTTCCGAGGCTATCTCCGCTCTGAAGGCCCATGTTGCGGCCCGTGAGACGGCGGCTTTGGCATATTAGACTGCCCGGACGGCCTTGATGATTGCCATCATATGCCTGCATATTTTGGCTGAAAACATTGATTTTGTGAAAACTGGGCTAAGGAGAAGAAATGGAACTTACGAAAACCCTTAATTTAGGTGAAATTATTTTACTCCTATTCATCCTCTCAACATCCATGTTTTTGACAGCCTGCGAAGAGGAGGATGTGAAAACGCTCAGTTCACAGCGGGATCGTGAGATCCTCATCGATGGAAAGGATCCGGAGTGGCAGGGCGTTATGCAATATTATGATGAAAAATCGAGAACCGTGGTCAGTTTCCTTCACGATGAAAAATATTTGTTCATGAGACTTGCTTCAAACGATCGCAACATCCAGCGACAGATTCTGGTGCAGGGTCTTACCGTGTGGTTTGAACAACCCCATGAAGGGAATCGAAAAACAGGCGTCCATTTTCCGGTGGGCCTTCCCCGCGAAAAGAGAATGTCAATGTTTCAGAGACCGCCGGAAGAAGAAACAAGAACAGAAAAAGATCCTAAAAACAGAGATGATGGTTTGCTTGAAAAAGGCCTGGTTGAAATTCAGTTATGGGGACCGGGAGAATATGAGCAAAAAACAATGCCATTCAAAGAAATGGAAAAGTTTGATGTGGCGGTAAAAATCGGCAAGACGGAAAAAAACCTCATATACGAACTCAAGTTGCCGTTTACCCAAAGCGATATGAGCCGGTTTGGGCTGTTAAAGCCGGGCAAAAAAGGGATTCGGGTGGGTTTTCAGACCGGTGATGGTGAAGAAAAGAAGGGAAGATCCATGGACACCCAACCCTCCAATGGCAAACAACGCTCCGAAGGTCGCGGGGGACGTGGGATGGGGGGCGGCATGAAAGGGGGTGCGCCGGATCGAAAAGAGGGGAAACCCGAAGGCCGGCGGATCGAACCACTGGAACTGTGGGTGACGTTAACATTTGCCGAAAATGGAGATTAAACAAGCCATCGGAATCAACACAAACGGATCTGAAATACACAGTCGATATGCGGAAAACGAGACCCATTTTACAACAACAAAGCAAACAGTTTTACAAAAGCTTAACAATTTTTTTCGGAATCAACAAAATTCCTTTACATTCATTGTTTATATTACAGTCAAAACTGCGGGGGATCGTCCCCCGGGAAACAGCAACCCAAATAAACCAAGGAGGTACATCATGACTTCGAGACTCGGAAAAAAAATCGGTACGGGGATAATGGCTTTTCTATTCACAATATGCTTTATTCCCGCAATTTCGGGGGCATTCGCACCTGGAGACGGAAGACAAGAGAGTGGGTTTCACAGGAGCGGCCATCGCGGGCCAGGTCTGGGAATCTGGCGGGATTCGCGAATGGTTCAAAAACTGGGCCTTACGCCGGATCAGGTCAAACAGATTCGGGATGCGGATTTTACCTTCCGTGAAAAGCATCTGGTCTTGAAAGCACAACTCGACGGCTTGCGATTGCAAATGGATAAGGCCTTTTCCCAAGATGTCGTTGACGATAAAGCCGTCCTTAAAACGGCGCAAACAATTTCAGAGGTAAAAGGAAAACTGTTTGTCAGGGAAATAGAAGCCCTTCTAACCCTTGGGAAAATTCTAAATGCGGATCAAATCAAAAAGCTGAAGTTCTATGACATGCCTCAGAAAGGGAAAGGGCTGACGCAGTGTCTAAAACAACTCTCAGACCGTCGTTTTATGGAAAAAGTTGACGATCTGTAGTTCATTGGGCCGAATTTGAAAAGGTCAACGCTGATAAAGGAGAAAAAACAATGAAAGGCAAGGCAAGACGCATCTTAGACGTCTGGGGTTACTATCGCCTCTCAACCCTACTCCTGCTGATGATCATCTTTTTGGTTTTTGCGGGGTTTGTATGTTCATCAGCCAGCGGGGCCGGCTTTGACAGGGGTCTCCAGCCAGGATGTTCGGCCATGGGACCAGATTACATCCCGTCCGGGACACGGGTATCGGACCTATGGCATACTCCCATACCTTTTTAAAGAAGTTCAGATCGATAATTTGGGTAGTCCCTGTAGAACAGTGCATGTCAATAATTTCAGCATGTTGCATATGATGTCTGCTGGCAGATCTTGACACAAAATCAGGCGTTTGCAAGGTAATGCGGGGCAAGTACCTCCACCAACCTGCATTGCTTTGTAGGGACTACCGAATTGTTGAAAAGGCCGACACAAGGGTGAAACATGGAGAAACCAAAGTCGTCAAACATGAAAATTCTGATTGTCGATGATGATAAAAGACTGTGCGGACTACCTGGAGCCCATGGGGTATGAGGTAAAAAAAGCCCACAACGGGCAGGATCGGCGCAAGCTCGGGGAAAATCCCCGCTACCCCGGATTCATTCAAACAGTCAGAAGCGAAAGAATCTCTTTCAATTCATTTCCCATCAGGGGTTTCATGATCACGGCCTTAATGCCCATTTGCGCGGCCTCTTCTTTGGAAAAATTGATGTCGGATCCCGTACACATGATAATAGGTATGCTTTTTCGGATCTTCACGATTTCGAGAGCCAGCCGGTCCCCCGTCATGATCGGCATATTCATATCGGTGATGACCAGATTAAAATCGAACCGTTTTCGTTGGAAATGATCCAAAGCCTCCATTGGATCTGTTTGGAAATCGACCTGATATCCCAAATGCTCAAGCATTTCGCATGCCACATTTCCAACCATCCAATCGTCGTCTACCAAGAGAATTTTCTTCCTGCCGTTTGAGGATTTCCGTGCCTTCTTTTTGCAAGGATACATCCGTTGTTTCCCCCATGTTGATGGTGTATTTCAGATTAATTATTTTTGCTTGCTGTTTCCCAGGGGGATTATTCCCCGGAGCTTCGCATGTAATATAGCAGGGGAATGTAAAGGGATTTTGTTGATCACGTTAAGCTTTTGTAAAATTGTAAAGTAGACGAGATGGGTCCCTTATGACCGGCGCATTGGACGGCGTTTCTCAAAACGTTTGAAAGTGCCCGGCGAAGAAGGTTGTCAACGGCCTAGACGGAAATATTGTCAACCACACGGTTCAGAATCTTCACCTCCTCTTTACAAAACATTTACAAAACCTTGAAAAATCCCTCAAAAGGATTTTACAAACAAGTGATAGGTTGAATCGAAACGGTGAAGGTGTTTCGAATAACGGTGGTCATCAAACAAAAAGGAATGGAAGGAAGTTTTATGATGGGAAAGATAAAATTGATATTAAATGTCCTGTGTTTTACCGTCATAACAATGAATTCCGCATTTGCCTTGGAGAGCGCTGGGGAAAATTCTTCACAGAGCATGATTGAACGTCATGACCGGGATGGCGACAACAGGGTATCCATGGAAGAATTCCCAGGTCCGGATGATCATTTCATCCGCATGGATCTGGACGGCGATGGCTTCATCAATCAGGAAGAAGCCCGACAGGCCCCTCGACCTGACGGGCAGGAAGGCCGCGTACCAGGCAAATTCACGGAAGATGATGGCGATGGAGACGGGGTTGTTTCCCGCACCGAGTTCTCGGGGCCGGCCGATCAT
Source organism: Desulfatiglandales bacterium (assembly GCA_963662465.1). Classification (GTDB taxonomy): domain Bacteria; phylum Desulfobacterota; class DSM-4660; order Desulfatiglandales; family Desulfatiglandaceae; genus NaphS2. The sequence continues at coordinate 1,110,384 of OY759599.1, forward strand.
TTTGACCGACTGGATTTGAATGGAGATGGCGCCATCCAGGAAAGCGAAGCGCGGCAGAGTCCTCCCGGCATGGCACGCTCAAACCAAAGGAATCGGTGAACGAATCCATGAGCCAAAAAACGGTTTTATTAATTGCCGGGACCACGGAAATCTATTTAGACTTAAAGCATATTTTGGAACGGGACCATGTCCTCATCCGTCGGATTGAACGCTGGGAGAGCAAACAATCCCTTTCCGAAACCGACGGCCCTCAGCTGATTGTGCTCTATTGCTCCGGATCGGGAGTGGACGGGCTGAACGTATGTCAGGAGATCCGTGGGCGATATTCGGGGCTTCTGGTTCTTGTTTCAGAATACAGAGACGAACAGTTTCATGTCCTTGCATTGGGTTTGGGCGCGGATGCCTCTCTCCCCGCATCAGCAGGTGCGCCGCTGGTGGCGGCAAATATCAGAGCGTTGTTGCGACGGTTTGTGCCTGCCGGACCTTCGTCGGTGCTGATTTTCGGCGAGTTGATGGTCAATGCCAACAGGCGGGATGTCTTTGTGGCGGGTCGGGCGGTACAGCTTTCCACCATCGAATTTCAACTTTTCTGGTGTCTTTGCCAAAAACCCGGGCTTGTGGTCACCCGCGATGAAATTTTCCTCGAAATTTATCACGCGGCCTATAACGGATACGACCGCAATATTGATCTGTATGTGTCACGAATCCGGCAGAAAATCGGGGATGACCCCACGTTCCCCCGTTACTTGAAAACCGTCCGCGGTGTCGGGTATCAATTTGTGGGGGAGTAGCTCCGGCAGACTGTCGGCCAATTTCAAAATCGTTTCCCGGGAAATCAGATCACACCATGATACAAATTGTTACCTCCCAGTGACAATACCGCTATAAAGTATCCGTTAAACAGGACGATATAAAAAACATGGAAAGACGGTCTATCAATTAAGACTCACCCAAAAAATAATTTCAAGGAGGTCAAACATGATCAATAGTATCGACAGCACAAACAGCACCATGTCCATGATGCGCAGTGGTTCCATGGAAAGGCATCAGCCGCCTCCGGGCAAAGATGTTTTCCAAACGACGGACTCAGATCGAGACGGTCTGGTTTCCAGGTCCGAACTTGAGACCCTGGCGAAGGGCATTGAGGAAATTACCGGGTCCAGTATCGACGTTGATGAAGCGCTCAGCAGTTTTGATGCCGATGAGGATGGGGCCTTAAGCGGTGAGGAGTTGAAGGAATTTATGGAGAACAACGGATTTGCTCCACCTGGGATGTTCCAGAATGATAAAGGAGAAGCCGTGAGGATGCTGCCACCGCCTCCGCCCTCTTCTGAACATGCGATTTCGGCCTATGACGATAATTCAGGAGAAGATCAAATAGAGCAATTGATCGCGTTGTTGAAGGAGCAGAATGGTGATAGCTGGGAAGTCTCTTCCGTTGATGTTACCGCTTGAGAGTGAAATTTCCTGCCTTTTCATAAAACCTGATCAAAATCCGTATCGGCTGTGGGACATGCGTCAAAACCTGTCCCACAGATGTTAGTGCCTTGCCCTTCAACCGATGTTTGAAAACACGGAATTTCCGGGTCCATTCCATCAAAAATCAGCGTTTTTATGGTTTTAAAAAATTCAGTCTCAAGAACAACTGCAAGGACGCGTCGGCCATTCACGAATTGACGGCCTCTGAACTTTACCGTGATTTTGGCCTGAAAAGCTCACATGCCGCTTTCTACAAGCTCTATGTGGATACCGGCAACGGGCCTGTTTACTTCGGGCTTTATACCCTGTCGCTGACGCCCACTTTGATCGATGCCGCTCGGGGTTGACCATTATCAAGTATCCAGATCTGGCGACCATTACCGAAAATATCTCTTTTTTCATGGTTTTCCTTTGTCCGTTTGGGAGGGCCGGGCAAAAGCGAATCCATCAGTAAAGGGCGTCCATTTGTACACTTGACAGATGTCCTGTTTAAGAGAGCTTGATAAATAAGGTGATACATCCAGTTGTTGTAGTAAAATTTCCTTATAGGAAACTTTTTGGTTGACAAACAGGATAAAGGTCTATTATTTTTCTTCTAAAATGAAATATATGCTTTTTTTAAGTAAACTTATTGATAGGTCTTTTTCGCAATCGCGAAGGGAATAGACACATGATTCCGGAATCGGAAATCGGAAAAAACATACGGCGAATACGAAAAGAAAGGGGTTTGACTCTCGAGGATGTGGCTCAAAAAGCCGGTTTCAGCAGGGGGTATTTGTCCAAAGTGGAGCATTCGGACAAAGCGCCCCCCGTTTCAACCCTGCTGAACATTTCGGAAGCACTTCATGTGAGCGTCTCTGAGATTCTAGGGGAAGTTCAGGAGCAACCCTCGTGTTCTCTGGTCAGATTGGCTGAACGCCAGCTCATGGCCCGCGGCGCCACCATGTTCGGGTATTCTTATGAGACGCTTGCCCATAAGTACCCTCAAAAACATATGGAACCCTATATTCTGACCATCCCCAAGGAATTGGCGCAGACCCCCCTTTTTCAGCACAAAGGGGAAGAGATGATGATGATTCTGGAAGGGAGTATGAATTTTTTTCACGGGGAAAATGAATATGTGATGCACAAAGGGGATTGCATCTATTTCGATTCGGGTATTTCCCACCGGGGTATCTCAGTGGGTGAGGGCGCCGTTAAGGTTCTGATGGTTATTTTTTCACCCCTGGGTTGAGGAGTTTGAATTTATGGAACAGCGTCATTTGAAACAGATCGGTGTACTGGGCGCCGGTCTTATGGGACATGGCATCGCACAAATATTTGCACGACACGGGTTAACGGTCAATCTTTTTGATATTGATTCCAAAATGCTTGATTCCGCTCCCGAGCGCATCCGCCGAAACTTTGAACCCTTCATTCGTCTGAAAATGGCCGGTCCTGAAGATGTTGAAAATACCTTGGCCCATATTCATCTCTGCCAAAGCCTGGATGAATTCTGCCGGGGGGTGGATCTGATCATTGAAGCGGTGAGTGAACGGCTCGAAGTCAAACGCCGGATATTTTCCCAACTGGAAGAAAAAGTTTCTTCGGATACAATCCTGGCGAGCAATACCTCCGCCATCAGCATCAGCGAAATTGCCCATGATACCCACTATCCCGAGCGGATACTGGGAACCCATTTCTGGAACCCGCCCCATGTCATTCCCTGTGTAGAGGTCATCAAAGGTAACGAAACCAGTTCACAGGTATTTGATACGGTCTATGGACTCCTTCTGGACGTGGGTAAAAAGCCGGTAAAGGTTCTTAAAGACGTACCCGGTTTTCTAGGGAACCGAATGCAGCACGCCCTCTGGCGCGAGGCCATCAAACTGGTAGAAGAGGGCATTGCCGCGCCCCAGGATGTGGATGACGTGGTGCGCTACGGATTCGGCATCAGGCTGGCATTCCTGGGGCCATTGCAGACCGCCGATTTGGCGGGTCTTGACCTGACTTGTCTTATTCAGAAAGATCTGTTTCCCCATTTGGACCGTTCCACGGCGCCTTCGTCAATTTTGGAGCGCAAAGTTCAGGAAGGAGATCTTGGCGTCAAAACGGGCCGCGGGTTTCATGACTGGCCCCCTGAAGTCATTCGGCAGGTTATACCGGTTCGGGATGAAGTGCTGTTGCGGCTCATTGAACAGGTAAAAGCATTCGAATGAAACATCGGGTCCGGCTTGAGGTATCGGAGGATTTCTCATGAATGAAATCGCCGTCTTTTTTCTGCACGGTCTAGCCTACGCAGGCTTATTGTTCCTTGTTTCCTCCGGGCTCACGCTGGTGTTCGGCATGATGAGCGTATTGAACTTCGCACATGCATCGTTTTACATGCTGGGGGCTTATTTCGCCTACTGGCTGCTTCAGGTAACTGGAAATTTCTGGCTGGCGCTGCTCATCAGTCCACTGCTGCTGCTGATCATTGGCGCCCTGGTGGAGCGATTTCTCCTGCGAAAGGTCCATGTGCTGGGGCATGTCCATGAACTGCTTTTGACCTTTGGTCTGGCCTACATTATCGACGAGGGCGTCAAATTGATCTGGGGAACGGACCCCCACGCCATCATCATCAGCGGATTTCTGGCGGGGACGGTAAACATTATGGGCATCACCTACCCGGTGTACCGCCTTTTTGTTTTCGGTGTGTCGGTGGCCCTGGGTCTGCTCATGTGGCTGATTCTGTTTAAGACCCGAATCGGTATCATCGTTCGCGCTGCTGTGGAAGACAGTCCCATGGTGGGGTCACTGGGCATTAATGTTCCGTTTGTGTTCATGGGCGTTTTTTCGGTGGGTGCCGCCCTGTCGGGTTTGGCGGGGGTTACCGCGGGACCACTGCTCAGTGTGGACCCGGGCATGGCGGGTGCGATTCTGGTGGATGCATTCGTTGTGATTGTGGTGGGCGGCATGGGCAGTCTGGGGGGAGCGGTCCTGGCCTCCTTCATTATCGGAGAACTTCAGGCCTTCGGGGTGCTGCTGTTTCCGGATTTTTCCCTGGCGCTGATCTATATGCTCATGGCGGCGGTTCTGATTATTCGGCCGGAAGGCCTCTTTGGGGAGAAGCAATGATGGCGCGCAGGCATATCTCCGTTTCCAGTTTCGGTGTGTGGGCTGTATTTCTTGCGGCGGCCATGCTGCCGTGGATTATCCAAGGATATCAACTGCGTCTCATGACCGAAGTCATCATCTTTTCCCTTTTTGCGGTGAGTTATAATCTCCTTTTGGGCTACGCGGGTCTCCTCTCCTTTGGCCATGCCATGTTTTTTGGCACCGGCGCATTTGCCGTGGCCATCCTGCTCGAACATTTTTCGGGCCTTCCCCTCCTTTTGGCTGTGACCCTGGCCACGGCCGTGACGACTTTGGCGGGCTTTTTGGTGGGATGCCTTTTGCTTCGTGTCAAAGGGACACCCTTTGCGCTGTTGACACTGGCATTTAATGCCCTGTTTTACGCCATCGCCGTCAAATGGTCCGGTCTCACCGGTGGCGATGATGGACTGATTATTGACCCCCCGAAGCTCGATCTGTGGCTGGTAACCCTGGACCCCGCCAAAGGCCCGGATTTCTATTATCTGACCCTGGCGATTTTGGGGCCGGTGATGCTTTTTTGCTGGTATTTCACGCACACGGCCATGGGGCGTACGGTTCTTCTGATGCGTGAAAATGAGGACCGCATGCGTTTTCTCGGATACAATACGCTTCTGGTCCGTTTAAACCTTTTCACCCTGACCGCGGGATTGGCCGGTTTGGCGGGTTCTTTCTACAGCCTTTTTTTTGCCTTTGTCTCCGTTGATGCCATCAGCATTGAAATGACCACCACGGTGCTGCTTATGACGTTTATCGGGGGCACGGGGCATTTTGTAGGCCCCATTCTGGGGGTTGGTGTATTTACCTATCTTCAGAATTTTCTCAGCGAATTGACCGAAAACTGGCCTTTAATCATGGGAGTGCTGTTCATTCTCATGGTGTTGTTTACTCCCGGCGGGCTGGTGGGTATCATCAGAGGGATGGCTGGATGGTTACAATCCCGAAAAAAAATACGGGGCCTGCCGAAAGGAGAAAACAGTCGTCATGTCCATTCTGGAAGCTAAGGGGATTGAAAAGGATTTCTCGGGGCTGAAAGTCCTTACCGGGGTGGACTTTCAGGTGGCGGCGGGTGAGCGTTTTGCCATCATTGGACCCAACGGGGCGGGAAAAACCACCTTGTTCAATATTTTGAGTGGGGCCTTTTCCCCTACCAGAGGAAATGTTTTGTTCAAAGGAAAAGACATTTCAGGAAAGCCTCCCCATCAGCGCAACCGCCTGGGTATGTCCAGATCCTTTCAGATTACCAATGTATTCCGGGAACTTTCGGTGTTTGACAATGTGATGGCGGGGGTGCGGTCCCGGGCGGGGTTGCGCTGCCATTTCTTTCGCCGTCCTCTTAAGAATCGTAAGCTGCGGGATCGTACCGAGGAAATTTTAAAGCAGGTGGGTCTCCTGGATGAACGGGATACCCCGGCCCATGAACTGGCTTACGGACAGCAGCGGGCGCTGGAAATGGGAATTACCCTGTCAACCATGCCGGATTTGATCCTTCTGGACGAACCCACCGCCGGCATGAGTCGGCAGGAGACGGAAGACGCCATTCAAATGATCCGACGGGTCACCCAATCGAAGACCTGTATCATCATTGAACATGACATGAACGTGGTTTTTTCTTTGGCCGACCGAATTTCCGTGCTTCATTACGGGGTGATTCTGGCCTGCGGCCTACCGGACGATATTCGCAACGATCAGCGGGTGAAAGATGCCTATCTGGGACAGGACAGCCAATGATTCTGGAAATTAAAGACCTTCACGCCTATTACGGAGAAAGCCACATTCTGCAGTCTGTGGACCTGGCTTTGGATCAAGGGGAACTGGTTTGTCTGCTGGGCCGAAACGGGGTGGGCAAGTCCACGACCCTGAAAAGCATCATGGGGCTGGTCCCTCCCAGAAATGGCAGCGTGTTGTTCCATGGACGGCAGCTGGCCGGTTTGGCCCCGTATCAAATTGCCCGTCTGGGGGTGGGTTACGTACCTGAAGAGCGCCAGATTTTCAAAGGGCTCACGGTCCTGGAGAATTTGATGATCGGTATCAAAAAGGCGCATGTCCAAACGGACCGGGATCCCTGGAGCGTCGAAATGATATTTGAAATGTTCACCCGGCTGGGTGAACGTCGCCATCAAAAGGGCGGACATCTTTCCGGCGGTGAGCAGCAGATGCTCACCGTTGCACGCACCCTCATGGGAAACCCCGAGCTGATTCTGGTGGATGAACCGACTGAAGGGCTGGCGCCTCTGGTGGCCGACAGCGTTTTAAGAATGCTCGGCACCATCAGCCATTCGGGGGTGACCATTTTGATGGTGGAACAAAACTACAAAGCTGCCCTCAAAATGGCAGGCAGTTTTTACATTATGAGTAAAGGTCGAATGATCTTTCATGGAGACGGCAAGGCACTGGTGGCCGCCGAAGACATACGGAAAAAATATCTGGAGGTCTAGTTTATGCGGGAGGTGATGAAAAGGGATTGAGGAATCGGATGGTGAGGGAAAAAACCTGAAATTTTAAAAAATCAAATGGGAGGTAGCAAAATGAAGAGACTGCTGACAATCTGTATCGGGCTTTTAACGGTCTTCATGCTGGCGACAACAGCCATGGCTGAGGGGACCATAAAAATTGCCGTGGTTGAGCCCCTTTCCGGAAACTTCAAAGACATCGGAGACCGTTATTTGGAAGGTGTGCAGTATGCCGCCAAAATGATCAATGAAAACGGTGGACTTCTGGGGAAAAAGGTCGAAGTCATTCCCATGGACAGTGAATTGAAACCCGCGGTTGCCGTGCGAAAGGCCACCAAATTGATGATGAAGGACGGCGTCAACTTCTTCGTGGGGGGGACAGGCAGTTCGGTGGGCGGCGCCATGTCGGTTCTGGCCGGCAAGAAAAACGCCATAATGCTCAGTTATGGCATGGCAGCCACGAGTCTCACCGGAGAAAAATGCAGCCGCAACTTCTTCCGAGCCTGTGCTACCACCGACAATCAGTCCTATGCCCTGGCCCACTGGGTGGCTGATCAGAAATTCAAGAAAGTCTTCTGTATTGCGCAGGACTACTCCTTCGGAAAACAGGCCGTGGACGCATTTGTGAGCAAACTCAAGGAACTCAATCCTGAAGCCGAAATCGTGGGAACGGCGATGCACCCCACCGGCACCAAGGATTTTGCCCCTTATGTGAGCCAGATCATCTCATCGGGCGCCGAGGTGGTGTTTACCTCCAACTGGGGAAATGATCTCACCCTGCTCCTCAAACAGGCTAAGCCGCTGGGATTGAAGGCCAGGTTTGCCTGCTATTATCTCAATGACGAAAACGCCATTCAAGTGGTGGCTGACGATGACGCGGTCGTCGGCAGTGTGACCGCCGAGATCTATATGTTGACCATTCCCACTGAAGCCAACAAGAAGTTCGTGGAGATGTTCAAAAAGACCGAGGGGCACTACCCCACCTGGCTGCGTGGCAAATCTTATCTGGCCACCGCTTTTCTTTTCAAAGCCATTGAGAAAGCCGGCAGTACGGACGTGGACAAAGTGATTGCGGCATGGGAAGGCCTGGTTTACGATGGCCCGGCCGGAAAATGGACCATGCGGGCATGTGATCATCAGGCCCAGATGCCGGTGTGGATCGCTGAAATTGTCAAAAGCAATCCTTATTTTAAGCACGCTTATGTGGGCACACCCGAGGAAGTGTCTCCTGAAAAGGTGGCAGTCCCTTGTGATAAGACCGGTTGCCCCGGTTTTGCAAAATAGTGCTGTTTGAAAAATATGATTCTTTGCCTCCATTCTGATCCGTGACGAATGGAGGCGACCCTGTTTTGAAAAGAATCGGTTTATGGGCGACACAGGGCCGCACATTAAGAAAATCCGGAGATACCCGAGAAAATTATGAATACTATTTCACCCAACAAGAGAATATTTACCGCAGCCGTCACCGGCGCTATTCATACCCCCAGCATGTCTCCCCACTTACCGGTGACCCCGGATGAGATCATTGCGGATGTCATGAGTGTCTACGAAGCGGGAGGTGCGGTGGCCCACGTACATGTCCGTGACCCGGCGACCGGTATGCCCAATGCGGACCAGGAGACCTTTAGATATATCGCCTCTGAAGTCAAAAAGCGCTGCGATATTATTCTTTGCACCACCACCGGCGGTCGGTTGGGCGAACCGGTGGAAAACCGGGTTCGCGTGGTCAACTCCCTGAGTCCGGAACTGGCCTCTTTAAATGCCGGCTCTCTCAATTTTGCCCTCTTTCATGTGGCGGATAAATTTCCCGACTGGAAATACGATTGGGAAAAGGATTATCTGGCTGGAACAGAGGACTTCATCTTTCCGAACACCTTTTATACCATGCGGAAATTTTTGGAGAACTTTGCTCAGCAGGGGACCAAACCCGAATTTGAGATTTATGATGCGGGTATGATCAACAACGTAGCCCATTTGATACAGTCAGGTCACATCAAACCACCAGTGTATCTACAGTTTGTGCTGGGGATTTTGGGTGGTATACCCGCTTCCGTGGAAAATTTGGTTAATCTCTTAAATGAAGCGCAACGGCGTATCGGGAAATTTGTGTGGTCGGTATGCGCGGCCGGGCGCCACCAGTTTCCAATGGTCACGCAGGCGCTGATCATGAACGGTAACGGCCGGGTGGGACTTGAAGATAATCTGTACCTGGAAAAGGGTGTCCTGGCGAAGAACAGCGGTGAGCAGGTGTCCAAAATCATCCGTATTGCCCGGGAGCTGGGTATTACACCTGCGACCCCTGGAGAGGCCAGAGAAATTCTGGGTCTAAAGGGCCTGGATAAGGTTGGTTTTTGAGAAAGCGCTTCTTACATTACGGATGACCCGCTCAAAAAAATGGCAGCATAGGTTCAAGGATCGATTATTCGTACCGGAGCGCCTGAATGGGATCCAACCGGGCGGCCTTTCGTGCCGGAAAATAGCCGAAGATGACGCCGACTGCGGCGGAAAAGCCAAAGGCCGTGGCAACAATGCCCGGCTGAAAGATAAACGGGATGCCGAGGAGGTTGCTCCCCCCGCCCGCGGCGCCAAGCCCCATGAGAATGCCGCAAACGCCGCCAAAGGAGGATAACACCACCGCCTCCACCAGAAACTGCATGAGAACATCCCGCTCCCTCGCTCCGATGGCCAGGCGGGTGCCGATCTCCCGGGTTCGTTCCGTCACCGACACCAGCATGATGTTCATGATGCCGATGCCCCCCACCAGAAGGCTCACCGCCGCTACCGCGCTCAACAAGGCGGTTAAAACGCGCGTTGTGCCGGTCAGCATGGAAACGAGTTCCTGCATGTCATTGACGTGGAAATTATTCTCTTTGCCCGGTTTAATGCGGCGTCGTTCGCGCAGCAGCCGCTCAATGTCGGCTTTGGCTTGTTCCGTGGGGATACCGTCCTTGACGGATACGGAGATGGAGTCCACATCCGTATTGCCCACCAGGCGGCGTTGCAGGGTTCGAAGGGGAATGAGCGCCAGATCGTCTTGATCGTTGCCGAAGCTGTTTTGGCCTTTGGCAACCAGCACCCCGATCACCTTGAAGGAGATTTTTCCCAGGCGGATGGTCGCCCCTATTGGATCCTGGCTCCCGAAAAGTTCTTTGCGCACGGTTTCGCCCAGAATGCAGACCGCTTTTCCCGCCCGCACTTCGCCTTCCGTAAAGGCCCTGCCCACGGCCAGGGGCCAGTCTCGCACCGTCAGAAATTCCGAGGTGGCGCCTTGGACCCTGGTGGACCGGTTTTCATTGCCGTAGATGGCCTGAGAGGTTTGTGAAGCCATGGGGGCAACCGCCTGAAGACTGGAGATTTCCCGTTGGATGGCTGTTGCGTCGGCGGCTTTGAAAGGTTCGGCGTCCGCTCTGGCGCCGCCCGATCCGTGTCGCATCTGACCGCGCCGAATGTCTATCAGGTTGCTGCCCATGCTGGTGATATCCGAGGTGACCTTGGCCGTGGCGCCCCGGCCCAGGGTTACCATGGTAATCACTGCCGCTACGCCGATAACGATCCCCAGAATGGTCAGGGCGGACCGGAGGACATTGCGGCGAATTTCCCTCAATGCGAGGTTAATGTTTTCCCAGAGCATCGGTATAGTTTCTCCTCAGTTCTCTTGACTGCGCTTGATCCGACCGTCCAGAAAATGAATGCGGCGATTCGCATAACCGGCCATTTCCGCTTCATGGGTTACCATGATAATGGTAATCCCGCGGTTTTGATTGAGATCCACCAGAAGTTCCATGATCTCCCGGCTTCGGACCGAATCCAGGTTGCCGGTGGGTTCGTCGGCCAGGAGAACCTGGGGGTTGGTGACGATGGCACGGGCAATGGCCACCCGCTGTTGCTGGCCTCCGGAAAGTTCCGCGGGGGTATGGGTTTCCCATCCTCCAAGCCCCACGGTATTAAGGGATGATTGCGCCATTTTACGACGGCGACGTCGGGAAATGCCGCGATAGATCAACGGCAGCTCCACATTTTCGAGGGCCGTGGTGCGATTCAGCAGGTTAAACCCCTGAAACACAAAGCCCAGGTAATTGCGGCGCAGAAGCGCTCGCTGGTCCCGGGAAAGTTTTATTACCTCCACCCCTTCAAATCGGTAGCTTCCGGATGTGGGAACATCCAGGCATCCCAGGATGTTCATGCATGTGCTTTTCCCGGAGCCGCTGGCGCCCATTACGGCCGCAAAATCACCCCTGTCGATCCGCAGATCCACATCTCGAAGTGCATGCACCGCGGTGTCGCCGGCGCCGTAAACCTTGCTGACGCCCTTCAGCTGAATGACGGCCGGGGGGGCTGACGCTGATGCCGGCATAGGTTACCCTTTTCCGTCGTTCAGACGTTCCAAAATCACCTGCATACCGGGCGTAAGGGAGTCGTCCATCACCTGGGTCATCACCTCGTCGCTAACGCCCACTTTGATCGATGCCGCCCGGGGTTGACCATTATCAAGTATCCAGATTCGGCGACCATTACCGGAAATATCTCTTTTTTCATGGTTTTCCTTTGTCCGTTTGGGAGGGCCGGGCAAAAGCGAGTCCATCAGTGACCGGCCGGGTTTTGTTTTCTTTTCCACCGGCGGGCTGAAACGCAATGCCGCACTGGGAATCAGGACAACGTCTTTCAGGTTTTTGACGATAATATCCGCGGTGGCGGTCATGCCGGGCCGAAGGGACAGGTCCTTATTGTCCAGCTTCAGGACGGTTTCGTACGTGACCACGCCGTCCGTGGCGTCCGAGCCGTAGCAGACGCGGGTAATCAGGGCCTTGAACGTTCGATCCGGATAGGCGTCCACAACGAATGTGGCCTCCTGGCCTTCCTGCACCAGGCCCACATCCGCCTCATCCACGTCCACTTTAAGTTCCATCTGGGCCAGATCTTCGGCCAGGGTAAACAGCACGGGCGCCTGCAATGATGCGGCTACGGTCTGTCCCGGTTCCACATCCCGGTCCAGGACCACGCCGTTCATGGGAGAACGGATCACTGCCTTTTTAAGATCCGTTTCCGTCACTTCAAGGGCGGCTTGTGCCTGTGAAACATCGGCTTTTGCGGATGCCTCGTCGGCGTGAGCGCGGGCCAGGGTCGCGTCGGCCGCATCCAGCTCGTATTGAGAAGGGACCTTGTTGTGGCTCAGTTGGCGTACATGTTTCAGTCTGGCCAGGTTGTTCACGGCTTCACGGGTAGTGGCACGAGTCTGCAGAACCTTGGCTTCGGCCGATGCCAACTTCGCTTTGGCCGCCAGATATTGGGCTTTTAGCTTGGTCGTGTCTAGTCCGGCCAGTACCTGCCCCACTTTTACCCGGCTGTTTTCTTCTACCAAAACATCGCGGATGGTTCCCGACAATTCACTGCCCACTTCCACCTGGTTGGTGGGTTCTAGATTTCCCGTGGCCGTTACCGTGACGATGAGATTTCCCCGTTCCACCTTTTGGGTTCTGTAATGGACCGGATCGGGCCGATCCATTCTTTTGATCGCCAATGCGCTGGCAACGCAAGCCACCGGAAGAAGGATCAGGATGACCAGCCATTTAAAGCGTTTTTTTCGGCGCGGCATTCCGTTTGCACCCAGGGCTTCGGCCACTGAAATTGAAGGATTTGCGTTAGTTTCCATTTTTGCTCATCCGCTTTTCGATTTCCCCCCGAATATCGGGTTTTTTATCCGGCGCATAGTCGTATATCCTTTCTTGCGGGTCCAGGGTTGTCCACCCGCCACCCAGGGCCTTGTAGAGTGTAATCAGGTTGGCGGTAACCTGCCCTTCACTCTGGGCCAGTTCATCTTCAAAGGAAAGCTGAGACCTTTGGGCATCCAGTACTTCATTAAAATCAATGATGCCCGCTTCGTATTTGTTTTGGGCCAAGGTGACGGCCTGACGCGCGGCATCGCCTGCCTGTGCCAGAGCCACCCTACGGTTTTGCTCCTCCGCATAGGCTTTTAAGGCGTTTTCCACCTCCTCCAATGCTTCAAGGACCGTTCGTTCGTACTGGGCCAACGCCTGATCCTGAAGGGCTGTCCGGATGTTTATGTTTTGCCGGATAGCGCCGCCGTCGAACAGGCGCCAGCTGAATCTGGGGCCGATACTGTGAGTCAGCCCTTCCGAGGAGGCAAAATTTCCGATGGAAAGTGACTCAAGGCCGATGGAGCCCAGAAGGGAAAATTTCGGATACAGTTCGGCCTCGGCCACGCCTATTCGCGCGGTTTGGCTGGCCACTTCCTGTTCCGCCTGCCTTATGTCGGGCCGTTGTCGAATACAGTCGGCGGGAATGCCCACCGCCACCTTCAGGGGCGTTACGGGGATGGGGGCGGGTGTTCCCAAATTGAGGGAGATGGCGCCCGGCTGTTTTCCCAAAAGTACGGCCAGCCGGTTCCGGGAGGCTGTGAGCCCGGAACGAAGTGTTGGAAGCCGGGAACGCGTGCTTTCCATGTTGTAGCGGGCCTGTTCTACCGCAAGGGCGTCGCTGAGCCCGGCCTGATAGCGCCACTTTGTAAGCCGACAGGTTTCTTCCTGGGTTTCCAGATTCGTGGTGACGACCTTCAATCGGGTCTGGTAGGTCCTCATCTCCACATAATTGATGGCCGTTTCAGCGGTCAGGGTGACCAGTACATCCCGAAGGGATGCGTTTTCAGCCTCGAGGTCCGCTTCCGCGGCTTCCACTGACCGTCGGACACCGCCGAAAATGTCCACTTCCCAGCCGGCGTCAAAGCCTGACGAATAGAGTGTGCGTGTTGTTCCCGCGCCAGTCTCGTCGCTCCCCTTGCTTTGGGTGATCTGCCCCGAAACGTCAAAGGTCGGAAACAGGCCGGCAGAGGCCACTCCCCGCTTTGCGCGGGCTTCCCGGACTCTGGCCTGTGCTTCTTTCAGATCAAGATTGCCGACAACGGCCTGATGGATCAACGCAGACAGGACAGGGTCGTCAAGGACTTGCCACCATTGGGACAACGCTTCGGGATTCGGGGTTGTTGCATCGAGACCACCGTCCATGGCGGTATGCCATGTTTCCGATACCTTTGTTTCGGGCGGTGTGTAATTCGGTCCCACGGCCGCACATCCGCCAAGGATGAGAATCGCCGTGATCGCTGTAAATCGAGCCGGCCTATTTCCGTGAAAGAGAAACAATGAAACATACCGCGATCAGAAGAGCCATTGCCCCAGTGCTGATTTTTTTGCCGAGTCTCGAATTCATGATGTGCCTTCCTTTTATTAGATTGCCATTTCCCGGGGCCTTTCCCCGTAGTTTCACCTGTAATATAGACGATGAATGTAAAGGAATTTTGTCGATCACGGATAAAATTGTTAAGCTTTTGTAAAGTTCATTGCTCCGGCGTTATGAATAGGGGTCAATATAGGTGAGAATTAGTTTTAATTCAATCGCTTTTTGATTGTTTTAAATCGTTTTTCACTGTTCGATAGAGGCCGCGGAACTGGTGATAGGTCAACCCCAGGATGTCTGCTGCTTTTTTCTGGTTGTAGCGGGCCAATGAGAGTGCCCGGTTCATCATGCGAACCTTTAACTCCCGAACGGCTTCTTGGAGCGACATCTTGAAAAGATCTCCCTCCATGACGGAGGTTCCGGCATCAACCGGCGCCTTCGGAACATCCGGCAGGTCCCTGCTCGTGCGAAAATTTTGAAAAGGGTCAAAAACGATTTCCGTGATGACCACGTCATCGGTTCGATACACAGCCCGCTCCACCACATTCTTCAGCTCCCGGATATTTCCCGGCCATGGATACTTCTCCAGGAGGGCCATGGTTTCGGGTCTGAATACGGGGATTTCTCGACGTTCCATCTCAAAGGCCATCCTGGCTGCAAAATGATTTGCCAAAAGTGGGATATCCTCACCCCTTTCCCTGAGAGGTGGAAGAAAAATCACTTCAAAAGACAGTCTGTCCAACAGGTCAGGCTTAAACCGTCCTTTTCGGGTTTTCTTCACCAGGTCCACATTGGTGGCCGCCACCAGGCGAACATCCACTTCAACGCTTTTAGCGCTGCCCACCCGTTCAAACGCGCCGTATTCCACCAGTCGAAGTGTTTTTTCCTGTACTTCAAGGGGCATGTTGCCGAGTTCATCCAGGAAGAGCGTGCCCTCGTGAGCGGCTTCAAACCGACCGGTTCGGCGTCGTTCCGCCCCGGTGAAAGCGCCTTTTTCATATCCGAAAAGTTCGCTTTCAATCAGGGACGGCGCCAGAGCCGAGCAATTCAAGGCCACCAGGGGGCCTTTCCAGCGCTTGGAAAGAAAGTGGATGCGTTTAGCGGCCAATTCCTTGCCGGTTCCCCTCTCCCCGATCAGGAGTACCGGCCGGTCGATGGGTGCGACCCGGCTTAAACGCTCCTGAAGGTCCAGAAAGGCTTCCGATTGTCCCAGGGCCTCATGGGTTTTGGAAACAGACTCATCGGAAATAGAGGTTCTTGAAGGTGTCTGATAACGATTCATGGCGAAAAAAACCATTATGAAAGGGTAAAAAAACAATATTTTGGCTATTATCGCCATCATCCCCTGATTTGTCAATAACCTAAATTCCTGATTTCTTTTGAAATTGAAATAAACGGAGCCTTTGGCACGATTTCTGCTTTCCAGACTTGACAGAATTTGCGAAACTTAAGATGCTTTTTTTTAATGGAGGTATGAATATGGGAATTTTTACACGCTTTCGGGATATTGTCAGCTCAAACATCAATGTTATGCTGGAGGGGGCTGAAGACCCGGAAAAGTTGATTAAACTGATGATTCGTGAAATGGAAGACACTGTGGTGGAATTGAAAGCATCCTGTGCCGGCGTGATCGCCAGGGCTTCCAAGACCCGGCGTCAATTGGAAGAGATCAAGGAGCGCGTCAAAGTATGGGAAGGGCGGGCCGAACTCGCGGTCAATAAGGGCCGCGATGATCTGGCGAGGGAAGCCCTGATGGAAAAGCGAAAATACGCTGGTCGCGTCCAGGACCAGGAACAGGAGCTTATCGAATTGGACACTTTGGTGGGGCAGTATCATGAGGATATCCAGCAATTGGAGGAAAAACTGCAAAAAGCGCGCGATAAGCAGCGGATGTTGGTTCAGCGCCATATTCACGCGGTTCGGAAGCGACGCGCCCAGGAGGACATTCGCAGAATCGAAAGCACGGATGCCGTGATGAAATTCGAGGCCCTTGAAAACCGCATCGAGCGGATGGAGGCGGAAGCGGATCTGGTGAATTATGGGAAAAAGTCCGGTCTTGAGGCGGAATTCGAGGGTTTGATGATGGATGATGAGATCGAAAATGATTTGAATCGTCTCAAAACGTCCATGAACCGAGGGGAAGAAAGGGTCGCATCGTGATGCATGGCGTATTGATTGTGGCAATCATATTCGGTGGATTGATCCTGTGTCTGGCCATTGTGGGGGGTACAATTCTCATGGGCATCAAGGTCAAAAAGGGGGGCCTGTCTCGAAAGGATCAACGGTCCCAGGCAGAGGACACGCGTATGATTCAGGAGATTTACCAGGGTCTCGAAAGTATGGAAAAACGGATGGAGGCCCTGGAATCTATTATTTTAAAAGGCCGAAGAAAGGATTGTGAGCCATGAAATTTATGAACAGGAGTTTTCCAAGAGGCCTTTATCGTTCCCGAAATGGAATTATTCTCGGGGTGATTCGCGGCATATCGGAATATTTTGATTTTTCCGTTTTTTGGGGCAGGACCATTGCCGTGATTCTGTTGCTGGTGAGCGGATTCTGGCCGGTGACGGGCCTGTATTTTCTGGCGGCGTTGCTCATGAAGCCGGCCCCGGTCCTTCGCATTGACAGCGACGACGCCCATGACTTTTACGATAGTTACGTTCATTCCAGGCCCCGTGCCGTAAACCGGATCAAGCGCAGATACGACAATATTGAACAACGCATCCGGCGTATGGAGGATGCTGTGACATCCCGGGATTATGATTGGAAAAGACGCTTTGATGCTTGAGGGATTTTGGGTGGTTTTAGCGACAATTCAGACAACAGAGTGTAGGGGGGGACCACTATGATACGAAAGGCCGTTTTTCCAGGGTGTTATTTGCAGGGGAAGGATATCCTCCGAAATCTTGGGGGAATCGATGAACTTGAAAAGAAAAAAGTCTTCATTCTCGCCACGAATATGGCCGTGAAGAGAATTATTCCGGAAAACTTCTCTGCCTGGAAAAAAATATGCGACATCCAATATGAGAAATTCAGCGGAGCGTGTACCTGGGATGAAATCAACAGGGTATCCAAGATAGCAGGCGTCGGCGCCTATGATTTTATCATCGGCATGGGAGGAGGGAAGGCCATTGATACCGCCAGGGTGGTTGCCGGGCAGTTGGGCGTAAAATATATCGCGGCGCCCACCATCGCCGCTACCGACGCACCCACCGCAAGTGCGTGCGTCGTCTACGGCAACGGAGGTTCGGTTGTGAACTATTTTACGACACGTAATCCCGATTACGTTCTGGTGGATACGAGGGTCATTGCTGAAGCGCCGGCAAGGTTTCTTGTTTCCGGAATGGGCGATGCGCTTGCGACCTGGTTTGAAGCGGAGACCTGTGATCGATCCCATTTCCGAAACGTATGCGGAGGGTTTAATCTCAGGGCCATCATGTCCCTCGCCGATACGTGCTACCAGCCTTCTAACATACGGCAGATCAGCCATGATCGCCTGCGAAAATAACGTGGTAAGTCCGGCGCTTGAATACATTGTGGAAGCCAATACCCTGCTCAGTGGACTTGGTTTCGAATCCGGGGGGCTATCAACCGCACACGGCATTCATGACTGTCTCTGCAATCTGGAAGGCACGCACGCATATTATCACGGTGAAAAGGTGGCATTCGGCATCCTGGCCGGGTTATTCCTTGAAGCGAGGCCACAGCCTTTGATAGAAGAGGTGTACGCATTCTGCGGATCCGTCGGACTGCCGACCACATTGGCCCGGATTGGTCTGGCGGGTGTTACAAACAGGGAATTGGATGCTGCCATTTGTCCGGTTCTTGAGAACAAACAAAGCTATCTGCATAACGTGAGATTCGAGTTGACATCCGAAGGGATCATCGAGGCCCTCCGAATGGCGGATGCCATGGGTCGTCAACACCGAAGCAGCCTACCATAAGACCATGGCGGCTTTTGACGGAATCCTGGGACTGGACCGGCTCAAAGTGATTCACCTTAACGATGCCCGCCGGGAGCTGGGTTCCAGGGTTGACCGTCACCATCACATCGGAAAAGGGAAAATCGGCGCTTTGGGGTTTTCACTGATCATGAACGATGGACGTTTGGCCCACATACCGAAAATACTGGAAACTCCCAAGAAAGAGGGCGGTATCGACTGGGATCGAAAGAACCTGGATTGTCTGTCAGCCATGTTCAGGGGCGGGGATTGTCATATGACGCCCAAGGAAATTCCTTTTTACGGTAAACATCCGGGAACCCAGTAGGGTTTTTTAACCTTTCGGTTGAGGCATTCCCCAACGAGTTTTTGATAAGCGGCCGCAGAGGACAGCACGATTTTCCGGGCTTCCGCTGCCCCCAGCCAGACCGGATCGGCGTTAACTTTCTTCAAGGATTTCGGGTCGTAAAAGAAATTTTCGTTTAAGCCTTTTGCCGTCTTGTAGAAGCGCCAGAAAATTCCCCATTGATCCCTGGTTTCCTGAAGTACATCCGAAATATCCTTTATCTTTTCCGCCATGGGGTCTTTCACGTTAATTACAAAGATTTTCCAGTCAGTCTCAAGATCCGTACCGTCGATCATTCCCAGCGCCCCGATCACCTTCACCTGGTATACCAGTCCCAGAGGGGATGGCGTGGAACCCACATCGACAGCATCGATGGGGTCCGCATCCCCCGGGAACCCGGTGACGGGGTCCTCTTCCAGAACGTTTTCCCAGGTGCGGGGCAAAGCCCCGTAATTGCCCGGCGCCGGGGACCAGGCATAATACCGGGGTCGCTTGAAATTCTGGTCCTTCACCTTTTTGCGGTCCTGCCACATGGGGTTGTGGGGCGCCCATTTGTTCAGTTCAACCTTGGCTTGAGTGCCTTGGCTTAGGGTAGGATCTCTAAAAACCGCCTTTTCCGACCGATTTTCTGTTGCGGAAAATGTTCCCTCTATTTCTGGGAGGCTATCACGGTTATGCGGCGTCCTGACTTACTGAACCTATCATGGGGGAAGCAAATTCAATCTTGCAATTGTCCACGGATGCGTGTACAGTAATCCGAAAAGCAAGAAGAGGAGGCCGATCATGAGATTCTCAGGGAAAATATATAAAAATGGTAAATTCTGGCTGGCGGAAATTCCAATACTCGATTTGATGACTCAAGGATTTACCAAAAAAGAAGCGTATGAGATGGTTGCCGACATGTTGGAAACAATGGTTAACAAAGAAGGATTTAAAATCGAGGTTTATAAAGGAAAAAAGGACAACTTCGAAGTTGGTTCATCAGAGCCGAAACATATGGTAAGTTTACTATTACAACGAAAACGTGAAATCAGTGGCCTTTCACTGGCTCAAGTTGCCGGTAGATTAGGAATGACATCCCGAAATACTTATTCTCGATATGAGCAGGGAAGAACAGTGCCAAGCGTCGAAAAACTCGATGAATTACTTCGTGCCGTATGCTCAAAAACCGACATCGTCATCAACGAAAGCATCATTTCCTGAAAATTCTGGAAAGAGGCGCCACATGACCAAATGTTGGATCGGATTAGCTGGATACGCGGCATTAAAGCTGGAGATTTGCAATGACCCGTTACAATAAACCGAAACGATATTTTGAAAAATCGGGAGTGGTTGATCCGAAGGCTTCCTATTACGTTCCCCTGGAAAACGTGACCAATATGGACAATCAGGATATCAAGACCATGGTTGATCTAGGTCGCTACTTTTCCATATTCGCTCCGAGACAGAGCGGCAAAACCACTTTTTTTAAGGAATTCTGCCGCAAACTTGAAAAAGACCTCACCTATGTTCCTATTCTGCTGAGTTTTCAAGACTACAAGAGCCTTCAACCGCAACGGTTTTATGATTTGATGGGGAAAGCCCTCTCCAGGCAGCTCATCGGCAGGCTGAGCCAAGTGGCGTGCCCACGATTGGACGTTATCAAATCATTTATTGAAACCTGTGCAATGTCTGATCATATCTCCTTTCGTGAGCTGTTTGAGGCGTTGAACAGGATTGTGGAACAGAAAAAGATCGTGATTTTCATAGATGAATTTGACGGCGTCCCCAGAGGCGAGCTTGAGAATTTTTTGACGACCCTGCGGGAACTGTACCAGGAATATAAAGGCCGTGAGGACAAGGCCCTCTACTCCGTTGGCCTTGTGGGAATCAGGAACATCACCAAACTCATCGTTGGCGGCGTCTCTCCGTTTAATATCGCGGATCAGGTAACGCTTCCGCCTTTCTCCTTGAAAAATGTGCATGATCTCTATGCCCAATACACAGCGGAAACAAACCAGCCGTTTACAGAAGGGGCGGTAAAAAAGGCATTTGAAGAGACCCGCGGGCAGCCCTGGTTGGTGAACCGTTTGGGCACAATCCTCACTATCAACATAAGGCCGGAAACCGCGGAACCGATCTCTGAAGAGGATGTGGAAAAGGGTGTTGAGATGCTCCTCTATGAGGAAAACAGCCACTTTGACAACATCACAGAGAAGGCAAAGCAGTTCAAAGAGACCTTCGTAGAGATTGTGTTTGACGGGGTTGAATATGTCCCCGGCGATGAGGAACAATCCCTTCTTCTGACCCACGGTCTGATCAAGGCGGAAGGAAGGAATCTCTTTGTCAGCAACCCCATCTATAAAAAGAGGTTTACCAGGACTTTCTTTCGGGAGACCGGGGCCGGCGCGGATATGACCCACAAAGGATATTTTACTGCCGACGGATTCCTGAATATGGAGGCCGTTCTTTCTGATTTTGAGGAATATATCATCCAGATAGGCGTAAACGCCTTTTATACGAATAAGAAACCTTATGAGAAGACAGGCCAATTCCTGCTGACTGCCTGGCTGTACCAGTTTGTGGAGGGGGGGAGAGGTGATCTTCGCTATGAAATGCCTACCGGATTGGGAAGAATGGACATCCTCCTAACCTACCGGGAGCGAAAATACATTATAGAAACAAAAATAAATCGCGCAAATATTGACAAAACCATTGACCGGGCGGTTGAACAGCTCAGTGGAAAATATCTTTTGACCGAAATGGCGGAGGAAGGATACGTTGTTGTGTTTGATGTCAAAACAAAGGTCGGTGAAATGCGCGCCCCCAGGAAGCGGCTTGTTGAAGAAAAAGAGATATTGATCTTCGAAATTGGAATAGGGAGAGGCCTATAGTGAAAATTCAGGGGGCGCCATACGTAATTCATAGGCTGATTGACAAAGAATTCACTATGGTGTCCCCAGAACCTGCCGGAACCTACAGAACCGCTAAAAGGCGCAGACACCTACCTGACCGGGTGGGCCTCAAATGATGGAATAGAGACTGTGGAAAAAAATTTCTTTATTACTGAATACAATCCGAATTGGAGAATATTTTTTAAAAATGAAAAAATATTGTTAAAAAAGATGTTTTCCAATCAATATAAATCTATAAATCATATAGGGAGTACTTCTATACCAAGTTTAGTTTCACGACCAATAGTTGACATAAGCATAGGAGTAATAAAGCTTAAAGAAAAGGACTTTTATTTAAGAATGCTAAATCCAATTGGATATCAGTATAATGTTGGTTCAGAATTTGAAGATTGGATGTTATTTAAAAAAATGGCATTAAAACAAGTGTTTAATTTACATATTATGCCATACAACAGCAAAAGATTATTAGACCAATTAATTTTCAAGCATTGTCTTTTAGATAATAAAAAGTTAATTGAAAATTATGGATGGTTAAAAAAAAGCTATATGGAACATGACGATAATTTGTTTTACTATATGAATAAACTCCCATTTGTTACAAGATTGGTTGAAGGTTTTAAAGAAGGTTTTACCAAATCGTTAAAATGTTCTGAAAAAGAACTTTATCAATATGTGCAAAATAATTTTATTGAGAAATAATCACCCAACAAGGCTTTTGCAGGGGAACGCAAAAAGCCGTGGTCACTGAAAAGCAGCGTTGTGTTCCAATCGGCAGACCTAAAGGATAAAATTTGAGGCTCATCGCGGATTAACGTGAAAATCGCTACTGACTTCGTTTTCGCACTCGTTCCCACGCTCTGCGTGGGAACGGTTTTCGGACGCTCTGCGTCCCGGTTTAGACCTCTAAGAAATGGGCTTGTAGCGGTTCAAAAGACGAATTGTCGGACGCGGGAGCGTCCAAGGTAGGTTCCCACGCAAAGCATGGGAACCAGAAGGGTCTTTTGCCCCTGCAAATGGCCGGAATGATGATCAAGGCCGAACCTTGATGAAAAAGACGTCCTTGATTGCCTTGATGATGCTCGGCTGCGTGAATAAAAAATCAAGGAATCAAGGCAATCAAGAAAATCAAGGTTCAGACAAATGAAAAACTGTCCCGGCTTATGTCGGTAGCCGAATATACGACCGGACGGACGCCGGGCGCCCGCGGGGGCGAACCGGGGAAGAAGAAAATCGATTACAAAGAGGTCTTGTCCCCGGAAGATTTTTCCATTTTTGTAAAATTGCGGATTGGCGCAAGGAGAGGGCCGTCCGGGAAGCGGTTCCGCTTTACACCGTTTTCATGAATGACCAGCTTGCGGCCATGGTTCAAAAAAAGATCACCACCAAGGCGGGATTAAAGCAGATTGAAGGGGTAGGGGATGCCAGGGTTGAAAAGTACGGGGATGCCGTACTCGCCATTTTAAAGCAGTCCTATACGCCTCCGGACCAAAAAAATGAAACGGGCAAATCACCTGTATGACAAAATTTCCACCCATGAGAATTTGCACCTTGCTTTCCGGAAGGCTGCCAAAGGTAAGCAGTCCCATGCGGAAGTGGTGCAGTTTAAAAATCAATTTGACGCCAATATCCAAAACCTAAGAGAACAATTGGCGACCGGCAAGCCGGATATCGGGCATTACCATTTTTTTACGGTGCATGATCCCAAAGTAAGGAACATTTGTGCGGCCTCATTTCCGGAGCGGGTCCTTCATCATGCGGTCATGAATTTGTGCGAACCTCATCTGGATGCCTACGCTATTCACGATTCCTATGCCTGCCGGATAGGGAAAGGGAATCGGAAAGCGCTGGCACGGGCGCAGGAATTTGCCCGCAAATACCCCTGGTATTTGAAACTGGATATCGCCCGGTATTTTGATTCCATTGACCACGAAATTGCATTGCACTTGCTGTCGCGGCAGTTCAAAGAGAAAAAGCTGTTGGCATTGTTTGCCGCAATTTTGAATACCTATCACTCAAAACCGGGCAAAGGGGCGCCCATCGGCAACCTCATATCCCAGCACCTGACCAATTTTTACCTGGGGGCATTGGATCACTGGATAAAGGAAACCCGGAAAATCAAAGGCTATGTCCGATACATGGATGATTTTATCCTTTTTTCCGATCAAAAAGCACATCTCAAATTGGAACTGGCGGAAATAATCCAATTCCTGGAAACCCAACTGGCCTTGAAACTGAAAGAGAATATTCAAATCAACCGGACCGTTCTAGGTATCCCTTTTCTGGGGTTCCGTGTGTTTCCGGCTCACACTCGGTTGTTGCCCCGAACCCGAAAACGGTTTTCACAAAAATTGAGGGAATATGAACGGAAATATATTGAAGGTCAATGGACTGAAACTGATTTGGTTCGGCATGCTGAACCGCTGATGGCGTTTACCGATGCCGAGGACAGCGTGCCGTTCAGGCGCATGGTCCTCCATCGTTTTGGGGTTTTGTCCTGAGAGGCTCAAACCGTGTGATTCGGGGCGGCAGTTGGAACAACAACGTGCGGAACTGTCGGTCGGCTAATCGCAACAACAACAATCCGGACAACAGGAACAACAACATAGGGTTTAGGCTTCTTCTCTCCTCAGCTCACCAGATCAGCGGATGCTGACTGCTGACCCATGGACAAAATCCCGTCCCTTGCAAAAAGGGCAAAAAGCAGACACCCGACCGGGGTTGGTAACCGGAACGGAACGTTCCGGCGAACATCCCGATCGGGTTTTTACCATGAAAATACATCGCGGGGGCCTGCTGTGAGTAGAGACAAGGCATGTTTTGTCTCTACAGCCTCGACTGTCGCGGCAGGATGGGGTTTGAAGGAAATTGGCCGTATCCTAATCCTGTTCATCGTGTTTAATCCTGTGAATCGTGTTCAAAACGGGAAGGATGCCGACAATGACGGATGCCCCGTACACATGGTGTTGACAACCCACCCAAAATACGTTTAAATACTTCCCATGGTCGAACATGACAACAGTTATAAGCTTCTTTTTTCCCATAAGGAAATGGTGCGGGACCTGCTTCTGGGGTTTGTGAAGGAGGAGTGGGTTCAGGGGCTGGATACGGAAAGCCTTGAACGGGTGAATGGATCGTATGTGAGCGATAATATCCGGGATCGGCATGATGATATCGTCTGGCGGGTGAAATGGGGCAGGGAGTGGCTCTATGTGTATATTGTGATTGAATTTCAATCCACCATCGACATATACATGCCGCTTCGCGTACTGGTGTATGTTGGGCTTTTGTACCAGGATCTGATCCGGGAAAAGAAGTTGAGTCCTTCAGGCAAACTGCCGCCCGTATTGCCGGTGGTATTGTACAACGGAAAGCCCCGGTGGAATGGGCCTGTTGAAATATCGGATTTGATAGAATTCGTGCCCGGAGGTCTTTCCCGATATTGTCCCCGATTCACCTTTTTGCTGCTGGATGAGGGGGCATATGCCGATGAAACCCTGAAGCCGCTCAAAAATGTGGTGTCGGCCCTGTTTCGCCTTGAAAACAGCCGGGACCCGGAAGTGATCATGGAGATTGTGTCTTCCCTTTTGAAGTGGTTGTCCGTCCCGGAACAGGCAAGTTTGAGACGGGCTTTTACGGTTTGGTTTAACCGGGTGTTTTTTACCTCGTGGCGGCGGACGAATAAAAAGGCGTTGCCTGAATTTCATGAGCTTACGGAGGTACACGCAATGCTGGCGGAAACAGTTGCGGAATGGCAAGAAGAATGGAAACGGGAGGGCCTGAAAAAAGGACTGAAAAAAGGACTGAAAAAAGGACTGAAAAAAGGACTGAAAAAAGGACTGAAAAAAGGCCGTGAGGAAGGCCGTGAGGAAGGCCGTGAGGAAGGCCGGAAACAGTGGGGCGCCAGTATCCTTTTGAAGCATCTGGAGTTCAAATTTGGAACGCTGAATCTGAAAGATCGTAAAAGAGTTGAATCAGCCGACAGCGAGACGCTCCTGAAATGGAGCGAAAAGGTTTTAACCGCTGGGAGCGTTGAGGAAATTTTTGAATAGAAAATGAGTACTCTTCATTTAAAGCTTACCTGAAAAGTCAAGGGACAAAGCGCCGGAATGCCTCCAATGGCAGACACACCGCAACCCGGTGAGACATGGACCAATCCGGTCGCCGGCATGGTCTTTGCTAGACCCCCACTTGACCTTTAGCAACCGGAAGAATTCAGAGAGCAGGGAGGTGAATCGATGAAATTTCCTTATGGCATGTCTGATTTTAAAGCGATTACAACACAGAATTATTTTTACTGCGATAGAACAGACAAAATATCCTTACTCGAAAATTCAAAATCACAACTTTTTATACGTCCCAGACGATTTGGGAAGAGCCTTGTTCTATCGATGCTGGAAAATTACTATGATGTGGCAAGGGCGGATGAATTTGATGAAATGTTTGGTGATCTTGCAATCGGCAAAAACCCCACAAAATTGCGGAACGCCTATTTTATCTTGAGGTGGGATTTTTCATGTGTTGATACAACAGGAAGCGTCGAAGATCTTAAACGGTCATTCTATAATCATCTAAACGTAAGAATTGAAAGCTTTATTCGGTATTATGTTTTTGCGGGATATGATTTACCGCCGGTAAAAATCAAAGACGACGATGCCCTCTATTCCATAGAGTCATTATTGAGTTCAATTAGAACTACCTCCTATCCCATTTATCTCCTCATAGATGAGTACGATAATTTTGCCAATACCATCATGATGGGAACGCAGAATGAAAAAGGCAGATATAATGCGCTGGTTCATGATGAAGGTGTTTTAAGGACCCTGTTCAAAGCCATCAAATCTTCCACGTCCGGCCCGATGTTTGATCGGGTATTTATAACAGGCGTTTCGCCTGTTGTGATGAGCGATATTACCAGCGGTTATAATATCGCTAAAAATATCTATTTTGAACCTGAATTTAACGATTTATGCGGTTTCAGAGAAAAGGAGGTACGTGGCGTCATTGAACAAATTGTGGATGAATGCGATTTTGGCACGGAAAAAGCTGATGAAGCGCTTGATTTAATGAAAACATACTATAATGGATACCTTTTTGCGTTTGGCCTGGATGAATATATTTATAACCCAACATTATGCCTTTATTTTTTTGAGCAGTTTCAAAAAATGTGCTGTTCTCCAAGAGAAATGCTCGATGATAATCTTGCAACGGATGAATCTAAACTGGAATATATTGCGCAATTACCTGAGGGTCAGGATCTGCTTGTCGGTTTGACGCAAAAAGCGCATGAAGTGGCGGTCTCTAAAGTAAGCAAACGTTTTGGCGTTAAAGAGATGCTGACCGACAAGTCAAAGGACAACGCTTTTCTGATTTCATTTCTTTATTATTTTGGTGTACTGACGCTGGCGGGCGAGAATTCTGAAGGTGACGTGATTTTAAAAGTTCCAAATCTGGTGATACAGAGTTTGTATGTGGAACGGGTTCAAAGAATGCTCTTATCTGAACCGGGCGACAGGGACGATGGTACATTCGCGGCAAAACAGGTTTACCAGAAAGGCAATATCCAACCCCTGTGCGATTTTGTGGAAAACAGGTATTTCACGGTTTTCAAGAATCGAGATTACAGGTGGGCCAATGAATTGACGTTAAAAACCGCCTTCTTAACGCTTGTGTACAATGATATTTTGTACATAATGGACTCCGAACCCGAGATCGACCGCAGGTATGCGGATCTCACCATGATGATCCGGCCGGATAAGCGACATTTTACAATATTTGATGTGCTGATCGAGTTCAAATTTGTAACGCTAAAAGATGCTGGGATAACAGGGGCGCAGGCCAAACAATTGACGGAAGATGAATTATATGGCATGCCGAACATAAAAGAGGCGTTTAAAGAGGGAAGGCGTCAGGTTGTGCTTTACGGTAAAAAGCTCGATGAGAAATACGGCAATCTGCGCTTGAAAAAATTTGTGGTAACGGCCCTTGGTTTTGAAAGGGTTTGTTTCGAAAAGATCGATTAATGAACTTCGGATGAATGCCATCAATGAGAAGAACCGGTAAACAGAAAAATATGACGCAAGGATTATGTCACCCTCTTCTCGGCGCCCATTTTTCTATTGCTGGCGGTTTTCATAAGGCATTGTATACGGCCATGGACTACGGCTGCACCGCTGTCCAAATCTTCACCAAGAACGCCAGTACCTGGAAAGAACGGATTTTGACCGATCAAGATATTGAAACCTTCGATCGGGCACGGCGGGAAACCGGCATTAAAGCCATCGCTTCCCATACGGCCTACCTGATCAATCTCGGTTCCCCGGAAAAGAAAAAATTCGACCGGGCCTGCACCGCTCTGACTTGTGAGATGACCCGATCCGCCCAACTCGGCATTCCCTGGGTGGTCCATCATCCCGGCGCCCACATGGGGACCGGCGAGGCCGTGGGCATTTCCCGGATTGCGGAAGGCATCAACCGGGTGCTTCATGAAAGCCGGGACAAGGGCCCGCGGCTTCTGCTGGAAACCTGCGCCGGCCAGGGCACGACCCTGGGGCATACCTTTGAACAGCTCGCCGCCATTTTCGAAAGGGTCGAACAGCGCGATCGCCTCGGGTTTTGTCTCGATACCTGCCATATCTTTGTCGCCGGCTATGATATCCGCACTGAAGCAGCCTATCATAAGACCATGGCGGCCTTTGACGGAATCCTGGGGTTGGACCGGCTTAAACTGATCCACCTTAACGATGCCCGACGGGAGCTGGGTTCCAGGGTTGACCGTCATCATCATATCGGAAAAGGGGAAATCGGTCCTCTGGGGTTTTCACTGATCATGAACGATAGACGTCTGGCCCGCATACCGAAAATACTGGAAACCCCCAAGAAAGAGGGCGATATCGACTGGGATCGAAAGAACCTGGATTGCCTGTTGGCCATGTTGGCGCAAAGATCCTCAGGAAGGGGGCCCAAAAAAACCCATTCCCTGCTGCCCTTGCCCATCCTGGTAGATGTGCAGCAGGTGACCGCCCGTTGACGCCGGCACATGGATCAGATGCACCACCGAGGCATGATGGGCCATTTCCGGGACCATGGAGGCGAGTTCATTGGGAGCCTTTAACAGGAAGCGTTCATCAATATGCGTTCCCTTCTGATCCGGATAGATGGCCATGGGGATAATCTCCGCTTCCACGAGATCGTTGAAAAAATGAGTGCCGTAGGAGACTTCCGGTGTAGATCCGTCGGCTTCAAAGGCGATTTCGCCTAAAGTGAGGGTGTTATTGATGTCTTCATATCCTACGCGGACACCGAGATTGATGTCGTTGCTGCCCCATCGCCCCGGACCGAAAAGGGCATACCGTTTTTCCGCCAGAAGCCTGTTTATTTTGCCCACAACACGACCGATCTCCATTTTTTCGTCATAGCGGGTGATGTTGTTATAGGACCGGGGGTCCACATAAACCACGTATTCAATATCCTCGATGAGGCCGTTGGTGACGCCGCGGTTATTGGTGAAAAGGACCTGGGTACGGGGAATATCCGTTGGCAGGGAGACTTTTGCCAATTGGGCTCTCATGGAGAGGGTGCGGCATTGAAGGAGATAAAGTCTGCCGTTATCCCAGGCAAATTCCACATCCACCGGCCGTCCATAGGCGGTTTCCAGCTTATTGAGGATCTTTTTCATGCTGCTGATGAACGGGGTTCGGGTGAGAAGGTTATGGAAGGTGAGGCAGCTGTGATCAATATCGATTGTTCGGCCTTTGAACATGGGGGCGGCCAGATTGCCTTCCTGGTCCACCGATACGGCATCATATAGATCCGGATGGTCAATCTGGCGCATCAAATCCAGAAAGGCAACGGGTTCCACCCGGCTCGTTTTCAGGTTGAAGACATCCACCGTTTTCTGGGAATATTTGCGGATCTGTCCCGGGTCCACCTCGGGCCTCAGAAGGGGATGGCTCACGGGAATCATTCTGGGATAATCATCTCCCACCCGATCCACGGCGCGCGTACCCAACCCGAAAACCAGTCGAATGATCCCGTCTTCCTTTTTAATGCGGGGGGTCCATCCATAGGCATTGAAGGAGAAGGCGACGCCCGCGGCAAAGGGAAAGAAATAGTCGCCGAAACGACGCCCCACCACCTTCTGGGCCAGAACGCTCATCCTTTCGTCAAAATCCAGAAGTTTCCGCTCTTTGCGGTAAAGGATGGGGGCTGGTCCAAAGGTGCTCATGAGTACCTGTTTCACTCCCCAGATGAATTCTTTAAGCCGTTCTTCGATATCTCCGTGGTTTGAAATAAATACGGAGTTGTATTTCCCCGAAAAAGCGTGACCGAAATTATCTTCCAGAAGGCTGGAGGATCTCAAAATCAGCGGATGTTCCCCCACCTCATCGAGGAACTTGCGAAACAGGCTCACAGTATCGGGTGGAAAGGTGGTGTTGGCCATGATGCCGGGGATTTTTTGGAAGGCTTCCTCAATGTCGTCCCGGTTTTTGTATTTGTGGGTGTGCAGTTCATAGAGATGGTTGTAATCCACAAAATCGGAGAAAATGCCGGAGTTGAAATAATAGGATTCGGGGATGGCCAAATAACGTTCCAGCTCGGGATCCCTTTCCGTGAGTCGCGGCAGGATGATTCGGTAGGCCAGCAGTAATCCGGCCGCCTTGCCGCCGATCCGT
This sequence comes from Desulfatiglandales bacterium, assembly GCA_963662465.1. Lineage (GTDB taxonomy): Bacteria > Desulfobacterota > DSM-4660 > Desulfatiglandales > Desulfatiglandaceae > NaphS2. Next base: position 1,140,468 of record OY759599.1, read on the forward strand.
CCCGGATACCGCGGGCTCCAGTAGGAGCGTTCAACCATTTCATCGATGTCGCGTATGGTGATGTGTTGCTTGGCGATTCCCAGGAACGGAAGCTGGTTGGAGATAAAATGGTTGATCAGGGCTACCCGGACCCCCTCCGCTTCACTGGGGGACACAAATGTGGTTCCCTCGGGAATTTCACAGAATTCCCGCAGGGCCTTCTTCATCCGAAGGGATGTAACCCCTTCGGTGCTGACCACCTTGACCAGGTTTTGCAGCCGGTCTTCTTTTCGGGCAAGGTTGATATACTGGTCGATCTCCGGGTCGTTAAAATGTTGAACCAGCGCAAGATCAACGGCTGCATCCATGTATTCACGGAGCGTTTTTTCCGTAGGGGGTAGCTGTTCCCTCGAAATAGCGTTTTCGGCATCTCTTCTGATCTGCTCCGGATGAAGAAATGCCTTTTCCAGCAGAACAGCCCGGAAAATTTTCCGCATGGCCTCCACAAGATGGGGGTGCCGCATCATTTTCCGATACATGCGGCAGGCACGCACCAGATGGTGTTGTGTCTGTTCATCGGCCATTTTGTTGCCTTTTTCTCTCGTGGGCCAAAAAACTTAAAACTTAAAACCTAAAACTTAAAACCGCGGCTTGCCGCACTACACCCACCCCCGCAGCTTGCAGGCTTCGGCTACCCGTGCCACGGCCACCAGATAGGCGGCATTTCGCATGTGGATGGCGTGGTTTCGACTCATCTCGTAAACGCTTTCAAAAGCGCGGCGCATGGTATCTTTCAGGCGAAAGTGAATCTCATCCAGATTCCAGTAGAGATTGTAGGTGTTCTGGACCTGTTCCAGGTAGGAGACCGTGACGCCGCCCGCATTGGCCAGAAAATCCGGGAGAACGAATACGTTGTTTTCGTAAAGGATATCATCGGCATCCGGGGTGGTGGGGCCGTTTGCCAGCTCGCACAAAATGGCGCAGCGGATTTTGGAAGCGTTTTCCTTCGTGATGACGTTTTCAAGGGCTGCCGGGAAAAGCACCGATGTTTCCAGTTCCAGCAGCTCTTTGTTGGTGATGGCATCGGCATCGGCAAAACCCTTAAGACTGCCGGTACGGATTTTGTGGTCAATGAGGGCTTTTGCGTCAATCCCCCTGGGGTTGTAAACGCCCCCTTTGGAATCCGTTGCGCCCACCAGTTTCATGCCGATCAGTTCCTCGCCGATGCGTGCCGCATGTTGGCCTGCGTTCCCGAAGCCCTGGATGGCCATGGCGCCGCCCTTGAGGTCCATTTCAAGGGCTTTGGCTGCCTCTCTAACCACGTATATGCCCCCTCGGGCCGTGGCATCCCCCCGCCCCTGGGAGCCTCCCAGGGCGATGGGTTTTCCGGTGATGACACCCGGATGGTGTTCTCCCGTAATGACTTCATATTCATCCATCATCCAGGCCATAATCTGGGGAGTGGTGTAGACGTCCGGCGCCGGTACATCTTTCGTAACGCCCAGGGTTCTCCCCACGGCGCGTACGTAAGCACGGGCCAGACGTTCTTTTTCGTTTTCGGTCAACTCCTTGGGATTGCAGACCACGCCGCCCTTGCCGCCGCCTAAAGGAATATCCACCACGGCTGTTTTCCAGGTCATCCAGGCGGCCAGGGCACGCACCGTATCGATGGTTTCATCGGGATGCCATCGGATGCCCCCCTTTGCCGGGCCGCGCGCCGTGTTGTACTGAATGCGGAACCCATGAAACACCCGTGTGGTCCCGTCATCCATCTTGACGGGCATGGTCACCTCCAATTCGCGCATGGGCCACCGAAGGAGTTCGTGGGTGGCTTCGTCGAGTCCCAGTTTTTCCGCTGCATGATCCAGTTGTTGCTGTGCGATCCGAAATGGGTTTAACTTTTCTGACATTTCTCACTCCTTAATGGCCGAAATCTATTAACCGCTATTCTGTTAATGCAATGATGCGATAGAAAACCTAGCCTCCTCAGCATACCTTGTAAAGGGATGCAGTTGCAAGGGCAAGTTCACGACTTTTCTCTTGACATGATAGGAGGCAGCATTTCCTTACTTCAATAAAATCAACAACTTAACATGACTAAACAGGGCGCAGGGAGCAAGATAATATACGGATAATGCTCCCTAAATGCAACCAAATTACCGCGTTTTACCAGGGGAGGCTGCCAAAATTATCCGGCAGCCTCTTTTTTTTGTGATTTTTTTGAAAAAAAACAACCGGAGGGGTTGACATCACATAAATAATGATGATAGTATTGTCATTAAGCAATACGCATATAAATATAGAGATACAGGGGGATGTAAAAAATGAGCAAAAAATCGGTGACTATAAAATTGGAAGAGGACCGCGTGCAGCTATTGAATGACGCTGCCGATGAAATGAAAATTACGAAAACGGATATTATTAGCAGAGGCATACCGCTGGCGATTGTATGGCAGCGAGCAAAAGACGTGCTGCCCATGCCGAAAAAACTGATCTTTAACGAAAAAAGGGGTGTGTATCAAGCGGAGGCAGATTATCGAAAAGAATTTTTTGCGAAATTTGTGGAGCTGGCGGAGCGCAGCATAGCGATTCCATAGCACCGAAAACACAATTTAATATCTCAACTGGCGGGTGCCGCTCCCCTGGAATGGAGCATCGAAAGATGAGGACCCCTTAATGGATGCCACGGAGATCAATTTCATTTTTGATTTTTGTGGCATTTTTTTTGTGCCACGGGAAGGGGAAGTTAAAATGGCACAAGCATGGGGAGGAATCAAAGACGCTTGCCAGTATGCAGGGCGATGTGAGCGAACAGTAAGAAACTGGCTGGCGGAGGGATTAAGGCACAGTAGGTTGCCGAGCGGAAGAATCCTTATCAAATTTGACGACATCGATAATTACCTTTCGCAATTTGCAGTGACCGAATCCGAGATTGACCGGCAGGTGAGCGAGATGCTGCGCGGCATGGGACGGAGGTGTTGACCATGGGCTCATCACAACCAGGTTTTTTTAGTGCAGATGAACTGGCAGCGGATTTCGGAATTGAAAATCCCATCGACAAAAAGAGCCTAACTGCTCGCTGGATCGTGCCTCCATTTAGCGTGCTGGATAGCCGTCAATCTTATTGGCAAAAGCGCAAAAGGCAGTGGCTCAATTTGGGAATCCAGAGCGAGTTGGGCAGAGGCGAGGCATTAACGCTCGGCATCACGCCCGATGGAAAATCCACAAAAGATAAAAATGTAGCATGGACGGACCGTGGCAAAGCCAAATTATCACCTGGTGGCTCGCCCATGCCAGCCGCAGACTACAGCCGACGCGAGAGAGGCGATGGGCGTGGACGACCAATGGCCAGATGTTTCGGGGAGGATTTGATGAAGGGCGAAAACGCCAAATTTGCAAAAGCGCAACCGGCAATTAACTCCTTATATAATAGGAGCGAAACCGCAGGCGGCACCGAATCCAAGACCGGCACATCCATTTTTGATCCGTGCTTGTGCGAGCTGGCAAATCAATGGTTTTGCCGTCCGGGTGGCCACCTGCTTGATCCTTTTGCTGGTGGCTCTGTTAGAGGCATCGTGGCATCAGTAACCGGACGGAATTACACCGGAATTGACCTATCTGAGAGGCAAATTGTGGCCAACAGGGAGCAAGGCCAGGAGCTATGCAAGGAGCCCATGCCGGAATGGATTGTGGGCGATGCTGGCGACGTGAGAACCCTTGCTGGCGGACCTTTTGATCTGCTTTTTTCATGTCCGCCCTATGGGAATCTTGAGGTTTATAGTGATGATCCACAAGACCTTTCAACCATGAGCTGGGATGAGTTTTTGAGCGCCTATCAACACATCATTAAAGAGTGCTGCCGGATGCTGCGCCCTCATCGTTTTGCAATTTTTGTGGTGGGCGACATCAGAGACAAGGACGGGCACTATCGCAATTTACCAGGCGCAACCATCACCGCGTTTCAAGCAGCCGGACTGCAATTATACAACCATGCAATCTTACTTAACGCGCTGGGCTCCTTGCCGATCAGGGCGCACAAGCAGATGGCAGCATCACGCAAACTGGGGAAGGGGCACCAGGATGTGCTGGTGTTTTGCAAGGGTTCATGGCGCAAAGCGGTGGCGGAGCTGGCGGATGAACAGATAAGAGGCAGTTATTTACGTTAAGCCGTCTGGGCCCGTGCCGCTCCGGGAATGGGGCGGCAAGCGCTTCCTCCAACAGCGTGGGCCCAGATTTTTAAAATTTTGAAAGGGTTTGAAATGGAACAGATACGGGTGAAATCATCAACAGAATTGATGGATATGAAATTTGAGCCAAAAGTAATTTGTGACGGAAAATGGATCACCATATTAAATGATCACGGTGGTTATGACATCGAATTATCACGGTGTAATACCGCACAATCAATACTGGCGTGGGTTGCTCATCTGAGCGAAAAAATCTGGATTGAAACACAAATGATTAATGAATTTGTGAAAATTGCTACGAAAAAAGCAGGCATAAAAATTTATTGAACGGCTTGCTCGGGGTGCCTCCTTGCAGGGAGGTAAAGGGCTCCTGCAAAGCCCAACTCCGAGCAATTTTCCATTGCAGGAGGAAATATGGACACAACACAATTAACAAGATTTGAACCTGATAAAATACCTCGGCGGATGAGGATGCACAAGCAATGGATATGCTGGCGTCCGGTGCCACGAGACGGCGGCAAGGTAGATAAAATCCCGATTGATCCACAAACCCTCCGAGCGGCAAAGACAAATGATAAGACCACCTGGACAGATTTCAAAACGGCGGTGGCATCGGCAAAGGCTAACAGCCTCGGGCTCGGTTTTGTGTTTTCAGAAACGGATACTTTTTGCGGGATCGACCTTGACGACTGCTTTGAGAACGGCAGACCGGTTGACTGGGCGCAAAACCTAGTTGAACAAATGGGCTCATATGCGGAGGTGACTCCATCGGGCAAGGGGTTGCATATCATAGCCATGGGCGAGCTGCGAGGCAAGAGGCGGAGGAAGGGCCAGGTTGAGGCGTACCAGACCGGGCGCTTTTTTACGGTTACAGGTGCGAGATTGACGGACATCAATTATGTGGCCGAAAACCAGGACGGGATTGATCAGTTTTATCAGACCCATTTTGATGAGCCTGAGCCTGTGCCGGTTGCGCCACCGAAACCTGAGCCAGTATCGACACCGACACACACAGAAAATAATATCTTAAATGGGCTCAAATCCATATCAGCTTTTGAGCGTTTGTTCAATGGCGACATGGGCACCTATCCAAGTCAATCGGAGGCGGACCTCGCCTTGTGTAGCATGATTGCGCGGAGGACGGATGATCCACAGATGATTGATGAGATTTTTCGTCAGTCAAGACTTTACCGTGACAAATGGGACCAGCTTAGGGGAGCCCAAACCTATGGTGGGATCACCATCGGCAAGGCGCTTGAGGGTGCGCCAGCTATCCCCACCATTGGCATAAGCACAAGGGATATGGATGTAGAGATCGAGCAATACAAGCCATTTCCCATGGATATTATGGGCGGACTTGCTGGTGACTTTGCCATGGCGCAAAGCCAATGCGTGGAGGCGCCACCGGAGTTTTTGTATATGGCGTTTTTAACCTGCCTTGGATCAATACTATCCGGCAGAGCAACCATTGCCATGGGGTGGGAGATACAGCCGAGGCTATACGTTTTGATCCTGGGTGAAACCGCAGAAGGGCGAAAATCCACAGCACTTAAGATTGTGACAAACTTCTTCAAGGATGCGTTTCGGGAAGACGAGCCAGCAAGTTTGAATTCTTCCTGGGGTTTCGGAAGCGCTGAAGGTTTACAAAAAGCTCTATCGGAGAATAACAATTTATTGCTGTGTCTGGATGAGTTTAAAGCTTTTGTCTCAAAAGCCAGCATCAAAGGCAGCGTGCTACTCCCTGCCGTGACGCAGCTCTTTGAGAGTAACAGTTATGAGAACCAGACGAAAACCACACACCTTAAAATACAGGATGCTCATTTTTCGCTGTTGGCAGCGAGTACCATCGACACATATGAGAGAACATGGGATGCGTCATTTTCGGATATCGGGTTCCTCAACCGGTTGTTTCTCATCGTGGGAAAGTCCGAGCGCAGGTTTGCATTCCCACAGCGATTAGACCAACAAACAGCCACCCATTACAAGGCGAGACTGCGCCAGATGATACACAAGATATATGCCGTTGATGGAGGCTTGATGCAGCTAGGATTTACACCTGATGCACAAGAGAAACACAGTGACTGGTATTTCAACCAGGATGAATCAATATACTCGCGCAGGCTGGACACATATGCACTAAGGTTGATGATCCTGCTGGCCATAAACGAGGGTAAAACGCTGATCGACAGCGAGGTGGTTGCTAAGGTTATCCGGCTTTGTGACTGGCAGCTTGATATCCGTAAATCACTGAGCCCGATTGACGGAGATAATGCAGCGGCAATCATGGAGGAAAAGATCAGGAGAGCGCTGGCCACAAAGGGAGATTTAACTAAGAGAGAGTTGAGGAGATTTACAAATGCAGACCGGAGCGGTTTATGGTTATTCGATACTGCGTTAACGAATTTGATTAAAGCGGAGGAGGCGACACTTGCAAAAAGCGGACGCACGGAACTGTATCATTATATTCAACTGTCGTCATAACTGTCGTCAGGGGGTTTACGACAGTTATGTGGTTGATATGTTTAAGGAAACTGAAACTGTCGTCAAGATTAGTATATGTGGTACAGCTCCAGGCAAAACAATAATAAAATCTCTATATATCTATATGGGGGTAAAAACTGACGACACAAAGATATAAATGTAGTTATTTAAAGGAGTTAACTGTCGTAAATGGGCGACGACACTTTGACGACAGTTGACGACAGTTTGAGATATATAAATCTGTGGAGGAAAAGAGTTATGGGACGAAATTGGACCGACGAAATGAACATTGATGAGGCGGTGGCGGTGGCGGATCTGCTCGGGATCAAGCACGAGCTGCGCCATACCAGCAACCAGGATTTTATGATTGATTTATACTGCCGTTTGATTGCGCTTGATAATGGCGTGATGTTTATCCGACGATATGAATTTGTGTGGAGTACCATATATGGCCAGGTAATTGAATGGTTTCAAAGGGCGCAGGATGCTCTATGGAATTGCAATCGGTATGGAGCGGCAGACCATGGACCAGGCCAGCGGTGGGCGGCAGGACGGCAGGCACAGAAGAAATCTGACTCGGCACAAGTCTTGTCTTGAAACTGTATCAGGTTAATCCATAATTATGATACAGTTTTTGGGAGGTAGAAATGAAACGAATTAAGGCAAAAATAAGGCAAAAACCGACCGATGGAGACGCCATGGCGCAGACCATCAAGACCGACGCCATTGACGGCAGGACCAAGCAGGCACGGCACATCAAGCGGATAAAGGACGGCTTGACCGATGCTCCCATCAACACCGCAAAGGCGCTGCTCAAGGCGCTCGTGGCGCAGAACACGGTGATCTCGCAGGAGATCTATAACGCTGCGCTCAACTCCGGCAGCCTCATCGACGCAAAGGGCAAGCTCAATCCACTCATCGAAAAGTCCCTGGTCAAATACCAGAACGCCAGCAAATCGGCTTTGATCGAGCTATTGAAACTTGAGGGCGGCAAGGCAGAGGACAATCCGGAGGACATTTTCAGCGATGTTTTTGACGGTTGCTAGTATAGCATCAAGGCAAAACCTGGTGCCTATCCCTATGTTTTCTTTGTGGATTCCGTTTTCTCCTCTGCCGGTGGTTGCACCTGGGGAGCAATTCCGGCATGAAAACGGGGATTATCACCGGCTCCTGGGCCCAGGACCGGGTGCGGATATGCCGACGGACACCATGGCGCAGGGCCCAGGACCGGGTGCGGATATGACGACGGACACCATGGCGCAGGGCATGGGCAAGGCCATTGCAAGGGCGCTATCACTACCTCCGATTGTGGGGCGGATGTGGGTGTCACAAGGCATAATCTGTACCTTAAATCAATAGCTTGTGGGAGGCCCCGACCTCGCGGTGTTGAAAACGATTTTTAATCGGGTATGAGCCCACACCCAAAATGTCAAAAATTAAAAATTATAGCATGACGCAAAACGCCAAAACCCAAAATGTAAAATTCAAAAATTATAACACACTGGCCATGGCCAGACACATAAACCCAAAAGAGAGAGGTAAAGACAATGTGGCAAATAATTGATGTGCATTTGACGAACGATAGTGAGGGCGAGATCAAACTCGTCCGGCTCAATGAACAGGGAAAACCCACAACCGAGCGGATGGTCTTGCCCATTACCGTGACGGATAAATTTGATTTTACAACCGCACCCGAAACCTTAACCGACGGTGCGGTGGCTGAATTGCTTGACGACATCCTCGAAACCTTGGATGTGGACGAGGAGCCGTTTCAACCAGCGTATATTGTCTCGACCATGGCAAAACCAGCGCAACCCACAAAGGCAAAAGTAGTGGGCAAACTCAACGCCTAACACCAAATTATTAACACAAAAAATCACACAGAACCTCTTTGAAGGTCCGTGATTGAACAGGACACCTAGGAGGTTCCCATGGGCACCGAAACAGCGACAAAACCCAGCAACAAAGACAGAGTTAAGAAATGGCGAGCAAACACACCCGAGGCGTTTCTCCAGTGGGTTGATGACATCAAGCCTCGCATATTGATAAACTCAAGATACGAGATATTTCAACCGACCGAAAACCAGCTCAAACTTATACACCAAATCCTGAAGCCAGCCGAAAATCCTATTAATCAATCTGTGGATGAGCCCGTGCAAGCCATAGGCGAGCGGTCCCATAACGCCAGGAAAGCCAGACCTTCCCGCAAAACAAAACCGGTTGACGAGGAGCAGCAACAGGCAAGGCGCTCATCTTTTCAACACAGCCTATCATTAATAATAGAGCCCAGACGTCATGGCAAATCCACTCTATTTTGCTTGATGTGTTTGTGGTTGTTCACCAGCCGGAGAAACATCACCATCCAGCTCCTGGGAAACACGGAATCCCACTGCCGCAGGGTCCAGTTTTCAACCGTCAAGAAAATCATTGCTAACACGCCGACGCTGCGGAAGCTCATACCGGAAAAGCAGATGTTTGTGTATGAAATCTTTTTCCCTGCGCTCGGCAATGTTTTGCAGATGAGCCCAGGAAATAATCCCTCCACTTCCTTTGGCGAAAAAATAGATGTCCTCTGGGTGTCCGATTTACACGCATCCACCGACCTGGCACCGTTCAACGCTCTTCAAGGCTCGCTCCTTGACTCCAAGGATTCTGTTTGCTGGCTCGACTCCAATGTGGACAGCAAGGGTGGCACCGTACACATGATCCAGGAGGAGGCGGTAAATGATCCGTCAATTTTCGCGCACCATACCTTTTACCGGGACTTGAATCATTACTGCGCAGAGGCACCGCCATGGATTTCCCGCACAAAGGCCAGACGCCTGGCGAAAACTTCTCTCCCTGCTGATTTCCGTAGAGATATTTTGGGCAAGCGCTCTGACGCTTCAAACGCTCTCTTCCCATCGGACGTTATTGAAATGTGCAAGAGCCCATATAAATGTCCGGTTGAGGATATTCAAACTTTGACGCAGGGACGAGCGTATTTTGTGGGTGGCGGTTTGGATAGATCGAAATCATTGCTGGGCAGTACATTTGGTGCCGATGCCACTATTTGGACCTGCGTTTTGAAAGTAGCAAATCCCAAAAATGAGGAACCCGAGATTTTCCTTTTGAACCAGGTGAACGTCATACCGAACACCGCAGCAAATATCAAAAAAATCATACTCAAGGACCACCAGCGTTATGGTTTGAAAATGGCTTGCCTTGAGGATTACGAAACCATGGATATTATCCCATGGCTGGAAGCCCAGAACATTCCCGTTGAAAAAATGTCACCTCATTCAACGCGGCAGAATGCGTCATTTCCGGAGCTGGCCAGAATCTCACGAGAGGGCAGGCTCCATTTTCCCGAGGACGAAAAAGGGCTCGCCGATGAAATGGCCACATTCAGCTATGTGAAAGCTCCCAGGGGTGAGGGTTATTCATTTGGCCATTCTAGCAAAAATCAGCACGACGACAGAGTTTATTCCCTGAACTGGGCCATTTATGCTTTACGCAGTCAAATCATGAACCTTTACACCCTCAACCGTATCACCTGCACATCAAAACGACCGAACCGGCACCTCTGTTTTTTGATGGGCGGCAGCTTGGAATTACACTGCGCCCAAAACTGCGAGGCAGCAGTTGAAGTGCGCGACATGCACCGGCAGTTCCTTCAATATCAGCTCGACAGTGATATTGACTTATCCCAATTTTACAAAAACCACGTAAAATTGACCGGAATAAAAACATATCAGGCCATATAGCCATGATTGACGCAATAAATAACAAAACAGACCAAAAAAAAGACTGGACAAATCGGAAAACATCAATTATGGTTGATATTCGATGTTTTAACTGCAATCGGTTGTTATGCACGGGGCACATAACCGAGGGAGAAATAGTTATCAAGTGTGGTAAGTGCGGCAAGATGATAACTATAGGCGCACATGGCGCACAACCGGCAACGGTTAAAACGGTCCGGTTAGTGCGCTAAAAATCACAAAAGAAATCAGAGCCCATTCAGAGGCCATTTGCGGATTATACCGCAGGTGGCCTTTTTTAGTTTGCCCCAAAGGAAAAAACAATGCTTTGGAATAGTACAGCAAAAGACGTGGTGCAGAAGATGTTCAAGGAAGCTGCGGAGAAGGAAACGCGAGCCAGGAAGGATGATACCATCAAGCGCTTGTCCTATTATCACGATGAGCAAGAGGCGTATATCACCGAGCAGCTCAATCAGCACCACGCCGATCCGGACGCTTTTACGCCTGTTTTTTTCAACGTCTGCAAAAAAATCATCAATCAGCTCTCCATGGTTTACATGGCGGACGCAACACGAGAGATTGACGGCAGCGTCCAAGACAAAGCCATATTCGACATGATTGTGGATTCTTCAAATCTGAATCTCAAGATGAAAACCGCCTCCCGTTATACGCAGCTCTTAAAAACAATCATGCTGCGTCCGATCTGGCGACAGGGAAAAATGGACCTGGATATATATGATGGGAGCATACTTGACGTTGAAACCGGTGACTCTCCCGAACACCTGGAAAGGGTGATGGTTACGCACTATCCACAGAGCGGAGAATCTAAGGACATCGAATATAGTTTATGGGACATCGAAACATACCGCAGGCTGGATTATAACGGCAACACCCTCGAAAACGCACAAAACCCATATCAAGTAATCCCTTTTGTGCCGATCTGGGCAAGCTATCCGGCAACCGGCAGTTTCTGGGCGGCAGGCGGTAATGATTTAATCTCGGTGCAAAGTACCATCAACCAAAAACTCACGGATTTAATGTTAGTTTTGGAATATCAGGGTTTTGGTGTTCCTGTGGCAAAAGGGTTGCCCACGGGTGGAAATTTGCACATCGGACCGAATACCGCAGTGGAAATCGAAAATCCAGAGGGTTCCTTTGAGTTCCAGGCCACCAGAGCGCCCATTCAACAGATTCTCAATTCAATAGAATTCCTCGCAAAGAATCTCGCCATATCGAACGGCTTGAGCGCAGCATCCATGAGCGTTAAACCGACGCAGGAATCCGGTTTGAGCCGTATCAGTGGCAGCACAGAATTGACGGAATTACGAAAAGACCAGATCAGCCTTTTTGGGCGCTATGAAAGACAGCTTTTCGCCATGTTCAAAACGGTATGGAATGCGCACAATCCCACCAAAAAGATAACCGAAAACGCCAGGCTTAAGATTGACTTTTTTGATCCGCGTCCGGTGATGAGCCCAGATAAACAGGCAGAGCTATGGGCGGCAGAATTAGAGATGGGCACCATATCAAGGACGGACATCCTAATGCTCAAGAATCCAGATTTGAGCAAGGAAGACGCAATAGAAAAACTGGCTGAAATCCAGGCAGAAAACAAAACCTATAACACCTCGTCTCCTGAGACGTTAAACCAGCCGGAGGAATAAATTATGGCAGATGAAACCGTCAACACGGACGTAAACAGTGGAAATGAAACAACCCAGACCGACACGGGAAACACACCCGAAAAAAGTGAAACGATGATCCCTAAAAGCAGATTCGACCAGATCAATCAGCAAAAACGAGAGGCGATTGACGCTCTTAAATCTGTGGCTGATCTTATGACGCAGGACGTGCCGGAAGCCTATCAAAGCCTGGTGCCGGAATTACCGCCAGCACAAAAGATTGAATGGATTAGACAGGCGCAAAAATCAGGGATTTTCAATCAGCAAAAAGAAAACGGTCTGGACAGTAAAAGACCAGCAGGCAAACCGCCTCTGGATACAAGTAAAATGCAGCCAATGGAAATGATGGTCCATGGCTACAAATAACGAGGAATAAATATCATGGCAATTTCACTAATTGAGGCGAGCAAGCTTAAAAACGATCCCCTGGCAAAAGGGATAATTATGTGTTTCCCGCAGGCATCTCCGGTGCTTGAAATGATTCCATTTCTATCTGTGGCCAGCGACAGCTACAAATACAACAGAGCCGACACGCTGCCCAGATCAGATTTCAGGGCGCTCAATGAGAACTACACAGAAGGGACCAGTTCCCTCGATCACGTAACCGAATCCCTCACTATTTCTGGCGGTTTCTCTGACGTTGACAGAGCGCTTGTGAAGACACAGGGTAATATTAATGATCTGCGGGCAATTCATGACGCACTTAAAGCCAGATCCTGCGCCTTGAAATGGGAAAAGACTTTTTTCAAGGGCGATTGTGAGTCAGATTCTAAGGAATTCGATGGGCTCCAGACTCGCCTAATCGGTGACCAACTGATTGACGCAGGTTCCAGCGCAGGAGGCGATGCTCTTTCCCTGGCGAAACTCGATCAGCTCCTGGACCAAATCGATGGAAGCCCAGACGCGCTTTTTATGAACAAAACCATGAGAAGGAGATTGACGGTTGCGGCAAGAACCACATCGGTGGGCGGTGACATCAACTATACGCTGGATCAATTCGGACGCCGAGTCACTACCTATAACGATGTGCCGATCAGAATCGTTGAGGAGGATGAAGAGAATAACGATATTCTCGGATTTGATGAGGCCTGTGCCTCCGGAAGTTCTGTCGGCACAAGCATCTATGCGGTGAAATTCTCACTGGGAACTCACTGTTTTGGCCTGCAATGTGGCGAGCTTGAAGTGCTCGATATGGGCCTGTATTCGGGCGGTGTGAAGTATCGAACTCTCATTGAGTGGATCAGCGGATTTACTCTGGCACATAATAAATCAGCGGCAAGACTGCGCTATATTAAGGACGCTGCGGTTGTCGCTTAAACGATAAATTAGGCCACCTGGTCCGAGCTGACACCATGATAAACGAGGGTTTTTATCCTTTTTCTTCCTTCAAATATTTTTATCATGATTGTGGCCATAAAAGCTCGGACTCGCACCCTGCGGAGTGCGTCAAGGAATCTTAACAGATTTTCTGCCGTTAAAGCCATGGGCGGTGGGGTTGTCCCACCGCCTATCTTATGATCAGTTTCCCTTTCATCAAGCTGGAGGGATTTTATGGTGGGCAGCTTGCCCCAAAACCTGCTGCCCATCATTATAAAATCACAATGCAAAAACGCCAGATCGAAAAAATAACATATCGTGATCATAGATGTGCCGGTTACGAAAAGTGCCTCAAGACGGCAGCGATTATGGATTATCCCATGGATTGCCGGGACTGCCCAAACCGACGCCACAAGATACCTCGCCCTTCTCCTATTCACAATGAAATGATAACGGAAGAAGCCGAAAACTGCACAAGGCTCCTTCAAGCGATTTTCCATCCAGAGCGATATTACCACAAACACGACGTCCGGCAATGGGTCGAACCGCCAGCGGATGCACCTTTGGCAAGGGTTGAATGGCTTTAATTCAAGGATTGATTGAGGTGGGATTTAGATTCCTGATCCCCATGAATGAGGACCAGGAATTTCGGAACTCCTCCGCATAACGTTTTCATAATTTCACCATGTAGAAAAAAGGTGGGGTTTAGGCGGTTATTCTATTGTTAATTGTTCTCCCGTTTCATTATCAAACCACAGCATGGTATCTCCCTCTTCAATATCCTGTGTTGTGATAATTTTATCCTGCCGGATATCTTTTGGTAACTCGTCGCCAGAACATTTTACTATCGAATCATCATCTTTGAAATAGCCACGGACAGCCTCTTTCATCATTGTTGTCATATAAGGCTCCTTTCTTCTGTAGAAATTTCTAATTTTTCGCTGACATCGTTAAATATCTGGAGCGCTTCATCCAATGACCCTTGAACATATCCAGAATATTCATTCAATTCATCCTGAAAAGAATATGCAGTTTTCAGGTGCTGCCCCATTTGTGTTAATTGTTTTCTAACCTCATCCATCATTTCACTTTCAATCATTTCAATATCTCCATTAGGGTTGACGTTAAACTGCTATCCGTTACCATTTCATTCTGTGTTTTCACCTCCTTTAATAGTTATTTTCGATCAGCTTTTAAAAACCATTATAGCATATTTTCAAGTTTTTCTTTAAAAAATATTCAAAAAAATTACAGTGCCGGACCCGTCTCCTTTCTCAATCATTTCCTTATTATACCATTTTCTTAACGTTTTTTTACGGTTTTCTTTCCTGGTTCAAAAATAAATATCTCACTATAAACTTGCTGTCAGCGGCACGAGATTAAACGCCAGATTGACCTATACAATCATATTAACCACCTCCCGAACGTTGAACCTGGGCAATCCTGCAAGGCCACATTTTCGCCCAGACGCCTATCTTTTCTTAATCTGCGCCCTAATCCACATAAATACTGGATATTTCTCGATTAATCACCGGAATAAAGCTTGACATCAATATAACTCATCTTTACTGTGTCAGACAGATTCAAACACAAAGGAGGAGAATAACGATGAGCGAAAAATTGATGAGTTTCAGGGTTGATGAATTTTTAAGGGATGAATTCAAAATGGCGGCAGCGTTTCGTCGGAAGACCATGGCGCAGGTGCTTAATGACAAGATTGTTGAGTTTGTGGAAGAAACCATGGCGGCAATGAATGACGCACAAGATAAACGTAAAAAAACGTCTAAAAAATGATATAATAGAAAGTAAAAAGGAGAATTAACATGGGCGTGAATGTAAGGGAGAAACCGACAGGCAGCGGGATTTGGTGGGTATTTGCTAACCACAAAGGAGAAAGGAAGTCTTTAAAAGTAGGCAGAGATAAAAAAACGGCTTTAAAAATTGCAAAGGTTACAGAAGCAAGACTGGTTCTCGGGGATCTGGATATAGATGATTTCAACAAAAAGGTTCCCACGCTGAAAAAGTATGCAGAGAAATGGTTCTCCCTGCCGCACAAGACCGGCAAGGGCACCATGCACACCTATAAAAGGAATCTCGAATTGCATGTTTATCCGGTATTAGGGAACCGTCCGCTTGACCAGCTTAAACGAAAAGATTTTAAGGATATGTTTAATGACCTTCTCACAAAGGGTATGGCAGAGAGTAATTTTCAAAACATCAAATCACCTCTGAGTAGGATATTTCATGAAGCCATGGATGACCAGTTGGTTCAAGTCAATCCTTTGGCTGGATTGTCATATTCAAAGGCCAGCAAAATTGACATCAAGCCATTGACCGAGGAGGAGGTTTTCACCTTTCTGGATGCCGCAAAAGAATATGAGGGAGGAAGATATTATCCAATTTTCTTGACCTTGCTACGCACGGGAATGAGGATAGGCGAGGCATTAGGGTTGCAATGGCAGGATATTGATTTCAAATGGGACCCTAAAAAAAAGGAGGGACGCCAAATCCACATTCAAAGGCACATGGTAAAAAATGTGGCAAAACCAGGGACGAAAAACGGCAAGACCAGAACGGTTGACATGACACCGGTTTTGAGCGACACTCTGCGAGCGCTCAAACGTGAGAAACAGAAGGAAGCATTAAAAACCGGAAGGCCTTTTTGCCAGTATTGTTTCGCCATGGGAGACAAAACCGAGCCGGTCAGTTCTCAATGGATGGGAATAACCATGCCGGAAATATTGAAACTTGCCGGTTTGCCGAAAATGAGGATTCATGACCTGCGGCATACATACGCAACCATCAGGATAATGAATAGCCACAACATCGCAGACGTTTCTTATCAGATGGGACACAGTTCTATAAAAATTACGATTGACACCTACACGCACTGGAAACCGGGGAGATTTAAGAGTGAGGTTGATAAGTTAGACCTGCAACCAGACGCAACCCAGACGCAACCACAGGAAAATGAAAATGGATAAAATTAACAGTTTCAAGGAGTTGGTCAAGCAGTTTTCCCTTGACATGAAAGTTCCGGCTAATTATATCAAACATATTATTTTGGGTAGAGATGGTTTAAGTTATGTATTTCAAACAGGATATGATCTGTTGAATCATTGTGGGGTTGTAGCGCGACATTACAATGGGTAAGTTTGATTTGGAAGGATGACTTTAAAATGGCAATGATGCCAAGAGGAAGGATTGTTGGAACCGGTTCAGCGGCGCCGAAAAGGATATTGTCCAACGTGGAACTCGAGAGCATTGTGGACACCAACAATGAGTGGATTGTGCGGCGAAGCGGTATCGAAGAACGGCGTATTGCATCAAAAGACCGGGATGAGACCACCACGGATCTGGCGACGGATGCTTCTCGGAAAGCCCTGGAGATGGCGGGAATTTCCCCTGATAACCTGGATATGATCGTGACGGGAACCGTTACGCCGGATCGACAGTTTCCATCGGCCGCCTGCATGGTACAGGAGGCCCTGGACGCCTCAAATGCAACGGCTTTTGATGTTTCAGCCGGATGTTCGGGGTTTTTGTATGCCCTTGCAATGGCCAACAACGCCATTCAATGCGGGACCTGCAAAACGGCCCTGGTCATGGGGGTGGAGCGACTGTCCACCATTTTGAACTGGGACGACCGCGGCACCTGCGTCCTCCTTGGGGACGGGGCCGGGGCTGTCGTGTTGACCGCGGAAAAAGGCGATGAGGGGATATTGTCCACCCATTTGAAGTCCGACGGCAGGCTTGGGGATCTTCTCTATTCATCCGACGGAAAATCAAGGCTTCCGGAAATTTTGAGTTGCGTTGACCAAAAATCTTATCATCTCAGGATGGAAGGCAATCGCCTTTTCAAACGGGCCATCAACTGTTTGACATCCATTGCTCAAGAAGCCCTCGATCACAATCATATGAGTGAAGCGGACGTTGACCATATGATCCCCCATCAGGCTAATCTCAGGATTATTCAGGCTACGGCCAAAAATCTAAAAATTCCTATGGATAGGGTCTATACCAATATTCAGCGGTATGGGAACACCTCCTCAGCCTCTATTCCCATTGCCATGGATGAGGCCAATCGAGAGGGGTGTCTGGCAACCGGCGCCAATGTCCTTTTGGTGAGTTTTGGCGCGGGGCTTACATGGGGGTCTTCCCTGTTGAAGTGGGCCTTATGACTTTTTCCTTTTGATGGACAAGAGTGCAAAAATCATGGCGCCAAGGGTCAGGAACACGGATATGAGGAGTACTTCCTGATAGGCGGGAGGGATGGAACGTCTGAGGGCCTGTGTTTCATTCCACCCTTCGAGGCGTAGTCCCGCCTGATACAGGGTTTGTCGGGCGGAAAAAATGGCGCCTGAAAATGCCATCCCCAGTGAAATGCCCACCTGTCGTTCCGTGGCGATCAGGGCGGATGCCGAACCGAGTCGTTTTCGCTCCACGGCGCCCATGATGGTGCTGTTGTTGGGAGGCTGAAAGGCGCCTACGCCCAGACCCAGCAGGATCAGGATCAGGATGATGGTCGTGATTTCCGTTTGAAGATCAAATCCAAGCATGCAGGAAAAGGCGGTGGTAACGGCGCCCGCTCCAAATATCGAGGGCCACACGGGTCCGAAACGGTCGGACAGTGCCCCGCTGATGGGACTGGCGATCATGGTGATCATGGAGACCACGGCCATGAGTAGGCCTGATTCCAAAGGGGAGAGGTTGATGCCTTCCATGAGGTAAAAGGGCATGATGAGGATGTAGGGCGGGACGGCCAAAAAAAAGAAAAACAAACTTGCCATGGCATAGGAAAAAGTGCGATTTTTAAACAGGTCCAGGTCGATGATGGGGTCTGTGGCGCGACGTTCCAACACGACGAAGAGCAGGATCATGATGATGCCGCACCCCAGGAAAAGGAGAACCGGGAGTGATGTGGGTCCGTATCGTTTAATTTGGCCCATGCCGAAAATCAGGCAGAAAAGCCCAGCCGAGGAAGTGAGGGCGCCCATGACATCCAGGGTCATTTTTTCCGAGCGCCCCTTGTCTTTTTCAAGCAGGATCAGCGACATGCAAAAGGTGATGATGCCGATGGGCGCCCGGGCATAAAACAGGGATCGCCAGTCCAGCCATTCCAGTAGAAATCCGCCGATAATGGGTCCCAGAATAAAGCCCGCAGACACGGACATGCTGAGCATTCCCAGCCCTTTTCCGATTTCACCCGCAGGAAAAGCTTCCGTGACGATGGCCGTGCCGCAGGCAATGGACATGGCCGCTCCCATGGCTTGAATAATTCTGAAGATAATGATCTGTTCCACGTTCTGGGCCAGGGCGCAGGCGGCCATGCCAATGGTAAAAACCGCCATGCCGATGGTGTAAATTCGGGTTCTCCCGATGAAATCGCTGATTTTTCCAAAAATGAGCATCAAACTGCTGCTCGCCAGAATGTAGGCTACGGCTACCCACATGACCGTGGCAAGATCGGTGTGAAACACCCGTGTCAGTTCGGGAAAGGCAATGGTGGTGATGCTGGCGTCCATGGTGGCCATCATGGTGCCCATGGCCACTGTGAGCAAGGCTTTCCATTTGTAGGGCAGGGCGGCGGGCATAGGGCCTCTCAGGGTTTTCGGATGGCATTGTCGCTTGCCTGTTTACCTTTCGACATTACCGTATCTTTCCGGGAAAAGTCAATGGACTGCGCCGGTTGCTTTTGTAAGGAGGTTTTGATGGGAACGGAAAATCTGCTGGGGGACGCCTACCGCTTGACGGCGCATATCCAGGAAGTGTTGCAGGAAAGCAGTCTTGGGAAAGCCTTTCCCAGAGGGGTATCCGGGTCCATGGGGGCTTCCGCGGTTCTTTTTCCCCTCAGTCGGAAATGCCCGAATTCCCGTTTTGCGGATGATCCCTGCCTGGTTCTCAATAAGCGCTCTCAGCTGATCAAACAGCCTGGAGACCTGTGTTTTCCGGGCGGCGCCATCGCCCATTGGTTGGACCCGAATCTGGCCCGGGTTATGAGGCTTCCCTTTTTTCCCCTGTCGCGTTGGCCCTACTGGCGGAAATGGCAAAGTGAAAGGCCCAGGCAGGCCAGGCGATTGTCGCTGCTTTTTGCCACCAGCATCCGGGAGAGTTTTGAGGAAATGGGATTAAATCCGTTCGGTGTTCAATTTCTGGGTCCTTTGCCCCCTCAGCGCCTGGTGATGTTTCGGCGGGAGATCTTTCCCTTTGTGGGCTGGATCCGCAACCAGGGGCGGTTTTTCATCAACCGGGAAGTTGAGAAAATTGTTCACATCCCTTTGAGGGAACTGCTGAACGTGGACAATTACGCGCAATACAGCCTGCTTTTCAATGTACACAAAGGGCCGGTCAAAAACGGGGAGTCGCGACATTTCCCCTGTTTCCTGCATCAGACCATGATGGGAACCGAAGTCCTGTGGGGCGCCACTTACCGGATCGTAATGGTTTTCCTGGATTTGATATTCGGGTTTAAACCGCCCCATATGGATGGGTTACAGGTGGTAAAAGGGGTGATCGATGAAAAGTATTATCGGAACGGTTCTTAAAATCTGATTTCCACCTGCCCCAAAAAAAGTTGACGGAGGGTTTCAGGCGGGATATCCTACCTTTTAAGGGGATTTCAAAGAGCTTTTATCACGGTGGAACAGAAGCATATCCTATGTCACGGGAGTCCATATCAATGGCGGAAGCAATAGAGAAAAATAATAGGCATTATACGTTTGCAGACTATATTGCCTGGCCTGATGATAACCGTTGTGAGATAATCGGAGGCTTGGTTTTCAGCATGGCGCCGGGCGCCAGTGAGGTACATCAGTCCGTCTCCGTGGATTTGATTTATCAATTCAGGGCATCTCTCAAAGACAAAAAATGTAAGATTTTCCATGCGCCCTTTGATGTACTTCTGCCGGAAAAAGGGGAACTGTTTGAAAACAGCAGCAATATCGTACAGCCTGACATCCTTGTGGTTTGTGATAAAGACAAAATAAAACAGAGAGGTTGCTATGGTCCGCCTGATCTCGTCATAGAAATTCTTTCCCCTTCAACAGCCAAAAGAGACCTTAAGGATAAACGGAGACTATATCAACACGTCGGTGTCAGGGAATACTGGATTGTAGATCCCGTGAATCGGGCGGTTCATATCTATAAGCTGGGAGAAAACGGAACATATGGGTTTCCGGAGATATTTGCGGAAGATGAGAAGATCAATGTCAATTTACTTGACGATGAATTGGAAATAGATTTGGGTATCGTTTTCAGCGAATAGGGGCGCATAATGATAGATCGCATCCGGTGGATAGATCTTGTGGACCGCTTTGGCGTCAGTTCTTCCAAACAGAATCTAGCGTGAGTTTACGAAATAACCGCACCTTAATCAAATAAATCGTGTATTTTTTGATAGTTACAGATTTAAAGTGTACCCCCTAACTTTAATGAACCATGAAATGCAGGTATAGCTTGACATAAACGTGTTTTTTGTGATATTTGTACCCCCTAATAATGCATTCTTTGAGGGGGAATACATGTTTTATGGCATATATTACTCGCAAACAGATCAAAGGCATCACCTATTATTACGCTGAGGAAAGTGAGCGGGTAGATGGGAAGCCTCGACGAAAATGGCAAAAATATTTAGGATCTTTACCGAAAATAATTGCAGCCGTAGAGGGAATACCTCCAAAACCGACATATGCAGAGATATTTCAGCTTGGTGGTCCCGCAGCCTATTTAAACATTGCTGAAGAAATCAATATGATCTCGATTCTTGATAGTGTTTTATCTAAACGAAATCAAGGATTATCTGTTGGGTTCTATTTGACTTTGGCTGCGATAAACCGTGGAATAGAGGCTGTTAGTAAACGTTCTATGTGGAAATGGTTTCAGGATACTATTCTTTTTCGAGTATTTCCTGAAGCGGATAAAACGTCTCTGAGTTCCCAACGTTTTTGGGATAACATGTCTTCCATTAAGGAGGATAAAATAATAATAACATGGTTAAAACTTGTAAATTCAATCTTGGATCGAGAAGATATTGATTTGTCTTGCGCATCTTATGATGGAACTAATTTCTATTCTTTCATTGGATCTTTCAATACACGTTGCTCTCTTGCAAAAAGAGGAAAAAATAAACAGGGGCGCGGTAACCTCAGACAAATCAATTATGCATTGTTTTGCACACGCAAGGACCATTTTCCATTATACTTTGATGTGTTTGAAGGCAACACGCATGATTCGAAAGAGTTTGGAATAGTAATTGAAAACTTTTTCCGTGCCTTTAAAGATAGGAAACCAAATAACGATGGCTTAACAATCGTATTTGATAAAGGCAATAACTCTCAAGAAAACCTAAATAAATTCGTAGGGGACTCCGGTTTTCATTTTGTCGGTTCAGTCAAGCCGGATGATCATAAGGATTTAGCTTTAATTTCCAATAACGATAAATGTCTTGTTCCCCTCTCACATCCCAAATTGGATCAGGTTAAGGCATTTCGCACACAGAAAAAAATATATGGAAAAGACCTGACTGTTGTGGTTTCCTTCAACAACAATCTTTATACTTCACAAATAAAATCCATTAATAATGAAATAAATAAATGTCTTGGCAAACTTTTAGTTATTTCTACCAAATTAGAAGACCGTGTTGCGGGAAGAATCACCAAAGGAAAAACACCGACCAAGGAATCCATAAAAAAACAAGTAGCATCAACTCTTTCCGGTCAACATATGAAGACTTTAATCAAAACAACTGTTACTGAACATAATGGTATTCCGGTTCTTGCCTATAATTTAGACACCAACTCTTATGCTGAGCTTTCCGATACATATTTGGGGAAAAATATCATCATAACAGACAACCATAGCTGGTCGACAGAAGATATTATAGTTACTTATCGAAGCCAGTATGTTATTGAGAACGTTTTTAAACAAATGAAAGACAGAAAAACTGGAACCTGGTGGCCCATGTTTCATTGGACAGACCAGAAGATAAAGGTTCATGGACTATATTGTTCATTATCCTTGCTTCTTCGAGCCTTGATAATGAAAAGGACTCAGGAAGCATCAATGCCTATGTCCATAAATAGACTACATAATAAACTTTTCGGAATACGAGAAGTTCTCAATGTATTTCCGAAACGAAAAAATAAACAGCCAGCGCAATCGGTTGTTTCCAAGATGGATGAAGTCCAAAAACGGCTTTTCGATCTATTCAAAATGGAACAATATTTGCTAAGTTAGGGGGTACAAATGGTGGTGAAATTTTTTAGACATAACAGCAAGTTACAAGATTGACTTTTGCTAATTCGTAAACTCAGGCTAGGTTCCTAAACCCTTATTTCCACCTCTCTTTTCAGCTCGGTTTTCACCTGCCCGATGAGTACTTCTTTCCGATGAAAGATTCCGGCGGCCAGGGCTGATTCGGCCTGAGTTTTGGTGAAAACATCGAGGAAATGTTCCGCGCACCCGGCGCCGCTGGAGGCAATCACGGGGATGGAGACCGCCCCTTTGACCGCGTTGATGAATTCCAGATCAAACCCCTGGCCCGTGCCGTCCCGGTCGATGCAATTGAGCAGGATCTCCCCGGCCCCCAACTTTTCACAGACTTGCGCCAGGGTTACCGCGTCAAGGTCTCGACCCTCTCTGCCCCCCTTGATGGTGCATTGATACCAGCAATAGGATTCGCCATTGGGGCCCGGGATTTTGGTCTTGATGACGTGGTGTTTGACCGCTTCAGGCGTTTTCACATATACGCGCCTGGGATCGACGGATATCACCACGGCCTGGTTTCCATAGACCCGGGCGATTTCTTCAATGGCGCTTCGGCCGGTTTTAACGCCGGTTTTAAGATACGCTTCAGCAATCAGGACGGCATCGCCGCCGATGGATATCTTATCCGCGCCGGATCTGAAATATTTTGCGGCGACCTCCAGTGATGTATAGGTTTTGCCGTCCTTGTCCGTGTAGTCCCGAATGCCGCCGCCGATGGTGAGGGGGACAAAGACATTTTCGGATGTTTTCCGGAGTACTTCCAGCATGGGCATATCTTCCAGGGGGAAATCCCTGAAACCGGTGATGTTGAGGAAGGTGATTTCGTCGGCGCCCTCCTCGTAGTACCTGCGGGCCAGGTTCACTGGTTTTCCCAGATTGCGGACATCTCCGTTTTCTCTCACATCATATCGGTCCCCCTTGGTCACCACCAGATCTCCCCGGTCGTTGGTGCGAACGTCCAGACAGGCAATGATGCGTTTGGCCAGACGGGTTGATTTCGATATTTGTGGGGGTATGGCTGTTTCAACGTCAGCCTTAAGGAAGTTTTTTAAAAGAGAAAGTCCGGATTTGCCGCTTTTTTCCGGGTGAAACTGGGTGGCGGCAACACGCCCTTTCTGAATGGCGCTGACGAACCGATAACCGTAGTCGGTTGTGGTTAGCACAAAATCATCCGTATCTGGGCGTACGTGGTAGGAATGAACGAAATAAAACTTCTCGTTTCCCTCAAGTCCGGCAAACAACCTGGATGGCTGATGGATATTCAGACCGTTCCACCCGATGTGGGGGACGGAAAGGTCGATGTTAAACCGCTTCACGGTCCCCGGGATGAAGCCCAGACCCGGGATGTTTGGGGCTTCCTCGCTCTTTTCAAAGAGCGCCTGGAGGCCCAGGCAGATGCCCAGGAAGGGGCGATCGGCTTCGAGATAGGCTTTTAGAGGTGCAACGAATTGCTTTTCATTCAGGATTTTCATCATATTGCCAAAAGCCCCTACACCGGGGAAAACCAGCTTTTCGGCGGAAATAATGTCTTCTCCCCTTTTGACAAGTTGTACCCGTTCACCAAGATGTTCGATGGCGTTGATGACGCTTCTGACGTTTCCTGCACCGTAATCCAGCAAGGTGATCATGTGTTGTTTCCTATTCCGTTCGGATTTTTTGTTCCCCTATTTTCAAGGGTAAGATATGGAGGTTGCTTAACAGCCAGGATTTGGGTTATACAAAATACCGGCCTGATTGTAAAGTTTCAGTCAGGACTGAAACGCGTCTTTTCGCACGGATTGGCTTTTTTGAAAGGGAAAAGTACTCATGCGTGTCACCAGCATCCAGATGGAAATAAAGGACAGATCTAAGGAAAAAAATCTCGGAGCCGCATTAGCCCTGGTGGACCAGGCGCCGCCAAGCGACTTGATACTGCTTCCGGAGTTGTGGCCCAGTGGTTATTTTTCATTTCATCGTTATGCAAGCGACAGTGAGCCCATCGATGGTCCAACGGTTTCAGCCTTGCGGAAAAAAGCGTCGGAATTGGGAACCCATCTTTTAATGGGAAGCCTGGTGCTGAGAGAAGACGATGATCTGTTCAACGCGGCGCTTCTTCTGGGGCCTGATGGCGAGATTATCGCCCAGTACCGAAAAATTCATCTTTTCGGATACCAGTCGGAAGAGCGAAAACTGTTGCAGCCCGGTAAAAAACCGGTGGTAGCGGACCTGCCATGGGGCAAGATGGGGATTACCACCTGCTATGATCTGCGATTTCCGGAGCTTTACAGGTTGATGGTGGATCAGGGCGCGGGGTTTTTTCTGGCGCCGTCTGCCTGGCCCATGGCTCGCTTGGACGCGTGGCGGTTGTTCAACCGGGCGCGGGCGCACGAAAATCTGGCCTATCTGTTTTCCTGTAATTGTGCAGGCAGGGGAGAAGGCATTCCCTTCGCCGGTCATAGCATGATCGTTGATCCGAGTGGGGCCGTGCTGGCGGAAGGTGGGGAAGGTGGGTGCTTTGTTTCAGCGGAAATTGATCCCGATCGTGTTTCGAAAGTGCGTGGAGAATTCTCCGCCCTGCATGACCGGGTGTTGTGATCAATTGGGGGTTTTTACTTCCATTAAAAAGGGGTGTCAAAATGGTTCGAAGCTATGATATCGGTTTGAAACAAGCCCTTTCCTTAACCCTTGGGGCCGTGAAAACCCTGCCTGCGGTGTCGATGCCCGTGCATGAGGTATGTGACCGGGTGGCGGCTGAGGATCTAACGGCGGTGGTGGATTGCCCCTCGGCTACGTCTTCTATGCGGGACGGGTATGCGGTGGTTTCCTCGGATATTGCCAAGGCTTCCCCCGGAAATGGTATTCCACTCAGGATTTCCGGGACCCTGGCCGCGGGAGATGCCGCAAAAAAAACCGTTCAATCCGGGTATGCCATCAATGTACTGACGGGCGCCGTGATTCCAAAAGGGGCCGATGCCGTGGTGTCCGTGGAGTTTACGGAAATGCAGGGTGAAAGGGTCATTTGTCATCGGGATGCGCCGCCGGGATGCAATCTTCTTTCCCGTGGCAGCGATGTTTCGGTTGGAGGATCCATCGTGAGTCGGGGCCAGATGTTGACGCCTGCGTTGACCGGGCTGCTGGCAGCTGGCGGCGTACACCATGTCAAGGTATTCCCTTCCCCCCGGGTGGCGGTTGCGGCCACGGGTGACGAGGTGATCGCGCCGGGGCATCCCCTCAGGTCCGGCCAGTTATATGCCAGCAATGTGGTGACCCTCTATTCGTGGCTGCGTCATTTCGGCATGCCGGGAGAAACCGTCGTTGCTCGGGATGACCCGGATGAACTTGAAAAGACTTTCAGCCGCTTGCTTTCGAAAAATGATGCCCTTTTGACCAGCGGCGGCGCCTGGAAAAGCGAGCGGGATCTCACCACCAAAGTTCTGGATAAAATGGGCTGGGAAATGTTTTTCCACCGTGTCCGCATCGGTCCCGGAAAGGCCGTGGCCTTGGGGATTCTGGATGGCAAACCGATCTTTTGCCTTCCCGGCGGTCCCCCGTCCAATGAGATGGCATTTTTGCAGATTGCGCTCCCCGGACTCCTTCGGATGGCGGGAAAACCAACGGCGCCGTTTCCACTTAAAAAAGTACGGCTGGCGGAGGAGGTGAGTGGGGATGTCACATGGACCCAGTTTTTTCAGGCAACCCTTGAAAAAAGGGGAGGGGAGTGGTGGGCCATTCCCCATCGCATGAAAAGTCGGATTCAGTCCCAGGCCCGGGCCCAGGTCCTGATCAAGATTCCGGAAGGGGTGGCGTGTCTGGCGGCCGGAAACATCATCGAGGTGCAGGTGTTTTTTTGAGGATGACAAAACACTATGAACAGTGGGCATTCTTCATTTCTCGGTTTACACTTTTGTTCCCATGTGAGTAAGCAGGTAATACAAACCCCATAAATCCTTTGCCATCGCCCACGGGCTGGAATGAGAGATGCAATATGGACTTGATCAAACATGTCAGCATTGAAGGTTTCAAATCCATCAAGACCCTTGATCGGCTGGAACTGGGTGCGATCAATGTGATGATAGGCCCCAATGGATCCGGCAAATCCAATTTCATCAGCTTTTTCCAGTTGCTCAATTATGCCATGACGGAATCGCTGCAGGATTACATCAAAAAAAGAGGATTTGCCGAAAGCTTTTTGTGTCTGGGCTCAAAAACCACTTCTCGGATACGGGGCGAATTGGAGTTCGGCACGGAGAATGGGACAAACCGGTATCGGTTTACACTTGTTGCCGCTGCCGGGGACATTCTGATATTTTCGGAAGAAAGCATTTTCTTTCAAGCCAATGGCCATCCACGGCTTATCGAAAACACCCTGGATCCGGGAGGCAGGGAAAGCGCCTTGCCGAAGGCAACAATCCCGCCACTCAATCATGCTGAAATGGCCACGGCCCGAGCCATCTCGAACCAGCTTTCGAGAAAGCGCGTTTACCAATTCCACGACACCTCCATGGAATCGCGACTTAGAAAGGCAACCTTTCTGGATGACAATCGCTATCTCCGGTCCGACGGCGGAAACCTCCCCGCTGTCCTTTTTCGATTGCAGCAAGACAGGTCCGATTATTACCGAAGAATCATCAGAGTTCCTGGTAAATGACCTTTACGCAACTTAACTGTTTGAAATCGTTATACTGGAGCTTCTCATAATTTCGTGTGCATTTCAGATTTTAGTGCAGCGTAACTAGCTGAAAATATTAGGTGGGGCAAAATATTTTTTTTATTGACAAATGAAAACTGAAAAATTATCTTCAGACCATGATTGTCAAAACAGAAAAAATTAGCGACCTATCCATATGGACCGAGCGGGATTGGAAGGAAAAAATCACTGTTACGGTTTATCATGAGTATCGTCCTGTCGTCAGTTTCGATCCTGGGAAGATAAATGATAGGAGACTCGCTGCCGTACAACTTGTCGAGCTTGGTTATTGTAAAAACCGGGTTGCCGGTAAAATCTGTGGGTTTCACCGCAATACGGTTGGCAAACTGCTTCGCACCAAAAGACTTTTAGGTGTTGAGGCCATATTTGAGGACAACCGTGGTCCCAAGGCTCCCTGGAAATATATTGGCAGCATTCGCAAAACCATCAAAAAACTTATCCGCGAGAATCCTGACTGGACTGACCAGCAGATTGCAAATGCCGCGGAAAAGCAAACTGAAACGACTATTTCGAGAAGTGCTGTAGCTCGTATCAGAACCGCGGACCAAGATGCAGAAACTGAAAAGCCTACAAAGCATGACTTGGAGCAACTGGCTAAAATTGCGGATAGTATTGATTTGAAGCAACACGACGAGCGACAGCTTTCTTTCAACTTTGAGGCTGATTCTGAGTTCAAAAAGAAGGTAGATGAATTTGCTGATGAGGATACACCCAAGCCACAAACCGATACAGATAAAGTATTCCTGGATTATCTTCAACAGGGACAACGCAATGTCTTTGCCGGCATGCTTCTTCACCATCTGTTTTTAGATCATATCAACTTCCCAAATGCCTTTGATTTGCCTTCTTATTCCAATAATATGTATGATAATTATGAAGTGATGGAAACTGTCCTTTTCGGGTTGAACATCGGGTTGCCATCTATCGAATCCCATAAGCTGGTCAACAGTAGGGACATGGGGCTTTTGCTGGGACGAACCAGTTCCCCCGATGAGACCACTATTCGGTTGCGTTTAAAACAGATGGCCGAGTTCAAGCCCTCAGAGAGCCTGATAGATTATTTCGCAAACCTGTTTCTATCGTTGGGGTTCATCAACCCAGAGGTGTTTTTTATCGATGGGCACTTCCTTCCCTATTATGGACTGAAAGTTCTATCCAAAGGCTACCATACCGTGAGACGAATTGTCATGAAAGGAAACGAGATTTATGTTGTCAGCGACCTTGACGGGAAGCCTTTCTTTTCAATTACCGAAGGGTGTGATATCGATTTCAGGCCGATCATCATAAGAGCGGCCGACAAGATAATCAGCCTGGGTGTCGACCGCCCCATTGTGGTTTTTGATCGCGGTGGTTATGGTGTTCACTTTTTCAGTCAATTATCGAAAAGGGCTGACTTTATTACGTGGGCCAGGTATGTGAAAAAAGATGAATTGAAAGACTTGGAATATACGAGCTGCTTGATGTTTAATGGGAAAAGATATCTCATTGCCGAGAAAACAAAACTGATTCGTGAATCGATTTCTACAGCTGCCAAAGAAGGCCGAACAGAGGCAACTTCGACAGAAGTACGTATGGTTGTTTTCAAGGAATTGGACAAGGATAGACCTGTGGCAATATATACCAGCAATCATCAAAAGCCTGCTCCTGATATTGCCGCATATATGCTTTCACGATGGGGAGAGTCTGAAAACTTTTTCAAAGAGATGATGTCCCTGTACAACTTCAATTATCATCCCGGTTATGATCTTAAAGAACTTGAAGAACAGCCTCTTGTAGATAATCCTGAGGTAAAAACAATCAAAAAAACGATCAAGGGAATTAAACAAAAGATGGGG
Source organism: Desulfatiglandales bacterium (assembly GCA_963662465.1). GTDB lineage: Bacteria > Desulfobacterota > DSM-4660 > Desulfatiglandales > Desulfatiglandaceae > NaphS2. The sequence continues at coordinate 1,169,643 of OY759599.1, forward strand.
CAATTGGCGCTTGCAAAACAACAAACAGAGTCCAAAATAGAAGCACGAAAAGATCTTCGTCTTAAAAAAAAGCTAAACACGCTCCAGGAAGAGATAGAGAAATACGACAAAGAGCTTGACGGTTTTCAGGCAGCCTTAAAAGAAATGCCTGACAAAGTATCGATAATTGAAGTGCTGAAAGGCAGACCAATGAACAAGGCAGATCTGGAGAAAAAGAAGCTCTACGACCTGATACAAATGATTGCCTTTCACTCACGCGAGCATCTGGTTGGCCTGTTCCGTTCATGTTATGATGATCCGCGGGATGTGAAACAGATCCTGACAAAGGTCACAAAACTCCCTGGTTATGTGAAATTAGTCGGGAAAACACTTGTTGTGCTTTTAGATTGGATAGAGGACAAAAAGCATCGGAAGGCAGCAACAAGATTTTGCCATCTGATAAACACTATGTCGCCCAAATTGAGAGGTCGCATGGAGTTCGACCTTTATTTTCGCATCTCCTCAATCCCTCAAGTGGGTTATTGCTGTTAAAGCCTTGCTCATCGTTTCAGCCATCCTACGCAGGGTATCGTGTTTCGACCACATGTAGGGGCGAAAAATCTTTCGCCCTAATGGCCGAAACAATGATCAAGGCCGCTGTTGAACTAAATGCACAATTTGAATTGAGAAAAAACGTCATTTACTATGATGTCTGAATCATATTGCAGTTGCGACGGATGATTCCGGGGTTTCGGGCTTTTGTGCTGGAACCGGAAAACGACCACATTTTGCTTCGATGGCGTGGCCATGATCCGGAGTATATTTTCGGTTCCCATCAGCTTTCTGACGGCAGCCTTCGCTTGATGGCATTAACGACCCTGTTCCTCCAGCCTCCGGAAGACCTACAGGATATGATCATCGTGGATGAACCTGAACTCGGTCTTCACCCCCAGGCGGAAGCCTTGCTGGCGGGTTTGATTCGGTCGGCTTCTTCCAGGTGTCAAGTTCTACTGGCCACACAATCGGCCAGTTTTGTGGACAATTTCGAACCTGAAGATGTCATCGTTTGCGAAATGGAGGATACGGAAAGCAAGTTCCAAAGGCCGATGCGGAGTGAATTGGCTGGATGGTTGGAGGATTATTCCCTTGGCGAGGTCTGGCGGAAGAATGTCATGGGAGGCCAGCCATGAGCCGTCAGGTTATCTTTTACGTGGAAGGCTACACGGAACTTGAGTTCGTCAACGAGATAATCGGTCCTCACCTGGGTGACCTTGGGATCATCTGGCACAAGCCTATACTGGTGTCCAACAGTGTGCGCAAAGACCGAACAGCACGAGGCGGAGTCCGTAAGTACGACCCTATCCGAAAAGACCTGCGGCGACTATTGGCCCAATACCATGGGGCGGATTTCACCTTTACAACGATTCTGGATTATTATGGATTGCCCGAAGATTTCCCTTTGAGGAACGTTCCGCTTCCCGGCGTGGTCACGCCTTTGGACAAGGTTCAGGCCATTGAAAACGCTTGGAAAAATGATATTAACAGGACCTGGACCTCGCTGAAACCACGATATTGCAGTACACTTTCCAGAACTGGAAAAATGGGTTAGAGAAGCGGCCCCCGGAGGGATTACGGGACGAACACCAACGCCATATTTATAAGGGTAAGTTTGCGTTGGATGGAACTGGATGAGACGGGGGATTTAAGCACAAGTGTTGCAATTTCAGTTAACACTAAAGTGAAAACGGGAGAAGTCCTTCACGATCTTCTCAAAATAGACCAGCAGATGAAAGGCCGTCTTGTAAATGGGAAGATGTTCATATTGTACCAAAAAACGGCCCTGGAAAAAATGTCGCGAACAGGCCCCCCCCTGTGCCCCCTCGTTTAAATAATCAAAAGATCAAATGACCAAATCACCCATCGTTTCGGGAACGTACTGCAAAAGCCCTGCTGCTGAAGGAGTAGTCACGGATGCCGGAGGACCTGCGGCCGACGCTGAAGCCGAAGATCCTCGCCTTCGATGAACCTTCAGTTTCTCCCGACCAAACCCACCAGCCTGTGGTCTTCAAGAAAGACGCCATATTACGGTCGCCTGTGCCTTTCTTGTAAAGACCGTTCAGTTCATCTATGGTGGGCATTCTCCATCCACCACCGTCAAGATTAAGGCTTTGGACCCAGGACCTGGCTTCATTCCAGTTTGTATTTTCATCAGGACCCGCCTTCCACTCAAGGCCCGTGTTTGTGTCTTTTATGATCCCCTTGGAGTAGAGTACGTATTGTCCATGCCGTTCAATTACATTATTTGAAGGTGGTGCTGGTTTAGGGTAAGAAGGTTTCTGAGGAACGCTGGCCACCTCAACCCATTGGTTCTTGGATTCCTTTCGGGAACTTACCGCAAAAGCCCTTCCAGAGTAAGAGAAACCACTGATGCCCCAAGCCCTGCGGCCGCTGTAGAAGGAGAAGATCCTCGCCTTCGACGAACCTTCAGCTTTTCCTGACCAAACCCACCAGCCTGTGGTTTTCAAGAGAGACGTCATATTACGGTCGCCTGTGCCTTTCTTGTAAAGACCGCTTAGCTCATCTATGGTGGGCATCCTCCATCCACCACCGTCAAGATTAAGGTTTTGGACCCAGGACCTGGCTTCATTCCAGGGTGTGTCCTTGTCCGGTCCCGAGACCCACTTAAGGCCTGTACTGGTGTCCTTGACAATCCCATTGTCATAGACCACATACACTCCGTCCCGACCAATTTCATTGGAAGCGGCAAAGCAAAGGCATCCTCCCAACAGAAATACTAAAAGAGCGATGCTAAGTGCAATTTTTTTAATGGTAATCATATTCTTCCTTTTTCCTCAATCAATCTGCTTTCTGCCTTTTACTTCTTTTACGGCAACGACTCGTGAGCGAAAGGCAAGATTTATGTTTTGGGAAAGAAATTATAACTTGGAGAGTTTGGCAAATTATACATTAGCATCAGAGCATTACTAATCTTTCCTTAAGCGTACAGCAAAAACTCTTTCGACCGTAACACTTATATTTCTATGCGAAACTAACCCTCCATTCTCAAGATCAAAAACCCACACATTCGCTGAATCCGCTCCTTCGTAAGACCACACATACAAACCTGTGGTTTTAAAAATCGCTGGTAGAGGATTCCATTTATTACAAATTGTTTTTAGCTCATTGTTGGTGGGTATTCTCCACAGACTACGAGTTGAATGTCCATTTTTCTTGGCCAGCCATTGCTTTGCTTCAGAAAATGAGGTTCCTTCATCAGGCCCAACAATCCACTCAAGTCTGGTACGTGTATCCCAGACTGCCCCGTTGTTAAAAACAAACCTGCGGCGTGGTTTTTCCTCCGTTGCATCCTTGACAGTTTTCGATACCGGGGGTGCGGCATCCTTTTTAGTGATCGAAACGTCTGAATTTTTGAGCGGATTTGCTATAAGATGAATTTTAAGGGTTTCCTTTTTCCCTGCTTCCAGGTTTGCCCATGTCTTTTTTGTTTTGCAACCCTCCCGTGAAACCTCGACATGGTAACGTCCGGGTTTAAGGAGTATCCCCTGGTGAAATTCTTGTTTTATGTTAAGGAGTCGAACATGCGCATCTGCTGGTTTAGCTTCTACAAATAACTGGCTGATGACCCATTCAAGATGAAATTGTACCGTTTCACTTTTTTCTGCTGTGAGGGTTACCCAGCCTTGCTTTGTTTTACAACCGTCCCGTGAAACCTCGACATGGTAATGTCCGGGTTTAAGGAACATCCCCTGGTGAAATTCCTTCTCAGTATTGAGGAGTCGCACAGTTGCATCTTTTGGCTCAATTTCCACAAATAACCGGCTGACAATCCATTCAAGATGGACCTGCAATTCCTGGTCTTTTTCTGCGATGAGGGTTACCCAACCTTGCTTTGTTTTATAACCGTCATGTGAAACCTCAACATGGTAATTTCCGGGTTTAAGGACCATCCCCTGATGAAATTCCTTCTCAGTATTGAGGAGTCGCACAAGTGAATCTTTCGGTTCAGTTTTTACGAAGAGTTTGCTTTCTCCTATGATTCTCGGTTTAAGGTGTTTTCTCTGTGCATTGGATTGGGCGCCCTTATTTCCTGGAATACCGTCCTCGGAGGTGTTATCGGTTTCGCTTGCCATTCTAGCCGGATTGAAATTTTTACTTTGTGGTTTTGCATTCTCAGAAATCAAGCCAAGCACCAGAAAAAAAGAAAACATACCTAGCGCAACTCCTGCGGCGATCAACACCTTGGCTCGTCTTTTCTTTCTCACGGCATTGGAAACAGGGGCTTTTCTAAGACGAAATTCAAGTTCTGTGGGCGTCCCCGAATCGACCCCAACCTCCTGGGTTGCAGTTTTGAACCCGTCAAGGGTCAGCCCCAGTTTATATCTCCCGACCGGCAACTCTATACTCGCATCTGTTTTTTCTCCCGTATCCCGACCGTCTATCCATATTGAAGCACCATTCGGCAAACTGGCAATAGTCAATTCAGCGAGCGGTTCAGGGGACGCCATGTCCCTGACAAGCCGAAATCCCCAACTGTGATCTTTATATTCAGGCCAGTTGCACCAGCGACAAGTTGTTCGGCATTTCATCGCATCGCTCTTCCAACTCCCGCCTCGTAGCACCCGCTGTGTGCCCATAGACGGGGCCGGGGGATTATCGGCCGCAACTGATGGATAATCCGCGAACCAGTCCTGGCACCACTCCCAAACATTACCGGACATATCATGCAGGCCCAGCCCATTGGGGGCCTTCTCCCCTACCGAATGCGTGGTATTTCCACTGTTTTGGTCATACCAGGCAACGGCGTCAATATGGTCTCCGCCGGCATACGTCTCTTTTTCACCCCCGCTTCTCGCGGCATATTCCCATTCCGCTTCGGTAGGAAGCCGAAATTGATATTTTCTGTCATTTTCCGCTGTCAGTTTTTCTATGAAATCCTGTGCATTGTCCCATGAGACCATTTCCACGGGATAGTTGTCTCCCCTTCCACACTTGGAAGGATTTGTTCCCATAAGACTTTTCCACTGACCGCAGGTTACAGGATATTTCCCAATATAAAAGCCATCAAGGGCAACTTCATGCGCCTTTTCTTCCGCTTCATCCTCATGTTCAATTGCCCTCCCCATCATGAATTTCCCGGCATGGACGTAGACGAACGCTATTCCGGTAACAGGGTCCATAAATACCGGTTCGGGCGGCTCATGAGACGGACCTTGCTCCCCTTTTTCAAGATCTTCCGGGGCGTTGACATCGCCGGGGCCGTCTTTCTGATCCCTCTGACGGTCACAGGCCTCCACATACTCCAGAAACTCCCCGCACCCATTGAATCGGTCATCCGGAGACTTTTCGAGGGCTTTCATGACAATCCCCGTCAGTTCATCGGAAATATCGGGATTGATCGCCTTCATGTCGGGCGGTGCTTCCCGGACATGTTTGTCTTTCACCGCATAATCAGTTTCGCCGTCAAAAGGCGTCTGCCCCGTCAGCATCTCAAACAACACGACGCCGATGGAATAGACATCGCTTCGATGGTCGACCCCCTTGGGATTGACCACCTGTTCCGGGCTAACATACCAGGCAGTGCCGATATCCACGCCTGTTTTGGTCAGGCGATGATTATCGCCCGCACGGAGCGCGATGCCGAAATCCATGATTTTGGCTCTACCGGACTTGTCAATCAAAATATTTGAGGGCTTGATATCTCGATGGATGATTCCTCGGCTGTGGGCAAAATTCACACCGGCCAGGATATCCTTCAGAATCGGCAGGGCTTTGTTTTCACTGAGTTTACCCTCATCTTCAATCATGTCCTCAAGGGAACAGCCATCCACATATTCCATCACAAGGTAGTACAGGCCGTTGTGTTCAAAAAAATCATTCACCTGTACAATGTTTGGATGGTCCAGTCCGGCCTGGGCCATGGCTTCTTTCTCAAAGCGTTCTTTGAACTGAGGACTGTTTGAAAGTTCAGAACTCAAACATTTCACGGCAAATTGTTTTCCCAGAATCACATGCTCGGCAAGAAAAACGACCCCCATGCCTCCTTCTCCGATCTCAGAGAGAATATTGAGGTTTCCGATCTGGGTTCCTATGATGTCCATTTCTTTAAACTTTACCCATGTCCGATAATCCTGCTTTATTTTGATTGTTCAACCGGGAGTTCTCCATATTTTGCCTCACATCTTTTCCACAAACATGGGAACTTTGCTTTCAAAATTCCATTTTCCCACGTATAACCTGCCCATTGGATAGGCCTTTTGAAGTTTGATAATATGGTTTTTCAACAGGCAACACCTTTTCTGATATTTCGGATGCGTGTTTAAAACATTTTCCATTTCATCCGTTATTGTGCCGATTATATCCTTAAGAAGTCCTCGATCAGATTTTGTTTTTGTAATTTCTCCTTCTTTTTCCATTCGCTTTTCCCAGAAATTGACGATCTGGTATGGTGAGTAGCCAAAGGCATAGATCAATTCCAGGGCCCTTCGATCGGCCTCTGCTTCCACCCGGGTGTTATAAGGGTGCTTTACAAATTTACTTATAATTGCCGCTGGATTATGCATAACCCCCGGAAGCTTTTCAATAATCTGATACGTGGCAATACAATGTCTGAGATCCACATGTTTGATTTCGTGCGCCAAAACGTGAGCGAGTTGCGCTTCATTTTCAATATTCTCCAAAAGTCCCGTGTAAATGTAGATTCCCCCGCCTGGAATGGCAAAAGCATTGACATCATCGCTTCGGATAGTGTGAAAATGGTAAGCAATCCCTTTGCGGTCTACGTTGGAAAGCAGAGATTCTCCCAGGGATTGAACGTAGGCAAGCCACTCCTTGTCAATATCGATTTTCCCCTTATGTTGCTTTTCCATTTGTTGCGAAAGTTCCCTGCCGAGACTGTTTTCGGTTTCTTCGGATATCTCGGTTGCTTTTATGATTTCAGTTTCAATCGAATGGGCGACCTGCTGAGCCACATCCGAGAAAAGAACGTTGCAGTCCTGATGGATATAATGATAGCGCCGGGACTCCTCCACATCTTTCAACCCCTTTTTCAAAGGAGTTGGTTGACCCGGTATTGTACCCAGTTCCTGATCCGAGCCGAAAATCCGATCCGCTGTTTTTGAAGCGGTTTTTTGAATTTCTGAGATTTCCCGCTTTATTCTTTGGGATTTTTCAGCGGGGGGAACACCTATATCGCCGGTATCGGCAGGGGAATCCTTAGGCCGGGTTGAATCGGCGTTGGGCCATAGTTCCACATTTCCCAGATACAGGGCTGTCGCGCCTGCTGCAAGCAGTAAAACCAGACTGACAATCAACCCCGGCCACCGGCCTTTTTTCCGGCGCTTCGCCATGGAAGGCGGAGCCTCGGAATAGGTCAGTTCATGGCCACAGTTATTGCAATACCTGGCGTCATCGTCATTCTGAAAGCCGCATCGCGTACAAAACGGCATATGTAGCTCCTTGTCCCCTTAAAAATACCACCAGATCCCGGCCCCGAGCAGCGCCGCAAGGATAAGAAAAAACGAAATGGATGCTACTGATTTGATATTGACGGCTGTCACTGTCGGCTTGACTTCCAACTCGGGTTTCGCTAAAGGCGCTTGCTGGTCCCCAAGCCGTACAATCTGTACAACCTGTACCGTAACATTGTCATAACCACCCTGGTTCAGGGCGGCGGAAACAAGGTTGTCGCAAAGCACTTCGGCCGACCCTCCCCAGCGAAAAATATTTGCAATCTCATGGTCCCCGACCAGCCCGGAAAGCCCGTCCGTACATAGCAGAAAATGGTCGTCGGGCAGGACCGAAAACGGTTCCTCCCTCACTTCCGGATCAACTTTGGGCTTTGCTCCCAATGCCCGGTAGATGATATTGGCGTCGGGATGATCTTCCGCCTCTGCAAGGGAGATGATGCCATCATCCACCATCTGCTGAATTCGAGAATGGTCTTTTGTCATGGGTTTGAGTTTTGAGTTCCGGTAAAGGTAAATTCTGCTGTCCCCCACATGAGCCATATAGGCTTGATTATGGCTGACAACCAGAACAACCACCGTGGTTCCCATTTTACGATATTGCAAGTCACCGGAAGTTCCCTTTTCATGGATACGGCGATTCGCCAGAGTAATAGATGACTTGAGAAGATCCGGAACAGAATCTCCTCCTTTTTCAAAGCATTGTTTGATGGTAGAAATGGCCAATCTGGCCGCTTCCCTGCCGCCAGCCTCCCCTCCCATTCCATCGGCGACGATAAACACCTCGCCTACGGGAAAACTGAACCAGCCCATGTCGTCTTGATTATCTTTCCGCTCAAGACCCACGTCCGTTTTCTGCGCAATCATCATCTTCATAGGCCACCCCCGCATCCTGTTACAGTGGAACCGTGATCCCCTTCACATCAAAAGGACACTTGATCTTCCAGAACAGAAATTCGGCAACGATTCGACCCCGGATGCCGTATCGCAAAAGCCCGGAAACAATTATTTTTCCCGCACTCTTTAAAAACGGCATCGGATAGAGGGTCAGTGGACACTTGAACGTCTTACTTTCAAATGCATGGACAAGAATGCTTTTATCACCCAGCAGATTCCCCCTGCCGACCTGCCGTGCGTTGATCAAGAATTCAAATTCCAGTGAAGTGATTTTCACCGGGATGATCGTATTATTTTTCACTTCAAGCAGCAGCATGAAATCCTGCTGTTTATGTTCAGCGGGCTTACGCTTCCCACCGGTAATGACATCCACAAAATCTTCAAGTATTTCAAGAGTCTGTCGACCAAGCTCTCCCGAAATCGAATCCTTTTCATAGGAAATTCCCACCAGTGAAACTTGGAAATTGGACGCTGCCCATTTCAGGATATAGGGAAACCCGCTAACGAACATGAAACCGAGTACGGCAACGGCAAATGCCAGGGCAAGCACTGCTTTCCTCATTGTCCCACCGGTTTCAGGCAGTGAGTTGAGGTTTGAACCGTCTGCGGAGCAAAAGGAATCCGTGTTCGGATAGGTTTTCCCGCATGCGGGACATTGTTTCATGAAAATCGCCTTTTTTGATCAACCATTAGGGTCTATTGAGGATTTTTCTTCGAAGGCTCGATCATAATAAGCGTGAACTCGGTATCCCCCATTGTGATCTTATCGTAGTTATTGAGACTGACATCCCCTGTAATTTCCTCCCCGTTTACAAAAGTTCCGTTGGTTGAAAGATTGTCCCGCATCCAAAAAAGTCCGCGTCTAAACAACAGAATGGCGTGTTCTGAAGACATATTTTTATCGCTTTTTACCGCGATGTCCATACCGTTTCCCGCGCCGATCACATGCCGTCCCTCCCGGATCTCGTAATATGCTCCTGACGGCTCATGGGAGTAGGTGACCAAAAAACCCACCATTCGAGGTCTTACAATGGCATCATTTTTTGGGCCATTTTTGTCCGGTGAAATAACAACGGTTTTTCGCCTGGCCTTTTTTGCGCCGGCAGAAACCCTCTCGGGCACGGGGCCTTCCACTTTTGTTTTCCGGCGTGGACCACCGGAGACCTTGAGCGAAGCATTTCCAGACTGCATCAGGGTTTTTTCACGGGATGGGGTTCTTGCCCCTTGTCCACTCCCTGTGTCAGCCCGGCAGATTGGACAGACTTTCCAGGTGGGATCCATGATGTGCCCATTGGGGCAACGTATCTTTCCATCTATGTTCGGTATGGGGGCGCGGCATGCTTTGCAAAATCTGGCGCCGTCAGGATTGGTCGTCCGGCATTTTGGGCATTGAATCATCTGGAATCCTCCTCGGAATAAAGCGCCACTCTGGTGGGTGGCTCTGAATTCTGTTTTATTCGACTGCTTGACTATTTTTTTCCGATTTCACAACAATTTCAATCGGTCCGATCCGGATCACATCGCCTTCTTTGATGAAAACCGTCTCTTTGATATATTCACCATTCAACCGGGTGCCATTGGTGCTTCCGAGGTCTTTAAGCACCCATTGGTTGCCGTCGCCGGATATTTCCGAGTGGTAACCGGAAACCGTGTCCCCTTCAAGAACAATGGCACAGTCCGGATAAGCGCCGATTGTCATAGGTTCCGGTTTAAGCGGAATTTCTATGCCTTTGTCGGATATCGAAAGGATCAAAGGATTTGGATTAGTGGGCGTCATGGGCTTTTCTTCAGACAATGACGCCGGTTCCGCCCCCGTCACTTCGGAAGGCTTGGTTTCATGCGCATTGTCGCGCATTGTCTTTCTTTTTCTTTTGTTCAACACAAGAATCCCCAAAACGAGAATCGCTACGGCAACGGCGCCCAAACAAACAACTACAAGAATGTTTGGCATGTTGCCGATCACTTCAACCACCGGCACTCGGGATCTGCTTTCTGTTTCTAAATCTTCACTGGATGGTTTCTTGGCAACCTCCTTGAACAGGGGCGCTAGAAAATCAATTTCTCCCTTACAGATTTCGCCTCCCGGGTCAGCATATTGAACCTCCAGGTGGTGTTTCAACCCATCCCCCCTGAAATCGGCTTCAAGCTCAAGTACCTGCTGATCAAGAATATTGCCGGTGATGGCGGCGTAGGCCTCATAAAGACCACTGCTTCCAGATACTTTCCGGTATTCTCCGCCGGTCATTTTTGCAAGACGCACCATATTATCCAAAAATTTTGCATCGGCCCTGCCGGCAAAACCGATGGTATAAATCGGAACATTGAACTTCCTGGCATTTGCTATGGCATCATCAAGGGTAAACCCGACGCCTTCATCTTTGCCGTCAGACAGCACCACGAGATATCTCAGACGCGGAAGATCCGGACTTGCCAGCATTTCAAGGCCTGTGAAAACCGCCTTGAACAGAACGGTACTCTTTCCCCGGCAGTGAAGCGCATTGAGCTTCTTCAGAAAAATGTCCGCATTTTCGGTAAAATCACAATCCTCAAAAACGTCGTCGTTAAAGCTCAGCAGTCCGACAAGATCTTGCGGCGCTTTCTGTTCCATCAGCTTTTTGATGGCCCCTTTTATGGCTGAAATCTGTTTTTTCTTCATGGAGCCGCTGGTATCGACGGCAAGCAGCAACACAATGTTTTCACCGGACTTTTTAAGGGAGGAAACCTGTTTCACTGCTAACGCTTCTTTATCTTCCATGGCAGCCTTGAACTGTGGCAGAATTGCGGATTTGATTGCTGCGCCGTCCTTTTCAACAGTCAAAAAGATTCTTATTGAGGGGAATTGAGAGACGTCGTAGCTGTGAATTTTAAGCGTGAGTCCCGCAGCCGCGTTCTGTTGAGTCACCAGAACTAAGAAAACAATCAAAATATATGCTTTAAATTGTCCTTTCATGATTTCTCCTTGAGCAGTTCAGCACTTCAGAAATTACATGTTCTCCATTGGTTCAAACCTTGATGAACTCGTAAAAAAGTCGAATTCATAACGTTTTAAGAGAGCTTTAAACCTTGTCCCGCAGTCTAAGGGCGAGCATTGTCATGGCGACAAAACTGAAAATATAGATCCCAATCACCAGAAACAGAACGGATTCCTTTTCCATTGAACGATCGCCAAAAAACCGACTGCTGTAGGGATTCGAATGGCGTACGGAAGCTGAAGTTTGATCAGCACTGTTTGAGATTTTCGTTTGTTTATTGGTTTCCTCACTTTCTTTTCCTGAGTCCTCAATCCGGATGACATGCTCAAAAGCCCACCGGGAAGGAACAAAGCGAGAGAGAAAATGGGCCGAATCACCCATGTCTTTTACGGACAGCATGGCGCCGCCCAATATCACCATGGGCAGCAAAACCAGGGGGACAATGGCAATTGCCGCCTGTTGAGTTCTGGTGACGGACGATAGGAAAAGGCCAATGCTCAGGCCGGCAAGGGATGCCAGGAAGGTAACCCACAGCATCCCGGAAAAAGATCCTTTAAGCTGAACCGACGGATGGATAATGCCCACCAGGACAGCACACTGAAAAAGGCAAAAACACCCCAGCACCATATATTTTGAAAGAACATAAGCGGATATCTTCAGATTCACCATCCGTTCCCTCGTATATATGGCTTTTTCCGCAACAACCTCACGGACGGAATTTGATATTCCGAACCAGAGGGCCGCGATAACGACCAAAAAAAGTGGGATCGCTGCTTGGTTGTTATCTCCTTTTCCGTGAAAAACAACTGAAACCAGGATTGCAATTACGGGCGCTTGTAAAAGAAGAATCCCCGTATTGACATGGTCTTTTCGTTTGACGGTGAAAAACCGGGATGTGAGGGTCCACCATTGTTTTATCAAAAAATCAAATGAGATCGGCTGCTTGCTGTTTTCGGGTCTCCGGGAAGCGGCAACATAGTCCTTCCGATCCTCAACATACTGCTTGAAATAGATGGAATTATGGTATTCCGCCGCCCATTCCCGCTCATGGCGCAAAGACAACCCCTTCAAGGTATTGTCCGCATTTTCAACTATTTTTTCATGCGGTTGACCGGGATTAAAGAAGGTGATGGAATCTGGATAGGCTGGTCCGTAGTACATGAGCCTCCCACAGGAAAGAATAATTAAATTATCTAATTTTTTATAGATTTCAAGGCTCGGTTGATGGATCACCAGGATGATTGTCTTTCCCTTATTGGCCAAACCGCGAAGGACGTCCATTACGTTAACGGCGTCCTCTGATGAAAGTCCCGATGTCGGTTCATCGAGAAAAAGCAGGCTCGGATCGGTCAAAAGCTCCATGGCCAGATTCAGCCGCTTCCGTTGCCCGCCGCTGATTCCCTTTGTTTCAGCGGAGCCGATGATGACATTTCTAATATCGATGTTTCTTTTGGCATCCATCAGGCCGAGCTGCGTCAGGACGCTAACAATGCGAACACGGATTTCTTTTTCGGTTGTATCGATTGGAAGACGAAGCTTTGCAGTATAATAAAGAGCTTCAAAAACAGTCAGTTCCGGGTGGAGAATATCATCCTGGGGCACATAGCCGATACAGGTCCTGAACGTATTATAGCTGGCGTAAAGAGACTGTCCGTTGACAAGAGAACGACCTGATTGCGGTGGCAGATATCCGTTCAGGGCAAGGAGCAGGGTCGTTTTTCCTGATCCGGAAGGTCCCATCAAACCGACAAATTCGGAAGGATAAACGGTGAAGGATACCCCGCCCAGAAGCTTTTTGGCGGCACGAGCCTTCTTGTCGTAGACCTCGACGGTTATATCGTCGGCAGTCAGACGAATATCTCTGCGATAATCCCTTTTTTCAATCCGGTTGTTTGGGGTTAATGTGAAAGAGAAAGAGCTGATGGAAATTGTATCTCGTTCGGTTACAGAGCATGCGTTTATTCTAAGGCCATTCAGATATGTTCCGTTGGTGCTGGCAAGATCCTCAAGAAAAAAAACACCTTCCTTGATAATGAGCCTTGCATGATGCCAGGAAACCTGCGGGTAATCCAGACATATCGTGCAAGCGGGATCTCTTCCAATAATCGTTTCCCGCTCTAATATACTTATAGCTTGAGGATCACTGGCACCGACAGGAGCGCCCGTTCCCGTTCCTATAATACGATTCAAATCAAGTGCTAGTTGATGGGTGCCCAGATGGATCGCATCTCCAGGATTAAGCGGGAGCTTCTTAAAAGGGGGAATTCTGCCGCGGTTCAGATAGGTACCGTTGGTGCTTTCTAAATCCTCGATAAACAGATTGCCGCCCAGCAAAACAATGCGACAGTGTTGCGCTGAAACCATGGGATAATCTTCGACAATGTCGTTATGGAAGTCCCGTCCTATATTCCAAATTCGACCATTGCCCTTACGTATTGGTTTAGATCCGCAATAGCTGCAAAAGGTTGAATCGGGGTCAATTTGTTTCCCACACGTTGAACAGATCATTTCAAATTCCAACGAAGGCGAAGAAAGTGTACGATAAATTTGTTTTAACCAGAAATGCCCGTTAATTTAGAATATTTTTATTATGTCTTTACAATAACTATTTTATATTAAAGGTTTTTTTGTGCAAGTTACCAGCGGATTAAAACAGTCATCTTTCTTCCAATGAGTCCAATAGCTTGGGCAAAAGAATAAATTCATCGTGGAAGAAAGCGAATTTTAGTTGATTTCTCACTAGGTAATTAATATGAATAAATACTATTGTCAAACGGGAAGTGCTACGTCGCACATTATTTGACCGAAAAAGTATCGAAATAAGTGACCTTATTTTGTCCCTATAGGGCGGTAAATATTCGGCTTAGGCCTACATGATTCAATTTTTCAACAATGCTCAAAAAAAGGGGAGGGGAGTGGTGGGCCATCCCGCACCGCATGAAAAGCAGGATTCAATCCCAGGCTCGGGCTCAGGCCCTGATCAAGATTCCGGAAGGGGAGGAATGCTTCGCGCCCGGAAATATCATCGAGGTACAGGTGTTTTTTTAAGGATACGAAGACCATGAACACTAACTGTAAAATATCGACTCGTCAGGAAACCGGCCTCATACAGGTTTACACAATCCCTTCAAAAAAACCCAATTATGCCCCCTTTGGTCTGGCCCTTCGCGCCTCAGGCTATGGGCTTCGTACGCTCATTACACGCTTTGCTCCCCATGACCTTATGGGTGGAGAAGAACAGGCCTGTGCGGTTCTTGCTCCAAACCTGGTGATTGACGCCACAGCCCTGGAGGGTTTCGATATTATAGAAGGAAGGGCAAAGGTTGCCTTTCAAAAAGCCGGAACCATCGCTGTGTCCGGCGCCTATGACATCGTGGTCCTGGACGGTGTCCTTGATTTGGTTTCAAGAGGCGTGGTTTCGTTGTATGAGATCCTTGGGTTGATGCGGGAAAAAGCGGCCCACGTGGAGTTGGTGCTGACGGGATCTGAAGCTGCGGGTGAGATCATGGAGGGGGCTCATCTGGTCACGGAAATGACGGTGCGGACGCCGGCCCGGGATGAAAATCCAGGCCCCATCGAAGTGGTGACAGGCAAGGGAAAAGGAAAGACCACCTACTGCCTGGGAAAGGCGCTTCTCATGAGCAGTATGAATGTGCCCTCCTTTATCCTTCAGGTTATCAAGTCTCCCAAGCCCTATGGAGAGGTCATGGCTATTAAAAATCTGCCCGCACTTGAGATTGAGACCATGGGAAAGGGGTTTGTAAACAAAGAAAATCCCGGTGCGGACCCCACCCATGAGGAAGCGGCGCGGGAAGCGTGGGAGCGGGGAAAAGAAATCATATTGTCTTCCCGCTACGGGCTGGTGGTTCTGGATGAAATCAATATTGCCGTAAATTATGGTTTTATTCACCCCCAAGAGGTTCAGGATTTGCTCCTCAAGAAACCGAAGGCCGTGCATCTGCTGCTGGGTGGACGATATGCCCATCCCGACGTGATGGACGTTGCAACTGTGGTTATGGAAATGAAAGAGATCAAGCATCCCTTCAAGAATGGCGTTAAGGCGAGAAGGGGAATCGAATACTGAGTTAAATATGAAGATTGGTGGGGGCTTTTAAAGTGCGAGAGTTGATTTCTATTGTGTCTTTTCTTATGGCCGTAATTGGCGGATTATCAACCATGTTTCATGAGGATAGAGACAAACAGACAATGGGTTCAATTGTCGCGGGTGTGTTTTTGCTCTCTTTTTTCATAAACGTCAGACAAGAACCTGTACTTATTCTCCAAATAGCCTGTATGGCGGCATTTGCAATGGCGGTAACAGGCGGGATCGTCACGATCTTCAGTAACGATGAGAACAGACGAACAGGCGCCATTGGAACGGGGGTCGTCTCTTTGGGAACAACGCTGATAATCCTCTTTATGTACTTGGAATTCGGTCCAATTTTATTTTAGCAACCCTTTTCCCGACAATAGATGGGGAACGCAAGGGCGTGGTGGATATCCGTTGGATGGCTTTATGAAACCGGAAATTATAAGAAAAAATGCCTAAAAAAAATAAATAGCTTGCTTTCTCAATATAAAGTGTTACCATTGGAAGATCAATACGGACCCACCTGCAGTTTGTGGGGTGGTTTTTTCTGAAGGAACAGATTATTTTTCAGTGTCATATCCTCCAGTCTAAAATATTGAGCAATTTATAGAAAGGAGGATATTACTATGAGTAACGGAACAGTGAAGTGGTTTAACGACCAAAAAGGATTCGGCTTTATCGAGCAGGAAAATGGACCCGATGTGTTTGTTCATCATTCAGCGATCAATGCAAGCGGCTTTAAAAGTCTCAGCGAAGGTGATAGGGTTACCTTTGACATTGAACAAGGGCAAAAAGGCCCTTCCGCGGCAAATGTCACGGTAAGCTAGATTTAGCAATACCTGTAAAGAGTAAAGAAAGGGCATGCTCCCAAGCTTGGGAGCATGCCCTTTTTGCTGTTTTAGGCATTCGCAAAACCGCCCATTAAAAGACGTGCGTCCGACATGGTGTTGATCTCCCAAAAAGAGTTTACATTGAGAAAAATGGGTTTACGATAAAATACAGTCCCATACATCCGATGAGACCCCCAGCCCCTTTTCGAAACCAGTTGCCGGCCCCCTGCCAGCGGTTGTTTTCCAACACCCGCTGGACCGCTGCGGTGGAACTTCCCGCCGCCACAATGGAAAGACAGTGCCCGACGGCAAAGAGCAGGATTAACATCATGCCCGTGGCCACCTTCTCCTGAACCGTGACAATGGCCAGGATGGGGGCGATGAATCCGAAGGTGCAGGAGCCGGACAGGATTCCGTAGGCCAGACCCAGCACCAGTGCCCCCAACATGCCGCGAAGTTTAACCCTGGAGAGGAGATTTCCGGACATGACGCATTTTTCAACGCCGAGCATGCCCAGTGCTACCCAGACCAGGACCAGACCCAGCAGGATCTGGCAGTAGTTGCCCACGTCTCCCAGCATCCTCCCCAGCAAGGCGCAGATGATGCCGATGAACGCGATGGAGGGGTATCCTTCAACTGATCCCCATCTTTTTCAACTGGGAAACAATCTCCGCTTCTCCCATGAACCCGGTATGGCGGTAGACTTCCCTGCCGTTTTTATCAAAAAATATCTGGGTGGGGATAGCGCTGATGCCGAAACGTTTGGCCGGTTCCTTGTCCTTCCAGACATCGATGAATACGATAGCCGCCTTTCCTCGATAGACTTTTTCGAGCCTGGTGATGATGGGCATCATCATTTTGCAGGGAATGCAGGCGTCCGCGCCCAGATCCACCAGGGTCGCCATCCCCTTGACCGGAACAACGCCGGTGGGTTGCGGATGGGATACCTGGGGTTCCTCGGATGAGCAGCCGTAAGACAAAAGGCCCATGAACCCCAGAAGCAGCAAGCGGTACAATTTTTTTTTGATATTACCCTTCACCGTATTCACCCTCTTTCATAAATTGTTCAATGACCTTTGTTTATTTGCTGATCCATCCCTTGATGTCATCCTTTGAAGGGACCTTGCCAACGCATTTAACCTCCCCGTCCACCACCACGGCGGGGGTCATGAAAACGCCATGTTTGGCAATTTCCATGACGTTTTTGACCTTGATCACGGAGGCCTCTACATTTAACGTCTGTATCACTTCTTTGACCCGTGTTTCCGTTTGCTCGCATTTGGGGCATCCCGGTCCCAGCACTTTGATTTCCATAATTGTATTCCTTTCTTTCCGTGATTTAGAAATTTTAAAGATTTAACCCGCGATTGCGCCATAAATCATTCCCGCAATGGTACTCAAAATAACGATGATCGTGCAGAAAACCGCCGTCTTTTTAGCCCCCATGACGCCTCCGATGACCAGCATGTTGGGCAGGGAGAGGGCTGGCCCCGCCAGCAAAAGGGAGAGGGCCGGGCCCTTTCCCATGCCCGCGCCCAGAAGCCCTTGAAGGATGGGCACTTCCGTGAGGGTGGCAAAGTACATGAGTGCGCCGGAGACTGCGGCAAAAAGGTTCGCCCACAGGGAGTTTCCGCCCACAAGGTTCTCGATATACTGATCGGGGATCAGGGCCGGATGTCCGGGCCTGCCCAGCATGAATCCCGCCACCAGGACCCCGGCACCCAGAAGGGGAAAGATCTGTTTCATAAAGCCCCAGGTGGACTGGACCCAGATGACGCGTTCTTCCTTGATGAACCAGGCTTTAAGCATAAACCCCAAAATGACCAGGAGCCCAGCGGTAATGACCCATTTGGCGGCGAAGATAGCAGGCCATAAGCCAGTGGACCCTTCGGCCGGTCTGGCAAAGGCGGCAAAGATTAAAATCAGCACCATGGTGAGCATGAAAAGGGCATCCTGGGCAAGGGTTCGTCCGGTTCCCTCGTCATCGGGCAAAAATATTTCTCCCTTGGCTCTGGCTGCGTCGTCTTTTCGAAAGATAAAAGCCATCAGCAGACCGGTGATGACGGCAAAGAGGACCGCGCCGATGGCTCGGGCCAGTCCCAGTTGCCAGCCCAGGATCCGGGCCGTGAGTACGATAGCCAGCACGTTAATGGCCGGACCCGAATAGAGAAAGGCCGTTGCGGGACCGATGCCGGCGCCGCGTGAATAAATCCCCGCAAAAAGAGGGAGTACGGTGCAGGAACAGACCGCAAGCACCGTTCCCGAAACAGAGGCCACCGAATAGGAGAGAATTTTCCTGGCGGTGGCGCCGAAGTATTTGAGGACGGATGCCTGACTTACGAATACTGCGATTCCACCCGCGATGAAGAATGCGGGGATAAGACAGGTAAGTACATGTTGACGGGCGTATTCCTGGAGCATCATGAAGGCCTCCAGGCCGGACCGGCGAATGACGGGGCTTGCCCAGGGCACGTAGTAGGCGGCGCCGAAGATCAATATAATCAAGAGCAGTTTCCATTTTTCCTTCATGACGCTTCCTCCCGATGCTGTTTAATAATCTTGGAATAGGTTTTTTTAATGCGTAAATAACAATTTAGTAATATTTAAACCCCAAAAAAAAACAGGCTACCGTTTGCAGATATCCACCCTGTTGATAAACGGGAGCCGATCCACCAGGCGGGAAACCTCATCATCTGTTTCCATCCAGTGACGAAGGTGCTGCCATCCGTAAGAAAGTAATCCACCCACAAACCGTCCTTCTTATAATCAACTAACCCGGCCCTTTCCAGAATCTTGAGATGCTTGCTGACGGTGGGCTGGGAAACCTGGAGGGCTTCCCGCAGTTCGCAGACGCACATGGAGCGGTGTTGAAGTATTTTTACGATCTTGACCCGATTGGGATCGGAAAGGGCTTTCATTACCTCGGTAAATCTTTTCATGTTGAACTCCTGAATTCTTTTTTTGGAATATAGTATCTGATGATCCGGCTGTCAAGATTTTTTTACCGGGATCTCGGCCATTTAAAAAAAAGGCCTAAAACAAATGGCCGGACCTTGCGGAACTGTCTCTTACTGTGATAGATTTAGAAAAGGGTGCAGTTGTTAAACGTTATTCAGGGCAGAAAAATGTTTTTACGGTAGTAGATCAGTTCGTCGATGGATTCCCGGATGTCGCTTAATGCCAGGTGTGTTTTTTTCTTTTCAAACCGAGGAAGACAGGGATACCATCGTTTGAACAGTTCTTTGATGGCACTGACGTCGATGTTGCGGTAATGGAAGAAATTCTCCAACGTCGGCATGTGTTTCACCAGAAAGCGGCGGTCCTGGCCGATGGAATTGCCGCAGAGAGGGGAATCGCCCTTTTTACAGTATTGGGAAAGGAACGAAAGGGTCTCCGTTTCGGCCTGGGCACAATTATAAGGGGAGGCCTTGATGCGATCCGTCAGCCCCGAGGCCTGGTGGTGTTCAAGACTCCAGGGTTCCATGGCGGACAGGACAGCATCGGGATGGTTGATGGCGATGTCCGGTCCCTCGGCTACCACGTTGAGCTGGTCATCAGTTATAATGGATGCGATTTCTACGATCACGTAGGTTTCAGGATCCAGGCCGGTCATTTCCAGGTCGATCCAGATGAGATGTTTTGTCACGGTTGCCTCCTGCGCTGTATAGTTTAAAAGTGAAAAGTGGACCACTTTTCACTTTTAAACTATACAGGTTCTTCGTGCCGGGGGCCAGAGATATTTAAAAAATGGGAAAGGAAGGAAATCGCTATGAGCGAATCAAACCGGAAAGTTGAAGGTCTTAAGAAAGTCACCCTGCTTCTTGAGGCGGGGACCCATGAAAAGAAAATGGATTTGACGCCGGAGCCGGTCTCCTTCAGGCTTGTGGTGGGTGTTGGGCCCGAGGGATATACGACCTTTGAATATGAGTTGTTGGGCAAGAAAGTGGGCGATATCCTTCGTTTTGAAATTCGGGGTTGGCGTTTTGATGAGATGTTCGGACGTCTGGCGATTCCCCTGCCTGAAAAGGTCAGGCATATGGACGTTTTTTTCATGAAAGCGACGGTCTATAACATTGAAGATGCGGATCAATCCGAGATTGTCCGGGCCATGGCCGGCCGCGTGACGGATTGCGGCGGTGGCGGCGGTTGTTGCGGCAAGCATTAACCATAAGGATCCTTGTAAACCCTCATGACAAGGGGATTTGCCACCCCCGCGGATGAAAATAACATCTACCGCTTTTAAGCTAACGGCTAATAGCTAACTGCTAACGGCTGTATTTTCATGGTAAATTATGACACCCGATGAAGAAAAACTGATTTCAGATTGGCATAGGGCGCTTTTCACTAAAATTCCCATTACGTGTGTTGTTTCAGATGATGATCGAAGCGGCATGTTCAGGACCTTTTGTGAGCAACTGTCGTTGTTGGCGCCAAATGTTGTGGCGACATACCGGAAAGGGGATGACGCAAAACAACCGCCGTCCCTTGAGATCCATCACGGTCTCATTTATCACGCCGTTCCTCTGGGTCCCGAGCTGGGGCCGTTCCTGGATGTCCTTTCGTGGTCCGGCAAGGCGCCGCCGTCTGTTTCCGAAAGTGCCGCCGCCCAATTGGAACGTCTGAAAATCCCATGTTTTTTGAAACTGTTTATCGCGTCTGAGTGTCCCCATTGTCCCAAAATGGTTCAGGAACTGGCGCCCTTGGTCCTGGTAAACGAGTGGGTGAAGCTTACCATTGTCGACGGTTTGCTCTTTCCGGAAATGGCGGAACCGCTGGGCATTAAATCGGCGCCCACCCTTCTTTTTGACGAACGCATGCGCTGGACGGGTCAAGTGCCCTTGAAGGAAATTCTGGACGTTGTTTTGAACCAGGACCCTTCTCTGATCAGTGCGTTATCCATTGAAAGCCTGCTGGGGGAAGGACAGGCTGGTCTGTTAGCCCATATGATGATGGAACAGGGAACGATTTTCCCCAGCTTTTATGAACTGCTGACCTCTGAGAAATGGTCTGTTCGATTGGGCGCCATGGTGGTCATTGAAGAAATCATTGAACAGGACAAACCCTTGGCCGAGCAATGCGTGGAGCCTCTCTGGGAAAGATTTCCTACGCTTAATGAGCAGGTTAGAGGGGACGTGGTTTATATCCTCGGGGAAGCGGGAAACCGGGATACCATTCTCAAGCTGGAAACGGTTTTGTCAGGACCCTACAGCCGTGAAACCCGGGAAGCGGCGGAAGAAGCGCTGGAAACCATCACCCGAAAGGTATGAATGTCTTGTAATCGTCAAGAGGCTTGGGATGTTCTCAGCTGCTAAATTTCACCTGGAAACCGATAATGCCATGAAAAGAAAAATTGAATTACTGGCGCCAGGTGGCGATATTGATGCTATCAAAGCGGCAATTGCAGCAGGGGCGGATGCCATATACTGTGGCCTGAGTAAATTCAATGCCAGGGACAGGGCAACCAATATCAATTTTGAAGATTTAAATGGGATTTTAAATCTTGCTCATAGAAATAATTGCAAAGTCTTTTTAACCCTTAATATCATTATCGTTGAAGGTGAAATCAGAGCCCTTATAAACTTATTGAACAAACTGATTAATACCAGTATCGATGGCGTAATTGTTCAGGATTTAGGACTGTTTTATCTATTGTCCAAATATTTCAAAGGTCTTAAAATACATGCATCTACTCAACTTACGACTCATAATGAAGGTCAGATAAAGTTTTTAAGTAAACTAACGGCTACCCAGGTTAATCTCTCAAGAGAGTTAAATATTAATGAGATAAAAGACTTAACGTTGGTTGGACATGAAAACAATATTTTAACTGAAATTTTTGTCCATGGTTCCTACTGTATCTCTTTTTCAGGCATTTGTTATATGAGTTCTGTTCTTGGCGGGAAGTCGGGAAATCGCGGTAGATGTAGTCAACCCTGTCGAGATAGATATTTAACGACGCCCAAAGGTAAAAATTTCCCCCTTAATCTTAAAGATAACTCAGCATATTTTGATCTGAATGAAATATATGATGCAGGCGTTGCCTCACTAAAAATAGAAGGAAGAATGAAGAAGTTTGAATACGTATATACGGTTGTGAATTGCTGGAAAAAACAACTTCTTAGTTTTTATAATCAAAATATTCTAAATACTGATAATAGAGATCTTTATACGGTGTTTAACCGAGATTTTTCAAATTCCTATCTGAAGGGAGATATCGATAACGATATGTTTATTGATAATCCCATGGATAATTCAATTAAACATCTCTCTGGAATTGGTCATTATGCTACGAATAATAAAACGGTAAATGATCCAACAGAATTTTATGAAGAAAAATCAGACATTACAATTAACGTTAAAAATATAATAAGACAATTAAGTATCGCTAAAGTTCCTTTAATATTAAGTATTTCAGGGGAATTTGGCGTTCCTTTAAAAGTATCTGTAAAAACGCCGGACGCTTCATTTATCGTGCTTTCAGAAACTAATCTTGAAAATGCCGGTACATACGCTCTAAACCGGCATAGTTCGAACCAAGGGGATGAGGCAAAAACAATACTGCCAGGCCGTAAAAATCTTCCCCAAAAAAACAAGAAAGGCAGTACTAAGTGCTTAAATTACGATATGTTGTTTGAAAGGTTTAAAGCCTTAAATAACACGGAATATTACATTAAGCATCTAGGATTGGAAAATCTTCAAAGTGATCTTTTTGTACCTTTTAAAGAACTCACTTCAATAAAAAAAAGAATTTTGTTTGTTTTAAATGGTTCAAAAGAAATTGTTGATCCAATTGATTTTCCATTCTTAAAAAAAACAATTACATTAAAAACGAAACCCGATCTTGCGGTATTAATCTCCTCAAAAAAAGATTTAAACTTGTATCATAATACATCCGCAAATATATTTTTTGAAATTCCAAATTGTTCTAAAGATGAACATCATGAATTGATAGATCTTTTTTTAAAAAATAAAAAATTAATGCCATGGTTCCCATCTATTTTAATAGGGGAAAACAATAATGCCGCAGTGGAATTTCTTAAAAAGGTAGAACCCAAACTGATTGTAACAAACAATACCGGAATCGCCTATGAAGCTTGTCAAAAAGGAATTCCCTGGATAGCGGGACCCTATCTTAATATTGTTAATTCCTTTAGTCTTTTATGTTTAAAAGAAAATTTTAACTGTTATGGGTCATTTATTTCAAATGAAATAAGTAAAAAACAGATAAGAATTATCAAAAACCCTGACAGCGTCAAACTATACTATAGCATATACCATCCTATTTTACTTCTCAGCAGCAGGCAATGTTTGTTTTCTCAGGTGATTGGGTGTGAAAAAAACAGAATTGATGAGGCATGTATTCAAAACTGTCATAGATCTTCATCCATTACAAATTTAGAAAAGGTTTCTCTTTTTATTGAAAAAACAAAGGGAAACTATCCTTGTATTTATAATAATCATAATTTCTTGAATACAGATATCGTTACTGATTTACCGGATATGTTTTCCAGTTTTTTTATCGATTTAAGGGATATAAAAACCGAAACTAAAATAGAGATGAATAAAACCGGAATCGTAACGCTTTTTCAAAATCTTCTAAATGGAAATCCCGATTCAAAAAAGGAACTTAAAAAAATTATTCATCCCTCAACCAACGTCCAATATGTTAAAGGAATCTAAACCGTGCCTGAACGAAAAAGCCGTTCAGGCACGGTTTTAGGTTTTAAGGGGCGACCTGCAGCCCCAGTTTTCTAAGTGACAGTGATAGTCTGTCTATGCTGTACCGCAAAATGGCATAAGGTCAACATTAGGATTATCTCTCCGGAGGCAAAGTTTCCGTCGTGCCCATCGAACGGGAACGCCGGAGGTAAGTGACTCACTACGCCGTAAGGCGGGTGGGAGAAGGGCTTGAGACCGATGCTCAGATCCGATTTCAGATGCCTAAGCGACGGCCGGCATTTGATTAGACCGAGGTGGCGTGGCCGTGGGACGAGGGTACCTTAAAGCCTGTAGTCCGGCCCGTTGGGGGAAAAGACGGGATCAAAGTCGAGGCATATTGCGGATAGCCTTGCTGGAAACGGTTATAAGTGATTAGGTTTGGAGAGGAGCAGAATAGAGAACTGGGGTGACCGGGTGAGATCTTGTGGAAGTCTCGCAGAATGCGAGTAGGGAACTGGGAACCTGATGCGACCATGAGAAGTCAGCGCCGTCATATTAGGCACATGGGGTCAACCTGTGCCGAAGGACGACACCGTGAAAGGTAGGTAAAGGGATATTGCGCGGGCAGGGGTACGTTCCAAGCGAAAACGGCCCGGAACTGGCAGACAGTACCGCCGTGGTATACAGACCTATCTGGTGTAGGATGGTATCAATTGGCTAAGATTTTACACAGTGTCATAGACAAAGTTTACAACTGGGTCAACCTGGAAAAGGCATCGGCCAAGGTAATTGCCAACCGAGGCAGTGCCGGTGTTGACGGCATGGATGTGAAGGCATGGAGAGGCAAACTTAAGGAACACCTGAGCACTTTACGGCACAGACTGATGAACGACACCTATCGGAGCAAGGCGGTCAAGCGGACTTACATTGACAAGCCTGGCAGCCGGAAGAAGCGCCCACTGGGTATTCCGGTGGTAGTGGATCGCGTGTGTCAGCAAGCTGTGCATGCGCAGCTGAGCCCTGTGTTTGAAGAATACTTCCACCCAAACAGCTATGGTTTCCGTCCGGGGCGCAGTACACATACTGCTGCCGTCCAGGTTCAGGAGTTGAGAGGCAAAGGATATGGCTATGTGGTAGATCTTGACATCAGAGGTTTCTTTGACCATGTGGATCATGAAATCCTGATGAAGTTGGTCGGCAAGGTGGTGAAGGATCGACGGGTCCTGGGCCTGATACGCGGCTGGCTGACGGCTGGAGTAATGGAGGAGGGCAATATACGCTTTCAGGTCTCCGGCACACCGCAGGGTGGGGTAATCAGTCCTTTACTGAGTAACATTTACCTCACAGTGCTGGATAATGCGTTGGCGGCAAAAGGACATCCATTTGTCCGATATGCCGATGACGTGGTAATTTTCTGCCACGGGCGCGAGCAAGCAGACCAAATACTTGTCTATGTACGCCAGGTACTCAGCGAGCTCAAGCTGGAGCTTAACGATGAAAAGACCTGCGTGCGGTCATTTTCCGAAGGATTTGATTTTCTTGGATTCCATTTCAATACGCGTGGGATGAAGGTCGGGACCAAATCGCTCAAAGGCCTGTACCGTAAGGTGCGGGAGGTAACCCGACGGCAACAAGGTGATCTACCTGTGGAACGCATAAGTCTAAATGTTGTGGGGTTTACTCTAACATATTGAAATTATTTCATCTGTTAAACGGTTCAGAATCAATATCCTAATCAAAGCGCATTTCGTGAGGCCAAACATTTTTTCCTGAATTCGCCTTAGCGGAAAAAAGTTAGGGACTTTTTTTGATAAGTGTGCATAATCATAGTGCAACAGTCTATGTTAAATTAGAGAGGTTGCACATGATTAATAATATTAAGAGAGCTTTGACAATGTTGGACAAAGCTCAAAACAGACTTGCAAGACAATGTTATTACGATCCAAAACAGTATCCTGAGATTTTCTTTGAAATTGAGAAATGCATTAATGCCATCAGATCATGGATCAATGAAAGGGAGATGTTTCAATCATTGCAATATTTTTATGTAACATTGTCTGCTCTTATTGATGAACTTGGTAGGTTAATAAGTCAATTATGGGATATTTGTAAGCCAATAAAAGGGAAAAAAAGCATTCCAAAAACACAACGGGATCGACAGAAAATTAGAATCTTTTATTCAATTCGTTCAATGATAAGTAATATTACTAAAAAATTGAATAATGTAAAAAGTCGTGATAGTACAATCAGTATTGCATTTGAGATAGGGATGTTAAAATCTTTTGATAAATCCATAATCGAAAATGTAAAAAAGAAAATGGAAGACCTTGTTTCTAAACGAGGAAATCAAACATATATCTTTCCTTATAATAACACCGAAAGCTATCATGCTCTCGTAAAAGATAGTAAGAAGTTTCGCATTGAAGTATTAGATAAACTCGATAAATATGATCACCACACAGGCCATAATTCAACATGTTCTGGACCTAAAGAATATATTTTATCTGGTTTCCGCGGGAATCCTCGAAAAACAATAATGAATGGAGGAGAACAACAGACATTCCCAATCCGCATGATACAATGCCGGAAGTGCAAACAAAAGTTCTCTCTTGTTCCCAGCTTTCTCCCAAGGGAAAAGAATTTTGGTATAGAGATTATTGGGCACGTATTTCGGAATATGTACCGTTTTAATGCGAGCATTCAAGGAGCCATCGAAAGCCTTAAAATTATTGGCAAAAAAAGTGTCAAAAGCAAACAGACCATCTTGAACTGGAATCGATGGGCAGGAACACTTCATCCTGCAACAATACTAACAAGAGCAGGAGTGAAAGGCTCAGGATATCTACAGGAAGATGAGGGCTTTGAAAAAGAACCAAATTTAAGAACTTATTCTGTAGTTATGGTCGATCCTGAAAATTTATTAGTATGGCACTCCGATTATGTTGATCATGTTGATGAAGAAAACCTGTGCGGTTCATTTGAGGATTTTTTGCAAAAAATCGACTTCAAAATCCTTGGTGTAACAAAAGATAAGTGGAAAGCCTCAACCAATGCTATCAAGACCGTATTCCATAACATTTGGGTCGGATATTGCCATCGTCATTGTTTGAAAAACTTCTACGATGCACTATCAAAATATCAAAAAGAATCAAAATGTACCGACCAAGAAGTGGACAAGCTTTATAAAAAATTTAAGAAAGTTTTGAAAACATCCACATCTAAAGTTAACTTGGAAGTAAAGATTAAGGCATTAGATGACGATGCATTTTCTCATCCATTACTAAAAAAGAGGGTAGTAGAATTAAAAGAAAATGCCACTCATTATACCTCTCATAAAAATAGAAATGGGATAAAACAAACAACCTCCATTGTTGACAATTATTTAAAAGGAATCAAACGTAAACTAAAACAAATTGAGAGTTTTCGAGATAAGAAATGGGCAAGTCTTTTTTTTCGAGCACATGCGACTATCAGGAATTTTGTCCCATTTTTACCTGGCGCAAAAAATGCTCATAAAAGTCCCTTTGAATTAGCCAACGGCCAAACATTTGACTTACCTTGGATTCAAGTTATGAATGTTCATAATGCATTCTTGTTTACCGAAAACGCCTTTTAATTTTGATGGGTTATACAACCCCACAACATTTAGACTTATGCGGCTCATAGATTCGAGTTCCTTTGGATGCGCTGTATTTTGCAAAAGGAATAGAATAGAAAATGAAAGAATGATAGCTATTATTGCTTTTGGCAGTTTCTCTGTTTTAGTCACAAATACACCTCTCTCATAATTGATTTTTTGTTAGTTCACTGAAGTTTCACCGAAATGTTCATTGTATTTTCATGCGGCCATGTGCAGCAGCGCGGTCACAAAAGATTTTCGTGAGAGTTTCTCTTGTTTGTGGCAAACGCTATCAAAATCTTCGCTCAAAGCGGCCTTCGCAATGATGTGCCTCAGATCAGAGAAGGCGAAACTGTTTCTGCCTTTGACTTTGTGGCGACGTTCGGGAGTATTTTCCAGCCGAGCGCCATAGATCCAGGTAACGGTAGCAGCCATCATAGAGAAGTTAATGTGGTTGATGACAGCATGGGCGTTGCGAGCTTGGGCTTTGCTGCTGCCAATATCCTGTTTAAGTTCTCTCGTAACGGCCTGGACTTCGCGGTAATGTCCATAGAGAAAGACGCTATAGCATGAGGCCTGAGATCTGAGCTGGGCAGCCATTTCAGCGAATAAGCCCAGACGGTTTCCGTACTTACGGGTTGCACCGCGTTGTCCCTTTTTCCGCTTCGATGGTATTGCGTAGAGAACAGTGTTGGAACGTAATCTGGAAAGCAAATTAAACAAAATGCCGAGATGCTTGTGTAGGGGCTTGAACAGGCCGTTGTTTCCAAACCAGCTATCGCAAACAATTGTTATCGGAACATTAACAAAATGCTTTGCTAATTCGACCACCATTTCGACAGCCTGTTGTAATTTTGTTTGAAATTCTGTGGTTTCTCCAGGGACCTCCATGTTCGGTTTTTTTGCCGCAAGTGCTTTTTTTGGCAGATAGAATCGATAGGCAAGGGGGATACAAGCCCAGCGACCTTTGATGCGCTTGAGCAAACCAACGAGAACTACGTTTTGGGCCCATGGGTATTTGGACTGGTTGGCCTTGGCGGCATGGTCGAAGATATGAGCGCAACCAAAGATCTTTCTACCTGTCTTGGGATTGATAAAATCATCAAGGGCGAGCAATAATCGCCCATCATCCGTTAGAGGGTTGGGAATCGCGCTCCACAATTTGCGCCAGAGGTTGCTCCATGGAATTTTGTTGGATGCCATGAATATGTAAAACCGACGTTTGTTCACATTCAAGCCAAAAAGCGTATTGATACATCGAAAAACGTTTTTTTACCATGAAAAGGAATGTAGCTCAAGAAAAAAATAACATAAGCACTCGAAAATATTGACATAAAAATTGAAAAATTTTTCAAAATCCATGCCGGATTTTTAAATTTCAAACAAAATAACCGTTCGAAATTGCACGGCCAAAGGAAAAAGACCTCAAAAAACTGTGAAACTTCAGCCGCCAAAGGCCATAAGGCCACATTATTATTCTCTACCACACATCAGGTAGAGCCAGTAAATACCCAACCCTTCAAAAGAGCTGGTTTCCAGAATTCAAATACGACATTTGCTTAAGTTGATAACCTCAAAATGGACGAGTACGTGCATTAAGTCAGCATCCCACGTCCGCCCAATCCGTGCAAGGCTGCCAGATCAATCTTGCAAAATACTTCCGGAAAATCCAAAATGTAGATGATGGTAACCTCGTGCCAGGGCTACCTGACGATTTCATATAATCTCGACGACGGGTCAATCCTGCCTACAAAATTATGTGCCATCCGCCATCCCTCTCCGCAAATTACCTACTTTCAAAATTTTCTTATCTACTGATTCGTCACAGAGACCGCAGAGCCATTTTCCGCATGGAATCCAGGGCTCACATGTACCATCGGCGCCTTGAATATGACCGTTGCGCCAGTCTGAACAGTAACGTCGGTGCCGATTGTGATAGAGATGGTGCCAACACATTCGCAGTTGCTGTCTGGGGCAAAGCTTTCGTTGGTCAGGACGACCGTGTCGCCCGAACACGCGGGACAAGCGACAGTAGGATATTCGTAGGCGCCGATATCATAGGCCACACCCTGGGGCCGGCTGGTTCCATCAAGATCCGTGGTGACCTCAGAGAGGGCGGTTCCCCCGTCTTTTGCCAGCGTGGTATTCAGGAGATGATAATTGCTGCCGGGCGCCACAAATGTCTGAGGCGCCGTTTGACTGAATGACTGAGCATCTTGGGAATAGGTGGACTGCCACATTGAGAGGCTAATACTGGTTTCATCCACACTAATCTGGCCCAGGATGTTGTAGTTGCTGAAAAACCCGGTAAGGCTGGATGTGTCTATTTCAATGCCACCCCTTGCTGAATTTTCATGGATCAGAATGTTATTATAAACTTTAGACTCGCTACTGCCGTTTTTCAGGTTGATGGCCCATCGACCGTCTGTGGGCATGTGAACTGTATTATTGTAATACTTGTTGTTTTTACTGCCCCACTGATTGCCCTGACCATCGTCCCACGCTGCGATACCGCCTGCATGGTTATTGTAAATCAAGTTATTTGCAAAAAGACTATCGCGAACAGATGCCAGATTGATGGCTGCACCGCCATCTGTGCCGTTCTCATGCAAAATATTGTGGGTAACAATACAATTGCTGCTGATTCCGTCTCCTCCCATGGAGGGGTCCGCATTGATCTGAATGCCACACCCTGCGTTATGGTGACAGACGTTGTGTTGGATAACTGCATAATCACCACTGTTGCTGTGATAGATGCCGTGCTCTTGCGTCGAGTAGGTACACTGATTGAACCGTGCGGTGAAATAATCGGAAAATGCGGTAAAAATGCCCCACTTCTGGTTGTGATGACAGTGGCAGTATTCGACCGTAACATGACTCGTCAACCGTATATCGATTCCCGCATTGCCGGGTGCACCGGTAACTTCCAGGCCGTAAAGAATCCACCAGTCATATCCTTCTATTTCAATTATGCTGCCTTTTTTTCCATCTAAACTAACAGTATTTACCAAAACGGAAGCGCCTTCTTCAGCCTTGAATGTGATCGGCTGACCGTTTGCACCGCCGGAGGTTGCCCTAAATCCTGCATAGGTCCCGCTCCTGATAAGTACATTATCGCCTGCAATGACGATGTCCGCCGCGTGCTGAAGTGTTCGCCAGGGATCGCCTGAAGAGCCGATACCTTCATCGCTACCTGATAACGAAACAAAGTAAGTTGCCGCAAAAACAGGCGTAGATACTAAAAGATAAAGACCACAAAGTAGCAGTGCCCCTGCAAAAAAACCCAAGTTACTGGAGATTAATAGTTTGGCCCTCATGATTCCTCTATTCTTACGAATTTAGACCCCCAATTCTGTATTTAGGAAAGGGGCCTTAAGGGATTCTATTGTAGTTTGATGCTTCCAGGGGCATAGATGCAGGAATACTCAGAGTGATGCCTCCAGAGGAATCTGAGATGACAGATATTGTGGCCCATCCGAATCCGATCTTAAATGAGAAAGATTCTGCCAAATTTTAACAAGACTGCCAAAACAATACTTGAAAAGTGTTTGCTGTAGGATACATATTTAATTGTTGCCAAATCAGACGACCTTAAAACAGAACCTTGCTTGCATTAATCCTCTTAATTGGCAACAGGCCAATCCTGCCGTCAAAAAGACCGTGTAATCGGCAATCGTCCCTCTCGATAAATTCCCTCTCCTGAAATATCCTCATTTATTGACGATAGAGACTATAGACCCATTTTCTGCACGGAATCCGGGATTCACATGCACTATCGGCGCCTTAAAAGTTACCGTTGCGCCACTTTTGATGCTTACCTCAATCCCGATGGTAATTGAGGTAGTATCACTGCATTCACAGGAAGTTCCTGAATTAAAAGTGACATTGGTGAGGATCACTGGGCTGGTGGAACATTCAGAACACGGCGGCATTGGCGACGTACCCGCTACCCCTTCATAGGCCCCCATATCCACCGTCCCTGTTTGGATGCGGGCCTGCCCGGCAATATCGGTGGTGAGCGTTGCCGGAACAGTCGCGTTCGACCCTTTATTCATGGAGGGGCTCCCCGCAGTCAAATGGAGACCGTCATCAAGGGTCGCGTATACGCCGTCCGTGCCGGGCGGATTAGACGCGTTAAAGAAAACAGGGTCGGCATCTATGCACCCTGTCCCGAAATACGGCTCGCTGCTGCCCCCATCTATGTTGGAATAGGTCGCCTGGACAGGGCCAGCGCCGAAGACGGCTATCGAATTAGGGGTGTTGCCCCAATACACTTCATTATAAAGTGATGCAATGTTTGCAGCGACTTCCGCATAAAAGCTCATTCCTTCGGCATCGTCGGCGGTGTTGTTGTAGAAAGTGTTGTTGATCAAATTGACATGGGAGTTTGAACTGATGGAAATGCCGCCGGCGGAGCCGTCGGATTCCCCCACCCCCGCCTGATTGTTGACGAAGAGGTTGTTGGCGATGACGGCGCTGGTGACGCCGCTGCCTGGATTAACCACTGCCCCGCCGTCGAGGCCCGCGTTCTGGTTGCCGACAAAGACATTGTCGGTCATCAGCAAGGTACCGGTCGGCAGGTTGTCCAGGCAGAGCCCGGCGCCTATTCCAAAGGGATCCAGGTTTCGGTTGTTTAGGAACTGGTTGTTGGTGAGGGTCACATCTCCACCATCTAAATATACGTGTATTCCTCCACCAAAGATCTGGATCGGCACCCCTGAGGGGAGAGGGCCGGCGGTGTTTTCCGAAAAAGTGTTTCCCGACAAAGTCACCGTCGCCTCCTGGTGGAGGATATGAAGCGATGCTCCGCAGCTCCTTCATACGATAGGTTATTGCTAATTGTGTTATCATCCAATGTTATGGACGGCGCGGCCCCCGAAGTTCCCAGATAGTAAATCATTAGCCCACCGCCGTCACAGTTGCCCACAGGCGATGGGTTGGTGTTTAAGGTATTGTAGCTGATGTTATTGTTGCGGAGAATGGCATTGCCGGTGGCCGCTGCGGTGTCGAAATAAAGATAGAGGCCGCAACCGTCGTCCGCAGTGCCGTCGTCGCAGGAATTGTGCGTAAAAGAAGAATTGGTCACTGTGATGTCGCCATGGATGGCGCCGAGCCAGGCGCCGCCGGTGAGTTTACATTAAAGGTTGCAGCTTGAACTCCAGACGAAAGATAGCATACCGATACCACGATCAACATTCCAATCAGCCGTTTTCCCATGGTGCCCTCCAGTTCTGCCGGTGACGAGCCCATCCTTTATCCGGTATTTCGATGTGTTGATTCTTATGTTCCCTTCAGCCAAGCCTACAGAATGCATGCAGGGAAGAAAGCCGTTCACGGGTTGGGGGTTTCCCGTTGTTGCAGGATTCAGGGTTTGGACCTAAACCATAAAATCCTACCACCACAACATATTGTGGTCAATTCGGTTTCCGCTTATCCGGTTACGGAAAAGCATTGCGTGCATAAGTCTTAACCCTGACACCGTAAAATCCATGCAAGACTGCCAGATCAATACTTCACGTTTTCCTGTGAATAGCTCTTGATAGTATGTAACCAAAGCTGTTTGGACGATACCAGATAGGGTAAACTTTCGCCTATACCTGAGAACTCCTAAGAGTCGATTTTCTCAACAAATTCCGGATAAAGCTTTTCCATGCATTCTGGGCATATGCCATGGCTAAATTCTGCTTCAGAGTGGTCCCGGATATATGTTTCTATCTGGTTCCAGAGTCCTTGATCATCCCTTATTTTCTTACAGGATGAACAGATGGGAATAATCCCTCTTAGTGTTTTAACCTCCGCCATTGCAGCCGATAAATCAAACTCAACTCTTTGAAAATTGAGTACAATTAGACCAATTATGATAAATATATTTCCACTGAAGAAAACCATTACAGTTATCCCGTGAAAGGCTGGCGCGTTCATAAAATCAACTATGGAGCTTTCAATAAATGCTGTTTGAATAATTCGTAATACGACCCAGATAGCTTGGACGTAGAAAACAACCGCTAGAAATCTGTTTTGACCATCGATCAATCGTGGAACATACTTGTGGACAATATATCCGGAGTATCCATAAATTATTGCAATAATAGTCGAAACAATAACTATGCGCGCACTTACATCTGGAGAGTAATACGTGAAATATAAAAATAATATGAGCATTGATATGGTAAGCGATACAAACAACCACCTTCTCCTGGTACTATTTGTAAAAAGCTCTAACCCGTATGCGATAAATCCGTTACCTGCAATGATAAGTGTGTTTGCAAGAATAATTGAAATGAAGTCGGGCAGGATGTTTCTAAGGCTCATGAATGCCAGAGCGAAACTGTATAGAATGGAGGCGATTGTCCATTGCGAAAACCCGTTGTATGTCTTCCGGGTTTGAGAAACATAGACCATACAAATACAGAGAATCAGGCTGATGATACTTGAAATAATTGATAGTGTCCTTACATCAAATAAATAAAGCATATATTGATTTTCCCAATCGAGTAGCCAAAGGACGTTGCCATCTCCCCCTGGAACCGTGAGTTTTTCACATCACACGGTCAAACCTCCAGTAAGGTTTCCCTTGTTGGGATTCCCGCAGATTTACATTTTCTTCGCGTTAACAATTTGAACGTCATGGTCTGAACCGGATACCACATATTGTGTGTCGCTTTTCAGCTGTTAAAAATGGGATACATTGAGATAATCCAAAGAATTCAACACCCTCAAAAACTTGTGAGATTGCTTACATCTCTGTAAGTACCCTCAGATTCCAGATTCTTAATCGGAAAATCTTACTACCACAACATATAAGGGTCAATCCATTTTCTGCCTATTCTGTTACAGGAAAAGAGTACGTGCATTAGCCCTCATACCGCTCTGCCCAAAATCGTGCGACACTGACAGAACAATCTTACACTATTTTTCAGCCAAATCAAAGAAATGTTGCATATAGGAATCCCTCAACCGAGTTCGAGACCGGAAACGCTTGTTTTCCAATTCCTTCTAAACAGCAACCCGTAACTCTCCAATAACCGGTCAAGTTTATACAGCCCTCTTGCTAATCAACGATCAGATTAACCTCCTTTCATGATTTAATCCCCTTAAAGGCAGCGTCTTATCCCGGGCTCTGCTAAAACCCTCTTCGGATTAGTACAACATGTCGTTCTCAAGGTTCAGTTGATCTCTTTCTTCTGTATTCCCAGATAATTTCGCCATAAAAAAACAGATGCGATGCGTATTCAGACATGACCGTCGAGATGCGTGAAGATTTCTCATAAGCGTAATTCTTAATGTTTTCCATCATTCGGTTATCCCTCGATAAAATCCCTTCGGCAAATTATGGATTTCCTATTTTTCGCTGAACCAACTATCCGCGATGACTTTTGACATTAGAAGGGAAACCAGGCCATCTGGGTCATCGGTTCCAATGAGTGTACTTTTCGCGCCCGTCTCGATACGTACGCAATCAAATCCGCCTATATTCCAGAGCCACCCCTTTCGAGTCAGCTGGATTCCTCACCCGGAAAGGAAATGGGAGTGGTCTTTCTCCACGGCGGTGATTTCCGAATAAGGAATGGATTTTCTGAAAAGAGGAACTGGTCCAAAGTGTACAGAGAGACAATCGCCTTCATCCCGGACGGCCAGGTGACCGAATACGAGGGACAAAACAATACAGGCAATTGCCGCGGCGATAAATATGATCATGTATGGTGGCGTGTGTTTCGTGAAAAATGCAATGCCAAGGCAAATCACCACCAAAGTCACAAGAATTGGCGGGAGAACGCCTTTCTGAATGTGATCGTACTCAGACATCGTGTGTTTCATAACGGGGTGTCCTTTCCGATCTCCTGCGACCAAGACCGGTGATAGCCAAAGCAAGAATCGCCGCAACACCGGGACTCCCTCCGTAAATAATTAACCGGTTTAAAGAGAACATGATCATACACCCCAAGATATTCACTCTGATCAGTTGCTTAAACCTATGCTCAAAAAAGAGCGTTGACAGCTATCGCCACGCTCAAGTAACATGATGAAAAATAATAAATACTGCCATCCTTATTGATTCTAATTGTTAACACAAATTACCTGCAAAGACAAAAATATAGCCATAGTGGCTCCGGAATTTTATAAAATTCAAATAAAAAAATTGTCTCAACAGGGCGCTGTAATGACAAAAAATGGGGTTAAAACGGTTTTCGTTGTTGCGGCTTTGAGTATCCTCATATTAGCCATAGATAGCTTTAGCGGGCAAGAGTATCATGAGTTTGCGCTTGGAACGCATGCAATAGACGGAAATAAAATAGCGTTTACATTCCCCATGCCCCCGCCCGGTAAAACTTTTTACCTTTTCAGTAATCAATGGAAATTAAATTACCCCTGTAAAAGGGCAAGACTGGAGGTCAACCTGTACAATAAAACCAAGGATCTGATCGGCGCCGGAGAAAGTATGTGGACAAACATGCAAAACGATTCAACGCCTTTCGGCCATATGACCTTCGGCTCTGCGGTCATCAAAGGCGTTTCACCGGACAACATTAATGATATCGCCTACTTTTCAGTTTATTTGCAGGAACCCCCTGGAAAAAACCTGACCGTTTTGAACGACAGCCGGCCTGAAGTAAGATTTGCCGGAAAAGTCATAGCCGCGGTTATGCAGGGTAAAGAGGCTTACCTCATCCTTTTCGCGGGTCAGCCTCTGTCGCTTGGACAAAAAAAAGCGGCGGAAGCAGAACATGAAATGATGAGAAACGCTCTAAGAGAAAACCCCGATATTGCCACTGTCCTCCCTATGAAACCGAGCGATGCCGTTGGCATTCGGTATTCTTGTCCGGCGCCATTTGATATGACATTTGGACCACGATATGAACACAACGAAACCGCACCGGACGGCGGAATAACATCCCTTTCAATAACCCTGTCGTTGCCGATCGGCAAAGTCAACGGGAAGTGGCGGCTGCTCCTCCCGGAATAATCAACGGCTTTCACAATGGAAACGATGACACATGGCAAAGTCCCATGAAAAGGAGGTGCATATCCGTTCCTGCGACTTTCATTGCTTCATCAGCAGATGCCGCCGGTTCAGCGATATTTTTGAGATAATGCGCCTGGCGGAAAGCGTGTCGGGCCTCAGGGAAAATTTCCTGAAACGCCGGCAGCAAACCGCGCCGTTTATTGCTGAAAACAAAGAATCGTATCTGTTCTTGACTCTTATGGATGTGTTTATTATTTATTTAAAATCATCATGATTCGCTGGTAGTCGTTTCATGAAAATCAATATCATAGCGCATGACTGGAAAAAAACCGATGACGTCCACACCGATAATAAACCATGAATTGGCGTTGGCCGGGGACTTTGTTCGATACACGGGCAGCCATATTTTTTTAACGGGAAAAGCCGGTACCGGTAAAACCACCTTTCTGCATAACCTGAAAGGCAATACGGCAAAACGAATGATTGTCACGGCCCCAACCGGGGTTGCGGCCATTAACGCCGGCGGGGTCACCCTCCATTCATTTTTTCAGTTGCCGTTCGGACCTTTCCTTCCGGGCAGCGAGGCCAATGAACAGTACCGGCAGCGCGTATTCCGATTCAGCAAGGAAAAGAAACGGATTATCAAAAGCCTGGATTTGCTGGTGATTGACGAGATCAGTATGGTGCGGGCCGATCTGCTCGATGCCGTGGATGCGGTCCTGCGGCAACACCGCCGCAATGATCAACCGTTCGGCGGCGTGCAGCTGCTCATGATCGGGGATTTGCACCAACTCTCTCCCGTGGCAAAGCAGGAGGAGTGGCAGCTTCTGCAGCCCCATTATCCATCGGTGTATTTTTTCAGCAGTCATGCCCTTGGGCGGACGGAACTGTTGACCATTGAATTAAAGCATATTTACCGTCAGTCGGATGTCCGATTTATCGAGTTGCTGAACCGGGTCCGGGACAATCGGCTGGACGGCGCCGCCATTGGGGAACTGAACAAGCGGTATATTGAAAATTATACCCCCGAGGAAGACCGGGGTTATATCACCCTGACCACCCATAACCGCAATGCCGACGCCATCAACAATCGCAGGCTTATGGCATTGGCGGGAAAAGAATATCGTTTTAAAGCAGAGATTTCCGGAGAGTTTCCCGAACATACTTATCCGACCCCGGGGGTTCTGGTATTGAAGGAGGGGGCCCAAGTGATGTTCCTTCGTAATGATGCTTCCCCTGAAAAACGCTATTTCAACGGTAAAATCGGCAAAATCAAGAGCATTTCCCAACAGAAAATTCGCATCCTGTGTCCTGATGAGTCCGAGACAATCGTGGTTGAACCCGTGGAATGGGAAAACATCAAATATACGGTAAACGAAGAAAGTAAGGAAATCCAAGAGGATGTCATCGGTAAATTTAAACAATTTCCCCTGAAACCGGCATGGGCCATTACCATCCATAAAAGCCAGGGACTGACCTTCGAGAAGGCCGTCATCGATGCCAAATCCGCTTTTGCCCATGGCCAGGTTTATGTGGCGCTAAGTCGCTGTAAAACCTTTGAGGGGATGGTCCTCAGCTCTCCCGTCCCATCCCGGGGTATTGGAACGGATGAGGTGGTCCTGAGCTTCGATGATACGGTCAGCCGGAACCCGCCATCCGAAAATGGGCTTCAGGCAGCCAAAATCGGCTACCAGCAGCAATTGCTGCTGGAGTGTTTCGATTTAGAATCCCTGCGCAACCGGCTCAATTATCTTCTCCGCCTTTTATTGGGGAATGCCGGCCTGGTCCAGGTATCCGGCGTGTCGGACATGGGCCGTTTGCGGGAAATGGCCAATGAGCATATTTTCACGGTCAGTGAAAAATTTAAAAATCAATTGCGAGCCATTTTTACAGAGGAAGCCCTGCCCGAATCCGATGCCCATATCCTGGAACGAATCGGCAAGGCATCCACATGGTTTCAGGATAAATTTTCTCTGATTTTTAATGATTTTGCGCAGCGCTTCCAGGTGGAAACGGACAATCGTGAACTCGGCAAACAGATCAATAATGCGGTGAATAACCTCAAACAGGAGATTGTTGTGAAGCTTGCGGGCATCAAATCCTGTGAGAAGGGCTTTACGCCTTCGGATTATCTACGGTCCGTATCAATCGCCGAAATCGACTTTTTCCCTGAAAAAGGAAAAACCCCGCAACCCCAATTCTACGGCGAATCAGACATCGAACACCCGGAATTGTTCCAGCAGCTCAAGGAGTGGCGGTCCCACAAGGCCAGGGAACAGGGCCTGCCCCATTTTCAGATTCTCCATCAACGGATATTGATTCAGATCGCCGTCAATTTACCCGGCAATGGGACGGATTTGAAAAATATCAAAGGGGTGGGTAAGAAGACCTTTCAAAAATATGGTAAAGAACTTTTGGATCTGGTGGCGAGTTATCGCAAAAAACACGGGATCAACACGGTGACATTGCCGAAGTTAAAAGATGTGATGGAAAAAGAAAAATCCTCTGAAAAAGCGACGTTGGCCTCGGACACCCAACAGATCAGTTTTGATATGTTCCATAAGGGATTGACCGTTGCTCGTATCGCGGAAGAAAGGGGCCTGGTGAAATCCACCATCCAGGGGCACCTCTGCTTTTTTATCGAAACGGGCAGCCTGGATATCGACAGGGTTCTCTCACCTGAAAAACAAGCCGCCATTGAAGCCGCTCTGGGGCACGTTCCCAATGATTCCATGAAAGCCGTCAAAAATGAATTGGGCGATAATTTTTCCTATGGCGACATCAAGCTGGTGGTGGCCCATCAGAGGCATCTGTCGGCAAAATTAAACAATGATTCAATTGAAGGAGCGAAACAACATGCCTGAAACACGCATCAACAAAGAGGTTTTTGACAAATTTCCCGGCTTCAGACGGGGCATCGTGTTTGCCCGAAAGATGGACAATCAGGGTTCCTCCGAGGAACTGGAGACGCTTTTAAAGGAGGCTCTGGCGGGCGCGGCGGCCGCTCCCATCGATCTGAAAACGGATCCGAGGACGGCGGTCTGGAACGAAACCTACCGGGAACTGGGATGTAATCCCAACAAGTTTCCCCCCGCACACCTGGCCCTCTTGAAGCGGGTTCAAAAACCCGGCGTCTCCATTCCATTCATTAACAAGGCCGTGGCCATTATGAACGACAATTCCATTCGGGGGGTCCTGCCCGTAGGCGGAGATGACTTACTTCGGGCGGGGCAAACGCTCGAACTTCGATACGCGGAAGGAAGTGAACTGTTTACGCCCCTCAACAACCCCGACAAAACGGAATCCCCCGATCCTGGGGAGATTATTTATATGGTCGCGGAAACCCGTGAGGTCATGTGCCGACGGTGGAATTGGCGAAACGGTTTTCAAACCCGAATTACCGAGGAAACAAACGCCATGGTCATGAACATTGATGGACTGGGTGAGGACGCGCTAAAACGGACCGTTTCCGTACGCGATCGAGTGGCCCGAATGCTTGAACGGTACTGCGGCGCCGAGGTTGAGACCGCGCTATTAACCCCGTCCGAACCTTCCTTTTCGTTTGGTCTATAGGCCTTCTTCTGGAATCATGGCGTTTTTAATTTTGAGGCATCTCTATCCCCATGGGAAATCTTTCTTCAGTGCTGCGTTTTTTAGGCTCCGGCAATCCCTATATCTTTATTCTCTTACTTGCTTTCGCGGTGATGCTGGCCTGGATCGCTCCCGAAGCGGGGGCCGGCGGCGGGTGGCTTTATCCAAAGGTTACCACCAAGGCAGCTATTTTTATCATATTCATTCTTCAAGGTCTTTCCCTGCCCACCCATGAAATTAAAAATGGTCTTCAACAATACAGAATTCACATTTCCATTCAGTCCTTTATCTTCATTTTCATACCGGCCCTGGTATGGTTCTGGATGCTTTTCGTCGGGAAATTCTTTACCGTTGATTTACGAATGGCGTTTCTTTTTTTAGCCGTTGTTCCCACCACCATCTCTTCCTCGGTGGTGTTTACCGCCCAGGCAGGGGGGGCTGCAACCATTGCGCTTTTCAATGCTTCGACCGCCAACGTCCTGGGGGTGTTTCTGGTGCCCCTTTGGGTCTCCTGGCAAATGGGGCAAAGCGTGGCGCTTCCGCCCGTGGGCGACCTTATTCTGAAAATCGTCTGGATTGTGCTGATACCCCTCATCATCGGCCAGGCGGCCAGGCGGTGGGTGGTGGAATGGTCGGATCGGCATCGGAAAAAGATGTCCAATATTAGCATGGGATTGATCCTCTTTATCGTCTATGCCGCCTTCTGTAATTCGGTCAAAAGCCATACCTGGAAAAACCTCGGCGCGGATGAGCTTACCCTTACCTTTGCAGCGGTTTTGATGCTGCTCCTCATGGTCATGGCATGTGGGGCATTTTGTTTGCGGATCGGGGGCTTCAAGCGGGAGGACGGCATTGCTTCTTCTTTTCCGCAACGCAAAAGGCCCTTTCCACGGGAATCCCCATGGCCCATGCCATATTCGGCTCGACCGGGCTGGATCTTGCGCTTATCGTGGTCCCACTGATGTTCTATCATCCGTTGCAGCTATTGATTGGCAGTTTTATTGTTGGAAAGTTCGCGAGGGCTGGGAAAAGACTGTGATCCCCTGGGAAAAGATCGACCGGGCGGAGGTCCCGGGACATGTTGGAGACGTCATTCTGCTGAAACGAGGCACGGAGTTCTCCATCCGAACGGCGGGCGTAGAGCTGATGAACAGCCGCCGTCACGGTTCCGAGGATGCCCTGGCTGAGTTCACCTGCCGCCGACTGAAACGAAAATCCGGTCTGAGGATACTCATCGGCGGCCTCGGAATGGGATACACATTGGCGGCGGCACTTGAACAATCGGCGCCGGATACCGCCATTACCGTATCCGAACTGATCCCGGCCGTGGTTAGATGGAACCGGAAATACCTGGGGTATCTTGCCGGAATGCCACTGGATGACCCCCGGGTATTTGTTGCGGAAGAGGATGTGGGGGAAATCATCCGGAAAGAAAAATCCGCCTGGGACGCCATCATTCTGGATGTGGATAATGGTCCTGAGGGGCTTACCCGAAAAGCCAATGACCGCCTCTACGGCGCCTCGGGGCTTGAAATGTCCTTTTCCGCCCTCCGCTCCGGAGGGATTCTGGCCGTTTGGTCCTGTGGTGCAAACGAGGCATTCAACCGTCGCCTGAAGCAGTGTGGATTTCGGACGGAAACCGTAATTGTCCGCGCCCGCAAACCCGGAAAAGGCGCCCGGCACACCATCTGGCTTGCCGAAAAACCCTGATCGCATTATCTCCTAACGTTAACGATCATCTTGCCTCAAGAGGCTGGAGGAAAAACATAAAAATGAAAGAAGAGCGTCTGGTAAAAATTGAAACTAAAATCGCGTTTCAGGAAAAAACCATCAAAGACCTGAATGATGTGCTTTACGAACAGCAGCGGGAGATCGAAAGGCTTGGCGCTATCTGTGGCGACCTGGTCAAACGGGTTAAAGAGCTCTCGGATTTCATTCAGGGAAGCGATGCGCCTGCAAATGAAAAGCCGCCTCATTATTAACAATGCGGATTCCGTAATGTATTTTTTGAAAGAGGCGTGGTTAAGCGGAAAAATGGGAATTTGTTTGTATGTGTTATTTATACCCTTACTTTTAACAATTCTTTAGTTGAAAATGCCTTGACTTTTGACTTTTCGACGCATACGCTTAACCGGCGTTAAAGGATTTTAAAGAGGGTAGGGGAATGATCAACAGAGATTCACTAAGCTATTTAAAAGAATGGTCTTACAGAAGTAAACGTAAGCCCATGTTAATCCGCGGTGCACGTCAGGTCGGCAAAACCACCCTGGTGCGGATGTTTGCGGAGCAGCAGAATTTTCAGTTGGTTGAACTCAATATGGAGAAACCCTGGAGGTTTATCCCAACACTGAATGATTTGAATCCTCACAGGACGATTGAGGCCATTGAGTTCGAACTCCATGTCGATATCGATCCCAAACGATCTGTTATTTTCTTTGATGAAGTACAGTCTTGCCCGCCTGTTCTATCTCTTCTTCGGTATTTCTACGAGGAGGCGCCGGAATACAGAATAATCGCGACCGGATCACTTCTGGAATTTGTGTTGGCTGAACCGAAATTTTCCATTCCGGTGGGACGCATTGAACTTTTTTATCTCGGTCCCCTGACCTTTCAAGAATTTCTGTCGGCAACGGGAGAGGAC
Organism: Desulfatiglandales bacterium; assembly: GCA_963662465.1. Classification (GTDB taxonomy): domain Bacteria; phylum Desulfobacterota; class DSM-4660; order Desulfatiglandales; family Desulfatiglandaceae; genus NaphS2. The sequence goes on from OY759599.1 coordinate 1,212,370, forward strand.
AAAGCCATCGCGAAATTAGAGCGCTACAAATTTGGCGACATAATCCAGGAACCGGTTCATGAAAAACTGAACCATCTGGTACGCATATTCAATGTCGTGGGCGGGATGCCTGAGGCCATCAGTTGTTTTGCCCGGAACCGCAGTTTTAAAGAAGTCGAAAGGGTCAAATCGGAGATTGTCGAGACATTTCGCTTGGATTTCAATAAATATCACGGCAAGGCAAATCCACAACTCCTCACGATGGTTTTTGATGCAATGCCTCGGTTGATGGGGAAAAAACTCATCTACTCTCACTTGACGCCGAACTACCGGTCCAATGACTTGGCAAAGGCGGTTCAACAACTGTGTCTGGCCCGGATCATCACAAAGGTTTTTCATAGCCACGCCAATGGAACGCCGTTGGCAGCGGAGAAGAACGAACGATTTTTCAAGATGATGCTCCTTGACGTTGGGCTATTGCTGACGCAATTGAATCTCATACCCACTGAAATTGAACAGGTCGGAGAGTTGAACCTGGTGAATAACGGAACTTTGGCGGAGCAATTTATCGGCCAGCATCTTTATCAAGCGCAGCCGCATTACAGGACGCCCGAGCTTTTCTACTGGGCGCGAGAGAGAAAATCTTCATCGGCTGAGGTGGACTATGTGATCACCGATGGTTTTAATAATGTCGTTCCTGTTGAGATTAAGGCCGGCAGTACCGGAAGTCTGCGATCTCTGCAAATCATGGTCCTGGAAAAATCATTGTCCCGCGCCGTCAGATTTTGTTCAGCGCAACCGACCCTATTCACTGAAAGAAGAAAAACAGCAAAGGGGACGGTGGATTTCAAGTTGATTTCTTTACCGCATTATCTGGTGCAGCAGCTTCAACGGTTACTTTCCGAGTTTTAAATTAAGCGCTTGGCCTTTAACCGCTTTTGTGGCTTAAGGCCCGAAATTTTAAGGAGTCTGTGAAACGATATTGGAGAAAGACATGAAAAGCATCAATCCGGCAACAAATGAAGTGATAAAAGAGTACACGGAATATACACCGACGGAAGTTCAAAATATTATTCAAGCCGTTGAGACCGATTGGCGAATCTGGAAAACCTTTTCCTTCGCTGACCGCGCCAGGCTCATGAAAAATGTCGCTCAAATTCTCAAAAAAGAGCGAGATGAGTGCGCTGCCATGATGACCGCCGAGATGGGCAAAGTGATTCAGGAGTCGCGAACGGAAATCGAAAAATGTGCTTGTGTTTGTGAATACTATGCGGAAAACGCTGAAAAATTTCTCGAAGATGAAGTGGTCAAAACCACCTGTTTAAAAAGTTTTGTCGCCTTTCAACCCTTAGGGCCGATTTTGGCGGTGATGCCCTGGAATTACCCGTTTTCCCAGGTTTTCCGATTTATCGCTCCCGCTCTGATGGCTGGGAATGCCGGTGTCTTGAAGCATGCTTCCAACGTGATGGGATGCGCGCTTAAAATCGAAGAGATTGTGCGAAAAGCCGGTTTCCCTGAAAATCTGTTCAGATCCCTGGTTGTTTCATCCGGGCAGGTTGCGGATGTGATCAGGCATCCGGCGATCAAAGCGGTAACGTTTACCGGAAGTGAGGCTGCCGGCAGTAACGTGGCTGAAGCTGCCGGTAAGGCGCTTAAAAAGACGGTTTTAGAATTGGGTGGCTCAAATCCGTTTGTAGTGCTGGAAGATGCGGATCTGGAAGAATGCGCTAAAACAGCGGTGATTGCTAGAAACTGGAATGCCGGTCAGGTTTGTATTGCGGCGAAGCGGTTTATCATCGTTGCGTCCGTAGCTGAAAAATTCGAAGCGATTCAGAAAGAGGCCACTGAAGCCCTGGTTGTGGGAGATCCTGCGGATGAAAGTACCCAGCTGGCGCCCATGTCTCGATGGGATCTGCTGGAAAATTTGCACGTCCAGGTTGAAAAAAGCATCGCAATGGGCGCCAGGCTGGTGACCGGTGGTAAAAAGTTGGATCGCCCGGGGAATTTCTATGCGGCGACCATCCTTTCAAATGTCGGAAAAGGGATGCCGGTTTATGAAGAAGAGACCTTCGGACCCGTTGCCGCCAACATTATTGTCAAGGATGAAGTGGAAGCCATTAAGGTTGCCAATGATACGCAATTCGGCCTCGGCGCCAGTGTTTGGACAAAGGATCACGCCAGGGGCGAACGCGTCGCCCGCGAAATCGAATCCGGAATGGTATTTGTCAACAGCAAGGTTGCTTCCATGCCGCAGATGCCCTTTGGCGGTGTAAAACGCTCCGGATATGGTCGGGAACTCTCCCCCTATGGCATCAAGGAGTTCGTTAATATCAAAAGTATTTGCATCCGATAATATGCGTTTACCATGAAAATGCAGCGGTTAGCTGTTAGCTGTTAGCTTAAAAGCGGTAGATGGCATTTTCATGTTTGGGGGTGAATACCCGTATGATTCATGAGCGTTTACTTGGTTCACCTAGAGCGGCGTGTAGGGCAACCCAAGGCTTTCGGCCACGGCCTTGTAGACCACATTCCCCTTGATCACATTCATCCCCCGGGCAATCCGGGGGTTTTCCCACATGGCTTTTTCATACCCCGAATTGGCGATTTCCAGCGCGTAAGGCAGGGTGGCGTTGGTGAGCGCCATGGTGGATGTTCGGGGCACGGCGCCGGGCATGTTGTTGACGCAATAATGGACGATGCCCTCTTCCACGAAGGTGGGATCTTCGTGGGTGGTGGGGCGGCTGGTCTCGCAGGCCCCGCCCTGATCGATGGAAATATCCACGATGGCGGCCCCGGGTTTCATTTTCTTGAGCAGGTCCCGGGAGATGAGCTTGGGCGCGCAGGCGCCTGGGATGAGAACCGAACAGATGACGAGATCTGCTTTCATGACCTCCTCTTCCAGCATGCCCTCATTGCTCATGAGGGTGGTCACGCTCCCCCGCATGACATCGTTGATGTAGTCCAGCCGTTCCTGGTTGATATCCAGGATGGTGACCCGGGCCCCGGCGCCCACGGCGCTGAAACAGGCATGCAGGCCGGAAACCCCGGCCCCGATGATGACCACATAGGCCGGCCGAACCCCCGGGACGCCGCTCAGCAGTACCCCCATCCCGCCGGATTTGGCTTCAAGGCAATAGGCGCCGGCCTGAATGGATAATCGTCCCGCAACGGCGCTCATGGGCGCCAGGAGGGGAAGGGTCCCCTTCTCGGTTTGAATGGTTTCGTAGGCAATGCCCACCACTTTCTTTTCAATCATTTTTTCAGCCAGGCCTTTGGCCGCCGCCAGGTGAAGGTAGGTAAAAATGATCTGCCCCTCTCTCATCAGATCATATTCAATGGGAAGGGGCTCTTTGACCTTCATGATCATATGAGCCGATGCCCATATGTTTTTCTGCTGAACAATGATTTGTGCGCCGGCCTGAATATATTGTTCATTGGGAAAACCGCTGCCGAAGCCGGCATTGGATTGGATTAGGACCGTGTGGCCGTTCTGAACGAGGGTCCTGACACCCGAAGGGGTGACGGCCACGCGTTTTTCAGCGACTTTGACTTCTGTTGGGATACCGATGATCATAACGTTAATCTCCTTTTATAAAAGTTGTGCCCCCTGCCCCCTGACAACTGCCCCCTTCTCATATATAAATTTTAGGCACCCTTTTCCCAATGGAACAGACGATTTCATAATTGATGGTGTCCAACTGGGCGGCCAGTTCATCCACGGTGGGCGTTTCGCCGAAAAGAACCGCGTCGTCCCCGGGTTGAATGCCCGGGATATCCGTGACGTCAAACATGCACATATCCATGCATACGCGTCCCACCAGGGGCGCTTTTATATTCCGGATCAGGGCATGGCCGCGATTGGAGAGTCCCCGGCTGTATCCATCCCCATAGCCGATGGGAAGGGTGGCCACGATCATCTGTCCGCGGCAACAAAAGGTATGGCCGTAACTGATGGGGGTGCCATGGGGGACCTGTTTCAGATAGGCCACTTTTGTTTTGAGCGTCATGGCTGGTTTGAGGGCCACATGACGGCTGACATGGGGGGAAGGGCGAAGGCCGTACAGCATGATGCCGGGTCTCACGAGGTCATAATGGGATTTTGGGTAATCCAGAATTCCCGCGCTGTTGGCCAGATGTTTTTGGGGAATGCGGATGCCCGAGGCCTCAATTTCCCGCAGGAGACCGTCAAATATTCGGATTTGACGCTCCGTAAATGTTTTATCCGCCTCATCCGCGCAGGGGAGATGACTGAAGATGCCTTTGAGATCAAGGTTTTGAAAGCGGCTGACTTTACGCGCGAATGCCGGCGCATCCCGAGGGGCAATCCCGAGCCGACCCATGCCGGTATCGACCTTGATGTGAACGCTGATTTTCTGAGCGGATGCCCTTGCGATTTGGTCCAGGGCCTCTGCCAGTTCAATTGTGCAGAGGGTCTGTTCCAGGCGGGATTCGACCACTTTTAAGGCTTCCTTCGGGTGAATTACCCCCAGGACCAGAATCGGGGCTTCGATCCCCCGTTTTCGAAGTTGTGCCCCTTCTTCGGGCAGGGCAACCCCCAGACAGGTGGCGCCGCTGTTTAAGGCGGTTCGGCTCACTTTCAGCGCGCCATGTCCATAGGCGTCGGCTTTGACGATGGCCATTAGATCCCTGGAAGGGCCGATGATGTTCCGCACGGCCATAACGTTAAAGGCGATGGCGTTTAGATCTATAATGGCCCTGGTGGCCCTTTCCATGGTCATTTTGATGCGCCTCAGGCCGGCATGGGTTCCGGGCATGTGACGAGCCCGGCGGGGAATGCTTCCATGGGGGCCGTCTTAAATTTGGGATTCGTTTCGATGCCGTGGGCCGTAAGAATTTTTTTCAGGATATCATAGTCCTTGGCGATGGACTGTCTGACCGATTCGTATCCCCGTTTGGCCGCCACGCGGCGCTCCCAGAAGTTCATGGGGTTCATGTCGAAAAATTTATCGTCATATTCGGTCGGTTCCACCAGAATGATGTCGCCCTTGAAATCGGGATTCTTTTGATAGAGCGACATGCCGTGCATGAGGCGGGTGTGCAGCAAGGTGCGCATGACCTGGTTGAAAATGGAATAGAGGCCTTCTTCCGCGATGTGGGTCCTTCCCCTATTGGCTTCGCACTGTTCACAGAAGAGATCCAGGTTAAAAGGGCGGAAGGGGTTGTAGCAGATGATCAGGTCCGCATTTTTGGAAACCGCCAGATCCATGTTGGTGGTTTTGATGACCGCGCCATCCACATAATCCACGCCGTCGATATTGACGGGCTTGTAGAAAAAGGGGATGGCCATGGATGCTTCCATGGCTTTGGAGATGGAAACCGTATTGTTTTCGTCATGCCCGAAAACAGCCCGCCTGGCGCAATCCAGGTTCATGCTGATGGTATAGAGTTCTTTCCCCCGGTTCTTGTAAAGGGCGGTAAAATCGTTATAGAGCCCATGGTCTTCCAGGTTTTTCCGATTGGCCCGTTCAAATTTTTCTGTGGTGAATATGCCATTGGGCAGATAATGCCAGGGCGAGGTCGGGTGATTAAAATGGGGATTGCCGTCCTTGAGGCAGTAGGCGAGAAAATCTCCTACATTCTTATAGGTGGGCTTATAAAGGGTTTGGAGCAGCCGGTTTCGAAATGCTTCCCTGAAAATGTTTTTGTTCACCAGGATATCCCGCAGTCGCTGGGGGACAATGGACAACATGTGGCCCATGACATGGGTGGGAATCTGAAGAAACGCCATGAGGTTGGGGGTGTACAGGTCCCACGCTTTGATGGGATTCAGTCTGCCCGGCGCCCCTTCCAGGCTGGCGGCCATGTCTTTTGAGGATACGCCGTTTGCCAGGTAGGAGGTGATGATGGCGCCGGCGCTGACCCCCACGAACATGTCGAAATCCCTGAGCCGTCGATTGGCCATGAAACTGCTGAGGGCGTTTAATCCGCCGATCTTGAAGGCGCCGCCCGATATGCCCCCGCCGGACAGGACGAGCGCCACTTTCGGATTGGTTTTCGGATGCGTTAAGTCGCTTTTCTGTACGATGGTAATGCCCAAGAAATTTCTCCTGATTAATATGCCTGTCGGTACACGGCCAGGGCATCTTCATAAGAGACCTCCCGTGGGTTGTAGATCAGGGCGCCGTCGTTAATGGCGGCTGTCGCTGCTTCCGGAAGTTGTTCTTCCATTACTTTGGCATCCCGTAACGTTTCGGGCAGTCCGGATATTTTATGGAGTTTCTTCAGCAGATTCCGGATCAGGGAGATGGTCTCCGCCGCCTGCTCGGAAGGGGCAAGGTAGGCCCTGGCCCCTCCCAGAAGACCGGAAAGCTCCGCAATGTATTCAGGGACTTTTTTGAGGTTGTATTCAAGACACCATGGCAGCAGAATGGCGTTGGCCATCCCGTGGGGCACGTGACAGACGCCCCCCAGGGCATGGGCCAGGGCGTGGACCATCCCCACCATGGAGTTGGAAAAGGCGATTCCCGCAAAGAGGGCCGCATTGGCCATTCCCATCCGTGCTTCCATGTCTTTCCCATCCTCTGTTGCGCGAACCAGATAACGGCGGATCAGGTCGATGGCGGTTTTGGCATAGACGTCGTCAATGGGGTTTTTCTGAATGCAGATGTAGGCCTCTATGGCATGGGTCAGGGCATCCATACCGGTGGCGGCTGTAATCATGGGCGGCATGGTCAGGGTCATTCGGGGGTCGATCACCGCCAGGTTGGGATAGAGTTTATCGGAGACGAAACTCATTTTGGTTTCCGTGGTTTCGTTGTAAATCACGGCGACTTTCGTTACTTCGCTGCCCGTTCCGGCGGTGGTGGGGACGGCGATGAGGGGGTTCAGGTCGCTGGTAATTTTATCGGCCCCTTGAAAATCGAGGATATCGCCGGCATCAGCGGACAGGACAATATTGGCGCCCTTGGCCGAGTCCAGGGCGCTGCCGCCGCCAACGGCGATGAAGCAGTCGCACCGCTCGGTTTTAAATATTTGTGCAATGCGGTTGGCGATTCTGTCGCTGGAGTCCTGGGGGACCTCATCAAAGATCCGGCCGATTTTTACGTCTGAATCCGCAAAGGCGCTTTTGACGATATCGATGAGCCCGGCCTTGACCACGCCCTTATCAGTGACGACCATGGCCCTTTGGCATCCCAGCAGCTTCATTTCAAAGGGAATATTGCTGACGGCCAACTGGCCTGAAAGGATTTTGACGGGACAATAGAACTGGTAGTAATTGGGCAGCATGATATTTCCTCCTCTTTTTTCATGGACCTGATCCATATCAGCAGTATTGGTACTACGGCCTGCCTTGTTAAACAAGTGAAAAGTGATTTACAAATCATACGATTTTATCTGCCTTAATAGTCCCGGAAGAGGAAAGGGTGCGTGGGGTGTCAGAGGAGCGGATACAAGGGAAGGGGGGGATGTTTATTATTGTATTGACCCATCCATTGAGGTTGATTTAGAATCTTTTTGTTATGAAGTCTGGTATGAGTATTCTTAAAATTGAACCTCAGAAACTCAGGAGGCATCTGATGGTATTCATCATCGGTATATTAAGACAGAATTGCAATGAGCGATAGATGATTATTATTGAAACATCTGAAAACGCTCAAACACATTATCGAGGAGGAGTACCATGAACAATGACATGTTTGATCAACTTCTGGAAAGCGTCAAGGAAGGCGGCGCTATTCTGCGGTGTGAAAAAAGCCCTTCGCGAAGGTTTGTTCTGAAGGCGCCGGACGTCAGGGATATTCGTGAGCGGTATGCATTGACGCAGCAGGAATTCGCGACGCTTCTGGGCGTCAGTATCAAGACGCTGCGGAATTGGGAGCAGGGAATACGGAGTCCCCATGGATCGGCACTGGTGCTTCTGCAGGTCGCCGCCAGGCATCCACAGGCCCTGTGGGATGTCGTACGACCCTCGTTTGAAGCCTTGAAGGAGGGCGGCATCTCATGTTGAGAAGAGGAAGAAGAATTTTGAACATGTGAACAGCTACCGTTTCTTAATGGCGCACTTAAGGCCGTTTTTGATCAGTGCCGGCCCCAGTGCCGCATAAATAAGGCCTTTGACCACCAGTTGGTAGGCATTGAGGGTGGGTGGCCGTTTAAAAATTGTATTCAATATGAACTGGGGGAAAAGATAGGTTTCCACAATGGCCAGCGCTCGGTTCAATTCCATGCCGTAGGAAACCTGACCATCCAGCATAATCCGGCTTTCGGCCAGGGCCTGGTGGGCGCTCATCTGGGCCGTCAGCACTAGCATGGCGGAATCCAGGTTTTTAAAGAGAAAGGTCATGTGCGGATTCATCTTTTTTTTCCCCAGGTAGTGAATTCGGTTGCCCCTTTTCTCCAGGGTGATATAGGGCCCTCTGGGGAGTACCCCCAGCGCACACCGTCTGCCGTCGTTCCAGTTTATGATCTCCCGTTTCAAATCGGGGGCCCGTTTGGAAACCTCTTCAAAAGCCACTCCGATGAGTGTCAGGGTCATGTCGATTAATTCATATTTGGATTTGGATTGGATAACCGGGTAAAAGGGGAGGGCGCGAAGCTGGGCGAGACCCTTTTCGATGATAAAATCCATGAAATTTTCTCCTCTTTTTTTTTGGAACCGATACTGTTCGAATTTATATCGAATCTATATTGGTACTATTGCCCGTGCCGTTAAACAAGCGAAAAGTGATGCAACAGGCCTTTTAAGAGCGTTATTGGCCTTGCTTGGGAATGTCCGCTGCATCCTTTTTCCGGATGGCTATAAATCAGCTGATAATTTCTAAAAATTCGGCAATGACCTGAATGCTGCCCTCATCTTCGCAGGTCAACTCAATGGGTTGAAAATCGGGATTGTTCGGTTTGAGGATAATCTTGACATGACGCCAAGTGCCATCTTCCGAGGCGGCCTTTTGGCTTTCATAACGTTTCACTGTGTAACGTTCGCCTGTCTCCGGATCCAGGTCATCAAGCAGCCCCACAACCACCGTCCTGCCTTGACGTGTTCCTGTGACCGGGGCCGCAAACAGGCAGTATGATCCGTTCGGTATGGACGGCTCCATGGATTTACCGACCACCTGGGCCACGAACATTCCCGGGCGCAATCGTCGGTGCGTGTCGATTTCCACCCAATCCCATTCTTCCGTATCCAGGCGCTGCGGGTCGCTGAATGCCCCTGCGGCAAGCTTGAGAGGCACCAGCGGTATGCAGTTGACGTAGCGGTCTTTTTGGCGTGCTTGCACAATCCTGAGGACCGTTCGCTCCTTTGTTTCTTCTGTCTTATCTGCCTGTTCGAACCACGAGGTATCTTTGCGGATTGCGTCCCGCAAATGATCTTCACGCAGATACCCTGCGAGTTTGCGGAAGTGCCGTGTCATAGCGCCTTCATCATCCAGATCGCTCACAACAATCTCAATTACTTCGTACTCGATTGTTGCGCAGCCAGGTGCGGATACGCTGATCCTGCTCCGCTGTGTCGGGATTCCCGTGGATGTGGGTGCTTAACCCATCCAGGTAAATGCATACTCCTTCATCTTCGGCATGGTGGTCTGCACGATAGATGATATCCGGCGTTGTGGTACCAATGGCCCTGTCCAGCCGAATCTGCTCACCTCGGACCCCTTCCTCAAATCCAGCGGATAGCAGCAGATGCCTGAGTTTTCGTTCTACTTCGTTGACCGGGTGGGTTCCTTCCGAAGGCTCCTCAGAAGGCCGTTTGGCGGCGATTTCGTGAGCCGGCTTAATCCGGTTACCCCAGGAACGCAGGTTCTCCCATGCCAATTCCCGGTTCAGATATTTGTGATAGTAACCGTTCCGGAATGTTTGGAGACAGTCCACACAGGAGGTGTCGCAGGCGGAAGGGCAGGTTTCAACAATTTCAACGGCATGGTTGACCACCTTGTCAAAACACTCGCAAATCTGGTCAATGAGGCCGGAACCGCCCGGCATGGGATCCCATAAGAGGCCGTCTACTTCATCTCGATCCACATGCCCGATGACCAGAATCTGAAGGTCTTCCATATGCATGTCCAGCACGCTTGTGGCAGCTATGCGCAACGTCTCCAGAACACTGTAGGCGGTTTGCTGATCCGGGCAGGCAGGCAGGGACAGTACATCGGCGACTACATCGGCATAAAACCCGACCGGCGCCGGCGGCCGACCGCACCGTTCTTGGTGAGACTGGTCAAAATGGTTTCGCTGTTTGTCTGAAGAAAGCGGAGAAATACTCTGTCCACAAACCCTGCAGACCGGGTAGCCATAACGGCCAAACCGTTCAATGGCGGAATTGGCGCCCACATTGACCAGTCTCAACCTCACTCCTCGGCGGTGATGCAGGGCGTGAGGCCCCCAATTGTAAGCCTTGCCGCCGTTATGCTGATCGCGCTCGATACCGTAAACCGCCACGCCCATCTGAAACCGCAGCTCTTCTTCATCGGATATGTGGGATTGGTGGACCAAATCCACGTCGCAAACGGCAATGGTCTGTAAAATCGTTGCACCCAGTGCCCCGGGAGTGGCTCCCGCGTTGGTTTCCTTGACGGCATGTCTTTCCGTGGAAATTTCAAAGACCGGCATTTCAGCACGTTCTTCATCCACATCACGGTGGAAGCGCCTGGCAACAAACCGATTGCCGTTGGCGTAGATGAGATTTCCGGGGACATATTCGCGCAGGGCCACACTGGGAGGCCGGGGCAGAGCGAACTCCATGGCTCCGGTTCGCCAGAAGGGTATTTCCGCGGTACCCAGAACCGACCCTCTTTCGAGGCCGTACCCCGGCAAAAACCCTTCGGCGGACAACACGCCGTAGGTGTTCACGTCATCATAGCCTTCCGCTTCCCGGCGTCTTCGCCGGATGGTGCCTTTCAGCCGTTTAACCAGGGTATCGCAGCGGCGAAAAAGCGTATCGTCCTCAGGTTCGAGATCTCCCTGCTTTTCCCGCAGCAGATTCAGCCGTTTAATCTGAGCAAGCGCCCACTGGAGTCGCCTTGAAAGGCGGCCGATGACAGCCTCAAGTTCGGATACCATTGTGTGGATATGGTTCAATAGAACTTCGGGCTTTGTCACCTCGGCATCCGCTTCCGGCCAGCCCTGGCTGAAGGCGGCTGTCACATATTTCATCAGGTCCTTCTCGCATCGACCCATCAGGATTTTGAGGGGAGACAGATCAAAAATCTGTTCTCGAACCAGTCCGTCTTCAAACAAATAGGATGAAATCCGATCCGGCAGGCAGGTTTTCAGCGTATCCCTTATGTTGTTACGCTGTTCGTCCGTCAGGGAACTATCACGTATGTACTGGTGCAATCGGGAAATGACGGTGGCGTGAACGTGTTTGGCCACCATCAGGTCATTTCTCAGGTTAAACGCCGGCGGGTCTACCCGGCCTGCCAGCAATTTAAAAGGATCGGCAAAATAGGCTCGGTCGTGGGATACCGATCGGCAGTAGGTCAGCCCCACCGCCATGCGATGGCGTCTGCCTGCCCGGCCCGCCCGTTGCCAGTAATTGGCTGGAAGCGGCGGGACGTTGCGCATGAGCACCGCGTCCAGTTGCCCGATGTCTACTCCCAGCTCCAGGGTCGGCGTACACACAAAGGCGTTAACCGCTTCAGAGTTTCCTTTGAATAGATTTTCCAGGCGCTCTCGTTCCTTGTGGGGGACCATGGCCGTGTGTTCCTCCGGCCGCAGCATGGCGTAATTTTCATCAAGCAGTTGCAGGTTGTAGTTGTCTTTGTCTTCCTTTACAAATTGGAGTTCACCGTTGCATCGCCAGGAGAGACACAACTGCCCGGGTGTTCGGCGGGTGGAGGTTCTTCGGCAGCTTTTACAGCGCCATACCCCGTGGTTTTGCTGGAGTCGAAGCCGGTCCGCGTTGACTTGGTAGACCCCGCTAAGATTCGGAAGGGCGCCACCCCTTGACCCTTTGAGCTGGACCGGGGTCAAAAATGTTTCATCAACAAGAAAGTGAAAAAGTCCCTCAAGAAACGGTTCGATATTTTCCGGTGGAAGGCCCCATTTCCGGGCGATTTGGCGCATGGTGGTATCGCCCTGATCACTGATCCACTGGATAACAAGGGTTGATTTTTCCGGTGGTTCACGCCTGAGTTTGGTCCCTACCGGGTTGCCGATCTGGGGCAGATACCCTTGCTGCACTTCCAGATCACCGTCCATCCAGTATTTGCTGAAGATCTCCCGTTCCGGATCGTAAAGCACATGCCGACGCCGAAGGTAGTCGAGAAGGCTTGCCACCCCTTCCCGCAGGTCTTCCGCCGGCATGCCTAGCGAATCGGCGTTTTTCTGAATCCATGGCAATGTTGCGGCAAGACCTTCATAGTCCACTTTCATACGGCCCCACGGTTCGAGACCGAAAGCCTGGCGCGAAGACAGGGTCACTTCCCGCAGCACCTGTATGCGTAAAAACTTTCGTCTTTCCTGTTCGTGACGACCGCCCCCACCTTCTTTTCGTACGACCAGCCACACTTCGGGTACGAGGGCGCGCGACAAGGATTCGTCCGCTTCAAGGGCGTCGTCGATGCGCCGTGACAAGTCCCCGACAGACAGGGGGCCATCCTTCAGGCCTTCCATCATCAGGGCCCGAAGTCGAAAGCGTCTTGCGTGGTCTTTCATCCAGCCGGCTTGAAAAGCGGCATCCTGGCGGTTGTCGCAGAAGACCAGAAGCCTTTGACGTTCTGAATTATGCACCATGTCCTGGGTCAGGACGTGGACGTCGGCCACGTTGGTTGCCCGGACGGGCCTCGCCGGTTCGCGATACCGGCCTCCAATGCGTCGCCCGTTAGCGCCGCAGGACAGACAGCTCGTCAGCACTCCCGGATTATCCCTTTTTTGACGCACGGCAAACAATTCAACCGTCATGCCGGTTGCCCCGCAGTGCCGGCACCGTCCGGCTTCCCCAGGGTGGGCGGCCCCGCAGTACCGACAAAAGTGAAGGGGTTCGGTTCGGGCATGGTCTTCAAGGTTTTCATCGTCGCTGCCGCCGATGAGCCGATCCAGCAGGAGTACGCGATGCCCTCCCCGGGATTCTTCCAACGGTTCCCAATAGTGGCTGTCTCCAGCTGCTTCGCCGCCACCGGGTTTTTTCCGGGTGTATTCAAAATCCTTCAAGAACGAGACAAAATAGTGTTGGCCGCAGGTGGTGCAGGTGGTCACCGGAAAGTGGGCATGCTTTTCCTCTCCCTCGGCTGCTTCGATTTCGTCTTCGGCCGCCAGCCAGAGCCTGGGGACATTTCCGTTGACCGGAAAGTTCACCACCGCACCGCTGATGCCCCGAACAAATCCATGAACCACAGGCCTGAGCAGTGGGCGACCATCCAGGCGTGCGGCAGCCCCCAGGGACAGCCATGCGAGGATTTCGGCTTCGCTCACCGGGCGGCCCAGCTTTTCTTCCAGTTCGGAGGGAAGGCTGCGGAGTTCCCGGGGTGTGGCCAGGGATTCATTTAACTGAAAGGCCAGTTCGTTTTTAGACAGGTCCTGATGCAGGGCAACGGGCCAATCAAGCGCATCGTCCAGAGTTTTGCCTGCCAGATCCTGATAAACTTTACGAACAGCCTCCCCGGTCTCGTCTTCAACGGCTGCCACGCATGCACTCAGTAATTGTGCCGGTTCAGAGCCCGGAGTGGGCGGGGTCGTACGTCCGCCGGCCCACACTTCGGGTTCATAGGCTTCACCGACCGTTGTCACTTCCGATCCGGACACGCCGAAAAAACGGGTGGCAAAGTCGCGGGCGGCCTCCGGATTTTCCTGGTCGACAATGGTAGCCGATGTGGCCACACAGACCGAATCCTGCTCCTCCCGACCGCAAAATGCCCGCAGCCGCCGGATGAGGCAGGCGGTTTCAGACCCCTGAGCGCCGGTAAAGGTGTGCGCTTCGTCGAAAACGAGAAAGTCGAGGCGTGCGTCCGTGAACAGTTCGATGTCCCTCTGGCGGGTGAGCAGCAGCTCCAGCTGTTTGACATTGGTCAGCAGAATGCGCGGCTGTTTCCCCGCCGTACGCATAATCTCCCGAGAACAGACCTCCTCCCGCGGGTGAACCGTTTCACCGGTTCTTTTTTCGCTTCGTATCTTTGCCAACTCGGCTTCATAGTCAGCCCTCGAACTTCCTTCCGGCATTCGTCGCCCGGCCACGTTATTTTCCCGCTCCGGCGTCTTTCCCACGTACATGCCGAAGGGGATGCCTGTACCGGCGAGCAGAGATCTGAGCCGACCCAGCTGATCCTCTGCCAATGCGTTCATGGGATACACGATGACGGCGCTGATGCCGGCAGACGCCCCCATGTCTCTCAGTTCCAGGCACTTGCTCACGATGGGATAGAGAAAACATTCGGTCTTGCCCGATCCGGTGCCGGTGGAAACCAGGGTTGTGCGCCCGGCATGGATGGCGCGTATGGCCTCTTCCTGGTGGCCGTAAATATGGGTGATGGCTTCGGGAATGCGCCGGCGCATGTGGGAATGGAAAATACCTTCCGAGATGAGATTCTCCACTGAAACACCCTGCCTAAAGGGACGGGACAAACTGATGTAAGGCCCTTTCAATAAGGGCGACTGTCGCGTCTGATCCAGGGAGAGCAATTGTCGCATCTGGGCATGAAGGGCTTTATCGGCAAAGGGGTAGGCCGTGAGTTGGTATCGCAGGAAATTGCTGACGACTTTTTCGGTGAAAGCAATGGGGTTTAGTGCCATGGCATAGTCCTTAATATCTATAGGGTCAGTGGGTCCAGATTTTACGGGATAGTGCAAGGACCCTTGGTCGAGCGCCTGCCTTCAATCTGAACCCCAGTCCGGTCCGAAAAATTTCCGGCATATAATACGCTTCGTTTTCCCCATATGCGATTCCATTATTTTCAAGGGCTTTCAATTCGTCAATACTCAAACCGACCTCTTCCCTCAAAAATGGTATTTGTCGATGTTCGTCGTTTAATTCACTAAGTTTGTTGAAAATATCTTTTAATTCATTGTTTTCAATGCCGATTTCATTTATCTTTTCCTTGCTGCAAACTTGCAGAGCGCCTCTTATGGCGGTCGGCGCCAAAATTCGATCTTTCCAGAAAACGTCCTTTTCCGAATCAACAGCGGCCTGGTGCAGGAATCGAACAAGATCTCTCGCCTGAGTCTGTCCCTTTAAATCAGAAAGGGCTGCGATTACCCAGTTTGCGGATCTTGCTTCTCTTGAACCTTCACTGCCGAGTTTTCTCCCCCATAGTGCTGCGAGGGCGTGCGTCAAGGCTTCTTTGTTTAATTTTTGCAGCGCTTCTTTTTCCAGAGTCGCCAGCGCTCCGGACTGAACGCCGACCCAGGCTGCCAGTCGAAGTGCCTCTTCAGGACTCCACCTTAGCGCATGAGGCTCATATCTGGCCATCAGTTGAGGCGCATTTTGTTTAACGGCCGTCAGGACCATATCCTGGCGAATGAAAACCAAAAGTCCAATGTTGCGGTCCGGCTGTTGCTCAAGCCATTCCGGCACTTCTTGAATTAAAGAACGAATGGCCGTCTGTTGGCGGCGATTTGAGGATAGATCCTGGAATTGATCTTCGAGGCCGTCAATGATCGGCAAAATACTTTTTTTCTGTCTGGTCAGGTAAGCTGGAAATCTTTTTCCGGCACCCTTTTCAAAAACATCAAAGCCTGCGCTCCATGCCAGGATATCAATCCATAGTTCCCGCCAATCCCCTTCGTGAAGGTCTTCCTTTAATCTCTCTCTTATATGGTCATATATGGCTGACAGCTCAGGCAGATTCTCGAAACCCAGCGATTTTCCTGCATCGGTTCTTGTTTTAAGAACAAGCGTGTTTGTGTCGGATGCGATATTTTTTGATTTCATGACCGGGCAGATGAGTGCCGTTATGGGGCTTCCGGAAATGCCGACATCGTTAATAAATTGTGCCCAATTGTTTCTGAACACCACCTGGAGAAATGTGTAAGTTTTTCCGGATCCTTTTGCGCCGACAATCACCGAAACGGGTATCTTTGCCATAAAATCCGAGGCAAGATTTTTGAGTGGCGGTATTGATAAAAACTCTTTCAGTGCACTTGTTTCGGCATAGATAAGTTTTTTTGAAAATGCCGCAAGATTTTTGCGCTTTGAGATGCTGTTTTCTATGACTGCGTCAATTTCTCCCGTTTTGGAGGGGAGGAGGGGAAGCCATTCTAACAGCGGGTTCAATTCATCGGTCAGCCCCGCCTGCAAAATTCGCTTCATGACGTCTGCCCAACTATTGGGAAGAACCTGGAGGGAACTTGAAAATGACGTAACAATCCTTGGGATTTCGAGATCCTCTTTCCCATTTTTCACTTCCCAAATGAGTTGTGCCGCTTCAAGTACTCTTTCTTCGTGTCGGGCCACCAGTCCATTTTTAAGCAGATCTTCCGGCACTTGTGAGAAAATCACGGAAGGAACAGGTTCATCTTCTCTCTTTGAGGGCGCACGACTCCCCAACAGCTCAAGTTCCTGACAGGTTCCTTCGATGGATTGGCTGCTCAGAGTGGTAACAATCACTCTGAACACACGCGGGTCCAGCAAAAACCCGGTTGAAAGCTCCGAGAGTCCGGCGCGCAGATCAACCACTACCGCATCCACTCCGAGCTTGAATCCAAGCGCTGCAACGGCCTCCGACAAAATAAATGGATTTTCCGCCCCTTGAATCAAGTGTTCGGGCCGGATTTCCAGGGAAGTGAACTGGGCGCCGGTTCGAAAAGCAGGGAGGATATACATATTGTCAAGCAACATTTCCTTGAGACGATCCGCAACAATATCGATGCCGGCTTTTCCATCGGAGGATGGATCACCATGAAGCAGCGCTAAAAAATCGGCAAAAGAAACGGAGGGGTTGGGAAATCTTTTTTTAATCAGCCAGGTAACCCCCGGCGCTTCCAGATCCGCATCAATAAACAGAACTCGTGCATCATCCCGCTGGTTGGTGATGGCCCTGGCCATGGCTAACGCATTGATAGTGCGCCCCACACCACCCTTAAATGAGTGAAAGGCAATCACAGGAGGTAGATGCGCAGCCATTCCCGGTGGAGAAGCCTCTGCTGGACTGCCGGACAGAAAGGATGGTCTTTGAAGGCTCGGTTTGAACTTTTGCCGCGGCGGTGCTTCCGTTGTCTCTTCGAAAACGATATCCAGAAGCCGTTTGCTGTCCGGGTTGCTTTCCAGGATAATTGCCGGTCTTTCATTATCAAACCTTGGTTCAAAGAGTTTTGCGAGCCATTCAACCAGTTCTTCTTTTTTTCCCGACCGAATTCCGAGGGTTAGACTGTCCCAGTAAGCGCGAACCCAGACCAACCCATCGGGCCAACGGCTTTTTTCCATGGCTGTTTGAATCACTTCTTCGGCATCTATCCAGGTGAACAAACGCGTATCCGATGGAAGCATTTTAGATGTTCTCCTTTACCCAGGCATGGATGTCATGCATCCACTTGTCGAGTTTTTGGGCATCGTCTTCTTTTATCATGATACCGTACCGCCATACTTCATGGGCGGTTTTTATCGGCAAGGCCGTTCCATCCCTTTGAAGCCGGAAAGATATGGGTGAAGCGCCCGCGGTTTGTGCCGGCAGTTTCAGCTCTTTGATAAAGAGGAACAGATCGTGACTATTTTGAAGGGCATTATCAGGAATTTGATTTGTGTTGTGTATTCCATTGCGCTTCAAATAAACTGATTTGAGGCCGCATTCCAGAGCGTAGAAGAACAACAGATGATGAGAGACTTCATTTCCGGTATTGGAAACACGGGTATGGTTCAGAAACGCTTTCCTAAGCTCTGTGCAACCGGCTGGAATCATTTGTTATGTGTCCTTCCTCTTCTATTTGGTTGTCTATTTCCACAGCATTTTCTCGTTTTCATGTGCAAGACGTCAAGCTGTCATCGGTATCCAAGTGATCTTTTACCTCAATCAAAAAGTCCCATCTGGCTCATTTCACCATTATTGGCATAGGCAGCTTCTTTCTCAGCCATTCGGTTCGGCGATTCTATATTGTGGCCGGCTGCAATTTTTTGATAGGGCGCCTCCCCGACCTGATCGCGGATGATCTTGTGCCAGGGGTGGTCGGTTAGGTGCGGCAGTGAAGCCAGCAGTTTCTCAAGGGCGGCATTGAACCCGGTTTCCCCGAGGTACTCTTTGGCGGCGGCAAGGGCTTGTTTTCGGTTCTCTTTGGGAACTCTCTTCAGCGCATCGGCGATGATCTGGACCATATCGGTATGGCTCCAGGCAAACCCCCGGTTATTTAAAATCCTTCGGGATTCATCCAGTCGGTCGCGCCACGTCTGGGGGTCCATAAATACGATGGCAGTGGAGAAAACTTCACATAGATGCGCCTTTTCCTCCAGATCAAAGGCCAGGTAAAGAGCATCCTCCCAGCCCCCGGACGGCGTATCCCGAAGAACTTCTCCCAGCAGTTTCAAGTAGCCGCTCCGCCCCAACAGGTTCCGAGCATGGAGGTGGCATTCCCGCCAGGATTCGTCAGGGCTTTGGGCGAGCTGCCAGTCGTAGAAGCGGGGTCCGAGGCGGCCGGCCACAGGCTGGTGTTCCTTGGCGCGATCGTCGTGGCCGAGGCCGTAGTCGGCCAGCCGCAGGGTCTCGGGGAGTATCCACCCTTCGCCGTCGTTCTGCTTGAGGAAGGCTTCAATGCCCTTGTTCCGGTCGCCGCCGCATTCTTGGATTTTTTGTTCCAGGTCGTGAAAGGCGACGAGGGTGAGGACGGTGTGGCGAAGTTCCGGGTCTTTGTCTTTGTCGACGCGCCAGAAGCCTTTTGGATTAATTATAGCTGTGAATTCTCTATCGCTAAATTTTGTTAATGGGGCATCACATTCCTTCAAAATGTTGTGTAGATCATTGGAGGAAAGACGATAAAGAGCAACTAACACGGCATCAATAGTAACGTTTGCACGCAGTCGCTCAAAGTCAGTGACATACCATGTCTTCGGGCTGTAAGAGAGATCTTGCTGGTTACTAAATGAATAATTGGCTAAGGTAATTGCAACTGGCGAAAATAGCCATGAAGCCATATTCATATTCATTACCCATTTGCTTAGGACAGATATGATCTCCAAAGACAAAATAGGGATTGGCATCGCTGTGAGGCTGGCGAGATCAATGTTTGTCCCTCCACACCGATCTCGTAGAATCGAGTCAAATACAAAGGAATTTAAGACAGCAGTTAAAATCAAATCTTTTTGCGATTCATTTGTCGTCAGTATTGGAGACTTGTCCCCAGAGGGGTGCCCCATGTCAACAGTAGAAATCATAGTTCTGGCATCGGTATTTCTAGCAACGCGTCTATGGACAGACCTAAGCTTGATCCGGGGAGCGTCTCTATAATTCATCAAATACTGTGGGGAAATAATTTTATTTGCCCATTCGATTGGCTTCCATTTTGCGAGAAGACCTGTCCCTGAGATCCATCCCTTTTGGCTGAAATCGAATCGATGAATCATAACGCCTTGCATGAATGCTACTGCCATATCCTCAATCTCATTTTCCCGGATCCATGCATCCACTTCCCGTGAAAGGATAATACCTTCAGGAATATAAACACGGGGAATGGGCAGGCGATCATAAGGCGGTTGGGCACAAAGGGTTTCGCCTTCTATCAGAGGTTCAACAGCCAAATCCTCCCAAAGCTCGTTAATCGGCCGCCATTCCCCCTTGAGCCACCGGCTGTATTCATCCGGCCGGTAGCCCTGGGCCTCCCATTTCGGCCTCGGCGGAAAGAGTTTGGAATCACTGGTCATGTTGAAATCGCCTTGCGCGTATTTGATGCCCCAACTGTCGGGACCATTATCCCCCAAGAGTACGGAATTGGAGTAGATTTTTTCAAGGATTTCGAGATCGCGGCCGGACTGGATTTCCAGAATGGCCATGGTCCAGGGACTGAACTGTGTCACCTGTTCTCGGCGGTATGGCGTGGCGAAGGCTTCTCCCCGTTCCCAGTCTTCCAGTTTCCGCCGCATGAAGGCGGTTTGAATGGCATCGGTCTGGCCACCCTTTTCAATGATGACGGGGTTGAATTTGAAACGGCTGTCAATCTGAAAAACCTTGTCTCGGTTCTCGAACCCGAAAAGCCATTCCCAGCGGCAGTGATCAAGAAAAAGCTCTCTCAGCGCCCTTGTGCCATGATCCGAGTATAGCCCAGACGGCACGATAAACCCTAAACGTCCCTTATTGCACAAAATATGATGTGCATGTTCAAGGAACAGCTTGTATGTATATGCCTTTCCTTCTCCCCTATGGCGGAATGGGTGGTCTGGGGAAGCGTAGGCGACACTTTTTTCTCTTGCAGCTCTCCAGTTATCGTGAAGAATAATGTTCCTATTTCCTCTAACAATTGAGAAACGGTCAGTGCTTTTTGTTGTGCTTTCAGGATCACCAAAAGGTGAGCCAGCAAATTTCATCCAGTTTGAATCGCAAACAAAACCGCCTGTATAATTAAGCCATTTACGTTCGGTTTCTTCTTCTTTGAAATAGGTTGTCTGAAAGCGCAATGCTTCCTGTTTACCGTAGGATCGATACAATGGATCAATATTCGAAAAGAACTCCATTGAGTTGGGTTGAAGGGTTTCCCAGGGCGGATTTCCCAACACCGCATCAAAACCGGACCCCTTGGCTCGAAACACATCCGGAAATTCCAGGGCCCAGTGAAAAAAGCGTTTGTTCGTCGTAACCCGGTCCGCCACGGCCCAGGTCTCATGGGAAGGCTCGGCAAAGGTGGTGGGCAACGGGGCAAGGCCGATTTGGTCCGGTGGCCAGAACCAGCAGGCGCACCAGAGGTCCATAGCCGCTTTCAGAGAGCAATAGGCATCGGAGCCCACAAATTCTTCCCGGTACATCCGGGCACGCCGGGCGCTGTCCTTCACGGGTAGGTCATGCAGGCGGGAGAGAGTGGCCAGGGCCGCGTCATGCCTGGCGGCTGCTTTTTTCTGAAATTCCTCCGCAAACCAGGCCTTGTTTTTGAGGAAAGTCTCAAGGTCCGGCGTCAAAATGTCTTTGACAAACGCCTTGATTGCTTTTGTTCTCGTCTCCTTTTGATAATGTACCCCATTGGTATGGCCCTTATCTCCGCCCTCCCGGTTCTTCCACGCCATCACCGGATAGTGTGAAAACTGGTCAAACCACGTTCCCACCAGGCTGTTGCCGCATTTGATCTTGTGATCCAAAAAGGAAAAGGGGAGCTCACGATCCATGGTCTCGATCCACAACGCCAGTCGGCACAACTCCACGGCCAGGGGATCCAAGTCCACGCCATAAATGCACCGTTCCACCACAAACCGCTTGAGCAGTGATTTGGTTCGAGTCTCGAAATTTTCACTGTCCGGAGACCCGGGCAATCGGGTGTCCGTCAGCTTTTCTTCCGCTTGGGGGTTTTTTAGCCCCAATAATTTCTCCAGGGGGCTTTTCCAGTCGTCACCGACCCGGTTGTGGGTAAACAACGACCGAAAAAGGGCTTCGGTCAGAAATCTCAGGGCGGCCACGGGGAATGATCCCGAACCGCAGGCCGGATCACAGACCTTGAGGGCAAGGATCTCTTCGGGTTTCCTGGGTGCCCATTCGCTGGTTGGGGCGTTCGTGTTCGGTTTCCCATCTTTGTCCAGGGGCGGCACGTAGGCCAGGGGGCGAAGGGTGCGCATGACCGTGGGAACGGCCAGGCCGGGTCGGGTATAAAAGGTCCCCGCACCTTTTCGAGTGCCGCCCCAGCGCACCAGATACCATTCACCGGGAAGTACCACACGGGACACCAGTTGACGAGCCTTGCGAGAAATATTTTCTTCGTGGACCAGCTGTTTTTCGGGCGTCATTCCCCCTTGGGGTCGGGACACCAGTTTGCCCATGTCCACTGCTTTTCGGGCCCAGGTTTCAGCTCGGGTGCGGATGGTGTGACGTGTGTCTTCCGCCGTCTCCACATTAACATCCACACCATCATCGGCATCCTTGTCTTTCTCGGAAGCATCCCCTTCATCCGCTGCCGGCTCAATGGAATCCGCTTCGGTTTCATCGTCCCCGCTACTGGTATCTTTCATTTTCTCCAGCAAATCGGCCAGGGCCTTGTTGTCCATGGCCTCCAGGCGGGACAGGGGCAAGGCAGGCTGATTGCCGATGGAGAGAAACACGACAGGATCACCGGACGGAGCGGTTTTGAGTTCGAAATCCAGCAACCCCTCGTACAGGATGCCGATGTATTCGCTGGACAGGTCCGAAAAATCAACGGGCGCCGGAACCCAGATACTGCCCCGGCCCTGGCGTACTTTGACACGGGTGCGGGTGATACGTTCAATCAGGCGCAGCACCTCACGGTCGCTCATGATCTCCCGGTGAAAACAGGCGTTTTCCAACACGGCAATCGCTTTTGCCATTGGGTCGGCCGAATCCGTGTTTCCAGGCATAAAAAGTTCGCCGCCATATTGGGGAACCGGCAATGCGGGATGATGGGAACCCTGAAAGACCAATCGGAACAGCCCCAGTATTCGAGGCCAGGCATTCCAGGATCGGGAAAGACGTCCGCTGCCGCGAGCGGCTGTTTTTTCCAGCGATTCCCGCAGGCCGGTGATGCCGTAGGCGGTATGGTAGAGGGTATTGTCCCGGGGCAACAGTTCACGGGATTCCGCAAAGAGTACCACCACGATCCGCATGACCATCCGCACGGCGGCGCGGTAGATGTCCTCGGGGGTCCCCTGGGGGCATTCTTCTTTTAGCACCTCGCCATGGGCCTGAAGGAGAATTTCCACGGCCTCGCGGACCCTCTCTCCCAACTCGGTGGACAGGTCGGCCTGGCCTTTGCGGCTGTCTAAAACCGCCTGAAGCAGCGGCGCCGCTTCTTTTTCAGCAGTTGGAATCCATGCCCCCGGCGATAGCAATGTGC
This sequence comes from Desulfatiglandales bacterium, assembly GCA_963662465.1. Taxonomy (GTDB): domain Bacteria; phylum Desulfobacterota; class DSM-4660; order Desulfatiglandales; family Desulfatiglandaceae; genus NaphS2. The sequence goes on from OY759599.1 coordinate 1,235,209, forward strand.
GAAGGGCTGTTACCTGGGGAGACAATTCCCCTTCCTCGAACCACAGGTCCACGTCCCATTCGCACCAGGCGTCGAAATCAAGCCCGGCAAATACCAGCCGCCACTGGCGACCGTTGGTGATCACAGCCAGACGTTCCGAACCTGCTCTAAGCCACTGAAGCACCTGGCTGGCGGCCTTTCGGCCCCGTCCCACCCCCACGCGTTTTTCCGTATCCAGAAAAACGGGCAGCAATCCGCCATTGGTTCCTTGCCAGAGCTGTCTGGGCTTGATGGCTTCGCCGGTGACGGCGCGGCGTGTCCAGTGTGTCCCCATCCGGTTTCCGCGACGCCAAGTACCCAAATTGCTGGAAAAACCGCAGATCGTCTCCAAAACAAATGCGACAAATTCCGGAACATCCGCGTTCTGATCCATCAGCGCATCGACCCGTCGGCGCAGCTGGTCTCTGAAGTAAACAGGCAGCGGTTCCGGAATCATTTCGGCGATCCGGTCTAATCGCTGTGTATCGAGGAGCAGTCCGCCGTGGCGCAACCGTTCCCAACCGAACTCTCTTACCGAGCTCATGATTCACCTCCCGGCAAGCGGACTTCAATACAGACCGGAAACACTTGGGCGGCGCCGGCCAGCAAATGGCGTTTGGGCAGAAGGTGTTTTACGATTCGCTCCCTTTCACGATCCAGCTGGTCGCGTACCTCCACATAATGGCGTGTGCGCCGGGCAATCTCATCCTGTCTTTCCTGGATTGACCGGTCAATGGCTGCCAGCCGCTGTTCCTCGTTAAACAGGAACCCCTGCTGTCTTTCCATTTTCAATTGGGCCACTTCACGTTCAAGCCTGGCCAGGGTGTTTTCCGCAATGAGACTGGAGACTTCACCTCGGCGGCTGCGGTAGCGTTCTTCCTCTTTCTTCAGGGCGTCAGCGCCGGATTTTTCAAGTTGAAACTTGAGTTGTCGGGTAAGGTCTTTCCCATGGGCAGAGAGAAACGCTTTCAGATCCGGTTCCACATCTTCTAAGATCTCCCGTGCGCGGGTGATGAGGGCGGGTGCTTCGATTTTCCCGACCGGGCGAAGGTTCATGGTGGGGCGATGGGGCAAGGGCTGGCTCAGATTCCCCTGATGAATGGGGAACACCAGGGTTCGAACCCAATGGTGAAAGGTTTCGCGCAATGCATTGACGGCCAGTTCCTCAACGCTCAGCAGCACCAGAGCATCGGCGCCGGTCGGCACACTCCCCAATGCTGCAGTCCAGCGCGACACGCTCTCTCCGGTTCCGGGAAACCGGCAACGGGTGAGCGCACCGAGGGCACGTTGAAGCATGGGGTGGGACAGGTGTATGAAGCTTACATCCGGCAGCGGGTAAAACACCAGGCGATCGCCCATTTGACGAAGAAAGGGATCCGGACTGAAAGCCAGGCGGGCGACCGGTCCCCGGGTTGAATTGCCCGTTTTGGTCCGAAGAGACTCATCAATGACCTCGCTCCAGCCCGGCAGAGACGGGTTGAGTATCTTACAGGTGTTGTCCGGCGTTTCGCAAGCCATTTGGGGGCGCTCGGCGCGAATGGCCATGGCCGCCTCCAGGGTTTCCCGCAGGGCGTTCGGATCCAGGTCCATTTCAGCAGCCAGAGCCTTGAGGCGGTTGCCGGCATCACGACCCTCTTCGCCTGTTTCCGTGGTGGCATCGGCATCCATGGAAGCCCTTCCCCGGGCTGCATCCACCCGTCGATCCAGGTCGGCCTGAACCGCCGTAAGGCTTTCACCATCCACCAGACGACGGTGGGCCGCTTCGTCAAAGATCTCATTGGCTGAGCCTAGGTCCTCCCGAATTTCGTGGGCCTTGCCGATGACGTGGGACAAAAACCTGAGGTCCTGGTCCTGATCGCTCACAAAGTGGTAAACCGTCACATCGCGGGCCTGGCCGTGGCGATCCAGACGGCCGTTTCGCTGTTCCAGCCGGGAGGGGTTCCAGGGACAATCGAAATGAAGAAGGTAACGGGCTGAGCGTTGCAGATTCAGCCCTTCGGCGGCGGCATCCGTGGCCAGCAGGATACGAACGGAGTGTTTAGGATCGTTAAAAGACTGTTTAACCAGATCCCGTTCGCTCTCGTCCATGCCACCGAAAAGGGTGAGGATACGGTCCGGTTCGTAGCGCTCGCGCAGGCGCCGAACAAGATAGTCCAAAGTGGTTTTATACTCGGTAAAGACCACGAGTCGTTCGTCGTCCCGCCACCCGCCGTCGGTGTGCAGCAGCCTTTGGATGAGACCATTGAAGACAGTAAAGCGCGTGTCGGCAGTTGGTGTTTGTTCTGCCACATCAGCCGCTTCAAGGTTGAAGCCCAGACCGGATACTGCCAGGTCCAGGGCGGCGATTTCCTCTTTCATTTCAGGAGCGACGGCCTTCAGCCACGCGCCAACGACCCCGGAAGCAATGGATTCCCGAGATTGGGCTTCCCGATCATCGCCGGTGTCGCGCTGAACGCTTTTCCGGGATGCCTCCACTTCGGCATCCTCAGCGGGCCGTTCTTCCCGGAGCCCTTCCTTGCATCTCCGCCACGATTCGGCAAAGGCTGTAGGACAGCTCAACAGGCGTTTTCCGAGGATCTCAACGGCAAAGCTGCCGGCCCTGCGCCGTTTATGGAGGGTACCACTGATCAGTTTTCGTATTTTCGTGCGGAAGGCGTCAAAGGCGACGGAGAGCGCCGTTTCCATAGGCGTTAGGGGCAATGTGAGGGCCTGGGGCAGGTTCCGGGTGCAGAATTTGGGTGGATCGGTTCGCGCATTGATATCCCGTTTCAGTCGACGGAGTACCACCTGTTGGACGCGGCTTTTTTCAGCGGGTTTGAGTTCGTTGGTTTGACTGAAGCGAACCGGATCGAGGATTTCCAGAAGCCCGGTAAAACATCGGGTGTGGCCGTTGTGGGGGGTGGCGCTGAGAAATAATCGGTGTTCGAACTGTGGGGCCAGAAGGCGTAGCATGCGACAGAGGTCGCTGTCGTCACCGAATGCCGAGGGCATCAGGTTGTGGCATTCGTCCACAATGAGGAGGTCCCACGGCAGGTGAGGGGAACCCTCGGGTGTTCGACAGGCGGCCAGAAATTGCTCCAGCACGTCATCCTGGCGCAGGTAGTGGTAGGAGGTAATGATGCGGCTGAAGGAACGCCACGGGTTGGCGTCCATGCCGAGGCGCTTTCTGAGATTGTGGGTTTCAGCCCGGTCCACCAGATTGAAGGTCAGGGCGAATTTCTCCCACATTTCATCCCGCCACTGAAGGCGGAGCGATGCCGGTGTGAGGATCAGGACCCGTTGGATGCGCCGACGCAGCAGAAGCTCACTTAAGATCAGGCCCGCCTCCACAGTCTTTCCGAGCCCCACGTCATCGGCGATGAGCAGGTTGACCCGCGGCATGAGCAGTGCCTTCAACAGCGGCACCAGTTGGAAGTCCTCGATCTGGACCGCTCCGTGAAAGGGGCTTGATATGGGCTTTCTGTCCAGAGGCCCGTCGCCGTCCGGGTCCAGGTAGGGCATGGCGGCCGTCCATCGTGAGGCCCGAAGCAAGGCATCGAAGTCGTCTCTCGGCATGGGATCCGTGCTGCTCGAAAGGGGCAGGGCTGTCGGTTCAAGCAGGTTTTTGTGCGGTTCCAGCTCCCAGAGAAGTTGCTCTTCAATGGGATACTGGTCGTCTTTGTATTCCAGATGAACCAGGTGCAGACGTCCGGTATCGCCGTCAAACGGCTCGACGGCCGCCACGATGCCGCGCCTGTTGCGGACGGTGGCAAACATGCCGGTGCGAGGGATTGAAGTTGCCATAACGGTATGGGTCATGGGATGGCCCTATCGAAGTTTTATTATTCGTTTCGGATTCAACGCCTCTTTCCCTTTCAGAGTTTCAACAAAACTTGGCTTGAGAGTATTCCTGAACGTTGCTTACACCTAGCTATTTTATAAGTCAATAATAATCTGATCAGAGGTGATAGGAGGTGAACAGGGTAGGGTTCAAAACAATGGCCCGATGGATACGGGATTCTCGGCGTTGTCAGAGATAGGCGGAGAGTCTGCTGATGATGTCGGAACGACAGTGTAGACCTGCCTGAACTCATTCGTCGCTCCCGAGGGGCGTCGGTGAGATGACATCGCTGACCGAGCGCGGGCTTCGGCCGCTTGCAATAGATGCTTCCAGTGTGTCATTCAGTTCGCTCCAGGCGGCATCAACGATGACACGCTCATCCATGCGCCGAAGGGCATCCCGAACAATTTCGCTGGCATTCCCGTAGAGACCGGAGTGAACCTTGCGCTGAACAAGTTCGTAAAGCTCGGGTGTTACGGATACATTCATCTGCATGGCAAGGTCTCCTTTCCTTTCCCAAGGTTAAATGATAACAAATATAGTGCGAACCTTTATGTTGGTGAGAGGTTTGCGCTGTACCGTTTTTGTGCCGTACCGGGGGTGTTCTGGGCCCCAAAAAAACGCGGGCGCGAGGTCTGAGAGGGCGACATGGCAGCAGAATATTATGGTTTCCAAAGACATACCCCAAAAACCCGATAATTGGACATGCTAATCCCTTTAAATTTAAATTAAATCATTTATTTATAACTATTTTAAATAAATTGGATTAGGCGGCTCTGGCTATTGGCCGTACAAGGGAGCGCATTTGCTCAATACGGCCAGCCCTTACATGACCAAGGGCCATTGCCATCATTACGGCGGTGGCCAAGCAAACTCTTGTTTGCATTTTGGCTTGGCCGCGTATGTAATGTTTCTCAAAACCAAAATCATTATCGATCCGACTGTTGATTCTCTCCAAAGAAGAACGCCGATTATACGCTCGGTCCCAACCCTGCGTACCATAGGGAATGGGTGTGAAGATTCGCCGATCTTCCTCAGTGATATTTATTCTGACAATTCGCCCATAATCTCCGGGATTAACTTGCCCCGCAGATGAACACTCTCCACATCCTTCACAGGAAAAGCCGTTTGCAGCTGCGGGACAACGATATTTCAGGGTATTGCGATTTTTTTCAAAGCCACAAAAAGCCATGTCCCGCTGTTCTCCAGTAGCCGGACAAATACAATGGACTGTCCCTTTCTCAGTATACACAATGGTATCTGCCCGGTCAGGATAAAGAGGTCGTGTGATCGGTTTTGCAGGATCGTATCCCGGCTCATTCTTTTCATCTCTCCACAGTTCACGGGTATCAATGCCGGGCCGAATCCCATATTCATCCAACAGCTGAGCCTTAGTTTTGCCGGAATCCAAACCACGGTCCGCCACAAAATCATCACAGCGCTCGCCAAGCTGCGGTGTTTCCTCAAAAATTTCTTTGATCATGCTTCGCAGTTCCTTGTGTTCCGAATGCGAGGCAGGTGTTACATGAACTGCCACCGGAATTTCATATAGGGTATCAGCGATCAAATGAAGGCCATATCCAAACCAGCTTTTTACTTTTGTCCACTGCTTTCCGGTTTTACTGTCTGTCCCTTTCGTTTCATGCTTGCCCCAATCTGCATCCGTATCGGAGGTTTCACCGGTTTTCCGGCTTTCTTGTCCCGTACTATAACTGTTGATAGCCTTGCCGTCATACCCTAAATGACAACCAAAATCAGGGAGTTCTGTCATTAAGGATTCTCGAAGCCCACGCACCATGCCGCTGACCATATTACCATATTCTTCCAGTTCTATGACGCTCCTTAAAAATCTTGAGAAATTCCAACTACCTGGAACCAAAAAATATGCATTTCCGCTCTCAGACCGTATGATTTCCATTCGGCCCGTTTCCTCATTGCGTCTCAGTTCAGCTACCGGTTTTTTTTGCCTCGGCAGAATATCAAATCCGCATGCCTCTAATAACGCCGGATTCCTGGACAATTCGCGAATCAAAGATTCAATGGATGCATGCTGGAACACGACTCCCGCAATAAGCGCGTTCCACATTGCGCGTATCGGAAAATCATCTCTCCCATTGCCGCGACGCTTTTCAAGTGCCGCTACAATATTCTCATCAGGCAGATTATCGCGCACCAGATAGAAACGGTCCAAATCCGAGCGTGCTTCGACATCATTCCACGAAAAAAGAAACGGACTCACTGCTGCCAAGTTTCGGCCTCCATCAAATATTTAAAGAAACACTCTATCCTGTTATCTGATGAAGGCATTGTACAATATTTTGTATTAAAATCAAGGTATTCCGACAAGTTCTTTCGCTTGGGGTGAAAAAATGGAAAATTCCGACTCGATCTAGCTAAGTGCTTGATTTCAGGATGCCCACCCATCTTTTTTTTGGGGTAATGTTTTTTTGACACTGCCAAATCCCTCCAGGATACCAGAGACTTAAGCACAGCGCAAACCCCTCTGGTCAATGAAAAACGGGTTGAATTGATCAATTTGAAAAAGAAAAATCGCATAAGTCTAAATGTTGTGGGGTTTACTCTAACATATTGAAATTATTTCATCTGTTAAACGGTTCCGAATCAATATCCTAATCAAAGCGCATTTCGTGAGGCCAAACATTTTTTCCTGAATTCGCCTTAGCGGAAAAAAGTTAGGGACTTTTTTTGATAAGTGTGCATAATCATAGTGCAACAGTCTATGTTAAATTAGAGAGGTTGCACATGATTAATAATATTAAGAGAGCTTTGACAATGTTGGACAAAGCTCAAAACAGACTTGCAAGACAATGTTCAGAGTTCCTGGTAAATGACCTTTACGCAACTTAACTGTTTGAAATCGTTATACTGGAGCTTCTCATAATTTCGTGTGCATTTCAGATTTTAGTGCAGCGTAACTAGCTGAAAATATTAGGTGGGGCAAAATATTTTTTTTATTGACAAATGAAAACTGAAAAATTATCTTCAGACCATGATTGTCAAAACAGAAAAAATTAGCGACCTATCCATATGGACCGAGCGGGATTGGAAGGAAAAAATCACTGTTACGGTTTATCATGAGTATCGTCCTGTCGTCAGTTTCGATCCTGGGAAGATAAATGATAGGAGACTCGCTGCCGTACAACTTGTCGAGCTTGGTTATTGTAAAAACCGGGTTGCCGGTAAAATCTGTGGGTTTCACCGCAATACGGTTGGCAAACTGCTTCGCACCAAAAGACTTTTAGGTGTTGAGGCCATATTTGAGGACAACCGTGGTCCCAAGGCTCCCTGGAAATATATTGGCAGCATTCGCAAAACCATCAAAAAACTTATCCGCGAGAATCCTGACTGGACTGACCAGCAGATTGCAAATGCCGCGGAAAAGCAAACTGAAACGACTATTTCGAGAAGTGCTGTAGCTCGTATCAGAACCGCGGACCAAGATGCAGAAACTGAAAAGCCTACAAAGCATGACTTGGAGCAACTGGCTAAAATTGCGGATAGTATTGATTTGAAGCAACACGACGAGCGACAGCTTTCTTTCAACTTTGAGGCTGATTCTGAGTTCAAAAAGAAGGTAGATGAATTTGCTGATGAGGATACACCCAAGCCACAAACCGATACAGATAAAGTATTCCTGGATTATCTTCAACAGGGACAACGCAATGTCTTTGCCGGCATGCTTCTTCACCATCTGTTTTTAGATCATATCAACTTCCCAAATGCCTTTGATTTGCCTTCTTATTCCAATAATATGTATGATAATTATGAAGTGATGGAAACTGTCCTTTTCGGGTTGAACATCGGGTTGCCATCTATCGAATCCCATAAGCTGGTCAACAGTAGGGACATGGGGCTTTTGCTGGGACGAACCAGTTCCCCCGATGAGACCACTATTCGGTTGCGTTTAAAACAGATGGCCGAGTTCAAGCCCTCAGAGAGCCTGATAGATTATTTCGCAAACCTGTTTCTATCGTTGGGGTTCATCAACCCAGAGGTGTTTTTTATCGATGGGCACTTCCTTCCCTATTATGGACTGAAAGTTCTATCCAAAGGCTACCATACCGTGAGACGAATTGTCATGAAAGGAAACGAGATTTATGTTGTCAGCGACCTTGACGGGAAGCCTTTCTTTTCAATTACCGAAGGGTGTGATATCGATTTCAGGCCGATCATCATAAGAGCGGCCGACAAGATAATCAGCCTGGGTGTCGACCGCCCCATTGTGGTTTTTGATCGCGGTGGTTATGGTGTTCACTTTTTCAGTCAATTATCGACAAGGGCTGACTTTATTACGTGGGCCAGGTATGTGAAAAAAGATGAATTGAAAGACTTGGAATATACGAGCTGCTTGATGTTTAATGGGAAAAGATATCTCATTGCCGAGAAAACAAAACTGATTCGTGAATCGATTTCTACAGCTGCCAAAGAAGGCCGAACAGAGGCAACTTCGACAGAAGTACGTATGGTTGTTTTCAAGGAATTGGACAAGGATAGACCTGTGGCAATATATACCAGCAATCATCAAAAGCCTGCTCCTGATATTGCCGCATATATGCTTTCACGATGGGGAGAGTCTGAAAACTTTTTCAAAGAGATGATGTCCCTGTACAACTTCAATTATCATCCCGGTTATGATCTTAAAGAACTTGAAGAACAGCCTCTTGTAGATAATCCTGAGGTAAAAACAATCAAAAAAACGATCAAGGGAATTAAACAAAAGATGGGGCAATTGGCGCTTGCAAAACAACAAACAGAGTCCAAAATAGAAGCACGAAAAGATCTTCGTCTTAAAAAAAAGCTAAACACGCTCCAGGAAGAGATAGAGAAATACGACAAAGAGCTTGACGGTTTTCAGGCAGCCTTAAAAGAAATGCCTGACAAAGTATCGATAATTGAAGTGCTGAAAGGCAGACCAATGAACAAGGCAGATCTGGAGAAAAAGAAGCTCTACGACCTGATACAAATGATTGCCTTTCACTCACGCGAGCATCTGGTTGGCCTGTTCCGTTCATGTTATGATGATCCGCGGGATGTGAAACAGATCCTGACAAAGGTCACAAAACTCCCTGGTTATGTGAAATTAGTCGGGAAAACACTTGTTGTGCTTTTAGATTGGATAGAGGACAAAAAGCATCGGAAGGCAGCAACAAGATTTTGCCATCTGATAAACACTATGTCGCCCAAATTGAGAGGTCGCATGGAGTTCGACCTTTATTTTCGCATCTCCTCAATCCCTCAAGTGGGTTATTGCTGTTAAAGCCTTGCTCATCGTTTCAGCCATCCTACGCAGGGTATCGTGTTTCGACCACATGTAGGGGCGAAAAATCTTTCGCCCTAATGGCCGAAACAATGATCAAGGCCGCTGTTGAACTAAATGCACAATTTGAATTGAGAAAAAACGTCATTTACTATGATGTCTGAATGTTATTACGATCCAAAACAGTATCCTGAGATTTTCTTTGAAATTGAGAAATGCATTAATGCCATCAGATCATGGATCAATGAAAGGGAGATGTTTCAATCATTGCAATATTTTTATGTAACATTGTCTGCTCTTATTGATGAACTTGGTAGGTTAATAAGTCAATTATGGGATATTTGTAAGCCAATAAAAGGGAAAAAAAGCATTCCAAAAACACAACGGGATCGACAGAAAATTAGAATCTTTTATTCAATTCGTTCAATGATAAGTAATATTACTAAAAAATTGAATAATGTAAAAAGTCGTGATAGTACAATCAGTATTGCATTTGAGATAGGGATGTTAAAATCTTTTGATAAATCCATAATCGAAAATGTAAAAAAGAAAATGGAAGACCTTGTTTCTAAACGAGGAAATCAAACATATATCTTTCCTTATAATAACACCGAAAGCTATCATGCTCTCGTAAAAGATAGTAAGAAGTTTCGCATTGAAGTATTAGATAAACTCGATAAATATGATCACCACACAGGCCATAATTCAACATGTTCTGGACCTAAAGAATATATTTTATCTGGTTTCCGCGGGAATCCTCGAAAAACAATAATGAATGGAGGAGAACAACAGACATTCCCAATCCGCATGATACAATGCCGGAAGTGCAAACAAAAGTTCTCTCTTGTTCCCAGCTTTCTCCCAAGGGAAAAGAATTTTGGTATAGAGATTATTGGGCACGTATTTCGGAATATGTACCGTTTTAATGCGAGCATTCAAGGAGCCATCTAAAGCCTTAAAATTATTGGCAAAAAAAGTGTCAAAAGCAAACAAACCATCTTGAACTGGAATCGATGGGCAGGAACACTTCATCCTGCAACAATACTAACAAGAGCAGGAGTGAAAGGCTCAGGATATCTACAGGAAGATGAGGGCTTTGAAAAAGAACCAAATTTAAGAACTTATTCTGTAGTTATGGTCGATCCTGAAAATTTATTAGTATGGCACTCCGATTATGTTGATCATGTTGATGAAGAAAACCTGTGCGGTTCATTTGAGGATTTTTTGCAAAAAATCGACTTCAAAATCCTTGGTGTAACAAAAGATAAGTGGAAAGCCTCAACCAATGCTATCAAGACCGTATTCCATAACATTTGGGTCGGATATTGCCATCGTCATTGTTTGAAAAACTTCTACGATGCACTATCAAAATATCAAAAAGAATCAAAATGTACCGACCAAGAAGTGGACAAGTTTTATAAAAAATTTAAGAAAGTTTTGAAAACATCCACATCTAAAGTTAACTTGGAAGTAAAGATTAAGGCATTAGATGACGATGCATTTTCTCATCCATTACTAAAAAAGAGGGTAGTAGAATTAAAAGAAAATGCCACTCATTATACCTCTCATAAAAATAGAAATGGGATAAAACAAACAACCTCCATTGTTGACAATTATTTAAAAGGAATCAAACGTAAACTAAAACAAATTGAGAGTTTTCGAGATAAGAAATGGGCAAGTCTTTTCTTTCGAGCACATGCGACTATCAGGAATTTTGTCCCATTTTTACCTGGCGCAAAAAATGCTCATAAAAGTCCCTTTGAATTAGCCAACGGCCAAACATTTGACTTACCTTGGATTCAAGTTATGAATGTTCATAATGCATTCTTGTTTACCGAAAACGCCTTTTAATTTTGATGGGTTATACAACCCCACAACATTTAGACTTATGCGAGAAAAATGAAGCCATAGTCGCTTATTCGAGTGAATCCGGGAAACCACTGTCCATACGATTTTATCTTGAAATAATCGGATTAATCGGATATAAACAAACCACTTCACACCTGAACAAGGTATCAAATCCATGTTTGTATTTCAAAAGATTATTGAAAAGCGGATCCAAGATGCTCAGAAAAATGGGGACTTCGATGACCTTCCGGGAAAAGGAAAACCCATTTATTTTGAAGATGACAGCCATATTCCAGAGGACCTTCGGCTGACCTACAAAATTCTGAGAAATGCGGATTGTCTTCCCCCGGAACTCCAGCTCAGGAAAGAGATCCGGACCATGGAGGACATGCTGGACGGCATCCCCGACGAAAAACAAAAATTTCGGCATATCAAAAAAATAAATTACAAAATCATGCAGTTAAATATGATGGGAAAAGGGTCCCCGCTGTTGGGAGAGTCGGAAATCTATTACCGAAAAGTGCTTGAAAAAACCGATCGGAAGTAATTCCCAATCCGCATTTCGCGATTATCTAGGAGATGTTATCCCATGGATATGAAAAGGGACTATTACGAGGATGTGCGACTTTTTTCATCGGGGGTGGTGGTATTCTGGTTTGCGGCTCTGATGCTTTGTTTGGCCCTGTTTCCTCTCTTTGTCAAAAATTATTATGTTTATATGGCCAACTACATGGCCATCAATATCATCGTGGCCGTGGGGCTGAATCTACTGGTGGGGTATACCGGGCAGATATCCCTGGGACATGCGGGTTTTTTTGCCATCGGCGCCTATGGAACCGTGGTGTTTATGGCCAAGGCCCATCTGCCCTTTCTGCTGGCCCTGCCGGCCGGCGGCTTGACGGCAGCCCTTTTCGGCTTTCTTCTGGGCATTCCAGCCTTGAGGCTTGAAGGACCATATCTTTCCATTGCCACCCTGGGGTTCGGTCTTACCATCACGCAGGTCATTGGTCGCGTTGATCTTTTTGGTGGCCGGCAGGGGTTGCATACGCCACCGCTTACCATCGGAGGGTGGCATCTGGAATCCGACCGGGATTTTTATTATCTATTGATTGTCGTTACCGTCATTTTGGTTCTGACGGCTCGAAATCTTATCAAAACCAAAGTCGGGCGCGCTTTTATCGCCATCCGAGATGCGGATATCGCCGCTGAAACCATGGGGGTCAACCTGACCTATTACAAGACCCTGGCCTTTGCGGTGAGCGCCTTTTATGCCGGTATTGCTGGAGGTCTGTATGCTTTTGTCCTGCGTTTCATTGAGCCGGAAATGTTTACCCTCATGATGTCCATCCTTTTTCTGGGGATGGTGGTGGTGGGGGGGCTGGGATCCATTTTCGGCGCCATTGCGGGGGCTTGCCTGTTGAGTTGGCTGGATCTGGAATTGCGCAATATCCTGAGTATCCCCTATTTGGGGCAGTGGCTGGAGGCCATGAGCAAGGATTATTTTTCCATCACGGGGGTGAGCAATATTCAGTTCATTATTTACGGTCTCATTATGGTTTTGATCATGCTTTTTGAACCGCTGGGGATTTACGGGTTCTGGATTCGGACCAAGATTTACTGGCGGACCTGGCCCTTCTGATTGTCGATTGTCGATTGTTGATTGTTGATTGGTTTTGCTCGGCTGGGCATTTTTCTTGAGGACGTCATTATGCTTGAATTCATCCAGACCATTGCCAGCGGAATTGCCGTGGGGAGTTCCTATGCACTGATGGGGCTTGCCATGGTGCTGATCTACAAGACTTCCGAGGTCGTGAACTTTGCTCAGGGTGAGATGGCGCTGGTTTCCAGCTTTTTGACTTATATGGTTCTGGAGTATCATGGTCTTCCTTTTTATGTGGCTTTCCCCTCGGCTTTAATTTTTGCGGCATTCCTGGGGTTTTTTCTGGAGTTCGCGGTTCTCCGGCGGGCTAAGGAACCCAACATCCTGGGGATGATTATTATCACCATCGGCCTTGAGATGATCCTCATGGGATTCGTTTCCTGGAAATTCGGGGCCGATCCCAAAACCATGCCCTTTCCCCTGTCCCCCTATGACAGCGTTGAAATCGGGGGGATCTTTGTGAGTGCTCTGGAAGTGCTTACCTTTGTGGTGGCCCTGACCGTCATGGTTATCCTGTTTCTGTTCCTGAAATATTCCAAGCTGGGGGTGGCCATGAAGGCCACCCAGCAAAACAATATGGCGGCACGCCTCATGGGGATCAGGACCAATCGGATTCTGATGGTTACCTGGGGGATTTCTTCCATGGTCGGTTGCCTTTCCGGTCTTTTGATCGCTCCCATGACCATGCAGCCTTACATGATGTGGGATCCCATGCTGAAGGGGTTTGCGGGTGCGGTGATGGGCGGCATGACCTCCCTTCCCGGTTCTGTTTTCGGCGCCTATATCATCGGCATCATCGAGAATCTGTTTGGCCTCTATGTGTCCATAGAGTTCAAATCCGTTGTGGCCTTCGCGATTATTGTGGTGGTTCTGTGTCTCAAGCCTTCAGGGCTTTTTGCACGTCATTATGTGAAAAAGGTGTGAGAATTGTGGAGTTTTGAATCGTCAACCATTATGGAAAGGAGAAGGGCATGAAAACGAAGAGATTTCTGGTGGGATTGGCAGCGGTTGTTCTGGTGTTGGGGATGGCTTTCGCGGCGGGGGCCGAGGAAGGGGTGACGGATACGGAAATCCATATTGGGCAATGGGGGCCTCAGACAGGTCCCGCGGCCCCATGGGGATCCGTGGCCCGGGGGACGGATGCCTACTTCAAGATGATCAATGCCGAAGGCGGGATCAATGGACGGAAGCTCATCCATCACATGTTTGACGATGGCTATAACCCCGCCAAAACCAAGGCGGGCGTCAAAGAACTACAGGAGGGAACGGGCATGTTCGCCTGGGTGTCCGGCGTGGGCACGGCCCCCGGGCTATCGGTAATGGATTATCTCATGGAGCGGAAAATCCCCTGGGTAGGGCCTTCCGCGGGTTCCCTTCACTGGATCGAGCCCCCTCATAAATACCTCTTTGCGGTCTATCCCCTCTATTACATTGAGGCCAAGGGGCTTTGCCGTTATGCGGTGGAGAAACTGGGAAAGAAACGCATTGCCATCGCTTACCAGAACGATGATTACGGCAAAAACGGCGTCAAGGGGGCTGCGGAAGAACTGGCGAAAATGGGACTGAAGCTGGTGGAGCAGATTCCCGTTGAAAAATCTGATACGGACATGAAACCCCATGTCATGAAACTAAAAAAGGCCGAGGCCGATGCGGTGTTGTTGTGGGTGACCCCGACCCATGCGGTGCGCATTGTCGGTACCAGCAAAGCCATGAAATTTGCCCCCCAATGGTTGAGCACCAGTACTTGTTCTGATTTTCCGCTGATGTACAAAATCAGCAAGGGTCTGTGGGAGGGCGTCATTGCCGCTACCTTTGGGGAGTTGCCGAATGCGGATGATCCCCTGCTCAAAAAATACAAAAAGGATGCCTACGAAAAATTTGCTGCCAAAGGCGAAAGATGGGGCCTGTTTTTCTATGCGGGCATCATCTTTTCGGAACCCCTGGTGGAAGGCATCAAGCGATGCGGCAAGGATCTGACCCGCGAAAGACTCGTTAAAGAGATGGAAGGGATCAAGGATTTCAAGGGGATCGGCGGAAAGATCAGCTATGGCCCGCTGGATCTGGCGGAGCCTTATGCATGTCGCCAGGGCCAGAAAGAGATTTTCCTGGTCAAATGCCTCAAAGGGGGCAAGTATGAGAAACTGACCGACTGGATGGAAATTAAATAAAGGCATGGTTTACGGTTTACGGTTACCGGTTTACGGTCTTAAAAAACCGTGAACCGTGAACCGGCAACCGTAAACTGCTGTAATTTCGTGGCGGTTTTATGGATTTTTTTAAGGTTGAGGACTTAGGCATATCATTCGGCGGCCTGGTGGCCCTGAACGGTATTCATTTCCAGGTTAAGAAAGGTTCCATTTTTGCCATCATCGGTCCCAATGGCGCGGGGAAGACAACGCTTTTCAACTGCATTAACGGGATTTACAAACCCAATCGGGGCCGGATTGTTTTTAAGGATATGGAGATTCAGGGGAAGAAGCCGGATCATGTGGCCAAGTTGGGGATTGCCCGCACCTTTCAGAATATCGAATTGTTTTCCCATATGAGCACCATGGAAAATCTCATGGCGGGTCGCCATAATTACATGAAGACGGGTCTTTTCAGGGGGTCCTTCATGTGGGGACGCAACTCCTTTGCCGGGCGTGAAGAGGTTTCTCACCGACGAAAGGTGGAGGAGATCATCGATCTGCTGGATTTGCAGTCCGTGCGCAATAAATTTGTCGGCGGCCTTCCCTACGGCACCCAGAAACAGGTGGAGCTGGGCAGGGCCCTGGCCCTTGAACCGGAACTGCTGCTGCTGGATGAACCCTGTGCCGGGATGAATTCCGAAGAAAAGCAGGACATGATTTTCTGGGTCAAGGATATCCAGGATGAACTGGGGGTGACCATTCTGCTCATTGAACACGACATGAAGATGGTCATGGACATTTCGGAACGGATTCTGGTCATTAATTTCGGCAAGCCCATCATGGAGGGGAACCCCGAGGAGGTTCAGAAGAACCCCGAGGTTCTGAAGGCCTACCTGGGAGAGGACGAAGCCATTGGCGACGCTGCTTGACATCAAGAACATCGAGACCTTCTATGGCTTGATCTACGCCTTGAGAGGCGTATCCCTTGCCGTGGAAGAGGGGACCATTACCGCGATCCTGGGGAATAACGGCGCCGGCAAGTCCACCATTTTGAAAACGGTGATGGGTCTTTTAGATGATCAACCCGACAAGGGAACCATCGAATTCTTAGGAAAGCGCATTGACGGAAAAGACCCGGAGGTCATTGTCAGACGGGGCATTTCTTATGTCCCCGAGGGACGGGAAGTGTTTGAAGAATTGACCGTTCGGGAAAATCTTTTGATGGGCGCCTACATCCGCCGGGATCGATCGGGCATCAAGAAGGACGTGGAAGAGATTTTCGGACATTTTCCGGTTTTGAAGGATCGACACGGTCAATGGGCGGGCACCCTGTCCGGGGGTGAGCAGCAGATGCTGGCAATGGGCCGTGCCTTGATGAACCGCCCGAAACTTCTTTTTCTGGATGAACCCTCTCTCGGGCTTTCGCCGCTTCTGGTGAAAGAGATCTTCAAGATTATCCGCACCATCAACAAGGGGGGCATGACGATCCTTTTGGTGGAGCAGAATGCGCGCATGGCCCTTTCCATATCCTATATGGGATTGATCCTGGAAAACGGGCGGTTTGTCATGAAGGGAAAATCCCAGGAATTGATGGAAGACCGGGATGTAAAGGAATTCTACATGGGCATTCGGAGTGAAGAATCCGCCAAGGGTTTTCAACGGTGGAAACGGAAGAAACGATGGCGATAGTTGGAGGTACTCCTTAATGGCCATTGAAACCGCACCGTTGATGTTCAAAAAGACTGCCCTGAAATACGGCGACCGGGTGGCCCTGCGCCGCAAGGAGTATGGGCTCTGGAAGGATATTTCCTGGAACGACTATTATCGTCAGGCCAGGTGTGTGGGGTCGGCGCTCATGGATATGGGGCTGGAACCGGGGGATTGCGTCTCCATCATCGGCGATAACTGCCCGGAATGGGTCATTATCGATATGGCGGTTCAGTGCGTGGGCGGCACGGCAGTGGGGGTCTATTCCACCAATGCCTGGCCCCAGGTGGAGTATGTGATCGGCAATTCGGATTCTAAATTTTTCTTCGTGGAAAATGAAGAGCAACTGGATAAATGGCTCCAGTTTCGGGATAACGTACCCCATCTTAAAAAGGTCATTGTGTGGGATCTGGAAGGCTTGCGGCATTTTGAAGACCCCATGGTCATGACCTATGAAGAAATTCTTGAGATGGGGCGTCTAGCCGTGGAAGAGGTTCCGAATCGCTTTGAAACGCGCATTGCCCGGGTGCAGCCGGAAGATGTTTCCATGCTCATTTATACCTCCGGCACCACCGGGCCGCCCAAAGGGGCCATGCTGACCCACCGGAACCTCATGTGGATGGGGCAGGCCATTACCACGGAAAACCCCATGAATGACGAAGACGAGGTCCTTTCTTTTTTGCCCCTGTGCCACGTTTTTGAACAGCTCTTTTCGGTCATGGGGCATATTACCCATGGTTACACCGTCAATTTTATCGAGAATCTGGAGACGGTGACGGACAATATGATCGAGGTGTCCCCCACCGTGGGGTATGCGGTGCCCCGTATCTGGGAGAAATATCTCTCAGCGGTGTATATCCGCATGTCCGATGCCACCTGGTTTAAGAAAATGGTTTTCGGCATGGCCCTCAAAACGGGCAAGAAGCGGGCCTCCCTGATGATGGATTTCAAACCGGTCCCCGGCCTTCTGGCGCTTTTCTACAACCTGGCGCATTTTGTGGTATTTCGAAAGCTCAAGGAACGGTTGGGGTTTGACCGTATGCGCATTGCCTATTCAGGGGCCGCGCCCATTTCGCCGGATGTCCTTCATTTTTTCCAGTCCATCGGGGTGAACCTGGTGGAAGGGTACGGCCAGACCGAGGGGACCGGGGTGACTTGCGTATCACGGGTGGGAAAAGTCAAATTCGGCACCGTGGGACCTCCGATTACGGGAACCCAAATCAGAATTGCCGAGGATGGCGAGATCCTGGTGAAATCCCCCAGCGTTTTCAAGGGATACTACAAAAACCCGGAAGAAACCGCCAAAACCATTCAGGACGGCTGGCTTTATTCCGGCGATGTGGGCGAGATTGATGAGGATGGGTATCTCAAGATCACGGATCGGAAAAAGGATATCATCGTAACGGCGGGCGGAAAGAACATCACGCCCCAGTACATTGAAAACAAATTGAAATTCAGTCCCTACATCAACGATGCGGTGGTTATTGGGGACCAGCGAAAGTTTATTTCAGCGCTTATTATGATTGACGAGGACAACGTGGTCAAATTCGCGCAGGACCACAAGGTCCAGTTTTCTACCTACAAAGACCTGACCCAAAGCCCGGAAATCAATAAAATGATCTGGAAGGAAGTTTCCGATGTGAATGATACCCTGGCACGTGTCGAGCAGATCAAGAAATTCACCATCCTGCCCAAGAAACTCTATGAGGAGGATGGGGAGGTTACCCCCACCATGAAGGTCAAGCGAGGCTACGTGAATGAGGCCTTCGGAGACCTGATCGAGGCCATGTATAAACGGCCGAAGGTTTAGTCAAAGACCAGCAATTCTATGTATGGGGACTTACCGATAACAAACCAGTCAGGAAATCCCTCATAATCCCCTGCCGGGTTTCCGAAATCTCATGCGTCAGGACTTTGGCGGTAATTAAGAGCTTGACAGCGAGTCCTCTGAAATATAAAAGTATAACTTTAGCCTGGGTGGCGGAATTGGTAGACGCAAGGGACTTAAAATCCCTCGGAGGTTTCCTCCGTACGAGTTCGATTCTCGTCCTAGGCACCACATAGGCTTCCTGTAAAAACCTATGAAGACTTTAAGCCCTTATTATCACTAGATAATTGGGGTTTTTTGTTCCTATGCCTACCTAAGAAAGCTATTGACCTCCGACATTCCTTTTTGCTTTTCGATGATTCATAATACGATTTTCCATCTCTGTAATATTTCAACCAAAAAATATTTCCCTGTTTGTAAACCATTCCCATAAACAAAGTCCCTCACTTCCCCCTGTTGATAATGATCAGGAAACCGGGCAGGGAACCCGGCGTTCGGTTGCGCTTGCCTATCCTGAGGATGATTTATCTTTGAATCTTCCGTAAACCCACGTCCCTGTCAATAAAAAATTGTCGATGGACAGCCCGTTAGTGCCGCTTGCTGATACACTTCCCATCCAGGTCCCGCAATTCATCACATAAATCACTGGTGTCAATTGCCTCATACCAATAATCCAGAAGCGGCGTCAGATTCAATTCGACAAACCGTTTCACCTCATCAAGGTCAAATGCATCCAGATAATACCCAGGCAGCACCTGGATTCCCGGGTAAAATTGAACAGGGATTGAGTCCTCAAAAAATACTCTTCTTCCGGGGATATTTGCAACCGTCAAAGTTGGCTCCCAATCGGTTCTCATTTGCGAAATGATGAATATTTTCCGGCTTGTTTTGAACGTTTCAGGAAAAAAAATACACCTACTCCATCGAAATTGTTGTTGCCAATCGTTTTTCATGGTAAAATCCTTTCGTATTCTTGATGGGGCGAAGGCGTTCTTCTTATTCCCCATTGGGGTGGCAGAATTTGAAAGGCCCACTTACGAGCCGACCGGATTGTAAGTCCTTACGGACTGAAACCACGGTAGTCCATAGTGAGCCTTGTTTACGAATTTTCCGCTCCCACATTGGAATAGCAATCAGATTTCCCGTGTGCGTAGGCAGAGACTCTGGCGAAGTTCTGTTCATCGGAAGATTCAAAAACCGTGATTGCTTTGGCCCTGAGCGCCGCGAAGCTCTTCTCCCGGCTTCATAGAAGGGCTTTTCAAAGGGGAGACTGCGCCGGGCAGTTTCTGAGCGGGTGCGCTTCGCTCCCAAAGCATCTTCCTGTTAACCACTGGCCACCAAAGTGAGGTGAGTATGGCTGCTACCATCACGTTTGATACTCTGAAATTCGTTAAAAGGCTTAAAGCTTCCGGTTTTGCAGAAGAACAGGCAGAGGCACTTTCCGATGCTTTCAAAGAATCCCAGGAAACAACCATTGCCGATCTTGCCACAAAAACGGATCTGAAAGAACTTGAAATGCGTCTCACATTCCGCATGGGGCTTATGTTGGCGGCTTCTATCGGAATTGTGGCCGCACTGGTTAAACTTCTGTAAGCATCTTCCTTAAACCCGGCGAAGGAAGTCCTCTAAGACAAAAATTTTCCGCATTCGAAACCTGAGAGGGCTTTCCACCATCGCAATAGCCTTCATGTTTTCGTTTTCCGAAACAAACCACGGGCCTTCACACCCCGGAACATCTTCTATCCATTCAGGGATCTCTAAACCCATTTCATCGCATAAATATTCAACGGTAGAAGCCAATAGAGCGTCAATCCGCTCATTGTCCAGGGTAAAGGTTCCTGAAGGAATAATGTGTCCCTGTAGCGCCTGAAATCAAAAACAAAATCCATGAAATACACTTCCCACCATTCAGGGTTGTCGATCATATCTTGTTTGATCGTTGGAAGGTCGAAAGAACCTTCGCTTGGCTACAACGAAAGTACGGAAGGCTGGTTGTCCGATGGGAGCGGCGCAACAAATATTGGAAAGGATTTGTCATGTTTGCTATCTGTCTCTTATGGGTCGACCTCCTCGCATGATTTTTGGGATAGGTTCCTGAAATATTTCAACCAAAAGATATTTCCCCGTTTGTATACCATTCCCGTAAATCCCTCACTTCCCCCTGTTGATAATGCTCAGGAAACCCGACGTTCGGCTGCGCTTGCCTATCCTGAGCATGTTTTACCCTGAATCTTCCGTGTAAAAGTACATCCCTGTCAATAAAAAGTTGTCCCTGACTTTCCCCCATGGTAGAATTCGTCATATCCATTTCAAGAAAGGGGTTCATCATGGGTGCCACCATAACGTTTGATACACTCAAATTCGTTAAACACCTAAAAGCCGCTGGGTTCAATGAAACACAAGCAGAGGCACTTTCCGACGTACAGAAAGAATCTTTAACTGAAATTATTGAAGACCGTCTGGCCACCAAAAAAGACCTGAAAGAGACTGAAACGGCCCTCAAGGGCGATATTGGTCGGGTTGAAAAGGACATTTCCGAAATTAAAAGCGAACAGATAAAACTCACGGGAGAGATTAATCTCATCAAATGGATGATGGGTTTTGTCCTTGCCGGTATTGCCGCGCTCATTCTGAAAACTTTCTTTGTGTAATTGTTGCTACCCTGGTTCAGCTATGTTTAGGATATCGGATCGTTGCTTTTCTTGGACAAGGTTTATGACATGCTCGGTTTCCGTAAATGCGATCTCACTCGAAATATCCTTTAACAGTTTCACAGGGGGGGGTCGGATTATCCCTACGGGTATGAAGCCGTTTTCCCGCCTCTTTCGCCCAATAACCAAGCGCTGCATGGATTGGCCGAGTGCGGTGTTGGTTGATTTTATGGGCGCACTGTTTTAGGATAGCCAAAACACATCAGCGGCTTTTTGAGGGTCTTCGCATATTATTATGGCGGAAATACAAGGGGACAATCCCATCAGGATCTGGCTGGGGACAACCGAAGCCCAAACCGTGATTCGAAGGGCGTCCCGGCAGATCGCCGGTGAAGTTCGATTGAGAAGCCTTTCCCTCAATTTTTTGCAAAAGGATTTTTTGGGCCAAAGCCATGAATCAGAGCTGTTAAACGACATTATCTCTGAACTGTCCCTTTTCATTTTGGAGAATGCAACCAGATGGCGAGACCAGTTTCAGCCGCAACATCCCCATGCCCATATATACCTGAAAAAGGCCTTCATATCCCATTGGATTTCCAGGACCCGCAGGGCCGACCGCGATCCCAAACGGCATGTATACCGGCGGGTTCAGATGCTCTTGAAACAGGCGCCGGGATTTTTTACCCATTCCGATAACAATCAAAAAACCGCTTTCAGCCGGATGGCGGAAAACGGGAAAATCTCCCGGTTGCTGGAAGACGATCTGGACGAAATCCCTTTCCCCCCGGTGGAATGCGACTACGAATCCATCAATCGGAAAGCCGTTCTGCTGGATCTTGCGGGCTATTTCTGGGATCGGGTCTCCGCCATGTGGGAAGGTCGGCCCGTGTGGGTGGATCTCAGGGATTTCACCAATTGGCTCGAACGCTTTGTTTTTCTGGGCGGTGCCATCCAGGAAGGCGGCGGGGTTTACGAGGATGATCCGCTGGACCGGCTTCCCCATCCCGGACCCGGTCCGGACCGGATCCCGGTTGATCCCGAACGGATCAGGTGCATGGCCCACCGGTTTGCCCGGGGGTTGGATGCAAAGGAAAAAACCGTATTTTTTATGATTCACGAAACGGATGCCCCGTTGCGGGAGGTTGCCCTGGCAGTGGGGTACAAGGGAAGCTCCGGTCCCAAATATGCGCTGGATCGGATCCATGAGCGGCTCGGGACGCTTCTCAGGGAAGAACCGGCCTTTGCGCCGGGGGAAACGGACCGGGAGGAGGCCTTTTCCCTCTTTTTCCACACCCTGCTGTCGATTTTGAAAAACCGGGACAAAAGGCCGTAAACCAAGGAATAAGGGAAGGCCCGAACAGCACTTTCCACATGGACAGGAAATGAACCCCATGAACGACCGAAAACGCGCCCTCATGATGGCCCGGCAATACCGGACCTGCCCACCCGATGATGTGAAGGATGCTCCGTGGCAGGCCCTGGCGAGAGAACTGGAAAAAGTTTTTCGGGAGGGACAAAAAACTCCCGAACCGCCGGACCCGAAATCCGGCCAATTGCGATGCCTCAATCCCCTTTCCCGGCCCTGGCGCGGAGACCGATTTTACAACCCCCCCATGGTGCTGATTCTGGAGTGCCTCTCCCCCCATGGCGCCGCGCACCGGGTCCGGTCGGCCCTCATCTTTCCCGACATACGCCTGGCCGCCCCCGGCGATCTCATTGTGTCGCTCGAAAGGTTCGGGGAGGGGGATATTTTCGTGGAATCGTGGAATATCATTACCCTGCGTCGGGATCATCTGGGACCGCTTGTAGATACCGTGAGCTCGGAAATCACAGCGGCGGTGGAGGCCCTGGCCGGGGACCCGGAAGCCTACCCCGCCTGGGCCATGATGCCTAGACCTTTTTTCCCAGGGGGTTCCGAATTTCCGGACCCCCGGCGGGAATTTCGGAAGCTGGAACGGGAAGTGGCGGGGGTATTTTCGGGCCTGCGGCCCGTCTATGGTTCGGCCCGGGAAACGGGGAAAGCCCTCGAAACAGCGGTTCCCGGCGTTTACTGGAAGAAAAAACCCGCAGGGGTGGACGAGGCCATGGCCCTGGCCCGGTTTCCCGACCATCAGCTTCCCTTGGCGGCGGCCGACGTTCATGGGGCAACCATGGCGGCCAATCTGGCGGTGCTGCGGGATGGGGAGGTTCAAACCTTTGTTCCCGTGCCCTTGACGATTTTCGGTAAAACCGGAAATCTCATGATTGCCGGGCGCATTACGGGCCTTCCAGCGGGGGTGGACCATTCCCGCTTGATATGCCGCCTGGAAGTGCCCGATGGCGCGTTCCTTTCCCCCGACCAATGTCGCTGGGACCCGAAGGACGGGAATTTCGTCGTATCCTTTGAGGGGGTGGAAGGTATCGAGGGAACCCTCCGGGCCGCGGTGGTGGTGAAGAGTGAAGAGTGAAGAGTTAAGAATTAAGAGTGGGGGGGGTGAGGTTTGAAATGAAGGGACCTGACGTTCTTAAAAATCGGGGTTGAAGGCTGTTGATGCCCATGGATATCTCTTTCCTCCTTTTTCTATCGGAAGTTTCATGGTCCCGGGACCTGGTGTCGTCCCTGCTTTGCGATCCCCGGACCACTTTATGGGGATCCCTTTCCCTGTCACGGTTCAAGACCCAATTTAACAACATCGGCAATAATTTTAAACACACGCCCTGTCTCATGACCTTGCTGGAACGGCATCTTCTGGCCCGCTGCCTTCTTCGGGGCGCGGATGTTCCGGAATGGTTCTTCCGGTTCGTGGAAGAGACCATCGACCTTGAAGAACATCTGCCCGGCATGGATTGGAATGCCTGTTGCGCCGGGCGATGGGTGGCCGCGCCCATGCTCCTGGTGGGCGAACGGGCCCATCTGCGATGGCTTTTGGTGGGGCGGGTGAAGCAACCTCGTCCTCGTCCGTTTCCCCCCTGGGTCGAAGAACTGATGGATTCGAAGGCCCGGCATGCCGTTATGGATGCCATGACAGCCGTAAGCCCGGCTGGATGGGATACTGTGCCGCCGCCGGGCGCGTTCACCTGCTTTCCCCTGGTGGCGGCCCATGAAAACTGCCGCATTGCCGGCGTTTCCCTGGGGCTTTCCACGGCCCTGGCCTGCATTTTTCTGGATAACGGGGGTGAGGGAATCATGGATGTCGCCGCTGCCGGAACGGTGCAAAAGGACGGCGCCGTGGGACCGGTGGGTCGGCTCCCGGAAAAGGTTGCCCATGCGGCGAAAAGCGGGTTTCGGCTCATGGTGGTCCCCGCCGGGAATCGCCTTCCTGCCGATTGCCCGGAAATGGATGTCCTGCCCGCGGCTACCCTGGCAGAAGCATGGTTGTTGGCGTCCCTCCATGGGCCGGGCCGGGGAAACCGGTTGCGCCTGTTTGAAGCCATGTTGAATGATCCCCGAACCTTCGTGGATAACTGCGCCGCCGTTCCGACCCAATGGCTTTGGTGGGCGAAAAAGAACGGACGAACCGGGTCCGTCATGGCGCAGGTTTGCTCAGCGGAATCACTATTCGGCCGATTTGTGCATCACATGGGGGATTGCCTCCGGAACGGTCGCCTGTCCCATGGGGAAACCCTGGCGCAACTGCCGGACTCCCCTCCGCGGGACCATGGGGATTGTTCTCCCGCATCCCGGTTCAAATGGATTCTCGTAAACCTGGCCCTTGCCAATCATCGGGGACTGGTGTTGGAGAGTGAGCAGTGGGCCGGGAGGGCAGGTAAGATGGTAAAGGGGGCTTCCGTAACCGACCTTACGGCCTTTGCCGCCTTTTACAATTACGGGTTTGTGGGGTTGCGTCATAATCAATACCGGTTTACGCCGGAATTGCCCGGTCCCCTGGCAGACCTCCTGTCGTCTCTTGAGACCATGCACAGGGCCCAGTGCCGCATTCTTCCCGGTTCTCAAAACGGCGCCCTTGGGGCCCTTTACGGCACCATTGCTCAGAACTTCGGATTTTGCGGTCCTTCCTTTCTAACGCAAACCCGGAAGTATGTCCTCCTTTCCACGGAAGCCTTCGGGGATGATCCCTCCGTCCATGAAGATCGCCGGCGACAACAGCATTGCCTGGCCTATGCCCTGATGGATGCGGGCCGGTTCCGGGAGGCGGAAGAGACCCTCCTTCCCTATCTGGATGTGATGTCCCGGGACGAACTGTGCGACCGCCTGCCCGGGTTCCAGAAGTGGGAACATGCGCTTCTGGCGCGGTTTCTGGTCGATTTCAGACCGGTGGAAATGTGCCGTCGGTATGCCCAATGGGTTGAAAGGGAGGGTGCTTCCATGGTCGGAAAAACACATCCCTGGCAATTGTGGCGTCATAATATGGGCCGTGTCATGCTGTTTCTGGGGCGAAGGGAGGAGGCCGTCTTTTTTTTCAAAGAGAGCCTCGAATTGTGTCTTTCCGGCCGTTTCGGCGCCACGGTGCGGGTGATGGCGTTTCTGCCCCTGTCGGGTCTTCGCAAATCGGACGCGCTGAAGGGGTTGAACCTGGACGCCCTGGAAAAGACCCTTCGGAGTGCGGCTGGTTCCTTGAACCCGGTTCATTTTCAGGATCTGCTGAAGGAAAAGGACTTTCTGAAAGCATTGGATCGGGTGTGGGAAAAGCCGGCCGATTTCTTCCCTTTTACCTATCGTTAGGAGAGGTTTTTTCTTTTCTCCGTCTAAGTGGTCGAAGTTAGGACCAATCCTATTTTTTTTTGAAAAAACGTTCCCCATAGCCGTAATACGATATTAAGGCGAAGGCTGTTTGGCGGGCCAAGATCGTCTGAAACCCATGGTTCAGGCCATAGATAGCCGGAGAGGGGGGGGCGTGCATGCAAATTGAGTGCGGCAATGAGTGAAGCGGTATTTGATGGACACTTATGCGGCCGGCGGGCTTCAACGCTAATCAAAACTGAACCAAGTTTGCTAATGGAAATTGAACCATTGGCTGTCACCGCCGGTGAGTACGGCCCTCAGGTATAGCGGACGATGAGGGATCCATAAGTGGCGGCAAAGGAGTCGTTGATGTAGATTTACTTTTCAATAAATTTTTATAAAATCTATTTTCTTTGGATTTGGTTTTCTTCTTCCAAGACAGAGGCTTGGTTAAGTGGAAATGCGATTTACTTTGTAGAATGGATGGTGAAGGCCCGAAGTAGCCGCTTCGGGCCTTCTTTTTTGACCACCGGATAGAGCCGGAAGCCACACACACGCCAATTTTATATAAGTGTGTTTCCGGCCAATTGCAAGGCCGGAATGATGGGAGATGTCCTTTTAAGAGTGGTTCAATGCCGATGTTGTGGTTGCTTTTTTCACGTCTGTCGGTCGTGTTGGCGTGGCCAGGCCTATTGTGGGGAACGATGTCGCAGGATACGCCAAAGACAGCTGCACCGGAAAGCTCAGGGGAAATACCGCAATTCGAAAAAAGGGAAAGAGCGCCGTCGTTTGTACGAAAAAACAAAAAAATCCAAAAAAAATGGACTGAACCCTGGTGATGATAGTTCAACACCTCAAAAAGACTGTGATATTGAACCCAAAAAGCGGTCGGGGAACCGACCCAGCTGTCTTTTTTGCGGGTCGATCGGGGTTGTTGTGGACCATTTTCCTCGCCGTGCTTATGCAGGGAGGGTTTTTTCAGATGTAACAGGCTTTGAGAAAACCCCATATCCATGACAGGAGAAAAAAATGATCAAAAAAAGAGTCCTTTTTCCCGAAAGAGTGCGTGTCATCAATGGAAGCTTCGGCTTTCTGGAGCATCGTTTTTTGAGAAACGGCTTTTGGGAGAGCCTGAATCATCATGAGCTGCTGCTCTACATTTTTCTGGTGTTGGTATCTGACAAAAACGGTCTCTCTTATTATGGTTACGACAGAATCTGCCGGATTTTAAAGGTGCATTTGGATCAATATATCGATGCCCGCGATGGCTTGTTGGACAAGGATCTGATTGGGTTTGATGGCCGTCTGTTTCAGGTTCTTTCGCTTCCCAGACGTCCTGTGATTGTGAAACAGGTAAAGGAGATCCGGCAAGGAAATTGGGTCAGTCTTGGAGAAACCATAGAGGAAATCTTTCGGGAGACTGGGTATGGAATCCATCCGAACCGTTGATATTCATTTGCTGGAGTTGCGTTACGCTCATTGCCGGATAATGAATCACCAGGCTTTAAAGCGATTGAGGGATTCCATCGAAACTTACGGGCAGATCGTTCCGGCCCTGGCTATTGAAGAAAAAGACAAACTGATTCTGATTGATGGCTACCTGCGTGTTCGAGCGCTTTGTGCTTGTGGAAAGGACCGGATATGTGTCCAATTCTCAAAAGAAAACGAACAAAATGCCATGTTTTCGCTTTTAACCAAGGCCAATGAACGGCAATGGGAAGTCATTGAGCAGTCTGTTTTACTTCAGGAATTACATCGGCGTTTTGGGTGCAGCCTCTCCCATATTGCAACCCGAATAGGGCGCGACAAGAGTTTTGTAAAACGGCGGCTGGACCTGGTTGAAGCCCTGCCGGAAAATATTTTGAGAACCGTGATTGCAGGCTCACTTTCAACCTGGGCTGCCGGCCGTGTCATGGCGCCGTTGGCGCGCGCCAACGGTGAAGACGCACAAAAACTGTTGGCCCACCTGGAAAAAGAACCTCTATCCACAAGGGAACTGGCCCGTTTCTACGCACATTACCAGAAAAGCAACCGGTCTGTTCGAGACCACATGCTGGAAAATCCATCCCTTTTCATAAAAGTTCTCGAACAAAGAACCCAGTCTAAACAAGCCAAAGAAGTTCATGATGGACCGGAAGGCAAATGGTTCAAGGATATTGAAATGGCATATGCGGTTCTCAAACGTCTGGTGAAAACCGTTTCGCATGTCCATTACCCAAAAAGCGATCAGTTGAAGAAACAAACGCTCAAAACCTGGGTGAAAAAGATAGAAAAACAAGCACTGGAACTCAAGAAAGCGACCCAATTATGATCCGACAATCCAAAAAAGATGCCATTGTGGAATTGAAAAAAACCGGCATGAGTTTGCGCGACATCGCCAAAACCCTGAAGGCCGGTCGCAATACCGTCACGAAGGTTTTAGATGATCATGACGAAGAGGCGGTACCCCAAAGGAACTCCCGGTATGAAGAACATGTCCCGTTGATCCGCGAGCTTTTCAAGGAATGTAAAGGAAATGCCGTGCGAGTAGCCGAGGAACTGGAAAGCCGCCAACAGATCAAAATCCCTTATCAGAGTCTGACCTGGATTATGAGAAAGTACGAGATCCGGGAACGTAAAAAAAGACGGGCGGGCCAATACCATTTTAAACCCGGTCAGGAGATGCAGCATGATACGTCACCCCATCTGGTTGTCATTAATGGGAAAAAAATGTCGACCCAGTGCGCGTCCCTGACCCTGGCCTTTTGCCGAAGGATTTTTATTCAGTATTACCCCTGTTTTACCCGGTTTGAGTGCAAGGTTTTCCTAAAAAAAGCATTCGAGTTTATGGACGGGGTGTGTTCCCGGTGCATGGTTGACAACACCAATGTTATTGTGGCCGGCGGCACCGGGCCTGATGCATTGATTGCGCCTGAAATGAAATACTTCGGCGATATGTATGGAACCCGGTTTGAGGCCCATGCTGTAGGAGACGCCAATCGAAGTGCCCGTGTGGAAAGGCCTTTTCATTTTGTGGAAAACAATTTTCTTCCCGGTAGAACATTTGTTAGCTGGCAGGATTTGAACCGGCAGGCAATCGACTGGTGCCGGAATACAAGCGATAAAAAGTTTAAACGGGCTTTAGGGATGACGCCGGATGAGGCCTATGTCATTGAAAAGCCATATCTCATTGATTTACCGGCATACCAGCCGCCAGTCTATGTGGCAGAACACAGGGTAGCCGATGTTCAGGGATATGTGCACTTGGACACCAACCGCTATTCAGTCCCTGAAGCGCTGATTGGGAACTCCCTGGAAGTACAGAAACATTGGCTCAAGGTCATCGTTTACGACAAAAACACAAAAGTGGCGGAACATGACCGCATACTGGATAAACGCAACACCCGAACAACCCTGCCCGGTCACCATGTTCCCATTCGAAGAAAAAAAGATCCCCGAATCCCTTCAAAAGAAGAACAGCTGTTGACGGGAGAGGATGCCATCCTGGATGAGTATGTGGCTGAACTGAAGAAAAGAAGTCACGGTCGCGGTGTGGTCAAGTTACGTCGGTTGCTTCATCTGAAACGCACTTATCCCGGGGAACCTTTTTTGAAAGCCATAACACAGGCGCTTAAATATGGACTTTTTGATTTGTCGCGTCTGGAAAACATTATTCTCGATTATATCGCGGGAGACTTTTTTGATCTATGAAAAAGAAAATTGAACAGTTACTCATTGATTTGAAGTTTAAAGGCATGCTGAAGGCTCTCGAAGAACAGTTGGCTTCGGCTGAAAAGAACGGTTTTTCCATTCACGAGGTCATCTACAATCTCCTGGCTGAGGAATTACGTTTCCGGCAGGAGCGCAGCATGATCTATCGGGTCCAGATTGCAAAGCTTCCATGGGAATGGACCCTCAACTCCTTTCCGTTTGATCTTCAGCCGGGAATACAGAAGAGCCGGATCATGACGTTGTCCGGCCTTGACTTTATCAGCCGAAGAGAAAACATCGTGTTCCATGGAAAAACCGGCGTCGGCAAAACGGGATTGGCCGTGGGGATCCTTCGTCAAGCCATTATTGCCGGGTACCGGGGGCGTTTTTATAATGTTCAGGATTTGCTGGATCAGCTCTATGCGTCTTTGGCAGATCGGTCCACCCCGAAACTCCTCAATGCCCTTTGCAGATATGACCTGCTTCTGCTCGATGAACTGGGATACCTGACCCTCAAAAAAGAGCAGATGAACGCCTTTTTTAAACTCATGAAAGATCGCTATGAAGCCGGTCGGTCCACAATTATTACGACCAATCTTCAACCTGAACAATGGTATTCGCTGCTTGAACCAAAGGACATGGTCGATGCCTTGCTGGATCGTCTCAACCATCGCTGCATCAACATTCATATTGATGGTCCTTCCCTCAGAAAATGAGATGTTCGCCAAAGGGCCGGTTTTGAGGTCTGAATATCACCGGTCTGTTTGAATCTCGTTACACGAATATCAGAAATTACCTTGTCTTGGAGCTTGAAATGAGAGGTGGAAAACGGGTAGGCGCCGGCCGAAGAAAGAAACCGGAACATTTGAGACGTGAACTGCTCACCATTCGTCTCCCCAAATGGATGATTCTACAGCTGAAAAAAAACGGGGAAATTGGATATTTGATTGAGGATCAATTGGCGAAGGGAGGCCTCCTGAATTTACCGGACGACTATGACATAGACAAATAGTTCCTCAATAAGCATTGCCCTTAACCGAAAAATCTAATCCCCTCTTCTCTGCCATCACCATATTGATGGTATCCTCATCACTGATTCTTCAACCAGAACGCTACGTGTCTCACCAGCATTTTTAAAATACCATCTGATATACTCTTTCATGCAACCTCTAACAAATTTACAAGAAAACCCTTCTAAAAGGAAAAGACCAGTGCGCAATATCTGGTTCCGTTTGGAGTAGCAAAACTGGTTCCATTTTGGTTAGCGCCCAAGCCGGCGGGAGGACTGCCGGAAAAAACAGTTGTATTTCATGTCGTGCATATTTAGGAGAAAATAGAATGAAAAGGGTGTTGATGGGTTTGTTTATCATGTTGGCGATGGCGCCGTGTCTGTGCTTTGGCGGTGTGGATATCGATATTTCCGAAAGTTCGTTTCAGGCGACCGGTCCCCGGACCCTGATGGGAACAAACGTATATGTTTCCGAGCTTGATGATGGGCTGTATTCATGTACGTTTCAGTGGGATGCGGAAGCATTGTTGTGGCGGTTGACGGCCTATACGAGAACCGGGCGGAAAGGCTCCAATGATGCCCTGTACTACGCCAGACAACTGGCGGGTAATTGGACCTTCGCGTACACCATTATCAGCGTCTTTACGGATCGGGTTTGCCTGGATACCATCCACACGTCTGATCCCAACAGCGAAGGGGGTTATTTTGTATCGGGAAGGAATCAATATGGCGGTGTGGTGGCCGGTTGCCACTGGCCGGAGCAGGGCTATTTCATGGTGCTTGACCCGGGTTCCATTATCGACCGGGTCTATGTGTTCACCATTGAAGGCAATCGCGTGAAAACGGGTTTTTATCAGCACTATTCCCATTCATCGAAAAAATGGTCGAACACCTATGCCTTGAGTGGAACAAAAGTGCCGTTGAATCCAATTGTCACCACTGGTGGCGTTCAGAAAAACGCGACGGAGTTTGACCAGCCCCATGCCAATTTTGCCATCGGACTGGCGGCTCAACGGGCGGCACTGGAGGAAGCGGAAGGTTCGTCGATGCAAGGGTCTGAAAATGAAGGCGAAAGCCCGTTACTTCCCTTTAATGGGCACATGGCGAGCGCCTATGACCTTTTGAAGGCTTTCCTTTCCCATTAGCCTGCGGGAAGTTGAAGGAAAAAGCTTGTTTCCCGAGGGTGGTGGGAGCGTTCGTCCTCTGAGCTGCTGCCAGTTTTGCGCTTTTTCAATTTTGACGGCATCCCGGAATTTATTTTTTGCAATTTCCAAGTCGTTGGTATATTAAAAATACAGGTTAGCCGCACAGCCGAAACCCATGTGCGACTAACCCCCATGCCCTGGTGGGTACAACAAAAAATGAAAGAACGTTTTACCTTTTCGCTCTTGTGAAGGACGTGGAGCGATTCTTGCTGAAATGAGTTTTGTTTTGTGAATATTGGTTTTTTTAGGTTATATCATGTGAATCCGTCGGATGTGGATGCCCTTGGAAGGGTTTTGAGATGGGTAATAAAGAACAAGCAATAAAAGCAGGTGGTTATCTTGATTGTTTTGAGGTTTTTCCGAAGGGACATTCGACGGAACGGAATTTTGTAGATAAAACAGAAGGTTATCATGTGTCGTGTGTTGTTTTGAGACCTGGAAAAATGAACCGGCAGTCAAAAACGGAGACATCCGACGGAAACGCCTTGCAAGTGTTTTAAAATTCAGGGAATTCGGACCATAGAGTCAGAACCATTGCCCCGCTTCGAGGGGATTGAGACAACAGCGCAGCATATCTTTCTTTCACTTTCATGATAAAGTCAGAACCATTGCCCCGCTTCGAGGGGATTGAGACTTTCGATCGTTTCGATTATCTGTTCTTCGCTTGTGAGGTCAGAACCATTGCCCCGCTTCGAGGGGATTGAGACAGAGCGTTTCCGGAAAAGGATTCATGTCCGTATGTATGTCAGAACCATTGCCCCGCTTCGAGGGGATTGAGACTTCACAACCGACCCAGCCATCGTCAACCGCAAGGCCGAGAGTCAGAACCATTGCCCCGCTTCGAGGGGATTGAGACAATCCTCCTCGTAATTTTCTTTAGCTCCTTCGGCTTCCCGTCAGAACCATTGCCCCGCTTCGAGGGGATTGAGACTTCACCTGTAGAGTCTTCGTACTCTTCCAGGTAGTCGAGTCAGAACCATTGCCCCGCTTCGAGGGGATTGAGACTTGTACTACATTTCTCTCATACCCTGTTCGTACGCATCGTCAGAACCATTGCCCCGCTTCGAGGGGATTGAGACTTTCCAGGTACTCGAAATTTTTATGACCGCAGGTGGGTCAGAACCATTGCCCCGCTTCGAGGGGATTGAGACGAGACATAGTTTGTTTCTGTTAGTTGCATGATTTCCGTCAGAACCATTGCCCCGCTTCGAGGGGATTGAGACAGATTTAAGAGGTGTGGCGGGCAGGATCGCAGTATGGTCAGAACCATTGCCCCGCTTCGAGGGGATTGAGACGTCCATATCTCATCAACTATCGGACCTAAAAAATTTTGGTCAGAACCATTGCCCCGCTTCGAGGGGATTGAGACTCCGCCCAGCGTGCATAGCCGATGAAACAATTGCGCGGGTCAGAACCATTGCCCCGCTTCGAGGGGATTGAGACTTTGATAACTTTCAACACGGTGTACGACAACCGTCCCTGTCAGAACCATTGCCCCGCTTCGAGGGGATTGAGACTCAACATTCCACCAGGGGCTTTTACACTTCGGGCAAACGTCAGAACCATTGCCCCGCTTCGAGGGGATTGAGACATACCTGCGTTTCGTCTAATTGTAGAAATCGCCATATGGGTCAGAACCATTGCCCCGCTTCGAGGGGATTGAGACTTACAAACAAGTTTTCATTCTGAGAGTCTGAATTGACAGTCAGAACCATTGCCCCGCTTCGAGGGGATTGAGACTCCATAGCTTGCTAGCTCCTTTTCGTTCGCTTAGCAGGGTCAGAACCATTGCCCCGCTTCGAGGGGATTGAGACATAGGTGTTTATATCGTCGCTGATTATTTTGTAGTGTTTGTCAGAACCATTGCCCCGCTTCGAGGGGATTGAGACTAACCTTCAGAGGTTTCTTTTCTTTTTCCATTGCGTCGTCAGAACCATTGCCCCGCTTCGAGGGGATTGAGACTGTTCACCCTCAATGATGGCTCCACAACCCTTTGTATCGGTCAGAACCATTGCCCCGCTTCGAGGGGATTGAGACTGTCATACCGATTTTTACTGCCGCTTTCATTGGTAAAAGTCAGAACCATTGCCCCGCTTCGAGGGGATTGAGACATCTTCAAATTTTCGCCAGCTTTTTTCGGATGATGGGTCAGAACCATTGCCCCGCTTCGAGGGGATTGAGACTCTCAAGCTTCGGATCATAACAGCAGTCGTCAAAACTAGGTCAGAACCATTGCCCCGCTTCGAGGGGATTGAGACGTATTGCTCGCCAGGCGACGGTCGTACACTTAGCATGTCAGAACCATTGCCCCGCTTCGAGGGGATTGAGACTCCTCGAAACTTTCGCCCTTGATGAAAGAGAATTCAGGTCAGAACCATTGCCCCGCTTCGAGGGGATTGAGACCGACCTTTTTATCCGAGCGCCATCGCTGGGCGTGTTCGTCAGAACCATTGCCCCGCTTCGAGGGGATTGAGACCTACCAGCGTATTCTCCCGTTTAATTGCCATTAGCTAGTCAGAACCATTGCCCCGCTTCGAGGGGATTGAGACTTTGAAACATTGTAATCACCATACAACATACATTGCTAGTCAGAACCATTGCCCCGCTTCGAGGGGATTGAGACTTCCCTATTTCAATGGGGTGCTGGTCAATGAGACCCTCGTCAGAACCATTGCCCCGCTTCGAGGGGATTGAGACTTTGTTGCTAAACTGGCTTTCTCTAGCATGGCTTGCGTCAGAACCATTGCCCCGCTTCGAGGGGATTGAGACTTATCGGCTAAGGTTACTATCTTGGCCAACATATCTGGTCAGAACCATTGCCCCGCTTCGAGGGGATTGAGACTTTAGTTTGAATCCCATCTGCTGGGCAATCAGCTGTGTCAGAACCATTGCCCCGCTTCGAGGGGATTGAGACGAATAGGCATGTGGGTTGTTTTGCTATTATATGATGCGTCAGAACCATTGCCCCGCTTCGAGGGGATTGAGACTAAAACCGCCGATGGTTCCACAAGGGACCGATTCCGTAGGTCAGAACCATTGCCCCGCTTCGAGGGGATTGAGACCGTACGTATCTATAATTGTTTCAATTTCATTCAATAAGTCAGAACCATTGCCCCGCTTCGAGGGGATTGAGACTAGAAGTAGCAAGTTTCTCCCTCGCAAATTCCGTCTTGTCAGAACCATTGCCCCGCTTCGAGGGGATTGAGACTCCGGAAATACTCTCATGACCGTACGTATCTATAATCGGTCAGAACCATTGCCCCGCTTCGAGGGGATTGAGACTTTTCAAGTTTCTTTCACAATCTTCCAATTTGTTAAGTCAGAACCATTGCCCCGCTTCGAGGGGATTGAGACCAAACGGTTTCGAGCCTCGATACGGGCTTCGAGCATACCCCGGTCAGAACCATTGCCCCGCTTCGAGGGGATTGAGACATTAAATTCTTTTGTCATACCTGCTATCTGATTATTGTCAGAACCATTGCCCCGCTTCGAGGGGATTGAGACTTGGCCGGCGGTCAACCCTAATTCAACAGCTTTTTTCGTCAGAACCATTGCCCCGCTTCGAGGGGATTGAGACACACAAGATTATCGCTTCGATTGTTCCTGGGGTTTCCAGTCAGAACCATTGCCCCGCTTCGAGGGGATTGAGACTTTACAATACCTGCAAAATCTTTTTTTCATTTATCTTGTCAGAACCATTGCCCCGCTTCGAGGGGATTGAGACTGTACCAATTCCATAATTTACGCCTTTGTGGTTTTCCATGAGTCAGAACCATTGCCCCGCTTCGAGGGGATTGAGACCTGGCAAATCCTTTTGAGCCCAATAACTTCCGGCACAAGTCAGAACCATTGCCCCGCTTCGAGGGGATTGAGACATGAAATCATCATAAAGCTGCGGTCCTTTTACCGCGACGTCAGAACCATTGCCCCGCTTCGAGGGGATTGAGACTGATGCTGTCCTGCCGTTAGCCCCATTTCAAGGGCTTGTCAGAACCATTGCCCCGCTTCGAGGGGATTGAGACTTCCTACGTGCCCAACCATGGGCCGCTGTTACGATATGTCAGAACCATTGCCCCGCTTCGAGGGGATTGAGACATCACTCTCTTTTCATCGTTCATTACTTTCCCCTTGTATTAGTCAGAACCATTGCCCCGCTTCGAGGGGATTGAGACTATATCATCTTCACATGCGCAACTGAACTAATTGGCAAGTCAGAACCATCGCCCCGCTTCGAGGGGATTATCGTATTTTCGTGATGAACAGGACCTGCAATATTAATGATGTACAAAGATATTCCGCTGGGATAGAATGCGAGGATGAAGATGAATGAATTGTTCTATTTGGCATCTCCCTGAGCAATTAAATGCTGGTTTTTTTTGGCTTGGGTGTATTTTTCCGCCAAATGCATTGTCTTTTAAGATTGACTGTAGATCGGATTCAATTTTTGCCATTCTGAGGGTTTACGTGAAAAAAGGAGCCGAATACTGGCTTGATATTGCTGAATATGATTTGGAAACAGCTCGGGTCATGTTGCGGGGAAAGCGATTTTTGTATGTGGGATTTATGTGCCACCAGGTTGTTGAAAAAGTCTTCAAGGGACATTACGCTTCCAAGCATGATGACAACCCTCCCTTTACGCATAATCTAAGAATCCTTGCTCTGAAAAGTGGACTATTCGAAGAAATGGATGAAAACCAGAAGCGTTTTGTTGAACTGCTCGGCCCTCTGAATATCGAAGCAAGATATCCGACCTACAAGGAAAAAATTTTAAAATCTCTCACGACGAAAAGATGCAGGGACATTTTGAAGAAGACAGAGGACATGTTTTCATGGGCAAAAAACAAATTTTAGAAATTGTAAGAGACTATGCGGAAGTGGTGAAAGGCATCTTTCCTGTTAGAAAAATTATACTTTATGGGTCCCAGGCCAGGAAAACGGCATCGGAAGATAGCGATATCGATGTGGCGGTTGTTCTGGATTCCCTTGAGGAAGACTACCTTACAACCGGGGCGATGTTGTTTACGTTAAGCAGAGATATTGACCTGAGGATAGAACCGGTTCTAGTAGAAACTGGGGAGGATGTAACCGGTTTTCTGGATGAGATTATCAAAACCGGCGAAATTGTATACAGCGTTGATGAAAGCCTGTAAGGGCACGGCGCGTCGTGCCCTTAGGGTGCAATAGAAAAAAGTTTCATAGAACAAAACGTGATCATTTCCATACCACAATCACAGGACCGCCAGCCGGCTGGCATACAGGTCTCGTACAACAATAACAATCACCGGACCAAACCGGGCAGACACACAGGTCTGCCCCTACTTACCCCCCACCTTTTGATTCACGATATGCCCGTAGGGGCGGACCTATGTGTCCGCCCTTTATGCCTGCCTGCATCACTTTAAAGATTTTAAACCCCACAAACGATTTTTTTTTGAACATTCCTCCCACATGGCCGTAACACAAAGACATAAGCGTTCCCTGTCATTGTTTGCAACGGGAACGATGGGTCCAGCACAGCAGCCAACGGGAGGAGGAAAGACCATGCCGGCTCAATTACAGGAAGCATTGAAACAGGCGGTGGGAAACCAGACGTTTCCCAAAGGGCAAGAGAACGTCGATAATGACGCGTTCTTTTCCATGGACGATCTCGTGCCAGTCAAAAAGGATGCCGCAAAGCGGAGTCTTAAACGGGTTCTTTTAGAGATGGAAGAATTGATCCGTGAAAAGAAATGGGAAGACGCGGCGGCGCTTTTTTACCCAATCGAGGAAAAACAGCCGGAACTTCTGGCTCACGGCATGGATATTCCCGTGCGGGCTAAGGCGGCCTTTGCCCTGGGACAGTTGAATCGGTACGACGCGGCCATTGCGGAGCTGATGTTGTGCGTCAAAGGGGAACCTGAAAATTTTTACCATCACAGTTCCCTGGCTTATACGGCCTATAGTTCCCTTTTCGCCGCCCAGAAACGGGAAATTTTTCTGAGCGGCAAGATCCGGGCCGAGCGAATCGAATTGGCCCATCGGCATTTCAGACGGTCCCAGGAATTGCGGCCCACGGGGGTTACCAACTTCTACCGGGAAGGGATGCTCTACCAGAAGATCGAGGGCAAATCGGAAAAGGCCCGGCCGTTTTTTCAAAATGCCGTTTCCTGCTGGGAGCATCTGTCCGCAGAAGAGCAAAAGGCTAGAGCGCAGGAACGGAAGAATTATGTGAAATCCCTATACAGGCTTTCCGGCGTTCTCCTGGAAAAAGGGGATGGGGCCGGCGCTCTCAGAACCATGAACCGCTGCCTGTCGGAAGATGAAAAGAGCGGGTATCTGTCCCTGGTGTTCAAGTATTTCGCCTATGGCAAGATCAACCATTATTTGAACCGATTCGACAAGGCCAGGGATGCCCTTCTGTTTGCCCTTCAGAGTGGAACGGGCGGGAATCATGATTTTGTGAATGAATTGCTTTCCCGCACCTATCTCGCTTTGGGCAATCCACAGCGGGCACTGGAAGTGATTCTCAAAATCCCTGAAAATCGCCGCAGGCCCTATTGCCGGTGGACGGAAGCGGATGTGTTGTGCGCACTGAAACGATATGACCAGGCCAGGGCGGCCCTGCTCAAAAGCGGGGAACGGGACACCCGATCCCGGCATAAAAGCTTGATGCGGCTGGTAAAGATCGAGTATGCGGAAAATCATTTTGACAAGGCCCGGTCTTATGCCGCCGAAGCGGATCGGTTTTTCAAGGAGAAATGGGGCAACCATTTTCTGGAGGGACTCTTTTGGCAGGCTGTATGCGCCTATCGGCAGGGAAATAATGACGAGGCACTGGCCCTGGCCGGGGAGTTAAAAGCGCTGAAATCCGATTATCCAAAGCTGGATGTACTGTTGAAGAGGCTTGAGGGGTGTTGATGGGGATCACGATAAGTTCAGACTCAGCTTGATGGCCCGGTCGACTTCCGCCATTTTCGATGTCGGAAGTCGACCGATCCGTTTCTCGAGTCTTTCCTTTGCGACCGTTATGATCTGACTGGTCTTTACCATGGAGGGGAACTGCAAACCGCCTTCAGGAGGCGCTAACAGAACGTTCATGGGATACATTTTTACGGTTTTGGAAACAGCTGCAACAATGGTGGTCGGCGCCTTTTGATTTCCGATATCATTTTGAATCACCAACGCTGGTCGTCGCCCCGCCTGCTCGCTGCCGCGCGACGGGTTCCAGTTAACCATCCAGATTTCACCCCGCTTTGGCGTCGGATTCACAACAGTACCTCCCTCTGTGCTTCAAGGGTTAACTCAGCAAATTCCCTGTCCTCTTCCCACATTTCTTCATATCCCTTCGCCATTAAGGCGTCGGTTTCTTTCTTCAGCCATAGGTCAAAAGCCATTTGTGCAATCTGACTTTTTGGCATTTTGCCGGATTGGGCCGCTGCTTCGATAGCCTCATAAGTGTGCTTGTTTATACTGAGACTCAGTTTGCATTTAGTGGGCATAAACAATCCTCCTTTTTAGTAGTATGGTAGGTAGTATGATGGAGCACGAGATTGCTGAAGTCAAGGATATTACGCCTCGGATTTTCCTCAAAAAAATAGTCTGCATCCATGAATCCGGGTTAATTCCAATAATTTTTTTGAAAATTTTTTATCCATGGCCGTAACGGAAATTAAAGGCCAAACCCGTAAAGAAATGGAGGGTTTTTATGGAAGCGGTATACGTACTCGAACCGGGCAGCTACATCCGACGGGAGGGCATGAGCCTCAAGGTGGTCAAGGACGGCAAGGTCCTGGAGCAGATCCCGGCGGATGGACTCAAACGGTTGATGTTGGTGGGGTATGTGTCCCTGACGGGCAGCGTGTTGGATTTTCTGATCCGCAACCGGGTGGAAACCGTTTTCATGACCCCCACCGGGCGGTTTCGCGCGAGACTCACCCTGGACGAACAGGGGCATGTGGAACGGCGCCGAACCCAGTATCTTCAATTGAGCCGCAAGGCATTTGCTCTGGAAACGGCACGCATGGTGGTTCGGGGGAAAATCAGAAATATGCTTCGATTCACCCTGTTGCGAGCCCGGCAGTACGGCGATGAGGCACTGAAAATTGCCGCTGTGCGCCTCAACAGCGCATCGGCCCACCTGGACGACATCAAGGAGATGGAGGGGTTGCGGGGGGTGGAGGGGGCCGCCACCCGGGCCTACTTCGGAGGGTTCAATCACCTGCTTCGAAACGAGACGTTTATCTTTAAAGGACGGAATCGAAGGCCGCCCCTGGACCCTGTCAATGCCCTCCTTTCCTTTGTTTACACCCTGCTGACCAATGAAGTCCTCTCCGCCGTTCAGGCCGGCGGCCTGGACCCTTATCTCGGGGCCCTTCATGAACCGCTCCCGGGAAGGCCGTCCCTGGCCTGCGACCTGGTGGAGGAATACCGCACATTTTTGGGGGACCGGCTGGTGCTGGGCCTGATCAATCGGAAGGTCATCGGGAAGGACGATTTTGTTTACGGCAAAAAGCCGCCCAAGGTCTTTGTGGATGAAGAAGACCTGAAGCGAAAGCGGCCCGTTCTCATGAAGCCCGCCATCTGCCGGGCCTTTATTCAGGCCTATGAAGAGATGATGAAACGGGATGTTTACTATCCCCCCCTGGACAAAAAAATCACCTACCGGTGGTTGATCCTCCAGCAGGCCAGACGATTCGGCGGTTACCTGAAGGAACCGGAAAAGAAATACCTCCCCTTTACGTGGGATTCCTGAACATGTTCTGCCTGGTCTGTTTTGACATTGTGGACGACCCCGCAAGGGCCCGGGTGGTGAAGGTCCTCAAAAGCCACGGTCAGCGGGTGCAGAAATCCGTGTTCGAATGTTCGTCTTTGGGGGAGGAAAAATTCCTGAAAATGAAAAACCGCATCGAAGACCTCATCGACAACGCCGAGGACACGGTTCGCTATTATTTTCTGTGCAAGGGGTGCCTGGATCGAATGGAGTATTCCGGGGTGGGCAGTCCCCCGGACCGGGAAACGTACCGGGTGGTGTAGGGTTTTAAGTTTTAAGTTTTAAGTTTTAAGTTTTAAGAAAAAAAGATGACTACAGGCTAATATACGGTGAAGTTGCTGACGCGAAACACCGAGTCGCCTCGCTGATTCACTGACCGACAGACCAATATTTTTCAGCATATCTTCACGCAAAATCTCACCGGGGTGTACGGGTGGTCTTTTTAACGGGCGTTTTACTAGATATTCTTCCATGGATTTACTCTTGACCCACAGGTTCATTTGCTCTATGCTCGCCGCTGAAAAAGGCAATGTTTTATCATCAAAAACAGCATGCCATGATGCATGGTTGGGGAAGTTATTGCGGACGCGTTCCTTACCGCCCGCGGCAGGATAGGCAGGATCGATCATCAGGAGAAAACATGTTTAAAAAAATCAAACCGGTGTCCATTACCGTTCTGTTTGCGTCTGCGCTGCTGATTTTTCTGGTCGCAATCGTATCGATGCCCCAAAACACAGCAGCAGCCCCCCGAACCATCAGAGACATGGTCGGCCGGCAGGTCACCCTCCCTGCCAAGGTCAACCGAATCGTCGCTACATTTAAACCGGTGACCCTGTGCATTCTGTCCTTGGGACTTCAGGACAAAATCGTCGGCATCGATTCCCATTCCAAAAGGGACCGCATGACCCTGGCCGTCTTCCCGAAAGCCGCTACAGTCAAAGGCGTGGGCACCAAGTCCGCAGGGCTTAACTATGAAACCATCGTTTCTTTAAAGCCGGATCTGGTTGTGCTGTACGCCCAGAAAGACGGACGCGTGCTGGCCGACCGCCTGACAGGCATGGGGATTCCTGCCGTCATTATTTTGCCGGAAAGCTTTGACAGCGTTAAAGAATCCCTTGCCGTTATCGCACGGGCCATCGGAGAACCGGAAAAAGCAAAACGGGTTGAAGAAGCCATGGATGAATTGCTTGATCAGGTGGCCGACAAGATCCGGAGCATTCCCCCGGCCCAGCGAAAAACCGGATATTTTGCATCCCCCAGGGGCCTTTTCAGCACCGCAGCTGGGAATATGCTTCAGGATGATATCCTGGCACGGGCCGGGGTCGACAATGTGGCCCATGAACTGCGCGGTTATTTTCAGGATGTTTCCCCGGAGCAGTTCATTGCCTGGAATCCGGATATCGTCATCCTGTCCCGAAACCTCGGCCGGCGAACTTTCAAACGGCTGAGCGATCCGGAATTGAGCCAGGTCCGCGGCATCCGGACGAAGGCGGTCTACCGTTTTCCCTGCAACATTGCCCCCTGGGATTTTCCTTCCCCGCTTTCGGCTCTCGGAACCCTCTGGGTGGCGCAAAAAGCCTATCCCGATCTCTTCGCTGACACGGACATGACGGAACAGAGCGACCGGTTCCATCAAAAGCTCTTCGGCAAAACCTTTACGGAGATGGGCGGGGTCCTCAACGATGCCGTTTACCAGGAACAGGACCCTTGATTTCCCCCTCCCGCTATGTCCGCAAAGGCCGACCCGGTTTGTGCTATGGGCTGGGGACCCTGCTGCTGGTCCTTTTTCTGGTTTCACTTATGGTGGGCCGATTTAAAATATCCGTTTCGGAAATCGGCGCCATATTATCGAGCCTGCTGCCCGGCAACAGCCTTTCCCACGACCTTGTTTCCCAGAAGCTGGTCTTTTTGTGGGTACGCCTGCCAAGATGCATCATGGCCGTCATTGTCGGCGCCGGCCTGTCAATTTCAGGCGCCGCGTACCAGGCACTGTTCCGAAATCCGCTGGTATCCCCGGATATTCTCGGTGTCGCGGCGGGATGTACATTCGGTGCGGCATTAGGAATCCTTCTGCCTGGAGACGGTTGTTACCAGGTCCAGGTCCTTTCCTTTGGGTTCGGTCTTCTGGCGGTTTCCATGGCTGTCGGCATTGCACGGCTCATATCCGTTAAACCGGTGATTGTAATGGTGCTGGCGGGCATGGTGGTACTCTCTTTTTTTAATGCCCTGTTGATGATCCTTAAATACTTTTCCGATCCCTATGATGAACTGCCGAGCATTGTTTTCTGGATCATGGGGAGCCTCACCCGGGCGACCTGGCATGATCTGGCGGTCGCCGCACCGGTGACCGGCTGCGGGTTGCTGTTGTTTATGCTGCTGCGCTTTCGGCTTAACATCCTTTCTTTGGGGGACGTCCAGGCCCAATCCCTGGGGATGAACCCCTCTATTTTCAGAATAGTCCTGATTACCACAAGCTCCTTCATGGTGGCCATGCTCGTGGCCGCCTGCGGCCAGATCTGCTGGATCGGCCTGATCATACCGCATATGGCCCGGACCCTGGTGGGCCCCGAACACGAGAACATGCTTCCGGTAACCGCCCTTTTGGGCGCCATCTTCATGCTGGCCGCCGATGGCGTCGCCAGATCCGTCACATCCGCTGAAATCCCGGTGGGCATCATTACGGCCCTTGCCGGCGCGCCGATTTTTGCCTTTCTCTTATACCGAAACAGGGGGAGCGGATGGCTGTGAAACTGGAGTGCAAATTGCTCACGTTCCGATACGGAAAAACGGACATTCTCCACGACATCTCCTTTTCCGTTGAACCCGGTGTTTTTTGTGCTGTTCTCGGCCGCAACGGTTCGGGTAAAACCACCCTGCTCCATTGCCTGAATGGCATTCATAAACCCTGTGAAGGGAATATTTTGATCAACGGCAAAGATATCAACCTCATGACCCGCAACGAAATCGCTCGACACGTCAGCCTCGTCCCTCAGGAACACCTTGAGATTTTTCCGTTCCGGGTGATAGACGTTGTGGTCATGGGGAGAGCGCCTTTTATCGGGATGACCCGAACGCCCACACCGATGGATTATGATCTGGCCCTTGAGGCTCTTGAAACGCTCAATGCCCGGAGACTGGCCGACTGCAATTTCAACCGGATTTCAGGCGGAGAAAGACAAATTGTCCTGCTGGCCTGCGCCCTTGCCCAAACCAGTGAAATCATGCTCCTGGATGAACCCACCAACCACCTTGATTTTAACAACCAGTACCTTCTTTTATCCAGAATCAAGCAGTTCTGCCGGACCCGAAAAACCAGTGTGATCGCCTCCATGCATGATCCCAACATGGCGATTTTGTTTGCTGATACCATCGTCATGGTCAAAAATGGTAAACTGGTCGCCTGCGGCCCTGCCGAAGACATCATGACCAAACAAAACATTGACCGTTTATACGATACGGATACGGCGCCTTTGGCAATTTCCGAAACCAGACATTTCTTTCTGCCCGGCGGAATCGTTAATGCATAAATCACCGGATAAAATATCGACCGTACCCTGCAATTCAGCGGAATTACCCCCGGAATTGTTTAATTTGAATGCGGGCATCCGTTCAAACATGCCCGACAACAGCCTTCTGTTCACGGCAGCCCCGGATACCCGGCGCATCATTCTCACCGGAGCGGTTCAATCCGGCAAATCTACGCTTGCGGCTCTGCTGGTCAGACAGTTGAAGCGGAAAAACATTCATGTGGCCGGCATTCTGGCCAAGGGGCTATGGGAAAACAATCAGCGCTCAGGCT
Organism: Desulfatiglandales bacterium; assembly: GCA_963662465.1. Lineage (GTDB taxonomy): Bacteria > Desulfobacterota > DSM-4660 > Desulfatiglandales > Desulfatiglandaceae > NaphS2. The sequence continues at coordinate 1,279,263 of OY759599.1, forward strand.
TTGATCTGATCGACCTGAAAACCGGTCTGTCGATGCCCCTGGCCAGGCGGCTCGCACCGGCGGAAGGACTCGGCAAACCGGAAATGCCCTTTAGATTTCTGAAAACGGGTGTGGCTGCTGGTCGCAGGGCCCTGAACGTGGTCCAGTGCGGCCGGGCCGACCTCATTATGGTAGATGAAATCGGCAAACTGGAGGCCCGGGGACTGGGCTGGGCCCCGGACCTGGCGCCATTGCTGGCCTTTTCCGAAGCCATTCACCTGTGGATTGTCAGGGAGCATCTGGTGGAAAAGATCTGCCGCATCTGGCATGTCACCCGAACGCAGGTCATCCATGTCACGGCCCCGGATGCTCTGGAGCAGTTGACAGCCGCATGTGCAACAGGAAAGATCGAATAATTTTTTGCCACACATTCCCCCCCCTTGTCGTAAACCATTTTTCGCGCTATAACGCTGTTTTCTGAAGCATCTTTTCTGCTTTTTCATTTTTTTTTGAAAATCTCCTCATCATCGCCGTAACAACAAACAAGAAACAGGCGCGTTGCACAACCATATCAAGTGCCTGAATGAAAACTCCAAAATATACCCAATTTTGACTAAATAATTTACAACTAACTGAGATTGTTACTTGTTTTTAACTTAAAACTTAAAACCTAAAACTTAAAACCGTCCCTAAAGGAGGCCTGGCATCATGACCCCACAAACCAGCGGGAAGCAACAAAGCACGGCGCCGGATTTCTCTCTCCTGTTGAATCGCATGGAACAGGAGATCCTCGGCGGGAAAACCCCTGAGAAATGCCGCGCCACCCTGGCGCGGGAGGACCTCTGGTCCCGTTTCGATCCCTCCGACCAGGTTCGGTGGGCGCGTCTGGCCCAGATGGCCGGAGAAGTGGATCTGGCACTCACCATATTGGGGCACATTAACCATGTGGCGCCCTCCCATGTAAAGGCCTGGCAGGCCCGCCTGGAACTCCTGGCGCTGATGGACCGGCGAAGCGAATTGGCCAGAGTGGCGGCCGAGTCCGGTAAACACCTGGATGAAACCCAACAGCGACCCTGGTTGAACCTGAGTGGCGGGGCGGAAATCCATCGGAAGGATGCCGGCATGGATGGCGCCGCCGCTCCGTTTGTGGCGTTAAAGGAGCGACAACACCATATCGATCGGTTTCTGGAGATCTTCTCCGGACGGGAAGATTGTTTTGCCCGGCAGTGGGCCGATAAAAAAGAGGGAAAGCAGGGGTATGTGCCGGTTCGCCGACCCATGGGCGCGGAGGATGTGGAGGATCATTTGAAAGGTCGCAAGACCTATGGCATCTACCTGTTGCGGCGGGATGCCACGGTCAAGACGGCGGTCATGGATGTGGATGTCGCCCCAAAATTTCGGGAAGGGAAACTGAGCAAGGAGGATCGGGGAATCCTTCGGCGCGAAGGCGCCTATCTCATGAAGCGGATTCGGGACATGTCGGAAGCGGCGGGATGCGCTCCCCTGGTGGAGTTCAGCGGGGGCAAGGGGTTTCATTTCTGGTTCATTATGGATCGCCCCATTCCGGCGGGGCAGGCAAAGCAATGGCTGGAGAGAATCCGGGAACCCCTTTACCGGGATCTGTCCGCCTTCAGCCTGGAAGTGTTTCCCAAGCAGGGGGAGCTGACGGGTAAAGGGATGGGGAACCTGGTGAAACTCCCCTTGGGGGTGCATCGCGTCACGGGGAAGCGGTCATACTTTTATGATTGCCTGGACCACGGTACGGAAGCTCAGTTGAAATTCCTGTCGAAGGTAAAACCGGGCGATGCGGACAAAATGGCCTTTGCAACGGTTTCAGGCAAAAGGGAGAATGTGCTGATACATCCCCGGCTCAAAAAATGGGCTGGGGATTTCCCTGAACTGCAACTGCTGGAAACCCGTTGTCCGCCCCTGGGGCAGATCATGGCCGGATGCCGGCAGGGCAGGGCCTATAGTGAACGGGAGGAGAAGATTCTCTTTCAAACCATCGGATTTCTTCCCAGGGGGAAAACCCTGTTGCATCATTTGATGGGGCCCATAACCGACTACAACCCACACCTGGTGGACTTCAAGTTGAGTCGGTTGCGGGGGACGCCCCTGGGATGCAAACGGATCCATTCCCTCCTGAATTTTACGGGGGATATGTGCGTATTTGAAGAAAACGGGGACACCTATGATCATCCCCTGCGACATGTGAAGGGCTGGAAAAATGGAGGCGAACCAAAATGCGAAAAGGTGGAAAACCTGCAGGATGCTCTGGAGAACCTCAATCATGCCATGGTGCAGGTGAAACGGTTTTTGTCTTAACCTTTTTTTTGCGATCGGGCGGTGCATCTTTTGGTCAATCATTGCCCCCGCGGGCAGACTATCAGCGGCTTTTGGCGGACCGGTCGCCTGTCTGACGGTGCGAATAGTGATTGCGAAAGGATGCATATTTCTTGGGAAATGGCGTTTATTGTGAAATTGAGAAATGTTATTTCAATGAGTTATGTCGTATTTACGATTTTGATGACCTTTTTTGGACTAGTTGCGTCATCGCTATTATGTCCAAAATCAAAATTACCATCGTTGACTTACCCATTCAGATGTGCTTATGGTCCGTCAACACAGATTAAATATTGGGCCGGTTTCAAAATAGTATCATTATTTTTTTGAAAAAATATGGTTTTGTGCCGTATCAGGGAACAAGGATATATTACGGTCGTCTGATTTTGATGGAGGAAGGTCATGCTGTACGGAAAATACGGTTTCATCTGTCATTTGGAAACCGATGCCGTCCTGCCTTGTTATAAAGGCAGCACTTTTCGCGGCGTATTCGGCCATGCCCTCAAACGGGTGGTCTGCGCCCTCAAACAGGTGGAATGCAATGCCTGCGTCTTGAAGCAGCGGTGCGTGTACGCCAGGGTATTTGAAACGCCCATTGCCATGACCATGCCCGAAGGGTCTCGCATATCGGCGCCGCCGCACCCTTTTGTGATCGAGCCACCCCTGACCGACCTGCAAGATTACCGGGCTGGGGATCGGATTGATTGCGGTCTGCTTCTTTTCGGTGAAACCAACCAAAGTCTTCCCTATTTTGTCTATGCCTTTGAGCAGATGGGGAAGATCGGCATCGGCAAACACTTGAATGGAAAACGGGGCCGCTTTTCCCTGGAATCGGTTACGGCGGGGGACCGGGAGATTTATTCCTGTCGGGACCGGACCTTCCTGCAAAATGTGCCCACCCGGTCCTTGAATCTTGGGGAGCCTGTGTCCAAAACCAACGGCAACGGCTGCGCCCGGATCTCCGTTTCCCTGGAGACGCCGCTTCGGCTCAAATTCAAGAGTGAAATTCGGGCCACGCTCCCCTTTCATGTGCTGGTCCGGGCCATGCTGAGGCGCATCTCGTCCCTCTATAACGTGTGGGACGGCGGGGAACCGGAACTGGACTACAAGGGGCTCATTGAGCGGGCGGAACAGGTGCGCATCCGGCATAACGGCCTCAGATGGTTTGACTGGCGAAGGTACTCCAATCGGCAGGAGCGGAAGATGTTCATGGGGGGCCTGGTGGGGAACGTGACCTATGAGGGCGACCTGGGGGAGTTTTTACCGCTCATTGATTTTGCTGAAAAGGTTCACCTGGGGAAGAATACGAGTTTTGGGTTGGGGAAGATGCAGGTTAAGGCCGTCTGATGTGGGTTAAAACCGGAAGAAATTTGGAAAAAGGGAGTTCACAAATGGATGAAACGGATTTAAAGGTAGCCATGGCGGGCTTTTTTCACGATATAGGCAAGCTTGCTGATAAGGATACACTGGGTGTAACGGAAAAATACTTTAATGATAATGCGGGACTTTATCTCCCGTTTCGGGACGGCCGCCACACCCACCACCATGCGCTCTATTCCGCCGCATTCATCGAGCAGATGTCAGCGTTTTTGCCGCCCCAATTGAACCAACCGGATTGGGGCGACGGTGATGCCTTTATCAATCTGGCGGCGGGGCATCATAACGCCGAGACGCCCATGCAGCGAATTATTACCGTCGCCGATTGGCTGACCAGCGGAATGGACAGGGATGTCTTCGATGGGGCCGACAGCAAGAATATTGCGGTGCGGAACTACAAAAAGACCCGGTTGCTACCCCTGTTGGAACAGTTGAAAAATCCCAATTTGGATGCTCGTGAGAAATTTTCCCACGAGTATCCACTGCGTCCCCTTTCCCCTGAAAGCATATTTCCCGTAAAGAGAAAAAACGGGGGGGAGGTCGATGGAAAAGGAGAATACCGCACCCTTTTTGAGGGTTTTACGAAGGATCTTGCTTTGTTGCGTCACAGGGAAGAGAATGTGGGGCTCTGGTTTGAACATTTTGAAAGTCTCCTGATGGTCTACGCCTCTTCCATCCCTGCCGCCAGGGTGGGAAACGTGGTTCCGGACGTTTCCCTCTATGACCATTCCCGATTGACCGCCGCCTTTGCGGCTGCGCTCTACGCTTACCATCGGGAAACGGATAGCCTTGAAATCGGTAGAATCGAAAACAAGAAGGATCAAAAATTTCTACTGGTCAACGGTAATTTTTTCGGAATACAGGATTTCATATTTACCGGTTATGGGGATTCGCGGAAATATCGATCCAAGCTTCTGCGGGGCAGATCGTTTTACGTTTCCCTTTTGACTGAAATCGCGGCGGATTTGCTTGCTGAGGCTGTGGGCCTGCCTTCCATTTCCATTATTCTCAATGCCGCGGGTCGGTTCACCCTGCTCTCGCCCAACACCGAGACGGCCCGGGCAGCTCTGGATCGGACCCAAAGGGAAATGAATGACTGGCTGGTGAAAATTTCCATGGGGGAAGTCAGCATGGGATTTTCATCCGTGTCCGCCTGCTACAATGATTTCATAGGCGGGCGGTTCATGGATCTCTGGGAAGAGATGGGAAAAAGAGGGGAAACACCCAAATTCCAGAAGATTGATCTTCAGCGTCATGGGGGCGTGATTGGGGACTATCTGGATCGGTTCGACAACCGCCTGCCACATGCCCTGTGTCCGCTTTGCGGCAAACGCCCCGCTGAAAAGGGTACGGAAAAAAGCCTGTCGGGAGAGGATGCACAACCCGTTTGCGGCATTTGTCGAGATCATGTGTTGCTTGGGTCCGGGCTGGTCAAGAAGCATCAAATTATTGTGGTCGCGGCGGATTCTGTTTCCCATGAAAAAAGAGACGTCTTGCAGGTGCCCCTGTTCGGCAAACGCCGGATTCTGTTTCCACCCGACGATGAGCGGAACATGCCTTCGGGCGATCAGATCTTGAAACACTGGGATATTTCCCTGAGCGCAACGAACCTGGGGAATGGAAGGGTAACCCGGAAATATGTGAACGGTTATGTGCCGATCTATGAGGAAAAAGATCTGCATGAGGTGAATTTTCTGCAAACGGAGAAATCAGAAAAGAAGAAGCTGGAGATGATCGATGACGTTCAATTGGGCGCTGTCAAGAGTCTTCACCACATTGCCGCCGCCGCGTTGATGCTTGGGCCGGATGGCGGTAAAAAGGGCATTGACGCCCTTGGGATCTTGAAAGCGGACGTGGATTTTCTGGGTATGCGCATGGGGTGCGGTCTTTCGAGAAACCGGTTTACCATTTCGAGGCTGGCCGCCTTGAGTCGGCAGTTCAATTATTACTTTGCCCTTTATCTTCCGCACCTTCTGGAAAAGGAGTTTAAGGACGTGTACACGGTGTTTGCCGGCGGGGACGACCTTTTCCTGATCGGTCCCTGGAACCGGATCTACCAGTTAGCCTTTCGGCTGGAAAAAACATTCGCCGCTTATGTATGCGGAAACCCGGAAATCCATTTTTCAGCGGGGATTACCCTTCAAAAGGCCCAGACTCCACTGAACACCTTGGCTGAAACGGCTGAGGCGGCCCTTGAAAAATCGAAATCCCGTGGAAGGCGCCGGCTCACCATGTTTAATGAAACCGTGCGTTGGGAGGATACTGCTCCTTTGGAATCCATCCGGGAGGAGCTTGAAATGTGGCTTAGTGAGGGATGGGCGACAAAAAGCATGTTGTATCGCCTGAACACCTTCATTGCCATGGCGGCCAAAGAAGAGCGGGTCAGCAAAAAGGGACAGGTGTCGATAGATGATATGGCGTGTCTCAAATGGCGGGCGTTGCTCTTTTATTCAGCGGGACGAAATATCGGCAGAAAGATCAAAAACCAAGGTGAGCGAAACCGGGTGAAGGAAGCGTTAATTGAAAAAATGGTGAGTTGGCTGGAATACTACAGGGGAACCCTGAGAATCCCCCTCTGGAACGTGCTTTATCATCACAGGTAGGAGAGGAGAGTGCATGGAAAAGATCATTTTATGGAAAGACCGGGAAAAGAAACTGGTTGAGCCTTCGCTGTTTTCAAAAGTTGCGGAGAACCTGGCCAAAACCATCCGCGACGATACACAGCAGGTGCGCAATTCCAACAAACGGACCCAGCTCAGGAAGTTTTATGATGAAGTGGTACGGCTCACGGCCCTTTCAAAAAGCAGGCCGGATGACTGGAATAATATCTTACCCATGGTGCATATGCTCACGGCTAAGGCGGCCTATGCCGATGGCAGAAAGTTGATTTCATCCAATTTCAGAGAATTTATCAGTGGCTCCGTTGATCAGATCCATACGCCGGAGGACCTGAATCTGTTTTCCAATTTCTTTGAAGCGTTTATGGGTTTCTACAGACTTTATGGTCCCAGCAATTAGAAAAGGAGGCGCAAAATGAAACTTCAGAATATGAAAGAGATCACGGGAACCATCACCCTTAAAAGTGGTCTGCACATCGGCGCGGGCGATATGGAAATGAAGATCGGTGGAACGGACAACCCTGTTGTCAAGCACCCCCATACCCAGGAACCGTTCATCCCGGGTTCCTCCATCAAAGGCAAGGTCCGGTCCCTGCTGGAACTGAGAAGCGGGTTGATGGGCCGGAGCAAAGGCAGTCCTCTTTCATCTTCGCACCTCAAGGGGTGCGGCAAAGAAGAGATGGAAACTGGTCAAAAGATTCTCAAACTTTTCGGCACCAGCGGAGCGGATGACGAAGATAGTGTACAATTGGGCCCCACAAGGGTGGCGTTTGCGGATGCCTTTCTCAATGGGCAATGGAAAAAGGAAGCGGAAGAGAACCATCTATCTCTGTTTGAGGTAAAGTCCGAAAATTCTATTGACCGCATCAAAGGAACGGCGAAAGATCCGCGGTTTATAGAACGGGTGACCGCCGGGTGCCGGTTTGATTTTTGCATCGGGCTGAAAGCTTTTGAAGGGGATGAGGAGTTGGAAGATTTTCTGTTGGAAGGATTACGGTTGCTTCAGATGGATTCTCTCGGCGGAAGCGGTAGTCGGGGTTACGGAAAGGTCGAATTCCATTTTGACGATACGGCATTGCAGGAACGGTTCGAACAGATTATGCCATTATAGAAGGGGGCTGCTTTGAAATTCTACGAGATAACCATCCGGCCCCTGTCGGCTTTCGGCACCAGTTTGAAAGGGGATACCCTGTTCGGACATTTCTGCTGGCAGGCGGCCTACGATCCTTCACTGATTGAAGGCGGTTTGGAAAAGGCCCTGGCCCAATACCCCAAAAAGCCCTTCGCGGTTTTTTCAACGGCCTGGCCAAAATTTGAGGGGGACGACAGTCGGTACGTTTTCAAGCGGCCCGACGTTCCTTTGTCATGGCTTTTCTTAGCGAACGGGGAAGACCGGGAGAAGCGCTATAAGGATATCAAAGAGAACAAAAAGCGTCATTGGATGATCCTAGGCAAAGATCTCCAAATCGATCTGACAAAAGCGCATCTTATAAGCGACGAGGATTTGGCCCGGGAAGCCATGGCCCTGGCCACGCCCGAAACCCGGAAGCTCATGGAAGATGTCGGGGATTCGAATTTTTCCAGAGCATTTCTTCAACCCCATAATACCATCAACCGGTTTTCTGGAACCACGGGGGCCGGTGCCTTTGCGCCCTATGTCAAGACCAATGATTACTATTGCCCTGAAACGGAACTAGCGGTTTTTGTGCTGGTGGATGAAGATTTGACCCGGATTGAGTCCATCCGGAAAGGCTTGGAAGCCATTGGCCGGTTCGGCTTTGGGCGGGATGCCTCAACGGGTCTCGGGCGGTTTGAGGTTTTGGATGCCCAGGAGGTTGAATGGCCCGTCGTTGATCATGCCAATGCGGCCTACACCCTGGCGCCCTGCGTACCGGAGGCTTACGACCAAGCCTATTTTACCCCCTTTATTCGCTACGGCAAGCATGGGGACCGGATGGCCACCAGTCGGAATCCTTTTAAGAACCCTGTGATCATGGCCGATGAAGGGGCCGTGTTTGTCCCGGTGAATGCGGCGTTCTTTAGCAAACCTTACATGGGCAGGGCCGTTACAGGGGTTTCAAAGGCCCAACCCGACGCTGTAACCCAGGGCTATACCCCATACCTGCCGTTGAAATTGGAGTGTTGATATGGAAACGCTGCGAATGAAATGCGTGTTGGAAAACATATCCCCGATCCATGTGGGTTGCGACGAGGTCTATGAGCCCACGGGATTTGCGGTGGACGAAAAAGAAGGGTGTTTGATGATTTTTGATCCCCTTGTTTTTATCCGGGATTTGAGCAGGGCGGATATGGAGGCGTTTTCGGCCATTTGTCGGAAGGGGACCATCCAGTCCATCGTTGAGATATATCGGTTTCTGAGTAATCGACCTGTCAAGGGAAGAAAAGTGGATGTTTGCAACGGCTTTATGGACCATTACCAACAGGTGCTTGGATTGCCATCGGGGCGGGTTCAGAATGAGTTGAACCGCTTTTTGATCCATCGGACCTCTTTTTGTACCCTTGATCAGAGACCCTATATTCCCGGATCGGCCATTAAAGGGGCTTTGCGCACCGCCTATCTGAATCATTTGGCGCAAACGGTCGGCAATCATTCAGGGAAACTGAAGCAGCCGGGCAAAGGAGGCGGCAGGGGCCCCAGGGGACAAAAGGAACATAAGATTCTGGAACAGTTGCTCCTGCACCTGGATGCTGTTCCGCAAAAGGAGCGGATTTCCAAAGACCCCTTCCGGTTGGTCAAGGTGTCGGATTTTATGCCGGTAGGGGATGTGAAAACAAAGATTTCCTATGTAGTCAACCAGAAGAAAAAACCCTCGGAAAAAGAGGCTCAGGGGCCTTTTCAGATTTTGGAAATGATTCAGCCAGGTTCTCGCTTTACGGGGGAAATCATCGTGGAGCGGCCGCTGGCCCGGGATGCAGTCAGTCATGTGATTGAGCTTGAAGGCCTCCTTCAAAGTTCGGCTCGTTTCTACGGAAACGAAAAGGCCGGGGAGGATGAAATTCTGAAGCGCATGGGCGCGAAATCTGCTCCGTTGCCACCGGATAACGACTTTTTCCTGATCCGCTTAGGAAGGCACAGCGGGGCTGAGTCTGTGACCATTAAGGGATATCGGGATATCAAAATAATGCTGGGGGATAATAAGTTTGCGTTTGAAGATCATGCCACAACCCTGTGGTTGGCATCTGAAACCAGTAAACCCAATACCCATAAATTCCTTTCGCCCTTCGGATGGGGTATTGTGCGGGAACGCACCGGAAAACTGGAAAATGATCTGAGAGAGGAAGAAAGCGCCTATGGAGATCGCCTTGTAAAAGAGCGGGAGGAAGAAAAGAATGCCGTGGAGGCCCGGCGTATCCAGGAGACCATCGAACGGGAGCAGCTCCTGGAAGCGCAACGCTTTGAAGCAGAGCGGATAAAGGCGGAAGACGAACGAAAAGCCGCTATCGCGGCCATGAGTCCGGAAGACCGCGAAATTATGGAAGTTCGGGACCCTTCCGCCATTGATAACCGCATCTTTGCGATATACGATAAAATTGAAGCTTTTTCAGGGGAAAATAAAATAAAACTGGCCCAGGCGCTGAAAGAGCGGTGGCAGTCAGAGGGCAAGTGGGAATTAAAGGGAAAAAAGAAAAAGTCCAAACAGTGGAAAAAAGTTAGCAAGATCAAAGCAATACTCGCGGAGTAGATTTTCTCTGGTTTTTTCAGGAGCAAGCTGCATGATCCGGAAAGATTTTGTAACCATTGACCCTGCTGTCTGTCACGGCAAGCCCGTCATCAAGGGGACACGGATCCTTGTGTCAGTGGTGTTGGATAATCTGGCGGCGGGGCTTTCCATTGAACAAATTCTCGAAAGTTATCCATCTTTAAACAAAGCCTCAATTAAAGCAGCTGTTGATTATGCCTCCGAAGTTGAGGGACAAAAATAAAGAGGAAGAAGTTTCTATGCCCAACATCCTCATCACCACCCTCGGTCAGACCTGGAAAATCATCCCTGAACTGCTGGGGTTCACCAACCCGGAGCAGGTAGATTTCTATGTGGACCATCCCAATAGAAACGCCATTCTGGAATCTCGCCGCAAGACTGACATCCACCCTGTGGATGAGTGCTGGTTGATCACCACCAAGGGAGAGATGACCGACAAGGCCCTGGCGGAAACGGCGCAATGGCACGGCACGCTTCCCAAAGACGCCCGTCCTGCGCTGCATATTCGAAAGACGGCGTATATCGAGGACCCGGGATCGGAGTACGAGTGTCGGTATATGGCCGAGTGTATTTTCCGGCTGGTGCTTCAATTGAGTGAACGGACGGGGGACGGTCAGTTGCTGGTTTCACTTGCGGGCGGACGGAAAACCATGAGCGCGGATATGCAGAACGCGGCCATGTTTTTCGGGTGCCATGCCCTGCTTCATGTGATCCAGAGCGCACAGGGCATCACGCCCCTGGTCATCGGCAAATTCAACCGCAATCCCCTTCTGGACATGGGTGGCCATGACCGCCGGGCCGTTACGGCGGATCGATTCCCCCTTGTCGAAAATGGGCAACATGTTTCGGTGAACGGTTTTTCACTGACGGATAACATCTGGAATCTCCAGAAAACCGCCGGGTTTTTGTATTGCAATCACACCAATCGACTCATGCACCAGGAAAAGGCCTCCAATTTCCTGGCCCTCTACAATCTTGAACCCGCCATGATCGACCGCTTGAAAACACACCGTTTGGGAGTGGACCCCCGGAAGAAGGCCATGGAACTGGCATGGCTCCAAAAACTCCCCAAGGCCGAGCTCCACTGCCACCTGGGAGGCATTGCGGATGTCCGGGAGATGATTGAGATTGCCGCCGCCAACCGGGAGCGGGTGGATCGATACCGACCGCAACTTTCGGAAAAGCTCATACGCTGGAAACAGCGGGCGGACGAGGGACTTATTAAGCCGGCCCATTTCAAAGCCCTTCGATCCGAAATTCCAGGAGTTCCCGAGCCCATTTCCATTGCCGCCTTCATCCTGCTGTTTGAAAATGATCCGGATCGGCTGGATGAAATGGTCTTCGGTCCGTACCGAAACCAGGGGGCTTTTTGCGGCATCGGTTTCAGGGACTACGAGACCCTGGGGGATTTACAGGGCTCCGGCCTTCTTCAAAGCGAGGAAAGCCTCCGCGCCGCCTGTCGGATTCTGGTACGCAGCGCCAGGGAGCATCATGTGAAACACCTGGAGGTGCGCTGCTCTCCGGTGAATTATAATCGGGGCGGTCTCGAACCCCGGAAGGTCGCCGGCATCATTAATGAGGAACTGACCGCTTCCCATGGGCTGAGCATTGCCCTGATTTTCACCGCCAGCCGTCATGGTCGGATGAGCAAGGTGTACGAACACATCGAGTTAGCACAGGGGTTAATGGGTGACAATGGGGCTGAATTTCCCCATCTCCAGGGATTTGACCTGGCAGGCGATGAAAAAGCGGGCCGTCCTGCGGAAATGCGGCGAGCCTTCATGCCCATGATGGAAAAATGCGTGCATTTTACCATTCATGCGGGGGAAGGACAACAGGTGGAACGGATCTGGGAAGCGGTGTATCACCTGAGTGCCGAGCGGGTGGGACACGGCCTGACCCTGGGGGACAACCCCCGGCTCATGGCGCGTTTCAGGGATCGTAAAATTGCCGTTGAAATGTGCCCTTCCAGCAATTTTCAGATCGTTGGGTTTCGGGACAACTATCTGCCGGAAACAGGGGGACTGAAGCTTTATCCCCTGAAACACTATCTGGATGCGGGGCTTCGGGTGACGGTCAATACGGACAATCCCGGCATTTCCAGGACGGACTTTTCCCGGGAACTGCATCGGGCGGCCCGATTGACGCCGGAAGGATTGAGCCTGTGGGAGATCCTGTTGTTGATTCGAAACGGTTTCAGAGCGGCTTTTGTGGGAAGCGACATGCGTCAGGACCTGCTCAGAGGGGCTGAATCGGAAATCATCGAGCGAATTCAGGAGGGTCTTCCCCGATGACGGTCGATAAAAACATCGTGACCCCTTGTTTGTTTCTGCTGTTCAATCATAACATCACCCCGTTGCAGGAAGAAGATGCCTACGTCTCTCTCGGGGTGGGGAGGATTGAGGAACTTCCGGAAGACCTCCGGCAATTGTGGCGCCGCATCCCTCCGGATCTGGATCGGATTGAAAGTGTGCTTACGCCCATAATGGAGTGGTTTAGCGCCCATGCGAAAAAAGGGGATTTCATTTTGATCCAGGGGGATTTCGGCGCGTGTTATCTCATGGTGCGGTTTGCCTTTGAAAAGGCGTATGTGCCGGTGTACTCCACTACAGAGCGGGAAGCGGTTGAAACCCATGGGAGGGATGGGTCCGTGACGTTGACCCATCGGTTCCAACACCGGATTTTCAGGCGATATGGAGGATAGCAATGAGCAAAGTTTTTTTGAGTTTTCTGGGACTTGGAACATATAACGCGAAAGAGGGCTGTTACGCCTATTCTCCCGCCATATATGCCCTTGATGGACGACAATCACGAAAAACGGAATTCGTTCAAGTTGCGGAACTGGAATTGTTGGGGAATAGCGTATTTGACAAAATTTTGATTGTCGCAACCCAAAAATCCTACAATGCCAATTTCAACAAAATGCGGGCGCAGTTGACGGAAAATGATCAGGAAAAGATTTCGCATATTTTGATTAGCGAGGATATGTCGGCTCAGGGGCAGTGGGAATGGTTTGAGCGAATTCTGACCCATGTGGGGTCAGGCGATGAATTGACCATCGATTTGACGCATGGGTATCGGTCTATCCCAATTGTGTTTTCCGCCGCTATCAATTTTCTGCGGAAGGCCAGGCATATCAAGTTGAATGCCGTATATTACGGCGCCTATGAAATGTGTAAGGAAAAGGGTTTTGCGCCGATTTTTGATATGAAGGAGTTCTATTTTATCAATGAATGGGCCGAAGCCGTGAGCAGGCTCGTGGAGGATGCGGATGCCGGGAAAATGGCCCGGGTGGCGGGGAATACCGCTGCTTTTCAGATGGGCGAATTAAACAACCCGGCACTGATCGAGAGTTTTGAGACATTAACCAATGCCATCAGAAATGTGGATGTTAACCGGATTGGAGAACAGGCCGCTGCAACCCTGGGATTGATTGAGAAACAATCCCTTGGCGCATCGGAAACGGGAAAACTGCTTTTGAATCTGGTGACCGAAAAGTTTGGAGTTCTCACATCGAAAGAAGGTGAAAATGGAAAATACGACAAATTCTATTTTCGAAGGCAGCTTGAAATCAGTCGATTGCTTCTGGAACATAAGCTTTTCATGCAGGCTTTCACGGTGATGCGGGAGCTTGTCGGTTCAATTGGTTTAATCGAAAGGGAGAAAGTCCATGTGAATTCAACCAGGGGAAGGAAGCTTCGCTATCGGTTTTCGGGACTTTTTGTGAATATGCTTCAATATCCTGAGGATGAGTGGAAATTCAAAGAAAAGGACCGTGACAGGGAAGCCTTGATGCCGTTCTATCGAAAACTCAAATCCATGGGCGTTGAATCTCTAATGCGGGAATGTACCGCTGGATTGATCAAATACAGAAACGGTTTTGATCATGCGTGGACGGGGAGGAACGGTGTACTCCCGGATGTGGAAGAGATTGGCCTGAAGGCCTACAGTAGATTGAAAGAGGTTGTTTCGGCTCTTGAAAAAGAAGGCATTTTGAATTGATGTCGGCTGTTTTAAGAGACTCTATTTTCTTTTTTTTGCCACTTCTTTTACTTTTACTCGCCGTAAACGGTCTTAAAGCTTTCCTTCATGCTGATGATAACCCAGTTTTCATCGCGTGCCGTTTTCAGAAATTCGGGTTTTCGGTAGACGAATTCCCGAGGGTCATCGTGGTCCAGCACAAAGGCCATGTGGCGGTAGGGGGATGAAGCGGTAAAGTCCGGCATCCAGCTATCTCCCGGTGAGTTGCCGAAGGCGAGTACCGGTGCTTGTCCGGTTCTCATCATGATGCTGACGGCTCGGTTCCTGCCACAACAAACTCAAAGTTATCTACTAAAAACACCGGCCATCTTAAAATAATCAAATAAACTCTCACCAGACGAATGAATAGGATAGCAACCACGGGATTGTCATATCGAAAAATGCAAAAGAGCCACACCCATTCTAAACAATGAGATCATCCGCCGTCATCTCTTTTGGAATGGGAAGACCGAGCAGGTGCAGCACGGTGGGCGCCACATCCGAGAGTTTCCCCCGCGGGCGCAGCTTTTTCCCCACGGCGTTTTGAGAAACATAAATCAAGTCCACGGGGAACAGGGTATGGCTGGTTTTGGGCAACCCCGTTTCATAGTCCACCATCTGCTCTGAATTTCCATGGTCCGAGGTGATCAGAATCTCCGCATCCAGTTCCAGCAATCTTTTAACGAGTTTGCCCACGCAGTCGTCTACGACCTCGATGGCCGTGACCGCCGCCGCCATAACGCCCGTGTGTCCCACCATGTCGCCATTGGCGTAGTTGACCACGATAAAATCGTAGGGATTGTCGTTCAATCGTTTCAAAATTTCCTCGGTCACCGGATGCGCGTCCATTTCAGGATGATGGGCGAAGCTGGAGGGATCGAATCGGGACGGGATCTCCACCTGCTCCTCCCCCGGATAGGGGGTGGTACTCTTCCCATTGAAGAAACTGGTCACATGGCGGAATTTCTGGGTCTCGGCGATTCGCAGTTGGGTGAGTCCCGCATTTGCGATCACTTCACCCAGAAGGTTTTCCATGCCGCCCCCTTTATCCATGGGCGACATGAGGTAGGCATTGAAGTCGTCGTAATAGCGCGTGAAACCCGCGTACACCACCTTGGGTCGAACCTTGAGCGTGCCCGGGTAGGACGGGTCCACAAAGGCGCGGGACAATTGGATGGCGCGATCCTGGCGATAATTGGTGTGCAGAATGGAATCTCCGTCCCGGATGCCGTCGTAATCGCCGATGCAGAAGGGGGGGATGTACTCGTCGGTCATTTCATCGCCGTCGGGGGTTTGCAGTTCCTCATAGGATCGGGCCACGGCCGATTCGGCATCGTCGGCCCTCATCCCCTCGGCGCAAACGATACAGTGGTAGGCCTGATCCGTTAGTTGCCATTGTTGGGAGCGGTCCATGCTGTAATAACGGCCCATGACCGTTCCAATGCGGCAATTACCCACCTTTTCCATTTCGAGGGCAAGGGTTTTCAGGTAGCCGAGGGTGCTGCGCGGCGGTGTATCCCGACCGTCCAGGAAGGGATGAATGATGATTTTGCCTTCCGGGTACTCCTGCCTGGCCCGTGCCATGATCTTGAACAGGTGCTTCTGGTGGGCGTGTACCCCCTCATCCTGCAACAGACCCAGCAGGTGCAGTCGGCTGCGGTTTTCGCGCCAGTTGCCCATAAGCTTTTTCCATTCTTCGGCATCAAAGAGGATGCCGCTGCTCAGCTCCTTATCGATCCGCTTCAATTCCTGAATCACGATGCGTCCGGCACCCATGTTGAGATGCCCCACTTCGCTGGACCCCTGGTATCCGCCGGGGAGGCCCACGGGCTCGCCCGCGCAATCGAGGATGGTCCAGGGGTATGCCTTTTTATAGGCATCCATATTGGGTGTATGGGCCGCCAGGACCGCGTTTCCTTCTTTCTTGTCATTCAATCCCCATCCGTCGCGGATGATAAGCACTACCGGTTTTTTCATTTGGGTCTTCCTTTCTTGGATTTTTTTGCAACGCTCGTATTTTAGTTGGGTGCGAAAAGAATTTTCGGAGCCGGTCATATCTGGTCTCTCAGTTGCGGTACGATGTAACCCAGTTCGGCAAAGGTTCTGATGAATTGTTTCTCCTTTCCCGGCAGGATAACGAGATGCTTTTCTCCGGCCGGCAGGCACATTTTGGAAAGCTTCCGGTCGGATGCCGCCAGTTTTTGAAGCATGGCGTCTTTGCACGAGATAAGATGGGTCCTTCCTGCGTATTCGAACCCGGTTGAACGATTTTTCACGTCATCCGGATCGTGATTCTTCGGGACCGTGAGAACCGCTCGGGTTTCGGTGGGCGCCGCTTCATAAGCGTCGGTCATTTCCAGGGCAAAGGCGCCGAGGGCATTGATTCGGATATACATGAGGCCGTCATACCGGCTCAGGAAGGCGCTTCCATCCATACCCCACAGGCTGCGGTAGTCGGAGAGGGCGCCCTCGGGGTGGATGTATGCCACGTCCATGATCCCTAATGTGGCCGCATACTCGAACAGGAAGGCCAGCATATATCTGGTTTTGACCATTGCCTGGTCCCCGAATTCATCCAGATGGCCGCATTGGGCGTCCCCCACATAGAGTTCGCAACCGTAGTGCGCCACCTCAAATTCGAGTCCCGCCGAGTACATGGAACGGATCAGTTCTTTCACCGTGAGCCATTTTCCGGGAGCGCACAGGGAGAGGCCCTCGTATAACGCCGGTCTTCGGGTGTGTGCGGCAATCAGGACACGGCCTCTTAAAGCCTTTTGCCCCTTGATCCGGTCTACCCGGCTGAATTCATCTAGAAACCTGGTGGTGCGCCATCCGTCCCATATCCCTTTAATGACCTTGGGAAGATTTCCCTCGATGGCCTTCTTTCCCTTGTAGTTGAGCTTGAGGGCGCTGCCGTCTACCTCGGCCAGCCCTGCCCCCTGCAACAGCATGGGCCATGCGAAGGCCTGTATATGGCCGATCCCCTGGAGGATCTCTTCCTCTTCATACCAGTCGCCTTCCTGAAGAAGCTTTCTCAGATTTTTCTGGGCTGCCGGGGTAGGGCGACCTGTTTTGGCGCCGACCTTGAGTTTGCCGCCTTCGACAAGCCTCAGGACGGTTTCCAGGTTGTTTAAGGCGGCTGTCGCGGTATTGCGAACATGGAGCTTCCGTTCCACCGTCTGATCCTCGATGTCAAGGTGGATGGATGCGGGAAGCGGGTTCACATATTGAATGCGGTCCTCTTTTAAAGTTTGGCAGGTTGGGTTTTCAAGATATGCCGGCATGGTTTCCTCATCTTCGCTTAGGCCAAAACCAGGAGGGCGTCAACCGCTACGGGTTTGCTTCCGGAAAGGATCAGGGGGTTGATGTCGATCTCTTTGACGGCATCGTTTTCCAGGCCGATGCGACCCACATTAATGAGGATGTCCGCCAACAGGTCCCTGTCCGCCGCCGGCATTCCCCGCACGGCATCCAGGATTTTATGCGCCTTGATTTCCGACATCATTTCCAATGCATCCCTTTTTTCAAGGGGCGCCACCCGGAAGGTGATGTCTTTCAGCACTTCGGTGAAAATGCCGCCTAGACCGAACATGACGCAAGGGCCGAATTGGGGATCGCGGGTGAGACCCACCACCAGTTCCCTCTGTCCCTTGATCATTTCCTGAACCAGTACCTGCCCGTCTTCCTCGTCCATGTGGGTCATGATCTCTTGAAAGGCGCCCATGGCCTCTTCGGCATTCCGGATATCCACCCGGATCAGGCCTTTTTCCGTCTTATGGGCAATATTGGACGAGCATCCCTTCAGCACCAGGGGGAAACCGATATCTTCCATTGCCGCCCGCAATCCGTCTTCATTTGTGACCGTCCGCTCTCGGGTAATGGGAATATGATAGCTTTCCAGAACCTGTTTGGACTCATATTCGGAGAGGGCTTTTCTGCCCTCGCTGATGGCTTTTTTCAGGATTTCCATGTGTGCCTCCCAAATAATTCTGATACATGATTTCAGCTTTTTTCCATTGCGCTGATGTGGTAAGAGTTGGATGGCAGCATAGAGAAACGAGGGGGGTTTGTCAATCATTGGAAATGCACCATCAAGAATGCCGAAGGCGGCTGTAAGCCCATATGAACACGCATATTTCAGAAAGCATTATTACCAGAACCTGGGAATTTGGTGAAACCGACCTTCTGGTCAGCTTTTTTACCGCCGACAGGGGGCGGCTCAAGGGGGTGGCCAAAGGGGCCAGGAAAAGCCGCAGACGCTTTGCCAACTGTCTGGATTCGTTCTGTTTGACCCGGATGGAATATGAGCGCAGAAGCGGGCGGGATCTCTATTTCCTCCATTCCGGAAAGCTGATTCAGGGATTTCCGGGAGTCCGTTCTGATTTTTATGCCCTGTCCCTGGCCAGTTACATGGTTGAGCTGGCTGAAACCCTTTTTCCCCCGGGCGTTGCCGACGGGCGCATGTTTAGTTTGCTCAAAAGTGCATTGATTGCCTTGGCGGGCGACATGAAAAAAGAGGCATTGCGGATCTTCTTTGAAGCCAAGGCCCTGGCCCTTGGCGGTTACAGCATCGATTTTGATCGGTGTTGCGACTGCGGCAGGCGGTACGCTGGCGAAGGTCGTGCCGTGTTTAAGCAGCGCAAAGGAGGCATCGCGTGCCTCAAGTGCGAAAAAGAGTCCGCACGCCTGCCTGGCCTCAGCCCGGATGCGGCCAGAGGACTAAAACAAATTCAGACCGCCCCGATGGATGACCTGGAAAGAACTCCGTTAACGGATGTCATGATGGATGAGATGAAAAAGGTACTCAAACTACACCTTCTCTACAGCCTTGGAAAGGAATTGAAAACGGCCCGGTATTTGACGTAACTTCTAATCAACATGATCCATCCTTAAAAGTCGCTTACATATCGCGAATGACCCTTAGCATATCCGCGGTGGAAATGATGCCGATGGGCTTTTCTTCACGGGTAACAAACACGCGATGAATGCGGTTCTTGATCATGGTATCCGCCACCTGTTGCACTGTGTTGTCTTCCCCCACTTTCAGCGTCGTAGATGTCATGATGTCCTGCACAGTTACCTGGGGTTCATCACCGAAATGGAGGGCGCCCAGGTCCTGTTGTGAAAATCGGTCTTCAACCGTGTGGATATAGTAATCATGGCGATTGTTGAATTGTAAACCCTTTTCCAGCGGGGTTTCATGGCGTATGATGTCGGTGAGTGAAACGACGCCGATCAGCTTGCCGTTTTTCGATGTCACCGGCGCCCCCGATATGGAATTTTCAAGCAGAAACTCAGCCAATCCCTGGAGGGATAGTTCAGCGTTTACGGTTAGGACTTCCCGGTTCATGATGTCTTTTGCAGTCAGTTTTTCCATCGCTTGACCTCCCGAAAGTGATCAAAAAAGTTTAAGGTCGAAACGTGATGTTCCATGAAACGCCGAAACGAAATCAAAGTCAACAAAAAACCGGTGAAGTTTTTTATGAGATTTTCCAAAAAAGGCTGTACAGATCTTTTATAGGCGATAAACGGTGGGTTTTTCTTTCATGCCGATGTCGATGCCGATACAATCCCCTGTCCTGAATCCCAGGTTTTTGAATTGGCGGACCACCGTTTCATCTCTGTCTCGATACCAGTATACCGACCAGACGGGATTGCGCACCGTGGCAATACCGTAGGCGTCGTGGCTGCAGAGGTTAACGCGAAACTCGTCTCTGGAGATTAGCGTATCCGCCTCTGAGAGGAAGTAATCCCTTTTGTAGAGGTTGTTGTAAAGGGCTTTTGAAAGGGGCGCTTGCAGATCCGGCATTTCATCCAGGTAATGGTTGGCAATCTGATACAGGTCTTCCGGGGCGTCGATGGAAAGTCCCAGAATTGCATAACGTTCGTGATTCAGGGCAAAGTTTTCAAATTCAGCCTCATGGGCGGCAATCATCGCAAGCGTGTCCTCGATTTGGGGCTTGGCGTTTTGATTTTCCATGAGAATGTTTTCGCACTGATCAATGATGCCCATATAAAATGCCGTGTTATCCATCACGAAGACGGGCCTTTCACGGTAATTTTTTCTTTTTCGGATTCTTCTGATCCCATCCAGGTTCACGGACCTTTCACTTTCCTTTTTATCCAGGGTTTCAATTTGCGAGATGTCCTTGGCCTGAACCACATGAATTTCACCGTTTACGGAAATAATGTATTCGATTTCGCACCTGAAACCCAGACATTCCTGGATGTCCCTGGATCTTTCCAGAAGGCCCGTATCGTGAGGCGTTTTGGTAATATAGGGTTGGCTCTCCACCTTGTGGGAACGGTTCCGGCAGTATCCGAACTCCCAGCTGTTCCCCAGCATTTTTGCCATGACGCCGTTTCCGTTAATGAAAGGCATGACAATAATGCCCATATCCTCCAAGTCCAGATCCGGTGCGTGGTTGAATTTCTGCTGTCTTAAAATGGAAAGCCTGCTGACCGTCTTTCCCATTTTGATAATCCGATTCCTGGCGTATTGAATGCCGGCCGGATCAGCATAGGTTTCCAGTGAATCAAAGGTCCCCGGTTTGAAAGCTTCTTCCAGTGGGTGAGCGCTTCGCGCAATCACTTTGAAGCTTTCCTGATGGCGGGTTAAAAAGGTTTGGAGCTTTTCAAAATTTTTATTTTTGAAATCCTCCGCGGGAACATAGATAAAATCAGGAACATTAAACCGACCCTCTTTTAATTTTTCAAGGTGCAACGCTTTTTCCGGCAGAATGGATGCCATATGCGTTTTTCTCCCGTAGATTACCGGAACTTAAAAGAGTCGGTAGCCTTACCAGCCCTTTTCAGCGAGGATGTGTCTTATCTTCTCTTCCGCTTTTTTCTGAACCAGAACCATCTTCTTTGTATGGGCCTTCTTAATTTTCTCAGTGAGAACCTTCAGATCAGCCGGTTTTTCAAGGAGATCCGTCGCTCCCAGTTTCATGGCTTCCACGCCTTTTTGTACCGTGGCGTGTCCCGTGAGGAGGATCACCTGTAAGTCCGGATTTTTTTCCTTGAGTTTCTTGAGGGTTTCAAGTCCGTCCATTTCAGGCATCATAAGATCCAGAATGATGGCGTCATAACTCTCTTCCTGCGCTTTTTTCAGAGCGTCTTGCGGAGAAGTGGTGGTGGTTACATTCATGTCCCTTGCTTCCATTCGCTCCGCCATGACCTCCAGAAATTCTTTTTCGTCATCAACGAGCAACACTTTTTCCATTTTGTCTCCTTTCTAACTGGTTGAATGGGATGTTTTTTTGCCTGTCAACAGCTGTGTTTGCCGTCATATGTTCCGAGGCGAACGTATGTCCTTTGGCAAAACAAGATTAATTTCGCCGGCCTCCGGATCCTGATGGATCATTGCGCCTAGAATTCGAAGCAAGGCATCTTCTTTTTCCGTTGGAAATGCGCTCACAGGCAAGTTTTTGAGCGCTTCCAGTCCGGTAAAGCTGATTTTTGCCGATCCCGGGCCTGTTTCAAAGGTGAGGCCCACGGCTTTTCTTTCTCCTGACGTTTCCATGGCAACATCCAGGATCTGCCAGATGAGATTTTGAAGATGGAACGGGGATGTAATGACCGTCACGAGGTCGGACGGTATGCTCAGGTCCAGGGTTATGCTTCGCATATCCGCCAGTCTTGTAGAAAGTCCCACCGCCAGTTCCAGGGCTTCCCCGATATCGACGTTTTTTTCGAAATCGTCTACGCTATGGGCCAGACTGTTCATGTTTTTTACGATTTCATCGGCTCGCCGGACCTGTCTGGCAACGCGCTGTGCAATAATATTGAGCTTTTCGGCGTTGACCGGCAACCCTTTCTCCGCCATCAGGGTATAGTCTTCCAGGAGACCCGCACTCTCATTGACAATGGCCATAACGTTCTTGATTTCGTGCGAAATGGAGGCCGTCATCTTTCCGAAGAAGCGAAGTTCGGTTGCCATTTCCATATCCGGGCGTTCAGTCATCATCGATCCTTTTTATGGGTTCGTCAGCTCATTCATTTTATGGATAAGGTCATCAATATTAACGGGTTTCAATAGATAGTAGTCTACACCGGTTTCCGCGGATCCCGCGGTAAAATCATCATGTGAACCGTGTCCGGTCATGAATATGAATTTTAAACCCGGACATTTTTCCTTCATCTTTTTATGTAGGTCGATGCCGCTGATGCCCGGAATCTTTACATCCAGAACAGCCAGATCGAAATTTTCGTGCTCTATGAGTTCCAGGGCGCCGTCGCCGGTTGTTACCCAACGCGCTTCGATCCCCCTGATCTTCAACCGTTCCGCCAGTGTCTCCACCAGTTCCTGCTCATCATCCACTAAGAGTACGCGCACGAGTTCTCGATCTCCTTTCCCGCAATGGCGAGGGGTAACGTAATGGTGAAAACCGTTCCCCCGTTCTGCTCACTTTTGACGTCAATGGTTCCCTCTAACTGTTCTATGAGACCATAGGTAATGGAAAGTCCGAGGCCGGTCCCGCCCTTTCCCGTCTTTGTGGAAAAAAAAGGCTCAAAAACACGCTTGAGGTCCTTTTCCGAAATGCCGCATCCATCATCGGAGATTGTCAGTGCAATCCTGTTGTCCCCCGTCATGGCGGCGGTTACTTGAAGATGCCCGTTGTTTTCCATGGCGGCAAAAGCGTTGTTGATGATGTTCAAAATAATCTGTTGCAGCTTGCCTGCATCCGTATTGATGTCGGGGATGTCATCGGCAACATCAATGGAGACCCTGATGGTCCGATATTCAGCTTCCTTGTTCAGAAACCCAAGGACTTCTCGAACGATATCCCCAACATTTACGGTCTGAATGCTGACATCCATATGACGGGCAAAGCCCAGCAATCGTTTGGTGATTCTGCCGCACCTGGCCACGGAAGTAATGATGGAATCCAGCAAATTATTGAACATTTCGTTTTTTGCAGGCTCTTTTTTAAGGAGCAAGAGATCCTTCATTAATCCCGCCTTCTCGTTGATAATGGCCAGCGGATTGTTGATTTCGTGGGCCACGCCGGCGGCTAACCGACCGATGGAAGCCATTTTGTTAGCATATTCAATTTGATGAAGACTGACAATCAATTTCTGGTCCGACTGGTATATTCTGTTGACCAGGTAGGTGGCCCCCCAGAGAATAACGAACAAAATGAAAGCCACGCTGATGATCAGAAATCCGATGAGTTCCTTCCGGGTATTGTCCCAGGATTTCAAGAGTTCCGTTTTCTGTTTGACTACCATCAGAATAAAGGGCGTATTCGTAATATACCGGTACCCGATCACAAGGGGAATGCCCTTTTCCGTGTCCCACTTGAATACCCTTGTTTCCGGTGCAAAATCGGGTATGGGCAATGAAATATGTTCCAGGACCTTGCCGTGGGAACGGGTTGGCGTTTGCAGAATCCCTTCGTGATTGATGATAAAGGCATCCCCCTGACCGGCCATTTCAAGCTGCGCCAGAAGATCTATGAATTTCTCCGTGTCAAGGGTTGCTCTGAGAACCCGGAAGGAACCGTTTTCCGCCGGGCCTTTTACCGCAATGACAATATGCGGAACCTGGCGAAAGCCCCTTAATACATCGCTTATGAACTCTCCATGTTTGGCGACCTGCCTGAACCACTCCTGCTCACTGTAATCCTTTCCCGTCAGGTGGTAGGGGCCCGCGTATACGCCCTGAATTCCCTGATGGTCAATACAGCCCAAATCCACAAAACCGCCAAAGCTCTTTTTTAGATTTTCAAGCACCTGGCCCAGCCGTTCCGGATTTCCATCCATCTGGAAGTTATTGTCATGGACAACAAAATTAAGGGCGGACTTTCGTTCATCGAAAAAGTAGGATATGGTCCTGCGGACGTTGGATACAAGCCTTGACGTCGTGAGTAGAATTTCGGATTCCACCTCGTGGCGCGTCGCCCTGTAATCCATGACCGCCATGAATATGAGGGGGGCCAGGACAACCGCCGAGGTCAGACAAACCGCCGCATACCAGGTGCGTCGAAAGTCAAATTGAGCCCTGTAGGGACCGGCATCGGCATCATGATGATCCCAGAATTGCGGTTTTATCTTTTTCCAGATGTTCATATCCAAATTTTCCGGATTTCCCGTTATTCCCCTGCTTCGGTTTTTTGTTTTCTGATCTTGTCATTAGCCTTTTTCAGGGTATCCGTCAAGACTGCAATGTCCACCGGTTTATGGAGGTAGGCGAAGGCGCCGAGTTCCATGCACACCTTCCGATCGTCTTCGGATCCATGGCCCGTAAGGATAATCACCTCTATGTCGGGACGGGTCTTTTTGACGCGTCTCAGTACCTCGATGCCGTCGATGCCGGGCATTTTGAGGTCCAGTATCATGACTTCAGGCTCATCGTCGTTCACCATTTTGAGCGCCGATTCCCCGTCATAGGCGACGGCGGAACCCATATCGCGCATGAGCAGCCTTTCGGAAAGGGTTTGAACGAACTCCCTTTCATCATCCACCAGAAGCACTTTTGAAGGCGCCTGAAAATCAAATTTGCGGTATATGTCCGACTGGTGGAAGTCTTTCCCTACCCGTGTGTCTACGGACCGGACCCCCGTGACCCTGGCCGCAATGGATTTCAGTTCATCCTCCAGCCGGCTCAGCATGAGGACATGTTTATTGATGGTAATGGTCACTTTCCCGTCCACGGCATCCACGACCGTATCATGGCCTTCTCTCGCCAGGGCCACGCTCACTGAGGCTGCCAGCAGAAAGTCCCGCACGGCTTTTTCGGACGCATCCGTGGGTTGAAGCAGGTCTTTTTTCAGATACGCGTCGATGGTGGAAACGGCCTTTTCAACATCCGTTTTATCCGTGGGAATAACCATGTCGTAGAGGGAAGCGTCCCAGGGGTCTTTCGTTGCCAGATGCGAGTTCACCCATACGGCGCAGTCTCCATCCTGTTTATGAAGCATCGCGATTGCTTCTTTTTCAGACTGGTTCATCTCCTTCATGGCCGCGGCCTTCCTGAATTTCATATCGGCGATCAGGCAGACCCTGAGGACATGGGTGATTTTTCTGGGAACCAGCTGGCTTGAAAATCCGAAGATGGTAACGTTGCCTTCCAGAAGCGTCTGCGCAACCGCCAGTTTCAGGTCGGCGATTGAGCGCTCCTTTTCGTGGGTGAAATTGTTGAATACTGACGTTTTAGCGGAAAAGGCGCGTTCGATTTTGCTTGTCGAAACGCCGGAAAGAGCGCTCGCTTTTTTGATGATGTCCTTATCCAAAACGATCTCGTAGCCTATCCGTTTTTGAAGTTCCCGAAGGACGGGTTCTTCCCTGCAAAATGTACCGCTGAAAATACCGATAACGGACATGTCCTAACTCCTTATTTTAACATTGGTTGACGAGGCGCCGTTTTAAAGGTTTAAAGATGGCACGCTGTTAACAACGGGCAGATCTCTTCTTTGCCATCTCGGTGCGTTTCCTCATAAACGGATTGAACCGCTTTTTCCATGGTTGAATAAATATGGTCCTCTCTTATTTTTTCCAGGAAATGGGTTCGCTTGAGTACTTTCATCACGGTTTCGTTTACCCCGCTGAGGGAAATATCAAGCCCGGCGCTCCGGATTCGATCCACGAGTAAAGATAGCGTTTCTTCTCCCGAAGCGTCAATATCATTTATGCCGTTGGATACCAGAATAATATGTTTCAGCGTTTTCTTTTTCAGCATGACGTCCGCGACCTGATCTTCAAGGTAACTGGAGTTTGCAAAAAACAGCGTTCCGTCAAAGCGGAGCATGGCAATGTATTCGCACTCTTTCAGTCCATGGTCGGTTGCGCATCTCAGGGCCTGATTCGCATCCCGACTCAAAAAAGCCATTTTCGGCCGCATGCTTTTATAAAGGAATACGATCAGGGAAAGTACAACGCCGATCATGATGCCCCGGTCCAGGTGAGGTGCAAAGACAAGCGTACTGATGAAAGCAATAATCGCAATGGCCCCGTCATACCACTGGGCCTCCCATGCATGGACGAAACCCGAAACGTTGATCAGCCCAATCACGGCCATCATGATGACGGCGGCCAGAACGGACTGGGGCAGATGGTAAAGCAGCGGCGTGAAAAAAAGCAGGGCGATGACCACCGTTAAACTGGTGAACACGCTGGACAAACCGGATATGGCGCCGCTTTGGAGATTTACCGCGGATCTTGAAAAGGATCCTGAGGTGGGGTAGCTTTTTCCCATGGCCCCTAAAATGTTGCCCAGGCCCTGTCCGATCAGCTCCTGGTTGGGATCCAGCCGTTGTCCCGTTTTGGCGGCCATGGCCTTGGCGATGCTGATGGCCTCCATGAAACCCAGAAGCGAGATGATGGCCGCATAGGGCAGCAGATGAAGAATGATCCCCATATCCACCTTAGGCATGCTTAGCGTGGGAAGCCCTTTTGGGACCACGCCCACCACCATGCCGCCGCCGATCATGAGCAGTTGATCCGTTTCCAGGGCTTTGTTCCCTACTTTTATCCGCCAGGTGCGGCCATCTCCCTTCGCTCCCTGGGGAAGCTCGCCCCTCAAATAGAATTTGAGTGAACCGTCTGCCTGTTGCGCGCCTTCAAACAGCATATTTCGAATGGCGAGGCGAACATTGTGGACCTCATGATGAATTTTTGCCATGTTGATGGTGAGGACATTGATTTCATGTTCCGCGTTCATGACCCCGATGATGTCCTGATTTTTGTTGGCCGCATCCAAGGCTTTTCCCACTTCAGCCCTGTTTTCCGCAAGAGACGGAATAATGCCGACCAATCGATCAAATTCTTCCACCATAGTCCTGACTTCAGGGGGTTGAATGGTTGAAATATCAACGGTTTTGTTGTGCTGAAAGCCGGTCAGCCAGGATATCAACGTGGTGATTACCACCGCAACCAGAACATTGGGTATTTTCGGGGATATTCGGCGCAAACCATACATGATGCCAAACGCCAATGCTCCCATGGCAAGCGTGGGCCAGTGGGTATAGTGCCAGGCGGACTGAATGACGCGCATAATCGTCTCGTAATGGTGCGTTGCCTTGTCCACATAGACCCCGAACATCTTTGAAAGCTGAGACGATGCGATAATAATGGCTGCGGCATTGGTGAACCCGTTCACCACCGGATGGGACAAAAAATTGACCACCAGTCCCAGCTTCAGGACGCCCAACGCAAATTGGAAAGCGCCTACTGACAGCGCCAGAAGAATCGCATAGGCGATATAGCCCGGGCTTCCCGCGATTGCAAGGGGTTCAAGGGATGCTGACGTCATAAGGGATACCACAGCCACGGGTCCCGTGGCCAGTTGGCGGCTCGATCCGAACAGGGCCGCAACCATGGGAGGCAGAAATGAGGCATACAGACCATAGTAGGGCGGCAGCCCCGCCAGTTGCGCGTAGGCCATGGATTGGGGAATCAGAACAAGGGCAACGGTAATGCCTGAGATAAAATCGGTTCTCAAGCTTGGCAAATCGTACCCTTTAAACCAGGCCATAAATGGGAAAAATCTGGTTATCATGCGTTTGGCTCCATATTGTTGAAGTTATATGTTAACATTAACTATTTGTAAGCATTCTTTTGCAAGCGGCTATTAGCTCACTGGACAGCGCGCCTGCGTTGTAAAGATTATAGCTGTTAAAGCGAACCAGACCATCCGTTAACGTAAAAAGGATCAGTGCGGTTTTTCTGGCCGGCATGGCGCCGATGGAACCATCTTCCTGTCCCAGATTGACAGCTCTTTCAAAGATATCCACGAGCCCGTTATAGGTATCTTCAAGATATTCCCGGCAGACCGGATTTACTTCGGCCAGTTCATAGGCGTCATGCCGATGGAGCAGCATGAAGAGATCGGGGCTGTGGCCTGCCATGTAGAGATAAAAGGAGGCGACATCCAGAACCATTTCAAGTCCCGTTTTAAATTCTTTTTTAGCGGTATATTCATCAAATTCGTTGATGATTTTCAATTTGACCGTTTCCAGAACGGCCAGAAAAAGTGTTTCTTTGTTTTTAAAATGATAGAAGATGGTCCCTTCCGCGGCCCCCGTCATTTTGGATAACTCGGCCATGGATGCATCCTTGAAGCCTTTTTTGGCAAAAAGCCATGTGGCAGCTTGGAGGATGGACTCTTTTTTGGACATATTCGTAACCCCTGCATTTCTACTTCGAAAACCAATTGAGCGCTCAGTCGGTTTTCAACTTAATTAAGTTTTTTGCTGAGGTCAAGAAAAAAAGTCTCGTGGGCTGCCGGTAACGCGGAAAAATCTGGGTAGATTTCAAATCAAGGTGTTTGTATGATAAATAGGTTGTTATTCTGGCAATGTGGGTAGTTCTGGTGTCTTTAATTCCTTTTGTTCCCATGCGCCGGTGTGGGAATACATCCCCTATGGGTTCCCCGGCGAGCATGGGAATCAGGTTAACAATCTGAGTTGTTGCTCAGTATATTTCCGGTCAAACAGCGCAAATGCGCATATTACAGAATGTCTCCCGGCTCATATCGGGCCTCTTTCGCATATCGGTTGAGCAGGGAGGACGCCTTTGTTGCCACCCTCTGGATTTGCTCGGATGCGTTCCCGACAAAATGTTTTTTGTCCGCCAGGATGCCGTTGATCCGGGTTTCCGTGATGCCGGCCGCTTTGAATACCGCATCATTGGCGAGTCTTTCGGACAGCTCGGGCGATGCCCCCTCCTGCCGCATGGCCATGGCTTCGGCTACGGCATGGCGTTTGATGGCGTCATGGGCCGTTTCCCTTCCGACGCCTGCCTTGATCGCCGTCATGAGGATTTCGCTGCTGGCCAGAAATGGCAGATATCGATCCACCTCTTTTTCGATGATCACCGGGTATGCGCCCATGTTTTTGAGGACCGTGAGGGTGGTTTCGCATAAGCCGTCAGAGGCATACAGGGCGTCGGGCATGATGATTCTTCGCACTACGGAACAGGATACATCCCCTTCTTCCCACTGGTCTCCCGCCAGCCGGGACGCGCCGTCAACGTACATCTTGATCAGGGTGGAAAACCCGCAGATTCTCTCGGCGCTTCTGGTATTCATCTTGTGGGGCATGGCGCTGGACCCCACCTGTCCCTCCTTGAAGCCTTCGGTCACCAGTTCATAGCCGCTCATGAGACGCATGCCTTTGGCAAAGTTCTCACAGGCGCTTCCCACGAAGGCCAGCTGGCTAAGGAGCGCGTAATCGAGGGATCTTGGATAAACCTGGCCCGTGGAATCCAGGACGCGCTCAAAGCCTAAGCTTTGGGCTACCATTTTTTCCAGCATGTAAACTTTTTCAGCGCTTCCCAGCAGGGTGAGCATGTCAAACTGGGTGCCCACCGGACCTTTGATGCCGCGAAGGGGGTAGGTCGTCAGGAAACTTTCAAAATTTAACATGTGGGTGAGCAGTTCTTCGGCCCACATGGAAAACCGTCGTCCCAGAAGGGTGGGTTGTGCGGCCTGATGATGGGTTCGGGCCGTCAGGACAATGTCCTGGTATTCATGGGCGCGATCCAGCATATGCCTGAGGACGGACATATAGCGGCCAAGGATGATCCGGGACCCCTTTTTGAACTGCATCTGTTCCACATTATCGGTGAGGTCGCGGCTGGTCATGCCCTTGTGAATATGTTCCGCTTTGCCCGAAGCCTTTACAAACCCTTCGATTTTGGCTTTGACGTCGTGCTTGGTTTCAATCTCCCGTTGTTTGATGAAGCCCATGTCAATGTCGTTCCTGGCGGTTTCGTAACCTTCGATCACGTCGGAGGGAATGGGAAGTCCCAGTTTTTGCTGGGCCTTCATCACGGCAATCCAGAGGTCCCTTTCAGCCCGGATTCTCCCCTTTTCAGAAAAGATGCCATTGATTTCGGGGCCGGCATATCGTTGGGATAGTACGTTGGTATTTGACAATTTTTGTCCTCCGTCTGTTTAATGAAATCAAATTTCTTTCTTGACTACGTCCGTTTGCCTGCTCTATCTTCCCTCGATAAGGTTTTTGAGGTCAGTGGGTGTTCATCCATTGAGGATTCCAGGAAACGGATCGGTTTACGAACCAGAGATTGCGGAAAAAGGCGTTAATAGTCAAGCATTATGATATCATTCCCCAGGATAGATCCCAGTATCATCGAGCTGGGTCCGTTTAAGCTCAGATGGTACGGACTCATGTATGTCTTAGGTTTTCTGTCGGCCTATTTTTTGATCGGCGCTCAGGAAAAAGCGCGCCGACTGGGCCTTCAGGAAAAATTGTTGCAGGACCTCATTTTTTATATGGCATTGGGATTGGTGGTGGGGGCCCGCCTCGGTTATATCCTGTTTTACCAGTTTGCGAATCTGGGGCACTACCTTCGGCATCCACTGGAGATTATTGCCGTCTGGCACGGCGGAATGTCTTTCCATGGCGGCCTGATCGGCGTCGTGGCGGCTACCATTCTGTTTTGCCGCATTCATGATTTGCCCTTTTTGCGGGTGGCGGATACGGTCATTGTGACGGCGCCCGTGGGCCTTTTCTTCGGTAGAATGGGGAATTTTATTAACGGTGAGCTTTACGGTCGGGCAACCTCGGTCCCCTGGGCCATGGTTTTTCCATCAAGCCCCGGTGTGCCGCGGCACCCATCGCAGCTTTACGAGGCCGGGCTTGAAGGCGTGGTGCTGTTTATTGCTTTGTGGGCGCTCAAAGATCGAAACAAGCTGCCCGGCGCCCTGGTGGCCCTTTTTCTTGCGGGATATGGCGCCATGCGTTTTGTGGTGGAATTTTTTAGGGCGCCGGATGCCCATATCGGACTCTTTTTGGGTTTTTTTTCCATGGGGCAATTCCTATGTCTGGGCATGATCCTGGCGGCGGGCATTCTTTGGGCCCTGTTGCCGCGTGACGGGAAATGAAAATCTTCAAACAAGCGCGCGTGAACATCTTTTGTAACCGTTCACGGTTGCCGGTTTACAGTTGCCGGTTCACGGTTTTTCAATTGTTTTTCAACCGGCAACCGTAAACCGTGAACGGTTACCATCTTTTATTGTGCAGGGGGGAATGAAGTTGCGTTCGGATATCCTGAAAAAAGACATCGAGACACTGCCGCACCGGGCTTTATTAATGTCCGCGGGTTTAACGGAAAATGATTTTGAGCCAGGCAAACCCTTTGTGGGTGTGGCAAACAGCTACAACAATATCATACCCGGTCATATTCATCTAAATGCGCTGACCCGTGAGGTTAAAAGAGGCATTCGAGATGCCGGCGGCGTCCCGTTGGAATGGGGGGTCCCCGGCGTTTGCGATGGGATTGCCATGTATGTGGAAATGCGACTGAGCCTTCCCAGCCGGGAGCATATCGCGGACAACATCGAAATCATGGTGCTGTCCCATTCCCTGGATGGGTGGGTGGGGGTGACGAGCTGCGACAAAATTACGCCCGGTATGCTCATGGCGGCAGGACGTCTGGATCTGCCGGCGGTGATCCTGACCGGCGGACCCATGAAAGCCAATGTGATTGACGGTGAAAAACACCATCCCATCGAAGGATTCGGCTTGGTGGGACAGGTGAAAGGCGGCCGAATGACAGCCGCCGAGGCGGAACGGATGCTCCCTGCCATGACCTGTGGGGCAGGCTCCTGCGTGGGTCTTTATACGGCCAATACCATGGCGGTGGTGGCGGAAGTGCTGGGCATGTCGGTGACAGGTTGCGCCACGACCCCGGCCCTGGATCCGTTAAAAAAAGAGCAGGCCTATGAATCGGGAAAGCGTGTGGTGGAATTGATCAAAAAAGACATTCGGCCCCGGCGCATCATGACGGAGGGGGCCTTTGAAAATGCCATTCGTATCGATATGGCCATGGGTGGCTCAACCAACGCGGTGTTGCACATTCCTGCAGTGGCGAGGGAGGCCGGCATCCATATCGATCTGGCGCTCTTTGATAGAATTGCCGGAGAGACGCCTCATCTTTGCGCCATTATTCCCGCCGGCGCCCACGAGATGGCGGATATCCACGGGGCGGGCGGCGTCCCGGCCGTCCTGAACCGTCTGCGGCATATGCTCAAGGATTCCCCGACGGTAAACGGGCACTCCATTGCCGCTATCGCCGCGCTGGGGAAAGCCATGGATGAGGATATGATAAGGCCCATCGAGAGGCCCTATCATCTTCAAGGGGGGATTGCCGTACTGAAAGGCAATATTGCCAACAGCGCGGTGATCAAGCAGACGGCCGTGGATGCGGACATGCAGGTACACAGAGGCCCCGCAAAGGTGTTTTATACGGAAAAGGCGCTTCTGGAAGCCATTGAAAATCGGGGAATTTCCGAGGGAGATGTGATTGTATTGCCTTTTCAGGGGCCTTGCGGCGCCCCGGGAATGCCCGAGATGCTGACGCCCACCGACGCCATAAAGGGCGCCGGCTACAGCAGGGTGGCTTTGATTACGGATGGAAGGTTTTCCGGCGCCACCAGCGGCCCGTGCGTGGGGCATGTTGAGATGGAGGCCTTTAACGGGGGTCCCATCGGCGTCATCGCGGATGGGGATATGATAGAGATCGACATTCCCAACAGGCGATTGAACGTCCGGTTGAGTGATGCCGAGATTGAAAACCGGTTGAAACGCGTCAGACCGCCGGAGCGGGATCTGACGCCGTTGCTGAGGCGTTACAGGGAGCAGTTCCGGGGTGTTAACTGTTATGGGAAGCCGTAAAACGGCTGAAAACAGGAGAATGTCATTATGGCAGCGAAACAGACCCGTGAAGAACTGGAACATCGGGTCAAAGACCTGGCAAGGGAGTGTTCTCGTCTGAGAGAGGCGGATCAAAAATTTAGAAGCGTTTTTGACGGTTCCATGGATGGTCTCATGATTGTCGGCAGTAAGAGCCGCCGGATTATTTGCGTCAATAAGCGGATTCAAACGATCCTGGGCTATCCCGATGGTGAACTTGTGGGAAAAATCTTTGATATCCTGCTCCCTTTGGAAACCAAACGACCCAAAGAATGTGTTCTGGAAGAATTACAGGTATGCGGGGGTGTTTTTACTCAGAACTTCATGCATGCCGACGGGCATATCTGTGTTTTAGACCTGATGGCCACGCTGGTTCCCTGGGATGAAGGGTGGGCGATTCTATGTACGTTGCGGGATGTTTCCGAGCGCATTCGGTTGGAAGAGCAACTTCGCCAGGCCCAGAAAATGGAGGCCATCGGCGCTCTTGCGGGAGGGGTGGCGCACGATCTCAACAATATCCTGGCGGGGCTTGTGAGTTATCCTGAACTTCTGTTGATGGACCTTCCGGAAGAGAGTCCCCTGCGGAAACCAATGATGACCATCAAACGGTCCGGTGAACGCGCGGCCGCCATTGTGAAGGATCTTTTGACCCTTGCCAGGCATGGCGTGAGCGCGGTGGAGTCGGTAAACTTGAACCAGGTTGTTTCGGATTACTTTGTTACGCCTGAATATCAAAAACTGAAGGATCATTATCCCAATATCCGAGTGGAGAAGCGACTGACGGAAGACCTTTTCCCCATTGTCGGATCCTTTGTTCACCTGTTAAAAGCCCTCGCAAATCTGCTGCTGAATGCCGCTGAAGCCATGCCTGAAGGGGGTAAGGTTGTTGTGACCACGGAAAATCGTCATATAAACGGGTCTCAAATGGGTTATGGTTTCCTGGAAACCGGCGATTACGCGGTACTCATCGTTTCAGATTCCGGGAAGGACATTGCGTCAAAAGATCTGGCAAGAATTTTTGAGCCTTTCTATACCAACAAACAAATGGGCAGAAGCGGTACGGGACTTGGGATGACCGTGGTGTGGGGAATCGTGAAAGACCATCATGGGCATATTGATGTGAAGAGTGAAGAGGGCAGGGGATGTACCTTATCGCTCTATTTCCCGGCGACCCGAGAAAAGCCGAAAAAAACCTCATCTCCCTTCTCTTTATAATGACCTGTATCTAAAGCCGCAAGCCGCGGTTTTAAGCTTTAATTTAGTTTGTCAATAAGGTGCTAACCCATTCTCAATCTTATATTCTTCTTTTATGTATATTTAAATTTGGAATTGCATTTTACATAACGGAAGATCCGCGTGGCTTTCTTGCTGGTTTGCCGGACGGACGGCTCTGCTTAAATTATTGCCGTTTTCGCTGGATGAACTCGGTTCGCGTCAAAAAGACATCAGTTTTGATGAGCTGATACTCACCGGTTTCTATCCGCGCATCTGGCGGGAAGGTCTTTCTCCGGTTCAGGCCCTTGCGAACTATATCGAAACCTATGTCGAGCGGGACATCCGTCAGCTCGTAGCAATTAAGGATCTAATTCTTTTTCAGCGTTTTATCACCCTGTGTGCCGGCCGTGTGGGACAACTGCTCAATCTTAACAGTCTGGGCGCCGATTGTGGTATTTCCCATCAGACGGCGCGGAACTGGCTGACCCTTCTGGAGGCAAGCTATATCATATTTCGACTGCCGCCTTATTTTGCCAATATCTCCAAAAGGCTGGTGAAATCGCCTAAACTCTATTTCTATGATGTGGGGCTTGCCGGCCATCTTCTGGGACTGGAAAACGAGCGACATGTGAGCCGTGTCCTCTATAAACTGCTTCTATCCCCTAAATTTTCAAAATCAGGGTCTCATCCGCAACTTCTTTAAGATCATGCTGCGTTGTTCCCGCAAAAAAAAATGATACTTTTTCCTTGACGCCGAAAAAACCTAATGGTATTAGGCTTACACGCTATATGTGAAGTTTGGCATAACGAAAAATGTTGATAACAAAGATATAATTATCCTAATGACGATATGGAAATGATTCAATATCCCTGAAAAATTGTACTGTTTATTTTCTTAAGCTAGTCTTTGTCTCTTATTTTTTCGGAAATTATGTGTCTTTATTTTTATAAACGAATATCATTAGGAGGTAAAAATTTTTGGTTTGTTATTGAATTGTAAATGCCTGATAAAATGGGTTTATTAGCAGTTAAGTGTTTATAGGTATATTGAGGAATCGCCAAAAATATTCAAAAAAGAGCACAGAAAAGCACATGATTGATTCTGCTCCCGATCTGTGGGGTACGTCAGTTGCTGGAGGACTTAAATGGTGTGTGTGGCAGGTATTCGGTCAACCCAACACGTTGTTTTGAATACCGTATTATTCATGAGGATTTTAGAAGGAGGATTGTAAATGGCTAAAGTATTGTTTGAATGGGATTATTCATCGTATCCTGGGGCGAAATTATACCCCAATCTGTTCAAGCCGATTCAGATTGGGAATCTTATGGTCCCGAACCGCGTGAAATACGCGGCAACGGAAGATAATTTGAATCAGCACGACGGGTTTATTACCGACGCGGATGTGGCCTACATGCGGTCGCGTGCGGAAGGCGTTGTGGGCGGCCTGTGTTTTATGCAGGGCGTGTACATGGATGAGGCCGCCAAAGGCCAGGGGTATGTGGGTCAGGCGGGTTGCTGGGATGACAAATATATACCCGGACTCAAGAGAATTGCCGATGCCATCCACGGGGAAAAGGCCATCGCCGGCTTTCAGCTCATGGACTGCGGGCGCGTCGGCGCCGTAGAGGTTCCTGAGGGGCACGCGCCTTCCACGGTTCCCCAGCGGTTGAGGATTTTCAAACCCATGGCCGAGATGACCAACGCTGAAGTCAAGGAAATGATTCAGCAGCACGTGGATGCCGCCGGAAGGGGTGTTGAAGCGGGTTTCGATGTGATTGAGATTTCAGGTATCGTGGGTTACCTGCTCAGTAATTTCATTTCCAGTTACACTAACCGCCGAACCGACGAGTACGGCGGCGACATTCGCGGCCGATGCCAATCCATGGTGGAAATCATTCAAGGGGTCAAAAAAGTGTGCGGCCCGGATATTCCGGTGGGCATCAGGCTTTGTTCCGAGGAACTCCTGAATGACGTTCGCGGCAATACGCCGGAAGAGTCTATGCAATCCTACAAGATTGCCGAAGAAGCGGGCGCCGACTACATCAGCTGTACCCTGGGTTGGCAGGAATCCATTTTCCCCGTAATCAGCCGCGATATTCCCCAGGGAAACTGGCTGTATCTGGCCAAAAGGGCCAAGGAAAACGTCAACATCCCCATCCAGATGGCCTACAGGCTCTTTACCCCGGATAAACCCAATAAGGCCATCGGTGACGGCGAGCTGGATTTCTGGGAAATGTGCCGCTCCATGATTGCTGATCCCTACATGCCCAAGAAGGTACTGGAAGGGCGCGAAGACGAAATCCGGCATTGTGTGGCCTGCAACCTCTGTCTGGCCAGGTTGTTCCGTGATGCGCCCATGACCTGTTACATCAACCCGGTTTGTGCCCATGAGCATGACGAAAAAATCTTCCCCCAAAAGGCGGATGATGAAAAGGAAGTCATGATTGTCGGCGCCGGTCCCGCCGGTCTGGAAGCCGCCTATGTGGCAGCCCAGAGAGGCCATGACGTACATGTCTACGATAAACGCAAAGAGCTGGGCGGTACCCTCCTGGAGGCTTCGAAGGCGCCTTATGGCGATGAAGAATTGATGACCTGTACGAGTTTCCAGAAAACCATGTGTGAAAAGGCGGGCGTCAAGTTCCATCTGGGGACGGAAGTTACGGAAGCACTGATCCAGGATGAAGCGCCGGATACTGTGATCCTGGCAACCGGTCCCGTGTACCCAGCGCTGGAAAGCTCTGTTAATGTGCTGGATGTGCTGAATGGTACCGCCGATGTGGGCGAGACGGTTGTGGTTTACGGCAACCGGAAACCCGGCATCGGCGTCGCGCTGAAGCTGGCCAAAGAAGGGAAAAAGGTCACCCTCGTGGGTAAAGAGAAGTCTGCTGGATTTGATATCAATCCGTCTTTCAAATGGCGCTATATGATCTATCTGAAGCAGAACGGCGTGATGGCCTATAACGACTGCGACATCGAAGAAGTGGGCAATGGCGAAATTACGGTGAAAACTTATGATGGATATCGGTTCCCGGTGAAGTGCGATACCGTTATCGTAAGCGAACGCGAAGCAAACGACGCCCTGAAAAAGGTGGTTCAGGCCGAAGGCATCGAACTGTTTGTCATTGGAGATGCTTTGGTGCCCAGGAACCTGTCCAGTGCCGTCCATGATGGTTATCGGATTGGTCTCAGGATCTAAGGAGGAGAAAAATGCCAGTTAATGCGGAAAAAGAGATAACAAAATTGTGGCGGACGCTTCACGGCGCGCAGAGTGAAATCTGTAAAACCTACTATCGCTGGCGGGCAGTGGCGATTGAAATCGCCGGCCCCGATGCAAACGCCCAGGATATTGCCCTGAAGGCGGCGGCGATGATGGGTAAGGATATGGGGAAAAACATGCTTCCCCGATTGAATTGGTTGAAGGGTGAAGAGGCCTTTTTGTTGAACCTGGGCCGACAGCTGGCCGGTATCTGGAATACCGAAGGTGGGCAGGCCATGGCCGCAAAAGGGGAAAAGGACGGAGAGGTTTTTATCCGTTGTATTCGCTGTCCCTGGCCCACGGCCGCCAAGGAGTTCGGTGTGCCCATGGAAGAAGTGGCGTTGACCCGTGAGAAGCTTTTCCAGTCTATTCTTGAAGATGTGAGCGTCTTTTTCAATATTCCATTGGGGATTGAGATGCTGAAGGCCATTCCCCGCGGCGAAGGCGAATACCTGTTAAGGCTATACAAGGAAAACTAACCATTAAGAACAGAGGAGTTTTGAAGATGGCTGCTCAGATAGATCTTGAGAAATGTAATATGTGTGGCGGGGTTGTTCAGCCTTTGTGCGTGGAGGTATGCCCGGATGAAGCCATAAGGGTGCAGGACGGCAGGGTTGTGGTTACGGAGTTCATTTGCGAAGACTGCAATGAATGCGGCTGCGTATGCCCGGATGGGGCCATAACCGTGCCCCTGGACAAGGTAACTTTTTAAAAAAATAAACGATGTAAAGTGGAGCTGATCATGAAAGTAAATAAGGTTGATCACATCTGTATCGCGGTGAAGGATCTTGATGCGGCCAAAAAGATCTGGGAGCCTCTTTTGGGGAAATCGGGTCCTGACGACGCATACGTTGACGTACCTGAAAAGATCAATGTGGCCCGTTACTGGGTGGGGGAAGTGGGTTTTGAGCTGATGGAATCCAGCACGCCGGATGGCGATGTGGCTAAATATATCGAGAAGAACGGTGAAGGCGTGATGCTTATCAGTTTTAATGTGGACAACACCCGAGAGGCGGTTGACGAGCTGAAGGCAAAAGATTATCCCTTCATCCCGGATTCAACGGGAGGGATTGCAAGGCCATTCCGTGATTGTGAGTTTGCGTTTGTCCATCCAAAGAAACTCAATGGCGTTTTGACCGAAATCATCGACTATAAGTGGGATGAATTGAAGAAATAATGGGTCATAAGGGGATCAAACCTGCTTGATGATGGTTGTGCGGTTTGATCCCTGATCCCCATCATTAAAATAATCCAAATAGCGCAAGGAATTTGTGTCAAACAATTGAATTTTTTTGGTGTGAAAGGGCTCGGACATCTGATTATGAGAAAGCAATGTAAAAATAAAACATTTGAAGTCTATCTGGTTCATGTGGATGCGGACAAATGCGATGGGTGCGAAGAGTGTGTGAACTTCTGTCCCGTGGATGTCTTTGATATGACGCACAAAGCATATCCGACCCGACCCCAAAACTGTCTGGGTTGTAAAACCTGCGTGGCGGTCTGCAAATCCGGTGCTATTATTATTACCGAGATTTAAGTGGAAATTCGAAATTGTGAAAAATATGGCATGACCGTCGAATTTCAAATTTCAAATTTCAAAATTGAGGTGAATTGATGACTTCGATAATCATTATTGGAGGCGGCATTGCCGGAATCAATGCCGCCTTGAATGCCGCTGATTACGGCGCCAAGGTGTATCTGGTGGATGACACTGAAAGTATTGGTGGAATGATGGCCAGGCTGGACAAGACTTTTCCCACCAATGACTGTTCTATCTGTATTGAAGCGCCTGAGATGTATGAGGTTGACAATCACCCCAACATCGAGATTCTCACCAATACCGAGGTCAAAAAAGTCAAGAAAAATAAGGATGGTTTTGAGGTCAAGCTGATTCAGAAGGCCCGATTCATCGATGCCGAAAAATGTACGGGCTGCGGCGCCTGTATCGAGGCCTGTCCCGTCACCATTCCCGACGAAATGGACGGTAAAATTACCGGCACGAGGAAGCTGGTTCATATGGCTTTTCCCCAGGCGGTGCCCAATATACCGGTGATCGATCCGGATTGCCGGTTCGGCAATATGCGAGACCAGGGGGCCTGTGTGGGCGGATGCGTGGTGGATTGCAGTCAGTGCCGGGAATGTCCCATCGCGCTCTGTGTGAAGGCGTGCATCAAGGAAGGAAAAGATGCCGTTCGTCTCTGGCAGTCCAACAAAAACATAAAGCTGCAGGTGAAGAGCATCATCGTGGCCAGTGGGGTCATGGATGCAAAACCCCCCAAAGGTCTGTATGGGTATGATGTGCTGGACAACGTGATTACCTATCTTCAGTTTGAGCGGTTGATGAATGCCGGGGGACCCACGGAAGGACAGATCATCAGGCCGTCCGACGGTAAACATGCCCACAAAATCGCATGGTTGCAGTGTGCCGGTCGTGGATTGGACCACGGTGTCCCCTATTGTTCCAAGGTTTGCTGCATGGTGGCCGCCAAACAGACCATTATTACCAAAGAGCATGACGCATCCGTTGAGACCGCCGTCTTTTATAATGACTTGAAGGCCTATGGAAAAGGATTCTGGGGATTCTACCAAAAAGCGGTTGAAAGCGGTGTTCGTTATGTAAGGGCCAGGCCGTTTGACGTGGTTGAAGATCCGGATACCCGGAATGTGACCATTCGATATGAGGATTTTAAAACCGGAAAGATTGTAACGGAGGAATTTGATCTTCTGGTGCTTTCCACGGGTCTGGTTCCGGCTGACAGAAATGATCGGCTGGCAAAAACACTGAAGATCGATTTGGATAAATTCGGCTTCTTCAAGGAAGAAAATCCATTGATGGCCCCTCTGGAAACAAAGGCGCCGGGCGTGTTTCTGTGTGGCGGCGCTACGGGTCCCATTGATATTTCAGAGTCGGTGGTTCAGGCCTGTGCCGCCGGTATGAAAGCGGTTCTTTAGATTGTTGATTGTTGATT
The DNA here is from genome assembly GCA_963662465.1 of Desulfatiglandales bacterium. Classification (GTDB taxonomy): domain Bacteria; phylum Desulfobacterota; class DSM-4660; order Desulfatiglandales; family Desulfatiglandaceae; genus NaphS2. The sequence continues at coordinate 1,319,422 of OY759599.1, forward strand.
GATGATTGTAGATTGTTGATTGATGAATTCAGTCCTTAAATCATCAATCAACAATCAACAATCATCAATCCGAAGGGGGGGGGGAAGTTAATGGAAGAAGATGTTAGGGTCGGTGTTTTTGTCTGTGATTGCGGTTCCAATATCGCGGGCGTGGTGGATGTGCCCGCTGTTGTGGCGTACGCAAAAGGTCTTCCGCATGTTGCCTTTGTCAGTGAAGGGAAATGGTCCTGCTCGGTAGACGCGCTCTCTTCGATGCAGGATGCCATAAGGGAACAGAATCTCAACCGGGTTGTGATTGCCTCCTGTACGCCCCGAACCCATGAACCGCTTTTTAAGGCGACGGTCAAGGAAGCGGGGTTGAATCCTTATCTGCTGGAGTTTGTCAGTATCCGTGAGCAAGTTTCCTGGGTGCATATGGGGGAACCGGAAAAGGCCACGCAAAAGGCAAAAGACCTGGTTAAAATGGGTGTTGCCAAGGCCGTATTGTTGGAAGAAGGAGAAGAAATCCGTCTTCCCGTGGGTCAGGATTGTCTCATTGTCGGCGGCGGCATGGCCGGTATGAGTGCGGCCTTGAATGTGGCGGAGCAGGGATTCCGCGCCTATATCGTTGAAAAAGGGCCTGAATTGGGGGGGCTGTTGAACCGGATTTCCACTGTTTCCCATGACCACATTGAAATGTCGGGCGCCGAAATCATTGCCGCAAAGAAGGCGTTGATCGACGCCAATCCCAATATCACCGCGTATACCAATGCGGAAATCGAGGCCGTTGACGGGTATATCGGCAACTACAAGGTGGTGGTCAATTCAGGCGGGGAAAAAACAAACCTGGATATTTCCACTGTTGTCGTGGCCACGGGCATGCGGGAGATCGATCTGGAACCGGGCGCCTTTCAGTACGGCGAACACCCCCGGGTGGTGACGCAGCTTCAGCTGGAAGAGATGCTGAAAGAGGGAACTTTAGGCGATGTGAAAAACGTGGTCATGATCAACTGTGTGGGGTCCAAGAATGAGGAACGGGGCTGCTGTGCCATCGGTTGCCACACGGCCATCAAAAATGCCGTCGCGCTTAAGGACATTAACGCCGACATGGATATTTGGATTCTTTACCGGGATATGAGCATGGTAAAGGACGAACAGGTTCATATTCAAAAAGCCAAAGGTTCCGGCGTCAAATTTATTCGCTTCCCTGATGAACAATACCCCGATGTTCAGAAGCAGGGCGAAGGGTTGTCGGTAAACGTCCATGATTTTCTGTTGGACCGGGATTTTTCCTACGCAGCTGATCTCGTGGTGCTGACCGTGGGCTTTACCGGGGATGAAAGCGTCGACAATGTCAGAGGGTTGCTTAAGGTGTCCGCCAACAAGGAGGGATTTTTTCAGGAGCGGCATATCAAGCTGGGTCCCCTGGAGTTTCCCACTGACGGCGTGGCCCTTTGTGGATGCGCGAAGAACCCGAAAACCCTGAAGGAAACCTGTGAAGAGGGAATCGGCGCCGCCATGCGGGTTTCTATCCCCATGAAAAACGGCTTCATTGAAGCAGAAGGGATTGTGGCGGATATTGATCTTACCCACTGCAACAATTGCGGTCTGTGCGCCAAGCGGTGTCCCTATGGCGCCATCAAGCTCGACGAGGAAAAAGTGCCCACCGTCCTCAAGGCCTTGTGCAAGGGATGTGGTTTGTGTGCGGCGGATTGTCCCAGGGAATGCATCACCATCGTCCATTATTCCGATGAGCAGTTACTGGCCCAGGTGGAAGCGGCTCTGGAAGAAAATCCAGAGGAGAAAATTCTGGGGTTCGTGTGTCATTGGTGCGCCCTGGGAGGGGTGGATATGGCGGGCGTCAGCCGTCTGCAATATCCCCCCAACGGTCGGTTGATCCGTGTCATGTGTTCTGCCCGCGTGCCTATCAAACTCATCGAGAGGGCCTACGAACTGGGCGCCGCCGGCGTTCTGGTTGCGGGATGCGAATTCCCCACCTGTCATTACATCACGGGTAATTATGCCTGCGAAACCCGAATTAAACGGGCGAGAAAGAAACTGACCAAAAAGGGGTATGATGCGGACAAGCTGGAGCTTACCTGGTGTTCGGCCGCGGACGGGCCAAAATTTGCCAATGTCATGAGAAACATGGCCAAAAGGCTGGGGCTGGCATAGGATTGGGGGATAACAGATGGATAAGAAGAAAATGGTATTGGCTGAAAATTTTAAAGACGCGAGTCTGCTGAGTGCCTGCGAACAGTGTGGGTGCTGCAGTTCGGCATGTCCCGTTACCGGCATCAGGGACTTCAATGTCAGGCGGATCATCCGTCATGTGGAACTCGATTTAATCGATGAAATCGCAAATACCCCGTTTCCCTGGTATTGCACCACCTGTGGTCGTTGTGAAACCGTATGTCCCAACGGCATCGGCATTCTGGATATCATGCGGCCCCTGCGGGCTATGACGCCTCTGGAATTCGGTCCGCCGGCCGATGCGCCGCCCCCATGTGTTGGGGCCTGTCCGGCCGGCGCCGACGTGCCGGGATACTTGCGGCTCATTGCCGAGGGAAAACCCGAGGAAGCCTGCGCCCTGATATTGGAAAAGGTTCCCTTTCCCGGAATTCTGGGAAGGGTGTGCATGCATCCCTGTGAGCAGAAATGTCGGCGGGGGGAAGTCAATCAGCCGGTTTCAATCTGTGCTTTGAAGCGGTATGCCGCGGATAAGTCGGGCGATGTGTTTGAAAGAGCGACAAAGGTGAAACCCGATACGGGTCGCAGGGTGGCGGTGGTGGGTTCTGGACCCGCCGGTTTGACGGCCGCGTTCTATCTTCGAAAACAGGGGCATGAGGTGACGGTTTTCGAGGGGAAGGCCAAACCCGGCGGTATGATGCGTTATGGCATTCCCTTTTACAGATTGCCTGAGGACGTTGTTGACAAGGAGATCAACCAGGTTTTAAGCACGGGGATTCATCTTGAAATCGGTCAGCTTCTGGGCAGGGATTTCAGCCTGGAAGACTTGAAAGAAAAGGGGTTTGACGTCGTTTTTGTGGCACTGGGCCTTCAGCAGAGTCGAAAAATAGAATTGGAAGGCGCGGATCTTCAGGGCGTTTTGTGGGGGGTTGATTTCCTTTCAGAGGTGAGTGAAGGCAAGGAGATTCCCATGAAAGACCGGGTGCTGGTGGTGGGGGGCGGGAATGTGGCTGTAGACGTGGCCCTGACCGCCATGCGCATGGGCGCCGGCGCCGTAACCATGGCGTGCCTGGAAAGTCGGAACGAGATGCCCGCCAACGAATGGGAAATTGAAATGGCCCGGGAAGAAGGGGTGAAATTGATGCCCTCATGGGGCCCCGGAAAGATTATTGGCGAAAATGGCAGCGTATCCGGAATGGAGCTGGTGCAATGCGCATCGGTTTTTGATGAGAGCGGCAATTTCTGTCCCGCCTTTGATGACGTGACGCAGTCCCTGGATGTGGATCAGGTGATCCTGGCCATTGGACAGGCAGCGGATCTCTCCTTTGTGGGAGCGCAAAACCCCCTGAAAGTAGACCGGGGACTTATTGTGGTGGATGAAGAGACCCTTGAGACCCAGATGGCGGGCGTCTATGCCGGAGGGGAAGTCGGCAAGGGACCGGGGGCGCTCATAGATGCCGTCGCATCCGGAAGAAAAGCCGCCATGTCCATTGATAAGGCCCTTGGGGGCGACGGTGTTATTGATGAGATTCTGGCGGAAAGGACCAATACCGGAGATTACGATGGAAAGCGGGAACGGGGTTTTGCGGACCAGGTGAGGGCAATGGTTCCCACGTTGCCGCTTGGCCTGCGACACGAGGATTTCTCCGAAGTGGACCTGTGCTTTGATGACGACCAGGCGGTTTTTGAGGCCAAAAGGTGTCTTCAGTGCGATTTGGAATGCGGCTTGGTGTCTGAAATTCGCAATAACCATTAACCTTTTTTAATTTCGATCCAAACCATTCAGGCGCCGGAGTAAAAAACAATCGTTTTTTTATTCCGGTTCATGAATTGGTGCTTTCCGTATTTTTTTCAAGGCTTTTCTCCGACCTGTTTTAACCCTGAAATCCCTGTTTTTTAGACTGTTTCCAGCCATAAGGCGCCAATGGTGAATAGTTCAATTGAAATTGTTCCCAATAGGTGCTAGATTCCGCATTTTATGTGATGGTCACGGGTTGGCCGTCAAATCCTGGATGATAAGATGTAACCATTAGAACGTGATGAGAAAGGAGAACCACATGAGTAAGGAAGTTGGACTTTATACCAAATATAATCCGCTGTTGATTAAGCCTGCATTCTCCCTTCCAAAGGAAGTGGCGGTGATTGGGGCCGGCACCATTGGACCCGACATCGGATATTATTTGAAAACCGCTTTGCCGGGAATTAAACTCTACCTGGTAGACGTGGCGGAGGAACCGCTGAAGGGCGCTGAAAAACGGCTGAACGGTTATATGCAAAAAGCCGTGGATAAAAAGAAGATGAAAGCGGAGAAGGCGAAAGCCGTTGGCGAAAACATTATTTATACCACGGACTACCATCAGATCAAGAACTGCGATCTAGTGATTGAAGCGGCCACGGAAAATATTTCCCTTAAACAGAAAATTTTTAAAACGGTGGAGAGCCTGGTGGGGGAGAATACCATTATTACCTCCAACACCAGTTCCATTCCCGCGGATCGCATTTTCAACGAGATGAAAAAGCCTGATCGGGCCACCGTCACCCATTTTTTTGCACCGGCCTGGAGAAGTCTGCCCGTGGAGGTCATTCGGTGGGAGAAAGCCAGTGCTGAAGTGGTGGATTACCTGTTCTGGTTTTTTTGTCAAACCGGAAAAGCACCGATGATTACGGACAATGCCATCTGTTTCATGCTGGACCGGATCTTTGACAACTGGTGCAACGAGGCAGCCTATCTGTTGCAGGACGCCGGCGCCGGCCAGATTGATAAGGTGGCGGAAGAATTCGTCTTTGCCGGGCCGTTTTTTGTGCTGAACATGGCCAACGGCAATCCCATCATCGTTGAAACCAACACCCTTCAGATGGAAGAGGGCGACCATTACCTGCCTGCTCGAATCCTAGGGTCCGTCAACCGGTGGTTGACCCATCGGCCCGGCAGCCCGGTAGAGGTTCCGGAAGAAACGGCCAAGGCCATCAGGGACCGATTGCTGGGGATTTTCTTTTCCCAGTCCTTTGATGTGATCGATCGCGGCATCGGCGCCAAGGAAGATCTCAACTTCGGATGCCAGATTGCCCTGGGGTTCAGGAAAGGTCCCCTGGATGTCATGCGGGATTTGGGAGAGGCCGAAGTCAACCGCATCATGAAACGGTTTGAGGCGGAGAGGCCCGGATTTCCCCAGCCCAAAGCCTCTTTTTCAGCGTATCAGGATTTTAACCGGTTCGTGCTGGTGGATGACCTGGATGGGGCTAAAATTATTACCATTCGCAGGCCCCAGGCCATGAATGCGCTCACCTATGAAATTACCGATGAAATTCTTGATGTGGTGAAAAAATTTCATGAGGATCCCGCGGTAAAGGGATTCGTCATCACCGGTTACGGCAATAGCGCTTTTTCCGCTGGGGCCGATATCGGTCGGTTCCCCGAGGTGCTTGGGGATCTTGAGGGAGCGGCTGATTATTGCCGCGAGTATGCCAAGCTTCAGTTGTTTATGGACCGAATGGAAAAGCCGGTGGTGGCTGCCATTAACGGCATGGCCCTGGGGGGCGGACTGGAAGTGGCGCTCAGGTGCCACGGCATGGTGGCTTCAAAAAATGCCTTTTTCCAGTTTCCCGAGATATCTCTTGGGATTTCTCCGGGGATTGGCGGTTGCGTGGTGCCCTACCGGAAATGGCCCTCGGGCGCGGCCCTTTTTAATGAAATGCTGTGTTTTGGAAGACCCATCAAGGTCGAGGAAGCCAGGGAGTTGGGAATGGTATCCGAGATTGTGGATGAACATGCGGATCTGATTCCCGCGGCCCTGGCCTTGGTGGACAAGCTTCAGGGGAATCTTCCAAGGGGAGCGGATGGATGTGTGGATATTCCGTCCATTGATATCCCGGATCAACCCATGTTTGGAAAACAGCCCTTGAGCCGGGAAGCGGTCGGCATCATTGCCAGAACGGTCAAGAACGGGGCGGCCGCCAAAACTTTTGCGGATTCTCTGGAGATTTGTTATCAGGGGTTTGGCGAAATCGCCTGCTCCGATGCCGCAAAGGAAGGCATCTCGGCGTTTCTGGAAAAAAGGCGGCCTGAATTTAAAAAATAAAAAGTATTAGCTTAACAACTGGGTGTTACGCGAAAAGCGTAGCGCCCATTTTTTTGGCGGACCGGTTGAAGAGAAGTAAATTACCAACCGTTCGGTGGATATTTTTAACGTTCTGAATGGGAACATCAATAACCATAGCCTCCAGTTTTGATGTCAATGAGTTTTCCATTTCTAAAAGTAAGATAGCGGACAAATTGCGTAGAACCTAAATTGTAAGTCCAGATTTCAATTTGATTTTCGCTGATAACATAATTGTACCCCTCATGATTTTCAGGATATCTACTGCTGAAGTTTGTCCCAACCTTTTCCGCTCTTTCATCAATATTGCTTGGCTGCCCACATTTATGCAAAACAAAATCCCGTGATTGTCCAAGATCAATAATCCTTCCACCACATCGGAAAGACGCACCGCCATCGGCAGAAAAGGGCTCAACGAACATCACCGAAAACATGATTAAAAAAATAATGAAGAAATTCATATTATTCAAAGCCTCATTTTTCAACTCAGCGATACGCTGTTATTTCCAATGGATAAATATTCGGAACTCTCCATCACCGACAAAAGACTCACCATCAACGGCGCTAACCAAGCCGGGAGCGGGACGCCGCTGACGAAGAAGGTGCTAACTCCGGGCGAAAGTGGGTGGCGTGTGTTCAACATCAACGCAGCCGGTAAGACGATTTACGGTCCGCCATCTAAAGAAGGGTTGTTGATATCCGAATCGCCCCTGTTGTTCCCAGGCGGGCCGGATGGACCGGAAAAAATGCTGTCTTTCCAAACAGTCAAGGCCCGTTTTACATTTTCAAACACCTGTCCGGCCGGCGCCGGTTTGGTGTTGGGTGCGGTAGCTGTTTCAGATTGCTGTTTTGGACCCGGAGAGAATGTTTTTGTCGTTTTTTGAGGGGCCAATTCAATGTTCACATGTTTTTCTTCACCTTTTGACAGCTTAATCCATTGACCTTGGGTTACATATCCTTGAGCGGATATATTCAAGTGATAACTACCTGGTGAAAGGGGCATGCCTTGACTGTATTTGGGACGAATATTCATAATTTTCACTTGAGCATTTGAGGGATATACGTCCACATAAAGTCTTCCATGCTGAGCATCGATTTTGAGGTTCTCCGAATCAATGTCCGCATGAATTACAAGCAGTTTCCCACTGACCATATTTATCATTTCAGTCCACTTATAATGTCCCTTTGCCTTGATGGTGATGCGGTGTGTCCCCGGTGGCACATTCTTCATTTCATCAGGTGTCCTTCCTGCATAAATTCCGTCCAGATACCAGGAAGCCTGGGGGATATTGCTTTGGATCTGGAGGATCCCGCCGGAAGATTTTTTCTCAAGAACAGCATCCATTATCATGGGATGGTCCTCCCGAAGCAGAACCTGCTCTTTCCAGATTCCATACCCGTCCTTTTTGGCCTCAACCATCACGCGACCCGGTGTAAGGCCGGCTACTTCCACCGGGGAAGTTCCCTCTAAGCGGCCGTCGATCCAGACTTTGGCCCCCGGTGGAGAAGATTTCACTTGCAGAGTACAGCTTCCAGATGTTGATTTGATGTTAAAGATATAGTCCCCCCTGGATAATTTATAATCTTTTATTTTGCCATATTGGGGCGTTTGGCTGGTGTGTTGAGGTACTTTCTCCTGAAGGTAGATCCCCAGTTCCGTTCCGCTGACGTAATTATCACCGTTCAAGTCGGCCCAGCCGTATTTTAAGGCATCAATAAACGCCGGAGTAAAAACGCTACTGGCGGGAACCGGGTCCCCGGCGTCCCCCGCCGTAATATATTGTCGAACGGGAAGCGAAGTTGAACGGGTAATATGAGGCGGCCTTTTGGGCAGCGACTTGACTTTGAATACCGTTCCGGAGAAACAACTGTCAAAAAGGAACAGGGCGTGTTTGGCCTCCATTTGGCGTGACCATGAAAGAATCTGTGTCATGGGAAGGGCCTTGCGCAAAAAACTGCGTTCATCACGTCTAGGATCAGGAGCGTCGACGGGGACCAGGTAGCCTTTCTCTCCCCCCTTACGAGTGTGGCCGTGTCCTGAGAAAAAAAAGAGCAGACGATTGTTGGGATCAAATCCGTATTGGTCAATGAATTCTTCAAAGGCTACATTGAGTGCTTTGCTGTCCGGGTTCATGATTTTGACGACATGAAAACCCTGTTTCTTAAGTATGTTTTCAACCTGATCCAGCTCACTTGAAATGCTCTTCAAATCCGGCCAACCTGCCGTGTAATTGCTGACGCCGATGAGAAGGGCGTAGCTACCTTCGTACATCGGAAGTTCTTTTTCTGAAATGTCTTTTACACAAACCTTGATGCCCCGGTCTGGACCTGCGAACGCTTTCTCAAAAGGGGTGAGCATCAGGATACAAAAAGTGCAAAGGGCTGCCATGAGAATCATAATTTTTAAAGCTTTTTTAGATAATTTTCCCATAACGCCTCCTTAAAAATTGGGCTTTATTCGATTTTTTATCATTAAAGAATTTTTTCACCTATCATATCTAACTAAAATACAGTAACAGTTTTTATGGATCAATGCAAGCTTGGGTAGTGAGTGACAGAAAAACTTTTCGATGGTAACAAAAGCCTAAAACTCACAGAGGCCAAAATGCCATTTTTATGCGAACCCATCGTTTAGACGCAGTTTGCGAGTCTGAAGGATGTGGACCACTGGCTGTCAAACAGTGAGGACCGTGTTGAAAATGATTGACTAAGGGAACTTCCAGTTCCCTAAGACGTCGTTGGTGTACAAACCATCACAAGAAGAAAACCATGGGTGTAGTTTAAATGGTGAGATCCGTTTGGCCAACCCGGAATTTGAACAAGGTGGAACCGGTTGTTCCGTTCTTTGCCCGGGAAAGAAGCCAAAGTTCTTCTTTCTGATATTTTCCCACCACATTAGCAAGGGGTTTCCAGAAGGCTTTGGGTTTGTTTTTCCTGGCGCCTGTCTGAATTTTTCGGGTTTTCCACGGTGGGTGTGTGAAAAATATATTTTTGGCATATCTATTGCTAGTCGTCGCAACTTGATGAATGCGAACCTTTTTCGACACTTCTTTTTTCAGGCGCACGAAAGCCGTCGCCTGATTTGCAGAAAGGCATATTGAAATGAACGTTAGATTCTCCGCAGGGAAAAGTATGTCAACAGCGATTCCACTTTCATTTAAAAAAAATCTCTTTTCGGATCGCACAGAACCGTTATGGGTTTGTATTAAAAAGATTGCCGTTAATTTGCTGCTCATTTGCAGCGGAAGTATTCTGTGTGCCGTTTCCATCAATGGTATTCTGGTGCCCCAGGGATTTTACGGGGCCGGACTTACGGGCGTTGCCATTATTGTCCATTACCTCATTCCCACAGTCCCCGTTGCGTTGGCTTATTTGATTCTCAACGTACCCGTTTTTTTGATGGGCTGGAAATTTGTTGGAAAAAGGTTTTTTTTGTACAGCATTGTCGGCACGGGGGTCTTTACAATGGCCGTGGAATGGGTGCGTTACCCGGTCCCGATTCAGGACCCCGTGCTATGTGCGGTCTTTGCGGGTATACTCATGGGCGCGGGTGCGGGGATCATTCTCAAATCCTATGGATCCGCGGGGGGCCTGGATATCCTTTCCGTTATTTTGATGAAACGCTTTTCCGTTCGTCTGGGGTCGACGGTTCTGGCATTTAATGTGGCCATTCTAGCGGCAGGCGCTATTTTATTCACTCTGGAAATGGCCCTTTACACCCTGATCTATCTGTATGTAAATGCTCATGTGGTGAATCTGATGGTGAGCGGTTTGAGTCAGCGCAAAGCGGTCCACGTCATCACGCCAAAATGGCGCCAAATTTCACAGCATATCATGGGTGATTTGCACCGGGGCGTCACAATTCTTGAAGGCCGGGGCGCATATTCCGGAAAAGCCGAAAAGATTCTGTACACGGTGATTACATTCCGGGAACTGGCGGCCTTGAAACGAATGATCGGGACCTATGATCCCAACGCTTTTGTTGTGGTGAGCGATACACTTGAAGTGATGGGTCAGCGGATTGGAAACCAGCCGCACTGGTAGGAACGTTGACAGGGTCGCGGAAAGTCTTGATTCGCATCTGTGCGACGTCTAGTGATTATCCACGTATCCGACGTTGACATGAAATCAGAGGCATGTCATGGCTTTCAAGCAGATTAAGTGAGAATCCTCACATTATTTGCGCGTAAAGAGCGTTATGGCCCACAAAAATTGCTTGTTATAAATGCTCCGAAAAGCGTCCATTCTATACAGTTTTTTGCGGAAAAGACTTCCTGACAGAGCGGAAATCATGTACAGGCTGACGGGGATCATCATGGAAGCGGCGCCCATCGGCGTGTTTGCGTTGATGGCCGCTGTGGTGGGTCAGTACGGCCTGAAATTTCTGCTGCCACTGAATCAAGGTGGCGCTGGCCATGTATTTCATCTGTCTTATCCATATTGTCGTTGTTTTTGGCGGTGCCCTGGTTCTGGTGGCAAGACTCAATCCCATGCGGTTTTTAAAAGGGTTTTTGGATGCCGTTGTGCTGGCTTATTCCACGTCGAGCAGTTCAGCGGCCCTGCCGGTATCCATGCGCTGCTGTCAGGAAAATCTCGGAGTTCCCGAAGACGCGGTCAGCCTGGTGCTTCCGCTGGGAGCAACCATCAATATGAACGGAACCGCCATTTACCAGGGAATCTGGCTGTATTTCTGGCCCAGGCCTATGGCATTGAACTCTCCTTTGCCAATTACGCGACCATGATCATGACTGCCATTCCGGCTTCCATTGGTACGGCGGGTATTTCCGGAGCGGGACTGATTATGCTTTCAATGGTCCTACCCTCGGTGGGCATCCCTTTGGAAGGTATCGCCCTGGTGGCGGGAATTGACCGTATGCTGGACATGGTTCGCAGTACGGTAAATGTGATGGGCGACGCGTTGGCCGCAGTACTGGTTTCGGCCAGTGAAAATGAACTTGATCTGGATTGTTATAATCGGAACATCAAAGAATAGGGTGGTGATCATATGAAAAAAAATGTCTTGATGACCTCTTCCCTGGGACTGACCGTTATACTCATTGATTTTTTTCGCCATAAATGGTAAGAATTATAAAAGTAAGAAAACGTCAGGAGGTGTTCAACATATTAGAATTACGACTAAAGGTCAAGTAACGATCCCAGTGGCCTTTAGAGAAAGACTGGGCTTTTTCCCTAACACGGAAGTTGAATTTGATCCAGGACATCCAGGATCTCCTTGGCGGAGGCCAGATGGCGTTTATTCCCAAAGACGTCCTCGGCCGGTTTCGCTATGTGTCCGGCTTTTCCGTCAACACGCAACTGTTTTTGAGATTCATACTCCGGGTCGAAAGCGGCCGCGTGACCGGACCTGGAGGAGAGGGCGAAGATGTAACGGAGATCGGCATCCAATTCAAGAACAGCCTGGTGGGGGATGCCGCGGTCAGCATCCAGTATTTTGTCAACCGCCTCCTTTGCGCCAATGGCCTCATTGTGCCGGCCGGTGCATCCAATACCCGCATATTTCATTCCGGCAAACGCAAAAGTTTCATGCAAAGACTGGAGAGATCGTTTCGCGAAGTGGAACGAAAGATCGGTTCCACCGCAACGGCCGTCAAATCTCTCATGGCCATCACTTTTGATCCCGAAGCCCTGGCGGATCAGATTGTCAAAAACAGACGAAAATTTGGTTCTGCCGGAAATATGAACAGTTCATATTCAGGAATTTTTTGAGTCCCTGGCTGCCATTGTGCCGGCCTATTCCACTTCGAGCAGTTCATTTGAGGCGCCTGGTTGAATCCCTCCCGGCACAAACTCAATGCCGTTGTCCATGATTTGCATCTGGAATTCTGGAACGCTGCCCCGCCCCTAATCGAACAGCAATTCTCATTTTGGACCTTGCGATGGGAAAACTCTCCACTTTTGACATTAAAACGGACCAATTATGACACTTTTGGGTCAAAAATGCCCGAAAAAATGACATGTCTTCCCAAAATATGGCCATAATGAGAATTGCTGCTAATCGAACCTGCCCCTTGACTTTTGGCCTCTAAGTCTGTATGATGTTGTCATACTATTCAGGGGGTATCTCCATGAAAACTAAAAATACGCGTGCGGCCGTGACAATTTCCATGCCGCGGGACATGGCCGAGGAATATGACAGGCTGGCAAAAAGGCTGGCAAAGAACAGGAGCGTGCTTTTCAGAGAAATGTTTCTCGCTTTCAAGAAACAGCAGCTCAAGGAGGAGTTTCGAGAACTTCAAACATACGGCGCCGGGCTTGCTCAACAGAAAGGGGTCTTTACGGAATCTGATGTTGAAAGACTCGTTTTCGAAGGACGCTGAAGGTGAAGGTCGTTTTTGACACCAACATCTATATTTCCGCCTTTGTCATACCTGGCGGGAATGCTGAAAAAGTGTACCTACATGCCGTGGATGGCAATTTCGCGCTTTGTACCTCCATTGCCATCTTGACGGAATTGGCGTGCAAACTGGACGAAAAGTTCGGATGGGAAAAGGAGAAGATCGAGCAGTTGATTACGTCCATCAGCAATCTTGCAAACACTTTCAAAACCTCTCCTCGTTTGAAGGTATTATCGGATGACCCGGACAATCGCATTTTGGAATGCGCGTTGGATGCCACCGCTGAATTCATCGTAACGGGGGACAAGCATCTGCTCAATTTGACGAGGTATCAAGATATCGAAATCATCAAGCTGTCAACCTTTCTCTCAATGCTCCATCAGGCATCTGCCGAATAATCCCAGACATCTGATCACTCCCAAAGACGAGCTGAGAAGGCTTCGACAAAGAATCCGGTGATGGCGCCCGCCAGGACCCTATAGGGGTAGGAAAGAGCCTCTTGGCTCTCCCCTCCCTCCGAACCGTGCATGCGGTTCTCCCGCACACGGCTCTCCGGTCGATAGTTTCCTCATCGGGATCGGCACGCTGCTAACCGGGCCTCATGCATAGTGAAAAGCCCGATTTTCGCGAAGTAGGCATTCGGCCAGCGGCGGTGGGCTTCAAGGCTTTTGCCCCAGCCCTTGCGTTTGTTACGACGCAATAATACGGCGCGTAAGCGTCGGCGGACAAACTTATCCACCGCCGCAAACTCAGTGCGGTAGGCGTGTTTGAAGTAACCAAACCAGCCTTCGAGCATGGGGTTCAGATCATCAATGATGCTTTCCATACTTCCGCTACGTTTGCGCCGGGTCTCTTCCCGGATTTTATCACGAAGGGCTTTACGGCTTTTACTGCGTATCCAGCGCTTTCCTGCCTCAAACCGGTATCCCAGGAATTCAAATCCCTGACCCTTTTGTCGACAGTCGCCAAGATGCGTCTTGTCCGGGTGTAAGCTCAGGTCATTAGCCTGTACCCACTCCCGTACCTTTTGCAAAGCATTCTCCGCTTCCGTTTGACTGCGGCTGAGGATAACAAAGTCGTCCGCGTAACGCACCATCCGCATACCTGATTCCGCGATCAGGCTGTCAAGAGGATGCAGGTAAATATTCGCAAGCAAGGGGCTGACTACCGCCCCTTGTGGCGAACCACCCGTCGGTGTCCATCTTTCCAAGCCGTCCATCACGTCCTGTTTCAGGAACATTTGAATCAGATTGAGCAATTTGCCGTCGCTGATGCGCATTTCGACTTGTTGCATCAGCTTATCGTGCGGAATCGTATCAAAGTAACTTTTCAGGTCGGCGTCCAGTATGAAGGTGTAGCCTTCCTTAATAAGCGCGTCTACTTCTCGCAACGCGTCCTTGCAACCTCTTTGCGGCCTGAAGCCGTAACTCATCGGCAGAAATTCATGCTCGAATATGGGCTCCATAACCATTTTAACCGCTGCCTGCACTACCCGGTCTTTGACCGTGGGTATCCCCAGCGGGCGTTGTTTGCCGTCGCTTTTCGGAATGTATACCCGTTTTACCGCTTCCGGTCGGTACGTTCCCGCTTTCAAGGTTTCATGCAGTTCGGCAAGGTATTTCTCCGCCTGCTCCTTAAAGCGCTTTATGCTGATACGGTCTATCCCTGCCGCTCCTTTATTGGCTTTGACACGTCCCCAAGCCGCTTCCAGCGTCGACAAGGCGAACACCTTATCCATCAAACTGTACCATTTACCACCTTTCACCCCGTTACCCAGGGCTGCCAACATACGTTCCGTCCACACCGATGCTTCCACCCAATCCCATCGGGTTTCTGCCTCGCGTTTAGTTGTTTCCAACACTGCCGAGACTGCTTGATTTAGCTGCATCTATATGACCTTTCCGTATCTATCTTCCTATCCTCCTTCCCTCGGCACGGTTTTGCTATCCGCGCTTTTCACAACCCGGTATCCGACGCAGGCGGCGGGTACTGGTCTCACGCCGTAAGCCTTGTTAGCAGGACCGTTCTGTCGCTACGGTACTATGAGGACTCTGACTCCTGCCTCCTGTCACCCCAAGAGACAGGTCTCCCTGCTTATCTCGCTTTACCTTCCAGTCATTCCGACCCCAAACATACCATGCCGTCAAACCATCGCTTTAACCGCCATTACAGCGTGGTCTGTGAGTTTCAGGCTTCACCATGGAACGGTAGGCTCGCCACCACATGACACCGAATCGGGTTCGTCATCCTACGGACTGACTTTTCGCCTCCGGTTGCTCTCCACCCCGCCTCGCGGCGACGCAGTTACCTTCGGCTACGGAGCTATGGCATACTCCGGTACGGATTTTCACCGCACTGATAAAGCGCCTTCACAGGCGCACCGTTCCCACGCTCTGCGTGGGAACCTGCTACGGACGCTCTGCGTCCATCGTTTTTCAGGTTTACCCGGTCCTGGATCGATGTTACCTGTTTTAGTTGCTGTGAATTCACGGCAATAAAGTGGGGACTCTCCCGTTCCAATGCGCCATATGAGAATTGAAGAGGATACTGATAATGAACATATCTTGCACAAAATGCTTTACGACAATTCTGCTTGAAGGTCCCATTGCTCCGACCGGTTCAAAAGTGACATGTGCGGGGTGCGGGTCAGCGTTTACGATCTATCCTTCAAAAACTGTTATCGGCGACTTCGTAAAATATGTCATGAACAATTCTGATATTTCGGCAAGGGCTTGTTCAATGATCCGGGGTCATGTTCGTGATGTGGATATTTTCTTACGATCATCGCGAAAGGATTTCCTCGGATTCCGGAATTGTGGTCAAAAAATAACCAGTGAATTGATCAAATTTCAGCGTGAACTGAGAAAAAAACTGGATTACGGCGCAGGGCAAAATGAATCTGAAGATGAAATCGTCGAAAGCCATCATAAGGCCGTCATCGCGTTCCTTTCAAGAGACGTATTTTTCAAAGAGGTCCTTGACTCCAAATTATCGCAGGCTTATTTCAAAGCGCTGCGGCACCACGGAATCGATACCCTGGAAAAAGTTTTGGCCCTGAGCTATCAAGATGTGCTTCGAATTAAGCACGTTGGGCGTAAGACCCTGCGCCTGTTTCGTGGGTTTCAAGAGATCTGCTCTGAAATTGTAAAGACCATTGTCGATTCGGAAGTGCTTCGTTTCAAAGATTTCAAATGGGTGGTGAGACAGGATCAAACGATTCGAAATATCCTCTCCCACGGAAAAAATATGGATGTGGATGCTCCTTTTTTTTCCCTGTCTCAATGGATACTGGAAAACAGCCGGCATTCTGAACGAAACAGGGATGTATTTATGTGCCGAATGGGGATGTTGGGTGAGCCCGGGATGACGTATGATAATATCGGTATAAGGTATAATATTTCAAAAGGACGCGTCCAGCAGATCATCCTGAAAGTACAATCCAATGGACGTCGTCCCCTCCAGAGAATAAGGCTTGATCCTTTGATCGCAAAGGCAGCCGAAATTGTAAAAACCGGCGGAGGAAAAACAGGGCTCTCGGAATTAACCGAATCCTTGTTGAATTGCGGGCCTCAAGGCGAGCTCCTGAAACATGCGGAACCCTTTGTTGACTATTTGAAATCCTTCCCTGAATGGGAAGAAGTCATGAGATGATTGAGGGTCAAGACTTTGATTGACTTGTTTTGCAGCCCTAACACGAATGAGGCGGGGGAAGTCAAAGTGCCGGCCGATATCGCCAACAGGCAATACGCGATCGAGGTTCAGAGGCTTGTGAACATCCAGGTTCCTAATCCAAGTACAGGAGATGCGTGAATGGTCGGAAGAAAAACAGGCTCATCGTGGATTCGCGTGAGATTTGGCTTCTGAGCCGATTGTAGGTGCGACTTCAGTCGCACATTAAGCCGACCCTGTGCGACTGAAGTCGCACCTACAGCCCGAACCGAAACAATTTCAAAGCGCGATTTCACGTTAATCCGCGATGAACCGAAAAACAAAACCATCGACTGAAATCGAAACGATTGAATTCGCCATTGAGGACGCATTGAGACCCGGTGACTTTATTGAGTATGATTTTAGCTGGTCTTTCACATCCGGTCTTGAAGAGGTCAGAAGTATCATCGAAAACTTCACCATCAGGGAACCCGTTCGCGGCATTGGTCTAATCGAGACATTTATCGCTGCCTGTTATGAGAAAGCGGATGAGATCGATGACTCCAGCGGATCATTCGGCGATTTTGTTGAAGCGCTGTTTTGTTCCTGGGTCAATGCCAGACAACGCGCGGACTGTACGGCGAAGGAAACCGTTGATCGCCTTCTTGCGTGGATCGATAACGACGACTACGGTTTTACTTACTTGAGTTTTCGAAAAAAAGTAACGGACACGGTAGGAACACTGTTTTATTCGATCATGCGCTCAAAACAAACCTCAAAGCGACCTGTATCGTAGTCCTTTATTACAGCGATGGTGGAATAATCAAATTTCCCATTGCTCATCGAATCTATTACCAGGATAGCAATAAGATGCTTTGGCAGAAAGGGAAAAAGCATATTTGCAAACCGAAATACGAATTGGCAATTGATATGTTTCAATGGGCTATCGACAGGGGTTTTCCCAGAGGCATCGTCCTTGCGGACTCCTGGTTCGGGAGCGGTCCATTTGTAAAAGGACTTAAAGGGTTAAAGTTGAGTTATGTTATTGAAATAAAGTCAACTTTAACCGTAAGAGAGAGGTTTGCGCTGTACCGTTTTTGTGCCGGACCGGGGGTGTTCTGGGCCCCAAAAAAACGCGGGCGCGAGGTCTGAGAGGGCGACATGGCAGCAGAATATTATGGTTTCCAAAGACATACCCCAAAAACCCGATAATTGGACATCCTAATCCCTTTAACTTTAAATTAAATGCTTTATTTGTAACTATTTTAAGCAAATTGGATTAGGCGGCTCTGGCTATTGGCCGTACAAGGGAGCGCATTTGCTCAATATGGCCAGCCCTTACATGACCAAGGGCCATTGCCATCATTACGGCTGTGGCCAAGCAGATTAAGTGAGAATTTTCACATTATTTGCGCGTAAAAAGTGTTATGGTCCACGAAAATTGCTTGTAATAAATGCTCTGGATCAATTTCCTGAGCCACGTCATTTTCAATAATCTGAAAACGCTATACGCCGTCCACGAAGAGATTCAAGCGTTTTTTTTCTTCATACACCTTTTCTGATAACAGTTCTCTGAGCAACGCCTGATAGGAAACCATCCCCTTTATCCTTGCCAGCCTGCGCAAATCATCTATGATGAACTCCGGAAGAGAAACCGAGGTCCTGAACATTTTCAGCTTCCCTCCATATTTGGGAACGACATTCATGGATTTCCTGAAGGTTTCGGGCCTTTCAAGGTCAAAATCACTGAGTTCGTACTGCTCAGCATCATTTTCTCTCTTATTGTCTCGAGTATTTTTCATAATTTTGCCTCTCATTTATTTTCATATCCCTCGCATGAATTGGTCGGGCAACTTCGCCGGACTTATGCTGAAATACGACGAAAAGATAGCGCCCACCAAAGGTCCGGCCTAATAACACACGGCGATCTGAGATTTTCTTATGAGGGAAAATAGTAAAAGGAGGATTATTAAAACACTGTTCAATTTCTTCCGCGGTTACCCCATGTTTTATTTCGTTTTTCCAGAGATTCCCCTCATCCCATTCTATGTATCGGTATCGCATATCCATGGCATAAAATGTACTTTCCATGGGGTATCAAGTCAAGGCTGATTTTGCAAACGGGAAGCCCTTGAAATTCTATAAATGAAAGATGCGCCATCAGGCATCTGCCGAATGATCCCAGACATCTGATCACTCCCAAAGATGAGCATGGATCAGTAACGATAGACAAGTATCACCTCCAGGCCCAAAATACTGCCAATTATTTCTATTGAACCGCAAGCCCATTTTGGCTATGCTCACCGCCGAAAAAAATGTCTTATCATTTCACCAAAGGAAAAGAAGGAGGAAAGGTGATGGCACGTGGGGTTTACTGGGGAAATTCGGCCTGCGGGATTGTGTCACTCTTGACTTTTCAAGAAAGAGGCGTTTGTATGACAAAAAGATTTATGGCAGTGGCTTGTTGGTCTTTGATCTTTCCCGCTTTTCTTATGCTAATGGGTTGTAGCAGCGATTCCGGCGCCGAACCGGACAGAATATTCATCCATTTTTTTGTGGCGCCGCAATACATGCCGGACGGGACCTCCTCGGAGGAACAGATCCAGGCCCTTCGGCTTTGGCTGGCACGGGAAGCGGGGGGCTACACGGAATTTAAGGAAGCCCCGGGAGGCTGGATCGATGGGGCGGGAAATCTGCAGACCGAGGAGCAAGTGGCTTTTCTGGTATCGGCTCCCGCGAATCTCAAGGAAGCGATCCGCCAATATATGAGCCGGAACTTCGGACAAAGTCTCCCATACGTGGTGGTGTGGGAAAGCCTCCCGTGAACGGAGTTCCGGGGACACCATACTTATGCTTGACGGTCAAGTCTTTGATTGACTTGTTTTGCCGCCCTGACACGAATGAGGCGGGCGAAGTCAAAGCGCCGGCCGATATCGCCAACAGGCAATACGCGATCGAGGTTCAGAGGCTTGTGAACATCCAGGTTCCTAATCCAAGTGCAGGAGATGCGTGAATGGTCGGAAGAAAAACAAAACCATCGACTGAAATCGAAACGATTGAATTCGCCATTGAGGACGCATTGAGACCCGGTGACTTTATTGAGTATGATTTTAGCTGGTCTTTCACATCCGGTCTTGAAGAGGTCCGAAGTATCATCGAAAACTTCACCATCAGGGAACCCGTTCGCGGCATTGATCTAATCGAGACATTTATCGCTGCTTGTTATGAGAAAGCGGATGAGATCGATGACTCCAGCGGATCATTCGGCGATTTTGTTGAAGCGCTGTTTTGTTCCTGGGTCAATGCCAGACAACGCGCGGACTGTGCGGCGAAGGAAACCGTTGATCGCCTTCTTGCGTGGATCGATAACAACGACTACGGTTTTACTTACAACCTGGAAAAAGAGGTTCCCCGGTTTCTCAACGAAGCGGGTTTGGAAGAATTTACGGCGGCCATCCGTGCGCGCTATGAAGCTGAAATGAAGAAAGAGCATCATCGAAGTCTCTGGGGCGGAACCCTCAAAAGTATTTATGCCGCCGGCGGTGACTTCGATGCATATCTCTCAATCTGCAATGAGACGGAACTTCTGCCTGTGGATTGCGAAACCCTGGCGGAAATGCGCCTTTCACATGGAAACCCGGCAGAAGCGCTGAAATGGGTGGAAAAGGGTCTTGAAATCGAGAGCAATACTCAGGTGTACCGGGGGTCAAGCTATAAACTGGTCACGCGGAAATACTCGTCGAAGCCCACCCGGACGTGGCGGGGACGCTTTATCAGGCCATGGGACTGCGGATCGTCAATGCCAAAAAGAGCCGGTATTACAGCGCTGCCCTGTCTAATTTTAAACACGCGAAGCATTGCTACGAAAAGGCCGGTCTCAAAACAGCCTGGCTTGAACTGGTTGAAGACGTTAAAGCCAGGCATTCCAGAAAATACAGTTTCATGCCGGGATTTGAACAGGTGGTTGAGGGGAAAGGTCCGGATACCAAACCATCGTTTATGGATTTGGCAAAAAAACGGGCAGGGAAAAACAGGCTCTGAATTCGGCCCGGGGGTCTTTGATTGACTTGTTCCTGCCGCCTTGATGGCAATGAACCAGGGGGGGGAATACCTGTTTTTTTGTCTTGGCCCGGACTGGCCGGACTGCGACTGTTTACTCCCGAACAGATGGAGAGCGGGGTTTTGTATACAAGATGGTTACCCCCGGTATGAATTTCAAACGGAAGCCCCAGAGGGGTTGGCTTGAATCACATTATGTGCAGCATGTACAAGAAATGAGGACCGTGACATACCCCTCTTTTTTGCGGCAGCATCGATTTGCCTGAGCGTCATTTCGGGCAGGGTGATATTGACACGGACAGTTCGGGGTTTTGACTCGGGACCCGTAACAACAAGGAAAGCGGTGGCATCCGCATAGTCGGGATCGTTCATAATTTCTTCAAGTTTAGAAGAAAATGGCAATTTGTCACCGTCTTCGAACATTCCCTGAATATGAAAGGTGAGGGCCTCCTCGGCCATATCCTTTGCTTCATCGATGTTTTTCCCAGCGGTAATGCAACCGGGAAAATCAGGAAATGAAACGCTGAAATCGCTTTTGGAATCTTTGTGAACGACGGCGATATAATTTGACATGGGAAAACCTCAATTGAACTTGATACCCGATTGGCGTTCGATACTCTTTAATGTGCCAATGTGTATGTCCCTTTTTGGATGTGGAACCGTTACGCGCCCCTTTATATCAGGATGTCGAAATTGGGTGTGAGAACCGGATGTTGCGACTCTAATCCATCCGTTTTTCGTTGAGATTTACAACTAGATGATATGGTTTCGTTTTTTCACTTAAAACTTAAAACTTAAAACCTAAAACTTAAAACCTTTCCTCGTTCCCACGCAGAGCATGGGAACGGGTGCAATACAAAAAAGTTTCATAGAACAAAACGTGATCATTTCCGTAGAACAATCACCAGGCCGCCAACTGGGCAGACACACAGGTCTGCCCCGACCCACCCCCATCTTTTGATTCACGATATGCCCGTAGGGGCGGACCTATGTGTCCGCCTTTTATGCCTGCCTGCATCACTTTTTTTGCACCCCATGGGAACGAGCCCACAAAACAATCAAAGTGTAAATTACAAAATGAAAGATGCCAAATTTTTCTATTTTCAACAACTGCCTGGTTAGCGTTTTTTCATTAATAGCGCCTTCTTCGAGATCATAAATGAATTCAGGCTGATTGAGCCACTCTTCCAGGTGGGCCTGAAGCAGCATAAGATTTCCTGTCTTCTCCTTGTATGACTCCGCGGCTTTAAAATAGCGCCACTTCTCCGCCATGAGCTTCTCAATCTGCTTAAGCTCCTTGTTTACCCTCGGTTTTCTTGGATCTTTCCAGACATGCATTCATTCTAATGCAATCGATTTATTAATTAATGCAAGATTTTCCACTTTGTGGGGGTATGGGGACATAGGGGTTGATGCTGAAGTCATGGTCGTCCGGCGCCCCCACAAAGGCGGCTGGTTAACAAGCGTATCTTTAAGCAATCCACAGGCGTTATCCGATGGTATCTCCCAGGCGGACTACGGATTGACGCTTCCTGTGTCTTTTGGTATGTTGCCGGCATGCCTAGACAAGCCCGAATTGATGTGTCAGGTGTTCTCCACCACATCATTGTCAGGCTGATTGAGCGAAACAGGACCTTTCAGGATGATCTGGACAGGGATGATTTCCTGAACGTACTGGGCCATATATTGCCTGAATTCAGGACCGGATGCTACGTGTGGGCATTGCTTGAGGATTTTACGAGCCATTCTGCTTGTGATTTGACGTTAACTATAAATAGAATATCTTAGCGTAACCCAACGGTCGGCAGAGGCGTTGGTGAGCTTAACGGTGACAACATATGATGAAATTGAGTGATATGGGTTTCGACCAAGGGTTTCAATTGCATGTCGGTGACTTGTGTCAAGAGGACCGGGATATTGCGCGTATATCGGCAGTTGACCGCGGCGCATACCGCATCAGAAATCAAACCAGGGAAGTCCCGGCTGAACTCGCCGGGAAGTTCTATTTCCAGGTAGACGCTTCGATTGACCTGCCGTGTGTCGGCGATTGGGTGACAGTGCAATATCACAACAACGACGCCGCGGCAATTATTCATGAGGTGTTTCCGAGAAAGACGTTTTTACGCCGCAAATCCGCCGGTGAAAAGGTGGATTTCCAGATGATTGCGGCCAACATTGACGTCGCTTTCATTGTCCAGTCGTGCCACTTTGACTTCAACGTGCGGAGAATGGATCGGTACCTGGTGATGGCGGCAGACGGGGGTGTTGAACCGATTATTGTTCTTACCAAGACGGACTTGATTGCCCCTGAAGAACTGGAACGGAAGCTTGCCGCCATTACGTCGAGGACCATTACAGCCGGAGTCCTTCCCCTCAGCAATGTCACGGGCATCGGATTTGACGAATTCCAGCAGGTGTTAGTCTCGGGAAAAACATATTGTCTGCTCGGTTCATCGGGGGTTGGCAAAACAACACTCCTCAACCGTCTGATCGGGCAAGACGCTTTTGACACAAAGGCCGTTAGTGGAACGGGAGAAGGCATACATACCACTACGCGCCGCCAGCTTATCGTTCTTAATCAAGGTTCCATGCTGATTGATACGCCTGGAATGCGAGAACTGGGTCTTCTCGGTGTAAGCGAAGGGGTCAACCAGGGTTTTGATGACATTGTTCAGCTTTCCCTGAATTGTCGCTATCCGAATTGTGGCCACACGCGGGAACCCGGCTGTGCGGTCCGAGCCGCGTTAACGAGCGGTGCATTGGCCGAAGATCGCTATTCAAGCTATAAAAAGCTCAAGAATGAGTCGGAGTACCATGAGCTGTCGTACCTGGAAAAACGGAAGAAGGATAGAGCATTCGGACGCTTCATCAAATCTGCAAAGAAGCAAATGAAGGTCTGAAATGGGCACGGAACTACTTGATGTATCCGACTTCCCGCAGTCGCGGTTCATCACGGCGTTGGATTGATAGACAAGCAGGATGAAGTCCCTGCCCATAGCTCATCGCTCATCGCCTGTTTTCATGGTAAACCCTCATGACAAGGGTTTTGCCACTCCCGTGCATGAAAATAACATCTACCGCTTTTAAGCTAACGGCTAACGGCTAACGGCTAACCGCTAATAGCTAACGGCTGTATTTTCATGGTAAGAAGCGTGTTGGAGATTAAACGTGAGAAATGGGCAACACGGAGAGCATATACCGATGGCACATGCATTATATAGGCTAACGATCAAACCAAACAAAAAACATGACACGAACTCACCGGGAACGTCTTGTCAAAAACGGCTTCATCATAGCCCGCTATTGTTTATGTCACTCCTCGCTATTCAAGATAATGACCCCATATTCACTTCCCGCGGGGCAGCATAAAAACGAACGGAACACCCAGGAAACCAAGCAGGCAGCTGATCAGGTATGTGTTGCGCAGTCCGATGATATCCCCCACGAAACCCACCAGCACCACAATGGCGGAACGTGCCATAAAGGATATCATCATAAAAATACCGTTGGCGGCAGCCGGGTTTTCGCCGGCATGTTCCTGCACCATGGCCAGCATTACCGGTGTCGTTGAAAGCAGGGTGAGCCCGGTCAGAAGAAGAGCCGCAAACCGGAGCGGGCTGCCAAGCAGGATAAACAGGAGCAGACTGACCGGTGCGGCAAAAAGCGTGAAAAAAAGGACCCGGCGCCGGCCAAAATAATCGCTCACGGATCCTGAAAAGAAGACCCCAAGAACCCCGGCGCTCTGGAAAAGGGTCAGGGCCAGGCCTCCAAACCAGAGGCTGCCTGTTTCCGACGTCATGAAAGTGGGAAGGAAGGTACTCATGGCGGCATGCATAAACCCTCTTGCAAAGAGAATGGCGGTTAAAGGGCCCAGCACCGAACGGGTTTCACGCCAGGTCTTTCCGATGGAACCCTGATGCTTTTTCCGGGTATTTTCCATGGGGACGTCTCTAAAATTGAAAAAGAGCCATATTGAAGCGAGTACGCCGAAAAGCATCACAGGATAAAAATTTTCCAGTCCGACCAGTGAAACGGCGCCGACGGCAGACAGCGGCCCGATGGTTCTGGCCATTTCGCCCCCTGTCATGTAGAAACTCATGCCTTTGCCAACCTTGTTTCCGGAGACCTGTGATATCAGGACCGGCGCCGGCACATGAAAAATGGCCACGCTGATCCCCGTAAGAAACAGCAAAATCAGCAGAACGGTATAGGTGGGCGCCAGGCCGATGAGACTCATGGGTATGGCGGTCAGCGCAGGTGCGGCAATAATGAAATATCGGACGCTGATTCTGTCGGCCAGAATTCCGATGTAGGGGTTCAGAAGAGAGGGAATCTGAAGGATGGTTGAAAGAAAGCCCGCCTGAGCAAGAGACATGGAGAGTTTCTGTATCAGAAGGGGAAGAAGGGGAGACAGAAAGCTGGTGTAAATATCGTTGATAAAATGCGAGAGGGAAAGACCGACAACCCTTCCCGTCTGAAATGATCCATCTCTTTTTTGCGCCACGCCGCCATACCTCCTCAATGAAGCTTCGCGGGCATAGTAGTACCGGCATAAACCTCCGTCAAGGGTCAGAAAAGCAAAATGAATTTAATTGTCTAAAGCGGCAAGCCGCAGTTTTAAGTTTTACGTTTTAAGCTCAGATGATCGAAAGTTTCTTGTTTTTTATGACAGAAAACCTGAGAATAAGGGCCTAAAATGTCATTCAAAGTACTTTGAATTCAAACGCAACCCGGATATAATCAAATCCGCGTTTTTGAGCATGGCAACCCGGGCATATCGTTTGGATCCCTGGTGTTTTTTTAAAGATAAGC
Organism: Desulfatiglandales bacterium; assembly: GCA_963662465.1. Classification (GTDB taxonomy): domain Bacteria; phylum Desulfobacterota; class DSM-4660; order Desulfatiglandales; family Desulfatiglandaceae; genus NaphS2. The sequence continues at coordinate 1,344,563 of OY759599.1, forward strand.
GAGTGTGTTGATGAAAGATATTCAAAGACGGTATTTGCAATGAGAGGTCATCCCGAAGAACCTCCCTGGAAGGATGCCTCTTCCTGGAGTGAGGCAAACCAAACACTTTCTTTTCTCATTGATCGATACGGCAATCATCTCCACGAGACCGTAAATTTTGCGGGGAATGTGAAGCGGAAGATGGTTTCCCTGTTCCCCCTGCTGGATGACCTGTGCAGGGCAACCTGCACTTATTGTCCGGATCCGTGTTGTTTTTCAGCGTATGCCTGGTTTGATTTCAAAGATCTTCTCTTTGCGCGCTTAAATGGTTTGGCGATTCCACCGGCCCAACTCATGACGGATCGGAAAATGATTTGCCGCTATCTTGGCGCCAGGGGATGCACCCTTGAAAGAATCTCCCGCCCCTGGATTTGTACCTGGTACCTTTGTCCCACGCAGACAAGCGTGTTACGGGGGGATGTCAGCAGTGGGAAAAAGAGGCTTTTCATTGAAACAACAACAGAAATCAGGCGTGATCGCAAAGAAATGGAAACGGCATTTATTAACGAAACACGGACGGCCCAGCGGTAACAGGGCAAAATGGTGAGACCTGTTTGGTCAACCCGGAATTTGAACAAGGCGAACCGCTTGTTCCGTTCTTTGCCCGGGAAAGAAGCCAAAGTTCTTCTTTCTGATATTTTTCCGCCACGTTAGCAAGGGGTTTCCAGAAGGCTTTGGGTTTGTTTTTCCTGGCGCCTGCCTGAATTATTTGGGTTTTCCACTGTGGGTGTGTAAAAAAATACATCTTTGGCATATCTATTGCTGGTCGTCGCAACTTGATGAATGCGAACCTTTTTCGACACTTCTTTTTTCAGGCGCACGAAAGCCGTCGCCTGATTTGATTCTCAACATACCCGTTTTTTTAATGGGCTGGAAATTTGTTGGAAAAAGGTTTTTTTTACAGCATTGTCGGCACGGGGGCCTTTACAATGGCCGTGGAATGGGTGCATTACCCGGTCCCGATTCAGGACCCCGTGCTATGTGCGGTCTTTATACGGTGATTACATTCCGGGAACTGGCGACCCTGAAACGAATGATTGGGACCTATGATCCCAATGCTTTTATTGTGGTGAGCGATACCCTTGAGGTGATGGGTCAGCGGATTGGAAACCAGCCGCACTGGTAGGAACGTTGACAGGGTCGCGGAAAGTCTTGATTCGCATCTGTGCGACGTCTAGTGATTATCCATGTATCCGATGGCTTTTGTTGCCATGGACCTGATGTTGTATTTCTTATTACTAATGAATGCAAAATTTTCCACTGCTGCCGCGACGAGGGCGCAACTTTCCTTTGCCGGAGAATACGTTTTTATATGCATGCAAAATACTTGCGCATTGATGATTCTTGCTTTAAGATGAAGAGAATAAACCACACATTCCTTTGCGTGGAACGGATTAATTTCCCTGAGATTTACATGACTGTCAGAACCCGATACATGATTGCCGCGGCCCTGCTGCTGTTGCTGATGGCGGGGCCGTTCGCGGCCGGCGCCATTGTCGCGTGGACCGAAGCCACGCTGGATCACCGTGCCATATTTACCCATTATTTTCACCGGATCATGCCGCTTGGGGCAGGGCTGACGGTGCTGGCCCTTCTGTTCGGTTTTTTGATTCTCAACCGCCTTTTCAGGCAATATGTAACCGGGATGGCGGCAACGGTTGAACGTCTGACGGTGATGCTGGTGAGCAACCGGGACCTTCGTCTTGAAGAACAGGGGCCACCGGAGCTGCGTCAAGTGATTTCAGCAATGAACCGCCTGGCCGACCAGCGTGATCATAAAATTGACGAGATCGAGAAACAGATTGCCGAACAGCAGTCCATGTATGCGGCCATATGCGAGCGTTCCAGGTCGGGGATCGATCTTGACCGGCCCTTGAGCACGCTGGTCTATACCGCGTTTGACACCGAGACCACCGGTCTTCAGCCGAGCGGGGGGGATGAAATCATCCAGATTGGTGCACTCAGGGTTGCAAATGGCGCCCTTTGTTCGGAGAAAAAATTTGAAAAGCTGATCGATCCCGGACGTCCCATTCATCCTGAAAGTCTGGCGGTTCACGGTATCTCAGATGCCATGGTCAGGGGGAAGCCCGAGATCGGGACCGTATTGCCGGATTTCCACCGTTTCTGCGAACAATCCGTCCTGCTGGGGCATAATATCGCCTTTGATATGCGTTTCCTCCAAATCAAAGAGCGGACAACCGGCGTTGTTTTCTCACAGCCGGTACTGGATACACTGCTGTTGTCGGCTGTCGCTTACCCGAACCAGGAACATCACAGCCTGGAATCGAGCATGGCCCTGCTGGGAGTCAGTATCGAGCAACGGCACAACGCGTTTTCAGATGCCGCGGCAACGGCACAAGTTTTTCTGAAACTGCTTCCCCTGCTGGCCGAGCGGGGCATCATCACGCTGGGTCAGGCCATTGAAGCTTCAAAAAAAACGCCCTATGCCCGCTTGAAGTATTAGCTGGTGATTGGAGGTCAAGTCTTTGATTGACCTCTCTTTTGGAATTTCAGAAGTTCAGGGGAAAAATGATAGAACTCATACAAAATGTTAAAGGGAAAAATAAATTCAAAGATTCGGAATGCCATGATAGGCTATCACTACTTGATGCGATTGGGACACTTTCTCAATAAACAACCCATATCATGATGTTATCAAAATAGTCCTGTACCGGTTCAGCTATCTGGATGGAAAAGTTGCCTGCTGCACACAGCAGAACAAATTTCGCGCTATTCATGCTTCGGCACTGGTTCTTTTCACATATCATTTGACATTTGAAAATTTCATGATATTTTCAAGTATAACTTCAAAAAAACGCCAACACCCCCCTATGAATAAGGCTTCCCATGTTCGAACGCAAATTAATGCTTCCACCACCATCCACCGAAACTTTCTTTTTATGGGGGCCCCGACAAACGGGAAAGTCCACACTGTTGCACCGCTATTACCCCGAGGCCATCTGGCTTGACCTGCTTAAAGCGGAAGAGTTTCGGCGTTACATGTCACATCCGGAATCTTTACGCGGTGAGCTTCCCGATTCAGGAAAAAACCCCTTTGTGGTTATCGACGAAATCCAGAAGGTCCCTCAACTTTTAGATGAGGTTCACTGGCTTCATGAAAACCGAAAATTTCATTTCGCCCTTTGTGGATCCAGTGCCAGGAAAGTGAGACGAGGACATGCCAATCTTTTGGGTGGGCGGGCATTGCGCTACGAACTTTGTGGGTTAAGCGCGGCTGAACTGGGGGATAAAACGGATCTGGTCAGATTGCTCAACCACGGCTATCTTCCCCGTATTTACACATCAACAAAGCCTCAGAGACTTCTGCACGCCTACGTGGCCGACTACCTTAAAGAAGAAATCGCAGCCGAAGGGCTGGTACGGAATCTACCGGTTTTCTCCGACTTCCTCAACATGGCCGCCCTCTCCGACAGTGAGCCGGTCAATTATTCCACCATCGCCAGAGATTGTGGTGTTTCCAGCCAAACCATAAAACAATACTTTCAAATCCTTGAAGACACGCTTCTGGGCCGCTGGTTGCCGAGCTACCGCAAAAGACCCAAACGAAGGGTCAGCGTGGCGCCAAAATTCTATTTTGCGGATGTGGGAGTCGTGAATATTTTAGCGCGCCGGGGGGAGTTGCAACCCGGCTCTGAACTATTCGGCAAGGCTTTCGAAAACTGGTGTTACCATGAATTGCACACCTATAATCAATACGAAGAAAGGTTTGCACAACTCAGTTACTGGCGTTTGGCGGGCGGGACTGAAGTTGATTTCATTGTCAACGATATGGAAATCGCCATTGAGGTCAAAGCGGTAAGCCGGATCTCGGGACATCACCTCAAGGGATTGCGCTCAATTATCAACGATCATCCGCTGATTAAAAGAAGGATCATGGTCTGTATTGAAGATAAAACCAGAAAAACCAATGACGGCATTCAAATCATGCCCGCAACCGTCTTCGTAAAAAACCTGTGGCAGGGGGATCTTTTCTAAACGCTCATGAATTATGCGGGCATTCACCCCCGCACATGAAAATGATTACATAAAAAAGCACCCGGACCCCCGCAAACAGCGCGGGTCCGGTGAGCCGGAGCGTTCGCTTTTTCCTGTCTGCTCAAACAGTTTCATTGACTTTCAGCGCATTGGACCCTATTATAGGCCTATAAATAAAGGCCCAATATAAGGACTTAAAGGGAGGCTGCATGTTACAGGCAAAATTCAGCGTTGAAGAATCGCAAGTCCAGTTTTTGAATAATTTTACAGTTTATGGATTTAAGGATAAAAGCGCTATGCTTCGTGAGGCTATAGAGCATTTCAAGAAAGAAATGGAACTTGAAAGTCTAAGAAAATCCGCTGAGCTATATTCTGAAATTTATTCTGAAGATGATGATTTAAAAGAATTGACCGAAACTGCATTAAACGGATGGCCGAAATGATAGTGCTCAAAAGAGGTATGGTTATTGACGTCAATCTTGATCCGACAAAAGGTTCAGAAACTGGAAAAATTAGACCCTGTGTGGTTGTGACTAACGATATTTATAATGAAAGAGTTCCTGTTATCCAGGTTGTTCCAATTACTGAATGGCGTGCAAAAAAAGCGCGAATAAAAACCAATGTTGAAATTTATCCGTCATCCGATAATGGTCTATCGAAAAAATCCGTAGCAGACTGTTTGCAGACACGTCCAATAGATCATCGTCATAGGCTGGTTAAAATTCGAGGAAGATTGTCAATAAACACCGTACAGGAAATTAACCAGTCTTTAAGGGTTGTATTTGAACTTAATTCATAGCCCAAAATACCCAGAGGCTAACCCATAAGTGAATGCCATTTCATCATCTGGGCCCCGTCAGCCAAAGTAGTATTCATGCAGGTTTATAAAGGTCCAAAACATCGATTCAGATCTTCCACCCTTAAATACGACCATAAACGACATAAGGGATGTTCGGCAGTTCAACAAAATGCGCGAGATATTCCCCATCGCCGTCCAAAAACACATTGATGGTGTACCCCATCGAATGGATCAAACCTTTTCATTTTTAGTCTCCTCATATTGCACCGGAAATTGCTTTACCTGGTAGCCCTTTGCCTTTCCACTCCTGCCTTCCCGGATGGGAAGCCGGCTCCGTTTTGGGGAATACCTGTTTTTTTGTCTTGGCCCGGACTGGCCGGACTGCGACTGCTTACTCCCGAACAGATGGAGAGCGGGTTTTGTATATATGATGTTTACCCCCGGTATGAATTTCAAACGGAAGTCTCAGAGGGATTGGCTTGAATCACATTATGTGCAGCATGTACAAGAAATGCGGATCGTGACATACCCCTTTTTTTTGCGGCGGCATCGATCTGCCTGAGCGTCATTTCGGGCAGGGTAATATTGACACGGACGGTTCGGGGGTTCGACTCTGGACCCGTAACAACAAGGAAAGCGGTGGCATCCGCATAGTCGGGATCGTTCATAATTTCTTCAAGTTTAGAAGAAAATGGCAATTTATCACCGTCTTCGAACATTCCCTGAATATGAAAGGTGAGGGCCTCCTCGGCCATATCCTTTGCTTCATCGATGTTTTTCCCAGCGGTAATGCAACCGGGAAAATCAGGAAATGAAACGCTGAAATCGCTTTTGGCATCTTTGTGAACGACGGCGATATAATTTGACATGGGAAAACCTCAATTGAACTTGATACCCGATTGGCGTTCGATACTCTTCAATGTGCCAATGTGTATGTCCTTTTTTGGATGTGGAACCGTTACGCGCCCCTTCATATCAGGATGTCGAAATTGGGTGTGAGAACCGGATGTCGCGACTTTAATCCATCCGTTTTGTTTGAGAATTTTGATTATTGTTCGACTATCCATGATGTGTAATAATACACACTTTAGAATGATCTGTCAATTCTGAGGAACAGGGGCAGACCTGTGTGTCGACATGCCTGGACAAGCTTGAATCGATGCGCCGGCGGTTCTCCACCATCCCTCTTTCCGCCCTCCCTTTTTCCTTCCTTCCGCCGAACAGCGAAAAAAATCGCATGAAATAAAAAATCCTGACCGGTAAAAAAAAATAAATCACTGAAATTTCGAAACAAATTTCAAAACAATAGATATAAATTATATGGTTTTCTATGATGTTTACTCATGGTTTAAAGATTTGACATCCGCAATGATTTCGGGTTAGTTTATCCAACTGTTCCGTCCCCTTGTTATTACCTGGCCGCTCTGCGTCCATCTTTCTTCAGGTTTACCCGGTCCTGGATTTGCGTTACCTGTTTCAGTTGCTGTGAATTCACGGGAGTAAAGTGGGGATTCTCCCGTTCCAATGCGCCGTATGGGAATTGAAAAGTAGGCCGATCATGGACATATATTGCATAAAATGCTTTACGATCATTCGGTTTGAAGGTGCGATTGCCCCGACCGGTTCAAAAGTGAAATGCTCCGGGTGCGGGTCAACGTTTACGATCTATCCTTCAAAAACCGTTATAAGCGACTTTTGGGCCTATGTGATTGTCAATTCTGATATTTCGGTAAGGGCTTGTTCAATGATTCGGAGTCATGTCCGTGATGTGGATGTTTTCTTGCGATCATCTCGGGAGGATTTCCTTGGATTACGGAACTGTGGTCTCAAAACAGCCAATGAATTGATCCGATTTCAGCGTGAACTGCGGAAAAAACTGGGTTACGGCACGGAGAAAAATGATTCTGAAGACGAAATCAGTGAAACCCATAAAAAGGCCGTTATCGCGTTTCTTTCAAGAGACAAATTCTTCAAGGAGGTTTTTGATTCCCAATTATCACATCCTTTTTTCGAACCGCTGCGACGCCGCGGAATTGATACCCTCGAAAAAATTCTGGTTTTGAGATATGAAGATGCGCTTCGAATTAAGCACGTTGGGGGTAATACCTTGCGGTTGTTTCGGGGGCTTCAAGAGATCTGCTCTGAAATTGTAACGATCCTTGCCGATTCGGAAGCGCTTTGTTTCAAAGATTTCAAATGGGTGGTGAGTCAGGATCAAACGATTCGGGATGTTCTTTCCTGTGGAAAAAACATTGATGTGGATGCCCCTTTTTCTTCCCTGTCTAAATGGGTGTTGGAAAACAGCTGGGGTTCTGAACGAAACAGGGATGTATTCATGTGCCGAATGGGGATGTTGGGTGGGCCGGGGATGACGTATGATAATATCGGTATACGGTATGATATTACACTGGAGCGCGTCCGGCATATTGTCATAAAAATACAACTAAACGGACGACATCCTCTCCAGAGAATAAGGCTTGATCCATTGATCGCCAAAGCCGTCGACATTGTGAAAGCCGGCGGAGGAAAAACCGGGCTTTCTGAATTAACCGAAAGATTGCTGAATTGTGGACCTCAAGGCGAGCTCCTGAAACATGCGGAACGATTTGTTGAATATCTGAAATCCTTCCCTGAATGGGAAGAAGCCATGGGATGATAAAGACCCGTGACGTCTGGAGGTTCTGAGGGTGTTTTTTTTGCGTCAACATTGGCTTATTTTCACAATGACAGGAGGGGCGAATGGGACGTACGTCAGATTATAAGTTAATCATTCATTGCATGATATTAAGCAAACATACCGCACAAAACTCGCATGGAGTAGCACAGAAGGCTGCCAATTGTGGGGAAAGAACCAAAGGCCTTTCGGAAACTTATAATCTGACGAACGTCCCCAAGGTTCCCCACGGCATCACCGTGTCCCTGCTGGCCTTTGGGGTCTTCTACATTCGACGCTTTGGCCTCCTTTACGTGGGGCTTGGACTGTACACCCTGTTCATTTACATGTTCGGGACCATTGTGGCAAATGGCCGATCCCTTTAATGGCTTTAACCACCAATTCAAAAGAAAAGAAGTATGTGATTGACAGAATTCAGCCTTTGAATAACTCTGATTCTTCTACGGGACCGAAAAAAGGCCGGTGCAAGGGGCATTGCCCAAGTCCTGGGGCTGACGTCGCGTGCCGTTGAAAAACATAATATAGGTATGCAATTCAAGGATGACGCTTTGGTATTGCATTGACAATATTACGATCTAACCCAATATTGTCTTGACAATATTGGGTTACGCTTTTATATTGTCGAATATGGAAATTGAAAGAGCATTATACCAAAATATCTGGGACAAGCTTTCCGCACATAAACAAATGGTTTTTATTGCCGGGCCGCGGCAGGCCGGCAAAACCACTTTTACGCGGATTCTGGCCGAAGATTTCATGAATTCGCTCTATTTCAACTGGGATATCATTGAGGATAAACGAAACCTGATTGAAAACCCCTCCTTTTATGAAGAAGTTCATCGTAGCGATAATACCGTTCCACTCATTATATTTGATGAGTTGCACAAATATTCAAACTGGAAAAATTATCTAAAAAGTGTCTACGATCGCGATAAAAGCAACTATACATTCGTCGTATCCGGCAGCGGCAGGCTTGATATGTACCAAAAAGGAGGAGATTCCCTGGCCGGTCGGTATTTTCTTTTTTACCTGTGGCCGTTTACCCTTGCAGAACTTGCGGGAAATAATCTTACCTTTGAACAATTTCTGGCCAATCCCATTGAAGTTCGCGCTGCGCCTAATGAAACAATAACCATCTGGAATAAACTGACTCGTTTTTCCGGATTCCCCGATCCGTACCTTGATGGAACAAATGAGTTCTACCGGATCTGGTCAAACACTTATAAGAAGCAGCTCTTGCGGGAAGATATTCGTGATCTCGCATCACTTCGCAACATTGAGGCTGTGGAAATTCTTTTTTCTTTGCTCCCTTCCAAAATCGGCAGTCCACTTTCAATGGCAAGCCTTTCCAGAGATATTAATGTGTCATTTGACAGTGTTCGGAGCTGGATCGAGATTTTTGAGAACTTTTTCCTGGTATTCAGAATAGCGCCATGGAGCGGGAAAATATCGAGGGCCATAACCAAGGAGAAAAAACTGTATCTCTTCGATTACGCGGGGATTGATTCCCCGGGGGCAAAATTTGAAAATATGGTTGCTCTGGAATTGTTCCGGGCGGTTTCGAACTGGAATGATCTCGGGCTTGGGAATTTTGCATTGCATTATATCCGAAATCGGGAGAAGGAAGAGGTTGATTTCCTGATTTCCAACAACCACACGCCTCTCATTCTCATCGAAACCAAACGATCCGATGATCATGTATCCAAAAGCCTAAGGAAATTTCAAAAGGTACTCAATATCCCGGCGGTCCAGCTGGTCAACAGAAACAATGTCTGTAAAATAGTCTCTAACAATAACCTGCGAATCATGATCATCAGCGCGGATCACTGGCTGTCATTGCTGCCGTAATCGGTTTCTGATGTGTTGTCAAAACGATGAAATTGCAGTATCGACTTTTTCAAAACCGTGCAGAACAAAATACACTTTTTATCCGGACTTAGAAGACCATGAAGACCCAACGGAGATCGATGCCACCTTAAATACCATGCTTGATGAACTCGTTGTCGAACCCGAGACGATTGCCTGTGATAAATTTAGCTGATTCGAACAACTGATATCCGGAAAGGAATATCCTTATGAAAAGACATATCAATATTATCGGTGCGGGGATCGCTGGTTTGTCTGCCGGGTGCTATTTGCAGATGAACGGCTATGAAACCCAGATCTTTGAGTTGCACAATTTGCCAGGTGGGCTTTGTACCGCCTGGAAGCGCAAAGACTATACCTTTGACGGATGTCTTCACTGGCTGGTCGGGTCGAGTCCCAGGGATAAGTTTTATCAGCTCTGGAACGAATTGATCGATATGGAAAAATTGAAATTTGTCGATCATGAATATTACATCAAAGTGGAAGACAAAACCGGCAAGTCAATGACTGTTTTTTGTGATGTGGACCGGATGGAAACCGAAATGCTTGAAAAAGCGCCGGAAGATCGGGTTGTTATTGAAGAATTTGTAACCGGAGTGCGAAAGTTGATGAATTTTCGGTTGCCGATTGAAAAGGCGCCTGAAATATACAATTTGCTTGATTTTATAAAGATGATGGTGAGCATGCTCCCTTATATGGGTGAAATGAAAAAATGGGTCGGTATCAGTGCCACGGAGTTCGCCGGGCGATGTCGCAATGAATTGCTTCGTAAAACATTTTTATACATGTTCTGGCCGACCATGAATGTCTTGTTTTTGGTGCTGACCCTGGTTTGGATGAATAAGAAAAGCGCTGGGTATCCTATTGGCGGATCACTGAATTTTGCCAAACTGATCGAAAAAAAATACCTGGCATTGGGTGGTAAAATCAACTATAAATCCAGGGTGATGCGCGTGATCGTTGAAAATGGAACCGCCAAAGGGCTTGTTTTGCAAAACCGGCAAACCTATCCCGCTGATATTGTCATTTCCGCTGCAGATGGTCATGATACGATTTTTAATATGCTCGACGGAAAATATCTAAACGGTAAGATTGAATCATATTACCAGGATTACGAAGTTTTTCCCTCTTATATCCAAGTATCGTTGGGCATTGCCAAAGCACTGGAAGACCTGCCGCATATGGTCGTGTTTCCCTTGCAAACGCCATTGTATATCGATGACACTATTACTTATGATGATATCAATATTCGTGTGTTTAACTTTGATCCAACCATGGCCCCGGAAGGCAAAACTGTGGTCACAAGTATGCTGTCCACGGCAAACTACAAACATTGGAGACATTTAAAAAAGCAGCAGCCAGAAATCTATAAGGCCGAAAAAAAGCGCATTGCAGACGCTATTGTCGAAGCTTTAGACAAAAAATACGGTGGTATTAAAGACCACGTGGAAGCAGTCGATGTGTCGACCCCATCGACGGTTATCCGGTATACCAATAACTGGCAGGGCAGTTTTGAGGGATGGGTCTGGACACCTAAAATCGGATTTTCGAAAATGAAAAAAGAACTGCCCGGTTTAAATAATTTTTACATGATCGGCCAGTGGGTTGAACCGGGTGGGGGAGTGCCGCCGGCATTGATGTCCGGCCGGGGAGTGGCTCAGATCATTTGTAAACGTGACCACAAACGGTTTAAAGTTTTGTCAGCGGTTTGATAAGGTGATGTGTTGCAATATTTGTAACCGTTCACGGTTGCCGGTTCACGGTTTTTCAATGAATTATGGGTTTCCTTCATACAGATTTACACTTTCCTGATGAATCGTTTTTTCAATTTTAATGAAGGATGCGGAATTATGTTGGGATTGATAACCGCAATTTTTTAAATCTTCACAAGAGGACCCCATAGTCTTCCGTTATCCTCTGTTTTTCAACCGTAAACCGGCATAACGGGTATGATCGCCGATTGTAAGAAAGCGATTCAATGCCGGGAGCATACCGAATGTCGTTGAAGAAGCGCAGCAGTGCGTTTACAAAAAATCAATGTTGATTAAGGTGGAAAGATGATTGAATTCTTCCCGTATGATTTCTTTCAATAATTTGTTCATTTCATTGTCCTCAATGATGTTTGCCAGTCCCGCATAAAAAACGATACTGTCTTTTTCAAATCCTATGGCCATGCGAATCACGTCGCCTGTTTCCTCACTTCCGGTGACGACGTGATTGAGGATGAAATCAAAATCAAAAATCCGGGAATCCTGAACGGCACTCGCATACTTGGAGATAGACTGCCAGGTGGTCGCCTGGATCGGGGTCTTGATACGGTTTTCGTATGTTAACCGCAGATCTGAAAAAAAATCCTCATGTTTAAGCTCGTTGGTTGCCATTTTTTGAAGCACCAGAAATGCTTCTTCATCCGTAACGTTTTTGGAGATCTGGAAATAGAATCCTGCTGTGGCATGTTCAACCTTTGCGGCCATGTTCAGCAAACTCGATACGATCTCATTGGCATCTATCATGTTACTCTTCTTAAATAGCGCCATTGCAGCCTCCGCGATTTTTTTTACCTAAAAGCAGCAATCAGCTTTTGAGCTATTAGCCGTTAGGTTAATGACATAACTGATAACTGCGACTCCGACGCCTTAGCCTATTTTCATCGTTCGCAAAATGCAATAGGATTTATAAGCGTAATTCTCATTTTGGGAGCATTGGAAGAAGGTTGGTCGCTGACCGGGAACGCTGCTTGATGATTTGAGGATGTTTTTCTATAAACGCCATACTCAAAAAAACTTGACTCTCAAGTGAGTTCATGTAAAAGAAAATTTTCCCATGCGCATCTTATTTGAACTGCTGTATCGCCAAACGGGGTAACGAGAAAAGGAAACGTTCGTCAGATTATAAGTTGCGGTTTAATTTTTCATTTGATAGCGTGTTTGCATGCCGAGAAAAGCCCGCATAGATGCCCCAGGAGCGCTTCACCATGTTATTGCCAGGGGGATCGGCCGTCGAAAAGTGTTTGATGATGATGACGACCGAGATTTTTTTGTTGAACGGCTGGGGCAAATTGTTTCTGATACGGAAACACACTGTTTTGCGTGGGCGCTGATGCCCAATCATTTCCATTTGCTTTTGAAAACCGGCATTATCCCTGTCTCTACGGTCATGAAACGCCTCTTAACCGGTTACGCCATGCACTATAACCGGAGACACAAGCGGTATGGCCATCTGTTTCAAAACCGATACAAGTCAATCCTCTGCCAGGAAGATTCATATCTATTGGAACTGACTCGCTATGTGCATTTGAACCCGCTTCGGGCAAAATTGGTATCTGATCTAAAGGAGTTGTGCAACCATCCTTACAGCGGGCATAGCGTACTTATGGGGAGGGTAACCGCGGAGTGGCAGAACACGACAATCCTCGGGTTGTTTGGCGACAAGGTGTCCGTTGCGCGGCGGCGATACCTGGAATTTGTAAAAAAGGGGATAGCTGCCGGTAAGCGGCAAGATCTCACGGGTGGGGGACTGGTTCGGAGCGTTGGGGGGTGGTCCGCCGTGAAGTCATTGCGGAAGGCCGGCGTATTTCAGAAGGGGGATGAGCGTATCCTTGGCGATGGTGAATTTGTGGAGAAGGCGCTCTCTCAAGCCGAGGAGGCATTCGCGAGGAAATATCGCTTGAAGGCCAAGGGGGTTGATGTCGGCAGGATTGCCGAGAGAGTTGCCGACATTATGGGCATGGCCCCCGAAGTGGTTTGGGCCTCGGGAAAACAGCCTAAGATTGTGCAGGCCCGCAGCCTTCTTTGCTACTGGGCGACCGGTGAATTGGGCGTTAGCCAGGCGTGGTTAAGCCGGAAACTGGGGATTTCCCAGGCAGCGGTAAGCCTTTCGGTAAGCAGAGGACGTCGGATTGCATTAGAAAATCACTATGAGATTGGGAACTTATAAACTGACGAACGTCCCCTAGTCCTCCTCGTTCCCATGCTCCGCGTGGGAACGGACAACGGAGGCTCCGCGTCCGTTCAGGGGGCGGCGGTCGAGGCCAGGGCAAAGGCGGAGGTTCCGGCGCCAAAGACGGTACAAGCACCCCGGAACGCCCCCAGGACGGCACAGGCTACGGCGCCTGTTTCAACTGCTGTGAATTCACTGCAATAAAATGGAGACTTTCCCGTTCCAATGCGCCATATGGGAATTGAAAAGTATACCGATCATGAACCTATGTTGCACAAAATGCTTTACGACAATTCTGCTTGAAGGTCCCATTGCTCCGACCGGTTCAAAAGTGACATGTGCGGGGTGCGGGTCAGCGTTTACGATCTATCCTTCAAAAACCGTTATCGGCGACTTCGTAAAATATGTCATGAACAATTCTTATATTTCGGCAAGGGCTTGTTCAATGATTCGAAATTATGTTCGTGATGTGGATGTTTTTTTGCGATTATCGCGAAAGGATTTCCTCGGATTTCGGAACTGTGGTCAAAAAATAACCAGTGAATTGATGAAATTTCAGCGTGAACTGAGAAAAGAACTGGATTACGACGCAGGGCAAAATGAATCTGAAGATGAAATCGTCCAAAGCAATCATAAGGCCGTCATCGCGTTCCTTTCAAGAGACGTATTTTTCAAAGAGGTCCTTGACTCCGAATTATCGCAGGCTTATTTCAAAGCGCTGCGGCACTGCGGAATCGATACCCTGGAAAAAGTTTTGGCCCTGAGCGATCAAGATGCGCTTCGAATTAATCACGTTGGGCGTAAGACCCTGCGCCTGTTCCGTGGGCTTCAAGAGATCTGCTCTGAAATTGTAAAGGCCATTGTCCATTCGGAAGCGCTTCGTTTCAAAGATTTCAAATGGGTGGTGAGACAGGATCAAACGATTCGAAATATCCTCTCCCGCGGAAAAAATATGGATGTGGATGCTCCTTTTTCTTCCCTGTCTCAATGGATACTGGAAAACAGCTGGTATTCTGAACGAAACAGGGATGTATTCATGTGCCGAATGAGGATGTTGGGTGAGCCCGGGATGACGTATGATAATATCGGTATAAGGTATAATATTTCAAGAGGACGCGTACAGCAGATCATCCTGAAAGTACAATCCAATGGACGTCGTCCCCTCCAGAGAATAAGGCTTGATCCTTTGATCGCAAAGGCAGCCGAAATTGTAAAAACCGGCGGAGGAAAAACAGGGCTCTCGGAATTAACCGAATCCTTATTGAATTGTGGGCCTCAAGGCGAGCGCCTGAAAAATGCGGAACCCTTTGTTGAATATCTGAAATCCTTCCCAGAATGGGAAGAAGCCATGAGGTGATAAAGACCCGTGACGTCTGGAGGTTCTGATTGAGGGTCAAACCTTGATTTGTGATTAAGGATTTTAACCCGTTCAGTAAGGTAAACTTCGCTGTCATTGTTATAAATTCAACGGAGCAGGCACGGATTACGCCCCAGTTGAACACCCAGAGTGGGTGGAATGGGGGTCCGTTGCTATTTAACTGAGTTTCTCATGGACTGGGGTAGTTTTGTTAGCTTTTTTTGCTGAACGTAAGAAGCAGGCGACGTGCATCTTTTAACAAAAGAAGAAGTTGTCGATCATAAAGCGGTGAGGCAACAAAACCAAAACGAAGATAGAATTGAGTTGCATCCTCATCGATCGGATGCGTAAGTAAGGCTCGTATGCCGGCATGTTCAGCCATCATGAGAGTGCGGCGAATGGCGTCCTGAAGGAGACCTCTTCCAATACCACGCCCCTGATGTCGTAGAGAAACGGCAAGCCGAGCGAGTAAAACCACAGGGATAGGGTACTGCCCCATACCCTTACGGATGCGCTCTGGAGCTTCCAGCGTATCCACCTGTCCGACGGTCAGACTGAAGTATCCAACAATTCGGTCACTATCAACCACTACAAATGTTTTGGCTGAGCCGCTGGCCTGTGCCTGACGCGCATGACGAGCCAACCAGTCATTTAGAACCGGCTTGCCACAGTCGAAGGGTGAAACGGGATGCTCAGTATTCAGCGGTTCGGGGGGAATCAGGGACATTGCTCATCCCAAGGCGCAGGCTTGGAGAACAAATCCTGCAACCCGATGTTTTCCTCAGCGGGACGATCCAGTAGATCCAGCAGGTTCTGATATCGGTTGCCGGAGACCATGAACATCCGCTGATCCAGCAACGCGTTTTCAGCGGCATGATATGCACTGTCCATGATAAATTCTGTCAGTGACTTGTGGCACACCTCTGCCGCACGGCGCAGGACGACCTCCTGTTCCGGGGTTGTACGAAGTCCAAGTCGAGACGATTTAACGGGTCTTTTTCCAATCGGTTGAGTCGCTGTCATGATTGATCTCCTTTTTCAGAATCAATATGTAATGTTAGTACATTTGACGCGCGGTGTCAACTCAGATCAGTATCATGGGGGTCAGGCTTGGTTTATTTTTAGACAGGATTAACAGGATTAACAGGATTTTCAGGATTCTTTTTGTTTTCATTTCCAATATCATAGGGGTCAAGTCTTTGATTGACTTGTTTTGCCGCCCTGACACGAATGAGGCGGGTGAAGTCAAAGCGCCGGCCGATATCGCCAACAGGCAATACGCGATTGAGGTTCAGAGGCTTGTGAACATCCAGGTTCCTAATCCAAGTACAGGAGATGCATGAATGGCCGGAAGAAAAACAAAACCATCGACTGAAATCGAAACGATTGAATTCGCCATTGAGGACGCATTGAGACCCGGTGACTTTATTGAGTATGATTTTAGCTGGTCTTTCACATCCGGTCTTGAAGAGGTCAGAAGTATCATCGAAAACTTCACCATCAGGGAACCCGTTCGCGGCATTGATCTAATCGAGACATTTATCGCTGCCTGTTATGAGAAAGCGGATGAGATCGATGACTCCCGCGGATCATTCGGCGATTTTGTTGAAGCGCTGTTTTGTTCCTGGGTCAATGCCAGACAACGCGCGGACTGTGCGGCGAAGGAAACCGTTCATCGCCTTCTTGCGTGGATCGATAACGACGACTACGGTTTTACTTACAACCTGGCAAAAGAGGTTCCCCGGTTTCTCAACGAAGAGGGTTTGGAAGAATTTACGGCGGCCATCCGTGCGCGCTATGAAGCTGAAATAAAGAAAGAGCATCATCGAAGTCTGTGGGGTGGAACCCTCAAAAGTATTTATGCCGCCGGCGGTGACTTCGATGCATATCTCTCAATCTGCAATGAGACGGAACTTCTGCCTGTGGATTGCGAAACCCTGGCGGAAATGCGCATTTCAAATGGAAGCCCGGCAGAAGCGCTGAAATGGGTGGAAAAGGGTCTTGAAATCGAGAGCAATACTCAGGTGTACCGGGGGTCAAGCTATAAACTGGTCACCATGAAACGCGACATTCTCACCAGGCTTGGCAGACCCGAAGAAGCACTTTCCGATGCGTGGCGGGATTTTTCCAAACACCCGGATGAATTCACGTACGATGAACTGATAAACCGTATTCCAAAAGAACAGCATGCCGAATATCATAACCGTATCCTTGAGGTCAGCAGCAGCGCGGAACTGGAACCGGCTATCCGTATTCAACATTCCTTGTTCGACATTCGATATTCAAAAAAATAATGGTGGGCGACTGCCAATTCAGTCGAGAGGTCCGAGTGAGCGAAGCCCGAGAATTTCAGAAGTTCAGGAAAAAAAAATGATAGAACTTATACAAAATGTTAAAGGGAAAAATGAATTCAAAGACAATGATCTTGTATGTTGCTGCTTTGAATACACAAAAAAAGATATCGAAAATGATTACGATAAAAATGGAAAGTCCGTCATCTATGAAAATATAGTTTCCGAAAAAAAGCGAGGTGGATGCCATTGCACCTCCAGGAATCCCAAAGGCAAATGATGCTTATCTGACGTCTACCAGGTGGTGGAATCGTTCAAAAAGAAAAAGAACATATAGCAAAATTTTTCCTCCCTCGTTCCCATGCTCCGCGTGGGAACGGACAACGGAGGCTCCGCGTCCCGTGAGAGCGTCTTCCAGCCGCGAAAAAGCACTCACTGGGGGTTCGCGCGGGCTGTAGGTGCAGCTTCAGCCGCACATTTCAAAATCTTTTTAAGGCAAGGTTGCAGGCAAGATGCATTGTTTTTGAAAAATGTATTGGGGTAAGGTGGACCCCCATTTCGTTCAGGCACTGAGCTTCTTTTCCTTCCCTTTATGCGCTATGCTCAGTAAACTGTCGTAAAAAAAGCAGACTTGCCGGTTTAATCCGGCAAATTTTGTCTTCACTCACTCTATATAAAGGAGGTTGCCGCATGCCTACTGCCAAACAACAAGTTATGGCGCTACTGAAAGATCTTCCGGACAGCAGCACTCTGGAGGAAATTCAATATTGCCTGTATGTACAACAAAAAATTCAGCACGGAATGGATGACATCGAAGCGGGAAGATCATCAAATCAGGAAGAAGTCGAAAAACGGATGGAAAAATGGCTCGCGAAGTGATCTGGGCCCATGCTGCCCAAGAAGACTTGGAAGCGGCAGCGGCTTACATTCACCGTGACTCGCCGTTTTATGCAGCCGCTTTTGTAAAGAAGACGCTGACAGCAGCTCGCTCTCTCGCCGATTTCCCTCTGCGTGGCGCTATGGTTCGTGAATTCGGAACCGCGGATATACGAGAGATCATTGTTTATAGCTATCGCCTGATTTATCGCGTTGAGAGTAATCAGATTTCAATTCTATCGTTGATACACGGCAGCCGGGAATTTACAAGAGCTTGGAATGAAAGAGATCGAGAAGATTCTCTTAGCGAAAATTAGAATCTTTAGTTTAGGCTCCGCAAGGATTTGTGATTATGACTGTTTACAATCGTTTTTTTAACATTCCTCTATGGTTCTGGTCAGGGTTCGGGATCCGGTAACGGGACTGGGGACGGTTCGGGCAGTGGCGCCGGAACAGGCAATCAATAGGATCGTCTCCTCCAATGCAGAGTTGGTCGGAAATCACGCGGCTGGCAGGGGAGGAAGAAAAACCTCCGGCATCGGTGGATGGCGACCGGCAAACGGGGAGTGGCATACCAAAATGAAATTCGAAGAATTCGAATCAGGGTCGTATCGTCAGCAATATCAGTACAAGAGTTTTCTGCCGGAAAAGATCAACCATGAATGGACCTGGGATGATCCAAGGATCAACGTCCTGCTGGAGAAGGCAACAAGGGCACTGGGTGAACTGAACACCTTTACCCTGATCGTGCCTGACGTGGATCTCTTTATCCGCATGCATGTGATCAAGGAGGCGAATACATCCAGCCGCATTGAAGGCACGCGAACCAGAATGGATGAGGTTTTGTTGGATGAAGCGGAGGTGATCCCCGAGCGTCGTGACGACTGGGGGGAAGTCCAAAATTACATCCAGGCCATGAATGATGCCATTCAGGATCTGAAACAACTGCCCCTGTCCCTGCGCCTGCTTCGGAATGCCCATGCCGTTCTCATGTCCGGCGTGCGCGGTGAAAAGAAAACGCCGGGTGAATTCCGTCGAAGCCAGAACTGGATCGGGGGTGCATCTCTGTCCGACGCTGCCTACATTCCGCCCCATCATCAGGATATGCCGGAACTGCTTTCAGACATGGAAGCATTTTGGCACAACGAAAAGATTCAGGTGCCTCATCTCATCCGCATTGCCATCAGTCATTACCAGTTCGAAACCATCCACCCTTTCCTGGACGGCAACGGCCGGATCGGTCGTCTTCTCATCACCCTGTACCTGGTCAGTCACGGACTGTTGTCCAAACCATCATTGTATCTCTCTGCACACCTGGAAAAGCAGCGGGGAGCCTATTACGATGCCCTCACCCGGGTTCGGGAATCAAAGGACATGGGCCACTGGTGCCGCTTTTTCCTGCAAGGGGTATCTGAAACCGCCGAGAATGGGAAACGAACATTTAAAAGTATTCTGAACCTTAGGGAGGATCTTGAAAGCCGGATTGTCACATTGGGGAGGCGCGCGGAAAACGGGCGCAGATTGATCTTACACCTTTATGAGCACCCCGCGGTGTCTGTTCATCAGGTGATGGCGCTTTTGGGTATTCAGTTCAATCCGGCCCGCAATCTGATTGCCGTGCTGGCGGATATGGGTATTCTGAAGGAAAATACCGGACAGCAGCGAAACAGAATATTCATCTTTGAACCGTACTTCAATATTTTTTCAGATAGCGAAAGTGAAATATAACAACTCTTATTTCACATTTAACCTTCTAAAGTGAAATAAGAAAATATCTAGGTCACTTTTTTCGCTTGAAAATGAAATTATGGGCGCCAAACGGTCGAGCAACGCAAAGAAAAATGAGTCCAATCATGAAGCACGTATTGACCCTGATCGTGTGGGCGGCCGTCATAGAGACCTACTCCTCAGCCGGTTCATATCCCATGTGTTCCTGTTCGAAGATGTCCCTGCCAAAGACCGTAAGCCTAGGGCGTCTAAAAACGCCATTTTTGGGCCAAATTCTTTGCCCGGTTTTTGGACCCAGGGAATATCGCTCATGACCGGGCAGGCACAGGGGCCTGCCCCTACGAGGACATCGTGGTCAAGGCCATTCCCGGTTTTACCGGTTATCGCGGTCTCCCGTAGGGGCAACCCCCTGTGGTTGCCCTGTTCGCTGTTATTCCCATTTTTACTATATCCTTCGAAAAGGAAACGGACATTTATCGGACATATCGGACATATCGGACATTTTTCAGGCAAACGCCTGAAAGGCCCCTTAAAAACATCCCCACCGCCGAATACCAGTCGGTCATGCGGGACGATGAAAAAGATCCCATTCGGGTGTCCTATGAACGCCGCAACCGGGACTTGGACCCGCAGCTCGTCTGGCGGGGTAAAGATGAACAGGACTGGTCAGATCTGGGTCGATCAGGGTGTAAATCACGACCGTTTGAGAATAGAAAGTATCCTCGTTCTTACGAACTTCACTCCCTCGTTCCCACGTTCTGCGTGGGAACGAGAGGAAGATCCGAATGTTTCGTACCTTCTCTAAATTTGCCATTTTTTCCAACAGCCCTGATTTACACCCGGTCGATCATGAGAGAGTGGACTTCAGACTGGAGTTCAGGAAAGTAATCGGGTTTTCCCTGGTCCTGGGTGAACAGGTTATCCATATATACATTTTTGCACGAGAAGATGGCCCGGGCTGAAATGCAGTGGATTCGAGTATCGAGAGGTTTTCAAAAAGAAGACGAAATCGAAAGGTCTGGGAAAAATATCACCCAATAACCGCGGCCTGATAGCGCATAAATTCAGAATCAATGGGGAAATAGCCAAAAAAAAGAACCCGAAAATCGGTCTTTGTTTTCGGTTTTTCTTGACTTAAAAAGTAGCTAGGTGTAGGCAACACTATAAGTATATAAGAGACAGATTCCTTTTTTATTCAATGAAAAAAAGAGGAGCATGAATGGCATTCATTAACCAGAAACCCCGTTACTCCCGAACAGATGGAGATCGGGGTTTTGTATTTTGTACAATCCCCGCGTTCCCACGCTCCTGAGTGGGAGCGCCCTGGGGCGCTCCGCATCCGTATCGTTAGTAGCTTATTTTCTGACTTTCTATATGGGTCGGGCTACGGCGCGGGAGCTGGTCAGGGCAACGAGGATGGTTCGGGGAAAGGAACCGGTGGTGGGTCCGGAAATAATAATGGTTCGAGCGGCTGGGGAAACCGGGGGGGGACAAGGGAACCGGTAGTGATATGCGGGTAAGGGACACTTCCCCGTTGTAACCCCGATTGTAGGTGTGCGGCTTCAGCCGCACATTCAGCACCGTTTGCGGGGAGATACGGAATCAGAATACATTTTTTTAAGAAAGTTCAGGCGTTGTGACCGAATATGACAAAGCCGTATGGTAAATACTCTGAAAAACCAAATACCCGGTTTTAAACTGGTGGCATGGATGAATGTGAGAAATTCAGACGAGGAACCCGCATGAAGAAGACAGGTAGCCATCGTTACAGCATTTTCATCAGCAGCGTTCAGAAGGAGCTCACCCTGGAACGTCGGTCACTGAAAAACTATGTTTTCAACGACCCTTTGTTGAAAGTGTTCGTTTCAGAAGTGTTCCTGTTTGAAGAGCTGCCTGCCAGGGATCAAAAAGCGGACCAGGCCTATTTGGAGCAGGTCGATCAGTGTGATTTGTATGTGGGGCTTTTCGCTAATGAATATGGACATGAAGATTCTGACGGTCTTTCACCGACAGAAAGGGAATTTGACCGCACCACTGAAATGGGCAAGACTCGAATGATCTTTGTAAAAGGTGGCAATGACGGAATCCGGCATCCCAAAATGGAACAGTTGATTCGTAAGGCCGCGTCCCAGCTCATTCGACGCAAGTTTAACACCGTCGCTGATCTGAACGCAGCGTTTTATGCCGCCATGGTCGACCATCTGAAACAAGCGGGCGATCTGCGAACCTTACCCTTTGACGCCAGTTCCTGCCCACGTGCAACCCTGTCGGACCTCTCCCAGGAAAACATCAGAGGATTTCTCGCTACTGCATTGAACGCTGCATGGAAGTCGGTCTTCCCTCACCGGATTTCGAGGAAAGGGCCGGTATCTTTGTGTCCACGCTCTGGAGGGATTGGCTAACCGAGAAGTTTTTTGGAACACTCAATCTTAATGATCGACAGAGGAAAATCCTCAGCCTTTTGTTGCAGCAACGTTATGTCACCAACGCCCAATACCAGGATCTCACAGGCGCCAGCCGGGCCACTGCGAAGCGAGACCTTGAGGGGTTGGTGAAGAAGGGGTTAATCATACTGGAAGGTGCAGGCCGCGGAGCACGTTATCGAGTACCAAAGAAACGGCCCATAAATGGCTCAAACGGCTCAAACGCGAATGAAAAGGGAAATGGCTCATAAATGGCTCAAACGGCTCAAACAACCTACATAAAAGGCATCTGGTTATCAGTCTACGAGTGACCCGCTAAAGGGGCCAAATACGGGCCAATCGTGCCATAAGAGGTGACAAAATGGAGACACAAGGGGACACACTCACCCCTGGTTCCCATGCTCTGCGTGGGAACCCCAGACGTGTGGAAATGGGGACATCTATTAAAGGGTGGCATTTGATTCTGGATGCACTTATGGATGTCCCCTGCTGCGCAAATTCACTGTCCCATGGGGACACCCGAAAATAGCCCGGCAATTCATTTCCGGGATAATAACAGCCGGATGCCTGAGTCCCATCGGGACGGCAGAATGCACCGGATGGGGATGTTGGGTGAACGCAACCTGAAACATGCACAACCGTTTAGGGAATATGTCGGGTCTTTCCCTGAATGGCGGGAGGTTATGGGTGAGAACTGACCTAACGCATTTGGCGGTTCCGGGGAGCATCCTTAGTAGCTTATCCCCTGACTTTCTATAATGAAAAACAAGAAAATAACAAAAAAAATACAATGACCAAAATTCAAAAATCCAAACAAAAAATGCACACCCAGGGATCTCTGGAGCATTGGATATTGGGATTTGGAATTTGGGATTTATTTGTAATTTGGTGCTTGGAATTTGGAATTTTAAAATAGTTTATTGGGTTGCGAGTATGGCCCGCGTTAGTATTGTGCCGCACTTTTTCAGTGCCCGTGAACCAAGCGGGATTGAAAGACAACCACAACCCCAAAAAAAGGAGTCTAATCATGAAGCACGTATTGACCCTGATCGTATGCGCGACCGTTCTTGCCTGGGCGAACCCCTTAAGTGCCTGTCCGGGACCGGATATTGACGCTGGGTATTTTGCATCGGGTGCGGGAAGTCAGATGGCCGCTGATCTCCAGGATGCGGGCATCCATGACCTCCTGGCTCGCGGCGGCGGCGGGAGAGGTCAGGGAAAGGGAGGAGGAAGCGGTTCCGGGCAGTGTGACGGGAGTGGTTCCGGCCAGGGAAAGGGCAAAGGGTATGGTGCCAAAGACGGGACCGGCACCGGGGAACGTCCCCAGGATGGCTCGGGTTACGGCGCGGGAGGGGGCAGAGGTTCCGGAAAACAAGACGGTTCGGGCGGTAAAGGGAAACGAGGCGGACAGTGGAATCAGTAACCGTACCATCCCACTCCCCGGTTCCCATACTCTGCCTGGGAACCGACGACAGGCGCTTCGCGGGTTGTAGGTGCGGCTTCAGCCGCACAGTTGAAGGTCTTTATAATTTGGGGAGTTGGGAGTGGGGAGTGGGGTCGGGCAAGTCAAATTATTGAAATCGAGGCTATATTGACATTTTTTTGGGGGGAAAACGCGCATTATAGGATTGGGCAAAGCATGAACTTTTTCTTATACAGCTCTTTTGGGGGTCAAAAAGAGCTGTATGCGGCCTGAAAAAGGTTGTTTTTGGTGATCTATTCGATAGAAAACAATATTTTGTCTTGACCCACCCGGACTGCGACAGGAATGTACAGGGGGCATTCTGGGCAGACGGGAGCACAGAAAACGGCGCTTGGTGGCTTAGGGCCAGACCGACAAGGCAATTTTTCAGCCAAAACACAAAGGAAACCAGATGAAAAACAATAAAAGACGTAAACCCATAGATGCCAACAAAATTGTGAATGGTGATCCACTATACAAGGTTCCTGGTGTTTCCGATCGTATCAGAGATGTAATGATAGATCTTGTCGATGATTCGTATTCACTGCTCCCGGGTGACGAAATAAACGTTCCATCGGCATCCGGAAGACCAATACGTTGCATGAGCTTGCACTTGCATACGCCGCATCATATGTGCTTCGGGAAATTGTTCCAGAACCACAGATCGTTATGAAGATACGCGGCGACGCGGTTACTAATGAACGGATAACATGCATGGTACGCGGCGTGGATGCGAAAGACGGACAGGATAAGGAATTTTGGATCACGTGCGTGCCAACCAGACCAGTATTTTGAAGAGGATGACACGACTCTCGCCTTCATCGCCCTTAAGGATATTCGACAGTTTTTCATCAACAGCGGCTACATACAGGTGTTGCGTGAAGCGATTGAATTGGTAGAGGATACGATCTGGGCGAACATTGCGGCGGAAAGGAAGTCGAAAATCAAACTGCGAAAAAAAAGCACTAATACTCTTTATCGGTGCCATCTGCTATAACACTGGATTCTCGGGGTTCTCTGGGCCATCGAAACCCACAGAATTCATTTAGAAAACGGTAATACGCAGTGAAATGACAATCATGGAGTTTGAAATTGGGAAGCCGGTCAAAAATAGATGAATTGCTTGCGGAGCTTATTAGCAGGTGGAGTTGTTGGGATATTTACGAAAATGTCTATTTGGATGAGGTGGCCCCGAAAATCGTTGAAGATCCCCGCTATGGCGATGAAAGGGAGATAGAACTGCATTTAGCCATCAGGAATGAACTTACTGATGCGGAATGGCGGGACCTACCGGGCCTCATCAGGGAGAAAAGAGCAGGATGCCTCAGGGAAACAGAGAAAGAACGTCTGATTCGGGAAGCAGAGGAGAAGGCCCGCGAAGAAAAGAAACGCCGGTTGGCAGAGGAAGAAAAGGTTCGAAGAGAAAAGGCGCTTGCTGAAGCTGAACGAAAACGTCTGTTCAAAGCGTTGAAAAAGAAAATGGAGGAGGACTATCTCAGGGCAGATGTCTTTTTCACCTCCTGTTGCCGGCCGCTCATTTCAGTAGAAGAATACGAAAAGGAAAAAATTTCTTTTGTTCGCAATTGGGCAGAGGTCTATTCTGGAACACAGGTGGACTCTGAGCAGGCCTTGGCGATTGGAGCCGTAGATCGACATGTTCAGGTGGTGGCTCGCGCCGGCAGTGGCAAAACCACTACCATCGCCGTTAGAGCGGCGTTTATGATAAAGCATTGTGGCATCAATCCCAATGAAATGCTTTTATTGGCGTTTAACCGAAAAGCCGCCGAGGAAATGGCGGATCGGTTGTCAGGCATTTTGACTGGCATCTTACCTCATGTGATGACGTTTCATGCGTTGGCCTACGCCATTGTACATCCCGAGGAAAGTCTGCTGTATGATGAGCCGGAGGGTGCCCAGTCCAAAAGCCGAGCATTACAAACCCTGATCAACGATCATATGCGGGATCCGGATTATCGAGAACGCATCCGTAATGTTATGATGACCCATTTTCGATCAGATTGGGAACGTATCGTGGCAGGAGGCTTTGAACGAAGCAAGGAGGAATTCCTGTTGTATCGCCGCTCTCTTCCAAGAGAAACGCTGCAAGGACAATATGTCAAATCATTTGGAGAAAAGATCATTGCCGATTTCCTTTTTGAGCATGACGTTCCCTACAAGTATGAAAGGAATTTCTGGTGGAGCGGCATCAATTATCGCCCCGATTTCACCCTTTTTAAAAGTTCAAATTCCGGTACTGTAATTGAATACTTCGGACTTTCAGGCGATCCGGACTATGATGAAATGTCTCAGGAAAAGGAAGGGTTTTGGAGTAGCAAGACCGGTTGGACGCTCTTGTCTTTCACTTCCCACAACATTAGGCAAAATGGGGAGGAAGCATTTCGAAAAACCCTAAAGGATTCTTTGGAAAAACTGGGTTTTGAGTGTGACCGACTCTCAGAAGATGAGATCTGGCACAGGGTCCGGGACCGTGCCATTGACCGCTTTACCACTGCCGTGGTCGGTTTTGTTCAGAGGTGCCGGAAGCTGTCTCTTGGGGGGCGGCAGTTGACCGATCTTGTGAGGAACTACGTCACCACATCAGTTGTTGAGGCTGGGTTTCTGGATGTGGCGCTACCTTTATATGAGGCCTACCTGAATCGTATCGCTTCAACTGGTGAAGATGATTTCGATGGCCTCATGCAGCGAGCTTCCCAGGCTGTGTCCGGAGGGCACACCCGGTTTGAACGTCTTTCGGGTTCTGGGAATCTCAGGGAAATCAGGCATATCTGCATCGACGAGTATCAGGATTTTTCCGAACTGTTCCATCTATTGGTGGAAGCCATTCGAAAGCAAAATCCATCGGTTCTTTTTTTCTGTGTGGGTGATGACTGGCAGGCAATCAATGGTTTTGCAGGCTCGGATTTACGCTTCTATGAAAATTTTCAGAAACAATTTAAGCCGTCGGACCGATTTCATATTTCAACCAATTACCGCTCCTGTGCCGGTATTGTTGAAATTGGAAATGCATTGATGGATGGTAAGGGGACACCGGCAAGGGCCGCAAAACGTGAGCTGGGGGAAGTCCTTTTTGCCGATCTGAAAAATTTCAAGCCAACCAAAAGAGAAATAGAACGCCACTTCGGAGATAAGGTAACACCCGCCGTTCTCCGGTTGATCGGAAGCCTCCTGGAGGAAGGGCAAAAAGCCGTATTGCTGAGTCGAAAAAACAGTCTGCCTTACGATGTGAACTACAGGGAACAAACCGGTAAGCCCTCAAACCGGTTAGAGCGTTTTCTAGATGGCGTAAGGTCTTTCTTGCCGAAAGATTGGCGTGCCCAAATCAATGTTTCGACCGCCCACAAATTCAAAGGGCTACAAGAATCAACTGTGATCATCTTAGATGCCGTAGATCGAAGCTACCCATTGATCCATCCGGACTGGGTATTTACGCGTGTACTGGGAGATTGTGTGGAAGACATTATCGATGAAGAAAAACGACTTTTTTATGTGTCCCTCACCCGTGCGGTGAATAGACTTATCATCTTGTCTGAAGCGGGAAATTTTTCTCCATTTTTAGAAACGTTGTTTGAAAAAATGAAGATCCCTGTCGTGAAATGGGAACAGTACCCTCCCTTAAAAGAACAACAATTACGGGTTACCGTAAAGGTTGGAAACCAGGAAGGCACCGGGGTCGGACCGACCTTAAAGATCAAAGACCAACTCAAAGCAGAAGGTTATCAGTGGACTTCAACGGAATGGAAATCGTGGTGCAGAACCTGTCAGACCGAAGGCTTTTCCATCAAAAACTTATGCGAATCATCCGTTTGGATTCAAGAAGCAGATGGTGTAGAAGTCCGTGTATATGATGATTACAATTGCCTAATGGAACGCTGTTTTGTTGATAGGGGCAAATTCCGTTCCGGCATGGACAAACCTAAATAAGATAAGCTATAACCAATCATATGAATTTTTGACCCTATTAAATCATACTCGTTTATTTTTTGGGAGTAACCATCATGAACTCAATTTTAAATTCCTGTGAACCCCGCCCTGACATTATTTCAGGTACGTTTAATCCCGAAATTTTCACCGCGTCTCTGAGCGAGGTGTTCCGGTTTTATTCCGGACGTGGAACGGGTATCAACGCCATCTATACTGATGCGGAGCAGTTTTTCAGGGAAGGCACCTATGCCACGGACGGCATGCGGATGGTTATTTCCGAGGTTTTCAGCCGTCTTTCCGGTGATAATACGGCCCCGGCGATCCACCGTCTCGAAACCGCATTTGGCGGAGGGAAAACCCACACCCTGATTGCGTGTACCCACCTGGCATACAAGGGAAAAGAAGCGGCGGGTTTCGCGGGTGACATAATCGACGCGAGCCAACTGCCCGTTCCCGGAGAAATCCTGGTAGCAGGGATAGCAGGGGATGAACTTCCCGTTCAAAAACCCAAAGGTACAAGGCTCATCCCCTACACGCTATGGGGGGAAATCGCCTACCAGTTGGGGGGAGAAGACCTCTATGGTCAGGTGGAAGATGAAGCCGCCTCTCCTGCTGCCCCCGGAAAAAATTATTTCGAGACCGTATTTGAAGACAGGAAAGTCCTTCTCATGATCGATGAGCTGGCTCAGTATGCGGCCCGGCTATCAGCCGCCATGCCGGATGGGGGAAATCAATTGGCGGCATTTTTGATGTCCCTTCACGGGTATGCCAGGACCCGGTCCGGTATGGCCATATTGCTCACGTTGGCCAGCGCCACAGATGCCTTTGCCAATCAGACCGCGCAATTGGTCAAACTCTTGTCGGATGTCATGGGAAAGGAGATCTCCAAAGACGCCGCAATGGGTATCGGTCAGCAAGCCATCAGCGGCGTGAGCAGCGTTGTGGGGCGGGATGCGACTGCCGTTGTTCCGGTTCAGGCGGCTGAGATTTCCCGGGTCTTGGCCAAGCGGCTGTTTAACCGCATTGAACCCTCTGATGCAGACGCCACAGCCAGGGCTTATGAAGCGCTCTATGTGAAAAACGCATCCCTTCTCCCGGATGATGCCATCCGGTCCGAATTTCTCGAACGGATGAAGGCCAATTACCCGTTTCACCCAACTCTGATCGATTTTCTCAACAACAAACTGGCCGCTTCCGAGGATTTTCAAGGGACGAGAGGTGTATTGCGGGTTCTCGCTTTGACCGTGCGAAATATCTGGAGAAGGGAAGTTGAAATACCCATGATTCATACCTGCCATATTGATCTCCGGGATGCACGGACAGTGAACGAAATGCTGGCACGGACCGGGGGCGGCGATCTCCTGCCGGTCTTGAATGCGGATGTGGGCGGCGCGGACACGGAGCGGATTGAAGGGGGCGTCAGCAACGCGGAACTGGCTGACCGCCGGAATCCCCACCCCGAAAAATGGCCCATGTATGAGTACACCTGGAAGACCATTTTCCTTCACAGCCTCGTGGGTCGGGAGCAGGGGCTGGAATCCAATATTTTCGGACTCACCGAACAGGAAGCCCTGTTTCACACCGCGTTTCCCGGGCTCACTCCGCCGCAGATCAGTGAGGCCCTCAAGGAGATCAAGAGCAGCGCTTTTTATCTGCGACTCAACCAGGGTCGCTATTACGCCAGCCTGGACCCGTCGGTGAACATTGCGCTGGCCAAAATCAGCCGGTCCCTGGTAATAGAGGAGATTGATGACCTCCTTAACGTGAAGGCCCGCAAGGTGGTTACCGCCAATGTCAAAACCTTTCATGTGGTACACGATGTGGCCATCCCCGAACACATTCCCGACAACAAGGGGATTCCGGTTCTCGCCCTGGTTGCACTGGGGGCGGAGGAGGTGAACATGGAAGATTTTATCACCACCGCCGGGCTCAACCGGCCGCGCATCGAACAGAACCTGGTCCTGGTCCTGGCGCCTGAAACCGTCGTTTCAAGGATCGGTGGCAGCGATCAGGCATCTCTTTTTGGCAGGGTTGCCTCTCCCGCGGAAGAGGCCAAAAAGCGTCTTCATGATCTGGGCAGGACTGTCCTCGCAATGGCCAGGTTGAAAGACAAACCCCAAAATTACGGTATCAGCCCCAAGAAACTGGAGGACGAAGGATTCAGGCAGCGATTCAGCGAGCGGGACAAAGCCCTGGAAACAGCCGTTACTGAAACGTACAAAAAACTCTGGTATCCATCCTCCGACGGAAAGATCACGGCCAAAGAAATCCGTACGGCCGGCGGTGAGGGGGGAGTCCCTGTCCTCGAACAGATTCGGAAAACCCTCCTGAATGAAGGCGAGCTTGTAACGGCTGAGCACTGCACCCAGTCCGGATTAACCAATCTCAAAGAATTGTTTTTCGATCGCGCCGATACCATACTGGTTAAGAAACTTCGGGAAAATTTTGCCCGCATTCGCACCTGGCCCATATTGGATGCCCCTTCACTGATTGAGCAGATTGTGCGAGAAGGGGTCCGCAAGGGTTTGTGGTGCCTTTTCCGCATGGGAAGCGATGAGAGTACGAAAACGGCGGAGTTTTATGATCGAGACAAAGGCGATCTCCCCTTTGAAATTGATCTCACAAAAGACTATTCCATTGTCACCCCGGATGGCTCCCGCAAACGCGGCTGGAGTACGGACAAAGGACCGGATGTGGCCAAGGTTGAGCTGTATGTGAGTCAGGTGGCAGGCGATCAGCAGATTGCTACCGTACGCTATATTGCTGAATCCATCAATAACCAATGGGGCGATATGCCGGCGCAGACTGTCAACAAAGCTATCACCAAATTGGTCCAGAGCGAACGTTTGATGACCTACAAAGGTACTGTGGATCAGGAGGAAAAGCCCGACCTGATCAGCGGAACCAAAGCCTCCTTTTACAGCGTGGAAGATGAAGATGTTATTGTGACCCCGAAAAAGGCAGCGGAAAAGGGATGGGTTGAGGCGAAAAAATCCGGATTTGATCTGGTAGGAAGGCAGGCCGCCCATATCCTGCTGCCCATGCTGCGAAAGATCGGCTCCTTTTATGAACGGGGTGCAAAGACAACCATAGACAGTTTGGATTTGAGCGATATGGAACTCCCCGGTGGCGGAACCCTGCGGATCAGTCTTTCGGAGGTGCCGCCCCAATCCATGAAGGATCTGGGGGAATTTCTTGAGACAGTGGCGGGTCTCGTGAAAATGGGAGACAACACCGAAGGTTATCTCACCGTGAAGGAGCGGGTAAAAGATTGTCCGTTCATGGAAGAGCTCAGTAAAGAGAAAAACAAGAAAGATCAGGACAAACCATGACAGGAAAACAAAAACCATCCAAAATAGATGAAGCCCGTCATCTTCAACACATCAAGAAGTCGCTTACGAAGGCCCCCTGGGCTCTCAGGATCACCGATCACAGTGACAAGCCTGCCCCGGTGATGATTGTGAAGGAGCGCATTCTTCCACAGCAAAGGGTGGATACGGATGACCTTGTGGCGCCGAGATCTATTCTTAGGGAACGGGGTTTGCTGTACGGCCCCCCCCAGTTGCGGTGCCTGCCGGTGATCCGAACCATCCTGACGCGCGTCTGCGACAAGGCAGGTATCCCCCTTGAACTGCAGCAATTCCTCCAGGGGAAAAGAATTTCTTTCCGTGGCAACCTTCCCCTGGATGAAGAAGCCGGATGCAAGCTGGCCCTCCTGTTCAAGCTCCAGGAAAGGATCAAGGAAATGGATCGGGTGGAACTGATTGCCCGTCGGGTAGACCGGTTTACCCGGGAAGAAGCGGCGTACTGGCATTCCCGGGTCACCAGCTTCGGAGATGCGGCCAACCGGTGGGCCGCAGCCGGCATGAAGGTGATGCTGGCTGGTCAGTCCCGGGATCCCAACGTCGCAGTCATGCTGGAGGAACTAAGGCAAAAATACTGAAAGATGCTAAGATATTAATCTTTTATGTCTGTCTGGCAGCCCCGCCTCCACACCGGTGCAAAAAAAACATTGCAAAACGGAACCAGAAGGGTTATTTTGTATGGCAATTCATTTAAAAATATTGAACAACACCCCCAACGCCTCTCGTAAGATCTGCGCACCATTGGGGGTTACTTTTTTTATGGGGGCTTTTCATGCAATTTGAAAAGTCCCCCAAAACATTTGATGAGCAGGTTGATCTGCTCATTTCGCGCGGCATGCGGATAGATAATCCAAAACGCGCCAAACGTTATCTTTCCCACCTCAATTACTACCGCTTTGCAGCATACTGGCTGCCATTCGAACAGGATCACCCCACGCATCGTTTTAAACCGGGCGTTACATTTGATTTGGTGTTTGAGCATTATATTTTTGATCGAAAGCTGCGCCTGCTCATCATGGATGCCATAGAGCGGGTCGAGGTTTCCCTTCGTACACGCTGGGCCTATCACCTTGCCCATTCCCATGGCCCCCACGCCCTGCTGGACAAAACCCTCTTTAAAGCCAGGTGGCCTCATACAGATAATATCATTTCCCTCAAAAAGACGGTCCACAGCAGTTCAGAAGTTTTTATTCGTCACTTTAAGAAGTATGATGAAGCGTTGCCTCCCGTCTGGGTCGTTTGCGAGATCATGACCCTTGGGCAGCTGTCAAAATGGTACGCGAATCTGAAACGCGGCCAGGATCGCAACGCAGTGGCTCACGGTTATGGAATGGATGAGGTGAACCTCACCTCTTTCCTGCACCATTTGACCATTGTCCGTAATCACTGCGCCCATCATGCAAGAATCTGGAACCGGGAATTTACCTTTTCGTGGAAACTTCCCAAGAAAAAGCCCTCCGCCTTGCGACAGAATTTCAATTGGGCGGATAACCGCAGAATCTATAATACGCTTGTGATGTTGGCCTACCTCATGGACAGCATGGGCTCCAACAGTTGGAAAGAGCGTTTGTATGGTCTTTTCATTAAACACCCGGATGTGAAGGCCGGTGCCATGGGTTTCCCCCCGGACTGGCTTGGCAGGCAAATCTGGCAGGATATTAAAGCATAGATCTGCTCAGCATCAGCTTGGATACACACTCTCACAGGAAAGATATCCTGACATTTACATGAAATACGGAGAAAAAGATGAACCATTCCATTGAAAACGACCTGAGACTCATCGAAGCCGGATTCCCCTGTCACCAGGTGGGGGCGGAAACCCAGCGGGAACGTGGAGCCAGCAGTGCTCTGCCGCCTCTCTACTTCCTCCATGTCTGGTGGGCGCGGCGGCCCCTTACCCCGAGCCGGGCGGCCATCCTGGCTTCCCTGCTTCCCGCGGACACGGACCCGGACTGGTTCCTGCGACAGTTGGGCATTGAAAAGCGGGTGGTGGAGATCAATGGGGAACAATGGACCCTCACCGGGAAGATCCTGGAGAAGATTGAGGTGGATGAGGCTGGGGCTGAGGTTCTGCCTGTGGATGAGCGGGTAATCAAGGCGATTATGGTGGAAAATCAGCAGAGACAGGAACTCCGGGATTTTCTTGAAAACTGCCGCAGGGATGATGTTTCTACAGCAATTCCCGGTCAAGAATTTACTCACAGAGTTTGAAAAACATATTTCAAAAACAAACCCTGAGATCAGATCCTTTTCAGAAAAATTGTATTAAATCCACTATTACCTCCCTCGATTTCTTGCAGGTTGAGCTTCTTTGACAAGAGTAAGAGCATAAAAGCACGAGTTAGGGCAGAGATATCCATTTCCGGAATCTCCAGTTTTTTATTAATGAGAGCATTTTTGTATGCGAACTTGGGCATGACAAATTTAACCACTGTTATATAGAATAACTGGCGCTTGAAACTTTACGCCATAATAGAGGGCTTCATAGAGCATCCTCATCGATTTGAATTCAAAATCTCTAAACAAAGCTCTCATCCGTTCCCACAATTCCCTTTTTGAGCCGAGTTTATGCCATGCGGCTATAAATAGAGGGCAACAAAGCTGTTGAGTTTGATCCACCAAGAATGCCAGCATCATGAGCATCGCAAAAACAACACTCAGATTCTTCTTGCCGAGCCCGTAGTTGTGTTCAAAATGATATCCTTGGTTCTTAAGAGTATTGAAGGTTTCATTTTCGATCTTCCATCTCGCACGGCCGCCTCGCATTAGCTGGTATGCATTGTCCTTTCCTATTAAAAAATCTGTCACCCAACTAAAATGTTTTGTTTTTTTCGGTGTAATTTCCCAATATTCCAGAAAGTTAACCAGCATATTCTTGTTAGAGGCATTGAGAGGTACCTGGTTAATAAATCGGAAACGATGTATTTTTTCCGGATCCTCTTTATCGACCAATTCGAATTCAGTGACGTCACCATTTATCCGCGCTTGTTCGACGTGATTAAACAAGAAATGGTGATCTCCTTTTTTAACTCCCAGAATATAATGAAAATTTTGCTTTTGTATTTCTTCAATGTGGGGTGCATTCGAACTTAACGCGTCCTCTGTTATAATGATAGGCAGATGGGGATGCTCCTCTTTTAGCTTTTGCAAGAAACGTTTCGCGGCATTACGCTCACAGTCGTTCTTGCTTTGGCCATCCTGCTTGACTATGAATTCCGGAGCAAGCGGAATGACCTCTTTGAAATCCGGATGGACAATTGCTGCCCCCAACATCTGCTGATAATAGGTTTTTTCGCCGGTTTTTTTCGATACTTTTACCAAACAACTATCAGAGGAAAGTTTCTTCGATGAGAAGAAACCCGTTCCATCCAAAGATAGAAGATAACAACCTTCGAAAAATACCATACGTTCAAGCACCTTTCCCCTTTGCAGTTCCCAGAAGATATTCCTATACGGTTTCCGAAGTTCTTCTGCGAGCACTTCATCAAGAATGGTGCGCATCGTACTGTCACATGGGATCTTTCCAATATGGTATATGTTCCCAAGATTACTATCGGTTTTTCTTCTTTCATCAAAGGCAAGCAACGATGGCTCCTTGAGCGAAAACATTGCAAACCCGGACATCAAGGCATCCGCAATAGTAATATCGGGATCCTCACGGCAGTCAGAGACTTCAGAAAAATCTTTATGCAGACGCTTGAAAATTGCATCTGCATTAAGATGCTTGCGAACTCCAATCTTGCCTCTCTCTTTTCTTCCTTTTTGGCTTCTGATTCCCATAGGCAGTAATCATCGGCCAAGTTGATCTGAAAGTCCAGCTTTTTCTGAGAATTGCCAAAAAAATTCCTGTTTTATTTTAAAAATTGGAGAAAAAAGCCTTTTCAGGCTATTCATTCAACGTAAAGCTTTACGAAAAGGAAATGCCAAAAGGTACTGTCCTAGCGCCTTTAGAATCTAAGCGGGAATTGCTGATGTTTCTACCTCTTTCAAGGGCACGATTGTTCGCTGGCTTGAGGAGGTTCAAAATGTAAACATCGAAGGAATAGGTCAGGTTTTACATGTTGAGAGACACGCTGGAGATCCTGCCTGGGCTAATGAAAAACAGAGGCTTGGTAAAGCTGTGGGATATCGATTCCCAGGGGAGCCCTACGGGTACACAAGAGCATTTCAGAATTCCAATGATGGAGTGAATGCGCAAAAAGATCTCGTGGTTCTCGACCCAACAGCTGGGGGAGGGTCAATTCCATTTGAAGCGTTTCGACTTGGTTATAGGGTTATTGCAAATGAATTGAATCCCGTAGCTTCTGTTATTTTGCACGCTACAATTGATTTTCCTGCGAGATGGGGTTTCGATCTTACAGGCGAAATACAAGCTTGGGGAAACAAACTTCTCGGGAATGCCCAATCTGATCTGCAGGGTGTTTTCCCGGACAAACAATTGCTGCCGAATATTGAACGGAAAATGCTGGAGTCCCATTTGAAGTCATTTTCGAATTACGCTTCTGATTTTGATTATGAAGAAATTATGGATTACCTCTACTGCCGGCAGGTCAGCTGTCCCAACTGCGGGGGCGAGGCCCCTCTACTGAATACCTGCTGGTTGAGCAAGGAAGCGGGAAAGCAGTGGGGCGTAAAGATCCTGACTGACGGGGAATCCAAAAACGGGAGGGTCCGGTTTGAAACCTACCGGATATCCGGCGGTAAAGGACCGGCGGGAGAGGACCCGAATTTTGCAACAGTGAACCGGGGTATCGGACAGTGCATCCACTGCAAACAGGCCATTGATGCAGATGAAATCAAATCTCAGGCGCGGGGAGAATCCCCCACGGGGACATGGCGTGATCGTCTCTATTGCGTGGTGGCAGTACGCTTTCAACCCAAACTGGACAAAGCGGGCAATCTCCAACGGTACAAGGGCGGTAAAAAGGCCGGGCAAATCAAGACCGAAAAAATCCGGTTTTTCAGACCTCCCAATCAACAGGATCTTGATGCTCTTGAAGCGGCTGAAAAACAACTCATGGCCAACTGGGACCGCTTGGATGATACAGGGCTCATTCCCACCGAACGAATCCCCCTGGCGCACAAGACCAAAGAACCGCTCCGAGTGGGCATGAACCGCTGGTGCGACATGTTTACGCCGAGGCAGCTCCTGGGGCATCTCACACTGGTGGAAGAACTCAACCGGCTTAAACCGGAGATCCTTGTGGATCTCGGCGAGGACAGAGGACGGGCTGTGGCGACCTATCTTCAGTTCGCCATTGATAAAGGGTTGGATTACAACAGCCGGCAGACGAGGTGGGAATATACAAGAGGGATTGTAAAAGGCACTTTTGGACGACATGATTTTTCGCTCAAATGGACGTTTGGTGAGATGATTTTTTCCGGACCCAATTCGGGCGCTGCCTGGGGATTGAGCCAGATCCTTGACGCTTACAAAGGGATCTCATTGCTTCTTGAGGGAACGGAAAGATCAAGTCAACGTGCCGCATTCATCAAAAACGGCACGGCTGCTCACCTAAACGGCATAGAAGATGGCTCGGTGGATCTTATTTGTATGGACCCCCCATACTACAACAATGTTCAGTACGCAGAACTCTCCGATTATTTCTACGTATGGCAAAGGCGAACCTTGCACGATCTCTATCCCGATTATTTTACCCGCCGCCTCACCAACAAACAGGATGAAGCGGTGGCAAACCCGGATCGGGACGGTGGCACTAAGGGCGCCAAACAAGCCTATGAACGAATGATGGGAGAAATCTTCCACGAATGCCGTAGGGTTCTCAAAGACAACGGCATCATGACCCTCATGTTCACCCATAAGAGCCAGGATGCCTGGGAAACCCTCACCCGTTCCCTGATTGAAAACGGGTGGAACATCACCGCTTCGTTTCCAGTTGAATCCGAAACCCTGCAAGGATTTCATACCAAGGAGACCGCTTCAGCCATCAGTTCTATTTTCCTCTCCTGCCGAAAACGCCTGAAAGAATCGAACGAACCCGCCACCTGGACCGGTTTTGGCGGAAAGGGGGTACAGCAGAAAATCCGCGGTGCGGTGAGGGATGGGCTTGCGGAATTTGCGCCGCTCAAGCTCAACCCCGTGGATGAAATGGTGGCATCCTACGGTCGAGCCCTGCGGGTGCTGTCGGAGCAGTGGCCGGTGCTGGACGGGGATGAGGAAGTGGGACCGGTGCGGGCCATGAACGAGGCCAGTCGGGTGGTGGCGGAAAACCAGATCCGGCGGATAACAAACGGCAGCCTTCAGGTGGAAGAACTCTCCCCCGAGGCGGCCATGGCCCTCACCCTGTACGGCATCTATGGGTTGGGGGAATTACCCTATGACGAGGCATTGAACCTGTCCCGCTCCCTGAATATCTCTCTCGAAGGCAAGACCGGCGGATACAAGGCCGAAGGTCGGTTCATCGGGGTAAATACGGCGGCTCATTCAGGCCGAAGGAGTCAGCAGGCCCGGGCCGAGGACACCGGCTTTTTTGCCCCGCTCATTCGAAAGGGATCCAAACTGCGACTGGCAAGACCCGATGAACGGAGCACGCGACGACTGGAAAACCCGCAGACCGAATGGGACCTGCTCCAGGGGCTGGTCATGGCCTACCGAAAAGGAGATATTCCCGTGGCAAGGGGGTATTTATCGCAATATGCCGAAGGCCGTGAAGAGCGGGTGATGCACCTGCTTGCGGTCTGGGCCGCGGAGATGCCCGATGAAAAACAACGAAAAGAGGCCCAAGCCATGGTCTTCGGCCTGAAATAAGGGGGCCCCCGTAACAAACCCCAACCGGACGGTAAAGAGCTTCAAAAGCAGGGAGTGGCAATACGCCTACAAAACTTCCACCCCCGGCTCCGGCGGAAAGGCCGTCAACATTCTGCACGACTTTTACATCCCCGCCCTCAGCCTGAGCGTGCAGTATGACCGGGTGGCCGGGTACTTCCGTTCATCCTCCCTTGCCTCGGCATCCCAGGGATTTTCCGCCTTTACGGCATCGGGTGGAAAAATGCGGTTGATTGCAGGGGCCGACTTTGCTGAAGAAGATGTCCTCGCTATCCTGGAAGGTAACCAGGACCTCCTGGCCCGACGTCTGGATCAGGATCTCGGTGATGATGCAACCTGGCCGGAAGAGGTCAAAAGAGGGGTTGAACTCCTCTCGTGGATGGTGGCCAAAGGGCATCTCGAAGTGCGTGTGGCTTTTCGGGTTTGTGGAAATACCGGAAAGCCCCTTGCTTATGGGGATACCCTGGATGGGTATGTGCATGAAAAATGGGCGGTGTTTACCGATGAACAAGGAAACCGTCTCTGCATCGCCGGTTCCCTCAACGAATCTCGGACAGCCCTGGTGTTGAACGCGGAGAATATCGACCTTCACGCGGACTGGTGGAACGACCTGGAAAAGCGCCGAACCGATGACGCATCGGGCGGTTTTGAAACCCTGTGGCAGGATGAGAACCCCCACCTTCGGGTGCTTCCTCTGCCCGAGGCGGTTCGGCAAAGACTGATTCAGATCGGAAAAGAGGTTAAGGCCCCCATTGAAATTGACGGCTCCACGGCCATCAAGCCCCAGGTAGACCCGCCCTCTGCCCTCGAACGCCTAAAATTCGCCCTCATCAAAGACGGCCCTCATCTTCCGGGCGGCCGGTTCGTGGGGATGGAGACTGCTCCCGTGAACCCCTGGCCCCATCAGGAGGTAGTCGCCCGCCGGCTGGTGGAGACCTGGCCTTACAGTTATCTCCTGTGTGATGAAGTGGGGTTGGGAAAAACCATTGAGGCAGGCCTGGCCATCCGTTCCCTCTACCTGTCGGGACTCGTCAAACGGGTACTCATTGCGCCCCCTGCCAGCCTGACCCGCCAGTGGCATCGCGAAATGGAATCCAAGTTTTTCCTCCCCTTTGCGCGGATTCTTTCGGGAACGCCCGTGAGATACGAGACCCTCTTTCCCTTTGAGGAAACCACCTATGGCAAAGGCCTTTACGATCCCAACCTCTGCATCGTCTCCACAGGTCTTCTGAGCAGAAAAGAGCGGCTCATGGAGCTCCGGACGGCAGAATCTTTTGACATCGCCCTCATCGACGAGGCCCATTACGCCAGGAGAAAAAATCCCGTGAACGGGACTCGGGCGAACCCGCGATTTGGCAATCTCTACGGGGCTCTGCGAGACTATCTCAGGAATAAAACAGGGTGCCTCTGGATGGCCACGGCCACTCCCATGCAGCTTGACTGGGTGGAAGTTTTTGATTTGCTTTGCCTCATCGGAAGGGTCGGGCCGTTTCAGTTCGATCCGTCGCTCACACAGACCTACTATCACACCTTAGGCTCCCTGGTGCGCGGACAGAGAATCACCGAGGAAGCATGGGAGATGTTGCGCCGGGCCATTGCTTCGCTGGAACGGCACGACCCGTTTCTGTGGCAATATCTGAATGGGGCTGTTATTTACGGCATCGTGCGGACCGCGGCAAAACAGTGGCTCGAACAGGGCAGAACCCCGGTGGGGACCGACAGGAAACATATTCAAAGGCTGATATTTTCAGCAGCACCCCTCTCCCGGGTAATGCTCAGACACACCCGGCCGCTCCTGGAGTTATACCAGGAAAAGAACCTATTAGAGGAAACTTTAGCGAGGCGCGAAATCCTGCCCGTTCCCCCCATTGTCATGACCTCCCTTGAACGACAGGCCTATGATGAACTGGAGGCCTATTGTCTGGATCTCACCTCGAAAATCGCGTCCTGCGCCGATGGAAAAAAGGTCCCCACAAGCCTTGGGTTTCTGCTCAGTTTTCTGAGGCTCCGTTTTGCCTCAAGCCTCTTTGCCATTAGGGAAACCATCAGAAGAAGATACGAACGGGTGATGGCGACTCTCGACCATCATCAACAGCGTGAAGAAAACGGAATCGATGTTGATGATCCGGAATTCCTGATGGACGAAGGGTACGAGGCCGACAATCGCATCCTGGAATCGCTCCTGAAAAACCGCACGCCTCAGGATCTGAAATGGGAGCG
The DNA here is from genome assembly GCA_963662465.1 of Desulfatiglandales bacterium. GTDB lineage: Bacteria > Desulfobacterota > DSM-4660 > Desulfatiglandales > Desulfatiglandaceae > NaphS2. The sequence goes on from OY759599.1 coordinate 1,384,327, forward strand.
GGGGCGTCTTGAAACCATGCTCCTCACCCTGAATGATTTATCCGGCACACCCTCTAAAATGAAGGAACTCCTTTCCGTTTTGAACAGGCGCCGCCAAGGCGGAGGGAGGATAAAACAGACGGTCATTTTTACAAGGTTTTACGACACTCTCCAGGATATTGTGAAAAGGCTTCGGGATATTGATTCATCTCTACTGATCGGGACCTATTCGGGAAGGGGCGGACAGTTTGTGGATCCAAGTACCAAAAGACTTTGCGGCGTGGAAAGGGATGAAATTAAACGCCGGTTCCTGCGGGAAGAAATCGACATCCTTATCTGTACAGACGCTGCGGCCGAAGGGTTGAACCTTCAGACGGCCGATCTGCTCATCAATTACGACCTTCCCTGGAACCCCATGAAGGTGGAACAGCGCATCGGCCGTATCGACCGCATCGGCCAGAAACATGACAACATCTTTGTGCTGAACCTTTGTTACGTGGATTCGGCGGAGCAGATTGTCTATGACAGGCTCCTCAAGAGACTGGCCCAGGCGGGCGACATCGTGGGGTTGCAGCAGGTTTCCCTTCTTCCGGTAACGGAGGAAGAGTTCAATGATCTGGCTGCGGGGGTGCTGAAGCCCGACGAGCTGGAGAAACGGGCCAGGGAAAGGATCGCCCTCCAAAAAAGCCGGACGGAGAGTATGGAGATCCCGGCAGCGGATCTCTACAATATCTACCTTCGCATGAGCGAGAAACGACAGGGGAACGTCTCACCCGTAACCCTCGAATCCATTTGGGAAGTCATCTCAAACGCAGCCTATTTGAAAGACCTGGGTTGTACCCTTTCGCCTGGCAATGGTCCCCAATATCTCAAAGTGCGGGGAGTGGACGGCATACCGGAAGAAACCTGTCTTACGGTAGACCGAAAGCTCTATGACCGGGGAGGGGCGAATATGGAGGGAAGGCTCCACTTTGCCTCCTATGGTGATCCGGTATTCGATGCGCTCATGGACGAGTTTCAGCAGTATGAGCTGCCCCCGTATGTTGTAAGGCTCACTGAAAATGTGCTGGAGCTGAATGTGGAGGTCATGGCCTATGCGGCCGCCGGCATAAGCGAAAAAGGGCTTTCCGAAGTTCGCTTGATCGCGTCCTTGAAGGATCTGGATGGATTTATACTAAACGAAACGGCGGAACTGTTCGAGACTCAACTGGAACCTCTGCGAAAAAAGCTTCATAACCTGGTTAGGCAGGCGTTCGACCCCACCCGCGCCGTGAAAAGGCTGGAAAAGCAAAATGAACGGGCAGGCCTCGCCCAGAACATCATGAATCTTCTGATCATCCGGAAGCTCCTCCCACCCCCGGGGCACACGGATGCGGATAATTTCTGGTCCACAGTAAAAGACCGCCTGGATCCCTTGCTTGAAAAAAGGGAGCGGCTAATGGTTCCCGATATGCCGGTCAACATCCTGACGGCCCTCCGCGACGAACTGCCCTACGAGCTGGATCTGCCGCGGGTTGGAGAAAAGACGGTTCTTACACTGCCCATTTACGCCGTGGCCGCCGGAGTGGACTCAGCATGCAGACTGGCCGATTCTATGAGAAAGAAAAAGTCGGATCTCACCATTTCCATGGTGCAGGGCCGATTGGATCGGGAGATTGAAAAAGAGTTGAAGGTGTACAAGCGGTTCTTTGTTTAGAACGCCCCAGGGGGCACGTCAATGCATGCGGTCTCGAAACGTTGGAACCAGATTGTGACGGTCACTCCGGGGTTCTTTCACGAGTGCGACAGACAATTCCACAGCATGAGCTTATCTTCAAAATGATTACATTCGAGCCGATTTGTAACGGAAACTTTTGGTCGGGATCAGATTGGTCGATCACCGACGAGGATGAATTGGCTGCGCTGATTGCACGCGTAGCCCTCGGGCAATATCGTCATGTCTTGAAAGTTCTGAATGAGACCGACTGCATCGCTTACGCACCTACCCAGAGTGCGTTGGCAGGTGCGATTCAAACGTTGACCGCAAAAGATCCTGAAAAGCCGTATCATCGCGATGGATGGCTTTTTCAGGTGATCTCTTGGATTGCTGCCAACTTGCAAGATCCCGAAACTCTCAAGTCACCACCTCACATTATCCATGCCGACAAAGGATTTGATGGCCTTCATCTCCGTTTAGATGCGTCCAATGAGAATGTTGTTTCAGTCATTGTCTGTGAAGAAAAAGCGACAGATGGGCCGCGCGGGAAAATTACCAGCGAGGTCTGGCCGGAATTTAAGTCACTAGAGGCTGGGGAGCGGGACAATGAGCTGGTCTCCGAGACGACCACACTCTTAGCTCAAAACAGTCACCTAGACCCAGACAGAGCGGTTTACGAAATCCTTTGGAAACAGGCCCGTGCTTACCGCATCTCGATCACGATCGGGGACAAGAATTGCTCCAATGAGGGCAGGAAGAGTCTGTTCAAAGGGTACAAAAATGTGACACCCGGTGATAATGTTGAAAAGAGACGAGCCGAAACTTTCCATCAAAGTAAACTGCGCGCCTGGATGAAGAGAATGGCGGCGAAGGCCATTGAAGCCGCAAGAGACATGGAGGCTGAGAATGTATGATCAGGATACAGCCGACCTCATTCGTGCGACGCCTACGCTTGAGGGTCTTGATCGTCAATCCTTGCCCGATCTATTGACCGAGGCGTTTGCAGAAATCGCTGTGGCGAGAATCAGGTTGCGCGATTTTGATGAGGAAAACCTTGAAGCGCTCACAAGGCTTGTTGAGAAGATGCGGCGGCTCGCATACACAAATGAAGCCTTGGTTTCTGTACTTCCCGAACGTGAAGACAGAAGTTCCGCTGCTTTTGTGGCCGCTACTGCGCACCAACTTTGCTTTAATGCAGACAGCCTTTTCAAACATGTTTCCAAACCAACATTTATCGGTATCCGGACCATATCTAGCGATATTGCGGCTATGCTACTGTTCATGGTTGCGGAAGCAACATCAGACGCAAGTGAAGTCTCAAAAGCGATGATCTGGCAAGCCAGCGACCCGATTGAAGAGGCTCTGATAGCGTCCCTTCGTGATCTTGCAAAAGGCAAACTCCTCACCCTGACAAACCGCAGCATTCCAGATCGTGAAACTGTTGTGTCAGAGTATCCGGCCAGGAGTGCGGTGCGTGCTCTCTATCTCGCAATTCTAGAAGGTGTTCACGTTCTCGCAAACCAATTATTATTCGGGCATTTATTGGATGATTCTCGCAATCCTGTATCGTTGTTTCGTCGGATCTGTGAGCTTAGCATCGGGCCTGATCAATTTGTTTCAGAAAAATGGGTTGAGTCACCGAGCAGCGCTTTTTCCGGCCCGTATCATTTGGCATCGCTCCTGATTGCAGTCTCAAAAGACCTTTCAGACAGCGCAGTTACGAAAATTCCCGCTCCATCTGGTGTTGATCCGATAAAATGGAGTCGGAGCATGCGTCGTATCGCAAAAACACGTCCCTTTCTCTGGCGAAATCATCGTTATGCAATTGATCAGGGATATTTGCAGCCGGGCACGTCCGCGGCGGTAGGTTTTCCCACTGGCGCCGGAAAATCAACCCTTGCAGAGCTCAAGATCAATAACGCCCTTCTGGCGGAGAAGAATGTTATATTCCTTGCCCCGACCCATGCCCTAGTCGATCAGACTTCGCAGTCATTGAGGCGATCGTTCCCAACGGCGTCGGTCCAGCGCGAACGACAGGACGAGTTTGGATTTGCTACTGGCGACGAGGATCTGCCTGAAATCCTCGTGATGACGCCGGAATCCTGTCTAACGCAAATGAGCATTGATACGAGCGCATTTGAGAATATGGGCCTAGTTGTTTTCGATGAGTGCCATCTGCTTCATCCCAGTGAAAACCCCAACGATCGACGCTCCATTGATGCGATGTTGTGTGTACTGAACCTGTCCACTATTGCAGGCGAAGCCGATTTCCTTTTGTTGTCTGCGATGATGAGAAATACCAACGACATTTCCGGATGGATCACAGAATTGACCGATCGGCCTTGCTTATCTCTGAATTTGCCATGGAAACCCACTCGACAATTGCGGGGAAGCGTCGTCTATAATCAACAGACCGTCACAAGGCTGCAAAATGAATTGACCCGCGCAAAGAAAAGTGCGACGACCAAATACCCCACGGCGGCGCTCAAGAAAACGCTTAATGCAATGCCTCAGGCGCTTTTTAGCATGAAGCAAACCTGGGCCACGAACAATCGAGAGGACTATGCGCTGGTCGACTTGCTCGATGATTCCGTTCAGTTGGCAGCCAGTCAGTATTGGAAGCTCACCCCAAATGCGGTGGCAGTATCTTCTTCCATTTCGGCGGCCTCTGCTGTTACGGGTGTGAAGACGCTCGTGTTCTTTCAGACCATCAAAAATGCGGCGAGCGCTACAAAGCAAATCTCCGACCTTCTTGGGCCGATCTCAATCAAACTGAACAACGAGGAGGCCGGGTGGCTGGACACCGCTAGAATGGAAATGGGTGGCATCTCACACCTTTATCTTGCGGTTCGAAATGGCAGAGTGGCCCAGCAAGCAGCGGTGCACCATGGTTTGCTGTTGCCGGAAGAACGACATCTTTGCGAATCTTTGTATAAGCGCGCAGATGGGATAAAGGTCTTGACGGCAACCTCCACGCTTGCTCAAGGGATGAATCTGCCGAGTGAACTTGTGATTATTGGTGAGGATAGCCGTTTTGATCAGGTCAAGGATAAGCGCGAAATTCTCAAGGCGCAGGAATTGCTGAATGCAGCCGGTCGCGCTGGGAGGGCGGGTGAGAATTCCAGTGGTATTGTTCTGGTCGTACCAGGCAAGGTTGTTGGCATCGATCTTGACGAGCTAACCATCGGAGCACACTGGACTGATCTACGCGAAATATTTGGGCAATCAGATCAATGTCTTGATATTAATGACCCCCTCACGGCAATCTTGGACCGTGTTCACGCTGGTACAGAAAGAGCTAGAGAGATTGAAAGGTATGCTATCCTGCGGCTTGCATCGGGTGGAAAAGGCGACACCGAAACTGAAGCACTTTCGAACGCAATAAAGTCTTCCTTTGGCGCCTATCTCGCTCGAAAGAAAAAGGACTATAGCTGGTTAAAGGAACGGATCGATACGGCTACAGCCTTTTTCAAAGAGCAATCTCCAGAAACCGAACGCGAACTGGTTCAAACTCAGATTGCGGCGAGCTTGGGGCTTTCTCTTGAGCTGGTTTCGCGGTTGTCGGCCGCCCTTGAAGACAGAGGGCCAGGCCCGGACTCAAAGGTTCCGGATTGGAAGCGCTGGTTCTTCCTGTGGCTCTCTGAGAATCCCGATCTTCTTGAACAAGTCTGTCGGCGGCAGAGCCTTGTCGAACTGTTCGGAAGAAAAGCCTATGAGGCATTTACAACCGACGAAGAAAAAGCTGCTTATGCGCTTCCAATCCTCAGTAAACTTATTTGGTGCTGGATGAAGGGTGAGCCTCTGAGCGAGATGGAAAAGGTTTTGGGAACTGATCCGAAAAAGCTCAAGACATGTGACAAGGCACGTCGGTTTGCGCTTAGAATTGTTCCCGAATTGTCCTATTTATTCGGTTTGCCGGCATTGCTCCATGAACGAACGCAGGTGAAAGCGGATGATCCTGTTCCACTTCCCGCCGTCCTCACGCAACTGGGCCGTTGCGTAAGGTTTGGTTTCGATCTCCATGAGAAAGCGGCTCTCAATCAAATTCTGCGCAAGGCGCGGTTATCGCGCCGTCAGGTTCACCAACACTATGCGTTGGTTAAGCAGCATTTGGCATCAGCGTCGACAAGCGAAACATGGGAGCAGACGCTCCGAAGAGTCGAGATGGCTTCCGAAAAAGAGCTCAATGCCAAATATTTTGATGAATAAGACAGCGGGGGAATGTGAATAAAGAAGGGGGCTAAATAAATAAGTTGACATGATTAGGCTCGAATTCATAGTTCCGGATTATGCCACGATTAAGCCCATTTAGTGAGCCCGGTATTCTGCACCACGTGATCATAAGGGGCATTGAGCGTAGACGAATATTCAGGGACAGCAAAGACCTGGATGATTTTTTAACGCGTTTTGGGGACCTCATTCCCGAGACAAGAACTGCCTGTTACGCCTGGGCGCTTTTAACCAACCATGCCCACTTTCTTCTGCGAACCGGAGATTCTCCTTTGGCAACCTTCATGCGAAGACTTTTGACCGGGTATGTGGGGCAGTTTAATCGCCGACACAAGCGATATGGGCCTTTGTTTCAAAACCGTTTCAAGTCGATTGTGTGTCAAGAAGATGCATACTTGCAGGAAAGGAAAAAGCAACAGTATCGAAACTTTTTTGAATGACCCGCTCTATGGTATAGACATTCGGGAAAAGCCAAGCAGTAATGTAGACTGGTCAGAGTACCTCGGCTAACCAAACAAAAAATATGGAGACACATAATATCAATGGACTTCAAGAGTTTGGCAAGAATCTGCGCAGAGGCGGAAATGAACCACATGATAAATGGAAAATCAGGAGAGCCTGTGGTCCGGGTCGGTGTTACCGGAGACCGGACAAAGGAAACGCGCGTACACATATTAACAGCACCCGAAGGTCATTCGGTCCTGATGGGAAAACCGGTCAAATATGTCAAACTGCATGACCTGACAATCGTGGATATCGTATGCCGCGATATCAGAGCGTTTTACAGCAGCAGGAACTGGATCTTGGAAGAATTTATCGATGAAAAACCAAAGGTGCTGCACTGACATTTGGCAGCCGGGAAGCACGTCTGCCTTTAGCTGTTGTTGGCGATTCAAAAATATCTAATTTATGCCACAAGAGAACATTCAGGCATTTTATTAACAGCGTAGAAAAGGAGACACATGGTTAAACAGAACAATCCTAAAACAATGTCAGTCCCCAGTGGTCCGGAACCAAACGCGTACCAAATCCAAATGCCGGTGCCACACCCAACACAGGCGCAGCGCGATTACGTCTTCGAACACCTCTTTAAAGACGGTCCCACGCGTATGGCAACCGAAGTTTTTCCTGGTTCTCAGATCATCGTCGATAAACACACCTTCGCACGCAGAGGAAAACCGCCTGACGGCGAGAGCCCAGATCCAAAAGTCCAAACCGCGCCTACCATCTTTTCTCTCAACGATCTGGCGCTTCTCTACGCGTGGGTGACCTTCAACGGCTATATTCCGCACGATCAGCGCTCGATCATGATTCGACACAAAGGTATTTCCGAGTGGGATCAGGCTGCGGTCGCGATAGCCGAAACACCGGACGGCACAACCCACATCCTTTACGCAAAAGCGTTCGAGCACTTCCCCATCAGCGATGATCCGTGCATATCCGACGTATCGTTGCTCGCCGTGGATCTCTCGGACGTCGAGGCGTTTTTTAAGATAACAGGCAACATCAACCGACTGTGGAGAACCCAATACAAAGTCTGGCACATGGCAACAACCTGGACCGGCCGGGTATAAATGCCCTGGTGGTTCAAATACTCTCTGCCTGTTTAAATGTCCGAAGACAATCGAAAGGGGGGGGTGGCCAGGGTGTAGCAAGCGGAGGAATTTAGAATCCACAACGGCTTTAAACCCATTATGCTCAACAAAAAACATAAATCCAATAAAACCGACCCGGCTCACTGTAAGCACCTGAAAGATAAAGCCCGGGACATGACCGGCTGCGAAATCCTAAAGAGTGCCCAAGGTCTTTATGACGCCTGGCGGCAGGAAAACCTAGAAACCATTTTGGATCGCTCCGCTGAAACCGTTCACGCTATCCTGGCCGGTCTCAAGATGTTGGGTTTGGACCCTGATCACCTGTTTGCCCGCATGGCCACAGTGGTCAAATCCCCGAATGGCTGCCATTCAAACCAACGGGCAAGGATTTCTGAGGATGCTATTCCGGGGATGCGAGATGCGCCGTCTTTCCTGTTCACGCCGAATAACGCAGCGCAGATGGTGGATCTGATTAAGAAGGAGATGATTGCAAGCGACAGGGTCTGGGTCGCCTCCGCCTTCTACTCTCCGGGAGTCATCAACCTGCTGATCTCCAGTTTTACCCGCTTTACAGAAACCGGGGGGGAACTCAAAGTCCTTACTTCCACCATGGGCAACTTCAACAGACCCGACTACCTGGTACATCTCCGAGATACCGTGCCGGGTATCCGGGTAAGGGTTTACCACCCCCGGAACATTCCGTTTGATAAAGCCCCTCCCCCCTTCCACCCGAAGGCCTGGCTGTTTCGCCACCGGGATGGAACGGGGGCTATCCTGATTGGCTCATCTAATTTTACGGAGGCAGGTTTTTTGAAGAATGTGGAGTGGAATTATTTTTCCGCCGGTGAAGTGAACATCCACTTTGAACAAACATCCCCCTTTGAAGACGCTATTTCCGAATTCACGCGGCACTGGGACCTTGAGTCCGTCGAGATTTCCGACGAGTTTCTCTCAGCCTACCGAAACAGGTGGCAGATGCCGTACGATAGGCGGCAGGACGTTTTCGATCCTCCCGCTGAGAACTGGTCAACGGCGTCTGGAGGGGTAAACCCGAGCGAAACGGCGGTGACACCCAATCCGGCTCAAATCGAAGCCCTCGTTAGCCTTTCCCGCATGAGAGGACAGGGGATCAAAAAGGCCTCCGTTATCGCGGCCACGGGTGTGGGCAAAACCCATTTGGCGGCCTTTGATTACAAGGAGAGCGGGCTCGAAAATATGCTGTTCATCGCACATCGGGAAAACATTCTACTGAAAGCCAGGGAGACATTTCAGAGCGTCCTGAAGGATGATGTTTTCGGGGAACTCCTGGGGGCAGGCCGGGAAGTCCAAAACGGCTCCGGGGCCGTCTTTGCCATGATCCAGACCCTCAGCCGGCCGGAACAGCTGGAAAGATTTTCGCCGGATCATTTTGAGTACCTGGTGGTTGACGAGTTTCACCACGGCATGGCGCCCACCTATCTGAAAGCCATTGATTATTTCAAACCCCGGTTCATGCTGTGCTTAACAGCCACCCCCGAGCGCATGGACGGCAGGGATGTGCTGCGCCTGTGCGATTACAATGTAGCCTATGAAGTGCGGTTGCTCGACGCCGTGGACAGGGGGTGGCTCTGCCCCTTTCAATACTTTGCCGTCTATGACGAAACCGACTACCGGCAGATCGCCTGGCGCGGCGCCCACTACGACGATGAAGAATTGACAAAAGCACTCAGCAGTGACACCCGCACGGCCATTGTTTCCGCCAACCTCAAAAAATACCTTCCCAGTACCGGTAAAACGAAGGCACTGGCCTTCTGCAGCTCCGTATCCCATGCGCGATATACGGCGGAAAGGTTGACCCTTGATCACGGCATCGAGTCCCTGGCGCTTTCGGGGAGTGACCCCGGGGATATAAGAACCGCGGCACTGGCCCGTCTTGAGAACGAAAACGATCCCCTCCGGGTACTCTGCACCGTGAACATTTTCAATGAGGGTGTGGATATTCCGGGCCTGACCCATGTGCTTTTTCTGCGGCCCACCCAGTCCTTTACGGTTTTTCTTCAGCAGCTGGGACGGGGTCTTCGAAACGCACCGGGGAAGGAATACCTGGTGGTCATCGATTTCGTGGGCAATTTCAAAAAGGCCCATGTAGCGCCCCTGGCCTTGAGCGGTTATACATCCGTTCAGGAATTTGTGGTGGATGGTGTTGCGGCGTTTAGGAGTGACGGTTCCGGTTTTACGCTTCCCAAGGGCTGTTTTCTGGATACGGATCTGGATGTCAAACGTATCTGGGACCGCGAGATACGCAATATCCTTGATGGAAATATTTCGGTTGAGGAAAGACTTAGAGCCCTTTACGCCGATATCCGGTCAGATCTGGATGGCACGTCTCCGTTTCTCACGGATTTTCTCGACAATGCATTCCGTATGGATCCCTATGTGTTTATCAGGCATTTCGGGAGCTGGTTGAGGACAAAACTTGAATGTGAAGGGCATCTCGATCCAAAGGAACAAGCCCTGCTGGATACCCCGGGTGAAGCGTTCCTCGGTCATTTGGAATCAGGCCTGAGCCCGGTAAAATCCTATAAGATGGTGGTGCTGACGTGTCTCCTGGAAATGAAAGAAACCATTTGGGATGTGGAGGCGATTGCAACCGCATTTCGTGGGTTCTTCCTTGTGCATCGGGACAAGCTCTTTGATTATGACGACTTGGCAGGTTCCAAGGATCCCGAGGATTTTCCCATCTCGAAGGTTACGACAAAACTGCTCCAGATGCCGCTCAAATATCTGAGCAACACGGATACGGACTGGTTCATCCTGGACAAGAACCGGGGGACGTTTGCCTTAAAGCCGGAAGTGGTCCCTTACTGGAATGATCCCTTTTTCAGGGAACTGGTGGCGGACCGGGTGAAATTCGCCATGGTGCGGTATTTCTCCCGAAAAGCCCGTATTGCCAAGGTGTTGTTCAGCGAAGATATTTTTAAAAGTGGTTTCCCGGTCGATCGTGATTTTGCTCTTGATTTTTACGCGGAAAGACCGCTGAAAACCGGTGAAAGCCGGAAAGTGAAGCTGAAGGTCAACGGTGGAATCTATGCCGTCTCTTTCCAGCGTGCCGCATCAGGGAGGGAGTACAAAATCGGGTACGAACCGGAAAACGAAGTTATCCAGGCATTCAGGGAATATCTGGGGAACCGGTTCAAGTCGGGTGAAACGGCGTTTACCCTGAAGGTTTCAGGGAAGCATGATCTGGCCGTGGAGGCGTTTCTTGAATGCGTTGACATGGGCGGGAGAGTGAGAAAACCATAGAGAACGGGTGGGCGGTATGACCGATTATTACCAGAAAAATTATCTTGCGTACCACGATCAGACCTTCAGTATCGACCCCGCATCTTTTCTTTCACCGCTGGTGCGCGCTATGGCTCCCCGCGGCAGCATCCTGGATGTGGGGTGCGGTTCCGGGCGCGATATGCGGTGGCTGAAAGACCGGGGGTTCCGGCCCACGGGTTTTGAGCGGTCAAGCGGCCTGGCCGCACTGGCGAGGGAGCATTCAGGGTGTTCGGTTCTGGAAGGGGATTTTGAGGCTTATGATTTTTCGGGTATGGACGTGGATGCGATCCTGCTGGTGGGGGCACTGGTGCATGTGCCGCACGAGCGGTTTTCGAAAATACTTTCAAATATTGCTCAGGCGTTGAACCCCGAAGGCCATGTGCTACTCACCCTGAAAGAAGGGGTGAAGACCCGGGCCGCTGCCGGGGGTCGGGTGTTTTACCTCTGGGAGGATGGGGCGCTCAGTGCCGTTTTTGAGCCGCTTAACCTCACAGTGGTGGATTTTTCCCGGCAGATTTCTAAAGTCAGAAAGAGCGATGTGTGGTTGGGGTATGTGTTGAAGAAACAGGGCTTCGCGGATTAACGTGAAATAGAGCATTTTGTTGTTCCCCCGGGCTGGTTCCCACGCAGAGCATGGGAACGGTGCGCCTGTGAAGGCGCTTTATCAGTGCGGTGAAAGTCCGTACCGGAGTATGCCATAGCTCCGTAGCCGAAGGTAACTGCGTCGCCGCGAGGCGGGGTGGAGAGCAACCGGAGGCGAAAAGTCAGTCCGTAGGATGACGAACCCGATTCGGTGTCATGTGGTGGCGAGCCTACCGTTCCATGGTGAAGCCTGAAACTCACAGACCACGCTGTAATGGCGGTTAAAGCGATGGTTTGACGGCATGGTATGTTTGGGGTCGGAATGACTGGAAGGTAAAGCGAGATAAGCAGGGAGACCTGTCTCTTGGGGTGACAGGAGGCAGGAGTCAGAGTCCTCATAGTACCGTAGCGACAGAACGGTCCTGCTAACAAGGCTTACGGCGTGAGACCAGTACCCGCCGCCTGCGTCGGATACCGGGTTGTGAAAAGCGCGGATAGCAAAACCGTGCCGAGGGAAGGAGGATAGGAAGATAGATACGGAAAGGTCATATAGATGCAGCTAAATCAAGCAGTCTCGGCAGTGTTGGAAACAACTAAACGCGAGGCAGAAACCCGATGGGATTGGGTGGAAGCATCGGTGTGGACGGAACGTATGTTGGCAGCCCTGGGTAACGGGGTGAAAGGTGGTAAATGGTACAGTTTGATGGATAAGGTGTTCGCCTTGTCGACGCTGGAAGCGGCTTGGGGACGTGTCAAAGCCAATAAAGGAGCGGCAGGGATAGACCGTATCAGCATAAAGCGCTTTAAGGAGCAGGCGGAGAAATACCTTGCCGAACTGCATGAAACCTTGAAAGCGGGAACGTACCGACCGGAAGCGGTAAAACGGGTATACATTCCGAAAAGCGACGGCAAACAACGCCCGCTGGGGATACCCACGGTCAAAGACCGGGTAGTGCAGGCAGCGGTTAAAATGGTTATGGAGCCCATATTCGAGCATGAATTTCTGCCGATGAGTTACGGCTTCAGGCCGCAAAGAGGTTGCAAGGACGCGTTGCGAGAAGTAGACGCGCTTATTAAGGAAGGCTACACCTTCATACTGGACGCCGACCTGAAAAGTTACTTTGATACGATTCCGCACGATAAGCTGATGCAACAAGTCGAAATGCGCATCAGCGACGGCAAATTGCTCAATCTGATTCAAATGTTCCTGAAACAGGACGTGATGGACGGCTTGGAAAGATGGACACCGACGGGTGGTTCGCCACAAGGGGCGGTAGTCAGCCCCTTGCTTGCGAATATTTACCTGCATCCTCTTGACAGCCTGATCGCGGAATCAGGTATGCGGATGGTGCGTTACGCGGACGACTTTGTTATCCTCAGCCGCAGTCAAACGGAAGCGGAGAATGCTTTGCAAAAGGTACGGGAGTGGGTACAGGCTAATGACCTGAGCTTACACCCGGACAAGACGCATCTTGGCGACTGTCGACAAAAGGGTCAGGGATTTGAATTCCTGGGATACCGGTTTGAGGCAGGAAAGCGCTGGATACGCAGTAAAAGCCGTAAAGCCCTTCGTGATAAAATCCGGGAAGAGACCCGGCGCAAACGTAGCGGAAGTATGGAAAGCATCATTGATGATCTGAACCCCATGCTTGAAGGCTGGTTTGGTTACTTCAAACACGCCTACCGCACTGAGTTTGCGGCGGTGGATAAGTTTGTCCGCCGACGCTTACGCGCCGTATTATTGCGTCGTAACAAACGCAAGGGCTGGGGCAAAAGCCTTGAAGCCCACCGCCGCTGGCCGAATGCCTACTTCGCGAAAATCGGGCTTTTCACTATGCATGAGGCCCGGTTAGCAGCGTGCCGATCCCGATGAGGAAACTATCGACCGGAGAGCCGTGTGCGGGAGAACCGCATGCACGGTTCGGAGGGAGGGGAGAGCCAAGAGGCTCTTTCCTACCCCTATGTGCGCCTGTGAAGGCGCTTTATCAGTGCGGTGAAAGTCCGTACCGGAGTATGCCATAGCTCCGTAGCCGAAGGTAACTGCGTCGCCGCGAGGCGGGGTGGAGAGCAACCGGAGGCGAAAAGTCAGTCCGTAGGATGACGAACCCGATTCGGTGTCATGTGGTGGCGAGCCTACCGTTCCATGGTGAAGCCTGAAACTCACAGACCACGCTGTAATGGCGGTTAAAGCGATGGTTTGACGGCATGGTATGTTTGGGGTCGGAATGACTGGAAGGTAAAGCGAGATAAGCAGGGAGACCTGTCTCTTGGGGTGACAGGAGGCAGGAGTCAGAGTCCTCATAGTACCGTAGCGACAGAACGGTCCTGCTAACAAGGCTTACGGCGTGAGACCAGTACCCGCCGCCTGCGTCGGATACCGGGTTGTGAAAAGCGCGGATAGCAAAACCGTGCCGAGGGAAGGAGGATAGGAAGATAGATACGGAAAGGTCATATAGATGCAGCTAAATCAAGCAGTCTCGGCAGTGTTGGAAACAACTAAACGCGAGGCAGAAACCCGATGGGATTGGGTGGAAGCATCGGTGTGGACGGAACGTATGTTGGCAGCCCTGGGTAACGGGGTGAAAGGTGGTAAATGGTACAGTTTGATGGATAAGGTGTTCGCCTTGTCGACGCTGGAAGCGGCTTGGGGACGTGTCAAAGCCAATAAAGGAGCGGCAGGGATAGACCGTATCAGCATAAAGCGCTTTAAGGAGCAGGCGGAGAAATACCTTGCCGAACTGCATGAAACCTTGAAAGCGGGAACGTACCGACCGGAAGCGGTAAAACGGGTATACATTCCGAAAAGCGACGGCAAACAACGCCCGCTGGGGATACCCACGGTCAAAGACCGGGTAGTGCAGGCAGCGGTTAAAATGGTTATGGAGCCCATATTCGAGCATGAATTTCTGCCGATGAGTTACGGCTTCAGGCCGCAAAGAGGTTGCAAGGACGCGTTGCGAGAAGTAGACGCGCTTATTAAGGAAGGCTACACCTTCATACTGGACGCCGACCTGAAAAGTTACTTTGATACGATTCCGCACGATAAGCTGATGCAACAAGTCGAAATGCGCATCAGCGACGGCAAATTGCTCAATCTGATTCAAATGTTCCTGAAACAGGACGTGATGGACGGCTTGGAAAGATGGACACCGACGGGTGGTTCGCCACAAGGGGCGGTAGTCAGCCCCTTGCTTGCGAATATTTACCTGCATCCTCTTGACAGCCTGATCGCGGAATCAGGTATGCGGATGGTGCGTTACGCGGACGACTTTGTTATCCTCAGCCGCAGTCAAACGGAAGCGGAGAATGCTTTGCAAAAGGTACGGGAGTGGGTACAGGCTAATGACCTGAGCTTACACCCGGACAAGACGCATCTTGGCGACTGTCGACAAAAGGGTCAGGGATTTGAATTCCTGGGATACCGGTTTGAGGCAGGAAAGCGCTGGATACGCAGTAAAAGCCGTAAAGCCCTTCGTGATAAAATCCGGGAAGAGACCCGGCGCAAACGTAGCGGAAGTATGGAAAGCATCATTGATGATCTGAACCCCATGCTCGAAGGCTGGTTTGGTTACTTCAAACACGCCTACCGCACTGAGTTTGCGGCGGTGGATAAGTTTGTCCGCCGACGCTTACGCGCCGTATTATTGCGTCGTAACAAACGCAAGGGCTGGGGCAAAAGCCTTGAAGCCCACCGCCGCTGGCCGAATGCCTACTTCGCGAAAATCGGGCTTTTCACTATGCATGAGGCCCGGTTAGCAGCGTGCCGATCCCGATGAGGAAACTATCGACCGGAGAGCCGTGTGCGGGAGAACCGCATGCACGGTTCGGAGGGAGGGGAGAGCCAAGAGGCTCTTTCCTACCCCTATAGTGCGAACGCGAAGTCAGCACCGATTTTCACGTTAATCCGCGATGAACCAAAATATTTTACTCATCGACGATCTATTTCGTTCAGGCGCCACGCTCAAAGTTGCCACTCAAATAATGCTCGAAAAAGCAAATGCCAAAAAAGTATGTGTATTAACAATGACAAAAACTAGGATAAACCGGTGAACAAAGTATTTATATCTGGATCAATATCAATAAAAAAATTACCAGCTTCCGTAAAGGAAAGCATAAGTAAAATAGTTTCACAAAATATGCAAATATTTCTTGGTGACGCAGATGGTATTGATTCAATTGTTCAGAATTACTGTAAATCCTTGGGGTATTCAAATGTAATCGTTTATTCTATATATTCAATTCCTAGATACATTGTCCCCGGCTTCAGTCACAAATATATTATTCCAAACACTACATCTAAAAATGAAAGAGAGCGTCAATCTGAAAAGGACGCTGCTATGACATATGATAGCGATTTTAGCCTAATAATTTGGAACGGGAAAAGCAAAGGAAGCTACAATAATATAATCAGAGCACTAAATGAAAATAAGAAAGCAAAAGTATATTTAGACGAAAAAGGTGAATTTCTTGGTCAAGAAAAAATGAATAAACTCGAGATTGAATATATATACAGAGAAAATTGTGGCTATTCAGCCTCGGAGGTAGTTGAGCATTTAATACAAAAAGGCGAGGCTTTTTTAAGCCAAACTAGAGCATTCAACTCTTTTTTAATCAAAAACAAAATAATAAGAAAAGAAAATGGTATCTACAAGTCACTCCCAAATTACGAGCATTTATTCAAAATTGAAAAGTACCGAGGAAAAGAAAAAGGCATTAAGTTTACTAATCAGTTCATAAATTGGATTGAAAACAAAATAAAAGAAATAAAACAACCAGAACAAACAAGTCTTTTTTGAAGTCACCTAACCATGTGATGAAAACAGAAAGAGGAGTTGCCCTTTAGAAACAGGTTTTGAAAAACAAAAAGGACTTGAGGAAAATAAACAACTGGTTGCGACATTCAAGAAAGCCATTTTGATTTTTACCGATGGCATTGATTTCGAAGATAGGATCATCTGTAATGAGTACGGCTTCCAGAACTGATTCAGCGTGTGAAGGTCAATTTGCGCGCTCAGGAAGTAGACGTTTTTGAACAGACCAAAGGATCGTGGCAGCAACTGCTCTATTTTAAGGAAAGATTCATCGCAAAAGATCACCCTCTCCGACCAAAATGGGAAATATATAGTCGGAAGCTCAGGAAAATCGGATTACATGAGGACATGGGTTTGGGGCCAGGAAAAGAGGAATTTTTGGGAATGCTTGATGACTTGGGCTTGACTATAAATTTGAACAAACGAAGAAAATGAGGAAGAGCATGGCACTTAAAGAAGACCAGAGAAAATATATAAGCAATAAGATCCGAGAGCTTGGCACTATCAACAAAGTCAATAAATTTTATTCTCAAAACGATTTAATTTCCGAATACGCAAAAAGGATCGCGCCTAGTCTTCTTTTTCAGGACAAAACAATAGGGCCGGGTCCTGTCAAAGGCCAATTGCCCAACAGAATAATCAGAAAACCGATTACTAACTTACATTTCGCACTAAAAAACCAAGTTTTCAGGGTTTAATGTGTGAAGCGGCCAGAGGGGCAACTTCACAAATAATAGGAGGAAAAGATTGTCCTGAACAATGTCAAATTCATGTGTTATGTATATAATACATGAGGCTTGCAAAATTGATGAAAAATGATGCTGTTAAGCGGTAAATAATATACAGCTCCATCCTTTGACTATATTATTACGCCTCATAAAAGTGAATAGGGAGGCGTTATGGAGCAATTTGAAACACGGTTCAAACGAGTTGATGTATTCCCAATGGTCAAACATTTTATTAGGGTGGTTTTTTGGATTAACTAATTGATTAAATTTAGTTTTTCCTGGTCCGACCCCAGACCAACCAACAGATTATTTCGTATTGACAAAGGCACCATTGTGACGTACATTTATGCCGCGTGTTGATAAAAAAAACTCAGGGAAACTTTACCATGGATGCAGCAACTCAAAATAGAAACGAGCGGATCAACCTCCGTGTGAAAAGCAGCGCAAAGCGCCTCTTAACGCGTGCAGCCGATTTTGAGGGCAAGACCGTCAGTCATTTTATACTGACCAGTGCCTTGAAGTGTGCAGAGGAAACCGTCCAAGAGCATCAGATGATGACGTTGAATACAGAAAATTCAAGGGCCTTTTTCGATGCGCTGGCCGCTCCGGTGCGTTTTAATCGCAAATTGATCACAGCTCTTGAAGAATATGATAAGCGCGTCATCAGCAAATGACGAATTTCCGGAATCTGGTCATAGCACCGCTGAACGCCGCTCATGACAGAGTCGGTTTCCGCTGTAATGTAGAAGCATTGGATCAGTATATTCATAAGCAGGCAGGGCAGGATATCAGACGCCGCATCAGTCGTATTTTTGTTGCAGCGCTGCCGGACAACCCCAAAGAGGTAATGGGTTATTACAGCCTGAGCACATTATCCATTGAACTGAGGCAATTGCCGGAAAAGCTGGCCAGGAAGTTGCCGAAGCATCCAGTTCCCGCTGCTCTGATTGGCAGACTGGCAGTCAGTAAAAATGCCCAGGGATTTGGCATCGGCAAAATGCTGCTGGTAGATGCTATTCAGCGAACCCTGTCGGTCAGTGACCAGATCGCCATCTATGCCATTGTTGTTGATGCCATTAACGACAACGCCAAAGGCTTTTATGAGCAATTCGGGTTTGCCCGCTTAAGCGATGACAGTCCAAGACTGTTTCTGCCTTTAAAATCTTTTGTAAACAACCCAGTACCCATTAACCCAATACCCAGTGTCTATTAACACGTCCTTCAGATCACACCGATTGCCCAGAATTCAGCATCCAGCATCCAGCATTCAGAAAAAGCTATTTATTTTTTTATGGATGTCCCCTATTGCGTTGTAAATGGGGCTACGGCCACAAGCCGGGACAAAATGTTTGAACACGATTTAAAAGATTATAATGATGGACAGGATTACCATTGGCCGATAAAATGCAAACAAAATGGTGTAAAGGGGGGAAGGAACTTGTTTGGACGCTGTCTTTTAATCCTGTCCATCTAAGAAATCCTGTTCATCGTGTTCAAAACAATGAGGATGCCCACAGTGACTGATAACCCTAAAATCAAGGTTCAAACGAATGAGAAACTGTCCCGCCTTACGTCGGTAGCCGATTATAAGTTAATACATCATTCATTGCATGATATTGAGCAAACATACCACGCAAAACTCGTATGGAGTAGCACAGAAGGCTGCCAATTGTAGGGAAAGAACCGAAGGCCTTTTGGAAATTTATAATCTGACGAACGTCCCTGCCCCCCCTGCAAAGTTATTGAGATTGTCCGGTTTTAGCGTACTTGAATCTGGGTAAAAGGAAAGCGAGAGGAAATCCCTGAAAGGTTACCATGGATGCGATAAAATCAGAATTTCAGTTTGTCAAAGTGACCGGTGGCATTAATCCTCAGCGAACTGATTGAGAAAAAAATCCGATTCCCCAACGCTGAGGACATGGTCAGTTCAATTGACATCATCACCGACTATTACGATGTGTCGGATGAACTGCTTCATGAGAATTCCGAATTCAAATCGTACCTGAAAGAACTGAGTACGGCAAAGGGTGATTTCAGCGAAGAAAGAATCCGAAAATTCTTCTCAGCCTTTGAACAGGCTGGTGTTTAGTTTGGGCAATGGAGACATTATGTTGAGAGGGAAAATGTCGAGAATCGGAATGAATAATCCGGTAAATGAAGTCTGAAAAGGACGGTCGCGATGATAACAGACGCCGATAGGTTATTAAACACCCTGAATCGACTTCTGTCCCTGCCGAGAGAAAACGCATGGTATGGGGCGTGGACAACAGGACCCATTCCGTTTTGGGAACAACCTTCGCCCCCTTTGCGACAAAGGGGGCGGGCAGGCAACCGCTCATCATGTGGCTTACGCAATTGATCTCCCCCAGACCGGATTTTCAGTTTCATGAAGTCGCGCATCCGGGTGGCCGGGTGGTGATGCTTGAAATTCATCCACCGCGTAGTGTGCCACTGGCTTTCAAGGGCGTTCGCTATATCCGTATCGACAGCCATAAATCAAGGCTTTCCGAGCACCCTGCCAGAGAGGCCCGGCTATGGAAAGCGCTTGGAGGTGCCGAAGACTGGTCCGGGCATACCGTGCCCGAGGCTACGCTGAACGATCTGGACCCGGAGGCCATCGCGTTTGCCAGGGTTAATTTGGTGAATATCTTGTCAAGAGTGAGACCGATAGTGGCCGCCACGAAAAAATCCTGGCCGATGTTCACGCATGGGAACCATTGACGCTCCTAAATAAAGCCCGCATCACGAAACAGGGCCATATAACCCATGCCGCGCTGTTGCTGCTTGGCCGTGATGAAGCGGCACATTTCCTGGCCCCTGCTGATGTCAAAATCAGTTGGATTCTTCATGATGGAACAAACCGGCCCATCGGTGGACAACATTTCAGTCTGCCACTGCTCTTGGCCCCCAATGCGCTTTTCAAGCGGATCAGAAAAATAACGCTCGAATATATGCCGGACGGCACTCTGTTTCCAACCCCAATATCTCAATATGACCCATGGGTTATCCGAGAGGCATTGCACAACTGTATTGCGCATCAGGATTACCATTTGGCAGGAAAAATCAACGTTGGTTGAGGGGACGGTTGACTCAATTGTGTAAAGGGGGATGGGGCTAAATAAATAAATTGACATGATTACGCTCGAATTGATAGTTCCGGATTATGCCACGATTAGCCCGTTTAGACGCTCCCGGTATTCTGCACCACGTAATCATAAGGGGCATTGAGCGTAGAAGAATATTCAGGGACAGCAAAGACCTGGATGATTTTTTAGCGCGTTTTGGGAACCTCATTCCCGAGACAAAAACTGCCTGTTACGCCTGGGCGCTTTTAACCAACCATGCCCACTTTCTTCTGCGAACCGGAGATTCTTCTTTGGCAACCTTCATGCGGAGGCTTTTGACCGGGTATGTGGGGCAGTTTAATCGCCGACATAAGCGACATGGGCCTTTGTTTCAAAACCGTTTCAAGTCGATTGTGTGTCAAGAAGGAGATGATAGAATCCTTGGCGATAGTGAATTTGTACATGAGATGTTGAAAAAAGCAGATGATAGATTTGATCGGTATTATGAATTAAAACGCCTCGGTTATAATCTTGAAAGTGTGGAGGCCAAGGTTTGCAGGATATATGATGTATCTGTCGAAGATATCTATTCAAAAAGTCGTGAAAAAGTCAAAGCGGAGGCCCGGGGTCTATTTTGTTATTGGGCTGTAAGAGAGCTGGGCTATAGCATGTTGGAACTGGCGCGGCGACTTAGAATGAGTCAACCGGGAGTGGTCTACGCAGTGAGAAGGGGAGAACGTTTGGCAACCGAGAAGTGGCTTGCGCTAACCGGTTGAATAAGCGACCACCCGTTCAATGGGTGGTTTTGATATCGCCCCTATAAGGGGCCTATTGCTGGCAACGCCTGAAGGCGTAGTTTCGTAGCCACTATTGCTTGCAGCCCCTAAAGGGGCGTTACGGTTGCTTTTTCACGTTGTCTTCGATCTGATCCGCTTCTACCTGATTCTTGATGTACTTTTTTATCTCTTCTTCGTTTCTTCCAACCGTGTTGACATAATACCCTTTCGCCCAGAAATGCCGATTGCCTTTCTCTCTGAACTCCGGGTGCCGATCAAATATCATTAGCGCGCTTTTACCCTTCAAATACCCAACGAAGGCCCTGGCCTTCTGCAGTTCCGTATCTCATGCGCAATACACGGCGGAAAGGTTGACCCTGGATTATGGCATTGAGTCCCTGGCGCTTTCGGGGAGTGACCCCGGGGATATAAGAACCGCGGCACTGTCCCGTCTTGAGAACGAAAACGACTCCCTCCGGGTGATCTGCACCGTGAACATTTTGGCTACGGACACAAGCCGGGACAAAATGTTTGAACACGATTTAAAAGATTATAATGATGGACAGGATTGCAATTGGCGAACAAAATGGTGTAAAGGGGGGAAAGGAACTTGTACGGATGCCGTCTCTTAATCCTGTCCATCTAAGAAATCCTGTTCATCGTGTTCAAGACAATGAGGATGCCCACAGTGCCTGATAACCCTTTGCCCGTTTTTGAAAACTATAAAAATCACGTTCCTACGTTCTGTGTGGGAATAGATTACAGTAAGGACCTGGTTAAGCTGTCCCGCTTTGTGTCCGTAGCCCCGACCGTATGCGTCAAAGAGATCATTTACGCTTGAACATAAGCGCAATAAACGGGCAGCATCTTTTTGAAAGGAAACCAGATGATTATCAGTGCCAGCAGGCGGACCGATATCCCCGCCTTTTATGCGGAATGGTTTATGAACCGCATTCGGGAAGGGTACTGTACGGTTCCCAACCCATTCAATGCAATGCAAAGCAGGTGTTGCGCATATCCCTGAGGCCCCAGGATGTAGACGTCATTGTCTTCTGGACCCGATATGCCCGACCCCTCCTTCCCCATCTGGAAGAATTGGACAGGCGTGGATTTCGATATTATTTTCTCTATACCCTGATGAACAATCCCAGAGCGCTGGATCCAAAATCACCCAACCATGAAAAATCCATGGAAACCTTTCGCGCACTGAGTGACCGGGTGGGTAAGGAAAAAGTCATATGGCGATATGACCCGATTGTCTTTAGCACCATCACGAATCCGGATTTCCATATGGAAACTTTCCAGCGCCTCGCCGAGAAATTGCATGGGCATACCCGAAGGTGCATCATCAGCTTTGTGGACATATATCGTAAGGCAACGGGACGACTTCGAGTACTGGAAAAAAAAGGCATTCGCATATATGAGCAGGAGGCTGAGGAACTTGATCGGCTCATTGAAACCCTAATCGCCACGGCTGCGGCAAACGGAATGGATCTCCGCACCTGTGCGGAAGAGCAGGGGGTCTGTTCCAAAAAGATACTGCCCGGAAAATGCATTGATGACAGCCTGATTCAGAAAATTTTCGGACTGGATGTTACACACCGGAAGGACCCTTCCCAGCGCCCGGCCTGTGGCTGTGTCGCCAGCCGTGATATCGGGATGTACGATACCTGCCGATTCGGCTGTGTGTACTGCTATGCAACGGCCAGTTTTGAGAGGGCCAGGGAACGGTATCAACAGCATGATCCTACTTCTCCTTCATTGACAGGTCGCTTTGAAGTCACCACTTCACAAAAGAAAAAAACCAGTCAACGCAGTCTGTTTGAATAAGGTCGACGCAAATGTCAGATGAAAAAACAGCAGTCTCCCCTGAGGTCCTTGAAACGCTGAAAACCATCATTGCACCCGGACGAAGGGTTCGCATCAGTCCCTTTGTGGAAGCAGCACAGTTTCAGGTTCTTTTCGGTACACGGCCGGATTTTCATTTTCGGCGGAAAAGCGCTCGGCGGATTCTGTCGGAAAAGGCTGAAAAAATAGAATCCATCGCCGCAAAATGGGCGACATTCACAGCGGATAGCAAACGATTCGGGTCTGAAGTTTACACCGAATCTTTTCTTCAGTCTTACCTTGCCTATTATTTTACCGTGAATGTGGGGAAAATCCAGTTGGCCCTGCTTGAGATGGCGCCTTATGGTGTTTTTTCTCAAGAAATGGTTCTCGTGGATGTGGGTGTCGGTTGCGGCACTACTTTTGTGGCCGCATTGGACTTCTTAAGTGGATGGAGTCAGGCCTGCCGCTTTCATAACACCCGGCTGCCGGTCAAAGCCCTTCGCCTTCTGGGTATGGATGCAAACCCTGCCTGCCTTGACATGGGCAAAAGAGTTGTGGCCGTCTACGGTGATATTTTGGCAAAAGCTCCTTCTCACATGTTAAGCAAAGACGCAGGACCGGATGAACTAAAGAATATTGCGGGATGGGCGCTCAAAAGCGAATGGCAAATGGTGAATCTTAACCATCAAGCCCCGGAAATACCCGCGGATCGCACTGTCCTGTTTGGATCGAACCTGTTCAACGAGCTTCAAGCAACCGGAAAGCAGAACCTGGCCTGCTGTCTGAAAGTGCTTGGCCCAGAAAGTGCCGCGCTCGTGATCGAGCCTGGGGACGAGAAAAAGACTCAGAAGCGGAAATCCTTTTTAGAGGGCATCTTTATGCAGAGAAAACAAAATACATTGAAAAAATTCTGTCAGCACTTTTTCGTTTTCGATCAACGGTCAAAGATGGCAGCAGTGTGAGTTTTCTCGATGAATTCAGTGCCACGGGCGCCGTCATTATAAAGCCAAAGGTTTTGAATGCTCAGGCCATTGTCAATTCAAACGCATATTTCGGAAAACTGTTTCGTGACAGGGGCCTTGATGCACAAGCATTGCAAAACTGGATCGAAAACAGTGGTGAATCTGATTTCCTTGAATTCTGCGTATTTCTCGGTCTCAGTCCCAGCGAAACCCGGGGACTCCTCGACGACATTCGAAATTTGGACGGAACCCTGAAAAACGGCCGGTGGAAACCTGCACTTCTGGGTTTTGGAAAAATTGCCGCACCCGGATATGGTCCCGCAAAGGGACTTCAAACCCTTTCACAATGGCGTGATTATGCCGGTGCAACAAGGCGTGCATTACTCCCCCAAGCCAAAGAGCGGGCAGCGGAAAATAACCGTGATGCGCTCTCCATCGACGACTGGTTTTCCTGGGCCGAACTCCCGGAGGCCAAAGGCTGGGAAATTCTCCCCGGCCCGGCGCTGACCGATGAGAGCAGGTTTTCTGAATACCTGGAAGGATTTATGGCGGAGCACGATGCCAGAGAAAGAAACGACCGGGCGTCCTTTCAAAGACTCCTGACGGACTATATCGGGGTTTCAGAAGACGGTCGGTTGCGTGAAAAAAAGGAGCGCAGCTGCCTCAGAGCGGTGATGCTGGGTTATCTCAAGACCAATGAAGTCATCAGGAGGACTGGGAAGACGTGATGGGCGGCCCTGATGATCGCTATTTCGAGCAAATGGATGATGGGGGTGATCCGGGGTATGAACCGCCGGAATATGAAGATGATGGTTACTTGCCGCCCAAAGGAAATGACGGAGGAACTCAGGAGGACAGGCTCATGGTTTCGGGATATGTGGTGACCACGGCTTTAGACCGAAAAGGAACAGGAGATGTGATGATTTTCAGAAAAACGCCGGTGGTGGAAGCACCGTTTGTTTTTGATGAGCTGCCCGATGTTGCGGTTGCGCCGGAAGCGGAAGAATTGAACGCACCCGTTTCCGATGATGATATTCCCTTTTAGAGGATCGAGATCCATGACTGCGCTCCTGATCCTTTTGCTGCCGTCCTATTTTACCAGAATCAGAGTGCTGAGCCCGAAATCTGGAATTCCAGCATTCTCCATGGTCTTTAAAAGATTAATGTGAAAAGTGTTTGCAGATGGCCGCATATAGGCCGGGTTCATGCAAGTGCCCTCTTTTTTTCTGCAATCGGCCGGCAGGCAAAAAGGACAGGGAATAGGGTAATGAAAAGCGAAAGCTAAATGGTCAGTTTCCTCTATAAATTTTTCTATTTTCAACAACTGCCTGGTTAGCGTTTTTTCATCACGTTTTGTAGGTGGTTTGCTGGAAGTGGTAACGATGACCGCGCAGTTGAAATTGGAAATGAATTCTCTACCCTGTCGGTTTCTGTCGGCAATAATGACTTTTGTAAGAGGAATACGACAGCAGAAAATATTTCCTTGAGGGGATAGGGCGGTGGTATCCTCCGGCAAGTTGATTATATTTTTTCCACGGTTTTGATTTTGAATGCTTGGTTTGGAGCTTTTTGGAATACCAATGAAGTCCATCCCGTAAAAGAGGGGGACGTGATATTCCTGAATCAATTGCAGTATCATGAGTTTATTTATTGCCATGCCGCCTACACAGACTTGCGTGCGAACGTTTTTGGCAGACAACAGGTCCAAAAGTTCTCGTAAATTCGCAATGCAGGTATTGAGCATACATGAGATGCCCAGAAAATTGGGTTGATATTTTTCAATCGCATCAAGCCAGGCCCGCGGTTTGATTTTGGATCCGAGGTTGAAAATAGTATGCCCCTGAGTCTGCCAAAATTGTTTGAGAAGCGTGGCGCCTAGATCCTGGCCTGCCGGCGCCATCACTCCAGATACAATGGTCAGAGGTTTAACAGGCGTCTCCGGTGGTAAGAAGGAAAAGCAGTATGTTAAGGCTTTGGAAAAGGCATAAATATCAGAGACCATAACTCTTTTATGTTTAGAGCCACTTTTTGCTAATCGAAAGCCATTATGGGAGAGCATGTATTGAAATTTAATCTCATCAAGGCATTCCATTAACAGGATTGAAATATCCCGGACTGTATATTTTGTAAGAAGTGCTTTGGCGAGCGCTGAGATGTTTTGTTTTGTCTCTTTTTCATCTATAATGGGCAGGCTGTAGGATCGTTGCTTGAATTGAAGGATGTGGCCGTGAACATCTTTTTTGAAAGAGATGGCGGACCAGATGGAAGTTGTCATCTTAGAGATGTTTGGCTTGTTCATAGCTTTACGGCAAAAGCGGAAAATATGCTGATAGTCATTAATTTTAGAATTATAGTCAAGTCTGATGTTTGAGGCAATTCTAATTAAACGAAAGCAGGATAAGAAATAAGTCATTGAAAATTTTATAATGAGTGTGAAAGGGGTATTGGATAATTCCTGCTAATATCCACCTGTCCAAACCGCCTGCCTGGTTTGTGGCGTCACTGGAAAAACTTGAGAAAATGCGAAAAGACGAAAAAAACACATGACGAACTACTACGAAGAAAACTACCGCCGGTACCACCGGCAGACCTTCTCCATTGACCCCTCGTCTTTTTTGTCCCCTCTGGCGGAGGTGTTATGTTCAGGCAGTAAAATCCTCGATGTGGGCTGTGGGTCTGGGCGTGACATGTGCTGGTTCAAAGATCGGGGATTCCGACCCACGGGGTTTGAGTTTTCCCACAGACTTGCGGTTTTGGCAAGAAAATACTCCGGATGTCCCGTTGTGGAAGGGGATTTCGAGACGTATGATTTTTCAGATATGCAGGTGGACGCACTACTGCTGGTGGGGGCCTTGGTCCATGTGTCCCACGATCGGTTTTTGAGCGCGATTTTAAATGTTTTGCGGGCTCTCAGGCCCGGCGGGCATCTGCTGTTGACCCTGAAGGAAGGCGTTACTCAAAACGAACAGGTGGAAAATCGAATTTTCTATTTGTGGCGGGATGAAGATTTAAGAGACATATTTGATGGCCTGGATCTGGCGGTGAAGGATTTTTCGCGACAGGTATCCAAAATCCGGGAAACGGATGTGTGGCTGGGGTATGTATTACAGAGAACAGCGTAAAGGCCGGAATCAAAAAGAACCGGGCTGTCTACCTTTGGGGATTGGACATAGCGGAACGGGGGGCGGAGCCATGGGATGCGTTCCCACGCAGAGTGTTCTGATCCGAGGAAAGTGCGGGCACTGCCCGCACAATTTAAAATGATTCTGGAATTTTGAATGCACCTATATCTGAAAAGACTGTGGTGGGAAGAGACGTGTTATTTGTCATCAATGCTCAAGCACAGGGCGGGTGGAATGTAATACATGTCATGGTACTGGTCTTAGAACGTGAGGAACGGATCAAGGATGAGGAATACGATGAATGGTATGGCCAGGTTCCAGGATACACATGGCGATGCCGCAGTAGGTCCACATAAACCAGGCCGGCAAATTGAATGCCGACGTACATCTGCTACAAATGGAAATTGAGGTTATCCAAAACGTGTTGAATAAAAAGTGGAAATAGGAAAAAGATGCGTTAAAAGTCGTTTCTGCAATGGAGTACGAAAGGGCTGATTAGCGGCAGCTAACAGAAATAACAAAGGAGTCACAACCAGGCTCTTGCAGCAGACCGCTACTCGCGACGGTTGAAGAGCATGTCATGGCACTGTGAAATATGGAGTCTAAAATGGAAGAAATACAACTTGTAGATTTAAAAAAGAATTTAAACAGCATTATAAATTCTGTGTGTCGCTTGGATAAATCAGTACTTATAACTGATAAAGAAAAGCTTCTGGTAAAAATTATTCCGGTCTCTTCTCACGATAAAAATTCTTGGTTAGGATGTATGAGCAGCAGAGGAAAGATTGTCGGTGATGTTGTATCTCCGGCTGAAGATTCCGATGTTTGGGAGGTTTTGTCAGAATGAAATTACTGCTGGATACTCACATATGGCTATGGAGTTTGCTTGAACCGGACAGGCTTGGAAAAGATATGACCGAGGCTCTTGAAAACAAGGAAAACGAACTTTTCATTTCTCCAATTACGATATGGGAAACCATGATTCTTGCTGAAAAAGGAAGAATCGTACTTGATTTGTCTCCGAAGGATTGGATAAAGGAAGCACTTGAACAAAGTCCGGTGAAAGAAGCAAAATTGTCACATGAGATTGCTGTTAGAAGCAGACTGATTGAGCTTCCACATAAAGATCCTGCTGACCGCTTTATAGCAGCAACTGCATGGGAATACGATTTGAGACTGATGACAGTGGATGAAAAGATAAAAAAGGCTGAACAGATAATGATTTTTTAAATTAAAACGTATCCTATTCAACCCCCCCCACACAGGATTCGAAAAATTAGGATGCAACCTTGAAGTGAAGTAACAAACAGCGGCATAATCCTACAGCATCATACGGCCGAGAGCAATATGATTGCTGCGAAGGATGGGGTGTGAAATTCTTGTTTTAATGATTTGGTGAAGGGAACAGTTACCCGGGCTGTAGCTTCGCTCTTTCAATAATCAGATCAGATAGCGCCGGCATACTGAACTTTTTGGAAACCCTGTCGCTAATGTATTCGAAAGCGTTGACCCCCAATTTCTTGGCGGTTTGGACAATGGTGAGAAAGGCATCTTTCGCTGTTGTTCCTGCCTCGGATATCGTATGTAGGCTGACATCCTGCCTACGTTTTTCAACTCTTGCCCCCAACTCTGAATCATTGTTATGCAGTGGCAACCCGGGGTATTTCAAGACCAACAAGAGTTCGTCTTTTTTGTTCCTGGTTTTTTCTATACGATCGTTTAGAGCGTCATAAATCGTTTTGGTGGAGAATAGCTCGTCGAATTCGATGGATAACTTTGCCGCTGTTTCAGGACTTGGATTCTGTTTGTATTTCAGAAGATCACCATAGAAATCCCAGAAACATGTCTTGAAATCCTTGAGAGCATCAACACTGCATGGTACGACCGGATCCAAACGATTGTAGTGACGACCCTCATGAATCCAGCAAAGGGCCAGCTCCTCAACAATCTTCTTAAATTGAGGCGCATCATCGGCTAGCAAAATGTCTACAATCGGAACATCTGTTTGGCGATGATAGGAGGCTATGGCAGCGGCTTCCATGATTCTGGCCTTTGTGTTTTTTCCTTTTCCTTTTTTAAAGACCTTTTGCAGCAACAGTTGCATTTCCGCTTCACATTCCTTGTCTTCGGTCAAATCCCGAAGCTGATCGGTCACTTTCTTTGAAACCTTGAAATCCACCATTAAACAAAATGCCTTCTGATCAAAACGGTATGTTCTTTCCCTGCCACACAGCAACAAATCAAGTATCGTGAGACGATCTTTGCGCGGGACGGTGAAAAAGGCTGTATAATATGGATTACAGAAAATCTGTGAATAGTAGTTTTTGCCGTTAACCCTTACCGTGGTATCGTCGATTTGGTGATAAGGCGTATGTTCCAGTGCAGCGAGGAAGATGTCTTTTTTCTCCTGGTTGAACCCGGTTTCATCATTGGTAAGGATTCGCGAAATAGTCGATTGTGAAATGTCTATGCCACAGTTTTCAAGCAACTCCCGAATTTTTGGCTGAGACATGTTTGCTACATATTTCAGCGTACAAACCAGTGATCGTATCCCGGGACCGAACTCACCAACTATTCCGGTGGGTAATTCTCCTACGTAAACGCGGTTCTCGGAAGGTGAATAAAAGATCTCTTTTCTATATTCGACGTTGTCTGTTGTGATCAGGATTTCCTGCACAAGGATAGGTTCATAGCCTCTATATTCGGCATCAGCGGGCAATATGGAGGGATCGACTTTACATATTTCGGTTCGATCGATTGGGATGTTTTTCTTCTTGCTTTTCGGCTTTTCCTCTTTTCCTTCTCGTTGCTTTCTGTCCTTTTCCGAGGAAATGTTTTTGCCTTTGCCGCTTCCTTTTTTGCCGGGAATTTTCGGCTTGCCCTGTTCTCCTTTCAGTCTGTTGTTTTCATCGCGAAGTTTTTGGATTTCAATCTTTAACTTTTCGTTTTCTTCGCTCAATCTTTCGACAAGATTTATCAAAATGGGAAGAGCTTCGGAGTGTGGTTCCTGGAGGGAACTGCCTACTCGAAAATCAATATTATGAAGTATTTCCTTTATCTCTTGGCGGCTCATATTTTGAGCATAGCATTATCCTTATCGGTTTGTCCTTTAAAAAATGCATCTTTTTCATTTTTTTTCCCCTACCTTTCTAAACCTTCTCGCACTGAATCCACGGGAGGGGGGGGCTTGAATAGGATACTGAAAAATGATGTTGTTAAGCGGTAAATAATATACAGCTCCATCCTTTGACTATATTATTACGCCTCATAAAAGTGAATAGGGAGGCGTTATGGAGCAATTTGAAACACGGTTCAAACGAGTTGATGTATTCCCAATGGTCAAACATTTTATTAGGGTGGTTTTTTGGATTAACTAATTGATTAAATTTAGTTTTTCCTGGTCCGACCCCAGACCAACCAACAGATTATTTCGTATTGACAAAGGCACCATTGTGACGTACATTTATGCCGCGTGTTGATAAAAAAAACTCAGGGAAACTTTACCATGGATGCAGCAACTCAAAATAGAAACGAGCGGATCAACCTCCGTGTGAAAAGCAGCGCAAAGCGCCTCTTAACGCGTGCAGCCGATTTTGAGGCAAGACCGTCAGTCATTTTATACTGACCAGTGCCTTGAAGTGTGCAGAGGAAACCGTCCAAGAGCATCAGATGATGACGTTGAATACAGAAAATTCAAGGGCCTTTTTCGATGCGCTGGCCGCTCCGGTGCGTTTTAATCGCAAATTGATCACAGCTCTTGAAGAATATGATAAGCGCGTCATCAGCAAATGACGAATTTCCGGAATCTGGTCATAGCACCGCTGAACGCCGCTCATGACAGAGTCGATTTCCGCTGTAATGTAGAAGCATTGGATCAGTATATTCATAAGCAGGCAGGGCAGGATATCAGACGCCGCATCAGTCGTATTTTTGTTGCAGCGCTGCCGGACAACCCCAAAGAGGTAATGGGTTATTACAGCCTGAGCACATTATCCATTGAACTGAGGCAATTGCCGGAAAAGCTGGCCAGGAAGTTGCCGAAGCATCCAGTTCCCGCTGCTCTGATTGGCAGACTGGCAGTCAGTAAAAATGCCCAGGGATTTGGCATCGGCAAAATGCTGCTGGTAGATGCTATTCAGCGAACCCTGTCGGTCAGTGACCAGATCGCCATCTATGCCATTGTTGTTGATGCCATTAACGACAACGCCAAAGGCTTTTATGAGCAATTCGGGTTTGCCCGCTTAAGCGATGACAGTCCAAGACTGTTTCTGCCTTTAAAATCTTTTGTAAACAACCCAGTACCCATTAACCCAATACCCAGTGCCTATTAACACGTCCTTCAGATCACACCGATTGCCCAGAATTCAGCATCCAGCATTCAGAAAAAGCTATTTATTTTTTTATGGATGTCCCCTATTGCGTTGTAAATGGGGCTACGGCCACAAGCCGGGACAAAATGTTTGAACACGATTTAAAAGATTATAATGATGGACAGGATTACCATTGGCCGATAAAATGCAAACAAAATGGTGTAAAGGGGGGAAGGAACTTGTTTGGACGCTGTCTTTTAATCCTGTCCATCTAAGAAATCCTGTTCATCGTGTTCAAAACAATGAGGATGCCCACAGTGACTGATAACCCTAAAATCAAGGTTCAAACGAATGAGAAACTGTCCCGCCTTACGTCGGTAGCCGATTATAAGTTAATACATCATTCATTGCATGATATTGAGCAGACATACCACGCAAAACTCGTATGGAGTAGCACAGAAGGCTGCCAATTGTAGGGAAAGAACCGAAGGCCTTTTGGAAATTTATAATCTGACGAACGTCCCTGCCCCCCCTGCAAAGTTATTGAGATTGTCCGGTTTTAGCGTACTTGAATCTGGGTAAAAGGAAAGCGAGAGGAAATCCCTGAAAGGTTACCATGGATGCGATAAAATCAGAATTTCAGTTTGTCAAAGTGACCGGTGGTATTAATCCTCAGCGAACTGATTGAGAAAAAAATCCGATTCCCCAACGCTGAGGACATGGTCAGTTCAATTGACATCATCACCGACTATTACGATGTGTCGGATGAACTGCTTCATGAAAATTCCGAATTCAAATCGTACCTGAAAGAACTAAGTACGGTAAAGGGTGATTTCAGGGAAGAAAGAATCCGAAAATTCTCCTCAGCCTTTGAACAGGCCGGGGTTTAGTTTGGGCAATGGAGACATTATGTTGAGAGGAAAAATGTCGAGAATCGGAATGAATAATCCGGTAAATGAAGTCTGAAAAGGACGGTCGCGATGATAACAGACGCCTATAGGTTATTAAACACCCTGAATCAGCTTCTGTCCCTGCCGAGAGAAAGCGCATGGTATGGGGCGTGGACAACAGGACCCATTCCGTTTTGGGAACAACCTTCGCCCCCTTTGCGACAAAGGGGGCGGGCAGGCAACCGCTCATCATGTGGCTTACGCAATTGATCTCCCCCAGACCGGATTTTCAGTTTCATGAAGTCGCGCATCCGGGTGGCCGGGTGGTGATGCTTGAAATTCATCCACCGCGTAGTGTGCCACTGGCTTTCAAGGGCGTTCGCTATATCCGTATCGACAGCCATAAATCAAGGCTTTCCGAACACCCTGCCAGAGAGGCCCGGTTATGGAAAGCGCTTGGGGGTGCCGAAGACTGGTCCGGGCATATCGTACCCGAGGCTACGCTGAACGATTTGGACCCGGAGGCCATCGCGTTTGCCAGGGTGAAATTTGGTGAATATCTTGTCAAGAGTGAGACCGATAGCGGCCGCCACGAAAAAATCCTGGCCGATGTTCACGCATGGGACCCATTGACACTCCTGAACAAAGCCCGCATCACGAAACAGGGCCATATAACCCATGCCGCGCTGTTGCTGCTTGGCCGTGATGAAGCCGCACATTTTCTGGCCCCTGCTGATGTCAAAATCAGTTGGATTCTTCATGATGGAACAAACCGGCCCATCGGTGGACAACATTTCAGCCTGCCACTGCTCTTGGCCCCCAATGCGCTTTTCAAACGGATCAGAAACATAACGCTCGAATATATGCCGGACGGCACTCTGTTTCCAACCCCGGCCGTTCGCCCAACTATTATATCTCGTCGCGGGTTGCGGAATGGACCGGCCAAAAGGCCCGTTACATTCGTAACCGGGCTCTGGATGATGACTATTACCGGCAACTGGTTCTTGAATATCTACAGAAATACGAACGGGCCAGTCGCAGGGAATTGGATGCGCTGTTGCTGCCAAAGCTCTCCGAAGTGCTCACCCCTATGCAAAAACAGCATAAAACAAAGAACATCATCCAGTCTCTCCGTCGAAATGGAATTATTTGCAATACAGGCTCAAATAAATTGCCTTCCTGGACTCTGGTTGAGGGGACATTTATTTCTAAAAGCTCGGTGAGAAATAAAGATTAGTAAAAGTTATTATCCATTGAAAAGGCATAAATATCCGGTTTTATAGATTATTTTATTTCTACGGGTATTTCTGCTATCCACAAAAAAACTGGGTTGAGGGGATGGTTGACTCAATTGTAAAGGGGGACAACCGTTAATAATTAATGACCCCAGGTCTCTCATCTCGAAATCAAGAATAGGAGTTGTAAGAGTGTGGCCAAAAACAATATCGTATCTTTTTCCGACTTCGTGAAGAAAAAACGGAGTGAGCTTACCATTGATGCGCAATTCTTAAATGCACTTAGCGCTGACATTAAATCAAAACCAGAGCTGATAGAGTGGTATAACTTTCAAAATCTTTTTAACAAACATAAATTGTTCTTGAACGTATTATATACGTCGAACCATCGTGACAAAAAAGCAAATCCGAATGCTGGATATTGCGTTTCATTTTCAGAAGAGCATTTTAATGAGCATCTTGCCAAAATATCAGAAGCCAATGAATGGTTAGAACGCAAAACCCTTTTAGTTGACGCTAAAAATTGTACGTTTAAGAAAATAGCAAGCCAGCTGTACGGTATTGCGCCTAGAAGCGAAAAAGAAGCGTGGGACATGTTCTATGAAATACTATTAAAATCACGTAATGTTGTTGTGGTCTCAGGCATTTCTAAATCGAAAATACCATCGAAGAAGTCAGATTACGCAAGATCAATCGTCAAAATTAATGATGATGCTCATTTAAGGAATATTTTCCCTGCATCTGATATCGTATTCGTTGATTCAGCAGCATTCTTGGAACGTTCTTGGAAACAGCTTGGTACTTATATCAACATATTGACGTAACCATGGTCAGTTCAATTGACATCATCACCGACTATTACGATGTGTCGGATGAACTGCTTCATGAAAATCCCGAATTCAAATCATACCTGAAAGAACTGAGTACGGCAAAAAGTGATTTTAGCGAAAAAACAATAAGGAAGTTATCTGATGCCTTTGAAAAAGCCGGTATTTAGCAGCACCCCTGTATCATCAGGCCAATGCAGGGAACTACCATTTCGAGTACACGAAGGGTAAGCCGCAGTGAGGAGTATTGTATGGATCTCGAAGATATCCTGAAGTCAGGTGAATCGGACAGAGTAGAGTTCAAACGCACATTCGGTAAAGAAGTCATCATTTCGCTTGCAGCCTTTGCCAACACCGAAGGGGGAAAGGTTGTGGTAGGGGTGGAGAACGCCGGGAAACCCACAGGCATTTCCATCGGCCCCGAAACCGAACAGCAGTATCTGAATGAGGTCAAGGTGGCTACCTATCCTCAGATTATGCCCCATCTGACCCAATACGAAATTGATCACAAAACCGTGCTGGTCTTTGAAATCAATGAATATCCCGTCAAGCCGGTCTCGTACAAAAACCGCTATTACAAGAGGGTGAAAAACAGCAACCATCTGCTTGCTCTGGATGAAATTATCGATTTGCGGCAACAAAGTCTCAATGTGTCCTACGACGCTTGCCCTCTGGAAGAAAATCCCGCTTCGCTGGATTCATCGTTGATGACCCGATTCATGGAAACGGCAGGTGCAACAGGCCGGGTCAATCTGCGGGATGACCTGTTTACTAATTTGTTGAAATTAAGGCTTATTCAAAGTGGAAAACCCACGCTGGCCGCCATGCTGCTATTCGGCAACCATGGGTATGCCATCCATGCAGGTCGGTTCAAGTCTCCGGAAACCATCATCGATGATTTCTACACAAAGGCCCCCCTCCCAAGAGCACTGGAAGAGGTCATGGTCTTTATCAAAAAGCATATCAATCTTTCCTTCCATTTTGACGGAAGTCTTCAACGAAAAGAACGCTGGCAATATCCCTTAGAGGCCATTCGAGAGTTGCTGTTAAACGCCGTAGTACATCGGGATTACAAAAACGCTTCGGATATTGTCATCAAAATCTTTGACGAAAAGATGCTCATCACAAGTCCCGGCAGGCTGTTCGGAAAACTCACCATCGCGGACCTCAAGCGCGACGACTACAGTTCGTCCATTCGAAACAAACTTCTTGCCGAGGCATTTTATCTGACGGGCGATATTGAGAAATACGGGACAGGCTTCATCCGGATACGACATTGGTTGAAGGCTTATCCCGAAATCCGATACGATATCCGCGAATCCGGCGACGCTTTCATCGCCGAACTTTTTTACCCTGGAACAGACGGCCTGAGAACCGAGGTCAAAGACCTAAGAAAAGACCTAAAAACCGAGGTCAAAAACCTAAGAAAAGACCTAAAAACCAACCATGGGCTTTCTGAAATACAGGCGGAAATCATTTTCGCAGTTCTTGAGAGCGAATTGATTACCCAACAGAAATTGTCGGAACGGATCGGAATTTCGCCTCGGAATATTCGAAAAAACATGGATGTCCTGAAATTGAAAGGGCTGCTTAAGCGAGTCGGTCCCCAAAAAGGTGGCCGGTGGAAGGTAATCCTGCCCTAAATTGGTTCGTCCCAAATGGAGAAGTAATGACAATCCCTGATTTTCAAACCATTATGACTGACCCAGTCACTGACCCGTTCACTGACCCAGTAAAGCGGCTTTTACATTTTTTGGATACCAAGAAAAGCAGCAGCCAATTGCGTGAAACCCTGAATGTAACGCATCGTCACTATTTCTGCCTCCAATACATCCAACCGGCTCTTGAAATGGGGTTGATCGAATACACGATTCCCGAAAAACCGAGCAGTTGTCTGCAGCGTTACAGGCTTACGAGAAAGGGAAGGGGCACTGAAGATGTGAAAGGGGCTTCGTAGTAAATCCGGGGACACCTTATTTATTTTTTTGAGGATGCATTTCGAATTAAGTAAGGTGTCCCCGGAATTCTTAAAATTTTCCTATTCTGAAAGCGAATCGGCCCTCAGCATAAATCAAAAAATGACAGAGAAGGAATATCGTAGCTTGTTGAAGATTTATCCTTCGCAGCCTGAAACACATCTTCAGTTGAAAAACCTCCGCGATGAGTCTCAGATGTTTCTCAGTAAGGAAGATCTAAAAGATCTTGATACCTACGCAAAACGTATTCGTGGGGAAATTCTTTTTGCCGGCGCCTGGCTGTTGTGTGAAGGGCAAAGTGAGTATCTATTGTTGCGTTACTTTGCCGATTTGATGGGAAAACCATTTGATCAAATGGGAATTTCCGTCATTGATTTTCAAAATAATGGTTCACCTGGCGCATTTGTCGCGCTTGCAAGGGCTTTTGAAATTCCTTGGATTATGATTTGCGATAACGACAGCGGGGGCAAAGATTTCGTTCGGCAAGTCAAGGAACGGGGATTAACAGATGAAGAAATTGAAGAGTTGATCCACCTGCTTCCGGGTGACGAAGGGACGGATTTAGAGGCATTCCTTCTAAATAATGGGTTTGTTGATGAGTATGTACAGATACTTGACGATAAAGGCGTTGCTCTCGGCAAAACGAAAGGGGAAGCGGGATTCAAGACGGAATTATCTCAAAAAATAAGGAATGATAAGGTTGTTTACGCACGTTTGTTAACCGAGAAGCTGAGAACATGTAAAGCAGATGTGAGTCGGGTGCCAATATTTATTCGTGAAGTTCTGAACCATTTATTTGCGAGGATATCATAGGATGTCTACAGAGGAATTAGCGGCGGCCTTAGAAGGGTTAAGCAATGTTCAGAAGGAGACCGTGTTAACGGATCAACTGCCTTTGCTGCTGTTGGCCGGCCCTGGCTCAGGAAAGACCCGGGTACTGACCTGTCGTATCGCATTAACGCTAAAAGAGACCATCGGTAAAAAATTCCGGGTACTCGGTCTGACCTTTACCAATAAGGCGGCGGACGAAATGCGGTCACGAGTGACAACCCTGATACCTGAGGAACAAAGCCGTCTATTTTTGGGAACTTTTCATTCATTTTGTGCCGATGTATTGCGGCAACATGGGACACATCTGGGTATCAACCCAAATTACAATATCTATTCCCAAAAAAGAGACTTGGAAGCTGTTTTAAATGATGCGGTTGAAGCAGCAAAAAAAACATCTGAAATTATCAGCAATCTGGATAAAAAACTGTTGCCTGTTATTCAACGGTTGAAGTTGCGCCTGATTTTTCCTGAAAATTGCGTCGGTGAATTTCAAGATGAAAACATTGGTGAAAGGGTCGCAATTATTTACCCGGCTTACGAAGCAGAGCTGGCTAAACGTAATGCGCTTGATTTTAATTCATTGATATTGAAAACATATCAGTTGTTTGAAAAATTTCCGGCTTTTGCAAAGCGCTACAGGACCGTGTATCCATATATTTGCATAGACGAATTCCAGGATACAAACAGAGCTCAATACAACCTTATTCGGGCGCTTGTAAAAGATGAAAACAGGAACCTGTTTGTTGTCGCTGACGATGACCAGATTATCTACCAATGGAATGGCGCCAGCCATAAGCGCATTATGCAATTTATGGATGATTTTTCGCCAAAAGTTGTACAACTGCCAATGAACTACAGATGTCCTCCGGAAATTGTGAAGCTGGCTAATCGCCTTATCCAACACAATTTTCACAGAGCAACCGGGAAAGAACCTCTTGAAGCCTTTAAACCGTCATTCGGTGAAGGAGCAGTTCGTCTTCTTCCGGCTTATCCGAACTACGACAGTGAAGCCGATGGAATTGCTGCGGATATTAAGAACCTTCATTCCAGACAATTTGACTCGGTAGTGGTTCTGGGCAGGAATCGTAGACTTCTGGAAGGAGTCGAACGGTCACTGAAAAAGGAAAAAGTTCCAGCCGTTATTTCCCAGAGAAAAGATGAATTTACAAGCTCACCTTTAGTATGGCTTCATTCTGTTCTGCGTCTTGCCAATGACAGGCAGAACAAAGATTATCTGGAAGCTGTTTGTGGTGCATTCGCACAACTGACCCATGTGGACGTTGATCCGGAGGATGTCATAACACAGGCCCGTGCGGGAAATCGAGACTACCTGCAGCATTGGGTTAAACTCATCCAAAAAATATCTATAACTGCCCATGCCGAAGAGGCAATTGATCATGTATCCCGATATCTTGGGGAAGGCAGAGACTACCGTGGTTTTAGTCGGTTCGCGATTGAATGGTTCGGCAGACTTATTCAAGACAGAGTTGCTCCCAACAACGACCCAATAGCAGAAGAATTCAGCCGATATGAAGAAGAACGCACTGTATGGGAAAACTTGACGAGAGAAATAACGTCGTCTTTAGGACGTGAAACAACCTTGGAGGCATTTTTGCAGGAATTGGAGATGCATTCAAAAGAATCGCCTCCACAACCCAACACAGTGCTTCTAATGACAATTCATGGCGCCAAGGGGAAGGAATTCGACCACGTTTATCTTATGGGGCTTGTTGATGATGAACTCCCTTCTTTCCAAAGTAAAAAGAAAGGTAATGATAGCCCGGAGATGGAAGAGGAAAGACGCAATTGCTTCGTTGCGATAACAAGATCCATGAAGACGTTAACCCTCAGTTATTTAGCCGAAACCCGAAAACAACCCAACCCCTAAAAACAAACAAAGCGACAAAGGGTAAGATGGAGCAGAAAAAGCGACGGAATCAATCCTCAGCGAACTGATTGAGAAAAAAAATCGATTCCCAATGCTGAGGACATGGTCGTCTCGATCGACATTATCACCGACTATTATGATGTGTCGGGTGAACTGCTTTATGAGAATCCGGAAGTTCTCTGATGCCTTTGAAAAAGCCGGGATTTAGCTTCCCCCTATATCAACAGGCCAACGCAAAAAAGGGGATACTACCTTCTGAAAACAGCGTATATCGCTGACAAACCGATCGATTCCAGGAACAAATGGACTGGGTGGAACTGGTACACAAATGTGAATATTACACCAGTGCTGAAATTGAAAATCTGGTGAATGTGGCCGCGAACCTTGCCTTTCAGGCGGGAAAGCGCATCGGTGCAGAAGATTTATACCAGGCCATGAAGGAAAACCCGCCGGCGCTTTCGGCTGAGAAGATAGAAAAAATGCGGTCGCGGATCGGGTTTTTGTGAAATCAATAACAGGTTTGAAATGAACAAAGACTACCTCCAATCCCTAATCAAAAACATCACCGTATGGAAACGCGGCGCCCAGCGCGCTCCCCATAAACCCCTGCTTTTGCTGTATGCCCTGGTCCGCAGTCTTCGAAACAGTGACAGATTCATCCCCTACACTGAAATTGACAAAAAACTCAAACAACTCCTCATGGATTTCGGCCCCAGTCG
This sequence comes from Desulfatiglandales bacterium, assembly GCA_963662465.1. Lineage (GTDB taxonomy): Bacteria > Desulfobacterota > DSM-4660 > Desulfatiglandales > Desulfatiglandaceae > NaphS2. The sequence goes on from OY759599.1 coordinate 1,423,682, forward strand.
AAAAAGTTATCACCCGGAATACCCCTTCTGGCGACTCCGGAATGACGGCATCTGGGAACTCAAAGACTCGGGAAACGTCAGGATTATCAGCAGCTGTGATCCCCGCAGAGGCAATCTGATGGGTCAGAATGTCAGTGGCGGATTCATCAAAGACATATTCGATCTCGTAACCGCCCATCCGGAAACCGCCACCGAACTTGCAACCTCCATCCTGGAAGCCAATTTTCCCGCTTCCATCCATGAAGATGTTCTTCAGGCCGTGGGGCTGGATCTGGAATTCAAGACCCCTGAAAAGCGAAAAAGGGACCCGTATTTCCGAGATCGGATTATTCGGGCTTATGAGTATCAGTGCGCGGTGTGCGGATTCAACGTGCGCGTGGGCAATACCCTGGTGGCTCTGGAGGCGGCCCATATCAAATGGCATCAGGCGGGCGGACCCGGATGTAGAGGAAAACGGCATCGCCCTGTGCGCACTTCATCATAAGCTTTTTGACCGGGGCGCATTTACGGTTTCACCGGAACTGCGGATTGAAGTGTCGGATAGGGCTCATGGTACGCAGGGGTTCCAGGAGTGGTTGTCAGCTTATCACGGAAAATCGCTTCGAGCACCCCAGCGGCCGGATTTTTATCCGGAGCCTCGATTTGTAAAGTGGCATGTACGCGAGGTGTTTCAGGGGGAGGCGCGGTATGGTCTGTGAAAGGGGTTTTTGATAATTCCGGGAACCAATTGGGACGTCCATAAAATTATTGATCCTTGGGGTCGGACCAAGTTAACCAATAAATTCAGCCGACGCAAAAAGCCGCGCGGCTGATTAGCGGCGTTGCTGAGGCAAAAGAGGTCAGAAGAATAGTAAAAAATGGTTGAACGGTCAAGAAACCTAAAAAAAACGGCCCTGTAATTTTGAAAATGAAAAACGCAGTTCTGGAGCATTGATCATGGCGACCAACATCGTTAAAACATCATTTTATAATGAAATTCGTCATATTCTTCATGTTGCGAGGAACAAGGCATATTCCGCTGTAAACACCGCCATGGTAGAAGCTTACTGGATGATAGGCAAACGTATTGTCGAAGAAGAACAGCTGGGAGAGAAACGAGCAGGCTATGGGCAGGAATTAATCAAAAACCTTTCAAAAGAGCTGCAATCCGAGTTTGGCAAGGGTTTTTCAGTGGCGAACCTTAAAAATTTCAGGCAGTTTTATCTGACTTTCGCCGAGGACGAAAAAGGCTACACTCTGTGTAGCCTATTGAGTTGGTCCCACATCCGCCTTATTATGCGAATCGATAACGTCAAAGCGCGAACCTATTATTTGACGGAAAGCAAGGCGGAAAACTGGAGCGTGAGACAGCTCCAAAGAAACATTATCTCCTGTTATTATGAGCGCTTGCTTTCGTCTTCCGACAAAGAGGGTGGCTCGGCTCTCGATCTCCCGGAAACAACAAACGACACACGCGACTTCATCAAAGACCCTTACGTGCTGGAATTTCTCAACTTGCCGGAACATGCAAAATTGCAGGAATCCCGTTTTGAGCAGGCCATCATCTCAAACCTGCAGGCGTTTTTACTGGAAATGGGCAAAGGTTTTTCCTTTGTAGCCAGGCAGTTCCGAATCAGCACTGAGGCCAGTCATTTTTACATTGATCTTGTTTTTTACAATTACTTGCTCAAATGCTTTGTCATAATCGTTCTGAAAACAGGTAAACTCACCCACCAAGATATCGGCCGGATGGATATGTATGTACGCATGTTCGACGATCTTAAGCGCGTCGAAGACGACAATCCCACAATCGGCATCATATTATGCGGCGACAAAGAAGAAACCTTGGTCAGATATTCCGTTTTGAAAAACAGCGAACAGCTTTTTGCATCTACCGACTTGTTTTGCCCACAGAGCAGGAACTCGAAGCTGAACTTGAGAGGGAAATACGAATGATTGAAGCGATGGATAGGCACGGGGATAAATGAAGCATAGAACATCGAAAAACAGTATCCGGAAATCAATCGCTACACGCGGAACCGAGGTTTGCGCACCGCTTCGCCCCCGGCGCCGGTGAGCTTGTCGATGTAAGGATCGGATCTACAAAGACCAAAAAGATGGGGTGTTTTAATTTTCAGACTTTGGAGGCAAGCCCATACCCATTCAATTTATCAAACGTCAAAAAGGCCTTTTTTGTATCCGATCACGGGGTACGTTAGCTTTGTGAAATTCACGCCAAGTCCTGTGTCAAATGGATCGAAAAATCGACACTGAGAATTTAAAAGAACCGTCAGGCATTGTATTTTTATCGAGATCTCCTGAATCAAATTGATCCAGTGCTCAGAATCTACGTTGGCGCCGGCGAAATGCTTTATGGGGACGCTCATATGGCCGATATAATCAAAATCCACAAACGTTCCGGAAAAGTAACTTACTTTATTTACGACAAGTTCGAAAAAAGCCCGCTTCCAGAACTCATCCAGCGCGTCAAAGTCAATTTAAGAACTCAGCGGGTGGATGTTTTTGAACAAGAGAAGGGATCGTGGCAACAGCTGCTCTACTTTAAAGAAAGGTTCGTTGCAAGGGGCCATCCGCTTCGACCAAAATGGGAAAAATACAACCTTAAGCTCCGAAAAATCGGGTTGCATGAGAATATGGGGTTGGGGCCGAGTAAGGAAGAGTTTTTGGTTATGCTTGAGGCTCAAAGTTTGACTCTTCATCTGAATAAGAAAAGAAAATAAGTTCGTAGCCACCGTCATTTTGAATTTTTTCGCAGGCCTTGAAATTGAAAGAGCATTCAAGATTTTTGCATAATAAAAATTGAATATTGTGAAAAGGGGGCTCAGTCTCAATCAATGGAACAACTAAACCTTTTTGGTATGCCCGAAATGTTCTTGGGAGATTATCACAGGGCCATTAAAAGGGGAGACTGGGAGGCTTTGCCGGGGATTATCTTATCCCTCGATGAACCACGGAACAGTCCTCCTGATTGGCAAAACAAGAAACGTTTTTGGGAGAGTGAGCTGTTAAAACTCAAGGAAAAAGAGAACGGATCTCCAAAGAAGATGGCCGCCTATTGGGAGACACTTCTCTTGAATTATCCTGAGACCGGCTTGAAGGCGGAGCTTGCCAATCTGCAGGGCTACTGGTTTACCCGTTTGGCTGATAAATTTCGGGGTGAAGATTTTGATTATCTCACGGACAATATTCATCCGGTCTTCTGCCTCGTGAAAATCGGTCGCTATCAAAGTGCTGGCCGAATGGCCCTCAGATATCTCAATGAAATAGGGGAAAATGCTCGGCTAAGAACGTATTAGTCCTTTTGTTTTGACAAAATGAATATGAAAAGTAAGGCAATTACGGCTCTGAGTTTTGCGCTGTTTTATGATCCCCTATCGGTTGATATGCAATTCGTTTTTAATGAAAAGGTAAAAAGTATATTTGAAACCCTGAAAGAGGATTATGCGGATCGCAGGTTTGTTCGCGCAAGATGGCCCTTTGAGTGCTGGCTATCGCGATTGCTTGAGATCCCGATGGACAAAGAACTTGTGAATAGAATGTCTGAGATTTGCCAAGGAAGTTTTTTGACGAAGGATGTTCAAACGGATTTTGAGGCGCAGATATATTTCAACCGCTTGCTCTATCTCGCCGAGGTGATCAGAAAGGAAACACCCCTTGTCACCAACGAGGTCCTGAATATTCGAAATCGCATGAAAGCCATCAATGGCGATGCCTTTAAGAGATATATGGCGGGCATTGTTTAGAGTAAGACGCGGCGATTCTTGGAAGTCGGTTTCCGGGATTGAAGTCAGTTGAATTAGCAGATAGAAATTTCGTTATGCGTCAAAGAGATCATTTACGCTTGAACATAAGCGCAATAAACGGGCAGCATCTTTTTGAAAGGAAACCAGATGATTATCAGTGCCAGCAGGCGGACCGATATCCCCGCCTTTTATGCGGAATGGTTTATGAACCGCATTCGGGAAGGTTACTGTACCGTTCCCAACCCATTCAACGCAAAGCAGGTGTCGCGCATATCCCTGAGGCCCCGGGATGTAGACGTTATTGTCTTCTGGACCCGATATGCCCGGCCCCTCCTTCCCCATCTGGAAGAACTGGACAGGCGTGGATTTCGATATTACTTCCTTTATACCCTGATGAACAATCCCAGAGCGCTGGATCCAAAATCACCCAACCATGAAAAATCCATGGAAACCTTCCGTACACTGAGTGAGCGGGTGAGTAAAAACAAAGTCGTATGGCGATATGACCCGATTGTCTTTAGCACCATCACGAATCCGGATTTCCATATGGAAACTTTCCAGCGCCTCGCCGAGAAATTGCATGGGCATACCCGAAGGTGCATCATCAGCTTTGTGGACATATACCGTAAGGCAACGGGACGACTTCGAGTACTGGAAAAAAAAGGCATTCGCATATATGAGCAGGAGGCTGAGGAACTTTATCGGCTCATGGAAACCATGATCGCTGCGGCTACGGCAAACGGAATGGATCTCCGCACCTGTGCGGAAGAGCAGGGGGTCTGTTCCAAAAATATACTGCCCGGAAAATGCATTGATGACCGCCTGATTCAGAAAGTTTTCGGACTGGATGTTACACACCGGAAGGACCCTTCCCAGCGCCCGGCCTGTGGCTGTGTCGCCAGCCGTGATATCGGGATGTACGATACCTGCCGATTCGGCTGTGTGTACTGCTACGCAACGGCCAGTTTTGAGAGGGCCAGGGAACGGTATCAACAGCATGACCCTGCTTCCCCTTCATTGACGGGTCGCTTCGAAGCCACCACTTCACAAAAGAAAAAAACCCGTCAACGCAGTTTGTTTGAATAAGGTCGACGCAAATGTCAGATGAAAAAACATCGGTCTTTCCTGAGGTCCTTGAAACGCTGAAAAGCATCATTGCACCCGGACGAAGGGATCGCATCAGTCCCTTTAAGAATATTGAACCGTATTCTGAAAAAGTTATCGAAAGCATGATACGAAGATGGAAGATTTTTTCGTGATCTTGGGCATGTCGTACCCATGGAAAAAGGACGGAAACAAGATGCTTTATATCTTTTAAGAAGGAGGATGTTTAATGTCGGAATACGGAAAAATTGCTCAGGATGAGGTGGTTTCCCGCTGGGAAGATGATGTGGATGAACTTCAGCAGGAGGACTGGGAAGACGTGATGGGCGGCCCTGATGATCGCCATTTCGAGCAAATGGATGATGCGGTTGATCCGGACTATCAACCGCCGGAATATGAAGATGATGGTTATTTGCCGCCCAAAGGAAATGACGGAGGAACTCAGGAGGACAAAATGGAACCATATGACTTTGCGGATGATGAATTTGATGAATATGACGTCATGATGATTGAAGCCACAAAACGGCAGGAGGAAATTGTGGCATGGCTGGCCGACTCCCTCCTTGCCCAACCCCTTAAAGGTGGCAGTCGGTCGGATTTTCTGATTCGAGAAGGCGCCCCGGTGCGGTTGTTGGACGGCGCCCTGGTGGAACTGCTCTCGTGGCTTGAACTTGAAGGGTTTGAGGACAGGCTCATGGTTTCCGGTTATGTGGTGACCACGGCTTTAGACCGAAAAGGAACAGGAGATGTGATGATTTTCAGGAAAACGCCGGTGGTGAAAGCGCCGTTTGTTTTTGATGAGCTGCCCGATGTTGCGGTTGCGCCGGAAGCGGAAGAATTGAACGCGCCCGTTTCCGATGATGATATTCCCTTTTAGAGGATCGAGATCCATGACTGCGCTTCTGATCATTTTGCCGCCACCCTATTTCACCAGAATCAGAGTGCTGAGCCCGAAATCTGGAATTCCAGTATTCTCCATGGTCTTTAAAAGATTGATGTGAAAAGCGTTTGCAGATGGCCGCATATAGGCCGGGTTCATGCAAGTGTCCTCTTTTTTTCTGCAATCGGCCGGCAGGCAAAAAGGACAGGGAATAGGGTAATGAAAAGCGAAAGCTAAATGGTCAGTTTCCTCTATAAATTTTTCTATTTTCAACAACTGCCTGGTTAGTGTTTTTTCATCACCTTTTGTAGCTGGTTTGCTGGAAGTGGTGACGATGACCGCGCAGTTGAAATTGGAAATGAATTCTCTACTATCCTGTCGGTTCCTGTCGGCAATAATGACTTCTGTAAGAGGAATACGACAGCAGAAAATCTTTCCTCGGGAAGATAGGGCGGTGATATCCTCCGGCAAGTTGATTATATTTTTTCCACGGTTTTGATTTTGAATGCCTGGTTTGGAGCTTTTTGGAATGCCAATGAAGTCCGTCCCGTAAAAGAGGGGGACGTGATATTTCTGAATCAATTGCAGTGTCATGAGTTTATTTATTGCCATGCCGCCTACACAGACTTGCGTGCGAACGTTTTTGGCAGACAACAGGTCCAAGAGTTCTCGTAAATTCGCAATGCAGGTATTGAGCATACATGAGATGCCCAGAAAATTGGGTTGATATTTTTCAATCGCATCAACCCAGGCCCGCGGTTTGATTTTGGATCCGAGGTTGAAAATAGTATGCCCCTGAGTTTGCCAAAATTGTTTGAGAAGCGTGGCGCCTAGATCCTGGCCTGCCGGCGCCATCACTCCAGATACAATGGTCAGAGGTTTAACAGGCGTCTCCGGTGGTAAGAAGGAAAAGCAGTATGTTAGGGCTTTGGAAAAGGCATAAATATCCGAGACCATAACTCTTTTATGTTTAGGGCTACTTTTTGATAATCGAAAGCCATTATGGGAGAGCATGTATTGAAATTTAATCTCATCAAGGCATTCCATTAACAGGATTGAAATATCTCGGACTGTATATTTTGTAAGAAGTGCTTTGGCAAGAGCTGAGATGTTTTGTTTTGTTTCTTTTTCATCTATAACGGGCAGGCTGTAGGATCGTTGCTTGAATTGAAGGATGTGGCCGTGAACATCTTTTTTGAAAGAGATGGCGGACCAGATGGAATTTGTTGTTTCGGAGATGTTTGGCTTGTTCATAGCCTTACGGCAAAAATGGAAAATATGCTGATAATCATTGATTTTAGAGTTATAGTCAAGTCTGATGTTTGCGGCAATTCTAATTAAACGAAAGCAACGCATAGTCTACATGTTGTGAGGTTTTAGGTCAACATACTGAAATATAAAATATTTCAGAGCTTTTATTTCAAATTTATTAATTAATCGTTGATTTTCAATAGGTTACATGCAGATTTTTGAAAACCCCACAACATGTAGACTTATGCGTGAATTTGGATACTCGTGAAGATTATGGAGAAGATCGTTGGATGGGAATCGGTCTTTTTGAAATGCGCGTTGTCGTTCTGGCCTTCACTGAAATAAATGAGGAAAACATCCGCATAATCTCATTTCGAAAGGCAATAAAAGATGAACGGAAACGATTCGAATACTATTGCAAAAACGAATTTGGAGCGTATTGACGCAATGACTGATGATATGATTGACACGTCAGACATTCCTCCATTGACAGATGACTTTTTTGCGACGGCAAAATGGCGAATGCCAAAGCCGAAAGTTAAAGTTATGTTGGAAATTGAACCAGAGGTCCTTGATTGGTTCAAAGCTCACGTGGGGCGAATGGGACGTACGTCAGATTATAAGTTAATACATCATTCATTGCATGATATTAAGCAGACATGCCACGCAAAACTCGCATGGAGTAGCACAGAAGGCTACCAAATTGTAGGGAAAGAACCGAAGGCCTTTTGGAAATTTATAATCTGACGAACGTCCCTGCCCCCCCCCCCCCCCCCCCGAACATCACCACCGGTGGTTCAGCCTTGATCAATGGATAAAGGTGACATGAGGAGCCGTGTACGGACCCGTACGCACGGTTCTGTGGGCAGACGGGAGCCTCGGCTCCCTCTAACCCGATCAAAAAATTCTCATGGCCGAGAATGGGCCTCTAAAAAAGCTCGTCGGAGGCCATGAGAATTTTTTGCGGGTATCGCGATAATTTTTACAAGTTTAGGCGACAACTTGATTGACATCTACCGTTACCTTTGTTGAAACACAAATTGATAGAGGGGCAGACCACCATTTATATGTGCCAAAACAAATTGTGTCAGTTCTCCGTGACCGACGTAAAAGAAGCGCTAAAACAGATGGTTAAATAAAAAGAAATTGACTGTTGGCGATTAGCGCTATAATATCAAATTTATGCCATATAATTTGCTTGGTTAAATCAGGGAAGACTGGAATTCAGCAAGAAGTCATGAAAATGCTTGCAGTTCCAAGCTAACGACTAATTGCAGATTTAATGAAAGGAGGGATGGCCATGGGAAGATTAAAATTGTTATTTCGATCAAGCCTCCTGCTTCTGGTTCTGCTCATGGCGTTGCCCGTGGCGGGTTACGCCCAGATTCCGAAGGAAAACCCCGAAATATTCACCCAGCAGGAGTTGGACAGGATGCTGGCGCCCATCGCCCTTTACCCGGATTCACTTTTGGCCCAGATTCTGATGGCGTCAACCTACCCCCTGGAAGTGATCATGGCGGACCGGTGGCTCAAGGAAAATAAAGACCTTCAGGGGGATCAACTGAATGATGCCCTGGATAAGCAACCCTGGGATGCCAGTGTAAAAGCCCTGGTGCCTTTTCCGGAAGTGCTCTCCATGATGAGCGAGAAGCTGGACTGGACCCCGGCTTTGGGCGAGGCCTTTCTGGCCCAAAAGGACGATGTTATCCGGACCGTGCAGGATCTTCGGCAAAAGGCCCATGAAGCCGGGAACCTGAAGACTTCGGAAGAGCAGACGGTGACTGTTGAAAAGGAAATCATCGTCATCGCGCCAACCAACCCGCAGGTGGTCTATGTGCCCGTCTATGATCCTTGGTGGGTTTACGGTTCCTGGTGGTGGCCTGCTTATCCCCCTTATGCCTTCTACCCCTATGCCGTTGGGGTGGCCTTTTTCCCCGGGCCGATCTGGTTCGGCCCCCGGTGCAGGGTGGGACCCTATTGGGGTCGCGCATGGGGCCGCTGGGATTGGCGGAATCGCCATTTCTACGCCAATGTGAATCGCAATATCAATGTCAACCGCAGATATTTCAACAATTCGAGAACGCAGTTAACCCATTGGCGCCATGACCCGACCCATCGACGGAATGTCGCCTACCGGAATCCGGTCTCCCGAATGCGGTATTCGAAGGTGAATAGAAGTGCGTTTAAGAGGGGCGGGGATTTTCGTGCCATTGAGACGAAATTGCGCAACGGCACCCGTGTTGCCAGCCGGAAGACATCCTCCAGGACCGGCAGATCCAATGGCATGCAGACAAACAGGAACCGGACCGTGACCGGTAAAAAGGGTGCGATGGATCGAAGAACCGGCGCATCCGGTGTCGGTTCCCCGTACTCAAGGGGGCCGTCAAAAGTGACGGGTTTTTCCCAAAAGGCCGGGAACCGATCCCCCATGGATAACAGGGTCGCTGCCAATACCTATAACGGCAACAGGTCGGCGGGAGTGTCCCGAGGGCAGCAAGGCGGTTCAAGGTCCACGGTAAACTTTGGCGGCTACAGCCGCGGAGCAACGGCGAGGGGCGGTTTTGGTGGTGGCGGTAGTATGGGTGGCGGGAGATGGGGAGGCCCGTCTCGAAGGTAGCAAGAAAAAGAAAAACGTTCGTCAGATTATAAGTTACGTTTTTGTTTTTCATTTGATAGCGTGTCTGTATGCCAAGAAAAGCCCGCATAGATGCCCCAGGAGCGCTACACCACGTTATTGCCAGGGGGATAGGCCGTCGAAAAGTGTTTGATGATGATGACGACCGAGATTTTTTTGTTGAACGGTTGGGGAAAATTGTTTCTGATACGGAAACACAATGTTTTGCGTGGGCGCTGATGCCCAATCATTTCCATTTGCTTTTGAAAACCGGCATTATCCCTATCTCTACGGTCATGAAACGCCTCTTAACCGGTTACGCCATGCACTATAACCGGAGACACAAGCGGTATGGCCATCTGTTTCAAAACCGATACAAGTCAATCCTCTGCCAGGAAGATTCATATCTATTGGAACTGACGCGCTATGTGCATTTGAACCCGCTTCGGGCAAAATTGGTGTCTGATATAAAGGAGTTGGGAAACCATCCTTACAGCGGGCATAGCGTACTTATGGGGAGGGTAACCGCGGAGTGGCAGAACACGACAATCCTCGGGTTGTTTGGCGACAAGGTGTCCGTTGCGCGGCGGCGGTACTTGGAATTTGTAAAAAAGGGGATCGCTGCCGGTAAGCGGCAAGATCTCACGGGTGGGGGACTGGTTCGGAGCGTTGGGGGGTGGTCCGCCGTGAAATCATTGCGGAAGGCCGGCGTATTTCAGAAGGGGGACGAGCGTATCCTTGGCGATGGTGAATTTGTGGAGAAGGTGCTCTCTCAAGCCGAGGAGGCATTCGAGAGGAAATATCGCTTGAAGGCCAAGGGGATTGATGTCGGCAGGATTGCCGAGAGAGTTGCCGACATTATGGGCATGGCCCCCGAAACGGTTTGGGTTTCGGGAAAACAGCCTAAGATTGTGCAGGCTCGCAGCCTTCTTTGCTACTGGGCGACCAGTGAATTGGGCGTTAGCCAGGCGTGGTTAAGCCGGAAACTGGGGATTTCCCAGGCAGCGGTAAGCCTTTCGGTAAGCAGAGGACGTCGGATTGTATTAGAAAATCACTATGAGATTGGGAACTTATAAACTGACGAACGTTAGTCCTATGCCTCAAAAAATATTAAATGAATATTTTGGATACGACGGCTTCAGGGAAAACCAGCGGGAAATCATCGAAACCGTTCTGGGTGGAGAAAATGCGTTTGTATTGATGCCCACCGGCAGTGGGAAGTCAATCTGCTATCAGATTCCGTCGATGCTGAAGCCGGGTGTGGGCATCGTTATCTCTCCGTTGATTGCGTTGATGGAAGACCAGGTCAAGGCGCTTCAGCAAAATGGCGTCAAGGCGGCCTGTTTGAACTCGACGCTGCCTTACGGGGAGGCGCAGAGTGTCCAACAAAGGGCCGCGGACGATCGGCTGGACATCCTTTACGTTGCGCCGGAAAGGCTCCTCACGCCGGATTTCCAGCATTTTCTCACCCGTATCAAGCCGGCGCTTTTTGCCATTGATGAAGCCCATTGTGTTTCCCAGTGGGGTCATGATTTTCGCCCGGAATACCTGCGGATAAATGAAGTGACCCATCATTTTCCGAATACCCCCCGAATGGCGCTTACGGCGACTGCCGACGAGATGACCCGGAAAGACATCCTCGAAAAACTCGACCTCCGTGAGGCCTGCATATTTATCAGCAGCTTTGACCGACCCAATATTCGATATCACGTGCGGGTTAAAAACAGAGACAAACGTCAACTGCTGGATTTTATTCGCGGAAAACACGCAAACCAATCGGGTATTGTGTACGTCAGAACCCGAAAAAGAACGGAGAGTATTGCGTCATGGCTGTCTCAGCAGGGGGTGGATGCGTTTCCCTATCATGCCGGGTTATCCCCGGAAGTGCGCATGGAAAACCAGAAACAGTTTCAGGAAAGCAGTGACCGGGTTATCGTTGCCACCATTGCGTTCGGCATGGGCATCGATAAACCGGATGTTCGCTTCGTGGCGCATCTGGATCTTCCGTCCAGTATGGAGGCCTATTATCAGGAAACCGGGCGAGCGGGTCGTGATGGGCAGCCCGCCGATGCTTGGATGGTTTATTCGCTCTCCGATGTCACCGCGTTGCGGCGGATGTTTGAGATGTCCGAAGGGGGGCGGGAATTCAAATATGTGCTTCAGAAAAAGCTGGAAGCCCTGCTCGGATACTGTGAGTCCGTGGTGTGCCGGAGAAAACGCCTGCTGAACTATTTTGGGGAAACCCATAACGGCCGATGCGGCGCCTGTGATAACTGTTTGAATGCGCCCGAGACCTGGGACGGAACCATTGCCGCCCAGAAGGCCTTATCCTGCGTATACCGGACGGGGCAGCGTTTTGGCGCCGGTCACCTGACCGATGTCCTCATGGGCAATGCCACCCGGCAGATTGAACGATGGGGTCATGATCGAATCAAGACTTTTGGCGCCGGTCGGGAGTTGGACAAAAACACCTGGATGTCGGTGTTCCGGCAGCTTTTGTCGGCGGGGTTGCTGTCCGTGGATATGGGGCAAATCAGCGGTTTTCGATTGACCGATGACAGTTGGCAGGTTTTGAAAGGGGCGCGGGAGGTTCTTTTCAGAAAAGATTCGGCTTTTTCAGAAAAGCCCGTTGAAAAGCCGATTCCCGGGACTGTGAAGGTCTTTTTTGAGGACGAAGAAGACCGATCGCTCTTTGAGGTCCTTCGAAAAGTTCGGCTGGAGATTTCAAGATATCTGAAAGTACCGCCCTATATTGTTTTCAATGACAAATCCTTGAAGGAAATGGCGTCTGTTAGACCCACGAACCATCATGAGTTTTTGCAAATCAACGGGGTGGGGGACGCAAAAGCCCAGCGGTATGGGGCACTTTTTCTGGCCTGCATTCGAGGGGAGGAAGTGGATATCACCGAATATCTTGACGGGAAAGAGGATGCTGAGTCCGGGAGCAACGGGGTTGAAAATCCAGTGGACGATTCTGATTACAAGATGCCGGCTTGTGACAAACTTGTTGAAGACAGGGACCTGTCTTTACTCGAAAATTTCGAAAAGATTGACCCCTTTCCCCCAATTGATTCGCATGCCATAACGAATTTAACCACTGGAAAATCAGATCCTTCGGAACATAAGGAACCTGTCAAAAAAGATTCATCGACAGATTGGGAGCCGGACCGCAAGGCGGTTCTTTTCATAAAAAAGAAAATTAAAGTGTTGGGAAGTGTTGAAGCCGTCAATGCACATTATCATGAAGATTCGCTGATAGACAATTACGCGAGGCGGGTGGCTCCCCTCATATTGTATGACGCCAAAAAAGACACCAAAGATTTGAATTATTCCTTTGAAAAAGTCCGTCAGAAACATCCCGGCGCCTATTTTCCCTGGACCGAAGAAGATGACCGTAAGCTTGAACAGGACTACGGAAACGGGGTTTCCATCGAGAATCTTGCCAAGGCATCGGGAAGAACCAAAGGCGCTATTCAAAGCCGGATTAAAAAGTTGTGCCTGAAACATCCGGAGAAATCTGTTCCTGGTAAAACAATTGCCGGAGACCCTTACGAAAAAACAATGGTTTGCTTCGCTGTGTCTCGAAAGTACAAGGGTTATTGCGTTGCCGGAAAGGAGATAGTCGCAGCGCCGGGTGAGTCATCCTGGATTCGCCCGGTGAGTCCAAGGCCGATGGGTGAACTTCCTTTGGAAAACATTCAGTTAAAAGACGGTAATAAGCCCATATTTCTTGATATTGTGAAAGTTGCCGTCAAAAAGCCGCTGCCCCATTATTATCAGGCGGAGAATTATCTGGCGGATTGCGAAAGGTCCTGGGAAAAAGTGGGACGGCTTAAAGTCGAAGAATTGCGTCATTATTGTGATGATGTTCACAGTCTGTGGGTAAACGGATACCATAGTGCACATGGCATGAATGACAAGATACCCCTTGAAATTGCAAATGCACAGTGTGATTCATCATTGGTCTTGATCCAACCTGAGGATTTCTGCCTGGTTTTATCAAGCGGTTTGACGTTTAAGCAAAGAATTCGCGCAGAATTCATTTTTAATGAGACAACTTATAACCTTGCCTTGACCGATCCGTTTGTGGAAAGAACCTATGCGGAGCGGACGGAAGGACGATATGAAATCGAAAAAAAGCCGATAACCCTTTGCATCAGCCTCGGGGAGCCGCTGAATGGGTTCTGCTACAAACTGGCGGCAGGGGTGATCGGACTTGAGGATTAAAAATATTATGGGAAAAACGCTTTACACCATTGGGCATTCCACGCATTCGCTGGACCGGTTCCTTGAGCTGCTTAATCTTCATGGAATCGGTGCGGTGTGTGATGTTCGTTCCAGTCCATACAGCCGTTACAATCCGCAGTTCAATCGCGAGACCATCCAGGCTGAACTGAAAAAGCATGGTATTGCGTATGTCTATCTGGGGAAGGAGCTGGGGCCGCGAAGCGATGATCCGGGCTGTTATGAGAACGGCAAAGTTCAATATGACCGCCTGGCAAAAACAGATCTGTTTCAGGAAGGGATCAAGCGGGTCAAAGAGGGTATGAAGTCCTATCGCATCGCACTCATGTGCGCGGAAAAGGACCCGGTGATGTGCCATCGCACAATTCTGGTGTGCCGCCCGCCGGCGGGCGCCGGCATCAGGATTGCGCATATTCTGGAAGATGGCGCCCTTGAAACCCACGAATCCGCCATGAACCGTTTAAGAAAGGCATTGAAACTGCCGGAATCAGACATGTTCCGATCATCAGAGCAGATGATCCAGGAAGCCTATGATCTTCAGGGGCAAAAGATCGCTCACGTCAAGGAAGAAAAGATCGGAAAGGAAGAGGGCAGGGACCTATGATGCAACAGGGAAAAATTTTCACCATCGGTTTTACAAAGAAATCAGCGGAACAGTTTTTCACCCGCCTGTTAAATGCGGGTGTGAAACGGCTTATCGATGTCAGGCTCAACAATGTTTCTCAGTTGGCCGGTTTTGCCAAACGGGATGACCTTGCTTATTTTCTGAAGACCATTTGTGATTGCGATTACCGGCACGAACCGCTTCTGGCCCCCACGAAAGAGATCCTGGATGGCTATAAGAAAAAGGAAATTAAATGGGAAGAATATGAAAAGCGGTTTCTGGAGTTGCTGGAAAGGCGTCAGGCCCATGGGCTGGTCTCCGCTGAGGAATTGAGCGGCGCATGCCTGCTGTGCAGCGAACCCACCCCCGAAAAGTGCCACCGGCGCCTTGTGGCAGCGTTTTTCACACGGCATTTTGATGATTTGGAGATATACCATTTGTGAACAGTCGGGCTTGGTCCTAACTTCGTCCACACTATGAATCTTTCATCACCTTGCCGGCTTCCGTTGTCTGCCGGTATTACGGCCTTTCTAAAACGCTTGATTCGGTAGAAATGTGCCGGTATTTTTTTTAAAAAGAGTCGCCGTTGCAAGACGGGGATTGTTCCATGAGGATTTACTGATGAGAGAGGATCTTCTCGGTCTGGATGTGTTGGACAACGTTCATATCCGGAATTGATTGCTGGAATTGCGGAATTGCGGAGTGGTTGCATGTATGCATCTTTGTACCAGAAGAAACTGACTACGGCGGAAAAAGCCGTGTCCGCGGTAAAGGAGGGAAGTCTGCTCATTTACGGGGTGTTTCTTGCGGAACCGCCCGCCGTCCTTGAAGCCTTTGCCAAACGCCTTCGCGAAGGCGATCTCAACAAACTCCGCATTTTCAGCAGCCTTCCAACGGCCCATGCGCAGAACACGGTCCTGGCCACGGATCTCGTGGACCGCGTTGAAAGGCGGGCTCATTTTGTGGGTGACGTGGACCGGGGACTGGTTTATGTGGGATTAAACGACTACCTGCCCAGTCATTACCACCAGGTGCCCAGGCTCATTTCGGAATACATGATCGTCGATGTGGCAGCCACAACGGTTTCACCCATGGATGCGGCGGGGTATTTCAGTTTCGGGGTGGCCAATGATTTCACATCAACCGCTGCCCGTTGCGCCAAATACCTGATTGTGGAAATAAACGAAAACATGCCGCGCGTTTTCGGGGATTCCTTGATTCATATTTCCGAAGTGGATGCGGTGGTTGAAAACCACCTGCCCCTTCTGAATATCCCCGAGGCGCCCGCAAAACCGGAAGATGAAATTATCGGAAAAGCCATTTCGGAAATGATCCCCGACGGCGCCACCATTCAGCTGGGATGGGGATGTCTTCCCAACGCCGTGGCGGCCTTTCTGGAAAACCACAGGGACCTGGGTATTCATACCGAGGTTTTTTGTCCTGGAATATCCGATCTGATCAAAAAGGGCGTTGTCACGGGGAAAAAAAAGACACTGCACCCTCGAAAGAACATTTTTACAGTGGCCATTGGCGACCGGGATATGCTGCGGTTTCTGGACAACAATCCCGCTTTTGAGAGCTATCCCGTTTCCTACACCAACCATCCTTCCGTGATCGCTCAAAATGACAACATGATATCGGTCAATTCCGTCCTTGAAGTGGACCTTTTCGGCCAGGCCAATGCCGAGTTCATGGCAGGGCGCCAGTTCAGCGGAATCGGTGGCCAGCTGGATTTCGTGAGAGGTGCGTTTGACGCTAAAGGCGGCGAATCGATCCTCGCCTTTCATGCCACAGCAAAAGGCGGAGAGATTTCCCGAATCGTGCCGCGCTTGAAGGAAGGCGTCATGGTCACGACCCCCAGAAACGATACCCATTTTCTTGCGACTGAGTACGGGGTTGTGGATCTCAAAGGAAAATCCACACGAGAACGGGCCCTCGCGATTATCGATCTGGTCCATCCCGGCTTTCGCGAACAATTGCTTCGAGCAGCTGAGGACATGTACATCATATAATGGGATAATTGGAAAGAATAAGAGAAATAATACCTATTTGATTCCAATACCCTTTATCATCGCGTATTTTTTTCAGTTGGCGCAAATAGGAAGTATGTCGCTTATGCAAACCGCCGACAAAATAATCGCTATCATCGATCACCATCCGATCCACGCGCGGCTCCAAATTGAGAAAATGAGAATCGGTAGCGCGGCATACCTGGTCCACACACGCCACGGATTGCCGCCTCCGCCTTCTACTGGATCGTCAGAAACACATCAAGACATTCCCCTCTCTCTTCAAACCATGGCCGATTCGTCACAAATATGGGCGGATTCGTCACAAAGTCCCTCCGGCCCCGTTGACGTTCATGCATGACCATGTTTAATGGTAGATAGATAAATCAGCGAAGCAGTAAAGGGGGGATAAAAATTATGAAAAGAATGGTGGTAATTCTTCTGGTGGGTCTTTTGGGTTTCTTGGGATGTAGCGGCAGTGATGAGGGTACGGCCATCTCCACCGGCCAAGCTATCCCGGTGGCGCCGTTTGGTAACGAGGTAGTGCTGGGATAGCCTAACTTACTGTTATTATTATTCTTGAAATTATTTGAATGACATACTATATCTGTCCTATCGTCACTGACTTCCTATATCACTATACCAGAGGAGTGGGTTGGGCTCAAATGTCTTGACGAGTCTTACGTGCGATATTACGATAGGAGGAAAGTCCGAAAGTAAGGAGGTAAGGATATGCTTGCAAAGCTCACAACCAAAAATCAGATCACCATTCCAAAAGATATTATTTCCAGACTTCCGAATGTGCGGTATTTCGATGTGGCCTATGACGACGGCGTGGTTTTTCTGAAACCTGTAAAGGTGTATGATGCCGATCTTGAACAAATAAGGACGAAGATGAACAAATTGGGCCTTTCCGAAGATTGTGTCAGCGAAGCCGTGCGTTGGGCGCGTTCCAGATGAAAAAGATTGTTGTCGATACCAATGTACTCGTGAGCGGCCTCCTGTTTGGAGGGAAACCCGGCGACCTGCGCTTCCTCTGGAGGAAGGGCTTGGTTGTTCCGATTTGTTCTGAGGAAATTATCAAAGAATATCTACGTGTTCTGGCCTATCCGAAATTTCAACTCTCAGAATCGGAGATCCAGTTCATTCTGAGTCATGAGATATTGCCACATTTCAAGGTCGTAACGGTGAAATCCAGCAAGCCATTCGTGGCATTGGATCCATCCGATGACAAATTTATCTGGTGTGCCCTTGATGGCAATGCAGCAGCCATTGTATCCGGAGACGAGCACCTTCTGAAATTCTCATCAAGCCCTGTACCCATCGTCACAGTTGCAATGTTTATGAGGGCGCGTCCCAGGGAAAGCACCGATTGAAGGTCCGGGCTGCATGATGTCCCACCCCGTTGTCCGAGAGGAGGGGGTTTCCCATACCCACGATAACGAGGCCTTCCCAGATCTCAGTCACGGGTAAGGGTCCGGAGGATCTCCCCGGAGGGATCTCTCAGATTTACCACAAAGAGGATGCCCCCCGGAAGGGAATGGGTGGCGCAGGCCAGGCAGGGGTAGGGCGTCTAAAAACGCCATTTTTGAGCCAAATTCTTTGCCCGGTTTTTGGACCCAGAGAATATCACTCTCGCAACATAATGAACCCAACCCTCGGATCATAGGCGATAATCAGCTGTGCCTTTCCATCCTGCGTGATGAGGGCGCGCTGAACCTGGGAACCGGACGATAAACTGGGCGCCTCGCAGAGGTCAAGCGGATGGTTGGCTGAAATGATCATCTGGGCAATCTGCTCCGGATTCGGGAGGAATTCCGCATCTCCGTCAAAATAGGCGGCCATTTGATCGGAAAGCTCCCCCATCAATTCCCGATAGGGAAATTGGTTTGAATTCGGAAGGTTTATGTCAAATGTTCCATTGATGCAGCTTTGCAGAAAGAGGGCGTAATCTTGAAGGTTTACGGTTTGACCCAGGGAACAAAGCCGGATGGCTGCTTCGGTGTCCGGAGAGATAACGGCATCTTGTTCCGCGTAGTCATCCCCGTGGGCGAATCCCGTGATCAGGGCTCGCAGAGAGCGGTCGTTACGCGTGACCTGAGCGATGAGATACTCTGTTTCGGGCAGGGGTGTGTGCAATGAAAGGCGATAACTGCCGTCCGCCGAAAGTGGTATGGTGTCTTTTGTCAGTTCTTTTCCTGTACTGTCCAGGAGTCAAACCATTGCTCCGGACGGATCTACACCCACGACCGTTCCTGACACGGAGCCGTTGCCTCAGTTGTCGGCTGTGTTGCTTGAGGTGCTGTTATTGCAACCGGCGTCCACTGATAAACAGAAAAAAAGCGCCAGGAAGAAAAACGTAACACGATACTTTTTTTCAAACCCTTTGTTCATTTTGGATCTCCGTGTTTCCATTATAATTGAGGTGATTTTTGGCGATTTTGAACGAGGGAACGCCGCCGCCCCGGCCCTAAAGGGTCAGCACCGATTCCGAATATTGGGAAAGGGATGCATCTACCGTGACAAGCAACATCCCTTCCGAACGCGCCTGGGCCAGCAGCAACCGATCAAAAGGGTCTTTGTGAAGCAGGGGAAG
Organism: Desulfatiglandales bacterium; assembly: GCA_963662465.1. Taxonomy (GTDB): domain Bacteria; phylum Desulfobacterota; class DSM-4660; order Desulfatiglandales; family Desulfatiglandaceae; genus NaphS2. Next base: position 1,442,728 of record OY759599.1, read on the forward strand.
CGTCTCGACGGTAAAGACATGTTCCGCGGCCACAGACAATTCCCTGTATCCATGGATGATCAACATTTTTCGCAAGCGCCGCGGGTCTACCTTGAAATTCTCCCACCCCAGCCCCCGCTTGATCACAATTTCCCATATACTGGCAACACTGAAATACAAAGTGTTTTCGGGTGTCGTCAAGAGAGTGCGGGCCGAGTCGGAAAGTTTTTCGGGCTGCCCCGCGGCCCATAGAAGGACGTGCGTATCCAGTAGCAGTTTCACGTGGATTTTCCTTCAAAAAGTCTGATAATTTCTTTTGCCCCAAAGGAATCGAAATCGTCCGGAACCTCAATTTCTCCCGACATGAAACCCAGTTTTTCGGTCCCTTCCAGATCTCCGTCCGAAAGGGGCAAAACCTTGACCATGGGCTTTCCCGCCTTGGCAATGATGAACACATTTCCCTGCGCGGCCTCATCGACCAGACGGGAAAGGTGCGTCTTGGCTTCATGAATATTGATGGTTTGCATGGCGCACCTCAATGGGAGTTGGTTCAGTAAGGTTAGTTTACTGTCTGCAGCCAGGGATCGTCAAGATAATTTTTCGGCGGATCCTTATTTGACATGGCTTTGAGGTTGTCGAGAGCTTTCGATACGACCCCTGAGCTTTGGCTCAACCTTCAGAGAAATTATGATTTGTGGCATGCTGCCCACGATTCAAAAGTATGGGAAACCATCAAGCCCCTTTTTCGAGCAAGCATGCCGAATCATGCATAGATAAATGAAGAATTTCAAAAACAAGGACTGGGAATACGCCTACCGAACCTCCACCACGGGCCCCAAGGAAAAAGCCGCCGATATCCTGCACGATTTTTACATCCCCGCCCTCAGCTTAACACGTAGGCAGGATTTAGAGTTTTAGCGATCGTACTGTGTACTATTTTCAGTATATCATCATTTATAGAACCCAACCGCTTAACAAAGCGCTGGTTTGCAAGATTCTTAACCTGAAAACAGTCTATCGCGGAAACTTTAGACAATCCATTTCCTACGCTATCCTCAACCCTTACCATCCAAGGATAGTGTGCATAGTTGGGTTTCCAATCAGTAACGGGAACAATAATCTTGAGTGGAAGTCTTCCTATCTCATCGTGACTTACTACAATTGCAGGTCTCTCTTTTGATATTTCAGAAGCAACTTTTGGGAAAAACTTCACAACCCAGATTTCACTTTGCTTAATATTCATACAAATCTCCACTCTCACTACCCATCTCTTTTGCCGGCGCCAGATACTCTTTATCCTCTAATGCCATGGAGATCCCCCGGCGCCACTTCTCTATCTCTTTTTGTTTCAAATAGTTGGCTATGGCTTCATTATAGATTGCAGAAAGGGAGATCTGTAAATCCTCTTTGAGCGCTATGACCTGCTCTTTTAACTCAGTGGGCATATTGAAGGTTACTTTTTCCATTGAACTATTTTGCGACAATACCATATCTTTCTCCTTATATATTTACCTTATTTTACTATGGTCAAAGGGTATTGTCAATAGCCCATTCTTGCTTGAATCCGACACAAAATAAGTGGAGGTCCGTAGGGGTTTTTGATTGACTTGTCTTTATCAGCTGACAGAACCCAAATCATGGAAGAGGCCAATCAAAGACTTGACGCCTCCACCCGGGGGCATTATAGGATGTCCCCCATATTTTAAGATTGCCAACATAAGTCATAAGTCATAATATAACGACATGCGAATAACACTATCCATCCCGATGTTGTGGCACGCCGATTCCAGGCGGCTATCCCTGCTCGCCAACGGTCGCGTCTCGTCACCCGTTTACTTGAACACGAATTGTCTAAACGCGATGACACCCTTGCTGCCGCCTGCCGTGCCGCCAATCGCGACAAGGCGCTGCAACGTGAGATTGACGAATGGCATTCGACGACGGTGAACGGAACAGGCCAACCAGAATTCTTCGACGAGGAATGACAGAGCCTCATATCAAACGCGGTGATATCTGGTGGGTCAGTCTTGATCTGACGCAAGGTTCTGAAATCAAGAAAACGCAACCATGTGTGGTGTTTACGCACGACACATTCAACCGGCTCCGACGTACAGTAGTTGTAGTGCCCTTGTCGACAGCTGCCCAACCTCATCCCCCCATCAGCGTTCCCATAACGTGCCAAGGCAATTATTCAGTAGTCATCATCGATCTTCTGCTTGGGATCGTATCCGGCATGGTCTCCTACGCCCTTTGTTTCCGGGTTCTACCTGGGAATACAGTTCCGGGAAGATCCTGCTTCCCGTGGCTTAACGGGTAGGCGGGGATACCATCCGGATAGTCATGAACCGTTGGCGAGATAAAGGGCGACTGGAGATGTTTGGAAAAGGCAGAGATGCTAAATGGGTGTGAAAATATTGAAAGTAGGAACATCACATTAATATGGGAATAAATGTGGGGGGTAACTTTGGGGGAAGATGAAGGTGGCAGTCGGTCGGATTTTCTGATTCGAGAAGGCGCCCCGGTGCGGTTGTTGGACGGCGCCTTGGTGGAACTGATCTCGTGGCTTGAATTTGAAGGGTTTGAGGACAGGCTCATGGTTTCGGGATATGTGGTGACCACGGCTTTAGACCGAAAAGGAACAGGAGATGTAATGATTTTCAGGAAAACGCCGGTGGTGGAAGCACCGTTTGTTTTTGATGAACGGCCCGATGTTGCGGTTGCGCCGGAAGCGGAAGAATTGAACGCGCCCGTTTCCGATGATGATATGCCCTTTTAGAGGATCGAGATCCATGACTGCGCTTCTGATCTTTTTGTTGCCACCCTGTTTCACCAAAAGACTGTGGTGGGAAGAAATGAATTTTTCATTGATTCTCATGAATCGGAGTAATATATGCATGTAATCAGTCGGAAAGCCTTGCAAGAATTTTGGGGAAAACATCCTGACAGCAAGACTTCCCTTTCCCGCTGGTTCAAAGCTATGAAAAACAGCGAGTTTTCAAATTTTAATGATCTGCGGTCGGCATTTCCGAGTGCCGACAAAGTTGACGATCTGATTGTGTTCGACATCGGCGGGAACAAATACCGCCTGATCGCATCAGTGCATTTTAACAGGGGCAAGGCATATGTTCGCCATGTCCTCACCCATTCGGAATATGACAGGGAAAAATGGAAAAAATGAACATTGCTACGGAAAGCATCCGGGAACACTGGATTCCGATCAGTCATCTTTTTTCCGTCACCAGTGAGGAGGAATATGACAGGGCGGTCGGACTTCTGAACAGTCTTATTGACGAAATCGGCACCGATGAGCGGAACCCTCTGTATAAGTTTCTTGACACACTGGGAACGGTGATTAATGCATATGAGGAAAAAAATTATCCGGTGCCTAACTGCGACGGTATCGGAATGCTCTGTTTTTTTATGGACGAACACGGGCTTACACCATCCGATCTGCCGGAAATAGGTTCTGAAAAAACGGTTTCGGAAATAATCAGCGGTAAAAGAGAACTTTCTGTCAGGCATATCCGTGTCCTCGCTGAACGTTTTCATATATCACCTGCTGTATTCGTATAAGTTCAGTCTGCCGTATCAGTTGATAAAGATATAACATATGATGAAATTGAGTGATATGGGTTTCGACCAATGGTTTCCAATTGCATGTCAGTGACTTGTGTCAAGAGGACCGGGATATTGCGCGTATATCGGCAGTTGACCGCGGCGCATACCGCATCAGAAATCAAACCAGGGAAGTTCCGGCTGAACTCGCCGGGAAGTTCTATTTCCAGGTAGACGCTTCGATTGACCTGCCGTGTGTCGGCGATTGGGTGACAGTGCAATATCACAACAACGACGCCGCGGCAATTATTCATGAGGTGTTTCCGAGAAAGACGTTTTTACACCGCAAATCCGCCGGTGAAAAGGTGGATTTGCAAATGATTGCGGCCAACATTGACGTCGCTTTCATTGTCCAGTCGTGCCACTTTGACTTCAACGTGCGGAGAATGGATCGGAGTCCTTCCCCTCAGCGCGGAAACGGCGCGGGAAAAAGCAACTTTATTGATTTTTTTCGTATGTTGCGAGCCATGATGGAGTTGCCCTTGCCGGGTCTTTCCAGTGCATGTTTGAAGACTTATATCGCAGATGGTGGTGGCAGTGATGATTTTCTTTTGGCTCATTGCGGATTAACGTGAAAATCGCTACTGACTTCGCTTTCGCACTCGTTCCCATGCTCTGAGTGGGAACGGTTTTTGGACGCTCTGCGTCCTGGTTTGGAGCCCCAAGAAATGGGCATGTAGCGGTTCAAAAGACGAATTGTCGGACGCGGGAGCGTCCAAGGTAGGTTCCCACGCAGAGCATGGGAACCAGCCCGAAAATTCTCTTCTTCACGTTAATCCGAGAAGACCCGGTTTTACAAAGAAATCAGCGGAACAGTTTTTCACCCGCCTGTTAAATGCGGGTGTGAAACGGCTTATCGATGTCAGGCTCAACAATGTTTCTCCTTCTCATCCACATGAAACACCCCATACCCCTGATTTCCGAAGCAGTAAATCACATGCAAACTGACGTCGGCTTCCGGGTATTCTTGTTTCAGACCTTCAGCCATCCGGGTCCACAAAACGGTACCGGTGATGAACACATTGTGAATGGCCCCGGTCTTGCGGCCTTCCTTGAGCAGCTTGAAAAAGGTTTTCAGGAAGCCCTCATCGGCCATGAGCTGTTTGTACAGATGATCTTTTCGCCCGGTGATGAGCTGGTTGGCGAAGTTGTCGTATTCGTCGATGATGATGTAGATCGACGGGAGATTTTTTTCTTGAATGAACTTCAGGATATTGCCGAGGTTGGATGCGCCGCTTTCTTTGGGTTCCGGGGCAACCTGGCCATTGAACCATTTTTTGTGTCGGCCCAGCAAGGTTCTGAGTGTTCGATTGACGGTATTGTCGAAACTTTTCTCCATGACCGCCATTTCCCCGGTTTCCACAACGGAAAAATCGAGATGCAGCACGAAAAATGAATTGTGCGGCGGCGTGGGGTTTTGGCCGATCCAGGTGTGACCGAAGAGTTCTTTAAATTCATCCTTGAACAGAACGCTGTAATGGGCTTGGTCCTAACTTCGTCCACACTATGAATCTTTCATCACCTTGCCGGCTTCCGTTGTCTGCCGGTATTACGGCCTTCTGATCCTCTCCACCGTGGATACCAACCCCGATCTCACGCGGCAGGGATTTCCGAGTTCATGGCAGGGCGCCAGTTCAGCGGAACCGGTGGTCAGCTGGATTTCGTGAGAGGTGCGTTTGACGCTAAAGGCGGCAAATCTATCCTCGCCTTTCATGCCACAGCAAAAGGCGGAAAGATTTTCCGAATCGTGCCGCGCTTGAAGGAGGGCGTCATGGTCACGACCCCTAGAAACGATACCCATTTTCTTGCGACTGAGTACGGGGTTGTGGATCTCAAAGGAAAATCCACACGAGAACGGGCCCTCGCGATTATCGATCTGGCCCATCCCGGCTTTCGCGAACAATTGCTTCGAGCAGCTGAGGACATGTACATCATATAATGGAATAATTGGAAAGAATAATAGAAATAATGCCTATTTGATTCCAATGCCCTTTATCATCGCGTTTTTTTTTCAGTTAGCGCAAATAGGAAGCATGTCGCTTACGCAAACCGCCGACAAAATAATCGCTATCATCGATCACCATCCGATCCACGCACGGCTCCAAATTGAGAAAATGAGAATCGGTAGCGCGGCATACCTGGTCCACACACGCCACGGATTGCCGCCTCCGCCTTCTACTGGATCGTCAGAAACACATCAAGACATTCCCCTCTCTCTTCAAACCATGGCCGATTCGTCACAAATATGGGCGGATTCGTCACAAAGTGCCTCCGGCCCCGTTGACGTTCATGCAAGGCCATGTTTAATGGTAGATAGATAAATCAGCGAGGCAGTAAGGGGGGGGGTAAAAATTATGACAAGAATGGCGGTAATTCTTCTGGTAGGTCTTTTGGGTTTCTTAGGATGTAGCGGCAGTGATGAGGGTACGGCCATCTCCACCGGCCAAACTACCCCCGTTGTACCGTTTGGCAACACAGACTCCGTAACACCCACGTATGAATGGACACCTGTTCAGTATGCCACCCGGTATCGTCTTCTGGTGCAAGATGCGATCCAGGATTCCACCACACAAGATTCAGCTGAAACCTACCTGATTGATGAGTGGTACACTGCGGGGGAGGCGGGATGCGATTCAGAAGATGGTTTGTGTATGGCAACACCCGATACGGAAGTTCGTGGCAAGTACATTTGGATGGTGATCGCCTGTGTGGATGACAACTGCGGAATATCGAGTGATGCACTGCCATTCAGCGCTGGAAAAAGTATGTTGACACTCACCAGGTTCAGCGACTTCGGTGATGGCACGGTGTTGGACAATAACACGAAGCTTATGTGGACCCAGAATTCAACTCCAGTGTCGCCGCTTAAGTACGCGTGGGCGTATCACTGGTGCAAAGATCTTACGTACGCCGGCTATGATGATTGGCACCTCCCATCCCTTGCCGAACTGAACAGTTTGATTGATAGAAGTCAATTCAACCCGGCTTTGCCGCCGGATCATCCCTTTATTAATGTGCAGCTCGACTACTACTGGTCGGGTACTTATTATGACCCCAACCCCAACAAGATATGGATCGTGAGTATGATAAACGGGGTGATGACCTATACGTACGACGGGGCAGAGCGTGGCGTGTGGCCGGTGAGGTGGGGGGGCAAAATTGACATCAAATGACAAGCGGAGTGGGGATGGGAGGAGAAGGCTCCCCCGACGCCGAATGTCTGGTTGATTACCCGGATAGCCTTCTTCAGATTCCATTTGATACGTAAGGATCGCTTTCAAATCTACATGACCGAATTGACACCACGCCATTAAGTCTGTTATATTTTTTTAGTTCCAAGGAACGCCCGTCTTGTTATCTTAAGTGGGTCGGAATATTGGTGGAACAATACCGTGTGTAATCCTTGGATACTGCTTTATGACGAACACGCTCACCTCTTGATTCATCCATTTAGCCAAGAAGGAATGGTCAACTTCATGAAACTTCCGTATTCAGCTAAGAAAACAACGCTTTGAGGCAAGTAACATGTCGGCCAGTCATATCCTGACCCCCGGATCGAATCAGCCCATGAAACCATTACGTGTTGTCGTCGTGGATGACGAACCTTTTGCCCGGGAGAATATGCGCGATCTTCTGGCAGTCCACAAAGAAGTGATGGTTGTGGGCGAGGCAGGCACCGTGGATGAAGCCCGCCGGGTACTTTCCCATATACGGCCGGACGCGGTATTTCTGGACATCCGGATGCCCGGCGGCACCGGCTTTGATGTGCTTTCGGGTCTTGAATGGCCGCTTCAGGTGGTTTTTGTCACGGCTTATGATGCGTTTGCCATCCGCGCCTTTCAGGTGAATGCCGTGGACTATCTCTTGAAACCCATAGACCGGGATCTCCTGGCCCAGTCCGTAAGGAGGCTCGCATTCCGAGATTCCGTCGATGCCGTCCCAAAGGGACCTCAGGACGGAGAATCCCTCCCTTTCCGCCTGGATGATTCGGCCCTAGTGCGTGAAAATACCGAATATGTTTGGGTCCCGTTGCGGAATCTATGCGCCATCAAGGCATACGGGAATTACACTGAAATCATTGACGCGGAGAACAGGACCTATCTCTTTCGCAGAAGCCTGAAAGACTGGCACACCCGACTTCCAGCCCCGCCGTTTCAGAAACTGGACCGTTCGCTGATCATCAACACCGATCAGGTTTCGGGCTGGCGATTCCATGAGCGCCGAATGGAAATGGTTTTCAAAAACGGGGATATCGAGATCTTTTTGGGGCGTACGGCCTCCCGACGGTTTAAATCATCCATTTTAAATGGGATTCCCGTCGCAATCGAAAATTGAACGCCTGACGCACCATGAATCTGCGATTGAAATTTACCATTCTGATCGGCCTGGCCATCACCGCCGCGGTCGTCCTTGCCACATCCACGGTCTACTGGATTGCCAGGGAGGAACTGGAAAAGGAAGCGGCCCACCGGCTGCAACAGACGACCTCGCTGATCAGCACCCAGGTTGAAGCCCGTTTCGAAGCCCTCTTACGAAGCGTGGACGTCTGGGCCCGGACGGACCTGGTTCAAAAGGCCCTTCTGAACCCCCATGACCCTGCCTTGATTGACCGGGTCAACCGGACTTTTGCCGACATTGTCCAAAACGAACCCGTTCTTCAGACCTTCAACCTGTTTGACACCCGGGCGGCCGTTGTCGCCTCCTCCATCTCCGAACGGGTCGGTCTGCAGGTTGCCCAGGACGTGGTAAAGGAACGTGAGGATTTTCGGACCGCTCTTACGGGAAAATATGCCGTCAAAGGACCGTTCATGGGACTTTCAAGCGGGCAACCGGTCATTTCCCTGGCTGTGCCGGTAAAGGCGGAAGGGAATGTCATCGGCGTCTTGCGCCCCGTTATGGGGATTGCGGATTTCAATGAAAAACTTCTCAAGCCTCTCATGAAGGGCCTGGAAGGGAAGCTTCTCATCTTTGCGCCGGATCTTGATACGGAGCGGAAGATAAAGCCCGTTGATCCGACCCTTGTGATCGAGACGCCCTATGTGGCGCCGGGCATCCCCTCCATACCGGAGATACAACGGAACAACAAAGGGATTGTTGAGTACACGAGCGGCGGCGTAGAGCGCTACGCGGCATTCCAGTGGATGCAACAACCCCGTGCGCTGGTGGTGGTGGAAATGCCCCTTCGAGATGTCTTGGCCCCGATCCGGCATATTCAATACGCGACGGTTGTTATTGTAGTGATTATGGTGCCGTTCATCTGGGTCCTGGCGGGAATTGCCGTCCGCCCCCTGCTCTCAAATCTGCGCGCCTGCCTGCAATTTGCTCGGAGCATTCGGGATGGGCATCTTGAAGAACGGATCCGGGTCAAGAGCCGTGACGATGTGGGTGAACTGGCCGCTGGTCTAAATGAAATGGCTGAACGTCTGGAACGTCAGCAGATCGCCCTCAAGGAGAGTGAACTGAAATACCGCTCCATTTTCGAGACCACCGTGGAAGGAATTTTTCAAGCTTCCGGGGATGGGCGGTTTCTCACCGCTAACCCGGCATTAGCACGAATTCTGGGGGTTGACAGCACCGAGACGCTTTTCCGCCACAGGGTGCATGAATTCCATGCCCATCCCCGGGACCGTGAAATCCTCATGGACGAATTCCAAAAGGAAGGTGAGGTCACAAGCTATGAGTTCGATATCCGGCGTCCGGATGGCGAGATCCGCCGATGTCTTTTTAACGGCCTGGCCCACATGGATGAAGGGGGGCGTTTCACCATGATCCAGGGCATTCTCCATGACGTAACCCGGGAACGCCGGGCCGAGGCCGCGAAAAGGCATGCCGAGACCGCCGAAAGGCTGGCCCTCCGGGCCCGCTTGCAGGCCCTCCGCTACCAGATCAATCCGCATTTCATCTTCAACGTCCTCAACACCATCGACGTCCTTTCAAGAAAGCGGCCCGAACGGATCCCCGACCTGCTTCAGAAACTGGCCTTCTACCTTCGCTACACCCTCCATCCCAAGGCCCAGGGGGCGGTGTTGCTCCATGAGGAGGTACAGTCGGTCAAAGCCTATCTGGCCATTGAAAAGGTGCGTTTCGAAGACCATCTGGAGGTGGCCTTTGACATGGGTCCGGGTGCGACCGGGGCGGTTCTTCCCGATATGGTCCTTCAGCCACTGGTTGAAAACGCCATCAAACATGGCATGCGAACCAGTGAAATGCCGTTGAAGATCCTGATCAGAGCGGAAATCAAAGACGGATATCTGTACATCTCCGTAAGAAACACCGGACGCTGGGTTGAAGCCTCCACCGGTGCGGCCCGCCCCCCCGTAGGCCTGACAAATCTTCGCGAACGCCTGGAGGTGTTTTACGGCGATGACTTCTCTTTCGAGACGTCCGTGAAAGACGGCTGGGTCCGGATCGCAATCCGCCTTCCCCGAACACCCGTATTCTCCTTTCAATCCCCTGAGTGAAAGCCCGGCTGATCCGGCCCTCTCCGTGTTCGGCCCGTTGGTCCCCGGATTCGGCCGATTCGGCCCAAAGTCCTTGCATGGGTCCTTTTTGACCGTATACATTAAGGGTCTGATACACGGAGCAGGCGGACGGCCTGTAAATTTATGGAACCGCCTGCGGGTAATGGGACTTTTCATTAAATGGCCAACACAAAAAAGGAGAATCTCATGGGAAACAATAGAGAACAAATGTCAACACGGAGGCGCGGCTTGACAAGGGTGTTGAATGTCTTCATTTGCGTGATCCTGACCCTTCTGCTCGCTTCTTGTTCCGATTCGGATAACAACACCACGAATACAACACCGGAACCACCACAATTAGGGACTCCCCCACCGGAAACTGAAAGTCCAACGTTTATGGAGACGCACTACAGAACGGGGCACAACTCGTATTCGGGCAACCTGCATAATGGTTATCGGGGCAGCATCATCCAGCAACTGGATGCCGGCCTGCGGTTTGTGGAGCTCGATATCCATTTGAGATTTAATGATGAAGGTAATGTTGTATTTAAAGTGGGGCATGACGACCCGGGGAATCAGGTCGACCACACCAATGGCAATCCAGGCTCCTCCGACTGTCAAGACTGGATCTCTGTGGTGAAATACTGGGTCGACAACAATCAGCCGACGGAGCCGGTCATCCTCGCCTTTGACTGGAAAAGTGGTTTTGATAAAGATAATGAAGAAGACCAGTCAGCGATCCAGACCCTCCACGGCTATTTCACGAATAACACCCATAGCACCTATTTGTATCCCAAGGACTTTGATGTCGGGAACGAAATGAGCCAATATCACACGCGCATTATGGTGCTTCTGTCGGGTAACGAAAGTGCCCGCGAGTACTATCTCAATAACTACTGTTTCAGCGATTCGAAGTGTTCCGATACCAATGCTCCCCCAGTCGCGCAAATGTTCGTGGAATACCAGCCCGACAATGACAAAACACTTACGGGGGATGAGGGGGAACTCTTCTACGCCAGAGCCTTCAAGGATGGCGGCTGTGACTGGGCGAAAGAGATGGAAGGTAACCATTTCACCAGGTTGTGGCTGCTTGACAGCCCCTGTGATCCCAAGGTTCCCAATTTGCCCGCCACCAATTTCCCATACTTTGGATGGTATGCCCGGTACATAGAGGACCTTTCCCCTATTCCCGCGTTTGATTCTCAAGACGTAGCCTGGTGCTGGTTGGACCCCCGGACTCCTGGAAAGGGGAGCAACCCGGATGTGGCGGTCAACAATCTGGGGTTTGTCGTTGAGGTTCATAAGTCTCAGAACGGAGATACCCTTTGGTGCAAAGCCGGGAAGATAAACGGCAACTCCATTGACTGGCGTTCTGAAGATAAGCAATACGACGGAAACGGTCAAAACCCCTCCGTGGTTCTGACCGACACAAACCTTGTGGTCGAAATCCATTCTAATGGTAGTGGCGACCTGTATTACAAGTGCGGCAGACTGAACGCGGGCGACGGAAGCGACGGGTCGTATACAATCTCCTGGGCCAAAGGTGAACATGAAGCCCGATGGTATGACGATGGGAAACATCCCTGGCTTGCCATCAACGAAAATAACACGGTTGTGGAGGTCCACGAGGGCTTCGATGAAGGGTATGGTCACTTGTGGTATAATGTGGGCACCGTCCATGATAGCGACGATGTGAAGTCTATAGACATTACCTGGCATGGAATCGGGGATGACTATCGAAAATACTATGACGGCTTAGGAGCACGTCCCACGGTTGCCGTCCATGGCAATCTGGTTTTCGAGGCCCATAATGACCTCTGGACTTATCCTGAGGTTACTCTGTGGTGTCAGATCGGAGAGCTGGATTCAAGCGGCCAGAGGATCAACTGGAAAATACCCGGATTACCCCAGGACAGCGCCTATGCCTATAAAACTACCTACCCCTATCCCATTGACCAGCCAGGCAGCCGGTATCCAACCGTAGCGCTCAATTCAACCGGGGCACTGGAGGCGCACATGGCAGGTAGCGACATATGGTGGCGGGCCGGAAAGCAAAGCAACTCGGTCATGGCGGTAGGTCCGAACGAGAAAATTGGAGCCAATGCCAGTGGAACCGAGATTTCCATAGATGCCAGCGACACCCATGCGGTGCTCGCCTATATCAGCGGGGAGAGCGATATTTACTACATGGTCGGCGACCTGGAGTGAAACATGCCGGGCCGGCCTTAGTCGCTCATGACAGGAACATCGCCACCCCTTCCGAACGGGCCTGGGTTGGGAGTAAGCGATCAAAGGGGGCTTTATGCGTCTTTTTAGAGACACACTCAGACTTGCAACATAATGAACCCAACCCTGCTATTCTGCAATGTCCCGCAGATCTTTTTCCAGAATCAGAAAAAGCGGGTCCGCTTTGAGACGGTTGGTCATTTTACCAAGGGCCTCGTCTGACGGGCTTTTTCCGGTGTTATAGGTCACGGCGCCGGGCAGATATCCGGTCCGACTGTCACCGGTCCAGAAGTCGTCCACGACAGTGATATCCGTATCAAGGGGTGCATCGATGAGTCGGTTCAGGTCATCTGTGCTCACACTGCTTAAAGCACCTGCACGAATCTGAATGTGGTCGAAGTCCCAGACCACGCGAAAGGCCATGTCCAGCGGGTGGTTTTCTGCATTGCCGATGACAATGACGGTCTGAGTAAAGGCCAGGGACGGGCAGTTGTAAATGAAGTTCCCCGCATCCGTTATGATTCGTGTCCAGCCACTGTATTTTTCGCAAGCGCCGCAGGTCTACCTTGAAATCCTCCCGCCCCAGCCCCCGCTTGATCACAATTTCCCATATACTGGCAACACTGAAATACAAAGTGTTTTCGGGTGTCGTCAAAAGAGTGCGGGCCGAGTCGGAAAGTTTTTCGGGCTGCCCTGCGGCCCATAGAAGGATGTGCGTATCCAGTAGCAGTTTCACGTGGATTTTCCTTCAAAAAGTCTGATAATTTCTTTTGCCCCAAAGGAATCGAAATCGTCCGGAACCTCAATTTCTCCCGACATGAAACCCAGTTTTTCGGTCCCTTCCAGATCTCCGTCCGAAAGGGGCAAAACCTTGACCATGGGCTTTCCCGCCTTGGCAATGATGAACACATTTCCCTGCGCGGCCTCATCGACCAGACGGGAAAGGTGCGTCTTGGCTTCATGAATATTGATGGTTTGCATGGCGCACCTCAATGGGAGTTGGTTCAGTAAGGTTAGTTTACTGTCTGTAGCCAGGGATCGTCAGGATAATTTTTCGGCGGATCCCTGGGGTCGACCACGTTAACACTAAGATTTATCACAAGAGGACCCCATAATTTTCAGTTATCCTCTGTTTTTCAACCGTAAACCGTGAACGGTTACAATATGGGAAACCATGATCTTGCTGGAAAAGGAAGAATCGTACTTGATTTGTCCCCGAAGGATTGGATAAAAGAAGCACTTGAACAAAGTCCGGTGAAAGAAGCAAAATTGTCATATGAGATTGCTGTTAGAAGCCGACTGGGTTCATCGCGGATTAACGTGAAATCGCGCTTTGAGATTGTTTCGGTTCGGGCTGTAGGTGCGACTTCAGTCGCACAGGGTCGGCTTAATGTGCGACTGAAGTCGCACCTACAATCGGCTCAGAAGCCAAATCTCACGCGAATCCACGATGAGCCGCCGACTGATTGAACTTTCACATAAAGATTTTGGGCTTGGTCCTAACTTCGCCAACCCGGCAATGAATTGCCGGGCTATTGTCTGTCGGCCTTATAGGGCTCTCACAGTCCCGTAGGGACGGCAGGAAATAGCCCGGGGTTTCAACCCCGGGGCTAATGGGCGAGATAATGACCAAGCCCAAGATTTTGCCGGCCGCTTTATGGCAGCAACTGCATGGGAGTCCAATTTGAGACTGATGATCGTGGAGGTTGAAATGTTTAAATTTATTCACACAGCCGATATTCACCTGGATAGTCCGTTGCGCGGGCTGTCTCGTTATGAATCCGCTCCCGCGGAATCCATTCGCAACGCATGCCGGAGAGCTTTTGAAAATCTTGTAGACCTTGCTATCGAAGAGGCAGTTGCTTTCGTTCTTTTAGCAGGTGATCTCTACGATGGCGACTGGAAGGACTACAGCACCGGCATATTTCTCAGCCGGCAAATGGGTCGATTGGGGAAGCACAACATTTTGGTTTTCGCTGTCGCCGGAAATCATGACGCAGCCAACCGAATGACCAAAGCTTTGGATAGCCCTTCCAACATGAAGATTCTATCCACGAGAAAAGTGGAAACGGTCAGGCTGGACGACGTCGGTGTTGCGATTCATGGCCGCGGCTTCGGCGCTCAGCATGTTGACGAAAATCTGGCCGCGGGTTTTGGCGCCGCCGAAAGGGGCATGTTTAACATTGGGCTGCTTCATACCAGTCTCGATGGCCGGGAAGGACATGCCGTTTACGCGCCGTGTACCATAGATGATCTCCGTTCCAGGAACTACCAATACTGGGCCCTGGGACATATCCACAAACAAGAGTTTGTTTCCGAAGATCCATGGATCGTATTTCCGGGTTGCATTCAGGGACGCCACATTCGCGAAACCGGTTCGAAGGGGTGCGTACTTGTTACTGTCGAAGACGGTACTGTCTCCGAGGTGGAAAAAATACCGTTAGACGTGCTGCGATGGACGCAGTGCGACATTGACCTGACGGATGTTGAGGAAATCCGGGAGGTCCTGGAACGTACCCGAAAGGTCATTGAAAAGGAACGGGCGTCGGCCGGCGATAGACCCCTCGCTATGCGGATACGATTTCAAGGCGCCACCACGATATCCGATGAGCTGGCTGCCTATCCGGAACGGCTTGAACAGCAGATCAAGGCACTTGGCGCGGAAACCGCCGGCGACGAACTGTGGATTGAGCGCGTGGAAAATGCGAGTACGGGCAAGCTTGATCTGGCATCGACTTTGGCTGATGACACCGCGTTTGGAAAATTACTAAAGGAGATTTTGGCTACGCCGAATAGCGCCAATGAGATTAGCGGTTTGAAGGACAAGGTTGCCGAACTCAGACAGAAAGTGCCATCGGCGGCATTTGGTCCCGATTCTGTTTTGAACCTGGATGAAGACCAGACGGTTAATCGTCTGGTCGAAGAGGCAAAGCATATGCTGATCGGCAGGTTGCTGGCGGTGGGAGGTGCGAAATGAGAATCGACCGTCTCGACCTCATGGCCTATGGCCCCTTCACGGATAAGTCCTTAGACCTTTCTGATGGGGCATCAGGTTTACATCTCATCTATGGCGACAATGAAGCCGGTAAAAGCACATCGTTGAGAGCGCTTGTTGCCTGGTTGTTCGGAATTCCCGTTCAGACAAACGATAGCTTTCTTCATGCCAATCCGCAGCTTCGGATCGGTGGAAAATTGAGGTTGTCCGATGGAAACGAAATCGAGTTTGTAAGGCGAAAGGGCGCCAAGGGCACTTTGCTCAAATATGGTACGGATGATCCTCTTGAGGACACTGTTCTTGCGCCGTTTTTACCTGGCGGCATCGACGAAAATCTATTTATAAAACTCTGGGGAATAGACCATGGCAGGTTGATTGCCGGCGGCCAGGAGCTGCTGGACCAATCCGGGGATCTTGGGCAGGCGCTATTCAGCGCGGCGGTTGGTACGGCAAATCTTCGAGATGTATTGACGGCTCTGCAAAATAGCGCGGATGCTATTTTCAAACCACGACGTCGCAAAACAGCGCTGAACCAGTCGATTTCAAATTTCAAGGACGCCCAAAAGAGAATGAAGGATGCCGGTTTGCCGGTTTCCGAATGGAAGAAACTGCAAAAAGGCTTATCGGATACGGTTGCGGCTATTGCGCACGTCGAAAAAGACCTCGAGTTAAAAGGCAAAGCCAAGAGTTGCCTGGAACGCGTTAATCGCGTCAAGGGAGCACTGGCCCAGCGGCGAACTGTTCTGGAGAAAATTGACGAATTGGGACAAGTGTTGCTGCTGCCGGAAGATTTCGAAGAAAGAAGAAAGACCGCCGGCGACAATCTTCAAATTGCTGGTGAGAGAAAGGAAAGACTTGAGACGAAGCTTGCAAGCCTGACCGAAGAATCGGAAACATTAAACGTTCGTAATGAGTTGCTTGAAAACGAAGAAGCGATCCTGGCGCTATACAGAGAACTGGGTGCGGTTGAAAAGACACTTAAAGATCGACCACAGCAAGATGGCAAGCGCCGGTTGTTGCGCAACGAAGCCGAGACGCTGCTCAAAAGTGTGCGTCCTGATGTGGGATTGGACCAATCCGATGTTTTACGGCCGCTTCTCAACAATAAAAAGTGGATCTCCGGTCTGGCGCAAAAACACGGCCTGTTGACGCACAGGAAAGCGCGGGCTGAAGAGACCCTGAGAGATATTGAGGACCAGCGGAAATCGCTTTGTAACGAATTCGACCATAAGCCGCAATCGGAACTCGATCTAAAAGAATTGAAAGCCGCAATTGCCGCAGCCCGCAAAGCGGGTGATGTAGAGCGACGTTTGGCTGAAGTACGGAAACGGGCCGCTGAGGAAGATGCGGCGTGCAAAAGCGAGCTTGCGAGACTTGGCAGGTTCACGGGGGCGGTTGGGTCGCTGTTGAAGGTGGCCATGCCCGTGTCTGAGACACTCGACGCTTTTGAAAAAGAGAACGACGCGCTGTCCGAAAGCGTGAAGGACACGATACGCAAACGGCATGAGGCCGAAGGGGAGAAAACGCAGACAGCGCAGGAATTGAAGGCGCTGTTGCTGACAAGCGATGTGCCGACAATGGCTGAACTGGCGGCATCACGAGAGGTTCGCAATACGGGGTGGCGTTTAATAAAACAAAAATATATTGAACAAAGCGTTATCGGAAAGGAACTTTCGGAATACGCACCCGATTCCGATCTGCCAACGGTCTACGAGCAGAAAGTCGATCATGCTGATCACGTATCGGATCGCCTTCGATTGGCTGCCGACCAAGTGGTGAAAAGGGCGGATTATGAGGCAAAAATAGAAAACCTGGAATCGCGGATCGATGGTCTGGCAGAAGCCGTCGAAAAGGTAACCGATGCCCAAAAGGCCTACCAGGAGAGATGGTCTGCGATCTGGGCGCCTCTGGGAATCGATGCTGGAACGCCAAGAGAGATGAAGCAATGGCTTCTCAGAGTGGAAAACCTTGTCGAAAAGGTCCAGGCGGCAAATGCGGTCTCCGTGGATGAACAAAATCTTACCGGAGAATGCGAGCGGTTGAAGGAAGCGGTATCGACTCAGATCGTTAAATTCGATGCATCGCTCGACCATGGGGGCATGAGCCTTGAGGCCTTGATATCGTTGTGTGAACAGCGGGTAGCGGAGGAGGAAGGGGTTCGCGAGCGACGACGACAGCTTGAACAATTACTGAACGAAGCCGAAATTCGGTTAAAAAGAACGCAGGTTGAACTTAAATCAATCGATACGGAGCTATCGAATTGGTCACAAGAATGGGGTCAAGCCATCGAAGGGTTGGGCCTGAAATCAAACGTTCACCCGGAATATGCCGCCGAAACATTCGACCAGCTCGTGTCTTTCTTTGACAAATTCGACAAGTCTGAAGCGCTGCGTAAGCGAATATACGGAATGGATCAGGTCGAGGAGAAATTTGAAAAAAAGGTATTCGAATTTGCTGGCGGCATTGGTTTTAACCGGAATGGACAAGCGGCGGCCGCCACAATTACCGCGCAGTTGCATCGAGATTTGAATACCGCGCGTGAAGCTCGCGCAAGCCTGACCAAAATACAGACGCAAATCAAAGAAATAAAAGAGGACATCGAGGATGCCGACATCACGATTCGAACGTCAGGAGACCAGCTTGCCGCATTGAGGGAGCAGGCCGGTGTGGATACGGACGAAGCGCTGATAGCGGCGGGCGAAAAATCGCGCAATAAACGTGAAATTCAAAAGAATCTCGATATGCTCGAGCAGGAACTCAATCGCAATGGAGACGGCCTTAGCATCAAAGCGCTGGAAAAGGAGTCCGAAGAATCTGAGATCGATTCAACCGAAGGGGAACTCGAAAAAATCTCTATTGAGCTGAAGGAGCTTCAGGCAAATCGCGATAGTTTGCGCGATCAGCGGCAGACGCTGCAAAACGAAATGAAAGCAAAAGACGGCAGCGCCGCGGCAGCCAACGCCTCTGAAGAAGCGGAAGAACATTTCGCCGGCATGGTTTCAAATGCCGAACAGTATCTCCGTCTCCAAATTGCCGCACTCATCCTTGAGCAACGAATTGAGAACTACCGAAAGGCAAACCAGGCGCCTGTTCTGGCCAGGGCGGGTGAACTTTTTTCAACGCTTACCCTGGGCTCTTATGCGGGTCTCCGCGACGAGCTGAACGACGCAGGCAAGCCGATTTTGCTCGGTTTGCGGCCGGACGATAAAGAGGTGGCGGTCAATGGCATGAGCGATGGGTCAAGAGATCAGCTCTATCTATCGCTGCGTCTTGCCACTCTCGAACAGCATTTGAGCAAGGGCGAACCAACGCCCTTCGTTGTGGACGACATTCTCATTGGCTTTGACGATAGCCGTACCAGGGTCTGTCTCGAGGTTTTGGCGGAACTGGCAGCCAGCACCCAGGTGCTGCTTTTTACCCATCACAGGCGCGTTCTTGAACTGGCGGAGGCGATTGACGCAAAAGCAGGCATATACACCCATGATCTCGCTTGAATATAAAGGCGAATGGGGGCGCACCAGGTTAACCATTTGATCTGGTAAAAAGGAAAACCGAAGCTTTGTGGCTATATACCGTAAGGCAACGGGACGACTTCGAGTACTGGAGGGCATCGTCGCTTATGACCGCGCGGAATCTCAGGGCAACGCTTATTTCGGACAGATCAACATGATCGCGGCGTCTTCATTTTGAAGAATACGGCGAGGAGGTGCGTTCCCACGCGGAGCATGGGAACGGTGCGCCTGTGAAGGCGCTTTATCAGTGCGGTGAAAGTCCGTACCGGAGTATGCCATAGCTCCGTAGCCGAAGGTAACTGCGTCGCCGCGAGGCGGGGTGGAGAGCAACCGGAGGCGAAAAGTCAGTCCGTAGGATGACGAACCCGATTCGGTGTCATGTGGTGGCGAGCCTACCGTTCCATGGTGAAGCCTGAAACTCACAGACCACGCTGTAATGGCGGTTAAAGCGATGGTTTGACGGCATGGTATGTTTGGGGTCGGAATGACTGGAAGGTAAAGCGAGATAAGCAGGGAGACCTGTCTCTTGGGGTGACAGGAGGCAGGAGTCAGAGTCCTCATAGTACCGTAGCGACAGAACGGTCCTGCTAAGAAGGCTTACGGCGTGAGACCAGTACCCGCCGCCTGCGTCGGATACCGGGTTGTGAAAAGCGCGGATAGCAAAACCGTGCCGAGGGAAGGAGGATAGGAAGATAGATACGGAAAGGTCATATAGATGCAGCTAAATCAAGCAGTCTCGGCAGTGTTGGAAACAACTAAACGCGAGGCAGAAACCCGATGGGATTGGGTGGAAGCATCGGTGTGGACGGAACGTATGTTGGCAGCCCTGGGTAACGGGGTGAAAGGTGGTAAATGGTACAGTTTGATGGATAAGGTGTTCGCCTTGTCGACGCTGGAAGCGGCTTGGGGACGTGTCAAAGCCAATAAAGGAGCGGCAGGGATAGACCGTATCAGCATAAAGCGCTTTAAGGAGCAGGCGGAGAAATACCTTGCCGAACTGCATGAAACCTTGAAAGCGGGAACGTACCGACCGGAAGCGGTAAAACGGGTATATATTCCGAAAAGCGACGGCAAACAACGCCCGCTGGGGATACCCACGGTCAAAGACCGGGTAGTGCAGGCAGCGGTTAAAATGGTTATGGAGCCCATATTCGAGCATGAATTTCTGCCGATGAGTTACGGCTTCAGGCCGCAAAGAGGTTGCAAGGACGCGTTGCGAGAAGTAGACGCGCTTATTAAGGAAGGCTACACCTTCATACTGGACGCCGACCTGAAAAGTTACTTTGATACGATTCCGCACGATAAGCTGATGCAACAAGTCGAAATGCGCATCAGCGACGGCAAATTGCTCAATCTGATTCAAATGTTCCTGAAACAGGACGTGATGGACGGCTTGGAAAGATGGACACCGACGGGTGGTTCGCCACAAGGGGCGGTAGTCAGCCCCTTGCTTGCGAATATTTACCTGCATCCTCTTGACAGCCTGATCGCGGAATCAGGTATGCGGATGGTGCGTTACGCGGACGACTTTGTTATCCTCAGCCGCAGTCAAACGGAAGCGGAGAATGCTTTGCAAAAGGTACGGGAGTGGGTACAGGCTAATGACCTGAGCTTACACCCGGACAAGACGCATCTTGGCGACTGTCGACAAAAGGGTCAGGGATTTGAATTCCTGGGATACCGGTTTGAGGCAGGAAAGCGCTGGATACGCAGTAAAAGCCGTAAAGCCCTTCGTGATAAAATCCGGGAAGAGACCCGGCGCAAACGTAGCGGAAGTATGGAAAGCATCATTGATGATCTGAACCCCATGCTTGAAGGCTGGTTTGGTTACTTCAAACACGCCTACCGCACTGAGTTTGCGGCGGTGGATAAGTTTGTCCGCCGACGCTTACGCGCCGTATTATTGCGTCGTAACAAACGCAAGGGCTGGGGCAAAAGCCTTGAAGCCCACCGCCGCTGGCCGAATGCCTACTTCGCGAAAATCGGGCTTTTCACTATGCATGAGGCCCGGTTAGCAGCGTGCCGATCCCGATGAGGAAACTATCGACCGGAGAGCCGTGTGCGGGAGAACCGCATGCACGGTTCGGAGGGAGGGGAGAGCCAAGAGGCTCTTTCCTACCCCTATAGGAGAGGAAGCCACCCTATTATCTCGCCTCGAAATCATTTAGTCCGGCACTTTTTCATGCGATACCCTGGCCGCGTCAAGCATTCTGCTTGATAATCCATTGCATAACATATAAATTAGAAGTTCAATTGCATTTCACTGAAACAAACGTCAAACATTTCAGCGGAAACCCTCTTATGCATTCCATTGAATCCATACTCAACCGATATCATTTTACCGGCCATGACGAGGAACTCCTTCGGGAAATGTCTGAACTCTTCAAGCCGGTGAAGGAGAGCTTTGCTGATGAGTTTTACCGGTTTCTCGTAGAAGACAGCGACATGGCCTCTTATTTTGGGACCGATTCCGCCATCGCCAAGCGAAAAGAGACCATACTCTGGTGGCTCAACGAAGTTCTGACCGCGAGATACGACAGCCGCTTTCTATTAAGAATGGTGCGCATCGGAAAAACCCATGTAAAAATCGGACTGGACGGTCATTACGTTAATGCGGCCATGGGATTTGTCCGTCGTTACCTGCAGGATTATCTCAACCGCGCCATTACAGAACCCGTGAAGCGGGAAAACATGATCGAAACCCTGGACAAGGCCCTGGATATCAGCTTGGACATCATGACCAGTTCCTACCGGGAAGCGGAACTGGAAAAGGTTTTTATTTCTCAACGGGTGGAGTTGTGGCTTGTCAGATGGGCGGAAAAACTGATGCACGGCCTGAACCTGGTCCTCATGATGGGTCTGGTGGCCATGGCTTTGGGCGTAACCCTTCTGTTATCCACGGACATTTTTTACGCCCTGACCGAAAGCCTGGAGCGCGGGGTGATCAAAGCCCTTGGAAGCCTGCTGATTCTCTGGATGATGATTGAACTGCTGCACACACAGGTACAGCAGCTTAAGGGGGGTAAGTTCCATGTTCGAATTTTTGTGGACCTGGCCATGGTTGCCTTTATCCGAAAAGTTTTTGTGGCCACCATTAATGATAAGGATGCCCTTTCATTCGCTCTGCTGCTGGGAGGTTTGCTGGTGCTCGGCGTGATCTATTTCCTCATTGGCCGCTCTGAAAAGGATTGAAGTATCCCATTCCAAAAAAGGCCAATAACGACAACAAGGAAGGCCTGACCCCGGATACTCAATACCATAATTGACATTGTATCCCATTGCAATTATATATGGGATATGAATATTTTCGAAATGGAGGTGAATTTATGAAAACGCAAACAACCATAAGGGTCGATGAAGAAAACTATATACGGGCCAAAAAAATATTGAAATACCTGGGTTTATCGTATTCACAAGCGATTAATGTATTTAATAGCATGATTGTCTCGAATCAAGGGATTCCATTTGAAATAAAAATTCCTAATGACCTAACCTTAAAAGCGATGAAAGAGGCGAAGGGATTGGATGGCGAGTTCGTTACTCTCGATCAATTGCAGATATGATCCTCATGAGGTTATTCAGAACAAAAACCTTCAGAAAAGATTATCAGAAACTTAAAGCAACTGATAAACAATATGAGAGATATATCAAGTATCTATCCTTAATGCTGGATGAAAAGACACTGCCCGCGGAAGCTCGAGATCACACTTTGATTGGTAACTACTTGGGCTTTAGGGAATTCCACATTGGAGGAGATTTACTGGTTATATATTGTATCAAAGATGAGATTATCAGGTTGACAAGGATTGGAACTCATTCTCAGTTATACAGATGAACAGCTCAATGCCTTCCCTTGTGTAGTGGTCCATTTTGGTCGATCCTTAAGCCGATTTTTTCTATCCTCATCTCCTGCCGGATCCACTGCCCTGTTGAAACGACTGTATGATTTTCTTGAGGTTCGTATTCTGTTTTCCAGCTCCGTTGCGCTTGCCATGCAGGCTTCCGCTCACGACCTGTCCCGCCGGGTGAGGCTGTACCCTGATCCGGCGGTTTTCCATAGGGCATTCTTCATGCCCTTCATGGTAAATGCGGTTCTACCGTGTCAGGGAAACAGTTCGCGGTCTGCGTCACAGACCCGTTCATAAGGATGGGCGTCATTCATGGGTGTTGAACCGCGGCCTGCCGCATTACGCATGTCCACGACAATTTGCCGGACAGCGGTTTTGAAGCGCCCTTTAAGCTTCGGGGTAAGGTCCTCGCCGTAAGGGATTTCGGTTCCGATTTCGATGCCGTAGAGCAGGGTGGTTCGCGGGATATTCAAACTGAGGGCGTGTTCCAGGGCCCTGACCGCATGATGTCCCACCCCGTCGTTCGAGAGCATCGTTTAGGGGTTCAGTAAAAATTAACAACGTCTCTTCCTCCTCTAATAATTCTCCCACTCACATTCAAGTCCCGCCATTACCAATGCAAGGCAGTCCTCCTCTGTTGGAGCATCGGAATCCGTACCACCCACAACTCCCTCCAATTGATCATTGGTCAGCTCATAGTTGGAATCAAGGTTGGAGGGTGGTAAATGCAACAGTTTGCTATTGGCGATTCTCTCGATCACATCCGGAACCACACCCTCCGGTACAATAATTCCTCTTTCCCTGAAGACCCTCTCCGGGTCATCGCACAGTTCGGTCATTAAATTGGGATCTCGCCAAGCATGAAAAACCAACTTGAGACAAGCCTCTTTAAATTCATCTTGATCCATATTGATCTCTCCTTTCCTTTATTCTGCAATGTCTCGCAGATCTTTTTCAAGAACCAGAAAAAGCGGGTCCGCCTTGAGACGGTTGGTCATTTTACCAAGGGCCTCATCTGACGGGCTTTTTCCGGTGTTATAGGTCACGGCGCCGCGCAGATATCCGGTCCGACTGTCATCGGTCCAGAAGTCGTCCACGACAGTAATATCCGTATCAAGGGGTGCATCAATGAGCCGGCTCAGGTCATCTGTGCTCACACTGCTTAAAGCACCTGCACGAATCTGAATGTGGTCGAAGTCCCAGACCACGCGAAAGGCCACGTCCAGCGGGTGGTCTTTTGGATTGCCGATGACAATGACATTCCAGTCTTCCCCCTTATGATCAAACCCGTATAGCGTAGAATCGGGATACCAGTCCTGCATAATAGCGATTTGAGGATCCGGTGCGGGAAGATAAAACCCTTTCTGATCGGTGCTGGTAGCCATGAGGTTTGAGCAGACAGGCAGGACCGAATCATTATGATATCCGGACATGGCAATGACGGTCTGAGTAAAGGCCAGTGACGGGCTGTTGTAAATGAAGTTCCCCGCATCTGTTATGATTCGCGTCCAGCCACTGTAGAGAATATATTTTGGCGACAGTGCCTGATTGAGACTGGAAAAATTTCGGGTGAACCAAAGCAGCCAGGGGTTATAGGTGGCGGCCTTCAGGTTCCCCAGAACGTTCAGGTAGTGGAGATCAAAATCGCGTACATTTTCAATATCGCCAATCCAGCGGCTTTGGGAGCGATCTGATTTGTAGCTGAAATGATGCCCCACCAGACCCGCCCCAAGGGAAAAATACAATTTGCTTTTGCTGTCAAATGAATCCCATTCCAGGTCGGCGGTGGCCTGGGTGCTCACATCCAGGTGGGTGAGATTTGACCAGTTGTTGGGCCAGGTGTTTACCGATTGGGGCGTGCCGTGGTTGGGGCTTGCGAGCAAAATGGCCTTTCGTAACAGACCATAATTGTCGCTTCCGCCGGCCAGGGCCGAATGGGTTTCAATGGCGTTGCGGGTGATCAGGCCACCGGTGGAATGGGTCATGACAACCACCCCGGTATCGGGGTCATTCATCCCAATGCCCAGATCGGTCAGTGAATGATTTACCTTTACATCGTGAAGCAGTTCGCTGAACAGATTGCCGCTGAAATCGATATGTTTGTAACCGGGCCAGTGCATGAGGTACAGGTGATATTTTTGATTCAGTTCCGGAGTCCCCATGTAAAAGCTGATGAACCCATAGAGGTTCAGGACCGGGGAATGCGCCCAGTCACTGAGCCTGGCGGCACTGCGATAGCCCACATCCCCTTGCCACCCATGCACGAAAATCAGCGGAATTCGTCCATGGCCGTCTCCTAACGGATTGCTGCCGTATTCAGAGTCTTTCCATCCCGAAATGGCCCCGGACTCCAGCAATCGATCCAGGTCCAGAATGTAGTGGGAATAGACATTTCCCGCGTCCACGGGCTGAAAATTGACGTCATGGCTGTTTAAAAGACTGTTGTACATATCATCGCTGTTGGCCCGGGTGACGCTCAGCGCACGGCTTGACAGCATGGGGGTCTGGGACTGATATCGGGTCAGGTCAACAAAGTCTTCCAGGGCGTAAAGAATCGTTGATCCAGCGGTAATGGATGCGATGACCAGTCTGTCCTGATGGGCTGCGTCAGTGAGGGAAAGGACTTTGCTCGTGAAAATCTTACCGCTGCCCACGGAAATGGTTTCCAGAGGCGTGGTTTTCCCACCGATGGGCTGAAGGCCCAGTTGAATCACTACGTCTGTTGCGTGAACATCCTGGTTGAAGGTGGTTACAAAGGGGGCGTTGATGTTGTCCGCCTGAACAGCAAGCCCGGAGTTGTCCGGATCAATCAGTGTGCTGACGTTGCTGGTGGCTATCTCAACGGTTCCGCTGATTTCAGGGATGACCGCATCTGCCGCAACAATCTTGGGCGTCGCTGAAGTGGACAGGTTTACAACCGGAGCGGCGCCCATGGGCTGTTTTTCAATGATTCTGATGGTGGCTGATTTCAAGATATTGTTTCCCAGGTTCAGCCGGTATGCATTCCACCGAAAACTGCCGTCCTCATGGCTTGAACCGGATACCTCGATGGGGACGGCGCTGAGGTTGGAATCCTCCGGATCATAGGCGATAATCAGCTGTGCCTTTCCATCCGGCGTGATGATGGCGCGCTGAACCTGGGAACCGGACGATAAATTGGGCGCCTCGCAAAGGCCAAGCGGATGGTTGGCTGAAACGATCATCTGGGCAATCTGCTCTGGATTCGGGAGGAATTCCGCATCCCCGTCAAAATAGGCGGCCATTTGGTCGGAAAGCTCCCCCATTACTTCCCGATAGGGAAATTGGTTTGAATTCGGAAGGTCTATGTCAAATGTTCCATTGATGCAGCTTTGCAGAAAGAGAGCGTAATCTTGAAGGCTTACGGTTTGACCCAGGGAACAAAGCCGGATGGCTGCTTCGGTGTCCGGAGAGATAACGGCATCTTGTTCCGCGTAGTCATCCCCATGGGCGAATCCCGTGATCAGGGCTCGCAGAGAGCGGCCGTTACGCGTGACCTGAGCGATGAGATAGTTTGTTTCGGGCAGGGGTGTGTGCAATGAAAGGCGATAACTGCCGTCCGCCGAAAGTGGCATGGTGTTTTTTGTCAGTTCTTTTCCTGTACTGTCCAGCAGTGAAACCATTGCTCCGGACGGATCTACGCCCACCACCGTTCCTGACACGGAGCCGTTGCCTGAGTTGTCGGCAGTGCTGCTTGAGGTGCTGTTATTGCAACCGGCGCCCACTGATAAACAGAAAAAAAGTGCCAGGAATAAAAACGTAACACGATATTTTTTTTCAAAACCTTTGTTCATTTTGGATCTCCCTGTTTCCATTATAATTGAGGTGATTTTTGGCGATTTTGAAAAGCTGATGAATGGGAAAGATCATAGGTGAGAAATTCCCGGATTGTCAATATCTATGTGGCTCATTGTCCTTGAACAGCAAAGAAACTTGCCTATACTCTGGGGTCAAAAGAACGGAATTGTCCCATATGTACGGGCTGCCCACAATCTTAAAAGGTATATTCACATGGAATTGATTGAAGCCTATCCAGCGCGGATGACGGCTTGAAATGCGCCATTGCCATGCTCACAAACCTTGATGTTTACAACAAAGGAAGGGTGGACGCCGGCTTGGAACCCATAAAGATCGGCATTGGTCTGAATACGGGGTTGTGTATGCTCGGTACGGTGGGCGGGAAAACAGGATGGAAACCACCGTCATTGGCGATGCCGTTAACCTGGCTTCACGAATTGAAGGAATGACAAAAAACTATCATGCCGACGTCTTAATTAGTGAGAACACTTTTCACTACTTGGATCAGACAAAAGATATGGGCATGCGCTTCCTGGACCGGGTGAGGGTCAAAGGGAAAATCCAGCCCAGTCTGTATATGAGGTCTTTGAGGGTGATTCACCCGGGTGCCGTAAAGGGAAATTTCAAATCGAGGACGAAGAGGCGCTCATGAATAAATACGAGTATCCTTTCAGCCGCTATCAAAAGATGCAGCACGATAATTTCAGGGATGTCTTTTCCGGGCTCAAGGAGGAAATCAGCCTGCTCAACGACAGCAACAAGCTCTACACCCTGTTCCGTATCCAGCTCCTGGTGGTGGATTGGCTGGTCACCCATACCGCAAAACAGGACCGACATCTGGGCCGGTTTATTAAAAGAAAACAGTGCGGATTGTCAACCCGTTGACATCATGGACGTCCCATTGCACATTCCATGGGTTAGGAAATATCCATGACAAGTTTCATGCCTTCATAGACTTCAGCAAGTCTGTCTTTTTTGAGGCTGCCGATCATTTCTCTGAGGCTGGCTTTATCAACCGTTTTGATCTGCGTCATATTCACAACCGATCTTTTGGGGAGGTTTGCTTCACCCTGCCGCAGAATTACATTTCCCGGCAGTTCGCCGAATTTAAGGTTTGATGTGATGGCCGCTACAATAACCGTGTTCAATTTGCTGTCATTCAGGATGTCGTTTTGAACAACGAGTCCGGGGCGTCTACCCATCGGTTCGGAGCCTTTTGGGGGCGAAAAATCGACCCAGTAAACAGAACCTTTTCGAATTACCATTCCTGCCCCTCTTCAATCTCCGCTCCTTCGAACCATAAGGCGCTGCTGAGCTGTTCGTTTCTTACGGACTCATCTGAAAATATGCGATCGTAAGCCTCCTTGATATTGCGATTTCGATCCGACAGGAGCTTTTCCCTGAGTGTATCAGAAATAAATTTGCTCCTGGAAAGGCCTTTTTGACGGCTCAAGGCATCGATCATTACGATCAGGTCTTTCGGAATTGTAATGGCAACCTTTTGAGTATGCATGTTTTATTAACCTCTATTGGTGTGATATTAACTGCATACCAAAAGTCGGCATGTTTATCAAGCATTTGTCGGCAGTAAAAATGGCGTCTGGTTTTGACGCATGTCCCTGATTTTTAAAAACACCCAACAGCATCGCGCTGAAAATTGATTTCCCTGTTCCCCGGAAATCCACGAGAAGAATACCCTTTGGCAAAAAAGGGGCTTGAGATCGCCTTCAACAACCTGTATCCTTCATTTTTCTAAAAGGAGGAAAACAGCATGAACGAACCTGTTATCGTTCGATTTGCGCCCAGCCCGACCGGATATCTTCATATCGGCGGCGCCCGTACCGCTATTTTCAACTATTTGTACGCCCGGAAGACTGGTGGAAAATTCATTCTTCGAATCGAAGATACGGATCTTGAACGATCCACGGAAAAGGCCATTGACGGCATACTGGACGGCCTGAAGTGGCTGGGTCTGGATTGGGACGAAGGACCCAATTTCCAGTCCCGTTCCATCGATGCGCACCGGGAAACCGCGGAGCGGCTCCTGGCATCGGGTCATGCCTACAAATGCTTCTGTACGAAGGAAGAACTGGATGCCAAAAGGGAACAGGTCCGAGAGCAGAAAAAAACCTACCAGTACGATCGGACCTGCCGTCATCTCTCCCCGGAAGTCATTGCGGAAAAAGAGGCCGCCGGAATCCCTTTTACCATTCGGTTTCGGGCGCCGGAAGGGGCGGGCGCCGTCCGCTTCAACGATGTGGTGTACGGCACTATCGAGAAACAGTATGCGGATCTGGATGATTTCGTCATTGTCCGCTCCAACGGTCAGCCCCTGTATGTGCTTTCCAATGCCGTGGATGATATGCGAGACGGCATTACCCATGTCATCAGGGGCCAGGACGGACTGGCCAATACCCCCAAACAGGTGTTGATCTATCAGGCGCTGAAGGCGCCCGTTCCCCGCTTTGCCCACATGTCCCTGACACTGGACCCCCAAAAAGCCAAAATTTCCAAACGGCGGCACGGAGAAGCTGTGGCGATCCATTATTATCGGGAACGGGGATTCCTCCCATGGGCACTGGTGAATTTTCTGGTGCTTTTGGGGTGGTCGCCCGGTGATGCCAGGGAGTATTTTACGAAACCGGAGCTCATTGAGGCCTTTTCACTGGAAGGCATCAGCAAAACCAATTCCGTGTTCAATATCCGAAAAGATGATCCCAGATTCTTCACCGATCCCAAGGCCATCAACACCAACGCCCATTATTTGAGAACCCTTCCCGTTCAAAGGATTCTGCCGGCGGTTCGAGAGCAGTTGGAGAAAGCCGGGATATGGGATCCGGCCTGGGAAAAGGAAAATGCCGGATGGTTTTCCGATACGGTTGACCTGGTTCGCGCCCGGTTCCATACGACGGTGGATTTTGTGGAACAGGGACGGGCCTATTTTTCAGATCAATTTCCAATGGATTCAAAAGCGCTTGAGAAGAATATTCTCAAACATGATGTGCTTCAAAAATGGCTGCCTGAAATGGCAGATCGGATTTCGGAAATCCCCGATTTTACCAAGCCTGCCATCGAGTCCGTTTTGGAAAAAGTTCTGAAAGAAATGGGCGTCAAGCCGGGGGTGTTGATGAATGCCGTTAGAACAGCGGTCACCGGTCAGTCCAAAGGTCCGGGATTTTTCGATTTTTTCCTGGCCATCGGGCAGCGGGAGGTGGTTCGGCGGCTGCGCCGGGCAGTTCACTGGTTCAAGAAGGTCTGAACCTTTTACGGGTATCCCGTCGGGTGTTGGCCTCCTCCCTGTTTTTGAACACGATTCACAGGATTAAATACGATTCACAGGATTAGAAGATGGCGGCCCGGCAAATTTCTCCTCGTCATGGGGAGACCTTTTTGTTTGCGGTTTATCGCCCAAGGGTAATCCTGTCCATCATTATAATCTTCTAAATCGTGTTCAAACAGTGTCCCCATTCATAAAACCAGATTGTGCGCCAGAACGGGGCGGGAAAAACCTTTCACGGTAATCTCGCCCCCGGTTTCAAATTGGAAAGCATCTTTTACCAGTGCCCAGGTGGCATGGCTGACCAGAATCCCCCCGGGGGCGCAGGCGCCTTCCAGGCGGGAGGCGAGATTGACGTGCATCCCGAAGGCCGTAAAATCTTTTCGGTTTTTGGATCCGAACCCTCCGACGTTCACCATGCCCGTATTGATGCCGCAACGAATCTGTAACGGTTGGGCAATCCCTTCATTGAACCATTTTTCATTCAGTTCCGACATTTTTCGCTGCATAGTAACGGCCATTTGGGCGCAGTGTAATGCATTGTTCTTATCGTTTCCTTTTTCGGGAGCCCCGAAAAAAATAAAGAGTTCATCCCCTTTGACATTGGCCACAACCCCGCCGTATTCATTGGCGATCTCGTACATCTCCGACAGATACTCATTGAGAAGGTTCGCCATGTCTTCGGGTTCCATGGATTCCGTGATGTTTGTAAAATCCTTGATATCCGAAAAAAACAGGGTGAGTCTTTTACGTGAATAATCCCATACATCATCGATTTCATTGGCCAAAATCCTTTCCGTCAATTGAACCGGAACATATTTGGCCAGCACCTTATGGGCCCGCGCCACGGTCTCTTTCTCACGTTGAAGGTCACAGGTTCTCTCTTCAACCAGTTTTTCCAGGTTTTCGCGATGGTATAAATTGTCGAAAGCGATGGCCACGTTTGAAAGAAAAATATTGATCAGATCCCTGTCGGTTTTACCCACGGGCTTTTGGCTTTCAAGATAGAGAATGTTTTCAATACAACGGTTGGTTTTGAAATAGCAGATGATTTTTTTATCCTTAAAATTGTTCTTTTTCTCCCTGAGTGCCTCGTTGATGTCATCCTTGACATTTTGATCGCTCAAGTCCGTCACACATCGATCCAGATACTTTTCATAATGGCCTGTTCCGGCGACAATCTTGTAGTTGTCTTGTTCCTGGGTCGCCGCAAACCCACAGGTTCCATCGGATGTTCGGAGCAACAGTGAATTTTCTTCAAAACCCAATATGGATGTCAACTGGGCCAACACGCCCGCTGTAAACTGTTTGAAGGATGAAAGTTTCAACAGACTTGAAGAGGCATTGATAATCATCTCAAGTCCTTTGCGGTTCTTTTCAATCACGTTCAGATCGCGACAGGACCGCAGTGCCGAGGTTACCGCCGTAAAAAGCCTGCTGCTGGTCAACTCTTCCTTGGTTTTATAATCATTGATGTCATACTCAATAATGACCTTTTTTTCAGGCGCCTGTCCGGGTTGACCCGTGCGCAGGATGATCCGCACAATGGTGTTTTGTAGCTCCTCCCGGATATACCGAACAACATCCAATCCGGCATGATCCGTTTCCATGACCACATCCAGAAGGATCACCGCCGTATCTGGATGTTCCGCAATCAACCGCCTGGCTTCCGCTCCGGAATAGGCGCTTAAAAACACCATATTCCGCCCATCAAAAACGTAGTCCTCAAAAATCATGCGGGTCACATTGTGAACATCTTCCACATCATCAACGATCATCATTTTCCATGCATTTTGATGAACCGCTGCGTCTTTCTCAAGATCATCGTCTTCAAAGAAAAGTTCCTCTTCTTCAGATACGTTTAATGTCATTTAATTTCTCCATACATGGAATTTGTATCAAAGTCATTCGTTCGGTTGGGCGATCACGATTCGAATTCAGAATCTCCGCGGATGAGGCTGTTTCGAAAAATAATTCAAGTGCTTCCTTAAGATTTTTCCGGGCAGCCTCGATTGTATCCCCCTGGCTGGCAATATCGAACTCCGGGCAAAACGAAACATAACCGTCACCTTCACGTTCGATAATTGCAGTGAGTTGTTTTTGCATCATACTTTCTCCAAATGTTTTAATTCGTTTTTAATCGGCAAACGTTCCGTTATTCCAGGATCTTCATCCCTTCTGGAATTTTCATTCTGATCATCATACCATTTCCCTGCGTACTCTCACATGAAATCTTCCCCCTGAGGCTCTGGGTCACCAGGTTATGCACAATGTGCATCCCCAGCCCGCTTCCCCCCTGGGAGCGTTTGGTGGTGAAGAACGGATCAAAGATCTTGTTCAAATCTTTTTCGTTCATCCCCTTGCCGTTGTCCCGGTAGGTCAATATGATGGAACCGTTATCTTCTGTAGCGTCAAAACTGATTTCGCCCGCTTCCATTTCGTCAAAGCCATGAATCAGGGAATTCATCACCAGGTTTGAGATAATCTGGGAAAAGGCGCCGGGGTAACTATTCAATGTCAGCGCTTCCGGGCAGTTGACGGTAACCAGGTGCTTTGTTTTCTTCAGTTTCGGTTTCAGGCTCAAGAGCACATCTTCGATATAGGCCTTGAGAGTAAACTCGCGGCGTTCGCCGCTGGTCTGGTCTACCGCCACCTGTTTGAAGCCCTGCACGATTTTCACCGCGCCGCTCAGGTTCTTGAGGATCAGGTTGGAGGAATCGCCGGCGGTTTTGGCATAGCTGTTCAGGTCGGAACGTTTCAGCTTTTGGGCTGCCACTTTTGCCACGAATTCCTGTGTTTTGTCTTCCAGGTGGGATGCGGCGGTCACGGCGATGCCGATGGGCGTATTGACTTCATGGGCAACCCCCGCCACCAAGCCCCCCAAAGCTGCCATTTTCTCGGATTGCACCAGTTGCGCCTGGGTCTTCTGGATGGTGTCGAGGGATTGCTTCAGTTCCGTTGTTCTTTCCTCCACTTTTTCTTCCAGGGTTTTGGAATAGTCCTGCTGCTGTTTGTACAGGTCCGCGTTTTCAAGGGAGATGGCCGCCTGAGAGCAGAGCAGTGGAAGGACTTCAAGGCGCTCCGGGGTGAATGCGCCCGTTGCCAGGTTGTTTTCAAGATAGATGATGCCGCTCAAATTGTTTCGATGGATCAACGGGGCGCATAATAGGGATTTGGGTTGATGGTTCATGATGTAGGGGTCAGTGGTGAACTTCCCTTGGTGGGCGGCATCCTCAAGGACAAGGTTTTCGTTGACCCGGGCAACGTATTGAATGATGGTGACTGGCACGTTTGGAGAATCTTCCAGAGGAACGGACTGAAGCACCTGAACCTTTTCCTGATGGATATGACCTTCGGCCTCGATCCGGAAATCCCCGTCTGATTTCAGGATCAGGCAGCCTTTTTCAGCACCCGCATTTTCAATGATGATCTGCATCATGCGGGAAAGGAGTTTCTCGATCTGGATTTCCCCTGATATCACCTGGGAGGCTTTCATGACGGAGGTCAGATCAAGCTGTTCGCCTTTAAGCTGGTTGCTGGTGGTGGTGATGGTTGTTGCATGGCCGGGTTTCCGGTCTTTATCATTGGTGGATGCTTGTGACGTTTTGGTCGAAACAACAGCCAGCAGTTCAGGGTAATTTATGTCCAGATGATCCACTTTTGCCCTGGCGCCCCAATGGTCATAGCAATACCTGGCTTCTGTCATATACTTTCGGGCGGTCTCGGTTTCTCCCTTTTCCAGGTAAAATTTTGCGGCCAACTCATTGGTCAGGGCTTCTTCCTGGATGTACTGGTTTTCCTTGGCTCCGGCGATGGCCTGGTTGTAGAAAGCAATGGCTTTCTCATCTTTTCCGAGAACTCTCGCTCGTTCGGCCTCCACCAGTTGCCATTTGTGGAGATAATTCATTGGGGCGTGATAAGCCCATTTTTTCATCTTTTTTTGGTTTTTGGCAACTTTTCGAAGGATGAGTTTTTGGTTGGTTATTGGAGTTCCAGAGAACAGTGCCAATTGGGTCAGGGAATCGTAGAAATGGAAAACGACAAATGGCACCATGCCTGTTACAGCAACTAAATGCTTTTCTGTATTTCCGGCATTATTAGCTGCCTGATCGTATTGCTGGAATAGATAACAAAGGATAAGTTTATTCAAATACAAACCGCAAGTTCCAGTTTTATCATTTTCTTCTTGATAAAGCTTTAGTATTCTTTTTTCATCAAAAGCATCTCCAGTTAATATTGTAGGATCTTCATTGTAACCCATCAAATTCAATACTACCTGCAAAGCCCTTTGGTTAAGAAATAGAAATGGTTTTTGCCCTAATTTTCTAATAGCATTGTTGTATTTGGATATATTTTGCTCAATCGTTAATAATTCTATTCCAGCAAAATAAGAATAAAGTGAGTAATTAAACGCGTTACTGGCAGCATCTTCCAAAGCCCCAATTTCAAGGCTTTTTTGGAATCCCGTTTTGAATGGTTCTAACGATTCCCTGACATGTCTTTTCCAATGTTTAATATGACAATTAAATCCAAATTGGGCTTTTACGTCTGCTGATTTGGCATTGAGTTTTTCTGATAACCGTACTCCCAACTTTCCGAATTCGAAACCGGATTTTATATCTCCTATGCCCCCGCATAGAATAGCGCCATATGCGGTATATGAACCACTTGATTCTGGAGCATTACCGTATTTGACGGATAGATTTATACCTGAAAAGACTAGAAATGGATAAAGCTCGGGCGCAGAAAAATAAACAGAGTTGCTCATACTTGTTCCAATACGCATCGCGGCAAACTTATAAGGATCAGTCATTTCCGGAAGGTTGATTAAAAACTCAGGTTGTTTTCCAAGCAAAGCGAATCTTGTTCTCAGATAGGCGGCCAAAAGATTCAATTTGGTCGGTTTTTGGGGGACAGTCATGCCTAAGAGCTTTGAAACATGAAGCCCGATCTTTACAGCATCCAGCAGCTTATGTTGCGCCGTATAGGCTTGAATCTTTACATCGTAAGTTTTTATCTTATCCAGCACGGTTTTTGCGTGCTGCAAGACTATCTCTGCCAAATCCCCCATCTCCTCATAGTCGCCGCAAAGAAAAGCTGCTTCTGCTGCTTCCTCGTGGAGCGTCAGAGTTAAGCCATATTGCACCTGCCAGCTATCTTCTCGAAGCATTCCTATGCCGGATTTCAGGTAATCAAATGCCGGCACATAAGCCGCAGAAAGTTTCGCTTTTTTACCGGCAAGAAGATTTAATTGCGCAAGTTTTTCCCGTTCCTCTTCATCTGTCATCAATTCAGAACTTAAATTGAGTTGATCAACTACCGCCAAGATCTGCTCTTCAAGCTCCTCTTCAGAAATCCTCTTCAGCATCTCCCTGCCGATTTGCAGATGCACTTCCGGTCTCTCTTTTTCTTCAATCAGGGAATAGGCTGCCTGTTGTACCCGGTCGTGCAGAAATTTGTACACGGGAGATAGATGGTCACGGTCGGAAATCTTATCAGAAGTTGGAGATTTAAGCGGAGAAGAAATATACTTGTACGATTCATCCACCGGCAGGACCAATTCCTCCTGCAATGCCGGCAATAAATCATCCGCCGTCTCCTGAACCGGTTTTTCATACACAATGGAGAGGGTGTTTAAATCAAATCGATTTCCGATACAGGCTGCAAGGCTGAGAAGATGCCCGGTATTCCCTGATAATTTTTGAATCTTGCTGACCATCAAATCAACGACATTATCGGTAATATCGGTTTGCCTGATTCTCTCCTCATCCCACTGCCAGATTCCTTCATCGCTATTAAAAAAAATCAGCCCGTCCTGATACAGGGAATGGATGAACTGGTTCAGAAAGAAAGGATTCCCCCGGGTTTTGGCAAAGCATAACCCGGCAAGGGGGTTTGATCGCTCCGGATCGCACGAAAAAGTTTCCGACAGGAGCTGGTTGACGTGGGTTTCCATCAGCAATTGCAGTGGGATGGTTTCAACTTCCGCCCCGCTTTTTTCGATTTCCTCAATGGTCCGCATCAAAGGGTGGGCAGGGTCCACTTCATTGTCCCGATAAGCGCCGATGAGATAGAGATATTCCGCTTTTACGGTGATGAACATCTCGATCAGTTTCAGGGACGCCGCATCCGCCCATTGGAGGTCATCCAGGAAAATCACCAGGGGGTGATCTTCGGCGGCAAAGGTGTTGATAAAGTTTTCAAAGACATAGTTGAACCGGTTCACATTCTCCGTGGGACCCAGCGTCGGGACTTCCGGCTGGCTGCCGATAATCAGCTCCAGCTCCGGGATGACCTCGATCATCACCCGGCCGTTGGGGCCTAACGCTTTTAACAATTTCTCTTTCCAGGTGGATATCTGCGCGTCGCTTTCAGACAGAATCTGCCGGATCAATTGCTGAAAGGCCTGGATCAGGGGAACGTATGGGGTGCTCTTTTTTAACTGGTCGAATTTGCCTGAAATGAAATATCTCTTCTTACTTTTTGCGGTCAGGGGATTTTGCGTCTGTTGTGTCAGGGGCCGTTGAACTTCATGCACCAGGGCGGATTTGCCGATACCCGCCGGACCCGTCACCAACACCATTTTGCAGGCGCCCCGGCTTACCTCGTCAAAACCTGACAACAGGGTGTTGATTTCAGCTTCCCGGCCATAGAGTTTTTGCGGAATCCGAAGCCTGTCCGAGATATCCTTTTGCCCGATTTCAAAGGGCTCTATTTTCCCTGAACCTTCGAGCCTGTCCAGGCATTGCCGCAAATCGTGCTGAATCCCAAAGGCCCCCTGATAGCGGTCTTCCGCATCCTTTGCCATGAGCTTCAGGATGATATCCGATAGGACCGGTGGGATTGCGGCGTTGATTTTATGCGGCGGTTCAGGCATCAATGCCAGATGGGCATGCACCAGTTCAATGGGTTCCGTGGACAGGAAAGGCAGTCGGCCGGTGAACAATTCGTAGAGCGTTACACCAAAGGAATAGAAGTCCGTTCGCCAGTCCACCAGGCGGTTCATGCGGCCGGTTTGTTCCGGGGACATGTAGGGCAGGGTGGCCGTCATCAGCATGGAACGTTCGACGGTGGGGGTTTCCCGGGAGATGATACTGGCCGAGCTGAAATCCATCAGTTTCAGGACGCCGGTTTCAGGGTTATAGAGGATGTTGGAAGGTTTGATATCTTTGTGGATGATGTGCGCCTGATAGATTTCGCCTAACGCTGATGCGGTTTTGACGGCGATCTCTAAAAACTGATCAACTTTCAAGGCCTCTGATTTTTGCGGGGTTTTAAGATCAGCGCCGCCGGAGTCCTCCAATACCAGGTAGGGCCGGTGGTCATGCATGATGAGATCCATCACTTTAACTACACCTTCTAACCCATTGGCTTTAAAGGTCTTCAGAACATTATATTCATGGCTGTAGCGTGCCGTTTCATGGGGAGAGGGGTGGGCGCTTGCGGTGGTTTTCAGGATAACCGGTTGGTTGTCATCGGTGTTTACGGCACGATAGACGTGGGTGTTGGCACCTTGGTATAGGGTGTCAGTAATGTCAAAATCCTTGAACTCGGTCATGTTCAGCTCCGTGTTTGAGGTCGTCCGTTTTTTTTAAGATGCAAGCGTTTTGAACACGATTCACAGGATTTAACAAGATGAACAGGATTAGAAGATGACGTCCCGGCAATTTTCTTATTGTCATGGGGAAACCTTCTTGTTTGCGGTCTATCGGCGAAGAGTATAATCCTGTCCATCATCATAATCTTTTAAATCGTGTTCAAACAGCGCCCCGTTCATGATGCAATCCAGCTTCGTTGTTCCTCCCCGTTCTGAACACGATTCACAGGATTTAACACGATGAACAGGATTAGAAGATGAGGTCCCGACAATTTTCTTATTGTCATGGGGAAACCTTCTTGTTTGCGGTCTATCGGCGAAGAGTATAATCCTGTCCATCATCATAATCTTTTAAATCGTGTTCAAACAGCGCCCCGTTCATGATGCAATCCAGCTTCGTTGTTCCTCCCCATTCTGAACACGATTCACAGGATTAAATACGATGAACAGGATTAGAAGATGAGGTCCCGACAATTTTCTTATTGTCATGGGGAAACCTTCTTGTTTGCGGTCTATCGGCGAAGAGTATAATCCTGTCTATCATCATAATCTTTTAAATCGTGTTCAAACAGCCTCCCCGTTCATGATGCCATCCAGCTTCGTTGTTCCTCCCCATTCTGAACACGATTCACAGGATTTAACACGATGAACAGGATTAGAAGATGAGGTCCCGACAATTTTCTTATTGTCATGGAGAAACCTTCTTGTTTGCGGTCTATCGGCGAAGAGTATAATCCTGTCCATCATCATAATCTTTTAAATCGTGTTCAAACAGCCTCCCCGTTCATGATGCCATCCAGCTTCGTTGTTCCTCCCCATTCTGAACACGATTCACAGGATTTAACACGATGAACAGGATTAGAAGATGAGGTCCCGACAATTTTCTTATTGTCATGGGGAAACCTTCTTGTTTGCGGTCTATCGGCGAAGAGTATAATCCTGTCTATCATCATAATCTTTTAAATCGTGTTCAAACAGCCTCCCCGTTCATGATGCCATCCAGCTTCGTTGTTCCTCCCCATTCTGAACACGATTCACAGGATTTAACACGATGAACAGGATTAGAAGATGAGGTCCCGACAATTTTCTTATTGTCATGGGGAAACCTTCTTGTTTGCGGTCTATCGGCGAAGAGTATAATCCTGTCTATCATCATAATCTTTTAAATCGTGTTCAAACAGCCTCCCCGTACGATGAACAGGATTAGAAGATGAGGTCCCGACAATTTTCTTAGATGCCATCCAGCTTCGTTGTTCCTCCCCATCTTGAACACGATTCACAGGATTAAATACGATGAACAGGATTAGAAGATGAGGTCCCGACAATTTTCTTATTGTCATGGGGAAACCTTCTTGTTTGCGGTCTATCGGCGAAGAGTATAATCCTGTCTATCATCATAATCTTTTAAATCGTGTTCAAACAGCCTCCCCGTTCATGATGCCATCCAGCTTCGTTGTTCCTCCCCATTCTGAACACGATTCACAGGATTTAACACGATGAACAGGATTAGAAGATGAGGTCCCGACAATTTTCTTATTGTCATGGGGAAACCTTCTTGTTTGCGGTCTATCGGCGAAGAGTATAATCCTGTCTATCATCATAATCTTTTAAATCGTGTTCAAACAGCGCCCCGTTCATGATGCTATCCAGCTTCGTTGTTCCTCCCCATTCTGAACACGATTCACAGGATTTAACACGATGAACAGGATTAGAAGATGAGGTCCCGACAATTTTCTTATTGTCATGGGGAAACCTTCTTGTTTGCGGTCTATCGGCGAAGAGTATAATCCTGTCCATCATCATAATCTTTTAAATCGTGTTCAAACAGCGCCCCGTTCATGATGCTATCCAGTTCGTTGTTTCTCCCCATTCTGAACACGATTCACAGGATTAAATACGATGAACAGGATTAGAAGATGAGGTCCCGACAATTTTCTTATTGTCATGGGGAAACCTTCTTGTTTGCGGTCTATCGGCGAAGAGTATAATCCTGTCCATCATCATAATCTTTTAAATCGTGTTCAAACAGCCTCCCCGTTCATGATGCCATCCAGCTTCGTTGTTCCTCCCCATCTTGAACACGATTCACAGGATTAAATACGATGAACAGGATTAGAAGATGAGGTCCCGACAATTTTCTTATTGTCATGGGGAAACCTTCTTGTTTGCGGTCTATCGGCGAAGAGTATAATCCTGTCCATCATCATAATCTTTTAAATCGTGTTCAAACAGCGCCCCGTTCATGATGCCATCCAGCTTCGTTGTTCCTCCCCATCTTGAACACGATTCACAGGATTTAACACGATGAACAGGATTAGAAGATGAGGTCCCGACAATTTTCTTATTGTCATGGGGAAACCTTCTTGTTTGCGGTCTATCGGCGAAGAGTATAATCCTGTCTATCATCATAATCTTTTAAATCGTGTTCAAACAGCCTCCCCGTTCATGATGCCATCCAGCTTCGTTGTTCCTCCCCGTTTTGAACACGATTCACAGGATTAAATACGATGAACAGGATTAGAAGACGGCGTCCCAACAAGTTTCTTGTTGTAAAGCCGTTTAAATTCAAGGCTCCGTCCTCCGAAATTCATCAACAATCCATCGGAAATTCCATAGGCTTCCAGATAATTGATAGCCTGTGCCTTGTGAGCATCTTGCAGTTTTTCCACAGCTTTCAATTCAACCATCACACGATGGTCAACAAAAAAATCGACCCTTCTCGTTCCGATTTGTTTATTGCGATAAAATATCGGCATTTCCTTTTCACGCGCAAAGGATAACCCCTGAAAAGTCATTTCAATCGCCAGGGCGCGTTGATAAATCACCTCTTGGAATCCATTGCCGAGCGAACTGTGAACCTTCATCGCGCAACCGATGACCACATGCGTCAATTCGTTAATCCCGTCACTCGTCATGGTGAGACCTTTTTGTTTGCGGTTTATTGGTCAATGGTAATCCTGTCTGTCATTATAATCTTTAAAATCGTATTCAAACAGCATAATTTATACCTTTTCAAATTGAAAAGAAATTGCAAAATTCAAAACGATCGTCAGGTGTAAAATGAAAAGGACCATGGAAAAGGTGATGACCTGCTTTTTACCGTATCTGTGTAGCAAGAAACCAAAGACGATCCAACAGATGTCCATTGACTTCAACCTCGCCTTGCATTACGGTATGTAATACGGAGGGGATAAAATGATCACACTAAGATTAGAAGAAAAATTAGAGCAAGATATAAATAATACAGCGAAAAACTTGGGACTGACAAAATCCGAACTGATTCGCCAAAGCATCCATGACTATCTTCAGAAGCTTCAAAAACCAAATGCGTGGGAGTTAGGCGAAGATTTGTTTGGTAAATACTCAAGCGGCCTTGGAAATTTGTCGGAAAACCGGAAAGAGCTGATGAAAGAAAAAATAAAGGCTAAAGGAAAATGAAAAAAATCCTCATAGATTCCGGTCCGTTAATTGCCTTGTTTGATGCATCGGATAAATATTATCATAAAACAGTTAATTTTATACAATCAAATAAATATCCGCTTGTTACAACGCTTGCATCAATCACGGAAACGCTCCACTTGTTGGACTTTAATCGAAATGCACAGATAGATTTCCTCGTGTGGATTGATAAAGGGGCCATTGAAATTCAACATATTGACAGCAGTGATTTTGGAAGACTCAAAGAATTAACTGAAAAGTATCGGGATTTGCCAATGGATTTTGCGGATGCTTGTCTGCTATATCTTGCGGAAAAACAGAGCCTGAACACCATTGCAACGATTGATCGGGATTTTACAATTTATCGAATAGGTGGTAAAAAGAAATTCAAGGTTGTTCTTTCTTAAACAGAACGGAAGATGATTGAAACCAGGGTGAAACCAGAGGCTGCTGGGTGAATCACACAATAAGGGAGGAAGCAATGGAACTGAAAGACTATTTTGAGGGTACGAAAGGGAAGGGCATGCTGGCAACGGCGGATAAGGAGGGGACGGTGGATGTGGCGGTTTATGCCAAGCCTCACTTCGTGGAAGACGGCAACGTCGCATTTATCATGGCGGACCGTCTGACCCACCACAATCTGCAAAGCAACGACAGCGCCGCCTACCTGTTCCTGGAAGAGGACATGGGTTACAAGGGAAAGCGGCTTTATCTCACGAAGGTGCGGGAAGAGCAGGACACCGAACTGCTGTATACCCTGCGGAATCGGAAATTTTCTTCGGAAAAGGAAGAGGGCAAGCCCCGATTTCTGGTTTTTTTTAAGATCGACAAGGTGTTGCCGTTGATTGGCCCGGGGAGGGATGAAACTGCTTTGGCATAACCGGCCATGAAGGGATGCGGTTGGTGTTTTTTGCTATAAAAATAAACATCTTAAGGTTTTAGGAGAGTTGACCATGCGCATTTTTATGACTGGCGGCACGGGTTTTGTGGGATCGGCGCTTACGAAAAATTTGACGGAGCAGGGGCATTCCGTAACCCTGTTAACGCGAAAGATTCGAAAGAGCACTGCTACCCTGCCTTCCGGCGTTTCCATGGTGGAGGGAAACCCCACGGAACCGGGACCCTGGCAGGAAACCCTGGCGGATCACGAGGTCGTCGTCAACCTGGCCGGGGCCTCCATTTTCAGGCGTTGGACCCGGGATGAAAAGCGCCGCATCCGCGACACTCGTATTCAGACCACCACCAACCTGGTAAACGCTCTTGAGCGTCGAAAAGGCATGAAAACCACCCTTCTGAGTACTTCGGCGGTGGGTTACTACGGTTTTCACGGCGATGAAGCGCTGGATGAGAGCCGTCCGCCCGGAAACGATTTTCTGGCGTCAGTGGCCAGGGAGTGGGAGGAAACCGCTTTAAAAGCGGAAAAGCTGGGGGTAAGGGTCGCCCTGTGCCGTTTCGGCATTGTCCTGGGAGCCGATGGGGGGGCTTTAGGCGAAATGATTCCCATTTTTAAAAAAGGTCTGGGAAGTCCCTTGGGTAGTGGAAAGCAATGGTTTTCCTGGATTCATCAGCAGGATCTGGTGCGTATCTTTTTGTTCCTTATTGAACGGGAGGATCTTTCGGGGGCATTTAACTGCGCCGCGCCGGAACCGGTTCGAAATCAGGAGTTGACCCGAATCCTGGGAAAGGTTCTGGGAAAACCCACCTTCATGCCGTCGGTGCCGGGTTTTGTCATCCGGATGGTCAAAGGGGAATTCGGCTCCGTGTTGCTCAAGGGGCAGAAGGTACTGCCCGAGAAACTGCAAAAAGCGGGGTTTCAGTTCAAATACCCGAATCTTTCCGGCGCATTGCGGGATCTTCTGGCATAAGGGCCGTTATTCGCGGGGCCTGTGAAAAGGGATATTCTGAAATAGCGCTTGGATTCCCAACCCCATAGAGCGTCGCCTGGTCCTGAACGCCTTTCAACATGATCCTGAATTTCCGCTTTACCCTCACAATATCCGGAACATGTTTGTAGACCGAAGCGGAAATAACCACCTCTCCTTTATCAGCCGTTGACTGAATTCGCTGGGTGAGGTTTACGGGGGACCCCACAATGCCATATTTGGCCCGGGTATCCGATCCGATGTTTCCCACTACCACCACGCCTGCATTGACGCCGATCCCCATTTCCAGTGACGGCAGGTTCTCAGATAGCATCTCCCGGTTGAAGGCTGCCATGCTTTCCTGCATTCTGAAGGCGCACCGGACGGCTTTTTCGACCATGGGCTGTATGGGCGCATCGAGGGGGTCGAAAAAAACCAGGACGGCGTCTCCGAAAAAATCCACGATAATTCCCTGATGGTCTTGAATCACCTGGATCAAGTGAGAGAAATATCGATTCAAGAAGCGGATAATCTCTTCAGGCGCCAATGTTTCCGATAAAGACGTGAACCCCCTGATGTCGCTCATGAGGATGGCCACTTCCCGTTTCCGCCCCCCCAGCCTCGCGGCTTCCGGGCGTTTCAACAGCTCCTTGGCAATGCCCTGGTCCACGTACCTGCCGAAGGTATTGGCAATCAGGTCCCTTTCTTTCAAGCCCTCTACCATAGTATTGAAACTCTGGGTCAATTGGGCGATTTCGTCTCGGCCGTGTACGGGAATCGGCTCACTGTAATTACCTGTCGCCACGGTTTCCGCGGCCTTTGAAATGGCGGTAAAGGAATGGACCATCCTCCCCACCACCGATCGGATCAGCAGGAGAATGATGAGTATGGCAAGGATTCCGCCCGCAAAGTAATAGTTGCGGAAACCGACGATGGGCCCCAGGACCTTATTTCCCTCGGCAAAGAGTACAATCGTCCAGGGCGCATTTCGCAGTTTATAAAAGCCGCCCACCGCGTGGGGCGGGGCGCCGGGTCCCAGAACCGTGCCGAAAGGCTTTTCCTTGATGGCTTTCAACAGGGATCGTTCAAAGGGGTCGTCGGTTTCTCCGAACACCATTCCCTTTTTCATGATGACTTTGGTATGGCAGAGGTATTTTCCGGCCTCATCGATCAGACATGCCTGATCCGTCTGCCACCAGCCAAAGTCCTTGACGCCTTCCAGAAGGTAATCAAAACGGACGGTCGCCTCAAGGGTTCCCACCACCTTGTCGGTTTCATCCTTAAGCCGGCTGATGATATTTACCGTTTCCCCGCCGGTCTGTGCATCATAGCGTGGGGAGGTGACTTCCAGCGCTTTTGCCTTCTGGAATCGCATCATTCGCCTCCCTTCGGAAGAACGCCCGCCCATACGCATCATCATCGGTTCCGGTTCATAGCCGTCTTCCCATTTCAATTCGGCGCTTTCAATCCCTTTCATGTTCCGCAACTGCTGGAGGATCCATTCCTGTATCAGCACTCCCCCCCTGCCTTCGGATGTATGATGAAACATCCGGAGCCAATCGGTGATGTGTCCCAGTTTCATATCGATCTGGTGGGCGGCTCTCTGCAGTTTCATGATGGAGGCGTCCTGCCATTGGGCAAAGAGAATGCCTCTCACATAAACAAAACCGAAAATCCCAATGAACAACAGCATCAGCGCAACCGGAAGCAGCACCAGAAGCGTGAGGCGTTTTTGAAGGCTCTTGATGGCCATTGTCTTTCGCTATTTCACCTCGTTGTTAAGGTGATCAAAGCCCTTTTTGTCTCCAAAAACCGCCTTTATTTTAGCAGTCCCCGCTGGAGTTCTTTGAGCTTTTTTCTTTAACTTATACCTTTTCAACCGGAAACCTACAACGTCAAAAGGAAACCGTACTGTAAAGGAACTCAGCTATATTATGGCGTTGACCTTCAGGGAGGCCGCAGATGGGGACGATTGCTGGACCCATGATGCCCTGGGGGACTACAAGACTCTCATTGCCGAGGGGATCAAAAGCGCCGAGTGCTGCAAGCGGTAATATCTTTTTTGGACGGGAAGATCTTTCAGGGTCGTTTAACTGTGTTGCGCCGGCGCCGGTTCAAGATTCTTCAATATATTTCTTTTGAATTTCAATTATTTCCTTTTTAAGTTTAAAGAAAACATCGAGGATTTCGGGATCAAAATGGGTCCCCCGACTTTCAGCCATTATGGTAAAGGCC
Source organism: Desulfatiglandales bacterium (assembly GCA_963662465.1). Taxonomy (GTDB): domain Bacteria; phylum Desulfobacterota; class DSM-4660; order Desulfatiglandales; family Desulfatiglandaceae; genus NaphS2. Next base: position 1,487,589 of record OY759599.1, read on the forward strand.
TTTTCGTTTGAAAAGGCCTCCTTGTAGGGTCGTCGGCTGGTCAGGGCATCAAATACATCGGCAACGGCGCAAATTCTGCCGTAAAGGGGAATGTCTTTGCCGGCGAGGCCCTGTGGATAGCCCGTACCATCCCATTTTTCATGGTGGGACATGGCAATCAGTTCCCCCACCTGTAGCAGTTCGGATGATGAGCCGCTTAGAATGCGCGCCCCGATGATGGAATGCTGTTGCATGGTGTCCCACTCGTCGGCGTTCAACCGGTCGGGTTTCAGGATGATGGCATCGGGAATGCCGATTTTGCCGACGTCGTGCATGGGGCTGGCGTTGTGAATCAGTTCCACTTCCCGGGGGGGAAGGCCCAGGTGCAGGGCGATAATAGCGCAGTAGTTGCTCATTCGTCGGATGTGTTCGGCGGTTCCCTCATCCTTGAATTCCGACGCAATGGAAAGCCGGTGAAGGGTGTCCAGGTAGGCCCCGAAAATCTGGGCTTGGGCCTGGTTCAACTCATCAAGGGCCTTCTGAAGGGATGCTGTCCGCTTCTGGACCGTTTCTTCCAGGGTGGCCTTGTGTCGTTTAATGTCGTCCTGGGCTTCCTTCATTTTTAAAAGGCTTTCAATGCGGACTTTCAGTTCAATACGGTCTACCGGTTTTGAAATGAAATCATTGGCGCCTACTTTCACAGCTCGAAGACGGTCCTTTGAACTGCTCAATCCGGTCACCATCACAATGGGGACATCGCGAAAATCAGATTCCTCCCGAATGCGCCGGGTGACTTCGAACCCATCCATCTCCGGCATCATGACGTCCATAAGAATCAGGTCGGTTTTTTCGTTGACTTTGTCCAGGGCCTCGAATCCGTCATGGGCTGACTCAGGTTCATGCCCGAAGGATGCTACCAGTGCCTCCATCAATTCAACGTTGAAGGGTTCGTCATCCACGATCAGAATGCGTTTTGGATAATTCATTACGAATACCTCATGTTAATCTTCAGCCGGTATTTTGAAGGTGAAGGTCGTGCCTTTTCCTTCCCCATCGCTTTTCACCTCAATGCGGCCATTGTGCATTTCCACCAGTTTTCTAGTCAGCGCCAGACCCAGTCCTGTCCCTGTGAATTTACGGTCGTAATCGGCGTCCAGTTGCAGGAATTCCTGAAAAATAAGGTCCCTGTCTTCGGGTCTGATGCCGATTCCCGTATCGGCAACGGAAATTTCAATTTCCGACAACTCCAGGTGTTTGACAAGTTTCGCGGAAACGGTAACGAGGCCCCCATCCGGTGTAAATTTAGCCGCATTGGAAAGTAGATGGTGCATGATTTTTTTTAGTTTTCCCGCATCCCCCCGAACATTGGAATGCATCGGCAGGTGCGTCAGGTCAAGGTGCAGGGTGATATTTTGGTCGGTAACATTTTCCTGAAAACTGTGAAAGCTGTAGTCCAGCAACGCGTGGATATCCAGCCTGGTTTCACGCAGGGGCATATCACCGGTCGCCAGCCTTGAGATATCCAGCACATCGTTGATCAATGCAAGGAGATGACGGCTGCTTACCATGATATGGGAGACATATCGGTCCTGTTTTGGATTCAAGGAACCCACGGTCTGTTCCTTGAGGATTTCCGAAAAACCGATAATTGAATTGAGCGGCGTTCGAAGTTCGTGGCTCATCCCGGCCAGAAACTGGTCCTTGGATCGGTTCGCGGCTTCCGCCGCAATCTTGGCTTTCTTCAGGTTGTAAATGGTATCTTCCAGTTCCTGGTTGGCCTTTTCCAGGGAATCCTGCGCTTCAAGGAGATCACTGTTTTTTTGAATGGCATTTTCATAGGTGGAAAGGAGTAGATTCAGCATCCGCTGGGGATTTGCTTGAATCCGGTATTCTTTGCCGTCAATTACCACTGCCGAAGAATCATGTGGCGCCGGTGCATCCAGGGGGACTTGAGACTGTAAAATGGAAGCAATTTTTGAAAGCAGATGGCCTTCATTGTACGGCTTGGTCAGGTAATAATCCGCCTTGGATTTCAGGCCGTGAATGATATCCTCCGAATCGGACAGGGACGTGAGCAGCACCACGGGAATGTCTTTCAGCCTTTCTTCAAGTTTGATGGTATGACACAGTTCAAAACCATCCATTTCGGGCATCGTAACGTCCGTCAAAATGAGGTCGGGCAGGTTTTCCCGGGCGGCTTTAAGTCCTTCCAGGCCGTTTGTGGCTACCTGAACGTCATACCCCCGGCTCTCCAGGACATGGCGCAGAAGGAGCAATTGTGTCGGACTGTCTTCAACAATGAGAATGCTTTTTGGCATTCGGGTTACGCCTCTCATCAAAAATCAAAATTCGCCCACATGAAAACCCGTTGGAGGCGTCAATTCGCCGCAACGCCGCTTTTTCAGAACTGAAGTAGGACCATTCTACTCGAAGGGACAAGTTGTCACAAAAGTGAATTTTTTGCAACATTCAGATGCCATAAATTAAACAGAATTAACCGGATAAAACAGGTTATCTCATCACTATCTTGAAAATCTCGTCAAAATAACCTGACCTTCAAACAGGAAGGTGTTTTTTTATGTGACTTCAGAGCGCTCATGTCATATTCTGTTGCCGATGTATAAGGTTAATGACCATCGTGTTTTTGCGTAAGTTTTCAGTAATAAAGCGATCGTGAAAGGGTAGTCTATGCGGGATAAAAAAAGAGTTTTCATGCTGATAGGCCTGATGATCCTTGCCACCGGGATTGTGGGGACAACCGCAGTTGTTTTTCTGTATCGCGCCGCCATGTTTGGGGAACGGGAACGGTTGACGGAGATGGTCAAAAGCCAGGGGAGACTCATTGAGGTCATCGCACGCCATGACATGACATATAAACCAAACGCCTCCGGTGGGACGATTCAGGCAACAATGGGCCTGATCGCTGATACTCACTCAAACCATAAACGCTTCGGGAAAACTGGGGCCTTTGCCTTGGCCGGGAGGGTGGACGATCGCATCATATTTTTGCTTCAGCATGAACCCGAAGATCCGGACAAAGCCTTGTCTGTGCCATGGCATTCTCCTCTGGCCCAACCCATGCGTCTGGCCCTGTCCGGCGGTTCCGGCGTCATGGTGGGGCTGGATTATCGCGGAAAAGAGGTTTTGGCTGCTTATGAATCGGTCGCCATTCTGGATCTGGGCATCGTGGCCAAAATAGATCTTGAGGAAGTTCGGGCGCCCTTTGTTCGGGCGGGGCTCCTGGCCGTAATGGTCATCTTGGTGGTTTCCATTGGGGGCGCTGTTCTTTTTGTTCGCATCACGCGGCCCATGATGCCAAGGGTTGAACGTCATGCCCGGGATCTTGAGAAAACGGTGGCGGAGCTGGAGGAGAGCGAAGGCCGTTTCCGTAAAATGATCGAGCGAAATCCCGATGCGATTTTGATATTGAACCGGGGGGGAGATATCCTGTTCGCCAACCCTACCGCTCATGTCCTCTTTGGCCGTCCGGTCGAAGCGCTCATGGGGGTCAATCTCGGTTTGCCCATTGTGAAAGGGGAATTCAGCGAAATCAGTATTGCCGGAATAAAAGGAAATGAGCGGACCGCTGAAATGCGATCTGAAACCATTCAATGGGCCAATGAGGAAGCGTTCATTGTCACAATACGGGATGTGTCAGAGCAAAGAGATGCAGCACGTCGTATTCGCCGTCTCAATGAGGCTTTGCGCGCCATTCGGGATGTGAACCAGTTGATCACGAGGGAAGGGGATTCGAGTGTTTTGCTCCAGGAGGCATGCAAGATCCTGACCTCCGGTAATCGCTTCAAAGATGTTTGGATCGCCCTTCTGGATGAAAGCAGAAACATTGTAAAGGTTGTGCAGGCTGGCGTGGGCCCTGCCTTTCAGGTATGGTCCGATCTTTTGGAGACGGGGCCTTTTCCTTCCTGTTTTAAAACGATCATTTCCGGGTCCCATGCGGTTGTGATGCAAAAGAGTTCGGACATCTGTCGGAATTGTCCATTAAACCAATCCTGCGCGGGTGAGGGCGCGCTGGTGGTTCCCCTGTTCCAGGACAACAGACTCTACGGGATTATGGTGATGTCGTCGCCTTTTAATATGATGATTGATGAGGAAGATCAGCACCTGTTCAAAGAGGCTGCCGATGATATTGCGTTTGCCCTCAAAAGCATTGAAACCGAAGAGAAACAGCGGCAAGTTCAGGAGTCGCTGCGTCAAAGCGAAAACCGATTTCGACTTCTGGTGGAAAATGCACCCCTCGGGATATTTGTCATTGACAAGACGGGCGTTATTCTGGATGCCAATGAAAAAGCGTTGGAGATTCTACGGCTCGTTTCCGCTGAGGGAATGGTTCTTCGCAATATCCTGGAACTTCCAATGCTCATGGATGCCGGGATCAGCGATGATGTGCGTCGTTGCCTGGAAACAGCTGTCTCCCAAACCCATGAGCGCCCCTGCGCGACCGAAGGCGGCGGCGCCCTTCATCTTCGGTATCATCTGGCGCCGGTGATTGAACCTCATGATGCCGTTGTGGGCTTGCAGGGCATTATCGAGGACATTTCCGGCACAAGGAATCTGGAGTGCCAGCTGCGTCAGGCCCAGAAAATGGAAGCCATCGGCACACTGGCTGGGGGCATCGCCCACGATTTCAATAATATCCTGGCAGCCATACTGGGCTACTCTCAACTTCTGATGGAGGAAACGCCGGAGGATTCCCCCGTTTATTCTTATATGGGTGAGATTTTAAAGGCCGGACAACGGGCACGGGACCTGATCAAACAGATTTTGACCTTCAGCCGTCAGACGGAAGCGGAACCCATGCCCCTTAAGCCACATCTAATTGTTAAGGAGGCCATTAAGCTTCTGAGAAGCACCATCCCCACAACCATTGAAATCCGACAGCATGTATTTCCGAATACGGGAGCGATTATGGCTGATCCCACCCAGATTCATCAGGTGATTATGAACCTGTGTACCAACGCCTACCAGGCCATGATGGAAACGGGCGGACTTCTGGAAATCACCCTCCAAAATGTTCATATCAAGCCTGAAAATGTGATTTTGAAACGGTGTCCGGCGTTAAAAGCCGGCGCTTATGTGCGGTTGACTGTCCATGATACGGGAAGCGGCATTGGTCCCCATACGATGGAGCATATCTTTGATCCCTACTTTACCACCAAGGAAAAAGGACGGGGTACGGGTCTGGGGCTCTCCGTGGTCCACGGCATTGTGGCGGACTGCCGGGGCGCCATTGATGTTGAAAGTGAATTGGGGAAAGGAACCACGTTCCAGGTTTTTTTCCCCAGCGCGGAAAAGAAAGAGGTTGTTTCCCTTGAAAAATCCGTCTCCCCGATTCAGGGAGGAAACGAGTGCATACTCCTGGTGGATGATGAACCGCCCATTGTCAATATGGTCCGGCAGATGCTGGAGAAATATGGTTACCGGGTAGAGACGAGTACCGACAGCCTTAAGGTGTTGCAACGTTTTTCCGAGGCGCCCGGAGAATTTGATCTGGTTATTACGGATATGACCATGCCGAATATGAGCGGTGACCGGCTTGCCTCAGAGATAATGAAGATTCGGCCTGATTTTCCGGTGATCATTTGTACGGGGCACAGCGACCTCATGGATGAGGAAAAGGCCGCATCTCTGGGGCTTCGTGCCTTTCTCATGAAACCTCTGGATCGACTGGAACTGGCTCAGACGGTGAGAGCGGTTCTGGATGCCTGAATTCAATATCAGGAAACTATTTTATTGCGGGGGTCCATTGAGGTTGGAACCGCCAGGCTGAGATACCGGTCCCCTTCATGAAACATGACCCCCTTATCCACCATCATGCGGAGAAAGGGGCTGATGCGCTCTTCGCTGAACCGGGGGAACCGCGCCGCGATTTCATCCATGGGCCGCTGGGTTTCACAAAACAGATAGATGGCCCGGGAACTCCCCGTCAGGCGATGGGTCATGGGGTCTTTATTCAGCCGGCGTTTATGGATGATCAGGAAGTCTCTGCCGTCCCGGTAGGATAAAATCGGCAGGAACCCGGGGTCCCGATGCAATCCATCATAAGCGTTTTGCCATTCCTTCAGCCTTTTTTGAACGGGTTTCCACAGGCGTTGCTGTTCCCTGACGCCCCCATGGTATCCCTGCAACATCAACGTGAATTTTTCGAGTTTTTCCTTGGGAAAGAGGTGATGATAGTGTGGATGATTTCCCGTCAACCGGATGCCATGGCGGGCGGGATTTCGCCACAGGGGGCTGCCGTATCCCAGCCAGAGGGAGACGCCGTTCAGCGGCCTGAAGGGGAAGGCAAAGGTGAGATTGTTCAGGGTCTCGGCTACGTCCTGAGCGTCGCTTCCGGGAAAACCGAAAATGAGATTTCCAGTGAGGTTCGGAAGTTGGGCATGTTCGCAGTTTTTCATGATTTCAAGGTTGTCCATGGCCGTGGTTCCCTTATTGAGCTTTTCAAGAAGCCTGGTGCTTAAGGCTTCGACACCCACCTGCACTTCCCGCATGCCGGCGTTTCCCATGGCCTCAAGAACGGAAACGGGTGTGTTCGCCCGGATTTCAGAATATAGTTGTAAATCCATTCCCAGGTGTTGGATATCAAAAAACAGATCCTCCAGGCCTTTGGCCGGAAGGAGGTTGTCCATGAAGAAGATGGAGAGGATCTGGTGACGCTTCACCAGTGTGTCTATTTCCCGGACAGTCCTTTCACGGCTTTTTCCCCGATAGCCGGTCCATTGAAGATTGAGGTTGCAAAAAGTGCAGCCTGCTTGGTCCTTTGAAGCATCCTTTTTCCGCCACCAGCATCCCCGGGATATTTCCATTGAAAGCCTGGGCATGAAGGCATGCCCGGCGCCCGGAGATTTCAGGTCCCGAAAGTAATCCGTGTAGTCGGGAATGGGGAGTGCATCCAGATTGGAGATTTGCTGATGTGTGTCTTCGAACGAAGCGTCACCCCTGTGAATAAGACCGGGTATGTCCGCGGCATGAGACGGATTTTGGCCCTCCAGTATTCTTTGGGTCAGCTGCAGCAAGGGCAGTTCTCCCTCCCCCCGAATGACGTAATCAATGGCGGGTTCACCCCGGAGAAGGCTTTCTCCCAAAGCGCCTGAACATGCGGCCCCCCCCACCACAATGGGGATACCGGGAGCACGCCGCTTGATTTCCCGAATAAAATAGAGCGCACTGGTCAGTTGCGCCAGGCATATGGAAAACCCGATCAGACAATAGCGGTCCCAGGGTTGTGTATCTATGAAGGAAAGGGATGCCGTTTCAATTCGGCGGCAAAGGTCTCTGAAATCCTGTGATAAAAGTACGGGGGCGCCCTGCGCTTTACGGCGCCGGAATCGCTCCACCGTTTCCATGCGCTCCGGGTAAAGAAGGGCGGCATAGGGGCATTCGGCAACCCACGACCGTTCACCCATTTGCTGATAGAGAGAATAGCCCAGGGCTTGCGCAATTTTCAGGTAAACATGATGGGCATCGATGGTGATATGGGGCAGATGTTGATGGAGGAAAGCCTTGAGTGCTCCCAATTGAATGGACGGACGGTCAAAAAACGGCCACGGCGTTGAAATCAGTGCTATTCGGCCTTCCGTACCGGATGCTGTATTGTCTTTGTTTGCGTTTTGGCGCATAAAAAAATCACCTGACCTGTATGGAATGAAGGCTTGCCCCTTATGGGCTGGGGATCCGTTTCAGAATAGCAATGTCATGCGCTTCTGTCAATCCGTCCGAGGCCCGGCATCATGGATGTCAGATGGCAACGCCTTGGAGGGGTGCGTGTCGGAATATTTCAAGATTTACCATTCCCTGTTGCAAAATCATGCGATTCGGGTAAAATGAACAATCGTCAAACTTTGGGGAACTTTCGAGGCTCTCCAAGGTTTGTAAACGGTCAAAACATGAAAGGAGGAAAAGATGAAAGGAAAATGGATGATACTGGTACTCGTTGCGCTCCTGTGTGCCCCCAGCTGGGCTGGGGCGGTGTCTGAGGAGGATTTTAAGCTCGACACCACGAGGGATCTCATTGAAGTCTGTACCGTACCCGACGGTGATCCGTATCAAAAGGAGGCCATTGGTTTCTGCATCGGCTTTCTGGTAGGATCCTATCACTACCACGTTGCGGAACATGGTGGCCCGCTGGGCAATCCCTTGGTTTGTCCCCCGGATCCCCCGCCGCCACGGGCCAAGGTGGCGCAAATGTTTCTGGATTGGGCCAAAAAACATCCTGAGTACATGAATGAGGAACCGGTTGAGACATGGTTTCGGTTTCTCATTGAAAAATATCCCTGTAAACGTTGAATTGATCCAGGAGAAAGGAGCTTGAAATGAATAGAACGATGATTGCATTGATCATTGCCGCCTGTCTCACACTGGGTGGATGTGCCGGCATGAGCGATACGGGTGAGAGAACCTTGAGCGGCGGCGCCATTGGCGCAGCCGGTGGCGCTATTATCGGCGCCATCGCCGGAAATGCGGGTTTAGGCGCCGCCATCGGTGGGGCAGCCGGCGCCGGCAGCGGCTACCTATACGGTAAGCATAAAGAGTCAGAACAAAGTGCTTATGATCAGGGGTATAATGCGGGACGTCAGGGCCGGTAGCTTTTCTCTTGACAATCTAAGCGAAAGAGCCAACACTCAAACCGGAAGTTGCGTTAAAACCATTTGAAAAAGGAGATACAAAGAATGAAAGGCAATAAAAGTTCAAAGGCGACGTTCCATGTGGCAGTGAGTTTAATGGTGGCTGCCGTCTTTTTTCTAACCGCTCTGCCGGCAATGGCAAAAGACGATCTGAAACCTCAGATTCTGGTGGATCAGGCCCTGGCAACGCTGAATGATTTCGTTGCGGAAAAAGATATGGAATGGTTCAAAAATCATCTGAAAGAATCCAAGGGGATTCTAATCATTCCGCAACTCCTGAAGGCGGGTTTCATCTTCGGGGGATCCGGTGGTCGGGGCGTCGTGCTTATTCGCGATGAGAAAACGGGTCAGTGGAGCCAGCCTGGATTTTACAGCCTGGGCTCCGTGAGCTTTGGCCTTCAGATCGGCGCAGAATCGGCCTCGGTAATCATGCAGGTGAGAACCCAGCGGGGCCTGGAATCCCTTTACGGCACCTCCTTTAACCTGGGCGCCAATTGTTCCGTAGCCGCGGGGCCGGTTGGGGTCGGCGCGTCCGGACAAGGGGTAACCGCGGATCTGGTTGCTTTTTCTCGCAGCCAGGGCGCCTATGCGGGGATCTCCTTTGACGGCAGCATGGTCAAGGTGAATGAAGACTTCGATAAGGACTACTACGGCAAAGCGGTGAGGCCCGTGGATATTTTCGTGAAAAAGGATGTGAGCAATCCGGGCTCCGCCAACCTGCGCAAGGCCCTCAAAAAGGCTGAGAAAAGTAAATAGCAAGTATCTGGACGAAAACCCGATCCGTTGTGGTTGTCGTTTAACCCCAAACCGTGCAAACAGAAAGGCAGAGTCGAATGGCTCTGCCTTTTCTGATATTTGTCCTCAAAAAAAGTTGACGTTTTTTCCTGATCGCTATATTTTGGTTCCAGGAGGTTCATCATATGGGCGCCGCCATCACGTTTGACACACTCAAATTTGCCAAAAAGCTTAAAAGCGTCGGGTTCGATGAGGCGCAGGCTGAAACGCTCTCCGATGCGTTCAGAGAGTCCGAAGCGGCAAGCATTGAAAATCTTGCCACCAAACAAGACTTGAGAGAACTTGAAACCAGGTTGACCGGCGAAATAAAGGCGCTTGACGCTAAGATGTCCGGGGAACAAAAACTCATCCGATGGATGATGGGTTTTGTCCTTGCCGGTATTGCCGCGCTCATTTTGAAATCCTTTTTTGCGTGATACACCCTGGCATTCGAGACGTGATCGGGTTCCATAAAAGACATGGCGACGACCTTTTTCACAACGGCGATTCAAATCGTCCCCCTTTTTCAATACCGGCCAGATATTTTTCAGCAGCCGCGCAGAAAAATTTTGACCGGTCCAACCCATCGGTTATTTTGACAAAGTCGCCGACCTTCTCCAACAAATCCACCGGCACCATAACGTTAATCCGTTTTTTTGGTCGATACTCTTTCATAATCTTTTCGTCCGGCACAACTGGGAAGACCAATTCATTTTCTTTGGCTTCAACCTTGACGTCGTCAAATGAGCGCGGCGCTTGATATTCCCGGCCTTTACGACCCATAACCATCAGGCCGCTTAAAGCGTCCATGGCCATAAACAGGGATTCATCCAGATCCTTTCCCCCAGTATGGACACCCGGCGCGTCCGGGAAACGTACCCCCCAGCCTGTTTCCAACCGATAAAAAATTCCGTAATAAGGCTTCATCTGTTTTTACCTCCATAATATCTTGAAAGCCGATAAAAGGAAGGGGTGCTTCATGCCCTTCTTTCTACTTGTCGGCTTGCTTAAGGATTTCCGTTGCCAATTGTTCGTCAATTTCCGCGTGCCTGGGGACGGGGAATCTGTAACCATTCCGGCTTTCCCAGAACTCGTGATTTCCGCCTTGACGAATCTGCAGTGCTCCTTTGGCTTTCAGTTTCTTTATCAGTTTTTTCTTTTTCATGTTTGCCTCATTGAAGGACTGTATTATTACATACGTGTGTATTTAATGACAATCAATTTTTACACACATGTATAAAAATTGCTGATTCCAAACAGTGAGGTCCTGATTTTACCTCCCGAAAAATATATTTCTTTTGAAATATGAAAAAAAAAGATAAAAAAAATGGTTGGAGGAGATTGACCCATTGGCAAACTTCAATTTTCAAGGGAGGGAAAAACATGGAATATGAAGCACCCAAATCAAAATGCGAATTGTGTGGTTCGGAATTTGCGCGCCAGGGCATGACAAGGCATATCAAATCATGCTTGAAAAAACATCTTGAAAAGAAAGAATCCAAACATAAACCGCAAGACCTTCTCTTGCTTCATGTAGCCGATGCTTTTAATCCCGATTACTTCCTGTATCTGTTGCTGGGTGAAAAAACGACCCTGAATGATCTGGATGGTTTTTTACGGGAAATATGGCTGGAATGTTGCGGTCACATGAGTGCATTTTCCTTTGAACGATACGGCGATGAAATTGATATGCGGCAAAAGGCCGCGGATGTTTTCGAGCCTGGAAGCAAGATGGTGTACCAATACGATTTCGGCAGCACCACCGAATTGAATATCAAAGCCATGGGGCATTATCGCGGACCCATAGACCAAAAAATTCAGATCATCTCAAGAAATGCCCAGCCTATCATTCCCTGTGATGTATGCAGCGCCAAACCAGCGGTTCAGATCTGTACCGAATGCGCATGGGATGGCGGTTGGCTCTGTGAAGATTGTGCAAAAACCCATGAATGCGATGAGGAAATGTTTCTGCCGGTGGTGAACTCGCCGAGAACCGGCGTTTGCGCCTATGCCGGCTGATGACGGGGGAGGGGGGACGTAAAGGGAACCATTGGAAATACACCTGCCATTATATAGCGGATTGCTCCTGGGGTTTGCCGCCGGCGTGGCGCCGGGTCCCTTATTGACCCTGGTGGTCTCTCAAACCCTGACCCACGGCGTAAGGGAAGGCTGCAAGGTTGCCGCGGCGCCGCTGATGACCGATTTGCCCATTATCCTGTTGGCCCTTTGGATCGGCAGCGCGCTGGCTGCCAGGCCTCTCCCTCTGGGCATTCTTTCTATGGCAGGCGCCTGCTATATCGGCTTTTTGGCCTGGGAGAGTCTCAACATCAAAATGGCGGATCAAACCGATGCCCGGGCGGCGAAATCCATGACCAGGGGCATTATGACCAACCTGCTCAATCCACACCCTTATCTCTTTTGGATCACCGTGGGCACGCCCTTGCTTTTAAAGACCTGGGATTCCGGCCCCCTTGGCGCCGGGCTCTGGCTATTGGGTTTTTATTTGATGCTCGTGGGCGCCAAAATTGGAATCTCCATCCTGGTGGGCTATTCACGAAAGTTTCTTTATGGGCGCGCATATTTGTGGTTGAATCGCATTCTGGGATTGGTTCTGTTTTTCTTTGCCCTGAACCTGGCTAAAGATGGGTTGACGCTTATCATGACCGCCTTTCCAGGGAAATAGATCGAGGATTATCCGGTCGAGGTCTTTCACCGGATCAGCATGAATTGGGAATTATAAATGGAATTTGCCTCTTGCAACAGATTGATGCAAAACATATCGAAAGTGATGATCGGCAAAAAGGAAACCATCGAATCACTGCTGGTTGCCTTGATCGGCGGCGGGCATGTGTTGATTGAGGATGTCCCGGGGGTCGGCAAAACACTGATTGCCAAAACCCTTGCCAAAAGCATCGGTGGGGTATTTAAACGGATTCAGTTTACGCCCGATCTGCTTCCGGCGGATATTACCGGTTTCAATGTCTACAACCAGCAAACCGCCGCATTCACGTTTCAGCCGGGTCCCGTGATGGCCAATGTGTTGCTGGCGGACGAAATCAACCGCACGGTCCCCAGAACCCAGGCCAGTCTCCTGGAAAGCATGGAAGAGCACCAGGTGACGGTGGACGGCGCCACCCGGAAACTTCCCGAACCCTTTTTTGTAATGGCCACCCAGAATCCCATTGAACTGGAAGGGACCTTCCCGTTGCCTGAAGCGCAGCTGGACCGTTTTCTGCTCAAAATAAATCTCGGGTATCCCAATCCCGACGAAGAGATCGACATCATGGAACGGTTCCAGGAAGATGATCCCCTTCTTTCCCTGACGCCGGTGCTGCATCCATCCGATATTGTGAGCATGCAGGAAAAACGAAAAAAGATCACGGCAGCTCGGCCCATAAAACGCTATATTGCGGAAATTGTGGGTGCGACGCGAAACAGCGCGCATTTCCGATTCGGCGCAAGTCCCCGGGGGTCCCTGGGGTTGATGCGGGCTGCCCAGGCGTTGGCTGCCGTTCGCGGCAGGGATTATGTGCTTCCCGATGACGTTAAACACCTGGCCATACCGGTGCTGGCGCATCGTCTGATATTGAAGGATCAGGAAAAATTAAAGGGCGAGTCCGCAACGGAATTCCTCCAGAAAATAGTGGAAAGCACTCCGGTGCCGGTCCATGAAAGTCAGGTCTGAGATGTTTTCAATCATACCCAAAGACGATGCCCGACAGGCATTGCGAGTCCGGCGGAACCTCCTGGCTATCGGCATGGCCGGCGTGCATCTGATGATGTGCTGTGCCATGTATTATCGAGGGCTTTTCCGGATTTCATTCACTGAATTTATCGTTTTCAATATCTTCCTGTGGATCGGGCACTTTTCCATCTTCGCTATCATCAGAACCGGGTTCAGCCAGCGGTTCTTCGACCCGAGCCTGACCTTCGCGCAAATATTATGGACGGCAAGCTGCGTTATGTTGACGGCCTACTTTCTCAACGACTTGCGTCCGGTGGTCCTGATGCTGTTCCTTGTGGGAATGCTCTTTGGTTTTATGCGTCTGAATTTCAGGGAATTCATTTTTCTGAGTCTTTATGCCGTCATCCTGTACGGAGCGGTAATCGGTCTTCTGTACCGGTTTCATCCACGGGCTATTGACGTGGGAAAGGAGATTGTTGTGTGGTGTTCCTTTTCCCTCGTCACATTCTGTTTTGCATTGATGGGACGTGAAGTCAGCCGGATGAGGGAAGCACTGCGCGCCCAAAATATTCAGTTGAGCGGGGAAATCAGCGAGAGAAAACGGGCTCAAGAGGAGTTGCAGTTTAAGAAGGCATATTTTGAGGGGCTGGTGGACAATATGCCGGACGGCATTGCCATATTCGATGATGAAGGGATCATTACGGAGATCAACCCCCAGTTCATGGAGATGTTTGGATACCTGGAGGAAGAGGCCCTGGGGAAGCACATCAGCGAGCTTGTGGGGCCGCCGGATCGATCTAAAGAAGTCAACGCTTACCGGCGGGAAATCGCTTCGGGCCAATCGCTGAATGTGGAAACGGTTCGCATGAAAAAGGATGGCGCGCGGATCGACGTATCCTTACGGTCCGCCCCCATTGTCGTTGACAATGCGCGAGTGGGACGTTTTGTCATTTACCGGGACATCTCCCCCAGAAAACAGGCTGAAAGCGAAAGAGCCAGGCTGGAATCCCAACTTCAGCAGTCCCGGAAAATGGAGGCCATCGCCACCCTGGCCGGGGGGATTGCTCATAAATTCAATAACGCCCTGACGCCCATCATGGGGCATATCGGCCTTCTTGAAATGAAATATGATGAGGACGAGGAAACAGCCGCAAGCCTGGCGGATATGAAGGCCGCGAGTCGTCATGTGGCGCATCTGACCAGCCAACTGCTGGCCTATGCCAAGGGCGGAAAATACCAGTCTCGGACCGTGTCCCTGAGCGATTTTGTGCAGGGGGCCTTGCCTTTAATCCGACCGTCCCTGGATTCACGGGTGCGGTTGGATACGGATCTGCCGGCAACCACAATGGACGTTAAAATAGATCCCACCCAGATGCAGATGGTACTGTCGGCCGTCGTGGCCAATGCCAATGATGCTATTGAGGGAAAAGGGCGTATCCGGATTTTGGTGGGAGATGCGCAACTTGACGAGGCCTTTGTAAAGGTTCATCCGGGGTTTGAGCCCGGCGCCTACGTGGCCCTTACGGTAGAGGATGATGGCAAAGGCATGGATAAAGAAACCCAAACCAGGATTTTTGAGCCTTTTTTTACCACCCACTTCATTGGTCGGGGCCTTGGCATGGCGGCGGTTTACGGCATTGTCACCAACCATGGCGGCAGCATCACCGTGGATTCGGAATTGGAAAAAGGGACCACTGTCAGGATCTATCTGCCGGCGGTAAGCGTGGGAAGCCGGAACCTCGGGATGAAACCCGCCGGAGAACCCATTGCGAAACCGGTCATGGGCCGGGGAAACATCCTGGTCATAGAAGATGAAGCGTCGGTAATGCAATTGACCCGTGCCGTACTGGAAAGGCTGGGGTACGGTGTTTTCGAAGCCGAAACCGGGAAAAAGGCCGTTGAGACGGCCCGTGACCTTAATGTGAAGATTGACCTGGTTCTCCTGGATATCAAACTGCCAGATATGACGGGGAACCAGCTGTATCCACTCATCATGGAAGCCAGACCGGATATGAAGGTGCTTGTCTGCAGCGGCTACTCTCTGGACGGTCCCGCTCAGGAGATCCTGAATGCCGGGGCCGAGGGGTTTGTTCAGAAGCCGTTTTCCATAGCGACACTGTCCGCGAAGTTGAAGCAGTTGTTGGGTAACACGGTCCATGAAAATCAGTCCTGAGTGGGAACGAAATCCGGATACCTTTTCCAACGGTATCTTTTTTACCGCCTTCTGTTTGGCTTTTATGGCATTGGCCCTGTTTTTCGCATTGTTGCGACATCAAACTGATCTGACCCTGTTTGCGTTGGTGGTGATCATGATGGGCGTCGGATTGAGGCTCTGGAGTTCATTCAGCACCCACGGGTTGACGTACCGGGTTCAGATTGACAAACGGAAGGTGTTTCCCGGGGAGAAGATCGATTTCGCGCTCACCATCGAGAACCATAAACGCCTGCCGGTTCTGGCTAAAATCAGGCTGAATCTTCCTCGATCCCTGGTCTCCGGGAACGGGGATTTGCGCATCAGTGAAAACCGCGGCATTCTTTGGCATCAGAAGATATCCTTTCATCGGGAATTGTCGCCGATCAAAAGAGGGTTCTACAAGACCGGGTCGGCACAATTGATAACGGGGGATTTTTTCGGCTTCTTCCCCAGGCCCACCCGGGAGCAGCAGGAAATGGATATCCTGGTATTTCCCCGGCTGATACCCCTTAAACCCTTTCCCATCCTGAAGCGAATCCTGTTTGGAAAGCAGGCGAACGTGAGCCCCATACACGACCCCATCCATATCCTGGGGACCCGGGACTACCAGAGTTTCAGTCCGGCCGGCAATATCCATTGGAAAGCCACAGCACGCCATCACAAACTGCAGGAAAAGATATTTGAAGTTACGGAGCAGGAAAAAGTCTTCATCATCCTTGAAGCCGAGGGATTTTTGCATCAAGCGGATGAGGCGGCCTTTGAGCGCGTCATTGAAGTGATTGCGGCATTGTCCTTTGAAATGGATGCGCGTCACTATGCCGTCGGGTTTCTGACAAATGGTTTCATGAATGACGGGGGACCGCAACTGTTGCCGGCGGCGCGAAATTCGGGCCACATTTCAGATCTTTTTGAAATGCTGGCAAAAATCGATTTTAAAGTGACCTGCAAAATGAATGATTTGCTACAAAGGACATTATATGCTTTTGCCGGAACGGTTTGTTTGTATTTTTCATATAAGCCGCCGGCTGAATCCTTTCCCTTAGCGCCCCTGATGAACATCATTGCACAACGTCGTTGCGCAGATCCGGCCACGGATAAGGACGGCAATCCCACGTTTTCTCACGGGTATCTTGAGGATCTTTACGAGGCGCCCTGAGATGAAAAGAAGATCGGGAAATCATCTCCTGTTTGCTGCGGGCGCCGGGATGGAGTTATGCTGGTTGCAGGCCTGGACCGCATTTATGTTGCATGCCATTTTTAACTACAACACCCCTTTATTATTCCTGCTCTCAATTTACGGCTGCGGCCTGATCACGAATTCTTTCTGCTATTTCCGGCAACGGATCCGGCTTCAGGTGTTCGTGATCAAACTCGTTGTTTTCCCGGCTTCCGTTCTGGCAGCCACCCGGTTTTTGTTTTACCATAACGGCGATGCCTTTCCTTTGAGCTTATCCCGATTGTTCAACGGCCATAAATCATTTGAGGAGTGGGGCCTGATCCTGACCATCGTGCTGATGGCGGGCCTCACTTGGAAAAGAAGCACCCGCCACGTGGTTACCCCTTTGAATTCGGAAAATGTCTACCACCGCTTCGACTTGGGGGTTGCCGCGTTGTTTGCTTTGATGGTACTCAAACTGTTCCTTTCCGCCAGATTCGGGCTGGATATCGTTTACCCGGATTTGAAAACCCTGTTTTTCCCATTTTTTCTCTTTGGGTTATTGGTCATTGGCTTGGTGTTGAGCCCCGAAAAAGAAAACAGGTCATATGATTCCGGGTTTCAGAAGATCGGGATTGTTCTGAGTTTCGTGGTTGCGGCGCTTTTCGGGGGATTGGGATTGGTTTTTTGGTTTCGCTCTCAACTGACCGTTTCGGCCGAAGTGCTCTCCGGTGTTTTGAAAAAAGCGGGTCCGCCCCTGGAAGGCGCCGTTATCTGGTTCGTACGGCTTTTATGGGCGCCAAGGAGCAGCCATGAACTGCCGCCGCCTTCATCCATTCCGGGCGGGCAAAACGCTTACGGCGACCTTACGCATGGTTCTATTGAAACCGGCTGGTTGACCGCCGCCATCAAATGGGGAACCACCGCGTTAGTAATAGTGATGCTTCTGGTTGCCGTCTATTTATTGATGCGTTATTTGATCAGATTCCTGTTGACCCCAACCCAACCGATGAACCTGCGGATTTCCGGGCCATTTGATTGGCGAAAACGGCTGTACCGGCTTAAAGCCATGATGTTCCGATTCTTCAACCGGATCATGGCCCTGACCCGGGGGGACAACTCGGGCGCCGATTTATTCAAAACCTTGACGTCATGGGGTCGAAGAAGCGGCATCCCCTATCAAAAAACCGATACCCCAACGGAGTACGGCGCTCGACTGTCATCGTATTTTCCATATTTAGAAAACGAAATCAATATGATCATCAATCTAGTTCAACAAGAGATTTATGGTGAGATCAAACCCAACCCCAGCCGGATTGCTTCGGGAAGAAACGCCAAAAAGAGACTGCGATATCCTGAGTTCTGGAAAAACAGGATGAAAACCTGGTTATTCTCACCAAGGAAGTAAAAGGGGTTTGGTATTTAAACCGACTCGACCGCCGACAGTTCCGCCGAAACCAATCGAAGACGTCGGCTCAACCCCTTTGCCATGGCGTGCAGGATACGTGAGCCGATCATGGCATCTTTCATCATGAGCCTCTCCAATTCATCCATTTGCAGCACGTAGAGTTCGCAGTCCTCATCGGCCACGGCACGGGCGGAGCGAACCGAATTTTCGAGCAGGGCCATTTCACCGAAATAGAGGCCGGGTCCCAGGCTTATGAACCGTGTATTTTTGTCGGATCCGGCGGATCCGAGAATACTCACATACCCGCAAGTGATGAAAAACAGCGAATCTCCGGGCTCACCCTCCTCGAAAATGGTTTCCCCGGCACGGTAATGTTTTTTGTGCATAACTTCTTTGACCTGGGCCTGTTGTTCAGCATCCAGATTACTCAGCAGTGCGAAATCAGAAAAATCCCGGCGACAATGGAGACTGGCGGCTTGGGCGCCATGTTTTTCAATCAACCGGTTTTCGGCGGCCTCCAGCGCGCGATCCACATCGGGAAAAATATTTTTTTCGCCAACGCTTTCCATAACCCCTAAATCCTTCAAATAGAGGATCAGCTTTTCGCGCCTGCCGGCGCCGAAGGAGAGGCTCGAAATCATGAAGGTTTCTCCGTTTTGTTTCACGTCGTCGCAGATTCTCTTGATCAATTCCGCCCCGGTAATGTCGATAGTATCCACCCGCTTAAGATCAAAGATGATAATTTGGGTCCCCTCCATTTCTCCTTGAACATCATCGGATAGTTTGTCCGCTGTTCCGAAAAATAGGTTCCCGGACAGTTCATAGACCAGGATCTGACGGCCATGTTCCATCAACACCGCTGATTCCGCCTCGGTACGGACCCGTTTGGAATGGATTTTGTTGCAACGAAACTTCTTTCGGTAAACCTTGGCGCCAATCAGTTCTTTGAGGAAAAGGAAAGCCGAAATCATCAATCCGATCCCCACGGCAATCATCAGATCCAGCACCACGGTGATGAGGGTCACCACGCCCACCACGAGAAGGTCCTTGAATGCCGTCTTTTTCCGTACCAGGCTGAGGCTGTAGGTGTCGAGCATGGAAACGGCGGTAACGATCAAGATAGCGGCCAGGACGCACATGGGAATCCACCCTGCCGCCGACCCTAGAATAACGAGGATGAACAGCAGAACAAGGCCGTGAAGAACCCCCGAAAGCCGGGTTCTGCCGCCATTCTGGATATTGACGACGGTCCTGACGGTGGCGCCTGCGCCGGATATGCCACCGAAAATGGCGCTGACCGCGTTCCCGATGCCCTGACCGAAAAGTTCTCGATTGGAATGATGTTTGGTTTTGGTGCTGACGTCCGCCACCAGGGACGTGAGAAGGGCGTCGATGGCCCCCAGAATGCCCAGGGTTATTGCCGGGGCAAGGAATGCGGCCGGATATTGAACGATGAGTGTCAGGATATCCGTAAAAGAGATGGAGAGAAAACCAAGGGGAATGGGGAATCCTGTGGGGATGGCGCCGATGATGAAGGGATTTCCTTCAAAACGGGCAAATTCCGGCACAAGGGTTTTCCCCAGAAGGAGATAAAGACCGGTCCCCAGGATCAACCCCACCAGGGATGCGGGTATTTTCCGGGTAATTTTGTCTGAAATGAGGATGGCGGCAATGGTTATAACCCCGATTCCCAGCAGGGGAAGACTGCCCACGGCATTATCCAGCAGCACGGGTGAAAAAATGCCGGTGTCGTTAAAGAACAGTTTCATGCCCAGGATCGGCGCTACCTGGCCCAGAAAAATAATTACGGCAATGCCGTTCATGAACCCGGCAATAACAGGGTAGGGGATAAACTTGATGAGGGTGCCGCAACGCAGGATTCCCATCAGCACCTGAACCAGGCCGCCCAGGAAAACGATGACCGCCGTGAGGGTAATAACGGCGGCAAGGGGATCCTGCTGCTCCAGAATAGCGGGGTGTTTCATAAGCGTCGCGATGAACTCGGTGATAACCACGGTCATGGGTCCCGTGGGCCCCGTGATCTGGCTGGCGGTACCGCCGAATATGGCGGCAAATATCCCGGTAAAGATGGCCCCGTACATGCCGGCGGCAGCGCCCCTTGCCAGGGCTTCAGGGGTTCCGATGGAAGCAAAGGCAGATACCCCGAAGGCCAGTGCCAGGGGAAGGGCAATGACCGCGGCGGAAATGCCGCCGGAAATATCGCCTTTGATATTGTTGAACATGGACACTTTATGCCTCCCTGAGTTTGGATGCAGGTAAAATCAGGTGGGTTGGGGGAGCGCCGTTTCGTTGATTTTTTTCCATAATTCCGCCACACCCTGCCGGGTGAGAGAGGAAAAAATGATGGGCGGGGAAAATGAGACCGCCTTCAAGCCGTCGACAATGAGCCTGGCCCTGTTTTGTATTTTCTGGCGAGAGATTTTATCCGCCTTGGTTAGTACGATGATGGGTTCAATGTGATAGTAATTCAACCAGTTGATGAGGCTTTCATCTCCGGCGGACGGGTCCCTGCGAATGTCCAGAATGACCACCACGGCCTTCAGGGTTTCCCGGGTTCGAAGGTAGTCCTCCACCATTTGGCCCCAGGATGCCTTGACCTTGGTGGGCACCCGGGCAAACCCGTACCCGGGCAGATCCACCAGATAAAGGGTCTTGCCGAAGCGGAAAAAATTAATGGCCTGGGTCCTGCCGGGGGTGCTGCTGGTCCTGGCCAGTTTTCGTCGGTTGACAAGGGTGTTGAGCAGACTGGATTTTCCCACGTTGGATTTCCCCGCAAAAGCGACCTCGGGCCTGTCGGGGGGCGGATAATGTTGTTCTTTGAAAGCGCTTTTGATGAATTCAACATCCATGGGTTCTGCTCTTTAAAAAACGTTCAATCCGGTTCAAGCCCTCTTTGATATTTTCAAGGGAATTGGCGTAAGAAAACCGGATATACCCTTCGGCGTTTTGTCCGAAGTCGATGCCGGGCGTTACGCCCACGTTCGCTTTTTCAAGGATTTCGAAGGCCAGGTCGTAGGAACTCTCCGTCAGGTGACGGGCATTGGCCAAAATATAAAAGGCCCCGGCCGGTTCCACGGCGATGCCGAAACCTAAACTCCGAATCCGCTCGATCATGTATTTCCGACGTTCGTCATACACGCGCCGCATCCGTTCAACATCCTCATGGGCCTGTGTTAGGGCGGCAATACCGGCCCATTGGGAAACACTCCCGGCGGAGATAAAAAAATTCTGCTGCACCTTCTGCATGGGCCGGATAAAGGCCGGCGGTGCGATGAGGTAGCCCAGGCGCCATCCGGTCATGGCGAAGATTTTGGAAAAGCCGTTCAGCACAAAGGCATTGTCCGTGAATTCAAGAATGGAATGCTCTTTTTCGCCATACACCAGACCGTGATAGATTTCATCGGATATGATGGGCGGACCCAAGGCCGCGATTTCCTGCATCCTCTCCTTTGAAAGGAGGTTCCCGGTAGGATTGGACGGCGAGTTAATGAGGATGGCGCGGGTTTTAGGACTTAACCGCTTTTTGACGTGTTCCGGCCGAAGCTGAAAACCATCTTCCTCATATCCCTTGACACGGACAGGGGCGGCCCCCAGAAAATCCGCGAAGTTCGGATAGCAGGGATAATGGGGGTCACTCATGATCACCTCGTCGCCCGCTTCAAGGAGAGCGGAAAAAACCATGAAAAGGGCAGGGGAGGTCCCCGACGTCACAAGGATACGGTCAGGATCGATACTGGTGCTGTACTTTTTGTGGTGGTATTCACAGATGGCTTCCCTCAGCGGCAAAATCCCCAGGCTGTGGGTGTAATGGGTTTCACCCCTGCGAATGGCCTCGTGGGCCGCCTCGCAGATGCAGTCGGGCGTCGTGAAGTCCGGCTCTCCGATTTCCAGATGAATGATATCCCGTCCCGCTCTTTCAAGTTCGTGCGCTCTTTCCAGCACGTCCATGACGATGAAGGGGGGAATGTTTTTTGTCCTTGCGGCAATTCTATTCATAAAATGGCATCTCGACTTAAATTCGGGCATTAAGCCCTTGACGGGAAAACTTAAAACTTAAAACCTAAAACTGCGGTTGCTTTAGATGACCTTGTTGAGGGAATATTCGATAATGCCTTGAGCGCCCGCATCCATGAGTTGTGGAATAAGATCTCTCACCACCCTGCTGTCCACGACGGTTTCAACCGACACCCAGTCGGATTTGTAGAGACCCGCCACCGTTGGGGCATTGAGGCTCGGCAGGATATCGATAATTTTTTCGACAGCTTCCTTTGGAATATTCATTTTGAGGGCCACCATGTTTTCAGCCCTGAGCGCCCCTTTCAACAGAAGCGCGATCTGTGCGATCTTGGCCTGTTTCCAGGTATCCTGGTAGGCTTCCCGATTTGCAATGAGCTGGGTATTGGTTTCCATCAGGTCATAAATGATTTTAAGGCCATGGGCTTTGATGGTGCTGCCGGTTTCCGTCACTTCCACGATGGCATCGGCGAGCCCGGATACCACCTTGGCTTCGGTGGCGCCCCATGAAAAGGCCACCTTTACGTCGATGTTTTTTTCCGCGAAGAACCTCCGGGTGAAATTGACCAGCTCCGTGGCGATTTTTTTCCCTTGAAGGTCTTCGAGGGTTTTGATGTCGGAACCGGCCGCCACGGCCAGAACCCAACGGGCCGGATTCTGGCTGACTTTGGAATAGATCAGGTCGTCCACCGTCACCACGTCGGACTCGTTTTCTTCAATCCAATCCCGGCCCGTGAGGCCGGCATCCAGGGTTCCGTTTTCCACATACCGGCTCATTTCCTGTGCCCGGCAGATGGCGCATTCGATTTCAGGATCATTGATGTCGGGAAAATAACTCCGACCGTTGACATTGATTTTCCAACCGGATTTTTCAAAAAGACCGATGGTTGCGTTTTGAAGGCTCCCCTTGGGGATGCCGAATTTCAATTTGTTCATTTTTTATATACCTTCTCCGGATCAAATACTCTTTCTCCGATAATGGTTACAGTCCCTTCGCTATCAATTTTTTTATGAAAGCAGGTTTCGCGTCCCGTGTGGCAAGCGGCGCCCCCAACCTGTTCCACCCTGAAAAGAACCGTATCGTCATCGCAATCCGCCAATATCTCCCGGATGATCTGAACGTTCCCGGAAGTTCCCCCCTTGTGCCAGAGTTCCTGCCTTGACCGGCTCCAGTAATGGGCTTCGCCGGTCTCAAGGGTTTTGAGCCAGGCCGCTTCATTGATATAGGCCAGCATCAATACCTTCCCCGATGCGCCGTCCTGCGCAATGGCGGGAAGCAGGCCGTTCCCTTTTTTAAAATCAAGGGCAATTTTTTCTTTTAGAATTTCAGACATTGCAACAAAATCTCTCCTCACAAAAAATCAAATGTTTACAATAATACCCATACCGGAAATGGCAAGGCCAAATGGGTTATAATCCCCGCGATATAATCGCAAACGCCTTTTTTGCCCGATCAATGGTGTCCGCTATCATCCGGTCCGTATGGGCCATGGACAAAAATGAGGTTTCAAAAGGGGAGGGCGCGAGATACACTCCTTGATCCAGCATTTCTTTATAATATTGGCGAAAGATACTCTGGTTGCCGGTTTGGGCAGTAATAAAATCCGTCACGGTTTCATCGGTAAAAAAGAGGCAACCCATGCTGCCCATGCGGTTTACCGTTGCCGGTATGCCCGCGTCTCTTGCCGCCGCCGCAAGCCCTGAAAAAAGGACTTCGCCTTTTCGGTCAAGTTCCCCATAGGGATTTTCCCGCTTCAGGATGCGTAATGTGGCAAGGCCCGCGGCCATGGCCAGGGGATTTCCGGAAAGGGTGCCGGCCTGGTAAACATCCCCGTCCGGCGCGATACGGTCCATGATGTTCGCCTTGCCGCCATAGGCGCCCACGGGAAGCCCGCCGCCGATGATTTTGCCGAAGCAGGTGAGATCAGGGCGAATCCCCAGAACCGCTTGGGCGCCCCCCAGGGCAAGCCTGAATCCGCTGATGACCTCATCAAAAATAAGAATCGCCCCATGACGTTCGGTGATGTTTCTGAGGCCCTTTAAAAAGGATGGATTCGGGATGACGACCCCCATGTTTCCGGGAACGGGTTCCACAATAACGCAGGCAATTTCGTTTCCGAATTTGGCAAATGCCGCTTCAACCCCTTCAAGATGGTTGTAGGGAAGTGAGATGGTGTGTCGGGCCAAATTCGCCGGGACGCCGGGGCTTCCGGGAATGCCGAGGGTTGCAAGCCCTGAGCCGGCTGATACCAGCAGGCTGTCTGAATGGCCATGGTAGCAGCCGTCGAATTTGACGATTTTGTCCCGGCCCGTGTATCCCCTTGCCAGCCGAATGGCGCTCATGGCGGCTTCCGTTCCGGAATTCACCATTCGGACCCTCTCAACGGAGGGCGCCATGTTCACAATGGTCTCGGCCATGGTTACTTCACCTTCCGTGGGGGCGCCGTAGCTGGTGCCCTTTTCGGCGCTTTTGATGACGGCCTCGATCACTTCGGGGTGGGCATGGCCGAGAATCATGGGGCCCCATGAGCCCACATAATCGATATATTCGTTGTCGTCAACGTCCCGGATCAGGGCGCCTTTTGCGGCGGCAATGAAGGGCGGATCCATGCCCACGGATTTTCCTGCCCGAACGGGGCTGTTCACGCCGCCGGGAATGAATTTTCTGGCTTTCTCAAACAAAGCCTTGGACTTTTCTCTCATGTGAAAATCCTTTCAACAATTTTTCGACGGATGATAGCAACACCATCACCAACTTTCAAGAAATGTTTTTCACGACAGCGTGCGTAAACATTTTTTGTAACGGTTCACGGTGTCAACAAAAATTGAACCACAAAATATGTGGGATTCAAGAGCAAACGCAGTCAATTGAGCAAGTACGATGACATGGAAAGGGATAAAACCTGTTGTCGCGCTGGTGGAAAAGTCATATAAGAAGGGCCTTCGGCTTAAAAAGTTGATTGAGGGTTGGCCAAAACAGGCTCTAAGGGTACAATCGAACGTTTTCATCTCTAAGCCCTAAATTATGGGGGAAGATTTTGCAATGGCGCTCAAACCTTGGGACACACCCTACTGGCCCGAAGGGGTCCCCCGTGAGATCACGGGGTATGAAAAGCCGCTCTTTTCTCTTCTGGACGAATCCGCGAAGACTTATCCGGACAATCCCTTTACCATCTTCAACGGTCGGTTTAAATCATACTCTCGTGTGAAGGAGACCGCGGATCGGGTGGCCCATTTCCTGGGCGGCCATGGGATTGCCAAGGGCGACCGGGTGGCGATTTTTCTGCCCAACCTGCCCCATTTTCCCGAGATCTTCTTTGGCGCCCTGAAAGCGGGCGCCACCTGTGTGACCTGCAACCCCCTTTATACGGCGTCGGAGTTGCATTATCAGCTCAAGGACTCCGGCGCCAAATGCATTTTCTGTATGGATCACCCCCGGTTCTATCCTACTGTTGTGGAGGCTATACGGGATACGGATGTGGCGCAGGTGGTTATTTGCAGCGTCAAATCGTATCTGCCGCCACTTATGGGTTTCATCGGCGGTTTGCTGGGGAAGATTCCCAAGGCCCATGGGCACGCGCCGGGTCACCTTTTGTTTGACGACATGATTAAAGGCGCCCTGCCTGAACCTCCGGATGTTCCTATCTCGCCCACCGAGGATCCGGCCCTCATTCTGTACACCGGCGGAACCACGGGAAGGCCCAAGGGTGCGTGTTTGAGCCATGCCAATTTTATGGCCAATGTGATTGGCGTGGACGAATGGGCACGTCTTCCTCAAGCGTCCGGCGCTAAACCGGAAAAATTGAAACGGGGCGAGTATCAGACTATCCTTGGGGTGCTGCCCTGGTATCACAGCTTCGGCCTGACCTGCGCCATGCTCACTTCATGTTTTCTGGGCGGTCGTCTGGTTTGTATTCCGGACCCCAGGGCGGGAAAGCCTCCCTTTACCGATGTACTGAAGGCGGTGCAGAAATACAAACCCACCCTGATGGCGGCGGTTCCCTCTATTTTTGTGGCCTTCGTCAATCATCCCGACATCGAAAAGTACGACTTGAGTTCCTTTCTGTGTTGTAACTCAGGCGGGGCGCCGCTTCCGCCGGATGTTTGCCGGCAGTTTGAAGCCAAAACAGGGTCTATTATTTTTGAGGGTTATGGACTGAGCGAAACGTCCCCCATCGCCAGTTGCAATCCCGCCAATGTGGAAACCCGAAAAATCGGCAGCATCGGGCTCCCTTTTCCGAGTACGGACATCAAGGTGCTGGATATGGAGACCGGACACAATGAACTCCCCAGAGGTGAAGACGGGGAAATTGCCATCCGCGGCGCCCAGGTGATGAAAGGCTATTGGAACAGACCCGAGGAGACGGAGGCTGTTTTTCGTGAGATTGAGGGAAAACAATATTTTTTGACGGGAGACATCGGACACATCGACGAGGATGGATTCATTGTTATTACGGATCGGAAAAAGGACCTGGTCTTAGTCGGTGGTTTCAATGTTTACCCACGGGAGGTGGAGGATATTCTCTTTGGGCATCCTAAAGTGGCCATGGCGGCGGTCATCGGTTTGCCTGATGCCAGGAGCGGGGAAGCCGTCAAGGCGTTTATCCAGCTCAAAGCTGGGGAAACCGCTACCGAGGAAGAGATCCTGGTATATTGCAAGGAGAACATGGCCGGGTACAAGCGCCCCCGGTTGATTGAATTTCGCGACGCTCTTCCGGTTTCAGCCGTTGGGAAAGTCCTACGCCGCGTTCTGCGGGATGAGGCATTGAAAAAGGAGCGACGATGATCCTCCGCCTGATAGAGGAAAACTGAGGCGTAAACCCAGTTTTGGTCGCAACAGGGCATTTTTTACGATTTGCTTTAGAAATAAGGTCTTGAAAGGAAAACGTTCATGGGTCATTCAAACGACACACATCAAAAGATGCGAATGTTACGCTTCTTTTCATTTGACATTGGATGGGCAGGCAGGGCATCCTGAAACACTGCCCACTCACCGATAGGAGAGATGTCCATGCCGCCGCTTAAGCTGCCCATTGATCTGCAATCCTTTGAAATCATCCGCGGGGAAGGCTTTTTGTACGTAGACAAAACCCCCTGGATTCACAAAATGCTGGAGGAGGGGCGCTATTACTTTCTGGCCCGGCCCCGCCGGTTTGGAAAAACCCTCATGGTCTCCACCCTGCGGAACCTGTTTGCCGGCAACAGGGACCTGTTCAAGGGGCTTTGGGTCGACACCCACGGAAACTGGTCGTGGGAAACCTATCCCGTCATTTTGCTGGATTTCAATGCTATCCCCCGTGAAACGCCTGAAAATTTCCGTCTGGCGCTTGACCGGCGACTGACAACAGTGGCTGAAACCTTTGGACTCGTATTGAAGGAGCCCTTGCTGGGGCAGAAGTTTGAGGAACTGATTCTGGCCCTTTTCAAAAAAACCGGCCAACCGGTTGTCTTCCTCATCGACGAATACGACAAACCCATCATCGATCACCTGGGCAAGGGCGATGCGGCCATGGAGATTGCTAAAGCCAACCGGGACATCCTCAAGTCTTTCCTGGGAACGCTCAAAGGGGCGGATGTGGCGAGCCACACCCGGTTCGTTTTCATTACAGGCGTCTCCAAATTCAGCCGGGTGTCGATCTTTTCGGACCTCAACAATCTGATCGATATCACCATGGATGATCGCTATGCCGCCATGCTGGGCTATACGGAAGATGAACTGTCAAGTAATTTTGCGTGGCATTTGGAAAAACTCCATGAACACCTGAAGATGTCGCCTGCCGCAGTGCGTGAGCAACTGCGCAGATATTACGATGGCTACCGCTTTTCAGAGGCTGATGTGAAAGTGTACAACCCGTTTTCACTGTTGCGGGCCATGGCGTCGAGCAAGATCAAAAATTACTGGTTTGAAAGCGGAACGCCCAGTTTTCTCGTCAATCTTCTCAAACAAACGGATTATGATCTCCCTAAAATTGAAGATCTGCAGGTGAGCGAACAGATTTTCAGCGTGTACGAGCTGGAACGGCTCAGTATTTCGGCCCTGCTGTTTCAGACGGGATACGTGACCATCAGAGACGTTCAAGACAGGCTGTTCACCCTGGGGTATCCCAATCAGGAGGTCAAAACCGGTTTTGTGGAATCGCTCCTCTATTCATTTGTACCGCCGCAAAAGGCAGAAGGGGTATCCCGATTTCTGATGCTGGCCAATTACCTGAAGACCGAAGATCTGGAAGCCTTTTTCGAGACCGTGAACGGCATTTTCGCTACCATCCCGTACACCCTCAAGGGGGAACCGAACGAGGCCTGGTTCCACACCCTGTTTTACCTGATGGTATCGGCATCCGGGGCTTATGTGCAGACGGAAGTGCTGACCTCCAGGGGCCGCATCGATATGGTCGTTCATTTTGCCGAGAAAATCTGGGTCATGGAATTCAAGTGCAATCAGTCGGCCGAATCCGGCCTGAAACAGATTCGCGAAAAAGGCTATGCCGACCGATACAAAGGCCTGGGCAGGAAGCTGTTGCTTCTGGGCATCGGATTTGATTCGAAAAACCGCTGCGTGGATGGGTGGCGGCAGGAAAAGCCTTAAGTCCGGTCCTTCACATTTTATCCCAGCCAGGTAATTTGATACAGATCCTTACGACGGCTTTCCAGGTTGCGGACGGTTCCGTGTTTCCGCGGCTCTTTTAACAGGTCCAGATCCACATCCGCAATCAGGGTCATTTCCGTGTTGGGGGTTGTTTCCGCCGGACATCCATATAATCGCTGATTTTCAGGTTTCTGATTTCCAAAATGTGATCGTAATCTGCTGTTTCCATTTAAATAATTTCCTCTAGTGATGAATCCGGCTAAAATGATTTGAGCTTGCCCCCTTCTGCATACATCTTGAAAAACCGTTTTTCCGCTTCATCGGTGCCGATGATAATCAACTCATTGTTCTCAGACAGGCAAACAGAGGGGTCCGGGTTTATGACCATCTTCCCATCCTGACTCGTGGCAATGACATTGCAGCCGGTTTGCAGGCGGATACGGCTTTCCGCCAGGGATTTGCCCAGCAGAGAGGCGTTTACACCGACCCGAAATACATTCAACCCCTCCGCGAGCATCAACACTTTATCGGGTTTTAGAAGATTAAGAATCGTGTTGGCCGCCAGGGAAGCATAAGACATGACCAGGTCGGCCCCAGCCGTGTGCAGCTTTGAGATACTTCTGTCAAGGGTCGCCCGGCTGATAATCTGGATATCGGGCCGTAATCTTCGACAGTAGATGGTCAGGTAGATATTGGTGGGGTCATCATGGGTGGTGATGATCACGGACGGGGCTTCCTTGATTCCCGCCCGGTTAAGCGTGTTGATGTCAGCGGCACTGCCATGGATATACCGGTCGTCTTCGACGCGCCGCTTGTTCTTTTCAATAATGCGATAATCGGCGCCCCCTTCTTCCAGGGCCTCCGCGGCGGCGCGGCCGACCCTGCCACCCCCCAGAATAAGAACCGGAGCCGGGGATTTCTGATAATCCCCGAAATGTTTGTCGTAGTTCTGAAGTTGTTCCGCCGTTCCGGCCATTAGAAGAACGGTAGTGGCATTGATGGGTGTTTCAGCTGTGGGGTTTAGAAAGGCGCCCCTCTCCCAAACACCCACAATGGTAAGGCCCGTTGTCTCACGCAAGCCGCTTTGCTGAACTGTCTTGCCCACAAGGGTTGTCCTCATGGCGGGGGCCTCGGCCAGGAGGAGGGAATCGATGCTGCCGATGACGTTTGCCCGGGCGCTCGTTTTGAGCACCCTTCTTGACAATGACCTGCCCAGCAGTGTCATGAACTGGAAAACGTGGGTGCTGCCGGCCAGTTGCAGGATATCCACGGAATCATCCAGATCGGCATTGGCGACAATGGGCACCTCTTTGGAAACTTCCCGAACGGTGAAAGCGATGTTGGTATTCATCATGTCGTTAAGATTGGCGACCACCAGGGTGGCTTTCTCGACCTTGAGACGCCTGTAGGTTTCCGGATCACCCAGTTCACCCACCACGACTTTATAGTCCAGGTCAATGAGCTCCAACGCTTTCTTTACATCCTCCATGACGATGACATATTCATGCTCATAATGTCTCAGCCGGTCCACAAGGTTCATGGTGATAGGATCGTAGTGGGTCAGGATCACATGGTCTTTCATCTCCTCGGATACTTTCCGAGGGGCCCCGGCTTTGCTCTGGGCCTCCAGCCATGGTGCGTAAAAGAACTGGATAAAGGTGAAGGGGAGCATGATGAGAAGCAATATGATACCGGAGAGGAGTACAACCATGGAGAATAATTTTCCCAGGTCCGAATGAAAGGTGATATCCCCGAACCCCAGGGTGGACATGACCGTAAGGGTCCAGTAAAACCCTGTAATCCAGCTGAATTCCTTGTTTTCCAGTTCCATCAGAAAATGAAACAGAACACTGTAGACGGTGATCATGGTGATCAGAAGGAGCAAAAACTTCAATAACATCTTGATGTTTCGCTCACTGGTCCCGGTGAGCATATAAACGAACTGTCCGAATAGAAATTTCACGATAAACATCCCCCTGCCCGTCTTTCCCGTAACCCTTTAAGAGATCATGGGGATATTGACGTCGGGGATTCCCCCGAAGCGCCTATCTGTGCTTTTCCGCTTCCTTGAAGTATTCCATCTGGCTTCGAAGCCCCATGGCACGTTCCACGTCCATTACAAAGGCGATACCCGTGCCCGGTTCTTCAAAACGTCCAACCTGGTAAACGGCCTTGAGCACCGAATCCACCAGGTGCTCCTCCAAAAGGAAGAGGACCACATCGGTCTGTGCCTCGAGGGTCAGGCCGAAGAAGGTCTTTGCCTCGTGTATGCCGGTACCGCGGGCCGGAATAATGGTGGCCCCGGTACCGCCGGATGCCTTGGCGGCATCCACGATGCGATCGGTTTCCGTGGTTTTGACCATTACCACAATCAACTTCAGGTTCATGTCACATCTCCTTTCTGCTTGCCCGCAATTTCCGCAGCTCAAGCCAGTGGGCAAGCTGAGCGTACCCCATTACCGTCATGATGGGAAAGACACTTGCAAAGGCAATCAATCCAAATCCGTCCAGTGCGGGATTGCGGCCCGGAATCGCTTCGGCCAGCCCCAGGCCCAGGGCGGCCACCAGGGGGACGGTCACTGTGGAAGTCGTGACCCCCCCTGAATCATAGGCAAGGGCGATGATCTCCCGGGGAGCAAATACCGTCTGAATGACCACAATAACATATCCCGCAATGATATAAACATAAAGCGGCGTTCCCGTAACAATGCGAAATGTGCCGACGCCGATTCCGATGGCCACCCCGACGGCAACGGCCAGCCGCAACCCCCACTGGCTCAGGGCGCCCCGAGAAACCTCGCCGGCTTTGTAGCACACCGCGATGAGCGCCGGCTCCGCAACGGTCGTGGCAAATCCGATCAATGCCCCGAAGATATACACCCAGGCATAGGCATGCCAGGGGGCGGCCGCCGGTGGGGTTTTGGCTCCGAAAACAAATTCCGGTGATGACAGCTGTTTCGCCATGATCTTACCAATGGGAAAAAGCGCGGTCTCCAGTCCATCCAAAAAGAGGGCCAGCCCGACAAGAACGAATACGAAGCCGGCAACCACGCGTTTCCAATTGGGTATGGGCTTCCGCAAAACAACCAGCTGGAAAAACAACAGCAACGCCAGAACCGGAAAAACGTCTTTCACCGTCAGTACGAGGGTATGACCGAATTTAAAGAGTAGTTCCATTTCAGTTTCCGTACCTCAGCGAAAAAAGATTAACCCGTAACCCATCACAAACACCATGGGCAATAACGAAGCGAACGCAATCAGTCCGAAGCCGTCCACCAGCGGATTACGACCACGGATCGTGGAAGCCAGTCCCACACCGAGGGCTGTCACCAGGGGGACCGTCACGGTCGAAGTGGTAACACCCCCTGAGTCATAGGCAACACCCACGATCTCTTTCGGAGCAAAGATCGTCATGATCATAACAGCCACGTATCCGCCGATAATCAGGTATTGAACAGGCCACCCCTTGAGGATTCGGATGAGGCCCACCAGAATTGCAATGCCTACGGAAAATGCAACGGTGACTCGGAGCCCCATAGCATAAGACCCCATGGATGCCGGATCGGAGGCGATGAGTTTCCCATTAGCTGCCACCACGGAAGCCTCTTTGGCCACCGCAATGAGCGCCGGCTCCGCGATGGTGGTGGAGAAACCGAGCCCAAATCCGAACAGGAGCAGCCAGAAAAGACTCCCCTTGCGGGCAAAAGCCTCCGCCATTGCCTCCCCTATGGGAAAGAGCCCTATCTCAAGCCCCACCACAAAAAGGGCCAACCCTAAAATGACGAGAACAAGTCCCACGAAGACATCCAGAACATCGGGAAAGGGCTGACGCACCACGGCCAATTGAAAGATCAGTATGACGAGTATGATGGGAAGAAGGTCCCGACAGGCGCCCAGGATGTTCAATCCAAATCTTTTGAGCGGATTGACAATATAATCTAATAGTTCAGTTTTTCCGGCCATATGCTTTCAAAGCCCATTTGCGGCTATCTTTACAATATGCAACAACGCTTTTCGCCATCGCGGACGATTTCTTTTTCCTCAAGGATACGGAAGTCGTGAACCTCCGGCGAACCCAGGACTTCTGCGCCAAGGGTAGCGGGGGTGCATGGAACAAAGCAAAAAACGAGCCAGCGAAAAAGAGGCGGACATTGAAACGGGTAAACGCTTGAAATGACAAAAAAAAGGCCTTTAAACCAACCATGCCATAAATCTGATTAACTTCAAAGGTAATTCAGAACCGAAAGTTCCGATGAAGAGAGGATAAGAACTCTCGATTCTCATCCGTAAAATCCCATGAAATCCCTCGATTAGGAAACCATCCTGCTGAAAGGATTATCATAATCAGGGAAACCCATCGGCCTAAAACGTTTTGAAACCCTTCCACGACAACCCTTTTTTCAAAGCGGATGATGTGTCCCTATCCTCCGAAGCCTTACCAATGTGAGGAAGTTCATGAGTGCGGCCCGGGCCATATCCAGAGTAAAACCCATCGTCATTCTGAAATCGGGACGTTCCAGGGCCGGGGCAGCGGCCGCATCCTCACACACCGGCGCCCTTGCGGGGGAAGAGATCATCTGACACACCGGCGTTTGATAGCTTTTTCTAATTCTACCGCCAGAAATACTACAGTGGAAAGTAGAATCGTTACGACAAGTTCCCTGGTAGTGAGTGGTTCAGTCTTGAAAATGGGGTTCAGAAACGGCACATAGATAGTGGCCATCTGAAGGGCGAAGGTCAGCAAGACGGCGCCGAGGAGTGGTTTATTGGATAAAGCCCCTTGGGTGAAAAAAGACGCCTGTTCGGATCGAACGGCCAGCACGTGTCCCATCTGACTCAAGCAGAGGACGGTGAATACCATGGTCTGCCAATGTGTCCGGCTTCCGTCAATGAACAAGGCTTGGGTCAGGATGGATATGGCGCCCATGAGCAGCCCAACCCAGATAATGTGAGCGCCGAGGCCTTTGGCGAATATGCCTTCCTTCGAGTCCCTGGGGGGTCGGCTCATGATGTTTCTCTCTCCAGGTTCGGCGGCCAGGGCCAGACCGGGGACTCCGTCGGTCACCAGGTTTATCCACAGGATGTGGATCGGAAGTAAGGGAATGGGGAGACCGAGGAAGGGCGCTAGAAAGATGGTCCAGATCTCGCCCGAATTGCTGGTCATGGTGTATTTGATGAACTTGCGGATGTTGTCGAAGAT
Source organism: Desulfatiglandales bacterium (assembly GCA_963662465.1). Classification (GTDB taxonomy): domain Bacteria; phylum Desulfobacterota; class DSM-4660; order Desulfatiglandales; family Desulfatiglandaceae; genus NaphS2. Next base: position 1,521,248 of record OY759599.1, read on the forward strand.
GCGCCGACCTTCCCGGACGGCCTTGACGATGGTGGCAAAGTTGTCGTCCAACAGGATCATGTGGGAGGCTTCCTTGGACACATCGGTGCCGGTAATGCCCATCGCCACCCCGATATCGGCCCGTTTCAAAGCCGGGGCATCATTGACCCCGTCCCCGGTCATCGCCACAAAATGCCCCTTATCTTGAAGGGCCTTGACGATCTTGAGTTTCTGCTCGGGAGCGACCCGAGCGTAGACGCGTATCTTTTCCACCCTGTCTTCGAATTCCTCCATCGGAAGCTGTGCGAGCTCCCGGCCGGTCATAACCTTGTCCTCCCCGTGGATGATCCCTACCCGCCTGGCAATAACCTCGGCTGTCAGCGGATGGTCTCCCGTGATCATTACCGGCCGAATGCCGGCGGACCGGCACATGGCCACGGCCTCCCCCGCCTCCGGGCGAGGAGGATCCATCATCCCGACGATCCCGATCAGGACCAGCCCCGTTTCCACTTCCGAAGAGGTCAAGGAACCAGGGAGGGCATCCCAGATCCGCAGGCCGAAACCCAAAGTCCGCAGACCGTCCCCGGCGATACGATCGGCAATCTCCAGGACCTGGGACCGATTAACCTCCTCCTGACCCTGACGGGTAAACACATTATTGGAACGTTCCAAGATTTCTTCCACCGCCCCTTTGGTAAAAGAAACCACCCGACCTTTATCCCAGGGATGAAAGGTGGTCATCAACTTTCGGTTCGAGTCAAAAGGAAGCTCGGCCAGGCGCGGAAATGTTTCATCGAGTTTATCCCGAAGGAAGCCCTTTTCCAGGGCCAGGTTAAACAGGGCCGCTTCGGTCGGGTCCCCTATAACGACGTCGGAGGCCTCCTGACGGGCGTCATTGGAAAGGGCCAGAGCCGTGAGTAGCAGGTCGAGGGGTTTCCTGCCGGAGAGAGTTGCCCCCGCGCTATCCGGACCCGCCGTCGGTAGTTCTTCTGCCCGAAACAAACGGCCGTCGGCATAAATTTCTTCCACGGTCATCCGGTTCAAAGTCAGGGTCCCGGTTTTATCGGAGCAGATATAGGTAACCGATCCCAGGGTCTCCACCGCCGGCAGTTTTCGAATCAAAGCCTGCTGCTTGACCAGCTTCTTGGCCCCCAGAGCCAGTGAGATGGTAATGACGGCAGGCAGGGCTTCCGGAATGGCCGACACCGCCAGGGATATGGCCGTGAGCAACATCAACAGCGGAGCCTCTCCCCGAAGGAGGCCTGTCACAAAAACGATGGCACAAATGGCCAGGACGGCGTAAGCAAGCTTCTGCCCGAAAGAGGTCATCCGCTTCTGAAGCGGCGTCCGTCCTTCGTCCTGGTCCTGAAGCAGAGCGGCGATCCGCCCGAGTTCCGTTTGCATCCCGCTGCCCGTCACCAGGCCCCGCCCTCGGCCGTAGGTAACCACGGTTCCTTTATAGACCATGTTTTTACGGTCGCCGATGGGTAGGTCCTCTTCCCTGATCGCCGTGGTATCTTTTTCCACCGGCACGGACTCACCCGTCAACGCCGCTTCATCGATACGAAGCTGGATTGCTTCCATCAGCCGGATATCGGCCGGCGCCACGTTGCCGGCCTCCAGAATCACCATGTCACCAGGCACAAGCAGTTCCGCGGGGATCGATTCCGCCTGCCCGCTGCGAATGACGGTCGCCGAAGGTGCTGCCAGCTTTTTCAACGCAGCCATGGCCTTTTCGGCCCGGTATTCCTGAACGAACCCAAGCACGGCATTCAGAAGCACAATAACGGCGATGGCGATGGTATCCATTGGGTCGCCGATCACGCCGGCCACCACGGCGGCAGCGATCAGTACCAGGATCATGAAGTCTTTGAACTGATCCAGAAACATCATCCACAACGATTTACGCCGTTTTTCGATCAGTTCATTGGGACCGTAGCGCTCCAGACGCTTATGGGCTTCCTCTGAAGCAAGGCCCTTACCGGACGACTGTAATTTCTCCAACACCTCCTTCGGGTCAAGTTGGTGCCAGTTGATTGATTTGTTATCTTCCGTGCTCATGGTTTTAATTCCCTTCTCTCAAACGGCCAAAGGCCCTTCAACCAATCGGCAATCCGATTCCCATGGGTAGCAAAATCCTGAAAGGGAATCATGGGGTTTTTTTACTCAAAAGCCAGTAAGTGATGCCCAGCGCCAGAACCACCGCACCCGATGCATAGATGTATTGAGGGTTGTTGGTGTTCGGCATCTTTTCCCTGATGGGACGGCTTCCGCTCGCCATCCAGAGCGTCTTCATCAGATGAACCTGTGCTAATCGGATAGGCATGGAATCATCCATCGGTATCATAAATTGAGGGGACAATATGCCAATGAATCTGGATTTCTGGAAACTGCTTGCGGGACTCAGCATTTTCCTGTTTGGAATGCTTTTGGCGGCAGATCCTGGTTATGAGGATCAGTTTTCTTCTGCTCAGCCGTTGGCGCACCAAGCTGGTGACGCTTTGTCTCGTCAGCAAGGTTCAGGAACCGCTAAAACCTGAGTAATAAAATGTCTATTTCAAGACTGGTCATACTCAATCATGCTGATGTGCCTCTGTGCAATTTCCGGATCTATCTGGATGACCATTTTACCACCTGAAAACCCTCGTACCTGGCCATCGGTGGCTGAGACAACAATTGCCGTCGCCATCGTTCGCATCGTGACCGCGGCGGCGGCGGCGTGTCGGGTTCCGAGACCGGAAACCAGCTCAGTTTCAGCGGGAGGGGAAGTCAGGAAAACCCCCGCCGCCTGGATAAAGCCGTCGCCACGAACTACAAAGGCCCCATCGAGTTTAGACAATTCAACAAGGGCATCGTGGATGTCAGGGTTTGTCAGCATGCGGTTGGCCTTATTGTGCCCCTGAAAAGGATTGGGAACTAGTTGCTTGCTTCCTTCAAGAACCCTGATAGAATCCCCAATCATAAAGATGGCGCCTATAGGCTTTCCGCGCCGGGCCGCACGTCCGATCTTACAGGCGACCATGACAGCGGACTCCAGAACCGTAGGCTGAATGCCATCGGTGAGTTTAAGAAGATCATAGACGGCAGGTTTTTTAAAATTCGCTTCCACTTCAGTCAGGACAACAAGATCTCCCCCTTCCTCATAGACATCACGACCGATTGCGCAGATGACAAAATCGCCGACTGAAACATTGGCCGAACGAAGAACCACCGAAACAGCATGGCGGATCTGAGTGTACTTGTCCGCCGTGCGAAGCGGCAGGCGTATGACCTCCAAACCCGCCTTTGTCAGGGTATCGTATGTTTCGCCATTGGTCGTGGCGGCAATGACCCGAAACCCGTCTGACAAACGAAAAAGATATTGGGCCAGCGCCCCGGTTTCAGTAATACAAATGATACCGTCAACTTGTGTTGCCTTTGCTACGCTGACAACCATGCGGGCCAGGTCTTCATCGGAACGCGGCGGTCTTGTGGAATGATTGGCGCTACTCATCATTGGCGACCCTTTCTTAATCATCGCTTAACGGGAGAACCGGCAGTTTAAGGCAAGATAATTATCATACCACAAACAAATACCACCATGAAATAAAAAACGATACAAAAGATTATGCCTCCAATGAAACGCCTCCCGCGTTGTAAACCAGAATCATATCAATAGGGATCTGCATCAGGTTTGTAACCGAACGCATAAGTCTAAATGTTGTGGGATTGTATAACCCATCAAAATTAAAAGGCGTTTTCGGTAAACAAGAATGCATTATAAACAGTCATAACTTGAAAGCATAGGAATTTCCATTTTTGATTTGGCATATCAAATAGTTGTTGCAGTGATGGCATTAAATGTGTCAAAAAAAGCACATTATGCATATGCCATCAAACCAAAAAATTGATAAGGAGACTTTCCGGACGATTTTTATTGATCATTGGGAATCATTCAAAGAGCATCATCCAGGGTATGATAATTCGCAATATGAAGATCCGGTTCAGAAAATGCTTGGTTGCGGCAAGGAAAGCGCCGGATATAGCGAGCACCGGTGTGTTTATTGCGGTGGTGATGTTCGCCGGATAGGTTTTAGTTGCAAGAGCTGTTTTTGTTTATCCTGCGCCAAGAAATATGTTGACGATTTTGTCAGTCAAGTGAGTAGGGTGCTTCATGGGGGCATGAATTACCGTCACATTGTTTTGACAATTCCCGAGCAACTGAGAATCGTTTTTTATAAGGCTCGAAATGATGGACGTTTGTTATCGGCTTTTATGAGATGCGGGTACGAATGTTTGGAGGATGTTGTCGGAACGGTTCTTCGGCGGAAACTGAAAATAGGAACGATCGTCGTTGTTCAAACGCATGGTCGATCCGGTCATTATAATCCGCATTTGCATATCATCATGACAAGCGGTGGGATAAATGAAGATCTGTGCGGTTGGTTTGATTTAAGGTTCTTCAAGTATGAGATTATACATAAGAAATGGCAGTATCATCTATTCAGAATGCTCAAGTCCCATTTTAACAGCAGTGCGGTCGATAAACTTATTGATGAGCTGTGGAAAAAATACCCTAAAGGTTTGGTAGCCAATGTGAGCAAGGGTAATGTTCCTGAGACATGTGGGGGTCTGGCGCGATATTTGGCGAAATATGTTGCATCTCCTCCGATAGCTCTGAGACGGATAATCAGTTATGATGGCCAATATGTTACCTATTGGTACAATGATCACATGACAAAATCCAGGAAGGTTGAAACCGTGGAAGTGGATGTTTTTATCGGTCGAATGGTTCAACACATAATGCCCAAAGGGTTCCAGCGGGTTCGTTATTATGGGCTACAGGCTACGAAAACTTTTAAGAAATGGTCGGAAGTAATACGGAAAGGGATGAAGGCTTTGGGGCGTGGGATTAAAGGAACGTATCAAGTCGTAAAAGCGAAAAGATATCGAGAACGTTATAAGGAGATCAGCTCTCAAGATCCTTTTTTGTGTCGTTATTGTGGCCATGAAATGGTGCTATGGAAGATATGGCATCCAAAATATGGAGTTTTATATGACGAATATGAAAACATCAAAAACGACAGGTACGGCACGGTTACAGGACAAAATGACAGCGGGGGTGGAAGGCGAGGACTTCCCGTTCGGCCCTCCTCCGGAGGAATATCCTTACCGTTGTTCCCATTGCCGGCATGAAATGAAGGTAAATGAAGCGATAATAGACGTCGAGATTGCAAAAGCAGAATATGAAGGAAGGAATGTGGAAGGCTTTATGCCCATTCTCGGTTGCCCTCAGTGCAATCGAGAAACAATGAAATATGCGCAAGGTAGAAAGCCCGCGCGTTAGCGCGCTAAGTTCAATCCAAGGTAAGTCAAATGTTTGGCCGTTGGCTAATTCAAAGGGACTTTTATGAGCATTTTTTTGCGCCAGGTAAAAATGGGACAAAATTCCTGATAGTCGCATGTGCTCGAAAGAAAAGACTTACCCATTTCTTATCTCGAAAACTCTCAATTTGTTTTAGTTTACGTTTTATCCTTTTTAAATAATTGTCAACAATGGACGTTGTTTGTTTCGTCCCCTTTCTATTTTTATGAGAGGTATACTGAGTGGCATTTTCTTTTAACTCTGCCACCCTTTTTTTTAGGAATGGATGAGAAAATGCATCGTCATCTAATGCCTTCTTGGAAGCAAGACCCAGGATATTGGGCGCACTGCTTTCCGCCGTTGCGAAAACTCTGGAAATAAAGCCCCAGATTGAAATCGACAGATTATACAGGATCGCAGACTTTCATGTCGGGGGAGCAGCTGCGGCTGAAGCTACAGGAATCGGAGTGGAAAACTTTGAGCAAACCCTCAGCAGGTACTATGGAAATCCAGTTTCTAAGGCGTCGAATTCGTTACAGTTGTCTGAACCCCTGATCGAATCAATACTGCAATTCATGTCTGACCAACCCTATTGGGAAGGATATGCAAGTGATTTTGTAGAACTCCTTGTGGAATGCAAAGAGTCTTCATCAACTTGAACATTTTTTGATGAATAGAAAAAATTTTAATGATCATAAAGTTGAAAAGGTAATTAATGCATTATATTATTTTGAAACTTATAATGGGTTTAATGGAAAGATGTTGCTTAACTCGTAATCATTTGTTTGAAATATGTCATTTAAGATAAGGGTTTCATCTGTTGCTTAAACAGGTGAAACCCTTTTTGTTTTTTATTTGCATGTGAAGATGTTTCTATTGGTTTTTTCCTAACGGCGAAGTAGAGGCATTTTTTGGCGCCGGTTTTATTGTTTCTGGAAAAGGTTAAAACCCCCGCCTTTCAGGCGGGTAGCATTTTGCTAGCGGTTGGCTTATAATACTTGGCATGGAATACCGTCAAGGAAGCCACACTCGCTACAAGATTGAATATCATTTTGTTTGGGTAACCAAATACCGCTATCACGTTTTGCAGGGTGATGTTGCCCTTAGAGTTCGGGAACTCGTGCGACAGACCTGCGAACGTTTCGAAATCCAGATAGTGCGTGGTGTGGTCAGCAAGGATCACGTGCATATTCTCGTTTCGGCGCCACCAAATATTTCCCCTTCGGACATAATGCGAAGGGTGAAGGGAAGGGCGTCGCGAAAGATCTTTGAGGAATTCCCACACCTGAAGAAACGATACTGGGGTAAGCATTTCTGGGCGCGGGGGTATTTCTGTGTCACATCTGGCGAGCTTACCAAGGACATGATTCAAGAGTATCTTGAGCACCATTTTGAAAAAGACCCAAACGATCGTTTCGATATCGAATAATTTACCGGCTAAAGCCGGTCTTGCTGGACTTTCAGTCCGCGCTTTTAAACCCACCGTCTTCAAGACGGTGGTTGTTTAGTTATGGAAGTGATCCTTCAGTTTTGCTATGATTCCCCGGTCTGGTGTGAGGGATTATTTTATAGAAATGAAAAGACCGAAGGGATCGTCAATGGATTCAGCAGATACTTATGATCAAAAAAGACTGGAAACCATCGGGTATAGTGCGTTCTGGCCTTCTTATGGAACTTTCGAATACTACGAGGATGCTTGCTATATCGCCGATACACCCGAGTCATTGAGGGCGTTTAAAGAGGAACTGTGTGATTCCTCTGAAGGAGAATATGAGACCGTAGCCGTTTCTGTTTCGGATGTCCTCGAAGATTTTGCTTTTTCAAATGGGTGGTATGCTTTTGAACGGGGAACTTTTGAAAAGTTCGTTAAGGTAATCGATGCTCTTGGCATTGATTGCAGGATGAGGCCTGAAGATCCTTCAACGGATTTTAGTGATGAGATATCCAAGGTTTGCATCCAGACCTTCGACGATGATTCAGATGATGACGTGGTTTTGGATATTCTGGAAGATCTGGCGATTCTTGACGGCGAATATAAAAGGGAGTCAGTTGACGCAGCCATAGAGCACAGGGATGAGATTATCCCTCTGCTCATTGAGACTCTTGAAGAGGTCTTTTCTGCTCCTCAGGAATATGCCAACAACCCGGATTATATTTTGCAGACGTATGCCGTGATGCTCCTTGGCCACTTCAAAGAGACAAAAGCGCATTCACCAATCATTAAACTACTGGAGTTACCGGAGGATACCGCAGACAAACTTTTGGGTGAACTCATTCATGAGAATATCCCAACCATTCTGTTCAGAACTTCCGGCGGTTCATTTGATGAGATCAAATCCTTGGTGCTGAATAAATCCGCGTGGGTATATTCAAGGATGTCTGCATTGAGATCAATGGTTATTGCTGTTCTTGATGGCGCCCTGGACCGGGATGAAACACTGGAATTTTTTTCTTCCTTGTATCTGAACAAAAAGGACGATTTTCCAGAAGAATTCTGGACCTCATTTGTTCGGTGTGTATATGATTTGTATCCACTTGAGTTGATGGATACAGTCAAAGCGCTTTATGCTGAGGATCTGATTGAACTTTTCTTTGTTCGTTTAGAGGATCTTGAATCCGCCTTGGAACAAGATAAAGAAACATTCTTGGAAGAGCGGAGAATTGATAAACAGCGGCACTCACTGGACGACGTCCACAAAGCAATGTCCTGGTGGGCGTGTTTTAATCAGAAAAGGGATAACCCCCGTATCAGCCAGACCCCAGTGGACAGTTTTCAGGAACCCAAAAGAAAAACAACATCCAATAAAAAAAAGAAGAGCAAGAATAAGATGAAAAAGGCGTCCAAGAAAAAGAACCGGAGGTGAACGTTTTGTGAGGTTTCACCGGAAAATATTTCCTACATTGGAGGGTTATTTCTTTCAGTGGTTCAGTCGATTAGGCCTGTAACTAATAGATATGATGAAGAATCGTAGTTTAAACACCTTTCCAGCACGGTTGTTGCAGAGAACGCGAAGTAGATTTCCGAATGGGATTTCAGCTTCAGGTTTTCCCTGTTTCTGCCGTTAATGATAATAGGGCGACAATAACCAAGGAGAAACCAACGCCATGAAAATTGATCCCACACAGGAACTCCTAAAAACACAGAACAAGACCTCTTTCACACGGAAACCGGATAAAAATGAATTCTCGGCCATGTTGAAGGAGGCTATTGAAAGTGATTCTTCAAGCGCCGTTCAAGACAAGAAGGGGCCGCAGATGATCAGCCTGGCACAGCTTCAGTTCACCACCCAATTCGCCGTTCAAAACAATCCCATTATAGAACGAACGGAACAATTCCTGGACCTGCTTGAACAATACCAGAGCAAGTTGATGGACCCGCAGGCGTCCTTGAGAGATATCAATCCGTTGATCGGGCAAATGGAAAAGGAAAAGGACGCTCTGTCCCCTCTGATGGACTCACTTCCTGATGGGGACGAATTGAAAGATGTTCTCAATAATGCTCTGGTGACTTCGACCGTTGAAATGATAAAATTCAATCGTGGAGATTATGTGTAATTTTTTGCTTTCTTAAATCCTTCCTATTCGATCTTCTGCCAACCAATGCTTTCGCTGTTTCATTTTTTCTTTCCAAGATTTTTCCTTTGACAATACCAGAACGGGCTAATATATAATTCGCTGAAATTAAACAATAAAGCAGAGGAAGAGTTATGAACAGAATCTTTTTGATACACGGTTTAGCTTATAAAGAGGGTTATTCTGACGCTAAATCCAAAGCTATCGTGGATACGTTTTTTGGTGGTATAGCTGATGCTTTAATCAAGGGCGACCGCGTGGAGATTCGTGGGTTTGGAAGCTTCAAGATAAAAGAGTACCCTGGCTATGTTGGTAGAAACCCTAAGACTGGGCAGAAGATAAACGTGAAACCAAAGAAAATGCCTTTTTTCAAAGCAGGTAGAGAACTTCGTGAACGGGTTGATTATTGATAATTTAGACTATGTGAGGAGCAAAGCTTTCGTAGTTTTACAGGGTGAGATTTTCTTGCTTGGTTGATTTCTTCCGCAAGAGTAGGTCGTTTATTCAGTACCAGTGGTTTATTCGTAGTTTTTAAAAGCGTTTAAAACAAAAAAATCAGGAGAAAAGGCGCAACACCGATTGAGCTGCCTGGGATGCCATGGTTAGAGATGTCATCCCGAGGGACTGCTGAGTCTGGAGCATGAGGGCGTTTGCTCCTTCTTCGTTTAGGTCGGCGTTGGTGAGGTTGCTGGCGCCCGTTTCAAGGACGTTGACCATTGAATCAGTGAAAGATGATCGGGTAGTGATGATGCTTAGATTGGTTGATAGTTTTGATTGAAGGGTTCGGAGTCGTTCTTTTGCTGCTTGAAGTTCGTCGAGTGAGGATTGGATGTTTGAGGGGGAGTTCCATGAGGAGCCAGCACTGGGAGGAGGAAGGAGAACGGCCTGATTTGTTTCTCCATCATTAATCCAAGATGAAATGTCCCCCATTTGGAAGTCTTGCTAAAGACGGAGCTTTGCTAGAACTTGTTTCCGCCAATTCGAGTTCACTAGCAATAGGGTTTCCTTCAGAATCAAATTCCTGTGCGTAAATACCATATTCGCCTGTGTGATTCGATGACCATGCTATTACAAAGCTGCCATCGGATAAATTAATAACACTTGGAGAGCTTTGGTAGCTTTGAAAGCCATCTCCTGAACCAACAATGAATTCGCTTCCTTTGGGATTCAATTCACTGTCAAAAAGTTGTCCACAAATGTCACTATTTGACTGCCATACTGCTATAAAATTATTGTCAGATATTGTCGCAAAGGAAGGAACGGTTTGAGTTCCATCAGTGTTCGTATTGACAGTAAATTCAAGTCCGACTTTATCTGCGTTGGCATCGTATCTTTGAGCAATGATATTTGAACCAATTTGGGAATTTGAAGTCCAAGATGCTATAAAGCCACCATCAGGCATGGGAGAAATTGTATTTATAGAGGCGGGAGAAATGCCGCTACTGTTTATTTGAAATTCTTCCCCAATGGGATTTCCATTTAGATCAAATTTTTGACCTTTTAATTCATGAGGAGCAAGGTCAGTGTCATAGATTATGACAAATCCATCATCAGAAAGCCCAAGCACTGAAGGTCTAAGCTGTTCATTTACTGTAGGATTGTTAGCTATGAAAGCATCTCCAACCTTATTGCTATCGCTATCATATCTTTGACAAAATATGTCCCATCGATCATCTTCCGATGTAAATTCAACCCAAGTAACGACGAACCCACCATTAGATAGACCAGAAACTGCAACATTACCGGTTATAGTATGGTCGCTTGATCTAACTTCAAATTGACCGCCTACAGGATTTCCCTCCGTATTGTATTGTTGGCCAAGAACATAATCTGGCTGGTCAGAATAGTATTCGGGGTCATGGGCTCCCCAAATAGTAACATAATTGCCATTAGCTAGATTCGCTGTTCGCGGGTTCATACTTGACTCTATGTTTTCCAAATTGGTGTTAACCTGGGATATAATTGGATTTCGATCAAGTGATTCAGAAGACTTAACCTCACTCAACCCCAAGCCCCGTAGCACTGGAACATTCCCCCTCTACGGTTAAACCTGGATTCACCAGCCGCATCAAAGTCTCTGGCTCGGTTGGTATGTTCTAGGGCAGTAAAAAAACTGACAGGATTATCCAGAGCTGAGTTGATCTTTTTTCCGGTGTTCAGGCGCGTAGCATTTACGGACAGGAGTTTAGAGGTCCTTTGAATCGCAAAAAGATTTTGTCGCATTCCGGATGTGAGGGCTATGGCGGCGTTCATGGGATTTTCAGTTCATAGTTCCGAATGATGTCTTGAGATTCAGCTTTAAACTGCGTTTTCAGGGAAACAACCCAAACTTCAAATCAGTCTATTTCTGTTCAGCAGGGCATAAAGCGTATTAAAAAAAACCTTCGTTATTTTTTCGAAATCCATGATGACGATATGCTGTTCCAAAAATAGTAGTAGTGATAGCCCGTATTCAGATGTGGGAAGATTGATTATTGAGTGAAAGAGGCAAATGTGGCATATAAATGTCAGATATAATGAACATTTTTATAACCGAAAAATAGAAGTATCGCAGCATAGTTTTATCACTAAAGAAAATTCGTGATTTGCCGATAGTAATAACGAACGTTATTTTCTACATATATTTTTTTAATTTTACAAAAAACGGCGTGACCTTCATGTTCAAATATTTGAGAATAAAGCAAATTTTGCAAATTTTTGTATGGTATATGAAGGGAGTGTCAACCATGAAAAAGACAGTAGCCTATTTAAGGGTAAGCGCAGATAGCCAGGATTTGAATAACCAGAGATACGAAATACTTGATTATGCGAATCGAAACGGTTTTAGTGTTGACCATTGGATCGGTATTAAGATTTCATCCCGTAAATCAACCAAGGAACGGCTGATTGACCAACTTCTTCAAAACCTCCAAGATGGTGACTGTTTAATAGTAGCGGAATTGTCACGGCTTGGACTTCAACGCTAATCAAAACTGAACCAAGTTTGCTAATGGAAATTGAACCATTGGCTGTCACCGCCAGTGAGTACGGCCCTCAGGTATAGCGGACGATGAGGGATCCATAAGTGGCGGCAAAGGAGTCGTTGATGTAGATTTACTTTTCAATAAATTTTTATAAAATCTATTTTCTTTGGATTTGGTTTTCTTCTTCCAAGACAGAGGCTTGGTTAAGTGGAAATGCGATTTACTTTGTAGAATGGATGGTGAAGGCCCGAAGTAGCCGCTTCGGGCCTTCTTTTTTGACCACCGGATAGAGCCGGAAGCCACACACACGCCAATTTTATATAAGTGTGTTTCCGGCCAATTGCAAGGCCGGAATGATGGGAGATCAGGGTGAATTTATTCTTCCGAATTATCCAAATAAAATATAAAAGTTGCGCTACATTATGGACAGAAACCCTCGGATGGTGTATATACTGTGACAGGCACCAAACCAATTCGGGGTTTAAATTCTTGAACGTTAAGCAAGTCCGCATTCAAATAGTCCGCCCGCTTGAAGAACAACGCTTTCAGCATCTGATGCAGTCGCATCATTATTTGGGCGCTCTTCCCAAGATCAGCGAAACCCTCTGGTATACAGCTAGACTAAATAGTGAGTGGATTGCGCTTGTCAGTTTTTCTGCTCCCGCTTTGAAATGTACACCAAGGGACAGCTGGATCGGATGGAATTTTCGCCATCAATACGATCGACTGAAACTGGTAACCAATAACAGTCGTTTTCTAATTTTGCCCGAATGGCATATTCCGAATCTCGCATCCCGTATCCTTTCATTATGTCGGAAGCGAATGCAGGCTGATTGGCAGGAGCGTTTCGGGCATCCGGTTGTACTCCTGGAAACCTTTGTGGACCCAAAGCAATTCCACGGAACCGTATATCGAGCGTCTAATTGGATATATGTTGGTAAAACAAAGGGTTTTCATCGAACTCGCCAAGGCTACAGCGATAAAGCGGATTCACCGAAAATGGTTTTTCTTAAACCATTGGTTTCCAATGTTCAAGCACTGTTATCCCGACCTGTTCTCAAAAAACCATATCTTACAGGAGGTTACAAAATCATGCTCAGTGCGGAACATATGAAATCTCTACCCGACTTTTTTGCTCAAATTCCCGACCCGCGTCGATCCCAGGGACGACGTCACAGGCTCTCCACTGTTCTGGCCATTGCCACCGCCGCAACACTGTGCGGAATGCGCGGTTATCTGGCGATATCCGATTGGGTAAATGGTCTTGGACAAAAAGCCCTTGAGCGTTTCCGTTGCCGATATGAAAATAAGCGCTATGTAGCTCCCAGTCAGTCTACTATCCGTGATGTTCTGGTTCGCGTTGACCCCACAGAACTCGACAAAGCTCTCCAGCGTTGGAATCTGCTTTACGGTGAACAGGACGAAAGCTTGGCCATCGATGGAAAAACCATGTGTAATGCCATCGATGAACAAGGTTATCAGACTCACATCATGAGTGCTGTCGGCCATCAAACTAAGACCTGTTACACCCAAAAAAAGTCGGTTCTCTCCCTGTAGAAGGCAAAGACGAACTCAAGCGAACCAATGAAATCAAAACGGCTGCCCCTTTACTGGACGCGATCGATATCGAAGGCAAAGTCATTTCAGCTGACGCACTGCTAACCCAAAGGACTTTTGCTAAATATTTGGTCGAGCAACGCAACGCCCATTACCATTTCATCGCCAAAAACAACCAGCCCACATTACTTCAAGACATTTCCCTGTATTTTGAGGGCTGCAACGATCCTGATTTCATACAACACGATGCTCCCGATCATGGTCGCATCGAAGTGCGCAAAATATGGACGACTACCGAACTTAACCTATACCTGGATTTCCCGTATGTCGGCCAGGCTTTTATGATCCAGAGAGAAGTTACAAACAAGAAAACCGGTAAATGCACAGTTGAGGTTGCTTACGGCATAACGAGTCAATCACCTGATCAGGCGAATCCCGAACGTGTACTTTCTATCAATCGCGGTCACTGGAGCATTGAAAACGAGTGCCATTACATCATCGACTGGAACTACGACGAAGATCGAAGCCGAATAAGAACCGGCAATGGTCCTGAAAACATGACCAGGCTGCGTAGATTCGCGGTGGGCGTCATTAAGGCGAAAGGCGTTCGCAGTGTAGCCCAGAAAATGCGCCAGCTCACGCAGAACGTAAGGGGTGTCTTCGACTATCTCAAGATGACCAAAAATTCAGTGCCCCAAGCGTGATACCTGTTAGAACAAATTTACCGTGGATGGGAGATGTCCTTTTAAGAGTGGTTCAATGCCGATGTTGTGGTTGCTTTTTTCACGTCTGTCGGTCGTGTTGGCGTGGCCAGGCCTATTGTGGGGAACGATGTCGCAGGATACGCCAAAGACAGCTGCACCGGAAAGCTCAGGGGAAATACCGCAATTCGAAAAAAGGGAAAGAGCGCCGTCGTTTGTACGAAAAAACAAAAAAATCCAAAAAAAATGGACTGAACCCTGGTGATGATAGTTCAACACCTCAAAAAGACTGTGATATTGAACCCAAAAAGCGGTCGGGGAACCGACCCAGCTGTCTTTTTTGCGGGTCGATCGGGGTTGTTGTGGACCATTTTCCTCGCCGTGCTTATGCAGGGAGGGTTTTTTCAGATGTAACAGGCTTTGAGAAAACCCCATATCCATGACAGGAGAAAAAAATGATCAAAAAAAGAGTCCTTTTTCCCGAAAGAGTGCGTGTCATCAATGGAAGCTTCGGCTTTCTGGAGCATCGTTTTTTGAGAAACGGCTTTTGGGAGAGCCTGAATCATCATGAGCTGCTGCTCTACATTTTTCTGGTGTTGGTATCTGACAAAAACGGGCTCTCTTATTATGGTTACGACAGAATCTGCCGGATTTTAAAGGTGCATTTGGATCAATATATCGATGCCCGCGATGGCTTGTTGGACAAGGATCTGATTGGGTTTGATGGCCGTCTGTTTCAGGTTCTTTCGCTTCCCAGACGTCCTGTGATTGTGAAACAGGTAAAGGAGATCCGGCAAGGAAATTGGGTCAGTCTTGGAGAAACCATAGAGGAAATCTTTCGGGAGACTGGGTATGGAATCCATCCGAACCGTTGATATTCATTTGCTGGAGTTGCGTTACGCTCATTGCCGGATAATGAATCACCAGGCTTTAAAGCGATTGAGGGATTCCATCGAAACTTACGGGCAGATCGTTCCGGCCCTGGCTATTGAAGAAAAAGACAA
Organism: Desulfatiglandales bacterium; assembly: GCA_963662465.1. Classification (GTDB taxonomy): domain Bacteria; phylum Desulfobacterota; class DSM-4660; order Desulfatiglandales; family Desulfatiglandaceae; genus NaphS2. The sequence goes on from OY759599.1 coordinate 1,536,369, forward strand.
ACTGATTCTGATTGATGGCTACCTGCGTGTTCGAGCGCTTTGTGCTTGTGGAAAGGACCGGATATGTGTCCAATTCTCAAAAGAAAACGAACAAAATGCCATGTTTTCGCTTTTAACCAAGGCCAATGAACGGCAATGGGAAGTCATTGAGCAGTCTGTTTTACTTCAGGAATTACATCGGCGTTTTGGGTGCAGCCTCTCCCATATTGCAACCCGAATAGGGCGCGACAAGAGTTTTGTAAAACGGCGGCTGGACCTGGTTGAAGCCCTGCCGGAAAATATTTTGAGAACCGTGATTGCAGGCTCACTTTCAACCTGGGCTGCCAGCCGTGTCATGGCGCCGTTGGCGCGCGCCAACGGTGAAGACGCACAAAAACTGTTGGCCCACCTGGAAAAAGAACCTCTATCCACAAGGGAACTGGCCCGTTTCTACGCACATTACCAGAAAAGCAACCGGTCTGTTCGAGACCACATGCTGGAAAATCCATCCCTTTTCATAAAAGTTCTCGAACAAAGAACCCAGTCTAAACAAGCCAAAGAAGTTCATGATGGACCGGAAGGCAAATGGTTCAAGGATATTGAAATGGCATATGCGGTTCTCAAACGTCTGGTGAAAACCGTTTCGCATGTCCATTACCCAAAAAGCGATCAGTTGAAGAAACAAACGCTCAAAACCTGGGTGAAAAAGATAGAAAAACAAGCACTGGAACTCAAGAAAGCGACCCAATTATGATCCGACAATCCAAAAAAGATGCCATTGTGGAATTGAAAAAAACCGGCATGAGTTTGCGCGACATCGCCAAAACCCTGAAGGCCGGTCGCAATACCGTCACGAAGGTTTTAGATGATCATGACGAAGAGGCGGTACCCCAAAGGAACTCCCGGTATGAAGAACATGTCCCGTTGATCCGCGAGCTTTTCAAGGAATGTAAAGGAAATGCCGTGCGAGTAGCCGAGGAACTGGAAAGCCGCCAACAGATCAAAATCCCTTATCAGAGTCTGACCTGGATTATGAGAAAGTACGAGATCCGGGAACGTAAAAAAAGACGGGCGGGCCAATACCATTTTAAACCCGGTCAGGAGATGCAGCATGATACGTCACCCCATCTGGTTGTCATTAATGGGAAAAAAATGTCGACCCAGTGCGCGTCCCTGACCCTGGCCTTTTGCCGAAGGATTTTTATTCAGTATTACCCCTGTTTTACCCGGTTTGAGTGCAAGGTTTTCCTAAAAAAAGCATTCGAGTTTATGGACGGGGTGTGTTCCCGGTGCATGGTTGACAACACCAATGTTATTGTGGCCGGCGGCACCGGGCCTGATGCATTGATTGCGCCTGAAATGAAATACTTCGGCGATATGTATGGAACCCGGTTTGAGGCCCATGCTGTAGGAGACGCCAATCGAAGTGCTCGTGTGGAAAGGCCTTTTCATTTTGTGGAAAACAATTTTCTTCCCGGTAGAACATTTGTTAGCTGGCAGGATTTGAACCGGCAGGCAATCGACTGGTGCCGGAATACAAGCGATAAAAAGTTTAAACGGGCTTTAGGGATGACGCCGGATGAGGCCTATGTCATTGAAAAGCCATATCTCATTGATTTACCGGCATACCAGCCGCCAGTCTATGTGGCAGAACACAGGGTAGCCGATGTTCAGGGATATGTGCACTTGGACACCAACCGCTATTCAGTCCCTGAAGCGCTGATTGGGAACTCCCTGGAAGTACAGAAACATTGGCTCAAGGTCATCGTTTACGACAAAAACACAAAAGTGGCGGAACATGACCGCATACTGGATAAACGCAACACCCGAACAACCCTGCCCGGTCACCATGTTCCCATTCGAAGAAAAAAAGATCCCCGAATCCCTTCAAAAGAAGAACAGCTGTTGACGGGAGAGGATGCCATCCTGGATGAGTATGTGGCTGAACTGAAGAAAAGAAGTCACGGTCGCGGTGTGGTCAAGTTACGTCGGTTGCTTCATCTGAAACGCACTTATCCCGGGGAACCTTTTTTGAAAGCCATAACACAGGCGCTTAAATATGGACTTTTTGATTTGTCGCGTCTGGAAAACATTATTCTCGATTATATCGCGGGAGACTTTTTTGATCTATGAAAAAGAAAATTGAACAGTTACTCATTGATTTGAAGTTTAAAGGCATGCTGAAGGCTCTCGAAGAACAGTTGGCTTCGGCTGAAAAGAACGGTTTTTCCATTCACGAGGTCATCTACAATCTCCTGGCTGAGGAATTACGTTTCCGGCAGGAGCGCAGCATGATCTATCGGGTCCAGATTGCAAAGCTTCCATGGGAATGGACCCTCAACTCCTTTCCGTTTGATCTTCAGCCGGGAATACAGAAGAGCCGGATCATGACGTTGTCCGGCCTTGACTTTATCAGCCGAAGAGAAAACATCGTGTTCCATGGAAAAACCGGCGTCGGCAAAACGGGATTGGCCGTGGGGATCCTTCGTCAAGCCATTATTGCCGGGTACCGGGGGCGTTTTTATAATGTTCAGGATTTGCTGGATCAGCTCTATGCGTCTTTGGCAGATCGGTCCACCCCGAAACTCCTCAATGCCCTTTGCAGATATGACCTGCTTCTGCTCGATGAACTGGGATACCTGACCCTCAAAAAAGAGCAGATGAACGCCTTTTTTAAACTCATGAAAGATCGCTATGAAGCCGGTCGGTCCACAATTATTACGACCAATCTTCAACCTGAACAATGGTATTCGCTGCTTGAACCAAAGGACATGGTCGATGCCTTGCTGGATCGTCTCAACCATCGCTGCATCAACATTCATATTGATGGTCCTTCCCTCAGAAAATGAGATGTTCGCCAAAGGGCCGGTTTTGAGGTCTGAATATCACCGGTCTGTTTGAATCTCGTTACACGAATATCAGAAATTACCTTGTCTTGGAGCTTGAAATGAGAGGTGGAAAACGGGTAGGCGCCGGCCGAAGAAAGAAACCGGAACATTTGAGACGTGAACTGCTCACCATTCGTCTCCCCAAATGGATGATTCTACAGCTGAAAAAAAACGGGGAAATTGGATATTTGATTGAGGATCAATTGGCGAAGGGAGGCCTCCTGAATTTACCGGACGACTATGACATAGACAAATAGTTCCTCAATAAGCATTGCCCTTAACCGAAAAATCTAATCCCCTCTTCTCTGCCATCACCATATTGATGGTATCCTCATCACTGATTCTTCAACCAGAACGCTACGTGTCTCACCAGCATTTTTAAAATACCATCTGATATACTCTTTCATGCAACCTCTAACAAATTTACAAGAAAACCCTTCTAAAAGGAAAAGACCAGTGCGCAATATCTGGTTCCGTTTGGAGTAGCAAAACTGGTTCCATTTTGGTTAGCGCCCAAGAGTATGCCTTTCCAGTCTTCAAAGCCTTTGGTGGGAATGTAGAACGACGATCCGGCTTACCGAGTCTATGCTTAAACCTTTAAAGGCGCAGAAAAAAATCCATGAACGATTCGAATGTGAATATTTTTTCTGCACTTCACAAGGCAGCCGGATTCACCCAAGCAACCTCCGGAAACGTGTTTGGCTACCTGCTCTGAAAAAGGCAGGGTGTGAGGTTCGAGAGATGAAACAGACCAGGCACAGTTTTGCCACGGTTGCGATAAGCTGTAGGGAAAATCCCCTCTGGGTTGCAAACGTCATGGAACACCGGAACACAGATATGATTATCAAAGTGTACAGCCGTTATGTCGAAGGTGAGAACGGTACGCAAGATGGAACGAACCTGGATAGAGCATTTCAGGCAGTATTAGGAAACGGTGGGTAGGGACGGGTAAAATGTATTTTTGGCAAAATTATGGCAAAAACATTGCCAAAAATTAAAAAAGGACTTAACCAAAACCAGTTAAGTCCTTGAAATAATTGGTGCGCCTGGCAGGACTCGAACCTGCGGCCTGCGGATTAGAAGTCCGCTGCTCTATCCAGCTGAGCTACAGGCGCAAAAAAATGCAATAATTTGTCAGATTGCAGATATTTGTGGGAAAGCATTACCGAATCTTTCCGTTGTGTCCATTCAATACTTCCCTGAGAACCACGTTGGTTTTTTCTTCCAACTGCCCGAAAATCTCAGCGACGGCCTTGAGACGGACAAGACTTTCCCTTGATTTTTCTTTGTGGGGAAGGTTGAAATGATGATTGTCTAATAAGTCTATCAGGCGATTCAGACGATGTAAACTAAAAACATCGTTACCTTTGTAAAGAAGATCAACCCATTCCGCTCTTAAAGATTCGGGTAACTGGTCGCAGGCAGCCAGCAGCTCGGGGTCTCCACCCAGGTAAAGGGATTTTTTCAGCACTTCAATTTCCCCTTCTACCACTTTTACTTGCTTTTTGTCAATCTTTCCCTCTCGAATAAAAGTATCCCACTTGTCTTCGATCTTCATCCTCAACCAGGTTTTGCCTTGTTCGGGGGAAGGATGGAGTTCAAGAAACCGGTTTTGCAGATGCATCAGGTCCTTTGCCATGTTCCCCTCTGAAATTTCGTCGGCATTCCCCAGAAGATTGTTGAGGGTTTGAATAGCATTCCGGCGAATGTCTGCTTGATCCGAGCCCGCCATGAGGACTTTTTCCCACTGGTCCCTTAAAAAACCCAATTCCAATTTGATCAGGGAAAAAATCAAGCCGGATTTGGTGATGACATTTCGCAGGGAGTCAGCCAGAATGTTGCAGGAGTGAAGTCTGTCTTCAGCCAGGGCTCGGGTCGCTTTAAGGGACTGTTCTTTCAACTGGTATGAAAGAAGCTCCGTTCCCAGGGCGCGGGATAGCCTCTTGATGACTTTCGTCTCCGTCCCACCGATTTTGATGGAATAGGGCTGAAAGTGGATTTTGATAACCGCGGCGACACCGTAATCGCTTTTTTCCCAAATGGTTTCACCGGCATAGTTCTCCGGATAGACTAACGGCTGGATTTTTCCGAGGTGCAAATCTTTTTTTCTGATCAGGACCGGTTCCATGTGATGAAAATCCGTCCAAACGCCTTCAACTTGCAGTCTGACGCTTCTGGCGTCGTCCCGGGGGTCTTCGGCGGTCCAGCTGGACTGCTTTTCCACACACCAAGCCATGGCTTCCAGCGGTCGACCGGGTTCATCGCGGTAGGCCAGCCACGGTTTTCCAGGGGGATTGTAATCTGATTCTTCGGGTAGACCCCACGAAATTTTTCTTCTTCCTTCGTCAATAATTCCCGATGCAATCCGGGTCGTCACCATTTCAGGTAGAGCGCCGATTCGGTACACAGTCCCTTTAAAGGCATTGGGAAGACAGATCAAAATACTCTCAATGATCTCCTTGCAGGCATTTTCCAATGCTTCTTGCTCTATTTTGATGGCCAACAACGATTTTTCCTCAAGTTAATGCCTTTTGTCGCCAAGTGGAAGCGAAATTTCCCCACTGTAGCGATTTTTAGAATTTTGTCAATAAATAATGGCCTTGACAATTTCAGACATCCATTCCTTTTTTCCGTTTTGCGGCCATTACCAGTTGAGATACAATATCTCCGGCATTGCCTTGAAAGAATATATCCGTTACGGTATCCGTCAAATGTGTTCTTTCTTTATTAATTTCAATTATTTTAGCGCCATTGTGTTTGGCAATGGATGGGATGGTGTTGACCGGGGAAACCACAGCGGAAGTTCCTACCACCAAAAGGGCCGCGGCAGAGGACGCCAGTTCAAAGGAACGGTTCATCGCCTTGTCGGGAATCGCTTCACCAAAAAAAATGACATCCGGTTTTAAAATTTCCCGGCATTCACATCTGGGAATGTTTTCGTCCCGTTTTTCCGTTGCCGGGTATTTTCTACCGCACCAGATACACGAAAAGGTACTGGAATTTCCGTGGTATTCAATAACGTTTTTTGAGCCCCCGGCTTGATGAAGATTGTCAATGTTCTGGGTGATGATGCAATGAAGACAACCCATATCCTCAAGCTCGCCCATTCCCAGGTGGGCCAAATTGGGTTTTGCCCGGCTTACGACCTTATCCATTTCCCTCAGCATTTCCCATACTTTTTGAGGGTTGGCCCTGAAGGCCTGAATGGTGGCATATTCAGCCGGGTCAAACTTCGACCACAGTCCCTCGGCGCTCCTGAAATCCGGAATTCCGGACTCAACGGATACGCCTGCGCCGGTAAGGGCCAGGGTGAAGTTTGATTCCACAATGATGTCGGCCGCTTTTTCAAGCAGATCAATCATGTTGAGACGCCTCTCTGGGATTTAAATGGGTTCAAAAACAATCTTTCCTTCCCGGTTGTTATAGCGGGTAAGCTTTCCCCGGATGGTTTTTTGTTCCCCGAAAATGTTGACCAGGCGTATTTCTTCACCCTCTAATTCAACTAAATCGACACTTTCCAGTATCTTTTCTTCCTTTTGGTTGCGCAACATGTAGGCATGGGCTTCACACATGATTCCCTCCCCCGTTTGCTGTAAATTCCCGGTTTAACCTGACGTCGTTTGAAAAATTAAAGATTTTTCAGTGCATCACGAAGGCAGTCAGTGGATGCCACGCTTAATTCAACCATTTTTCTGATGGCTTTAGCGCTTTCGGTTTTCCCTGCATCCTCAAGCTGTTCCGCAAAGAGATTGTATTCTTCATGATGATGGTCATTATGGGTGATCCAGTGCTCAAGCCTGATTTTTGATTTTTCAACAAATTCCATGTCTTTTCTCCTTATGATTTGTTTGACTTATTTAAAACCCCGGTTTTTGAACCGAACAATGATATGATTTTAATACCTGAAGATTAAGCAATACAGATGGCGATGTCAACCAGGGTTTAACATTTCATCGGTAATTGTCAGGTTGGGTTTTCCCCGCATTCTAAATTGTTGGGGAATGGAACAAAAATATTGACTGTAAACGTTGCATAAGGGTAAGATCTGCATCCAATTCGGATGCTACGAGAAAGGGGGCCTGTACATGGAAGAGATTCTTAAAGGAAAAAGGGTTCTGATTGTTGACGATGAACCAGACATATTGGAAACTTTGGTGGAAATATTGGACATGTGTTTTATTGATACGGCGCCAAATTTTGAAACAGCTCGGAAGTTTTTGAATAGAAACCAGTACGATCTGGCCATTCTGGATATCATGGGGGTTAATGGATATGAACTCCTGAAAATGACGAATGAAAAAGGTATCCCCGCATTGATGCTCACGGCTCATGCGGTTAACCCGGAGAACCTGGTTAAATCCATAACCGGCGGCGCTCGAAGCTATGTGCCAAAAGACAAGATCGCTGAGATTGATACCTATGTAGCGGATGTGTTGCGAACGGTCGAAGGGGGCGCGAATAAGCCAACAGACTGGTTTGGGAAACTTGAGCCCTTTTTTGATCGGAAATTCGGAAAGGGGTGGAAAGACAAACACCGAGAATTCTGGAAGGAGTTTGACAAAAAATACCGGCCCACCAAGGGTGAGCTGAAGGACATTATGTAAACGAACAAAAAGATTTTATGAGGTTTTGTTATCGGTTTTGAGGGGTATTTTGACGAGGAATTTTGCTCCTCGCCCCTCATCACTGTCCAACAGCATTTCACCCCCCAAATCTTCCACCAGGACCATTACCCCGGCCAGGCCCAGCCCGTGACCCCTGACACTGCAGGTGCTGCTCGCTTCCAACTGAAAGTAGCATTCAAAAATCTTTTTGTGATAGGCAACGGGAATGCCCGCGCCATCGTCTTTAACCGACAAAACAATAAAATCCTCCTGACGGTCAACGCTGAGTTCAACACGGGTTTTTCGATATTTCAATGCATTGCTTAGAAGGTTTCTTAAAATCTGTTTGACTTTTGTTTCATCCTGGCAGATTTCTTGGGTCCACAATGTTTCATCGATAGAAAGATCGACGCCTTTTTCCGCCAATGTGTCTTTGAATTGCATAAGGGTTTTACATTTTTTGAGCTTTTCGGAGATGGTGGTGTCCGTGAGATCCAGAATTTCCACCAGTGTCTCTTCCAGAAAATTGGACAGCTTAAAGTTCGAAAAGAATAACATTCCTTCACCGGACCTCCCCAGTTCGAGGGCATCGCCAACCAGGGTTTTGAGAACCCGGGTATTTCGAAGCGCACGCTGGAAGACACGTTCTTGTTTTTCGGTAATGGGTCCGTATTTCTCTTGTCGGTTCATCATGGAGGTTAACCCCGCTTCAATCACGGCAAGCGGTACTTTCAAATCGTGAATCAGGAGGTCAATTTTTATTCTATCCCGTCGCATATGCGAAGTTCCTTTGTTCTCTGGGTCTTGGGTGGGGGGTCTGTTCACGGTCGCGGTTACACCCCTTGTGACGGTGTGGCCCGGGGTGTTCTTGGACCGGTGCTTTCCAGCTTTTCTCAATCTATCAAGTATCTTAAAAAAAAGCAACTGGTAGGCCTCCTTTTTCCACTCCCCTCTTTCACGCTTGCCGCGAACAGGATTTACTGCTATGTAGTGCCTGAAACAAAACTCTGTTGCGGTAACCGGCATGTCGACCGGATTGCCGCGAGGTTAAGCATGTCTTTTGATATTACACAGTGGATCGTAAAAATTCCGGTGTTGCTCTTTGCCATCACCCTTCACGAATACGCCCATGGCCGTGTTGCTTTTTACCTGGGAGATCCCACGGCAAAACAGATGGGGAGATTGTCGTTCAATCCCCTTATTCATATTGACCCGCTGGGGGCCATCTGCCTGTTTCTCTTTAACTTCGGGTGGGCCAAGCCGGTGCCCGTGGATGTCCGGTATTTCAAAAATACCCGAAGAGATGTGATTCTCATGGCCCTTGCGGGTCCCATGGCCAATCTGTGCGTCGCTTTTATCGCCGGGATGCTCATCCGCTTCCTTGTTCTGCCTGTGGAGGTTTATCTGCAGGCGTTGTTGTGGTTGATACTCATGAATCTCGGATTGGGTCTTTTTAATCTCCTGCCTCTTCCGCCCCTTGATGGATCTCATGTTTTGGAAAACATCCTCCCTTTGGGCGCTGCTGAAAAGTTCCGGAAATGGGGGCGTTATGGGCCATTGGTACTCATCGGCGTCATCATGCTGGATAATTTCGCTCACACCGGGATTGTCAGCCGAATCCTGATGGGGCCCATGTTCAGTCTTGCGCACCTTTTTGCGGGAGACAACCTTTTCGCGCTATTGCCGCTGCTGCGGTAATAGGCGTCAAAAGCCTTTCAACCGGGACACTCTTTTTCGCCATCACCTTTTCATCGTTGCCTGAATATCAGCTTTATGGGGGTGCTGGTCAGGCCCAGGTGGAGCCGCAATTGATTGTTTAGAAACCGCTCGTATGAGAAATGCAGCATGTCAGGTCGGTTGACGAATACCGCAAATGTCGGCGGTTTTGTACGGGTCTGGGTGGCATAGAAAAACTTGAGCCTTCCACGTCCGATCCTCGGGGGCGGATGTTTTTCGATCACCTGTTGTATGGCGCGGTTGACAATGGCGGTGCTGATGCGCGTTGAAAATTGGTCATAGACCGTATCGATTTTGGAGAAAAGCGTCATGACCCGTTCGCCGGTGAGGGCGGACAGATTAATTTGCGGTGCAAAAGAAACAAATTTCAATTGTCTCTCAATGCCTTTTTTTAGCAATTCTTTTCTTTGTGCATCCCCCTTAACCAGATCCCATTTATTGATCCCCAGGACAAGGCCCCGACCTTTTTCAAAAGCGTATCCGCAAATGCGGGCATCCTGATCGGAAATGTCTTCGGCGCCGTCCAGCAGAAGCACCGCCACGTGACAGCGGTCCAGGCTTTTGATGGCTTTGATCATGGAGAAGGTATCGATTTTTTCCTTTACCCTGGCCTTTCTGCGGATGCCGGCCGTATCGATTAACAGATATTCCCTGCCGCCATAGGAAAAAGGCGAGTCCACCGTATCGCGGGTGGTTCCGGGCAATTCGCTCACCACCAGCCGGTCCGCCTTGAGAATGCGATTGATGAGGGATGATTTCCCCACATTGGGCTTTCCCAGAATTGCGACCCGAATCTGGTCGGGGTTATCCGGGGTGCTCGGGGAAGGGGCGAGGTCCTGGATCAATTCATAGAGGAGGGCTTTAAGGCCGTAGCCATGAGCTGCTGAAATGGCGTGGACGGTTTCAAAACCCAGTTGATAAAAATCATTGATCAGATGATCATGTTCGGGGCCATCGATTTTGTTGGCTGCAAGAAAAATTTTCTTATGGGTTCGCCGAAGAATCCCGGCCATTTCCTCATCGCCGGGCAATACGCCTTCCCGTCCGTCCACCATGAAGATCACCCGGTCCGCTTCCTTGATGGCTGTTTCCACCTGTGTTCTGACGCCTTTTTGAAGGGGGTCCTGCCCCAGGTCTTCAAAGCCGCCCGTGTCCACCAGCATCATTCGGATGCCCTCATGGGTAATGATTCCCTGGAGGCGGTCTCGGGTAATGCCCGGGCGATTGTCCACGAGGGCATTTTTGGATCGGGTCAGCCGGTTGAAAAGCGAGGATTTTCCGACGTTGGGTCGTCCTACAATGGCGAGTATGGGTTCCATATCAGCTCCGCCCTCCCCCTGGGCCGTAATCAATGGGCGGCAAGGGAATATCTTCCACTTCCAGTGTTTCGGGATCGATCTGTTTGATCACGATTTGTTCAGTGGGCGATGTGTAGATATACCCGAAAAAGACGTTTTCGGGGCTCAGGATTTCATAGAGCATGGGCGGAAAATTGACATAGGATTCCAGCCATCCAACAATTTCTTCAACAACGGACGCGTCGGTCACGGGCATCCATTTCTCTCCCATGAGGCGTTTGCCGTCCGCCCTGGGCCCGAACATGATGGCTGACGGTGAATCGGTTGAGAGACCGGCATAAAGAATGTCGTAATTTTGCCAGTTTTCCTTGAGTTGTTGAATGGTCAGGTTATGATCACCTGATGTCATCCGGGTTTTGCCGTAGTTTCCCAGGCATCCGGAAAAAAACAACAGGAGTACGGAAATACCTGTCAAAAAGAGTACGGGTTTAATGGCTTTCATTTCAAAGCCTCCTTTCCAGATAGCTTTGTCATCAATTCTTCAATTTCATGAATTAACGCAGGACGATTGGGATATGGATAAACTACTTGAAGCAGTCTGGCATACCCACACAGATTAGGCAAGGGAAAATCATTCAAAATGATTTATGCTTCCTGGTTCACTTTTCTTTGGGGATGAAACAACGAATAGACCGCTGGGATAAGGACCAAGGTGATCAACGTTGATCCGGTAAGCCCTCCTACAACCGCACGGGCCAGGGGGGCCTGGGCGTCCGCGCCCTCGCCGATGCCGAGCGCCAGGGGCAACAGGCCCAGGATCGTCGTCAGCGTCGTCATGAGAATCGGCCGCAGCCTGCGGCGACCGGCCTCGGTCAGGGCATCAGGTGTATTCATACCGGCGCGAACCAGTTGACCGGCCTGGTCTACCAGTAAAACGGCGTTGTTGACCACAATTCCCCCCAGCATGATGCAGCCGATGTAGGATTGAACATTCAGTGTGGTTTTGGTGATGAACAGCGTGACCAATACCCCCACCGCCGCCAGGGGTACGGAAAACATCACCACCAGTGGGTCCCTGAGCGACTCGTATTGACAGGCCAGTACCATGTATACCAGGAGCAGGGCCAGAACAATTGAGGTTGCCATTTCGCCGAATGCCTTCTGCTGCTCTTCGAAATTACCGGCCACCATCAGGTCATACCCCATGGGACGGGGGATCCCGTTAAGCAGGGTCTGTACGTCCCGGGCCACGGAACCCAGGTCGCGCCCCGCAACGTTGGCCTGGACGGTAACCATTCGCTGCTGGTTTTTTCGGTCGATCAAAAGGGGGCCGCGTCCCTGTTTAGTGGTGACGAGGTTACGCAGCGCCACCTGTTCGCCGTTCCCGGTGGCCAATGTCAAGCCCAGAATTTCGTCCAGGGACCGTTTTTCGGCATCTTTCAGCTGAACGAGAATACGATAGGAATTACCCCCTGTTCGGTACTCCCCCGCTTTGGAACCGGCCACCGCTGTTTCCAGGAGCTGTGTCACGTTGCGAACGGTGAGGTCCAGGTCGGCGATTTTGCTTCGGTCCACCTGAATGTCCTGCTGAGGGACGCCTGCCTCGATACTGGTCTGAACATCCGTTATCCCCGGCACATCTTTAATAACCTCCGCTACCCTTTGGACCAGAGCGTTTAGAACGCTCAGTTCGAATCCTCGAATCTCGATGGTCAACCCTTCATCGCCGCCCAGGATTCGTTCCAGAAGGAACTGGCCCTTCGGTGCACGAACACGAATTTCCATGCCGGGGATGCTGCCCTCCAACCGGCGACGCAGGTCCTGTGCGATGTCATCGTTGGACCGATTCCGCTGTGCAGCTGGCGTAAGCGACAGGATTATTTCGCCTTCCGCGGCCGCGTCGGCTCTGCGACCGGAGGCCCCTACCGTGACCACGGAAGCCACCGTCTCAGGCACGGCGGGGTAGACGATTTTTTCCATTTTGCGTGTTTGCTGATCCACCAGCGCCAGCCGGGTGCCGATTTCCATCTTGCCGGTGATACGCACCTCTCCCTCATCGCTGGGGGGAAGGAACTCGCTGCCGATCATGGGCAGGAGCAAGAGGCTTAAGGCCAACAGGGCAGCCGACACAAAGACGGTAACCAGGCGATGGGTCAACGCCTTTTTCAGCAGGCGCAGGTAGGCGTTGTCGAGACCCAGGAAAAGGGTGTTGGAAGAAGCGATCAATCTTTTGATAAATATCCGTTGCTGTTTGCGGGGTTCCAGAGATGAGGTAAGGAGTCTGGACGCCAGCATGGGCACCAGTGTCAGGGAGACCGCCAGGGAACAGATCAGAGAGAAGATGATCACGTAAGCCAGTTCCTTGAAAAGGATGCCCGCTACTCCCTGCACAAATACCAGCGGCAGGAAAATCACAAGGGTGGTGATGGTGCTGGCGACGATGGCCATACTGACTTCCCGTGCCCCTTCCACGGCGGAAACGTCCGGCAACTCACTGTTCTCACAACCGCGGCGGAAAATATTTTCCAGAACAACGATGGAGCTATCAACCATCATGCCCACGCCCAACGCCAGCCCGCCCAAGGTCATGAGGTTGAGGGTGAACCCTCCGAAATACATCAGGGCAAAGGTGGCAATGATCGAGATGGGGATGGACAGGGAGATAATGATGGTGCTGCGCAGGTTGCGCAGGAAAAACAGTAACACCAGAATCGCCAGCCCACCGCCGTACAGTACCGACCGGGCGACGTTTTTAATGGACCGCTCAATGAAATTTCCCTGGTTGATGACCGGGACGATGTGGATCTGTGGAAAGGCGTCGTTGACCGCCTTGATTTCGGCCAGAACCCGCTTGGATACCTCCACCGTATTGGCATTGGCCTGTTTACGAATGGCCACCCGGATGCCCTGTGTACCATTGACTCTCGTTATCCGTGTCAACTTTTCGTAGGTGTCTTCGATGTCCGCGATTTGACGAAGGGTGACGGCTGCGCCGTCCCGCTTTACAATGACAGTATCCCGAATCTGGTCCAGGTTGGTGAATTCGGCGGGCGCTCGGAGCATGACCTCATAACGCCCCTGTTCGATCTTGCCTGTAGGCAGATCCAGGTTGGCGTCATTGATGGCGGCAATCACGCGGTCCATGGAGAGCCCCAGGGCTTTGACCCGATCGGGGTCCAGTTCGATGCGAACCTCGCGGTTAAACCCTCCCCAGGTGTCCACCTGTGCAACGCCCGGAATGTGGGCGAACCGATATCGGATTTGAACTTCAATTAACTCGGTGAGTTCCACCGGATCCAGGCCGCTGGAAATGCCCAGCACCACCACCGGAAAACTGGCAATATCAAACTTTCGAATGCGGGGCCTGACGACATCTTCCGGCAACTCGTTGATTTCATTTTCCAGCATGCCCTGAACGTCGATGGCAGCGGCATCAATTTTCGTGCCCCATGCGAAGCTGACGCGAACATTGCTGTTGCCTTCCGAGGATGTGGAACTGATTTCCTCCACGCCGGGGACCGTGGCGACGATTTCTTCAATGATCTGTGTTACCAGCCGTTCCATGACTTCCGGGCCGGCCCCCTCGTACTCGGTGCGGATGCTCAATGTGGGCATTTCGATATCAGGCAGCATGTCGATTTGCAAGCGGCTCAGGGAGACGGTGCCAAGGATGACTACAATCAGGGTGACCATGGTGGTAAAGATGGGGCGCCGAACGCTGAATCCCGGCATGTTCACGATATGGGTTCCTCCTCGGAATCGATTTTAATTTCATGTTGCTTCTCGGGAATTGTGACGGCCGAACCGTTCTTTAACAGCTGTTGCCCCAGAATAACCACTTGGCCGGACAACCCTTCGCCTTCTACCTGCACCCGACCCTCCTCCCGAATGCCCACTTTTACCGCACGCCAGATAACCGATTTTCCATCCTTACTCACCACAAATACCCCATGCAGGCCGTCACGGGTGGTCAAAGCCTGTTCGGGGACAATGGTGGTGTCAAGCACCCGTTTCAGCACCACCGTGGCCCGAATGAACATGCCCGGTTTGAGCCGGTGTCCCGGATTTTCAATGATCATTTCCACCCGGGCCTGGCGCGTGGCTTTTTGGAAAACGGGGGCAATACGATCGATTCGACCGAAAAACGCTGCGTCCAAATAGGCATCCGTCGTCAATGAAACGGTCTGTCCTGGTCTTAGATGTGCATAATCTTTTTCGGTTGCATAAACCACACCCAGAATGGGGTCCAGTTCAACAATCAGCAGGAGGGGCTGGTTGGCCGCAACGGTCTGACCTTCATCGTAATAACGATCGGCCACAATGCGATCATCGCCGCCGCCGCTCCAGCTGGCTGTGACTTGATTGTACCCGAGCCGAATGTTTGCCGTTTCCAGCGATGATGCCGCTTTGGCTACCTGGGCTTCCGCCACCTGGAGTTGTGCCTGCCTGGTCAGTTGATCCGCCTGGCGCGTATCGAACTCGGAATCGGACGCGATGCCGCGCTTGAGCAGTTGCCGGGTGCGCTCAAACTCTCGGTTCGCGATGGCAAGCGCGCTCTTCGCCATGGCCAGATTGGCTTTTGCCACCACCAGATCGGCTTTTGCCTGGGCCACAGCCTGAACATACTCGGCGTTGTCGAGTTCCCCGACAACCTGTCCCCGCTTGACGATATCCGAAATATTAACCAGGAGCTTCTCGACACGCCCGCTGACTTTCGGCGCCACCACGAACTCGGCCAGGGCCTCCAGTGCGCCACTGAAAGACCTCTTTAACACCATGGGGCCACGCTGAATCAGGGCGACTTCCACCGGCAACGATCGTGATGCATTGCCACCTTTGCCTGGGGCCTCATGATCCTGAATTTGACGGAAGATCAGCCAGCCTGCGCTTGCTGCAACCCCAAGTAGAAGGAGAACCGGAATAAGCATTTTCAGACTGGGGGTCTTCATGCTAAACCATCCTGATTGTCTTTATTGGAATGAAAAATCCTTGACCTCATCTTCTCATACGCCAATTCCATCAAGGGTTCCAGGTTGATGATATCGGCGCTGTTATAGGAAATTAAGGTTTTCAGCGCTTTTTTATCACCTCGCCGGTATTTCCGCCAGAGCCTGACCGCTTCAAAGCCGTCCACACCCTCTATGTCCGTGCCCCGGGTGATGCCCATCTTCTTTTCAATCCGTTTCAGCCCCCCCTCGTAACCCAGTTTTTTGAGAAGGAATCTTAGATCAATATGACCCGGGGGCAATGAAATTCCCGGAAAGCAGCTTCGGATAAAGGGCAGGTCAAAGCAGGCGCCGTTGAAGGTGATGACCAGATCATAGGCGGCCACGGCCATTTCAAATGCATCGAGGTTTTTTCCGTTCACGAAGGTCTGGACCCTGGCGCCGTCGTAAAGTCCGATGACGGTGATGTCATTGTTCCATTGATCATAGCCGCTGGTTTCAATATCCAGATAAACGGCCCGATGTTTGAACCCATCAAAGAGGCGCCACATTTCCCCGGAAGGCAATCTTTCGCTGAAAAAACCGATATCGTCCCGGTGCGCCAAGGAAATTTCTAAATTCTGACGGATCAAACCGTCCCTTGCCGGGGAAAAAACAGGTTTTTCATGTTGCAGAAAATCCTGCCACCTGTAAATTCCCCTGCGCCGGAGATTCTGTTCCGTTTTTACGCCGATCCCCGGTATATGGATAAAGGTATATTCAAGCATATTAAGTTTTAAGTTTTAAGTTTTACGTTTTAAGACCATCAACATTTAAACATCCCGTTTTCATATATCACGACATTTTCTCCGGACTTCAAATGGGCCGTGACGGTTTTGGGTTCGGTGTTGACCAGGTCCCAGTGAAGGGCGGAATCGTTGAAGCCCAGGTCTTTTTTCATTTCTTCCGTGAGGGTGGCGGGATCCCCATCAAAGGTATCCGAGTAGGAGGCGCCCACGGCCAGGTGACAGTTGCCGTTGTCTCCGCCGAAGTTTTCATCATAGAGGGTGTTGGCCATGAAGCGGTCGATTTTGGAAAACCGTTTATCTGTCAGGGAAAACTCCCCAACCTGGGCCGCCCCTTCATCCATTTTCAGCTGTTTTTGGGTGAAGGCTTCCCCTTTTTTGGCCTTGATTTTGGTGACGACCCCTTCGTGGAAAGTCAGGTTGACCTCTTCCACATAGTTCCCGCTTCTGAAGGAGGGCTGGTTGGCAAAATAGACGCCTTCGGTGCCGCGCCAGTCAGGCGAGATAAACAGTTCAAAACTGGGGATGTTATGCCCGGATATGCCGATCCATTTTCGTCGTTCCCCCGGTGTGATTTTTAGATCAGTCCTCTCCGACTCAACATGATAATGCTCGACATCCATGCTGTTCATCCATTTCTTGATGTCCATGGCGTCGTTATAGACGGTCTCCCAGGCTTTTACCGGGTCGGGCTGGTCCAGATAGCAAGCCTTTATGACCTGATGTGTGTATTCTTCAAGGGTCAGTTTGGCTTGTTTGGCCAATTCCTCGGTGGGGACGGTGCATAAGGTCCATCCCAATTCTCCCCGTTCTTCCCGCTTCCGCATGATGTCCCGAAAGGGCTTCATGGCTACAGCGACCTTGCCGATGCGTTTGGGGTCAATGTCCGCCAGGTGGGTTAAGGAAGTGGGGGCATGGAGGAAAATCCTGCCGTTGAGGTTTTTAAAGAGTTCTTCATCCCATGAGCCCATGAAAACCAGTTGTTTTTCATCTGATTTTTCATAAAAATCATGTTCCATGGTCGTTGTTCGACCTGAGCGCATGACCGGATGAACCCCCAACTCCAGGAGTTTTCCATGAAGCGCTTCAGCCAGTCCCACCGCTGGAAGGTCAAATTGAACCATAACCACGTCTTCCTTTTGAAAGGCGCCGCTCCTGGCTTTCTTGAGTCCCCACAGCAGGACGTCGGCGTACATATCCATCTGATTTTTTGTTAACATTAGTAATTCTCCTTAGTTTGGTTGTTAACTCAGCATGTTTTCTCTGATCTCTTTTCCGGGGAGTTGGGAACGAATAGCGCCATGAATATAAAGCCCCAGACCTAAGATTCTGTGATCCCCCAGGGTCAGAATGACATACCCTTTCTCCAGCTTCGCATCAACGGGAATCTCGCCGGTCAGGATGAGGGTTTGAAGTTGCGCCATGTCCATATGGAACATGTTTTTTGTGGCAAACCGACCGAAAAACTGGATGAAACGCGTGGTGGGTTTTAAAAATTGGCCCACCCTTCGAAAGGCTCTCAGGCCGACCCTTGAAACCTTCAGGTGCGCCGCATTTTTCACCTGTTCGGATTTTCGCATGATAAACCATCCCTTCTTTCTTTCAAAGAGAAGGTAGTCATCTAAAATCGTCAGGGGGATTCCGAATCGTTCCAGCAGAAAAGCTGAAAGCGCTTGCCGACTACCATTTTCGGCCAATTTTGGCCATGAAGAACCCCACCGAATTGACATGGTGGGGGTAAAATCTGGCTGTTTTTGTAAGACGTTTGTCATATACTTCATCTTTCCATTCCGACAGTCCCGGTTCATAATCGATGCCCACATGGATGGGCAGCAGCTCCGCATCTCTCTCATTTAAAAGGAAATTAATCACCGATTCATTCTCTTCGGGGTTATAGGTGCAGGTGGCGTAAAGCATTTGCCCGGTATCCGTCAGAAGGTCAAATCCTCGAAGGAGTATCCTTTTCTGGATTTCGGGAAGCCTGATTCTTCTTTGGTCCTCATGGTAAGCGGTCTGCTTCAGGGTTTTCCTGAACCGACCTTCGCAGGAGCAGGGAACATCGGCCAAAATATAGTCAAATGGTTGGCGCAAGGGAAATTCCTGTGCCTGGTAACCAGTTACCACCGCATTCTGTACGCCAAGCCTTGCGAGGGTATGCCCCAGGGATACATGCCGGGTTGCGTAGAGGTCGTTACAAACAATGGCCCCCGTATTTTCCACCAGGTCCGCCAGATGAGCGCTTTTGCCGCCCGGCGCCGCACACATGTCAAGAATCAGCGTATCCTTGGTGGGGGCCAGGGCGATGGGGGCCAGGGCGGAGGTCAGGGCCTGGGGATGGATGTGCCCCAGAAAATATTCCAGCAGGTTTCCGGAAGTGGGGATATCTTCCGCAATATAAAGGGTGTCGTGTTTGCGGCAGGCCCGGGTCAGGGAAACGCCTTTTTCCGTTAAAGTGGATACCACTTGTTGGGACGTCGCCATCAAGTGATTGATTCTCAGGTGAACCGGAAAGGGCCTTTCCAGGCTTTCCTCAAAAAGCGGAAAATCGTGAATGATGTCTTTATAAGCTTCAAACGTATCGGTCATGGGATCAAAAATTCCGGGATTAAATGTTTGTGCCTGGGTTACCAGGCCGGCGCGTGGGAACAAGGACAGCATCCCTTCTAATACTAGGCGTTCCCCCTTTCATTGTCAATTCTCAATATCACCCCTTGTTGAAAGGCAAATTCCAGGAACTGGTCATGGCTCTTTTCAAAAAGACCGATCGGCCCGTGGTCATCCTGATCGACGAATACGATAAACCCATCATCGATCATCTGGGCAAAGGCGATGCAGCCATTGAAATCGCCAAGGCCAACCGGGATATTCTGAAGTCGTTTTTGGGTTTTACCTGATGGTCTCCGCTACAAAGGCCTCGGCAAAAAGCGCCTGCTCATGGGCATCGGCTTTGACCCGAAAAAGCGTCAGGTGGCAGGCTGGAAGCTGGAAAGCCTCTGAGGCAGGCAGGCCCCCCCTCGTTCCCCTTAAGTAACGTAAAATTAAAATCGGCATTATTTAAAACGTAAAACGTAAGAATCTAAGATAGCTCGGGTTCTCCATCGCGTTGCCGCGCCATTGATTTGTGAAAGGATCCTTTTCCCCGCAGGGATGTACCCCATAAACTTCTTTACTTTTGATGATGCTGTCATTAATATTCAATCATGTATATCGCAAGAATATTGACAAACAAGCTTTACAAGCTGGTCGAATCCTTCCCTGTCGTTGTTGTCAGCGGCGCCAGGCAAGTCGGAAAAAGTACACTGCTCCAGAATACATTGTACCTACATTGAGCGGGATGTGAGGCTTTTAGCTGAAGTATCAAGTTTGCAGTTATTCGGCAGATTCATTCAACTTGTTTCCGCCTTAACAGCGCAGGAAATAAATTACAGCCAACTTGGCAGAGAATTAGGCCTGACGCCGCAAACCGCGCAAAGATGGCTTGATATTTTAAAAGCCACTTTCCAATGGTTTGAGATTCCCGCTTATTCGGGAAATTTAATAAAAAGGGTCAGCAGCAAGTCAAAAGGATATATTGCAGACACCGGCCTTGCCTGTTTGACTCAGGCGATCTCTACGCCTAAAGCCATAGGGGGCCATCCCCTTTGGGGCGCAATATTTGAAACTGCCGTTGCAGCTGAATTAAGGAAACAAACTTCTTTTTCATCACCCGTGCCTAATTTTTATCACTGGAGATCCTACAGCGGTGCGGAAGTTGATATTATACTGGAATATAACGGAATCCTTTACCCGATTGAAATAAAAGCCAAAACCAATCCTTCCCGTCGTGATACAATGGGGATTTCCGCATTCCGCAAAAAATACCCACAGCTTAACATTGCTCAGGGTTTAGTAATTGCTCCATGCTCAGGGGTTATTCAGTTGTCCGAAAATGATTATGCGGCGCCCTGGGATTTGTTATAGCAAATAAACCGTATGAGCCCCGGGAGCAACCGGCTGGAATATTACGATTTGAAAACGGACCCCCGGGAGCTGAAGAACCTTTTCAGCAGCCCGGAGGCCGCTGGTTACGGAGACCTCCAGGAGGTGTTGATGCAGTGGCGAAACAGTTGGAAAAAGGGGGATCAGGGAGAGAAGCGGGTGGATGAAAAAACCCGGGAGAAGCTCCGGTCGTTGGGGTATTTGCGGTAAAACAAAACAGCTGTTGTCATCTATTCTCATGAGCACCGAATCACTGGACTGCCAACCGGGCAGACACACAGGTCTGCCCTTACCCACCCAATTTTTTCATTGTCAATTCTCAATTTGCCGGAACTATTTTGAAAACATCCCGGCATCATTATTGATTGATATCTATTCGTTAATGTTGTAAAAAAAATAATGAAGTTTTGCTAATGATCTTTTAATCCTTCCCAGGAGAAATCAAGGATGACGGTTCTAACATCTTCGGAAACAGGTTTTAGATGCCGATTCGATTCGGCCATGATACCTCTTTTGCGGCTGCCCATGGGTATGAGGCTGCACGTCTGTTTTTGAAGGCCTTGAAAGGGAAACGCCCTTCAGAGACGCTCAAGGCGGCGATTCTGAATCAGAAGCGCTTCTTCGGGGTCCTTGGGGATTTCAGTCTGGATGGCTTCGGGGATCCCCAAAGAGACCGTTTTCTGGTGGTATCCAATGCGGGCCAATTCAGGGGGTTGGAGTAGTGCCATGAAATTCAATCCGAGGCTTCAAACCATTTTGGCCGTTAATTTTATTCTGGTGGCCCTGGTTCCCGTCGTCGCCATTGGATTTATTACCCTGCATCTGCTGACGACGAGCCTTAAAAAAGATATTGTTCAAAAAAACTCGCTTCTGGCCCAATCCCTGGCGGGTGAAGTCAAGCGATATCTGGCTGAACCTCAGGCCGTGCTGGGGCAGGCTGCAACGGTCATCCAAGATAAAGGAATGTTGAAATCATCCGATATCGATGGTTTTCTGGAAACAACGGTTGCGTCTTACCCTTTTCTTTCCTGTATTCAGATGATCGATCATAAAGGATGGGTCATCCATATGGCCCCCTTTCGTGAAGATTCAGTGGGGATTGATCTGTCGGAACAGCCGTTTTTTAAGGTTACGTCAAAAACCCATACTCCCTATTTGTCTCCCACCTTTATTTCCGTGGAATCCCTTGCTCCCACCATGGTCATGACGCGGCCCATGGACCAGGGGATGCTGGTCGGATATATTTCGCTTGAAGATCTGAGCCGTATTACGGGCAGGGTAAAAATCGGGGAGAAGGGGTATGCGGTCATGACGGACCGTGAGGGGGCGATCATTGCCCATCCCAATGCTGCTTTTGTGGCACAACGGTTGAACATCAAACAGCTTGAGATAATTCGTCAGGGGCTGATGGGAAAGGAGGGAACCTTTTCTTACCGTTTTGATGGGGTGAAAAATCTGGGATGCGTTGCGGTTGTTCCGAGCATCGGATGGCCGGTGGTGGTGGTTCAGCCGTTGGATGAGGCCTTTGCGCCGGTTAGGCGGCTGCAACGGGTGTTTTTGTGGGGCATTTCATTTTCCGTTATCTTGGCCCTGAGCATCGCGTTTTTCAGCCTCAAAAAAATTGTGACCCCTTTTTCGCGGCTTATTTCCGACACCGGCAATATTTCCCAGGGGAATTATCAGATTCCGCCCCATCGGAAAAGTTATCCGGAAATTGATGCGCTGGCTGATGATTTCAGGATCATGGCCGTGTCGCTGGCAGCGCGGGAAGTGGCGCTGCAGCAAAGCGAAGAGAAATATCGAAACCTGGTAGAAGGAAGCTTCGACGGTATTTTTATTCAGAAGGGTCCCAGGATTATTTTTGCCAACCAGCGCTTGTGCGAGATGCTGGGGTATGACTGGAAAGAATTGGCGGGTCTGGATCACTGGAGGGTCTACCACCCCGAATACCGTGATTTGACGCGCGAAAGGGCTCAGGCTCGCATGCGCGGTGAAACCGTTACATCCCGCTACGAGGTAAAATTGCTGCGCAAAGATGGTTCCTGGTTTTTCGGGGAGGTATCCGCCAAAGCGATTCAACTGAACGGTGAAGCGGGTATTCAGGTGTGGATCAACGATCTCACGGATCGTAAGGAGGCCGGCGCAGCGGTTTTGCGGTCGGAGAAGCGCTTTCGGGATTTGTTTAATGCCATCAGCGACCTGATTTACACACAGGATCTGGAGGGTCGGTTTCTTTCTGCCAACCCGGCCATGTGTGCCCTTTTCGGCTACCATCTGAGAGAATTCCTGGGCCGGAGGGCCTTGGATTTCATGGACCCCGAAGTGCAGCTGTTATTTGAAAGCGAATACCTGGAAGTACTCAAAACGAAAGGCCGGTATGAGGGTGTTTCGGGCTATAAAGCAAAAGACGGACGCAGGATTTTCATTGAATATCACAGCACCCTGGTGAAGCCCGAAGAAGGAGAGCCGTACATCAGCGGTATCGGGCGGGATGTTACGGAACGGATACACTCCAAAAAGCAACTTAAGATGTTAAGGGAACAGGTCGCACAGGCTGAAAAAATGAAAGCCATAGGCGTTCTGGCCGGCGGTGTGGCCCATGATTTCAACAACCTTCTCATGGGCATTCAGGGGAACGCTTCTTTAATGCTCTTGACGGTGAGCAGCACCCATCCCCATCATGAAAAGCTCAAAAATATCGAAAAATATGTTCAACAGGGAGCGGATTTAACCCGGCAGCTGCTGGGGTTTGCCCGGGGCGGCAAATACGAGGTCAAGCCGACGGAGATCAATCGGCTTCTGGAGGATGAGTTGCGTCCTTTCCAGCGGACCCGTAAAGAACTCATGATTCATCGAGATTATCAGGAAGGCATCTGGATTGTCGATATTGACCGGGGGCAGATTATTCAGGCCCTGCTGAATCTTTTGATTAATGCCTGGCAGGCAATGCCCGGCGGCGGGGATCTCCAGGTTCAAACCCGGAATGTGAAAATTGACGAGGCGGAAAGCGGTTTGCATCAAGTGGACCCCGGGAAATATGTTAAAATTTCCATAAGGGATTCAGGTGTGGGGATGGATGAAGGGACTCTGGCGAGAATCTTTGAACCGTTCTTCACTACCAAGGGGATGGGAAGAGGCACCGGTTTGGGTCTGGCATCGGTTTATGGTACGATTAAGAACCATGGCGGTTTTATTCATGTGGAGAGCGAACCGGGCCAGGGAACGGTATTTCATATTCATCTGCCGGCATCCATGTCTACCGTAAAGGAGACAAACGTCAGCGTCAGTGCCGTGCCGTTTCAGGGAAAAGGTGAAAAAATCCTCTTGGTGGATGATGAAGAAATGATCCTGGATGTGGGCGAACAGATGCTTGAGAAGCTGGGTTACGGCGTTATCACGGCAAACAGGGGGGAGGCTGCCGTTGAGATATCGAAAAGAGAAAAAGATGGGATTGCCATGGTGATTCTTGATATGATCATGCCCGGCATGGGCGGCGGAGAAACCTATGACCGCTTGAAGGAGATCAAAAAAGATGCAAAAGTGTTGCTTTCCAGCGGGTACAGCATCGATGGGCAGGCACGGGAAATCCTTGACCGGGGATGCAGTGGGTTTATTCAGAAGCCCTTTAACCTCGAAACACTGTCTCGGATGGTTCGGAAGGTGTTGATCGGTTGAACGTCAGGGTGGGCGGATCTTGTGTTTGCTCTGGAAAAAATAAAAAGGAAAGGAGCGGCGGGTATGCAAAGGGCGGCGGTTACCTTGGAACTGAACCCTGAAAAGGCCTCAAAAAGGAAAGAAGCGGCGATCCATCGTTTGAATGTGATGCAGTTTCCCGTCCTGAGGGTGTTTGGTTTTTTTCTCCTGGCGTTTTTTGTATTCATCCATAATTATTATATATCCAGGGCCTTTTCGTGGGAAGAAACTTCTCAATTTCAGGTGATTGCCTTTTCCTATGCCGGATTTTCGTGGTTCGTCCTTTATCTTTTTTTCGGGAAGACCGGTAGATTTGATCTCGGCCTTTTCTTTTTAATTGCGGACTTTTTCGTGTTTGCGCTAGCCATATATTTTTCAGGCGGTCAGCGGAGCCTTCTTTTTTTCATCTTTCTGATTCGTGTTGCCGATCAAGCCAACACCAATTTCAGGCGAGTCATTGTTTTTTCACACATTGCCGTTGCCGTTTATGGGGGTCTACTCCTCTATCTCCACTATTTTGAGCATGAAGATATCTGGTTGGCATATGAAATCCCAAAACTATTGGGACTTTATCTGGCAGGCATCTATATTTCTTTTACCGCGAGGACGGCTGAAGGACTCAGGAACCGAACGAAGGCTGCCATGAAACTGGCCCGGGAGTCCATTGAAAGGTTGGAGGTCCAATCAACGGAATTAAGAGATGCGAAGCTCAGGGCCGAAGCCGGCAACCTCGCCAAGATTGAATTTTTGGCCAACATCAATCACGAAATTCGCACGCCGCTCAATGGTATCATCGGCATGATTCATTTGGTTCGGGATACCGCCCTGGACGAGGAGCAGCAGGAGCATCTGGGACTGGCGAGCCAATCCGCGGATGTGCTTTCGGGCATCTTGAATGATATTCTCGATTTTACCAAAAGCGATGCCAATGCCATTGTGTTGAAACCCAAGCCTTTTGATTTGAGGGCGTTGCTCAACAATGTGGGAGAGACCATTTCACCGTCGGCAGCGGAAAAAGGATTGCGATTTATCCTCGACTGTGCTGATGATGCGCCATACCAGTTGTTGGGAGATTCAAGCCGGCTGCGGCAAATCCTGGTTCACCTGGGCCGTAACGCCATCAAATTTACCGAGGCGGG
Source organism: Desulfatiglandales bacterium (assembly GCA_963662465.1). Lineage (GTDB taxonomy): Bacteria > Desulfobacterota > DSM-4660 > Desulfatiglandales > Desulfatiglandaceae > NaphS2. Next base: position 1,561,416 of record OY759599.1, read on the forward strand.
CAACGTGATGATGCATGCCGAAATTGAGGAGCGAACCGATGAATCCATTTCGTTACATTTTATGGTGTCGGATACGGGCATCGGCATCCCCGAAGACAGGTTGAAAGGCGTGTTTGATACCTTCAGCCAAGTGGATGGTTCCAGCACGCGAAAGTATGGCGGCGCGGGTTTGGGGCTGGCGCTGGCCAGTCGTATCGTGGATATGATGGGAGGCCGCATCTGGGTGGAAAGCCCGGCAAATCATTTATGCCCGGAAGAAGGTGGGCCGGTGCGGGAGGATATTCAAGCATCCGTTGGTCCGGGGAGTGCCTTCCATTTTGTACTCCCTTTTCCACGATCCCGTAATGAGACATCCCCGAAGTCGCCTGGTCCCGGGTTGCTGATTCCCGTCACGTCGTCCCCGGTGAAGGGAAACGTCAAAGAGACGACGAAGCCTCTCGATTTTACAAAGGCAACGGAAATGTTTGATGGGGATATGAATCTTTTCAAAGAAATCGCCACCTTGTTTGTCGAAGATTTTCCGAAAAAAGCGGATCTGATCCTGGAGGGAATCAGAAAGAAAGATGGCGATATGGTGGTGCAGGGGGCGCAAAACCTGAAGGATTCAGCGGGAAGTCTCGGAGCGGATCAAATTTTTGATGCATCCTATCGTCTTGAAGTTATGGGCGTTGAAAATCGCTTGCCCGAGGCTGAGACGCTTTTGGCGGAATTAACGGTTGCCGTGGCGTCCTTTAAGGCGGCGCTGGAAGAGATTCAATAAAATGGAAGGGGAGAAGCCTTCCAACCTTTATTCATCATATCATGAAATTCTTGAACTCTTTTTTATCCGGAACCGTTACGGATACGATTCGGTTTATATCGGGGCCAACAATCCGAACATCCTGAATTTCCCCTTCCTTCGCGTCGCTGTAGGAAAGTGTGATTTGGGTGGCCAGGTCAATGGCCTCGGTCAAAAGGTTTCCCGACATCAAAACAGCGGGGCCCGGGACCGAAACGGTGTTCAGAATTATATCCTCTTTTGTCGCAAGTTCCCGGAGTTTTTCATTTTCCCCTTTGTTTCGGCCCACCACAACTTTGGCGTCAGCGCTGATTCTGAAATGCCTTCCCAGTTTTAAGGTTTCCAGATGATTGACAACCACTTCGGATTTTGAGGAGAGCAGGTCTTTCAGTCGGCGGGAAAAGCCCCTTTCCGTCAACATGCATCCCCCCGCAGGAGCGGGATAATCCCCCAGTCCCAGATCGATCGCCATTGCCATCTGCGGTTTCCGGGAACGCCCCTGAAAGCCCTTTAACTGATCTCTTTGGACCCAGCCTTTTTCTTCCGGGATGGTGGGGGTCAGGCATTTTGCCGAAAGGGGCCTAAGCAGCATTCCGTGAAGTCCGCTTTCCTCGGCAACCAAACTGAGCGCCCTCTTGTTTTGGCTCATGGGCCTCTGCCCCATGACCTCCCCGGTAAAAATAAACGAGGCTTCTTCCGGTTCAAGCATTTCCCCGGCAATGCGAAACATCAGGGCGTGGCAATCGATGCAGGGATTCATGTTCCCGCCGTAGCCATGTTTCGGGTGCTTGACCACCTCAAGATGCCGCTCGGTTATATCGACGACCTTAAACGGCAGGTCCATGGACCGGGCCGACGCCCTGGCCCTGTGGGATGTAAAGAACGGGGTCTCAAAAAAAAGGGCCAGAACGTCTATGCCCTGTGCCCTTATCAATTCGGCGGCCAGCATGCTGTCGAGGCCGCCTGAAAAAACGCAGATTGCTTTCATCTGAAATGATCTTCTTCCTATAATTCCGCCTTTGCCAGCGAAGCCATCACGGTTTTTTGCTCTTCCGTCAGTTCTTTGGGAATATCGATGCCGATTTCAATATAGGCATTTCCCTTGCCCGAACCATTATAGATGGGCAATCCAAAATTCTTAAGCCTGAATTTGGCGCTGTCTTGAGTCCCGGGAGGGATTTTGAGTTTGAGTACCTTTTCTTCCAGGGTGGGCACCTCAATATCAGCCCCCAGGACGGCCTGTGAAAATTTGATTTTCTGCTTTAGATACAGATCGGCATTTTCCCTCCGGAACAGCGGATGAGAGACCTCTTTGATCTGAACGTAAAGATCCCCCGCGGGCCCGCCATAGGGTCCCGGCTGCCCTTTTCCCTGCAATCTCAACTTCTGCCCATCCTTGATGCCGGCGGGCACTTTCACGGAGACCTGTTCCTGGTGGCCGTTGATCTGATAGGTAATGGTCTTGCTGGTGGGTTTGAGCAGTTCTTCCAGGGTCATGGGGAGTTCATAGATCAGATTTTGACCCCTTATGGTTTGTCCCCGGTCTTGAAATCCATCAAAACCGCGTCCGCCGCAACCACCGCCGGGCATGCGGCCAAAACCTCCCTGACTCCTGCCGCCTCTTCCGAAGCCGAATTCCTTGAAAATGCTGCCCAGGTCAAAATCCCGGAAAATATCTTCCTGGCTGAATCTGTTTTGAAAGCCTTCAGCACCGAACATATCATACTGTTGTTTTTTCCCAGGATCACGAAGGACGGCGTAGGCCTCATTGAGATCCTTGAATGTCGCTTCGGCGGATTTATCCCCTTCGTTATGATCCGGGTGATATTTCAGCGCCAGCTTACGATAGGATTTTTTAATTTCCTCGGGGGAAGCTGATTTATCAACTCCCAGAATTTCATAGTAGTCTTTTCCGGACATGGTTTATATACGTTTTAAGTTTTAAGTTTTAGGTTTTAAGTTAAAACATCAGTACCCTCGAAAATTAAGCACAAGGTTCAGGAAGTCAAGGACGGAGACGATGGGATGTTCATATCTTTTTCCAGGTGATAAAGCGTGGCGCCCACGGGGGCAAACGAAAGGAGTAGGATATTTAAGCCTGGGATCAGAAACGGGATGCCGAACCCGAGGTGAAAAGGGAGGGTTCCCAGCAGAAAGCGGAACCGGACGCCAAAAGGGCTCATCCGTCTGGCGGGTATCAGGTCCGTATTGTCCCATGCAAGGAATACGGCGGCAATCCCCGAGGAAAGGATCGTTACAAAAGGTCCCAGTGGGGTGAGCCAGCCCAAAAGCATCAGGAGTATGGCCAATAATACCGGGATGGTGGCGCGGGGAATTTCCTGCTTGATTAGATAACCAAAGAAACGGAGGAACGAAATGTTTTCCGCTTCAGCAATTCGACCGGTGATTTTCTGCTCAGTGATCCGGGACATATGATCCATAATTAGAACACTGAAAAAGATTTGGGAGATCAGGTAAGAAAACAGGGTCGATAACCCCACAAGCGCAAGGGTCAAGATCCAGGACACCACATACCATAACCAGAGAATCCAGTGGCTTGCGGGTTTGCTCCAGATAATTTCAAGGATTTCGCGCTGGTACGCAAAAATAAAACCGGCGGCAAGGATGGTCAGCAGTATGACCACGATAAACCGCAATAACCCCCAGAAAAGAAGCCGGGGCGTCTTCATCCCCAGCGAAAGACCTCGAAAATTATAGCCAATCCCTTTTAAAAAATTCATTTTGTTTATCCCTCGGTTGGGTTGGAAGCGCCATTCACCCACCAGTCCGTATCGTCGTCAAACCACCATGCATCGCTTTTGGATGCCATAATTTCACGGCCCAATGCTTTTCCGCTTTCGGTGCATAATCGCTTTAGCGCAAATACCAGCCATTCTTTGGCATGGGGGTTGCCTAAATCCTGTTGCCCTTTCAATTCCAGAATAAGATCCAGTTGATCCGCATCCTTTGAAATCCTGGCTTCCAGGGTGTCGGCGGCGTTGAACTCATGGGTTAATACGACAATATCATTTCCAAAAGGCAGATCTCGGGTCTGGTCTAAAATCGCCTTTTCCTCGTTGACCATTACATACTTTTTATTGACATAATTATGATCCCCCGTCCTGGCTTCCGGCAGATCATGGAACAAACACATGCGAACGGTTTTGTCAATATCCGCTCCCTTTTCCATGGTGGCCAGGACATACCCCAGGATGGTCGTCCTAAAGGAGTGATCGGCCACGGATTCAGCACCGGAGCCAAGAAACTGGTATCCGGTTCGGGGCGTCTTTTTCAGCATACCCGCTTCAAACAAAAATTCTACAGTGCGCTTCATCTTGATTTATCCTGACAATATGTTTAGTATGGGGCAATCTTATAGATCACTTGGGATTCAAAATCAATCTGTAACTCGAATAAATGGTTATCATCACATATGGAACATGAAATGTCTGACATGAGAATATATACTTATCCGGATTCGGTACTGAAAACGCCCGCGGAACCGATACAAAATATTGACGAAGAACTGCAGCTCCTCATCGATCAAATGATTGAGACTATGTATTTGGCCCCGGGCATTGGTTTGGCGGCCAATCAGGTGGGCGTGCTTAAAAGAGTCATTGTCTTTGACGGTTCTCCGAGGGAAGAGGAGCAAAACCCCCTGGCGTTGATAAATCCGGAAATTGTTGAAAGCGAAGGCGCCATTAAATGGGATGAAGCCTGCCTCAGCGTTCCTGATTATTCCGCGGAAGTTGTCCGAAATGCCCGGGTGCAGGTGAAAGGGATTGACAGACGCGGCAATCCCTTCAGTCTGGAAGCTGAAGAACTGCTGGCCGTATGCTTGCAACACGAAATCGATCACCTGAAAGGGATTCTCTTCATCGATCATATCAGCAGCCTGAAACGTGCGCTGTACAAAAAGAAACGCAAGAAAAAACAAAAAGGTAATTGAGTAAATGATCGAACATGAATCGCGCCCGTTGCCGGCTCGACCGGGGATCATATTCATGGGCACGCCGTATTTTGCCTTGCCTTCACTGGAAGCCTTGGCAGCCCATGGACATCGTATTCAGGCGGTGGTGACGCAGCCGGACAGACCCAGGGGAAGAAGCAAGAAACTTGTCGCATCCCCGGTAAAGCAGGCGGCGGAACGGTTGGGCATGGAAGTCCTTCAGCCGGAAAGGGCATCGGATCCGTCGTTCTGCGAGGTCATCCGCGAAATTGCGCCCGATATCCTGGTGGTAATTGCCTTCGGACAGGTCTTGTCTCAAGATTTTTTGGATATCCCTGTGTGGGGGGGGCTGAACATCCATGCCTCCCTGTTGCCCAGATATCGAGGGGCCGCCCCCATTCAGAGAGCCGTTATGAACGGGGAAACTGAAACCGGAATTACGGCCATGCGCATGGCGCAGGGGCTCGATACGGGTCCCATTCTGCTGCAACAAAAGACACCCATCGGCGCCCATGAAACAGCCGGTGAACTTCATGATCGGCTCGCCGACTTATCCGCTCCCTTCCTTCTTAAAACCCTTCAACTTCTGCTGGATCATCAAATCCATGAAATGCCCCAGAATGACGCTCAATCTACTTATGCCGCAAAGATCGACCGGACAACCGGTCGCATTTCGTGGGACCTGCCCGCGGACCATGTCTCCGCGCTGATTCGAGGTCTGGATCCATGGCCGGGGGCGCAGACAACGCTTAACGGTAAAACATTGAAGCTGTTTTCATCCCGGGTGGCGGAAACCAGCTGCTCGGGCACAGTCCCCGGAAGGGTCAAGGGTCATTTGGAGGAAGGACTTCTGGTGGAAACGGGGGACGGCGTTATTCTGGTAAAGGCATTGCAGCTTGCCGGTAAAAAACGCTTGCGGGTCTCGGATTTTCTACGGGGTTTTCCCTTGAATCCGGGAACGCTTTTGGGACGATAATATGAAAGATTCTGAGACCCAGGACCGCAAAATGCCTGAAGGCAAACTCACACAAGAACGGATCGACCTTGGCACATTTCGCAGACCCAAAAAACGGGTCTTCATCTTTCTTCTGCTGGCAACCTGCTTGCTTCTCCTCGGCGTTGCGTTTCTGCTGTGGTGGGTACCCTATGTGGGCCTGGCCAATATTCATGAATTTCTGCCGCTGATTCTGGCTGTTGTATTGGGCGGCGTTGTACTTGTGAGCCTTGGGGCTTGTCTTACCCTGGTGTTTACCATCATCAGGGGGAAAAACCTCTTTTTCAACCGTCGCATCAGAGGGGTGGTCATTCGGGTGCTTTTCCCCTTGCTGGTGGGTGTCGGCAAGTGTTTCGGCATTCAAAAATCGGAGATCAGAAGATCCTTTGTGGCCATTAATAACCAATTGGTAATGGCCGAAGCCCAAAAGGTCAAACCGGAAAAGATGCTGATCCTTCTACCCCATTGTCTGCAGAATCATAATTGCGCCGTAAGAATCACCGGAAATGTGCAAAATTGCAAGGCCTGCGGAAAATGTAAAATAAAGGATCTGGCGGCACTTTCGGACAAATACCACGTGCATGTGGCCGTGGCCACCGGCGGCACCCTGGCGCGAAAAATTGTTGTAGACAAACGCCCTAAAATTATCATTGCGGTGGCCTGTGAACGGGATCTCACCAGCGGCATTCAGGACGCTTATCCCATTCCCGTTTTCGGCATCTTTAACCGTCGACCTTTCGGACCCTGTTATGACACGGATGTGGATATCGATCTTGTGGAAAAAGGGTTAAAATCCTTTCTGGACGACTGACCTATCATGTCAAGAAATCTTGCCTTAAACGCGCTGAACAACGCTGAGAACGCTCCCGGCCAGGCGGAGCGACGTCTCGAATCTCTCTTTTCGCAAAACCCTCGTTTGAGTGAGAGGGATCGGGCCTTTGCGGTTCATCTGGTTCAGGGGGTTCTGAGATGGCAAATCAGACTCGACTGGATTTTGAAGCAGTATGTTCGGTTCTCCTTCAAAAAAATCGATCCATCGGTTTTAAACATCCTCCGCCTGGCCCTTTTTCAGATCCTGTTTTTGGATCGCGTTCCCGAATCCGCGGCCGTCAATGAAGCCGTAAAACAGACCAAGAGCATGGGCCAAAAGCATGTGGTGAATTTCGTCAATGGCGTCCTGAGGCAGATTTGCCGTGAAAAAGAGCATCTGCCTTACCCCCACCCTGAAAAAGAGAGGGACCTCTATCAGTCCGTGTATTATGCCTATCCCCTCTGGCTGGTGAAAAAATGGTTCCATGAGCTGGGACCGGATTTGACTGAACAACTGTTGAAGGCCGGGAATGAAATTCCCAGGACAACCATCAGGACCAATACCCTGCGGACCCGCCGCCGGGACCTGCTTGATCGCCTTCTGGAAGAGGGGGTTGAGAGTAGGGCGGTTCCCTTTGCTCCCGAGGGCATCGAACTGCTCGATTTTAGAGGATCCATCTCCCGGTTAAGGGCCTTTCAAGACGGCCTGTTTCAGGTGCAGGGAGAGGCGGCTCAGATCTGCTCTCACCTTCTTTCCCCCGGCAAAGGAACGAATATAGCGGATATGTGCGCCGGTTTGGGCGGAAAGTCCACCCATCTGGCCGAACTGATGGGGGATCGTGGCCGGGTTTTCTCCCTGGATACCAGTATCCACCGTTTGAAAGGCCTTCAGCAAAACGTCAAAAGGCTTTGTATTAACAGCGTTTTTCCCCTGGTTGCCGATGCGATGGCGCCGGTCTCTTTTTTGCGGTGGTCCGTGAATAAAATCATGGTGGATGGTCCCTGTTCCGGCCTAGGGGTCATCAGTAAGCACCCCGACACGAAACTAGCCAAAAAAGAGGGCGACATCAAACGCATGGCGATGATACAGAAATCAATTATGACCCAATCCTTGCATGCGCTCCACAGTGGCGGTGAAATGCTGTATGCCGCCTGTACCATTTCAAAAGAGGAGAATGAAGGGGTCGTGGAACAATTTTTACAAGAAAACGATGGGATTGCGCTTGAAAATTTACGCAGACACATCCCCGGATGGGGGATCGATCTGGTGGATGACAACGGCTTTTTTAAAACCTTTCCCCATATTCACGGCATGGAAGGTTTTTTTGCGGCCCTTTTTAGAAAAATATGACAAAGAAAAGAGGAAAAACATGAAAAAAATAGCGCCTTCAATCCTGTCCGCCGATTTCACCCGCCTGGGCGAAGAAGTTATCTCCGTTGTGAATGCGGGAGCGGACTATATTCACATCGATGTCATGGATGGTCATTTTGTCCCCAATATCACCATTGGTCCTCTGGTGGTCGAAGCGGTGGATCGGGTTACGCAGATCCCTTTGGACGTCCATCTGATGATTTCCCAACCGGAACTCTATATTAAGGAATTTGTGAAAGCCGGGGCTAATATTATCAGCGTCCATGGTGAAAGCACCGTCCACCTTCACCGAACCCTCGAATATATCAGATCCCTGGGCGCCAAAGCGGCTGTGGCGTTGAACCCCGCCACCCCCTTATGCGTACTGGATCATGTCTTCTCTCAATTGGATATGGTCCTGATCATGAGCGTCAATCCCGGTTTTGAAGCACAGAAATTTATTCCCGAAATGATTCCAAAGATCAAATCCCTACGAAAAAAGATTGATGAACTGGGTCTTGATATTGAAATCGAGGTGGATGGCGGCATCAACCATGAAACCATCGGAAGCGTATCTTCCGCCGGCGCTGATGTTTTTGTGGCCGGATCGGCCATTTATCACAGCAAAAATTATGCCGATACGATTCAGGTGTTGAGACGGAATATGGGGTGACAATCTTCGGTCATATTTTGAGCTTGTTTCTTCTGCTCCTTACCATCCTTATCTTTGCAGCTTGGCGCATCGTTTATGGCAATTGCAATGATCTTTTCCCTGGATTTTTCAAGAGCGAAGGGATTGGGATTGTTTTCCAGCATCGCCATGTCATTATAATCCAAAAGCTTGGTCATGGGAAATTCGATTTCGGGCCGGAATCCCCATCGTTTGTAGCCGAAGGAAGTGGGACGCCACCTTGGGTTTTCATCCGTCAGCACGGCAAGGCTCACCACGGGACAGCGGTACTTGTCATAAATCCGGTAATTGTAAACATATAACCGCTCGGGGAAATTACGTTCATATTGCCCCTGCACCTCTATATGCGCCAAAACCATGAGAGGTCCACCGTCACGGGTATGCACCCTGACGAGTTTATCGGCAAGCCTGCGTCCCATCTCCGAATCCCTGACAAGCTGCTGAAACTCCTTGTCCATAAAGGTGCATTCTCTGTCCCAGTCAATACCGGCGTGAACGTCGGGAAAAAAGAACGCGACAAAGTCGAAGAAAAACGTTCCAGAATATCTTTCCAAGGGGAATCATAATCGGGTTGATCAGGTATCGGAAACATTCCTTAATTGCTTTGAAACTCAGACTCAAACTGTTCCAGTGACCGGGTTAACACTGCTTTTTTATGTAGTTCTTTCAAAATCTTTCGATCTTCAATGGCAGCAATTGCTTTCACGATCTTTTCAGGAATTTGAGAAAACCTTGTGGAAAGCACTTCGGCAACCATTTCCCTGGCTTCTGCCGGCATGCCTTTTTCCATACCCAGTTCTTCTACGCTGCTGATAAATCTCATTTTTCTTTCCTCCTCATAAGCAATGATCCGTTCTGAGAAATCTTTTTTAAGTTCATCGGGAAGGGTCATGATCCAGTCGATGAACAGAAACGGGATACCTCGATACCTAAATGAAAACCTGCCAGATCGGTTTTGCGGCCATGGCTGTCCTTGGCGATAACTTGCAGTGTATGGGAACCGGATGGAATATTTGACAATGGAATCTCAAGATCAAAACCCAAAATATCGTAAGGCTCAAAAAAGCTGTGTTATCATCAAATCAGAGGGCTATAACGAACGTTGAGATTTATTCTATTTTTCAATTTTATCATTATTGCAATAGATTGAGAGTATTCCCAAAAAAATCAGCACCGTGAAAACCTGGTGATTCGAATTATTTATGCCCACATACTCACATCCTGTCCAGCATCCTCTTGGCTCCCGGGAAGGCCCTTTAAAGCAACCGACCAAATAATGAACTACATTAAGCGGCTCTTATTTAGTTAGCCCCAACTGCCCTTGGTTTATCTTGTTGACATACTTTCCGTTAATGACCTGCACGGTCGCAATTCGCTTATCGCAAGAAGGGCAATAAATATCGGTGCCTTTCTCTGAGTAGTCATTTATAAAAATGCCTGTATAGTCTTCCGTTATTCGGTCCCGATGAATCTTCAACAACTTTCTTCCAGGGCCTTTTTTATATTTCAGTAGTTTTTGGCCGCATTGGCAATAAATTTCAAGGATTTTGTATTTGGTTAGCTTCTTCAATCGTGGTCTTTCTTGTTCTGGTTAAGGGTCAATTGGAATTTTGAATTGAGTGCCAACTTCTGGAAAAGAAGGCGATAAATAAAGAGGCTTAAAAAACCCTTTTAAACAATCCAAAGCATAATCACAAATTTTCCATCCCATAACAATAGAAAATTCTTAAACCCTCATTATTTTTTGCTTTCATCTGGAATCTTTTTATACCATTCAGCTTTTTGGTCTGCTATCTTTCCGATATCTTTCTTTATTTTTTTGATTCTTTCGAATCCTTTGTTTGTACTAAGATTACTATTAACGGCGAAAATGCTTGATATGTTTTACACTCTGGCCATTATGCAATCTTCCAGGTCATCCAGAACATTTTTTCGGTCCGGTTCCAATTCATTGTAGATTTCATGGTACAGGCCTTCGTATACCCTTAGCGTTTTGTCTTTCGACCCAAGCTTTTCGTAAAACGACTTCGATGCTGCAGCATCAACCAAATGATCATCACCGGCTATCTGCATCAGAATCGGAACCTTCAGTGACGGTGCAAGCCGATGGGCTTCTTCCATGGCTCCTACAAATTCCGTAAACCATCTGGCGCTCACTTTCCCATGCCTGAGAGGGTCGTTATCGTATTTGTTGACAACCTCCTTGTCCCTGCTGATCTTAGATGAATCCAGTTCGTTGCCAAGGGACAGACCGGGCCAAATGGATGACATCACTTTTCCCATGAATGCTTTTAAACCGGGAATCTTCACCTTCATGCCCAACCTGGGAGAAGAAACAATAACGCCATCAATCATATCGGGGTGTTTTAAAACTGGCTCTTGGTTAATAAGGGACTTCCGATGTGACACGTTCCAAGCACTCTTCTAAAGTTATCACGGACGTGGGATACCACTTGCCGGTATGCCTCATATAGCTGTATTGGAACTTATCGTCACCCAGATATTCAAATTTGACGAATTTACTTTCAAAGAATGGTGCAGTGGCATTTGGCGGACACTTATATTTGGAACAGAAATAGAATGCGTTTCTATACCATTTGGTATAGATATCAAACAGTTGATTTAATGACTGTTCTTCCTGAGAGACAGGCGAGAGATACTCCGGCTTGAAAACTGTTTCTACAATCACATCAGCTTTTGCTTTGATGTCCCGCTTTAATTCCTCTGACAATTCAGGTTTTGGCTCTTTGATCTTTTTTGGATTGTATCTCCATGTTTTCCGGGTTGCCATCGTTTACTCCAAAGTGTCCAAGGAGTTCCATTGCTGAGAATATTGGCAGAAAGTATATTGGAACTCCCAAAACAGTCAAGGCAATTCGGAATTCTCCATCTTCTGGAGTATAAAATTTTGATGATTCTGAAAGCAGTGGTCCTTCTTGACAACTCTATAAAATTAAGGCTATTTTCTCCCAAACCTTCAGGGAACCATAGACTATGATATGTGTTATCTGCGGAACGGAAGTGGCCTCCATTGAAGAAACCGTCGATCAAGGCTGGATTCCATGTTTTTATGACAATCAGACTGAATGCGGTCCTGCCTGTCCAAATTGTTCGGAAGCTTTTTTTGAGACGGACGAAAATGGGGACATGGAACTGAAGGAACGGTTTCAAGGGAAAATCAATTATAAGAAAGATCCTTTCGATGAAGTTACAGAGGAAATGGTCCTGATAGGTGTTGTCCTAGAAAACAACTCGAACAAAATTCTGAATTGAGGTTACAATGATGACCGTTATGAAAGCCAGCCTGATAGATTCTATTTGCGAATCATGTGATTGTCCAAAACTGTTGTCCTCATCTACGATTGAATCCCTCCTGGAAATAATAAAGCGTACTTTGGCATCTGGTGAGGATATCCTGATCAGCGGTTTCGGGAAATTCTGTGTTAAAGAAAAAGGGGAACGAAGAGGAAGGAACCCTCAAACTGGCGATGACTTGATGATGGATGCAAGACGGATTGTAACTTTTAAATGCTCTAATATCATGCGGGACAAGATTAATGGGAAAGGGTAGGGCGGTTCTTTCAAATAATCCACAGACTATTGAGAGGCATCAGCGAGGATTCCATGGCGGGTGACAAAATCAAAGAGCTCAGAAAAGGAAACCGGGAACATTTACATGATCTTTGGGAAATCGCGAAAACCGGAGATCTGAAATCACTTTCCGGGGAAGACAAGCGGTTGGCTGAAGTAATGAACGATCACAGCGATCAGTATTTTAACCAATTTGAAATGGGGGATTTGACATACGATCACGAATATGATGCCAACTCAGAAGAAAATCCCTTCCTCCATATTATGCTTCATTCAGCCATTGAGCGTCAGTTGGAATCAAAGAACCCCATCGAGGTTTTCCAATTCTACAATTCCATGAGAAAAAAGAAAGTCTCCCGTCACGATACGATTCATCTGATAGGAGCGATCCTGACACCTCTAATGGTCAATGTTATGCGGCAGAAAGCTCCCTTTGATAAAAATAAATATGCTGCCTTGTTAAATAAATACAAAGGCAAAAAGCCAAGCAGAATATATGAATCTTTGGAAAAAGCGTCTTTGGAATAGGAGTTCATCAAAAAAATGAAAAAACTCACATCCTTCACATACAGTTATGCGATGATTTCAGGAGAAAAAAGAGCGTTTGGGAAATGCGATATGGAGATCGAAAGCAGAAAAGCTGAACCGCCTCCTGAAAAACGGGGTGACATTGCCAGAACCTACTTTTATATGGACTGGGCTTATCCCGGTCATGGTGTTCTTTCAAATAAAAACAAGAAATTATTTCAGGCTTGGGATAAAGAGGACCCGGTTGATGCTTGGGAATGTGAGAGATGTAAGAGAATTGAAGGGATTCAAAAAAACGAAAATCCCTTTGTAAAAAAGGCGTGTCAAGAGAAGAGGATGTGGTGATGGGGGTTGAATATACGAACCGAAAGGGCAAGAAATACTATCTGAATGTGGGGAAGACCAAAACAGGAAAACCCAGATACTATTTCTCCATGAAAACACGGGAGAAGCTTGCTGAAGAAATCCCTGAAGGTTATGAAATATATGAACATCCAGGCAATGCACAGGTCTTTCTTCGGAAAGAGATTCCACCTCTGATCACGGAACTCGAAAAAAAACTCATTGAAAAGGAACTCAAGGAATTAGATGGTTCGAGACTGTATATTGCTGACGTAAAAGGAGAAGAAATCGTAATCTATGAGTCCAATAAGAATGTTGAAGACCTGAAAGAAGTCTTTGGTTCCATAAGCCATGATACATCCAGATTTGAGAATATCATCAAAAGCAAGACGACATATTCGCCGATCATGAAATTCATCCTGGTTGACGAAAAGAAGCGGACAGTCATTGTGAACAGGTACTGTTTTCTGGGTTCCATTGATGACTGGATCAATGTAGCAGGCCCGATGCACTTGAAAGAGGCATCAGAAGCATTTTCACAGCATTTAGGCAAAGAATCTTTCTTTGATGTGTTTTGATGCCTGAACTTCGCAGGTGAGTGAAATGGGCAGGAAATTTGAGTATGGAAGCTAAGTCGATTCAAATCGTCACCTTCATTAAATAAGGATATTAACATGGAACCTAAGATTCTTTCAAACCTCTGGCAAGTGGGGGGACCTGTATTCACGTCATCCGAAGACGCCGCCATTTATCTCATACGGTTCGGTGACAAAGCGGCCCTCATTGATGCAGGGTGTGGAAACGGTCATGACCTGTTGAAACTCAACATTTCAGAATGCATACCGGAGAATATGCCGATTGAATATCTCCTGCTCACACACTGTCATTTCGACCACACAGGTGGCGCTGAAAGGGTCCGTAACGAGTACGGTTGTAAAATCGTTGCACATGCCCTTGATGCCGTCTACCTGGAATCAGGCGACAGCGAAGTGACGGCTGCATCCTGGTACGGCGCCAATATGGAACCGTTAGACATTGATATTAAAATTGAAGCAGATACTCAGAGCATCAAGATCGGAAACGGAAAGATAACCGCTCATCACTGGCCCGGCCATTCTCCCGGGTCTCTGGTGTACACAACACAAATGGATGGTCAGAAAGTGTTGTTTGGTCAGGATGTGCATGGACCACTGGATGCATCACTTCATTCCGATGCCAAGGCGTATCAGGAATCACTTAGAAAAATCCTGGAAATGGAGGCAGATATTCTCTGTGAAGGACACTTCGGTATTTATCGGGGTAAGAAATCAGTTCAACAATTCATCCGGTCTTTTATTTCTTGATAGATTGGATTTTAGAATAGGGGATTGAAGGTTTTTCCGTTTGATCTAAACAGCCCGGCCTTCTTTGATAGCTTCCAAGGCATCTTTGTAGTGTGCCCTGACATTTTGAACGAGATCCAGGAGCTCTTCTGATCCCTCTGATTGTCGGAGAATGTTTTCGATGACCACAATCAGGGGTTCCATTAATTTCAGATTCCTGACCGTTTCCCAGCTCATGGCCTCATCAATATGGAATAACACCCTGTCGGACCCTTTGAATCCGAATTCCTCGACAACCTGCCCCCTCAATACTATCCATGCCCCCTGCAAATCAGAAATAGCAGTTTTGGTGTATCCTGTTTCTTCTTCAATAAATGCCATCAAAATTCCTTTTTTTAGGCGATATGGGGCGAACAACCTTGATATGCATCCCTGTCAGCGACCTCTTTCCTCCCAGGACCGGCGCACGGCGCAACCTCCTTCGCCAAATAGAACCACAGCCAGCCGAGCGCCTACATCGTAGCTGTTTTAATCAGTGGGGCTATGGGCGTTTCATTGGGATTGGCTCAAGGGTGGGCGCAAAGAACCGCGCTCACCCTTGAGCCAATCCCAATGGCTGGTATTCCATAGGTAGTTTAGTTGCAGGGCGCAAGGTCGGGGACCAGATTTAATCACACACCTTTGCAGCAACCCTCTTCGACCAACCTCTCAACATCGATGTGCCTCAACCCTGGTAAGCAGACCATCGGAAGGGTTTTTGGCATGCACCATGCGATTTATCTTCCCGGGAGTAGCGTATGGGCCACGCCAAAAACCTGCCAACCTTAATTCACAACCCTTTGCCCTTTGCAGCAACCTCCATAATTCCACCTCAAACTTTGGTTGCTGCCTCGAACTTCTACGACATCGGTTGGCTGTTTTCGGCACCCTTCCCCCCTCTCCTTCCATCCCCTCCGTGCATTTGTTTAACCGCAATCCAGTTGGTATGCTGACAAATGCACGGTACAAGGAAGGGGCTAAGCATGCGGCGCCGTTCCGGCTTGCAGCCCCATCTTTTTTTTTAAAGGGGGGGAAGGGGAAAACCGCCAGTCTCGCCAACTCAATTTAATGCCCTTTGGGAAATTCCGTCCGGAGGCTGGCAACTCGCCGGAGGCGTATCAGAAGAAACAGCACAATCCAATGGCACTATGGCCCGGCACATCATCCGGCCAGGCACTTCCAAACAGCCGCAAGTGCCCCGGCCTGCTTCAGCGCCAGGCCACAGCGCCCCCAAGTTTCACCCTGGTACTTTTCCTATCAAAGCCTATCAAGCCCATAACCTTGGTAAGCAGGGCATCAGACCGCCCGGTGGCGGGCATATTAAACAAAAACATACATCGGATCGGCCCGGTGGCCGTCTTAATTTAAAAGAGCATACATCAGGCCGCCCGGAGGCGGTCACTGTTTTGATTACATATCTTCGCAGCAACCTCTTTCCTCTCATCCACCAGCATCGGAATCCCTTAACCTTGGGGCCAAACGTCGCGCCAAAACAAGAGCGTGATATTTCTCCAACGTCCACAGTCAATGGCCCGTCCTCAATCACGCACTCGTTTTGGCGCGGCGAGGTGTGTTTTCTCTTCGCTCGCGGTAAGCTATTTCCTTAATTCAAAAGTCCTCGCATCACGCGGGCAAAGGCAAAACACCCCACTCGGTTTTGATCACATACCTTTGCAGCGATCTCTTTCCTTTTATGCACCAGCGCACGGCGGAACGTCCTATATTTATTTCAACCTCAACCAGCCGAGCGCTTCCTCTTACAGGGTCTTAACCTGTGGGGCTATGGTCATTCCATGGAAACGCGGGTGGGCGCAAGGAGCCGCGCTCACCCTTGAGCCAATTTCGAAGTTCAGTATTTCATGGGCAGTCCTCATCCTTAACAACCAGTCGCCTACCCTGCTTCTGTTACGGCCTCCGGCGGCCCGGTTCCGCGTTGTGCGCGGGTATGAGGAACTTTTCATCATTTTTCCCTATTGGCATGGTTTTGTGCAGTAAATGCCCGGCTGAAAAGAATGCCCGCATCGCAAAAACCATCGCCAATAGAAAAAAAGGAGAAACGCTATTCAATAACACCCCTTTGCAGCAACCTCTTTTTTCTCTTTATTATCCCTCACCCACATTCCAAGTGACCATCGAACCCTGGTTATCCGGATGTGTCTGCGGACAACAAACATACCAGGACCTTGCAATTATCCGTATTCTTTTGTCCCTCTGGTACTGGTTATGCGAGGACGTTTCAACTCAACTTTGAAGTTCGATACCAACACAACCGATCACTAACCCAAAACTGCCGACAGTACCTTGAATGCCAGCTTCAGTTGTTCGGTATCCGCTTGATCCAGGAGAGACATTATTATGGACTTCCTTTCCACTGGATCTTCGATTTGAATAAAGCCGAAGATTTCACCCAGACCCACTTCCAATGATTCCGAGAGCTTTATCAAGGTATTAAGGGTCGGATTTTCATTTCCCCTCTCAATGCTGCTAAGATATTTCGGGTTGATTTCCATTTTTTCAGACAATTGCTCCTGGGTGAGTCCTTTCTTGTTTCTGACCTCCTTTATTCGTGCCCCGATCATCTGTTTTTTATCCACGGCCTTTAACCCCCCGTCATTTTTGATTTTTCTAATTGTGACAGAGAGCAAGCCAGTTAAAAACAGTCCCACACACGGAATATGTTTGACATATTCTTGGTGTGAGACTTAGGGTTCAACTTTTCAGATGGAATTTTGGGTATATTTGATGTCCTGTGGATGGAACATCTGTCTTTCCATTATGGAAGTGAATGAAAATAGATCAGATAAGGGGATATTTGGTGAAATACTTAATATACCTATTCGGTGCGCTGGTTTTAGTTCTGCTTACGCCCACAGTAAACGTGGAAAAGTTACACTATGAAAAGTGGTATCAAGTTACGCCCAGAGCAAACGGAAAAAAGTTGCACTATGAAAAATGGTATCAGGAGAGATGGTGTAAGGCGAATGGTGGGTAGATGGAAGTGGTATTTCCGGACAAAACCCGATGTGATTGTTTGACGAACACTCACGCCATTGAATTTGATTTTCAGACCATTCCGGATCGTTTTAAGTACAGATCCTAAGACATGTTTTTGGTACACTTCGTTCAGGTATTCTCGGCATACTGATTTTCGAATTTGACCTTCAGGCCAAGCCCTCCCCACCAGGTAACCCTGTTGAGCCCACGTTCAGAACGACTCTGCAGAAGACGACCAATCGCGGACTGGAGTTCTCCCTCTCCCATGTCCAGATAGGTAAGTTCGAGATGGTCTCCACGTTGACGAATTTTACAGTTGTGCCTCCCAAATAGCAAGTATCGAAAGGTCGATAGTGTTCTCTTGTATCCTGCTGAATCTCTGACAAACTTTTCATCCAGGGACTGGAGGAAGTTCTCGTAGGCTAGCCTGGCAATCTGTACGCAGTAGAAGTTGGTCTCTATCTTCTCTGGATCTTTACCCAGGATGTGATCTATGAAGTAGCTGTGGATCAAATCCTTTAGCCCGTTTTCGATGGGCCAGCGTAGCCTGTATCTCTCCAAGACTTCTCGATTCGAGAGATCTTGAAAAGTCGTTCCGAAACAACGCACATCACCTGTCTTCTTGCAGCAATTCCCGGTCAAGAATTTACTCACAGAGTTTGAAAAACATATTTCAAAAACAAACCCTGAGATCAGATCCTTTTCAGAAAAATTGTATTAAATCCACTATTACCTCCCTCGATTTCTTGCAGGTTGAGCTTCTTTGACAAGAGTAAGAGCATAAAAGCACGAGTTAGGGCAGAGATATCCATTTCCGGAATCTCCAGTTTTTTATTAATGAGAGCATTTTTGTATGCGAACTTGGGCATGACAAATTTAACCACTGTTATATAGAATAACTGGCGCTTGAAACTTTACGCCATAATAGAGGGCTTCATAGAGCATCCTCATCGATTTGAATTCAAAATCTCTAAACAAAGCTCTCATCCGTTCCCACAATTCCCTTTTTGAGCCGAGTTTATGCCATGCGGCTATAAATAGAGGGCAACAAAGCTGTTGAGTTTGATCCACCAAGAATGCCAGCATCATGAGCATCGCAAAAACAACACTCAGATTCTTCTTGCCGAGCCCGTAGTTGTGTTCAAAATGATATCCTTGGTTCTTAAGAGTATTGAAGGTTTCATTTTCGATCTTCCATCTCGCACGGCCGCCTCGCATTAGCTGGTATGCATTGTCCTTTCCTATTAAAAAATCTGTCACCCAACTAAAATGTTTTGTTTTTTTCGGTGTAATTTCCCAATATTCCAGAAAGTTAACCAGCATATTCTTGTTAGAGGCATTGAGAGGTACCTGGTTAATAAATCGGAAACGATGTATTTTTTCCGGATCCTCTTTATCGACCAATTCGAATTCAGTGACGTCACCATTTATCCGCGCTTGTTCGACGTGATTAAACAAGAAATGGTGATCTCCTTTTTTAACTCCCAGAATATAATGAAAATTTTGCTTTTGTATTTCTTCAATGTGGGGTGCATTCGAACTTAACGCGTCCTCTGTTATAATGATAGGCAGATGGGGATGCTCCTCTTTTAGCTTTTGCAAGAAACGTTTCGCGGCATTACGCTCACAGTCGTTCTTGCTTTGGCCATCCTGCTTGACTATGAATTCCGGAGCAAGCGGAATGACCTCTTTGAAATCCGGATGGACAATTGCTGCCCCCAACATCTGCTGATAATAGGTTTTTTCGCCGGTTTTTTTCGATACTTTTACCAAACAACTATCAGAGGAAAGTTTCTTCGATGAGAAGAAACCCGTTCCATCCAAAGATAGAAGATAACAACCTTCGAAAAATACCATACGTTCAAGCACCTTTCCCCTTTGCAGTTCCCAGAAGATATTCCTATACGGTTTCCGAAGTTCTTCTGCGAGCACTTCATCAAGAATGGTGCGCATCGTACTGTCACATGGGATCTTTCCAATATGGTATATGTTCCCAAGATTACTATCGGTTTTTCTTCTTTCATCAAAGGCAAGCAACGATGGCTCCTTGAGCGAAAACATTGCAAACCCGGACATCAAGGCATCCGCAATAGTAATATCGGGATCCTCACGGCAGTCAGAGACTTCAGAAAAATCTTTATGCAGACGCTTGAAAATTGCATCTGCATTAAGATGCTTGCGAACTCCAATCTTGCCTCTCTCTTTTCTTCCTTTTTGGCTTCTGATTCCCATAGGCAGTAATCATCGGCCAAGTTGATCTGAAAGTCCAGCTTTTTCTGAGAATTGCCAAAAAAATTCCTGTTTTATTTTAAAAATTGGAGAAAAAAGCCTTTTCAGGCTATTCATTCAACGTAAAGCTTTACGAAAAGGAAATGCCAAAAGGTACTGTCCTAGCGCCTTTAGAATCTAAGCGGGAATTGCTGGTCTTCTTGTTCCTTTTGACAACCAAGTGGAGTACCTTGGCGAGATTGTTCAGATCAAACCGTTTTCCCGCGATCTCGTATTCCTTACCGAAGGCTTCCCATTGGGCTTCGGAAACCACTTCACGCATCATCTGATCAACTCGCTTGTTTCGCTTCATGCACATGATCACATCAACTTGGGAGAACTCATCGACGACAAAGTAGTCGATTACCGGAAAGCTTGTGTATTCACTGTCCATGTATATCTCACGAATCGCATCGCGCCCCAGGATCGGATAAAGGTTCTTTTCGCAGAACTCGCGGACAATCCTTGTTGCTCTGCTCGAACCATTGCAGAATGCTATGTTGATCAGAACGTCCGTGTCGAGGTCCCAGATAACGTGGGGCCGAAAGCCGGGGCAAATATCGCCGGCGGAGTTGGGTCCTTTGCCAATTTCCTCTGCGTCGGGTTGGTTGCCGTAGAACTCTTTGAAGTGGAAATCCTGTGCGATCCTCTCTCCCCGAATCAAACCCAGGTCCCGCGCCCTGGCGGCCACGTCATTTCGAAGATCCTGGAGGTGTTCGAACTTCATATCAACAGTGTCCTTTCTGCAAGCCTGCATAGGGCAAATTTTTTCATTTTTTTTTGGGTGGCCGGAAGACGCTAGGTGGCGAGCTCCGTTATCCGGCGTCTTCTGTCGATCTGATTATCTGTGAGTTACTAAGACTGGGAATTTAGATTTTGCCTGTAATTCCAGGGAAGCCAGTTTTCGGGGTTTACCTTTACCAGCTCGGGATTTTTGTGAATGGTCAGGAGATATTCGTACGGATTTTCTCCGTTCATGGCACAGGTCTGAATAAGGCTCATAAAGATGTCTCCAATGAGGGCGCCATGCTCTGTTTTGTAAAACAGGGAGTTTTTTCTGTGAAGAATGGCCTTTTTCAAAGCCCTTTCGCAGATGTAATGCCGACTCCCGGATTATGCCGCATTACAAGAATTTTGTGGGATTATTCGTGCCTTGAAGTAGTTGCTGACGCGGCATAATTTTTGTGGGATCTTCGGTTTGGCAATCCCGCCAAACGAAAGGAGAGACCACATGAAAACATTCAGTAATTTCGTATCGAAAAACAACCCGCATTCGAACCTATGTCAAACCCATGTCAACTCCTTCCTATCACACCTTCGCACTCTGGGGTATGCAGAACGGACGCTACGGAAAAAGCGTCCAGTTGCTGCCTCTTTTGCCCGATGGACAGTGGGGAAGCGGCTTACTGTAAACGATCTAAACGAATCCCATCTGACCGAATTCGTGGAGCGTTTGCACAAAAGGCAAAAAGCCCGGATAAAATTCGAAATGGCTGCCCTGCGGCTTTTTCTCAGCTATCTGCGCCAAGAAGGTGTGGTTCCAAATCCTCCAATACTTGATGCTTCACCCGTGGATGATTTTAAGCGGACCTACATAGAATACCTGCGAAAGGAGCGAGGACTCGCCGAAAACTCAATTCTTGTTTATTCGCCTTTCATCAGTGATTTTCTCAATGATCGGTTAGCCCAAACCGGTTGCATCTCTTTCCATGCATTGGATGCCCTGACAATCCAAAATTTCCTCCTCGATCGCATTCAAAACCGGTCGAGAGAATACTCGAGGCTTCTGGCCGCCGCCCTCCGATCATTCTTGCGGTTTCTTTACCTTCGCAAAGAAATAACAATTGATTTTTCCCTATCGATTCCCAGAGTCCGTAAATGGCATCAGTCCGAGGTAATTGGCTTTCTAACCCCCGACCAGGTAGAAAGGATCCTTTCGTCAACCGATCTGTCGACGCCACGTGGAAGACGCGATTATGCCATTTTGCTTCTTCTTGCACGACTCGGTCTGCGTGCGGGAGAGATAATCACGATAGAACTCGGTGACATCCTCTGGCGGATCGGGGAGATCGTTATTCGCGGCAAGGGCCAAGTACAGGACCGACTACCATTGGTCTCAGATGTCGGAGATGCTTTAGCGGTTTATCTACGTCAAGACAGAGGAGATAGCGTATCGCGACGGGTTTTTCTGCGAATGATTGCTCCACGCGTTGGCTTGGCCGGCCCAGGGGCGATTGGCCATATTGTACGCCTTGCATTTGCCCGAGCCGGCATATGTGCTCCGAGCCGTGGCGCAGCCCATCTCTTCCGCCACGGTCTGGCCACCAGAATGATCCGCCAGGGTGCCTCCATCGCTGAGATCTCTGAGGTTCTCCGTCATCAATCCCAGAGTTCCACAGCCATTTACGCGAAGGTCGATTTCGAGACACTCCGTGAGATTGCTCCGCCTTGGCCGGGTCAAGGAGGTGTGCGATGACTGCAATCCGTGACGCACTTGCACGGTATTTAACAGTCCGCCGTGCCCTCGGTACTCGTCTACAAGAGCCAGCCACGACACTTGGCTATTTTGTAGATTTCCTTGACCTTCAGGGAGCAAAATTCATCACCACTGATCTCGCCCTTCGTTGGGCGTGCCAGCCAAAGCATGTGCAAAGAGCGACATGGGCACGCCGGCTTACTATGGTCAGGCAGTTTGGTGCTTGGCTGAGTGCATTCGACCCGCGAACGGAAGTACCGCCAAAACGGCTCCTCAATGCCCGTCATCGGCGCAGTAAGCCCTACATCTATACCGAACAGGAAATAGAACATCTCATGATCGAGGCCGCTTTGCTCCCGTCACCGATGGGATTGCGCGCATTAACCTATGTGACGCTCATAGGTCTTCTTGCCGTTACGGGTATTCGGCCAGGTGAAGTGGTAGCTTTGAATCTGTCTGATGTGGATCTAAAGAACGGTATTCTTGTAATTCGGCAGACGAAATTTGGAAAGTCCCGTTTTGTTCCGATTGACGATTCGACATGTTCCGCCCTTTTGGATTATGCAAATCGACGCAATAACTTTTACACACGTTTTCAGACCAACAGTTTTTTTGTCTCCGAACGAGGCACAAGACTAAGTCTTGGATCCGCCCGACGTACATTCGCCAAAGTATCATGTGCTGTCGGTCTTCGAACTGCAAAAGATGGCTGCCGAATCGGTCGCGGACCAAGGCTTCAGGATTTTAGGCATACGTTTGCAACAAGAAGAATTATCAAATGGTATCAGGCCGGATTGGACGTGAACAGAGAGTTGCCAAAGCTCACTTCCTATCTCGGCCACTCAAACGTCAGTCATACTTATTGGTATATTGAGGCGGTCCCGGAGCTCCTCCAGCTCGCTTCCGAGCACATGGGCCGGCAAGGAGGTGCACAATGAAAGCCTCCAGCTTTTCATCACTTCTCCAGCGTTTCTTTACGGACAGATTGCTCGCACAGCTTGGCGCCAGTCCGCACACTGTTGCCGCATACCGGGATACCTTCCGTCTGTTGCTTCGCTTCGCCGCGAAACACTTCGGGCGTTCGCCTTCTGAACTGCGCATAGAAGAGCTCGATGTTTCTTTCCTGTGCAAGTTTATTCAACACCTTGAACTTGATCGCTGTAATTGCATCCGGACACGGAATAACCGCCTTTCCGCCCTGCAAGGTTTCTTTCGGTATGTGTCCTTCAGTGAACCCGCACTGTCATTGCACTGTCAGAGGGTTCTGGCGATCCCTGCCAAACGGTACGAGCGCCGTCCGGTTGAGTTCCTGTCGGATGAAGAAACTGCCGCTCTTGTTGCAGTTCCCGATTCAAAAAAATGGATCGGCAGGCGTGACCGAGCGCTCCTGTTGCTCGCCTTACAGACAGGATTGCGAAATAGCGAAATCACATCGCTTCAGTGCAAGGATGTGGAACTCGGCACCGGTGCTCACGTCCGTTGCCTCGGAAAGGGTCGAAAGATGCGATGTACCCCTTTGCGCCCTGATGTCGTCGCAGTGCTGAAGAAATGGTTAAAGGAGCAAGATGGCCATCCACAAGATCCTCTCTTCCCAAGCTCACGCGGTTTACGTCTCAGTGCAGATGCTCTCCAGCGACTCGTTGCCAAACATGCAGCCATGGCGAGTCATACATGTCCATCCCTAAAAGGGAAAACAGTTACACCCCACACCTTGCGGCATTCGGCGGCCATGAGCCTGCTCCGACGTGGTGTTGATCTGACCGTGATTGCTCTCTGGCTCGGGCACGAATCAAATGAGACAACACAAATCTACTTGCATGCTGATATGGGAATTAAGGAGCAAGCCCTTGCCCATACCACTGCAAGTGGTTCCATACCTGATCGGTATCTTCCTGAAGACCCTTTGCTAACATTCCTTGAGAGCCTTTGATTATGCCGATTGAAAGAGCCATGAGAATAAGGGGTCCAACGCAGTTTCGACCAGTTAAAACGGATAAAATTGGCAATACGGCATAATCCGGGAGTCGGCATTATATCTGTTATGCCGCTCGCGGCATAACAGATATTGTTGTCAAGGGGCGCTCCAGGAACTTCCAGGAACCGGGTTAACGCCTTCCAGTGATTCAGCATATACTGAATTGCCTTTCCCAAACCGGAATTCGGTTCCACGAGTTTTTCGTCCAATTGCTTGTTGAGCCAGCAATACAATTTATCCATCAAGGGTTTGCTTTCAGCCTGATGGAAGGCCAGACGCTCTTCGGGTGACATGTTTTCGTCCCTGGCAATCTGATCATTGTGATACACTTTGGCAAGGGTATCGATCACAAACCGGCACTCTTCTGGAAAGCTCGGGGCGACATCCACGAAGTATCGGCGGGCATGGGTCAGGCAGTTTGCCATAATGACATCCAGGTCCTCCGATGAATTTCGAGACAAGGCATCGCACATAAGCTGAGGTGGACTGAGACCGGTCAGGCGATTTTCAAGAAGCGCCTTCAGATTTTCACCCGCGTGATTTCTGCCGGTAAACTAAACAACCACCGTCTTGAAGACGGTGGGTTTAAAAGCGCGGACTGAAAGTCCAGCAAGACCGGCTTTAGCCGGTAAATTATTCGATATCGAAACGATCGTTTGGGTCTTTTTCAAAATGGTGCTCAAGATACTCTTGAATCATGTCCTTGGTAAGCTCGCCAGATGTGACACAGAAATACCCCCGCGCCCAGAAATGCTTACCCCAGTATCGTTTCTTCAGGTGTGGGAATTCCTCAAAGATCTTTCGCGACGCCCTTCCCTTCACCCTTCGCATTATGTCCGAAGGGGAAATATTTGGTGGCGCCGAAACGAGAATATGCACGTGATCCTTGCTGACCACACCACGCACTATCTGGATTTCGAAACGTTCGCAGGTCTGTCGCACGAGTTCCCGAACTCTAAGGGCAACATCACCCTGCAAAACGTGATAGCGGTATTTGGTTACCCAAACAAAATGATATTCAATCTTGTAGCGAGTGTGGCTTCCTTGACGGTATTCCATGCCAAGTATTATAAGCCAACCGCTAGCAAAATGCTACCCGCCTGAAAGGCGGGGGTTTTAACCTTTTCCAGAAACAATAAAGAACCGCCTGGCGGTCATCCATTTTGGATATAACACCGGTGGTAAAAATCTCTTTTCGACCGTTTTTGGTTTCACCTTCCTTCATGAGGCTCAGAACTTTTCCCGTCGTATCGTCAATGTGGAACAACTCCCCCTGTGCGGATTGTTTCAGTAGTTCGATATACGGCCCTTTGGCCTCCAAACCCAATGGCTCAACGATACCCCACTGGGTTGATGCGGGAACCGGAACACCCATCATGGCTTGAAACTGCTGCAACCGATAGAAAGGAACGCCGTTGGCGTATTTTAGAAGGGCAATGGAAACCGCAACCGTTTCATCATGTTTCTGAGTTCCCATATCTTCAGGAGGCGTTGCGGTAAAAATTTGGCCGCACAGGTTGCAGCGAAGCTTTTCCAGTTCATAAATCGTTCCCGTTAAAGGCGGCGAACCCTTAATCCGGATTAACTTTTCGGGAACTTTTAACCGATACACTTTTCCCCTGGGACATTCCGGACAGGGGTCACCATGTTTGAGACTCTCGTGGCTTATGAACTTTCTTTCGGCGCCGGTAAAAGCCGAAGCACCGTTTCGACCATGGCCTTTCGGTGGGGGGTTGCCGCCTTTTGGACCGGGATCATCTTCCGGATTATCGCCGTCTTCGGAATCGGCGTCATCTTCCGGATCATTAAACACTTTATCTTTCTTTTCGGATTTTTGCCCGAACAAGAGGTTTAGCAGCCGCTTGATGGATGCGGCCTTCTGGTCCAGTACCTGACTCAGGGCTTCAATGGTATCCGCCATGACCTTGATAATCTCGTAGTCGGATTCGGAAACCGCCGGTTTTATCCTTTCAAGAAGGGACTTGACGTCTTCGGGGGTTAATTCGAGTTTTTGGGGTTTATCCGGCATGACATAAATACTCCCGAAAGTCTTTACCCATGGGATACCCCCAGACGGCCTTTATGGAACGATTGGGTTTACCGGTTTGATCGTTTTTGCCTCTTCCGGTGGTATCTCCCAGATAGACCCAGTTGGCGGCTTTATAACAGGTGCCGGAAAACAAGGTTTTATCAACGAATGTCTCAAGATAACAAATAGGATGGCGGTATTGCTTTTGCCAATCCTTTGAAATACGCCGGGCCATTTGGCTCAATATATGAGACGCCAGATATTTGACCCGAATCCAGGGCAATATGAGAAGCCGGGTATTATAGGCCATCAGCGACAGGTTCTTCATGCGAACATCAGGAGACCATCCGATAAACTGATCCCGGCTTTTGATATGGCGTGGCGGTGAACTCCAGGCCATGCATGCAATGGGATTTTCCCCTGCGAAAACAATGTATTTCAGATGTTCTCCGACAGGTCTGCAATAACCCAGGTAATGGTACTGGTCCACCAAGCTGTTGAACAGTTTCTCCAAAGGGGTGCGGCGTACCTGAATAAACCGCAGTGGGCGAATCGAAATCACCGATGTTGTCAGAGGCTTTTCGGGAACGGGGATCACTTCAGGTTTTTTCTGTTTTCCCGATGGATTGACCGGAGGCCGTTTCCTTTTGGGCAGCTGAATATGCCCCGACCGGTGAAGCTGCAACATCAACCCCCGGCATACCATATCCCTTGTAACACCATTGGGCTGCACCCAGTTCCATGCCTTACACAGTTTCACCGATAATGCATACCGGCTGTCTTGCGGGTTAGACGCGATCAACTCCTTTATAAAGGAGATGTCTTCTCGGTTGTAGTTCTTGCCTCTGTATTTGATGATCGTTTCCATGGCAAAAACATAAGCATGTATGTTTTGAACGCAAGGGGGGGGACCTGGTTTTTTCAGGGTAAGCTAATTTTTTTCCATAAAGGCGCGGCTCCTTTGGGGTTGGTGTTCCATAAAATCATCTGCAGTTCATGGGCGGCCAGCTGCTCCAAACGGCCATTTTCCGGCCACCAGTGAAAACGACCACTCGACAGCCGTTTTTGGCAAAGCCAGAATCCCTGGCCATCATACCCGAGAATTTTGATGGTGGTCCCTCGTCTATTACGAAAAACAAAAATATACCCGGAGAAGGGATCTGATTTTAAAACACTGCGGCAAATGCCGGCCAGGCCATCAATGCCTTTTCGAAAATCCACCGGCTTCACCGCCACAAGTATCCGCATTTGGGGGCTGATCTGCATCATGACTGTTGCCTCCAAAATGTTTGGATCAGGGATGCAACATCAATAGGCCCCTTCACATGGACTTTCATTCTGGCGCCTGCTTGTTCAAGCTCCAGATTTACTTCAACCGAATCAGCTGGTGGGTTGAGTGGTGGCAATTCTATGAATGTGGGTGGAAGAAGTTCTTCGGTCGGGCTGTTCGGAATACTTTCAATGCGATCCTTCAGGTCACTGTAATTCAGGTGCAATGCTTTGGAAAGTTTATTAATGCTGAAATTATCCACCAGGGAAACAGCAGCATCCCATAAGGACTCAGGAATACGGTCCCGTTTCTTGCGGTTTTTGCGCCAGTCGGAAAACTGGGCTTGTACTGCTTCGAGACGTTGCTTCTCTTTTGATTTTTTCTTCGCCATGGGCTATCCTCCTGAAAGGTTTTAGCCCAAGTTAAGTCCCCCGCGCAGCATTTCATGCGGGCTTGCCGAAAGGACACTTTGAAGTGGAAATCCTGTGCGATCCTCTCTCCCCGAATCAAACCCAGGTCCCGCGCCCTGGCGGCCACGTCATTTCGAAGATCCTGGAGGTGTTCGAACTTCATATCAACAAACCCATCGTACAGGGCCGTTTTCCCCGGAAAAACACCGACGCCGGCGGCAACCGCCACAGAGCGGTCGCTGTTTCTATTGAGGTGTCCCACCGTCTCGTATCCAGCCAGGATACGGCAGACGTTCAAGAGGACAAGATTGGTGATCTCACTGCCCTCGCCCCTCTTGGGAGCGTAGACCTGGAGAGCCTCGCAGACCCCCAGATCATCAATGAACTGCGCAAGCACAATCGGGCCAGGATCGCAAACCGCAAATGCTCGGCTCTGCATGCGATTCAAGAAATGTGCAAAGTGTGCGTTCAACTTCTTCGGAACCCGAAACTGGCCTGCCTCGGCCGCATCCTTTGCTGTCTTGAGAAGCGGCGCCGGTTTCTCCGGTACCTCTTCTCCCCAAAGACCTCGCAATCGTACAGGCCTACGTTCCTTCTCCAAGAGTTCCCAGTATCGCAGAACTTCGTAAAGCGCCGATCGGGAACAGCGCAACTCCATCCGTGCCATCAGCTCATCCAGACTGAAACGCGGATGTTCCATCTTCTCCTCAATGACACGTATTTCCAATTCATCGGAAATTTTCCCTCGACCCCGACCGGGCTGTATCCAATCCACCAACCCCCACACACCGTAGTTCCGAAAGCGATACAGGTACTTGTAAAAAGTTGGTCGCGACATGCCATAGCGGCGTATTGTATCCCCTAACTTGAAAGCATAGGAATTTCCATTTTTGATTTGGCATATCAAATAGTTGTTGCAGTGATGGCATTAAATGTGTCAAAAAAAGCACATTATGCATATGCCATCAAACCAAAAAATTGATAAGGAGACTTTCCGGACGATTTTTATTGATCATTGGGAATCATTCAAAGAGCATCATCCAGGGTATGATAATTCGCAATATGAAGATCCGGTTCAGAAAATGCTTGGTTGCGGCAAGGAAAGCGCCGGATATAGCGAGCACCGGTGTGTTTATTGCGGTGGTGATGTTCGCCGGATAGGTTTTAGTTGCAAGAGCTGTTTTTGTTTATCCTGCGCCAAGAAATATGTTGACGATTTTGTCAGTCAAGTGAGTAGGGTGCTTCATGGGGGCATGAATTACCGTCACATTGTTTTGACAATTCCCGAGCAACTGAGAATCGTTTTTTATAAGGCTCGAAATGATGGACGTTTGTTATCGGCTTTTATGAGATGCGGGTACGAATGTTTGGAGGATGTTGTCGGAACGGTTCTTCGGCGGAAACTGAAAATAGGAACGATCGTCGTTGTTCAAACGCATGGTCGATCCGGTCATTATAATCCGCATTTGCATATCATCATGACAAGCGGTGGGATAAATGAAGATCTGTGCGGTTGGTTTGATTTAAGGTTCTTCAAGTATGAGATTATACATAAGAAATGGCAGTATCATCTATTCAGAATGCTCAAGTCCCATTTTAACAGCAGTGCGGTCGATAAACTTATTGATGAGCTGTGGAAAAAATACCCTAAAGGTTTGGTAGCCAATGTGAGCAAGGGTAATGTTCCTGAGACATGTGGGGGTCTGGCGCGATATTTGGCGAAATATGTTGCATCTCCTCCGATAGCTCTGAGACGGATAATCAGTTATGATGGCCAATATGTTACCTATTGGTACAATGATCACATGACAAAATCCAGGAAGGTTGAAACCGTGGAAGTGGATGTTTTTATCGGTCGAATGGTTCAACACATAATGCCCAAAGGGTTCCAGCGGGTTCGTTATTATGGGCTACAGGCTACGAAAACTTTTAAGAAATGGTCGGAAGTAATACGGAAAGGGATGAAGGCTTTGGGGCGTGGGATTAAAGGAACGTATCAAGTCGTAAAAGCGAAAAGATATCGAGAACGTTATAAGGAGATCAGCTCTCAAGATCCTTTTTTGTGTCGTTATTGTGGCCATGAAATGGTGCTATGGAAGATATGGCATCCAAAATATGGAGTTTTATATGCTTCAACGCTAATCAAAACTGAACCAAGTTTGCTAATGGAAATTGAACCATTGGCTGTCACCGCCGGTGAGTACGGCCCTCAGGTATAGCGGACGATGAGGGATCCATAAGTGGCGGCAAAGGAGTCGTTGATGTAGATTTACTTTTCAATAAATTTTTATAAAATCTATTTTCTTTGGATTTGGTTTTCTTCTTCCAAGACAGAGGCTTGGTTAAGTGGAAATGCGATTTACTTTGTAGAATGGATGGTGAAGGCCCGAAGTAGCCGCTTCGGGCCTTCTTTTTTGACCACCGGATAGAGCCGGAAGCCACACACACGCCAATTTTATATAAGTGTGTTTCCGGCCAATTGCAAGGCCGGAATGATGGGAGATGTCCTTTTAAGAGTGGTTCAATGCCGATGTTGTGGTTGCTTTTTTCACGTCTGTCGGTCGTGTTGGCGTGGCCAGGCCTATTGTGGGGAACGATGTCGCAGGATACGCCAAAGACAGCTGCACCGGAAAGCTCAGGGGAAATACCGCAATTCGAAAAAAGGGAAAGAGCGCCGTCGTTTGTACGAAAAAACAAAAAAATCCAAAAAAAATGGACTGAACCCTGGTGATGATAGTTCAACACCTCAAAAAGACTGTGATATTGAACCCAAAAAGCGGTCGGGGAACCGACCCAGCTGTCTTTTTTGCGGGTCGATCGGGGTTGTTGTGGACCATTTTCCTCGCCGTGCTTATGCAGGGAGGGTTTTTTCAGATGTAACAGGCTTTGAGAAAACCCCATATCCATGACAGGAGAAAAAAATGATCAAAAAAAGAGTCCTTTTTCCCGAAAGAGTGCGTGTCATCAATGGAAGCTTCGGCTTTCTGGAGCATCGTTTTTTGAGAAACGGCTTTTGGGAGAGCCTGAATCATCATGAGCTGCTGCTCTACATTTTTCTGGTGTTGGTATCTGACAAAAACGGGCTCTCTTATTATGGTTACGACAGAATCTGCCGGATTTTAAAGGTGCATTTGGATCAATATATCGATGCCCGCGATGGCTTGTTGGACAAGGATCTGATTGGGTTTGATGGCCGTCTGTTTCAGGTTCTTTCGCTTCCCAGACGTCCTGTGATTGTGAAACAGGTAAAGGAGATCCGGCAAGGAAATTGGGTCAGTCTTGGAGAAACCATAGAGGAAATCTTTCGGGAGACTGGGTATGGAATCCATCCGAACCGTTGATATTCATTTGCTGGAGTTGCGTTACGCTCATTGCCGGATAATGAATCACCAGGCTTTAAAGCGATTGAGGGATTCCATCGAAACTTACGGGCAGATCGTTCCGGCCCTGGCTATTGAAGAAAAAGACAAACTGATTCTGATTGATGGCTACCTGCGTGTTCGAGCGCTTTGTGCTTGTGGAAAGGACCGGATATGTGTCCAATTCTCAAAAGAAAACGAACAAAATGCCATGTTTTCGCTTTTAACCAAGGCCAATGAACGGCAATGGGAAGTCATTGAGCAGTCTGTTTTACTTCAGGAATTACATCGGCGTTTTGGGTGCAGCCTCTCCCATATTGCAACCCGAATAGGGCGCGACAAGAGTTTTGTAAAACGGCGGCTGGACCTGGTTGAAGCCCTGCCGGAAAATATTTTGAGAACCGTGATTGCAGGCTCACTTTCAACCTGGGCTGCCAGCCGTGTCATGGCGCCGTTGGCGCGCGCCAACGGTGAAGACGCACAAAAACTGTTGGCCCACCTGGAAAAAGAACCTCTATCCACAAGGGAACTGGCCCGTTTCTACGCACATTACCAGAAAAGCAACCGGTCTGTTCGAGACCACATGCTGGAAAATCCATCCCTTTTCATAAAAGTTCTCGAACAAAGAACCCAGTCTAAACAAGCCAAAGAAGTTCATGATGGACCGGAAGGCAAATGGTTCAAGGATATTGAAATGGTATATGCGGTTCTCAAACGTCTGGTGAAAACCGTTTCGCATGTCCATTACCCAAAAAGCGATCAGTTGAAGAAACAAACGCTCAAAACCTGGGTGAAAAAGATAGAAAAACAAGCACTGGAACTCAAGAAAGCGACCCAATTATGATCCGACAATCCAAAAAAGATGCCATTGTGGAATTGAAAAAAACCGGCATGAGTTTGCGCGACATCGCCAAAACCCTGAAGGCCGGTCGCAATACCGTCACGAAGGTTTTAGATGATCATGACGAAGAGGCGGTACCCCAAAGGAACTCCCGGTATGAAGAACATGTCCCGTTGATCCGCGAGCTTTTCAAGGAATGTAAAGGAAATGCCGTGCGAGTAGCCGAGGAACTGGAAAGCCGCCAACAGATCAAAATCCCTTATCAGAGTCTGACCTGGATTATGAGAAAGTACGAGATCCGGGAACGTAAAAAAAGACGGGCGGGCCAATACCATTTTAAACCCGGTCAGGAGATGCAGCATGATACGTCACCCCATCTGGTTGTCATTAATGGGAAAAAAATGTCGACCCAGTGCGCGTCCCTGACCCTGGCCTTTTGCCGAAGGATTTTTATTCAGTATTACCCCTGTTTTACCCGGTTTGAGTGCAAGGTTTTCCTAAAAAAAGCATTCGAGTTTATGGACGGGGTGTGTTCCCGGTGCATGGTTGACAACACCAATGTTATTGTGGCCGGCGGCACCGGGCCTGATGCATTGATTGCGCCTGAAATGAAATACTTCGGCGATATGTATGGAACCCGGTTTGAGGCCCATGCTGTAGGAGACGCCAATCGAAGTGCCCGTGTGGAAAGGCCTTTTCATTTTGTGGAAAACAATTTTCTTCCCGGTAGAACATTTGTTAGCTGGCAGGATTTGAACCGGCAGGCAATCGACTGGTGCCGGAATACAAGCGATAAAAAGTTTAAACGGGCTTTAGGGATGACGCCGGATGAGGCCTATGTCATTGAAAAGCCATATCTCATTGATTTACCGGCATACCAGCCGCCAGTCTATGTGGCAGAACACAGGGTAGCCGATGTTCAGGGATATGTGCACTTGGACACCAACCGCTATTCAGTCCCTGAAGCGCTGATTGGGAACTCCCTGGAAGTACAGAAACATTGGCTCAAGGTCATCGTTTACGACAAAAACACAAAAGTGGCGGAACATGACCGCATACTGGATAAACGCAACACCCGAACAACCCTGCCCGGTCACCATGTTCCCATTCGAAGAAAAAAAGATCCCCGAATCCCTTCAAAAGAAGAACAGCTGTTGACGGGAGAGGATGCCATCCTGGATGAGTATGTGGCTGAACTGAAGAAAAGAAGTCACGGTCGCGGTGTGGTCAAGTTACGTCGGTTGCTTCATCTGAAACGCACTTATCCCGGGGAACCTTTTTTGAAAGCCATAACACAGGCGCTTAAATATGGACTTTTTGATTTGTCGCGTCTGGAAAACATTATTCTCGATTATATCGCGGGAGACTTTTTTGATCTATGAAAAAGAAAATTGAACAGTTACTCATTGATTTGAAGTTTAAAGGCATGCTGAAGGCTCTCGAAGAACAGTTGGCTTCGGCTGAAAAGAACGGTTTTTCCATTCACGAGGTCATCTACAATCTCCTGGCTGAGGAATTACGTTTCCGGCAGGAGCGCAGCATGATCTATCGGGTCCAGATTGCAAAGCTTCCATGGGAATGGACCCTCAACTCCTTTCCGTTTGATCTTCAGCCGGGAATACAGAAGAGCCGGATCATGACGTTGTCCGGCCTTGACTTTATCAGCCGAAGAGAAAACATCGTGTTCCATGGAAAAACCGGCGTCGGCAAAACGGGATTGGCCGTGGGGATCCTTCGTCAAGCCATTATTGCCGGGTACCGGGGGCGTTTTTATAATGTTCAGGATTTGCTGGATCAGCTCTATGCGTCTTTGGCAGATCGGTCCACCCCGAAACTCCTCAATGCCCTTTGCAGATATGACCTGCTTCTGCTCGATGAACTGGGATACCTGACCCTCAAAAAAGAGCAGATGAACGCCTTTTTTAAACTCATGAAAGATCGCTATGAAGCCGGTCGGTCCACAATTATTACGACCAATCTTCAACCTGAACAATGGTATTCGCTGCTTGAACCAAAGGACATGGTCGATGCCTTGCTGGATCGTCTCAACCATCGCTGCATCAACATTCATATTGATGGTCCTTCCCTCAGAAAATGAGATGTTCGCCAAAGGGCCGGTTTTGAGGTCTGAATATCACCGGTCTGTTTGAATCTCGTTACACGAATATCAGAAATTACCTTGTCTTGGAGCTTGAAATGAGAGGTGGAAAACGGGTAGGCGCCGGCCGAAGAAAGAAACCGGAACATTTGAGACGTGAACTGCTCACCATTCGTCTCCCCAAATGGATGATTCTACAGCTGAAAAAAAACGGGGAAATTGGATATTTGATTGAGGATCAATTGGCGAAGGGAGGCCTCCTGAATTTACCGGACGACTATGACATAGACAAATAGTTCCTCAATAAGCATTGCCCTTAACCGAAAAATCTAATCCCCTCTTCTCTGCCATCACCATATTGATGGTATCCTCATCACTGATTCTTCAACCAGAACGCTACGTGTCTCACCAGCATTTTTAAAATACCATCTGATATACTCTTTCATGCAACCTCTAACAAATTTACAAGAAAACCCTTCTAAAAGGAAAAGACCAGTGCGCAATATCTGGTTCCGTTTGGATTAGCAAAACTGGTTCCATTTTAGTTAGCGCCCAAGTTTATATGACGAATATGAAAACATCAAAAACGACAGGTACGGCACGGTTACAGGACAAAATGACAGCGGGGGTGGAAGGCGAGGACTTCCCGTTCGGCCCTCCTCCGGAGGAATATCCTTACCGTTGTTCCCATTGCCGGCATGAAATGAAGGTAAATGAAGCGATAATAGACGTCGAGATTGCAAAAGCAGAATATGAAGGAAGGAATGTGGAAGGCTTTATGCCCATTCTCGGTTGCCCTCAGTGCAATCGAGAAACAATGAAATATGCGCAAGGTAGAAAGCCCGCGCGTTAGCGCGCTAAGTTCTTTTTCTGCTTCAAGCCCAGTTCCCGAAATAACTCGAAGCGTAATTGCAGCGCCTCCTCAGGAATGTAAAACGTACCCCTGCGGTCTTTCTTACTTCGCATTGACCCCGTTTGCGACGTCAACCACCGAATCGCCCGTACGCTCTGCTGGATTCCATACCAGTAGCTCTGGTCATTTTCGTCGCGGCTATTCCCGATTCCGTGGCAATGCAAGATATGGCTGATCGTTTTCAACGTGGGTCGCGGTGAAAGACCAAGTGCCTCGGCGAAGCGCAATATCATCGTTTCCGTGGCCTTGGGCCTGGTCATCTTCAGAATCAAAGCGAGACGTTCAAGCTTTTTGTTCTGCTTCTTTGCGCCCAACTCAGGGAAGAGTGCAGCACACCCGTGCTCGATGAATGCGGTCTCTAACCGGTAGAAGTCAGTCCTGGAGCAACAAGCAGCTTTGCAGGCGTCTGTTATGGAATTCCCTTCCATCCAAACACTACGAAGCATCTCGTAATTCTGCACAGCCGGATCGTCGGTAAAGAAAGGTACATCAGTATTGGGGCGCCTTCGGCAGTGCATGGGCAACCGTTGAAGGGAGCTCGGCCAGATAGCTCATTTGTTTTTGCGTGAAGATCATGGCCGATATTGTAAATATCTAAACTGGATAAGTCAAGCATTTTTGTATACCCCTATACCAAACACACAGAACTCGCCTCAATTTTATATAACCATTTGAAATAATAAAGTATTTTGCTGATAGCCATGATCAGACAAGGCCGGAGCTCGGATCGATCGCTGATAGGATTTCCACCACAGGGATAAAATCTCCTTATTTATAAAGGGATTGGAGCTCAACTCCCGCGTTTTGCGACTATTCAGTTAGGGGGTTTACTTTTTGTTCGGAATGGCTATTTACACCGCAATGGAATGTCAAACTTTTTCAGCTAATTGCATAGGAAGTGCATCCGATGACACGACAAAAACTGTATCGAAAAAGGGTCCGGAATGGTCTGATTTTGGAAAAAAATGGGCTGAATCTATCGGCCAGGCGCTTTACTATTCGATCCAGACGGGGAAAAGGGCAGGGGTAGTACTCATACTGGAAAAACCGGGTGATTATAAATATTGGATTCGATTAAATACCATTATTGAGCATTTCAGTTTGCCCATTGACACATGGAAAACAGCGCCGCCGGGCGGTCTTGATTGATGTTTTTCACTGTACAAATCCGGATGCTACTCTGAAAAGGCTGACAGATCAATCCTTCACTTTTTTTGAAAATATTGAGATTCAAGAATAATATAGGAAGTCTTCACTTTTGGATTAACAATCTGAAAAGGGAGCGAACACAAGATATAGGGGTCTCAAACATTTGTCGAAAGCGGTTTTCAAATACGGACCGGATGCAATATGTGGCTCATATCACAACGTCGTCTTTGGTTGTGGTACGTTGGAGATATACCCGGTTTCGTTAACAATATAGGAACCACAATATATGGTATGACCGCCCGCTATTGGAAAAGCGTTGTGTCGGGTTTGAGAACCGATTAGTGAGCCCAGGACTTACTCTTCCAAAACGGAAGGCCGCCAAAGTTATTGTTCTGTGGGATGAAAAATCCTTGACGGAACAGTTATATTAGGAAACCTTCACTTTTGGATTAACAGTCTGAAAATGGCGTGACCACAAAATATAGAGGTTTGTTTGTTGTTGACGTACAAGGGGCATTTCTCTATAGCCTCTCCCAAAAAAAGCAAGGTCTTAACAGACAGATCGGATCAAAACCCATATTTTGTTGAATGACCTTTGGGAATATCTCGCTGTTCCTCTGAAGTCCCCCTCTGCTGTCCGGATGAAGAGGCACCACCCCCGCCAATACTTCCAAACGTGTCCCGGTTGACCGTTTTTGATCCGACCTGCTTTTGCCAACCGCCGTCGGCCGGTTGCGGCAGGGCATTGTTGCCCGCCCAGATCTTGTAGTTCGCCTTGGCGATCTTAAACATTGTCTGGATGTTTTGGATCAGACCGGCCTTGTCATCGGCGGAAAGGTCGGGTGCCTCGCGGATCGCCTTGGTCAGTTTGCTTAAGATCATCTTTTGGGCGACAACCTCTCCGACCTTTTTCATGATAGTCACGAAGGCCTTGTCGTAATTGCCCGTGGAATAGGCGCAGAGCGACGAGAATGTGGTGAAGCCCCAGCTTATGCCGCTACCGTATACGGGCATTAGTTTCAGGGTCTCGCGCAGGACGACCTGTTGGGGCGTGTGCGCCTCGAACATGCAGGCAAAGAGCTGCTGCCACGAGGGATCGGACTCGAAGGTGGCGGTATAGAAAAAGTTCTGAGTCAGGTCGCCGAAATCCCAGGCCTCTCTGCTGCCAACGCGAGGTCGAAGCGCGGTCATGAACGAGTATTCGCCGGTGACCGCCAGTGCCACGCCGGGATACCGGTACTTGCCGAATTGGTGCTGCGGCCCGCCGCCGCCCTGTTTGACCTGCACGGGCATGATACCATCGACGACCAGCACCGCCTCCTTGTCGTTCAGACGCGCGAAGGCCAAGGGGCCGCGATAGACCTGCAGTTTGACCGGGGCGCCGAACACCTCGTTGGGACCGATCAGCACCTCAGGCCGCAGATTGACCTTGATGTCGGGCTGCATGCGAGCCCGCCGGGCGCCTTGACGGCAGGTGTCGTAGCCCTCGAACCAGGCTCCGACATCCAGGCCGGGTCGAAGGGCCGAGGCTACCGTCAGAACCAGGGCATGCGTCGCCAGCCGCGAGGGCTCGGTGTCGACCAGTATCAGCTTGGCGCCGGTATAGGCGAGGCCCAGGCCGACACGAAAGGGCAGCGTCTTGGAATCCAGGACTTTGCCCTCGTCGTCCAGGACCTCGAAAGTGATGGTCTTGTCGACCTTGCGGGTGCGCTGCTTGTCGTCGGCGCCGTTGTCATAGGCCAAGATTTCGAGCCGCGGCGCGTCTAGGGCAATATTGTGCGCCTCATCCTCGTCGCTTTGCATATAGCGCAGACGCTTCCAGCCGTCGCCCTCAACTTTGATGTCGAAGCGCGCCGGGAAGCCCGGCCAGTTAGGGATCAGTGCGCCCTGACCTGATGGGTCGGCTGGGCAGGCGGTCACCTTCAAAGTTGCGTTTTTTGTGACCGAAGAATCCTTTATTAAGTCTTTCTTCTCCTCTCCCTGTAAGGAGCCGCTGACCACCAACCCTCTGCTCCCGGCATTATATTCTCCGGTCATGTCCACGCGGAAACCACCCGATCCGGCGCCCTTAGGCACTTGAAGCGTCAGATTGAAGGACCGAGACTCGCCCTTTTTGAATTTCGCATTAAACTTTCGTTTTTCCTTTCCGGCCCAGAGTTCCACCCTGACCGATGCCCCATAGCCCCAGTCCTGCTTGACGCTGCCCGACAGGGTCATGGTTCCAGCACCTAGAACACCCTCGTAATGCCTGGCCGTTGTAAAGCCCGGCTTATCCACGGGTTTCCCGCAGACTCCCCCATTGAAACTGTAGGTGATCTGCATACCATTAAATGGAGACCCCGGATAGGTACCGCTAACTGTTCCTCCTGAGTCCTTAGCCACACAAACGCCTGTTAAAAGCAGGAATATCGCTGTCCCCAACAGAATCAGTTTCATAATAGCACCCTCCCAAATTGGCTTTTTTAAAACGGCTTTCGGCTAAATGGTTGAATTAATCTTGTTTTGCGGCATGCCTCTGTTTTTCAATATTTCCCGCTTCATTATCAGCTTATTAAATAACGTAATAACGTTCAGAAACCCAATCCAGCATGATATCATGTATATTGCAGTTCCTCTACTCCGTGACGCACAAGGGGAATTTCGCTATGTCCGCCACTCATAAAAAAGGCCTTACCAAAGTGCGGAGGAGATTGGCTGGTCGTGAATTGACGGTCCGTATCTGGCCTTCAAATATGTTGGGTTTCCAATAGAAAACACAAAGTATTGGCACCATCAAAAACCTTCAATATGCCTTACTTCTTTGATGAGAATATCGCCTCGAATTTGAAAAAATTCCAATCTCACCTTAACGCATTTCCTATGTCAAAACCACAAAATATCGTAAAGCTCAAAAAAACTGTGATATCATAAAATTCAGATGGCTTGAACGAACGTTGTTATCATGCCATCTCTCAGGGCCGGCCGCTCTGGGTATTAATTGAGAAACTTCCAACTATCTTAAACCTCTGAAATTTTGTGATTAACCTTTAATACCTGTACTTTTCGGATACTTGGCGATTGTTGGAGGAATATGTAGGTGTTACGTGATCAAAAAGATGCGGCTCCCACCCTCAGGCCGCCACCCTCCCGATGAGGATATCACAACCGTTCGGTTCTGATAAATCGGTTTTAAAGCATGACTTTGAGATGGCCCTTCCACCAACTTTTTGCCCAACAGACTTATCAGGAAACATGACCAAATATCATGCCGATATCTGAGCTATGGGCTCTTTTCAATAAGAGTTCTCACATTATTGAATTTCTAATATGTCAAACGTTGAATGCTAAGACAATTAGCTTGGACCTGAACCCGTTCCGCAACCAGCAGTAACTAATTTGCCGTAGGCGGGGCCGTTTATACAACCAGTAGAATTCAGGTCGTATGGTAATGTTTGACTAGCACCTGCTCCATCAGTACACCCACGGGGGGTAATTCCGAGCCCAGATGCATCTGCTCCCCACCAACATGTGATACCTCCGACCTCCAGAGCATCATTCCCACCTGTAGCTCCGCTTCCATCTGCACAACACGCACTGCTTGCCATGCTTCCGATATGGCGTAATCGTGGTTTATCATATTTCATTTCGTTTCCTCCTGTTTAGTAAAAAGAACATGCTTAGCATTTTTTTGCATTTCGCGATGTCGGTTCAAATGGCAGAAAAAAAGGTATATTGAGAAACTTCCAACTATCTTAAACCCCTAAAATCTTGTGATTAACCTTTAATACCTGTACATTTTGGATACTTGGTGGTTGTTGGAGTAGTCCCAACCTGATGTGATCAGAAAACTGTCAATTTCATGCACCTTTTAGCCCTCAGTCCGCTCCCATGCCAACGATGATATCACAGGTATTCGACTGCGAAAAATCGGCTGAGATATCCATTCCGACCGAACAGCATCCTGAAATCAACAAAACTGGTGGGGAGGTGGTGACCCCGTGCCAGAAGCCACCTGTGATTGATTTGATTGGCGACAGGCCAATCCTGCCGTCAAAAGGACCGTGTAATCCTTAATCGTCCCTCCCCATATTGATTTTATGGCTGTATGGTCAGCATTTTCATAGCAAGCGATCCATCTGTTACTATGGGCGCTTTGATAAAGGTCTTATTTGCACTTTGCACCGAAAACTTGGAATCCCATCCCCCCTCAAGCGTTAAGGTCTTTGACAGACCGAGTCGGAATATTTCGTTGTACGTCCCCTCGGCCAACCGTATGGAAGCGGTTGCTGACGCGACATTGATGGCAGCCTGTATAGAGGTGTAGCAAGGGTCGTTGCCGTCACATGTGTCGTCGGTGTTGTTGACATATACAACTGACGGGGCTGACCCGAGATTAAACGTGATTGTGTGATAGGAGGAATTTCTATAATTATTCCCATCTGCATCGATCACATTAACTCTCCATTTATAAGAACTCCCTTTAGGCAGATTTAAGGCTTCATTGGGAGTAAAGGAAGTCGCTGTGCTTGAAGGAGAGTCGAACCACCGCATTTGTTGAGTGTTATCGACAATACGAATACTGTAAAGATAGGTTCCATCACCAGCATCCCCTTGGACTCTTGACCAGCTGAATGTAGGTTTGTCTGTATCCAGATAGGCATTGTCTACTGGGATACGGGAGTCTTCCGAAAATTCGGGGATCGGGTTATAGGTGTAGCTTCGGGTGTCGGAATCAGTCCTCCCTGAACTGTCTTTGATTTCGACTGTATATGTTCCACTTGGAATTGACGCTGGCGGGTCAAACGATGTGACGTTTGCATTATAAGCCGGGAAAGTGAATTGATAGTAGCGCCCATTAAGGTCGTAGACGACATTATCGGGGCCGGTGAATCGAAAATAGTCGATATCCCAAGGTGCGACGTTGATGGCCCGTGAGTAGATAAAGTTTATCAAATTTGAAGTCGATATTGACAGAATGCCTTTCAGATTTATTTCGGGTGCGGCCTTTGTGCCGGTGTAAAAAAGAGCTTCGCTTTCACGACAGTTCTGGCCGACGATATCCCACACACGCGCCTTATAACGGTAAGCAGTGTCAGCTTGCAGCATTTCTTTAGAAAACGTGAACGAAGGGATCGTCATAAAGGGGCTGCTGTACCAGATGGCCTTTCCGTCATAGTCTCGGATTTGTGCCTGGTAGCAATAGTTCCCTGTAACCGGGGAAAAGCTGAAGGTAGGGGTGGGGGTAGTTGATACCGCATAGGTTTTGTCTGCCGGAACTAGAGACGTTGCCGTCGGGATACTGTCATTATAGGTGAACTCCCGAACCACCGAGGCGGTTCGACCAATGCTGTCTGTAACCGTCAAGGTATAGCTGCCGTTGTTCAGAACGCCGGGCTCCACATGCGCGTAATAAAGTCCATATTGCTGAAAAGATTGTCGGGAGGTCAGATTATAAGGACCGGATGGCCCGGTTGCCATAAAAGAGGCCACATCGACCGGTGATGGGCCGCTGATGATTGCAAAAAAAATGGTTGTGATCGAATCGTCCGCTGCGTGAAAAGAGAAAACCTTTGCGTCTTGGAATTGCGGCGCTGGATAGGCGTACACCTTGGTTATACTCAACGAAAAGATTGCAAGAGAAAGCAGAACAATGAATCTTCCGTTTTTTTTAACTCTGGTAACCATGAATTTCATTTTTTCCCTCCTGAAGTAGTACGTTGATGTTAAAACCATCAGTGACATATCTAATTGATATGCAGATGAATTCATACTATCAAAAAGCGGTGATAAGCCTTGCGTTCTTTGGTAAGAATATTGCCTCCAGTTTAAAAAATTCCAGCCTCACCTCGATTCATTTCTTATCCCAAAACCCAAATATCGTAAAGAACGGAAAAGCTGTGATATCATCGAATCCGAGGTTTTGAACGAACGTTGAGATTGATGCCATCTATCAAGGGTGGTCGCTCTGGGTATATATTGAGAATACATGGAATTCCTTCTTAAGTCAAAAACTTGGTATATCCCTTAATTACCTGTACATTTTGGATACTTGGCAGTTGTTGGAGGTATTGCCAGTTTCTCCAAAAATATGGGAACCACAATATATGGTATGACCGTCCAATATTGGAAAAGCGTTGTTGTCGGGTTTGAGAACTGCTTAGTGAAACCAGGACTTACTCTCCCACAACGGAAGGCTGCCAGAGGTATTGTTCTGTGGCCTAAAAATTTCTTGACTGAAGTTCAATATTTTGATGCCAGGCAACCATGTCCGTAATTCCCCCTTTACGGACATTAAAACTGTTTTCCATGACTTTCCCCTGTATCCCTTCTGTCAAATGATCAAAACGTCAAATAACCCAATTATCTATCGCCCCGGGAACGCACTGCAAACGCCCTGCCGGCGTCGGTATTGCTGCGGTTGTTCCAAAGCCTGCTGCCGTGGTAGAAGAGGAAGATATTGGCCTTGGAAGAACCCCTCGTATCGCCTGACCAAACCCACCAACCGGTGGTCTTCAACAAATGCGTCATATTCCGGTCCCCTTTTCTCTTTTCATAGAGGGTGTTCAACTCATCCGTCGTTGGCATCCGCCAGTCACCGCCTAGACTCTGAACCCACGATCGAGCTTCATTCCAATTCGTATTTTTGTCCGGTCCCACCTTCCATTCAAGTCCGGTGCGGGTATCCTTGACGTTGCCGTTGGCATAGGCTACATAAATTCCATCACGGTTGATTACGTTGGGGGTGGACGATGTTGGGCGGGAAGAGGACGGCTTTGAAGGGACACTTGCTACCTCGATCCTCTGGTTTTGGGACTCTGTCTGTCTTCTTTCAAATTCCGCCTTCGCCTGTTCAAACTCCCGGCGCTCTTGTTCCAATCTGGCTTGCTCTTCCTTGAAGCGGTTATCAGTCCCTTGTTTGGTAAAATAGAAATTTCCCCTTAGTGATGTTGATTCCCATGGTATCTGTTTGTTCCCTGAACTGTTCATTAC
The DNA here is from genome assembly GCA_963662465.1 of Desulfatiglandales bacterium. GTDB lineage: Bacteria > Desulfobacterota > DSM-4660 > Desulfatiglandales > Desulfatiglandaceae > NaphS2. The sequence goes on from OY759599.1 coordinate 1,604,565, forward strand.
CATTGAACGTACACCTTGGAACATCTCTATTATCGTAATATTGGGAGTAGTAATGTGCTGTAACAACGCAGATGTGTATGGACTGTTATCACCTCTACCATCCAGCGCCGTCTTCCCAGGAGCGGTTGAGTATGCTATCAGCGACCCTGACGGAGCGTTCATAAAGGCCAGACCTGACCCCTGGGAGCCTCGCCTCCAACTCCGTTCAAAAGGGTTGTCACGACAAGCATCCAGAATCACGATATTGGTTCTACTTCCTGCGCTCTCCATTTTTCCCAGCACCCTGTCCGCTCTAACACAATCATACTCAGCATCGTTTGCGCTATCCAGTTTCGCATCCACAGGGAGAAGATAATTGTGTCCATTGACCTGGACCCCATGACCGGCGTAGAAGAATAGGCCGACATCTTTATCTTTCAGGTTCTGGCCGAATTTGTCCATGGATCTTTTCATGGTCTTCTGGGAGCAGTCCTCATATTTCATGACGGTGAAACCCAGGCCCTCCAGTGCCTTCTTAATGGCCCTGACATCGTTGACTGGGTTTGGAAGACTGCCACCATGGGTGTAGTGGCTGTTCCCGATCAGCAGGGCGAGGCGTTGTTCTTGTTTGGCCGACAGGTCACCGGCAAACAGCAGTGAAAGGGCCATCGCACAGATGCATGTGATTAGAAATTTTTTCATGGCATACCCATATAAATCCTCAAAATATCCATTGCTTCGGGAGCAATGTTCTTATGACGTCTAGTCAGCTTTCCCGTATTCGATTTTTTACTTCCGTTGATATGGCAAAAAGTTTTTTTCTGTGACGAACCAATGTGCGGAGGGTACGATAAATGCCGGATTGCGCAGGAGAACATTTGCCCCGCCGGTTGAGGAGCAAGGGCTCACTCTCCTCCCCAAAATCTATCCCTCGGAAAGGTACCAGATGTTGTGGTCAGCTTTTTCATCGCCAACCTGTTATAGATTGAGAGTATATGTAAAAACGAACACCCTAACAACCTTGTGATATCAATTGCATATTTGTAGGCGTCCTCAGATTACAGATTCTTAATCGGGAGATTTTACCCCCACAACATATAGCGGTCAACCCATTTTCCGCTTATCCGGTCACAGAAAAAGATTACGTGCATTAACCCTCTTAGCACATCCGCCAAAACCGTGCAAGACTGGCAGATCAATTGTTGAAGTCAAGTCTGAGATATGTTGGAGATATTGCCGGTCTTATGTTATCCAAAAAACTGTTAATTCCATGCCTCTTTAGAACCCCAGTCCGGTCCCTACCAGTGATGATATCACAACCATTTGGCTGCCAGAAATAGTTTGAGATAACATTCCGACCGGAATAGCGAAATTGAACTTCAAAGAGCACAAAGCATTTTAAGCCAAAATTTGAAGATGGTTTTTATAGCAGATTTCAGCGATTTCCAGATATCACCTCGGTTTCAAAATACTGCCCGTAAATTCTAACGTTTGGGCTTCTTAAATGACGAAGTCAATATCACTAGCGATTTGAATGCAGAGGGGCTTAGAAAGAGTCACCCTTCCAGAGCTAGTCATACTCATTCTACTGATATCTCCCTTCGGATTTATAGGCTTGAGAAAGAAAAGATAATCGTGATTTTCCATTTTCAATAAGACCTTTATATATCGCTGCCATTTCCCGTTATGCCGAGGAAGGGAGTCATGAAATGAAAGAATCCCCTTTGCTTCTACATTGAGTCTTCCTCAGAGTTTTGGGGCAACAGTTTGGTATACTCCTGATCACTAAACGCACTTTTCCATTCATTCAGGCCCTGCTGAATCAGTCCAAAAACCGCATTATAGCTGATAAAGTCATATTTCTTCTGAAGAAAATGAATTGCATCCTTCTTGGGTATTGGTTTTCGATTATTAAGTGGTTGTGAATGTGACGTACCCATGATTAATTCGATATATTCCCCGAATACACGATCTTTGTTGATTGGCTCTTTGTGTTGCCAGCCGAGCAGCCGTTTTACTTCATTCAGGCCATGCGTTTCATTATCAGCGGCATCAAATCTGCGGTGGGCTTCCTTAAAAATGCCAGTTAATCCCTTCAAAGCTATTGCGGTTTCAGTAAGCCTATCACTGCAATTTACCAGCATCTTAAAAACGAGAAGCAGATCTCCAAGATCTTTTTTTGAAATCTTCAATGCAACGGGGTCTTCAGATGTTTCTGTTACTGCCTCTTTTAGAATCTTATCAACGGAATCTTGCGTTTCGATTCCACTGACAAGCTTTTCGATCAGATTGGGAATTTCAGATTTTGAAAGAGTTCGGCATTTTTTGCCATTAATAGCCTTTGACATTAGCCTTTCAAGAAATGAATCCATTTCTACTTTCTCGCTCAATGGTTTTTTCTATACTTTTGATGCGTCTTAGAAGCCAGGAAAATGGTGGAACAAAACATGCCTATCCATTCAACCAGTTGATGTTTTGGGGTATGATCCTGCGCATGTCAGTTTACCCCCGCCAACTCCGTTGCAGTTTTAGCCCCTTTTCCCTGATGAGACGGTCTTCACCCGCCATTTGAAGCTATCCGGTAGCCCTTTGGGTGCGGGAATGCCCGTCCTGTGGTCAAGGTCGGTGATCTCTCGTATCCTGCCGAACCAGGTGAACCTGTGCTAATCGGATAGGCATGGCATGACCAAAATCAACAACAAGATTTAGGTGCCACATCTTAAGAAACAAGTCTTTTGAGATAGTAAACTGTTGTGTGGAACATTCAACCATCTGATCCCTTCAGTTTTGAAAGCACAATCAATCCGTCTTTCAAATCGATTTTGAACCTATCACCCTCTTCAAATCCACTTTCAATCAAATGATTCATTGATATTTGAATGCCGTTGTCTTTGAGCTTAACTGGGGATGTTTCTCTATAAAGTCCCTCAATTTCAATGTATTTCTTGAGCTTATAAACCAAAAATGCGTATCTTTCCCGTAGGTTGCTGAGCTTGATACCTGCTTCTTGACAGATCCTTTCAGCACGTTTGTATTTCTGAATTAGAAATAGCAGTTGTCTGTCAGATTGGGTGAAATCTTCCCCAAATAGCGGACTAGTTTCTTGATTTCCATCGTTAGGGTTTCGTGAATCCGAATTGTAAGTCCTACCCTGGGCATTTGAAGCTCCCTCAAAACCTACACTTTCTCCCAATTTCCCGGTTGCATCGCTTTCAGGAACCACCTTCGCTAAGCCCTCATTCCAGTTCCTCAGTGCTTCCAAATCACTCTCAACAGCAGCTTGTTCTTTCTGATTGACCTTTTCCATGTGAAGCCTCCATTAAGGTAACGTACCCATTATCCTCAATTATTAGATATTATAATAGAAATTTCAATAGATAAAACCGGTTTCTTCCAAGCTTTTGCGAGTAATGCAAAAAAACCATCCTAGTTTGGGATATTTCCGAAAGGCATGAAAGCTCAGATTCCGAACCTCAGCCCGAACACATAGCCTGACCTTAACTCATTTCTTACCCCAAAACCCAAAATATCGTAAAGGTCAAAAAAGCTATGATATCATCAAATCAGAGGGTTTGAACAAACGTTGAGGTTTATGCCATCTTTGAGGGCCAGTCGCAACATAAATTGAGAATATTCCCAAAAAAACAGTGTCTCTGAAGTGTTAATATGCCCTTACATATCTGAAATTACCTTCACGTTCCTGGACCTAAACCGTAAGATCCTACCACCACAACATATTGTGGACAATTCGGTTTCCGCTTATCCGGTCACAGAAAAGGAGTACGTACATTAAGTCAGCATCCCACATCCGTATATATTATTCAAGACCGGAATCTCTAATATTCACTGTTTGTCCATAAAATATATCAGATGGGTGGCATAGGAAGATTTCACTATGGCCACAAGCCGGGACAATTCAGGAAGCGCTCGTTCCCACGCACTGCGGGGGAATGAAAATGTGACCCGCCGGGGCACAATGAGTTCCTCAGTGACGTTCGTAGTGACGCCGTGAGGCGTTTTCCCCGGCAATGCCCTCACGGGCACACTACAAACCTCTCCCTCAGTCCCGACACAATAATATCCCAAAGGAAACGATAAACCCGCGAACGTCTTCAATTCGGCGGTGCCGGCATCGTCTTGAACCATGATTAAAAAGGATGATCGGATTCCTTGATTATGACAAGGTTCATCGATGCGCCGGAGTGGTTTTTCTGGGAGGGAGAACAATATGCCCTCCCTTTCCAAACGCAATAGGAGACCCCTGCAAACCATGTCCTTGAGATGACCGTTGGGTTGAACCCAGTTCCAACTCCTGCATATTTTTTTGAAAGAGCATACCTCCCATCCTCTGGGTGATTTATCCTCAGCTTTCGGATGAAGGAAAAAATGATACTGACGATCTTTTTGTTCAAAAATAGGTAGAAAGAACTCTTGGCATGGCGGCGGGTATCACCGACCATGTATGGACTTTTAGAGAACTATTAACCGCTAAATTTTGCAATGATCCTTAATCAAAGTACTAGCGGAAGAGCACCCGAACATGAGGATAATCGATAATTTTTTGATCAGTCGTAAGGAGCACCATATTGTGGTGACGGGATGAAGCCACAATAATCTGGTCAGCCGGATCCTTATGGAATGTGCCGGGGAGGATAGTTGATTCCAGTGAAATACTTATGGAAAGCGGCAAAATTTCAATGAATGGCTTCCGGGCGGCCTTGGCCAGCCAATCCCTGATGGGAATAGAGAGATTTAATTTGTTTCGTGACACTTTTTTGGCTACTTCCCAAGGACTGATAGCGGATAAGTAGAAAGGATAATTGTTTACATCCAAGATTATTGGAGAAATTTGGGCAGGAACGAGATCAGGATTCTCCACCATTCGAATCCAAATATTGGTATCTAAGAGATATTTCATTTGCATGCATCCCAATCATCTTCACCAAGGGGATCATCCCAGTCTGGAGCAAAAGAAACAGTGCCCTGCAAGCAGCCAAGAAATTCAGCAGGATCAGTCTTGCCGGTTTCCGGAGGTTGAATAATGGCTATTACCTTGCCACGTCTGGTTACCTCAATGGTCTCTCGAAGCTCTTCCACGTCCCGAAACATCCTTGTGCATTTGGCCTTAAATTCACTAACCGCAACTTTCATGATTATACCTCTAGGCTACTTGACTATTTACAAGGTCAAGTATAATGTTTTTAAGACAGATGAGTCAAGGACAGATTTGTTTCAGATGAAGATTACGGATCTTATGCGGGTTGGCTGAAGGAGTATTCAAAGAAATTCAAGGTGGAGATCCATGCGTGGGTGATGATGACCAATCACTACTTATGTGGAACTCCACATAAAATGTGATTGGGCATGAGCGCCCACCGAAAACACTCTGTTTCTGTTTCGGAAATAACCTTCCCCAACCGCTCAATAAAAATGTCTCGGTGAGGGGCCGGAGAGTTTTTATAAAGACATCTTTCGCGTTGAGCCGGGACATTTTCTCACTTTGGAACAGGGTCAGGTTCGCACCCGGCGGTATCATCGTTTCGATCCCAACCACCGCATTGTGTTCAAAAACGACGACGATTACGTGGAAGCAGCCCGTGAAATGCTGGACAAGGCGGTTGCCTGCCGGCTCCGCAGTGCCGGTGGTATAGCGTCTCACCTCAGTTCGGGCCTGGACAGTTCCACGGTTGCCGCCACGGCCGCACGTTTGTTGGGGACACAGGGCAAGAGGCTGACGGCCTTCACTTCAGTGCCGAGGGAAGGCTTTGACGAGCCCGGTTCCCAAGGGCCGGCACGGGATGAAGGACCGGCCGCCGCGGCGTTGGCGGCGAAGTTTTCTAATATTGACCACATTCTGTTTCGGCCGGGAAACCGGACCCCGGTGGATGGTCTGCGGGAAAAGGTGGAGAGATTCGACCGGGCCCCCTTAAATTCCTGCAATCATGTGTGGATCGACGGCATTCATGCCGATGCCGCCCGGCGAGGGGCCCGAGTTTTGCCGACCGGGCAGATGGGGAATATGACCATTTCCTATGACGGGCGCCCCCGTTTGGCATCTCTCTTGCGCTGGGGGCCCTGGGAGGCGGTTTTGGGAAAAAGCGGTGTTTTTGCGTTCACCCGGGTGTAGGCGTCATGCACCTTCATGAAAAGAGTTTCGTCCGCATCGGCAGCCAGTTTTTCGTATACCTCCGGTCGAAGCCTATCGATCTTATCGGCGTTCATGTCAGAGGCTTCAAGCCCACTTCGTCGTCGAAGATGCCCCTGGCACTGGCAATGGGGGTTCTGTGAAGGTTGTTGATGTCCGCCGACTTTTCCTGCTCTCCCCGCAGGTTGGTGAGGAACACCCGGAACCAGGTGTTTCCGGATTTGGGGTACGATGCCGGCCAGATAATCCCACCCAGACCTTCCAGAAAACGGGGACGATAGGTATGATTGAGGAGCGGTTCAATCCGTTCCATGCCTGTCAGTTCCGAAACCTCGAAATCATCCGTGTTGGTATCCTTAAGGAGGAAAACCGATCGGGCCGGCGTGGGGATTGCGGAGGTATGGTCAAAGGGGACGAAATACTTCTGGAAGTCCTGAGCGAGCCGCACCCGAATGAGGCCCATATCATCTTTTTCAAGCTTCTTCAGTGCATCGGCCCACAGCTTGAGCCTGGGAAAACCGGGAATGACCTTTGCGCTACCATTTTCATCCGCGGTTACCGCGCACACATCATCCGCCAAAAGTGGATAGCCCCGTTTTTGAAATCCCGCGGGTAGGGCCGATTTTCCGATACTGGAGGGTCCCATGAACAGGACCGCCTCGCCTCCACCTGAACGGCGCTGGCGTGAAGGGGCAGGATGTTCCGCTGGTGCAGGAGCGCCCCCATGGCGGAACCCATCAGGAAAAGGAGCACCTCCTCATCCGTTGCGCCGAGATCCCGATCGATGAGGATGTTGGTTCCTTTGAAAACATGCCATATCTCTCAAAAGCCACAATCCTGCAAGACGAGTAGAACTACTGTAAGAAAAAAGATTGGTGAACTGGGTCTTGACATTGAAATCGAGGTAAATGGGGGCATCAACCATGAAACCATTCGAAGTGTCTCTTCCCGCCGGCGCTGATGTTTTTGTGACCGGATCGGCTATTTATCGCGGCAAAAACCATGCGGATAGCATTAAGGCGTTGAGACGGAATATAGGGTGATCCCGGCCTACTTTCGCCAGTACTCGGGCGCCAGCAGAACAATCACCGTATAAATCTCCAGACGCCCCAGGAGCATGCAGGCAATCAACACCCATTTGCCGGCCGTGGGAATTTCCAGGTAGTTTCGGATGGGACCGACCACGCCAAAGCCGGGGCCGATATTGCCGATAGATGCGGCCACGGATGATAAGGCGGAGATAAAGTCAAGTCCCAGGCCCGCCATGATCAGGGAAGCCACGACAAAAAGACCCATATAAAGGAAAAAGAATCCCCATATGCTGCTGAGAACATCCGTGGAAACGGGTTGCCCGCCGAGCTTAACCGTGGTTACCGCATGGGGATGAATAATACGGAAGACCTGTTGATAAGCATGTTTCACCATCAGTATGATCCGCACGATTTTTATGCCGCCCCCCGTTGAACCCGCCATGGCCCCTAAAAACATGCAGACCAGGAGAATCAGCTGGGAAAGGGCCGGCCATTTTTCATAATCAGCGGATACAAACCCGGTTGTGGTGATGATGGAGCTTATCTGAAAGGCGGCAAACCGGAAGGCCTGAAAAAGGGATTTATAAACAACGCCGTAAATATCCAGGGTCACCAGCAGGATGAACACGCCCACAATAATCAGGAACACGCGGCACTCCGAGTCCTTGCCGAAGATTTTCAGGTCGCCTTTGAGCAGTCGGTAGTGAAGAGAAAAGTTGATGCCGGCCAGAAGCATGAAAATTACAATGACAAAATCAAAGTATGTGCTGTTGTATTGGGCGATGCTGGCGTTTTGGGTTGAAAAGCCGCCTGTGGGCATGGTGCAAAAGGCATGGCAGAAAGAATCAAACAGGCTCATGCCGCCCCCGAAAAGCAGCGCCACCTGAACCAGGGTGATGAGAAGATAGATTTTCCAAAGTATCCTGGCGGTTTCAGAGATCCGGGGTTTGAGTTTATCGACGACGGGACTGGGAATTTCAGCCTTGTACAGCTGCATCCCGCCGATGCCCAGGAATGGAAGAATGGCGATGGAAAGGACAATAATGCCCATGCCGCCCAGCCACTGGGTCAGACTTCTCCAGAGAAGGATTCCTTCGGGAAGGGACTCGATGTCTGTTATGACGCTGGCGCCCGTTGTGGTAAACCCCGAAATGGACTCGAAACAGGCGTTGGCTATATCCGTTGTGACGCCGGCAAAGAGATAGGGCAAGGCGCCGACCAATCCCGCCATCACCCATCCCAACGTAACAATGGCAACCCCGTCCCGGTGATTGAGCTGTTTTTCCTTCTGGCTTTTTGTCAAAGCAAAGGGAATGCCTCCCAGAAGGCATGTCACGGCCATGGCCAGGAGCAGCGGTTTGGTGCACTGGTCATCAAGCAGGAAAGACACGCCCACTGGAGCTGCCATGGAAAGCCCCAGAAAAAAAACCAAAATACCGGTGAAACGGACGATAATTTGAAAGTTCATCAGAAATATTCCAGCTTTACGGTGAGTAGCTTTTCCAGTTTTGGGAGTACTTGTTGAAGGGCGAATATGATCAGCCGGTCTCCCGGTTTGATCACGGTGTCGCCCCGGGGGATAATAATTTCGCTTTCGTGAAAAATTGCGCCGACAATGGCCCCTTTCGGCATTTTTATTTTGTGGAGGGGTTTGTTGACAATTTCCGATGTTTCCAGGGCTTCCGCTTCAATGGCCTCGGCGTGTTCCCCTTTCAAGGGCGCCACCGATAGAATTTTACCCGGTCTGATATATTGTAAAATGGCCCGGACCGCCGCCAGTCTCGGACTGACCACGGTATCGATGCCGATGGCGCTCATGAGCGGCAGATAACTCAATTTGCTGACGCGGGTGACGGTCTTCCGGGTTCCCAGCCCTTTGGCCAGGAGGGATATGAGGATGTTGCTTTCTTCATCCCCGGTAATGGTCACAACGCAGTCCGCGCTCCCGATATTTTCCTCTTCCAGGAGGTCCTTGTCGGTGCCATCTCCATTGATGACCGTTACATGGGAAAGACCGGCTGAAAGCTCCGCGCATATGGCTTCGTCTTTTTCAATAATTTTAACGTTGATCTTTGTCCTGTCCATTTCCCTGGCCAAGGCCTGGCCTGTCTGCCCGGCGCCGATGATGATGACCCGTCTCAGGCTTTTTTCCTTGATTCCGAACAATTCAAGGGCTTGCTCCACCTCTCTGTTTCTCGCCACCAGATAAACCAGGTCTCCCGCCAGGATGCTGTCGCTGCCTTGGGGAATGATCACCTGGGACGGTAAATTGGGACGGGTTCGTACGATGGCCCCCACCAGAATTTCCCTTTCCGCCTCCGTGAATGAAAGGAGTTTCCGACCGGCAAAGGGAGAATTTTTCTCCACGGTAACGCCGATGAGTTTGACGCTCCCCCCCATGAAATCGATAACTTCGGAAGCGCCCGGGATCTCCATCAACGTTTGAATGCTGTGTACCATTTCAACCTGGGGGTTGATCACATGGTCAATTCCCAGGTGATCTTTATCCAGTAACAACGGCAATTCGTTTACATATTCCTCATTTCTAAGCCTTGCAACCTTGATCAGGTACGGGTTCAGGTTTTTGGCGATCAAGCAGGAAATCAGATTGACTTCATCGCTGTTGGTTGCGGCCAACAGTATGTCGGCATCCTTTATTCCTGCATCCTTGAGGAGTCGAGGACTTGTCCCGGAACCCAGAAAAGCCTGTATATCCAGGTTGTCGGCGACCCTCTTGATTTGTTCCGGATTCTGGTCAATCAGGACAACGTCCTGGCTTTCTTCCGAAAGTCTCTGAGCGATATGGAACCCGACTTCCCCTGCGCCCACAATGATCACTTTCAATCAAAAATCCTCCAACTGTTTTCCCATGAACCCAAGGCTTTGCGAAAACGGTTATGATAAGCTTGGCATAAAAAGATAATGTAGGAGAGCGCTTCCAAAAAGTCAACTGGGATGAAAGCTATATCTGTTTACAACGCAAGCGCGTGGTGGTATAAACCGGTCCAAAGAATGGCGTTTGGCCTGTGTTTAAGAAAGCAGAGAGAAATTTTATGCCCATAAGCGAATTGAAAAATTTACAGGATCCGAAGGTCCTGTTCACGAAGTCCATAGATCGGTTTTCCGAAGCAAAGATTGCCGTTCTCGGAGATGTTATCATGGATGAATTTATCTGGGGAGATGTTTCCCGGATTTCTCGGAAGCGCCGGTGCCGGTTTTGGACGTGGAACGGGAAACAAAACTATTGGGCGGCGCCGCCAATGTGGTGCGCAATATGGGCGCCCTTGGGGCGGAGGCAATCCTCTGCGGTGTTGTGGGTGATGATGCCATGGGAAAAAAAATTCTGTCGGAACTGGCCTCCATGGGCCTGAGATCCGATGGCGTGATTGTGGAAAGCGGTCGACCCACCAGCATCAAAACCAGGGTTGTGGCCCGAAATCAGCAAATCGTTCGATATGACCGGGAGAGCAGGGCGGATATCCGTGCCGAAAGCGTTAAGAAAATGCTCGATTTTGCAAAGGCGGCGTTTCCCCGGATCAACGCCGTTGTGATTTCCGATTATGGAAAGGGCGTAATTTCGGCGCCCCTCATGAAAGGGCTCAGGGATCTGCTCGGGACCGCCTCGATGAATCCGAATATGGTGATGACGGTGGATCCCAAGACCGGCAATTTCGAACACTACAGGGGCGTGGATGTTATTACGCCCAACCATCATGAGGCAGGGCTTTTTTGCGGTTTTAAAATCGTTGATGAGAAAACCCTCAACAGGGCTGGACGGAAAATGCTGGATGCATTAAATTGCCGTTCCGTCTTGATTACCCAGGGGAAAGACGGTATGACCCTTTTTGAGCGTGGGGGGGAGATCACTCACATTCCCACCGTGGCCAAAAAAGTCTTTGATGTCACCGGGGCCGGCGATACCGTCATCAGCGCCATCTCGCTGGGCTTGGCTGTTGGAATGGATTTAAAGTCCGCGGCGTATGTGGCAAATATTGCGGCCGGTATTGTGGTGGGTGAAGTGGGCACATCGGCAGCAACGGCGGCGGATGTGAAAAAAGCCATCATGAATGCCTGAAGTTTTAAGTCTCAGGCGATAAGGTGAATTATGAGCAAACCGGAAAAATCCGATGCGGTTAAACTGATTGCCAGCCTTTTTTCTTCTGAAAAAGCGCTTGTTGAAAGGGTGATCGAACAGCTGGTGAAACTCTATGGAGACGCTGACTGGATCAGCCCTGAAATTTTTTTCGATCGGACCCGGTATTACGAAAAAGAGATGGGGTGGCCGCTGCACCGTCGGTTCCTCGCTTTCAAAAATCTCATTGCTCCTGAAATGCTGGTGGATGTGAAGCTCAAAACCAATGAGATCGAAAAAACATATCTGAAGGGAGAAAAAAGGCGGATCAATATTGATCCGGGGTATATCTCCCTGGAACGGTTGATTCTGGCCACCGGGAAAAATTATATCCACAGGGTGTATCTGCGGGAAGGGATTTATGCCGATCTGACCCTGGTTTTCAAACGGGGAGGGTTTGTGCCGCTGGAGTGGACTTATCCCGATTATGCACACCCGGAAATGATTGCCTGTTTTAATGCCATTAGAGCCCAATATCTGGAACAGTTAAGAGGGGGTAAACCCATTGATTAAAAGCATGACCGCATATGGCAAAGGAGATTTCCCGCGGGATGGAAAACGGTTTCTGGTGGAGATTAAATCGCTCAACAACCGTTATCGGGACGTTATTATCAGAATCCCTAAAAATCTCCAGGGGTTTGAAAAGGAATTGCGAACCCTGATCGATTCAAAGGTGAACCGGGGACGGGTCGAAGTCTTTTTTCAGATCGAAAGTTCCAGTGATATGCCCTCCTATAAACTCCATCTGAATTTGCCGTTGGTGGATGCTTATTTAGATGCTTTTTCCCAGCTGTCCAACCGTTCAGGCCTCAATCAGGATATGCGGCTGGAAACCCTGCTTCAGATGAATGATGTGGCAATGCTTAAACCGGACACGGGCGACGAAGAAGAACTGGGGGCGGGGCTTCGCCAGGCGCTCATCCTGGGTCTCGAGTCCCTGGTTGAAATGAGACGGGAAGAGGGGGCGGCGATTGAGGCCGATTTGAGAAAAAGGCTGAGCAGGGTTGCCGGATTCGTTGATTATGTGCAGGGTCGTACCACTGATATCGTAGAGGCTTATCGGGTTCGGTTGAAGGAAAATATGGATAAATTGGTCCAAGGGGTTGATGTGGATGAGGGAAGACTCGCCCAGGAAGTCGCCATATTTGCTGAACGATCCGATATTACGGAAGAACTGGTCCGACTGCGAAGCCATATTGAACAATTCGCCACATACCTGGAAATAGATGACGTGGTCGGTAGAAGGCTCGATTTTCTCATTCAGGAAATGAACCGGGAGGTCAATACCCTCGGTTCAAAGGCCTCTGACGCATTTGTTTCGAAAATTGTAGTGGAAATGAAGGCGGAGTTGGAAAAACTGCGGGAACAGGTGCAGAATGTGGAATAAAAGGAGATTTGTCCATGAGTATTAATCTTGTGAATGTGGGTTTTGGAAATTCGGTGGTTTCAAGACGCGTGGTTGCCATTATCTCCGCCGGCGCGGCGCCCATAAAACGGCTTCGCGATGAAGCCCGGGATGAAAAGCGGCTGATCGACGCCACCCAGGGAAGGCGAACCCGGTCCATATTGATTACGGACAGCAACCATGTTATTTTGTCCGCCGTGCAGCCTGAAACCATTGCACAGCGATTCAGTCCCGAAGGCAATATCCCTTTGCAGGAATTGGAAGAGTTATCATGACCGGTCGGATTTTCGTTTTTTCCGCGCCTTCCGGTGCGGGGAAATCGACCATTGCCGCGGCCTTGATGGAAAGGATTGAAGATCTCTCCTATTCCATCTCCCACACCAGCCGTTCCCCAAGAGGGACCGAACGGGATTCAGTTGATTATCACTTTGTCGCCGAGGACGTTTTCAGGAAAATGATTCGCGAAAATGCTTTCCTGGAGTGGGCCGAAGTCCATGGGCATTTGTATGGTACTTCTTTCGAAGCAATCCAGGCGCAGATGTCGGCGGGCGATGATATCCTGATGGACGTGGATGTTCAGGGGGGGCGAAATGTCAAAAAGCAATTTCCTGAAAGCGTTCTTGTTTTTCTGTTGCCGCCGTCTCTTGAGATCCTGGAAAACCGTTTGACGGCCAGGGGAACCGATGACCCATCCGCCATTGGAAAACGAATGGCAAAGGCCTCCGAAGAAATCAAAAACTGTTTGGGGTACGACTACATCGTCATTAACGACGATCTGGAAAAAGCCATACATGAAGCGCAATCCATTATCGTGTCGGAACGGTGCAGACGAGTGCGCCGAATGGGTTGGGTCAATGCTCATTTCAACTTAAAACTTAAAACCTAAAACTTAAGTTGAACACAATCCCTTAACAAAACGGCCCACGGCATCAATCCCGTCCTTTTCCATGATCCGGATAGCCTGGGTGCCGATAACGGCGATATCCGCTTTTCCCGCCAGATAGTCCACATCCGCTTTTTCCTTGAGCCCGAAACCCACGGCCAGGGGAAGGGGCGAAGCCTTCCGACATTGGGCCAGGTAGGTGGACAGGTTTTGCGTAAATTCGGTTTCAGCGCCCGTGACGCCCTTCCTGGCTACGCAGTAAACAAACCCCTGAGCAAAGCCGCCAAGGGTTTGCATGCGCTCAAAAGAGGTTGTGGGTGAGAAAATCAGCACGGGGGACAATGCATGCGCGTTCATGGCCTTCAGGTACTCGCGGCCCTCTTCAGGGGGAAGATCCGGAATGATGGCCCCTTTGAGCCCTGTTTCCGCCATGCGCGCAACAAAAGCGTCCACGCCGTATTTAAACAGAATGTTGTAGTAAGTCATGATGAGAAACGGGATGTCAAACCGACGGGCAGCCTCGGCGGCAAATGCCAGGCATTTTTTCACAGTGGCCCCCCGTTCCAGGGCCTTCTGGTTGGCGCTCAAGATGATGGGTCCGTCCGCGATGGGTTCGGAAAAGGGAACCTGCAATTCCATCAGGTCCACACCCGCGTTCACCATGGTTTCAACCAGGTTCATGGAGGCTTCAAATGAGGGGTATCCCACCACCATGTGCGTCATCAAAAGAATCTTTTTTTTCTTCAATCGGTTTCTCAAATAGGTTTCAAGCATTGTAGTCCTCCGCTTTTTTCTGAATAAATGCTTTCCAGCCGGGATCATCAAAGGCGTCCGCGATGGTAAAGATGTCTTTGTCCCCCCGGCCCGATTGGTTGATCAAAATAATATCTTTCGTTGACAGTAAGGGTGCTTCCTTGAAGGCCTGGGCAAAGGCGTGGGCTGATTCGAGGGCCGGAATCAGGCCTTCCATGCGAAGGGTGAGGGACAGTGCGTCGATGACCTCCCGGTCCGCGGCAGCTTCAAACCGAACCCGGCCGCGATCGCCAAGGGATGCCAGGATGGGGGAAACACCGATATAGTCCAACCCGGCCGCCACGCTGTGGGTTTCCATCATCTGCCCCTCTTCATTTTGAAGGAAGTAGGTTTTGTACCCCTGGGCCACACCCGGGCTGCCGTCCGCCGATGCCAGTCGGGCCGCATGTTGGCCCGTGTGAAGCCCTTTTCCAGCGGCTTCGACGCCTACCAGTTCCACCTCATCATCCAGGAAACCGTTGAATATCCCCAGCGCATTGGAGCCTCCGCCCACGCAGGCGTAGACCCGGGTGGGAAGCTTTCCCGTCTGTTTCAACATTTGCTCTCGGGCTTCTTTTCCGATAATGGACTGAAAATAGGACACCATTTCCGGATAGGGGTGGGGACCGCAGGCCGTGCCCAGCACATAATGGGTATCGTCCATATTTGAAACCCAGTCCCTGAAGGCTTCGTTGATGGCATCCTTGAGGATGCGGGACCCATCCGTTACGGGGACTACCCGTGCGCCGAGGCGTTCCATCCAGAAAACATTGGGCCGCTGCCGTTCCACATCCGTTTCCCCCATGTAGACGGTGCATCTCAGACCGTATTTGGCGGCCATGGTGGCAGTGGCCACGCCGTGCTGACCCGCGCCCGTCTCCGCGATGACCCGGGACTTTCCCATGCGTTTCACCAGGAGTCCCTGCCCCATGACGTTGTTGGCCTTGTGGGCGCCGGTGTGGTTTAAGTCTTCTCTCTTGATATAGATTTTCGCCCCGCCGAAGTGACGGGTCAGATTTTCGGCAAAGGTGATGGGCGTGGGTCGGCAGGAATAGGTACTCATGATATGCTCATATTCGTTCCAGAATGAGGGATCGGCCTTTGCGGTTTCAAAGGCCTTTACCAGTTCTTCAAATGTTGAGACCAGAATCTCGGGGATAAATGCCCCCCCGAATGGTCCGTAATAGCCCCGATGGTCCATTTTATTGATGCCTCCGTTCAAAATCCTTAATTTTCCCCATGAAGATTCGCATCTTCTCATGATCCTTTATGCCCGGTCTTTTCTCGATGCCGCTGCTGATATCGACGGCAAAGGGATTTACCTGTTCCAGGGCTTCGTCTATGTTGCCGGGTCCCAGTCCACCGGACAACACCATGGGGATGCCTGACGCTTTGGCTTTCATTGCCAGGCGCCAGTCAAAGGTCTTGCCGGTGCCGCCGTTTAAGCCCTCTTGATAGGCGTCCAGGAGGATGGCCCTCACGTGGTTCTTAAATTCCGCAATCTGCGAAAGTGACGCTTCGCTTTGAACGCGAAAGGCTTTGATCACCTTTGGGGCCAGTTTGGAACAGGCGGAGACGGTCTCGTTTCCATGGAGTTGAAGCAGATCCAGGCCGCAGAAGTCCATGACCTTTCGAATTTCCGACGGTTGTTCATTAACGAAGACGCCGACGGTTTTGACGAATGGAGAGATCCTCCGGGTGATATCCCTCGCTTTTTGAGGCGTGATTTGCCTGGGACTTTTCGCGAAAACGAATCCCAGGGCATCCGCGCCCAATTCAATTGCCTTTTCGGCATCCGCCATATGGGTGATGCCGCAGATTTTAACCCGTATCACTGTTTTGCTCCCGCCTTTACCAACTCCGCCGCCTTTTGCCCCGGATCATCCGCCCCCATCAGCGCCGAACCCACCAGCACCGCCTGAATATTCAACCCCTTATAGGGTTCTATGTCTTTGCCTGAAAGGATGCCGCTTTCACTGATCACCACCCTGTCCGGGGGGATGAGGGGCGCCAGATCGAGTGTGGTGTCGGCATTGATCTCAAAGGTGTCCAGATCACGGTTGTTGATGCCGATAATCCGGGCATCGCAGTTCAGCGCTTTTTCCAGATCCCGGTTGTCGTGAATTTCAGTGAGTGCGCTCATACCCAATGCCCGTGCGGCATCGAGGAGGTGTTTCAATTGTTGCTCGGACAATATCCGGGCAATGAGCAGCACCGCATCGGCGCCGAACCAGGCGGACTCGGTGATCTGAATTTCATCTATTATAAAATCCTTTCGAAGGATCGGCAGGGATACCGCCTGCTTCAGCCGGGACAGGTTTTTCAGATCCCCTTTAAAAAATTTCCGGTCCGTCAGCAGGGAGATGGCGGCGGCGCCGGCTTTCTCATAAGCGCGGCCGATGGCCGGTGGATCGGAATCATCCCGAATAATGCCTTGCGAGGGAGATCCGAATTTGATTTCAGCAATCAGATCAATCCCATCGTTGGACGTCAGCGCCTCCTTGAAATTGCGGATGCCGCCTGAAAAACGGTTCTCCGGCAATGCCGATGATCCCTTTTTCAGACGTTCCACTTCTCTCTTTTTTTCTGCCAGGATTTCTAACAGCTTGGCGTGCATCTACAGTTCCTTTCGCACAAAGTCGGTGCATCCCCGGGTGAAATCCACCAGCGCATCCAGCTTTTCCCTGGCCTTGCCTGAATCGATGATGTCTTCCGCCCGTTTGATGCCGGCGAAAAAGTCCGGATCCAGACCGGCCGCCACATAGGCGGAGGCGGCGTTGAGCAGGACCATCTCCCGCTTGGGACCTTTTTCGCCGGCAAGGATTTGGCGGACGATTTCCGCATTCCGTTTGGCATTGCCCCCCTGTATGTCTTCGGCAGCGGCCCGTTTGAACCCGTAGGTTTCCGGTTCCATGTTAAAGGTATCGATGTCGCCGTTTTTAAGGTGGGTAATCTTGGTTTTTCCGCAGATGCTGATTTCGTCGTAAGTGCCTTCGCCGCATACCACAAAGGCCTCCCGAACTCCCAGGTTGCCTAAGACCCGGGCCATCATTTCCGTCAGGTCAGGGGAGTACACCCCCAGAACCTGTACGTTGGCGCCCGCCGGATTGGTTAACGGCCCCAGGAGGTTGAAAAGGGTCCTGATGCCCATTTCACGCCGGGGTTCGGCGGCGTACTTCATGGCCCCGTGAAAACTCGGGGCGTAGAGAAATCCGATGCCCACCTCGTCCACACATCGCTCCACATCCGCGTGGTTGATGTCCAGGTTGACGCCCAGATTCTCCAGCACATCCGCGCTGCCGCAAAGGCTGGATACCGCGCGGTTACCGTGTTTGGCCACCCGCAGGCCTGCGCCGGCCGCCACGAAGGCGGTGGTGGTGGAGACATTGAACGTCCGGGTCCCGTCTCCACCGGTGCCCACAATGTCAAGCAGGGTTTCATCTTCCGCATTGATCTCATCCCGGTCAATGCTGACCAGGTGGTTTTTGACGTTAATCTTTCCGCCTTTCTCACGCATGACCCTGGCGGCGCCTGTGATTTCCGCCACGGTTTCGCCCTTCATCCGCAGCGCCGTCAGAAATGACCCGATTTGTGAAGGGGTTGTCTGGCCGGTCATAATCTCATTCATGGTGGAAACCATTTCTTTTTCGGTCAAATCCTGTTTGTTTACCACTTTAGCGATGGCCTGTTTGATCATTGGTCGATCCTCCCTAAAAAATTTTTAATGATATCCATCCCGGCATCGGTCAAAATGGATTCCGGATGGAATTGCACCCCTTCCATGGGGTGTTGTTTGTGTCTCAGTCCCATTACTTCACCCTGTTCCGTCCAGGCGCTTACTTCGAAGCAGTCCGGGATCCGATTGCCGTCGACAATCAGGGAATGATAGCGGATGGCGGGAAAAGGGTTGGGCAGGTTACGATAAAGGGTCCGGCCGTCATGGAATATGAGGCTTGTCTTTCCGTGCATGATCCGGTTTGCTCGAATCACTTCACCGCCGAAAGCGGCGGCCATGGATTGATGACCCAGGCACACCCCCAGAATCGGAATCTTTTTTCCAAAATGCCGAATGGCATCCACCGAAATACCGGCATCATCCGGCGTGCCCGGGCCGGGGGATACCAGGAGGGCGGTCGGGTTTAAATCTTCCAGCGCCGGGATGTCCACCTGGTTGTTCCGCCGTACGGAAATGCTTTTCCCCAATACCTGTATCATCTGGACCAGGTTGTAGGTAAAGGAATCGTAATTGTCGATCATCAGAATCATTTGGTTTTCGTCCTCCCGATGGCCTGAAACATGGCGCCCGCCTTGTTCAGGGTTTCCTGGTATTCCTTTTCCGGATCGGAGTCGGCCACAATCCCGGCGCCCACCTGGATGGACAGCTTATCCTTGTGCAGGGTTATGGTGCGGATGGTGATGCAGAAGTCCATGTTGCCGTTGAACCCGAAATACCCGACGGCCCCCGCGTAGGGGCCCCTGGGTGAAGGTTCCAGCTCATGGATGATTTCCATGGCACGGATTTTGGGGGCGCCTGAAACCGTTCCCGCGGGAAATGACGCCATGAAGAGGTCAAAGGCGTCTTTTTCCGGGCTCAATTTCGCTTCCACACGGCTGACCAGGTGCATCACATGGGAGTAACGTTCCACTTCCATCAACCTGGGAACCATAACCGTCCCCGGCGCCGCCACCCTTCCCGCATCGTTTCTCCCCAGATCCACCAGCATGATGTGTTCGGCCCGCTCCTTGGGATCCGCCATGAGTTCTTGTTCCAGGGCCTGGTCCATGGTCTCGTTTTTTCCTCTGGGCCTCGTGCCCGCGATGGGGCGCAATTCAATGCGATCGTCCGTAAGGCGCACCAGAATTTCAGGGGAAGCGCCGATCAGTCGGGTTTCTCCGAAATTGAGATAAAACATGTAGGGCGACGGATTGATGCTCCTGAGCTTTCGATAGAGGGCAAAATCATCTCCCGATACGGTTCCCTGAAATTGCTGGGACAGAACTATCTGGATAGCGTCGCCTGCCGCAATATATTCCTTGGCCTGTCTTACAGCCCCCATGAAGGGTTCTTTTTTAAAATTGGAGCTGATCTCCGATATTTTGACGTCATTTCCTTCCATGATGGTGGGAACAGGCCGGCTGAGTTCGGCAATGGTTTCATTCACCGCGTCGCAAGCCTGAAAATAGGCGGACTCCGGATCTTCGTTTTCCAACACGTGAGCATGGGCCGCTACGGTAATTTTGTGGGTCAGGTGATCAAAGATGATGAGCCGCCGGGAAGCGGTGAAAATGCATTCCGGCATGTCTGCATCCGGACGCGCCGGGACCGGTTCCCAGGTCCGAATCAGGTCGTAATTGAAAAATCCTACGAGACCTCCTTGAAACGGGGGAAGATCCTCTGATGTCACGGAACGGTATTGTGACGCCAGATCCCTCAAAACTTCCAGGGGATTTTCAACCGGGTTGAGGGTTTCGGTTTCATCACCCTTTGTAATCTCCATCCGTTGGCCCATGAACCGGGCCGTCAGAAGGGGTTTATATCCAATAAAACTGTACCGGCCCCAGGTCGTTCCGCCGTCCGCGCTTTCCAGAAGATAGGAAAAGGCTTTGTCTTTGATTTTCAGATAAGCTGAAACCGGGGTTTCCGTATCCGCAAGGAATTCCCCATACACCGGTATCAGGTTGCCGTGCGCCGCCATTCGTTTGAATTGTGAAAGAGAAGGTCGTATTTCCAAAATGCCTGATCCTCTTGAAATTGGCCCCTCAAAAAAATAGGGCCGTGGGAATTTTGCCCCACGGCCCTTTTGTTTGTAATGCTCAAATAAAAAAAACCGTGAAGCCCTTGATGAAGCGCGCCACGGTTTGCTTGTTGATGATATTACTGCTGGTTCTAAACCCGGTGGGCACACCCCCTCTGTATGAAGCTGCGCCACCACCAATTTCTTAAAGCACTTGTATTTTTTATCTCACATGTTTTCATGGGTGAATTTTTAAACTTTTGAAAAAGAATTGTCAAGGAGTTTTTTTAACTTTTAAAAAACAAGGCTGGATGCGTTGTTTATCCCTCTTGACAAATTGGCGATTTCGTTTGACACTGAAATCTGGTTATCAAATTTACAGCACCGGGTTCCAAGGAGGAAAAATTGAAAAACACTTTTAAAATTAGTATGTTCCGGATTGTGAAAACCGGAAGATGGTTGGTTTTGGGTATTGCCATGGTCCTGATGCCATCCTTATGTTTTTCAGAAGGGGATGAAACAAAGATGATCGAAATGTTGTCAGAGAGTTCGAAACTGATTAACCCTCAGTCGGTTTTATCGGGTTTTGCGGATGGAAGTTCAACAACCCGCGTCATCGTAAATTTGAGACAGCCGGTTAATGTAAGTACCCCGCTAAATCTAAGAAACATGGATGCCCGAAAACAGATGGTAACTGATGTAAGCAATGCGCAGGATCGAGTCATTGGCGACATGAATGCTCGAGAAACCCGGATTACAAACCGTTTTAAATATGTTTATGGATTTTCGGCGCAGGTAACTTTAAAGGGGCTTCAAGCACTCATCGACAATGGGGACGTCACTTCCATTGAAAAAGATGAGATTCTTCATCCCAACCTGGCCCAAGGCATCCCTTTGATGAATGCAGCAACGGCCAGAAGTACCTATAACGGGAGTGGGGTGTCCGTGGCGATCTGCGACACCGGCATTGATTACACCCATTCCCGTTTGGGCGGAGGCGGGTTTCCCAATCCAAAAGTGATTGGCGGATATGATTGCGGAGAGGACAAAAATGACCCCATGGATGGAAATGGACACGGCACTGCCTGCGCCGGGATCGCCGCCGGCGATCTTGGTACTGTGGGAGATTATATCGGCGGCGTGGCCTACAGCGCCAGGCTTTATGCTTTGAAAATAACGGATACTGCAACCGGGGGAAGTGCCTGGACATCGGATATGATTGAGGGCTGGGAATGGTGTGTTACCCATCAAAACGATGACCCCAACAACCCCATTATGATTGTCAGCACCAGCTTTGGGGGGGGCAGGTATTACAGCACCTGCGACAGCGCCTCCACCGCTATGACTGCGGCTGCGGCCAATGCTGCATCGGTGGGTATGACGCTTTTTGTTTCTTCGGGAAACGACGGTTACTGCGATTCCATAGGTTGGCCCGCGTGTATTTCCCATGTCATTTCGGTCGGTGCGGTCTACGACGCCGGATTTACAACATCATCCATCGGCTGGTGCGTTTCCTCCGGTTCCTGCGCCGACAAGATTTCGACCTGGGGGTGTTCTACAGGGTGGTATTCCCCGCAGGAACCCGATTCCGACCGAGTGATTGTTTATTCCAACACCGCCTCTTTCCTGGGCCTTCTGGCGCCCTCCAACTGGGCCACTACCACAAAAATGGGGGGAGGTTATTACACTGGCGCCTACGGGTTCGGCGGCACTTCCGCCGCGTGCCCTTATGCAGCCGGAGCTGCTGCATGTTTGCAAAGCGCCAGTAAAACGCTCAGCAGCACTTTTCTATCACCGAGTCAGGTTAAATCAAAACTGGTGGAGAGTGGAGATCCGATCACCGATGGAAAAGTGGCCATCACAAAACCACGGGTGAACCTGGGAGCCGCAGTGGCCTCAATGGCCTCCTGTCCCGATTGTCCCGCTAATGGCATTATTAACAATACGATCTATCTTTCAGATACGAACTGTTCGTGCAGCAACGCGACATCTCTAACCCTCGGTGAAAATACCACAGTCAAAGATGGCGCCGCCGTTACCTTCATTGCACCCTCCGTGAATGTGGAACCCGGTTTTCATGCGGAAAACGGAGCTGTCGTTACCATACGGCGCCAGTAAATAGGGGAAAAATCCTGAAAATTATTGACCCCGGTATATTCTCATATTAGCGTTCTGAAATAAGCAACATTCTGAAACCCTTGACTGGGAGGCGTTATAAACCATGAGCAACCCCAATCTGGCAGTCCAAATCGGCTCTCTGAAACTCAAAAATCCGGTTCTTACGGCCTCGGGAACCTTTGGCTATGGACGGGAATTCGCGCCCCTCATGGATCCCAACCTGCTGGGCGGCATCGTTGTCAAGGGCATTTCCCTCAAACCCATGGAAGGAAATCCCCCGCCCCGCATCGTGGAGACCCCCTGCGGTATGTTGAATGCCATCGGGTTGGCCAATGTGGGGCTCGATGCGTTTTTGTCGGAAAAACTACCCTGGCTTCAGACGCTGGATACCTGCGTCATCGTAAACATTTACGGCCATTCCCTTGACGAATACGGCGCCGTGGCGGCGGGGCTCAAGGGAATTGAAGGTGTTTCCGCACTCGAAGTCAACATCAGCTGCCCCAATGTGGAGCAGGGGGGTATGGCTTTCGGTACGGACCCAGGGATGGCCGCGCGGGTTACGGAACGGGTCCTGAAAGAAACAGACAAGCCCGTCATCGTCAAATTATCTCCCAATGTCACGGATATTCGAAAAATCGCCCTTGCCGTGGAAAAGGCCGGCGCCCACGCCCTGTCCCTGATCAACACCCTGACCGGTATGGCCATTAATATCGAAACCCGCACCACCCAGCTGGCCAACGGGAGCGGCGGGTTATCGGGCCCGGCCATCCGCCCGGTGGCACTTCACATGGTGCGCCAGGTGGTCAAAACCGTTACAATTCCCGTTATCGGCATGGGAGGAATCCTGGAACCGCGAGATGCCCTGGAATTTCTCATTGCGGGGGCCAGGGCAATCCAGGTGGGAACGGCCAACTTCATCAATCCAAGGGCTGCTTTGAACATTATCAAGGGCCTGGAGGATTTTTTGAGTGAGCATGGCATCGAATCCATTGATGATATTATCGGTTCCCTGAAAGTATGACGACTGCCCTTTGGAAAGGACGAATGGAAATGAAGATTTTATGCCCCAGTCAATTTCTGGTATTGGCTTTACTGTTTCTAATGGTTTTCATGGGCTTGCCGGAACAGGGAATCTGTGAAGAGCGATCTTTCGGAAAGGTGGTTCAACTCGATGCCGGCGACCGGGAAGCCCTGGCCATTCTGGGAGAGGGGGTCGTGGGCAAATCGCTGCCGGCATGGCCCATCACGGACACGGCCGGCCTGATGCCCTTGCGTGAAGGGGAATGGACCTACCGGATTACCGCCGGCGACCGGGAAGGAACACGCCAGGTGGCTGTCATCTCAAAGACGGACCGAAAGAATGGACAATGGTGGCATCGGATGGTAGTTGGGGATTCTACTGAGTTTTTCTCGGTTACAGGCGACGGCGCCATCAATCTGGTTTCGGAAATGGACCTGAAGCAGGGCGTTATCACCCGCTATGATCCCATACTTCCGCTCATGTCCGGCGGTATGAAGCCGGGTGAAACATCCCGGGTTGAAACAGTGGTAAAGGTCTATGATCTCAATGATCCCACTTTTTTAAAATACAGCGGGCATCTCAAGGTGACCCATACCTATGTGGGGGCTTACGAAATAACGGTTCCGGCGGGAAAATATGAGGGGGTGCTCATCAAGTCTTCCTATGCGGGAGAGGTGGGACCGGCCCATGTGGTGGACGGCGGATATGTGTTTTATGCCAAAAACGTGGGCATGGTGGCATCCGTTGAACGGATGCATGTGACGGCATTTCTTTTTTACGACAAACGGACCCAAACGCCGAAAGTGCTGGTTCAACCTGTGACGCCCACGATCCGATAGGATCAGCTCATCAGCTCAGCTCTATTCCGATGCGGCGAAATGACGGCAGAACGTCCATGAAAATGTCGAAGAGACGGGGGTCGAAACTCCGGCCCTTCTCCGGGGTCATGATGCGGAGAACCTCTTCTTCGGGCAGTGCCGCCCGGTAAGGACGGTCCATGATCAGGGCGTCATAGACGTCGCAGATGGCCGTGATGCGACCGCTCTCGGGAATTTCCTCCCCAGCCAGGCCATTGGGGTAGCCCGTGCCGTCCCATTTTTCGTGGTGGGTCAGGGCAATGTCATGGGCCATGCGTATCAGCGGGATATCCGACCCGGCCAGAATGCCGGCCCCGATCCGGGGGTGATGCTTCACCCGTTCGCATTCTTCCCGGGTCAGTTTTCCCGGTTTGAGCAGGATGGTATCGGATATGCCGATCTTGCCGATATCGTGCATGGAGGCCGCCAATAGAATATCATCCACGTCGCTTTGCCGCCATCCCGCCGCTTCCGCCAAGGTGGCGGCGTACCGGCCGATGCGGCGGATGTGGGCGCCGGTTTCCTCGTCTCTGAACTCAGTGGCCATCAGCAGTCTGACGATGATTTCTTCCTGGGATTTGCGAAGGGATTCGGTTCGCTCGCGCACTTCACGCTCGAGGTCCTGGGTATACCGCTTTTTCATGGCCACGAGCTTTCGCCTGTGCAGGGCCCCGGCCACATGGATGAAGATTTCATTCATTTCAAAGGGCTTGATGACGTAGCCGTAGGCCCCCAGTTCAAGGGCTTTTTCAGCCGTCCGGCGGTCATCCACCGCCGTCACCATGATGACGGCCACATCTGGTTGCTCCCAGGCGAACCGGGCCAGGAGTTCTATGCCCGACATGCCGGGCATCATGATGTCCAGTATGGCCAGTTCCGGGGGATCTTTCATCGCCATTTCCCAGGCCGCCTCACCGCTCGTGGCGGTTCTGCAGTCATACCCCTGGGTGGACAACCAGCGCGCCAGCAGCCGGCACACATGATCTTCATCATCCACCACCAATATCCTGATATTTTTCTCCTCGGACACGCACACCTCCTTATGGATTTGATCCGGCCAGAACCGCTTCGATCACCTGCACCAATCGGTCTGCTTCGAAGGGCTTCTGGATCAGGATGATTTCCGGGCCCACAATTCCGCGCTCGGCAATGACGTTTTCCGGGTATCCGGACATGTAAACCACTTTCAATGAGGGCTTGTGGGTCTTAAGGTTTTCGTACAACAGGCGTCCGTTCATGCCCGGCAGCACCACATCGGTCAGAAGGAGCCCCACGCCTTCGCCTTCATGGGCGAACAGCCTTTGGGCATCGTCGGGATTGCCTGCGTGAAGTACGCTGTAGCCATAATTTTTAAGGGTCCTGACGCAAAGCTTCAGCACCACGGGGTCATCATCCACCACCAGGATTTTCCCCGTGACCGATACTTGGGGCACGAATCTTGTTTCCTTCTCCGGGGACGGCGGTTCATCGTCGCATGTCGGCAGATAGATATTGAAAGTGGCGCCCTTGTCAGGCTCGCTGGATACGGAAATATGACCGTCATGCTGTTTGACGATGCCGTACACCGTTGCCAGTCCCAGGCCGGTTCCCTCGCCTAACTTCTTCGTGGTGAAAAACGGTTCGAAAATATGGGATTGGGTGGCTTCATCCATACCCATTCCCGTGTCCGAGACGGCCATCATGACGTACTTTCCGGGCGTAACCCCGGAATGGCGGTCGGCATAGGTCTGGTCCAGCGTTACGTTGGCCGTTTTAAGGGTGAGCATCCCACCCTTCGGCATGGCGTGGCGGGCATTTACCGCCAGGTTCATGAGAATCTGATCCATTTGTCCTGTATCCGCTTTCACCCGTCCCAGGTTCTGGGCCGTTTCAATGGTAAGCTTGATGTCCTCCTCCAGAAGCCTGCCCAGCATCTTTCTCAAGTCCAGAATCTGTGCATTCAGATCCAGAACCATGGGCTGAAGCGGCTGTCGACGGCTGAAGGCGAGGAGTTGACGGGTGATGTTGGCCGCCTTATCGGCCTGCTTATTGACTTCCAGAAGGTCTTTATATGCTGGAGAACTCTCTTCCGTCTCGACCAGGGCCAGTTGCGTAAAGCCCTTGATCCCCATCAGGCAGTTGTTGAAGTCATGGGCTACGCCGCCCGCCAGTTGCCCTATCGACTCCAACCGCTGTATTTGTCGGAGTTCGGCCTCCACCTTTTCTTTTTCCGCCCTGGCCCGATTCCGATCCAGCCGCGTGCGGATAGCGGCGATGCCAAAGGCCATATCATCGGCCAATTGCACCAGGAGCTCTTTTTCCGATTCGTCAAAAGCATCCATTTTGTTTGAAACGACCACCAGCGCACCTAATGTTCCAAGGGCTGAAATCAAGGGAAGGGAAATGCAGGATCGGAAACCCCGATCCAGGGCCGCATCCCGCCAGGGCGCAAATCCCGGATCTGTGGCAATATCCCTGGAAATAATGGGTTGGCCCGTTCGAATGGCTGTGCCGGTGGGCCCCCGGCCTTTTTCCGTATCCGCCCAGGAGAGGTCCAATAGTTCCAGGTAGCCTTTCTTAACACCGGCATAGGACACGGAGCGTATGGTTTTTTCCGCGTCATGTTCCGCAAAGGCGACCCATGTCAGTGCATAACCGCCTCTTTCCACAATGGTCGTACAGATTTGTTTCAGCAAACTCTCTTCTTCCTTGGCGCGGATGAGAATTTCATTGCACAGGGTGATGACCAGCAGGGATCGATTGGCTCTTCGAAGCGATTCCTCAGCATTTTTTCGGCCGGTAATATCCCTGGCCACGGATACGCTGCCGATCACCTTTCCCTCACACCGGAGAGGCTCCCCGCTGATTTCCGCCCATTTTCGGGTGCCGTCCCGGGCAACAAATTCGTATACGACCATTTCCAACCGCTCACCTGAAAACATGCGCTGGGCGTCAGCCACCGCTGTTGCCAGGTATTCCGGGGCTAAGAGCCCCAGGTCCATGACCGGAATATCCACCAGCTCATGGGGAGGATAGCCCAGCACTCTTTCCACCGAAGGCGTTATGCGCTGGATCCTGAGTTGCAGGTCCAGGGTGTAAACCACGTCAAATACGTTGTCGAACAGCACTTGAAACTGTTGCTCGCTTTCTCGGAGCTTTGACTCCGCCGCCCGCCGCTCCGACTCGCTTTTTTCAAGCCCTTCAGCCATTTGGTCAAAGGCCCGGGCCAGTTCGTTGATTTCCCCTTTTTTCCCGGTGATGCCGGTGCGTGCGGAAAGATCCCCCTCTTGGAGACGTCTTGTGGCCTTCAGCAACCGCTGAGCAGGCCGCACAATCAGCCATCCCCCGAAGAACCAGGCTGCCAGCATTACTGCCGCCGCCGCGATCCCCGCCAGGATGAGATAGATTGTTATGGAGCGGGCGACAGGTATGAAGGCAACGCTCCTGGGGATGCCGACGCTCAGGAAGGTCTCTGTCGCGCCGGATACCAATGGCGCCAGGCCGTACAGGCGCCGTATGCCGTCCAGGCCCTTGGCTTCGATCACACCCTTCTTTTGAGCCAACATCCGTTCAATAACCGGGGCATGGGGAAAGGATTGCCCGACCCATTTTGCGGGATCAGGGGTTCGCATTAACACAGTACCGCTCTTGTCCACGACGCGGACCGTGGTTCCCGCGGGCAGATTGATGGAAGCGAAGAAGTCTCGATATGTCAGATCCAGTCCCGCTATGATCACCGTGACGACCCGGCCCTGATGGTCCAGGGCGGGATATGCCAGGGGACAGATGGCTTTCCCGCTCAGCGGGCCGATCTCATAGGTTCCCATGACAAAATCGCGGCGCTTCAATACCTCCCTGAACCATGGTTTGTCGGTAAAATTATGCGGTTGATCCAGGGAAAAAGAACTGGTCAGAAGATCCCCGTTGGGGCTGACCGTTAGAAAGCCGGTATAGCCTTCCGAGTTCGCCCGCAGGTTGGAAAAGACTTCGGTGCAGGCGGCCTTGTCGTGTTGTTGTACCTGGGGTAGTTGAGAAAGGGTAAACAGGATCTGGCGGGCATCGCGAATGCGACATTCCCACAGGTTTGCCGCCCCTTCGGCCAGATCCAGCGCATGCTGTTGGGCCTGGTCAACGTCGTGGCGGATGTGTTCCAGGCCGGAGTAGCCGATGATCAAGAGCGAGGGAAGAACCGCGGCAAACACGAGAAGGGTGATGCGTGTCCGCAAACTGAAAAACGAAAACCGGTTCATGGCGGGGTCCTCCCTTTGTCACAATGTCAAAACCTCAAGTTTGTCCAAGAAGCTTTCTGATTTCATTCATCAGTGTTTTTTCTTCGATGGGCTTTGCCAGGTAGCCGTCAGCGCCGGCTTCTAAAATCCGGTTTTGATTCTCTTCCGTATCGTATCCGGTAATGGCGATAATTTTGATGTGGGCGGTGTCCGGGTCATTTTTGACCCGCCGGCACGTATCAAACCCGTCCATCCCAGGCATGAACAGGTCCAGAAGAATTATTCCCGGTTTGAACGTCATGACCTTGGTTCCGGCCTGGAAACCGTCTTCAGCGGTTTCGGTCAGATATCCGTGCAGATTTAGAAGTTTTACGATCAACGTTCGAATCCCGAGATCATCATCGACAATCAGGATTCGATTGGCTTCTGGCGTATAGCTTCCAAAGGGGTACATTCCCCTGTCGCGCATGAAGTTTTCAAGGTCTTTCCGATGGATTCGGTATTGCCCCCCCGGGGTCAAAGATGCCTTTATTTCACCGGATTTTACGTACTTCCAAACTGTTACCCTGTTGAGAAGACATATTTTGGCCGCCTGGGGAATGCTGAGAATTTCCTTATTCACGCTTGGCTCCATGGTTGAAAAGTTATCCAACCTAAAAAATAGAAACATCAGAATAAACGGAATGAATATATAGGATACGGCATGGCCCTGTCAATCATGTTTTCGCGGGTTTAAGGGGGGTTACAGATGATAGGATTTCAATTCAAGCAGCTTTTTGTCCTGGGTGGCAACGATGTGATAAAACCGGTCCTGGGGCACATAAATGTAGGGGACATCTTCCTCTCTTCGGTAGAGAAAATGACTGAGGATCATGCGATTGACGGCCCGGTGCCCCACGATGATGATGCTCTGTGAATCCTGGCTTAAATAGAGGGCTTTCTTGATCCCCATATCCACCCGGTATTTCATGGACGTATACCCCTCACCATCCGGATACACATAGTTATACTTATCCTTTTTCCTGGCCAGAAACACATGGGGCATTTGTTTGCGAATCTCTTCATAGCTCATGCACTCACAGGCGCCGCTGTCGATTTCGTTAAACTCCTTCAGGGGAATAATGGTACATTTTGCCTGTAACGCCTTGATGGGAACCGCCGTCTGGAGGGTCCGCTTCTTTTCGCTGGTGAAAATCACCGGAACACTTTTTTTGCTGAAATAGCGGGCCAGGGCCCGGGCCTGGGTCATACCGTTTTCCGTCAGGGGCGAGTCGCCGCCAATGCGGTTTTCCAGATTGAAAAAGGTTTCTCCATGGCGAAGCAGGAATAGATTTTTGACCGTATCCGTTACCAGAAAATCCCGAATCCGGTCCCAGTAGGGGATCTTGTCCGTAATTTCTTCCTTCAGAATTTTGTTGTTCAGGGAATCCAGCTTGACGAAATTCCGTTCCGTCTCCAGAGGGGTATAGATGGTTTGATAGTAACCGATTCTTCGACGGAAACTCTGCATGGCTTCTTCTTTCGCCAAATGATTGAATTCCGGAAGCGCCACCTTTCTCTGGAGACTGGCCTTGAGAATTTTCTCATCTCCGTTGATGCATTCGATAAAGAGAATCGGATGGTCCCCGATAGCCCCGGAAATTTTATTTCTGCGCTGAAGACTGACATTGGTGGCATCGAGAATGGCCACATGGCCCGTCCGTTCCAGATAGTCTTTGGCCCGCCCGATATTGGCAATGGCAATTTTTTCCCTGAGTTCAACCCCCTGCTGGTTATTCGGATCATAGAATTCGGGCCGGGAACTCTCGATGCCGGTGAGTTTCCGCCTCAGATCGCCGTTGTTGAAAATGCCGGTCTTGATGCCGTATTTGGTGAGGTTTTCTTTCAGCCTGTTGGCGATGGTGGATTTCCCTCTGGCGGGAAGCCCCACCATGACAATGTAGAGATGGTTGTCATGCATGGTTCATGAACTCCGAAAATGTTACGGCGTTTACCCTTGATCTTTCCAAAAGAACATCTATAATAAAAAAGGATTACGGAAGCAACCCAATTTCACCACCCAACATTTCATACGAGGAGGTAATCGCATGGCGCAAACATCCGTATCGAGGCCCAGGTCTGAAGTCCTGGTGAACGATTTTGTCAGAAGCGTATACAACTGGATGGGCATCGGGCTGGCTCTCACAGCCCTGGTGGCCCTGTATGTTTCCGGAAACGAGGCCCTCACCCGCCTCATCTTCGGCAATTCCATCATCTTTATCCTGCTCATCGTGGCGGAGCTGGGGCTGGTGTTTGCCATCTCCGGCATGGTGAACAAAATGAGCGCCGGTACGGCCACATCTCTATTCGTTCTTTATTCGGCGCTGAACGGCGTTACGCTCTCCTTCATCTTCCTGGCCTATACCCAGACCTCCATCGTCAGCACTTTTTTTGTGTGCGCCGGAACCTTTGTGGGCTGCAGCATTTACGGCTGGATTACCAAACGGGATCTGACGTCCATGGGCGGATTTTTGATGATGGGTCTCATCGGCATTATCATCGCATCCCTGGTGAACATGTTTTTCAGAAGCCCCGGCATGAGCATCATCATCAGCTACATCGGGGTCATTGTTTTCGTGGGGCTCACCGCCTATGACACCCAAAAGCTCAAAAATATGGCCCTCACGCAGCCCGTGGATGCGGACGGGGCCGTGGTCAGGAAAGGGGCGATTCTGGGCGCATTGTCCCTCTATCTGGATTTCATCAACCTCTTTTTGATGTTGCTCCGAATCTTCGGTCAGGGACGGGATTAAATTTCCATAGTCTCACTCATTTTCGGTTTACAAAATCCTCCTGATTAAATCGTTTTTTTGTCGGGGGGATTTTTTTTGGGGTACATGCGCTTCAAGAAATGGTGAAACAGAGCAAAACATTTGTAATCGGGGACGTCCATGGCCGTCTTGGCATGCTTACAAGGCTCATGGATAAAATTCCATGGCGGCCGGGCCGGGATGCCCTGATTTTTCTGGGAGATTATGTGGACCGGGGGCCGGATTCCATAGGTGTTGTGGACTACATCCTGTCGTTGACCCGGAACCATGCCCGGATCACTTGTATTATGGGAAACCACGAGGATATGCTGCTGGATTACCTGTCGGGCGTGAATCGGAATTTGTACCTGGCCAACGGCGGTCTTACCACCCTGAAGGCGTACCGATCTGAACAGAACCCGGGAACCCCATTATTTGCCGGCGACATCCCCCGTGACCACATGGCTTTCTATACTTCCCTTAAACCCTTCATTGAGCTGGAGCATCATTATCTGGTTCACGCCGGGTTTAGGCCGGGCATTCCCATGGCGCGGCAGAGCAGGACAGATATGATGTGGATTCGGGAACCCTTTATTTCCTCAACCTTTGATTTCGGGAAAAAAGTTGTTTTTGGTCATACGCCTTTTCCGGAACCCCTGGTCATGGCCAACAAAATCGGAGTGGATACGGGCGCGGCCTACGGCAAACGGCTTACCTGCCTTGAATTGCCGGCTGAAACTTTTTATTTTGTGAGTGGGTAAACTATTGTCAGGGGCAGGGGGCAGGTGTTCCCCATCCTGCCCCCTGACAACTGCCCCCTGCACCCTGTGAATAGACTATGAAATGTCCCCGCCAATGAATTTTTCCGCCAGTTCCACATCCTCCCGGTTTCCAATATAGAGGGGCACCCGCTGGTGAAGTTCTTTCGGGTCGATTTCAAGGATCGGGCCATGGCCGTCGCTGGCGTACCCACCCGCTTCCCTGGCCACCATGGCAAGGGGATTGGCCTCCACCATCAACCGCAGTTTTCCCGTGGGCTTTTTGGGATCTTTCCGGTCTGCGGGATACATGAAAATCCCCCCCTTTAACAGATTTCGGTGGAAATCCGCCACCAGGCTTCCCACATATCGGGCGGAATAGGGCCGGCCGCTTTCCCGGTCGACGGCCTTGAAGTGATCAACGAGTGCTCTCGTGTTTTCATCCCAATAGGCGTAGTTTCCCTCATTGACGCTATAGGTCTTTGATTTTTCGGGTATCTGAATGTTTTCATGTGAAAGGAGAAATTCTCCAACGCTGGGGTAGAGGGTAAATCCATGCACGCCCGTTCCATTGCCCGTGGTGTACACCATCATGGTGCTGGAGCCATAGATGAAGTAACCGGCCGCCACCTGGTGCATGCCGGGTTGCAACACATCGTTTAAAAGGCAGTCGATATCGGTCTCTTCACTGTTTTTCTTGTAAACGCCGAAGATAGTGCCGATACTCACATTCACATCGATATTGCTGGATCCGTCGAGGGGATCAAACAGAATAATATAGTTTCCTTTGGGGAACCGGGGGGGGATGTCGATCAGATCCGCGTTTTCTTCGGAGCCCATACAGCAGAGCTGGCCGATGTGCTGCATTCGTTCGATCACCACCTGGTTGGCAAAGATGTCGAGCTTTTGCACCTGTTCATTCTGAACGTTGATTTTTCCGGTTGCGCCCAGGATGTCCGCAAGCCCCGCCTTGTTCACTTCTCTGGAAATTACCTTTGCCGCAACGATCAGTTCGTTGAGCAGGATTGTGAAAGCGCCCGTGGCTTCCGGATTTTGTCGCTGCTGCCTCAAAAGATGTTGCATAATGGTGGTGCCGACTTCTTTATTTTCCATCTTCCCATCTCCTTTCCTGTGCGAATTGATCATCAATATTTCAACAGGGAATCCCAGAACTCCGGATCTTCATTTCGCCAGTTGGCGCCGAACCTTCGGTCGCAGAATGTGCTTAACCTGTCGTACCATTTGGCCCATACGTTTTTGTCTTGTTCCAAAGCTTCAAGGATGTCCGCCAGATATATATCTACTTTCCCCATTTCATCCTTGGGGACGTAGTAGCAGGCGCCCTTTTCAAATGATTTTTTCAGATTGTTCTGGTTCAGAGCATGGGCCGTGAGCATCAAAACCGGAATATCCCTTCCCTTGGCCAATTCCAGAAGTTCATAGCCGCGCACCCCCATGATGTCCAAAACCGCTGCGTCGTAGTGGTGGGTTTCAAGAAGGTTTTTCGCTTCTTCATAGGATGTTGCCCGATGAACCTCGCTGGTTTCCAACAGTTCCGACAAGAAATCAAGGATGTCTATTTCATCGTCAACAAGCAGAATTTTCTTTCCTTCCAAGACCTTTTCAGGGTTCATTCGCTGTCCTCCTTTTATGCAATCCGTCTTTCAGCAGATAAGTTTATACGGCTTTGTCTCGATATTCAAGTCTATATATCTCTGCCAGCGTCAAAAATATGGTGATAATCAGAGGGCCATAAATAATTCCCAGGATTCCAAACACCTTAATCCCCCCGATAATCCCGATGAACACCAGGAGTGCATTCATTTGCATCCCCTGTCCGATGAGTCTGGGTTTCACCAGATATTCGATGATTGAGCTGTACGATACATTGTAAATCAGATATCCCCATCCAATCCCCGTATTGCCATGTAAAAACAGAAGGGCCGCGGTGGGAATAAACACGGCCGAAGCCCCGATAATGGGGAGAAACGCCATGAAGCAGATGACGGTTCCCCAGAGGAAGGGTGAATCCAGACCAAAGAAGTAAAATCCCAACCCCCCCAGAATTCCCTGCACAATTCCGGAAAGTCCGTTCCCCACCACAACGGCCCTTCCCATTTCATGGAATTTAGAGGTTAGCTTTTCCAGTTGATCCTCGGGTACGGGCAGGAGTTCGAAAAAATACCGCTTCAATCTTGCGCCATCCTTAAAGAGATAGTACATGGTGAGGGCCATCAGAAAAAATTGAATCAGAAAGTTGAGCAGATTTGAGGCCATACTTCTGATCTGGTCGTACAAAAACAATCCGATGTTTTTCCCGATGGAAGACGCCAGTTCCTCAATGGTATCCGGCGTAATGTTGAGCCCGGTCATGTCGTTTAGTTTTTCAAAACGCTCGCCCCAGACCGGGTCGTCTTTCACGATTTTTTTTATTTTGCTGAGCGATACCTGATTGCTGCTCTTCTTGTAAAATTCGTAGGCCTCATTGGAGAGGGTGCTGATAAACCAGCTCACGGGAATAATCAATATGATCAGGATAAAGAAGGTGACGCAAAGGGACGCCAGTACCTCCCGATGTCGCACGAGAGTCTTAACCCTTGCATATGCGGGATAAAAAACGCTGACAATGAGCATTGCCAGAATAATGGCCGACAAAAAAGTCCAGAAGAGCTTCAGGAGCAACAACAGAGAGCAGAGCAGAAAAATAAGAAAAAATCTAGCGCCTTGTTGTTTGTCCATACACGTCGGATTTACCATGGCAAAATTCCACTCTTAACACTTAAAATCTAAAACTTAAAACTGCCACTTGCCGCTTTAAGACTTAATCCGAACCTTTTTAACCAACTGTTCTGACGTCAGGTTGAATAACGCATCCAGCAGGGCGGGATGAAAGGAACCCGGGCCTTTTGAAAATGCTGCCGCCGCTTCACCCGCCAGGCCATAAGCCGCCAGGGCTGTCGCAGTCGCTTCAAGGCTGTCGCCATCCACGGCCAGAAATGCGCCGATCAGTGCGGTCGCAACGCAGCCGGTTCCCGTGACCTGTCCCATCTGTTCGTGTCCGTTAAACACCCTGAGAACGCGGTCCCCATCGGTAACCAGATCCACGGGTCCCGTAATGGCAAGGGTGGCGCCCAGTTTTCGAGAAAGGGCGACGGCAGCCGCTTCGGCTTCGTCAACCCCATGCACCGCGTCCACGCCTTTTGTCCGAGAATCCCCTCCGGCCAAGGAAAGTACCTCCGAGGCATTTCCACGAATCACGCTGATGGAAAGGGCATCCGTCAGTTTCATGGCCGTGGCGGTGCGAAAGGTGGTGGCCCCGGCGCCCACCGGGTCCAGAACAATGGGAATGTTCAGTTTATTGGCTTTTTTGCCGGCCTTCAGCATGCCCTCCACCCAGGGATGCGTCAGGGTGCCGATATTGAGTACCAGGGCGCCGGCAAGGGCGACCATCTCTTCCACTTCTTCCGGCGCATGGGCCATCACCGGAGATGCGCCGAAGGCCAGGAGGGCGTTTGCCGTAAAATTCATGACCACGAAGTTGGTAATGTTATGGATCAGAGGCTTTTGATCTCTGAGTGTTGTCAGGTTTAAAGCGGCTTTATGGGCCAGGTTTTCATCAAACATAAGTTCTCCTTATTTTTTAAAGTGATCCCAGCCGGACAGACCCGCGGGACGGGAAATGCCGTCCGGCGACATCAGCTCAATTGCTCCTTTTTTTCCGGTGATGGTTCCGATTTCCGTTACGGGGATGTTGCTCTCCCGGGAAACGGCATCCCGAATGCCCGTCGCATGTTCAGGTGCGCAGGTCATCATCAGTTCATAATCGTCGCTTTCTTTTAAAACAAAATCCAGGGGGTTCCGTCCCGAATCCTCGGCGAATTGATCAAGGGCTTTGCTTACCGGCAGTCGCTTCTCGTCGAGCACGGCGCCAACGCCGCTTTCGTCGCAGATATGCCTCAGATCCCCTAAAAGGCCGTCGCTGATATCGATCATGGCATTGGCAAGGCCCAAGCGCGCAACGGCCGCCCCCTCACGGGCGCGGTGGGTGGGTTGCTGATAGGCTCTGACCAGTGGACTGTCGGTCAGGTTGTTGCCGGGTTCCGCCTCAAGCAGCATTGCAAGCCCCGCAGCCGATTGTCCCGGATATCCCGTTACCAGGATTACGTCTCCCGGTCTTGCGGTGGCGCGACGCACCATTTTGCCCGCTTCCACCTCGCCGATCAGGGTAATGTCAATAAAATTGTCGTTGTTTGATGACGTCACATTGCCGCCGATGATAACCGCATCAAGGGGATTCAATTCCGCCAGAAAACCCCGATAGACGGCTTCCACGTTCTTGAGCGGCGTACTCGCCCGCAGGCCCAGAGACACCAGGGCATAGCGGGGTCGCCCCCCCATGGCGCCGATGTCGCTGATGTTGAGGGTCATGGCCCGTCGCCCAATGTCATAGAGCGAAATGAACCCGGGCAGATAATGGCGGTTTTCCACCATGCAGTCGCAGGTCACCAGTAGATCATATCCCGGGCGGGATTGAAAGGCCGCGCAGTCGTCGCCGATGCCGAGGGTGGTTTTCGGCAGCGTGACGCCTTCTGCTTTAATGATCTTATGGATTCGGTTGATAAGACCGAATTCCCCAATCTGCGCCAGGGTTTGGCTCATGTTAGATCCTCTCACAATACAACAGGAATACCTTTTCTTTTTATATCAACGAAAAATAGCGGTGGGTCATTCAGAACATCATCCAATGAGAAAGTATGAACTTCCAATCGTAAATCGATAGCTCTTCTAAATTTGCTTATCTTTTTTAGGTCGTAAAAAGGCACGCCTGCAAATTTATCTGAAACAATTGCTATATCTATATCCAGCCAATATTTTACCTGTTTATCCTTAATCAAATCTTTCAACCCTGTTACCTTCTCACCTTAAAGGAAACAACATAAGGTTCATCGCGGATTAACGTGATCACCCGTTCAACTGCATCCTTCGGATGGTTGACCGGGTGCGTTTGCTTTCCAGAAAACGGTGTTTTCACGTTAATCCGCGTTGAGTCCAACACAAACAGCATCATGGAGTTCCCGTGCGGCTTTCCGTGGGTCCTCCCGGCAGCAGATAGCGGAAATCACGGCAATACCATAAGCTCCCGCTGACATTACATGGATTGCATTGGCTTGATCAATCCCGCCGATGGCGATGACCGGCACCGGCGTTGATGCAACGATTTGTTTGAGAAAATCAATACCGCTGACGGGCCCCGCGTCTGCCTTGCTGCCTGTGGGGTAAACGGGCCCGAAGCCCACATAATCGGCGCCTTCGCCAATGCATTTTTCGATTTCTTCCGGCGTTGCGGCGGATCCACCGATAATGCGGTCTTTTCCCAGAAATTTTCTCGCCAGAGGGATGGGGAAATCATCCTGTCCCAGGTGTACGCCATCCGCGTCGGCGGCAATGGCTACGTCGATTCGGTCATTGACGATAAAAATAGCGCCTTTCTCGGCGCACAAGCGTTTCATCTCAGTGGCGGTTTTGATCAGTTCTTTCGTGGAACCTTTTTTTTGGCGGAACTGGATGGCATCAGCCCCCCCGTCAATGGCCCTTTCCGCGAGTTCCAGGTGTGTAAAACGGTCCTGCAGTACCGTATCCGTCAGCACATGCAATCTTCCGATCTTTTTCATTGCGGTTGTTCCCCCAGTGGTTTCTTCTTTTTGCCCTCCATTGAAATACGAACACGAGATTATTTCAATGGTATGGCGGATGTCAAGCCCTGGTAGCGGCGAGAAAGGCGTTGACCTCCGGGATGACCATTTCATGGGCGTCTTCCAGAATATAGTGGCCTGCATTCGGATATTCTGTCACGGAGGCGTTTGGAAAACGTTGTCGCCATTGTTTCAGAAATGCACCATCGAAACACCAGTCTTTTATTCCCCAGCAGATTTTCATGGGTTTATGCCGCAACCGGTAAAGAAGCCCTTCTGTTTCCTTTAGACAGGCATAAGATGGATGGGACGGATTCATGGGGATGTCTTGTACAAATCGCAATAGGGCAATACGGTTTAGCCAGCTGTTGTAGGGCCACAGCAAACCGGCCCTTGCATCCTTTTCAAGGCGCCCTGCTACGGCCATTCGGGTTGCGGCCAGGGCAAAACCGTTAAAACCGCGCACTGCCAGTGTTCCGAAAAAGGGAATGCGACAAACTGCGATCCGTTTCGGCATGCGCGTGGAACGCCACGCCGCCGTGTTGAAAACCACAAAGCGGCTGAAAAGATCAGGCCGTCGTGTGGCGACCCCCATCCCGATGGCGCCTCCCCAATCGTGGCAGATCAGCGTGATGCGCTTCAAGCCTAGATGATCCATGAGCTTTTCCAGATTGCCCATATGGTTTCGCAGGGTATAAGGATATCTTTGAGGTTTGTCGGACAATCCGCACCCCATGTGATCCGGTGCAATGATCCGGTATTCTCCCTTGAGAGCGTCCACCAGGCGCCTGAAAAAGAACGACCAGGTGGGATTGCCGTGGAGCATCAAAATCGGAGGGTTTTTGGGATTTCCTTCATCCACAAAATGGTACCGCAGGTTTTCCATCAGAAGGCAGCGACGGCGAAAGTTGTAAGATTTTTGCAGGGCCGGCGGCAGTGGTCTATGGTCTGAAATGTCGTACAAGCGTTTTTCCTCAAAGGGACTCGCGCAAAGGCGCAAAGACGCCAAGGTTTTTGAGCAAATACAGTACAATATTCTTCTTTGCGAGCGTTGCGGCTTTGCGCGATAAAAATGACTGGGACAAGAGTATCGCAGGCGCCGCGGAAAGGCAAGAATAAGCGCCCAATGGTCGTGGAAGTAAAATGAGAAATCCGGTTGTTGAGAAATCCGGTTGCCAGGGATAATCTCCCTATGATATCAATTAGAAAAAGACTGATCCGTTTGGCATTTTGCATATCCGTTCTTTCGGTCACTGATAAATGAGGGGAAAGCCATGTCCGTATTGTTCGAAAAAAGCGAAATCAAGGGAATGATGCTGAAAAATCGGTTTGTTCGATCGGCCACCTGGGAAGGGATGGCGGCGGAAGAGGGCGCCTGCACCCGAAAAATAACCCATGTCATGACCGAACTTGCCGAGGGTCAGGTGAGCCTCATCATCTCCAGTCATGCCTATGTACGGCCCGATGGACAGGCTGGGCCCTTCCAGCTTGGCATTTATCAGGACGAATTCATCGACGCCTACCGGGAAATGACAAAGGCCGTTCATGAGCGGGACAGCAAAATTGTACTCCAGATCACCCATGCAGGGGCTTTTGCCAGCGCTAAACTCATTGGAAAGCCCCCCCTGGCATTTTCAAGTGTTGAAGACTTCACCAAATCCCCCCGCAGGATTATGGAAAAGGACGACATGGATGAACTGGTGGACGCTTTTGCCCAAGGGGCGCGGCGTGCCAGGGAAGCTGGATTCGATGGCGTTCAAATCCACGCGGCTCACGGATATCTCTTAAGCCAATCTCTTTCTCCTGCCTTGAACAAACGTAACGATGCCTATGGCGGAAGCTTGGAAAAACGGGCCAGGCTGGTACTGGAAGTGCTTCAGGCGGTTCGTGGTGCGGTGGGTAATGACTTCCCCATCCTTGTAAAATTGAATTCCGAGGATTTCCTTGAAGGAGGACTCACCCTGGATGATTCGGTCCAGGTAGGTGAAATGCTGGAAAAGGGCGGAATCGATGCTATCGAATTGAGCGGTGGTACATTTTTCTCCGGAAAGCGGAATCCTTCCCGGATGGGAATTGCCACTGAAGAAAAAGAAGCCTACTTCAAGGAGGCGGCCAAAACCTTTAAGCAAAAAATACGCATCCCCTTGATCCTCGTGGGTGGGAACCGATCCTTTCAAGTGGCATCGCAACTGGTTCAGGACGGATATGCGGATTATATCTCCATGAGCCGGCCTTTTATCCGGGAGCCCGGATTAATCAAAAGATGGGCATCTGGTGATCTGAGGAAAGCCAAATGCCTTTCCGACAATTTCTGTTTCAAGCCGGCCATGGAGGGTGAAGGGATCTATTGCGTGGTGGAAAAACGCTTAAAAGAAAAGAAGCAGTTGGAAAAGTAATCCCTCAGATGCGCAGCAGCAGGATGGACGCCATGGTCAGAAAAATCCCGGTGATTCGCCACCGGTTGAGCCTTTCTTTGTAAATCAGGGCGGATAATATGACGGCGATGACAAAATGCATGGCTGTGATCGATGTGATGATGGAAAGGGGCCCGGTGGAAAGGGCCTTGAGATAGCAGTAAAATCCCGCCAGGTTGATCAATCCCATGAAAAAACCGATTATGAGAGCGTCCTTGTGGTTTTCATTTGCATCGACGGACTGCGCTTTGTTGCGAAAACCAAAGGAAAGAAGGGTGGCAAAGGTATATGAAACAGCCATAAAGGCCATTTTGTTGGCATAAAGGGCCGCGAATTTGCTCGATATGGATGCCAGGGCGCCGGCCAGGATGGAGATGCCGATGAACAGAAATCCTAATCTTCTGTTTCCATGGGGGCTCTCTTTTTCGCCCGTATCCCGGGCCAGAACCACCACGGCCCCCAGGGCCAGAAAAATTCCCATTCCCTGGTAAACGGACAGAATATCCCCGAAATAGAAAATGGAAAAAATAACGACGATGGCGGCATTGAGCCGAATGACCGGATAGGCGATACCGGCGGGAATCCGCTTGAGGGCTTCCATATTGCTCATGGTGGCAATAAAAAAGGTCAGGCTGTTGGCCAGGGCGATAAACAACAGAAACCCGATGTTTTGAACCGTTTCACCTTGGGCGAAAAAAAGAATCGTACTCAAAAATGCCACGGTGCCCATGAAGGAAAAACTGGTCCAGGCGGAATTGCATCGCCGTTCCGCCGAAACCTTGTACAGGAATCTCTGAACGCCCAGAAAAAACAGGGCAATGGCGGCGAATGTATACCAGTCGGCCATCAGCCTGTTTGTTGGAGGTCCTTGGCCCCCATCCGAAGATCGGGATTGAAAGCCCGAGCCATTTTGAAAAGGAGCCTGTTGAGATCGTAGGGTTTGGAAATATAGTTGTTAGGCCAAGCCCTTATGCAGGTTATGTTGTCAGTTCGTTTATGTTGTATGTATTTATTTCCTTCCATGGAAATCCGTAAAATTGAGATGGTTGAAGGTTGTTAACGCCCATAAATACTTTATTGCAAAACCGGGTTGTTTGATGGTAACCATAACAAATCCATCGTTCAATTGGGGATAATTCTTATGCCGTATGCTTGTTGTGGGAGGCTCTCTAATGAAAAAGCTTGATAATTTTCCAAAAATTGAGTGTCCATTCGTTCGGAAAAAGTACAAGGTAAACAGGGACCATTGGAAAAAACACGGAAAAAAATTTCAACTTCGAAACCCTGAAGTGTATTTGGTCACGCCGGAAGTTACCCCGGAATATGAATGGGTTTTTGAGGATGAGACCATGGCCGTTGAAAAACTGGACGGCACCAATGTTAAGCTCCTGACGGAGAATGGCCGGTTGACTTCTCTGTATAACAGGAAAAACCCCATTGATCCTTTACAAATCATAAAAGGAAAAACATTTATAATCGAAGGTATCTTCAGAGCGGTTCAGAAAGGATATATCGAGAAAGACGGGGAGCAGGCGGGCGAAGTGATCGGCCCAAAATTGCAGGGAAATCCTTATAGATTGGATAATCATATTTGGTATCCTTTCAGCAAGGCGGTGAAGCATTTGTCTTATCGGTCTTTTCACGAGCACGAAAAGAATTTTGACAATTGGAGTGGATGGTTCAAAGACCATCTGGTTTCTCGTTTTGTTGCAAAACGGAAGAAAAAATATCATGAATACCATGACGTCATGGCCGAGGGGGTTGTATTTTACAATCTGAGAAGAAAAGAAGAAGGTAAAATTTACAGGGCAAAACTGAGGCGGGACATGTTTGACTGGTATTACCGTGATGTGATTGAAATCCATGATTCCTGAAGGATGCACCTACACCACCAAAAGCAATGACTATTGCTCAACCGAATAGGGATTTAAAAATTGCCGTTTCCAAAGAAGTTTTTTATCCACTTCATTCAACTCAGCTTCTTCGCATACGGCTTCCCAATGCTTTTCGATTGCGGCAGTCAGGTTATCGAATGTTTCGCGGGCTTCTTCCTCAGAAAGAAGGAAGTTGTGCGCGGTCTCAAGACACGTTTTGAGCCGGCTCAAATTGTTGTTTCCGGATATAAGCATCGCCTGTGAAGCCTCATTGCCGGTACGGCCTTGGGGACAAATGTCATAGGCAGGCGTCAGGGTGAGCATTTTACCATCCCAAAACGCCGCATGGTTTCGCGCATGATCGTCGGTATTGCCGCACAGAATGTTGAAGACGAGCCGAGAAAACAGCTCTTTCAGCGTATGCTTCGGCTCGGTAAAACGGTGGCGAATGATTTCGGACAACGTTTCATAGCTGGCGTACCGCGCCATCATTTCATCCAAGCGAAACAGCGTTAGAGCGGAGACCATGGCCTTTCGCGCCCACTTGTCGCCTTTTGGTACGCGGTCAAAACGCTCGATCAAGAGTACGTCTTTGTTTGCCGCTTTGGCCAGCTTGACGGGTGAAGCGTTCAGCCCGGCCAATTCAGCCAGTCGCATGGCGATGAATTCAGCTTTAACAACGCTGTACAGATCGGTGCTGGATGAAAACTTGGCCACGTATTTTTTGCCTTGGTCTTGAATTAAGGCTTTAGGACGAGCGCCGCCAATAGAAGTGCCATGGAACAACGCCTGATCCAGCTCTGGTGTGAGGGGCACGCCTTTCTCGACCCGTTCCGCAGATTCAATTAATTCTTCCATGCTGACATTATTAGCGGTACGTGGCACGTACTCCGTAGGAGATTGTTGAAAATCGAGCGCACCGATCCGGTCTGAACCGGACTCCAGAAGGTAGGTCAGTTCATCCAGCTCGGCTGTATCTGTGTCTGCGCCTTTAAGCCCCAACTTTTTGTTGATAATCACACGCCGGCCCCACGCGTCGGGCGCGGCA
The DNA here is from genome assembly GCA_963662465.1 of Desulfatiglandales bacterium. GTDB lineage: Bacteria > Desulfobacterota > DSM-4660 > Desulfatiglandales > Desulfatiglandaceae > NaphS2. Next base: position 1,647,447 of record OY759599.1, read on the forward strand.
TCCCGGATACAACCGGGCATGGTCAAACCCTCAAGCAAGGGGAGCTGTCCAGCCTTTAGCGGTAATTCGGGATCGTAAATTGCGATCAAAGGTTTGCTGTCACGGATACGGTTCAAGTAGCTTTTACCGTAGTTGAACAGGATATTGCCGTTATCAGCTTCAAGCCGTCCGGCCACGACAGGGTCGGTTTCATCCGGCAGCCATATCCAGACAAAGGCTTCTTTCTCCATCTTAGTACCTTATCACCTGGTTTTCTGTCACAAAAAACAAGAAAATGATGGCACAGGAACTTAAAACCTAAAACTTAAAACTTAAAACTGCGGCTATGCCGCGTTAGAAGTCATCGCGAACCACTCTGGGTTTCTTGCGAACAGATTTTGGCAGTAGCGCCAGCTTTTCCTTTTTTTGAGTCAGGTATTTCGTCAGCATGCTTTCATCGGCATCAAACAGCTTGATGCCAACAAGGGTTGCCACTTCGAACGCGGCTCCGATTTCACATTTGAGATTGCCTTTTTCGATGCGTTGCAACAGTCCTCTGGAAATACCGGCGCGATCGGCCAATTCCTGTGCAGTGAGCTTGCGCTCATTACGCGCTTCGCGGATCAACGCGCCGAGCAAGGCAGCCGCATCGCGGCTATAACGTGAGTAGGTGCGTATGATAGACTTCGGCATCGTTTTTCCTCTGATTCACATATAGCCCATAAAACTGTTTAATGATTTTTCCGTGAGTCACGAAGTAATGAATAATTATCAGCTTGTCAAGACAGAATTGGTCTTTATATAGATCTTATAATGATCTTGTGGGCTATATGGAGACCATTGCCTCAACGATCGTTATCGCTTGAGACCAAAAAATATTGACGAATCATTTGTTTCGTGAGATAAGGGCCATGGTCTCGTAAAAAGTCCGATTTTGGTCTTTTTAGCACCTCTAAACCATTGATATCATTAGGTGTGAATTTCGGTTTTTTTTGACTTTTTACGGGACCATCAAGGGTAAGGATATGAAAAAAATGGTAAAACAAAAAATCGGTATCCAGAATTTCCTGGTCAGACACATGGTGCTGACCGCGGCCATTTCTTTCTGTCTGGTGCTTTTTATCTGGATTTCCAACGAATATGCATTTTTCCTGACGAAATCCAAACTGTTGCGGGAGGAATATTTGACATCTCAAAAGGGGATGCTCAAAAGCGAAGTCAATAATGTGGTCGAGTATATTAACTATATGAAATCACAGATTGAAATAAATCTCAAATCCGAGTTGCGGGGACGTGTTTATGAGGCCGTCGCCATAGCGGAGAATATTTACCGGGAGAACGTAGGCGCCAAGCCCATTGACGACATAAAAAAAATGATCAAAGACGCTCTCAGGCCCATACGGTTTCTTAATGGGCGGGGATATTACTTTGCATTCTCGATGGATGGCATCGAAACGCTTTTTTCCGACCGGCCGGAAATGGAAGGGGTGAATATGCTTCCCGTTCAAGGGGCCAAGGGTGAATATGTGGTCAAGGACATGATCGAGATGGTCCAAAATCAGCGGGAAGGGTTCTATCAATACACCTGGACAAAACCGTCGCAACAGGGAAAGGATTTTTTAAAAATTGCGTTTGTAAAATATTTTAAACCCCTTGACTGGTCCATTGGAACCGGAGAATACCTCAAAGATTTCACCGAACAAATCCAGGATTTGGTGCTCAAGAGAATCGTGAGCCTGAGATTCGGGGATGAAGGGTATTTTTTCGGCAGCATGGAGGACGGGTATCCCTTGTTCACCAATGGGAAAATCACCCGGGGTGGCGCCCGCATCTGGGATATAGAGGATGCGGCGGGCGAAAAAATCATTCAAAAGCAGCAGAAGGTTTCCAAAACTTCACAGGGCGGATTTGTTGAATATGTCTGGCATAAATTGGGTGCGAAGAATCCATCACCCAAGATTTCATACGTCCGCAGCATCCCCGGATGGGGTTGGACCATTGGCGCCGGTGTGTACGTTGATACCGTTGAAGAAATTATTGCCAAAAACGAAGCCGTGCTGAAACGGGAGCTCATCAAGAAAGTGGCTGCCAGTACAGCGGTTCTGACGATTTTGATTGTTCTGCTCTGGTTTTGGGCGAAATACGTGGGAGGTAAAACCCGAAAGAGCATTAAGACGTTTGAATCCTTCTTTAACAGAGCGACCAGCGAGTCCGTCACCATACCGACCGGGGAGATGCCCTTTCGGGAATTATCCCGCATTGCCGATTCCGCAAACCACATGATCAAGACACAGAAACAGACGGAGAAAGCCCTTCGGGAGAGTGAAGAAAAATTCAGGTTGATTTCCGAACAATCGTTGCTGGCAATCGGCATTCTTCAGGACGGGTATGTCAAATATGCCAACGAAATGTATTCAACGATGACCGGATATTCCCTTGAAGAGATCAATCACTGGGAACCGTACGGGTATGCCATAACCATTCACCATGACGATCTTCCGTTCGTCATGGCGCAGGCCGAAAAAAAGCAGGCGGGTGAAACTGACGTGTCAACCCATTACCGATTCAGGGGGGTTACAAAGGACAAAAACATGACCTGGTGGGATCTTTATTCAAAAACCATCGCCTACCATGGAAAGCCCGCGGATCTTTTTGCCATCATTGATATTACGGAGCGGGAAAAATCAGAAGCAGAGCGAAAAGCCCTTCAAAAACAACTGCAACATGCTCAGAAAATGGAAGCCATCGGAACACTGGCCGGTGGTGTTGCCCATGATTTTAACAACCTGCTGACGGGGATACAGGGACGTGCTTCACTGGTATTGATGGATAAGGATGCTTCCCATCCGGATTTTGAACACCTGACAGCCATTGAGGCTCACGTCAGGAGCGCCGCCGGCCTGACCCGACAGCTCCTGGGGTTTGCCAGAGGGGGGAAATATGAGGTCAAGCCGACGGATTTAAATGCGCTCATTCAGAAAGAGACGGAAATGTTCGGTCGCACCCGAAAGGAGCTCAGTATCCATGAAAAATATGAAAACGAGCTCTGGACCGTGTCCGTTGACCGGGGGCAAATGGCGCAAGTTTTTTTAAATCTCTATGTGAATGCATGGCAGGCCATGGGCGCCGGCGGTGAACTCCGTATTGAGACACAAAATGTTACCTTGCATGAAGACAAAACAGAACCGCATGACGTTAAACCCGGCAGGTATGTTCAAATAGCCGTATCAGATACGGGGGTTGGAATGAATAAAGCAACCCTGGAAAAAATTTTCGACCCTTTCTTTACCACCAAGGAGATGGGGAGAGGTACGGGTCTGGGGTTGGCCTCCGTATACGGCATCGTCAAGAATCATGGTGGATTCATAGATGTTGACAGCAAAGAAGGACATGGCAGCACTTTTACAATTTGTTTGCCCGCTTCACATGAGGTGGTTATAAAAGATAAAATGTCGCCGGTAGAGCTGCTACGAGGCTCTGAAACAGTTCTTTTTGTAGATGATGAGGAGATCCTCACGGAATTTGCGGAAGATCTGCTCAGTCGATTGGGTTACACGGTTCTGATCGCCAAAAGTGGAAAAGAAGCCGTCAGAATATATGATGATAACAGGGAGAGCATCGACATTGTGTTGTTGGATATGATTATGCCGAATATGGGCGGTGGCGAAACCTACGAACACCTGAAAAGGATGGATTCCAAGGTCAAGGTCCTCCTTTCCAGCGGATACAGCATTGATGGTCAGGCCACCGCCATATTGAACAGGGGCTGTAATGGCTTTATCCAAAAACCCTTCAACATCCAAACACTGTCGGAAAAACTGAGGGAAATTCTGGATGCGAAACCGGAATGTTTGTAGTTGTAATTTTTCTGGTTATTTGAATTTTGTATTTTCTTCCTTCTTCAAAGCCTCTCTGATTTTACGTCCCAATTCGTTCATGGAAAAAGGTTTCTCGATGAAGTTTACGCCCTCATCGAGAATACCCTGGTGGGCGATAACATTTGCGGTGTAACCCGACATGAAAAGGGTCTGAATGTCAGGGTGGATCTCAGTTATTTGCCCGGCCAGATCTTTCCCGCTCATCTGGGGCATCACCACATCGGTCATCAGTAAATGAATCCGGGTTGTATGCTCCCTCACCATCTCGATGGCTTCATCCGGCTTGGTTGTCGGGAACACGCCATATCCCAGCCTTTCGAGCATCATTTTGCTCAAATTGAGAACACCGGCATCGTCCTCCACCAGCAAAATGGTTTCCCCATGACCTTTGGCGATCTTTTCAGGACGGCCTGACTCATTTTGCGTCATGTCGCCATGGTATCTGGGGATGTATATTTTGAAGGTCGTTCCTTTTCTCGGTTCGCTATAGACATTCGTGAAACCACCATTCTGTTTGAGAATGCCGTAAATGGTGGAAAGTCCCAACCCGGTCCCTTTTCCAACCTCTTTGGTGGTAAAAAAGGGTTCAAATATCTGTTCCAGTGTGGCCTTGTCCATGCCGGAACCGTCATCGCTCAGGGCCAGCATGGCATATTGGCCGGGTAAAAACTCTGTATGGGTTGAACAATAGTCTTTATCCATGACCACATTCCTGGTTTCGATGGTCAATTTCCCTACATCCTCAATTGCGTCCCTTGCATTGACACAGAGATTGGCTAGTACCTGATCGACTTGAGCGGGGTCCATCTTAATCGTCCATAGATTCGGTCCGGGGCGCCATATCAGTTCGATGTTTTCACCGATGAGACGCCTCAGCATTTTGAGCATTCCCTCAACCGTGTCATTCAGGTCAAGCAGTTTGGGGGAGATGGTTTGTTTCCTGGCAAAGGCCAAAAGCTGACGCGTCAGCGCTGCCGAACGGTTGGCGGCATTAAGGATCTGCTCAAGCTCCCCATGATGGGAATCCTCAGGATTTATATCTTCAAGCATCATTTGTGTGTAGCCCTGAATGACGGCGAGATTGTTATTGAAATCGTGAGCCACCCCTCCCGCGAGCCTGCCGACGGATTCCATTTTCTGGGCCTGTAAGAGCTGTGCCTGAAGTCTTTCACGTTCTGCTTCGCTCTGTTTTCGATAGGTGATATCCACGGCGTTGGAGAGAAGGCGCCTTTTTCCCTCATATTCAATGGTTTCACCGGAAAACAGACAGGTACGTTTTGAACCATCCGCGCATGTGAGTTGAATTTCCAGATCTTTGATCCGTCTCTCAGGGTTTAAAAGATTCAGAAGTTTCTGACGGTCTTCAACCGCAATCAATCCCAGCTCCGTAGAAGTCCTGCCGATGACTTCTTTACGGGTGTACCCCGTAGCACGAACAAATGCCTCGTTGACTTCAAGATAACAACCGTTTTCAAGGGCGGTTATGGCCATGAGCAACGGTGCATTCCGGAATGCCTTTGAGAATTTTTCCTCGGATGCCCGCAGTATCTTTTCATCCTTATGCCGGTCCGTGACATTTCTCGCAATTTCAACGGCGCCCATCACCCGGCCGGATTCGTCTTTGACCGGTACGCAATAATCCTCCCAATAGGATTCTCCAATTCCCTTCATGTGGGGCTGATACATGGTCTTATGGCTTGGTTTTCCTGAAATAAAGGCTTCGAGGGTCGGACAGCCCGGACAGGGGCTGTCGGAGTTCTGGAATAGTTGATGGCAGGTGTGCCCGATCAAATCATCGGGATGCCGGTCGATTATTCCGGCGGCTGTTTTGTTTGCCCAGATTATTTTCAATTCCGCATCCACCAGTATGATCACATCAATGGACGCATCAAGAATGGCTTGTTTTTCCGATTCATTATAATTGAGGTTTTCGACCAGCTCACGGTACTTGTTTTCACTTTCTTTCAGCTTGTCGAGCAGGCTTTCTTTTTCACGAACACTTCGATTCAGTTCGAGGTTTTTATACCCCAATTCTGAAATGAGCCCGGCAAATTTGGTGTAAAAGTCCATTACTGTATTGACGGTTTGCCGGCTCCATCTAGGCACCTTTTCAAGTGCCTCAATATAGAGATCTTCTTCGAAACCAAATTTTTGAGCCTGGAGACGAAATGTCTCGACATTGACCGACTCGTCCTCAAAGAGAAACTGCCCCAGATAAAGGTTCCCTATTTTATGCCCCCCCACAGCAATCGGGGTCGCCATGTCCAGCATATTGTTTTTGCAGCGATATAATTTGAAGTTCCCTGGTTCGATACCCTTCGAAAGCTCAAGATCGCTTTCCATACAGTTTTTTAATGTTTCAGGGTGGACACGGTGAAATTTTATGCAGATATCCTGCCACCCCTTTGCAACAAGCACTTTCCCCTCAAGGTCCAGGATGGCGATGCCAATATTTGTAAGGTCATAAAAATCATCCATCAACGATTGGATTGCTTTCACATCAATAATGGATTCGAATTTCAGGTTTTTAAGGAATTCTTCAGAGTTCGGTTTTTCAATCATGCCCATTACCAAATTCGTTTTTAAAGATTGCTTCTGACGCCTTGCGACTTGCGACTAACCCCTTTCGGCAAAAGGCACCGAGCAGCTACACCCATCTCCCCAGATACTCTTTTATTCACCGTTGGATCAATCCGGCAAACGTGGGGAAGCCTCGGTGCGAAACGGTCCGCATCATCCAAGATCGGTTTTCCCACGGATCGGGCGATACCTCTCAACATCCCTCTAAAAACTACCTGGTGGAAGGGATAGAGAATATACCAGTAAGCAATTCCACCAATCCCTTTGGGCAAAAACCGGGAGAGTTGCTGAAGTTCCGTACCCCCTTCCGGTAATGCATAGAGCCGGTATTCCAGGACGGCCTCGCCGGGGATCTTCATTTCCGAAAGCAGAGAGAGGAATTCATTTTCCCGCACATCGAGAACACGGAAGAAATCCACCGGGTCTCCCGGCCGGAGCAGCACCGGATCGAGACGACCCCGCCTGAGACCCATGCCACCCGCCAGTCGATCCATGAGGCCCCGCAACGCCCACAAAAATTTGGATGAATACCAGCCACGTCTTCCACCGATACGGACGATGCTTCCCCATGCCTCGCGGGGCTCTGCAGAAAGCGAAATCCGGTATCCCGACTCCAGGACGGTCCCGCCCGCGTATGGGACATCTCCACATTGGGCCCATTCCGGATAGTCGATGGGGCCGGCATCGGCCCAGCAGGTTTCAACACATTTTTCCTTTACCTTCCCCAGGGCCAGTCGAAAGGTTTCCCGGCAGTCCTGGAGATCCTGGGGAATGATGGAACGGATGCGGTTTTCCCGGCAGATAACGGGGTTTCGAAGCCCTTCCGCCAAGGGTTTGGCAATATGGGAAGGGACGGGGGTCACCAGATGAACCCAGTAGGAACTGAGTCGGGGGGTGAGTACGGGCACGCCAATGATCCACCGCTTTTTCAAACCGGCCACCTCTGCGTATGTTTGTATGAGCTCCCGGTAGGTCAAAATATCCGGACCGCCGATATCAAAGGTGCCGCCAAGGGTCTCATCATGCTCAAGACAGCCTTTCAGGTAACCCAGGACATTGCTGATGGCAATGGGTTGTACTTGATTTTGAACCCAGCGGGGTGTGATCATGACCGGCAGCCGTTCGGTGAGATATCGCATCATTTCAAAAGAGGCGCTTCCCGATCCCAGGATCATGGCCGCCCTTAAGAAAGTGGTCGGAACATCACCGGATTGGAGGATGTTGGCCACTTCCGTGCGGGAACGCAAATGCTTGCTCAAGGTCTTGCTCTCGACCCCGAGCCCCCCCAGATAAATGATCCGTTCCAGCCCCCCGTGTGACGCAGCGCGCGCCATATTCCGGGCCGCATTGCGGTCGGCTTCGGCAAAATCCTTGTGCCGGGGGTTCATGGAATGGACCAGATAAAAGGCCGCCCAACACCCTTGGGCCGCTTTTTCCAGGGAGGCATAATCCAGAAAATCGCCTTTGGCCATCTCGATATTTTTATGTCTCGCCCAGGGCCGCGAACTAAGTTTCTTAAGGGATCGGCCCAGTACGCGAACGCGATACCCGGCATCCAGCAGAAGGGGGACAAGCCTTCCCCCGACATACCCCGTGCCCCCGCTGACCAGAACCGGCTCACTTCGCATATGAAATACCTCCTTTATCTTTCAATTGTTTTTCCCCATGGGATAATTTCATGCTCACTCAAAACAAAACCTATGGGGTTGTATCCGTTTTGATGGTCACGATTCCCAGATAGCCGTCTACCGTGATCCGGTCTCCGGTTTTAATCAGGGTCGTGGCGTCGGGAACACCTGTTACGCAGGGAAGGCCGTACTCCCGCGCAATGATGGCACCGTGAATCAACATGCCGCCACGGCGCTCCACAATGCCGTTTGAGAGCGGCACAACGAAGGTCATGGCGGGATCGATGGCATCGCATACCAGTATTTCCCCAGACTGAAATCCGGTAAGATCCGACGCTTTCCATATGACCCGGGCCGGACCTTCACCGAGCCCGGGGCCCGCGGGCTGTCCGGTCAACTGGCGAGGCCTGAAATTAACATTTTCGTCTTTCGCCGTGGCGTGTACGGCAGAGTGGGGAACATAGGCTTTTTTCTTAGCCCTTGAAATCAGATCCTCGAAAGAACGTCGGTCCTTCTCCTCAGACGAATCGTCAGCCAGGCGTTTCTCGGCCAAAGCAACGACCTCGTCCAGCGCCGATTCGATCCTGCCCAGATAAATGTTGTCGTCATCCCTCAGTCGATAACTGGCCCTGGCCAGATCGAGTATTTCCGCGGCTTCCGCTCTTTTCTTCCCCTGGAAACGGGACAGAAACGATTCCGTGAGGGCGGAAATATCCTTTCGTGCCACGGCGGTCCTATGGGCGGAAGCCATACGCAGCAGGATGCCGCACACGTGAGTCCGGCACTCGGACAAAGAAGTCCCCAGGCAGATGACTTGTCCGTATTCAGAGATAAAATCGTCCATCCGCTTTAGAAAAGAGGCCTCCGCATTTTTAAGATCACCCGCCTCCAGCAATTGCCGAAGTTGAGAATTTTCTCGAATGCCCCGGGCCAGATCTTCAAGCAAACGGTTTCGCTTGAGGCTTTCCATTTCAGTCGCCGCCAGGAGGCCCATGAACTCGTAAGGGTCCGAAGGGTGTACGGCATCGTTATAGACCTGTCCGAAAAGTCGGGCGCCGTGTGCGAAGGGAATGAAATCGTGCCAATAGGTTTCCACCCATTTCTGGTGGAGATGGCTTCGCCCCGCCACTTCACGTGCGAGCGCTTCCATGGAAAGGATTTCCAGGTTCTCGGATTCCAAACGGGATGCATCTTCCATCAAGGCCGGGATCAGCTTATTTTCTATTTTTTTCCGAAGGGCCTTGAGATTGTCGAAACTCCTGCTCAAGCTCAAATACCAGGACCGATCATCCCCTGTTTCACCCCCTTTTTCCGTGGTGATGGGCCGCGATTGAAGCAGGCAGAGGGTCTTTTCACGAAAGGTCCATTCCACGTCCTGGGGGCTTTCAAAATGGTTTTCCGCGTCCATGGCCAACCGATATACCGCATCCACCTCCCCGTCCTTCAAGGGAGGGTGTGGGGCCATGTGTGAAGGAAGACTCTCCAGGGCGGCACCCTCTTTGGTGGGGACAACCCAGGAATCTCTCTCGGGTGCTGTGTGCGAGAGAATATTCCCCGAGATCCTGTCCAGTATCCAGCGGTCAGGTTCCACGCTGCCATCCACCATGCCCTGGTTCAAGCCGTACACCGATTCAACAATCGATTGAGATGGTTCCATGGGACTTCGACAGAAAGCGACACCCGAGCGATCCCCAAAGACCATCTCCTGTATCACCACGGCCATGGTGCTCTTTTCAGGATCGAGCCCCAGCTCCTTTCGGTAGAGCAGGGCGGCATCGGACCAGAGGGACGCCCACACTTTTAGAACATGTTCCAGTATGGCGTCCAGATTGCGCACGTTCACATAGGAGTCGTGAAGCCCGGCGAAAGACGCCTTTTTTGAGTCTTCCCCGGGAGACGATGACCGAACCGCCACGGGCATGTTTAAAAAAAACGCGGCGATCATATCTTCGAGGGTATCTTTAAGAGGCAACGGCATGGGGGTCGTCAGGAACAGGTTTCGAATGCGAAGAGATGCATCCCACATTTCTTCCCACCGCATGTCACGAAAGGCTTTCCGATGGATTTCCATCAGGATTCGCTCACGAATGCCGGTGGATGCGACATAATGATCATAAGCGTCGGAGGTGACACACAGGGCTTTCGGAACATTGAATCCGGCTTTCCATGAGGATGCCAGGGCAAACGCTTTTCCTCCGACCTTGTGTCGGTCTGTGTTCCGAATGCTTTCTATGGGAAGAATCAATGTCATGGCGGCATATGGATTTCAACAACGTTTTGGAACCGTCTCACCAGGTAATAGACCTCTACGGTCAACCTTAGAAAAGCACAACTGGGCGAATTGACGAACTCCTTCAGGTACGGGTGTTTTTTTAGATAGGGGAGCAAGGCCTCGGCTCTTTCGGCGTCGGAGATCTCCTTCACAAAGCCCGTAGCCGTAACGGCCATGGCCGAGTGAATATCCGTTTCTTCATTGGAACGGTTGTCTATCAGTATGGCTGCTCGTTTGTCCGAGGTCAGGTTGGCGTATTTCCGGGTGGATCGGGTGGTGGCAAACAGGAGTTGTGACAACAGAGCATTGGATGCAAAAGAGACGAGGCTGGCGTAAGGTTGACCGGCATTGTGTGTGGACAAAACGGCCAGCTTCTGGCTGTTCAGGAGATGGGTCAATTCGTTTAATAAGCCGTCTCTTTCTTTCATGCGCCTCCTGTTGCAGCATACCTCAATTTTAAGAAATAAGGCTTTAATAAAAACTCGTTACCCATTACCACAATTATCATTTTCAACAGTGAAATGCAAGGATGCTGTGCAGGGCAAATTTGTTCTATTTGTAAACCTTTGATATCAAAACCTTATGAAGGACACATCAATTCAAACAAATCAATGGATTAGCGTTAGAACAAATTCACCGTGGGATGCTGTGGGCGGGCCACCAAAAAAATGCTTCAGCAGGCGCAATGAATCATGAGATCAATTTTGAAAAATACTTGTACGATGGTTGACAATACCTATTCTTACTTCTATATTTTGATGAAGCATTTTTGGATTAAAATAAAATGCGAAGGGATAAGGTGGCTTGACTCATTGGTCGAATTACTCAAAACAGCATTCGTGTAATGCGCAATCCAAAAAAGGAGAAGAAAATGGCCGAACAAGGATTTGTATGGGTAAAGGACAAGGCGGGAAACGAGTTCGTATGTCACGTAAATGATCTAAAGGACCCCAAGAATGTTAGTGAAGATGATCTCAAAAACTGCTTGGATGACGCCACCATGGGTGTCAACATCGGTGACTAAAAACAGGATTGACTCAATCTAAACGCATCAATGATAAAATCGAAAAAAAGGCCGTGGAAAATAATCCATGGCCTTTTTTGTATCACCTTTCAATCCAAGCCTGGGGGACATCTAATTTTTTAATCGCCTTACCCCAGTATCCAATTTTTTTTCTTATGCCGTTTATGGTTTTTTATTTGCTCCCGGAAAGTATTCCTGTATGCTTGTTGTCCAAGCCAATTGAACAGGGAGTTCATCATGGAAAAGATTCGCATAGGTGTCAGCACATGTCTTCTTGGGGAGTCCGTTCGGTATGACGGCGGGCATGCCCGCGACCGGTATGTAACGGATACGCTGGGGCAATACACGGAATTTATGTCCGTCTGTCCCGAAATGGAGGCGGGTTTGGGACTGCCCCGCGAGCCGATTCGCCTGGTGGGAGACCCGGAATCCCCCCGCGTCGTCACCATCAACACCAACAAAGACCTCACGGAAACCATGACCACCTGGGCACAGCAGCGGGTAAGGGAACTTGAAAAGGAAGACTTTTGCGGTTTTATTTTCAAAAGTAAATCCCCCAGCAGCGGCATGGAGCGGGTGAAAGTCTATACGGAAAAAGGGATGCCGGTTAAAAAAGGCGTGGGTGTTTTTGCCAAGGCCTTTATGGAACATTTTCCGCTTATTCCGGTGGAAGAAGATGGAAGGCTTCATGATCCCCATCTGCGGGAGAATTTCATTGAACGGATCTTTACTCTGAACCGGTGGCGGCAAATGCTGAAGGAGAAACCGAGTGCCGGAACACTTGTAAAATTTCATACCCGGCACAAATTACTGCTCCTTTCCCACAGCACGAAGCTTTACCGGGAGATGGGAAAACTGGTGGCGGAAACCAAAGGGAAACAGATATCCGAAATCTTTGACCGTTACGAGTCCCTGCTCATGGAAGCTCTGCGGTTAAAGGCCACGAACAAAAAACACACCAATGTACTGCATCACATGATGGGGTATTTTAAAAAACAGCTCACCCCGGACGAGAAGCAGGAACTTTTGGAAGTGATCGATGACTTTTATAACGGCCTTGTCCCCCTTATCGTCCCGGTGACACTCTTTAAGCATTACGTGAGAAAATATGAACAATCCTATTTGAAAGATCAGTTCTACCTCTCACCCCATCCCATGGAGCTCAAACTTCGAAACCGTGTTTGAATTTTTGAAAGGCAAACTTTGCAAGGAGGTGTTTTATGGGCCATCAAAAATATATTTCTTTTTTCCTCGTGGCAATTTTAGCAGCATGGGTTCTTGCGGGTTGCTATCCCAAAAGGGTGGGTCCCGAAGGTCCCGAAGGAAAGCGGTTAACCTGGGCTGAAATGAACCATTCTCAGCGCAAAGTGTTCATGGGCAAGGAAATTCTACCCCGCGCGGCCGTTCTTTTCAAAGAGTGGCGGCCGAAACGTTTTGCCGGTGTAGACTGCACACTGTGTCACGGATCCGGGGTAAACACGGGAAATTTTCATATGCCCACTTCCCATCTCCCCAGGCTCAGCGGTGAATTGTTCCTGGGACCCGAGTTCAAAAAATATCCGGAGACAACCCAACTGAAGCTGGATCGCCTCGTGCCCATGATGGCCGAAACCCTTGGTGTGAAGCCCTTCAGCATTGTCACCCAAACCGGATTCGGATGCTATTCCTGTCATTTAGGCCCATCGGGGCCCATGTTTGGGAACCAGCTTTAAGACAGAAAGGGCGATGGAAAGTCGTTTAAAAAACCGTTTCTACAGGCCCGGCTCACTGCCATTTACGATGCAGACATGGCTGCTTTTCACGGTCTTGAAAAAATGAGGTAAACCATGCAAAACCGATCCGGAATCCTAAGGACGTTCATCGCCTGCGCCGTATTGATAATCAACGGCTGCGCCTGCCCCCCCTCTACGAAGTACATCGACCAGACGGTGGCGTCGGTCGAACTGCCCCGATATATGGGAAAATGGTATGCCATCGCTTCTCTCCCTGCCTGGTTTCAGAAGAACTGCTACTGTGTCACGGCGGAATATTCACTGCAGCAGGACCACGTAAAAGTGGTCAACGCATGTCGAAAAGGGTCTCCGGAGGGACCTTTGAAAGTGAGTACCGCCAAAGCTTTTGTGGTCCCCAATACGGGCAATTCCCGGCTCAAGGTTCAGTTCTTCCGGCCTTTCAAAGGGGATTACTGGGTGATTGCCCTGGATGATGACTATCGATACGCCATGGTCGGACACCCTTGCAGAAAGTATCTCTGGATTCTGAGCCGCACACCCACCATGGATGAAAAAACCTATGCCATGCTCGTTGAGACAGCAAAGTCCAAGGGATATGATGTTGAAAAGCTCGAACGCATTCCTCAGGAATGTCCGCCCGCGATTGATTAATACTGTCAAAGCAATCGGGAGACCGAATCCAATTTGAAACCGTTTCTTTATAAACATCAGACAGAGTAATTCCGAGGAGGAATGGATTATGCCGATGATAGCTGTACCAGCTCATTTCGATGGTGAGCGAATTCGCTTGGATGAGCCATTTGACTTGAAGCCGAATACGAAACTGATTGTTACTATTCTTGCAGAAAAAGAACCTGGAAGTGACCATGAAAGTTGGTCGAATTTGTCAAGTCAGAGACTGGAAGACGCATACGGAAAGAACGAGCCTGAATACTCTTCAAACTTGATCAAGGAGGCGAATCCCGACTATGAAAGAAGGTGATGTTATTCTTACACCAGTTCCCCAAGCTGACGGCAAACTAAAGGAAAGGCCTGCAATTTTCCTGCGGGAAATGCCCCCCTATCGTGATCTGCTTGTCTGTGGCGTCAGCACACAGTTACACCGGCATGTCAAAGATTTTGACGAGCTTCTCTCGCCTGCCGATGGGGATTTCAAGGCAAGTTGTATTCGAAAAAAAATCACTGATTCGACTCGGCTTTTTAGCTGTATTACCGCGCTATCGTGTGCTTGGTTCAATTGGTTCCATCTCAGCTGAGCGTCACAAACGTCTTTTGAGAAAACTGAGTGATTACCTCAACGATTCTACTAAAACAACAGGTTGAAATCCCAAGAGATGAATCTCTATAGTGAAGAAGATGGAAGGCTTCATGATCCCCATCCGCCTTTAAGCATTACGTATGGAAAGTCGTTTAAAAAACCGTTTCTTTCTTGATCAATTCTTTTTGGCGTGCGAAAATACGACGATTGATGTCGACTGCGCTTGCTTTTGCTTTCCTTAAACTTTGAACGGGGATAAAATATGAACCATATCACGGCCATCGGATTTGATCTCTTTAATACACTGGTTATGGCACAACCGGATATCCTGGACCGGGCCTTTCCCCGGTTGCAACAGAGCCTGGAACAGGACGGGATTTTTCCGGAAGCGAAAGCCTTTAGAAAGACCTATTACGAAACGGCCATGGCGTTTGTCAAAAAAACCCGGGAAGATGGCAGGGAAACCCATAACCGTTTCTGGATCAGTGCCGCGCTCAAAAAATTCGGGTACCAGGCGCCGCCGGATGATCCCAGGATATCCGCCGCGGTTGAGGCTTATTTCTCCGTCTTTTACGATTGCTGCCACAGGGTGCCCGGAACCAAAGCCATGCTTCAGGAATTGAAGGGAGACTATCAACTTGGACTGCTCTCCAACTTCACCCATTGGCCGGCCGCTCTTAAGATTATAGATCGCGTGGGGCTAACGCCGTTTTTTGAGATTCAACTCATATCCGGGCAACTGGGCTATCGAAAACCTCACAAGCATGTCTTTCAAAAACTGATCGAGGGCTTTGGGGTGCAAAGCGCCGAAATCATGTACGTGGGCGATGATGTGGATGCCGATATAAACGGGGCCTTAGGGTCTGGGCTTCAGCCGGTCTGGTTTACGTACGTTCTGGATAAGAAGCCGCCCATTCCCTCTGTCATGGCGCCCAATCCGGGCGCCGTACCTCCTGAAAATGTGCCCCGGGTTTCCACGTGGGCAGAATTTCCAGCGTTATTAAAGACAGTATAAACTGAAACAAAGACCCTCCTCAAGGGTCATTCTTCTTCCTTCGTCAATCAATAACGAGAAACAAACAAAGGCGAGGTATTGGCATATGAAAATGAAACAGATAGCGCTCGTGGTTTTAACGATTTTCCTGTTGTTAATGCTGTTAAACGGAACAGTCGTGGCCCAGGGTCAAAACGCCGAAGAAGTTCCCACAGAAGTGCCTACCCGCATCGGTTTTGCACTGAGCTATGGCAACAGCTTCCATCCCAACAATGAAATCGGGTTTCTCATGGCCAACTATCTGGCCCTGTTTGACTATGACAAGATCTGGCCCCACAGTGCACCGGAAAATCTGCGATTCAAACTGGAGTTGAGCCTCGGCTCTACCACTACCCCTGACCAGTGGGTCATGGCATCGGGTTCCATGCTGGCCCTTTATTACCTGGACTTTCTGAATTCAGCCGCTGTTCGGCCCTACATTGAGGGCGGCATCGGGCTTATTTACACGGGGTTTCGTGTGGAAGGCCAGGGATCCCATCTCAATTTCAACCCCAAGGCGGGATTCGGCCTGGAGTTTCCCCTCGGCCGTGAATCGTTGTTTACATCCCTGCGCTGGGACCATCTGTCAAACGCATATTTGAGTCGGGATAATACGAGCGTGGATTCGGTGATTTTGATGTTCGGCGTTTACTTTTAGCGTAACCGTTCACAGGGGCAGGGGACAGTTGTCAGGGGACAGGATAAAATTCGAGGCTTAGATGTTCTGATTTTTCTGCATCCTGACAACTGCACCCTTATTCAAGGAGGAAGCTTTGACCTGTAATATTCTGATTGTCTACCATTCCCAAAGCGGAAATACTCAAAAAATGGCCGAAAAGGCAGCCGAAGGCGCCAGGTTCATAGAGGGCGTCGATGTTTTGTTGAAAAGGGCCTCAGAAGCGACCCTTGAAGATTTGCTGGCATGCCATGGACTGCTCATCGGTTCCCCCGAGTACTTTGGTTACATGGCCGGAGTGGTCAAGGATTTTTTTGACAGGACCTATAATCAAGCGCACGGTAGAAAAGACGTTTTTAAAAAACCGTACGGGGTCTTTATCAGTGCCGGAAATGATGGGACCGGGGCTTTAAACCATATTGAAAGAATTTGTTTGGGGTATCCGTTTAAAAAAGTTTTGCCACCCGTGGTTTCAAAAGGTGAGATTGACGGGGCCATCCTCGATAAATGTGAAGAATTGGGGAAAACCATTGCCGCCGGCTGCCGGGAAGGGATCTATTGACAAACAAAATGCCGGGGAAAAGGATGAATAACCGTAGGATGAGGGTGCTGTTAGCGGAAAATCCGGAAACTTCGGACGGGTCTATCAGGGAATTGTTGGAAAAACGACAAACGGATCTCATCCTCTGCGAAAACGGCATTGACGCTGTTCGAAAAGCATATTTGAGAAAGCCCGGGCTAATCATCCTGAATGTTAACCTTCCCGGAATGAATGGCTATCAGTGCGCCCGTCTGCTGAAACAGGATCCTTTTATGAATGCCGTTCCCATTGTGCATGCGGCCTCTTCTGAAAGTCCCCTGGATCGGTATTGGAGCAAAGTCTGCCGGGGGGATTGTTGCCTGACGACGCCGGTTTCCGAGACCTCGTGGGACCGGGCAATGGAAAACCTGGTTTTCAAAGAGAGGCCAGGACGACAGCGCCTCAGCCATAATGTCAACATGATTCCGGAAATGGATGACCGGACTATCCTCATGATGGCCGGCAGTCTTCTGGAGCAGGATCTCCTTCAAGCCACCATTTTGAATGAAATCAACATGATCGATACATGGGATATTGCGCCGAAGGATCTCGTGGTCGCTTTGATGGCCATTATCCATTCCTTGTATCCATTTACCCAAAGCGCGGCGCTTCTGATTACCGATCATAACAGCGGGCTTTATTTATGTGGGAACAGCGCCTGCCGGCAGGATCAGTTCGATGAAATCCATAATCTCATCATCGCCCATTTGTGGAAAGAACATGCCATGATGTTGAAATCCGAAGATGTTGAGAGCAATTTCATCGAGGTTCCCTTTGCTGAAGCAGGCGGAGAAGAAGACGGCGAAATCTATATTCATACCCGGGAAACGGGTCCCATCCATTCCGTCTTATATTTTGAAGATATCAACATGGCGGATCTGAGCCGGGAAGAACAGAATCTCCTCTTTCTGGCACTGGACCTGGTCCATGGGGTTTTGGAAAGGAAGATCTTTGCCCGAAAATCCCAGGAGCTTTCGGTTATTGATATGGCGACTCAGGGATATTCCATGACGTTTTTCATGGAGGTTCTGGGCAGAGAGCTTGCCAACGCCCGAAGAAACAAATATGACATCACCTTGATTACCCTTATGATTTCCAATTTTGACGACGTCACAAAAAACCTGCATCCCGAAGAGGAAATTGAGATCGTTCAAGTGATTCAAAACGCCATTTTTCGAACCCTTCGCAAAGCGGACATCATTGCAAGGTGGAAGGGGGGCAATTTCGCCTTTTTACTTACCCATACGTCTTTTGAAAACGCAAAAATTCCGGCGCAGCGGGTTCAGCGGAACGTGCTCCAGGACATTGCGGATCAAATGCCTTCCATGGGTCTTTTGAAGCTCCACATGGGCATGTGTGAGTTTGACCCGGAACAGAATCAAACGCCGGAGTCCTTTTTTGCCGATGCCATGCCGAGAAGATCAACCCCGAAAGTGAAAGAAGACATCCCCCATTTGTCGACCGTTTCTTCCGGGAAACGGAGAGAAAAGAGGTGAGCGGCAATGGACGGGTCTAGCAAGCTCAGGGTTGGCGAACTGCTTATCCAGGAAGGCGCCATTACGCAGGAAAACCTGGAAAGGGCACTGGCTGTTCAAAAAGAAAATACATCCTACAAACCGATCGGGGAGGTTTGTGTCGATCTGAAATTTCTTTCCAGAGCTCGTCTGCACCGGATACTCAATCAATACCACAAACGGATTTCCGTTGGGGACCTCCTCATCAATCTGGGGTTGATTACGCCCGGGCAACTGGATGAAGGGCTGACTCATCAAAAAAAAATCGGCGGAAAACTGGGTGCGATCCTGGTCAGCAAGGGCTTCATTACGGAGGGCGCCCTCGTGGACGCGTTGTCCATCCAGATGGGAATCCTCAAGGTGGCGCCGGACTTTCATTTGATCGATAAGGGGTTGTTGAAAGGCATTAATGAAGAATTCCTGCTGAGCAATGAAATTATTCCTGCTTTCAAGGAAAATGATGTGCTGACCTTGATCATGAGCAATCCCCTGGACCGGGACATGATCCAGAATCTTGGCCGCGTTTTCAAGGTCCGCAAAATCAAACCGGCCATTGCTTCCTCCACTGATATTCGAAACGCCATCCATCAGCATTTTCAAAAGGTCACGTTTGTAAAGGACGGAACCAGCAACAAGGCAAAAACGGATCTCATCATCGGGGATAAAAAAATTACCATGGAAGGGGGGGACACCACCAGCGGGGTGGTGGATTACATCTTCACCAATGCCATTCTGGAAGGCGCCAGCGACATTCACATCGAGCCCAAGGAAGAAAGCCTTCGCGTTAGATACCGAATCGACGGCATTCTGCATCACAAGACGGACCTGCCCGTTTCCCTGGCGCCCAGCCTTGCTTCCCGCATCAAGGTGCTGTGCAAACTGGATATCGCCGAGAAGCGGAAACACCAGGATGGCCGGATTCATGCCCAGGTGATGAACAAGGAGGTTGATCTTCGGGTATCGGTTTATGCCGCCGCCTTTGGCGAAAACATCGTGATCCGGATTCTGTATCGCAAAAGCGCTCTCATTGACATCGATCAACTGGGGATTACGCCCCAGAACAAGGTCCGTTTCATGCAGGTGCTGGATCAGCCTTCGGGCGTCATCCTGGTTACGGGACCCACGGGGAGCGGGAAAACGACGACGCTTTATGCGGCCATCAATTACTTAAATGACGGCAGCACATCCATTATCACCGTGGAGGACCCCGTAGAATACGTCATTGACGGCATTGTTCAAGGCCAGCTCAATCCCAAACTGGGGCAGACCTATGGGGATTTTCTGAAATCCATGATGCGTCAGGATCCGGATGTCATCATGGTGGGGGAAATCAGGGATTCCACCGCGGCGGAAGCGGTCATTCAGGCGGCGCTGACCGGGCATAAGGTCCTGTCGACCTTTCATACGGAAGATACCACGGGCGCGCTTCTCAGGCTCATGGACATGGGCATCGACACCTTCCTCATTTCGTCCACCGTGGTCTCCGTATTGGCCCAGAGGCTGGTTCGCGTCCTTTGCCCCGAATGCAGGCTGGCCTACATCCCCAATAAATATGAACTGGATGCTCTGGGGGTTCGCGCTGAAAACATGGGAAAGTTCAAATTCTATAAGCCCGTTGGATGTGCCCACTGCAACCATATGGGGTATCGCGGACGTACCGGCGTTCATGAGCTGCTGCTGGTCAACGATATGATTCGAGACGCTATTCTTGCGCGTAAGACCTCCGGGGAAATCAGGCGATTGGCCAGGGAAGCATCGACCCTTGTGACCATGCGGGAAGATGGATTTTACAAAGTGCTGAAAGGGACGACGTCCTTTGAAGAAATCAGCCGTGTGGTTCCCTGGCAGGAAGTTGATGAAGGATTCGACCGCTCCCCCGAGGAAATCATCGCCCTGGCCGAGGGCGGGGTTGTTGTGACTGAAACAGGAGAAAAATCTTCAAACCCTGACACCGCCGCGGCGGTTTTGGATGCCACACACGATGATAATCCGGTTTACCGGATACGGTTCAATACACGAACCATCTCACGGGAAAGGGAAAAAATCGCCCGCTTTTTTGATACGTACCGTCAAATGATGGAAAAGCTGGGATACCCACCGGAACCTTCCCGCTTGCTGGAAGATTTTATCGCGTTCATCGTTTTAACGGTAAAACGGGTGGAACATTCACTCAAAAGTCCGTTTGTGGAATTTTCCCTTCGTGGAAAGGACGGCAAAATCGTCATGGAGCTGGAAACCCTGGTTCCCAAACAAACGCCTTTTAAGACCCGTGGAACCCCTCGTGAAAAGGGCCCCCGGCTCATTAATTTTCTTTTGCCGCCGGGGAAGGATGTTACAGAAGGCATGGGAAATGAAATCTTACGGTTTCCTCAAAGGGTTTCAAAACCGGAGAAATCGCCGGTTTTATCCCTGGTGGAAGGAAATGACATTAACCGGGAGAAAACCGGGGTATATCGAAAGCATGTGGAAAAGCTGGAATGGAAGGCCCCCGGCGGAAAGCACTAGTCCGAAAGGTCTTCCACCCCTTGAAGTACAATGTCAAACAATTCCCGTGTATCCTCCTTTTCCAGGCAGGAAAAGGCCACTCGAAGGTCGGTTTTTCCGAGTGCGATCAGTCCCACGCCGTATTGATCCAGAAGATGCACCCGAAGCGATTCCGCATCAACGGTCTTCAGTTTCAGGCACATGAAATAGCCGGAATTAAATGGGTATACGTCCCAGGCTTTCGCGTATTTCGGGTCGGAAAGCACTTTTTTGACTTCCTGGGCCCGTGCCTTCATAATCTGAAATTTCTCTTCCTTTTCAGACGCATATTTTTTTGATTGCAGTGACTTGAGGATTAGCTCCTGACTCAGGTGTGATGCATTGGATATGCTTCCTCTGACTGCCCCCGCGGTTTTTTTCTCCAGTGCATCGTAAAAAGGTCTCGATTCACCTTGAATCGGACAGCCGTAAGTCACAAAGCCGACCCGCAATCCCCACGCAAAGTTTTCCTTGGTGGCCCCGTCCAGCTTAACGGCCAGGAGATTGGGATCACGGTCCAAAAGCCGGGTGAAGATGGATTCCTTCATGGCTTTTTCTTCATAAAAAAGACCGAAATAGGCATCATCGGTAATGGCTACCACATGGGTTCCGCTTTTTGCGGTGGTTTCCAGAATCCCCGCAATTCCGTCTGCTTCCTCCGGTGAAACCGTATACCCGGTAGGGTTGTTGGGGAAATTGAGCAATACAATGATCTTATCCCGTTCTCCGGCCTCTTTTTCCACGCAGGTTTTGAAGGCCTCCATGTTGAAACCGCCCCGCGGGTCGAAAAAAGTATAGTTTTTGATGACGGCCCCTTTTCGAACCCCAAAAATCAAGTTGTAATTCCCCCACATTTTATCAGGCAGGATCATGACGTCCCCCGGATCCACCCACATATCCGACACCACGCTCAAGGCATGGGTAATGGCATTGCAGGTCACCGGCAGGCTGATGTCTTTGCCCGTGAGTGAAGGATTCTTGCGAACCATTTCTTCCTGCCAGGCCTTGCGAAGGGGCAGGATGCCGAAAGAGGGGGCGTAGGTCAGCGCTTGTGCGGGAGAGATGTCATTTAGCATGACCATGATGGAGGGGAGGTACATGGTGTCCCCCTTTTCCGTGGCCATACCGATGGTGGCGTTGAATTTGTGGGCTTTTTCCTTGGCTTCGGCGCTTTGTGAAAGAATGCCTTTGGGGAAAAACAGGTTCTTGCCAACGCTGCTCAGCATATCATAAACTTGATGGTTTCCCTGCTGAATGATCCGATTGAACTCTTCCGCGATGGGGTTCATCTCCATTTTGTCACTCCTGGTTATGCTTTAATTTTCAAATTATTTTAACCTATTCCTAACCGCTGATTCCAGGCCCTGTCAAGCAAAATTGCCAGGGGTCCTTCTTTAAGCCGTCGCCCACCGCTATTTCGTCACCCGTTAGTTTTTTGGTAACCGATGATTCGATTGTGTTCAAAATATAATTGTACTAAAATAAGCGCCCATGACACAATTTCTGTTACCCTTCAAAGTCGACAGCGTGAGAGAAGCAGATGCAAAAAGCCTTTATGGAAATTTTTGAAAATATCCTGGGTTCGGTTCGTGAACCCCTGGTGGTGCTTGATTCTGAATTGAAAGTGGTGAAGGCCAATCATTCATTTTACAGGACCTTCAAAGTTGAGCCGCGGGGAACTGAAGGGATGTTGATATACGATCTTGGCAATCGGCAATGGGATATCCCGAAGCTCAGGAAGTTGCTTGAAGATATCCTTCCCCGGAGTTCCGTTTTTAATGACTTTGAGGTGGAACATGACTTCAAAAGCATCGGCCGAAAGATCATGCACTTGAACGCGAGACGGATTTACACAAAGGCAAACCAGACTCCGCTGATTCTGCTGGCCATCGAAGATGTGACCGAGCGTGAATATTATAAACGGCATCTTGAGGAACTGGTTAAAAAGCGAACGGCCGAAATCACCATAGCAAGGGAAGCGGCGGAAAAAGGCAAACAAATCGCTGAAACCGCCCTCCTGGAAACAAAAAATTTAAAAAATCAACTTGAAGCTGAAAGGGCTTATCTGCAAGAAGAAATCAAGCTGGAATACAACCATGAGAACATTATCGGTCAGAGTGACGGGATCAATTACATTCTCTATAAGGTTGAACAGATTGCCGCAAGCGATACCATCGTCCTGGTTCTGGGCGAGACCGGAACCGGCAAGGAACTGGCGGCCCGGGCCATTCACAATTTGAGTTTACGCAAAGGGCGGGCCTTGATGAAAGTGAATTGTGCCGCACTGCCGTCAAATCTTATCGAAAGCGAGCTGTTCGGTCATGAGAAAGGTGCTTTCACAGGCGCCCATTCCAGGCACCAGGGGCGATTTGAGGTCGCCGACGGCGCCACCCTTTTTCTGGATGAGATTGGTGAGCTGCCGCTGGAATTGCAACCCAAGCTGCTCAGGGTAATTCAGGATGGTGAGTTTGAACGGTTGGGCAGCGCTAAAACGATCAAGGTCGATGTGCGGATTATTGCGGCTACCAATCGCAATCTGGAAGAGGAAGTTCGCAGGGGCCGGTTTCGCGATGATCTCTGGTACCGTTTAAATATTTTCCCCATTACCATGCCGCCGCTCCGGGATCGGTTGGACGACATCCCACTGCTTGTGGAATTTTATGTCAAAAAGATCTCCAAGCGAATGGGCAAGTCCCTGGAGGTCATTCCCACGAGAGTCATGAATGCCTTGCAGGAATATCACTGGCCCGGTAATGTTCGAGAACTTGAAAACGTCCTTGAACGTGCGGTCATTAACTCATCGGGACCGAAGCTGCGCCTGGTGGATGAATTGAAGACCCATCAAAAAGACCTATGGTCCACGCAAAAAACCCTTCAGTCCCTTGAGCGCGAGCATATTATGCGAATCCTCGAACAGACGAAATGGCAAGTCAGTGGAAAAAAAGGGGCTGCCGAGATCCTGGGTCTGAACCGCAGCACGTTGCGTGCCCGAATGCGAAAACTGGGTATCGTCAAGCCGTAAGGCCCGGTATGACCTACTCAAATACGCTCTTTTTTTGACCCGTTTAAAACGGTTCTCTTCACGTTCGTGTACCCTCTCCAAGCATTATTCCCTTTATTTGCAAAGCGCCGATTGGGTTGTCATATTTGACCATCTGTCATATTTGACCATTATTTCGCCTCAACCAGGACTTATTCCAACACCCCTCTATTTTGATGATTCATCGATAAATCAATGCCTTTTCGCCAATCAAGATTGCGCTTATTCAGTCCGGCATGAAGCTTGAATACAGAATGATGGAATGCCGGCGTTTTTGGGCATCAGACGGCATGGAGAGATTTTGTGAAAGTATGAGTTTAACGTAAACGAAACCCTGGAAGGAAATTTCCCTTAGAGGAGGGCTTCCGTGATTATCATGAGGATTACAATGAAGGCGCTTATGGAAAAACGAACGGAGATGATGCAAACGCTTCGCTCGATGATTGAGCCTGCGGGGAATGAAAAGGGGTGTTTAAGTTATGACGTTTTTTGCGATATGGAAGGCCACACTGTTTTCAACCTGTTTGAAGAGTGGGAAACCCGTGAAGACCTGGACCGTCACATCCGGTCTGAAAGATTCAGTGTTTTGCTCGGAACAAAAAGCCTCTTGGCCAAACCTCTGGAAATGAAAATCCATACAGTTTCCCATTCGGAAGGAGCGGAGGTCGTGAATGCTCTCAGGGGCAAGGGAACCTTCAAAAAGAACGCTTAAAATGAACCCAACCTATAAAAATATTGCTATTTCGATCATGATCGGGCTTTTGCTGCTCATGCTGTTTCGGGGATTCAACGAACCCGTAAGCAGCGCCTCCATTGATTACAGCGACTTTTTGAGAATGGTCGAGAGCGAAAGCGTTACCCAGGTCATGATTCAGGGGGACGACATATCCGGTCTGAGTGCTAAGGGACCTTTCAATACATTCGCTCCGGATGATCCCAACCTTATTCAGTTGCTCAAGCGCAAAGGAGTGAAGATATCGGCAAAACCCCAGGAAGGAGACTCATGGTACAGCGTCATCCTTTCCTGGGTCCCGATGCTTTTAATGATCGGTGTTTGGATATTCTTCATGCGCCGGATGCAGGGCGGCAATGGAAATCCACTATCCTTTGGGAAAAGCAAAGCAAAGCTCATGCCGGATTCCCAAGGGAAAGTCACCTTCGAGGATGTGGCGGGAATCGATGAGGCCAGGGATGAATTACAGGAAATTGTCGACTTCCTAAAGGATCCTGGAAAATTCACCCGGCTGGGGGGAAGAATACCGAAAGGGGTTCTTCTTGTGGGGGCGCCGGGTACGGGTAAGACGTTACTGGCAAGGGCCATCGCCGGTGTGGCGGATGTTCCCTTTTTCACCATGAGCGGGTCGGATTTTGTAGAGATGTTTGTGGGAGTGGGTGCGTCAAGGGTCCGAGACCTTTTTAAGCAAGGCAAAAAAAATGCTCCCTGTATCATATTTATAGATGAGATCGATGCGGTGGGTCGGCGCCGGGGCGCCGGTTTGGGCGGTGGACATGACGAAAAAGAACAGACCCTCAATCAGCTTCTGGTGGAGATGGATGGCTTCGAATCTAATGAAGGGGTCATTCTGATATCCGCCACAAACAGGCCCGATGTGCTGGATCCCGCCCTGTTGAGAGCCGGGCGATTTGACAGACAGATCGTCGTTTCCGTTCCCGATATAATGGGGCGGGTGGGCATCCTGAACGTACATGTCAGAAAAATTCCCCTGGCCGATGATGTTGATATCAAGGTCCTTGCGAGAGGAACCCCCGGTTTTACCGGCGCTGATATTGAAAATATGGTCAATGAGGCCGCCCTGATGGCAGCCAGACGCGGAAAGGACAGGGTGGGGATGGTCGACCTTGAAGACGCCAAGGACAAGGTTATGATGGGGCCTGAGCGGAAAAGTATGATCATCAGTGAAGAGGGGAAAAAGACCATGGCTTATCACGAGGCGGGACATACCCTTGTGGCAAGGCTTCTTCCCGGTACGGATCCCATTCACAAGGTAACCATTATTCCCCGGGGGCGATCCCTTGGCCTGACCCAGCAGCTCCCCATATCCGAAAAGCACACCTATCCTAAAGATGACTTGCTGAACAATCTTTGTATTTTGATGGGGGGCAGGGCTACGGAAGAGATAATATTCAATACGCAAACAACAGGATCGGAAAATGATATTAGAAATGCATCCGAACTTGCCAGAAGAATGGTCTGTGAGTATGGCATGAGCGAAGAACTGGGTCCGCTGGCCTTTGGTCGAAAGGAAGGGCCGATATTTCTTGGCATGGAGCATACCCGGCGCAGGGATTACAGTCGGATGACGGCGCAAAAGATCGATCAGGAAGTCATGGCTATGGTAATGGCAGGCTACCAAGGAGCATTAGGGCTCGTTAAAGATAATTTGGATACCCTTCACAAGATAGCTGACGCCCTTTTGGAGAAAGAGACATTGGACAGTCGTGAGATCGACGAATTAATGGCGGGTGGGAAAAAGCTCGTAAAGGAAGGGGTAAGCAGTAAAAGATAGGTGGGACGATTCTAATGGGCGAAAGTTGAATGGTTTGAAGCATCTTGGTCTTCGCAAGCATTAAAGATTAATTTTATAAGGAGACAGATCTTCCTCCGTATCGCCGCACGGCTTTAGTCGTGCGGCGTTGAAGGGGCGTCCAATCGTGTCCGTCTAAGGGTGTCGATGAACAAAGATTTCCCTCAACGCCGGGAGTGGGAGAGAAAAGGGAGGGGCGTTGGGGTGGATGCAAAAGAGGTGTGTGCGTGAGGCTTTCTGTTTCACGTTTATTTGGCCCGAATGATCCCGGATCGTATGACAGTCTTGTCTTTGGCGATGAAGGTCCCCTTTATCTCGGTCACGCCACCTTTGTTGTCGTTAAAGTCGGCATCATAGCCAAACTCGATATACAGGGTTTTTCCTGCATCTACGTTTGTATCGGCGGAAAGATTTCCCGCCACTTTTATGAGAGTGTCGCTCTCCACGGAACTTACGGCCTCACTGAGGGTTGAATAACAGGGATTATTGTCCCCGCACCCGTCAGCACTCACATAGGCGATTTCCTGATCCCTGTATGTTGCCGTTACGGTTATGAGGTTTTCCGGCATGGTCACGGTGGTGGCTGCCCTCGTTACATCAGCCACACG
Source organism: Desulfatiglandales bacterium (assembly GCA_963662465.1). Taxonomy (GTDB): domain Bacteria; phylum Desulfobacterota; class DSM-4660; order Desulfatiglandales; family Desulfatiglandaceae; genus NaphS2. Next base: position 1,674,319 of record OY759599.1, read on the forward strand.
AGCCGTATCCCCGGTCCACACCGCAAAGACCTTTCCAGCGGCAGGGGCATTGGCGGAAATGTTCACCACCGTTCCCGCTTTATATTCCCCGCCCCCTGTTCCGTTGTTTACGGTCAGAGTGTACGTGGTGACTGCTCCCTGCACCGTCCTTTGGAGCAGGTTGCCGTTGTTGTCGTAGGTATAGGCGATGCTTCTGCCGCTGCCGTAGTCGGCGGCGGTGAGGCGGCCGGTGGTGTCGTAGGTGTAGGTGATACTGCCGGCGTGGGCCAGAGGGGCCACGAGGCAGAGCAGCAGTGTCCAAAAAAGCGATATGGCATGGTGTTTCATCCTGTTCGTTCCTTTCTCATCTGACGTTTTGCTCTGGCGTTGGATTCGGGCGCGTGTTTGTGGGCTCATTGTTCGCTTCCCTGTCTAAGTTTGGGGGCGATGACGTGCTTACGGCCGTCGGTGTCTTCCCAGCCATGGAAGAGTAGTTTGACCTCGGCCGGACCGCTTTACTGTTCATCCAGGAAGCGGTTGGCTTCCTGCCAGAACAGGGCCCAGGCCGCCGGCTTTTCGCCGCTGCTGATGTTCGCTCTAGCGGCGTCGAGCGCTCGAGACTGGGGTTGATTAAATGAAGAAGTCTGAATAACATTGGGGGTATCCGCAGCAAAAGAAACAGGCTTTACGGTCTGACTTTCAGGATTGTTGCAGAACTCATTTCTGATGTTGGCATCAGGTTTTTCTACTGCTTTGCCACCCTTTGGCTTTTCTAATTTTGCATTCCACCCAGCTTTAGGAATATCAGGTCGTTTACCGGCCTTTTTTAATTCAAGTTGCTTTTTGTGGATCTTATTCAAAAACTTAATGGCTCTTTCCCTGTCATTCCATTTGAATCCATCAAAGTTCTTTGCTTCAATCAAACCTCGTTGGATTATTGCCAAGATTTTCAACCTTTCTTCAAATGAAAGTCGATCCCACGCATTCAATAAATGTTCTTCGTGATCCTGGAATTCAAAATTCATGTATAGCATCATATTAAACGCAATCAGCGATAGCGTATCACTAGAGTCACCTCCATCATAAGCAAAGCGACCAGTTATATCTATTAATGTTAGCGGATTATTCAGGGCATATTGATATGGGTTGAGCGCCATGGGAGAATCCAGCAATGGCCATAGTGGTTCCCTGGACATAAATCTTCCTAAATTCGCATGGTAGTATCGTGCCCTCATCTGATACAGACCGTTGCTTCCCTCCTGCCGCACCTGCAAGGTACCCACAAAGGTGAAGGGTTGATCGCTGGTTCCTTCATGGGCCAGAAGTTTTCCGTAGGGGCTGTAAGCGTATGTGTCGGTAATGTCGCCGGCGGGGTTGGTGAGAAAGAGCGTATTGCCGATATGATCGTAGTAGTAGAAAGCGACGCCATTGTCGTTGGCCGCTTCAATCAGATAAATGAGCTTTCCACCCGGAGTCAGGACGTAGAAGCGTTTCCAGGAACTTGCGGTCTCGTTGTATTCGGCCACCAGCGGCTTATTGCCCATTGCATAATTATAATAGTAATGAACAGTCGTAACATCCTGTTGCCGGGTGACCAGGTTATTCAGGCCGTTGTAAGTCAGATTGGCATAGGCGGTGGCGGTCAGCCGGGTGGCACCGTCCCAGGTATAGGTCTGGCCGGGGGAGGCGGTCTGTCGGCCCTGATTGTCATATGCATATCCAGCGGTCGTGACCTGGGATGCCGCATCAAATGTGAGGCTGTCCGTGCCTGACGTCAGGTACTCCGCCGGGTCCAGGGGCAGATTGTATTCCAGCCGGGTTATCTCGCCAGCCGCGTTGTGAGTGTACTGCAAGTCGGCCAGAGCGCCGTGCTGAAGGCGGGTCAGACGGGAAGCGGCGTCCCAGGTGAAAGTGGTATTGATCCCGTTTGGGCGGGTTACTCCAGTAAGGCGGCCGTCGTTGTCGTAAGTGAAGTCGATGGTCGTTCCGGTCAGGCTGTCTGTGACGCGGGTAAGCAGGTCGCGGGCATCATAGGTGTAGGTCACGGCAAACAGATCATTGGCATAGGTGACTGTCTTGAGCCTGCCCCCGTCATCGTATGTCGCGCCGAAAGTGGTTCCGGGATTGGTGGTGGCCGTGACCTGGCCGGTTTCGTTGTAAGTGAAGGCGATGTCTTCCGCACTGAGGAGCCGGTTCTGGTTGTCATAGGTGAAATTCAGGTCCGGACCGGCGGAATACAGGCTTCGTAAGAGGTTGCCCGCATCATCATAGGTCCGGGTCTGGGTGGGACCACCCGGATAGGTAACCTGATTGAGCCTCCCCCGTGTGTCGTAGTCATACTCCCACAGCTTGCTCAGGGGGTCGGTCAGGCTCGCCAGCCGACCCATGTTGGTGTAGCTGAAATTCCAGACACTTCCCTTGAGGTCTGTGATCCGATCCATCACGCCCAGACCGTTGCGTCGGTAGGTGGCGGCCCCGACCAGAGGGAGGGTCACTCCGGTCAGTCGGCCCGCGTTGTCGTACGAAAACGAGGTCTCCCGGGTGAGCGCGTCAGTTATTTTGGTCACGCGGGACATCTCATTCCGCGTGAAGGCGGTTTCCTGCTCCAGGGGATTTTTGATCTTACTGATGTGGCCCAGGGCGTCTCGGGTGATGGTGGTAGTCCGACCCAGGGGCGTGCTTTCGGAGGTGGGCAGACCCTCGTTGTCAAAGCCCGTGGTCCATTCATGCCCGCCGCCGTCCGTGACCTTATCCATCCATCCTCGGGAGTTGTATCCATACTGGATGGTGTTGCCGTTGGGATCGGTGACCGACTGCTGCCGGTTCATATTGTCGTAGGCGTACTGACTTTTCTTGCCCCGGGCATTGGTGACTTCATCCACCCGGTCCATGAAATCATGTCTGAACAGGGTCTGCTTGGTGTCTGGATCGGTAATGGCGTTCAGGTTGCCGTTGGCGTCGTAGGCGTAATCATATTTTTTTCCGCGCTCATCAGTTATGGATGTGACCTGGTTGTTGAGATCATAAGCGATCAGCACGGTCGCCCCCCCGGGCCGGGTGATCCGGGTCAGGCGCTTGTACGCATCATAGATGTAGGTGGTTACGCCGGTGTCGGAATCCGTGGACGAGGCCAGGGTAGCGTCGTCGACATCGTAAGTATAGGTGGTCACGCCGCCTTCGGGATTGGTGGCTGTGAGGACCTGGCCGCGGTGATTGCAGGTGTAATTCCAGGTCTTGCCGGTCCGATCCGTATGGGCGGTCATATTCCCTTTGGCATCATAGGTAAACGTCTCCGATGTTTCGTCCGGATAGTCGATTTTCGTCAGATTGTAGAAGGTGAAATCTACAGTGTTGGCTGGGGTGTCGGGGTCGGCAACGGTCTGGGTCTGGGTCGTGTAGGTAAAGGTCAGGATCTTGCCGTCCGCGTTGGTAATGGCAGCCAGCTTGCCGGTGGGTTCATGGTAGGTGACCTGGGTGGCGCCGCCAGTGCGGTCGGTCATGGCCGTGACCTGGTTGCGGTCGTTTTTGGTCAGGACAAGCGGGTTTCCCTCGGCGTCGGTGAATTGGCTGGGCGGCACGTGGGCGTCGTTGTGGGCGTAGGCACCGGTGCTGCTATCCGGATACGTGGCCCGGGTCACGTAGGGGTCCTCGTTATAGCTGAAAGTGGTCTCGTTGCCGTCGGCATCCTTCTGGCTGACCACCTTGATGCCGTAAAGGGGGTCGCCTTCTGCGTTCTTGTATCCCACATAGTCCCAGACATTTTGAAAATGGAAATAGGTCCCGCCTTTCGGGTTCTCCACTTTGGCCAGATTGTCGTAGTGGGTGCCGGAACTGGCGACCACGCTCCAGCGAAAGGTATGGGTGTTGCCCAGGGCATCGGTGATGGCGCGCAGGGCGGGCTGGTTGTTCATGTCTGCGGCGACTGTGTCATAAGCAAAGGTCACGGTGCGCGGATTGGCCGCGTCGGTGCGGTCGGAAATTTGGTATAAATAGCTTTGGCTGCTGAACGTGTCGTATGCAAACCGCAGCGTGCGGCCCAGGCCGTCGGTGATTTCCGCGATCCGTCCCCCATCGTAGGTGTAACTTAATTTATTGCCGTTGCGGTCCATGACATAGACAAGCTTTCCTTCCTCCCCGTAACCCGCTGCATAGTCATACACCAGGAGCCGGTCCCGCGACGGGTCCAGGATCCAGAAGCGGTTGACTGGATTCCCGCTGGTGGCCGCGGAATAACGGATCGGCAAGGCATTTTCCCGGTAGCCTGCCGTATCCACTTCATTGAGCGCCCAGGTATCGCCGGTTTTGAGAAAGGATGCCTTTTCCCCGCCCGGGAGGATGACGTCATACCCGGATGTATCCCAGTTGACCGAGGCGGACAGGGGCGGCAGCCAGAAATAATTGGCACCTCCATGGGTGGGGAAATAGTTTCGGGTCTCGCTCCACCAGTTGAAAATGGCCCGGTTGTATTTCAGGGCGCAGGACAGCCCCATGGGGCCGCCCAGGTTGAACAGGGGCAAGGCGTAATCAATGGACCCGCTGCCCGTGACTATGGGATCGCCACTCTTGAAATCATTTTCACCGATCAGGGTGTTGATGCTGCTGTAGCCGTTTTCGAAGTGGATTAGGGTAGCAAAAAGGGGATAGGGCCAGGCCAGGATGACCAGGGCGATTAACCCGGCCGCTCGCTGGGCGGCCCGACAAAAAAAGCTTTTTCTTTCTAATGGGTGTTTCATGTTTCCTCCTTATAAAATGGAACTCTTCAAGGGTCGGCTCTTTTCAGAAATCAGCCTTGCAATTGTGAGTGGGAGTTCATCGAACAAAGCATCCTGAGCCATGCAGACGTCGGCTCGGAAATCTGGACGAAGGGCGTATATTTCCGGTCCGTAGGGGATGTAAACGATAATTTTCATGTCAGGAGTTTGGGCTTTAATCTTCCGGCAGGCCTCCAGTCCGTCCAGACCCGGGAGCTGGACCTTCATGAGTACGAGGTCCGGGGCCAGGTCCTCCGCAAAGGCCACGGCGTCCGGACCGTTTGCGGCCATGCCCACGACAACGGCCATGCAGTTTTCTTCCAGGTGGGCCTTCAGGGCACGCCGGAAAAAGGGGTAATCATCGGCGATGAGGGTGCGGATACGGTGCATGTTGGATAAGGCCTTCCAAATTCAAGTTGATGCGTCAGAACTCAAATGCCGGGTTGGATCATTTCAATCCCGGGCAGGAATGTCAATCAGGTGAATCCTGTATTTTTGAAAAAAAATAGGCTTGAAAACTTGAATCGCCCGAATGAAACGAATCGGTCGCGGCATGGTGGAAGGGTTTATATCAGGCCATGGGCCGCGGCATAGCGCACCAGATCGGCGGTGGTGTGGATGTTGAGCTTTTGCATGATATGGGTACGGTGGGTGTCTACGGTCTTGATGCTGATGTGCAGGATTTTGGCAATTTTCTTGTTACTGCGGCCCAATGAAATACGTTTCAGAACTTCCAGTTCCCGCGGCGTCAATCGGGATTTGTTTGCGTTGCCTGTTGCGCCACCCGCGGACAACCGGGATGCAACCGCCGGGCTCACATAGGTTTCCCCTTTTCCCACGGTCTTTAGGGCGGTCATCAATTCGTCAAAGGTGTTTTCCTTGAGGAGAAAACCGTTCGCCCCCGCTTCCATGGCCTGTTGCAACAGGTCCGGGCCCGTGAGCATGGTCAACAGAAGAATCTTGACGGGCAGACCCTGTTCTTGAAGGATTTGCGCGATCTCCATGCCGGAAAAGAGCATGATCGTCGGCAAGAACAATACGCATCATGGCATGGGGACCTCCACCTCGATGGCACATCCCTTTCCCTGGTCGCCCTGGATACGAATTTAACCCGCCGGGCTTCCGCATGCTTTTCCACATTGTGAAGGGCCTCCTGAACGATCCGGTGTAAATTTTCCCGATGGTCACCATCAGAAAGGCCATGCCCAGATCGCCGGGGGAAACGGGCCAAGCTATGCCAGTGACCCCCGAAGGAGTCCATTCGACCATCATGCCCGCCACAAGTCCGAGTATTCCCACGAGTACGGGTCCGGAGCCTTGCCTGTGACGAAGGAAGGCACGCACGGTCAGAAACAGGGCTGTTCCCCCTGTACAGGCAGCCACCACAAAAAAGACCGTCAGCAGACAGGCGTAGGTTTTCAGCCCCGGAAGTAAAAAAAATGCAATGCTCAGTATGACTGAAGCAGCCATAAGCACGGTGATCCACAGCCCCCGGGAATGCGGATAAAGGTTCACGACAAATAACAGCCCGGCAGCGGGCAGAAGACAGGTCATAACGAAGATCGCGCGCTGCACCGGGGGCGATTTGAGTCCCGCCGCGTTATACAGATACAGACTTTCCAGAACAAAAAGGGCCATATAGAGCCCCAGGAAAAGGGTAAAGGAGAGATAGTCCGGGCTTCTGACCTTCTGAGTAAACGCCATGTTATCCAAGGCCGGCTTCCAAGTCAATGCACAACTATTGCGATTCCGGCAATTGCAGTTTTGAGCTGAAAGAGAAAGATATTTTTCACACGCTGGTTGCCGCCAAGCAAACGGATTTGAACAAACAGATTATTACCCGCATCGTGCGGGATCAAAAAAGCAAATTCCTTGCGACCGATTTTATCCTATAACGAAACCCCTTAAGTGCGCGGATGCATAAGCCCGGACTCGTCTGCCAGGGGACCCAAAGGCGGGATTAAGATCCGACGACGCTCCCCCAAAGGCCACCCTCAATATATGGAGGTTCCACCAAATATTGAGGAGAAACCAACCCTTCTATGCGCTGCGCTACTCTCTCCTGTTAACCTAAAGACCTGTTATTAATCCATTAATCATAAATATTGCCGATTCGCGGTTGTTGGCAGGATAGTTGCATTTCCAATTCTTGAGCAGAATATTTGCAATAACTATTCGCATGAGTTTGATCATCATACGAACGTCGGATCTTACATTTGAGCGTATCGGTGATCTGGTCAACTACAATTTACCCGCGTTGCTCGGCGTTGTTAAAACCGACGATGCACTTAGGGAATTCCCAAGAAATAAACTACCCAACTCCAGATTCAATAAGTACATCCCATTTGGGCAGTGTGTCGGAACGTTTAATTCTGTTTTCGTAAGGTTTCATTTCTTTTTTTGTAAGCCGGATTCCCTTCTTATATGCCTTTTCCACCAAAGTGACAATGGGCTTTATCCCTTTCCATGTCATCGTAGATGCCCAATTGACTGCTTTTGATATTGAATCCAATATTTCTCCGTTCCAATGTCCCTCCAATATTCCCCAACATCTTTCAACCGGATTGTACTTACTATGATAGGGAGGATAATAAACCAGGCGGATTCGCAAACCTGTTTTGTCACTGAATTCGGTCATTCTGCGAATGAATTGAGTCCGACCGCTTGCTGAATTCGGACCATTGTCAAGATTGATAACCAACTCGTTTATATGAAGATAGGTAATTCTGTTTTTTTCCCACCACATCTCTAAACAGTCAACGATGAAATCACTTGTTTCAAAAGATGTGCCGAAAAAAATAGAAAGCATTCCGCTCAAAACGTCAAGAATACCGTACGGAACCAATTTCATTTCGGGATTCATATCATGGTCTTCAGCTTTCTTCGCTTCCCGATCCCGTGACTTTCCGTTTCTTGAGAACTCGCCTATATTCACTTTTGCCTTGGCATCAATAGAAATCCGATGAGAGTTGGGATTCTCATCAGAGTCACGGTTTGCCTTCCATACATTTTCAAATATTTCATCGACCTGTTTTATCTTTTTCGCAGGTTTGGATTTCAGGACTCGTTTCAGGTTGTATCCCATGCGGTTCAACATGTTGATCAGAGTGTTGTTAGAGGGAAGATCCTCACCGTCGTATCCTTTCTCATCAATCAGTGCCTTTTTGAGAGCTTTTCCTGTAATTCTTGTATATGTGATAGAGCTTTTCATGGCAGGGTCCGCCTGAGTTTGAGGTTCTGCAAAGGATATTATGTCTTCTTTAATACCGGGAATCGTGTCTTCTGTTTTCTTTTTTCCCCGTCCCTCAAAATTATCCATGCATCTGATCCCGCTTTCGGCTTCTTTAAGGCCTTTTGTTACACACTCTCTCCCCCATCCCATCTCCCGTTCGGCTTTGTATGCACTCCCGTTGAAATATTTCCTGGTAATGTCGGCCTGATATGCTCTTCTTTTGTAACCAGTCAGTCGTCTGCATGCATCTTTTATCAGATTTTTTGTTTCTCCGTTCATTCTTTTTACCCGTTACTTTTTTCAATGTATGAATTTCATGTCTTTCATACATTATGCTCATACCACCTCCTTCAATTTTTGTCCCCTCATTTTTTTAAATTGCGTTTCAATGCAAATAAAGATTCTGATGCATTTATCTTTTCAGGATAACATTATGTTTGAAATAATGCGTAGGTTATTTCTTGGGAATTCCCTAAGTAATACCCCCTTCCCAATAAAACGATAGAGCCTTCTCTCTTAGGAGAGGTGAGTAGGATCATAGTAAATTGTACTCGCAAAAAGCTTGCCAACAAGCGAAGAAAGCTCAGGAATGTCTAATATGTCTGTAATAACAGTGGATTAAATTAACAGGATGGCGCAGCGGAAAAGTCTGGAATGATCGCTTTCCCTCAGCATACTGCAGTTCCACCAAACATTGAGGGCTAACCAATGATATCAACTTTCTTTATGCTTGCTATCATTTCCTACAATAAGTTGTTGCCCTGATATCTGTTTCACGTCTATTTGGCCCGAATGATCCCAGATCGTATGACAGTCTTGTCTTTGGCTGTGAATGTCCCCTTTATCTCAGTCACGCCGCCTTGGTTGTTGTTAAAGTCGGCATCATAGCCAAACTCGATATACAGGGTTTTTCCTGCATCTACGGTTGTATCGGCGGAAAGATTTCCTGCCACTTTTATCAAAGTGTCGCTCTTCACGGAACTTACGGCCTCACTGAGGGTTGAATAACAGGGATTATTGTCCCCGCACCCGTCAGCACTCACATATGCCATATCCTGATCCCTGTAGGTCGCTGTCACTATCACATTTGCCGCCGGCATGGTAATGGTTGTGGGGGTGCTGTTCATATCCGCCACGTGGGCCGTGTCTCCGGTCCACTGCTCAAAGACCTTGCCTGCCGCCGGATTATGAGCCGAAATATTCACTACTGTTCCTGCTTCATACTGGCCGCTCCCCGTGCCATTCACAACGGTCAGAGCAAACTGTTTCTCCGGATCGTCCTTGTATGTGGCTGTCACCGTCACATCGGCCGCGGGCATGGTGACTGTGGTATTCGCGCTGTTGAAATCCGCGACAAAACCGGCGCCCCCGGTCCATTGGTCAAAGATCCGGCCCGCGGACGGGGCGTTGGCCGATATGTTTACCTCTGCTCCCGCTTCATACGGGCCGCTTCCCGTGCCATTCACCACATTCAGGGTGAAAAGTTCGACTACCGGGGCGCATTGTGAAAACTCGGAAGTGCTGTTATACGTCTGACCGCTGTATACGGCGGGTTGGGTGGCAGTGGCTGTGATGAAATGTCCCGGTGGAACTGCGACCGAAAACACCACATCAAAAGTGCCCTGCCCATCCAATTCCGTCTGGATCTCGGTGGCGCCCAGAAACGTTTCGCCTTCCCCGTACCCGGAACCATCGCAGGAAGGGTTGGCAAAAAATTCCAACCGAAAACGACGGTCCGTCCCGAGGGAGCTGTTGAGTGATCCTTTGATTTTAGTGATGCTGCCGTCGCTCCCTGCTAAAGTCACGGTTGGAAAATTCTGAAGATCGTTTCCACCATTATCCGAATCATCCAGGTCATTTAAGGTAACGCCTCGTAATCCTCCCAGAATTTCAGGGATGGGCAACAGGTCTATTCCCAATTGAGCATTTGCAAAAATGGCATTGCCCTTGATATCCCAGCCGTCGCCGCTGTCAACGAGTACACCTGCTTTGCCGTTGAAGGCGATGGTGTTTCCCTCTATCAAACTGCCGGTGCCGTCTGCCGCATAGACACCGTCTGCGGAGTTGCCCAGGTCTCCTGAGCCGCCTTGGTCCGTCCCAATACGGTTGTTCTGGATCACGTTGCCTTCCGTGCCTGCCCCTTCGATTCGCACCCCACAGCCGTCATTGCCCGATATGATGTTATCCTGGATCGTATTGTAGGCCACATCGCCGTCAAGAAGCACGCCCGAGCCGTTACCCAATTTCTTTGTCCCAGCAGGGTCCGTTCCGATGAAGTTGTTCTTGATTTGGTTGTTCTTGGGGCTGGGATCGGGGTTCCCTAAATCAGGCCCCCCACTGCCTGCACCCTCTATCCAAACGCCGGTCTCAGAATTGCCCGAAATCACGTTGGCCTCGACAATATTGTCCGAGTTGTTGAAAATGCGCACCCCAGCCTCTCCGTTGGGGAGCTTCTGGGTTCCGGCCTTGTTCGTACCAATGTAGTTGCTTTCAACACGATTTTTGCCGCTGACAGGTTCGCCTTGAGGCTCTCCGGAGATCTGGACGCCGTGCTTGCCATTGCCGGATATGATATTGTTCTTGATGCTGTTCTCGGATAGAAAAGAAAAAATGGTTACGCCGTTTTCGCCGTTAGGGACGGCCAAGGCGCCTGAGACGTCCGTGCCGATGGTGTTGTCTTCCACCCGGTTGGATGCCGACCCGTCGCCAATAATCACGCCATGACCATTACCCGAGATGACGTTGTTGCGGATGACATTCTGAGCGGAATTTTCGATCCAGATGCCCACATCGTTGCCCATTGGGCCGTCACCCGCTGCATTCGTGCCGACGTAACTGCCTTCAACCGTATTGCCGTCCCCCGTTTTCAGGATGATTCCCATCTCGGGAAAGCCGTTGATAACGAAACCTTTCACCGTGCTGGCGCCGGCGGTAATCACCAGACCATCGCCGTCGGCGCCGATGCCGGCCCCATTCAACTCGACCTTACCGCCTCCGGGCTGGGTGGCGCCGTCAATGAACACGGGGTCGGTCACCTCCGGCAGGGGAGTGGCGGGCTGGATCTTGGGGACGCCCTCACCAGGAATGTCGAAGGTGATGGTGTCCTGCCCCGCCCTGGCGTTGGCTTCCTGGATCGCGGCCCGAAGGGTGCATTCGTTACCGCCATCCACGATGTTGCCCGTAAAACACATGTTGTCATTCGGATCGGCATCATCGTCGTCGCCCGTGGAATTGACCTGAAGTCCAAATGTTAAATAGTAGGTATGAGTCGTATAATAGCAGCAGCAGGCCTGCTCGACATTGTTCTGCCCGCACTCAAGATAAAGCGAACCGTCAGGAAAATCCCCGGAAAGTGTAAGGACAGAATAGTCCACATAACAGGTGTTGAGATCGGTCTCTGTCACCCGGATTCCGTCTATCGTGTCATTCACTGAAAAAGACGTAGTTTTGGTTACGTGTCCTTCGCCTGGCACAGAATGAACATTGATCCAATTTCCGTCCTTCAGTTTCTGAAAAATAACGGTGCTGCGGCAGTCATTACTCCAACCAACCCTGTAGGTGGCGTCAACGCTTCCAACCCACTTGGATGCATTTCCAATTGCCGGAACACACAGGAGAACCAACCCCAGTAAAAAGGCCACTTGTCTCATTGGCAACCTCCTTATCGAAATGAATCACGGGCCGACTGTCCATAAAGACATACTTGATCTTCCGGCCGCTCTGATCAGAAGAACACAGGGTGAAAAAATCGCCGAATTTTTCGCTTTTGATGGTGGTTTCCATGGGTTAGATGTTGACAAAAATCATTTCATTTTGCAAGCAAAAATTCGAAAATTTTTTCTCAAGAATTTCAGAACGTTAAAAACCCAAAGACCCGAGACGCACACGTTTACTTGAGAAACCGCCATGCAGTTATTTCAGATATTCTTCCTATGGAAAAGAGGCGCCTACACCAACGGGGAACTTGGAGACATCTTCGGTATTACCTATACGGTCGTCAGCCATATCGTGAAGCAGGTGAAAGAGAGGCTGAAAACAGATCAAAATTTTCAGGCGAAGTGCAAAACACTCAATTCACAAATCAAGATGATGACCCCATTTCCCGTTCGTTCTGGTCGGTCCATAATGCACTTCCGCGCGCCTGAACCTGAAAGCCCCCCTATTTCCCCCGCAGGGTCCCCGATCGAATAATGGTTTTGTCTTTCGCAACGAACTGGCCGTTGATTTCGGTGACACCGATGTTGGATTCAAAGGCGGAATCATACCCCCACTCAAAGTAGAGGGTTTTTCCGGTATCCACGGTGGCGCCCTCAAAACTTTCCGCAGCCACCTTGATGAGGGTATTGTCCACGGCATCGCTGATCGCTTCAGCCAGGGTGTGGTAGCACGGCGCATTCCCCCCGCAGTTCCCCGTACTCACATATGCGGTTGATGCGAGCGCCTGCGTCACGTCCCTTACAATCAGGTTTCCGCCCGCATCATAGCTGTATGCAATACTTTTGTCACCGCCGTAATCGGCTTTGGCCAGGCGGCCGGCATTGTCATAGGTATAGGTGATGTTCACAGCCTGGGCCGGAAGCGCCGCCAGCAGGCAGATGCCCATAAGCAGGCATGTGATGATACATTTTGTTTTCATAATGATCGTCTCCATTTGATGGTCAATCGTTCGTTTTCGTTCATCTACCCTGCAATGCAGGCACCAGCCAATAGGTAACCGGTTTCCCGCAAATGGGTCGGAGCACCTGCTCGAGCATCTCTATGCGTTTCTTCCGCTTTTCATCCTCATCCACCTCACGGTGCACAGCCGCTATTTGGGCATCCATTTCCATGTCCTTGTGAATGTCTTGCAAAATATCGGCGTGAAAGCCGCTGTAAGTCGGAGGGAATCCGTTTTGAGCCAGTCCAGCTAATATTTGCCTGCGAATTTTCTTCTTTTCTTCTTTCCACTTATTGTACTCTTCTTCTCGCTTTCTTTTCGCTTCTTCTTGCTTGATGAGCTTGTTACGGGCTCTTTTCACCAGTTCTCTGAGAGTTCTGGCCTCGGTCACCAGATCCTCGGGGTGCACTGAAGACGTAATTCCAATAAAGGCCTTCGGATTCGCTATGATTTCCGCTGCAATTTCATCCATCTCGACCAGTCTCTCTGCGTCTGCCCACTCTTGAAAACCGGCGTCACTACCGTAACCATCTATCGGTTCTATGGGCGACCTCATGCCTTGGGGCAAACATTCCTTCCAGACATCCATACCACGACCAAAATACCCTTCGCTGATGACAACGGAAACATCCAGCCCATCGGCATCCAGGAGATTGACCGGATCGGAGTAGGCGTAGTTGTACACATTGAGGCCTGCCGGGTTGGTCAAATCCGGCCACTCCGGCTCAGGCGAAATGAAATGACCGCTCTCGGGGTGCTAGAAGCGGGCGCCATGGCGATAGAGGCTGTCCACACCCAAAACCGCGTGGCACCCGAGTTGTCCCAGGAATTGAAATGGCGGCGTTTCGGTCCCTCCGGGTTGACCATTCGGCCGTATGGCGTGTAGCCGAAGCGCCCGGTAACGGCACCGTCTCCGTCGGTGGTAGCCACAGTGGAGCCCCGCTGATCGAAATGGTAATACACCGCTTCGCTGGTTCCGGCAGTGGGGATGCGAATAGAATAGATAAGCCCCCATCCCGGGGCCACGGCCTGAATCCACTGTTGTCGGCCCTCGGTGATTTGCAGGGGCAATTGTGTGCTGATGGCGGTGCAGTAGGCATAGGAGACGGTTTCTCCGGACAGGGTGGTCTCTACAAGACGGTTCAGGCCGTTATAGCGGTTTACTGCATCGTTGATGCCCGTGAGGTGCGAAAGCCCGTTCCATGTACAGGTCAGGGAAGGGGCCTTGGTCATTCGTCCTCGAAGGTCCATAGCCGTAATCCGCCCCGGCCACCTGACTCATGGCGTTATACGGGAGAGTCTGCCGGTTTTCCGTAAGGGTATCAACCACATCCACGGGCAAATCGCCCGTTACGGAGGTGATCCGTCCGATCGCGTCGAAAGTATAATTTACGTCAGTGAAGTCACCGTCCTGAATGGAGGTGCGTTTGCCGGACCCCTCATTGTCCCAGACGAAAGTGCTCTTTACGTCGTTCTTGCGGGTGATTTGGGTGATTCGGCCGGCGGCGTCGTAGCTGAAGCCGGCGGATCCCAGGCCCAGGGAATCGGTCATTGAAGCCAGATAACCTGTGTCGGGGTCATAGGTGTAGATGAAGGTGATGTTATCGTTGGCGTCCGTCTGTTTTACGACCACGGGAATGAACATGCTGCCGCCGGTGCCGTGAACCTGCACACTGTCGTACTCCGATGTGTAGGGAATGGTTCCCCGGGGAGTGGTCATGGCGGTGAGGCGGTTGCTGCCGTCATAGGCAAATGTGGCAGCGTTGCCTTCGGGGTTGACCATGGATGTGAGATATCCGCCGGTGTAGGAAAATGTCCAGGACAGCGCCGGCGTGGTGTCCGTCGTAATGGCGGTCACCACCTATTTATCGCTCACTTTCTGCATGGTAAAATCGATCTTTTGGCCGGAGGAACTCTCAATAGAAACCAGTCCGGGAAAGGACTTGCCGGCAAATGCGTTGTAGGTATAAGTCAGCGAGTTGCCGGCGCGATCCATTTTCTTGCGACACAGGTACAAAAAGTCGTTGTAGTTCTCAAAATAGAAAACCGTATTGTCCGCGGGATTTTTCAAAAAAAAGTGATCCCCCGCAGCCTTGAGCTCATAGGGCCAGGCAGATAGAACAGGGGAAGGGTCATCAACTCCTCTCCGGTGGCGGCGGACACCGGGTCTCCCACTTTGGGGGTCTTGTCCGGCTGGTGGTTGAGACCGTCAGCGGTGTTGCACATCCCGCTTGAGGCGAAACCCAGAATCAACATCAGGATCAACCAGCGGGTGAACAGGGCAGGGTTTGCAAATTTGCGAATTTTCATGGTTAGCCTCATACAACCTCCATTGATTACAAGAACATATAAACAATCATAACCTTTTGGATCTGACAATTTTTAGGCCTACCACAAAAAAACAACTGAGTGCAACTATCGGATTCAACAGGCAAGGGAGGATTGGAGGAAGCGTTAGTCAAAGGGATTGGCGGGAATAAGTCCGTGAGCAATGGCCAGGGCCACGGCATGGGTGGTGTTTACGGTGTCGAGCTTGGCGCTCGAATTCTTGAAGTGAAAGCGCACCGTACTCTCGCTTATGGAAAGAATCATGGCAATTTCAGCGGCAGTTTTGCCCTGGGCCGCCCAGAGCAGGCATTCACATTCCCGAAGGGATAACTCTATTCGAATTGTCTTGTGCACCAGCGCTTTCCAGCGTTCATGAAAAAATACGGCTCCGGCGTACGCGGTATTCGTCACCAAGGCCAATTGCATGTGCAGTTTTATCGGATTGTGATACCGCGACATCAGGATCAGGCCGCAGCGACGATCCGGCGTGTCCAAAGCGCAGATGAGAGAATAAGCCACGGAAGGGTCATCCAGAACCTCCTCCGGTCGTCCCGGAGGGGGCTTGCCGGTGACGGATTTAAAGGCTTCATAGGGCGTGAAAGGCCCCTGATCGCCCGTAACCAACCGAATCAATATAGGGTTTCCTCCAAAAATGCGGCTTTTGATCAGGCCGGCCAGGGCCTTTTGATCCGTGCAATGCAGCAACACGCTTTCAAAAAACCTGCCTACATCCGGTCGCTTGTGGGGTATGCTGGGAATGGAGGTATAGATGAAGCCCTTGAAATGCAAGTTTTCCAAGAAATCCGAAAATTCCCGGCAAAGCCCGGCCATATCAGAGGCCTTCACAGCCCGCTGAATAAGGTCATTTAAAATGCGTTCTTTTCTTATTTTGATGCGTATCATGAGAGAACCTTGAATAGGATCGTTGTTTGTCAGCTGTATTGAACATTGTAGGTTGACGACTGGCTCGATCCATTTTTATTTCATCCCTGCTTCCAGTGAAAAGGTCCCGCATTTTTGCCAAAAGCCTGGGAAATGTCAAGAGGACAACGGGGGAAGAGCATGCTAAACAGTCCACTTGGGAGGAAGAGATGGCGAGACCCTGGAGAATTCAGTATGCGGGCGCCTATTACCACGTGCTTGCGCGAGGAAACGAAGGGCGCAATATCTTCCGTGGCGATGAAGACCGGAAGATGTTTTTGGAAACACCGGGCGAGACCTGCGATCGCTTTGATGTTGAAATATATGCATTTGTGCTCATGAGCAACCACTGTCATCTTTTGCTTCAAACCAGGTCTGCCAATCTGTCCAGAACCATACAATGGTTCGGGGTCACCTACAAAGGTGACACGCCCCACCGTGAGATTCCCCAACAGAGGGGGGTCGTGGGAAAATTGGGCTTTAATCTTCCCGCAGGCCTCCACTCCGTCCATACCCGGGAGCTGGACCTTTATAAGTACGAGGTCCGGGGCCAGGTCCTCCGCAAAGGCCACGGCGTCCGGACCGTTTGCGGCCATGCCCACGACAACGGCCATTCAGTTCTCTTCCAGGTGGGCCTTCAGGACACGCCGAAAAAGGGGGGAATCATCAGCGATGAGGGTGCGGATACGGTGCATGTTGGATAAGGCCTTCCAAATTGAAGTTGATGCGTCAGGACTCAATTGCCGAGCTGGATCATTTCAATCCCGGGCAGGAATGTCAATCGGGTGAATCCTGTATTAAGGAGAAATGACCAGCATGAACTATGCAATCACCGATGGCAGGTGTTATGATCCTCAGGCCAATAGCTGGACCCCGATCGTGCCCAACAATGCCTGGCCCAGTCCCCGTATCGATTACAGCAAGCGAGCCTGAAGGCGCACCTGCCACACCTTTCATAGATCATGCAAAATCATTGCATTCACCCCTTAAATTCAGATGTTGCCTGATCGGCATGATGTTTCAATGTTATCCGAGCATTGACCGGACAACCGCGTCCCCCGGTCTCCCTGTCCCAAAATCACCTGGCGCGAATCGTCCCGGACTGAATCACGGTCCGGTCCTTCGCCGTAAACGCTCCCTCAATCTCCGTAACCCCGCCCGTATTGCTGGTGAATTCGGCATCATAGCCAAACTCGATAGACAGGGTCCCGGCAGGGTCCACCACCGTATTTCCGGCTATATTGCCCGCCACCTTGATGAGGGCGTTGTCCTCTGCCTTGCTCACGGCCTCGCCGAGGGTGGCATAACAGGGGGCCTTTCCATTGCATGTGCCGTCCGCGCTCACATACACGATCTGCTGGTCCTTGTACGTGGCGGTGACCGTCACATTGGCCTCCGGCATGGTTACGGTGGTGCCGGCACTGTACACGTCCGCCACATGGGGCGTGTCTCCGGTCCATTGATCAAAGAAACGGCCAGCGGCAGGATCATCAGCGGCGATGTTCACGACCTCGCCCGCTTCATATGCCCCGCTGCCGGTACCGTTGTTTACGTTCAGGGTGTAATTCATGTCGATATTCGCCCGGCCCGGTGTGGGCTTTTCGGCGTCATATCCGCAGTTGGGATCCCAGTCAAAGGGGAGATCCATATCGAAGCTGTCCTTGTCCCGACCCAGGCTGTTACCCGGATCCGGTTTCGCAAGAGTCTCATCCGGGGTCCCAAACCGTACATCATCCCGCTGATTTCCCTCGGCATCCAGCAATGTCGCCGAAGCCCCGCTGCCTCCCAGCAAATTGGCGCCCTCGGGCCAGTCAATATCCTTGCCGACCGTGTCCTGGTATCCTTGAAGGTGAATGACAAGAAAGCCCTTTGACTCAAGCACACCATCCCAGTCCGGGCCGCTCATGGGCAGCGTGAATGTCGATTCGCCATCGTTGAAGACGACTTGCCATCCCCCCAAAGATTGATCGAAGGCGCCCGGGTTTGCAATTTCCACCCATTCCCGGGGAACGGCGTCCTCCGTTGGTGGACAGATTTCGTTAAGCACGGGCCGGCGGTCGGGTTTTTCGGGAGATATGAACGAGTAAACAAGAGGGTACTGGTCGCCACCGGTGGTGATGTTGCCATTATCGGTATGGGGCGTCAGGGTGTCTCCCAGTCCATCACCGTTCGTATCCTCCCCGATATAGGAATTCCACTCGTTGCCGCCGATTTTCGGCCCGCCGATGATATTTGTTTCATCCACCGGCGGTTGGAGGTTCCACGTATTCAAGGCCGTGGCAATGGCATTTTTGTCATTTTGAAGGCTGTTGTCATAGATGCGGTTGCCTGTTGACGACCCCAGGTCAAGCCCCGATTCTTCGTTCCGCATTATTTTGTTTTGGGTAATGGTCATGTTGGTGCAACCAGAGAGCCGCATGCCGTCAAGCCGGTTGTCAAGAAATGCATTTTTTTCAATCGTACCCGCGTCAAGAGCCTCGCAGACGAGGCCGCCGAGGAAATTGGAACGGAAGGTATTCCTTTCAATCGTGCCCGGCGCTGTCGCGCGCTCGCGGTAAAGGCCCATGCCGTCGTTATCCAGAAACGCGTTGTAGGTATAGCGGATATTTGAGGCGGATTGTTCTACGACGCCATGATTACCACCGTTGTCGAATTGGCTGTAGATAACGACATGGTCTGATCCCTTGTTGATCCGAAGGCCCGTTTCCCCGCTCTCCTGAAAACGGGTACGGTTCACCTCGACATTCTGAACATCATCCAGTAAAGCGCCCAGGGGGCATCGGATGATATAACATCTGTTCATGCGCCCGGACGCGACCTCTCCTCGAACCTGTACCCCGATCTCCCCTGCGTCTTCAAGACGAACATGTTCCAGCCCGAAGTTGTCAGTGCCCTGGTTGTCTATCAGGATGGGGGAATTGGTGTAAACGCCGCCCTCGATCACGTGGCCTTCTCCCTCCGGACGAAGAACGACACCGGCGGTTCCATTGCCGTCCGCGTTGCAGTTAACCAGATCGCAATTCTGATGAACTTCATGCCAGTCTTCATAAGCAGAGCCTATATGGAAGCCGGCTTTCTGGTTGTTTGCGGCGTCACAGGTAATAAAACGTAAATTGTCCGCCCCTCCACAATGATATCCGTAAATGTTTTCAGAAGATACGTTGCTTTCCAGGGCGATGTTGCTTGCCGACCAGGAGTATAGGCCGCTGCCGTCGCCGTCCACCGGTGCGGGTCCATCGCATTTCCGCATGGTATTGTTCTCAATTGTGGAATCGTTTACCCGGTCAAGACGGATACCGATGCGAGCCGTGTCGATCGCGTTGTCGTCGATTTTCGCTCCGGTCAGACCAGCGCAATCGATAGCAACGCCGGTCAACCCATTAAATTGATTGTTAATGATTTGAGGATCGGCACAGTTCCTGACCTGGAGGGCATTTTCACACTCGGAAAATTGATTGTTCCGGATATCTATCTGGCCCGATTTTCCAGCGACGACCACGATATTCCCTTCCCCCGTGATGCGCTCGAAAATATTGCCTTCGATTTTCAACGGACTCGTGGTGCTCAACTGATTAAAAACGCCCATGCTGCTCCAGTCGTGGACATGATTGTTCAGCAGATGGACGTGGCGCAGACGGTTGGAACTGCCCAGAACATAGCCCTCTCCATTGCGAAACTCGCACTCCTTTATCTCAAGAAGCGGTGTTTCCGTGGCGTCTTCATATTCGGTGGTCTTTATATGAAGCTGCGAGGTGCCTTCGAAAACGCAATTGTCAAAGGTCGCCGGGCGGTTGAAGGAATCCAGCCAGGTGCTGTATTCCCCGCAGTTCTTGAACCGGCTGTTGGTGATTTGAACTGCCTCAATAGAGCTGTCTTCGGTGGGGTCTCCAATACGCAAGCCCGCTTCACAGTCTTCAAGAACCAGCATGTTAATCTCAAAAAAAGACGAACAGGCATTTATGCTGACGGCGGCCCTACCAATGGCATTTCGAATGGTATTGTTATAAAAGTTAAGATTCGGAACGGTGGTGGTGTATATTCCGCTCCCCTCATCCGCCTTCGTCGTGCCGTCAATAGTGTTGTTCGTTATCGTGGCGATGTTGCCGTGCATGACCATAAGAGCGCGGCCGTTGTTGGTTAGCGTGTTGTTATTCAGAACGACTTCTTCGGAAGAGACCTTAGCGCCAATCCCCGTGCCCCGGTCGATACTGCACCCTTCCAGAGTTGTCCGGCCCTTGGCAACCTCTTCATAGCCCTCTTGCTTCCAATGCCATAACCCGCCATTTCCCCCGATGAATTGACAGTCCCTGACGGTAACGTCGCCGTCGGCCCAGCTCGTGATAAAGTTTTCCGCGAGAGGGTCGGCTTCCAGTTCCGGGGGAACGGTTTGATCTATAAGAAATTGCTCCGGATCCGTGCTGTTGATAAACGTGCAGTTCTCAAAATTCAATTCCACATCTCCCGTATCCGTGTACCAGGTATGCAGATACATTCGGTTGAAGTTTGTGTCCTCAAAGGAATGCGCAGATCCCTTCAGTATGGTCTTGGGATCGCGGCCCCCCGCGTCAAAGCGGCAGTTCAATACAGACGAGAAACTGTCACCGAATTGGTCAACAACCCCCTCGATTGTGAGGGAAGAATCGTCTACGATACAGTTCTCAAGATAGATAAGCGTGCCCTGGAAAACAGTGACGCCTCCGGAAAGTGTAAGATGCGTCGCGCTGAAATTCCCCTCGGCCCGGCTGATAAACCGCATGTCTTTATCGCCGTCGCCACGAAACTCACAGTCCTGAACATCAACAGTACTCCGCACAGTGTCGCCCAGGGGGGTACGCAGGGTTATTTGGGGGGAATATCCTTCGTCGCTTTCACACTGCTTCATCAGTATGGACGTTTCGGCTTTTGCATCGAAAGACTGATTAATGTGAGTTTCAGTTATGGTGATACGTTTCGCGTCCTGGATCTTGGATTCCGAATCGTTGAGGATGCTCTGATTCAATATTACCTGATCGGCATTGACGATCTCCAGCGGACAACCTGAGAAAGTCACCTTTTGGGCCTCGAAGTTGTCCCCTGTCCCATCCCATTTTAACGTGAACTCGCCCCCGGTGAACGTACAATTACTGACCGTGATAGCTTCTCCATTGGAAAGCAGGGGTGAAGCGGATTCGCTACGGATCATCGTCCCCGTGAACTCCGACAAGGTTCCCATGGAGAGTTTTGCGCCTCCGGAAAGGTATAGCAGCAGATTATTGACCTTGCATCCCTGGATATCCAGAGCTCCCTCATCATCGATCACCAGACTGCCGCCGTTGATTTCCGCTCCGTACCAATTGTCACCTCCATTCAGTATTCCTTTGGGTACGCCGGCGGTGAAAGGATCCGTTGCATGCTCAAATATCTCATTTCCGGATTCGGTAACAGCATACATCTGAAAAGTATAATCCACCCCGGCTTCAAGATAAGTGAATTCTTCACGGGTTTGACCGTCCGCTTTAAAGGTTTCAATAAGTACGTTTCCATGTTCCACGCTGTCCGTGTAAATATTATAATGGGTTATACCCGACTGAACGGAACAGGAAACGGTGAAAATAGCTTTCGATGGGCTTACATATGTAACTCCGATGTGTTGCGCAACAGCCGGGGTGGGCATTCCAGCCAGATAAACCAGACTCAAAATGAACACCATTATGAAAACGCGACTTGCCTTCACTGAGCCGGAAAAATAATTCATGCTAAAAACCTCCTTATGAAAGATATCGATTCATCGGCGATGAGGGTGCGGATACGGTGCATGTTGGATAAGGCCTTCCAAATTCAAGTTGATGCGTCAGAACTCAAATGCCGGGTTGGATCATTTCAATCCCGGGCAGGAATGTCAATCGGGTGAATCCTGTATTTTTGAAAAAAAATGGGCTTGAAACAACGAATCGCCCGAATAAAACGAATCGGTCGCGGCATGGTGGAAGGGTTTATATCAGGCCATGGGCCGCGGCATAGCGCACCAGATCGGCGGTGGTGTGGATGTTGAGCTTTTGCATGATATGGGTGCGGTGAGTGTCTACGGTCTTGATGCTGATGTGAAGGATTTTGGCAATTTTCTTGTTACTGAGGCCCAATGAAATACTTTTCAGAATTTCCAGTTCCCGCGGCGTCAATCGGGATTTGTTTGCGTTGCCTGTTACGCCACCCGCGGACAACCGGGATGCAACCGCCGGGCTCACATAGGTTTCCCCTTTTCCCACGGTCTTCAGGGCTGTCATCAATTCGTCAAAGGTGTTTTCCTTGAGGAGAAAACCGTTCGCCCCCGCTTCCATGGCCTGTTGCAACAGGTCCGGGCCCGTGAGCATGGTCAACAGAAGAACCTTGACGGGCAGACGCTGTTCTTGAAGGACTTGCGCGATCTCCAGACCGCCGGGGCCCGGCATGGAGATGTCGAGAATGGCCACGTCCGGCCGAATCGACTCGATGAGGCGCAGGGCCTCATGGCCGTCGCCCGCTTCCCCCGCCACCTCGATCCCTTCCTGGGAATGAAGAAGGGCCGACAGGCTTTGCCGGAAAAGAGCATGATCGTCGGCAAGAACAATACGCATCATGGCATGGGGACCTCCACCTCGATGGCACAGCCCTTTCCCTGGCCGCCCTGGATACGAAACCTCCCGCCCATCAGCTCGGCCCGCTCTTTCATGGAAAGAAGACCAATGCCCCTGGTTTCGGAAGCCGGGTTGGCAGCGAATCCGATTCCGTCATCCTGAATGTTGAGGATCACGTGCTTTCCCTTCAGTTTCATATCAATTTCAACCCGCCGGGCTTCCGCATGCTTTTCCACATTGTGAAGGGCCTCCTGAACGATCCGGTATAAGTTTTCCCGAACCCGGGGGGTCATGATCGGTTCCCGGGGAACCGCCACGCTGACCTCAATGCCGGTGCGCTCGGTAAACTGCGATGCATGCCATTTCAGGATGTCCGCCAGGAGGCTCCGCTCAAAGAATTCCGGCCGGATATCCGACACCATGTGGCGAAGGTCCACAATGGCCCGGGATATCTCAGAGACGAGCCCTGCAAGAAGGGAAGGATCTGTCTTATCCCCCCTCCTGACCCTGGCCTCCAGCATCTGGAGTTGCAGCTTGAGCATGGGAAGGAACTGACCCAGGCCGTCATGGATGCTCCGCGAAAGCCGTTTTCGTTCTTCCTCATGGGCTTCCAGAATACGTCCGGACAGGGATCTCACCGCCTGTACGTTGTGGGCATAGCGGGCCATGAGGGCATAGCTCATGGCCACCATCAGAAAGGCCATGCCCAGATCGCCGGGGGAAACGGGCCAGCTATGCCAGTGACCCCCGACAGGAGTCCATTCGACCATCATGCCCGCCACAAGTCCGAGTATTCCCACGAGCACGGGTCCGGACCCCTGCCTGTGACGAAGGAAGGCACGCACGGTCAGAAACAAGGCTGTTCCGCCTGTACAGGCAGCCACCACAAAAAAGACCGTCAGCAGACAGGCGTAGGTCTTCAGCCCCGGAAGCAAAAAAAATGCAATGCTCAGTATGACTGAAGCGGCCATCAGCATGGTGATCCACAGCCCCCGGGAATGCGGATAAAGGTTGACGACAAATAACAGCCCGGCAGCGGGCAGAAGACAGGTCATGACGAAGATCGCGCGCTGCACCGGGGGCGATTTGAGTCCCGCGTTATACAGATACAGACTTTCCAGAACAAAAAGGGCCATATAGAGCCCCAGGAAAAGGGTAAAGGAGAGATAGTCCGGACTTCTGACCTTCTGAACCATGAGAAAAACGCAAACCAGCAAAAAAAAGAAAAAAGGGGTGAAAAGGGCGATTTCGCAGCCTTGGCGAATAAACTCCCGTTCCCGGCTTGAGAGGATCATGTCCTGGTAATTGCCCAGGTATACCGGCCCCTCGAAGATCCCGGCCATGCGGTAGGTATCCAGGATACGCACGGCCAGCAGATTGTCTTTTCCAAACCGCAAAAGCCCCGCTGGAACGGGATAAACCCTTTCTTTCCATGGGGCCTCGACAAAATCCTCGCCAATGATGCCTTCGCCCCCGATTCGGACGCTGTTGAGATAAACCTCGTCCGCATTGCCGATATTGCCCAGGGCCAGCCCGACCGCCGCCTTTCGAAGGCGATCCTCCGGCCTGAAATGAATCCGATACCAGCCTATCCCTGGTTTTTGCTTGATTCCCTGTGCCTTGAGGTCTCCGGGGACCCGGACCTTTTTCCATGGGCTGTCGTCAAAGGATGGGGAGGCCCAGGCCGGATTATCGTCCGGAGAAAAGGCGTGGAGTCCTGACAGCGTAAGGGATTCCAAGCCATGGGCAGGGAATGCGAGAAACAGGAGATACCAAAGGAGAGCGACAAGAGGATAAAGGGTATTTTTTAGCCCAGGGCCCTTGCATTGTTGACGGGCGGGTCCTGAACAAATAAATTGAGCACATTCTTTTGCGATTGAGGCTATGTGATGTGGAAAGAGGTTCAATGTTCAATATAATGCGGAGCGGTTGCATTCTCCTGCGTTCTAAAAACAGTCTGCTGAATCCCGGTTGTGCAGGAAAACGCAACGCTATTTTTTTCCCACTCAAACCGCACGATGTAGCGCTCTTTCCGGCCACGGCCATCGAAAAATGTCGCAGTTGGCTTCAAAGGCCTTCTTGGTAAACACCATGTTATCCAAGGCCGGCTTCCAAGTCAATGCACAACTATTGCGATTCCGGCAATTGCAATATTGAGCTGATGGATAATCCGAAACATGTCCCTGACCTCGTCAAGGAGATTTTGTCCGTATGTCTTTATTTCAGCATCCGGAAGACCTACCAGAAATTTGATGTTTCGTATCAGGTGGGCAATGCAAAACTGGATCGAAACATTGAAGTCCTTCATAATGATATGAAAGGGGGGATATATTAATGGAAAAGTCATCAGAGCAGGCTTGGCGACGATCTCGATTCCTTTGTGAAGAACATCATCGGATAGCATCACTATCGTATGTGAACGCATTTCTGATAGAAAGAAGCCGGATTGCGATCCGACGCGTCCCAAAGTTTCCCCTCGATTTTAGTTGCTCCTGGACAGAGCGTATGAATTCGGCTGATAGTCTTGACCATCTCCCCCAAATATGGCATTCTGACGCAACTCAGGAAAACATAACCCTCATTTAAAATTCATTCGGTGCTTATCGAAATTTAGGCTGATTTAAATTCAATACCCGTGAATGAATTTGATTCATGCATTGTTTGGTTTACCATGAAGAACATGAAGGGCATGAAGAGGCTGGGTGAAAAAGTGAACCGGATTTTCAAAACTCATAAAGATATTGAAATTAATATCATTTAATCCGATTTTATCTTTCCCTTATTAAGTTCTCAAAGTGAACTTCTTCATGGTCTTCATGCCCTTCATGGTGAAATACAGATCGGCCAAAAGGATGAACGTCATTCATTCACGGGTATTGGATTTAAATTCCAATCACGGAATGAGATTTTGCGTGGTGGGGTGGTACGCATTGGGGATTGGGATGGATGAGAAGGAATTAAGGGTGAAGAAAAACCAGAGAGAGTCCGAACTCAGGCGGAGCGCTGAAAAAAGGCTGAAAGAAGCGATCCGCGACAGCGGAGATCTCTCCGAAGTCCCGCCCGAAAGGATGACGAGCTTCATACACGAGCTTCGGGTTCATCAGATTGAGTTGAAAATGCAAAACGATGAGCTCCGCCACATTCAAGGGGAATTAGAAAAGGCGCGGGATCAATATTCTCATTTGTATGATTTCTCGCCGGTCGGCTATGTTACGTTGACGGAAAAGGGAATCATCCATGAGGCCAATCTCACCCTTGCTTCCATGTTTGGTGTAGAGCGGAGCGTCTTGGTTGGAAAGCCGTTCGCCCTTTTCGTTTTTAGAGACGACCAGGATGCTTTCTATAAATTTCGGCATCGCCTTCTGGAAACGGAGAAATCCCAGTCCTGCAAACTGCGCCTTTTGAAAAAGGACGAACATGTGTTTTTTGCCGGTTTAGACTGTATGGTTGTAAAAAACACGGACGACGATTTCAGGTTTATCAGAGGGGCAGTGAGCGATATCACCGAACGGCACCTTATCGCCGAGGCTTTGCGGGAAGTCCACAACGGGCTGGAACAGCGAGTGGAAGAACGGACAGCCGAACTCCGGACGGCGAATGCGGAACTGGCGCGGGAAGTCGAAGAACATCGAGGGTCAGCGGAATCCCTCCGCAAAGCCCTTTCTGAAATCAAGAAAATGAAAGACCACCTTGAAGCCGAAAATATTTACTTTCGACGAGAAATGAAAATAAAGCATCAATTCAATGAGATTCTCGGACAAAGCGATAGTCTCAGGCATGTTCTTTTTCGGGTGGAGCAGGTTGCTCCTCAGAACACGATAGTCCTTATCCTCGGCGAGACCGGTACGGGAAAGGAGTTGATCGCCGCCGCCATCCACAACATGAGTCCACGTAAGGATCGGGCGCTAATCACGGTCAACTGTGCCGCCCTGCCGGCCAATTTAATAGAAAGCGAATTGTTCGGCCGGGAGAAGGGGGCCTTTACCGGGGCCGATACCCGGCAGATAGGCCGGTTCGAGGTTGCCCAGGAATCCACCCTTTGCCTGGACGAGATCGGAGAAATGCCGCTGGAATTGCAGGCCAAGCTGCTTCGGGTGATCCAGCACAACGAGTTTGAGCGCCTGGGTTCCTCCCGTACCATCAAAGTCGATGTGAGGGTCATCGCAACAACCAATCGAAATCTTGAGGAAGAGATTCAAAAGGGCCGATTCCGGCAGGACCTTTACTATCGGCTCAATGTTTTCCCTATCACGGTACCGCCATTGCGGCAGCGGAAAGAAGACATCCCTTTGTTGGTCCATGCCTTCATAGAGCGCTATGCCAGAAAAATGGGGAAAAAGATCACATCGATCCGGAAGGGAATAATGAAGACTCTGCAGGATTACCCTTGGCCCGGGAACATCCGGGAGCTGGAAAGTATCATTGAACGGGCAGTGATCTTGAGCCCCGGGCCGGTCTTGCACCTGGCGGATAAACTGGCGATTTCATCACCTCCCCTGTCATGAGACATGAGAACCCTGGAAGAGACGGAGCGAAACCAAATTCTCAACACCCTCCTGGAAACCCGGTGGCGCATCGAGGGAAAAAGCGGAGCCGCGGAGGTCCTGGGGCTCCACCCGAGTACCTTGAGAGCAAGGATGCATAAGCTTGGGATACTCCGGCCGGGGACCAAGGTGTCGGATTAAACGGCCCCGCTATCTTCAAAAACTCCCTCAGCATGTTGAGGTTCCACTAAATATTGAGGGCTAACCCGCCATTTCAACCTTCTCTACGCTTCTCTCTTATTCCTCTAATCCGCTGTTATTACAGACATATTAGACATTCCTGAGCTTGGGCGCTAACCAAAATGGAACCAGTTTTGCTACTCCAAACGGAACCAGATATTGCGCACTGGTCTTTTCCTTTTAGAAGGGTTTTCTTGTAAATTTGTTAGAGGTTGCATGAAAGAGTATATCAGATGGTATTTTAAAAATGCTGGTGAGACACGTAGCGTTCTGGTTGAAGAATCAGTGATGAGGATACCATCAATATGGTGATGGCAGAGAAGAGGGGATTAGATTTTTCGGTTAAGGGCAATGCTTATTGAGGAACTATTTGTCTATGTCATAGTCGTCCGGTAAATTCAGGAGGCCTCCCTTCGCCAATTGATCCTCAATCAAATATCCAATTTCCCCGTTTTTTTTCAGCTGTAGAATCATCCATTTGGGGAGACGAATGGTGAGCAGTTCACGTCTCAAATGTTCCGGTTTCTTTCTTCGGCCGGCGCCTACCCGTTTTCCACCTCTCATTTCAAGCTCCAAGACAAGGTAATTTCTG
The DNA here is from genome assembly GCA_963662465.1 of Desulfatiglandales bacterium. Lineage (GTDB taxonomy): Bacteria > Desulfobacterota > DSM-4660 > Desulfatiglandales > Desulfatiglandaceae > NaphS2. Next base: position 1,702,096 of record OY759599.1, read on the forward strand.
ATATTCGTGTAACGAGATTCAAACAGACCGGTGATATTCAGACCTCAAAACCGGCCCTTTGGCGAACATCTCATTTTCTGAGGGAAGGACCATCAATATGAATGTTGATGCAGCGATGGTTGAGACGATCCAGCAAGGCATCGACCATGTCCTTTGGTTCAAGCAGCGAATACCATTGTTCAGGTTGAAGATTGGTCGTAATAATTGTGGACCGACCGGCTTCATAGCGATCTTTCATGAGTTTAAAAAAGGCGTTCATCTGCTCTTTTTTGAGGGTCAGGTATCCCAGTTCATCGAGCAGAAGCAGGTCATATCTGCAAAGGGCATTGAGGAGTTTCGGGGTGGACCGATCTGCCAAAGACGCATAGAGCTGATCCAGCAAATCCTGAACATTATAAAAACGCCCCCGGTACCCGGCAATAATGGCTTGACGAAGGATCCCCACGGCCAATCCCGTTTTGCCGACGCCGGTTTTTCCATGGAACACGATGTTTTCTCTTCGGCTGATAAAGTCAAGGCCGGACAACGTCATGATCCGGCTCTTCTGTATTCCCGGCTGAAGATCAAACGGAAAGGAGTTGAGGGTCCATTCCCATGGAAGCTTTGCAATCTGGACCCGATAGATCATGCTGCGCTCCTGCCGGAAACGTAATTCCTCAGCCAGGAGATTGTAGATGACCTCGTGAATGGAAAAACCGTTCTTTTCAGCCGAAGCCAACTGTTCTTCGAGAGCCTTCAGCATGCCTTTAAACTTCAAATCAATGAGTAACTGTTCAATTTTTTTTTCATCAGAGTTCGGGAAGAATCCCCCTGTATTGGCGTAACTATCTGAAATTATTAGACGTGAACTTCTCAAGTGAACGTGTGCTTTTCAAAATCAGATATTTATAAACAACTGAAATATTTAATGAAAATTTCTGAAGTTTTCGCTTGCAAAATAAAACATTTTTTGCAACTATCTATCCCATGGAAATCAGCACCAAAAGCGAAAATTTCGGAAATTTTTTTACTCTCTGCTCTCCCGATGACAGAAATCGGAAGATCAAGTATGTTTTTATTGATCGCAGGCCTGTTATCCATTTCGATATCGATAGTGCCGCCGAGCGAAAAATTGCCGTAGTTCAGCTTGTTGAACGTGGCATCTGCAACATAAAGACCGCCGGCGAATTGTGCGGATTCCATCGTAACACAGCCGGTAAGATTATCCAAACCAAGAGGATCCTTGGGCTAGAGGCCATGCTTTTAGATGACCGCGGTTTGAAGGAGCCTTACAAATACATTGGCCAAGTATGTTCCCATATTGAAAAACTTCTTTTGGAGCATCCTGAATGGAAAGATCAGGATATCGCTGAACAGGCCGGCAAGAATCTCGACATGGAAATTTCCCGCAGCGCTGTCGCCAGGATTCGCGTTGGGGAAGAAAAGAAACCCTCGTTGCCAACCAACTTATCGTTCGCGTTTTAAATTTGCACTTCGATTAATTTCGAAATCTGGTAGCGGGTACCTCTCTTGGCAGGGGGAAAAGCTATTTCCGGAAAGCCTACCAGGAGTCTTTTTGAGCAACATGCATCCATGGGTTAGTAAAGCCTGAAAAATAACACACGTCGAATATTGGAACAACACAATAGGGCAGAAAATGGAATGGATTGTGCGTAAAACACCATCGTTCCATATCTCCAACAATGATATGAATTGTCGTAAAATCTGTATTTCAATTGTGACAACCTATAAGGGCTATGACGATAACATTCTACTATTGCATAACTTCTAAATTATCGTATATAGAAGCGCTAAGTCCAAAGTGTTTTAGAATTTCACGTTGCAATTGAGAAAGCGGGGTTAGATGTCTTATCACACTATCTCCTGTTTCAATTATCGTTAATGTAATTTTGCTGAAAGCATTTAATAGTTTCTCACACGTTGGATTGCTCGTAGCTTTCTTGGGATTTCCCAGGTGCAATCCAACAAGCTTTTCGTCACTTCTTGCTAATGAGCGGCGAACAACAAATTCAACCAGAGTAATTACCCTGACTCCTATCATCAGAAGATGCGTTATTCCTTTAACTTGAAAGCATAGGAATTTCCATTTTTGATTTGGCATATCAAATAGTTGTTGCAGTGATGGCATTAAATGTGTCAAAAAAAGCACATTATGCATATGCCATCAAACCAAAAAATTGATAAGGAGACTTTCCGGACGATTTTTATTGATCATTGGGAATCATTCAAAGAGCATCATCCAGGGTATGATAATTCGCAATATGAAGATCCGGTTCAGAAAATGCTTGGTTGCGGCAAGGAAAGCGCCGGATATAGCGAGCACCGGTGTGTTTATTGCGGTGGTGATGTTCGCCGGATAGGTTTTAGTTGCAAGAGCTGTTTTTGTTTATCCTGCGCCAAGAAATATGTTGACGATTTTGTCAGTCAAGTGAGTAGGGTGCTTCATGGGGGCATGAATTACCGTCACATTGTTTTGACAATTCCCGAGCAACTGAGAATCGTTTTTTATAAGGCTCGAAATGATGGACGTTTGTTATCGGCTTTTATGAGATGCGGGTACGAATGTTTGGAGGATGTTGTCGGAACGGTTCTTCGGCGGAAACTGAAAATAGGAACGATCGTCGTTGTTCAAACGCATGGTCGATCCGGTCATTATAATCCGCATTTGCATATCATCATGACAAGCGGTGGGATAAATGAAGATCTGTGCGGTTGGTTTGATTTAAGGTTCTTCAAGTATGAGATTATACATAAGAAATGGCAGTATCATCTATTCAGAATGCTCAAGTCCCATTTTAACAGCAGTGCGGTCGATAAACTTATTGATGAGCTGTGGAAAAAATACCCTAAAGGTTTGGTAGCCAATGTGAGCAAGGGTAATGTTCCTGAGACATGTGGGGGTCTGGCGCGATATTTGGCGAAATATGTTGCATCTCCTCCGATAGCTCTGAGACGGATAATCAGTTATGATGGCCAATATGTTACCTATTGGTACAATGATCACATGACAAAATCCAGGAAGGTTGAAACCGTGGAAGTGGATGTTTTTATCGGTCGAATGGTTCAACACATAATGCCCAAAGGGTTCCAGCGGGTTCGTTATTATGGGCTACAGGCTACGAAAACTTTTAAGAAATGGTCGGAAGTAATACGGAAAGGGATGAAGGCTTTGGGGCGTGGGATTAAAGGAACGTATCAAGTCGTAAAAGCGAAAAGATATCGAGAACGTTATAAGGAGATCAGCTCTCAAGATCCTTTTTTGTGTCGTTATTGTGGCCATGAAATGGTGCTATGGAAGATATGGCATCCAAAATATGGAGTTTTATATGACGAATATGAAAACATCAAAAACGACAGGTACGGCACGGTTACAGGACAAAATGACAGCGGGGGTGGAAGGCGAGGACTTCCCGTTCGGCCCTCCTCCGGAGGAATATCCTTACCGTTGTTCCCATTGCCGGCATGAAATGAAGGTAAATGAAGCGATAATAGACGTCGAGATTGCAAAAGCAGAATATGAAGGAAGGAATGTGGAAGGCTTTATGCCCATTCTCGGTTGCCCTCAGTGCAATCGAGAAACAATGAAATATGCGCAAGGTAGAAAGCCCGCGCGTTAGCGCGCTAAGTTCACCACACCGCGACCGTGACTTCTTTTCTTCAGTTCAGCCACATACTCATCCAGGATGGCATCCTCTCCCGTCAACAGCTGTTCTTCTTTTGAAGGGATTCGGGGATCTTTTTTTCTTCGAATGGGAACATGGTGACCGGGCAGGGTTGTTCGGGTGTTGCGTTTATCCAGTATGCGGTCATGTTCCGCCACTTTTGTGTTTTTGTCGTAAACGATGACCTTGAGCCAATGTTTCTGTACTTCCAGGGAGTTCCCAATCAGCGCTTCAGGGACTGAATAGCGGTTGGTGTCCAAGTGCACATATCCCTGAACATCGGCTACCCTGTGTTCTGCCACATAGACTGGCGGCTGGTATGCCGGTAAATCAATGAGATATGGCTTTTCAATGACATAGGCCTCATCCGGCGTCATCCCTAAAGCCCGTTTAAACTTTTTATCGCTTGTATTCCGGCACCAGTCGATTGCCTGCCGGTTCAAATCCTGCCAGCTAACAAATGTTCTACCGGGAAGAAAATTGTTTTCCACAAAATGAAAAGGCCTTTCCACACGGGCACTTCGATTGGCGTCTCCTACAGCATGGGCCTCAAACCGGGTTCCATACATATCGCCGAAGTATTTCATTTCAGGCGCAATCAATGCATCAGGCCCGGTGCCGCCGGCCACAATAACATTGGTGTTGTCAACCATGCACCGGGAACACACCAGGGTGAATTTATTCTTCCGAATTATCCAAATAAAATATAAAAGTTGCGCTACATTATGGACAGAAACCCTCGGATGGTGTATATACTGTGACAGGCACCAAACCAATTCGGGGTTTAAATTCTTGAACGTTAAGCAAGTCCGCATTCAAATAGTCCGCCCGCTTGAAGAACAACGCTTTCAGCATCTGATGCAGTCGCATCATTATTTGGGCGCTCTTCCCAAGATCAGCGAAACCCTCTGGTATACAGCTAGACTAAATAGTGAGTGGATTGCGCTTGTCAGTTTTTCTGCTCCCGCTTTGAAATGTACACCAAGGGACAGCTGGATCGGATGGAATTTTCGCCATCAATACGATCGACTGAAACTGGTAACCAATAACAGTCGTTTTCTAATTTTGCCCGAATGGCATATTCCGAATCTCGCATCCCGTATCCTTTCATTATGTCGGAAGCGAATGCAGGCTGATTGGCAGGAGCGTTTCGGGCATCCGGTTGTACTCCTGGAAACCTTTGTGGACCCAAAGCAATTCCACGGAACCGTATATCGAGCGTCTAATTGGATATATGTTGGTAAAACAAAGGGTTTTCATCGAACTCGCCAAGGCTACAGCGATAAAGCGGATTCACCGAAAATGGTTTTTCTTAAACCATTGGTTTCCAATGTTCAAGCACTGTTATCCCGACCTGTTCTCAAAAAACCATATCTTACAGGAGGTTACAAAATCATGCTCAGTGCGGAACATATGAAATCTCTACCCGACTTTTTTGCTCAAATTCCCGACCCGCGTCGATCCCAGGGACGACGTCACAGGCTCTCCACTGTTCTGGCCATTGCCACCGCCGCAACACTGTGCGGAATGCGCGGTTATCTGGCGATATCCGATTGGGTAAATGGTCTTGGACAAAAAGCCCTTGAGCGTTTCCGTTGCCGATATGAAAATAAGCGCTATGTAGCTCCCAGTCAGTCTACTATCCGTGATGTTCTGGTTCGCGTTGACCCCACAGAACTCGACAAAGCTCTCCAGCGTTGGAATCTGCTTTACGGTGAACAGGACGAAAGCTTGGCCATCGATGGAAAAACCATGTGTAATGCCATCGATGAACAAGGTTATCAGACTCACATCATGAGTGCTGTCGGCCATCAAACTAAGACCTGTTACACCCAAAAAAAGTCGGTTCTCTCCCTGTAGAAGGCAAAGACGAACTCAAGCGAACCAATGAAATCAAAACGGCTGCCCCTTTACTGGACGCGATCGATATCGAAGGCAAAGTCATTTCAGCTGACGCACTGCTAACCCAAAGGACTTTTGCTAAATATTTGGTCGAGCAACGCAACGCCCATTACCATTTCATCGCCAAAAACAACCAGCCCACATTACTTCAAGACATTTCCCTGTATTTTGAGGGCTGCAACGATCCTGATTTCATACAACACGATGCTCCCGATCATGGTCGCATCGAAGTGCGCAAAATATGGACGACTACCGAACTTAACCTATACCTGGATTTCCCGTATGTCGGCCAGGCTTTTATGATCCAGAGAGAAGTTACAAACAAGAAAACCGGTAAATGCACAGTTGAGGTTGCTTACGGCATAACGAGTCAATCACCTGATCAGGCGAATCCCGAACGTGTACTTTCTATCAATCGCGGTCACTGGAGCATTGAAAACGAGTGCCATTACATCATCGACTGGAACTACGACGAAGATCGAAGCCGAATAAGAACCGGCAATGGTCCTGAAAACATGACCAGGCTGCGTAGATTCGCGGTGGGCGTCATTAAGGCGAAAGGCGTTCGCAGTGTAGCCCAGAAAATGCGCCAGCTCACGCAGAACGTAAGGGGTGTCTTCGACTATCTCAAGATGACCAAAAATTCAGTGCCCCAAGCGTGATACCTGTTAGAACAAATTTACCGTGCCCGTCAAGGTCGCTGACAACATAAATCTCGTTTCCTTTCATGACAATTCGTCTCACGGTATGGTAGCCTTTGGATAGAACTTTCAGTCCATAATAGGGAAGGAAGTGCCCATCGATAAAAAACACCTCCGGGTTGATGAACCCCAACGATAGAAACAGGTTTGCGAAATAATCTATCAGGCTCTCTGAGGGCTTGAACTCGGCCATCTGTTTTAAACGCAACCGAATAGTGGTCTCATCGGGGGAACTGGTTCGTCCCAGCAAAAGCCCCATGTCCCTACTGTTGACCAGCTTATGGGATTCGATAGATGGCAACCCGATGTTCAACCCGAAAAGGACAGTTTCCATCACTTCATAATTATCATACATATTATTGGAATAAGAAGGCAAATCAAAGGCATTTGGGAAGTTGATATGATCTAAAAACAGATGGTGAAGAAGCATGCCGGCAAAGACATTGCGTTGTCCCTGTTGAAGATAATCCAGGAATACTTTATCTGTATCGGTTTGTGGCTTGGGTGTATCCTCATCAGCAAATTCATCTACCTTCTTTTTGAACTCAGAATCAGCCTCAAAGTTGAAAGAAAGCTGTCGCTCGTCGTGTTGCTTCAAATCAATACTATCCGCAATTTTAGCCAGTTGCTCCAAGTCATGCTTTGTAGGCTTTTCAGTTTCTGCATCTTGGTCCGCGGTTCTGATACGAGCTACAGCACTTCTCGAAATAGTCGTTTCAGTTTGCTTTTCCGCGGCATTTGCAATCTGCTGGTCAGTCCAGTCAGGATTCTCGCGGATAAGTTTTTTGATGGTTTTGCGAATGCTGCCAATATATTTCCAGGGAGCCTTGGGACCACGGTTGTCCTCAAATATGGCCTCAACACCTAAAAGTCTTTTGGTGCGAAGCAGTTTGCCAACCGTATTGCGGTGAAACCCACAGATTTTACCGGCAACCCGGTTTTTACAATAACCAAGCTCGACAAGTTGTACGGCAGCGAGTCTCCTATCATTTATCTTCCCAGGATCGAAACTGACGACAGGACGATACTCATGATAAACCGTAACAGTGATTTTTTCCTTCCAATCCCGCTCGGTCCATATGGATAGGTCGCTAATTTTTTCTGTTTTGACAATCATGGTCTGAAGATAATTTTTCAGTTTTCATTTGTCAATAAAAAAAAATTTTGCCCCACCTAATATTTTCAGCTAGTTACGCTGCACTAAAATCTGAAATGCACACGAAATTATGAGAAGCTCCAGTATAACGATTTCAAACAGTTAAGTTGCGTAAAGGTCATTTACCAGGAATTCTGAAGCCTACTAAGTCTTGATCCAAGCCTGAAACATTCTGGATGCACGGATGGTTCGAGTGCGAGCGGTTCCGGGTACTCTGAATCGGATTTTTGTGCAGTTGGCCCTTCACCGAGTACCGCTTGCATAGATGGGGAGACCCCAAATAGCCCGGGGCTTGAATGTTATACGGGCTCTTCCCCAAAAGTAGGATGCAGCAACGGTCTGGGAAACACTGCTGAATATCCGTTCGACTGCACTTGCAGTGATGGTGCGCTTGCCACCGGTTCGGGCGCGTGCGGTCAGGGGGCTGGTGCTTCTTAGTATCATCTTTTGTACCACAGTAAAACTTACAGTCCATACGTTTTTCATGAAATGAGAATCTTATTCCGATTCTGCCTTGCCTATATCAATTTAGAAACACAAGCCAATGACGTACAGCGCCATCATTAGCATCTTTCTGCGCTGTAGCCTAATAGTTCGCAATAATAAAGCTAAAGAAAACGGGGCTCTATTCTGCAATGATCTTAACCCTTGGTTTGATCTTCAGTATGCCTTTGCTTGCGTGTGGTGAATAAATGTTGGTTGTCCCAGTTTGATCTGAAAATGAGGTATTCCATCCACCACTGATAGCGATGGATTTCGTTATATTCAAAGATAGAGATTCATAATATGTACCTTTGGTGAGTTTTATTGTGCTACCGTCGCTTGCGCCATCAAGAGTGTTCTGAAAGGAGCCCCTAGAGGTACTTGAATTTCAGTAGTAGTTGGGGTCGTAGCAACAAGCTTATAGTGCCCACTGGCTCCGCTATTTCCTATACTCGCCGCTTAAAAAAGCAATGTCTTATCAACTTATCACATTATCACCTTTACATCGGATATCTGACGCCTTAGAATAAATTTGTGTCCATGTGATTTTGCGGGGGCTGGAAAGGTTCTGTTCAATAGCAAAAAACCAGCTAATTCTATCTTTCAGCGGAGGTTAACGCTATGAAAATACTAAGAATAGTGGCGTTTATCGTGGCTTCCGGATGGTTGGGAACCTGCACTGCGGACGCGGCGACCCGTTTTATCTCAGGTTACCGGGATGGGATTTGGGTCTATGGGGTGATCGAACGGAACGACGTTCAGTACCGCACGGACCAGACCGGGGCGAGAACCAACCAGATCCTTTTTGATGAACTGTCGGCTGAAGACAAAATGAGGCTGGCCAAGACCTACAGCTGGATGACCCACCGTTTGGCCTCTCATTTTGGAAATGACGGCCGTGACACCATCAACGCCTTTGTTAACGATCAAACGGGATGGTCAGCGCTGGTGGAGGCCCTTAAAAACAAACATGCCAAAAAAGAATATCCTGAATTGGCGGAAGCGTTTGGTCCCGACGTTACCCTGGACCTGCCCTCCATCAACGTGACTTGCTGGGATGTCATTAACAGCTCGACATACAGTGAATTCGTCCGTTTGAAAAATGAGATCAAGGACGATTTCGACATAGGCCGTCAAATTTATACCATGCTGGTCAATGCCAAATGGGATCAGGTCTCCATTGCCGTGAAAGGCCTGTCAGGACCCCTGATTCAGGTTATCGTGGATAATTTTATCACCGGGTTTGTTGTCCACGGCGCACACTATGTCAGTGATCTGTCTGCGGCTGTTCAAAGTTTCAATAAAGATCTTCGAGCGTTCATCAAGGGACGTTTTTCAGAAGGCTCGGCACCGCCCAGCGCAGCAGACTTCATCGCAAAACTGGATGAGTATCTTGCAAAGATGGAAGGTGCTTCCCTGACCGCCAAAGAACTTGTGAATAGAAAGAAAGCGCAGCTTCAGGCCTTGGCGGATCAGTTAGATCAGATGGAAGAAGACGCGCTTGAGGCCAGACGCGGTGCTGCTGAGGAAACAAGGACCACCCTGCAAGCGTTTACCGAGACATTGCCCGAACCGAATGTTCCCAACATCACCCCCGATCCAGTCCCAGAAAATGTGCCAGAGGAAGAACGGGAAGTTTGGATTTTCACGAACATGCACAATAAGGCCTACCCCATATGGCAATCAATTCTGGAGGATACCAATTCGGTTCAGGCGGATATCGAAAAGGAGCAAACCGAGCTTGTGAACCAGTACGGTTCCGTATCCGTTCCAAATTTGGGAGAGCCCTTCGAGTACTGCTATGACGGTATGACCAGCGGGTTTGACGGCCGATACAGAAACGTGACTGTCACATTCGACACATTTGACCCATGGGACCTGGGGCCCGCGAGCACGGCCTGTAATCAGGCGCAATCCTTGTATGACGGCATTGATCGGGATTCGAGGGACCATATCGACAAGGCGATCCCGCGAATCGATCCCATTCACGCCAGGGCGCTTGGGATGGACCCCTATGCCAAGTATCTCGGCACAATCGATACGGAAGGCAACATCCAGCCCATGGATCCGCCCCCCGGTGAGCGATTCAAAAATACGGGAATTCTGGATTTCGATACCATTATCGATATCATTGCAACGCCGGACCAGGAACTTGCAAAGACAATTGAGGACATTGATGACAGAAAGTCGATTCTGGATGCTGCGGATTCAAACATGGCTGATGGAATCGAACAGCGGATTGCCTGGGTCAAAGCACAGTATACGATCTATCTGGACTTGATATTCAATTTCGAAAACAGTCTCAGTTACGTGATCGCCGCCCTGAAACAAATCGACAGGCTTCACGAAGACCCCTATTTCAAGAAGGATAGTCCGTATGCCATTTATGATGGTGTAACCCTTTATACCTATGCCATCAACATCGACCATATTCTGGCTGAAATCGCCACCCTTGGAACCGATTCCGTTCGTCTGCAAAGCGCGAGGCAGGCGGCGCTGAAAAAACTTTTCGGACTCCATTCACAGGAACAGGCCCTGATTCAGAAACTGGCCATCGCTCAGGACAGTCATATCAATGATGCGCAGGCGCTCTTTGATTTCTATCGTGCCCTTGCGGCACAATACACAGATACCAGCAGCCTGTCCAAGGTATTTCAGGATGTGGAAGACATCACCGGTTTTGCCATGAAAACACAATATGATGCCTGGAACGACCTGGTGCCGGACATTACCTATTATTATCTTGGGGATGATAACTGGATACGCACCCCCGAAAGCCTCGGCACAAGCGTTTTTGCCCGTGATATCTACGGTAATCCGTCCCCCTATGGTCGTATCACTGGAAAAACCGAGACCTATTTTTCAGTCTACGATCTGTATCATGATATGAAGACGGAGAAAGCATCCTTGCTGGCCTTATCCGAAACGGATTTCAACGCCTGGATGACCCAAACGACCATTGACCTGGATAAATATGAGAATCGCCTGCAAACGGAAGGGGTTTATGGACCTGGATGGCCCTGTTGGGAACTGCTCTATGCGGTGAACAATTTGCAAGAGTCCATCAACGGTGAATACCGGCATGGAACACCGCTTCCGCCCCCCTACTATCAGGTGCACGGCCAACTCAAAACCGAAGACGGGCTAGGCGTTGAAGACATCGACCTGATCATGGACGGGTATTACGGGGAAGACGGCAGTGGGGCCCATGTGACGTTTCAGGCGACAACCGGTGTAAGAGGGCATTTCCTGTTCGAATTCATTGGAACCGGAAACTATACCATCACCCCCTCCGATACGTCGGTGCGGCGCGGCATGGGATCTTCCGGCTTAAGGGAAATGCAATTTAATATCGAAACGACAGCCGTCGAGATGAGGGGGACGGATCTATCGGTCAATGTGGTTGCCACGCCCACCCCAGAATCCGGAAATTATGTCACCGGCTGGGTCAAAGACGCTCAGGGCAGCGGAACCGGCGGAAAAACAATGGTCCTGGAATCCCTGGAAACCGGGGATATCTCAAGCAAACTGACACTCGACGATGGGTTCTTCAGCTTCATGGGGTTGCCCGAAGGAACGTATAACCTTCGGCCTGTGGAGCAAGGCTTTCAATCCAACCCAAGCGACATGAACATCACCGTTCCCACCTCAAAGACGGGTCTGATATTTGTGATGTCCGATGGGCCGATTCAGTGTGCGGAGTGCAACGGTGAAAAGGTGACACTCACAAATGTCACCTTTTCACCGGGTGTCAATTGCGAGTGTTCCGCGGCGACATCCATCACATTTGAAACGAACGTAACCATCGAGGATGGGGCCAATATCACATTCAAGGCACCGATTGTGAGGGTCAAAAGCAAATTCAATGCGAAGAAGGGATCCGTCGTCAATATAAAGCACCCATAGGCTTCATGGTGTACCCTCAATATCTTGCAGGGTGTTGATGGACCATCCGCCTTCAGCCAGGTTGGCCGCAAGTAGGTGTTTCGTCCAATTCAGGGGCACCGTGAAACGCCTTGACGGCGGGTCCGGGTCCCCCTATACTTTCTGAAAAAAGGCAGCCATTATGGCGCCAATCCACGATATCCCTTTTCCAGCATGCCTTTGACCATGCGAGAATTCCGCCTTCGTCACCGGTCCCACATCATTGATGAGTGGGTAAACCGGCTCAAGACCAATGCTGGCCCGCTCTATGCCGCAAGACCCCGGGAGGAACTCTGGGAAAGCATTTACGAAGCATTTGAGGCAATGTCCATTTCCTGGCGGAAAACCGCATGGGCTCCATCAACCGGTTCATCGATAAAATCTGCAAAATGCGCCTTGAGGCGGGTTTTTATCTGTCGGATGTACAGACCGCCTTTGAACTCTACCTGGAGATTGTGATTCCACTCATGGCCCTGGATTTCAGCCGGGAGGATTTATATCGGTCCAAAGACGGCAAAGAGGAGAGAATCTTTGATGCTCTGGAGTGGCTGGCGGCCATGTGTTCTCACGTTCCAAACAAAGGGCAATAGATGGTTCGTTACTTCGGTTTTTACATCAATGTCGCCAGGGGAAAACGGAAGATGAAGGATGAAGATGGGCTTATCCCTTCAATCCTTGAACCGAATGGATCGCCAAAAGAACATAAACGCAACTGGGCTCGCCTAATACATAAAATATATCAGTAATTTCCGGTTAGGTTTTTGCATAAGAATTTGAAATTTTTTGGTTTTTAAAATTTTGCCCGTGACGTGGATCGGCCATGTGGCTATCAGCGATTCGAGTCTCATTCTGTATCTTGATGCGTAGCTCTCTGACCCGCTTTATGCTGACTCTTTCGTTGTGCTGCTCGCGACAATAGATGGCAAGCAGCAAATATGTGATCAGACCTGAAATGATTTGCACCATCAGGCCGTACTCACCCCTGGCAATCAGATGGTAGACTCTGAGATGGCGTTTCCACCAGCCAAAGAATATCTCGATATCCCATCTGAGTTTATAAATGAGAGCAATTTGCTCCGCTGGCAGATCATGGCGACTTGTGGCAACCCAGTATTTGATTTTGTTGACCGTGTATCCGACGACTCTGACTGGCTTTTGGGTCTGATTCGTTCCAGGAGTTCCCAAAATAACAACTGCGTCGCAGAAGATGTTGCTGTCGGGATCGATTTCATGGGCCTTCAGAATGGTTTTCTTTGTGCTGGCCTTGATGCGGCAAACAAAATGCTTTTCCTCTTCTTGCCACTGATCGAACCGATCATGGGCCTGGTATCCACGATCGGTAACGCCGGTTTGCCCCGGAGAAAGGATCATGCTGACAAAAGGACGCTCAGCGCCATTGCCATCGGAAAGGAATACCTTTCTTGGAATCCCTCGGTTTAAATCAAATCCGAAATGGACTTTGGCTTTTTTCGAACCTTTTCTGTAATCAGCCCAATGCATCGAAAGACATGCATCAATCAAGGAACCGTCGATACCAATGAGCTCCCCAAGATCAGGATATTCCATTGGTAGAACAGAAACAGCATTGGTTTGGAGGTTCTGGTAAACGTACATGAACTGCTCAAGCCCTCTGGAATTGATGGCCTCAGCAAAGCTGCTCTTTTTAATCCCTTGCTTGGGTGCGATGTTGTCACGGGCAAAGTCATTTTCTTCGAGGACCTGAAGAAGATGCTGAGCGGAAACGTGCTCTTCAAGATGGAAATAAACGAGAGCCTTGAGTTGATCATCAAAAGTCATTTTCAATGGTCTGTGGCCTTGCGCCTCCAAGGGAGGCATACCGACCTGGGCGCTTTGAACTGGCCGATATAATCGGTCAAAAGATGGAGCGTTTGTTTTAGCTTGACGGTCAATCGAGTAAGGCATTTTGTAACCTCCTGAAATCATTGAAGATTACAAAATTTTCGCCGCACACCTTAATCGGAATGTCAAGCGAAAAATGAACTTAAGTCGCTGATTTAAAAAATTTTTTTAGACACCTCGCATGCAAAAACCTAACCGGAAATCACTGAAAATATATGAAATTAATCCCCTTTGCTGTCCCGGATGTTCAGGAAAAATGAAAGTCATCAGCATCATTGAACGTCCGGATGTCATAAAGAAGATATTGCGACACCTCGGGCTTTTGGACGGTAAGGCCAGGCCGCCGTCCAAGAACGTCGACCCGAAAACAAACATTGATACTTCAGATTCTCAGTTGCTTTCATGTGACGACTATTTTTAGCGTGATCCGGAATACCCCATCGAGGTTTATGCCTCGTAATTTTCAAAAAAAATCTGAGATTTTGATGCACCATTATGTCTGGAAAACCATGAAAACTCCCTGTTTCTCCGCCGATTGAAGTATCCGTGATCCTCAAACAGTCCCTCTGTCGGCCATCTCCAGCCACCGCGTGCATCGCTCAAAACCAATACGTAGAGTCGAGGATGGGCGCGGTAGCTTATAGCCCCGTTTCCCATCCCCGCTCATCAAACCATGCATGCGGATTCCCGCACACGGCTTTCCGATTGGATCCACCTCAAGGCACACGACGAGCGGCTATATTATTAATGATCTTAGCACAAAACATCAAGTTCACCGACACCGCCCGCCTGACCGCAGGTGGGATATTCTTTACTATCTTCAGCCATTGAAAACTTGGTATATGCTTTAATTACCTCTATATTTTCAGAGTTCCTGGTAAATGACCGTTGTACAACCTAACTGTTTGAAATCGTTACACGGGAGATTCTCATAATTTCGTGTGCATTTCAGAATTTAGCTCAGCGTAACCTACTGAAAACATTGAATTGGATAAAATATATTTTTTCTTGACAAATGAAAACTGAAAAATTATCTTCAGACCATGATTGTCAAAACAGAAAAAATCAGCGACCTATCCGTATGGACTGAGCGGGATTGGAAGGAAAAAATCACTGTTACGGTTTATCATGAGTATCGTCCTGTCGTTAGTTTCGATCCTGGGAAGATAAATGATAGGAGACTCGCTGCCGTACAACTTGTCGAGCTTGCTTATTGTAAAAACCGGCTTGCCGGCAAAATTTGTGGGTTTCACCGCAATACGGTTGGCAAACTGCTTCGCACCAAAAGGCTTTTAGGTGTTGAGGCCATATTTGAGGACAACCGTGGTCCCAAAACTCCCTGGAAATATATTGGCAGCATCCGCAAAACCATCAAGAAACTCATCCGCGAGAATCCTGACTGGACTGACCAGCAGATTGCAAATGCTGCGGAAAAGCAAACTGAAACGACTATTTCCAGAAGTGCTGTAGCTCGTATCAGAACCGCAGATCAAGATGCAGAAACTGAAAAGCCTACAAAGCATGACTTGGAGCAACTAGCTAAAATTGCGGATAGTATGTGTCCTTTCGGCAAACATGCACAGATGAAAAATAATTTTATTAAAAAGTAAACCACTACCTCTGGTAGTGGAATAAAAAAAGGTTCTACCGGTGTATTGAATATGACGAGTATTATATGTCTTCCTGGAAGGTGCGAAACTAACAGGAGGCATATAATGACTCGTCAACGTCAATTCAAGAAATTAGCACATTCTTTGTATGAGTGTAAGTACCATGTGGTGTTTTGCCCGAAATATCGCTACAAAATATTGCAGGAAGAAGTGGCAAAATATGTGATGCAACAGATATATCGGTTATGTAATCAAAAAGATGACGTAGAAGTGGTGGAAGGTAATGTGCAAATTGACCATGTTCACCTGGTCGTATCAATCCCTCCGAAATACGCCATATCGCAGTTCATGGGGTTCCTGAAGGGGAAACTGGCTCTACAACTATTTGACCGTTTTCCTCAACTGCGAAAAAAATACTGGGGACAACATGTGTGGTCGAGAGGCTATTGTGTGAGTACGGTAGGCTTAGATGAAGAGCGGATCAAAAAGTATGTAAAATGGCAGCATAGTAAAGATAAAGATGCCGATGTGACGCAAGGTAAATTGTTCAAATAGAATAGGTACCATGCACCTTCCAGGTGCATTAATTCAAGCCACCACCTTTGGTGGTGGTCATTGACTGCTCAGTCATCCGACTATGCCATTGGGAACGGTCAAACTGTTCCATGACGCCGTGTACTACAGCATCAAATGGCATCTTCTTGTATTTGCATCCCGTCTTATTTTGTCCGGCAATTTTGGTATCATCAACGAACTGTACAAGGCGCGTCAAAACCAAACCTCTCCGCTGGATATCCGTTATTGGAGTACTACTCCCTATCTATGCGGGGCAGATCACGTTGTGAAATACTCCATGGTCCCCACGTCGAACCTGAAAAGCGCTCTGCCTCCAATACTTACCGATCATTATCTTACTGAGAATATGGAAAAACACCTGGCAGCGAATGAGGCAACCTTTGATTTCATGATTCAGGTTCAAAAAGACTCTGCCCGGATGCCGGTTGAGGATGCCGGAGTGGAATGGAGCGAAAAGGAATCTCCCCCTATAAAAGTTGCCACACTTCGCATTCCTCCTCAAGCTTTCCGTACCAAAGAACGTGAGGAACTGGCTGAAGATTTATCTTTTTCCCCGGCGCATTCCCTGATTGAACATCGGCCAATCGGCGGTATCAACCGGGCAAGGGTTGAAATTTACCGGTTTTTATCCGAATTTCGCCATAAGCAGAACAACAAGCAACTGACAGAACCCGGCAGGTAGCCGGACAGAAGGGCCGGGCGCCATTTGGGCGGGGGCCGCCTGTACTACAAAAAAATCATATATGACCCCTAGGTAAACATGACCTTTTTTATATGGTATTCACCCTGAAAAAACAAGCAACGATAAAGCTGATTGGTACATTAAGCATCAGCGAGGCCGAAGGTTATGCATTGGAACGCGTAAACCGGGCTCAAGGAGAGGCCACCCGTTTTGAGGCCATTTTAGGACAATACGAACAGGCGCCGCAAGTTACGCGCCGGCGGCTGTATCTGGAGGCCATGACCGGTTTCCTGTCAGACATGAAAGGACTCTATATCGTGGATAAGGGGGATTGGCCCTCACAACCGGAAATCTGTGAGGAAGTGTGTGTTGACCATCTCGAACAAACCATTTGAGCGGACTTGCTGAAGCTCACCGCTCAATTCAAGGTTAAACTGTGATACCAACGTATTTGGAGAATTGAATCTCATGTGGATATTCTCAACTCAAGACTTTAGACCGGCATCTTGGAGTTTGCAGTAGTCCGTGTAGGCACAAACGTGATTGGCAAAACCAACGCCTGCCTCTTCATATAGACTGTATGCGGCATCGATTCCCTCCTTTTTCAGGATGTTTATTTCATCTTCGTAGCTTACCGACGCAACGATCTGGCCCTGGTAACCTTTCTGGTTCATTTGTCGAATCGCAAATATGGCTGCATTGAGATCCGGCAGGGCCAGCATAACTAATTGGATGCGGCTTTTTGCAGGATCGACCCGCTCCCAAAAATCGCTATCTTCGGCATCAGCGTAAATTACATTTCTTCCGAGTTTTCGATGTTCTTCCACCGTATCACTGGAGAAATCCAGACCGATTAATACATCGCCGTATCTACGTCTCATTTCTTCATATGCGCTTGTTCCCACATCCCCCATACCGAATATGGCAATCTCAGCATCCCCGGTTTCTACCGGTTCATCTTCATGAAGACGCTTCTTAGTTTCAAAACGTTTCAGGAAGTCCGAAAAATATGCGTAGATATTGTGAGCGGCGGAATTCAACGGCGCTGCCAAAATGAATGTTAGCGAGAGTGCAATTGCAATGGTAACCAACCAGTCGCTGCTCATCCAGCCGCTTGCCACAACGATAGACCCGACAATTAAACCGAACTCGCTGTAATTAGCCAGACTAAATGAAGCAAGCAATGATGTCCGTGCCCGAAGCTTGAAACGCGTGAGGATGACGAAGAACAGCGCCGTCTTTACAAGCATAGCCAGCGCCAACAGAAAGGCAATCATGATGCTTGCCAGTGTCGGTGTAGCTGAAATGCCAATATTTAGGAAGAAGCCGACAAGAAACAGGTCTTTAAACCCAAGCAGTCTATTGGATAGTTCCGTAGCCTTTGGATGAGTGGCCAAGAGCATGCCAAACACGAGCGCTCCCAAGTCGCCTTTTAGCTCGACCATTTCGAAACTGCTGTATCCGGCAAAGGTCATCAGTATGCCGAACAGCATCAACAGCTCTCCGTGACCACATCGACCCATAAACATAGTCAAAAGAGGTCTGATGGCAATGAGACATATTGCGAGCGCTGCTGCCCACGGTGAGGGGAGCTTTCCTGCAGAAGCCGCCAGAAAGACAACCGCGATAATGTCCTGCATGATCAGTATACCGATCGCAGTAGCGGTATGACGGGATGCCATCTCTTTCTTTTCCTCAAGCACTTTTACCGCAAAAACCGTACTCGAAAAACTTAAGGCGAACGCGATCAGTATTGCGGTTTGCCGGCTTAGAAGATTAAAGTAGGGCATCCCTGATACACCAAGAATCCAGATCCCGGCCCCGAAGACGGCAACGGTGATGAGCATGTGGATCGTTGCACCGGCCCATACTTCGGGCCTGGCAAGACTCTTCAACTTCAGCTTTAGGCCGATGGAAAAGAGGAGCAGCGTTACACCTGCATCGGCAATTTTTCCAAGTGTTTCGCCGCCCTCGACGCCAAAACTGTTAAGGACAAACCCGGCAATCAGGTATCCCACAAGGGGCGGCAGACCGATCCTGCTGGAGGCGGTTCCGGAGACAAATGCGGCAACGATCCACAATGGGTTCATAATAGGATGACCTCCATAAACGTTTTCTTCTGCATACCAATACAAAAGCTGAGGCTCAGCAACAGCGGATCGACTTTAACATTTATAACGGGATTTTTCTACCAGAAATCCGAAAGATTTTCGGTAGATACGACATTCAATAGAAATGATAAACCTTTAATACGGTCAACAAGATTCTCCTCTTTCGTTTTTAGAGACGACTGAGTGCCTGGGCTCCTCCCGTACCATTAAAGTCGATGTGAGGGTGGTCGCAACAACCAATCGAAACCTTGGGGAAAAAGATCACATCGATAAAAACTCCCTCAGCATATTGCGGTTCCACCAAATATTGAGGGCAAATCAGCCATTCCATGCAGTGCCGCTACTCGCTCCTGTTGTCCTAAAGAACTGTTATTAATTCAGTAATCCAAAATATTGCCGATTCGCGGTTGTTGGCAGGATAATTGCAATTCCCAGTTCCATTGACGGCTGAGAAAAGAAGCTGACACATGTTGTTTTCAGTTCAGGCGGAGGGATTTTAGCCGGCGACATCAGTGTTCGCGAAAGGAGGCTTAGTAACATGCAAATCGATATCTCCCCACAACCGGTGATTGCGCTAATCGCGGGTATCGCGATTCTCGTTGCCCCGAAACTATTGAATTTTATTGTTGCCATTTATCTCATTGTATTTGGCATTTTAGGGCTGGTCCGAATGTAATCAACCCGAAATCCAACAGGAGGAATATCATGAAATCAAGCACAAAGGACAAAGCGGAAGGAAAGTTGCACCAGGCGAAGGGTAAGATCAAAGAGATCGCCGGGAAAGTCATCCTGAATCCTGACTTGGAAGCCGAAGGCAAAAAGGAAAACAAAACCGGCAAAGTTCAAGAAAAAATCGGTGAGATCAAGAAGGTCGGTGGTAAGTAAACAAAGGCTTCCATAAAAAGACTTTTGGAAGCGTTAGAGAGGCGGCTGAAATGCTTTGGACCATATTTGTAATTCTTTTGATTCTGTGGGTGCTGGGTTTGTTGACAGGCTACACGATGGGTGGCGTCATCCATGTTCTGCTGGTCATTGCCATCATCGTGGTGCTGATCCAGGTGATTCAAGGACGAAGACGAGGGTAACCAAGGTCAAATCCCTGTGAGGTATTCAGTATCCAGTGTGAATCGTCAAGAAGGCAAAAACAAAACGTTACAAAAAAAGGAGAACGTACCATGAAAGCAATACATTCTGCAGTTCTGATGGCAGCCGCATTCGCTCTACTGGTGATAAGCGTGCCCGTGCATGGGTCCAACACGGATGACGGCATCGAATCATCGGCCAGGAAGACTTATGTTTTCAAGACCTACCTCAAGTACGACGACATTAAGATCCAGTCCAAAGACGGCGCCGTCATCTTGACGGGGACTGTCGCCGAAGAACCTAATATAATGTTGGCCCAGGTGACCGTGGTGGGCTTGCCAGGGGTCAAGAGTGTGGACAATCAGCTGAAACTGAAGGATGAAACAGGCGCTGGAAGCCCGGACGCGCTGGTCAGAGCAAGAGTGAAGCTCGATCTGTTGTCCCATCGCAACCTGCGTGGCAGTAAGACGGACGTTCAAGTGAAAGATGGGATCGTCACCTTGAGCGGCGAGGCCGCGAACCAGGCCCAAATCGATCTGACGACCGAATACATCAGGAACGTCGAGGGCGTCAAGGATGTTAAGAACGACATGACCGTGTCGGAGGCTGGAAAAACGATGGGCGAAAAGGCCGGGGACGTGGGTAACAAGATCGGCAACACGGCAGGTGATGTGGGGGAATGGATCGATGACGCGTCCATTACCGCTTTGGTCAAAGGGACGTTGCTGTATCATCGTTCGACCAGTGGCCTCAACACCAAAGTCGAGACGACCGAAGGCGTGGTCAAGTTGAGTGGCTCGGCCAGGAACGCATCCGAGAAGGAATTGGCTACCAAATTCGTGGAAGACGTTTATGGTGTGAAGAGTGTCAATAACCAGATGACCATCAAGTAATACGAGTCGTTTATATCATGGAGGTCGTTATGAAAAACAAAAGAAAAGCGTACGAAGAAAAGTTAGATGCACAGGTGAATGAATGGAACGCGCAGATCACTTTGCTCAAGGCGAAGGCTGAGAATGCCAAGGCCGATGCGAAGATTGATTACTACAAAAGCATTGAGGCATTGGAGCACAAACAAGGTGAAGCCAAGGCGAAGCTGCAAGAATTAAAAACCGCCGGCGATGAGGCATGGGAAGACGTCAAAGCAGGTTTGGAAAAAGCCTGGGCTGAAGTCAAGACCGCCTATCAGGATGCGACCTCGAAGTTCAAATAAAGCAGGGGTTCTGTATGTATGGGCTTTTCGGTAGGCTGTTTTCTGTTTCAAGCGAAGGGACCTGAGTTGGCCACATCGGTGTTCACAAAAGGCGCCTACCTAGAGAAAAGGCTAAGCCTATAAAGCAAACGGGTTTATTTTAGGAGTGGGGTCATGCTGCGGTTACGCTTTTTTGGAGGTGAGGTGGGGGCATTGCCATCGCACAGAAACTCGATACAGCTAAGCAGCCTGATATGCCTCTTAGCGCGATTGAAAGCGGGTGTATCGATTTTGTTCTTTCACCGGAGGATATCGCTCGAGAAATTGTCCGAATTTCGCACGCTCAAAGAATGGAAATGGAATCTGGCCCATGAATAAACTCAAGCAAATTTGGAGCCATCTGCGGTCAAGCTTTTGGTTTGTGCCTTCGCTGATTGTTGCCGTCAGCATCGCCCTCGCCGTGGCTTTGATTGGAGCGGATTTCACAGAGAGCGAACAATGGCTGGCCCGCTGGCCGCGCCTGTTTGGCGTCGGCGCGGATGGCGCACGCGGGACTTTGTCCACGATTGCCGGATCGATGATGACCGTGGTGGGGGTCACGTTTTCGATGGTTTTGATGACACTGGCGCTGGCCTCAAGCCAATACACCTCGCGCATCCTTCGGAACTTCATGCGTGACCGTGTCACGCAGGTTGTGCTCGGAATCTTCGCTGGTATTTTCACCTATTGCCTGATCGTGTTGCGGACCGTCCGCGGCGGCATTGATGGCGTATTTGTTCCGAGCATGGCAGTGTCTTTCAGCGTCGTGCTGGCGATGGGCGGCATCGGCGTCCTCATCTTTTTCATCCATCACATCGCTGCTTCGATCCAGGCCTCGAACATTATTGCCTCGGTAGCCGACGAAACCATGGCGGTTGTTGACCGGCTTTTTCCAGAGAAGCTTGGAAACGGACCGGTTGACAGCGATGAGGACCCGGCAGTACTCGCTCTGCCGGCGCAACACTGGCAGGCCGTCCCGGCCAGGAGGAATGGTTACATCCAAGGCATGGATAATGCGGCGCTCCTGCGTTTGGCTCGGGAGTACAACACCATTGTGCGGATGGAACGGAGCATCGGCGATTTTGTGGTCTATGACGCCACGCTGGCCTCGCTCGCTTTGGAGCTCCCGCCGGGACAAGAGCTCATCACCGCTCTGCGGGAGTCCTACCGCATAGACCGGTATCGCACGGTGGAACAAGATCTCGCTTTCGGCGTCAGACAGATCGTGGACATAGCGTTACGGGCGCTATCTCCCGGCATCAACGACACCACGACGGCCGTGATGTGTGTGGATTATCTGACGGCGATTCTGGCACGGCTGGCCTCCCGGTCAATCCCTTCATTGCACCGCTATGAGAACCGGGAATTGAGGGTGATCGCCATCGGACCCACCTTTGCGAGCCTTGTGGCCGAAGCGTTCGATCAAATTCGCGGCAGTGCCGACGGCAATATCGCCATCATGTTACGGATGCTTGGCGCGATCCAAACCATCGCCGGTCTGACGGCCGGCCCGAGCCGACGGCGGGCGCTCCATGAACAAGTGCAATGGATCGCCGAATTGGCCGAACGCACCATCGAGTCCCCGCACGACCGGGCACGACTTGAGAGCCGGCTGGCGCGTGTGCGCGAAGCACTCGAAACAGAGCCGTTAGGCAGATAGGGGTTTCTCTACGTTGAAATCAGGAGACATAATTATGCGCAAACGAATCATCACACCAGTCCAGCAAGAGGAGAGATGAAGAACAAAACGACTCATTCGAACATCGGCGCGGTGGTCTCAGTGCGCGGCAGTGTCGTGGATATACGGTTTGATGCGCATTTGCCGCCCATCTACTCGTTGCTGCACGCGATGGGGGGCGAGGTTGCCATCGAAATTTTAGCGCAACTCGACGCGCATCGCGTGCGTGGCATCGCGCTGACCCCCACCCAGGGCCTGGCCCGCGGCATGACGGTTGAAGACACGGGCAGACCGTTGAAGGCGCCGGTGGGCAAGGGAATTCTCGGGCGCATGTTCGACGTGTTCGGCAATACGCTCGACCGTGAAGGGGCCGTTTCGAACATAGAGTGGCGCACTGTTCATCGCGCCCCGCCGTCGTTTGCACGGCGTTCCACCAAATCCGAGGTCTTCGAGACGGGCATCAAGGTGATTGATGTGCTCATGCCGCTCGAGCGCGGCGGCAAGGCGGGCCTGTTCGGCGGCGCGGGTGTCGGCAAAACCGTCCTGCTCACCGAAATGATCCACAATATGATCGGCCACCACGAGGGGGTCAGCCTGTTTTGCGGCATCGGCGAACGCTGTCGCGAAGGCGAGGAGCTTTACCGTCTCTGTTCGAGCTGGGCGTGCTGCCCGCGGTCGATGTGGGTAAATCCGTTTCACGCGTCGGCGGCAAGGCGCAACGGGCGGCCTACCGCGCGGTGGCGGGGGACCTCAAGCTCGGCTACGCGCAGTTTGAGGAACTTGAAACCTTTGCCCGGTTCGGCGCCCGGCTGGATGAAGATAACCGCAAGGTCATCGAACATGGGCGGCGCATCCGGGCCTGCCTCAAGCAGCCGGAATTCGCCCCGGTGTCCGTGCCCGAGCAGATCGCCGTGCTGCTGGGATTGACCGCCGAACTCTTCGACGACGTGCCGCTTGACCGTATGAAGGATGCCGAGCAGGCCGTTCGCAAGGCCGCGGCGGAGATCCCGGCTCAGGTGCGCGAACGGTTAGATGGCGCAGACAAGTTGAGCGATGCGGATCGCGAAATGATCATCGACATCAGCCGCCAGGCGATCGAAGCGTTCCGGCCCGATTCGGACACCAAGTCCGAACAGGAAACCGAAAAACAGCCCGGACCTGAAGCGAAAGCCGCGCCCAAGCCTGAACCCGAGACCAAGCCCGAGGCCCAAACGGAGGTCAAACCCAAGCCCAAGGCGGGACAAAAGGAGAAGGCATGAGCGACACGACTGCGAGTCTGCGTCGAAAGATCGACATCGCCGGAAATCTCCAATCCGTTGTCCGCACCATGAAGGCCCTGGCCGCTTCGAGTATCGGCCAATACGAGCAATCGGTACGCGCGTTGGGTGACTTCTATCGCACCGTGGAACTGGGGTTGGGCGTCTGTTTCCGGGGCGCCGGTTCAGCGGGATCGATGACCGGAAAAACAAGACGATCAAATGCGGGTGTGGTCGGCGCGGTCATTTTCGGTTCAGACCAGGGGCTGGTGGGCCAATTTAACGATGTGGTGGCTGATTATGCGGTCAAGACGCTGGCGGCTCTGACGGCCAAACCCGAGATCTGGGCCGTCGGTGAGCGCGTCCATGCGCGCCTGGCAGACGCTGGTCTGCCGCTGTTGGGACGCTTCACCGTGCCGAACTCCGTCAAGGCCATCACCCCGCTCGTCGGGCAGATTCTCATGGAGAGCGAGACGCGCCGCGGCCAGGGTGAAGTCGCTGAACTTTACCTCTTCTACAACCGCCCCACGTCCGGGCCGGTTTATGCGCCCGTCAGTCAGCGACTGCTGCCGCTGGACGAAAGCTGGCGGCGCAGGCTGGCGGAACTTCCCTGGCCGACGGGAAACTTACCCGAGGTCATGGGTGGCGGCACCGCGCCCTTGCGGGCGCTCATCCGCGAATATCTTTTCGTCTCGCTCTTTAGGGCATGCGCCGAATCTCTCGCGAGCGAGAACGCGAGCCGCCTGGCGGCGATGCAACGCGCCGACAAAAACATCGATGAATTGCTGGAAGACCTCAACCGAACATTCCATCGTTTGCGCCAGAGCGGCATCGACGAGGAACTGTTTGACGTCATCTCCGGTTTCGAAGCGTTGAGCGCAGAGGAGAAATAGGGAGAGTCTATGAAAATTGTGCTGATCTATCCTGAGTATCCGGCTACCTTTTGGAGTTTCAAGTACGCCCTTAGGTTCATTCGCAAAAAGGCGGCCTTGCCCCCTCTGGGCCTTCTGACGATAGGGGCAATGCTGCCCGAAGAATGGCCCAAGAAGTTGATTGATCTGAATGTGACAGAGCTCACTGACAGGGACCTGGCGTGGGCTGATTATGCTTTTATCAGCGGCATGGTTGTGCAAAGAGAGTCGGCACGTGAAATTATCGCCCGGTGTAAGGCGGCAAATCTCAAGGTCATCGCCGGCGGGCCGCTGTTCACCAGTGAATATGATCAATTCCAGGATGTAACCCATTTTGTCCTGAATGAAGCCGAAAAGACCTTGCCCCCCTTTCTGACGGATCTGGAGAAGGGCTTCGCACGGCACATCTATAAGACCCCCGAGTTTTGTGACATCCGCAGCACACCTGCTCCTCTGTGGGATTTAATCGATTTAAAAAAATACGCCTCCATGAGCATCCAATTTTCGCGTGGCTGTCCATTTAATTGTGAGTTCTGTAACGTCACCACCTTATTCGGGCATCGGCCACGCATGAAAACAGCAGAACAGATCATTGCCGAGTTGGATGGACTTTACGATAACAAGTGGAGTGGACCCGTCTTTTTTGTGGATGACAATTTTATCGGTAACAAAGGCTATCTCAAGGACCATCTTTTGCCGGCTCTCATCCAATGGCAGAAAGGCAGGAAGGAGATTCCTTTTAGCACGGAGGCCTCGGTTAATCTGGCCGATGATCCGGCATTAATGAACATGATGGTCCAGGCGGGTTTTGATACGGTCTTCATCGGCATCGAAACGCCCGATGAAGGAAGTCTGACTGAATGCAACAAACAACAGAACAAGAACCGGGATCTGCTTGAGAGTGTAAAACGAATACAGCTGTCCGGACTGCAAGTGACGGGTGGCTTCATTGTCGGCTTTGACAACGACACGCCTTCCATCTTTCAGCGGCAGATTGAGTTTATCCAGAAGAGCGGCATCGTGACGGCCATGGTGGGCTTACTGAACGCCCCTGCCGGCACAAGGCTTTACGAACGAATGGAAGAGGAGGGACGACTGATCGACACTATCTCCGGCGATAACGTAGATGGTACAACCAATATCCTCCCCAGGATGGGGATCGATGCCTTGCGTGAAGGATACGTAAGCTTGATGCGGCACATTTACTCGCCCGAGCACTATTATGCACGCGCGATGACCTTCCTTCGGGAATACAAGAGACCAGAGGTCAGAACCCCCCTGGATTTTCAACGGTTGCTGGCAGTCTTACGTTCAAGCATCAGACTGGGTATTTTCGGGAAGGAGCGATTCCAGTATTGGAAGATCCTGTCCTGGACCCTTTTCCGTCGTCCTCAATTTTTGGCGTTGGCTGTCACTCTTGCAATTTATGGCCATCATTTCCGCAAGATCTGCGAACAGAAAATGACTCAGTGAGTCGGGAAATTCCGAAAGAGGGCATGGCCTCAAGGACTAAGACCGATACATCCTGCTGGGCCATGCGCAACGCAGCGCTGAGGCCGCCGGCGCCGCTGCCGACCACTATGGCGTCAAAATCCGCCATCACGTCCTTCACTCCCCCTTGTTTTGACGAAGCTCTTTGATCTGCCCTCGTAGTTGATTTTCGTCTTTGCATCCGCCTTCGAGGTTTCTCGGTCTAATCCCTCAATATCCTTATCCCATTCGTCAAGTTGCGCTTTGAGCTTTTCCAAATAGGCCTCTCTGGTAGTCATGATCAATTCTCCCGCTATTTGTTCTTGTATTAGACCTTTAAATAGTTACCGCAAATGTCCTGCCAACAAGTGGAAGAAAGTGGAAGGCTGGATTCACCCATTAATAACGAAGGATTAGATTAACAGGCTGGAGCAGCGGGAAAATTTGAAATGATCGCTTTCCCTCAATATATGGAGATTCCACCAAATATTGAGGGATATACAATGCTTTCAACCTTCTTTATGGTTCTCTCCTGTTTATATAACCAACCGTTATTAAAAAATGATGAAAACCTCTTGTTTTTCCCCGGTTGTTGGCAGGCCCTTTGCGTAAACAGTTTGCATGATCCTGGTCACCATACAAACGAGGAATACCATAAAATCGAACAAGAAGGACCCATCAATCATGGAGGTTCGTTATGAAAGACGAAAGATCTGAACGATATGGCAAAACTATGTGAAACCCGCCTGTTGGCATGCCTGCGTGTCACAGCCCAGTCATTGGTTGGCGGGTTCAGTTTCCATTGACTTTTAAAGACGTTAAGTATAAAAAACAGTCAGAAATACGCCTGAAAAAAGTTTTGGCCTTGATTATCCTTTCTGCCACCAAATGTAGGGGCGAACCTGGGTGTTCGCCCTTTACCTGGGCAGAAACACATGTCTGCCCCTACAAGCAATATCGACGTTGGCCGAAACGATGATCAAGGCCGATAAGACAATCAAGAAGCATCTTCCGAAGGGAATTCGATATTCATCATTCATCATTCCAACAGGGGGCAAGAATGGTTGATCAGCTTGAACTGAAAAGCATAGAGTTGAAAGGGTTTAAGTCCATCGATGCAGAAGTACAAACGATAGAATTGCACCCAATAACAGTTATGCTGGGCGCCAATGGCGCTGGTAAAAGCAACCTGGTGTCTTTTTTCAAGATGTTGAACTACATGACTACCGGCGGTCTGCAGCAATATGTGGCGGACCAGGGGTTTGCAGATTCTCTGCTGTATCTGGGGGCCAAGGTAACGTCGGAGGTGTCGGTGCGACTTCGGTTTGAGAACGC
Organism: Desulfatiglandales bacterium; assembly: GCA_963662465.1. Lineage (GTDB taxonomy): Bacteria > Desulfobacterota > DSM-4660 > Desulfatiglandales > Desulfatiglandaceae > NaphS2. Next base: position 1,729,727 of record OY759599.1, read on the forward strand.
AGGAGCTAAGGATGAGTATGCTTTTGTGATGAACCGCGATGCGACGGGGCGGCTGTTCCTGAAAGAAGAGACGATCGTTTATCATGCGATGGGAAGAGATACGTCTCAAATTCGCAAGCTCGGAGGAGGTGTGCGGGAATCTCAGTTGAAGGAGTGTTCAGAAAAGGGGGACCGGACCTGTCAGGCTGTCTATTCCCTGCTCTCACAGTGCCGGGTATTTCAGTTTCATGATACCTCGACGACCGCTAAAATCCGCGGTGAAGGCTATGTTGACGATGCAAGGTTTCTGAGAAGCGATGGTGGAAATCTGGCTGCATTCCTGCGCCGACTACACCTCCGAGACCCCGGAAAACGATATTACGATCGCATCGTGCGTCATATCCGGTTGATAGTGCCCCAGTTCTCGGACTTCGACCTGGCGCCTTTACCGGAGAATGACAAGTATGTTCGGCTTAATTGGAGGGAAAAGGGGTCGGATTACCTTTTCGGGCCGCACCAGTTGTCCGACGGTTCCTTGCGCTTCATGGCGCTGGCGACCCTCTTTATGCAGCCGCCGGACCTTCGGCCAAGGGTCATCGTTGTGGACGAGCCGGAACTGGGGCTCCATCCGGCAGCTATATCGGCGTTGGCGGGCATGGCCAAGGCGGCTTCGCCGGCAACGCAGGTGATCCTGGCAACCCAGTCCTCTCGATTGATCGATGAGTTCATGGCGGATCAAGTGATGATTGTCGAACGTGATGAGAAGCGATCTCGGACGTTATTTCGACGGTTGAGCGAGGAGGGGTTGAGCGAATGGCTTGAAAGATACTGTCTGAGCGATCTGTGGGAAAAGAACGTGCTGGGGGGGCGCCCGTAATGCCGATACGACTTCACATTACCGCGGAAGGACAGACCGAGGAACGTTTTGTGAAAGAAGTCCTGGCGCCGTATTTAGGCGAACGGGAAGTTTGGACCGATGCCCGAAGCATCCTGACGAGCAAAGACAACCGGCTGGGCGTTGAATATCGGGGCGGATGGCGGCGGACCAGTGCCTACGCCACGGTGAAAAGGGATATCTGCACCTGGATGAAGGAAGACCGGAACCCGGACGTCCGGTTTACGACCATGTTCGATTTCTATGCGCTGCCGAGAGATTTTCCCGGATACACCAAGGCACAGAGAGAAACGGACCCTTACCGCCGTGTTGCAACCCTGGAAAAAAACCTTGCCGTGGATATAAACGGTGAGTTGAACGACACGCGCTTCATTCCCTACATTCAACTTCATGAATTCGAGGCACTGATACTGGCGGACCCGAAACAACTCGGCTGGGAGTTTCTCGAACATGATGACCCCATCCAGCGGCTGATCAATATGGTCGAAATTGAAGGCGGAAATCCCGAATTAATCGATGATGGTGTGACAACCGCTCCCTCCAAACGCATTATCGCTGAGATAGCCGAATACGCGGGAAATAAAGCGACATCCGGTCCCCTGGTGGCCGGCAAGATCGGCATGCCGTTGTTATGCGAACGCTGCCGGCATTTCGGCCAATGGATTGCCGGGCTTGTGAGGCTTGGGAATTTATAACTTACAACCTTATGTCTTTCTGCGAGATGCTCACCCCTCAGACGGAACATTTTTTCACGTTAATCTGCGTTAAGCCAAAGATCGGAACCACGGCCAGTGATGTGGGGGAATGGATCGATGACTCGTCCATTACCGCCTTGGTCAAAGCGACGTTGCTGTATCATCGTTCGACCAGTAGCCTCAACACCAAGGTCGAGACGACCGAAGGCGTTGTCAAGTTGAGCAGCTGGCGATGAAGCATGGGAATCCGTCAAAGCAGGTGCGGAAAAAGCCTGGGCTGAAGTCAAGACCGCCTATCACGATGCGGCCTCGAAGTTCAAATAAGACAGAAATTCTGAATGTATGGGCTTGGCGGTATGCTGTTTTCCGTTGAAACTCCCTGTAATACCGACCCACGCAAAATGAGAGTCGACTATCAGATGTGAACGCATTTCTGGTAGAAAGAAGTTAGATTCCGATCCGACACTCCCAAAAGCTTCCCTTCAATACAGATTGCCGGTTGTGAGGGTCAATCCCCCCTTTTTTCCATTGCCTACGGTGTAGCGGGTGCTGCCGGATATGCGTGTCTCTATCTCCAGCTCTGAGAGTTCAAGTGTCGTCGGACGACAGCTTTCGTGGGTCCGGATCAACTGCGGTGGGAGGGAATATCTTTGACGGCCTTCTCGGTTTGAAAGTAGATAATGAACCGTTTGATCTGACTCATTAACCAACTGGAAGCGAATCCCCATGGATTTGGGGCGCCCGAACATCTGCACGGCAAAATACACCCCGGACGCCGGGTCTTGAGCAACACCCACACCTATTTCCACGACATCGGGATCCACCATATTCTTGCGGTGTTCCGGGGACTTTTCCCATCCTATGACGAAAATCTTTCCCAGTTTTTCCGTACTGAATCCCTCGGAACGAAACTGGTAGGCAATGTTCTCGGAGACGATACAAAATTGATATCCCTGGGCCTGCGCCCGCTCAGACGGTAAACGGCCATCGGCCGTGTGGCCGAACTTCTTTGTGCGGGCCATGAAATCGGCGAACCGCTGTGATGTTTTGTTCAGCGCTTTGTTTGGCCCAACCGGTTCAAGGCCTTCCCCCTTCCGGAAACGATTGGTTTGTTTGACAATTAATGCCTTAACAGCGGAAATTTCCGCCTCTTTCTTCTTAAAACCCTCTTTCTTAAAAACCCCGGCGAGTTGTGGCATGGGCGGCTCGTCGCGTTCCGGCTGCTCGGTCATCCCGCCGGAAGCCGTTATAAAAGACAACAGGAAAATCAACGATAACAGGATGTTTTGCAAGTATTAACTCCTTTTCGCGAGTTTCATCCCCCCCAATAGGGATATGAATATGGACCCGATTTTATGAGTCAATTTAATCATATTGAGGATATATAAAATCGTCGTACATGTCAAAAACAAGAGGTGTGGCTTACAATATTGCGAAATGTGACCGAGGATGCCGAACCTGATTGATGTTTTGCCTCCTGGAAACCCGATGGCGCATCAAGGGAAAGGACGGGGGAAAGGACGGGGCCGCAGAGATCCCGGGTCTCAACGCAAGTACCTTGAGAGCCAGGATGCATAAGCTCGGGATCGTCCTTAATCAGACCAAAAAGCCGGATTAAGATTCGACTCTTCCAGAAGTCCCCCCTCAATATATGGAAGTTCCACCAAATATTGAGGGCTAACCAATGATTTAAACCTTCTTAATGGTTCTCTCCTGTTCATATAACCAACCGTTATTAAAGGATAATGAAAACCTCTTGCTTTTTTCCAATTGTTGGCAAGCCCTTTGCATAAACAGTTTGCATGATCCTGGTCGCCATAACATAAGGTGGAATACCATAAAATCGAACAAGAAGGACCCATCAATCATGGAGGTCGTTATGAAAGACGAAAGAAAAGCGTACGAAGAAAAGTTGGATGCACAGTTGAAGGAATGGAATGCGCGGATCGCTCTGCTCAAGGCCAAGGATGAGAATGCCAAGGCCGATGCGAAGATGGATTACCACAAAATCATCGAGGCATTGGAGCACAAACAGGGTGAAGCCAAGGCCAAGTTGACGGAGTTAAAAACCGCCGGCGATGAGGCATGGGAATCCGTCAAAGCAGGTGCGGAAAAAGCCTGGACTGAAGTCAAGACCGCCTATCACGATGCGGCCTCGAAGTTCAAATAAGGCAGGGATTCTGAATAGAAAGGGGGTAAATGAACCCATGGATACTCCTGAAAGCGAGCCGCTTCGCAAACATTGGCTGATGAGAGTTTTGCTGGGCAAAGCCTTCATCGTCGCTGTTGCCCTTATGATCACCTACACCCTGGCGGGCTTTTTTCTTGCCCCTTATCTGATCAAGCGCCAGGCGATCCGGTTTGCCCAGGAATCCCTCAAGTGCCTCGTGGTCATGGAAAAGGTCCGGGTGAACCCATACACTCTCACCCTGGAAATCAGGAACTTCGACCTCAAAGAAAGAGACGGATCCCCGCTACTCGCATTCAAGTCGTTTTTCATCAACTTCGAGATCGCCAGTCTCTGGCACTGGGCCTGGACCTTTGCGGATGTTCGCATGGATGGCCCGGTCGTGAACCTGCAAATAAAACCTGAGGGCCGCATCAACTTTGTTGATCTTGCAGACCGGATCCCAAGAAAAGAAAATGAAGGGAAAACTTCCCTGCAAGAAAAACCCGAAGAAAAGGCGCCCCCGCCGCGCGTCATCTTTGAACACATTGCCTTGAACCAGGGGCAACTCTTTTTCACGGACCGATCCGGCCCCACTCCCGGCAGTATTGTGCTTGAGACGATTGGCCTGGAACTCAAAAACCTTACCACGCTGCTGGACAAGAAGGGCGTCTATTCCATTGAAGCAACCCTTCCCTACGGCGGAAAGCTCGCAGGGGCCGGGGATGTTTCCCTCCATCCTCTCTGGTCCGAAGGCAGGGTAAAAGTGGAGGGATTCAAGACCGTTTCGGCATGGGCGTTTTTGCAGGATGAAATCCTGGTGAACAAACCGGGGGGTGAAGTAGACCTCGAAGCCCGCTACCGATTTGAAAATGCGGCAAAATCCCCTTCTTTTGTCATTGAGGGATTGAAAGTGCTTGTCTCGGCCCTGGAACTCAAGGCCCGGGGGGACCGGGAGCCGATTCTCGCAGTTGACGCCATTCGTCTCGATGACGGCCGGTTTGATCTGGCCTCTCGATCGCTCCAGGTGGGGGCGTTGGCGCTTTGCCGGGGTCGCGCGACAGCGGACATCAACGAACAGGGGCGGTTGAACTGGCAGGCGCTTTTAAAGGCCGGCGGAGAAGTCCGGTCTTCCGCCCAAAAGGTGGCGCCCTTGGAAGGACCGCCATGGCGCGTGGCGCTCAAGACCCTCAGCCTTGATGATTTCACGGTGGCCTATAGTGATCACAGCAGGTTTTATCCTCTTGAAATAGGCGTTTCCAGACTCGGTGTGAAGGGCAAGGCCGATCTTTCTTTTATGCCTGAGAAAGTGGGGGTCCTGGCAGAGAATTTTAATGTCCTCTTCGAGGGCGTATCCTTGAAAGAGACGGGGCAGGATGCGCCCCTGGTCACCCTGGAAAGTCTTGCCGTGAAAGAAGGCCGCATGGACCTTGAAACCCGACAGGTGACCCTGGAGAGGATCATGATGGAAGGCGGGCATGCCGCCATGGTGCTGGAAAAGACCGGCAACCTGAACCTGTTGCGCGTGCTCGGAAGGAGAAATGTCGGCAAACTTCGAGAAAAAATTGCAGGCGCCGTGGAAAAGGCGCAAGCTGAAGGACGGCCCTGGTCTGTTGCCGTCGGCGCACTGGCTGCGGCCGGGTTGAACGTCGCTTTCAGGGATCAGACGCTTTCGCCCGCGCCCGCCGTGAACCTTCAAGACATCTCGCTGAAGCTTGCCGATTTCCACAGTGAAGGCAAGACCTCTGCTCCCTTTGAGGTGTCTCTAACGGTACAGGAAGGGGGCGCCGTGAATGCCAAGGGACGCTTCACTCTCACTCAAAAAAGCGCTGAAGCGACTGTGCATGTGTCGAACCTGGCCCTGACGCCTTTTCAGCCCTACGTGGCACAATACGCCTACCTGAGTGTGGATGCGGGGAATTTCAACGCTGCGGGAAAGGTGCGCTATGGTGAGGGGGAAAAAGGCCCGAACCTGCAATTCTCCGGCGATGCGCACATCCTTGATCTGCTCGTTTCCGAGTTGGGCGCCAAGTTGCAAACCAAGCCGGATACCACTCAAAAATTTCTTGCCTGGCATGCCTTGAAGGCGAACAATATCAAGCTGGGCCTTTGGCCTGAACGTCTTGACATCGGAGAACTCCGCCTCATAGAGCCGTACGGAAAGCTGATCATATATGAAGACATGAGCCTGAACCTGACCAAGGTGCTGCGGCATAAAGAGGAAACGGTTGAGGAAAAAAAACCGGTGTCCCAAGGGGAAACTCCCGGCGGGTTTCCGGTGGATGTTCGGAGAATCCGCATCGAGAAAGGCGTCCTCGATTTCGCGGACCTGAGTCTCCGCATACCATTTGCCGCAAAGATCTATGAATTGAAGGGAGCCATCGTCGGGCTCTCCACGAAAGAAGGCGCGCGGGCGCGGATTCAGCTCGAGGGCAAGGTGGATGAATATGGCATGTCCAAAATCCAGGGGCAGATTGAGTCGCTCAATGTCAAGCATTTCGCCGACATCACCATGATTTTCAAGAACGTGGAGATGACCAACCTCACCCCTTACACGGGGAAATTCGCCGGGTACAGGATCAGCTCCGGAAAGCTCTCCCTTGATCTTCATTACCTGATCGAGCAGAGTGAACTCAAAGGGAGCAACCAGATCATCCTGGACAACCTCACGCTGGGCGAGAAGGTGGAAAGCGCCCGCTTCGCCTGACATCCCCCTTGAGCTCGCCCTTGCGCTCCTGAAGGATGCTGATGGTCGGATTGACATCGGGCTCCCGGTTTCCGGCAACCTGGATGATCCTCAGTTCAGCTACGCGCATCTCATGTGGAAAACCCTTATCAGCTTTTTCACCAAAATCGTCACTTCCCCTTTCAGAGCACTGGCCGGCATGCTCGGGGTGGAACAAGAGAATTTCGAGACCATTGGGTTTGAGCCGGGTCGGGCCGTGTTGCTTCCTCCTGAGCGAGAAAAAGTGAAGACCCTTTCAGAAGCGCTTGCCAAGCGCCCGCAACTTGCGCTGAAAATCCAGGGCCGGTTTGATCCGGTTGCAGACGGTGAGGCCCTGAAGTCCATGCTGATCCGGCTCGAAATTGCCGGACGGACGGGTAGAAAGGTGGGTCCCGGCGAAGATCCGGGGCCGGTGAATGTGAGCAATCCGCTGGTCCAGCAGGCCATCGAGATAATGGTCATGGACCGAATTTCCGCCGATATGCCGGCTGCGGCCAAGGAGAGTGCGGCAAAACGGGCGGCGGTGATGGACAAGGAAGCCGGAAAAGCTGCCGCGCTCCCGCCGGACCTGCCCCGTGAGCGTTACACCGCCCTGCTGCAAAAACTTATGGAAGCGCACCCGGTGACAGAAATCCGCTTGAATGAATTGGCCCGTGAACGGGCGGAAGCGATCAAGCGGGAATTTGTGGCAGCGGGGACGATCGATGAGGGGAGGCTGACGGTCCTTGAACCCTCAGCTACCCAAGAAAACAACGAGAAAACCGTATCTTCCGAGCTCACCCTGGATGTTCGTCGTTGAGTCCATGATCATCGTTTCGGCCATTTGCCACCAGGGGTTGAAACCCCTGGCTATTATCAACCGTCCCTACAGGACGGTAAAAGCCCCATCGGGGCGACAGACAATAGCCCGGCAATTTATTGCCGGGTGGCCGAAACGATGATCAAGGCCGTCGTTGAGTCCATGTGAGAGCAAGGATCCATAAGCTCGGGATACTCCGGCCGGGGACCAAGGTGTCGGATTAAACTGCCTTTTTTGTTATTCTTCCAAGCCTTCCCGATAGCCTCGTTTAAACTCGGATTTAGCCATTTTAAAGCTGTTTTTATACATATCCCAGATGCTTTCCGCGCCTTGCTTAAGATCCTCCCAGGTATTTTCATTTGCATCACGGATCTTTGTAAGCGTTTGTTGTGCCTCTTCCACGTTTTGACGAAGCGCTTTGATCTGCTCCTCGTACTTGATTTTCGTCTTTGCATCCGCCTTCGAGGTTTCTCGGTCTAATCCCTCAATATCCTTATCCCATTCGTCAAGCTGCGCTTTGAGCCTTTCCAAATAGGCCTCTCTGGTAGTCATGATCAATCCTCCCGCTATTTGTTATTGTATTAGTCTGTGCTTGACTTTGCTTTTGGGCTTGCGGCGATCTCGCCCATTTTTTGCCTCTCGCCTATCGTGACCGGGATCATGGAGTGGTTAGATAGTCCGTCACGATGAGAAAATCCTGAAGATCGTTTCCACCATTATCCGAATCATCCAGGTCATTCAAGGTAACGCCTCGTAATCCTCCTTTTGAAAAGAATTGCTTGTTTCCCATTCAAAGCCAACGATATTGCGCTCGCTGCGGTCAAACTCCACGCCGACGAGGTAGATTTCCAAATTTTGTCCCCGGTATTTGTCCGCATAATCTTTTTTGCGGATTTGTTCCAGGGCGGTGCCGGGGGTCTTGTCGATGTCCGTAACCTTGAATTCAAAGATGAAGACCCGGTTTTCAAGGCGCACAGTCATGTCAATGCGGCCGTGATTTGTTGTGTCTTCAGCCGTGACATCAAGTCCCAGAGCCGTAAAGTAACAGTAGAAAACAGAGGCGTAATATCCTTCGTATGCAGCCAGTTTGTTTTTGCGATACCAGTCATGGGGAATGGCGGAAAACAGGGCGTGAAAGACCTTCCGAATATCATCGATCCGGGCAGCGGACAGGGCCTGATACAGATCAATTTTACATTTTTCATAAACATCCCGCTGAGAAACCAGATAGGCGGAAAGGCTATCCGCAAAACTCATGCGCACTTCCAGATTGGGATAATCAAGCCGGTAAGCGGTCAGGTTTCCAAACTGCTGCCGGTCTTGAATGGTCAGATAGCCGGTCTGGAACATTATGGTTTCGACTTCGATGCTGTCCAAATCAAAGCTGCCCAGCAGACGTTCCGTGGCCACGGTGTTTTGCAGGCCGGGAGCCAGATACTTGCGCGTAAGAAAAAGCTTGAGCAGAAATTCCGGGGTGCCGCTTTCAAACCAGTAGTTGCGGAATTCCCCCGATCGCAGATAATTGAGGACACTAAAGGGGTTGTAAACCTTTTCGGCAAGCCAGGAATACCCATTGTACCATTTGCGGATTTCCGCTACGGGTTTGTCTTTGAGATGTTCGGCAAACACCTCGGTCATCTCGGCTTCGGTATAACCGCAGATGGTGGCGTAATGCACATCAAGGGTGATATCGGTCAGGTTGTTGAGCCCGGAAAACAGGCTGACTTTGGAGAACTTGGAGACCCCGGTGAGAAAAGCGAACCGGATATGGGCGTCGCTGTCTTTGATGACGGAATAAAGATTTTTCAACCCTTCCCGGATTTCAACAGCCCTGTCCGGGTCCGTGATATTGTCCAGAATCGGCTTGTCGTATTCATCCACCAGGACAACGGCTCGCAGGCCGTATTTGTCGGCGCTGTTTCGGATCAGTTCGCCGAAACAGCCGGGGATATCTCCGGGGTCCCGGCAGGTGATGCCCAGGGTTTTCTGATTTCGGTACAGAAGATCCACAATGCGCCGATCCAGTTCCTCCCGGTTGCGGACCACGCCGCCGGCAAAGGAAATATGAATCACGGGATATTTTTTTCCCCAGTCCCAGTGATCGTGAAGCCACAGCCCCCGGAACAGGTCCTGGTTGCCTTCAAAGGCTTCCTTCAGGGTGTCAATGAACAGGGATTTGCCGAACCGGCGGGGCCGGGAGAGAAAATAGTAGACGCCGCTTTCAACAAGCTGATGGACCATGGGTGACTTATCCACATACGCATATCCGTCGTTAATGATCTTACTGAGGGTGCTGACCCCGATCGGTAGCTTTTTCATCGCGTAGACTCCATCGCCTTAGAAAAGTTGAATGCAGATTTTACGTTTCAATGTTATCCGAGCAGGGTTTCCAAGTCAACGCACAACCATCACGATCAGCAGTTCTCATTAGGCTAGTAAATCCGACGGGTAGGTGTTTCATGTTTCCTCCTTATAAAACGGATGTTTTCAACGGCCGGCTCATCGCAGGAATCAGCCTGGCAATCTTGAAAACTCGAATCGCCCGAATAAAACGAATAAATCGCAGCATGGTGGAAGGGTTTATATCAGGCCATGGGCTGCGGCGTAGCGCACCAGATCGGCGGTGGTGTGAATGTTGAGCTTTTGCATGATATGGGTGCGGTGAGTGTCTACGGTCTTGATGCTGATGTGCAGGATTTTGGCAATTTTTTTGTTACTGAAGCCCAATGAAATACTTTTCAGAACTTCCAGTTCCCGCGGCGTCAATCGGGATTTGTTTTCGTTGCCTGTTGCGCCACCCGCGGACAACCGGGATGTAACCGCCGGGCTCACATAGGTTTCCCCTTTTCCCACAGTCTTCAGGGCTGTCATCAATTTGCGATCCGACGCTCCCCAAAGCTTACCCTCGATATATGGAGGTTCCACCAAATATTGAGGGTAAACGATCCTTCCAAACTTTTCCGCTGTTCCATCCTTTTAACCTAATTTATTGTTATTAATGGATAAATCCATCCTTCCGCTTTCTTCCACTGTTGGCAGGAGATTTGCATTGCATATTTGCATGAGTTTGATCATCATACGAATACACTGAATATCCCTACCGAAATACCGGTGCTATGAGCTGTATAAGCAGCTGCGGCCTGTCAAACATTACTATTTGGGGAATTCAGAATCTCTGATAGCGCACTGCGACGGTGTTGCGATCCCACTGGAAAACACCCGAATCCTGTGGCAGCGATGATCCGATTGACAAGAAAGGAGATAGGTAATGACCAGGGAAAAGAGCCTGAAACAATCCCGGGAATTCGCTGAGAGCATCATCAACACCGTGCGTGAACCCTTAATCGTTCTGGATCAGGACCTCAGGGTGGTCACCGTCAGCCGTTCCTTCTACGGGGTCTTCAAGGTAAAGCCCGAAGAGACCGTGGGGCAACTTATCTATGACCTCGGCAACAAACAGTGGAATATCCCCAGGCTGCGGGAATTACTGGAAACCATCCTGCCCGAAAAGACCAGCTTTGACAACTATGAGGTTGAACACGATTTTGCCATTATCGGCAGGCGCACAATGCTGTTGAATGCCCGCCAGATTGAACAAGCGTGGGGCAAAGAGCGGATCATCCTGCTGGCCATCGAGGACGTTACCGAACGTAAGAAGATAGAAGCCGGCCTGGAAAAGACCCGAAAAGAACTGGCGGTCATAAAAAAAACCGCGGATGAAGCCAGTGAATTCGCTGAGAGCGTCATCAACACCGTACGCGAACCCTTAATTTCCCTGGACCAGGACCTCAGGGTAGTCACCGTCAGCCGTTCCTTCTATGAATTCTTTAAGGTAAAACCTGAAGAGACCATAGGGCAGCTTATCTATGACCTGGGAAACAAACAGTGGGATATCCCCAGGCTGCGGGAATTACTGGAAACCATCCTGCCCGAAAAGACCAGCTTTGATAACTATGAGGTTAAACACGATTTTGCCACCATCGGCAGGCGCGTCATGCTGTTGAATGCCCGGCAGATTCAAAGAGTATCGGGAAAGGAACGGATCATCCTTCTGGCTATTGAAGACATTACTGAACGTAAGCATTCAGAGGAAAAGATCCAGCAGATGGCCCTCCATGATTCCCTGACGGGTCTTCCCAACCGGAAGCTTTTCTCCGATCGCTTGGGCATTGACCTGGCCCAGGCCCAGCGGAATCAAAGAAAAATAGGAATCATGATGCTTGACCTCGATAATTTCAAGGACGTTAATGACACCCTTGGCCACGATGTTGGGGATATCCTTCTCAAAGCAACAGCAGAGCGGCTAAGTGCAGCGCTGAGGAAGGGTGATACCGTTGCGCGCTTTGGCGGCGACGAGTTTGTGCTGATCGTTCATGACATGGAAGCAATAGAATCTGCGACCCAGTTTGCACAGAGGATCGTTGACAGGTTTCGTAAGCCCTTTTTTATTGACACCCATCAACTTGTTGTGACAACGAGTATCGGCATCGCTGTCTATCCCAATGATGGAATAGATGAAGGTATCCTCCTGAAAAATGCAGATATCGCCATGTATCAAGCCAAGCAAGCAGGGCGGTCCCGATACCAGCTCTGTAAAAAGCCTGTAGATGCTATATCAATTGCATCTACCTATTCAAATGCGAAAGAAATCGGCCAATTTATTAAGTGAGTTTCTAATCCGTTCTGAAATCAAGTTCAATGGGGGGGTAGACGATGAAAGACAAATTGGTAATCTTAGTAATCGATGATCAGCCCGAAAACACAGAACTTCTCGAAGCACATCTTGTCCCGCAGGGCTATGAAGTTGTCAAGGCGGCAAGCGGTGAAGAAGCGCTGAAAATACTTTCCGGTAATCAAATCGATCTGGTTCTGCTGGACATAATGATGCCCCGCATGTCCGGCTTCGAAGTGCTGGAGAAAATACGCGCCGATAAAAAGACACGGCTTATTCCGGTAGTGATGGTCACGGCGCTTAAAGAGACCGAAGACAGAATAAAGGCCCTTGAGGCAGGATGTGATGATTTTATCTCCAAGCCTTTTGACAGGCATGCGCTTTTGGTCAGGGTAAAGTCGCTTCTAAGAATAAAATCTCTGCATGACGAAGTAGAAGAAGCCCGCAAATACGCTGAGAACATCATCAACACCGTGCGTGAACCCTTAATCGCTCTGGATCAGGATCTAAGGGTGGTCACCGTCAACCGCTCCTTCTATGAATTTTTCAAGGTAACACCTGAAGAAACCGTAGGGCAGCTTATTTATGACCTGGGCAACAAACAGTGGGATATTCCCAAGCTGCGGGAATTGCTGGAAACCATCCTTCCTGAAAAGACCAGCTTTGACAACTATGAGGTTGAACACGATTTTGCCACCATCGGCAGGCGCGTCATGCTGTTGAATGCCCGCCGGATTGAACAAGCGATGGGCAAGAAACGGATCATCCTGCTGGCCATCGAGGACATCACCGAGCGTAGTCATCTTGAAGACCTGTTGACAGAGTCTGAAGAGCGCTACAGGCGCATTTTTGAGACCGCCACCGACGGAATCGTGCTTTTAGAAAAGCGCGAAGGACATATCGTCCGTGCGAATCCGGCCGCCGAGACAATGTTGGGTTATTCCGAAGCGGAATACATCGGAAAAATGCTGGAGGATATCGGTGTCCCAATCGATATGAATGATTTTCCAATGATAATGGAATCTTTGAACAAGAACGGCATTCTTAATTACGAGGATGTTCCGATAAAATCCAAGTCCGGACAGGATTCCCACGCGGACGTATATATGGTCGACAGAGCAAACCTGGCCCAATGTAATATTCGCGATGTCAGTGAAAGGAAACTGGCCGAGAAAATACTTGCTGAAGAGAAAAAGTTCATTGACAATGCCCTCAATACACTGCAAGACGCGTTCTTTGTTTTAGATTTAGAGGGAAGATTCCTCAGGTGGAATAAGACATTGACTGCTGTCACCGGCTACACCGACAGGGAAATTTCTTTGAAGAAGGCTACTGATTTATTCCAGGCGGATGAAAAAGAGCGAGTATCCGGAAGCATTCTGAAAGTGATTGAAGAAGGAAGCGACCATGTTGAAGCAATAATGGTTACCAAAGACGGGAGGGAAATTCCCTATGCATTCAACGCAGCGATATTGAGTGATGCTCAAAACCAACCCGTAGGCATAAGTGGTGTTGGCAGAGACATCTCCGAGCATCAAAGGCTTGAAGCCCAACTCCGTCACGCCCAGAAGATGGAGGCAGTCGGCACGCTGGCAGGGGGGATTGCCCACGATTTCAATAATATCCTCAATGTGATCATGGGCTATGGCGCCATTGTCGAGGACACGCTGGAACCCGGCAGTCCTGTTAGGGAAGATATGAAGGAGGTACTCATTGCCGCCGACAGGGCCGCGGATCTTACCCGAAGGCTGCTTGTCTTCAGCAGAAAAGATGTTGTTAATATTATGCCCATTGACATCAATGAAATTATTCTTGGCTTGAAGAAGATGCTTGAACGCATTATCAGTGAGAGTATTGAGTTTGATATTGAGCTTAGCGACATGCCTTTGACAGTGCTGGCTGATGCGGGGCAGATAGAGCAGGTCCTGATAAATCTGGCTGTAAATTCCAAAGACGCAATGCAGGAAGGCGGTCGGTTGACGATCAGCACGGGCCTTCAAGAATTGAATGATGAATATGTTGCGGCGTATGGATATGGCAAACCAGGGACATATGCACTGATCACGGTTGCCGATACAGGTCAGGGAATGGATGCGGAGACACAGAAGAAGATATTCGACCCTTTTTTTACCACAAAAGAGATTGGAAAAGGAACAGGGCTTGGCCTTTCAATTTCTTACGGAATCATAAAACAGCATGGCGGATACACAAATGTTTACAGCGAACCGGGACAAGGCACGGTATTCAAGATATACCTGCCGCTCAATGAAGACGCGGCATCCCTGGAGAAGGAAAAGGAGGCCGCCGCTTCTGTCAAGCACGGAAATGAGACTGTCCTTGTGGTCGAAGACGACGCTTCCGTAAGGAAATTGGCGACCATAGTGCTGGAGTCTTTCGGATACAGTGTTATCGCCGCTGTAGACGGCGAAGATGCCATCGCAAAATTCATGGAAAACAGGGAACGGATCAGCATCGTCCTGCTTGATATGATCATGCCGAAGAAAAGCGGGGAAGAAGTCGGTGAGGCAATCAGAAAAGTAAGCCCGGGGGTAAAAATACTCTTTGCGAGTGGATATACCATGGATATGATCAAAGGCAAAGAATTGATGGAGGCCGGTTCTGACTTTATCCAAAAGCCTTTCACGCCGAAAGCTCTTCTGATAAAGGTGAGGGAGGTTCTGGACAGATGAAAGGAAATACTCTACCCAACACCAACGAGCAACTCCAGAGAGAGCTTGCCGAGAGCAAGAAGCTGGAACAGGAACTGTTGGACCTTTCCTCTCGCCAGGAAGCCATACTGGCCGCTGTGCCGGAGTTGATCATGGAGGTGGACAACCACAATATCTATACCTGGGCGAATCAGGCCGGCTTTGCCTTCTTCGGCGATGATGTGATCGGCAAGGAAGCCGCCTTTTACTTTATGGGCGAACAGGTTTCCGACACAGCGGTTCAGCCTCAGTTCGATGGCCACCAAGACCTGATCTGTGTCCAGAGTTGGCAGCGGCGCAAGGATGGGGAAAAGCGCCTGCTCGCCTGGCAGTGCCGGGTGCTTAAGGATAAAAGCGGAAACGTCACTGGCGCTCTGTCTTTTGCGCGTGACATTACCGAGCAGAATCAAGCGGCGGAGGAGCGTAAAGAAATGATCCTGTGGCAGGAGGGTATCAGCCTGCTCCAGCAGTCGCTTCTCACGCCGGCTTCGCTTGAAGACAAACTCAGGCTTATCACCGACTACATTGTCCGGTTCTTCGGGGCCGATTTCTGTCGAATTTGGCTGATTCGGGCAGGCGACTTATGTGAACGCGGCTGCGTCCACGCCGGAGTGCAGGAAGGGCCGCATGTCTGCCATTACCGCGACCGATGTCTGCACTTGCTGGCGAGTTCCGGCCGCTATACCCACATAGACGGAAAGGTCCACTGTCGGGTCCCGTATGGCGCCTACAAAATCGGGCGCATCGCGTCGGACGAAGATCACAAGTTCTTGACCAACGATGTGACGAACGATCCTCGCGTTCATCACCACGAATGGGCACGCGAGCTGGAGCTGGTCTCCTTCGCGGGATATCAGCTCCGAATTCCCGGCGCAGAGACACTGGGGGTTCTCGCTCTCTTTAGCAAGCACCCCATACTCCCTGCTGAAGACGCCCTGCTGGATGCAGTGAGCAGCACCCTCGCTCTAACCATTCAACAAGCCCAAGGGGAGGAGGCGTTGCGGAAGAGCGAGTTTTTTATGAATAAGCTGCTGGAAACCATCCCGATCCCGGTTTTCTATAAGGACAGGGAAGGGCGATATCTGGGGTTCAACAAGACGTTCGAGACCTTTTTCGGGAAAAGCAAGGAAGAACTGATTGGCAAAAGTGTGTTTGATTTCAACCCTACCGAACTTGCGGAAACCTATCATGCCCAGGACTGCAAGCTATTCGAGAACCCAGCTGTTCAGGTATATGATTCACAGGTACTGGACGCGCACGGCGCCATGCACGACGTGATATTTCACAAGGCCTCGCTCACCGACACACAAGGCGCAATCACCGGTCTGGTTGGAGCGATCCTTGATGTTACCAAGCGCAAGCATGCTGAAGAGGAATTACAACGATATTCCGCTGAACTCGAAAAGAAAAACAAGGAGCTTCTCGATGCTCTTGCGAATGTGAAGCAATTAACCGGCATGTTGCCCATATGCGCGTCATGTAAAAAGATCAGGGACGACAAAGGATACTGGAGTGCCGTTGAATCTTACATAGGCAAGCATTCAGAAGCTGTGTTCAGTCATGGCCTCTGCCCGGAGTGTGAAAAAAAGGCGTATGAGGATTTGGAGAAATTACTCAAGAAAGACAATTGAAATGCATATTCAGGAGAAGGGGTCAAGGGAATCTCAAATGCCGGATGAAAAAATATTGCTTGTGGACGATGAGGATAGCAACCTCAGGCTGTTTACTAAGTGGCTCATTCCATTAGGCTATGACGTTGAACTTGCCTCAAACGGGGAGGAGGCGGTGCGGAAGGTCAGGGAGAGCAAGCCCGACCTGATCATACTTGATATCATGATGCCGGTCATGGATGGCTTCGAGGCATGCAAAATATTAAAAGAAGACCCGAAGACAAAGAATATACCGATCATTATGGTGACGGCGCTTCACGAAAGGAAATCAAAATTAAAAGGGCTCTCAGTTTCCGCAAATGATTTTCTTTCCAAACCCATCGATCAGACCGAATTAACCATCCGTGTCAAAAACCTTCTTAAGATCAAGGCCTTCGACGACTTTATGCTCAGGCATAATGAGATACTTGAAAAGCAGGTGCGGGAAAAAACCCGGGACATTAAAAATATGAGCAACGAGATGGTGCAGAAACTGACGGCAGCCGCGGAATTTCGTGATACGGACACAGGCGCTCATATAGCGAGGATAGGGTTTTATGCCAACAAGATCGCAGCTGCGCTGAATATGCCGATAGACTTCATTGAGACGATAACCTTTTCGAGCCAGCTGCATGACATCGGCAAGATCGGGATTCCGGACAGCATCCTCTTAAAGCCGGGTCCTCTTACCCGTGATGAATATGAGATCATGAAAACTCATGCCGCCATGGGCGGGAAGATCCTCTCGGGATCAACCCATCCCGGTATTCGGATGGCCGCCTCCATTGCCTTACATCATCACGAACGGTGGGACGGCGGGGGGTATCCAAGAGGGCTGAAAGGAGAAGAAACGCCGATTGAGGGCAGGATAGTCATCCTTGTCGACCAATATGACGCACTCCGGAGTCATAGGCCCTACAAACCTGCTTTTGACCATCAACAGACGTTCAAGATTATCACCGAGGGTGATGGAAGAACCATGCCGGAACATTTTGACACGGCGGTCCTCAAGACCTTCAAGGAAATCGCACCCCTATTTGAAGAGATATTTGATCAGCATCAATAGGGATGAGATATGGAAAAAACGGCGTTTTATTCGGGAGAAACCCGAAATCCCGCCTCTTATGCGGATCAATCTAATCATTATTCGTCACGAATGGCCCATCGTAAGTATCGCGTGGACATGGGGCCATTTTTGAGTTGTTCTGGAGGTTTGACGATGCGACAAATATGGGTTATGGCCTGTTTATCGATAATACTTATCGCAGGTCAGACGAGTGCGGCTGACAGAGCACATAAGGCGGAAGCCGCTGAGAACAAAGCGGGGGTACTGGAGCAGAACTCCGCAGTAGAGGGGAGTAAGAGGCCCCCTTCTCGATCCGAGATCATCACGAAGATTGAAGTGCAGGCAGTCGATCCGGTCGGTGAAGAGCCCCTGGACGATGCGATCACCTGTCTTTCACGCGCCATCTACTGGGAGGCCAAAAACGAGGGCGCTGCCGGCATGGAAGCAGTTGCCGGTGTTGTTATGAACCGGTTAGGCTATCAGGGCTTTCCAAACACGATTTGTGGCGTTGTCACACAAGGCAATGAGGTGGGTGCCTGTCAGTTCTCGTGGTGGTGCGATGGCCGTTCTGATGACGCAGAAGAGGATAAACACTACGCGATCGCCAAGGAAATAGCGAGAAAAGCTCTCAACCGGCAACTACCGGACCGGACTTGTGGAGCGATGTATTTCCACCAGCGGAAAGCTACCCCAGGTTGGTCAGCGCAATACATCAAGACTGTGGAGATTGGCGAGCATATCTTCTACAAGCTTCACGATGACATAGCAAAATAAGCACCTACTCATTCAGGCTTCATCCGATGACTCACTGGGATTAAGAGAAGCCACGTTCGTTCATTACGGCGCCGTTTTAAACAACCTTTCATAGATGCTCCGTGCCTGCCTTAGGTTGCCGCTGCGCTCGTAACCTTCGCTGATCTCGATCAGGCCTTTCCGGGCCTGGACCGCTTCCAGGGTGTCGGGGTGGCAGTCAATCAATTCAAAGTACATTTCGGCCGCCTGGTGGGGGGCGTTGGTTGCCTGGTAGGCGTCGGCCATTTTCAGAAGGCGATTCAGTAGTCCGGAACCGGCTTCAACTACGGCGGCGGCTTCAACCACTGCGGCCGTTTCAATCACCGAAGCGGCTTCAACCACGGCGGCGGCTTTAGCCACAGCGGCCGTTTGAACCACCGAAGCGGCTTCAACCACGGCGGTATCAGCGGCGTGATTGACGGCCGCAACAAGGGTGGCTTCGTCGGTATCTCTATGAACTTTTGTTCTTCGCTCCTGTTTCATTTTTCCCTCCTGTGACAACAGATTATGGAACAGCTCATTGTTTTTATAGTAATCATGCAAATTGTATCTGCAAAGGGCCTGCCAACAATTGGAGAAAAAGCAAAATCCTGCAATAATCCATTAATAACGATTTGTTATATGAATAGGAGAGGCGCGTGGAGGAGTTTAAAATGATAGCTTAGCCCTCAATATTTGGTGGAAACCTCAATATACTGAGGGAGCTTTTGAGGATAGCAGGGAAGTTTAATCCGGCACTTTGGCCTCCGGACGGACGATCCCGAGCTTATGCATCCTTACTCTCAAGGTACTCGGGTGGATGCACAGGATCTCCACGGCTCCGTTCTTTTAGAGGAACAACGTGATAAGCTAATTTCGGAACTTCAAAAGACACTATCAGAGGTTAAAACATTAAAGTTTCCCCTCGATATATGGAGGTTCCACCAAATATTGAGGGTAAACGATCATTTCAAACTTTTCCGTTTTTCCATCATTTCAATCTAACGCTTTGTTATTAATGGATGAATCCATCCTCCCACTTTCTTCCACTTGTTGGCATGAGATTTGCAGTACCTATTTGCATGAGTTTGATTATCATACGAATAGCAAGGAATAACATAGGGTGACAGGATGATGAAATTGGCGCTATTGCGGCACGGTGAAAGCTTGTGGAATAGGGAAAACCGTTTTTCGGGGTGGACGGATGTTGATCTTTCCGACCATGGGATGATCGAAGCTCGAGAAGCCGGCAAAACACTCAAATCTGAAGGCTACGACTTCGATATCGCCTATACCTCAGTGCTGAGGCGCGCCATACGCACACTTTGGATTGTGCTGGATGAACTTGATCAAATGTGGATTCCTGTCGAACGTTCGTGGCGTCTGAATGAGCGGCACTATGGGGCTCTGCAAGGTCTGAACAAGGCGGAGACCGCAAAACGCTTTGGGAATGATCAGGTACTTCTTTGGCGCAGAAGCTATGATATCAGGCCCCCGGCTTTGGAGAAGACGGACGACCGATATCCGGTCCATGATCCGCGTTATCGGGAATTGGATGATCGCGATTTGCCGCTAACAGAGTGTTTAAGAGACGCGGTCGAGCGCTTTTTGTCCTATTGGCGCGGATCTATTGCACCAACCATCAAAGCGGGAAAAAATGCAATCATCGTAGCTCACGGTAACAGCCTGCGGGCACTGGTGAAGTATCTCGACAATGTTTCAGACGAAGACATCGTTACGCTGAATATTCCTACCGGAATACCGTTGGTGTATGAGCTGGATAAGGAGCTGCGGCCTATCAAACATTACTATTTGGGGAATTCAGAATCTGTGGTGCAAGCAGCGAAGGCTGTGGCGAACCAAGGTAAAGCGCACTAAAAAGATCAGCCAACAAGGCGGATTCAGGCGACGACAAATTAGTGGTCGCTATCATCTGCCAACAGGAAGGAGGTGATTAATATGCCAAATAAAGACGGAACCGGACCCAAAGGTCAGGGACCAAAAGACGGCCATGGTAAAGGTAAGGGCAAGGGCAATAGCCCTGGTCAAGGTCCGATGACTGGAGGAAAGAAAGGAATTAAGGAAGAAACCAAAAAGTAAGCCGGATTTAAAAGCGAGAATTGAAGGCTTGCGAACAATCGCATGAGCGCAGACCAGAAAGGCCGGGGCAAATATTATTGTGGATCTTCATGTCCTGTGCCCCGGCCTTTTTTGGCTGCTTATGCGGAGCGTTATGTATGAAGCAACAAAACGAGAAGAGGCGTTACGAATGAACAACGATACACTCAGATCTGTAGCAAAAGCAATCGTCGCGAAACAGAAGGGCGTGCTGGCGGCGGACGAAAGCAATCCCACGATCAAGAAGCGCTTCGCTTCGATCAAGGTCGAGTCCACCGAAGAAAATCGCCGGCGGTACCGCGAAATCCTTTTTACAGGCGAAGGGATTGAACGTTATATCGGAGGGGTCATTCTCTTCGACGAAACGCTGCGCCAAGGCACTCGGGACGGTACTCCCTTTGCGGAGCTGCTATCGAGCCGGGGGATCGTACCGGGGATCAAGGTGGACAAAGGCGCTAAAGCGCTGGCATTGTACCCTGGCGACAAAATCACCGAGGGGCTTGACGGCCTGCGCGAGCGGCTCGTCGAGTACAAACAGATGGGGGCTAAGTTCGCTAAGTGGCGGGCGGTTATTGAGATCAACGAGCGCGATGTTCCTTCGGCGTTCGGTATTCGTGCGAATGCCCACGTATTAGCGCGTTATGCCGCGCTCTGCCAGGAATTGGACATTGTGCCGATCGTGGAACCGGAAGTACTCATGGATGGCGCCCACAACATGGAACGGTGTGAAGTTGTCACATCCAGGGTTCTCGAAGCAGTGTTCACCGAACTTGATGCCCACGGTGTGCTTTTCGAGGGTATGTTGCTAAAGCCGAATATGGTTATCGCCGGTATGAAATGCGCGCGTCAGGAAAACGTGCAGCGGGTTGCAGAGGCCACGGTCCGTTGCCTGAACCGCTATGTGCCGGCGGCTGTTCCTGGAATCGTATTCCTGTCCGGTGGGCAGAGCGCAGAAGATGCCACTGACCACCTGAACGCCATAAACATGATGGGCCCGCATCCGTGGCAAGTCAGTTTTTCTTATGGGCGTGCGTTGCAGGCGCCGGTGCTTGCGACCTGGAAAGGTCAGGAAGGCAATCTGGCTGCCGCTCAGAAGACGCTTTTGAAACGTTGCCGGTTAAACGGTCTCGCTCGCGACGGAAAGTATGCCCGGGCAATGGAAACGGCTGGATAATCAGCATGATTTAATCGTAATAAAAACCAGAACGCTACCACACTACCGTGGCCGACGTAGCCCTTCGCAAAAGCCCTTTTTGGGAGGAAATGTTCAGTAAAGGAAGAGTTGACGGGAGACAAACATTTTAATCCTGGAGGTTATTATGAAAGAAAAAAGGGCTCAACGCGGATTAACGTGAAAAAATGTTTCGCCACCAAGAAAAACCTCGCTGCATTCGTCATAAAGAATCGTATGTATTCGGAACCCGACGATCCCATGGTTATTTTTCCCACGCGGTAGGTCAGGGTGCGGCGCGTTCCGTTTTTTCCTCTGACGCTGTTAAATCCCAAATGGGTTGAAATCCATCAAACGACCGAAAAAACCCCAACGCGCCGTTCCCTGACATTCTCACCACCCCAACGTTGCCAATGGGATTATCGGTTTATGCCGAATTAATGTCAGGTAATCCCGCGTGTGGACATGTTGAATTTTGTACGTTCATGGGGGCTGGCATGAAAATCGAAATTTCGAGGTAAAAATGTGAACGCGGGACAACCTGACCTACGGACTATACAACTTTTCCCCTCCGGGAATGTTTTCACGCCAATCCGCGATGAGCCGAAAAAAGAAAAGCGTACGAAGAAAAGCTCGATGCACAGTTGGCTGAAAATTTCAAATAAGCAAGGACGCCGGCGCCGTTGGACCGGTTCTCTTCAAAAGTTCCCACAACATATAAACGGCGGCTTCTTTATTCAATCGGGGGTGCCCCTTCTGAACTCAAATCGACGTTTATAGTCTTCCATCAATAATTCCAACCTATCATGATTTTTGATCGTTCATGGCCAGAGTGCTGTAGTTCGACCACGGTAAATTTGTTCTAACAGGTATCACGCTTGGGGCACTGAATTTTTGGTCATCTTGAGATAGTCGAAGACACCCCTTACGTTCTGCGTGAGCTGGCGCATTTTCTGGGCTACACTGCGAACGCCTTTCGCCTTAATGACGCCCACCGCGAATCTACGCAGCCTGGTCATGTTTTCAGGACCATTGCCGGTTCTTATTCGGCTTCGATCTTCGTCGTAGTTCCAGTCGATGATGTAATGGCACTCGTTTTCAATGCTCCAGTGACCGCGATTGATAGAAAGTACACGTTCGGGATTCGCCTGATCAGGTGATTGACTCGTTATGCCGTAAGCAACCTCAACTGTGCATTTACCGGTTTTCTTGTTTGTAACTTCTCTCTGGATCATAAAAGCCTGGCCGACATACGGGAAATCCAGGTATAGGTTAAGTTCGGTAGTCGTCCATATTTTGCGCACTTCGATGCGACCATGATCGGGAGCATCGTGTTGTATGAAATCAGGATCGTTGCAGCCCTCAAAATACAGGGAAATGTCTTGAAGTAATGTGGGCTGGTTGTTTTTGGCGATGAAATGGTAATGGGCGTTGCGTTGCTCGACCAAATATTTAGCAAAAGTCCTTTGGGTTAGCAGTGCGTCAGCTGAAATGACTTTGCCTTCGATATCGATCGCGTCCAGTAAAGGGGCAGCCGTTTTGATTTCATTGGTTCGCTTGAGTTCGTCTTTGCCTTCTACAGGGAGAGAACCGACTTTTTTTGGGTGTAACAGGTCTTAGTTTGATGGCCGACAGCACTCATGATGTGAGTCTGATAACCTTGTTCATCGATGGCATTACACATGGTTTTTCCATCGATGGCCAAGCTTTCGTCCTGTTCACCGTAAAGCAGATTCCAACGCTGGAGAGCTTTGTCGAGTTCTGTGGGGTCAACGCGAACCAGAACATCACGGATAGTAGACTGACTGGGAGCTACATAGCGCTTATTTTCATATCGGCAACGGAAACGCTCAAGGGCTTTTTGTCCAAGACCATTTACCCAATCGGATATCGCCAGATAACCGCGCATTCCGCACAGTGTTGCGGCGGTGGCAATGGCCAGAACAGTGGAGAGCCTGTGACGTCGTCCCTGGGATCGACGCGGGTCGGGAATTTGAGCAAAAAAGTCGGGTAGAGATTTCATATGTTCCGCACTGAGCATGATTTTGTAACCTCCTGTAAGATATGGTTTTTTGAGAACAGGTCGGGATAACAGTGCTTGAACATTGGAAACCAATGGTTTAAGAAAAACCATTTTCGGTGAATCCGCTTTATCGCTGTAGCCTTGGCGAGTTCGATGAAAACCCTTTGTTTTACCAACATATATCCAATTGGACGCTCGATATACGGTTCCGTGGAATTGCTTTGGGTCCACAAAGGTTTCCAGGAGTACAACCGGATGCCCGAAACGCTCCTGCCAATCAGCCTGCATTCGCTTCCGACATAATGAAAGGATACGGGATGCGAGATTCGGAATATGCCATTCGGGCAAAATTAGAAAACGACTGTTATTGGTTACCAGTTTCAGTCGATCGTATTGATGGCGAAAATTCCATCCGATCCAGCTGTCCCTTGGTGTACATTTCAAAGCGGGAGCAGAAAAACTGACAAGCGCAATCCACTCACTATTTAGTCTAGCTGTATACCAGAGGGTTTCGCTGATCTTGGGAAGAGCGCCCAAATAATGATGCGACTGCATCAGATGCTGAAAGCGTTGTTCTTCAAGCGGGCGGACTATTTGAATGCGGACTTGCTTAACGTTCAAGAATTTAAACCCCGAATTGGTTTGGTGCCTGTCACAGTATATACACCATCCGAGGGTTTCTGTCCATAATGTAGCGCAACTTTTATATTTTATTTGGATAATTCGGAAGAATAAATTCACCCTGGTAGTTCGACTGAAAGTCTTGACCATTCCCCCCGAATATGGCAATCTGATCCAATTCAGGAAAACATAACCCTCATTTAAAATTCATTCGGTGCTTATTGAAATTTAAGTTGATTTAAATTCCAATCGCGAAATGGGATTTTGTCTGGTGGGTGGTAGGCATTGGGGATTGGGATGGATGTGAAGGAATTAAAGTTGAAAGAAAATCAGAGAGAGTCCGAACTCAGGCGAAGCGCTGAGGAAAAACTGAAAGAAGTGACCTCAGGCATGGGAGATCTCTCCGAAGTCCCGCCCGAAAGCATGGCGAACCTCATACACGAGCTTCAGGTTCACCAGATTGAGTTGAAAATACAAAACGAAGAGCTCCGTCGCATTCAGGGGGAATTGGAAAAGGGGCGGGATCAATATTCTCATTTGTATGATTTCTCACCGGTCGGCTATGTTACGTTGACTGAAAAGGGAATCATCCATGAGGCCAATCTCACCCTTGCTTCCATGTTTGGTGTAGAGCGGAGCGTCTTGGTTGGAAAGCCGTT
Source organism: Desulfatiglandales bacterium (assembly GCA_963662465.1). GTDB lineage: Bacteria > Desulfobacterota > DSM-4660 > Desulfatiglandales > Desulfatiglandaceae > NaphS2. The sequence continues at coordinate 1,754,445 of OY759599.1, forward strand.
CGCCCTTTTCGTTTTTAGAGACGACCAGGATGCTTTCTATAAATTTCGGCATCGTCTACTGGAAACGGAGAAATCCCAGTCCTGCGAACTGCGTTTTTTGAAAAAGGACGAACATGCGTTTTTTGCCGGTTTAGACTGTATGGTTGTAAAAAACACGGACGACGATTTCAGGTTTATCAGAGGGGCAGTGAGCGATATCAACGAACGGCACCTTATCGCCGAAGCTTTGCAGGAAGCCCACAACGGACTGGAACAGCGAGTGGAAGAACGGACAGCCGAACTCCGGACGGCGAATGCGGAATTGGCGCGGGAAGTCGAAGAACATCGACAGTCAGCGGAATCCCTCTGCAAAGCCCTTTCTGAAATCAAGAAAATGAAAGACCACCTTGAAGCCGAAAACATTTACTTTCGACGAGAAATGAAAATAAAACATCGATTCAATGAGATTCTCGGGCAAAGCGATAGCCTCAGGCATGTTCTTTTTCGGGCGGAGCAGGTTGCTCCTCAGAACACGACGGTTCTTATCCTCGGCGAGACCGGTACGGGAAAGGAGTTGATCGCCGCCGCCATCCACAACATGAGTCCACGCAAGGATCGGGCGCTCATCACGGTCAACTGTGCCGCCCTGCCGGCCAATTTAATAGAAAGTGAATTGTTCGGCCGGGAGAAGGGGGCCTTTACCGGGGCCGATACCCGGCAGATAGGCCGGTTCGAGGTTGCCCAGGAGTCCACCCTTTGCCTGGACGAGATCGGAGAACTGCCGCTGGAGTTGCAGGCCAAACTGCTGCGGGTGATCCAGCATAACGAGTTTGAGCGCCTGGGCTCCTCCCGTACCATCAAAGTCGATGTGAGGGTCATCGCAACAACCAATCGAAACCTTGAGGAAGAGATTCAAAAGGGCCGATTCCGGCAGGACCTTTACTATCGGCTCAATGTTTTCCCGATCACGGTACCGCCATTACGGCAACGGAAAGAAGACATCCCTTTATTGGTCCATGCCTTCATAGAGCGCTATGCCAGAAAAATGGGGAAAAAGATCACATCGATGCAAAAGGGGACGATGAAGGTTCTGCAGGATTACCCGTGGCCCGGGAACATCCGGGAGCTGGAAAGTATCATTGAACGAGCCGTGATTTTGTGCCCCGGGCCGGTTTTGCATTTGGCGGACAAACTGACGATTTCATCCCTTCCCCTGTCATCCGGCATGAAAACGCTGGAAGAGACCGAGCGAAACCAAATCCTCAACACCCTCTTGGAAACCCGGTATCGCATTGAGGGAAAGAACGGGGCCGCGGAGGTCCTGGGCCTCCACCCGAGTACCTTGAGAGCACGGATGCATAAGCTCGGAATACTCCGGCCGGGGACCAAGGTCTCGGATTAAACGTTCCCGCTATCCTCAAAAACTCCCTCAGTATATTGCGGTTCCACCAAATATTGAGGGCTAAGCAATCATTTCAAACTCCTCTACGCTCCTATCCTATTAATATAAATAATTGTTATTAATGGATTATTGCAGCGTTTTGCCTTTTCTCCAGTTGTTGGCAGGCCCTTTGCAGATACAATTTGCATGATCCTGGTCGACATATGAATGAAACGGTTGTTTATTCCTCTATCCTTGCTGGGACCATCGTGGCGATTCCGGCTTTGCCGAAGCTGGGAAAAAAATCTCTTCATGAAAGGCGTATGGACAAAGAGATCCACAAATTAAAGGAAAGACCTGAGTTCTTCCAGTGGAAATGCCTGGGAGCAATTAAAAACAGGTATCGATGCGGCTCTGGAGGATTTGGGTAACGCCAACAAAAAGGCAGCGGCCGAGTTCAGTAAATCCTGAGAACAGTGATTTTACCTTATTCGGTCAGGTCAAAGAGGTATTGGGGAAGTAGTGAAAGCTGGGTATCATGTACCAGCGGATGAATCCGAAGCCGCACAGATGTTCAAAAAAAAGAAAGGGAGGGAATTACCATGAGTACTACAACACTTATTCTTGTCATTGTCGTTTTGTTACTATTATTCGGCGGGGGTGGCGGTTACTATTGGCGTAGACGGCGGTAGGTATGTCGGGTGCCGCTGATTGGAGATTGATATCTGATCTGGATGTCTTTTTTGTTCGAGTGGGAAAACCTCCTTTCGAGTGGCATCCTCTGCATAATTCTTACAAAAGGATATGGAGGTTCCACCAAATATTGAGGGAAGACCAGACATTCCATACCCTGCCGCTACACGCTCCTGTTAACCTAACGAACTGTTATTAATTCAGTAATCCAAAATTCTGTGGGGGATTGCGCTTGTTGAGCTGTTTAAAAAAATCAAAGGCGGTTGTCATGAAAAGATATCTATTTTCCAGAATGGTTGTAACAGGGGTTGTAGTCGTGTTGATAAGCTTTGGCGTCAACGCATTTGCAGAAACGGGCGGAGGCTCCGGAAAAATTGTCGTCATTCGGGATTCCGATGGCGACGGGGTGTCTGACAACCTGGACAAACGTCCGGGAACCCCGAATGGTGCAAACGTAAACCAGTTTGGTTACTGGGTCCTCGAAAATGTGCTTTTTGATTTTAAGAAATATGACATCAAACCACAATTCTACGGATACTTAGACCAAGTCGCAGTAGTTTTTGAGAAGAATCCTTCCATCAAAGTGCAAATCCAAGGAAATACGGATAACATCGGGACTGCGGCCAACAACATAAAAATCTCTTTAAAAAGAGCGGAAGCTGTTATGAACTATCTCATCAAAAAGGGCGTTGCCAAAAACAGGCTTTCGGCCAAGGGGTATGGTTTCACAAGACCGATAGCCACCAACGCAACAGCAGAAGGCAGGGCGCTCAACCGGAGGGTCGAACTGAGACCCATTCCCTGAAGATTCATCAAACTCCGTGCAGGTACGGAGGATACCATGCCGCCCTATGCAGGCAAAATTTGAGCGCCTGGGCTCCTCCCGAGTACCTTGAGAGCAAGGATGCATAAGCTCGGGATCGTCCGGCCGGAGGCCAAGGCGCCGGATTAACCTGTCCCGCTATCCTCAAAAACGCCCTCAACATATGGAAGGGTTTCACAAAGAAAAGGGAAAGAGACGTAAACGCGTACGACGTGAGGTATTCAGTGTAAATCGTCAAGAAGACAAAAACAAAACATTACAAAAAAAGGAGAACGTACCATGAAAGCAATACATTCTGCAGTTCTGATGGCAGCCGCATTCGCTCTGCTGGTGATCAGCGTGCCCGTTTATGGGTCCAAAACGGATAACGGCATCGAATCATCGGCCAGGAAGACTTATGTTTTCAGGACCTACCTCAAGGACGATGACATTAAGATCCAGTCCAAAGACGGCGCCGTCACCTTGACGGGGACTGTCGCCGAAGAACCTAATATAATGTTGGCCCAGGCGACCGTGGAGGGCTTACCAGGGGTCAAGAGTGTGGACAATCAGCTGAAACTGAAGGATGAACCAGGCGCCGGAAGCCCGGACGCGCTGGTCAGTGCAAGAGTGAAGCTTGATCTGTTGTCCCATCGCAACCTGCGTGGCAGTAAGACGGACGTTCAAGTGAAAGATGGGATCGTCACCTTGAGCGGCGAAGCCGAGAACCAGGCCCAAATCGATCTGACGACCGAATACATCAGGGACGTCGAGGGCGTCAAGGATGTGAAGAACGATATGACCCTGTCGGTGGCCGAAAAAACGATGGGCGAAAAGGCCGGGGACGTGGGCAAGAAGATCGGCGATACGGCCAGTAGCGTGAGCAAGAAGATTGGTGATACGGCCGGGGACGTGGGTAAAAAGATCGGCAACACGGCCGGTGATGTGGGGGAATGGATCGATGACGCATCCATTACCGCTTTGGTCAAAGGGACGTTGCTGTATCATCGTTCGACCAGTGGCCTCAACACCAAGGTCGAGACGACCAAAGGCGTGGTCAAGTTGACTGGCTCGGCCAAGAACCCATCCGAGAAGGAATTGGCTACCAAATTCGTGGAAGACGTTTATGGCGTGAAGAGTGTCAATAACCAGATGACCATCAAGTAATACGAGTCGTTTATCAAAGAAATCCCGGCTATGTTGCCCTTGGGCGCTGAAAAACGAACGTGGGTAACAGGCCGGCGAAACTCAAAAAGATCATGAAATATTGTAGCGCATCGCTGTGGTACTGTTCATATTATGGTTTCCGGGGAAGACGTCAAAGCAGGTTTGGAAAAAGCCTGGGCTGAAGTCAAGACCGCCTATCAGGATGTGGCCTCAAAGTTCAAATAAAGCAGGGATTCTGTATGTATGGGCTTTTCGGTAGGCTGTTTTCTGTTCAAGCGAAGGGGTATGCGTTGGCCACATCAGTGTTCACAAAAGGAGGAATATCATGAAATCAAGCACAAAGGACGAGGCAGAAGGCAAGTTGCACCAAGTGAAGGGTAAGATCAAGGAGATCGCCGGGAAAGTCATCCTGAATCCTGACTTGGAGGCCGAAGGCAAAAAGGAAAATAAAACCGGCAAAGTTCAAGAAAAAATCGGTGAGATCAAGAAGGTCGGTGGTAAGTAAACAAAGGCTTCCATAAAAAGGCTTTTGCAGGCGTTAGAGAGGAGACTGAAATGCTTTGGACCATATTTGTAATTCTTTTGATTCTGTGGGTGCTGGGTTTGTTGACAAGCTACACGATGGGTGGCGCCATCCATATCCTGCTGGTCATTGCCATCATCGTGGTGCTGATCCAGGTGATTCAAGGACGAAGACGAGGGTAACCATCTAAAGCGGCAAAGCCGCAGTTTTAAGGGGCGACCTGCAGCCCCAGTTTTCTAAGTGACAGTGATAGTCTGTCTATGCTGTACCGCAAAATGGCATAAGGTCAACATTAGGATTATCTCTCCGGAGGCAAAGTTTCCGTCGTGCCCATCGAACGGGAACGCCGGAGGTAAGTGACTCACTACGCCGTAAGGCGGGTGGGAGAAGGGCTTGAGACCGATGCTCAGATCCGATTTCAGATGCCTAAGCGACGGCCGGCATTTGATTAGACCGAGGTGGCGTGGCCGTGGGACGAGGGTACCTTAAAGCCTGTAGTCCGGCCCGTTGGGGGAAAAGACGGGATCAAAGTCGAGGCATATTGCGGATAGCCTTGCTGGAAACGGTTATAAGTGATTAGGTTTGGAGAGGAGCAGAATAGAGAACTGGGGTGACCGGGTGAGATCTTGTGGAAGTCTCGCAGAATGCGAGTAGGGAACTGGGAACCTGATGCGACCATGAGAAGTCAGCGCCGTCATATTAGGCACATGGGGTCAACCTGTGCCGAAGGACGACACCGTGAAAGGTAGGTAAAGGGATATTGCGCGGGCAGGGGTACGTTCCAAGCGAAAACGGCCCGGAACTGGCAGACAGTACCGCCGTGGTATACAGACCTATCTGGTGTAGGATGGTATCAATTGGCTAAGATTTTACACAGTGTCATAGACAAAGTTTACAACTGGGTCAACCTGGAAAAGGCATCGGCCAAGGTAATTGCCAACCGAGGCAGTGCCGGTGTTGACGGCATGGATGTGAAGGCATGGAGAGGCAAACTTAAGGAACACCTGAGCACTTTACGGCACAGACTGATGAACGACACCTATCGGAGCAAGGCGGTCAAGCGGACTTACATTGACAAGCCTGGCAGCCGGAAGAAGCGCCCACTGGGTATTCCGGTGGTAGTGGATCGCGTGTGTCAGCAAGCTGTGCATGCGCAGCTGAGCCCTGTGTTTGAAGAATACTTCCACCCAAACAGCTATGGTTTCCGTCCGGGGCGCAGTACACATACTGCTGCCGTCCAGGTTCAGGAGTTGAGAGGCAAAGGATATGGCTATGTGGTAGATCTTGACATCAGAGGTTTCTTTGACCATGTGGATCATGAAATCCTGATGAAGTTGGTCGGCAAGGTGGTGAAGGATCGACGGGTCCTGGGCCTGATACGCGGCTGGCTGACGGCTGGAGTAATGGAGGAGGGCAATATACGCTTTCAGGTCTCCGGCACACCGCAGGGTGGGGTAATCAGTCCTTTACTGAGTAACATTTACCTCACAGTGCTGGATAATGCGTTGGCGGCAAAAGGACATCCATTTGTCCGATATGCCGATGACGTGGTAATTTTCTGCCACGGGCGCGAGCAAGCAGACCAAATACTTGTCTATGTACGCCAGGTACTCAGCGAGCTCAAGCTGGAGCTTAACGATGAAAAGACCTGCGTGCGGTCATTTTCCGAAGGATTTGATTTTCTTGGATTCCATTTCAATACGCGTGGGATGAAGGTCGGGACCAAATCGCTCAAAGGCCTGTACCGTAAGGTGCGGGAGGTAACCCGACGGCAACAAGGTGATCTACCTGTGGAATTACTGATAGAAAGGCTCAATCCGATTTTGAGAGGGTGGGGCAACTATCACAAAAGAGGCCGCAATGTAGGACTGCTCACAAGGCTGGATAGATGGGTAAGAAAGCGCTTGCGTGCTTATATACACAAGCGTTGGCGTACCACTGAAGGGCATCCGTCTAACAACGAACTGGCCCAAAAGGGATTGGTGTCAATGCGAAGCATTATCCGGCCAAGGTGGCATGGTCAATTGCTGCTGTTTGAAGCTCCCCGGATGGGGTAATTCACGGGACCGCCGGATGCGGGAAAACTGCCTGTCCGGTGGTAACGGGGGCTTGGCTCTGGCGACAGAGTCATTCTACCCACTTTTTAGGTTTTGTTCTTTCACCGGAGGATATCGATCGAGAAATTGTACGAATTTCGCACGCTCAGGAAATGGAAATGGAATCTGACCCATGAATAAACTCAAGCAAATTTGGAGCCATCTGCGGTCAAGCTTTTGGTTTGTGCCTTCGCTGATTGTTGCCGTCAGCATCGCCCTCGCCGTGGCTTTGATTGGAGCTGATTTCACAGAGAGCGAACAATGGCTGGCTCGTTGGCCGCGCCTGTTTGGCGTCGGCGCGGATGGCGCACGCGGGACGTTGTCCACGATTGCCGGATCGATGATGACCGTGGTGGGGGTCACGTTTTCGATGGTTTTGATGACGCTGGCGCTGGCCTCAAGCCAATACACCTCGCGCATCCTTCGGAACTTCATGCGTGACCGTGTCACGCAGGTTGTGCTCGGAATCTTCGCTGGTATTTTCACCTATTGCCTGATCGTGTTGCGGACCGGTTGACAGCGATGAGGACCCGGCAGTACTCACTCTGCCGGCGCAACACTGGCATGCCGTCCCGGCCAGGAGGAATGGTTACATCCAAGGCATGGATAATGCGGCGCTCCTGCGTTTGGCTCGGGAGTACAACACCATTGTGCGGATGGAACGGGGCATCGGCGATTTTGTGGTCTATGACGCCACGCTGGCTTCGCTCGCTTTGGAGCTCCCGCCGGGACAAGAGCTCATCACCGCTCTGCGGGAGTCCTACCGCATCGACCGGTATCGCACGGTGGAACAGGATCTCGCTTTCGGCGTCAGACAGATCGTGGACATAGCGTTACGGGCGCTATCCCCCGGCATCAACGACACCACGACGGCCGTGATATGTGTGGATTATCTGACGGCGATTCTGGCACGGCTGGCCTCCCGGTCAATCCCTTCATCGCACCGCTATGAGGACCGGGAATTGAGGGTGATCGCCATCGGACCCACCTTTTCAAGCCTCGTGGCCGAAGCGTTCGATCAAATTTGCCGCAATGCCGGCGGCAATGTCGCCATCATGTTACGGATGCTTGGCGCGATCCAAACCATCGCCGGTCTGACGGCCGGCCCGAGCCGACTGCGGGCGCTCCGTGAACAAGTGCAATGGATCGCTGAATTGGCCGAACGTACCACCGAGTCCCCGCACGACCGGGCACGGCTTGAGAGCCGGCTGGCGCGTGTGCGCGAAGCACTCGAAACAGAGCCGTTAGGCAGATAGGGGTTTCTCTACGTTGAAATCAGGAGACATAATTATGCGCAAACGAATCATCATCCCAGTTCAGCAAGAAACGGCATCACCAGACCTGGCCTGGTTGAATCTGGAAAAACTCGCGGAGGTGGAAATCACCTCGGAGGACGCTGATCATCCAATTGAGTCCGCGTTGCTTCCCGTTCGAGCCTCGGGGTGGCGTGCCGCAGGGCCTGGAAAGCAGACGATCCGGCTTCTGTTCGACGACCCGCAACGGCTTCAGCGGATATGGCTGAACTTCGTGGAGACCCGCACTGAGCGCACGCAAGAATACGTCTTGCGTTGGTCGCCGGATGGTGGGCAGTCGTTCCGAGAAATCGTGCGGCAGCAGTGGAACTTCAGTCCCCAAGGCGCAACCAGCGAGACGGAAGACCTTCACGTCGAACTCCCGGCGGTCACTGTGCTCGAGTTGAGTATCATTCCGGACATAAGTGGGGAAAATGCGTTCGCTTCTTTAGCGCAGTTGAGGCTTGCCTAAGCGTATCCGGCGGATAGCCAAAAGCGCCACGCCTTTTGCTATCGGAAAAGTCCCACCACTTTTTGCCGCCGCTGATGCAAGTGGGGACCAAGGTCTCGGATTAAACGTCCCCGCTACCCTCAAAGACTCCCTCAGCATATTGAGGTTCCACCACATATTGAGGGCAAATCAGCCATTCCATACGCTGCCGCTATACGCTCCTGTTGACGTAACGAACTGTTATTAGTTAAGTAATCCAAAATATTGCCGATTCGCGGTTGTTGGCAGGATGGTTGCACTTCCCAGTTCCATTGACGGCTGAGAAAACAAGCATGCTTCCGCTTCCACCGATCGTGGACGGACAGTGGATCAGCAAGAGGAGAGATGAAGAACAAAACGACTCATTCGAACATCGGCCTCTCCCCGGCCTTGCCGAAGCGGAAAAGGAATCTGAACGATATGGCAAAACGATGTGAAGACATGAATGAAGAGAGCAAGAACGGCAGTTCGAAAGATGAAGTTATGAGATGGGCCGGTATTGGGCCGGAGCTTGTTGCGTTCGTGTTGGAGTTTATCGAAAAGCCCGAGATCCTCTTTTCGATGTCTTCTGAAAGACGCAACGAAATTGAAAACCAGATGGACGCAATTCTATCTTCGTTAATTCCAACCTGGGATAGATGATATGTCGAACCAGTATGGGAGCAATATAGACGAAAAGCCAAAAACACATGAAAGGTGACTTTGCCCATGGATAGAATCACTATGGATATATTGAAACAAGCGTTTCTGGACCGCCATTCCGGCTGGTGTGTCTCGCTGTTCATGCCGACGCACCGGGCGGGTTGGGGTATGGAACAGGGTCCGATTCGTTTCAAGAACCTGCTTCGGGAGGCGGAAGAACGCCTCACTGCAAAAGGTTTGCGCGCTCCGGAGGTTCAGGAGTTGCTCAAAGAGGCCCAGCGGTTGTTGCAGGATCGGGGTTTCTGGCGGCGGCAGAGCGACGGCCTGGCCGTATTTTTTTCCGCAGACACATTACACTTTTTCAGACTGCCGATGGTCTTCAAGGAACTGGCGGTGGTTTCCCATCGTTTTCATGTCAAACCACTGCTTCCGATTTTAGCCGGCGACGGCCCTTTTCACATCCTGGCCCTCAGTCAGAACCAGATTCGGCTGCTGGAAGGCACAACGGCATACGGTGGACGAAATCGCGCTGGATGCTACAGCCCAAAGCCTCTCCGAAGCCTTTCCGGAGGTATCCACAGAGAAGCAATTGCAGTTTCATACGGGCACGCCATCGGGAACAGGAAGCCGCGCGGCAATGTTCCATGGGCATGAGGGCAGCAACGAAGACAAAAACATGATACTCCAGTGGTTTCGCATGATCGACAGGCAGGTGCGCGATTTGCTTCCAGACGGACAATCACCACTGGTCCTGGCTGGGGTCGACTCGCTTTTTCCCATTTACCGGGAGGTGAACACCTATCCACATTTGATGGAAGGGGGGATTCCGGGAAATCCCGAGGGTTTGAAGCCCGAGGAACTCCATGGTCAGGCATGGGCGCGGGTGGAGTCCGTATTCAAAAAAGCGCGGGAGGCGTCGGCAGCCCGCTACCGTCAACTGGCTGGCACTGGACGGACTACCAGTGACGTCAAGGAAGCGGTTTTGGCCGCCCATCACGGGCGGATCGATGTGCTCTTTGTCGCCGTCGGCGTACAGATATGGGGAGGGTTTGATCCGGAAAAAGACAAGGTTTATATGCACGATCCCCCTGAACCCGGCGATGAGGACCTCCTCGATTTAACGGCAATCCAGACCCTCATCAATGGAGGCACGGTTTACGCCATTTTGCCGGAAGAAGTCCCTGATCACGCGCTTCTTGCAGCGCTGATGCGGTACTGAACAAGACAGATGCAATGTATGGTCTAACAGGATGTGTTGCAGGTGTTAACTCCTTTTACCTGAAAAGATGTCAAAGGTTGTGGTTATATTTGACCGTTTATCATATTTGACCAGCATTTCGGTTCCTCCACCAACCTTTCGATTTTGAATATTATCGGATAAATCAATGTGTTGCATCAAATAGAAGTTCGCTCATCCAGCTTGGCATAAAACTTGAATATATCATAATGGACATTGATGTTTTAGACGGCGGAAAGGTCGGAGAGATTTCTGAATTTGGGAGTATGCTGCGATCATCAGCTCATGAAAGGAGTATGAATAGCGAGATTCATAAATTGAAAGAAAAGATGTAAGCGTTGGCAAAAGGACATATAGGCAGGTCCTGAACAGAATGGCCCTTTCTTGAAAGATAAGGGTGAGGTGCTTACGAATAAGGAGTAATTGCTATGAAAAAGAGAAATATCGTTATCCGCTTTTTACTTTTTGGAACAATAGTTTGGTCATTGGTACTTTTATCTCATACTCCAACGATGGCAGTGGATGTGAGTGTGAATGTAGGCGTGAATATTCCTCTGCCTCCCGCTATCGTATTTTCGGCGCCTCCACAGTTGGTAGTGATGCCTGAGACATATGTATATGTGGACCCTGACGTAGATGTGGATATCTTCTTCTACGGTGGTTGGTGGTGGCGTCCGTGGGAAGGGCGCTGGTATCGATCGCGGAATTATAATTCAGGTTGGGGTCACTATAAAAACGTTCCATCCTTTTATAGAGAAGTACCATCACGTTGGAGGGATGACTATCGGGGGCATAAATGGAAAGGACATAAATGGGACCACAAACGAATACCTCACAATCAAGTTCAACGGAACTGGAACAAATGGGAAAAGGACAAACATTGGGAGAAACAAAACACTTGGGGTGTCAGAGATTTGAAGCCCCAAAAGAACTCCCGAGGACAACATAATGAGGGCCAAAAACAACACCAACCGCAATCCCCAGAGGCGGCCAAGCCACAACACCAACCACAACACCAGCCACAACAGTCTCAGTCTCGACATGAAAAATCTGATAGGAATAATCAGAGGAATAATCAGAGGGAAGATGTAAGGGATAATAAAAAGGATAATAAAAAGGATAATGGAAGGGATGATAAAAAAGATCATGGAAAGGGAAATGGAAAGTAGGATGACAAAAGATTATCCCACATGCCCTGGTGGTCATTGCCATCATCGTGGTGCTGATCCAGGTTATTCAAGGACGACGAGTGTAACCATTTGAAACATTTCTAGATAGAGGAGTAACGGCTATGAAAAAGAGCACTATTCAACTGAGCGGATTCGTTAACTCTCAAAAGGCCGTCGATAAAGCGATTGAAATCGCACGGAGCGTAAAAGGGGTCACCTCCGTAAAGAGCGATCTGATCGTGAAAGAATAGGGTGCGGAAAAAAAGAGGAAAGGTGTGCCTCGCGCGAAATTAGACGTAAGTCGACAAAAGTATCTTGAAAGTATTTGAGAGGTGGGGAAGGTGGTTTTAACCATATTTGTGATTGCTTTAATTCTGTTGGGGTTGGGCATATTTACAGGGTACACGATGGGTGGTGTGATTCACGACATAAAGGAAAAAAAAGCCCTCAAAGTTCAAGTTGAAATCGGCGAGATCAAGAATGGCGTTGGTAAGTAAATATAGATTCGTACACTATACTTCAATTACAACCGAAAGGAGGAAATGATGGAAAAATGCACTTATGGGCCTGGAAGCCTTGTGAAAGGTTGGAAAATAGGGATTATGGTATTGGTGATGGCTTTTTCATTCGGGTTGGCTTCATGTGAAAAGGAAGGGCCGGCGGAAAAGGCCGGCAAAAAAATGGATAACGCCATGGAAAAAATGGGAGACCAACTGGAAAAGGCGGGGGATAAAGTGAAACAGGCGACCGACAAGGTGAACCAATAGCGTTTGACATGAAGATGCTTCTTTATTTGCAGGAGTGTGGACGTGCATCAACCAAAGAACCCAAGGAAAATAAAACCTCCCAACACGGGACTTATTACCGAAAATGTCACCAACTGGAGGCTCGCGGAACGTCAGTCGCAATTGAAAATTTCTGTCGGCCAGAGGCGGCGATGAAACAGGAGAAAAGAACAACCGTCCTATGACCCCCATTGTTTCAAACAATCAGATCACCCTGTTGCAGCACGGTGAAGCTTATTTCCCGGCGATCGAAACGGCGCTGGACCGGGCGATTCATGAAATTTATCTGGAAAGCTATATTTTCGAAAATGACAATACCGGACGACGCATTGCCGAAGCGCTCAGGCAGGCGGCCCTTCGTGGGGTAAAGACTCATGTCCTGATCGATGGATTCGGTTCGATTAATCTGCCGAAAACCATGGTTGATCATCTTAAGGGGGCCGGCGTAATGGTGCTCAAGTTCCGGCCCAAGACATCGCCCTGGACGTTTCAGCGGCAGAGATTGCGCCGTTTGCACCGGAAAATAGTAGTCGTGGACCAGACGATTGCATTTGTCGGAGGCATTAACATTATTGACGACGTGGATATGCCGGATGAAACATCTCCTCGTTATGATTACGCCGTAGGTGTGGAAGGACCCCTGGTGAAAGAAATTTATGCATCCGCACGCCGGGTATGGAGGCGAGTGGCATGGACCCGTTTACGTTCCGGGTGGGGCCGGGAAAGCCACAGATATGCTTTTACAACCGAATCCGGGGGCCGTATGGGTGCAGCTTTTCTGGTACGGGACAATATCCGCCATCGCCGCGATATTGAAGAGGCCTATCTACAGGCAATTGGAAAGGCTCAATTCGAAATTATTCTTGCAAATGCCTACTTTCTCCCCGGACTGAATTTTCGTCATGCCCTTCTCAATGCAGCCGGGCGCGGTGTCCGCGTGATATTGCTGTTACAGGGAAGGGTGGAATATCGACTGCTGCATTATGCCTCGCATGCCCTATACGGCAGCTTTTTAGATGCGGGGATTGAGATCCACGAATATCACAAGAGCCTCATGCACGCCAAAGTTGCCGTGATTGATGAACATTGGGCTACGGTGGGATCATCAAATCTCGACCCCCTCAGCCTGCTTCTTGCTCTTGAGGCAAATGTCGTTGTGGAGGATGAAGGCTTTGCCAAAGTATTGAAGGTAAGCCTGGCGCTGGCGATCAAGACAGGGGCCCGACGCATATTTAAAGGTAACTTGAGAACGCAGAACTTCCGCATGCGATTAGCGAGCTGGCTGAGTTACGGTCTGGTGCGATTCATGACCGGAATGACGGGGTATGCCCCCGGGAAACAATCCGGCCGGGCATAACCAGCGAACCTTAACCGTCGTTGTTGGGGGCGAGAAATGATCCCTCCGCTCATGGCATCCGGCAAGATCAACGTTCCCCTTTACGGGTCGGAAGGATTCCGCCGAAGGGACCCTTTCCGTATCCGATGCCTTACGGGTTTTTTTCCATTCGAACGCTGGTTGCCGCCAAGCAAACTGATTTGAACAAACAGATTATCACCCGCATCGTGCGGGATTACAAAAGCAAATCTCTTGCAACCGATTTTATCCTATAAAGAAACCCCTTGAGAGTTCGTATGAATAAGCCCGGGCTCGCCCGCAAAGGGACTCAAAGGCGGGATTAAGATCTGACGACGCTCCCCAAAGGTCACCCTCAACATATGGAGGTTCCACCAAATATTGAGGGGAAATCAACCATTTTATACGCTGCCACTACTCTCTCCTGTTGACCTAACGACCTGTTATTAAATCATTAATCCGAAATATTGCCGATTCGCGGTTGTTGGCAGGATAGTTGCAGTTCCCAGTTCCATGATCGAGTTCATCATACGAATGAAAGTCCTCGCACAAAAGCGCAAGGAACTTTCCCAGACGATCGCATTACTGATTGGCGCCATAAAGACAGAGAAGGGATGCCGGCGTTGCGACTTTTGCTGGAGTGTGGAAGATGAAAACCAACTCTTTCTTCTTGAAGAATGGGATACCCGCGCGGACCTTGACCGCTATCTGAAGTCGGAGCATTTTAAGATACTTCGGGGCGCGATGAGCCTTCTTAAGGAACCTTGTGAAACGGTTTTTCACACCATATCAGAGGAGAAGTGAAAAATGGAAGGGGGCATATTTCCCTTACTATTGGGTGTGAGCCATGTATTTTCACTTCGGCAAAGACGACTGGCGCTATAAGAACACTGCCCATTATGTCCGGGCAGTTCGGTACGGGCAGTGATGGGCCATATATGACCATCGGTCAAATATGACCCTGCTTATTGGCCTACTTATATCTGTTCCGTCAATGTCTTTTCACTGTTTATTATTACAAATCAGTCCATTAGGCATAAAAAAACAGGAATTATATTTATGGTATTAACTTTGCATATCTAAAAGACAGCGTAGCAAATTTCAAATGTTTTTGCAGGGAGAGCACTTGCACTCAAGCGATAGCGACCGCATGTTCGCTGTGAGATAGAGGGAGATATGATCATGAAACCGGAAAATGCATCGAAAATCAAGTATGGTGTTTGGGGTATTATTGTTGGCGCAATCGTCGTAATGATCACCGGTTTTGCGTGGGGGGGATGGACGACCTCCGGCACTACCGAGAAAATGAACGAAGCGGCGGTCCTGGAAAGCCAGGTGGAGATTTGCGTAGGCCAGTTCATGGCGGAACCGAACCACAAGGAGAAACTTAAAGAAATGGGAGCCCTGGAATCATGGAAGAGGTCTGAATACATCGAAAAAGGCGGCTGGGACAAAATGCCGGGACAAACGGAAAAGCCTGACTATACCGTGAGTCGCTCATGTGCCGATGGGCTCTCGCTTCTTATTGAGAAATGAGTTGGCCGTTAAAAATGATGAATTCGGAAAGAGTGTCCAAATTCGTCGTCCCCGCGAGAGCGGGGGTCCGTAAAAACCTTGTTTTCATGGATTTCCGTGTTCGCGGGAATAGCGGAAACGGATAATTTTTAACCCATTACCGGGTTCATTATGATGGGATGAAAACTTTTTTTGAGGAAGAGGAGATTGAATGGGAGACAAAGGCAAAAAAGACAAAGGCAAACGCGAAGACCAGAAAAAAGCCCAACACACAAAAAAGGAGAAACGGCAGGAAAAGAAAGATAAGTTGAAATCCATATGGGAAAACGAGAAATAAACGAAAAACAAAAAGGGCACGGTTATGACATCTGTTATTAAGTATTATGAGGGAATCAACTCGGTTGCCGTCATCGGCAACTATCTCCCACGCCAGTGCGGTATCGCGACCTTCACCACGGATCTGGTCGAGGCCCTGTCATTGGAAGCCCCCGATATTGACTGCTGGGCGGCGGCCATGAATGACAAACCCGAGGGATATGCCTATCCGGAAAAAGTGCGCTTTGAGATCAATCAGAACAAGTTGTCCGATTATAGCGTCGCATCTCAATTCCTCAATATCAGTCAGATGGATATTGTCTGCGTGCAGCATGAATACGGCCTTTTCGGGGGGCCTGCCGGCAGCCATCTGCTGAAATTGTTGGGCGATCTGCGGATGCCGGTGGTGACGACGCTGCATACGGTTTTAAAAGACCCCGCGCCGGAATATCGTGCGGTGATGTGCAAGCTCGCTGCTCTGTCGGACAAACTGGTGGTCATGAGCCACAAGGCCGTTGATTTTCTCAAAGACATCTATGAAGTTCCCGAGGAGAAAATTGCCTTTATCCATCACGGCATTCCGGATACCCCGTTTATTGATTCAAGCTTCTACAAAGACAAGTTCGGCGTGGAAGGGAAAAAGGTGCTGCTCACCTTCGGTTTGCTTTCCCCGAATAAGGGCATTGAAACGGTATTGCAGGCCCTTCCAGCGGTTATAAAAAATCACCCGGATGTGGTCTATATTATCCTGGGGGCAACCCATCCCCATATATTGAAATTTCATGGGGATGCCTACCGTATCATGCTGCAGCAGCTTGTGCATAAACTCCATATCAGCGAGCATGTCATTTTTCAGAATCGTTTTGTTGAACTGAAAGAGTTATGCGAGTTTTTGGGCATCGCCGATATCTACGTCACCCCTTATCTTGAAGAAGCTCAGATTACCTCCGGGACCCTTGCCTATGCCATGGGCACGGGCAAGGCCGTCATTTCGACACCCTACTGGTATGCCACCGAAATGCTTGCCGAAGGCCGGGGCCGAATTGTCCCGTTCCATAATCCGGATGCCATGGCGCAACAAATTTGCGGACTTTTTGACAATGATATAGAACGGCACGGCATGCGCAAAAAAGCCTATACCTTCACCCGGGACGCAGTCTGGAAGGAAGTCGCCCGAAATTATCTTCAGGTTTTCACTGAGGTCCGGCAAAACCGCACCCGAAACCCCCGTCCAAGACATTCCTATGTTGAAAAGATCATGGCCATCACGAATTTCGAACTTCCCGAGATCAAGCTCAATCACCTGAAGGCCTTTACCGATGATACGGGCATTCTGCAGCATGCCAACTATACCATTCCCGATCGCACCCATGGCTACTGCACCGATGATAATGCCAGAGCGTTGCTGGTTGCCGCCATGGGTCAAAAATATCTGCCCACAAACGGCTTTGGGCTTGATTCCCTCAGCGGACATTATCTCGGATTTCTTCTTTATGCCTATAATGAAAAAACTGAGCGCTTTCGCAATTTCATGACGTATTCGCGGCAGTGGATGGAGGAGATCGGGTCCGAGGATGCCCATGGCAGAGCTATCTGGTGCCTTGGTAAAGCCGTGGCGTTTCTTGATAATCCGGGACATCTGGCCATGAGTACAACCCTTTTCAAAAAAGCATTGAGAACCGTCGAGAATTTTCATGCGCCCCGTGCCGTCGCTTTTTGTTTGGTGGGCATGAATGCTTATCTGCAAAAATTTTCGGGCGACAGTGATGTGCGCAGGATCCGAGAAGTTCTTGCCGACAGGCTTTTTAATCAGTTCAAAAGCAACGCAACAGACGATTGGCCCTGGCTTGAGAACGCGCTAAACTACGCCAACGGCAAACTGCCCCATGCCCTTTTGGTGTCCGGCCACCGGATGCAACGCAGCGATATGATCGATTTGGGATTAGTTTCCCTCAAATGGCTGCTTGCCATTCAAACCGAAGAGCATCACTTCGTGCCCATCGGCAGCAACGGATGGTATAGAAAAAGTGAACCCAGGGCCCGTTTCGACCAGCAACCCGTCGAAGCCAACGCCATGGTTGAGGCTTGTGTGGAAGCTTTTAATATTACCCGGGATAAATTCTGGTTTGACAATGCCGTCATGTGTTTCAACTGGTTTCTCGGACACAATGATCTGAACATGCCACTCTATGATCCCAAAACCGGCGGCTGCCGGGATGGATTGATGGCGGACGGCATCAACCAGAATGAAGGGGCAGAGTCCTCCCTTGCCTGGCTGCTTTCGTTGATGACATTGCAGACGCTTTATGCGAACGAAATTTTAAACCAGCCGTTGACAAAGAAAACAGAATAACAAAAGGATCAGTCATGCATATCGCAATGCTCTCGCCCATTGCCTGGCGTACGCCGCCGCGGCATTACGGCCCCTGGGAAAATGTGGCATCCCTTATAACCGAAGGTCTGGTGTCGTGCGGGCATGAGGTCGCCTTGTTTGCCACCGCGGATTCTCAAACCAGCGGTACGCTGCATGCCGTTTGCCCGCGGGGCTATGAAGAAGACCGCTCGCTCATACCGAAAGTATGGGAGTGCCTGCATATTTCCGAACTTTTCGACCATGCCGGGGAGTTTGACATCATTCACAACAATTTTGATTTTCTGCCCCTGACGTATACCGGCCTCACAGCCACCCCGGTGGTGACCACCATTCACGGTTTTTCATCGCCCGGGATTCTGCCCGTTTACAAAAAATACAACCACACAGTATCGTACGTTTCCATCAGCGATGCCGACCGGTCGCCGGAACTTGATTATATTAAAACGATCCATCACGGTATTGATATCCGGCAATTTAATTTCCAGCCTGCCCCTGACAATTATTTGCTTTTTTTCGGGCGTATTCACAACGATAAGGGCGCTCGCCAAGCCATTGAAATAGCCAGGGCCTGCAACAAAAAGCTTATCATGGCGGGCATTATTCAGGACCAGGCTTACCATGATCAATATGTGGCGCCGCACGTAGACGATGACAAGGTGGTTTATGTGGGCAGCGTCGGACCCGTTGAGCGCGACCGGCTGCTCGGCAAGGCCGGCGCGTTATTGCACCCCATACAGTTTGATGAGCCTTTCGGTCTATCCGTTATCGAATCCATGGCCTGTGGTACGCCCGTGATTGCCTTTAACCGGGGCAGCATGCCTGAATTGATCGAAAATAATAAAAATGGGTTTTTGGTGGACAACGTGGATGAGGCCATTGATTCGGTTGCCCATATCAAAGAGATTGATCGTGCCGGCTGTCGCGGGCATGTTGAACGGCATTTTACGGTTGATCGCATGGTCGAACAATACATTGAAGTTTATGAAATGATTTTGCGGGACGGTGAACGATGAAAATGCAGAACCCGATTATAACACGTTTTAAACATAACCCCATCCTGACCAGAAAGGATGTGCCCTATCCGGTGGCTACCGTTCACAATGCGGGCATCGTCAAACACAACGATCGTTACATTATGCTTTTCAGATCGCATCTGGAAAACGGGCGGTCCATCATCGGCAGAGCCGACAGTGAAGATGGTTTTTCATTTACGGTTCATCCCAAACCTTTTCTGATCCCTTCAACGGACACTGTTTTTGCCGAATATGAAGCGTTCGGCGTCGAAGACCTCAGGATTTGCCCGGTGGAGGAGGAGTACCTGCTGACCTACAGTGCCTATTCCCGTCACGGCGTGCGAATTGCCCTGGCGCGTACAAGGGATTTTGAAACAGTGGAACGCATTGCGCTGATCACCCAGGCCGATCTGCGCAACGTGGTCATTTTCCCCGAAAAGTTCGGCGGCAGGTATGTGCGTCTGGACCGGCCCCATTCGGAAATTTCCCCCTGGTCCATCTGGATTTCCTATTCTCCCGACCTGGTTCACTGGGGTGATTCCCGGGTCATTATGAAGCCGGTGGCCTATCACTGGGATGAAATGAAAATCGGACCCGGGGCGCCGCCCTTCAAAACCGACAAGGGATGGCTTCATATTTACCATGGCGTTTTCAAGACCATGTCCGGAACAGTGTATCGACTTGGCGCGGCCCTGCATGACCTTGATGATCCGGCCAACATCATCGGCGTATCCGATCAGTGGATATTGCAGCCGGAGGATCCCTGGGAGGTCACAGGCTATGTGCCCAATGTTGTCTTTACCTGCGGCGCGGTCCCGGAAGACGACGGCACGGTAAAAATATACTGGGGCGGGGCGGATACGGTCATGTGCGCCGGCACAGCCGTCATTGACGAACTGGTAGCGCTCTGCCTCTCGGTTTCCCGTCCGGCGTTGTAAATTGTCCAAAGAACAAGATTTCAACTGACATTAAGGACATCTTTGATATGCATCATGAAAAGCACCAAAAACTGAAAGTCAAAAGAAGAGCAACCCAAATCGTAGGGGACACATCGCGGGTTATAACCCGACCTCACATTCCCGAGAACACCCATCGTATATCCAGGATTATTCAACGCATCGTAGACTTGTCTGATCCTGCGGCCGAAAAGCTTCTTTCAGAAATAATGACTGATTTTTCCAGAAGACACGAGGACATCGGAACCATTTTTGAGCGGCATCTAAATAGGGTGAAAGATTATCTTCCCCGGAATGCAATCCTCAATGATGTTAAAAGGGCTCTCATCGGGGCCTATTTTACCATGGAGTACGCCATTGAAGCGGCTGCCCTTTTTAACCCATCCATTATTCAGCATCCTGATCAAAGGCATCTGGAAAAAGGGAGCTTGCGTTTTATTATGAGCTTGCGAGCAACCGGCGAAGGACATGTTTCATCAATTGTATTTCGCAGCGGCATTCTTGACCGGAACAATAAGTTTCTCTTGGACCCGATCAGTGATTTTGTGGAAACGCCGGATCTCCATCTGGACCTTGTTTACAAACGCGACGTTTTCCAGCGTAAGCTGAACGAGATGGGCGCCATCCATGAGATAACCGTCCATATTCTTAAACGGATGTCGGAAGATTTTACCTATAGTGAGTTATCAGACAAGATTGCAGTGCTTCGCGCAAAACCGCTGTTTTCCAAAGAACACCAAAACAGAACTTTCGAGGTAATGCGCTGGCTTGCGGATTCCAATTATGAGGTGAGTTTCCACGCGGATCATTGCATCTCCGAACGGGTGATCTTTCCTGTTTCGAAAAACGAAAGCAGGGGCATTGAAGATGCCCGGTTCGTTCAATTTTTCGATGATAGCCAAGACTTTACCTATTATGCGACCTATACCGCCTATAACGGTTTTACAATCCTCCCGCAGCTGATTGAAACAAAGGATTTTATAAAATTCAAAGTGATTACGCTCAACGGTAAAGCCGTACAAAACAAAGGCATGGCGCTTTTTCCGCGAAAAATCGGCGGTCGCTATGTCATGCTCTCACGTCAGGACGGTGAAAACAATCATATTATGTTCTCGGACAATATCCATTTCTGGCAGGAGTCCGAAATTATCCAGGAGCCCACACAGCCCTGGGAGTTTGTTCAGATCGGCAACTGCGGATCCCCCCTGGAAACCAATAAAGGCTGGATCGTACTTACCCACGGTGTCGGCCCCATGCGCAAATATTGCATCGGCGCCATGCTGCTTGATCTTGAAAACCCGGCAAAAGTCATTGCCCGCCTTGAAGCACCGTTAATTGCACCTTGTGAGGAAGACCGCGAGGGGTATGTCCCCAATGTCGTTTATACCTGCGGCGCTATTTTGCACAACAGTGATCTGGTTATTCCCTATGGCATGTCTGATATTAAAACCGGCATCGCCACTGTTGACGTCAGTGATTTAATCAACGGTATGCAGGCAGTCTCTTAGAGCCTTTTTGCTAATAACTTCTTTTTGTTGAAGTCCCGATGGATCTTCTGGTATAAAAAAAAATACCGATAGCGTTGTAAAAAAAATGGAGGGGATAGAATTACGTTCAAAATTCAAATAGGTTAAACGTATTGATAATTGGGTAACAACCAACCACCTGGTAAAATGAGCGAGGGTGATTTTGATATGCGAAAGGAGCGCTATGAAAATCTTGCTGATTTATCCGGAGTACCCGGCTACCTTTTGGAGTTTCAAGTACGCCCTTAAATTTATTCATAAAAGAGCGGCTTTGCCTCCTTTAGGCCTTTTGACCATAGGCGCAATGCTGCCCGAAAAATGGCCTAAAAAGTTGGTTGATTTGAATGTGACAAAACTTAAGGATGGGGATCTGGCATGGGCGGATTGCGCCTTTATCAGCGCCATGGTTTTGCAGAGAGCGTCAGCACGCGACATCATCGCCCGGTGCAAGGCGGCGAATCTCAAAGTCGTTGCCGGCGGGCCTCTATTTACCACCGAATATGAACAATTTGAGGATGTGGACCATTTTGTGTTGAATGAGGCGGAACTGACCCTCCCCCCATTTCTGGCGGATCTGGAGAACGGGCGCGTCCAGCGCATCTACGAGACACGCGAGTTTTGCGACATCCATAAAACGCCTGTTCCCCTGTGGGAATTGATCGATTTTAAACACTATGCCACCATGGGCATTCAGTTTTCCCGCGGCTGTCCCTTCAATTGCGACTTTTGTAACATCACCGCATTATTCGGACACAAGTCACGTGTGAAAACAGCCGGGCAGATCATTGCCGAACTGGACGGGCTTTACAATCTGGGATGGCGTGGTTCCGGCTTTTTTGTGGATGACAACTTTATCGGCAACAAAAGCTATTTAAAGAATCATCTTCTGCCCGCACTCACAAAATGGCAGAAAGACAGGAAAGGCCTTCCGTTCAATACGGAGGCTTCGGTCAATCTGGCCGATGATCCGGTATTGATGGAGATGATGGTCAAAGCGGGTTTTGATACGGTTTTTATCGGTATCGAAACACCCAATGAAGAGAGTTTGGGAGAATGCAACAAACAACAGAATCAGAATCGGGATTTGATTGAAAGTGTAAAGCTGATGCAGCGGGCCGGGCTGCAAGTGCAGGGCGGTTTCATTGTGGGATTCGATAATGACACGCCTTCCATTTTCCAGCGGCAGATTGACTTTATCCAGGAGAGCGGCATCGTGACGGCCATGGTGGGCTTGTTGAACGCTCCTCCCGGCACAAGGCTTCACGAACGAATGAGAGAGGAGGGGCGCCTTATCGATGTCATGAGCGGCGATAACGTGGATGGCACGACTAACTTCATGCCCAGAATGGGGCTCGATGTTCTGCGCAAGGGACACGGAAATTTAATGCGGCACATATACGCCCCCGAGCATTACTATAAACGAGCGATGACCTTCCTCAGAGAGTACCGGAAACCAAAGGTCAGGACCCCCATGGATTTTCAACGCCTGCTGGCAGTTTTACGGTCGAGTATCCGTCTGGGAATTTTCGGCGAGGAACGATTCCAGTATTGGAAAATCCTGTCCTGGACCCTTTTTTGCCGTCCTCAATCTTTTGCGCTGGCCGTAAGCCTGGCAATTTACGGTCATCATTTTCGGAAAATCAGCAACAGGAAGATAACACCATGATTGAAGAATCCACGGAAGTTGTTTTCAATAAGCGGGTAGCCCCGAATACCTTCTTTATGGGGGTTCGTTCCGGCCCCATGGCAACAGAGGCCAAACCGGGTCAGTTTGTAATGATTCGAGTCCGTTCCGGAATAGACCCCCTGTTAAGACGGCCCTTTTCCATCTGTGGGGTTAAAGGAGACGTATTGTTGATCCTTTACCGGGTGGTGGGCCATGGCACCGCCATCCTGGGGCAAAAAAAACCGGGGGACCTTTTGCGGGTTCTGGGGCCCCTCGGCAAAGGGTTTGAGCCCCCAGGCGGTGACGTGCAACCCATACTGGCGGCAGGCGGCATGGGCATCGCTCCTCTTATTTTCCTGTCGTTGACCCTGGAGCGGAAGGACCAGCAATTTCTCGTGGGTTACGGTAATTCTTCCGAAGTCGTTTCCCTTGACCCACTGGGCATCGTGGGGCTTGTCCTCTTCATTGCCACCGAGGACGGTTCTCAGGGGCATCACGGACGGGTGACGGACCTGCTGGATTTACGCCTCTCGACCCTGAAAGGGAAATCCCCCGCTATCTTCACCTGCGGTCCTTTGCCCATGTTGAAGGCCGTGGCAAAAATAGCCCTTGATCGCGCCATTCCCTGCCAGGTTTCCCTGGAATCCGCCATGGCCTGCGGCGTGGGCGCCTGTCAGGGGTGCGCCGTCAGAAAGGGCCGTGGTTCGACCAAACTCTATGCTCACGTGTGTCAGGATGGCCCTGTATTTGAGGCAAAAACCCTTGATTGGGAGGCATTTTAAACCATGAGCAACCCCGATCCGGCGGTTCAAATAAGCTGATTTTTATAGCTGCATTGTTTTGTAGGGACTACTTTACTGTCATGGCGTGAATAATTGCACAAACTTTTATTGACATGTATTTGAGAACATGCTAGTTGACATCTGATTTACAGGTGTGGAAAGTTTTTTTGACTGCACCTGTTTTTTGATTGCACCGGATGGTCCTTTGGAATTTGATGGTTTGCATGGGAACGCAGCCATGATGTTGGAAGTGTGATGTTTTTGTTAACCCATATTATTTAGAAATAGGAGAATTCACAATGATTAAACCCCATGGATCCGATACCCTGAATCCCCTGTACGTTGAAGACGATGCCAAACGCGCCGCGCTGATCAAGGAAGCTGCGGGTCTGCCCTCTATCGTCATCAGCTCCGCCGCCGCCGGCAATGCCGTGATGCTGGGCTCCGGATATTTTAATCCGCTGACCGGTTTCATGAACAAAGCCGACGCCATGGCCGTTGCCAAGAACATGCACATGGCAAACGGCTTTTTCTGGCCTACCCCCGTACTTAACATGGTGGAAGACGCTTCCGCCATCAAAGACGCCAAACGTATTGCGCTGCTGGATCCCAATGTGGAAGGGAACCCCGTGATCGCTATTCAAGACGTGGAAGCCATTGAGGAATACACCGATGACGAGATGAAAGCAATGACCGAGAGCATTTTCCGCACCCTCGACATGGATCATCCCGGCGTCAACGCCTTTAATACCGTCGGTAAAATCGGCATCTCCGGTCCCATCCAGGTGCTGAATTACTCCTACTTTGACAAAGAATTTCCGGATACATTCCGCACCGCCACGCAGATCCGCGACGAAATCGGCAAACTGGGCTGGGAAACGGTCGTGGCCTTTCAGACCCGTAACCCCATGCATCGCGCCCATGAGGGCCTGACCAAGATGGCCATGGAAGCCGTGAACGCCGATGGCGCCGTCATCCACATGCTGCTCGGCAAACTGAAACCGGGTGATATTCCCGCCGACGTGCGTGATGCCGCCATCCGTAAGATGGTTGAGTTGTATTTCAAGCCCAACACCGCTCTGATCACTGGATACGGTTTTGACATGCTTTATGCCGGTCCCAAAGAAGCCGTACTGCACGCTGTGTTCCGCCAGAACATGGGCTGTACCCACCTTATTGTGGGCCGTGACCATGCCGGCGTCGGCGATTACTACGGCGGATTTGACGCTCAGACCATCTTTGACGACATCACCAAAGACGATCTGTTGATTGATATTTACCGCGGCGATCATACCGCCTATTCCAAGAAATTGGGCAAGGTGATCATGATGGGCAGCGTTACCGATCATAAGAAAGAAGACTGGGTCTTCCTGTCAGGCACCAAGGTTCGTGAAATGCTGGCCGCCGGCCAGGATCTGCCCCCGGAATTTGCGCGTCCGGAAGTGGCCAAGATTTTGATGGGTTACTATCAGGCGGAAGCCGCCAAGTAGTTCTGATCGATTTGGATCAATTATAGCCGATTAAAAAAAGCGCCTGCCTGATTTCAGGTGGGCGCTTTCTTTTTGTTCAATTCCGCATTCCGCAATCTATAATATCTCTTTAACTCTCCCCACCTGCCCATCCACGAGTCGTACCTTGATGCCGTGAGGATGGGTGGGCGAGCGGGTCAGGATGTCCTTGACGATGCCCATCGTTCGTTTGCCCGAGCGCTGGTCCGATTTTGTGACGATGGAAACTTGCGCCCCCTGTTGGATGTCTTTCCGTTTTTGGCCGTCCATTTTTTCTTAGGCTCCCGTTTCTTACCCGATCTGCTCGATTTTTCGTTCTTTTTTTCCGCATAGCCCATGGAAACCCTTTTGCCGTCCAGACTGGCGCCTTTCATGGATTTCATGACATGCGCCGCCTCATCAGCGGCCACTTCCAGGAAGGAAAACTCTCTCATCACCTCAATTTTCCCAATATGGCTGGAGGGAATGCCGCTTTTGTCGCACACCAGCCGCGTGATGGCTCCCTTTTGAACATTGTCCAGTTCCCCCATATTGAGGAACAGTTTTAAAATCCGGTCCGGCGCTTGCGGGAAATCCTTTGGGGATCTTTTTCCCGTGGCACCCTTTTTCCGAGGCGCCTTGTTCTGAGGTGCCTTGTTTTGAGGGGTGCGGGCATTGATATCCCCGGAATCCTTGTAGTAGTCCAGGAACCGGTTGAATTCGATGGCCACGAAATGCTGGATCAATTCTTCTTTTGACAGGGTCACCAGCAAATCGTACACGGGGGGAAGAAAAGGCGCTATTTCTTCATGATTGATATCGGTCGCTACCAGCCTTTCCACCATGCCGTAGATTTGTTTCTCGCAGATGGCGCGGCCACTGGGGACTTTCTCATATTGAAACCGGACGCCTGTCACCTGTTCCACATGGGCCAGTTTTCGATTTTCCCGGGTATTGATGAGAACAATGGACGTTCCTGATTTTCCGGCCCTTGCGGTTCGTCCGCTTCGGTGGGTATAGCTCCCGGGTTCATCGGGAAGATTGTACTGGATGACATGGCTGATATCATCCACATCCAGGCCGCGTGCGGCCACGTCGGTTGCCACGAGAATTTGGAGGCTTTTTTCCCTGAACCGCCGCATGACGTAATCCCGTTGGGTCTGGGACAAATCCCCGTGCAGGCTTTCCGCATTATAGCCGTCTTTGATGAGTTTTTCGGCCACGGTTTGGGTTTCCTTTCGGGTGCGGCAGAAAACCAGGCTGAAGATATTGGGATGATAGTCGATGATCCGTTTCAGCGCCGGATAGCGGTTTTTTTCCATCACCATATATTTGAAATGGGAGATGTTCCCGGCGCCGCTGTTTTTCCGTCCGATGGTAATTTCCACCTGATCCTTCATGTAATTGCGCGAAATTCTGGCCACCGGTTCCGTCATGGTAGCGGAAAAAAGCCAGGTCCTTTTTTCCGGAGGGGTTTTGGCCAGGATTTCATCCAGGTCGTCCAAAAACCCCATGGTGAGCATTTCATCGGCCTCATCGAGAACCACATAATCAATGCGTTTCAGGTTGACGATGCCTCTGTGAATCAGGTCCAGGAGCCGACCCGGGGTTGCCGCGATGATTTGGGCGCCGTTTTTGATTTGCCGGATTTGCGGTTCCATGCCGGCGCCCCCATAGACAGCGACGATTTTGGCGTTTTTGATATATCGACTGTAACGGATCAAATCCTTTGAAATCTGTACGCATAGTTCACGGGTGGGACACAGGATCAGGCCTTGAGCCTGCGGCCTTGAAAAATCGATCAACTGGAGCAGGGGCAAGCCGTATGCCGCTGTTTTGCCGGTTCCCGTCTGTGCCAGGCCCACCAGGTCCTGGCGACCTGAAATAATGGCGGGGATGGCCTTTTCCTGTATGGGGGTGGGTTCTTTAAATCCTAAGTGGTGAACCGCTCTGATGAGATGTTGCTCTAAGCCTAATGTTTCAAAATCCATAGGGTAAAATATTCAACCTTTCGTTTGCTTGGATCCGGATGTGGACCGCAAAGGCGGCGCATCCAGTCTGCTGTTAAATTTAAAACTTTTTAATCTATAACATATACGATAAGAAATCAATAGCTATTTAAAATTTAAGGGTTCTTTATGTTAATTGTTTATAGATTTTAAAGGGATGGCTGTTTTTTACTTCTTGACTCGTAACCTCAATTCTCATAAACTCCTAATTTTTCGAGCTGTGTGGCCAACGGCTAACCGCTCACAGGTCTATTTTTTTCAGAAACTTCCGAAAAGGAGATAAGCGAGATGCTGCAAAACAAGGTAGGATACGATATTATCCAGAAAATTGGTGGCGTATCAACGATGGAAGAGGTCAGCACGGTTTTCGAAAAACACATGGACGCGGTCAATCTGGCCAAGATTCGGAGAATCAAGAACGTTGATGCCCTCCTGAAAATCGCCAATGCCATTGTCATGTGTACTCCCGATGACATTTTCGTAAATACCGGTTCAAAGGAAGATGTTCAAAGGGTCAACGAACTGGCGCTGGAAAAGAGTGAAGAGGCTAAGCTGGCCATGCAGGGTCACACCATCCATTTTGATCTGGCGGCCGAACAGGGCCGGATTATCGACCGCACCTTTTATATCACCAATCCGGATGAGGAGATCAGTTCCCTGGCCAATCGAATGGACCGGGATGATGCGCTGAAAGATGTGCAGGAGAAGATGAGCGGCATTATGAAAGGCAAAACCATGGTGATCGGATTTTACAGTCGCGGTCCCGTGGGTTCTCCGGGATCCAACCCTGCCATTGAAGTCACCAGTTCTCTCTATGTGTGTCACAGCGCCGAACTCCTCTACCGGAATGCGTTTGACGCTTTTGATAAAGAAGTGGCGCGGTTGGGCCATTTCTATGCCAATATTCACAGCGAAGGGCTTAACCGAACGGAAGATCTGCCCAATGCGCGCGTGTTCATGGACCGTAGTTTCCAGACCACCTACAGTATGAATTGCACTTACGCCGGGAATACCTTGCTGTTGAAAAAAGGAAATCACCGCTTTTCCGTGGACAAGGCCGTCTATACGAATCGGGGCAATGAACTGGCGGAACACATGTTTATCACGGGAATTGAAGGTTCCGACAAAAAGCGGGTCACCTGGTTTGCGGGAGCGGCCCCCAGCGGTTGTGGAAAGACGACCACGGCCATGGCCGGTACGCACTTTCTTGGAGACGACCTGGCCCAGATGTGGATCGCCGAAGACGGCGGCGTTCGGTCCGTCAACCCGGAAGCGGGTATTTTCGGGATCGTGGAAGACGTGAACCGGGAAGGGGATCCCCTTTTGATGGATTGCCTGCGAAAACCCGGTACGGAAGTGATCTGGACCAATGTGCTGATCGATGAAAACAAGGTTCCCCACTGGGTGGGCAACGGCGAGACGCCGCCCAAAAAGGGCTTTAACTTTCAGGGACCCTGGGAAGAGGGGATGCTGGATGAAAAGGGCAAGCCTGTGCCCATGAGTCATCCCAACTCAAGATGTACCTTGGATGCAACGGCTTTGGCCAATTGCTCGGACCGGTTTGAAGATCCTGCCGGCGTTGAGACCAGCGTGATCACTTACAGCGGCCGCGACAGCGACACCATGCCGCCGGTGTGGGTGGCGCTTACCCCGGATCATGGGGTGGTCATCGGCGCCTCCATTGTTTCGGCGGCAACGGCAACCGAAGTGGGCGCCACCGGCGTCAAGCGCGCCCCCTGGGCCAACGCCCCTTTTATTCCGGGTGCTTTGGCGGATTATATGGATGCGCAGTTCAAGTTTTTCAACAGTAAAAAAATTAATGACAAGAAGCGGCCTATTCTGGCCGGTCTCAACTATTTTCTGACTGATGGGGCCAGGGGAGGGGAATCCAAAAAACTGCTGGGCGAAAAGCGGGACGTGAAAGTGTGGCTGGGGTGGCTGGAGAGGCGCTTCCATAAGGAAGCGGACGCCATTGAAACCCCCATGGGATTTATCCCAAAATATGAGGATTTAAAAAAGCTGTTCAAGGATATTATTGGTAAAGAATACCCCGAAGATCTTTATGTCAAACAATTCTCCCTTTATATTGACAACATCGTTGCTCGCTTGGATCTACAGAAGGCGGCTTATGGAAAAGAGAAGAATGTTCCGGCACGGCTTTTTGAAATTTTAGATGAGCAAAGAGAGGGATTGGCGGCACTCAAAGAAAAATTCGGGGCTATTGTCGCCCCGGCTCAGCTTATGAAATAGCAAGGGGTTTTGCCCCGGCTGTTTTGGGCGTAAAGAGGATTTGATGAAAAGGGCAGGGCGCTTTTTTGTACACTGCCCTTTTTTTTGTTATTGTTTGCCCTTTACCGCAAGATGGTCGGGAGGAGATGTTCCAGCCGATGAATGGGGCAATCTTTAAGAGGGATTAAGATGGCGAAAGAAACAGTGACCGGTATATGTGGCATATGCCCCGGTGGATGTGGTGTGAAGGTGATCCTGGTGGACGGCAAAATTGAGAAAATTCTGCCCGTTAAGGATCATCCCGTGGGCGTCGTATGTATTCGGGGCATTCATTCAAAGGACATCATCTATTCAAAGGATCGTTTGAAATATCCGTTGCTCCGGGTGGGCAAAAAGGGCGAGGGGAAATTCGAGAAAATCACCTGGGATGAGGCCATGGACCGCATTGTTCACGGGTTTCAAAAGACCCGGGATGAATACGGCGCCCGAGCCGTTATGAGCTACTTCGGCCGCGGCAGTTTCGATTCAAACCTTGTGGATGTCTTTGGTGCGCCCAATCCCACCAGCAAAGGCGTCACCGGATTTTTGTATCCCTTTGGCTCCCCCAACGGCACAGGGGTTTCTTCCCTTTGCTCCGTGTCCTATAATCTCCTTTCCGCAATCCCGACCATCGGCGCCTCCATGCACGCCACTTATCCGGATTTTGAGAATACGGATCTGGTTGTGATATGGGGCGCCAATCCACCAACGGACTCGCCGCCGAACAAGGTGAAAAAGATCCTGGCCGCTAAAAAGCGGGGCGCTAAGGTGGTGGTCATCGATCACATGCGAAGCCGGATGGCGAAAATGGCGAATCAGTGGATTGGCATCCGCTCCGGTACGGACGGGGCACTGGCGCTCTGTATCATGCATGTTATTATAAAAGAAGGCCTTTATGACCAGGAGTTTGTGCGGGACTGGACTTCGGGTTTTGAGGCCCTTCGAGACTATGTGCGGGGGTTTTCCCCGGAAAAGGTGGAAAAAATTACCCGCGTACCCCATGAGACCATCGTCGCCCTGGCGCGGTCCATTGCCGGGGCCAAGGGGGCTTCCCTGCTCATGTATACGGGACTGGAATACAGCAACAGCGGGGTCCAGAGCATCCGGGCCGTGTTGTGCCTCTGGGCTGTCACGGGCAACCTGGACGTGAAAGGCGGGTTGATGTTCAGGCCCCTCAGCCCCGCGAAATTCCCGCGTATCCAGCTTGACCCGCCCGTGGGCGTAAACCCCATCGGCGCGGACCGGCATCCTTTTTTTTGCCACATGCTGAAATCGGCGCAGTTTATGGAAGCGCCCCGGGCAATTCTTGAGGGCAACCCCTATCCCGTCAAGACCCTGTTGATTTTCGGCGCGTCGCTTTTGACCAGTCTGCCCGATCCGAATCTGTGGAAGAAATCTTTTGAAGCCCTTGATTTCATGGTGGTGTACGACCGGTTCATGACGGCGGATGCCATGTATGCCGATGTGGTACTTCCCGCCATCACCCAGTATGAAAATATGGGGTATCAGAAATATCCCAACGGATACTGTCAGTTACGGCCGAAGATGATTGATCCCATAGGGGAGGGCAGGTCCGGATACACGTTTTTGTCGGATCTGGCCAAGGGGCTCGGGTATGGGAATCTGTTTCCGGCCACGGAGGAGGACCGTCTTGAATTTGTCTTTAAAACCGGCCCCGTAACGTTGGCCGAACTGAAGGCGAATCCGGAAGGGGTTCGGTATGATGCCGGTCGGCAGGCATACCGGAAATATGCCGGGGGCCTTTTGCGTCACGATGGAGAACCGGGATTTGACACCCCTTCGGGGAAGATAGAACTGGTATCCAGCCTTTTGGAAGAATATGGCTATAACGGGCTGCCCGTATACTCCGAGCCTACCGAAGGCCCCCTTGGCAGTCCCGAACTCTTCAAAAAATATCCCCTGGTATTCAATAGCGGGGCCAGGCTCCAGTCTGCGTTTCGATCACAGCACCTGAATATTCCGGGGTTATTGAAGTTACACCCCAGGCCCCTGGTTTTGATTCACCCCGTAGATGCCGGGGTCAGGGGAATTGAAGATCAGGACCGGGTATGGGTGGAATCCCCCAGGGGGCGCGTGGGCTTTTGGGCCAGGGTTACGGACGACGTGATGACGGGACAGGTGGAGGTGAACGTGGGTGGCGGGAGCCCCATCCATTCAGCGCCGTGGCGGGAAGCCAACACCAACTATCTGACCGATCCCGAGAATCGCGATCCGATTTCAGGTTTCCCCGTATACAAGGCCCTGTTGTGTGAGGTGAGAAAAAGGGATTGCCCTTAGACATTTAAAATTATCCTTGCTGCGGTTGGCCGTGGCTTCCAATCGCTGCGTCAGCGACGAAAATGGGTCTTCAAGGTCAGGAACAAGATTTGCGGGAATTGCGAAGTGCTGATCACGGAACTGAACAAGTATCCCGTCAAAAATCAATGACGGCCGTCTACGATGCCCTTTTTTCCTATAAAATCGGCCCCTTGAACAAAAAATCACGCGAATCAGCGATGAGCCAAGAAAAAGGCCGTCGGTTAAAGCAAATGTTTGCGTGCTGATCTTTCCAGTTTCAAGGTCACAAGGTTCTTTTTATCAGAACATTCAACCTCGATCGTATCGCCGGTCCACCAGGGGAGATGCCCCCCAAACTGGAAAATTGAAAGCGTCGGGAAAATATCATGATAAAAAAAACCGCATAATCCGCCGGGATTGTGACAACTGATTTCAAATGTATCACCTTTCCGGTGTCCGGCGCTGCATTTTCCTTTTGCACTAATGACTGTTGCAACAACTTTTTGGCCGATTCCGGGATCAATCGCCATTTTAATGTCTCCTCTCTTGTTTCCCTGATTGTTTACCTCTCCATTTATGGATGCTTTTTTTTTGCCTTATCCAGGATTCTTCTCACGGTATTTGCCATTTTTTCTTGTTCTACCGGCTTCATCAAGAACGCATCAATCGGCAAATCGGTTGCTGTTTTGGCATTGACCTTTTCACTGAAACCCGTACACAGAATCACGGGAATATCCGGTCGGATTCCCTTCACCGCCATCGCCAGTTTGTCCCCGGTCATGGCCGGCATTGTCATGTCCGTAATCATTAAATCAAAAGAACCTGGCCCTGCCCGAAAAGTTTCCAGCGCTTCCCTGCTGCCGGTTCGGATGATGACGGTATACCCCAAACGCTCCAGGCTTTGTTTTTGCATCTTTACGATCGTCGGTTCATCATCCACCACCAATATACGTTCGATGCCCAACGGCAGTGATTCTGATTCCCAAGGTTTTTCACTCTCGGAGGGTTGTCCGGCCAGCGGCAAATAGACGTGGAACGTCGTTCCTTTGTCAGGTTCGCTGTAAACGGTGATATGCCCCCCGTGAATTTTCACAATGCCGTGGACCACGGAAAGTCCCAGCCCCGTGCCCTTGTCCGGATCCTTGGTGGTGAAGTAAGGGTCGAAAATCAGGTTTAAATTTTCTTTTGGAATGCCGCATCCATTATCGCTTACAAGAATTTCAGCATACTTCCCCGGCGAAAGATCCGGATATTGATTGGCCATGTTTTCATCGAAACTTACCGCTTCCAGGCCGATTTCGATGATACCGTTCTCATGGACGGCATGAGATGCGTTGGTGACGAGATTTAATAAAACCTGATTCATTTGAGATGGATTGGCGTCTATGATGAGCATTGCTTCGCTGATGCGTTCTTTGATTTCAATATTTGTCGGGATCGTTGACCGGAGCATTCGGATGGTTTCCGTGACCAGCGGGTTCAATGACATCGGTTTTTTTTCCTGCGCGCTCTTCCTGCTGAAGGTCATGATCTGCTTGATCAGATCCTTGGCCCTGTGGCCCGCGGTAAGAACTTCTTTGAGATTGTCGTGTAAGGGGGTTCCCGGTGTGACATCGTCTAATGAAAGTTCCGTGAAACCGATCACTGAGGATAATATATTGTTGAAATCATGGGCAATGCCGCCGGCCAAGGTGCCAATGGCCTGTAATTTTTGTGCCTGTTGGAGTTGGGATTCCATTTTTTTCATTCCCGTCACATCCTCCATTAGGCCTTCTAAAACGATTGCTCCTTCTTTATTTTTCGATTTTCGAATATGCAATTTCACCCAGATACTCTGACCACCCTTTTGCCTGAATTCAAGCTCACCGATTAAAAAGCCCTCACGAATCACTTCATCAACAACTTTATCCCTTTCTTCCGGTCGAGCATAAAGATCGGCAATATGGTTAATCGCTTCCAATTCTTCATAGGAAGCATAACCTAATATTTTCACCAATTTTTGATTGGCAAAGATAAATTTGCCGTCAAGGGTAACCTGATAAACCCCTATCAATGCATTTTCTAATATTTTCCGGTATCTTTCCTCGCTTTTTTTCAGATCGGCTTCAGCCTTCTCGCGTTCATCTCTTAATGTCTTTTTTTCCATTACCGCAAGAATGGTCTGCGGCAATCTCCGGATATGGTTGGGTCGTTTGATCACATAATCGGATGCGCCTTGTTTGAGCGCCATCACCGCAATTTCTTCAGAGCCGGTTCCGGTAACGATAACGACCGGTATCCGCGGATCATGCGCACGGACCATATCGAGAACCTGGAGCCCCTCAAACCCGGCAATGTTAAAATCGCTCAAGACCACATCAAATGGTCGATTTTTAATTAACGCTTCAAATTCCTGTCTGTTGGAGGCTTCAGTAACCTCGAACCCGCCATGCTCTTTTTCCAGAGCATCTCTTACCAGTTCACGGTCGAGGTCGTAATCATCGATATACAGTATCCTGATGTCGTCACTCATTTTTGAATCCTCCCCCTATCGCGCATCAATCCATCGGAGGTTCCACATTTAGCGTGAACCAGTAGTCGGAGACTTGTTTGACCACTTCCAAAAAAGCATCAAAGGAAACCGGTTTCACCAGATAGCTGTTGGCGCCGTTGTCGTAGCTCATGGCTCTGTCACCCTCATCCCTTGAAGAGGTGAGAATGATGACCGGCA
The DNA here is from genome assembly GCA_963662465.1 of Desulfatiglandales bacterium. Taxonomy (GTDB): domain Bacteria; phylum Desulfobacterota; class DSM-4660; order Desulfatiglandales; family Desulfatiglandaceae; genus NaphS2. Next base: position 1,788,974 of record OY759599.1, read on the forward strand.
GGCGTTTCAGTTTGTCGGTGACTTTAATCCGTTTCAGTACTTCGTGGCCGTCAATCCCAGGCATCTTGAGGTCCAACAGAACAATATCCGGCAAGGGGTATTGTTTACGATCCCCATATTTTCCTTCGCCGAATAGAAATTCAAGGGCTTCTTTTCCATCCCTGGCCACCTGGATTTTATTTCCCAGGCGGGCCTCTTTGAACGCATCGATAATCAGTTCAACATCCATCGCATTGTCTTCAACCAGAAGTATGGTGGCGGCTTTTGTCATTGGGGTGTCCTCTCGTATCAGTCGGTTGTTGCCGTTAAAAGTTTTATCTTGAAAACGCTTCCTTTGGCAAGCGCCGATTCAACCCAGACCCGACCCCCCATGATTTGTACCGCTTTTTTAACGGCGGCCAGTCCGATGCCGGTTCCAGGATACGCTTCCTGGCTGTGAAGCCTCTGGAATATATTGAATATTTTTTCATGATACTCAGGTTCAATGCCGATCCCGTTGTCGGCGATGGATACGATTACGGTTTGATTTTCCACCTCAAGCCTGACATCAACAAGTGGTGGCTCATTGGGCTTATGGTATTTTACGGCATTTTCCAGAAGGTTGATAAAAATATGGGTCGTTAGCGTTAAATCCCCTTGGATAATCGGCATCCCTTCGGGAAGATTGATGCGAGCTCCTGTCTTTTTTATAGGATCTGAAAGTGTCTCCAAGGCTGATGCAAAGACATTATCAAGGGATACGGTTTCGGATTGGATGGCCTTTCGCCCCAGACGGGAAAATTTAAGCAGGTCATCGATCAGTTCTCCCATTTGCCCGCTTGCCTTGACGATATTATCGAAATAGTGCCGGCCTTCTTCATTGAGAGACGCTTTATGCCGGCGATGGATGATCTGAGCGAAACCGCTGATGGAGCGCAGGGGGGCGCGCAAATCGTGGGATACCGAGTATACAAAATCTTCAAGCTCTTTGTTGGCTTCCTCCAGCGCCACGGTGCGTTGGTGAACCCGCAATTCAAGGTTCCGATTCAGCTCAAGGATCTCTTCCTCGGCTTTCTTGCGGTCGGTGATATCCTGCAAAGTGCCATACAATTTAAGGCATTGCTTTTCCTTTCTGATGGCCCGGCCAATGGCACGGAACCATCTTATGTTGCCCTTTGCGGTTCGGGCCTGGGCCTCGAAATCCAAGGGTCGATCCTCTTCAACCAAAGCCTGCATGGCATCGGAAACCAGGGGCCGGTATTCAGGAAGATAATAGGCAAGGTGTTCATCCGGGCCGGGAACGGGCTCATCGTATTTTATTTCAATGATATCATAGGCGCCCTGTGTCCATTTGGACCGGCCGGTAGCAAGATCCATTTCCCACCCGCCGATTTTGGCTATCCTGCCCACTTCATTCAGAAGTCTTTCGCTATTCTGACGTGCCTGCTCCGCCTGCTCGCGTTCACGAATTTCTTTTTCAAGCTGTATATTGGCAAAACTGACTCTGGAAATATAGGATGTAAATTTAGCCAGGAAATCCATCAGATGTGTAATGGTTTCCCGACTGTACCTCGGTATGCGTCGGAATGCATCCATATAAGACGCTGGGTCAAATCCGTATGTTTTCGCCTGCTGAATAAAAAAATCTTCATTTACCGGTTCATCATCATAGAAAAATTGCCCGGTATAGATGTTCCCCAAGTGTTTGCCGCCCACATACAGCGGCGTAACAACATCCCTCAAACCGTTTTTGCATTTATATTCGATATATTCACCCGGCTTAAGATTCCTTGCTAAAAAGAGATCGCTTTCTGTGCAGTTGAGTGCTGTTTTGGGATTGATGCGATGAAATTTAGTACAGATATCCTGCCATCCCGTGGCTTCGATCACGTTTCCTTTCAGATCCAGTACGGCGGTTGCCATCTTCGTCAGAGAATGAAAATCGTCCATGATGGACTGGATTTCTTCGGCATTGATGATAGCGTGAAGGTCAAGATCCTGGATTAGGATATTTTTCATCTGATGACGTTCACGCTTTTCCTGCTCCAACGCTTTCACTCTTTGTTCTAATTCTTCATAGGTTGGTTTTTCATCCATTGGAAAAATCTCCTGTCCTCAAAAAGAAAAGTGTTTCGAGCATCTCTCCATAAACGATAATGATCGGTCGTGGGAAGGGATATAATAGCCATCATAATGCTTTGGTTCCGGAAACGCAAACGGCAATATGGCGATTGAAGGCAGAGCCTTTTTATATGCTTTACGGTTAAGTCTATTTTTTCTCCGGCCTCAGCAGAAGCTGTTGCGCCGGGCCAAAGCAGCGCCTGCAAACAATGCGCACCCCCAAAAAAGACAGCATGGCCGTAGCGCCCACGAGCATGACCATCACCAGGATCTGATAGCGGATGGCCAGGACGGGATCGGCCCCGGCCAGGATCTGGCCGGTCATCATGCCGGGTATGAACACCACGCCGGCCGCCATCATGGAATTGATGGCGGGAATCATGGCGGCTCGCATGGCATTTCCGACCATGTCCTTTGAGGCTTCCCGGTAGTTTGCGCCAAGACAGAGCATCATTTCCACTTCCTGCCGTCTTTTTTTCAGCTCGCCCAGGAGCCGATCCAGGGATATGGCTACCGCATTCATGGAGTTGCCGATGAGCATTCCGGCCAGCGGTATGAAATACTGAGGTTTCCACCATGGTTTAGCACCAATGACCACACCGGTAATCAGAAAGGCGATCAAGGCATAACTGACGGTCATCGAAAGCAACATGGGCCAGAAAAAGGCAACCCGGCTTTCCTTGATGCGGCTTCGGATGATTCGAACCGCAAAAACGATCATGAACAGGAACACGGCCAAAACCGGCCAGACCGAATCCAGATGGAAGACGAATTTCAGCACATAGCCCAGCAGAAACAATTGTGCAAAGGTCCGGATGGTCCCCACCAGAAGGTCTTTTTCCAGTCTGAGGCCATGATACAGGGATGCGCCCCCGGCCGCAAGAACGAACACCAGGGCGAGAATGAGTTGATATGGGCCGATTTCAATAATGTTGTGGGTCATGTGCATTCCCTGATCTGCCCGTCGGCCACCTGTAAATATCTGGGTGTGACGCGTTCCGGATCGTAAGCTTTATGGGTGATCACCAGCATGGTCATCCCTGATTCGAGATTCATTCGTTCAAGGAGCGTCATAACGACACGGGCGCTTTCACAGTCAAGGGCGCTGGTGGGTTCATCCAGGAGCAGGACCTCCGGGGCGAGCAGCAACCCCCGAACCAGGCAGAGGCGCTGCAACTGTCCCACTGAAAGGTTCATGGCATGGTCATTTAGCCCCAGGTCCTGTAAATGAACATCCCTTAATTGTTTTGTCAGTTCTTCGGAATGGGGCCGTTTAAGATGGAGATTGTTTTTGAATGAAAAGGGCAGGAGCAAATTTTCCGCCACCGACCCATCCACTACCGTCGGGGTCTGCTGAATATGCAAGAGAGAACGGCGGAGTTCCGGCGGAGGGTAACTGTCGAGGGGTTTGCCGTTGAACCTTATTTCACCTGAATTGGGTGCTTCAAGGCGGTTGATCAACCGAAAAAAAGTTGACTTTCCCGCGCCGGAAGGGCCCTGCACCAGATAAAAGGCCCCCTTGTGAATGGAAAGGGAAAGGTCCTTGAAAAGCGGCGCCTGCCCGGGAAATCCAAAGGTTACGCCGCGAAAATCGATGACGTTACTTTTGTTCATGGTTAGATGTGGGATCCTGGGGCTAAACCTGCCATTTGACGAATTTTATTTCACAGATCTTTAAAAAACCGTTGATCAGGTAACCAATCAGGCCGATGACCAGCATGCCGCCAGTATTTCGTCCGGCCTTAATATCGGGTGGAATATGTTTATGATGGGGGCATGAACTTTTCAGAACAGGATCATTCGGATGAGGCTGAGAATCATGCCAGTATAGCTTTTCTTCATCTTTCAATACCTCATAGCCGTACCATTCTATAGTAAGCGGTAAACGATCATACAAGAGTCGTTCCCTCACGACAATTCGGACGGAACCGTCAAAATACAACTCACCTGCTACTCTCGCGAGTGTTGCCCCCACCCGGACCAAAGTTACGGTCGAATGGCGTACAACGGGGAACTGTTCAGTAATCGTGTACAAAAACAGTTCATAATCTTCCGGTGAGCGAAGCGGATTTTCCTGCATAGGATACCTTGTTTTTCCTCATCAATTGGCTGGTTGCCCTCGAACCCTCTTAATCGCTCGGCATCATATTAGAAAATGACGTAGCGCCTTTCGTCAAAGATAACGCCTTATTTTCTTTGCAAAGTCGGCTCGAATTTCCCATTCTCGCACAATTTTACAAGATCATAAGGATTTTGAATAGTTTCCCCAATAGCTATCATACGTCAGGCGGAGCATTCAACCAAAAACCGTATGGAAACAATGCAAATCACGCTGAATTACAATGGATGATGTTCATTCGGTTATGCGGCTTGGGCATTATTCGATTCATACCGAAAGATCCTATTGTGATTGGATTAAGCGTTTTGTACATTATGACGAGATCAGCGAAAGCAAATGATCATTTTCTTCCGGGATTCTGAGCCCCATGCGAAAGAAATTCTCTTCAAGTCCCGGGAAGTTCCGGCAGTCTCTGAGGTACATGCCATTGGCCAGGAGATGGGCCAGCAGGTGGTCCAGGTTATCGGTTTTAAGCCATTGGCATAAAATGTAGTTGACGGATGGTTGAAAGGGGAGGATGCCATCCATATTTTTGAGCTTATGAAAAACCCGTGTACTTTCCGCATTGTGGGCAATACGGCTTTTTTCATCATAATCGGCGCATTCCGAGAGAAGGGACGACACCCGGTCCGCGATGCCGTTGATGGCCCAGGGTTCCTTGGCGTGTTTCATTCGGGAAATGACTTTTTCATGCCCCACGATCCCGCCAAGACGAAGGCCGGCCACGGCGTAGAATTTTGTAAGCGAGTTCAGCACCAGAATGTTGTTTTTGGGTTTTTCCGGGAGAAGACTTTTCTCTTTCCAATCATCTAGAAACTGCACAAAAGCCTCATCAATGATAAACCATTTTTCAGGAAACTGGTCTGCCAGTTCCAGGACCAGCGTTTTTGAAAACAGGTTGCCCGTGGGGTTATTGGGACGGGCGATCCAGAGAGCATCGACATCTCTCAGTATTTCGACCAGAGCTTCTTTCGGGGGTTGAGCGAAATCATTGTGGGGAAACAGGGGACATCGAATCACTTTCGCGCCGGCCAGGAGCGATGCCCGTTCATAATCGTGAAATGAAGGGGTTATGATGGCGGCTCGCTTGTACCGAAGCACTCTGGCAACGAGATAGATCAGTTCCGTGGAGCCGTTTCCGGCCAGGAAATTGGAAGGGGACACGCCGCAGGCGGACTGGTAGTACCGTGCAACGCCATCCCCATTTACGCTGGGGTACTGTTCGATGGTTTCAAACAATTCGGACCATTTCTCTTTAATGATGGGGGGCGGCCCGAAGAAATTGAGATTGACGCTGAAGTCCAGCACCCGCTTTGCGGGAACGTCCAGTCGCTGCATGTCGGCCTTGGGGACTCCGCCGTGTAAGTATCCTGAATCCAATTTGATGGTCATGGGTGAATTTCCTTTTCTAATTAAGGCGTATCTTTAAAGGAGATGCCGTTTAACAACGCGTTCAGGGACATTTTCAGCGGAACAGGCATATTTTCCGCTGTGACGAGATCCCTGAACGCGGGAATCTTTTTGCCGGCGATATTTTCCGCTACACTGTTACACCAGCGTTGATAGCTTGAAAGATCCCTGATCAGGCCTCGTTCGTAATCGTCGCTTAGTGCAAAGGCAGCTTGCACAAACCCGGAATAGCGCGGTTCCATGAGAATTTCTTCAAGGGAAACCGTCGCCTGCCCCTTTTGGGCCATGCAGTCGCACTGGGCTTCGGAAACCAGTTCATAGAGGCTGATGTGTCGGTCATACAGCCGTTGGAATACGCTTCGCGAGGCTACAAGACCGCTTTGTTTGGATACGGCTTCCAGTACACCCTGATATACGGCCCTGGCGATGAGTTCCCCCATTTTGGAGTGCCCGCCGGCCAGTGTAATAGGGGTTCCCGTTCCTTCTACCACCAGAACATTGTCGGTTCCCGTGCCCGTGGCCTGATAACGCCGGGGATTGGCGCTGCTTCTGATATCCAGATCCATCAAGGCCGCCGTCTTGGCCTCGGTGGCACTGATGATGGCCCGGGTCATGGCGCGGGGAGTGAGTTTCATGTTGGAGAGAAGGATGATATTGATGGTTCCCGGTTCATAGTATTTTCCGTCATCCTTCCCCATCCTGAGGGCGTTTGACTGGACCCCGGCCGTCACCAGGGCATAGACGTCCATGTTTTTAAATTGTTTGCGGACAACGGAAAGATGATCCATATTTGCGCCGGTAAAGAGAAATGAGGATGTATCCGCCGACACTTGGAGAACGCTGTACACCCGTTCACGCGCCCGGGCCAGGCCGATATCATGTTCGATGGCCCAGCAGGGAGGCGGAGAGTAATGGTTGCCCACGGTTTGGATTCCCGTTCGTTCTCCTTCAAGGGTTGATACCACTCTCATAGGTTGGTTGAAATCGATTACCAGGGTTTTGTTCAGGAAATCATTGATGGTGCTGTAGATGATCCGTGCGTCCTTGACATAGCGCAGATCAAGATCGATTTTTCGGGTCCTTAATATTTTCTCATCCAGGACCTGAAATGCTTTTTTGGAATACAGCTCTCCGTAGATCCTGGATGAAAGCCAGCTGACGAAATAACCCGTGTTAGTGGCGGCTCGGCAGGTGAGTTCGCATGGGAAGTAAAAGATCCTGCCGTTTTTGACGGCATCCACATCCTTCCATCCCGGGCGACCCAAAAAGGCTTCGGCGGTCTTTCGGTCTCCACCGCACCCGTAGATAACTTGCGGGTTGAATTTTACCCACTCCTCCTTGGTGATTTCGGTTACATCACCCTTCCGGCCCAGTTCAGGCGGAATGCCGCCGGCTAATCGGATCATTTCGTTTTGAAATGAACCGTCCCCGGGGGTCATCACCGTGTCGCGGCCCATCAGTCGAATGACTCGTTGTCGGTTTTCCCGAGGGATCCGTTCCACCTTTTTAGCGATGGTTTGGAGTTGATCGTTTATGGCTTGGACCAGATCTTGCGCTTGTTTTTCCTTGTTGAAAATTTTTCCGAGCAGCAGAATTTTTTCCCGGCTGTCGGCCATGGATCGTGTTTCAAGTTCAACCAGCGGAAAATGGCTGTTTCCAAAACGTTCTTCGACCCCTTTCTGAAGACTGGAATAGAAGATGAGGTCGGGCTTTACAGCCTCAATCACGTCAAGGGATGGTGAAAAATAGCCGCCCACGATTTCCTTGGCGGCATTTTCAGCCGGGTAGGCGTCGTGGTAGGTCACGGCTTTGATGGCATCGCCGGCGCCGATTTTATGCAGTATTTCAGTGATGGAAGGAACCAGGGAAACCACCCGCGTGGGCGGTTTGAGGATTACAATGGTTTCGCCTGCATCATCCACAAATTGGAAAGAAAAGGCATTGGGTGGAAAGACGGCCAGAAGAACCAGAACGAAGGTGAAATAGAGCAGAGAATGTTTTACGGCAAAAAGAACGCGATTCATGTTTTTCATTTATGGCTCTCCTGATCTACAGGTGTTTTAGGCGCCAAAAAAATCCCCGAGTCGAAATCAATCGACCCAAGGATTACCCTTTTTACGGTGTTCCCTATTAAGCTTAAAAAAGCACCTTAACCTGTATCTACCAGAAACGCGGGAAAAGTCAAATAAAATGTTAAAAATCAAATAATTACTGTTTCGACTGTTTAAATGCCGATGCTGGAATGGAGCAGGATGCGTGGACGTTCACATTGTACTTTCTTTTTCCTTGCCCATTAGCTGGAGAAAAGGTCGGTCGCCATTGAAATCGCCGAAGATGTTGAGTCAATGTGTCATGCTTTAACTGCGTGCAAATAAAATAGGGGTTCTCCAAATTACTTATCAGTAACCCCCGCTTCCTCAAAGGTGAGCATTTCCCTGCAAATCTTTGCGGCGCCCTCCATAATTCCCATGGCCAATGCCCCGCCGGTTCCTTCTCCGAGGCGCATGCCCAGATCCAGAATCGGAGTCATTTCCAGATAGTTCAGCATAGCCCTGTGCCCCGGCTCTTCCGAACAATGTCCCGCAAAGAGATAATCCTTGACCGAGGGGCAAAGAGCATTCGCAATGAGCGCACCGGCGGTTGAGATAAAGCCGTCGATCACCACGGGTCGGCGATGGTACGCTCCGGCCAGAATGCATCCGGCGATGCCGCCGATTTCGAATCCTCCCACCTTGGCCAGAATGTCGAGACCATCTTTCGGGTCGGGCCGATTCACTTCAATGGCCCGGCGGATGGCATCCTTTTTTCTTATGAGGCCCTCATCGTCAACGCCGGTTCCGCGCCCCACCATCGCTTCGACGCTTTTATGGGTTATTACCGCGCCAATTGCCGCGGAAGGGGTTGTGTTGCCGATGCCCATGTCGCCCGTCCCCAATATCTCGACGCCTTTCTCCAAAAGATCCGAAGCCAGTTGAAACCCCGTGAGTATCGCCTTTTCCGCCTTTTCACGCGTCATGGCCGGTCCTTTTGCCATGTTCTCCGTGCCTTGGCCCATCTTGCGAACCAGAAGCTTTTCTCCGTTTTTCAGGGAATCAGGTTCCAGATGGGGGATAATCCCCATATCCACTACCCAGACTTCTGCGTTTACCTGCTCGGCCAGGATATTAATTCCCGCCCCCCCATTAAGGAAAGTACGAACCATTTCGCCGGTAATGATCTGGGGATAAGCGCTGATGCCTTCCTCAACCACGCCATGATCGCCGGCCATCACCAGGAATGCTTTACGATGGATTGAAGGTTTGAGGGTTTTGTTGATGGCACACAAACGTTCTCCAATGTCGTGAAGTCTGCCAAGCGCACGGGTGGGCATAACCAGTTGTGATGTTCGTTGACGTGCCTTTTCGAGCCATTTATCTTCAATGGGTTGAATGGCGTCGATCATTTCCCGTAAACTCTTTTTTTCAGAAACCATTTTTTTCCCTCCATTTTGTTTTAAACGCCGTTTTGTTGAATATTTTGGAACTTCTTTCCGCCGGGCAAAAAAAAACCCCAAGCGTTTTCGCCTGAGGATTTTCCTTCTCCACAAACCAGAATTAAGATGGCAGGTCTTCTGACTCTCGGATCCCTCTACTTCCCGCGCCTTCCCAACCTGAGACAGTGCCGGTCAGTGGCTCATTGCGGGTTTCGTCCCCGAATACAGCGACGGGTTCGTACCGGAGTTACACCGGTTTCCCTGTTATGCCCTCATCGGGCGCCATCATGCTGATAAATTATTTTCTTTCGGTTAAAATATGATGAACAAATTGACTTGTCAATAGTTTTCGAGCGGGGATCGTCCAGCGGGACCACCGGTTGGATTCCATGGTGCGAAAATCAGGGATCTCTTCGTAGGGCGCGGTATTTCTATCCGATCGAGGATTTCCTTGAAGAAAAGAGCAAGCTTCTATCCCTACAATTTGAAGCAGTGTGAGCAGCACCTTACTGAGATCAAAGCAAATTTCAGCCCGTTCCAGGAATTCCCCCGCCTCTCTGCTTCGATACCCTGCCTTCATTTGAATGCCATAGGCGCGGTCCATGGTTTCCAGGAAATTCTTGATGGTGGCCCTCGGACTCTTGGTATTCAAGCGTGCCAACGGATGTAAGTCGAGACTATCGACATTGACCGGTCCGGCCGAGGGCCCGGCCTTTTGCGCTTCATCAGCAACAGACACACCCACGTCAAATGACAGAATGACAATGGCAACCAGAACCCCCAACCGGATTCCTGAACATACCCCCCCCATAAAGCGTAACCTCCTAAAAGCTTCAAAACACCTAAGAAAGAACCATAAGCAGGATCACATCATCTAACGGAGGGTGGAAACCATTGACCGCAGATATTTTTTCATTGATGAAAATAGTCGCTTGCAAGGACCCAAAAAGAAAGCAAGGTTCCCAGAAATCGTACTCATGTTCTGAGAAGGCTCAAATTTTAGAATTTGCCAACAGTCTGGGGGAAATGCCAATCGCTATTAGCCTAAGCTTAATTTAATTATTTCAGAAAAGAAAGCATAAGATGTTGATCGGCAATCCCCTTGACGTTGGGCAAATCTTTTAATCTCAGTCAAAAAGCCAATCGGTTCCGTGTTTCACCGGATAGAGCTTGCTTCGGTGATCCCCACTCCAGACGCCCCATTGTTGCAGAAAGCAGTAATAGAGCGGCCCCATATCTTTTGGCCAGACGCCGGAGCCCTGTATCACAGACAAAAGGCATCGGTCCTGGCCCTCACTTCATACCCTTTCTTGCTGAAACCGGGATCCGTGAGTTGGTATCGTAGTATCCGGTTGCATGAAGCCGTATGATCTTTGTGATATCGTTATCAGGAGAAGCAGGGTGCTTCATGATCTCCCACAGACAAAAGGCATCGGTCCTGGCCCTCACTTCATACGTATTGGGTGTCCACGCAGAACACATGGTACGGGGAACTCTGGTCTGAATTGGGGGAGACGGTGAAGTACCCGTTGCCCACATACTTCAGCATGAACTTAGCGCGCTAACGCGCGGGCTTTCTACCTTGCGCATATTTCATTGTTTCTCGATTGCACTGAGGGCAACCGAGAATGGGCATAAAGCCTTCCACATTCCTTCCTTCATATTCTGCTTTTGCAATCTCGACGTCTATTATCGCTTCATTTACCTTCATTTCATGCCGGCAATGGGAACAACGGTAAGGATATTCCTCCGGAGGAGGGCCGAACGGGAAGTCCTCGCCTTCCACCCCCGCTGTCATTTTGTCCTGTAACCGTGCCGTACCTGTCGTTTTTGATGTTTTCATATTCGTCATATAAAACTCCATATTTTGGATGCCATATCTTCCATAGCACCATTTCATGGCCACAATAACGACACAAAAAAGGATCTTGAGAGCTGATCTCCTTATAACGTTCTCGATATCTTTTCGCTTTTACGACTTGATACGTTCCTTTAATCCCACGCCCCAAAGCCTTCATCCCTTTCCGTATTACTTCCGACCATTTCTTAAAAGTTTTCGTAGCCTGTAGCCCATAATAACGAACCCGCTGGAACCCTTTGGGCATTATGTGTTGAACCATTCGACCGATAAAAACATCCACTTCCACGGTTTCAACCTTCCTGGATTTTGTCATGTGATCATTGTACCAATAGGTAACATATTGGCCATCATAACTGATTATCCGTCTCAGAGCTATCGGAGGAGATGCAACATATTTCGCCAAATATCGCGCCAGACCCCCACATGTCTCAGGAACATTACCCTCATGCTCACATTGGCTATGACCGGATCGACCAAACCTATTTAGGGAACCGTTCCGACAACATCCTCCAAATTTTTTCCACAGCTCATCAATAAGTTTATCGACCGCACTGCTGTTAAAATGGGACTTGAGCATTCTGAATAGATGATACTGCCATTTCTTATGTATAATCTCATACTTGAAGAACCTTAAATCAAACCAACCGCACAGATCTTCATTTATCCCACCGCTTGTCATGATGATATGCAAATGCGGATTATAATGACCGGATCGACCATGCGTTTGAACAACGACGATCGTTCCTATTTTCAGTTTCCGCCGAAGAACCGTTCCGACAACATCCTCCAAACATTCGTACCCGCATCTCATAAAAGCCGATAACAAACGTCCATCATTTCGAGCCTTATAAAAAACGATTCTCAGTTGCTCGGGAATTGTCAAAACAATGTGACGGTAATTCATGCCCCCATGAAGCACCCTACTCACTTGACTGACAAAATCGTCAACATATTTCTTGGCGCAGGATAAACAAAAACAGCTCTTGCAACTAAAACCTATCCGGCGAACATCACCACCGCAATAAACACACCGGTGCTCGCTATATCCGGCGCTTTCCTTGCCGCAACCAAGCATTTTCTGAACCGGATCTTCATATTGCGAATTATCATACCCTGGATGATGCTCTTTGAATGATTCCCAATGATCAATAAAAATCGTCCGGAAAGTCTCCTTATCAATTTTTTGGTTTGATGGCATATGCATAATGTGCTTTTTTTGACACATTTAATGCCATCACTGCAACAACTATTTGATATGCCAAATCAAAAATGGAAATTCCTATGCTTTCAAGTTATCCGTTCGCTGCTCAAACTGGTTCGGTTCGAGTGCAGTATAAACCATATAGTTCGCCTGAGTCCCCCAGTTTACCCAGATGTGCGATACTCTGTCCGGTCTCTGGTGCCACGTGTCGATGGCGGTTTCAAGGGAAGGCGCCATTTGCAGATGCCACCACCCATACTTGAACGTGAGATCTTTTGATACCCTGAGGTTCGCCTCGGTGTCTCCGCCCTGGTAGCTTTGCGGAGCGCACTTCTCGAGACACTGAGATTTATTGTTAAACGCGTAGGTCGATCCCTTAAGGGAAGAGGTGGGTATTCTAAAGGTCCCCAGTACCCACTTCACAGGTTCATAAAAATCGACCTTGGGCGTGTTACTGGAAAAGCCGATCTTCCCTTCAATGTTTCTCGAGGTATAATGACTTAGGTAATGATCCAGATTATGGGTATCAGAGGCGTCTGCTTTATTGAAGAAACCCTGATTCGGCTTACCCATCCAGGAAGGATCCTGGTTCTGATGGAGTTTCACGATGTACTTTTGATTGTTAGGGTCAAGATAGTTTCCGCTCGAAGGAGGGGGGAAGACGGGGAAGACCAGCCGTACAAAGAACACCCCGTCTGTAGCGCCACTGATATACCCGCTCGCATTTTCCTTGGGGAATGTCGGATATACGGTCTCGGCAAAGGTGTCCACATTGCTGAGAAAGGTGCCGAATGCGTCATTGCAGGGGAATGTTTGCTTGTAAAAGTCCCCGTTCATGTGGTTCAGAGCATAGTCTTCCGCACCCTGAACAAAGGAATCCACCTGCCATTTGAGGTTTTCTTTTCTCCATTGGTAATAGGCATCCTTGGCCGTGGGGACATCACCGTATGCGTCCTTGTATGCGTGTGTGTAAAGCACCCAGCCCTGCAGTTGTTGTAAGATGAGATTTTGGAAAAACGGCAGATACGAATCATCCATTGTTGCGCTGTCTCCTGTCCCCAGCTTCCGCTGCATTACCATGGAACGGAGTTTCATAAGCGTCGTTGTACCGTCGCTGTTGGCTACGGCATTGCTTAAATTGGCAAGGATATTGGCATAACCCTGACCCGTCTGAGGACTCAGAATTGCACTCCGGATTTCCCGCACCCTCCCCTGCATCTCTTTTAGCTTGGTCGGATCCGTAAATGGGATAAGTTTCGCAAATTTGCGAAGCTCCGTCATGTTGTTTTTAATCGAGGTCAGATAGGAGTTAACAGTAGTCATCCTGGTATCGTACTGGCCCTGGATATTCAGGTAGGTCAACTTCGCAAGCTGCGTCTGAATGTCAACAAGCTGACCCTGGACTTCGTTCAACTGCGTCATGATTTGCGTCAAAGACGTTGTAACAAAATTCTGATAAATCTCGGTAAAAATGGCGTCTGCGATCTGGCCCGCGAATTCCAGAAAACCAAAAACAACTTCCAGTACCTTGCCGACGGCAGCGGCGCTTTGCGTTGAAACAAGCCCATCATCCTCCCATAGTTCCACTCCCGGCGGCAGAAAATTCTCGTAGTCGTCTACCGCTGCGAAAAGGTGTTGTTTGTCTTCGTCGATCTCGGTCACAATGATATTGATAAAGGAATCGAGGTCGAATTCGCCAAACTCCTCTTTTGCCGCCACTGAGAAGAGCTCCGGCGAAAAGATGCCGCCGTAAACATCACAGGTTTTGACAACCTCTTCAAGGGATACGTAATAGGGAACACCCAGGTAAATGGCCGCTACATCGGTCACGTCTTCATAGGTCATTTCGGGGTGTGCATCCGAGTAAGCCGCAACAATGGTTGAGACTTCATTGAGAGACAACCATGTTCCCGAAGTGTAACCTCTAACGAGGGCCCGAACATGACCGGTAAAGGGCTCGCCGTCCAGCGTACCCCCCCGTGGCTTGGATGTTGAAATCCGTCGGCAGCTGGTCTACATCGAAGATGAAGCCGCCGAAAGGTCCAGTGGCGGTTTCCTTTGCACTGATCACCACGCCGCTCGGATCGGAAATGGTTATGGTGGCGTCCACCAGGGGGAATCCCCCCAGATCTACCGCCCCCCGCACTTCTACCGCGGCCTGCGGGGGTAGCGAACCGCCCCCTGCTGCTGTCCGAGCATCCTGACAGGGCAAGGGTCAAGCCGAGAGCAACCACGACAAGGATGTTAAGCATACGTTTTTTTTCTGTCATTTTCGTCCCCATAAATAATTTTGATTTTTGAATTACGCTATATCCCATATTCACACTTCCTAGCGAACAACCTCCCATACTGTGTACTCCACCAGTCCCTGTTTTTTTAACTCTCGGACCAACGTCAAAGCGAGATCACTACCCAGGGATGTGGTTGAATCTCCCGCCCAATGCAACACGAACATAAGGTCCTCCTTTACGGTCGGATTCCTGTAGATTTCCCATTGGTGTTTTTCCAACGGAGCCAGCTCGGCTGCCATCGTTTTCAGCAATTTCATGCTCTCTTCTCCCCGACTCCCCCTGCCGAGATTAATTCTAATGGTTTCAATCCAAGCCATTGCTGCTGTCCTTTATTTGTTTCTGAGTATTGATAACCTCGAGCAAAAATGGTGCCAGGCGTTTTAAATTTTTTTATACTTTATATACAGTCACTTAGGGAAATCCACCTTTTTTCCAGTTGAATTAAAGTGACATTTCTATCATATTTGTCGAAACAAGCTCTCATATTTGCGGAATTCGCTGATACGCTCTGAAATATGAGAGGGCAATTTCGCCAAAACAACGAGGCCTCATGGACAAGAGTAATTTTTGTTATGATTCAAGGTTCCAAATCTGCAGCAGTCCCCGGATTGAAACGGCCATCTGGAGGAGCTTTTGTCACATTCGAGAGGATATCCCCGCCGATGCCTTGACCCTCCTTCTATTTGATCCCGGACTTGGATTCATTGAGGCCGTGGCCGAAGCCACCCCCGAAGGCGGCAAAGCCCACTCCATTAAGACCCAATTGCCACCCGCCGTCCGGGAACAGTTACGTTCATTTATTAAAAGCCTTGGGGGCAGACCCGCATGTCAGATTATTGATCGCCTGGGGCAGGATGATATGGCCAGGCTCGTTGCCCGGGATCTGAATGCGTTGAACGAGTCCGGCCTTTTACTGGATTTGATTCTAGAAGGTGAATATCTGGGTGTTGTTGCTGCCACCAACCGTCGGGGAGAAAAATTCACGGAAGAACATGCCCGTTTAATGCTTTTACTCCACAATCCATTGGCCATGGCCTGCGCCAACTTTCGTCGGCAAAGGGACCTGAAGGAGCTCAGCGATCGTCTGTCCGAAAATTACCGCTTGTTGCAGGATGATTTAATCAGCATCACAGGGGATGAGGTGATCGGCGCGGGGTTCGGCCTCAAAGGGGTCATGGAAATGGTCCACCAGGTGGCGCCGGCCGAAACACCGGTGCTGCTGCTGGGAGAAACGGGCGTGGGCAAGGAGGTCATTGCAAACACCATACACCGGCTCTCTTCACGAAAAAACAATCCCCTCATCAAGGTAGACTGCGCTGCCATTTCGGAGGGTCTTATGGAAAACGAGCTTTTCGGCCATGAGAGAGGCTCGTTTACCGGGGCTTTCTCACGGGTGCGCGGCCGTTTTGAGAGGGCACACGGTGGGACCCTGTTCCTGGATGAAATCGGAGAACTTTCAACGGAAACCCAGAAAAAAATTCTCAGGGTTCTTCAGGAGGGGATCATCGAACGGGTCGGTGGATCTGAGGTCATTAATGTGGACATTCGGATTATCGCAGCCACCCACAGGCCGCTGGAGACCATGGTGGCAAATGGAAAATTTCGAAAAGATCTGTTTTTTCGCCTGAATGTCTTTCCCATTCCGATCCCGCCCCTCAGGGATCGCAAGGAGGATATCCCCCGTTTCGTGGACCACTTTATCAAAATCAAAAGCAGGAAAATAAAATTGTCATCCATTGCCACACTGGCGCCTGGGGTCATCGATAGCCTGATGGCTTACAGGTGGTCCGGAAACATACGAGAGCTGAAAAACTGTGTGGAACGGGAACTCATCATAAACCGCGGAAACCCCCTTACCTTCTCCTCACTGTACAACACACTGCCGGAAAATGGGGAAATAGCCGTTGAGTACCTGGCCGATGGTTACTTCGATCTCGACCAGGTCATGGCCCGGCACATCCGGAAGGTTTTGGATATGACGGCCGGCAGAGTGGAAGGAAAACATGGCGCCGCTCGCCTTCTGGGGGTCCATCCCAGAACCCTGCAGCATCGAATGAAAAAGCTCAATATTCCTTTCGGCCGGAATTACAAAAAGTAGGCCATGCTGGTTTTTTTGAACTCTTTTTCGCTGAACAGGACGGCGTAGTCCGTGAGACCCGTTGCAAAAGACAAGCGTTCGGCAATCTCGCGGCATTCATCGCGGCTGCCCCCATGGACCATGGTATAAAGGTTGTAGGGCCAGTCCTGCCTTGGGGATCTGTGGTAGCAGTGGGAGACCTCCCTAAATTGGGACAGGGTCTCTCCCATTTGGGAGATGCTCTCTTTCGGGGATTTCCAGGCAATCATGGCATTCGCCTTGAATCCCGCTTGCTGGTGGCGTAACGTAGCCCCGAACCGGCGGATAACGCCCTGTTCTTTGAGGCGTTTCACCCGATTGATAAACTCTTCTTCTGAAATGCCGATTTTTTCGGCCATCAGTGCAAAGGGTTTGGGATGCACGGGCAGGTCTTTTTGAATCAGACTGATCACTTTTTTGTCGGTCTCTTCTATCATGAAATGATACCCGAAAGCGTCAAACAAACGGACGAATCAAAAGCGGCAAACCGCAGTTTTCAGTTGGAATAACGAATATGGCGTTCCTTGTCAAGGATCATATGGGCTTTCCTGAACGGGGTTAACAATTTGGTTGATTATGGTGATCATAATGATTTAAAAGAAAAGACAGGCGCATCCGGAACTTTCCCAGGCGCCGCCAACCCTCAAAAGGTATAAGGAAAAGACGATGACGGAAACGCTGTTTCAAGATTCCCTGGAAGCCTCCTGCCTGGCAGCCATGCGCTTTGCCCTGGGCAGGGAAGTGGAAGACGCCACATCCTATGAAAAATACCAGAGCCTCGCCATCGCAGTTCGAACCCGTCTTATGGACCGGTGGCTGGAAACCCAGAAACGATATGAGGCGGTGGATGCCAAGCGGGTATACTATCTTTCCCTGGAATTTCTCATGGGGAGGGCGCTTCAGAACGCCGTGCTGAACCTGGACATGGAAGAGGGTTCGCGGGAGGCAATTCACAAGCTGGGGATGGTGCTTGAAGATATCTATGAACAGGAATTCGATGCAGGGCTGGGCAATGGGGGACTTGGCCGTCTGGCGGCCTGTTTCCTGGATTCCATGGCCACCATGGCCATTCCGGCCAAGGGATACGGCATTCGCTATGAATACGGCATCTTCAACCAGGAAATTAAAGACGGACAACAGGTGGAAAAACCGGACCACTGGCTATTTCGCGGGAACCCCTGGGAAACTCCCCGGTTGGGATGCGTGCAGACCGTCCGCTTTTATGGGCGCACCGTTCCCTATACCGGTGAACAGGGAAATTTCAGGGTGAATTGGGTGGATACGGAGGATGTGCTGGCGGTTCCCTATGAGACGCCGGTGCCAGGATATCACAACGATACGGTCAATCTATTGACCCTGTGGTCCGTCAAGGCCGGAGAACGGTTTAACCTGGATTATTTTAATGATGGCGATTACTTGAAGGCCGTTGAACGACAGGAAGCCGATGAAACCATCAGCAAGGTACTCTATCCCAACGATAATACGGCGGTGGGCAAGGCGTTACGGCTGAAACAGCAATATTTCTTTGCATCCGCATCCTTGCAGGAAATCCTGCAGGAATTTTTGAAGGATCATGGCGATCTTTCTTTATTTCCCGATAAGGTGGCCATTCAGTTGAATGATACCCACCCATCCATTGCCATTCCGGAACTCATGCGCCTTCTGGTGGATATTCATCGCATGCCATGGAAATCGGCCTGGGACATTACCACAAAGACCTTTGCCTATACCAACCATACCCTGTTGTCCGAAGCGCTGGAAGTCTGGGATGTGGGGCTATTGGGGCGCCTTTTGCCGCGGCATCTGGAAATTCTGTATGAAATCAATCGCCGTTTTCTGAATATGGTTTCACAAACCGTTCCCGGAGACGTGGATCTCTTGAGGCGCGTTTCAATTTTCGAAGAAGGCGGCGGGAAGCGGATTCGCATGGCGCACCTGGCCGTGGTGGGAAGTCACTCCGTGAACGGCGTTGCGGCGCTGCATACCCGGTTGTTGAAAGAGTCGTTAATGTCCGATTTTTATGCTTTATGGCCTGAAAAATTCAACAACAAGACCAACGGCATCACCCAGCGGCGATGGCTTAAACAGGCAAATCCCGCGCTATCCCAGTTGATTACGGAGACCATTGGCGAGGCATGGGCCACGGATCTTACAGCCATGCGGGGATTGGTCCGGTATGCGGAAGATGCATCGTTCCAGGAAGCCTGGCAGTCGGCCAAGGATGTGAACAAACTGGTGCTGGCGGATTCCATTCGCCGCGAATTGGGGATACGGGTGGACCCTGCCGCCATGTTTGATGTACAGGTCAAACGAATCCATGAATACAAACGGCAACTGTTGAACATCCTGGGGGTGGCGGCCCGGTACTTTCGCATCAAGGATCAACCGAACAACGAATTCATTCCCCGAACGGTACTTCTGGGCGGCAAGGCGGCGCCGGGATATTTCATGGCCAAACTCATCATTCGCCTGGCCAACGACGTGGCCCGCGTCGTCAATGGGGACCCCCGCATGGGAGACTGGTTGAAACTGGTTTTCCTGCCGAATTACCGTGTTTCGCTGGCGGAAAGAATTTTTCCGGCAAGCAACCTGTCACAGCAGATTTCCACGGCGGGAAAAGAAGCCTCCGGCACGGGGAATATGAAATTTGCCTTAAACGGGGCGCTGACCATCGGGACCCTGGACGGCGCCAACATTGAAATCAAAGACGCCGTGGGGGACGACAATATTTTCATTTTTGGGTTGGATGCCTGGGAGGTGGCGGAAAGAAAGGCGGCCGGCTACAACCCCTGGGAACCCTACGGGCAAAGTTATGAAATGAGGCGGGTTCTCGACCGCATCGGAAACGGATTTTTCTCTTCCGGAGATCGGGATCGTTACCGTCCCATTGTTGACGCGCTTCTCCATCACGGGGACGATTACCTGGTATTGGCGGATTTTGATGCCTATATGGCCTGCCAGGAGAAGGTGGATGAATGTTATGCCAACCCCTCCAGGTGGACCCAGAAATCCATCCTCAACGTGGCGCATATGGGGTATTTTTCCAGCGATCGAACCATTCATGAGTATGCGCGGGATATTTGGAATGTAACGCCTGTCCCATAATGCATGGGGGGATCACCCGTCATATGGCGACGTTTACGGGAATCGGCTTCAGAATATTAATGAGGTCTTCGGAAGACATTTCCGCCAGTAACCCTCGTTTTCCGGCGTTGATGAAAATCCGTGAAAGATCCTGGATGGATTTTTCCAAATAAATTCTGAGCGGCTTTTTCAGACCCAATGGTGAAGTCCCGCCGACAAGATACCCCGTATGCAGATGGGCCGTTTTCGGTTCACACGGTATAATGGCCTTGACGTTGAGGACCCTGGCAAGCGCCTTGGTGGAGACCTGTCTGTCGCCATGCATGATGACCACCAGGGGTTCACCGGCATTGTCTTCCATGATTAACGTTTTTAAAACGCTGTGTTCATCAGCCTTTAATTCCATGGCTGCCCGCTGTGTCCCGCCTTTCTCCTTATAGTCGTAAGGATGCAGGGTATAATCGATCCCACTCTTTTTCAGCGCACGGATCGCCTGTGTCATGGGAAACTTGTCTTTTGCCATTTTTTTCCATCCTACTTTTTTTTGCAAAAAAACATCACGAAAAAACCGCCGCCATACATTCCACGGCCCGGGATAGCTCCCGGAATACCGGGACCCCAAGGTCCCGGGCTTTTTCCTGAAAATCAAGGGCGTCTTTTTCCTTCCCGATCAACCAGAAAAAAATAGGTTTGCCCGCTTTCCCGGCTATTTCAACCACAGACTTCAGCTTCAAACGCCAGATCAGGCCGCCCACAAAGGTGTGCAAAAATACCGCATCCACCCCCGGGTCAGAGCATACGGCCTCCAGGGTTTGTCCGTAAGCCTTGTCAACGCCTACCCGTTCTATGGCCGGCCAGAGATCAACGGGGTTGGCGGCAGGCATCCATTCGGGAAAAATATCTTTCAGCAATGCATGAGTATCCTCGGAAAAATCCGCCAATACCAGACCATGACGCTCCAGAAAGTCGCTGGAGACAATACCGGCGCCGCCGCTGAAGGTTGCGACGGCAATCCGTCCGGGCCGATGCTCGGGGATGTTGGGAAACAGGGTCAGGGTGTGTGCAAAATCCATCATCTGCTTGAAATCATCGGCCTGGACCACGCCTGCCTGGGTTAAGGCGCCTTTGATGATGGCGCTGTTGCCGGCCATGCTGGCCGTATGGCTCATGGCAGCCTGAGCGCCCTTCTCACTTTTTCCGCCCTGGAGAACCACCACCGGTTTTTTGGCGTTTTTGCAGATTTCAAAAAAACGTCGCCCCTCTTTAATGGATTCCAGGTAAAGGCCGATAACAGCCGTGTGTGGATCCTCAAGAAGATATTCCAGGATGTCGCATTCATTGACGTCCACCTTGTTCCCAATAGAACAGACCTTGCTTACCCCAATTTTATCGCGGGTCATCATGTCGATGAGAAATCCTGCTGAAAGCATTCCGCTTTGCACGATAAGAGAAACGCTTCCGGGCAAAAGGTTGCCGTCCCAAATGCTGGCTGAAATAAAAGAGAAAACCTTTTTGTGAACCGCGTCCACCAGCCCCATGCAGTTAGGACCCCAGATGCGGATGCCGGTTCGGTGGGATATTTCCACCAGTTGATCTTGAAGAAGCTTTCCTTTTTCACCGGTTTCAGCAAAGCCCGCGCACTGGATGATGACGCCGGGAATGCCCCGATCCGCGCAGGACTGAACCAGTTCAGGCGTCACGGGGGCCGGCACGAAAATGATGGCCATATCCACGGGATCCGGAACATCGGCGATGGAAGCAAAACAGGGAATGCCGTCGATTTCGGAATATCGGGGATTAACGGGGTATATGTTTCCCGCAAACCCGGCCATGAGGTTTTTTAATATGGCGTATCCGCCTTTTTTCTGCTCGGCGGTGGCGCCCAGCAGGGCGATGCCGCTGGGGTTAAAGAAAAAATCCATCAAACTGACTCCTTCAATTGGGGTAGGGCAGGGACATGACCAGAGGGGTAGGGGCGAATGATAATTCGCCCCTACTTCGGTTTTATGCAGCAGAAAGACCAGCGGTTTCCGATGCCTCCCAGCATCTCAACCCAGCCTGTGAAACGGTCCCGGCGAACCCCTTCGGCCACTTTCGGGCTGTAGAGGGGTATCCAGGGTACATCTTCCATGATGATATTCTGCATTTTCCATATGAGCTGCCGTCTTTTGCTGACGTCCAGGGCATCGGCGCCGGCATTGGCAATTTGATCAAAGGCCGGGTTGTTGTAACCGCTGGTGTTCCAGCCATTGGGTTTATTATTTCCGGACAGGAAAAAATTCCGCAAATAGTCCGGATCCAGGGAAAGATTTCCGTAACCCAGAACACAGAAATCAAAATCATGCTGTTTTTTGACCTTTTGAAGGAGATATCCCAGGGACAGACTCTTGGAAGCCACGGGTATCCCCAACATTTGGAGCCACTCCTGGACCATATTGCCCACCATAGCCCGTTTGGGGTCATATTCTGCGGGAGGCGTCAGTATGGTGAGGGTTTTCATGGGGGCGCCATTCGGGAAACGAATCCCTTCCCCCTTCACCACTGCCCCATCGGGGCCCACAGGCGGCAGTTCCCAGGTGTAGCCCACTTCACGCAGCAGTTTGGTTGCTTTTCGAATCCGTTGTTCCCGGGTAAATCCTTCTCCATATTTGGGAACGTTGGGGTCATACCAGAAGGTATTGCCGGATGGGATGATGGAGTTTGATACAACTGCGTAACCCTGAACAATCCGTTTTAAAATAAAGGCTTTGTCCATGGATAAAGCAATTGCCTTTCGAAAATAGAGGTCATTAAAAGGTTTCTTCCTGACGTTAAATCCCACATAGTAGAGGGCGCTTTTTTCATTGATGAAAACCTTTATATTCGGGTCGCTTTCCAGGTCATAAATGTAATTTTCCTGCAACCCCCACCAGTACATGTCAATGCTGCCTGTAAAAAGGCTCAGAACGGCGGAATCCGTATTGTCGATAAATCTGAATTGAATGCCGTCAACATAAGGCCCTAGTTGAAACCCTGAAATTTCTTTTCCGGAACCGAAAAAATATCTGTTTTTTTCAAGGAACAGATGGTCCTTCTTGACCCACTTTTTAAAGGCAAACGGGCCGTTGCTGACGGGGCGAATCTCCTTTTCCCCGAGCAACAGGGAAAGGGGCTTTTCCCCTTTTTCGGCCCGTGCGCAAATGGGCGCCCACTGCTTTTTCTGTACGATGGGCGTGGTAAGGGTTCTTGAGAGAAACAGGGCCTTGGGTTCGCTTAAGTAAAAACGAACGGTGTGTTTGTTTGGGGTTTCGATCTTTTTGATAAACTCCCAGTTAGATATAAACCGGGGAACCCTGAAGGTTTTGATTATGCGGCCCGTAAAGGCCACATCATGGGAGGTAAATTCCGATCCGTCCGACCATTTTGACGGCCTTATTTTGATGGTATAGGAAAGGGTGGCAGGATCATAAATCGGGTCATCGGCCGCCAGCCACGGAATAAGTTTCAGTCCTTTGGGTTCTCGAATATACAGCGGTTGAACCAATTGATTCAGGACCCTGTTGGACCAAACGTCCGTGGCTGCCCAGACATTGAGTGTTTTGGGTTCTTCGGGAAGCCCGATTTTAATAATGTTTTCCCCATGGGTAACGGCCCCGGAAAGACCCGGGGAAAGGAAAACCCCGAGAAACATAAAGAGACAAAGGGTCCAGGCAGCCGCCATGGGGTGCTGTTTCATATGAACGGTTTTGGGGTTGTTCATTTTTTTCTCCGCAATTGGTGTCTGTACAAATCCGCACTCCGCAATCCGAAATGCTATATTATGTGCCCCGTTTTATTGGATCTCAAGATTCAGAATGATCCTTTCCCATAGGGTTGAAAGGGCCGGCCCCGCCTTTCCGGCGGTTGCGATCACCCTGTCAATGGATGTTTCTTTCATACAGTCGGGAAAGTTCATGTTGGTGATGACCACAATACACAGGATCTTCAAACCGCTATGGACGCCGACAATGGCCTGGGAAACCGTGGACATCCCTACCGCATCAGCGCCGATCAATCTCAAGAATCGCGTTTCCGCGGGGGTTTCAAGAGAAGGTCCCAAGACGCCCACATAAACACCCTGCCGCAGAAAAATCTTCTGTTCAATCGCCATTTTCCCGGCCAACCGCACCAGATCGGGATCATAGACACGGGACATGTCCGGGAAACGGGGTCCGAAATCATCCAGATTGGGACCTGTCAGCGGATTCATTCCTTTCAAATTGATGTGGTCCGTGACCACCATGAGGTCCCCCGCTTCAAATTGAGGATTCAAGCCGCCCGCGGCACTTGATATGAACAGATATTTTGCGCCGAGCATCGCCATGACCCTCACGGGAAATGTCACTTCCCGAGGGGTATACCCCTCATAAAGGTGGAATCGCCCTTCAAGTGCCAGGACGGATTTCCCCGCAATGGCGCCGCCTACCAGGGTTCCTTTATGACCCTGAACCGTTGATGTCGGGAAATTAGGGATCTTTTCAAACGGGATCCTAAAATCGACCGAAACGCTTTCGGTGAGGCTCCCCAGGCCCGTACCGGTAATCATGCCGATATCCGGCGCCTTTTTTATAAATGAAGACAGATAAGCAACCGTTTCTTTTATCTCATCAAGCATGGAAAATGCCTCCTGAACTTTTTGCTTTTTGTTTATGACAGGTTTGCGCTAAAGTCAACATGTCAAAGCTTTCACCTTAAGGCAAGAAATAAGGGATCAAAAAAGATTCCGATATCGGAATACGCAAAAATAGATTCTGGTAAGTGTGGCAAAAAGAACACCTATTTGGTTTTTTTTACAGAGCTGATTCACGATGTCATGTTTTTCTTTAAAAGAATAAGCCTTTTTCAAGATTTAATTAAAAAATAGGAATGCGACCATAGAGGATGAAAATCTTTTTAAGGCACAACATATCGTATTCATGGTTCTCAAAATGGCTATTGCTATGAACATCACGATTTGGAGTATCAAAGGTTAAGAAGAAATTGCGTTTTATGGCGCAATAATTGCTTTTCATACTACCTCTTTTTTGATTCGTTAATAGGACAAATTATTTTTATCTCTTCCGGAACAGGAGGTTAACCATGGAGGACATCTCATCATCATCTCCATTTTCAGGCTTTGGTGCTGGTCACGCATATCTCAGGATTACCTATCTTTTAGTTGTTTTCAGTCTGATTTTTTTAATCAATGCCCACTCCGCTCCCGGAGCCGACTCGGAAAAAACACCCCCCTCGGAAACGCGCAAAAACCCTCAACTTGAAACCTTAGCCAGTATCGACTTTGACATCACGCCCGTGCCGAAAAGCAAGTCTGACCGGTTCGATCCAATGATCACCAAGGCGGCTGATCAGCACCAGGTAGATTCCGCCCTGATTAAAGCCGTCATTATGGCTGAATCCAGTTACAATCCGAAAGCCGTCTCAAAACAGGGGGCAAAAGGCTTGATGCAGCTCATGCCCGAAACCGCCCTTTCGCTGGGCGTGAAAGACGTTTTCAATCCGGCCCATAACATCAATGGCGGGGTCAAGTATCTACGAAAGCTTCTGGATGCTTTTAACGAAAACATCAAGCTGGCCCTGGCGGCTTATAATGCCGGGTCCGGCACGGTAAAGCGACATGGGGGAATTCCCCCCATAAAGGCTACCCGGCACTATGTGAAAATGGTCTTCGCCTATTATCAATATTACAAAGCTGAAATGGCCGATCAGATGGAAAAGGTGTAATTCCTATTTGGCACACCCGGTTTGCCGAAAATTTCATCCCCACGATTCGATATCCTTTTTTGCCCTTGACCTGTTTCTTACATTTAATATAAGAATACATCAAACTTGACGCTTAAAAGGATCAACAGGTTATGGAACTTCAACATCGAGAAGGACAGGCGAAGGTCATTGCTGATGTCATCGACGCAGGTGTTTGCGTGGGTTGCGGCGCCTGTGTGGGACTTTGCCCCTATTTTGATTATTTCAATGGAAAAGTGGTGGTTATGGACCGGTGTTATGCCGAACCGTCCAGATGTGCTCAGCTATGCCCGAGGATCGCATACGAACCCATGTCTCCCATCAAGAATCCCCACAATGGCGGAGAAATCGGAGAATACCTGAAGGTTGTCATGGCGCGATCTTCCAATGATGGGATACGGAATACTTCTCAATACGGGGGGGTGGTATCTGCTTTATGCGTATATGCTCTGGAAAAGGGAATCATTGAATCGGCCATCCTAACGGATAGGGGGGAGGGTTCCCGTGCGCCGGGAGGCTATGCGGCAACAAATCCGGCCGAAGTCTTTTCCTGCGCCGGTTCCAGATATGCAGCATCCGGGTCACTTTCCGAAATGAACCGGGCCATCCGCAACGGCCAAAAAAATATCGGCGTGGTCGGCTTGCCCTGTCAAATGGAAGCCTTGGCGCGAATGGAACGGATGGCGCCTGAAGGGCATTCAGCGACCGATTCAGTCGTCCTCAAAATCGGACTTTTTTGTACCTGGGCCCTTGATGCCTTGCAATTAACAGCATTCCTGAAAGGAAAAGGCGTGGCGGGACCGGTGCGTAAATTCGATATTCCCCCCCCGCCCGCTGAGGAATTTTCGGTCGAAAGCGGGGAGGGCAGGGCAATATTTCCCCTTTCGGAGATTCGACCCCTGATCCAGAAGGGCTGCGCATTTTGTCAGGATATGACCGCGGAACCGGCCGACATCGCTGTTGGAACCATGGAAGGCCGTGAGAACTGGAACACGGTTTTGATCAGAACAAATGCAGGCCTCGGCCTTGTGGAGGGCGCTGTTGCCGACGGCAAGCTGGAAATCAATGAACTGCCCGCAGACCATCTCGACCATTTGAAAATGGCTGCAAAAGGCAAACGTCAACGGGGCAAACAAGCCATTGCGGCCCGTTCATAGTCTTGCGAGAAAAACTTAAAACTTAAAACCTAAAACTTAAAATTACAGGTTTAACTCATGATGGAAATGATCAGGGAAGAAAGGGAAGGCGAGGAAATCCTACTCCAGGGCAATGAGGCGATTGCCCGGGGGGCGTTGGAAGCCGGCGTCATCTTTTGTGCCGGGTATCCGGGAAATCCTTCATCGGAAATCATCGAAACACTGGCTGAAGCCTCGCACGAACTTCCCATCTATGTGGAATGGTCCACCAATGAAAAGGTTGCACTCGAGGCCGCCGCCGCCGCCTCTTTTGCGGGATGCCGCGCCATCGCCTGTATGAAACAGAACGGGGTTAACGTGGTTTCCGACTTTTTAACCAACCTGGCGCTCAGTGGAACCAAGGGCGGGTTGGTTCTGGTGACCTGCGATGATCCCGGGGGAATTTCCAGCACCAATGAGGAGGACGCACGGCTTTTCGCCCACCTGGCGGGAATTCCGCTGCTGGAACCGGCCACGCCTCAGGAAGCCCTTGACATGACCCGATGGGCCTTTGAACTTTCTGAGAAAATTCAGAATATTGTTCTCCTTAGAAGCGTATCCAGACTTAGCCATACCCGAAGCAACCTGAGAATGCACAAACTTCCCGATTTCAAAGCGACACCCTATTTCGATCCAAAAATCCCGTTTCATGCTTTCCCGGTGGTGGGAAAGGATCTGGCCAGACGGGAAAAGCTAAAAACGGCAGGGGTTTTTTTTGAAGATTCCCCCTTCAATTTTTACACTGGCCCCGTATCCCCTGAACTCCTGATCATATGTTCAGGCTGCGCCTGGAATTACGCGGACGAAGCCGTTGAAATTCTGGTTTTGCAAAACAGGGTCGGCATCCTGAAACTGGGGACCACCTGGCCTTTGCCCAACGAACTGGTCAAAAAACATCTTAAAACCTGCGACCGCATTCTCTTTGTGGAAGAGATTGAACCGTTTTTGGAAAACAACGTGAAAGCCTTCGCTGCGGATCTTGGAAAGGAAATCGGTTTAAAGGGATTCATGGGTAAAACCTCTGGCCATGTCCCCCTGTGCGGAGAACTGTCCCCTGCCATCCTTCTTAATGTATTAGGGAAGCTTTTTGATATATCATACCAAAATACCTACTTTATTGAGAAGATTTCCGCGATGGTGGGAGACCGGTTGCCGCCGCGGGAATTCGGCTTCTGCGCCGGATGTCCCCATCGGGGATCCTATTATGCCATCAAGACCGCACTTGCCTGGGACAACCGAAACGGTTTTGTTTCAGGCGACATCGGGTGTTATAGCCTTGGGCTGTTTCCCACCGGGTTTAATCAGGTCAAAAGCGTCCACGCCATGGGATCGGGACTTGGAATTTCCTGCGGATACGGAAAGCTTGAAAAATTCGGGTTTGATCAACCGGTCATTACCGTGATCGGAGATTCCACCTTGTTTCACGCCGGGCTCCCCGGGCTGATCAATGCCCGATTCAACAACGCGGACATCCTTCTTTTGATCCTGGACAACAGTGCAACCGCCATGACGGGGTTTCAGCCCCACCCGGGGACTGGAATCACCCTCATGGGCGACAAAACGGCGCCGGTGGATATTGAGACGCTTTGCCGGGCACTGGGGGTCAGCGTTGAAGTTGCGGACCCCTATGACATGAAAGGGGCTGCCCGCACCATTTATCGGTTAATGCAACAAACAGGCCCCAGAGTTCTCATCATGCGTCGAAAATGCGCGCTGATTCAGGGAAGGGAAGGGGGCTTTCCTTATGCCATGCGCGTTAATCCGGACCGATGCCTTGGCGAATCATGCGGGTGCGGCCGCTATTGCACGCGGATTTTCAGATGCCCCGGATTGATATGGAACGAAACGGAAGGGAAAGCGCAAATCGATGAAGTGATCTGTGTGGGGTGCGGCATCTGTGCGGACATCTGTCCGCAAGGGGCAATCCTTAGAGAGGAAAAAGCATAATGCAACCGAGAATCGATCATGGGGATATGATGGACTCCATGAACCTCATCATTGCCGGCGTGGGTGGTCAGGGAAATGTTCTGGCGTCCCAGATTATCGGGCGGGCAGCGGTCAAAAAAGGGTTCATGATTACCATCGGAGAAACCTTTGGGTTGAGTCAGCGGGGAGGACCGGTGATGAGTCACCTCCGTATTTCAAAAATAAAAAAATACGGACCTCTCATTCCGCCCAACCGGGCGCATTGCATCATCGGCCTTGAGCCTTTGGAAACCTTGCGGATTATTAAAGAATTTGCCAATGAAAAAACCATTGTCATCGCCAATTCCAGGCCCATACATCCGTTGAATGTCATTGCGGGGGATGCGGATTATCCCGATCCCCATTGGATCAGAAATGTTCTGGAAAACGTCTGCGGTAAGCTGTTCTGGTTAAACGCAACCGACCTTGCCCTTAATCTCGGAGGGCCCATCATGTTAAACATGATTTTACTGGGCGCTTTTTGCGCCCTTCCCGACGTTCCCATTGAAATACCGGATGTAAAAGATATTCTCAAAACCATTTTTTCCAAATCCGACAAACTCTCCGCCAATTTTGAAGCCCTGACCATCGGTCGAGACCTTGTCCTGAATTATAAACCTTGAAAGACATCCCCGTAAGGATCCCAATGAATCAAATTATTGAAGACCTGTCAAACCCGGCTGCCCTCCCGGACAGCACAACGCAAGTCAATGTGGTTCAAACCCATATTTCCGTTGTGTTTGTGGCGGATACATTTGTATATAAGATTAAAAAACCCGTAAATTTCGGATTCTTAGATTTTTCAACCCTTGAAAAACGAGAACACTACTGTCACCAGGAAGTGGTACTCAACCGGAGGCTGGCCAGGGATCTATACCTGGGCGTCCTCCCCGTGACACGGGTGAACGGAAAATACAGTTTGACCGGTCAATCCGCTGATCCGGTTGAATACGCTGTAAAAATGAAACGGATTCCGGATGATCGGTTGATGAAATCGCTTTTTAAATCCGGAAAAATAACACCTGAACACCTGGGAGAAATTGCGAAAGTCCTTTCAGCATTTCATTTACGGACAACAACCAGTCCGGAAATTGATCAATTCGCGGAGCCCGAAAAATTCAAAATCAATACGGATGAAAACTTCGAGCAGGTTAAAAACCATTGCGGCATCACAATTTCGGAAAAACAGTTTCACAATATCAAAGAATATACAAACGATTTCTATAAAAACAATCGGGATCTGTTTTTCCAAAGAATCGCCAATGGGCGCATCAGGGATTGCCATGGCGATCTTCACATGGAGCATGTATGCCTGATGGAAGGCTTGCCCATTATTGATTGCATTGAATTCAACGAACGTTTCCGATTCAGTGATGCGCTGGCGGATATTGCGTTTCTTTTGATGGATCTGGAATACCATGGGGGCATGGAAGACGCTAAAATTCTCTGGAACCATTACAAGCATTTGTCAAAAGAGGAAGATGTGGATCATCTGCTTAAATTTTATAAGATTTATAGGGCCTTTGTCCGAGGGAAAGTCAACGGATTTCAGATCGATGATCCCGGTATCGGGGATAAGGAAAAAGCGGAAGCGGTGCGTCGCGCACAGTCCTATTTCAACCTGGCACATGCTTATATTGACTGAAATATAGCTGTTAGCCGTTAGCCGTTAGCACAACAGCTAGCTCTATAGTTCTATAATACCTAACAGCTAATACCTAACAGCTTACAGCTAAGAAAGGAGCCGTGATAATGAAGGAAGCATTTGTCGATTTTATGAAAAAAGAGCTGAAACCGGGTACCGTCCTGATCGCGTGTGGCCTTCCCGCGTCCTACAAAACGGAGACCACGGAAGTGATTGCCGAGCTGAAAGGCTATCGGATATTGAGATCGGACCTGATTCGGCGTGAGGTACTCAAAAATGAGGACATCTTTGATGAAAAAGTGGCTTCCAGCATGAAAAAACGGACGCTTGTTTATGATGAAATGTTCAGGATGGCGGATGAAGCGGCTGGAAAAGGGGAGGGGATTATCCTGGATGCCACCTTTGTGACCCAATCCCTTAGAAGGCGCGCCGCAAAGGTTGCCGCGGACCATGGAAAAATCCTGGTAATTCAACAAACCCAATGTCCCAAGGCGGTGTCGCTGACCCGCATTTTCAAGCGAACCAAGGAAAACTATGAATCCAATGCACTGACGGAGCAGGCTTATACCAATAACGTCAATAAGTTTGAACCTATTGACCTGGACGATTTGAAACAGCGTCATCCGGACCTGGCAGTGGTCCATCTGGTGGTTGACACCACATCAAATTTAACTGATGAGTGGTTTGTGATTGATAAGAAAACGGTATAGGACTTTCAATGTCATCAAAATCTGTTGGGATTATTTACAAACATCACTACGAACCGGCAAAAATTGAAGCCCGAAAACTCGAAACCTGGTTCAAGGATCGCGGCATAACGGTGTTTTTACAGGAAATGAATGCCGAGGTTGTAGAGGACGGTGTTTTCGAGAAAACCTTTCCCATTCCAAAGGATGTTGACTGGGTCGTAGTTTTGGGCGGGGACGGCACTTTGCTGGGAGCGGCGCGACAAATAGGTCGATACGGCGCCCCCATCCTGGGGGTCAATCTGGGGGGACTGGGGTTCCTGACCTGTATTCCATTGGAACGGCTCTATCCGGTGGTTAAAACCATGGTTAATGGCAATCTTCAAGTGGAAAGCCGAATGATGCTTGAAACAAAGGTGCTGAGAGACAAAAAAGAGGTGATCCGTTTTCAGGTCCTAAACGATGTGGTGATCAACAAAAGTACGCTTGCCAGAATTATAGATCTCGATGTCGCCATCAATGACGCGTTTGTGACAACATTCAGGGCGGACGGACTCATTATTGCCACCCCTACGGGATCGACGGCCTACAACCTCTCAGCTGGAGGACCTATCCTGTATCCTACTATTGAAAGCTTTGTATTGACCCCCATTTGTCCGTTTACCCTCACAAATCGACCGATTATCGTCCCCGACAGCGCCGCAATCGGCATCGAGATGGGTCGGGAAAGCGAAGGAACCGTTATCTTGACCTTTGACGGTCAGGTAGGATTTGACCTGCATCACGGCGACAAAGTCAAGATTCATAAGTCAAAGGAAAAAATCAATCTTTTCAACCCCCCTGATCAGGATTATTTCCGTATTCTCAGGACAAAACTCATGTGGGGCGGTGTAACCCGTTTTTAAATTTGAAAAGCATCAAGAAGATATTCCAGGTGGACCGCAGGGAAATCCATTATCTGAGATTTACCCTCGAATCCTACGATGGAATGGCCGTTGTATCCACCATCGATCCGCATGTTGCGCTAATAGAGGTGTCCATTGCGCCGGGTTGCGAACAGTTGGTGCTTGAATTGATGGATGCCTTAAGAAAAGATGAAGGGTTGCGTATTTCAAGCGCTCGTGAGGTATAATGATTGAATAAGAGTTTCCATATCAAAACCATGGGCTGCCAGATGAATGAATATGATTCCGACTTTCTGGCCCAGTCCCTGATTCAAAACGGCTTTTCCCACGAAAGCGACGTTGATCGCGCGGATGTCATCTTAATCAACACCTGCGCCGTTCGGGCCAAGCCGGAACAGAAGGCCTGCAGTTTTCTCGGACGCATGGCGGATCTTAAACAAAAGAACCCTGGTTTGATCGTCGGAATGGTCGGATGTCTGGCTCAAATGAAGGGAAAGGAATTGATGAAAAGATTCCCCCTACTGGATTTTGTCATGGGCCCAAGGGAACTGGGTCGAATCGTTGAAATCATTGGGGAAATTTATGGCAACCGTCGGAAAATAATCGCTACGCGTTTAAATGTTGCGCCCCCGTCCCCGGTAAAATGCCCGGGATATTTCCAAAAGCAGACTTCAGGGTTCATTTCCATTATGGAAGGGTGCAACAACTTTTGCAGCTATTGCATCGTACCCTACGTCAGGGGACGCGAATATTTCCGCTCACCGGAGAAGATCCTTGCGGAGGCCCAATACCTGTTATCCGAGGGGATCGGAGAAATTACCTTACTGGGCCAGAATGTCAATTCCTATACATGGAAGGATCAAGACACTTGGGATTTTGCATCGCTGCTCCATGCCATGGGCCGTCTGAACCATCTCCTCAGACTCCGGTTTACAACCTCGCATCCAAAGGATCTTTCAGATGATCTTGTGGCATGTTTTTCGAGTATAGAGACGCTTTCCAGTCATATTCACCTGCCGTTTCAAGCCGGCAGCAACCGGATATTGAAATTGATGCGACGTGGGTATACCCGGGAAAAATATATGGGACTGATTGAAAAATTGCGAGCCTCCAAGGAGGATCTTGCCATTACCAGCGATGTTATGGTAGGATTCCCCGGCGAGACGGAGGAAGACTTTTCACTGACCCTTGATTTAATCAGTCGCGTGGAATTTGACGGACTATTTTCTTTCAAGTACTCTGATCGCGAAGGAACACCCTCGGAAAGGATGAAGGATAAAGTCAGCAATGCGGTGAAGGTATCCCGGCTGAAAATTATTCAGGACCTTCAAAAAAACATAACCCTTCAAAAAAACAAGCGGCTTGAAGGAAAATTATTCACCGTGCTGGTTGAAGGCATCAGTAAAAAAGGAGGACAGCTTACGGGACGAACGAGTTCCAATAAAGTCGTTAATTTTGACGGCAACGCCCGTATGATCGGAAAGTTGGTTGAAGTGGTTATTCAAAACTCTTTTCTTAATTCACTCAAAGGTGAAATAATTGGATCATAACCCTACGCATGAGATAACCGAATATGCCCGTGGCAAATGAAGACATTTCATATGAGAACGAGCGCGTTCTGGTGGTTGACGATGAAGACATCGTCAGAGAACCGATTTCCGCAA
The DNA here is from genome assembly GCA_963662465.1 of Desulfatiglandales bacterium. GTDB lineage: Bacteria > Desulfobacterota > DSM-4660 > Desulfatiglandales > Desulfatiglandaceae > NaphS2. Next base: position 1,822,425 of record OY759599.1, read on the forward strand.
TGCTGCAACACCTTGGGTTCAAAGTGGATACCGCGGAAAATGGTGATGAAGCGCTTGAAAAATTTAAAAAAAATCCATATACCTTTTTGCTCACGGACATCCGCATGCCGGGGATTGACGGGCTGGAATTGATCCGAATTATCAAACAGAAATATCCGGAAACCTGTGCCATCGCCATGACCGGGTACACCCGGGAATACAAATATGTTGAAACCATTAATGCCGGCGCCACCGATTTCGTTAACAAACCCTTTGGCATGGAAGAGATTGAAGCCAAGTTCAAACGGGGTATCATTGAAAGAAACATTCGGCAGGAACTGAACCGGCTATCCATAACGGATGCTTTAACCGGTCTGTTTAACCAACGACATTTTTATGATCGCCTTAACGAGGAAATTGCGCGGGCTGAGCGGCAAAATCACAATCTCGCCCTGATCCTTCTCGATCTGGATGACTTTAAACTCTATAACGACTGTCGCGGACATTTGGCCGGCGACGAACTACTGCAAAAGGTGGGCGGCGTCATCAACAGTAAAATGCGGCAAAGTGTGGATTCCGGTTATCGTTATGGCGGCGACGAGTTTGCCGTCATGTTAATTGAAGCCGACAACGCCGTGGCGGAAAAGATGTCGGGCCGCATCAAGGCAGGGATTAAGGAGGAATGTAATGTCACCGCAAGCAGCGGTTTCGCTGTCTTTCAAAAAGGCCTGAACGCGGAAGCATTGGTCGGCGAAGCAGATCGCAAACTCTATGAGGACAAAGCACGCAACAAGGCTCAAAAAAATGCACAGCTTTTAACCTAACGACTAAAAGCTAATCACTAACAGCTGCATTTTAAAAGTCTGATAATTGATATTATGTAAACTTAAAAGTCCGGTTGGGATTTTTTTCACGTCTCCTTCTTTGTTTGCTGCCCCCTTTTTAAAATAGCGGTTGACAACTTGGGAATTAATTTAGTAAGAAGATCAAATAACTACAGGGAGGATGGATCGAATGAGCAGCGTTGTAAAGAAGAGAAGAAAAAAGATCACTAAGCACAAATACAGAAAACTTCGAAAAAAGATGCGACATAAGAACAAGTAGCAGTTCCCCCCTTACCCCTCCGAAAAAAAAGGCAGCTCAAAAAGAGCCGCCTTTTTTTTGTCCGGAAGTGATTTACCGTTACTCACACTGAACGTATCATTTTCCGTATTCGTACCAGCCGCCACCCGTTTTCCGGCCCAGTTTATTGGCGCGGATCATGGTCTTGAGGAGGTTCGGTGAAACCCACTTGGATTCCTTGTTGAGTTCTTTATAGAAATATTCACTAACGAAGTAACAAATATCAATCCCCGTGAGATCCATTAGTTCAAAGGGACCCATGGGATAATTGAGACCGGCTTTTACGGCAATATCCACATCTTCAATACTGGCGATTCCTTCCTCCACTATTTTGATGGCTTCCAGCATATGGGGAATCATAATCCTGTTCACCACAAACCCCGGTGAATCCTTTTTCACTTCCACCGTAATTTTGCCCATTTTCTTAGCCAGTTCGGTGGTAATGTTTACGGTCTCATCGTTGGTTGAGTAGCCTCGGATGATTTCCACCAGCTTCATGATGGGAACGGGGTTGAAAAAGTGCATGCCGCAAACTCTTTCGGGCCTTTTGGTTGCCGCCGCGATTTCAGTGAGGGACATGGATGACGTATTGGAAGCCAGAATAACATGGGGCGCACACAGCTCGTCGAGTTCTTTGAACACACTTTTTTTCAGATCCAGGTCCTCAATAACCGCTTCAATGACAAAATCGACATCTTTCAACTGTGTCATTTTAGTAGTACCCTTGATTCTGCCCTGGATGGCATCTTTATCCGCTGCCGTGATTTTCCCCTTTTCAACACTCTTTGAAAGAAAGCGGTCGATGCTCTTCATCCCCCGCTCCACATACTCATCTTTAATATCTCTCAGAACAACCTCGCAACCGATTTGGGCTGCCATCTGCGCGATGCCGTTACCCATGGCGCCGGCGCCAATCACGCCAATCTTCTTAATGTCCATGATATCTCCTTTTGAAAATTTGATTACGCGGACTCAACTGAAGTCACTTCAGGAACGTTTTGCTTCAGGACTTTTTCAATGCCCAGCTTGAGGGTCATTTGACTCATGGGACAGCCACCGCATGCACCCATCAATTTAACTTTTACCAATCCATTTGCATCCACGTCCACGAGTTGCACATCCCCTCCATCCGCTTGGAGAGAAGGCCTGACTTTTTGAAGTGCATCCTCTACTTTTTCCCTTAATGTCATGTTGTTATTACCCCGTTTCACTTTGGTTTTAGACTCTCTTCTTAGAACCGAAAATTTTTATCATATATTTGAGGAGATTGCTACCCAAAAATCTTGATGACCCGTTCATCCAGAAAGTGCTTGAGCCCACTTGATTTTAGAGGAGACCAACCCATGCTTTTCCGCCAGACTTCATCCGATTCCATGCACAAGTAGAGTCCCAAATCAGAGTGCCATTGTTCCAGATTTTTCCGCATGAAATCATAGAGTTCGATCCTGATGGGCTTAAAATACCGGGCCTTGCCGTCCAGGCCCGTAATAAACTCGCCATCGAGAATTGACGTATGGGGATGCCGTTTCCGAATAATCGGTTTGAGATCGGGCATGAACCTGAAAGAACCCATGCTGATCCAGATAATCCTTTCGGGATCCAGATGCCGGGCCATCATATCAATGGTCTTTAGATATCCTTCCCGCCAGCCTTTATGGGGTATCATCGGATCAAAATGAAAACTCACCACAAAGCCTTCCTGCTGGCATCGTCTCGCCGCGTCAAGCCTTTGCTTAAGCGTTGCTGCCCCCTTCTCTTCTTTTGCCGCAATCAACGGGCTGTTGAGAGACCAGGATACAATAATGCGATCCCTGTATGGAGAGGCCAGCAACCCCTCTATTTGCGCGGTTTTGGTTTTGAATTCCAGGACGACATTCTTTCTTTCGGAGAAAGGCTTCATAAGGATATCAGTCCAGTGCGTCAACGAATCCAAGGCAAGACTATCCGCGAATTCACCGGTTCCCACCCGGATAATTTGTTCCGGATCCCGGTCTATGACTGCCATGATTCGGGCCAGATTCTCTTCCAGGTTAACGTGAATCCTCAAATACGGCTGGTTCAGGAAATAGGACTGAAGAATGCAGTAGCTGCAGTCGAGGGGGCAATTGGTTGCCGTATTGAGAATTTGATATCCACAGCAGATGTATTCCTTTGTCCCCGGACAGGGTTTCAAAAATTCGCCTTTATAGGAAATCAGGTGCAGCGTATCCTTGCCCATGTTTCCGCTCCCCGCTTTTGAATCGAGAGCCTTTTGAAGTTCAAGCGGCGCTCCGGAAACGTCCGGTAGTTCATGGGGAAGTCCGCCCATAATGCTTCGGGTCATGGGTTTTTTTTCAGACCCTTCGTCTATAATGACTCTTTTGATATGAAAATCCACCATTAAGCGCCTTTGTTCCAAGGGTCTTCGAGTTCTATGAGGCTATCTTTTTTTGCCAGGGTTACCAGTTTTTCTCTCAAATCCTTTCCGTCCATAAAAGAGATTTCAAGCTTATAATTGGGACCTTCAAAATAGGGAGGGGGGGTGATTTGGAACCCCGCGGGAAGTTTCAGGTTTTTCACCATGCGATTGAAGCCTTTTTCGGCCTTCACTAAATGGGGCAATCGCCTTGTACGCAGAAGTTTGATAAGGGCCCTGACTTTCTGGGGGCTGTTCATTTGCTCGTTCTCGCAAATAATCGTCAAATCGGATTTATTCAGCAACTCGAAAATGGACTGATTTTCAATACGGGACAGATCATTAACAAAATCAATGAACTGGGCTTGCTGGTTTTTGCTGAACTTGACAGCGGAAAAATATCGGCAAATTTCATTTCTTGCGGGTGAATCCATTTCCAATAGCAGCTTTGCCGCTTGTATTGACAAACTGCCACAGGCCAGCAGGTCTTTGGCCCGTCGATCGAGGGACGTCTCGATCCGCACAAAAAGATGAAGGGTTTCTTCATGTGAGGGCAAATTAAACAGGGGCATGACGTTCTTCATTACTTCTTCCTCGGGAAGCAATTCAGCCAGTCTGGTCAAGGCCATGCCCGTTTCAACTGCATTGAAATCCCTGACCGCCAGATTATCGTAAAGATTCAGCATCAGACATTGGAGCGATGAAGTCTCAGGCGGCAAAACGCGACATGGCGCCTGGTCCACATCCAGCGTCTTCAAAACCGCTATCCTTCGAAAACCCGCAACCACCCAAAATTCATCCTCGACCCCGCCCTTCCCTTTTCTTGCCAGAATCGGCGAATTAATCAAACCGATTTTATTTATGGAAGCCGCCAGGGGACCCGGATCAAAACCATAGCTCATACCATAGGGACCTGGTGAATCATCAATCTGGGATAGATTGATCTGTTGCGGAAAGATGTTGGTAATTTCGAGCATGTTCATGTATAACCTCAATTTCTGGAATCATAATAATTTTCCCGGGTCTGGTGTGTTTTTTGCTCCCAGCTCTCCTATAGCACTATTTGACAAACTTTGGAAGGGAGGGGGGGGACTGGCTACAAACCATATTCCTTTATCTTCGATATGAGCATGGGGCGACTGACCTCAAGGAGTTTGGCGGCCTGCGTTTTATTGCCGCCGGTTCTTTTGAGCGCTTTTGCAATGAAGTCTCGCTGCAAACGTTTTGTGGCCCGCTTGATGGAGAGAATTTCCAATCCGTCGATTTCTTCAAGGGGATTTCGGTGTTTCAGCAGGCTGGTGGGAAGGTCTTCAGGGGTTATCCACCTACCTGTTGCAAGCAGTACAGCCCTCTCCATGGTATTTTCCAATTCCCTGACGTTTCCCGGCCAGTGATACCCCATGATCATGCTCATGGCGTCCGAAGAAAGACCCTCCACATTTTTCCCGAGTTTGTGGTTAAGTTGATCCACAAAGTAGCCGATTAAAAGGGAAAGATCCCCTTTCCGGTCTCTCAGGGGGGGTAAATGAATGCGCCAGACATTGATACGATAATAAAGGTCCTCCCTGAAATTTCCCATTTGTACCTCTTTGGCCAGATCCTTTGAGGTGGCCGCAATGACCCGCACATCAATTTTCCGAGCGCCGCTCCCTCCCAACGGGGTAATCTCTTCTTCCTGCAACACCCGCAGGAGCTTTACCTGCAACGAAAATGGCAATTCACCGATTTCATCCAGGAATAAAGTTCCCTTGTGCGCTTCATCAAAACGACCGGGCTTGTCCCTGGTGGCATCGGTAAAGGCCCCTTTTTTATAACCGAACAACTCGCTTTCAATGAGACTTTCAGGAATACCGCCGCAATTAATGGAAACCATCGGCGCATCGGTTCTCCGGCCGTTGGCATGAACAGCCTTGGCAATCAGTTCCTTTCCAGTGCCACTCTCCCCGGTGATTAACACGGTCGTTTTATGTTCCGCAACTTTTTTTACCAGATCGAAAACCTTTGCCATGGCTTCACTTCTGGCCACGATGCTGCCGAAAGAATATTTATTCTCAATCTGTTCCACTCTTTTTTTGAGATTCAGGTTTTCCGCTTTCAGCCGTTCACGCTCTTCCGCCTTTTTAAGGGTCAAAAGAACTTCGTCCGTTTTAAAAGGTTTGGAAATATAGTCGTAGGCCCCTTTTTTGATGGCCTCAAGCGCCGTGTCAACCGTGCCGTAGGCAGACATCATGATGTAAGTCTTTTCAGGATGTCTTTTCACTGCGTCCGTTAAGAAAGCCATGCCATCCATGCGAGGCATTCTGATGTCGCACAGGATGTAGTCAAAGTCCTCGTGATCCATTTTTTCCAGCGCCGCAAAACCGTCTTCGGCACACGAAACCAGGTAGTTTGCCTTTTCCAGCAGGAATTTCAACATATGGCGCATGTTTTTTTCATCGTCAATCACGAGTACACGTCTTTCCGGCACAACAAATCTCCTAATTTTAGGTTTCAACACTGCCAAGTGGTATTTCAAGGATAAGGGTTGTCCCTTTGCCGGGTTCGCTTTCCGCACGAATTTTCCCGCCTGCCCGTTCCATCATCGTGTAACAGATGGAAAGGCCCAGGCCCGTGCCCTTTCCCGGTTCTTTGGTTGTGAAAAACGGGTCAAAGATGCGGGTAATTTCGTCAGCCGGCATGCCGTACCCCGTATCTGAAACCCGAATAATCAGAAACCCTTCTTCGTTCAGGGTCTCAAGGGTCAGAATCGATTCCGCGTGAGCCCCGGGGGAAACCGCATTATGATCCATGGCATCCGCCGCATTGATGATGACGTTTAAAAAAACCTGTTTAAGCGAATCCTGCGCCACCCTGATCCTATCCGATTCGGCATAGAAGGATCGCCTTATGTGAATCTGTTCAAACATGGGTTGAGGACTTAAAACGGTCAGGACTTCTTCCAGGATTTGATGGGCATGGGTTTCCTTTTGTTCGCCGCCCGAGGGTCTTGAAAAATCCAGAAGATCTCTGATAATGCTATTGATTCGCGTGATCTCCGATTCTACTCTGAACAAAAAATCCCGTCGTTCCAATCCATTGAGATCCCCCCGCTGAAGCAGCTCGATATATCCCAGGATAATGCCCAATGGATTTCCGATTTCGTGGGCTACGCCTGTGGCCAGACGGCCAACCGAAGCCATTTTTTCAGATTTGACGATTTCATCCTGCGCCTTTTTGATTTCCCGGTTGGCCGCCTCCAACGATGAAATGTTCTCCTTGAGTTTTTTCTCATTGGCGTCAAGCTGTCTTAACATGAGATTCAAGGATTGCGAAAGTCGCCCGATTTCGCTATTGGGAGATTCTCCTTTCTGCATAATGGGAATGGCGCCGTCAAATCGTTCCGTCACAGCAAGAAGTCGGTTGATGGGCCTGACCACGGTTCGAGAGAGCAGGTAAATGCCAAAAAGAACCAGGATAAGCGTATTCATTCCGATATACGCCAGGACAACGGTTTCAGATTCTCTTAGTTTCCCATAGAGGTGTTTTAAATTAGAAAAAACGGCAACAGATCCCGTAAGACGTCCGTCAATCCATAGCGGCGAAGCGAGGACCACCTTTTCAGGCGCCAACCAGAACAGTCCCCAGGTTTTTCCTGAGAATTCAACGGTGGGATCCGCAAGGTTATCCATGGCGTTTCGAACCACATGCTTTTCATTCACCCCCCAATATCCATGAGAAAAAACCTTCAACCCTTTTCCGTTGATGAGCATAGCTCCGGAAAACTCACCCACGCGAAGCAAAGATGCCACATTTTTGCGAAAATCAGTTCCCCCCACGTGGGTTTCCCGGTCTGTTTTGCGGTTCTCCTGATCTTCAAATACGATAATGCTGACAGCCTGAAGCAGTAACCGACCCCGTTGTACATGCGCATTGACGAGATCTCTCTCTGCAAATTTGGCCATCACCACATGAATGAGCAGCATGGCAGACAGAATCAGAAGTGCCAGACTGGTCATGATGACGGTTCTCAATCGATTGAAGACAAATGGGACCCGCAAATTTTAACCTCTTCATGGCGGTAGAACCTGTTTTCTCAACCGTAAACCGTGAACGGCTACAAAAAGAGACCGAAATACCAAATTGAAATTTCCCGGCCAAAAAAAAGATAGGCAACAGCGCCCAGCGATAGGAAAGGACCAAAGGGGATCTGTGTGCGGGCGCCTTTTCCCCCCACCAGGATAAAGATAGAACCGATAACGGCGCCGCTTAAGGAAGACATCAAAACGATGAGCGGCAGGGGCTTCCAGCCCATCCATGCGCCGATCATGGCCAGTAGCTTGATATCTCCGCCCCCCAAACCTTCCCTTCCCGTAATTCGCGCATAACCGGCGGCCACCAGATAAAGCGCTCCCCCGCCTGACGCCGAACCTATCAGGGCATCGACCCAACAGGTCCCTCCCGGCAAAAAAGATACGGCCCATCCCACCACAATGCCCGGCAATGTCAGAACATCGGGCAGGATTTTGTAATCAAAATCAATGAAACTGAGAATCACCAACGTTCCAGTAAACAAAAGGAAAAGAATGTATTGTAGATGTAAACCAAATCTGATAAAGAGAGCTAAGCTCAATAAAGCCATTAAGATCTCCACCAGAGGATATCTGAAGGACACACTGACCTTGCATTGCCTGCACCGGCCCCGCAGAAAAAGATAGCTGATCACGGGAATGTTATCATAGTATGGAATTCTGCTCCCACAGTGCGGGCATGACGATGGGGGATGTATAATTGACTTGTTGAGGGGAATGCGATAAATACAGACGTTCGCAAAACTTCCCAAACAGAGCCCAAATAAAACTGAATAAATGCCTAAGGTGAAATCAATATTCATGAGATAGACGCTGAGGACACAAAAAAGATGCCTCCCAAAAAGAATTCAGGAAAAAAAAGCAAGGTGTTGTTTCTTTCAATCCATTCGGATAATCCACAACAGCGCCATATCGACCGCGTGAGTGAAATCCTGGATCAAGGGGGCGTCATTTCCTACCCCACGGATACGTTTTACGGGATCGGCTGCGACCTTTTTAACAAGAAGGGAATCCAACACATTTACCGATTGAAAAATCGACCCTTGAAACAGCCCTTCTCTTTTGTCTGCGACAGCCTGAATGAAATCAGCAAATATGCGTTGGTATCCAACTATGCGTACAAAACCATGAAGCGCCTGTTGCCGGGACCATATACCTTTATTCTGGAAGGAACTCGCCTGGTTCCAAAAATCATGTTGACCAAACGAAAAACCGTGGGCATTCGCGTGCCGGACAACAATATCACCCGTGCCATTGTTCGTACGCTGGGCAGGCCGATCATCAGTACCAGCGCGGAGTTTAATGACCCCTATGCCATCGAGGAAGCTTATGGCTCCAATCTCGACGCGATTATTGACGGCGGCCTGCTTTATCCGAACCCCTCAAGCGTTGTCAGTCTGATTGATGACAGCCCGGAAATTATTAGGGAAGGCAAAGGGGATATCAGTAGTTTCCACTAGACGAGTTTGCAAGGCCATCCCATTGGTACGCCACCTGGGCCCTCTGATCAAACAACACACCGGAAATAGACCTAGCGCTTGATTCAAGAAACAAATTCAACCATTCCCCTTTGCTTTTTTCAGGATAAACCAGCTCTACATCTCCCTTAATACCAAGGATTTCTTTCACGATTTCAACCGTATCCTGGAAATTCCCCAAATAATCAACCAAACCGAGATCTTTGGCCCGGGCGCCTGAGAAAATCCGACCGTCCGCAATTTCCCTAACCTTTAAAACGGATAGATTTCGACCCGAGGCCACCGATGATACAAACTGCCCCTGTAAATCCGTTATCAACGCTTCGACAATTTCCCGGTCTCTTTCGGTTAATTTTCGATCCGGCGACCCCATATCCTTGAACTCGCCGCTTTTGACGATTTCAAAATCAACACCGATTTTGTTAAGGAGTTCCTGAAGGCGAACAAATTGGATAAAAACACCGATGCTGCCGGTGATGGTCCCGGGATTTGACACGATTTTACTGGCGGCGGCCGCCACATAATATCCACCCGATGCCGCGATGGATCCCAGGGATACGACAACCGGTTTCTTAGGAATAATCTTCTGAACTTCCCGATGAATCTCCTGAGTCGCTCCCACCCCCCCACCGGGAGAATTGATTCGCAGGATGATGGCTTTTATGCTGTCGTCCTTTCCGAATTTATTCAGTTGGGAGGTAATGGTCTTGGAAGTGGAAATCGTCCCTGTTATGGAAACAACGCCGATCTTTTCTTTAAAAAGTACCGTTCTGGAAGGCACGAAAAAATGAAGGACCAGAATCAGGGTGCTGCCCAATACAACAGCGACACCCAGGAGGATGGCCAGCACGGTCAATAATGGGCGGCTTTTTGTTGACATGACTACACATTTTCTTCCAAAATTAAAATCATGGCTGTTCAGATAAATAAGTTCACAACTTCCAAAAGCACCACATCTCTAATGACCCGATTTAATGCTATGCTTTGTGTTTGCTCAAATCCGCAATCCGAAATCCGAAATCCGAAATGCTGGTTATTCCCCCAGGGATTGGCGCTCTATATTCATCATCTCTTCCCGCAGCAGATCACCCAGGTTTGAAGTCGCTTCCTTTCGGTTGTTGACATAGTTTTGGAAAATCTCTTTTTCACTGGGCTGTTCCAGTTTACGAATGGAAAGCCCGATTTTCTTTTCAGGGCGGGAAACATTGATGACCTTTGTCTGGATGACGTCGTCCACTTGAAATCGAGACAGGGGGTTACCGTGTTTATCGCCCGAAATCTCGGAGACATGGACCAGACCCTCGATGCCTTCTTCCAGTTCAATAAACAACCCAAAATCGGTTATGTTGGTAACCGTTCCGGTAACTCGCGTTCCAGCTTTATATTTTATGGGAATTTCATCCCATGGATCAGGCGCCAGCTGTTTGATGCCCAGAGAAAAACGCTCATTTTCTTTATCGATGTTAAGGACCACAGCCTGCACTTCCTGGCCCTTCTTATAAACCTCGGAGGGATGTTTAATCCGTTTGGTCCAAGACATATCAGAGATATGAACGAGCCCGTCTATCCCTTCATCAATACCTATAAACGCCCCAAAATCCGTAATATTCTTTATTTTCCCTTCGATGGTGGCGCCGATAGGGTACTTTTCTCCAATCACATCCCAGGGGTTGGGCTCAACCTGTTTCATCCCGAGTGAAATACGTTTCCGTGAAACATCCATGTTAAGGACGACGGCGTCAACCGTATCGCCAACATTTAAAATCTGTGAAGGGTGTCGTATTTTCCGCGTCCATGACATTTCCGACACATGGATCAAACCTTCAACGCCCTGTTCTACTTCCACGAAAGCGCCGTAGTCGGTAAGACTGACAACACGCCCGGCAATTCTTTGGCCGATGGGATATTTTTCCGTTACCTGGCTCCATGGGTCGGGCGCCAATTGTTTAATCCCCAGCGAAACCCGTTCCTTCTCGCGGTCAAAATTCAACACCTTGACTTGGATTTCATCTCCCACCTGATAGATCTCGGAAGGGTGTCCTACCCGTCCCCAGCTCATATCCGTAATATGAACAAGGCCGTCGATTCCCCCCAGATCAATGAACAGTCCGTAATCGGTAATGTTTTTGACTGCCCCTTTCAAAACAGCGCCGTCGCTGATAATTTTGAGTGTTTCCTCTTTCAGCGCGGCACGTTCGGTTTCGAGTATGGCGCGACGGGACAAAACGATATTTCCCCGCCGTTTATTGTATTTAACAATCTTAAATTCATGCTCGGTATCCACCAGGCTGTCCATATCTCTGACCGGCCTGAGATCTACCTGGGAACCGGGTAAAAAGGCCTGAAGACCGATATCAACAGACAATCCACCCTTCACCCTGGAAACAATCTTGCCTTTAACCGTGCCGTCGCTTTCGTATATTTCCTTGATTTGATCCCATATTTTGATCTTTGCGGCCTTTTCCTTGGACAGTCGAATGACCCCTTCCTCATCTTCTCTTTTTTCAAGGAGAACCTCAACCTTGTCGCCCACTCTGGCGGAAAGCTGCCCCTGAGCATCCAGAAATTCATGAATGGGGATCTGACCTTCCGACTTGTAGCCGATATCTACCAACACGTATTCCTTATCTACTTGAACGATTTCTCCGGGAACCACCTCGCCTTCCTGAATGCTCTTCAAACTTTCTTCATACATTTGCATGAAGTTGTCCGCATCCATGTCCTGAATATCGTCCGCGCCTTGGCCCTCCTCATCAATCATCGGGTCATCATCTTGGGATACAGCTTCATCATCGGTTATTGTTTCGTCTTGAGTTAAGAAGTCAGTCGTTTTTTCCATTAACCTGATAACCCCCCCCTGAGTCTGTCTGCCTTAGCAAAATAATCTAGGCTATTCACTAGCAAACCTAAGACGGAATTTCAACTTATTTCCTCAAATAGAGCGCAATAAGTCCAAATTTCCAATATGCTTGAGCATGCATTTCACCACCGCTTCGATTCCCATTCCCGTTGAATCGAGAACCAATGCATCGGCAGCGGGCTTCAAAGGCGCCAAGGTTCGATTTTCATCCTGATAATCCCTTTTTTTCAATCTTGCGCTAACCGTCTCCTTTTCCACTGTTTTCCCACGGGCTAACAATTCCAAATATCGTCTGGAGGCCCTTTCTTCAAGGGAAGCCGTCAATAAAAATTTAAACCTCGCATTGGGGAAAACCACTGTTCCCATATCCCTTCCTTCGGCAACAAGACCCGTACTCCGGCCCTGGGCCATTTTTCTTTGAAGGTTTCCCATGGCTTCCCGAACTTCTTTGACCGCAGAGACCCTTGACGAAAGCATATCGATCTCAGCGTTTCTGATTTGTTCCGATATGTCCTCATTTCCCATCAACAATCCAGACGGATTTTGGTCTGTGCCAAAGCGCAGATTCAGGGTCGCACACAATTTTCCCAATTTGATGCCGTCATCCATGGAAATCCCTTTCCGTTTGGCGGCAAGGGCCACGGCACGGTACATGGCGCCGGTGTCCAAATAGGCATACCCGATCCTGGCGGCAAGTATCCGGCTGATGGTACTTTTGCCGGAACCCGCTGGGCCGTCAATGGTGATAACCTCTACAGCAGTCATCTTGATTACCTTTCGCGGCATTTCTGCCCGCAATTTTCATGCTCACGGTTTTTTTGAGGAAGACGGTTGATTATGGTTGCATTTTCTTGTAGGATCGCATCCTAAAAGTTCGCGGATTTACATATATTAAAAGAGGGAAAAAGTAAATGGAACGCGTGCAATCTCTGTTTTTTTCCAATGCACAAAATATTTTTTATTGATTTTCCCTTGACTTGCAAACGCTGATCCTCTATTTTTTCACTCGGTCGCGGCAACCGGCTGTCAGTTTCTTTGTGTTTTGGTTTCAATTTGAGGTGGTAATTGACCCCATTCATATTTGAGCTTATAACCTCAAGCGGCCTTTGCTTTGGGGTCGGAAGCTGGATAAGGTGTTTTTCAGGCGTAACCAGGGAGGAAAGATGAACAAGTCAGAATTGATTGAAGCCTTAGCCAAAGAGAAAGATTTACCCCTGAGGAAGGCTGAGGAGGTAGTCAACACCGTCTTTGGGGAAATGGAAAGCGCCCTCATCAAAGGCGAGCGAGTTGAAATTCGAGGGCTGGGAAGTTTTAAAGTAAAAGAGTACGAAGGTTACAAGGGCCGAAACCCTAAAACCGGGGAAATCATCAATGTGGGGCGTAAGAAACTTCCTTTTTTCAAGGTTGGGAAGGAACTGAAGGAAAGAGTCGATATTATGTAAACAGCAGCAAACAAGTTAAGACCCTTGGTCGCGCTAGACGGGGAGTTAGCGGTGCCCCTTAACCCGAAATCCGCTTATGCGGGGTTGAAAGTCCTTCTGGAGAGTCCTGATTTGAGATGCGTTTTGACACTTTTGGGGTTGATATGGACCTCACGTAACAGGCACTTATAAACCCCGTCAGATCCGGAAGGAAGCAGCGGTAAGTAAGAAAGTCTGTGTCGTCGAGTGAATCTATATGGTTCCCCGGGTGAAGAAGCCATATCGGTCAGGTTTCGAAAAAGGATGCGCGGCCAAGGACTTTTTTTTGGAAGGTTCATGCTGGATTCCCATCATCATTGGGCGCTCAAAAATGGCGCTACATGCCTCCAATATCAAAATCTTTCCCAATATAGCCAACTGATCCACGGGACTTTTACCCGGCACGGGGGCTCAAGCTGTTCTCCCTATGCCACTCTGAATACCAGTTATGATGTTGGGGATCTCACGGACAGCGTGACGGCAAATTTATCCATCATCAAGCGTACTCTGGGGGCTGCCCACCTTTTCTTCACGCATCAGGTCCATGGGACGGAAGTCCTGGTCCTTTGCGCCGATTCCCCCGGATTGTTCAAGGTTTCCCCCGAGGCGGATGCCATGATAACCAATATCCCCCGTGTGGCGCTGATGATAAAACAAGCGGATTGTCAGGGGGTGATCCTCTTTGACCCTAAGGAAAATGTGGTCGCCAATGTCCATTGCGGTTGGCGGGGAAACGTGCAAAACATCCTGGGAAAGGTGATACGCCTGATGCAACATCATTTTGGTTGCAGGGGAGAAAACCTGGTTGCCGCCATAGGACCCTCTCTCGGCCCCTGTTGCGCGGAATTCATCACCCACGGGGAAATATTCCCAGCGCATTTCGAGGATTTCATGATCGAGGAAAACTATTTTGATCTCTGGGGCTTGAGTTCTTATCAACTCCAAACAGCAGGCGTTAATCCAAAGAACATTACGATTTCGGGAATTTGCACTCGATGTCATACCGACCGGTTTTTTTCTTACAGGGGGGAAAAGACAACCGGACGATTTGCCACCGTTGCCATGCTCGCATAGGCCCTCGCCATTTGACCTTGACTAACCGAAGCAACAGGCATAAGATCCGGTTCAAATCCAGCTTTCACTTTCTTATCAAAATTCATGAGGAATAATCATCAGAAATGCTCACCAAATACATCATCGTCACCGGAGGCGTACTTTCGGGATTAGGCAAAGGTATTGCAGCTGCTTCAATCGGCCATCTCTTATCCGCAAAACTCAAAATTGTTCCCATCAAATGCGACGGCTATCTTAACGTTGATCCCGGCACCATGAATCCTTTTGAACACGGAGAGGTTTTCGTGCTGGATGACGGCGCCGAAGTAGACATGGATTTCGGCCATTACGAACGTTTTCTGGGGGTCCAATGCAAGTCCAATTGGAATTTGACCATGGGCAAGGTTTTCGACATGGTCAGGAAAAAGGAAAGGCGCGGCGATTATCTGGGTAAAACCGTTCAATATATTCCACACGTAACAGATCTGATCAAGGATCACATTGCCCAGGTCGTAGAAGAAGAATCGCCGGACCTGGTAATTATAGAAATCGGCGGAACCGTCGGCGACATTGAAAACGAACTGTTTTTGGAAGCCATGCGCCAGATGAAAAAAGATGTGGGGCGAAACAATATTATATTCGTGCATCTCACCTATGTACCGATCCCGGCCGGCGTCAATGAGCAGAAATCCAAACCCACCCAGCAGAGCGTCAATCTCTTGCAGCAACGGGGTATCTTCCCGGATATTATTATCGGTCGATCCCCGGAATTCCTGACACCTGAAATCAAGACCAAAATATCCAATTTCTGCGATGTCAAACCCGAGGCCGTGATTACCGGTTTGGATGTGGACGACATCTATGAACTCCCCATTATTTTCGAACAGGAGGGTCTGCCCGAAAACATCCATAAAAAACTCAACATATACAGCCCTCCGGATCTCAGAAAGTGGAAAAAGCTGGTGGAGAATATCAGGAATCCTGAGAAAGAAATCACCATCGCCATGTGCGGAAAATATACCAAACTTGAAGATTCCTATGCCTCCATCATTGAGTCCTTTAATCACTGTTCCGCCCACCTGAAATGCAAAATAAACCTCAAATGGGTTGAGACAACCGGGTTAAGAGATGCCTCCCAATTGGATCAAATCGACGGTTTGGTTGTCCCCGGCGGGTTTGGATCACGGGGCGCTGAAGGGAAAATTGAAACGATCCGCCTGGCGCGGGAACAGGATATCCCCTTCCTGGGACTCTGTTTGGGGCTTCAACTGGCGGTTATTGAATTCGCGCGGCATGTCTGCGGTCTGGAGGGGGCCAACTCCACGGAAATGGAACCTGAAACGCCATATCCGGTCATTGATATTCTGCCGGAGCAAAGAACGGTGACCGAAAAAGGGGGAACCATGCGTCTTGGCGCCTACCCTGCCCTGATCACTGAAGGATCCGTGGTGCATTCCCTCTATGGAACCCGAGAAGTATCCGAGCGCCACCGGCACCGCTATGAAGTCAACCCTGAATACCATCAGATCCTTCAGGAAAAGGGGATGGTATTCTCCGGTATGAGTCCCAACGGCAAGCTGGTTGAGTTTATTGAATTGCCGAAGTTAAAATTCTTTTGCGCGACTCAGGCCCACCCGGAGCTGAAGTCAAGGATGGAGGTCCCTGCCCCGCTCTTCTTCGGGTTTGTAAAGGCTTGCATGGAATCGATCAGGAAGAAAGGTAATATCGAATGATGCTGCGGCCGAGTCGGTTGGCCCGTATGCCCAGCATTTTCCCATGGATGCCCAACACGGCGATGCAAACCCCTTCTCTTCCATCAGGCGGAATCACATAAGCCGTTAACCAGTCATATTTGAATTCGTCGCTTCGATCATTGATGGTGCCCGTCTTTGCCCCTAACTCCACCCCTTTGTAGGCCTTTCTGCGTCTCTCCCGACGAAACGCGTTCCTGCAGGTGCCATGGAGAACAGTGTCTTTCATGAGGATCCTAAGCCCTTTTGCCGTTTCAGGGGTGATGGAGATTCCCATCTGTGATTCACTGTTTTGGTAGAGAACCTGCCCATCCTCGTTGACGACCCTCTTGACAATCCACGGTTTCATCATCACCCCGTCATTGACCACCGCCGAAGCCAGAAGCGCTGCGTGCAAGGGAGATATGGTGGTCCCTTTGTTAAACCCGCTGGCCAGCTCAGCCAGTCCGAAATCATCTTCCGCAACAAAAACCTCGCTCATGCCAACGGGAAAATCAAAGGGAATGGTTCGATTAAAAAAGAATTTTTCCGCCGATGACAAAAGCACATCCCCTCCCAGATCGTATATGCCCAATTTCCCGAATACCGGGTTGATGGAGGACGCAAAGGCTTCCCTGAAACTGATGGTGGCCGCATATTTGCTCTTTCGGTTTTTAAGCTGATTTTTATAGAGCGTATGCTTTCTCCCCACAAAGGAAACCGATTTTTCCGGCGAAAAACCCGCAGACTCCAAGGCCGCTGCCGCCGAAACAATTTTAAAGAGGCTGGCGGCTGGATAATCCGCCTTAAGACAAAGGCTTGCCCCTTCCGATTCGCTGTCGTAGCTGACCATGGCGAGAATGCGTCCGTCATCGGGTCTCATGACAACCACAGCCGCCTTCACGGTTTTGGATTTC
Source organism: Desulfatiglandales bacterium (assembly GCA_963662465.1). GTDB lineage: Bacteria > Desulfobacterota > DSM-4660 > Desulfatiglandales > Desulfatiglandaceae > NaphS2. The sequence continues at coordinate 1,839,486 of OY759599.1, forward strand.
TCCAGTAAATCCAGAATAAAAACCTGAAGGTCGGGATCGAGGGATGATTCCACAACCAGGGGAACGCCTTCTTTTTCCAGTGTAAAGCGATTTTCAAGATGAGCGGGGTCCAGATTCAGATCCTTTACGCCCCGGATCAGAATTTTTTTTGAAACTAAGTCTACCGAATCCATTGGTTCACTTATGGCTGAGAGCGCGTCGCCCTCTGGGCCTGCTTTCCCTGAAAACCATGGGATCGGGAAAAAAAACAGATAAGTCGTAATAAGAACGCACAGGCAAAGGGTTAACAGGGTTGCCCTGGCGCCAAAACACTTTTTTGAGGGTGTTCGGCAAAGATTCGGATTGTGATCCCGCCACCCTGAATTATAGGAAAATCGGTTATCCATATTATTCTCGCGAAATGATTTCAATTCCGCCCATGAAGGGTCTGAGCGCTTCCGGGACTTTAACACTGCCATCTTCTCGCTGGTAGTTCTCCAGAATTGCCACCAGGGTCCTCCCCACTGCCAGGCCGCTGCCATTCAGCGTGTGAACCAGCTCGGTTCCGGATTCCCCTTTTCGTTTAAATCGGATACTCGACCTTCTGGCCTGAAAATCCACGAAATTGCTGCAAGAGGATATTTCCCGGTACAACCCCTGGCCGGGAAGCCATACCTCCAGATCGTAGGTCTTTGCCGCGGAAAAGCCGATATCTCCCGTACAGAGGGTTACCACCCGATAAGGAAGCTCAAGACGCTGCAATATCTCTTCCGCATTCCGGGTTAACTTTTCCAATTCATCATAAGAATGCTCCGGCTTTACGAATTTAACCAGCTCCACCTTATTAAATTGGTGCTGCCGAATGAGGCCTCGGGTGTCTTTACCATAGGATCCCGCTTCCGACCTGAAGCAGGGGGTATAGGCGACATAGGCGACCGGGAGATCGCTTTCCGCAAGGACTTCATCCCGGTGCATGTTGGTGACGGGAACCTCCGCCGTGGGAATCAGATAGAGATCTCTGCCTTCTATTTTAAAAAGCTCCTCTTCAAATTTGGGCAACTGGCCGGTGCCGAACAGGGAGGCGGCGTTGACCATGAAGGGGGGGAGAATTTCCGTGTAGCCATGCTCCACCGTATGAATGTGGAGCATAAAATTGATTAGCGCCCGCTCCATGGCGGCGCCCGCTCCCCGGTAAAGGGCAAACCTGCTTCCAGAGAGCTTGGCGGCGCATGCAAAATCCAAAATCCCCAGGTTTTCACCGATTTCCCAGTGCGGCAACGGTTTATAAGCAAAGTTCTCAATATTGCCCCAGATTCTGATGACCGGGTTGTCCTTTTCATCTTTGCCCACCGGAACGGATTCGTTGGGAATATTGGGAATGAGCTGAAGGAGGCTTTCCAGTTCTTCCACGAACCGTGGGAGATCCTTTTCCTTTTCCTTAATATCAGCGGCAACTGTTTTCATTTCTGAAATCGCATGGGAGGCATCCTTGCCGCTCTTCTTCATGAGGGCAATCTCTTCGCTTGCCCTGTTCCTGCGGCATCGAAGCGCTTCCAGAACGGCAAGCCGCTCTTTTCTCTCCCGGTCCAATGTTTCGAATCGTGAAATATCCAGATCGTATCCGCGGTTTCGGATCATCTCCTTGATATCCTGAAGATTCGATCTGACAACCTTAAGGTCAAGCATAATCATCTCCCGAATTTACAAAAATCATTTTCCTTACTTAACTTTTCTACATGATCAAACGGGAATCGTCAAACATTTTGAGGCCTAAACCAAATTGAACTTTATAAAAATCCATGCTATAAGGGCATCTTCTTCAATCAGATGGTGCAAATATGAAAAATGTCGAACCCAAAAAAAAACCCAATGCGCTGTGGAAATTCCTGAGTTCAGTCAAGCTTACCATTGTTCTACTGATTCTCCTGGCTATTGTTTCCATCCTCGGAACCCTGATCCCTCAGCAGCAGGGGGCCGAGGAATTTGCCAAAAGCCTTACCCCCGGCATGTTTCGTCTACTTTCAACGCTCCAGCTCTTTGACATGTACAACGCCCCCTGGTTCAGGCTCCTCATCGGATTTCTGGCCCTCAACCTGATCGTTTGTTCCATTAACCGATTTCCCGCCACATGGAAACGATTCAGCGCCAGACCCGCTCCCGATCGAAACAAGCCTTTTGAAAATACCCCCGTCGAAAATTGCCTGGAGGTCGGCGACAACGCCAATGAAACAGCAGACAGGGTCGAAAAGATATTTCAATCGGGCTACAAGAATGTGCGAAAAAAAGTCAGTGGGTCTTCTCATTTCTTTTATGGGGAAAAAGGGCGGTTCTCTCACTTTGGCGTTTATGTAGTTCACTTGAGTGTACTCCTGATCCTCACGGGAGGTCTGGTGGGATCATTTTTTGGTTTTGAGGCCTATGTCAATATTCTGGAGGGAGAAAAAACAAACAGGATCATCAACACCAAAACCATGATCCCCCTGAAACTGAACTTTGAAGTGCGTTGCGATAAATTCTCCGTCGATTTCTACAAAACCGGGGCGCCCAAAGAGTTTAAATCGCTACTGACCTTCCTGGTCAACGGGAAACCCGTCAAAAAAAGCGACCTTCTGGTCAATCATCCGGTGGAATTCAATGGGATTACGTTCTATCAGGCCAGTTACGGCGCCGTTCCCGGTAAAGAAGCGAACTTGAGTATTCATGGAAAATCAAATAACCCCGTTCTGACAGAAATGGATGTGAAAAGCGATACAGATTATCCATTGCCCGGTGGTGAAGGGACTTTCAAGGTAGTGGACATGAGAAGCGATATTATGCATTTGGGCCCCGCCGTACTCATTTCCATTCAACCTGAAACAGGGAACCGCATGGAATTTTGGGTGTTTAGGGATCAGGAGGCTGTTCAAAAAAGATTGCCTGCGCCCATGCTGGCCTCCACCAAATTTAATCCTTCCGCCTTTTCACCCTACCGCTTTTCCCTTAAAGGTCTCCAGACGCTCTATTATACAGGTCTCCAGGCAAACAGGGACCCGGGGGTTCCCATTGTGTGGGCGGGCTGTTTTCTAATGATTTTGGGACTTTTCATGTCTTTTTTTCTGTCGCATAAAAGGATGTGGGTGCGAGTCCTGAAGCAAGGCGCAACCGTGCGAATAGAGGTAGCGGGAACAACCAACAAAAATCCGGTGGGACTTCAAAACGAACTTTATCATCTTACCCTGAGTCTCAAAAATGAATTCAGTAAAAAGGGCTAAAACACATGCATAACTCTCTGATTCTCAGTTACACCACCTTCATATATTTTGCGGCGTTTATGGCTTACCTTCTGGGAATGGTCATGAATCGTTCTTTTTTTTCCCGTTTGGGCACGTACCTATCGATTCTGGGGCTCACAGCCCAAACCCTGGCCATCATTCTCAGATGGGCGGAGTCCTATAAAATAGGTATCGGTCATGCGCCCTTTTCCAACCTCTACGAGTCTTTGGTCTTTTTTGCCTGGACCCTGATGTTTCTCTATCTCATTGTAGAATGGCGCACCAAAAACCGAACCATCGGAACCTTTGTGACCCCGCTGGCGTTTCTGGCCATGGCCTATGCTTCCTTCTCCCCCAATATTAACAGCCAAATTCAACCCCTGATCCCGGCCCTTAAAAGCAATTGGCTGATCAGCCATGTCATTACCTGTTTTTTTGGTTACGCCGCATTCGGTTTGTCCTTTGGAATCAGCATGATGTACCTGTTGAAACGGTTGGACACGGAAAAGAAAAACAACCTCTTCTTAAAACTCATCCCCTCCACCGCTATCCTGGACGACCTCAATTACCAGATGATCGTCATCGGTTTTCTCATGTTGACCCTTGGCATTATCACAGGTTCAGTCTGGGCACATTCAGCCTGGGGGACTTACTGGAGCTGGGACCCGAAAGAAACCTGGTCCCTCATCACCTGGCTGGTTTATGCATCGGTTATCCATGCCCGCTTGGTGAGGGGTTGGAAAGGGAAAAGAATAGCGATTCTTTCCATTGTGGGCTTTCTCTGCGTCCTTTTTACCTATTTTGGCGTCAATTATTTGGCGGGTCTCCACAGTTACGCAAAAAAATAGTCCTTTATCTTCATGTATTTTCTTGACATTTCCGTTTTTTTCTGAAATTGTCACGTTAACATGCGATTATGGAATGTGCTTAGGCAAACTTGAAGCGCTGAAGTCTTTCCATCTCCGCTTTTTTAAATCTTTTGACCCCGTGAAAATAAGATGAGGATTAAAGCTATGCCTGAAATCATGATTGTTGATGATGATGTGATCACTGTAACGGAGCTGACCGAAGCTCTGAAATCTTCCGGATATAAAATATCGGGCACGGCGGAATCCGGCGAGGAGGCCGTAGACATGGCAATAAAAACCCATCCGGATCTTGTTCTGATGGATATTGTCATGACCGGTAAGATAGACGGTATTGAGGCGGCAACAAAAATCAGGACGGAATTGAACATTCCAGTCATATTTCTGACCGGTTACTCGGAGGAAGAATACATTGAAAGGGCAAAATCGGCGAGATCTTTTGGATACCTCCTTAAACCCTTTACCGATGCGCAGGTCAGTTCAGCCATAAAAATTGCCCTCTCTAATTTTGAACTTGAGAAGTCATTGGTGGAGGCGCACGCCGAACTGGAAAAAATAGTGGAAAAACGAACCGCCGATCTGGAGAAAGTCAACGATCAGATGCGCGCCTTGATGGATGCCTCCTCAGATGCGGCCCAACTCCTGGATCTCAAGGGAAATATCATTGCCGCCAACAAAATAACCGCCAAACGGTTTAAGGTTCCCTTGGATGAACTTCTGGGCAAGTGTATTTATGATTATCTGCCTCCCCAAATTGCAAAAAAGAGAGAAGGCAAGGTGGCGCAGGTCATCAACACCAAAAAACCCAGCCGGTTTGAGGACAGCCTCGGACGGTTTATTTTGCAGAACACCATGTATCCCGTATTAAATTCAAAGGGAAAGGTCGTGCAGCTGGCCATCTATTCCAGGGATATTTCTCAGGAGAAAAAAAATACCCAGAGCCTGAAAAAAAGAGAGAAAGAACTGGAATCCCGAACCCGAAGCCTGGAAGAGGCCAATACCGCGTTCAGCATCCTGCTGAGGCGACGCGAGGAAGATCGGACTCATTTTGAATCCTCAGTCATATCCAATATCAGCACCCTGATCAATCCCTACATCGAAAAACTCAAGAATACGCCTCTGGATGCGCTCCAGACCAACCATCTGAATGTCATTGAAACCAATCTGGAACAAATTATTTCACCATTCGTTCGGGATATTGGAAGCAGAGTTCTGGACTTAACGCCCATGGAAATCCGGGTGGCCAATCTGGTGAAAGAGGGCAAGAGCAACATAGAGATTGCCGAAAAGCTGTCGGTATCCAAAAATACAATTTTGACCCATCGTTTCAACTTGAGACGAAAACTGGGCATCAAAAACAAAAAAATTAATTTGAGGGCCTATCTCCTTTCGTTTCATTAGGCCCTGAGATTCAAAATTATTGGATGGTGGGAACTTCTCCCCCGGAGTTCTCGGCCATTTGGACGGGTCCGAATTTCTGTTCGTACTTGTCCAGATTTTCCTGTAGCGCATGAAGAATTCGTTTCATGTGTCCGGGGCTTACGACGACACGTGATTTAACCACGCCTGCCGGCGGAGCGATCATAATAAAATCCATAATAAATTCTTCGGTGGTGTGTGTCACGGCCATATTGTTGGCATACACACCGCCCACCATCTCCTTAGGAAACTCCACGTTGATTTGTTTGGGGTTAGTCATTTTTATCTCCTTATTGTTTGCATTATTCCACATCTAAATAGTAGTACCCGTATGCCCGCCCGTTGTAGAGACAAGGCATGCCTTGTCTCTACGCGATTCATACACTATCAAGCACCATAAAGAAAAGTGCAAACCGCCACAGCTGCAATGATACCTGCCAGATCCGCTGTCAAGGCCGCCGCCAGGGCATGGCGTATCCGCTTGATTTGCACAGCGCCGAAATAGACGGCCAGCACATAAAAAGTGGTCTCAGTTGATCCCTGGAGGGTGGAAACCAGATAGCCAGTATAACTGTCGGGGCCGATAGCGGGATCATTGATGATGGATGCCATGACCCCGTAGGCGCCGGATCCCGACAGGGGACGGAGAAGGGCCATGGGAAGCGCATCCGCCGGCATTCCCACCTTGCCCGTCCACGATCCCAGGACGTTTACCATCATGTCCATGGCGCCGCTGGACCGGAGCATTCCCACCACCACCAAAATTGCCACCAGGTAGGGGATAATGCGAATAGCGACCTGGAATCCTTCCTTGGCGCCTTCCACAAATACCTCATAGATGGGAACACGCCTCAAAACACCGAATGCCAAAAACCCCAACATCAATCCGGGGATGATCCAGGGGGAAATGGTCCGGCCAAAAAAAACGGTTATGGGAATCAGGGAAACCAGTGCGACCATTGCCATACCGCTGACCCATAGGGGATAACCGGTGTCGGTGTCCTGTAACAGGGGTTCTGCGATATCATTCTCATGTAAATCGCCGGTATTCAGTGTTCCAACCGGACGGGTTCGTTTAAAAAACGGCAGTTTCCCATAGGCCTTTGCGGCAAAAATGGCGATGATGGTGGAAAAGAGCGTTGCAAACAGGGTAGTGGGCAAAATTCCCGCCGGATCATGGGATCCCGCAGCGGCCCGGATGGCGATGACGCCGGTGGGCAAAAGGGTGACATTGGAAGTATTGATGGCCAGGAAGAGGACCATGGAATCCGTGGCCGTCCCTTTACCCGGGTTTAATTTGTCCAGCTCCTGCATGGCGCGAATGCCGAATGGGGTGGCGGCATTGCCCAACCCGAGCGCATTTGCGGACATGTTCAGGATCATGCTCCCCATGGCCGGATGATCCGGGGGCACATCGGGAAAGAGTCGCACCATTACCGGTCGGATCAGACGGGCCACAATGGTGAGCATCCCCCCGGCTTCCGCAACTTTCATCAACCCGAGAAAAAGCGTCATCACCCCCACCAGACCCAGGGCCAGTTCCACGGAGCCTGTGGCGGAATCCACCATGGCTTTGGAGAGATTCTCCATGGGAGAAATCCCCCCACCTTCCCCTGCCCATTGAATCTGCCGCCATCCCGCTGAACAGAAGGATGTGAGTACTATGAGAAAAAAGATGAGATTCATGTTTATGACCAAGTGAAAAGTGAAGAGTGAAAGGTGAAAAGTAAAGGGTAATGGTTGAAGAGGCGTTAACTCTTAACTCTTAACTCTTCACTGTCCGCACCGCCAGGGAACCCAGGGTCTCCTTAAGGGGTGATGTAAGACCGCGCTTTAAGGACATTCCTTTAAGCCTGTTCACAAACCCTTCCATGTCCATACAATCCAGCAAATGGGCCTGTCGCCATCCCGATGGAATCTGTGAAGCCCAGCCTCCTTCCCGGATTCGGTTTCGAAGTCTGACCCTGTGTCGAAGGACAATGGCGCGGATTTCAGCAACTGTGACATCCGTGGGCAACGCTTCGGGTTTTTCCGGCAGGTGCATGCAAAAGCCATTGATTTGCTGGGGTTTCATTCCGGTCCGACGGGTGATGAGCAACGCCAGAAGCACACCCCAAAGGCTTCCCATAAAGTGAAATAGCCCGAATGATCCGTCTTCAAGAATCACCATGGGGACATCCCCCGGCGCAACGCCCAGGAATCGTGCGAAATCCCGGGCCAGACGGCTGCAAATGATGGGTCCCCTGGACAATGTTGTCTTCAAATGCGTATTGGTTGCCGCATCCTTAACCAGAATCCGGTTCCTTCCAGCCAGGCCCGACACCTTGAGATGTCGACCGCTGAGCAACAGACGGCCCTCCTCTGTTGCCGCCTGGGGAAGGGTTCCCAGCACTTGGCGGGTATCCTGGTCAACCACTTCAATGTCCCTGGCGCCATCTTCGATATTGGAATGGATGCGCCCTTTTTCAAAGGCTTCTTCCAGTTCATCCCCCATGAAGTATCGCGGGCCGCTCCTAATGAGCCAATTTTTGTCAACCAGATGATCCAGGAGTTCGGGCAGCCGTTTCGCCCATGGGGATCCCTCGAGCCAATGGGGCATGCGGGAAATCATTGCCCTGGCGGTGATCCACCGTCCCGGTGTCTGCATGAGCAAGCTCATACATTGTTGCGCCAGTACCGATGGGCAAAAGCAATAGGGTCCACCCAGCAGACGACCATTTTGGGCACTTTCAATCAAATGCTCGTATCGCCGGGTTTCCCCGGGGTTGGCGGTTAAACAGCAGACGCGGGCGACCTGATTTCGTCGGTTTCCCCTGCCGATCCGCTGAAGCAGCGCGGATACATCCGGGGGTGGGGACGCCAGCATAATCAGATCGATGTCCCCGATATCGATGCCCACTTCCAGGGTGGTCGTGGAAAAGCATAAGCCGGATGTTCCGGTGAGCATTCTCCTTTCCACAAATTCTCGCCGAGCCAGGGCGAGGCTGCCATGATGTAGGAATACGGCATCTCCGAAGGGCGGCCGTCCCTTAAACAGGGAAAACAGCATTTCCGCATGGGCGCGGCGCTGTACAAAGGCCAGGATCTTGCGGACTTCGGGGTTTTTGGACCTGATATCACGCAATTCGCGGGCCAGGGTCCCTGGGCTGTTGTGGATAAAATGTGCTTCAATGGGCCGATTCCCGGGAGACGTTACCATTTGGCAGTCCGATCCCACATAACGCAGCATGAGCCCCTCCGGGTCCTCAACGGTGGCGGATGAACCGATAACCTGGACTTGCTTTGCAATGCGATGTACCCGTGAGACCAGGCACGCCAGTTGATCCCCCCGAGGAGTCCCATCCAGTATATGCACCTCATCCAGCACCAAAAAACGCAGCGCCAGGAGCAGCGAAGGCGAACGGGACAATATGGAATCAAGGGATTCCGGCGTTGTAACCACCAGGTGGGGAGGATTGGAACCCGATATTTCACGGTGTTCGCCGGTTCGGCGGCCCACCCGCAGCCCCATGGCCCCAAGGGGCGCCTTCAGGCGTCTGGCAAGGTCGTTGACCAGCGCGCGGGTTGGGGAGATAATCCATCCTGAAAGATGTCGCGGACCGTCAAAGGACTGAATCATCTCGGCCATGGGGGCCGCGTAGGTTTCGGTTTTTCCGCTTGCCGTCGGCGAAATGAGCAACACGCCGCGACCCTTCATGATCGCGGGGATACCGGCCATTTGAATGGGCGTGGGAGTGCCGAACCGTGCCAGGAAGGCATGCCACGACTTTGGCAGCAAGCCCTTTAATGCGCTGATGGCCGGCAAATCGTTCATGGGGCGCCCGACGTTAAATACACCAGCAGATCTTCCAGCATGGGTTTGAGCCGGTCGGGCCTATGTCTCGTAATATCAACTACCTCTGTAATAAACTTCAAGGCTTGCCTCGGGTTTTCGATGAGTCCGCTGCGATGGCAGGGTTCGATGACCTTTGCCATGAGGGCCGCCAGTTTTACGCCCAGGGCCAGCGGGGTCTGCGCCAGATCATAGAGCGACATGACCCTTTCGGAAAGGGTAATGTAATCCTTCGTGGTAAAAGGGGGCAACGCCATAAAGCGATTCCCTGGAATGGCTTTCTCCAGCACTGTTTTACCTTCCGGGTCATGGGTCAAAGCAAAGACCACATAAAGCGGTTGCTCGTCCTTGTACCGATATGGAAAACTTCTATGAATCGCATGCCCCCCCCTGGGTAGAATCTTGGGATCAAAACGAAGCACTGAGGGTGAAAGGCAGGCGGCTGAGAAGGTGCGAAACAACACATCGGCAAACCCCTGATCGCGACCGTCCAGTGCAGAGTAAAATTCCGCTTCATCCACCATCACGGCCAGACCCTTGTACCCTACCTGCCGGGCGATTTCCGCGATTCCTCCCAGAATCAGGGTGTACAGATGGGTCACGGTGCGGAAGTCCTTGAGGGCGTACAGACGCACCCTTGCGCCGGTGACTTGCCGCAGTTCTTTTTCCAGTTCCACATTGCTGGCCACTTCGGACCCCTCGATCCAATCCAGGAGCCGTTCCAGCAAGTCGTCCGTTTGCCCCAGGGACGGCAGAACCGACCCGTAAAAGAGCGCGGGACCCAAATAGGGATGATAGTCAGAGCCTTTTCGATCGTTTAAACGGCGTATGAGGCAAACATCTTCATACGCTTTCATCAGAAGCGGTTTGAGCCCCCGAGGTTTCATGTCGGGATCATCGGGATAACGGATGCCCTTGGCCAGTTGATGGTAAATTCGCCGGGGCCTGGCCGGCGTCACTTCCTTGCTGTCCAGGGTGGCGCGGGTGGACAGGAATCCCTCTTCAAGGGCCATCAGCTCAGCCATTTCCAGAAAATGGGTCTTTCCCGCGCCGTAATCCCCCAGCACCACCCTCACCCCCCCTGCCCCCGCCCCCGCGGCAACGAGGTCCTTATAGACTACCGCCAGTTCCACATCCCGACCCACCGTATAGGTGTTCAGGTGGCGGGTGGGAACCACGCCCAACCGGAGGGCCTCAAGGGCCTGCCGGGCCGTAATGGCGTCCTGTTTTGTTTTGAGGGTACTTTCTGCGGTATTGTTTTCTTTAACACCTGAAAAAACAGGAATAACCGGCTTTGAAGTCTTTCCCTCGGAAAATCCACGCACGGGGGTCGTCTCTTTTTCTGGGGAAACAACGCTATTTTCCACACGGGAGGGCGATAACGGTGGGGCGTTCGATTCATGCAACAACAGCTCTTCCCGTGGAATATCCCAGGGCGTATGGGGCATTTCATCGAATTCCACCCGAATTACCCGCCCTCCCCTGGACAGGCCGATCACTTTTCCAGCGCCCCAGTCCCGGTGTAAAATGGCATCTCCGATTCCGGGCATCCCCACCTTAGACATCCAGGAACTCCTCGTCGTCTACGGACCCAAGGCTTTCATATCCGCCCTGGATCAAGTGGTTGGCCTCATCGCGTGAAATTTCCACCTGGCCCCCGGATTTTTGCCCGTAGAGAAAATCCACATAGCTCTTCACAAACAGCCGCCGATGACTCACCTCAAAGGTGTAGTCCACCATGGTTTGCGCAATGAGCGCCCGGTTATGCGCCTGAATATCACGGTCGGATTTCCACCCCGTCGCCGTTTCAAAAATCAGTTCCAGCCGTTCTCCAATGCAAATCAGAAGTTCGGCCGCATCCAGATCCAGATGCTCAAGATCGATGACCGCGGCCTGGGGGCTGCGTTCTCCCAGGGGAACCGGACTTTTCAGTCGCTGGTCCAGGGCCGGATAGTCGGGAACCACGTTTCGTAAAAATTCCGGCGGCACCGCGTATAGAAAGAGGGTGGAGGGGAGCCGCGCTTGTCCGCAAAGATCCACCACCTGCCGCAGATTGTCTCCCACTGCCAGCATTTTTCGACTGGTCAGAGACAAATTCCGGTCCACCTCATCAAACAAAAGCGTAAGCCCCGGAAAACCGTAGCCGCTGATGATCTGGGACAGGCTTCGCAGCATTTTAAACCCCGTGGCGGTTTCAATGGCCTCATAGACCCCCATGGACCGTGTCTCGCTCTGGGGCACCGGTTCCCCCAGCAACCAGGGTTCCAGTGCGGCTTCCCGGGCATGGTCCCCCTGAAGGTAGGCGGCCATAAAACCCGCCGCGGCTTTTCTGAAAGAATGGCTTTCCGTGGAAACCCGTGCCGCGGTTCGCTGTATCCACATCAAGGCCCTTTCTTCTCCCATGGCTGTTACCTTGTCATCGGCCAGATCCCTCAGGATATCCGTCAGGCCGCGAGTGGGTTCCATGCCCTCTTCCAGGGGCGGGCTCGCCAGATTGACGGCGACCGCGCCATACACCTTCACGGGATCATCATAGGGACATTCTCTGGGGGAAAGATTGACCAGGGAGGTGAGAAAACCATGCTTCCAGGCGAGATCCCGAACACAATAGAGAAAATGGGTCTTCCCTCCGCCATAGTACCCCTGAACCAGTTTGAAGCTCGATCCACGGGGGTTGTGTTTCAAACGGACCAGGTACTCCGTCTCCAGGATATGCAGATAGGAATCGTTTCCCACATTCAAATGGGTAATGCCCTGTTCAGGCGGTTGTCCGGATTCACCCACCCGTTGAATGATGTGGCCGGCCAGTTCCGGTTTAAGGGATGCCGTGTTCATGGATGCGCCTCCCTGGATATCGGCGAAAACCAGATGCTCAGGTAATATTGTCCCTTTCCGCCCCCTTCCTCGATATAGAGTACATTCTTTTTATTTTTAGTGGCGGTCCCCGTAGCCGTGCCGAGGTTTAACCGGACGCCGTTTCGCTCCAACATGCCGTTTCTCCTGAGCCCGGCCAGATCGTAGGCCATACGGACACGGCCGTAGGCCCGATAATGGTCTGAAATCGGATCTGATCGGAATTTGGCGCTCTGAAAAGAAAGGGCAACAAAGGGGAGCAAATCAACCAGCGTAACCCGCTCACCCGGATGTTTTCGCTGTTCAAAAAGAAGCATTTGATAGGCGTGGTGCAAGGCATCCAAAAAATCTTCGCCGGACCAGCCGGCATCCAGCAGTTTCAGATTCTTCTGAAGGGCTGCCATTATCTTTTCGGCTTTTGCCGGCACGTCCTCAACGGCGATTCGGGCATAACGAAGGGCGGCCAGGTTCTTTTCCAGGTTGACGGCGACCGTAAAGGGCGGAAGCGAAAATTCCATGGGGTCCGTCGTGATCAGTTGACATGAAACCCCTTCGCGGTCAGCGATTTCCTTCAGATCTCGGCCGAATTCAACCTTGCGTTTGCCGGCCCGTTTACGCTGGTCTTCCACTGTTTGCGAAAGAAAATCTTCCAAATCAATGTGCAGCCCAAAGGCCCCCGGATCGAATGCTTCAAGCTGCCGGCAGGCTTCCCCCACCTTGCCCGGCGATTCCAGAATCGCGTCGTCAGTGAGACTTTTAAGGGCCTTCTGCACTTTACCGAGAGCTTTTGACTGTTCATCCACCACCCCGAAAAACCTTTTCGCCATATCTTCAATTGTTGTGTCGTTCACTTTTCTTTTTCTCCATATGCCTTAATGCCCTGATGTCGCAAGACGTCGCCCATCCCCGCCGGCGGCTGTTTTCCACTGCAACGGGGACATTTTTTCCGGTTCGCGAAAACAGCCAAACAGGAAGGACACAGCAAGTGAAGGGCATCATCACAAAAACCGAGGGAATAGGTATCCATGCCGCAGGCCTCACAGGCCATGGGGTCAAATTCCCTGGAAAGAAGATTGTACACCACACTGATGCGTCTTTCCCCCTTTCGCCTTTTGATCAAAAGGTCATGGCGCCGCACGGGAAGCCTGGCCAGAAGCAGGGTCAAGGGACGAATAGTAAGTCTTACCCGGTATTTGTCTTCCAGGGCCGCCAATTTAGCGGACTTCTCACCGGATAGCGCCTGAATCTTTTCCCTTCGAATCTCAAGATCCGCTCCCTTCAGGTTTCGTCTTTTGATTTCATCCGCCATTTCCCCTTTTAAATCTTCGAAATAGGTTTCAATCCGTTGTATGTCCCGAATATGATGTCGCAACACCTTGTCCTTGAAACCGGAAAGGCTTTCCCGGACCCGCCAAAGGGTCCTGTCGCAGGCGGTGATAAACAACGCATTCAACCGCTTTTGTGAAAATTCCATTGGTTTGACGGTGAGCGGTTCCCAATGGGACGCCTGCCCCAGAATAAGCTCCGGCAATAGGGGACAGTCCACCCCATCCGTGGAAACACAGGTATGGTGAACCGCTTCATGGCGTTCATCGGCATCCGCCGCAACCTCAAAAGACCACAGCCAGTAATCGAGTGTACTCTCATGGCTCCCTTTTTCCTTGAAGGCGCTGTTGGGAAAGCTGAAATAATCACCCGCATCTTTGTCGGATTTCTTTCGGGAAACAAGATAGGGCATCCGCAAAGCGGCGGTCTTCCCCATTTCAAGGGCCATGGGAATCGCCCGCTCCAGGAATTCGGTGCCATAACCGATGGGGACCATATCCGATGCGTCATCTTCGCCGTTTCCACCCGTGCGTGTATTGTCGGTAAGGCTCACCAGGGATTCAGAAAGCCCCAAACGACGCTGAACCTCCCCCGGCAGCAGGGCCTTGCATGTCTTTTCGCCCGCCTCCCATTCAACGACCCCATCGCTTTCTTCAATCAAATTGTTGGCAAATTGGAGTAAGTTACTCATTTTTCAATCATTATATCTCATAATCATTTGCAAAAATTTCGCTGTCCAGTTTCTTAACCTTATCATATTGTTTTCGAGCGGCCAGCAGTTCGTCGCCAAGGGTTTCAAAGGCCTGGGCAATGTCCTGGTCGTTCCGGCTTCGGCCATAGATATCCAGGATGCGCTCTTCAAATTCCATCTCGCTCTTGGTTTGTCCCAGGACCAGATCCACTTCTCCGATCACCAGTTCAAACAGGTTGATGCGTTTGTCGAGTACATCAAGGATATGGTGTTCGGCCGTGTTGTCGGCGCACAGGTTATATACGTGTACGGGCCGGGTTTGTCCGATGCGATGGATACGCCCGATGCGTTGCTCAATTTTCATGGGGTTCCAGGGCAGATCATAGTTGACCATGGTGGAACAGAACTGAAGGTTTCGGCCTTCTCCACCGATCTCGGAGCAGAGCATTACATTGCACCCGTTCTGGAAATTGAGGACGGCCTGGTCTTTTTCGGACGCGCTCATTTTTCCCTTGAACATGGAAAAGTCGACGCCTGCTTCCGAAAGTCGCTTCCCGATGTCTTCGAGGGTGGCCGTAAAACGTGAAAACACCAGCACTTTTTCGCGGCTTACCTTCAATAGCGCCAACAGACGGGCAGTTTTGGCGGTATCGGGGACATAATCGCACAGCCTGGCCAGTTTACCCATCTCCTTTTTGAAATCGCTGTCCACCCGGGGATGCTCACACAGCTTTAGCAGGGTTTTTCGAACCGCCCCCGGGCTGGAACCGGCTTCCTGCAACAGCAGCCCCAGGGACAGGCGATTCATGTTGTTTTGAAAGCCTTTGCGCACCAGATCCGTCAGTCTGGCATACAATTCCCGTTCCGCCGGCGCGCCTTCCACCAGGACCGTGACAGCATGGCGGGGCGGCAGTTTGATGTCGGCCAGGGCCCGGGTATTGCGAATCATGACCTCCCCGATGAGTCCCCGGAGTTCCTCACGGTTTCTGGGCTGGGTGGGATCACCGCGCAGCACAAATTGACGTCTGAATGCCGTTTTGGTCCCCAGTTGACCCGGCTTTAACAGGGTCACCAGACTGAACAGATCCATGAGGTTGTTTTCCACCGGGGTAGCGCTCAGCAACAGCAGAAAACGGCTTTTCAATTCGTTGATAAGCTTCCACCCCACTGTCCTGTCATTCTTCACGTGATGGGCCTCATCCACGATAACCATGTCAAACCCGATATGGGTTAACAGGGGTCGGTGATGTTTGTTCCGAGCCAGGGCCAGGGAAGCCACGATCAAATCGTTACTTTTCCAGAAATGTTCCGGGTCTTGACGTAATTCAGGGGAATCCGTCGATACCGCTTTGATCTGGAATTTTGCCGCCAGTTCCTCGCACCACTGGCTGGTGAGGGCCGGCGGCGTCAGAATCAGTGCCTTTTTCACCATGCCCCGCATGAGGTATTCCTTGAGCACCATGCCGGCTTCGATGGTTTTTCCCAATCCCACTTCATCGGCCAGCAACACCCGGCCCCTGAAAGAGCGCATCACCTTTCGGACCGTATCCACCTGGTAGGCGTACTGCTCCACGCCCTTCAAGGTATTGACGCAGATGAGGTTGTCAAAGTGATCCGCCTGGGAAAATCGGCTCGCCTCCTGAGCCAAAAGGTACTTTTTGATATTGGCCACCTTGCCGGATAGAAAATGCGCATACAAATCATCCGGGCTCCGGATCAAGGCCGTCATATGGATTTTCGGCGGTTCGGGTTTCGGCGGCGCCTTCGGTTCAGGGTTTGGAAGCTTGGTACGGCCTGAAGAGGACTGTTTCAATTTGCGTCCGGTTACTTTTTTTTCTTTCGATACACGGGGGCTAACAGGCTTTCCCTTTACCGCGGTTTTTTTCGAGGTTTTGAATGCTTTTCCGAATATGCTCCCTGACCCGCCGCTTTTTTTCGACTTTCGGTCAACACCGGACCCAGCCTGCTGGGAAGAAGTCTCTAACTGAGTCCGTAATGACAGGACAATCCGCTTGATCATACCGGGATCTATACCCGTCTCTTCAAAAAATAACGTGCTGCACTGAGTGACCTTCTCAAGAAGTGGGAGAACCTTTTCAAATTCGCCGGTTTTAATAATCCTGAGGCCGTACATGAGGGATTCTTCGGGCGAAAGCGGCCTCAGCTGTTGGAGTTTCTGAAAGCACCAGATGACATTGTTATCGTCATAACCCTCCTCCATAAGAATCTGCGCCGTCAAACGATAGGCATCCGCGTAATCGGGATGTTTTCGTATTACAGTACGGATCAGATCCAGGGCAAAATCCGGTTTGCCTTTTCGCCACTTGGATTCAGCCAGGTTTATAGCGCCTTCGCAATAACTTTTTCCCAGCCACGACAATTCTTTAGAATCACTTAAGTTGGGTTTTCTTTTTTTTAAAACCATCCCGGTCTCAGTGCTTTCAGTTTATCTTAAGTCAAAATTTTAGGGTCAGGGTAAAAAAGCGCGGCCTGAATGAAAAATCTCCCCAACCATTCGATTTGCGAGTATAAAGCACATCAAATTGTGCGTCAACCAAAAACACAACACAACATGTGGTCTATAAAATCACTACACGTCCGAGCAAAACCAATGGATGCACAGATCGCTGTTCCGACTCAATAAATCACCCGGCATTAAATTTTTTCAGTATCATCATCCGACTGCTCGCGATCACGTAACCCAAAAAACATAAAAGCAGCAGCCCCCCCAGCATTTCCGAATCCCTGGCTTTTATAAGATAGGCGGTAATGAAAACCACCACAAAGCCGAACAGAACGATCAGGGTCCGCGGCAAGCGCTTCAGTATGACGCGACCAAAATGAACAAACCGAATATGGCTTATCAGCAAAAATGAGGTCAAACAAACAATGGTCATTATGGCCCAGGGCCTGTTGCAGAACAGGCAGGCGCCCAGGGCGGCCATGGCCCCCGCAGGACTGGGCAGTCCGTTAAAAACACCGGCAGGCAGGCTGTGATCATGTTTGTCCCGGATGAGGTATCGCCACAGCCGAAACCCTATGGCCAAAGAATAAAGGCTCCCGAAAACGAAAAATGGGAGCGTCATCTCTCCTTTGAGGATGATCAACAATCCCGGGCAGACGCCAAAACTAACCAGATCGGCAATATCATCAAACCAGGGCCCGAATTTGGTGCCGCCATGTTTCTCCGCCATCCGGCCATCAAACAGATCAAAAATCTGTCCCGCAAGGATTGCCATGGTCGCATAGGCATACCATCCCTGAAAAACAAAAATGGTCCCCATAATACCGCAAAAAAGGTTTAACATGGATAAGATATCGGCATAAAATCGATTCGCTATCAGCTTAAAGACAATGGATGAAACGGACAGGATAATGCACAAATAAAGCATTTGCGTCGAAAAATCGGGGATTGGGAAAGCATCATTAAGGAGGGTGCAGTAAATGATCAAGGAAAAGCACAGCACCGCCTTGATCTTTCCAAAATTATTTGCCGCCACTGAGAATAGGGTGAAATGCTTGATGATATATCTGACCAGGAACTGCCCGCATATCTCAACGCTCACCAAGACCCATACTGCGGCTACACTTAAATACCCCTCGTATGCAAAAAACAGGAGGGGGGGCAAATAGGTCAATTTATCGCATAAGGGATCAATTTCCTCTCCAAAAGGGGTCGTCAGGTTACACTGTCTGGCAACAAGCCCATCAACACCGTCCAGGACCGCCGAAATAGAAAACAAGAGGATGCCCAAAGCATGCTGCTCGGCCAGAAAATACAACAGCGTGCCCGAAATGCCGATGATCACTCGCCAGAGACAGATAAGATTGGGGTGAAAAAACCAGTGTTGGCCTAGAAAATTCCGTCCTTTTTCGGTCTTTAAAAGCAGAACGAAAGCCAGATACATCAAAAAGGAAATGAGTGCGGATATACTAATGTAAATAATCCTGTCCAATGAAGTCTCCTTATGGCAAATAAGCAAATTCAGGCTGTTTATCAGTTTTTTGTATGACGCCCGCTTGAGGCGAAACTACAATTTTGTCATATTTTTTTTACATAAATACAATTGTGTTTGGCAAAGAAGTGGGTCATGATTTATTCAAATTACTGTTTTTAAAGACTTAAGCAGGGAATACTTCAAATGGCATATGGTTTGCAATCTCTTTTTAAAAAAAAACAGGAGGAGAAAAAATTATGAATGCAGGAGATACCGTTTTCGTACTGATATCCGCTGCCCTGGTAATGCTGATGACCCCGGGTCTGGCCCTTTTTTATGGTGGAATGGTTAGGAGCAAAAATATTCTAGGGACACTCATGCAGAGTTTCGTCATTCTGGGGATCATTACCGTTGAGTGGGTACTTTGGGGCTACACCATGAGTTTTGGTCCGGATCACGGTGGCCTGATCGGAGGGTTAACCATGTTGGGGCTGAATGGCGTCGGGATGACGCCTAGTCCCGACTATGGTTCCACCATCCCTCAACTGGCCTTTATGATTTTTCAATGCATGTTTGCCATCATCACCCCGGCCCTCATCGCGGGTGCTGTTGCCGAACGCATGAAATTCAGTGCTTTTATCCTTTTTACGCTTTTGTGGTCTACATTTGTGTACAACCCCCTATGCCACTGGGTATGGGCTATGGGCGGATGGATGGGTAAGCTCGGCGCCCTTGATTTTGCGGGCGGCACGGTGGTGCATATCAGCTCGGGGATTTCAGCCCTGGCCGCGGCCCTCCTTGTCGGCAGAAGACTGGGATATGGCGCCACGGCCTTCATCCCCCACAACCTTCCCATGACCCTCACAGGTGCTGCCCTTCTCTGGTTCGGGTGGTTCGGATTCAATGCCGGGAGCGCCCTGGCCGCCGACGGACTTGCCGCCAGCGCGTTCGTGGTCACCCATATTGCCTCGGCCGTGGCGGCCCTATCGTGGATTATTTTTGAATGGATTCATCGAGGCAAACCCACCACTCTCGGCGTTGCTTCGGGAGCTGTTGCGGGACTGGTGGCCATTACGCCCGCATCCGGCTTTGTGGGACCCATGAGTTCCATTGCCATCGGTTTCCTGGCGGGCGCTTTCTGCTACGGCGGCGTACTGCTGAAAACGAGACTGGGGTATGACGACTCCCTGGACGTGGTTGGGATTCACGGCGTAGGCGGCACCTGGGGAGCGCTTGCCACGGGACTGTTTGCCAGTACCGAGATCAATCCGGCCGGCGCAAACGGGCTATTCTTCGGGAATCCCGGCCAGTTGTGGATTCAGTTCGTCTCCGTTATCGCAACCATGGCCTTTGCCTTTGTCATGACATTGATAATTCTGAAAATAGTCGACAAGTTGGTGGGCCTTAGAATCACCGAAGATGAAGAACGAATGGGTATGGATACCAGCATCCATAATGAAGCGGGATACACCTATTAAATTAGACGAAAGGAGTGAAAGCCATGAAAAAGGTCGAAGCCATTATTAAACCGTTTAAACTGGATGACGTAAAAGACGGACTTTCCGAACTGGGCGCCAAAGGGCTGACTGTCAGCGAGGTAAAGGGGTTCGGGCGTCAAAGGGGGCACAAAGAGGTCTACCGGGGCGCCGAGTATCAGGTGGACTTTGTGGCCAAAATTAAAATCGAGGTGGTCATGGATTCCAAACTGGTGCCTGAAGCCGTCAGAATTATCCAGGAAAAAGGGAGAACCGGCCAGATTGGAGACGGCAAAATCTTTATCATGCCCGTGGAGGAGGTCATTCGAATCCGAACGGGAGAAACCGGAAAGGAAGCCATTTGAAAGATAACCGTTCACGGTTGTCGGTTCACGGTTTACATTTTTTTTAATCGTGAACCGATAAAGGAAGCCATTTGAAAGATAACCGTTCACGGTTGTCGGTTCACGGTTTACATTTTTTTTAATCGTGAACCGATAATTGTAAACCGCAAACCAATTATAAGTTACAAAACCATTATAAGTTACAGGGTACCGGGAAAGATGTTGTGATTTTGCTGAAATAAGCCCCTTGACACAAGCCTTTTGGAAATGTAACACATGGGCCTTGATCAAACCAAGTCTCGACGGGGAGGGTTAAATGAGACATAAAAGGCCCGAAACGAAAGGCGTTTATTTTTTACTGGCGTTGTGGTTCCTGTTCGTCGTTTGTCCGAATTCCCTGCCGGCTGCGGAGGGGGACAAAAAGTGGGAGATTTCTTTGGGGAGCAGTATTTATTCCTCCCCGGCCATCGGGTCCACCGGCGTCATCTATGTGGGTGGGCAGGACAGCAATCTCTATGCCGTAAATTCCGACGGAACCCTGAAATGGACCTTTGAAACGGCAGGCGAAATCAGTTCTTCACCCGCCGTTGGCTACGACGACATTGTCTACGTGGGTTCGGAAGACGGGAATTTCTATGCCGTCAAATCGGACGGCACTCAAAACTGGGTTTTTTCGGAGGCAACCGGCGGCATAACCTCCTCCCCGGCCATCGGGTCCACCGGCACGGTCTATTTTGGCTCAAAAGACATGAAGCTGTATGCCGTCAAATCAGACGGCACAACCGAGCAGGGGGAATGGCCCTTTACTGCTAACGGCGCCATAACCGCTTCTCCGGTTGTGGCCTCGGATGGAACCATTTATGTGGGTTCAGAAAGCGGCAAACTTTATGCCGTTAAATCAACCGGGAAAAAAAACTGGGAATTTCCCTCTAGTACCACCATTGGCAGCATCCATTCCTCCCCAGCCATTGGCGCGGATGGAACCCTCTACGTGGGTTCCGATGACTTCAAGGTTTACGCCGTCAGTTCCGATGGAACTGAGAAATGGACCTTCACAACCAGCGGAAAAGTACTCTCATCCCCTTCGATTCGCGGAGACGGCGTCATCCTGGTGGGATCAAATGATGGAAAGCTCTATGCCATCACAAAGGAAGGCACTTCATTCTGGGCTTTTTCAGCTGATAATAACCCGGTCCGTTCCTCTCCGGCGATAGGCCTTGATGAAACCCTCTATTTTGGCTCGGATGATCAGAAACTCTACGCCATAAATGCCAGTGGTGTGGAAAAGTGGCGTTTCCTGGCGGAGGGCAAGGTCTCTGCGTCTCCGGCCATCGGTTTCGGGGGAGATATCTACGTGGGAACGGAAGCCGGAAAACTGTATGCAATTGAAAGCAATTCCGTGCGGCTTGCCTCCGGCTTGTGGCCCTCTTTTCACCACGACGTTCGACATACAGGTCGAAACTATACCAATTCAGGGCCGGCGGCCGACGCGGGTGCAGATCAAACCGTAAAATCCGGCAACACGGTCACCTTAAGCGGTTCTGATACATTGGATCCCGATTATGGCATTCCACTCTACAATTGGACCCAGACCGAGGGCGACACGGTCACGTTAAATGATTCCGCTTCCGTTACGCCGAGTTTTTCCGCTCCCAGTGTTGATGATGACAGTAAAACACTCACGTTTCAACTGGAAGTAACCGACAACGGCGGCTTGACAGATACGGATACGGTCCAGATTACCGTCGAAAAAAATGACGATGACGGCGGTTGCTTTATCGGTGCAATCACAAATTAAGAATGAAACCGGAACTGCCCTTTATTCAACTCCGGATGCTTCAAGTGCTGACAAAAGAAATGGTAAAAATGGCCATATTTCCCAGAGCATGAAGGGTGATGGGAACCATGAGATTTCTCTCTGCCTCATATGCCAGGGCAAAAACAATTGCACCGACGAAGTGGGTGAAGCAAATCCCGGAAAAAGCCATATGGGCCGAAATAAATGCCAGCGAACTCAGAACAACCGCGATGACAGCTCCCCACCGCCTCAGAAAACCATAAACAACCCCCCTGAAAAACAGTTCTTCCGCCACGGGGGAGAGGATGCCGCCCACAAGGAAAAATAGAATTACATCACCCGTTCTGACGGGTAAAGGGGTTTTGATGAAGGATAACGGATCAATCCTTACGACCAAAAGAAAACCGGAAACGAAGAAGACAATTCCTCCCACCCCCCCGGACCAGACCAAACCTCTCCTGAGCCCTTGAAACACTGTCCCCTGTGACAATCCGACAGCCGAAATCCCTTTTTTCCCAATAAGGACAACTCCGACCATCAGGCCCGCTTCAATCAAACGCGATACGCTCAAGAGAACCAGCGGAGAAACGGTCTCATGCCATGCCACTGTTCTCAAGGACGTCTCCACCGCCATAATGCCAAAAAGAACCATGACCAGCGTTCCGATATCGATAGGGTCTATGGCGACTTTACCTGCGTCCATGTAAAAGAAATGTAAAAAAATAAAAAAAAGGCATGCCTTTTTTCAACACGGCATGCCTTTTTTTAAATCAAAAATAGATCGTTTTTACTAAACAACAGTTACATTCACCGCCGCAGGACCCTTCTGTCCCTGCTCAACTTCAAACGTAACCTGATCGCCTTCGCTAAGATCCTTAAACCCGGAACCATTGATCCCCGTATGATGCACAAATACATCCGGACCATCTTCCTGCTCAATGAACCCATACCCCTTGCTGCTGTTAAACCATTTTACAACGCCACTCGCCATAATGACACCCTCCTTTCAAAAATTTCTCATAGTTCCAGACTTCAGGCGCCACTTTAACAAATGGATCATTCCTTTAGCGCGAAACATGCCCGTAAAACAAAAGACGGACGCTTTATGATAGCCGCATAATAATCGCTTTTTCCCCGAAGTCAACCCAAAACAGCAGCAATTCTCATTTCGAAAATATTTCTTCGGTCAGGCCTCTTTTCGAGTATGAAAAACCGTTTTGGGACTCGATTTGTACCATTGACCGGAAAGCATAAGATTTTACCAGCGGAAACTGACCTTCAAGCCTGAATCACAGGAGTCCAAAGAAATACGCATGTTTTCCCCGGAACGATCGGATACCATCCGTCGGTATTGTTCCCAGTCCTCTTTAGGGCCGCCCGGCTGGCCGAGGATATAGATTTCACCACCGATGAATCCGACGCCGGCGCTGATGGCGCCGCCGGCAACATCTCCCGCTTTCCCGGTTGCCACCCCTACCCCTGCGTTTAGCAACAGGTTACAGAGATGGAGAACCCAGTTTTCCCGCTCACATGCCCGTTTTGCATTGTTTCTTAACAGGGTCTCCGCAGCTTCCAGTTTTTTCAGCTTTTGACCATGGGTTGCCTCCGGCAGGTTGCGGATCGGATCCGCGCCATAGCGCGCCTCAAGCGGTCTAAAAAGAAGATCCGCCACCCCCAGGGCAGCCAAACCCGCCTGGGACCCGAAATTCACGCGATCCGCAGTGTCGTCGGTGAGTCCCGCCGCCACACCCAGACCCACCATAGCCCCACTGTTAATGGCCATCCAGCTCCAATACCAGATTTCACCATGCCGTTTATGGGCCTCCAGTTTCGCTTCAATAAACCGGATGCGATGGTCAATGACGGCATCAGAAAGCGCCGCATTATCCCAGGCAATCTGTTTGGGGTGCGGCCCGGCGCATGCCGAAATGCCAAAAATATAAAGCAGCATGAATACAACATTGAGATATTTCATTCCAAATCCAACCCTTTATGCCACTGTTTTACCATGGTATCGGCATTCATTTCACCCAAGCCCTTTAATTCCAGAAATTGCCGCAGGTCATACTGGTTCCCCTCGGCCCACCAACCTTTCAGAATTCGTCCCGTTTCGGGTTCAAGCATCCATCGGGGTCCCAGTCGTTCCTTCAAATGGCTTTCCAAAACGGTTTCCCCCATCCATCCAAGAACGTAATCCAGGCAGTACAGCTCGGGAACCAGATCGAAAAGATGGCTTTCCGGCTGATAGTAAAAACCGGTATAACGTGCCATCATCCGGGCGTAAGGCGCCCCATTCGAAAGATCTCCCCGCATAAACATGTCATATTCCGCCATAAATTTGGCCGCATAGCGCCTGAACATGGAAAGGTCCTTCAGGGTTTTATGGTAGGACAGTTTTTTCGAATTCTCAGGGGAAAGCCCCAGGGATTCTTCCAGAAAAGGGATTGAAAGCACCAGGCTCTGATTCAAAAAGGCAAAGGCTTCCGACAGAGCAAAGGAGGTCCCCATATCCCGCATCACCATGGAAATATCCGGCGAGGTAAAAGCCGCCGACAACCCGTGCCCCAATTCATGCCACAGCGTCTCCAGATCGCCCCACCCTCCTTCCGGGCGCATAAGAACATAAATCTCTTCCGGAACCTGCAACATGAGACAGATTGCCTGAGCGTTTTTGCCTGTCTCACGGCCCAGTTCCAATGTCAATCCGGGCGTGGCAGCCGGATTAATGGCCCAGTTCTTAAAAAACGGGGTTAGCGCATCCAAGGCCCTCCCGGGTAACAGGTCATCGAATTGCCGCAGGCTCAACAGGTTGATGGCGTCAAACCGGGTCAGATCGGAAAGGGGCCGATGGAATCGCTTTTGGCACCACCGTTTCATGGCCTCGAAATAGACTTCATCCGTCGCTTCAAGAAGTTTCTTCAAATAATCATAATAATAGGCATAATCAATCCCCTTCTTTTTCCCGCAGTATGCCACGTAGTTCTCATAACCCAGGTCATCGGCAAGAATTTCCAGCAGAATCTTCCAATAATTCACGGCAAAGGGCTTTAGAAACTTACAGAGGGGACCGGTTTCTTTCTGAAGCGCCTGTCGCTTTTCATAGTTGCTGAATTTCTGACACCAGGGGATAATTTCCCCGAAGTAGATTTTTTCTCCATCCACATGCGCGGCAGCGCCCCTCATCCAGAGGCGCATTTCGTTTTCGTGGGGCAACAGACTCTGTTGCAGGTAGTGATCGATCAATGCAAATCGCAACCGCTGTTTTTCAGGTTCCCTTGCAATATGCTCGATACGCGAAATTGTGTTCTGGTTGATAAAATCCTCATATCCTTTGTACAGTTCATAGGCTTTAAAAGGAATTTTGTTTCCCTTCCAGAGGGCGAGGGCCTGAAGATTCCATCTGTAGTTCAGGTGATAAAGAATATTTTCGATTTCCGAAAGGTTAAGCTGGGATAATTTCATAATGTCTCGGTCTTACGCTCTATACGGCAGTTTCTCTGACTCGAACGAAACTTTTAAATCAAACTATTTTTTGGGAAGGCATTAACAATCGTTATCTTGACGAATCCATCAGGTTTGTAAAACTTTTGTAAAACATATCCAGAGGCCTTTAAGCTTTTCTTTTATTGTATTAGCATACGGATACTATTTCAACCGACAAAAATCTATAACCGCGAATGGAGAGAAAAAAATGATACCGACACAGCCTGTTCACAGGCTTGGAACCCGGGCCAAAATATTGTTGTCAAGCGTTTTTGGCCCCTATGCCCAGGACGATGCCTATGGCAGCCGCAAGATCAACCCCATGGAGCTTTACCAAAATCAGGTCACGCGAACACAAGGCGCCTTTTCCCTTCGCATGTTTCATCGGTCCTTTGGATTGATGCTGCTTCAGGCGAACATTGACGCTCCCTGCACCCTTTTGGACTTTCCCTCCCAGGAGCGATTTATCGAAGAACTCAAAAATTCTTCCTATGACATTGTGGGCATCAGCGGCATTATTCCGAATATCGGGAAGGTCAAGAGGATGTGCGACCTTGTGAGAACACACCAGCCCAATGCAACGCTTGTGGTGGGCGGACATGTGGTCAACAAGGAGAATATCCACGACATAATCAGTGCGGACCATATCGTCAGAGGAGACGGGGTCAGATGGTTTAGGAAATTTCTGGGCCAGAACGAAGACGAGCCGGTCCGGCATCCGGTGACGTATTCGGGGAACGGCACCCGGATTATGGGCGTCCCCCTGAATGAGAAGGTTGGCGATACCGCCGCCATCCTGATCCCTTCCGTGGGGTGTCCCATGGGGTGTAATTTTTGTTCCACTTCCGCCATGTTCGGCGGGAAAGGCAAGTTTATCAATTTTTACGAGACAGGCGACGAACTGTTCGGCGTCATGCGGGGGATTGAAGAAAAACTCAAAGTCCGATCCTTTTTTATCCTGGATGAGAATTTCCTCCTGCATCGCAAAAGAGCCCTTCGACTCCTTGAACTGATGGAACAAAACCAAAAAAGCTGGTCTTTATACGTTTTCAGTTCCGCTCGTGTATTAAAAAGCTATCGCATTGAGCAACTGGTGGGGCTGGGGGTTTCCTGGGTCTGGACCGGACTGGAAGGGGAAGACAGCCGGTATCAGAAGCTCAAAAATGTGGACACCCGGTCATTTGTGGCCCATTTACAATCCCACGGCATTTGTGTTCTGGGGTCCTCCATTATCGGAATGGAAAACCACACCCCCGAAAACATCGATCAGATCATCGATCATGCGATCAGCCACAATACGGATTTTCACCAATTCATGCTTTACACCCCGATTCCCGGCACACAACTGCATGCGCAGCACAAGGCCGATGGAACCCTGCTCCCTGAATCGGAATTTCCGGCTTGCGATACCCACGGACAATACCGCTTCAATTACCGGCATCGACACATCCGCAACGGTCGGGAAGGAGAGTATCTTCTCAATGCTTTTCGCCGGGATTTCGAAGTCAACGGCCCCAGTCTCGCCCGATTGATCGGGACCACCCTCAAGGGCTGGCAAAAATATAAAAATCATCCGGATCAAAGGATTCGCAGCCGTTTTATATTGAAGGCAAAATCCCTTCGAACCACCTACGCGGGTGCGGTCTGGGCCATGAAGAAATGGTCGCGGGGCAACGAACCGATGGCGGCAAAAATGGACACGCTCCTGAGTAGGCTTTACCGGGAGTTTGGCTGGAAAACAAGGCTGGTTGCCCCAATGGCCGGAATGTATCTTTACCACAGTCTAAAAAAGGAAGAAGTTCGCCTTCAAAACGGATGGTCCTATGAACCGCAAGCCTTTTATGAAAAAAACGCGGCGGCCCTGGCCCTTGAGCATCAGCAAAAAAACGAAAGGCCCGTCAAGGCCACGGTTCCGTGGGTGACCGGAAATCTCACACCTGTTTTTGGCGGCATTCGAGCCGGCGTTTTGGCGTCAAAATGAGGGGGTTTTTCTGACGCATTACACCGGTTGGCGGGGTAATGAGGAATGCTGCACAATAATATTTGCTTCTTGCATTGACAGCCGGTTATTCATTGTGAATAATCGGAAAGTAATAATTCAAATCCCATAGGGGAAAATCATGGTGAATCCCTTCGGCCTTGGAATCGCACGGGGCGACCGTTTCTGCAATCGTGAAACCGAAATACAGGATCTTCTCCGGCATGGAAGAAACGGAGACAATGTCCTGCTCTTTTCTCCCCGGCGATATGGAAAAACATCCCTGGTGCGAAAAACACTGGATCAGTTGGAAACGGAGGGGTTTCTCACCGTGTATGTCGATCTTTTCCCCATTGTCTCCGAGAGGGATCTCATAACACGTTTTTCCTCTGCTTTGCTGAAGGGCATCGGACGCGGAGTGGATGACCGTACATTCGCCGTGAGGCTGAAAGACCTCTTCAAACGGCTGATCCCCAGCATTGAATTAAAGCCGGACGGCTACAGCGTCTCCATGCGCTTCGACCAAACCTCGGAATCAGGCCCCCTGCTGGAGGATCTCATGGAAGGCCTCCATCGATACGTAACCCAAAGGGATGCACGCGCCTGCGTAGCACTGGATGAGTTTCAGGAAATCACGGAGTTGCCTGAATCCAAAAGGATCGAAGGGCTTCTCCGGTCGCACATTCAGTTGCACAGTGAAATATCCTACTTTTTCATCGGAAGCCGCAGGCGAATTCTGCAGGAGATGTTCTCCGACAAGAGCCGCGCCTTCTACAAAAGCGCTTTTGCATACCCCCTGAAGGAGATTCCCAGGAAAGAATTCGCCGACTACATAAATGAACATTTCTCAAAAACAGGAAAGGCCTGTCCGTCGGTCGTTTCAGAAGAAATCTACGACCGCGTCCGAGGATATCCTTACTACGTTCAAAAGCTTGCATCCATTTCGTGGGATCTAACAACGGAAAAATGCGATGGTCAGGTGGTTCAGGCTGCCTATGAGGCACTGGTTGAAATGGAAACGGCCGATTTCGAAGCCACCTGGAGCGCCCTGAGACTGTCCCAGCGTACAATCTTAAAAGCCCTGGCCCTGGAATCGACCGCTGTCCTGCCCTATTCAAGGGAGTTCCTCGAACGTTACCATCTCACCATCGGCGGCACCCAACGCGTGATCCGTACCCTCCTATCCCTGGATTTGGTGGAGAAGCATGAGGCGGGAAAATGCCGTCTCACGGATCCGCTCATGGGCAACTGGCTGGCGCGGGGTTAGCGCCCAATATAGCATCACAAATATCCTCATGCTGTAGCCGAAGCCGAAAAGGATACCCTTTTTTCAAGCCATTTCTCCAATTTCTCCCCACCGAGGCATCTGCCTTGGAAGAAGAAAACCAAATCCAAAGAAAATAGATTTTATAAAATTTTTTGAAAAGTAAATCTACATCAACGGCTCCTTTACCAGGGTGAATTTATTCTTCCGAATTATCCAAATAAAATATAAAAGTTGCGCTACATTATGGACAGAAACCCTCGGATGGTGTATATACTGTGACAGGCACCAAACCAATTCGGGGTTTAAATTCTTGAACGTTAAGCAAGTCCGCATTCAAATAGTCCGCCCGCTTGAAGAACAACGCTTTCAGCATCTGATGCAGTCGCATCATTATTTGGGCGCTCTTCCCAAGATCAGCGAAACCCTCTGGTATACAGCTAGACTAAATAGTGAGTGGATTGCGCTTGTCAGTTTTTCTGCTCCCGCTTTGAAATGTACACCAAGGGACAGCTGGATCGGATGGAATTTTCGCCATCAATACGATCGACTGAAACTGGTAACCAATAACAGTCGTTTTCTAATTTTGCCCGAATGGCATATTCCGAATCTCGCATCCCGTATCCTTTCATTATGTCGGAAGCGAATGCAGGCTGATTGGCAGGAGCGTTTCGGGCATCCGGTTGTACTCCTGGAAACCTTTGTGGACCCAAAGCAATTCCACGGAACCGTATATCGAGCGTCTAATTGGATATATGTTGGTAAAACAAAGGGTTTTCATCGAACTCGCCAAGGCTACAGCGATAAAGCGGATTCACCGAAAATGGTTTTTCTTAAACCATTGGTTTCCAATGTTCAAGCACTGTTATCCCGACCTGTTCTCAAAAAACCATATCTTACAGGAGGTTACAAAATCATGCTCAGTGCGGAACATATGAAATCTCTACCCGACTTTTTTGCTCAAATTCCCGACCCGCGTCGATCCCAGGGACGACGTCACAGGCTCTCCACTGTTCTGGCCATTGCCACCGCCGCAACACTGTGCGGAATGCGCGGTTATCTGGCGATATCCGATTGGGTAAATGGTCTTGGACAAAAAGCCCTTGAGCGTTTCCGTTGCCGATATGAAAATAAGCGCTATGTAGCTCCCAGTCAGTCTACTATCCGTGATGTTCTGGTTCGCGTTGACCCCACAGAACTCGACAAAGCTCTCCAGCGTTGGAATCTGCTTTACGGTGAACAGGACGAAAGCTTGGCCATCGATGGAAAAACCATGTGTAATGCCATCGATGAACAAGGTTATCAGACTCACATCATGAGTGCTGTCGGCCATCAAACTAAGACCTGTTACACCCAAAAAAAGTCGGTTCTCTCCCTGTAGAAGGCAAAGACGAACTCAAGCGAACCAATGAAATCAAAACGGCTGCCCCTTTACTGGACGCGATCGATATCGAAGGCAAAGTCATTTCAGCTGACGCACTGCTAACCCAAAGGACTTTTGCTAAATATTTGGTCGAGCAACGCAACGCCCATTACCATTTCATCGCCAAAAACAACCAGCCCACATTACTTCAAGACATTTCCCTGTATTTTGAGGGCTGCAACGATCCTGATTTCATACAACACGATGCTCCCGATCATGGTCGCATCGAAGTGCGCAAAATATGGACGACTACCGAACTTAACCTATACCTGGATTTCCCGTATGTCGGCCAGGCTTTTATGATCCAGAGAGAAGTTACAAACAAGAAAACCGGTAAATGCACAGTTGAGGTTGCTTACGGCATAACGAGTCAATCACCTGATCAGGCGAATCCCGAACGTGTACTTTCTATCAATCGCGGTCACTGGAGCATTGAAAACGAGTGCCATTACATCATCGACTGGAACTACGACGAAGATCGAAGCCGAATAAGAACCGGCAATGGTCCTGAAAACATGACCAGGCTGCGTAGATTCGCGGTGGGCGTCATTAAGGCGAAAGGCGTTCGCAGTGTAGCCCAGAAAATGCGCCAGCTCACGCAGAACGTAAGGGGTGTCTTCGACTATCTCAAGATGACCAAAAATTCAGTGCCCCAAGCGTGATACCTGTTAGAACAAATTTACCGTGGCTCCTTTACCGCCCTACCTGGGTCCCTCACCGACCGCCCTGCTTGGGTCCTTTCTCTACCGGCGGTGACAAACTGGGCGCGGATGACATCCTCCTTCTTGGGAATTAAATATAAGTTATTGTTTACTTTTGTCTTGATGATTGCAAAGAATACCCGCTCCATTGAGCAACTGAAAAATCTTCACGGACGCGAAGCAGGTCTCATCCTTGGCATCCGGAATTTGCCAAGCAAAACAAAGGCGCGCGTATGGCTTTATGCTGCCTGCAAGTTGGATACAGCACACCAGATGCTGTCTCATATGGGCTGGGATCCCGATGATGAACAATATTACATCCAGCCAGCCACAAAATCAGGAGGTTATAGTAAAGGCGAATGTATCTTTCTAACCCCATCCGGCTGCCGGTTGCAGCTTAAAAACAGACCGTTTACCTGTAGAACCATGGTCCCGAAACAAAATATGGAATGTGAGGGCTTTCAGCTTAAACGGCGGCACGCCGCTCTAATGTGGGCAGACTATAATGACGCCATCGGCGCTATTGTTGCCTCCTTGAAAAAAAAACCTCATAACAAGAGGGTTCCCCGTAGATGAAAATGGCGATGTGAGAACGGCGGGCTGAAAGCCTCTCTCACAGTCGGAGGTATGAATTCCCTTACAGCTATTTCAACAGGGCCTGATCGATGCAGGTCCTGATGGTTT
Source organism: Desulfatiglandales bacterium (assembly GCA_963662465.1). GTDB lineage: Bacteria > Desulfobacterota > DSM-4660 > Desulfatiglandales > Desulfatiglandaceae > NaphS2. Next base: position 1,870,791 of record OY759599.1, read on the forward strand.
CACCCACGAATCGCACATGGGGCTCCCGGAGCATGCCCAGATGTCCGCTGGGCGCCTCAAAAACCTCAATGCCCGCCTTTGCCAGCTTGCCCCATCCCAGTTCCGGATCCACCTCCACGCCCACGCCCAGAATTCTTTCATGACTTCGGAAAAGCACCACGCTTCCATCATATGGCCGTGGAACATAGCGCTCCATGGCATCCTTGTTGTAAGACCGGGCCCTGAAATCCCTCAGACCCGCATTTAAAGGACGTTCGGTCTTTTCATATAAATCCAGGTAGACCCTACGGATCCGGAATCCCACCAACTGAAAGGATCTTTGCAATCTTTTCATGCGCCATTTCAATTTGTTGAGGATATAGGCAGGGCCCTCATCCATAAGTGATTCCCAATGGGCTGATGCACGGCTGCCCGCGGAGGCGGATTTAACGGCGCCGGGCCCCACGGTGTCGAGTAACGTCAGAAAAGCCGTTTTTTCTCCTGATTCAAGGAGCTGTCGCGCCATTTCATAAGCCACCATTCCTCCGAAGGAGATACCCGCCAACAGGTAAGGCCCCTCAGGCTGTATGAGACGCATCTCTTTCACATAGTGGGCGGCAAGATCTTCCACCCGATTGGGCGTCGGCAAACGGCCTCCCAGGAGATGGACGGAAAGGCCATAAACCGGCTGGTTTTCACCCAGGTATTTGATCAGGGGCCGACAAAAATGAAGCCCGGCGCCCAGGACATGGATAAAGAACAGAGGAGGCTTCTCCCCTCCCGCCTGAATTTCGATGAGCGATTGAAAGTCTTCGGGGGTTTTGCCGCTTTCTATTTCTTGAGACAGTTTTTCAATGGTAGGCGCCTGAAAAAGGGTTTGCAGCGGAATTCTTTTGCCGATCTGATTTTCAATTTCCGAACAGAGACGAACCGCCAGAAGAGAATGTCCGCCCAATTCAAAAAAATGATCCTGAATGCCGACCTTTGAAATTCCAAGCACGCTTTTCCATATTTCGGCCAGCTGTTTTTGAAGGGGTGTCGTCGGCGCCACAAAGGCGCTATCCATGGTTGTCGGCGCCATATGGGGGTCGGGAAGCGACCGTCGGTCCACCTTTCCATTGGGCAATCGGGGAAAAGAACCCAGCAGTACCACGTCCGATGGCACCAGATAGGAGGGGAGTTTTTGCTTTAAAAACTGCTTGAAAAAAGAAGGATCGGAAGCCGCGCCTTTTTTGGGAACCACATAGGCCGCCAAACACTTTTCTCCCCGTCGGTCCGCCCGAACGGCCACGGCGGCTTGTCCCACGGCCGGACAAAGGTGCAATGCCGCTTCAACCTCGCCCGGCTCCACGCGGAATCCCCGTATCTTGACCTGGCTGTCAAATCGGCCTATGAAATCAATTTGCCCATCCGGCAGATATCGCACACGATCTCCGGTCCGGTAGACCCGACCGTCTTCCCTGAACGGATCCCGGATAAATTTCTTTGCGGTCAGATTGCCGCGATTGAGATAACCGCGGGCGACACCCAACCCACCAATCAGCATTTCTCCACTCATCCCCACCGGAACCGGCTGCAGGTTTTGGTCCACCACATAGATCCGGGTATTGGCGATGGGTCGGCCGATGGAAATTACCGCGGGCGGTTTTTCGGTGTTTTGAAGATCCGGTTCAAAGATCGTTGAAACAACGGTGGTCTCCGTGGGGCCATAGGTATTAAACCAGCGGATACGCCCTCCCGTGTGCTTCATCCATGTGTTAAAGGCCGATTCCGAGGCTTTTTCACCGCCCACGATTACCGCACGGAGGGTCATGGGAAGCGGTTTTTGTGAATCTGTGAGCCAATGCATCCATTCGTGCCAGAAAGCGCTGGGAAGATCCAGCACCGTAACACGGTCCTTTTCCAGCCATTCCATAAAAACATTCATTGAGGGGAGCGGATCAAAGGGCAGGAGGACCAGCGCGGCGCCCTGGGTCAAGGTCATGAAAATTTCCTCCACGGCCCCGTCAAAACTGATGGAAAAGAACTGCGCCACGCGGTCGCAAGATGCCATATTAAATCGTTCAGCCACGGCCAGTGCGTGATTCACAACTCCCTGATGCAGCACCATAACCCCCTTGGGCGTTCCCGTGGAGCCCGAAGTATAAATCACATAGGCCGTATTGCGGCCCGTCGTGCGGTGTGCGGGGTTTTCAAGGCTTTCATCATCAGCGGTTTCTCGTTCATCATTTAAAAAAATGATTTGACCGTTGAATTCACAAAGCGTCTCCTTCAAATGGGCCTGAGTTAGAACGATCGGAACATTTGAATCCTTCAGCATCGAGGCAATCCGTTCCAAAGGATATGTGGGATCCAATGGAACATAAGCGCCGCCGGCTTTCAAAATCCCCAGAATACCCGTTATCATATCAACGGACCGTTCCATGCAAATGCCCACCAGCATTTCCGGGCCCACCCCCATTTTTTGAAGTTTCCATGCCAGCCGGTTGGCCCTAAGATTCAGTTCCCGGTAGGAAAAAGCCTTTTCACCATGCATTACGGCAATAGCATCGGGCGTCCTGTCCGCCTTGGCCTCAAACAGGTGATGAACGCATAGATGTTCCGGAAATCCCCGGTCTGTATCGTTCCACGCCACTATCTGCCGGTGATACTCCGCATCCGTCAAGAGGGATATGTTTTTAATCGCTTGGCTTTTAGGCGCCATGAGTCGTTTCAAAAAATTGACAAATCGGTCCATCAATCCCTGTACATGGGATCGGTTGAAAACCCGGGGATCATAAGCCATACAGCATGTTTTTCCGTCTTTCGGAATTACCAACACCAGTCCCGGCCCGGGGACCGGTTCATAGCCTGAAAGATTCTCCACCCATTCAACCGCCGCGGCAAAGGGATGATTTTCCCGCCGCGGGGTTTTCCAGTCAAGGGCCGGATATCGCGCCGTCAGATCCCGTGCAAAGGTTTTCCTTCGGATGGTTTGATCGATTTCATATTGAAGGGTTTCCCTGAAATCCTTAAATGAAGCATCCCCGCCCACTTGGACGCGTAATGGGACATACGGCGCAAAAAATCCCTCCAGCCCGGACATGTTTTGAGAAAGGCCATGGTATCTGAAACCCAAATCAAAAGTCGATATTTGACAAAAACGGGCCAGAAAGGCTGAAAAAGCGGCGATAACCAGAAGGGGCGCCCTCCCAATATCCTTTTCCGGGGCCGGGTCTACAATCCGGGCGGTAATGGTTGTGAATTTCGGGTCTTGATCATCGTTTCGGCCAACGTCGATATTGCTTGCAGGGGCAGACCTGTGTGTCTGCCCAGTAAAGGACGAACACACAGGTTCGCCCCTACATTGGCAGCCGAGCTGAAGCGGCCTCAGATCAGTCATTTTACCGACCCAATAAGCCTCATATGGGGATATTTCGGCATTCAATGTGCTCAGTGAAACCGCAATGGCCGGATCCAGGTTCGGCAATCGTTTCCCCACGGAAAGGCCGGAATCCGCAATCCATTGGGAAAGGGTCAGAGGGGCGCCATCAATGGTTTTTAATGATTGTACCGCCAGATCGCCCAACCCCGTTGCCAGGACCAGGGACCTTTCATTGGCAGCAACGATGGTTCCGGCCTCTTTTCCGGAATTGTCGTCGAGAAGGGCGGTTTTGGAAACGATGACAAAATCGTGGTTTAAGGCGATCTTGGCATATCCCAACGGGTTGTCATAATTCCCGAAATCAAGCGCCCTTACCAGCGCATCGATGTCGCTTGCATTGCCGCGCCAGGAGATGACGCCCCCGGCCGGAGGCCTTTGATAAAGGGCATAATAGGTCCGTCTGGCCAGGTCCTGGGGATAAAAGGCCGTTTTGTTTTCAAGAAAATTTTCCACAAGAACATCAAAGCACCGAACCGCCGCTTCATAGCATTTGGCGTTAAGGGTGAGCGATGTCTCATTGGAATCAATTTGAAACATCTCCTGCTGCAAAATGTCGCCCGTATCCACCCCTTCCGCTGCCACATGCCAGGTAATCCCATGGTTTTTTTCACCATTCATGATGGCCCAGGCCGTGGCATGAATGCCGGCATACCTGGGCAGGGGAGAATCATGATAGTTAACGGCGTATCGCCGCGGCAGATTCAGCACTGACGGCGCGAGTACATGACTGTTGACAATACTGAAAAGGTAATCAAAAGAGCAGCCCTCCATATGGACGGCCATATTTTTGTCAGGTTTGAAAACGGGGATATCTCTTTTGAATGCCCATTGATGGTTTTCTTCATCCGGGGAAATCATGCCGCAAATGGTGCAGCCTTTTTTCAATAAGATTTCCCCGCATTGAAGCGGCAGAGACCCTTCCCCGATGATGAAACAACTGAAGCCTTCGTGTGGAATCCGAGGCTTGACGCCATCAGTCTTGTTGAAAAAGCGGGTCCGGATATGGGACAAAGGAAGGTTCGGATTCTCCAGGATCCCTGCCGTAACCCATTTTAAATCTTCAGCCATTCCTTTTATGACATTCGCATCAAACAGGTCCCGGTTGTATTCAAACCATCCTTCCAGCCGATTTCCTCGTTCTTCCAGGTTCAGTAAAATATCGACCTTGGCCGTGCCATTGCCCACCTCTTCATAAGTCCATGTTGTGTTCGATGATGTGATGGCGGCGGGAGGCGTATTCTGCAGGATGAACAGGATCTGAAAGATGGGATTTCGGCTGGTATCCCGCTCCAGGGCCAGGGCCTCCAGCAGTTTTTCAAATGACATATTCTGGTGGTCGTAAGCCTCGATAGCGGTTTGACGAACCCGTTTCAGTAAAGTTTTAAAACCGGGATCACCGGAGAGGTCCGTTCGCATGACCAGTGAATTGATGAAAACACCGATAATTTTTTCCAGTTGCGGGTGATTTCGGTTGGCAATTGTGGAACCGACAATAACATCCGTTTCACGGGTGTATGTGAAAAGAAGGGCTTTAAATGCGGAAAGCATTACCATGAAAAGCGTGGCATTTTCGTTTCGCGCCAGCGCCTTCAGGGCCGCTGTTGTTTTTTCTGAAAAATCCAGGTGATGCCTGGCCCCCGCAAAGGTTTGAAATCGAGATCTCGAATGGGCCATGGGAAGATTCAGCTCGGCCCGCGGTCCTTTGAGTTTATTTTTCCAATACGCCGTCTGATTTCTGATTTCCGGACGTTCAAGCTGTTTTCTCTGCCACAGAACAACGTCGCCGTACTGAATGGGCGGCGTGCTTTCAGAAAGCACCCCTCCGCGAACGAGTGCATGGTAAGCGTCGTACAGTTCCGAAAAAAAAAGGCTTGCGCCCCAGCCGTCTATGAGGATGTGGTGTATGGTAAAGACCAATTGATGATCAAATGGATTTATACACACCAGGACCGCCTTCATCAACGGCGGTTTGGAAAGGTCAAATGGATAAGCGCCGACCTCCCTTAAGATGCCTGCCAATTTCTTTTCGCGCTGAGATATGGACATCGCCGACCCATCCACCAGCGGTATACGAAAAGAGGAATTTCCATGTACGTTCTGTAACAATTGCGTGTCGGTCATGGAAAAGGAGGTGCGCAGGATCTCGTGTTTTTTTATCATGAAATGAAAGGCATCATGAAGCTTGCTCGGATTCAACGGACCTTTCATATGAATGTTCAACGGGATATTGAAAAGGATTCCCTGCTCATCCATCTGATGTAGCAGCCAGATCCCTTTTTGCGCATAGGACACCGGAAATTTTCGACGAGAGCCCTGGAAATGAGAAATGGGATCACCAAAACCGGAATCCGTCGCCCGATGTCCCGCCATAAGACTTTCCGCCAACTCAGCAACAGTAGGGCCGTCAAAAAAGGTTTTCAGGGAAATTTCCACGTTCATGTTTTTTGAAATGGTCGAACAAACACGGGTCGCCAGGAGGGAATGACCGCCCAGGTCAAAAAAATTATCGTTAATGCCGACGCGATGGATCCCCAGCACCTGTTGAAAGATTTCGGCCAGCGCTTTTTCAATTTGGGATTTCGGCGGTACATAGGGCGTATGGTTCAGCGTCATCAGATCATTGGGATCAGGCGCCGGCAAAATGTCCCGATCCGTCTTGCCGTTGGGCGTGGTGGGCATTTGATCCAACCGGACAAAAACCGACGGCGCCATGTATTCCGGCAGAAATTTTTTCGAAAAATCCCTGAGTTCCCCGAACGATGCAATATTGTTTTCCATAAAGACCACATACGCAACCAGTCGTTTGAAACCCGGATCATCTTCGCGCAACAGAACCGTTGCCTCCCGAACGGCTGGGTGGGAACGAAGCAGGGTCTCAATTTCACCCAGCTCAATGCGGTAGCCGTGAAATTTAACCTGAAAATCCCGTCGACCCATAAACATAAGATTCCCGTCCGGAAGCAACCGGGCCATGTCCCCTGTTTTGTAAACCCGCGCGCCGGAATCCTTTGAGAAAGGGTCAGGCCGAAACCGCTCGGCGGTCAATTGGGGCCGATTGAGATATCCGAGCGCCACACCGGTTCCGCCAATCCATATTTCGCCCGGATCACCCTCGGAAACCGGTTGCCCATTGCTATCCACAAGGTAAACCCACATGTGACGCACCGGCTTTCCGATGGGGACATTTTCGTGCGGTTCATTTTCGGGACCCACACCATAGAGGGTGGCGCAAACCGTGGTTTCCGTGGGCCCGTAGCCGTTTATGATTTGCAGGTCCCGGACGTTTTCGCTGATGCTGTCAAGCAGGATTTCCTGAATCGGTTCCACCCCCACCAGCAAACGCCTGAGGGTACATTTATCAGGATTTTTCTTGATCCAGACATCCAAATCCGTCAGCATCATGGGGGGCAGGTAGGCACTGGTCACCCGCAGTCCATATAACCATTCCATAAGAGCCGGCGCATCGGTTCGAACCGGTTCGGGCGTCATGACCAAGGCGGCGCCCGCCGTCAGGGTTGAAAAAATTTCATAAACCGACACATCGAAATTGAGACTGGTCCACCAACTGCCTAGGTCCCCTTCTCCGATGGGTTTTCGATCTTGAAAATCCATCAGCAGATTCATAACCCCTTTGTGATGGCAACAAACGCCCTTGGGTTGTCCGGTTGACCCGGACGTGTAGATTACGTAGGCAGGTTCGTCGGAGGCAACGGAAATATGGGGCATACTTGTGGGTTCCTGACCGATTTCCGCCACCCGGGTATCCAGAAACAGGCATTCAGTTTTTAACTCTTTGAAGTTGTCTGAAAAATCGGAATGGCTGAGAACCAGGGGCATCTTGCTGTCTTCCGCCAGGTAAGCAATGCGCTCGGCGGGATAGGTCGCATCCAGGGGAAGATAAGCGCCTCCCGACTTGAGAACGCCCAGGATGGCAACGATCAAGTCAGGCGTGCGCCCCATGCCGATGCCCACCGGACCCTGGGATTTAACAATACCCATATGCCGAAGATAATGTGCCAGTTGATTGGATCGGTGGTGAAGTTCTTGGTAAGTTAAGACGTCATTTTCAGATATGACGGCAATTTCATTGGAGAACTGACGTGCGCATTTGGAGAAACATTCGTGAATAAGGTATTTTTCAGCGTCGGTTTCTTCATTTCCCATAGTTTGCTCCAGAGGATTGGGGCGGCCATCATTTCGAGGATCACCTTTCATTGGATCATAACGTGGTGCGGAACGCCGGGGACATCTAGTCGGACTAATCTTGGCATGGAACTTCTATTATCAGCATATTAACATCATGTCAAATTAGTTGCTTAGTTGTGGACGTCCCCAACCTGTTCAACACATTTTTTGCACACGATTTGATGTTTTCTTCCTTTCACACTAAAGTTTTTCATCCGTTTGTCGATATTCCCACCAACAGGATGGGATCACGCACACGCCCGATTCCATAATTCAAATCCATTAATTTTTTTAGGGAGGATTCACATGAAGTATTTGGCAATGGTTCTGGCAGTTTGTTTTTGCATTATTTCCGGTGGTACAATATGGGCTGAAGAGGACAAAGCCTCGGTTGAAGACGTTTATGACTTGGTGCTTAAAGCCCACAGCGTTGTCAGCAACCTGGGTGAAGAAGGGCTGGTCGCATTCAACGACCCCAAGGGGGAATTTGTATATAAAGACACCTACGTATTTGTTGAAAAATGCCCCGAATATGTGGTGGCTCACCCTTTTGCTTTGGATAAACTGAAAGGAAAAGATTTGAGGCCCATTTATCCTCACCAGAATACCCTTTGCGAAGGAGCCAAGGATCCCAACGGCACCTGGGTGGAATACCAATGGCCCAAACCGGGGGAAACAAAACCTTCCCGGAAAATCGCTTTTATCATTCAGGTGGAGGGCACACCCTATGCCGTGATCGCCTCTATCTATAACGATGATATATCCATTGATGATCTGAACGCAAAAACAAAGAAATAACGGGCAGATAGTCGCTCATCGCAATTTCATGCCTAAATTGGGGCAGGAGAGAAAAATTACGCATTCTCTCCTGTTTTCAGTCTTTGGGTTACTCGGTTGACCCGTACGTGTAGATTACGTAGGCCGGTTCGTCAGGGGCAGTGGAAAGCCCCCAGAGTCATAGAGGCGGAAGCCACCCCCACACCCGTAACTCCCAGGATCGCCACACGCCCTCCCATGGCGCCCACAAACCACGGGACCCCGACCACACGACCTTTCATCGGGCACGCGTTGTTTCACGCAATTGGAGAATCTTGCAAAAAAGAGAAAGCGGTTTTTGTCGTCTTAGAAGTAAAATTGAACACCCAGTTGAACCGCATGGGTTTGGATGGCATCTCCGCGCAGGGGGATCCCCCCTGTCTCATAATCCTGTTCGCCCAGTCCCATGAAACGGTAGCCCAGAGAAAACCGCCATGCGTCCGTCAAGGCGTAAGAAACACCGGTCATGACTTTATAGATGAAAAGCGTGTTATGACCATGGGTGGGAGGAAAACCGGCCAGCGTAATGTCGTTAGCCGTAAAACGGGCGCCGCCCAAACCTGCCCCCACATAGGGTCTGAATTTCGTTCCGGTGGGAATATCGTAATAAAAATTGGCCGTACCCCCCCACATATCATAGTAACCCGAAACATCACCGCCGCCACCTGAAAAGCGTACATAATCCGCATTGCTGCGCCCGTACAGAACTTCTCCCTCGATCCGAAAGTCACCATATCGGTAGCCCAGGCCGCCGGAAATGTCCCAGCCCGTTTCAGCTCTGGTACTTCCCGATGAAAGTACGGGGGAACTGGTATCCACGGAAAAAGGGAATACCACGGAAGGACTGAATGAGACATAGAAACCGGGTTTCGACGTTATCTCAGGGCCTTCATCAGCCCATAAAACCCCTGCCATGAACAACCCAAAGACGCCCGAAATGACACATGCCAAGATTTTCAAAACTCACACCTCGATTTTTTACAATCGTTTACAGGGTGCAGAGTGCGGGGTGCAGAAAAATCAGCTTCGATTTTCATCCTGCCCCCTGCCCCCTGTGAAATCAATTCCAACCTGGATGTCGATAGCACAATTTCCATTTTTCATCAAGAATCAATGGTCGAAATCGGTTAAACCGCGGATTGATCGAAAAGATGTTTCGCAAACTATAATATAATTGATTAACAGGCTGATTTATAGTAGAAAAAGGGAATGTCAACCATTTATTCCGGGCTCAAATGCCATCAATGGCATACAAACCGGAAACCCTGAACCGGATTTGAACAGGAGACGGCAATGGTAGAGAAAGACCAACAGGAGTGGTACAAAAAATTTTACGAAGGAACGTTTCTGGTTCAAGGCTGGAAATCCCGCATCAAAGAGATCCTTAAGGGCCTGTCAACCGAAGACAAAAAGGAAATGGGGGAACTGCTGGAAAACCTCGGGAAAAAAATCGGCATGGAATGGGCCAGGGACAATGACGTCCGAAAAATCAACACATCACAACTTCAACAGTGGGGAAAGGACCTTCAAAAGGCCGGAAAAACCGGGTCCGCGGCACTGGCCAAACAGATCCGGCAACTGGATGAAGAGGTGGATCGTCGGCTTGCGTGATCCACGCGTTTTTTCCGATTGTGCAACCACGGGGGGTTGCCCCTACATACGGGGAAAGGCCATTGACAAAATGACGCTGCGCGTTATATTCGAAGTATTACACAACCTGATAACTGGAAAACCTTATACATGATAAACAATGAAACCCTTATGGCGGCATTGATGGGGATCTTAAGACCTTCCAATGCCGGGAAACCAACGCTTTCCACCATGCGCCGTCGGACATTGAAACTGCTTAAAGAAGCCAAGGCCTCGGGAATGTTGGAAGATTTGGTCCGCCAGGTAGTATTGACAACGGGCATCGAATCGTTTCTGCCCCAGCGCTACGCTAAATATCAACCGGTGGTGCGGGAAGGGATGATTTTTATGATGTCAGCGCTGCCCCTTTCGCGACTGGCCGATAAAATCGTCGACCAATTGCGCCTTTCCGAAGACGCTCCTTTCGGATGTCGTCTTTTTACATTGATCAAAGACATGCCCACGCTTCAGAAACTGGGTCAGATTATCTGCCGGAGCCCAGGCCTAGCGCCGGCCATGAAAAATGCCCTCATCGATCTGGAGGACAACATTCAAACCCTGTCCTATTCCCAGATTCGCCCGGCCCTGTTCAAGGAAATTGAAAAGCGCACGCCCCGCAATCGGATCATCCCTGAAAAACGCATCCTGGCCGAAGCCTCGGTCTGCGCGGTGATCCCCGCGCAGATCGCTTCAGGCAATCAAAAGAGAACAAGCCGGGCGGTGTTAAAAATCGTCAAACCCAGGGTCAAAAAGGATATGGCCGCGGATCTGGCGCTTCTGGAACGTCTCATGGAATTTCTGGACCAAAACAAGGGGGACTGGGATTTAGGGGATTTCAATTTCAGCGCAACCCTGGCACAGGTGGGCGTCCTGCTGGCCAATGAGGTAAATCTGGCAAGCGAACAGAAAAACATCGATTGCGCAGGGTACCATTTCAGGGACAATGCCATGGTGGTGATCCCCGAAAGACTTTCCGTGTCCACCCCGGGCATGACCGCCATGACACGGGTGGAAGGAAAAAAAATAACGGACGTGGCGCACCTGACGAAAAAACAGCGGCGAAAACTGGCCGGCGCACTGGCCGAAACCTGCATCCTGCATCCCATCCAGGACATTCGCGAGGGGGGGCTTTTTCACGGAGACCCCCACGCCGGCAATCTGGCCTATACCTTCGAAAAAGGACGTCCCCGTCTCATCTTTTACGACTGGGGAATGCTTGGACGCCTGAACAAACTGGAACGGTTCGCCATGATCCTGCTCACCCTGGGACTCATGGCAAAAAGCGCCAATCTCGTCTTCTACACAGCGGACATTATCACAAAGGGGCAGCTTTCCGCCAATCCCGTCATGCGTAAAACCATCAAGCGCATTATCGAAGAAGGCATTGACTTGCAAAGCCGGGGGACCAACGGGATACTGGGTTCCATCGAATTTTTATTTGAGAAATTCACCCATGAGGGGGTCGTCTTTTCAGCGAATCTGATGATGTATGAAAAGGCCATGGTGACCCTCAAAGGCGTGCTGTCCGACGTGGATTCCACCTTCAACCGGGATGCCTACATGATCCGGGCGGCAGTCGTATCCCTGATGGATGATGCCATTCGCTTCCGGCTTCTCAAACTTTTCATGAAAGAGGCCTGGTCTCTGTATCGCCACAGCCTGGGCCTTTTCTTTGATCTTCAAAAGGTAGTCTACTGGTTCATGATGGACCTGGCCCGAATCTCCCGAAAAATCCCGGATGTGTTTTCCAACACACCGGCGCCGGCGCCGGCTTAAAACGCGCTTTACTTCCCTGGGGCATCATCCTCAATATAGGATAACACCCGATTAAAGGTCGGCCCATGATAAAGGGCGCCCATGTGACCCAGGGGAACTGTTTGTTCCCGAATCCATCCTTCGGGCGGCATCAAGGATTCCGGGGGAAGGACCATATTGTCCACCGGAGAATAGAAGGCAACGCATGGCAGGTTGGTAACGGGCTTAAAATTTTCCAATTCCCTGATCAAAGGACTCCGGTAGCGCAAACTGTCGGCCAGTAAGCCCAGGCCGAACACCACCATTTTGCTCCCCTTATAAGGCGATGCAAGGGTAATCACTCGCCGAATTCCGGAAGATGGAGATGCCTCCCGCTTGCCCGCATAGGTTTTAGCCAGAAGCCCACCCATGCTGTGGCCCACCATCACAAGATCTTCTCCGGCGCAGTCCCGTTCCACCCGGGCCATCCATGTTTCCAGTTTTTCATAAATATCCCAAAAAGTATTGTTCCAACTGTTGTAAGTAAACGCATAGATTCGACCGTACCCCTTGCGCCTCAACCGCCATCGGTAAAAGACCCATGCGCCGGCATTGTGATATAGCCCGTGGATCAAAACCACCGGTGGACCTTTTTTGGGATCTTTGGGATTTGGCCACCATGGTTTTTTGATAAAACCCAGCGGAAAAAGACATACCGCCACAATATTACAGCAGATACTGGATAAAAGGCCCCTCAACAGCCACCAAAACGGTTTTTCCTTTGATGCCCGCTCAAGCGTCCTTCCATAGGGAGAATTGGCCGCTTCATACCAGAAAATCAGGTAAGCAACCGTGGGTATGAGCAAAAAAACAACCATTAGAATAAGCAGAATGATACTTGACATAAAGGACCCCTTATAAAATAAAATTCATTTATTTCAAAAACTTAAATCCGTTAAAAAAACAAACGACCACAACGCGACAACCTCGCTGAAAAAAAACGACAAAGTTCTTGACAAAATGACGCACTGCGTTATATTGAAGTCAACACCACGGCGAGACAAACCGATAATGGACACCCTATGACGATATTCTTCAGGAGGTATTTTAAAATGACCGCAACTAAAGAGATTACCAAAAAACAGCCAAAAAAAACAGAAAAAAAGGCGGAATCCCGCTTTCATGCAATCCGATCCCTACACAAAACCAGGGAAAACTGGATCGAAACGGTCAAAGGCTACAATGAGAAATATATTACGAAACCTTTTGAAAACAGCAAGGACTTTGTTGTGGACATGAAAAATGATCCAAAAAAGGCCTTTGAGAGCCTTTTCGATAATGGAAAAGACTTTGTTCAGGATTTAAAGAAAGACCCAAAAAAGGCATGGAAAGACTTGGCGGACGGGAGCAAGAATCTGACCGGGGACGCCAGAAAAAGCTTTCTTAAAGCGGTGGACAATGTTCGGGACAGCGGCAAGGATTTTTACGCCGGCTTGGGCAAAGACGCGCAAAACATCCTGGATGACTTTGTTGACCGGGGGAAAAAAATCGCCGATCGGATCCCCGGCAAAAACACCCTGGAAAAAGGGCTGTCCAAGAGCCTTGAATCAATTCCTGATCGTTTGAATTTACCTAGCAAAAAGGACATGGAAAAACTCTCAAAAACCGTACGAACCCTGAATGCAAAGCTGAACACCCTGAGCAAAAAATGCGCTGCCTGATGGTCCTCCGATCTTCAGACAGACCCTCAAAAGGCTGCCCTGAAGAAAGGAAGGTCTCTGATTTCAAGAAAACCCCTAAATGCCAAGTGAACCTCGGAGGCAGTCATGCACAAAATCAAACGATATGCGAATCGCAAACTCTATGACACAACCAACAAGAAATATATTACCCTGGATAAAATCTCAAAACTGCTCAAGGCAGGCGAAGAGGTATCGGTTATGGATAATGAAACCGGTGAAGATATAACAGAGGCCACAATTTCCCAAATTCTCGCTCGGACCCAAAAAGGGCAAACAGACAATGCCGCGGCCAACGTCATGATACAGCTCCTCCGGAAAGGTCCCGGCACGCTGGTGGACTACGGGAAGAAGTATGTCTCATTATGGGATCGGGCACTCACCATGGCCGATGAGGAAATCGACAGGCTGGTTGAAAGGCTGGTGAAAGAAAAAGAGATTACGCCATCCGAGGGAAGCAAACTCAAAAAAGACATGCTGAGCCGTGCGGACGACCTGAAGAAATGGATTGCGGAAAAAATAGATCAGAGGCTCAGCGAAGCCCTTGATCTCATGAATTTGGCCAGCAAGGACCAGGTTTCCCAACTCACTTCGAAAATAGACGCCTTGACCCTAAAAGTGCGGAAGCTGGAAAAAAAGCTGTCCCAAAAGGCCAAAGAAGAAAAAGCCCGGGAGGAGGCGGATCAGCTTAAACAAGAGGCCCAAATAAAAGTGATCCCCCTAAACAAGGAAGATCTCAAACCGGTAATGGCGCCTGAACTCCCCGAGCAGGAAGCAGCAAGTGATGTGCTTCTGTAGGTAAATTGACCTTAAAGATCCAGCAGCTCCTGCCCCAGCAGATAACCGGAGGTCGCATGCAATCCGGCGCCGGGCCAGGTAGCAGCCCCCACCATGTACAATCCCTTAACGGGCGTTTCATATCTTGACCATCCCGGAATGGGACGAAACATGTAAAACTGGTCCAGGTGGTGGCTTCCGGCAATGGAATCGCCGCCGCCTAGATTCGGGTTTTCATTTTCCAGATCAGCAGGGGAATAAACAACCCTTTTGAGAATTTTTCCTTTGACCCCGGGTGCGTAAATTTCCAGTTTATTCAGAATCCTGTCCGCATACTGCTCCTTAATTTGGGGCCACGGCGCAGGGGTAATGGCCCCTGCTCCGGATACCGCATCGGCCTTTGGAACGGCAGGCAAAACACGGACCTGAATCCAGAGCAATTGCTTGCCGGCGGGTACGCGCGTGGGATCGGTCACGGACAACTGCCCCACAATGAGCAACGGACTTTCAGGGAGCGCTCCGTTCATGGCATCGGTATAGGTTTGACTGAGGTCCCGACTATACGGAGCGATATGGACATAATTAAATTTTCCGAATTCACTGCCTGCCGCCCATTCAACGGGACCGCTCAAGGCCAGATGAATCATCATGGTCCCAGGTCCGAACCGGTACTTCCTGAACCGTTTTACATAACCCCCGGGCAGTTGCGCGGGATCAATCAGCTGGTCCACCAATGTGTGGGGATTCACATTGGCGATAACCGCTTTTCGTGCATGAATCTTACGCCCGTCGGCGGTCTGAACACCAACCGCCCGCCCGTTATTGATCAAAATATGGTCCACCTTTTGACCCGTTTCAATGGCGCCCCCATGCTTTTTAACCATATTCCCCATGCTTTTAATCAGGTTTCCGACCCCCCCTTCAGACAGGGGCATCCCATAATTGAAATAGATGGGCGGTTCGACAAACGGAAACGCCGCGCCGCCGGAAACATCCGGACCAAAGTCAAGATGCATGGCCCAGGGTGTGAACAGCGCTCTGGTTTTGGGGTGATCAAACCAGTACCGGGTGTATTCCCGGGGCGATTTCAACAACATCTGAGCCAGTTCATAGCTGCCTTTGACGCCCAGTTTCCGCATGGCGCTAAATCCCATCCGGAATGCCGCAAATGAAGGCATCTCAACCTGAAAGAACGGCAAGAAGTGAGGGGACGTCTCCTTGAAATAGGCAAGCAGTTCTATCCAGGCGTCCGCATCATGCTGGGACACCTGTTTAAAGCTGTTGTACGTTTTATCCGCATCCTTATAGATGGCCATACCGGTATTATCCGGGAAAACACTGGCCATGGGGGCATCGCTTACCACCGGCTTAAATCCCTCCTGGAAGAGATCCTTGCCAAATTCACTGAACGTGGCCGACCCCATGAACAGACCGATATTGGCGGCGTACAGATCGTGTTTAAAACCGGGCAGGGTCACCTCTTTTGTTTTGGCACACCCCCCGATCTCCGATGCACTGTCCAGGATCAGGACCTTGTGTCCGGCCTTGGCCAGCAGCATGGCACAGCTGAGAGAGTTGTGGCCTGCGCCGATGAATAAAAAGTCGGTATCGCCGGAACCGGCGGCATGGGCGAGTCCGGTCTTTCGGGTGGAAAACATTCCCTTCCCTAAGCCCAGGGAGGCGCCCAAAACCCCGGCCCCGATCAAGAATTTACGACGACTGACCCCGGTTTTCGGCGCCTCGGGCATCACGTCTGATGTTTCGTTTCGAGTCTCGTTCTGATTTTCCATGTTGTCCTTTCTAAGCTTTGAACAGGATACATATTGACATCCTTTATCATATTTGGTTAAAGTCCGCCATGGTTAAATTTGGTAACTGAAATCCGTGTCAGCCCTTGAAAAAAATGCCTGATTTTGACGCAAAATACCGTATTGCCTTTGAATCCTCGGGGGATGCCCTCCTGTTCCTGGACCGGGGGGGATTCCTGGATTGCAATCAGGCGGCTCTGAACATTTACGGTCTTACCTCAAAAAAAGATATCATCGGAAAACATCCCGGAGAACTGGCCCCTTTGTTGCAGCCGGACGGCAGAAATTCACGGTCTGCCGCCTCTGAAATGATCGGTCGGGCCTTTAAGGAGGGAACCTGCGCCTTTGAATGGCTGCACAGTCGCGCCGATGGGATTCAGTTTCAAACGGAAGTACTGCTGAGCCGATTTGAGGTCAAGGGTGAACCCTTGTTGCAGGTCGTTGTTCGGGATATTACCGAGCGGAAATGGGCGGAACAGCGTCTCAGGGAATCGGAAGCCAACTACCGCTCCATATTTGAAGCAGCCAATGACGGCATTGCCATACACCATATGGAAACGGGCAAGATTATCGAAGTCAACCGAAAACATTCTGAGATGTTCGGGTTTACAGCTGAAGAAATCAGGTCCCGCGGCGATATGGATCTCATCAGCACCGGTGAATCGCCCTACACCCAGAAGGATGCCTTTTGCTGGATACGCAAAGCGGCACTGGGAGAGCCTCAGCTTTTTGAATGGAAAGCCAGGGACCGCCTGGGCCA
This sequence comes from Desulfatiglandales bacterium, assembly GCA_963662465.1. Lineage (GTDB taxonomy): Bacteria > Desulfobacterota > DSM-4660 > Desulfatiglandales > Desulfatiglandaceae > NaphS2. The sequence goes on from OY759599.1 coordinate 1,887,642, forward strand.
TGTATTCTGGTCGGAAGTCAATTTAAAGCGGATCATCATCGGCGGAAAGAATCGCGTCCTGGCCCTGGTTCGAGATATTACCCAGCGAAAAAAAGCAGAGGACGAACTGAAGAACTCCAGGGAACAACTCCGCAATCTCACGTCCCATCTGGAACTCATTCGGGAGGAAGAACGAAAGCATATTTCTCGGGAAATCCATGATGAACTGGGTCAGGCCCTGACCGTCTTGAAAATGGATGTTTCCTGGCTGCGCAAGAGACTCAGAAAGGAACAGGACAATCTGGATGCCAAGGTGCTGGAAATGTCCCAATTCATTGACGCAACCATCAGCACGGTGCAGCGAATCTGCATGGATCTGAGGCCCCGGTTGCTGGATGATGCGGGCCTGGTGGCAGCCATGGAATGGCATGTGAAAGATTTTCAGAACCGAACCGGTATTCGTTGCTTTTTGTATGCCGATGGCATCGATGACGCACATTTGGGTCAAGCGCAGTCCACAACGCTTTTCCGCATCTTCCAGGAAGGCCTGACCAATGTTTTCAGACATGCCAATGCCCGATGGGTTCGGATCACCTTAAGGGAGGACGGAGATTTCCTGCTCCTGGCAATAGCAGACGACGGTCGGGGCATCACCCGGGACCAGATCGATGATCCCAATTCATTTGGACTTCTCGGCATACGGGAGCGCGTTGCGTTTCTGGGGGGCGCCTTTGAAGTTCATGGGATTCCGGCAAACGGCACCATCATCCAGTCACGAATCCCTCTGATGAAATAAGGAAATCTCTCATGCTCAAAATACTCATCGCCGATGATCACCCCATTGTTCGAAAGGGACTCAAGCAAATTCTTGAGGACAGCCCGGAGAAAATTGTAACCCATGAGGCCGGAGACGGTCGGGAAGCCGTGGAAAAAGCGTTGCGGGGGGAATACGATCTGGTGGTCATGGATATTGCCATGCCCCATACCAACGGCCTGGACGCCCTTAAGGAATTGCGAAGTGCAAAACCCCATATGCCGATTCTCATGTTGAGCATGTACCCGGAGGATCAATATGCGGTCAGGGCCTTTAAAGCCGGCGCTTCAGGATATCTGACCAAGCAGAATGCGCCTGAAGAATTGCTCCAAGCCATCAAAAGGGTTTTGTCCGGCCGAAAATACGTCAGCACATCCATGGCCGAAAAGCTGGCAGACGACCTGTCGGCGGATGCCGAAGGACCCCTTCATGAAAAACTTTCCGACCGTGAATTCCAGGTGATGTGCCTCATCGCATCGGGCAGAAGCGTGTCGGAGATTGCCGACAAACTTTTCTTAAGCGTTAAAACCGTCAGCACCTACAGGAGCCGCATCCTCATCAAGATGGAAATGAAACATAATGCCGAACTGACCTATTACGCCGTCAAGAATGCGCTGGTGGATTAAACCATGTACCCGGTGGGTAGGGAATTGGGTGTCGCTACAAGAACCACCCAGAAGGGATGCGAATCGCCACAAGGCTTTTCCTCACAACTTTCCTGGCCTCATTACAGAGCTTTAATGCGCGTCTCAAAACCTGATGCGAGGGAGTTTTACGAACAGGAAAGTATCGAATGCGGGTGGGACAAACGGACCCTTGAACGACATATTCATTAAAGGGGAATCATGCTAAAAAAACCCGGAAACCATAACGAAATGAAACTCGAGGCATGTTGATGCAAGAATCTTATATTTACCACTCGAATCTCTTCAACTCCACATATTTTGAACGTGTTCTTACAAACGAGGCCTTTCCCCGTAAGCGGGAACTGCCGTCGGATGCACAGGATCGTTTGAAAAAACTGCTCGAACTCTGGCTTTCCGTTCGCCATGAGTTTGTAAAAGATTTACCGGAAAGCAAATATAAGCCTATCCCAGGTGTTGGATTGCCGCCTTCTCTCGAAATGAAGTCAAAAGCCATTGAAGACAGCGTTGAAAACGAATTCTTACTGCCGCTTTACGAAAAAGTTTTAGGCTTCGCATGTAAAAAACAACAGTCCATGGAGTTGACGGGGCTTTCAAAAGAAATAAAAAATCGAACCAAAAAACCTGATTTTGTCATTTTTTCAGATAAAAAGAAAAAAAAGGCTGCCTTGGACCTTGTTGGTAAAACCAAAAAAGCGGTTTGTGCGCTTTCATTTTGTTCCGGAGCGGATTTTATCGTTGACGCGAAAAAATTTCAAAAAGGGATTGGCGCGGACGAGGAGCGAGGCGCACCCAAAGAAGGCAGTGCCGCACAGGATATTGAACAGGTTTCCCGTTATCTCCAAGGCGGCGGAAAAAAATGGGGCGTGCTGACCAATGGCAGATGCTGGCGTCTGATGCGGGCGGGCGCCTCCCAGGACCATCTTCGCTTTGACCTTGTGCTGTTTCTTGAGCATATGATTTGCAGGGAAAACCTTTCAGAAAAATCAAAAATCCAGAATCAGATGCTTCAAAATGAAGACCTGGCGGTGTTCAATCTCTTTTGGCATCTATTTGGACCACCTGCTGTAAGCGGCGGTTATCTGGATCTCCTGCTTTCGGAAAGCGAGGCCAATACACGGAGGGTAAAGGACATTCTCCGGGAAAACGCCCATATTGCCGTTCAAAACATTGCACAGGGGTTTTGGCAACATCCCGAAAATATTTTCCCGGAAAAGCCGGGGCAGGCGCAGCTTGACCATCTTCGGGAACTCTCCTTAATTTTTCTGTATCGTCTTCTATTTGTCCTCAAGGCGGAAGCTCAGGGGCTGTTAAAATTAAGAGATGATAAAGGAATCGTCACGCTGTATTCGAAAGTCCTTGGCACCAAAGCTGTTTTTGAAGGCATCCATGGGTTTTCCGTAAGCGACCGATCTCAAATCAGCACCGGGTTTGATGCGCTAAAAAAACTCTTTGATGCCGTGAATACCGGAAGCAAACAATATGATGTTCCCGCATACAACGGCGGCCTGTTCGACCCGGATAACAACCCGGAGCTGGATAAAATGAAGCTCACCGATGACGTGGTGTATTCGGTATTGAAACGGTTGATTTACCTGGATGAATCCGAGCCGGTTCCCTATGCCGATCTGGATGTGCGGGATTTCGGGGATATTTATGAAGGGCTCTTGGAACAGCGCCTTGTTCTGGAAAAAGTGGGGCAGTCTTATATGCTTTCCCTGCGGAACAAAAAAGGGGAGCGCAAGGCCAGCGGGTCTTATTTTACACCCGACAGCCTTGTGGATCATGTGGTACGCGCCACGATTTTGCCTTTGCTGGATCAATGCGGAAACAATGCCGAAAAAATCCTTGCCCTGAAAGTACTCGATCCGTCCATGGGAAGCGGCCATTTTCTGGTTAAGATGGTGGATGTGATGGCATGGCGTCTCACCTTGAACTGTAAACCTTTGGATAATACGGTTTTAGATGATAACGGCCCCGAAGAATACGCCTACTGGAAGCGCCAGGTGGTTGAAAACTGCATTTACGGGATCGACTTTAACCCCATGGCCGTGGAACTGGCCAAGGTGGCGCTCTGGCTCCATACGGCAAGCTACGAGCAACCCCTTTCCTTTCTGGATCATCACCTGAAATGTGGGAACAGCCTTGTGGGAGCGTCCCTGACCCGCATTGCCCGACCGGCCCTGGCGGCAAAAACAACAAGGAAGGGCTCTGCCTGGGTGGTTCTGAAAAACGAAGACGCCAATGATGTTCCGGCCGGAAATACAAAAAATAAAGCCGCCAAAAGAACCAACCAGCAGCTCTTGCTGCCTTTTCCAATTGATACGTCTCTTTTTTCCGGCATTCTGGAAAGCGTCCATGACATTTTGAAGAGATCAAGCAGAACGTCGAGCGATGTAAAGGCCAAACGCACACAATATCTTAACGAGGTGAATGTCCGCCTGAAAGCCCACCGCATCCTGTGTGATTTATGGTGTACACAGTGGTTTATCCCAGAACCGGATGATGAAAGCATTGCCGTCTATGAAAGCGCCAAGGGACTCTATACCCACGTCAAAAAAATCTGCGGTATCACGGATCATGAGCAAAGAAGCGAAGCGTTGGACAAGGCGATTCAACATCCCTTCCTGAAACGGGTGATTGCAGCCCGAAAGGAAGGTTATGGGCCGAAACCGATGCGGTTTTTCCACTGGCAGCTGGAATTTCCGGAAGTGGCCTTCACAGAGCAGGGAGAGCTGAAGAAACATTTCGGGTTTGATGCCATTGTGGGCAATCCGCCCTGGGACAAGATCAAGCCCGCAAAGCGTGATTTTTACGGCCCATTCAACGATGAGGTGGCCAGCCGCCAGGGTCTTAGCCTTGATGCCCTGATCCGGGACATGGAAACCGAGCAACCGGGACTCGCCGAAGGGTGGCGAGCCTATGAAACCATGATAAAACAATTAAACTGGTTTCTTGTAAACGCCGGCATTTATAAACATCAAACGGCCTTTGTGGAAGGCAAAAAAACGGGCGGGGATCCGGATCTGTTTAAATATTTTGTGGAGCGATCGTGGCAGGGGGTATCTGAAAAGGGGCGTATTGGTCTGGTGCTTCCGGCCACCATCTGGCAGGGACAGGGCTGTACCGGTCTGCGCCGCCTTCTGTTTGAAGGGGCGCGTGTGGAAAGCCTTTACACCTTTGAAAATTATCGTAAATGGGCATTTGACATTCATTCCAGCTTCAAATTTACCGCCGTGGTGTTTTCCCACAAAAAACCGAAAAAAAGGGATTCCTTCCCTGCGGCCTTCATGCTTCGGGATACCCAGGTACTGGAAGGAAAAATGCAGGATCGGGTGCTGTCTTTGAACCGGGATTTCATTGCCTCCATCAGCCCGGAGAGTCTGGCCCTAATCGACAACCGTTCCGACATGGAAGTGCGGTTGATTGAGCGACTTCATCAAAACTTCCCCACCCTTGGCAGTGCGGACAACGGTTGGAACATAACCTATCGCACCGATTTGCATATGAGCAATGACGCCTGGCTGTTCAAAACACGAGAGTGGATGGAGTCAAGAGGATTTACCCGCTTTTGGCCGGAAAGAAATGAGGAGGGGCTGTGGGTTCAGAAGAAGTATCCGGATTCCAAGATCGTTGTATTACCGAAGAATTTGCCCAAGGGCGGTGAATACTGGGTTTCGGGGGATGAGAACTGGTATCGGACACGTGGGTATGCGGAACAGCGACAGCATTTCAACAGCAAGGAACGGAGTGTTTTCTATCATCCGGAAGACAGAGCAGAAAAAGACCGGAAGGGCAATGATCCCAACCGGATTCTGCCTGGTGAAATTTATTCTCCGCTTTATGAGGGCCGGATGGTATATATTTTTGACCATTCGCAAAAAAAATATTTATATGGTGAAGGCAGGAAAGCGATTTGGAGCGACTTATCTGTTGTAGAAAAAATTATTCAACCAAGGGTCTTCATTTCGAAAAAAGAAGTGGAGAAAGATAGCCAGATTCGGATTGGTCTTTGCGATATCACTGGGGCAACAAACGAGCGCAGCCTCCTATCATCATTTTTGACTCAAGATGTCTTAGCCGGTCATACTGTACCATGTTTGCTCACCAAAGGAATAAATCAAACCATATTATTGCTTTGTTTCTTGAATTCATTTTGTGTCGATTATCTGATTCGTTTTCGAATAAGTACTCACGCAACCTGGAATTTTCTCTCAGTTCTGCCCCTTCCTGAATCTGGTATTATCTCTTCCGATGTAGCCACAAAGTTTTGCGAGTGTGTTACAAAACTCAGTTGCACCACCCCGGAACTTGCGGAAATATGGAATACCGTGCATCCCGAAGAACCTTGGACGTATGAGAGCGCAGAGCGTGATTTATGGAAAAGGGCCGAACTCCGAGCTGAGATTGATGCCATGGTAGCTGAGTTGTATGGGTTGTCCGTGGAAGAATATGCCATGGTCCTGACCGGTTTTCCCCTTCTGGATCGGAGTCAACCCGCCCTGCCCGGAGATGCCTTTCTCACGGAGGGGGATGAAAAGTCGAAGAAAGGGGTGGAAGGCGAAAGCTGGCTGGAAAGGGAGTGGGGCATTTTTGAAATCAAACCGAGAAGCTTCATCACCCGTGATTTTGCCCTGCTCACCTACATAAAGCGAAAAGCCTGTCCTCTGCCCCAGGATCTGGGCGCATGGTTCCGTGACAAGGTCGGCTTAGATCCAGAAGGTCCCCTTTCCCGTTTTATGGTCGGGACTGTCGTGGATCTGGAGGAACGGGTTGCAACCGCCAAAGAAAAGGGGGCGATTCCCTATCTGCCCACCAGCCGTGGTTAAAAAGGAGCAGGATATTGGATTGGGAATATTTTTTGGATAAACAGTGCGGACATCCGGAAAAAACACTTTTTCATTACACCACTGTTCCGGGTTTTAACGGAATTCTGGGTGATAACTGCCTTTGGGTCACGGATACCCGCTATTTGAACGACTTGGAAGAATACAGGCATATGGATCTTGATTATGATGAAATGGAAGAATCTGGGATAAAACCAGAAGATTTCGAAATAGCTATTCGAAATGGAGAAACAGATTTCATTGCCTATGCGGTGAATATGTTTAACTGGGACCCTGGCGTATTCCCGGATGGTGGCCACCCGCTTTCTACGGCATGTGAAGCTGGATTTCTGGATGTGGCAAAAGAATTGGTTGCATGGGGGGCTGACATTCACGACAAGGGTGAAGAACTGCCGACTCCGTTGATTTTTGCAGCGCAGAACGGGCATTCTCATATTGTTTCCTGGTTGGTGGAAAACGGAGTGGATCTCAATTATCACCATGAAGAGATCGATACAAACGGGGACTGGGAATGGAGCGGATCCGCACTGGGAGAGGCCATCAGATATGGACATCTGGATATTGCCGAATACCTAGTGGACAAAGGTGCGGATATAAGTGCCCGGATGATAACAACATTTCAGGACCAATACGGCCTTCCGGGCCGTATGATTTGCAAGGCTTCATATCCCATCGTCGAATTTATGAAGCAGGAGAATTGCTATCTGTTTAATAAGGCTGTCAAACTGAATGCTCTGGAAAATTTGCTGGAAGAGGATCAGAAATCTTTATTGGAAATATGCATCTGCAAAGGAAGGCTCGATGAAGTTCGCTTGATATCTGAAAATCTACCAAAGCTTTTGAATCAGTACATAGAAACAGAAGACCAAGGCTGTCTGTTTCCGCTGGAACTTGCCGCAATTCATAAAAACAACGAAATATTCGCTCTCCTTCTGCAAGCAGGCGCAAGCCTGGGCATTCGAAATGAGGATGGAACTTTCATATATGCGTTGGTAGCCGAAATCTGGCCTGAAAAGGCTGTAGAAATTCTTTCAGCCCTTGCCAAAGAAAATGCGGCTGAGACCTGATTATTGCCCTTTATGGAACGGCGTGGCAGTAGCATCCGTCGTATGTACTTGGCTATGGCTAATCACGGTCTGGGTGTGCCGGGGCGCTCGTTCCGGGATATGGATACTTTAAAGTGGTGTTGAGAGACCCAGGTGATGATGTAGGAGGTTGTAGACAGGAAGCACAAATATTACAAGCCGCTGAGATACCCGGAAAATTAAAACCGGAAATCATTGCCATTCTAAAGGACGCCGGTGCCATAATCGATGGAGATAATTCATGACAGGATTCAACCCCAGATTCACCATAACCAACCGCATGACATCAGCCATCACCCAAATTGAACGTGCCCGGGGATTTCTGGAAGCCGCAAGATTATCCGATGACTGGGTGAGGGATATGGGAAATCAAGCCCTTATTAAAGAGGCCCATCATACAACCCACATCGAAGGGACGCGGTTGACCCTGGATCAGGCCGAACGTTTATGGAAAGGCGAAGCTGTACCTGAGGCCGATCCGGATGATACCCGCGAGCTGTTAAATTACCGTTCAGCCTTTGAGTTTGTTTCCACATGTCTGGATAGTGGAGATCCCATTACCGAAGGAATGATTCGAGGAATTCATCGAAAACTGGTAGAGGGCGTTCGTGGCGGAAAAGCTGATCCCGGTGCTTACCGACGGATACAAAATTATGTGGCAAATTCCAAAACAGGAGAGGTGATTTATACCCCTCCATCCGCGGTTGACATACCTATCATGATGTCTGAAATGGTAAAATGGTTTAATTCGAATCTTGAAATCCATCCGGTTTTAATCAGTGGTATTGCTCAGTTCCAACTGGTCCATATTCATCCGTTTCTTGACGGTAATGGACGGACTTCAAGGCTATTATCGACCCTCTGTCTTTACAAGGCCGGATATGATTTTAAACGTCTGTTCACCATCAGTGAATATTATGATCGTGACAGGCCCACCTTCTATAAAAAAATCCAAAGCGTTCGTGAAAACGACATGGATATGACCGGATGGCTCGAATACTTCATTACCGGCCTTCAAACTCAGATGGTTGAGGTTAAGGAACGCGGGGAACAGGTGATTCAACGGGATGTTTTAAAGCAGAAACACAACCTGAATGGGAGGCAAACAAAAGCAATTGAATACCTCCTCCAGTATGGCAGACTGACCATCCAGGATTATGAGGTGATGTGCCCAGAGGTCAACCGACGCAGTTTGCAACGTGATCTGAAAATAATGATTGAAAAAGAATTGCTTGCTGCTGAAGGCGCAACAAATCAGTTGGCCTATCTTTTAAGGATTTGAACTTGCGACAACTTATGACAAAAACTTGCGACAAACTCATGACGGAACTCGCGACATTAGTATAATGGCTCATCGCGGATTGACGTGAAAACATTCCCGGAGGGGAAAAGTTGTATAGTCCGTAGGTCAGGTTGTCCCGCGTTCACATTTTTACCTCGAAATTTCGATTTTCATGCCAACCCCCATGAACGTACAAAATTCCACATGTCCACACGCGGGATTACCTGACATTGATTCGGCATAAACCGATAATCCCATTGGCGACGTTGGGGTGGTCGTAAGAATGTCAGGGAACGGCGCGTTGGGGGTTTTTCGGTCGTTTGATGGATTTCAACCCATTTGGGATTCAACAACGTCAGAGGAAAAAACTGGACGCGCCGCACCCTGACCTACCGCGTGGGAAAAATAACCATGGGATCGTCGGGTTCCGAATAAAAGAACGTGGTGGGTTCCTGTTCCGCTTTTCACGGTTTCACGGGAATCAAATCAGCAGCGATTTCAAATAGTCCAATCCCCTGCGAATTTCCACTCCTTTCTTCTGTCTTTCTCTTTTCAGGCGGAGTACCAACTGCACGCCGGGAATGGCATATTTGTTGGTGAAGTAAATCAGGGCTTCAGTCGGTTCAGGATCGGATCGCTTAACTTCTATGAGCATTTCAGGGTTATCGTCATTTACAATGCAAAAATCCACTTCCTTCTTTTCTTTGGTCTTCATGTAATGTAAAGCGTAGGGGCGACCCTGAAAATCGATCAGGCCATATACATGCTTCAAGAGACATAGCGCCGTCATGTTCTCAAATTTTGACCCTTCATCTCCTTTCACCAGACCGGTATCAAAAAAATAAATTTTGGGTTCCTTCAAAAGGGATCGTGCAATATTTCGGGAAAATGGCTGAACCCGGAAGGTGATGTATAAAGATTCCAGAATCCGCAGGTATTTTTTTACGGTATTGGGAGCAATCTGAATGTCCTCCGCAATGGACTGGTTCGAAATGGGAGAGCCGGTTCTTGCGCGCAACAAATCCAGAAGCAATTGCATCGCTCGAAAATCGTGAATTCTTTCAAAATCGAGAATATCCGTCCGAATCAGACCATCAATATACTGCATCCTCCATCGGTCCGCATCCACCGGATTTTCCGCCAGAAACGGCTCCGGAAATCCTCCCCGAATGAGAAGATTTCCCGGGTCGACGGACCCGCCCACATGGGAGAGTTCAGCCGGGGAAAAAGGGAGCATGCGGTGCCTGAAAAATCTTCCTGCCAGGGAGTCACCGCCTTGTCGGAATGCCTCGAGTCTTGCGCTTCCGGTTACCAGAATCATCAGATGTTCCGGCTTGGTATCGTAAATACCCTTGAGATAGTTTTTCCACTCCGGCATTTTGTGCAGTTCATCCAGGACTAAGAGTTTCGTGGTATCCAGCCAGGCCTCGTGTCTTATGATTTCCCGGTCCTCGGCACTGTCATAATTTAGATAGACGTTCTCAGGAAAAGCTTTGGCAACGTCCTTTGCCAGCCAGGTTTTCCCCACCTGTCGGGGTCCTGTGAGGAAAACCATCTTTTTGGGCAAATCATTTAAAATGTAGTGCTTGTACTGTCGTTTCATTGGCATTTTCTCCGGAAGCGTTTACGACCATTCTGCATCACTTTGCAAAAAAGTCAAGACTATCCCGCAAAGTAATGCAGAATGGTCGGAATTATCCGGATCGAAATACAAACGCTTGCACCTGATCTTTCACACGAAATCCATAAATCATTGAAGTTGTGCCGGTCAAGAATCCCATTCTTCCGTCAAAACATGCTGACGGACAAGCTGCGGATGTTTATATTGTGCCCCAAAAAATATGAGGTAGAAAATGCTTATCGGCACCGTTATAGCCGGCATAACCATGCCTTCCACTCGGACGGGAACACCGCTAGGCTCCGTTCCCACCGGTGAAAGCCACGTTAACTGGCAAAAAATAAAAATCTTTCCTTCCATAATCAAACTTCCATGATTAGAATGAGGGAAAATCGCGTCAGGATAATCTCTGTGCGTCGCTCAAAAAAAGGTGAAAAGGATCTTTAAGCGGGTGATGCTGCTGTTGGCCAAGAAGAAATGCTGAGATATAACCCGCAAGGTTGAAAATATCGCGTATGGATATGGCAACAATGCTGTGTTATAAAGTAGTGGGGGAGGAAACATTATGAGCCTTGAAGAGAAGATCATTCGGCATGTTCAGGAACTGTCCGAGTCAAAAAAGGCTGAAGTCCTGGATTTCGTCGAGCACTTAAGAAACAAGACTGAAGAAAGAGAGTGGTCCGAATTTTCACTCTCATCAGCCATGAGTGGAATGGAAAATGAGGCGTTGCCCTATTCTCTCGAAGATATCAAGGAATCGTTTTAATGATTTCAGAAGGCCAAATAGTTCTCTTTCGTTTTCCCCAAACAGATCAGCAGTCTGGAAAACTCCGCCCAGCACTTGTGGTTCGAAAACTGCCAGGCCGTTACGAAGACTGGCTTATTTCCATGATATCGTCCCAGCTAAATCAGGAAGTAACCGGTTTCGATGAGATTATCTCTCCAGAAGATCCGGATTTTCAAGATTCTGGCCTAAAAATGGCCAGCCTTATAAGAGTCGGAAGGCTTGCCGTGGCAACTACCAACATTCTTATGGGAAATATCGGGCGAATAAGCGAAGTTCGGTTGACAAGGATAAGACATAAGCTTTCCCAATGGCTCCAATCCACATAACTCATGCGCCGGACGCGGCAGGATATCAGGCTGATAGTTCCAGCGAATTGTAGTGTGTAAGCGCAAGTAATGGAATTAAATATCCTGTTTATTTCCGATCCATTGCTCTCATATTTCTTGTTGCATTATTCTTGTAGATATTTGAAAATACAGCAAAAGACCAAAGGCGAATATTTACAGGTGCTGCTATATTTTCCATGAAATTCCATGCAATTAACAGGATCAGAGGGCGGCCAACCAAACACTCCACCAGACGCCTGATAGTCCCGCGGTCCTAGCAGGGACCGGTGGAGGCGATGGCGAGCTTAACGTTAGACTTAAAACGAACTGACCTATTCCGCCATTAAAAACGCCGACCAGGTCCTGAAACCTTAACCTTTCCCTCACCCCGTAAGAGAAACACCTACAAGCCCTTTTCAAAATTCCTACAAAAGAATCAGCAATTCGCCGATATTTTTCTGTTTTTGTTCAGGTTAGTCTCTACCCTGCCGTTTCGAAGAAATATTTTCAAACATCAGATTCCAGGAGAAAGCCATGATCGATTTCAGCCTCACTGAGGAACAAAAACAGCTTCAGGAAACCGTTCGGCGGTTTGCCGTAAACGACGTACGTCCACTGGCCGTTGAAATCGACGGCATGGAAAATTCGGAAAGCCATTTCCCTCTGGAGCTGGTCAGAAAAGGGATGAAGTTGGGTCTGGGGAATGTGCTGATCGATGAGGCGTACGGCGGCTACGGGGGCAATCTTATGGATTATGCGCTGGTGGTTGAAGAACTGGGATACGGGGATGCGGGCATCGCCGATCTTTTCCTCGTAAACATCTCCCTGTCCCGTGTTCTGATCAAGGGGTGCAATGAACTTCAGAAAAAGAAGTGGCTCACGGCCATCTGCGAAGACGATTCCGGCGACTTCATCCTGGGGGGCGCCATGACCGAACCCTCGGGGGGTTCCGAAATCTTTTGTCCTCTTCCGGACCCCAAACTGGGTGTTCGAACCACGGCCGTCAGGAAAGGAAACGAATACGTCCTCAACGGGACCAAATGTTTCATTTCCAACGGGGGAGTTGCGAAAATCTATCTGGTTCTGGCCAGAACGGACAAGGACGTCCCCAACAGCCAGGGTTGCAGCATATTCATTGTGCCCGATAAAACGCCGGGGCTCTCTTTCGGAACGCTGGAATCCAAAATGGGGCACCGTCTTTCTTCGGTCAGGGAAGTTATTTTTGAAGATGTTCATATTCCGGAAAGCAATCGGATCGGGGATGAAGGGCAAGGCGCTCAAATCCTTTTTGAGTGTTACGAGGGGAACGGGGTAGGCGTTGGGTCGAGCGCCGTGGGATTGTCTCGTGCCGCCTATGACGCCGCCCTCGGATATTCAAAGGAAAGGGTCATCTGGGGGCAACCCATTGCCCAATATGAATCCGTGGCATCACGACTGGTGGACATGCGAATGAAAATTGAAGCCTCCCGGGCATTGATCTGGAAGCTGGCATGGGCCGCGGATCATCCGGAATTAAGCCGGGGATTGAGTCGACTGGGGGCCATGGCCAAGGTTTTTCCTTCCGGTTTTGTACGGGAAATTACCACCGGCGCCATGGATATCCTCGGGGGATACGGATACAGCCGGGAATACCCGGTAGAGAAGTATGTGCGCGATGCCATGCTCTTTCCCATTTATGATGGCACCAATGATTTGTTGAAGCGGTTTATGGGGCAAATACTGCCGGAGGTTCCTTCGACAATTATTTAACAATAAACAATAAAGTCTGTTTTTTAACCCAAAAAAGGAGAAGAAAAAATGATTTCCATGAAAGATGCCAAAACCGGACAAGAGATGTTGGACTCATGGCAAAACCTGGTGGGAGATGGCGATATTGAAGACATCAAGGAGGTCTTCAATGTCTTTGCCGAAAAAATGCCCGAAATTCTCATGAACTTCACCCAGAGGCCCCTTGTGGAATCCCTGGAGAGAGGAACCCTGGAGCCCAAAACAAGAGAACTGGTGCTGGTGGGAATACTGGCTGCCATGGAATGCGGCCCCGGTCTCATCTTCCATATTCAGGGCGCCGTCAATGCGGGGGCCACGGAAAAAGAGATCCTGGAGGTCATTTTCCTTTCGGCGTATCAACATTGCAAGGTGAACGTCGCAGCCATCGGCCAGGGGGTGGCGGAAGGTTTTCGCCGCGCGGCCCTGATGAAAAAATAGGCATATCCATGTGACCGAGCCGCCGCGGCGGTAAACGGGTTAATACCTACCGATAAAAGGAGGAAAATATGCTGTTTAGAAAATTGCATCCTTTTGATTACCACGAACCGGACACCCTGTCGGAGGCCGGGGAAATCCTGGCATCTCCGAACGTCACGGCGGCCATTCTTGCCGGCGGCGTCAGTCTGATCGACCAGATGAAACGCGGAATGCAACACCCGGACGTCATTTTAAGCCTTCATCGAATTAAGGACCTGAGGTTCGTGGAAACCTCCGATGGGACGCTCGGGATCGGCGCCCTTGCCACCCTGAAAGACGGCGAACGATCTTCGCTGGTCCGGGAACAATATGGATCTCTCTGGGATGCCATCCGCCAGATCGGATCGGTACAGGTCAAAACCATGGGCACCATTGTGGGCAACGTGGCCGCCTGTAATCCCGCATCCGACGTGGCCACGGCCCTGACCGCCCTGGGCGCCGAGATCAAGGTAGCGGGCCGGGGGGGAGAACGATCCATCCCCATCCAATTCTTTGCTGTCGACGTACGGAAAAACAGCCTTGAATCCGACGAAATTGTTACCGAAATCAGAATCCCGGCCCCGGAAACCGGTTCGACCTGCGCCTTCCTGAACCTGGCGCGCACAAAGGAGGATATCGCCAAGGTGGCCGTAAGCGTCCATGCAGTCATCAAGGGCGGCATCATGGAAAATGTGCGTATCGCCCTGGGGGCCGTGGCGCCAATCATTCTGCGGGCATCCGCGGCCGAAGAAATCCTCAAGGGAGAAAGACCCTCATTAACGGTAATTCAGGCGGCAGCGAGAGCCGCAGCCGAAAACGAGGGGGTCATTCCCATTACGGACTTGCGGTCAACGGCCCAATACCGTCGCGAGATGGTGGCGGTATTGACGGAAAGAGCCCTCTCAAAGGCTTTCAAAATCAATCTTAACTGAGCATAGGGAGGTTTCAGTCATGAAAAAGATAAATGCCACATTCATTGTAAACAAAATTCCCTATGAAATACGCGTCGATGTCCATGCGCTGCTCATTGAAGTCCTGAGGGATGAATTGGGATATGGATTCAAAGGGGTTCATGAAAGTTGCGGTTCCGGCGATTGCGGGGCCTGTACGGTTCTCCTGGACGGCGAACCGATTCTGTCATGCGTGACCCTGGCCGTCACGGCAAGGGACCGGGAAATTACCACCATTGAAGGCCTTGCCAGGGGCGGGGTGCTGGATCCCCTGCAAAAGGCCTTTGTGGATCACGGCGCCCTCCAGTGCGGGTATTGCACCCCCGGCATGATCCTCTCCGCCAAGGCCCTGTTGGGCGAAAATCCAGACCCAACGGAATACGAAGTCAAAAAAGCCCTTGCCGGGAATCTATGCAGGTGTACCGGTTATAACAAGATCATTGAGGCGGTACAGAGCGTGGCGAAAGGGGGAGCATAACATGGGCGATGAATTAAGGGTTGTGGGTAAAAATATACCCCTGAAAGAGAGTTACGACAAGGTCACCGGCAGGGCCGAGTACTGCACCACGGTTTCCATGGGGGGCATGCTGGTGGGAAAAATATTGAGAAGCCCCCACGCACATGCCAGGGTTCTGAGCGTGGATGCGTCCAAAGCGGAGGCGATTCCAGGGGTCATGGCGGTGATCACCCGTGATGACGTTCCCCAAAAAGTCTATACCACCAACGTGATGACCTACCAGCTCCCCGATGGAGAGCCACACGATATGGTCATGTTCGACAAGGTGGTGCGTTGCGTGGGCGACCCCGTGGCAGCGGTGGCGGCCGTCAATGAACCGGCGGCAAAGGCCGCTCTTGACGCCATCGAGGTGAAATATGAGGTCCTCCCGGCCGTATTCAACATCGATGACGCCGTCAAGGAAGGGGCGCCCAGGGTTCATGAGAATGTGCCCGGCAACATCGGGGTCCCCCCGACGCCGGTATTTTGTTACGGCGATGTGGAAAAAGGATTTCAAGAGTCCGATGCCATCGTGGAAGGAACTTACGCCACCAGCAAGCAGATCCAGGCCGGCCTTGAGAATGCCTGCAGCGTGGCGGATTATCACAATGGCAGACTGACGATCTGGAGCCAGACCCAGCTCCCGCACATGACAAAGCGAATGCTGGCCTATATTTTTGACTTGCCTGAATCCAGGGTCAGGATCATCCAGCCCTATGCGGGATGCGGTTTTGGCGCGGGCACGGACCTTAACAATGAGCACATGGCCGCGGCCCTTTCCATGAAGGCGGGCGCCCCGGTAAAGATTAAATATGATCGGCAAGAGGACTTCACCAATCACTTTCCCCGGGAACACCTGGCGAAAATCGAAATGAAACTTGGCCTCACAAAGGACGGTGTTCCCAAGGCCCTTAAAGCCAAATATATTGGAGATGCCGGCGCTTATCTCTGTAAAACCGCCTCCGGTTGCGGGGTGGCCCTTGCCAGCAACATTACCGAATATGGGTTTGAAAGCATGTACCAGGAGATTGAAGCGCGCTACACCCATCACCTGGCGTCCGGCGCCATGCGTGGTTTCGGCGGCATGCAGTCCAGCTTTGTCCGTGAAACCCTCATCGATGAGGCCTGCGAAAAAATCGGCATGGACCCCATTGTTTTCAGAAAGAAATATCACCGGGATGTGGGGGGCCTGGGCTGGTTTCCCATGACGGAGATCTCCAGTTGCGGTCTGGAAGAATGTCTGGAAAAGGGCGCCGAGATGATCGGGTGGGAAGAAAGGCGGGGAAAAATGGCGCCTGAGGGTCCCATTCGTCGGGGCCTGGGCGTTGCCGCCATGGGGTGGCTCAGCGGAGCACAACCCATGCTCATGGAACATTCAAATGCCATCCTCAAATTTAACGAAGACGGGGGATGCTCACTCATCGTTTCTCCCGGTAATTTGGGACAGGGCATTATCGGGGCATTGACCCAGATTGCGGCCGAAACCCTGGGACTCGATTATGAGGATGTCACAGTGGTCCTGGGAGATACCGACGTCACCGGCTTTGACATCGGCACCCATGCCTCAAGGGGATGCTATGTCATTGGGCGGGCCGTTCAAAAGGCCGCGGGAATAGCCAGGGGGAGGTTTCTGGAACGGGCGGCGAAACGCCTGGAAGTACCCCCTGATTCACTGGACATGAAGGACAAACGGATTTTCGTAAAGGATGATCCCACCAAGGGCATAGGGTACGTAGAAATTGCCAGGGACCTGATTTACAACTATGAAAAAAATTGCGACCAGTTGGTGATCAAGGCCACCGTCGATCCCACCGAGTTTGCCCCTCCCTGGCAGGCCGGTTTCGCCGAAGTGGCGGTGGATACGCAAACGGGCGTAATTGAACTGGTCCGGTGGATAACGGTTCACGACATCGGAAAAGCCATCAATCCCATGGTGGTGGAAGGCCAATTGGAGGGCGGCGCGGCCCAGGGGATCGGCTTTGCCCTTTACGAAGATACCATCATCAGCCAAGAAAACGGCGCCATGCTGACCGATGGGTTTGACAAATACAAAATCCCCACCACCCTGGATATGCCTGATCATGAGGCGGTTCTAGTAGAACTGGGGGATCCGACCGGCCCCTTCGGCGCCAAGAGCGTCGGGGAATCGGGCATTTTCCTTCCGGCGCCGGCCATTGCCAACGCCATTTATGATGCAGTGGGCATCCGCATGCGGGAGGTCCCCATGACGCCTGAAAAACTGCTGGCCGCCATTCAGGAAAAAGAAAAGAACTAAAGCCGGCGGCAATTCTCATTTTGGAATGATAACCTTGAGGTAGAGACAAGGCATGCCTTGTCTCTACCACAACATTTTGAAATAAGCAGCGGCCATCATGAGAATTACGGGAGCGCTTCCGGAAGGGGAATCAAGGTTTTTTTACGTTTCTTGATTCTGAAGTACTGAGTATATCCCGCATCCCGAGCCAACTGAAGGGCGGCCGAAAAATCCTTACCCACCTCCCCGGGGCTGTGGGCATCCGACCCGAAACAGATGGGAATATCTCGTTCCCGCGCCAGGGATACGATCAGGGGCGACGGATAGATTTCTCCGACAAATTTTCGAAGCCCCGACGTGTTCAACTCCATCCCCATTCCCACTTCGGCCGCCCGATCCAACACCGGCTGCACCATCTCTTTCAGGTCTTCATCGGAAGGACGGTGCCCAAATTTTTTGGGAATATCCAGATGGCTGAGGGCATCAAAGAGGCGGGTATCCACCAGTTTTCCCACCAGCTCGAAATAACTGCGCCAGGTATCGGCAATGTCCACCGAATCCCACACCTGCTTTACAGCAGGATTGTCAAAGCCCCAGTCGTCGATAAAATGCACGGATCCAAGCACAAAATCAAAATCCTGGAGATCAAGCCATTTTTCAAGGAACGTCTCACACCCCTTATAATAATCCGCTTCAAGGCCAAACAGCACATTCGGCGATCTCCCGTCCATCTCGGCGCTGACCATCTCCCGATAGATGGAAAACTCGTCAAGCTTCATCCGATGATCCCGGTCGTAACCGTCCGGGTTGGGGGCGTGATCTACGAAGCAAATCTCGGGAATTCCCAGGCGTTTTGCCGCCAGTCGATATTCAGTGGGCTCCCCGTTTGCGTGTTTACACAAAGCCGTGTGCATATGATAATCGGGCAATCGGTTTTCGGACATGCCCTCTTTATCAATTTGTTTTTCCCTATCGTTCATCCTGGTTATTACTCCCCGTGGTTCTTATTGTATTTCGAGATAGGCTCGTATAGCACGATTGAACCGCAATGGGAATCTTGATTTGAAGGAAACGTCTCAACAATTAGAAAAAAAACGGAATTCCAAAAGATACTGGAATTCCGTTTTTACTGATCTTCACAAGGCTAATAAAGAAAACAACCCATCATAGCCTTTGGACAACCCTATAGACTTAATTAAGCCCCTTCTCCTTAATGCCCCTGAGAATTCTTTCGGGCGTGATGGGACCTTTCTTAAACTGAATGCCGGTAGCATGGTAAATGGCATTGGCCGTAGCGCCCACCGGATTGACCAACCCCGGCTCACCGCAGCTCTTGGCGCCGAAGGGGCCTTCCGGATCTCCCTCTTCAATCAGCATAATCTTCATGGGAGGCATATCCGAGGGACCCAGCATCTTATAATCCGTAAAACTGGCGTTCATAATTTTACAATCTTCGTCGTAGACCATGTCCTCGGTGAGTACATGGCCCAATCCTTGCTGAGCGCCGCCCTCAAGCTGCCCTTCAACATGGCCCGGATGAATGGCTTTTCCAATATCGTATGCATTTAGAAAATCAATCAGTTCCACCTGACCGGTCTCCGTGTCCACCTCTACTTCCACGAACACAGCTGAAAACGGCGGTGAATTGTGTTTTGGAAAATAACTGGAGTAAGCAACAATTTGTCCGGGGATGCCCATCCTGTTGCCGGTAGCGGGATCCACAAAATTATAGACGCCGTCATAGGCAATGGAATTGGCGGAAACGGACTTTTCGGGATGATCCTTCACAAAAAGATTTTTTCCTTCCATGACAATATCATCGGGGCCACCGACTTCAAGGAGTTTGGCTGCCCTTTCTTTCAGCTGCCCTATGACCTCCTCGCATACGGAAACGACAGCGCCGCCCCCCACATAGATGGTACGGCTGGCATGTGCCGCAATATCAAAGCCGTTGGCATCAGAATCACCCGTAAGCAGATGGACATCCTCGCGTGGCCACCCCAGGGTTTCCGCTGCCATGGTTCGGAGTACTGAATGAGCGCCGGTTCCCAGGTCGGAGCAACCCAACATAATTTCCAGTGTGGCGTCTTCATTGAGCCTCGCCACCACAAGGGTATGCTCCAGAAGCATCGGCATGGCGCCGGAGGTATGGGTCATGCACGCAACACCCACCCCACGGCGCTTGATCCCCGTTTGATTGGCGTATTTTTCGCGTTTCTCCTTCCAGCCGAAAGCTTCCGCTCCCTCTTTGAGACAGGTATCCAGCGCACAGGACGCATATTGAAAACCAAGAACCCATCCATCGTCGCCCACGTCCTTATGCCATTTCGTGCGCCATTCCACGGGATCAATGCCCAATTCCTTGCAGCCTCTGTCCACCAATTGCTCCATAACGAAATTGGTCTGAGGGTTGCCGTAACCCCGGTATGCCCCACAAGGCGCATGGTTGGTAAAATACCGCTCGCCCTTATAACGGCAGGTTCCCCACTTATACATGCCCACCAGCCATGCGCCGGTGGTAAACGGCACGCCGTTGGCGTGGGTGTAGTATCCACCCCCGTCTCCCATGAAACGTGCGTCCACGCCAACCGGGGTTCCGTCCTTTTTAAATCCGATTTTCATCCAGTAATCCCCGGGAAGTCGGCTTTCAGAGGCCACCCAGTCCTCTTCCCGCGTGTACATGATTTTCACATGATATCCGGGAACCGCCATGGCCATAGCGCAGGCATAAGGCTCGCCGATCATTCCCAAACGACCACCAAATGCGCCGCCGATGGTGGTTTGCATAATCTTCACCTGGGTCATGGGAAGCGCAAACAATTTGGCAATCTTCATGTGTACGCACTTGGGCATCTGGGAGGTGGTCCAACAATTCAACCGGCCCATATCATCATAATGGCCGATATACCCGTGGGGTTCCATCTGGGCCTGTTTCTGCTTGGACACGTAAAAAGTGTCCTCCACAATGAGGTCGGCCTCTTTCATGGCATCATCCACATCGCCCCATCCATAGGCATTGTCCGGAAACATCTGTTCCGGCAGCTGAAAGGCCAGATTGCCGGGCTTATCCGGGTGAAACTGCATGGCATCGGGCTTGTTGGCTTCCTTTGCATTATGATAGAGGGGCAGAAGCTCATATTCTACTTTGATGAGCTTGGCCGCCCTTTCAGCATCCTTCTCGGTTTTCGCAATAATGCCGCATATGGCATCGCCCTGGTGTTTTACATGGTCCGTAAAGATCGATTCATCTTCAAGATCTCCAAAAAAATCCCGACTTACCGGAATCGGCGCCATGAGATCAAACAGATTGCAACAGTACTGTTGTTGCGTCACATCCTCCGGGGCCAGGACTTTTACCACTCCCGGCGCTTTTGCCGCCTCGCTCAAATCCAGGCTTTTCACCTTTGCGTGGGCATGTTCCCAGCACCTCACCACTTTGCCGTAAAGCATACCGGGGAACCGCATATCATCCATGTAAACCGCACGTCCAGTGGCCTTGGCCCGGGCATCTTCCTTTGGGATCGACTTTCCCACATATTTAAAATCCGTCATATGCATTGCCTCCTTTCTCTGTTTACTTGCCCGACAGGTTGTCACTGACCTTCTGAACCGCATCGATAATCTTTACATAACCAGTGCAACGGCAGATATTCCCCTCAAGCTGCGTTCTGATCTCTTTCTCCGTAGGCTTGGGGTTTTTTGCCAAGAGGCTTTTGCTCTTCAGGATCATGCCCGAGGTGCAATAACCGCATTGTATGGCGTCGGTTTCAATGAAGGCTTCCTGGATAGGATCCAGTTTGCCATCTTTTTCAAGGCCTTCGATCGTCGTAATATGTTTACCGTCCATGGTGGCGGCAAGGGTCAAACAGGAAAGCATGGTATCGGAATCATCCAGCAATACGGTACAAGCGCCGCATTCCCCAGTCCCGCACCCATATTTGGTTCCCACCAAATCCAGGTCTTCCCTGAGTACCTGGAGCAGTGTGCGGTTGACCTGGACGTTCAAATGGTACGCCTCACCATTTACATACAGTGTAATTTCACGCGTCTTCATCAGCAACTCCTTTCACCATCATACCTTTAATTCAACGCGCCCAAGGCATCCTGAATTGTTCTTCTCATCAAAACGCTGGACACCTCTCTACGATATTCCGCGGTGGAACGTACATCATCAATGGGGCTAATCTCTTTCGGCAACATTTTTTGAATTTCTTTTAAGAGGGCATCCGTTATTTCTTTTCCCTTCAAAACCTTTTCAGCTCTTCTAAGTCGAATCGGGGTACGTGCCACAGCGCCCATGGCAAGCCTTGCATCCTCGCAGGACTTTCCATTCATCTTCAGATAAACGGCGGCGTTGATTTTGGAAAGGTCTTTCTTTGTACGGGTAATGGCTGAAAAAACAGCAGCAGTCCCCGGTGCAGGCGCGGGAATCTTGAGTTCCACTGCAATTTCATTGGATTCTCTGGCGGTAATGCGGTAATCAATCCAGAAATCATCAATAGAAACTTCCCGTTTTCCATTGGGCCCCTGCAACACCACACTCCCACCATAAGCCAGGACGGCGCAGCAGCAGTCGCCGGCGGGGGAGGCCCTGAGAATATTTCCAACCACCGTCGCCGCATTCTTAGTTTGAGGGGTACCGTTTGCCAAGACTGAATCGTATAAAGCAGGGTATTTTTCTTTGACAATGGGCGAATCCAGAACCTTCGCAAGCGTCGCCCTGGCCCCGATCCTGAGTCCAGCGTCGGCACTGTAATCAACGTAGCGAAGTCCGGTAATTTCATTCAGTGCGAGTACATATTCAGGCGAAAAGCCCGACTTCATCTGCACCATGATATCCGTACCGCCCGCCATAATAGCAACCTTGTCCCCATATTTTTCGAGAAGGCTTACCGCCTCATCTATGCTTTGGGGTGCCAGCAACTCAAATTCCGGCAAAATCCGACTGCTCATCCGCAACCTCCTTCTACTTTAAAAAATTTTTTCCATTCCTAAAAGAGTTCACCTGGAACCCCATAGGGCAAAACTGCCATGAAGAGACTGCAATATCCACACCATTAGTCCCCGATCAGCAAATAACCCTGCGGAAATATGCATTCCCCCCTTCTACCCCCCCATGAAATAAGGGACTTATGGATTTAAATTTTTTAAGGATGTTCAATACCCACGGAGCTACTTCGGCATACGATCATTAGTACGCATCCCCATTGCATCACATAAACGGTTATGTTCTTTTGTTTTTTGTTTTCTATTTCTTACACTTATCGTTTTACAGCGTTTTACAATTTTACATTAACCTGTGCAAAGCGGGGTTATTCCCCCTTGGCGATTGGTTTAACCCGCCGCTTATCCCTGACGTACATCTGGTCTCCACCCACCAATTTTGTTTCAAAGATATCGATGGCCCTTATCAAATCGCCGAGTTTTTTGTACCCGTAATTTCTGGAGTCAAAGGATGCCTGATTGGAAATATGGGCGCCGATGCGTCCCAGGTAGGCCCAACCGTCGTCATCCTGCTCCGAATCGATGGCGTTGCGCAACAGATTCAACAGCTTGGTATCCGATTTCAGCGCCTTGCCCATCTGCTTCACTCCCTGTATACCATTTAATTCCGGTTTAGGGGGCTCATCCAGGTACAGAAACCGAGAACAGGCATTGACAAAGGGGGACGGCGCCTTTCGCTCGCCGAAACCGATGACCGATTTGCCTTCTGAAAGGACTCTCAACACCAGGGGTGTAAAATCGCAATCCGACGATACAATACAAAAAGCATCGATATTCTTTGTGTAAAGGATATCCATAATATCAATGGTCATAGCCATATCCGTGGCATTTTTGCCTTTAACGATGTCAAACTGCTGAACCGGCTGAATGGAATATTCATGAAGCACATCCTCCCAGCCTTTAATGGAAGGCTTCTTCCAGTTGCCGTAAGCCTTCCGGATACTGACCACACCATATTTTGCCAATTCAGACACAATCATATCGATTTTTTTTGCCGGTGCATTGTCCGCATCGATAAAGACCGCAATTCTTTCCTTTTTAACTTCCATAACCACTCCTTATTAGACCCAGGAACCTGTCTGGGGTTGGGGCAATTGACAGGCCATCATGGCGCGAATATACCGGTCGAAACCGTCCGCGGTACCGGTTTCCAGTTCTTCGATTTTTTTGTAGAGCTGTGCCATGAGATCCCGGTTTCCGAGCATCTCCACCGGGTGCAGGCCGTAATGCCCGGACCGTTGAAGCAGAACATAGGCCTCTTGATCCCGCTTCGGAAGGGACAGAAATGAATCCAGATCTCCAAGCATGCGGACCCGGTCCCGGTCCAGATGTCCATCCACATGCATCAACAGATTCAGACTGAAGTCCCCACAACGGAAATGTGTCGGCGCCTCCTCCAGATGGAACAACAGATGCCGAATCTCGGCAACAATTTCAAGATCATTCATGGGTGTAAAGCGGCCCTCATGGGCCATTTTTTCCATGGGGGACGAAGGGGGCAGTGCAAAGGTACGAACCCGAATGAAATCCGGTCGGATCAGGTTCAATACCTTCGCCGTTTCCAGGGCATTCTCCAGGCTCAAATCCCGTCCGCCCACACCGGGCATGATATATTCCGAAAGTTCCATACCGGCCGCCATGACCCTTTGGCCCCCTTGCACCATATCTTCGGGGCTCTCTCCTTTTTTTATCATTTTCAAGACGTTCACGGACCCGCTTTCAAGTCCCGTATGAATTCGCGTCAATCCCGCCGCCCTGAGTACTTTCAGAGATTCAACACTTTTCCGCTTCATGCTTTTGGCACGGGCATAGGACGTCACACGGGTCAGTGAGGGAAAAGCCTTCCCGAGATGTTCAAGGATTTCCAGAAGCTCCTCCGTGGGAAGAATCAGGGAATCGGCATCCTGAAAGAACGCCGTGGTGACACGTGCCTTATGGGGACCGTGATAACGCGCCATTTCATCAATATCTTCTTTAATTTCCGCCACGCTTCGCCTGGAAAAGGAGGTTCCCTTATAGGCCGGACAAAACAGACAGCGATTCCAGGGACAGTTCCTTGTCACGCGAACCAGAAGACTGCCGGCTTCGCTGGGCGGTCTGATAACACCCTGTTCAAACATAAGATACATTCTCCATTATCATTGGAAGACTAGCGGTACGATAGAGCAATTTGAATTTTTCGTCAATGTTTTCAAGCTCTATCACGATACCTGACCAGATTCAAAGCCATCATTGTCGCCACAACTTCGTTCCCTTGATTCAGCATCTCACAGAAGGAGAACAACATCCCCCGATCAGGCTTGCCGCGGGAAGGGTTCACTTTGTGTACAGTGATGCGCAGGGATAGTTCATCGCCGGGGCGAACCGGTTTAAGCCAGCGCAGCTCATCCACCCCCGGACTTGCCAGACTTGCCGGGCCCGGCAGGTAATGTTCGGCAAACAGCCGCATAAACAAACTGCAAGTGTGCCAGCCACTGGCGATAAGACCGCCGAAAACCGTTTCCCGGGCGCCTTCAGGGTCCGTATGAAAAAGCTGTGGATCAAACTTTTTGCCGAACTGAACGATCTCATCTTCCGTAATGGTAATCGGGCCAAACTCATGTATAGCGCCCACCACGTAGTCTTCCAGATATCGCTCTTGGGGTGGGGTGTTGAAATTGCTTTTACTCATTTCTGTTATTTCCTTTAATGGGACAAGCTGCGGTTTTAAGTTTTTGGTTTCTTGTACGCTTCACCTTTCCCACCAGGAAATACAAGGAAAGGCATCACCCACGCTGTTGCCAAGGACAGGAAAGTTTAAGGGAAGCGCGGAGAATTCCCACGAGAATGATGAGGATGACAAGGGCTTTTTGTCACCCCCGTGGATGAAAATGGCGGTATGAACCCATCGCCTATTTTCCTGCTAAAAATGAAAACTGTTTTTTGCGGTTTTTCGAAAAACATCGAAAACATTAAAAAATATTTGCGATACACCTGCTTTTTCGCTTTAGATCAATACATCATCCCACCGACATACACGCCTGCACCGACAAGAAGGTTTTTTGTTGGAACCTTATAAATATAAGTGACCTTCTTGGAAGGTGATTTTTTCCCTGGTTTAGGCCACATGTAATCTACCCACCCCTGACCGGGATTCTTGGCAATGTTGACAAAATGGACGAAGATCGCTTTGTCCGCGGCATCGGTTTGAAGAAATACATGTTCATGTTGGGTAAGTTCCGGCCGCATGGGATGCGCCAGCATTTTTCCATTCAGATCCATTAAAAAGACGTAAGAATCTTTCCAAACAAAAGGGCCTTTAGGATCACCAATCATTTTAATGGATTCGTCCAATCCTCTGGCATTTATCATTGCGGCTGCTTCACGGGCTTTTTGCACACATTCTTCGGTTGTTGCTTTTTCCCCGGCAAATGCCTGCGAGGAAAAAAGAAGTGAAATTGATATGGCGAAAACAATAAGAAATTTTTGCATGGCATCTCCTTTTTTTATTAAGTTTCCTGTAAGTACACACCGTAACAAAAGGCTTATTTGATCCATGGTTTTCCCACTGGCAGAACATCTCTGCCAAAGACTTGGGCATAAATGACATGAGCCATCACATACCACGCGGAGGCGGCGCATAACATCAGCTCATATCCCGCAAGCTTCGTCAATTCAGGGAAACCGAAATGTGCCAGGTCAAGGAGGATAAAGCCGATGAGGAGCAACGTAAAGATCGTAGCCATTGCGCTACTAATTTTCATGGCAGGAATCCACATGATAAAGGTGTAAAGGGTCCAACCCACCAGAAACCATCCCACATCGGTTGTACTGGAATGATAAATATTAAAATGATTGAGAATAAAAATTATCCCAAGCGCTATCCAGAAAGACCCATAAGACACAAAAGCGCTGTAGCCGAAGTTATTGCCGCCTTTAAATTCTTGGAAACCGGCAAACATTTGGGCTATTCCGCCGAATATAAAACCAAGCGCCACAACAGGCCCAAGATCACACCATCCTACATTGTGTACTTGCAAAAGCAGGGTTGTGAGACCAAACCCCGCAAGACCGACAACCGCTGGATTCCCCTGAACTGTTTTACCATCAGACATAACCTGTCCTCCCGGCTTAAAAAAGATCTTTAAAAATATTTCATGGGCCACTTTTTGTTCTGAAATTCCAATTATACCGATTTTAATACTACACAACCTTACACGGTGAGGTCAATTCATTTTTTTTGGCAACAGGGGTTACGAAATTTTAATGTTCGGGAAAAACAAACTGTGTCAGGAGCATTCAGGTTGGCGTTACAAAACGGAATGGCGCCTCAGGGGTATCATCTTTCCCACCAGAATGCGCACCAGAATGTACAGGGGAATGAAGATAAATGCATAACCCACGCTGTTGCCTAAACCCGGAAGATTTAAGGGAAGCGGGAACAAAACGCCTGAAAAGCGCAGTTGCAGCCAGCCAAGGGCCAGGGGAACCGGCCACAGAGAGGCCGCCGCCATGGCCACTTGCAGAAAAAAGGTTTTGCCGTAAGCCTCGTTGGCCAGCTTATTAATCGCCTTGTAGGCTTCCTTGTCCCCGGCCTTTAAGGCATTCATGGACTGGTTGTGCCGCATGTCGGTTTCCGCCAACCCGTCCTTTACATGGGAAAGGTTCACGCGCATCACCAGGGCCATGGTCAATTTTCCAAACAGGGTCGACCATACCGCCAGCATAAAAGTCCCCAACCACCAGCCGCCCATCGGACTATTCGGCCACCGATAAGGAACAATCAGGAATTGATCAATATTGTTCAGGAGACCGGAAACAAAATCCATGTTACAAGGCCAAAAAGTGAGGGACTCCGGCCCCAATGAGCCGGAGCATGACAAAACGGATCAGAGCATCAGAAGGGAGGGACGATACTGTACCCCAGGAATCCTTTGGTAATGTACCTGAGGCCCACGTAAAAAGCGAGCACCACAAAAAGGCGTTTGAGCCAGATGTCCGGGATATATTTGGAGGTACGGGGGCCGATCATGCTGCCGATAAAAATGCCCACCAGTTCAGCGCCGATAAAACCCCATTGAACGGGAACGCCTTTTCCCACCATATAGCTGAAAATGGAGACAATCATCCCCACCAGAACCACCAGGCCGCTGGTGCCAGCCACCAGGAACATGGGCAAACCGGCTACCGAGGTGAGAAAGGGTACGTACAGAAAACCGCCGCCCACACCCAGAAAAGACGCCAGGGCCGCAATAAAGACGCCGCCCAGCATGGGAATAAAGGCTTTGAAATCAAACTCGACACCATAAAAAGAGAATCGAATGGTTCCCACAAAAAATGTCAGCGCCCAACCCGCAAGGGCCAGGATATAGGCCACCCATTTGGCGCCGTCGGCCAGGTTGGCCCAGAGGGCGCTGGCCACCACCACGCCCAGCGCCACAAACATCATGACCCAACTACCCTGAAGCACCTTGACGCCCTGCCTGCTGTCACCGCCCTTTTTGGCCTCTTTTTCAAAAGCAGCGGCTGCCTCCTTGGCCTTTTTACGCTTGGCCTGGCCGGATTTGGTGGTTTCACGGAAAAGGATAACGCCGAGGACCAAAACCGCGATGCCGAAATAACCGATGTAGGCTTTCAGACTGATTTTGCCGGCGGTTAAATCTGGAATGAGCCAGGATCCCCCCACCCCGCCAATGGCCAGACACATACCCAAAGGCGCCACAAGACGACCCATTTTGTAATAGTTAAAGCTGGAAATTAAGCCGCTTAAGCCCACCAGCCACTGGTTGGAGACACGAATGGAATCGGTCACCAGCTTGTTCATGGGATACCCCTTGCCGAAATCCTTGGCATAGTCCCCCAAACCGAAGATGGTGATATGCCCCACACCCGCCATGATACCGCCGAAGGCGCCCACGGTTGAAAAAATCCAGCCCACCCATATGGCCCACAGGAAGCCCAGGATATAATTGACTTTTGGCGCACCGGGAATCCCCAGGAATCCGGGTTCCGCATCCTTGGCGATTTTCCCGTCGTTAATCCCCGCTGAAATGGCGTCGGAAAGGCTGTCCGCCGAAACAGACGTAGCCGTGAGCAATGGAACGGCAAAGATACTGATCACCATCAGAATACATAAAATCCATTTCACATTCCCTTTCATACCCTTCCCTCCATGCAAGTGTTTCGATTTTAAAGTAAACGGTCAATTAATTTAGAGCATCAGGATTTATGCATCAAGGAAAAAAACAAAAACCCGGGCAGCCTGCCTGTTTATTCTTGACCTATGTTGACGCCGCGGATATTTTTTACGGGCATAATAGGCATCCCCGAATCAATTAAGGAGATTTTCATGATCCCACCCAGAACCAAAATCGTCTGTACCCTTGGACCGGCAACCAGTTCCCAAAAGGTACTCAAAGAACTTATCCTGGCAGGCATGAATGTGGCAAGGCTCAATTTTTCACATGGCACCCATAAAGACCATAAAAAAGTTGCCGATTCCGTGAAATCCCTGTCACGATCACTTCATCGACCCGTGGCCATCATGCTGGATCTCCAAGGACCCAAAATTCGTACGGGCCTGATCAAAGGGGGTTCCCTGACCGTAAAGGACCATGATCATTTTACCATCACAACCCGTGCTGTAAAAGGTGAACCGGGGATCATTTCGACGACCTATCGAGGCATTACCAAAGACCTTGAGGCGGGTGATAAAATTCTCATGGATGATGGTTTAATTGAATTGAAGGTGCTATCCAAAGATAAGGCAAATCTTTTCTGTGAGGTGGTTACCGGCGGGATGATCGGCGAACACAAGGGGATCAATCTCCCCGGAATCACAACCGGCATCCCCGCGGTTACGGAAAAGGATAAAAAAGATCTGGAGTTCGGCTTGGATATGGGAATCGATTTTATAGCGGCCTCGTTTGTCCGCAGCGCCGGAGACGTCCGGGTCCTAAAACGCATTCTCAAAAGAAAAGGCGTCGACATTCCGGTGATTTCGAAAATTGAAAAACCCCAGGCCCTGGAAAAGCTGGAGGAAATCCTGGATGCATGCGAGGGCATCATGGTGGCTCGGGGGGACCTGGGCGTGGAACTTTCGCCTGAAAAAGTGCCGGTAGCCCAGAAAAAAATGATCACGCTTGCAAATCAGAAGCGAAAAATGGTCATTACCGCCACCCAGATGCTGGAGTCCATGACGGAGCATCCCCTGCCCACTCGCGCCGAGGCATCGGACGTGGCCAATGCCATTCTGGACGGAACGGACGCCATCATGCTGAGCGGAGAAACATCCGTTGGGAAATATCCCGTCCAGGCTGTGAAAATGATGGCCAGAATCGCCCGGGTAACTGAAAGTAATTTTCCCCCGGCTTCGCCTTTTACGCGAAAAGCATCTAACTTTCCCGATGCCATTTCTGAAGCCGCCTGCCTGGCGGCGGAGAACCTGGGGTTAAAAGCTATTGTGGCGTTTTCCCAATCCGGTTTTACGGCCCGGCTGATTTCAAAATACAGACCATCGGTTCCCATCATCGCCTTTACGCCCATTGAATCAGTTCAACGCTCCCTTGCCCTCAGTTGGGGCGTAGACGCCATGGTGATGCCCCTCATGGACAATACGGACATCATGATCAAGGCCATGGAAGAACAGCTGCGAAAAAGAAAACTGGTCCGGAAAAATGATCGTATCGTCATCCTTGGCGGAGCGCCTCTTAAGACACAGGGGAAAACCAACATGATGAAACTGCATGTGGTCGGAGAGGAATGACAATTGCGGATTTCGGATTTCGGATTTCGGAATGGGAAAAGAACCGCGAGCTTCGAAATACTTGCAATTTTGAAGCGTTGTTTGGTATGTTTGGACACGGGAAGCGTGAAACATCTCCCACGAACGGTTGCGAAAAATAAATAAAACCCAATGGAATTAATATAAAATGATCGGTATATCAAAACTATATTGCGGTACGGTGGAGCCCTCCGACGCCCTTCGATACGGACGGCGCTCAAAGGACCTCCCCAGCCATCTCCTTCAGTTTTCCGAAGACAAACGACCCGTGGTAGTCTGGAACATCACCAAGGCCTGCAACCTCAAGTGCGTCCATTGCTACGCCAGGGCGGTTGAAGAAAAATCCAAGGGGGAACTCACCCATGAGCAAGGCTTGCGCTTGATCGATGACCTGGCGGACTTCGGTTCGCCGGTGATGCTGTTCTCGGGGGGCGAACCCCTTATGCGGCCCGATCTGGTGGACCTGGCCAATTATGCGGTAAGTAAAGGAATGCGTGCGGTCATCTCCACCAACGGCACCCTCATTACACCGCAAAAAGCCAGGGAATTAAAACAGGTGGGACTTTCCTATGTGGGGGTTAGCATCGACGGCATGGAACCGGTAAATGATCGGTTCCGCGGCAAAAAAGGCGCATTTAAAGCCGCCATGGAAGGCATCCGCAACTGCCAGGCGGTGGGCCTGAAAGTGGGACTCAGGTTCACCATCAACCGAATGAATGCAGCGGAGATTCCCCGCATCTTTGACGTGGTTGAAGAAATGGAGATTCCCCGCATCTGTTTTTATCACCTGGTATATGCGGGGCGGGGGTCCGAGCTGGTGGAAGAGGACCTGGATCATTCCCAAACCAGAGCCGCAGTAAACCTCATCATGGACCGCACCCGGGACCTTCATGATCGCGGAAAACCCAAAGAGGTGCTTACCGTGGACAACCATGCGGACGGCCCTTATGTATACCTTCGCATGCTGAAAGAAAAGGACCCAAGGGCGGAAGACGTTCTCCAATTGCTCCGAATGAATGAAGGGAACAGTTCGGGATTGGGCATCGGTTGCGTCAGCTGGGACGGTGAGGTACATGCGGACCAGTTCTGGCGCCACACCAGTTTCGGCAATGTTCTGAAACGCCCTTTCAGCGAAATCTGGTCAGATCTTTCCAATCCGTTGATGGCAAAACTCAAAGAAAAAAAGAAACATGTCAAGGGACGTTGCGCCGTATGTCGGTGGCTGGACGTGTGCGCCGGGAATTTCAGGGTCAGGGCCGAAGCGGTGACAGGCGATATCTGGGCCGCCGAGCCGGCGTGTTACCTGACCGATGAGGAAATATCATGAAAATTCAATTGGGAGAAATCAACCCATGATCATACGACCGAGACGACTGAGACGGACCAAGGCCATCCGCGAAATGGTTCGAGAGACCCGGCTTTCCACAAAGGATTTTATTGCACCCCTGTTTGTGAAACACGGGAAAAACGTCAAGGACCCCATCCCCTCCATGCCCGGCCAGTTTCAATTTTCCCCTGATACCCTTGTGGGAGAGGCCGAAGAACTCTGGGCCTTAGGCGTTCCCGCTTTGATCCTTTTTGGCCTGCCGGACAAAAAAGACCCCACGGGAAGCCGCTCCTGGGCGGAAGACGGCATTGTGCAAACAGGCGTCAAGGCCGTCAAAGACCGTTTACCGGACATGGTGGTCATAACGGATGTGTGCCTTTGCGAATACACAGATCACGGGCATTGCGGCGTCATTTTAAACGGCGTCGTGGATAATGATGCCACGTTGGATCTACTGGCCCGACAGGCCGTCAGCCATTGCGAAGCAGGCGCTGACTTCGTTGCCCCTTCCGATATGATGGACGGCCGTGTCGGCCATATTCGACGCGCCCTGGATGAAGCCGACTATGCGGACCGGGGCATTCTTTCCTATGCCGTCAAATACGCTTCCGCATTTTACGGTCCCTTTCGGGATGCCGCGGACTCGGCGCCCCAGTTTGGTGATCGCACCGGCTACCAGATGGACCCGGCCAATGCTCTTGAAGCCCTTAAGGAGGCGGAGCTGGACATTGCGGAGGGCGCAGACATGATCATGGTCAAACCCGCCCTGCCCTATCTGGATATTATATCCCGGGTTCGCGATATCAGTCTGCTTCCCCTGGCGGCTTACAATGTGAGCGGCGAATACGCCATGGTCAAGGCGGCAGCGGAAAAAGGATGGCTGGATGGGGAACGGACCATGATGGAAATGCTGGTGGCCATTAAGCGGGCGGGCGCCGACCTGATTCTGACCTATTTTGCAAAGGAAGCGGCCCAAAAATTGAGAAACCAATCCTATGGATACTAATATGCATCCCGAAAAAATTCAAAAAGCAGGATCTTCGCTTCGTCTCGTGGCCTGGGAGTTAACACGGAAATGCAACCTGAATTGCGTTCACTGCCGCGCCGGCGCGGACCGGGGGCCCTACCCCGGCGAACTGGAAACCGGCAAATGCATTGAAATACTGGAACAGATCCGGGCCGTGGGGAACCCCATCGTGATCCTCACGGGGGGTGAACCCCTTTTGAGGGAAGACATCTTTGATCTGGCCCGGGCGGGAACCCAAATGGGCCTCCGCATGGTCATGGCCACCAACGGCACCCTGTTGACGCCTGAAAAAATTGAGCAAATGAAAACAAGCGGCATCAAGCGGGTCAGCATCTCCATCGATGGTGCAACGGCTGCGCAACATGACGCCTTCAGACAAATGCCGGGGGCCTATAACCAGGCACTTAACGGGATTTCACTACTGAACCAAAACGATTTCGAATTCCAGATCAACACCACCGTTAGCCGCCACAACGTGAAAGACCTTGAAAAAATCCTGAACCTGACCGTTGAACTGGGGGCCGCAGCCCACCATATTTTCCTGCTGGTACCCACGGGCCGGGCCAAGGAAATGGTCAACCAGGAAATCGATGCGATGGAATATGAAAACCTGCTCCACTGGTTTTACCGCATGCGGGATAAAGTCCCCCTTCACCTGAAGGCCACCTGCGCGCCCCATTACTATCGGATACTGCGCCAGGAAGCGCGAAAAAAAGGTGAAAAAGTCAGTTTTGAGACCTATGGCCTTGACGCCGTCACCCGGGGGTGTCTGGGTGGAACGGCCTTCTGCTTTATTTCCAACACGGGGATTGTGCAGCCCTGCGGTTATCTGGAGTTGGGTTGCGGGGACCTCAAAACGTCCTCTTTTCAATCGGTTTGGGGAAACTCCGAAATTTTCAATGCGTTAAGAGATTTTTCAGGGTATAAGGGGAAATGTGGTCGATGCGGTTACATCCGGGTTTGCGGCGGCTGTCGGGCGCGTGCCTATGAGGCTACGGGCGATTATCTGGCTGAGGAACCCCTGTGCGCGTATGAACCCGGCGGACATAACGGCGGTAGCCATTAGCGTTTAAACGAAAATGAAAGGTGAAGAGCGAAAAGTAACCACTCTTCACTCTTCTTGCAGTGAAAAATGAACTTCATCAATCGAAAAAAAGAAATTAAATACCTTAACGCCCACTTTAAGAGCGAACCCAATTGTTTGCTTTTTGTTTATGGACCGAAAAGCAGTGGTAAAAGTTCCCTTTTGGATAACATCGTAAAACAATTGGATAAAGACCGATATGCCATCAATTTTTTGGATTTGCGCCGGGTTATTATTTATGATTTCAACTCATTTTTAGATATTTTTTTCCAGGAAGATATCAAAGAGAAAACAAAGGATATTTTACGAGGCCTTACAATTAACGCGGGCTTTTTTAAGATAAAAGTTGATGAAAAGGCAATGCTTAAAAAGAATGCCTTTAAAATAATTTCAGATAAGCTGGAATCCGCAAAAAATTCGGGCATACAGCCTGTCATAATCATTGATGAGATACAATTGCTAAAGAATATCTATGTAAACGGCGAGCGTTATTTAATTGACGAACTTTTCAATCTTTTTATCGCATTAACAAAAGTGACCCATTCAACGCATGTGGTACTTTGCACATCGGATTCTTACTTCATAGAAGAGATTTATAAAAGCGCAAAGCTTTCAAAAACCAGCGAATTTTTTCTCCTTGACCATTTCGAAAAAGAGATTGTTTACAGCTGGCTAAAAACGGAAAGTTT
The DNA here is from genome assembly GCA_963662465.1 of Desulfatiglandales bacterium. Taxonomy (GTDB): domain Bacteria; phylum Desulfobacterota; class DSM-4660; order Desulfatiglandales; family Desulfatiglandaceae; genus NaphS2. The sequence continues at coordinate 1,921,840 of OY759599.1, forward strand.
CAAAGATGAAGAGATCAACGCAATATGGAACCGCATAGGAGGATGTCCCTGGGAGATTAGCCGGATCATCGAAAAGCGAAGGCAAGGCGAAGAATCCGTTGAGCAGATATGTCTGCGTTTTATAGAAGATGAATTCGGCAAACTTGATAATTTTCTACTTTCTTTTTCTGAAGCAAAAGAGGCTGTTTTTTTTGAAGTGATAAACCGAATCGTAAAGGACGGCTTTTGCAACATAAGAGAAATTAAAAATAAAACCGTCGTTTTAGAATTGCTAAAAGAGATGATCGCCCATGATTTTTGGTTTTATGTGGCCAACAAGAGGGAGATTACAGCAAATTCGAAGAGTATATATCGCGCATTTGAAAAATTCTTGGATGGATAGGCTCGCGGCATAGCCGATAAAGGCACTCCGATGGACATGAAGTACCGGAAAATTCTGAACGAAATTCAGTCCGATTTCCCCATTTCGTCGCGGCCCTATCGCGATCTGGGGGAAAAACTCAATATGACGGAAAGTGAGGTCCTTGACGCCGTAGCTCACCTGAAAGAAAGAGGCATTATCCGGCGAATCGGCGGTAATTTTCAGTCCTCTCGACTCGATTTTGTCAGCACCCTCTGTGCCGCACGCGTACCGGAAGAGAAAATTGATCGTTTTGTGGAAACGGTAAACGCTTATCCGGGGGTAACCCACAATTACTTGAGAGCCCATTCCTATAACATCTGGTTTACCTTTATTGCGGAAAGGATGGATGTGATCGAAGCGGCACTTGAAGTCATACGGCGGAAAACCGGCGTGACGGAAATTTTAAATCTCCCCGCCGAAGAAATGTTTAAAATAAAAGTTGACTTTGCGGTGTAAGTGAATCCCGAAAACGAGGTTTGCCCGGAAATGAAGGCTAACAGCCTGATATTCATTGTGGATGATGAGCCCACGGCCAGAAACCTGATGTCGAAATGGGTTCAAAAATTCGGCTATGAAGTCAGAACATTCAGCGACGGCGAGCAATGTCTCGAGGCCCTGGATGAAGGGCCGACGGCCATCTGCCTGGATATCATGATGCCGGGACTGGACGGCATCGAGGTCTTGAAACGCATTCAAAACATCGAAAAAGAACTTCCCGTCATCATGGTCACCGCCAAGGATTCATTGGAACTGGCCGTCAACGCCATGAAGCTGGGCGCCTATGATTACATCCGGAAGCCCATCGACCGAAGCAGACTGGAGACATCTCTGAATAAGGCTGTTGAAAAATATACCCTAGCCAAAAGAATCAGCCAACTTCAGAAAGAGTTGGGACATACCTACTCATTTCACAACATCATCGGCAAGACCGCCGTGATGGAAAAGGTCTTCAACCAGATTGAAAAGGTGGCCAACAACAATATCAACGTTTTTATTCAGGGAGAGAGCGGTACGGGAAAGGAACTCGTGGCCAGGGCCATTCACTACCAGGGATCCCGCAAGGAAGGACCCTTTGAAGCCGTCAATTGCGGCGCCATACCGGAAAACCTTCAGGAGAGTGAATTTTTCGGGTATGAAAAGGGAGCGTTTACCGGCGCTTTTCGGTCCCAGGCGGGCAAAATCGAGGTGGCTCACGGCGGCACCCTGTTTCTGGATGAAGTGGGCGATATGTCGCCGAGTCTTCAAATCAAACTCCTCCGTTTTCTTGAAACCAGAACCATTGAACGTGTGGGGGGCCGAAAACGCATTTCGGTGGATGTGCGCATTATTTCCGCCACCAACAAAATGCTGAAAGAGGAAACGGAAACCGGCAATTTCAGGGAAGACCTCTATTACCGCCTGATGGTTTACCCCATCACCATACCGCCCCTCAGAGATCGAAAAGAGGATATTTCGGTCCTGGTGCAACACTTTCTAAATAAATACATGAAGGAAACCAAAAAGGATATCCGCTCCGTTGATCATAATACCATGGAAGCGATGGTTGCTTACGATTGGCCGGGAAATGTCAGGGAACTGGAAAATGTCATCCAGCGGGCCATGGTTACCTCGGACAGCGATCGGTTGGAAATCTCGACCCTTCCTTCGGAAATTGCCGAAGGCTCTCGACCCGTATCCAATGAAGGTCCTCCCAAAGAGGGTAAAAACGAAGTCCCAATGGATTTCACTTCCCGGGAAGTGAAATCCCTTTCAACCATGGAAAAAATGGCCATGCTCAACGCCCTCGACATCACCCGGGGAAATCTGGCGTTGACGGCCAAGAAGCTTGAAATTTCAAGGGCAACCCTTTACCGAAAAATCGACAAATATGATCTTCGCAACCTGAGTCCTTTTTTAAAATAAAAAATCTATGTCGTTTCTGGGAGTTCATTGATAAAAAACTTAAAACGTAAAACTTAAAACCGCGGCTTGCCGCACTAGAGGTGTATGCTATGTTTAAAAACATTCTGGTTCCAACGGATTTTCTGGATAAAGATCACCATGCCCTGAATATTGCCTTAAAGCTTTGCTCTATAGACAACGGTAAAATTTCACTGCTGCATGTTATCGAAGTAATCCAAAACACGACTTTTGAAGAATTTGAGGACTTTTACGGCGGTCTTGAAAAACGTTCCTACAAAGACCTCAATGCCATCATTGACATCCTCGGCACAACGGAAACAACCATAGAGCCACAGGTTGTATATGGCAACAGGACTCAGGAAATTGTCCGCTATGCGGAACAAAACCAGGTCGATCTGATCATCATGAAATCTCACAGGATCAAACTTGAGGATCGAAGTCAGGGGTGGGGAACCATCAGCTACAAGGTGAGCATTCTGGCTCAATGCCCTGTTATGCTGGTCAAATAGCCGGTTCCGCCGGACAGGCATCCACTTAAAACAAAAAATTTCGGAGGGTACGCGGTGACATCAAAAAAAGCCGAAATGGAAGGACAAAACAACCTGACCCTGAATAAAATAGTCGATCATGTGGGTATCGTTACCATGAATAACGGCAAACACCTGAACGCTCTTGGTGCGAATCTGGTTCAGGGGATACTGGATTCGTTGGACCTGTTTGAAGCCAACGAAGTACGGACCGTCATCCTGCGGGCCGCTCCCGGTGCAAAAGTGTGGTCGGCGGGACACAATATCAAGGAAATCCCCCTGGATGGTCAGGACCCCATTACCTGGAATGTGCCATTTGAAAAGCTCCTTCACAGTGTGCGCAACTTTCCCATGCCGGTGATCGGCATGATCGAAGGAAGCGTCTGGGGCGGCGCATGCGACCTCGCCATGACATGCGACATTCTGGTGGGCACGCCTGGCGCGACCTTCGCCATCACGCCGGTAAAACTGGGCCTTTCCTACAATACCGCGGGCGTAAATCATTTTCTCGGGGTACTGCCCGTTCATATTATAAAGGAAATGCTTTTTACAGCCCAACCGCTTTCAGCGGAAGATGCCTTCCGGCTGGGGCTGCTGAACCGTCTGGTGTCGCCTGACGACCTTGAAAAAGCCACCATGGGGATTGCAAGGGATATTGCGAGCCGGGCGCCCCTGGCGGTCCGTGTCCTAAAAAAGGAAATGCAGCGACTGACGGCAGGGCCGGGAATTTCCCCGGACGACTTCGAGGAAATTCAGGGGCTCCGGCGGGAAGCCTACCGGAGCGATGACTTTCAAGAAGGCATCCGATCATTTTTTGAAAAACGAAATCCCGTTTTTACCGGTAAGTAATCCAGATAAACCGCAGTGGTTTGCTATTCCACGTTGACGGAAGACATTGGAATAAGAAAAAAAGTCCTTCAACCTAAAATTACACTCAGTGCGGCTTTGACCTTGTCAGGCGCCGCGGGCAAATCGGTTATCCACACGCCGCAGGCGTTATGGATGGCGTTAATCACCGCCGGCGCCGTGGGCACCATGGTCATTTCACCCACTCCTACCGCGCCATTGGGTCCGCGGTTTCGAGGGGTTTGCAAGAGAATCGTTTCCATATCAAAGGCGGTTTTCATGCTGGGAAACTTGAAGGTCACCCAATCCCTGGTCTGCCCGGCAATGTATTGCTCCCGAAGGGCATACCCCACCCCCATATCCATACCGCCGTGGAGCTGACCTTCCACGTTTTGAGGGTTGATCAGTACGCCTGCATCGCAGGCGGTGGTCATTTTAAGGATTCGCACTTGACCGTTTTCAGCGTTCACTTCCAACTCGGCCAGTTGGATGGCGTGGACCTGGGAATCGAAGGAGGGACCTTGCCCGGTCTTCTCGTCCAAAGGACCGCTGGCTGTGGCCTTTTTCCGGCCCATATACCGAACCGGCCGATGGGCCTTCTTAAGGTCCGCGCCCGTCTCGGCCCCCACTTGGGCCATGACGGTTTTCAGCTGGTTGACGGCATCTACAAGAGCGCCACCCACCATGAACGTCAAGCGGCTCCCGGCGGCCGGTCCCGTGGCGGTGGTCCGATCCGTATCCCGGGTGACCAGACGCACCTTGTCCAGGGGCAGGTTCATGTTCTTAGCCGCCAACTGCGTCAGCATGGCATCGGTACCTTCCCCCGGGTCAGCCGCGGCGGCAAAAATGGTGACGCCACCGTCATCGTCCAGTTCCAGTGCGACAACGGCACTGTCTCCGGGACTGCCGATGCCGAATGCACCCGCGGCCAACCCCACACCGCGACAAATGGGCCCATCCCTGAAACCTGACGCTTCCCTTAAAGCGCGTTCGTAATGGGGACGAACCGCATCGCATAATTCCGGAAACGGCCATTGGTCCACTCTCTGACCTGTGGATTTGCACTGGCCCGGTTTAAGAGAATTGATTTTTCTAAATGCCAATGGGTCAACGCCCAGCTTGTGGGCCAGCATGTCCATGGCGCATTCCAGGGCGAAATGCGCCTGAGGGGGACCGGCGCCCCGGGCGGCGCTTCCCCATGGATTGTTGGTGTAAACCAGCCGGCTTCGGCAGTGGACATTGGGGATGAGGTAGGAACCGGACAGCATCAGCACGGCCCGATTGACAACCGCATTTCCATTTGAGTGATAAGCCCCGTTGTCCACCACCATGTCCATATCCAGAGCCGTCAGGCGGTTTTTATCATCTGCGCCCATTTTGACTTTCATATCAAAAGGATGACGCTTGGAGGACATCTCCATGGATTCCACCAGGCTGGGGATATAGCGCACCGGTTTCCGGAAATGGATTGCCGCAGCAGCCGCTATGCCTTCGGAAGTGATTTCGAGCTTGATGCCGAATTGCCCGCCTGAAAACGCCTCTTCATACCGCATATTTTCCCAGCCCACCGCTTCCTGGAGCATACTCAGATGATGGTGGATGTTGATGCTTCGGCCGATGACCACCAGTTGTGCTTCATCGCCCTCCCCTTCCAGATACGCCGCGCAGGCTTCGGGCTCCAGCGGCGCCTGATGATTAATTTGGGTCTTGAAACGCGCTTCGATAATGGCATGGGAATGGGCCAGGGCCGTTTTACTGTCGCCCTTATCATGGAACTGACTGAAACACAGGTTGGGCCACTGGTCATGGAGTTGAATGGCATCAGGGGCCATGGCCTCCCTGGGATCGGACAAAACCGGCAACAATTCATACGCGACGCTGATTTTATCCAGGGCGGCAACCGCCTGTTCCCGGGTTTCGGCCGCGAGTACGGCTACGGGATCACCCACGTAGCGAACCCTGTCCTTGCAGAGTACCGGACGATCGGGGATTGCATATTTCAGCCGGTTTGTTCCCTTGATATCATCGGCGGTCATGACGCCCACGACACCCGGTTGTTCCAGGGCGGCGGAAAAGTCCACGGATAGAATTCCGGCGTGGGGGTGGGAACTGCGCAGGACCGCCAGTTCCAAAGCGCCGGGAATGCGAATATCCGCAGTAAACTGAGCGGCGCCGCAGGCCTTCATCATGGCCGATGGGCGCGGATGATTCACGCCGATGGGCGCGGCGTCGGCCTGGGGACGAACTGCGTCCGGCGTCATTTCGCCGCGTTTGAAACGGGCCGCCAACCGAACGGCATCGATAATACTGGTGTATCCCGTGCAACGGCACAGGTTTCGGCGCAGGGCCTTTTTTATGTCATCCCGGCTGGGATCCGGGTTTTGATCCAGAAGCACTTTGGCCGCCATAATCATGCCCGGCGTGCAAAAACCGCATTGGACGGCGCCCGCCAACACGAATGCTTCCTGAATCAAGTGGGGATTGTCAGGCGTTCCCAACCCTTCAATGGTAATGACTTCAGCGCCATGCAAACCAGCCACTTTGGTCAGGCAGGATAAAACCGCCTTTCCATTAACAATAACCGTGCAGGCGCCGCATTGCCCCTTGCGATCGCAAGACTGTTTGGTTCCGGTTAACCCCAGAATATCGCGGAGGAGATCCAGCAGAACCAGTTTGGCGTCGGCGATCACCTGAACCGCGCAACCATTGACATTGAGGTTAACTTTTTTCATTTCAAATCTCGTTTTACAAAAAAGAAGATTTTACCATTTGAGAAAGACGCTTTCATAATCGGCATCATCAGCGGTCCGTTCCAACTCTTTTCCCAACAGATCAAATTGTTCGAAATCAAATCCACAAAACCGGGATTCCATAAAGTCCCGGTCGGCGGGACTTGTTTTCCTCAGCCATCTCACAACGGATGACCGGTTTTCGAAGCACTGGCAAGCCAAGTGGGCGGACAGATCCGCCACTCGCTTCTCCCGGTTTTCAATGGAGGTCAAATACGAATCGCGAAACACCCCGGATTCTTTCATGCGACCCAGGAGATGGGGTAAAAGCGCCTGAGTCCGGGTTTCAACAATGGTCTGTCTTTTCAACCACTCGATGACGTCCCCCCGGTCAACGGCCATATGACCAAATTGTTCCGTAAGCGGCGTATGTCGTTTTTTGACAATGGGCTGCCGACGTCCGCGCACATGGATCAGAATCAGCCTCGGGTTCATGAGCAGATCCCCAACCAGTGCAAATTCACAATTTTCCGCGTAATTCCCCGCACAAATAACGGCAAGTTCGTTAATGCGGGCGAGGGAAAGCCAATAAAGACTGCCTTGAACAAAGGAGGATTCATCCAGGAGATTCAACAGATGAACCAACACTTCTTCGTTCAGTTTGTGTACGGCAGCCTTTTCAGCAATCATTTGGTTAAAAGTAAGAATGAAATCCCGATGTTCAAGCAAATTGTCCGAAGCTATGTTTTGATACATACGATCCCTTTCTGATTTTAGATCACGGCAACATGTTTTTCCAGTTTCACCGCGCACACCTTGTAATCCGGCGTTTGGGATACGGGATCCAGAAACGACCCGAGCAACCAGTTGGGATTGGCTTCTTCAAAATGAAAATCCATAAAAATGGAACCCTCCGGCACAATATCTCCAATTCGTACGGGAGTGACGACCTCTCCCCTTCGGGAGGTCACCTTAACGGAACCACCGTCCGCTACGCCCATCCGTTCAGCGTCTGAAAAATGCATCTGGGCCATGGGTCCGGAGAATTCACGTTCCAGAGAGGGGCATCGACCGGTCATGGTACGGGTATGATAGTGTGCATATCGTCTGCCGGTGGTCAGTATAAAGGGGTATTTTTCATCCGGAAGCTCTTCCGATGGCCGGTACGTTATAGCATGAAACAGGCCCTTTCCCCTGGCAAATCCTTTTTCATGGAGAAACTTGGTTCCGGGATGGTCCGGCGCCGGACAGGGCCACTGAATGTCCACGGCATCAATGCGATCATAGGTAATGCCCGAAAAGCTGGGGGTAAGGGATGCCATTTCCTCAAACACCTCCCTCGCGGAAGCATAGGCCATATTTTTTAGCCCCAGCCTGCGTCCGATTTCGGACAGTATCACCCAGTTGGGTCTGGCCTCCCCAGGGGGCTCCACGGCTTTTCGGATTCGCTGAACCTTGCGCTCCGTATTGGTAAAAGTCCCTTCCACCTCAGCCCAGGCCGCGCCCGGCAGCACCACATGGGCCAGCTCGGCTGTCCGGGTAAGGAAAATGTCCTGCACCACCAGAAATTCAGCGGAGGTGAGGGCCTTTTTAACATGATGGATGTTGGGATCGCTCTCCACTGAATTTTCCCCAAAGATGTACATTCCCTTGACGGAACCATCGATAAGCCCATCCATCATTTCAGGGATCATTTTTCCCACTTTTGAAGACAACGGCGCCTCCCAGACCCTTTGAAACTTCTCCTGGCTGGCCAAATCGGTCACCACCTGATACCCAGGGTACACATTGGGCAATGCCCCCATATCACAGGCGCCCTGAACATTGTTCTGCCCTCGAAGGGGATTAACACCGCTTGCGGGCTTTCCGATATGTCCCGTGAGCATGGCCAGATTGGCCAGGGATTTCACATTGTCAACCCCGGAGGAATGCTCCGTAATGCCAAGGGTATACAATATTGTTGAGACATTGGCGGTAGCATAGGAACGGGCCACTTCCTTCATGACATCCATGGGTACGCCGCAGGTACTCGAAGCCTCCTCCAAGGGATATTCCAAAATGGTTTTCTCAAACGCTTCAAACCCTTCGCATCTTTCTTCGATGAATTTCCTATTGTGCCAATTGTTTTTCACAATCTCGCTCATGACGCCGTTTAAAAAAGCCACATTCGTTCCGTATTTGATTCGCACATGGATGTCGGCAAACTGGGAAAGCTGTATCTTTCGAGGATCTACAACGATCAGCTTCGCCCCTTTCAGCTTGGCGCGATAAACGCGATGAGCGATCAGGGGATGGGCCTCCGTGGTATTGGAACCGATCACGAACACGCAATCCGCATCCTGAATCTCGGGGATGGAGTTGGTCATGGCGCCACTCCCGAATGCCGCGGCAAGACCTGCCACGGTGGGAGCATGTCAGAGCCTGGCGCAGTGATCGACATTATTGGTCCCAAATCCGGCCCGGCAGAGCTTCTGCAGCAGATAGTTCTCCTCATTGCTGCAACGGGCGGAACTCAAAAACGCAAGGGCGTCGCCCCCATGCCTTTCACGAATGCCCGAAAGGTTGGAAACAACCGTTTCCAAAGCCTCCTCCCATGAAGTCTCCTGCAATTTCCCGTTTTTCCGAACCAGCGGCGCCGTAAGCCGGTCGGGACTGTGAACGAATTGATGCGCATTCCAGCCTTTGATGCAGAGTTTTCCTTCGTTCATTTGAGCACCTTTGAAGGGGATGGTTCCGATGAGCTTTCCATCCATCACTTCCAGAAGCATCTGGCACCCACAACCGCAAAAAGGGCATGTGGTCCTTACAAATTTGTAGTCCATAGATAATCCTCTTCCATAAAAAATTGAACAGCTCTCCAGTTAAAGCAATGCACTATGTCATATAAGACATATTATTCCGCAAATGCATTCTATGCCCTTGTTGCTCTCCAAAAATCCATTAAGACCCAGGTTTTAATTATGTTTTATATATTTTATTTCTTATGGTCTGTTTTTCAGAAATAAAACAATTCAGACGGATTGCTTTCATGGGGCTATATCAAAACCCATTCGCTATGTCAACAGAGACATAGCAATGGCGATTGAAATTCTCCCTTTTCAGTTGCGGCATTTCAGCGTATGTGCTAAAAGACCTCCCATGCAGCAAACAGAACCATTTCATATTCGATCAAAAATCTGGATTGAGGATGAATCAGGAAATGTGGTGTTTGGCCTCGGCAGGCTGAAAATCCTTGATGCCGTGGACCGACTGGGGTCGATCCAGGGCGCCGCCAAGGAATTGAAGATGAGTTACAGGGCAATCTGGGGCAGGATCAAAGCAACGGAGGAGAGACTCAACCGTCCGCTGCTCATTCGAAACATCGGGGGACGCACCGGCGGGGGGTCCCAGTTGACCCCTTTTGCATTAGATCTCCTGATACACTTCCGGCATCTTCACCACCGGATCATCACCCTGTCCGATTCAGAGTTCAAAAAAACCATGGCGTCCTATTTCGGGGAAAACAAATGATCCTTATAGTGAGCATCAGGTGGTAAGACGGCTTTACGTCGAGGATACGGCAAACCGAAAATTTTAGAGCTGAACTTCTTGGAAAACGATAATCACCGAAAGCCCCTTGGCAGGGAACACGACTGCCACCGCCATTCAGATACAGCCTTTGCTCGGTCCTTTTCATACATAACTTTCACCTTGGCAAGATGGTCTTGCAAACTGAGTCACCCATGACCGACATCCAACTTTGTTCCGGAAAGAATGAGTGGGATGCCTACGTGTCTCAACATAATCATAGCTCTTTTTCCCATCTTCATGGCTGGGGGGAAACCCTGGCATCCGTCTATGATTTGCAACTATTTCGCCTGGCTGCCCGGGACCGGGAAAAACAAAATAAAATTGTGGGTGTCCTGCCCCTGATTTTATTTCCCGCACCCGGGCAGGATCCCCGACTTATTTCGCTGCCCTATAGTGATGCCGCGGGAATTATTGCACAAGATGCCCCAACTCAGGAGAAATTGCTGCTGGCGGGGCTGAAGCTTGCACAAGATCTTGGCGCGATTCACCTGGAGCTTCGCCAGTCAGGGGACCTGGCCATTCCCAGGACAAAGCCCCCTGTGGTCCATACTCCGAATACCTTTAAAGTCGGATTAAGCCGCGATTTGCCGGATTCCGTGGAAGCACTCTGGCAAAAGATTGGACCAAAAATCAGAAATCAGGTACGCAAAGCAAAAAAAAACGGGGGGAAGGTCATTATTGGCGGGTCAGAGCTCCTGCCTCAATTTTATGCTGTTTTTTCAGAAAATATGCGGGATCTTGGATCACCGGTCCATGACAGGATGCTTTTTGACCGGATGGCCCGTCACCTGCCCGAGCAGTTGAAAATTTTACTGGTAACCATCAAGGATCTCCCGGTTGCAACGGCCATGGTTTTTTTCCATAACAAGGCCCTGTTTAACCCCTGGGCGTCTTCACTGAGACGATTCAGGCCTGACTGCCCCAATATGTTGCTCTACTGGCGTATGCTGTCCTATGCACTTGAGAAAGGATGCCAACGGTTTGACTTTGGCCGTTCCTCCCCCCATGCTTCCACCTGCCGGTTTAAATGTCAATGGGGGGCTAAACAGCAACCTTTGACCTGGCACGTTTTTTCACTGGCACATCCCCCATGGAAGCCTGAAGGTGAAACCCTTGTGAATGAGAAATGGAAAAGCCTGACGGTTGAGGCATCACAAACCTTTGGTCCATCCATCCGGCGATGGATCAGCCTTTAAGGTTTATGATGACCGATATTCAACATGGGAATATCAAGATTACACTGCCCATGCCGGTTTTCCTGGTCATTGAAGACGTCGGCTGGTGGCAGGGCGTTGACGGATCATCTTATCAGGAACCCTTTCGTAACAATTTGAAAAGGCGCCATTGCATAGAGGATTATCAGGCACTCGCCCATCTGGCCAAACGGCTTTCCATGAAAATTGCCCTTGGCATGGTGATGTGTGAATGGGACCGGACAGACTTCTTAAAAAATATCCCCGGCGCCACCTGGATGGGGAAGGCCTGGAACAATCAGAAAAACACAGGGCCGCAACTGGATCAGGTTTCTGAGTATTTAAACGCCCATGGCCACCTGTTTGAGATTGCCCTGCATGGGGTTGGGCATGAATTCTGGAAGGGTGGGCAGATGGAACGATCAGAGTTCCATGACAGTAACGGAAACATGAGATCGAAAAATTGTATTATCCGTCATCTTGAAGCATTTGAACGGCTGCTTGAACAAAATCATATTCTATCTTTTCCGCGATTATTTATTCCCCCCGCCTTGAATCACAGCTTTGGCGACGGCTCGATCCAGGCCTTGCTCAAACGCTTTGGCATCGATTATGTAACAACAAAATTTTGTCGGTCCCGTCAGTTTTCAGCGCCCAAACACCCTAAACTGACCTGGGAATCCGGTGTGATGCTTCTGGAGAGGGGAGACGCTTTGGCGGCATGGAACAAGGTGGCAAGTTCACCTGCCTGGAATGGACCCCAGCCGATCCTGCCACTTCATTGGGGCAACCTTCTGCATTCTCAGCCGGAACGAAATTTTGAAATTGTCGACCTATGGGCAGATATGCTGCTCTCAAAAACATCCGGCCCGGATTTTATTTTGGCAGAAGACGCAGCCGCCTGCTGGCGGCAAGCGGCTGTCCACTATCTGGCAAAAATTAAAACCGGAAACAACCGGATCCTCATCGATCTGAACGCTCTGCCAAAGCTTTCATCGATCTCTGGTGCTTTTTCCATAACCATACAGGGGAGGCACGATTTGTTCCGGCAGGCCGGCAACGCAAAAATTCTGGAGCAAAAAAAGGCATCAGAAGACCTGGTCACACTGAAACTGCTTCCCGAAGAAGGGAAAAAAGAAATTGTCATTTTCCCGGCAGATTCCCATTAATCCAGCCCAACCAACGTCTAATGCATCTTTGTCCGGCGCAAGGGTCGAAACGTATTTAATTTTACGGGCGCCTGTGATATCCTTTGGCCATGAGAATTCTTCACATTATCAGTCAGTCACCGGATTTTACCGGCAGTGGAAAATATATCCGGGAGATTATCCGGCAAAGCACAAAAAATGGTCATGATAATTTTTTATTGGCAGGGGCCCAGGCTGATTTTACCATATCTTCCTCATTAATCCCCCGGGACCATACTCTCTTTGTCCGGTTTGACGGCATGGACCTTGATTTTCCCATTCCGGGAATGAGCGATATCATGCCCTATTCGAGCAGCTTGTTCTCACGGCTTGATGACAACCATCTGTCAGCATACAAACTGGCCTTTGGGAAAAAAATCAAGCAGGCCATAGACCGGTTCAATCCTGATTTGATTCACACACATCACCTGTGGATTGTTTCAGCGCTTACAAGACAAATAACCCAAAACATCCCCATGGTGACAACCTGTCATGGGACCTGTCTACGCCAGCATCACAATTGTCCGGATATCAGCAAAAAGATTCTTTTAGACCTTCAAGGAATTGACAAGGTCATTGCCTTGAGCTGTGATCAAAAACAATTGATCGTCAGTGCCTTGTCCATTGATCCCCAAAAAATATCGATTATCAGCGGCGGTTATAATAAAGATTGTTTTTACAGTGAACCCAAGCCTTTTGACGGTACAGTGGAACTGCTCTACGCAGGAAAAATCAGTGCATCAAAGGGCGTGCCCTGGCTGTTGAAAAGTCTGTATCTGATTCGAGAACTGCCTTTCAGGCTGCACCTGGCGGGCAATGCCAATGAGGAGGAAAAACAGATTTGCCTGTCTCTGGCGGATCGTCTGGGTTCAAAAGCCCTCTACCATGGGGCCTTGAGCCATGAAAAATTAAGTGATTTAATGAGAAAGGCGCATATTTTTATTTTACCCTCTTTTTTTGAGGGACTGCCCCTGGTACTCATGGAGGCCCTGGCATGCGGCTGCCGAATTATCACCACCGCCCTTCCAGGCGTTCATGAGATCTTTAAAACAGATCATCCGGGAATGGTCCAGCTGGTTAAACTGCCAAGACTTGAAACCATTGATAAACCATTTAAACAAGACGAGATGTCCATGGAAACGCTACTTTCAATTACCATGGCGGAATTGATATCCCTGGTTGAAGAACACCCCCAGCCGGATATGGCATATGTTCAATCGAATTCATCTAATTTTACATGGGAAAAAATCTTTTTGAAAATTGCGGGTGTCTATGGGGAGTTGTCCGGAAAAACAATGCCATAAATCGATTCAATCTAAAGGAATGCCCCCCTGCCTATGCTAAAGATGGACTGCAATGGCTGCAATATCATCATGACATTTGAACCTGGGGTATCGCCTGATATCAGGGTCCTGTGATTCAATTTTCCGGATGCTTTCCTTAACTCCGGTCAACCCCTCCTCTTGGAATTTTTGGGCAAGGAGGTCAAAGGATTTTTTTTGTGCAGGCGTTGTTGAGGGCAGTTGCAGTCCGTCTGTGAACAATAAGATGCTGGCGACATCTTCAAGGGATTCAAATCCATTTTGTGTAAAATTAAGCGCCTCTGGTTCTCCGTTGAGAACACCGTAAGACCGATTCATCTGGAACCTGACTTTTTTAATCTGATCTTTCATTGCAGCATTAAATTTAAAGTTTTCTGCTTTGAGCATTGTCAGGGTTTCATAATCATGATCCTTCCGGTCTGCTAAAACTCTGAAAGATCCATCATTATAAAACAAAAGAATTTGAGCATCTCCAGTTTGAAACCATTCAAGCGCTTCTTCAATTCTTATGACCGCGGCACTGGTGCTCCATAAATTGTGGCGGTGTTCCATATCAAGGTTCTGACTGATCATTTTTGTCCGGATGGCTTGATTTGCCCGGATGCCCAATTGATCCAGTGAAAAATGATTTTTCGAAAACTCATGGCTGGCGGTTTGGGCTGCAATCATTCCACCGGTTTGCCCTCCCTCAAAGGCATGGGTGTCAAGGCTTGTGGCGCCGTCAAAAACACCGAAAAGGTTGTCAGCGATTACCAGGCTATCTTCATTAAGTTGTCCGGATCCCTTTTCAAGGATATGCTCTATTTTTATCTTGTAATTTATTTTTATTCCCATGGTAGATTAAAATAGAGTCGGGCAAGGAGATTGTCAAAATGGTAATTCCAATGGGTTTTCAACAATTCATAGGAATTTTCAATAGAACGATTTTTTCCCCGCTATGGGGGACACTTGGGTTAAGCTATCAATGATAGAACACGCCTTTGCACACCCTTGTATCATTGATAAGACTCCCTGCTTTTTTAATCATTTCATTGTCCATGAAGCTGCCCTTTATAGAGCCTGTTTAAAAATTATTTAAAACCAAAAAATTGGCATCCGGTTATAAACTAGAATCTGTTTAAACGGGCATTCCATGATAGAATTTCCTATGCAAGCTGGAAATTGCTCCTACCCTTAAAACAAAAGGGTTTCAAGTTGTACCCTGAAAAGGGTTAAAAACGGGGGATTTTTTGTCTCCATCTACTCAAGGCTTGACAAACGGAACAGCAGAATTTACCATTAAACCATATCATACATCTTTTTTAACTGTATTGAATGGAGGCAAAGATGGCACTTGTAAAGAAGACCATTGAATTGGATCAGGACCAGATTAACCGAATCAAAACAGCCTTGAAGGCCAGGTCGGAAAAAGAGGCAATAAATACAGTTCTTAAGCAATTTGACACAGACGTAGCACTGGCAGAAGTAACACTGAAAGGTGCGGGTACTTTTGAGTTTGACGAGGTATACTAGCGTGCAGGAAAAAGTGGTTTTTGACACAAACATTTACATTGGTGTATTCAATGACGGCCTTTTTCAGGATGAGATCAATGGATTCAATAAGATCATGTATCTCGTCCATCCTGTACTCCACGAACTGTGGATAGGCGCCAAAGGGAGAAAAGAAATCAATCATTTGATCGATTTTGGAGTAAGCTTTGTTAAATCAGAGAGACTTGTTGTCCCTTCTGCTTCTACACAGATACTGATCGGGAAAGTATGCCAAAAGCTCCGACTTTCCGGTAAGCTTAATCCGATCTATCCCCGTATTTACAATGACGTTTCCATTGCCTTGTTGGCCAGACAGATCGGCGCCACACTTGTAACCATGAATATTTCAGACTTTGAAAAAATTCATAAAGTGGTGGATTTCAGATTCCGTGACGTTTCGGTATAGCCATATTCTCGTGTGATTTTTTTGGCACGGATTACGCAGTTTACACGGTTGTTTTTTTTATTGCACTAATTGCTTTCTCCTTTTCACAGACCTCATTGACGTCCCTGATATTTTCCACCGACAGGATCGGCAGGTACATTTCATAGAGTTGGATTTTAAATTCGCTCTTGCCCAACCTAAAGTTGGGTTTTTGTGGAGATTAGGACTTTTTCAGAAAAGGCACATCCCCCGAAACGGCGGATAAATGGGGGATATTTTAGAAGCTTTGATGCGAAATGGGGGAGATGGGGGGATCTTTGAAGAAGGCTGCGTTAAAGATGTAAGGGCATCATTTCAGCTGCTCGTTTTTCCAGGCGTGGGTTTATGAGAATTATTTCTTGATTATGATTCCTTTTGTGCGTATGTTAGGAACAAAAAAATGGAGGGGTTATGGCTAAAACTCGCATTAATGTCAGCCTCGATCAGGATCTTGCTGATTTTGCCAAGATATTTGCGGCTGAAAACCGGACGTCCGTGGCAGAGATGGTCACTCAATATCTGTTGGCTTTGAAAAGACGTGTCGATGGAGAACAGATGGAAAACATTCTCGTCCATCCCGCTTTTGAACAGGCAATGGAAGAGGTTCAGGTTAAGCTGCGCAACGGAACCGCACAATGGCATTCCTATGAGGAGATTTTCGAGGACTGATGGACGCCCGATTTGAAATCGCCTTCTTAAAGGCTGTTCGAAAGCACGCCTCAATTAAGAAATTGGTCAAGAAAAAAGTTGATATGATTATTGAAAATCCCGTCGCTGCGGGCGAACCTTTGAAGGGCAATTGGCAGGGTTTTTATTCCTGTCCCGTGAAGCGCAATTTTATCATAATATACCTGTACTGTGGTGTGTGCCGTAGGAAAAGAGATGATGTCGTTGTGGCTTGCTTCGATTGCAAAGAGAGACCAGACCAAACCATCAAATTTGTTCTGCTTGGGCCTCATGATAAGGCCTACGGGATATGATACACTCCATGATGGGGCATCATGCTCGGATGCGTCCGGGGCCGGGATCTGTAACGTATCCCTGAAAGCGGCCAAGAGTCTTCCGAGATACTCAAGGGAAACATTCAGAAGCTGCTGCTTGTGTAACCGTTTCAGTAAATCCGCCATTTTGGGACCCAAATCCACAAGGATCGGTTCACGCCGTCAATACGGACCACGTTGACGATGGTTCCCCGATGGATTTGCCAGAAAAACGCCGGGTCCAACTGTTCCGCAAGGTCTTTGATGGGCCTTTTAATGAGAAATTCCCCTGTTGCCGTACGGACAAGGGTATATTTGTCGCCGGCCTTAAAATAACAGACATCGTCCACTGAAAGGCGGCATTTCCCTGAAACAAGGTCTTCAGGGGAAAGCCCACAAGGGCTGCGCCTAAAAGTGATCCCAAAACAGCGCCGATACTCATGGTTGCCAGAATCATGAAAAAATGTTTCCATCGACTGCCCGTGTCAATCACGAAATGCCCGGCAAGAATTGCACCACAGATGGACAATCCGATGCATTGGGAAACCGTAAGGTTGACGGCAAAGCCCTCGCCATATTCCAGGTGGGACAGAAACAGGGCGATAACGGTGTTGAACAGGGCCGTCAGCAAAAGTGATTTGACGACCCGATTTCGATCCATCACCACGCCCCGCATGTGGGCACGCATGAACAATGCTGCATCCTCTTTAATCCTTGATGTCTTATAACCGTAACCGCATGCAAGCATAACTTGAACAATCAAATAAGGAAAGGAAGATATCCTTTTGTTTTCATTTGATAGCTTCGATAATCATCCCCAAATTTTTTCATATTCTCTCTCTCCTCAATCCTGGAAGCCAAAAAGAGGAAAACAAAAGCAACGCCAAATGCAGAAACAGCGCCGAAAGATAGATCGTTCAGCAAAAGACCCAGCGCCAACAGCATCAAGCTTGTGTAGAGAGGATGTCGAATCCATCGAAAAATCCCCTGCTGAATCAATTGGGTGGTGTTTTCCCTTTCCGGACGTCCATACTTTTTCAGCCCAGAAAACCCGGAAAAGGCGATCAGCCCCGAGCTGATCAGAAGGATCATCGACAAAATCCGCGGCCCGTTAAATGTGCCGCTCAATTGTAGGTTGAGATATCCTAAAACCAGGAGTGCTTCAAAAGCAAAAAACATGTAAAACCCGTGGCTTTCAGGTTGACGCAGCTCAGACCTGAATTTCATAAAAACCAGAACCCCAAAACACGCGAAAATAATAAATCTGAACATCATGCTCCCCCTTCTTTTTTTCAGCCCTGATCCTTTACCAAATATCTACTATTTTCGAATTTTATACTGCCCCCTGACAATTGTCCCCTGCCCCCTGTGAACGATTACCCCAAATCCTTCATAATTTCCACGAAAGCGGACTGTCCACTCCGAAAAACCCCGGCAAATCCTCCCCCGGGATTCCCCCAGGCCCCGGCCAGATAGAGTCCTTTGACCGGGGTTTTGTTGTTGATGCGATCCATGAACGCATTGTCCATGGATTGCTCAAACCCATAGATGGCGCCCTCCGGATTGCGGGTATATCGCCGGTTGGTGAGCGGTGTGGCCGCTTCGCTCACGTCAATCATTGACGAAAGATCGGGAACAACCTCCTTTTCAGCCTTTTGAATGAGAATCGTTTTCCATCGCTCTTTTTCCAATTTATAGGCGGTCTTTCTCCCGGCCCGATAATCGGCCTCAAATTTCCGCCAGGGTTCGTAGCCCGAAAGGAAAAGCAGCATCAGGGTGGATGTTCCGGGCGCTGAATAACCTTTAAAAATATTATCATAAATGCTGACGCTGAAGCTACCTCGATCCACTTCTCCCCTGATGCACGACTGATAATCCACCCCGGGTCCGCCCCGATAACCACAACGGGATATTCCGATTTGGGTCCTTTGTTATAAGGATAAGATACTTCAACAATGGTTTGCAAATGGGGTGCGATGAAATCCCCGAATCGAGGGATAAAAGGCGCCATGGGGAGATGAACTGAAAAAAACTTGCAACATTGGAATCATCAAGCCATAATGAGGAACTTAAAGATTTTGTAAAAAAAACAAACAGACCGTTTAATAAGGAGAAATCAGATGGGACAAAATCAGGAAATTCTGGATGGCCTCAAAACCGCCATGGAGGCGGAATTAACCGGGTTCAATTTCTACAAGATGGCTGCTGAAAATGTGACGGATACCAAGGCAAAAGAGACCTTTGCTGAAATGGCCGAGGAAGAAATGGGCCATTTTAAATATTTGCGGCATCAGTACCAGTCGGTATTGGAAAAGGGAAATTATGATTTTGCCAAAGCCTTCATCAAAAAAACCGGAGATCAAAGTGAAAGTCCCATCTTCAGTGCCGCCATCAAAGAACGTATCAAAGAGAGTCATTATGAAGTCAGTATCCTGACCATCGGCATGAAACTTGAGTTGGAGGCCATGACCTTCTACCGTTCCCGGGCGGGCAAAGCGGAATCAGCGGAAGCCAAACAATTTTACAATGAGCTTGCGGATTGGGAACAGGGGCATTACAAAGCGTTTGAAAACGAATTGAACAGCCTGAAGGAAGATTACTGGGCTGCCAACGATTTTGTACCCATGTAGTTAGTGTCTGAACGAAAACCTCGTTCAGACACGGTTTTAAGTTTTAAGTTTTAGGTAAAAACACGTAGTGCTATCATATATTGGGGGGCAGCTTAATGGACCTTTTTTCCGGAAATATTGTGGATGTGGTGAACTGTGAAATTTTCCCGGGAACCATTGAGGTGAAAAATGGAAAAATCCATGATATCCACCGTGACAACCAGACTTATGAAAACTTCATCACGCCGGGGTTTATTGACGCTCATGTACACATTGAAAGTTCCATGATGCCGCCTTCTGAGTTTGCCCGCATTGCATTGGCCCACGGTACGGTTGCGGCCGTATCGGATGCCCATGAAATCGCCAATGTGCTGGGGATTCAGGGCGTACGATACATGATGAAAAATGCAAAAGAAGTTCCCCTGAAATTCTACTTTTCAGCCCCTTCCTGTGTGCCGGCCACCCCATTTGAAACCAGCGGCGCACGGTTAACGCCGGAAGATACGGGAACCCTGCTGAAAATGCCGGAAATCAAATTCCTGGGGGAAATGATGAACTTCCCCGGGGTCATTCATGATGATCCGGAGGTCTTAAAAAAGCTGGAGATGGCAAAAACCCACCATAAAGCCATTGATGGACATTCTCCGGGGCTTGGGGGGGAAGACCTCAAAAAATATATTTCCGCCGGGATCACCACGGATCATGAATGTTTTTCAAGGGATGAGGCCCTGGAAAAACTCTCTCTGGGCATGAAAATTCAGATCCGTGAAGGATCGGCGGTCAAAAACTTCGACGACCTGATCCCCATCGCGGACGAACACTACCGGAACTGTATGTTCTGCTCCGACGACAAGCACCCGGATGACCTTCTGAAGGGGCACATCAACGACCTGGTAAGGCGTGCCCTTGCCACCGGCCTGGACAAAATGAAAGTGCTTCAAATGGCCTGCGTCAATTCTGTAGTCCATTATGGTCTGGATGTGGGACAACTGCAAAAGGGAGATCCCGCGGATTTTCTGGTGATTGATGATTTTGATCAACTGCACATTCACAGGACCGTGATCAACGGCAAAATCGTTGCTGAAAACGGCCAAAGCCTTCTTTCACAAACCCATGCCCACATCGTAAACCGATTTGCCGCCACCCCCAAAAAACCACTGGAATTTTCCGTTGCCGATAAAGGCCGAGCCGTCAATATCATCGACGTCATTGACGGCCAGCTCATCACCCGAAAAAGCAGGGACACTCTGGGCGCCGTCGATGGCCGCCTGATCCCCAATATTGACAAGGATATCCTTAAAATTGCCGTGGTCAATCGATATGAAGACCGGAAACCGGCGCTCGGATTTGTCCGAAATTTCGGGTTGAAAAAAGGCGCCATTGCCGGTTCCATTGCCCACGACTCCCATAACATCATCGCCGTGGGCACAACCGACGAGGAGATCTGCGCCGCCGTCAACCTCATTATCAAACATCAGGGGGGAATCTGTGCGGTCTGTCAAGATGACGACATCAGGGAAATCCTCCCCCTGCCCATCGCGGGACTCATGAGCGATGCGGATTTTGAGACGGTTGCCGGCAAATATACACGGCTTGGCGCCCTAGCAAAACACATGGGGTCAAAGTTAAAGGCCCCCTTCATGACCCTTTCCTTCATGGCGCTCCTGGTGATTCCCGAGATAAAACTGAGCGATAAGGGATTGTTTGATGGAACCCGTTTTGAATTTATGGATTTATATCTATGAGTGAAGAGTGAAAAGTGAAGAGTTGACCGCCCTTTAATTACTACTTTTCACTCTTCACTAAAAAAAGGAGACTCAACAACAATGGCTTTTCGTGCGCATCTCAAAGTCTGCTTCGGCGATATCGACAACGCGGGCATCGTTTATTACCCGCGATTTCTGCACTATTTTCATGTGGCGCTCGAAGATTTTTTCAGCGATGAACTGGGCATTCCCTACGCATCGGTCATGCGGAAATTCAACCTGGCTTTTCCTACGGTGCATTTGGAGGGGGATTTCCGCCGACCCCTCCGATTCGGCGATCACATTGAAGTGGAAGTGCGGGTCCTGGATATCGGCAAAAGTTCCATTACCTGGGGGTATACCACCTACCGCACGGGGGGGCAGGAAGTGGTCGTGGAAGGACACAATGTCACCGTCAGCATGAACATGGCCACTTTCACGAAGATGGAGGTCCCTGAATGGTTGAGAAAAAAACTCACCGCTTACCAGGCCAAGTGCGATGCGGATCTTGAGGTTTAGAAATTTTAAAAGAGGTTGTGTTGAAATTTAAAAATGTCATTCAACTCTTGATTGATTCTTTTCAAACCCACCAAATGGACCATGCCCTCATCGGCGGTTTTGCGCTGAAAGCATATGGGTATATGCGGACCACGCAGGATGCGGATTTTATTGTCAGACGGAAAAATCAATGGGAAGATTTTCATACCATCGTCAAAGGAAAACAACCCCATGAAAATGATTGAAATTGAAACGATTTGCGTCCCAATCCGAAATGATATGATGGATCATGCGACACCGGCGTCTTTATCAAAACCTTCCGATCTGGAACCCTACTTTGATTTTCTGGATGAAATCGAAGCGTTTGATATTCCCAAAAAGAAACCCATCGATTACCCCACCGAGTTTGAATTATAAAAAGGCCTAAAGTTGCTAAAATAGCTTATGGGGTCGCAGACTCTTATTTTACCCTTGTCATAGGGTCTTTTGATCTCCGCCACAATCTGTGTGACTTTTTTGGGGTTAAGGCGGTTGGCATAATAGGAGAGTGACCGCGCTATTGAATCATCCGAGTATTTAACCTCTATCAACTCTTCCAACTCCCCGTCTTTAACAATTGCAAAATCAACTTCGCGGCCTTCTTTGTCGCGGATATATCGCAATTCATATTGATAGCCCTGGCTGTCTTCCAGATAATGCAATCGTTTTAGGAGCGATGTGGCAACAAGGTTCTCAAAACGGGCGCCTTCATCCCCCAGCACGTCGCCATTATCAAAAAAGTAGACCTTGGGAGGTTTTCGCACCGCTCGCGGCAATGATCGGGTATAAGGCTTCACGGTGAATACCAGATACATCCTCTCCAAGGTTTCCAGCCATGCCTTTGCCGTCTTTGGAGAAATTTCCAGGTCCGCGGCAAGATTCGATACAACGATCAGCCCCCCCACCCGGTGCCTCAACAGGTCCAGGAATATAGCTAATAACTGAATGTCCCTTACCGGCTCCAGGTCCCGAACGTCCTCTCTCAAAACCCTGTCAAAGCGCTCCCGCCGCCACCGCCTCGCCAACCGTTCATCACCCGCCAGAAACGGCTCGGGAAATCCCCCGAGCGTCATCAGGCGTTGGAAAGCATCTTTTGGAGAAATCCCCTTCGGAATCTCATCGAGGGTAAAAGGGTGCAGGCGCCAGTAGTGGTATCGCCCCAATAGGGAGTCGCCACCTCGGCGGTAGATATCAAGACGGGCTGATCCCGTAATGAGAAAGGAATGGAGATGGTGAGACACATCATAAATCCCCTTGATCCAGCTCTTCCACTTGGGGAATTTGTGCAATTCGTCAAATATGAGCAGAGAATTATCCGTACTCCACCGCTTCCGGAGAATGTCCTGACGGTCTTCATCAAAATCCCAATTCAGATAACGGCCATCAGGGTAATCACTGGAGAGAATCTCCTTTGCGAGGGTTGTTTTACCCACCTGCCGGGGGCCACCTACGAAAACCATCTTTCTCTTCAAGTCATCAAGAATATGGGACGAAATATAGCGCATATGTCTATTTTGCATTAAATTCCAAAACAGTCAAGGCTATTTTGGATTTACGGTCAATATAGCCGCATTGTTTTCAAATTCCGGACAGTGCCTTCTGAATATCCTCCGGTCTCACGGGAATCTCCTCAATATCCACTCCCACGGCATCCCGGATGGCGTTCAAAACCGCCGGGGCCACCGGCAATATGGGCAACTCGCCGATGCCTTTGGCGCCCATGGGCCCCAGGGGATCCGGCACTTCCACGATGAGGGTGGAAATGGGCGGTATGTCCGTGATCCTGGGAATATGATACCGGTCAAAGTTATCATTTTGGATGCGACCCTCCCGCAAATTCAATCGCTCTTTGAAGCACCACCCCAGGCCCATGGCCACTCCGCCCTGCACCTGTCCCACGATCCCCAATGGGTTGATGGCCTTGCCCACATCCTGGGCCGCCGCAACCTTCAGCACCCGGACGCGCCCGGTTTTCTCATTGACGCCCACGGTTACCGCCGCCGCCACATAACCCAGTGACGGCAGAATGCGCTGATCCGGTCCGATCTCAGTGACCCTTTCAGGGGGAAACATGTTTTTCACCGGGGGCGTGTAGATCTCATGCACCATGGGCAGCCGACCCGACCCCTCGCATTTCCGGGCCAGGTCCTCAAAAGAGATGAGGACCCGGTCGCCCTTCCCCTCCCCTACCCCGCCCGGTTTCAACGCCAGATCGGCAGCGTTTCTTTTCAACACCCTGGCCGCCCATTGGCATAGCTGCTCCTTGAACTTCAAGGCAGCCTGACATATGGCGCCGCCGGTGAGAAACACCTGCTGGCTGGCGCTGGTCAGCATGAGGGAAATGGTGTGATCCGTGGAACCGGGAATGATGCGCACACGGGAGACGGGCAGATCCAGAGCATTGGCCGTGATGCGGCCCAGGGCATCCACCAGGCCCTGGCCCAACTCGCAGCCCCCGGTAAACACCTCGATGATCCCGTCTTCCGCCAATCGAAGGGTCACGTCCGTGCGCCCCTCAGGAATCATGGTGGGGGTGCTGCTGTTTTTGTACCCGGCGGCAATGCCGATGCCCAGCTTTTCCGGATGATCGACCCGCAGTCCGGTGCGCATGGCGATCATTTCAGCCTTAAGGGCCTGCAAACAGGCCTTTATCCCCACATCAGGCCCCATGACCTGTCCCCATTGGGACACCTTTCCCTGTTCCAGGGCATTCATCATGCGCATATCCATGGGATCCAAGTTCAGTCGGCGGGCCAGCCGGTCCATCTGGCATTCCATGGCCAGACACACCTGAGGCGCCCCGAAACCGCGCATGGCCCCGCAGGTGGGGTTGTTGGTATAGGCGGCGGTAATGTTGACATCCACGTGGCCGATTTCATAGGGCCCGGTGGCAAAAACCGTTGCATTTTCCACCACCGCCAGGGTGGCGGAATGATAAGCCCCCGCATCGGCGATACCTTTCACCACGCAATGGGTGAGCCTGCCCTTCCTGTCGGCGCCGGTTTCATAATGCAGGACAAAGGGATGCCGATGGCTGTGAACCCGCATGGACTCTTCCCGCGTCAGGGCCAGGCGAACCGGCCGCCGGGTCAAATGGGTCCCCAGGGCGCAAAGGTGCTGGATACTTAAATCCCCGCGGCCCCCGAAGGCCCCGCCGGCCAACAGGGTATTGAGCCGGACGCGATCCTCGGACAGATTGCAGATGGCGGCGATCTGGTTGCGATAGCTGATGGGGGCCTGGCTGGCAGTAGCCACCACCAGGGTGTCATCCATATCCAGGTAGGTCAGACAGGCTTCCGGCTCCATAAACGCGGGATCCACCATGGGGGTTCGGTACTCACCCTTAATGATGACGTTTGCCATTTCCCGACCCTTTTCAATATCTCCCTTACGACAGGTCAGTCTGTGGGCAATATTTCCCTTGGGCGTCAATTGGGGAGCGTCCGGCGCCAGGGATGTCATGGGGTCAAAAACACCTTCAAGGGGTTCATAGTCCACCCTCACCCGATCCGCCGCCGCTTCGGCCGCCCGGGGGGTTTCAGCCAGCACCAGGGCCACGGCATCGGCCATGGATCGCACTTCCCTTTCAACCAGCACGGGTTGATCGGGAAATATGACGCCGAAGGTCTTTTTTCCCGGCACGTCCCCATGGGTAATGATCCGGCGCACCCCATCCATTTTTTCAGCCGCACCGGTGTCGATGGATCGAATTTTCGCTCGCGAAAAAGGACTCCAGACCACCTTTGCCCAGAGTTGGCCCGGCATATGCAGATCCTGTGCGTAAATCTGTTCTCCTTTGACTTTTTTTTCAGCCTTCGGGTCCCCGGCGGCAAAGCTGTAGCTGGGGTGTTTCAACAGATGCCGTTTGAAGTCGGAATCCGCCGCGGCCCGAACCGCTTCAATGATTTTCCGATACCCGGTGCATCGGCAGAGATTCCCATGAAGCGCCCGGCGAATCTGTTCTTCCGAAGGATTCGGGTTATCGCGCAACAGGCAACCGGCACTCAATACAAACCCGGGCGCACAGTAACCACACTGAAACACCCCCAGTTCGGCGAAGGTTCGCTGCACCCTCGGCAACGCTTCCGGATTTTTCCCAGGCCCCGCAATCCCCTCGATGGTGGTGACCGCCATCCCCTCCAGGTGCAGGGGGTTCACCATGCAACTCCGCATGGGACGACCATCGATGAGGACCGTACAGGCCCCGCAAACCCCCACGCCGCAACCGTACTTGCTGCCCCGAAGGCCCAGGTCCCAACGGATAAAGTCCAACAGGCTGACGTCATGGGCATCCGTGAAAACCGCATCCCGCCCATTCACCGTAAAGAGAATTGTGGCCGGCGGCAAACAATGAATCGGCATTTGAGCTGTTGTTAGCCCCATGTGCTTTAAAAACTGCTGTTGTGTGAACAAAGGCATTATTTCTTCTCGCGAATAATTGATAATAGATCATTCCATGCAGTGTAATGAAATATCCCTTGAGGGTCAAGGCCGGGATGTTCTAAAATATACGCACAGTAGACAACCCCGGAGGCAACACCATTGGATTATTACCACAGTTTCAGCGAGCTCAAAAAACATGAAAGAGAAGGCGCGGATTATCGGATTGAGACGCGAAAAGGTTCCTCTTCCATTGCCATCATGGCGCCTCACGGAGGCTACATAGAACCCGGCACCGCCGATATTGCCGACGCCATTGCCGGCAACCAGCATACTTTCTGGGCGTT
Organism: Desulfatiglandales bacterium; assembly: GCA_963662465.1. Lineage (GTDB taxonomy): Bacteria > Desulfobacterota > DSM-4660 > Desulfatiglandales > Desulfatiglandaceae > NaphS2. The sequence continues at coordinate 1,948,071 of OY759599.1, forward strand.
TAAAGGGCTTAAAAATAGCGGAAATGGGATTTTGCACATTACCAGCAGTCACTTTGATGAACCGGGCGGCATCAGGATTGCGCGGGGTGCGCAAACGGTCATCACCATCCATGGCTGTCATGGGAAAAAGTCGATGGTTTATGTGGGCGGAAGGCACGAGGAACTCAAGAATCGAATATGCCGGGCCCTTTGCCGGGCTGGTTTTAAAGCCGAGATCAGTACGACGCCGGGTTTAAGAGGAGAAGCCCCCGCCAATTTATGCAACAGAGGCACAACGGGGAAAGGGGTACAACTGGAAATTACGGAAGCGTTGCGAAAAAGGATGTTTACCCCGTGGGATGACCGGGGTATAAGAAAAAAAACAGAAGCGTTTTTCCGTTTGATAACCGCACTCAAAACCGCTCTTATGCGTTGAACAAAAACATGCATTGTAATTCGAACCAGGAGATTAAAAATTAATAATGAAAAGACGGCTCCTGTTTGACCTTTTTCTCCTCAGCTTGTTTGTGTCGGCGCTGCTGGCCGGGGCTATGCTGTACTTTTCCATGAAAGACTATGCTCTCACAACAGCTCATGCCGATGCTCAGAGAACCACCAATCTGCTGGCTGAAAATATTTCGGCCGGCATCACCGAATATCAGCGGGCGGTTCAGCTTCTGGCGGGGACCGAAGCCATTCTAAAGGCGATCCGCACGCCAACCCCGGAATTCCTGGACCCAGCCAACCGGGCGCTTGAACGGTTAAGAAAAATCTTTGATGCGGAAGTGTGTTACCTCATGAACAAAAAGGGGATCACCCTTGCCTCATCCAATTGGAACGATGCAAACAGTTTCGTCGGCAAGAATTATGGATTCCGTCCCTATTTTAAACATGCCATTCAGGGCCGGCCCTTCACCTATATGGCCGTGGGCGTCACCACCCACATCCCGGGAATTTTCTACAGCTGCCCCGTAACGGGTACTCAAAATACAACCCCTGACGGCGTTGTGGTCATCAAGGCTTCCATTAACAATCTGAGGCAAATTATTTCCCGGTGCGAAAAAGGGTACATGATGCTCACAGGCCCCCATGGGGTTATTTTTATCTCCAACCAGGAAAAATGGCTGTTTCATGTATTATGGCAGCTCCAGCCCGGGGCGCTTTCCACCATCGCACAAACCGGACAATTCGGGAAAGGCCCCTGGAACTGGACGGGCATGCACAACAAGGGAGAAAATGAAGCGATCGATGAATCCGGAATCACGTACTTCGTCCATAGTGCGCCCATCGCCCGGATGCCCCACTGGCGGCTCTATTTTCTCCATGACATTCAGGACATTCTGAGCACCATCGCCCTGCCGCTCTTAAAAAATGCGAGCTACGGAACAGCCTTGTTTTTTCTGCTGATCGGAATTTCCAGTCTTTTGATGTTCCGGTTGAGAAGAGAAGAGCTGACCCACCTCCAGGCGGCGCACCAGGCCACGCGACTGCAAAAAACCTATCTGGAAAGCTCTGAAGAGCGGCTCAAGACCATATTTGAAACCGTCCAGGCGGGCATTATTGTCATTGACGCACAAACCCATATCATCACCGGCGCCAACCGGGCGGCGGTGGAGATGATCGGCCGGTCTGTTGAAGACATTGTGGATAAAGTGTGCCACCAGCACATTTGCCCTTTCGAAAAGGGGCATTGCCCCATCACCGATCTGGGCCAATCCGTGGATAATTCGGAGCGGACCCTGCTAAATGCCGCGGGAGAAGAAATCCCCATCCTCAAAACCGTGAAACCCTTCATCGCCAATGGCAAACCATACCTTCTTGAAAGCTTTGTGGATATTTCCGGCCTGGTGCGGGCCCGCAAGGAGGCCCAGGCCGCCAGCCGGACCAAGAGCGAATTTCTGGCCAACATGAGCCATGAAATCCGAACCCCCATGAACGGCATCATCGGCATGACGGATCTGGCGCTTCAAACCGAGCTTACCGACGAACAGAATGAATTTATGACGGCGGTCAAAACCTCCGCCGACGCACTGCTCACCATTATCAACGATATTCTGGATTTTTCCAAGGTGGAAGCCGGCAAAATGGAGCTGGATTCCATTGATTTCGATTTGCGCACCACACTGGAAAACGCCATGGATCCCCTGGCGGTCAAGGCCCACGAAAAGGGCCTTGAACTGGTCTGCCGAATCGAATCCCAGGTTCCCACCGCCCTTTGCGGCGATCCGGTGCGGCTTCGCCAGATCGTGGTCAACCTGGCCGGTAACGCCATCAAATTCACCCCAACCGGCGAAGTGGTCATCGGCGTGGCTCTTGAAGCGGAAACGGACGAATCAGTCCAACTGCATTTTTCCGTTTCCGACACGGGAATCGGAATTCCCAGTGAAAAATCCGTCACTATTTTTGAGAGCTTCAGCCAGGCGGACGGTTCCATCACACGCCATTACGGGGGGACCGGGCTGGGTTTGGCCATCAGCAGACAACTGGTGGCGTTAATGAACGGTCTAATCTGGGTGGACAGCGAACAAGGAAAAGGGAGTACCTTCCATTTTACAGCCCAGTTCAGACATGGCCGGGTGGAACCGGCGCTGCCGGCAACGGTGGATGTTTCCAGCCTTGCGGGAATTCCCCTGCTCATTGTGGACGACAATCAAACGAACCGTACGGTCTTCAGGGAAATGACCGCTGCCTGGGGAATGAAGCCCACCACTGTGGCAAACGGCAGTGAGGCTCTGGCGGAAGTGGAAAGGGCCAAGTCCGTCGGAACCCCCTATCGCTTCCTCTTGCTGGATTTCCAGATGCCGGGCCTTGATGGATACGAAACCGCCAAACAGATACAAGCCGGTGGAAAAGCCGAAACCCTCACCATTATCCTCCTGACTTCAGCCGGTCATCGGGGAGACGCGGCCAAATGCAGCGCCGTCGGCATTTCCGCCTATCTCCTCAAGCCCGTTAAACAGGCCGATCTCCTGGATGCCTTTCGTCTGGCCCTTGGGCAGCGACGTCACAAAGGGTCGGTCATCACCCGTTATACGGTTGAGGAAGCCCGACGCAAACTGCGCATTCTGTTGGTTGAAGATAATCTGGTCAACCAGAAACTCGCCGCCAAGATCCTGGAAAAACGCGGACATCATGTTGTGGTGGCGGGAAACGGAAAGGTGGCGCTCACAGAGATTCAAAAGATGGATTTTCATGTGGTCCTGATGGATGTGCAGATGCCTGTAATGGACGGTTTTGCCGCCACCCATGCCATTCGGAACCTGACAACCGAGTTCCATGATGAAGCGGGAAACCACTTTCACCGGAAACATCCCGCTGCCGGCATTCCCATCATCGCCATGACGGCCCACGCCATGAAAGGCGATCGGGAAAAATGCCTGGCCGCGGGCATGGATGATTATGTGAGCAAACCCATCAAGGCAGAGACATTGTTTCCCATCATTGAAAAGTGGACGGTGGGAAAATAAGAAATGAAACATTAGGATTAAAGAGGCATCCATCATTTGACGAAAGATCGGGAGGCGCTTCAAAACCTGCTGGAAACCATTTACCGGAAAAGGGGCTTTGATTTCAGAGAGTATAGAGAGAGCACCCTGATCCGGCGAATCGGGAGGCGTCTGCGCGCCACGGGTTCGGCAGACTATGAACAATACGCCGGTCTTCTGGACGAAAAGCCCCACGAATATACAAAGCTTTTTGACGATCTGACCATCAATGTGACCCAATTTTTCAGGGATACGCAGGCCTTCACCGCCCTTGAAACGGTGGTGTTTCCCGAGTTGATCCACGGCAAAGACAAGGAAAGGGATATCCGCATCTGGAGCGCCGGATGTTCAACGGGAGAGGAGGCCTATTCCGTGGCCGTCCTTTTGCTGGAATTCCTCGGCGCCGAGGCAAAAATGTGGAGAATCCGAATCCTGGGAAGTGATCTTGATCCAAAGGCGGTCCATAAGGCAAAAGATGGGTTCTTTACCAGGGCCGCGGTAGAGGGTCTCCACTCAAAACGGCTCGAAGAATATTTCGCTCCGGAGAAAGAGGGTTTCAGAGTAAAAGAGGTGCTAAAGCGCATGGTAAGCTTTGAGGAACACAGCCTCATCGCCGCCCCCCCCTGTACCGGGCAGAATCTTGTGCTGTGTCGGAATGTCCTCATCTATTTCTCTCCCATCCTGCAGGCGCAGGTTTTGAAACACCTTCACCGGGGGCTACGCCACGGAGGTTTTTTGCTCTTAGGCAAGGCTGAGGCCCCGGGGAAGGAAACAAAAGGATTGTTTCAATGTGTAAACAACAAAGCAAAACTGTATCGGAAAGCGTGATCCGTAATCCGCAATCCGCAATCCGCAATCTGGTTGTCATTGCCGCGTCGGCCGGAGGGATTTCCCCGTTGACCCAGGTGATCTCTCAACTGCCCAAAGGGCTGGCGGCCGCGGTGATTGTGGTGCAGCACCTCTCGGCGAAAAGGGAAACCACTCTTCCCGAAATGCTGAATCGTCAGTCAAAATTACAGGTATCCCTGGCCGAGGACGGGATGCCCCTTGAAGCCGGAAAAGTCTATATTGCGGAGCCGGGGAAACACCTCCTGGTGGAGGACGATTTCCTGTCCGTGGTTTTTTCCGAGCGGGTCCACTATGTGCGCCCTTCCGCGGACCTGCTCTTTGTCTCCGCGGCCACATCCTTCGGTCGACGTGTGATCGGGGTTGTTCTCTCCGGGACGGGCAAGGACGGGGCCCTCGGTTGCGTCTCCATCAAGGCAAAGGGAGGGGTCACCATGGCCCAGGATGAAGCAACCGCCGGTTACTATGGTATGCCGCAGAGCGCCATTGACGCCGATGCAATCGATTACGTTTTACCACCAAACCGTATCGTTGACAAGATTGTGGAACTGGTCAATACTACCCGATGACCGTTGAACCCATAACCGATTCGTTATTTGTCAATCCGCATTCCGCAATCCAAATAAAAAAAAGGGGGAAAAGGTAAACAGCCATGAAAAAAGTAAAGGTATTACGCCATTCACGGTCGGCGGGAGATCTCCGGACCCGGCCCACGACCACCACCGACAGGTTTAAAGAAACGGTGCCGGCCAAGGTGAGCCGGAATATCCGCCAGGGGCACCTGGTGAAGGCCATGAGGGGCATCAACCACCTTGAATGGGAGCCCTGGGAACAGACGGTTACAGAGATGCAGCGGGCCATGGACCGGCAACGTCTGAACCAGAACAATCGTTTTTATAACGCCCTGGACACGGCCCATCAGATGGTACAGGAGATACGGCGAAGGGAAGAGGAACTTCAGGCCATCAACGAGGAAATGGAGGCTTCAAACGAAGAGCTTCAGGCCACCAATGAGGAGATGGAGGCTACCAATGAAGAGTTGCAGGCGACTTCGGAAGAGCTGCGCCAGGCGGGGGCCTATGCCGGCAGCCTGATCGAGGCGAGCCTGGATACCCTGGTGACCATCGGTTCGGATGGAAAAATCACCGATATCAATTCCGAAACGGAAAGAATCACCGGTCGCACCAGAGAAGAACTCGTGGGCACGGACTTTTCGAATTATTTCACGGATCCCGAGAATGCAAGGACAGGGTATCTGAAAGCCTTAAAGGAGGGGGCGGTGCGAGACTATCCTCTGGAACTCCGGCACGCCGATGAGCATGTGACGCCTGTCCTGTACAACGCCTCGGTGTATCGGGACGAGGCCGGGAAGGTCTTAGGGGTTTTCGCGGCAGCCCGGGACGTCACGGAGCAGAAAAAAACAGAGGAAAAGCTGAAAAACCTGCTGGATCAACTCAAAGGATCCCAGGCCCAACTCATACAGGCCGGAAAAATGGGCGCCATGGGCACCATGACCGCCGGCATAGCGCACGAACTTAACAACCCCATGATGGGGATACTCAATTTTGTTCAGTATTGTCTCAAACACACCTCACCGGACGACAGGCGATACACGGTCCTTCAAGACGCTGAGAATGAAACGAAACGCTGTGCTGAGATTGTTCAGAATCTCTTAACCTTTTCCCGCATGGAGCAGGAAGGTGAGGAAGAGTATACTAAAGTGAGCTGCAAGATGATACTGGATCGCGTTCTCAAGTTACTATCCTACCGGGTCGAGAGAGAAAAGGTATTGCTCACTGAACATACGGCTGAAGAAATCCCCCCCATCTGGGTGAAAGAAAACAATATTCAACAGGTGATCTTCAATTTGATCGGCAATGCCCTGGACAGTTTAAGAACCAGCGATAAAAAAAAGATCCATGCGGACATACGCCCTGAAGGTAAATTTGTCCAAATAACCATTGGGGATACCGGGTGTGGTATTTCCCCTGAAAACCTCCAAAAAATCTTCGATCCCTTTTTTACCACAAAACCTGTCGGGAAAGGAACGGGGCTTGGACTTTCCATATGCCACAGCATTGTCGAGTCCCACGGCGGAAATATCAAAGGAACAAAGATAAGGGTTCTATTACCCATTGAGAAAAGTGACGGGGATAAGGGAAATTAAAATGAGCAAGCGTATTTTGGTCATTGACGATGAATTGTCCATCAGGAAATCGTTTCTCCTGGCCCTTGAAGATACGGGGTACCTGGTGGATACCGTTGAATCGGGGGAGAAAGGGATCGAAATGGAACAAAACAACAAATATGATCTGATCTTTCTTGACCTCAAGATGCCGGGGTTAAACGGCGTGGAAACCTTGCGGGCACTGCGAAAAATAGATATGGATGTACCGATTTACATTGTAACGGCTTTTCATAAAGAGTTTTTTGAAGGACTCAAAAAGGCGGGAGAAGACGGAATAGACTTTGAGATGGTCAAGAAACCCATCGGTGGCGCCGATATTGTTTTGGTCGCCAAAAGTGTCTTGGAAGGGGCAACAGGATATTAGATTGCGGACTATCGCCAATCTTCAATATTATAAAGGGAAGCGCCATGAAACGAATACTACTCCGTTTATACGTTACCGGTTCAACACCACGATCCATGAAGGCCATCGCAAACCTGAAAGCTATTTGTGAAGGGGAATTGAAGGGCAAAGTCGATCTTCAGGTGATAGATGTTTTGGAACATCCCCAATTGGCTGAAAATGAGAAGGTCATTGCAACCCCCACCCTGATCAAGGAGATTCCCCCGCCCTTAAGGCGTATCATCGGGGACCTGTCGGACAAGGACAGGGTCCTGCTTGGGCTTGAGATTGTTGAGGCAATCGCACTCAAGAAAACAGAATGAAAAAGATCCTTGTCGCGCCGGCGCTGATCAAAGACCTGCCGGCGGCCTCTCAGACAGGTCATCAATCCTTTCCGCCACCCTGAATGAGCCGGAGGTTTTATGAAAACAAAGGCTTTTCGCATTCTTGCCCTGGACGATGAACCGTCGATCCTCCAGTTGTACAAGCGGATACTCCCCGCGGGACAAGGCGGGAAACCGATCCCCGCCGGGGTCGCCTTTGATCTGACCTGTTGCGCCCGCGCTGAAGAAGCCGTGGAAGTCTTTCGGGAGGCCGTGGCGGAGAACCGACCCTTTTCGGTGGTTTTTCTGGATATCCGCATGCCTGAAGGACGGGACGGGGTGTGGGCGGCCGAGGAAATCCGGAAACTGGATACTACCATGGGGATCGTCATGGTCACCGGAGATATTGACGCCGATTTTGATGATGTGGAACGTCGGGTCCCACCGCCGGACAAGCTCTTCTATTTGGCAAAGCCGTTCAATGCCAAGGAAATCCGCCGGTTTTCCCTGGCCCTCTGTGCCCGATGGGAGGCGGAAAGGGAACTGCTCCGGATCCATGACCATCTGGAAACCATGGTGGCGGAGAGAACCGCTGCCCTGACGGACGCCAACGAACATCTCAAGGCCGAAGCGGTAAACCGCCTGGCGGCGGAAAAGACCCTTCGGCTCAGCCAGGAAAACTTCCGTAACATGATTTTGGAAAACGCGGACGGCATCATCATCTTTGACCCGGAACAGATGGTTCGGTTCGTCAACCCAGCGGCGGAAGGGATCTTCCGGAAAAAGGCGGAAAAATTCATCGGGACCTCCCTGGGGTTCCCCCTGGTGGACGGAGACAAAACGGAACTGGATATCGTCCAACCTGGAGGCACTTTGATGGTGGTGGAAATGCGGGTGACGGAAACCCGCTGGGAGGGGGAAAAGGCCTATCTCGCTTCCCTCCGGGACATCTCGGAGCACAGTCGCACCAAGGAAGACCTGAGAGAAAGCGTCGAAAGTCTTGAAAACACCATGACTCGTACGGTGGAGGCCATGGCCAGGACCGTTGAAAGAAGAGACCCCTACACGGCGGGCCATCAGTACAGGGTGGCGACACTGTCGCGGGCCATCGGCCGGGAGATGGGATTTTCCGACCAGGAGATCCTGGGCCTCTACATGGCGGCTCTGGTTCACGACATCGGCAAAATATGTATTCCCGCGGAGATCCTTTGCAGACCCGGACGCTTGAGCAAACCGGAAATGAACATGATCCAATACCATTCCCAAGACGGATACGACATTCTGAAAGACATCCCCTTTCCCTGGCCCATCGCCCGCATTGTCCTGCAGCATCATGAACGCATGGACGGCTCCGGCTACCCAAAGGGTCTTTCCGGAGATGAAATTATGATGGAGGCTCGGATCCTGGCCGTGGCGGATGTGGTGGAAGCCATGGCCTCCCACCGCCCCTACCGGGAGGCCCGGGGGCTCCCGCTCGCCCTGGAGGAAATCTCAAAGAACAGCGGAAAATTCTATGACCGGCAGGTGGTGAACACCTGCGTAAGATTGTTCGAGGAACAGCAATTCACCCTGCCCAACGGGCTGGATTCATAAAGAGTCTCCATGACCCCGCTCCATCTTCGTCACCCGATTCATACATTAAGCGGCCGGCAGTTGCTTTCCTCGGGCGCTGCACTCACAAAAGAGACCTTAGATCAGCTCATTTTGTCAAATAAAACAATGCCCGAACCATCCTTTTCAGTGATGGATCATGGCTCGACCAAAAGGGACCTCCTTGATTTTATTCATCAGCCGCCCTATAACGCCATATTCTCCGACCCGGAACGAATCCGGGATTGATGACCCGCATGGCATCTGTTTGTGAGGAACGGGATATGCTTGAGCATCATGCCGCAGCCGGGTATATTCTGCTTTGTTATCACCTAAAGGACAAAAACAACCTGGTGGCCCGAGTGGCGCTGAACCATCATGAACGAAGAAACGGCGCCGGATACCCAGAAGGGATAAAGCAAACAGACCGACTGATTGAAATTGTGGCCGTCTGTGACATCTATGACGCCCTCGTTTCCCGAAGACCCTATCGGGCCGCACCTTATGACAACCGCACAGCACTGGAGGAAATTACCCTGTTGGCGGAAAAAGGTGAAATATCCTGGGAGGCACTCAACGCATTGATCTCCCATAACCGCAGAAAAAAACCCCACTACAGCCGAGTTATCGCGTTCATGGAAAAAAGGGGGGTTCCACCACCAAAGAATGTTTATGGTGTCACGGTAGAATAAGGTATCTATTATTTCCTCGCCTCCCGTGGCCCCCAGTCACCTCACCAGGTGACAACTATACTGATACAGGAGGCCAAGCAATAAACTTAAAAAGCTTTATGGGAAAATAATGGGCAATGCCGACATGTATGACGAGATGCTACTGTCTGCGATTTCGCCCTGGGAGTGTTGAGGAAGGATAGGTTGCAAAACTTTAAAAGAACGTCCCGGTTCCCATGGGGGGGGTTGCCATTCAAAATGAGTTATCGTCCAGATTGTATGGTAACGGGGAGTGGTATGGCGATAAAGGGGGTGTTAAGAGAGGAATTGGATAATTCCGTCAGAATGCAGAAAAGATATGAGGAAGAACTCGAAAGGCTTCCTGTTGGCAGTCTTGTAAGAAAGAAAATCAAGGGGCATTACGTGGACAGGAGTCAAGATGACCCTTTCCATTTCTGCCCCCAGACCCCTGACTCCTGATCCCCAACCCCCACCTTCTGTCCCCAAACGGGGAACAAATTCCTTGACAACCGTACCATAAACAGTACAATCCCTCTGTGGATAAGAGAAAGATCATAAGCGCCCATTTTTATAAATCCTCTTCGGGAAGAATGCCAGTACGGGAATGGCTCCTGTCATTATCAAAAGAGGACAGAATCGAGATCGGCGGAGATATCGCCAATGTAGAATACCATTGGCCCGTAGGCCCGCCAAAATGTAAACCCATCGGCGATGGGATGTTCGAAATTCGCTCCAGAATTTCGAACGACCGAATCGCCCGGGTGCTTTTCTTTACAGAATCCGATCAGTTATATCTACTTCATGGATTCATCAAGAAAACCACCAAAATCCCCAAACGGGACGTCGATCTGGCGCGGAACCGAAAGAAGGTAATGGAGGGATAAAAATGATCAACAAAAAGCATATCGGACAAGGTTTTGAGGATTTTCTCCAGGAAGAAGGGATCTACGAACAAGTCCAGTTGAATGCCTTGAAAAAGACCCTTGCGCATCAGATCAAGGCCATGATGGAGGAACGAGGCATACCCAAAACAGAGATGGCAAGTCGTATGCACACGAGCCGATCCTCTCTGGACCGTCTTCTAAATGAGAATTTCTGCAACGTGACCATCGGCACGATCAGTAAGGCAGCAACTGTTCTGGGAAAACGAATCGAACTCTCCCTCGTGGACAACGGATAAGCATGATACGAAGGATGCGGCCAATGTAGCGGATTTGGTTTCCCAAGGCAAATATCTGTTTTACGAATATCCGATCATGCCGCTTCGCGAACTGCGAAATCTGCTGTCTTTTAAACGTCGGCTGAAAAAACAGGAACATGGGACCAGAGTACGAATTCGGAATCATTTGCTTGCTCAGTATTTTCCTGAATTGGATACTTATTTTTCCCGGATATCAGGCTGTAGCCTTAGCGTTGTGAAATGGTGTCTGGAACCTTCTTTGATTGCAGGACTGGAGTACGAAGAGTTCCTTAGGTTGGTCGCACCCGGTAAACGTACGGTAAGACAACTGGAGTACGTGAAGCAGATTTGGGAAAAGGCATTTGAATCCATCCTGAGAAGGCATTGTCCCTGTGCGAAGAACGCACCGACCACATCCACCTGCTCATCACGGATGTGGTGATGCCGGAGATGGATGGCGGTCAGTTAACGGAACGGGTTAAGAAACGGATGCCGGGGGTCAAAGTTCTCTATATGTCGGGATATACAGAGGACGTCATCGCGCAAAAGGGTGTGCTTTATAAAGGGGTCCGGTTCCTTCAAAAACCCTTCTCCCGGGAAGCATTGCTCAGGAAGGTTCGTGAGGTATTGGATGAGAAATGAACCGCCGTTCCGGGATAATGTATTCGTAACCGTTCACAGGGTGCAGGGTGTAGTTGTCAGGGGGCCGAATGAGATTGGAAGATTTTATATGTATGGAAAAGAGGCCCACGATTGAGTCCAATATCCACAAACAATCAGATCAAACATGCCGATTGTCTCAATTTGATAGATGTCAAGTGCTTGAGAAAGAATTAGCGCTGATTTTTCTGCACCCTGACAACTGCACCCTCTTAATCCCGGAAGACCTCTACCCGGTCCCTTTTGATGTATATTTTAGACATACATTAACCAGTGATGCAAATTCAAGGGGTTTTTCCATTGCACGGTAGAACAGGGCATGGCGCCGATTGAACGTTGGATTTTAAAGATTGAAAAACCACCACCCGGTTGCGCCCCGCTTCCTTGGCCCGGTACAGGGCTTCATCAGCCTGGTCGATGATCTTTCGAGCGGAACCTTTTTCGCCCGGCACGTCCTGACTGACCCCCAGACTGATGGTGAACCGAATGGGGCCGGTCCTCCATGGGACCCGGGCCCCTTCCACCATCCGACGCAACCGTTCGCAGGCGGCGCGTCCCCCCTCCAGCGACGTCTCCGGCAGAATCACCGCAAACTCCTCCCCCCCGTATCGGCAGGCCACATCGGTCTGCCGGGACCATTGTCTGATAATCCTTCCCATATCCGCCAGAACCGCATCGCCGGCCGAGTGTCCCAGCGTATCATTGATCCGCTTAAAAAAATCCAGGTCGATCATGGATAACGCCAGATCCGTACCATGCCGCTCGGCCCGCGCCCTTTCACTCTCAAGGGCTTCCATGAAATACCGGCGATTGAACAGACCGGTCAGTTCATCTCGAGTGGCCATTTCCGAGATCTTTCTTCGGGCCATGTGGATTTCTCTTTTGAGGCTCGCCTTTTCCATCACATTTCGAATGCAGCAGGAAACGGTTTCCGAATCAAAACGCGTTTTGGTCAGGTAATCATCAGCCCCTTCCTGAATCAGACGGGCGGCGATCATTTCATCTCCCTGCCCGGTTAACAGCACCACCGGAATTTCATAACCGGCTTCTTTCATGGCCCGCAAAAAATCAAAGCCATTCCCGTCCGGCAACTGATAATCCAGTAGCACCAGCGACGGCGATTTCTCCTGAAGACAGCGAAGCCCTTGTTCAATATTTCCGGCATGACGCAATTCAATGCCACCCACACGCTTTAAAACCGATTGAATGGTCTCAAAATCCTCAAGGGAATCCTCAATGGAAAGAACATGAATTTTCTGATCAATATTCACGATCCTGCCGCTGGACCCGTAGGGCTTGGTTTCATACTGTCGAATGTTTTGAATTTTTTTGATGGTATCGGCAATTCTTCTGCCGGCCTCTTCAATTTCTTTCATGCAAAGGGCCAGTTCTTTCGGATCATCCTCTGCGTCCTTCATCAAATCAATATTTCCCAACAGTATGGACAGGGGCTGGTTCAGTTCGTGGGCCGTGGCCCCCGACATTTGAAGCAGAACCTTGAGACGTTCCTCTTCAATCAGTGCTTCCTGTTGTTCCAGAATTTTCCGGTTGGCGCTTTTGAGCTTCTCTTCCATCCGCTTTCGTGCCGTAATATCCCGAATGGAGGCCAGACAGACCTTCTTTCCCTCCCACTCAATTTCAACGCTTCGCATCTCCCCAACCTTCAGGGTTCCATCCCGACTCAGAATATCCAGCTCCGAGGTTTCCCCGGCAAGCAGTGGAAAGCCAAAGGATGAACCGATGAATGATCCCGAATCCCGACCGAACATTTTTTCAGCCGCCGGATTGATGATCCGCACAATCCCTTCATCATCCGCAAGAATCAAAGCGTCACTAAACTGATTAATGATTCCCCAAAGCCTTTCTTCACCGGCCTTGAGGTTTTCGGATTCACTTTTACGCCGGGTAACATCGGTTACGATAAAAGTGACATTGCCCTTGTCGGCGGCATGTGGAAGGGTTTCCATGGCAAGGAAACGATCGTTCAGGATAATGGGATCATCATAGGGGATAGCAACGGAGGCCTGCGCGTTCATTTCCATCATGAGTCGCATAATGCGCAACCGATCTTTTTCGTTAAAAAGAGCCGGAAACGGGGCGCCCAGCAATTCCGAATCGTTCTTCCTGAAGAACGAGCAGGCCGCGTCATTCACGTAAAGGATTCGACCCTCCGGGCTCAGTTCCACAATGCCCTGGCTCATGTTATCCAGGATCAAGCGGGTCTGTTTTTTTGAACAGAGCAACTCAGCCGTCATTTTCCGCGGGAAAACATGCGCCGTCCCGATAATCTCCCCTGAACGACATCGGTCGCTGACACCTTCAGGATCACGCAAAACTTCCTGAATGTAATCGACCATTTTCGAAACCGGGCCTTTGGCAATCAATGCATCGGCGCCCAATTCGTCCATGTCGGGTCGTTCCTCCACGAGCATTCCTGAAAAAACGGCGATATAAACGGACTGCAGTTCTTTTTTCCCTCGGATGGCCCGGCAAAGGTTTTTACCGTCCATATCGGGAAGAACCATGTCCAAAAATATAATATGGGGACGGTGAAAATGCAGCACATCCAAAGCCGAGAGACCATCCTGAACCGTCAGGACTTCATACCCGGCATCGGAAAGGGTCCGCTCCATGAACTCACGAATGACGGGATCATCATCCACCACCAGGACCTTTCTGAGGGCATGGCTCATTTCCCACGCTTTCTCTTTCACGGCGTTCATGAATTTTTACCCCTCAAGTTCAGCAAATCAAATACCCTTTTGCCATCGGAAAGATCGCCGATAAGGCGCCGCATGGGTGGGGGGGTCAGCAAAATCAGGGTAGGCGTCGCCATGACGTTGGCCTCCTCAGCCGATTGGGGATCTTTGAGTACATCAATAATCTCCAGAGTCCCCTGCCCCTTCAAACGCTCGTCAAAAATCGTCGTCACCCCATCGATGGCCTTTTTGGATCTCAGCGTATCCCCAGCCACGTATAATTTCATGAATACGTTGTTTTCCATGAATCCTCATCTTTCATCTTTGGAAACAATCTTTTGCCTCGAAAAACAGCCCTTTCCGGAACCCCATTAAAGCATAAGGCGCATACGGTGTAAACATATCACTTCATAAAAATATCTTCTACGTGAGTTTATACTGAGCAACAATCTCCTTGATTTCTTCCGCCAGCTCGTTGAGGCCGGCAGCGGCTTTTTCGGACTGCTGGGTGCCGGCCTCAGTCTGGGCGGCGGCCTGGTCGATGCTTTCCATGGCGGAAGCCACCTGGTCCATACCTGCCAGTTGCTGGCGCGTACTGGCGGAAATTTGCTGGGCCGCCGCCGCTACCTTCTCAATACGGGTCGTGATGGTTTCAATGGCTTCCCCGGTGGTGCGGGCCAATTGCTGCCCCGCCTCAGCTCGCCGGGTCCCCTCTTCGGTCACCATCACAGCCGTGTTGGCAGCTTTCTGAATCTCGCCTAAAATCTCTCTCACCTTGGCCGTGGCCTGACGGGACTTCTCCGCCAAACCGCGGACCTCGCCCGCCACCACGGCAAACCCTTTGCCTGCTTCACCGGCCCGGGCCGCTTCGATGGCCGCATTCAAGGCCAGCAAGTTTGATTGATCGGCAATGTCATTGACCGTGGCGTTAATATCTCCGATCTGCAGGGTCTGCTCGCTCAGGGTCAGAATGGTTTCGGCAATATGAGCTACCTGCGCTTTAATATTGTCCATGCTCACCACGGTTTCCGCCACGGCCTGAAGCCCTTGTTTCGAAGCGGCAGTGGATTCCTGGGCCATTTGCGACACCATTTGCACTCGCTCATGGGATTGTTCCGCTGTCTGTCGCACTTCCTGCACCGTGGTGGAGGTCTCATTGACAGCTGCGGCCTGCTGGCTGGTGGTGGCGGCCTGTTGGCTGGTGGTGGCCAGGATCTCAGTGGCGGCCGACGAGATATTGGCGGTGGCTTCCCACATTCGGGTGGCCAGACTGCGAAGACCGCCGGTCATGACGTTCAGATTCTTTGCCAGAATGCTTAAATCCCCGTCGCCGACCACGGCAACCTGGCCGGTCAAATCGCCCTGACCCACTTTTTCCACAAAAGCCACATAGGCACTGACTGTATCCTCCAGATCGGCTTTCACCTGTTGCTCCTGATCGGCTTTCCGCGCCAGATCTTCCATGGATATTTTCAAGTTTTGAACCATGCCGTTAAAGGCGTCCGCCAGAATACCCACTTCATCCCGGGTTTTTACACGGGCCTCCACATCCAGATTTCCGGCTTTCACGGCCCGGGCCGTTTCGGTGATTTGGCGAATCGGTCGTGAAAGGGTGGCGGCAATCCAAAAAACGCACAGGGCTACGATCAGGGCTACGCCGCCTCCGATCATCCAGGTCATGTTCCGCAAATTTCGAGCAAGGGCAAAGGCCTTGGCTTCAGCTACCTCCGCAATAACAGCCCATTGGATGCCCTCTATGTTCACGGGCGCATAGGAAGAAAGCACCTTTACACCGCGATAATCCGTAATGAGACGGGTTCCGGTTTCCCCTGCAAGGGCTTTTCGGGAAGCAACCGTGTCCACGCCGTTTTTTGATACAGCGCTGGACAGAGATGCCTTAACCGAGTGGGTTTCAGGGCTCAAACGCGAATCCGACCGCATTCGCTTGTCCGATCCCACCAGATAAATTTCCAGACCTTCTTTGGCTTGGTCTCCATCGCTTACAATGCTGTTCAGGAGAGCGAAAGGAAGCTGATAGACCAGAGCGCCGGTGCGGACCGGGCCGTTAAAAACAGGGGCGCCGGCGAACATGACCGGCTCGCCGTCCATCAAACCCACATCCACGAAACAGACATCCCCCTCCTTGGCGGATTTCAACCGGCGGCAGAGCGCTCCCAAATTGGTTTCCTTTAAAGGCCCGGATAGGAGGTTAACGCCGAAAAGCCTGCCCTTGTTACTGCTGTAAATCACATCACCCTCATTGTTCAACATGAGGATGTCGGCAATGCCCAGGAGTTGCTTATGTTCGGGGAGGGATGCATGCTGCTCCTGGTGAACCGTGCTGTAAGCACTGCCGTCCATGGCGTCCAGAAGCTTCGGCTTATCCAGGTAGAGGGAACGAATATTTTCAGACCCCAGAAATCGAAATCCATTGGCCAAGTCTCCCATATCATAAACGATGGCGGGTTTCTTGGCCATTTCCAGGAGATCGATTTTCCAACGGTTCCAAACCCGCAAAATTCGGTTTTTTTTAAGGGCCGTATCATCAGCCAATTGAATAAAGGCTTCCTGGCGCAGCGCTTTTTGCGCTTCCCCATAAAGCATCACCCCCAGGGCCGCCAGCGGCGTCAGCGCAAACAGTAAAAACCAGAAGAGCAATTTACCTTGAATGCTTCGAAAAAAGCGCAGAGATGCGGCAGGTTTTTCCTGTTTTATCATAGTCCTTCCTCCCAAACGATGAGATGCTTTTAATAGGAGGGGCGCCATCTGCCATCCTTGACCTGCATAACGTGAATGGTCTGAATGCCGTCCCCTTTTTTGTCAAAGGCCATCATGCCGGCCGTGCCCCGCCACATTTTCATCTGGGCCAGGCCGTCTCGAATTTTTTGCGGTTTTCCTGCAACTGTTCAGGATCATTGTTGATGCCTTTGCGCTTCATGATATTCACCAAAAATAGAAGGATATCATGCACCACCACGCTATACTGTTCCGGTCGGCATCCCATATCCGGATACTTTGCCTCGCATCGTTTTGTAAATTCCTTTTTGAATGCAACCACCTTCGGCCTTGGATCATCCGGATTAAAAACGCTGCCGGTCCAGAATCCCTCCGCATCTTCACCGGCGATTTCAATAATCGCTTGCGACGACATGGCATTGGCGCCTAGAATGGGCTGTTTTATTCCCTGTTTTCGAATCGCCTTGAGAATCAGCCCCCCTTCTTTGGGGAGGGCCGCAATGCAGATGCCGTCCGGATTGTATTGTTTGAGCTGAAGTGCCTGTTGCGTAAAATCCGTGTCTCCGGTTGAAAAACAGGTGGGGTTGTTCCGGTTGAGAATTTGAACATTTAATTCCCTGAAAATTTCAGGCCAGACTGTTTTACCCACAACGGCGGTGTAGACGTTTTCCGAATCATAGATCAGGGCCACACTTTTAATTTGATGCGCCTTAACCCAGGCCTTCGCCATAACATTTTCAATATTTTCGGCGCTGACAGTCATTCGAAAGGCATAGGGGAATTTTTTGAGGTCGCTCAGTCCAGGCTTGGCCGATGCAGTGGCAATGATAACCACCTTTTCCCGGTTGGTTGCCGGTCGAAGGGGTTCAAAGCAATGGCTGAACAATGGGCCGATGACCGCCAGCACGTGATCATCTTCCGCCAGTTTACGGTAGTTTTCCAGGGTCTGGGCGGCATCGCTTCCCGTATCATAGAGAATTATCTCCACCGGCGTTCCATTGATCCCGCCCCGGCGGTTGATTTTTTCCACGGCCATTTCTATCCCCACAGCCTCTTTCTTTCCCCATCCCGGATTGAGACCGGTCATGGGGGCCAGCAATCCAACCTTCAAGGAACCCGAATCCGCCCATAAGAGAGGCAATCCCGCTCCAAAGATGCAAATTGCCAGAAGGCCTTCAAAAATTATTTTTTTCCATACCCATTTCATTTTCCCGCCCCCCCTCAATCATCATGGGGCCTTCCAAAGCCCCTTTACACACCATGAGAATCGTATCCCCGTCCACCGGCTTGTTGAGCAGCTCGAATTCCGTTCCTTTTTGTGCCATAATTGACAGTTCCTCGAAAAATTCACCATAAAACGCCGTCACAATGTATACCAGCATCTCTTGATCCAGTTTCCGGATTTCACTTAAAGTTTCCACCCCCGACATACCGGGCATTTTCAAATCCAGAAAGACCAGATCGTATGATTCCGACGCGATCATTTCAAGGCCTTTTTTGCCGGACGAAGCCGTATCCACAAGGTAGCCGCTGTCCTCCAGCGCCAACTCAAAAGATCTGCGTATTGCAGCCTCATCGTCGATCACAATGATTCGTTTTGCCATTATTGCCTCCACCCTCTTGAAAAACCAAATCCGACAAACTTATTATACGGGCAGCCGCACTGTAAAAACGCTGCCCTTTCCCGGTTCACTGCGACATTCAATGTGCCCCCCGCGCTTTTCCACAATACCGCGGCTCACGGACAATCCCAGGCCGGTTCCTTTTCCAACGGGCTTGGTCGTGTAAAAAGGGTCAAATATCTTCTCTTTAATGTCTTTGGGGATGCCGCATCCCGTGTCTGCCACGCGAACCTTGACATAGCCGTTCGGGTCGTGCGCAATGTAAATATCGATTTTTCTGGTATCCTTTTCTCTCACCGCATCCAGCGCATTACTGATGAGATTCAGAAAAATCTGTTGAATATTGCTCGCATTCACTGAAATTTCAGGGCAATTTTCCGCCGTTTTCATGCTAAACGAAACGCCTTCCTTTACAAGACGGTAGGAAAGCAATTTGTGCACCCGTTCAATGATATTTTCACAGGAAATTACCTCACGGCTTTCCTCGCTTTGCGCTTCTATGCGGGAGAAGGTTTGGAGATTTTTGACAATCTCAATGCACCGGCGAGTCTCCCGTTCCATATCGTCCAGAACCGAATACACTTTGTTTTTCCCGTCCACATGTTTTTTGCAGTATTGGGCAAAATTGAGCATGCCCATCATGGGATTGTTGAGTTCATGGGCAATGCCGGCGGTCAGCGTTCCCAGGGCGCCCAGTTTTTCCGCTTGAATCAACTGGGCCTGGGACTCCCGTAAAGCCGTGGTGCGCTCCTCCACCCGCTTTTCCAGATTGTCGTGAGCGGCTTTCAGGTCCCTTTCCATCTGTTTACGCACGGAAATATCCCGAATCACTCCCACGGTTCCCATGAATTCCTTCTGCTTCGCCTCCGGATTGACCTCCCACATGCCGGAGCTGTTCACCTCCATAATCACATATTCCCGGGTCAGGGGTTCGATGAAGCCCGGCTCAACGCTTGCCGCATTCAGCGGCACCAGACGAATCTCCAGTCCTTCGGTTTTCCGCGCCCCGGTCCGCTGTTCGTTAAACAGTTTCGGGGCCCCTTTATCGCTGGTTTTCCTGCCCTTCATTTTTTCCAGAACCGTTTCCCGGTCCACCTGGGCCGCATCCGACGGTAAAATGATTTGGCTGAAATGCCGACCGATCAAGTCCTCGGGCTTATAGCCCAACCGCTTGATGGCTTCGTTGACAAACGTAAATTTACCTTGAGAATCGATGCGATATACAATATCCGGAATGGTTTTCACGAGGCTTCGAAATCGATTTTCCGAAAGCCGTAATTCATAGACTCTCTCCGCTAATTTTTCATTGAGATCCCGGAGTTCTTCCTGAGCCTTCAACAGCTCCGTATTGCGTAAAACCGCGTTTTCATAGGTGGAAAGGAGCAGATTCATGATCCGTGTGCTGGTGGAGAGTACTTTTCGTCGTTTGCCCCCTAAAACAATTTCCAGTTCCTCCCACTTCTCATTCCGGTTCAGCGCAGGGGGGTGATTGAGGATGTCTTCCACACGGGACAACAGGGAGGTTTCATCAAAGGGCTTCGTCAAATAGTAATCCGCTTTGGCTTCCAGTCCCTTAAGAATGTCCTTCGAGTCCGAAAGGGTGGTCAGCAGAATGATGGGAATATTTGCCAGTTCAGGATGATCCTTGATTTCCCGACACATTTCGTAACCCGTCATTTTCGGCATGACCACATCGCTGATAATCAAATGGGGGTGCGTTTTCGTCGCCGCTTCCAGGCCCTGCCGTCCATCCCGGGCCACATGCACCTCATAGCCAACCTGTTCCAGCAAAAGCTTGAGATACATGGCCTGCGTGGGACTGTCCTCCACCACCAGGATACGATGATTATTCGCCATGGCGTTCCCCCCGCAAGGTCGCCCTGGGCTGCACGTTAACCAGCATCTTGACCTTCGCCAGGAACTCGGTCTCCCATTTGGGCGGTTCAAAACCAAAACCCTTCGGCTTGGCCATCACATCCAGCGCACCGGCCCGCATAGCCTCAAAGGCTATATTCATTTCCTGAAAGTTGCTTTTGGCGGTTATCACAATAATGGGGATGGGATTTTCGGCCATGATCCGTCGTGTGGCCTCCAGGCCGTCCATAACCGGCATGGTCACATCCATGGTAATCAGGTCAGGTTTTAAGCCACGGGCCATGGCAACTGCCTCCCCGCCATTTTCCGCTTCACCCACCACCTCAATTTCCGGATCAGCGTTCAGAAGTTCCTTGAGTATCATTCGAATGGTGGCAGAATCATCCACAATCAATATGCGTATCATAATAGGATCAACTCCCTGATATTTCTACCAATGGCGTCAAGCGCCAGTACTTTTAACGCCGCATCCATGGCAATGGCTTCCTTGGGCATTCCGAAAACGATGGAACTGGCCTCATCCTGAGCAATGGTATAGCCCCCTTCCTGTTTTATGGCATATAAACCGTCGGCCCCATCCCGACCCATTCCGGTCAGAAGGACGCCTAAGGCGCCGGCGCCGTAGTGTTTTGCCACTGAATTGAACAGGGCTGTTACCGATGGTCGGTGACCATCCAGCGGATTCTGTTTAAGAAGCGCTGCCCGTCGTTCCCTTGTCACCTGAAGGTGAACATCGTCGGGGGCAACGTAAACAGTGCCCGGCAGAAGTAATTCACCGTTTTTCGCTAGTACGACGCGAATGGGGACCGTCTCGTTGAGCCATCGGGCCAGACCGGCGGTAAATCCTTTGCTGATATGCTGTACCAGCACAACAGGCGCGGGAAATGTCGTCGGAAAATCCCCCAGAATGGTTTGAAGAGCCGGCGGCCCGCCCGTGGAGGCGCCCACGGCAACGATCCGGTATGAATGTGAAGGGCGTATGCTTGGGGAGGGCGCCTTTTTGGCGACCGGTTTTGAATTTTTCGCCGGCCATCGGCGCCGAACCACTTTCACATCGGACATGGCCTTAACCACTTTGATGAGTTCATGAGCGCCCGGATCATCTTCAGGCAAACCGTGAGGCTTTCCAAACACCATCAATGCACCTGAGTCCACCCCCTTGTAGGTCACGCCCAAACGGATATCCGATTCGGTGCTGGTCAGTATGACGATGGGGACCGGTGATTCCGCCATAATGCGGCGAATGGCCTCATAACCATCCATTTCCGGCATATGGATGTCCATGGTGACCACATCCGGATGAAGCCGGGCCACCATATCGATGGCCTCTTCACCGTTTTGCGCTTCCCCCACCACATGAAGCTCCGGATCCGTGCTGAAAATGGCCCGAATCAATTGTCGAATGGTTGGCGAATCATCGACAATCAGTGCTTTGATCATTTTTAAATCCCTATCCAATCAAACGCTCAATGGTTTCCAGTAACGCCTGCTGGTCAAAGGTCCCCTTGGTAATATACACATCCGCACCGACCTCCATGCCTCGAATTTTGTCCTCGGTCGATTCCAGGGAGGTGACCAGCACAATGGGCAAATCCTCAAACCGGGTGTCGTGCCGAACCTTCTCGGTCAACTGGAAACCGTCCATACGCGGCATTTCAATATCAAACACCACCGCATCGAAAGATTCGTCCTGCATCCGTTCCCACCCTTCAACGCCGTCCGCAGCCTGAGCCACATGGTATCCGGCATTTTCCAGGATATTTTTTTCAAGGGTTCTCGTGGTAATGGAATCATCCACCACCAGGATTTTCTTGGCCACAGCCGGTTTCCCTCGGATTTTCCGCATCAGGTTGACGCCCTTAAACCCCTGGGCCGAATAGATCATGCTGCCGGCATTCAGGATCATTACCACCTGCCCCGTGCCCAGGATCGTGGCCCCTGAAATATTCCGTACCCGCTGCAACTGCGGGCCCAGGTTCTTTATGACAACCTCCTGTACCCCCAGGAACTCCTCCACTTGAAATGCCAGTCTCTTTTCTACCGCCCCCAGAATCACCACCTTGATTTTCTGTCCCGCGTTTTCGGCCTTTTCAAAACCCGGCAACTCCAGAATCCGGTCCATGGGAAACAACGGCAATGCCCGGCCATCTACGTTAATGGCCGATTTTCCTTCCATACGCTTAATTTGTTCCGGCTTGAGCTGTAGAATCCGTTCAACACTCGTATTGGGAACCGCCACGGTCTGATTGGCCACCTTCAACATCAATACGTGGATGGTGGCCAGGGTCAGGGGCAGAATCAAGGTAAAGGTGGTTCCCTTGTTCATTTCGGTGTACGTTTTAACCTGGCCGTGAAGGTTTTCAAGCTGCTCCCGCACCACATCCATCCCCACGCCCCGACCGGAGAGCTCCGTAACCGCGGCATGAGTGGATAGACCGGATTGGAAAAGCAGGTCAATGGTCTCATCGAGACCCATTTTTTCGGCATCCACCGGCGAAATCAGATTGTTTTTCACAGCCGCCCCACGAACCGCGGGCAAGTTGATGCCGGCCCCATCATCGCTCACCTCCAGAACGATGTGGTTGCCCCGCTGAAGGGCTTTCAAATAAATGGTTCCTTCGCGGGACTTCCCTTTTTCCAGGCGTTGATCCGGCAGCTCAATGCCATGATCAATGGCATTTCGCAACAGGTGTGTCAGCGGATCCTTCAGGCCTTCCAGAACCTGACGATCAATTTCGGTCTCAACCCCTTCCAGAATCAGTTGAACCTCTTTTCCTTTTTCACGGGCAATATTGCGGATCATTCGAGGGAAAAGATCAAAGAGGGTGGACACCGGCACCATACGCACACGGCGCACACCGTCCTGTATGTCGTCGGTCAACAATGCCAGGTGCCGGTAGTCCCCTTCCAGCAATTCGCAAAGGCGGTTTATTTTTTGACCCACATCGTTGAGATGAATTTCATTGCGCGTAAAAAACGCCGTAAGGGTTTCCAAATCCGGATCTCCTTTAACGCGGCGTTCCACATCCCTTTTTTTTGCCCGAATTTTTCGCCAGTGTTTCTCCCATCCACCCAACACGGTTTGAACGGATTTCAATTCACCCAGTCTTTGTTCCATACGCATTCGCGCACCCAGCAATTCTCCCATTCCAACCATGAGACCATCCAGTTTCTCCGTACTGACGCGAATGGTGTCGCCGCCCCTGTTGCCAAGGGAAACAGGCTTGGATTCGGCGGTTTTTCCAGCGGAAACCGTCTCTGTTTTTTTCTTCGGTTTCGCTTCCCCTTGTTCTGTGCGGAGGTTGTCATCGGTTTCGGTTCCAACGCGATCCGCTTCCCCATTTTCCAACGAAACCGCAGGTTCATGGATCTTATTCCCGACATCCGATAATTCTCCTCGAAGCACCGAATCCATATCCGACATGACCGCTCTTCTGGCTTCGAATGGCAGAACCAGGCCATCAAGATGCAATCGCATGGCATCATTGAGTAGATCGGTGGCGCGAAGCAGAGAATCCACCAGCTGGTAAGAGGATGTCAGCTCTCCTGTCTTAAGGGCGCCCAAAACATCCTCCATTTTGTGCGCCACCGTATGGATGTCCTTCAAATCAACGGCGCGGGCCGAGCCCTTGATACTGTGTGCCGACCGAAAAAGGGCTTTCAGCAGTTCATCCCGCTCATCCGGCGGCAGATCCTTTTCGATCTCCAGCAATCCCTTGTTCAGCGCGGCAGAATGGTCTTCCAACTCCGCCCTAAAGGTCGCCAGCAGTTGACGCTGAAGTTCTTCGCGATCCATATCTTTCCCCAGTGCAATTGAAATCTCAATTCAAACGATAACGTCCCACAATCCCTTTCAGTTGTTCGGCCAAGGCATTCAGATTTCTGACGGATTCCTCCACCTCCCGCGTCCCTTCTTCGGTCTGGGAGGTCGTCCGATTGATGTTTTGCATGGCCTCGGAAATCTGATCCATGCCGGCCAGCTGATCCTGGATGCTCACGGAGATCTGCTGAAGGGTATGGGCGCCCTTTTGCATGTCTTCATTGATGGCACAAATAACTGCCCCCGCTTTCTCGGCCTGATGCACGCCGGCGTCCGCCCGCCGGGTTCCCTCTTCAGTCACCATCACCGCCCTGTTGGCGGCTTTCTGGATATCTCCCAGAATCTCCTGCACCCTGGCGGTGGCCTGACGCGACTCATCGGCCAGGTTTCTCACTTCTCCCGCCACCACCGCAAATCCCTTTCCCGCTTCACCGGCGCGGGCCGCTTCAATGGCGGCATTCAGGGCCAACAGGTTGGACTGGTCGGCGATATCATTGACGGTCTCGATAATGTCTCCGATTTGCTGGGTTTGCTCGCTGAGCGTCAGGATGTTTTCAGCAATGCTGGACATCTGTTCTTTAATGCGGTTAACCCCTGCAACAGCCTCCTGGACTGCCGCAAAGCCCGCATCTGTTTCTTTCATGGTTTCTTTTGCCAACCGAGCCATTTTGCTGGATCGTCCGGCACTTTGCTGCGCGGTCCGGCGGGCCTGATCCATTGTGATGGAAGTTTGAGCAACGCTTGCCGCCTGTTCAGCGCTCATAGCCGCCTGTTCCTGGGTAGCGGCCAGGATCTGAGAAGTAGCCGACGTCATGTTCTGAACCCCTTCAGAAACCAGGGTTGCCAGTTCTTTCAGATTCCGCGTCATTTGGTTCAGGTAATTACCCAAAATCGCCAATTCGTCTTCATTGTTTGGCGGAATCACTTCGGCGGTCAAATCGCCCCGGCCCACAACTTCCAAAAATTTCACGTAATCTCTCACTGTGGATTCCAGGGATTGTTTGGTTTCCCGGTCTGCCCGGGCACGGTATTCCAGTTCTTCGGTCATCTGTCTGAGATTGGCCACCATCCGGTTAAAAGACTTGGCCAGCATGCCGGCTTCGCCCTTTGCGCGAACCTCCGCAATCACATTCAGGTCCCCTGCGCTGATTTTTTCCGCCGCATCCGTCACACGTCCGATGGGCCTGGAAATCCTGGCCGCCACGAACCAGACCAGCGCCAGCGCAAGGGCCGTCAAAATCAAGCCGATAAAGATCATGCGCCACATCATGCGCGAGGTTTCATGGGTAACCACATCCCAGGGCAGACTGATATTGACAAACCAGGGCGTTTGCGTATGGCCGATGCGCACCGGTACAAACGCCGTTATAAACCCTTCGTCCATTTCAACAACGGCTTTTCCCGATTGAACATACGCCAGGTCCGATCGCAGGTCCCGATGCGGTTTTTGCGTGAGGCCACCCAGGTCTTTATGGTTTCCTTCGGAAGCAACGATCATACCCCCATGGGTGATAAGGCTGACCACGGCTTGTCCGGGATAGGGATTGTGCTTTTCCAGATAGGTCTGTAGCGCCTTCATGCCCACATCCACGCCTGCAATGCCCCGGAAAACACCGTCCACTACGATGGGCGCTACCAGCGACGTCATCAACACCTCCCGGCCCTGCACCGGATAGAGATAGGGCTCGATGATGCACTCTCTCTTTCGCTTTCTGGGCAACTGATAATAGTCGCCTTTACCCTCAATTTCGTAATATTCAGGGGTCTCCACCTCGATTTCTCCGGACCCCCCCCGATTCCAGTAGGCGATAAATCGGCCCGTTTCGTCATAGGGAAAGCGGCCCTTGAATTGGTCATCTTTCCCATCAAAGGCATCGGGCTCCCAGAGGGTATAGGTTCCGACAAAATCCGGATTGCTTGCCGTCACTTTTTTGAGCATTCGGTTGATCTGATCCCGAGATAACGCCACGCCGTTTTCAACCATCCCCGAGACGGCCTTTTCCTTTATTCCCACAGAACCAAACGCCTGCGCCAGGGTCCGCGCCGCATCCAGCGGGACCTCTATACGGGCCTGGATAAAATTTCCGATGGCCTCTCCATCAGCAAGGATGCCCTTTTTCGCCGTCTCAAGGGCAATGCTTCGCTGGGTAACGACCGCATAGGCGAGCATCAGGCCAAACATCAATAACATGCACGCCCCCACCCACAAAAGGATTTTGACCTTGATGGTTTGGACGCTGAATCGAACCATTTCTACTTTCCTCACCTTGCTAAGCCGTCTCTTCCCGAACGATGATTCCCGGATCGGAAATAAGCTTTTGCATATCCAGAATCATGAGCATGTCGGCGGTCACGCCTTTGATATACCCCTGGGCGCCGGCTGAAACAGCCCCGGTCGGAGGCTGAACATCACTCAGGGAAATTTTTTCAAGTTTCGGACGACCATCCGCCACAATGCAGAATTCCATCAACTTTCGATCCGGTGCGGTTTCACCTACAATTAAAAGCACATGGGCCTTTTCCATGTCAATATCAACGGCAATTCCCAGATAGGCGGCAATATTCATCATGGAATAGATTCTGCCTCGAAGATTGACCGCCCCGACAATAAAATCAGGCGTACAGGGGACCAGGGACCACATCCCCCGCTTCAGGGGTTGAATCTCCTGAATGTGTTCGATGTTCAGACCGAAGCGCTCCTCGCCCAATGAAAAGCTCAGAAGCCGCGGAACGTCCTGAGCCTCTGACTCTCCAGGCCCTGTTTTGGCCAATTCACACGCCCGCTGCTTCAGGATTTTTTGTAACGCTTCATCCAGGGATGTTTCCGTCATCATCTGCAAACCCTTTCTTGTAAACATTTACGATTCAGCGCTTTTTCAACCGTAAGCAGTTGCCCATTTTTTTACTTCAAGGTCTTCGCCATTGTCAACAGCGTCCCGGCCGTCAGCGCTTCCGCGTCTGACAGGGGCGTCTCCGGCGCCATACGGGAAAGCAGTTTTACGGCCTGGTCTCGGTGGCGATCCGATTGATCGTTCTTATCCAGCCGGCGAAACAAAACCGCCATGGAAAAATGGGCCAATGCAAAATCGGGTTTAAGAAAAAGCGCCCGCTTGAGTTTGTCGAGCGCATCTTTCATATTGCCGCTTTCCTGATGGATCAGCGCCAGGGTATAGTAAGCATCCGAAATCAAGGGGTTGATCTCAATGGCTTGCTCACAAAATAATTTGGCCGATTCCATCCTGCCGAGATTGGCATGGGCCAAACCCATCTGATAAAGGCTTTCGGCATCTTTGGGGTTTTGGGCAATACACGTCAAAAATGCATCCATGGCTTCTTCATAGCGCTTCTGACGAACCAGATGGATGCCTTTCTGAAAAAAATCCAGTGCAGGAGCCGTTTCCCCCGAAAATACGGGATTCGTTGTTTTCTGAATGAAACCGTTTTCCGTAAGCTGTGAATCCTCTTTGGCCGTTTCTTCAAAAACCGTCGGTTTCACGGGAGTGATGGGTACAGGCGTACGGCAGATGCTTTCATTTGCGGACTTTCCATGAAACCGAAACGGCTTGGTGAAAGGTTTTCGCAACTTTTGAAAGACCGTACCACCTGAAAAAATACGGGCCGCATAGGCATCAAAAACCGGAATGCCGGTTTCAGCCGCACCCATCATAAGCCATCCACCCCATATCAAACACCTGTGAAAACGTTCGGCCACCTGTCGGATCACCGCCTCGGAATAATAGATGGCCACATTGCGGCACAGAATCAGGTCCATGGCGTTGGTATTGGTGAAAAGGGACGGATAAACCGGCTCGTTCAAATTGAGGTAGGCAAAGTGTACGTTTTCCCGAATTCGCGGAATCACTTCGTACGCTTCACCCTTTTGTCTGAAATAACGGGATTGAAAGCTCGGATCGGTTTGCCGAAAGGACCAGGGCCGATAGTGAGCTGCCCTGCCCTTTTTGAGTACCGTTTTATTGATATCCGTTGCCAGGATGGTAATGTTCCAGAGATGGATATCTAAAAGCAGCTCTGCCAGCAACATGGACAGGGTGTAGGCTTCTTCGCCGGTGGCACACGCCGCACTCCATATTCGAATTCGGCGATCATGTTGATGTTCGGCAATGATCCGGGGGAGAACATACTGCCGAAGGGCCTCAATCTGTTTTTCATCCCTGAAAAAATAAGTTTCCCCGACCGTCAGTTCCTTAACCAGTGCATCCCACAGGGGGCTGTTCGTTTCAGCGACCTGAAGCATTTGAAAATATCGGTCCAAGTCGTTTTCAGCAGCCTCTTTACACAATAAGGTAATGCCCCGTCCCAAGGCGGATCGCCTTTTAGGCCCGAAGAGGATGCCGGTCCGTTCCAGAACCAGTGTCTTGAATCGTTCATGCTGATCGTTGTTCAGGAAATATCGGGATTTCAGCGCCGTATTCATAACTTTGTTAATCTACCAAATGTTCTTCAAATTCAATGAGCGCCCCGGTATCGATCTGATCAACCTCCAGCACCAGATAAACAACATTGTTTTTCCGAACCACCGCGTTAAGCAACGGGGATTTCTTCAAAGCACCCTCCGGTTTTGCCAGATGACGCCGGGATACGGCCATCACTTCCTCGACGTCTTCGGCAATGACCCCCAGCCTTCGGTTCCGCGTATGCATAATCAGGATGCGATGATCCAGTTCCGCCGTTTTAAGCGGCAAACCCAATCGTTTTCTCAAGGTAATGACCGGCATTACCTTTCCCTGCAAGTTGATGAGCCCGGAAATCCAATCCGGCGCCTCAGGGACCGGAACCAGTGCCACCATGCGAATAACGCGCTCGACCTTGTCCAGGGGAAAAGCCAGTTGACGGTCGCCAATGCGAAAAGCGAGAAAATACCCCTCAATCCCCCCCGAATCAGAAGTTTTGGGTTCCTGTAACGCATGCGGTTCGCCAAGAGGCATCTCTGACGGCTCTATGGTTGATTTATCCTGCACTTTTTCTTCCTCGCATCTCCATATTTTGACACATAGAGGATGTATTACTATCTTGAACCCCTTGTCAACAGCAATCCATCACCCCTTACCATTGCATCAGGGCGGTACGGGTTAAATGCCAAGGGATTGACAAAATGGGCGGAATATGAGAATCAAGTGACGAATCATTGAACAGATCGTTCCCGAGAAATGGCTGGAAATGCTCCCTGTACCGGAAAGGCAACCTCAAAAAATGAACACGAAAATGACCCACACACCCTTTGAAAAGGGAACGTTATGGACCCGAATTCTGGAAACGACCCAAACCGCATTGAAAAATGGCACGCTGAGACCCATTCACACGGAAGGCAGGGTCATGAGAGACGGAGGGGTAGACTTCCTGGTCAGAGTGGTGGAAAGCCTGGCCCGAAAGGCAGCGGATAAGATTCTAATGGCGGAAAAGAGCAGGGGAAAAAAAGAAAAGCCCAATCCTTTTCTCCCCTATGAAGAAGACATGTTTGTCTCCGATATTTCCGATACCCACCGCTGCCTCCTTAACAAGTTCAACGTGATCGCGTACCACCTGCTGATCGTTACAAGGGTATTTGAACACCAGGAAACCCTTCTTACGCTTCGTGATTTTGAAGCTGCGTGCCGGTGCATGGTTGAATTCGAGGGCCTCGCCTTTTATAACGGCGGCAAAATTGCCGGGGCCAGCCAGGACCATAAACACCTGCAACTGATTCCGCTCCCCATGGCGTCCACCGGAAAGGCAGTCCCCATGGAAAGTCTCTTTGAGCAACCGCAAAAAATCCCGGGCGTGGTCCCCGGCCTTCCGTTTATCCATGCCTTCAAGCGGTTTTCGTCCATTACCGATATCCCTCTTGATATGGGGGCCCTGGCCCTTCACAAGATGTATCGACTCATGCTCCATCAGGTGGGGCTCAACACCTTCAGCGAGCGGGACAAAAACCTCCAGTCCGGTCCCTACAACCTGCTCTTCACCCGGGAATGGATGCTCCTGGTTCCCCGATCAAGGGAATATTTTGAATCGATTTCCGTGAATGCCCTTGGCTTTGCCGGCGCGCTGCTGGCTCGCAACCCGGAAGAAATGGATCTCATTGAAAAAGAGGGGGGCATGGGGGTGCTGAAACATACTGCGGTGGCACAACCGTAGGGGGCGCCCTCCCCGTGGGCGCCCGAAAACGGGGCAACCACGGGGGGATTGCCCCTACTTCTTTTCTTTTTGTTCGCTGGCCAGATGGGTTGCGGATTCAACGGGATTGGTGGCATGCAGTCTTTCCCGTACCTCTTTCACCTCTTCCTCCGTGCCATGAAAGATGACCAGGAATTTATCGGCTTTGACCGCCGTCTCATACTTGACCACGCTGTCCTTGGGGATGCCGATGCTGAAAAGGCCCGCTCCCAGGGCACTTAAACCACCCACAACGATGGCGTTTTCAAGTGCCCCCAGAATCAACCCGCCCGCCGGTCCCAGAGCCACGATATGCCCTACCCCCGGAACAAAAAAGAGGGCAGACCCGAACAGCAGCCCC
The DNA here is from genome assembly GCA_963662465.1 of Desulfatiglandales bacterium. Classification (GTDB taxonomy): domain Bacteria; phylum Desulfobacterota; class DSM-4660; order Desulfatiglandales; family Desulfatiglandaceae; genus NaphS2. The sequence goes on from OY759599.1 coordinate 1,978,662, forward strand.
ATAATCCCACCCCAGAAAGCGCCCAGTTTACCCCAGAACTTCATGCGATCCCCGGCATTGTAGTATCCCACCACATTTTCTTCCGCATGATAATCCTTGCCCAATATGGACAGTTTTTTCATGTTGACACCGGCCTTTTCCAGGGCCCTGATGGCGACTTCAGCCTCGGTGTGGGTGTTGTAAATGGCAACCGCTGAACTATCTTTTGACATGCAAATCCTCCCTCTCAAAAAAGTTTTTCAAATCGCATCGAAAAAATTACTTTCCGATGACGTGTTTGGCAATGACGGTCCTCTGGATTTCAGAGGTTCCCTCATAAAGGGTAAATACCCGAGCATCCCGGTAATACCGCTCCACGGGATAGTCCTGCATGTAACCATATCCCCCGTGGATTTGCAAGGCCTGGTAAGCCGCCCTGTTGGCCATTTCGGAGGCGAACACCTTGGCCATGGAGGCTGCCGCGCTATAGTTTTCACCTCTGTCCCGCATGGCGGCGGCATTGAAGGTCAGAAGCCTTGCCGCCTCAATTTCCGTGGCCATATCGGCGATCATCCACCTGAGTCCTTGAAACTGGGAAATGGTTTTCCCGAACTGCACCCGCTCATTGGCGTAAGCCACCGCCGCATCCAGACAGGCATGGGCGACTCCCAGGGACTGGGATGAAATACCGATTCGCCCTCCGTCAAGAGATGTCATGGCAATGAGAAATCCGTCCCCTTCCGCTCCCAGAAGATTCTCCGCCGGAACGCGGCAATCTTCGAAAATCAACTCCACCGTGTCGGATGCGCGAAGCCCCATTTTTTTCTCTTCCTTGCCCACGGAAAACCCGGGCGTCCCCTTCTCCACCACAAAAGCGCTGATGCCGCGATGTTTTTTGTCCGGGTCCGTATAGGCGGTGACCACGGTCAAATGGGAATTCTTGCCCGTGGTAATGAACATCTTGTTGCCGTTTAGGACATAACTGTTCCCCTCTTTTACCGCTCTGGTTTTCTGGCTCACGGGGTCGCTTCCCGCCCCCGGTTCCGTTAGGGCGAAGGATCCCAGCATTTCCCCCATAGCCAGCTTTTTCAGGTATTTTTCTTTCAGGTAATCGGATCCGAAAAGGGTAATGGGGCCGCACGCCACGGAATTGTGTACCGACATGATCACCGCCGTAGATGCGCAGGCATAAGCGATTTCCTGGAGGGCCAGGCAATAACTGACCGTGTCCACCCCCGCGCCATTATAGGCCACAGGCGCATTCATGCCCAACAGGCCCAGTTTGCCCATTTTTTTGAGATTTTCAGCGGGGAATTCGCCGGTCAAGTCCCTTTCCGCGGCCGTCGGTAAAACGGTCTCCCTGGCAAATTCCCTGACCATGGCACGGATCATCCGTTGTTCTTCATTGAGTTGGTAGGCCATTTTCCTCCCTCAAAAATTCGCACAATGGATTCTTGACAACCGGTTCCGTTAACACACCCGGATCAGGGCGTATAGAGTACCACCAGAAGTTCCGCCGTTTCCGAGCTGATATTCTTCAGTTTGTGAACAATGGAAGAATCAAAATGAAGGCTATCCCCGGGACCCAGAATATTCTGATTCTCTCCCACCATCACCTCGATCTTACCCTTGAGTACATACTGGAATTCCTCTCCCACATGCTGGTATCCCACGGGCTTGTGCTCGGATTTGGGATCAATCAATACCTTGAAGGCTTTCAAGCGCTTGTGCCTCGCTTCAGGGGTCAGGGTTTCGTAGCTGTACTCCTCGGTGCGCTTCTGATATCCTTCCGCTGATTTTTCGCCGGCCCTCTTTTTTTCCTCCCGGAGCAGAATACTCGAATCCACTTCGAGGGCTTTCGATAGTTGAAGGATTACCGAAACCGGCGGCATCACCTCTCCCTTTTCCACCTGGGAGATAAACCCAGGCTTCAGCCCCGTTTCATTGGCCAGGTGCTTGAGGGTGAGCTTTTTATCTTTCCTCAACTTCATGAGGCGTTTTCCGATGGACTGGTCTTTTTTTCCACTCGGCATGGATACCCTCCTTTCGTCTTCATTCATCAACGTTGTTTTTGGAAAGTCTGAAAGCTTTTACCATTCGCAAAACAAAACCCAGCACCAGGGTGGCGCTGATGAGAATCATGAGATTGGAAGCAAAAAAAGCCATGATAAAAGAATAGGGATTCCCAAGTTTATAGGCGGATATGAGCATCAGAATCCCGAAAACCAGAAAAAAACAACCCACAAGGATCAAAAGAAGCTGACGCACCCACCAGAAAATACCGAACATGAAGTTATCTTTTCCCTTAATAGACTGACTATCCGTCGGCAGGAAGCCCGCCCAATGCGGGAAACACCAGGTTTTCACAGGCGGTATAGGGATCCAGGCGACCCTTCACAATCGCATCCACAGCACTATCAAAATCCCCACTTTCCGTCAGTTTATCCAGCACTTCCTCAAACAACCGGGCCTTGATCATATCCACCAGCTCCTGGCGTACCCTGTCCGGGCTTCGCCTGGATTTAAGCCCCCCCGCTGATTGTTCCAGGTATTGGGCATGTTGATCGACCGCTTCCAGAAAATCGTCCACGCCCTTATCAAACACAGCTTCCACCTTGATGATGGGCGGTTTCCACAGACCTCTGTCAAATTTTCGCTGGTCCATCTCGATCATCAACCGCAGTTCATTGAGGGTTTTATCGCTCCCTTCGCGGTCGCTTTTGTTGATCAGAAAGATATCGCCCACTTCCAGAATTCCCGCCTTGATGGCTTGAATATCGTCTCCCATGCCGGGAACCACCACAATCACCGTGGTATGGGCGCTCCGCACCACATCCACTTCATCCTGACCTACCCCCACGGTTTCCACCAGGATCACGTCCTTGCCCATGGCATCCAGAATGTCAATGGCGCTTCGGGTGGACTGGGTCAATCCGCCGAAATGACCCCGGGTGGCAAGGGATCGGATAAAGACCCCCGAATCCATACTGTGTCGCTGCATGCGAACCCGGTCCCCCAAAATCGCCCCCCCGCTGAAAGGACTGGTGGGATCCACCGCCAGAACCCCCACGGTTTTCCCCCGCTTTCTCAGATGGGCCAGCATCTGATCCACCAGGGTACTCTTTCCCACGCCCGGCGCGCCGGTGATGCCGATAACGTAAGCCCGCCCCGTATGGGGATAAAGCGCTTTTAAAACATCCCGCACCTCGGGCATGCCATCGTCCACATCGCGAATAAGACGGGCCACGGCCCGCACATCGCCGCTGGTTACTTTTTCAACCAAATCTTTCATGGTATATGCCTTTTTTATCTAAGGCGGAAAACCGCAGTTTTAAGTTTTAGGTTTTAAGTTATCCTAATCAATGAATTGCTTGTTTTTAACTTAAAACTTAAAACTTAAAACCGTGTCTGAACGGGCTTTTCGTTCAGACACTATCTAGGCGTCACGTTTTCCCGCACCCATTTGACAATTTCATCCATGGTGGTTCCCGGCGTAAAGATCTCCTTGACCCCGGCCGCTTTAAGCCTTGCGATATCATCATCGGGAATAATGCCGCCGCCGCACACCACAATATCATCGGCGCCCTTTTCCCGCAGAAGATCCAAAACCGCCTGGAACAGATACTTGTGGGCCCCGGCCAGACTGGACAGACCGATCATGTCCACGTCTTCCTGGATAGCCGCCTCCACGATCTCCTCGGGCGTCTGGTGAAGCCCCGTATAGACCACCTCAAACCCCGCATCGCGGTAGGCCCGCGCAATGATTCTCGCTCCCCGGTCATGCCCATCCAATCCGGGCTTGGCAACCATTACCCTGACTCTTCGTTCGCGTTTCATAGTTTCCTCTCTCTAGTAAATCCCCGGATCGCGGTAAGAACCATACACATCCCTGAAAACGTCGCAAACTTCCTGAAGCGTAGCGCCGGATTTAACCGCATCGATGAGCGGTTCCATCACATTTTCACTCCCCGAGCAGGCCTCCCCCACCCTTTCAAGACAACGGGCCACCTCCGGGGCCTTGCGATTCTCCTTGACCCGGTTGGTTTTTTCAATCTGCTGCGCTTCCAGTTCCTCGTCGATTTCCAGCACCTCCACGGGGATGTCTTCTTCCTCGATAGCGTACTTGTTCACTCCCACCACAGTCTTTTCGCCATTATCGATCTGCTTCTGATAGTGATAGGCCGCATCGGCAATTTCCAACTGGGGGTAATTACGTTCGATGGCAGCCAGCATGCCCCCCATATCATCAATTTTCTGAATAATTTCAAAAGCCGCCTCTTCCATCTCGTTGGTCAGCTTTTCCACGAAATAGCTTCCCCCCAGGGGGTCGATGGTATTGGCAACGCCCGATTCTTCCGCAATGATCTGCTGGGTCCGGAGCGCGATGGTGGCGGCCTCCTCCGTGGGAATGGCCAGCACCTCGTCCAAAGAATTGGTATGGAGCGACTGGGTGCCCCCCATGACGGCAGCCAGACCCTGGAGTGCAGTTCTCACCACATTGTTATAGGGCTGCTGCGCCGTGAGGGAACAGCCCGCCGTCTGGGTGTGAAACCGCATCCACAAGGACCGCGGGTCTTTTGCCTTGAAGCGATCTTTCATGATCCGGGCCCACATGCGCCGGGCCGCGCGAAATTTGGCTACCTCTTCGAAGAAATCCAGGTGGGAGTTGAAGAAGAAGGAAAATCGCGGTGCAAACTGGTCCACATGCAGCCCCCGTTCCAGAGCCTTTTCCGTGTAGGCGATGCCGTCGGCCAGGGTAAAAGCCAATTCCTGCACCGCCGTTGAGCCCGCCTCCCGAATATGGTAGCCGCTGATGCTGATGGTATTCCATCTCGGCACCTGGCGGGTGCCGAATTCCACAGTGTCCGTCACGATGCGAACGGACGGTTCAGGCGGACACATAAAGGTTTTCTGGGCCACGAACTCCTTCAGCATATCGTTCTGGATGGTGCCGCCCAGGATTTTTCGGTCGATCCCGCGGTTTTCCGCCATGGCGATATACATGGCCCAGACAACAGCAGCGGGCGGATTGATGGTCATGGAGGTGGTGATCTGGTCGATGGGAAGCCCCGCAAACAGGTCCTCCATGTCTTTCAGGGTATCAATGGCCACGCCGCACTTGCCGCACTCGCCCCTGGCCTTTGGGGAATCCGAGTCGTATCCCATCAGGGTGGGCATGTCAAAGGCCGTGGAAAGACCGGTCTGGCCTTCACGAACCAGGAGATGAAAGCGTTTGTTGGTGTCCGCGGCACTGCCCAGGCCCGCGAACATGCGCATGGTCCAGAGACGGCCCCGATACATGGAGGGCTGTACCCCCCGGGTATAGGGATAGTCGCCGGGGAACCCGATATCCGCGGCAAAATCCTGATCTTTCAGGTCCGCCGGCGTATAAAGATCATTGATAACCCGATCTGAAACCGTGGAAAACCGGCTTAACCGCTCCGGTTTGACGGCAAAAACCCGGGTCAGTTTTTGTTTCCACGCGGCATACTTTTCTTCGATATCTTGAAAAATCTTGGGATTAAAGGTCAAAGCCATGGCCCACCTCCTGTCTGATTGTTGATTGTTGATTGTTGATTGTCGATTGTTGATTTAAGGCCAATCACCAATCAACAATCGCAAATCATCAATCCCTAATGAGGTTTTTTGCCACCACCAGACGCATAATCTCGTTGGTGCCCTCATAAATCTGGCATATTTTCGCGTCCCGCATGTGACGTTCCATGGGATATTCCTTGCAGTACCCGTATCCTCCCAGGATCTGCACCCCTTCGACGGAGGCTCTCATCGCCGCGTCCGAGGCGAACATCTTGGCCATGGCCGCTTCCTTCTCATAAGGTTTATGGTGACTTTCCAGCCAGGCGGCCCGAAGGGTCAGCAATTCCGCCGCATCCAGTTCCGTAGCCATATCCGCCAGTTTCCACTGGATGGCCTGAAAGCTGGTAATGGGTTTTCCGAACTGCTCCCGGGTCTTGGCATATTTAACGGCATCTTCCAGTACCGACCGACCAATGCCGATAGCCTGGGCCGCAATGCCGATGCGCCCCCCGTCCAGGGTACTCAGCATCTGCCTGAACCCATCGCCTTCATTTCCCAGAAGGCCGTCGGCGGGGAGCCTGGCATCCTCAAAAATCAGTTCCGAAGTTCCCGAGGCCAGGATGCCCATTTTTTCTTCCAACCGCCCCACCTTGAACCCAGGGGTATTTTCCAGATCTACCACAAAGGAGCTGATCCCCTTGTAGCCTTTCCCTTTCTCGGTGACGGCGGCGATCACAGCGTAGCGGGCCACATTGCCATTGGTAATGAATTTCTTTTCCCCATTGATGACCCATTCATCCCCATCTCTAACAGCCGTGGTCCGCAAGCCTGCGGGATCGGACCCGGCGCCGGCCTCGGTAAGGCCATAGCAGCCCAGATATTCTCCCGCGGCACAGGGATAAAGGTATTTCTTCTTCTGAGCCTCCGTACCATACGCATAAACCGGAAAACAGTAGAGGGAATTGTTGACGCTCATGATGACCCCTGTGGAGGCGCAAGCCTTGGACACCTCGATCAAAGCCAGCGCGTAGCTAACATAATCCATGCCGCCGCCGCCGTATTCCTCAGGCACGGCAATGCCCAGCATTTTCAACTCTCCCAGTTGTTTGACGATCTCCGCCGGATGGGCATGGGTCTCATCCAGCAGGGCAGCCTTGGGCCGAATCTCCGCCTCAGCAAAGCGGGCCGCCATCTCTTGCACCATCTGCTGTTCTTCGGTTAATGCGAAGTCCATGGTTGTTACGCGAGCTCCCCTTTAAAATCGGGTTTTCGTTTCTCCAGGAATGCCGTCATCCCTTCCTTTCCATCCGGGCTGGACATGCACAGGCCAAAGGCGTCCGCCTCCATGAAGTTGCCCGTGCGAAGATCCACGTCAAAGCCACGATCAATGGTATTCTTGATGGCCCGCATGGACACTTTTCCCTTGCCTGCAATGACCTTCGCGGTCTTTATTGTCGCTTCCCACAGTTCATCCGCAGAAAACACCTTGTTGGCAAGGCCGATCTCTTTTGCTTCCTGAGCGCCGATGATGGCGCCCGTCATGCAGAGTTCCTTGGCCATTGCTTTCCCCACAAGCCGGGACAGCCGCTGGGTTCCCCCAAATCCAGGCATAATGCCGAGATTGATCTCAGGTTGACCGAACTTGGCCTTTTCAGAGGCATAGATAAAATCACATGCCATGGCCATCTCGGTTCCGCCTCCGAGAGCAAACCCGTTGACACAGGCAATCACCGGTATTGGAAGACTTTCAAGCCGAAAAAACAGGTTCTGACCTTCCAGGGAAAACTGCCGACCCTGAAGGGGTGAAAAGGTGGACATGTGACCGATGTCGGCGCCGGCAATAAACGCTTTTTCGCCTTCGCCGGTCAGCACCAGCACCTTGATATTCGCATCCGCCTCAATCGTGTCCAGGGCTTCACCCATTTCAGCCAGTACGCCCGGGTTGATGGCATTTAACGCCTTAGGCCGGTTGAACTTAATAATGGCTATATTTCCATCTACTTCAAAAATAATGTTTTCAAATGACATGATATATTTCCCCCATCCGGTTGAGATATCAAAAAAACATTTGCCGGTTTCCGGTTCACCGGTGACGGTCTTTAAAACCAAAAACCGGAAACCGGAAACTTTCAGATGATTAACAAGCCTCCAGAATCATGGCCATACCCTGGCCCCCGCCGATGCAGAGGGATGCCAGACCCAATGCCACATTCTTGCGCATCATTTCACTCATTAGGGTCAACGTAATGCGGGCGCCCGAGCAGCCGACGGGATGTCCGATGGAAATACCGCTGCCCAGCACATTGGTTTTTTCCATGTCGCATTTCAGTTCCCGCACACAGGCGATGGCCTGGGAGGCAAAGGCCTCGTTCAGCTCAATGGACCCAAAATCATCGATGGTCAAATTTTCGCTCTTCAACAGTTTTCGAACCGCCGGAATGGGTCCCAGACCCATGTAGGCCGGATCAATCCCCGCACTTGCATAGGCACGGATTTTCACCAGAGGCTTCAACCCCAGGTTTTTTGCTTTTTCCGCCGACATAAGCAGAAGGGCCGCCGCTGCATCGTTGATCCCGGAGGCGTTTCCCGCCGTCACGGTCCCGTCTTTCTTAAAGGCGGGCCTGAGCTTGGCCATCTTTTCCAAGCTGGTCGCCATGGGACGCTCATCCGTATCAAAAATCAGGGGATCTTTTTTTCGCTGGGGAATGATCACCGGCGCAATCTCGTCCTTGAAAAGACCGTCGGCGATGGCTTTCATGGCTCGCTGGTGACTCAAGGCGCCCAGTTCATCCTGCTCCAGCCTTGAAATGCCGTATTTTTCCGCGATGTTTTCGGCGGTAAGCCCCATATGGTATCCATAGAAAATCTCAAACAGGCCGTCCATGATCATCAGATCCACCATTTCCGCATTGTTCATTCTGGCGCCCCAGCGGGCCGCGGGCAGGGCATAGGGAATGAGGCTCATGTTTTCCATGCCGCCCGCCAGAATCACATCCGCCTCGCCGGCGGCAATGGACTGGGCAGCCAGGGCAATAGCTTTCATGCCGGAAGCACAAACCTTGTTCAGACTGAAAGCACTGGTTTCCTTTGCAATGCCGGCCTTGATCATGGCCTGGCGCGCCACGTTCTGCCCCTGGGCCGCGCCCACCACATTTCCCATGATCACTTCATCGATTTCAACGGGCTGAAAACCGTCATCGTAATCATAAGCCTTTTTTTCAAGATCAATCATTCCCAGGCCCTTGAGGGAATCGGGATCAAATTGAGACAAATTATCCGTGACCACCGGTTTTAACTGTACATTTTTGAGGGTTTCTTTCAATACCAGTGACCCCAACTGTACCACGGGCGTTGATTTCAACGTCTTGCCGAATGTACCTACAGGTGTTCTTTTTCCAGAAACAACCACCACATCTCTCATTCTTTTCTCTCCTAATATTTAAGATATTTAAGCTTCGTTATAAACCACCAACGTCACGGCTTCGCCGCCCCCCAGACAAAGGGAGGCCTCGCCGATTTCAGCGCCGCGGTCCTTCATGGCATAAATCAGCGTGGTCAACACCCTGGCGCCACTGGCCCCGATAGGGTGTCCGATGGCCACGGAGCCGCCATGGATATTCACCCGCGACGGATCAATGCCCAGCTCCCGGTTGATGGCCACGGATGACGTGCTGAACGCCTCATTGATCTCATGCAGATCGATATCCCCCACCTTGAGGCCATCCTTTGCCAGAACTTTCGGTATGGACAACATCGGCGCTACCAGCACATACTTCATATCCAGTCCCGAGGCGCCCTGTGCCCCCACACGCACCAGGGGCTTGCACCCAAGCGCGTCGGCCTTTTCCCGGCTCATCACCACCAGGGCCGATGCCCCGTCCGCGATTTTGGAGGCATTCCCGGCGGTCACAAGACCATCCTTTTTAAACGCCGGGCGCAGCCTTTTGAGACCTTCTACGGAGGTCAGGGGTTTTCGGTTTGGAATTTCATCCATATCGAAAATCACCGGGTCGCCCTTTCGGCTTGGAATTTCCACGGGAACGATTTCACCGCTGAATTTTCCCTGCTCCTGAGCCTTCCATGATTTTTCATAGGAATCAAGGGCAAATGCATCAGAATCTTCACGATTTACTTTATATTTTTCAGACACCAGTTCCGCACTGATCCCCATGTGAAAATCGTTCACATGATCCCAGAGCCCGTCATGCACCATGCCGTCGACCATCTTGCCGTTGTTCATGCGATACCCTGTCCTGGCCTGTTTCAACATGTAGGGGCAAAGGTTCATGTTTTCCTGTCCCCCCGCCACCACCACATCCGCATCGCCGCACATGATGGCCTGGGCCGCCAGCATCACCGCCTTCAGACCTGAACCGCACACTTTATTGATGGTAATAGCACCCACATCCCAGGGCAACCCCGCGCGAACCATGGTCTGTCGGGCGGGATTCTGTCCCAGCCCATGGGGCAGCACGTTGCCCATGATCACCTCGTCCACATCCTTGTTCTCAACGCCTGCCCGCTTCAGGGCCTCCTTGATCACCAATGCCCCGAGATCCGTGGCGGAAACAGTACTCAAGAACCCCGCGAAATCGCCGACAGGGGTCCTGCAGGCACTGACAATAACAACTTCTCTCATTAAATTTCCCCTTTCAAAAAACCGATCCGCTATATCCACAAAATTTTCCCTAAAAACAGATTATCAGTATATAATAAAGGACCTCTTTTCAAGTCAAGACAATTCACGACATGCAAATATTCGCGGTTAGCGAATAGAGAAAAGGAGAAAAGCGCATGAGCAACTTGCGACAAACCGTTTTTTTCAACCAGCACCTGGCCCTGGGCGCAAAGATGGTGGAATTCGGCGGCTGGGAAATGCCCATCATGTATCCGGAGGGCATCATCCGGGAACATCTTGAAACCCGCCGGGGAGCGGGATTATTTGACGTAAGCCACATGGGCCGCTTCGTAATCAGGGGAAAGGAAGCGTTACCATTCCTTCAGCATGTCCTCACCAACAACGCTGCGGCACTCGATATTAAAACCATTGGCGCTCAGTATACCCTTATTCCCACCGAAACCGGCGGCGCCGTGGATGATGCTTATCTTTATCGCTTTCAAACGGATGAATATCTGCTGGTGGTCAATGCCGCCAATCGGGATAAGGACAGGCGACATCTAAAGTGTTTTACGGAGGCTTACCCTGAAATCCAGATCCTCGACCGCACCAGGGAAATGGCCATGCTCTCCCTTCAGGGACCGGCATCCAGAAGCATCCTGCAAAGGATCATGCCGGGTGAAAATCTTCCGGAACCCAGACGGAACTCAGTTTGCACCGTTTCAATTTCAGGGGTCCAGGTGCTTGTTGCCCGCACCGGTTATACCGGTGAACCGCTCTGCTTTGAACTCTTTGTGGATGGAAACCATGCCCCCCTGTTGTGGGATCATTTGCTGGCCGAAGGGGCTGCGCCGGTGGGGCTGGGTGCAAGGGATACGCTCCGCCTGGAAGCGGGACTTCCCCTTTATGGGCACGAACTGGGCACGGATCCGGAAGGACGGGAAATCCCCATCCTGGCCTGCCCCATCACAAAGTCCGCTGTCAGTTTTTCACCACTGAAAGGGGATTTTGTGGGAAGAGAAGCGCTGATAAAACAATTTGAAGCCTTTAAGCGCATCATTTCCCATGATGCCCCTCATCCAACCAACCTCCCTCGAATGATCCGGCCCATAGCGCTCACTGAAAGGGGGGTTGCCCGGCCGGGATCAAAGGTCTTCAAAGGGGACCGTCACGTGGGCGTCATCACCAGCGGCACCATGGTCCCCTATTGGGTTGTGAAGGGCGAAGGATTAAAATCGGAATTGACCGATGAACACCGACTTCGCGCCATCTGTCTGGGCTATGTGGACAGCGGCCTCAACGTGGATGATCCCCTCGTTGTTGAAATCCGAGGTAAATCGGTTAAGGCCGTGGTCGCGCCCTTTCACATGAGATCCGATGCGCCCCCCTATGCCCGACCGATTCTTCAAGGTGGAACGTCTGCTGGAAGCGGAATTACAGGCCTACCTGGGTTGCCGGGAGGTGGAAACCCGTCTAATCAGCGGACAGATGGCCAATATGGCCGTGTATAGCGCCATGATGGACGACCTGAATCGCACCGACCGCAAACGAGAGGCGCAACGCATCCGGTGTGTCATGTGCCACCACATTGCCAAGGAGGGACACCTCAGCAGTCAGCCCATGGGAGCCCTCAGGGATTTTGTGGCCCACAATTCCGCGACCGAGCGTCCCGCGGTGGTCAACTTTCCCGTATTGCCGCATAATCCCTACCAAATGGATGTGCCCGCCGCCCTCAAACAAATCGAAATTTCGCGGCCCGAATTGATCATCCTGGGAAAAAGCATGGTGATCTACAACGACTATCAGCCGAAGGTCTTGGCCAACGCCAAAGCCTTTGCCCATGCACTTTCCGACCGCGGCCTTGAACCGGCGGGAGATCCAAAGACAGGCTACACTGAAACCCACCAGGTGATACTGCCGGTGGGGTACGGGCGCGGTCAGGAGATGGCTGAAAGGCTCGAAGACAACAACATCATCTGCAATTATCAGGCGACTCCCGATGAGGAGGGCTTTACCGCATCAGGGGCGCTTCGACTGGGGGTTTCGGAAATGACGCGATTTGGCATGGAAGAGAAGGATTTCCAGGAACTCGCGCAATTGATGAGGGACGTGGTCGTCAAAAACGCCCATGTCAAAGCCAGGGTTGAAAAAATGCGGCAACGGTTTCAAGATCTAAAATTTTGTTTTTCCGAGCAGGATTTCGAAGGCCACTTGCAGGAACTTCACAGACTTCTGCTATAAAATATTGGGGTATGAGTCAGTACGTAATGCGCTATTTTCGATGTTTTTTGTTGTTTTTCAGGCGCCCAACAACGATGATTCAAAGGGTATGCCTTTCAGCTTTCGAACGGAAGAATAGAACCAGCATTCTTCATTTTTTGTTATACGAAAAATGGGCGTCAAAAACCCATTTTTCTGAGGCTTCCAAGAACACAGTGTAACAGAAAGGTAATATAGGAACCCTTCACTTTTGGATTAACAGTCTGAAAAGGGCGTGACCACAAGATGTAGTGGCATCTGAGAATGAGAGAAACGGCAAATTCAATTTTGCTCGGATGACATATTGAGCTCTTATGTAAGATCATAAGTTTTTTTCAGATATATGAGAGATATCCCCATGGTGAACAAAGACCGCAATTGGTGATTATCTCTGAAAACAGACAGCTGTTAACCTATCCACTTGTGTAAACGGCAGCAATGAGATAACGCTTGTACGTCTTCCCATCGTGTTGGACCGTCTCTGTGACCTGCTCCCAGTCTAATGTCTTAATGACTTTTTCCAGGGTGTAGGAATGAAGCAGATCATCATCCTGCATCTGACCGTATCCCGGAACAGATGATGTGGTGATATAGTCTCCTGCCTGGATTTTTCCGTTGATATCAGTTACCCAGACCCGACCTTCCCCCGGTGCATTGACCACCCCGAAACGTTCACCATCCTCAGCTTTATACCAGTGATCTTCAGGAAGAGGACCACCGTAAACAATAACACCGAATACAGCTTTATCCCTGGTCTTGGTGGATATTGTAACTGTTGGCAGAGTGAACGACAGAGGTATTACCCCGTTTTTATCCTTTCTTTCTGCGGTTCTACCGGTTACAGAAGAAATCATTCCCGGCACAATTTCTTCCGGCATATCCTGTGCGAATCTCACCTCATGGGCGCCCGTGAAGGGTACGTAATTACTGCCTTGGACCGCCTGCATAAAAATCGTATTGGTTTCCATAGCCGTAAACGCCCCTAACGAAAGTACCGGCTGCTTCAAAATATCCGCCGTATGAATAATATCTGTCGGAATAAGTGTTCACACCGCCAATAATCGCTCCATTAGGACTGTCTGTAAAATTTCCAGTAGAAAAGCTGCCGCTCAGGTGAAGTGGAGCGCTGATGCCCCCACCTGATAAGGCTGTAGCCAGCAACCTCAAGCAAAGCAGAGAGTTTATACTCAAAGGAATTAATCGGTTTGCCTTCCACAGAAGGGCTGCTCTTTTGAGAATTCACCCCATTCTGTTTGCATCCACCCACACTCTGTGGTAAATGGATCATAAAACCAGTTTGTATTTGAGTCGCGCTTTTTTCCGGTATAGGTTTTTCGTTGTCGTGAAACATCCTGCCCCAGAAGCCGTGGGCACTGGGACTGCTTTAGGGGTATACGCGGACAGTATCTGCCAAAAAGGGCACCCGGAAATTCGATATCGCCATGGGTGGGGATGTTTTAATGGACCGCCGTTTCTTCAATAGCCTTCTCCTTTTTCTATTGTTTTCACTTATTGTAGCCCTTCCCGGCACTGCGCACACGGACACGTTAATGGACGATCCGATCCCGGAGAGCGGAGGGATTGCTGCGAACCCCCAGACGGCCTATACCTTTTTGGGTTGGGATCAACTGGGTCGCGGCCTGGGCCTGAAAGATGAATGGGGAGTCCGTCTGGGCGGATTTTTGATCCTCGAACCAAACTGGATTGCCTCGGGCGGGGTCGAGCCAAACTCGAGCCACGCAAGTCTGGCCGTGGGCATCCACACATCAGTCGATCTGCGAAAGGCCGTTGGTATCCCCGGAGGAACGTTGGGGGTTGAATTCCTCGGGTTTACTGGGGATGCTATCAATAACGCTGCCGGTTGCGTCCAGATGTTCAGCAACATGGATGGTGCTCCGCCCCGAAGTCGCATAGAGCTGATGCAGGCATGGTGGCATCAGCGCCTGTTCGACGACAAGCTCATCTTCCAAATCGGTAAGATGAACGTGGCCGGACACTTCGGCACGGTTACGAAACCGGTGTTTGTCAGCGAAGGCCATCTTCAGGATTCCGGTAGCGACATCAGCAGCCTGATTTGGGCGCCGGTGGGCCTCAATCCGACAGTGCTCTCCATATTCCCCGCCTATTACAATACCGCCTATGGGGCCACCGTCCACTTTGCCCCCACCCATAACCTGTATGCTTCCTACGGCCTTTTCGACGGGAATCTTGCCCGAGGCGTACAGACGGGTCTCAAGTGGGGGCCGCAGTTCAACGATTACAAGCTTCACATCGGGGAATTGGGATATGCCTGGCGCGTGGGAGAACACGGCAAGCCGGGGAGGCTCGGGGTGGGGGTCTGGAGACAGACCGGGGACCTGAACGCACCCTCTCTCACTAGCGAGGATGGGGCAACGGGGTATTATTTATTTGCCAACCAGCGGCTCTGGTACCGAAAGCCGGACATCAACAACTCCGGACTCATCGGCTATTTTCAATATGGGCACACCGGCGCCGATTCAGTGATGGTCAATGACTATGTCGGCACCGGGCTCAGCGGGGTCGGCCTGGTGCCCGGACGACCTTACGATACCATCAGTGTGGGTATGGCGTGGTCCAAGCTGAACGACCTGCCCGGCGCAGGCGCCTTCTTCTACCCCGATGTCAAGTCCGATTCAAAAGACCTCAGGGGAAACGAATTGATGTTCCAGGCCGCGTACCTGACGACCTTTGTTTTCAAGACGTTCAGCGCTTTCTGGACCCTCACTCCGGAATTGGTCTACACCTATATCCCCACCCCGGGGCGACGTCCGGACCTTGATGCAGCCCATGTATTCACGGCACGCTTTATTGTATTGTTTTAACACTCTCAATATTCCATCGTTCCTTTACGCCTTTTCTCGGCGACGCTCAGCAAATAATCGTCTAGCGCTTTCATATATTCCGGATTTTTGGCCTGTGCACCCATTGATTCCAGACCCGACCGATCGTCATCGGTCGTGATGACGAGTCTCTGATTTTCCGCGATGCCTGCGAGGATGCGCTCTGCCGAAACCTTTGGGGTGATGGCGAAGTCAGGTGCCTGTCCCTGCCAAATAGCGGTCGCAACGGTCCCCGGAATAACAACTGAAAAACGAACGTTATCCTGCCAATATTCGGCACGCAACGATAACGTAAAACTCACCAAAGCGGATTTTGTTGCTGCATACATGCTCTGGGCCGGGAACGGAGAAAACGCAATTCCGGACGCAGTATTGGCTATATGCCCGCCTCCCTGCGCGATCATTATCGGCAGTGCGGCGCGGACGCCGTAAAGAGGGCCATAGAAATTGACATCGAAGGCGAACTTCCAATCTTCGTTTGTCGTTTCACCAAACCATTTGGCTAGCCCGGCCCCCGCATTGTTAAAAAGCAGGTCAAGGTGCCCGCCGCCGATCTCAGCCGCACGCGCGACCATTGCTTGCACGCTCTCTTCTTTTGTAACATCCGTCTTCACGGAAAAGACCTTGCCGGGATATGTACCTTTCAGACGTGCAATTTCCCTTTCTAAATTCTCCTCGTTGACGTCAGCCAGCACGACCGCCTTAGCATCCATGGCCAGCATTCCTTCGCACATCGCCAGTCCGATTCCCGACGCACCGCCCGTAACGGCCGCAACTTTATCTTTATAATATTCTTTCATCCTCTTTGTCTCCTTTTCCCGTAAAGGACTTCGTCGATCTCCCATAGAATCCTGAAATGCAATTTTTCTTGACGTCCAGGTATGCCGACACTATATTCTTTTACGCAAAAAAATAATTTCTATCAATTACTTTAAGCTCTTAACATTGAAATCAGGTGACAAAAAACAAACTTTTCAAAGAGGCTGACCTTTCACTCGAAGTCGTCATGCTCCTGTTTGCGGGAATGGTGATGCTCGTCCTCGGCCTGCTGCTGTTTCCTGTTTATGCAGGCATTCTCTCCTACTATGAAAACGGTCTCTTCGGCCTTATGCTGGTCGTTTATGCCCTTCAGATCATATCCATGGGGAAGACACCATTTGGCGATATACGAAGATCCCGGACAGTCATTCTATTCGGCGTAATCATCGCCGCGGTAGGGATTGTCGCTTGTTTTATCCCGGACATCTTCGGAAACGTTCCTCGCATTCTTCTCATTATCTTCTTCGGGGCCGGCGGCCTCGTCCTTTTCCTCCAAATGCTCTTTGGTCAAAACAAATATCGGCTCTGGCGAGAATACGGAGGTATCTTCAATCACCTAATCCTTGCGTGTGGCGTGGTCTATCTCGTCCAGATATTGATTGCATTTTTGATTTTTGATCCAAACTTCCTTAGAGGCGCGCAGGTGGCAACCGCGGCTCTCCTTTACGGGCTTGCACTTTTTTATCTCGCTTGTGTTTTGCAAAGAATCACATGGCGTTATCCTCCCACACAACAAAAACCGCCATCTGATGGCAGCCTCTCCATGGACAACATTATTCTCCTGCTGATGGGTGTTTTCATGGTCCTTCTGGGTCTCCTGCTGCTTCCCGTAAACCTTGGTCTCCTCCCATTCTCGGGAAGCGCCCAGCTCGGGCTTCTGATGGTCATATTTGCCATCCAGATGCTGGCGCTCGGAAGCACCCCCATCGGGGCCTTTCCCAGGTCCTGGCTCATCGTTCTGCTCGGCTTTATCTTTGGGGCTCTTGGTGTTATATCATGCATCATTCCTGACATTCTCGTCATGCCGCTCACCCTCCTCGTCGGTCTCCTCAATATAGTTGCGGGTATCATTGGGATTGTAAAGGTCACCCTGAAAGCGAGGAAAACTGCTGAGCCAATTCCAACAACTCTTTTGAAGATCAATTCCGCCCTACTTGTCACAAACATTCTGACCATTCTTTTTGGAATGACAATGCTTTTCGCCGGTCTGATTCCAGGATTCATCATTGGAACGGTTCTTGCGGCAAACGGAGGCGTCCTGCTTTACCTGCTCCATCAACTGGTATCTTTGGAAAAAACACAATGACGGAACATCATAGATGTTTTTTCGGTGGTCTCATTTTTTGGTTATTGTTGATTAAATTGAAGTACAGCTTACCTGCCCTACCCTGTCAATAAGGTGCATAGGGAGGCAAAAGGAGAACGGATATGGAAAATGATAGTCGGCATGACAACGATTTTTTTAAAGACAAAGTGGCGATAATCACGGGGGCGTCTACCGGCATAGGACTTGGTTTGAGTCGCGGCCTGCTCGAGCGGGGCGCGGAGGTGTATATGAGCAGCAGGACGCCAAAAAACATCGCCGCAGCTGCCGAATCTCTTCGGAAACACGGGGGGCGCGTCCATGCCCAGGTTGTGGATGTACGTGACGAAGATGCGGTTGATAATTATATCGAATTCGTAGGGAGCAGGGGCCCAATCCACTACATCTTTTGCAATGCGGGCGTGGGCTTCGGCCAAGCGTTTACCACAACGAAAAGAGAGGACTGGAATACGGTTTTCGACGTCAACCTGTTCGGCGTAGTAAACTGCGTGCATGCGGTCGTACCCATCATGATGAGACAGGGATACGGACATATTGTGAACACCGCTTCCGTGTGCGGAATCGTGCCACTCCCTTATCAGACCGTTTATGCGGCCTCGAAGTATGCCGTCGTGGGCTTCGGGGAGGATTTGCGCTACGAGATGTCCTTCCACAATATCAAGGTAACGACGGTCTGTCCCGGCGCGGTGGATACGATGATTTTCTACCGCTCTCTGGACTATAAGCTCCACATGGAACTGCCGAAGCCACCGGAAGCGATCAGCATCGATCAGGCTGCCGACGAAATTCTCACAGGTGTGGAGGCGGGACGAAATATCGTGCCCGTCGAGGACTTTGCGAGAAAGATGTACCATGCCATCGGCACGAACCCGTCGGAGGTCGAAGAGACGATGTGCCATTTAGCAAAATTGAGGCACGATGATCCGCAATATGCAATGGGCGATCCAACCATGGAATAACCCTCTTTTCATGCTGACGGTACGGGTCAAAAGAAAACAAACCACCAAATGTGCGGCGAGCGCCCCTGATAGCTGAAGTTCAAGAATGCAGGCGGAATTTCATTGCCCCAATAGTGTGTGTTATCTTGACAATATCAAATTTATTTTGTGGGTTCAAAACCTGGCAATATGCTTTAGCTATCCATAAATGTGTTCAGGCATTGGAAGTTACATCGAAGAACCTTACGGCCACAACATATGGGGGTCGGTTGCTTTGTTGCGCACCCCGATCGCACGAAAGGGGTGTGTACATTAACCCAGCATGGCACATCCGCCAATTTCCTGCAAGGCTGGACAGCAATTCTAATTATGGTTTTTGAGATAGGCTGCGGTTTGTTTTTTTCGTTGCCATTCACGGACGGCGCATTCCCCTTGTTCCCATATTCTGCCCGGGAATAAGGGAAAAAACATTGATATCATTGATAATTATTTTTTTTACGGACATTTTTTTCATATAATGATAATAGATCCTGAACAAGAATACCTCATATTATTGGAAACAAAATGTCCTCTGAAAAACAATCAAAGAAGAAATCTCAGCAGCTCAGTTTCGATAGTATGGTCAAATGCCTTCGATCCACGATGGCTGGTTTTCCTGATATACGAACAGGGTCCAACTGCCACTACAGCATTGAGGACGCAGCCTTGGGTGCATTTTCTATTTTTTTTACTCAAAGCCCTTCTTTCCTGGCATTTCAAAGCGATATGCAGAAAAATAAAGGAATAAGCAATGCCCAAACCCTGTTTAACATGGATGAAATTCCTTCTGATAACCACATTCGAAATTTGATGGATGAAGTTCCACCCTCCGAAGCATATCCGATGTTCCATTATGTATTTGATGGAATAAAGGTTATTTCATTGCCCCCCGAGTTTATAACGCCTCAAGATGGACACCAAAAACAGGACTGTGAAAATGCTGCCGCGAAACGTTGGATAAAGCAGTATGCACCATTATACTGTCGTCCAAAAAACTGTCAGTTCCATGCATCTCTCAAGCCTCAGTCCAACCCCTTCCCAACGATGATATCACAACCCTTCGGCTGCGGGAAATCGGTTGAGATACCATTTCGGCCAGAATAGTGGGATTGGCCTGATGAGACACAAAAATCAGTTTGAGCGATAATTCAGAGATGTGCACTCATCACCGAGAAACGGTAGAATGATTTGCTTTATGATTTCAAATGGCATCACCTAATACAGAATTGAGGCGTCATATGGTTTGCGATAGAATTGTAGGGTGAATCCATATTGTGTGCTGTTGTTGAAGACGCAACCATAGGCATGCTGAGATCCGTACTGATGGTATAGAGTACGAACCCGTTCCATTGGTCAGTGTTGGTATAACCGGTTTCCAGTAAGAATCAGAGCATACCAACACATCAATGCCTTCCAGATTAGTGTGCCAGGTGTACCGTCAGCGTACAGCGATTTCCAGTCTGAGCATCAGGGTCAAACGGCGCTCGCGGAAGCGATGTAATGATCAGGGTTCTGGTTCCATCCGGGCCAAATGGAATGCGGGCATTGCCCCCTTTTAGGTCGACGAAGTTCCCATCTGAATCCTTCGAAATCCCCGGCACCACCTGTACAATCCAGTCCACCGTTTGATCCAATGGTTCCACCAGCGAAAGTTCGAAAGATTTTTGTGAGGTATCCGTTTGTTCAATCTCCAAATACACACTGCCGAGCACCATCGGGGCCGGTTCTATCGGATATGAACCAGAAATGGCTTGAAGGGAGTTCACACTTACACCTGACTCGGGCAGGAATGGAAGCTGCAACCACTCTGTCGGCAAGTGACGGAAATGCTTTCCGTCATCCCTCGGGCCGGTGTAATAACGCCATCGTGCAAACGCAATCACCGAATCCATGAATGACTCACCCAACGGCGCAAGGATGGTATTCAGGCCATCAACCAGATTGGGACTATTGACCAAGAGATCGGGATGATTTCGAACTTTGAGCCACAGATCAGGCAAAAAGCCCTCGCTGCTCTCAAAATACCGGTCACGAATAAAACAAAAATAAAGAGCCGAACCATACATGTACCAGGTGCTGTAATCGTCATCCCAAAGCAGGCTCCAGTCCGGTCTGGATTGGAAATCCTCAATGCAGTAACTGCAGGCCGGGCCAAAAAATTGCTCAATATAGACGGACGTCATTTCAAAGGAGATGGCGATTTCATGCCAATCATTAGCAGCCTGTGTGGCATGGTTGAATTCATGCGCGATGGTTTGGCCCAGAATGTCTCCGCCATAGGGTCCCCAGGGATCCAGCAGCATAAAACTGGCGCGCCCGCCCCAGGGGGTAACGATATCCTCCGAAACGATATTCACCCAACACTTCCGATGGCCTTCCCAGATAAAAACGTCGAAAGCGCCGTCAGGACCGCACAGACGTTCGTCGGAAGGCGGAGGTACATACCCCCATTCATCCACTTAAACCTCCCAGGCGACTTCAAGATACGCTATAACTTCCCGCGCCATGGCCTCCTCGTTCGCGGTGCGATAGTGAACCATAAAGGGATACTTCTCTGACACAAGCGAAAACGGCCAATATTCAGGATGTTCACATTCTCCTCCGTTTTGCACTCCATGAAAGAGGGACGTTATGAACCCTCTTTTTCTGGAAATGCCCCCTTGTTCCACTGGTTGCAGGTACACGCATTAGTACGGAAAATAAGAAAACCGAATACAATTTTGCGCCTGGTTTCCCTCCTCGGATTGAAAGATGATTTATTTTTAGAACTTTTCTTTAAAACAGCAGCCCATTAAACAAAGGCAGTCTTTCGCCTGCGAATTGTTTTGACGGCTATTCCTGCTATAATCAGAGACAGAATAAAAATACCCCACTCGCTCAAAGTGGGAACAGGAGTTGGTGCATCTGCCGTTACTGCCAATCCAATTGGGTTATTGCATCCTGCTATCCAGTTTTGGTCGACGTCTGAACCATCCAAATTGGCTCGACCTATGGTGCCATTATTGGTATTTGACCAGTATACATGTTTTGAATCGACGGCCAGTCCCTTTGGATTATTGCATCCCGATACCCAATTTTGGTTGGGACTGGAACCATCCAGATTGGCTCGACCTATCGCGCCATGGCTGTTTGACCAATATACATGTTTCGAATCGACAGCCAGCCCCTTTGGGGAAATGCACCCTGGTATCCAGTTTTGGTTGATGTTTGAGCCATCCAGGTTGGCTCGGCCTATCGTACCGGAAACACTATTGGCCCAGTAAACATAATTTGAATCGACGGCAACCGCTTGTGGCTGACCTCCAAATATCCAGATCTGGTTGGGACTGGAACCATCCAGATTTGCGCGGCCTATACCATCAACATTTGCCCAGTATACATAATTTGAGTCAAGCGCCAAATCCGCTGGATAATTACACCCCGATATCCAGTTCTGGTTGGGGCTAGAGCCATCCAGGTTTGCGCGGCCTACACCGCCAGGACTATAAGTCCAGTAGACATAATTTGGATCGACCGCCACACCCCATGGTGTAAACCCCGACATCCAATTCTGGTTCGGACTGGAACCATCATGGTTCGCTCTACCTATGGCATCGCCGTATTCATTTGCCCAGTATACATAGGCCGAACACTTATCAGCAAGAACGGGTATAAACAACACCAGTGCCAAAAGGATTGTCAAACACAACGAAAAAAATCTTTTCTGAAAAGTCTCCACGATCAATTCCTCCTCTACTGTCCCATTGCGAAATATTGCCTGAAAGAGACCTGGAAAATGGCAATATCACCCTAACAAACCAATACTACGTAGATGCCGGCCTGTCGCGTTTATGATATCCCCCACCACCATCCGCCCTCCGTTCAGAATTAAAGACTTTGGAAAAAATGAGTGCTCTGGGGAAGGCGGCCCCCTATGAGTTTCACCCAAGAAGCTGTAGATCCCGCAGGTACGCATTTTTATTCACCCTCCATAGCAACATGAGCGCAGTCCACAAGTTGGACATCCCCTGAAAACAATAAGTTACGTCAGGAATAGCGGCCACTCGAATGCCTCGCACAGGAACGTCGGAGCGAAAAGAAATTTTTCTGAAATTTTTCGTGGAAATCCCTCCGCTATCCATGGTTCCCGGCAGCACCTAGGTTTTTGTCCCATGGTGCGGCAAAAGCATGGATAAGCCTTGGCGGAGGCGGGCATCAGAGTGGCTGGTGGTCAGGCCCCCGTCAGGTTTTCTTTGGATGAAATCCTGTCGGTAACGCCGATTAGTTAAAAAATGTATATTTTACGCTTTCCGTTATGTCAAGGAAAAAAAGATACTGGTGTCTAAGGAGGTTCAGGCAATTTCGGGAAATGGCCCGACCTCTCAAATCCATGGCGCTTTCATCGGCCGGATAGTTGAGATAGAATCCAGAAATTCAACTATCCTGTGCCGTCAAAGCCAAGTAATATGCCTTACGTTCTTTGAGAAGGGTATTATCGCAGATTTGAAAATATTTCAGCCGCACTTTGACTCATCTCTTATGCCAAAAACCAAAATATCGTAAAGCTCAAAAAAGTTGTTTTATAATGAAGAAAATTTCATTTCTCCATCCATGTCCGTAATCCATATATCCACCAAAAACCAGTTCGGAAGGACCTCTTTGGGAAAAATTCCGGCGGTATAAGTATTTCCCGAATGGGTCGGCGAAAACAGCCGGCGCAAGCCGAAACGCACGGGAAAACCCACCAATCCAGCGTAACGCTGTCCCCAAACACAGGCGCTTTGAAACGCCGCATCCAAGGGAAAGAGCGAGCCCAGAGACCCTGAGAGATCGCCCAACGGCGCCGCGTAAACTGTGGCGACTTTCCCGGAAATGGCGACCCCGTCTTTCAGGTCAAAAAACACCTTAGCCCCAGCAGATGTGGGTTGAGACTATTGACCTACTTTAAAATCCGCCCCTGCCTTCACTGTAACGCCTGTTTTAAAAGTAACCTTTAGGGCTTTTAATCTCACTCTGGCGCCACCCTCAACCGTTACATTCGAACCGAACGTGATGCTTGAAACGGCGCTGCATTCACAGTCAGCGCCCGGTTGATAGATGTAGTTGTCAATAAAGACATCACTCCCGACGCATGGCGGGCAGTCAGCAACAAGGGACTTGCTCGCCTCTCCGGTATTACCATAGCGCCCCATATTCACTCTGTTGCCGTTGGGCACGGGCTCATCGACAAAGGCGGATTGAGGATTTCCTTTGTCGATACAGGGACTCTGGTTCTGATCCAACACCCATCCCCCCGCACCGCCGCCGGCCGCCGGATCCCATCGCCCCGTTGTGGATTGCAGGTGGTAGTCTTTGTTCGCCGAATTGGCGAAAAGGGGATTGGAAGAGAGGTTGCCCGTCCCTACAAGCGTTTCCGCTGAGTCCGTGTAGGTTACTGTAATTTTAGAGGTCGCATCTGCGTAGAAATCATCTCCGCCATTTCCCCAGAATATGGAATTCTGAACCGTGACAACGGAATAGTATTCCACCAGCAGGCCCTTGCCCCCGAATTGACCACATTCAGAACACAGGTTGTCTGCAATGGTGCAATGGCTCAGGGTGCAGGTCGATCCCATTTCGTCCCAAGCCCCATCGACATAAACGCCCGCGCCACCTCTTTCCTCGCATTCGTTGTTCTCGATCAATTCGTGTTCCAGTATTGCACCGGCGCCATCGTCTATGAATACACCGCCCCCGGCGGAGGGGGCGTAATTTCCGCTGAAACGATTGTAGGAAAGCGCAGCAGATGTTTCCTCACCAAAAACAACTACCCCACCGCCCCAGCCGTAGCCCAAACTCCGGCCCACTTCATTGTTCAGAAAGTCGTTGTGGGATATAACCACCGAGTTGCCCGAAATATACAATCCGCCGCCATGGTCTTCCACCGCCGTGTTCCCCTGAATGGTGTTGTTCCGAACAACAGCATCACCACCAGCAACGGCGATGCCGGCCCCGCGGCCGGCAAAATTATTTCTCACCAGGTTTCCGATAATCCGCACATTCGATGATTCCGACGCAATACCCCCTCCACGATCATCGAGACCCGTGTGCCGCGTGTCATTGCCTTCGATGGTGTTTCTGGAGAGGATCGGGGAACCGCCTGACACATACACTCCGCCACCCAGAGCACTCCATTCATCTGTAAACCCGGTTCCACCCGTGATGCTAAATCCGTCAACAGTACTTGAGCCGGAATCTAAAAGTATAACCACCGCATTGGTCCCATCCCCCCGGATTCGGGTCACCTGGTTACCCGGATCCTGGGTATCAAAAATACCGCCGGTTCCGGCAGCATAATCGGCGGGAGTTCCACCGGTAAATCCTCCCAGAAGATGAACTATCACGGTATTTATGACGATATTCCCAGGGTAGTCGCCTTGCGCGACCCGGACCGTGTACTCGCTACCGCCTGTTGCCACGGCAATGGCATCCTGGATTGTGTTGTAAGGGTGTTTGGATGAGCCATCCTCAGTACCGGTGGTGTTATTTTTATCCACGAAAAATTCCCCGGCATTCACCAGGGCAGGCATGAACAAGAAAAACCCCAAAAGAGACAATCGCCACAGAACATAACACTTTCCATATCTAACCATTTTTTTTGCCCTCCTTCTGTAAATTAAGGCCTTATGGTTACCATTTGCAGCGTAAGCGACCCCTGGTTCACTTTTGGCGCTTTCATGAAGGTTGAGTTGGGTGTTTGAGAGGTAAACGTGGTGTTCCATCCGCCCTGAACGGTTAGTGATTTAGAGGCGTTAAGGGTAATCGACGAGGCGTAATCTCCCTGAACAACTCTAATGGTGGCGCCGGTAACCGCGGCGTTGACGGCGTCCTGGATCGAGGTATAGCAGGGGGCAAGGCTATTGCAATGACCGGCAATATCCACGTAGAATATGGTCAATGAATCCATGAAGAGCAACACGCCTTGATCGTTCACAACATGCGTGCCGCTATTTTCAGGGAGAAACGTCACACTATTTTGCCCACCCGCCAACTGACTGGAAAGGGCGTAGTGGGCTCCGGGCGTCAGATCAAACAGGACGTTCAGCGTCTGTCCGCTCCGCTGATAGCTATAGGTGATGTTTCCGGTCGGAGGGCTTCCATCATTGGCGGATGAGAAAAGGACCACGCGATTAAGGGCGGGGTCTGAGATATGAGCGCCGGCCATTCCTGTCGCGGTAATGAGAACGGTTTCAGGCATGGCGCCATTGCCGGCTTCGGCAGGGTAAAGCACTGTCAGGAAATTATGATCCAGTGCTGTATCAGCAGGCTCCAGTTCAAGCCGCCACTCCCCGTAGGGAATATCTTCAAAGTCATTCGTCGGTCGAGGCTGGGATTCGCCTGGATCCCACACTGCCAGTCATAGTTGGCATCAAATACCCAGAAGGCCTTGATGC
Source organism: Desulfatiglandales bacterium (assembly GCA_963662465.1). Taxonomy (GTDB): domain Bacteria; phylum Desulfobacterota; class DSM-4660; order Desulfatiglandales; family Desulfatiglandaceae; genus NaphS2. The sequence continues at coordinate 2,004,449 of OY759599.1, forward strand.
CGCGACCGCCCACTTTACGCACACACCTCTGGTCAGGCAAAAGAAATTTCATGAACAGTTTTCCATTCCCCGAAACGGCCGTGGCAAGGTCTGCGCCGGTATAGAGCGTCTCTCCCGGGGAGATGCCGGCAGCCGTGCCATTGACAACGGGCTCGTTCATGGTGTGAAATAAAAGTTTCGTATTCTTCCCACTGAAGGAGGCTTGGGTAACCCCGACCCGATCAAAGATCACCAAGAAATCATTGGCGCCGGAGGATTGAGGACGCAGGTACACAAATTCCCTTTGAAACCGGGTCACCTTGGCCACATTTCCATCGAGACCCGTGTCCATCGCCTGATTGTATGTGGGGTTGTTGTAGGCATTGGTTGCATCCCCGAGGGCATAGGTAAAATAGCTGTCATCCTTGAAACGAAGCATGCGACCGGTATCGTATTGGGTGATGTGTTGCTGGAAATATTCAAGGGTGCTCGGGGAGCGGCTGGCCGGATACATGCTCCGCTGTCCGCCGTCATTGGAGGAGGCATCGGGTCGTGCAGATGAGAAATCCTCTAAGGGGTTATAGACCACCAGGGTGTTGTGGGCAATGGTGCGAACATAGTAGTTGACGTCATGATTGGAAAGTCCCTCACCGCTGTAAACGCCGCTATCCAGGGCCAGGTCGGTATATTTGAACAGGGTGAAGCTGTTCTGGTCGTAATGTTGATGGTAGGTAAAATGGTCTCCGCACTGAAAGGTAGTATAGGTAGGCGTGAGAATCGTATCGACTGCGCCGTCCGGCCAGTCAGAGCGCATGAAAAGAGTGCCGGTTGAAGGGGCATAATGGGTCAGGAGCGCAGGGGTTTTTGATCCCAAATTCGGGTTAAACCATAGAAACTCTTCATGGCACATAAAATCCATGGAGCTATTCGCCGGTGGAGCGGCCAAGTAGGCTTGGAGTTCTGCAGCCAGGGGGTCATCGGGATAGCGCCCCACAAGGATCAGGGCCATGATTCTGCCATAGTTGGCCATGCTGCCCCTGTTTCGCTCACCGTCTCCGGTTGAGAGATAGGGGCGATAGGATTCACCCCATTGGTCCGCCTGACCAGGCCAGTGGTGAAGGAGCAGATAGCCGAGGCGATCTTGAAACCATCCCGTACTTTCAAAAAGATCCTCGCCCGTGCCGGTTCGCCATGCTTCTACGGCCTTAACCCTGGGCCAGTTGGCAACCCAATCATAGACCATCCCTTCGGGCCAGGCCCCTCCCTCTGCAATATGCTTGAGCAACAACAGATCATTATCCCGGTAGCGCCTTTGCCTGTATTCATCCAGCCACTCCCCGGCGCGAGGATTATCCCCATGGGATGCCAGACCGATGAGGCTATATGAGTAGCCATAACGCGGCCAGTAATTTCCCCACCCCGGAACATCTTCCCCCTTCGGAACGTCATCGCCCCAGGCATTGAAATAGGCTACAAATTGGGCAATCTGTTGGACTGACAGGCAGTCGTGGCACCAGTCAAAGACAAGGGCGATGTCGCCTGCTTTGGTGGACCAGTCGTTGGGGTCGGCGATTTCCGCCAGGGCGAGTGAGACCGCCTGATTACAGTAGGCGATATTGCCCGTGATCTGCCATACAAGGGCTTTGGCCTGCATTTGTCCATTCGCCTGGTCCGCTTCCGCTTTCAATTGCGCCCAACGGGGATTGGAAGGCAGGGCGCGCGCTTTTAAGGCCATCAGTTTGGCAGGCGTCAGATAGATGCGTGGGTGGCTGGATGGTATGCTGAGAAGGCGCAGGTAAACGGTGTCCGCGGCGGTTTCCCCTAACTCATTGGTGACGGTCAGCTCAATCTCCCACTCCCCTGCCTTGTCCGGGGTAAAGTTCGTTAAAGCCGTTGTGCCAGGGAGCGCACCACTCATGCTGGAGCCATAGGCCGCCTGAACGATCCGCCACGCGTAGGTGAGCATAGCATCATTTCCGCTCGGCCTGTCATGGCTTCCGGAGCCGTCCAGGGTCACAACGCCGCCATCCCACTGGAAGGTTTCCCGGTCAGGACCTGCGTCGGCAAAGGGAACATCAGGATTATAAACAATCGTGAGTTTCGGTCGCAGAGTGGCATCACCAGCCTGACTGGATGCAAATTCGCGATCATCACGGTTCCCTTCCTGGTAACCGGTGGCGTCGCGCAATACCACGCCAAAGTTGGATTGTTCTCCTCTAATCCACGCTCGAGCCGGGGCTGCCACATCCCACGTGTACCATCCCTCGTTCACCACGTCCGCATAACTCTCAGGATTTTCAGCGTAATCCTGGCCCGCAGCCATACCCCGCTCTCCCCAGGGCACATGGGTTCCCTCCCCTGAATAGTATTCAAAGGCATTATAACCGGTGGCGCCATGGGCCCCGATAGCATTGATCGGAGAATCCACCAGGTTCCCTTCATCCCAGTCAACGAGTACCCCATAGAGACGTACGCGCCGGGTATAGTCCTGGCCGCCGGAACCGGAATGGGTCCGGTTGTACAGGGATAGGGCAGCGGAAACCACCTTGCTGTTGGCAGGGATACTGCTCAGTTCAAAGCGAAGGAGAGGGTTGTTTCCATCATTACGCTCCACCGAAAGGATATCGTTTTGCCCGTAATTGCGCGTATCCTGAGGGGGTGACGCCCAGTCGTTGGTGCTGATCCACGTATCCTTCACCCCCTCGTATCCTTCTGTGCCCTGCTGAAGGACCAGGGTTCGCTCTACGGCATATAAAGGCGGGAAGGCCAAAAGGCTCAAACTCAGACATACAAATGTGAACAGGATGATTTTCCTCATGGCGCACACCTCCGTTAGGGCTAGAGTCATTCCCTGGAAACATCTTTAATATCCAGACGTGGAGACGCCATAGTGATGCCCTCTTCGTCAAACCGGGCCTTGATCTTTGCATTCAGGCCCCAGCGGCCGGTCAGGGCATGCTTTCTAAGCACCCAGAACCTGGCTTTCATCTCCATATACCCCGGGGTGAATCTATCCACCACCACCCGGGGCGCCGGTTTTTCCAGCACAATTTCAGAGTCTTTCAGGATATCCCCCACCACGCCTTTCACCTTGTCCACATCCTCGTCGTAGGGAATGAAAAAATCGATATCCAAACGGCGGTTGGGTCTCTCACTGGAGTTTGCCACCTGATCGTTCAACACCTTGTGGTTGGGAATATAAACCATCTTGCCGTCAAAGGTTCGAAGGCGCGTATGCATGACCGTGATGAGGTCCACCTTGCCCACGGCCCCCGAGACATAGATGATGTCCCCCTTTTTGAAAGGTAACTTGGGGATGTAGGGTTTGGCGATGACGAAAACCGCGACCCCTACCAGAACGATGACCATGATCACCCGAAACAGAAGGGCGGCGGGAAAGCCGATAAAATTCAGAACAACCAAAGCACTTATCAGCAGCACAAGGATATGCAGCCCGGTAACCAAATAGGCGGTTCTTCGCTCCGGCATTCCGGCTTTGATCAAGAGGGAGGATACAAACTTCCCCAGATATTTCACCAGAATCAACACAATAACCAAGAGGATCATGCCCTTGAGCACCATGGGACCCAATTCTTCGCTGACTCGGCTGATCTGGTCCACATAATTGTTTAAGCCTGAAGAAACGCCATTCATCACAAGCCTCCTTTTCTATGCCCTGGTTACAGAATCTTTTTCCGGGATAAACGCAAGCTGTTGCTCACCACCGTAATGCTGCTCATGGCCATGGCCATGGCCGCCAGGATGGGGTGCAATTCCCGCAGAAACCCGGGCAACAAATGAAAGGGATACAGGGCGCCGGCTGCAACGGGAATGAGAATGATATTATAGATAAATGCACTGAACAGATTCTGACGGATGGTGGCCATGGTGGCCCGGCTGATGCGGATGGCCCAGAGTACACCTTTGAGATTGCCGCTCTGTAAGATGATGTCCCCGGTTTCGATGGCCACATCCGTTCCAGTCCCGATGGCCAGTCCCACGTCGGCTCGGGCCAGGGCCGGCGCGTCGTTGATGCCGTCCCCCACCATGCCCACCCGCGCCCCCTGGGCTTGAAATTCCCTGATTTTTCCTTCCTTTTCATCGGGCAGGACATCCGCCGCCACGATATCGATCCCGGCCTCCCCAGCGATCACTTGAGCGGCCCGGGCGTTGTCTCCCGTGAGCATGACCACCTTCAGCCCTTCCCGGTGGAGTTCTCCCACAACCGCTGCCGACTCCGGCTTCAGGGTGTCGGACAGACTGATGATTCCCGCGAACCGGTCGTTTTCCGCCACCACCATGAGGGTTTTCCCCTGGCCTTCCAAGGCTATGATCTGATTTTCCGCATCTTGCGTAAAAACCACGCCCGTTTCCCGAAGCCAGGCGGGTTTTCCCACCCGAATCAGACCCTGACCATCGATCCGGGCCGTCACCCCATGCCCGCGCAGGGCCTTGAATGCCGTCGTCTCCACCAGTTCAATCTTTCGATCAAGCGCTTCCTTCACAATGGCCCGCCCCAGGGGATGTTCCGAGCCCCTTTCAACGGAAGCCGCCATTTTCAGGAGGTCGTTTTCATCTCCCATAAACCCTTCGGCCAGGACATCCACCACCGAAGGCCTGCCCACGGTCAAGGTGCCGGTCTTGTCCAGCACCAGGATTTTAAGATGCGCCGCCATTTCCAGGGCTTCGCTGTTTTTAAACAACACGCCCTTTTCAGCCCCCTTCCCGGTCCCGGCCATAATGGCGGTAGGCGTCGCCAACCCCAGGGCGCAGGGACACGCAATGACCAGCACGGCCACCATCCGGATCATGGCAGGCACAAATTGGCCGCCGACAGTCCACCAGAGAATAAAAGTCAGCAGCGCAATGCCAATAACGCCCGGCACGAAAAAAGCGGCCACGCGATCGGCGACGGCCTGAATGGGGGCCTTGCTCCCCTGGGCTTCCTGCACCAGCCGGATAATCTGGGCCAGGGCCGTGTCTTTCCCCACCTTTGCGGCCTCGAACTTGATAAGACCCTCGCCGTTCACCGCGCCTGCGATCACCTTATCTTCAGGCCCCTTGTCCACCGGAATGGGCTCACCGGTGAGCATGGATTCATCCACGCTGGATTCCCCTTCCACCACCACCCCGTCCACGGGAATGCGTTCTCCGGGCCTCACCAGTACCAGATCCCCCACCTTGACGGCGGCCAGGGGAATCACCTGCTCTTTCCCGTCCACCAGAACAGCGGCCGTTTTGGGCCGCAAGCCCATAAGCTTCCGGATCGCGCCCCCGGTGCGGCCCTTGGTTCTGGACTCCAGCATTTTTCCCAGCTTGATGAGGGTAATGATCACGGCGGCGGTTTCAAAATAGACATGTTGGCCCAGCACCGGATAAACCAGCAGGGCCAGGGAATAAAAATAAGCCACGGAAGACCCCATGGCCACCAGCACATCCATGTTGGCGCTGCCGTTTTTGAGGCTTTTGAAGCCGCCCACATAATAATCCCATCCCGTGTAAAACTGGACGGGGGTGGCCAGGGCCAGAAAAAGCCGGTTGACCCATACCTCATGACTCCAGGCTCCCAGAAAACTGAAATCCCTGCCCATACTGAGAAGAAAAAGGGGCGCCGCAAAAACAACCCCCACCAGAAATTTTTGGGTCTGGTCTTTGATTTCAGCGTTCCGGGCCAATAGTTCTGCGTCTTCACCGCCGGCATCATCCTGCCTCACCGCACCAAACCCGGCCGCTTCAATGGCCGCGATCATCTCCTCGGGGCCGGTCACGGACGGGAGATAGGACACGACGACCCGTTCCGCCGCGAAATTCACCGCGGCATTCAACACGCCCGGAACCTTTTTCTTCAAGGTCCTTTCGATGGTCATGGCGCAGTTGACGCAACTCATACCGGTGACCGGGAACGTAACCTGGGTTTGATCCGCCATGGCGTCCTTAGTCCGCCGCCGGGTAGTTGATCTCTTTCAGCACTGATTTGAGCTTTTCCTCCGTGGCCGGGGCTTCCCAGGACACTGAAATCTCCTTTTTACCGGGGTCTCCCTCAACGAAGGATACCCCCGCCAACTCATTCAGTTCATTTTGAATGGCCTTGACGCAATGACCGCAATTGATGTTGGGAATTGAAAATCGGGTTGTTTCCATTTGGCAACGCCTCCTTGTTTGAGTTAACATGGTGATTCTATTCCTTAGATTCACAATCGTAAAAATGGTTACAAGATGGCTGTTTTTCGTCCATACCGCCCCGGAAAAATGACTGAACATTTACAGAACACGATACACGGTAATCGGCTTGCTGTACCCCTTCACCCGACACGGCGACTGTCGTTCCATTTTGACGGAAGTCGTCAGCTGTTTTACGGTCTCCTCGCTCACCAGAATGTCGCACTTGATATCCCGGGTCAATCCCTGAATCCGCGCCGCCACATTGACCGTGCTGCCGATCAGACTGTAGGCGGATTGTTCTTCGCTCCCGGAGTTTCCCGCCAGAATGTTCCCGGAGTGAATGCCGATCCCATGGGCAAACATCTCTTTTCCCTGGGCGGACCGTTCCCGATTGAGCGCTTCCAAAGCCTTCCGCATCGCAAGAGCCGCCGCCACCGCCGCATCCCCATGACCTTCAAAATAGACAGGCACGCCGAAAACCGCCTCGATTTCATCGCCCGCAAACTGAATAACGAGTCCTCTGTGAAGTCGAATGGCCTGTTGCATCCGCGTAAAATAGGTCCGCATGGACCGCATGGCCTCTTCCGGAGGATTGTTTTCCACAAAAGGGGTGAAGTTTTCCAGGTCTGCGAACATCACCGTACCTTCACGCCGCTCCCCGTCCAGAGGGATGCGACCCGAGAGAATTTCATCCCGAATCTCGGGCGTCACATATCGCCCGAAAGCGGATCGAAGTTTTTCACGTTCCCCCAGACCTCTGATCATGGCATTGCCCGAATCCCCCAGGACGCCGATTTCGTCATTGCCCACCACCTTGATGCGAGCGCCATAATCCCCATTTTGAATCCGGGTGTTCACAGCCAGCATGTTTTCAAGGGGTTCGACAATGGACCGAATCACCAGCCGGTTCAGGACCCCGGCGATCGCCAGAAAAATACCGGAAAGAACCACCGTAAACAGAATAATCCTGAAACCGTACTCTTTGGCGGACATGGCGTCCGGCGCCATCTCCCACTGCACGGTCACCAGCGTCACCAGCAGGATCGCTAGGGGAAGCACCGTTCCCATGCGATAGAAAAATCGAATGCGCCGTCCGATGACAAGCCGGGCCGCGCCGTACAGCCCCGCCAGATTCCCCTCGGGGAAAAACAGGGGAATCAACCCCTTCCGGCAATAGTCTTCGATCATATAAAAGGCCACGGATGACGTGATAAATCCTACCATGCTGGCCCGGATGGAAAAAACCACGGCAGTGCGCAACTCCATCCAGTGCGTCAGGTAGGCCAGAAGGAAAATCAAGGCCGGCAGCAGCAGCCAAAGGCCCACATGAATGGCGACGAAGATAAACGGCAGGTTGATGATCCGACGTCTGGCTTGTTCAATTTTGACAGGTTCCGCCTCCCGGCCTCTCTTCATGTACTCCAGACAATATGAAACCGGTCCCAGGAGTTTATGCATGATCAACAGCGAAAGCGCGCCAATGGCCACGATCAGCAACAGTAATACCGAAAACAGCCTGGCGACCGCCAGCCAATAGGAAAATCCTATCTCCGCTTTCAGGTCAGCGAATCGCTCAAGCATAAAATCCGTGGGCGTAGCCAGGTTGAGTGCGAACACAATGGCCACGCCGATGGCCATGGCCTTGACGCTGATGACGTAAAGACCGGTCAGGAAGAGGCCGTCGGCGGATATTTCAGTTTCTCCAGTTTGTTTGCCGTTTTTCATATTCCCCCATTGTCTGAGCATAACCGCATTTTGGCTATTATGCCATTATCCAATGGGGAAGCAAACGGAAAAAGGTTTGCATGCGCTGATTTGGATGGGAAGAACAACAATCGCCAAGGGTATCTTCATTTTTTGCCATTGAATTTTTTATGAACAGGCAGTATCTTAAAGAATATTATTTTGAAGAAAGTGAATACACAAAAAAATGTTAAACGAAAAAAATACCCATAAGTCCAATCCTCTTCCAAGCCCCCTTGAGGAAAGAATTCAGCAATTGAAGCAAGGCGAGCATCTTTTCGGCGCCCTTGCGGAAAAATTGGGGGACATTTTGTGGTATATGGACCTGGATTTGCGGACTCGCTACATAAGTCCCACCATTTACGGCACGCTGGGCTTTACGCCGGCGGAGTGGATGGCCCGACCACTGCAAACGCATATGACCCCGGCATCCTTCAACCACGCATTGGAAATCTTTCAAACGGAGCTGGAACGGGAGCAAACGGCGGCGACGGACCCAGACAGGGCCGTTCAACTGGAGACGGAATATCTTCACCGAAACGGGAGTACCCTCTGGTTTCAAAATACGGTGGTGGGGATAAGGGACAAAACGGGGCATATGGTGGGTCTTCACGGCATTTCCCGAGAGATCACCAAACAGAAGCACGCCGAGGAAGAATCCGCCCGGAAATCCATGGAAAGACGACTCCTGCTGGATACCATTCCCATCCAAATCTGGTACTTGACCGACCCTGTGACCTACGGCGCCGTCAACAAAGCCCATGCGGATTTCCTGGGCGTCAACCCGAAGGATCTGGCCTATGGTCGGATTGAGAATTTCCGACCTCCGGAAATAGTTCAGATGTGCAAAGCGGGCAACAGGGAAGTATTCCAAACGGGGAAACCCATTCATACCAAAGAGTGGATGAAAGATTCCCGGGGAGAGGCGCGGCTCATCGCCGTCGCCAAGACCCCCAGGCTGAATGAAACAGGAGAAGTGCAGTACGTGGTGTGCGCCGGCACGGATATCACGGAGGAAACCAGACGTCATGAAATAGCGCTGCGGCTCAATCAGCTTGAAAAAACCGACAGCCTGGGTCGCATGGCCGGGGCCATTGCCCACCATTTCAACAACCAGCTCAGCGTAGTATTGGGCAACCTAGAACTGGCCATGGATCAGATGCCGTCTGATGCGATTTCCCGGGATAATATGGTTGAGGCCCAACGGGCCGCCAGGCGGGGAGCGGACCTGAGCAGCCGGATGCTCACCTACCTGGGCCAGACCCCCGCCAGGCAGGAACCCCTGGAACTTTGCGAAACCTGTCGTCGCATTCTGCCCATGCTTCAGGTAGCCTTACCACTTCATGTACAACTGGAAACCGATTTTCCCTCTCCTGGACCGGTCATCCAAGGCAATGCCAACCAGGTCCAGCAGGTTCTAACGAATCTCCTCACCAATGCCTGGGAAGCGATGGGCGAAACCCCCGGCACGATCTTTTTGACCATCAAAATTATGCCGGCCAGGGACCTTCCAGCAACACACTTCCCCATCGACTGGAAACCGGCCCTTTCCGCCTACGCCTGTCTGGAAGTCAGGGATACCGGCTGCGGAATGGCCATTGATACCATTGACCGGGTTTTTGACCCGTTTTATACGGACAAATTCACCGGCAGGGGATTGGGGTTGCCCGTGGTTCTGGGATTGGTCAAGGCCTCTAACGGCGCCATCAGCGTGGAAAGCGCACCCAATGAAGGGAGCATTTTCCGGGTGTTCTGGCCCTTATCCATGGAAAAATCCATTCGTCCATCCGAAACCCTGAGGGACATCCAGGAGATTGAAGGGGGTGGAACGGTACTCCTGGTAGACGACGAGGCCATGTTGCGGAAGATGGGTCGTCTCATGCTGGAGCACCTGGGTTTTACGGCACTGACGGCGCCCACCGGCGAGGAAGCCCTGGATGTTTTCCGAGAACATCCTCACGACATTCGATGCGTCATCACCGATCTGAGCATGCCTGGCCTGAATGGCTGGGAAACCCTGGCGGCCCTCCGGAAGATAGCACCGGATTTGCCCGTGATTCTCGCCAGCGGCTACGACGAAGCCACCGTCATGGGAGAAGACCATGCTGAACGTCCCCAGGCTTTTCTGAGCAAACCCTATTCCCTGAAAGACCTGAAAGCAGCCCTGGGACGGACCCTCCTGAAAACAATATCCTGAGGGGTCACAACCATGATGCCATCCGGTATCCAACTTGATCTGAAAATCATTTTAATGGTTCCAAAACATGAGGAGAAACCGCCTTGCCGGCAATGATTCGCACCCATAGGGTTATAGCGTTAACCGCCATGATCGTCCTCTCGGCGATCTTTTTTCAGGCCCGGGGGATCCCCGAAACCCTCGCCATTGAACGGGATAAGGACCTCTCCTGCTGGCAGGGCACAGTCCGAAATACATTGTTGGATTATATTGATGATGTTTCAACGCCCGGATCAAAAAAATTCATCCCCGCAAAAGACCGTATTGCCGTCTTTGATATGGACGGCACGCTCATGAGCGAAAGGCCCTTGGCTTTTGTCTTTGAAGCGACCCTGTGCTACCTGGCGCGACACAAAGCGGCATTATCCGCAAAAGGCCCCCGGTTTGAAGCCCTCTGTGAAGCCGCCGAAAAGCTGGATATCAAGTATCTGCGCAAAAACCTGGACCAAACCTTCGTTCTTCCGTTTGAAGGAAAAACCTTTGCCTTTTACAAAAGCTGGTGCCTGAACCTGTTTGAAACGGAAACTAATCCCCTCAAAAACCGACCGCAAAAAGATTTGATATACAAACCCATGATAGAACTCATCGATCTGCTCCACAAGCACGGTTTTCAGGTCTATGTGGTGTCGGGTTCCATGCAATTTGCCATCATGGCCATTTCTGAAAAATACCTGCATGTGGATGAAAGCCGGTGCATCGGAAGCATGGCGCAGGCCACGGCAAAAAAAGACGGGGATCGGATCGTTTTTCTTCGCGGGAAAATTCAACCACCCCCCAATGTCAGAAGTGGAAAGGCCGTCCGCATCATGATGAGAACCGGACAAGCGCCGGTACTCGCCTTCGGCAACTCACCCGGGGATACCTGGATGCTGAACTTTACCGCTTCATCCCCCTACCACCACATGGCCTTTGTGCTGGACCACGATGATCCTCGGGAATTCGTCTACCGAAAACCCGAATTTCTGAAAACGGCACGCGATGAAAACTGGGTTATCATCAGCATGAAGGAAAACTTCAAGACCGTTTACGGCGAGTAAGGACAAAAGAAAAGAAGAGGCAAAAACAAGAAAATCGAGTCTCTTAAAACAGCCGCCGAAATATTCCTATGGGGGACCAAAACGTCAATGTCGGCCAGTCTACCGGATGGCACGGCCTTTTACGTTGCCATCCAAGCTTATAACGACGTCGGCAAAAGCGGATATTCCAATATCGAGTATTTTGTTATTACTTCGACTGACTTCACAATAATGACAAACCCGACAGACAGCGAAATTCTATCGGCTACAGGAAGTGACGGGACTACCATCCACTACTACGGCGACCGCGACGACGATGGCATACCAACGAACATTGACCGCTTCGACGTGGTGGATACCGACGGAACGTCGACTATGATTCAGTTGGACTCGGAAAGCCGTCCCAAGAGAATGCGCACCTCAGACGGTTTTGTTTTCGAACTTGACTATATCGGCAACAACCAGGCCGCTGTGCAAGTGCTCTCCCCCGACGGATCGGCACAGATCAACACAAGTTTTGTGATCGGGACTGACACTGACGGCGCCTTGAATGTCGACCCGATGGCTGGAATTCATGCGACCGGAAAATTTTCGGACTGTTACATTAACGTCGAACACTGCGGCGCTGCGATTACCGACGCAGACGTCCGGGTTAAAATTACCCAAGCAGGGAATTTGACTCCTTCTTGGTTCGGGCCAGCGGCACATGTTACGGGTGGCACTTACTATATTTCATTGCCAACGTCACTACCGGAGTCACTGAATGGCGAATCTCTCCGAAAGGCAGCAGAGGCCATTGCCGCCAAACTTGGCAATATCTGCACAGTACTGTCGGCAAAAGGAAACCCAGAACACTATTTAACGTTGATGTGCCCGGCCATCGGCATGGCGTTGACAACATTTACAGGCCCTATCGCCATCATGGTTGGTGCGGCCTGCGCCAAAGTCACTGCTGCCGTCACGGTTTACTGCGCTCTCCTTGGCAATGGGGGCCTCCCCGGAAATTCTAGTCTTGCGGAACAGATACTTAAAGGGTTGCAGGATCCGAGCGTCTTAACCGGTGAAATAACTATCGAGGCAAGCGCTATAGAACCCGGAGCTATTGCCTCTTCTCTTCAAAAGGTGTCGACTACGGTTACAGCTTCCCCCGCCGGCCCTTTTCCGACGATCAATATCTCGGGTGCCGTTAACTCCCGCATCGGAGGTTTCACGATCTCCCCGGCAAGCCCATTAGCGTTAAAACCCTACGAGATCACCACTCAGATCGTTTGTCCTAATCCAGGGGATTCGCTGGCAATCGATGTTGCTAGATTCGACGATAGGGGAGACCCCTCAGTCGAATATCAATTGGTTGGCATGACACTTCTTGGCGGGACTATAAGTATCACGGGTAAGGTTCCCGGGGGAGGGGGCTTCGGGGCCGCTATGGACATCGTGACTGCGACGATCACCGACAGTTACGGGGATATTATTGATTCTGGGAGTGCCATAATCACGATCCCCAAGGCGGAGCCCATTATTGACGGCATCTCACCAAAGGCGGGCTTGGTGGATACCATGGTTACAATCACGGGCACTAACTTCGGCAAGGAGCCGGGAAGGTTTTATTTTTACAATAATATTTCGGCCACAGTGATTTCATGGACTGCCATAGAAATTAAGACAAGAGTTCCGGCAGGCGCTATATCAGGGGATGTAAAAGTATATGACCGCTATGGCATTGCTTCAAATGGTGTATATTTTGAGGTAAAATCTTCTACCCCCGGGTGGGATGGCGGGTGCAGCAAAACCCCATGCTCTTCATTATATTTCAAGAGACCGACAAGTAAAGGCGGACCTCATGGTGATTATTCGTGCCCATATCAGGCTGTGATCAACGCGGAATGCTGGGCGGACATCAACCCATCATCTTCACCCCGTTCTCTGGATGAGATCTACAAAACATTGCAGGATGACAGCCATAAGCTTACTTCTATTGAAAAAATTCAGATTGGGATTCTCACGGGATGGTTCGGTGAAAGTGAGTTAACTTATAACAAAGGTTATTATGACGGGGGCTACGTCTCCAGCGGTATATCTTCATATGGCCGCGGCTGGGTAATTAATGAAGAAGGGGATTTTGCCGTGCGCCTGATATACAATGTTGGTGGCTACGGTTGTTTCAACAATACCCAGAAAGATTTTATGGAAACTGAGGGCAAAGCTGCAAAAACCGAGGCCCAGGCCATAATGAAAAGTATCAGGCTATTAGAGAATGGAGATCTTGGCTTTTGATTCAGACCTCGTGCGGACGCGGCCGCTTTGTATTTGACATGCCGGTTGATGTCGCCTATGTTTTGACTCTAGAAAAGGGAGTTATTACCATGTCACTCTTTCATCCAGCGTAAGACGGAGGAGAAAAATGAACAGAAGCGAAACCCCAGTCCATAAGTTCCACCTGGTCCATACGGGAAAAATAAGATTTAATGGCGATGGTTTCGCATCGATTCGGTGCTGCCTTCATTGGTTACTGATCCTCATTTTGATGATTGCACTTGCGGCAGGTTGTGATGGAAATGATGGCAGTAACAGCGACGCTACACGTTCGCCCAAACAAAGAATCCCGGACGGCACCAAACCTTGTGAACATCCTGAGTATTGGCTATTTTCGCTTGTGTCGGAGAAGTATCCTTTTATGGTTCACTATTGTGACCCAAACGAGGAGGGTATGGCGCGGGAAGTTATAGCGCATCTTGAGGCCGCCTGGGAGGTTGAAGTGAATGAATGGCAGTATGTTCCCCCGCCTTCCGACGAAGGTCTATGCGGCCCTGACGGCGCTTTCGACGTTTTTATCTGGGAAGGCCACCGTGCCTGCTGGGTGAATATCGTTTCCGAAGATATCGTTACCCCTTGGGGAGGGCGCGCCAGTTTTATGCTGCTGGATCCCTGGGGACCCTATGGTGGAGAAATCCTGGGACAGACTGTCGCACATGAATTCAACCATGCCACACAAGCTGCTAATGATTGGCATGAAACCGCCATCTCCTTCGAAATGACGTCCGTCTATATTGAGCAGTTTTTTGGCCCGGCATGCAGTGACTGCATTGTGGATTTTCAATCCAGACCGGACTGGAGCCTACTTTGGGATGACAATTACAACACCTGGTACATGTACGGTTCGGCGCTTTATTTTCATTTTATTCGGGACCGCTATTTTGAGAGCAGGGAAGACTTCTTGCCTCATCTGTGGCTCGAAGTTCGAAATTATCCCGATCTTTGGGTCAATAGTCCCAATCTGGTTGATGGTCTGAACACCATACTTGCGCCTTTGGGTGAATCATTCATGGATTCGGTGATTGAATTCGCACGCTGGCGTTATTACACAGGGCCAAGGGATGACGGAAAACATTTCCGTCGTTTGCCAACAGAGTGGTCTCAGCTTCCATTTTTACCCGAGTCAGGTGTAAGTATGACGTCCCTGCAAGCCATTCCTGGTTTATATAAGATAGAGCCGGCCCCGATGGTTCTTGGCAGTGTGTATTTGGAGATTGGGCAAACTGATGCCTCACAAACCTCTTTCGAACTTTCGCTGGTGGAACCATTGGATCAGACTGTGGACTGGATTGTACAGGCGGTACCGGGGATTTCGGAGGATACAGATGGGAACTTCGTCGACCTCAAAGGGGGGAGTGCCCGCGTTCCCTTTGGCCCGGATGGAACCAGAACCCTGATCATTACGTCGCTGCCGCGAGTGCCGTTTGACCCTGATGCTCAGACTGGAAATCGCTGTACGCTGACGGTGCGCCTAGCACACTAATCCGGGAGGCATCGATGCGTTGGGATGCTCTGCTTTCTACTGGAAACTGGTCATGCCTACACTAGTTTTATTTATCAAAATAAAAGGTGCATGCTCTATTTCCCTTGCCGGGCCTCATCCAGCGCTTTAAGGCCCAGCCCCATGGGCTTCAGTATGGCCGCCAGATTGACGACCAGCGCTCCCAGGAAAGACAATGCCATGTAAATCCATTCCACGGAGGATATGGGGCGGCCTTTCATTTCAGACATGAACAGAAGGTACACCGGCCCTGCCTCCAGCACCACAACAACGCCGATAAACAGGGCACTCACCATCATGTACAACAAACCGCCTAATCCGGTTGCTACCTGTCCGATATTTTCATGGTCAAACTTGGGGTACATGGCCCCGAAACCGATGCCGAGGGACACGATCCCAAATACCATCAAAACAATGGTCCCCGAAGAGAGCAGCATCATGAACCGGGTGGCATCCAGAAAATAATTGGTCACCACGATCAACACGAGTCCCAGAAACAGCATGGGGACCAGAAAGAAAAAATATTTGCCCCACAAGTACCGTTTAAGTTTCATGGGGGAGGACCGAATGATCCAGAACGCCTGGCCCTCGGCGCTCACCGCCGTGTAAACAAAACGGACCCCCACCGCCGCCAGAACAAAACCCGCCAGTCCCATGTTCAAAAACGCCAGTCCATTTTGAAGAAAGTCCAGCGGCAGAGGACTTTTATGCAGGGGAAGCACCTTGAAATTGTAAACATAGACCACCACCAGGGCGAAAAGGAGCAGCAACTGGGACCATTGGGTATTATCCCTGAAAAAAACCCGGATATCCTTGGCCATCATCATGGACAAATCGGCACGAAACGGTTTTGTAATCCCTCGGATCAACAGGTCAAGCATCCGCCTTCCGCCCATGAGCCTTTTTTTGGCCTCCTGGGCCTTGGAAAATCCGTCAAAGTAAATAAAACGAGCCGTCCAAATATTAACGACCACCAGGGCCATGGCCATAGACCAGGTGAGGAATACATGGAAAAGTTCCCCCTCCCCTCCCCGCAATCGCCCCCACAGAATTTCCGTGATCCAATGGGTGGGAAGATAGGGGGAATCCGGGGCTTTGAGGGCCGACACATACTGCATCACCGATAGCGCGGTTTCCGGATCCACCAGCCTTTCCGGCCTTAGGAATCGAAATAAGAGGTAAAGGCCCACCACCATGAGAATAGACAAAAGCAGAATCACATCCCTGGTTCTCTGGGCCGGAAAAATGTGAACCAGGACCATGGTCGCCAAAATCCCCAGACCCGAGGCGATCAGCCCCAGGGCGGCCATCAGGTGCAGAAGGGAAACGTAGAATCCTGGGCCAGGCGCATACACATAACCATAGGCCCCAAAAATCGGTACGGCAAAAATCAACGCCATCCAGGAACTGTTCAAAAAAGTGGTAAAGGCCCGTGATACAAAAAGCGTCTCAATGCTCACCGGCGCCGAATGGCAGAATTCCAGGTCCTTGGACAGATAAAGGGTGGAAAGGGCGGTGATGACATTACTGAAAATGAGCAAGGAGAAAAAAGTCAAAAACACCATGCTGAGGAGTTCTTTCGCCAGAAGATCACCGATCATTTCAACGGATTGAAAATAGACCAGTACACGGGCGGAAAGTACAAACAGAGTAAGGCCGAAGCCAAGCCCCAGCCCTCCCATAAAAAGCGGTTTTTTGAGCCCTGCCCCATGGGTCCGGCCGAGCCGGTTCTTAAGACCCAGGAGGCCGGGACTCAACAGAAGAATAAGATGGCGCATGCAACCCTTCTTTCGCTTCGGTCAACCTCAAAAAAATCTCTTCCAGATTACCATCCACGCCGGCCTGTTGACGGAGATTTTCAGGGGCGCCTCGGGCAATCAAACGACCCCCCTGAATGATGGCGATTTCATCGCAGATCTCCTGAGCCACATTCAGGGAATGGGTGGACATGAACAGCGTGGCGCCGTTTGCAACCTGATCCTTGAAAACATTCTTAACCAACCTGGCGCCCCGGGGGTCCAACCCCACCATGGGCTCATCCACAATGAGTACTTTCGGTCGATGCACCAAGGCCGCGCACATGACCAGACGTTGTTTCATCCCGTGGGAATACCCCTCAATCAACTCTTCTCCCCACCGACCCAGGCCGAACAATTCCAGCAATTCTCCGATGCGACGCTCCGGACCGGTTTTGCCCCCAAGACCGTAAAGTCCCGCCACAAACCGCAGAAATTCAAGGCCCGTGAGCTTTTCATAGAGAAACGGCCGATCAGGGATAAACCCCACACATTGTTTGGCGGCAACGGGGTCTTTGGCCATATCATAGCCGTTGATGATGATCCGGCCGGTCGTGGGCATCAGAACCCCCGCCATCATCTTGATGGTCGTGGTCTTTCCCGCGCCGTTGGGCCCGAGGAACCCAAAACGGGCCCCCTCTTCTATTGCCAGGTTAATCCCGTCAACGGCGCACAGGGACTTGTATCTCTTGGTCAGATTGATCAACTGAATCATAAGCATAATCCACAATATCCAATTGCAGTTTTCCCATCAGGGCCATCAGTTCAGCCTGTTTATCCAATCCCCCATGGACCAGTTTGATATGCGTCGCATCGGTGGGCATCTGGTTGAGGGTCGCATCCATGGAAATCCAGCGCCCGAGATATGCTTCGGTCCAGGCATGATAAAAGAATCGATGGTCCGTGTAAACAACCCCCACGCACTCACGGGCGGGAATGCCTTCAGCCCGAAGCAGGGCCGTCAACAACACGGCATGCTCATTGCAGTCGCCCACCCCTGTCTTCAGGACCGCCAAGGCATCGGGAACGCTGAGAACAGGGCGTTTTTCCACATTTTCGTACACCCAGGCCATGAGCTTCCGAGCGGTCTGCGGCAAATCTTTCCGGTCCTCCCCTGCAATTTGCCGCGCTTTTTCCATCAGGGCCTTGTCATCGCTTTGAATGTTGATCCCGGGCAAAAGAAAGGGTTTCACATCTTGGGGCATGCCCGCTTTCGAGGCTTCTGAAAAGGAATCATCAAGACCTTTTTCTTGAGAAACCTCTAACATATCTTGTCTCAACCGTTGCCGCCCTTCGTTCAACACCGTCTCGTCAAAACCGGTTCCCTGAAACCCCATCACCTTGAGTTTCAAATAGGCGATTTCCCGGGGGCACAAAAGATTTTGCGTTACGGGGATGGCGGCCATGGCATAAAAATCAGCCCCTCCGGACCCGTCCACGTTTAATGGCGCACGCTCCCCATCGGAACGGAGAAGGGTCAACCCCATAAAGCCCTCTTCCTTCATCAGGGCGCCCCCCTCATCCAGCCAGAAGACCAGCGTCTGCCCCCAAACCTTTGTTTCCAGACGGAAAACGGAACATTCCCGGTCGTTTATGGGAATAACCGTCTTGACGACAACCTGAGTCGCCATTTCCTTGTGGGAGAGCGTGGAGGGGTCAAATATCGTGAAGCGAAACACATCGCCTATGGCAAGAGAACGCCCCTTGAAGAATTCCGGGATACTTGAACCGATGACCAGTGGACCGGCAAGGGGAATCACATGCGTCCTTTTCCGGTCGCCTTCGCCCACTGCCACCTCCAACCGGTTTTCTTCCACCTTTCCCGATACGCGAAAATCAACCACGCCGGAACGGATTTTGACCCGAAATTCCTTCAGTGCAAATCCCTTATCCACAACCGCCCGGGATGCCATATACATCACACTTGGCTGCCCCATCAGGTTCAACACCAAGACCATTTTTTCCTCAATGAGGCGGTCTTTGCCGAGCGGGCTGACCCGGGTCTCGGAAAATCCCACTTTTTTCCCCTTGAGATAGATCTCCATCCAATCATGCTGGGAACCTTCCGCGGGTTTTAGTCCCACTGAAACCGGGATGTCCGTGGCCAGATCATTTTCATGAAAATGCGTCTTACGAATCAACAAAACCACCATCACAATCCAGAATACAACAACACTTGCACCCAGGAAATAAAATAGGTTTCTTTTGTTGATCAGGGTCATGGATCGGGGTATAAAGCGACGTTCGGGGTTGGGTAACCGTTCACGGGGTACAGGAGACAGGGAACAGTTGTCAGGGGGCAGGATAAAATTAAGAATCGAACCTGATTTTTCCGCACCCTGACAACTGCACCCTTCCTACATCTTGTATTTTCCAAAATCATCAGGATCGAGATTCTCAAGGATTTTCTGCCACCTTTTTCCTCTTTCAGTCTTATCCTGGGCCTCGGCTTTCAAATCAATCTGGGTAGACCGATTAATAACGTCTTCCGAGACAAAAATGGGCGCATCCAATCTGAGTGAAAGAGCGATGGCATCACTGGGCCGTGCGTCGATAGACATTTCCTTGCCGTTGAACACGAAATTAATGCGGGCATAATATGTATTGTCTTTAAGATCGCAGACCTCAATCTTACTGACCTTGATGTCTACCAGATCCATCATATTTTTCAGCAGGTCATGGGTCATGGGTCTGGAAAACTTAATGCCTTCCAGTTCACTGGCAATGGCAGTGGCCTCCAGCAATCCGATCCATATGGGAAGCGTTCCGTTCCCATCGATTTCTCTTAGGATAACGATCGGGCTATTGGTGATGGGATCAACAGTTAACCCGGATATGACCATAGGCGTATACATGATTTCCCCCAGGAATTCTCAGCTTCAGTACAATGGCATCTTTGAGGGCTATTTTTAACCATACAATTGCTTTTGTCAACAACCACTGTCCATAATCCCACGGTAAATTTGTTCTAACAGGTATCACGCTTGGGGCACTGAATTTTTGGTCATCTTGAGATAGTCGAAGACACCCCTTACGTTCTGCGTGAGCTGGCGCATTTTCTGGGCTACACTGCGAACGCCTTTCGCCTTAATGACGCCCACCGCGAATCTACGCAGCCTGGTCATGTTTTCAGGACCATTGCCGGTTCTTATTCGGCTTCGATCTTCGTCGTAGTTCCAGTCGATGATGTAATGGCACTCGTTTTCAATGCTCCAGTGACCGCGATTGATAGAAAGTACACGTTCGGGATTCGCCTGATCAGGTGATTGACTCGTTATGCCGTAAGCAACCTCAACTGTGCATTTACCGGTTTTCTTGTTTGTAACTTCTCTCTGGATCATAAAAGCCTGGCCGACATACGGGAAATCCAGGTATAGGTTAAGTTCGGTAGTCGTCCATATTTTGCGCACTTCGATGCGACCATGATCGGGAGCATCGTGTTGTATGAAATCAGGATCGTTGCAGCCCTCAAAATACAGGGAAATGTCTTGAAGTAATGTGGGCTGGTTGTTTTTGGCGATGAAATGGTAATGGGCGTTGCGTTGCTCGACCAAATATTTAGCAAAAGTCCTTTGGGTTAGCAGTGCGTCAGCTGAAATGACTTTGCCTTCGATATCGATCGCGTCCAGTAAAGGGGCAGCCGTTTTGATTTCATTGGTTCGCTTGAGTTCGTCTTTGCCTTCTACAGGGAGAGAACCGACTTTTTTTGGGTGTAACAGGTCTTAGTTTGATGGCCGACAGCACTCATGATGTGAGTCTGATAACCTTGTTCATCGATGGCATTACACATGGTTTTTCCATCGATGGCCAAGCTTTCGTCCTGTTCACCGTAAAGCAGATTCCAACGCTGGAGAGCTTTGTCGAGTTCTGTGGGGTCAACGCGAACCAGAACATCACGGATAGTAGACTGACTGGGAGCTACATAGCGCTTATTTTCATATCGGCAACGGAAACGCTCAAGGGCTTTTTGTCCAAGACCATTTACCCAATCGGATATCGCCAGATAACCGCGCATTCCGCACAGTGTTGCGGCGGTGGCAATGGCCAGAACAGTGGAGAGCCTGTGACGTCGTCCCTGGGATCGACGCGGGTCGGGAATTTGAGCAAAAAAGTCGGGTAGAGATTTCATATGTTCCGCACTGAGCATGATTTTGTAACCTCCTGTAAGATATGGTTTTTTGAGAACAGGTCGGGATAACAGTGCTTGAACATTGGAAACCAATGGTTTAAGAAAAACCATTTTCGGTGAATCCGCTTTATCGCTGTAGCCTTGGCGAGTTCGATGAAAACCCTTTGTTTTACCAACATATATCCAATTAGACGCTCGATATACGGTTCCGTGGAATTGCTTTGGGTCCACAAAGGTTTCCAGGAGTACAACCGGATGCCCGAAACGCTCCTGCCAATCAGCCTGCATTCGCTTCCGACATAATGAAAGGATACGGGATGCGAGATTCGGAATATGCCATTCGGGCAAAATTAGAAAACGACTGTTATTGGTTACCAGTTTCAGTCGATCGTATTGATGGCGAAAATTCCATCCGATCCAGCTGTCCCTTGGTGTACATTTCAAAGCGGGAGCAGAAAAACTGACAAGCGCAATCCACTCACTATTTAGTCTAGCTGTATACCAGAGGGTTTCGCTGATCTTGGGAAGAGCGCCCAAATAATGATGCGACTGCATCAGATGCTGAAAGCGTTGTTCTTCAAGCGGGCGGACTATTTGAATGCGGACTTGCTTAACGTTCAAGAATTTAAACCCCGAATTGGTTTGGTGCCTGTCACAGTATATACACCATCCGAGGGTTTCTGTCCATAATGTAGCGCAACTTTTATATTTTATTTGGATAATTCGGAAGAATAAATTCACCCTGTCCATAATCCAGCCAGGGTTACGGAATCCATTCCAAATAAAATGTAAACCCTCGTCCCCACCCCTTCAAAAATACCATTTGTTACTTGCCAGAACCTTTCATGAAATGTAGGATCAACCGTTTTAAAATTCTCCACATGTTCCCCGGTTTCAGGGAACACTGAACCTGTTGACGAATTGTTTAAGGAAACATCATGACGGACAAAAAACCATACTTTCCCTTTGTTGTCGATTATAAACCGAGATTCCTTCTAAACTGGATTCTTTTCAAACTGTTCAAACGCGTTCGGTACAATGAGAGCATGGCCCAGAAGTTAAAAACAATGCACCGGGAAGGAACCGTGGTGTACGCCGTCAAATATCGGGGACGACTGGACTATCTTCTCTATCACTACCGTTATCTCACCAGCCGCCTGCCCTACCCTAAAATCGCCTTTAATCTGAATATGGCCCTTGTCCTTCCCTTGCCCCAGCTCTTCAAGGTCTTCAAATTCTACCTGTCCGGACTTCTCAGAGAAGGCCGTTTCCCGAGTCCCTTCAAAACGGGCTTTTATGAAAAAGCCATTCAAGAAGGGACCACCTCGCTGGTCTGTCTGGTGGATCCCGTTGGATTTACCCGGCATTTCATCTATGCTGAAAAGGACCCTCTGACCTTCCTGCTGGAAACCCAGAAAAAGATGACCCGTCCCATCTTTGTGGTTCCCCAGTTGATCCTGTACAAAATGACCCCTGAAAAGAGCACCCATAGCCTGTTGGACATTCTCTTCGGATTTAAAGACAGAATCGGTTTCCCCCGAAAAATCATCCTCTTTTTCAGACACAACCGTCGCGCATTTATCGATTTTGGGGAACCCCTCAACCTGCAACAGGTCCTGGCGGACAAAACCTGCGACCTCCCGCCGGAAGAGATAACGGCACAGGTCAGAAAAACACTTCTGGAAAGCATTGATCAGCAAAAACGGGTCATCCTGGGGCCGGTCCTGAAATCCAGGCAGCAATTCAGAGAAACCGTTCTCAGCGACCGGAAAGTTATCGAGGCCATCGAGAAAAATGCCTCCGAAAAGGCATCCGGTCTGCAACAGAGCAAGAAAAAGGCGGCGGCCTATTTTAATGAAATCGCCGCGGATTTCAACATTCCCGTCATACAATTTGCATCTATCGTATTGACCTGGGTTTTTAAAAAAATGTTCCAGGGCATCGATTTGAAACCGGAAGAACTGTCCAAAGTCAGGGAATGGTCCCGAAAAGGACCGGTAATTTATGTCCCTTCACACAAGAGTCATATTGACTATCTCCTTCTCAATTATACGCTCTACGTAAACCACCTGCACATTCCAAGAACGGCAGCGGGCAAAAATCTCGCCTTCTGGCCCCTGGGCAATTTTTTCAGGAAAACGGGCGCCTTCTTCATTCGCAGGACTTTCAAGGGCGCCAAGCTCTATTCAACGGTTTTTTCACGTTACATCAAGGCGCTCCTTCAGGAGAACACCCCTCTGGAGTTCTTTATCGAGGGCGGCAGAAGCCGCAGCGGAAAACTGATTCTTCCGAAAATCGGCTTCCTCTCCATCCTGGTCGACGCCTACCGGGAACACTATTGCGAAGACCTTGTTTTTGTCCCATTATCCATTGTTTATGATCGCATTCTGGAGGAACAGGCCTATCTGAGTGAATTGGGCGGGGGCAAAAAGAAAACGGAAAACCTGCACCAGGTTATGGGCGCCAGACGATTCCTGAAAAAAAAATATGGAAAAGTCTATATTCGCTTTGGCGACCCCATTTCCTTCAAGCAATATCTGACTGAAAAGCCGCACCGGAACGATAAAAGACATAAACACCTGGCCTTTCACATCATCAGATCCATCAATAAAACGACCCTGGCGACGCCCATGGCCATCATGGCATCCGCTATTCTCGCCAAACACCGCAAAGGCTTTCAAATGGAAGAGATATTGGAAACCGCCGAGGGATTCCTGGAATTTATAAAAACACGCGGGACGCCCATTGCTGATTCCCTTCAACAGTGTGAAAAGGCCATGACGGAAACCCTTGGCGTTCTGTTGAAGAGCCGTGTGCTTGAAGCCATCAAGGATGTGGATGCGTCTGAAATGTTTTACTACGTGAAAGAAGAAAAAAAGCCGGAATTGGAGTACTATAAAAACAGCATTATACACTGTTTTATCCCCCAGGCCTTTGTGGCCCTTTCCCTGCTGACCGGAAACCGGGAGATCTCTTCCCGTGAAAAGGTGGCCGTGGATTACGCATTTCTCAAAAAAGTTTTCAGGTATGAATTTATTTTTGACGAAGAAATGGAAACGCCTGAAACAGAAGTCAATACCATTCTGACGGATTTCTTCCGAACCTCACTCTTGGTCAAATCCGATGTCAAAGCCGGCTACAGCCTCACCAGGCCAGGTCTTGAACAAATGACGGTCTGGGCCAACCTGGCCAAAACATTTATCGAGTCCTACTGGATCGCGGCGCGCGCCATTATCGAACGACAGAAAAACGGTAAAAAACGTTCGGACATGCTGAAAAGCATGACCTATCTGGGACAGCGCTATCACAGGCTTGGACTCATAGACCACCTTGAGGCGGTTTCACAGATCAATTTCAAAAACGCAATCCGCATGATCGAAAAAGACTTTTCATTGTCCGCGGGCCAATCTGAAGAAGAACTCCGGGAAGCCCGTGAACGCCTGACCTTGTTCAGCAAGCGATTGCATGAATTTTCACAATATCATAAGTAACCCATATACCATGACGACGAACGCAATTCCACAACCGGTCCTATTTTTGATTGAAAAGCTAAAAAATGCCCATCATCAGGCGTTTATCGTGGGCGGCGCCGTGCGGGATCTCTGCCTGAACAGATCGATAACCGATTGGGACCTGGCCACCTCGGCGCCGGTTCCGGTGATTCAACGTCTCTTCAAGGACAATACACAGTTTACCCTGGGACACGGCACGGCAACCATTATGGTTGCGGGACGTTCATATGAGATCACCACATTCAGGGGTGAAACAAATACGTTGGATGAAGACCTTGCCCTCCGGGATTTGACCATCAACGCCATGGCCCTGGACCCCGGCGCCGGTCAGGTCATTGATCCCTGCCAGGGGTTAAAGGATCTGCGGGATAAATGGGTTCGCGCCGTGGGAAACCCGAGCGATCGCTTTCGGGAGGACCCTTTAAGACTTCTGAGAGCCGTAAGGGTTGGCGCCCAACTGGATTTCAAAATCCACCCTAAAACCCTTTCCGCAATTTCCGCCCTGGCGCCCCTGTTGTCCGGGACCGCACCGGAACGCATTCGGGAAGAACTCCTGAAAATCCTCATGGTTCCCATCCCATCGCGAGCCTTCAATATCCTGGCGAGAATCGGACTTCTCAAGGAATTTTTACCGGAGCTTCTTGAGGGGCGTCTCAAGCGGCAAAACCACTATCATCGCTATACGATCTTCAAACATATCATGGAAACCGTAGATCATGTAACCCCCGACCCTGTTCTACGCATCACCGCCCTCCTTCACGACATCGCAAAACCACGGGTCAGAACTAAGGTGGATGGCGTCTGGCGATTCCACGGTCACGAAAAAGAGAGTGCGGTACTGGCCGAAAAAATTATGAACCGATTAAAATTCAGTAAAGCGCTGACCCGGAAAGTGACCCACCTCATCAAACACCATCTGATCGGGTATAACGCCGACTGGAGCGACGCGGCCGTCCGGAGACTCATTAAAAGGGTGGGCACAGGCCCTATCGGGGACCTTCTGACCTTTCGAAAGGCTGACATTTTTGCACACGGAAAGAATAATAAAAACCAGGAACTGCTCTTTCAGCTGGATACGAGGATTCAGGGGCAACTGCTTTTACACCCTCCTCTTCACGTGACGGACCTGGCCATGAACGGACGGAAAATCATGGCCATTACAGGCATTGAACCCGGCCCCGAAGTGGGAAAGATACTGAAAGAATTGAGTCAAAAAGTACTGGAAGATCCCCAATTAAACCAAGCGGAAAAACTTGAGGAAATTCTGAAAGGATTGAAAATCCAACGACGAAAAATCGATTTCTTCTCTTGACCATCCACAGCGCATTCTTTATACTCCGATTTGTTAACACTAAACAACACGCTATCCTTTTCAAGCTAATGGAGAAAAATGCGATTTAATTCAAAAAAAATCAATATCTGGCTATGGACGATTTTTTCTTCGATCCTGTTGTTTGGAGGTTGCACCACCGATAGCCTTCAACAAAAAACCGCATCCAACCCTTTGTCAGGCAATGCCCCTTCCGCCGGGATGACCCTCCCAAACCCATCCGCCGCGCATGAACCGGCCGCGAGTCAGCCGGCCGTTTACGGCAGCCCGGAAGATACCGCTCGTCATTTTCCGGAAATGGACGCCAGGAATGAAGCGCCTATTCCCAATGAAAACGGCGAGAACATAAGGTCATTTCCCAATTCAAACACAGAGCAGAAGTCCGACCAGGAACTGCTGGATTCAGCAATGGAATTCTGTAATGCTTCCAATGATTTCTGGGAGGAGGGAGACCTTGAAAATGCCATCGATGCCTTAGACCAGTCCTATACCATTATATTGAAAATAGACCCCAACAAATCTTCGGAAATGGTACAACAGATAGATGATTTGCGGTTCACCATTTCCCAGCGAATCCTGCAAATCTATTCATCCCGGTTTACCGTGGTCAACGGCTATCACAAGGCCATTCCCCTAGACATGAATCCCCATGTGGAAAAGGCTCTGAATATGTATAAGGGGCGTTACAGGGATGCCTTTTTGGCCGCCTACCGTCGATCCGGACAATACCGCCCCTTTATTGTGAAACGCCTTAAAGAAGCCGGTCTTCC
This sequence comes from Desulfatiglandales bacterium, assembly GCA_963662465.1. Taxonomy (GTDB): domain Bacteria; phylum Desulfobacterota; class DSM-4660; order Desulfatiglandales; family Desulfatiglandaceae; genus NaphS2. The sequence continues at coordinate 2,030,936 of OY759599.1, forward strand.
CGAAGAACTTTCCTGGTTGCCCCTCATTGAAAGCGGCTTTAAAGTCAGAGCGCTTTCACGGGCGCGGGCACTGGGGATGTGGCAATTTATCGCCTCCACCGGTTACAAATATGGTCTGAATCGGGGCCGCTGGGTCGATGAAAGAATGGACCCGGAAAAATCCACCGAAGCTGCCATCGGCTATCTGAAAGAACTGCATCAGATTTTCGGCGACTGGGAAACGGTCCTTGCCGCTTACAACTGCGGGGAAGGTCGGGTACTCAGGATTATTAACTCACAAAAAATCAACTATCTGGACCATTTTTGGGATCTTTACGCAAGGCTTCCCTCCGAGACGGCTTTTTATGTACCCAAGTTCCTTGCAGTGCTGCACATCATCAATGATCCAAAAGCACACGGTTTTGTACTTCCACCCGTGGACATGCCTCAACAGGAAACGGAAATCGTCACCATCGATAAACAAATCTCCCTCAAATCCATAGCGGAGGGCGTTGTCGTTTCAACTGAAGTTTTGCACCAGCTGAATCCATCTCTCAAACGCCGCACGACCCCTCCCCGCCCCTACGATTTGAGGGTTCCCAAAGGCAAAGGGGAAATGCTTCTGGCCAATCTGAATCAGATGCCGGAGTGGTGTCCTCCGCCGGTTCAGACCGCATATACGGACAGCACACTTAAACATAGAGTCAAAAAAGGTGAAACGCTCTCAACCATCGGTCGCAGATACGGCGCCGGCGTGAAGTCGATCATGCGTGCCAACCATTTGAAAAGCAGTCGATACCTCAAAGTGGGATGGACCCTCAAAATTCCCGTCAAGAAAAGACATGCTTCCACCCGGAAACCGACGGCAACAACCATTTCGCCAAAAAATGGCAATCCGGCAACATGCCCACCCGTCCCCCGCACTTATGCGGTTCAGAAGGGGGATTCACTTTGGAATATCGCCAACCGCTTCAAGACTACCACCAAGGCTATCCAAACCGCAAACCGGATGTCCTCCCCCGCCTTGAATATCGGTCAGGTCCTTAAAATCCCCGGCGCTTCTACCACCAGCGGCAGCGTCAAAACAGATCCCTACAGGGTCTTGAAAGGGGATTCCCCCTATATCATCGCTCAAAAACACCAGATGGATCTCTCTATCCTGCTGCGATTGAACCAGCTAACACCGAGAAGCACCATTTTCCCCGGACAGACACTTCTGGTTCAGGCGAAATAAAGACCTTTCCACAGATCCCAGAACTCGGGGAAAGACTTGTTAACGCAGGCGCGATTCCGAATGCGGACGCCCGGAACTCTTAACCCCACCACCGCCAGGCTCATGGCCAGGCGATGATCGTCATGGGGGTCTACCTCGGCGTCGCAAAGCCTTTCACCGCCATGGACGACGAGATAATCCTCGAACTCTTCCACCCTGCCCCCCAATTTTCGCCACTCCCGGGTCACGGCATCCAATCTGTCGCTTTCCTTGAAACGGAGATGCCCCACATTTCGAATGGTGGTATTACCTTCGGCAAAAAGAGCCACTGCCGCCAGGGTAGGCACCATGTCCGGCATGCCCCCCATATCCACATCAAGCCCTTTTAAGGAACCACCCGTAACCGATACCCGGTCCGGTTCCTTAACCACGGTGCATCCCATGGCCTCAAGGACCTCCAGCAATCGGATGTCCCCCTGCCGACCCTCGGGATGGATATTTCCGGTGGTCACCGTTCTCCCGGTAATGGCCGCGGCTGCCCAGAAGTAGGATGCGGACGATACGTCCCCTTGAACCGTGTAGTCTCTCGACACATAGCTTTGTCCGGCGGGAACCCTGAATTTAGCGTAACCTTCCCGTTCCACCCTGACGCCGAAGGCCGCCATCACATCGATGGTCACATCCACATAGGGCCGGGACACCAGCACCCCCTCTACCCTAATCTCCACATCTTTCCGGGCGTAAGGCCCTGACAGCAACAACGCCGAAAGAAACTGACTGCTGGCATCCCCCGGCAAAACCACCGCACCCCCTGAAATGCCATCTGAAGCGATGCGAATGGGCGGGCAACCATTGTTTTCCATGCAGGAAACATCGGCGCCCAGTTGACGGAGGGCATCCACCAGCGGCCCCATGGGCCGCTCCCGCATACGGGGGGTTCCGGTCATGAGATATGTTCCCTTTGCCAGGGCCAGAACGGGCACCAGAAGCCTAAAAGAAGTTCCGGAATTACCTAAATAAACCGCTTTTTCCCAAGGCTGGAAACTGACCTTTTCACCAATCCCCTCCATGACCAAATGATTGCCATTGCGCTTCATTTGAACGCCCATGGCCTTCAAAGCCCGGGCCGTGTGACGGGTGTCATCGCATTGCAGATCATTTTTAAGGATGGTTTTTCCACCGGCCAGACCTCCGGCAATGAGCGCCCGATGGGTGATGCTTTTTGATCCTGGAATGGTCACTACATCATCATCCCCTGAAAAAATTTTTATTGTGTTCATTTCCGCTCCAGTTGTTTTTCAAAGGTACATTTTGACCGCGGCCCGCATGACATCCACGGGGGGATTCAAGTCGGTCCACAAGCGAAACTGTTCCGCCCCCTGATGGATAAACATTTCCAGTCCGTTGATGACGGTGCATCCGCGAGCGCGGGCGTTTTTCAGCAGGCGGGTTTCAAGGGGATTATAAATGGCATCCATTACCACCATTGTCTCCTGAAACACATGGTCCGGCACAGGGGAGGCATTGGTATGGGGAAACATGCCCACCGGCGTTGTCTGAATCAATACATTCGCCGGTATCTCATGGATTCTCTCCAGGGGAATAAAAGGACATACCAAAAAATCCGCAAGGATCCGACCGCGATCCTCGGACCGGTTGGCAACCACCAGTTTCATCCCCCTTTCCCGGGCCATAAACCCGATGCCCCGGGCCGCGCCGCCGGCGCCCACCAGAACGCACCGTTTTCCCGCGAGATCGATTTTCGCTTCGAGAGCCTTCATGGCCCCCAGACCATCGGTATTGTATCCTTTCAACCGGCCTTCCACATTCACAATGGTGTTGACGGCGCCGATTTGTTCCGCTAGTGGGTCCAGCTCATCCAGATATTGAATGACCGACGTCTTGAAGGGAATGGTGACGCTCATGCCCTTGATGCCCAGTGCCCGCATACCGCGAATGCTCCCCTCGGGATCCGATGATTCAAAGGCCCCATAGAGCGCGTTAACCCCCGAAGCCTTGAATGCCGCGTTGTGCATAACCGGGCTGAGGGAATGGCCAATAGGATTTCCCAGCACCCCGTAAATTTTCGCAAGCCGGATTTTCATTGGGAAAAAACCTCCAGTATCATCTTCATCTCTTTCACCGTCATCTGGCCGGAAGCGGACTTCTGTTCTCTTGTGAGGGAAGCAAAGGTGAAAGCCCCACCCAGAAGAGGGCAGACGACCCGGCTGATGCGGCCCAGGGGACCCATGCACAGAGCAACAATCTCAACGCCCATCTTTTCAGCCAAAGGGATCAATCCCAACACGGTCAGGTTATCCGCCGGGGTCCGGGCGTGGGTAACGATCTTCACCACATCCGCTCCCGTATCGGCCATTTTTCGGAACAAATCAGACAGTGTCTCCTTTGAAGGGGTTCCATCGGGAAAGTGTTTTGACAGGATCAGCCTGGAATGATTCCGTTCCTCAAATAACAGCCGTCGATGTTCCAGGGGAATGGCATATTCAATATCCACAAAATCCGCTCCCACTCTTACGGCTTCCCTGAGATAAGCCACGCAGGCGCCATGGGGAACACAACCGCCCCCCCCCTCTTTTTTGGATCGATAGGTCATGATCACCGGTTTGGAAGCTGCCGTTATGATCTTATCCAAATTAAAGGCTTCCATAACATCCAACCGGACTTCCATGAGGTCGCCGGAAATTGACGCTTCCGCCATTTTCCGAAGCGCATCGGACGTATCCCGGGCCATAATGGGGATACAAATCATGATATTACCTGAACGGAATCTTTTAATTCGTGAGAAAGGCGTTTCGAAAAGGACACATGAAAAGTGATGCCCCTTTCGGCGTCGGGACTCACCCATACACTGCCCTGATGCCGCTGTGCAATCTCTTTGACGATAGCCAACCCCAACCCTGTTCCCTGAATACCCTCGGCGTCCTTTCGACGCATGAACAGACCAAAAATTTTCTTGGCGTCTTCCGACCCTACCCCGATACCATTGTCCCTGACGGAAAGGATATGGTGTTCGTCCGTTTCTTCATATCCAATGTTAATTTCACTTAAGCCCTTCCCACCGTATTTTAAGGCATTATCCACGAGATTTCTGAACATCCGGACCAGACTTACCCTGTCCCCATGAATAAGGGGTACGCGTTTGGGTTCGCGCCAGCTTATCTTCCGCCGACCCAAAACATCGGAAAACTCCCGGCGGATACTCTGAAGAACCATTTTCACGTCGATGGGTTGAATGTTTAAAGGGGATTCCTTGGCCGAGATGTAAACATTGATATCGTCGAGGAGCGCCACCATCTGCTCGCAGGCCCCAGCAATATATCGGCAGTACCGTCGGCCTCTTTCATCGAGTACATCCCCATAGTTTTCCTGAAGCCGTTTGGCAAAGCCGTAACTGCTGATGGCCGGGCTTTTAAGGTCGTGAGAGATCGAATAAGCAAACAGTTTGATTTTTTCCGAACTTTCGTTCACAGCCTCCTCCATCTGCTTGCGGTCCGTAATATCAAGAATCAGGGCTTGCTTGGACAGGGTCCCATCCTCATGATAAATGGGCGTGTTGACGATATAGTACCAGCGGGAATCCTTGGGACTCAGGACTTCCCACCGAACGGTCTCTCCCTTAAAAACGCGATCGTTGACGCACCAGGGGCATATGGTATCCAAATCATGAAGGGCCTTGTAACACAATTCTCCCGTTGCATCGCGACCGGTTCTCTCCATCAGACGCCGGTTCATGAATTCCACCCGGTAATCCTGGGAGCAAATATAGATGAGTCCGTCAAAAGCCTCCACCATGGCCCGATAATGGGCCTCCCGCTCCCGCAGGGCCTTCTCTGCCCTGTTTTGCTGAGTAACATCTCGAATAATGCCCTGATACCCTGAAATGCCGCTATGGCCATCCTCCCCCGCCGTTGCCGTCAGCAGGCACTGCATTTCGACGCCGTCTTTCTTTCGTAACGCAATTTCATAGTCTTTAACGGAATGAGTCCTCTCCATCCGTTCCAGAAGCAACTCCCGATCCCCGGGGTCAACATACATCTCCCGCACATTGACCTTGCCGACCATCTCGTCTTTGGTATACCCAAAAAGCGTTAACATGGCCGGGTTTGCATCCAGGCATTCGCCTTCGCGGCTTGTGATATAAATGGCATCTCCGGAATCGTTAAAAAGCCGGCGGTATCTCCCTTCACTTTTCAACAATGCATGTTCCGTCCGTTTCTGCGCGGTCACATCTTTTGCAACCCCTTGAATGGCATAAGGTTGTTTTCCATTCCGGTAAATGACGGCGGCATCGGTCTCCACATCCACATACTGCCCGTCTTTTCTCCTCAGCCGGTATGTGGAAAGCTTGGATGAACCCGTTTCCAGAAGGTGTTCCACGGCCTTAAAGGCACAAGGAAGTTGATCTTCGCTCAACAGGGCTGTGAAATTCAAGGAGCTGAGCTCATCCCTTTGATATCCCAACAGTTTCAAGGCTGCATCATTGGCGTCCAGAAACCAGCCTTCCAGGTCATGAAGATATACGCAATAGGTGGAACGATTAAAAAGAGCTGCATACCGTGCTTCTATATCATGGATTCCACTTTCCATTCGTTTGCGCTCCAATTTAGGATCTATTTTGTTAGCTGTCGGCAATGCGCCTTACGCTGCTTGATCTTCATGATATATCACCTGATGGATAAGATCCCAACCATTTTATAAACACGCACAGATCTTTCATCTCAGCCAGGGCATCGGCCAGGGTAGGATCATTGCGGTGTCCTTCAAGATCCACAAAAAACAGGTATTCCCAGGAGCGCATACGCATGGGTCTGGATTCGATGCGGCAAACGTTAATGTCTCTTTTTGCCATGGCTGACAGCACCTCGGCCAAAGCGCCCGGACGATGGCCCAGAAAAAATAACAGGGTGGTTTTGTCGCATCCGGTGGGTTGGGGCTCACTGTTTCCCAACACCAGGAAACGGGTCACATTATGGGGCTCGTCTTCGATATCTTCACTGAGAAGCTGGAGCCCCAGGGTTTCCGCCAGAAAACGGCTGCCCAGAGCAGCGCCATTCGGATCATCGGATGCCATTTTGCCCGCAAGGGACGTGCTTTCCACCGACTCAAAGGGAACCTCCGGCAGATGGCTTTTGAGCCATGAACGGCACTGGGCCAACGGCATGGGATGGGAATAAAGTCTTCTGATGTGTTTCAGGTCTTTATTCCGGGCCATCAAACTGAGCCTGATCCGGTGGTAATACTCTCCACATATTTTCAGATCAAATTTGTTAAACAGATCCCAGATCCCGGAAACTGAGCCTTCCAGAGAATTTTCCACCGGAATCACACCCTGATGACAGTGCCCCTTTTCCACGGACCCGAAAACATCTTCAAAGGTCCGGGACGGACAGAATTCAGCGGAACTGCCGAAAATGGAAATGGCGGCCTGGTGCGAAAAAGTTGCCTCGGGACCCAGGAAACCGACCTTCAACGGCCCTTGAACCGCCCGACCGGCGGAAATGATCCGGCCAAAAATATCCCGGATCGCATCCGGCGTAAGACGTCCGCGGTTATTTGCAGCCATCCGGTCAAGGATCTCTTTTTCGCGCACGGGATCAAAAACCGCCATCCCCAGTTTTTCCTTGATCCGTCCGATGGCGGCGGCCGCGTCAAGCCGCTCCCCCAAAAGCGACAGTATTCCGGCGTCAATCGAGTCGATATCCCGACGCCGACAGCCCAGCTCCCGCCAATCGGCATTTTCATCCTTTTCGGACGGCATTCCTGTTGTTTCTTCTGTTTTCATGTCCATATCCACCCTTTAATTCACGCAAACCCTTGACGCCCCACTTCCTCTCAAATCCCCAGATCCTGCCCACCGGCTCTGGCCCGCAAATAATGATCCGCCAGAACCAGCGCCACCATAGCTTCAACCACCGGCACAATGCGGGCAACCGCCGTCACGTCAAATCTGCCGGTCAATTCCAGGGTCGCGTCCCGACCCTGCCGATCAATGGTTTCCTGGGGCTTCATGATGGAAGGAATGGGTTTCACCGCTACCCGAAGCACCAGTTCATCGCCGTTGGAGATACCCCCAAGGATGCCGCCGGACCTGTTGGAAGCAAAACCCGTGGAACGGATGGGGTCATTGTTTTCAGAACCCTTGAGACGGGCCGCCTCAAACCCCGCGCCCACCTCAACCCCTTTTACGGCGCCAATAGACATGAGAGCTTTAGCCAGCTCCGCATCCAGCTTGTCGAACACGGGTTCCCCCAATCCGGCGGGACAACCGGATACGCAGACTTCCACCACACCACCGAGACTGTCTCCGTCTTCCCTGGCCCTTTCGAGTGCCGCCAACATGGGTTCCACCGCATCCGGGTCGGCACAATAGAGAGGATTCCGGGAAATAACGCCCGGGTCCATCCGTTCAGCTCGAATCCCCCCCAACGCCAGGGTATAGGCAAGAATGCGCATATGGAAGGGCGCCAACACTTTCCGTGCCACCACCCCGCAGGCCACCCGAGCGGCGGTTTCCCGGGCGGAAGCCCGACCCCCTCCCCGGTAATCCAGATGACCAAATTTCTTGAAGTAGGTGTAATCCGCATGCCCCGGCCTGAACAGGTCCTTCAGTACCCCGTAAGGTTTGCTTTTGACGTCATGGTTTCCCACCAGCAGGGTTAACGAGGTTCCGGTAGTGCGCCCTTCAAAAACGCCGGACATGATTTCCACCCGGTCTTCTTCCGCCCTGGGCGTCTCAAAAGAAGACCGCCCCGGCCTGCGCCGTTCCATCTCCCCTATGAAGTCAGCGTCCGTAAGGCGAATCCCTGAAGGACACCCGTCGATAATGGCCCCCAGGGCTTTTCCGTGGGATTCGCCAAATGTGGTGATTTTAAATGCCTGTCCAAATGAATTTCCGGCCATGAGATCCTCTCCGGTTATGAGTTTAATGCCGCCGTGCTGACAGTCCCCTGTGGTTGTCCGCTATCCCGTATGGGCATAACCGGCTCAGGCATGGATTGTATGATTTCGTATGCCACCGCCTCGGGGGATTGCTCATCCGTATTCACAACATAATGGCAGGCCCGTTCATAAAGGGGGGCTCTCTCACTCAGGAGCTGTCCGATCTCAGCCATCGGGTTTTCCCCGACCAATCCCGGTCGAATTCTGCCCGAGTTCTCATCTTGGGTCATCCGATCCCGAATGGTCGATATGCTCGTCCGCAACCAAACGAGCCAGCCCGTTTTTTTTAAATTCCGCACATTTTCCCAATCCAGCACCGCACCGCCACCGGTGGAAATAACCCGTTGATCATCATTTGAAATGGATCGAATGATAATTTTCTCCAGCATTCGAAAGGCATCCCAGCCGTTTTCGGCCACATAATGGGGAATGGTGGACCCAACTCGCCTCTCCAAAAGCTGATCCGTATCCACCAGTTCCAACCCCAGATGATTCGCCAGGGTTTTCCCCACCACACTTTTTCCGCTGCACCGATACCCGATTAAAACAATATTCATGTCAACACCCGAAACATTTCACAAAAAAAAGCCGCGGAAGCTTTTGAAGGCATCCACGGCTTTGAAAAATGACAAAAAACAGCATCTCAGACCATGGATGGACCTCCAAAATAATAATAATAAAAGCCCTGCCACGATCGATTCGTAAACATTATTTCGCTGTTTCCTTTTGTCCAAGTTAAAGAATGAGAAGCAGTCAATGACCACCACCAAAGGTGGTGGCTTGAATTAATGCACCTGGAAGGTGCATGGTACCTATTCTATTTGAACAATTTACCTTGCGTCACATCGGCATCTTTATCTTTACTATGCTGCCATTTTACATACTTTTTGATCCGCTCTTCATTTAAGCCTACCGTACTCACACAATAGCCTCTCGACCACACATGTTGTCCCCAGTATTTTTTTCGTAGTTGAGGAAAACGGTCAAATAGTTGTAGAGCCAGTTTCCCCTTCAAGAACCCCATGAACTGCGATATGGCGTATTTCGGAGGGATTGATACGACCAGGCGAACATGGTCAATTTGCACATTACCTTCCACCACTTCTACGTCATCTTTTTGATTACATAACCGATATATCTGTTGCATCACATATTTTGCCACTTCTTCCTGCAATATTTTGTAGCGATATTTCGGGCAAAACACCACATGGTACTTACACTCATACAAAGAATGTGCTAATTTCTTGAATTGACGTTGACGAGTCATTATATGCCTCCTGTTAGTTTCGCACCTTCCAGGAAGACATATAATACTCGTCATATTCAATACACCGGTAGAACCTTTTTTTATTCCACTACCAGAGGTAGTGGTTTACTTTTTAATAAAAATCATTTGGGATCTTTTGTCAAGAAGAAAAGGCTCAACGCGGATTAACGTGAAAAAATGTTTCGCCTGTCATTTTTTTGAGAACTTTCTCCCCCAATAGGTATAAATAGGATGGAAAAAGCTCATTAGGAGGATTTTCCATGAAACTGCTACCCCGTTTTACATCCTATATAAAGGATGCTGCGAAGTCCGTGAAGCGAATTACCCTGCAAGAATTCAAAGAAGTTGCGGATGAAACTCTGACCGAATTGTTGGGCATTGCAAGCATCGGGGTAAAGATGTTTGCACTTCGTCGCGAAGGAGAACACGAAGTTCTGCACTTTGGTGTACCCATCGCGAGGAGGTTGCCTTGTGTCCACATTGCGGCTCACTTTCAACGAAAATTCATCAAGAAGAAACTCGATCTATTCGTCATTTGGATGTGTGGGGCAAAAAGACTGTCCTACATTTTCTTTCTCGCCGTTTCAAATGCGAAGATTGTGGTCGGACTTTTGTAGAAGAATTGCCCTTCGTAGATTCCCACCGCAGGCAATCCATAACCTTCGAACAGCATATTTATCAGGCCTGTCTTACAAGCACCCGCAAGGCTGTTGCAGTTCATGAAGGGCTAAGCCACTCTACAGTAAAAGATATCTTCAACTTTTGGGCGGCAATGAAACGGATATCTACGGCCACCTATCCTGTCAGGGGCTTAGGAATTGATGAGCTTTCCATCAAAAAGCGTCACAAGCAATTCGTACTCGTGATCTCTGATATTGATAGGAAATGCATACTCGCTATCCTGCCTGACAGGGAGAAAAAAACCCTGGAAAATTGGATAGAAGCCTTGAGTCCTATGGAGAAAAAATCTATCCGTTTTGTTTCCATTGACATGTGGGCGCCCTATGATCAAGCAGCCCGCAGCAAGCTGCCCCATGCGAAGGTGGTAGTTGACCGATTCCATGTCATGAAACAATTGAATACGCGCCTGACCCAGCTGCGCACAAAATATCAGAAAGAAAGCTCTGATGAAATGAAAAAACTACTCAAAGGCAGCCGCTGGATACTTGTACGCAATCGGGCTGAACTGTCACCAAAGGAGACGGAACATCTGGATAACATACTGAAAACATGCCCTGATCTTCGCGCCTTGTACCTGCTTAAAGAAGAATTCCGCACCATATTCGAGAAAATCCATTGCAGAGAAAAAGCAGCCCGTTTTTTGGACGCATGGGTTCTAAAAGCAAAACGAACAGGCAACAAATACCTGCTCAAATTTGTTGCTACATTCAAAAACTGGAGAAAGGAGATCCTCAATTATTTTACCGAACGAATCACAAATGGTTTTGTCGAGGGGCTCAATAATGGACTGAGGACGATGATACGCTCGGCTTACGGTTACAGGAATTTTGCAAACTTCAGGCTTCGGGCGCTCGCACAATTCGCGGGTTTTCGCGTTACTCCGCGATAAGTCAAAAAAGTCAACAGTTTAAAAGAGCTCATAATAACAAGCGCCTAAGTAAATCAAGTCAACAAGGTAAGCGCCTGAACCTTGATGATGCCGGCAGCATGAATAAAAAATCAAGTCATCAAGTCAATCAAGGTTCATACAAATGAGAAACTGTCCTGCCTTGCGTCGGTAGCCATCTTGTATTAGCTCTTCATTGCCTTATCCCAGTGGACGCAGAGCGTCCAAAGCGCATTCTCACGCAGAGTGTAGGAATACGCGGAGCTTTTGACATCTGACATCTTTGGTTCGAAATATCGATTTTTCACGTTAATCCGCGATGAGCCGAAGAAAATTGAATTCTCTCATGAAAAGGAATGATCAGGGAACCCACATTCTGAAAACCAGATCCGGCAGGATGCCGAACAGGATGATCAAACCCGCCAGAAAAAGCCCCCCGGACAGGCTGAAAACCGGGCTATAGCCTTTTGTTTTATCAATGACTTCGATTATCTCCGGACTTTCCTTCGCATAGGCATGCCACACCAGATTCAAATAGTAAAAGAGACCGATGGCCACATTGGCGGCGGCAATCACCACCAGGTAGTTGCAGCCCCGGTTCCAGGCGGCGGAGAGCAGAAAAAACTTGCCCATGAACCCGGCCGTGGGGGGAAGGCCCACCAGGGCCATGGCGGCAACGGCCAGAACCAGGGCAAGACCGGGCGCCCGTTTGGAGAGACCGTTTAAGTCTTCCAGTTTCAAATTTCTACCGTCAACAGACTCGCGACAGACCACCCAGAAACAGGCAAAATTCATGAGGACGTAGGCGAAAGCGTAGTAAGCCGCGGCCGTCACCCCCATGGGCGTTCCCGCCACCACCCCTACCATAAGATAGCCCGCATGGGCAACGGCCGAATACCCCAAAATTCGTTTGATATCTTTCTGCACCAGGGCCGCAAGGTTGCCGTAGGTCATGGAAACGGCGGCCAGCACCGCCAGGATGGTGGTGATCTCAAGCCCCGGTTTCAGCAGAGGGGTAAAACGGAGCAGCACCACCACTGCGCCCACCTTGGGAAGCGTTGCAATGTAGGCGGCGGTTTCATTGCCGGCCCCTTCATAGACGTCAGGCGCCCAGAAGTGAAACGGGAAAAAAGCCAGTTTAAACAGCAACCCCGAAAGAAACAGGGTCAACCCCATCACCGCCATGGGACTGTCAGACCAAGCCCAGGACATCTCCGTGAGTTGATTGAGATAGGTGGTATGCCGGGCCGCAAGGATATATGAAAACCCGAACAGACCGATGACGGTGGCCACCCCGCCAAAAAAAACATACTTAATGGCGGCTTCAGCGGCGTTTCGGCTTTTTGCTCGAAGCGATACCAGGGGAAAAAGGCTGAAAGAGGCCAGCTCCAGGGACAGGGTGATGCTGATCAGTTCTACTGAGGAGCAAAGGAGCATCAACCCCCAGGCGGATAGCGCCAGGAGCAGAAAGTAATCGCACCGTTTGTCTTTTTCCAGCATGGGCTGGCCGGCGCCGTTTATGACGGTCAGGAAAAAACCCAAAGCGACGGTCATTTTGAAAAATTGACTCAGCCGGTCCACTTGGTAGCATTGGCCGAACAGCAACCCGTTTTGCCCCAATGACAGGAGCGCCACCAGGACGCCTAATCCGGAAATCCAGGATAACCACTTTTCCACCTGTACAATCCGATCTCCGCAAATGACGCTCCGCACAAATAGGATTGCCACAATCAAAAGCTGAAAGAGTTCCGGAAAGATCAGGTGGAAGCTCATGGCTGGAATCCTCCCGTGGGCTTTCTGTCAAGGCCGAGCTGTTTTTTTGCAGGTGAAAAAAGGTGTTTATCCATCGAAAGAGTGACCGGCGCCCGGGAGTGAAATACTCCCACCAGGTGATTCAGGGTGGGGTTCATGACTTTCAGGCAAAGGGTGGGCATAAGCCCCAGGTAGAGTACCAAAAATGCCAGGGGGAGGAGACATGCCCATTCCCGGACATTCATATCCCGCCATGCTCCAGCCTTTGACGGCTCTCCCCATGCCATTTGCTGGGTGGGACGAAGCATGTAGGCCGCCGCCAACAGGGCGCCCGGAACCGCGGCGGCCCCCAGCCACAGGTTCCTTTCAAAGGCCCCTGCCAGGATCAAAAATTCTCCCACAAAATTATTGGTGCCGGGAAAAGCAAAGCCCGCAAAGGCAAACAGGCCCCAGAACCCCATAAAAGCGGGCACGAATTTTCCCAACCCCAGGTTTTGGGATAAATCATTACTTCGGCTGCGCTCATAAAGGATCCCCGCCATGGCAAACAGGGCGCCCGTGGTAATGCCATGATTGACCATCTGGATCAATGCCCCCTGGGCCCCATTGAGATTAAAGAGAAAAATTCCTAACGTCACAAACCCCATATGCCCCAGTGAAGAATAGGCAATGATTTTTTTGAGGTTTGATTGGGCGAAGGCCAGAAGACCTCCGTAAAGGATGGAGCAAACCGACATGCCGATGATCAAAGGCGCAAAGAAGTGGGCCGCATCGGGGGTCAGCGGCAGGGCCAGGCGCAGAAATCCGTAAGCCCCCATTTTGGACAAAACGGTGGAGAGAAGAATGCTGCCGGCTGTGGGGGCCTGCACGTATGCCGCCGGCAACCAGGTGTGAAAGGGAAACAGGGGCACTTTCACCGCAAAGGCCAGGGCCAGGATCAGGAAGGTCCATCGCTGAAAATTAATGGAAAAGGGATGCGCCATAAGCGCGGGAATGGAAAAACTGTTCCCCTCCATGCGAAAAGCGATGACCGCCACCAGGAGAAGGGCGCTCCCGGCCAGGGTGTACAAGATAAACTTCAGGGCAGCACGGTCTTTTTGAGGGCCTCCCCAGAGGGCAATGATCAAATAGGTGGGGATCAGAATAGCCTCCCAGAACAGGTAGAAGAGAACCAGATCCAATGCTGAAAAAACCCCGATCAAAACCGATATGAGTACAAAAAGACAGACGTGAAATTCTTTGACCCGGGTCGTGATGGAAGCCCGGGAACAGACAACGCAAAGGGGGAAGATTATCAGCGTCAATGCCACCATGAACACACTGATGCCGTCCAACCCCAGGCAATACCACAGCCCCCAGCTGGAAACCCATGGAACGGATTCCACAAACTGAAAGTCCGCCGTTCCCATCCGGAATTGAAGCAAAGGCAACGCCAGCAGGATTTCCCCAAGAGACACTCCGAGGGCCCAGCACCGGATGGGCTTAGGATTCTTAAAAAAAAGCAATCCCAGACAGCCCAGGAGCGGCAGCACAATCAAGCAGGTGAGAACGGGAAACTGAGCTTCAATCATAAATTTTTTACCAAAACCAGATGAGGGCGAAAATGCCCAGGGCCAGCAGCATCATCCATGCCAGTTGATCCTGGAGACGACCGCTTTGAAGCCGGGCGGATGCTTTCCCCAAAAACATGACCGAAAAGGCCGTTTGGTCCACCACTCGATCTATTCCATTCCTGTCGAACCGATCGCTGATCCGGGCCAGAAAATTAAAGGCCCAAAGAAAGAGGGTGCGGTAAATCTCAGACCAGATGCCGTCTATCCACGAAAGGGGTTTTGAAAAGAGCGTCATGACGCTGCGGCCCACCAGCATGTACAGACGTTCGAAATCAGACAAATCTTCCGCCCCCGGTCTCAAGATCGGCCGCAGAAAGATAAACAAAAAGATAGTGGCCGCCAAAAAACCAAACCCGATCCCCACATTAAGAAAGGTGAAGGGGCGCCCTTCCATCAGGGATGGCAGGCGACGATCAACGATACCGGGAAAAATCCCCTGAACCAGGCAAAAGGCCGCAGCCATGCCCATGGCCGCCACCATATTTTTGGGCAGGGGCAGCAGCGCTTTTCGGTTGAAAATGGCTTTAGACCAGAAGGTAAAATAGGGCAGGCGCAATCCCCCGGCCAGAATCATCAGCAGCATGGCCAAGCCCAGGCACAGACAAAGGATCGGACCGGGTATGGGGCCTTGAAGTTTAAAGGCTTCCTCAAAGATCAGATAAGTTCCCGTAAACCCGCTGAAAAAAGGCATGGCGCAAAGGGCCATAACCCCAATGGGGGTAACGGCGGCCACAAAGGGAAGTTTCCGGGCCAGCATCCCCAAACGTGCCAGGACTTCATCATGGGTGGCGTAAATGATGGACCCAAATGCCATAAAGAGGATCGCGTTATAAAAGGTATGGGCATAGGCCAGGGAGATGGCGCCATCCAGGGCCATTTTTGAGTCCATGCCGATCCCCGTGATCATAAGCCCCACCTGTGCGACCATGAGATAGGCGAGGATTCTTCTGACATTGTTGGAAAAAATAGCATAGAAAGCCCCATAAAGGGCCATGATCGCACCCAGGACAATGAGAAGATCGAGACCCACAAAACAACGCGCCATAGCATAAACAGCCGTTTTAATGCCGAATACGGATAAAAACACCGCGCCGGGAATGGTGGCTTGAGGGATCCCCTGGGTCATCCAGGCATGAAGCGGTACGACGGCTGCGTTGATGGCAAAGGCCGTCAGAATCAAGTAGTCATAATGCCACATGAGATCGGCATCCGCGGGACCGAAAATGAAGGCGCCCGTCACCCGCTCCCGCAGGAGAATGCCCGCCAAAAGCAGAACGGAACTCAACAGCAGGACTAACATGTACAAAAAGCCCGTTTTCGAGGCCTCGGGCTTGCGGTTCAACCAGATGAGAAATGACGAAGACACGGTCATCCCCTGCCAGAACATGTAAAGGGTCCAGTAATCCCCCGCCAAAACACTGCCGAAGGCCCCGGCCATGAAAAAGAGAGCGGCCACATGCTGGGCCTTATCCCGCACATGAAAGGAAAAGGTGGTGCAGATCAGGGTCATAAAAGCAAAAAGAACGATGAAGGGGAGTGATAGCGCATCCACCCGGCCAAGTACCAGGGCCTGGCCCACATAATCCACCTCCCAGTAACGACCCACCCGCAGTTGCAGGGCCAGAAAAATGGCGATGACGGGCGGTATAAAGAGCAGCACGCGCCAGAATCTTCCCCGAAGAAACGGAAGGATGCACCCCAAAAGGACAAAGGGCGTGGCCGGGTGCAAAAAGCTGCCTTCGATGAAGTTCATGCTCTTTTATCTCCAGAATCTTCCATAAACATCCACAAAATCCACAAACGTCTGAGGGTAAAACCCGATGAGGATCGAAATAATGGCGATCATGAACATGGGAACCACCATGGTTTTCGGCGCTTCCGCATATTGATCCATGTCCACGCCTTTGACGGGGGGCATGAAAAAGCCTCTGATCACGATGGGGCCGAAGTAGGCCATATTCAAGAGGACGCTTGCCAGGATCACCAGCATGAGTATTGTTTGCCCCGCATCCGTGGCCCCGGTAATCAAATAGAATTTGCTCAAAAAGCCGCTGGCCGGCGCCAGCCCGATAAAGGAAAGCGTTGCCAGGGCGAAGGCCCCGAAGGTCCAGGGCATGCGGCGACCCAGACCGTTCATAAGACTGATTTTTTTGGAACCGGTCACCACCATAATGCACCCGGCGGCGAAAAACAGGGTAATTTTGGGAAAGGCATCGTGGGCAATGGCCGAGACGCCCCCTTCCACCCCCCCTTCCGTCAACATGGCCACACCCATGACGATATAGGAAAGGTGGCTCACCGTGCTGTAGGCGATCCGTGCCTTGATGTCATCCTTGGTGAGGGCAATTAAGGCGGCCGCGATGATGGTAAATCCCGCCACATAGGCAGTGGGCATGCCGAGACCCAGATCATGCAAAGAATCCAGTCCGAAACAGGAGAGCATGATCCTGCATACGGAAAAGGCGCCGGCTTTGACCACGGCCACCGCGTGCAGGAGGCCCGAGACCGGCGTGGGCGCCACCATGGCGGAGGGCAGCCAGCTGTGCAGCGGCATCATGGCCGTTTTAGTGAGACCCGCCAAAAACAGGATGTAGACCACAATCAGCAATACGGGGTTTGCATTGGTGGGAAAAATCCCCTTGTGGATATCCCCCAGTTGAAAGTCCAGGGTTCCGCACAGCACATAGGTGATGATCATGGCCGGCAGAAAAAAAAGCTTCGAAGTTCCCAGGAGATAGACCAGATATTTTTTGCCCGCCTCAAAGGCATCTTTACTCTGATAATGGGCCACCAGCGGATAGGTAAATAGGGTGATGATTTCATAAAAGAGATAAAGGGTGAACACATTGCCCGCAAAGGCGACCCCCTGGGCCCCGAAGACGGCGATCCCGAAACAGATGTAATAACGGGTCTGGGCGTGTTCCTTGAGGGTCCGCATATAGCCGATGTTGTAGCTGGTGGTGAGTATCCATAAAAAAGACGAGATCAGAGCAAAGACCATGCTCAAGCCGTCCGCGCAAAAACTCACGGTCATGCCGGGAAGGATGCGAAAGAGGGTATACGTATAGATTTTCCCTTCCAGAATGCCCGGCGCCATGGACACCACGGCAATAAACGTGATGGCGCCGATGATAAAGGAAACGGCCTCCCGGCGGTTTTCATTTTTGGCAAAAAGCCGAATGAGAAAGGGGGCAAAAAATGTCACTGCCACCGGAATGAGGGGTCGGATGCCGGCGATAATGTCAGGGTTTGGGGTCACAAAAACTACCCTCTCATTTGGGAAATACTGTCGGTTTGACCGTTGTTGAAGCGTTTGACCACCACCAGAATAAGGGCCAGCATCAGCGTTGCTTCAGCCGCCGCCAGACCCATGACAAACAAGGCGCCCAATTGCCCCACAACAGCGTCCCCTTCGGTGAGCTGGGCAGCAGCCACGATGGAAAGCCCGGCCCCGTTGATCATCAGTTCCAGGGCGATGAGCATGCCCACCAGGGTTTTTCGCCGAACAAGGCCGAACCCCCCGATGCAGAACAGGAACAGGCCCACCAGTTGAAATAGCGTCAATGCGGTCATTTTTTCCCCCGCTTGCGCCAGACCACCAGTACCGCACCTGCCATGGCCGCAAAAAGCACCACGGAAATCAGCTCGAAAGGCAGCAGGTAGGGTCCGAGCATCCCCTTTCCCAGCATGGCCGGCGCCACATTTACCGGCATATTCAGGCTTCTTTCGGGATGATTGAAAATAACGACTGAGAGGATCACTGCGGGCGCCAGCAGGCATGCCAGGGCATTGACCGCTTTCTTAAGGGAAACGGGACCGGTCTCATCCCCTTCTGCCGAGGCTCTGGACAACATGATGGCAAAAAAGATGAGTACGCCGATACCCCCTACATAGATGAGGACCTGCATAAAGGCGATAAAGGGCGCCGCCAGCAACAGATACATGCCCGCAACGGCCATCATCACGGCAATCAAGCCCACGAGGGCCCGCACCAGGCTTTTCGATGTTACGGCCATGATGGAACCGATGCAGATGATGAGGCAGTAGAAAGCAAAAGCGCTTTTAGCCAGGATTTCCATTGTTTCGGTCATGTTTATTAGCTGTTAGCTGTTAGCTGTTAGCTGTTAGTAGCTTACAGATTAAATGCTTCGAAAAAAACAAGATGATCAATATAACAACATGGATTCATTGGTAGAAAAACTTAAAACTTAAAACCTAAAACTTAAAACTGCGGCTTACCGCTTTAGCTATTAGCAGTTAGATCGAAATTTATCAAGAAGATCAAATTTAAAATCATTTTTGTCGGTGCTTGCGGAATAGGGGTTTCCCGAAAACCGGATGGCCCCCTTGGGGCAGTTTTCCGCGCACAGACCGCATTGGCAGCACACAGTGTAATCATAGGTGAATTTTTCGGGACCTTTGGGGGCCTTCTCTCCCTCAACTGCCTCCCCGGGTTTCGGGGTCTTTTTTTTGACCACTGAAATGGCCCCCATGGGACAGGTGGAGGCACAAGTCATACATGCAATACACAGGGGCAGCGTGGGATCTTCCGGGTTGGGAACAAGTTCAATGGGTCCCCGGAAGGTTGCCAGGTTATCCACTTGGACCCTTGGGTAATGGACGGTCACCTGTTTTGAAAAGAAAAAGGCGCCGGTAATCTTGAGCCCTTTCACCAAACTCCAGAGTCCCAGAACGTCTTCCCCCATTTTTTTCAGTGCATTCATGAATAATTTTCTCAAAAAAGCTTCATTACCAAGGCCGTCGCCATCAGATTAATCAACGCCGGCGGCAACAGCCATTTCCAATTAAGATTGAGCAACTGGTCAAAACGGAGACGGGGAAAGGTCCATCGAAACCACATCATAACCAGCAACAGCACATACATCTTGGCCAGGAACCACCAGAACCCCGGCAGAAAGGGTCCCTGCCAGCCCCCCAGAAAGAGTACCGTGCAAACACTGCACACCACAATCATATTGGTGTATTCCGCCAGGAAAAAGAGGCCGAACCCCATACCCGAGTATTCCGTATGGAAACCGGCAGTCAGCTCGCTTTCCGCCTCGGGCAGGTCAAAGGGGTTGCGGTTGGTCTCCGCTACCGCGCAGATAAAGAAGATGAAAAAGGCCAGGGGCTGGCTCACGAAATTCCAGTGCCATGGGTACGGCCCCTGTCTCACCACGATTTCGGACAAGTTCAACGTGCCGTTGTTAAAGGTCACGGCCAGCACCGCCAGCAGCAGGGGGATTTCATACCCCACAGCCTGGGCCACGGAACGGGCCGCTCCCAGAATAGCCCATTTATTGTCGGAACCCCATCCGGCCAGGCAGAGGGCCAGCACATTAACCCCCGAAAAGGCCAGGATCAACAAAAGTCCCAGGTTCACCTCGCATCCGGTGAGAGTCGGTCCGAAAGGGATGGGGAGCAGCAACAGCAGCGTCGGCGCAAAGGCCGCAACGGGCGCCAGCCAGAACAGAAAAGAATCGGCGCCATCAGGTTTCAGGGGCTGTTTTGATAAAAGTTTAACAGCATCCGCAACGGTTTGGAGCATGCCGTGGGGTCCTACCTCAAAAGGCCCCGGTCGCCGGTGAACGTGCCCCGCCACCTTCCGTTCCAGGTAAACCAGGAAGATCACACTGGCAGCCACAAACAGGGCCGTGGCCACCACCGCAATGATCATCCGGATCAACTGAATCTCGTCAAAGGACATGTTGTGTAAATTACCCTTTCCCCATCAACACTGATCTAAATCGGCTAATTTGGCCTCAAGGCTTTTCATGGGTTTAATGGTTTGTGGTTGATAAATCATATAACTTTGAACCGGATATCTTGTTCCTTTCTCCTGGGTTTTTTTCAAGCCGTCCAAGAGCAATTCACAATCGCTTGCCGGAAATGTTAGAAACATCTCGGACTCATCCGTGCCTGCCAGTATGCGCTCTCCCCGTCCGGGATGAACAAATGCAGGCTTACCGGTAAAATGTGGCTTTAAGGCCGAAAGACAGGAAATACCAAATCCCGTGGTCCTGGATTCAATGAGTTCTCCATGGTGATATAGGTATCCCGCAGCCAATCTGGCCATTTGGGCGGGTGTTCCATAGATCAGCACAATATCGGGATCGACCGGCGCCATTTCAAGGGGGAAAAAAGCTGCACCGCCGATTTCCCCTGCAGGTATCAGACCCAGCCCTTTTGTTACCTTCTCCGCTGATTCAATACTGTCGAAGTAACCCATTTCTAAAAAGTATTCGGAAAGCGGTTTGCTGCCCTCCATTCGTTTAAGGCCCAGCGCCGCAAGACACGGCGTGCAGTTGATATCGTCCGCTACGGCGCCAAGAATTCGTCCCCAGCGTCTTGCCATCGTTATCCACTGGCAAAGAGAGATCTTAATGCCATACTTTGAGGGTCTGATTGCGCTCTCCGGAAGTTGGTTGCTATTTTTTACCAATTTCACTCCGAGAGGATAAGATTGCGGTCGAATCAGCTTCGTAATTTCTTCGGAAAAGGTTTCATAATTCATTTCATTCCCCCCCTTTCAGATACTATCCCCAAACGATAAATTCACCATTGCCATGCACGGACTATGCTTTGAAATCCGTATGACTCATGGCGCCTGGTGTAGCATCGGGTTCGCATTTTTACGCTAATTTGTGAGCGTAGGCATAAATCCGAACTGCTGCTGTTAATTGGTGCTTCCAATCAGATCCTTGAGCTTTGAACCAATCGAGAACCTCCGGCTCAATTTCCAACATAACTTTAACTTTCGGCTTTGGCATTCGCCATTTTGCCGTCACAAAAAAGTCATCCGTCAATGGAGGACTGTCTGACGTGTCAATCATATCATCGGTCATTGCGTCAATACGCTCCAAATTCGTTTTTGTATAAGTCGAAAATTTTTGCATTTAAGTTATCATAATCTGTTTTGTATGCTTTATCCAACCCTATTTCTTTTCTGAGGTTGAGATGTTTATGTCTTTTCTTCTTATTTCGTATTTTTTGTTTTTCACCTATATTTCAATAGCTTTCTCGATTAGTGCAAGATGTCCAACCGCAGTTGCATCATGTTCCCGTGGCGTTTCCCCGAGCTGATATGTCACTGCCCTTCAGGCCTGAAACGCATGTGGCGCCCCATCAAGTTTCATCTAAGAATTCCTGCGAGTGTTTGCTTTAATTTAGAAATCAATACTCTCAAAATGGTCGCATAGCGCTCCGAGTTCTCGCGCTTTTCGAGGAGATTTGGCATGATTGGATTCTGCCGCCATCCAACCGGCAAGATCGTTTATTTCATTTTGAGTCATGCGAATGGTATGAACCCCCTCTTTTCTAGACATCCGGGTTAAAGTTGTTTTTAATTGACCAAAAACAATAGCATTTTTTAAAATTAGGTCGCAGTCATAATCATCAAGTTCAACAGGATATTTTTCGATATTTTCAGACATAATAATTGCTTCCTTTACCCTTTCAGACATGGCAGAATACCCGTCCGTTTTTGTAGAGACAAGGCATGCCTTGTCTCTACGTTCCCGCGGGCACCGCCATCATTTTGATTTAACCCTCATATCAATGTTCACGTGGTCCAAGAAAGCGATCTCCATTAAAATGGATCATGTGATCCGGGTTGTCTGCAATCCAGACCTCTGTTTCCCACGCTATATCCGCCGCATTTCTACGAAATTCCGCTCGGCTCGGAAAAGCAGTTACATATACCCTGCCCACTTTACAGGTTGCTAAGGCTTCTTCCAGCTCTACCCATCTTTTAGGGGATACTGGCCCATGACTTGTGACCGCCTCAATCAAAAACAACCAATTGCGTTTCTCATCAAAAACCACAACGTCAGGCAGTTTGTCATGTGACATGGGCGGCACTCCGATAGACTCAAGAAACTCACTTTCCAAAATCATGAGTTTACCGCCTTCGTTTCGACTGCTGGCTGTATCTCCCATATAGAGAAGTCGACCGCCTTCTCCAATAAATCTGGAGCAAAATTCGTGGACGATATCCGCATGCAATTGATTATGTTTCCCGGGAGAAAGTAAAATTTTCTTCCCATCAGGTAATGTGATGGGGATCTTTTCTTTATCCAGTTTTTTTGCATAAAGATATTTTAGGGCGGTTGAATTCTGTTTATACTCTTCAATCTTTCTCCTCCACTCCCCCGCTGGGTACTCTCTCAAAACAGTAAGAATTGACTCATTCAGTGAATAGTTATTATCCTTGCTATTTGTGGGACGAGCAGGGTCATCCCGATTCCGATCTACAATTCGGGCTTGTTCAAATTGATGTAATGTCTGTCGGCGGATCGTTTCACGGCTGTTCGGTTTGTAATCCTGTTTGTAGTGTTTACGGATGAACTGCATGATATCGACTGTTGGGAGCAGTGGTGATGCTGCGTTGCCCCATGGACTTTCCGGTCGAATATCCGCTAAAGCCAAAAATACCCATCCTGATCTGTCATTATGTTGTGCCTTTGGTAAACCAAGGGCTTTCAATATTTCCTTGGACTGTTTTAGCTTCTCCTCTCGCTGTTTTTTGGTGCTCATTGCAGGTTCCGTATCGCCAGTGCGGATTGGACAATCTCATCTACTGACAATTGTTCATAGCCTTTTGCCCTCTGCACTTCCTTTCCTATTGATATAATCTGATCTCTCGTCGGTAATTTCAAAAGTCGTATTTCCGTGGCGTTCACTTGGGTATTTCCAGATATTGACCGGAAGTAACGATCCATAAGCGTAGAATTAAACAACGCAGCCAACCCGAATGCTTCCGTAAGATTCATGTCTTCATCTTTTACGCCGATATAGTTCAAATGATTTTCCAGTCCAATCAGGTGATTTTTGAATTGTTCAGGGTCATGAATACCTGCGACGAGACGGCGCTTTTCATCTTTAGAACTGAACCGTTTTAGTATTACATAGACTTTATTGCTGCAAGTGTGTTTTTCGTGCCCTTCCTTCAAAATAAAGCGTGCGTCTTTCCAGTGTTTTCCGGTCCATTCGATGCGAAACGCCTTAACATTGTGCATTCGCAACAAAGGAATGCTATTCTTTTGGGCCTTTGTTGTAATAAATTCTCTGGTGCGAAACTCCACCACCGGGCCGGTGGAAATATAGTAATTATTTTCTTCAAAGCTGCCGGGCCAATCTTCAACCAACTTCAGAATATGGCCGTCTGCCGTACTTTCCGGAATCCGAATAATATTATGTCCATTGCTTCCATCAATAATCAATTTTTGTGGATAGCGGACGACCTCAGATTCCGCCAAGTCTTCCGCACAAATGCTCGACCCTATTTCTATGGTAGGTTGCTGTTCGTTTTTTACGAACTTACAAATAATGTTCTCCTGTAGTACCCCCATACTTTTGAAAAGCCGGTTTCTGGAGCGAAAGATATGAACCCGTTCCAAGCTCATCCGTGACTGGAGATAGCCGCGAAAGCCTTTGAAATAGAGGCCATTTGTAAAACTGCGCGGAACAATGGCAACCATTTGTCCTCCCGGCGCCAGGCATGACGAAACCACCGCCATAAAGGATGCGTAAATATTGGGATTTCCCTTGAACAGATCGGCGGTTGCGCCACTATATACGGAGTGCTTGGTGTTATACTTGAAATATGGCGGATTGATTATTGAAATATGAAAGTTAGGTTCATGTTTATCCGGCCTCGACAATATGAAATCCTCGTTATGAATTTCATATGAGAATTTTCCGCCCTTTTTAATAAATATTCCAGCCAAGCGATCCAGGTTTTTTTCGAGTGTCGACAGTTGTTTATCGATCTCGAAAAGAATTGCATGAACTCGACGGTTTCCCAGCTCCAAGCAGCGGCGAGCGGCGGATGTCGTAAGAATTCCTTCTCCGGCGCCGGCATCGAGAATCTTTACCAACTCAACGTTCCCAATGGAATCAAGCATTGATGCCATATAATCGGCTGTTTTGGACTCCGTAAAAAACTGTCCCAGCTCTTTGCTTTGGGATCTGGATTTGAGATCGAATAAGCTAAGTTGTTTTACGGCATTCATATTCGGCACAATATCAATTTCCTATTTGTTTCATTCGGCTTTATGGAAGTTCAGCAGTTTCAAAAAATCTCTGAAGTCTTGGGGGTAAGTGGATCGTATCCATAAAGCATCTGCCTCATCATTTCGACCGACGCGAGTTCCCTATCAAACATAAATCGCCTCTATGGCGATACGCTTTTTTAGAAAGGTATTCATTTTCTCCCGGTAATGAACAATATCAACTTTTGTCTGGTAATCAACCTCAAGTTCTTCCTTTATATGTACCATATTAAAGAGATCCGGCTTGTTCATCTTTACGACAATATCCACATCACTATCCGATCCGCACCTCCCTCTGACAAGAGAGCCGAAAACGCCTATAGAAGTAACTCCAAATTCTTTTTCAAATGCCGTTTTTCTTTTTTTGAGAACTTTAAGCACCTCATCCAGGCTCAAATCTTTCCTGTGCATATTCCCCCCTCTTCTTTCCCTGATGAATATACCTACCAACGACATGCTTCATCATTCTCACAACAATCAGAATTTCAATCCAATGAAATTATCAACGTTTTTTGTATTTTCGTTTATCAAAAAACTGTCCTATCGTTGAACGATTGCATAAGTACGATAATAGTGGGACGATAAACGGCAGCACAAAGACTCGGGGGGGATGAAGGAACTTCCTGCCCCGATGCCTGTGCCAACGATGAGCTAACTTTTTTGCATGTCCCAGGCAACAGCAAGGTTATAATCTCTTTAATTGAACTGTAAAAAATCGAAAATTCTTATCTTTCATTTCATTGAAGTTTGCTTCTTCAACAGGTAATCCTTCTTTCCGTGCAAGCGGATAAAACTTTTTGTATGACTCCTCGTCAAACCCATAAGCTGCACCAAAATTGAGGCCTCTCAATATTTCCCCGAATCTCGTCTTTTTTACGATATGTCTTTTTTGATCATCTGGATCAAATTCTTTAAGGAAAGCTTTCATAGCTCGAACAGATCCAGATATTACACATGCGTTGCCTCGATCTCCGGTACATACAACTTCAGTAGGAGATGCAAAAGCAAAATAACCAATTATCTTTCGACTACGATCAGCCATATGAATTTTCCTCTTTGTGGTTTTGCTTCCTTGAGACCCTCATCTTTCTTGCTTGTAGATGCTACTAATGGCCTACGGTCAAAGTGCTAATCAGTCGCGCGGCTTTTTGCGTCGGCTGCATTAGGCTTGTTGGGCCATTTCCTTTAAAAGTCTGATCCGATTATTCTTGGCTTTATACTTTTCAATAATCCCTTGTTCTTCCAGCGTATTGAGACTGCGCATAACTCGGTGCTCAAAAACTTTACGAGGGTTTCCGCGTGTTAAAACCCCCACTTCCTTGAGAACACGAGATGCCACGGAATGCAGGGTGCAGGACTGGTTTGGGCATTTTGACAATGCATTGATAATGGCGTTCTGGATTTCCATTATGGTAACTTCTTCCACGCGATGACCTACGGACTCTACGTCATTTTCATCATTTTCGGGTGAATCATCGCTATGAGTGCGATCGTTGTCTTCTTCATCATCTAATTCCTCGAAAACCTGCCCATCCTCAGCATCTTGCCAGCCTTCGTTGCTCTCGGAGTGATGGTCTCCAAAGCATGATCCGGGGAAAATACCTCTTTCTTCAAGCATGAACCACAATTGTTGAAGCGCCCCATTTTTGTCTGTGTAAAAGGCCGACTCTCTCACACGGAAAAACTCCCATCCGCAACGTTCAAGTTGCCGTTGGCGTTGCATGTCCGCCTCGTAACGGTCGGCGCCGTGCCAATTATCTCCATCGCACTCAACCGCCAGCCGCGCCTGTCCGCCCTCAACCACAAGATCAATTCGCTTTCCCGCAACTTCATGCTGGGCAAGCACAGTGAAATCTCTGCGAAGAAGTTCCAAGGCAACGTCAACCTCGAACCAACTCTCGAATTTGTCAGGGGGCTTTACAATGCCTCGATTGTCCTGCGTTGCTCGCCGCTCCAGTTCGGCCACCTCAATTCCAGCAATCTGTTGAGGCTTCGTGTTCTCGAAAAAATCAAGCAACTGTCGCCGAAGACACGAGACGCTAAGATCGTCACAGGTGACGGAATGGAATAGAATCATCATGTCACGGGCGCGACTGGCCGCGACATTGAAGCGTCGCTCGTCCGCCGCCTTTGCGAGAGGCCCGATTCTTTCATTGCCGGCCGCGACGAGCGACAAAAACATGATGTCGCGTTCATCGCCTTGAAAACTGTAAGGGTTGCCGCAAATCAGGCGACGCCGTTCCATTTCCTCGGCCCCCAGTCGTTCGAGCAACTGATTCTCGATCAAAGCAGCTTGCGCTTCGCCTTGAAGCACCACCACCCCCATAGTCTTGCCATTGTACCGGCTGTCGCCGCACATTTCGGCGAACCTTTCGACGATGGCTTCGGCTTCCGGACGGTTGATTGTTCGGGTGTTTGAACCTTCACGATATCCACCGCTCACAAAAACATGTTCCAGCGGCGGCAGCCGGTCCGGGCCATACTGCCTCAAGGGAATGAGCGGCGTATCCGAATAGCAAAGGTCATTGCTGAAACGGATGATTTCCGGCATGCAGCGGAAGTGCTCACGCAGCGTGACGCGCCGCGTGCCGTAGCGAAGTTTCCCGTGATCGAACAAGCTGCTTTCAATATCGAATGACGACTTGAAGTGGAAATCGTAAAGGAACTCTTCCATCAGGCGGTGCACCGAATCGCGGGGCAAACCCACGGCATCAGGGCTGATCTGTTTGTCATCGCCAACGATCAATATCTTCTTTCCAAGATAGAATAAGTGAAGAGCTTCGACGCCACATTGCGAAGCTTCGTCAATGATAATCACATCGAACATGCCGGGCGTGGGATACACCGTGTCCCAAATGCGATGGAGTGGCATTACCCATGCCGGAACCGCTTCGCGGCACTCATTCAGATGTCCTTGAGCCTCGCGACGATGGTGCGGCGCGTGTTTACCAGTCCCCTTGCCAAGCCGCCGCATGGATTGCTGCCAGGCCTCCATGTGGCGGCGATGGTCTTCCTTGAGCCGTGAGAAACAGAAAGACCAGGCGTAAAGGGAAGCAAGTTTCGCGATAATGCCGTTTATCTCATCCTCGATTTGTTTGGCGCGCATGGCGAGCGCCGGAACGTCTTCCTGTCGAATGTAATCCTCAATCCAGTACCACGCCTGCGCCCAATGCCAAGCGTCGCCAATTCGCCGGACTCGTTCTTCCCAATATGGCTCGTTGCAGGTTTGTTCCAAGGACTTCGTGAACTTCGGAAGCAAGCGGCGCAGTTTCGAGAGATATTCGTCCACCTTCTGAAGGCGGTGACGCTGTTTCTCCAAATCCTGAATCGTATTCGCGCACAGAGCAAACTTATCCATGCCGCGGCTGCGAATGGCACGCAGCAAATCGTTTGTCACCGGATGTGCGCTGCCCATAGCGACCACGCGAGAAATCGGAACCTCAACGCTTTGGATTTCCTCGACGGCAAGCCGCTTGCGGATACGGGCCAACGCAAGGAGGCATGAGGAGACAACCCTTTCAACCTGGGATTCGTCGGCCCATACGGGCTCACCCATGCCTGAACATTGGTTTATCGCTTCTCGACATTTGGCAATGAGTTCTTCTAGGGCCAAGGCGTTTTCGAGCGCATCACGCAACGACTTGAGAGCTGTCAATTGGAGAGTGTACGGACCTTCAACCTTTTCACTTCGCCCTTTCCAGAAGCCCCACGCCTTTTCAAATTCAATGCGAACATGCACCGCATCCGAAAGATTTGAGAAATGCTCGACAGTGGAACAGGGGCGTCCAGTGATTCGCACAGTCTTGATTACGTAAAGCCTTTCCTTCACCGGTTTGGGTCGAAATACCCCCCAACCCAGTTTCCCGCCCTTCTCCATGTACTCTTTCAGTTTGCGAGCATCTTCATACAACGACCTGATATCGGTAGTGTCCGGGAATTCAATTCGGGTCTCATCGGCGACCGCAACGAGTTCTTCAATTGATGCAATAACATCTCGCGTAACACGTAGAAATTCATGCCACAGGGACGAGTTGCCGCCCAAAATATCGCTCAAAACATCGTTCATCCATGCATGCGGCGTTGCGAGGAGTCTCCTGCGAGTGTCCCGAAAAGTTGAGAAAGCTTTATGGATCGCCTCGATGGCCGAAGGATTGTTTTTTACCAAAACATCGGCAAACCGTTCATCGGCCCCGCGTGCCGAGTTTTGCTCATCTTCAGTCGCCCTTGTCTCATTCCTCACAAGGTTAGCAAAGCGCTCAGGGGATGGCAACGCTTCGGGCCATGCAAGGCCCAATTCCCGGCTTTTCTCTGGCGTGAATTGGCGCAAAACCACAAGAACGTTTCTCAAGTCGTTTTCGGAGATCTGACACGTCTTGTCTAAAGGAACGGAATCCGTGAACCATTCGTAGTCGGATCGATCCCGGTTCACAGTTTCGGCGATTCTAGCCGCCGTCCCTCGATAGGCTCCCTCCGCAATGGACTGCGTATGCGTTTCGGACTCCCTGATGTCGCGAAGTCGCCGGTTGACCCTGGCCTTCTCCTCGCGGAGTTTCCGAAGGCGCTCTTCAAGTTCCCTGCGCTCACATTTGGCGCGATCTTCGTTCCACTCCTCATTCTTCCGGAGAATGCCGCCAACGCTGGCTTCGAGAGAGCGGCGTTCCTCAAGTCCACTGCCAAGTAGATTGATGCAAAGGGGGCGCAACTCATCAGGCACAAGCCCTTCAAGAACCTGAAGCGCACGCGGCGTTTTCGCCGTGATGAGTGTTCGCTGTCCCGTGGCAAGCAGATGGCAAATCAGATTGGCGATGGTATGAGATTTTCCGGTGCCCGGCGGCCCTTGCACAAGTACGCCGCTTGCCGTTCGAATCTTATCAACAATGCGGCGTTGCTCATCGTTCGATGGTTTGGGGAAGAAGACCTCACCATCGAATGCAGCGTTTGCCTCTTCCGGCCCATTTGGCGATTCACGGCCATCCTTCGGGCGGATTTCCGCGAGGTCCGAGAATTCGCCGAGGATGTCTTCGCCGTGCTCAATCTGTTCCTTGATCCGTTTCAAGGTTTCGGTAAGACCTTTGGCGGAACGCTTTCGCAGAATCAAAGCCGGAGCATATTCCACGATGGGCTTCGCCGAAGCGCGGATGTTTTTCGCTTCCAGCGAATCGTCATAATCGCCTTGTGAGTTGATCGAATGCACCAGGGCCTGTAGGACGCCTTCGATACATCCTTTTTCCCACGGATCGTCTTCGGCTGCGGTCAGTGACACCTTCGCGGTTTCCTCCACGTGCGCCGGTTGCTCCTCGATGTCCAACATGTCGAGTTCGGGCCGTAGTTTGGCACCTTCGGTGTGGGGCCGGACGGTGAATTTGCCCAAACGGGCTTCAAACTCCAAGATTGCATCCGCAACAGCCAAATGACGCCTGATGCGCTGTCCGGTCTGCGTCTGCCAAGTTAGCAGGCCCAAACCGAGTACGAGTTCGTATTCCTCGCCAAGACGAAGTTGCTCCTGATGAATGGCAAAGAGCGCGGAATAGACCTTATGGACTTTCTCCCACGCATTATGTTCCTCCGTCCAAAGAAACCATTTGCCTTCCACATACCGTTCCCATGTTTGCTGAATTTCAGGGTGATTCTTAAGGTGTTCGATGTTCTGGATGGTTTCCGACTGGTCTGATCCCTCGCGCCAATCGGGATTCTGGATTTGACGAGTAATCTCAGAAAGAAGTTCAGGTAGGACATTCTTGTTTCGGAGTAGAGACCGATTCACCCAATCTCTGCATTGAGTGGGCACAGCGGGTAGTTCGGGTTCTCGTCGGTTTTGCACTTCCAACCATACGTCCGATTCATATTCCTCATCGCGCCCCCATGCCTGGGTGAAACACCCCTGTTCCCTTGGAATGGCTGAAAGCCACAGAACCTTCTCGTACTCGTCAATGCTGCGGATCAGTTTCGCACGCAGGGTCGCCAGCCGTAGAAAATAATCCACCAAGCGAACGGCTTTTTTTGCTTCAGAGTTGAGTGTCTGTGGTTCGTTCACAAGCTCACTTATATCCATAGATTTCTTGACCTAACGACAAACTTAGCAGAAGACAGGGCGATACAGACTTTCAGTCCGGCACGGCAGCCCTACCCTGGTTTTCTGCTACAGTGACAGGTTGGGCATAAAAATATATTGACATCCCACCTTTAATATGTACAATATTCTGTACAGGAGGTGCTAAAATGGAAGCCATAACCTATACGGCAGCAAGGCAAAACCTTGCAAAAACAATGGAAAAAGTTTGCAGAGACCGTGCGCCGATGATTGTAACGAAAAAATCCTCGGGTTCTGTAGTTATTATGTCTCTTGAGGACTTTGAAGCCCTTGAAGAGACAGCCTATCTG
Source organism: Desulfatiglandales bacterium (assembly GCA_963662465.1). Classification (GTDB taxonomy): domain Bacteria; phylum Desulfobacterota; class DSM-4660; order Desulfatiglandales; family Desulfatiglandaceae; genus NaphS2. The sequence goes on from OY759599.1 coordinate 2,061,720, forward strand.
CTACGGTCACCGAAAAACACAAAGCGGCTGATTGAATCTATTGCTCAACTCGAAAATGGCAAAGGGGCTGAAAAGGAGCTTGTAGAGTGAAGCTCATTTTTTCTGACCACGCTTGGGACGATTACATCTTTTGGCAAAAAACTGACAAAAAGATTCTTCGTCGCATCAACACCCTCATTAAGGAAACCAAACGAAATCCTTTTGAGGGTGTGGGAAAGCCTGAGCCGCTAAAACATGCACTTTCCGGATATTGGTCCAGGCGAATAACAGACGAACATAGATTTATCTATAAAGTCTCCGAAGATGCAATTCATATTGCCCAACTGAGATACCACTACTGATCCCCGTTTAGCCCCAACGCCGCTACTGTGGGGTGCGCGGTCCTTGCGCATCCCTACCAGCAGTTTGTTAGGCGAACAATTACCGATACTCGTCACCAGCCTGATTGCACAATTCAATACAGCAATCAAGCCATGATTGGTACCAGTACCAAACACCTTGAACTTCAACCCCGAACCCCTTTGCCGGATTCTTGGCATCCTCGGCCTGCCACATGCGCAGGTGCTCTGCGAGAACGCGAAATTTCTTGAAACCCGCTTTGTTAACTGCCTCAACGACATCAGTTGCGCGGTATTTCGGGCGTTCAGTTTCTTTCTTAACCCAGAATTCCTTATCAATGGTTTTTGCTAAATCAGACTTGGGGTCAATGAACTCGATCACCTTGTCAGCCTGCCCTGGCTTATTTTAAACTTATCTGGTAGACTCTTCAGCTCATTAAGGAACTCTTGCATGCTGTCCCCAGTTAGATCCCCAAGGTAAGCATGGATAAAAACGGTCAACTGCTTCTTTTCCTCTTTGGATAAGCTTTTCGATAAGATTGAAGAGACTCCTCCTCGTCAGCGTTTGTCTTGAGGAAAGGATGAGACTCAAAACCGAGTTGAATGTAGAATGCCACGTGGAATTCTCCTATTATTTTTTCTTAATGCGCCCAACAAGATAATATGCTGTTTCCGAATAACCCATACCACCAATTTCAATTTGCTTGCAAAAGTTCAAATTTTGCCGGTTTGCTAACGGTATAACGTGATAAAGGAGGTGATATCTGGTTTCCGGATAAGCTGCCATACTGAGAATCCCTTCAGAAATAGCACATGCCTTTCACTTCCCAAGTTCCTCACCTTCTCCCTTTTACCGATCAATCTCAGGGATCACCAGATCCAGACTGCCCAGAATAGACACCGCATCCTGCAAAAGATGCCCTTTCGCCAGTTCCCCGAAAAGGCTCAGGTTGGAGAAACCGGGCGAGCGCAATTTCACGCGGTAGGGGAATTTGTCCCCGTTTGAAATGAGATAGACGCCGATCTTCCCCCGTGCCCCTTCCACGGCGAAATAGGCTTCCCCCCTGGGAGGTTTCCAGCGGGGTTTGGGGGCTTTTTTGACGATGTAATCCCCTTCCGGAATCCGGTTTACGGCCTGTTCGATGATGTTGAGACTTTCCGCCAGTTCCGCCATGCGAACCCGGTATCGGCCCATGGCATCACCCTTTTCATCAACGGGTATTCGATAATCGAACCGGTCGTATATGGAATAGGGTTCGGATTTTCGAATATCATAGGGGCGGTTGGAGCCTCTGATAACGGGTCCTGTGGCCCCGTACCTTTGACACATCTCAAGGGAAAGAACCCCTACCCCCTCGCAGCGCTTACGGAAAATAATGTTGTCCGTCACCAGATCCCGGTACATGGGGAGCCGGTCTCTCATATATTTCACAAAGGCAAGGGTATCTTTCAGAAATGAATCGGTAACGTCCGTTGCCACCCCGCCGGGGCGGAAAAAACTGTAGGTAAGGCGCGATCCCGAAATGGGTTGAAGGAGATCCAGAATTTTTTCCCGATCCTCAAAGGCGTACATGATGGGCGTAAAAGCCCCCAGATCCAGGATATAGGCCCCGAACCAGACCAGGTGAGAGGATATACGGTTCAACTCTCCGGTGATGACCCGAATAAATTCCGCCCGTTCAGGAACCTCAATGCCGGCCAGACGTTCCAGTGCCCCCACATAGGCCCAGTTCCATCCCAAAGGGTTCAGGTAGTCCACGCGGCCCATGTTTGGCATGTATTGCACACAGGTTCTGATCTCCGCCATTTTTTCGTGCATACGGTGGAGATATCCAATGACGGGCGTTGCCCTGACGATATATTCGCCGTCCAGGACCAGCACGACCCGAAGCACCCCGTGGGTGGACGGGTGCTGAGGCCCCATGTTAATGATGAGAGTTTGTTCGTCGCCTTCGGTCATTGCCCCTCGGGTTTCGATTCTTCGGTTGGCAAATTGGCTTCTTCAAAAAACAGAAAATCAGGGTCCCTTTCCACGATTTCGCCCGGATCCAGCAGATTTTTTAACGGTGCCCGGCCTTTATCCTCCTTTATAAGGGGATGATCCGTCATGTCTTCGGGCAACAACAGAGGTTTTGGGTTCGGGTGACCGGTAAAGTAAATACCAAAAAAATCCATTACCTCCCGTTCGTGCCATAAAGCGCCGCTGTAAACAGGGCTGATGGTCGGAATTTGAGGGTCATCGTGAGGAACGATTACATAAAGAGCGGTCCTGTCCGAGCCGGAATATACGCTTAAATGGTACACCGCCACAAAGCCATTTGCGCTGTCCAGGCCCGAAATATCTTCCAGGAAAAAACCGGCTTGAAACAACCGCTGAGCCGCATCCACCAGCGTGTCGGGGGAAAGAAAAAGACCCCAGGTGATCCCCGTCTTTTCAAAAACGTGTCGGCACTTGCAAAGGGTATTGAGGCCTTCCATCCACGCAGGCGTCATGTGCCTTTGTCCTCGGTTTGGATTCCGGTTATTCTCATTTATGCGTTTAGACTCATTCAATGGCCATAGCCTTGAGGCCCCTTTTTGAAAGATCTCTGTCGAAGGAGTATATCCCTTTCAGATTTTTCTTTTTTGACAACGCCAATAAATAGGCATCAACAAGGTCGATTTTTTCGGTTTGGAGTATTTCAAAACAGGATAGAATAAGGGGCTTATCATGCATGATGATACCCATAAACGATACGATGTCCGACAGCTTTTCGGCAGCCTCATTTTGGGGCACTCGATAAAATTTCGTGAGTACAAAAAATGCTTCGAACAACACAAGTTCACACAACGCTACGTTTCGCTCTCCACTTTCCACTTTTGGAAAAAAAGTAAAAACCCCTCTAAATTTCATGTGAACTTTTTCTGGATCTTCCACGAGATAACGGATGATGACATTTGTGTCAATTAGACTAATTTCCACGGACAATTCCTTCCGCAAGTGCCTCTTTCATTTCTTGCTTTGAGGGGAACCGCCGTTTTTGTTTGTATTTTGAAAGAGAACCAGCCAGTTTAGCGGATTTCATTCCGCCTGCCTTTTTCAGCGTTAGGCTTTTTTCACGTCTATCCACGATAACATCCAGCATATCACCAATCTCAATATCGAACTCTTTTCGGACGTCAACCGGGATCACCACTTGACCCTTATCAAATATCTCAATCAGCATCTTCATTACCCCCCTCGACCTATTTTGCTTGCTCCAGTACGAAATATACCGAATCCTCTGAAGTTGTCAAAAAAGAACTGCCCCAAATTGCTATCCAATCCTGTTTTTAAGCGACTTTGCTGTCCCGCGGTTCCGGCCACCAGCGCCGGCCGGTGATTTTTTTCTGTAGTTCAAACAGACCTTCCAGGAGTGCTTCGGGTCGGGCCGGGCATCCGGGGACATAAACGTCCACGGGGATGATTTTGTCCACGCCCTCCACCACCGAATATTGCCCCGGAAATTTGAAGGGTCCCCCGGATATAGCGCAGTTTCCCATGGCAATCACCCATTTGGGCGCAGGCATCTGTTCGTAAAGGCGCAAAATGGCGGGGGCCAGTTTGTGGGTGACGGTGCCGGCCACAATCATCAAATCCGACTGCCTGGGGGATGCACGAAATACCTCGGCCCCGAATCGTGCCAGATCATAGCGCGCCATGCCCGCGGCCATCATCTCGATGGCGCAACAGGCCAGCCCGAAAGTCATGGGCCACAGGGACATGGACCTGCAAACATCCTTCAGCTTCTCCGCCAGCTCAAGACGAACAATGGGAGGGGTCCAGGGTTCGGGGCTTTGCGTCACGAAATTTTCCGGGGCCACTTAAAGACTCCTTTTGCATGAAAAAACAGAACCGCCAGGGCCAATACCAAGAGAAAAACGAATACCTTGAAAAATGCGGCAATACCAATGGTCTGAGAATAGAAAAGGGCCACGGGAAAGAGGTAGAGAACATCCACCTCAAAGGCCAGAAAGATGAGGGCATAAATGGCGTAATTGATATGAAAACGGATTCGGGCGTCGGCAAGGGAGCGCATGCCGCATTCGTAGGCCATGCCCATTTGTTTATCCCTTGCTCGGGGCGAGAGAAAAAAAGCGCCGGTCAGGGCGCCCGCGGCCATGAGAAAACCCACTAAGAAAAAGAGGAGGATCGATATGTGTAACCAGTTAAAGACCATTGAGAACCCAAGTTTCTTATTCTGTTGACCGGGATGGAATCGATACGCGCTATCATACCAAGAAATGCGATGGTTGCAAGAAATAATTTGCGCTTGCTTTAAGGGTTGACAAAAAGCGGCCTTTTCGTGATATCCTCTATTTAACATCCTGAAAAACCAATAAGGCTTCGAAATAAAATCCGTTTACCATTGTTAAAGCGTAAGGGAACCGCCATGCCGCTTGCATCCCGGAAACAGCAGTTTTATACTTACCGCAATTATTTGACCTGGCCGGATGGATTCAGGGCCGAGTTGCTGGATGGCGCCATTTTTGACATGAGTCCGGCGCCGACGCGCCGGCATCAACAGGTTTCAGGGGAGCTTTTCAAACAGATTGCGGTTTTTCTGACTGGAAAACCATGTGAAGCGTATGCCGCGCCCTTTGATGTCCGGCTGCCCGATGAAGAAGAACCGGACGATGAAGTGCGAACCGTTGTCCAACCGGATATTCTGGTGGTCTGCGACCAGGCCAAACTGGATGAACGAGGATGCCGGGGCGCCCCTGACCTTGTCGTGGAAATCGTCTCACCTGCTACCGCCGCCAGGGACCAGATTCACAAGGTCCATATTTATGAAAAGGCCGGCGTTCGAGAATACTGGATTATCCATCCTATCGACAAGCTGGTAACCCTGCGCCGTCTCGGTTCGTCAGGCCACTACGATATTCCGAGACTGATTGAAGGAAAGGGTGTGTTGGAAATCAGTGTTCTGCGGGGCTTGTCATAGATCTCGATGCCGTCTTCGACGGTTCTTGAACGAGGGGTCATCTATTATGGGTATCGTGTGCGCGTTGCTCCTTGTCATGGGCCTTGTCCTGATCCCCTGGGTCGGGGTTCAGGGGTTGGGCCTGGCCTATCTCTTCGGCGTTCTGATCCCCTACGCCGCCATAATCATTTTTTTTGTCGGTGTTCTGGCCCGTTTACTCAAGTGGGCACGTATTCCCAATCCCTTTGTCATCCCCACCACCGGCGGCCAGCAGAAGAGTCTGAACTGGATCAAACCCGCAAGAATAGATAACCCGTTTACCCGGGTCCAGACCATTGGCCGACTCTTTTCCGAAGTTTTCCTGTTCAGGAGCCTTTTTCGGAATCTCTCTCCCAGAATCGAAAGCCGGCAACCCACACTGACCTTTGCCTCAGCCAAATGGCTCTGGCTCTTTGCCATTCTGTTTCATTATGCCATGTTTGCAACGGTTTTCAGGCACTTGCGGTTTTTCACCAACCCCGTGCCATGGCCCGTGAAAATGGCGGAAGCCCTGGACGGGTGGCTGGAAGTGGGGATTCCGGAGATCCTGGTGAGTGGACTGGTCTTGCTGACGGCACTCAGCCTGCTCCTGGCCCGGCGATTGTTGATGCCGAGACTGCGATACATTTCGCTTTTAAACGACTATTTCCCTCTTTTTCTGCTGATCGCTATCGCCGGTACAGGCGCCCTCATGCGCTATGTGGTGGGAATCGACGCCATCAGCGCCAAGCAACTGGCCATGGGTCTTATTTCCTTTAATCCCTTGATTCCCCAGGGAATCGGCCCTCTTTTTTTCGTGCATCTCTTTCTGGTCTGCACCCTCCTGGCATACTTTCCCTTCAGCAAATTGATGCATGCGGGGGGCATTTTCTTTTCCCCCACCCGAACCATGCCCAACAACAGCCGGGCCGTATATCATGAAAACCCCTGGAACTACCCGGTCAAATTCCATACCTACCAGGCCTATGAAACGGAATTTCACGATAAAATGGTGGAAGCGGGCATCCCCTTGGGCTCGGCCACGCCCCCTGTGAACGGAAAGGATATCTCGTGACAAATCTCCCCAAACCCGAAGAACTTTCCCGGATCCATTTAGATATGCCGCGGACCGGATGGATGGATAGTCCCGCCCAACTCAAACAGGGGATGTACTGCCACGGGGTTCAGGGTAAAAACATCGAAGCCCTAGGCATGCCCAACCCCCGGGACTGGCTGGTGGAAGATGACGACTGGCAACTGCCCGAAGACTGGTACAATATCATCATGGAAGGCCTTCGGGAACGGCTTCATCGGTTTCGATCACTGCAAATTTTCATGGATATCTGCGTCCGTTGCGGGGCCTGTGCGGACAAATGCCATTTTTTCATCGGAAGCGGCGACCCCAAGAACATGCCGGTACTGCGGGCGGAACTGTTGCGGAGCGTATATCGCCATGATTTCACCCGGGCCGGCCGATTCTTAGGAAAAATGGTGGGGGCAAGGAAACTAACCAAGGAAGTCATTCGGGAATGGTGGTACTACTTTTTCCAATGCAGCGAATGCCGCAGGTGTTCCCTGTTCTGCCCCTACGGCATCGACACGGCGGAAATCACCATTTTGGGCCGTGAACTGCTGAACCTGGTAGGCCTCAACATCGACTGGATCGGCGCGGCCGTGGCCAAGTGCCACCATGTGGGCAACCATATCGGCATGGAACCTCAGACCTTTAAAGAATCCATTGAATTCCTCTGCGACGATATCGAGGAAATCACAGGCGTCAAAATTGAACCTTCCTTCAACCGCAAAGGCGCTGAGATTCTATTTGTGACATCATCAGGGGATTTTTACGCGGAGCCGGGCATTTTCACCTGCATGGGATACCTGATGCTGTTTCACGAGCTGGGACTGGATTACACCTGGTCCACCTATGCAGCCGAGGGGGGCAATTTCGGCTTTTTCACCAATCATGAGGTGGCCAAACTGCTCAACGCCAAGATGTATGCCGAGGCCGAACGGTTGAAGGTCAAATTTATTCTGGGCGGGGAATGCGGGCACATGTGGCGCGTGATTCATCAGTATATGGGGACCATGAACGGACCTGCCGGTTTCCTGGAGACGCCCGTTTCCCCCATCACGGGAACCCGATTCGAGCATGCGGCCTCCACTAAGGCGGTCCATATCTGCGAGTTCACTTCCGACCTGGTGCATCAAAACAAAATCAAGCTGGACCCCTCCAGAAACGACCATCTAAAAGTCACCTTTCATGACTCCTGCAATGTGGCCAGGGGCATGGGCATGCTGGAAGAGCCCCGTTACCTCATAAAAAAGGTCTGCAATTATTTTTACGAGATGCCCGAAGAGACCATTCGGGAGCAAACCTTCTGCTGCGGCAGCGGCGCCGGGCTCCATGCGGGCGAAGACATGGAGTTGCGCATGCGGGGTGGGCTCCCCAGGGCCAATGCGGTCCGGCATGTGAGAGACCGCTATGATGTGAACACCCTGGCCTGCATCTGCGCCATCGACCGGGCCGCGTTTCCCGCCCTCATGGATTACTGGGCCCCGGAAGTAGGGGTATCGGGGATTCATGAGCTTCTCGGCAATGCGCTGGTGATGGACGGAGAAGCCCCTCGGACCCTGGACCTTCGCGGGGAGGAACTGCCATTGGCGGAAAAAGATCTCGCTCCTGAAAAAGCATCCCCGTCCGATCCGAGAGAAAATGGGGAGGGCGCCTGATGCACGGTAAGGCCTGGGTAATTTCGGGAATGATTTTTTTTGCCGCATTGGCGGCCTTTCCCTTTTACTGGCATTCCATAGGTCAAAGCAAACCCTTCCCGCAACTGGAAATGCCGGGAAAGGCCAAAAAATGTATCGAGTCCACAGACTTCATGCGGGCGGATCATATGCGCCTGCTGGACGCCTGGCGGGTTTCGGTGGTGCGGGATGATCTGCTCATGTACACGGCTTCAAACGGAAAAAGCTATGAAATGAACCTTCACAAAACATGCCTGGGGTGCCATGTCTCCACCGCCAAATTCTGCGATCGGTGCCATGAATACAATGACGTAAAGCCACCCTGCTGGGATTGCCATGTGGCGCCGGATTTAACTGAAAAAGGGGACCGATTATGACCCTGTCCCGCCGAAAATTTTTAAAAACAGCATCCGCCGCGGCCCTGACGGTAGCGACGGGACCCGCCATCAGCCATGGGTTTGATCTCCCCGGCCGCATATCCCCGGGCCCTAATGCCCTTAAAGCCAAACGGTGGGCCATGGTGGTGGACATGAGCAAGTGCGATGGCGAGTGTGCGGAAAATTGCATCGGCGCGTGCCACGAAATCCACAATGTTCCCTTCATCCCCAAAGCCGAACACCAGGTCATGTGGCTGTTTCAGGAGCCCTATGAAAACACCTTCCCGGAACGGGCACATGAACTTATTTCCAACCCGCTCAAGAATCGGAAATTTTTCCTGTTGTGCAACCATTGCGATGACCCGCCCTGCGTGCGGGCCTGCCCCACCCAGGCCACCTTTAAGCGGGAAAAAGACGGCATCGTCATGATTGATTACCACCGCTGCATCGGATGTCGATTTTGCATGGCCGCCTGCCCCTATGGGTCCCGAAGTTTCAATTTCCGGGACCCCCGGCCCTATATCAAAAAGATTCATCCGGAGTTCCCCACCCGGCGCAAAGGGGTGGTGGAAAAATGCAACTTCTGCCAGGAACGACTGGCAGTGGGTCAAATGCCCGCCTGCGTGGAGGCCTGTAAAAAAGGCGCCCTGGTCTTTGGAGATCTGGGAGATCCGTCGTCTGAAATTCGTCAAATTCTGGCGGAAAAGCCTCACGTGAGACGCAAGCCGGATCTGGGCACCCGTCCATCGGTTTTTTACATTCTATGAGAGGTTCATCATGATTGAAAAAGCCCTTCACGGGGGAAAAGGCTACTGGATATGGATCATTTTCCTGGCGGCAGGCGTCGGGGCGGGTCTTTGGGCCTATCTGTACCAGCTGCATGAGGGCCTTTGGCTTACGGGCATGAGCCGGAACGTTTCCTGGGGCTTTTACATCTCTCAGTTTACCTTCCTGGTGGGGGTGGCAGCCTCGGTACTCATGGTGGTGCTGCCCCTTTATCTTCATGATTTCAAAGCCTTTGCCCCCATCACAGCCCTGGCCCAGTTTTTAACGGTGGGAACTCTTGCCATGAGCCTGCTCTTTATCTTTTCCGATGTGGGCATGCCCATGCGCATTTTGAACGTCCCCCTGAACCCCACCCCCGGGTCCATGCTCTTTTATGATACCATCTTTCTACCGGGATTCATGCTGCTCAATCTGGTGATCGGCTGGACCGCCGTGGGCGCGGAGAAACGGGAGACGCCGCTGCCGGGATGGATTAAGGGCCTGATTTATGTCTCCTTTCCCTGGGCCATAATCATGCACACCGTTACTGCATTCATCTACGCCGGCACCCCAGGGCGGGGATTCTGGATGACAGCCATCATGGCGCCCCGCTTCTTGACCACGGCCTTTGCCGCGGGAACGGCCCTTCTGATCATTATTTCCATGGTACTGAAAACCCTGACCCGGTTTGACGCAGGAGAAAAAGCGCTTTCAAAACTCGTCACCCTTCTCCTCTATTCCCTGATCATCGACGCCTTTTTTCTGGCCGTGGAATATTTCACGGCCTTTTACAGCCATGTACCGGCTTACAGTGAAACCTTTCGGTATCTTTTTTTCGGGATTGACGGCAATAACGCCTTTGTGCCCTGGTTCTGGAGCATGAACCTGACCCTCCTGGCCGCTATTTTGCTGCTGGCCATTCCGGGTGTAAGAGCGAGCCGTTCCCGTCTGGCCGCTGCCTCCATCATCGCCCTTGCGGGTCTCTGGATCGACAAGGGGTTTCTGCTGGTGCCGGCGGCCTTTATTCCCAACGTTTTCGGCCGGATTATGGAATACCCACCCTCATGGGTGGAATTGACCGTCTCCTTTGGCATCTATTGTTTGGGTACGCTGATGATCACGGCCTTCTATAAAGTGGCTATTGTCGTAAAGCATCAAACCCATATATCCTGAATGGTCAATAATTCCTATCCCATTACCGTCAGACCCGCTCAAAAGACTGATGTAGATTTTATCCGAGCATTGAGCGGTATCTTTGACCAATACGGCTCCTATGAAGAGATACTGCCGCAATGGTTCCTATCGGGTATTGCACTAACCCTGCTGGCTGTGGTAAATGAAGAACCTGCAGGCTACATTATGTTGGGAATGGATGAGGGACGGCATGAACCTCTAAGCGTAGCGGAACTGCTGGCCATTGCCGTCACACCCACCCATTGTCATTGCGGCGTGGGAGACCGTTTGATGGAGGCGGTGATCAAAATGGCGGAAGACGCCGGGGTAAACATCATGATTCTCTACACAGGCGTCCACAACCTGCATGCGCAGGCCCTTTTTGAAAAACACGGGTTTTCGTCAATAGGTGTAAAGAAAAAATTTTACGAAGAGGGGCAAAACGCCCTGATGATGCAAAAAGAGATAAGGAGAAAAAAATGAAATTTTCCAAAACGTTGTTGAGTATTAAGGAAGAAAAAATGAAATTTTTCAAAATGTTGTTGGGTATTTGCGAAACGATCCCCCCTGCCGATGGGGGATGCTGGCGTTATTCGGATGGAAAAATCGAGGTTCACCTGAACCGTTCCCCGGAGCTGGAGGACAAAGGCGGCGCCGTCCGTCTGGAAGGAAACGGGTCTCCTGAAAGAGTTTTGCTCATCCATGACCGGGATGGTCAATTCCGTGCCTACAAAAACCGCTGCACCCATGCCGGGCGGAGAATCGATACCTATGATGAAACCAAATTATTGAAATGCTGCAGCGTTTTCCAATCAGTCTTTGATTATGAGGGAAACGTGGTTTCGGGAGCGGCCAAAAAACCGTTGACCCAGTATAAGGTTGTGCAGAAAGACGGGATGTTGACGGTTTTTGTTAATTGAGTTCATCAGCCTCTCTTGCATTTGCCGCATGGGTTTAGTAAAAGGAAACCTTTTCTTTTTGGAACGCTGTTTCAGGGGTTTCCATGAATTCGGGCAGAAAAGTTTTATTTTGGATTGGGGGAGTAGTGGGCGTCCTCCTGCTCTTGGCGTGCGTGTTGCTGGCAGCGATGCCCCTGCTCATAAACCTGGATGCCGTACATGGAAAGATTGAAGCCCGTTTCCACAGCGAAACAGGCGGACAAGTCACATTCCGGAAACTCGATCTTTTGTTTCTTCCCCGGCCCCATGCGGTGATGCGTGGGGGAAGCCTTTCTTTTCCCGACCGGACAACCCTGGTCTTTGAAGCTTTAACGGTCTATCCAAAGCTTCTGCCATTGCTTAAAGGAGACATTCGTCCGGCGCGGGTTCAGATCTCTTCTCCCCGGATGACCGTAGCGCTCTCCCCTGCTAAAAGCGACAAGAAGAACGCATTTCCGTTTTGTGTCACTGATGGGCAACCCGAAATCCCCCCAGCATTCCAGTGGCTTAAAAAGACCGAAGGCCTTGTGATCCAGGTGAATAACGGTCTCTTGAATCTTACCGCCACGGAAAAACAATCGATTCAGTTCAGCAAAATTGACGTTTCGATCGACAACGCAAAAGGACGTTTAAACTTTGAATTGACCTGCGCCGCCAACCTTTTCAATCGGTTGATCTTGAAGGGACAACTGGACCCGACGTCCCTTAAAATATGCGGAACCCTGTCCCTGAAAAATTTGATGCTTCAGGAATTATCGGACCAAATAAAACTTCCGGACTCAATGTCCCTCTCAGATGGCGCCATGGACCTGGAAATGGATTTTGATACGGTGGGGTTTCAAAACCTCAACACCACAATGCGGGCCTCTGCCCCATCCTTGGGCTTATCACGCGGGCAAAGAAACATTACCGTAAAAGGCGCCCGAATTAATGGCAGTATCCATTTGGGCGAGGGTTTCCTTGAGGCCTCCTTGTCTGACATGACCCTGGATTATCCTCAACTGGGGCTGTCCGGAAAATTCAAAATGGAAAAGGACACGCCCCTTGTACGCATGCACCTTGAGGGAAAGGCCATTGATGTGGCCGCCACCCGTTCCTGCGCCCTTGCTTTCGCCGGGGATATCCCCGCCGTTAACAACATATTTGCAGTTGTCATAGATGGGCATCTCCCCTTTATATCGGTGGATGCCCATGGAAATGTGGCGGATTTAAGTACACTGGATCGGTACACCATCAGGGGCAATCTACAAAAAGGGCGCATTTCCCTGCCGAATCAGGGCTTGGACCTGACGAATGTAGAAGGCGGCGCGCTGATTTCAAAGGGAATTCTCAACGGGCAAAGACTTCGCGCAACCATAGGGGATATCAAAGGAAAAGAGGGAATGCTGACGGTAGCGCTGACACAGGGCGCCACTCCTTTTCACCTGGATATTCAGGTGGATGGGGATCTGGCCGAGGTTCATCCCATTTTGAAACGGCTGGTTAAAACAGGTGCGTTTGCCGAAGATCTTCGTGATATCCATTCAATAGAAGGACAGGCAACGGCGACCCTGCGTCTTGATGAAACGGAAAGCGGCCTTCTGGTGGATGTGGACGCTTCATCATGCCGTCTGAAAGCCGCTTACCGGTCTCTTCCATTTCCCGTGATTGTGGAGAAAGGCGAAATTCATTACCGTCAAAATCATGTCAGGTTACGCAATGTGGCGGGCGCCTATGGTCAATCGAATTTTTTCCTCGCATCAGGCCTTTTTGATTGGCAAAATGAGCCTCGAATAAAAATCGAGTCCGCAACAGGCATCGTTTTTCCGGAAGAGGTCCATCCACTACTTTCCGTCGGGGAAGAAACGACCCCATGGCTGAAAAAGATTTCAGACATCAAAGGCCGGGTATCCGTTCATGCCCTGGACTTGAAAGGACCGCTGATGAACCCGGTCGCCTGGCAATACCAAACTGATTTGGAAGTGGAGGACTTTTCCCTGAACGCGGCGTTTTTGCCGTCCCCCGTAAGCATTTCAACGGCACGGGTAAAAGCCCGGACTGGAGGGGTCGATTTCCGGGATGCCGAAATTAATATTCTGGATGCAGACCTGAGTATGACCGGGAAATTAGAAGGTCCCCTGATGGCCCTGGAAAAGGTCGACGCCACCCTGTCGGGAAACCTGGGGGCAAAAGCGATTCAATATCTCTATGAAACCCTGGAACTGCCAGGGGATTTCATGGTGCAAACGCCCATGACGGTTCACTCGGGACGCGCCATCTGGGAAAAAGACGCCGGAATGTCCTTTGATGGGAACCTGTTTTTTCCCAATGGACCGAACGTGACCCTGGACGTTTTTTATGAGCCGGACAACCTGAATATTCGAAAACTGACGGTGACGGACGAAACGTCAAAGGCTTCACTTGAATTTCTGGTTCGTGAGAATCTGGTGAATATTGCTTTTGCCGGAATATTGCAAAAAGCGGCACTGGATGGGCTGTTTGAAAAAAATCAATTTTTGAAGGGTTGGATCCAAGGCGAAATGAATGCCAGGGTGTTTCCCGAACAATCATTCAGTGCCTCAGCGGAAGGTGTCCTCACCGGAAAAGACATTCCGATTTATGGCCTGGCGCTGCCCATAAAAATTAAAGACTTTTCGTTAAGCGCGGAAGGACCGCAGCTCCGTGTTGCATCGGCCCGCATGGTTTTGGGTGAAAACACACTGTCCATGAGTGGGAAGGCTGATTTTTCGCCGGGAGACCCCCAATTTGACGTGGATGTTTCCACTGAAAATGTTGACATGGACAAAGTGCTGAAGTTCCTGAAAGAAACGGATGAAAGCGCGGGGAATGGGGGTGACCCATGGGTTCTGCCCGTGCGGGGAACAGCGCATTTGATGTGGGACAGTTTAAAAATCGGAGGGTACACATGGCATCCCTTTCAAGGTGAAATTACCGTGGCCCCTGAAGAGGTTCGAGTTTCCGTTGAAAACGCCCAGCTCTGTGGTATTTCAAACCCCGGCGTCTTGCGTATTACACCCGATGGCATTCAGATGGACTTTCAATTGAGGGCGGAAAAACGTAATCTGAACCAATGTATAACCTGCCTGAGTCACGAAAGGGTGATTGCCGAGGGGACCTTCGACCTGGAAGGACAAATCCAGGGGAACGGAACTTGGGAGAATTTACTTGAAAATCTGAAGGGCCCTCTTGTTTTTACCACCGTCAATGGGAAGGTTAAACAGGATCCGGCACTGGCACGGGTGCTTTCGCTCTTGAATGTTACGGATATCTTCAAAGGCAAGCTTCCGACCCTTAAAAATGAAGGCCTTTTCTACGATTTAATACGGATTAAGGCAAACCTTCAAGATGGAAAAATTCGTATCCATGAAGGTCTCATGAACAGTTCCGCCATGGACCTTGTTTTTAAAGGGGATATCGATGCGTTGAATGACCGGATAAATCTCATGATGCTGGCTTCCCCTTTTACCATGACGGATCGCTTGATCAGGCTTATTCCGGTGGCGGGTTACATTCTCGGGGGAACGTTGATTTCCGTTCCCGTCAAAGTCGACGGTCCCATGGCTGATCCGAAAGTCCGCATTCTCCCCCTGTCGGAGATTGGATTGGGAATGTGGGGCATTATGAAAAGAACCCTTGAAACACCGGTCAAGATCATGGAACCGTTTGTGGGAGAGGAACAAAAAGACAAAGAGAATGAAGTGAAATTCTGGTAAGGTTTTGGGTGAATAATTTTTATGGAGGATCAAAAAATGAAAATTGGAAGTGTTGTTTTTGTACTGTTATTTCTGTTTGCCTGCGTGCCGGCCAAGACGTGGATCAGCACCCCTTCCACACAGCAGGTGCAAAATGTCGATTTCACTGCCGACCTGACCCCCCTTAAGAGGGATAAAAATCATTTTGTGTCATTCCGTCTTTTCATTGACAATAAAACGGACCGGAATTTAGAGATTGACTGGAATAAAACACAGTATCTCTACAATGGAAAGGGGTCCGGACCGATGGTATTTCCGGGCATCGATCCCGCGACCATTAAAAAATCCATTCCACCGGATACCATCCCGGCGGGCGGCGCCTTCAGCAAGGAAATCTTCCCCCTCAAATTAGTGGCCTTTGCGCCCATGCGGGAGGAGATCCTCGATGGAGAAGGTCGGGGGCTCTATCCGGGGCCGCTTCCGGAAGGAAAAAACAGCGTCGAACTGGTGATCCATAAGGGCGGGAGTCTAATAAGGCAGATCATTACCGTAGATATCAAACAGGAGCAGTAAACAAGTAAAGGATGCGCTGACAAGGCTAAAGGGTATCAGCGAAGCCTATATCTTCGGAGCACTGGACTACAACATGAGGGTATGGCAGATGGCCCCGGAACGATTAACCTCTCGGATTTATCCGGCATTGACACTTAGGTTCCGGCTCTGCTAAAATATGAAATTCTCAAAAAAATGGAAAGAAAAGAGAAAGGAAACAAATGGGTTTCATAACCGGATCGGGAAGCTTTACCAGATACCAGGTAAAGGGCAAGCCCGCGGAAAATTTTCTGGAAGGTCTGGCTGACAAAATTGGCCGTTACGCTTTCAAAAATCTGACGGATATTTCCACGGAAGAACGGTCCGCGGGATGGGTTAATATCATGGATATGTTCGATAACCGGTTTTCGGAACTTGAATTCCTTAAAGAGCCCTACATCGCCATGTCCCTTCGCGTAGATGAAAGAAAAACTCCCGCAACAGCTATCAAAAAGTACTGCCTGGAAGCCGAAGAAAAGATCAAGGCAGCCGAGAATCTGGACTTTTTGCATAAAAAGCGGCGTGCGGACATCAAGGAAGGCGTGAGGCTTCGTCTCCTTAAAAGGGCAATTCCCAGTTCTAAGGCTCACGACATGATCTGGAACTACAACACCGGCGACGTTATTTTCGCCTCTACCAATACCAAGCTCTGCGACGAATTTCAGGAACGTTTTCTTCAAACCTTTGATTTCCATCTTCTGGCCATGTGCCCTTACACCCTCGGCGGCAAATTCCTCGAAAAAAAAGGGGATTCCCCCGAGTTCATTGACGGCCTGAGCCCTACGAATTTATGGGAGGAACCCTAAAACATGCAACTGCTTGAAAAAGTAAAAAAAACTGAATTTCTGGGAAGGGAATTCCTGGCTTGGCTGTGGTTCAGAACGGAAACGGACAGGGGAAATTTCAAACTGGGCGATAAAAATGTTGAAATCTGGTTTGATGGAAAAATCACCCTTCAAGGGGAAAATGAAAAAGGCCTTGAAATCATCACCTGCAGCGGCGAAAGCCAGAACATGAAAGAAGCGCGTTTCGCTCTGGCAAAAAACAAGGAGATTGTTCAAGCCACTCTCGTACTCAACATCGGCGACAACCAGTGGTCCTTTGTTCTGGACTCCCTCTGGATGAATTTCAAAACCTTCAAGGCGCCAAAGGTCGTTCAGGACAAAGAAGACGACGCGGACGGAATCTTTTATGAAAAAATGTTCCTCATTGAAGAGGCGGTGTCCGCCATGGATGGCATTTACGCCGAGTTCATGGAACAGCGTATCTCACCGGAATGGCTGACGGAAGAAACCCCCGCTCTTGTCCAATGGATCAGCGAAGGCAAAAAATAGCGTATGTTGTAACCGTTCACAGGGTGCAGTTGTCAGGGTGCGGAAAAACCAGTTTCGAATTTTATCCTGCCCCCTATGAACAGTTACGTATTTTTTTATGCCGGCAAAAACTACTTCCAGTAATAAAGAGCTGAGCCCCCGAGTTCCTGTTCAATTTCAAGGAGTCGGTTGTACTTTGCCATCCGTTCGCTTCGACTGGCTGACCCGGTCTTGAGGTGCCCCCCATCCATGGCCACGGCAAAATCCGCCAGAAAAGCGTCTTCCGTTTCTCCCGAACGGTGGCTCAAAAAATAACGCCACCCCGCATCCCGGCACATGCGAACCGCTTCAATGGATTCGGTTACGGTTCCGATCTGATTCAGCTTAATAAGGGCGGCGTTGGCCGCCCCCTCTTTTATGCCGCGGGTAATGTACCGGGTGTTGGTGACAAAAAGGTCATCCCCCACCACTTCGATTTTCTCTCCCAGTTTCTCAGTTAACCGCGTAAATCCCTTCCAGTCCCTCTCGGCCAGGGGATCCTCCCACAAAACAATGGGATATTTCGCAACCCATTCCTCGCAAAGCGCAATCATTTGATCGCTTTTCATTTCACCGGCCCCGGACCATTTCAAATCATAGGGGCCCTCCTGCCCCAGGGAAAAAGAGCTGGCGGCGCTGTCAATGGCAATGGCGATATCGACCCCCGGTTTGTATCCGGCCTTTAAAATGGCTTCGATGATAATTTCCATGGCCGCTTCATTGCTGTCGAGATTGGGCGCATAGCCCCCCTCGTCGCCCACACTGGTGGCCAGACCGCGGGATTTGAGGATTTTCTTCAACACGTGGAAGGTTTCCGCCACATACCGAAGACCCTCCCGGAAGGTCGGCGCCCCCAGGGGAACCGCCATGAACTCCTGAAAATCAACGCTGTTGTCCGCATGTTCACCACCGTTTAAGATGTTCATGCAGGGCACGGGCAACCGCCGTGCGCCGGCGCCCCCCAGATACCGGTATAGCGGAATCCCCACTGAAGCCGCCGCCGCCCGGGCAACCGCCATGGAAACACCCAGGATAGCATTGGCGCCCAGATTCGATTTGTTTTCCGTACCGTCCAAGTCGATCATGCACCTGTCGATCAGTGCCTGTTGAACCGCATTCATGCCCATCAGGGCCCGGCTGATTTTTTCATTGACATTGGCCACGGCCCGCAAAACACCTTTTCCACCGTAGCGTTTCGGATCATTGTCACGCAGCTCAACGGCCTCATTTTCGCCGGTGCTGGCGCCTGAAGGGACGGACGCCGCTGCCCGGGTGCCATCGCTCAACCCCACCACCACACGCACCGTGGGATTGCCGCGGGAATCAAGAATCTCCATAGCCTCTATTAACGTGATATTAGCGTTCATACGATCTCCTCCGGAAAATAGTTTTCAATTGATCAAACCCTTGACAGATTACAGCATAACCGGCAGAATGAACAGATGAAAAATAACCGGTTCATCTGAAAAGCCCATGAAAAGACCCAAGAGCGAATTGATCCCCATCGGAGATATCATCGCCACCCTGCTGACGGACGGCACTCTGCCTTATAAGCAAGATGACGTAGAAATCTGGCGGGTATGGAAAGAGGTGGTGGGACAGACTTATGCTGAAAATTCCCGGCCCTCAAAAATTCGAAACAAACAGTTGACGGTGTCGGTTTCCGATTCCATATGGCTGCAGGAGATGACCTATTACAAGGAAATCATCCTTGAAAAACTCAACCAAAGACTCGGGAGAATAGCGGTTGACAAGATCAATATCAGGGTTGGGGCATAATAGAAAAATTTCCCTGACCCAATAGCGGCGGTAGAATTTCCAATCCGGGCCTGCCACCCAGGGACGCCTCGATCAACGCCAGTTTGGCATTGGCATCAAGATCCGGATAGTGAATCCTGACCCGCTTCGGCTCCAGATTGAAACGCCGCAAACGAACAAAAATTTCAGCCAGACGGACCGCTGGATAGACCAGCGCAAACCGTCCTTTTTTCCCCAGAAGTGTTGAGGCGGCCCGCAGGAGATCGTCCGGAGACGTCAGGATCTCGTGCCTGGCAATGGCCTTTTGCGGGTGGGGGTTGATACGCCCGCTGTTGATTTTTCGGTAGGGGGGATTGCAAACCACCACATCAGCGCATCCCGCGGCAAACGGTACATGGCGCATATCGCCCCTCACCACATCCATCCTTTCAAAAAACCCATTGAGCCTGGCATTCCGCACTGCCTGGGAGACAAGACGCTCTTGAACTTCCAGTCCGAAAACACGCCTCACAGGTTTTGTGAGCAGCAGGATCAAGGGAATCACCCCGCAACCCGTACCCAAATCAAACACCACCTCCCCGGGACGTATGGTCGCGAACTCGGATAGCAGGGCGGCGTCAATGGAAAACGGTAGCCGTCCCTGGATTGGATGAGCTTCAACCGACCCCCCATAAATAAGTCGATGCCCTCATCAGGCAACAGACTGATTTCAGGGGACTGATATGATTTCCTTGGGATCAATTTTATTGAGTACCAAACCCGTCAATACCTTGGGATAAAAGAAGGTGGATTTTCTCGGCATCACAAGACCATTTTCCGCCACCTCGGTCACATGCTCGATTTTAGTGGCATTTAACATGAACATCATCTGATATTCTCCCGATGCCACACTCGAAAGGGCCTGGGACGTATCGCTCTGATACTGAAAAATTTCATCGTCGTCCAACCCTTCCCGGGTAAACCCCAGGCATTTCTGAAAGCCCAGCCGGGAAAGCACCACTACATCCAGCTTCTTAAGGGAGTCGTGAAGATCCACGCCCATTTCCCTTTTCATTCCCTCTTTGAGGGAAAGAAGGCGCCACTGGTCGCTGCCATGGAGGAAAAAAGCAAATGACGTCCTTTTCCGTCCAGCCTCCCACAAGGCATCCTTGTAGGTTTCATATTCCTTGACCATCCCATTGGATGAAACGGGAAATGAGGCAATATCAAACCACTGTTTTGCCTTTGCGACAAAGGCTTCCTCATTAAACCCGGGCACGCGTTTTACCATCCGGTGAGAAGGAAGGATGGTCAAGCCCTTATCCCGCATGTTGGACATATACATCATGACAAATTCATAAGATTTGTCGGCCGGTTTCCGGCCATGCCTGGACCGCATGATATTCCGGTAATTGCGGGAAGTCTCATAGCGATGGTGTCCATCGGCGATGAAAATAGTCTTTTCCCGCATTGACCGCGCCACCCGGCTGAAAAGTCGCGGATCTTCGAGAATCCACAGACGGTGCCGGGTGCCATCGGGAAGTTGAAAATCCATTTGAGGCGTCAGGTCCGCGGATTCGCGGCAGGCATTCAAGACCACATTTTCACGGTCGTCATAGAGCCCGAAAATCTGGCTGAATTGTGCGCCGCAAGCCCTGAAAAGTTTCAAGCGATCTTCTTTGTGGGCGGAAAAGGTTCTTTCGTGGGGAAGGATAACGCCCGACCCCTCATCTTCAATGCGGGCCAATGCAATAACACCCCACCGGGTTCGCATGGGCATGCCGTTGCCGGGATTGTATGTCATGGCCGTCAGGTAAAGGCAGGGATGGGCGCCGCGAATCAGCGTTCTGTTGGACTGCCATCGCTGAAAGTCATCCGCGGCTCGGGTGTATCGATTGTCCCAATCCGAATCACCCGTTCTCTTTTCGCCTAAGATTAATCGGATGACATTATGGGTATCCGCCTGGTAATATCCACGCTGTTCCTCCGGGGAAATCACATCATAAGGGGGCGCGACAAGTCGAGAAATATCTTTGTTTTCGTTAAAGTTGTAGGTTAAACCTTTAAAGGGTGCGATCGTTAACATGTGTGACTCCTTGAAATAAACCCAACACAATCAAAATAATTTTTCAGATTTTCATGAAATATATGCTATGTCAAGAAAATTTATTTTCAAAAAGGAATATGATTTATGAAATTCAGTTATCCACCCGAACGTCAAACGCACCCTTCCATAGAGATGCCGGATCTCATCATCCAGGGCGGTACAGCCGTCACCATGGTCCCGGGGCAAAAACCGATCTCCGATGCACGCGTCCTCATCAAAAAAGACCGTATCCTGGAAATCGGTCCGTCGTCTGAAATACCCTTACCGCAGGGTTTACCGGTTGAAATAGTGGATGCACGGGACGCCATTATTATGCCGGGGCTGGTGAATGCCCATGCCCACACGGCCATGACCCTTTTTCGGGGATTCGCGGATGATCTCCCCTTGAACCAGTGGCTTTTCGACAAAATATTTCCGGCGGAGGCCGAGTTTCTTTCCCCGGAAACGGTTTACCGGGGCGCCCTTCTGGGTTGCATTGAAATGATCGCATCGGGAACCACCTGCCTGGCGGATGGTTATTTTTTCCAGGACCAGACAGTTCGCGCCGTCCATGAGTCGGGGCTCAGGGGACTCCTGGCCCAGGGCGTCATCGATTTTCCCGCCCCGGGGGTTCCCGATCCAAAGGAGAATATTCGTATCGGACAAGATTTTTTGAAAAAATGGCGCCATTTTTCGGACCGGATCACGCCGGGCCTTTTTTGCCACAGCCCGGCAACCTGTTCTGAAAAAACCTTGCGGCGTGCATACGATCTTTCACGGGAGTATGGCGCGCCACTCCAGATCCACCTTTCAGAGACCGCCATGGAGGTTAATGAAATTATCAAGCGATCCGGCAAAAGGCCCGCGCACTATCTGGACCGACTCGGCCTGCTAAATGCCGACCTCATTGCGGCGCACGGAGTTCATCTGGACGAAACCGAATTGGCTTGTCTTTATGAAAAGGGCGTCAAAATGGTGCATGTTCCTGAAAGCAACATGAAATTAGCCTCCGGCATCGCACCGTTGACCCGCATAATGGAAATGGGGTTGACAACCGGTCTGGGCACTGACGGTTGCGCTTCCAACAACAACCTGGATCTTTTCGGTGAAATGGACACCGCCGCCAAACTGGCCAAAGTGTCAACCCGAAACCCCGAGGCCGCAAAAGCCTACGACGTGCTTAAAATGGCAACCCTCGACGGCGCGGCGGCCCTGGGAATCGACAAAGAGACGGGAAGCCTTGAAAAAGGAAAAAAGGCCGATATTATTGTTGTAGACCTGAAGGCGCCACACCTTTGCCCGCTGTTTGACCCCGTGTCAGCACTGGTTTATTCCGCCTGCGGCGCCGATGTAAAAGACGTGGTGGTCAACGGGGTACTTCTCATGAAGGAAAGAGAATTCCGGTCACTGGATCAGGTTGAAATCATGAATAAAGTCAGAGAATTTCGCAAAAAGATTCAATAGTGAAAATTGATTATTCCAAAAGGAATACGTCGGATTTTCATATAATCGCCATGGTTTTTTGATACCTGTTTTGAGAAAAACCATTGCCTTAACGCGCTTTTGTTGATATCTAAATCAAGACAATAACCGCTCACTTAAAATTCAAAGGATGCGGGATAGTTCAAAGGATTCGCTCACATCATAATAACGGTGGTATAAAATATTGATATGCGCAAAAAACGAAACGCCGCTTTAATATTGGCCATCAGCGCCATTGTCGTTGTCTTTGGTTTTATCGGATGGTTTCTCGTCTCCATTTTTGAGGGAGAAAAACCACAGATTCAGTTGGCTTCCCTTCCCGTTTTCCTTGCCAAAACCACAGAAATACCCCTCGTTGTAACCGATGTAAAAAGAGGCATCAGAACCATCAAGGTCACGCTGAAACAGGGCAACCGCCATGTCACGCTTCTGGAAAAACACTTTTCCTTTGAAGGATTGCTGAACGCGGAAGGCGCCCATCGGTTTGACGCCGTCCTATCCATCAACCCAACAGATCTCAATCAGGGAAGGGTCGATCTTGAGGTGTACGCCTGGGATTATTCAAGGAGCAACGGCGGAGACGGCAATCTGACCATATCCGAACATCAGATGACCATTGACACCATCCCCCCGGCTCTCAGGCTGGTCAGTCGACTCAATTACGTGAATGAAGGCGGTTCCGGCCTGGTGGTCTACCAAACCACATCGGATGCCGTTAAAAGCGGACTTTATGTGGAAAACCGTTTTTTTCCCGGATTTCCGGCGCCCAAAAATGCAGATCAAGGGATGCATGTCTGCTATTTTGGAATTCCCGTTAACGCCAAAAAGGATATCAATCTTTTTTTGTGGGCTGAAGACAAGGCGAAAAATATTTCAAAAGCCAATCTCAACCGAAGTATTCATATTCGCGAAAAAAATTTCCGTACACGAAAGATCAACATTTCGGACCGGTTTCTCGATGAAATACTCCCTTACTTTGCCCCTGAATTGAAGGATCCAACAGCCCAAAACATGGTTAAATTTCTTGAAATCAACCAGCGGGTCAGAAAAGAGAACAGCGAAGTATTTTACAGCCTGCGGACCAATACCCGTCCTGAACAGTTGTGGGAAGGCTTGTGGCTCAGGCTCGAAAATGCCGCAACAATGGCAAAATTCGGAGACAAACGTCTTTATTATTATAAAGACAACGTGATTGATGAACAGATTCACATGGGCATTGACCTGGCCTCCCTGGCCAACTCAAAGGTTGGGGCCGTTAACAATGGTCGCGTCATTTTTGCCGATCGACTGGGGATATACGGTTTAACCGTAGTCCTCGATCACGGACAGGGACTGGCCTCCACCTATTCCCACCTCAGCCACATCAATGTAAAACCGGAACAGACCGTCGCCAAAGGGGATGTCGTCGCAAAGACGGGCCAAACAGGACTGGCGGGTGGGGATCACCTTCACTTCGGCATCATGGTCAACGGTCTCTTTGTCAATCCCATTGAATGGTGGGACAGCCACTGGATCAAGGACAACGTTACCCGGAAGCTGGACGCCATAAAATAAGGTATATTTTCAGATGCTTACATTTTCTCAAACAAATCATAAAAGGAATAGTCTTTGTTCCCTTTCCAATGTTCCATGGCAATCGTTCCCTTAATGCCGTCTGTATAGAAATGCGTCGGAAATCTTTCTATTTCAAACAACGCTTTTCGGTTCTCGGTTTCCATTACAGCCAAGCTTGCATGCAGCTTTTCCAAAGGCTTATTGACTTCGTCTACATTTGTTTGTAAATGACCCTCATACGTAATATCCCGCCCTCAAATAAAGGAGTTTTGAAGATGAAAAGAATAATTAGGGTTCTAACTGTTTTCGCAGCATTTTGCGGCCCTTTATTTCTGTCTTGCAGTAATGATGACAGCCACAATTATTTAAATCCCGTATATGATCTAAGACCACTCACCCGGGTTTTCGAGGAATTTGATGTAACCCCCCAGCTTCAAAATTTACGCATGAACCCCGGAAAAAAATCCAGGCATATGTCGGTTTCATCCGGAAAGGAAATGATGCCGAAACTCCATAGCACTTTCTTCCAGGAATCCGCCGTCGTCGAAGAGACCCTTACCTTCACATACGGCGACAACGCCCATTTGTTCTGGACGGAGGCCATGGGTAAAGACGCCGATGGAAGCACGGTGGCCACAGCCGTACAGACCTTGAATGATGCGGGTTTTCCCACACGCGTCCTGTGGTATGACGGCGAGGGCGGTTTCATGTATGGTTATGATTACACATACGACGAAACCTTATATTTACCGACGTCCGTCATCTGTTATTTGGATGATCCGACAAACAATCCGGATGCCCGAAGAAATTATGAATTCGTGAAGGTTTGGAACAAAGACGGTATTCTCACCACCAAAAGCGAAGTTGAATATGATTCCGAAAGGATCAAAGTTTTTGAAGGAAAATGGCGGTCTACGACCCTCCGGAACGCCTTGCGAGGTGCAGGCGGTTACGGCTTTTGGGAAGAGTTGCGAGAATATGAGGAAGGACAATTGACGGCTCAAGAAGAAACCACCTTCAATCAGGATGGATACCCTGAAACCTGGCGTATTGACGAGAACGGTGATGGAACCTTTGAATTGGTCTATTACTCGGAAATTGAAAAAACACCCGAAGGATACCTTGAATCGGTTACCTGGCTGGAAGACGGTACGGGCAATAAATATACGAAAACAATCTTGGCTTATGACGATGAAGGACTTCTGAAAAATACCAAAGATTACGATTGGGAGGATGATGGATTTATTTTGGATATCATCATTTCGGACGTGTGGTATCAAAATCCCGTCAACGGCCCCACAGGGGGGATGCATGTTTATTTCCAATCGGATGAGGCGGGCAACCCCGTGGGGACATATGAAACAGTGGACTGGACCGAAACCCTCATGGCTCACCACTACTTTTCGGACTCCGGAGAAGAATCCATGAGGATAACGGAATCACTGCAAAAAATATGGCTTCAATAATTCAGAAGGAGTTCCGGGAATTCCCCAAAGGGGTTGCCCGCTTGTAATTCCGACCGAAAGGAATGTTGAGTTTTTTCATTCGATACTGCAGGGTTCTGGGATGAACCCCCAAAAGCCGTGCGGCCCCGCGATTTCCCTCCACCCTGCCGCCGGTCATGTTCAGCACCTTCTTGATATGCAACGTGATAACCCGGCCGAGGTCCAGCGAACCTTCAGCCATTCGTTCAACGGATATTGAACCATTTTCCGGCATGGTAGCGAACAGTGACGAAAAATTAAGCGGTTTTCCGCGATGTATGATGAGTTCCCGTTCCACGGAATTTTTTAGTTCCCGAATATTCCCGGGCCATTGGTAAGCCATCAGTCTGTCGATAACCCCCGGCGCCAAGCCGGCAATAGATGACAATTTTATTTTCCTGCTGATGATTTTGATGAAGTGATCGACGAAACGGGGGATATCCTCCCTGCGATCCCTTAAAGGCGGAATCGGAATGGGAAAGACATTCAGGCGAAAGAATAGATCTTTTCGAAATTGGCCTTTTTGCACCATTGATTCCAGCGGTCTGTGGGTAGCGGCAATGACCCGAATGTTCACCTTAATAACCTCGGATCCGCCGACCCGTTCGATGATCCCCTCCTGGAGGACCCTCAGAAGCCTTTTCTGGGTTTCCGGGGAGAGTTCTCCGATTTCATCCAGGAACAGGGTCCCGCCGTGTGCCCGTTCAAAACGGCCGCGCACCCGTGAGAAAGCCCCGGTAAACGATCCCTTTTCATGGCCGAAAAGCTCGTTTTCCACCAGATTATCCGGGATGGCCGCGCAGTCCACCTTGATAAGGGGATTGTTTTTACGTAAAGAAAGCCGGTGTATGGTGTTGGCAATAACCTCCTTGCCCACGCCCGTTTCTCCCAAAAGGAGTACCGGCGTTTCAGCCGGCGCCACCTGGTGGACCATTTCCATGACCCCTTTGAGGCCGAACCCGGCGCCGATCACCTCATCCCCCGTGATGCTGATGAAATCCTCCTGCAGCAAACGGTAATTTTCAGCCAGACGGTCGCTGAGTTCTTTCAGTTCCCTCTGTCTTAGAAAATTGGCACAGGCCATGGCCAACGGATTGTGGATCAGAAGCATCAAACGGGCATGTTCTTCCGTGAATTTTTCGCCTCGGCTGTTGGTGGCGGCCACAATGCCCAGATATTCTCCTTCAAGAATCATATCCAGTAAAAGACCGGACTCGTCCGGCGTATTCAGATCCCGGGCCACGAGCCTGGCCATGTCATCATCCCTCAATCGATCAATGATCTGACATGCGGGCTTACCCCCGAGATCCTTGATAAAATCCCGTAACTGTTCCCGAATGGGGGCTGGTAATTGTGTTTTAATGGCGTGGGCTTTACCCCCTTCGAGAGTGGCTTCGGCCACAGCCTCGATAAATCCGAGTCCGGGATCAAATAGAAGGAGGGTCATGGCGTCGGCGGGAATATCCTCTTGAACGGTCTGAAGACATCTCCAGACGGCCGTTTCAATGCGGGGGCTGCTGCAGATTTTGAACCTTTTATCATAACAGAAATTATCCGTTTCCAAGAAACCTCCTTGTTTTTGCGGAAAAGCACCCCTCATATTTCGGAGCCTGCAAGCAAACCGAAAAATACGAGAGCAAATTCTGATAAATATGAGAGAAATATCCCTTTATTTCAAGTAAAAAACAAGGCGTTTTCATAAGTATATGAAAATATGGCATAAAAAAAATAGAATAGCACCTGGTACAATTTTTGCTTAAAAATGTGGCGAACATTCAGAAAGCCAACAAAAGGAGAGCACAATGAGCTGGATAGAAACCATCCGAATTCGTCTCGGCAGGGGGAATCAGGGAGAGGAGGGAATGAGACTTCTGGAAATGATGGAATCGGATGAAAAGCCATTGAACATGCGTCAATGGGAAATCTACATGAATCCGGCTGTAAAAGAGGAACTCATGATGGTGTTGCATTGGGGGGAAAACCTGAGTACGCTCCAGGGAAGCGGTTTCGCTCTGGCGCTGATTCAGGAACTGAAAAAACAGGGTCTGGTGGAACACACCGTGTGGGAGGATGCTCGTTTGGGAATCAGATGAAATGAAGTTTATTCGGAAAAGATAAGGAGGAAATTATTTTGAAATCAAAATTTAAAATCAGGATGACACTCATCTTAATAAGTTTTATGGCCATAGCGTTTTTTCCCGGATGTTCCGACAACGGCTCTGACAGCGGGGGTAATGTTGTGGATCCTAGTGCCACGGTCCAGGGACAAGCTTATTTCAACGGACCCATTGAAGGGGCAACTGTGAGGATTCTGGACTCAACCGGAGAGATGCTGGCCAGCGAAGACGGGGCCACCGATGAAGAAGGTAATTTTTCAATATTGGTGTTTGATCTTCCCCAATCATTCTTTATTGAGGTGGAAGGGGGAGGCGTCAACGAGATCGAATACGGCCAGGTGGAAGACCCCCTTGGCCCGCGCCCGCCCATCGTCTCTGTAACACAGATGCCTTTTAAGGATATGGCAGACCGGTATGTGGAAGACTTCGATGCCAACATTCGATATTCGGTTAACATTCTGAGTTCCATCGTTATGGACCTTCGGTTCGCTAAGATTAACCCGGATGATGCCGAAAAATACCTGAGTGAATACATTGGATTGCCGTCCTAAGTGTCAGTGGAAGATGCGATTCAGTGGAGCAACTGGTACGGCGGTTATTTCAACGCTGAATACTTTCTGGAAGATATGACCACGGAGTGGGGGTACACCGACTATAATGCCTTCATGGAATTCGTCGTTCAAGAGATTCATGCCTTTGCCTCAGAACTGGAGACGCTCGATTCAGCATCGCCGACACAGGAAATAAGGCTAACAAGCACAACCGGGAATACGAGTACAATCCGTACAATTGACCAGACAATCTTGAATTCCCAGATTTCCAAAAATAAGGCATATGCAGGAACAACAAAAAAGAGCACCATAACACCACAGAGGGTTTTTGACGGAGTAGATCTTGTTTTCAATGTCATCGTCTTTGCGCTGAACGCGATCGCCCAAAACACCGCGGATACTGAAGCGGGCCGAACTCTGGGAACGATCCTGAGTTTTATCCTGACCAGCGCCGGCGGGGACCCGGGGCAGGAAGCCATCATGAAAAACTTTGCCGCCCTTCATAAGAGCGTAGAGCAGGTCCAGGCGCACCTGAACACAATGCATAGCGAACTCAATATCCAGATGACGCAACTACAAGCCATGCTCCGAGAAGGACATGCCGATACCGCAATAAACAACATAAATACCTGGTATGGCAGTCCCGGCGAGGAAGATACTCATTATGAAGGTGCATCGGGTCTTCTGAGATACATGCGTTTAAATCATAACACGTTGACCCCCGAGCAGAGAACAAGTATCACGAACTGGTGCAACAGTGTGATCCATAACGAAACAGGGGCGCCAAACGATTTGACAGCCCTTCACAACACCATTGTTGGTAATGCGACGGCAGGCAAATCACTGTTTTCATTTTGGAAAGAACTCGCTAAAGCACAGACCAATCCCACAAACAGGGCGGATTTCGAAAATCTCCTGTATCTGACTGTTCGAAAGAGCTTCACCTGGCTGGTCTTCTGGCAGACGGCGGGCACGACCTGTCTGGTCGAAGCATACAAGGCGCGGGGGGAACCGGAAAATCAAAGGAGCGCAATCGTTCGGCTTCGGGATAGACTCAAAGAACAGGTGAAACTCTACGAGAGTATGATAGAAGAACTGGCCTTGCAGGGGACATGGAGACTCTACAGCCGTGGGGGAGTGTCCGAGAGTACATCCAACCAGGCCTGCCCTAACTTTCCCATGGGCCTTGTTGGAGGAGATGGCTTTCTCTCTGATGTGGACACCTTTGTGCAGAAATATGTGTACGCTGATGAGCAGGAATACACGGACAACGGGACAACAAAGAAGAGACTTGTCGCCCGTGATATGTTGACCGTGCGAATTGTGGCCCCGTATAATTCGGGCGGGGAAACCGTGGGTCTTGTGGGGTTTGGTAGCTCCCGGTACTGGAAGCTGTACGATGATCCTATTATGCGCGACAAACCCACTGTTCCGACCGATCCCCCAGGAACATCCACGGAGACACTACAGTTTGCCTATAATTGCATCAAGATCCTTCCCTATCTGGATAATAGTAATGTGAATAAGACGCCTTCCCGGGAGATTGACGGCCGAAACCCCTTTGAGACTCGCAATACGGCATTAAAAGATCAGCTGAGCTGGAAATACACCCTGCACAAGATGCGCCGGGTTTTCGACCTCGACCATGGCGCGCCGCCTGATCTGAGTAAGGAATTTAATGTGAGCCTTGAAACCGGGTTGAGCAGATCAGACGGCCACGATGATCAGTGGCATCCTAACTTGACCCGAGGTCAGTGGCCGACGGCCGACGGCGCCTGGAATTCGACGCTTCCCAATCTGAAGGTAAGAAAAGGCAAGACCAAAGTGTGCGAAAGTTACGGGTTCTACGGACTTAAAGGGCCGCAGTATGTGCGGCTCATGGCCTATCATGAAAATAGGCCTCTTAGTGACTGGTGGTTTTCGGGTTGGAAGTCCCAAGACAGCCAATGGCTTTTTGCCAACCGAGCGGATGCTTATACATTCTACCAACTCTGGCCTCTTGGCAACGCTTGGTATGCTCTCAGAGATTCGGTGGGCACCAATTGGAGCAATAAAGATAATGGTATTCCGATCGCATACCTGGGACGCGATAACTACTCCCTCCCGGTACAAAAATGGATTGGCGTGAACCCCGATAGAAATTGGCATGGGAGTACGAACCTGATATTTGCTGACCAGGCATACATTGGGCCGCGATGCACCTTTAAGGTCAAGTTTGAGAAAAAATTTGAACCGGAGGTCGCTCCGACACCTATCCCTGGAATGAAATCATACACCATGAAGACGTGGGCTGACGGCGACAAAGGCTCATACCTCAAGTGGCATTACGAGACGGCCCAATGGGACCGTTATCACGCGGATGGATCCGATGATGACGCTACTAAAAAAGACTGCTGGGTCCGTCATCATGCCCGAGTATTTCAAAATGGTCGATTACCTTCTCAGCTTCCAAAGGTAATGTTTCGCACCGTGCTGATGTTAAAAAATAGGTGTACGGAATTCTGAAAACAAACAACTCAGTTTCGCCGGTAGTTCTAATCGTCAGTAACAACCCAGCATATAGCTGGGAAGTTGCCGATGGTTACGGTGTGAAGTTCAAGAGATAGACAAGAAACGGGGTTAGGCCTTGATCAGGGCCATCAAATGGACATATCGATTTGGCTGCATTCCGAAATCTTTTTCAAAAGTTCCCCCTTTTTTATGGGCTTGGGCAAATAGTCGGTGCAACCCGCATCCAGGCATTTCTGCCTGTCCTCAATAAGCGCATGGGCCGTCAGGGCTATAATCGGGATGGCGGGTTTCTTATTCTTCCCCTCCCATTTCCGGATCTCCCCGGTGGCCGTGTAACCATCCATCACCGGCATTCGCATATCCATCAAAACAAGGTCGTATTCGCCTTCCACGAATTTGTCAACGCCGATCCTGCCGTTTTCAGCGACCTCAATGGTGTGGGGGGTCTTTTTCAAAAAGGCCTTAACCACGATTCGGTTTTCTTTGGCATCTTCCACCAATAGGATCTTCAATGGGCGAATTTCGGGATCATCTTCTTCCTTTTGATCCTGCGTGATTTTTTCCGCATGAGGGACGGTCTTTCCCAGGGCCGTTTGAATGGCCTCTTTCAGCTCCCGGCGCTTGACCGGCTTGACCAGATAAACGGCAATACCGATCTCCCTGGCCCTCTTAATGTCCCTGGTACTCTCTTCCGATGTGAGCAACATCAGGGTCTGCGCCAAATGTTCAAAGCAATCCTTTATCTTCATAGCGGTTTCGAACCCATCCATTCCGGGCATTTTGCTATCGAGCAGGACCAACTGGAATGGTTGTCCGGTAGTTTCGGCATCGGCGATGGTCTCAAGACACGCTTCACCATTTTCGGCTTCCCGAACCTGCACCCCCCAGGAAGAAAGCGTCTCATTCAGGATAAGACGATTGGTGGCATTGTCATCCACCACCAGGGCCCGAAGCCCTTTCACGTCCAAAGGCGTCGGGATAGCCTCCAGCTCAGGTTTTGGGGCGATACGGAAGCAGACCGTAAAGGAGAAGGTGCTTCCTTTCCCCGGTTTACTTTCAATCCGGATATTCCCCCCCATCATTTCCACAAGACGCCGACAGATGGTCAAACCGAGGCCGGTTCCCCCATATTCCCGGGTGGTGGAGACGTCCGCCTGGGTAAAGGTCTCGAAAACCGCGGCCTGTTTCTCTTTTGGGATGCCGATTCCCGTATCCCGCACTGAAAACTGAAGCATCGTTTCTTTCACTCCAGCTTCCGAATTTTGGATTTGATCTGTCCGGCACGCGATTCCGCATTCAAGAATAATTTCGCCCTCATGGGTGAATTTTACCGCATTTCCCAACAGATTGACCAATATCTGTCTCACCCTGACAGGGTCTCCCAGCAGATGAACAGGGGTCCCCGGCAATATACGACAGAGCAGTTCCAGATTCTTCTCGTGGGCCTTCCGCGCCATCATTTCGGAGACCTTCTCAACCAACTCCACAAGATTAAAAGTGGTTTTCTCCAATTCAAGATGCCCCGCTTCAACCTTGGATAAATCCAGGATATCATTGATCAGATCCAGCAAACCTTCGCCTGAATTTTTAAGGATATGAACATATTTCCGCTGTTCGGGATCCAATGCCGATTCCTGGAGGAGATCCGACATGCCCAGAATGGCGTTCATGGGGGTGCGGATTTCATAGCTCATGATGGCCAGGAATTCATTTTTGGCCCGGCTGGCAGCTTCGGCAATTTCCCGTTCCCGGCGGAGGGTATGGATACGATCCCCCAGAGCCAGTGAGAGCAGCAGCGCCTCCAGGGAAAGGCTGCATTCAAAAATGGTAAAAGCACAATCAAAGTAGGGAAGCACACCCTCAAATATGAGAGCATAATAAATGGCGAACAAACAGGAAGTCATTTCCGCCGGCAAAAAGAACCTGGCCGGTTTGAATCCTCGTCTCCAGCATATGAATCCAAGCCAGATGGCGATGAAAGACGACAAAAACAGCAATAGTGAAATGATGTCGTTTAGGACGTGTACCTCTAAAAAAGGATTTAAGAACATGGATATGAGGCAAAGCACCAGAAACAGCTGCAACACCTTGTCGCCGGTGGGGAAATTTTCTTTTGTCGCCAGAAAAGAGCGGGTAAACAGCACGAAAAATATCAATGCCGCACCCACAAAAAAGAGGAGCAGATGTCCATGGTACACGATTTGGTCAATATCAAGGCATCCAAAAAACGTGCTGTCATGGTAGCCGTACAAATAAAGCCCGGAAAATGAAAGATAGAAGACATACCACAGATAACTCCGGGCCCGGAGTGAAAAGAAAAGGAACAGATTAAACACCGCCATGGCAATTAAGATGCCGTAATTGACACTACGCCAGCCCTTTATCCGCAGGGACCGACTGAGGTAGGCGTTGTTCCTGTAGAGCATCAAAGGCAATATGATGCCCCCCTCCCCTTCTACGCGCAAATAGACGGTTACGGGCCCTTCGGATTTCAACGGCAAAGTAAAAAATGGGAGTTTTTGACCGGAGGAGCCTGCAACCGAATCGACAGGGGCGCCGCCCGCCTCGGTAACCCATCCACCCGAATCGCTCCCCGGTGCGCCGGCGGATGTGCGGACAAAAAACCTTGTAAAAAGGGTCAACGGCCAATTGACGTCAAGGAGCCATTCGCCAGGAGACAAATTGTCACCCGGTACGGTTTCGGCTTGAATCGTAAACCGGATCCAAAAGGCGGAATCGCTTAACCCAAGGTTCAGGGTCTTTGAACCAACCGCTTTGAATGCTTCCGCCAAGGGGGGGATCGCGACGTCATCAATGCGCCACTTGCGATCCTTATCCTCCAGAATTTCCGCGTAGGGAGAGACGTCATAGCGGTTCCGGTCAGACCTGAGCTAAAGCGCGGGAACAGTCCCGGCCCCGCATACCGGCGCCACGAGCAGGCACAGGATCACCACCAGGAGGAGTTGTGGATATGCTGATATTTTTTTCAAAAGAATGCCTTAAAATAACAGGGTGGTCAAAAATTTAAGGGTTACACGTTTCACTTTTTTTCTCCTTGAACTGTTTAGGGCGAGCGTACTGCAGATCCAATGTCTCTTTTTATTACCCACCGCTTCGGTCTTTCGGCAATAGCCGGTTTAAAGTATAACTGGTACTCCTTCCTCCGGCATTTGCTTTTGTTAATATTTTCCGTTCAACCAGATTGTTGATATCGCGTAACGCTGTATCCTGTGAACATTTTGCAATTTTGGCCCATTTTGATGAAGTCAGCTTGCCTTCAAATCCATTAAGCAGTCGATTTAGGATGCCATACTGTCTCTCATTGAAGGATTGTCCGGTATGACTTTCCCAGAAACGTGCTTTGGCTAAGATGGCTTGCAGTGTCTCTTCCGATTTTTCAATAGCGCGTTTCAGACAGCCCAAAAACCATTCCACCCACAAAGTGACATCAAGTGTCCCTTTTTGACACTTTTCCAGGATATGATAATAAGCGCCTCGTTCACGCTGAATCTGGGAAGACATACTGTAAAATCGTTGTGTGCTTTTTTCGGATTTTGCCAGCAACATATCCGAAATGGCACGGGCAATGCGGCCGTTGCCATCATCAAAGGGATGAATGGTAACAAACCAGAAATGTGCCAAGGATGATTTCAGCACCGGATCTATCCCGGAACTGCCATTAAACCAATGAATAAAACGGTCCATTTCCGCATCTAATCTGTTATAAACGGGTGCTTCAAAGTGTATTTTTTCGCGACCCAGAGGACCGGAAACAACTTGCATGACATCGCTTGAAACACCGCGCCAACCCCCAACCGTGATACGGTGCATTCCACTGCGTCCGGTTGGAAAAAGGGCTGCGTGCCAATCAAAGAGCCGTTGGGCCGTCAAGGGTGTATCGTAATTGCGAGTTACATCCATCATCACTTCCACAATGCCTTCCACATTGCGGGCAACAGCGGGAAAATGCGCGATATCAATGCCAAGCCTGCGAGCGATCGAAGATCTCACCTGTTTGGCATCCAGTACCAGCCCCTCAATTTCGCAGGTCTTGACAACGTCTTCCGTCAGAGATAGAAGTGTGGCATCTTCACACCAGTTAAAACCCAATGCTTCCATGCGCCCAAGCAGCCGGCCCTGCAAATGGCGTGTGTCAGCAAGCAAAGCAGACACTTCTGCTTCGTTCCAGGTAAAATTAGGCCATTCTTTTCGTTCATGAATATACATGTAATCTCCTCAAATAATGCGAAGATTATAGCCTCTATTCACCGCAAACGCAAGACACGTACAGTTGTTTGCACCATTGTGTCATCCTCCACATCAGTTTCGTTCCACTTGGATTGGCCCTTATAAGGCTCAAACGCATAATCCGTATCCAGGTTCCCCCAAAGTCAGATGTTTATAATTTTCTCAAACAAATCATAAAAGGAATAGTCTTTGTTCCCTTTCCAATGTTCCATGGCAATCGTCTTCCGGGCCGTGAAACGCCCCCTTAACCCCTTAATGCCGTCTGTATAAAAATGCGTCGGAAATCTCTCTACTTCGGGCAACGCTTTTCGGTTCTCGGTTTCCATTACAACCAGGCTTGCATGCAGCTTTTCCAAGGGGTTTTTGATGGATGCCATCTCATCCTTCAGCCGTTTCATTAACTTTTCAGGATCATTGGCGACAATGGGGCGTTTGTCAAAATAATCCGCATGTTTGGGCAAATTTCCATCGTAACGGTCAAAGATTTTGTTCAATACCGTGATATCCGAAACTTTTGCGACGGTTCTTTTTAGATAGCGATCAAAAAACAAAATGGCTTTCTCCGCCCGTTCAAATGAGTTCACATCCAGATACATCTCTTCCTCATGCATTGAATAAAAAGATCCCAGTATGATGGGCCTTCTTTCTTTAGGAATGTCATGATATGAGGCTTTAAATTTTATTTTCCTGGCTTCTGCCTCGTACAACCAAACCCAACGATCCTTAATGCGATCATAGGCCATACAGTTTAAAGATGAAAAGACATCTTGTATTTTCAATCCGTCAAATAAGTCATAATGTATCCTGGCCAGCATGTATGGTTCCTGGGTCATGGTTGTAACGAGGGTTTTATTCCCCGCCTTTTCATTTTCAGGTATTGCCGATTCCACCTCGCTTGCAAAAAGAGACATTTTTTCATAATCCAGATCGTCTTTTTCACATGCTTTAATGATGGGAATAGGAATCTTTCGCACTGTTTCAGCATCCCATTCAATACTCAGGAGTGGATCCTCGGAATTTTCATTTTCGATCTCATAAATTTTCCCCGTCCACCCTTCTATATCAATGCCATAATCCGGATCATTGACGCCCTTCTTTACTTTCACGAAATGGCCCAGCGGATACTGGAATTCGCTTTGAGTTTCCTCTTTCAGCAATCTTTTGCACACATTCCGGCTATTGTTCTTTTTTTTGAGCTTCTTATTTTTCTTGTTTTTTCTTTTCTGGGTCATCGTAAGTACCATCAATTCAAATGAAACTGTAAGAATCTAAAAAACCCTTATCCCGCTTCAATGTATTCCGAAATTTTCCACCGGCATCCACATGTCCATCCATACGAGGTCATATTCTCCCGATACGAATTTGTCAACGCCGATCCTGATAGATCGAGATGCCGATCTCCCTGGCCCTCAAATATAGTCCACCCACGCAAGATGTGACCCCAGATTTACGCTAATGCTTATTGACAATATATTGTTCATTATGGTAATAAGTATTCTGATATTGATAATATATGATCTTTTAGTACCTTATCCTCAGAAACTCTATTACAAAAAACAAGAAAATCATTGACAGGAAGACTTAAAACCTAAAACTGCGGCTTGCCGCCTTAGAGGGGATATGGATTTCGAGTTAAAAACAACCGGAGAAATTGCACAACTACTGGCAAAGCAGGTTAAAGAGCTGCGCCTCCTGAACAAATGGAAACGTTCCACCATGGCCGAAAGATCCGGTGTTTCCGAGTCATCCCTGCGGCGGTTTGAGCAAACCGCCAGGATTTCGCTGGAAAATTTTTTGAAATTATTGTCAGCGCTTGGGCGGCTTGATGAAATGGACGATTTGTTGCACCCCCCCTCCGCTAAATCAATTGACGAACTTGAAACGCGAAAGCATAAACTTTCCAAAAGAGGTTCAATTTGATCCGGCTAAATGTCCTTTTGCGCTTTAATGAAAATACAATGATCCCCGTCGGTCAGCTTGCCGAGGACAAGCACCGGCTCTATTTTCAATATGATAAGGGTTTTTTAACTAAAGAACTGTGGCTGTCTCCCTACAAGCTTCCCTTAAAGTCAGCGCTCTTCGAACACAAAGACAGAGATTTCAGCCCTGTCTTTGGCCTGTTTGACGATTCATTGCCTGACGGGTGGGGCCTTTTGTTAATGGATCGATACCTTAGGAAACAGGGATATGACATTGAGGCCCTGTCTATTTTGGATCGACTGGCATTTCTTGGCAAGAACACCATGGGCGCTCTGATCTATGAACCTGCCCTGGATATTATTCCCGGCGATAACAGCCCGTTTGATTTGCATGATTTATCAATACATTCACATGACATCCTGTCCGGCAGAAGCGACGACGTGTTACCACAGCTTATAGCCGCGGGCGGCAGTCCCTGCGGGGCCCGGCCAAAAGTACTTGTTGGCATTTATAATGACAATATGGTTTCCGGAGAAACAGATCTTGCGGAACATTTCGAACACTGGATTATCAAGTTCCTCTCTGGAAATGACTTCCCTGATGCCGGTCCCCTGGAGTATGCCTATTCTTTGATGGCGCGGGATGCCGGTATAAATATGACCGAAACACGCCTATTTAACACAAACCAGGGTGATATTTTTTTCGGCATTAAACGATTTGACCGCAGTGGCAATAAACGCTTTCATGCCCATACTTTCGGCAACCTCATACATTCAAATTTCAGGATACCTTCTCAAGACTATGATCACTTTTTCAAGGTGGTCATAAACCTGACTAAAAACCATCAGGATTTACTCCGAGCTTTCAGACAAATGGTTTTTAACATACTTGCCAATAACCGGGACGATCATGTGAAAAATTTCGGATTTCTTATGGATCATGAGGGCAAATGGTCCCTGTCGCCGGCATACGACCTTGTTTATTCAGCCGGCCCCGGGGGGGAACACTCCATGACTGTTTCAGGGGAAGGGAAGGCTCCGACTGAAACAGATATTTACAAATTGTCCGAAATGCACGGCATAAAAAAAAAGGATGCAGGCCTGATAGTTGAGCAGGTTTCTGATGCTGTAAATCGCTTTAAAACCCATGCGCTAACTGCCGGTGTATCCAAATCCACCCGGAATAAAATTAATGCCGGCATCAAGAGTAATCTTGATGGATTGGGCAGATCTAAATAAACCGGAAGAGTTTTGAATGAAATGTTAAAGGAACAGATTAAACACCGCCATGGCAGCGAGATTCTCTAAAATGGGTGTGGAAAGTCAGCTGGGTCGATCCCTCTTTGTGACTATTTCCGGGTTATATTTTTATTGACAACCAAGATTTTTTCCACGATAGTTTGGCATCAAAATAAGGGTATTTTATCATATGAACAACAAGTTATGACCTTATTTCAGCCTGACGGAAGCGATTTCTTAACGTCACCGAATCCCCGATGCACTTATGAGGTTGCCATGAAAACAGTCATCCAATTTTCAGTTTTTCTGATATTATCGGCAGGATTCGTTTTGTTTCCAAATCCCGGCCATGCGGAAGAAATTACGGTTAACAGTTACTATGGCCACTACGATGCCAATCAGAAAAAGGCAGGATTTCCTTCCAGGAGCCTGCTTGGGCCCAGATTTGAGACCTGGAAGACTCCCAAACCCAACAAACCATACCATATCGGCGTTCTCATTCCACATTTACAGGATTCCTATTGGAAAACGGCCAGTTACGGAATTATGCGCCATGCTGGGGAACTAGGTCTGAAGATCACCTTGCATGAAGCCGGCGGGTATGGCCGTGTGGGAGATCAAAGAAGTCAATTGAACACGCTGATCAAGAGTTCAAAAGTGGATGGCGTGATACTGGCGTCCGTCAATTATACAAAATTGGATGATCCCGTGGCAAAAAGCGTTGACGGTGGTACTCCCGTAATCGAATTGATTAATGATATCCATGCGCCGAAAATTCAAGGGAAGGCATTGGTCTCATTTTTTGAGATGGGATTTAAAGCCGGTGAATTTGTTCTCAACCATTCAGGAGGCAAAGATATCAAAGTGGCGTTTTATCCGGGGCCGGAAGAATCCGGTTGGGCGCCGGATACGTTCCTTGGGTTTCAATCGGCCGTTAAAAACAGACACAACAAGAATCAAAAGATTACCATTGTCGGGCCGTTTTACGGCGACACCCGTCCCGGCGTGCAAGCCATGAGAATTCGCCATACACTCGGGCAATCGGAGAATCAGGATATTGATTATGTGATCGGATGTGCCACCGCCGTCAGTGAAGCCGTCAACTATTTGGAACAAAATCGGGACAAGCTGAAAAAGACGAAGATCGTGTCCACCTATATTACGGACGCAGTATACGATTTGATCAAAAAGGGTGACGTCCTGGCCTCTCCCTCCGATCAAACCATCCAACAAACAACGCTCGCACTGGACATGATGGTGAGACTGCTGAATGGGGAACAGCCTGGAAAAGATTTTCCATTCCGAACAGGTCCGGTCATTCCCGTCATTTCCGAACAAAACATCCAGGATTACCGTTATGAGTCGCTTTTCGGCTCAAGAGACTATGTTCCGATCGTGCGGAAATGAAACCTCACGTCATGATTACCGCAACGGTAACGCTGGCTCTGCTTCTGACCAATATCGACATTACGACCATCAACATCGCCATCCCCGTGTTGACCCAACAGTTTGGGATTCCCGTCGACACCTCGGTTCTGATCATTATCACGTACCTGCTGGCCATCGCGGGCACGCTGTTGATTTTTGGACGGCTAAATGACATGGGATACGCAAACCGTCTATTTACGCTGGGGTTCTGGGTATTTCCGGCGGCATCGGTTTTGTGCGCTCTTTCCTGGAATTTTGTGACCCTGCTGATTTTCAGGTTCATCCAGGGCATCGGCGGCGCCATGTTTCTCAGCACATATGCCATCATCATCAAAAACCATGTCCCGGCTGAAAACCTTGGGAAAGCGTACGGCGTCATCGGCGTTGCCGCCGGGGCCGGATATACCGTCGGCCTTTTTCTCGGCGGTTTACTGCTGACTTACTTCAGTTGGCGAATGATTTTCATCATTAACATTCCCGTTTGTATTGCCGGCATTATTTTTTGCCGGCTGTTTCTGGAGAAAGATTCCATCAGCCGTGTCGCCGGAGCGCCCTTTGATTATGTGGGCGCCGTCCTCAGTTTTGTTTCTTTTGCCTGTTTGGTTTACGGGCTTCATCTGGCCTATGAGGACCACAGATTTAACATTTCCGCCGTTTGGTGGCTTATGGCCGCATTACTGTTTCTGGCCGCATTTTTCTATTCCCAGAAGAAATCCCCCGCCCCATTGCTTGATTTGAGCATCATAAAAAACAAGCCCGTCTGCCTGATTCTGATGAGCACCGTCTGTTTTCTCGTCGTGGAAAACGTGGCATGCCTTCTGTTGCCGCTCTATTTCACTGAGGCCATGGAATTTACGCTCATGAGAACCAGTCATCTGCTGATCGTACCGGCAATGGTGACGCTTGTTTTTTCACCGCTAAGCGGATATTTCGTCGACCGCTACGGGGCACGAACCATCAGCATCATCAGCGCCGTGACCTTTTGCTGTGGGACAGGCGCCCTGGCGACCTTTCATCTTCACGTATCCATTGCCTATATCGTTGTCATTCTTCTCTTTTACGGCATTATGATCAGCCTTTTCAGCGCCGCGATAATGACATACCTGATGCAACACGCCACCCCCGAATCCACCGGCACAATCACATCGCTCAAATCACTGCTCCCGATTGTTTTCGGCATGATCGCCACCATCATTTACGGCAGTCTGTACACCTATTTTAACCAGGTTGTATCCGCCTCCAAACCGATCAGGGCGCAGGTAGCCTATCGAAATGATATGATCTTGTCGCTCTTTATTTGCGTCATTCCGATTATTCTCCTGGCATGCACTCCCAGACGACCGCTCACAAAAGAGGCGGAATCGTAGAAGCACTTCAATGCCATACTCAGGGAACCTTGCGTCGGCTGTAATGGTTATCTTGATGTGTAAACCCTGAAAAGTCCGGACATCGACGGTTCCCATCTATCCCTGGAACATCGTCGGACATCTCATGAAGATTCTGCCTGGCCGGTGTGATCGCAAAAATGTCGTGATCCCTTCCATTCTTACCGTAGTGTAATGTTCAAGAAAGGCTTTGGAAAGAATTGGCGTATACCTTATAGCCACGTTTCATGACAGTTGGTTGTCAAGACCGAACAGTTCAGAAGGGAGGCGATAGGGAATTACGGCGGTGGTTTGAAGGATAAAGCGAATCGGTTTTGGTGGGAACATCAATGATGAGAAAGGAATTGCATATGGAAAAGAAAAAAGTGATCAAAACGATATCTGTTGCGGCGCTGGTATTGCTTGTTGGGGCTTTCGCGCTTAACGGTTGGGCCTTGAACTCAAAGGATGACAAAGACGGGGTCCTGGCAATGGTTGATAAGGTGAATATTACGCAAAACGAGGTGGATGAAAGAATAGCCGCCATGCTGGGACCTCAGGCCGCGGCCATTCCGCCTGAAAAACTGGGCTCAATCCGTGACCGGTTGAATCAGCGGGCACTGGACGGCCTGATTGTGGAGGCTCTTCTGAAAAAGGCCATTGAAAAGGAAAATGTGATGGTCGGGGATGAAAAGGTGGATGCCATCGTTACACAGTTTAAAGCATCTCTTCCCGCGGACATGACCTATGAGGAATACCTCAAACAAATCGGATTTACCGAAAAAGAATTGAAACAGACCGTCAGCAAAAATCTCAGGATTCAAAAACTGCTGGAGCAGCAGTTCATCGCAATTGCAGCGCCCGAAGATCAGGAAATAGAGGCCTACTACACAGCCCATGCGGCGGAATTTGAAACACCTGAAAGCGTGGATGTTCGGCACATTCTCATCGCGGTGAATTCCGAGGACAGCCAGGAGAAAAAAGCCGAAAAGATGAAAAAAGCACAGGAGATAAGGAAACAGGTGATTGCCGGCAAGGATTTCGAGACCGCGGCCGGTGAAGTTTCAGACTGTCCCAGCAAGGCCAAAGGGGGGCACCTGGGGTTCATAGCGCGGGGACAGACGGTGAAACCCTTTGAAGACGCGGCCTTTGGCGGAAAAGCGGGTGAGTTGGGACCGGTGGTGGAGACCCGGTTTGGTTATCACGTCATTGAGGTCCTGGGGCACAAGGATGCCGGAAAGCCACCCCTTTCCGAGGTGAAAGAGCAAATTACGGAAGACTTGACCAAACAAAAAAAGGACCAGGCTGTGCGGGCGTATATCGATTCGCTTAAAGCGAGAGCAACCATCGTCTTTCATAAGCAGCCCACCGATCATTCAGACCCCGCATAAACAAAAAGATTCCGCGGGTTATCCAAGTGCGGGAGGTAACCCGTGGAAATGCCCCACGATGACCATGGGAATTATGGGACGTCCATTTGTAATTAGGCAACTATGGTTCCATTCTCAGGTTTTCATCTCTGACAATCCTCTCCCCCTTTTTTACTGCATATGCAATACCTGGTTGGCTCAGGGGAAGGTACCGGTCAGGAACTACTTAAAAGCGACATCTTTCGTTCCGTTTTTCTGCGCTTTTCTGGAAATCTAAACCCTCTTATTCACACCGTGTGCGGGAGCAGGCCTTGATCAGCGATCATTGACGACTGTCGTTTTTTACTCCGCTCTATTGCACACAATTATCAATTGTTAAACCAGCTAAACGAGCCAGTGAAGATTGTCTTTTATCGAGGGTCAGAAACCTGTTTGCCTTGATGGCGAGAGCTGAAGCCACATGCAAAATATCAAGCGACCTTGAACCGGTGGCTTTCGTGTGGTTTTGGGACAGGTCGAGAGCGAAGTTAATGGCGTCTGTCCAATTTATCTGTGGCCGATAGTACACGCCTCTTCTTTGATGTTCATCAAATTTCGAAAGAACAAGTAGCGCCTGTTCATTTGTCATCTCTGTTCTGAACTGCTTCAAATAGATGGCATTTGTAAATTCCAGCTCATGAAAACGCGTTAAAGGAATGGCTTCATTATTTCGTCTTATCCAACGGGAGACTTCAAGCGAGTATTCTTCTTTTATGTACAGTTTCACAAGTACACTGGTATCTACATAAAGCACTTAGAATCTATCCTCTCTTCCTTCAAGTACGATTTCGCTCAGCGATTTCCCCTCAAGCTTGATCGCCTCATTGTAGAAATCCGGCCAGTCGATTTCATCTTTTGGCCCCAACGCAGCTATTTTGGCGACTGGTTTCCCTCTTCTGGTAACTGTTATTTCTTCACCAGCCCAAATATTTTTTAAAACCTGAGCAAAGTTCTTCTGAATTTCCCCAACCGTTGCCGTTTTCATGCTTACCCCCCCCTTTTTTACGTATATTACATGCGTAAACTGCGATATGTCAAGGAATCATGGGAAGTCCATTTGACTTTCTGCCTGCTCTTTCCCCTTTTACTTCTTCCCGCCGCAGAAACTGACTCAAAGGCAAAGCGAATCGAATTGCCTGATACATCGCCTCCGGCGATTTCTCCTGAGTAGTATCCCCATTGCAACTCTCCCTTGACGATACAGAATTCTTGACATTTGGCTAGATTGATATTAAATCTGACATACTCGGAAAATTAGCTATAAAT
The DNA here is from genome assembly GCA_963662465.1 of Desulfatiglandales bacterium. Classification (GTDB taxonomy): domain Bacteria; phylum Desulfobacterota; class DSM-4660; order Desulfatiglandales; family Desulfatiglandaceae; genus NaphS2. Next base: position 2,105,053 of record OY759599.1, read on the forward strand.
CGAAAATCTGGGAGGATAGAATATGGCGCCATTGTCCCGATCGATTCATGGGATGGTCTTCTCGGCGGTGCTCGGTGCGGTCGCGGGCTGTCCGATTCCGACAGCCTCCATTATGACGAGAACCGCGCTCTTGAAGAGGCCATGGATCAGGCCTACCAGGAACAAGGTTTGCCCGGGATAGTCGCAACGGTAACCCGTCCGAATGGATCGGCCTGGACCGGCACCAGAGGAAAGCCCGAAATGACGACTGAAGCCGGAAAGACTCCCCTGCTGACCATCTGGCTTGCAGCCCTTCAAGAGGGTCTACTGGTCACGGAAGAACACCACCGGGAGATGTTCGACTTCGTGCCCACGGGGCTGGGTATTTCTTATGGCTACGGCATATATGATCTGGGCGGGGCCGTGGGACACAACGGCTTCATCTTCGGGTACACCACGGCAATGTATCGTTACAAAGGTTATGATTTCATCGTTCTGACCAACGGTTCACCCGGCCTTGGGGTCGTGTCGGCCGATTCTGTTTTTCTCCGGCTGAAACAGGCTGTCTTTGAGTGAAGTCGCCGGGATGGACCGTGGGAGACTACGAGGGAAAATAATCATTTCAAAACAGGATCTTCCCAGCTTCAGTCAGTTGATAAAGGGGGCCGTTGAAAAAAATCGAAAGGAGAAACGTAATGAAAAGGATGTCTTTTTCCAGGGTGATACATTTGCTTTTGGCCTTCTGTTTTGCCACGGTTTTGGGGTGTTCAAGCGACAGCAGCGACACCGGCAAAGATTACAGTCATTTATTGAAGGGGGCTTTTCTCGAACAGCCTTCGGGAGAAAACCATCCCGCTGTTTTGCATATTGAAGGCAGTCATTATGAAATGGGCTTCCAGCAAGGGTACCTCCTTGCAGACCGTATTGCGGGAACTTACAGCTCTTTTCTTACATTCACCGCATACATGTATCATATCAAGCAGGGTGAAGCGTTGGTTGTTCTCGATCAAACAAAATTGAAGGCTTTTTATGAACTGCTGATTCAACAGTCCAAAAAGTACTTCCTGAATATTATTCAAGACAAAACACCGGAGCTTCTGCGCGAAATTCAGGGAATGGCGGATGGCCTGGCTGCAAAAGAATCTTCCTTTGGTTTCGATGATATTGTTGCCATGGCAGCCCTGATAGACGTAGTAGACAACGACATGCTTTTTTTTGATTTTTTTGAATTGGCGCCTAATGAAGCTGAATCGCCCATTTCAGGGCTGGCTTGCTCGGGCTTTGCAGCCTGGGGGGCTGCCACATGGGATGGCAGAATCATTCATGGTGCAAACCAGGATCTTCCCAGTGTCGGTCTGCTGGATCAGACCATTGTTACCGTTGCGAAACCCGATACGGGGAATGCCTTCCTTCAGATAAGCTTTCCAGGATGGTTCACAATGTCCGGTATGAACGAAGCGGGAATAACAGCAAGTGAAATGGCTTCCCCTTCCTCCGATACGAATCTTCACGAAAATCCTGAAATTCCCCATACCCTGGATATGAGGATGATCGTCCAGTACGCAAATAATCTGGAAGAAGCAAAAGGGGTGATTCAAACTTACGGCGGTGCTTCGGGATGGAACATCCTGGTTTCGGACGCCAATACCGGAGAAGCGGTGGATATCGAGTGCTCAACCCTCAAAATCGGTCCCGTTTACCCCTGGGATGATCCCGCAACCCTTTCCATAGATGAAGCGCAAGGACTGTGTGTTACAAACCAGTACATGTCATGTCCGGGTTTTCGCGGTTATTCAGGGGAGAATTTGACTTTGGATCAAATGAAATATGACGGCGTGGATACATCCTCATGGGGTACGGGAAATGAATACAAAGTCAATTGGGAAGCCCAATTTCAGAAAGAGAATTACAAACGTTCGGAATCATGGGATCGTTGGAGCCGCTTGTGGGATTTGTACGCATCCAAATATGAAGCGATTACTGTTGAAGATGTCGTAGCATTCATGAGCGATACAAAAGAGGGGCCACATGGGGGAATCATTTCGCATGCCTCTGAAGAGATAATCTGGTTTGACGGTGACCCTGTGCCGCATATCAATGGCTCTGACAAAGCAATCGCATTTTATTCACTTGCGAGCGTCTACAGCTGTGTTTTTGACCCTGAATCGAGTACAAAGGGCGTAATATGGATCGCGGCGGCCGGTGCCAAACCTGCTCAAAAAGGCACATTTTACCCCATTGATTTTGGAGATTCGCTGGATAAAATAAATTAGTGAATACATGAAAAACAGGAACCAACGTATTTGGAGGGCTGAACCCGAGGCAATACTCAATATATCCCATTTTTGACGGCTGAAAAGCGACACGCAATATGTGGTGTAAGGCCTCCTGCACTCCGTGCGGATGTCTTGATAGTTTGCACTTAAACATGCCAGGTATGTTCGAATATAGCGGGATTCAAGGATCATGCAACCATTTGCGTTCAGGCATTATTTAATCGACAATCGTAGACCCTGTAGTAGCTCCCGCGTTACCCATATGTGCAAACAGTATGGCAAACGTACCCATTTTACTTCGTTTTTTTTCATCATCCTCCTGATCATTTCCGCCGCCTGCGGTTCCAGGTCCGAGGCTTCCACGGATAGTAGCGCGCTGGAAATCGGCCCCGCTTTTAAGGACGCGCAAATTCTTCCTCACGCAGAAGTTCTTAGAGACCCCACCGGAACGCTGTCCTATCAAGACGTCTCCTCATATCCATTTTCCGGACAATTCGCGCCGCACAGGAGCGATACGATCAATCGGGGGCTGGATAGCTCGGCCTACTGGTTCCGGTTTCGGCTAAAAAAGGCCGAACAGGACGAAAAAGGCGGTCGGTTGATTTTGGCATTGCCCCAGCTTATTAAAGAATTGGATCTGTTTGTGCCGATCCAGGGACCACGGAAGGACGATTTACGATGCCTTCGTTCGGGGTTGAAGTATTATGGCGCCGGTGATGACCTGGGCTACAGATTCCCTGCGCTGGCGCTGCCTTGGGGTTTGCGTTACGGTTCTGAACTCTATCTCAGGGTGCGTGGCAAAATGGTCAACTTCCCGATAGTGCTTTTTGATCAGTCTGTTTTTGACCGCTTCGTAAGGTTTGACTGCTTGTTTTTCGGGTTAATCACCGGAATTCTGGGGGCCATGCTACTCTATAACCTGGCGCTGGGAATATTCCTGAAAGACAAAGCTTACGCCATGTATTGCATCTATATCGCGAGCATGACCTGCTATTTGGCGGGGCTATCGGGCTGGGCTCTCTGGTTGGGGCTATCCCCCGAATTTCTCTCGAATACGGTGTTGATACTCTCCGGCGGGACAATGTTTTTTGGAATAGCCTTTTCCAGAATCTTCCTCCATACTTCCACCAAACATCGCTATATTGACCGCATTTTCTTGTTTTTTATGGGCGTAGCAATGGTCATTTCGGCATTGTGCGTCGCAGGATTTTTCGACATCGCAAACCAAATTGCTTTTTTCACAGCGCTGGTCTTTCCACCGACCGCCATTGCATGTGCAGCTATTCGATGGCGTCAGGGGTATCGGCCCGCTCGGTATTATCTGGCGGCCTGGACATTTTTATTTGCCTCCGTCATCCTTTTTGCAGCTTGTGGTCTCGGGTTTATCGAATATTCCTACCTCGTATCGCATGCCTCTCTGGGCATCGGGGCTGCCGCCGAATCGATTCTTCTTTCCATGGCACTGGCAGACCGCGTGAGGGAGCTGAGGGAAGAGCGAATGCGGTTGCGTGAGGCCAAAGAAAAGGCGGAAACGGCCACCGAGGCCAAGAGTGAGTTCCTTGCCAGTATGAGCCACGAGATCCGGACACCCATGAACGCCATTCTCGGTATGGCCGATCTTCTCTCTGAGTCCCCTCTGAACAATGAGCAAAAGCACTATGTTCAGGTGTTTAAGAACGCAGGAGACTCCCTTCTCGATCTCATCAACGATATCCTGGATCTATCAAAGGTGGAAGCCGGACAGTTATCCCTGGAAGAAACCTCCTTTGATCTCCTTGATTTTGTGGAGAGGGTCTGCGAGGTCATGGCCCTTAAAGCCCACGAGAAGAAGCTGGAACTGCTGTTTCATCTTGTGTCGGGAACACCCGTTCATCTCATGGGTGATCCTGTCAGGCTGAGACAGGTCCTCATCAACCTTATGGGGAATGCGGTCAAGTTTACGAGTGAGGGGGAAATCACGCTTGAATGCGGCTTGCGGAATGCGGATTGGGGAACCGCCTCCGACGCGGCTCAAATCAATGATCCTGAATCCGGAAGGGAAGAAGTGCTGCTGCAATTTTCAGTCCGGGACAGCGGTATCGGCATCCCCCGGGAAAAACAAGAATCGATTTTCGAAAGTTTCACCCAGGCGGATTCTTCCACCACCCGCGAATATGGCGGCACCGGCCTGGGGTTGACCATCTGCAGGCGTCTGGTGGAGATGATGGGGGGTAAAATATGGATTGAGAGCGAACCGGGGAAAGGGAGCACGTTTTTCTTTACGGCCCGGTTCGGCATTGACCGTGAGCCTGAGGAGGAAAAAGGTCGCGCGCCTGTGGATGTGAGGGGCCTGTCGGTATTGATCGTGGATGACAATGCCACCAACAGGCTGATCCTCCGCGAAAATCTCGTATCCTGGGGTGCCCTGGTCAGTGAGGCTGAAAACGGAAAGGATTGCCTGGGGGCTATCGAGACAAGAGAAAGAGAAGGGAAACCCTTTCATCTGATTCTCATGGACGGCAGAATGCCGGGAATGGACGGTTTTGAAACCGTCGAGGAGATCAAAATCCGTTTTGGCCACCTTATTAAGATTGTGATGCTTCTCACCTCTGATAACCGCAGCAACAAAATATCAAGGGCCAGAAAGGCGGGGGTTCCACTCTATCTGGTAAAGCCGGTGAAAAAGGATGAACTGAAAACGGCCATTCAAACGACCCTGGGCAGGGCCGTGTCGCCAGTCGGTAGTCCGGTGGAAGGATTTAAGGCGGAAGAGACGCTGGAGGTTCCGCCCTTAAAGATACTCCTTGTGGAGGATGCCAAAGAGAACCGGATCATCATCAAGGCCTATCTGAAAAAGACGCCCCACAAGATAGAGGTTGCTGAAAACGGCAAGATCGGTTTGGAAAAATTTATTTCGGAGGATTACGATCTCGTTTTGATGGATATGCGGATGCCGGTCATGGATGGCTATACGGCGACCGGGGAGATCCGGAAATGGGAAGGTGAGAATCGGAAAGACGCTACGCCGATTGTTGCTCTGACGGCCCATGCGCTCACAGAAGACAGACAGAAATGCCTCGATGCCGGCTGCACTGATTACCTATCCAAGCCGCTAAAAAAGGCGGATCTTTTGAGGAAAATCCGGCAGCATTCGGGCGTCGCAGGGTCTGATAACGGGTGAATTCAAGGGAATCATGGGACGTCCATTTGTAATTAAGCAACTATGATTCCATTCGCAGGTTTTCATCTCTGACAATCCTCTCCCCCTTTTTTACGGCATATGCAATGCCTTGCTGGCTCATGTATAAACGTTTTGCCATTTGAGTTCCCTCTACTCCCAATTCTCTTACCGCCCAATAGCAGAATACACTCCTTGCATCCGCTCTGACTTTCTGCCTGCTCTTTGAATACAATTCATCTCTATCAATCCGATAAATCTCTAATACCCTCTCCTCCAACTTTTCGATGCCATAGCGGGTAAAAGCAGCAAAGAGAAGGAGGTGTTACCAGTCTGACTCAATGCTGTTGTTGGGCCGTATACTCAGCCCAGGGTTTGATCTTATTCAGCATTGGACCAAGCGTTTGCTCAGCAATTTCAGTATTGTAGGCTGCCTGAGCACGCAACCAATACCCGTTGGATAAACCAAAAAATCGGCATAATCGCAAATCCGTATCAGCTGTTATTGAGCGTTTCCCGGAAGCAATCTCGCTGATACGCTGCGCTGGAACACCGATTTCCTTAGCCAAGCGATATTGGCTAATCCCCATAGGTTTCAGAAACTCCTCTAATAGGAGTTCGCCCGGCGTAATGGGTTCGAGTTTTTTCATGATGCCCTCTCCTCAGTGGTAATCAACAATTTCCACATTCTCAGCACCCGCATCCGTCCAACAAAAGCAGACTCGTCACTGATTGTTGATGCGAATGCTGTGTTGACCCAAGCGATCGCCCTTGAGCGCCTCAAGATGATTGCCGGGTGGAACCCTCAAGTCATCAAGCCGATTAGCGATTTCGAGCTGTCTCAGTTTGCGCCGCGCGACTTTGGCAATATTCACGAATTGCCTGACACGGTGCCCTTTTGATAGCTCCTCGGTGTATGCACACTTGAACGATTTGATCATGTAACAATTATTAACGCACAACGTGATTAACGTCAAACGTGATTATGTCGTCCCGACTAACCCCCATGCCCTGGTGGGCACAACAAAAAATTAATTTTCTTTAATTTGGGCATGGAATTTGTTGAGGATCCTATCGTTATTGATAGTTATTGTCAATCAGTCTCAACTTCTCAACCTCTGACCAACCACCAAGGCTCCTTATCAAACCTCCCCCGACCAACTCGGGCCGTCTCCCTTTCGCCAGACCTTCCCTGACATAGCGATAATAGTTCTTTCTCCCATCCAATTGGCCCTGTCCAAAATAGGAAAGAACGTATTTTGTTTCCTGCCAATCACATGCCCTTTTTCCCATAAGAACACTGTGTCCGCAATATTTATACCGATCCAAACCTTCCATATCGGTGACGAGCTTTGCCCTGAGCGGATTCAGGTGGATATAGCGGACTCATTCGTTTAAATAAACGTCTTCCTGGCAAACGATGGACTTATACCGATTTTGAAAAAGCTGGCCATGCCGTCTATGCCCGCGGTTAAACTGTGTAGCATACCCCGTTAACAGCCGCCGCATCAAGTTGGAAAGGCCTTTATCTCCTGCACGAAATAAGAAATGTGCATGGTTGGATAAGAATCTCCAAGCATAACAGGATGTATGGGTAGCCGGCAATAGATCAGCGAGACGATCCATCATGTCATTTCGATCTTTGCTGTCTCTAAATATTTTCCGGCGCTCTATTCCACGAATAATGACGTTATGAACGGACCCTGGGGCATCTAATCTGGCTAATCTCGGCAAGCATAGCAATCAAATAGCAAATCGTATTTGTAGGGCCAAGTTATTTAATTACAGATGGACATCCCTCATACCCTGGCCTCCGATACTCCCCAGCCCTTACCCACGGCATTTAACCGACAGCGTTTTGAATAACAGAGTCGTATATGAGCTTCTTTCGGCAAGATAGCCGATCTGTGCGCCTCGAAAATACCGGTGCGATGCCATGGGTGGCAGGTGATTGGGGCTGTGCGACGGTGCTAATGCGAAATTAATGGCAGCGGTGGCGCCTGTGGAGTAGCAATATTCAATATATCTCAACCATGCCAGACTTGAGATATCGAATATATATCTCAGGTTTACCCAGTTACCCCGATTTGAATATATCACAAACTTTTTGACCCACCAATATATGGGGATATTGTCAAGCTATTCCCGGTCCCAATTCATCCTTTTGATCTGCTAAATAGAAATCAGCGACCGAATTTTTCGAATTCTTTCCTAAATTGTAAGGCTCTGTCTTGGGCAGGATAACTCAAAGCCCTAAAGGGCTCAAGAGATGTGACGAAAATGTCGCTTACTTCCGATTCATTTATTACTCACTGAGTGCCTTGAGCAGGGCATCTTTTGCATCCGCATAATAAACGACAATGACTTTAGTAGCCAAATCGTCGGGCAATTCAAAGAGTTGCTTCCGCGCAGAGACGGGGATGAGCACTTTTTGGGCGCCTTTGTCAGCAGCCAGTTCGACGATGCTGACGGCGTTATAAATGGGCTCAATGGAACCACCTAAATTGAGTCCGCCGACGATGACCAGTCCACCTTCCAGGCTCCTTTCAACGAGCGCGGAACTCATGGCTAACAGGATGGGTATTCCTGTGGCAGCGGCGCTCTTGCAGGCATCAAAAGCGCGAAACTGAATAGTGAACTCATGGGCACGCGGATCACGATCACCCACCAACTCCTTTGATCGGGCATAGAGATTCTGTTCGGCGCAGCGCACGCTTTCCTTGAGTGGCCCGGGAGGGCTCTGGTTGAGGATCTTGACTCCGCTTCCAGGCCCTTCCGTCACCTCGATCCGGAACAGTCCGGGATTTTCATCCGGCCCGCCTGGAGACAGCGCCCAGATCTGTCCGGCCGGGAGCGGGTCCGTTCCGATGCTGTTTTCGCTGTGAAGCTCAGGAGTGGAGACGAATTGCTCCATCCCATCCGGGATCATCGTGAAGCTGAAATGGGTGTTTCGGAATTCGGCGGCCCCTATGCGCTTTTGTTGTTCCTTCACTCGCCGGCGACATTCCAGAGCGAGTCTGGTAGACCACTCGATGGCTTCTTCAGGGATTTCGGTTTCGGGATCTGGATACATGAGTTTTAGAAGGCCACTGATCGTCTTTTGTGTGGCGGTTGTGTCGCGTCCGCTCAAGGCGCCACCGAATTGAATACGACCCTGCAGATGATTGATCCGGCTTTGTGAACGCAGATGGTTCCAGCAGGATGAAAGAAAATCGCTGACCAGGCCAAAATGCTCGGTCAACAGGTCGCGACTGACCTTCGGTACGTTCCAGCCGGGAATATAGGCATGGATGCGGTCCATAAAGGCAGTATCGTCGCGCATCTCCGGTGGGAGAGGTCCAAGGAGGTGGCCAATGCGCTGCTGATGTTCCACATCCACTTCGAAGTTGCCTACCATGACGATACCACCGAAGCCGCGAATGCTCTCCTGACCTCTGCTGAATTCTCCCGACTCCATGTAGCCTTTCATAATGTTTACACCGTCCTTCTGATCGAAGGAGATGCCCGAGACTTCGTCGAAGCAAACCACATCGTATTGGCAGACGAGGCCGCGTTGACCGTTAGCGTTGTTGACGAACATCTTTGCCACGGTGGCCTTGCCGCCCGAGACAAGATGGGCATAAGGTGAGACCTGCTGGTACAGATGGCTCTTGCCTGTTCCTCGGGGGCCAAGCTCCACCGCATTGTAATTGTTTTCCACGAATGGGACCATGCGAAGGAGCATGACGTCGCACGTTCGCTCACCAAGGGCCGACGGTTCCAGTCCCACACTCCGAAGGAGTAGATCCTTCCATTCCTTGAAGGTAAAGAACGATCTTCCCCGGCACAAGGTTTCCAGCACGTCTCGCTTGGAGAGCTGGATCTCGCGCAGGGACTCAATGCCGAAAGGCCGCCCATTTCTTTCTTCAGCAATGGTAGGGTCGTAGGTAAGGTCCACCTCCGCATAAAAACCCCCTGTCAGCATTCTGTCGTGCGTGTTAACCAGATCGTCTGCGATGCGGACATCGTTGAGCCGGACGCTGGGCAATTCGGCTAAAAAACAATCGTTTCGAGCATCCAGACGGGCCTTGATGAGATCGATCAGTTTCACGCGTCCTTGTTCCTTAGCACGGGCCTTAAACAGCTCTTCCTCCCCTGCGCGGACCGTCCGATTAGCCAGTTGCCGCTGAACAATGGCGAGTCCTTCCTGAATTTCCTCCTCCTCCACGCTGGCGCAGTATCGGCCCAAAAGAAATTCGGCCACGTAAGTGGGTACCGGGTATTGTCCCTTAAATTCACGTACAAGGTCTTTGCGAACTAGGTATCCCTCAAAGGCTTCGGCGGCAATTTTGTCCAGGGCGTCGAGTTGCATATCAGTTCTCTCCAATAACAATGGATTGCTTGAATATCGGTTGTCCGTTCAGGTCCACAACCACCAGAAAGGCCGCAGTACCAATGGCCTCGTCGTCTTCCACCAGGAGGCTGGTCTTGTGACCGTCAGCCGCAGCCGTTGCCGAAGTTGCTGCAAAACTGGTTTCGGCATCCGCTACCTTGCCCCGAATATCCACAGTAAGACCCTCTGCACCTTCCATGACCACTTTAAGCCTCATTCCCGACCATTTCATCTCTTTTAAAACAACGGCCCTGCTCCCCCCGGTTTGCCTGGTAGATACGGTCAGACAGGGAATCAGTGCCTCTTGCAATGTGAGACCTCCGTGGTCATATTCCTTGCCGGCGATAAAACACGATACACCAGGCGCCAGGACAACGGCCTCGGCCGCATCCCAGAACCAGGACGTCATGGGATAGCCGTGCTGGGCGCCGGCGCCTGGAATGGCGCAGCGGCCCCACCGGGTCTCGGTGAGATGCTTATGCAGTTTAGTTTTAGGCAACCCGCCGGGGAGAAGAAGCCAACCGTGATCCGTAATAATTTTGACTTTCACCCATCCTGCCTGAAGTAAATCACACACCCGTTGTTGAAGCGCGGAAAGCTCTTCTCCTACCCTCCAAGCCAACTTCGCACCCTGATCATGTCCATAGGTATCGAGGGAACCTGACTCAGTCCATGCGCAACCAATTGCTGATCCCATCTCGTCCGATTCCAAAAAGGAGATCCCCAGTTCTGTCAAAAGTTGCTTAAAGCGTGGGTGAACAAGTGCCTTACCGTTGCCTTGTTCTCTCGATTGAAATCCAGCCCCTTCCAGTGGACCTCCCAGTTTTTCGGCCAGAGGCATCCACGCAGGTTTCGCGGTCGCCGTAACGGTCGGCAGTGCGGACCATGCATGTTCGAATTTGACCTCTAAGCCTGATGAAATGAGCTTTACTTCCAGCATTCGCGCCAAATCCAGGCGCAGACCATCGGCAAAAAGATAGACCGTACCTTCTTCTGCCGGCAGGGTACGGCACGTTCGTGGCTCTCTGACGGGATAAGTATCTGCCAGCGCCTGGGTGAGTGTAGAAAATTTTTCAAGCCACGGGAGATAAATTGCCCTAATCGCAACCGTTACGGCCTTGGTGGCGGCAGTGGAGCGTGCCGCGTTCAGGGTTTTCAAAACGCTGCTGTCTGCTTTCCAGCCAAGTGTCGAATAGTAATCAGCCAACCCTTCCCAGGTGGAAGGATTCCCCGACGTCTCTACGATTTCCGCAAGCTCTTGCAGGTGGCCGATGGCTATCGCCAGAGGTGATTCCCCCAGGGTTGCCCAGACCCATTTGGTGCGTGGGGAGTGCTCACCAGCAAGGCTGTGGATTTTCGCGAGGGCATCCTTTGGAGATGCCGACGACAGGGTGCCGAGGGCCTTCTCCAGGCGATCCTCCTCCTGCCGATTGAAACTCGGCTTGTATTCGCTCCGTTTGTATTCACCGGGCGCTTCAAAAATGCTCATTTGTTCCGGCGGTAGGGATTCCAGCAGATCTTTCACCCCTGGATAGGAGCGTGGCGCTTCCTTGTAACGTCCCCATACCAATTGCCACGAAGCCTTGGCGCTGCTCAACTTTTCGGCAGCCGTGATCGCACCATCTTTCTCCGGATTGAAGCCGTATGTACTTCGGCAGACGGCACAGAAACTGATCCACTCCGATCCTGATTTCTCCAGTTCCATTTTTGTTTTCACTGGATCGCCCATCCAGCGTAAAAGCGTCCGCACAGGGTCCTTTGTGACGACAGCGCGAAAGTCCGCAGCTTCCAGCCTGCGACCTTGCAGTGCATCCAGTTCGATTTCCAGTAACTTCGGCATGCTCTCCTGAATCGCTTTCTTCGTGTCCTGATCGCCAGCCACATCCAGACCCAGACCACCCGTTGGACTGGATAAAAACGCAAAGGGTGTCCAGCTCTTTCCATTCTTCTGGGTCCAGAACTGCCCCTGGAATTGCAGTGCAAACAAATGCCTGGCCCCATTCGGGCACTGTTCCGCACTGCGGAAAGCAGACCGCCCGATACCCGGCAGGTAGATCACCGGCACATGGTCTCCGCTTCGGATCTCTAACTGGTATCGCAGCCAGGCAGCCGGACCTGTCGCTTTGTCGGGATCGTAGTCTCCCAGCGACCACAAGACGGGATGGTTCGCCCGCAGCAGATCCAGGCATTCGATCCACAGGCGTTCCTCGTCAGGCCACATAATGACCCGTGGAGGAGCCAGTTCATGCCGGTTATACGAAGCCGCTTTCCGAATCGATTGGAGCATGGATGTAATGATGGTCATAACACGCTGTCCTTCAGTTTAATGCTCTCTTCCCAGAAGGGTTTCCATCCGTGCGATAAAACCGGCGCACTGTTCAAGGTAGGAATTGACCTCCTCTGCCTGAAATATCCGCAGAGGCTGATAATCACCTTCATGTCGACTGTCGAAGATCCTGTTGTAAAACTTGCCCCACCGAGGTTCCACTATCCCTTCTCTGATAAGATCCTTATGCAAAGCAGCCTTTACCCCGGTATGCTTCTTGAAAGATCGGCCTTCCTTCAATAACAAGGCGGTAAGCGCGTAGAAAGAGGCATAGTAGAGATTTCTAACGGCGGTCGTAAGTCTCCCTGATTCATATTCACTTCGCCCGGCCGCCAGCGATTCATGGGCCTTTTCCATCCAGTAAGCTACAAGGATGGATTTGTGATCCGGCTGGCCGGAGACGTTCGCTGTCATCGCATCGCCACCCCCTCCCTGGTGATTTCTTCGTAAATCGGGAGGGCGGTACAGATCCCCCCATTCCAGTCATGAAGCGTATTGACGATGATGCTGATCACCACATCATGTTTCATCTCCACCTCAAAAAGAGCATCGACGATTGCATGTCGCTCCTTCCAATGAAGCGGCTTTTCGGTCAGCAGGAGTAAATCAATATCCGATTCCTGGTCGCTGTCGCCTCTCGCCTTTGAACCGAAAAGGATAAGCTCTTTGATAGGGAACTGTGTTTTGAGAATCCGCGTCGCTTCTCTGATGGCCGCCTCTTCGTTCTCCTTTAGTTGCAATTCCTCAGAAGCTCTCAATCCAATCACCTCCTCACAGTCGTTGTTAAACGTGGATATACAGGATAAACGGGATAAAAACAAATGTGAACCGGCCATTCTAAAAGGAAACTTTATATGCAAACCATTCGATTTGTTTCGGACACAGCATCAAATAGTTGGCAATTATTCCAGATGCACATAATATTCCGTTTTAGAATGGCCGGTTCACAAATCCTGTCCATTTTGTGCATCCATGTTAATCCTTTTTTCAAGATATTGCCTCTTTTTTGCGGGCGAGGGTGAGGTGCACGTTGTTCCATCGGGCGCCGACGAACTCCTCTCCGCCGATGGGGTCAGTGCCGGGTTCCTCTTCGCACCAGAACCAGGGATATTCCTCTTTAGGTCGGTGGGGTTCTTTGCCACGATCTTTGTCTTTGAGTTTGAGGGGGACCGCGCGAAACAGGCCCGCTCCCTTTTTCCCTACATCGCCAGCCAGAAGGAAGGGGCGGATGTTCTGACGGATACCGTCGTTGAGATCGGGGTGCCAGCCCTGGACCTGAACTTTAAGGGGTTTCCATCGGACAAAGATGTCGAGGGGGGCCTCCCCTTCGAGGATGGCGGCGAGTCGGTTCTGGAGCGTTTGGGCCGCGCCCAGGCGATCGGCGGCCCCTGGTTTGTCGGCTTTGGCGTCTTCGGACTGTTGCTGAATCCAGTTGCCAAGGTAGCTGTAAGTGAGCTTTTGCAGCATGGCGTGGTCCAGCTTGTGGTAATTGATCAGGGCGTGGAACCCATCAGGCCGTCCGTCCCAGAGGTGCCAGATAAAGGGCCGGTCGTGGAAGAGTTTGGCGTGCTGCGCAAAGAACTCGTCGCGCAGCCAGTCTTCGAGCGTTTTGGATTTGCTCCCCTTGAGTCCGGCGGCGGCGATGAGGGCGCGTTCGTTAAAGCCGCCAAGTGCCGTGGTGAGGAGTTGACGCAAACGCGCGGCGGCGGGTTGTTCACGGCTGAGCGGCGGCAGACAGACGATGCCGTCTTCGTCGGCGAAGGATTCCAACCCGTCGGGGTCGAGGGTGGAACAATCGGGGAAACTGCTCCCGGTCTGGCGCGGCCAACGGTAGTCAAGCAGCCGGGCGACGGCTACGTGGAGCGGCTGGTCCGAACCTTTGGGATGGCCGTTGAAAAGCCACTGTGTTGGATCGTCACTGTGCGGTTTGGGTAGACAATTGGGATATTTCTCGGTAGCGACTTTTTGCCAGTGGGCCAAATCAAAGGGAACCTTTGCTAAATTACCGTTAGTTACTGCTAACTTCTTATCAATTTTACGAACTTCCTTTGAGAAAGCATCATCGCTGCAATAGCACCACAAAGCAGGTAATAATTTCTCCTCTTTTGGAATCAAAACACCAGTTGTGTTTTCAAATGGTTGTCCGGTATATAAAGTGGCTTCGAGTCTCTTCCCCATGAGCTTAAACAATACACCCCTCCTACCCCACACTTGGACGCCAGCTCGCCACACGCCGCTTTTATAACCTTCTCTTGCCAACGCTTCCATGTACTCGTAGATCTGTCCTTTACCATCTTCCCATAGAACTACCGATTCTCTCCCGCCGTATAAAACCGTTGAGTTAACAGTTGATTGCAGACAATACCATATTCCTTTATTCACCGTTGGTAGTTCCCAAAAATGGATGATGAATCGAGGCTTATCAAAAGTCTGTAACCCTCCAGCAGTTTCTGAAAACTCATTTAATAAAGCTACTCCTCCAACATCACTAAAAACGATTCTGCTGTCAGGATTTTGATATTGTTTTTTTTGGTTTATGAGCAGTAAAGGCTTTGATTTCAGTGCGCTATCTTTTTGGCCAATTGTGGAGCATTCAGATGTGTCTATAGCTGCAATATTTGACTTATCTGTAGGATTATACTTCCGGAAAATAAAGAGTCCAACATTTACAACCTCACCAGAGATTGTTTCGAATGCAGATGTACCGAGAATCGCAATATTGCTGATTCTAATTTCACCAATGATTCTTTTTCTAAGAGATAGTGATCTGCTATGAAACATCCAATAATGCGGCATCACTAAAGAAATACATCCGTTCGTAGATGTCAAATCAATACATCGTTCCCAAAACACTGTTGCAAGTTCGTCCTTACTATCTGGAAATTGGTTTTGACAGAATTTCTGTAGTGAGTCAGACTGTTTCCCTCGCTTAATGTAGGGGACATTTGTAATAACGATGGTGAATTTTCCGGCAAGCAGCTCCGCCGCTTTGGTGAGGCCCTGGGCGATGACGGCCAGCTCGACGGTGTCATTTTCGAATTTGGACTTTTGATTTTCGCTAGACGCGAGGGCGGCGGTAAGTAGCGGGGCCAATTCATGAAACTCGGCCTCGATAAGATTCCCCCCCTCCGTGCGAGGGTTGATGAGACTGCCGAGAATGGGAGCGTCTTTGAAGAGACTGTGCAGACGCACCATGCCGTTGCGCGCACGGGAATTGTCTCCGGCCAGCGCCACCCACTCCGCTTCCGTTGCACTGGGTGCAAGTCCGGAACAGGCCAGGTTGAGGCTCGGCAGTGCTTGATAACCCGCAATTTTCCAAGCCGTCAGCGCCACATTGAAGGCGGCGATCTGCGTGCAGCGTTCGTCGATTTCCAGGCCGTGGATGTTGTCTTTGAGGACAGCGACCACAGCGGCTTGAGCGGTGAGCCTTTCTTCCTCCATGCGCAAGCGGACGAGCAACGGCAGGGCAAACACCAGGAAGTGACCACTCCCCATGCAGGGGTCAAGGAGACGAATCAGGCGTGCGAATTTCGGCCAACCGTCAAACGTGCCTGCGGCCGGGCTCCAGGTCTTGGTCGTTTCGTCCTGCACAAAGCGCAAATAGGTCCATGTAATACCGGGAACTCCGTCACGGGCCGGTAGTGCAACCTTTGCGCGCGCTTCTTCTTCGGTATCCGCCTCGATCGGTCCCATCTTGCCGGCCCACCATGCGCCGATGGTGTTGTGGAGGAGGAACTCCACCATGTAATCCTCAGTGAAAAGCTGGGTGACAGGCGCGATTTCGTCGGCGCCGATCTTTTTGCCGGATTTATTTACCTCGTCTTTGCGCTGGGCCTGCCAAAACTGGTAGGTCCAACCGAGGGCATCGTCGGCGCGGAATACTTCCGCCGAAAGAATTGCGAGGAGCTTTCGGAGTTCCACCTGATCATTGAGAGCGATGGGGAGATCGAGTACCGGGTCTCCGCTCCGGAAGACGCCGGGAAGCGTTCGGCCGGCGAATCGGCAGGCAAGGTCCAGTCCGTCGCGGGTGCCCAGTTCCGGAGCGAGTTCTTCGCATTCCTCCAGCGTCACGGGGACGTTGCCATTGGCCGCGTCGGTAATGAGGAGGTTGTTCTCCGTAAGAAACCGAGTGAACAGCAACCGATGCCAGTGTTCATAAGCGGCCAGTTCGGTCAGATGACGGATATCTTGAATGCCGGTTCGTTCATCACGCTGATCCCCGAGGGCTCGACCCCGGGCGCGAAGGCTATTGCGGAGTTTCTTCTGCTGGTCGCTCATGTGGGAACGGAAGGCTTTCTCATGAACCGCCAGGTTTTCCAGCGCGGCCCGGCAGGCCGACTCTGCCAGGACGCGGGCAGCGGCGGTGGTCTTTTCAAGAAGTTTTCGATGCTCTTTGGAAAGAGATACGGGCATAATAAGAGCTCCTTAGAGGATTACCGGACCGTCTTTCAGGGCCGCTTCAATGGCATTTCTGGCGTTGTTTAGCCAGTCATCGAGTTCCCCCTGGTTGTGAATGGTGGCGCCGGAAAGGGCGACGCGGCGGGCCTTGGGTTCGGCTTCGATAATAGCGGCGGCAAGGGCCTTGTCAAACTGGGCAGCCAGGGCATCTGTCTGTGACTGCCAGTTCACCAGGGAACAAGACTGAAGCGCAGAAAGGAGTTGCACTTCGGAATCCGTAGCGGGAGCGGTTCGTTCAAATGCTCCGGCGCTGGAGAGCAATGAACGGCGTTTTTCTTCCGACAGTTTCCGCCACGCCGCGTTGCTGGCAATCCGCGCGGTTTGAGCCGCGAACATGTCGGCATAGGCCTTGTGTGCACGGTTGAGACCGGAACGTAGCGCATTACCTGCCGCTTTTAGAACGTGAGAGACCGGGTCCGGATCATCCAGCAGGGACCGATTGGCGCGAATCGCGGTAAGGGTAGCAGTCCATTCGGCCTGTTCAGGCAAACCAACTGCTTGAGCCAAAAGCTTTTCGGTCAGGACAAAAGCGGGAAGTCGTTTGGTGATTTCTTCGCCGGTGGCTTTCCATGTGTTGATCTTAGCCAGCAGGAGATCCCGTTGGTTGTATAGTTCCAGGAGGAGATCATTGCCGGAGAGGGATTCCAGGGCGATGATTTCCGGAGCGGCCGGCGCCATGGGTACAGGCGCTTCTCCGCCGGCCTGTGCGGAAATGGCTTTGGCGTGATCGATAAATCGGATTGCATCGGAGGGTTCGTTGCCGGGAGTAATCCTGGGTAAACCGGCTTCCTGGAAGAGCTTCCGAACAGCGAGCTTTTGAAGGGCGGTAAGCACCGGACTTTCCGTTCGAAATGACGCCTGTCCGAGCTTTTTCTGGTCCACTTCAGCCAACGGGAGCGGGTTGGCCCCTATGCGGGCGCTGAGATGACTGCTGGCAAGTAGCGTCGTCAGAACACCATCAATGGCGTCCTGGGGCCAGCCAAAGGGCGGAAGTTTAAATTTCTTGCGGATATCCAGACCCGTTTTTCCGGCGCCCATGAAAGCGATGATCGCTACCGCCACGGGGTGATTCTGCGGTTCGCCGGTAAACCCCACCTGCTCCAGTGCGCCGGGAGAGCCTTCCTTGGCTTTCTTGAGAACCTGGGGCCATCTGGCCGAATCTCCATCATTAAACCTTGGGTATAACCGATTGAGGACCTGTTTGGCCGCATCCTCCACACCTTCCTTGAGTCCGGCAAGAGACTGGTCCTGTCCGCCCGAAAGGAAGAGGCGTGCGCCGCCGATGATCTGCCCAATGAGATCCTCGATACGCTGGTCTTCGGCGTTCTGTTTGGTTACCACGGACTGCCGGCATTCCTTGCCCTCCCGGGAGGTGGGATTGCCTTTGAAGTGAAGGGTTTCCTCGGCGGCCTGAGCGGAGGCGATGGCGCTTTTGAGTTCATCTGCATGGGATTTAGGGATAAACAGGTGGAGCGTGGGGTCATCGGTGCTGAGCTTTTGGATGTCGGCCAGTACAGAGGATTCCAGGGCCGAAAACCCGTCTCGCACCCAAAGCGTAATGGCATCGCTGTCATCCGGCTTGCTTTCACTGTGGTGGACAATGACCTTGCGGCGTTCCTTGGCGTCGCCGTGGAGCACGGAAGTGCTGCCGAGAGCGTTCATCAGGGCTTTGTTCAGAAGCTGAGACCGGTTGGAGGCGATCAAAGGATCGTCATTCATTACAGTGGCCCGGCGTTTTCGGAATTCTGCCTCCCAGGCGGCCCCTTCAGTGGTTTGCAGACGGTATTCACTGTCCACCTTCATGAGAACGCCGTCCTGCTCCATAAGGTCAATCAATCCGGGAAGCTGCGCTCTGAGTTGGGTACTGCCTGTTACAAGATCATCACTGAGCAGGTCAGCCAGGTGTTCGGGTTCGGCCCGGACGCCTTGGTCTGTGCCGTGTTCCCGGGGGAGTTTGTTGATTAGAAAAACCAGTGCACAAATACGGCTTCGCAGGCCGCCATCGGGTTTGACCTTCTGCTGCTCGATGATTTCCTGAAAGCGCTTCTGCATTTCGCCGCTGGTCACAAGGATGACAGCGATCTGGTCGTAAATAAAGTCAGCCGGCACAACAGCACCCAGCTCGGCATCAGCATAGGCCCGGCACGCTTCGTGAACAACGCTGAGCTGGGTGCGCATCTGTGCGGTCGTACCTGTAGCGTCAACGGAATGAAGAACGGCGTTCCAGAATCTGCGGCGCACGGGAAGGAGAGGATAGTCCGGGATGTAGGCGAGGTCGTCCTCAGATTGTGTGGCAAGCTTGGTCGCCTTGAGCTGGCGGGTGATCTCCCCTTCATTTTTATCAATCAACTGCTTGATGTGGACTTTTTTGTCTTCACGCTTCTGCAAAACAACGGTGCGGACCACCTTTTCGACGTCGTTGTCTTTGAGGTGAACCTTGATCGTGAAACGGCCCAGGAGGCGCTGAAGATTCGGCATATCGTTGAGGGCGCTCTGGCCGGTTCCAACGATCATGAGTCGTCCGTCCATTTCCTTACTCAGCGCCTCGCTCACTTCCTGTACATCGAGGGCAGTTTGCGCATCCTGCCCAACGAATTGCTGGATTTCGTCCAGTACCAGAAGGGTGCAGGGGAGTTTTTCGTTGGTTGAAATCGCTTCGCGTATGATATCCAGCATTTCATCTATACTGACATCTGCTACATTCGGGTAATCAGCTCGGAGAAGGTTCCCCACCTGCGAGGGGTCCTTCAGGTGGTCGTAGCACTGTATGTAGGCCTTGGCCACTGCGCCGGAGCTGTATAACCGACCGAGTTCTTTGCTGAAGTCCTTCCCTTGGGCCTCAATGGCGTTCCTGAAAGCATCCAACATCCCATCCCGCTTCAAGTGGATGAGAAACCGGGCGTAGGGATAGCCTTCCGGAAGCCCGACCGATTTGAAGATCAAACTCATGACGCGCAGACGCACACTTCCTGCCCCGGCTTTAAGGGTGCCCCCGGCCATGTGCAGACCCTCGTGACGTTTGCCAAGGGTTGATATCTCTGTGAGGAGATCGGTGATTTCATCGGGAAGATGGGCAAGGGAGCGGGCGGTTGTTCCATCCGGAAACGCAAAGTTGGTCCAGAGATATCGCAAAACCTTGGCCAGGTGGGATTTTCCGCTCCCATAGAAACCGCTGATCCAGGCCGCTTTCTGCTCGGGAGCATTAAAGTTATCGAGATATCCCTGGAGAATGCGGCGCATGCCATTATAGTATTCACCCTCACAAACAAACGAGTCCAGTTCATATTTAAGCGTTTCGAGGTCTTCGGTATTGTTGCTGGAGACACCCTCGTTAACCAGCTTCCAGGACAGCGGGTCTTTCAAGAAGATTTCTTTGGTTTTCATTTCGGAGCCTCTTCATTTATTGGAAAGTATCGGGGTAGCCAAATAATTCCATCCTGTTCGTGCATCCAGAAAACGATAGGTATTTCCCTCCTTCTCTCCGGGGAAAAAAACAAGCAGGTATCCTGGGAAGGTTTCTTCGAGACTTTGAATCAAGTCGGATACGTGCAGAAAGTCGTACAGATCCATCAATCCAGTCAGAGCAAAGACGGTGCTCTCTGGTGAGGAGGCGCGGGCCACCTCTTTTTGGAAGAACTCCGTGAGAAGGTCTTTCCATTCGGTTTGGGCATACAGTTCAATATCGCCGGGATGTTTGAACCATTCCTCCCGCTCTTTCTCATCCACTGAAGCAAGCCACTGGGCCAGGCTTCCTTTAAGCTCGATTCGAGCCCATGGATGGCCTGCGTCTTTAGTGGCCATCTCGAATTCGTCAATACGGTTGAGCAGCCTTCTTTCCTCAGCTGCGGGATACACCGCGAACCAGACACGCTGCGATGCGGGCAACCCGGCTCTTAACGGCATTTGAATGTGACTGCGATAATTTTTGACTAAATGGTCAATGCGATTCATGAAGTAAAACCTGTTCTGCTTGGGTAAGAAGGTTGGAGAAATCAAATTCCACAATACCCCCAGCTTGTTTTAGTGAAAGCAGGCCTTTTGCGGAAGCCAGTGAGAGAGCAACCTGTAATTGGGATCGGTTGGAGGCAACAAGAGCCGCGAATGGTGAGTCGAGCAGCTGTTCTCCACGAAGCCCGGCAAGGTAACCGACAAACATGGCATAGGCAGCAGAAACGGGACGCGGCTCTGGAAATTGCCGGGTTTTATTCCTTTTGCCTTCAAGGTGCCCGGCAAATGTCCAGGTGGTGTTGACGTTTTGTGCCATCGATTTCTTCATGGCAGGGCTGAAGCGACCAGGAAAACCGTTTTCCAGATGCTGTTCCATGTCAGCTCTGGCAAGAACTTCGCCGCGCCGGAGCGTGCGTATAAACTCGAAGCTATGGCGCAGCTGGGGATCTCGTGCATACGCGCAGACCAGGCAGAGCTGGGGTAAAGAATCGAGATCATCATGGCCCAGATCCCAGAGAACGCGGAACAAGGCTTTGGAAGGGTCCATGCCATAAAGTTCTCTTAAATGGTGAAGACTCTTCTTGCGGCTGCTCAATGTAGGTTTTTGCAGGACATTTTCATCGATGACGGCCTTGGCAAAATCGTCCCCGGTGACAGCGAGAGGCATATCAAGAACAAGAGCGCGCATCTCCAGAAACATCATTGACCGTGCCGAATGGCCCCCCCCACTGGCTTCAGAAAACCCGAATTGAATGTTCTGCATTAACATAGGCATGAGTCGAGTAGGTCCGGTTTCCCCCGATATGGCAAACTTTTTCGTAGATGCGTTTGCCTCTTTTCGTAAAATAGGTTCTGGTAAAAATACAATAGATGTCTTAAGTAAATCAACCTGTTTCTCCTGAATAAACTCAAATCCGGCTGCCATGCGGCAGAATCGTAGTGGGACAGACTTAGGACCAATTATAACACAAGGGTTTGACGGATACGGTCACAACCGGATAACTTTTTTGGAAAACTGATCTGGCTTGATGATTTATAGAGAGAAGAGAGTACAACTTTTGAGCTAAAGTGTCACGGACTATTGGTCAAATTTTGCGTTATGTTCCATCTTGCATATCTGCTATGTATTACAGCCTTAAAAATGATATAAAGCGTTGCAATATAAGTTTATATGTCAAAGGATTCTCAGAGCCAAATGCTTTTCAAAATTAAATGTTTCACAGGTTTTGACAAAGAGCACTCTCATGGACTATTCTCAATATATTTCAACCAATGCCAGACCTGTAATACGGAATCAGATATCTCGGATTTACTTGATTTACCCGAATTGAGGATATCACAGGGTTTTAGGTTGCTGAAACGTTTGATTTCTGGGTAACATCTGTGCCGTGTAAGTCGATGTAATCAAGTAGTCTATTTAGTCCTTTTTCGGCTAAGGAAAAAAGAGAAAGAAAAAGTCTCCAACGAAAAAGGCGGATGTTAGAATATCTAAGGAAGTCAAAATATATTTATTTTATAATGACTTATTGACTATTAACGCATAGGAGTGATAGGTGATAAACTAAGCAAGCTAAGAATCTATCCGAAAAATAATTTTCGGTTAACTTCCTTTTAAAAATCGATGTATTATATTGATTCAAAGGAGGAACTTAACCATGCAGAAAAGATTCAAACTTTCCGAGAGCCAAGGCAAAAAAGCCACACCTGCAATGCTAGAGGGCGGAGAGCTTTTGTTCGTGCTTGGATTTTTAGAGACACGCTTTAGGGCCAGTTTACCCAGCGGCGTTTCTGTTTCCGCTGGCTAAGCTCTGCGTTGGAGATAGTTCTTATCAAAAAGAATTGATCTTAGCTCTTGATTCCTTTATGAGATCATTGCTTTTTGGAATAATGAAAACAGGAGCAATAATATGGATGAATTAAGGGCACTGAGAAATGAAAATGCGCGATTGAAGCAGGAGCTTTCGGAAATAAAGAAAGAAAGCACTCAATATCTTCAAAATGTTGCTCATCAGCTTACAGCACCTCTCGGCGCGATAAAATGGAGCATTGAGGGCTTAAAAACAACTAAACCCGTTCCAATCGAAACAAGAAAAAGGCTTTTAAGTTCGGTCTATTCCCAAGCGACTATTCTTATTCATTTGATCAAGAACTTTGCCCTAATGTCAAATCTGGAAGCAGATCATGAACTAGGACAATTTCGCGAACAGCCAGAGCCTGTAGATATGTTAAGGCTTTGCATAAACATGGTGAATGACTTCAAACCACAGGCAGTGGATTCCGACAAGAGTATCAAAGTAGAAGATGGATCATTTTTTGTTTACAGAAAGAGGCGTTTGAAAATAGTAAAAAACCTGATTGCTCAGGCCATATCAAACATCCTCGAAAATGCCGTGAAGTATGCTGACAAGGATTCTGATATAATTGTTAGTGCCGTGAATGAAGAAGATTGGGTGGGCCTCAGCATTACGAGTCAAGGCATACCAATTGGCGAGAAAGAGTCCAATCATGTTTTTGAGCGCAACTTCAGGGGGGAAGCAGCTCGTCAAGAAGTTCCAGCCGGGACGGGTATTGGATTGTACTTGGTTAATAGTATAATTAAAATCCATAATGGCAAAATTAAATTACTTCTCAATAATAGAGTTGCTACATTCATTCTATTATTTCCTGAGGGAGATTTGGAATGAAAAGAACAAAGGATATTGCATTATTTGTTGATGATGAACCTTATCTGCAACAGGCTTTATTTGCTGTCTTGGATGCCGATGGCATCAGCTGTGTTTCAACATCGAATGTATCTGAAGCAATGGCTTATTTAGAACAAAATAGTGAAGTCTCTATAATAGTAACAGATATAATGATGCCACCTGGCGAAAGATATGAACATGTTGATTCATCAGGTGCAGGGTTCTTTTTTGTTGATGAAGTGCTAAGAACATTTCCCGAAATTCCCATAATCTGCTTGTCAGTGATAGGAGATCAAAGAAAAATAAACCAATTGAAAAGAAAGGGTGTACTTTATCTTAGGAAGGGTGAAACACCGCTGGATACAGCTATTAATCTAATAAAATCAAAAATACGAGGTTTTGTAAGTTTTTGAGGTAACAAATGAGAAAGGTTCTAGTAGTTGAAGATGATTCTTTTTATTGCAGACGGTTGAAAGAAATTGTCATTGATAACGGCTTAGAATGTGTTGTAGCTTCAAGTCTTAACGATGCATTGAAAATTAATTTTGAAAACATTGATGCAGCAATTGTAGATGTGATGCTACCAAATAGTCCAGAACAAACTGGTATTTCATTAGAGGAAACAAGAGGAAACTTCCTGTCGGGCATAGCTCTATGTCGTAAAATTCACAAAATGCATCAGGATTTTCCTATAATTTTAATTTCAGCAGATATTGCCGGTAATGAGGCAAGAACTTGGGCGAAAATGCGAAATATTCTTTTTGTTTGTAAGACTGAAGGGCCAGAACGTATAGTAAACGGGCTAAGAACTTTTGGGCTTTTAGCTGAAGACACTCCTAGAGCTTTCATTGTACACGGACATGATGAAAATGCTCTTTTAGAGCTAAAAAATTTTATTCAAAATTCTCTCAAATGGAAGGAACCTTTTATTCTCCGGGAACAGCCTAGCTCAGGTAAAACCATAATTGAAAAATTTGAAGAACAAACACCTACTATTGATTATGTTTTCGTTCTGTTAACGCCTGATGATACCGTGTTGAATTCTGATGAATCAAACGATCAGAAAAGGAGAGCAAGACAAAATGTTATTTTTGAACTAGGCTTTTTTTATGGACACTTTGGGAGACAGTCTGGTCGGATCTTAGTGTTACACAAAGGGCTTGTTGAAATCCCTACAGACATATTAGGGATAATATGGATTGATATCTCAAATGGTGTTGATCCAGCAGGTGAAATTATAAGAAAAGAATTGGCCTTATGAAAATCGAAATTCTACGATTAACCTTTACTCTTTATTAAAACCTAAAAACTGCAATCGCCATCAGCCCTGGGCGGGCGTGGCTCAAGTGTTGAATCCGGTGACTCCTTTTGAAAGGCATTTTGATACATATATGCCATTGTATCATTACAATATCAAATATTCAACAATAAGCGCCTGCATATTTTAGGTGCTATATAATTCTGATCATCGCAACCCGGTGATATCATCATTCAGTCGAGCGAATCGAGGGTTGTGATAACGTCATGGCTCTAACAGCTTTTTTAATGGGCTGAAAGCCGGTTGTATCTCCAACATACAGCGTTCAAGGTGGACCTGTACTTACTGCTATATCTCACAGTCGTTCGGAACCATTAATCACGTGTGATATCGGTAAGATATATGACAATCATTTCGTTACTAAAAAGTTTGCTCCCTGCCAAAATTTCGATGGCTTTGACAAAAAGCATTCTCATGGTCTATTCTCAATATATATCAGGTTGGCGATGAAAATGCTGACCACAACATCTTATTTTATCAGGAAATTCTTTCCGAAAAATGAATTCCTTATTGAGCAAAAAGGCGAATCTTGCTTATTCACGGCTTCAGGGGCTTATCGCGTTGGCAAAATTGGCAAAATTTTCTTTGGCAAAAGTATAGAGAGGGCTTTGTCAAGCGTTAAACAGCATATGAAAGAAGAAGGTGAAAATCTAAAAAGCATTCTGGAATCAGAATTTGCTAATACCTCCCGGTAGGATGTGCCATTCCAAAACCGCCACATCTCTCGGCACATATTGCCAGTAACTCCTAATGGCGGATTTCTCCATGTAAATTCACCCTTGCGTCCCCAGATACTCGATGATCGGGATGAGAAACGAGTTTGACGCCTCACTTCCGCTACCGTTGAGGTTGAACGAAATGTAGGTATCGCCCTCGACCCAGTAGGCCATCCAGGTCGTCGAGCCGGGATAGCTCCCGTCGTGACCCTCGATCGTGATCCCCAACGAGTCGATATGGATGCGCTCGTAGGCAAAGCCGTATCCGGTCGTTGCGTCAATTGGCCTGAACTCTCGCATGGCCTCAAACTGCGTGGCCCCAACGATCTGCCCGTTTCGCAGTGCGCGGTGGAAATCGTTGAGGTCTCCCATGTCCGAGATGATGTCACCTGCGCCGCGGTCCCATTCGATATACATCGTCGAAAAGTCAGTGTACGTTCCCTCGTTATAGGGATCGAAGAGACAGTGCATATAGGGATCGGGCATCTCGCTGACGGGGGGATCGGTCGGCATGATGGTACGGGAAAGACCGAGCGGATCGATCACGAGCGATCGAATCATCTGTTCATAGCGCTGCCCGGAGACGGTGTCGATAACCGACGCCAGGAGGAGGTAGCCCACATTGGAATATTCCCACGATGTCCCCGGTGTGAAGAGCGACCCCGCATTGAGCCCTTGGTAAACGGCGATTTCGGTAGGTATTGGCGTGTCGGGATCCGCCATCTGCTGCATGACGAGCGCGGCCTCGTCGTAGTCAGGGATGCCGGCTGTATGCTGGAGTGTTTCGCGGATGGTGATGACATCGGCATTGGTAAGACGACTCGCGTATTTTTCAGGCAGATGCGTTGCGAGAAGGTCGTCCAGAGAAATCGTTCTGTCCTGAACAAGCTTCATGATCGCTGTCGCCGTGTAGGTTTTACTGACACTGGCGATGCGCGCGTACATATCGGCGGCCGCTTCCTCCTCCGGATCGAGCGCGGCTAATCCGGCCGCCGACCACCACCTCCACTGCGGCGTTACAATTTCGATAGTGATCCCGAGATTCGTCGTGTTCGCGATGCCGTCGGCGATGATATTTTGAAGCGCCGCCGCGACGGACACCGGAGGCAGCGTCTCCTGCGTCTCCTGGGCCGTCTCCGAACAACCCATGAAAAGCACCAGTGAAACAAAGAGGAACCCAAGCAACAAAGCCGGAAATCTATTCATGGACCTACAATACCTAAGATTTTGCAACACGCATAGCGAACAAAGAGGTAAAACATCCCTTGCCGCCAATTCATCAACATAACCCTTTCGAACTTTTCCGGTATTCTTCATTTAAGTCTCTCCTCTTGAATAATCTTGAGGGGGGAGTCATACCGTAATGGTACTTGGGTGTAAAGGAAATAACCACAAAACATTGTGGTGGTTCTTTTTTGGACTGTTAGCCAAAATGTGAAAGATCTATATTGTAGTTGCCTCAAGCAATTTCCCTCCCACAGAACAATACCGCTGCAGTCTTATGTTGTGGGAGAGGAGGTCCTGGGTCACTAAGCGATTCTCAAACCCGACAACCACGCTTTCCCAATATTGGGCGGTCATACCATATATTGTGGTTCCCGTATTCTTGGAAAAATCTGCGGTATCTCCAACGTATCTCAAGCCGGATTTCCGGCACAATAGAACATTGGGTCCACCCGAGAACGTCGATTGTGAGGTGCCTGACGGCCTGCATAGTGGTTTCCTGGAAAAACTTACAGCATAACTTACAGTATCATATAATCCAGCATCTCGGAATCATGTTGCGTGGGTCGTTGGTTCCCCGCCTGAGCCCAAATGATACCTTGCCGGCCCATCCACCATGGCCTGCTGCAAAATGACCATAGACACGGTTTTCAATACGCCGCCCCCCATAACCCCACCCACGGCATTCATCCCAGTCGCTTCTTGCCACAATAGCCTTCTATCTGACCGCGACGTTCAAGTTCCGATATAATTTCTTCCAAGAAGCCGTCATGTGCCGGTGCGGAGAAGCGCTTGCCCTAATGTTCATTACAAAACCATAAAATATTTTTGACCAGTTCTTCCTTTTCTTCAAGAATATTAAAATGGTGCCGCTTGATTTGGATGACCTTGAGGTTCTCTGCGATTTTACCGATATTGTTGTCAGTAAGTTTCGGAATATAGGCATTGATTTGTTTTGTGGTAAAATCATCGAAGCCATGATCCACCAGAACGGCTTTGAAAAGAAGCACATTACCGCCCAATTTGCCGGAAATATCACTTCCGGCGATTTTCTTTTCCGGCGCCTGGGCCCATATCACTTTATCAATATAATTGTCGGGATATCCGACGGTTCTCAATCTTTCCCTCATCTGTTTTGCGTATTCGTCATCGTTTACCTGATGCCGGAAAGAGGAGATTGTTTCATCCGGAAGAACGGTATCCATAAGCACCGTATCCGTTTTGATGTTATAATCTTTTTCCAGGATATAGGCCATTTCGAGAGCGACCTGCCCGCCCATGGACCAGCCGGCAAGAATAAGATGGGATAAGGATATCCCCTCTCTGACCAGGTATGAAATATACCGAAGCGCCAGTTCGTTCAAACTGGATATCTTTTTCTCATGATGCATATTGTAATTGTCAATGCCGTAACAGTTGAAATATGCATCGAGCTTCATTGAAAGGGGTTCATATACTTCGCATCCGCCGTCACCGGGATGAATGAATACCAGCGTTTTCGCATTTTCCTTGAATTGATTGAGAAGCATGATTTCATGATTCGCTTCTTTTTGGTATTCAGCGGCTATCCGTAAAACTGTTTTCAGGTTGAATATCTGAGAAACCCGGAAATCGATTCCCAGTTCCTGCGAAATAACATGCGCCGCCTCGATAGCCAGTATCGAATTGCCTCCGATATCGAAGAAGTTATCGTTTACGCCGACACGCGAAAGACCCAGCACTTCCCGCCAAACCCGGCACAGTTTTTCCTGTATGTCATTTTCCGGCGCCCGGTAAGCCTCTTCCCCCGTCACATCCGGCCGCGGAAGTGCATTTTTGTCTATCTTGTACGATGGCGTCAGTTTGAATTTCTCCATTTCAATAAAAGATGCCGGCACCATGTAATCGGGAAGATGATCCTGAAGATAGGCCCTCAATTGATCCATTTGGGTTTTTCCGGCGCTTTCAGGTTTCAGCGTGTAATAGGCCGCCAGATATTTATGGCCTTCATGTTCCTGACACAAAACGACAGCCTGTTTCACCGCTTCATGAGACAGCAGCGTACTCTCGATTTCTTCGAGTTCTATTCGGAACCCGCGCATCTTGATCTGATAGTCGTTTCGGCCTATGTATTGCACCTTTCCATCGGGCAGCCACCTGACAATATCACCTGTTTTGTAAATGCGCCGGTTTCTGCCCAGTTTTTTGTCTTCATCCGAAGCAAAGGGATTTTCCGTAAAGCGCTCTCCGGTCAGTTCCGGGCGGTTCCAATAACCTCTCCCCACGCCGTCTCCGCCGATGTACAACTCGCCTTTCATGCCGATGGGGACCGGATTCTTGTCCGGATCCAGTATGTACAAACTGGTGTTGTTCAAGGCTCTGCCGATGGGGCAGATATGGGCATCGGTCAGTCGAACGGTTGTGGCAAAAACGGTTGTTTCCGTGGGGCCGTAAGCGTGGATCAAGCGCGTATGCTCAGACAAGGCGAGAAATTCCCGTACGCGTTCCCGGTTTGCCGTCTCGCCGCCAAAGATCACTTGCCGCAGTTTGAGAAGCGGATTTTGATCACGCATACTTGCGCAGAGATTGAAAAACGACGTCGTGACAAAGGCGGTATTGACATCATGTTCATCGATGATCCTTTTAAGCGTTGGAAGATCCAGGAACTCATTTTTTTTCGGGAATACGGTACAACCGCCGTTTAAAAGCACCGAAAAAATGTCGAATATGCTCCCGTCGAATGTATAACTGGAAAAGGAAACCGCTCGGGTATCCGCATTCAGAGGACAGTAGTTGTTATTGATGGCGTAAGCGACAACATTTCCGTGTTCGATCATGGCGCCTTTGGGCTGTCCGGTTGAGCCGGAAGTGTAGATGAGATAGGCCAGATCCCGAGGGGTATTGATGTGTTCGGGATTTTCAGCGCAATCTGAGGATAGATCATCCGGGGAGAGATGGATGACGGTTATATTTTTATCGGTCAAAAAGCCGGCTTTCTCCCGGCAGGATGAAGACACAAGAATCATAACGCATTCGCTGTCTTCAATTTTATATCGCAGCCTGTTTTCCGGTTCTTCGGGATCCAGGGGAAGGTAGGCTGCGCCGGATTTCAGTATGCCGAAAATCCCGGTTACCATAAGAGGAGAACGATCGGTATAGATGCCGATAATCGTATCGCTCTTTATCCCTTCAGCCCTTATTTTTGTATATTCTTTTCTGATGGCATGCGCAATCCTGTTGGCCTCGCGGTTAAGCTCTCCAAAACTCAGGGCCTTTTTGGAAAATACGGCGGCGGTCTTGTCGGGCGTTTTCAAAACCTGTTCCTCAAAAAGCTGAACCAGGGTCTTATCCTTCGGATACGGCGCAGACGTCCGGTTCCATTCAAACACGACGGTATCGTATTCTTCCTTGTCCGTCAGCAGAATGTCTTTTATGAGAATATCCGGATTTGTCGAAATGGTATTTACAATACAGACATAATGCCCGGCCAGGCGCCTTACGGTGCTTTCGTTAAATAATGCGGCGGCGTAACCCACGATGAATTCCAGGCTTTTTGAATCTTCATAAACATACCCGATCAGATCGAACTGCTGGCTCGTTATCGCCGGATCGATAGCATCAAAGGTCGCATGATCCAGTTTTAATTTCTTTTCCCCGGCTTCCCACTGGCCGAACATCACATGGAAGAGTGGGTTGCGCCCCGGCTCTCTTTCAATTTTGAGGCGTTTTACCATCGCTTCCAGCGGATAGGCGTCATTGGAAAGAGCGGATACGACCTTTTCCTTGACGGTTTTTAAATACGCCTTCACCGTCATACCCGCGGACACAAAGGTTCTCACCGGCAGAGTGCCGACAAACATGCCGAGGCATCTCATGACATCGTGGCGCTTCCGTCCCAAAGAAGGGATACCCGTAATAATATCTTCCTCCTGGCTGTATTTGGAAAGCAGGATATGAAACGCCGCCAGCATGATCATGAAAGTGGTGACATTTTCGGATCTTTCCAGGTCTTTCAGGGCGTTTTTCGACTTCGCATCGAGTTTCAGTTTAACGGATGCCCCTTTATGATCCGACAAAGCGGCACGTTTTCCGTCATAGGGCAACATCAGTTCGGGAAGTGGGCCCGAAAGCTCACCGAGCCAGTATTTTTCCTGACGCAGGTAATCCTGGGATTTCGAGAATTCCTGTTCGTAAAACGCATAATCCCTTAAGCGCATCTCCGGCGCTCTTAACGATATTCCCGCGAAAACATCGGAAAGTTCCTTAAGGAAAATCTCCACGGACTGCCCATCGAAAATACTGTGATGAAAATCAAAGAGAAGATAGGTCTCCTGACCGTCCTCCCGGCGGTAAACCGACGACCGCCAGAGGGGCGCCTTGTTGAGATCAAAGGGGCGGCAAAAACCGGTGAGCGCAGACTGCATTTTCTCGGAAGGGACATGCTTTTCTTCAATTTCAAGATCAAATTCAGGCAGTTGCAGGATCTTCTGCCTGATGCCGTTTTTCGTTTCGATAAAACAGGTCCGTAACGCTTCCTGAGATTCGGCAATGGCCGGAAGCGCTTTCTTCAGCCGGATGGCGTCAAAGTCATCACCAGTTCTATAGATCAGGGTGATATTATACGCGGTGGTGTTGCCCTCTATTTGATTCACCAGGACCATTCTCCGCTGAGCGTTCAGAACGGGATAATCCGGCATATCGGGCGTTTTTTCGATGGTAAGCGATGAACTTCGGGCGGCGCCGTCGATCAAATCCGCCTGTTCTTTGATGGTTTTTGACTGAAATAAATCCTCAGCGGAAATATTTTTCCCAAATTCCGAATTGACTTGGAGCGCCAGCTGAACAACTTTGAGTGAGTTGCCCCCCAGATGGAAAAAGTTGACGTTTATTCCCGGATTTTCAACACCGAGCAGTTCCTCCCAGAGTTTACAGAGTTTCTTCTGGGTATCAGTGGAAGGCGCTTCGTAATTTTCATCGCTTGCTGAAAAATCCGGCTCCGGAAGCGCTTTTTTGTCAACTTTGCCCGATATATTCAGCGGCATTTCATCCAGTTCCATAAAAAAGGAAGGGATCATATAGGCGGGAAGACGTTCCGCCAGGTATTCATTCAAAACGCCTGCCGCGATTTTTCTTCGCTGATCGCTTTTAACGGGATTGTTTGAATAAGCCACATTTCTTTTTCTTTCGGCGTTCATTTGATAAATTGCGTCTTTGAGGGCATCGCGCCCGTCTTGAAAGAAAACCACATCCAAACCGGACTTGTTATCCAGTGATAAAGAAACCAGAAGGTGATAACCGTGCGCATCGGCAATTTGGTATAGATCTTCCAGGGTATGAATATCGGCGTAAATGTCTTTTCGTTTTTCGTATTCGGACAATAGGGTTTCATTGTCGTCGAATAAAAATTCGGTGACGCCGCATTCACTGATGACGCGTTGATTCGGGAAACCGCGGATCGCTATGGTGTCCTTTCCGGCCGTTAGTCTTTCTTCCAGTGTCATTTCGGGCCCATATTCTTCCCAGGGAAGTTCAATGGTTTTGTCCTTCTTTCCCGGACCGACCTCAAGAATCACATCATACCGAAACCGGTTCATTTCATGGGCGCTCTTCCCTCTTTTGGGCAGTATCTCGGCCCGGCGGACCCTTTCGTTCTTTTCCGCAAACGCCATGAAGAACTCCGGTGAGACGAGAAGTTCTTTGTCATTTTTCATATTCTGCGTCGACGTTTTTCCAATATCGGTATTCTCTGGGATTAAACCGTTTTGGTGTTTAAAGATCTGAACAGCCGTGTGAAATTCGCCGAGCAGTCGGTAATCCCTGACATCGCCTACGAATAGGAATCCCTCCCCAATCCTTTCAGATGCTTTTATAAGGACGTCCTCGAGGTATTCGATGCTGGGAAAGTATTGAATCACGGAGTTTATGACGACCACGCTGTTGCCGTTTTTGTCTTTAAGCGTCCGCGGGATCTGATCGATCTCGTGAGCCCGCCTTTTGAACAAAACGGCGTGATCCGCATGGTTTTTTTGCAAACCGAGTTTCAGTTTTTCAATCACCTTGCCCGAAAAATCAATTCCCGTATATCGATCAATATGGGGAAGAAGCGGATACATGAGAAGCCCGGTTCCGCAGCCGATCTCGAAAATGTCCGAAGGATCGAGGGCGAGAATCCTGCTGAGCGTCGTATCTCTCCATTCATGCATTTCCTCAAGGGGGATGGCCCGGCCGGTGAACGAACTGTTCCAGCCATAAAATTCATCCCGGCTCACGGCTCCCGCAATATCATCATAGGTATCGTCATATATGGACTCCCAGGACGTCATGAACGTATCGTCGGCTTTGTGTTCATCTGTTTCTCCGGTTTTTTGCCCCGTTTCCTTAACCGTGTAATAGGCCGCGATAGTTTTATCATCCTTCTTCTTCCGTACGATAACCGTGCAGGTTTCAATCATCGGGTAGGCGGAAAGTTTGTTTTCGATTTCACCCAGCTCGATGCGGTATCCCCTGATTTTGACCTGACCGTCATTTCGTCCCATGTATTGGATGAATCCCTCCGGAAGCCATCTGACAACATCCCCCGTCTTGTATATGCGAAGATTCCGGCCGTTCTCGATGTCTTCGGCTGATGCGAAGGGATTTCGGATGAAACGCTCATGGGTCAGTTCCGGACGGTTCAGATACCCGCGGGCCAGACCTTCTCCCCCGATGTATAATTCGCCCGCAAGTCCTTCCGGTACGGGCTGAAGACCCGGATCCAGGATATAAACGGTGATATTGCCGATGGGTTTTCCAATATTCGTATTCAGATCCCCTTTTTTGTAGAAATGAAGGGTGGCCACAACCGTGCTTTCGGTGGGGCCGTAGGCATTTACGAACGCTCGGCGCCTGCTCCAGAGATCCATGATGTCGGTTCTGCATGTATCACCGCCGGTCTGAAGGTTTTTTAACGCCGGTAATTCCTTTTCCGGCATGGCTTCGATGATCACCGGCGGAAGCAGGGTATCCGATATGTTTTCTTTTTCCATAAAGTCGGCAACGGCGCCCGGATCCTTTCTGATGTCATCGGGGATAATGACCAGTGTGGCGCCTGAAACCATCGCCGGGAAGATCTCCCAGACCGATGCGTCAAAAGAAGTGGAAGCAAACTGCAGGGCATGTGAATTGGAATTGAGTTTGAAAATGTCTTTTTTGGCAAAAATCATATTGACGCAGTTTCGATGCGCGATCATCACCCCCTTGGGACGTCCCGTTGATCCGGATGTGTAGATGACATACGCCAGGTCCTCGGGTTTGTTTATGGGGGAAAGGTTGGTCCCGGGAAATTTCTCTATCTCTTCCCAATAGGCATCGATACTCACGGGGATGGTGTCCGATTCCGCCAGAAAAAGCAGGGCCTCGGACATGTTTCTGGATGTCAACACCATTTTGCAGGCGCAGTCATTGATCTTGAATTTGAGGCGCTCTTCCGGGTCGGCACGGTCAAAGGGCACATAGGCCGCACCCGATTTGATGATCCCTAAGATGGCGATGATCATCTCCATGGAACGGTCCATATAGATTCCGATCAGCGTATCTCCTTTAACTTTTTCGTTCCAGTTTTCCTGGTATGTTTGCCTGATCATGTGGGCCAGTTGATTGGCTTTTTCGTTAAGCCGGCGGTAGGTGAGGGTGTTTTGTCGAAAAATAACGGCGGTATTTTCAGGCGTTTTTTCCACCTGTTCTTCAAAAAGCAGGTTCAGGGTCTTGTCTTTGGGATACGGCAAGGCCGTGCGGTTATAATCAACGATGATTTTTTGGTATTCTTCAGGGTCCATCAGAGAAATGTCTCGAATGCGCATCTCGGGATCGGATACCATGGCCCTTAAAATATTGAGGTAATGCCCGGCGAAGCGTTCGATGGTCGTTTTATTGAAAAGCGAGGCGGCATAGCTGAAAACAATATCCGTCATGCCCGCTTCTTCATAAACGTACCCGGTGATATCGAATTTTTCGGTGATGACTTCCTCATTGATCCGCAAAAACGTTGCGTTTCCCAGTTTCAGGTTGTCATCTCCCAGGTTCCATAGGGCAAATACCGTATCAAAAAGCGGATTTCGTCCCGCTTCTCTTTCCATATCAAGGGTGCTGACCATTTCCTCCAGAGGATACAGATCGTTGGCAATAGCGGATAAGACTTTGTGTTTTACAATGTTCAGGTATTCTTCTACGGGCATATCACCGGAAATTCGGGTTCGGACCGGCAGCGTGCCGACGAACATGCCCAGGCAGGAAAGCACCTCCGGGCTTTTGCGGCCCAGTGAAGGGATTCCCGTGATGATGTCTTCGCCGGCGCTGTATCTTGAAAGCAGGATATTAAATGCCGTAAACATCAGCATGAATGTCGTCACATCCCGGCTTCTTTCAATCCGCGTCATCTTCTCTTTCAAATTCGCATCTATCGTAAGCCTTACAGCCCCTCCCTTATAATCCTTCACTTTCGGGCGTTTCCGATCCCAGGGAAGCAAAATTTGGGGAAGTTCACCCCGCAGTTCATTGCGCCAGTAGCTTTCCTGCCGGCGGTACGTTTCGGAGTTTGAAAGCTTACGTTCTAAAAACACATAATCTCTTAGGCGACCCGGGGGCGGGGTAACCGTTTCTTTGCGATAGGCGTGAAACAGTTCTTTCAAGAACACATTCACGGACTGACCGTCAAAAATGATGTGATGAAAAACAAAGATCAGATAAGTAGCGCACCCATCCGATTCTTTGAAAATACCCGTACGCCACAGGGGCGCTTTGCTCAGGTCAAACGGGCGGCCGAAATCCGTAAATGCCTGTCGCAATAGCGCGGACGCTATCTCCTTTTCTTCGAATTCAAGGTCGAATTCGGACATGTCCGTAATTTTCTGCCGAATACCGTTTCCGGTTTCGAAAAACCGGGTTCTCAGAGATTCCTGATTGCGGGCAATTTCCGTCAGGATACTTTTCAGCGTTTCGCAATCGAAATCATCGTCCGTCCGATATATCAACGTCACATTATAGGCAGAACTGTTGCCCTCTATTTTGTTGACCAGATACATTCTTTTCTGAGCATTCAGAACCGGATAGTCCGGCATATCAGGCGCTCTTGTTAATTTCACGGAAACCCATTTGTCGGCGCGGCCGATCAGCTTTGCCTGTTCTCTTACGGTCTTCACCGCGAAAAGCGCTTCCGGTGAAATATTGGCTTCGAATTTCGAATGGATCTTGAGAGCGAGCTGAACAACCGTCAATGAATTGCCGCCCAAATGGAAAAAATTGGTCGTAACCCCGATCTTTGGAACATTCAGAAGTTCCTCCCAGATGGCACACAGCTCTTTTTCCGTTTCGTTTCCGGGCGCTTCGTAATCCTTTTCATCAACGGTAAAATCCGGCTCGGGAAGCGCTTTTGGGTCTATCTTACCGGAAGTATTGATCGGCATCGCTTGAAGCGCCACAAAGACGCTGGGTATCATATAGTCCGGAAGCAGCGCCTTTAGATAAGAACGAAACGCGTCCTGTTTCAGATCCGCCATTTCCGGTCCTTCCCCGTTCGTATAATAAGCGCAAAGATATTTTTCTCCGTTTCTTTCCCGTGCAACAACAGCGCACATCAGAACGCCGGGATGAGCGTACAGCTTGTCTTCAATTTCCCCGAGCTCGATGCGAAACCCCCTGATCTTCACCTGCCCGTCATTTCGCCCGACATATTGGATGTCGCCGTTCGGAAGCCATTTTACCATATCCCCGGTTTTGTAAATGCGGAGATTTCGGTCGTTTTTCTTGTCCTCATGGGTGGCAAACGGATTTTGAATGAAACGTTCTTTCGTGAGTTCGGGGCGGTTCAGATACCCCCGGGCCGGAGCGTCGCCGCCGATGTATAACTCTCCTTCACAACCGGTGTTCACCGGATGCTGCGCTTCGTCCAGGATATATACCGTTATATTATCCAGGGGTTTCCCGATATTCGTATTCAGATCGCCTTTCTTGTAAAAATGCAGGGTCGCGCACACCGTACATTCCGTAGGTCCGTACGCGTTTACAAACAAAAGATTTTCGCTCCACCGGTTCATGGCTTCGGTTTTACAGACATCTCCACCCGTAAGGATGATCTTGAGAGACGGCAATTGTTTTGCCGGCAGCGCCTCCACCACCATCGGAGGCAGTGTCAGGACCGATATGTTTTCTTTCTTCACCATATTCACTATCGCGGCCGGATCTTTTCGAATCTCGTCCGGCACAATATACAGTGAACTTCCGGACAGTAAGCTCGGAAATATTTCCCAGACGGAGGCATCAAAAGCGACTGAAAAAAATTGTGTAACGCGCGAAAAGGAATCCAGTCCCAGAAGTTTCTGATTGGTATGGATCATGTTGATGCAACTCTGATGCATAATCATGACCCCCTTGGGCCGACCTGTTGACCCGGATGTGTAGATGACATACGCCAGGTCCTCGGGCTTATTGATGGGTTGCGGGTTGGAGGCGGGAAATTTCTCTATCTCTTCCCAATAGGCGTCTATACTCACGAGGATGGTGTCCGATTCCACCAGAAAAAGCAGGTCCTCGGACATGTTTCCGGATGTCAGCACCATTTTGCAGGCGCAGTCGTTGATCTTGAATTTGAGGCGTTCTTCCGGGTCGGCATGATCAAAAGGCACATAGGCCGCACCCGATTTGATGACGCCCAGGATGGCGATGATCATCTCCATGGAACGGTCCATGTAAACGCCTATCAGGGTATCCCCTTTTACCGCTTCCTTCCAGTTCTCCCGGTATACCTCTCGAATGAGGTGGGCCACCTGATTGGCTTTTTCGTTCAGCCGGCGGTAGGTCATCCTTTTGTCTTTAAAGACAACGGCGGTATTTTCAGGCGTTTTTTCCACCTGTTCTTCAAAAAGAAGGTTCAGGGTTTTGTCTTTGGGATACGGGGCCTCCGTCCTGTTTCGATCAAAGACAATATCCTGGTATTCTTCCCGGGTCGGTTTTTGAGGATCTGTTTTGTCCATGATGCTGTTCCTTATTTGCGTTAACTTACAAGGGTAGCGGTTGTAATATTCTGATTATCTTCTCTTTTCCATTCCAGCTTGTGGGCAACTTGTTTTACCAGCATTAACCCAAGGCCGCCCATTTCAGTTTCAGAACCCCCTTCGGGTTTATGGTGTGTTAACGGATCAAATGGGGCGCCAGAATCGGCAAATTCCATCACGATCCTGTCCTTATCAATGATCCGAATATCTATTTCTATAAAATTTTCCGTGCCGGCCCTTTCCGAATAGGCGTACTGACTTATGTTTGTCGTTATCTCTTCCGAAAAAACCAATGCCTTGAATATCAATTCCTCATTGACATGATATTCCGCCAATGTTTTTTTTACATATTCATGAATGGTCTGTAATTCCGCATAATCGGCTTTAAAAATTTTCTTCATGGAATCAGTCGATCACATTAAACGCATCTATCAGGCCGCTCATTTTCAGGATTTTGAGAGCCGCGGCCCCGGCATTGACAATATCGACTTCCATCCCCTCTTTGATTCTTTTTTTCGCAAAAATTAAAACTCTCAGGCCGGAACTTGCCAGAAAAGTGATTTCCTTAAAATCAAAAATAACTTTTGCGATATCATGATTCGTGTATCCTTCCAGCTTTTTCTGCACGGTTGCGGCAACATTCGCTGTAAAATCTCCGGATATCCTGATCTTCAGGACATCTGCTTCTAGACTTATCGTATCGTTATCCATGATGACTCGACCTCTCCAAAAAGGCAATGCTAAGGCCTTAAAACGATTATTCCTGGGAAGACATTGTTTTGTGACAATCTGCTTCAAAAATATACTTGAGTTTTCGAAAAAAAGTAATGGACACGGTAGGAACACTGTGAGAAAATACCTTGGTGTAGTGTTGTCATTTGCTATAATACCAGGGGAAACTCATGCAAATTCCGTGTGCCAGACGGCTTCCATTTCTTGTTTCTGGGTTGGCATTTCTACAACCGGCCTTGACGAACGCCCAATTCTACAATCTAACGCTGGTTGCAACAGCTTTGGTTTTGGGCGCAAAATTCAGTCTTTCAGCAATCAATCGCATGTGGCTTGAAGAAAAATGCGTGAGCACCTTATCGTATTTCTTCTCAGATGCTAAATTCTGCACAGCTGAAATGCAACATCTTTATGCTTTACAAATCATGCATTTATACAAACTTCAAAGTGGCTATTACTGTATCGATGACACCATGAAACACCACACAAATTTCTGTAAATGGATCCACGGTGTCTTTGTTTTATTCGATCATGCGCTCAAGACAAACCTCAAAGCGACCTGTATCGTAGTCCTTTATTACAGCAATGGTGGAATAATCAAATTTCCCATTGCTCATCGAATCTATTACCAGGATAGCAATAAGATGCCTTGGCAGAAAGGGAAAAAGCATATTTGCAAACCGAAATACGAATTGGCAATTGATATGCTTCAATGGGCTATCGACAGGGGTTTTCCCAGAGGCATCGTCCTTGCTGACTCCTGGTTCGGGAGCGGTCCATTTGTAAAAGGCCTTAAAGGCTTGAAGTTGAGTTATGTTATTGAAATAAAGTCAACTTTAACCGTAAGAATCCCATGCAAAGAGCCTAAACTCACCCCCAAGGGTAAGATATCTAAGAAGCAGCATGACCTTATCAAATTGCCCAATGTTTTTCAGTCTACATCATCCTTCAGCACATGCGGTTTTGCCGCCAATATGGGCATTGGCAAAAAGGAAAAAGTCCTGTATCATACCAAAGTTATCACGGGGAACCTGAACTCTATTGCCGGAAAACATAGGATTGTTCAAAGTGTTGACCCAACCAAACAAACCACCAAATATCTTCTCACCAATGAACTCACCTGGGAGGCCACCAAGATTATTTCCGCTTATAGCAACAGATGGGTTATCGAGGAATTTTTCAGGAATGCGAAGCAGTTAACCGATATGGAGGGAGCCACTATTAGGAGCGAGCAAGGCGTGACATTAGCGTTATGCCTGGTGTCCTGGATTGACTCCCTCCTCCATCTGGAAAACTATAAGCAAAGCACTGCTGGAAAATTGCCAAAGGAGCCATTAACGGTTCCTTCGATAGTCCGTTTGGCTCAATACGATAATCTTGAAACTTTTCTGGATCGACTTCAAAAGGAAGATGGGCTTCTCAAAAAGTGGTGTGATGTTGAACAAAAAGGTTTGGTCAGAAAGCGGAAGAAATCTAAAGAGTTGATAAAGCTACAAGATTTCTCTGAAGACCGTTCCCGGAAACAATTATCAAAGGCTGCATAAAGCAAATATTGCGCCAAAAGATCAAATTGTCAAAGAACTATTTTTCGAAAACTCAAGAATATACGCTCGAAAACACTCCGTCAACGTTTTTCAATGGACGGGGCCGTTGTGCCGGCGCTGGTTGTGATGTTCTGGTACTTCCTTCGACACGCCGGAGAGGCAAAAGAAAAAGAACACCGCTACTGCAAAACAACGTAACCTGAACATGCCTTATTTTTTTCAGAAGGTCTCCCTTTCTTATGGGCTTGGACAGGCGTATCGGGCAGCACACGGCAGAGGAGTTCGAGACCGCCACCTCTCTGTTTTCGAAGAGGTGCTACCCTTACCCAGCACAGGTTCATGATCAATCCGGAGCCGGACGGTAAAATATGATATAAGATCTTATAAGAAATCGCTTTTTTAAAAACGAGATGTAACGAAAACGGACTTGGGCGTCACGTCCCCCATGGTCCACCTATGCAAGATGTGACACCAGATTTTTTCCAATGCTTATTGACAATATATTATTCATTATGATAAAAAAATTCCTATATTGACAACATATGATCTCTTAGATGGGATATGGATTTCGAGTTAAAAACAACCGGAGAAATTGCACAACTACTGGCAAAGCAGGTTAAAGAGCTGCGCCTCCTGAACAAATGGAAACGTTCCACCATGGCCGAAAGATCCGGTGTTTCCGAGTCATCCCTGCGGCGGTTTGAGCAAACCGCCAGGATTTCGCTGGAAAATTTTTTGAAATTATTGTCAGCACTTGGGCGACTTGATGAAATGGACGATTTGTTGCTCCCCCCCTCCCCTAAATCAATTGACGAACTTGAAACGCGAAAGCATAAACTTTCCAAAAGAGGTTCAATTTGATCCGGCTAAATGTCCTTTTGCGCTTTAATGAAAATACGATGATCCCCGTGGGTCAGCTTGCCGAGGACCAGCACCGGCTCTATTTTCAATATGATAAGGATTTTTTAACTAAAGAACTGTGGCTGTCTCCCTACAAGCTTCCCTTAAAGTCAGAGCTCTTTGAACACAAAGACAGAGATTTCAGCCCTGTCTTCGGCTTGTTTGACGATTCATTGCCTGACGGGTGGGGCCTTTTGTTTATATGAAAGTTTCCGGTTTCCAGTTGACGGTTTCCGGTTCATTCCGTGCTTTTGTGCTATCGCTTGGTACAAATGGACACCAAAAATTTTCATCATTCGTTGTGGCCCGCGGCCATGGGGGTTAATGGATCGATACCTTAGGAAACAGGGATATGACATTGAGGCCCTGTCTATTTTGGATCGACTGGCATTTCTTGGCAAGAACACCATGGGCGCTCTGATCTATGAACCTGCCCTGGATATTATTCCCGGCGATAACAGCCCGTTTGATTTGCATGATTTATCAATACATTCACATGACATCCTGTCCGGCAGGAGCGACGACGTGTTACCACAGCTTATAGCCGCAGGCGGCAGTCCCTGCGGGGCCCGGCCAAAAGTACTTGTTGGCATTTATAATGACAATATGGTTTCCGGAGAAACAGATCTTGCGGAACATTTCGAACACTGGATTATCAAGTTCCTCTCTGGAAATGACTTCCCTGATGCCGGTCCCCTGGAGTATGCCTATTCTTTGATGGCGCGGGATGCCGGTATAAATATGACCGAAACACGCCTATTTAACACAAACCAGGGTGATATTTTTTTCGGCATTAAACGATTTGACCGCAGTGGCAATAAACGCTTTCATGCCCATACTTTCGGCAACCTCATACATTCAAATTTCAGGATACCTTCTCAAGACTATGATCACTTTTTCAAGGTGGTCATAAACCTGACTAAAAACCATCAGGATTTACTCCGGGCTTTCAGGCAAATGGTTTTTAACATACTTGCGAATAACCGGGACGATCATGTGAAAAATTTCGGATTCCTGATGGATCATGAGGGCAAATGGTCGCTGTCACCGGCATACGACCTTGTTTATTCAGCCGGCCCCGGGGGGGAACACTCCATGACTGTTTCAGGTGAAGGGAAGGCTCCGGCTGAAAGAGATATTTACAAATTGTCCGAAAAGCACGGCATAAAAAAAAAGGATGCAGTCCTGATAGTTGAGCAGGTTTCTGATGCTGTAAATCGCTTTCAAACCCATGCGCTAACTGCCGGTGTCTCCAGATCCACCCGGAATAAAATTAATGCCGGCATCAAAAATAATCTTGATGGATTGGGCCGGTCTAAATAAACCGGAAGAGTTTGAATGAAATGTTAAAGGAACAGATTAAATACCGCCATGGCAATTAAGATGCCGTAATTGACGCTGCACCAGCCCTTTATCCGCAGGGACCGACTGAGGTAGGCGTTGTTCCTGTAGAGCATCAAAGGCAATATGATGCCCCCCTCCCCTTCTACGCGCAAATAGACGGTTACGGGCTCTTCGGATTCCAACGGCAAAGTAAAAAATGGGAGTTTTTGACCGGAGGAGCCTGCAACCAAATCGACAGGGGTACCGCCCTCCTCGGTAACCCATCCACCCAAATCGCTCCCCGGTGCGCCAACGGATGTG
Organism: Desulfatiglandales bacterium; assembly: GCA_963662465.1. Classification (GTDB taxonomy): domain Bacteria; phylum Desulfobacterota; class DSM-4660; order Desulfatiglandales; family Desulfatiglandaceae; genus NaphS2. The sequence continues at coordinate 2,147,334 of OY759599.1, forward strand.
CGGACAAAAAACCTTGTAAAAAGGGTCAACGGCCAATTGACGTCAAGGAGCCATTCGCCAGGAGGCGAATTGTCACCCGGTACGGTTTCGGCTTGAATCGTAAGCCGTATCCAAAAGGCGGAATCGTTTAACCCCAGGTTCAGGGTCTTTGAGCCAACCGGTTTGAATGCTTCAGCCAAGGGGGGAGTAGCGACGTCATCAATACACCACTTACGATCCTTATCCTCCAGGATTTCCGCGTAGGGAGAGACGTCATAGCGGTTCCGGTCAGACCTGAGCTGAAGCGCGGGAACAGTCCCGGCCCCGCATACCGGCGCCACGAGCAGGCACAGGATCACTACCAGGAGGAGTTGTGGATATGCTGATATTTTTTTCAAAAGAATGCCTTAAAATAACAGGGGTAAAAATAACAGGGTGATCAAAAATTTAAGGGTTACACGTTTCACTTTTTTTTCCTTGAACTGTTTAGGACGAGCGTACTACAGATCCAATGTCTCTTTTTATTACCCACCGCCTCAATCTTTCGGCAATAGCCAGTTTAAAATATAACTGGTACTCCTTCCTCCGGCATTTGCTTTTGTTAATATTTTCCGTTCAACCAGATTGTTGATATCGCGTAACGCTGTATCCTGTGAACATTTTCCGATTTTGGCCCATTTTGATGAAGTCAGTTTGCCTTCAAATCCATTAAGCAGTCGATTTAGGATACCATACTGTCTCTCATTGAAGGATTGTCCGGCGTGACTTTCCCAGAAACGTGCTTTGGCTAAGATGGCTTGCAGTGTCTCTTCCGATTTTTCAATAGCGTGTTTCAGACAGCCCAAAAACCATTTCACCCACAAAGTAACATCAAGTGTCCCTTTTTGACACTTTTCCAGGATATGATAATAAGCGCCTCGTTCACGCTGAATCTGGGAAGACATACTGTAAAATCGTTGTGTGCTTTTTTCGGATTTTGCCAGCAACATATCCGAAATGGCACGGGCAATGCGGCCGTTGCCATCATCAAAGGGATGAATGGTAACAAACCAGAAATGTGCCAGGGATGATTTCAGCACCGGATCCATCCCGGAACTGCCATTAAACCAATGAATAAAACGGTCCATTTCCGCATCTAATCTGTTATAAACGGGTGCTTCAAAGTGTATTTTTTCGCGACCCAGAGGGCCGGAAACAACTTGCATGACATCGCTTGAAACACCGCGCCAACCCCCAACCGTGATACGGTGCATTCCACTGCGTCCGGTTGGAAAAAGGGCTGCGTGCCAATCAAAGAGCCGTTGGGCCGTCAAGGGTGTATCGTAATTGCGAGTTACATCCATCATGACTTCCACAATGCCTTCCACATTGCGGGCAACAGCGGAAAAATGCGCGATATCAATGCCAAGCCTGCGAGCGATCGAAGATCTCACCTGTTTGGCATCCAGTACCAGCCCCTCAATTTCGCAGGTCTTGACAACGTCTTCCGTCAGAGATAGAAGTGTGGCATCTTCACACCAGTTAAAACCCAATGCTTCCATGCGCCCAAGCAGCCGGCCCTGCAAATGGCGTGTGTCAGCAAGCAAAGCAGACACTTCTGCTTCATTCCAGGTAAAATTGGGCCATTCTTTTCGTTCATGAATATACATGCAATCTCCTCAAATAATGCGAAGATTATAGCCTCTATTCACCGCAAACGCAAGACACGTACATTTCCATTGCCCCGGTTCATTGTCATGACAGCGGCGTATTCCGATATCTTCTTCAGAAGGTGTGCCTTTTTCAACGGTTTGGACAGGTAATCGGTACACCCGGCATCCAGACATTTCTGTTTGTCCTCCACGAGGGCATGGGCGGTGAGGGCAATAATTGGAGTCGCATCTTTACCGTTCTCCCTTTCCCACTTCCGGATCTCCCTGGTTGCGGTGTAGCCGTCCATCACCGGCATCCGCATATCCATCAACACTAGATCCCAAGCCCCGTCAATGAAGGCATCATAACCCTCCTTACCGTTTTGGACAACCGTTACGGTGTGGGGCGTTCTCTTTAAGTAAGCCTGGACGACGATTTGATTTTCCCTGGCATCTTCCACCAGGAGAATATTCATGGGAGATGCAAAGGCCGAGTCAGTCTCTTTATCAGGTTCGGCTTCAGCGGAAGGAACTGGGGCTCTGTCCGGTTCCAGATGCACGGTAAACGAAAAAGTGCTTCCCCTGCCCGGCTCGCTTTCCACCCGGATACGCCCGCCCATCAGTTCGGTAAGACGAGCACTGATGGTGAGTCCCAGGCCCGTGCCGCCGTAATGGCGTGTTGTGGAGGCATCGGCTTGAGTGAAACTCTCGAATATGGCCTGTTGCTTTTCCTCAGGGATGCCAATGCCCGTATCCCGAACGGAGAACTGAAGCTCAACTTCTTCCATTTTGGATTTTGGATCTCGTTTTTGAGATGTTTCATGTTCGATGCCACATTCCGCGTTCCGCATGCCGCATTCAAGTGTGATTTCCCCTTTTTCGGTAAACTTGAGGGCATTCCCCAAGAGGTTCATCAGGATCTGTCGCAACCGCACCGGATCTCCTACAAAATGTACGGGTGTTTCCGGGGCGACATGTGAACTGAGTTGGAGTCCCTTTTCATGGGCCGTGACAGCGATCAAATCGCAGGTCTCCTTGATCAGGGTATGCAGATTGAAACACGTTTTTTCCAGATTCATGCGACCGGCCTCTACTTTCGACAGGTCGAGGATGTCGTTGATGACGTTCAAAAGGGTTTCGCCGGCATGCTGAAAAACCCGAACATATTTTCGCTGCTCATCGTTCAGCGGGGATTCCATCAAGAGATCGGCCATGCCTAAAATAGCGTTCATGGGAGTGCGAATCTCATGGCTCATCGAGGCCAGAAATTCACTCTTGGCTCGGCTGGCGGCCTCCGCGACCCTTCTGTCCCGCAACGCCTGCTCCTTTTCCCATGTTTCCGTGATGTCTACAACGGAGCCCTCATAACAGGTTACCCGGTCTTCGGCCTCATGAAAGACGGCCCTGGCACTGACAGACACCCAGAGGCTGGTGTTGTCCCGTCTTTGAACCCGTGTTTCGAACCCCGACACCTGCCCTCTCGAACTGAGTGCGGAAAAAAGGGTTTTCAATGCCTCAGGCTCAACAAAGCAGCGCTGAACAACATCCGGCATTTCCTCCAGAAGGGCGTCTGGGGAATCGTATCCCAGGATCCTTGCAAAAGACGGATTCGCATTCAGCAGCCGTCCTTTGGGATCAATTCTAAAAATCCCCTCCACCGCGTCTTCATACAGTGAGCGGTATCGGGATTCCGATACCTTGAGCCTCGCATAAAACTCCGAATTGGCAAGGGAGATGGCAGCCTGGGAGGAAAGAAGCCGCAACACCTGTATCCGTTTTGGTGTGAACACGCCGCCGACCTGGTTGTTTTCAAGATAGAGTATCCCAATCAGCCGGTTGCCGTGCATCATCGGGATGCACAAGAGGGACTTGGGCAGGTGTTCCCGAATATAGTCATCATTTGAAAACAGGTTCTCAGCGGTGGCGTCATCGAGCACCAGGTCTTCCAGGGTCCGGGCGACGTAGCGCACAACCGCGGGCGACAGGTCCGGGCAGGTTTCCACGGCAACCGGCTCCGTCAGGATATTCAGGCCTGAGTCCGGGACAGACCGGGCTGAAATGATGAGTTCCTCCCCCTTATTGAGGATCAGAAACCCTTTTTCCGCGCCTGCATTTTCGATGACCAGCACCATAATCTGGCGGAGCAGATTTTTCGTTTCCATTTCCTTGGAAATGGCTTGCGAACCTTTCATGAGCGTTTCAATATCAATTTGTCGAGACCGGCTTTCCATTGTGGCGGGCAAGGTGGCGCCGGCAGTGGCTCCCGGCGTCATCTCATCCAGAATTGGGGAGAATGAATCTTCAAGGTCCTGAGCCTTTCGGACTGCACCCCACTCCCGATACAGGGACACGGCCCTTTTCATATACGGCGCGGCAAACGCATCCCTCCCCCGGTTCGTCCAGAACCTTGCAGCCAGTTCACAACCCAGGGCTTCCTCCTGGAGGTAGCGGTTCTGCCCGGCCAGGGCAATGGCCTGATCGTAAAAATCCATGGCCTCTTGATCCCTTGATAAGGCCTTCATGCGCTCCGCCTCCACCAGACAATACCGATGGCGGGTATTCATGGGTCCGTATTCAGACCATTTTTTCATTTTCTTCTGGTTGTTACGGACCTGCTTCAGTGCCTTCCTGTTGGAAACAGGACCCGGGTGTTCCAGTATGGCCAGGTGCAGCAGAGAATCATAGAAATGGAATATGACAAAAATAAAGGAGCCCCTGGTCGAATAGAGAAACTGAGCGGCAAGCTGTCTGTTTACCAGGGCCTCTTCATAACGTCCGAACCAGTAGCATAGAAGAAATTTATGGAAAAAGACGTTGAACATCTCTTCAGGATTACCTGTTAAGGGGTCCTCGGGAAGGAATGCCGCTTCATCAAAATGGGCGCCCGTAAGCACACAGGGGTCAGGGGACTCACCTCTCAGATTCAACACCGTTTGAAGCAGAATATTCTGGGCCGTCAGGCTCTGTTGCTGTCCGAACCGAACCAGCACCTCCTGGTATGTGAGGAGTTCCTTCATCAGATCTTCCAAGGGCCGGCCGACACTGAAGGCGCATTTGCAGAAGAGGTGGGCGGAATGGGCAATAAATTCACCATCCCCGGTTTCAAGACTGTTCTGATAGCTTTCCAGAAACCCTTTCAAGGATTCATCGACGTGTCTTTTCCAGTGGTGAACAAAACAATGATAGACCACAAGGGTTCTGCTTTTGTATTCCGTGTGGTCCGCCGTGCTCAGAAGCCGCATCGCCACTTGCCCGTACTGATACCCCACATCAATTTTCCCTAAAACGCAGCAGTGCGCCAATGCATAGCTGGCATACGAATAAACAGATCCGGGGGCATTCCCGTGCTTTACGGACAGGATCAGGGCTTCAAATACAAAGAGGGGGAGCATGTCCGGATCGGACCTGTAGGCGGCAGACCCCGCGGTCAAAAGAATCCGAAGCGCGGCCCTTTTTTCCGGGTCTGTCATTTCGGGAAGGGCATGGAGATTCTCCGGTCGCTTTCCCATCAATGCCAGTTTGGCCCTCATCAAGCTCAAGATGATCCGAAGCTTATTGGATCGTTTGGGCAGCCGGATACCCAGGCGCTTTAGAACCGGCAGAGAGGCCCTCACCACGTCATGGTTCTTTTTCCGGGCCTTCAAGGCCTGGAATTCGGCTTCATAGACCCTTATCCGGTCCAGGAACACCCCGGCATGTTCATGCACCGTTGATCCCAGGTCATCCATGAGCGGGTATTGCCCGCAGACACATGCGGCTTCAACGGCATTGACATAAAGCCCCAATGCCAGGTCGTATTGGGTCTGCCACGCATCCGATTCCAGGAGTCCCAGGCCTGTGTTGAAAAATCCCAGGGCTGCATCAAAAGCGCCGGACCGCCTGGCTTTTATGCCGGCTTCCAAATTCAAGCCGGCCGCTTCAAGTCTTTCTTCACTTGAAAGGCTGTCGGACAGGCCTAGATCCAAGTGATTCACCAGTTCGAAGAGATTCTGCTTCAGGACACCCGATTTTCTTTTCTTCAGCATGAGGGCGCCGATCTGCCAATGCACGGCTTGTTTTTCAGTATCCGGAATGAGGTCACATGCGGCCTTTTGAATCCGGTCGTGGCAAAAAGCGAATTCAATCGGCAGGGTCTGGTCCGGCATGTGGATATCCAGTTCCACTGACTTGTAGATATCGCTTATGGGAAAGAGAAGACCCTGGGAAATAGGAGGCGCCAGTATTTCAAGACAGGCCTTGACGGATATTTCACAGAGTGGCGCCAAAATCCTGAGATCGAACCGGTTCCCGATACAGGCCGCAAATATCAGGGCCTTCCGGGCATTGGATGGAAGACTGCTGATCTTGCCTGCCATCAATTCCGCCACATTGTCAGTGGTCCCCATTTTCCGAATTCGGCCAATATCCCAGCGCCAGCAAGCGTTCCGGTCATCAAACCGGAACAATCCTTCCGAATGGACTGTTTTTAGCAACTCACCGATAAAAAACGGGTTGCCCAGGGTCTTTTCGAGGACAAGACCGGCAAGGTCCCCGGCATCCTTCTCTCCGCAATCCAGAGTGTTCCTGACAAACCGGCTGACCTGTTTCAATGAAAGGGGCCCAAGCGGTATCCGGGAGATCCCGGCGGACGTATCTTCAATATCCTTCAGGAAAAACCACAGGGGATGGCCCTCATGGACTTCATTGTCTCGAAAGGCCCCGATCAGAAGCAAACAGGTTGTTTTGGGGACCAGCATGTGGCGAATCAGGTTCAGGGACGCCGGGTCGGCCCATTGCAGGTCGTCTAAGAGGATCACCAGGGGGCGTTCCGGGCGGTTGAAAATCTGTACAAAGCTTTCAAAGACTCGGCTGAAGCGGCTTCTGGTCTCAGTTGGGTTGATCTCGGGCATCTTCTCCCGAGGACCGATGATCATTTCAATTTCAGGCATCACCTCAGACATAAGCCCGGCATTGGGTCCCAGGCTGATCCTCAGTCTTTCTTTCCAATGATCCAGATCTTTCTCGCTTTCAGACAAAATCTGCCGGAACAACCCCCTGAATGCCTCAATAATGGCATCGTAGGGTTTACCCTTCTGAACCTGATCAAACTTGCCGGAAATAAAGTAGGCATTGATGCTGCTCACGTCTTGAGCCAATTCCCGAACCAGCGATGTCTTGCCGATTCCCGCACCCCCTGTCACCAGCACCACCTGGGGACGACCCTGGGCGGCCTGTTTCAGACTTTCCCGTAACCGGTCAAGTTCCCTGTCTCTGCCGTAGAGCAGTTCTGAAATCCGGAACCGGTCCGAGATATCCCGTCTTCCTAAAACGAAGGAGGAAACTTTACCCGTTTCTCCCAGTTGCTGAGCGCAGGTCTTCAGGTCCAGGGCCAGGCCTGTTGCGCTCTGGTAGCGTGCCTTCATATCCTTGGACATCAGTTTCATGACAATGTCGGAAAGAGGAACCGGTATGGCCGGATTGAGGTCATGGGGAGGGATGGGTTGGACCGCCAGGTGGCAGTGCAGCAGCGCCATGGGATCTACTCGCTCAAAGGGCAGGCTCCCGGTCAGAAGCTCGTAGAAGACCACTCCGAGAGAGTAAAAATCGGTACGATAGTCCAAACATTGATTCATGCGGCCGGTCTGCTCAGGGGAGATGTAGGCCAGGGTGTCTGCCATGGAACCCGGGGTGTCCGATGTGACGGTTTCAATGGATTTGAGGGTGGAAATTCCGAAACCCGTGATTTTTACCCGACCTGATTCCGGGTGATGGAGAATATGGGTCGCGTTGATGCCCTTATGGGTAACTCCCGCGGCGTGAATCGCTCCCAAATATTCTGAAATCATGACGGCAATCGGCAGAAAAACCTTCGGGTCATTATACCTGCCGGAAGCCTTCAGCCGGTCCAGGGATTGACCTCCGAAATCCTCCAATATAAGCACATGGCGATTTTTCAGGGTCAGGGTTCCATGGCGTTTGATGATGCCGGGAACATTTAACCGATTCAGCGTCGAGAGGATTTTGCATTCCTGTTTATACCGGGTCATCTCTATAATGGAGGGATAAGCGTTTCTCATCACCTTGAGGACCACCGGCAGAGCATCCTCGATCCGACCGGCACGCAGGATCAGGGACGTGTCGCTCTCACATATGGTTTCCTTTACGTCATATCCGGGAATTGAGATCATCGGGATAACTCAGACAGTTTATAATGAAATGTTAAATTAAATATTTAGGAATGCCTTGACTTCAGAAGTCGTTTGATCCGTGCCAGCAGCCTGGCCTTGTGAATCGGTTTCTGAATCCAGTCATCGGCTCCCACATTAAGCGCCTTGATCTCCGTCGCCTCGGTATCCGTTGAAGTCAGCATGATAATGGGGATGACGCTCAGATGAGAATGGTTTTTGAGCTTCTCGATGAATTCAAGGCCGTTCATTTCAGGCATGTTGTAATCCACCACAATCAAATCCGGGGGATTTTCAAATATCTTGTTTAGAGCATCTTTCCCATTCACAGCGGAAATCACTTCATAGTATTCGGATTTCAGTATCCTCCCCGCATACCGCCTGATGGCTTCATCATCATCCACAATCATGATTTTGTCGCGCCTGATGGCTGAGACATCGGACCGGCGCTCTGATGCCGCACTTCCGTCCTGCTCGGAAGAGACGTTTTGGGGACCGGGCGTTTGTTTAAGCTCGGTTTTGTTCTCATGCCTGGACGGCAGTGAACCTATGGGAGAGGTATCCGAGGGAGGCGCTGTTCTCATGAGTTCTTCAAGGGTCGTGATGCCTTGACAGGCCTTTTCGAATCCATCTTCCGTCATGGATGTCATGCCGGCCCGGCGGGCCGCCTGAAGAATCTCCCTGTCAGCGGCCCCTTCGCTGATCAGAGCGCTGATTTCATCCTTGACCACCAGCAATTCATAGATGCCGAGCCTCCCCTTGTATCCGGTCCCCTGACACCCCACGCACCCTTTCCCCTTCTTGAACTCATGAAAAGGGCTGCCCCCAAACCGGGAAATCAATGTGGAGTTTACCTCCGTGACGGCGCAGCAGGCGTCATGTATTTTGCGCACCAGCCGTTGCGCAACCACACCTTTGAGACTGGCAGCGATCACATAGGGCTCAATGCCGATGTCTTTAAGGCGGATAACGGCCCCCACCGCGTCATTGGTATGCAGGGTGCTTAACACCAGGTGCCCCGTCTGGGCGGCCTGAAGGGCGATGGCGGCGGTTTCCAGATCCCGGATCTCTCCGATCATGACCACATTGGGGTCCTGGCGAAGCAAGGATCGCAGACCTTTTGCAAAGGTCAGCCCTCTCGCCGGGTTCACCTGGACCTGGTTGATCCCGTGAATGGCATATTCGATGGGGTCTTCAATGGTGACAATATTGATTTCCGGCGATAAAAGACGCTTTAACACCGCATAAAGGGTGGTGGTCTTCCCGCTTCCCGTGGGACCCGTCACGAGAATCAACCCCTGGGGAATGGACAACAACCGCTCAAATTCCGCCAGATCTCTCTCCCGCATGCCAAGTCCTGAAAGCGCCATGGCGTCCTGGCTTTCGAGTATCCGTATGACGATCTTTTCCCCATAGAATGTGGGCAGAAGTGATATGCGAAGATCGTAAACATTTTCGCCGATCCTCACCCGTGAACTGCCGTCCTGGGGTTTTGCCCGAATGGTGATGTCCAGGTTGGCCATGATCTTGATCCGTGAGATCACCGCGGCCTGGGCACTTTTGTCGAACGTCATAATATCCCGCAGCATGCCGTCGATGCGATACCGCACCGCCACATCCTCTTCCTGCGGCTCGATGTGGATATCGCTGGCCCTTTTCCTGACGGCATTTAAAATAATCCCGTTGGTCAACTGACGGATGACCCCGCCCTTGGCGGCCTTTTCCAGCTTTTCAGGATTGATATCTCCGGGATCCCGGATCTCCTCGATAACATTGATGAGATCGACCTGGTATTCCCCCGTTTCAATTTCATCCATATAATCTTCATCGGGAGGGTAGGAACGGACCAGAACATCCAGGATATCCTGTTCCAAAGCTACGGCCACGCGAATGCGATGCCCGGAAACAAAGCCCACCTCGTCCATGGCTTCGTAGTCGATGGGGTTGTTCATGGCAACGACAAGCCGGCGGTCTTTCAGCAGAAGGGGAACTAATCGTCTTTTATAACAGAGTTTTGCCGGGAGGAGACTGAGTGCCTTCGGATCGGCTTTCTTATTTTTCAGGGTGATCATGGGGATGCCGAGCTGTTTGGAGAGGGTCTGACAGATATCCAGCTCCGATGCCCACCCCATTTCAATAAAAACTTTCCCGATGCGTTTCCCCGTCCGGTGCGCGATCTTCAAGGCCTTCTGAATCTGGTCCTCACTGATCAATCCGGCTTCTTGAAGTATCTCGCCAAGCTTTTTGCGTTTCATAATAAACTCGTAGACGGCAGCTAATCGTAAACCACCTCTACAGCCCCAATATATTTTAGAAGATCCTTTAATGTTTTTCCGATTTCATCCAGATCCCTTTCTTTCGCCGCCTGTTCAAGGGATTTTCCCATTTCCGAAACCGCATCGAACCCGAAGGCCTCTCCGCTTCCTTTCATGCGGTGCCCTGCATCCTCTATGGTTTCAAAGTCTTTATCTCCCATGGCCTTTTCGATGGCTTCCGTATATTCCTTTACCTGTCCCAAATACCAGGGAATTTCATCAGCAATATCGGGGTCTGCATAGACCACGAGTCTTTCTTCTTCCATCGAATTTACCTCCTATCGGTTACAGAATCCCCGGACATCCCGAATAACCGTCCATCACCGGCATCCGCAGTCCATCAATATGAGGTCATATTTCCCCAACACAAATTTGTCAACGCCGATTCTTTCATAGATCTCTTTTCGCTGACGCCGAACCTCCCTACCCATAAGTTGACCTTATTGATATCATAAATATTTTCACTTTGACATATAGCCTTTGACCGGCATATACCCTTATTCAATTGGCCGGTTCAACGTCAGCATGTTCCGGTATTTATAAATAGAGATTATTTTCATTACAACATAACTTCCCAAGCACTTCTTTTTCAAGATTTGATGGGTAAAAAATACATTCATGAACAATAATGATAACGAAAAAGACGTCTTTTCCCGGTTATTTCCGTTTCCCATTTTTTAAGTTTAATATCCCGCTTCTCTTCATCGGGATTCATAAAGTGTTTTGAATATTTTTTCAACTGCTGCCGACGGTGCTTGCCGTCTATTGTCAACAATCTCACAAAACAAGGAGGGATAGGGAATGTCACTGCTTTTTACACAACATTGGGACATGATCAGGGGTAAGGAAGCTGCCTATGAGGAGTACGTCGCTAAAAAATTTATTCCGGGATGCGAAGCTCTCGGCCTGAAAGCGGTCGGAGGTTATTACGTACAGGTGGGCCAGGGCCCCAGGATCATTTCCGTCAAGGCGGTTGAAACCCTGGAGGAATTCTGCGCCGTACTGGGGAACCCGGAATTCAAGGCGCTGGCCGATGGGTTGAAGGAAGTGGTGAAAAATTATCACAGGACCCTTCTTTCTCCCACGGGAAGGGTAAAGTCGGAAGATTATAAAATCCAAAAGGGGGTCTGGAAATTCAACCAGTACTATGATCTTCTTCCCGGCGTGCGACAGGGATACGCCGATTTCGTGATCAACGAATACATTCCCAACCTGAGCCAACTGGATTATGTGGAAATTACCGGCGGCTGGAACGTTCTGATGGGAGGTATCTGCGAAATCATTTCGGAATTTACCTTCAAACATCCCGTGGATATCGGTCAACTGCTGGACAGCGAACAGTTCAGGGAACTCACCTTCAAACTGCGCAGGGATTTCGCCACCAATTACAAGAGTCGCATTATGCGGACGACGGAACATTTTGATGAACCCAGGTGGTTCAGGCTTTAGAGCACTTTCTTATATGTGATGGTTTAATGAGGTCAACGCGGAAGCACAATAACCATTTAATCAAGGAGGCAGCAATGGCAAAATTTTTAGATCCCCATGATGTTCCTGAAATTCCCGGTACCGAAGGCTGGGAAAGGATGTATCCCTACCACTATCAGTTTACCACCGATGATCCGGCACGCGCTGAAATGGAAAGCAAACAACTCTGGTATTATGATGGTCTTCACTATCCCGAACCCCACTATCCCTTTGACCTCATCTGGGATGAAGCCTGGTTTCTGGCCCTTTCCCAGAATAACACGAGAACCTTCCTGGTGCCGCCGGCCAACGGCATCGATCACCGCATCGTCAATGGACGGGTGTACATCACCCCCATCGGAATCGAGAACCCGGAAGAAATCGGAGCGCGCATCCCCGTCTTTTCAAAACGGGCCGGTTATTATTATGAAAACTGGGACAGCCTTTATGAAAACTGGAAAGTCAAGGTCAACCAGCTCATCAAAGAACTGGAGGCCGTGGAATTCAAACCCCTCCCCGAAGTGGAGGACGAGTCCGTTGTTTTCGGGAACACGGGCATCGGCAGCGGCTACCATCTCCTGACCCAGTATGACGAACTGATCCACATGGGCCTCAAGGTCTGGCAATACCATTTCGAATTCCTGAACCTGGGCTATGCGGCTTACGTCACCTTTATCAACACCGCCAATGCCATCTTTCCCGGAATCCCCATTTCCACCCTCACCAAAATGGTATCGGGCATCGATGTGGTCATGTACCGACCCGACGCGGAACTGATTCGGCTGGCGAAGCTGGCCATTGAAAATAAAGTTCAAGACATCATTTTGAAACCGGGATCAGCCGCACAAGTCATGGCGGAACTTGACAACGGCCCCGAAGGCAAACATTGGCTGGCGGAACTGGAAAAAGCCCGCTACCCCTGGTTCAATGTCTCCACGGGCACCGGCTGGTATCACCATCACATCTCCTGGAACGACGACCTGGACATCCCCTTTGAAGCACTGCGGATGCACATCCAATCCATCCAGGCGGGCAAAAAGGTGGGTCGACCCACGGAAAAACTCATTGAAGAACGGGAAAGAATCATCGCGGAATACAGGGATCTCATCGAAACCGATGAGGATCGGGAATCCTTCGACCAGACCCTGGCCATCTCCCAGCGAGTATTTCCTTACGTGGAAGATCACCTGTTTTACGTAGAACACTGGTTTCACACCGTGTTCTGGAACAAGATGCGACAGGTGGGCAATATCCTGACGGAAGCCAAATTTATTGAGGACATCGAGGATATCTGGTACCTGAAACGCGGCGAGATCCGGGATGCCCTTTGGGATTACGTCACCGCCTGGGCCACCGGCACCATTGCACGAGGACCTTCCTACTGGCCCAAGGAGATCGAGTGGCGGAAAGGCGTCATGAAAAAATTCCAGGAATGGACTCCGCCGCCAGCCCTGGGCACGCCGCCCGATGTGGTGACGGAACCCTTCAGCATCGTCTTGTGGGGCGTTACCACGGATGTGTTGAAAAACTGGCTCAAAGGCGTGGAATCGGCTTCCGGCGCAGGCTCGGATGAACTGATGGGGGCGCCGGGATCCTCGGGCATCGTGGAAGGAAAAGCCCGCGTCATCAAGGACGTGAAAGAACTGGGTCTCCTTCAGGAAGGGGAAATTCTGGTGGCCACCACCACCTCGCCCAGCTGGGCGCCGGCCTTTACCAAGATCGGGGGTGCTGTCACGGACGTGGGCGGCGCCATGTGCCATGCCGCCATCGTCTGTCGTGAATACGGTCTACCCACGGTAGTGGGAACCGGCAGCGGCACCGCTGTTATCAAGACGGGTGATCTCATTCGAATTGACGGGGATGAGGGAAGCGTTCGGATTTTGAAACGGGCCTAATGACGGCAAGGAAGGATGCCCCCCGGGAAATGAATTTCAGGCGGCATCCTTCCCGACTCATGCTGCAACCATCCATGAATATTTTGGAGTGATTATGGGAGACATAGAAAAAAGTAAACGACTGACCCTGTGGTACGAAGAGTTAGTGGGAAAGGATTTTGAACTCGTCGGCAAGAAAAATGCCAATCTCGGCGAGATGATGAAAGGAGACATCCGGGTCAGTCCCGGATTTGCCTTGACCCTTTACGCCAATGACCTTTTCATCACGGAAACGGGCATCAAAAATGAACTGGAAAAGTATATTAACGCCTTAGGTGAAGTGACCTATGACAAATGCGTGGCCGCCGGCGAATTTTCGGTAAACCTGATTGAGGAAGCCGCGGTTCCAGCCATTATCGTCGATGAAGTGGGCAGTGAGTATCAAAAACTCTGTGAGATGGCGAACGTCAAAAACGTCCCTGTGGCGGTGCGATCCAGCGGCGCCGTATCCATGCCCGGCCAAATGGAAACCTACCTGAATATCCGGGGCGAAGAAGACCTCATCAAATACATCAAGAAAACCTGGTCCAGCGCCTATTTTATAGAAGCCATCACCTATCGCATGAACAAGGGAATGGGGTTTTTGTTGAACATCGGCGTCGGCATTCCGAAGATGGTCAATTCAAGGGCTTCCGGCGTCATTTTCACCCTGAATCCTCTCAACGGCGACCGTTCCAAAATTTCCGTTGACGTGAGCTATGGCCTGGGAGAGGCCGTGGTAAGCGGCCTGGTGACCCCGGACAGTTATCTGGTGGACAAGATCACCTTTACCGTGGTCAAACAGAACAAAGGCAGCAAGGAAATCCAATGCGTCTACAACGAAGACGGCAGCGATATTAAAACCACCGAGGTCCCTGAAGAAGACCGCAAAAAATTCTGTATCCCCAACGAAGAGCTGATGGAAATCTGCAAAATCGCCAAAGCCATCGATAGATACTACGGCAAACCCTACGATATTGAATTCGGCATCGACGCGGACCTGCCCTTCCCCGAAAATGTCATTATTCTGCAGGTGCGGCCCGAATCTGTTTGGAACAAGAAAAAAGAGGTAGCCGCCAAAACCGAAGTCAAGAAAACCGCCATGGATCGGATCATCAGTCAGTTGGTGACCGGTGTGAAAGTCAGGTAGGTAGAACACCCTAATCGGTCGGCCGGGCATCCCGCATCCCAGGCGGGCGCCCGACCCCCGAACCTTCTGAAGGCCATCAATCTGAAGCTACATTTCTATTCATAAAATCGTTAAAATAGTCTTCGTTTTAGTTTATCATAAAAAGTTTCACGGGTGCCAGTCATGACGACAACAATTAATTCGTCCTTTTCAAAAACTTCATAAATGATTCTGTAAGATGAGCCTTTTAGCGAAAAATGATAGGAACGCAGTCCCTTAAAACCATAACCCAACTCTTGAGATTGAAAAGGGTTTTCACGGATATTTTTAAAATGAACCGTCTCGATCTCTTTTACAACTTCATGAGAAAGTTTTTGCATATCTTTTCTGACGGCCCTAACTGTTTTGATTTCAAACATTTAAAATATCTCCGAAAAGTTCATCTTCTGAAATAAGTTTCCCCTTTTTCATTTCAAAAATTGCCTGTTTTCTCCTTTTCATTAGTTCATCCGCAAGCTTTTCATCCGCCATTATAGCAAGCGTTTCTTTCTCAGCATCACTGAGATTTCCAATTGCTTTAAGGATTTGAAATGGTGTTATTATGGAATTTGATATTTGCATTTTAGTTAACCTCGCTTTTAAAGGTTCTTAAGATTTTGTTATTATGATGCCATGCACACTGCAAAATAATCAGCGTAATCTAAATGAGGGATATCACCCCGTTTAGGTGAGCTCATTCCCAACCCTCCAAAGCAATTGGCTCCCATTCTTCATTGACAGAGCAGTCTTCAGGTTCTGCCTCAGAGCATGCTTCGGCTAATTTTATATCTATTGCTATTCGTTTTAGCTCTTTTATGTAAATCTTACAAGCTCGATCTAAAAAGTCTTCCCTGGTTTTGAAAGGGTTAACCTCGTCTATCTCTTCAAGTAAGCTCTTTTCAAATAATACGGTGGTTTTTACTTTAGGGCTTCCCGTGCTATAGTGCGGCTTCATGGATTAGCCTCCTACCATCCATCTGAAAATGAGTACTATTATACTTCTCATTGACCACCCGTCAATATTATTTCCAACGGGGTTCAATGACCCAAGGGATTTAATCGAAAGGAAACTAATAATTTGAGATATCTGATCCATTTCGAAGATGAGGTTGCCCTGGATCCCAGTGTGGTAGGGCATAAATTTGCGTCCCTGGCACGGGCGAAGCGTTCGGGATTTGATATTCCTTCAGCCGTTGCCATCAGGGTTGAAGCAAACGAATTTTACCGCCGGAAGAAATTCCGGCCCAAAGACCTTCAGCGCGAAATCAAGGACGTGGTCAGAGAAATCGGTCTTTCCAAAGGCGTTTCGGTACGGTCATCATCCACACAAGAGGATCTTGAGGGAAAAAGCTTTGCCGGCCAATACGAAACCTTTCTTGATATACGGGATGAAGATAATTTATGGGATAAGATTGAAAAATGCTGGAAAAGCGCTGAATCGCAACTTGTTTTTGACTATATTGATGATCCGGCGGACAGAAATGAAACCCCGCCCATGTCTGTCATGATTCAAAGGATGGTTCATGCCAAAGCGGCCGGGGTTGCGTTCAGCCGGAATCCCATGTACCCACTGAGAGACGAGGTGGTCGTCGAAGGCGTCCTCGGTTTGGGCGATAAGCTGGTCAGCGGCCATGTCACCCCGTATCGAGTCTTTGTTAAAAGCGGCAGCATCGTGAAAGATAAAACCACATCCCAAATTGACAAATCAGACGGTATGATCCTGGAAAATATAAAGTGGCGGGAAATCGCGGCATTGGCCAAAAAGGCCGAGGCGCATGCGGGCGGGAAACCGCAGGACATCGAATGGGCCATTGACGGCAACAGCATGCTGTGGCTTCTCCAGTCTCGCCCCATTACGACCATTACTAAGACGAATACCAAGGCCCCTATCGGCGCCTGGACGCGAAAGATTGCCGAGGATCTTTGGGCGGACCGGCTCACGCCCTTACTGGCCGATGCCATGCTTAGAAATGCACCCCGGTTCGATCTCTCAAAGAACTCGGAATTCCTAAAGGTTCCAGTCATTAAGCCGGCCATGTCCGTCATCAACGGATTCCTTTACGTCAACTGTGAAAGCCTTAAACAGGTTCTGAGCCTGGTTCCGAATAAACTCCGCATCAATGAACTTCGAAGCCTGTTTCCGCCGGGATTCGAAATCGATGCCGTACCGCCGCCCTCCATCAAAAAGCTGCTTCTATTTGCGGTCCGGGCAATATGCCTCGGTGTTCTGCAGCCCCAGGGGAACCCGCTATTTTGCCGACATCTCTCCCGCTTGCACCTGAAAAAGCTGAAAGAGAATCTAAACAGAATTGAGCGCTTACCCGATGCCACGGCCGCGCAGGCACTCAAAAAAACCAAGGAGTCTATCGAATGCCTCGCGCTTCTTCAGGAAAAAAACCAGTGGCCCTATCTTTACGCCACGGTTTTCACCTGGGCGTTGAGATGGGTGGTTATGGACCTGGGAGGGCTGTCGTACTCAGATTTCCTTTGCCTTCTGAGTGCAAACACCGACAATATTACCACCAATATCGAACTTGAGATGAGGAAACTGACGGAATCGGTTAAAAATAACGAGACGGTTCTTGAAAGGTTTTTAAACCGAAGCCCTGAACAACTTGTGGGGTCTCTCCCTCGCCCACTCCAGGAAAAATTCGACATTTTCCTTTCGAAATACGGGTGTCGCGCCCGCCATAGAACCCTTTACCTGAAACGATGGGCGGAAGCGCCGGAGGAGGTTCTCGGGATGATGGCAGCCCTTCTCGGAAATCCGGTGAAAGGGGGTAAGGCGGAAAACGCCAGGCCTGACGACCCCGTGATGATCATACGGCGGAAATTGCCATGGCGCCTCCGTTTCGTACTCCGACCTCTTTTAAAATTTACCTGCAATTTTTTAAATCTGCGGGAAGATCTAAGATTTTTGCTCGACAAGATTCTCTACCTTGTCAGGCAATCCGTGATAACCCTTGGAAAACATACGGGCCTCGGTGAAGGCGTCCTGTTTCTGACCCAATCCGAATTGGACCAGGTGGTTGACGGCAGTATCGATTTTAAAGATGCAAGGCTGTTGGCCGATGCCGGGCGCGATGCATTCCTGAAGCAATCCGATGTTTACACGTTTTATATTGACGGCAGGCCAATGGATGAACTCCCGTCAAACGCAAAAATCATGCGGGGCATTGGAACCAGTCCCGGCAGGGCAACGGGAAGGGCCAGAATCGTGGATGATCCAACAAAACACCCTATTCAAAAAGGGGATATCCTGGTTGCCAAAAATACCGATCCCGGCTGGACGCCCATCTTACGGATCGTCAGCGGGATCGTTGTCGAAGAAGGGGGGATACTGAACCACTGCTCTATCGTGGCCCGGGAACTGGGAATCCCGGCGGTTGTCGGCGTCCGACAGGCCACCCGAAAAATACCGGAAAACGCCCTTATTACCATCGACGGGGGCTTTGGCGCCGTTCAAATGGCACAGGATGCCTCGTAACATTTTATGGGAACAACGATGATCTGGTCGGAAAATTGATATTTTTCCCTTCCGCCTCTGGTTTATACCGGCATACGCCTTAAAAAGAGCCGCCCCCAGTGGGCGAACAGGTTCGTTGACAGGCCCCGCCCCTTCGACATATAGTCTTGGAACACGCCGACAACACGATACGGGGGCTGTGCGCCATGATCAAATTTCCTTACGGAATGGCGGATTTTAGAAAAATCATCACCCAGAGATATTTTTATGCCGATCTCACCCGGACCATTCCTTTGGCGGATGCTTTGGAAGATAAGAGTTGAAAGTACATGGCAACGGATAAACGCAATTTGGAATTAGACAGGCTGGTAACTTTTTTTGAGCAGACGCAGAGCGCCATGCAGCGGCAGGCTGCCAGGTCGGTGGATGTTGCTCTGGTGGTGCGAAACTGGCTTTTCGGCCGGCATATTGTTGAGTTTGAAAATGGAGGGGCTGAACGTGCTGAATTGTATGGAAAAAAGCTGATAAAGAAGCTTTCCGACAAACTTACTCGACAATTAGGGAAAGGGTTTTCTAAACGGTCTCTTGAGCAATACCGTAAATTCTATTTGAGCTACAAAGAGATTGTGCAGGCACTGCCTGCGCAATCTCTAGAGACGAAGTAAAGAAATTATCCGCCAAAGGGCAAATTGTCGACAAACCCGCGGATGTAATCAAAAATCCATACATCCTTGAGTTCACAGGGCTGGAGGAACGAACATCCTACAGCGAGCATGATCTGGAAACGGCCATTATCGACAAAATTGAGCATTTCCTCCTGGAGCTGGGCAAAGGGTTCTTGTTCGAATCCCGTCAAAAAAGGTTCTCGTTCGATAACCGGCACTTCTTTGTGGATCTGGTTTTTTACAATCGTCTTTTGCGAGCCTATGTGTTCATTGACCTCAAAATTGGTGATCTAAAACACCAGGATTTGGGCCAGATGCAGATGTATGTGAATTATTTTGATCGATTCGTAAAACTTGAAGATGAAAAACCTACAGTTGGAATCCTCCTCTGCCTCAGTAGGAGTAATGAACTGGTTGAATTAACCCTCCCAAAAAACTCAAATATCTACGCCTCAGAATACCAGCTTTATCTCCCCTCAAAAGAGGACCTTCGTAAACAATTGGAAGAAGCACAGAAAGATTGGGTCATGGCTGCAGGGAAGCCGCACAGGAAAAATCACGAAAGGCATCACCATGAATCAACTCACCACCAACCACCTACTCAAACACTTGACCCAACTTGAAGCGATTTCCTCTCTCGAAGTAAGGGAGGTAAAAAAAACATCCCGAAACGGACAAAACACAATTCCCAAAAAAATGAGGAAGTCTTTGATCCATCAGAGTTCCTGGTAAATGACCTTTACGCAACTTAACTGTTTGAAATCGTTATACTGGAGCTTCTCATAATTTCGTGTGCATTTCAGATTTTAGTGCAGCGTAACTAGCTGAAAATATTAGGTGGGGCAAAATATTTTTTTATTGACAAATGAAAACTGAAAAATTATCTTCAGACCATGATTGTCAAAACAGAAAAAATTAGCGACCTATCCATATGGACCGAGCGGGATTGGAAGGAAAAAATCACTGTTACGGTTTATCATGAGTATCGTCCTGTCGTCAGTTTCGATCCTGGGAAGATAAATGATAGGAGACTCGCTGCCGTACAACTTGTCGAGCTTGGTTATTGTAAAAACCGGGTTGCCGGTAAAATCTGTGGGTTTCACCGCAATACGGTTGGCAAACTGCTTCGCACCAAAAGACTTTTAGGTGTTGAGGCCATATTTGAGGACAACCGTGGTCCCAAGGCTCCCTGGAAATATATTGGCAGCATTCGCAAAACCATCAAAAAACTTATCCGCGAGAATCCTGACTGGACTGACCAGCAGATTGCAAATGCCGCGGAAAAGCAAACTGAAACGACTATTTCGAGAAGTGCTGTAGCTCGTATCAGAACCGCGGACCAAGATGCAGAAACTGAAAAGCCTACAAAGCATGACTTGGAGCAACTGGCTAAAATTGCGGATAGTATTGATTTGAAGCAACACGACGAGCGACAGCTTTCTTTCAACTTTGAGGCTGATTCTGAGTTCAAAAAGAAGGTAGATGAATTTGCTGATGAGGATACACCCAAGCCACAAACCGATACAGATAAAGTATTCCTGGATTATCTTCAACAGGGACAACGCAATGTCTTTGCCGGCATGCTTCTTCACCATCTGTTTTTAGATCATATCAACTTCCCAAATGCCTTTGATTTGCCTTCTTATTCCAATAATATGTATGATAATTATGAAGTGATGGAAACTGTCCTTTTCGGGTTGAACATCGGGTTGCCATCTATCGAATCCCATAAGCTGGTCAACAGTAGGGACATGGGGCTTTTGCTGGGACGAACCAGTTCCCCCGATGAGACCACTATTCGGTTGCGTTTAAAACAGATGGCCGAGTTCAAGCCCTCAGAGAGCCTGATAGATTATTTCGCAAACCTGTTTCTATCGTTGGGGTTCATCAACCCAGAGGTGTTTTTTATCGATGGGCACTTCCTTCCCTATTATGGACTGAAAGTTCTATCCAAAGGCTACCATACCGTGAGACGAATTGTCATGAAAGGAAACGAGATTTATGTTGTCAGCGACCTTGACGGGAAGCCTTTCTTTTCAATTACCGAAGGGTGTGATATCGATTTCAGGCCGATCATCATAAGAGCGGCCGACAAGATAATCAGCCTGGGTGTCGACCGCCCCATTGTGGTTTTTGATCGCGGTGGTTATGGTGTTCACTTTTTCAGTCAATTATCGACAAGGGCTGACTTTATTACGTGGGCCAGGTATGTGAAAAAAGATGAATTGAAAGACTTGGAATATACGAGCTGCTTGATGTTTAATGGGAAAAGATATCTCATTGCCGAGAAAACAAAACTGATTCGTGAATCGATTTCTACAGCTGCCAAAGAAGGCCGAACAGAGGCAACTTCGACAGAAGTACGTATGGTTGTTTTCAAGGAATTGGACAAGGATAGACCTGTAGCAATATATACCAGCAATCATCAAAAGCCTGCTCCTGATATTGCTGCATATATGCTTTCACGATGGGGAGAGTCTGAAAACTTTTTCAAAGAGATGATGTCCCTGTACAACTTCAATTATCATCCCGGCTATGATCTTAAAGAACTTGAAGAACAGCCCCTCGTAGATAATCCTGAGGTAAAAACAATCAAAAAGACGATCAAGGGAATTAAACAAAAGATGGGGCAATTGGCGCTTGCAAAACAACAAACAGAGTCCAAAATAGAAGCACGAAAAGATCTTCGTCTTGAAAAAAAGCTAAACACGTTCCAGGAAGAGATAGAGAAATACGACAAAGAGCTTGACGGCTTTCAGGCAGCCTTAAAAGAAATGCCTGACAAAGTATCGATAATTGAAGTGCTGAAAGGCAGACCAATGAACAAGGCAGATCTGGAGAAAAAGAAGCTCTACGACCTGATACAAATGATTGCCTTTCACTCACGCGAGCATCTGGTTGGCCTGTTCCGTTCATGTTATGATGATCCGCGGGATGTGAAACAGATCCTGACAAAGGTCACAAAACTCCCTGGTTATGTGAAATTAGTCGGGAAAACACTTGTTGTGCTTTTAGATTGGATAGAGGACAAAAAGCATCGGAAGGCAGCAACAAGATTTTGCCATCTGATAAACACTATGTCGCCCAAATTGAGAGGTCGCATGGAGTTCGACCTTTATTTTCGCATCTCCTCAATCCCTCAAGTGGGTTATTGCTGTTAAAGCCTTGCTCATCGTTTCAGCCATCCTACGCAGGGTATCGTGTTTCGACCACATGTAGGGGCGCCCAGTTTAAAAAAAGGGTCTTTCGCCCTAATGGCCGAAACAATGATCAAGGCCGCTGTTGAACTAAGTGCACAATTTGAATTGAGAAAAAACGTCATTTACTATGATGTCTGTAGTGTGATAAGACATCTAACCCCGCTTTCTCAATTGCAACGTGAAATTCTAAAACACTTTGGACTTAGCGCTTCTATATACGATAATTTAGAAGTTATGCAATAGTAGAATGTTATCGTCATAGCCCTTATAGGTTGTCACAATTGAAATACAGATTTTACGACAATTCATATCATTGTTGGAGATATGGAACGATGGTGTTTTACGCACAATCCATTCCATTTTCTGCCCTATTGTGTTGTTCCAATATTCGACGTGTGTTATTTTTCAGGCTTTACTAACCCATGGATGCATGTTGCTCAAAAAGACTCCTGGTAGGCTTTCCGGAAATAGCTTTTCCCCCTGCCAAGAGAGGTACCCGCTACCAGATTTCGAAATTAATCGAAGTGCAAATTTAAAACGCGAACGATAAGCTATCACTGTCACTTAGAAAACTGGGGCTGCAGGTCGCCCCTTAAAACTCCCCCGAATCCATCGCCCTCCTCACGGCCCCGGCCAGGTCGCTTCCGATCAAAGGCTTCATGATGTAAGCCTTTATGCCCAGATCCCCGGCCCTTTTCCCGCTCATCTTATGACTGAACCCGCTGCACAGGATCACGGGGATATCCGATCGAATTTTCATGAGTTCCCGTGCCAATTGTTCGCCGGTCATGCCGGGCATGTTCATGTCCGTAATCACCAGATCGAATTAATCCGGCGTGTCCTTGAAAAGTTCAAAGGCCTCCACGGGGTTCGTCCTTGCCTCGACACGGTAACCCAGTGGTTCCAATATCCGCTTTCCCAGTTTCGCAATGGTCAACTCATCATCCACAAAGAGAATCCGCAAGCGGTAAGCCTTTCGGTAAGCAGAGGACTTCGGATTGCATTAGAAAATCACTATGAGATTGGGAACTTATAAACTGACGAACGTGCCCGTGCCCCAACCCTTTTTTTCATAGCAAAACCATGTGAGACATGCTATGAAAACTTATGGCTGTCGAGTTAATGACTTAATAAGCATAAGGAAGGTGTAAAATGGAATCAATAGAGTTCACTGCGGATATTCAAAACGGGATTATCAAACTCCCTGATGAATACAAAAATCTACCGAAAAAAGCAAAAATTAAAATTATGTTTATTCCTTATGAAGTTCAAAAAAGAAAATTAGATAGTCTTTTCGATAGCGCCGTCCGGGTTAATAAAATAGATAAATTTGACAGGGATTCCTTACATGAAAGATAGGATTTTTATAGATACCAATGTGTTGGTGTATATCCATTTATTTGACAAAGAGAGTCAAGACAAAAGAAAAGCATTGCAGAATCTTATGCACAGGAGGATTGATGCTGAATTAATTATTAATGTGCAGGTAATAAATGAATTTTATAATGTCCTTTTAAGAAAAAATATTGAAGATAATGTAATACAGAAAAAGATACATTCACAATTGGAAATATGCTTAACTTCCGAGTTAAGTTTAAAAACTGTTTTCAGCGCATGGGAATTAAGAGAAAAATACAAATATTCTTATTGGGACAGCTTGATATTAGCATCAGCTTTGGAAAACAGTTGTTCAATTATCTATTCAGAAGATATGCAACACGGCCAGGTCATAGAGGATAATTTGAAGATTATAAATCCCTTTGAAATAAGTTTATAAGTTTACAACGTCCCCATGCACACTGGATCCGAGTGTGGTGGGGCATAAATTTGCGTCCCTGGCACGGGCGAAACATTTGGGGTTAGCGGTTCCTTCAGCCATCGCCATCAGGGTTGAAGCCAACGAATTTTACCGCCGGAAGAAATTCTGGCCCAAAGACCTTCAGCGCGAAATCCAGGACTTGGCTAGGGAAATCGGCCTTTCCAAAGGTGTTTCGGTACGGTCCTCATCCACCCAAGAGGACCTCGAGGGAAAAAGCTTTGCCGGCCAGTATGAGACCTATCTGGATATACGGGACGAAGTTGATTTAAAGGACAAGATTCAAAAATGCTGGAAAAGCGCTGAATCGCAACTTGTTTTTGATTATCTTAACGATCGATCGGGTCTAAATGAAGCGCCGCCCATGTCTGTCGTGATTCAAAGGATGGTCCATGCCAAAGCGGCCGGGGTTGCGTTCAGCCGAAATCCCATGTACCCATTAAGGGACGAGGTGGTCGTCGAAGGCGTCCCCGGTTTGGGCGATAAGCTGGTTAGCGGCCATGTCACCCCTTATCGTGTCTTTGTCAAAAGCGGTCGCATCGTAAAAGATAAAACCACTTTCAAAATGAACCCATCAAACGATGTGGTCATAGCGAATATAAAGTGGCGCGAAATCGCGGCATTGGCCAAAAAGGCCGAGGCGAATGCGGGCAGGAAACCCCAGGACATCGAATGGGCCATTGACGGCAACGACATGCTGTGGCTTCTCCAGTCTCGCCCCATTACGACCATTACTGAAACAGACCTCAAGGCGCCTCCCGGAACCTGGACGCGAAAGATCGCGGAGGATCTCTGGGCAGACCGCCTCACGCCCTTACTGGCTGATGCCATGCTTAAAAATGCACCCCGGTTTGATCTGTCAAGAAACTCGGAATTCTTGAAAGTTCCCGTCATTAAACCGGCCATGTCCGTCATCAACGGATTCCTTTATGTCAACTGTGAAAGCCTGAAGCAGGTTCTGACCCTGGTTCCGGACAAACTCCGCATCAATGAACTTCGAAGCCTGTTCCCGCCGGGGTTCGAAATCGATTCCGTACCGTCGCCCTCCGCAAAAAAGCTGCTTTCATTTGCTGTTCGGGCAATATGCCTGAGCTTCCCGCAGCCCCAGGGGAACCCTCTCTTTTGCCGACATCTCTCCCGCCGGCACCTGAAAAAGCTGAAAGAAAATCTGAACAGAATTGAGCGCTTACCCGATGCCACGGCCGCACAGGCGCTAAGCAAAACCAAGGAGTCCATCGAATGCCTCGCGCTTCTTCAGGAAAAAAACCAGTGGCCCTATCTTTACGCCACGGTTTTCACCTGGGCGTTGAGATGGGTGGTTATGGACCTGGGAGAGCTGTCCTACTCAGATTTTCTTTACCTTCTGAGTGCAAACACCGACAATATTACCACCCATATCGAAGTTGAGATGAGGAAGCTGACGGCATCGGTTAGAAATGACGAGACGGTCTTGGGCGCTAACCAAAATGGAACCAGTTTTGCTACTCCAAACGGAACCAGATATTGCGCACTGGTCTTTTCCTTTTAGAAGGGTTTTCTTGTAAATTTGTTAGAGGTTGCATGAAAGAGTATATCAGATGGTATTTTAAAAATGCTGGTGAGACACGTAGCGTTCTGGTTGAAGAATCAGTGATGAGGATACCATCAATATGGTGATGGCAGAGAAGAGGGGATTAGATTTTTCGGTTAAGGGCAATGCTTATTGAGGAACTATTTGTCTATGTCATAGTCGTCCGGTAAATTCAGGAGGCCTCCCTTCGCCAATTGATCCTCAATCAAATATCCAATTTCCCCGTTTTTTTTCAGCTGTAGAATCATCCATTTGGGGAGACGAATGGTGAGCAGTTCACGTCTCAAATGTTCCGGTTTCTTTCTTCGGCCGGCGCCTACCCGTTTTCCACCTCTCATTTCAAGCTCCAAGACAAGGTAATTTCTGATATTCGTGTAACGAGATTCAAACAGACCGGTGATATTCAGACCTCAAAACCGGCCCTTTGGCGAACATCTCATTTTCTGAGGGAAGGACCATCAATATGAATGTTGATGCAGCGATGGTTGAGACGATCCAGCAAGGCATCGACCATGTCCTTTGGTTCAAGCAGCGAATACCATTGTTCAGGTTGAAGATTGGTCGTAATAATTGTGGACCGACCGGCTTCATAGCGATCTTTCATGAGTTTAAAAAAGGCGTTCATCTGCTCTTTTTTGAGGGTCAGGTATCCCAGTTCATCGAGCAGAAGCAGGTCATATCTGCAAAGGGCATTGAGGAGTTTCGGGGTGGACCGATCTGCCAAAGACGCATAGAGCTGATCCAGCAAATCCTGAACATTATAAAAACGCCCCCGGTACCCGGCAATAATGGCTTGACGAAGGATCCCCACGGCCAATCCCGTTTTGCCGACGCCGGTTTTTCCATGGAACACGATGTTTTCTCTTCGGCTGATAAAGTCAAGGCCGGACAACGTCATGATCCGGCTCTTCTGTATTCCCGGCTGAAGATCAAACGGAAAGGAGTTGAGGGTCCATTCCCATGGAAGCTTTGCAATCTGGACCCGATAGATCATGCTGCGCTCCTGCCGGAAACGTAATTCCTCAGCCAGGAGATTGTAGATGACCTCGTGAATGGAAAAACCGTTCTTTTCAGCCGAAGCCAACTGTTCTTCGAGAGCCTTCAGCATGCCTTTAAACTTCAAATCAATGAGTAACTGTTCAATTTTCTTTTTCATAGATCAAAAAAGTCTCCCGCGATATAATCGAGAATAATGTTTTCCAGACGCGACAAATCAAAAAGTCCATATTTAAGCGCCTGTGTTATGGCTTTCAAAAAAGGTTCCCCGGGATAAGTGCGTTTCAGATGAAGCAACCGACGTAACTTGACCACACCGCGACCGTGACTTCTTTTCTTCAGTTCAGCCACATACTCATCCAGGATGGCATCCTCTCCCGTCAACAGCTGTTCTTCTTTTGAAGGGATTCGGGGATCTTTTTTTCTTCGAATGGGAACATGGTGACCGGGCAGGGTTGTTCGGGTGTTGCGTTTATCCAGTATGCGGTCATGTTCCGCCACTTTTGTGTTTTTGTCGTAAACGATGACCTTGAGCCAATGTTTCTGTACTTCCAGGGAGTTCCCAATCAGCGCTTCAGGGACTGAATAGCGGTTGGTGTCCAAGTGCACATATCCCTGAACATCGGCTACCCTGTGTTCTGCCACATAGACTGGCGGCTGGTATGCCGGTAAATCAATGAGATATGGCTTTTCAATGACATAGGCCTCATCCGGCGTCATCCCTAAAGCCCGTTTAAACTTTTTATCGCTTGTATTCCGGCACCAGTCGATTGCCTGCCGGTTCAAATCCTGCCAGCTAACAAATGTTCTACCGGGAAGAAAATTGTTTTCCACAAAATGAAAAGGCCTTTCCACACGAGCACTTCGATTGGCGTCTCCTACAGCATGGGCCTCAAACCGGGTTCCATACATATCGCCGAAGTATTTCATTTCAGGCGCAATCAATGCATCAGGCCCGGTGCCGCCGGCCACAATAACATTGGTGTTGTCAACCATGCACCGGGAACACACCCCGTCCATAAACTCGAATGCTTTTTTTAGGAAAACCTTGCACTCAAACCGGGTAAAACAGGGGTAATACTGAATAAAAATCCTTCGGCAAAAGGCCAGGGTCAGGGACGCGCACTGGGTCGACATTTTTTTCCCATTAATGACAACCAGATGGGGTGACGTATCATGCTGCATCTCCTGACCGGGTTTAAAATGGTATTGGCCCGCCCGTCTTTTTTTACGTTCCCGGATCTCGTACTTTCTCATAATCCAGGTCAGACTCTGATAAGGGATTTTGATCTGTTGGCGGCTTTCCAGTTCCTCGGCTACTCGCACGGCATTTCCTTTACATTCCTTGAAAAGCTCGCGGATCAACGGGACATGTTCTTCATACCGGGAGTTCCTTTGGGGTACCGCCTCTTCGTCATGATCATCTAAAACCTTCGTGACGGTATTGCGACCGGCCTTCAGGGTTTTGGCGATGTCGCGCAAACTCATGCCGGTTTTTTTCAATTCCACAATGGCATCTTTTTTGGATTGTCGGATCATAATTGGGTCGCTTTCTTGAGTTCCAGTGCTTGTTTTTCTATCTTTTTCACCCAGGTTTTGAGCGTTTGTTTCTTCAACTGATCGCTTTTTGGGTAATGGACATGCGAAACGGTTTTCACCAGACGTTTGAGAACCGCATATACCATTTCAATATCCTTGAACCATTTGCCTTCCGGTCCATCATGAACTTCTTTGGCTTGTTTAGACTGGGTTCTTTGTTCGAGAACTTTTATGAAAAGGGATGGATTTTCCAGCATGTGGTCTCGAACAGACCGGTTGCTTTTCTGGTAATGTGCGTAGAAACGGGCCAGTTCCCTTGTGGATAGAGGTTCTTTTTCCAGGTGGGCCAACAGTTTTTGTGCGTCTTCACCGTTGGCGCGCGCCAACGGCGCCATGACATGGCTGGCAGCCCAGGTTGAAAGTGAGCCTGCAATCACGGTTCTCAAAATATTTTCCGGCAGGGCTTCAACCAGGTCCAGCCGCCGTTTTACAAAACTCTTGTCGCGCCCTATTCGGGTTGCAATATGGGAGAGGCTGCACCCAAAACGCCGATGTAATTCCTGAAGTAAAACAGACTGCTCAATGACTTCCCATTGCCGTTCATTGGCCTTGGTTAAAAGCGAAAACATGGCATTTTGTTCGTTTTCTTTTGAGAATTGGACACATATCCGGTCCTTTCCACAAGCACAAAGCGCTCGAACACGCAGGTAGCCATCAATCAGAATCAGTTTGTCTTTTTCTTCAATAGCCAGGGCCGGAACGATCTGCCCGTAAGTTTCGATGGAATCCCTCAATCGCTTTAAAGCCTGGTGATTCATTATCCGGCAATGAGCGTAACGCAACTCCAGCAAATGAATATCAACGGTTCGGATGGATTCCATACCCAGTCTCCCGAAAGATTTCCTCTATGGTTTCTCCAAGACTGACCCAATTTCCTTGCCGGATCTCCTTTACCTGTTTCACAATCACAGGACGTCTGGGAAGCGAAAGAACCTGAAACAGACGGCCATCAAACCCAATCAGATCCTTGTCCAACAAGCCATCGCGGGCATCGATATATTGATCCAAATGCACCTTTAAAATCCGGCAGATTCTGTCGTAACCATAATAAGAGAGCCCGTTTTTGTCAGATACCAACACCAGAAAAATGTAGAGCAGCAGCTCATGATGATTCAGGCTCTCCCAAAAGCCGTTTCTCAAAAAACGATGCTCCAGAAAGCCGAAGCTTCCATTGATGACACGCACTCTTTCGGGAAAAAGGACTCTTTTTTTGATCATTTTTTTCTCCTGTCATGGATATGGGGTTTTCTCAAAGCCTGTTACATCTGAAAAAACCCTCCCTGCATAAGCACGGCGAGGAAAATGGTCCACAACAACCCCGATCGACCCGCAAAAAAGACAGCTGGGTCGGTTCCCCGACCGCTTTTTGGGTTCAATATCACAGTCTTTTTGAGGTGTTGAACTATCATCACCAGGGTTCAGTCCATTTTTTTTGGATTTTTTTGTTTTTTCGTACAAACGACGGCGCTCTTTCCCTTTTTTCGAATTGCGGTATTTCCCCTGAGCTTTCCGGTGCAGCTGTCTTTGGCGTATCCTGCGACATCGTTCCCCACAATAGGCCTGGCCACGCCAACACGACCGACAGACGTGAAAAAAGCAACCACAACATCGGCATTGAACCACTCTTAAAAGGACATCTCCCATCATTCCGGCCTTGCAATTGGCCGGAAACACACTTATATAAAATTGGCGTGTGTGTGGCTTCCGGCTCTATCCGGTGGTCAAAAAAGAAGGCCCGAAGCGGCTACTTCGGGCCTTCACCATCCATTCTACAAAGTAAATCGCATTTCCACTTAACCAAGCCTCTGTCTTGGAAGAAGAAAACCAAATCCAAAGAAAATAGATTTTATAAAAATTTATTGAAAAGTAAATCTACATCAACGACTCCTTTGCCGCCACTTATGGATCCCTCATCGTCCGCTATACCTGAGGGCCGTACTCACCGGCGGTGACAGCCAATGGTTCAATTTCCATTAGCAAACTTGGTTCAGTTTTGATTAGCGTTGAAGACGGTTCTTGAAAGGTTTTTGAACCGAAGCCCTGAACAACTTGTGGGGTCTCTCCCTCGCCCACTCCAGGAAAAGCTCGATATTTTCCTCTCCAAATACGGGTGTCGCGCCCGCCATAGAACCCTTTACCTGAAACGATGGGCGGAAGCGCCGGAGGAGGTTCTCGGGATGATGGCAGCCCTTCTCGGAAATCCGGTGAACGGGGGTAAAGCGGAAAGCGCCGGGCCTGATGACCCTGTGATAGTCATACGGCGGAAATTGCCATGGCGCCTCCGTGTCGTACTCCGACCCCTTTTAAAATTTACCTGCAATTTTTTAAACCTGCGGGAAGATCTAAGATTTTTGCTCGACAAAATCCTCTATCTTGTCAGGCAATCCGTGATAACCCTTGGAAAACACACGGGCCTGGGTGAAGGCGTCCTGTTTCTGACCCAATCCGAATTGGACCAGGTGGTTGACGGCAGTATCGATTTTGAAGATGCAAGGCTGTTGGCCGATGCCGGGCGAGATGCATTCCTGAAGCAATCCGATGTTTACACGTTTTATATTGACGGCAGGCCAATGGATGAACTCCCGTCAAACGCAAAAATCATGCGGGGCATTGGAACCAGTCCCGGCAGGGCAACGGGAAGGGCCAGAATCGTGGATGATCCAACAAAACACCCTATTCAAAAAGGGGATATCCTGGTTGCCAAAAATACCGATCCCGGCTGGACGCCCATCTTACGGATCGTCAGCGGGATCGTTGTCGAAGAAGGGGGAATACTGAACCACTGCTCTATCGTGGCCCGGGAACTGGGAATCCCGGCGGTTGTCGGCGTCCGACAGGCCACCCGAAAAATACCGGAAAACGCCCTCATTACCATCGACGGGGGCTTT
Organism: Desulfatiglandales bacterium; assembly: GCA_963662465.1. GTDB lineage: Bacteria > Desulfobacterota > DSM-4660 > Desulfatiglandales > Desulfatiglandaceae > NaphS2. The sequence continues at coordinate 2,178,171 of OY759599.1, forward strand.
GGCGCCGTTCAAATGGCGGATTCAGGGCTGCGCACCAAAACCCATTATTGACATTTTGGGCTTGGTCCTAACTTTTCCCACTGTTAAGCGCCTGTTTAAAAGAGAACCGCGGAATGCTTTTCTTTTCTTTGACAGCGCTCAAAAAATAAAGCAGAATAAACATCCCTCAATTCCATGAAATCCGTTGAAGTTCACCCAGCGTTTGTCAGGAGCGATTCAGCGCTTTTGCCAACCGTTGAAAATCCCGGAGGCCCATTATGCCGGAAACCAATCCCCCTCCCCCCTTTCGGATTCTGCTGGTGGAGCAGGCGCCCCTGGACCGGCAGGCATTTTGCCGGGCCATGAAAGAGGGCGGAATTCCCTGTGACTTCACCGAGTGTTCCCGGGCAGACGAAGCCCTGGAACGGATTGCGGCGACCCCCTCGCCTTTCGATCTGGTGGTGGTGGACCATCTGCTGCCCGACATGTCCGGGCTTGAGTTGTGCCGGCAGGCGGCCATGCGAAAAACCCCTTCGCCGCTTCTGTTTCTCATCCCCGCCGGTTCGGAAACCCTGGCGGCGGCAGCGATCAAGACCGGGGCTACCGCCTATATCATAAAAGATCCCTCCAATGGATATCTCAACCTGTTGCCGGTGGCGGCGCCGGAGGCGATAAAACGATACCGGGATCGACTTGCCCACACTGAAACCGAAGCGGTTTTGAGAGAAAGCGAGGCGAAATACCGGTTTATCACCGATACCATGCTGGATATGGTGTGGATCGTGGGGCTCGACTTACAGACCACCTACGTGAGCCCTTCCATTGAGCGGGTGCTCGGGTTTACGCCGGAAGAGCGAAAACAACAATCGTTTAAGGGGAATGTTACGCCTGAATCCTATCAGAGAGTCCTGGAAAGGCTGGCGGAAGAACTTCGGCGCGATCATGAAAACGCTCCTGACCCGAATCGATCCATCGTCATCGAGGTGGAATACTACCGCAAGGACGGGACCACCCTCTGGATGGAGAACAGGGTCCAGGCCATCCGCGATTCGAAAAACGCCATTGTGGGCATTATGGGGGTGTCCCGCGATATTACCGAACGTCGAGAGGCGGAAGCGGCTTTGCGGGAGAGTGAAAAAAAGTATAGAACCCTTTTTGAAAACGCGCCCATAGGGATCGGGATCACCGACGGGGCCGGCAATATTCTGGATTTCAACGAGGCCATGCTCAGGCTTCACGGGTATAAACCAGGGGACACGCTTCCCAGTGGACGTACGGTCAACTATTACCACAACCCCGAGGAGAGGGAGAGGACTGTGGCCCTCCTTTTGAGGGACGGCTTTGTTGACCGGGAGGAAGTTTATCTGAAACGCAAGGACGGCACGCCGTACCACGGACTTCTCAGCATGCGGCCCATGGAGATGGAAGGCAAATCCTGCTGGCTCTCCATGATTCAGGATATCAGTGAGCAATTGAAAAAAGATGAGGCCCTGCGAAAATCCGCCCAGGTCCAGGAGGTGCTGGTTCGAGAGGTCAACCACCGGGTCAAAAACAATCTCTCCGCCATTATCAGCATGATCCACAAGGAGGAAGATCACGCCATGGCAACGGAGAACCGGGAACGGATCCCCCTCTTGCGTGATCTCTCTTCACGGATTCAAGGGCTCTTGACGGTCCACAGCATGCTCTCCCAAAGCGGGTGGCGTCCCCTTAACCTTCAGACCCTTTGTGAGGGGATCATTCAGGGGACCCTCAAGGGCGCTCCTTTCTCAAAAAAGATGGCGATCCATGTGGCGCCCAGCCCGGTTGCGGTCAACAGCAACATTGCCCACCACCTGGCCCTGGTGTTGAATGAACTGGCCACCAACAGCATGAAACATGCCGTAAATGACCGCCATGTCTGCCATATCGCCGTTAATATTCATGAGGACGGCGAACAAGTATCCATTTGTTACAGGGATGACGGACCGGGCTATCCGGAAGCCATGATTCGAGAAAGCGCATCCGGGGAAAATATCGGCTTTCAACTGATACAGGGCATCGTTACCCGGAGCCTTGGGGGCAAAGTCCGAATCGAAAATAAAAATGGCGCCGTGACGAGGATTACTTTCAGGAACAGCGAGAATTCAAAAAGATAGGAGGCCCAATCATGAACGATCCAAAACCCATTCGCGTCCTTGTGGCTGAAGACGACTTTCTCATCGGTGAAGAAATCGTCCGGGTCTTGAAAAAGCTGGGGTATGATGCCGTCGGCACAGCCGCCAATGGCCGGAAGGCGGTTGAGATGACCGGCGCCCTCCATCCCGATGTGGTACTCATGGATCTGAAGATGCCGGTGCTGGACGGGATTAGCGCCACCCGGCAAATTCAAGCCGCCTGTCCCACGCCGGTGGTCATCCTTACGGCCCACGAGTCCCGGGATCTCGTGAAAGAGGCCGGGGAGGCAGGGGCACTGGCATACCTCACCAAACCGCCCAGGGAAGATGAAATCGGACGAGCCATTGCCATCGCCATGGCCCGGCATGAAGATTTCATGGCCCTGCACCGTCTCAACCGGGACCTCAACCACCAGAAAGAAGCCCTTCACAAGTCCGAAACCTGGCTCCAGAGCATCTTCAATTCCCTGGAAGAAGGGGTCTTTGTGGTTACCCCCGACCGGAAGATAGCGAACATGAATAATGCGGCCCAAAGGATGTTCGGATATGCACGGGAGGAGCTTTTGAACCGCGCCCCTGATTTCCTTCATATGGATCAGGCGCATTATGAGGAATTCGGCCGACGGATCAACGAGGCTTTCGATAAGGGGAGGGTAGCTAACTTCCAATTTGAAATCAGGCGAAAAAACGGTGAAATATTTCCCTCCGAACACACCGTCACCCCCCTGAAAAGTCCAACGGGCGAGCCCATGGGCATTGTCAGCGTGGTTCGAGACATCACAGAGCGGAAAAAGACGGAGGAAGCACTTCTAAAAGCCCGAAAGCTCGAATCCATGGGCATCCTTGCGGGCGGCATTGCCCACGACTATAACAATCTGCTCTCCATGATTATGGGCAACCTATCCCTGGCCAGGGAAGATGCAAAGCCGGAATACGGGATTTCAGAATTCCTGGAATCGGCTGAGGACGCGGCCGGGAGAGCCGCTGAGTTAACCCGTCAAATGCTGCACCTTTCCAAGGGGGGCGGCTTCCTGGCCAAAAGAACGGCCGCCATCGGAGGGGTCATTGAGAAAACCGCCGCGAAGGCTTCGGCGGGTTCCGGGGTTACCTGCGATTTTTCCATTCCGAACGATCTGTGGCAGGTTGAATTCGATGAAGATCAAATGAAACAGGTCATCGGCAATGTGGTAACAAACGGGGTGGAAGCCATGCCCAAGGAGGAAACCATCGCCATAAAGGCGGAGAATGTTATCCTGCGTGAAGACAGCCAAAATCCCGACCTTCCGCTCGCAGCGGGAAAATATATAAAGATCTCCATTCAAGATCAGGGAATGGGCATTCCCCCGGAGCACCTCCCCAAGATCTTTGACCCCTACTTTTCAACCAAGAAGATGGGGGTCCAAAAAGGAATGGGGCTGGGCCTTGCAACGGCCCTTGCCATCGTCAAGCGGCACGGGGGGCACATTGGCGTAACATCGCGGGTGGGGGTCGGAACCACCCTCCGCATTTTTCTGCCGGCTTCCGAAGAAAAAGTCCGGCAACCCATATCCGCCGCGGGTACGCCCCCAATGGACCCGCAACCCTCCGAAACAAAGAGAATTCTCATCATGGACGATGAAGAAATGTTGCGAAACCTCGGCAAAGAGATGCTCACTCGCCTGGGCTATGCGGTTGAAACGGCCGGGGACGGGGCTGAAGCCATCCGGTTGTACAGGACGGCACGGGAATCGGGGGAACCTTTTGACGCGGTCATTCTGGATCTGACCATCAAGGGCGGCATGGGCGGGAAAGAAGCCATTCGGGAATTGCAAACCATAAACCCTGAAGTGAAAGCCATCCTGTACAGCGGCTATTCCGAAGATCCCATCATGACCCACTTCCGGGAATATGGGTTTTGCGCCGCCATGGCCAAGCCTTATCAGTTGAAGGATTTGGCGGATAATTTGACGAAGATCCTGGGGAAAGAAAGGAAGTAGGTCAGGGTGCGGCGCGTCCCATTCTTTCCTCTGATGCTGTTGAATCCCAAATGGGTTGAAATCCATCAAACGACCGAAAAAACCCCAACGCGCCGTTCCCTGACATTCTTACAACCACCCCAACGTCGCCAATGGGATTATCGGTTTATGCCGAATCAATGTCAGGTAATCCCGCGTGTGGACATGTGGGATTTTGTACGTTCATGGGGGTTGGCATGAAAATCGAAATTTCGAGGTAAAAATGTGAACGCGGGACAACCTGACCTACGGACTACGGGCTATACGGCTTTTCCCCTCCGGGAAAGATAATGCTTCATTCTTCATTAAACGGTTTCCGTAATGACATCATGGACCGTTTTGGCCAGGGCTTGCCTGTCAAACGGTTTCGGCACCACCCCCTGAAAACCGTATTCCCTGAAATTTGACATGACCGGATCATTGGAGTAACCGCTGCTGACGATAGTCTTCACACCAGGATCGATTTCCCGCAGTTTCCCAATGGCCTCCTTTCCTCCCATGCCGCCGGGGATGGTCAAATCCAGAATCACCAGATCATAGGGGGTCCCGGATTCCCGGGCCGCCTTAAACAGGGCAATGGCTTCGGCCCCGTCCGCGGCAAACCCCATCTCATATCCCAGTCGCTCCAGCATCCTGCCGGCAACTTTTCTCAAGCCTTCCTCATCGTCCATGATCAGGATCTTTCCATGGGCCTCAAGGTGTCCCTCCGCCTTCACAGTCTCCATCGGAGGCTGTTTCGCCAGGGCGGGCAGGTAAATATGGAAGGTCGTTCCCACGTTCAATCGAGATTCAACGGTGAGGTGCCCGCCGTGCCTTTTGATGATAGAATAGGCCGTGGCAAGCCCAAGCCCCCGCCCTTTCTCCTTGCTGCTGAAATATGGATCGAATATTTTGATCAGGTGTTTTTCCGGGATGCCGATCCCCTGATCCTGAAAGGATATCCTGACGTACTTCCCCGGCTGAAGGGGCAAACCATGGCCCGACGCGATGACCGAATTCTCCGCGTCAATTCGAATGACCCCGCCCTCGGGCATGGCCTGGTCCGCGTTGAGTACCAGGTTCTGCACGACCTGGCTGATTTGTCCGCTGTCCACTTCCGTTGCCCAGAGATCATCCGGGGTATGGAAATCACATCCGGTTTTCGAGCCCCGGAGCACAAACAAAGACGTTTCCCGGACGATGTCGAAGACACTGGCCAGGGCCTTGATGGGCGCCCCACCTCTGGCAAAGGTCAGCAACTGTTTCGTAATATCCTGGGCCCGGGCCGCGGCCCGTTCCGCTTCGGCCAGCATTTCAAATGCGTCTTCTTCGGGTTTCAGATCCATCTTCGCCAGGGAAACATTTCCCATGATAATGGACAGGATGTTGTTGAAATCGTGGGCCAAACCGCCCGCCAGAATCCCGATGGATTCGAGCTTCTCCATTTTCAGAAGCTCTTCCTCCATTTTCCTGCGCTCGGTGATATCCCTGACAACGGCCACCATCCCATGGACTTTTCCATCCTCTAAAATGGCCGTTCCGTTGACTTCACCGAACTTTTTCCGTCCATCCTTGGCCGTAAATTCCCGCGTTGCCGAAAGGATGTTTCCCCCCGTAAAAACGCTTTGCACAAGGGAGATGGCTTCATCCAACTGGTCGGGGGGCACAATATCCAAATCCGGAAAGGGCCTGCCCACAAGCTCCTCCGGTTTGTACCCCAGAAATTTTTCGATGGATGGCGACACGCTGAGGACTTCAAGTTCAGGACCGATGGCGTAGATCACATCGGATACATTCTCAAAATGCAACCGATACCGCTCCTCGCTTTCCCTCAACATCTTCTCCGTCTTTTTGCGCTCGATGATTTCTCTTTCCAGATCCAGCATTTTCTTTTCCAGCTTCTTCACCAGCCGTTCGCTGTAAAGCCTGAGATCTTCCCCGTTTTCTTCCGGCGCCGTTATTTTAGGCACGATCCTGCCCCATTGAATATCCGTGATCATATCATCTATGATCTTTAGAAAGTGATCAGGCTCAACGGGCTTTCGAATGAATCTATCCGCTCCTATGTGAGAAGCGAATTCCTCATCCTTTTGATCGGTGTAGGTGGCGGTGTAAAAAACAAACGGAATCTTTTTGAGCCTTTCATCTCCTCTGACCCGCCGGCAGAGCTGAAAGCCATCCATCACCGGCATGAGGATATCGGAAATGATCACATCAACAGTTTCGGAGCGAAGCCTCTCCAGTGCCTCGGCGCCGTTTCGCGCCGACACCACCTGATGCCCATGGGTCTTGAGCAGGGTTTCCAGCATATAGAGGCTCTCTTTGTTATCGTCCACGATCAGCAGATTCATCTTCCGGTCCTCCCGCAGATATTTTTTGACCTCTTTGCCGAAACCGTAGGGGTCAATGGGTTTTGGGATATACCCGGAGCAGCCCGCTTCCAGGGTCTTTTCCCGGTCTCCCCGCATGGCATGGGCCGTCAAGGCCACCACCGGAATGCCGGCCAGCCGTTTATCCGCCTTGATCCGGCGGGTGGCCTCATAACCGTCCATAAGGGGAAGCTGCATGTCCATGAGGATCAGATCGGGAACATGTTGGGAGGCCATTTCCAGGGCCTCCAGGCCATCTTTGGCCTCGATCACCTGAAACCCTTCCTTCTCCATCAGCACGCGCGCTATGTAAAGGCTCTTTTGATCATCTTCCACAATTAGGATTGTTGATTGTTGATTGTTGATTGTTGATTGTGGAGTGGCAATTGTGGATTGTTGATTTGATGGTGCCATTGGTTGTCTTTCCTCCAGAAAATGCCGGGTTATTTGGTGCATCGCGGATTTACGTGTTACTCAGGTTTGCTCTCAGAAAAACCTTGTTCAGGTGCCTCCCCCCATTACTTATCCTCCCAATCAACAATCAACAATCGCCAATCAACAATCCTCAAAGGTTCTCCAGCGCCTGCTTGATATCCCGCAGGAGATCCTCTTTCCTGAAGTCCCCTTTTTGGATAATCTTCTCGATGTTGCCGTTGAGATACCCCACCTCTTCCCGGGTCAACTCCTTGGCCGAGACGATCATAATCGGGATGCCCTTGGTCCTCTCGGACTTTTTCAGATGGCGGATCACCTCAAAGCCGTCGATTTCCGGCATCATCAGGTCCAGGATGATCAGATCAGGGCTTTTCTCCTCTATGCCGGCCAGTCCTTCCTTTCCGCCGTAAGCCTTTCTGATGGTATAGCCATCTTCCTCACCGATGTACCGGGCTACGAGTTCCACGGCCTTGGGGTCATCGTCAATCACCAGGATATCGCGGATATCAAACCGCTTCTCCAATCGGCGGAGTTCATCGATCAACCGGGTTTTATCCACGGGCTTGACCAGATATTCAACGGCCCCCAGGGACAGGCCCAGTTCGCGGTTATCGACCATGGAGATACAGATGACCGGGATGGTTTGCGTGAGGGGATCGTCCTTGAGCATATGCAGGATGTCCCAGCCGTCCTTGCCCGGCATAATCACATCCAGGGTGATGGCAAAGGGCCGGTATTTCCGGACCAGTTCCATGGCCTCCAGGCCGCTGTAGGCCTGCATGACCTCATACCCTTCGCTTTTCAGATAGGTCCTGAGGATCTCCTGAGCCTCATATTCATCGTCAATGGTGAGGACCAGTTTCCTGGAGGGATCCAACTGTCCCGATGACATTAACGACCGGCCTTTTGATGACGGCATCTCATTCAGGGGGAGGGTAAAGCGGAATCGGGAACCCTTTCCGTACTCGCTTTCGGCCCAGATCCTTCCTTCCATCATCTCCACCATCTTTTTGGAAATGGCAAGCCCCAGGCCGGTGCCGGCCGGTTTTTCCTTTAAGGGACCCTCAAGCTGCTTGAATTCATCAAATATGTCCGCCAGATGCTCGGGTTTGATCCCGATCCCGGTATCGGTTACGCTGAACTGGATTGTTGATGGTTGATTGGTGATTGTCGATTGCCCTTCGGTTGCCGATTGAAGGTCCTTGATTTCGCTATTCACTTCCAGCAGGACACGTCCGGACTCCGTGAACTTAATGGCGTTTGAAAGAAGATTGATGAGGACCTGTTTGATGCGATTTTTGTCATGAAACAGGGTCGCGGGCAGACCCTCGGAGAGGGCCACCTGAAGGGTCAGCCCCTTTTCTTCCGCCAGAGGCGAGATCATTTTCTCTACCATTTGGATCAGGTCTTCCAGCTCGAAAACGGCGGGGACAATCTCGATCTTCCCCGCCTCAATCTTGGAGAGATCCAGAATATCGTTGATCAGCCCCAGGAGGTGTTTGGCGCTGTCATAAACCATGGTGAGTTCTTTTCGCTGCTCATCATTGAGTTCCCCCACGATCCCCTGAAGGATGATGCCCGTAAACCCGATGATGGAATTGAGGGGGGTCCGCAGTTCATGGCTCATGTTGGCCAGGAACTGGCTTTTCAGACGGGTGGCCTCTTGAAGTTTCCGGTTCGCCTCCTCCAACGCCCGGGCCTTCAGTTCCAGTTCATGACGGCTTTTCTTCAGGCCTTCCTCGCTCTGTTTGAGATCCCTGAAAAGAAGATCGTAAGGTCTCACAAGGCCTGTTTCGATGATGGCCTTGTAAATGAGGTAAAATGAAATGAGCTTCAAAAAATGCCCTATGAGATTGGAAAGGCCATAGACGCTCACATAGAACGTGAAGGCCAGTTCGGCGCCGATGGTGAGGATGATGGATGCTGCCAGCAACCGGAATACGGCCCTGTCGAAATCCTTGCGTTTCTGATAAAGGGATGCCATGGCGCACAGGAGAAGCATGGAAATGACATACTCGCTTATCTTTTTAAAAGGCGTCAGGCCCACTCCCTCCACAAAACATTCGGGGAACAGGCGCCCGTGGAAAACAACCCCCAGCAAGACGGCCGTCGCCAGGGCATAAACGCTGAACATCAGCGCGGGTTTGATCTTTCGATGAACAAACCAGGGCGCCAGAAGAAGGGAAACGCTTTCCATGTATCGGGCGATGATCCACAGCTGGGTCGGCAGATTGGGGCCATATCCGCTGAACACGCCCATGCCTTTGTACGCCAGGGTATGAACCAGATCGATGCCGCCGATGAACAGGTAGGCAATGCCGATGAACAAAAAATAGTTGTTTTGCAGCAGTCGACGGACATTCCATGTCACAATGAAGATGGCGCAGGCCACCACAATGCTGAATATCTCAACGAGACTGTGAAAGAGCAGATAGCTGTACAGGCCGGCAAGATACAGCCCGAATAGAACCATAACCCCCGAGAGGATGCCCGGGAGCCCGAAACGCACGCCGGATTGATTTTCCATCTGCTTTTCCCCAATTGGAGATTGATGTTCAAGCATACGCTGTTTTGTTCCTGGATGGCAAGATTCTTTCTTTTCGTGACAGGATTTCAGGAATAAGGTAATTAAAAGATATTGCTTGTAGGGGAAGACCGGTGTATCTGCCCAGTAAAGGGCGAACACACAGGTTCGCCCCTACGTCTCCGGCAATCGGATCGAGGAAAGGAGCCCTTAAAATCATGGATATCTATGATGTAATCGTAATCGGCGGCGGGCCGGGAGGTTATGTGGCGGCGGCGCGTGCCGCTCAACTGGGAATGAAAACGGCCCTGGTGGAAAAAGAAGCCCTCGGCGGCACATGCCTGAACTGGGGCTGCATTCCCACAAAATCCCTGCTTCAAAATGCCGAAGTCATTCACCTCTTGAGCCGGGGCCGGGTTTTTGGTTTTTCCTTTGACAACCTGGTGGTGGACTACGCCGAGGCTCACAAGCGAAGTCGCCAGGTGGTACTGCGGCAGAATCGCCGTATAGCAGCCCTCATGAAGAACAGCGGCGTCACCCTCTACGAGGGGACAGCACGCTTTGTCGACCCCGACACCCTCATGGCAGCGCCTTCCGGCACCGGCCTTCAGGCCGGGCATATGGTCATTGCCACGGGCGCCGCAAGTAGAGAACTCCCCGGCTTTGCCTGTAACGGAGAAAGCATCATCAACTTCCGACATGCGTTGGAGCTGACCGAAGCACCGAAATCCGCGATCATTGTGGGCGCCGGTCCCATCGGCATGGAGTTTGCCACCCTCTGGAACCGCTACGGTTGCCGTGTAACGGTGGTGGAGGCCATGGCCCACGCCCTGCCCTTTGAGGATGTCGAGATCAGCATGGCGGCTGAAAAGCAGTTTAAACGAAACGGCATCACCCTGAAAACACAAACCCTTGTGGAAACCGTTACCCCCATGGACCGGGGGGTGGCAGTCACCGTAAAAACCGGAGATCAGCATGAAAGGTTAACCGTCGATACGGTATTGGCGGCCATTGGTTTTACGCCCAACTGCGAATCTCTGGACCTGGACAAAGCCGGTGTGCTTCTCTCAAAAGGCGCCATCCAGGTAGATGAATCCATGCGAACCAATGTGCCGCACATTTATGCCATCGGCGATGTGACTGCCAAGATGGGCCTGGCGCACGTGGCTTCGGCCCAGGGCATGATTGCGGCGGAGACCATCGCAGGCAACGCCGCTGCCCCGCTTAATTATACCGATATCCCTCGATGCATTTATGCCCACCCGGAGGTGGCTTCCGTGGGACTGACTGAGGCCCGTGCCCGAGAACTGGGCCATGAGGTGATCACCGTTCGTTCTCCATTCGCGGGAAACGGCAAGGCGGCAGCCATGGATGACAACGGCGGTTTTGCCAAAATCGTGGCCGACGCTGAAAGCCATAAAATCCTCGGCGTACACCTGGTGGGCGGGCATGTCACGGAGCTGGTGGCGGGCGCCGCGGGAATGATGGCCCTGGATGCGACCACCGAGCAAATGGCCGATACGGTGTATCCACACCCAACCCTGAGCGAAGCGCTCATGGAGGCGGCTCATGCACTTTGCGGCCATGCCATCCATATTTAGCAACGATGATCAAGGCCAAAATGCGTCATAGATAGGTCAAACACAGTTCAAGGCGTTATGGTTACCATTTGCAGTATGAGTGACCCCTGCGGTGCAGCTGGGGCTGTGCGCAGGATGGTGTCGCGGTTTTGTGTTTCGAAAGAGGAATCCCACCCCCCTTGGAGCGTGAGTACCTTGGACTGATTCAGGGTAATCGTTTCCGTATAAGTTCCTTCGGCAATTCGTATGACCGATCCGCTTGTTGTTGCCGAAGCGTTGATAGCTTCCTGAATTAAAGAGAAACATGGGAGGTTATCACCGCAAGTTCCCGTGGTGCTGACGAACACCAGTGGGGAAGACCCGCTGAAGTTAGCCGTGGCCGTTGCAGCGGCGCTCATGAGCAGGGTTGTTACGGGAGACTGGACGTTATAAACCAGGGCATTCGCTGAAACGGTCCAGTTTACGAATGTAAAGCCGGCGGACGCGCTTGCGGAAACAACAAGGGGTGTATAGGTGTTGTTTGTACCGGCGACCGGGCTGGTCACTCCTCCGGAGGCGGGACTGGCGGCCATGGTGAGGGCATATTGCCCGGCGGTACCAGCGCAGCGTGCCCAGACCAGGTCCATAAAATTCGGCGCCCCCGAAGCATATATAACGGTCGAGGCGGCGTTCGCCGTGCTGTTGGGATGAGAGTCGCCCGAGTCGCCGCCGTAAGCGGCCTTCAGCATGTTCGAGTATGTGGCGCCTGCATCGGCATTGGCCAGGATGTCGAACCAGTCGAAAATCTCGACATTGTTGAGACCGGTCCTGGTTTTGTAGCCTGGCAGCCAGGTTTGCTTGAGCCAGTCGTTGAAGGTCCTGGCATTGTCGCCGGTGGCGGCCGTCGCGTCGGCATAGCATTCAGGCGGGGCCGTGACCGGGATAAAGAGCGTATCGGGGTTGGCGGCAAAAATGTCTTCAAGGGCATAATAGCTGTGACCGTTGTGGGGGTAGACCGTTCCGGCGCCGGATGCGTTCCTGAACACCGCCTGGTAATTGACAATGGTGTGGGCCGAGTCGAACGGGTCCCCGGGAAGGGTTCCCGTCTCCTCGATATGGCTGTTCGGGAAGCAGCTCTTGAACATAATGATCTTGTTGGTTCCGGCGGCACATTGAAAGGTCTTTACGGAAGCGAGATAGTCGTTGAACCAGTAGAGCCAATCCGACATGTCTGTGAGATCCCCAGGAGTTGCTCCAAGGGAGACGGGGCGCCCCGCATCCGGCGCCACCACATCGCCGTATGTGACCTCATTGACCTCATCGATATAAGACTTGGCTTCCAGAGCGACCCTGAGACTGTTGTCAAGCCAGTTCTGCCCGCAGGAATGATGGATGAACATCAGATTGCAGGTTGCAGGGCTCACTCCTACCACGCCCTCATAGGCGCCCATGTCCACGGTGCCCCCCTGGATTCGAGTCTGCCCCGCAATATCGGTGGTGAGTGTTCCAGGAACAGCCTCATTGGACCCGGTATTCATCGAGGGACTGCCCACGGTCAAATGGAGGCCGTCGTCGAGGGTTCCATAAACACCGTCCGCTCCCGGAGGATTTGAGGCATTGAAAAACAAGGGATTTTCATTGATGCAGTCGGTCCCGAAATAGGTTTCTCCGGTTCCCCCCTCAATGTTCGAGTAGGTGGCCTGCGCAGGACCGGCCGCAAAGACGCTGATGGCGTTCGGGGTGTTGCCCCTGTACACTTCATTGTACAGCGATGCCACATGGGCCGCGGCTTCCGCGTAATAGGTCATGCCGCCGCCATCCGATGCCCTGTTGTTGTAGAAGGTGTTGTTGATGAGGTTCGCACCGCCGGCGTTGGCGCTCAAGGAAAGTCCGCCGCCCGACCCTTCGGTAAGCCCCGCCTGGTTGTTCACGAAGAGGTTTTGAACAATGTTCGCGCGGGTGATACCGGTTTCGAGAAAAACGAACGCTCCGCCGCCCATTCCGGAGTTCTGATTTCCGGCAAAGATATTGCCGATCATTTCAAGCGTCCCGCCCAGTGCATCAAGGCTTAAACCGCCGCCGATGCCGTTGGGATCGAGGTTTTTGTTGTTTAGAAATTGATTGCCGTTGATGGTGAAGTTTCCACCTGCACAATAGACATGCGCTCCTCCTCCGTAGATCTGAATTGGGACCCCTTCCGGTAGCGGCCCGGCGGTATTTCCAGAAAAGGTGTTTCCCCGGATGATGATGGTGTTGTTTTGATGGAGTAGGTGGAGCGACATCCCGCCGGCGCCTTCGTAGGAGAGATTGTTGTTGATGGTGTTGTTCTCGATGGTGAAGCTGTGTCCCGACCCTGATGTGCCAAGGTGGTAAATCATCAAACCTGCGCCGTCGCAATTCCCGATGGGGCTTAGGTTGTGATTCAACGTATTGTAGCTGATATCGTTGTTTCGCACGATGGCGTTTCCGGCTGCCGTTTCCGAGTCGAAATAAAGATAGAGGCCGCATCCGTCGTCAGCTGTTCCCTCATCGCAGGAATTGTGGGTGAACGAAGAATTTGTCACGGTAAGATCGCCGTTCTCCCCCCCAATCCATGCACCTCCGGTATTCTTGACGGACGTGCTGCCTGTCACGACACACCGGTCGATTGTAATTGCGCCATCCGCGCTGTTGTTGGCGAACAACGCGCCCCCCAGACCGCCCACGGCGCCGTTTCTGCCATTTTGCAGGGTCAAACCGCTTATGGATATATCACCGCTTCCAGTTCCTGTCAGGTTCATGATCTGGACTGAACTCCCACCGTCGAGAATGGTGGCGGAAGCGGCTGCGCCCACAAGGGTAAGATCAAAATTCTGGGTTGTGTCATAAGTCAGGGTCAAGCCGATGTTGTAGGTCCCGGCCGAGACATTGATGGTGTCGTTCTGGCCGTTCGCCTGAGCAGTGGTGAGTGCGGTCTGAAATTGGAGGGGTGTGGCGACATTGAAGGTTGCGGCCTGAAGCCCTGTTGAAAAATAAAATAAGGATGCCGGTATTACACTCCAGATCAGTATCTTAAACATTTCACCCTCCTTCATAAATCTTGAGTATCACTTCATCCAATGAATACCGATTTTTAACCATTTGTAAAGCAAAAAAATCAAAATATGGTGGACCCGATGGTCAAGACAGTTTTTTTTGAAATCATAAGATACGAGGGCTGGCTGGATACCACGAAACTCTTAATCCTGGATGAATTATACAAAATGCCGGGGTGGAAATTCGCAGGGGGTTCGACTATTTGGGTCTTCGCGGATTAACGTGAAAAAGAGAATTTTGTTGTTCTCTCGGGCTGGTTCCCATGCTCTGCGTGGGAACCTACCTTGGACGCTCCCGCGTCCGACAATTCGTCTTTTGAACCGCTACAGGCCCATTTCTTAGGGGTCCAACCGAGACGCAGAGCGTCCGAAAACCGTTCCCACGCAGAGAATGGGAACGAGTGCGAAAGCGAAGTCAGTAGCGATTTTCACGTTAATCCGCGATGAGCCAAATTACTTAACCCTGCCGGCCTCAATGGGTTATTGAGAACTTTGGGCTCTCAAATCATGAATAAAGATTAACGATTTTGAGCCCTTTTTTCCGATACAACTCAAAATGCGAATCGGTGGTATAGATTTCGGTACAGCCAGGCACTAAAAGTGAACTCAGGATTAATGCATCAAGCCCCGGTATGCCGGTACCGTGACCGATATGGCTTGCCTTTAGAGCAGTTTCCTTATTAACGGGCATAACATCCACGGCTTCGCTGATATCCGAAATAATCGTTGGCCATCCCTTAAATCCCCCTTTTAGAAGCTTTTTTTGGAGTTCGTACAAAACGATGACCGACGTTATTGTTTCACGTTCCCGCCAGATACGGAGCGTTACCGGGTTTTGATCCTGTAGTGCAAAGAAAAACCCGGCATCAAGACCTGTCAGCATCTGCTCCCGTCCTTTCCCCGTGAATATCTTCCCAGTTCCCAAGAGGTTTTTCCTTTACAAGAATGTTTAGCACACGTTTTTTGGCTGCATTCCTTTGGTTGTCCTCCATATCCTTTTTCAGGGATTCAATAAACTTGTCCATGCCGATGACGGCCGCCTGCTGGATACTGGAAATTTTTCCCGCAGTTTGGAGTTCCCTGAGAGCTTTCCATATTTCGAATGGTATTCGGATGGTTACTCGTTTATCTTGCATTCTTTCTCCTTTCCATCAGATGTAAATACACCCTAACACCATAACACGGAAACACTAATATGATCAATTTTTTTCCAGCAATTCTCATTAAGTTGAAGATAAGGTTTTAGGTGTCCGATCCGGAGAATCAAGACGCTGACTCCCTGGACAGAAGAAAGGAGTGGAAATTCGCAGGGGGTTCGACTATTTAAAATCGCTGCTGATTTGATTCCCGGCATCGGAGATATCAGGAAATCGGTTTCTATAAGATGCCCTCTTTTTTGATTTGACAGAGGCATTCTCTCAGGGTATAAAATCATTATCTAAGTTTAGGCAACATTCATTATATAAAAATAGGCACTTCGGAGAAAAACCAATGGATATCCGCTTTCTCCCCCATAATACACATCTTGAAGATCCTGATTCGTTCGCGGTGCGAGACCCCCATTTGAGACAGCTGCGGATGCAGCCACTGGTTCACCGGTCCCACCTTCTCGCGGAACTCCCATTTCATAACCCCGGAATTTACACAATCGGGGGCGGGGGTCAGATCGGCAAGAGACCTTAATGAAGCAATGGATGGCGCTTCTCCTCGAGGACGGTGTAGCGCCGGAAAGGATCGCATATTTCACCGGCGAACTGATTGATGATCATCATTCCCTGGTACGTCTGGTCGGGGACACCTTGAATGCCATGTAAGGAGAGGTTGACCTTGCCTACATCGCCCAAAATTACTTCCGGCCTGTGGAGGTAAAATGGGCAGGACAGCTCCGACCAAAGGATCTCAAGCAGATCGCCAAATATAACAATGCCCGGATATTGACCAAATCAAAGCAGTTCGGTCAGATACTGGGCATCCCCACGGAACCTTTGCCTTTAATGCTTTTCCGCCTCGACGCACGAAAAACGCCACCCGCTAATTGCTAAATTGCTATTGGAAAATTTGGGAAGGAAAGCTACATATCACTTTTGGCGATCAAACCTTTTCGGAGGGCATACTGGAGGGTGTAAATTACGGCTGTTGGAGAATTAGGCTGTCAACTGCTTCAGAGTGTCGGCGGTTTGGCCGTAAGTGGCCACAAAGGTCATAGGTTATAGGATTCTGCCGCCATTTTCAATCGCTTTTAAGCTAATGGCTAATAGCTAACTGCTAACGGCTGTATTTCCATGGTCAACAAGAGCCTCATGAAAGCTACCCCGGCACATAGCATTTGCCATTTTATGAAGCCATCTGGTATGATACATACTATAAATGGGTTAGACTGCTACATTCAATCCAACAAATCAAAAACCGTTCAGAGAGGTGCCGGAAATGAAAAAGCGCATCTTATACGCCGAGGCCAACTATCCGGCCATTGTCCGCAAAAACGGCTATTTCGTGGACAAAACAGGCTATATTGAAAAGCTGGAGGAAATAGACAATCCTGTGTTCCTCCGCCCGAGGCGGTTCGGCAAGTCGCTTCTGTGTACCATGCTGGAGAGCTATTACAGCGTTATCTTCAAGGACCGGTTTGATGAACTCTTCGGCCACACCTGGATCGGTCGGAACCCGACGCCCCCGCACAATGCCTTTTTCGTGCTGCACCTGGATTTTTCCATTGTTGAAACCGGGGAAATGCCGGTCATGAAGGCCAGTTTTGACAGTACCGTGAATCGGGAACTGGAGAACCTCATATTCCTCAACAGAAACCTGTTTCACGGTACGACCGCCATCAACCGGGAAAAGAGCGCAACCGATAATCTCAGTAATGTACTGAGAAGCATTGCACGTCAAGATTTGCCGAAACTTTACGTCATCATCGACGAATACGACAACTTCGCCAACCAACTCATCACCGGCCACAAGGATCGGCTCTACAAGCAGCTCATGGCCGATGAGGGGTTTTTGAAAACCTTCTTCAAGCTCTTAAAAGAAGGCCGCAAGACCGGGGCCATTCACAATGTGTTCATCACCGGCGTACTTCCAATAACAATTGATGAACTGGCATCCGGCTTCAATATCGCCAATTTTATCACTCTGGAGCCGGACTTTGAAAACATGCTGGGGTTTACCCAGACCGAGGTGGACCACCTGCTGGATGAAATTTATAAGGATTATGAGTTTGATCCAGCCACCCGATCTGAAACAGACGCTTTGATCAAGAGCAACTACAACGGGTATCACTTTGTGACTCCGGACGACGAACCAGTGTACAACGCCACCATACTAATCTATTTTCTCAACTATTTCACGCGATATGGCGAGTATCCGGAGTATCTGACGGACCTGAACCTCAAAACCGATCTCATGTGGGTACGCCGCATCACCGGATCGAATCCGGAAAACACCAAAGAGTTTGTAAACCAGCTTCTCCTGCACGGTAACATTGCATTCGACAAAACCTTTTTGATCTCCAAATTCAATATGAGTCAGTTCTTTGAAAAGGGGTTTTTTCCCATTTCCTTTTTTTATCTGGGTATGCTCACGAGGCAGGATGACTTCAGCCTTACCCTTCCCAATCTGAACATGCACCGGATCTTCGTGGAATATTTCAATGAACTGCACCGGATTGACGTGTCCACCCGATACCGGGAGATCATGCAGGGCTTTCTAAATAACCTGGATTTGCACGCGCTGTTTGGGGGATACTGGAAGGAATACGTCTCCCAGCTCCCGGAGGCGGTTTTCCAGCAGGTCAATGAAAATTTCTACCGCACCACCTTTTATGAGCTGTGCAGCCGCTACCTTTCCAGGTGGTTTGTATGGAATGTGGAAAGGTCCTACCCCAAGGGCCGCACGGACCTGGAATTTGTGGGCAAGTACAGTGAGTGCTTTGCCGGAGTGCGCATGGTGATCGAGTTCAAATACTATTCCAATGCAAAATTTGAAAAGCTCAAAACCCCTATCGACGATTTTGAACCGCTGGAAGCGGATACAGAACAGATTGCGGGGTATGTGGAAGGATTAAAACAGGAATATCCCGAGGCAAAGGTTTCGCGGCATGTGATCTACTGCTTCGGGAATCAGGGGTATCGGGTGTTTGATGTTTTGTGAAGGAAGCTCTCCTTACGCCGCATCTGAAAAACGGGGCGGCGTCCAGGTTTTGCGGGCTTTTATGGCCAGCCTTCGGACGCGCGAGATGTCATCATCGGTAAAGATCCCGTTGACCCCTGAAATGGCCGCCAGCTTCATACCGTGTTTCAGACCCATCTTGTAGATTTCCCGCACCTTTTCCCATTCAATCTCGCGGCCGATGGTGAAGATCTCAAATCGCCCTTCCAGTGCCAGCACAATGGTTTCAGCAAGACAGGCATAGGCCACCTTTGGGGGGAGACCGATATCCTTCATTTCCGGGTTGCCGGGCAGCTCGATTTCACCGGATTCGATGACCAGCACGTCCGGGCGTTTGGCCACATCTTCCGGAGACAGGTCCAGGGGACGGGCCACGTCGGTAATGACACACCCGGGCTTGACCCGCATAATGTCCAAAACAGCCTTGCCGGCGCCGGATGTGGCCGTGACAATCACATCCATGTCCGGCAGATAGCGGTCAGGACGGGTTGAGATGTGAAGTGTCACGTGGGGTGTTTCTTCCAGGATGGCTTCCCGCAGGGCCAGCAGCTTGGCCGTATTCCGGCCCACCATGTAGACTTCTTCAAAGGCTTTTGCCAGTAGACGGCAACACACGGAACCAATGGCTCCGGTAGCCCCGAAAACCATGGCTTTTCCTTTAATAATTTCCCCTTTTTCCACCTGGATCAAGCCCATGCGACGCACGGCATCGGCTCCCGCCCACAACGCCCCCGAAGCGCTATAGCTGTTCCCCGTGGTAATGGGGATATCCGCTTTTTTGGCTACGGTCACCCCGGCATCCCCCACCACCTTGGTAAAGGCCCCCAGCCCCATGATCTGCGCCCCCAGCCGTTTGGCCATTTTGGCCGCCTGCAAAAGACGATCATAGGTAAACTCCGCCTTGTGGGCCAGCATCTGCTTAGGCGTTCCCCCCACTGAAATTAACCATCCTTCCGCTTCCACGCCGGTGGGGCTCTTAATGCCGGTCACCTTTGAATAAAGAAAGGGCGGCGCATAGGCAAACACCTTTTCAACAGCGTCCATGAAAAGCGGGGGCGCAAACCGGCTGACCATATCCAGGGTCTTTTCTTTTTTGAGAAACTCCTGGGAAAGGGGATGGATCACAAAGGCGAAACGATTCACCCGCTTGGGCGTACCGGACGGGTACACCACCCTGGGGGCCATATTCTGTTCACAGATAAGCTCCAGAATGTCATCATCCGTGATCTGATCCTGCTTCTTGCCAAGCGCCGACAACATGAGGGCTTCCAGCACATTGAGGCCCACGACTTTTTCGAGGACCTTGGGAGCGGTATCGATGACGACATCCACACCGCGTTCCCGCAGAAACGTCACCCGATCATCATAAGCGCAGGAGGTGATAATGATCTTCCCCCCCAACTCATCCAGGGTGGCATGTTCCAGATATCGATAAAAATCATAATGGGGCGCCACAATGACCTGGGCCTGTTGCATGGCTTTTTTTATCAGATGGATATTCCACAGACGCGCGGGCATAAAATTGGCGGAGAATTTCTTGCTGGGCACCCACTTCAAAATTTCATGAACGCCGCTGGCGTAGAGTTCCAGATCCTTTACGGACGTTATGAATTTGCTGATCCCGTTTTCAAGAACGGGGTCCGCAAAGATCAAGTTTTCGGTAAATTCGCTCATCACCCGTGCGATCTTGTGGTTGGCCAGGCCTGAAAAAAACAGGACCCTGGCGTTGTCAAAGTATTTGCCGAATACAAACTCCACATGCCGGATAGACCATTCGTGGACGACGTTTCGAAGGGCGCTGCCCATGGTGACAGGCGTGTTGACCCGATCACTCAACAACCGAATCTTCTCGGCCCGCCTCTCCAGAACATATTTCGGACCAATGGCATTGGGAAATCTCATGCTGCCCAGACCGATGGCATCGGCTTTCCCGTCCCATTGCAACAGCAATTCCATCATGCGCTCCAGATCCCCATCCGTTCCAAAACGGCGAATGGAGAAGTCATGACCCAGAAATTCCGTTTCCAATTCATAATCGGCTGTTTTCGGACCAAGGCTGATGCTGACGACCTGTTTCACCTTATCTCCTCCCCTGTTTGGAACCCGCCATTATTGGCCGCTCAACTCTTTTAAAATCTCCGCCAGTTCACGGGTATCCCGCTCCGGCGGTTCCGGTTGATGGGTACTGCAATACCGAGAATCCGCCATTGCGTGTTTCCTGCACTGTTTTCCCCTCCGAGTGAATGCCTGGCATCTGGCGGGGTCCGTATCCAGCGCCACATGGGTCTCAAACAACCTCTCCCCGTGATCTTCCAACCCTTCCAGCAAATGCACATCCGTTTCCGAGAATGCTCCGTGCATACCGCAGTATTCAGATCCCGGGACCGCCCGCTTCTTGCACCGCCCACCCTCTCGGGTCACGCCTTTACAGCGCATCTCCTGGTATGTATCGTGCAAAACCAGGGGCGCCTCCTCAATGGCGCCTGAATCCACCAGTTCCACAAGATGCGCCAATTCATCTTCGAACCCTTCCAGAAGCGCTTCCCCATCGGGCATCAATCCCTCATCAACGGCAATGCCGACGCTCACCCGACCATTATAACTCATGATACTGACGCCCAACCCCACATCTCCGGCCCTCGGCACCCAGAACATAAGATTTTTAATTTCACTGCCCGCAAAATAGAGGGGTTCCGTCGGGCCCGGCACATTGGTCAGAATCCCGGAGGCCTTATTGCTGAAGTAATGGGCCAGGCTTTTTGCGATCCCGGGCGGCATGATGCCCACCGTGCTGAGGAGGCCAAAATTCACCATGGTATCGGGCGCTTTTTTGAGATCGTCCATCCGACGCTTGACCTCTTTTAATCGCAGAACCACGTCCTCAATATAAACAGGGAGGGTCAGAAAAATAAGACTGAACTTATTTCCCAATTCAACTTCAGTGCCCGGCTTCCGGATATTGACCGGGACCAGCACATTCAGGTCAAGCTTATTTACCGGATAGTTCCTGCTTTTCAAATAACGACGCATGGCGCCGGTAACCGTTGAAATCAGCACATCGTTGATGGTGGCCCCGTGAATGGCGCCTCCGACCTTCTTAACGGATTCCAGGGGTATGGGGTCGGTCCAGACCGCATTTTTCCGCGTTCCGAGTTTCCCTTTAAATGCGGTGGACGGATCCGGGGGCATGAGCGCCAATTTTGCCAGCACCCCTCCCGCATCCGCTGAAATATGGGTGCTTTTCTTTGCCAGATCCATCAGGCGATCCAGGTCAAAAACCGCATCTTTGAGTTCCTCCACCACCTTGAGCCCGAATTTCTGCGTCGTATCCCTGACTTTCTGAACGCCCCGAATTAACCCGGCAACAGGCCACTGGAAGTCAAAGGAAGATATTTTTCGCTCCTTTTCCGGCAGTTCCTCAGGCCATGGCGCGCCGGGTTCATGGTCCGCCGCCGCAAGCAGTACGTGAACCAGAGCAATGCCGTCGGCAATGCAGTGATGAATCCGAAACAGGACCACACAGCCTTCGCCATAATTCTCAATCAAATGAACTTGCCAGAGGGGTTTATGAGGATCCAGGGGGGCAGCCATCATATCACTCACCATTTCCTGAAGTTCCGCCTTGCTCCCCGGCGACGGCAGCGCCACCCTGTGAATATGGCTTCGGATATCAAAATGCCGATCCATCTCCCAGGTGGGGGTCCCCATCCCCGAAACCGGCTTCACCACTTTTTTCCTGAACCGCGGAAAAGATGAAATACGGGATTCAATGGTGGCCCGCAGACGTTTGAAATTGATGCACTCTTCAAACGCCATAAACGCGGTGATCATCATCAGATTGGTGGGATCATCCATACAGAGCCAGAAATTATCGGCATTGCTCATGGATTGACTCATAATTTACCCCTTTGGCGGTTTACAGTTACTCATTTAAAAGACGTGATGCCAAATCAACATAGGACTGCATGGCCGCATTTTTGCCTGTGCCCTTCTGTTTTGCCCATGCATCATATTTGGCCCGACCCACCATATTGGTAAAACCGGGTCGTTTTCCGGACACATCGCCATTTTTTGCCTGTTTGTGGTAAGCATACAACGCCAGGAGCGTGTTGTTGTCAGGTTTTTTTGACAATTTCTGCACATCCTGTGCAGCGGTCTCAAATCTGGAACTTAAATCGGCCATTAATAATTCCTCCTTGCAAATGATGATGTCAAAAGGACAAAAACCGATAAAAAGAAACTCACACATCTTCATATCAATCAATTTCACCTAACATCAAACCCTGTTGTTGTCAACTTATTCGGTGTACGGATCAGTCATGAAGTCTCCCGGTCGAGTCTATTCACAAAAAATATTGAATAGTCCCGCCTGACCGGCGGCTCGCATGGGTTGAAATGTACATATTCCAACCGATCCCCCCCTTTGAGGATATGATGGGAAGAAGCGGTATCGCCATTTACCAATACCTGTCCACAGTGAATCAGATCTTCCCAGGCATTGCGCTCATGATAGGTGAACCGCCGGCACAGGAAATCCAGCAATTGCACCCCTGTATTTTCGGAAGGAATGCGAATGGAATCGCGTCTTTTCATGGGTGTTTCTTCAGATACGAAACCGCCATTTGCAGAACATATCCCGTGGATGAGGGTCGGGCGGTGCAAAAAGGCATTCAACCCGAATGCGCTCATCTATCCCTCGGGCAAACCCTTCAAATTCTCCGCGATGCATCTCTTTGCAAACAAACTCATCCAGGCCCCGTTTCAGTCTGGCCTCCTGGGTCGGACAGGACGGCACGGAAATGGTCACTTCATCTTCGGTTTCTTCGATGTGGTAATCCACCAGAATACACCAGGGGAAAAGCTTCAGGGCTTTCACAAAACCCTTGAGCCCCTTTTCTTGAATGGCAAAGCGCGGCGCCAAATCTTTCGCCGCCATTCCCGCAACCCTGCCCCAGACCTTTTCATTGAGCCGCTCAGCAGTGGGTTGGTCGAAACGCTCGGCCACATTGATAAACCAGAACGCATCCATCACCCGATAGTGCCACAATAAAAATTCAATATACTGTTTAAGCTCCGATTTATCCATTTTGTCAAAGATGTCGAGATTCATTGTCAGCTCCTTTCGGGTTTAATTCCGGATGCCGATCCTTCCGGCATCGTGAAAACATCATGTCAAATCTTTTTGGCTCATCGTGGATTCGCGTGAGATTTGGCTTCTGAGCCGATTGTAGGTGCGACTTCAGTCGCACATTAAGCCGACCCTGTGCGACTGAAGTCGCACCTACAGCCCGAACCGAAACAATCTCAAAGCGCGATTTCACGTTAATCCGCGATGAACCATCTTTTTAATTCGCAACATACATACCTTGCTCACCCCACCCTCGTTTTTTTTATGACGCATTAAAGGATTCAGCAAGCAAAAAAGCACAATTTGCTACGAATTCCTGAGTATAATCAAAGCTCGCAGAAAGCCGGGCTCACGGCATGTATCATAATTTGACGGATAGTGGTAATTTTGACGATTTACCCATACAAGAGGTTTAAATAAAATAACATTCAACTGCATGTTATCATTGCTTTTATAAGATAGTTGCTTAATTGATGCGAATTATGCACGTTTCTTGCATTACATTCTATCAAATCACTAAGGAGGGAACTTCATGGAAACAAACAGCATTTCACAAGCAGGAATAGATTCCAATCTGATCAATCAAAAGATGAATGAACTAAGTCAGCAAACCCAATCCAAATCGGATAAGGAAAAAGTTGGCCCCATTGGCAGCACGGACACTGTCAAGATAACAGCGAACATTTCAGAAAAACCGGCAATAGCGTTTGAACCCATTGATGAAGAACAAGCGAATATCCTGGCACAATTGGCAGCGAATGATTTGAGTAAACAATCTTTCGGCATGTCTACCCAAACAGGAGTAGATGCTTTGAGGGCTTTTATTTGAATGAAAGATTAGTTTTTCTTAAGTGCCGGCGGTCAACTTTAATGGGATGCTCATGTGAGCCAGGTGAGGTTATGAAAAAAGGCGGCAGCGCCAACTCACCCCTTATCGGAGACAACCCTGTTTCCCCCGGCATTTCTTGCGGACTCAAGAGCCTCAAGCGTACGCCGTGTAACCGTTCCCGCGGTATCCCCATTTTTAAACCGGGTTACACCCATGGAAATCGTGAAAGAAAGGACATGCTCACTTCGCATATCATCCAGCGTATACTTGCTCTTCGCAATGGTTTTGCAAAACTGTTTTGATCTTTTGACGGCCTTTTTGAGGGATTCACCGGGAAAGACCATAACAAAAAGCCCCGCCTGATAACGTGCCGAAAAATCGCCCGTTTTTAGAAATTCTCTGCATTTCTCCGCGATGGCCAATACAACCCGATCACCCAGTTTGCGTCCGTAGGTTTCTTTAATCTTGTCGAATTCATCAATATCCAGGGCCACCATTGAAAAAGAGGTACGATCAATGGCATTTCCTTCCACGGCCTTTCGGATATACCTTTCAAAGGCATCCATGTTGTAAATACCGGTTAAGCCATCCCTCAGGGTCCCCTTCTCCGCCTTTTCCAGCTCCTCGGAAAGCGCTTTGATCTTTTCCGTAAGCATCGCTTTCTGTTTATCATCTCGGGACTGCTTTTCCCTGACCTTTTCCCGCACCTCTTCAATCACCATTTTCAAGGCGCTTTTCATTTCCTTAATATCGCTCAGGGTTGTGGCTTGCTCTATTCTGCTGGTTTGGGCCAGCATTTTCTCGGAGAAATCGTCATTGTCTACGCTGACTTTCGCCATGGCACGGGTTAAAAAATCAATCATTTCCTTAAATTCAGTTTCCCTGGCTGCCAGATAAAGATTCTGTTCCTTAATAAAGAGGTGCATCATTTTTTTATTTTTTTCAAAAAATGATCCGACCTCCTTAATTTTTTTCCCGGTCTTTATTTTCTGAGCCAATGCCGCAATCACACTTCTGAATTCCTTGGTATTCAGTTCCTTTGCATTCAAGGAAAAAGCCTTAAGAAAAAGAAGCAGCACCCCTATGAAATCAGAAATGAACCGTTGAACCTCTTCGTTCTCCTTAGAAGTTTTTGAGGATTGGATAGTTCCTTCGGAAGCTCTTTTTTTTCTTCTGAAAAGGTTTCTCATTTTTTTCACCCCGTCGTCAAAACATAGTTCTAATGGGCCATTACCCGCGACAACAGATGCCCGACTCTTTTGAGACTCTGAAGGCTGTCCGCCGCCATAAAGTGATCCACGTATGGAAGGGCAATATTCATCCCCCGGCAAAGGGGTTCATAATCCGGGTCCCCTGCCAGGGGGTTCAACCAGATCACGCAATGGCACTTGCGACTCAAATGATCCATTTCCCTTCTCAAAAGATCTTTGACCCCCAGATCCCATCCATCGCTCAACACCACCACCACGGTCCTTTGATTGAGAAGCCGTTGGCCATGAATTTCATTGAATTGATGCAGGGAAAAGCCGATGCGGGTGCCCCCTGACCAATCCGGAACTTCCCGTGCAATACGGGAAACGACTTTTTCAAAACTCATATGGCGAACGCTGAACGTAATGGAGGTCAATGAAGTGGAAAACACAAACACTTCAGACCTGGAGCCCACCCCCCGAAGGCCTAGAAGAAAGGGCATAACAAATTGAGCATACCGATCCATGGAACCGCTCACATCCGCCAGAATCACCAGGCGCTTGAGCCTCTTTTTTTTCTGTTTGTAAAATAGTTCCAGAGGCGTTCCGCCGGTTTTGAGGCTTTTCCGGATGACGCGTTGAAAATCCATTCCCCCGGATTTTCGCGTTCTCCTGGAACGTCTTGATTTATCGATCTTAAAAGGCGCCATCATCTTCTTGAGTGCCAGGTTGGCCACCTGAACATCGGCTTTGTTAAAACGACCCAGATCTTTTTTCTCAACCGTTGATACGATAGGGCTGTACGCCACGCCTTCAAGCCACTCTCTGTCCTCGGAATCCTTTTCTTTCTCCGATTGTTCGCTTTTGGCTTCCAATTGACACGCATCCCCATCTCCGATATTTTCGGCATCCGGGTTAGGCGTTTTCGGATCATCTTCCGCTTTTTTGACGGGTTCATCCATCCGGGTCCAGAATTCGTCAAAAAGGGGTTCAAACTGCTGCCACTCAAGATCGGAGGCCACCAGATTGGAACGGAGACAGCAAAAGAAGTCCGCTTTGTTCTCAAGAGAGATGGCCTCAAGTCCCCGTAACGCATCCTGAATACTGCTCTGAAAAACCTTAAAACCGCGATCCTTGAGAAACGCCGCAAACTGGATAATTTTCCTTACAAGACCTTCATTTTCGAATGTCATCACTTCACCGCTAAAATGGCCTGGTCGTTCATTCGTCCCTTAACCGGCGCCCCAAATATTCTTCCCGGATATTGGGATCGAACCAGATCTCCTGAATAAAGCGCCCGATATCCTCCTGGTACTTGAGGAAACATCCCAGGGTTTCCTGGACCACGGCTTCATCCAGATACTTTTTTTCCATGACCATCAGGGCTTTCGCCCAGTCAAGGGTTTCGGAAATCCCGGGCTTTTTCAAAAAATCAAAGGACCTGATCTTCTGCATAAAATGGGTAACCTGCCCGGCAAACCGCGATTCAATTCCCGGCAGGCGGGTCATGATGATCTCGTACTCCTTTTCAAAGGTGGGATAATCAATCCAGTGATACAGGCAACGCCGCTTCAGGGCGTCATGAACATCACGGGTGCGGTTGGAGGTTACCACCACCATGGGTTTCTTTTTGGCTTTCAGGGTGCCGATCTCGGGGATGGTGATTTGAAAATCGCTCAGCACTTCCAAAAGAAAGGCTTCAAACTCCTCATCGGATCGGTCAATTTCATCAATGAGAAGAACGGGGGCTTTTTCATCGGACTTCCGAATGGCCTCCAGCAGGGGGCGTTCCACCAAAAATTCGGGACTGTAAATGAGCGCCTCAATCTCATCTTGTTTCTTTTCTCCCCGTTCTTCAAGCCTGATGTGTAAAAGCTGTTTGGGATAATTCCATTCATAAAGGGCTGTTGAAGCGTCCAGACCCTCATAGCACTGAAGACGGATCAGATCCGTTTGAAAAAGCCGGCTCATGACAATGGCCACTTCCGTCTTACCCACACCCGGTTCGCCTTCCAGAAAAATAGGTTTTTCGAGTTTGTGGGCTAAAAAAAGTACGGTTGCCAGAGCACGATCCGCCACATAATGCCCCTCGGCCAACTCGCTAACCACCTGTTCTATTGATTCGAAATGGGAAAACAAAAGTTCCTCCTTCCACGCCAAGCCGGGTCAGAAAAAAACACATCCTTGATTTGAAAACTGCTATACTTTATGATTGGGATTGAGGTCAAGACATTACCCCTTATCAAGGATAACCATCCTCGGCCATGAGAAAAAAAAAGAAAAAGGAAAAAACCCCCTCCCCTGAATTATTGAGCAAACTGGTAATTCTGGAAAATACAGCGGCGGAAAAGGGAATACAAGTTCATTATGACCGACTTGAGGCTGCGGGCCTGAGGCTCAACGGCGGTCTATGCGCCCTCAATGGAGAATCTCACCTTTTTATTGAAAAGCGCAAATCCATTGCGGACAAGATCGATTTTCTCAAGCATTATCTTGATTGACACATGTCAGTCATGAAAATTTCGGTCGGAAGGGATAAACAAAAATTCATGGAAGACCTGATACCTCAGCGAAACCGACAGAAAAAAGCCATTCATGGAAAACGGATGATCTTCTTGTATGCCACAGTGTTCCTTCAGCTTTTTTTTCTGTTCCACCCCCCTGATTCGGACGCCAAAAAATGCATTTCATGCGAACGTCAAATCAAAAGCAGCGACTCCTTCCTGGTGGCAACATCCTCGGGAAAAATACTCTTTGAAAAAAATGCCGGAAAACAGCGCATTCCAGCATCGACCCTCAAGGTATTGACAGCCCTGGCGGCACTCAACCATTTTGGACCTTCCTATCGCTTTCAGACGGAATTCTACATGGATCCCCATCAAAATTTGAAAATCAAGGGATATGGCGACCCGCTGCTCATCTCTGAAGTCCTGCATCAGATAGCGGACATCGTGTCAAAACGGACGGGGTCTTTCCGAAACATTATTTTGGACAACACCTATTTTTCATCCCGAATCAGCGTACCCGGATGCGAAAACACAACGAACCCCTATGATGCGCCCATTGGCGCCCTGTGCGCAAATTTTAATACCATCGCCTTTAAATTCAGAAAAAACAGACCTTGTTCCACCGAAAGCCAAACGCCCATGGTCCCTTTCATGGCGCATCAAATTCGAGCCCTGGGCCTCCAAAGCGGCAGGAGAACCTTCACCCACAATTCAAAAGAGGCGGCCCTTTATGTGGGAGAATTACTTCGACATCTTTTGAAAGAAAGAGGCGTCAAAACCCGGGGGACCATCCGTTTCGGCACGGTTCTCCCCTCGGACACCCTCATCTTCACCTACAAATCCATATTTCCCCTGGAAACAGTTGTGGAAAAAATGCTTCATTCTTCCAGCAACTTTATGGCCAATCAGATTTTTGTTGCACTTGGGGCTTCGGTTTACGGCCCGCCGGGCACCCTGGCCAAAGGCATCCGGGCAACCCAGGCGTATATCAAAAAAGAACTGGGTCTAAAACATATTAAACTGGTTGAGGGGTCCGGCTTATCGCGGCAAAATCATCTCTCCGCATACGATATGCTGGCCATTCTGGAAAAATTCAAACCCTATAGAAATCTTCTTAAAAGACAGGATCAAGTTCTTTACAAAACGGGCTCTCTTAAGGGCATCAGCGCACGGACCGGATACATCGAGGACCCACCCTTTGCACCATACTACTTTGCCGTCTTTTTTAACCGAACAGGATCAAACATGGCAACCATGGTCAGCTGCCTTAAAAAGGCAATTGAAAAGGCGGCCGGCAGCCAAACGGGATTGATTAAAGTACACCCCCGGCAGGACGCTCCCACTTTTTCAAACATCACGCAGTCCTTCCCTAAACCCTGAACCTAGACGCCGCTGCTTATTTTTTGAAAAGCGCCTCAAGGGCTGCTTTCGCATCGTCGGTCCTGCCGTTCCTTTTCACGGGCGTCCCTCTCGGACTGTAATATCCACAAAAATTGGCCCGTTCTTTGTCCGTAATGCGCTCCGCCATCACTTCTTTGCATTCATTATAGGCATGATGGTCAAAAAACTGACACTGCTTGCAGCATCTCAAATCCATTGAACAGTGAGGACACGTGTCATTTCGCATCACCTTATCTTCCAATATAATCTCCGCCCCACAAAAAGCACAATTCATCAGACTTCCTCCATAATTAACAATCACCATTATGTTCCCACCGGAACAAAAAATTGACAAACCAAATTGAAACGCCTACTCTTTTTTTATGGATTTAAACAGACCCGAATTTGGGACCTTCGACCATACCGCTGACCTGGGGCTCGTGGTAATTAGAAATTCAAATGGTTGACCGGATTTACGATCATGAAACAGACTTTTGGCGCCTGTTGCCACGGCAAGGGCCGCGTCCTCAGCCGAACACAGGCGCTGAAAATAGCCAAGGGCCGATCAATCCATCGCGAATTGGAGGATAAAGGCGTCTTTGTTCAATCCAGGAGCAAACGAATTCTTAAAGAGGAAATGCCGCAAGCCTACAAGAACGTATTCCAAGTCGTTCGAGTGGTCCATGAAACCGGGCTGGCTCACAAAGTTGCCAGGTTAAGACCGTTGGGCGTTACTAAAGGTTGAAAGGTCTGTCAGGCAGCCGAAATTTTCTGTCATCATGTTTAAAAGCTATCTTTACTTTTTTGATTCCCTCAGGTCAACCAAAAAAACGACGGACCCTTTCAACGGGGTTCCATCAGCCATTCCAAACGAAGATAGGCAAATTTGCCATGCCCGCAAGATAAGAAATTCTCGGTAACCGGTCAAGGACAACCCTTTTCCACTTGACGCATTCAACGAATTTTCCTATTTTCCCCGTCATCATGGAAAAAGAAAACAGAACAGCATCCATCATCCTGGCCGCCGGTCGCGGCAGCCGCATGAAAGGCTATGAGGGCAATAAAACCCTTCTACCGTTGGTTCCCGAAGCTTCACCCTTTTCGGGAAAACAGCCAATCCTGTTTCATATTATTGAAAACCTGCCGCCCGGTCCAAAGGCAGTGATAGTCAACCACAAAAAAGAAGACATCCGCAAGGCGACCCGCCGCCTTGGCATCGCCTATTGCGAACAACCCGTCCTGAACGGTACCGGGGGCGCGCTGCTTTCAGCCACACCTTTCCTGAAAACACGGGACTACCAGCAGGCCATCATCACCATGGGAGACGTGCCTTTTGTGGCGCCGGACACTTATTTAACGATGCTTAAAGCGCTTGAAATCCATGGTCTGGTGGTCCTGGGCTTTATGCCCAGGGACAAAAAACAATACGGCGTGCTTGAAATCCGGGAAAATCAGGTCCGGAGAATCATTGAATGGAAATACTGGAAACATTATCCGGAAGAAAAACAACGGGCGTTGCCGGTCTGCAATTCAGGGATCTATGCGGCAAAAAAAGAGACCCTCCTTCATTCCCTTTCAGTCATGGCATCAAAACCCCATGTGGTGCAAAAAGAGGTTGACGGCGTTATCCGCGATCAGGAAGAATTTTTTATCACGGACATGGTGGAACATCTGGCCGGGGAAGGACACACCGTTGGATGCATCATCGCCGCCGACGAAAACGAGGTGATGGGAATTGATGATCTTTCCGCCCTTTTAAGGGCGCAGGAAATATACCGAAGCCGCCCAAATTAATCTCCGGACAAGATATGGCCGAGCTTTTCCAGGTCGCCGATGGGCCCGAGGGCGATCAATATGGTGCCGGCTTCCATTGCAACATTCGAAGATGGGTTAAAACTCATAACGCCCTCTTTGTCCCGAATGGCCACAATAATTACATTCATATCCTGTCGAATGCCCGAATCCTTTAAACGGACCCCGTTCAACTTGGATTTCTCTCCAACCTTCAACTCCTCCATTTTCAACGCAATGTTCTTATCCTGCATGGCAAAGTCAAAAAAGTCGGTCACGGCAGGCCTCAAAATCGTGTGAACCATCCTGAGCCCCCCGATCAAATAGGGCATGACCACTTTGTTGGCTCCCGCCCGAATCAACTTTTTTTCCGTCGCTTCCTGATCCGCCCGGGAAAGAATGAAAAGCCCTGGGTTCATGCCCCTGGCCGACATAGTGATAAAGAGGTTGTCGGCATCGGAAAGGACCACCGTAACAAGACCTTTGGCCCGATGAATGCCGGCTTCCACCAGTACATCTTCGCTGGTGGCGTCATCAATGATATAGGGAATGCCGTGACTTCTCAATTTCTCCTTGGACTGGGGGTCCTGTTCGATCACCATGATGGGGATGCCGTTGGCCATCAGTTCCTGTGCAATCACCATCCCGATCCGCCCATACCCGCATAAAATATAATGGTTCTTGATGTTTTTCAATTTTAATCCCAGCTTACGCCTGCCAATGAGATCTCGCACCTGAAATTCGACCATGATCTGTGCGACGATCCCAAGGGTATAGGCCATGATGCCCATACCCGCAAAAATAAGGAAAACCGTAAAAAGCCTTCCCGGCTCTGAAACCGTCCTCACTTCGCCATATCCTACGGTTGTAATTGTGATCACCGTCATATAGAGGGCATCCAGCAAAGGCCATCCCTCTATAAAAACATAGCCCACCGTGCCAAAAAAAAGGACCAGAGACAGCAGTAAGGCGCCCCGAATGATACTCCTGAAACCTTTGCTGGAAATGGCGTTTTCTTCACCCGTATTCTCACCCACATTTAAATCCCGGACGATGAACTAACCGCTTCCACGGTGAACTCACTCAGATCATCGGGAAGTTCAGCAAAAACAATCATGAAAGGAACCGTTGCGCCGGATGCCACATCAATATTTTGCCTTGCCATGCCGTCACGGTTGTCCGCTGCCTTTGTGATCTCATCCAATGGCAGCGTTTTGAGTTCCTCTTCGCTGAAGGTATTCCCCGCATAGGCGGTTTTAGCAATAACCACACTCCCTTTATTGTTCAAGATACTCCCTTTAATCAAAATATAACGCCTGTTTTCCGGGTATTTGTTGCTAACCATCCCACGAATAACAAAGAGGGGGCCGCTTTTCTCTGAATCAACAAACACCCCGCTCACTGATCCGAACTGAAGAAGGCGGGCGCCGGCATCGGTTGCTTCCTTTTTTTCCGAAGAAGGCTTCACCAAGGAAAGCAGTGAAGGCGGAATCAAGTCGGCTTTCCACGCAACCACGGCGCCGCCGGCCCCCAAAAAAATGAGAACCAGCGGAATCACCACAGCCATGGAAAGCTTTGAGGATTTTCTTTTGGAAGACGATTCCCTTAGCAGGTCATCGTCCTTATCCGTATCATCTTCCATCGTATCCATGGAAGGAAAAGTTATAGCCGGGCGCCGACCCGATTGTTCTTCGTCCAGACCGGCTTCTTTAAATACATCCTCAAGCGCATCATCGGAACCGGTTTTCTCATCCGGACCACTGCGGTCCACTTCCCTGAAAACATCCCGGTAAATAACGTCCAGGTCCGATTCCAACCCCAACCCCGTGCCGTTTTCTTTATCCTTTTGGCCGCCCTTTTCAACTTCGGCAATGACGGCATCCTTCTTTTCCACTGAGGCGGGGTCAAATTCTTCAAAAACGTCGGAAATTTCCACCTTTTCATCGGTTGGCGCAAGCGCCGAAGGGTAGGCGGTAAAAACATGGCGACATCGCGAGCATCTGACTTTTGTCCCCTCTTCCTTGAGCAAGGATTCATCGAGATTAAATACAGTTCGGCAGCTTTCACACTGGATGACCATAATACCCTCCCACGTAATGTATTTATCCTGCCTTAAAGCCTATTTAGCGGCCTTTTATTTCAAGCGGTAGATCTCAGGTAAATAGCGGTATTCTTCATTACAATCAAGTCCGTAACCCACCAGAAAACCATCTTGAATCCGGAATCCGCAATAATCCACAAAAACATCTTTTTCTTTTCGTTCCAGTTTGTCAATCAGCGCACAGATTTTGAGAGAAGATGCTCCTCTTCGCTCAAATTGTTCTTTTAAATATGAAAGCGTTAACCCGGAATCTACAATGTCCTCAATCAAAATGACGGGTTTCCCCACAATAGGGATTTCAATATCTTTGGTCAGCCGAACCGATCCGCTGGACTGCATCTGAGAACCATAGCTGGCCGCCCGCACAAAATCCATTTTGGTAGGGATGCGTATGGCTCGCATTAAATCCGCAAAGAAAAAAATAGCGCCGTTAAGGACTCCGATCAAGACCGGCTCCTCCCCCTCATAATCGGAGCTGATCTTTATTGCAAGCTCCAGAACACGCTGCTGAATCGCTTCCTTTGAAATACACAGTTCCCTTTCCAATCTCTCCCCTTTCAACGGTTTTGAAGGTAACCCCTCATGACAAGAGGGTTTGCCACCCCCGCGGCTGAAAATAACATCTACCGCTTTTAAGCTAACAGCTAATCGCTAACGGCTGTATTTTCATTGTAAAACATATGAAAATACCATGTTTTTGTCAAACAATTGGCGCATCACGACTTTTCGTCTAAAAAAGGCAGCCGTTCCCTTTTTCGGTAGGCAAGGGCCTGACAGGAAGCAATCAGCGTACCCTTTTCATCGGTAACGTTGATATCATAGGTGGCTGTTTTTTTTGAACGATGTCGTTCTCTGGATTCAGCCCTCAGTGTGCAATTAAACTCAGCCGGCGCATGGAACGTCACATTCACATTAAGGGCTACGGCCATCCTTCCGTGGGAATTGCATGAAACTTGAAATGCCTCATCCATCAGTGAAAAAATGGCGGCGCCATGAACCATACCGAAAATGTTGGCGACATCACTTTTGGGCCTCATCTCCACCACGGCGCGACCGGACGACAATTCGACCAGTTTTAACCCCAATTTTTCCGCATAACCCTCAGTAGATACCCGCTCCATGATGGCGGATTTCACTTTTTCATCCATGGTCAATCTTCGCTCCCTTCTTTTCCAGAAACTCCCGTTTTAGGTAGAGACAAGGCATGCCTTGTCTCTCCCCCCCCCCCCGCGGAAGGAAAAACCACCGTAAACATGCTTCCGCCGGAATGGTAACAATCAAGGGGCGTCTTACAATACTTGCACTGTGCAATATCCCCGGGACAAAAATCTTTCTCCTGGGACAAAAACCCGCACCGCGACGAAATCATATCAATCTTAAAATTATAGCGCTCAGAAAAAATTTTCATACGTAATAAATCCGCTCCCTTGCCGCCGGCATTGAAATCGAATTCCCGTTTCGATGAATAATCCATGGTACTCTGGGTGACCCAGAAGCCTTCAAAGATACGGCGCCGATCATCACCCGTGATCCCCACGCCGTAATCACGGACCACCAATTCCACGCTTTCTCCAACCGTTTGAACGTTGATCTCGACCTTTCCACCGTCCGGCGTATTCTCGATGGCATTCTTGATGAGCCCGAAAACGATCTTTTCCAAAACCGCCGCCGGCAAAAAAATGGGCGGAACATCTCCAAGATGGCAAATGAAATCGATATTTCGGCCACAAGATTCTACTTTGACCGTTTCCATTGCATCGGAAACAAACCGATCCAGTAGAATTGCCTCCGGATCATCCTGTTTGGGTAGAAAGACGTCGTCAATCCGCTTTCTCAATTTTACGATAGAGACGCCCTCGCCCGTATCTTCTGCCACAAAGGACTCTAAAACGTCAATACACTCCTCCAGCAATACGGACATCAGATTGTGTGCATCATAGTGTTTCGCCTGCATAATGTCTTCCACTTCATACTGCAATTGAAGGATGCGGTCCAGATTGCGTCTAGCCCGTTTCATGGTGGGTTCCCAACGCGTCTCCGGCAATGTTGCCAGTCTTTTCCCCAGGATATTCATGGAAGCGCCCAACACTGCTACCGGCGTCTTCAATTCGTGGGAAAGATGATTGATCACCTTGTCCTTGGCCCGGCTCAGACCCGAAACTTCCTTGTAGGACTCTGTCAGGGCCTTTTTAAACCGTGCGTTTTCAATGGAAAGGGCAACGGTTCCCGAAATGGTATTCAGCACTTCGATATCCGTTTCATCGAAATCCCCTCGCTTCTTATTGATGACGCATAACACCCCGATAATCCGGTCGCCGCTTCTTAAAGGGACATCCAGCATGTTTTTGGTTTGAAAACCGGCCTGTGCATCCGCCACGGAATAATAATCGGAATCACTGGAAACATTCGTGACCAAAACCGGCTTGCCGGTGCGAATCACTTTGCCGGAGACCCCTTTGTCAGCCGGGTAACGGACCTCCTTTGCCCTTTTTTCGGTGGCAAGATCGTCATGGGCCGCACTCTTGAAATAGAGTTCGCCGGTTTCTTCATCCAGCAGGATCACCAGTGCCCCCTCGGCCTCCAGAAGGTTCTTGATTTCCCCACCGATATAGCTCAACAGATGGTCCAAATCAGAATATTCGGGAAGGGCCAGACTGGTACGCAGCAATGCTTCGTTATTTCGTTGTATCCGTTTTTCCTGGGAAATATCCCGCAAAAGCGCCAGAAACCCCGAGGGTTTCCCTTCGGTTTCAGCATACACCGCAACACTGAAAACCACATCCAGAACCCTGCCGTCCTTTGTGAGGCGCTGGGTTTCCTGGCGCAGGATGACCCGATCCCGCAACAGTTTTTCCCTGCTTTCACTGACGGATTGTTCAAGATGGGCGGGAATATAGGGAATTTTTTTCCCCACCAGCTCCGACAAATGCCACCCGAAAGTTTCCGTAAACGCCGGATTCAGATAGGAAACCCGTCTGTCCAGTGTAAACACCACGATGGGGTACAGCAGAAAGTCAAGGAGGGTTCGAAATCGTCTTTCAGATGCCTCCAGTGCCCTCCGGGTCTTAAAACGACTGGTGACATCCCTGGCAATGCCGCGAAACCCCACGGTCTTACCATCTTTAGCGACAATCAAATTGGCCGAGAGCTCAATCATTCGGGTCTCACCACTCTTGGCCTTGAATTTCCACATGAGATCGGAAAACCCCTTGCCGGTTCGATGAATCCGATTAAAGGTTTCAAGGGCTTTTTTTGCATGGACCGGTCTCATGAATTTCGAG
The DNA here is from genome assembly GCA_963662465.1 of Desulfatiglandales bacterium. GTDB lineage: Bacteria > Desulfobacterota > DSM-4660 > Desulfatiglandales > Desulfatiglandaceae > NaphS2. The sequence goes on from OY759599.1 coordinate 2,214,614, forward strand.
AAATTCTGAAAGCGTACCTCTTCCGGTGGATATCCCAAAACCCTGCAAAAAGAGTTGTTAAAATAGAGAAAGTTACCCAGAAGATCCACCTCGTAAACGCCTTCCTCAATATTTTCAATAAAGGCCTGGTAACGTTCACTGGAGACGCGGTCGCAGGAAACCGGAAGGCTTTCTTCAGAGACACTGCTTTCATTTTCGATTTTCTCGGAGTTTTTCATGAAGCCCTGATCTCCTAAATTTTTATCCGTTTTTTTTTGCCTTTTGAAAAATTTCCTTATAGTATAAAAAAATAAATCTTTTTACAATATTCTACTACAACCTCTTTTTGCACAAAGATTGATTCGCAAAACACGAAAAATAGAGGGACCATTGAGATGACCAAAATCCAAAAGATACCCAAGGCAACCATCACCCGGCTTTCCATGTACTACCGGCAACTGGAACTGCTGGAGTTTGACGGGTATCGAATGGTTTCCTCTGAGAAAATGGCATGGTTATGCCAGATCAATCCGGCGCAAGTGAGAAAAGACCTCGGCTATTTTGGAGAATTCGGCATCAGGGGTGTGGGTTATGATGTCATTGAACTTCAAACTCAAATTAAGAAAATACTGTCCGTCAATCGAGACTGGAATCTTGGCATTGTCGGGATAGGCAACATGGGATGCGCAATTTTGCTGCACAGAAACCTGGCTCTCAGAGGCTTCAAGTGTGTCGCGGCATTTGACAATTCCCCGGACAAAATTGGAAACCCGCTTCCCGGGGGGATGAAAATACGGGATATCAAGGAATTGAAAACAGCCATCAGGGATCTGGACATTGAAATCGGCGTGATCACCACCCCGGTTTCCGAGGCCCAGAAGGCAGCGGATCTCTTGCTGGATGGCCATGTGAACGCTATTTTGAATTTCGCGCCCACCCGCATCAAGGTACCCGACTGCTGCCTGGTTGAAAATATCGAATTTACGGTTATCCTGGACATCCTGGCTTACAAACTCCATCAGAAAATGGCCGCTTAAGGCTTAGGAAATAACAATGGTTAATAAAAAAACAGGGAGGAAAAATTTGTGAAAAAACTAATGGTAATCATCATCGGACTTTTTTCCGTCGCCCTCTGGGTAAACGTAGCTTTCTGCCAAAACGATGTGGGACCCAGAATGGTGGTCGAGGAACGGGAATTCGATTTTAAAGAGGTCAAAGAGGGAACAACCCTGGAACATGCCTTTATAATCCGCAACAAAGGCAATGAACCCCTTGAAATCATCAGCGTCAGACCCGGCTGAGGCTGTGCGGTGGCCAATTTTGACAAGGCCATTCCTCCGGGTGAGGAAGGAAAGATAACGCTTAAGGTCAGAACCAAAGGATATCAGGGAATGATTCGCAAGGCTGCCAGGGTCAAAACCAACGACCCAGCCAACCAAAATGTGGTGCTGGTGGTCAAAGCCATCGTCAAAACCCCCATTTATGTATCTTCCCGGTATGTTCGGTTTTCCGGCAAGGGGGATCGGGAGATCGGAAAAACCATTAAAATCCGTGGGGAACTGGATAAGCCCCTGAATCTCACGGTGGCTGATTTCACCCTTAAAGACAAGCTGAAATACACCATTGAAACCATTCTGAAGGAAAAAGAATACCAGATTCAGTTCGCATATCTACCCACCATCAAAGAAAATTTCAACGGAATCCTGAAAATCAAAACCGACTATCCGGAAATGCCGGAGATTACCATTGTGATTCATGGCCAATTTAACCAAACCCGCCCCCCTGGAAATGCCGGATTACAAAACATGAAAAAGAGGGCGCCGGCAAAGCCCCCAACCGTCATTAAGGCGCCTATTTACGTTTCTTCTCGCTATATCCGACTTTACGGGAAAAAAAATGAGGAAATCAGCAAGGTTGCGGAAGTACATGCAAAACTGGATAAGCCCTTGAATCTCACGGTGGCTGATTTCACCCTTAAAGACAAGCTGAAATACACCATTGAAACCATGGAAAATGGGAAAAAGTACCAAATAAAATTTACGACCTTACCGGGCGTCAATCACAAGTACAATGGTATTTTGAAATTGAAAACCAATTATCCGGAGATGCCGGCAATCACCTTCGTCATTCATGGTCGATTCATGGAAAGCAAAGATAATGTCCAATAGTCCACAAAAAGTGGTTGAAATTTTTACGGATGGCGCCTGCAGCGGCAATCCGGGGCCGGGAGGGTACGGCGCCCTGCTTAAATGCGGCCCAACGACAAAAGAGATTTCGGGCTGTGAACCGGACACCACCAACAACCGTATGGAGATGATGGCCGTCATTGAGGCCCTTCGCCGGCTCAAGCGTCCGTGCCGTATCATTCTGACAACGGATTCTCAATATGTCATGAAGGGAATGACCCAGTGGATTCATGGCTGGATCAAGAAAAACTGGATGAATTCCCAGAAAAAGCCCGTCCTGAACAAGGACCTTTGGGAGGAAATGCTGCAGTTGAGCAAGCCTCATCAGATCCAATGGAAATGGGTCAGAGGACACCAGGGACATACTGAGAATGAACGTTGCGATTATCTGGCCACAGAGGCCCTTAAAAAATGCAAACCTTTATGACAAGGGATTTGCCGCTCCCGCGAATGAAAATAACATCTACCGCTTTTAAGCTAACAGCTAACGGCTAACGGCTAACAGCTGTATTTTCATGGTAAAACGCATTGATACGGAGCTTCCAAGATGAAATGCCCCAAATGCAACTACATCAGTTTCGATTTCAACCGGACCTGTCCGAAATGCGGGAACGATAACACAGAGGAACAGGCCCGGTTGAACCTGTCTCCCAATAAACCAAATCCACCCTTCTTTCTAGCCGCTCTTATTGGGGTACAGGATTCTCCAAATTACGAAATCTCCGCCAACGAAAATGACATTGCTTTTCCCGGGACACCCCACGAAGAGTTTGATGCACAGGAATTGTTGATTGCCCTTGACGACCTGCAAACGGATGAGTCCAAACCGGATGTTCTGGAACCGCTGGACAGCGGGGAAAATGAAATTTTATTTGAGCTGGATCCAACAGAGGACTCCCCAACCACCGAGAAGCCGTTAGACGAAATAGAGTTTTTCAGCGCCGAAAATACACCGGAAGATCCGAATGATGAGGAATTGTTGCTGACTCTGGACGATTTCCCGGAAAATGAATCCACTTCGGATACTTTGGCGTCAAGTCAACCCAAAGAAGAGGAAATTGCCTTTGAACTGGATGATCCATTTGAACCGGTAAACCCACCTGTCGAAAAAGGCACTCTCAATAAATTTGACGACATCCAGACGGATGAACAAGATGTTTTCCTGGAAGAAGTTCCCGAGCCAAGCAATGAAGTGGATCTTTTCCTGGAAGAGGACGTCCCGATCATAGAGATACGGGAAGACGAAGCAGAACTTTCCAGCGATCAGAATATGCCGGAAGAATTGGATGCTCAGGATTTATTGCTAACCTTTGATGACCTCACGGAAGATGATGTTACAACTGATCCCCTGACGTCAAGTCAACCCAAAGAAAAGGAAATCGCCTTTGAACTGGATGATCCATTTGAACCGGAGAGCCTACCTGCCGAAAAAGACAAAGATGCCTTTGAAGAGAAGGGATTCTGGAATTCCGACGAAATAGAAAAACAAATGGCTGCCTTTGGCCTTGAAGAAACCGATGAAAAAAAAGCGGATATCGCTCAGAAAGAAACGGTTGACGAAAAAAAGAACGATGATTTTTTTCTAGAGTTGGATCTGGAACCTTTGGATCTTGAATTGCCTTTCGAAGATACGGAGAAAAATCCTCAGCCTTGATCATCGTTCCAGCCATCCTGCGCAGGTCATTCCCCCTGTCCCCTGACAACTGCCCCCTGTGAACGGATTTAAGACATCAAAACTGCTCGGACCGGCGCCCCCTCCCCTCCCCCGATTTTCAGGGGAAAACAGTACAGGGCATATTTGCCGACAGGAACCCCCTTCAGATTAATACCTTCCAGGATCAAAATGTCGTTTCCAAGAATTTGCCGGTGTACAAAAGAGTCCGTGCTGCCATACTTTTCGATACTGATGTAATCGATCCCAACCAGCCCAACCCGTTTACGGACGCACCAATCCGCTCCCTCCGGCGAGAGATAAACGAAGTCCTCTTGAAAAATTCCATTTTCAATGCGGCCCGTTGTTGAATTTTGGGTTTTAAAAAGGATCGCCTCCCCGGACCGGACCTTCACCTTTTCCAGTTCCCGAACTGCAATTGACGTGGCGCTTCCAATGGGGACCACATGGGCCGAAAGAATGAATTTTTCAACGGGAAATTGGTCAATGGTTTTCCCGTCTGAAAAAAAATGCGACGGCGCATCCAGGTGCGTACCGGCGTGGGCGCTCATGGTAATTTCGGAAAGATTACAATCATCCCCGCCTTGAATGGTTTGCACCATTTTTCGTTGATACGGGGTATCTCCGGGATAATTGATGGATTCAACACCCAGCAAAACGGATATGTCGTAGAATTTTTTGTGTGTCATCCGTCATTTCCTTGATTCAAATTTCGAGAGAAACCGGCATTTATCCTGCCACTTTTGAGATGTCGCTTCATTTCAGGAGGTTTCGAAAGATACTCGCTGTATGATAGCCTTTGGCTCCGTATTTGACAACCACGAAAAAGTCAACATTGATTTAGTCGTTATTAGCTTGTTTCTATTTAGTAAAAATATTATCGTATTGAAACTGCCTTACAGCCTGCCCCCGCAACCCAAAAGAAAGGACTTTAAAAAATGAAACCACTTGCGGCATGTGCTCCGTGTGTTCTGGAATGGACCTTTGGGAGAACGGCATCTTCGATGGGTGAAAACGAAAGTATTGAATTGATGCGGACCCTGTTAGGGGTATTGCATAATGAATTCAAGGTAAATCAAAACTTAGGTTTCATTGCAAAGAGGCTCCTCGATGCGGTCAATCCCCAAATATTGGATGCCGCCGTTCTTTATGATGAGATCAAGAAGAACACCAATCTCGCTGTAAAAGCATTGTTGCCCGCTGCCAGGCAATTTGTCCAAACAGGTAAAACACCGCAAGAACGTTTCGAGAGGGCGTGTTGCCTCGCATCAACGGGCAATGTTTCACCTCTCGCCGCACCCTCCGGAGTTCTCGAATTTTCCGATGCGGAAGGGTTGATGTCGGGAAGCGGTCCCTTCCCCATCGTAACAGACGATGTGTATGAAGCCGCCCGAAACAAAAAACGGGTGTTGTTCCTTTGCGATAACGCCGGGGAAATTGGTTTTGATTCCCTGCTCATAGAGCAACTCAAAACCATGGGGAGTACTGTTACCCTCGTCCTCAAGGAGGCGCCTTTTTTTGAAGATGCCACCCTTCAAGATGCCGTTTACTTCGGTCTCGACAAGCTGAGCGACCGTATGCTGAGCGTCAAAACCCTTTTCATCCCCGGTGAGGAGGCCCCATCCGTGCTGGATGAAGCCTATCAGGAAAGTGATCTGGTGATCGCAAAAGGCACTTTCAATGTTGAGTCTCTTTACGGGGAAACCTTTGGAAAACCCGTCATTTTTATGCTGAAGGCCAAATGCGGGCCCCTTTCAAAAAAATTTGGCGTTGATCAGGGGAGTTTTATCGTCAGGCTTGAAAACGGTTAGCGTATGAGACGAAGAGGCGCTAACATGTGGGAACAGACAAAACGGAAGCGCTGGAATGGCCAACCGCCCTTTCATGGCGAAAGGGGAAAACCGAAGCGCTGCATGCACGATTCGTCATAGGCGCAGACGGCGCTGCTTCCGTGGTCCGCAGATCCATATTCCCTGATCTGAAGGTTCGTTTTTCGGGTCCCATCCGGGAATCACAGCCCCGGGCATGGGGATATATATAGCCGCGTATTAAAGTAGATAGATATACCTTCGATGCTATCCTTAATAATCATACTGAATAGCTCTTCAGCAGTGTAGGTGCTTCTTCCGTAATATTGGGACAAATCGTCAGTGTAGAATTGAATATTTGCCATCTCTGTGATGAGGTGTACACTGGACGGTAAATCTGGTAACAACGCCCTGAGTGCGACTGAATGGACATACTGATTCCATTTAAAAACAATATCCATCGCATACTTAATCACTTCGGGAGTAATGGCAATGGATGGGATAACGATTTCTGCGCCGCTTGTGTCTAAGACAACGATGTTTGTGTCTTCAATCTGCTCCCTGAGTAAAAGTTTAAGCGCTGCTCCGAACCAATCCTCAGTCGTTGCACGGATGGTAATGGTATAGCTGTCTTCATTTATTACCGGCTCATTGATCTGGACCCTGTCGTCCAGACCGATAGCGTAAATCAGCTTATTGTAGGCGACCCACTCTGGGGGACTCAGTGCGCTTGCGTGAGAAAACATACCAAGGATTGCTACCGAAATGAGGGCCAAACAAAATCTCTTTTTCATATCTACACCTCTTTGTTCTGTGTTATGGGGCTAGATCAGCCAAAGGGGACCACGAAACTTAAAAAAACAATACCATGGGCAACCATATCGCACAAGCCATTTATCAGCGCTATCGCATGAAATAATATTAAAAAGTCTCCGTGGTTGTTTATGATCGGAAAGGCAGGGTACTATACGCTTGTTTTTCACTTGGTGGGTATGGTATTTTTCAAAAAAACAAGGATATTTCATTCCCCAATGGAGGTAAAAATATGCGTTTAGTTACAAGATCAGATTTTGATGGCCTCGGATGTGCGGCCGTTCTAAAGGAAGTGGGCAAGATTGACGACATCAAATTCGTACACCCCAAAGACATTCAAGACGGCATCATAGAAATCACTTCGAAAGATATCTTGGCCAACATACCCTACGTACCGGGCTGCGGGATCTGGTTCGACCACCACTCAAGCGAACACGAACGTAAGGCATTCGGTGACTTCGAAGGAGACAGCGATCCCTCGGCTCCCAGTGCTGCCCGGGTGATCTACAACTTCTACGGTGGATACGACAAGCTGAAAAATGACCATCTGAACAATCTGGTCCAGGCAGTGGACAAGGCCGATTCGGCACAATTTACCAGGGAGGAGATTCTCGATCCCACTGGATGGGTACTCCTATCTTTTGTAATGGACCCCCGCACCGGTTTGGGTCGATACAGAGATTACCGAATCAGCAACTATGCCCTCATGATGGACATGATCGACTATTGCCGAGAGAAGACCGACAAGGAGATTCTCGATATCTCTGACATCAAAGAGCGAACCGACCGCTATTTCGAACAGGACAAACTGTTCCGCGAAATGCTGCTCAAAAACAGCACAAAGCACGAATCAGTGGTGCTGGTTGACCTACGCAATCAGGAGGAAATATATACAGGAAACCGCTTTCTGCTATACAGCCTCTTTCCTGAGCAGAACATTTCAATGCAGGTCATGTGGGGATTTAAGCGTCAGAATATCGTGATTACCTGTGGTTACAGCATCATCAACAGAAGCGCTACCGTGGATGTGGGATCCTTGATGCTGAAGCATGGAGGCGGCGGGCACCACAAAGTAGGAACCTGTCAGATACCTGTAGAAAAAGCGGACGAAGTAATTCAGGAAATCCTGGAAACGCTGAACAACGAGTGATCGTAAAGAAAAGGCTTGACCCGGCAGAATTCGGTGCATTCGTCATAAAGAATCGTATGTATTCGGAGCCCAACGATCCCATAGAATCAATGTCAGGTAATCCCGCGTGTGGACATGTGGGATTTTGAACGTTCATGGGGGTTGGCGTGGAAATCGAAATTTCGCGGTAAAAACGTGAACGCGGGACAACCTGACCTACGGACGATACGACTTTTCCCCTCCTGGAAAGTTTTCACGTTAATCCGTGATGGGCCAAAGGGGCTCATCGCGGATTAACGTGAAAATCGCTACTGACTTCGCTTTCGCACTCGTTCCCATGCTCTCCGTGGGAACGGTTTTCGGACGCTCTGCGTCCCGGTTTGGACCCCTAAGAAATGGGCCTGTAGCGGTTCAAAAGACGAATTGTCGGACGCGGAGCGTCCAAGGTAGGTTCCCACGCAGAGCATGGGAACCAGCCCGATCCGAAACTTCGGGAGCTGCTGGAGACGATCATCCCTGAAAACAATATGTTTGAAGATTTTGAGGTGGTCCACGATTTTCCCGGCATCGGCAGAAAAAAGATGCTGTTAAACGCCCGTAAAGTGAAGGGCGCAGTGAAGGAAAAGACGTTGATTTTGCCGGCCATGGAAGAGGTTGCGTGAGGGGGTTGCAAAACTGAGGCAGGCCCACAAAATAGAGACCATCGGCAGGTTATATTTTCCGGCAGCGGTATGGAGGCAAAAATGACAAAATTACTCAGAGAAGCATTTACCATGGCATCAGAAAGATATAATAGTCAGCAGGACAGGCTTGCATGTCTTATGATTGAGAATATGGACAGACTTTATGAACTTCTGGAAGAAGAGGCGGATGAACGAAATTTTGATGTTTGTGTCATTGAAGCTGTCAGCTCAGAAAAAATACGGAAACTGTTCGGAAAGGTAGCGGAAAAATACAGTTCCCAGAACTTAACTGAGATGAAGATAAAATGAAACGTATCCTTATTACCGACAGTTTTCGCAGGATTCTGAAAAAACACAGAAAGCACTTTAAGGAACAGGATATTGTGCTTAATATGAGGGAGTTTGTCCGTATCGGTTTCAGAAAAGGCGAAAGCAGACTGAAAACATTTATATCAGAAGGTGTTACAATTGAAATTGTCAAACTTCGCATCCGTCTTGCTCAGTCAGTAGGGCGTTATCTTCTCGCAATCATAGACGGAAATGAACATATCCCGTTTTTTATTGATTTGAAAACAGGATATTATGGAAAGAATCTGAGTTTTGAGACAAATAAAAGAGTGGTTTCAATGCTGGAAAAGGCACTTGAAAATGCGATGACCGATTATTTGGAACATACGGAAGGAAACCTGAAAGCAGAAGAATATCTGATTGAGCAGGAATCAGATGAACTATCTGAGCAACGGACAACTAAACGCCCGTAAAGTGAAGGGCGCAGTGGAGGAAAAGACGTTGATTTTGCCGGCCATGGAAGAGGTTGGGTGATGGATTTCCAAAGATGTCTCACGCAAAGGCGCAAAGAGTCGACAAAGGAGTTGGATCATGAAAGAAACCGGGGAGAGCAGCCCTGAAACCACCAACCTGCGAAAGCGAGCCGAGAAGTTCCCGCACAAACCCCTTTCCGACCTAAAGGAATTGTCCCCGGAAGAGCTCAAGGGGTTGATCGAGGCGTTGCGCATCCACCAGGTGGAGCTGGAAATGCAGGGGGAGGATCTGCGTCGGTCCCATGGGGAACTGGAAGACGCCCGCAATCGGTATCGGGAGCTGTACGATTTTGCGCCGGTGGGATACCTCACCGTCAGTGAAAAGGGGATGATTCAGGCGGCAAATCTTTCTGCCGCCACCTTGCTGGGGGTGGGCCGGAGTACCCTTGTGGGGATACCGTTTTCCGGTTTTGTGGCCAAAAGCGACCAGGATATTTTCTATCTCCATAGAACGATGCTTCTGGAGACCCGGGAAAAACAAACCTGTGAATTGAGACTCGTGAAAAAGGATGGCCGGGAATTCTATGCCCAACTGGAATGCATCGTGGTGGCGCGTAACGGCGAAAAACCCATCAGCATCTTCAGCGTTTTCAGGGATATTTCAAAGCGAAAAAAAGCCGAAAAAGCGCTTTCGGTCAGCGAGAAACGCCACCGCATGATGATCGAGAACATGAGCAGCGGTGTGGCGGTTTATGAGACGAAGGATAATGGGGCCTCCTTTGTTTTCAAGGATTTCAATCCGGCGGCGGAGCGCATCAGTCATATCAGCCGAGAAAAAGTGATCGGCAGGGAGCTTCTGGAACTTTTTCCCAATATGGATCGGTTCGGACTGGTGGACGTCCTTAAGCGGGTATGGAAGACCGGGCAAAATGAAAGGCTTCAGGCCGGGTATTATGGTGATGATCAGCGCCGGGGATGGCGGGATAATCGCATCTACAAACTCCCCTCCGGGGAGGTAGTAGCCATCTATGATGATGTGACGAAAGAAAAAGAGGCGGAAGAAAAACTGCAAAAAAGCGAAGCGAAATACCGAGACCTGGTGGAGAACATTAATGATATTATCTATGCCGTTAATGTGGACGGGGTCATCACCTACATCAGCCCCACCGTGAAGGGGCTTTTGGGGTATCAGCCCGCGCAAATGGTCGGCAAAAACATTCTGGAATTCATGTATCAGGATTGTTGGGATGAGGTGCGACAGGATTTGAAAAAGATGGCGGTGTCGGGGTGTTCAGAACCCAAAACATGTCGCATGGTCACCCGGAAAAGCGACGTGGTCTGGGTCAGGAATTCCATACGCCCAATGGCTCAAAACGGCGCCATAATCGGTGCTCAGGGGACGTTAACGGATATTACCGAATCGAAAAAACTGGAGGAGGAACTCAGGCAGGCCCACAAGATGGAGGCCATCGGCAAACTGGCAGGCGGCATCGCCCATGAGTTCAACAACGTCCTGGGCATCATTTTGGGAAACGCCGAACTGGCGCTCGATGATGTGCCGGACTGGAATCCGGCCAGGGAGTCCTTAAGTGAAATTCGGGTCGCATCTCTCAGGGCCAAGGCAGTGGTGCAGCAAATTCTCAGTTTTGCCCAAAAAACCATGACGGGCTTAAAACCCGTGGAGATGACCGAAATTATCAGGGAATCTCTCAAACTGATGCGCGCGGCAGTGCCGGCCACCATTGAAATCCGGCAGGAGTTGCCTTCAGAACCCCGGATGATCCTGGGGCATCCGGACGAAATCCGTCAGATCCTGATGAACCTTTGCACCAATGCCGCGGACGCCATGAAAGAGAGGGGTGGGGTCCTTGAGGTGAGCCTCCGGAATGAAGAATTGAGAGTGAAGAATGATACCCTGGGTCTGGCGCCGGGCAGCTATACCAAGCTGACCGTGAAAGACAACGGGAACGGCATCCCCCGCGAGATCTTGAAAAAGATTTTTGACCCCTATTTTACCACCAAGGACGTGGGCCAGGGAACCGGGATGGGACTGGCCGTGGTGCAGGGACTTGTCAAGAAATGCCATGGCGCCATCGACATCCGAAGCCCCATGGGCCGGGGAACGGTTGTGGATGTTTTTTTCCCGAATTTGATAATATCTGAAACAAAGGAGCCGGAACATGCAAAAAACCGGGAAGACGAACCTTAAATCCACCGACCTGCGAAGGCGGGCCGAGGAATTCCTACACAAAACCCCTTCAGACATGAAGGCGATGACCGCCGAAGACCTAAAGAGCTTGATCGAGGAGTTGCAGGTCCACCAGGTGGAGCTGGAAATGCAGGGAGACGAACTGCGAAAATCCCATCTGGAATTGGAGGAGTCCCGCGATCGGTATCTGGATCTCTATGATTTTGCACCGGTGGGATATTTCACCGTCAGTGAAAAGGGGATGATCCTGGAGGCGAATCTTACGGCTGCCACCCTGTTGGGAGTGGCGCGGAGCACCCTTGTGGGCATGCTGTTTTCCGGGTTTATTGCGGAAGAAGATAAGGACCTTTTCTATTTTCATCGGCGGAAGCTGCTGGAGAGTCGGGATCGAGAGCGCTACGAATTGAAATTCGTAAAAAAGGATGGCCCGGAATTCTACGCCGGACTGGAATGCGTTTATGTGGAAAAGCCCGAGCAGGAATTGAAGGGCTTTCGCATTTCCCTGATCGACATCGATGAACGGAAAAATGCGGAAATGGCCCTGACTGAATCCGAATGGCAAAAAACCTTGATCCTTAATTCCACCACCGCAAGGATTTTCTTCGTGGATAAAGGGTTGACGGTAAAATGGGGCAACCGGGTGGCCCGTGAATTGGCGGGTCTTTCGGCAACGGAACTTGAGGGAAAGTCTTGCTATGAAATCTGGCAGGGACGTGATACCCCTTGCGAAAAATGTCCGGTATTGAGCGCCATTGAAACGGGGGAACCCATGGAAGGTGAAATGACGGATCCCAATGGGACCTATTGGTATATGAGGGCCTATCCCGTATTTGGAGATGACGGTAAGCTTCTGGGCATATCGGAGGTCTCACATGATATCACAAAGCAAAAAGACCTTGAGGCGCAACTCCGGCAGTCCCAAAAGATGGAGGCCATGGGAAGTCTGGTCGGCGGCATTGCCCATGATTTCAACAATATTCTGGCCGTTATCCTGGGAAATGCGGAACTGGCCGTCGATGACGTGCCCCCCTTAAATCCCGCGAGCCTATGTTTAAAGGAAATCCGCATCGCCGCCATCCGGGCGAAAGAAATGGTTCAGCAACTGCTGGCCTTCAGCCGCAAGAGCGGCCAGACGAACAACCCTCTGGATATAGCGCCCATCATTCGGGACTCCATAAAAATGCTTCGTTCCGCCATCCCCACCAGCGTGGTTTTCAAAGAGCACATTGCGGAAGACCCCTGCGTCGTTCTGGCGGATGCCGCTCAGATCAACCAGATCATGATGAACTTGGTGACCAACGCGGCACATGCCATGCCTGAAGAAAAAGGCCTTGTGGAAGTGACCCTTGAAAACCGATTTTTTCGGAAAGAAACGCCATGTTTTAACTGGGTACTGCCCCCCGGATACTACGCGAGGCTGAGCGTGAGGGATACGGGCGAAGGCATGGATCCCAGTCTTATGGATCGGATCTTCGACCCCTATTTTACCACCAAGGAAGTGGGCAAGGGGACGGGCATGGGTCTTTCGGTGGTACACGGCATCGTAAAGCAACACGGGGGCGGCATAAGAGTTGAGAGCGAACCGGGGAAGGGAACGCTCTTTGAGGTTTATTTTCCTGCGGTGAAAAAGCCCATTATGGAAGAAAAAGAGCCCGAGGGAGATATGAGCGGGGGTTCCGAGAACATCCTGTTTGTGGATGATGACGCTGCCATCGTGAACCTGAACCACAAGCGCCTGGAACGGCTGGGGTACAGGGTGAACAGTACCCGGAAGCCCGAAGAAGCTCTGAAATGGTTCAAGGCCGACCCGGAGGGGTTCGACCTGGTGATCACGGACATGACCATGCCGGGGATCACCGGGGACAGACTGGCCATGGAGATCCTGGAAATCCGGCCCCATATGCCAATTATCCTCTGTACCGGCTACAGCGGGAGGATGTCCGCAACGGAAGCGGAGGCCATGGGAGTGCGCAAATATCTTGAAAAGCCCTTCAGCGCCGGAGAAATAGCATCGGCCATTCGAGAGGTTTTGGAGGAGAAGGCGGGATGCTGAATTCCGCCCCTCATTGCTTCTACTTTCACAACCGGAATGAGGCTTCGATCTGAGTGAATACCATCAAGAAATGAAAGGAGACTGTTAATGCCTTATCCAGAAGATCTCAATATCACTGGATCCTGTTGAAGATTTAGAAAAGGGTCTTTAGAGGTGAAAGCATGAGAGAGTCAATAAAGGAGGCAATAGGCGAGACTGTTCAGAATTTAATGGACGCCGGTATCAAGACATCTTTTACCGAAAGGGAACTGCGTTCACTTGGCGTCAAAATCCCGGAGGTTCAGGGTCTTGAACACGATTCACAGGATTTATCACGATGAACAGGATTAGAAAACGACGTTCGGGCAAGTTCCTTAAAACAAAATGACACTCCTCGTTCTGATTTGTTTGCAGTTTATCGGTCAGTGGTAATCCTGTCCATCATTTAATCTTTTAAATCGTGTTCAAACAGCGACATTCACCGCCCCCCCCTGACCGGTTCCAAAAAGAACCGACATTTCCGCAAGCTTTTCCGGTGACGCCAAAACCACGATGATATCGTTTTCCAGAAACAGGGTATCGGCGTCGGGATCGGAGATAATCTGTTTTTTCCGGCTGATGGCCAGGAGGGTCACCCCGTATTTTCTCCTTAACTCGATTTCCGAAAGTGTCTTTCCGGCAAAGGGAGAGTCGCCGTGAACCCGCAGGGTACTGATCTGCACCTCGGGGAGGTAGGCTTGCAGGTCGCAGGCCGAGGGGGTGTTCTTGGCGAGGCTTCGAAGCATGCCGTATCCATCGGCTCGCAACTCCCCCACGAAGCGTTCAATTTCATCTCTGGGGATGAGATATTTGGTCAGAACCCTGGAAAAAATTTCCACAGAGGTCTCCAGTTCTTCGGGGATCACTTCGTTCGCCCCCAGTTCGTAGAGATGCGGCATTTCCTGAACAAAACGGGTTCGGGTGATAATGTGGATATTGGGATTCAGATGTCTGGCCATGACCGTAATCCGCTGGGTCGCCGCGGGATCGACGATGACCAGCACAATGACCCTGGCGGTTTTAATTTGCGCATGGGCAAGAACCTCTTCCTGGCCCGCATCGCCGTAAAAGATGGGCTCCCCCTTCTTCTTTTCCACCCGCACCGTTTCAGGATTCATCTCAATAATCACATAGGGAATTTTTGCCAGCTGCGCCGTTCGGGCGACATTCCGCCCCATAACCCCGAAACCCACGACGATCAGATGGTTTTTGAGATTCCCTTCTTTACCGGTATCGGTTAACGCCTGAAACGGGTAAAGCCCCGTTCGAAGCTTCCCAGGCATGGGCAGACGGGAAAAAAATCCGGATATTTCATGTCCGTAGGAAATAATGAAGGGGGTTGCCGCCATGGTCAGAACGGAGACGGACAAAAACAACTGAAAGGCCTCTCCATCCAGAAGCCCGTATTTGAGCCCCGTTTCCGACAGGATAAATGAAAATTCCCCCACCTGGCCGAGCTCCAGCCCCACCAGGGCGGCGGTGCGAAAGGGGAGGCCCAGGCTGAGCGCCGCAACGGTTGCCAAAAAGGACTTTACAAAAATCACCGCCAGGGTCAGCAAAAACACCAGTATCGGGTTGGCCAACAGAAACCGGATATCCAGGAGCATGCCGATGGAGAGGAAAAAGAAACTGGTGAAAATATCCCGAAAGGGAAGAATATTCCCCAGGGCCTGATGGCTGTAGGGAGATTCGGAGATGGTCAGCCCCGCCATGAACGCGCCCAGGGCCAGGGATAGATGCATACTGTGGGTCAGCCAGGCCACGGCCAGGCATAGGAATACGATGGTCAGCAAAAAGAGTTCCCGACTTCGAGTCCGGGCCATATAATAGAGTATTTTCGGGACCACCCATTGAGACCCCACGATAACCATCACAATAATGCCGACGGCCTGGACCGCCAGAAGCGGCAGGGATAGCCCCGATCCTTCGGCGCTTCCCGCCAGCATAGGGGTAAAGATGATCATAGGGACAATGATGATGTCCTGAAAAATGAGGATGCCGAGAATGGTTTGTCCATGGGGGCTTTCCATTTCGGCCCGTTCCTGCAGCAGCTTCAACACAATGGCGGTACTGCTGAGCGATATGAGAAAACCCGCGAAAACAGCGCCGCCAAAAGTCTGATGAGCCTGTGTGAGGAGTCCCCATACAACCGCAATGGTCAACAGCACCTGGGCCGCGCCGCCCAGCAGCACCGCCCGCTTGATGCGAATGAGATCCTTGATGGAAAACTCCATGCCGATGGTAAAGAGGAGCATCACCACCCCGATTTCCGCCAGGACTTTGACTTCTTTATCGGCGGTAATCAACCCCAGTCCGTGGGGGCCCGCCAGCAAACCGGATACCAGAAACCCGACGATGGCCGGAATCCGCAGTCGGTGACAGATGAACAGCACCGCCATGGAGAGTCCAAACAAAATAATGATGTCTTTAAAAAGCGGTATTTCCATGGGGCGATCATATGGGAATGCGGTCTTTGTGTCAATCCGTGCGAGGGGGAAATAATGTTTTCATATTCTTGGGTATTTTGATAGACTTCAAAAAATGTCTTGGCTGGAGAGGCGATATAGAGGATTTTATGATGGTCGGAAAACCTATCTGCGAAGAATTGGAACAAAGGGTCAAGGAATTGGAGCATGAAGCGTTTGAACGTAGGGGAGTCGAAGAGGCGCTGCGGGAAAGCGAAGCAAAATACAGGAGAGTTTCCGATAACTCACCTGCCGTCCTCTACCAGTTCATGATGACGTCGGATGGCGCCTTCAGTTTCCCCTATGTGAGCGATGTGGTGGATGCCACAATGGGCATCAGCGCTGAAGAGATCATGAAGGATGCATCAAATATGTTTGACGGGGTGCATCCCGAGGACCAAAAATTATTTCAAGAAAGCATCAGGAAATCCGCCGAATCTCTTGCATCCTTCCCCGTAACATTCCGCTACATGAAAGATGGGGAAGTGATATGGATGGAAGCGCGTGGAACGCCTTCGCTCCTGGCGGACGGCGGCATTCTCTGGGACGGGTTTTTACTGGATGTCACTGAACGCAAACAGATGCAGGAAGCGTTGCGGGAAAGTGAAAAAAAGTATCGTTCAATGATGGAATCCATGCATGACCCCGTGTACATCTGTTCTCCGGATTACCATGTGGAATATATGAACGCGGCCATGGTTAAACGGATTGGTCGCAATGCCGTGGGGGAGCTTTGCTATAAAGCGTTAAACGAACTGGACCATAAATGTCCGTGGTGTGTTTACGATAAAGTGCAGAAGGGTGAGAATTGCGTGACGGAAATTTTCAGTTTGAAGGACGACCGTACTTACAGCATTTCTCATTCCCCTGTTCATCATTTGGATGGGTCCGTTTCAAAACTATCCATTTACCGGGATATTACTGAAATAAAGGCCATTGAACAACAACTTCAACAATCCCGGAAAATGGAGGCCATCGCAACCCTGGCCGGGGGGGTCGCCCATCAGTTCAACAACGCGCTCTCCGCCATTACCGGCTATACCGAATTACTTGAGATGAATTACCCTCAGGATGAGACGATCGTAGCCTATGCCGGGACCATGAAGCAGGCCGCCCATCGCATGGCCCACCTCACCCATCAGTTGCTTTCCTATGCCAGGGGAGGGAAATATATGCCGCTGCCCATATCCCTGAGCAGGTTCGTTGAAGATACCCTACCCTTGATTCGACATACCCTGAAACCGGGTATCCGCCTGGAAACCGACTTTCCGCCGGATGTTATGAATGTGGTGGCTGATAAAACCCAGATGCAGCTGGTCCTTTCCGCCATCGTGGCCAATTCCAATGAGGCCGTCGATGAGCCGGGTCGGATCAGGATTTCTCTAAGAAACATAGTGGTTGAAGGGGATTCCAGAAAGGATCATCCGGATCTTAAACCCGGTCCTTATGTCTGCCTTTCCATTGAAGATGATGGAAAAGGGATGGATAAGGAGACCCGAGACCGAATATTTGAGCCCTTCTTCACCACCCATTTTATCGGTCGAGGACTTGGAATGCCGGCGGCCTACGGTATTGTCAAGAATCACCATGGCGCCATCGCCGTTGACTCGGAATTGGGGAAGTGGACCCTCGTCAAACTCTATCTTCCCGCCATTGGGAAGATGGAACCGGCGGCGGAGGAAGTTGTTTCAGGGCCCGAGGCGGCGCCTGCCGAAGGAGAAGGCACCATCCTGGTGATTGAGGATGAAGCGCCTTTGTTGAAGATGAACAGGTGGATACTGGAGAAACTCGGTTATCGGGTCCTTGAAGCCATGACCGGGGAGGCGGCGCTTGCATTGGCCAGAACCTTTGATGGTCGGATCGATCTGGCATTGCTCGACATGAAATTGCCTGATATGTACGGCGACAAAGTGTATCCGCTTATCATGGAAGCGAGACCAAATTTGAAGGTGATCGTGTGCAGCGGTTACGACATAGACGGTCCTGCCCAGGAGGTCCTTGATGCGGGCGCTGAAGGCTTCGTCCAGAAACCCTTTTCCATCGCCATACTGGCCGATAAATTAAAGGAGGTGCTGGGCGGGATTTCTTTTGCATAAATATCGTTCGTCAAAACACTACACCGTGAATAAAGGAAGGAAAAACTATGGAATCAATTTTAGCTCAAATAAAAGAAATTCTGACTATTTATGGAATCCGCATCATCGCGGCCCTGGCCATATTCGTGATCGGTCGATGGGTTAGCAAGGGTATTCGAAACCTGATTCATCGCATCATGACAAGAAGCAAGGTGGACAAAACGCTCATTTCATTTGTCTGCAGCCTGTCCTATGTGGCCATGCTGGCGTTCGTGATCGTTGCCGCCCTCAGCAAATTGGGCATCGAAACCACTTCGATCATTGCCGTCATGGGCGCCGCGGGCCTGGCCATTGGTCTGGCCCTGAAAGGATCACTGTCCAATTTTGCCGCCGGCGTACTGATGATTATCTTCCGCCCTTTCAAAGTCGGAGAGTATATCGAGGGAGGGGGAACCGCAGGCACGGTGGAAGAGATTCAGATCTTCAGCACGCAGCTCAAAAGCGCGGACAACAAAACCATTATCGTTCCCAACGCCAAGCTGCTCGACAGCACTATCATCAATTACTCGGCCAAGGGAACCCGTCGTGTGGATATGACATTCGGCATCGGCTATGACGACGATATCGATAAGGCGCGATCCGTCATTCGAGAAATCATTGATAAAGACGAACGGGTGATGAAAGATAAGGACATAATGGTGGTCGTTTCCGCCCTGGCCGACAGCAGCGTGAACTTCACGGTTCGGGTCTGGACGAAATCGAGCGACTACTGGGGGGTTTTCGTCGATACCACTGAGGCCGTCAAGAAACGGTTCGACGCTGAAAGCATCAGCATCCCCTACCCCCAGCAGGACGTTCACCTTTACGAGCATAAATCATAGCGTTTCAAAGGTATTCCCGCCGCAGTTGCGCCACGATGTCGTCGGTCAATTTTTCGCGCTTTCGAAGTTCGGCAAATTTATCCAGGAGATCATCCACCGACAGGTGCGCCTTTTCACTGGCTGGGATATCGTCGATGATTCGCCCCTGGTGCATCATAACGGTCCTGTTTCCCAGTTCAATGGCCTGCTGCATGCTGTGGGTCACCATGATGGTCGTTAATTTGCCCGCCTCGATGAATCGGCGGGTCAATGCAATCACCTGAGCGCTTGATTTGGGATCAAGGGCCGCAGTGTGTTCATCCAGGAGAAGGACCTTGGGTTTCCGGATCACCGCCATGAGCAGGGTCAGGGCCTGACGCTGCCCACCGGACAGGGTTCCGATAACATCTTCCAGGCGCGTCTCCAGCTGCATTTCCAGGAGCGCCACTTCCTTTTTAAAGCGGACCATCATCTCTTTGTTGAGGCTGACCCGGGGGTAATGTCCGCAGCCCCTCAGGATCGCCATCAAAAGGTTTTCGGCAATGGTCATCCCGGGCGCCGTGCCGGTATAGGGATTCTGGAAAACGCGGGAGATAGACCCGGCCCGCTTGAAATCCCGCTGAAAAGTAACATCTTTTCCGTCCACGACAATGCTCCCGGAATCCGGGAAAAACGTGCCTGCCACCGCATTCAAAAGGGTGGATTTACCAGACCCGTTGGTGCCGATGATGGTGACAAAATCGCCTTTTTGCACATGAAGCGCGATGCCTCTCAAAGCATAGACCTCATTGGGGGTCCCAGCATTGAATCTCTTGTGAAAATCGCTGATCCGTATCATGGCTTTCCCTCTATCCGTGCGGCCCGACCGTGGATACAGGTGGCATCAGCCAGAAGATCGTTCGGCAGGGAAATCCCCAGCTCCCTTGCCACATCCAGGTTCAAACCAAAGGTCATTTTCCGGTAACGTTCAAAGGGAATTTTTGCCGGGTCCTCCCCTTTCAGTATCCGGTCCACCAGACGCGCCGCCTGCATGCCGCTCATGGCATAATCATAACCGAGGGTCGCCAAAGCGCCATCCGACAAGCGCTCCACGTCGCTCATGAATATGGGAATTTTCCCGGATCGGGCGGCTTTGACCACCGATTCAAAAGCCGAATAAACAATGTTGTCGGGCGCCAGCACAAAGGCGTCAATCCCCCGGTTCACCAGGGAACGGGCCGCCTCGTACACCTCGGATGAACCGGTAATGGCGGCCCCCACGACGGTTATATGACCGGATGCGGCCGCAGCCTTTTTCAGGTTCTCCACATTGAACACGGAATTGGCATGGGCGGGATCCCATATGGTTCCGATGGTAATCGTTCCCGGAACGAGCCTGCGAACAATCTCAAGGGTCTTTTCCATGGGGACCCACCCATCAGAGTTCCTGGTAAATGACCTTTACGCAACTTAACTGTTTGAAATCGTTATACTGGAGCTTCTCATAATTTCGTGTGCATTTCAGATTTTAGTGCAGCGTAACTAGCTGAAAATATTAGGTGGGGCAAAATATTTTTTTTATTGACAAATGAAAACTGAAAAATTATCTTCAGACCATGATTGTCAAAACAGAAAAAATTAGCGACCTATCCATATGGACCGAGCGGGATTGGAAGGAAAAAATCACTGTTACGGTTTATCATGAGTATCGTCCTGTCGTCAGTTTCGATCCTGGGAAGATAAATGATAGGAGACTCGCTGCCGTACAACTTGTCGAGCTTGGTTATTGTAAAAACCGGGTTGCCGGTAAAATCTGTGGGTTTCACCGCAATACGGTTGGCAAACTGCTTCGCACCAAAAGACTTTTAGGTGTTGAGGCCATATTTGAGGACAACCGTGGTCCCAAGGCTCCCTGGAAATATATTGGCAGCATTCGCAAAACCATCAAAAAACTTATCCGCGAGAATCCTGACTGGACTGACCAGCAGATTGCAAATGCCGCGGAAAAGCAAACTGAAACGACTATTTCGAGAAGTGCTGTAGCTCGTATCAGAACCGCGGACCAAGATGCAGAAACTGAAAAGCCTACAAAGCATGACTTGGAGCAACTGGCTAAAATTGCGGATAGTATTGATTTGAAGCAACACGACGAGCGACAGCTTTCTTTCAACTTTGAGGCTGATTCTGAGTTCAAAAAGAAGGTAGATGAATTTGCTGATGAGGATACACCCAAGCCACAAACCGATACAGATAAAGTATTCCTGGATTATCTTCAACAGGGACAACGCAATGTCTTTGCCGGCATGCTTCTTCACCATCTGTTTTTAGATCATATCAACTTCCCAAATGCCTTTGATTTGCCTTCTTATTCCAATAATATGTATGATAATTATGAAGTGATGGAAACTGTCCTTTTCGGGTTGAACATCGGGTTGCCATCTATCGAATCCCATAAGCTGGTCAACAGTAGGGACATGGGGCTTTTGCTGGGACGAACCAGTTCCCCCGATGAGACCACTATTCGGTTGCGTTTAAAACAGATGGCCGAGTTCAAGCCCTCAGAGAGCCTGATAGATTATTTCGCAAACCTGTTTCTATCGTTGGGGTTCATCAACCCAGAGGTGTTTTTTATCGATGGGCACTTCCTTCCCTATTATGGACTGAAAGTTCTATCCAAAGGCTACCATACCGTGAGACGAATTGTCATGAAAGGAAACGAGATTTATGTTGTCAGCGACCTTGACGGGAAGCCTTTCTTTTCAATTACCGAAGGGTGTGATATCGATTTCAGGCCGATCATCATAAGAGCGGCCGACAAGATAATCAGCCTGGGTGTCGACCGCCCCATTGTGGTTTTTGATCGCGGTGGTTATGGTGTTCACTTTTTCAGTCAATTATCGAAAAGGGCTGACTTTATTACGTGGGCCAGGTATGTGAAAAAAGATGAATTGAAAGACTTGGAATATACGAGCTGCTTGATGTTTAATGGGAAAAGATATCTCATTGCCGAGAAAACAAAACTGATTCGTGAATCGATTTCTACAGCTGCCAAAGAAGGCCGAACAGAGGCAACTTCGACAGAAGTACGTATGGTTGTTTTCAAGGAATTGGACAAGGATAGACCTGTGGCAATATATACCAGCAATCATCAAAAGCCTGCTCCTGATATTGCCGCATATATGCTTTCACGATGGGGAGAGTCTGAAAACTTTTTCAAAGAGATGATGTCCCTGTACAACTTCAATTATCATCCCGGTTATGATCTTAAAGAACTTGAAGAACAGCCTCTTGTAGATAATCCTGAGGTAAAAACAATCAAAAAAACGATCAAGGGAATTAAACAAAAGATGGGGCAATTGGCGCTTGCAAAACAACAAACAGAGTCCAAAATAGAAGCACGAAAAGATCTTCGTCTTAAAAAAAAGCTAAACACGCTCCAGGAAGAGATAGAGAAATACGACAAAGAGCTTGACGGTTTTCAGGCAGCCTTAAAAGAAATGCCTGACAAAGTATCGATAATTGAAGTGCTGAAAGGCAGACCAATGAACAAGGCAGATCTGGAGAAAAAGAAGCTCTACGACCTGATACAAATGATTGCCTTTCACTCACGCGAGCATCTGGTTGGCCTGTTCCGTTCATGTTATGATGATCCGCGGGATGTGAAACAGATCCTGACAAAGGTCACAAAACTCCCTGGTTATGTGAAATTAGTCGGGAAAACACTTGTTGTGCTTTTAGATTGGATAGAGGACAAAAAGCATCGGAAGGCAGCAACAAGATTTTGCCATCTGATAAACACTATGTCGCCCAAATTGAGAGGTCGCATGGAGTTCGACCTTTATTTTCGCATCTCCTCAATCCCTCAAGTGGGTTATTGCTGTTAAAGCCTTGCTCATCGTTTCAGCCATCCTACGCAGGGTATCGTGTTTCGACCACATGTAGGGGCGAAAAATCTTTCGCCCTAATGGCCGAAACAATGATCAAGGCCGCTGTTGAACTAAATGCACAATTTGAATTGAGAAAAAACGTCATTTACTATGATGTCTGACCCATACACGCCGGTCACATTTTGAAGATGCGCCGTTTCCGATTCCCCGGCCCCGATGAGAAACGGATTTGCCACCGTGGCAAACACCACGGGGCGGTCCTTCACCTTGTTGATGGCGGCCTGGGTACATGCCGTGGAAATGGGAACCACAATATCCACATTCCGCTGCAGGAACTTGTCCAGAATCGTATTGACCGTCGCAAGATCGCCATTGGCGTTTTCAAGCATGATCTCAAAGTGGTTGTCCTTCTCGTAGCCCAACTGCGCCATCTCTTTGACAAAGCTGTCGCGGGTGATATTCAGCAATCCATGATCCACCACCTGAACAATCCCGATGGTGGTTGTCCGTGAATGATCCGACGGCCCCTGCATATGGCTCCTGAAAACTACCAAACCGAGAAGGATGATCCCCATGCCCACCAGGCCCAGGGTGATCCTCCGGGTGGTAAAGAGGGCTGTAATCCTTGCAAACATGTTACGAGTGCCCCCGATCCGTTTTGAAACCACGAGGGTCGCCAGCACAAAGGCGGCCGTCAGGAGTTTGAGATCAATGGGATTCATCCCCATGTAGAGCGCCGCGGCAATCATCAACCTGAAGATCACCGAACCGAGAATCACACTCAGAACGATGGCAAACATGGAACGCATTCTCAGAACGGCTTCGCCGATAATGACCGAAGCAAGGCCGATAACGATGGTCCCAATCCCCATGCCGATGTCCGCAAATCCTTGATATTGCGCAATCAGACCACCGGACACCCCCACCAGGCCATTGGCCAGGGCCACACCGAACACCGTCATCCGGTTTACATGTATCCCCGCCGCCGCGGCCATGTCCGAATTGTTGCCGGTCACCCGCATGGCAACCCCCATGTCGGTCTTGAGAAAGAGCGACATCCCCCACCAGAACAGCGCCATGATGATCAGTAGCGCCAGTGTGATCCATGCCTCCTCGTGAAAACCCGGGTTTATGCTTTCAATCCAGGTAAAGAGGGTGATCCGGTTGAGAAGGGGGATATTGGACCGGCCCATGACATGCAGGTTGATGGAATAAAGACCGGTCATGACCAGAATTCCGGCCAACAACCCGTTGATCTTGAGGCGGGTATGGATGAGCGCCGTGATGCTTCCGGCGGCGGCGCCCGCCCCAAAAGCCGCCAGGAGCGCCACAAAGGGGTTGACGCCCGACACCATCAGAACGGCCGCTACAGCAGCCCCGGTGGTAAAGCTGCCGTCCACCGTAATATCCGGGAAATCATGCACCCGGAAGGTGAGAAACACCCCCATGGTCATGAAGCCGTAAAGAAATCCGAGGTTAAGGGCGCCGATCCAGAGTTCCATTCGTTTCTCCCACTTCCATCTCCACCACGCCCACGACCCCGTTTTTGAAAAGGCTGCGACCCATGAGATGCTGAATTCCGAGGGGTTCAAACTCAGTCAATATGCGCAGGATCTCATGTTCAAAACCGGCCGGATCAGTGCTGAAAAGCCCCTTGCCGAAGAGACCCGCATGCACATGGAAATCCTGCCCCCTGGGGATGCATGACTGCATGGATCGGGGTAGAAGCCCCCTCTCCCTCACCGCAATTCCCACACCCGCAACCACATGGTGGATAAAGGCCGGTTCCACCGGTAGATCCATCCAGTCATGGATGTGGGCAGGGCTAAAAATATCTTCTCCCGCCCCGGTCTGAAGGTCGCTTATGGGAACCCGCTTGAGATGCATCCCCCATATCCCCCTGCTCTCCCCCAGGAACACCAAGCCCAGAAGAGGGGCATCTGAAATTTGGAAAAGGGCCTTGATCAGGTTATCCAGAGACGCCCCGCAGTCCGCGCCCTCAAAGGCTGCCACATGGCGGTATGCTCCCTGGAAAGTGAGTCCATTTAAAAACCGGTATGGAATAGGCGGGTTCCCTTTTGACCAGAGCATGAAGTCCACGGCCGCTTGTTTAACCGCCGGATAGAAAAAGAAATTGTGATCAATCACCATAGCCTCGCCGAAGAGGTCCTTGAAATGATCCCATTGCCGGCCAAGGCTTCCCAGTCCCAAACCGAACTTCATGTGGCAAGACTGAACCGTGGCCACGTCCCCCGCTTCATAGGCGGCATAGATCAACCCCTTCGGGTCTCCCAGAAGGTTCATTGAACCCGGGGACCCTTCTTTTTCCAGACAGTTGAAGCGAATGCCGCAGATGTTTTTTGAAACCGGTTCTGAATCTTTTACGTCATCCCGAACCGTCAGGGCAGCTTCCTCCCGGGTCGCAACAATGCGAAAAAGCGTATCCAGACCGCTCATCTTCAGCAAATCCTGAACATCCGGCTGAACATGGGCCATGATAATCTGCCCCCCCACCCGCATGAGTTTTTTCTGAGCCGTCAAAAAAACGCGGATGCCCGCGCTGCTCATATAGTTGACCCCTTCCAGGTCCGCACCGATAATCCGTTCACCGGCGGCCAGAAGCGCATCCAGCTTCCGACCGATTTCTCCGGCGCTCATGGCATCTATACGGCCCTTCAAGATCAGCCATCCAAGACCGAAACTCTCTTCATTGGTGCATTCAAGCATCCTTGCTTCCTTCCGCTAAGGCTTTCCGGGTTTTGCAATCTCGCCTATTCGTCCTCGGACTTGACTTGAACAAAATTACCGGTCCCCTGCCATATAGCGCAAACCCGCAGGCGGATCAAGTCTTTGACGCTGACAGCCTTGATATTTTATCCTGAAAGGCAAATTTGTTTCATTAACCCAACATACGAAAAAACGGCCGTCCTTAATAAAAAAGACGGCCGTTCTTTTAAATGGAGATGTATGGTTCGGGATTAAAAAGCGCCGACCAGCAATTGACCCACCTGTTTGTTGAAACGGGAGGGGTTGTCGATTTTCCCGCCCTCGCCGATCACCGCCATGTCAAACAGCAACTGGCTGTAATCTTTCAGTTTGGGATCATCCTTGTCGGCTTCAAATATTTCCTTCATTTTTGTAATGGCCGGGTGATCCGCGTTCAACTCCAGCACCCGTTTGGCGTCGGGAGCGGTATTTCCGGTGGCCTTCATGATCTTTTCCATGTAGGCGCTCATATCTTCCGCATCGCTGGAGAGACACGCCACGGAATCCTTGAGCCGCGTTGAGGGGCGCACTTCCTTGATCTTTTCATCCAGCTGACCTTTGATGAATTCAAACAGGGAATTGAGGTCTTTCTTTTTTTCTTCCGTTTTTTCATCATCAATCTTCAAATCCCCTTTTTCAGCACTCTTGAGGGGTTTTTTGTCATATTCGGTCAGAGCCTGGACCACCCATTCATCGATGGGGTCCGTCATGAGCAGCACTTCATAGTCCTTTGCCTTTAACGCTTCCAGGTGGGGACTGTTAATGAGGGTGGAAATGTTCTCCCCGGTCATATAATAGATCCCTTCCTGCTCCGGCTTCATGTTAACCACGTACTCTTTAAGCGACACATACTTGCCGTCGGACTTGGTGGTTTTGTAGCGTGCCAGATCCGCAATCTTGTCCTTGTTGTCCCAGTCCGAATGGATGCCCTCTTTGAGCACCATGCCGAAGGCCTCAAAGAATTTTTCGTAAGTCTCCTTGTCCATTTCCCCGAGATGGTTCAGCACATTTTTGATGATGTTCTTTCGAATGTTTCGAACCATCTTGTCCTGCTGCAAAATTTCCCGGCTGACATTCAGGTTCAAATCCATGGCATCCACAACACCCTTGATAAACCGCAGGTATTCGGGGATCAGGTCCTTACAGTTTTCCATAATGAACACCCGACGGGAAAAGAGCCGGATGCCGTGCTTTCGTTCAACCGTGAAGAAATCAAAGGGCGCCTTTTCAGGAACAAACAACAGCATGGTATATTCCACCACCCCTTCCAGTTTCACGTGGATATGGGACAGGGGATCATTCCAGTCATGGCTGATGTGCTTGTAAAACTCCTTGTACTCCTCTTCCGTGATCTCGGATTTACTCCGGGTCCAGATGGCCTTCATGGAATTAAGGGTTTCATCCTCCCGCACTTTCCGGGTGGTGGAAAGGGGTTTTCCATCCGTGCCCTTAAGCTGCTCGGCCTCGGGAATGGGTTCGGATTTTTCCACCTCCATAAGAATGGGATAGCGAACAAAGTCCGAATGCTTCTTCACGGTCTCACGAATCACCCATTCATCCGTATAATCGTCATCGGCTTTCTCTTCGGGGTCTTTCAGCTCAAGGAGGATAGTAGTCCCCCGTCCCTCTTTCTCAACTTCTTCGATGGTGTAAGAACCATCCCCCGTGGATTCCCACCGGGCCGCAGTATCCGAACCCGCGGCCTTTGTAATCAGGGTCACCTTATTGGCCACGATAAAGGCGCTGTAGAAACCAACTCCGAATTTCCCAATAAGATCAGGGGCCAGGGCATCCCCTTTCGTTGAATTTTTAAGGGCCTCCACGAATGCGGATGTCCCGCTTTTGGCGATGGTGCCGATATTCTCCATGACCTCCTCATAGGTCATGCCGACACCGTTATCCGAGATTTCGAGGGTCTTTTTTTCCTTATTGGGGGTAACCCGGATAAAAAAATCGGCGTCGTCACCCAGGATCTCCGCATCGGTCTGGGCTTTAAAGCGCAGCCGGTCGATGGCATCCGATGAATTGGAGATCAATTCCCTCAGAAATATATCCCGGTTGGAATATAAAGAATTGATAATAAGATTGAGAATCTGCTGAATTTCCGTCTTGAATTGATGGGTCTCTTGTTTTCCTGTCATATTATCTCCTCGCTGCCGGTTTGATTTCATCTTCCAAAATTTACCCCTATAACATGGGCTCAAATTTCTCGTTGTCAAGATCTTCCGGAAGACTCTGAAGGGCAGTCGTCGCTTTCCTCGCCGCATCGGTGGATTTTTTCCTTGACAGACCCGTGCCATCAAGGGGAAACCAGGGGCGATAGGTGTGAATTTTCCATTCTACCAAAACCGTGGAGGTTACTTCGACATGATCGGTGTTTTTGATTCAGGATTTGGCGGGCTCACCATTTTGAGTGCATTTTTAAAACTGCTTCCAGACTATGATTATCTCTATCTGGGCGACAGCGCCCGCACGCCCTATGGCAACAAAAGTCAGGACGTCATCTATACCTACACCCGCCAGGCGGTGAATTTTCTGTTCAGCAAAGGGTGTACCCTGGTGATCCTCGCCTGCAATACGGCCTCAACCAAGGCCCTTCGCAGAATTCAGCGGGAGTGGCTTCCGGCAAACTATCCAAACCGTCGTGTTCTGGGCGTTGTCATTCCCCTGGCCGAATCCGCCGTTCTGTCCGCACGCCGCGGCCGCATCGGCGTCATCGGAACCCAGGCCACCATCGAATCAAAGGTCTACGAGGAAGAACTGCGAAAGCTTGGAACGGGACTCAAGATTTACGGGCAGGCCTGTCCCCTTCTGGTCCCTCTGGTGGAGGAAGGTTGGGCGGGAAAACCGGAATCCAACATGATTCTCAAAAAATATCTACTCCGCATGAAACGCAACAACATCGATACCCTCATCCTGGGATGCACCCACTACCGGTTTTTGGAAAAGGACATCTCCCGAATCATGGGAAAAAACTGCCGGGTATTGAACGGCCCCGAAATCATTGCGGAGAAACTCAAGGATTACTTGAGGAGACACCCTGAAATTGAAACCCGGATTCCTAAAAACAGCGTTGTCGCCTATTGCACCACCGATGACCCCGAACGATTCAGGGTATTTGGCGAGAAATTCCTGAACCGGCACATCCCATCCGTTGAGCGGGTGATAATGGCGCAATAAACCGGAAAAAAACAAGCCCCCGGGGGTTGCTATTTATGCTCTGGAATGATATTTGGGTTTGATGACGACGTAAAATACCATAAACAGCATTGCCTTGACAAAACCCCCAGGGAGAAAGCAAATGACCGAAAACATTCCAGAACAAATCAACTTTACCTTCAACAAACAAAGCCTGTGCCGAGAGGAGTCCGTTACGGACCTCAGGGTAGGGTCCATCAGGTGCCTTAGACCCATCAATCCGGACGGAACCGACGACGAAAAACGGATGACCGTCTTCATGGGACATACCCAGCTCCACTCGCCCCAGGGGCTTGTTCCCCTTCAAGCGCCATTGCAGGCAACAACCCTGGAACAGGCCATCGACGAATTTCCCATTGCCATGAAAAAAGCCCTTGAAGAGATGCTGGCAAGGGCGCAACAAATGCAGGCCCAACAACAAGCCGCGCAAAAACAAAATGAGTCCCGCATCATCACGCCCGGAAGATAGCCTTCTTGCCCTCTCAATATAACATTTTTGAACACGAATTGCCGGGCGGTTTTAAAGTGTTTGCCGGAAAAACCGATGTGGACAACGATCATCTCAGCATCAAACTGGCAAAACCCAATGACTTCTGGTTCCATGTGCGGGGAATGCCAGGCAGCCACGTGGTACTGAGGGCCAGCGCGGAAAAAGAACCCGATCGCGAAACCTTGAAACGCGCCGCCGCCGTAGCCGCCTATTACAGCAAGGCGCGTAACGGCGGCGTCGTACCGGTCTCATGCACCCGGGCCCGGTATGTCACAAAGCCCAGAGGGGCCAAACCGGGTCTGGTTCAAATTCGGAAAGAATCCACCTTGAAAGTGCGCCCTTCCCTGCCTGAATGACAGCGCTTCACCCAGACATTACATCCCCGTATCAAATTCCAACAGCAGACCCTTGTCGATGGTGACGTCCCCCACCGGAAGGGGTTCGTCCATCCCTTTCAGGTAGACCATGACCTCATATTTCCCCGGGGAAACCGGAAAAGCCTTCCACAAGGGATAATCGTTGTCCCATCTCCGACGCACCTGAAGGACTTTGTCCCGGTTTTCTGAATCGATCAAGTCAAAACCGGTCATGGGCTGGTCGTTTTTCTTGATCTGGATACCGCTGTCAATGGTCAAAACCGTTTCCGAATTGGCCTTTATTGCCATACCCCGTGCCAGAATCGCCGGCGCAGGCATGGTTTTGTAGTGGTATTCAAAAGCATATGTACCGGGAGGCAGGGGTTTGGTGGTAAAGAAGTAGTAATCGTTGTTCTTGCCGGGCGTCATCAATACGAATTTTCCGTCGGCGCTGCGCAAAGTCACGGAACCGGCCGGAATACGCTTGAGGCCGTCGGAGACATTAAACACCAGGGCGCCCAATTGAAGATCCGTTGTTTCACCCCCATTGATGGTGACGGAAATGGGGCCGATTTCAGAAGGTTTTTTGTAATTGGCGTTGGCGTATCCTAAATTGACATCATATTCACCGGCCGGTAGGGGATGGGTGCTGTCTGCCTTGGGATTCTCGGCGGTTTTAAGGGTCTTATTGTCTGTTTTCCTGACAATCCGAATACAAGCGAGACTTTTCTCCCCACCCGGGGGATAAGTCACCCGTAGTTTGCCCAGACCTGTTTTGGCTTTTTTCCGGGTGGTTCGGGCTTTCTCAACTTCCACCTTTTTCACCACTTCCCGCTGCATACTTTGAAATGCGGAAGACAGATCCCCGGCATTGCCGGCACTGTAATAAACACCACCGCCCGCTTCAGCAAGACAGGAAAGCTGTTCTTTCTCCTGAGCACTCACATCAAACCCGACCACATGCAGAATAAACTTGATCCCTGTTTTCTTAAGTTCACGCACGACCCCGCAGGGATCCGGGTTGCAGGTTTCCAATCCGTCGCTTACAAGAATAATGGTCGTTTCGTTTTCTTTGGATTTAAGCGCTTTAACAACCAATTTGATGGAATCGGCAATGGGGGTTTTGCCTTTGGGATTGATAGCGCTGACTTTTTCGAGAAGCAAGGCGCGATCATTGCCGCCCGCTGGGATAATGATCTCAATATCGTCACAACGCCCTTTCCAGCGATGACCATAGACAGTCAAACCCAGCCTGACTTCTTCGGGAAGTGAAGGGACCAGTTCCTTAAGCACCTTTTTAGCCGCCTCTATCTTGGCTTCGCCTCCGGCCTTGCCCCACATAGAGCCCGAACCATCGAGAATAATCATCACCTCGGGAAAATTGGCGGTTGCAGCCCGAGCCGGCAGACTGAAAGCACAAACAACAAAAAACAACAAAATGGAAACCCAATAAGCACGTCGCATAATCATCCTCCTTGCAATAAAATTTATAACAATTTCAAATTATTAACAAATAAAACAACTCAGGCGCGTTCCGAAAACCAATCAATCAGTTCCCGCGAAATACTGATTCTGGGTGGAATGCGGGGAAGGTCATCCGGCGCAAACCAGTCCGCATGGGAAATTTCCACGCCGTCCGCCCGTATTTCGCCACCCGCATATTCCGCCGTGAATCCCACCATGAGAGAATCAGGAAACGGCCAGGGCTGGCTTCCGAAATAGCGAATATTTTTAACCGAAATGCTCACCTCTTCCAGCACTTCCCTTCTAACGCAGTCTTCAAGGGTTTCACCCGGTTCCACAAATCCCGCCAGGACACTGTAAAAAGACTCGGGGAATCGGGGTGAATGGCCCAGAAGGATTTTTCCCTCCCTGACAACGGCGACGATAATCGCCGGAGAAAGCCGCGGATAATTGACCAGCCCACATTCCGGACAAATTTTAGCCCGTTCGCCTTCCTTATCCTTTGTGGGGTTTCCGCATTTGCCGCAGTATTCATGGTTCCGATGCCAGGCCAACAAATGCCCCGCCAACCCTGCCGCCTGAACGTTATCCACATCAAACCGTTGAAAAACCTGACGCAGTTCCATGGACGAAAAGGCTTCAGGGATCGGCGCATCGCCGCTCAATTCCGACGCATAGCAGGGCTGATCATTCAGCATGCCGAAAAAGCGTTGCCCGCGGGGAAAAAATGCGGTTTTTTCCAAATCCGGTGTTTGCGGTATACGGGCATCGTCGCCTTCCCGCATCACCAGAAAACGTTGTTTCTTAAACAAAAACCAGAGAGCGTTTTCAGGCGGTTTGAGGGGCGGTTTCGCCGTAGATGCAAAAGTCATGGGATATATCTCCTTTGAGTTGAATCGGCGTCGCACATATTGACCCGTATTTCCATAACCGATAGCAGGCTATGGCCCAGCTGTCAAGAATGAGGCGCCTTACTTCGCTAGCCATACCCATTGACCTTTGGCTTTAACGCCTTATATTGTTGCGAGCAATCGGGCTCTCCCAGAGCCCGTTTTTTTTACGTTGTGATTGAGGCTATTTTAGGAAAATGGATAAACGACACAAACTGGAAGTGGATCGGCGGCGCAATTTCGGCATTATCAGTCACCCGGATGCCGGCAAGACAACCCTTACGGAAAAACTGCTGCTCTTTGGCGGCGCCATTCAGCAGGCCGGCGCCATCAAGGCCAGAAAAGCCACGCGACATGCCACCAGCGACTGGATGCGAATTGAACAGGAAAGGGGCATCTCCGTTACCACCAGCGCCATGAAATTCAACTACCGGAATTTCGAGATCAACCTGCTGGACACCCCCGGACACCAGGACTTTTCCGAAGATACCTATCGCGTGCTGACGGCCGTGGACAGCGCCCTGATGGTCATTGACAGCGCCAAGGGCGTGGAACCCCAGACGGAAAAGCTCATGGAAGTGTGCCGCATGCGCAACACACCCATCATCACCTTTATCAACAAACTGGACAGGGAGGGACTGCCTCCGCTGGATCTGTTGAGCGACATTGAAGAAAAACTTCAAATCGAGTGCGTTCCCCTGTCATGGCCCATCGGAATGGGAAAACGCTTTAAAGGGGTTTACAATCGGCATCATCTGGGGCTTCATCTCTTTACGCCGGGACAATCCAGCGCGCCCCGGGAAGGCATCATGATAGAGGATCTCGCCGATCCCCGTCTCGACCAGTTGCTTGGCAGTCAGGCAAAGGACCTGCGTGAAGATGTGGAATTGCTGGATGGCGCCGCCAATCCCTTTGATATGGGCCACTATCTGAAAGGAAATCAGACGCCCGTTTTCTTTGGCAGCGCCGTTAACAACTTCGGCGTAAAGGAATTGCTGAACGCCTTTGTTGAAATGTCGCCGCCGCCGAGGCCCCGCGCCACCCTGACCCGGGACGTATCCCCCTACGAATCCGCCTTTTCAGGCTTTGTTTTCAAAATCCAAGCGAACATGGACATGGCCCATCGGGACCGCATCGCCTTTTTGCGCGTGTGTTCCGGCACCTTCACCCGGGGAATGAAAGTCGTTCACCATCGCATCGGCAAGGAAATTGCCATTGCCAATGCCACTATATTCATGGCCCAGGCCCGGGAAAATGTTCAGGAAGCCTATCCCGGAGACATCATCGGCATCCATAACCACGGCACCATCAAAATCGGGGACACATTTACTGAAAAGGAACCCCTGAAGTTCACCGGCATTCCCAACTTCGCCCCGGAACACTTCCGGCGCGTCCGCCTGAAAAATCCAATGAAATCCAAGCAGTTGCAGAAAGGCCTGCACCAATTGGCGGAAGAGGGCGCTACCCAGGTGTTCCGCCCCTTGGGCACCAGCGACTACATTCTGGGGGCGGTGGGCGTCCTTCAATTCGATGTCACGGCCAATCGCCTGAAACAGGAATATGGGGCGGATACGGTTTATGAACCCATGGGCCTGGCGGTTGCGCGCTGGGTGAGCTGCACGGACTCCAAACGCTTCAGGGATTTCCAGCAGGAAAATACGGCATACCTGGCCCTGGATGCGGAAGATCAACTGACCTTCCTGGGGCCCAGCCAGTGGCGATTGGAACATGTGATGGAACAATGGCCGGAGGTGGAATTCAAGAAAACCAGGGAGTATAATTAGTGCCTGAACGAAAAAGCCGTTCAGGCACGGTTTTAAGTTTTAGGTTTTAAGTTTTAAGTGAAAAAACGAAACCATATCATCTAGTTGTAAATCTCTAACGAAAATTGGAAAACGATATTTAGAGGTTTTCGTTCAGGCACTAATTGAAAGAAACGATTACTATGGCGCTGCAATGCGATCCGCCAAGGTGCCCACCGCGACGGCAAAATAATTGGATCGGTTCCATTTCAGGATCACGCGGTAAACAGGAGGACTTATGCTCAACCTACAATTAAAAGTGCCGGCGGAAACTGCGCGCCGGCTGAAAAAAGTTCTGGAATATACTCAAAACCAAGAAACCTTTGCGGAAAATATCATCGCATATCAGATTGCCGAAATGAAGAAAGGCAACTTGAACATGAGGCTTGATCTAAAGCAGTTTGAGGAAAAATACCAGATGAACTCAGAAATATTTTACCGTGAATTTGTGCAAGGGAAGCTGGAAGACACTGAAGACTATATGGTATGGGCCGGACTTTACGAGATGTTGGAGAAGAATAAAACGCGGCTCCAGGAATTGGTATGATCGAAACCTATTTCTTTCAGATCGAAGCGATTCTAAAGGAGTTTCCCTCGATTCGTTTCTATACTCTCAGGAAAAAGATCTACAACATCAACCAGGGATTTCTCAGTGGTTCGATTGTATTTCAAAATGGTCACCTCCTGGATTTCGCTGAAGTCAAAGATGTCGAAGTCCTTGCAAAAATAAAATACCGCTACCAGTATATGAACGAACGTCAGGAAGTCATTTTCCGATACGACAATGCGCCGCATCACCGACACCTCAAGACGTTTCCTCATCACAAGCATCTTTCCGATGGCATTGAAGAGAGTGAAGAGCCTGCGCTATTTGATGTATTGTTGGAGATCGCCCAACGAGAACGGACCAATCCCTTACCATAAGCCGTGAAACTGGGGCAGCAACAACCCGACAATGCGCCTTGAGCTTTTTCATGGCGCCGCAATGCGATCCGCCAAGGAACCCACCGCAACAGCAAAATAATTGGATCGGTTCCATTTAAGGATCACGCGGTAATTGGGATATGCCAGGTATGTGGGACCGCCGGTTTTGTTGGGTCGCACCAGATATGCCGACAAAGCCGGTTTTCCAGCAACACCATTTCCCGAAACACCCAGTTGCCGCCACTCTTTGAGGGTTTTCCGGGTTCCCGCATCCACCAGTTCTGTTTTGAACCCCGCGGGTAAAGAAACTTCCCCTCCCCATCCCTGATCTTTTCTCCAGCCGGATCTTGACAGATAATTGGCGGCGGAAGCCAAGGCATCCGGCAGATTATCCCATATATCCCTTCGACCGTCGCCGTCATAATCCACGGCATACGTCACAAAGGATGACGGCATGAACTGGACCTGTCCCATGGCGCCGGCCCAGGAACCATCCATATCTTCCGGAGAAATATGACCCTCTTCCAGAATTTTGAGGGCTCTGATGAGTTCAGACCTGAAAAAGGCGCTGCGCCGGCCATCATAGGCCAGCGTCGCCAGAGATGCGATCACCGGATATCCACCTGTAATTTTTCCATATCGGGTTTCAATTCCCCACAGGGCGACAATGTACTGGGGCTCAACGCCGTATTGATCGGATATTTTTTTCAGAAGATTCCGATGTTCGTCGTACAACCGTCGCCCATCCCAAACGGTTTTTCCGGAAACAACCCGATCCAGGTATTCCTCCAGCGTGAGTTTGAATTCAGGCTGGGAACGATCCAGTTCGATGATGCGAGGAATGGGCTTTACATCATGAAACGCCTGATCCAGAATTTTCTGGGAAACCCCGGCAGCGCGCGCTTCTTTGCA
Source organism: Desulfatiglandales bacterium (assembly GCA_963662465.1). GTDB lineage: Bacteria > Desulfobacterota > DSM-4660 > Desulfatiglandales > Desulfatiglandaceae > NaphS2. The sequence continues at coordinate 2,249,993 of OY759599.1, forward strand.
GACCCCTTCCAGCCATTCTTGAAAAGACGGTTTCTCCACTGCACGGACCTGGCTGACGTTTATAAACAAAACAAGGATCAGCATAATCACAACAGCCACCCACGGAAATCCAGTTAAACCCTGATTCCGGACTTTCCATAACAACGCGTCCAACATCCTGAATATACTGACCCTGTTGCTCATTTTTTCTCCTTTGGCTCATTTGATGGGGGAGAATATCATATTTTCGGCAAAAAACAACCTCGCGCAACAAAATAAATCCGGACCAACATCAAGGGCATGAAGATACGAATTTGTATGATAATTCATTACAACAAACATTATTGTAATGCGTCACTTCATTTGCAGACCGCATGATGCCATGTCCATTTCAAGCATAACTTTTAATTTATATTAAAATTCCTGATACTTACAATAATTACCGGTGACGTTGCGGTGGTACGGCACAGACCTTGCTCTGGTGTATGCTCGAATCAAAACCGCAGTGGTGAAAATTTTTTTCTAATTTTAAGGAGCCTATCATGCTTAAAAAATCGACTGTTCTTTTTTTGTTGTTCGCTGTTTTTGGCCTGAGCCGGGTCTGGGCTGGTGATGAACCGCCCACGCCCATTACCAACAAAGAAGCCATTGCCCTGGTTCAAACCCATGCGGATTATGTATGGACCCTGGTAGCGGCGGCCCTGGTATTTTTCATGCAAGCCGGATTTGCCATGGTGGAAGCGGGTTTTACCCGCGCCAAGAACGCCATCAATATCATGATGAAAAACCTCATGGACTTTTCCATGGGAACCCTGGCCTTCTGGGCCATCGGTTTCGGTTTGATGTTCGGCGCTTCCGCATCGGGCTGGATAGGTACATCCGGGTTTTTTCTGAGCGACTTCACCATGGGAGGCGACCCATGGGTGCTGGCTTTCTGGATGTTCCAGGTGGTGTTTGCCGCAACAGCCGCCACCATTGTCTCCGGCGCCATGGCCGAAAGAACCAAATTTTCAAGCTATATGGTCTACAGTGTTATAATCTGTGGTATTATCTATCCGATTTTCGGCGGCTGGGCCTGGGGAGGTCTTTTTCACGGGGGCGGATGGCTGGAAAAACTGGGGTTCATTGATTTTGCGGGATCTACCGTCGTTCACTCTGTGGGCGGTTGGGCAGCTCTGGCGGGCGCCATTGTTCTGGGACCACGAATCGGTAAATACGCCAAAGACGGGAAAGTTCGCCCCATTTTGGGACATAACCTTCCTCTCGCGGCCCTGGGCGTTTTCATCCTCTGGATGGGATGGTTCGGATTCAACCCCGGCTCCACCACGGCCGCCAACAAGGACATTGCCATGATATTCGTGAACACCAACCTGGCGGCGGCGGCCGGTGCAGTTCTGGCCATGTTCACCAGTTGGATGAGAATCGGGAAACCGGATATCGGCATGAGCTTAAACGGCGCTCTGGCGGGTCTTGTGGCCATCACGGCGGGTTGTGCCAACGTGACGCCGCTCAGTGCCGTGATCATCGGTTCCATCGCCGGCATCATCGTGGTTTTCGCGGTCTTCTTTTTCGACAAAATCAAAGTGGACGATCCAGTGGGCGCCGTCTCCGTCCACGGCGTCAACGGTGCATGGGGCACCCTGGCGGCGGGCCTGTTCAACATCGGCGGCACATCAGGCAAAATCGTTGGGGTGCAGCTCTTAGGAATCGGAACCTGTTTCCTTTGGACCTTCGGCACGGCTTTCATCCTCTTTAAAATTATCGACAAAACCATCGGTTTGAGGGTCTCCCCGGAAGAGGAAAGAGACGGTCTGGATTACGCGGAACACGGCGGCAACGCATACCCGGACTTTGAAGTCTCATCCTATGTGCAGAAGTAGTAAAAGCGGAAATGTTAGCAAAAAGTTTTAAAAACAACAATTTTTGAAGGACCTATCACAATTTTGAATGGTTAAAACCAAAACCCAAGGAGGAAAGAAATGAAACGGAAAATGATCAAACTTTTATCAACCCTATTGCTTTTGGCCCTCGCCTTTGTCCCCTGGAACGCCTTTGGCGCGGAAGAAAAACCCCTTCCCGGAGAAGGCACAATCGCCGCGGAACTGGACAAGGTGGTGGATGAAGACCGGCCCGAACTTTCGGCGGATGTGGCATTCATGAGCCAGTACATCTGGCGGGGTTACGGACTGAGCAAAGACAGTCTCGTGATTCAACCTTCAATAACCGCCGGTTTTAAAGGATTCGCACTGAACCTCTGGGGAAACCTGGATACGGACAACGAAACCTACGATGGATCCAAATGGAATGAGACGGACATGACCTTTTCCTACGGCCACAGTTTCGGGATCGTGGGCCTGGAAGCCGGGTATATCTACTACGCCCTGGATGGACTGGATGACTCCAAGGAATTCTACCTCAGTGCGGGCGTGGACGTTATTCTGGCGCCCACCCTGACCGTTTACCGGGAAGTCAGCACACTACAGGGATGGTATATCAACCTGGGGCTTTCCCATTCATTTGAACTGCCCTATGAGATGAGCCTCGACCTGGGCGCCACATTTGCCTACTACAAATCCGACAACGACAACATGCTGGATTATAACGACGATAATTTGCCCACCGGTGACCGGTTCAGCGGACTTCATGACGGCTTGCTGTCAGTGGGATTAGCCATCCCCTTCTACAAATATTTTACGGTAACGCCATCCATTGCCTGGGCATTTCCTCTGTCGAGCTCCGCCAGTAATGAGATGTCGGCTTTGAGCCTGGACGGAAGGTCAAATCACCTTCTGGGCGGCGTCACCCTTTCCATGGCTTTCTAATGTAAATAACATTGACCCGGTTTAACAGTTGAGTTCTCCCTGGCATCTCTTCTCCTCCAAAAAGAAGAGACGTCAGGGGGGGCTCCCCCCTTTCCAACCCAGCCATCCCCACCATGAAAATGGCTTCGATGTAAAGCCTTTGCATTCCGTTTCCCTTTGGATTAGGTTAAGAACGCTAATTTACAGGAGGCACTCCCGACTCATGATCAGAATCCAACATATCACGCTGGCCTTTGACCACGACCCCGCCGCCCTTCAAAGGGCGGTGCTGGATAAGCTGAACATCCCGGAAAAAGAACTGCTGCGCTTCCGGATCATTCGAAAATCCATTGATGCACGCAAAAAAAACCGGATCATGGCCGTCTATTCCGTGGATGCGCAGGTCGAAAATGAATCCCTTGTTCTCTCCCGGCATACTGCGGACCGCAATATCAGCATGACACCGGATCTTCGTTACCATGCGCCGATACCCGTCCGATCAAAAAGAATTTCACCTGTGGTGGTGGGAACCGGCCCGTGCGGACTTTTCGCCGGATTGATACTGGCGGAAGCCGGGTTGTGTCCCATCATGATAGAGCGGGGAAAGAGCGTTGAATCGCGTGTTCAAGATGTTCGCAGATTTTGGGAAAAAGGACTGTTCAACCCTGAATCCAATGTGCCTTTCGGCGAAGGGGGCGCAGGAACCTTTTCAGACGGAAAGCTGACCACCCAGATCCGGGATGGAAAAAATCGCATTCGAAAAGTCCTGTCGGAACTGGTCAAGGCTGGGGCGCCCGAAGAAATTCTCTATGCGGCAAAACCTCACGTGGGCACGGACAACCTGATCAGGGTGGTCCGGAACCTTCGGAAAACCATTCTGGCCCTGGGCGGACAGGTTCGGTTTGAAACGAAGCTGACGGATATACGGGTGAAAAGAGGAAGTGTGGTTGAGGCTATCTTCAACCATGGCGAGACGATCCACACGGATACCCTGGTGCTGGCCCTGGGACACAGCGCCCGGGACACCTTTTGCATGCTCCATGAACAAAACATTCCCATGGCGCCGAAAGCCTTTTCCATGGGGGTGCGCATCGAGCATCCCCAGACATTGATCGACCAGGCCCAATATGGCCCATTTGCCTCCCATCCCGGGCTGGGACCATCGGACTACCGGCTGGTTTACCGCTGTCCCAATGGCCGGGCCGCCTACACCTTCTGCATGTGCCCCGGCGGCCGGGTGATCGGCGCATCGCCTGAGGCGGGGAGCATCGTCGTAAACGGCATGAGCCTGTACGCCCGCAACAGCCCCAACGCCAACAGCGCCCTGCTGGTGAGCGTGAATCCAGCCGACTTTGGCGACAACAGCCCCCTTTCGGGCATTTCTTTCCAACGACGATGGGAACAAAAAGCCTTTGAAATGGGCGGCGGCAACTATTTTGCCCCGGTCCAACGGGTGGAAGATTTTCTATCAGGGAGGCCGTCGGTTTCAATGGGGCAGGTAACCCCCAGCTATGCACCGGGGACAACCCCAGGGGATTTGACGCCATGCCTGCCGGACTTTGTCGCCGAGACCCTTCGTTCAGCCATCCCCGGGCTGAACCGGAAACTCAGGGGGTTTGCCATGGCCGACGCCATCCTGACCGCCGTCGAAACAGGGAGTTCGTCTCCAATCAGAATTCTTAGGGGCAAGACGTTTCAGAGCCCCGGTGTTTTAGGGTTGTACCCCACCGGAGAAGGAGCCGGTTACGCGGGGGGCATCATCTCCTCAGCCGTTGACGGCATTCGGGTGGCGGAAGCGATTATTGAGGGAAATTTTGGAAAACCGTTAGTATAAACTGAGACCTGTGTGCCTATGCGCCAATCCATTCAAGAATTTGTCAATGCCATCCTTCTCCTCCAGGCGCCCCTGTCGCTCCTTTTGCTCGGCCTGATTCTCATGCTCCTGTGCGTCCTTGTTTACCGGGTTTTCCGGAAACAAGGGTCTCAAGACCTCATGGAACTGCAAAACCGCCTTGACCGCATGGACGATGGTCTTCAAAGGCTTCTGACGGTCTTCAAGGAAGAAAGCACCCAAAACCGCAATGAGTCGTCCCATCAGGCCCGTCTGGATCGCGAAGAAATGGGAAATGGGCTTCGTCGCATAACGGACGGAATTCTTCAACGGATGACCGAAAATGCGGGGATGCAGAAAGACCAACTGGATTCTTTTGCCCGGCAATTGGTGGCGTTAACCCGGCTCAACGAGGAAAAATCAGAAGCCGTTCGGAATACCATCGATGTTCAGTTGCGCTCTCTAAGGGAAGAAAACAATCTTAAACTCGAAAACATACGGGAAACCGTCGACGAAAAACTTCACAGCACTCTCGAAAAGCGGGTGGGAGAATCCTTCAGGCAGGTCAGCGAGCGCCTGGAACAGGTCTACAGGGGCCTCGGGGAAATGCAACACCTGGCAACCGGCGTGGGGGACCTGAAGCGGGTTCTCACCAACGTGCGCGCACGCGGCATCTGGGGAGAAGTTCGTCTCGCCGCCATACTGGAACAAATCATGACGCCGGATCAATACGACACAAATGTCGCCACTGTGAAGAACAGCCGCGAACGGGTGGAATTCGCCCTTCGACTGCCCGGCCAGAGAGAGGATCCAAACCAGGTAGTGTGGCTCCCCATCGATGCCAAATTCCCCCAGGAGGACTACCAGCACCTGCTGGATGCTCAGGAACGCGCCGACAAAGAGAGCGCCGATCGGTATCTGAAACAACTGGAAATACGGATTAAAACCGAGGCGAAAGCCATCAAGGAAAAGTATGTGGCGCCGCCCCACACAACGGATTTCGCCATTCTATTTCTTCCCATTGAAGGGCTCTATGCGGAAGTATTGCGCATACCCGGCCTGTGCGATACGCTTCAGCGGGAGTACCGTATTGTGGTAACCGGTCCCACCACCCTTTCAGCACTGCTCAACAGCCTCCAGATCGGATTTCGCACCCTGGCCATCGAGAAGCGATCCAGCCAGGTATGGGAACTTCTGGGGACCCTCAAAACCGAGTTCGGTCGGTTTGGAGACGCCTTGGCCAAGACCAAGAAAAAACTGCAAGAAGCCGGCAACACCATCGACCAGGCGGAAGTACGCAGCCGGGTCATTTCAAGAAAGCTTTCAAAGGTGGAGGAGATCTCGCCGACTGCCCTTGCGCCGACCCGGCAAGGGAATGATTTACCGGAATGCCATCGACCATTATGTCTGACAGATTTCCAGAAGAAGCCATGAAGGTAACTATGTCTTTTTTGACATAGTGCAAGTTCACAACAAAACCAAATATCAACCTTTCCCGGATCCTTAATTTACGGTAACTGAAGCTTTTTAAAAGACGACGTTTGCGGCAACTTTTTGGCCCTGGCCAAGCAAATTAATGCTGCGAGATTCGAATCAATTATCTTAACATTTCAATGTCTTTTTAACCGCACATCATTGCCGGGAAGCAACCTTTTTTCAAATGGATCAAGCAGAACCCCAGGATAAAAACCTTCTTGGAGACCAGCTGGAATGCTGCAATAACCCAACTATGGATAGCAGCGGTCGCTATGCCCTGTCTGACATATTATAACCCCATCTGAGCATGTTTAACAGATTTTTATAAAAAAAATGCTATTTTTCCTCTTGACACAAAATTCACCTAATGGTATTAAGTAACCCTCGGTTAGGGAAAAAATAAAAAAACACAAGATATATATAACAAATACTTAATGGCCCTAATGTGGATATGTTTATAATTCATTCGTTTTTGATATACCGATTATTGGTTTTTTAAATTTGCGTTATTTGTTTCTTTCATCATTTAGGAAGTGTTTTCTTTAAACATATCTTTAGTTTTATTAGGATGATAAAGACAACACATTTCAATTATATATCTTACCTATTGATTTTTTAAGGTAATGTTTTTTGAGGGTTTCTAAGGTCATCAAGAAATGCCAGGCAAGGTTCAAAAGACGAATACAAAAGAGCGCATTATTGATTCTGCAAGGGAACTGTTTGCTGAAAAGGGATATCAGCAAACAACGGTAGTGGATATTTCCAAAAAGGCAGGTCTTTCAGAGGCGGCGCTTTATGAATATTTTCAGGGAAAGGAAGGCCTTTTGCTCACCATCCCCGACCTGTGGGTATCTCAGTTACTGAATGATCTTGACGGACAGCTATTTGGCATTAAGGGCGCTTCAAATAAATTAAGGAAGTTTTTGTGGTGGTATCTTCACAAGGTGGAGGAATCCCCGCTGGATGCCAAGATCGTTTATCTGTTCCTTAAAACGAACGCCAACTTCATGAAAACAGAAGTGTATAGCAATGTGAAGGCGCTCTATGGAAACTTGATTGATATTTTTGAAGAAGGACGGTGTGAAGGTGAAATGAAGCCGGACCTCAATCCCTATTTCGCCAGGGATATTCTCATCGGGACCATGGAACATATGGTTACCCGCTGGCTTTTGAAAGAGAGGACTTATTCACTGTTTGAAAATCTGGAAGAAGTTTTCGAGTTAATGCTGGATGCGTTTAAAGCCGCCGGCGAGACGTCGTCGGTGGAAAAAGGTAAAAGTGGCGCGAATAGATTAGGGAGACCTGATGATGAAAATAAACAGGATTGATCATATATGTATTGCGGTCAAGGATTTGGAGGCGGCCAAGAAGGTCTGGGAGCCCATGTTGGGTAAATCAGGTCCTGATGATGCCTATGTTGATGAACTTGAAAAGATCAATGTGGCCAGATACTATGTCGGTGAAGTCGGATTTGAGTTGATGGAATCGACGACCCCTGATGCAGACGTGGCAAAGTTCATTGCCAAGAACGGTGAGGGGATCATGCTCATCAGTTTTAATGTGGACAACACCAGAAAGGCCATTGATGAACTGAAGGCGAAGGACTATCCGTTTATTCCGGATTCAAGAGGCGAACTTGCAAGACCTTTTCGGGATTGCGAATTCGCTTTTATACACCCCAAAAAACTAAATGGCGTTCTGACCGAACTTATCGATGATAAATAGGACGAGTTTAAGCATGGTTTTTCGGCGGGATATTTATATAGGGGGAAGAAATGAGATACGCGGAAACAGGGTTTAATTTAGAAGTCGATTTGACTCTGGGCAATATTGAGCGGGTAGAAACAGACCCGGAAATAACCAGACTTCATCTGGGTGGCAATGGCAGTGCCGCTAGAATTATATGGGACAGAGTGAGTCCGGAGACCGATGCCTTTTCTCCTGATAATCTGCTCATATTCAGCGCGGGCCTCTTTGACGGTACGCCTATACCAGCAGCCAACCGAACGATGGTCGATACCATTTCTCCCCAGACGAACATGTGGTCTAATTCGATTTTTGGCGGTTATTTTGGGCCGGAACTCAAACATGCCGGCTACGATAAGATCGTCATTAAAGGCAAAGCCGAAGATCTGGTATATTTATGGATACACAATGACAAAGTGGAAATACGGGATGCCTCTCACCTCAAGGGGGTAGGCGCTCAGGCGACCGCACATGCCATTAAAGATGAATTAGGCGATCGTAACATTCAAGTGGCCGCCATCGGTCTTGCCGGCGAAAACAGGCTTTTGATGGCCTCCATAGAACACTACAACGCCGCCGCAGCGCGTGGCGTCGGGTCGGTTATGGGGGATAAGCGGCTCAAGGCCATAGCCGTGCGCGGCACAAAAGATTTTCAGGTTGCCGAGCCCGAAGAGCTGTTCAAATTATGTCTTAAGCACTATCAGGATATCCATGAAAGTCCCTTTAACGGGGACCTCATGGCAATCGAATGGAACGATGCCTGGCACCATAACAATTTTGCCTGGGGCAATGCACGCACACGGAGAAGAGACTTCTGGACCCAGGAGCAGGAAGACCGGTGGAAGGAATACACGCTGAAAATCCGTGACCGGTTACAGGGCTGCTATAATTGTCCCAAAAACTGCCACCTCGTGGTCAAACCACCCGGACGGCAAAGGTACATCTTAAAATGCTTCGGAAAAGGCACCTGGCATATGGCGGCTTTCGAAGAGCTTCCATTTACCTTTGACATACTGGCCTTAAGCCAGGAGTACGGCGTCGATAGCTATGCGGCGCCGCAAACCATCGCTTTCGCCATCGAACTTTACGAAGCAGGCATTTTAACGGACAAGGAGCTGCCTGATTTTCCGGAAAAATCCGCCGACAGGTTTTACTATCTTCTTGAAAAGCTTGTCCGGAGGGAAGGGATCGGGGATGTCCTGGCCAATGGCGTCTATCGGGCCGCCCGTGAGATCGGCAACGGCGCCGAAGAATATGATCATAACACCATGAAAAAATTTGAGCAGATACCGCTCAAGCTGGGAAGAGTGAATTATCCGTATTACCTCATGTACTGCACCAGCGACAAGATGGCCATTAATCAAACTGAGGGCTCTTTTCCGCAGGACCCCATTAAAGACCTTAAGGAGAGACAGGAATTCGCCGATGGTTGGATGTCGGCGCCAGTGAGGTTCAAAAAATTCTTCATGGAATGGGAACCGCGCTCACATCAGTCATTTGAAGCGGCCATTAACATTTGCGATTGGAACGAAACCATGCACTACATGGATGACGCCCTTGGCATTTGCGCCTTCTGTTCATCATTCAGGGGTCAGTTCGGCGGCGGCTCAGCCTATAACATCTATAATGTACCTCATTTTATCAAACTGGCGACCGGGATCGAAATGGATTCCGACGACTTGTGGCAAGTCACCAGAAGAAGCCGCAATCTTGTGAGGGCCATCAATATCAGCAGAGGATTGAAAAGAGCCGACGAGAAGCCACCCGCGGACCACTGGATAAAAAGGGAGCCGGAAAACGAGCAGAAACTTCTTGACGGCTACTACAAATTCAAGGGCTGGACCAACGAAGGCGTTCCCACAAAACAGACTTTGGATAAATTGGGCTTAAGCGATGTCGCGGATGAACTCATCCGACGGGGACACCTTAAAGGCGATGAAGATATTTGCTATACGGATCAATCCTGTTACTCAGAAGATAGACCTAGACCAAAAAATAGTGCGGAAGCGCTGAAGTTCCGTAAGGCCAAGAATTTCACTCTAACTGAGTATATTGACAAGAATAAATAGTCCGAGAGGTGAAAAGAGCAATGGGTAAACCGGTAAAAAAAATAATTAAAGAAATAAAAGTAGACTTAAGCAAATGCAACGGTTGCCGCGCCTGTGAGCAAGCCTGTGCTGCATTTCACGCCGTACCGAAATACAGTTGCTTCAACCCGGCCCGCTCTCGGATCAAGGTGGTCATCGATGAAAGAAACGATCAATGGGTGCCGGTTCGCGCCGGCGGCTATACGCAGGCCGAATGCAGCGGCCGGAGCCATTATGTGATCGCGGGCAAGGAGTATTCGGAATGCGCTCTATGTCCGGCGTCCTGCCCATCGAGGGATTGGTTCAAGGAACCTGATTCGGGTCTTCCTCTCAAATGCGACATGTGTGAAGATGTACCCCCGCTTTCGGAACCCATGTGTGTACAGATGTGCGCTCGTGATTGCTTGACCTATTCGGAAAGGGAAGTGTTTGTGGACGAGGAAGAAACGCAGGAAGCAGAAAATGTAATAGAGTTAAAGACGGCCTACGAGGCACTCGTGAAGAAACACGGGCAAAAAAAAGTCGTGGATACTTTTTCTCGATTATCACAGCGCTAAGAAGAAAAAGTTATCAGTTATCAGTTATCAGTAACAGCCTATTGATATTAATTTCAAAATCACCTCCAGTCCTGACAACTGACAGCTGAAAACTGACAACTGCTGTACAAAAGCGGAGGCTAAAAAAGAGTGGAGACTGTAGCACCCTTAGAAGAGGTATTGGATCTCATAAAAGAGACCGGTGGTGAATCTTTCAGGTATTGCTATCAATGCGGCTTGTGCGATGTTGTCTGTCCGTGGAATCGGGTTCGAGACTTCAGTATGCGCAAGCTGATCCGGCAGGCCAATTTCGGGTTGACTGAGATAGAAACAGAAGAGATCTGGCGTTGTACGACCTGCGGAAGATGCAAGCAGAGTTGCCCCCGGGGTGTCAATCAGATAGAAGTCGGGGTATCCTCACGCAGAATTGCCACGGAATTCGGTGTATTTCCTACATCCGTACGTCCGGTGCGCGGTGTAAGTTCCAGCCTGCTCGGCGAAGGCAATCCCTTGAGTGAAGACCGAAAGAATCGAGCGGATTGGGCCAAAGGTCTGTCCGTAAACACCTTCACTAAGGGGATGGAGATTTTGTATTTCCCCGGCTGCTACCCCAGCTATGACCCCAGATTGAAGAAAGTAGCTGCCGCCACGGTGAAGATCCTTAAAAAGGCAGGGGTCGATTTCGGGATACTGGGAACCAAAGAGAACTGTTGTGGTGAAAGCATCCGCAAGACCGGCGATGAGGAATGTTTCAATCGTTTGGCCAGGGAAAATATCAAAACGTTTATCGACAATGGCGTCAAGAAAATCCTTGTTTCTTCCCCGCATTGCTACCACACCTTCAAGAACGAGTATCCCGAGTTTATGGTACACTTTGAAGTGGTTCATATGAGCCAGTATATATTCGAGCTCATCAATGCGGGCAAACTTGAACTCACCAAGAGCTATGACAAGAAAATTACCTACCATGATCCCTGTTACCTGGGTCGTCATAACGGCATTTTTGACGAACCCCGGGAGACTTTAAAAGGGATATCCGGTTTGGAACTGGTTGAAATGCCTGATTCGCGTGAAGACAGCCTCTGCTGCGGCGGGGGTGGCGGCAGGATTTGGATGGAAACACCCAAAGGAGAGAGATTCTCCGATCTCAGAGTGGAACAGGCCAGGGGCGTTGGCGCAGAGGTGCTGGTGACAGCCTGTCCGTATTGCATCACCCATTTTGAGGATAGCCGCTTAGCCCTGGAAGATTCGGACACCGGCGCAGGTGTTGAGGTTAAGGACATCACGGAAATTATCCAGGAAGTGATTTAGGGAATCCATAAAACCAAAATTAAGGACGGAAAGAAGTGGAAAAAGAATTGGTTGAAGGACAGTTTGCTAATCGTCCCGTAGACGGTAATTTTGGAGACGTGATGGTTGTCGGTGGCGGCATCAGCGGCATTCAGGCCTCACTTGACCTGGCGGATACGGGCTTTAGGGTGTATCTGGTTGATAAAGCACCGGCCATCGGTGGAAAGATGTCCCAACTGGACAAGACCTTTCCCACAAATGACTGCTCCATGTGTATTGAGTCGCCAAAATTTATTGAATGCAGCAGACATCCCAATATAGAGATTCTGACATACACTGAAGTTGAGCGTATAAAAGGAAAGCCCGGAGACTTCAAGGTCACCCTGACCAAAAAGCCAAGATACATCATAGAAGAAAGATGCACCGGTTGTACGAGTTGTGTTGAGGTTTGCCCGGTCAAGGTCCCGGATGAATACAATCAAAACCTTTCTTTGAATAAGGCCATCCACATCTACTTTTCTCAGGCCGTTCCGCTGATTACTTATGTGGACCCGAATACCTGCCTTTATCTCCAGGATGAAAAATGCAACATCTGTATCGGTGTCTGTCAAAATAAAGCGATCGATCTTAACCAAAAGGAAGAGACGATCCAAATAGAGGTGGGCGCTATCATCATGGCGCCGGGGTTTGAGGTATTTAACCCAAAACTTCGGAATGACTATGGCTACGGCATCATGGAAAATGTGGTGACCAGCCTGGACTTTGAACGGATACTTTGTTCCACCGGCCCCTATGAGGGGGAGATAAGACGGCCTTCCGACAAAAAACATCCGAAGAAAATCGCCTGGATTCAGTGCGTGGGATCCCGGCAAGTCATTGAGGGCGGGAACAGCTATTGTTCCGGCGTATGCTGCGCGTATACGCAAAAACAGGTGATCCTGGCAAAGGATCATGAAGAGGATCTTGAAGCTAAGATTTTCCATAACGATATTCGTGCATTCGGCAAGGATTTCGAGCGGTTTTATCAGCGTGCGGAAAACCTGCAAGGCGTTGAATTTATCAGAAGCTATGTCGTGGTCAGCAAAGAGGACCCGGAAACAAAAAATGTCTCCATAAGATATTCGACGACGGATGGCGGCGTTAAGGAAGAAGAATTTGAACTCGTTGTATTATCCGTGGGGTTAAACCCGCCCAAGGATGCGGAAGCATTGGCGAACCAGTTTGGCATTGAGCTTGACGAACACGGGTTCTGCAAATCCAATCCGCTAAATCCCATTGAGACCACGCGGCCGGGAATTTTTGTCAGCGGCGCGTTTCAGGGGCCCATCGATATTCCCGAGTCAGTCATGGGCGCCAGTGGGGCCGATGCCCTCTGCAGTCAGCTGTTGGCGTACCGCCGCGGAGATCTTGCCATAGACCGGGTCTATCCGCCGGAGAGGGATGTATCCCAGGAGGCGCCCCGTGTGGGGGTTTTTGTATGCCATTGCGGCGCCAATATCGGCAGGGTGGTGGATGTGCCGGCGGTTGTAGCGTATGCGGCCGGTCTTCCAAATGTGGTGCATGCCCAGGAGAGCCTTTTTGCCTGCTCCACGGACAATGCCAAGCAGATATCGGGTCAGATACGGGAAAAAGGACTCAACCGGGTGGTGGTAGCCGCCTGCACGCCAAGAACCCATGAGCCGTTATTCAGGGATACCTGCCGTGAAGGGGGTATCAACCAATACTTCTATGAAATGGCCAATATCAGAGAACACTGCGCCTGGGTGCATTCCAAGGATCCGGAGAACGCCACCCGGAAAGCCAAGGAGATCGTTCATATGTCCGTGGCCCGGGCTTCGCTTTTGGCTCCCCTCAAGGAATATGAGCTGCCGGTGAACAAAACAGCATTGGTGGTCGGCGGCGGGCTTGCCGGCATGACCAGTGCGCTCAGCATGGCCAAACAGGGATTTCAAGTTCAGCTGCTGGAAAAGGATAAGGCGCTGGGAGGCATGGCGCGAAGAATTCATACCACCCTGGAAGGGATGGATGTTCAGGCTTTCTTAAAAGACATGATCAAAAAGATATATCAACATCCTTTGATCCGGATCACCCATAATGCGACCATCACGAATGTGATGGGATATGTGGGCAACTTCGTCACCACGGTAAAGAGCGACGGACGGGTCAAAGACATTAAGCATGGCGCCGCCATTCTTGCCACGGGGGCGGTGGAATACAAACCCACCGAGTACCTTTACGGAGAAAACGATCAGGTGCTGACCCAGCTGGAGCTGGAAGCGCGGATCAGCCAAAAAGATGGAGCGCTGAGCCAAACCGGCAGTCTGGTCATGATTCAATGCGTCGGGTGCCGAAACGAGGACAGAAATTACTGTTCCCGCATCTGTTGCAGCCACGCCATAAAGAATGCCATGAACCTGAAAGCGCTGAATCCCAAAATGAACATCTACATTCTCTTTAGAGACATGAGAACCTATGGGTATCGGGAAGATTATTATCGTGAGGCCGCCGATAAGGGCGTGAAATTTATCCGCTGGGAATCGGATGCGGGGCCCGAAGTGGAACCAACCACCGAGGGCGGTAAAAACATATTAAGAGTGACGGTGCCGGACCCCATCCTGGGCCAACGATTGGAACTGGATGCGGATATCCTGACACTCTCAGCCGCGGTAATTCCATCTGAAGACAGTACGGAAGTGGCGCGGCTGTTCAAGGTGGCCATGAATCCGGACGGTTTCTTTCAGGAAGCCCATGTAAAATTAAGGCCGGTAGATTTTGCGGCCGAGGGGGTATTTTTGTGCGGTACCGCGCATTACCCCAAGCATATCACGGAGAGCATCACCCAGGCATATGGCGCGGCGGGTCGAGCGGTCACTATCCTGACCAAGGATTCGGTGACGGCCTCGGGCGCTGTCTGCGAGGTCGATGAAAGCGCATGCGAATCGTGCGGGGCATGTATATCCGTTTGTAACTATGGCGCCATAGAATTTCACGAAACAGAAAAAGGCAAGAAGGCCAAGGTGAATCCGGTTCTCTGTAAAGGGGACGGTCTTTGCAACACGGTGTGTCCGGCGAGGGCAATTTCTTTGAAACACTTTACCGATGATGAGATCTTTTGCCAGATTGATGCGGCCTAGAAGGAGTAAAAAAAATGGGTAGAGGACTGGAATTTAAACCCAGCATCTTAGGGTTTTTATGCAACTGGTGAGGATACTCCGCTGCTGATTTGGCTGGAGTTTCCAGACTACAATATGCGTCAGATATTAAGATTATTCGTGTCATGTGTACCGGCAGGGTCGACTTGTCATTTATCTTCCGAGCGCTTTTGAATGGTAAGGACGGCGTATTGATCGGCGGATGCCATCTCGGTGAATGCCATTATGTGACCCAGGGAAATTATGGTGCGTTCAGTACGCTTTACATCGGAAGAAAACTCCTCGAAACCATCGGGCTTAACCCCGAGAGGTTAAGGCTCGAGTACATTGCCGCCTCCGAGGGGAGCCGGTACGCCGAGGTGATGAATGACTTTTCTTCGAAGGTGAGGGAATTGGGACCTCTCGGTAAGGGTGAGGGGATGGATGGAACCGTTTTAAGGCGAAAACTTGAAGTGGTTTATAATTTAGTCCCATACATAAAACTCGTGGAAAGAGAGCGGTTGCGCGTGCCGGTAAAATCAGTCGAGGCGTACAAGGCGTTTTTCACGGGTGATGAATTTGATAAAATATTCCAGGAGTTGGTTGCGGATAAGATGGAAATGGGCCAAATGATGGCGATCCTTCGAGAAAAACCTTGTTCAGCCAAAGAGATTTCTGAAATTTTAGGGGTAACGCCGGGTGAAGCGTCCAATCAGCTGAAACGCTCCGCGAGGCAGGGATTTGTCGAATTTGATGAAAGCCATATGCGCTTTTGTGTTGCATAGGGCGATCACCCTTCCAGCAAGCTTGGAAAATAAAGAAGAGTTAGGACAGCAGCTATGGATAATGGTAAAATCGAGAAGATTATAGATGGATATCCGAGTGACCCGAGTTCACTGATTCAGGTATTGATCGATATTCAGAGCGAACTTCGATGGCTTCCCAAGGAAGCATTAAAGTTGGTCAGTCAGAAACTTAACGTACCCATGAACCGGATACAGCACATTATCACCTTTTATAAGGCGTTCAGTATCGTGCCCAAAGGACGCCATGAAATTCATGTGTGTACCGGGACCGCCTGTCATGTGCGCGGGGCGACGCGTGTTCTGGATGCAGTTGAAGCGTATACCGGAATCTGCCCCGGCGAGACGGACGAGAATTTAAAGTACAGCCTTGATACCGTGAGTTGTGTCGGTTGCTGTGCCCTGGGACCGGTGGTGGTCGTTGATGGCGAATATCATGGCAATATGGGATCGGCAAAGGCCGAAGAAGTGTTGAAAAACTACGAGTAAGGAAGAATTATGCCAAGGATAAATTCACCCGCTGAATTGGAAGAATTCAGGAAGGACATTATATCAAGAAGGGATCCCAACACGCCTTGTATTGCTGTATGTACCGGAACGGGCTGCCTTGCTCTCGGTGCGGGCAAAGTGGTCGCCGCTCTCAAGGAGGAAATCGAAAAACAGGGTCTCGATACCCAGATTGTGGACATGAGGGAGACCGGCTGTCCCGGCTTTTGTGAAAGAGGTCCCATTGTTGTGATCTATCCTGAGGAGACATGTTATCTTCAGGTGCAACCGGACGATGCAGAGGAGATTATTTCCGAGACCATTGTTGGGAAAAAGGTCATTGACAGATTGCTCTATGTGGATCCCGAAAGCGGCAAGACCATCGCCCGAGAATCTGAGATCCCATTTTACAAGAATCAGATGCGGCGCTTGATCGGCAATAATATCAAAATCAACCCCAAGAGCCTCGAAGACTATCTGGCTGTGGGTGGGTATTCCGCATTATCAAAAGCCCTTGCTCAGGAGACGCCTGAGCAGGTGGTGGAACTTGTGAAAAGCTCCGGATTGAGAGGGCGGGGCGGCGCGGGATTTCCCACCGGGCTGAAGTGGGGGTTTGCACGGGCTAGTTCTGAAAAGACCAAGTATGTGATCGTCAATGCCGATGAGGGCGATCCCGGCGCCTTTATGGACAGGGCGCTGCTTGAGGGAAATCCCTTTGCTGTCCTTGAAGGCCTGATCATCGGCGGGTATGCCATCGGCGCCGGCGAGGGGTATCTTTATGTCCGGCAGGAATACCCCCTGGCCGTGGAAAATGTAACCCTTGCCATCAAGCAGGCCGAGGAATATGGATTAATCGGAAAAAATATCCTGGGTTCGGGATTCGATTTCAAAGTTACCGTGCATCGGGGCGCCGGTGCTTTTGTTTGCGGTGAGGAGACGGCCCTTTTGGCGTCTTTGGAGGGAAAACCCGGCGAGCCAAAGCCAAGACCGCCGTTCCCGGCGGCAAAAGGACTTTTCGGCAAACCCACCAATATTAATAATGTGGAGACCTGGTCCAATATTCCCCTGATTATTAATCATGGGTCTGAATACTTATCGTCCATCGGCACCGAGAACAGTAAAGGCACCAAAATTTTCTCGCTCGTCGGGAAGGTAACGAATACCGGCCTTGTGGAAGTTCCCATGGGTATTACCCTGAGAGATATTATATTCAAGATCGGCGGCGGTGTTCCCGGAGGCAAGAAATTCAAGGCCGTTCAGACCGGTGGGCCGTCAGGCGGTTGTATCCCTGAAGAATCCTTGGATATCAAAGTCGACTTTGATGAATTGGCCAAGGTCGGCGCGATTATGGGGTCCGGCGGAATGATCGTCATGGATGAAGATACCTGTATGATAGATGTCGCCAAGTATTTTCTTAAATTTTTATCCGGTGAATCGTGCGGTAAATGCTCTCCTTGCCGTGAGGGCATCACACACATGCTTTCAATCCTGACGAGAATCAGTGAAGGCAAGGGGCGAGAGGGTGATATCGAGTTGCTGGAAGAGCTCGCTCTATCCACTAAGAGTGCATCCCTTTGCGCCCTGGGCGGGAGCGCGCCGAATCCGGTTCTGAGTACCATACGCTATTTCAGGGATGAGTATGAAGCCCATATCAGGGACAAGAGATGCCCGGCGTTTGCTTGCAAGGCCCTGATTTCTTACTACATTGATCCGGAAAAGTGCAAGGCTTGTATGATTTGCGGTCGAAAATGCCCCGCCGGCGCCATTGACGGCGCTAAAAAGAAGATCCATATTATTGACCAGGATAAATGCACAAAATGTGGTACATGTTATGAGGTTTGTCCCTCGCGCTTTGGTGCGGTAACAAGGCTGTCCGGCGAACCTGTTCCGGATCCTATCCCTGAAGAAGAAAGAGCTATCGTAGGAAAGAGCAAATAAAATGAGCAAAATTCATTTACAGATCGATGGAAGAGAAGTCGAAGCGGAAGAAGGGATGACCATCCTGGAAGCTGCCCGTAGTGTGGGGATCAATATTCCGACCCTTTGTTATCACGAGCTGTTGGAACCCTATGGGGCTTGCCGAATTTGCGTGGTTGAAGTGGAAGCCGGCGGCAGAAAAGGTCTTGCCGCAGCTTGCGTTCGTCCGGTAGACCAAAACATGGTCGTCATTACTCGAAATGAACAAATCAATGGCATACGCAAAATATTGATAGAGCAGTTTCTGGCTCATGCGCCGGATTCCGAAATCCTGTTGAAATTGGGTGAAGAGTACGGCGCCGATAAGGATCGATTTGAAAAACAGTCCACTTTCTGCATTCTGTGCGGCCTTTGTGTGAGATATTGTGCTGAGGTTAAAAAGAAAAACGCCATCGGGTTTTTTGACAGAGGCTCAACCCGGGAAATAAAATTCATTCCTGAGATTGCCGCCAAGGCGTGTAAAGATTGCAAAGAATGTTTTCCGCTCTGCCCGACATCGTATCTGCAGGCTGCTTATCATTTGACCGAAGCGCTCGCGTTTCCTTCAACTCCTTTTGAAAAAGGAAAAGTGTTTGATGAAAATAAACAAGATTGATCATATGTGTATTGCGGTTAAGGATCTGGAGGCAGCCAAGAAGGTCTGGGAGCCCATGTTGGGCAAGTCAGGTCCTGATGACGCCTATGTCAGTGAACCTGAGAAGATCAATGTGGCCAGATACTGGATCGGCGAGGTCGGATTTGAGTTGATGGAATCAACCTCTCCCGATGGAGACGTGGCAAAGTTCATCGCCAAAAACGGTGAGGGCGTGATGCTCGTAACGTTTAACGTGGACAACACCCGAAAGGCCATTGATGAACTGAAAGCGAACTATCCGTTCATTCCGGATTCAAAAGGCGAGGTTGCAAGACCTTTTCGGGACTGCGAATTTGCCTTTATACATCCCAAAAAACTAAATGGCGTTCTGACCGAGCTGATTGATTATAAATGGGACGAATTCAAATAAAAATAAGACAATAACGCCTGACAGTTTGATAGCTAAAAAAATAGTGAAAAGTAAGTAAGGAAAAAGACGAAAAATGAAAACCAAAGCGATCAAACTGAAAGGCTTTCAAAAAAAATATCTACGAGGTCTCGCCCACAACACAAAACCCGTTGTCTTTATCGGCCAGAAAGGGATCACCGAGACCTTAAATCGTTCCATAGACGATGCCTTGACCGCCCATGAATTGATCAAGGTGAAATATATCGATTTTAAGGAAAAAGAGAAAAAAACAGAGTTTGCCGGGATTATCGAAAAAACCCATCACTGCGAAATGGCGGGGATGATTGGACACACCGCCATATTTTACCGCCAACACCCGGACGAAGAAAAGCGAAAGATTGCCGTTCCATCGAGAGAGTCGTGAAGGCCTTTTTCCATTTACGGGGAACATCCTCTAAAAAACTGAACATCTCCTCCTGATATTGCCGTCCTTTTCCAAACTTATCTGAAAACTGCTAATGGGTATGTTTTTTTGTGACCAAATCCGACGGTCAGGTGTATATCCCTCAACGTCAACGGGATGGTTCTGATTCTTACGCATAGCCCTGTCGCACACTTTTTTTGGAGAAAGGAGTTTTATCATGAAAAAAACACACCCTAAAATGTCTAAACTGCTGATCTTTGCCGCAATGATACTGGCTTTCGCGGCCCCTTCCCTGGGCCAGGTTCCAGAAAAGGTCTTTGCACCCTACGTGGATGTATTGCTCTATCCAGCCTTTTCCATAAACGACGCCTTTGATGAAACCGGGCAGCCTTACTTCACCCTGGCGTTCATCACCAGCGATGCCGACTGTAAACCCGCGTGGGGCGGGGTCGTCTCTCTCGACGACAACCATTTCATGGATGAAGTCACCGCCATAAGGCAGAAAGGCGGGGATGTCATTATCTCATTCGGCGGCGCCAACGGCACGGAACTGGCCATGTGCCATAGCGATCCCAGCGTCCTTCAGGCCGCCTATCAGTCGGTCATTGACAAATACCGGGTCACCTGGGTGGACTTTGACATTGAGGGGTGGGCCGTTGCCGACAGACCCTCCATTGATCTCAGGAATAAGGCCATTAAAGGCTTGCAGGCGGCAAATCCCGAGCTAAGAGTGGCTTTCTGTTTGCCGGTTCTGCCATCGGGGCTGACCCCGGATGGAATTTATGTGCTGGAAAATGCCCGGGCCAACGACGTCAGGGTGGATGTCGTCAATGTGATGGCCATGGATTATGGCGATTGGGCGGCGCCCAATCCGGAAGGAAACATGGGGCAGTATGCCATTGATGCAACTTATAACACCTATCAGCAGGCCCTTGGTTTGGGCCTTGCCCCCTTAATGGGCATTACACCCATGATCGGCCAGAATGATGTGCCCTCCGAGCGCTTTTATCTGTCGGATGCCCAAGAAGTGCTGTCCTGGGCTGAATCCACAAACTGGGTCACCATGCTCTCCATGTGGTCCGCCAACCGGGACAACGGCCATTGCGCCGACAAGGCCTGGGCCGATCCTACCTGCACCGGTTTGAATCAGGAAGACTTTGCCTTCACCGATATTTTTGCCCAATTTACCAGCGGCGGCGGCAACATCAGCCCTCAAATAACCATGCGATCCCCGATGGAAGGAGACATCTTCGATCCCGGCGACACCATCGTCCTTTCCGCTGATGCAACGGACAGCGACGGAACCGTTGTTCAAGTGGAATTCTTCGCCGGCGATGTATCCCTCGGCGTGGACCTGGAGTTCCCCTACGAACTTTCATGGGAAAACGTTTCCAAAGGGGTCTATACCATCACCGCAGCGGCAACCGACAACCTGGGCGCCACGGGTCGATCCACTGCCATTGAGATTACCGTGGGCGGAGGAACTTCACCTTCCACATGGGATCCATCGGCAATCTACACAGCCGGCGATGAAGTCTGTCACAACGGAATCACCTGGCAGGCCAAATGGTGGACCCGGGGTGAAGAACCCGGCACGACGGGCCAGTGGGGCGTATGGAAAGAAATGGGCTGGTGCGACGGCAATATCGCCCCCACAGTCGCCGTCACCTCGCCTTCGGAAGGAACGATGTTCGAGTCCGGCGACACGGTAGCGCTTTCAGCCGATGCAAGGGATTCCGATGGAACCGTTATCCAGGTGGCGTTCTTCGCTGACGGCGTATCCCTCGGCGTAGACCTGGATTCTCCCTATGCGCTTTCATGGGAAGATGTTCCCAAAGGCGTCTATGCCATCACCGCCGCGGCAACCGATAACCAGGGCGCCACAAGTCAATCCTCCGCCATTCAGATCACCGTGGGCAAAACCGTCGTTCCCGCATCCCCCTGGAGTGCATCGGAAATCTACGTGGGCGGCGATAAAGTCTCCCACAACGGAAGACTGTGGCAGGCTAAATGGTGGACCCGGGGTGAAGAACCGGGGACAACCGGACAATGGGGGGTATGGGAAGCACTAAGCTGATCGTTCCGGATAAAAGCATCCCATCATATGGGATGCTTTTCGCCTCTTTACTATCCATTCAAACAAGTCTGGAAAATCTCTCTCGAATAATCGTTCAGCTGCTGTTGTTCCGTCGAATCTCATCAAAGCAAAGTTCTGAAATTCGGGCCTTTACAATCCCACTTAACATTGTTAGTTTTTCGAACCGGCTTCTGATCCGCGAGATGCCGATGGAAAAACAGCCGGTACGCTTAAACAGACAACCCCAGCAACTTGTAAAAATGAAGGAGACCTTATGGCGCTACCCGAAAAAAACACGGAAGTCCCATTAAACGACATCCAAATAATCTGTCAAGAGTATGGCTTGTTGGATCTCTGGAAAAAAATCGAAAATGACCCGCCTAAAAAACCCTTTAAAAGCGACGGATGCTCTATGTGGTGCGATTCCTGGCAGGGGGTGGATTTTTATCCGGCCTGTTTTTTCCATGACTTGAAATACTGGTGCGGATATCCGGATGAAACAGCCGAACGTCTGATTGCCGACGCGGAGCTGATGATCGATATTGCCAGGGCAGGCGCACCCAAAATGGCCGAAGTGATGTTTGCCGGCGTTCGGATCGGCGGTCATGAGGCACTGAACCGATCCTTTAGCTGGGGCTTTGGAAGGGAGTAACCATATTGGCGTACAAAATGGTCAGAAAAATCATCTCGGGCGGTCAGACCGGCGCTGATCGGGCAGCACTGGATTTTGCCATCGAATGGAACATCTCTCACGGCGGCTGGATACCCAGAGGACGTAAGGCGGAAGATGGAAGGCTGCCTGAAAAATATCGATTGAAAGAGATGCACACTACCGATTATGCCCGGCGTACCGAACAGAATGTGGTGGATTCGGACGGCACCCTGATTTTTTCTCACGGACCCCTAACGGGCGGTTCCAGCCTGACGCGAAAAATGGCCCTGAAGCATGGACGTCCCTGGCTTCATGTGGACCTCTTGAAAATCAACAGCTTCAGCGCCGCCCAATCCATTTATGCATGGTTAACGGAACATCGCATCAGCGTTTTGAACGTGGCGGGCCCCCGGCAAAGCCAGGATGCCAAAATATACCGTGCCACTTTTGACATACTGGAGGCCGTCTATCACCTATCCACCATCAATTCCCATATGCATCATCCCCCGGCCGGGCGACGGTATCCCTTGCCCAAAAGCGTTGATGACGCTGTTGGGCAACTGCTTTCTCAGTTAACATTGAAAGACAAGAGCAAAATTGCGCGAATGGGCAAAGGGGACCTGTTGGCACTGACCCTTACGCTGGGCCGTTATATTGGGGATCATTTCGGGATATGGGAGGGCAATGATGCACTCATCGCCTCCTGCCGCACCATTATGAGAAAAGAGTCCATCAAGGAGGAAGAAGCGATCGCCTTCATCATCAGAACACTGTGGGAGGAACTTCAAACATCCCACGGTTTGCGGGTCGTCCGTTGATATCCCTGAAAACATGGCGCTCCCATGGCTAACGGGAAGGACGTCGCGACGGGAGAAAACGCCGACACCACAGAATCCCTTTACAAAAAAGTCGGCATTGCATCCCTCATTATGATGACCTCGGTCCTTTTGAGCCGGGTCATCGGTATACTTCGCGAGGTTGTCATCGCCTATGCGGGCGGAACCGGGGGCGATGTGGACGCCTACCAGATGGCCTTCGTGCTGCCGGAAATTTTGAATCACGTGGCGGCCACGGGGTTTTTATCCATTACCTTCATCCCCATCTTCAACAAGTATCTGATAAAGGATATGGAAACCGAAGGGTGGCGGATTTTCTCCCTCATCCTTTCCTCTTTCGGAAGTCTCCTGCTGCTTCTCATAACCGTGGCCTGCGTTTTCACGGACCATCTCGTGACCCTCATTGCGCCAGGCATTAATGATCCCGCCATCAAGGCGCTCACCATCCGCATGACTAGAATTGTCCTGCCCGCCCAGTTTTTTTTCTTTACAGGAGGGCTCTTCATGGCGGTTCAGTTTTCAAAGGAACATTTCCTCATTCCGGCCCTGGCCCCCCTCCTTTACAATCTGGGCATCATTACGGGCGGCATTGTGCTGGCGCCCTGGATCGGCATCGAAGGGTTTGCCTGGGGGGTCTTCGGGGGAGCGCTGGTGGGAAATTTCGCGGTTCAGTGGTTTGGGGCCAGGCGCCTGGGGCTGCGGTTTAAACCCTGTTTTAATTTGACCCATCCGGATTTGCGACACTATCTTCTCCTGACCCTTCCCCTGATGCTGGGGCTTAGCATGACCTTCTCAACGGAGTTTTTTTTCCGGTTCTTCGGTTCCTTCATGCCCCAGGGCGCCATTGCGGCCCTCAACTACGGGCTCAGAATCACCTTCATCCTCGTGGGCCTGTTCGGTCAGGCCGTTGGAACGGCATCCTATCCCTTCATGTCCAGACTGGCGACGGAGGGGCGATCGCACGAAATGAACCGATTGCTCGACAAAACGGTGCGCGCCCTGACCCTTGTCATCCCCTTTTCCGTGTTTCTCATGGTCATTCGTCATGAAGTTGTTTTCATCCTGTTCCAGCGGGGCCGCTTTGATGCCGCCGCCACGGCGCTGACCGCCCATCTCCTTCCCTATCTACTGCTGGGGGCCTTTGCTTTTTCGGCCCAGACCGTTGTGGTGCGGGGATATTACGCCATGCAGAACACCCTATTTCCAGCCCTGCTGGGAACGGCGGCGGTCCTGCTGAGCATTCCCTTTTTTCTGGTGGGCATGGATCGAATGGGCGCATCCGGCGTAGCCCTGGGCGTTTCCATTTCCGCCTTTATGCAGGTCGCCCTGCTTTACATATGTTGGAACAAGCGAACGCAAAACAGGGACAGCGGTCTTGTCTATGGGGCGGTTTTCAAAATGGTTGCGTTAAGCATCTTCCTGGGATTCAGCCTCGAAACCCTGCGGAAAACCCTTTTCTCAACCCTTGGCGCCGGAACACTGTCCGGCGCACTGATCACCAGTGTTGCGTTGGGAATACTGTTTTCATGCCTGCTCTACCTCGCCTGCGGGATCATGAAGATGTCGGATATTTTTGATATTCTTGAAAAGCCGTTTCGGAAGCTCAAAGATAGGTTTTTCAAAAAAGCCGGGAACACATAGATCTTCCTTGACATTCGGGCGAAATTCAAGGGAAAATTCCACTCCAAAATCACATACGGCGTCAGAGAGAAGGGAGTAGTAAAATGTGCAAAGGCATCATTCTTCTTATAATTGTCATTGCTTTATCGGGGAATTCCACCCATGCCGGGGTGCTTGAAAATGTGCTGATAGAGGCAGCTTGCTCGGGAAACAGCGAACGGATCAATCAAATGCTTCAGCTTGATATCAAAATAGATATCGGCGCAAGAAGTAAAGATGATACCACTCCCCTTTCATGCGCGATTGCCAATGGCCATGACAAGGCTACGGAACTCCTCCTTTCTTACGGTGCAGACCCGAACATAACGGACAGATTCGGCAGGACTGTGTTGTTTGAAGCATCCATGAAGGGTTTTCCACGGGTAGTCGAGGCGCTCCTCAAAAACGGTGCAAATCCTAACGCCTCGGACACGGAAGGATTGACCCCTCTCTTCCTTGCCGTATCCCAGGGAAACAATAAAGATGTCGTGGCACTTTTGATAAACCATGGGGCAAATGTCAATGCAGTCACGCATCAGACAAACGAATCCGCCCTCTTTCGTGCGGTCGGCTATAACAGGAATGAAATGGTGTCACGCCTCCTCTCTAAAGGCGCCAACGCAACGATTAAATCCAAAAAAAGCGGCAACACTGCCTTTCATATGGCCGTGGAAATGCGAAATCTTTCCATTATCAAAACATTTCTACAGCACGATGTCGATATCAATGAAAAAAATGATCAAGGGGATTCGGCCCTCATCATTGCATCCAGGATGGGAAATACCGAGGTTGCCGAACTTCTACTTGAACATGGCGCTGATCCGGAAATAACGAACAAGCATGGCCTGAATTGTCTGCTCGATGCCATCTCCGCCGGGCAGACATTAACGGTGGAGGCCCTGATAAAGAGGGGACTATCCATTTCCACCCGGGATAAATACAACAGAACCGCCCTTATGCTTGCCGTGATAAGTGGCAACAAAAATGTTGTGTCGTCGGTTCTCAAGAGACGTGTGAATGTCAATGACAAGGATAATGACGGAAAAACAGCCTTGATGCACGCCTCGTTGGCCGGCAATCGTGAGGCTGCGGTAATGCTGCTTAACGCAGGGGGAAATCTTGCCCTAAGGGACAGCAACGGTGATACCGCCCTTATGCTTGCCGCCGCAGAGGGGGAAAAAGAGATTGTGAGCCTGCTTTTGGATAAGGGAGCAACCGTTGATGAGGTTTCCAGGTCAGGACGGACGCCGCTTCATAGGGCATCGGAATATGGAAACCTGGAGGTCGTCAGCGAACTCCTTTCAAGAGGGGCGGACGTCAATGCCAAAGATAAGGAATCGCAGGCATCGGCTCTTCATTTGGCTTCAGCGGGAGGACATGAAGAAGTCGTAAAAAAATTACTGGAAAAGGGGGCAAATCCAAATGCACCGGACAAGCTCGGTCAAACGCCCATTCACAAAGCCGCCTTTAAGGGTTCCGGCAAGATCATCAGCATGCTTCTTGGCGCAGGCGCCGGGATCGATGCAAAAGATCAGTCAGGAAAAACACCGATCATGCTTGCCTGTGAAAGGGGATATGTCGACGCGATAAGGTGTTTCATGGAAAATAATGCTGATATTAACGCAACGGATAATCTCCGGTGGACGCCCCTTTTCTGGGCAGTATTTTACGGCCATTATGACGCTGTGAGTCTTCTGCTCCAGAATGGCGCGGATAAAAATTATAAAGACAAAAAAGGGTTGACTGTTTTGGACTACGCAACGGAGCAAGGTCACGGATACCTGATAGAGCTTTTAAGGCCAAGATAGAAACAACTGTTTGTGAATAGGGTGGTGTTAAACATGAAAATGCTATTTCATGCTATTTCAAGAAATCAGATCGAAAGGAATCAAACAGATGAAGGATGACCTCGGGAAATACTATTATCCCTTTCCACAGAATAAAAAAGTACGCATGTATGTTCAGGAAATAGACGGCATGGTCCAGTTCAGGCTCTGGAATTCCGATGATGCCAAGTTATGGGACGACCATGGCTGGATCCCTTACGACGCCATACAACAAGCCGCCGCCATGTATGAACGGAAGAATGCTTTCAACCCCAACCAGGCCTACGACCTGGATATTGCAAAGGCGCTGCTGAAAGAATAGCCCGAACATGCTTAATTTCTTAAACGGACTGGATGAAGATCTACGCAAGGCATTAATCGCCCAACTTCGAAATCTCTGGACCCACGGGTCCACGGCCATTGAAGGGAATACCCTGACACTGGGAGAGACGGCCTTTGTTATCGAGGAAGGGTTGACGGTTTCCGGCAAACCGATTAAAGACCATCAGGAGGTTTTGGGGCATGCACACGCCATCGATTTGATTTATGATATGGTGGAACGTGCATCAGCCATCGGGGAAACGGATTTATTTCTTTTGCATCAGGCCGTTCAAACCACCGTAACATTTGATGCATACAAACCCATTGGCGCATGGAAAAAGGAACCGAACGGCACTTACATGGTAGCCGGGGACAAACAGATATTTTATGAATATGCCGACCCTTCAGATGTACCCGTTCTCATGAAAAAATGGATCGGGTTGCTCAATCAGAGTGCTGAAACGATACAGTCAAAAGAAGATGCCGCAGCCATATATGCGAAGCTTCATATGGCCTTTGTGTGGGTACATCCGTTCTTTGATGCAAATGGCAGAATGGCGAGGCTTACGGCGAACATCCCTGTTTTGCAATGCGGATTTCCGCCGATCTTGATTCCAAAAGCCAAACGGTGGGAATATATTCTCCATCTTTCGGAATATAAACTGGCGGAAGGGTCGCCCAAAGCATCCACTGATTTGCTGCCGATAAACGCCAAGCTCAATAAATTCATCGAATTTTGTAAAGAATCATGGGCGGAATCACTGGATTTGGTGGAGACTATACGGCAAAAACAAAAGGAAAGGGATGCATGACCCAATATCCCCTACCGCAAATAAATGGGATTTGAAAAAATCCAGGGCCGATACCCGAAAAAGGGCGCTCGGCGGGATACTTCAACACGATAAACGCCGGGCTGCTCCACTCCCAGGGAAAAGCGGCGGCCGATCTTCCCGCCCACGGAAACGCCGTTTCTCAGCAACCGGATACGCCCATTTTGCGGCGATTCCACAAAAAAGACACCCGGCTGGAACGATCGCTCTTCTCCCATTTCCATGGCCGGTCCCCCTTTTAAGACATAATAAAAGCTAAATCCATTGGAAGGGGTCAGGCGATCATGGGCCACATAAAGGCGACCCTCTCTCATGGCGCCATACACCTGTTCCCGCGCCTCATCCGCATGCTTGGACAACGGTTGATCCAGCAGTATATGGATATTGATGCTCCTCAAACCGTCACGGTAAGACAGGGGAGTAAGGCAAAACGGCCCCCAGCGAAACAACGCGCCATGGGCATCGGACCCGCCGATGGCAACCACCCGCCGATCGTTGCAGGCCCTGTCCCAGAACAAAAGGGTTTGTCGGCTGGGACCTTTCAGGGTCCAGGTTTTGAACAGCAGAAAAAACAGGCCATGCAGGGGCGTTTTGATGCGCTCTTTCCATCGGGATGAAAAATTCCAGATACAAATGCCGGAATAATCCGTTACCGAAAGATCGTTCCAGGTGTAAGCGATGGACTTTTCGTGAAACGGCATCCCCTTTTCAAAGGGATGGGCCAGAAAACCAAAACCGCCCTTTTGGTTTACGCGATCAATGACCGACTGTGGGCCAAGACCTTTTCCGCGCACCATCTCCCTGAGACCAAAAGCCAGATAGTGGTGAAACCGCTTTCCCAATTCGAGGCCCATAAGGACCAGCACGCCGTCATGATATCCTTCATGTTCAAGATGAAGGGTTTTGGCCATGTAATCGTGATCGTTGATAATCATAAAATCCAAATTTGCCGATCCGGCGTGCCGGGCAATCTCGGCCACGGTCCCCGCGCCGTCTGAATAGCGGGTATGGATGTGTACGTTGCCGATAACTTCATAAAGATAATTCCGCATGTCCTATTTTCCTTTCCGGGCCTCATCCAGTGCTTTAAGGCCCAGTCCCATGGGTTTCAGGATGGCAGGGATCTTTCTCATTGCATCTATCGTTAAGCTCACCAGCGCCTCCTCCGGCCCCCGCTGGAACCGCCGAAGTATCAGGCGTCTGGTGCAGCTCTTGGTTCGCCATCTCCATCTTCCTTTTTCGCAAGGACGTTTTCCATATCAATGAACATAATGGCTTTTTTTAGAACTGAAAATTATTGGTTTCCGGTTTTGATATGTGGCTCATATCAAAACATGTTGAAATATTGTAATATAACAGGTATATCAAATTCGCCAAGGTCAATGTGCGTTGGAGATATTGCCGGTTTCGCCAAAAATATGGGAACCACAATATATGTATGGTATGACCGCCCAATATGAGCTAATCTTGCCTTTGGCTTTAAGACTCTGTTTTTATGGAGTCATTTTTCGACAGACGCTTGATCCTTAACCAGCGGCACCCATAGGGGCACTCGTACAATGGTTTAACCTAAAACTGCTCAAGGAACGAAAAGGGTGGCGGAATCAATGAATTAGCGATCAGAGAAATGGGCGTAGTCTAATATCTCTGAATCAGATCGACCCGCGCACATTCAAACGCGAATTTTTTCGGAAGGAGAACCTGTAAGGGAGTGTCTATGTCGGAAGAAATTGAAGCAACCCACGCCATCCTGCTGGGCCATTGCCCCCTGAACGGCAACACCAATGCCAAGGACGCTTCCATGGAAGAACTTGCGCGCCTGGCGGATACAGCGGGCATCATTACCCTGGGAAAGCACGTACAGAAAAGGGAAAAGATTCATCCCAAGACCTTCATCGGCGAAGGATTTATCGAGACCTGTATTGAAAAAGCGGCGGATAAAGCCGACCTTTTGATTTTTGATCATGACCTGACGGGCTCCCAGGCCCGCAACATCGAAAAACGGTTCTCGCTTCCCGTCATCGACCGCACGGAAGTGATTCTCAAAATCTTTCATGACCATGCCCGAACCCGAGAAGCCCGCCTCCAGGTCAGGCTGGCGGAACTGAAATATGAACTGCCCAGGATCAAAAGCATGTGGGGACACCTGGACCGGGAGCGGTTCGCCGGCAGCGCGGGCGGCAGGGTGGCATTTCGGGGAATGGGGGAAAAGCAGAGCGAAATGGACCGGCAGAAGCTTCAACGGGAGATTTATGAGATTGAAAAAACCCTTGAAAAACTCGTCCGACAGATCGACACCCAAAAAAAACTGCGTAAGAAACATTGCAAGAACATCGGTCTGGTGGGCTACACCAATGCGGGAAAATCGACCCTTTTTAACCGCCTGACCCACGCCGGCGTACGGGTGGAGGACAAGCTTTTCGCCACTCTCGACTCCACTTCCAGGTCCTTACATCTCGCCAATGGAAAGAAAGCGGTCATATCCGATACAGTGGGGTTCATCTCAAATCTGCCCCATCATTTGGTGGCCAGTTTCCGGGCCACACTCAAGGAAGCGGAAGAAGCGGATTTTCTGGTGCACGTGACCGATATCTCCGATGAAACCTTTCAAAAACATCTGGCGGATGTGGAAACCGTCCTCAAAACCATTCACGCCAATGAGATTCCCCACCTCTTGGTCTTCAATAAAATCGACCGGGTTTCCGAAGCCGAGATCGCAAACGTTCGAAGATCCTATCCGGATGCACAATTCATCTCTGCCTCAACCGGCGCCGTGGACAACTTATTACTGGAAATAGGAGAACGTCTTCACCCTTCCGGAAAAATGACACTGTTAATCCCCCAGTCGGAACAAAAGCTTATTCACGACATCCATAATCTGGCAAAGGTGCTTGAAACCACCTACGAAGACGACGGTGTACACATGCGTGTGGAAATGGCCGGGGAGGACATGCACCCCTTTGAAAAATATCGGGTTGAGGATAAAATTGAGCCTTTATCAGCAAAATAAACCACCGAAATCGTAAGGATTGTCCCATGTTTCCCATGAAATTCGATCACAAAACCCTCGAAACTCTCCCTGTCCCGGATGCCGGACGGATCGCGGATGTCGTCAAGCTCCTCAAGGCCATTGCCATGGGACGGGTCATGGCCTATTTCAAATCCAAACGGGGAACGGATCCCGCCCTGACGGCCGGACTGGCCGACCATTTTGTCATCCGCCGACTGGAAGATGAGGAAAACCGCATTCCCATCGTAAGCCTCCTGTCCCGAAAAGAGAAGACCTGGATGATTGATATTCATGAACGGATCTTCGATTACCTGGCCTTCGTAATCCCCAGCGATCCTGAATCCAGAATTGGCGGGCACTCCGGTGAAGAGGGAAAAATCCTGGCTTTTATCGAATTCCTACTAAGGCATCAAGTGGAACACATGCTTTATCCGGAAGAATCCGAGAGTGCGGTAATCCATTCCGATCTGGTCTTTGCCATGGACCGACGCAGGGAGGACCCCACCTATTACGCCATGCTCCGGAAGGTTCTGGACGATGAGATGAACGGGCTCGAAGGAAAGCTGTATCAGAACATGTTTGAATCGGAAGAACAGGGCAGGCCTCACAAATATCTCATTACCCGGATGCTGACCTCTTTCATCGACAGCCTGGTGGATATTCCGGAGTCGCTCCTTCACGCCGCGTTTCCCTTTTTAGACACCGATCTCAAGACAAGACTCATGATTGAATATTACCGGAGAAGTCGGGAAGTATCCTATTCCCTGATGCAACGGGCCTTTTACCTCCGGGAAGTACTCCGATTTTTCGCTCTCGCCATCGCACGCAATGAGAAAGAAGCCGAGAAGGTCTTTGATATGTTCAAAGATCGATGGGGCCTGCTTTACCTCTTCCATGAACTGGATCTCCCGGAAACCATTCTGGAGGAAAAAGAGCCCAATGAAATCTTCTCTTATTTCAGGAAGAGCCTGGAAGAACTCTCCCTTGACGACACGTCTTTTCGCCTGACACCCCGACCTCCGAAAAAGACGGCGCCCGACTCGTCCGAGCCGCCCGCCGCCACAAAAAGCCTCAAGGACCGCATTGAAGAGGCCCGGAATGATCCGTCATTTCCCCGCCAGGCGCTGGATGTGATCGACAAGAACAAGATCAGCGCCGTCGGCCACAGTGGCCCCAAGTACACGGAACTGATTGAAGTTCTTCTTGCCGTTCCGTGGGGCCGTGTTCAAAAAATATCGGTTGATCCCGAAGCCTTTGAGGAGGGTCTCAACAGGACGCACTATGGCCTGGCACGGCCCAAAGAGCTCGTCTGTGATTTTTTTGCCAACCTGATCTGGCGTTATCAGAACTTCAACGGGATAGAAGATGTCAAGCACCGCAGCGGAAGCGCCTTCCTCTTTGTGGGTCCCCCCGGCGTCGGCAAGACCTCCCTGGCAATCTCCATTGCCGAAAACCTCGGGGTTCCCTACCACAAAATCTCCCTGGGCGGAATGCGCGAAGAATCGGCCCTCCGGGGCCACGGGTTCACCTTCGAAGGTTCCAAACCCGGAGCCATCGTTCAGGGTCTGATCAAAATGGGCATCATGAACGGGATGTTTATTCTCGATGAGGCGGACAAGACCGAGCCCGCAACCGTTTCAACGCTCCTGGAGATTTTGGACCCGGAGCAGAATCATCTTTTTCACGACAAGTTCACCATGACGACCGTGGACATTGACCTCTCCAACTGCCACTTTATCCTTACAGCCAATACCCTGGAAACGGTGCCGCCGCCGGTACTCAACCGCTGCGAAGTGGTTCTCCTGGATCGCTACAGCATTGAAGAAAAAATCGCCATCGGAAGCCAATATCTGATCGGGCGGGTACGAAAACGACATAAAATCACCAAAGAGACCATCGCCATCAACCCCGACCATGAAGTTGACCTTCTGCGATACCTGATCAAAACATACACCCATGAACCGGGGGTAAGGGAGCTGGAACGGATCATCCGGACCCTTTTCCTGAGAATCTTTCGAAAAGAAATCCTGAGCAAGGGACAGTCATCGGTTCAAATCACACGGGAGAAGATCAAGCAGTATCTGGAGACGCCCACGCCGCCAAGAGGGATCTCCGAGGAAGACCGTGTGGGGGAAATATTGGCCCTGGGGGTAAATGTGGCGTTGGGCATCGGGTCCGTGATTCCCATACAGGCCACTCCGATCTGGCTTGAAAGAAGCAACGAGGGCCGGCACGGCGCCTATCTGAGCATGGTCCACGCCACCGGAAATATTGAGAAAATCATGGATGAAAGCCGAAAGGTGGCCACCACCGCCATCTTTCACTGTGCCGATGCATTGGGGATTGACCTAAAGCAGGCGGGAACGCCGATCCACCTTCATTTCATGGGGAGTTCTACCCGGAAAGACGGGCCTTCCGCCGGAGGCGCCATCGCACTGGCCCTGGCATCGGCCCTCTCCGGCCGCTATATCCGGAGGGATGTGGCTATGACCGGCGAGATCGATACCAAAGGCCGCATCACCGCCGTGGGCGGTCTCGACGTTAAAATGGAAACAGCCTGCGATGCGGGATGCAAAACCATGATCATCCCCATGGAAACGCTCCATGATGAGAAAGGCATCAAACGCCTGCCCCAGGCCCTGAAGAAGGAGCTTCAGATCCTGACCTACGAATCCTGGAAAGGGGTACATGAACCATTTGACTACCGCCGTCACGTCCTTCAGGTCGTTGCGGTAGACCATCTGGTACAGGCAGCTGATGTGGCTTTTGTAGACCGGAACGAATTGACGACGTTGACAAGCGCCTTGACGCCCCATGCCGCGTCAATAGCCGAAACCCTTGAGGCCACACAAAGGGAACAGCGACAGGGTTTACGCGTTCTATACCTGAAAGATCCTAAAGAACTGCAAATGGAGGGGATGGAGGGTCCGCTCACAGGCGACGATTCCTGCGTCTTTCTGTTCCCGGCGGGAATGGAGAAAACAGTCCGGGAAAAATTCCCCCATTTCAAGGGCCGCATTCTATTCCGCCATATGGACCGCTCCCCGGGGAAGGTTACAGCCATTATAGGGGATATCCTGAAAAAATCGGCAACAACGTCCCATAAGCCGATTTCCGTCTCCGTCATCGCCCCGTTCTTCTTCTTGCGGAAGGAAGGGATTACGCCCCAGGCTCTCTTTCCGGATGGAACACAGGGAAACCTGACGCTTTTTGCCAACAACTACACCGTTCAGGACATCAAAATCAAGAGGTGCAAAGCGGCCCTGAATCGCGTCTTCAGCCACCTTTCCAAAGAGCCCCCCGCACAATTGGAAGCCTGCCCTTTTCTGACAATGCACCACGGCATCCATGTGGTGGATATTTCGTTCATTCCCGAAAAATATCGACTCGATGTGAAGCGTGCGGAAGATATCCTTAACCGATGCCTGCGGGAGTGGCTCAACACGGTTGGGACAGGGATTAAACCCTCACGCAATCAACCCATGAACCATCAGTTTTCGGACAATGGGCGGAACCATGAGGGCGCCCAGAACCCCGAAGACGACGCCGCAGGCAGATGAAATTAAAGCGTGCTGCAAGATGAGGTCCCAATCCATTCCGATGACCCATTCCACTGCAATAATGGTCAGAAAACGGCTTGCGGCGCCCAGAGCGCCGACGATGGCGCAAGCCACGTAACTACCTGCCAATCCCGAAGAAAAAAGGCCCACCAGGTCAACAATGAGGCCGGGGACCACAAACTTCAAAATAATCAACGGACCGCCCTTGCCCATCCCCAACAAGGTGCAGAGAAGCCCCGCCAGGAGTCCCACCAGTGTAGCGGCGCCCAGCCTGGGAACGCAACCCCTTCCCAGGATCAGGAAAAACATGGTAAAAAACATGGCATGCCCGGGAATATTTAAGTGCAATCTAAATACGCCCCGTGTAATGACAATAAAGCAGGCACAGAATGCCAGACAAAGCGCTTCCTGAAGGGTGAATTTTTTCATGGACGCGGTCGCTCCCCAAACCCCCTGGCCTCGGCGGATAACGCCGCTGACCTTGAGGTTTTTAACGCCCTCACCATGAGAGGGATCATCAAGCACTGAAACAGGTCTTTCCAGTGAATGGGATTCCAGGCATAGCGAATTCCCACGGGCGCCCCACGAAGTTGTTGGGCCATATAGATCTCCCGGGTTTCACGGGCAAAGAAGGGAACAAACCGCAAACTGGTAAAGAGAAGAAACGACAATCGTTCCGACATGACCTTTTTCAGACTTCCCATCATCCGACTCCCTTCGGTCGTTCGAAGGAGGACCGTTCCCGGCAAAAAAAGAAGCAGAATCTGGCAACCGGTCCGCAATCCCGGCCAGAGACCTTCCGCAAACCCGTATTTAATCAGATACAGCAGCAGGATGACCGCCATCTGGACCAGGAAGAAGCGAATATCCCGCCACAGATTACGAAAGCCCAGGTGGGCTGAAAGATAATAGGCCAGGTTGACAACCAGAAGTCCCGCCAGCATCCAGGGCTCCCGGGCGGCAATAGCGCCGGCTGAAAAAGCAACGGCCAGAATAATTTTCCACCCCGCGCCCAGCCTGTGGATGGGGGAGTTCCCGGCACAATACTGAAAGGCGCCTCCCCTGAAACCGCCATTTTCAATTCGTTCCCATTTCTTCAATGCGCCCCTCCTTTAGAAAAAGCGTTTCATCGGCCCATGCGCCATCGGGCAGGAATTCGTGAGACGCGATTACCACCGTTGTCCCCCGCGATTTACGCAAACGGGACAGGATCTTTAAAATGTTTTTTCTCCGGGCAAAATCAAGCCCCGCAAAAGGTTCATCCAGCATGAGGATTTGAGGTTGCGGCGCCATCACCGATGCCAGGGCCACCCGGTGCTGCTCCCCGAAACTGAGGGTCAGCGGTGATCGGTCTTTCAAATGGGCCACATGGCAGATTTCAAGGGCTTGGGCGACACGGGTCTTGATCTCCCGGGCTGAAACCCCCATCCGCTTAAGGGAAAACCCCACTTCATCCCGAACCGTGTCTTCAAAAAGCTGCCGTTCAGGGTTCTGGAAAAGATACCCTATTTTCCCCAGGAGCCTATCCATTCTGGGACGTCCCATTCCGTCCATTTGAATGTCGCCGGCCTCGGGCCGAATGAGCCCTGTCATGCATTTCAACAGCGTGGATTTCCCCACACCATTTTGACCATGAATGAACACCAGGCGGCCCGCAAACAAACTCAGGTTGAGGTCGTCAAACAACAATCGCCCGTTACCACCCGAGAGACAAAGCCCCTTCACGGAGAGCAGACGCTTCACGGGTTCCCTTGCCTCGGCCGCCATCCCCCCGTGACGCTTCGGGGGAGAAAGAATAAATTCAGACGGAATTTCACGATCAATGCGCTGAATACGTCCCCGGTCCATGAAAACAAAACGATCCGCCGGCTGTTCGAAAGGGCCCAGTTCATGATCGGCAATCAGCAGGGTATGCCCCGCCGCTTTCAGACGGGTTAAAAGAGCCGTCAACCGACGCTTTCCGTCGGCATCCAGTTGGGCCGTGGGTTCATCCAGGAGCAAAATTTTCGGGGAGGTGGAGAGTACCGATGCAATGGCCAGGCGATGGGTCTGCCCGGCGGAGAGGGCTTCCACATTTCGCGTTTCAAAACCGGTCAAGGAAACCGCTTCCAGGCTTTTTCCGACTGCCGTCTCAATTTCCCGAGGACTGAACCCCCGGTTTTGGGGCCCAAAGGCCACTTCATCCGCCACCGTGGTGCAGAGGAGATGGCTTTCCGCATTTTGAAACACCAGCCCGGTGGGACAGGGTGCCCCCCCCGCAACTCGAAGGGTCCCTTTCTCTATTCCACCTTTCAAAAGCCCCTTGAGCGCCAGAAAAAGCGTACTCTTTCCACAGCCTGATGGCCCCGTAAAACAGATACATTCGCCGGACGGTACGGACAAAGACAGATGGGATAAGGCCCAGGCCTCTCGACCTGGATACCGGTAAGCATAATCCCTTAGCTCAACAACGGGGTTCATAGGGGGCGAACGTCGGTCTCAACAAAAGATTCAGGCATTATCCTT
This sequence comes from Desulfatiglandales bacterium, assembly GCA_963662465.1. Lineage (GTDB taxonomy): Bacteria > Desulfobacterota > DSM-4660 > Desulfatiglandales > Desulfatiglandaceae > NaphS2. The sequence continues at coordinate 2,286,819 of OY759599.1, forward strand.
TTTTCCGCTTTCCGCACAGGGATTCCCAAAGGCCTTCACCCTTTTTATGCACGGCGAAAACGGCCCGGTTGCCCCAGAGCCTGGGCCGCAACCAGTTCAGTGTATGAACCCGATCGTCGGGAGCCGGGGCCATCCCGTCCCGATCCAGGGAAACCACCGTAATATGGGCCTGTTCCAATTGGGACACCGCCACATCCTCGGAAAAATCCCGAAGCCCGCCAAATTCGATAAACCTGCCGTTCCACCCGGAGGCGGTCAATCCCACGGCGGCGGCTGCCCCGATGATGCCGTCGTTGGTTCCCCCATGCCCGGAAAGGTGAAATCCAGACGCCGCAACAAGGGCATCTTTCTGTGTAACCACTTTCCGGGTGCAAAGAAGACCGAAATCAAGCAGAACCGACAAATCGGTTTCCCCGTTTGGCGCCACGCATACGCCCGGATCGCTTCCCACAAGGGAATGCCGTTCCACGTGCGCCACGGCCCTTTCAATCAATTCCCCCAGCATAGCCTGATCCGGCATGTCCACCACCATGCAGGCGGAGCTGTTATGGGACGTGTAGGGGATATCGTCATGCAACAACAGTTGCTGACGCACAACACCCCACATGCAGCAGCCTTCCGGCAGCTCTTTTTCAAACCACCGGACCAATTTTCCGGTACCGCGGCCGGCATTTATATTGTCGGTATCGTCAAAACCGATATAGACGCGCATGGGTTGACTCCAGGTTTTAAGTTTTAAGTTTTAAGTCTTGCTACCAATGATTTTCTTGTTTTTTGAAACAGCGTTTCAGGGAATAGACACTAACCGCTTTCTAAAAATAAACCGCCACGCCCCCGTAAATGATCCGCCCGGCGGTCGGGAACCCGTAACTTTCTTCATAATTTTTGTCAAAGAGGTTGTCGGCCCCCACATAAAGATCCAGGAGACCGTTAAGCAACGTCTGGTCGAATTTCAGATTGACAATGGCGAAATTGTTCAACTCCGCTTTCTCATAGGGTTCGGACCGAGAGTAGTAGACCTGGTCCGCATTATAAATGACATTCGCATAGGCGGAAAAACCGAAGTAGAAGGTATACTTTCCTTCCAGCGTCAACTTGTGCCGGGGCCGGTATTGCAGCTCGTCCCTTCCACTGTTGGGGGACTTGTCTTCCGTATCCATGAAGGTATATCCCAGACGCAGCATGAGTCGCTCAATAAACCGGGTTTCGGCAGTGACCTCAAACCCCTGAAACCGATACTTGTCGTAGTTCTGAAAATAGTCCTCGTTATTTGGTTTTTCAATGTAGTCATCCACATCGGACAGAAATCCGTTAAGGGCAACACGGCTGTTGAGGGGCAGGGCCTGCTCCACACCCAGTTCATAGTTATAGGAGGTTTCCGGAACCAGATCCGGATTTCCTTCTCCAACGGAGTAGAGTTGACGAAGGGACGCAAAGCGGATTTTCTTTGCATATGCCCCTCGCACCCGAGTGCCCTTCACAATATCGTAATAGGCGCCCGCCATATAACTCCCTTTGTTTTCGTTGGCGCCCGATTCTTCCTTGTTCTGCCAGTAGTGACCATATCCCAACACCAGCCCCAGACGATCAAAAAGGGTGATTTCATACTCCAGGGAAGCGCTGTAAACCCAGAGACTCCAGGCGTTATCGAAATTCCTGAACTCGTAATCCTTTCCGACTTTCTCATCCCGAATCTTGCCTTTGGAATCATATTCCTGCTTCTGTGCATCGAGGGCCAAAGTAAAGGATCCCGCGGATGTCAAATCGAGCGCCGTCTGGATGGTTCCCCCCCAGTTCTTGGATGTGCCGTCCTCAAAGTAGGTGCCCTTTGTCAGCATGGAATTATAGTTGTCATCATCGTACCGGGTCCGGTCCTCATCATACTCGTTGTAATAGGCCCAGCCCCGAATGTCCACAGGCCCCGGCAAATCATAGCTGGTTGAAAACTGGGCGTTAAACCCTTCGAAATGATTGACCCGTTCATATTTCGGATTATTGGCAAAATCGTCGGGATCGGTCTTGGTGCCTTGCTTGGTACTGGGGGGAATGCCGTAATTGCCGTTTACAAAACTGGCCACGAGTCCCAGGTCCCAGTCTTTGGTGGGGGAATATCCAATGTTGCCGAAGACGTTGTTTCTTCGATTGTCGCTGTTTTCCCGTTCTCCGCCTCCCTGCAGGGACGTGGCTTGAAAGTCGTTGGCCAGAGGATAGTCCTTCCGGGCCGACATACTACCACTCACAAAGAAGTCCGCTCCTTTGGCGGCGCCGCCCGCGTTGAATCGTCCCAGACGTTCCGACCCTTCCCCGGTCTCTCCGGAAGCCATGCCGTGAATGCCCTCTTTGCCCTTCTTGGTGATGATATTGATGACCCCGCCCATCCCCCCCTGGCCGTAGAGGACCGAATTGGCGCCGTAACTCACCTTTATTTTGGCAATGTTTTCCGTGGGAATAATGGAAGGATCAAATTGACCGTCGTAGGTTGAATTGAGCGGCACACCATCGAGCAAAAGCAACACATGACGAGATCTGAAACCGCGGATATCCACACGGGGAGTGCCTTCCGCGCCGGTCCGAATCTCCACGCCCGGCAGCAGTTGAAGAGCCTGATCCAGGGTCCTGGCATCCTTGTTTTGAATCTCCTCAGCCGTCACCTCGCGAACAGTGCCGGCGGTTTCCACCACGTCCTGCCTGGCGGAGACCACAACCTCTCCCAGCGTATAAACGCCTGCATTCTTTTCGTCTGTTTCCGCCACACCCAAGGCCGGGAACAGCCATAAGGCCGTACCAGCAACCAAAGATAACCTCATCCAACACCACGTCGTTCTCTTTTTCATTGCACTGCTACCTTTCCGCTATCGTTATGATTAAAATTACACCCCCGCTCCTTCAGGAGCCTACCCAATGGAGGCCCGATAATATGCTTTTGAGTTTGATTTTGTCAACTGAATAGGGGGTCGGAGTTGACTTATAGAATATACAAACCAATATAGGCGTATAGGGGTCTTAACCGAGTTTGATCAACTGTCGAATTAAGAACCATTTTAGGCTCTCAAAACGACTATTGAGCAACGCAGCATAAAAATAATCTTTTCTATTGAATCGCTAACGTGTAGGATATTCCCACTGGTCATTGCATTTTTTGAAACCTTTCACCCCTGAACGGCTCTAAATGAGGTAACGTGACAGACATCGCGACCGACATGACGGATCACCATCTGATCGTCCAATTCAAGGAAGGGTCCATGGAAGCCATGGAAGCCATCGTGGATCGGTATGAAAATCAAATCTTCACCTTCGGTCTCAAGATGTGCGGTCAACTCCAGGATGCCGAGGATATTACACAGGACACTTTTCTGAATGCCTTCAAGTATTTAAACAGTTTCAGAGAAGAGACCAAATTGAAAAACTGGTTGTTCAAAATTGCCGCCACGGCATGCATCCGAAAACGGCGTAAGAAAAAATGCGAGCCGGATCGGGAACTATCCCTGGAATCCTTTACAAACGAGAACGGCGCACCCGAAACATATGATATCCCCGATTGGTCCGATAACCCGTCAGATAAAGTGTTGCAGGCGGAAATGAAACAGGTCATCAATGATGCCATCAAGACGCTCCCGCACAAATACAAACTGGTATTCAACCTCCGGGACATTCAAGGGTTCAGCACCAAAGAAACCGCCGAAATCCTTGAAATCAGTATTGAATCGGTAAAAACCCGGCTCCATCGAGCGAGACTGGCCCTGAGGGAAAAAATATCCCACTCATACAGCGAAGGAAAAATCTCATGAAGGAGGCGTGCAAAAAAAACTTCGAAAGAATTTCCGAATACCTGGATGGAGAACTCAAACCAAACGTCTGCCAACAGATCGAAAACCATCTCAAAACATGCCCGGAATGCAGGTCATGCGTTGATGCGCTGAAAAAAACCGTCGACCTCTGTAAAAAAAGCACTCGGGAAGAGATACCCCAGGATATGCGAAATCGCCTCAGAAACAAACTGAGAGAGTGTTTCGGGAAGGAAGAACCGAACCCCCGCGCAGAATAAACCACCGCATGGACTCATTTTCCCCTTTCCCATGAATCCAAAACCAATCCGTTGCGCAATTTCATCCCAGCCAAGATTGTTGACCGTAAACGCAAGGCAGGGTTTGCATGCGACCGCTCACCACCTCTGTTCCGTCAATGTTTTCTTTTCGCTTTGAGCTTTTTCAAATACGCTTCTATCTCTTCAGGGATGTTACGGTTCTTTGGCTCATCGCGGATTAACGTGAAAATCGCTACTGACTTCGCTTTCGCACTATAGGGGTAGGAAAGAGCCTCTTGGCTCTCCCCTCCCTCCGAACCGTGCATGCGGTTCTCCCGCACACGGCTCTCCGGTCGATAGTTTCCTCATCGGGATCGGCACGCTGCTAACCGGGCCTCATGCATAGTGAAAAGCCCGATTTTCGCGAAGTAGGCATTCGGCCAGCGGCGGTGGGCTTCAAGGCTTTTGCCCCAGCCCTTGCGTTTGTTACGACGTAATAATACGGCGCGTAAGCGTCGGCGGACAAACTTATCCACCGCCGCAAACTCAGTGCGGTAGGCGTGTTTGAAGTAACCAAACCAGCCTTCGAGCATGGGGTTCAGATCATCAATGATGCTTTCCATACTTCCGCTACGTTTGCGCCGGGTCTCTTCCCGGATTTTATCACGAAGGGCTTTACGGCTTTTACTGCGTATCCAGCGCTTTCCTGCCTCAAACCGGTATCCCAGGAATTCAAATCCCTGACCCTTTTGTCGACAGTCGCCAAGATGCGTCTTGTCCGGGTGTAAGCTCAGGTCATTAGCCTGTACCCACTCCCGTACCTTTTGCAAAGCATTCTCCGCTTCCGTTTGACTGCGGCTGAGGATAACAAAGTCGTCCGCGTAACGCACCATCCGCATACCTGATTCCGCGATCAGGCTGTCAAGAGGATGCAGGTAAATATTCGCAAGCAAGGGGCTGACTACCGCCCCTTGTGGCGAACCACCCGTCGGTGTCCATCTTTCCAAGCCGTCCATCACGTCCTGTTTCAGGAACATTTGAATCAGATTGAGCAATTTGCCGTCGCTGATGCGCATTTCGACTTGTTGCATCAGCTTATCGTGCGGAATCGTATCAAAGTAACTTTTCAGGTCGGCGTCCAGTATGAAGGTGTAGCCTTCCTTAATAAGCGCGTCTACTTCTCGCAACGCGTCCTTGCAACCTCTTTGCGGCCTGAAGCCGTAACTCATCGGCAGAAATTCATGCTCGAATATGGGCTCCATAACCATTTTAACCGCTGCCTGCACTACCCGGTCTTTGACCGTGGGTATCCCCAGCGGGCGTTGTTTGCCGTCGCTTTTCGGAATGTATACCCGTTTTACCGCTTCCGGTCGGTACGTTCCCGCTTTCAAGGTTTCATGCAGTTCGGCAAGGTATTTCTCCGCCTGCTCCTTAAAGCGCTTTATGCTGATACGGTCTATCCCTGCCGCTCCTTTATTGGCTTTGACACGTCCCCAAGCCGCTTCCAGCGTCGACAAGGCGAACACCTTATCCATCAAACTGTACCATTTACCACCTTTCACCCCGTTACCCAGGGCTGCCAACATACGTTCCGTCCACACCGATGCTTCCACCCAATCCCATCGGGTTTCTGCCTCGCGTTTAGTTGTTTCCAACACTGCCGAGACTGCTTGATTTAGCTGCATCTATATGACCTTTCCGTATCTATCTTCCTATCCTCCTTCCCTCGGCACGGTTTTGCTATCCGCGCTTTTCACAACCCGGTATCCGACGCAGGCGGCGGGTACTGGTCTCACGCCGTAAGCCTTGTTAGCAGGACCGTTCTGTCGCTACGGTACTATGAGGACTCTGACTCCTGCCTCCTGTCACCCCAAGAGACAGGTCTCCCTGCTTATCTCGCTTTACCTTCCAGTCATTCCGACCCCAAACATACCATGCCGTCAAACCATCGCTTTAACCGCCATTACAGCGTGGTCTGTGAGTTTCAGGCTTCACCATGGAACGGTAGGCTCGCCACCACATGACACCGAATCGGGTTCGTCATCCTACGGACTGACTTTTCGCCTCCGGTTGCTCTCCACCCCGCCTCGCGGCGACGCAGTTACCTTCGGCTACGGAGCTATGGCATACTCCGGTACGGACTTTCACCGCACTGATAAAGCGCCTTCACAGGCGCACCGTTCCCATGCTCTGCGTGGGAACGGTTTTCGGACGCTCTGCGTCCCGGTTTGGAGCCCTAAGAAATGGGCATGTAGCGGTTCAAAAGACGAATCGTCGGACGCGGAAGCGTTCAAGGTAGGTTCCCCCGGTGGATTGTGGGGAGACGGCCAAGACCTATTAAGCCCATTGATTATCAATCAGGCTTTCATATGGGATGCCCATCCCGTGGTGCAACCTGAAAATCTGTTTCAGGGAAAGGGTTCTCTTGCGGCTTAAGACATCGCTAACCCTGCTTCTGGGGCCAAGGAACGTTTCCAGATCTTTGCGTTTCAAATCCAGCTGTTCCATTCTGAACAAAATGGCGTCAACCGGATCGGATGGGGGCATGGGATAATGTTTGTCTTCGTATGCCTCCACGAGTGTCATCAACACATCCAATTCGTCGCCATCAATTGTACCCATTTCAGATCCCCAAAGGTTTTCAATGCGTTTCAGCGCTTCACGATATGATTTGTCATCCCGAATCGGTTTAATCATGTCTGTTGCACCTCCTTTACGTTTATGGCATCGTATTCATCATAGGTGCCGACAAACTTAATGTACATGGCTTGCCTCGGGTAATCCATTGCACATACAATGCGATAGCCATTTCCTTTCACATTAAAAACGGCCCTGTCTTTTTCTACAAAAGAGACGTGGCGGAATGTGTTCTTCACATCCTGAGGCGTTGCCCAATCCTTTTTGACGCAAAAGTGGTACCACTCATTAAGCCAGGGCTTTGACTTCTCATTGCCTGCTTTTTCCCAGTATTGTCTAAGCCTGCTTTTTGCGATGATTCTCATTTGGATATTATAATGTTACCAATGTGGTAACGCAACTTTTTTCCAGCTCCAACCCAGAAACCCTTTTTGATCTGATCAGCACCTCGCCCAGGCACAAAAGACATTTCATCTACAACCGCGGACATGCGCCCCTTCCCCGCGAACCCATGATGAAGGAGATTTTTGACTGGATGGATAGCTATCAAGGGCCGGTGGATTGCGGCGGAATAGCTGGGGTTGGGGTGTCGGTTGCGAGGAAGTAGAAGAGACGCCTTTCCCCGGCGGAGGAGAATGCCGGAGAAAGGGAAGCAAAATTAAGGTCTTGGGTCCTGAATCATGATGCCGGCCAGAAATTGAACCAGAACATGATGTTCCGGGTGGCTTCGGGAAGGCTCATGTAAAGGGATTGAAACAAGGTTTTTACGTCGGCGGCTGTGTATTCTTCCGTGCCCATGCTGATATTTGGGACGGTTTGCGAGGCATCCCACAAAATCCGTTTGGGTCCGTTGGATGGGGTGGCCCATTCCTCATATCCGAGTCGGTCTTTGCCATATGCGAAAGAAGGTCAGGATCTTGGCTCCGGACCGTATCATGACGCTCCGCGAGACTGGGGATAGGTTTAAAATTCCTTAGCATTTCAATTTCGAGGAATTCATACAACCCACCTCCGGGACAAGGCTGAACGCATGTTCAGGGGTATGAAGATGAAGGGGAGGGAATAAAAGAGTAATGGTATCTCAAAAATGAATATTCTTTGACGTTGATCTCTGATTGCGATATAGTTGCGGCATGCATGTGATAACACGAAGACGGTTGCTGGAATTCAGCGAGAAATATTCGGATGCCGGTGAGCCTTTAGACCGCTGGTATCGAATTGTAAAACATACTGATTTTGCATCATTCACAGAGGTACGCAATACCTTTCCACAAGCGGATCGAGTGGGAAGATTAGTTGTTTTCGATATTGGCGGGAATAAGTATAGACTAATTACCTACATCCTTTATGCTCGGAAAAGAATTTATATCAGGGATATCTTGACCCATCCTGAATACGATAAAGGAAAATGGAAGGAATAACCAATGATTGCATTGGAACAAGAATTAAATGAAACCGTCAGAGTGTGGCCGGTGGCGTCAAAAGTTGTGTCGACCATCCGTACAAAAACCGATTACAATAAAATGGTCAATCTTTTGGATGTACTGATCGATTCCGTGAGTGAAAAATCAGACCCGGTCAAAGAATCATTGATTGATATACTGGGAACCTTGGTCAAGGATTATGAGGATCGAAATATTCCAGAACCGGAAGGTGATCTAATCGGAAGTCTGAAGTATTTGATGGCTGAGCATGGGCTACAACAAAGGGATCTAAAGGAAATTGGCAGTCAAGGCGTTGTATCGGAAATCTTAAACGGAAAACGAAAACTGAATATTAGACAAATCAAAGCATTGAGCAATCGGTTCCATGTGTCGCCTGCTGTCTTTATTGGGGAAGAGTAACTGATACATTCTGACATTCCCGTCCCGTAAGGACAAGTGAAATCGCGACTGAGCTTCAAGGCAAGAGGGAAAGATGTCATAGAAGGTGGTGACAGGTATCACCTCCGGCAGGAAGCTTACGCTTATATGGCCCTTTCCAGGGCTACAGTCGCAAGCCGGGACAAAATGTTTGAACACGATTTGAAAGATTAAATGATGGACAGGATTGCCATTGGCCGATGAAACGCAAACAAAGGGGTGTAAAGGGGTTTAAAGGAACTTGTCCTGACGTCGGATTCTAATCCTGTTCATCGCGTTTAATCCTGTGAATCGTGTTCAAAACAGGAAGGATGCCACAAAACGTGATCATTTCCGTACAACAATCACAGGACCGTCAACCGGGCAGCGGACCTGCAAAGCTCTCGACGTAAAACTCACGGCTGAAGCCGTACATGGGTAGGGTTTTTCTTCGATAAAACCGTGTCCGGGGAGCTGGTGAATCCCGAGAGACATCTGTTGAAGCCAAATGGTCATGCGGCTTTGACGGCGGCGATGGATCATCGTCCGTAGACTAAAGAATAATCTCGCGCAAAGACGCAAAGGCGCAAAGAAAAAGACTATGTTTTAAAAACTTTGCTTGGCGCGAGAAATAAAAAGAGGTCGTAAAAGGAAAAAACGACTGCGAAGAGCAAAAGGGGTGTTTGTACGGGGATTTTGGCCGGTACATTCTCATCGAACACAAAAGCAGGTTGTACAAACGCACGCAGCTGCTGTAGAGACAAGGCATGCCTTGTCTCTGGGGGGAGTTTCATGCTTGGAAACGAATGCATGGGGACAAAAATGCCAACCCCTTCAGCTTTCACCGCCCGCATTTTACCCTCTCAATTTAGCTTTGAATTCCCTCCGGGCGTCGTTAATGGCGGAAAGGATCTCCCGCTTAAACTCATCCCGGTTGACGGCTTCTTCGAGTTTTATGAGCAGTTTATCCACAGAAACACCCACAACAATCCCTCCGATGATGCCGCCGATAATCGCACCCCCGGCAGTGCCTACAAGAGGGATCACAGATCCTATGGCAGCGCCCGCTGCTGCACCTGCTCCCACACCACCGACAGATCCGGCGGTTTTGCTAACCACAACTTTTGTCAATGCCTTCGCGGCCAGTTTAACGACGTTTTTCCCCATGATCTTCGCAATGATCTTTTTAATGACGACAGCAGTAACAACACCTGCGGCAGCCCCTGCGCCACCTGCGGTCACCAGTCTGGCTTGTGTTCCCATGAGTACAGGTGGCTCAGTTATATCCTTCAATGATACTTTTTGAACGATTTGGAATGAAGATCCCTCGGGATTCACACGATTTCTATCCATAATCTTTCCGATGGTCTGTTGGTAAGCCTGCCACGCATTTTTGTGGTTGGAAAGGGCATGATTGAAAGAAGCCTCCACTTCCTTAAACGCATCGCCTTGCTGCAAGCACTCTTCAAGTTTTTCGACCATATAGCCTTCCAGTTCCCCTACCAGCAGATTCGCGATGCGGGAATATTCGCCCACCAGGCTGTAATACCAATCCAGATAGGCGTCCACATTGCCTTCCAGGCGGTCAAAGGCGCGGTCTGCCTGGCCCTCCAGGTGGACCAGCGACACTTCGACGGTGTGCAGGGCTTTAACCTTGGCTTTTTCAAGCTGCAGGATGGTGCCTTCTTTGAAAAATTCATCTCCGATTTTTTCGACCTTTTGAATAACCCAGGTTTCAGCGGTCTGCCTGGCTTCGGCCATTTCCGGGCTTTGCTGGACCCACGCCTCGATGTAACAGAAAAGGGGAAGGTAAATGAAGAGGGCCAGAAATGCCGTGACGGCGGAAATAGCGGCGATGCGAGAAAGCGAAACCGCATGTGGCCGGTCGGCATCGGAAAGGGGCCCGAACACACGGCGATATTCCACACCAGGGATGAGGAAACAGGAGAGGATTGCACAGGCGTTGTAGAAAACCACCAGGTTGACGATGCCAAGAAGTGCCAACTGCCAAAGCGCATCGAGAGCGCCAAGCTGTCCAAGGGAATATGCTTTCACCCCGTCGTAAAAGGCAAGATACTGGGAGACCTCCTGAACCAGGGCGCTCCCGGTCATGTCAGCCACCGCGGCCTTCTTGGCGTTAATGGCATCCGCAAGCGAAGGGTACACGGTTGCATCCCCGAAATAACCGGTCAAAACCACGTAGGCCAACAGCATGACCACAGGACACAGCCGCCGCGACCATGCAAGCGCCATGCTGGTAATCAGATAAGGTTTGATTTCACGAGCGATGACTTTCCGAAGCTCTGAAAAAACCAACCAGAAAATAGGGATAACAAGAAAAAAGACACCCCATTCCAAGCGGTTATAGGTATGAAATTGAACCAGCATGAAAAATGACGTGACCAGCGCCCAGCAAATCCAAAGGATAACCCTTAAGGGGCGACCTGAAAATAACTTGAAAAGCCGACCTCGGCCGGCAAAAATGTGCAACCTTCGGATTTGACGAATGGTATTGGCGTAAATCCCACACAGAGCGATGGGTACACTAAACAAAAAAACACTGAGGACCACAACCCAAAAATGGTTCGTGGCAAATTGTGTGGCCATTACAAGGGTGAAGGCGCACCAAGCCATTGATTTAAGACAGAATGCTGTAAAACCAAAGGACTTGGTATCGGAATGTGGTGTTCGGCTGTTGTCGAAATTCCGGCCGCCATCAGCATCGGTTGATTCAGGATCAACGATGATATAATGGGACTTTTCTGTTGCGGTTGGAATCCCAATCGGCTTTTGCGGTTTTTTCTCCTTACATATAAACACAGTGCCTCCTTGATTTACCCATATTCTTGTGTCACAGATAAACCCACCTTAACACAGGTCTTTGTCAAATACGGTCACACCAAAGAAAGATTTTTTATTTTTTTTCAAAAAGATATCTCTGATAGAGCTAACAGCAACACCCGTGAATAAGTGCCACTCATGCTGCTTCCCGGCATAGGATTTCAATATCCTGGATAAAATTAGTACATTCCGACACCGGTCTTTTTACCGTATAGGGCGCATGTGCGATATCGATAACGCGGCGAGGACATAGAGCCATTAGCGCAACAACTCTGATTTGAGGGAATGCGCCATAGTCTCTTCCCGAGTTGTGTTTTCCAAATTTTTGCCGATTGCTTTCAGCGACCGACATCGTCATAACTTAGGGTGCAATAAAAAAAAGTGACGCAGGCAGACCCAAACAGAAAGGCGGACACATAGATCCGCCCCTACGGGCATATCGTGAATCAAAAGATGGGGTGGGTAGGGACAGACCTGTGTGTCCGCCCGGTTGACGGTCCGGCGATTGTTGTGCGGAAATGATCACATTGTTCTATTTATTCGACCTCAAAAGCAATCCGTTCAGCAGTTTCCTCCTGACCCAGATTGCCGGCCTCAATGGTAATCCGAGCATATTTTTCGTACAGGCGCCGGCGCTCATCAAACAACTCCCGAAAGGATTGCCCATCGGCTTTTGCGATTCCCCTTTGATCAAAATTCCGGATTCGCTTTTTCAAGGTTTCATAATCAACCTTTAAAAAGACCACTGTTGAGATGTCAACCAAATGCATCATGGCATCATGGCTGTAAACAGCGCTACCCCCTGTTGCAATGACATGCTTTTCCACATTTATCTTTAGGATTTCGAGGGACTCTATTAATCGCAGATTCATATGATCCGTTTCATCCATGATCCTTTGAAGCGACTTTTGTTGATTGACCTGGATTAACACGTCGGTATCAATGAATCCATAAGACAAGACTTTAGCCAGAATGATGCCGATCGTACTTTTTCCGGCCCCGGGCATTCCGATAAGGGTTATGTTTGATTTCATTTTTTTCCTTCCCTCAATATCGTGAACAGAAAATCACGGGTTTCATAGCATATTGCCGATATTCACAAAATGAAAAAAACCAAGTTTCAGATTTTAGCATCACACTAAATCTACACTTAACTTTACACTCTATTTTTCAATTAACTTACTGGATAACAGATGTATTTTTCAGCGGACCCAAAATATGAATCATCATTAGAGCAACCCATGAAAGGACAAACGTCAAACACTACCATCACAAAATTTTACTAAATGTTCGACCATTTTGATTCTCAGAAAGCGCAATTCAGATCCCATCAATCAACCTAAAGCAATACAAAATATTGTTTTTATGGCATATATTAATCATTCGCACTTTTCTGCATCCCATGGTTAAAAAGATTCACGAAAGAGAAGATCCCCCCCCTTATCAATAAAACGTTTTCAAAGGAAATCGTCAGGCCAGGGTGTAAAGCAGTGTAAAGTTTCCAGAGATTAGATGTAAAAAAAACCAGACCTTTACACTTAAAAAAAATAGACACCGTCAGCCTATTCTTTTTATTTCAAAAGGTTACATAGATTCTCCAATTTCGGCATGTTATTTGCTTAAACGATAGCGGCATAAGTTTCAGTCATTTTATTTTTTATGAGTTTGAGGACCAAACCCGAAATTACAGCAAGCAACAATTTATCGAGTAGAAAGGAGAATTTTTTATGCTAGGGCTAAAAATTATAAACGGGCGTGTTTTTATTCCCGGCAGTGGTTTTTTTGACCTGGATGTCGGCGTTAAAGACGGAAAAATCACCGCCCTTTCTGAAACCGGAGGACTTCCGGAAGCAGAACAAACCGTGGATGCGCAGGGGAAAATCGTGATGCCCGGCGTCATTGATCCACATATTCACCTGGGGATCTTTAACGACTTCGCATTGGAATGCGAAACGGAAACTCGCGCAGCCCTGGCCGGCGGCGTCACCACCGTGGGTGTTTTCATGGGTGGAGATCAGTCGTATTTGCCAACGCTGCCCGACATGATCAACACCGTCGAGCAAAAGGTTTCCACGGACCTGATGTTTCATTTGAGCATTTTTACAGATGAACAGATGGCGGAAATGGACAAATACTATGAAGAATTCGGCGTCACTTCCTTTAAATTTTATATGGCGGGTGTAAAAGGCGTTTTCCCCGGCGTATCGGACGGATTCATCTTTGAGGGCTTCCAAAAAATCGCCGGTATGGGAAACAGGGCCATCGGTTGCGTTCACTGCGAAGATCAGTCCATGCTGGATATCGCATTTGATAAAGTGGCGGCAAAAACCCCTAACGGCACATTGACCGATTGGGCACAGACAGCGCCAAAAATGGCCGAAGAAGAAGCCATCATGCGCGCCTATTACCTTTGCGACAAAGCCGGAAGCAGGCTTTACATCGTCCATATCTCCACGAAGCAGGGAGCAGATCGGTTTCACCTGATCAATCAAAATGGGCGGGCGTTCGGCGAAACCACATCCGCCTACCTCTCCGTCTCCAATGAAGCGGAATGCGGCATTGTGGGAAAAATGGTGCCGCCCCTGCGAGATCAGACCGATATTGACGGTCTCTGGGCCCGCGTGGCCGATGAAACCATCTCCACCTTTGGAACCGACAACGTCAGCATGAATCTTGGGGTCAAACAGGCTGAAAGCGGTATGCTGGGCGCCATGCCCGGATATCCCATCCTGCAGACGCATCTCTCCGCCATTTTGACCGAAGGATATCACAAGAGGGGCGTTTCCCTTGAAACCATCTTGACACGGGCCACGGCCAACCCCGCCAAAATCTTCGGACTCTACCCACAAAAAGGAACCATCAGCGTAGGAAGCGACGCGGATCTGGTGGTGCTGGATCTTGATAAAGAATGGGTCGTCAACAGCAACGAGCTTTTCTCCTATGGCGATTTCTCGCTTTACGAGGGAAAAACCCTTAAAGGATTGCCGACAGTCGTCATCAAGGGGGGAAAGAAAGCCTTTGAAGACGGTAAAATTCTGGTGGAACCGGGCTCCGGCAATTATTTGAGGAGAACCCTTTAAAAGGTTTACAATTAAAGTTTGATAGTTTTCAGACGTCTATTCAATTCCCATGAATTTTGGAGACACTATGTTTGAAATTCGATTCCATGGCCGGGGTGGACAGGGTGCGGTTCTCGCAGCTAAAATCCTGGCCAAGGCCCTGGTGGAAGAGGGCAAATTCGTGAAGGCCATCCCCGCGTTCGGTTTTGAACGGCGGGGCGCGCCCGTTGAAGCCTACCTCCGTTACGACGACAAGGAGTTCAGGCAACTTACCAATATCTATAACCCTGATTGCATCGTGTGTCTCGATCCCACGCTTGCACAGACCGTTAATATCTTTGCGGGAATAAACGACAACGCCACCTGGATCCAGGCCACCAAGAAGAACCTGGACCAATTGGACGTACCGGAAAAAGTCACGCGGGTCGGACTTTGCGACGGATTCGGCCTTGCCCTGGAAGTGCTGGGCCGTCCCATTACCAATTCCATCATGTTGGGCGTTCTGGCCAAAACCACCGGCATCGTATCCCTAGAGTCCCTGAACAAAGGGATGGCAACCACCGCCTTCCGGGATGCGCTACTGGAGAAAAATGTCGAAGCCGCCAAACGGGGTTATGAGGCAACCAAAACCTTTGATATCAAAAAGAAGGAGGCGTCGTCATGAAGTTACAGGCGGTCAAGCCTTTTGATCAATCGACCATTCCCAATGACATGTGCCCCATTGCCACGGAATTCGCCGTGGTCAATACCGGGGACTGGCGGGCTGAAAGGCCGGTGGTGGACCGAAAAAAATGTGTAAAATGCGCCACCTGCTGGGCCTACTGCCCCACACAATGCATCGTGGAGAGAGCAACCTGGTTCGAAGCCAACCTTGGAATTTGTAAAGGTTGCGGCATTTGCGCAGCGGAATGCCCCCATCATGCAATCACAATGATAGAAGAATTAGAGGTTTAGTTTATGGCAAAAACCATTGTATGCGACGGAAACGAAGCAGCCGCGTGGGGTGTGGCCCGGTCTCGCCCGGATATGGTAGCGGTCTACCCCATTACACCCCAGTCCTCCCTGGCTGAATACATTGCCCAGTTTGTGGCGGATGGAACCATTGAAGCCGATATCATGGATGTGGAAGGGGAACACAGCGTCCTCTCCGTACTCCAGGGAGCATGCCTGGCCGGCGCCAGGACCTTTACCGCAACCTGCGGACAAGGCCTTGCCTTTATGTTTGAACCTTATTTTCGCACACCGAACCTGCGGCTGCCCATTGTCATGAGCATCGTAACGCGGGACGGCATTACGCCCCAATGCGTATGGGGCGGTCACCAGGACGCCATGACCGTCAAAGAAGTGGGTTGGATTCAGATGTACTGTGAAAACAATCAGGAAATTCTGGATACCGTTATCATGGCCTACAAAATTGCTGAAAACAAAAAAGTCATGCTTCCGGTAAACGTATGTCATGACGGCAATTACCAGTCCTACGGCGTTGAAATCGTCGATATCCCTGACCAGGAAATTGCGGATAAATTCCTGGGAGAGAAAAATACCAACTGGCACGTGGCCCTGGATCCCGAAAGACCCATGGGCGTGGATCCCCTGACGGGCGGCGCCACTGGAAAAGGACCTGAGCTTTTTGCCCGCTATCGCCGGGGCGAATGCAACGCCATGCAAAATGCCCTAGAGGTTATTGAAGAGGCCCATGCGGAATTTGCCGAACTGTTCGGACGTTCCTATTCTCCCCTGGTGGAGGAATACCGGCTGGATGATGCGGATTACGCCATTCTCACCATGGGCGGCATGAGCGGAACCGGCAAGGTGGCGGTTGACACAGCCAGAGAGGCCGGTGAAAAAGTGGGGCTGATCAAAATAAAGACCTTCAGACCGTTCCCTCTGAAGGCCGTTTTGAAGGCACTGAACAAAATTAAGGCACTGGGCGTCGTAGACCGTTCCGTAAGCTTCGGCTGGAACGGCGGCCCGGTATTTCAGGAAATGGCTTCCGCCATGTACCACATGAAAGAACGTATCCCCGCGGTCGATTTTGTTGCCGGCCTTGCGGGAGCGGATATTACACTGGACGATTTCAGCCGTATCATCAAAACCACGGCCAGGGCATTGAAAGGCGAGGTCCCTGAAGAACCGATCTGGCTAAGTTTAAACGACTAACGTGAGAGGGAATCAATATGTCCCAGACTAAATATCTTATTATCGGTAGCAGCCACGCGGGTCTCTCGGCTCTGACGGCTATCCGTATGGTCGATGAAGAGGGGTCCATTACCCTGGTAACCCGGGAAAAGACCCTGCCCTACTCGCCTACGGTACTGCCCTATGTACTTTCAGGGCAGGCAAACCCTGAACGTGTATTCCTGCGGGATCAGGCATATTTTGATAAAAACAACGTAAATTTTCTAAATGGCGCGGCAGTTGTAAGCCTGGATTCCGGCGCCAATACGGCAACGCTCGATTCCGGCGATAAAATCCAGTATGAAAAGCTCCTTTTGGCCACCGGAAGCGAACCCAAGGTTCCGGATATTCCAGGACTTAAAGATGCGCAATGGCACGTCCTCAGAACCCTTGCGGACGCCCTTAAAATCAAGACGGCAGCCCAGGAGGGCCAATCGGCCATCATTCTGGGCGCCGGTCTTATCGGCATGCATGCGGCCCAGGACCTGGCCAAGGCGGGACTACAAGTCACGGTCGTGGCCACAACACCCCAGGTCATGGGTCAGTATTTTGATACGGAAGCCGCCAGTCTGATTGAACGTGTTTTTGTCAAGAACGGCGTCAAAATCCTGACCGGCAGCCCGGTGACCCATGTCACCAAATCCAACAACGCCTGTGCCGTATCCCTGGAAAACGGGTTGGATCTATCCGCCCACTTGCTGCTGGTGGCCAAAGGCGTCAATGCCTGTAAGGAGTACCTGAATGGCTCGGGCGTTGAAACGGACGTGGGCATACTGGTGGATGACACCATGCAGACCAGCGTTAACAATGTCTGGGCCGCGGGCGATGTGGCTCAGGCCACAAATTTTTTCGATGCAGACAAAATCATGAACGGTATTTTGCCCGATGCATCGGAGCAGGGTAAAATCGCGGGGATGGCCATGGCCGATGATCCGGGCCTTGAGTCTTATGGCGGCGGTATCTCCATGAACACCTACAACTTTTTCAACAACCGCGCCTTTGCCATCGGCATGTGCGGCAGCTCAGGAAAACTGGCCTGTCTCCCCTGCGGCCTCGATAATCTGGAAATGGACAAAGTATTTTCACCCACCAGCATGCGCTATCAAAAGATGGTCTTTCAAGACAATCGACTGATGGGAGTGGCTTCCATCAACACGGAAATCGACCCGGGCGTCATGCTTCAGATTATTCGAAAAAAACTGGATCTTACGGGCATAAAGGAAGCGCTTGCCCGCGATCCCCTTGACGCCGGGCGACTGCTCATGACCAAAACCTGGCGTTAAAATTCGCCTAAAAGATTCAAACCGTAAAAAAAAATTCAATATCTTAAACATAAGAGGAGATAAGATCTTGGGTAAAAGTTATAAAACCATCGCCTTCCATCCGGAAAAATGCAATGGATGTAATGATTGCATTGAGGCCTGCGCCAGGATCAAAACCGACACAACTGAGCCGCTACACTCCCGCATCAGCATCGTGAAAGAGCCGGAGGGCAGAACCTTCGGCCTTTCCCTGTGCAGACAATGCGGAGACCCGGACTGTGTCACAAACTGTCCGGCAGGGGCGTTAACCAAGAATGAGGACACCGGCGTCGTAGAATGGGACGACACAAAATGCGTGGGTTGTCTGATCTGCACCCTGTCTTGCCCCTATGCAGGCATTACCTTTAACAAATCAACCAAAGAAGTCATGAAATGCGATCAGTGCGGCGGGGATCCCCAATGCGTCAAGGTATGCAAAACCGGCGCGCTGGAATTCAAGCACGAATCTGACATCTTTAACGAATGGGGAGATGTAGAAGATCTCTTCGTTCCCGGAATCTCAGCATGTCTGGGATGCAACTCTGAGCTTCTCATGCGCCACACCCTGCGGAAAGTGGGGCCCAACACGGTCCTGGCAACGCCTCCCGGCTGTATTGCGGGAATCGGGTCCGTGGGCGTCAACGGCTTCACAGCCACCAAAGTCCCGGTGTTTCATCCGCTCTTGACCAACACGGCCTCCATGCTGGCCGGCGCCCGCCGATACTACAATCGCATCGGCAGGGATGTCACCATGCTGGCGCTGGCCGGGGACGGGGGCACCGCGGATGTTGGATTTCAATCCCTGTCGGGGGCTGCCGAGCGCGGCGAGCAGATCATTTATATCTGCATCGATAACGAAGGGTACATGAATACGGGCGTGCAGCGATCTTCCACCACGCCTTATGGGTCATGGACCACCACCACCCCTGTGGGCTCGGTGCTGCGAGGCAAGACACAAGATGCAAAACCCATGGCCATCCTGATGATGATGCATAACTGCGAATATGTGGCCACTGCCTCCACCGCCTTTATGGATGACTATTATGATAAACTGGAAAAGGCCATTCAGGCGGCCAAAAAAGGGATGGCATATATTCATGTGTTTTCGCCCTGCCCCACGGGATGGCGCTTTCCGCCGGCCAAATTGATCGAAGTCAGCCGAAAGGGCGTGGAAACCAATCTGGTTCCCCTGTGGGAATACCACAAGGATGAGGGTAAACTCCATTTCACCCATAGCATCGACAACCCGCTGCCGGTTCAGGAATATCTGAAACTGGTGGGTAAATTCCGCCACATGGATCCGGAACAGATCGCTCATATCCAGGGACATGTGGATAAGACCATTAAAACCTTGAAAGGCTTTACCGGTGATAAGTGACAAGTGATAAGTAACGAGTGACAAGTGACGAGAAATGTCAAGTTTTGATAAACGGAGGTTTTCAATGAACAACCAGCCAGTTCTAAATTCCATGAAACCGGGGAAGTGGATTCCCACCACCTGCAAGATGTGTTTGCATTCCTGCAACACCCTTGCCCATGTGACGACCGATGGGATCGTCAACAAGATTGAAGGCAATCCCACCAGTCCGAGCAACGGCCCCGGGCTCTGCCCCAAGGGCAACTGCTCTTTGTTGCGGCTTTACGACCCCAACCGCATCAAAACGCCCATGAAACGCACCAACCCCAAAAAAGGACCCATGGAAGACCCCAAATGGGTTCCCATCACCTGGGATGAAGCCCTTGAGACCGTGGGCAGGGAACTCAAAAAAACCTATGATGAAGATCCTCGGAAGCTCCTCACCGCCATCAACGACTTCCAGAAACTGTACCTGTGGGCCTGGCCCGCGGCATTCGGCGGCAACGCCAACTACTTCACAGTAGTTGGCACCCTTTGCGGCGCCGGCTATCATCCCATGAACGGTATGATCCATCGCACCTTTGCGGCCGGCAATGATTATGATCATAGCAATTATTGGCTCAACGTGGGCGGCGGGGATGGTTTTTCATCCCACCTCCATGTGGCGGCGGCGGCACGCGCCATGGCCCACAATCGCGTGGAAAAAGGAACAAAAGTCAAAATTGTCGAGCCCCGTCTTTCCATCGGCGGCGCCAAGGCGGATGAATGGATTCCCATCCGGCCTGCAACGGATCGTCAGTTCGCCCTGGGCCTGTGCCAGGTGTTGATTGAAGAAAATCTTTTTGACATCAAATCCATCAAAAAGGATACCAATGCCGTCTATTTGGTGGGCCCTGACGGACTCTTCGTGCGCAACAAGGAAGGACAGGTCCATGTCTGGGATCCGGAAGACAACAAAGCCAAAGTCTGGAATGACGAAACCATCAAAGACTTTGCACTGGAAGGGACCTATAAGGTGGAAGGCGTTACCTGCAAGCCCGCTTTCCAGCTCTTTAAGGACATCCTGAAAGACTGTACCCCGGAAAAAATATCCAAGATCACCACGATTCCCGCTGATACCATCATTCGTCTCGCCCGTGAATTGGCGGAAGCGGCCATGATCGGTTCCACCATCGATATCGACGGCCGAACCCTCCCATACCGACCCGGCGCCCTCAACTACTATCGCGGCGCTCAAGGTCGTAAAAAGTCCAGCCAGACCAATCATTCGTTCAAACTGGTGAACATGCTTTTAGGCGGTATCGACACCCCCGGCGGCCATTGCGGCATGACGCTGGATGATTTTTACGTTGATTTCAACCATGCCTATGATGAAGGTCCCTGGTGGGCAGCCAACACCAGCGAAAACGGCATGATGGATTGCGCGCCCCACCAGCTTCACCCGGAAGTGCCTTTTGCCTATCCTCCCAACACCACCCATATGATGGACTATTTTCCGCTGGGTGTGGACCCGGGGCACTTGAACAATATTACCCTGTTTGACCCGGATCATTGGGGATTTGACTTTTATCCGGACACCATGCTCATCTGTCATTCCAATCCCCTGTGGAACCTTCCCGGGGACCAGACCCGTTACTTTGAAATCATGCGGCGCATGCGTTTCATCGTAGGCATCGACGTCCTGGTTAACGAAACCAATATCTGGGCCGACATTCTGCTGCCCGCCCATGACACCCTGGAATCCTGGAACCAGACCATGATCGAGCCCCCCAACACCGAGGGTATGTGCCTGCGCCAGCCGGTCATTCCACCGCTCTACGACAGCAAGAGCGAAGAGGAGATTTTTGCTGAAATTTCCGAGCGTGTAGGGATTCTTGAAAACTGGAATAACGTCATGAACTTTGGGCTACGATTCAACTTGAAGGAAGAGTTGATGCTGAAACCCGACGTCAAATACGGCGACAAGGAGATCGCTGAACGTCGCGGTCTGCTCTGGGACGGCCACGACCTGGAATGGTACAAGAAACACGGCCATTCCGTGACCAAACGCCGACCGGACAAATTTTACCGACCCTGGGAAGGGTTGCGCCTTATGTTTTACCTTGAGTTTATTTTGAATGAACGAAATAAGCTGAGGGCCAAAATGGAAGAAGCCAAGGTGCCCTTTATTGACGAATGGGAATGGGACGACTATCAGGCCCTGCCCCTGCCGACCCTGGATCCCATGCATGAAGAACCGGCGGAATACGACCTCTACGCCATCAGTTTCAAGGATGTGGCGCTCAATTTCACCGAAAACCTGAGCATCCCCTGGATTGACGATATCGTATTCAAGGACCCGGTTCACATGGGCGTTCTGATCAACCCCAAAACCGCGGCAGCGCGGGGGATTAAAAACGAAGACCTGATTCAACTCATGTCGCCCTATGGGCAAATCAAGGGGCTTGCCAAACTGACGGAAGGGGTTCACCCGGAAACCGTCGCGGTCTCCAATGCCCTGACCCGCTGGACTGCACACCATCCGGTTGTGGCGCCCGGCGGCGGCAATTTCAACCGAATGTTGCCGGCCAATCTTAAAAATACGGATGCCTGCAGCGGACAGCCCGAAACGGGGTGTAAGGTCAAAGTGACCCGGCTGCGCTCCAAACCGGATAACGTACGGGAAGTCTTTCTGAAGAATACCATGTTTAATGGTTATACCGCTTAAGGAGGGAAAGAAATGCCACGATGGGGAATGGTTATTGACTTACGGCGATGCATCGGTTGCAACGCCTGTACAATCGCCTGCAAACAAGAAAACACGACACCTGACGGAATACTGTTCACAAAAACAGTCAGCGAGGAAATCGGCACCTATCCCAATGTCACGAGGGCCTATATTCCACTCATCTGCAATCACTGCGATGACGCCCCCTGCGAACGGGTTTGTCCGACCGGGGCCACTTATACGACCGATACGGGGATCGTCATGGTGGATGAAAACAAATGCATCGGATGCGGGGCCTGCCATACGGCCTGTCCGTACAAAAACCGCTATAAACTGACACAGGAACCCCTCGACAAGGGCCTTTATCGAACCGGTGAGCTGACCCCCTTTGAGAAACAGGGTTACGGCAGGTGGGTTGTGGGAACGGCGGTGAAATGCACCTTCTGCCATGAGCGCGTGGAACAGGGACTGGATCCCGCCTGCGTCGTGACTTGCCCCACGGAAGCCAGGGTTTTTGGCGACCTGGATGATCCGGACAGCAAACCCCGCAAACTCATTCAGGCACGAAAAGGCTATCAGCCTCTGGCCCAGTTCAACACCAAACCCAAGGTGTTCTACGTGGAATAAACATTCGGCTTAGAACCTTGTTTTATAAAAAAGGATACTTAGTCTATAATCTAGCGCTTAGAGAGGTAAACAAATGGATTCAAAAATTTATAACCTCGTTGGAGAGGAATTTGAGCTTGGCTACCGCCACCAGGATCTCTGGGGATGGGAAATCGCCTTTGCTTTCTTTTTCGGCGAGGTCGGAACCGGTTTTTTCTTTTTCTCCGCCATCTACGGCTTTACCGCCGGAATGATCCTAGGTTGGCTCATGGCGGCGGTCTGCAAACCCATTGCCCTTTTCATGCATCTGGGGCAACCCAAACGATTCTGGCGCGCCATTATGGGCATCAGGCATTCATGGATCAGTCGAGGCGTGTTTTTTACGATATTTTTCACCGGTTTCGGTTTTATTCACATGATTAACCATGCCTGGCCGTTTTTGTCCCAGAATCTCACGTCATTTGTGTTTGTGGTCACCATGGTGAGTTGCCTGGGCGTTATGATTTACCTGGGATTCGTACTCTCCTATTCGCCTGCCATTCCCCTGTGGAACAGCGGCATCATGCCTATCCTCAGCGTCCTTTACGGCTGTCTCGGCGGCACCACTTTAGTGTTGTTGTTCGGTTACCACACATTTCTGACGCCTGAAGCGGCACAGACCGTAAAAATCATGGAACTGGTGCTTGTCTGCTTCACTTTCGTTTCGCTTCTCAGTTTTCTGCACAGCGCGACCTATGTGAGCAGTGCGGGCAATAAGTCCGTCAAACTGCTATTAAAAGAAAAATTTGCCGTGTGGTTTATCCCCGCGGTTATCATTGTGGGAATTCTCATGACCGCGATGCTCATGTACTATGGCTCGGTCTCCGTTGTGGTACTTTTGATCATCGCCATCGCGGAACTGATCGGGGACATCGGACTTAAAATTCTTCTTTTCAAGGCAGGCACCTTTGAGCCGACGCTGTCGCATTCTCGTTTTTGATAGCGCACGGCGTTATATTTAAAAAAACAAGGACCTTGTCGGCCATAAACCGGCAACGGTCCTTGAATTGCGGATGCCGGGCAAAAATGGAAATTTCTTCCTTTTTTGCCCGACGTCTTTGACTCATCAGCTGTGGACGGAATCTGATTCCGGTGTAAAACCCAGCGGATGTTCGAGGAAAAAATGGAAGATTTTGAAACATTGCTGGCCCGGTCCGTTCAACATCACGGTCACCTGTGTTCCGGACAAGTGATAGGGGTTCGCATGGCCATGCTGGGATGCCGCTTGATCGGCATCGATGATCCCTATAAAGATATCAAAAAAATCATCGTATTTGTGGAAATTGATCGATGCGCCAGTGATTCCATTGCCGTGGTAACGGGATGTAAACTGGGACGTCGGTCCCTGAAATTTATCGATAACGGCATTATGGCGGCCTCTTTTCTTAACCTGGAAACCTGTGACGCCTATCGCATCAGCGCCACGGAACGATCCCGCGATCTTGCCAGAAAATATGCCCCCCACATCAAAAACATTCGGGAAAGGCAGCTTCATGCCTATCGCATTATGCCCACCTCGGAGTTGTTCAAAATAGAAGAAGTTAAAATCGACCTTCAAAAACTGGACATGCCGGGACCCACCAAACGAAAGGCGGTATGCAGCCAGTGCGGGGAAACCGTCCGAGACGGAAAAGAGATCATCAGGGACGGCAGGGTTTACTGCAAGCCCTGTGCGGGCAATTCCTACTTTCTGCCCCAAAGAACCTGCGAAATCGAATCCGAATGGGACAACATGTCCACCATGAGAGAAATCATATGATTGAAAAAGTACCGTTTTCCGAAATTGTCGGCTCGGAATTATCCCATGATGTCACCGAAATCAGGCCCGGCCAGTTTAAAGGCGCCGCCTTTAGAAAAGGCCATATTGTCAATGAATGCGATTGCGCCCATTTTAAACGGTTAGGCAAGGAAAATTTTTACAAAATATCCCTTGAAGAAGACGAATACCATGAAAATGAAGCGGCTGAAATTATGAGCCGCGCACTGTGCGGCGAAGGAGTGTCATGGTTCGAACCGCCCCACGAGGGTAAAATCGTTCTCCGGGCCAAACATGGAGGACTGCTTAAAATCAATGTGGAAGCCCTGGCCCGTTTCAACATGATCCACTCGGTCATGTGCGCCACCATCCACAGCAACAGTGTGGTGAAAAAGGGGGAAATTGTAGCCGCAACCCGGACCATACCGCTGGTGGTCAAGAAATCCATCATCCATGACGCGGCAAGGGTGGCCGAAGCGGTGGGAGGCATTGCCCATGTGAAACCGCTTCGCCGAGCACGCACCGGAATCGTGATCACGGGCAATGAGGTCTTCAACGGCATCATCAAAGACCAGTTCGAGCCGATTTTGCGGAAAAAACTGGAATCCCTTGGGGCAGAGGTCATTCATGTTTGTTTTGCCCCCGACGACAAGGACGCCATCGCCGCCGGCGTCAAAGAATTATTGGGGCGGGGCGCGGACCTAATCATCACTTCAGGCGGCATGTCCGTAGACCCGGACGACGTCACCAAGGAAGGGGTCCGCGAGGCCGGCGCCGACCGATTGATCTATGGTTCCGCCGTGCTTCCCGGCGCCATGTTCATGGTAGCCTACATTGATAATGTGCCGGTTCTCGGCACCCCCGCATGCGGTCTTTTCCACAAGGTCACGGTGCTGGACTTGATCCTGCCGCGTGTATTGGCGGGAGATGTTGTGACGGAAAAGGACATTGCCCTCTTAGGTCATGGCGGCCTCTGCATGAACTGCAAAACCTGCATCTATCCACGCTGCTCCTTTGGGAAAGGAACTTGACAAAGTACCATTCCCATTTCAAAAATTTACCGAAAGCCCCATTCATTGGGGCTTTCTTTTTATTGACTCACAAGACCGAACCCATTACATTAACCCTAATTAAAAAAAATGCCATTTGATGAAGATCTTTGCGGGGAAAGGGGGTGAAAAACGCATAGGGATCTTTCCGGCGTTTAACGGTTACTTTAAATTTGAATAAGGAGTATTTGAAAATGAAGAAATCATTTTTGTCTTGTATGTGTTTTGCCTTTGTTATCGCCTTGTCTCTTTGTTTATCTCCCATTCAATCTCAAGCTAAACCCATCACCCTCACCTATAGTAATTTTTTCCCACCTACCCATATTCAGTCAAAACTGGCGGACCAATGGTGTAAAGAAGTTGAAAAAAGAACCAGTGGCCGAATCAAGGTTCAGTACTTTCCCGGCCAGACCCTGACCAAGGCCAAACAGAATTACGACGGCGTCGTACAGGGGATGTCGGATATCGGGTTCTGCCTATTTGGCTATACCCGAGGTCGCTTTCCGGTTATGGAAGTGATAGACCTTCCCCTGGGCTACCCATCAGGAACTGTGGCCACAAAAGTGGCCAATGATGTTTATAATGAATTCAAACCCAAAGAACTCCAGGACGTTGAAGTTATGTATGTCCATGCTCATGGGCCCGGACTGCTGTTTACCCGTAAAAAACCCGTAAAAACCATGGAAGATCTCAAAGGCATGAAGATCAGATCCCACGGAACATCCGCCAAAGTTGTTCAGGCTCTTGGTGGAACCGCTGTCGCCATGCCCATGCCCGAACTTTACCAGTCTTTGCAAAAAGGCGTTGTTGAAGGGGGCATCTATCCCATTGAGGTGAACAAGGGGTGGAAAATGGCCGAGGTCGTTGATTTCTGCACCCTGGATTTACCCATTGCCAACACGTCCTCTTTTTATGTGGTCATGAACAAGGACAAATGGAATTCAATTTCCGACGAAGACAAAGCCACCATCAAACAAATCAATCAGGAATGGATCAGCAAACACGGCAAAGCCTGGGATGAAAGCGACGCCGAAGGCAAGGCATTCCTCATCCAAAAAGGGGGAAAAGTGATTCCCCTTTCACCTGAAGAAGGAGAAAAATGGAAAAAAGCCGTCTCCCCGGTTCTGGATGAGTATGCGGAAGCGGTTCAGAAAAAAGGACTGCCCGGCAAGGAAATGGTCATTTTCACACAGGAAGCCCTTAAAAAATACACAGACTGATCACCCTGGTTCTTCCCGCCCTTTTTCACGAGGGCGGGACTTTCACCTCTAAGAACCCAATACATAGGGGAGGCAATTCTTGGAAACCGTAAACCGTCTGATTTATAAACTGGTGGATTGGGTCAAATATCTGGGAGGCACGGCATTGGTAGGCATGATGACCATCACCACATTGGATGTCATCACCCGCTATTTCGGACATCCCATTTTCGGCGCCGTGGAGATTGTCAGTTTCATGGCCACCATTTTGCTGGCCTGCGCCATGCCCATGACCCATGTGGAAAACGGACACGTGGGCGTGGATCTGGTGGTTCGTTTGCTCGGCCCCCGAACCCAGGCGCTCATTGACGCCATCACCGGATTGCTGTCATTGACGTTGTTTGCTCTGATCTGCTGGCAGAGCTTACTGTATGCACAATCCATGAAAAAAACCGGCGAAGTCTCCATGAGCCTTGAGTTTCCCAGCTACATTTTTGTTTATGTGGTTGCCGTGGCCTTTGGCGCGCTGGGGTTGGCCGTTATCCCCCAACTTTCAAACAACCTTCGAACACTTTTCGGGAAAAAATGAATCCTACACTGGTTGGCGTTATCGGAATTTTGGTATTGATACTGGTATTCTTCACACGAATGCCGGTTGCTTATGTCATGACCATGGTGGGCTACGTGGGCTTCAGTTTTCTGGTTTCCGGTTCTGCCGGGCTGAAGCTTCTGGCCCGGGACTTCTATGAAGTCTATTCCTCCTATGGTCTCACCATTATCCCCATGTTCGTTTTCATGGGCCAGATCGCATTCAATGCCGGCATCAGTCGGAAGCTTTATGACTCGGCTTATCATTTTGTGGGCTCCTACCGCGGCGGCCTGGCCACGGCCACCGTTTGCGCCTGTACCGCCTTCGGCGCAGTCAGTGGATCAAGCCCGGCAACAGCCGCCACCATGGCAACGGTGGGACTGCCGGAAATGAAACGGTACAAATACGCGCCCGAGCTTTCCTGCGGTTCTGTTGCCAGCGGTGGGGGCTTAGGCATGCTCATGCCCCCCAGCGTGGTCCTGATTGTCTATGGTATTCTGACGGAACAGTCCATCGGAGCGCTGTTTGTGGCCGGCATTATTCCAGCACTGTTCATCACCCTCTGTTTTGCGGTGGCCATATCCGTCTATTGCTGGAAATATCCGCTCCAGGGTCCTGCCGGCGATAAATTTACGTGGGGAGAGAAAATCCGCTCACTAAGTAAAATCGGCGAAACCCTGGTGGTCTTCCTCCTGGTCATGGGCGGCCTGTTTACCGGGATTTTTACCCCCACCGAAGCCGGCGGGATCGGATCGGCGGCGGTCCTGTTGGTGGCGGTCCTGCGCAAACAGCTTTCCTGGAAAGGTTTTGTCAAATCCATCAATGAAACCCTGCGCACCTCCTGTATGGTGCTGCTGCTCATTGCCGGCGCCACCATTTTCGGGCATTTTCTGGCCATCAGCCGTATTCCCTTCAATGTGGCCAGTTGGGTGGCCGGACTCAACATGCCCGCTTTTGCGGTAGTCATCGTGATCATGCTGGTGTATCTCATCGGGGGATGCTTTATCGACGCTCTGGCCCTCATTATGCTAACCATTCCCATCTTTTATCCCATTATCATCAATCTGGGCTATGATCCCATATGGTTCGGGATCATTATCGTTCTGGTGACCCAGATGGGCGTCATCACACCGCCGGTGGGCATCAACGTGTATGTGGTGGCGGGGATAGCCAAAGATGTTCGGCTGGAAACTATTTTCAAAGGGGTACTCCCCTTTTTGATTGCTCTAATTTTCGGAACCCTTTTCCTGATCGCGGTTCCTCAGATCACGCTCTGGTTGCCCAGAATGATGTATTAACCCTGAAACCCTTTAGGAGGATTTTTTGATTGTGGAAACCCCTTACTGGAATCCTTATCTCGAAACCCTTGACCCGGAAGTGCTCAAGGAAATTCAACTGAAAAAATTCCAGAATATTGTCTCCTGGGCTTTTGAACGTTCACCCTATTATAGAGAAATCTACAGCCAAGCAGGACTTGAACCGGGGGACATACAGTCATGGGAGGACGTCTCAAAAGTCCCCAAAATGGACAAGGCCCGACTCAAAGAGGGACAGGCAGGCGATCCTTTTCCCTACGGCCGGCTGCTCTGCCAGCCCCTTGAAGAAATCACCGAATTTCGTCAAACTTCCGGAACCACGGGAAAGCCGGTTTACCAGGCGGATTCCTGGGCCGACTGGGAATGGTGGTCGGAATCCTGGTGCTACATTCTCTGGTCCCAGGGATACCGTGCAAGTGACCGGGTTTTCTTTCCTTTTGGATACAACGTGTTCGTGGCCTTCTGGGCGGCCCATTACGCCGCCGAGAAACTGGGGTGTGAAGTGGTGCCGGGGGGTGTTCTGGATACGGCCTCCCGAGTCCTTAAAATACAGGAGCTCCAAACCACGGCCATGATGGGCACCCCTACCTACCTGCTCAATATGGCGGATGTAGCGCTGAACCGTTTGGGCATAGATCCGGTAACCCTGCCCATTAAACGCATTACCTGCGCCGGAGAGCCGGGGGCCTCCATTCCCGCCACCAAGAAAAGGCTGGAGGATGCCTGGGGAGCCAAAGTATTCGACCATGCGGGAGCCACCGAAATCGGCGCATGGAGCTATGAATGCAGCGAACAACCCGGCGGTCTTCACGTAAACGAAGGCCTGTTTCTCGTGGAAATTGAAGACGTGGACACGGGCGTTTTGATTACGGAACCCGGCAAAAAAGGAAAGATGATCATCAGCGCATTTGATCGATTTGCCCAACCCTGTATCCGTTTCGATTCCAAAGATATCATCGAATGGCAAAAAGAGTCCTGCCCCTGCGGGCGAACCTACCGGCTCATCAAGGGGGGGGTTCAAGGTCGCGCCGACGATATCACGAAAGTCAAAGGCGTGCTGCTGTCGCCTTCGGCCATTGAAGAGGTGGTCAGAGGATTCTCCGAGCTTTCCGATGAATATGAAGTTATTGTGGAACGGATCGGCGACAATGAGAAAATCACCCTGAAGATTGAGTTGGTTTCAGGCGCCGAATCCAGCGAAAAAGAGATCCTGGCCCGTCTGTCCAACGCCCTCAGGTTAAACACCAACCTGGGGTATATCATCGAGGTTCATCCCCAGGGCACACTTCCACGGTATGAAGTCAAAGCCCGGAGATTCAAAGACCTGAGGAAGATTCACGGATAAAAAAAGGAAATGCATTGGAAACAGAAAAAGTGAACAAAATTCGACGGAGCATGGAAAACCTCGCAAAGGATGCTGAAATTCTTGCATCCGAGGCGAATGGTTTTCCAGCGATTCTACAAAATACCCAGCGATTAAAGGCATGCATCCGCATGATGAAAATCAGTCTGGGAGAGATCAGCATGACGCCAAAAAAGATCTCTTGAGTCGCAAAAAGTTGTTTAAAAATCCTTAAAATCATCATCATCATCCAAGGGGAGTACTTTCATGGGATCGGGTTGGGTTGCTTTTCGGGGAAGCAACTTTCGGCTCCCCTTGGAATGGGTTGGCCTTTGCGCAGTAACCGTTCTATGGGCAGTCGCCAAAGGCGGTTCGTCATCATTTTTTCCCCCTTTTCCACTAATTAGCGTTGACAACTCACGCACCGTTGCTTTCATCTCAAGGGATTGGGCACTCATTTCTTCAGAAGCCGATGCGGATTCCTCGGCATTGGCCGCCACCTGCTGAACCACCTTATCCATTTCGGAAACCGCCCGGTTGATCTGCTCAATCCCCTGGGCCTGTTCATCGGATGCGGCGGCAATTTCACTCACAAGCTCTCCCACTTTAACGGAACTTTGATTTAACTGAGCAAAGGCATCGCTGGTCCGGCTCACAAAACCCGAGCCGTCATGCACCTTTTTCACCGTGCCTTCAATCAACACCGCCGTATTCTTAGCCGCTTCGGCGGCACGCATGGCCAGGTTTCGCACTTCGTCGGCCACCACGGCAAATCCGGCCCCGGCCTCCCCCGCTCTTGCCGCTTCCACCGCAGCATTCAAGGCCAGCAGATTGGTTTGAAACGCAATCTCATCAATGGTCTTGATGATCTTGGACGTTTCCTCGCTGGCATTGGAGATATCCGCCATAGATACGGTCAACTGTTCCATGGCGTCATTGGCCTGTTTTCCAAAATCACCCACTTCTTTCATCAAGCTATCCGCTTGCCGGGCATTACCCGCATTCTGCTTAGTCATGGAAGACATTTCTTCCATGGAAGAAGAGGTCTCCTCGATGGCTGCTGCCTGCTCCCCAGCCCCTTCCGCCAAAGACTGGCTTGAAGCAGACACCTGGTCGGCCCCGGCGGCCACCTGTTCCGATCCCTGCTTCAGCCCGTTCACAATTCGATTGATGGGTTTCACAATGGACTGCACCAGCAATAAAATGACGATTGCGGCAAGCAACACTACGCCCAGGGCAACTCCCAAGTTCCAATAGCTGAGATTTCTCACCGACACCAATATTTCAGCGGTGTTGGCTGAAATACCCAGAGTCCACCCCACCTCCGGGATCGTCCTGAAAACGACCATTTTGTCAAGGCCCTTGTCTTCATACTCGATAAGGCCATTACCCTGGGCTAACATTCTTTTTCCAAAATCAAAATCATTCATGTTGAGTTTCAGAATATTGCTTTTATCCGGGTGGCAAATCAGGAATCCGCTTTTTTCGTAGATATAGGCATAGCCCGTTTTGCCGATCTTAATGGGATCAACGAACAGATGGGTAAAGGAATTCAAATCTACAACACCGAAAAGGACCCCCGTTACCTGGTCTTTCTCCTTGATGGGAGCGGAAACAACAAAAACGGGATTGCCGGTCCCCTTGCTTTTCATAACCTTGGAAATATAGACTTTTCCTTCCATGGACGCCGTAAAATAGGCCCGATCTTTCACGTTTATTTTATTGATAATTTTTTCGTTGGAAGCTGAAACAAGCTCACCCGATGTGTCGGCAACACAAATATCCTCATAATACTGATAGTCGGCCTTAACCTTTGCCAATTCGGAGTCGGCTGATTTTCGTGCCGCCTTACCGATAAAGGAGTCTTTTACCGCCGTCATGTACATCTTCTGGCGGCTCCAGTTGGACACATTGAGTTTTTGATCTTTGATCCATGCATCGATCACCTTCCGCGTCGAATCCGCTATCTGTTCAAGCCGCGAAACAATCTCTTGTTCAAGAGCGTTCTTTGCCTTAATGTAAGACACGACCGTGGAGGTTCCCATGCCGAGGATAATCAGCAAAAGCATGGGAAACAAAAACTTGTTTCTCAAATTCATTTTCATTGGAATGCCTCATTTCTTTTTGTAAAGATAAAGAAAATTATCTGTCAAACACCGTTTTTTTGACTTTTTGGGAATGGAAAAAAATAATGCCCTAACGCTTATCCAGATCCAGAATCCGTCTTATCTTTTGGGACATTCGGATCAAATCAAACGGCTTCTGGATAAAATCATTACATCCTCGATCCAAAATTTCCTGCGCCTGACCTCTAAGGCCATAGCCGCTCGACAACAGCACCCTTACATCAGGGTTAATCTCCTTCAAGCTGTCATAAACAACGCCCCCTCCCATGTCCGGCATGACCATGTCAAGAATAACCAACTGAACATCCTCTTTATTTTCCCGGTAAACCGCTATGGCATCCTTGCCGCTTGCAGCAACGAAAACATGGTATCCCAAATTCGCCAGCAGTTCTTTGGCGGTCTCAATGATCAACGCCTCATCATCCACCAAAAGAATTACCTCGTCGCCTTTCAATAACGCTTCCGCAGACTCTTTCTCTTTCGTGATTTGTTTTCCGGATGTGGGCAGATACAAATCAAAGGTTGTCCCGTGACCTTTTTCACTGTAAACGTTGATAGCCCCCCCGTGGTTTTTGATGATGCCGTAAGCCGTCGCCAAACCCAGGCCCGAACCGCGGCCCATCCCCTTTGTGGTGAAAAACGGTTCAAAGATCCGCCTCAGTGTTGCCCTGTCCATCCCCACGCCCGTATCCGTAATGGATATTTTCACGTAACGACCGGGGCTAATGTCATAGGGCCGTGCATAGGCCTCTTCAAGGGCGACGGTTTCAGTGCAAAGATACAAATCCCCACCATCAGGCATGGCGTGCCAGGCATTCAAATAAATATTCAGCAACACCTGCTCAATCTGCCTTCGATCCATATCAACCGTCTGGATATTCTGCTGGTACTTTCGGTGAATTCTAATTTCCTTTCGGGTACGGCCAAACAAATCGGCGCTTTTTTCAACAATTTTATTTGCATCCTCGGGCTTCACCTCGTACTTCCCGCCTCTGGCAAAACCGAGCAGTTGTTTGGAAAGAGTGGCTGCGCTTCTCACATACCCTTCTATTTCTTTTAAATGCCCACAAAAAGGATGATCTGAGTTAATTCCCATGAGCATCAGGGAGACCCGTCCCTGAATTCCCATCAAAAGATTATTGAAATCATGCGCAACCCCACCTGCCAGAGTACCGATGGCTTTCATTTTCTGTGCCTGCCAGAACTGGGTTTCCAATCGCTTTCTTTCGGAGATATCCCGAATGACCACCAGCATTCCCGAAGGGTTCCCTTCATGGTCGTTATAACGCGATGCACTCAGGCTGACGTCTATCACTTCCCCATCCTTTGTGAGCCGTTTGGTCTCATAACCGTGGCACATTGTCCCTTCCTTGATGAGATCATCAATAATGACCATGGTCGTGGCCATTTCGGATTCCGGAACAAAGGGAACCCGCTTTCCCTCCAATTCCGCTTGGCGCCATCCGAATATCTCCGTAAAGGAAGGACTTACATATTGACAGAGCCCCTTCATGTCGTAGATGACGATGGCATCCGCCGAAGAATGAATCAGGGAACGATAAACCTCTTCATTCCTTCTGGAGTTCTCGTACAGGCGTTTATACTGCTCCTTGCTCATCTTAAGGGCCTCTTCCGCCCGATCCTGGATATCCTCCAGGGTGAAGATGTATTCTTGAAGTTTTCGCCTCCCGGTCTCGTCCTGTTCCACCGTTTCGTCTCCCTCCAAAGTTATTTCTCGTACGCCCTTATCTCTCCTAAGATGTCGGGAAAGCTGATCGGTTTGCAGAGATACCGGTCCGCGCCTGCTTTAAGGCCCACCTTGATCTCATTGGCCTGAGCCTTTGCCGAAAGTATGATTACGGGAATATGTTTCGTTTCGGTATTTGATTTGATCCTCTTACATACTTCGATGCCATTCAATTTGGGCAATTTTACATCCAATAAAATGATATCGGGTCGCTCTGAAGAGACCTGACTGAGCGCCTCCTCGCCATCCGCGGCGGTATACACCGAGTAGCCCAGCTTGCTTAGTTTTCGCTGCAAGTAAGCATAAATAGGCTCTTCATCATCCACCACAAGAATCTTTTTGATTCTCGCCACAAGTTCCTCCTTCTGAAACCCCTCATATTTAAAGCGGCAAGCCGCGGTTTTAAATTTTAAGTTTTAAGTTTTCCGGGTTTAGATTCCGTTCCCGGTTAATCGGTACGTGAACAACAAAAACCGTTCCTTTTCGGTCACCGCCAAGGGGCAGATCCGGAAACCTGCCTTCGGGGATTGGGCTTTCAAAATAGATGCTTCCGCCGTGTTCTTCCACAATGCCCTTCGCGATGGTCAGGCCCAAACCGCTCCCTCCCACCTTTTGGCTCATAATGCTGTCTGCCTGGAAAAATCGGTCAAACACTTTTTCATGCACCGCAGGCGGAATGCCGTAGCCATTATCGGCCACTGAAAGGACGATGTCATCTCCTTTTTCTTCCGCGCCAATCAATATTTTGCCGCTTTCGGGCGTATATTTTACGGCATTGCTCAACAGGTTCACGACCACCTGAATCATCCGCTCTCCATCCACCTGAATATCGGGCAATTTGGATGAATAACGTTCAATGGCCAGATGACCATAAGCTTCAATCAGCTGGGAAACTTCACTGACGGCGCTTTTGATAATGTGCTGGATCGATACGCACGCCATATTGAGATCAAACTTTCGGGACTCAATTCTTGAAAGATCTAGTAGATTATCCACCAGAACCATGAGCCGGGCAATCCCGTCATTCACAATCTGAAGATCTTCCCGGGTCTCATCGTTGATCTCGCCGGCGTAACCCTCCAAAATACCGGATACGCCCAGGAGCATGGCATGAATGGGCGTTCTGAACTCGTGGGAAGCGATGGTCACGAATTCAGACTTCATTCTGTCCACCGCTGAAACAGCACCGGCCATTTCGTTGAACGACCTGGCCAGTTGCCCGATCTCATCCGTTGATTTGACCTCAATTTGCTGATCCAGATCTCCCCTGCTGATGGCCATGGCGCCCTCGGTTAACCGCTTCAGAGGTCGGGTGATATTGAGACCCAGGAAAATGGCGGCACAGATGACGGCCAAAGCCGCGGTGACGGCGATAATCGTAATCAGGCGGCGATTTCTGTCGGCGCTGTCTTCAATGAGCGCCTTGGCCCTGTCATTGGCGCTTCTGATATCCTCTTCCTGCCGGGAAATACTGTTTTCAATGCCTTCCCGGGTCTTGTTGGCGGCCTTATGAAAATCATCCACATTGGCCCCGATGGTAACATAGCCAAAACCCCTTTTGGAAGCACCATAGGCCCCAGTATAGTAAGGCACCGCCGCATAGGTGGTCAATTTCCACAATCCGCTCCAAAGGATCAAAAATGATCCGGCCCCCCCATCTTCCGTTCCCCGGTGCCATCCCTCACACTGGGGGGCCGTATCGAGTATGCGGCAATCCAGTGCGATTTCGCCGGACTTCAATTGATCCTTCGAACCCCCTTTTTTTTGGGTGAACTCCCTGAAAGACGGCAACTGTTTCAGAAAATCCTTCAAACTCAAACCGCTGGTCTTGTATTCATCATAAGTATCCTGACTGATCCATCCGGGGACCTCTTCTCCCGTTTCAGGATCGTATCCGCAAATAAAAAAATCCCGAGCGTGTGAAATACATTGGTCCTGATCGTCCCAGAGAAAGGCGTAATTGCCTGAACCGCCATCTGACAATTCGGAAAACCGTTCTTCGGTAGGAACAATGTGGTCCGTAAACTCCATGACATGCATATGGTCCAGTGCCATGGTTAAATAACCGGTTTTCTTTCCATTTTCAAAAACAGGCGTGGCCCACCGAATAATCCCCTCAAACTTATCCCCACCGGGATTCTCCCATCCGGCATGGGCACTTCCCGGCTTTACCCTGACGCCTTCCGAACTTTTGTAGAGCCACCCCTTCCGGTAGGCCCCGATAACCCGCGAAACATAAATTTCACCCTGTTTCAGGGTCGAGAGATGAAGAAAATAGTCTTCAGCTTTACAGAAGGTGTTTTCTCTTTGGCTCACATCTTTCAACTCATTGGAAAGATGACCGTTTATGACTTTTATTGTTTCATTTCCCGACAGATCAACAAAGGTAATTTCCCTGTAAATGGGTTTCGATATTCGCTTAAAATCATCCGGGGACCTGTGGTGCCAGCTGACCCTGTTGGCGGGGTTGGACCAGAGCAATCCAATGGAATCCCCGGACACCGTCTCACGAGGCAGGTTACGGGGAACAATCACATCCTTGACGCTCGAAAGATAAACCAAACGATATTTTTCGGGATCGGGTTTGAAAGCGGCCAGCACAAGGATATCGTTGTCTCTTTCATAGAGAAAATCCGCGATCCTGATGGCCAGTTCCAGGGTCCTTAATTCAATGGCCTCCCTGGATTTGTCATCCAGGGCATGCACGCTGTCTTCGATGGCCACTTCCCCGATTTCCCGGGCCGCCTTCAAATTCTTCTCGCCCATCCCCGTGGCAATAACTGTAGACTCCAAACCGGTTTGGGCCATATTTTTGTTCGCCATGTACCCCAGAATAATTAGAGGGCTTATGGAGAGAACCAGAAAAAACAGAAGAAGTTTTGGAAAAATTCCCAGGAACGGGATTTTTGCCTTTACCATTTTCTTTGTCTTCTTCATATCAGAATTTTTTCTAATTTTTCCGAGAGTTGTTTCATATTGAATGGCTTTTGGATAAACGCATCGCAACCACGGTTCATGATGTCGCCGGCATGACCATTCATGGTATATCCGCTTGCCAGGATGACCTTAACGCCTGGATTAATGGCTTTCAACCGGTCGAACGTATCCCCGCCGCTCATATCCGGCATGATCATATCCAGTATCACAGCATCAATCCGATCTTTTTTCCTTTCGTACAATCGGATCGCTTCTTTCCCCCCTTTGGCCGTAAAAACCTGGTAGCCAAGCGCCTTCAAAAGCGCTTCCGCCGTTTCAATGATCATCGGTTCATCATCCACAAGCAGCAGGGTCTCGGCGCCACGCCTGATATCCTTATGACCCCCTGGTTTCGGGGCAACAACATCCGATTCCGATGCGGGCAGATAAATGGTAAACGTGGCGCCTTCGCCTTTTTCGCTGTATACATTGATAAAACCGCCATGATTCTTGATGATGCCGTAAACGGACGCCAACCCCAGACCCGTTCCTCTACCCATCTCCTTGGTTGTGAAAAACGGATCAAAAATTCTCATTTGAGTCGTCTTATCCATTCCAATGCCCGTGTCCGTAATGGATATCTTAACGTATTTGCCCGGAACAACCGAAAACGGTTTAAGGTATTCTTCATCAAGGACCACATTGTCGGTTTCAAGAAACAGGGTCCCCCCCCCGGGCATGGCCTGCCAGGCATTGATGAAAAGATTCATCAAAACCTGATTGATCTGGCCCCGATCCACGTCCACAGTCCATATATCGGCGTGGTATTTGGGACGGATTGTGATCTCCTTGCGGGTCCTTCCAAACATCTTGGCGGTTTTTCCCACCAGGTCGTTAATGTCGGAAGGCTTCACCTCATATTTTCCTCCCCGGGCGAAACCCAACAATTGCCGCGTCAGGGTCACGGCATTCTGAATATAATCCTCGATGCCCTTAAGGTGTTCAAAATCAGGATAGGACGCGTCTTTATCCATTAGCATCAGGGAAACGCGGCCCTGAATGCCCATGAGCAGATTGTTAAAATCGTGGGCGATTCCACCGGCCAGGGTTCCCATGGATTCCATTTTCCGAGCCTGTTGGAGCTGCTTTTCAAGCCTGGCCTTTTCAGCCACGGTTCGCTTCATCCGGGTTATATCCTTGACCACCGCCACCAGACAATCCTCATTTGCGTATCCTAAATGCCGTGCCGCCAGAAGCGTATCTCTGATGATCCCGCCCTTCGAACGATATTGGATTTCAAAACCCTTCACCTCCCCTTCCTCTGCCAGTTTTCGCTCAAAAGCATCCCTGTCCTCTAATCTGATAATCAGATTCAGATCAGAAGGCGTCTTGCCGATCACCTCATCTCTTGCATAACCACTCATCTCGATGAATCCGTCGTTTACCTCAATAAACCGACCGTCTTTCCTTCGGGTGATGGTAATGGCATCGGGAGAACTCTGAAATGTCGTTCGATATTTCTCTTCACTCTCACGGAGGGCCTCTTCCGCTCGTTTCTTTTCCGTGACGTCCTCTATCGCCACAACCGACCCGGCGGAAGGATCCAACGGAGCAATATGTGCGGCCCTCAACACGATGTCGCGAACAGACCCATCCTTACGAATATGACGCGTTTCAGCATAGGCGACCCCCTTATGGCGCAAATGGGTATAAAGTTCGACACCGATACGAGTATTTTCATCTTCATTTTCATAGAGCATACGGGGCGTCTCACCCAGCAGATCATCTTCACCATAACCCACAATCTTGCAAAAAGATTCATTAACATCAACAAACTTGCGATCTTTAACAATAGAAAGTCCCACCGGCGTCGCCCGGAAGGTACTCTTCAACATTGATTCACTCTCCTTCAACGCCTGATCGGAGCAATGGTGTTCTTCAATCTCTCGTTTAAGTAATGCCGTAACATCCTTTTGTCTGCGTGTGGTACGTTCAAGCCCTCTGAGCATTACGGCGACGGAAATCGCAGCGGCAATGTTCAGCATGATGAAATTGGCAAGTGCGGCAAAAGCCCTTTCCGGACTGCTGAAAAATTGAAACCGGCCTCCGAAAACGCCATTGTTAATGGCATACCAGAACGCACTTAACGTTACAACGTTAACAAAGATGGCAACACATGCCGTTCTAAAACCCAGCAGCAAACCTGCCAGAACCGAGAACGCAAATAGCCAGGCGGGAGTACCGCTGACGATCCCAACATTTGTCAAAATGCTCAGGCTGACGGCATAAATAATCAACAACGTGCCGCCCGCCCGGAATCTATAGCTCAATTTACAGCTGAACAGAAGATACAACAAAACCGCATATACGAAAAGATTAGCACCTGCCAACAACCACAGATTTTCCTTAACAATCAAAACGGTTGCGGGCAGAACCGCAACGGGAGAGAACACAGCGCCGCAGGCCAGCATGGCAAACAGAATTCGCTCACGCCAGTAGGCCATGGCATCGTCTTCCTCATTCAAGGAAAGCCATAATTTCTCTTTTAAAAACTTTTTCAAAACCATGAAAAAACACCATTTTGTCCAATAGGGAAATTTGGTTGTACAGGAGGAGACTGTTGATCAGCAGATTCTCCAGGGCGATGCCTTGAGCCTCAGCCGACTGAAGCACCAACGGTGTGCTTTCAAAAAAAAAAGGAGCGTCAATCGACTGCCCAAGTCATAGACTGAAGTAAGTTGTAAAACCTGATTTGCGGTTTGTTGCTGTAATCGGAAGGCGAAATCCCGCTCTGTTTCAAGGGCCGAGATCAAAAAGTGATCACGTCATAGCCCTCTTCAATATATTTGCTCATACCGGGATGACCGGACACATCACCCAAAAGCGTCAACCCCTCAGCCACCACGGCATCCATCACCCCCATTTTATTAGAGCATGCCTTGCAAACTCCTTCAATGAGTCCCATATCACGAGTTTTTTGAAACAGTTTGAACATGGGGTTGTCCGCTTTACTCAACTCAGGCGCCAGTTTGGTGGCGGCGCCTTCGATGACAATCTTGACGTCATACCCCCTCTCCGCCATGTCAAGGGCGTTGAGAAGCACGTGGACAAAACACATCATCTCCCCATTGAAAGCAAACAGCACTACTTTTTTCATTGAGAACCTCCGTGACCCTCTCTTGAAACAAAATCCCTGACCCGCTCCTCCACCTCATCCCGAATATTCCGCATAAAATCCAATGATTTTCCTGAAGGATCCGGCAAATCCCATTGTGCCGCGGCGGCGCCTGGAAAACTAGGGCACACCTCTTCGCAACCCATGGACACGACCACGTCCGGCTGCAGGCCGGCGGGCAAATCCGATACGGCACAGGGCTTCAGGTAAGCCATGTCAATCCCCTTTTCCGCCATCACCGTCTCCATCATGGGATTGATTTCCCCGGCAGGATTACTCCCCGCACTTTCAACTTCAAACCGATCTCCGGCCATTTGACGGGCAAAGGCCGCCGCTATCTGACTTCGGCAGGCATTTTCCCTGCAAACAAAAAGAACCTTCTTACGGTTCAAAAGAGGCGTCACCAATTCCCGGGCCTTGCCCACAGCCTCTGCCAGGGCCGTAGGATGCGCTTTGATATCGCCCGCTTTTTCCAACTGTCGATACCCAAGGGTTCCCTCAAAGCTCGCGCCTACGGCATCAAAAAAATATCTGGCCGTCAGATTGGTGCCGTCAAAAAGATTCTTCCCCTTGGTGGCGCCCACGGCCAATAGAAACCCCTGCCGCCACTTTCGGCCCGGATCCTCCAGTCCCAGCGAATACTTTCTCGACCACAGAGCCTGGGACCGATCAATAAACGCTTTCATCTGTGCCGTCGGCCCATAAAAAAAGATGGGCGTGGCCAACACCACCAGATCCGCCTTTCGCAAAAGTGGATAAACGCCCTGCATATCATCATCCAGGGGACAGTACCCCTTTTTCTCACAAGTGCCGCATTCCACACATGGCATAACTTTCATCTTGGCGACATCAAGAGAGCTAACGCGCCCTCCCAGTCTTTCCACCTCATCCAGAAACGCCGACAAAAGGATGCTGGTATTTCCCTTGGCGCGTGGGCTACCCTGTAAACCGAGGACAAACATATCAAGGTTCCTTTCCGGGCTAATGGTTCACTTTTCGCGTCTCAAAAAGAAGGGGGCCTACTCTCGGGAACATATCCGTGTTCAATTTTCCCCTCATTCCATTCCTTTGAAACATACAGGTTGCAATAGCAACTTCCATACTTTTTGACATCCGCTTCCCGGTAACGGCAGGGACAAATGATATCTTGATCCTTTTCCCGATCGCCGGAAGCCAGCCTGCAGGGACAGCACATGTAGCCGTAGCGGTTTTTATTATCAAGGAGTCCTTCAATCAAATCAAAAACCATTGCCTTGTTATGGCTGAAGTAAAACCCTTTCGGCTCCTGAGCCTTTTTTAAAAATGCATGGAGTTTTTCAACGTCATTCATAACCCCAGGGCCTCCCTGATTTCATCTTCTTTATATCCGACAATAACCTTGTCGCCGATAATGATGGTGGGAAACGAACAATTGGGATTCCATTTCTTAACATCTTCCAGTATGGCTTCCCTTTCATCACCGTGAAACAGGTCCACATCTGTGAAATCATATTTTACCTGACATTCGTTCAACAGCTTTTTGGTTGCCTTGCAATGACCGCAAGTACTCAGCGTATAAACTTTTACCGAATCAGCCATTCCGACCCTCTCCTCCTCGTTTCGTCTTTCCTTTTGCCATGCCAGATATTCTCCGTGGGTAAATGCCGCCCCTAACCCGGAAGACAAACCCCGATGTTCGCTTTTTCTGCAGACACGGCATCTGGTCTCGCCGCACATCTGACATTGCAAGCAATCGGGGCATCTTTTTTTATCCTGTAAACAC
The DNA here is from genome assembly GCA_963662465.1 of Desulfatiglandales bacterium. GTDB lineage: Bacteria > Desulfobacterota > DSM-4660 > Desulfatiglandales > Desulfatiglandaceae > NaphS2. The sequence continues at coordinate 2,328,386 of OY759599.1, forward strand.
TCATGAATCACGCGGGCATTCACCCCCCCAACATGAAAATACATCTACCGCTTTTAAGCTAATAGCTAATAGCTAACAGCTAACGGCTAATCCCCTTGCTCCGCCATATAATCGTCATACAGGGTTTCAAGGGCAAGCTTATGTTTGGCTTCTTCCTGGCACAGCATCTTGAAAACATTTTTAAGGTCTTCGTTGTCCGCTTTTACCAACAGCTCATTATACAGTGCCAGGGATTTTTCTTCCCGCTTCATGGCTAATCTGAGAAGATCCGCATAATCCATATCTTTTGGATCATCCATATCCACAAGATAGTCGCTCCGCTTTAAATCGGGGATCCATGTAAATTTATATTGCGCCAGGTCCTTTTTCTCTTTTCCCAAGTTATCCAGCAAGTCAAAATGTTTCTGTTCTTCCCCGGCAAACCCTTCCAAGGTTTCCCTGGCGCCGGAAAAAATAGCATTTTTTGCCAAATCAGAATAAAAATCAACAGCTTCTTTCTCTTTATCCTTGGCAAACTGAATAATTTCCTCAAATGACGTAAAAGACATGCGTTTTCTCCAATTCCAAAAGATTAGGTTTAATTCAAAAGAGAATTCAAATGCGTTTCGATATCCCTTTTCGGGAGAGCGCCCACCAAGCTGTTAACAAGGTCTCCATTTTTGAATAGAAGCATGGTTGGAATGCTTCTGGTCGAATACCTGGAAGCGGTTTGTGGGTTTTCATCCACGTTCAGCTTGGCAATTTTAACTCGGCCCGCATATTCAGAGGCCAATTGTTCCATGACAGGCCCCACCGTACGACAGGGCCCACACCATGGCGCCCAGCAATCCACCAGAACAGGGCCGGAAAAAGAGAGGACTTCAGCATGAAATGTCATGTCTGTAACGTCCACCGGCTTGTCGGTGACAATTCCCGTCGACAAAGGCGACTTGCATTTTCCGCATACCGGACTTTCCCTTAATCGACTTTTGGGAATCCGATTTTTGGCGCCGCATTGACGACATTTCACAATGATGCTTTCTCCGCTCATTTTTCCTCCCTGTTCGCTCTTACCTATTCCAGCTCGAACTGATCTTTTTCCGCACCGCAAACCGGGCAGGTCCAATCGCCGGGAACATCAGCAAATGCAGTCCCGGCAGCCACGCCGTTATCGGGATCGCCTTCTTCAGGGTCATAAACATATCCACATACGGAACAAACATATTTCTCCATCAATTCTTCTCCTTATTATTTCCCATCGAGATTACATCTTAGTTAGAGCTTTTTGGCAACATCCTTGCCATAGCCCTGCGCCATTTCGGTTCCACCGCCCAATAAAGCGGATTTAAGCATCAAAGGACCATTCACCATATCCATTTTGAAGATATTTTTCATAGTGTCAAAGATCCTTCCCGGGGCTTCCCCACTCCATCCAAAAGCGCCGAAAGAACCCCCTACTTTGCCTTCAAGACCGGTTTTTTCCGCTAGAAACAGCATGGTTTTCATACCCTGCATCATTTCACCGTGATAGGTTGCGGACCCGAAAACGTAGGCGTCATAGCCTTCCAAATCTTCAACCTTCTTCACCCCTGTAATATTGACGACGGATGCTTCCGAACCTTGAATTCGAATCCCTTCCGCGATCAATTCGGCAATTTTTTTTGTCTCGCCGGACCTGGTGGCATAAACAACAAGTGCTTTTCCCATGAACAACCTCCTGTTTTATTCTTCTTCAACCACGACTTTACCTTTGTGCTTCGTCCCACAAAGGGGACACAGGATATCAATTTCATTCTCAATGAGTTTTAAAGTCTCGGATCCTGACCGGTATTGCCGCAATCGGGAATATAGCACGTCGTATCGACAAATTCACATTTTTTGTCGCAGGACGGACATTTTTCCGGTGGCGTATCTGCTTTCACGGTATATCCACATTCCTTGCATTTCCAATCTCCCATTGTAACACCCCCTTTTCCTTGATTTTTCAATTCAAATTGATTTTCCAAACAACCCAAAGCACCTTGATCTTCTTTAACGCTACCCGCCCCATGGCATTTTAGAATAGGTATCGGTCAGTTTATCACGGAATTCCTTGAAAAATTTCTCATGGGACTTTTCCCAGGAAGCCAGCATCTTCAAGGCCTTTGAAGGCGGACCCTCAACTTTTTCCGCCATTTTTTCATAGAACTCACTCAAATCCTTTTCAATCAACCAGGCCGTATTAAAAACGGTCACATCGGGAATCATGGATTCATAAAGACATCTTTCCAAAAATTCCGATCGGCTTCGATCGTCAAAATAATTGGTCGGTTTCAAGACCTCTTTTTCCAGAGACGGCAGGTCCACATCCTGATCTAATCTTAATTTTTCCAGGATCGCTTCAATAAATACAATATGCCGCTTCTCCTCTTCAACAATCCGTTTGAACGCCGTTACCGCGGCGCCGATATTCATCCGTTCCAGAGATGTCTCAAAAAAATTCATGCCGGTCTTTTCCTGAGCCAGTGCATACTCAAAAATTTTAATGAGATTTTGATTACTATCCATATATCTCCTCCCTTGAGCAGTTTTCCCGTGAAAAAGGCTTTCAGTCTCGATTTGTAGCGCACAGTATAAAATAATTAAAACCGTAGAGCAACCTGTTTACACACCTCGTTAATTGTTTAACCGGTTGGGCCTTGATCATCGTTTCTGCCATTTGCCACCAGGGGTTGAAACCCCTGGCTATTATCAACCTACAGGACGGTAAAAGCCCCATCGGGGCGACAGACAATAGCCCTGCAATTTATTGCCGGGTGGCCGAAACGATGATCAAGGCCACCGGTTGATGTCTAAAACCGTCGGATCACTCCTCAAAAAACCTCACATATTCACCATACCCCTCCGTAACCAGATCTTTTTCAGGAACAAACCGAAGGGCGGCGGAATTCATGCAATACCGTTTCCCCGTGGGCGGCGGTCCATCCGAAAACACATGACCAAGGTGGGAATCAGCATGATGGCTTCTGACCTCGGTTCTTGTGGAAAACAGGCTTCGATCCTCCTTTAAAACAATATTTTCCGGCATCAGAGGGGTTGTAAAGCTGGGCCAACCCGTTTTTGAATCATACTTATCCAGGGAACTGAAAAGGGGTTCACCCGACACCACATCAACATAGATTCCCCGTTCCTTGTGGTTCCAGTAGGGATTGTGAAATGGCGGTTCCGTGCCATTTTCCCGGGTTACTTCGTATTGAAGCGGGGTTAGCCTCTTTCTGAGTTCCGCCTCGGATTGTTTTTGGTATGCCGCAGTCTTTGATGTTGTTGGAATTTTTTCGGGTTTTCCCGTCCATATCCGCATTAAATACAGGTCCCGCCCGGAGCCGCTTCTGTATTGCCGGTATCCCATGGGGTTTTTTTTGTGATAATCCTGATGGTATTCTTCCGCTTCATAGAATCCGGAGAAGGCCCTGATCTCGGTTACAATCGGTTTGTCATATGTTCCGGAATGATCCAGCGCTTCCCTGGACTTCAGCGCCGCCAGTTTTTGCGTTTCCGAATGATAAAAAATGGCCGTCCCATATTGGGAGCCCCGGTCAACGAACTGCCCCCCGGAATCCGTCGGATCGATCTGTCGCCAAAACAGATCCAGGATTTCAGAATAGGTCGTTTGGGACGGGTCAAAGACAATCTGAACCGCTTCCACATGACCGGTTTCACCTGACACCACATCGCCATAGGTCGGATTTTCCGTGTGCCCCCCCGCATACCCGGCTTTAACCGCCGATACCCCTTCCAGTTGTTCAAAGGGATGCACCATGCACCAGAAACAACCGCCGGCCAGGGTCGCCGTTTCAACAGCGGCCCGTGCATCCGAAACAGGAGGGCTCACCATAAGCGCCGGCAACAGCGAAAATAAAAGCGTTCCTTTTCCAAGCATTATTTATTCCTTTCCCATATCTCTTTTCAACATGGCTTTTACGACACCGAGCGATACCACATACAGGACCCGCGATGCCTCATTAAGGCCCAACAGGTCACGCGCCTCCCCGTCATAAAATGCACCGATACCGCAGCAACCCAGGCCCAGGGCCGAGGCAGCCAGATAAAGCCGTTCCCCCAGGCAACCGGCCGTCATCATGGCATATCGGTATCCCCTGGGTCCCCATGCACGTTCCAAAACCTTCATGTTGGTCATGAACACAACATGTACAGACGCCTGGGCCATCCAACCCTGATCCAGACAGATTTGCGACATGGATACGGTAAAGGACCCAGGCCGAACCAAGTCGAGACCTTTCCCATTTTCATCCATCAGATAAAATCCATCCCGCAGGGATTCGACGCCATGGGTCAAAAATCCAATGCAAATACCTTGAAAGCAGGGGGCCTTTTCTCCGGAACCTGTTGCGAAAAGAACCTTCAGCAGTCGGCCAAAGCTGGAAATGGGCATGGCTTCTGCAATGAAGTTTCTGCTGGATCTTCTGCGGAAAACAGCATCCGGATACCATAAGGTCGTACCGGGAATCGATTTCGAAGGGATCGAAACCCCGACTTCAGGAGAAAACCCCAGGGCGCCGCGCATGTTAAAATCCGTTTTGTTTGATAAAACCCTTTCATATCCGGCAATGTGAACCGCCCGAACCGCCGATGTGTCGAATTCAACAGGGGATACACGGCTGGCCCCTTTAACGGTTTCAGACAAACCCTCAATCATCAGGGGGTCAAGTCTCGCGTCTTGTTCCAACACCCTCTTCACCCGGCACACGGCAAGGGCAACTTCCAGGTTGTCATCCAGGCCCAGCAACCCATTAACGACCGGATCATCGAAATCGAATGTGATGTCAAATGCATATCCCAGCGCTTTGAGAGAGAGGGCAAGATTTTCAAGGACATGACCCGTATCCAGCAAATGGTAACGATAAGAACGATCACGGTATTTCCATGCACTTCGAAAAAAAATGGCCGTTAAAAAAAATGTAAGCGGAAAAGCCCCCTCAAATTTATCATCGATAATGTCTTTCACCGAACCCGAAAAATGTCCATCACGAAGCTTCACCAAGCGGTGTTGGGCAATGGAAAAATGATAAAGCCCGGGGTCCAAATCCTTCATCCCCTCACTCATCACATAGATTTCCGTAGGATAAAGGGCGCCGGCGGAAGCGGCGCTTCGAAAATAAAACATACCGCCCGAGTGATCCGCCCGAGAAGTTAACGTATAGGTCAAAGACAGCATTCGGGAAAGGGTTTCCAGGTCAAAAACGTCACTTTCCCTTCGAAGTTCAGGCCCATAAAGGGCAAAAAGATCCGCCCGGGGCAGCGGCATCTCACGGGGCAGAGTGATGCATTTCAGACCGGCATATGTTTTGAAAACATCCGGCTGGTTCTGCCAGTCCAGAAGATGTCCACCCATCTGTGACCGCTTATAGCAGGTCTTTTCATGGTATGCACCGGCAGTTTGTTTCATGTTTGCCTCGCTTTTTCCATTTTAAAGATTTTCCCCGCCATGGCCCCTGAACACACCATCATGCCAGGCGGGAAAAATATCTCAATCAAACCAATGGTTCCGGTTCGAAAACCTTAGACCGCTGCAAGCTTCTGCCTGTCGGCCATGTCCATCAGGACTCGTTCCCTGGCCCGGTCAATACCCAGCGCCTTTCTTTTCTTGTCAATGTGGGCAATCATCATGCGGGCCATTTCATAAGGATCCGCCGTAAACCCCCATTTACCAAATCCCATCTCTTCCAGCCCATTAAAGAGAAGCTGATGGAACTTCGTTCCTTCGATGATGGGATAGGTCACGCCGAAAACCGTGTACACCCCCGACGCCACAAAATAATGCCCGATGGAAATGGCCTTTTCACTCATCCACTCCGGGGCAGCCCCGGCAACGGGAAGATCCGCCAGGCTGTTTCCCAGTCCACCGGTCCGCACCATCTCCGAACAGGCAGTGAGAATTCGGCTGTTATCCACACAGGAACCCAGTCCCAGAACAGGCGGCATCCCCACCGTCTCACAAACTTCACTGAGCCCGGGACCCGCCAGGGACGCAGCCTCAGGCCGATACAAACCGGCCTTTGCCAGAGCGATCTGCGAACATCCGGTCTGCACCACCAGTACATCGTTTCGAATCAGCTCTTTGACCAGCTCCACGTGAACCCAGTCATGTTTCACCCTTGGGTTGGTGCAACCCACCACACCGGCCACGCCCCTGATCCGCCCGTTGATGATATTCTCATTTAAGGGCTTGTAGGAGGACCTAAAGGTTCCCCCCAACATGTAGTTAATGGATTCCATTGAAAAACCATGAATTCCGGGGTTCTTGATATTGGGAATCTCAACCGGCATTGTCCGATTTTTAAACCGGTCAATAGCGCTTTTGACAATGGCATCCGTACATGCTCTCGGTTCATGTTCTACAAATTCAATATGGTCTACCCCCTCTATATGGCATCTGGGGTTGGTGGTAAAGAGTTTGGTGCCGTAACAATCGGCCACCTGGGCAAGTCCCTGCTTGATGCACTGCACGTCAACGCCCATGGCATCCACAGCGCCGGTCACCAGAATCGTTTCCGTACTCATGAAATTGCCCACATGGGGGATCCCGTGGCGGGAGAGCATTTCAGCGCCTGAACAGCACATCCCCACCAAATTGATGCCCTTGGCCCCCGCCCCTTTTGCAGCTTCAAGAAGTCCGGGATCATCCACCGAAGCCATCATGGACTCAAAGAGATTGGGCTCATGTCCGTGAATAATCACATTTACCTCATCCTCTTTGAGGCATCCCATGTTGACATCCCCTTGGACGGGTTTGGGCGTGCCGAAGAGAATATCCGATATTTCAGTGGCCACCATGGAACCACCCCAGCCGTCCGACAAGGCGGTTCGAGTACACTGCTGGGTGATGTTCTCGTAATGCTGGTCCACCCCCATATGGGTGCGATGCATCAATTCCATAATTTCGCGCATAGCGCCTCGGGGCACCACCCCATGTTTTCGCCATGTCTCCAGTGTTTTCTCGGGAACCCTTTTGGCAAAGGGGATCTCCCCTTCCACCTGGGTATAGGTCCGTTCCAGTTCGTGGTAAAGATCCAGGGCAATATCCTTAATCTCCCGATCCGCCACCTCAATGCCCAATCCCGAGGCCACCGCTTTCAATTTAATAGGATCTTTTATGGAATATTCCTTAATATGACCATTCACAACCTCCCTGAAAAGACCCAGCATGCTCATGCCATGATCCGTATGGGCAGCAGCGCCTGAAGCCACCATTCTGGCAAAGTTACGAGCCTGAATCGTATCGATGGTCGCCCCGCAGACACCGACTTTTCCATAAGGGTCTTTAGAACTCAATCTACAGGGTCCCATGGAGCAATTCTTGCAGCAGGCGGAATCGGCGCCAATCGGGCAAGCCTTCATGGCCGCCGCACGGTGAAAAGCGGTTTCAACACCATCTCGTTCAGCCTTTCGCAACATCTGAGCCGTGGCATCGCAAAGAGTTGCCTCTTTGATGTTCAAAGGTTTTATTTCTTTAATTTTCATGTCCTTTTCCATATCTACCTCCTTGGTTGATATTCTCCCTTCGTGGGAAAAATTAATTTTTCAGACTTTTAATTATCATCAACACAAAACACCCCATATTGCGACATAGCAGGTTGTGTGCCAATGCAAACTAAAGATCCATACAATCTTTAACATATCCCATGGTTGCATCGAAACAGCGTCATCCTCCGCGATAAAGAATCATCACTAAAGAATGGCCCGTGAGACATAAGTGACACGAAAAAAATTTAGGTTATTGATATGATTATTATTTTATGGTTTTGCGCATGTTTCTTCACAAAACTTCCCGGAATCGCGAAGTGCATCGGCAAAAAGAGTTGAACGGGGTGAATCCCAAAAAACAGAGAGAATTAATTAAGCAATAAAAAGGGTTAGCAAAAAAATCTTCCGCCATAAGAAAGCACGGCTACCAAATGAAGGAAACAAAAGGATGTCTCATTTTAATTTGAGACATCCTTGTTTTATGAAACATTTTCCTTTGTCTCAAACCTTGAAAGATGAACCCATAAACCGCTACAAAAAAGAAATGCGGGTCAGTTGCGAAAGATGGCCAAATTCTTCACGGATGATTTTTTTCAGCAAATGATTAAAATCGCCATCTTCAACCAGACTCACCAATCCGGAATAGAATACGATACTGTCCTTTTCAAATCCGATGGCAAGCTGAATAACCTCCGACACATCCTCATGGCCTGAAATGGTGCGATTCAAGATAAAATCAAAATCAAACACACGGTAATCCTGAATGGCTTTCACGTATTTGGAAATGGATTCCCCATCATACTCCTCAAAAATACCCACATCCTGTTTTTCGTATTTTGCTTTCAGGTCCGAAAAAAAATGTTCATGGTCCAGCTCCATGGACGCCAATCTTTGGAACTCCTGCCGCGCCTCCTCATTCATTGCGAGTTTTGAGGCTTGCTGGTAAAATTGAGCACACGCGTATTCAAGTCTTTCCCCCATTTTCAACAGACTCAAAACGACTCCTCGTGAATCCATTTTTCAGTACTCCGAAATGTTCCATTTCGATTTATTTGCCGACCCTTAAGGCGACTTCTTTTTAGGAACCTAAAAAATACAGGTTTAAAACATAGCAAATTAACAACATTGTCGGCAATAAAAAAACCGGCTCAAAATTATTTCATGACAAAACAGCGAAAAGCATGTATTTTTTAAAAGAAACCGACCCTCACATTTTACGGAAAAATATCATGAAAAACTCCTCCTTGAAAATATTCACGGCAGCCCTCATGATTTCCGGCAACACCATCGGCGCCGGCATACTGGGATTACCCGTTCTGGGTGGAATGGCGGGAGCGCTTCCATCGACCATCGGCCTTTTCACCATTTGGATGGTAATGCTGGGGACAGGTTTTATTTTAGCCTGGCGAATGATCAGTCACGGCAACGACATTCAAGGACTGCCGTCGCTGTTTCACAGGGAACTGGGACCCATTGGAAAAGGGTTTGCCACCATCGGTTATCTGATCAACTACTTTGGCATTCTGGTGGCCTATCTGTGCGGGGGAGCCACCATCATCACACACCTTTTCAACATCGATATTCCGGAATCCGTTGTCACCCTGGTTCTTTTTACCGTTCTGACCGCCGTCACCCTGTTTGGCGTGGAAGTGGTTCGCAACAGCAACGCGGCATTGATGGCGCTGCTTTTTGTGGCATTTGTGTATCTGATTCTAGCCTCTGGAAAGAGCGTACATCCCCAATGGTTCCGGTATGCGGACTGGGGGTTCTTTCCGGTTGTTTTTCCAGTATTTGTTTGTGCCTTTACCTATCACAACACTATCCCCATCGTCGTACGGGTTCTGGATTACGACCGTCCATCCGTCAAAAGAGCCCTTATCGTGGGAACAGCAATCCCACTGGTCCTGTCGGTTTTATGGACGCTGTCCGCCATCGGCTGCCTGCCGTTGGAGGGATCGGGAAACAATACGATCTATCACGCTTTCAAGGAAAACCTGCCGGCCACCATCCCGTTGGCCCATATCCTCGATTCCGATATTTTCACGACCGTCAGTTTGATTTTTTCCCTCCTGGCTATTGCCACATCTTATCTGGCCGTGGGAACCGGTTTGCTGAACTTTATGAAAGACTTGACGCGCCCCTTTTTCAAAAGGAGGAATCGCGCCACGGATGCCCTTCTGGCTTTTGGTCCGCCCCTGTTTATCACCCTTTGTTACCCCGACCTTTTTCTGATTGCATTGAATGTAGCGGGAGGAGTGGGCATTGGAATGGTATTCGGAATACTGCCTGGCATGATTCTCCTTAAAATGCGGCAAACATTCAAACCCGGTCTTGCATTAGGCATGGGCATTATCCTGTTTTTCACGGCGGTCATGGGAATGGAACTGCTTCAGGAAACAGGCAGGCTTAAAATCAGTCCCCACATGGAACATTGGACCTCAACATTCAATCAGCAGAAGGATTGATGGCCATAACCCGCTTCACGGGTCCGATTTTTCAAATTCGGATTCAATGGGCGCAAATTCCTTTAAAACCGCTTCATAGCTTCCACCCAAAAGAGGTGCATCGGCTTCCGGCGCCGTCTGTCGCCGCGATTCCGTCTTTTCCCTTTCCCCACTATCAGGATTAGGAGGCAATTCTTCAGCGGGGGGAATTTCAGGCGCAATACCGCTGCCGGCAATGGAAATAAAATTCCCCGCCCTATCCAAAAACACGGAAAGATTCACCAACACCTCAAAATCAATGGAATAGACCACATCCTTCCCCTGGACGCCTATGGCCGCATGTTTACACTGGATATCTTCTCCCACATCGAGATTATGAATCCTTTTAAATATTTCCCGGATCACACGCCGATCAAAATTCGAAGCAATGGCCTTGACCAACGCTTCTTCCCCTTTCTTAATGGCCTCGGGATTTGCGACTCTCATATGACCCACTCCTTCATTTCAAATGCAGGATCTCCCCTGCCAATTTCAGATAACACCTTGCACCATAGGCCCCAAGATCCTTCTGAAAAATCGGCTTGCCATCCGCCGGAGCATTCTTCAAGGCAGTATTCCTGGGAATCACCGTATTAAACAGCAGGGGACCAAACCGCTCCCTGGCAGTTTCACAAATCCGCAGACCGACGCTTTCGCCAACGTCAAACATGGTCAAAAGGATACCACTCATTTGAAGGGATGGGTTGCCGGTATTTTTGATGATATTCATGACCTGCATCAAGGGGGCAACCGCATCAAGAGCATAGGCTTCACATTGCATGGGGATCAGCAGAAAATCGGCCGCCGTAAGGGCGTTAAAGGTCAGAAGCCCCAAAGATGGAGGGGTGTCCAAGAGAACATATTCAAAAGATTCCGTTGCACCGGACAAAAAATTCCGAAGCCTTTTTTCCTTGTCAACGCTTGTCATCAGTTCAACTTCCGCCCTGAAAAGTTCCGTGCGGGCCGGCAGGAGCTGCAAAAAAGCGAAATGGCTCTGAAGAACAATATCGCTCAGAGCAACGCCTTCAACCAGTGCGTGATACATCGTTTTTTTGAGGGTTTTTTTATCAATGCCAAGGCCTGACGTGGCATTCCCCTGGGGGTCCAGGTCAACCAGAAGTGTTTTTCTTTCCAGCAAGGCCAAGGCGACTGCAAGGTTGACCGCCGTGGTCGTCTTTCCAACCCCGCCCTTCTGGCTTGATATCGCAATAACAATTCCCATGTTCACAGATCCAACTGACGGTCAAATTTGCGCCTCTGCCCACGCTAAAACTGCATTTTGCAGACTAACCACTTTTACCGTTTGCGGTCAATTTATTTCTTATTTTCTTTTTTTTTAATCAAGGCCTTTCGGAAAGCAACACACGAATGTGCTTAGAAAATCCCTTTCTCAAAATCGAGAGGTCCGCTCCCTGCCCCACTTCCATCTGCTCCACATAATGAACCAACTGTTTCATATCCGTGATTGAAACGTCATTAATATCGGTGATAATATCCCCTCCCAGAAGGAGCCGGATTCCTCCGATCACCACTTCCCGGTTCCCCCCCCTCAAGCCGGCCTGATAAGCCGGCCCACCACGCACCACCTGAACCACCAGCACGCCCTGTTCCACCCCAAGCCCCAGGCCTTCAGCGAGAGAAGGGGTCAGGGAAAGCCCGGAAATGCCGAGCCAGGGCCTGGCCACCCTCCCGGCGGTGATCAATTGTGTGGCCACACGCTTGGCCAGGTTAATGGGGATAGCGAAACCGATTCCCTGGTATCCGCCCGAAAGGCTGAAAATGGCGGTGTTGATGCCGATGACATCACCGTTTGAATCCAGAAGGGGGCCGCCCGAGTTGCCGGGGTTAATGGCGGCGTCCGTCTGTATCAGGTCCTCGATCTCGTTGCCGTCCTCGGTCCGAATGCTTCGATGAAGCGCGCTGATAATTCCCGTGGTCAGGGTATGGGAAAGTCCAAAGGGATTCCCGATAGCAATGGCTTTCCTGCCGGGAAGAAGGTCATCCGAATCCCCCAGGGTGGCCACCGCTTCCACATCACCAGGGGGAATACGAATCACCGCCAGGTCGGTCCGAGGATCCCGGCCCACCAGGGTCGCTTCAATTTTTTTGCCGTTCACCGTGGTCACCGTCATCTTCTGAGCCTTGGCCACCACATGGTTGTTGGTCAGGATATATCCCCTTCGATCAATAATAAAACCCGATCCCTGGCCCTGCCTTGGGATGACCTCCATCCAGAAATTCATGCCAAGGGTAGTGGTGGCAATATTGACCACTGCGGGATGGACTTTTTGGAACACATCTACATTGATCTTCTCATCGGAAGAATAAACGGCCGGGTGGGCCACCATTGAAGGTTCCGGGGCATTGAAATCCAGGGATTCGGCTGTGGGGGATTTCCGCGGAAAAATGGATCGATCCTCTTTCTTGAACCATAAGAAAAGAAAAAGCAGCAGCAGAACAAACCATATGGTTTTGGTTGAATATCTCGGCATCATCAGTATCCTTTTAAGAGATAGTATATTTCCACAATATAGGTCTTTAAGGATAAATTTCAACAAACTCAGATCCTCCCAGAATTCGTTCGTCAGAGTTGACCCGCCGGCCCCGTTTTTTCGACATACCTCTTGCAACTCTCACAATGGGCAGATATAATGTGAGTTATCCAGATAATCCACAATAGAGCTGCCAGATGGAAATAACTCGCGAATTACAACTGATCCCCTTGCTGTCCATGAATTCATTCTTTCTTTTTGGACCGAGGGCTACCGGAAAGACGACCCTCATCCGAAAAGAACTTGCGGAAACTGCCACAATCATAGATCTTTTGGATTCGCGTTATTTTCTCAAGCTCAGCAGCGCTCCCCATGAACTGGAATCTTTGATTGCCGCAACTCCTGGAAAGATTGTCGTCATTGATGAAATTCAGCGCGTCCCCGAACTTCTCAACGAAGTTCACCGGCTCATTGAAGAGCAACATATCACATTTCTTTTAACCGGCTCCAGTGCGAGAAAACTCCGACGAGGGAAGGCGAACCTTCTGGCCGGTCGCGTCTGGGAGGCAAGGATGTTTCCATTGATTTACCAGGAACTGAACAATTTTGATCTGGACCGCTATCTGCGGTACGGTGGCCTCCCTGCGGTCTATCTGAGCAACTATCCGGAGGAGGCCCTTGATGCCTATGTCAACACCTACTTGAAAGAAGAAATAATGGCAGAAGGGCTGATACGGCGTCTCCCTCCGTTTTCCCGTTTTCTGGAAGCCATTTCACTGGCCAACGGAGAGATGGTCAACTTTACCAAAATTGCCAATGACTGTCAGGTTCCTCCCTCGACAGTAACCGAATATATCCACCTTCTTGAGGACACACTCGTCGGATTCCTCCTGCCCGCGTGGACCCGCTCCAGAAAACGGAAGGCCATAAAGACCGGGAAATTTTATTTTTTCGATCCCGGTATCACACACATGCTTTGCGGCACAGAGACACTGGACCGCAATTCCAACCTCTACGGGAAGAGTTTTGAACAATTCATCGGCATGGAGTTAAGAGCCTATCTGAGTTACACAAGAAAGAAGTTCCCGCTTCGCTACTGGAGGTCGAAAAACGGGCATGAGGTGGATTTCCTGATTGGCGAAAAAACAGCCATCGAAGTAAAGGCATCCAAAAGGATCAGCAGGAGCGACTTCCAAGGCTTAAAATATTTGAAAGAAGAAGGAATATTTCGAAATTTCGTTCTGGTCAGCCAGGACCCGATACACAGCCGTACGGATGAAATCCTGGCGCTGCACTGGCAGAAATTCCTCACAGATCTATGGAAAGACTCATTCGTATGACGGAGGATTTGTAGATTTGTAGAATGGACGTTCGTGCAGAACGTGCTATACAATTTTGACCCCGAAGGTATTTAAGGAGTTCTATCGAGTATTGATCCAATCGGGAGGATTTAAATAAAATCCCCCTCAGGCGCTCTGCACTGAGGGGGATTTTTTGGATGAATTTTTAAAGCAGGGCGCTGCAATCAGTTATCGGATTCTGAAGCGAGTTCCCTCAGCGTCTCGGCATTTTTCTGAATGCGCTCCTGATTTTTCTTGAGGTTTTTTCTATTGGGCTTTGCTTTTCTTGCCCGTATCAGCTTGGTCTGTTTACTGTTGGAACCCATATCGCATCTCCTTATTTACGGTAAATTTTAATTTTTGAGATTAACTTTCATTAGGGTGGTTGTCAAGAATAAAAAACCTCCTGACCGAACATCCCGGCCAGGAGGCGATTGATTTCAAACATTTAGACTACTGAGGCCTGACGATCAACAACCAGGCATGGGCGATAATGATGGTGATGATCATGAATGGAAAGGCGGTTTTCATAAACCCGATAAAGCTGATCTTGTACCCCCTGGACTCCGCAATCCCCATGGTCACCACGTTGGCCGAGGCCCCGATAATGGTGCCGTTTCCGCCGAAACAGGCGCCCAGTGCCAGTGCCCACCAAAGGGTATTTTCAGCCCCCGGGATCACGGTACTCAGGTACGCCACAATGGGCAGCATGGTAGCGGTAAAGGGGATGTTGTCCACAAAAGCGCTCATGATGGCCGACACCCACAAAATCAGACTACAGGCAACCACAAAATCCCCCGCTGAAAGTTTCAGTATCCAGTCGGCAACGACCGCCAGCAAACCACTGGTTTCGACGGCCCCCACCATGATAAACAGGAAGATGAAGAACATGAGGGTAGGCCACTCGATGTCCTTTTCGATCAGTTCAATCAGATCCACCTTTTCCGTAATCATGGCAATGGTCAGAAGCACGGCGCCGCCCATGAGGGCAGCCACGCTGACCTCCATATGCCAGTAGCCATGACTCAAGAATAAAAATACCACAAAGCCCAGCACGGCCAAACCGTAGGTCAGCAGTCGCGGATCGGTAATCCGGTATTTCTCCTTGAGTACTTGAATATACGACTCAACATCATCCACATTGCCGACCGCATACCCCTTACCCCACACCAGCTTGGTGAAAATGATCAGGGCAACCATACAGACCACGCAAATCAATCCCAGGGCAGTCACAAAATTCATGAAGGTAAGGCCCGCAAAGGAACCGACCATAATGTTGGGCGGATCACCGATGAGGGTGGCGGTGCCGCCCACATTGGACGCCAGCACCAGGGGGATAAGCATGTGAAGGGGATTGATGCCCAGGGATATGGAAATCTCGATGGCCACCCCCGTCAACAGCAGCATGGTGGTCACATTGTCCAGGAAGGCCGAAGCAACGGCGGTAAAAATCATGAGGTAAACCGCCAGCACAAAGACTTTCCCCTTGGCCAGCTTGTAGGACAAATAAGCGCACCATTGGAACACGCCGGTATGTTTCAAGACCCCCACGATGATCATCATGCCCATGAGGAGAAATACCACATTCATGTCAATGGAAAAGATGGCGCTTTCAAATGAAAAAATACGATACTCCGGATTGATGGTGCCGAAGGTATAGGAAATGACCAGCATCACAATAGCGCCCAGCATGGCGGCGATGGTCCTATGAAGCAACTCAAAGGCAATCAGCACATAGGCCAGAATAAACACAATGGTGGAGATCCAGAAAGCCGGCCCCAGGTGGCGGTCCATGGACATGTCTTCGCTCAGGAAAAGATGATCCCCCTGCCGGGCCATATCTTTTCCGTGAACCGTAAAGGTAACCTCCTTGAAACTGGCTTTATCGGCCTTTATCTCAATGGTCGCCTTTTCGATTTCGCCTTTTTCCAGTTGGAACCGGGCCACATATTTTCCGTTGTGGGCCGTCACCACATGCTCCACGTCTTTTCCATTGACCAAAATCCGAACGGCGGCCTCGTTGATGGGCTCCTTGTGACTGTCAAGGACGATGCCCGAAATGTTGATGGTGTCCCCGCCCTCAATTACAGCCTTGGGAGGGCCGCCTTTTGCCCCATGGCCGGCAAATGCGGGTGAACTCAGTAAAAAAAGGACAATGGCAAAAAAAGAAAATAGACCGTACCTAGGGGTTTTCATGAAACGTTTTCCTCCTTCTAGCTTGACAAGGGTCAGGGTGATAGTTCCTTATTGACCCAAAGAAAACGGGCCATAAGGGGCAATCAAGCGATGCATTAAAAAACAACTCATATCATTACGGGTAAACGATATCGCCGGAATTTACAAAACGGTTTTTGGACTGTCAAGAGAAAGGTTGCACCGCTTGCAATTCTGGTGTAGGTTTTTTTAGATCTTTCAATTTTTTCATTAAGGCGCCGGGGTTTTTTCGTTTGCTCTTTGGAACCATTCTTTGACAAACGCCGGAATCCCTCGCCGGAGGCTTCAGTAAGACTTTAAAGCTATGAACGCTCAATTTTTTGCCATAAAATCCATCGCGGTTCAAAACAGCATCATGCTTTTCGCACTGGGCCTGGTGCTGTTTTTTATTTTTTATTCAATTTCGAAAAAAAAGCCCAGGCATCTTCTGGCATCCCTCATCTGGCTGGGGATCATCTTTTGGTTTTTTAACAGCCCCTTTTTCGGTTTCAGCACGGTTTCCGTAAGTCGCGAAGGGATCGACGTAAATTACGGCGTCCTTTCATTTAAAAACGACCGTCTTCCCCTTATGTCCCCCTGGAAGATAGAGACCATTCCATCGGGGCTTCGAAGAATGAAGCGGGTTTCTTTTATCAGGATTGGGGACCTAGAAAGCATGAAGGTTGGCAGCGGAAAGGACCTGGACCTTCTCAAACACATCGGTGCAGCCATTGACGACTACAGGGATTAAGCAGGAATACCAAATTTTTTCCGCCATGCATACACGGTGGGGCGTGAAACATTCATTATTTTGGCTGTTTTGGAGATGTTCCCTTCCGTTTCGTTATACACTTGAACAAATTCCACGTAACGTGTTTTGTCCTTGTCTGAAATGTCCGTGGGCGGTGTAAAGATCCTCTGTATATGTTTGGGAATATCATCCACTCTAATGAGGGGGCCTTCCGTCATAACAAGGGTCTGCTCAACGGCATTTCGCAGCTCTCGAATATTTCCCGGCCATTCATAATCCATAAACGCCGACATGGCTTCATCGGACATTTTCATGTTTGTTTTTCCCAGGCTTTCGGACAGTATCCGCAGAAAATGATCCGTTAAAAGGGGAATGTCGTCTTTGCGCTCTTTCAAGGCCGGGAGATCAATGCGAAGAACATTCAAGCGAAAAAAAAGGTCGGCGCGAAACCTCCCGGCCTGCACTTCCTGTTGCAGGTCCTTGTTGGATGCGGCAATGAAACGGATATCCACGGGAATGGTGCGGTTTCCACCCAACCGGGTAACAGCTCTTTCTTCAATAACGCGAAGAAGATAAACCTGTGATTCCAGGGGCATTTCAGATATTTCATCCAAAAGAAGGGTTCCGCCGCTTGTCAATTCAAACTTGCTGGCATGCCCTTTCTTGGCCGCACCTGTAAAAGCACCGGCCTCATACCCAAAGAGTTCACTGCCCAGAAGCTCACGAGGGATCGATCCGCAATTGATAGCCAAAAGGGGTTTCTCACTGCGCATGCTCTTCTCATGGATATACTGGGCGATCACTTCCTTCCCAGTGCCCGTCTCTCCCATAATCAGAACATTCGAATCGAATTTCGCCGTATTTTCAGCATATTCCAGAATCTTTCGAAAAGCCGGGGATCTACCGATGGGTCTCTGAACGCCATCATCGGCCCCTGACGCCGCATCGGCTGCGTTTTTTTCAAGGAGAATCAAGGAGCCGATCACCTGCTTTTGATGTACGATCGGTTGCCGGGCCAGTCGAATCTCAACGCCATCCACTGCGTTTATAAAGGTCGGCTTATCCAGATCCTGCCAACCCGCAAAAATCTTGAGACTCTTGAGTTTCTTGTTGAGGAGATCCCGACTTTCAACCCCCAGGTGGTCCAGGGCCTTGAGATTGGCCCTGCGAATGCGATCATTGTCATCCAACACCACAACGCCCCGCTCCATTTGATCCAGCGTCAGCTGTGTGCTGTACTCTCTGAAAAAATCGTCCCGCTCCTTGCGGCTGCGATATATTTCCAATTCAACACAGCGCCCCATCTGCAGCGCCATGCCCATGGAATGAGGTTGGTGGTCGCTCATGTAAGCCACGAAATTGAGCGCGCCAATCACCTTTTTAGAAAAAGGGTTGCGAATGGGAACAGCCGTGCAAGTGAATTCATGGAGTTCCCGACAATAATGTTCCGCATGAAAAACATGGCTGGGCTGGCCGGTCTTGAGAGCAATGCCGACGGCAGTGGTTCCGGTAAACCGCTCATTCCAGTTGGCCCCGATTCGAAAATTGATGGACGCCAGAACTCGCTGGATATTCTTGCTGCCGAATATTTCAAGAACATACCCGTCGCGATCCACAAAGGCAATGAGATGGTTTGAGATATCAATGAGGTCATCCACCGAATCCACCACCGGCTTGATGGCTGACATGCACTCATGGTTGTATCTCAATTTTTTTTGGACCAGTTCGGGATTCAGAAAAGCAGGCGAATGTGTTTCCGGATTTACATCCAGATTCAAGCATCGCTGCCAGGACTGAAAAATTTCCGGATGCAGCCCCTGCTGCGGCACCACCGGATCCCGAATGAAATCTTCCCAGCGCCGCTTCATTTTGGCGACTGCCTTGCCGGGATCGGGAAGGACAATGGCGTTGCGGAGCGATTCGGTATTTAATGTGGAGCCCATGATTTTTACCCTATCCGTATTTTTGAATGCTATTTTTCGATCTCTTCAGCCTAGCCAAAGAACTTTACACTGTCAAGCCATAAAACCGGCCATGCAACATTTTGGAGAACACACCAATATTTTCGATAAAAATAGTATTTTTTTAGTTAATTTAAAGGCTTAGATATTCAATCAAGGCACCTGCAATCCAGTAATTTTACACACAATATTACAATGCAACCGAAAAGGAAAAATGGTCTTTTACGACAATACACCACAATTGGAATCTCAACCCATCACGATTTTTTCTTGACAGGGGAAATCCGTTCCGACATGTTTCAATTTTATCAAAATGAAAAAAGGGGAATGGAACCTATGAACAAACCATTTGAAAAGGTAACCGTAATTGGAACAGGCACCCTGGGTACCCAAATCGCCCTGCTGGCGGGCAATGCCGGGTATGATATCACCATTTACGACTTGCGCAAGGGCGCTCTCAGCGAAACCCTGGCCCGTCTCCATTCAAGCATCGAAGAAAAAGGGATCAAGCCCTTTGTTCCCTGGGAACAGCTGGAAAAGATTAAAGAACAGATTCGAGAGACAACAGATCTTGATGAAGCGGTTCGAGATGCGGACCTCATCGTGGAAAGCGTACCGGAAGACCTGAAGATCAAGCAGGCTGTATTCCAAACCTTGGGCAAAAAAGCGCCATCCAAAACCATTTTTGCCACCAACAGTTCCTCCATGCCCGTATCCCTCATGGAAGAAAGCAGTGGAAGGCCTGAAAAATGCCTCAACACCCATTTCTATGTCATTCTGGAAGGAATGAACATGGCCGATGTCATGGGCGGCACAAAAACCAGCCCCGAAGTCCTTCAAAAGGGCGTTGACTGGATTCGTTCCATGGGATGCATTGCCCTGACCGTCAAAAAAGAACTGCTGGGATTCTGCTTTAACCGGGTATGGCGGGCCATCAAACGGGAAGGGTTGTGGATGTGGGGAAACGGTTATGTGGATTTCCAGGATGTGGACCGGGCCTGGATGACCTTTACCAAAATGAAAATGGGGCCCTTCGGCATTATGGACGGCGTAGGTCTGGATGTGGTCAGGGACATTGAAACGGTCTATTACAATGAAAGTAAGGACCCTAAAGACAAGCCTCCCCAGGCATTGACGGATAAAATTGAACGCGGCGAGTTGGGGGTTAAAACAGGGCGTGGATTCTATACCTACCCAAATCCGGAATTCGCACAACCGGGTTTTCTGGATTCGACAAAATAGGAAAAAGGGTCCTATTGCGGCGGTTGCCGGATCTCCATATGGGCGCCGTTTTCGGGCCTAAAATGATACCCTGGTGTAACCCTCACCAGGGGCGCCTGAAAGGTGACCGAGGCGCCGCTTTCAACGATTATTCCTTCACCCAGGGTCAGAGAGGTCGTCCCAGTGCAGGTGCAGGTGCTGCCGGCTTTGAAAGTAATATTTTCCAAAAGCTTTTCATCGCCCGAACAGTCGGGGCAGGGAGAAGCTTCCGGAACCGTTACCAGGAGGGAACCGTCTCCAAACAAAACCCAGGTCCGGGTGGTCTCCACATCGTCGTCTCCGGCTTCGGCAATCTGCAGGTTGAATGCATTGAAAACAATGGAACCCAGTCGGGTCTTGCCGTGGTTGGTACTGGTCCCGATCCCCGGGTTCACGTCGTAATCGTATCCGCCGGTAAGAAGATCGTTCATATAATCCTGACCCCGCATGGGAGGATCCCAAGGCTGACTGATGGTCGCCATGAGGGCCGACACCGCCCCACCATCCGTTTTTCGCAGCCAGGTCTCGGCAAAGCAGGTGCCACCATTGTATTCCCCGTTCGAACAGGCCACTGAAAAAATAAAGGGGAGTTTGCTTTCATTTGCTAAAACAGTCACATCACTGCTGCTAAAACCGGTTGTACCCCAGCTGGTTGTGGACCCATGGCCAGTGTAGTTAATCACGTGAACACCGTCGTTGACAGCAGCCGTCACCCCTGAAGCGGAAGCGTTCGGATCGTATTCATCATAAACGCTGAAATAACCAAAGGGAAGCAATTTATTTTTCTTGATAATATCCATATGCTCATTGTCATCTTCATTATCATCACCGAGACCTTGATTGGAAGCAATCCCCAGACCTTTCTTCCACCATGATGGGTTGGGAGTTGTTTCATAGGCAATAACCTTGTTCACCTGGGTGGTCACATCGGTCGCATTTGTTGCACTGAAGCGCGAAATGATCAAATCAAAATAATCGTCGGAACCCGATACCAGACCCAAAGCGTTATCCTCGGGGCACCCATCCGAATTAACGCACGTCCCCTCGACAGGGTCCCATTCCATTTTTTCACACTGAATATCCGCCCAGTCCCCCACCAACTGCACATAAAGGAGCTCATGGTCCGCATCGTAGGCATTCTGAATAATGTTCTTTACATGGGTTCCTTTTGCGACTTCCTGCTCCACCACCGTGAACCCCAGGGATTTCTTATGCGCAATAAAGGGCTGAATCGCGTCTCTGTCTCTTGAGGTATAGATCACCAGCATATGCCCGGGTCCGTCATCCAGTTCCCCATCCCACCTGAAGTTGACAAAAAGGGATTCAAGAACCGTTTCATTCTGCGAAAGGATCTTCAATCTTCTCTGCGACTGCTGGTTGATGATCACCCCTTCCTCCACCGGAACCAGTTCGAATTCAATGGTCTTGAGAATTTTCACCCGTTTTTGGACGGTATTGATCAAAACGGGGTAAATCGTCACATCAATCCCCCTCACCTCCCGAATGAGAAAGGGATCACCCAGAACGGCGAAGTCGCTTCCCGGATAATCGGCATCCACCAGGGCATTCTTTTCCATTTTGTAGGGAACTTTCCCAGGATCCATACTCCTCAAAATCTGCCCCCTGGAGGGCAGCCAATCCCCTTCAAAGGGACGCTCGTCAAAGGCCGTTTTTTGAACCACCAATTTGTAATTCCGGTTGTCTCGCAGCTGAAACGCCATTTTAAAATAACCGACTTCGGGGAACCCTTTCTTTTGAGTAGGCAGGCAACTTTCAAACATAACAGCTTGATATTCTTTGTCCCGTCTTTTCATACGGCCTACGGAAAAAGCGCTCTTGGCCTTGACCTGAATGGTAATCCGCCCATCCCGTGCGGCATCTTCCACAACGGCGATATCAAAATCCTTCGCGCCCCTTTTCCCACCGGAAAAGGCGGGGGAAGCAAACCACACCAGTAAAATAGCTGTAAAAAAAATCAACCCTGTCTTTTTCATTGTCCTTTCCTGGAAAAGCAGAGACTCAAATATTTAAGGGATTAAACATCAAATCCGGATCAGGACCATAAAATTTGACCCGATTGCCTTGATCATCCAACACGTAAACATTGACCACGTCGCCCGTTTTGAATTCCCCTCCCGATGGCTCGCCTGCCGCCGAAAACCGCCTTGCCAGTTCCCACGCGGATACCTCGCTCGTCATAGGTTTTGCTTTTTCACCCGGGAAAACATCACTGACCCACTGGTTATCCTGCCATTTCTGAAAGTGAACACGATATCCCGCAAGCCGCCGCACCCACCCTTCATCAATGGCCTTCATCGCTTCCTTCAACTTCATTTTAATTCCCTCACGGACGAATCCCCCGTTTCAACCTGCTCATTATAAATATGAACATCCCTTTGTGGAAAGGCAATGTTAATGCCTTCCCGATCAAAACGCAATTTGATGACCTCCAGAAAATCGCAGCGGGTTCGCCAATAGTCCACATTGTTAACCCACGGCCTGGCGGCGATTTCAACGCAGCTTTCAGCCAGGTTCAGCACAAAAATCCTTGCGGCAGGACTGTCCAACACCCTGGGATCGCGGGCGATAATCTCCGAAATGATCTTTTTGGCCTTCATGAGATCGGTGTCATAGCCGATCCCCACCACCAACCGAATCTGCCGGCTGGGGGTGAAATGATAGTTTTCGATAACCTCATTTAAGATCATCCGGTTGGGAACAAACACCGTTCGACCATCAAAAGATTTGATCCGCGTATTCAGGATGGTAATGGCTTCCACCTTGCCCAGGACCCCGCCCGCCTTAACCGTATCACCCACCTTGAAAGGAAGACTCGGAAACAAAGGTCGAAAAATGACAATCAGTCCCACCAGCGCAATGGCCACGGCCCCCAGCGTCCGTATGATCACGATGCCTTGCATGCCGGCATGGTGAAACGCGGCCGAAGCCACCAGGGCCAGCAACAGCACATAAACGGCATTGGCAATGACGGATACCCAGGTTTCCTTTATTCTGATGCCGCGAAGCAGAGGCTTCAGATAGCGCATCAAAAATTTGATTAAAAGCAGACCCACCACCAGAATAAACAGGCCTTGAACCACATCCCGACCGTACAACATCATATCGTTGTTGAACTGCTGGAATTTATACAGATCCGAGTTCATTGATCCCTCTCAGCTGAAACCATCCGCCAACCGAAGACCATCAAACAAAACTGTCCGGCCCCCAGCCAAAGCATCAACAGGGGAACCAGGATGCTCCCCTGTTCAATCCACCAAACCACCCTTTCCTCATAAAAACGAAGACGATCTTTGTTCTTTTGTATATCTTCCCCAAAATCAGAAGTCAGGGCCTGAAAATCCACCAGGTCTTTTTCCTGGATTCCGTCTACTGAAAGGGCGTCGGCCCGCGAGGCGCCGGATTTCAAGCTCACACGCATGTCAGCCACGGATATACCGATCTTATCCAAACGCTCATGGATTTTCACCATGGCCGTTTCCGTGGAATCAAAGGCCTGCCCGACAAAGCAAAGCAACTGCTTTTTGGCCGCCCCCGTTTCATAAATCGCCGCAAGACAAGCGATCAATCCAACGGCGCCGAAAGCCAACATCAGCACGCCCCCAAACCTTTTCAGCAGCATCATTTCGTTACCCCACCACACCCACATGACCCTTTGGGATCATGGTCTGACGCGTTTATCCGCAAAAGAAGCCATCTGCTCCGCCTGGCGCAAATATTTTCCGATTTCCATTGCCTCTTCCCTCTCCATCAGCACAACGGGGCTAAAAGGTTCGTCCTGCTTGACCCTGACTTCAAAACCCCGCCCC
Source organism: Desulfatiglandales bacterium (assembly GCA_963662465.1). GTDB lineage: Bacteria > Desulfobacterota > DSM-4660 > Desulfatiglandales > Desulfatiglandaceae > NaphS2. The sequence goes on from OY759599.1 coordinate 2,352,196, forward strand.
TGCTTCGAGGAAAAAGTAACCACACAATTGTGGGAAAAAAGCGCATCCGTGGATGTCAGATCTTCACTCTTCTTCTGTATTTCATAATAGTCGTTGGTTCTTTTCAACATATCTCCCACGGCATTGGCCTGTACGGGAAAAACCGTCAGCGCGCACAAGGGAATCCCCGAACGTCCAAAAATGACCACAAGCGCCTCGGGGGTCTTCTGAATTTCCAGCGTCGTACCGCCGATCTTAATCACATGCCAGGTAAAGGTATAATCCCTGATCACAAAGTCTTCCGCCTGAACGGGTGCAACTGACATGCAGAGAAAAATCAACCAAAGCATCACCACAATTTTTTTCATACCCAAACATTCTCCTCTCGATGTTCCCTAACTTAAAACATAAAACTGAGAACTTAAAACTGCTGTTTACCCCTACCGATACCGTTTTGAATCAATACTATATTTTTGCACCTTATAGCCAAAAATACGTTCCGTGGTCTTCAAGGCCAAGGCCGCCTGCCGCATGTTGCCGCGACTGTTTTTGAGGGCTTCCATGAGCAACTCCTTCTCAAAACGATCCACAGCATCTTTCAACGACTGGGATTGCTGGGTGCCCGTCTCTTTTGCCGTCTGCAAGGTCGGCGGCAGGTGATAGCTGTGAAGCACCTGGTCTTCACATAACAGCACGGCCCTTTCAATACAGTTTTCCAGCTCCCTGACATTGCCGGGCCAATGATACTGGGTTAGCGCATCAATGGCCGGCGTGGAAATTCGTTTAATATCTTTCTCATACTCGGCGGCATATTTTTCAAGAAAGTAGTCCGCCAGCAAAAGCAGATCCGCTTCTCTTTCCCTTAACGCCGGCAAATAGATGGGGTACACATTCAACCGGTAAAACAAGTCCTCCCGAAAATCCCCATCCTCCACGGCTTGCGCCAGATCCCCATTGGTGGCGGCCACCAGACGGACATTCACCTTAATGGTTCGTGTCCCACCCAGTCGTTCGAACTCCTTTTCCTGAAGCACTCTCAGCAACTTGCCCTGGCTTTCCAGGGCAAGGGATCCAATTTCATCCAGAAAAATGGTTCCCTTATCCGCCAGTTCAAACTTCCCCGGCTTGGTACGGTTAGCCCCGGTAAACGCCCCTTTTTCATAACCGAACACCTCCGCTTCAACCAGGTTGGCCGGAAGCGCCGCACAGTTCACTTTAACCATCGGTTGACCGGCACGCAAGCTGTTGTAGTGGATGGCATTGGCGGCAAGCTCTTTTCCCGTCCCGCTTTCACCCAGCAACAGCACATTGGCATTGCTTTTGGCCACCTGGCTGATCAGGTAGAAAACCTCCTGCATTTTGCGGCTGTTGCCCACAATATTGGTGAAGCTGTATTTCTTGTTCAGCTCTTTTCTGAGTCTGAGATTCTCTTCCTGAAGCTGGTCCTTCTCTCTACGAATCCTTTCCAGCAACGCCACTTTCTGAGCGATGAGCGTACTGATAACACTCAACAACCTGACATCATCTTCCAGGGTCGATGTTTCTTCGTAGGGACAATCGGCGCTCAGTGCCCCAATAACCCGGGTCTCATCTTTGATGGGAACGCACAGAAAAGATATTTTGGAATGATCAATGCCGCTTCTGGCGCCGGTTCTATCCAGAAAAAGCGGCTCGTCGTCAATCTGAGGCACCACCATGGGTCTGCCCGCCTTGATGACGCGTCCCGTTATGCCCTCGCCCAACTTGTATTTACCCTTGGTCCTTTCCGATTCGGAAATGCCGTGGGCCACTTCAATATGGATCTGGGAGGTCTCGGGATTCAAGAGCGTAATGGACCCCCGATTCATCCCCAGATGTTCCGAAAGCAATTCAAGGACCTTGTACAAAGTCTTTTGGAGGTCCATGGTTGCATGAATGGCCTTGGTAATTTCATACAGGCAGGTGATCTCGCCGGGCGTGTGGTTCCCCGATTGAGCAGGCATAGAAAATTCTCCGAATTATACAATGATTGCCGTAATCCACATCCGCCGAGGTCTTTTAAGGCCGCACATTCCAGTCAATTTTATCATGAATGCCTTTCCAGTCCGTAACGGTCTGGAAGGGGTGGGGTTTACGGTTCCAGGGTTGTTCAAAAACGATGGGCGTAATGTCCCGTTCATGTATAAGATAGCAGGTATCCAGTCGGTCTTCCACAAAATATTTAACGCCATAGTTCAGAAGAACCGGCAGTTTTTCCAAGTGATTTCCGGTGGCTTCAAGACACACGGTTCCAACATTTGGAAATCCCATTGTCTGCCGCAACCACACCATGATTGCATCCTTCTCAGGTCTTGCCGTCACAAAGAGTACGGAACCCATCTCCAGAAGACGATTCAGCACCCCTTTTGCACCCGCAATGGGTTTTATTCCCATGCCCAAAGGATCTTCCAGGATTTTTCGGATGATTTCGTCACTGACGGCATCATCGATATCCACTACTTTTCTAAAATCATATTCCGTAATGGCATCATATTCTATTTCAATGCCATAATCATTTCGGGCCATTTCCACAAAGGACCGAAAGGTATCCGCAATGACCCCATCGATATCAAAAGCCAATTCACGGGGTCTTATTTTTCCATTATTCAAATTGAAAATTCCTTTCCGGCAAGCGGTAACCGTTACTTCATCCCGATGAAACCGGCAATCGCTTTTCGATGCTCCAAAATCCCCTCTCGATAGCGAAGGCAGCGAAAATCGCGAAAGAGATTCAGCAGCTCATTGTGTTCCAAAAGATGTTTAGGATTTCTGGGCCTGCCGAATTGGGCCTGATCAACGATATAGGTTTCATAGACCAGCATGCCACCCGTGCGAAGCGCAGCCTTCAGGGCCGGCATAAGAGGCCGATAGAGGTAGTTAAAACATATAATAAGGTCGTAAGCGTCTTTTTCAATAAAAACGTCTTTCTCGAGGTCTTTCAATCGAGCCGTTAAGCGAACTCCGGATTGCCGGGCCAATGCCTTGGCAGCCTCCAGGGCTTCAGCGGAAATATCAACACCTTCCACTTCAAATCCCCGCCCCGCGAGATAAACCGCGTTCCGCCCCCGCCCCATGGCCACATCCAGGGCGCACCCTTTTGGCAGCAGATCAATATTTTCCACCAGGAAAGCGGAAGGCGCACCGCCCCGGTGGTGAACATGGGCCATCATCGATCATTCTCCAGACCCAAAACGTCTCATTTCTTGACCGCCTCCCGGGCCTTTGTCATTTCATCTTTGGTGGTCCATCCGCCGCCCAGGGCTTTGTACAGCTTGACATAACCATTCAGGTATTGCTGCTTCAGCTCGGACAGTTCCAGTTGGGCCGAAAACAGGGTACGTTCCGTCTCCAGAACCTCCAGATAAGTGCTGACCCCTTTGTCGTACCGGAGCTTTGCCAATCGATAGGCGTTTTGGGCGGCCGTTTCTTTTCTTTTAACGGCCGCCATCTGCTCTTGATAGGTATTAATTTCGACCAGGGAGTCCTCAACTTCTCTAAACGCGGTCAGCACCGTATTTTCATAAAAATACAAGACCTCTCTGGTTTTCGATTCCTCAATTTCAACACGCCTGACATTTTTGTAAAACTCAAAAACAGGTCCGAACAGACCCCCATTGACCGACCAGGCGCCGCCCTGGGAGATAAGGCCCGAAAGCTCGCTGCTGGCAAGGCCCAGCATACCGGTCAATGAGATGGCCGGAAAACGCATGGCCTCAGCCACCCCGATGTTGGCGGTTTGGGATTCCAGCAGATACAGGGCCTGGACAATATCCGGCCGCCGCTCCAGAAGAGTGGACGGGAGACCCATGGGAACCGTTGGCGGCGGTGTTTCAAGGTTTAGCCCTTTACCCGTCTTGACAGGCTCGGGAAGCTTCCCCAACAAAATACTGAGGGCATTTTCCGTCTGGGCCACGGACCGTTCATACTGCGGAATAGCAGCCGCGGCAATCTCTTTCTGGATCTGGGCCTGGTTAACGTCCAGCTCGGGAATAATCCCCCGATCAAACCGCTTTTGGATGATGTTAAGGCTCTCCTCCCGGGATTCAAGGGTATCTTTGGATATCTTCACCCGCTGGTGATAATCCAGCAGTAGATAATAAGATCCCACCACTGCCGAGATCAACCCAATCTGAACCGTCCTGAGCCCGTATTCCGAGGCCATCAGCTGCGCCCTGGCGGACTCCGTGGCCCTGCGAAATTTGCCCCAGAAATCCAGTTCCCAACTGAGTGTCGGACCCGCATAGTAACTGCTGTTCCGGGTATCGGACCGTGTACTTCCGGCAAAATTGCCCGTGCCGGCGCCGGCTTTCATATAGAAACCGGGATATTGGTCCGCCTGGGTAAATCCCAGATAAGCACGGGCCTGTTCCACTCGGGTTGCGGCAATTTTCAAGTCCTTGTTATTTGAGAGCGCCTGGCTCACAAGGGTGTAAAGGACGGGGTCATCAAACAATTCCCACCATTTCAGGTTGATCATGGTTTCCACTGGAACTTTATCAAACCGGTAGTTTTTGGGCGTCTCCACCACCGGGGGCTTGAAATCCGGCCCCATGGCGCAGCCTGAAAGAAAGAAAAAAACCAATATGCCGGCTATTTTAATTGTTTTTTTCATCACACCAACTTTCCCTCACCCTTCTGAAGGTCGCGTTTCTTTTCGTAACGGGCGATTTTACCCACCATCACAAACAGCATGGGATAAAAGAAAACCCCCAGCAATGTGGCCAGCGTCATCCCTCCCAACAAGGCCATGCCCATGACGATTCTGGCTTCAGAGCCCGCGCCCGAGGCCACCACCAGGGGCAACACCCCCAGAATAAAAGAAAATGCCGTCATCAATATGGGCCTGAAACGCAGTCTTGCGGATTTCACCGCCGCATCAAACAGGGAAAGTCCCTTGTCAAACTCCAGTTTGGCAAACTCCACGATGAGAATGGCGTTCTTGGCCGCCATGGCAATCAACATCACCAGTGCGATCTGACCAAAGATATTGAGTTCGTAGCTCTCACTGTACAACCGCGCCACATACAGGGCCAGGAAGGCGCCGAAGATGGCAAAGGGCGTTCCCAATAGAATACTGAAGGGCAACGACCAGCTTTCATACTGGGCCGCCAGAATCAAAAACACGAAAACCAGGGAAAAAACAAAGACCATGGACCCCGTGCCGGCGGATTTTTTCTCCTGAAAGCTCATATTGCTCCACTCATACCCCATACCGTCCGACAACACCTCGGCGGCTACTTCCTCCAGAGCCGCCATGGCCTGGGTGGAGGTATATCCTTTGGCCGGACTCCCGGTCAACTCGACGGCGCGGTAGAGATTGAAGCGGTTGGTGAAATCGGGGCCCACAATATCCTTTATGTTCACAAAAGTGGACAGGGGAACACTCATCCCCTGATTGTTGTTCACATAAAACAGATTGACCTGGCTTTCCTTAAGCCGATATTGGGGTTCAGCCTGAACATACACCTTGTAAAGTCTTCCGAATCGATTGAAATCATTCACATAGGCGCCGCCCAGAAAAGCCCCGGTGGTGGTGTAGATATCGTTTAAGCTTACCCCCGCTTTCAAGGCCTTGTCCTTGTTGATTTCCATATACCGCTGGGGCACATTGGCCCGAAAGGTGGTAAAAATGGCGCCGATTTCAGGCCGCTTCATGGCCGCTTGAATAAATTTGTCGGACTGCTCCCCCAGATAAGCGGCGGAAACCCCTCCCTTGTCCTGAATCATCAACGTGAAACCGGAACCGCTCCCCAAACCGGGAATCGCGGGCGGTCCAAAAGCAAACACCTGAGCCTCGTTGATATTCATATAGAAATCCACATTCAGCTGCGCCACCAGTTCATTGGCCGTAATCTTCCTGAGCCCCCAATCCTTGAGGGAAACGAAGATAAAACCCGAATTGGAACTCATGCTGCCCGAAAGCATGCTGAAACCGGTGGCCGTGGTGATGAATTCCACCTGGTCATATTTCCCGATGATTTCTTCTACTTTCCTAGATACCGCGTCGGACCGTTGCAGGGATGCCGCATCGGGCAACTGGATATTGACCATGAGGTACCCCATGTCCTCTTCGGGCATAAATCCCCCGGGAATCAATATTCCCAGATATCCCATGGCCCCGGTGAGAATCAGGATAAACACCACACCCATGGCAATTCTTCGAGCGATGACCTTTGTAAACCACACATACCCATTGGTGGATTTCTCAAAAACCTTATTGAACAATCTGAAAAAGGCGCCCAGAGGGCCTCGCATGGGCTTTTGTTTTCGGAGCAACAACGCGCACAGAGCCGGACTCAGGGTCAATGCGTTCACAGACGAAAAGAGTACCGACACGGCCACGGTAATGGCAAACTGCTGGTAGAGACTCCCTGTGATGCCCCCCATGATCGCCACCGGAATAAATACCGCCACCAGCACCAGGGTGGTGGCGATGACGGGCGCCGTCACCTCCTCCATGGCTCTGAAGGTGGCGGTCTTGGGGTCCATGCCGTTTTCAATGTTAACCTGAACCGCTTCCACCACAATGATGGCGTCATCCACCACAATGCCGATGGCCAGCACCAATCCCAGTAGAGACAACACGTTAATGGTGAATCCGATGACGGGAAATATAATAAAGGCTCCCACCAGGGACACGGGAATAGCAATGGTGGGGATCAGGGCCGCTCGCCAATCCTGGATAAAAATGAAAACCACCAGGATCACCAGGGCCAGGGCGATAAAGAGGGTTTCGATGATTTCATCAATGCCTGCAGTGATGGCCAGGGTGGTATCCAGGGAGATATCATACCGGAGGCTTTCGGGAAAAGACCCGGAAAGTTCCTCCATGGTTTCTTTGACTTTTGCGGCCAATTCCACCGCATTGGAACCGGGGGCCTGGTATACGGCGATCATGGCGCAAGAACTGTTGTTGAGACGGGTGAAGGCGTTATAGGTCTCAACACCCAGTTCCACCCGGGCCACATGCTTGATCTTGACCTGAGCCCCGGCCTCGGTGGTTCGAATTACCACTTCACCGAATTCTTTTTCAGATTGCAAGCGCTCCGGCAACCGCACCGTGTAGGTAAATTCCGTTCCCGGCGGCGCCGGTTCCGCACCGAACTTGCCGCCGGGAACGATGACGCTCTGGGCGCGAATCGCATCCATGATTTCCGGAACCGTAACGCCCATCTGGCTCAATCGATCCGGCTTGATCCAGATGCGCATGGAGTAATCGCTGGCGCCGATCACGTTCACCCGCCCAATCCCCTTGATGCGCGCCAGGATGTCCTTGATGTTAATAAGGGCGTAATTTCCCAGGAAATGCTGATTAAAACGCCCACCTTCCGAAGTGACGGCAATGAGCATGAGGATATTGGGAAGGGATTTCTCGGTGGTCACCCCGTACCGCTTCACCTCCTCGGGGAGTTTTGCGGTAGCCGCGGCCACCCGGTTCTGGGTAAACACGGTGTTCATATCCGGGTCAGTGCCGATGTCAAAGGACGTCTGAATGGTCATGGTGCCATCATTGGCATTGATGGACTTCATGTAAATCATATTGTCGACGCCGTTGATCTGCTGCTCGAGCGGCGTGGCCACGGACTGTTCCACGCTGATACTATCGGCCCCGGTATAGGTGGCACGCACTTCCACGATGGGGGGGGTGATATTGGGGTATTGTTCGATAGGCAAGGCTTTCAGAAACACCAGCCCCGCAATCACCGTTATAATGGCAATCACCATGGCCACAATGGGACGTCTGACGAAAAAATTACCCTTTTCTGCCGGGTCTGTTTGATCCGTCTGATCCACCCGATCTGTCTGATCGGTCTGATCCGCCTGAGCTGTCCGATCTGATCGCTTTAATTGATCCGCCATTATTTCTTTTCTTCACCCGACAAGGGAATATCCACAACCTCAGCTTCCACAACGGTTCCATCTTTCACTTTCTGCAACCCTTCATACACCACCTTTTCCCCCGCTTTCAACCCTTCCCGAATCAGCCAGAAGGATTCGATTTTGGGTCCCGCCTTGACTTCTTTGGCCTGAATTTTATTTTCAGCGCCCACCACATAAACACTGAAGGTTCCCTGAAGCTCCATTACGCACCGCTGAGGGATTAAAATACCCTCCTTTACCACCTCGACCTCCGCCCTCACCTTGGCAAACTGACCCGGGCGAAGCAGTTCATCGGGATTGGGAAAAGAGGCCTGGATCAGAAGGGCGCCGGTGCCGGGATCCACCTCCCGGTTAACGAAATCCCCCTTCCCCCTGTGGGCATAAACGGAACCATCGGACAAAATCAATTCAAGATCAGCTTTTTCCGTATTATCGACCTTACCGGCATCGACATCCGCCATATGGCGCCGCATGAACATCAGGTACTGGGATTCCGTAATAAAAAACTGCACCAGCACCGTATCAATGCGAGAAACCATATTCAGAATGATGGGACTCGGCGATCGCCCTACAAAATCTCCCACCTTGGCTTTTGTTTTACCGATAATCCCGGATATGGGAGAATAAATCTTGGTATATCCCAATTGAATGTTTGCGGCCCGGAGATTGGCTTTTGCCGCCTTAACCGACGAGATGCCAACCTCGTATGTGGCCACGGCAGAATCCAGATCGCTCTGACTGACCGCTTTTTCCTCAGCCAGCGGCTTAATCCGGTTCAGATAGGTCTCCGCCTCGGTTTTAACCGTTTCAGCGCCGGCAACGCCGCTCATCTTGGCCGCCACATCCGCTTCGAACTGCTGGCTTTCCAGGGTGTAGAGCAGCATCCCCTTCTTTACCGGAGATCCCTCTTCAAAATGGATGCCCTCCAGATAGCCCTCCACCCGTGCCGAAATGGCAATGTCCTTAAATCCATAAACCTGGCCCACAAATTCCTGGTAGATGGGCACGTCACTGGCTTCAGTCTGGTACACGACCACTTTCGGGGGGGGTGGTGGGGCTTGTTCCGCTTCCTCCTTAATAACACATGAAAGCAGGCCAATGAACAGAATACATAGAAAACTCAGTTCTACATTTTTTTTCATTTTATTCGTCTTCTCGGTTTGAATAAGGATATGAGGTGCGAATCTTCATTTTGGAAAAAAGCGTCGATATCTATTTTTTCGTTTCATTAATATCGTAGTATCTGGTAATTTACCAGGAAAAATTCACAGCAATTCTCATTATGCCCATAGTGTGGGAAAGACATACCTTTTTACAGGCATTTTCGACCCAAAAGTGTCAACATTGACCTCGTTTACTACCGGAAGTGGAGAGTTTTCCCATCGCAAAGTCCAAAATGAGAATTGCTGAAAAATTCAGCATCCTTCATTTTTCGGTTTACACTTTTGCCCCTATCTACCTCGCTTCCAAGCATGAAAACTCCCCTGTGGAACGGCGTACCGTCGCGACAGCTGTTGCCGTAACCTTGTCGCCCGACTTGCCAAACCCGGCAGGTTTTAAAAGAAAGGACGACAGGGGGACTTGCGCCTCATTGAAAGAACCGCCATAAGTAACGTCCAAGCGCGAGATAAAGACCTCAACGATTTCATGCCCAACAGAAAAGATGTCCGGAATCCAAGGGCAGAGTACATGCTGAAAGCTTTCGAATATGTGGTGCAAGGCCAAATGGTGCTCCCTGACGGTAAAACATGCGGGTTTGTTTCTGAATTGAAACCGCTTCAAAGGGATATCCTGAAGATTCTGGAAATACCTTCACGCTGTTTTTCTTACGAATACCTCTTTGAAGCCGGGTGACCCATGAAAATCAAACTCATTCCAGCAGTGGTGCAAAAAAAGGTAAAAGCAAAAATTGGAAAACAACTTTTTTAAAAGAGCGAAATGTGAGTAAAATCAAAGCCATTTTTTGTAATATGCCTGAAATCGCTTCTGAACAGGTTTCCGATCCAGAAAATGCTGAAAACGCGCTATGATGTCTGGCGGAACTGGAATCATGATATGCCCGCCTATTGGACGTTCAATATTACAAATACGCGTATTATACATATCGCAGAAACCATGCCATTGATCTTCGTCAATAATGATTTCATGCCGGCTTTCAACCTGCAAATCATAATGAGCCTCAGAGAAAAAGCAGGACATTAGCAATTCTCATTTTGGAATTTCGATTTCCTCATCCTGGCTCACACGCTCTATGTTGAACCCGCCTCTGGACGATCTGCGTCCTAAACCATGAATATACCATATTTAAAACAGTTTTTTTCGAGTTTGCCGCCAGACGCGGAGCGTCCAAAAACTATTCCCACATTAGAACGTATGAACGAGAGCGAAAACCAAGTCCCTAATGAGAATCGCTAATAAAATATTTAGCAGAATATAAAAATATTGCCCTTGCGTTTTTGCCTCAAATAATTTACAAAATATAAATTTCAGAGGGAGATTGGTTCGATTTTGTCGGATAACATGCGGGAACGGATATTTGATGACAAAAAAACTGTATAATCATTGGTTGAACAGACCGCTACGCGGGGAGAGGGGCAAAAGCTACAATCTCCAATCGCAGAAACCGTGCCAAGAAAGAAAAAAAAGATCAACCAGCCGTTCAAGTCGGATATTTTCCGTCCCAAAAAATGCAATAAACATCATTTACCCGTGAACACGTCATTTGCTCACAGGCAATTTTTGGGCCGGAAAATTACCGCTTAACTAAATCGTTGGGCTAAGCCGCTAAATGACTTGACCCACCGATATTGCCAAATGAAAGGAGAAAAGCTATGATTAAAATGAATAAAATTATGGTAATTTGTATGGCTCTTCTGGCATTCTTTTTAACAGAAACTTTTTGCCTCGCTGATTCCAAAGAAAACGGTTCCACCGGAGGCTATGTTGCATATAATAACGGTATTGTAAAAGACAACAATACCGGCCTCGAATGGCGGGTAGGCCCTGACAAAGACACTACCTGGGAGGAAGCCAAGTCATGGGTGGAAAGCCTGAATGCTTCAGAAGGCTGGCGTTTACCAAAAATAGTAGAAGTTGAGGGGCTTTACAAAGAGGGGTTGGGAGAGCGAAATATGACGCCACTTTTGAAGATGAACGGTTGGTGGGTATGGTCAAAGGATTTCAAGAAATCTTCAGAATATAACCTTGCTTGGAACTTCAGCTTCTTTTTTGGGAATGGACGCTGGAATTGCCCCAGAGAAGCTGCTGATCGCAGAGCCTTTGCGGTTCGTTCTGCACGAAACCAATAATTTTAAGACATCCAGCAGAAATCAATCCAAAGACAGGGATCTGAATCCATGAAGAAATGGACAGTTCAGGATCGGTACGAGAATTCTATCTACTTCACCGAAGAACGCTGGCAGCACATCCTTGAATCAAGGCCTGAATTGGAACCATTTTTTGAGCAATTTTTGGAGACCATTCGCACAGGACGTAGGAAGCAGGATACACTATTGCTTAATGAGTATAGGTACTTCAAGCAGTTTGATGAATTAGAGCCAGACAATAACCATCTGGTAGTTATCGTTATTTTCAAGACGAATCTTGACGAACATGGCAAATATACCCCTAACAATTTTGTAGTTACCGGGTGGGCGAAATACATTCAACCCAAAAGGTGAATCTATGGACAAAACATCGTTTTTGAATACAGAGGTGAAAGCTGCAGATGGGACGCATGTTCGTATGGTCTACGACCAAGAGGCTGATATCCTGGAAATCTTTTTCGGACAGAATGAGGCGGGAACAGGAGTGGAATTAACAGAACATATCCTCTTGCGCGTTAATTTACAGACGCGCCGACCGATCAGTGTGACGGTACTTCATTTTTCTATCTTGTCTGAACATACGGAATATGGTCCTCGCAGCTTTGCCCTAGATAGACTAAATGAGCTTCCAGAAGCCTTACGGGATTTAGTGCTGCATGTTCTAAATTCTATGCCGGTACGGCAGTTCCTGAAAACCACACATTACCAGGCATCACCCACAGAGCAAATTCCGGTCACTTATGTGGAATCGCAGCCAGCCCTGAATGCAGCCTGATATTGCGTCAATTCGTGAAGGGACCGCCCAACCAAACGCTTCAGCGGCCCCCTGAAAGTCTGGCGGTTCTGGCGGGGGCCAGTGGAGGGGCCGCTGAGCTTGTCGTTAGCGTGCGACGTGATGTCGCGTAAGTAGCTGTTTTATATATTGATATAAACCATATAACAAAACCCTGTTTTCTGCAACAGGCATTCTACCGGGACATGCGTCCGGAGTAATCCGGGGGTGTGAAGCTCTCGGGACAATGAAGCCCGCGGAATTTTCCGGAAGAGGGAACCGTGAGGGGACCTCAACTCTGCAAGCATCATGCGGTGAGGGAGCTAGAATTGAGCAGTACGGTTAACACATGTGAATCGCTGCAACGTCGTCACGAAAACAAGCCTAAGATGCTGAAAGGCTTGGACCAAAAGGTACGTGGCCAGGAACGGAGGCTGCGAACTCCTCCGTCGCAGATGTCGTGCCACCGGCGTAGGGGCGGAACCTAACCTGCTCGGGTACTTACGCGGAACATGGTAAGCCCGTAATCCTCCCCACGGGGAAAGCGAACCGCAAGGTGAGCCCATGGGGTTGCGGGTAGAGGATGTCAGAAAAAGCGAATGCTCCGTTGTAATGATGGGGATACGGATTGATGGTAATCACCGACATGATCCGGCTCGAAAGAGAGCAGACTTCTGACCGGTGTTCCATTGCGAGATAATCTGTAGAATCTTCAAACAGGGGAAAGCAGCCAGTGAAACGGGCGAATGACGGTGGCCGTTCTGGCGACTGGTGCACCTTTGGACGGAACAAACTGGTGGAAATCCATAAACTGGAAAACCGCCGGGGAGCATGTTAGAAGACTGCAGGTGCGTATCGCAAAGGCTGTGAAGGAAAAGCGATGGGGAAAAGTCAAGGTGATACAGTGGCTTTTGACTCATTCGTTTTATGCCAAGTTGTTGGCTATCAAGCGCGTTACTTCCAACCGGGGTAAACGCACACCGGGAGTGGATAAAGTCATATGGTCCACCCACATTGACAAAATGCAAGCGGTAAACGACCTGCGCCGAAGAGCCTACCGACCCAAACCGCTGCGCCGAATTTACATACCCAAGAAAAACGGCAAGAAACGCCCATTGGGCATTCCCACAATGAAGGACAGAGCCATGCAGGCATTGTACAAATTGGCGCTTGATCCGGTGGCGGAAACCACCGCCGATCCGAACTCTTACGGGTTCAGACCCTATCGGGGATGTGCGGATGCCATCGGTCAGTGTTTTATTTCTCTGGCCAAGCGCTACTCACCCGTATGGATTCTGGAGGGAGATATAAAGGCCTGTTTTGATGAAATCAGCATCATTTTATCCAAAATAAACCAAGGATGCTGCATCGTTTAATTGGATTTCAAGTTTGAGATACCCGTGATATTATGCAAAGTAAACTCAGTGAAGGTGTTGGAAATCTGGTAGCTTTAGCGGTTTACTTTGCATAATCGGCAACTTGGCATAAGGCGGGATTATCTCTCCAACATTGGCTAAGATGGTCCTGGATGGTCTGGAAGCGGCAGCCAAAAGCACCGCCCCGATAAGAATTCAGGGAAATATACGGTCCAAGATAAACGTAATCCGCTACGCTGATGATTTTATCATCACCGGGAATTCCAGAGAGATGCTAAATGAGATCAAGCTGGAAATTGAAGCATTTATGGAGCGAAGAGGTCTTTCGCTTTCAGCGGAAAAGACGTTGATCACAAGGATAGAAGAAGGATTTGATTTTCTCGGACAAAGTTCACGCAAATACGGAGGAAAACTTTTGATAAAGCCCTCTCGCAAAAACGTGAAAGCCTTTTTAGGCAATATCCGGAAAACAATCCGAAAGCATGCGGCATCAAGAGCCGACATTCTGATTAAAGTACTCAATCCCAAAATCAGGGGGTGGGCCAATTACCACAGGCATGTGGTTTCCGGTAGAACTTTCGGGCTTGTAGATCACCGTATCTACAGCTATATTTGGCAATGGATGAGGAGGAAACATTCGGGCAAGAGTAAGAGTTGGCTGATGGATAAATACTGGTCAAAAGGATCTCGCCCGTGGTCCTTTTCAGCGGTGATCAAGGACGGCTATGCGAAATCCGCCAGAATTGAACTTGAGAAGGCTTACGACGTCAAGATAAAACGCCATGTCAAAATTCGAGGGGATGCGAACCCCTTCGATCCGAAATATGAACAATATTTCAGGAAACGATATGCCCAACGCAGTCAGCAGAAGGCAGACAGGCGTAAAGAGCATAAAACGTCACAACCGGGTAGCCCCGAAAGGGCTTGCCTTTGGAATGCTTGAGCCGTGTGCGTTTAACGGCGCACGCACGGTTCTTAGCGGGGGGCGCTGGGTAACCGGCGTTCCTACCGTGAGAGCTCGACGAGACCAACTGGGGCGGCAGGTGGGCTTTCGAGCTTTTCAGGAACAACTTCAACGAAAGGGAGGACCTATTTATGGAAAACGTGCATTACTTTAAACGATACATGGTTTTAATCGGGGTTTTTTGTTTGCTGTTTTCATGCTCTTCAGGCAGTGACACACCGTCTCCTGAACCCAAAACATGGTCTTATGTGAATCTTCATCCGGAAGGTCAATGCTGGTACTCAATGGGAAGGGCCCTTAACAATGGAAAAATAGGAGGCACGATAGTTTATAAACAGCCCCCTAAAGGTAAATTGCATCATGCAGCCTATTGGTCGTCGATCTCAGCAGGCAGCTTTCTTGAGTTAGGAGGAGGTTATTACTATAGTACACCCTCAGACATTTTTTCTCTGAATGATGCATGGAAAGTTGGATATTATATTCAATATGGCGCATTCTGGCCTAATAACACGTATCCCCCCGAAATTGTACCAAATTTTATGAAGGTCAGTTCAATGAGCAATATCATGGGGGTAAGCGGCAACTGGGCTGTGGGAGATGCCTTTACCGTTTACGATCAGGGTAAGGCGGCATTGTGGCATCTTACTGATGACAATACAGCTGTCGGCCATGATCTTACCCCTGCGGAGATAAAGGAGGTGGACCTTGCGACGGCCTGGGCCATGGCCATAGACGGCACAACGGAACAAGATCCGGGGGTCGTTGTAGGCGGAGCCTCCATATCCCGCAAAAGTATAGCAATTCTTTGGAAAAACATATCTCCGAATGGAGAGGATACTACTTTTGACTATGTCAATCTCCATCCGTCCAACGATTACCAGGCATCCGAATGCTGGGCTGTATATGGCAATAAACAGGGCGGATATGTTCAAGAATGGGGGGAGGCCGACGAGGACTCAGGATATCGCGCTGCTTTATGGGGCGAGACACCTGAAAGTTTTGAAAATCTGCATCCCGATATAGAGGGTGTCGAAAATTCGAGGATACGAGGGATGGCGGATGGAATTCAGGTCGGAGATATATTCTATGGTGATGATATAAACCAAGATCCGCCGAGTCATGCCTTTCTGTGGTTTGGCGCTGCAGACGATTATTTTGATCTGCACACTGTTCTTCCATACAATTATTCTTCCTCTACTGCCTTGGGTGTCGAAAAAATCAATGGTGATATTCATGTCGTCGGATATGCCATTAATGATGACGCCGATGTGGGGGGAAGACAGGAGGCCATGGTCTGGATCTATTCGGCTTCAAAACCGGATGTCCTGTCGGGAAGCAACTGGATACAGGCAACCGAATCTGCAGAATTTTCCGCGCGCCAGGATTTTACAACCCTGGTCTTTGATGGTAAATTGTGGCTCATTGGCGGATCGTATGGCTGGACGACCTATAGTGATGTCTGGTGTTCAAGTGATGGCGTGACGTGGACGGAAGTCACTGCATCAGCAGCATTTGGAGAAAGAGCAGCCCATACAAGTGTTGTCTTTGATGATAAAATGTGGGTCATCGCCGGGGTTGATGGCGATCGCGAAAGCCGCAACGACGTTTGGTATTCAAGCGACGGTATTACATGGACAGAGGCAACGGCAACGGCCGATTTTTCTGCGCGCTATGCGCACACAAGTGTGGCCAATTACCGCCTGATGTGGGTCATTGGCGGCCGAAGCGGCGACAATGCCATGAACGATGTATGGGTATCCGAAGACGGCGTAATATGGACCGAAGCAACAGCGATGGCGGAATTTTCCGCCCGTCAGGACCATGCGAGCGTTTATTTCAATAATAAGATATGGGTGGTGGGCGGTATCAACACGCCGATCGAAGAAAATATTTTTCTGAACGATGTCTGGTACTCGGATGACGGCACTAGCTGGACAAAAGCCGTGCAAGGCGCTTTCGAAGGCCGAGAGGATCCGGCGCTTGTTGTCGCCAGCGGCAAAATGTGGATGCTCGGCGGCTACATGAATCCCCATGAGGCCGTCAATGAAGTATGGTCATCAACCGACGGCGCGACGTGGACGCAGGTGACGACCACATCGGATTTTACGGGACGCGCCATGCCGGGTAGCTCATATTTCGATGACAGACTCTGGGTCATCGGCGGCAAAGCGACTTCCTCCAAATGCGTCAATGACGTGTGGTATGCGCAGTGATCCCCATCTTCTTACAGTCCAATTGGCGGTTTGGAAGAATACAAACCCGATCAACTGCGACCGATTGTCAGCGAACCGAAAGCTTCAGCGGACCCCTTGAAAGTCAGTCGGTTTTGGCGGTGGCCGGTGGAGGGGCCGCCGAGCTTTTCCTTCGCGCACCTGAAAAAACAGTCAATTATGGGTAGCAGACCGCACCAGGAATGACTAGGAACATATGCAGGAGGTTCCCAGGGAGGAATAGATTGAAATTTGAGATTATTGGCCAAATCGATGAAATCAAAATTATCGCGGTCGGAACCAGCATTCGTGATTTAGCATATCTTAAAAAGATCTATGGTTCTGGGCGATGGAGGAAACTCAAGGGAAAAGCCCATATTAGACTTCCCAATGGAAACATCAGATGGGTTGAGTTACACTGGTACGAAGCTCATGGGGTTGGCCGCAAAGACATTAAAATCAAACGTTATTTGGAATGAGAAAATGAATGAGTACAAAAGGAATTTTGCAATCTGCGTCGACAACACGGATTATGAAGCCTCTCTGATTTTGAGAAAGATATATGAAGTCATTCCGGATGAGGTGGGTAATAAAGACGATCTCTTAAGGATTGTCGATGAAAGCGGAGAGGATTATCTATATCATAACAGCTGCTTCATAGTAGTGGACTTTCCACAGGAAGTGGCGCACGCATTGCACGCTGCTCGGCAATCGGGGGTCGGAGTACGCTAATTGGCTAAAACAAAACGCTTTCATATGTGAAAAGGTCTCATTTTTGACCCTATAACCCTGTTTTTGAAATCAAAATAGGCATTAGAGTTGTTCCTGAATAAAAAATTTGCACCACATGTTGCGTTTTAAGATTTACAAAAAAACATTATACTGTGCTTGTTGCTTATTGGGGAACAACTCTATTATTCAAATTTAAAACCACTAACACAAGACGAGACAATATAGCCATGCGCCAGCCAACTACAAGGTTGTGTGGTCGATTCATAAGGAATTTAGCAGCAGATAAAATCATTGCAGCGAACCAAGCGCTGCACCAGACGCCTGATAGTTCTGCGGTCCCGGCGGGGGCCGGCGGAGGCGCTGGTGAGCTTGTCGTTATAGGTGCTTTACTGTGCATTGATCTTTAAAATAAATAAAATAGTTATCGTTCAACTAAATCTTGAAATGTAGATGTTCTTTGAAAAATTTTTGCCTCGAACTTGGCAACCAAAATGCCGTTAGAACCTGTTGAAGAATGGTTGATGCGTCAAATGGACAAAAAAACAGGAGAATAAAAATGATACATGCAAATAACACCTTAATTGTTGAAGAGTTAATAAAAGCTTTAGAACCGGTTATTCGTCGTATTATCAAAGAAGAACTAAAATCAGTTGTTGAGAAACAAACTGATACTTTTCATCTTAATTCAGATATGCCTCTTTACAATGATATGCTTGATATAAAAGAACGAAACCAAAAAAATGAACTTGAATTCATGTCGCATGAAGAGGTTTGGAGTGATTAAATACGAAGCTATTTACGAAAAACTGTTTGTCCGCAATCTTCGCCGCTATTCATCCCTCAAAGGAAGAATCAAAAGAAGAGTGGAAAGAATAATTGAGAATCCATACAATAATACTGAATCATTAGCAGACATCACCAAAAGACTTAATCTGATTGGTTGCCGAAGTGCCCGAATAGATCGAAATTTTCGTATTGTCTTTGTCATTTGCGAAGAATGTCGTAATTTGCCAGATTGTGAGTTTTGTTTTTGCGACAATCTTCCAGACCAAACAATAGTTTTCTTAACTGTCGGACTGCATGATAAAGCTTATGCAATAAAATAATTGAAAATGCACTATATAGGGCTAGGGAGGGAGCCTCACAGCTCCCCCCTCCCACACCACCACCGTACCATACGGGTCCGTATATACGGCGATTCGGCTGGTCAGAGCAGGCACGGATAAAACAGGTTCCGCCCTACCGGGTTTTCCAGAATGCGACGTTATCGACCTTTCAGCTACTGCTGCATTAGACCAATAAGTACACGTTCTTTGACAACCACAACCATTTACCCCTGCCATTCGGCAGGTGGCACCGTTCGGGCCTTCACCGGAGTGAGGCCTCCCTTTATTCAGGGCTCGTTTCTCCGGCTTAATATGCCCTCTGCTGACTCCCGTTACGCGGTGGGTTCCCCTTGCGGTTCACTCACTCGTAGTTTCTGCAATCTGTCGAGTCCATTTGTTTGTGTTTCCCGACCAGTTGGTCGGGCTCATCAGGGCTATGACTCGAAATGTTCCTGACGCCAGGGTTTTGTTTTACCGGTTTTCCCTTATATTCCGGTAGATTTCAGTTGCAGTTCCCTACGAGACGCAACGGGCCTCCCGGGGTAAACACATGTCTTTCCGCACACGAGCGCCGAGTATCCGTGCCTGGCCTATAGTAGTTAGAGGACTTTGTTCTGTGTTGCGAACTCGTCCCACCAGACCCGCCTCACTCGATTTCTGTTCGTCGCCCCGTGCGTTTGCGGTGCCCTGCCGCGGCAAGGCCACTGCCTCTCCAGGCCCGTTACCAGGTACCCGGTTGTGATACCGCTACACCCTTCGCCACTACCTGGCTGGGTCTGGGACTTGCGTAAAATATCGGAAGCATGGTACATTACGCGCACCCTTAAGAACACGTGCCGTGCCCGGCACACAACCAAGCGCTGCACCAGACGCCTGAAAGTCCTGAGGTCCCAGCGGAGTCCGGAGGAGGCGCTGGTGAGCTTGTCGTTGCGACACGATGTCGCATAGTTTGAGTATATTAAGGTTTTTACCTTGAGTACCCGGCATGTTCCTGCCGGACCCTACGCAGGCGTGCTGCCGTCGCGCTGATGACGGGGTGCGAAGCCCCGCGGACAACGTACCGAATCGGGTTCGAATGGTGACAGGAGAACCCCTCCGGGAATCCTCCCCGGTTAAGGGCCAGAGTCGAAGGGAAGTATAGACGATATCTATGCATAAAGTTATTACTCAGTTTAAATTAGTTGTACTAGAAAATAACGATATTTAAGAATCCTATTTATAGTGTATAGTGTATTAATGACTAAATTCAAATTTGATTGTAAATGGCAGGCTAGTGGTAATGATGAGCCTGCATATCAGTATACCATGGCTGATCTTGAATTGCATGTAGGCAGTGTGAACCTGATGGTCAATGAGGATATCTGGTCACGGACTATTCGTAACTCTGCCCTGTTATCAGCTTATCCGCTTGCCTTGTGGCTGGCATCTTCATGGTGGAGACTCAATTGAGAACCTTTACCCGCTCATAGAAATTATCCTTTCATAGATTGGCGAATGGCGCATAAACTGGAAGCCGCCGATCATGGTTTTGTATGGCCTCAAGTTATTTTTGCGTCAGATGGAGATGCAATGCAGGTTTGGGCTGGGCTTATGAAAGACAATGATAATCAATCTATTAGATACCTAAATGGGTTAGGAGTGCCTGTTTTTGTTGCATTAGCCGAATTTCAGCGTGAAACGGAAGATTTTATTAACACCGTGCAGAATAAGAAACATCCTCTAGGTAAGCGTTTTGAACTTGCGCGTTTTATAGGCGACTGCATTCTGACAGGAACAGCAACTGAAAGATGGTTAACTAGTACCGACCTGAACACTTCAAGACAGAAATACCAAAGAGCATTTGCAGCAGAATTTCTTTGCCCTATAACTGCACTGCAAGGATTTTTACAGGATGATTTTTCGGAATCTGCTATTGAAGATGCTGTAGAGCATTTTCAAGTAAGCGAAACGACAGTGAGATCTTTACTCGTCAATAATCGACTAATTCCATTCGCGTCTATATCTGATTATAGTGATGGCAGACTTCCTTATCATTTACAAATTTAAAATGCTGAAGCGGGAAAAAGGATTGGAATTCAATAAATTTAAGGAGTTCGATCATGATCATCCGATGTCATGGCGCAAGAGGGTCCATTCCGGTTTCAGGTCCGGAATATATCAAATATGGCGGCGACACCACCTGCCTGGAAATCCGAAGCAAAAATGATGAAATCATTATTGTGGACGCAGGAAGCGGGATTCGGCGCCTGGGAAACCAGCTTCTTGAGGAAGGGCGATTACGCTGCCATCTCATCTTCACCCACTCCCACCTGGATCACATTCTGGGGTTTCCCTTTTTCAAGCCCCTCTACCATGAAAATGCGACCATTCACCTGATGGGCTGCCCCGCCACCCAGGGAAACATTCAAAAACTGCTCAGCAAAGCCATGAGCGCCCCGTTGTTTCCCATACAGTTTGATGCCCTTCTGGCCACCATTGACTACGATGTTGAGTGCCGGCTCGGCTATCAAATCGATTCCATCGAGATCTTTCCCATCAATCTCAATCATCCCAATGGCGGCATGGGGTATAAATTCGTGGAGGATGGTAAATCCTTCGTATTTCTGACGGACAATGAACTGGGAAGCAAACACCGGAACGGACGGTCCTTTGAAGAATACACTGAGTTTTCAAGGGATGCGGACCTGCTCATTCATGATTCGGAATTTACGAAAGAAGAATACCAAATCACCAAAGGCTGGGGGCATTCCACCTATCAGGATGCCCTGCGCCTGGCCCAAGAGGCCCATGTGAAAGCATTCGGCCTCTTCCATCACAACCAGAACCGAAGCGACCGGGACCAGGATAGGATTGTTCAAGAATGCCGGTCCATGAACGAGGATAACCACATCAACATGGATTGCTTTGCCCTGACGCAGACCACCACGCTGACCTTGTAAGATTTAACCTGTTCAGGACACTGCTGAAAACCATCAAATTGACCTGCCACTCCCCTGTTTCTTCTGTTCCAGTCACGAAAACAATGAACGAAATCGGAATCAATTCCGGAAAAGTCTTGACTAATCCGGAATAAAAGGCCAAATAGTCTATATGGAACAAGGTGGGCGATTCCCTTGCCGGACGCTTTTTTCAGTTCCGTCTGCATCCTCTTGATCTGAAAGAAATCAAGAAAATCCAAAACCCCGATAACCTTCAAACGATTCTGGACCATTTGCTTGAGAACGGTGGATTTCCCGAACCTTATCTGGAAGGAACCAGGAGATTTTACAACCGGTGGAAACGAACACATCTGGATATCATCCTGAAACAGGACATGATCGTTCTTGAAAATGTTCGAGAGATCTCATCCATTGAAACACTCATCCAGTTGCTGCGCAAAAGGGTCGGCAGCCCTGTTTCATACGCCTCCCTGGCGCAGGACCTCCAGTGTTCGGATAAAACGGTAAAAAACTGGCTGACAATACTCGAAAACATGTACATCGTTTTCAGGATCGGGCCGTACCACCGAAATATTGCCCGTTCCATCCTTAAAGCCCCTAAATATTATTTCTACGATACAGGACAGGTTATCGGAGATTCGGGCATAAAACTCGAAAACCTGACCGCCTGCGCCCTATTGAAAGAAATCCACTACATGGAGGATTGTTATGGAGAGCAGGTACAACTCTATTATCTCAAGACAAAAAACAACCGGGAGATTGATTTTTTTGTCGCCAGGGATGAATTGCCCTTCCTGATGATAGAAGTGAAATGGGCAGACGACACCCTGAGTCGAAATTTTGCGATTTTCAGCAAGTACTTTCCCGGAACCCAAAAAATACAGATCGTCAAAAACCTTCACAGAGAAAAAACATATCCTGACGGAACGGAAATACGATCAGCGCACAACTGGCTTGCCAACTTCTCCCTGACCTGAAACGCACTGCAAAAAAGGCCTTTACAGGAAAAAAACAGATAAACTCAACAAGGACGTCATATCGTTTTGGTATTGACATATCTATCTGTAATCAAATATGAATATTTAGTTCCCGTTGCTGGTATAAATTTTACGCAAGTCTTGATATATCCGACTTCTTTGAATCAAAGAGATATCTAATGGCGGAGATTCTGATCATAGACGATGATGAAGGGATGCGGTATACCCTTTCCGTTCTCGTAAAGAAATTGGGGCACAACCCTTTTTGTGCCTCTCTTTTGGTTGAGGGCCTTCATATTGCGGCATCAACTTCTTTTGATGTGGTGTTTCTCGATGTGAACCTGCCCGATGGAGACGGTTTGTCCGAATTGTCCAAATTCAGGGCGTTTGCGTCTCGCCCGGAAGTCATCATTATTACCGGATACGGCAACCGTGACGGCGCCGAACTGGCCATGCGGAGCGGGGCCTGGGAATATATTGAAAAAGGGGGCCGGCTGAATGAAATACAGCTTCGCCTGACCCGGGCACTCGAATACCGTGCTGAAAAAAGAAAATTAGTTCCCCCGTTGATTTTGAACCGGGAAGGCATTATCGGCAGCAGCCCGGAACTCGAGCAGAGCATTGATTTCCTTGCACAGGCGGCCTCATCAGCAGGCAACGTTCTGGTTACCGGTGAAACAGGCACGGGAAAGGAGCTTTTTGCACGAGCCATACACCGGAACAGCGCCCGCCGAGACAGGCGCTTCGTGGTGGTGGATTGCGCGGCCCTGCCTGAAAACCTGGTTGAAAGCGTTCTCTTCGGACATAAAAAAGGTTCTTTTACGGGGGCTGACAGCACTGAGGAAGGCCTGCTCAAGCAGGCCGATGGCGGGACCCTGTTCCTGGATGAGGTGGGAGAACTTCCCTTGAAAATCCAGAAGGCCTTTCTCCGCGTACTCCAGGAGCACTGCTTTCGTCCCGTTGGATTCCAAAAAGAAGTAAAAAGCGACTTCAGAGTGGTTTCAGCCACCCACCAGGACCTTAAGGCGATGGTTAAAGAGGGTCGTTTCAGGGAAGATTTTCTGTTTCGTCTGCAAGCCCTGACAATCCGACTTCCTCCCTTAAGGGATCGGAAGGAGGACATCCGGGAGTTGGCCTTTTATCACTCAAACAAGCTTTGCGATCGCTACGGGCTGCCCGCCAAAAATTTTTCCCCTGAATTTCTGGAAGCATTGCAACATTATCCTTGGCCGGGAAACGTCAGAGAATTAAAAAATGCGCTTGAAAGGTCCATTGCGGCAGCGCAGGGTTTGCGTACTCTTTTCAATATTCATCTGCCGACCCATATTCGGACGACATTGGCACGCTCTTCCATTCGATCCGATCCTACGCTGAACCAATCTCAACCCATGGACTGGAAAAAAGGAAATGACGCACTGCCCAAACTGCAAACGCTGTTGGACGTCACAGAGCGTCAGTATATTGCGGATCTTTTATCCTTTACCGAATGGGATTTGAAAAAAGCCTGTTCTGTTTCAGGCCTTTCCCGATCGCGTCTTTATGAACGTCTGAAAAAGCATCAGATACAACGACCCGCCTGATATTTTTCTCCGGATAAAGCCCTTTGTCATGAAATCGGGATGGACAATGAGCAAAAACATCGCGATTTTTTTTCTAATGCAGCCTTTGATCATTTGATTTAAGATAGAAGAGAAGTTGTATTGCACCGGCTTTGTGGTTTTAACCTCTATCCCTCGGAATTTTAACCGTCAACATCGTAAAATGCCAGGAGGATAAGGAAAATGGAGAAAGCTGTGTCACGAAAATTCACGTTTGTAAGGGTTGCAATCTGTTTTCTCTTCTTTTTATGTGTACCCGACGGGTCGGCCCGGGGAAAGCCTTTGGAGAAGGCATCCCTGGCTCTTCAGTGGCTCACCCAATGCCAGTTTGCCGGGTACTATGTGGCGTTGGATAAGGGATTTTATCGTCGGGAAGGGATTGATCTTACCATTATCCCCGGCGCCCCGGATGTCAACCCCATCTATCTGGTTTCTTCCGGAATAGCCGATTTCGGCACAAAATGGCTGGCCGATTTTCTGGCCGCCAAAGATAAGGGCTTTCCACTCATATCCATTGCACAGATTTTGCAGAGCAACGGACTGATATTGCTCGCCAAGGCCAAATCAGGCATCAGAACACCTGAAGACCTTATGGGTAAAAAACTGGGGATCTGGTTTTTCGGAAATGAAACCCAATTTTTTGCACTGATGCATAAACGCAATATTTCACTGAACAAAATGCATATCGACGCCCTTAAATGGAGCATCAAGCCCTTTTTGGACGGCAAATTCGATGTTGTCATGGCGATGACTTATAATGAATACTTGAGAGTCCTCGATAGTGGTTATGAAGAAAAAGACATCAACATTATAGATTTTTCACAATATGACTTGAATTTCCCGGGGCAGGTCATTTTCACAAACACCGCTACTTTGAAAAATCGGCAGGACTTGTGCGTAAGGATGGTCAGGGCGTCACTTCAGGGATGGAAATGGGCCATGGAACATCCTGAAGAAGCAGTTGATATCGTTCTGAAATACGATGAAACACGGAGTTTGCAAAAAAAACATCAGTTAAAACAAATGAAAGCCGTTAATAAACTCATAAAATATGGCAATCGACCCCTGGGGCGCCATTTGCCCGAACAGGTTGTGTTCGTCATGAAAAGTCTGCTTGAGAACAAAGTTGTTTCCCGGAAACTGGATTTGACCGAGGTTTACACCAACCAGATATGGGAACGGGCTCAGGCCGGTATGGATCGGTAACCCTCGGAATTGATGATGAATCAAAAACGAACATATGCAATGATGATTGCGGTTATTGTGATGGCGCTTTTCGCCGTCGTCCTTTTTTCGGTTTTGAGCTGGGTTTCCGTTCGAAAAGCATTTGGCGAATTGAACGTCGACTATATCCCCATACTGGATCGTGCCGCGGAACTATCCCTTGACATATCGCAGGCTCGAACGGAACTTTTTCGTTATGCCAATCACTATGAACCATCCCCCTTTCGCATCGAAAAACATCTCAAAAAGGTCAGGATGAATTTAGAATGGATCATCCATCGACAACTTCCGCAAGAGAGCAAAAATCTTGCGCAAACGCTGTTGGCGAAGACGGATCAGTTTCAAAAATCCCTGGATCTGTTGACACTTCATATGAACGAGAGCGATAGCATTCAGATTCTGCTGACCGCCAACAGGCTCACGGGTTTCATCATGACACTGTCCTCCCTGTCCAACACATTAAGGGGCAGCCTCTGGAATCATATCCTCCATAAAAATGAGGTTTCACAAAAAAGGATACTGTACCATAATGCCGTATTGTCGGGAATTTCACTGCTTCTGATCATGATGCTGGTCTGCGGCGTGCTGCTTCAAAACCGCGTTCTTCAAAAACAAGTTCGGGCAAGAACCACCGAATTGGAAAGCCGTTTGAACGAACTGCATAAAGCTCACGAAAATAGGGAACAACTGGAAGCGCAACTTCATCACGCCCAGAAGATGGAGGCCATCGGCACCCTGGCCGGCGGCATCGCCCATGATTTCAACAACCTGTTAATGGCCATTCAGGGCCGCGCTTCTTTAATGCTGGTGAACAAGGATTCTACCCACCCCGATTTTGAAAACCTTCGGGGAATAGAAGATCATGTGGGAAGTGCCGCCGGCCTGACCCGGCAACTGCTAGGGTTTGCCCGGGGGGGGAAATATGAGGTTAATCCGACCGATTTGAATGGACTCATCAAAAAAGAAAACCAGATGTTTGGGCGGACTAAAAAAGAGATCTCCATAAAAGAGGAATACGAAGAAACGCTTTGGGTTGTAGAAGTCGATCGCGGGCAAATCCAGCAGGTCCTGTTGAACCTTTACGTGAATGCCTGGCAAGCGATGCCGGAGGGTGGAAATCTTCATGTTAAAACCCGAAATATAATTCTTGATACGAATTGCAGAAAGCCATATCCCGTTAAACCTGGAAAATATGTTGAGATTTCCGTTGCCGATACAGGCGTTGGAATGGATAAACAGACCCGGGAAAGGATTTTTGATCCGTTTTTCACCACAAAAGAGATGGGCAGGGGCACCGGTCTTGGATTGGCCTCGGCATATGGCATCATTAAAAATCACGGTGGATTCATCGATGTTTCCAGTGAAAAGGGGCATGGAACAACCTTCCGCGTCTATCTGCCCGCTTCTGTAAAAAAGGTTGTCGAAGAGCGGAAGCCTGGAGGGGACACCCTGAGAAAGGGCGCCGGTACGGTTCTTTTGGTCGATGATGAGGAGATTATCATTGAGGTTTCCGAGCAACTGCTTAAGCGATTGGGTTTCAACGTTTTGACCGCATTAAACGGAAAAGAGGCCATTAAGGCATATCAAGAGAACAGGGATCGCATTGACATTGTGGTTCTGGATATGATTATGCCGGAAATGGGCGGTGGTGAAACCTATGACGGGATAAAAAAAATGAACCCCAATGTTAAGGTCCTTCTTTCCAGCGGATACAGTCTCGATGGTCGAGCAACTGAGATATTGGATCGGGGTTGCAATGGTTTTATTCAGAAACCGTTTAACCTGGAAGGATTGTCCCGAAAATTGAGAGAGATTCTGGAGGGTCACGCGGCACGATGTTGACCTTCCTGACATCCAAGAGACTTCTCAGTGCTCCTGATAATGCTCTGAAAAGAATACGCTTTCCACAAATGATCGATGCGCTTCGCAACATCATTTGAGGTGCTGAAAAATGGAGGAGAGCGTGTCCTCTCAGCCGTTCCCAATTACGCCCTTTCGCACGACATGACCCTGCACAAAAAAGAAGGGAAACGGTTGAGAAGACGAATGCTAAAAGTTATTATTTGCCGTCTTTCACGAAAGCAAATCCGCGCTCAATGGCCTTCCGGTTTGATTCGAAAAATATATTAGGTTGAAAGTGTAAACCACTTTTGCGTTTTTTGAAATATTCCGAAACATCTATATGATTTTACATACAAAAGATGAGGGTTAGATACCCCAGCCTTGCATATTGTTCGCCGTTGTGTGATGCTGACATAGTGTACGAATCTTGGAATGCGGCGGGATAAAAAATAAACCGGCCGACCACCATATGTTGTGATGGCAAGATTATCCGATTAGAATTCAGGAATCTGAGGGCACTTACAGATAATAAAGGAATATCACAGGTTTTTGATGGCGTGCATTCTTTGAGATATTGTCAAGATACCCCCGGTCTAATGCCATCCAACAAACGGCCAGTTTCAGGCATCTCTCAAACCTAAATCCTCCACCATCCCGATGAGGATATCACAGCTATTTTGCTACGAGGAATCTTTTGAGATATC
The DNA here is from genome assembly GCA_963662465.1 of Desulfatiglandales bacterium. Taxonomy (GTDB): domain Bacteria; phylum Desulfobacterota; class DSM-4660; order Desulfatiglandales; family Desulfatiglandaceae; genus NaphS2. The sequence goes on from OY759599.1 coordinate 2,379,844, forward strand.
CTCGGTAAGGCTTCAGAGCACCTGACGCTCGTTTGTGAGAGATCTTGGCAACCCCCTCATGGTGGATCTAGAAAGGTCCCATCCCCTTTCGCATATCGGCGAAACCCATGTATTTTCCGTTGCGAGCTACCCTGTCTTCTATAACTGGCTTTTTTGAAGAGGCACCGCTAAGCCGCTTACAGCTTCCGGGGCAAATTCAACCACCTCAGAAAAAGCGTCTCACTGCGGAACCCCTTCAAGATATCACTAGTTGGTGCACTGCGGGGACCCAGGTGAAAGCATCGCATGCTCCGACTTCGTTCCATTAGTACACACGTTGACAACATTGTCCCCTGCAAACGATATCTTGGAACCGTAGCTAAAACCTTGGCCTTGGGCGCAGATGTTCGGGTCTGCAGGTTTCCCGCACTGGACCTGGACGCAATAGTGTTTGTTATAAAACTTACCGCCAAGCCAGAAGTAATAACTGAGACCCTGTGGGCTCAAATAGTTTAAAATAGCCCAGTATGGATTACCATTTGTCACCTTAAGCTGGTTCATCACCGACGTATCGAGATTGCCAGACAGGAGAAGTCTTACCGCCACGTAGTTGTTGCCAAGAGAGTCCGTGGTTGAAGTTGGCCAGGCATCCCAATTTGTTGACACGTATATCGGCATATGATGACCTTTCGGCAACATTTGCCCGTAACCAAAGTCGTCTGTATTGAAATTCGTAGGATCGAATATGATTCCAACGTAGCTCGGGGCCCAATAAGCCGGAGGAGCCGGCTGAAGTTGGTCAACCGGCTTTCCCTGTAGGCCGTCATCCATGTGGAAATAGTTGACCCCGGCCGTCGTTTGCCCGCTACCCGGTTGAATGTTCGATAGGTCGAGAGTTAACGGTTCGCTCCCTAATGCAGAGCATCGAACCGTCATCTGGTTTTTTCCCCAGGATCCTTCATAAGCGGTGGTACTCGGATCACTGAGGACTCCGCTCCATACATAGATGCTGCATGCGGTGGTCCAGGAATGGGCATGCGATTGTGTAGAGTCTCCGGGCGTCCCAGCTGAGGGCATTCCCTGCAATGTCGTGGCCTGCTTCGGCGTATACGGAGATACATATTTAACGAGCCACCCATCACTCAGAGCTTGAGCCGGTAACCTGTCGAAGATATCCGTGATCAAGTACTGCGCCACATCATTGAAGGTCGTCTGAACGAGGTTTTTGTAGTAAGCGTTAAGCGCAGCCTGGTTGTCGCTGTAGGACTGGGATTTCAAAACACCAGACACCCCGATGTCCCAGTTCTTCATCTCTTCCCTGGGATTCGTATTGTTTGCGTCGTTGGGGTCCTCGCTGGCGACGTAGATGTACGTCGATTGGATCGTGTAGACGATCTGTATCGCCTGGATTGCCGTCCCATAAAGGTTCATCAGGCCTTCGTTGTACCCGTCAAAATCTGGTAAAGATGCTGGAGGATTACTACCCGGGATCTCTTTTACCAGTGCCGCCATTTGGTTATACATACTTGCCGGCAATCCGCTTGTCCCCTGTAGCGTGTCGAGCAAGTTGTGCAGGTTGTTGTTTAATGTGGCCTGGCTAACTTGAGGGCTTGTATAGAAGTTCTCGATGAACGTGCCCGGATTGTCATAGACTGTTTGCAGCGTCACTTCCGAGCCGCTACCGATCGCGTCAGTGTACGCGCCGTAATAACCTTGGATGTTTGTTTGGAAGTAGGTGTACATGTCTCCTGCGATGGTTGAATTCTGTTTCAGTATTGCGTTGTATATGGTGGTAAAGTCTCCCAAGTATGTCTTCAGGTATGTGTCGATATTCGCCAATTGCGTGTTGACTTCAGTCAGTTGTGTATTTATCTCGCCAAGTGCTTTTTGCGTTCCATTCTGGAATCCAAGCTCGTTGAGTATCTTTGACTGTACCCAATTAGCGCCGGCCGTTGCCTCGAAATTGCCGAGAAAGTCTCCCACAATACCGCCGGCATCAGCCATCTCGCTTCCTTTTCCGGCGGAAGCAGCGTGCTTCGCACCTGCCGTAACAGGGGGTGACATCACCATCGGTGTCAAGGACGCGGACACGACCCGGCCGTCTTCGGGATCATAGAAAATCGTGAATGCGTCGCGCGCGGACTCCGGTTGTAAATAGGTGCTTCCAACCGCGATCCCACCTGTGCTCTCTCCATTTATTCGTATTTCTTCACCATCTAGCGCAATGGAAAGGGGAATCACGACACTTTCCGGGACTTCGCTCTCCGAGTGGATCACCGTGGATCCTAGTATCGTACCATCCCCTGTATCGACTTCGACCAGGAAGCCGTTTGCACGGGCGTTGACGTCGAGGTTGTTCAGGTCTTCATCCATGCTCAGGGTATGATACCCCGCAAGATAGACCTTGGTCCCGTGCACCAGGACGTCAGTGACGTGAAGCGAATTGGATTGCAGAGGGGTCAGGGTCTTCTCCCACTCCTTGACGCGTTTCGAACAATCCGGCATTTTGTACCGGACGATCTTGGCCACCAGTTCGCCCTCGTCCAGAATCTTCGAGAATTCGTAGTAATGGTCATAGATGCCGGGTTCGTAAGCGCGAAGGCTATGAAGCTCTTGGGTAACCTGAGGCTCAACGGATGTGTTGTCGCTTGAAGATCCGCAGGCGGACAGCACGCCGAGTGTGGCAGCCAGCAGTACAAACACGGAAACGCTTCTTTTTTTCATAATTTTAATCCTTATCACAATTTATACATTGCTTTCTTTGACAATAAGTTCAAATAAAATCAGCTTGTTAATCGGGAATCAATCCATAAGAATCCTCCATATACTTTGCTAAAGCGAGAAAAAACTGTTCCACATATTTTAGATTAACCAAAAAGATCAGCGTATTTGCATCCCTGGAATCTTTTGATCAACCTTAATACACCAACCAGAAGAGTTTTGTCACATGGAGATATAAAAAAATAACCTGTGCAGCAAACTCTTAAATTTACCCTCGAAACGAGGCAGTTGACTGCGTATAGCATAAATACTTGAAAATATTGCTAAATATGTTGGGCTCTACACGAAAAAGTACAAAATACCAGTGCCAATCAAAGCCTCAAATAAAACTAAATTTATTGGAAAAAGTGCAGCCTCGAATTTAAGAATTTCAAGCCGCACCTTGATTCATTTCATATACCAAAACTCAAATATCCGAAAAACTGAAAGAGTTATGATATCATCAATCCAGAAGGATTGGCGGAGTGCTGAGACTGACACCATCTTTCAGGTTTGACCGCATTGCAGATTGATTGAGAATATCTGTAGAATTCAGAACCCGAAAAACTTGTGATTACAGTTATATACCCAAATCCGCGTCAACACAAGATTCGAAGCAACTATTCCCAAACTCCCAATATCTTATACCACGTCGCCTGCTGCAATATCTCATCAAATTTTAGCCAAATTACCACAAGGCATTTTTTGATGCAAACAAAAATACAGACATTCCAGAGGAGGATCGATCCCTTACTTCGATGAACTTTGCGGGAGGCAGTTGAGACAAGTTTAACCGATCATATTGATGGCCATGAGTACACCTACCTGCTATGTATCACAACATTTCAATATTTTGTGATATGCGCCACATATCTCAATCGGGCAAGATTGAAGTTGCGATTTCACTCATTATCCAGCACCACTACATCTTGTGGTCGCGCCATTTTCAGATTGTTAATTCAAAAGCGAAGACTTCCTATATGAAACATCCGTTTTATTTCATGGGGAAATAGTGTAAGACTGATCTGTCAGTTTTGCACGATTTCGGTGACACCGGGGTGAGGGATGATGCACGCATCATTGAATCGGGCGGGATAACGATGTAAATTGGCCGACCACCATATGTTGTACCAACAAGAAATTTTTATTTTACTTGAAAGACATGACCACATATATGGATATGCTTCCTTCATGGAAACCTTAACCGAATTTTCAATGTCGAATCGACTGTCAAAGACTATCATTGGAAATCATTCGTGGTGCCTGTGACGATGACGCTGCCTGATAGAACCTGTACCCAGTGTTCATTGTCTTCAGACAGGTAGATATGTTTGATGGAAGCGGTATCGCTGACCTTCTGGACCCTCTGACCTTCAAAAACCCGAAAAAGGTCGCCCGTTTCATGGGGTTCGCCGGAGGAACCGCTGCATCCGGCAAGGACGATCAGCAATATGCAACAGCACAGGAATATGGGGGTTCTATGGGTCATCTACAATTCCTCCGTGATTTCTACAACAACCTGCGCTTTGTCCATGGGTTTTGAAATGCCGTAATTCGAAGGCCTGGCTTCTCTGATGTGAACACCGCTGATGGTGGTCGAATCGACAATGTCCGTGAAAACCAGCGAATCTTCCACTTGAAAGTGCGTTTCCGCGAGGTCTTCGATACGGGACATGATCCACAGGATCGCGTCGTCAGAAACAGGGACTTGGGTGGTCAATGTGCCTTCGTCGATGTACAGGCTCGATTCCGGAATTTCGCTTGAATAGAAAGGGGCCTCGCCGTTCTCAGTTCCGCTATATGCCCAAATGTGCCCTTCCGAGGTTGCCTTGACGGTTATGTCCGGGTTCCCCTGCCCACTGATTGTGGCACGATCACCTGATAAAACGGTATTGTCCGAATCAGGGTTGGATGCCTGGACCGTGGCCGTAACCTCGCCCGCGTTTTCGTCCAGGCTGAGCGCCGTGTTCGGATTGCTGCTGGTAAACGTGGCCGACACATCCGGCCGTTGACCGTGAACATGGACTAGCCAGGCGAGAATGTCAGGGCCTCGACCGTGTTGTTTCCCTTTGTTGCCCCCATGGATTTTGTGGTCTTGGATGAAACAACCCGCCTGATATTTTTTCCTGAATACCGCCCTTCGTCCCGAAATCAGGATGCGCAACGCCTGAAAACGTCCCGTTTCCGGGACAGTCTTGCCTTTCACCAAAAGCAAATCGTCGGCGAACAAATCCATAAAACACTGGATTTATAAAGAAAACTTGCAATTTCACCTGTCCTCTAAAATTCCGGCACGATATTTGGATTAACCACGATAACCCGTTAAAAAAAACGCCCAGGATCTCAAGAATGGGATGGAAACAGGGATAATAGGTTCTATGCCATCAAAACATACCAACCATGGGAATTTACGATGACCATCACTTTTTTTTCTACCACTGGAGAAGGGCCCGGCGAGCGGTTACTGCATAAAATAGAAACGCATCTCCCAGGTCTGCCGATTCAAGTAGCCCGAACCGTGAAAACCCTGTCCGATCGGTTCCACCAACCGGTTTTGGAACCGTCGACATTGATCCTGATGCCCGAAAACAAAGAACAGCTTCAAGAGCTTATCGCCATGGGCAACTTGCTAAATGATATCCCAATCCTCCTGGTTCTGCCCGACAGAGAACCGGCCACCATCGACGCCGGCCACAGGCTCTTTCCGCGATTTTTAACCTATGTGGACAGTGATTTTTCATATGTTTTTGCCGTACTGAACAAAATGCTTGAAAAGAATAAACTTCAAAAGGAGGGGTAAAAGAAATGTCGGAAGCAGCAGAAATAGTGGATCTGACAGTGAATGTCATGGGGGAAAGGGAGGGCAAGTATCTGACCTTTAACCTGGCGGATGAAGAGTACGGCATCGGCATTCTGAAGGTCAAGGAAATCATCGGAATGGCGCCGATTACCGCCGTGCCCCAGACGCCCGATTTTGTGAAAGGCGTGATCAATCTTCGCGGCAAGGTGATCCCCGTGGTGGATCTGAGACGCCGGTTCGGCATGGAAGAAATCGCCTACACGGAACGGACCTGCATCATTGTTGTGGAGATTGACGGCCAGGCAGGAACCATCATGATGGGCATTGTTGTGGATTCGGTCTCGGAAGTCCTCAGCATCAAAGGGGAAGACATCGAAGCAGCGCCCAGCTTCGGCACAGATCTTGATACCCGCTATATCCTTGGAATGGCCAAAATGGAAGGGGGCGTCAAACTTTTGCTCGATATCGATCGGGTGTTGAACGCGGATGAGGTTGCTACGTTAGCCCGGCAGGTTTAGCGCAAACACGGAGGCGTAATAACACAATTCAAAAAGAAAGGAACAGGAATGAAGAACATGAAACTGGGCGCTAAAATTGCGTTGGGATTCGGAATTTTGATTTTGATTGCCGGCATTCTCGGCGCAGTGGGTGTTGTGGAGATGGGTAAGGTCAAAACGGAAACCGCCAAACTGGCCCAAGAGTATGTGCCTGAAGTGGATATGGCGGTGGATTTAAGGGGCGCTGCCAACCGTATGATGTATGCCATGCGCGGTTACGCCTATACGGAAGAGTCGAAATTCCACGATGAAGCAGAGAAGGAATTGCAAGCGGTTGACACCGCCCTTTTAAAGGGTCTGAAGCTTGCAAAAAATGCAAAGCACCTTAAGGCACTCAAAGGACAGCTTGAGGTTGCCGGAAAGGCCGTGGACGAATATAGGGACCTGGTAAACCAGTCCGTTGAAACCGTCGGCAAAATGCAAAGCCAACGGCAGGTTCTCTACACATCGGCTGAAAAATACATGGCCAATTCCAACGACTTTCTGGTGGGCCAAAACCAGGCCTTCAAGAAAGATCTGGCCGAGCGGCAGAAAAAGGTGGAGACCGTCACCGACATTGTAAACCTCGGAACAGAAGTACGCGTGACCAACTTCAAGGCCCAGCGCACGCATGATATGAGCCTCCTGCAGGAAGCCATGAACCTTCTGTCCGGCTTGAAAAAGTACACGGCAGTGCTGCGTCCCATCACCCGGGATGCCGCGGACATCAAACGGATCGACAATATGGAAGCCGCCGCGGAAAAATACGCCCGGAACATGTCGACCTACATTGAAACCGCCAATGAAATGATCGGCGCCGCTCAGATGATGGACGCAGGGGCCGCCAAATACATGAAGAATTGCAATGATTTTTTAGCCTCTCAAAATACCGCCATGCAAAAGGAATTCACCCAGATCGGCGCCGATCTTGAAGAACGTTTGAAGAAGATCACCCTGGTGAACGATATCATCGATCTGGGGAACACGATCCAAATCATGACTTTCAAAGCCCAGACGACACAGGATCCCGGTCTTATGGGGCAGGCCAGCCAAAAGCTCAAGGGGGTGCCAAAGATTGCCGCAGCGTTGCGCGGGATCACACGAAAGGACATAAACCGCAAGCAAATCGACAATATCGAATCCGCTGCTGAAAACTATCTTTCGGCCATGGAAACATACCTGAAAAGCTACATGAAGCTGGATACGATTCGGAGTGTAATGGACGATACAGCCTATCAGTATGTGACCCAGTGTGAAGCCTATCTGGAAACACAGCAGAAGAACCTGGCAAACGAAATGCATGAGCGAAACACCAAGATCACCCTGGTGAATGACATTATTGACCTGGGAAACGACACAAGGGTTAAGGCGTTCAAGGCCCAGGCCCTTCGAAATCCCGCGGTCATGGAAGAGGGGCTCGATAACTTCCCGCAAATCATGGAAAAATTTGGAGAACTGCGAAAGATCACGCGACTGGACGTGGATCTCAAACGGATCGATCAGGTTGAGGCCGCGGGCAACGCCTACAAAGGCGCCATAATTAATTTTCTCGGCAATTGGCATCACATGGAGGATATCGGTAAAAAGAGGACCCGTACGGGCAATCGTGTAATAGACGCCTGCAGGACCACTGCGAATGCCGGCATGCAGGCCACCACGGGGATTGCCGATGAGACCATGGCCCTTCTGAATACGGCATCCTGGGTCATGATCATCGGGCTGCTGGCCGCCCTTGTGTTCGGTATCTTCATCGCCTTTTTTATCACCCGCAGCATCACCGTCCCCATCAAAAGGATCATCCAGGGGTTGAGCGACGGGTCCGAGCAGGTGGCGGCCGCGGCGGAGGAGGTGTCCGCCGGCAGCCAGTCCCTGGCGGAAGGCGCTTCACAGCAGGCCGCGGCCCTTGAGGAAACCTCCAGTTCCCTGGAAGAGATGTCCTCCATGACAAAAAATAACGCGGACAACGCCAATGAAGCCAAGACCCGCATGGGAGAAGCCGGACAGGTGGTAAACAAAGTGAACCTGCACATGGGCGACATGGCTGATGCCATCGGGGAAATCACCCAGTCCAGCGAAGAAACGGGCAAGATCATCAAGACCATTGATGAAATTGCCTTTCAAACCAATCTTCTGGCACTGAACGCCGCTGTTGAGGCGGCCCGCGCGGGGGAGGCGGGCGCCGGCTTTGCCGTGGTGGCGGAAGAGGTTCGGAACCTGGCTTTGCGAGCGGCGGATGCGGCCAAGAATACGACGAATCTCATCGAGAATACCATCAAGTCCGTGAAAAACGGCAATGAGCTTACCCGGAACACCCAAAACGCCTTCAGGGAAAATATGGAGATTGCTCAAAAAGTGGGAAGTCTGGTGGATGAGATTACGGCAGCTTCAAGTGAACAGGCCCAGGGGATCGAAGAAATCAACCGGGCCGTAACGGAGATGGACAAGGTGGTGCAACAGGTGGCCGCCAATGCCGAAGAGTCGGCCAGTGCCTCCGAAGAAATGAACGCCCAGGCCGAACAGATGCAGGCCTTTGTGGGGGAACTGGTAAACATGGTGGGCGGAAGTTCATCGAAGGGGCATTCCCGGTCCGGAAGAGCGACAATGCGGAAACCCGGGGGTAAAAAGCCCGGCAAAGGGATACAGAAAACCCTTTTCGCCCCGACCGAAAATGATAATCCCAGACCTGAAGACGTCATTCCCATGGATGATGACTTCAAGGAATTTTAAACCTGAAATTATGTATTTTCATCGTTAAATCAAAATGATGGAGGGTCTTATGGGAACCGTAGAGACAAGGCATGCCTTGTCTCTACAAAAACAGACAGGTGTTTTCCCGAAAATTCATATGAAACATTTTATTTTAATCCTTTTTTTCATAACGACGGCCATTTTTCCAATTTCCATATCCCATGGAACCACCATAAAAACGGAAACCTTTCAAAGACTCGACAAGATCCGGCAGGATAAAAAACAGCAACTTTTTGAATATCTGGAAGGCGTCATCAAAAATGCCCATGCCATAAGTTCCGATGAACTGATGCTGGATTTTTTTCACATCAAAAAAAAGTATTATCGTCTCAAAAAGTTCAGCCCTCCTCCGGCAGTTCTGCAACACCTGATCGAGGATCTCAAAAAAGGGGTTCGCGGCCGCTACCTCCTCCACTATCTCTCGTTTTATGATATCCTTTTCATTGACGAAAACGGGGATATCTTTCACACCATCAGACGGCAGGAAGACTATCACAAGAATATCTTTGAGGGACCCCTTGCGAAAACCTCCCTTGCACGCCGGCTCACCCATCACCCCGGCGAAACATTCGTAGATTATGAATACTATTGTGTTTCAGATGAACCGTCGGCTTTTTTTGTGGAACCTGTTTTCAAGGAGGGACGACTTGAAGGATGGTTTGTCCTTCAATGTGCCATCAACAAAATCAACAACATGTTTACCGCGGAAAAGGGCCTGGGAGCTACCGGCGAAGTTTTTCTGGTCAACCGGCATCAGTACATGCTGACCGAATCACGCTTTTCCAAGGAATCCAGTATTTTGAATCGACATTTGTCCCGAGAGAACATCGAGGCCAAGTTCCGTGAAAAATCAGGAAACAAGATCGTGGTTGATTACCGGGGTTTTCGGACGCTCACGTCCTTTGAGGTGTGTGATATCGGGGCCAGCGAATGGTTGTTGATCGCAAAGATCGATGAAGCTGAAATCGTTACGGAGCAATACCGTAAAAAGAAGAAAGAATTGCGCGATGCCATGGTCCGGGGTCTTCAGCGACAGAAACGCCAAACCTGCACGCCCATGGGCATTGCCGGCAAGGTGGTGGCGGTTGATATGGATGAATTCCGAAAGGTGGACGGAAACGAAATGATATGCACCTACGGCGTATCCACCTGCACCGCCGTTGTTGTCTCCTTTCCTGGCAAATTTGCCTATATGGGACATATCAGCAACCTGGACGTGGCGTACGGGGGGAAATCAACAGACCTGATCGAGCATATGTTCAAGCGGATCAAGACCTTTGACATTTATGAATATGAGCGGCGAAAACTGTTTGTTACCGTGATCGCAAATCATCCGGAGAGTATTGCGAACATCATCGACAAACTGGTTGAGCAGGGCTTGTTGCTCTCGCAGATAAAATTCATGTATGCGGATTCGGAATATGGAAACGTGATTCATGACTATTTAGACAACCGGACCCTGGTGGAATGGTGTACCGATAAGGAAAATAACGGGAAAGTGAGGCAATGTGGCTGGGATGTTCAGCCTGTGAGCGAAGTGGTCAAACCCCTCATCGGTTATAAATGAAGCGTCGCAACTTTTAGGCGAATGTTCGTCTTGAAGTTTTGGAAATCCAAAACAATACCATAAGGAGATGCATTCATGAAAAAAATGAGTTTGAGAGCGAAACTTCTAGTGGCGTTTTTGGCGGTGGGGCTGATCCCCTTTGCGGTGATTGCCATTGTATCCTATGTAAAATCGAGCGAAGCCCTTTCCCGGCAGGCATTCGGTCAACTTGAAGGGGTCCGCGGCATCAAGAAGAACCAGATTGAAATTTTCTTCAAGGAACGTCAGGGGGATATGGGGGTCCTGGTGGACATGGTTACCGTTCTTCAGCAAGAGGCATTTCAAAAACTGGATGCGATTGAACAAATCAAGAGGGCGCAAATCGAAAGCTATTTTTTGGAACGGATGGGAGACATCAGTGTATTATCCAAAAATTCAATTGTCTCGGATGGCCTGGATAAATTCGATGAAGCATTTGCAGCCGAAAAGGAAAAGATCGGAGGGCCTTTATGGAAAAATGCGGAAAAACAATTCGGCCTTTGGTTGAAGCAGTACCGGAATGAATACGGATATTACGATCTTTTCCTGATTTCAAAGGCCGGGAATATTGTTTACAGCGCCGCCAAAGAATCCGACCTGGGTCAAAATCTTGAAACGGGCGGGCTGAAGAACAGCCCTCTTGGCAAATGCTTCAAAGGGGCGCTCACGGGGATTTTTTTGCAGGATTTTGAGCCCTACGCGCCTTCCAAAAACCGTTTTTCCGCCTTTATCGGGGCCCCCATCAGAAAAGGAAATGAAGTGATGGGGGTGGTTGCGCTTCAAATTCCAACGGGCCCCATCAACGCCATCGTCCAGCGGCGCGACGGCATGGGCATTACCGGGGAAACCTATCTGGTGGGGAAGCAGAACGGAAAAACAGCCTTCAGGAGTGACATGAAAACCATGGGCGACGGCAAATATGTCATCGGCTATGAAATATCCACGCCGTATACCGAGGCCGCCATTTCGGGCAAGTCAGCCCGGGAAATCTATCCTGACAGTAAAGGAAATCTCGTAATGGTGGCCTATGATCCTTTAAAAATAAAAGGGCTTAACTGGGCAGCCGTTTCCAAAATAAATCTGGAAGAAGCCATCGCTCAGACGATAAAGGGCTCCGATAACGATTTTTTTACCGAATATATCAAAAAATATGGCTATTATGACCTGTTCCTGATAAATCCCAATGGGTTCTGTTTCTACACCGTGGGCAAAGAGGCCGATTACCAGACCAATCTGGTGGACGGAAAATACGCCGATTCCAACCTGAGCAACCTGGTGCGGAATGTGCTGAGGACCAAACAGTACGATATGGCCGATTTCAACCCCTATGCCCCCAGCAATAATGCGCCCTGCGCCTTTGTGGCCCAACCGGTGATTAACGGAGGAAAGGTGGAACTGGTGGTCGCTCTTCAATTGTCACTGAAGGCCATTAACGCCATCATGCAACAGCGGGACGGCATGGGCGAGACCGGAGAAACCTACCTGGTGGGTCAGGATAAACTCATGCGGTCGGATTCCTTTCTGGATGCCGCCAACCATTCCGTGAAAGCCTCTTTTGCCGATCCTTCCAAGGGAATGGTGGATACAGTGGCGGCCAAGGAGGCCCTGGCAGGGGAAACAGGAGCGAAAATCATCACGGACTATAACGGCAACCCCGTTCTTTCGGCGTTTGCTCCCGTGAAAATTGGGAACACCATCTGGGCGTTGATTGCGGAAATTGATGAATCAGAGGCCTTTGCCTCCGTGAACTTCATCGCATGGCTCATGGGGATTATCGCCGTCATCGGGGTTGTCGCCATTACGCTGGTGGCGCTTTTGGTTGCCCGTGCCATCACCAACCCCATTAATCGGATCATCGAGGGTTTGGGGGACGGGGCCGGCCAGGTCTCCGCGGCCTCAGAGCAGGTTTCCGCTTCCAGTCAGTCTTTGGCGGAAGGGGCCTCGGAACAGGCTGCGGGCATCGAGGAAACTTCCTCTTCCCTGGAAGAGATCGCTTCCATGACAAGGCAGAATGCGGACAATGCTTCTCAGGCGGACCAGCTTATGGGAGCGGCCACGCAGACCGTGGATAAGGCCAATGATGCCATGAAACAGCTCGCGACTTCAATGCGGGAAATCACCCGGGCCAGTGAGGAGACCTCCAAGATCATCAAGACCATCGATGAGATCGCCTTTCAGACCAATCTCCTGGCCCTGAATGCGGCCGTGGAAGCGGCGCGTGCCGGTGAGGCAGGGGCGGGATTCGCCGTTGTAGCTGATGAGGTGCGCAATCTGGCCCTGAGAGCGGCCGAAGCGGCCAAGAATACCACGTCGCTTATCGAAGGCACCACCAAGGAGGTGATTGGCGGCTCCGCGATCGCTGAAAAGACCAACAAGGCCTTTGGGGAAGTGGCCGAGAGCGCCGGCAAGGTGGGAGAGTTGGTGAGCGAAATTGCCGCGGCTTCAAAGGAGCAGTCCCAGGGGATCGACCAGGTGAATACGGCTGTTTCGGAGATGGACAAGGTGACCCAGAACAATGCGGCCAATGCCGAAGAATCGGCCGCTGCTTCCGAAGAGTTGAACGCTCAGGCAGAGCAGATGATGGGTTTTGTGAATGATCTGGTGACGCTCGTAACGGGGAAAACTTCGCAATCCCGCCAAAAAGACAGTGCGGAAACCATGCAGCATCACGGGGTTCCTTCCAAAGGGGCCGGCAAAGGGAACCGGAAGGCACTGGCAGCACCGGCGGGAAAGGTCCATCGGAGAACTAAACACAATCCGGAACCTGAAAAAATCATCCCTTTTGACGAGGACAACTTTCAAGATTTCTAAGCCCGGACGTTAAGGGGCAAGGGATATTTTCATTTTGTCCCTTGCCCACAAAAAAGGATGCAAATGGGAACTGAGAAAAATGGTCAGTGACAAGCCAAATGGCATTTCGCACCGGGAGATTATGATCGTTGAGGATAACACATCTGATCTCAAGTTTATGACAAACATCCTGAAAAACGCCGACTATCGGGTGCGGGCAACCGGCGACGGAGAGCTGGCTTTGCGCAGTGTCCGGGTAAAATCGCCGGACCTGATCCTGTTGGACATAAAGTTGCCGGGAATGAGCGGTGTCGAGGTCTGCCGCCAACTCAAGGCCGACCCTCAAACAAGGGACATTCCCGTGATATTCATCAGCGCCATGGGAGAATCGGACTTAAAGATGAGCGCCCTCAAAGCGGGAGGGGTTGACTATGTCGCCAAACCCATAAACGCTTCCGAGGTTTTGGTCAGAATCAACACCCAGTTAACCCTTTACCAGCTTCAACAAAAACTGGCGCGTCGAACCGAGAGACTCATGGCGGAAATAGAGGATCGGAAACGGATCGAACAGGAACTCCATCACCATCGAAAGTATCTGGAGGAACTGGTCGAAGAACGCACCGCTACATTGCGGGATAGCGAGGAACGTTGTCGTGCGACCTTCATGGGGAGCCCGAGCGCCATAATCATCAGCGAAGGCGAAAGCGGCATCTGGATCGATGTCAATCAGAGTGCGCTTGGCATGTTCGGCTACACCCGCGAAGAAGCCATCGGAAAAAGCGCTCTGGAGACAAATCTATGGGTGGATTTAAATGATCGACAAAGGCTCGTCGCGGCACTGGACCGGGGTGAGGCGGTGCGGAATCAGGAAGTCAGGCTTCGTCGTAAGGATGGCCGGTTGATCACAGCGTCTCTATCCATACGGGCACTGGAATTAAAAGGGGTAAAGCATCTCTTATTCATCATGGAGGACATCACGGAGCGGGTTAAAACGGAGCAGCGTTATCAGATGTTGTTTAAAGAGATGCTCGAAGGGTTTGCACTCCATGAAATCATCTGTGATGACGAGGGACATCCCGTGGATTATCGTTTCCTTTCGGTCAACCCCGCCTTTGAACGGTTGACCGGTCTGAAGGGTAAAGCTGTGATCGGAAAGACCGTCCTGGAAGTAATGCCTGAAACAGAGCCCTATTGGATAAAGAAGTACGGTCGAGTGGCATTGACGGGAGAACCGGACGCCTTTGAAAGCTATTCAAAGGTACTTGACCGTTACTATCAGGTATCAGCTTTCAGATATGACCGGAATCAGTTCGCCTGCATATTTTTGGATACTAGCGCGCGCAAAAAAAATGAAGCACGACTGCAACAGGCTCAGAAAATGGAGGCCATCGGGCTGTTGGCCGGCGGAATCGCCCATGACTTCAACAATATCCTGTTTCCCATCACCGGTTTGTCCGAATTGCTGCTGGACGATCTCCCACCTGATAGCCTGGAACATGAAAACACCCGTCAGATCTTGAAAGCAGCGGAAAGGGGCGGAGACCTGGTTCAGCAGATTCTTTCCTTCAGCCGCCACTCCGACCATAAAATGATACCGCTTCGGATTCAATATGTCATCAAAGAGGTCCTCAAACTGATCCGTTCCACGATTCCCTCAAACATCAGAATCTCTCAGGATATCCAGGGCGATTGCGGTTTGATCACGGGAGATCCATCCCAGATGCACCAGATTGCCATGAATTTGATTACAAACGCTTACCATGCGGTGGAACAAGCCGGGGGAGAAATATCCGTCCATTTGGAGGAAACAACTCTCGGGCCCGAAAATCTTTCGTCTGCTTCCATGGCCCCCGGACCCTATGCCATGCTATCCATTTCGGACACGGGTCACGGTATTGATCCGGGGCATCTGGACAAAATTTTCGAACCCTATTTTACAACCAAGAAGCAGGGGAAAGGCACGGGGCTGGGGCTGGCGGTGGTTTACGGCATCGTTCGGAAACACGGTGGGGAGATCAGGGTCCGCAGTGAAGTGGGAAAAGGGTCAACGTTTAAGGTCTATCTTCCGCTGATGGAAAAGCTCTCCGAATCCAAATCCGTTAAAATGGCGGAACCCCATCAAAGAGGCACCGAAAGAATCCTGTTGGTTGACGACGAGGAATCGATCGCCCGGCTTGAAAAAATGATACTTGAAAGGCTCGGTTACCAGGTGACAACCTTGACCGGCAGCGTTGAAGCCTTAGATGTGTTTACAGCGAATCCCCATGGGTTTGATCTGATTGTCACCGATATGGCCATGCCGGAATTAAATTGTTCTCCTTATACGCCGGCAAAAAATATTTTTTAGCCCACCCCCAACCGGCGAATCACCGCCACCGATTCATCCTGTGCTTCAAAACAAAGTCGGCGCCCTGATAGTAGCTGATGGCCGCCTGAGCGAAGGGATCATCGGGGGCAATGGCCTTGATGCCGTTCTCCGTCTCGGGATTTTCCATCAGCTCAATTCTTTTACCCGGCGAAAGAATCACCAGCCTGTTATCCCTGTATAAGCCAAGCTTCTGGTAATTCCCGATCAAGGCCCTCTCGCGGAAGTGTTCATCCAGAATATCAGTCCCCCAGAAATAGCTCTTATAATGGAAACCCAGCAGGGAAAGGAGGGTAGGCCCAATATCGATCTGGCTTGAAACCTTGTCCACCTCTTTGGCCCGGACATACTTGGGGGAATAGATGAACAGGGGAATATGATATCCCTCCAGGGGCAATCCGACCAGGCCGTGGGCGCTGGCACGATGGTCCGCCACCAGGATAAAGATGGTATCGTCAAACCATTTTTGCTCCCGGGCCAAAGACAAAAAGTCCTCCAGAGCGCAATCGGTGTATTTTACGGCCCCATGTCGCCCCCCCGTCCCGGAAGGGATATCGATCTTTCCTTCGGGATAGGTGTAAGGACGGTGGTTGCTGGTGGTCATGAGGTGATAGAAGAAGGGTTTACCGTCTTCGTATGCCCCATTTGCCTCTCTGACCGCTTTGCGGTACAGGTCCCCATCGGAAACCCCCCAAGCGTTCTGGAAGTCGATCTCCCCCTCCTCAAAATCGTACTGGTCCACCACCCGGTAGCCATTGCCCAAAAAGAAGGCGTTCATGTTGTCAAAATAACCTCGCCCGCCATAGAGAAAGGCCACATCATACCCACGATCCTTGAAGATTTTACCCAGGCTGTACAGATCTGCATTGTCGGGCCGTTTCACCAGAGAACGTCCGGGGGTGGGTGGAATAGAGAGGGTGATGGCTTCCAGCGCCCGGGTTGTCCGGGTCCCTGTGGCATAAAACCGGGTGAAAAGCAGGCCTTGTTTAAACCACCGGTCCATGAAAGGGGTGATATTCTCCTTTTTCCCGAATCGGGTCAAAAAATCGGCATCCAGGCTTTCCACGGTAATGAGAAACACGTTCAATCGCCGCTCCGCCCTATCCGGCGAAATATTTCTTGAGATATCATAAAGCCCTCCCGTTGCGGAATCTTTACGGACGGATGCCTTGGCCAGCCCCGACATCTGAAGATCCCGCCCCTCAGCATAAAAGGGCCGGTAATCCAAAGCGTTATTCCTGAAAGCCCCCACAAACTGATAGGGACCGTTGGAGGAAAGCTCTATTTCGTAATTGTTGACAAAAGTTTCCCTGAGAGATTGATCCACCCAAAAATAAGCGCACAAGGAAAGCGCCCCGATGGTCAGGGTAATCATGCCTCTTCGCAGAAGACTCTCCCTGGCAAGAAGGCACTGCCTGATAAGACCTTTCACCATAAAAAAAGTGGCCAGCGCAGCCAAAAAAATCCCCGACAGGATGTAGGGCATCGGATAGGATTCAACCATATTATCCGTGATTTCGCGGCGGTAAACCAGATAATCAACGGCAATGAAATTGAAACGTGTCTTGAATTCGTCCCAGAATAGCCATTCCGCCACAAGCGTAAAATACAGGAAATAAAGAAACCCGAAAAAAAACAAATAGGCGATATAGCGAAAAACGCCGCTGTTTAAAATTTTGTTTGGAATCATGAAAAGAAAAACAGCGAAAAAAAGGGCCATATACAAACTAAAGACCCCATCATACACCAAACCAACCCCAAAAATACCCAGGGTATGGAGCAGGGAGTGGTCTATGATATTCCATGACATCACATAGAGGCCTGCCCTCATGAGTACAAAAGACATCATACTGAGCAGGCAATAGACCAGGATAATTCCGTAACGACTTTTAAGCATAGTTCATTTCCATTTCTAAACTGATTTCACAGGAAGCCATTGAAGGCAATTCAATAAAAGCCGTCCGATTGGGTTCTTCTAAAAACATCATGCGCCGGGCTTCCCTTCAACCCTACCTTCTTCCCATCATTTAAGGCCGACCTGCTGGTATTTTCGCAGCTGGGCCTCATAATAATCCTTGTTTTCAGTGGCTTTTCCAATGGCTTCCGTAATGGTTTGAATGGCTTCATCATTCAAACCGTTTTGGTAACAGGCCTCCGCAAGGGTATCTAAAAACTGGGGAACAGGCTGCAGGAGTACCGCCTGTCGGGCAAGCCCGAGAGCCCGGACACTATCTTTCAAATCCGGTTCAGAGGCCGTCAGCATCAGCCAGGCCAGGTTGTTCAGGGCGACTGCCTGTTGGGGATTCCATTGAATGACCTGTCTGTACATATCCATACTCTCAATTTCTTTTCCCATCCGCTGGTAAACCATGGCCAGGTTCATGCCCAGATTTACATCCCGCGGGTGTTCCCGAAATTTCAAACTGAGTTCCTTGCTCATCAGCGCGTAAGCCATATGCGCCTTTATGGGGCCGAAATTCAGCAGATAGCCCAGCGAACCGATGCCCACCAGGTAAATCAGAAAAGACAACAGCACAAACCGGTTGTGTTGTTTGACCCATCCGGGAACTTCCAGGGTTTTCAAAAGACAGGCCACCCGTTGCCCGATGCTGAAATGGTGCCAGTTGGGAACATCACGGGATTTGCCGCTGAGGTATGCAATCTTTTCCAGCGCATTCACAATAAATGCCGGCGTTCCCATGATCCCGGCGGAGTAAAGATCGGCCTGACGCTCAAAATGGCGCATGAAAAAGCCCATAATGTAACGGAAATAGATCAGCAGGGTTAACAGCATGGGAATGGAAACCGCCAGATAAAAGAGGGTCATAAACCGCGTATCGTCTTCAGAAATGAGATCCGCCAGGGGAGACCATACATAGGCCATATAGATATAAACATCCGATAACCCAAAGGAAAGGACCATGAATCCCACGAAGAAAAGGATATAAAAGAGCAAATGAAAATATTTGGCATGTCCCATCTCATGTGCCAGCACGGCCTCCAGCTCTTCGATGGAGAGCGCGGACATTAAGGCATCCGTTACCAGGATGTACCGGTAGCGGGGGACAATCCCCATAATGCCGGCCGTCATCATTCGACCCTCGAAAATAGGCCAGCTGAGCAGCCGGCGGTAGCGAAATCCCCTTTGATCCAAAAAATTCGCCAGATGTTTCCCCTTTTCCGATGCCTCAAGAGGTTTGCACCCCCACCAGTATTGAATGAATTTCGGCATGATCATCGCCAACAGGCCGAGAAAGACGGCGAAAAAAACCATCTGGCCATAAATGCTGTTCAAGAAGGCGCTGGAGGAAGCCCATGGACTGAGGGAAAGGAGATCATAAACAAGGGTCAGGGCGAGCCATGGGAACAGGACGGGGAGATTGAATCGTAAATTGCTCAGCACAAAGCTACGCCTGGAAACACGCACATGAAACAGTTCCCGATAGGTGGGGTAGGCAAAATACCAAAGGGTACTCAAATAGAAGAGAAACAGGGCAATGGCAAAGAGCCCCTGAACCACGGAAAAAACCGCAAGACCGGGAATTACCAGGAGCCACTGTTTGAAACTGAAAAAATAGATGGCCACGGCAAACAACAGTATGGCCAGGATGGAAAGCCGTAAATTCAGTCGCTCGTATCGTTCCGCCAGTACACCTTCAACCTGCCGGCCGGCCACGATCAGTCGGTACAGATCAAAAAAGGTCCGGCGGCAATAAACGGCAAAAGCCACCCAGCAGAGCAAAAGTCCGGCGATGGAAAAGAGTAGAGAGTCATCGGGAACAGGATCGGAATAACTGACATTGAAGATCAGGAGAACAACAATGAAATAAATGATATTATTGAACAAAGATTACCCCACCATCGGCTGTGTTCCTTCTTTGATGAATTCCAGCGTGCCGCCGCCGGGCGGAAGGGACGAATCACTCTGCAGGGAAATCTCGATGCCATGGCGGGATTCCATCTCGGCAAGATCCTTTCGCTTCCGGTTTTGCAGATAGGCCACAACCTCCTCCGAAAGCACGCCCTTAACCTGCAAAATCCCCTTTTTACTCAATCCCATGCGAATCCGGCGCAAAAAAGAGATGGCAGCCGTCTCAACCGAGGGCACAAGTCCGCGTCCCTGACAATACCCACAGGTCTGATAACTCACCGATTCAATGGATGGCCGGAGGCGCTGCCGGGACAGTTCAAGAAGACCGAATTTGGAAATGGGGGAAAGGCTGATTTTGGCCCGATCTTCTTTTGCCTTGTCCTTCAGCACTTTTTCAATTTCACGGATATGCTTCTTCTCCCGCATATCGATAAAATCAATCACCACCAATCCACCCATATCCCTCAAACGCAGCTGCCGGGAAATCTCTTCGGCGGCTTCGATGTTGGTTTTGAAGGCCGTGGTCTCCACATCCTTGCCCGTCCGCCATCGCCCTGAATTGACATCAATGGCCACCAGGGCCTCCGTGGGATCAATCACAATAGAACCACCGGACTTTAAAGGCACCCGATTTTGGTAAATGGTCTCAATCTGCTTTTCAATTTCGTATTGGGCAAAAATGGGACGTTTTTCCTTAAAGAGTTTGACGCATCCCTGATGCCGGGGAGAAATGATCTTCATGTAGTCTTTCACCTTGACCAAGGTCTCTTTGTCGTCAACGAGTACCTCGGCAATTTCGCTGGTAAAATAGTCCCTCAACGTCCTCAGGCAGACATCCTGTTCCTTGTGAACCAGGGTTAAAGGCGATGCTTCCTGAACAGTCTTCTTGATATTTTTCCACATTCTGAGCAACCGGTTGAGATCCCTGGAAATCTCTCGCTTGTTCTGCTTCAGGGCCGCAGTCCTCACAATATACCCGACGCCTTCGGGAAGGTTGAACTGGGCCATAATGGACTTCAGGCGCTTCCGTTCCGCTTCTTCTTCAATTTTCTTTGAAATCCCGCCTTTGCTGCCGGGCATCAACACGAGATGCCGACTGGCCAAAGAAAGATAGGTGGTTAACTGAGCGCCCTTGTGTCCCTGCATCTCCTTGGTCACCTGGACCAGAAGTTCCTGTCCTTTTTTCAGGATTTTTTCAATCCGGGGCGTGGTTATTTCTTTTTTAGGGTCGTCATCCGTCACATAATATTCCGGATGAATATCCGTACCGGACAAAAAACCGTTCTTGTCGCTTCCAAAATTAACAAAGCACGCCTGCAGGCTGGGTTCGATTCGCTCCACAATGCCTTTATAAATATTTCCGGTCTTCTGTTCCGTCGCGGTGGTTTCGATGTAAAACCCATCCAGCCGTCCCTCTTTGATCACCGCGATCCGGAATTCCTCCGGTTCAACGGCATTGATCAGCATCTTTGACGCGAGTCCCATCGATCTTCTCCTTGCATTCGTTTTTTCATGTCCTGTTTTCCCCAGAGCAGCGCCGACCCTTTGACCGTCGGATTTTCGGGACGCCGCTATTTTTATTGTTGGTCTTGCGTCATGTGACTTTCGAAATCCAAATCTCATTTAGTAAACATGCCTTCCATAGCGTTTGCAATGCTGATCAGCCTGGTACATAAAAGTTCGAACAGCGGCTTCTCGACCCGGTTGGGAGCTTGAATCATAAGGGGTATCCAAATAGGGCACCCTGAGCTTGTTCATCAGGGGCCGCATAATGGCGGATGTAGTAATGCTCGGCATACAGGTAAACGGGTATACATTCACCAGGCCGTTATATCCTTCCCGAACATATTCCATCATGCCCGCGATGCTCAAACAGGCTTCCGTCCCCAGATCAAAACTATATAAATCCTGTTCCCGGAGTACATCTTCCAAATGGCTGATCTTGTGATCCTTTGCCAGATCGATCAGGCCCGACGCCCTTTTATAGACCTGTCGCTGTCGGTATTCCTGGTAAAAAAGATCCCCCCCGTACTGGACAAGGTCTTTCAAATGCGCTTTCATCCGGTCGAAGCTGAATTGTTTCAGGCTGAAACGTAAGCCCGTCTTGGCGGATCTGTAGCGATCATAACTGGTGTAGTTGACCCATTCCGCCATTGAGGCATTGACCACTTCCGCCCCATGTTTTTCCAGCATACGAATCAAGTCCTGGTTGGCTTTCACATGGGTGCGCAAATAGATTTCCCCCACCATGCCAATCAACGGTTTGGGGGGAATATTCGGATCGATGACCGCCTTTACCTCTTCTATAACCGCTTCCAGACGCGCCAGTATCAAGTCGAATTGCAGCCCTTGACCGAAACGTTCAAAGGCATTTACCATGAACTCAAGGCATTTGTCAGTCACCAGATCCGCCAGGCCTTCTTCTCTCTCATAGGGTCTGACCCGCCACAGCAATCGGTCCAGGACATCTCCCACAACCAGGGCCACATATGACGATTTCCTGAGATCAGTCACCCGATCCTCATCAATAATCCCGGAGAGGGAATACCCATCCGCCGTGGTCAGAGCGCCGATCCTGAGCCCGCTCAACTCGGGAAAAGAATCCAGAACAATCCGCTGGTACTTATTATACATGCCGAAGCGACAGGGGCCATCTGCTTCCGGCATAAAATAGACATAGGCATCGGGGTTGAATGCTTCCCCCAGACGGGCTGATTCCTGTTTCATAAAATGGAGGATATCCCCCATGGTAATCTGACAGGGAAAACATTCCTTTCCCGAGGTATACGCCTGTCCCAGATCCATCCCCAGAAAGGTCTCCAGTACCCTTGCCTGAATACCGAATCCCCTGAAATTGGCCGCCAGAAGGTGGGTTCCCGACCGATTCATCTCCGGAATCAGACAGGTTCGTTCCTGGAACCTAAAACGGCCTACTTTTTCGCTAAAGGATTTAAAATTAATGACGTTGTGAGATTCCATTCTAGTTAGCCAGCTTTCGTGGTGTTTCGGCTTCCAATAGTTGTTTTTGAATACTGTTGTCAATCACGTTTTTATAGGCTTCAATCCGTGTCATAACGCCTGCAACGGCGCTGTGCTCGTCCAGTTCCAGGATCATATAGGCTTTATCCCCCATAATATAACGGTAAAAATGTTCCAGGAATGAATCCGCACCGCATCCGAAATTGGTCAGGTGCAACCCATAGTAGGTCGGATTGGCAGCGATGACCTTGGCCGTCCGCAGAACTTTTGCGCCCAATCCCCAGTACATGGAGGGGAAATCAGACAGGTCCACGGAAGACACATCGATAAAATCCATGGGCACGGCTTTTACGCCGATTTTTGCCAGATTTTGCCCCAGCCTGAGATTAAGACGCTCATCGTAGAGGTTGTAAGGCCTGCCGGTCACAACGACCAGAGGCTCGTCGGCCGGTTGTGATTGTAAGATCTCGGCCCCTTTTTCAAAAAGCGCCATGTAAAATTGCTGCTGTCTTCCCAGAGCAAAATAGAGGGCATCCCTGATCTGACGCTTGGATACCGTCAGTTTTGGCCGCAACTGGGCCGCCAGTTCCAAACAGAGGGTTTCCACATCATACTTGAGATGGACCACGGGGTTTAGAACGGTGGTCATGTCAAGATCCAGCGCCATGCGAACCATGTATGAATTTGCCTGGACCATGGGACAGAAATACCCTTTTTCCCCGGGATGGGGCGTGGGCATATCAATGATGCTCGGGAGAAAGAGAAACGCTGTTTTCCCCACCAGTTCCTTGACGTGACCATGACTTACCTTGACCGGATAGCATGTTTCAGCCGAAATAGCCTCGATTCCCGTCTTCGAAATATGGGGATTGGTCGGCGGCGTCAAAACAAGTCTGCACCCCAATCTGTCAAAGAAATGCGCCCACAAAACAGCATCCTGGTAACCATACAGGGCCCGCTGCATCCCCACAGTAGGCCGGTTATCCACCTGCATAAGCGGTTTGTCCGGCAGGGTCTCGTAAACCCCCGCCATATAGGCTTCCCATATCTCCTGCCGCAACGTGAAAAAGTTCTCCGCCTTTACACTACGGCTCCGGGTCAATTCATACCGGCCGCATTCTCCACCCCAAACGCTTTTACGGCCGTCAAAATCATAAATTTTCAGTTTGCACTGATTGTGGCACTGTGGATCTGCATGGCAGGTTTTCTCCGTGTATTCCATACGGTCTGAAATGGCACTCTTCAATCCCCTGAAGCCGGATTTTTTTTGATTTAGAAGACGCATGCGTTCGTGAACGCTGATGGCGGCGCCATAGGCCCCCAGCACCTCCCGGTGTCTGGGCACGATCAGGGGGCGACCCAGCACGTTTTCAAATGCGGCCACCACACCTTTGTTCAGGGACGGCCCCCCCAGAAACATGACCCGCTGTCCGACCTTCCTTTTTCCAACCACCCGGTTCAGGTAGTTGTGGACAATGGCGTAACACAATCCGGCAATCAGGTCATTGGTGGGAACCCCTTTCTGATGGTAACTCACCAGATCCGATTCCATGAACACCGTACACCTTTCCGCCAGTTTCACCGGCGCTTCCGACGACAGGGCGATATCCTGAAATTCATCAATAATGCTAATGCCGTATTTATTGGCCAGTTCATGGAGAAAACTGCCGGTACCCGCTGCACAGACCTTGTTCATATCGAAATCAAGGGGATAGGTATTGGCGATGGAAACATATTTGGAATCTTGCCCGCCGATCTCAAACAGAGTATCCACAAGCGGGTCTATTTCAACGGCCCCTCTGGCATGAGCGGTTATTTCATCAATCATCAGATCTACATTCAGGAAATCACCCACCACGGTACGGCCGCTTCCGGTGGTGGCAGCACCGATGATTTCCATTCTTTCGCCCATTCTATCCAATAATCCCCTGAAAAGGTCCTGGGTCACTTCAATGGGTTTTCCCTTGGTGGGTACATAGTTTTTGCCGATAATCTCATGGGCCTCGTTGATGAGCGCGTATTTGGTGGTCGTACTTCCGATATCAAGGCCCAGAAAAACCTTTAAAGGCGATTTGCTCCGTAAGGGCGAATAAGTCGTCCCAATTTCATTGGTCTTTGGGAAAACCGTTTTTTGAAGCACCAGCCTACTCGCCACCGGCACTTCGCCCTTTTGCTCTGATGCCAACCTTTCGAGCAGAGACAAATCCAACCGGCCCGCCCCATTTACGAACCCCTTTTCACGTTCCGCTTCCAGCGCCGAAAGGGCCACGCCCAGCGCCCCAATGGATGTATTGCAGGCAGGAACCTCAAGCGATGGAACATATTCCTTTAGGGCCTTGACCTGAAGCGTATTTAAAGAAAGCCCTCCCACAAAAATTACCGGCGCTTCCAGGGAACGGTTGGAAACGATGGTACTCATGTAATTGCGTGCGTTCCCCACATGCAGACCGTAAATAATATCCGCCAGTTTTTCACCGCGGTTTTGCAGATGGATCATATCCGACTTGGTAAATACGGTGCAACGACAAGCCACGTTGGCAGGTTTATTGCTTTTTTTCCCCAGCTCAATAAAATCTTTCAGGATGCGGTCCACCTGGTCCTGGGATATTTCCGTTTCCCGGGAGTAAATGGAGGTGGCCAACCGCTGGGCCTGCTGATCGATAAACGAACCGGTGCCGGAGGCGCAGGGGCCATTGGTATTGAAATAGGCCAGCTCCCACGAAGCATACCCCTCCTGCTCCGAGTGGTTAATCTGAAAAAGGCCCGTCTCCTGGCCGCCCATACTGATGATGGTTCGCACGTCGGGTTTGACAAACACGGCGCCAAGCACCTGGCTGATGGTCTCAAATTCATATGGGGTATTCAGCCGCTCGCTCAGTTTCTTGCCATGATTCCCGGTAAATGAGATTGATCGAATTTTATTTTCACCAAATCGATCATAAAGGTCCTCAATCAGACGAAGAACCAAGCGATCCACTTTGCCAAGATGCCGCTGGTAAGGCGCCTCATAGACAATCTCTCGATTTTCGTTGATCACGATGCCGTTCAAACTGACGGAACCCACATCAATCCCTGCATAGAAGTTTTTGTCCACGTCCCCTCTTTTTCCAAACCTATTCAAAAGACACTGCTGTTCCGATCGACTACTTTGTATAATTCTTGATGGCGTTTATAGCGCCTGACATTAAAAATCAAAGACCTCATCCTGTGTCAGGAATCTAACTCTCCCGAGTTCAAGATCTTTTTTCCGTTCCAGCAATTCTTTTTCTTCTTCTGTAAGCAGGAGATACAAAGTTTCAATCTCCTGTGTATTCATAGACTGAATAATTTCTGCTACATTGCCAACGGATATGTCAACTGTCATCTGCGGCATAACAACCTCTATTAAATAATACTGGTATCAATTCTCTGTCCATGCTTCAAAATTTCATATACAATCGGATTTGTCATATTAAAGTCCTTTTCTCTAAAAGGGTGTGGCTCAATTCTGCTGTCAATTTTACGTCTCAACCTCATTAGCTCCAATTGTACATCCATTGGATTCTCAAATTCCTTGAGAATAACAGCGATGTCTATATCACTTTCCTCGTGATTTGTACCCTTTGCATATGAGCCAAAAAGAAAAACCTGTTTACAAGCACAATTCAGCTTTATTAATGAAGCATATTCACGAGCAATATTTAAAGCATCTCTTCGATCCATTTACGTAATTCCTTAATTTTGACAATCCACGATTCGGCATATTCGCGAGTACATAGATTGTAAAATTCTCTTTTGTAATCATCGTACCGAGCATTTATATTGAAAGAGGTGATCGTATCAAGGCGGTCAGAATACTCATTCGTCAATTTAATTTCACATAATTCTGCCAATCTGTATAGATTGTGAATGGTGGGTGCATGTTTTTTATGTAATTTAACATAAAGGGCTTTGAGCAATTTTTCTACAGAAATATGTCCGACAAACAAAGTCCAATTATACGATTTTGATTTAAACAATTCATTCATTGTTCTAAAATCATCATTTGATGTCTCAATCCAATGATTCTTTATTTCTTCAATATCCAAATCATTCGTTCTTTGATCTGCCAATTGAGATTTCCCTTTTTTTTATTTGTTTAACCTACATCATGGTACTGGTGCAAAAAAGTGGTATAAGCGCAAAATTAAGGGGGTCATTTTTGCGTTAAGGTTTTTCGATATCAAGATCTTTGCAAATCTTCCGTACCATAAAGTCTTTTATTTCATTCTTTGAATGGTAAGCGAAAAAACCTTTTTCAAAACTTAATTGTATGCCTGGGGGCAAATCACCAACAGGCAATCGCCCAAGTCCCCTCTTTTCCGGCTTCAATCTAAGTCACTACTCACATAAAAAATCTCTCCCGAGTGGTCCTGCCTGCGAAGGTATCCCTTGAGGAGCAATCCTTTAACCATGCTCTCCACCTCATCCAGGGAAATCCCCAGGGAATTGGCCATATCTTTGGGCCGAAGGGGCCTTCTTTTGACCATCTCCAGCAGTCCCTCCCCTTTCGGATCGCGCGCCAAGGCGCCTTTTGCAGTCTCAATATCCACCACAATTTCCGCACGTTCTCCCAGAAAAAGTTTTATCTCTTCCAGTCTCTTCCCGTCAAGGGCTTTGGCGCATGCATCCGCCGGCGGCCTCACCACGGTGTTCAGCTGAATTTTTTCCGGTTGAATCTTTTGAATTAATGGCCGCAGTGCCCCCACCTCTTCTTCCGTATCGTTGATCCCGGCCAGCAGAATGACTTCCAGATAGATCAATCCGCCAAATTCCCTTCTCAACTGCACAAGCCCCGCCACAATACGGTCCAGTGTCAGATCCCGGTGGGGACGATGAATGGTTTGAAAAGTGTGGGCGAAGGCGCTGGACAGGGTAGGCATAATCAGGTCCGCCGCCAAAACACGCTTGCGAACGGCTTCATCCCAGAAAAGGGACCCGTTGGTGAGAATGACGACCTTTGTATCGGTGATGTCCCGAATGCCTGAAATGATACGGTCGATTTCAGCATGAAGCGTCGGTTCTCCTGATCCCGCCAGGGTGATGACATCCGGCGTGCATCCCTTAAGCCTTTCCTCAAGCTGTGACAATATTTCGTCCACGGGCGCGAACGGACCGGGGGTGATGGTTTTGCACGTGGTCCTGCCCACCTCGCAATAGAGACAATCAAAGGTACAGGTTTTGTGGGGAATTAAATCCACTCCAAGAGACAGGCCCAGCCGCCGCGACGGGACCGGACCGAAAATATATGACATGATTAATATCCTTGTTTAATTAATGTTTTAAGTTTTACGTTTTACGTTTTACGTTTTAAGAACATGGCGCCATCAAAACAACTTAAAACTTAACACTTAAAACGCTTAATGCGCCTCATCCCAGTTAAGCCCCTGATTAATATCCACTTTCAAAGGGACCCGCAACGGGTAAACCCCTTCCATTTCCTCCTTGATCATGGAAATGAGCGGGTCTGCCTCTTCCCTGGGCGCTTCCAGGACCAGTTCATCATGCACCTGAAGGATCATTTTCGCCTGGAAACGCTTTTCCGCCAGACGGTTGTGAATCTGAATCATGGCCTTTTTGATCAAATCCGCCGCCGTCCCCTGAATGGGGGTATTAACCGCCATTCGCTCCGCTTCCGATCGGATTCGATTGTTTGCGTGCGAGATATCCGGAAGATAACGCCTGCGATTAAAAAGGGTGGTAACATATCCCTTTTCAAGGGCAGTTTCAATGGCCTTTTCCTTATATTGTTTCACGCCCCGATACCGGTCATAATAGGCGTCAATATATTCCCTGGCAACCTTGGTGGAAATCCCCAACTGCTCGCTGAGTTTTTGGGGACCCATGCCATAAATAATGCCGAAATTAATGGCTTTGGCGATGCGTCGCATTTCAGGCGTCACCTCACCCTCTTCATTTCCCAGGACCTCACGGGCGGTCCTGGCGTGGATATCTTCATCCTCTTTAAATGCCGCCATAAATGCGGGGTCCTCAGAATAATGGGCAAACACCCGAAGCTCGATCTGGCTGTAATCGGCCGCCACCAGAATGTTCCCCTTATCCGCCACAAACCCTTTTCGAATGGTCCGTCCTTCCTCACCCCGAATGGGAATATTCTGTAAATTGGGGTTGCTGCTGCTCAACCGACCCGTGGCGGCAACGGTCTGGTTAAACGAGGTGTGTACCCTTCCGGTTTGAGGATTCACCATTTTGACCAAGGCATCCAGATAGGTGGATTTCAGCTTGGCCAGTGACCTGAAACGGAGCAAATTCCCGGCAATTTCATAAGATTCGGAAAGTTTTTGAAGAACCTTTACATCTGTTGAATAACGTTTGGTTTTAGCGGTCTTCTTTCCACCGGGAAGTTCCAGCGTTTCAAACAACACCGTTCCCAGCTGTTGCGGAGAATTGAGGTTGAATTTTACGCCGGCCTGTTCCCATATCCTTTGCTCCACCTGCTTTAACTCCACGGCAAAGGCAGCCGACATCTTCTCAAAAAGCGCCCCATCAATTTTGATGCCCGTCATTTCCATATCCAGGAGCACCGGCAAAAGTTTCATCTCCAGGTCATGAAAAAGCGCTTCATTTTCTTCCGCCCTGATTTTTCCCTCCAGAATCTTCTTCAATCGCAGGGTCATGTCCGCGTCTTCACAGGAATATTCACAGGCATTTTCCAGCGACACTTCCGCGAAACCGTGCGTATTCTTTCCCTTTCCCACCACATCCTGGTAGGAAATCATCTTATGGTTCAGGTAGCGCTGGGAAAGCGCGTCCAGGTTATGCTGTCTGAGACCGGGATCGATCACGTAGGATGCAATCATGGTGTCAAAAGAAATGCCTTTCAGCGTCACGCCATGACGTTTCAATATGCAGGCATCATATTTGATGTTCTGCCCCACCTTAAGGATGGCATCATTTTCCAATACCCCTTTTAAAGCATCCCGGGCATCCAACCAGGGAACCTGTTCGGGAACGCCCAGGTAGTGGTGTCTCAGGGGAATGTAGACCCCCTCCCCTTCTTTCAAACTGAAGGAAATACCCACCAGGTCAGCCGCCATGGGGTCCGTGCCGGTGGTTTCCGTATCGATGGAAACCAGGCCCGCGGTCTTAATACGGTCTGCAAGGGTTTTCACATCCCCCATGGTCAAGCATAATTCATACTCCTGGGAAAGCACTTCTTCCCGGAATGCAAACCGATCCCATAAATCGCGAAACTCCAGTTCCCTGAAAATATCGGCCAGGGCCTCCCGGCTGGGTTCGCCAACCTTGAAGTTACCCATATCCGTGGAGATGGGAACGAATTGGTCGATGGTCACCAGCTTTCGACTCAACAAGGCCATCTCCCGCGATGCGCCCAGATTTTCCTTCAGCTTCTTTTTTTTAATCTCATCCAGGCGCTCAAAAACCCCTTCGAAGGATCCGTATTCTTGAACCAGCACCACCGCGGTCTTTTCTCCCACGCGGGGGACTCCGGGGATATTGTCCGATGTATCGCCCGACAGTCCCATGACATCGATAAATTTTTCCGGCTCAAACCCATAGGCGTCCTTCAGGGAATCATAGTCGGTGACTTTGTCCTTCATGGTATCCCACATGGATACCGAGGGACTAATCAACTGCCTGAAATCCTTGTCGCCGGATATTACCACCACGCTGAAACCTTCAGCCGCACCCACCCGCGCCAGGGTCCCAATAATGTCATCCGCTTCGTAACCGCTTTGCTCCAGCATGGCAACGCCAAGGTTTTTCACCACATCCTTGATGAAAGGCAGTTGCACCACCATGTCCTCTGGCATGGGAGGACGGTTGGCTTTATAATCCTCATAGATTTCATGCCTGAAAGTCGGGCCTTTGGTATCAAAAACAACGGCCAGATATTCGGGTTTCCTGTCCACCAGAAGCTTGAGGATCATCTGTGTAAACCCGAAAACCGCATTGGTAGGAAACCCCTTGGTATTGGCCAGGTTCCTTATGGCATGGTACGCACGGTGAATATACGAACTGCCATCCAGTAAATAGAGTGTTTCGCTGTTTTTTCTCATGGTCATATTATATTCAAATACGCTCGAAACCGCAAAGGACTAATTACCGCATATTGGGAAACGTCCCAAATCCAAGCGGTTCAGCCTCCTCATGATAATACCGATGTTTGATTGTTTTCAGGGAGGGATAATGCACTAAAATGACACATGTGTCAAAAATTACCTACCTGAAAAAGTAAATATTTTGTCCAGCTTCCGTTCCAGGAACAGATCACAACCTATATCTATTTGATATGTTTATACTTTATTAAACTGAGAGAATATTTTACATTTCTCGCATAATTTTTGCACTAAGCTCATGGAAAATAAACCAAAACCGAGGTGGAGATAATGATGGCTGTCATTCTCGATATTATTTTTCTTATGAGCGGTTTTTAATTGACATAAAGAGATTTTAAAGCAACAATACCTTGCTCTGATATATAGTGAAAGAGTATCTAGCCACGTCTCATAAATCGCCATATGTGATATCCCGCAAATGGAAACGTAGATGAGAATGAGTCGGACCACTCGCAAACGGGGAAAAATGACATGTCGGATCATCTGAAAAAAGAACCTGTCCAACCCAGCATACTGGTCATTGACGACGATGAAACCATTCGCCTGTTGTTCCGGGCCATTCTGGAGCGGGAGGGCTACCGGGTGGTGGATGCCCCCGACGGGAATGTGGGGATCAAACAGTACCGGAAAAATCCCACTGACATGGTCATCACGGACCTCATCATGCCCAACAAGGAGGGCATCGAAACCATCCGCGACCTTCGACGGGAATTCCCGAATGTCAAGATTATCGCCGTTTCAGGAGGCGGTCGAATCGGACCGGATTCTTACCTGAAAATGGCCAAGGGCGTGGGCGCATTACGCACCCTAATCAAACCCATTGACCGAACGGCGTTGTTAAAAACCATTGAAGAGGTTCTTAAAATGGATGGGTAAGCCAAGCGCTTACCCATTGAGGGTCCCTATGCCGGCAGCATAATCCGCGCATCTCCCACAATGCAGGCTTCCGTTGAACAAAAAACCGGATTTAAATCAACAGACATGAATTTCTCGCCAAGGGCCATAATCAATCCGGAAAAGGCCATCAATAAACGGATCAAGGCCTCCATATTGATGACTTCCGTTCCCCTGTATCCCTCGAACAAGCGATGGGCCTTCAGGCCCCTGACCATGGATTCCACATCTTCGGGCAGGATCGGCGCCATCCTCAAAGAGACGTCCTGGTAAATCTCTACCCCCGTCCCCCCAACGCCCAGAAGAATGACCGGGCCGAACTGATAATCAATTTTGGCCCCGATAATCAACTCCATCCCCTGAAGGGTCTCCTCCACCAGAACACCTTGGAAATCGTCAACGGCACTGAATCGATGAAATGCTTCCGCCAGGGAAATCTTATTTTCAACATTCAGGGCCACCCCTTTGGCTTCCGTTTTGTGAATCACACCCGGTGAAACCACTTTGGCAACCACCGGATATCCGTTTTGTTCAGCAAATTCGATGGCTTCGTCCGGCGTCTTCGCCCATTTAAACCGGGGAACGGATATGCCCGAAAGGGCCAGTAAACGCTTGGCTTCCGGTTCCAAAACCCACCCCCATGTTTTGGATTTCGACAGTATCTCAAAAATTTCCGGGTTCAACATGTTCGCCTCCTCAGCGCCTTGGCCATGAGCACCACACCCTCAATGGCCGGAGACACCGGAATATGATTCTGCTCAAATCCTTCGATCAGCATACGATATCGTTCCAGGTTCGGGACATAAGCCACCATGGGTTTTCTTTCCTTGAGGTAAACCTCGCTCAACCTGGCGCCCAAATCGGAAGTGGTCCCAGGTGAGTATGGCAATATCAGCACTACGATACAATCCACTTCGGACGTTCGGCTTAAACACTCGGCGGCCGCCACAAAATCATCATCAACGGCGCTTCCCGTAAGGTCCACCGGGTTGCCTGTTGCCGCAATGGCCTGAACACTTGGCGACAATGCCTGCTTGAGGGCTTCCTGGATTTGTTTCGATAACACCGGCGCCTCAAGCCCGTGGGAACTGCATAAATCCACCGTCAAAGCACCATGACCACCGCTGCCCGTGATAATGCCGACCTTGCCGGCAATGGTTTCCCGGTAACAGCTCAGCGCCTCGCAAAAGGAAACCACTTCAAACTGAGTCCTGGCCTCAAGCACGCCGAACTGCGACATCACCTGGGAAAAAACCGCATAATCGCCGGCCAGGGAAGCCGTATGGCTGGAAACGGCCCGCCCCCCTTCCGGGCTTCTGCCGGATTTTAAGGCCACAATCGCCTTTGGGCAATGGCATGCCGCTTCCGCAAACGCCCTGCCCCCATTTTTCTTAAACCCTTCAAGGTAGAACGCAATGGCATCCGTCCCCTTATCTTCACTCAAATACGCCAGCAGCGCCACCTCGTCCACCAGGGCTTTATTGCCGATGCTGACGGCCACCGACAGTCCCACCCCTTCACCGGCAAAATTGACCATCTGGTCCACCAGAACGCCCCCACTCTGGCTGACAAGCGCCACATTGCCCGGATCAGGCCGCACAGTCCGTTCCCCGGGGAGAAAAAAAGTATCCACCCGTCCGGGAGAAAAGATGCCGAGACAATTGGGACCCACAAAGGGGAAATCCGCTTTTACCGCCATATCCACCAGGCGGTCCTGCAGATCCTGTCGGCCCACCTCCGCAAACCCTCCGGAGATCACCACGGCGCCGCCGACCCCGGCCGAAATACATTGGGCCAAAGTATCCGGCACCAGTTCGGCCCGTACGGCAATCACCACCAGGTCTACAGTTTCGGGAATATCCGCTAAACATTCATAGACCCTGTCGCCCTGTAACATGCCCCCCTTGGGATTAACGGCAAAAACCCTTACGGGATAACGCAATCGATTCTTCCGATATATAATGTTGGCGGGGTGCCGGTCGTTATGAAGCGATACCCCGACCACCACCATACTCTCCGGCTCAAACAGTCGTTTATAATTCATCAACCCCTCCTGAAAAAATTCCGATGATTGTTTGTTTTAAATAGGACCATCAATCCTGAATAACCTTTTTCTTCCTCCGAACCCAATACCATCTCACGAAAATAACCGATAACGGGCAAACCACAAAAAGAATATCATCCCATATATTTGGAGAAAAGTCAGGCATAAAATAGTAGATGATCCCACCCAGAAGCAGGCTTGTCCGAAGTACTCTGCCATATCCCATAAAGGTGAAAATTCTCAAAAGCGTCAGAACGCAGAAAGACCAGAAGAAAAAAAGGAGGAGATTCCCCAGCCGTACATACCCGGGCGGCATCAAATCGGACAATGCCCGGATAACTTGATCATAAGGACTGCTCTTTTGGGTCATTCGGATTTTTATCACCTGACCTATGGTGATTTTTTCATCAATATGTGTCCCGGCCGGAATCAGAAAATCCAGGGTCAGGGCTGTCCCTTTTTGATGAAGCGCGTCGTTGGCGGACCTGAAGGGGATTTGAAGCATCTTTTGCCCAAAGAAAAATACCCCGCCGCAAACGGAAACCGCCACCCATAAAATAATGAGTTGAAAAATAACTCTTTTCATGATCACCCATATGTCAAAACAGGATTTTTCATACCGACAATCCGGTTTCACTTTGACACAAGGAGCGACGGCTGTCAATTACCAGGCGTGGAAATCAACCATATCATGAGAATTATGGGCACAGCCAAGAATCGCTTGCAATTTCCCGGTTGAAAAGCATATCATGCGCGCGTTGGCATGTGTTCGTAACGCAGTTTTAAGTTTTAAGTTATGCTGTCAATGAATTTCTTGTTTTTTGTGACAGATTTTTAGAAAATAAGGCACTAACCAGAGTAACAAAGCATGCTCCCTTCAAAAAGCGGTTTATCAGAGAATAAGCTTCCCGAAAATTCCGGAGATGCCAAACCTGATAGACGTCTGGGTCAAATTGCGTCTATTTTAGTCCAGGAAGGACGTCTGACGGATAAGCAACTTGCCTATGCCCTCAGGATACAATCCAAACTCGAAACCCCCCGGATATTGCTGGAGGTCTTAAAAGAACTCAAGTATCTCACGGATGATCAGATCACAAATACCATCCGGCGGAACTTCAGTTCTTTCCGAATCGGAGATCTTCTGGTTGAACTGGGCCATATCAATGAATTACAACTCAAGACCTGTTTGGAAAGCCAGGCAAAAGAAACGCCCAAGCGGAAGTTGGGCGAAGTTCTGGTCTCCCACAATTTTATCAGGGAGCAAGACTTCCTGGAAATACTCTCCGTCCAGCTGGGAGTTCCCCTGGTGGAAGTAGAGTTTGCCGATATTGACCCGAATCTCATTTCCAGCGCCCGCACCAGACTGTTCAGGGAATTCATATTCCTTCCCATCCGAAGGGAAGGAGACCGAATCCTAATCGCCTTTGCCGATCCAGCCAACAAACGGGCCATCAACGAAGCCAAAAAACTTTTTGAATGCGACGTAATCCCCGGGATCGCCGGAGAAAAATCCATCTTAAAGGTGATTGATCAGTTCCGAGCCGAAAAACAGTCTTTAACGTCTGCGCAAAAGACCGACCTTTCCGTAACCGAGATTGTGAACGCCATCATTCTGGAAGCCATTTCCCGCGGCGCCAGCGACATTCATATCGAACCCATGACGGACAGACTCAGGATACGCTTTCGCCAAGATGGCGTTTTGATTCACTACAAGGACTTTCCGCGTGAAATCATACCGCCCCTCACCAGCCGCATAAAGATCATGTGTAAAGCGGATATTGCCGAAAAACGCCGGCACCAGGGAGGCCGCATCGATTTTAACGCTTCCGGAGAGGAAGTGGACCTCCGGGTTTCGTTTTATGTGACGGTGCATGGCGAAAAAATCGTCATGCGTCTTTTAAGACGGCAGGCGCATCTCCTGAATATCGAAGATATCGGGATGCCCACCCGGATGTTGACCCGGTTCAGGGACGAGGCCCTGGATTGCCCGAGCGGCGTCGTTTTGGTGACGGGGCCCACGGGCTCCGGAAAGACCACCACAGTCTACAGTTGCATCAACTATCTCAACAGACCCGATGTGAGCATCATCACCGCAGAAGAACCAGTCGAATACGTGGTTGACGGGATCGCACAGTGTTCCATCGATCCAAAAATCAACCTAACATTTGAGGAAACCTTGAGACACATCGTCAGGCAAGACCCTGACGTGGTCGTCATCGGGGAAATCAGAGACACTTTTTCAGCCCAGGTAGCAGTACAGGCGGCCTTGACCGGCCATAAGGTGCTGACGACGTTTCACACCGAGGACAGTATCGGGGGCCTGGTCAGGCTGATGAACATGGAGGTGGATGTTTTTTTGATTTCATCCACGGTCGTGTGCGTGCTGGCCCAAAGGCTTCTTAGAAAAGTATGCCCCGCCTGCAAAATGCCCTATCAAGTTACACCGGCGGATCTTCGCATACTGGGCTACACCCCCAAGGACATTCAAAACGGAAATTTTCAAAAGGGCTTCGGGTGCAGCGAATGCGCGTACACCGGTTACAAAGGGCGTATCGCCGTTCACGAAATGCTGATTCTGGATGAAGCCGTTCGGGATGCCATTCTTGAAAAAAAAACAAGCTATCAAATTCGAAAGATCGGCATAGAGTCCACCGGCCTCGTGACCCTCATGGAAACCGGTATTGCATTGGCAGGGACCGGAACCACCACCCTCCAGGAAGTCGTCAGATGCCTGCCAAGGCTGCATAAACCGAGATCTTTGCCCATACTCCAAACACTCCTGGGATTATAGAGATGAAACAAGCCGAATCATTAATCGAAATAGCCGATGAATTCATGGACAGCGATAAGACCGTGCTTCTCCCATTCGACAAAAACGCCCTTCGCATTCAGCAGGAGATCGGCAAGGAAGAACCGGACACCCGGTTGGTGGAAAAACTGATCGTATCCGACCCCGCCCTTACGAGTCAGGTTTTGCGAATGGCCAATTCCGCTTTTTACCGGGGACTAACCAAGATCTCCACTGTCCACAACGCCTTGATCCGCATCGGGATCTCGGAAATCGCCAACATTGTGACCCTTGTGACACATAACAAAAATTTCCATTCAAAAAATCCCGAGGAACGTGAAATCCTGGCAAAACTTTGGACCCACTCGGTGGGTTGCGCCATCGGGAGCCAATGGCTCGCCCTGAGGCGCGGACTGAGGGACCTCTGCCATGAAGCGTTTATTGCGGGCCTGCTGCATGATGTGGGAAAACTCTTTCTCATCACGACGATTGATACCATCATTGCCTCGGGAAGAATCGCTTCTCGCCCCCCACCGGAACTGATTGAAGAATTAATGAACAGCATGCATACGAAATATGGCCATTCTCTCCTGAAAAACTGGAACCTGCCCGAAGCCTATTGCGAGATAGCGCTCAGACACCATGAGGAAGAGTACGGAGACGACGAAATCCTGTTGCTGCTGGTGAAATTAGGGAATTGCGCCTGTAATAAAATGGGCATTGGATTACACGAAGACCCCACGCTTTTGCTGGCGGCCACACCCGAAGCCCATGCCCTTGGCCTGTCCGAAGTGGCCCTCGCGGAGCTGGAAATTAAGCTGGAGGACTCGCTTAAACTTGCCGTCTGAAACCGGCAAAGGAGAAAGATATCAATGGAACATCTTCAGAAATACAACTTTGAAACCGGTGTTTATCGCCCCCCCAGCGAAGGCGGCACATCGCTGCTGGTCCGATTTACCCGCAACTGCCCCTGGAACCATTGCACCTTCTGCGGGATGTATAAGGGTGAAAAATTTCAACTGCGACCCCTTGATGACATCAAAGCGGACATCGACGCCATCTCGTTACTGGCCCACGACCTGAAGGAACTGTCGCTGAAAACAAGCAAAGACCCTGAAATAAACCATGAGGCGGCTGTCATGTTGATGCGGCGCGTTCCGGAACTCGAATACCACCAGGGATTTGTAATGGTCTACCACTGGTTGTTGTCCGGCGGCAAAACAGCATTTCTGCAGGATGCCAACAGCTTGATCATGAAAACCGACACGCTGGTTGACGCACTGAAATACCTTCGCAAGACTTTTCCCCACATTACCAGGGTCACCTCTTATGCCCGCTCAAAAACCCTGGCGCAAAAGAAACCGGAATCATTGCGGGCCATCCACGACGCCGGTCTGGATCGGTTGCACCTGGGCCTTGAATCCGGAGACGAAGCGCTGCTGAAAATGATTAGAAAGGGCGCCACGCCCGAAACCCACATTGAGGGGGGACAAAAGGCCATGGAAGCGGGATTCCAGGTTTCCGAATACTGGATG
Source organism: Desulfatiglandales bacterium (assembly GCA_963662465.1). GTDB lineage: Bacteria > Desulfobacterota > DSM-4660 > Desulfatiglandales > Desulfatiglandaceae > NaphS2. The sequence goes on from OY759599.1 coordinate 2,417,638, forward strand.
CCGGGCCTGGGCGGCAAGGCTTGTTGGGAAAACCATGCCATCAACACAGCCCGCATACTCAATGAAATTAATCCCCACTACATCCGATCCAGGCCCTTTCGATCCTGGCCCGGAACCCCGCTCCATCAAGCGATTATGGAAAAAAAGTTTCAGCCCCTGTCCCCTGAACAGCAACTGCGGGAGCTCAAATTAACCATGGAAACCTTGAATGTTTCATCCAAGGTGTGTTTTGATCATGCGGGCAATTATTGGAAAAACCACCGAGGCGGTTATCTCTTCAGCCACAGTTATGAGGGATACCAATTTCCGGAAGAAAAAAACCGGGTGCTGACACTGATTGAGGAGGGGCTGGAATGCCAACACCCATAAAATTGTGTTGATATTCATTCTAAAAGAGACCATATTATCACAGTAATGGTTTATAAAATCTATCGTTGATAAACGTCATCCACCTGGAGTGTTATCGTCTTGAACAATGTGAAGACCCCACCTGAAAAATCCCAGAAGCCACCCAAAAAGTCGCTTCGCCTGGGTGAATATCTTGTAAAAATAGGCCTTATCAATGAGGAAACCCTCAACGAGGCCCTCAAAATCCAGAAATCCGGTAAAAAGCGTCTGGGAGAGGTTCTTATGGATATGGGCGTTGCCGATGACGTGGTTATCGCCAAAGCCCTGGCAGTGCGCCTCAAAATACCCTACGGCAGGATTGACAATGCCAGTATTCCCAAAGACATCACATCGTTGATTCCGCCTGAACTTGCCGAAAACCACCAGGTTATACCACTGCGAAAAAAAGATAACCGGCTATTGGTTGCCATGGCCAATCCACTGGATCTCTATGCCCTTGAGGACCTGCGCTTTTATACGCAACTGCCCATTGACCGGGCAGTTGCCCCTTCGAGTGATTTGGTCAAAGCCATTGAAAAGCACTACCCCAAGCAGGGTTCTGAAATGAATCTGGCGCTGGAATTTGGGACGGGGGAAGAAGATATTGAAGTTATCGAAAGGAAAAAGGAAAAAGAGACGCCCATAAGGGAACTTCAAGATCTTGGGGATCTTCCCCCCATTGTCAAATTTGTCAATTCCGTTATATCCAATGCCATTAAACTCAAAGCAAGCGATATCCATATTGAACCCCAAGAAAAATTTCTGGTGGTTCGATACCGTATAGACGGCATTATGCGGGAAATCATCCGCAGGGATAAAAGCATCCATGCGGCCGTTGCTTCCCGAATAAAAATCATGTCCGATATGGATATTGCCACCAAACGAAAGCCTCAGGACGGCAAAGCGCAGGTAAAGCAGGGCGGCAAGGTCTTTGACTTGAGGGTTTCTTCTCTGCCCACCAGCTACGGTGAAAAAGTCACCATCCGGATACTCAATCCCGCTACGGCGCAACTGAACCCTGAAGATCTGGGATTTTCCGAAAAGGACCTCAAATACCTACTGCGCGCCATCCACATGCCCCAAGGCATCATCCTGGTAACGGGTCCCACCGGAAGCGGTAAATCATCGACCCTGTATGCCTGTTTAAACAAACTCAACTCTCCCGAAGTCAATATCATTACCGTAGAAGATCCGGTTGAATTTGACGTCCCGGGCATCAACCAGGTCCCCATAAATCCCGCTGCCGGCATTACCTTTGCCAAAGGGTTACGGTCTATTCTCAGGCAGGACCCGGATATTGTCATGGTCGGCGAAATCAGGGACCAGGAGACCGCCGTTACCGCCTTTCAAGCCGCCCAGACCGGCCATCTTGTTTTTTCCACGCTCCATACCAACGACGCACCTGCCGCCGTGGTGCGGCTCATGGATCTCGGCATTGACCCTTTCCTGGTGTCTTCCTCGCTGATTGCCGTGATTGGACAACGACTGGTCAGAAAAATTTGTGAATCATGCAAAGCGCCCGACAACCTGATTCCGGAGCAACTGGAGGAAATCCGGCACTACACGGGCAACAAAAAAGATGTGGTCTTCTGGAAAGGCACGGGCTGCGCCGCCTGTCAGCAAACCGGCTACTCCGGTCGGCTTGGTTTGTTTGAAGTATTAACCATAACCCCTGCCCTGAGGGAACTCATCGCCGGCAATCTCTCAAGCGAACAGCTTAAAATAAGGGCTCAAAAGGAAGGATTTCAGGTGATGTCCGTTGACGGCATTCAAAAAGCCCTTCAGGGACTAACCACCATTGAAGAGATTTTTCGCGTGGCGCCACCGGAAATCACGGCTGAACCCCCTGCCGGAACCATTGATTCCGGGGCACGGGAAGATTTCGCATCGAATGGAAAGAATGCCGACGACTCCTTCTGCTCCCTCACCACCGAGTGTCCCACCAAAATTCTCGCCGTTGACGACAATCTCGTTGTCCTCAAACTGCTCAGGCATCTGTTGGAATCAGAGGATTATCTCGTCATCACAGCGGAAAACGGCGTAGAAGCCCTTAAGCTGGCGTCGACTGAAAAACCCGACATTATCGTCACCGACTATGAAATGCCGGAAATGGATGGCGTCATGCTCATACGGAAGCTTAAAAGCCAAGCATCCACTCGCTTTATCCCCATCATGATGCTGACGGCAAAAAGTGAGGAAAAATCGGAGTTGGAAGGCCTGAATGCGGGGGCCGATGATTATCTCACCAAGCCCATTGCCCGAAAACGGTTTCTGGCACGGGTCGCACGGCTGCTCAAACGCACAAGATAGGGCTTTTCGAAATCATCAGCGGGTGTCGTCGTCTCCTGAAATCGTACGGATAGCAGATTCAATCCACGCCATGGCTTTTTGAACTGAATCCATGTAAGCCTGATCTTTCCTGATGGTCAGAAAATCCTGTTCCATATTTCTGATATGCGTCAAGAGCGGAAGGTCGTTTATATCTTCGTAGCGGGACAACCCTCTCACAGCAACCCGGAGGTGTTTCAGGCAGACCTCTTCAAACCCCTTTCCCCTTTTCTCCCGGTAGATTTCCGAAGCGGGATTGCCGTATGTCTTCACGGCGCTCCTGAGAACGGTGTGGCCGGGAGGCCGTCCAATGAGGGAAAGAAATATGTAACATTCCCGCTCCAGTGAAAGCAGAAACCGCAAGGGCATGGCGCCCTCTTTTGCACCCTTCTGAAACCCTTTCAGAAGTTCCCCATGAATGGTTCTGATTTTCTGAAAAAACGCATCCGTCTGGTTATCGATGGCATCTCCCGCAGCCTTCACCGCTTCCGGGCTTAACCCTTCTCTAACCAGCAGCACTTCTTCAGGGGTAATTTCAATATCGTTGTGAATCTCTTTATTGTATTTACGAAGCAAAACATTGGCCAGGATCAACGCGTTCCGATCCGAAAAGAGGACCATGCCCTGGGTCCGGCAAAAATCCGTCAGCAAAAGCGTCAGCGCCGCGGGAGATTGGTTCATCTCGAAAATCAGGGACTGAAGGGAATTCAAAAAGGCGACGCGATCCTTGCGACTCAAGGTCTCTTTCAGATAATGCCACAAAAACCCAAAAACCTTCACCCCGTATTTTGCCATATGGGGAATGCTTTTTTCAAAGGCATTTCTCAAAAATGATCCCGTCCCATCAAAGCACCCTTTCAACAATTCTAAAATCGCCTTTGCCTCTTCAACGGATATCCCGAAGTCCCTGGCAATGGCCTCATAATCCCGGTCATCAAAATCCATGGGTTTGTGGACCATTTCCTTGATCTTTTTCTTGGTCAGCACCCGTCTTTTAAAATAGGTCACCATGCTCAGGAGTTTCCGGGTCAAAGTGACCCCGCCGGCGCCCCCTTGAGCATTCCCATACCGGGTTTCCGGCTGATTGGCCGCAAGCGCTTCAAAAACATCATCATGCACCTGGCCCAGGCGCCTTTCAACATTGTTGAGTACTTCCTTTTCAGCCCGTTGACTGAAATGATGGGCTGAATCCAGTAAATGGGACACCCTCATGAGACGTATGTTCAAATTCTCCGGACTGACCCCGGAAAAATCCTTTCCATAAACGCTGTCGATGGTCTGAGCCAGTTTTTGTGGAGATCCGCCGTACCGTTCGGCAATCATCCGCACTACCTCACCCTTTTCCGGCGTAAACACCTCGTCACCCCTACCGACAATCAACCGCCGCAGATTGTTGATCTCAACCGAGGGCTTGCGTAACTTTTCCCGGACGTTCTTAAAGGCAAACAGAGCGTCATAAGCACTGACGTATTGTTCCAGCGCCGCCGTTGCATCCGGTTTTTTCATCAACCCCTGCAGTTTTCGAACCAGGGACTGTATGGTCGCGACCTTCAGTCCATTCACACCGGCCAGAAGCGTCAGATTCGGATCAGGCTCGCCTTTGTCATTATAAACCACCGGAAGAGACGCATCCTGGTTTGCCGCGTTTCCTGAAGCCGGTATCTTAACCCTGTAGGCGCCGAAAAACCGCCCGGCGGTTTGAAGTGCAAGGCACATCAAATCCCGATCTTCCGGTTCCCATTTGCCGAACGTAAAACAGATGGAATTGATATCCAGGGAAGGGAAACGATCGAACGCGGCTTTCAATTTTCCCGGCAAGTGGGACATAGAAATGCCTTTACGATTCGCCAGGGCCTTTACGATGGGAATATCCACCGAAAAATCTTCGCAGGCCACCACATAATCCACACGCTCAAAATCGATCTTTTCATCGGGCATTCGCATGCCGCGATAACGAATCAGGATCATGCCGTTTCGCTCGGTCATGCCATGGATTTTGGTCAGCATATCCATTACCGGCGCCACATCTTCCGCTTTAATCGATTGCAGTCCATGCAACTTGATTTTGGAAAAATACTGGGCCAGAACATACACAAAGTCCACCAGAACAATGCGCCATAAATCCATCAGATCCTGTTCTTCACCCAAAGGATCCGACGAGAGTTCTCCCCCATTGCCAGATGCGTCATGCCCCCTTTCGCGCGTATCAATGCCACCGAGTTGCTCAAAAAGTTTTTGGGCTTCTTCGTCCAGCACCAGGCCATTCTTGGATATCGCACTCAAACTATTCCTCCTAAGACAAAGATCTGAGAAAGAGGGAAAACATGATGCCCAGGGCCGCGGAAAATCCCAGGAACCAGGGCGCAACCTGCCACCCGCCGGTGTTTAACACGAGCAGTCCCAGGACAGGAGGGCCCACCAACTGTCCCAACTGCGCACCCTGAATCATCAACCCGTTGGTAGAAGCCACAAGGTTCGGGGAAGGAGCATGAACAGGCGCCCCACTCAACACGGATGATGGGATAAGACCGCCGATGCCTGAAAACAGAAGGCAGGCGCCGTAACGGATCATAAACGGCCATATGGGTGAATAAATGGCAAGGCTGCACAACCCCATGATCAAACTGGCCAAAGCAACCAGTTGCCATCGCCTGGCCCCCCTTTGTAGAAGCCACCCCCCCGCCAGATTGCCGGGCATGTTCATGGCAACCATAATCGCCGTCAGCACCGAGGCCCGCGCCGGACTCAGACCGTGATCTTCAATGAGCAGGGTTGGCAAAAATCCCATCACCGTCAGCCACTGCAAGGCATAGGTGGCAAAAATCGCCGAAAGAAGAAGAGGCCCCCTGGCGCATGCGGTTGATGCAACGTCTTTCAGGATCTGTTTCCATTGAAAAGTTTTTCCGCCAAAAACACCCACCACATCCCTGGTGGCCATTGCTACCCACAAAGCATAGGCGAGCAGAATCAGGCAATTCACCTGCCACAGCCCACGCCAGCCGAACTGCGTCGTTATAAGGGGCGAGAACAGCATGATCGCCGCCACGCCCACCGGCACATAACAGCTCCATACGGAAAGCGCCAGCCTCTGATGGCGCAAAGGGGTGATCTTGAAAATCATGGCGGGCGCGGCAACCCCAATCATAAAAAATCCAAACCCCTCCATTACCCGGGTCAAAAGAAGCAACCCGGAGTTCCATGAAAATGAACCCGCAAAGCTGGCCGATGCCTGGCACAACAGACCCCACAAAACAAACCGCCGATGGCCAACGGTATCGGCAACAGCCCCGATAACTGAACCCAACAGAAACCCCGTAATGCTGAAAGCGGACAAAATCCAACCCGCCAGGAACAGATTCATTCCCAATTCCATTCGAATCGCGGGAAGCATCGGCGGCGCTTTTCCCACCTGGAAAGAGGCCACTATGCCCGCGCCTACCAGCAACAACACCCGCGCCCAGGGGGTTTCTTCGGTTTGGATACGCATAAGCGTTACTCCCGACAGCAGTGTTCAGAGTACCCCTTCCAGATCTTCAAACTGATCTTCAATCCGGTAGAGGGTCTGATCCAGCTCATTGAGGCGCCGAGCCAGAAGATGCTCCCTGGCCTGATCTTTCAGTTTTTCCATATTTCCAACATAAGGCGCTATTTGCTCCCGAACGCCTGCAGGGGTATCGGGATGTTCAAAAATGGTCGTAAAGGTATCCACCAGGTCATAAAATGAAATTTCATTTTTAAGGATCTCCTGATAGGAAAGCCCTCGCAATAACCCAACCAGACGAGGAAATCGCTTTTCAAAAGGCACTTCATAAAAAGGAATCACACGGATATCGATTTGCATGAATTGGCTCATATTTACCTCGCTTGGACAGCATCAGCGGGCAGGCACAGGGGCCTGCCCCTACAATAACATCCAGCGCCTAATGTTTTTCCCCTTATTCCCAGACAGAATATGGGAATAAGGGGAATGCGCCGTCCGTGAATGGCAACGAAAAAAACAAACCGCAGCCTATCTCAAAAACCATAATTAGAATTGCTGCAACCCTTCCGGTCTACTTTACTAGCGTGTAAGGATAGCGTATAATAAATGAAAAAGCAAATTTGAAGCGCAGCCTCGAAAAAGCGTAAGACCCGTTTTCCGCTTGCGTAAAAACCGAAAACATCCGGCTGCCACATTTTGGCACGAATATTGCTTATGTTTTTAGGAGTTTTGACGTGACAACAATTTTCGAACTGCGGGAATCCAGTTTTAAAATAACGCCTACCGCAGCCAACTGCAGAGCAAAATGCAAAAAAAAATTCAAACCACAGTTAACGCTAAAGAATTAAAATACCTTCTGATCTTCCTCTGTTTGATGGTCTTCTGCAATAACGCCTGGGCTTCCCCATTGAGCGATAAGCTGGCCATGCTCGGATATAGCGAGGAAGAAATCCGCGGCATTGTCTCAGGAAGAAAGAACTTCAAAGCAATGCAATTGCGTTACAAGATAGAAATGTTGGGTTACGAGCAAGCAAAACCCTCTCCCATGAAGTCCATACTCCAGGGTCATCCACTTTCCAGAACGCTCGTCGGCAAGGGGCTTTCGGAAAAGGAAAAATGCTACCTCGACATTGTCAAAGATGCAGCCGAAAAAAACAATATCGCAAAGAGTCTGCTTTTGGCCGTTATTAAGGTCGAATCCGATTTTGATGCCAATGCGGTTTCCCCAAAAGGCGCCATGGGCCTGATGCAACTCATGCCCGGAACAGCCGACGACCTTGGCGTGAAAGATCCTTTCGATCCCAAAGAAAACATACAGGGCGGCGCTAAATATCTCTCCGATTGCATCAACAACCTCATGGATTTAAAACTTGGACTTGCCGCATACAATGCCGGACCCAACCTGGTGGCAAGACTTAAGAAGATTCCCGCAATAACGGAAACTCAAAATTATGTTGAAAATGTTATGAAGCATATCAAAATTTACGAGGGCCTAACGTTCTCAAAGTGACAGTTTTTTTGAAATCTCAGCCTCCCCGGATCGGCAATTCATTTAGGCCTTTTTTTACCTAACCGGCAAAATTTTCCCTCCCCATGCCCGGCACAACAATGCAAATAATTAAAATATTTATCATTTTTTTACATCATCTTTTTGGCACGTAATGTGCAAGGTAGAAAACAAAAAAACAAGCGGAGGAAAAATTATGATCCAGGTGTTGATTTTGGTGATGGGTGCAATTGTTTTTCTGTTTCTGACGGGAAGCGCCATGGGCGAAATATCCGAAATTGTGAATCTCAAGAGTGGTTTAATGGTCCTGGGCGGAACTTTGATGTGCGCCTTGCTGGCCTTTCCCATCAAGACCTTCAAGGATCTTATCAGAAGCCTGGTGGAAGTGTTTCGGTATGAAGAAGAAAATAACGAAGACATGCTGTCTCAAATAGTAAACCTGGCTCACATCCGGTGGCTTTACGGCATTAGGGAAATGGAAGAAGAGGGGAAAAAAGCAGATCATCCTTTCCTGCGCAAAGGCATTTCACTCATAGCGGATGATTACGACCGTTACGAAATTTTCAACATCCTTGAAAAAGATGTCGAGCTTTTTTTCTCAAAAAGGACATCCCAAATCAACATTCTGGATACCCTTGGCAAACTGGCCCCCGCTTTCGGATTTGTGGGTACAATCATCGGACTGATCAGCGTACTCAGCAATATGGAAAACCCCACCGAAATCGGCAAAGGAATGTCAATTGCCCTTCTCACAACCCTCTACGGTTCTCTAATCTCCAACTTCTTTTTTCTGCCTTTGGCCAAAAAGCTCTCGGAATTCACCAAGACGCAGGCAATGGAATTCAACATCGTTATGGAGGGGGTTATGGATATATGCGACAAAAAGAATCCCAAAGCCATCGCCCACAGACTCAGATCCTATTCGGGGCTGCACACCCCCACACGGTCGGAAAGGCTTCCTTCGCCATCACCCGTGGGCAGGCACGCCTCTGATTTTTCATAAACAAATAGAATGGTGAGGCCACAAAATGCGCGGAACAAATGAAGAAGAGTTGAATCGGCGACTCAAATTTTCAGAGCAAAAGAGAACCCATCTAAAAACCTTGCTTGCCCAACGCGATTCGGGAGAGGATACCTTTGTATGGAGCCTGGTTGACCTGATGACCTTGCTTCTGATCTTCTTTATTTTCATGTATTCCCAACATGCGGGCCCGATTTTTTCAGCACCGGATGCGATTCTCCCGCCACCCATTGAGAATACGGAAATCAAATCCCAGGCGCTTCGGTCCAATCAAGGAACGTTTGAAGCCGACATATCGAGTGACTCAAGGAAGATCCTTAATGCATTGACAATGGATTTTCCCAAGAAACCTAAAACGGTCGCCGCAACCACAACAATGGGACCGCTTGATACGTCTGAAAAGATCGCAACGGATGAATCCATAAATGAGTTGAAGCAAGAAGCTCTGGCAGCACTGGACGAAAGCCATGGGGAAACCTTTTCAATCCGGTGGAACGAACACAGGCTGGTCTTTATTCTGGGGGAACGGGTCACATTTCCGGTGGGCCAAGCGAAATTATTGAGGACATCTCAACCCACACTCAAAAGAATTGCAAACATGATCGCTTCACAGAAAGATTTCAAAGTACTGGTTTCCGGCCATACCGACAACACCCCCATTGACACCTATCAGTTTCCGTCCAATTGGGAACTTTCTGCGGCCCGGGCTATTTCCGTTGCGAAAGCCCTCTCTCAAAACGGGGTTGATCCGATCCGCCTTTCCATCCAGGGTTATGCAGAGTTCCGTCCGCTTCACCCAAATTCCACACGGGAAAACAAACAGGCCAACCGAAGGGTAGAAATCACGCTGATTAAACAACAGTCCGAGAGAAAAGGACAAAACTTCACACCAGCGCCGGATCAACCATAAATCCCGACATCCTTCCCAAAACGCTCTCTCTTTTCACAACCCACCTCAAAAAAAATCCCTTTTTCACGATTTTTTTCTAAAGTTATGCGACAAGGGGACCGATAAAACAGCTGAAGGGTTTTTTATTCACATTAAACAGGGAAGGGAGGATCGCCATGATAGAAGCAACCGCTGCCGGTTTGCGTCTGAATGAGCAGCAAACCAGCCAACTCAATACATTGGGCGAGCAAACACAATGGGTGCGTCAAAACGATAAGGCAAGGGAGGCGCGCCCGGTTGAAAATGCCGAAAACGGTTCAAACGCAAAAATGAACCTAAAAAATGAAACCAAGACCGATACCATCATCGTAGAAAATGAGGTCGTCGTCGAAAAGTATGACGGCAATGGAAAATTAATTAATATGACCCCACCAGGATATGTGCCATTAAACAAGATGATATAGGGGGAAGAAACACCTTTCCGCTATGATGTCTTCCGGTCCTGGCGCCCTCCAATAAGACGAAGTGCTTCCACCCTTGGGGTGGGTGGCTTCGTCTGCCCAAAAAGATCCCTCAAAAACCCCACTTTTTTTGCCTTTGAACATCATTTCATGCTAAAATGGGGGATTTATGGCGTTAATGCCGGTAGCGCGGTGAAAAAAGAGGTTCGGTAAAGCTAATGAAAAGGAGAGGATGATGGCAGACGACGATACGGACGAAATAGAAACAAACCCAAAAAAAAGCGGGGGTAGTGGATCAAAAACCCTCCTGATCATCATTATTGCCGCCTTTCTGCTATTCATGCTGATTGCGGGAGCAGGCTTTTTTATCCTTTGGAAAAAGCTGCCAAATTCCGCGAATACCAAAACAGATACTGCCGAACAGGTCGCCCAGAAAGAACAATCGGCCCAGGCAGAGGTTGGGCCTGTTTATGATCTGCAGGCATTTGTCGTCAATCTGGCAGATCCGGGAGGGAATCGTTTTCTGAGGGTGAAAATGAGCCTTGAGGTCAAAGATGAGGAATTGCTTAAGCAGATGGACAAACAGCGCATTCGCTTAAGGGATAAAATCCTGACAATCCTTTCCTCGAAAAATTATCAAAACGTGAACACGGTTCAAGGGAAAACCGAGTTACGGACCGAAATCGGCGCTGCGGTGGATGGCTTTTTTGAAAAAGGCGCCGTCAAAAATGTTTATTTTTCAGAGTTTGTCGTGGAATAGGAACAAACGGAATAATGGACGAAAAACGCCCAACGGAAGAGGAGAAGGATCCCCATGCCTTTACCGGTCTTTCCAGCGAAGAGACCGATGACCTTGATTTTAGTGAAAAGACGGATGAGGAAGAATTCGATGACGCCTATCCGGACTGGGACGATGAAGAAGACAGCGCCCGAGGCAGTAAGAAACGTCAGATTGCCATAGGAATTCTGGCTGTCATTCTTGCATTTGCCTGCACGCTTTGGTGGCTAATGATCCATAAGGCGCCTGAAACAGCCGGCAATACGGATGCCTCCCATACGGCTTTTAAACAACAGATCGAGAAAAAGACAACCGGGGTAACAGCCGGGCGCCTTGAAACCCTTGCCCAAGTCCAACATACAAAACAAGAGAATGAATCCCAAAACAATGGCCCGGCCGCAGCATCGTCATCCTCCGGACTCGAACGCAAATTAGCGGAGGCAGCCAGGCTCAGAAGCGAATTGCTCAAGAAGCAGAAAGAAATACGCGATCTCCAACAGCTATACAGTGAGAGAATCAACGCAACGAAAATCGAAATCCTTCAAGAAAAACGAAATGCCCATGCGAACTCATTTGAGAAAGCAATCAAGGTGAAACGAATAGAATTCGGACTTCGCACCATTCACCGACGGAATTCTTATATCGATAACCTGAATATTCCGGCAAATCAACTTCATGTGGCCGGCGAAGATCTTCTCTACATTCAGCGCCTGGCAGCCATTGAGATGCAAATGGTTGATGTTGTCAAAGGGATAGACCTGGTCAACTTGGAGAAACAGATCGACCGAATGATTCAAAAACATGTCGATGGCCTCAACCGGCTGGCCATGGAACCTGTTGCCGTCGCCCCCCCGGACCTGAAGGCGATCTGGGAAAAAACATTTCCTGAAAAAAAGACAGTCACAGCCCAAAAAGATATGGAGAAGGCGGAAAACCAATCTGAAATTCAAGTCCGGATTAACGCCCAGGTTCTGCTGGAAATCCGGAAAGGCGATCTATCTCGAAAACATGAACTGACATCGATTTCTTCTGAAACAGCGACCCATTTATCAAAATGGCAGGGCAAGGACCTGGTCCTGCAAGGGATATCTGAATTAACGCCTTCAACGGCAAAAATTCTGGCTCGCTGGAAAGGCAACTGGCTTTGTTTGAACGCGTTGAGAGAGATATCCCCCGAAACGGCAAAGTGCCTGTCTCAATGGCAAGGCAAACGGCTTTCCCTGAATGGCCTTGCCTCTCTTTCCGAACAGGCCGCTAGTGAGCTATCCGAATGGAAGGGAACGGAACTGGAAATGGTTGGCCTTGCCAAAGCCTCCCCGGCAACACTCAAGTATCTGAACAAATGGCAAAATTCAGGCGGAAAAATCTATATGGCCGACAAATTTCAGAAAAACCCATAGGAAATCATGAACAATGGCATTATTGAAGAAACGGGTCATCATTTGAAAAATCCTATTCCCATCATATCAGGAAACAGCCTCTGGGGAGCATGTCTCTTAATGCTCGTTTTTCTGGCGGAACCGCTGTTTGCAGCTGAAGCAAAGACTGACCTATTGAATAAAAAAATGATTGAAATCAATTTCATACAGGGAACAATTGAAAAAAAACTGCTCCTGGCCATTGAAATACGTAAAAAACTGAAGCATCGCATGGTTGATTTGGGAAAAGAGATTCTGGAAACACAAAAGCGCCTGAAAATTGCTTCATATAAAAAGGCCGCCGATTCCCCACGCATAAAGAATAACCTGATGCTTTTAGGACAACTCCACGCCTATCTCTCCAAACTCAATGCCGAAATTGAAAATCTGGAGATCGGCCGAGCGAAACTGGCTTTTTTGTATCAACTGGCGGAGGATGACCTTAAAATCATTGAAACACTCAATCACATGAAAGTTGAAGGACTATTAACCGAAATAGACCGGACAATGGGTAAATATACGTCAGTCAATGGAAACTACTTATTTGAATCGAAAAACATGCTTTTACATAAACCCGAAAAAATCTGGCGGGACCTTATGGCCAAGAATTAATTCAGAGAAATGGAAGATATACAAAAGGCGATCGCCCTAAAATACGACAAAAAAGAAAACGGCGCCCCCAAGGTTATCGGCAAGGGAAAAGGCATCATCGCGGAACAGATTATCGCCATCGCCAAAAAAAACAAACTCCCTATTTATCCGGACAGAGATCTGGTTCAGGTATTGGAAGCACTCGATCTTGACTTTGAAATTCCCCCCGATCTATACCGCGCCGTGGCGGAGGTGCTTGTTTTCATCTATGACATGAATCAGAAATTCGAAGAAACACCATAAAGCGCCCCTGCAATAGGGGAAATATTGAAAATGAATGATGGAAATTGTAAAATGCTATAAGATTCTGGAGCTCAAAAACGGGGCCTCCATGAATGATGCAAAACAGGCCTACAAGGATATGGTCAGGGTTTGGCATCCGGATCGCTTTGCCGGAAATCCGAGACTCAGGGCGAAAGCTGATGAAAAACTGAAAGAAATAAATCTTGCGTATGGCGAAATCCATAATTTCCTGTTAAAAGACTTTGCGGAAGTTCCAAATACTGGAAAGACCAAGGTGACAAAAAGTCTATTCACAGTAAAATTCAATTTATCGTTGTTGAAAAGAATTATTTTTTTTGTATGTTCACATATTTATTCATTCATAATGAACGTAAATTTGAAACAGGTCTATCGAGAAGTAATGTTCTCCAAAATCAATTTTGGAAAAATACCCAGTGGGAACAGAGAACGACAAAGCATCAAATTCCAGAGGGATACGACAAGGAGAGACAAAGCACAGGTAAAGCATAAGCATTTTTCAGAGGTCCTAAAAGAAGTGGGAAAGACCAAAAAAAGGACAAAGGGGAAATATGGTGGCAAAGAGTAAAATTAACCGGCACAACTACAACATATTGATCCATAATTAACAAAAACACAATATGTCAGATGTAATGCAGAGAAATTTTGAGGAATAAGTCTCTTGAATATCTTATCCATACTGGAAATATCCGAGGCATGCGAGGTTCTTTTCGGCTCTGAGGTAGAGGCATCCATTGAATTCCTAAAATACCTTCAACCATCGGGACTTCGATCGGCCTACCGAAAGAAAGCCCTTGAAACACACCCGGATCGTTCAGCGGCCATTCGGAAGGACAAAGCGGCAATGAGCAATGGTTTCATAGAGGCGACCCTGGCGTATGAAAAACTCAGGCCTCTTGTCGGGGGCAACACATCTTTCCGGCTGGAAACACGTTCAAAAAAAACCACCTGTCATAAAAAACCAACTGAACGACAAAACGGTTTTTCCCGTTCCTTCAGTAACCGCAATATTCCCAGACGGAAATTGTTGATCGGACAATTCCTTTACTATTCCGGCCTTATTTCATGGCAGACGCTTATTGATGCCATCGTCTGGCAGCGAAGACACCGCCCTCTCATCGGAGAGATCGCGCTTGACTGGCGGATGCTCACAAACAAAGAGATTCAGCGGGTTTTGAATTGGAAAAGTTTCAGCGAAAAATTCGGTGAAAGGGCCATTCGGCTCGGCTATTTAAGCCGTTTTGAACTTATGGCGCTTTTGGGCAAACAACGACGCCTTCGATATCCCATCGGAGAATATTTTGTGCGACAAGGAATACTCCACCCAAAAGACATAGAAATCATTGTCGAAAAACATCGCACCCATAACCATAACATGGCCCCGGGAAAAAAAGGGCATTGATAGAAGAACTTAAAACCTAAAACTGCGGCTTGCCGCTTTATTTACCCCCTACAAGGCTTTTTGCAAAAATAATAAACGACTTCTCATGCAGTTTTTTCTGTAAAACTTCTTTTTTTATAATAGCCAGAGCCTTTAACGGTGGAACGGGTGCTTTATAGGGCCGCCAATTGGATAAGGCCTCATAGACATCCGCAATGGCCAAGGCCCTCGATACCGGAGATATGGCGCTTTCTTTCAACCCATTTGGATAACCTGAACCATCCGATCTCTCATGATGCTCCAGAGCGGCAATTTGAATTTTCGGGTTCAGCTTGCTTTGCCTCAAAATCTCATAACCGTAACGGGAATGATTTTTGACCTCCTCAAATTCCTCTTCGGTCAATTTACGCGGCGCTTTCAGAATTCCACTGGGCAGTCGAACCTTCCCCACATCATGGAGCAACCCCATGAGACCAAATAATTTCAAATCTTTATAGGCGAAGTTGCATTGGCGCGCATACCGGAGACAATACAGCATGACATTTACCGAGTGAACGGAGGTCGAAAAATCCTTTGCCGTGACCTCGATCAATCTTTTCACCACGTTTGCATCCGCAAGATATTCCTCCAAAACCAGGTCGATAGTCTCTTTCATATTGTCAAAAACTTCAGGTTCCGGAGTCGAAGCAGCGATATCCAGGACTCTGGCCATAAGCTTTTTCGATTCAAGCGGATTGGTTTTCAGAATATGTTTCAGTTTTTTGTTGTATTTTATCTGCTGAGAGGTAATGTAATGGATCTGATCCGATACCGAAATATATAGTGATTCAGGCAGGGTTTCGTTTCTCAGGCGAAGAGCGTCGATGACTCGCCCTCTGGGTTTGTAAAGGACAAAATTTTGAGATCTGGCATCAAAGGTATAGGCATTATAATCGCTATAATTTCCAATATCCTTGGATATCTCCACCATTTTTTTTCTTTTGATTTCTTTTAGAATGTCCTTCATGTTATATGTTTACACAAATTCTCGATTAAAAAACAACGGAATAAGGGCTATCGCGGCAAACAATTTTCCCCTCTTTCTTTCACAAAAATTTTCATATCGCGCTTAACCAGTACGGACGCCTGCTCCAACAAGTTAAAAAATATTTCTCCAAATCCCCTGGTTTGCATCCCTGCCCGTGATTCTTCCTGGTATCGCTTGCGTCCTTCCTTGACGGTCCCCTCAAGTCTATCAAGAATTTCCCGAGCATTCATTCCGTCCGGCAACGAAAAATCCGCAACAATCTTGAATGCCCGCCTCGATATGAAGACCAGTTGAAAGTTGGATCTGTCGGAAACAACCGGTTCTTCCATATCATGTAATCTGATGGCTTCACAGATATCTTCCGGAATCTTGAACTTCTTCAAAATAAATGCGCCCACCTCACCATGAGTAGCCCCCAAAACCCGCTGCTCGGCATCTCTGGTAGATAGGTGCTCAAACATCTTCAAATCATTTATTTCATTGAACTTATCCTCAAAATATACGGCTGTCAGGAATTTCCCAATATTTTGCAGCATGGCAACGGTAAAGAGGTCTTCCGGCCTTTCAAAGCCAAGGATTTCACCCAGGACCTTTGCCACGGCCGCACAAAAATGGGCCTGGGCCTGAAATTTCTTAAAACTGAAGTTCAATAAACCCAAGTGCCGAACAAGGTGATTCATGAGAACAGCCGACTTAAGGGTCTTTTTCATCCGGCTGTAGCCGAGCACTCTGACAGCATAGCTAATGGATCTGACTTCCCTGCCGGGATAGACCGAATTGGCCATTTGGAGAAAACTCGCGGCAATATCCGGCGACAACTTTTCAGCAATCTGCTCAAAGTTGCTGTCAGGATCATCCAGCAGGGATATGACCTCGGACACGGCAACATCAACCAATGGTAAATTTTCAATTTTTTTGTCGATCCCGGCCAGTGCCGCATTGCTGTTTTTCATAGACGATTTCTCGGTTCAAAGCAATCAGGGAATCACCACTCTACAATATGTTTCAATTCTTTTCAAGCAACGGCTCGTTCGAATTTTTCAAAAAAAACAGACCGTCACGCAGAAAGCATCCCCTTTAACGTTTTTAAGGTTCAAAAAACCGGAGCATCATGATAATCATGGCAAACAACTTCCAAGTTATGAAAAAATAACCGTTTAGCAGAATTGGGTTTTATTCAATCGAGGCATTTTAAAAATTCAAAATGAATATTTTCTCCAACCTAAGATTACACCTAGATACCAAATTTGAGGCGCTAAAGACCGGGCAGGACAAGCTTCGCCTGGGAGACCAACTTACGGGTCGGGTACTTGAAGTTAAAGGCCAGGGACTCGCCCTGTTTGACTTCACCAGAATGAAAGCTTGGGCGCAAGTCGCATTCCCCGTCAAAAAAGGGGAAGTGATAGAGGTTTCAGTGGTCGAAAAGGGGCCTCAACTAAAATTGAAATTGCTTGATCCAAGCCGGAAAGCTGCCTCTTATGCAAGCAGGGTGTTTGCCATTTCCGAGTTTCCCGCTGAAAAAACGTTAAAAAGCCTTCAATCCGAAATAAAAAAAATTATGGCCACCCAAGGGCGGATGCTTGAGTTACCGACCATGCCCCGCCACGTTCAAACAAGTATTGTAAGAATCGCCTCCCATTTTCAGCAACTGAATATGGGTGAAAAAGTTTCGGAGCTAAGTTCACAACTAAGATCATATATAGAGAATTCCGGCGCTTTTTTTGAAAAAAAGATCGAAAACGCAATTGGAAAGCTACAGCCGGCAGACAGAGAGATATCTTCAAAAGATCTGCATCAATCTTCCGAGATAAAGGATATTATCAAAAACGATTTAAAACCCAACCTATTTATTCTCAAGTATTTTTTTGATAAAAATGAAATGAAATCTGCGGGGGAAAACGAAAACCATCTAAAAAACCTCAAACCATTGATCAACCGGATACTGGAAGATCTTGGCCTTCAACAGGGAAAGGCAATTGACGCACAGCAGAAACAAAAAGCGGAGGGCAGTCAGATCATCACCTTTGCGCTCCCCCTGAGGGAGGAAAATCATAGCGGCAAACTGAGAATCTATTATGCCGGGAAAAGTAAAAATGGACCCAAAGAAGGATTTAAAATGTCGCTGCTCCTCCAAATGGAAAAAATCGGCGACATCAGGACTGATTTTTTTCTACTGAACAAAGATTTGAGAATAACATTTTACATAAATGATCATAAAATCAAAAAAATCATCACTGCTCATGCGGATTTGATAAAAAAGCCACTGACTGAGCATTTCAGCCATCTAATGTTGGATGTGGTCGTTTCGGAAAGAAAAATCGAAGAATTCAAGATTGAACATCTTATGAGCGAAAATACAAGCCTGCTGGATTTAAGGGTTTGAATCGCACGCCTTTGGGTGAAAAGAAAGGACAAATGACGTCAATAATTTGACGCCGCAAAACCCCGCCCTTTTGTCTAATCTCGACGTCAGGCCCAAATTTCAAGCATCAAAACATCCGGGCGGATCGAAAAAGAATCTCAAGCGTTTATGTTAATCCGTTCCTTCAAAATTTTCCGTTGCAGTTCGTAAACCAAGTCCACAAGAGCCGTTTCCTCGGACTTTTCCATTCCCGTAAATTCAAAGGCATACTGGTATTTTTTATCAGAAATTTCCTTATTGCACCTTCTCACAGTGCCTTCCTCAATACGTATTCGAACAGGCGCCTGATCCAGCTCAGCTTCCAGCGTAAGACCTTTTACCGTATCACCAACGGCCCATGGGGGATCTTCCTGGGCCGACCCGGTGAAAACAGCAAGTTCACCATGAATTCCCCCAATACTAATGTCAATGGCCGTCATTTTGTAATGTCCCGCACCCACTGTCAGGACAAGTTTTGTTTGCAGCGGGAGTTCCAGCCTGAAATATTTTCGCCGCTGTCTTCGTTCGATAAGCTCCGGAAATTTATGCCAGATGCCGTCCCTGGCGATTTTCCAGCCGGACGTTCGAAAAACATATTGGATATTGTCTTTTCCAAAAAATTCAACCCTTATTCGCCATGTCTTCTTTCCATCAACCACTGCCTTAAACGATTGGGAAGGCTCTGTTCGAAAATAGGGTTCTCCCCGTCGTGTTCGAATTCCGGTAACATGGGTCAGCCGCTCGTAATCCCCATCCAAAAGAACCATATGGACAGGAGTTCGATAGCTCTTGAGTTCCTCAAAGACCTTAAACCGGGTTTTATCCTGTATAATTTCGGTTTCTGCCATTAATGCCAAAGATTCCCTTTTCAGTTTACCCTGTTAACGGGCTATATTTTGAAATTCCGTCGTCATCATTGCAGCGCGACACCTGAACCCATCAAAGGGTCAGTTTTCTTTGTGAGGTATGATGATCGGCCACAAAAATTAACCTCTATTATATGGTAGTTATGGACTATTTCATCCTGCATGTCAATGGGAATTGCAGTCTTCCAGAAATTCCGTGCCTGATGACCCAAACACAAATGGATCTTCAAAATAATGCATCGCATAGGGATGGCGTAAAATTTGCATAGATTATGGCGACATCTAAAAAACAGTCACCTTCAAGGGTCAAAATTCCGGGGAAAGATTTATGTATGCTAGTTCCATGGAAGCTGCGGGAGATACCGCCAAACAGGGCATTAAAACGCAAACCAAGGCGCACGAAGCCCTCTTCTCCAAAGTCCTCAGCCAACAAATGGAAGATTCACTTCCAAACGCCTATGAGAATACGCCAAAAACATCAGCAGATGAAAACGGGAGAAACACAGGCGCTGATCGGGTACTCGTGGGGACCCTATCAAAACAGAACCCCTCAGTTTCAAACCTCCTGATCAAACACCCTGTTTATGGAAAAGACTGTTGGAATATCATTCACTCTCAAATAAATCGCAACAAAACTTATCGCAAAGTGCAGGAAGGCGCTGCAATATACGTGAATCCGAAGACCCGTGAAATTATATGGAACAGCGAAATCGTTGCTGGAAAGGAAATGCAGGCAACAAGGGAAAAACCAAAAGGGATACGACAGGTCTGTCTGGGAACCATCTCCAAAGCAACTCCAACGGTCTCTCATCTTCTCATTAACCATCCCGTATATGCAAAAGAATGCTGGAACATCCTTTCCTCCGACTTGAACAGCGCCAAGTCCTATACCACAATACCCAATAACGTAACGGTTTACCTGGATGCTGAAACCCAAGAAATTACGTGGCAAGAAAAAAAGTCATCAGAAGTGAGCGCTCTGCCAAAAACGCCCTCCATTATCCCCACCCAACAGAAACAAACGCTTGTATCCGATTTGTTTTCCGCGGGTCTGGCTAAAGCCGTTAAGCCCTACATCGGAAAATCTTACAACGAAATCAACTGTTTTGAATTACTGGCAAACGGGCTGGAAGCGGTGGGAATTCAATATCGCGGTCCCGGCGGTCTAGGCGGAAAACTTATGAAAATGGCATTGGAAAGAGGCTTACCCGAAAACCACTATCTTTCAGGAGAGGGCCTCGTCGAAACATCCGGTTCACTGGTCTACATGAAATCCGTTCCAAAAATCCGAAACTCAAAGGCGGAAGCCAATGCTTTTTACAAAGAAATAGAACCCTTGCTTGATAAAGGCTTGATTCTTTCTTTTTCAACGCCCAGCCGAGGCCATACCGGCATTATTTCCAAACGGGAAAACCTTTGGACCTATATCAATTCGGGAAACATGGACCATCGCATGGGCGGCAGGGGATCAAAAGGCGTGGGAGAAGAATTCCTGGCGCCGGAAATCAGGAATTGGTTCACCCTCGCGGCAAGCAAGGGGGAAGCACTCCAGATCACCGTGGGCAGACTGCATGAAAACAAACTCAAAGACAATTTGAAACCGGTCGCCAAAAACATGCGAACATTGTAAATGGGTGCCCCTCATCAAAGCTCATGGGCGCCCTGATAGCGCTTCAGTACATTGAACACCTTAACGGCTTTTTCCAAAAAACGTTCTCCTCCCACCCGTTGAATCATCTTTTTCCCATTTTCAGGTTTCTTCAATTCAATCAGGTTGAGGTCTTCCATCAAAGAAAGTACTTCCGTGATTTCAGCCTTCTCTTTTGAAAGGGCTTCGGTTATGGCATCCACGGTATCATCATAGAAAATAGACAACCTATCGTGTATAAACAATAAATTCAGAATCTGAGAAACACCCACATAACTGTCGGGACTTTTGGATGCTTTAATCGTCGTATCCTGAAGACGCCCGGCAATGGTCAGTAAGCAGGTTGATATCAGTCTGGGCGAGGCATTTATGTATTTGTCAAAGGTATCTTTCGGAATTTTGACCACGTCGGAATCTTCAACCGCCGTTGCCGTTGCCGTTCGCTTATGCACCTTTAAAACAAGGGCCATCTCACCGAAAACGGTCTTATCCGTCAGCGTCGTCAGAACCACTTTCTTTCCTTCAACCTTCACCGAGATTTCAATACGTCCTTTTTTTAATAAATACGCTTCGTAAGCTCTGGCGCCTTCGGAAAAGACGACCTGATTTTTCTTAAACCTGTCGACCTGAAACTCGGAGTTTCTCAAATTCAATTCCGGGTCATATTTCTTTTTGATATGGTCCATCAAAGGGGTAAAGGGTTTGTTATTCAAGTTTACGATCCTTTCCTGAATCATTTTTTCGAGCCCTGTTAAATCGTTTTTTCAAGGGCTGAGAGTTCATCGGTATTCAGAACCTGATCAATATCGAGCAAAATCTTTACGCCGCCCTCCATCTTGGCCATACCAAGTATATACTGGGTATCCAATTTGGCCCCGAACGCAGGCGTATCCTCAATATCCTCGCCCTTTATGTTCAGCACCTCCGATACCGCATCAACAACGGCGCCGATCAGGATCGTCCCGGTTTGCCCGTCAATCTCCACCACAATAATGCAAGTTCGTTCAGTGTATTCAAGTTTCTCCATTCCGAAGCGCAGTCTTAGATCGATAACCGGAATCACCTTGCCTCTCAAGTTAATCACGCCTTTGACAAATTTCGGTGTTCGGGGTACGGAAGTGATCGGCATCATGCCAATAATCTCTTTAATTTTGAGAATGCCGATACCGTATTCCTCTTCCGCCAGAATGAAAGTGAGATATTTCCCTTCCCTGTCCGTCATAACTTTAACTGCCTGATCCACTATTTCGGGTGATTTTCCCATCTCTATAATATTACCTCCTTATATAGTTCCGCAAATTGGACTGACTCAAGCAGACAGCCTGAGTGCCATATATATATCATATCAACAGCATAATTCAAGGGTTGTGCGACCGTATGCTCCTTAAACTGAACCTGAAAAGCAAACGAGTCAAATTTATGACGCTTTTTGTGGTAAATGCTCATGAATCACATGACCATTCACCCCCCAACATGAAAATAATACCCCCTGCTTTTAAGCTAACAGCTGATAGCTAACAGCTAATCGCTAACACCGGCATGAAACTTGAATATCCTTTTGGGAAAAATTTAAAATTATTAAAAAGCATGAATTTTAGGGATAACCAAAATGTTCGCCAAGATAATTTTCCATGACTTTGTTGTTTTAGCGGCCTTCTGCCTGATTCTCCCAGGGTGTTCCTATCAGCGAACGGTATCCCTTCCACCCGTGGGTTTGCCTGAAAGCATTTTTTCAATGCCTGAAACGAACCGTTACCACGGCGCAAACGTCGCCGTATTCTCATTCAGCGAACCCTCATATGCCCCTGGACAAGGCAAAGCCGCAGCGCGTTTTCTCTGTCAGAAACTGGAACAAAAAGGCGTATTCGCATCGGTTATTCTACAGCCGGACATTTTGGACATGACCATGGAAAGCCTGATCGAGACGGCCCGTTCCAAACGATATGATCTCCTGATAACAGGAGCGCTACTTTATTATTTTGACGGCAGCAATCTGGAACCCTCTGAAGTCACGGAGGAAATCCGAATTGTTAAAATAAGAGGCGGAAAACCGTCAACACTCTGGCACGCCAAGGCCACTGAGACGGCGATGCCCGCGCTTTTTAAAGATTACATATTCGCACGGGGAAAAGGCGCTCCTGCACCGTCAACTGCCGTTCTGATGAAAAGAAATGCCGAAAAATTCTGCAATATGATACTCGATTATCAGCAATAGGGGTTGGCCGTCAGCCATAACGAAATGAATCATTCACTTTTAAACAGTGAAATCAAAACAGATGCCGTTTACCAGAAAAAAGGATCAAATAATCATGCTGGAACACCCCAAAAAAATAATGATGCAATTTTGCAAAAGGGCGTTGTTGGGCTTTAGCAAAACATCCCACACCTCTCACTGCTGTTCGGTCTGTACATTTCTAAGCATACTCCTGACCATGGGAATAGCAGGCTGCGCACAAAACACATCTTCAGACTCAAAGACAACAAAAGAAATCTCTTTCACATTGCCGAATCCACAGCGCTACTCCAACATACTCGAAACAAGTTATGTGGCAGCCGACAGCCTTGGCAAAGGATTGCGTTTTCGCGGGATAACGCCGGATATGCCGATATTGGCCGCAAGTTTTGTCGATATTGACGATTTAACCCAGTCCTCCACTCTGGGACGAATCGTCTCAGAACAAATTGCAAGCCGTCTGGCCCAGCATGGCTTCAAGGTTATAGAAACCAAATTACGCCAGGGATCCATCTTCATCAAAAAAGGGAAAGGTGAATTTCTACTGTCCCGTGAATTACTGGATCTCAGCGCCAATCAAGGGGCTCAAGCGGTTCTGGTGGGGACATATGCTGTTTCGGAATACTTCATTTTTATTTCCGCCCGCGTTGTTCGAACAGAAAACAGCGCTGTTATTACCGGCTATGATTATGAACTACCCCAGGACAAAACCACCAAATCAATGCTCTGAGAACGTACCATTTTGGTTTTTTGCCGCCGCATCCCCTGTTTCCTCGGGGACTAAAGGCCCAAGGGTGCATGCATATGAAAACACATCATAAATTTTAC
This sequence comes from Desulfatiglandales bacterium, assembly GCA_963662465.1. GTDB lineage: Bacteria > Desulfobacterota > DSM-4660 > Desulfatiglandales > Desulfatiglandaceae > NaphS2. Next base: position 2,441,204 of record OY759599.1, read on the forward strand.
CACATTCCAACCCGAAGTGTTCTAAGAAAAATCCTCCTTCTTTTGACCCTGTCAATATTTGCTTGCCCGACAGGATGTTTTTCTTCGCCAAAAGAGTCAACGTTATTGATTCGACAATTGAACCCGCATGAAAACAAAGAAAACGCAGTTGATTTGAATTCACTTCTCATGGAAGTAAATGGCTTGGTTCAAACCCATGATTATGAAAGGGCCAAGATTTTATTGTCGGAGGCTCATGCAAAAACACAGGCGGGTCCCGACAGGGTCATCATCATCAGGGCAATGGATCAGATTAAGGCCGAAGAAAAAACATTTTACATGCCTGAACAGATCAACATTGCAAATATTGAAAAAGATGTAAAAGGTTTGATCGAAGAAGAAAAATTCGAAGAGGCCATCGCCCGGCTTGAAACAATTCAAAACCCATCACCTGAAAACTCCCGCGACACCGTCGGAGAATTAAAACAGAAAGCCATAAACAGCCTGATCAACCGGGAAAGAAATCGTGCGGCGGAGATTTTCTTGAAAGCCAAAAGAACCAATGATCCTTCTCGGAAACAAGAGATGCTTTATGCTTCCCGTGAAATCCTGACCACGCTTATCCTGAACTATCCGAATTCGTCCTTGATTCATACCCTGGAAAGGAACCTTGACGTTGTTGAGCAAACCTTGGGAAAAGTCCAAGAGGCGCAGTGAAGGGTCGTCGGCAAAATGACCTCAATTTGATAGTCTGTTTTGCGGAAAACCTCGTCACGGCTTAGGATTAAACAGCGCAAGCTGCGTCTCCAAATCCCATCGGGCCTCATTGGACAAATGGTTTTTCCGTTTAAACGCCACCAAAGCATTACGAGAACGCGTTTTCCATATGCCGTCAACCTTCCAGGTATAGAAACCGAGACGCGACAATTGCGCCTGTACAATTTTTGCGGCCAGGGGATTAGAGAGTTTTAGCAGGACCGACCCACTCGAAATCGGATTGATCTTCCCCTTTGATGAAGCTGCTGAGGCAGCATCTTGATTTTCGTTAATATCGGAAACTTCCACTGACTGCATTGCGGTGACAACATCCGTTTTTTTTCCTGCCAGCCTTTTTAAGGTATCATCCATGCGGATCGTAAAATCATAGGAAGAGATGAGAGTGTTATCGAGAATGCTGACGAGCCTGACAGACACGAATGCACAGTTATCATCCAGGGAATAAGTTCCCACAATGATTGCCTGGGCGTCATAGCAACCATCGAGCCTGGCGGTTTCCCTTGATAGAACGAACTCTCCCTTTTTTTCTTGAATGATCAAACTTCCCTTTCCCAGTCTGAGTTCAACCACCCTGTAGCCATGTTGTGAGAACCTTGACGCAACCCTCACGCCCATAAGTCTACCGAATGCAGAGGTTTCCTTCAAATCATCCAGATTAACAAAGCTGGTGGATAGTATGGGTAAAGTTCTGTCCAAATAAAAAAGGCGGTTTCTTTCCAGCATGTCTCCGGCAACACGAGAAATGCCGTCTATGTCGGGGGGACAGCAGTATGAAAAGCCGAGCTTTGCGTCACCCACACAAAAAATGAAACATGCAACCAGAATGACAATCCGACAATCAAAATAGTCATATCGATATCTCATCTTAACCTCCTCATTTATCGACCAGTGTGTATCTGGCAACGGCAGGCTCCTGAACTTCCGCCTTCTGAGCGTAATGCCACCATTCAGGATCATTGATGTAATAGACCGAAGAATGCCTCATTACGTAAACGCCTTTGAACGTCAGCGACAACGTCACCATGACCTCCTTTTCCGGCAGCTCAATCGTGTACTCTCCCGCCTCCACATTCAATTCAGCTGAATTTACAAGAGACTGTGCTTTACGGCTTTGGTTTTCTAACCCGGATAGAGGTATATCGCGATGCACAAAGAATCCCGGGGCTAATGATTCGTAAACGCCTGCTTTCGTTCGGATAATCCTCCGCTTGTGAGTAACAACCTGTGTATCAAAGGAAAGCACCAATGGGTCTTTGTAATTGTTGGATACAGGCAGTCCCCTTTCAACCAACCGCGTAATAAGCAGTTCGTGAAAACCCTTGTCAAAGGGCGTTATGCCGGCGGAAGCGATATATAAGGGGAATTGATTCTCAGAAAAACTTTCCATCAATTTAAGATAGACAATGCTTGCAACATCTTCCGCGAGAACGCTCCAATGATGAACAGCCTGCATCTTCTGTTGCGTACTCAGGCAATAGGCGTTCGGCACAGGCGCCTGCGACGTAATGGACGTCTGCATGGGATGACACCCTTGAGCCAATATTAAGATGGCGACTCCTAAGACCAATACCTGCATCCTTATGAACATTATGACATCCTCCCTCACCGCAATGCTTTCCGAAAACCGATAATTCCCATACGCACCCCTTATTTATCATATCAGCAGGCGGGCCCGATTACTTTAGATGTTTTTTTCCAAAGCGAGAATTTCCGAGCTTCCCGCGATAGTTGACACGACAACGGTCAGGCGATAGAATCGTGTTCAAAAGCATTAACTTTAAGAAATCCCTTATCATTAAACAGGAGGAATGATGAAGCGCAACTTCCCCGTACCAGCGTTTTTTTTATTCATGGCATGTCTTTTTATCTGCACCGGCTGCGAAAAAAAAACCCCCGAGGCAAAAAAAGAAATCCTGATATACTGCGGCATTACCATGATAAAACCCATCTCGGAGATCGCGAAAATAATTGAAGGACAAGAGGATTGCAAAATCATCATCACCAAGGGCGGCTCCGGAAATTTGCTGAAGTCCATTAAAATCAACAAGGTTGGGGACCTTTATCTGCCGGGGTCCGATTCATACATTAAAACATGCCTGAAAGAGGGTCTAGTTTCCGAAACAGCCCATGTGGGATACAATAAAGCCGCCATGATGGTTCAAAAAGGGAATCCGAAAAACATCCGCCCGGATCTGGTCAGCCTTGAGAATAGCCACTACTATGTCGTGATCGGAAATCCCGACAGCGGCAGCATCGGAAAAGAAACCAAAAAAATTCTCAATAAAAGAGGCATTTTCAATGAAGTGTTGAACAATGCCCTGAAATTGACAACCGACTCAAAAGACCTCATTGTCGTTATCAAAAACCAGGAGGCCGATCTGGTGGTGAACTGGTATGCCACAGCAACCTGGGCGGAAAATAAACCTTTCATTGACATCCTGCCCATCGATGAAAAGTTCGCCGAAAAGAAAAAACTCATTATGGGGTTGCTGGCGACTTCACGATACCCTGAAATAGCAAAAAAAATAATGGCATATGCCTCGTCCCCAAAGGGACGTGAAATTTTCAACAAATATGGCCTCTACGATGTTCAGTGATCATGGTTCAATCACAACGCTCCTGAAGGAACCGATCAGGCGAAAACTCATCGTCATGATAATTGTATTTTTTTCGGCCCTGGCTGTGCTGATCGGGGCCGATGACTTTATGCAACGGTCAAATCGAAACTATGGCCTGGCCCATGAAAACCAAAGCGCCAGGCGTCGGCTGGGTCGCGTGATTCTCAACAGACTCATGCGCATCGAACTCGACATGAAAGACATAACCTCCGCCAAGGACGAAAGAGCGGTTGAAATTAGTGAAAGGAACATTTTCAAGTCTATTCAAGACATCCGGGCCGTTCTGGACGTCCTGCAAACCGGCGGCGTCTTTGAGAATCTCTTGCCGGCCAATTTTAACGACGTGGATCTCATCCGGGAACGCATCTCATTTTCAATCCCCCCCGAATCAGGCTACGTTGTCGAAGTGATTGACTTGACACCCAAAATTATTGATATCGAACAAATTTCATCCCAACTTTCTCTTGCAGTGGGCAAAAAACTATCGGAACCCGGTCGTTATGACCGTACCGCCATGAACCAGCAGATTATGCTCCTGGAAAAACAGGCGGAAACGTTTCTGTTTCGATCCAGGGAAAGCGTAAACAAAATCTATTATGAAACCCACAAGGAAATTGAACGTCTTGAACAAAAAAAAGAGGCCACCTACCAGTGGTTTATTTTAATTCGATACGGTATTGCCGGCATCATCGCTTGCCTCTGCATCATCATGGGAATGCGCACCATCAGCCAAATCGGGGCTATTCTGAGAGAAAGGGAAGAGGCAGCTTCGGACCTGCAAAGAACACATGAAAGCATGGCGCTGATCCTGGATGCACTCCCCGTCGGCGTTGTCACGGTGGGAGGAGATCATAGGGTTCTCAGCATCAACAAAGCGGGCGTCAACCTGCTGGAATCAGTATCCCCGGATGAGGTATTGGGAAAAAATTGTTCGGATCTTTTCTGCAAAGCCCAAAACACGGCGTGCCCCCTGACCAACAAAGGGGCGATTTCACATGAAATGGAAATTGAACTTCAGACCATCACCGGCAAGAAACTGCCGGTGATCAAAAACGCCATCTCACTCCGATTGAAGGACGAACCCATCATCCTTGAAGCCTTCATGGACATTTCCCCACGTATTCAAGCCGAAAAAGAGCTGTTTGAAAAACAGCAATTCATCGATAATGTCATCAATTCAGCCCCCGTAGGAATCGTCGTAATTGATGCCGAAACCCACACCATCATTGATATGAACCAGACCGCCCTAAAAATGATCGGCCATTCAAGAGAAAGGGCTGTCGGCGCCATCTGTCACCGATTCCTGTGTCCCAATGAGATCGGACACTGCCCCATAACGGACAAGAATGAGACCGTGGATCATTCTGAAAGGATATTGCTGGATGCCGGCGGCAATACACTGAACATTTTGAAGAGCGTTGTGGGCACTACCGTTCAGGGACGGGCATGTTTGGTGGAAAGTTTTGTGGATATTACCGACCGCAAAAAAACGGAAAGGGAGCTGCTGCTGGCCAAGGAAAATACCGAAGCCGCTAATTTGGCCCTGGCTCGGGCAAACAAGGAACTTGAAAAATCCATTCTCACAACCAGGGAGATGGCCCGGCAAGCTGAAAAAGCCAATTCAGCCAAAAGTGAATTCCTGGCCAACATGAGTCATGAAATTCGTACGCCCCTCAATGGCGTGGTCGGCATGCTGAACCTCCTCGAAGAAAGCAATCTGCCGGTAGAACCAAGGGAATACGTGGAAATGGCCTCAACTTCAGCGGAATCGCTGTTGCACGTCATTAACGATATCCTCGATATTTCCAAGATTGAAGCCGGCAGGCTTGACATCGAAGCAAGACCCTTTGATTTGCAGGAAGAAGTCTCCCGGTTAATGGCGGTGTTCGCCAAAAAAACTGAAAACCGGGATCTGGAACTGATTACCAGGTTTGATGCCAAAGCCCCCCGTTTTGTGGTCGGCGATTGCACCAGAATCCGTCAAGTGCTCTTCAATCTTGTGGGCAATGCCTTAAAATTTACCCAGGAAGGATATGTCTGGCTCGACGTTCATTGCCAACAATCCGATGGAACATCCGTGACATTGGAAATCAGCGTCACGGATACGGGGATCGGCATACCAAAGGATAAAATTGATATGATCTTCGACCATTTCAGTCAGGCCGATGCGTCTACGACGCGAAAATTCGGCGGCACGGGGCTGGGGCTTGCCATTTGCAGGCAGTTGGTAAAGTTAATGGGCGGAGAGCTGAAAGCAACCAGTATCCCAGGTGAAAAAACAAGGTTCTATTTTACCCTGGATTTGCCCATTGATAAAGAGATTCATCCTGAAGTCGCCCATGCCCGGGAATTGAATATGGGGCGCCTCCTTCTGGTGGACGATAATGATATCAACCTGCGGATTTTCTCGGAATATCTCTCAAACTGGAACGTCCGCCATGATATATGTTCCGACCCTTTAACCGTTTTGGATCTTTTGGGTAAAGCCAAACGGACGCATGATCCTTACACCCTTGTTTTAACCGATTACCTGATGCCCAAGCTGGACGGCATGGCCCTTTGTCGCGCCATTAAATCCGATCTGAACCTAAAACAAACGCCCGTGATTGTCGCTACATCACAGGATGGTCCGGGCGAAAAAGAGCGAATCATGTCTGCCGGATTTTCCGCCCATCTGGTCAAACCCGTCAGCCCCAGCGACCTTTTCAATACGCTGCAAGACATTCAGGACAAACCGTCCCAATGGGTTCCCCCCCATAACGGGACCACTGTTCAGAAAAAGCGCAAAACCGACCACCTTCAAGAAATCGAAGGGGCGTCCCGAATGCAGGTACTGCTGGTTGAAGACCATCCCATCAATCAAAAAGCGATTATCCCTATTCTGGGCAAACTCGGCTTTGGAAATGTAGCGATCGCCGATAACGGCCTTATCGCACTCGACATGATCAACAATGTCAATTTTGATCTTGTCCTGATGGACATCCAGATGCCCTTCATGGACGGATACGAAACCACACGGGCAATACGAAAACTCAAAAAAAAATCCGCCGACGTTCCCATTATCGCCATGACCGCCAATGCCATTGAGGGAGACCGGGAAAGATGCCTTGCCGCGGGCATGAATGATTATCTGAGCAAGCCGATCCAGAAAAAAGCCCTTTTAACCGCACTGAAGCATTGGATAAAAAACCCGGAGAGAATCCTGCCAAATCGGAATACGAAAAACGAACCTTCGGGCGACGGGGATAAGACATCGGAATTGTTCATTTTCAACGCCGATGAAGCCATTGAAAGATACGACGGCGATCTCGAAGTTCTCAAAATGATCATCCAAAGCTTTATTGAGGAAACGCCCGGGTCCATTGAAGCAATATCAGCTGCCCTGAATTCCGGAGACGGGGTTGCCGCCGGCGCAAAGTCCCATGCCCTGAAGGGAGGCGCCTCCTACATCGGCGCCCAACGGATTCAGGCCATGGCCATGGACATGGAAACCGCCGGAAAAACCGGCGACTTGGCCGCCGCAGGCCAACTCTTGCTGAAACTGAAAACCGAATTTGAACGCTTCAGAAATAAAATAGCATCATTTCAATGGGAAAATGGAGGAAACCATGAAAGTTCTCGTGGTTGACGATGAACATGTAAGCCTGACCACCTTGAAGATATTTGTAACCAAACTGGGATATAACGTTTTGTCGGCATCGGATGGAAAAGAAGCCTACAAGCTATGGCGGGAAGAAAGTCCGGAGATTGTCATCACCGATTGGGAAATGCCTGAAATGAGCGGCATCGAACTTTGTTCTAAAATTCGGAACGAGATAGGAGAAACCTATACCTACATCATCGTCGTAACCGGTCGGGACAATACAAAGGATGTGGTCAAAGGGATGGAAGCCGGTGCAGACGATTACATCACAAAACCTTTCAATAAGGATGAGCTCAATGTTCGCATCAGAGCCGGAGAACGGATACTGCGCCTCCAAACCAAGGATATCGTCATCTGCTCCCTGGCAAAGCTGGCGGAATCCCGGGATGAGGATACAGGCCAGCACCTGGACCGGGTTCGCTATTATTCAAAGGCACTGGCGGACGCCCTGTACCACGGTGTCAACCGACCGGCAGAGCTTAATCCGCAACTGATCGACAGCATCTTCATGACCGCCCCGCTCCACGACATCGGCAAAGTGGGCATCCCTGACTACATCCTTCTAAAACCGGGGCTATTAAACGATAAAGAGTTTAATATAATGAAATCACATACACTGATCGGCGCCAACACCCTTATGGATACCTATAAAAAAGCGCCACAGGCAAAATACCTGAAGGTTGCCGCTGAAATTGCGCGGCATCACCATGAAAAATACGACGGCAGCGGTTATCCAGACGGGCTCAAGGGAGATAACATTGATTTGTCCTGCCGAATTTTCGCACTGGTCGATGTCTATGATGCCCTCGTGAGCAAGAGACCTTATAAAGAACCTTTTGCCCATGATCGAGCCAAATCAATCATTATCGATGGAAAGGGGACCCATTTTGATCCAATGGTTGTTGAAGCCTTTCTCTCATGCGAAGACCGGTTTCAAGAAATTCACGAACGATATGGGGACCACGAGATAGAATAGCCCGAATGCCGAGACGACAAACCGCGGTTTTTCCGTCAATCAGCTCCCATTACACCCGCGGGGGCTATCCGCAAACACCTGCCCCCCGCCCGACCTGTCCGCAATCTGCTTACGCCCGGCCGCCTTGGCCCGATAGAGCGACGCATCAGCCCGCTCCAGCCATTGCTCCAACGTTAACGCCTTTTCCCACCGGGCAAGACCGATACTGATGCCCAGCCTTTCTCCATGAGCCGATTTCACATCCAGGTCACTGACGGCCTTCCGCAGTCTCACAGCGAGTTTTCGTGCGTCCTGTAAGGTTGTATCGGGCAAAACCAGCATAAATTCGTCTCCGCCCATGCGAACCAGAAGGTCGCACCCCCTGATCAACAACCCGAGTGTCCCGGCCACACGCCGCAATACGGCATCCCCTTCCGCATGGCCCAGGGTATCGTTAATCTGTTTGAAACCATCCAGATCCATACTAGCCAGGCTCAAGGGATACCCATGCCGAAGCGCACTATCCATCAGAGGGTGGATACGATCTTCAAACACCCTGCGATTGGACAAACCGGTCAAGGCATCCTTCCTTGCCTGGTCAAATAAATCCTCGTAGTCCAGGGCACGTCGCAAAGGCTCGTGAAGCACCGACAGCGCCTCATCCATCAACTGTGCTTCACCGGGATCAATCTTTTCCTTTTGGTGCAAGAGAAGCAGGTTGCCACTGCCGCCCGGCCCAGCCAATGGCCACAGGCTGATCTGATAATCACGATCCTCCCGAAATTTTTCGTGGTTTTCATGCGACAGGGAAGAAAAAACACTTTTGGCCAGCGCCGTCACGGCATTTCGTTTCGGGCCGTGGCAGGAACAAAACAAGTGGCTTCGCCCCCGGGCGGGGTTGTCGTAGGCCAGCAGGTTGTGCTCAAACAGGGGCATAAGCCAAACGGAAAATGCTTCAATCATGCTTGGCACATCAATGGCGCTTGCCAGACGCCCGTGCAATTGGTTGATCAGCGCCAGACGTTCCGAACGACGAATGTAATGATCCAATTTCACCACCAGAGTGTCCAAGTCGCGGTTTTGCGGTTTATCATGGCTGCGGGCAAGCGCTAAGTTCACCAATTAAGGCTCCTTTCTTGTAACATGAATTCAATCTCCAATAAGCAAATATCATACCACATTTTCATAAGGCCATGAAAAAATCATTCAACCACCCGAAAGCAATATAATTTCAAAATTTCTATCAAACGGGGAACGCTCCGCCAAAAAGCCTTGACCGGCAAGGATTACCCATCCCGGGCAACAATTGCCTGACCCGTACATCAAAAATCGGTCATGGGAAAATTTTCCATCCCAAAACTTATTTTGCGGTAAAACTGCTGAAATCATAAACGACACCGACCTTCCTTGCTGATGTTGACCCTTTTCCCATACCTGGCGGCTAACCGTCCACTAACAAAATTTCTCTTGCCTTGCAGCATTTCCTGTGCCAAAATTGCATGCATTGGGGAGGCTCTAATACGAAAAGGCAAAAGAGATATGGACACTTGTTTTGAAGCAAAAGACGTTAAGGCGCACCTGTTGACGGGAAAGCCGCTGGTTTTCGAACAGGCTTCCCTTTCGGGAAAATCATTCGATGCGCTGATTTCAATTTTCAAGACGATCCTTCAAAACCTTGGACGAGCAGATCTCTCGGAACCGCTGACATACGTTATCAACGAAATGGTTACAAACGCCGACAAGGCAAATATCAAAAGGCTCTATTTCAAAGAAAAAGGTCTGAGCATTCATCATCCCGAGGAATATCAAAAAGGGATGAAACTCTTTTCACAGCTGGACGACACATCTCGCAAAAGTTTGAGAGATAAATTGGCCGACGACGGTTTTTATGCTCGGATTTCGCTTCAGGTGGAAGACCGTACGCTTGTCATCACCACAGTGAACAACAGCATGCCGAACGATGAAGAACTGGCGCGTATTAATTCACGTATTGCCCTTACGGAAACGTTGAAGGATATTGCGGATGCCTATATGTCCATACTGGATGATTCCGAGGGCGCCGGATTTGGCATCGTCACCACCATTCTGATGCTTCGAAGTTTGGGCATTCATGAAAATCCCTATGGTTTTGTATCGCTTCCCGAGTCAGGCGAATCCTCAGCGGAAGTCAGAATACCCCTGAATGCGCTTTCCGACAGCCACGTTGAAACAATTTCCGAGGAGATTGCCAAAGAAATCAAATCGATTCCCAAGCTTCCGGAAAATGTCATTGAAATTCAACGAATGCTGTCGAATCCCAAAAGAACGTTGTCGGATGTGGCCAATCTTATCGCCAGAGATCCGGCGCTTACCGCTGAATTATTGAAACTGGTGAATTCCGCGCAGTATATGCTGCCCCTTAAAACAACGCGTATTCAAAAGGCAGTGGCACTCGTAGGCACTGCCGGGCTTAGAAATCTGATGTATATATACGGCGCTCAAAGGGTTTTTAATAAACGGTATAAAGGTCTTAATAAACTATGGGATCATGCCTATCGTTGTGCGTTCTATTCCGCCGAACTGGCCCGGCGGTTCAAATACGCTGAAAGCGCCGATGACGTTTATGTGGAGGGCATACTTCACGATATCGGCAGAATTGTCTTGATGAGCCTGCACGGCGATTTGCTTGACAAAATCTCCCTTCACTGCCGCAACAACGGCATTCCCGGCGATTTCATGGAAACACTGACCCTGGGCATCGGGCACGCAAAGACAGGCGCCATAATCGCCCGCAACTGGAATCTCCCGGAAGCCCTGATTTGCACCATTGAACATCATCATCAACCTTTTTTGGCCCCTGAAACATATCAGCATCATGCGTATGTGGTTCATTTGGCCGATTTGATAGCAACGGGTTATGATCACGGCGGCGCCGAATTCAAAGCAGTGGGACAGGATGTCGCGACATTCTTTAATATAAAGAACGAAGGGGAATTCGAAGCCCTCTCTCAAACCCTTGCGTCGAAACTGGCGGAAACGGAAATAACGAGGTAAAACGGTTAAAAATACTTTATGGATATCGCAACAATCATAGGCTTGCTGGGTGGAACAGCGCTGGTTATATCTGCTATTGTTCTGGGCGGCAGCGCAATCATCTTCATAAATGTTCCCAGTGCATTAATCGTTGTCGGCGGAACCCTTGCCGCCTCCTTTATCAAATTCACCATGAATGATGTGATCAATTCCGTCAAAGTAGCGATCAAGGCATTTACCGTTCAGATCGATCCTCCGGATGAAAGCATCAAAAAAATGGTCTATTTTGCAAAGATTGCCCGAAAGGAAGGGTTGATCGCCCTTGAAAAGGCGAAGCAGGACATGAAGAAAAGCCAGAAAAGAAAAGGCGCGCAGGACGAATTCATTGCAAAGGCCCTTGACTACCTCTCCACGGGGTATGACGAGGAACTGATTGAAAACATGCTCAACAAGGAAATACGCATGACGGCCAAGCGCCATACCATCGGTCAGAACGTTTTTAAAGGCATGGGCGACTCAGCCCCCGCATTCGGCATGATTGGGACCCTCATCGGGTTGGTCCAGATGCTGGCCAATATGTCGGATCCTGCAAGTATTGGCCCCTCCATGGCAGTTGCCCTGTTGACCACACTCTACGGCGCCCTGGTCGCCAACCTGGTCTGCCTCCCCCTCGCGGATAAGCTTGCCTTACGAAGCAAAGAAGAGCAGGAATCCCGGAATATCATTCTTGACGCTGTTATCGGCATCAGCTCGGGACTGGCGCCGATGGCGCTCGAAGAATCCTTGAAGATTTATCTAAAACCCAAAGATCGCCGCAAAGCAGGGTCTGCGGCGTCCAAGAAAAGCGGTAAAGCTAAAAAATGACTAACCCTGCTGATGAAACCGAAGTACCGGAAAAAGGCGCCCCCATGTGGGTGGTCACTTTCGGCGACTTGATGAGTCTCCTCCTCTGTTTTTTTGTTCTGTTGCTCTCATTTTCGAACATGGATGCCCAGAAGTACAAAGAAATGGCCGGCAGCATGGCAAAAGCCTTTGGCGTTCAGCGAAAGACAAAGGCATTTCAGATCCCCAAAGGTCAGAAAATCATTGCACGGGATTTCGAAAAAGCTCATATTGCCAAACGGGAAAAAGAAGAATTCGGCAAGGAAGTGGAAAAGGCGATTGTTGAAGCCAAGCTGGGAGACATCAAAGATCTAATTCAGGTCATAATCACTGAAAACGAGGTGGTGATCCGCATGATGGGCGAAACCACCTTTGATTCGGGAAAAGCGGAAATCCGCCCCCAAATGGCGCCGCTTCTGAAAATGATTGCCGCCGCACTGCAAACCACCAAGGGTCCAATCATCATATCCGGGCACACGGATAATGTGCCCGTTGGCGGTGGCCGGTTCAACTCAAACCTGGAGCTGTCCGCAGCCCGTGCGACCAGAGTTGCGCAAGAACTGCTGGAACAGGGAAATATAGACCCTCGAAGACTCTCAGTGGCCGGTTTCGGAGAACACCACCCCGTGGAATCAAACGATTCTCAAGCCGGAAGAGAAAAAAACCGGCGGGTGGAAATCATACTGAAAGGGCTGGATCTTTCAAAATAACCCTCTCTCTGACAACCTCAAACCCATGCTTTTGAAAATGTTCAGATTCTCTCTCAATGGCCACCCTGCCCCGTTTCACAAAAATACGGTCTTGGCATTGATTTTAGCGGTCATCCTTTTATGTGGTTCAGGAGATTTTTCCGAGACATTCGGCATCGACGTTTACCACTTCCTGGTAGAATACGAAAATGGAAGAATTGTTGAAAAGATTATTTCGGAATCGCCCGTAGCGTACCAAAATTATCATGAAGGTTATGTCGCTAGAACAAGATTGCTCGAAAGAAGACAATATTCCGTGGATGGATTCATTCAAACCTTTGGTTATGAGGGTTATGAGCGTTTCATGGCCGGATATTTCGGATTCGGCCTCGAAGAACAAATCATCTTTAATAGGCAGACCCAAGGATTGGAAACCAATGCCATGGCGTTGCCCCCTGCCGACGAAACGTCTGCCAAGCTTTTGGAAATATGGAAAGAATTAGAAAAAGAAAAGGAAGGCGTTTTTGATGCCGATCACGGTAAGACTTCTAAACCAAAAGCGGGAATCTCCGAGCAAAAGTCATCTCAGCCGCCCTTAAAAAAAACCACGCCCCAAATTGAGACTGAAAAAGTACCTGAAATAGATGAAAAAAAAGTCATAACGTCTTCCCCTGGAAATGCGGAAAACGCGCCGCTCCAGGACAACGCTGAAAAAGCCATCAAAACAGATACCATTGATATATACGTTTTCCTGGTACAGTACATAAACGGTGAAACCCTGGAAAAAACTTCCGGAATGACGCCTCGGCAATATGCAAACCATTATCGCGGATATGTCAGAAAAACCGCACTGCTTCAAAAAAAGACCTATACCGAAAACGAATTCAAGAAAGCCTTCGGCAAAAAGGGCCACAGCCTGTTGATCCAGGGTAATTTCGGCGTTAGCGATATTGAAATGGTCATGCAAAGCAGGATGGAACGAGGCATGCCGCCACACAAAAACATATTACCGGGAACGGGACCCGATGCCAAAAAGCTTGGGAAAAAGCTGGAACAACTTTTAGCACAAGATGAAGCGGAAAAAGCATCCCAAGCCTCCCCCTAAGGGGCCCTGATGTTCTAAGTGCCTGGATGGTCGAGGGTTTTCCGAATGGTTTGGGCCATCTCGACAGCCTTTACGGGTTTCATCATGAAAGCGCTGATACCGATTGCCATCGCTTCGCTTTCATCCACCAGATCGTTATGCCCCGTAAACAGGATAATGGGCATATCCGGTCGAACCTTCAAAAGTGTTTCCGCCAGGATAAGCCCCGTCATTTTGGGCATACTCATATCCGTAATGACCAGATCAAATTCGTCGGGATGAAGGCGAAACGCCGCCAAAGCCTCAATGGCGCCGGTTCTGCATTCAACTTCATAGCCAAGTCGTTTCAGTACCGATTTTCCCGCTTCCAGCACCATTTCATCATCGTCAACCAACAAAATTTTTTCTTCACCCCCCGGGAGGGAAACAAAGGGTTTCGATCCGGTCTTCTCAGTCCTCCGGGCCATGGGGAACCATAAGCTGAAGGTAGTTCCTTTTCCCGGCTCGCTATGGACTTCCACTGCGCCGCCGTGATTTTTGACGGCGCCGTGAACCACCGCCAAACCCATTCCCGTTCCGTCGCCGGTATCTCGAGTCGTGAAAAACGGGTCAAAAATTCGTCTTATGAATTCAGGTTGTATCCCCTTCCCCGTATCGCCGACACTCAATTTAACATATTCTCCAGGAACTAAATCCTGAGGACCGGTTGTTTCGTATTCATCCAGAACAACATTGGTGATACTCACTTCCAAAATACCGCCTGTTTCTCTCATGGCATGAGCGGAATTGGTATAGAGATTCATCAGCACTTGATGCATCAGGGACGGCTCAAAAATGATATTTCCCGATCGCCGGGGAATATTCTGACGAATTTCAATGGTCGTGGGAATCGAGACTCGCAGTAGTTTCAACGATTCTTTAACGATGGGAACGATCTCCAGCGGTTTGGGCTCATACTCATTCTGACGACTGAAATTGAGGATCTGCGTCACGAGATCCGTTGCCCTTGAACAAGCCTTTTCTACCCGTTGCAGGTTTTTCATGGCCGGATTTTCCGGTGAAAGGTAACTGGCAGTCAGTTCCGTATTCGCCGTAATAATCCAAAGGATATTATTGAACTCATGGGCAATGCCGCCCGCAAGGGTCCCCAGGGCCTCCATCTTCTGCATATTCACCAAATTTTCAGCATCCTGCTTTTCTTTTGTAAAATCATGCATCAGACTGAAAATTTGCGTGATCCAACCCTCCTCATCAACAATGGCGTCAATCCTTTGCCAAAGTGGAAAACCACGCCCTTTGACATCAACGCTATCCAGCACACCTTCCCAGCCTTTGCCGCTTTTCAGGACCGGCAAGATCTTTTGCGCCAGGATTTCATGCGATTTTTTGGTTAAAAAATTCCCGTAGGGAAACTCCAGGACTTCCGCCGGGGACCACCCAAAAAGCCTCTCATAAGCAGGATTGACATAGATAACCCGACCATTGGGTTCCCAAATGACAATCGCTTCATTTGAAAAATCAGCCACCGCCTTAAAAAGCTGGAGATCCTTTTTTTTCTGAGCAACCTTCCGCCTGAGCGCCGCTTTCTCCAAACATGAAGACACGCTGAAATATAGGTTCTCCAGCTCCACGGGCTTAAACAGGTAATCATCCGCATTGAGCCTCAGCGCCTTGACCGTAAGGGCGATATCATTATGCCCCGTAAGCATAATGACCGGGGTGTCGGGGTTTGCCTTTTTTGAGACTTCCAGAACTTTTAATCCATCAACGGGCGCCATGATCAAATCCGTGAGTACCAAATCAAAGCGCGTTTTGACCAGGGCATCAATAGCATCGTTACCACTACCAGCCGTTTCCACACGATACCCCAATTTTTCCAGAGCGCGGCTGATCAATCGGAGGATTGCATCATCATCATCCACCAACAATATTTCATAAGTTTTCACGACATTTTTTCTCCAATCAAGAAACACCAACTCAGTTCATTCATTCGGAATATCAAAGGGATGAAAGACCCTTGCATAAACGTAATACGTTCACGATCTTCCTTTTTTTTGCCACTTTCTATGGTATTAGACTATTTTTAGAAAAATGTCAAAAGCATAGAAGTGTTCCTTAAAAGCCTGTATTCATTTTATTGCTTGACACTCAAAGCCCATTTTGCCTAAAGTTTTTTTAAAATATCAACGAGAGGCGTTATGATTAAAGTAAAATGTCCCGGTTGCGGGACTGGCTATAAAATTCCTAAAGAACGGCTGACCCTGGGCAAAAGTGTCGCTTTTTCCTGCCCAAAATGCGGGCGACGCATTGTTTTAAATTTGAAATCCCGACCCACCGTCGGCAACCCGCCTGCCGCCCAAACTGAAAACTCACTCCGGGCACAAGAACATCCCCCTGACTCGACCGCAACCCATGAGGCAACGTCACGGGATGCTCAGCAACTGAGAGATCGAATCAAACGTTCCCTTAAGGACATTCCGTTTATGCCCCAAGCCGTGATTAAAGCGCAGAAAGCCATGGCTGATCCCAAAACCGGCGGAGAAGAACTGGCCCGAATTCTCAAAACAGACCAGGCCATCGTCTCCAGTATACTGAGAACCGCCAATTCAGCCTATTTCGGCATGAGCGGAAAAGTCTCTTCCATAGAAAAAGCATGCATCATTCTCGGTCAACAGAACATAAGAGAACTCATCATGATGACCGGCGCCTCCAATCTGCTGGGAAAAACCATGAAGGGGTACGGTTTTAAATCCGGTGAATTATGGATGCATTCCCTGGCTGCGAGCATTGGCGCCAAGATGATTGCCAACAAGAGAAATCCTGATTTGGCAAATAATGCCTATTTGAGCGGGCTGCTGCACGATGTGGGAAAGATCATACTGGACCCATATATCCTGGAAAGGAAGGCGGCATTTGATGAATTCTTGAAAAATGAGGACCATACAATCCTTGAGGCTGAAAAGCATATTCTGGGTTTTGACCATGCGGAAATCGCCTTTGAGATATGCAACAAATGGAACATCCCCGAGGAAGTCGCCATTGCCATAAAAAATCACCACAGCCCGTCAGGCTCCAAAAATCACGAGCTTTCTTACATTGTTCATACAGGTGATTATCTGGCCAGATTGTGCGGTCTCGGATATGAAAGTGATGACATCCTGTATCAAATGGAAATGGGGACCGCCGAATTTCTTGGCCTCAACCAGGAAATTCTCGGCAATATGATGTTGCAGGTTCTTGAAGCAGTTCAGCAAATTGGTCGTTCCTTAAAATAACGATTTTTTATTCTCTACCCCATTGAAAGAGACCGTCTTTTAGGTCATCCGGGAATTGCAACTAAAATCAACTTGGATCAAATTATGCCTGAAAACAAAATCTGGGTGTTGTTGGTTGAAGACAATAAATTAATACGAAAATTGAAGGGCAAACAGCTACATAAAGCGGGGTTTCAAATGCTGCTCGCCGAAGATGGCGAAAAGGCAATGACCCTTCTGGAGTGCTGCACTCCGGACTGCATATTGCTGGACATCTTGATGCCGAAAATGCACGGGCACGCTTTTTTAGAAGGATTGCGCAAAAAGAACAAATATGTTCCGGTGATTATTTTCAGCGGCATTCATAAAGACCCCAAGCTCGTTGCAACCATGAAAGGCCTGGGAATTCAGGGATGGATCTCCAAGCAAACCCCTGACATGGAAATTGCGGAACACATCAAAAACGCAGTTGGGGCCAAAGAGCCGTAGGCGAATTTTTCCGAGATTTTGACCACCGTGACATGACGCAAGGGAGACACCCTGCAAAATGAATCAAAATCATTTATTTCAGATTGGGGCGCACCAGGCCGTGCTAAAAAATGAAGAAACGCTCTTCTATCCGGATGGTTCAAAATACGCGGGCAACCTGGAAAATGGCCGAAGACATGGACAGGGGATACTGTTCTATCCTGACGGCGCAATGGAATATCAGGGGGGTTGGGAAAACGATCTTCCTCACGGACAGGGAACCTTTGCCGATTCCGGAGGAACGGAATATGCGGGTGATTGGGAAATAGGCAAGCCGGAGGGACAGGGAACCCTTCGCTTTGCCAATGGCGCACAATATGCCGGAGAATGGAAAACCGGAAAATTTCACGGACAGGGCGTTTATCGGTCATCCGACGGTGCCATTGTGTACAAAGGCCAATGGAAAGAAGGAAAAAAACACGGCCGGGGCGCCTACACCCGCAGCCATGGAACCTATATGGGGGAATGGAAAGAGGGTCGTTTTCATGGCCGGGGGGTACTCTCCTATTCCGACGGATCCTTGAAATATGAGGGCCAATGGCGGGATAACCTCCCCCACGGAAAGGGAATACTCACCTACCCGGGCGATGTAACCTATGAAGGAGAATGGAAAGCGGGCATCCCTGACGGAAATGGCGCCATGGATTTTCCAGCCGGGACCTATGTGGGAGAATGGAAAGGCGGAAAATTTCACGGACAGGGGACCTATCGATCATCTCAAAATTCAATGATCTATAAAGGGGAATGGAAGGAGAATGTCCCCCATGGGCAGGGAAGCCTCACCTATCCGGACGGTACAAAATATGTCGGCCAATGGCGGCGGGACAAAATTAACGGACACGGGACCATCACCTTTCCCGATGGTGAACGATATACCGGAGAATGGAAAAACGGGCAAAGACACGGTCAAGGCGTTTATGCCTTCCCTGACGGCGAAAAATACAGTGGCGAATGGAAAGACGATAAGCGCCATGGCAAGGGAATCTTCACCCACTCCGACGGGACAACCGATAAAGGAGAATGGCGGGATGGAGATTTTTTGAAAGCCTTTTGAAAATTATATCAAAGGATATCGTCCACCGTTTCATCCTTCACGCCTCCGCTTCCCTCCACCAGAACCAGCAGTTCGTTCACAAAGGTTTTCATCTCTCGGGCCTGGGCATTCATCTCCCCGGCAGCGGCGGCGGACTGTTCGGCATGGGCCGCGTTTTGCTGAACCACTTTATCCATTTCACTGACCGCCCTGTTCACCTGATCGATGCCCTGCGCCTGTTCAGTGGAAGCGGAGGCGATCTCATCCACCAGTTGGTCCACCCGCCCCGTAATCGTGATATTTTCCTGAAAGGCCTCCCTGGTCGCCAGGGTTAAATCCTTTCCGACCTTGACGGCATTGGTGGTATCCCCAATCAGCACAGCGGTGTTCCTGGCGGATTCCGTGGCCCGCATGGCCAAGTTTCGGACTTCGTCGGCCACCACGGCAAATCCCGCGCCCGCCTCCCCGGCCCTGGCCGCCTCGACTGCCGCGTTTAAGGCCAAAAGATTTGTCTGAAATGCAATCTCATCGATGGTCTTGATGATTTTCCCGGTCTCTTCACTGGACCGGGTGATGTTTAAAATGGCCCCGTCCATGTCTGCCATGTGTTTTTCGACCCTGTTGACCACATCCTTCGCCTCCCCCATCATGATCTTGGCCTGGTTGGCGTTTGTTGCATTGTTTTGGGTCATGGCAGACATCTCTTCCAGGGAGGATGAGGTTTCCTCAAGGGAAGCCGCCTGCTCGGATGCTCCCTCGGCAAGGGAATGGCTGGCCGCGGCAACCTGCTCCGTGGCATGGGAAACCTGTTCGGCCCCTGAATTAATACCGTCGATCACGGCGTTGATTTTGCCGACAATCTTCCTAATAGAGATAACCGCGTAAAAAGAACCGAACAAAAGAGCGCCCAGGATGAATCCGAAGATCATCCGAAGTGAAAATCGGGACTGCGCTTTAAGGTTTTGAACGCTCATTTGACCCAATTCGCCGCATACCCCGTTGAGGTTATTCTTGTAAACGTTCATGCGGTCGGCATAATTGCGCTGATTCATCACCTGGTCTTTGAATTCTTGCAGCTTCGACTGGAAATACTGACGCTGGGCTTCAATCTCCTCGGCGACTGGTCTCAATTTATCGCTGGATTCCACCTTTCCCTTCCACACCTTAAGGCTCTCGTTAAGGTTGCTGAGATTTTTCTCAACACTATCCCAGTTTTCATCCGTGCTTTTGTTCGTATAGGCGTTCACGAGGCCCCTCAAGAGCTTCAAGTTGAGGATCAATTCATCGATCCACAAACTTCCGGCTTCAATCTTTTTAAGCAAAGGTTCGTATAGGGAGTCGATCTCCAAGGCCAATTGATGCTTCGTTTTTTCCGATTGCGCGTATTCCGCCATATTTTTTTTATACCGGCGCAAATCCTCTTCGGACCGGTCAAGTTTTTGCTTTCCCTCGGCATCAACGATCGAATGCTGTTTAATTTTCCCGACCATCTCCATGGCATGATCCAGTTGGACAACGGCCCCCGTAAAGCCCTGTTCAGCCTCCTCCTTCATGCCGCTGTACAACGCCAGGAGGTATTGATCCGTATCCCCTTTAATAGATGCCACGATACGCTGAAATTCGTTGATGTCACTATAGAACGCCGTTACCTTGGAAACCCGGTCGAGCCCTAAATATCCCGCCATTCCCACCACCACCATCAATGCCAGCATAATTGCAATGCCCAATGCAATCCTTTTTCCAAGCGTCATTGTCAGCGACATGCTTTTTTCCTCCCCGTATTGTAGGATTCTAAACGGATATCATTCCCTCAGCATTAACATCGACATAATCCTGGAAAACTGAAGTTAAATCGTGGATAATCCAGGCCCTGACATTTGCAGACCCGGAGTCAAACCGGGAAATACCGTTCCAGCTAAAACGCCTAAGGGCCAAGGACGCCGAATTTTTTACCACTTTCATTTAAGAATCGCTACACTTAAATGTGGTTGAGCTTCATGATAATAGAGAAATCAGAAAATACCGGGAATACGGAAAAGAAAACCAGAATCATCGTCATGAGCGGCATCCTGTTATGCGCAGTCCTCATGACATTCTGGTTTCACGGCGTTTTGGAGAGCGATACGGTCTTTACCCACCTCTTCTATATCCCCATTATCATGGCGTCCATCTGGTGGCAGCGAAAAGGCCTGCTTGTGGCCTTGTTTCTAGCGGCAATCCTGATAATAAGCCACATTGAGAACAAGCTGTTTGTTGTTGCCTACAATGACTATCTCAGGGCAGCGGGGTTTATTCTGATCGCCGTTGTGGTTGCCGGTCTGAGCGAAAAAATTTCCAGGTCGGAGGCAGCGTTGCGAAAGAGCGAGGAAAAATATCGCACCCTTTTTGAAAACGCTCAGGTGGGAATCGTCAGGACGACAATCGAAGATGGCAGGGTTCTGGAAGCAAACCGCAGAGAAGCTGAAATCGTCGGATATGACAGCACGGAACACCTGAAGGGGCAGTTCATTTTTTCCAAACAATACGCGGACAAGGGTGAGCGTGAGGCCATGTTGTCCGAGATCTTGCGTACGGGAAAAATCGACAATTTCGAAACCCGCCTCATTCGTAAAGACGGAGAAATCATCTGGTTACGCTACTCAGCCCGGGCCTATCCGGAAAAAGGTCATATCGAAGGGATTATGGCGGACATTACAGCGGAAAAGGCGGCAATGGATGCGCTGCTTGAAAGTGAAAAAGCGCTGAGGAATAAGAACCTTGAACTGCTTCTGGAAGGAAGGAAAAGGCGATATTTATCAGAAAAGCTCATCAATTTGCTCGAAAGGGATCGAAAACGGATCTCGATGGACCTTCACGACCAGGTGGGCCAGGACCTCACAACCCTCAAGATGGATCTGGAGATGCTGCTAAGCAAACTCGGCCCCAATGAAAAGGCGTGGGGCGGCAAGATAAATGCCATGCGGAACAAGGCCGTGAAGGCCATCAGGGATATCAAGGAAATTTCCTCGGGCCTCAGACCCAGCGTCCTTGACCATCTGGGTCTTGTGCCCGCCTTAAAGGAACTGTGCGACACCATGAATGAACAAGCCGATGTTCATATTGATTTCTTTTGCCCTTCCAAGACTTGCGATCTCGATTCCGCAATAGAGGTTGCCATATACCGCATCGTTCAAGAGGGCCTCACCAACATGGTGAAACATTCCAGAGCCCGAAAAGGGTTTGTGACGCTTATCAGAAAAGGGGAAATGATTACGCTCAGTGTCGAAGACGACGGCATCGGTTTTCCAAAACAGGATAACGATAAATCTAACACATTCGGCAAAGGAATGGGACTTCTGATCATGGAAGAGAGGGCAGTACATCTGGGAGGGAGTTTTCATGTGGATTCCAGTGAGGGGGGCGGTACGACCTTATTGGCGGAGATCCCCATAAAAAGAGATGCCCCATTGGGGCGAGAGGTTGGTTATAGTGGACAAAAAGAGAGTTTTTATCCTCGACGATCACCGGGTGGTCATTGAAGGGATCATCAGCGCACTCAAAGATGAGAAAGGGATTGAAATCGTAGGAGAAGCCATCGATGCGGTTCAAGGCATAGCGGAGATTGAATCCCTGAAACCCCATATGGTAATCCTTGACATTGCCATGCCGCAACTGAACGGCATTGACGCGACACTGAAAATAAAGGAAATAGACCCGCAAATCATCATCATCATCTTTACCATGTATTCCAACAAAGAATATGTTCTTGACCTTTTTAAGGCAGGGGTCTCCGCCTATGTCCTGAAAGAAGACCCCATACAAAACCTGATATCGGCGATCCATGCGGTGAAGAAAGGAGGAACCTATTTCAGCGAAAAGGTCCGGGAAGTTTTCTTAAACCACATCCGGGAACTGGAAAACGGCGGGAGCGGTGAGGTGAAAATTGAAAGGCTGAGCAACAGGGAACGGGAGGTCTTTCTCTTCCTGGCCGAAGGGCAATCCCTTCGGCAGATTGGCGACCGATTGAATATCAGTCCCAAAACCGTAGAGACACACAAATACAACTTGATGGAAAAACTGAAGGTGAAAAACGTCGTTGAACTGACCAAAATCGCCATCCGGAAAAACCTTATTTGAAGCTAAATGATCATCCGACCTTCCGGAATTCAGGCAAAACCAAACATATCTTCATCCAGATTTGAAAAAGATTGTACGCCATCCCTAGGGATTTTCCCCAATGAAAAATCAGGGATCTCCTGATTGACTTTTCTTTGTTCTTAACCCCTAATAATGAACCAAGTTCAATAACCCACTGCCGATGAAAGGGGTTTTAAAAATAATGGATTCACAGATCCGCCATGTCCAATCTCTCCATGGAATTGAAGCCACCGCCGAATTTGAGGGACTGTATGACGTCCTTTTTGAACAGTGCCTGGATGGGGTCATTATTTTGGTGGATGGCCTGCTCGTCAAGGCAAACAGAGCCTTTTGCGATCTTTTCGGACGCTCAGTTGAAAGCATGATCGGCAAAGATCCCGTTGACTTCTTACATCCGGATGACCGGATGACGGCCACACGCCGGATAACGACCCTCATGAATGGAAAAGTATTTACCGTAACCCGAGAATATCGCGGAATTCGAGGAGACGGGTCTCAGTTCTGGGCGGAGTTGCGAAGCACCCTCATCAAAATGGGGGAAAAGCCCGCCATTCAATGCATCGTGCGCAATATCGACGAACAGAAAACAGCCAGAGCATCCCTCCGGAAAAGTGAAGTGCAGCATCGCCTCATGATAACCCGGCAAAAAGAGGCCAACAGGGCCTTGGCGGCACAGCTCTCCCAGGCCCAGAAGATGGAGGCCATCGGAACCCTTGCAGGGGGCATTGCCCACGATTTCAACAATATCCTGGCGGGAATTTTGGCATGTACGGAACTCTCCCTTCTCAAGATTGCCCCAGATCATCCCGCCAGACACCATCTGGAGCAGATCTTGAAAGCCGGAGAACGAGCCGGCAATCTGGTCAGGCAGATTCTCGAATTCAGCAGAAAGGGCGAACAACAGCGCATCGCGGTTCAGGTGGACGAGGTAACGAAAGAGGTCATCAACCTGCTTCGCGCATCCCTTCCCGCGAACATAGAGATTCAGCAAGCAACAAAAAACTTTGCCGGCGCCGTGATGGGAGATCCAACCCAGATCCACCAGATTCTGATCAATCTCTGCACCAATGCGGCCCATGCCATGCAGGTAAAGGGCGGCATCCTCACCGTGGCCCTGGATGAGATCCATTTCGATGAGGAAGACGCTCGGGCCTGCGGGGAAATAGCCCCCGGCCCATATGTAAGACTGACGGTCGGCGACACAGGTCACGGCATGAATCCAAGAACCGTTGAGAGAATTTTCGAGCCCTATTTTACCACCAAGGAAAAGGGTGAAGGGACCGGTATGGGGCTTGCCGTGGTCCATGGTATCGTCAAAGGCCTTGGCGGAATCATCGATGTCAAAAGCGAGGTCCATAAAGGAACCCGTTTCGAGGTTTTGATCCCGATGATTAATAATGGATATGAAGCAGAAAATAGACCCCCGAATAATATTCCGGGAGGTCATGAACGTATCCTTTTTGTTGACGATGAGAATATCCTTATTGAAACCATGAAAGCGATTCTGATGGCACTCGGATATGACGTGGATACCATGAAGAGCGGCGTGGAAGCCCTGGAACTCATCCGCATGAAACCGGAAACATATGACTTGATTATTACGGACCAGAGCATGCCGAAAATGACGGGCGTGCAATTTGCCCGAGCTCTCAAAAAGCTTGGGCTCCAGATTCCGATGATCCTCTGCACCGGCTTTAGCGAGGTCATCTCGCGGGAAGAGGCCCGATCTATCGGCATAAGGGATTTTATTATGAAACCCATTTTGATGGAAAATCTCGCTGAAATCATCCGGAATGTGCTTGATGAGGGCGAGCTTAAAACAGTGCGGGATTAGAGACAATGGCAAATGTTCTGATCGTAGACGACAACAGACTGTTATGCCAAGCCCTGTCCGATTCATATACGTGGGCTATGTGGTCGCCTTGTTAAGCGAGAATCTCGAATGATCGGAAAGAGCCGTTCAGACCTCCAGAAAGATATACCAGACCATATTCGAAAACACCGGAACCGCAAACATGATGGTTGAGGAAGACTCAACCATATTTCTGGTGAACAGGCAATTCGCTGGTCTCTCCGGCTACACAAAAGAGGAGATTGAAGCGAAAAAAAGTGGTTGGAGTTTTTTTCAAAAGAGGGTGTCGAAAAGATGATAGTACCATCATATACGAAGACTTGATCCGGATGCGGTTCCCAGGAGCTATGATGCCCGATTCGTGAACCGGAAGGGCGTTGCCAAAGAGGTGCTTCTCAATGTTGCTGTCATAGCGGGGACGAAGAAGAGCGTGACCTCCATATCTGATATCAGTACCATTAAAGACGCGGAGAGAGCGCGGAAGATTCTCCAAAAAAAACTTGAAGAAGCGTTGACCCATGCGCTCAGTGGATTTATCCCGATCTGCTCAAATTGCAAGAAAATTCGTAATGAGAAGGGTCGGTGGAACCAGGTAGAATCGTACATCAAAGACCGTTCAGGGGCTGAATTCAGCCACACCGTCTGCCCGGAATGCGGAAAAAAACTTTGATGAACCTGTGGGAGCGGCTTCCAGCCGCGAAAAGTCGCGGTGAGACGCCGCTCACGAACATCCTGCGCTAAATCAGCGTCCATAATGAGAATTGCTGTACGATATTATTGTCGGCTCAGGGAGGCCGAAACGATGATCAAGGCCTAAAGATCGGAAAGGAGGTAAAACAAAGAGCATCAATCACAAAAGAAGATAATTGAAACGTATCCAAACGGATACGAATTCGCAACTACCCCACAAATTTCAATCTAACAATGGAAAGGAGTGAACAGTGAAAAAAAGAGTAATTTTAGCAGTTATATCGGCTTTATGGGTTTGTTGTTTTATCAACACTAATGTTTGGGCTGCTGATAAGGCAGCACCGGAGGAGGTCGTCGCCAAGGTTAAGGAGGCCGCGGCCTTTTTGAGCGTTGCAGGCGATGAGGGCCTAAAGGAATTCATGGACCCGAAAGGCAGATGGGTTTGGAAAAATACCTATGTGTGGGTTCTCCATTGCGACAAAATGACCGATGCCGCCCATCCCCTCAAACACAAACTGGTGGGGATGGATCTCGGAGGTTTGAAAGATATCAAGGGCAATTATTTTTTCATCGATTTTTGCGAAGTTTCCAAGAAAACAAATGGTGGATGGGTTGAGTATTGGTGGCCAAAAAAAGGGGAACGAAAGCCTTCGCGAAAAATCTCGTATGTCTTGAAGGTCCCCAATAGTCCATATCAGGTAGCCGCAGGCATATATGATGAAGCGGTTCCTATAAATGAGCTTAATCAATTTATAAAGTGATATTTTTTTTTGGCGGAAGGACCGGATGTAAAAAAGCCTCTTTTCTCGCCCATTGCGAGGATGGAGGCGAACCCTACCAAAATGACTTCGGCAGAAACGTAAAGTCTTCTCTTTTTTCATTTCGCGTAGCCATCCCTTACGAGATTTATGGAATTCACGGAGTACTTAAAATGAAAATATCCACAAAACTAATTCTTATAATCGTCTTAGGTATAACCATAGTGTTTGCACAATTTGTTTTTGATCGTTTCCTGGAAAACAAGCTGGAAGACTACGAAATGGCCGTTATTCAGCTGGGTAAGTTAAACAAAAACCTTCTCACAGCGATCATAGAGGAGAAGAATTTCTCCAAAGATCAGGGAGATGGGGCATATCAGAAGGCGAACCAATACCTCGCGAAGGCCCGGGAAGCTCTCTTTGCTTTGGAAAAAGGCGCTGTAAATTTAAAAGGGGAAAAAATCGCTTTTCTGAAGGAGCATCTGAAAAAATACCGTGTCACTTTCGAGGAGCTCCTTCAACAGGTGCAACGCCTTGGCGCGGAGGATAAGCGCCTCACCGATGGGCTTTTCAACATGAACAAAAAAGCCATGAACGTTCTCGAAAAGGTAAATGAAGAAATCGCTATCGCGCTGACAAATGTGGAAGAGGTGAGCGAAACGATCAGGCAGCTATCCGAAATCACCAAAAATACCCTGATATGGACAAACAGGATTGTCTTTGTTCTCAGCGAAGATCTTTTCTTGCGAAGGGATGAAAAAACCTATCTGGAGCAAACAAAGAAAATCATTTTCAGGCTTAATAAGGAAAAAGAAAGCGCCGATATTCTTTCAAAAATACTCACCGACCAGAGCTACATGGATTTCATCGGAATGGCAACAAAAATTATCGATCAGCTTCCTGAACAAACCGTTCAAATTTATGATGTCTGGAAAGTGACCCAAAAACTTGAAATAGACATGGATCAAACTCGAAAGAAGTTGTTGAATGAAGCAAACAAGCTTTCAGCCTCCATCGAAAAGCAGAGAGGCCATCTTAAAAAACAGTTGCTGTGGATCAATGTACTCGTTCTTGTGTGCATCACAGCATTTCTGACCATTGTAGGTCTACTCATCATTCGATCCATTAACCAGCCTCTTAAAGAAGCAATTTCAGGATTAACACAGTGTGGCGAACAGGTGATGGCTGCTTCCTCCCAGGTTTCTTTCGGAAGCCGGTCGGTGGCGGAAGGGGCATCTGAGCAGGCGGCTTCGATAGAGGAGACCTCTTCTTCACTGGAGGAGATGTCTTCAATGACAAAGCAAAATGCAGAACATGGAGGTCATGCAAATAATTTCATGGAAGACGTCAAACAGATTGTGGCCGAAATGAACCATGTTATGAAGGAACTCAGCGTTTCCATGGACGAGATTTCCGACGCAAGCCAAGAAACTTCAAAGATCATAAAGACCATTGATGAAATCGCCTTCCAGACCAATCTTCTGGCGTTGAATGCCGCGGTGGAAGCAGCAAGGGCCGGCGAGGCGGGATCGGGATTTGCGGTAGTGGCAGATGAGGTACGAAATCTGGCCATAAGGTCTGCGGATGCAGCCAGGAATACCTCGAACCTGATTGAAAGCACCGTCATAAAAATTGAGAGGGGAACCGAAATCGTGAGCAAAACCAACGAGGACTTCACAAAGGTAAACAAAAGCGCCTCCAAAGTTGCTGAGCTGATAGGGGAAATAGCCGCCGCATCAACTGAGCAGGCTCAGGGGATTGACCAGATCAATAAGGCTGTGGCTGAAATGGATAAGGTAGTCCAACAAAATGCCGCGAACGCAGAGGAATCTGCCGGCTCTTCAGCGGAAATGGATGCTCAGACCGAAAATATGCAGGAGATTATAAATGAATTGGCGGTCATGGTTGAAGGGGAAAAACGAGAGAAGTGATGGTAAAAGTAATTCAAAACATATGCAACGAATATAGAATTCCTATAATGGCCCTATTGTTAATTTCGGTCTGTCTTTTAACTTACTGCTTTCACGGCGTGTCCTTAAGACCGGCATGGAACTGTTGATCAACAAGGTTATGGAGGTTGAGCGGAAACCGCAGCCAACTGGTTGCCAAGGTATTTGGCGGCACCCATGTTCTCCCCCCATTTCTAAAGAAAACGGGGTCGGGAAAAAAACGCGGCCTTCGTTCTCGGGTTTCTGAAAAAAGAGCAGATCAGGATTATCAACAAGGATCTGGGAGGTCGTGAACCCCGAAGAATCTATTTGCATACCGATACGGGGGAAGTGTTCCTGAAACGCCTCCCCTCCGCGAAATTCACAAATATTGCCATGGCAGAAAAAAAACATTTTGGGAAAATCAAGAAGATTGCCGAAAAAGGAGGGGATATAACCCTTTTTTAGGTTCACCGCCAATCCCCCTGACCTGTGCCATAAACAATTACAGGAGACCTAATTAGAGCGGCAGACTAATCTTGATCTTGGTGATCCCATTTTAATTGACATATCCCGCCAAATTTGATCCAAGATATCTCTCCCAATCAGTTTTTCATAAAAAGAGATGTGATGACAAAAAAAAATCAAAGAACGGAAACCCGATTCAAGATTGCCGCAATAGTCCTTCTATTAATAGCCGCCTGCTTTTTAACGTACTATTTTCATTGCGTGCTTAAAAGTGGTAAAATCTTTACCCATTTCTTCTACATCCCTATCTTTCTGTCATCCCTCTGGTGGAAAAAAAAGGGGCTGATCGTCGCCGTATTATTGGCGCTGTTGTTGATCCTCAGTCACGACCAGTTAAGGATGGATGTGGATAATGCCAATGATTATGTGAGGGCCCTCATGTTTTTGTGCGTAGGCTATGTGGTCGCCTTGTTGAGTGAGAAGATCGAGTGGTCGGAAAGGATTGCTCGGACCTCGATGGATATATACAAAACCATATTCGAAACCACCGGAACGGCCACCATCATCATTGAGGAGGACACCACCATATTTCTTGCGAACAAACAATTTGAAAGTCTTTCCGGCTACGCAAAAAAGGAAGTAGAGGGGAAAAAAAGGTGGTCGGAGTTCTTCGTAAAAAAGGATCTCGACAGAATGATGGAATATCATCATATCCGAAGAATCGATCCGAATGCGGTCCCCGGGAACTATGAAGCCCGCTTCGTGGACAGGGAGGGCCTTGTCAAGGAAGTGGTCCTGAATGTGGCGGTCATCCCCGGAACGAAGAAGAGTGTGGCGGCCATAGCCGATATCAGTCCCATTAAAGACGCTCTGAGAGAGCGGGAGCTTCTCCAAAAAAAGCTTGAGGAGGCCCTGGCCCAGGTACTCAGCGGGTTTATCCCCATCTGCGCCAACTGCAAAAAAATCCGCGATGAAAAGGGGCAATGGAGCCAGGTGGAATTGTATATCAAAAACCGTTCAAAGGCCGAGTTCAGTCATACCATCTGCCCTGAATGTGGAAAAAAGCTCTATGGCAATCTCTATCGGGACCCGAAGTGAATGGCTAAGGCTCAGGTGAAAAATCATGCTGTTTAAAAAAGCCCGCGACGGATTCGAAAGCCGAATCAGAAATCAAACGGCAGCGCTTGAAAAGACCCGACAAGCGCTGCAAAACGAGATGGCGGCGCATGGCCGTACCCAAAACGCTCTGGAGGAGAGTGAAAGAAAACATCAACTGCTTGAAACGGCATTGACCGAATGCCAAAACAAATACGGCGCCATGGCGGATTCGATAAATGAAATGGCATCCCGCCTTCAGCAGGCCCAAAGCATGGAAGCCATCGGGATACTGGCGGGGGGAATCGCCCATGATTTCAAAAACATCCTCTCGCCCATCATGATGTATGCGGGCATGGCATCCATGGGAATTCCGGTTCAAGACCCCCTCCATTCCCACATGGATCAAATCATCAAGTCCGGAAACCGCGCCGACGCGCTGGTCCGTCAACTCCTTCTGTTCAGCCGGCAAAACAAGCCGGAACCGGGTCCCTTGATGATCCGTCCGATCCTGAAGGAAACCCTCAAATGGTTAAGGTTTTCCATTCCCGCCACCATCCGCATAAAACAAAACATTGAGGTGGAATCGGACACGATTTCAGCTGATCCGCTTCGGATGCACCGGCTCTTGACGAACCTGTTCACCCATGTGATAGAACGGATGGGTCATAAAGGCGGCATCATGACCGTAGGGTTGATGGATGCGGACATGGATTCGGAAAATCTCAAGGGGCATCCCGATTTGATCCCGGAACGGTCCTACCTCAAACTGACGGTAAGCGATGCAGGCATTGGAATGGAATCTGAAGTGCCGGCGCAACTATTTGAACCCTATGCCCCACCAAAGAACGCCGCGGGGCTGAGGCTTGCCGCGGTCCATGATATCGTCGAACAGCTAAGTGGGGCGATTTTCGTCAGCAGTGCGCCTGAAAAGGGTGCGACCTTTGAAATATTTTTCCCGAAAATCGAAACCGATGGTGCAAAAGACACGGGTGGAAAAGAACCCCCACCCAAAGGCCATGAGAGGATATTGTTCATCGATGATGACGTGATGGTGGCGGATGCCGCAAAAATCATGTTTGAAAGTCTCGGCTATCGGGTTCATAAGGCCACCAGCAGCCTTGCGGCGCTGGCGGCATTCAAAGAAAGTCCCTGGAATTTCGACCTGGTGATAACCGACCGGGTGATGCCGGATATGACGGGAGAAGATCTGTGCCGCGCGATCCTGCGCATACGACCGGATATCCCCATCATCCTTTGTACCGGTGGTGATGAAATGATGAATGAGGAAATGGCAAAAGAAATCGGTATTAAAGCCTTTTTCACTAAACCCATCGCGATACGTAAAACAGCCGGGATGATCCGGCGATTGCTGGATCAGCAAAGGAATAAAAATGGCCAATATCCTCATCATCGATGATGATCGGATGATTTGTGAGAGCCTGATCGATTTCATGAGACCCATGGGGCATCATGTTGCCTATGCCCTCAGGCTCAAAGACGGCCTGAAACAGATTCGCACCGAATCCTTCGACATCGTGTTTCTCGATGTTTATCTACCCGACGGCAACGGCCTGGAACAAATCCCCACCATTCGAGAGGGGTCCATCCCGCCTGAAATCATCGTCATCACCGGAGAAGGCGATGCCGACGGCGCGGAACTTGCCGTCAAAAACGGTTGTTGGGATTACCTTCAAAAGCCCCTTTCTCCCAAAAAGACCGCCTTATCCCTCAACCGCGTCCTGCAATACATCGAGGAAAAAAGCAACCGAAAGCCGCCGATCCTCTTGAAGCGAGAGGGAATTATCGGAAAGAGCCCCCGGGTGGAAGAATGTCTCGCGCTGGTGGCAAAGGCGGGCGCTACCGACGTCAATGTCCTGATTACAGGCGCCACCGGCACCGGAAAGGAGCTTTTTGCCCAGGCAATCCATGACAACAGTCCCCGGGCCCATAACCCCTTTGTGGTGGTCGATTGCACCGCCCTGCCCCAAACCCTCATTGAAAGCATGCTCTTCGGCCATCAAAAGGGGGCCTTTACGGGCGCCATCCAGAGCCGGGAGGGTCTGATCAAACAGGCCCATGGCGGGACCCTCTTCCTCGATGAAGTGGCGGAGCTTCCCATGACCGCTCAGAGTACGTTTCTTCGGGTCCTCCAGGAACATCGTTTTCGTCCCGTGGGCAGCGAGAAAGAGCTGAAGAGCAACTTCAGGCTCATTGCGGCGACCAATCGTAATCCGGCGCTCATGGCCCAAGCCGGAAAGTTCCGCAATGATCTGTTTTTTCGTCTCCAAACCATCGCCATCGAGTTGCCCCCCTTAAAGAACAGAACCGGCGATATCAAGGATATTGCATTTCATTACATTAATCTGTTCTGCGACCGTTTCGGGCTCAGAACCAAGGGAGTCTCCACGGAATTTCTCGAAGCTTTAACTCAATACAGTTGGCCCGGAAACGTGCGCGAACTGATTAACGCCACCGAAAGCGCCCTGACGGAAGCCTTTGACGCCCCGACCCTCTTTCCCATTCACCTGCCGAATCTCATCCGAAGAGAATTGGTCCGTGCCTCTTTTGAACCCGGCGATTTCCATAAAGCCCCCACGAAATCGCTCCCTGAACATCCCCGATCCTTCCCCAATTTTCAGGAATTAAGGGAAAGGACCGAGAAAAAATACTTTCAAGACCTGCTCTCCTTTACGGGGGGCCATATACAAGAGATCTGCCGAACCTCAGGGCTGTCGCGGGCTCAGGTATACCGGCATCTGAAAAAATACAACCTCTCCCGAAACGGTTGATGACGTCCCGGTTGTCTTCTCACCGTCTCCGTTCTGGAAAGTTTTCCATGTCTCACAAATGAGATTTTTCTCCGATCCGAGACGTCTTTTCTAAACTCCATTATCCTTGCCGTTTTTGCTAATGGCATCATAACGTATTGCCATTAAACAATAAACCCACAAATCCCCGTTTCAAAGAATATCCGGCATGAAACTTGGAATAGGCTTTTAGATAAAATGAAACCTGAATGCTAAAAAGCAGGGGGAGGTTCATATGAGACTACTGTTTTTTTGTGATGACGAAAAGGGCGCCGGCAAAGCGATTCAAAAAATGATCGAGGCACAGGTACGAAAAGAGGATATGGAGATTTACCGAACAATCGGCGATCTCTCCCGAAGGCTTCACCAGCCCAGAGGCACTATCAGCATCGTCGTTCTTTTGGCCGCCAATCGGGAAAACCTTGGGGAACTCCTTTTATTGGCAGATTTACTGAATGACATACCCATGATTCTTGTATTACCGGACAGGAAGGCGGATACCATTTCGAAAGGGCATAAATTTCACCCGCGCTTTACCTGTTATATGGACAACGGTTTTTCTGATGCAGCCCTGGTGTTGGAGAAGATGATAAAAATACAGCAGAAACAAAGGAGGAATTTAAAATGTGGAAGAATATGAAGATGGGAACCAAAATCGGCGCACTTTCGGGCGTCCTGATATTGTTGAGCGGACTGATTGCTTTTGTGGGCTACAATAGCCTATCAGGGGTGGCGAACCGGGTTTATAAAGCCGAGGATGTCAACCGCATCATTAAATCCATGCTGGCGGCACGTCAACAGGAAAAGAATTTCATGCTCCGTGGAGACAAACAATATATTGACGCGGTTCAAAAGAAAATTATCGAAGTCCAAAACCAGGCGAATATCACTCGGGATAAGTTCAAGGATCCCAAAAACAAAGGTCAAATGGGTGAGGTTCTAGCCAATGCGGCGGACTACCAGAAAGCATTTGCCCTTTATGTGGATCTCCACACCAAAATGCAGGCGGCGGATGGCACGATGGTCAAGACGGCCAGGGCGGCTGAAAAAATTGCCGCTGAAATTCAGCGGGAACAAAAGGAGCAATACCGGGAACTCCGTGACGGCAATGCTTCCAATGAGCAGCTCGACGACAAACTAACCAAGGCCGGGGAAGCCGACACCATTATCAAATGGATACTTCAATGTCGGCGGCAGGAAAAGAACTTCTTATTGCGGGGCGACAAAAAATATGCGGACCGTGTCGCCGGGCATGTAAAAGATATCCTCGATCTAACCCGAGATTTGAAGTCCCGGTTTGCGCAAGACCGCAACAAGGAACAGGCCGATCACATCATTGCCGCTGTCCTGGCCTATCAGTCGGCCTTTGATAATGTGGTGGCATTTCGAGAAAAGCAATTGCAGGCCGATGCACAAATGGTGACCATCGCCCGTGCCGGCCAGAAAACCTGCGATACAGCCAGAGCCGATCAAAAGGCAAAAATGGAGAAACAAATATCTTCGGCCGATCACACCATGACCCTTATGGCCCTGGCGGCCATTGTGTTTGGCATACTCCTTTCATTTTTCATTATCCGGGGCATCACCAAAGTTCTCAACCACGCCATTGACGGCCTGAACGAAGGCGCGGCGGAGGTGGCCTCCGCATCGGAACAGGTAGCCCAGTCAAGCCAATCTCTGGCGGAAGGCTCATGCCAGCAGGCTGCGGGCATCGAGGAAACATCGTCCTCATTGGAAGAGGTCTCCTCCATGACCAAACTGAATGCCGACAATGCCAGACAGGCCAACAGCCTCATGCAAGCCACAACCGATGAAACGGGGAAGGCCAATGCCTCCATGGTGGAACTGACAAAATCCATGGCGGAAATTTCAAAGGCCAGCGAAGAAACCTCCAAAATCATTAAAACCATTGACGAGATCGCCTTTCAAACGAACCTGCTGGCCCTGAATGCAGCGGTTGAGGCGGCAAGGGCCGGAGAAGCGGGAGCAGGCTTTGCCGTCGTGGCCGACGAGGTTCGAAATCTTGCCCTGCGGGCCGCCGAGGCCGCCAGAAACACAAGCGAGATGATCGAAGACACGGTCAAAAAGGTCATGGACGGCTCCGGGTTGGTCACCAGAACCCACGAAGCATTTACCCAGGTGGCAGGAAGCGCAAAAAAAGTGGCTGAATTAGTGGGCGAAATTACCGTAGCCTCCAATGAACAGGCCCAGGGGATTGAACAGGTCAACGTGGCGGTCAGCGAGATGGACAAGGTGGTTCAACACAATGCCGCCAGTTCCGAGGAATTCGCCAGCGCTTCCGAGGAGCTTAACGGCCAGGCCAGACAAATGAAAGGGATGGTCGGGGAATTAGCAGCCCTGGTGGGGGGAAGAAACGGCAAAGGCGCCGCCCATGCACAACGCTCAGAGACTGGAGAAAGTCTTATATCTCACAAATCTCTCGGCATGCCCAAAAGAAAATCAGCAGGTGGGGGCAACGGAAAACAAATCGCCATTCAAACCGCCAGGCCCCAGCGGGTGATGCCGTTAGAAGAGGATGCCTTTCAGGATTTCTGATTTTTCCAGGATACACCCGGTATATTTTAATGGCAAAGAGGAAGAATATGAAACGTCCGTCCCCATGGCTCCATATCCTTATTGCGGCAAGCACCTTGATGGTCATCGCCGCGGCTTTCCTCCTCAGCGCCAGAACCCAACGCGCACTACGGGACATGGCGGCAGAAGAGTTTAACCAACAACAGTTGATATTGGCCCACTCGGCCGCCAACAGCATCGAAATATATTTCAAGGCATTAATTGCTGATCTATCCGCCCTGGCAAACATGCCTGAAGTTTATGGACTAACGCCCGAGCATCAGAAAATTTTGGAACAGACATATTGGGGGTTCCCACGAAAAACCTCCATAAGACTGCTAGACCATAAGGGCATTCTGCGGTATATTTATCCCCGTGGGGGGTGGCGAAAAGACCTGACAGGCAAGGACTACAGCCGAGAGGCATATTTTCAGCAGGCAATGGAAACGGGACGCATCACCCTTTCGCCGCTGATTTACAACGAGCAGGGGGAAGCACGCATCAGAATTGCAGTTCCCATCTCCCTTCCAGACGGTACGGACCCTCTGGAGGAAAAAGATGGCCGAGATATTGCCGTCACGTCAACTGATCCGGCAAATCAAAAGGGCGTCAGGGTTAGGGGGGTTCTGGTGGGTTCAATAAATTCGGCAATCATTTCCCGCGATTTCATCTCCCCCATTGTTTCGGGAAAAACCGGTTATGCATGGTTGTTGGATTCGGAGGGAACCTTCCTTTCACATCATTTAAATGAGTTTGTGGGCCGGAACGCCTTTCGGATACGGCATGCCAGAAATCCCTTCTTTTCCTATGACGCCATTAACAACATCCAACATTTGATGATGGTCGGAGCGGAAGGAAAAGACCGCTATATTTCCGGCTGGCATCGGACGCGGGATGGCGAGGTTGAAAAACTCGTGGCCTACTCGCCCATCCAGATCCTGAACAGCATCTGGTCGGTGGCGGTGTGCGCCCCCGTAAACGAGGTTGAAGGCATCGTCAACAGGGCCCGGCGCTCCGAACAACAATCATTGGCCCTGGTAACCGCCGTACTCCTGCTATCCGGGGCTTTTTTCTTCATAACCCGCTATCGCTGGTCCCGGTCTCTGGAGCGGGAGGTGGAAAGGCAGACAAGAGACCTTAAAGCCAATGAAAAGAGAATGCGGGCCATTCTCAATGCTTCTCCAATGGGGGTCAGTCTACTCATAAACCGTAAAATGATCTGGTTCAACAAAGCCATGCACGATATGCTCGGTTATGACGACGCCTTTCTGGGTGAAGATCTCATGGCCCTCTATCCAAACCAGGCGGAATACGAACGGGTGGGCCATGCGCTTTACGCCAATGTCGACGGGTCAGGAACCGGCAACATGGAAACAAAATTGGTCCGTAAAGACGGTACTTTTCTGGATTGCTACCTTCAGACCTGCGCCGTTGAGCCTTCGGACCCATCCCAGGGATATATCGTGGCCATCGTGGATATCAGCGAACAAAAAAAGCATGACCGGCAAAAAAAAGAACTGGAAAACAGGCTCCGTCAGGCGGAAAAAATGGAAAGCATCGGAAGCTTAGCGGGAGGGATTGCCCATGATTTCAACAATATCCTTTTCCCCATTGTCGGCTATACGGAAATTTTGCTGCACAAGGCCCCCGAAGGGAGCGATTCCCATGATCTGCTGGATCGGATTCTCAAAGCTGCGGATCGTGCAAAAGATCTGGTGCGCCAAATCCTGACCTTCAGTCGCCAGGGCGACACGGGATTAAAGCCGATTCGGCTTCAACCCACGGTAAAGGAGGCCCTTAAACTGCTAAGGGCATCGATTCCCGCCACCATAGAGATTCGTCAGCGGATCGAAAATGGGAATGCCGTGGCCATGGGAAACCCGACCCAGGTCCATCAGATCGTCATGAATCTGTGTACCAACGCCTATCATGCCATGGAAGATCAGGAAGGGGGAAAACTTGAGGTCAGTCTGACGGAAGTTGAGCTGAACAATGGCGTTTGCGATCTGATGAATATGAGACCGGGGCTCTATTTGGAACTGAAAATTTCCGATACCGGGCCGGGGATGGCGCCTGAAATCCTGAACCGAATTTTTGAACCCTATTTTACCACCAAGGAAATTGGCAAGGGAACCGGTATGGGATTGGCCGTGGTGTACGGTATTGTTCAGGATTTCAATGGGGATATACGGGTGAACAGTGAACAGGGAAAGGGAAGCGCCTTCCACATTTATCTGCCCGCCGTTCATACCAGCAAAAATGGCGGGGAAGAATCCGGTCCGGATCATTTTTCAGGAGGAAAAGAGCGGGTCATGCTGGTGGATGACGATGTAGATGCCATTTCCGTCCAGGAAGAAATGCTGAAGCAACTGGGCTACACGGTCATTCGCCAGACCAGCAGCCTGGCGGCCCTGGAGATGTTTCGCCGGGACCCCAAGGCGGTGGATTTCGTCATCACCGATTTGACCATGCCAAATTTGACGGGTGACAAACTGTCGCGGGAACTCGCCGATATTCGGGCGGATATCCCCATTATCCTCTGCACCGGAAGTAATGAAAAGATGTCCGAAGAAAAAGCAAAGCGTCTGGGGATCAAGGGTTTCTTTCGAAAACCGGTCAAAACGGGCGTTCTTGCCAGGATAGTGCGGAAAGCATTGGACAATTCAGAAAAACCGGGGGATCACCCCTTCATTCTTGATAATCATTTGAAAGGAAAACCGGGAAAAAAATGAGACGTCCGTCCCCATGGCTGCATACCCTGATTGCGGCCGGCACATTGATGGTCATCGCCGCGGCTTTCATCCTCAGCGCCGGAACCCAGCGAGAATTAAAAAAGATGGCGGTAGCAGAGTTTAACCGACAGCAGTTGATACTGGCCCGTTCGGCCGTCAACAGCATCGAAATCTATTTCAAAGCATTGATCGGTGAACTCTCCGCCCTGGCAGCCATGCCTGAAGTCCGTCGGATAACCTCCGAAAGCCGGAAACTCCTGGAACACGCCTATTGGGGTTTCCCACAAAGAACCTCCATCAGACTGCTGGATCATAAGGGCGTTTTGAGCTTCATCTATCCTTCCACGGGATGGCGAAAAGGACTGATCGGGAAGGCATATGGCGGAAACGAATATTTCCGGAAGGCAATGGAGACGGGCCGCGTCGCCCTCTCCCCGCTCGTTTACAACGAACGGGGTGAAGCGCGGATCAGGATTGCGGTTCCGATCTTTCCACCCGACCGGGCGGATGCCGCGGATGGGAAAGATCATAATGCTCCGACGACCAAACCAGCCAATCCGGCAGTCGTCCTGGTGGGCTCACTGGATCCGGAAATCATTGCCGACAACCTGATATCCCCCATCCGATCAGGGACAACCGGCTATGCCTGGGCCCTGGATTCAGAGGGCGTCTTCCTTCATCATTATTTAAATGAGTTCGTAGGCCGGAACGCCTTTCAGATACGGCGTACCCGAAATTCCTCTTTTTCCTATGAAGCCATTGAGAACATCCAGCATCTGATGATGGCCGGAGCGGAAGGGAAAGGCCGCTACATTTCCGGCTGGCACCGGGATCAAGCAGGCCAGGTCGAAAAACTCGTGGCCTACGCACCCGTCCGGATCCTTGACAAAACCTGGTCCGTGGCGGTGTGCGCGCCCATGAGCGAGGTTGAAGAAATCGCCAACAAAGCCCAGCGCTCGGAACGACATTCATTAATTCTGGTAACCCTGGTACTCACCCTATGCGGCGCTTTCTTCTTCATCACCAGTTATCGCTGGTCTCGATCCCTGGAGCTGGAGGTCGAAAAGCAGACAAAGGATCTTGAGGCCAATGAGAAGAAAATGAGGGCCATTGTCAATGCTTCTCCCGTAGGGATAAGCCTGTTCATAAACCGTAAAGCCATCTGGTTCAACAAGGCAATGCACAGCATGATCGGCTATGAGGAGACCGCTTTTTTGGGCAAGGACGTTAAGGCGCTCTATCCAAACCCGGAGGAATACGAACGGGTGGGCCGTGAGCTTTACGCCAACGTCGGCAAGTCAGAGACCAGCAGCATGGAAACAAGAATGATCCGAAAGAATGGTTCTTTTTTGGATTGTTACCTCCAGGCCTGTGCCGTTGATCCTTCCGACCCGTCCCAGGGATATATGGTGGTGGTGATGGATATCGGCGAGCAAAAAAAACATGCTCGGCAAAAAAAGGAATTGGAAGACCGACTCCGTCAGGCCGAGAAGATGGAAAGCCTCGGATCTTTGGCAGGAGGAATTGCCCATGATTTCAACAATATCCTTTTTCCCATCGTCGGCTACACCGAGGTATTGCTTCAAGAGACCCCAGAGGGGGACGATGCGCAGGACCTGCTTGAGAGAATCCTGAAGGCCACGGATCGTGCAACAGACTTGGTCAAACAGATCCTAACCTTTAGTCGCCGGGGCGAAACAGGATTAAAACCCATTCGAATCCAACCGGTGGTAAAAGAAGCGCTTAAACTGGTCAGGGCATCAATTCCCACCACCATTGAGATCCATCAACACATTGAGAATGAGGGCGGCATCATTATGGGAAACCCAACCCGAATCCACCAAATCGTCATGAATCTATGCACCAATGCCTATCATGCCATGGAGGAGAAAGGCGGCAAACTTGAGGTAACGCTAACGGAAATTGATTCAAAGGATAACGCTCACGGTCTTATGGGGATGAAACCAGGACCATATTTAGCCCTGACCGTCTCCGATACGGGAGACGGCATGCCACCTGAAGTCCTGAAGCGGATTTTTGAACCCTACTATACCACCAAGGAAATGGGCAAGGGAACCGGTATGGGGTTGGCCGTGGTGCATGGCATTGTCAAGGAGTTTGGCGGAGACATAAAGGTTGACAGCGAACTCGGAAAAGGGAGCGCCTTTAAGGTTTATCTGCCCGTTATCCATGCCCGGGAGAAGGCATCCGAGGCGCCCCGCCGGGACGACTTTTCCGGAGGCAATGAGCGAATACTGCTGGTCGATGATGATGAAGACGCTGTTTTTGTTCAGAAAGAGATGCTGAAACAGCTTGGATACACCGTCACCCACCGCACGGACAGCCTGGCGGCCCTGACGCTGTTTCAAGCCTATCCCAACGATTTTGACCTCGTCATCACGGACCTGACCATGCCGCATATGACGGGAGACAACCTCGCACGGGAACTCGTAAATATCCGACCGAGCATCCCCATCATTCTTTGCACCGGAAGCAACAAAAAAATATCCGAAGAAGACACGGGCCTTCCTGGAATCAGGAATTTCTTTAGAAAGCCTATTAAAATGAGGGCCCTTGCCAAGGTCGTCCGACAGGCACTGGCCCCCATTCAACCCTAACGGGGAATCATCAAACCCCCTCCTAAAACTTACCCCATTCGTCGTCGTCAAATGGAATAACCTGTTCAGGATCCAATTCATTCCGGGAGCTTCCGGCATTGCCTTTAGCGGCGGTCTTGCTGAACGCTCGTTTGGGCGCCGGTAGTGCGCCGGTAGGACGCCGTCTTGCCGTTGTCGCATTTTTCGCCGTTGTCCGTCTGACAACAGGACGTGGTCCTACCTTTTCCTTTTCATCGGCGGAGCCACCGGTTATGGCCATCAATTCCCTTACGATGTTCTCAAGTTCTGCGGACTGTGCACTCATTTCTTCGGCAGCGGCGGCGGTTTCTTCGCCATTGGCGGCATTTTGCTGAACGACCTTGTCCATTTCGTTAACGGCTTTGTTGATCTGCTCGATCCCTTCGGCCTGCTCCTTAGTCGCGGCGCCGATTTCATCCACCAGTTCACCAATCTTCATGGCGATATCCGTATTCGCCGCAAACCCCTCCTGTGTTTTCTGGGTCAGCTCATTGCCGTTCTTCACCGCCAGAATGGTGCCTTCAATCAGTTCCGAGGTATTCCTGGCCGCTTCCGCGGCCCGCATGGCAAGATTTCTCACCTCATCGGCCACCACCGCGAACCCTGCCCCCGCCTCCCCGGCGCGAGCCGCTTCAACCGCCGCATTCAACGCCAGTAAATTGGTCTGAAAGGCGATTTCATCTATGGTTTTGATGATCTTGCCGGTTTCTTCGCTGGAGTGGGTAATCTTCGCGATGGCGTTAATCATGTCTTCAAGACTCTTATTGGCATTTCCCACAATGACCCCGGCCTCTTTCATCATTTGCATGGCCTTGTTGGCATTGTCCGAATTCTGCCGGGTCATGGAGGACATTTCCTCCAGGGAAGAAGAGGTTTCCTCAATAGATGCCGCCTGCTCGGAAGACCCTTCGGCAAGAGACTGGCTGGCCGATGACACTTCCAGAGAACCGGAGGCCACCTGATCACCAGCGTCCTTAAGATTTTTGATGGCCCGCTTAAGGGTTTTGAATACAGTTCCCGTGGTAAACCAGGTCATCAGCCCCACGAGCAGCACCGCCGCCAGTCCCAGAATGAAAGCGAACATCTTCATGTGGCTGATGGTTGAAAGCATTTCCGAGTCTTCAATGGCAGCGGCCATCACCCACCCCTTTTTGTCATAGGTGGCGATTTGGCCCGTTTTATCCTTACCTTCCCAGAGGTAATGGATAACGCCGGTTTTCTGTTGCAGCATTTTCCGACCAAAGTCAAAATCATTCATGTTGGTCTTCAAGATATGCTTTTTGTTTTGATGGGCGAGTACAACGCCTTTGCTATCCATAATGAAGATGTAACCCGTTTCTCCAATCTTGCTCCGGCTCAAGAATTGATCTGAAAAATTAATGAGGTCCACTGGGCTGCCCATAATGCCCGCCAGCTTGTCCCCCACATAAATAGGCGCTGTAATCAGGGCGACAGGCCTTCCGCTGGCTGGAGATTTCATCACGTCGCCAACCCACACATTGCCCGCTTCGGCCTTTTGGACGTTAATGGCGTACCCGGGAATCTTGGCAATTTCAACGCCGACCGATTTTCCCCCAACAGAATCCATGAAAATCTTCCCGTTTTTGTCAGCCAGAAATATGTTTTCGTTAAAGGGTGACTGCTTTTGATAGATATTCAGTCTGTTTTGCGCTTCATCCAACCGTTTGCCTTCGCAGGCAGCCCTGAAGACGCCGTTTTCACTGAAAAGGAGAACATCTCTTTCTCGATCGCCAATCCACATGCTGAGCTCATCAAGGCTTTTGGAAACAATTTGTTCCATCAAAATTCCCTGCTGCGTCAAAATCGCTTGCGAGGCAGTGTGATAGAAAAAAAAGGTCAGTGCCCCGATGGCAATGATCGAAACAGGAATGATTTGTAAAAGCAGTTTATTGCGAAAATTCATCTTCATAATTCTCTCTCCTCGATATTGATTTTTTCCCTTTCGAATTCAAAAAACGCTAATAAAATCAAAGCAAATATCATACCAACACGCTTGAGAAGACATGCATCCATGGAGAGAAAACAACATCGTCAAAACGATTGAACCGTATTCAGGGGGGTATTAAGGCGTTTGCGGAAAAGTGTTTTATTGCGAGATAGAAGCCGTACTACTCCCTGTTGACGAGAAAAGTGTCATTTTTTTGACTCCCGAAACCAGACTGGATCTGGTGGCCCTCAATAGTCAAACCGGTGGTTACGTTATTTTCATGTTAGAAAATAATAACCTAAAGACTTGACGATACTCCGCCGATAACATCAAAGGATTGACTATTCATCTATCTCGTTATAAAAAGTGGTTTTCATTTTAGGGAATTATAAATTAAGTCTCTAGAGGATCAAAACCATTACTCCTTTTAAATCATGCAAGCATAAGTTTATTTGGCATATATTTTGCTGTTGACTCTTTGAGTTTATTTGAAAATAAAGCTGGGAATTGCCCTCTTTCCATCTGTTTGGCCAAGAAATAAAGTTTTTTTGGTTTTTCTCAAAAATGCTATTTCAGTTTTACCCTGCACGCCTGTATCCACCCGAGCATGTAATTCAAGGGGCGGAGCTGTAATCTACGAGAGGTCATTTGACTTCATTTCGAAAAATGACAAGAAAATACCATGAGAAATACTCAGAAAACGACGTCTATCTGATCGGAATTGAATTTAGCATCGAAGATCGGAATATCGTCAATTTTGAATGGGAGCGGATACTTCCTGAGGGGTAAAAAAAGCTATGAATAAATATGCAGCGTTGAGAGATATTGCCAATTTAAGCAGCAAAAGCAACAACATCCTGCAGAGGAAGATGAAATCATGAATGCACTGCAACCATTCACTAAAGAACCGGCATTCGTTAACCGGAAGGATGAACTGGCCTATTTGCAGTCCTGGATCAGCGCCAAACCGGAGAACATCCTGTTTCTCTACGGTCCGAAGTCCAGCGGCAAAACCACGTTGATCTATCGCTTCATTGAGGAGAATCTGACCAACGGTAAGTACGATATCAAGCACTTTAATTTGCGTGAGCTCCTTCTGGTCAACTACAAGAGCTTTTTACGGGCTTTTTTCGAGTTGAAAAGCAGCGAGCAGGTCAAGGAAACCCGTCAGTACGATTTAAAAGTCTTCAAGCTCAGCGTGGAGACCCTTAAAGGGCTGGAATCCAAAGAACTTGACCCGTTCATCGTCATGAAGCGGGAGTTAGAGAAGAGCAATAAAAAGGGCAAGCGTCCGGTAATCATCATTGACGAATTGCAGGCTCTGGACGAAATTTACTTCAATGGCGGACGCGAGTTGCTCAACGAAATATTCAATTTTTTCGTGGCCATGACCAAAGAATCGCACCTATGCCATGTGATCATTGCCAGCTCCGACGGATATTTCATCGACCGCGTTTATCAGGACAGCAAGCTGAAGAAAACCAGCCGGTTAATGGAAGTTGAATATATCGGGTACGAAGATGTAATGGATTGGCTGAACAATCTGAACACGTTCAGCAAAATTGACCGGTTTATTTTGAATGATCAGCAGAAACAGGCGATATGGGATTTCTTCGGCGGTTCGTGC
The DNA here is from genome assembly GCA_963662465.1 of Desulfatiglandales bacterium. GTDB lineage: Bacteria > Desulfobacterota > DSM-4660 > Desulfatiglandales > Desulfatiglandaceae > NaphS2. Next base: position 2,484,913 of record OY759599.1, read on the forward strand.
TGGGAAATATCCGATTTCTTGGGTGAGCTTTTAAATGTTTCAGATAACGGACGTATTGCAGATCAGGATTTTCAAGAATTACTTCAAAAGAAGTTAATCCTTTTTCGGTCCATGTTTGTGGAATATGCGACGATTATTCCCACGAAAAGGGCCTTGCTGCAAGAAATGGGACATGTTGTTGGGAATAAGCGAGCCTTTGTGGTCGAAGATCTTGCTGCCCTTGTAGAAGAGAAAGCATGGGAAGCAGAAGCGTTAATTGGTGAGCTGAATAACCTGGTCCGCAAAAACTTTTTGAGCTACGCCCCTCCCCGGGCCGAGTACGCTTTGCAAGGCAGAAGCATGGAGCTGGGGCTTGAGGCATACGTGAAAATGATTGAGCAAGGCCAAACAAGATAATATGGGAAACAATGGGCGGCAGCGCTTGGGAAATCTACATAATCTACAACCCTCAATACATTTGAAGGCAAAACGGTCCTGGTGGTGGAGGTGTTTCTTATCGGTTTGAGACCTCATTACTTGACATCTGAGGGTCTTGAAAATGGGTCTTATGTTCGGCTCGGTTCAAGCAATCGGCAAGCGGATCGAGAATTAGTAGCTGAACTGCGACGCAGTGCCGAGGGTGTTTCTTTTGATGAACTACCTATGGTGGGTTTGAGCATTGATGATCTCTTGATCTTGTGGTGGCTCAAACTATGTTTAAGGTGTATCCAAAATCCGGAATCCCGCTATTGCCCGGGTTTTTAGAGAATTGGATTTGATTGAACAATGGGGAAGAGGTATTCCACAAATATTCACTGCTGCTCAAAGAATGAAGTTGCCTGAGCCTCAGATAATGGAAATTGGCATGCGGATAAGGTTTATCGTTCCACTGGCAGAAGCGCTTTCCGCATTGCGATCACAACATGGAACCAGGTCAGGGGCCCAGTCAAAGGAACTGCTGGAAGCGTTGGTTGCGGGGCCTCTATCCTCCGCTGAGTTAATTGCCGTATTGGGACTTAAATCAAAAACGGGTGCTTTTAAACGTAGCATCAGGGAGCTTTTGGAGCAGGAACTGATTGAATACACTATTCCGGATAAACCTAAAAATCGACGGCAAAAATATCGGTTAAAGAACTGAGGTATGGCCGCCTAATAAAAACATCCGTGCTAATCCACGTCCAATAAAAAGAAGACCCATGTTGGATTTCAGGGTCTTAGACATGAGCCTATTCCAATTAGCTGCTGAGGTCCAACCCAATACCTTGCACGGCCACAACATTTTTTGCCAAGAAGGTGAAATCATGAATGCACCGCAACCTTTCACGAAGGAACCGGCGTTCGTTAACCGGAAGGATGAACTGGCCTATTTGCAGTCTTGGATCAGCGCCAAACCGGAGAACATCCTGTTCCTCTACGGCCCGAAGTCTAGCGGAAAGACCACGTTGATCTATCGCTTCATTGAGCAAAATCTGTCCAACGGAAAGTACGATATCAAGCACTTTAATTTGCGTGAACTCCTTCTGGTCAACTACGAGAGCTTTTTGCGGGCTTTTTTCGAGTTGAAAAGCAGCGAACAGGTCAAGGAAACCCGTCAGTATGATTTGAAAGTCTTCAAACTCAGCGTGGAGACCCTCAAAGGGCTTGAATCCAAAGAACTTGACCCGTTCATCGTCATAAAGCGGGAGTTGGAGAAGAGCAACAAGAAGGGAAAGCGCCCGGTGATTATCATTGATGAGTTGCAGGCGCTGGATGAGATTTACTTCAACGGCGGGCGTGAGCTGCTCAACGAGATGTTTAATTTCTTTGTGGCCATGACCAAGGAGTCGCACCTATGCCATGTGCTCATTGCCAGCTCCGACGGGTACTTCATCGAACGCATCTATCAGGACAGCAAGTTGAAGAAGACCAGCGAATTGATGGAGGTCAAGTATCTTCAGGAATCTGATGTAATGGATTGGCTGAGCGATCTGAAAACCTACAGCAAAATTTCGGATTACGTATTGAACAATCGACAAAGACATGCCATTTGGGATTTCTTTGGTGGTTCGTGCTGGGAAATTTCAAATTTTCTCGGCAATCTATTAAATATTGCGCATAAGGGGCAGGTTTTAGACGATGAGTTTGATGAGATGCTGCAAAATAAGCTGGTTTTCTTTCGATCTATGTTTGTCGAGTATGCTACGATTATACCCCGGAAAAAAGCTCTGCTGCAAGAGATGGGACGCGCCGTTTGGGCTAGGCCGGCCTTTGTGATCGAAGACCTTGCCGGCCTTGTGGACAAGAACGTATGGCAAGCCGAAGAGTTAATTGGTGAACTGAATAACCTGGTCCGCAAGAACTTTCTGAGCTACGCTCCTCCCCGGGCTGAGTACGCTTTGCAAGGCAGAAGCATGGAGCTGGGACTTGAGGCATACGTGAAAATGATTGAGCGTAACATATTGACAACATCAGGTCGGAGCAAGTTAACCACCCAATAAAATTACGAATATATCATTTTCCATAACGAAAGCACTCTTGCAATGCGCTTTTTAGAGCGAGGATGGCAGGTTAAAAAAAATAGACTGATATCAAAACGTACCAAAACCAGAGCTACATATGCCGGAAGCTGGAGGTCAAACCTGCCCAAAGCTTTTTAGACGCCCGGCATCGCGAAGCTCAGCCGATCCGGACGGGCTTGTGAGGCGAGCGTAAGCCGGGGATGCCAATCCCGACCGGTAATTTTCTTAAAAGCCCCATTTTACCCCAAAAAAGAGCTGTCTTAATTTGTTACAGGTCCTTCGCTTTGCAAAAAAGTGATAAAGCAACAAAAACACAAACGTTCCCCATTACTCCACTATTCACTATGCAAGATATGGCGCCAGCTTCTTTTCGATCTTACTGCGCCCTTTTTAAGGCGAGAATGGCAGGTTTAAGGAATAGACTGATATCAAGACATACCAAAACCATTGCTGCAGATGCGGGAAACCGGAGGTCAAACCTGCCCATAAAGCTCTCGACAGCCCGGCATGCCGAAACTCACCCGAGACGGACGGGCTTGTGAGGCGGGCGTTGGTCCGAGGATGCCAACCCCATCCGGTACTTTTCTTAAAAGCTCCATTTGCCCCCAAAAAAGGGGTTTCTAAGCGTCAAAAACAGCCCGGTTTTGATATGGTCTTTTAATCATTGAAGTTAGTTGCTGAGGCCCGACCCCATTCCATATAATCCTTTTGATATCCTTCTCTATTTGAGGAACAAGGCATTTCGGAGTTACTGGTTTGAAACTGCTACATCTTTACAATCTGAGCGCGGGAGAGGAAATTATCGGCAGTTTCGATGTGGATAATATCAAAGTTGAAACACTCCTTTTTCAGACCGGATACCTGACGATCAAAAATTTGCAGCAAATCGGTGCTTTTCGCCGTTACGACCTTACGTATCCCAATCTCGAAGTGGAATCCAGCTTGAACAACTACATTTTGAGCGCCCTGGTTGAAGACAACCTTACAAAGACCCGGAATCAATCCGCAATTCTGGATGCATTGCAGGAAAATGATTTAAACAAGCTCAAAAACACCATACACGCCTTTTTTGCATCCATACCCAACCAATGGTATCGAAAGAACCTGATCTCCAATTATGAAGGCTATTATGCCTCAATCGTGTACTGTTACTTTGCCGCGCTGGGCTTGGACACAATCCCTGAAGATTCGACAAACCACGGAATGATTGATCTAACCGTCCGATTTAACGGCAGGGTGTATATCATCGAATTCAAAGTGGTTGAACTGACTGCAAAAGGAAACGCTCTAAGTCAAATCAAGGCAAGAAAATACCATGAGAAATACTCAGAAAACGACGTCTATTTGATCGGAATTGAATTTAGCAGCGAAGATCGGAATATTGTCAATTTTGAATGGGAGCGGATACTTTCTGAGAGGATTAGAAAGCCATAAATAAATGCAGAGATTTTAGTGATATAGCCAATTTATGCGACAAAAAAACACCAACCACCCCAACATAGGAAGGTGAAATCATGAATGCACTGCAACCATTCACTAAGGAACCGGCCTTCGTTAACCGGAGGGATGAACTGGCCTATTTGCAGTCATGGATCAGCGCCAAACCGGAAAACATCCTGTTTCTCTACGGTCCGAAGTCCAGCGGCAAAACCACATTGATCTATCGCTTCATTGAGGAAAATCTCTCAAATGGCAGATACGATATCAAGCATTTCAATCTTCGCAAATTGCTCCTCGTAAATTACGAAAGCTTTTTACGAGCTTTCTTCGAGATGAAAAGCAGCGAACAGATCAAGGAAACCAGGCAGTACGATCTGAAAGTTTTCAAACTTAGTGTGGAAACACTCAAAGGCCTGGAGGCAAGAGAACTGGATCCCTTTGTTGTCATGGAAAGAGAGCTTGAGAAGTGCAACAAAAAGGGAAAGCGCCCGGTGATCATCATTGATGAGCTGCAGGCACTGGATGAGATTTACTTCAACGGCGGGCGTGAATTGCTCAACGAAATATTCAATTTTTTTGTGGCCATGACCAAAGAATCGCACCTATGCCATGTGATCATTGCCAGCTCCGACGGATATTTCATCGACCGCGTTTATCAGGACAGCAAGTTAAAGAAGACCAGTCGACTCCTGGAGATTGATTATATCGGGCACGAAGATGTAATGGATTGGTTGAACAATCTGAACACGTTCAGCAAAATTGACCGGTTTATTTTGAATGATCAGCAGAAACAGGCAATATGGGATTTCTTCGGCGGTTCGTGCTGGGAAATATCCGATTTTTTGGGAGAGCTTCTAAATGTTTCAGATAACGGGCGTATTGCAGATCAGGATTTTCAAGAATTACTTCAAAAGAAATTAATCCTTTTTCGTTCCATGTTTGTGGAATATGCCACCATTGAGCCGGAGAAGGAACAGCTATTGCTAAAGATAGCAGCGTTGATCACACACAACACGGCCAAGGGGTTTACGTTCAATGATTTTCGCTCACTCGTGGAGGACGATATCTGGTCGATTTCTGCATTAAGAGCAGAGTTGAACAGCCTGGTGCGAAAGAATTTTCTCAGCTACGCCCCGCCTCGGGCCGAATATGCCTTGCAGGGCCGAAGCATGGAATTAGGGCTTCAGGCGTATGTGAAAATGATCCCGCCTGGAGAAGGAAGGTGAAATCATGAATGCACTGCAACCTTTCACGAAAGAACCGGCGTTCGTTAACCGGAAGGATGAACTGGCCTATTTGCAGTCCTGGATCAGCGCCAAACCGGAGAACATTCTGTTTCTCTACGGTCCGAAGTCCAGCGGCAAGACCACGTTGATCTATCGCTTCATTGAGGAAAATCTGACCAACGGTAAGTACGATATCAAGCACTTTAATTTGCGTGAGCTCCTTCTGGTCAACTACAAGAGCTTTTTACGGGCTTTTTTCGAGTTGAAAAGCAGCGAGCAGGTCAAGGAAACCCGTCAGTACGATTTAAAAGTCTTCAAGCTCAGTGTGGAGACCCTTAAAAGGCTGGAATCCAAAGAACTTGACCCGTTCATCGTCATGAAGCGAGAGTTGGAGAAGAGCAATAAAAAGGGCAAGCGTCCGGTAATCATCATTGACGAATTGCAAGCTCTGGACGAAATTTACTTCAATGGCGGGCGCGAGTTGCTCAACGAAATATTCAATTTTTTCGTGGCCATGACCAAAGAATCGCACCTATGCCATGTGATCATTGCCAGCTCCGACGGATATTTCATCGACTGCGTTTATCAGGACAGCAAGCTGAAGAAAACCAGCCGGTTAATGGAGGTTGATTATATCAGTTACAAAGATGTAATGGATTGGTTGAACAATCTGAACACGTTCAGCAAAATTGACCGGTTTATTTTGAATAATCAGCAGAAACAGGGTGTCCTTTCTGCAAGCCTGCATAGGGCAAATTTTTTCATTTTTTTTTGGGTGGCCGGAAGACGCTAGGTGGCGAGCTCCGTTATCCGGCGTCTTCTGTCGATCTGATTATCTGTGAGTTACTAAGGCTGGGAATTTAGATTTTGCCTGTAATTCCAGGGAAGCCAGTTTTCGGGGTTTACCTTTACCAGCTCGGGATTTTTGTGAATGGCCAGGAGATATTCGTACGGATTTTCTCCGTTCATGGCACAGGTCTGAATAAGGCTCATAAAGATGTCTCCAATGAGGGCGCCATGCTCTGTTTTGTAAAACAGGGAGTTTTTTCTGTGAAGAATGGCCTTTTTCAAAGCCCTTTCGCAGATGTAATGCCGACTCCCGGATTATGCCGCATTACAAGAATTTTGTGGGATTATTCGTGCCTTGAAGTAGTTGCTGACGCGGCATAATTTTTGTGGGATCTTCGGTTTGGCAATCCCGCCAAACGAAAGGAGAGACCACATGAAAACATTCAGTAATTTCGTATCGAAAAACAACCCGCATTCGAACCTATGTCAAACCCATGTCAACTCCTTCCTATCACACCTTCGCACTCTGGGGTATGCAGAACGGACGCTACGGAAAAAGCGTCCAGTTGCTGCCTCTTTTGCCCGATGGACAGTGGGGAAGCGGCTTACTGTAAACGATCTAAACGAATCCCATCTGACCGAATTCGTGGAGCGTTTGCACAAAAGGCAAAAAGCCCGGATAAAATTCGAAATGGCTGCCCTGCGGCTTTTTCTCAGCTATCTGCGCCAAGAAGGTGTGGTTCCAAATCCTCCAATACTTGATGCTTCACCCGTGGATGATTTTAAGCGGACCTACATAGAATACCTGCGAAAGGAGCGAGGACTCGCCGAAAACTCAATTCTTGTTTATTCGCCTTTCATCAGTGATTTTCTCAATGATCGGTTAGCCCAAACCGGTTGCATCTCTTTCCATGCATTGGATGCCCTGACAATCCAAAATTTCCTCCTCGATCGCATTCAAAACCGGTCGAGAGAATACTCGAGGCTTCTGGCCGCCGCCCTCCGATCATTCTTGCGGTTTCTTTACCTTCGCAAAGAAATAACAATTGATTTTTCCCTATCGATTCCCAGAGTCCGTAAATGGCATCAGTCCGAGGTAATTGGCTTTCTAACCCCCGACCAGGTAGAAAGGATCCTTTCGTCAACCGATCTGTCGACGCCACGTGGAAGACGCGATTATGCCATTTTGCTTCTTCTTGCACGACTCGGTCTGCGTGCGGGAGAGATAATCACGATAGAACTCGGTGACATCCTCTGGCGGATCGGGGAGATCGTTATTCGCGGCAAGGGCCAAGTACAGGACCGACTACCATTGGTCTCAGATGTCGGAGATGCTTTAGCGGTTTATCTACGTCAAGACAGAGGAGATAGCGTATCGCGACGGGTTTTTCTGCGAATGATTGCTCCACGCGTTGGCTTGGCCGGCCCAGGGGCGATTGGCCATATTGTACGCCTTGCATTTGCCCGAGCCGGCATATGTGCTCCGAGCCGTGGCGCAGCCCATCTCTTCCGCCACGGTCTGGCCACCAGAATGATCCGCCAGGGTGCCTCCATCGCTGAGATCTCTGAGGTTCTCCGTCATCAATCCCAGAGTTCCACAGCCATTTACGCGAAGGTCGATTTCGAGACACTCCGTGAGATTGCTCCGCCTTGGCCGGGTCAAGGAGGTGTGCGATGACTGCAATCCGTGACGCACTTGCACGGTATTTAACAGTCCGCCGTGCCCTCGGTACTGTCTACAAGAGCCAGCCACGACACTTGGCTATTTTGTAGATTTCCTTGACCTTCAGGGAGCAAAATTCATCACCACTGATCTCGCCCTTCGTTGGGCGTGCCAGCCAAAGCATGTGCAAAGAGCGACATGGGCACGCCGGCTTACTATGGTCAGGCAGTTTGGTGCTTGGCTGAGTGCATTCGACCCGCGAACGGAAGTACCGCCAAAACGGCTCCTCAATGCCCGTCATCGGCGCAGTAAGCCCTACATCTATACCGAACAGGAAATAGAACATCTCATGATCGAGGCCGCTTTGCTCCCGTCACCGATGGGATTGCGCGCATTAACCTATGTGACGCTCATAGGTCTTCTTGCCGTTACGGGTATTCGGCCAGGTGAAGTGGTAGCTTTGAATCTGTCTGATGTGGATCTAAAGAACGGTATTCTTGTAATTCGGCAGACGAAATTTGGAAAGTCCCGTTTTGTTCCGATTGACGATTCGACATGTTCCGCCCTTTTGGATTATGCAAATCGACGCAATAACTTTTACACACGTTTTCAGACCAACAGTTTTTTTGTCTCCGAACGAGGCACAAGACTAAGTCTTGGATCCGCCCGACGTACATTCGCCAAAGTATCATGTGCTGTCGGTCTTCGAACTGCAAAAGATGGCTGCCGAATCGGTCGCGGACCAAGGCTTCAGGATTTTAGGCATACGTTTGCAACAAGAAGAATTATCAAATGGTATCAGGCCGGATTGGACGTGAACAGAGAGTTGCCAAAGCTCACTTCCTATCTCGGCCACTCAAACGTCAGTCATACTTATTGGTATATTGAGGCGGTCCCGGAGCTCCTCCAGCTCGCTTCCGAGCACATGGGCCGGCAAGGAGGTGCACAATGAAAGCCTCCAGCTTTTCATCACTTCTCCAGCGTTTCTTTACGGACAGATTGCTCGCACAGCTTGGCGCCAGTCCGCACACTGTTGCCGCATACCGGGATACCTTCCGTCTGTTGCTTCGCTTCGCCGCGAAACACTTCGGGCGTTCGCCTTCTGAACTGCGCATAGAAGAGCTCGATGTTTCTTTCCTGTGCAAGTTTATTCAACACCTTGAACTTGATCGCTGTAATTGCATCCGGACACGGAATAACCGCCTTTCCGCCCTGCAAGGTTTCTTTCGGTATGTGTCCTTCAGTGAACCCGCACTGTCATTGCACTGTCAGAGGGTTCTGGCGATCCCTGCCAAACGGTACGAGCGCCGTCCGGTTGAGTTCCTGTCGGATGAAGAAACTGCCGCTCTTGTTGCAGTTCCCGATTCAAAAAAATGGATCGGCAGGCGTGACCGAGCGCTCCTGTTGCTCGCCTTACAGACAGGATTGCGAAATAGCGAAATCACATCGCTTCAGTGCAAGGATGTGGAACTCGGCACCGGTGCTCACGTCCGTTGCCTCGGAAAGGGTCGAAAGATGCGATGTACCCCTTTGCGCCCTGATGTCGTCGCAGTGCTGAAGAAATGGTTAAAGGAGCAAGATGGCCATCCACAAGATCCTCTCTTCCCAAGCTCACGCGGTTTACGTCTCAGTGCAGATGCTCTCCAGCGACTCGTTGCCAAACATGCAGCCATGGCGAGTCATACATGTCCATCCCTAAAAGGGAAAACAGTTACACCCCACACCTTGCGGCATTCGGCGGCCATGAGCCTGCTCCGACGTGGTGTTGATCTGACCGTGATTGCTCTCTGGCTCGGGCACGAATCAAATGAGACAACACAAATCTACTTGCATGCTGATATGGGAATTAAGGAGCAAGCCCTTGCCCATACCACTGCAAGTGGTTCCATACCTGATCGGTATCTTCCTGAAGACCCTTTGCTAACATTCCTTGAGAGCCTTTGATTATGCCGATTGAAAGAGCCATGAGAATAAGGGGTCCAACGCAGTTTCGACCAGTTAAAACGGATAAAATTGGCAATACGGCATAATCCGGGAGTCGGCATTACATCTGTTATGCCGCTCGCGGCATAACAGATGTTGTTGTCAAGGGGCGCTCCAGGAACTTCCAGGAACCGGGTTAACGCCTTCCAGTGATTCAGCATATACTGAATTGCCTTTCCCAAACCGGAATTCGGTTCCACGAGTTTTTCGTCCAATTGCTTGTTGAGCCAGCAATACAATTTATCCATCAAGGGTTTGCTTTCAGCCTGATGGAAGGCCAGACGCTCTTCGGGTGACATGTTTTCGTCCCTGGCAATCTGATCATTGTGATACACTTTGGCAAGGGTATCGATCACAAACCGGCACTCTTCTGGAAAGCTCGGGGCGACATCCACGAAGTATCGGCGGGCATGGGTCAGGCAGTTTGCCATAATGACATCCAGATCCTCCGATGAATTTCGAGACAAGGCATCGCACATAAGCTGAGGTGGACTGAGACCGGTCAGGCGATTTTCAAGAAGCGCCTTCAGATTTTCACCCGCGTGATTTCTGCCGGTAAAATAAAGAACCGCCTGGCGGTCATCCATTTTGGATATAACGCCGGTGGTAAAAATCCCTTTTCGACCGTTTTTGGTTTCACCTTCCTTCATGAGGCTCAGAACTTTTCCCGTCGTATCGTCAATGTGGAACAACTCCCCCTGTGCGGATTGTTTCAGTAGTTCGATATACGGCCCTTTGGCCTCCAAACCCAATGGCTCAACGATACCCCACTGGGTTGATGCGGGAACCGGAACACCCATCATGGCTTGAAACTGCTGCAACCGATAGAAAGGAACGCCGTTGGCGTATTTTAGAAGGGCAATGGAAACCGCAACCGTTTCATCATGTTTCTGAGTTCCCATATCTTCAGGAGGCGTTGCGGTAAAAATTTGGCCGCACAGGTTGCAGCGAAGCTTTTCCAGTTCATAAATCGTTCCCGTTAAAGGCGGCGAACCCTTAATCCGGATTAACTTTTCGGGAACTTTTAACCGATACACTTTTCCCCTGGGACATTCCGGACAGGGGTCACCATGTTTGAGACTCTCGTGGCTTATGAACTTTCTTTCGGCGCCGGTAAAAGCCGAAGCACCGTTTCGACCATGGCCTTTCGGTGGGGGGTTGCCGCCTTTTGGACCGGGATCATCTTCCGGATTATCGCCGTCTTCGGAATCGGCGTCATCTTCCGGATCATTAAACACTTTATCTTTCTTTTCGGATTTTTGCCCGAACAAGAGGTTTAGCAGCCGCTTGATGGATGCGGCCTTCTGGTCCAGTACCTGACTCAGGGCTTCAATGGTATCCGCCATGACCTTGATAATCTCGTAGTCGGATTCGGAAACCGCCGGTTTTATCCTTTCAAGAAGGGACTTGACGTCTTCGGGGGTTAATTCGAGTTTTTGGGGTTTATCCGGCATGACATAAATACTCCCGAAAGTCTTTACCCATGGGATACCCCCAGACGGCCTTTATGGAACGATTGGGTTTACCGGTTTGATCGTTTTTGCCTCTTCCGGTGGTATCTCCCAGATAGACCCAGTTGGCGGCTTTATAACAGGTGCCGGAAAACAAGGTTTTATCAACGAATGTCTCAAGATAACAAATAGGATGGCGGTATTGCTTTTGCCAATCCTTTGAAATACGCCGGGCCATTTGGCTCAATATATGAGACGCCAGATATTTGACCCGAATCCAGGGCAATATGAGAAGCCGGGTATTATAGGCCATCAGCGACAGGTTCTTCATGCGAACATCAGGAGACCATCCGATAAACTGATCCCGGCTTTTGATATGGCGTGGCGGTGAACTCCAGGCCATGCATGCAATGGGATTTTCCCCTGCGAAAACAATGTATTTCAGATGTTCTCCGACAGGCCTGCAATAACCCAGGTAATGGTACTGGTCCACCAAGCTGTTGAACAGTTTCTCCAAAGGGGTGCGGCGTACCTGAATAAACCGCAGTGGGCGAATCGAAATCACCGATGTTGTCAGAGGCTTTTCGGGAACGGGGATCACTTCAGGTTTTTTCTGTTTTCCCGATGGATTGACCGGAGGCCGTTTCCTTTTGGGCAGCTGAATATGCCCCGACCGGTGAAGCTGCAACATCAACCCCCGGCATACCATATCCCTTGTAACACCATTGGGTTGCACCCAGTTCCATGCCTTACACAGTTTCACAGATAATGCATACCGGCTGTCTTGCGGGTTAGACGCGATCAACTCCTTTATAAAGGAGATGTCTTCTCGGTTGTAGTTCTTGCCTCTGTATTTGATGATCGTTTCCATGGCAAAAACATAAGCATGTATGTTTTGAACGCAAGGGGGGGGGACCTGGTTTTTTCAGGGTAAGCTAATTTTTTTCCATAAAGGCGCGGCTCCTTTGGGGTTGGTGTTCCATAAAATCATCTGCTGTTCATGGGCGGCCAGCTGCTCCAAACGGCCATTTTCCGGCCACCAGTGAAAACGACCACTCGACAGCCGTTTTTGGCAAAGCCAGAATCCCTGGCCATCATACCCGAGAATTTTGATGGTGGTCCCTCGTCTATTACGAAAAACAAAAATATACCCGGAGAAGGGATCTGATTTTAAAACACTGCGGCAAATGCCGGCCAGGCCATCAATGCCTTTTCGAAAATCCACCGGCTTCACCGCCACAAGTATCCGCATTTGGGGGCTGATCTGCATCATGACTGTTGCCTCCAAAATGTTTGGATCAGGGATGCAACATCAATAGGCCCCTTCACATGGACTTTCATTCTGGCGCCTGCTTATTCAAGCTCCAGATTCACTTCAACCGAATCAGCTGGTGGGTTGAGTGGTGGCAATTCTATGAATGTGGGTGGAAGAAGTTCTTCGGTCGGGCTGTTCGGAATACTTTCAATGCGATCCTTCAGGTCACTGTAATTCAGGTGCAATGCTTTGGAAAGTTTATTAATGCTGAAATTATCCACCAGGGAAACAGCAGCATCCCATAAGGACTCAGGAATACGGTCCCGTTTCTTGCGGTTTTTGCGCCAGTCGGAAAACTGGGCTTGTACTGCTTCGAGACGTTGCTTCTCTTTTGATTTTTTCTTCGCCATGGGCTATCCTCCTGAAAGGTTTTAGCCCAAGTTAAGTCCCCCGCGCAGCATTTCATGCGGGCTTGCCGAAAGGACACAAAAGAGCAACAAGAAGGGTAAACGCCCGATGATCATCATTGATGAGCTGCAGGCCCTGGACGAGATCTATTTCAACAGCGGGCGTGAGCTGCTCAACGAGATGTTTAATTTCTTTGTGGCCATGACCAAGGAGTCGCACCTGTGCCATGTGGTCATTGCCAGTTCAGACGGGTACTTCATTGAGCGCATTTACCAGGACAGCAAACTGAAAAAGACCAGCGAATTCATGGAGGTCAAGTATCTGCTGGAAGCAGATGTAATGGATTGGCTGAACGACCTGAAAACCTACAGCAAGATTAAGGATTACGTATTGAACAATCGACAAAGACAGACTATTTGGGATTTCTTTGGCGGTTCGTGCTGGGAAATTTCAAATTTTCTCGGCAACCTTTTGAATATTGCGCATAAGGGGCAGGTTTTAGACGATGAGTTTGATGAGATGCTGCAAAATAAGCTGGTTTTCTTTCGGTCCATGTTTGTGGAATACGCCACTATTGAGCCGGAGAAGGAACAGCTATTGCTGAAGATAGCAGCGTTGATCACATACAACCCGGCCAAGGGCTTTACGTTCAATGAACTTCGCTCACTCGTGGAAGACAATATCTGGACGATTTCCGCATTAAGAGCCGAGTTGAACAGCCTGGTGCGAAAGAATTTTCTCAGCTACGCCCCGCCCCGGGCCGAATATGCCTTGCAGGGCCGAAGCATGGAATTAGGGCTTCAGGCGTATGTGAAATTGATTCCACCTGGAGACGGAGTGAAAAGGAATGGAGATTGAAACATCTAAACATCGGGTTGGACCGACTTAACAACTTAATAACACAACGAATATATCATTTTCCATAGTGTCTGTTCAGGTAAAGGGCAAACACACAGGTTCGCCCCTACATTGGTGGCCGAAAGGATGATCAAGGCCGAAACACTCAAGAGCAATGACCCATGAAGAAAGTTAAACATATTTTCGGAAGGCCGACCAAATTGATATAGGGGGTATGGAAATGAATATACATGAATTGATTGAATCAATGCCTGAGGTCATGCGGGGCAAGCCGGTGATCAAGGAAACAAGAATTCCGGTTGAGCTCATTATACGAAAAATGGGTGAAGGCGCCTCTATTGATGATTTGCTTGATGGATACCCGAATCTGACAAGAGAAAGTGTACAAGCTGCGCTTGTTTACGCTGCTGATATCATTGGGAATGAAAACATCATATATCTCAAGACCGGCACATCAAATTGATAAACAATCTCAATCAAACTTTTCTTTCGGATGAAAGCTGCGATTTTGCCATTATTCGCGCTCTTCGAGCCGAAGGCTTTGATGTTGTTTCTGTTACTGAAAGCTATCCAGCTTTAGCGGATGAATACGTATGATAGCCTACCGCGAAAAGAGACTATTATTAACGGAGGATAAGGATTTTGGAGAATGGGTTTTTTCACATGGGAAAAAGATGGCCGGCATAGTGCTGTTTCGGTATCCTGCAAGACTGCGACACAGCATAGCAAATATGACAGTTGAACTTGTCAGGGAGCACGGATTGTCGCTGTTAAGCAATTTCACGGTAATCGAGCCGGGAAGAGCCAGAATCCGAAAAATGACAGGTAACTTAGATGGGTGACCTCCAATGGTAAGATGGGGTCGGACCAAACTAAACAATTGAAATGTGATAGCTTGTCCAACCCCAAGCGAAACCAAGCGAACAACATCGATATAAGGAAACCAGGAGATCAGACGATGAATACTTTAAAGCCGTTTACCAATGTTCCTCCCTTTATAAACCGTGCTGAAGAGATTCATTATCTACAGTCCTGGATAGCGGAAAAGCCCAAGAATATCCTTTTCCTCTACGGTCCAAAATCAAGCGGCAAGACCACGTTGATCTATCGCTTCATTGAGCAAAACCTGTCCAACGGCAAGTACGATATCAAGCACTTTAATTTGCGTGAACTCCTTCTGGTCAACTACAAGAGCTTTTTGCGGGCTTTTTTCGAGTTGAAAAGCAGCGAACAGGTCAAAGAAACCCGTCAGTATGATTTGAAAGTCTTCAAACTCAGCGTAGAGACCCTCAAAGGGCTGGAATCCAAAGAACTTGACCCGTTCATCGTCATGAAGCGGGAGTTGGAGAAGAGCAACAAGAAGGGAAAGCGCCCGGTGATCATCATTGATGAGCTGCAGGCACTAGATGAGATTTACTTCAACGGCGGGCGTGAGCTGCTCAACGAGATGTTTAATTTCTTTGTGGCCATGACCAAGGAGTCGCACCTATGCCATGTGCTCATTGCCAGTTCCGACGGGTACTTCATCGAGCGCATCTATCAGGACAGCAAGTTGAAGAAGACCAGCGAATTGATGGAGGTCAAGTATCTTCAGGAATCTGATGTAATGGATTGGCTGAGCGATCTGAAAACCTACAGCAAAATTACGGATTACGTATTGAACAATCGACAAAGACAGGCCATTTGGGATTTCTTTGGTGGTTCGTGCTGGGAAATTTCAAATTTTCTCGGCAACCTTTTGAATATTGCGCATAAGGGGCAGGTTTTAGACGATGAGTTTGATGAGATGCTGCAAAATAAGCTGGTTTTCTTTCGGTCTATGTTTGTCGAGTATGCCACCATTGAGCCGGAGAAAGAACAGCTATTGCTGAAGATAGCAGCGTTGATCTCAATTAACCAGGCCAAGGGGTTTACGTTCAATGAACTTCGATCACTCGTAGAGGATAATATCTGGTCGATTTCCGCATTAAGAGCCGAGTTGAACAGCCTAGTGCAAAAGAATTTTCTCAGCTACGCCCCACCTCGGGCCGAATATGCCTTGCAGGGCAGAAGCATGGAATTAGGGCTTCTGGCTTATGTGAAATTGATTCCGCCTGGAGACGGAGCGAAAAGGACTGGGGATTGAAGCATCTAAGCGTCAGGTCGGACCAACTTAACAACCTGATAAAACGATGAATATGGAATTATGAAACGCATAAGTCTAAATGTTGTGGGGTTGTATAACCCATCAAAATTAAAAGGCGTTTTCGGTAAACAAGAATGCATTATGAACATTCATAACTTGAATCCAAGGTAAGTCAAATGTTTGGCCGTTGGCTAATTCAAAGGGACTTTTATGAGCATTTTTTGCGCCAGGTAAAAATGGGACAAAATTCCTGATAGTCGCATGTGCTCGAAAGAAAAGACTTGCCCATTTCTTATCTCGAAAACTCTCAATTTGTTTTAGTTTACGTTTGATTCCTTTTAAATAATTGTCAACAATGGAGGTTGTTTGTTTTATCCCATTTCTATTTTTATGAGAGGTATAATGAGTGGCATTTTCTTTTAATTCTACTACCCTCTTTTTTAGTAATGGATGAGAAAATGCATCGTCATCTAATGCCTTAATCTTTACTTCCAAGTTAACTTTAGATGTGGATGTTTTCAAAACTTTCTTAAATTTTTTATAAAGCTTGTCCACTTCTTGGTCGGTACATTTTGATTCTTTTTGATATTTTGATAGTGCATCGTAGAAGTTTTTCAAACAATGACGATGGCAATATCCGACCCAAATGTTATGGAATACGGTCTTGATAGCATTGGTTGAGGCTTTCCACTTATCTTTTGTTACACCAAGGATTTTGAAGTCGATTTTTTGCAAAAAATCCTCAAATGAACCGCACAGGTTTTCTTCATCAACATGATCAACATAATCGGAGTGCCATACTAATAAATTTTCAGGATCGACCATAACTACAGAATAAGTTCTTAAATTTGGTTCTTTTTCAAAGCCCTCATCTTCCTGTAGATATCCTGAGCCTTTCACTCCTGCTCTTGTTAGTATTGTTGCAGGATGAAGTGTTCCTGCCCATCGATTCCAATTCAAGATGGTTTGTTTGCTTTTGACACTTTTTTTGCCAATAATTTTAAGGCTTTCGATGGCTCCTTGAATGCTCGCATTAAAACGGTACATATTCCGAAATACGTGCCCAATAATCTCTATACCAAAATTCTTTTCCCTTGGGAGAAAGCTGGGAACAAGAGAGAACTTTTGTTTGCACTTCCGGCATTGTATCATGCGGATTGGGAATGTCTGTTGTTCTCCTCCATTCATTATTGTTTTTCGAGGATTCCCGCGGAAACCAGATAAAATATATTCTTTAGGTCCAGAACATGTTGAATTATGGCCTGTGTGGTGATCATATTTATCGAGTTTATCTAATACTTCAATGCGAAACTTCTTACTATCTTTTACGAGAGCATGATAGCTTTCGGTGTTATTATAAGGAAAGATATATGTTTGATTTCCTCGTTTAGAAACAAGGTCTTCCATTTTCTTTTTTACATTTTCGATTATGGATTTATCAAAAGATTTTAACATCCCTATCTCAAATGCAATACTGATTGTACTATCACGACTTTTTACATTATTCAATTTTTTAGTAATATTACTTATCATTGAACGAATTGAATAAAAGATTCTAATTTTCTGTCGATCCCGTTGTGTTTTTGGAATGCTTTTTTTCCCTTTTATTGGCTTACAAATATCCCATAATTGACTTATTAACCTACCAAGTTCATCAATAAGACTTATCGTTCGCGTTTTAAATTTGCACTTCGATTAATTTCGAAATCTGGTAGCGGGTACCTCTCTTGGCAGGGGGAAAAGCTATTTCCGGAAAGCCTACCAGGAGTCTTTTTGAGCAACATGCATCCATGGGTTAGTAAAGCCTGAAAAATAACACACGTCGAATATTGGAACAACACAATAGGGCAGAAAATGGAATGGATTGTGCGTAAAACACCATCGTTCCATATCTCCAACAATGATATGAATTGTCGTAAAATCTGTATTTCAATTGTGACAACCTATAAGGGCTATGACGATAACATTCTACTATTGCATAACTTCTAAATTATCGCATATAGAAGCGCTAAGTCCAAAGTGTTTTAGAATTTCACGTTGCAATTGAGAAAGCGGGGTTAGATGTCTTATCACACTATCTCCTGTTTCAATTATCGTTAATGTAATTTTGCTGAAAGCATTTAATAGTTTCTCACACGTTGGATTGCTCGTAGCTTTCTTGGGATTTCCCAGGTGCAATCCAACAAGCTTTTCGTCACTTCTTGCTAATGAGCGGCGAACAACAAATTCAACCAGAGTAATTACCCTGACTCCTATCATCAGAAGATGCGTTATTCCTTTAACTTGAAAGCATAGGAATTTCCATTTTTGATTTGGCATATCAAATAGTTGTTGCAGTGATGGCATTAAATGTGTCAAAAAAAGCACATTATGCATATGCCATCAAACCAAAAAATTGATAAGGAGACTTTCCGGACGATTTTTATTGATCATTGGGAATCATTCAAAGAGCATCATCCAGGGTATGATAATTCGCAATATGAAGATCCGGTTCAGAAAATGCTTGGTTGCGGCAAGGAAAGCGCCGGATATAGCGAGCACCGGTGTGTTTATTGCGGTGGTGATGTTCGCCGGATAGGTTTTAGTTGCAAGAGCTGTTTTTGTTTATCCTGCGCCAAGAAACATGTTGACGATTTTGTCAGTCAAGTGAGTAGGGTGCTTCATGGGGGCATGAATTACCGTCACATTGTTTTGACAATTCCCGAGCAACTGAGAATCGTTTTTTCTACAGCGTCAGGATACGGTTGGATTCAATAAGCCATTGAATTAACGGTATTATCTTTGATATTTTTTTCATAATTGTACCACACAAACGCTGGGAAACAAACCTTATATTTCAGTAACCACTTGATTTTATTGAATTGGAGGATTGACAAGCAATTGGCATTTTGATACATTTATTTGGAAATAGCCACAGAAAACAAATAAATGTATCAGAGGTCACATGTTATCTCCTGAAGACTCCAAAAAGGCTTTACATAAATGGTTTAGGAAGAAATACATCGCAGATCTCAATCAGCTCTTCCATGTACTGAAAACAAGTTCTCGGATGAGTGTATTCCGGAGGCTTAAACTTATCGGATACTTGACAAGCTTTACGGATGCCGGTCGTTACTACACCCTTGAGGATATTCCTTCGTTTGATTCTTGGGGTTTGTGGTTTTATCGGGGAATCGGCTTTTCAAAGGCCGGCACGCTAAAAGCGACTGTGGTGGAAATTGTGCATTTATCGAATGCCGGAATGACACCGAAAGAGCTGTTGCATTTGTTGAAGATTCGGATTCCCAACACGTTGCACAACACGCTTCATGGGCTGGTTCAATCCCAGCAGATAAGTCGGCACCGATCCGAAGGGCTTTCCTTATATACCAATGGAGATCCGGATAAAGGAAAAGTGCAAATAGCGGCGCGTCGCGTACATATACAAGAAGGGGTTCAAATTGTCGGGCCGGTCCCAATGGAAACGACCATTGCTGTTCTTGTGGAAGCGCTGAAGGCGGGCCAAGTTATTGTATCTCAATCTGAAATAGCAACCCGCCTCGCCGTTCGGGGATTGGCCGTCACTGTCGATCAGGTGAACCGGATTTTTTCAGAACATGGCATTCAAGCAGAAAAAAAAACGTCAAGATTCCGCTGAAAACGCTGGTCTACCTAAGGCATCAGGCGCATCGTTTGAATGATAGTTGTTTTAAACAAGTGGTCGGGTTAGCGGATATCGTTGTATCTGCTAAGGATGAGGTTGGGGTATGTGAACTCTGCAATGGACCGATGCGTGTACAAAAAACGTTTGTGCATGAAGGACGGACCATCGAGCATGGTACGTTTAATGTTAGGGAAACGGTACATGTATGTTCGGAGCGGTGCCGTAATGATGATGGGACATTGTTTACCAAGAGAGCAGAATCGGTCGTTCGGACCATTATGCCAAACGGCATTGTCGGTTATGACGTAATGGTTTATGTGGGTCTCAATAGGCTGCTCGGCTATAAACAGAGAGAGGAAATAAAAGCAGAATTAAAGGAAAGGCACGGCATCAAATTGTCTTGCGGTGAGGTTAGCAATCTGACACGATACTTTTTGGAATACTTGCTCAGACTTCATCACGTGCGGGCTGAGCAATTGAAAGGGGTCCTGGAGGCGGATGGGGGTTGGCCGATGCAAGTGGATGCCACTGGAGAAGCCGGTCGAGGGACCCTATTTGTTGTGATGGCTGGTTGGAGAAAATGGGTGCTTGGCGCCTGGAAAATTTCAACTGAACGAGCCGATCTTTTGTTACCCTGCATGCGGGATACGGTCAGTCGATTCGGCCCGCCTTGCGGAGCCATGCGCGACTTGGGACGCGCGGTATCGCCGGCCATCGACGAACTCGTATCTGAGATGCAATTGGATATACCCGTGTTAGCTTTCCATCAACACTTTCTTGCCGACATTGGTAAAGACCTTATAAAACCTGACCATTCCGCTTTGCGGGACCATTTCCGGCGTACAAAAGTACGACCTAAAATCAATAACTTAGTCCGTGAGATCGGGCGAGAGATAGGCTTTGAGATCAATGAAACACGGCAGGCGGTTCTGGATTGGCAAGAGAGGGATGACTATCGTCTCCCACCGGGACGAGATGGTCTTGCCGTTGTACGAAACATAGCACAGTGGATAATCGACTATAAGGCAGATCTTTCAGGCCTGGATTTTCCTTTTGACAGACCGTATTTGAGTTTTTTCAACAGGTGTATGGTTGCTCTGCGAGCAATAGATGCATTTCTTCGCATTCCTCCGAATGATAAGCATGTTGTGCGCATGATTCGTCGGCTTAGGAGGATCGCTTCGAAGGTTTCTTGTGAAGTGCCCTTTCGTCAAACTGTCAAACAGTTGCACCGCCGTGCTGCTTTATTCGATGAGCTGCGAAATCAATTGCGGTTGGCAAAAGAACTCCCGGATAAGGAATCAATAGAAGACCTTAACGAGATGCGGTATCAGTTTGAAACATGGACGACTGCCCTTAAAGATCGCCGGCCAAAACGAGGCCCGGGAAAAGATATTCGGGAAGCTATTGATATTATAATCAAACATATTGACACGCATGGTGATAGTCTTTGGGGGCACAGCATATGTTTGCCGGAAAGAACAGGCGGCGGCATACGGCTTATGAGTCGAACCAACGAACTGCTCGAAAACTTCTTTGGAACAATGAAGCATGGAGAACGACGGCGCAGTGGACGGAAAAATCTTGGTCAGGATCTGGAACATCTACCGGCAGAAGCGGCTCTGGCATATAATCTGGAACACGCCGATTACGTCAATATAGTTTGTGGATCGATCGATCAGCTTCCTCTTGCATTCGCGCAATTAGATATGGAAAACCGGAATAGGAAGAATAAATGGCTGCCTTCCCAAGAAATTGTGAATCTTAAAAAAGAGCTTCAGCTTTCTACAGCATCTCTATCGACAGCAGATAGACGTTTGGTTAGGACGGATCAGATGAATCATCGCATCAAGAAAGCAGCCAGTAGCCGTGCTCCTCGCACATTGCAGTGAGGCTAAAGCTGCTGATGGATCCAACCGTATAATGACGCTTTAGCGTTTTTTATAAGGCTCGAAATGATGGACGTTTGTTATCGGCTTTTATGAGATGCGGGTACGAATGTTTGGAGGATGTTGTCGGAACGGTTCTTCGGCGGAAACTGAAAATAGGAACGATCGTCGTTGTTCAAACGCATGGTCGATCCGGTCATTATAATCCGCATTTGCATATCATCATGACAAGCGGTGGGATAAATGAAGATCTGTGCGGTTGGTTTGATTTAAGGTTCTTCAAGTATGAGATTATACATAAGAAATGGCAGTATCATCTATTCAGAATGCTCAAGTCCCATTTTAACAGCAGTGCGGTCGATAAACTTATTGATGAGCTGTGGAAAAAATACCCTAAAGGTTTGGTAGCCAATGTGAGCAAGGGTAATGTTCCTGAGACATGTGGGGGTCTGGCGCGATATTTGGCGAAATATGTTGCATCTCCTCCGATAGCTCTGAGACGGATAATCAGTTATGATGGCCAATATGTTACCTATTGGTACAATGATCACATGACAAAATCCAGGAAGGTTGAAACCGTGGAAGTGGATGTTTTTATCGGTCGAATGGTTCAACACATAATGCCCAAAGGGTTCCAGCGGGTTCGTTATTATGGGCTACAGGCTACGAAAACTTTTAAGAAATGGTCGGAAGTAATACGGAAAGGGATGAAGGCTTTGGGGCGTGGGATTAAAAGAACGTATCAAGTCGTAAAAGCGAAAAGATATCGAGAACGTTATAAGGAGATCAGCTCTCAAGATCCTTTTTTGTGTCGTTATTGTGGCCATGAAATGGTGCTATGGAAGATATGGCATCCAAAATATGGAGTTTTATATGACGAATATGAAAACATCAAAAACGACAGGTACGGCACGGTTACAGGACAAAATGACAGCGGGGGTGGAAGGCGAGGACTTCCCGTTCGGCCCTCCTCCGGAGGAATATCCTTACCGTTGTTCCCATTGCCGGCATGAAATGAAGGTAAATGAAGCGATAATAGACGTCGAGATTGCAAAAGCAGAATATGAAGGAAGGAATGTGGAAGGCTTTATGCCCATTCTCGGTTGCCCTCAGTGCAATCGAGAAACAATGAAATATGCGCAAGGTAGAAAGCCCGCGCGTTAGCGCGCTAAGTTCATCCCCTGTTGCCACCCAGCGGGATACACATAGGTATACCAATCCAGGGGCTGATCAAAAGGCGTTTTGACGGCGATCCACCAATCTGCATTTTGACCTGCTTTGCTTTCCGGATCAAGGCTGATGGTGATGGATACCAGAGTGCCTGGCGGAACGACAATCGGTCCATCCGAGCCGTTGGCCTTAATGTCTAACGCGGGAATAACAGGCTCGTTGATCGTAAAGGTGCGAAAATCGGAACACCTGAAATTGTTCGAATTTGTTCCACCGATTCCGGCGGGACCATACACGTTCACCCGCCACTTATAAGAACTTCCGGTTGGTAAATTGAGGCCTGTGGGAAGGGTAAACGATGTCTCCCCACTATAGGGGGAATCATACCATCTGATTCCCGTAGTGTAATCCGTTATGCGCACTGAATAGCGGTAGCTCCCATCTCCCGGATCCCCTGTTACCCTGGCCCAGCTGAAAGAAGGGGTGAGTGTGTCAAAATACGCGTTGTCGGCAGGGACGCGGGAATCCGTTGAAAAGTCCGGCACGGGATTGTAGGCGTAATTTAATCTTCCCTTTTGACGTAAAACGGGGCGATGTTTAGCCTACTTTTCAGCCGGTTAAATATTCGTTCAACCCGGTATTGTTTTCGATAAGACCTAACTACATCGATAAAATCAAGTCGCTCCCTTGATACATCTGTAACATAGGCCTTCCACCCATACTTCTTCTTCTCCGCATCTATTGCTTCTTTAATCCGTGTCACTTTTGTTATTTGATAACGTATTTTTTCTTCAATCTTTTTCTCTCTTTTGACACTCCCTCTACCTTTACCAATATATTTCGTTTTACTTTCTACTTCCCGCACATATTCATATTTGAGGAAATCTTTCACCCTATGTTTTTTCAAAATCGATTTTGCTGATTCTATTAATTTTTCCGCATAAGTCTAAATGTTGTGGGGTTGTATAACCCATCAAAATTAAAAGGCGTTTTCGGTAAACAAGAATGCATTATGAACATTCATAACTTGAATCCAAGGTAAGTCAAATGTTTGGCCGTTGGCTAATTCAAAGGGACTTTTATGAGCATTTTTTGCGCCAGGTAAAAATGGGACAAAATTCCTGATAGTCGCATGTGCTCGAAAGAAAAGACTTGCCCATTTCTTATCTCGAAAACTCTCAATTTGTTTTAGTTTACGTTTGATTCCTTTTAAATAATTGTCAACAATGGAGGTTGTTTGTTTTATCCCATTTCTATTTTTATGAGAGGTATAATGAGTGGCATTTTCTTTTAATTCTACTACCCTCTTTTTTAGTAATGGATGAGAAAATGCATCGTCATCTAATGCCTTAATCTTTACTTCCAAGTTAACTTTAGATGTGGATGTTTTCAAAACTTTCTTAAATTTTTTATAAAGCTTGTCCACTTCTTGGTCGGTACATTTTGATTCTTTTTGATATTTTGATAGTGCATCGTAGAAGTTTTTCAAACAATGACGATGGCAATATCCGACCCAAATGTTATGGAATACGGTCTTGATAGCATTGGTTGAGGCTTTCCACTTATCTTTTGTTACACCAAGGATTTTGAAGTCGATTTTTTGCAAAAAATCCTCAAATGAACCGCACAGGTTTTCTTCATCAACATGATCAACATAATCGGAGTGCCATACTAATAAATTTTCAGGATCGACCATAACTACAGAATAAGTTCTTAAATTTGGTTCTTTTTCAAAGCCCTCATCTTCCTGTAGATATCCTGAGCCTTTCACTCCTGCTCTTGTTAGTATTGTTGCAGGATGAAGTGTTCCTGCCCATCGATTCCAGTTCAAGATGGTCTGTTTGCTTTTGACACTTTTTTTGCCAATAATTTTAAGGCTTTCGATGGCTCCTTGAATGCTCGCATTAAAACGGTACATATTCCGAAATACGTGCCCAATAATCTCTATACCAAAATTCTTTTCCCTTGGGAGAAAGCTGGGAACAAGAGAGAACTTTTGTTTGCACTTCCGGCATTGTATCATGCGGATTGGGAATGTCTGTTGTTCTCCTCCATTCATTATTGTTTTTCGAGGATTCCCGCGGAAACCAGATAAAATATATTCTTTAGGTCCAGAACATGTTGAATTATGGCCTGTGTGGTGATCATATTTATCGAGTTTATCTAATACTTCAATGCGAAACTTCTTACTATCTTTTACGAGAGCATGATAGCTTTCGGTGTTATTATAAGGAAAGATATATGTTTGATTTCCTCGTTTAGAAACAAGGTCTTCCATTTTCTTTTTTACATTTTCGATTATGGATTTATCAAAAGATTTTAACATCCCTATCTCAAATGCAATACTGATTGTACTATCACGACTTTTTACATTATTCAATTTTTTAGTAATATTACTTATCATTGAACGAATTGAATAAAAGATTCTAATTTTCTGTCGATCCCGTTGTGTTTTTGGAATGCTTTTTTTCCCTTTTATTGGCTTACAAATATCCCATAATTGACTTATTAACCTACCAAGTTCATCAATAAGAGCAGACAATGTTACATAAAAATATTGCAATGATTGAAACATCTCCCTTTCATTGATCCATGATCTGATGGCATTAATGCATTTCTCAATTTCAAAGAAAATCTCAGGATACTGTTTTGGATCGTAATAACATTGTCTTGCAAGTCTGTTTTGAGCTTTGTCCAACATTGTCAAAGCTCTCTTAATATTATTAATCATGTGTAACCTCTCTAATTTAACATAGACTGTTGCACTATGATTATGCACACTTATCAAAAAAAGTCCCTAACTTTTTTCCGCTAAGGCGAATTCAGGAAAAAATGTTTGGCCTCACGAAATGCGCTTTGATTAGGATATTGATTCGGAACCGTTTAACAGATGAAATAATTTCAATATGTTAGAGTAAACCCCACAACATTTAGACTTATGCGAATTTTTCTCTTTCTTTGATCTGCCTTTTCCCCGGGCCTCTTGGTGGTGTCAGAGCATATAATTTTTCCTCGGCGCTTTTAAGCCGTCGTTCCAATCCCAGTTCTTTTTGCTTTTCATACGCTGGTGATTTTACAATCAATACGCGTTCCTTCCATTTCAGCACTTTTCCATTTATTTCACCAGATTGGTTACGCTCTATCTCATACCCTTTTGCTTTCAGTTCCTCTTGACCTTTATCGTCTTGGACGATGTACTTTATCAACTCGTTCTTTTTGTCTTTCAAATTTCCTTCATCTATCCATTTCTCCATATATTCTGGGGTTTTCCCAGTATTAGGCAATGGACATAAATAATGTCCTTCCGCTTTTTCCTTAATGTGTAAACGATTTTCAAGAGAACTCAGTTTGCAATCGCCCACATAAAGGACACCTTGTTTCTGGAGCATAGAGTGAATGCGACTTATGATAGGTGCATACAATTTGTCATCGGCCATTTGCCCTGGAACAACATCCGTGGCTAACGGCATCCCAAGAGGATCCAGCGAACCCGTCATGATTTTTATTTGCGGTCTATTGGGGTCGTCTTTACTAACACCAAATTGGAATATCCCACCTTCAACTGTTTTGTGGTAGCCGGATACAGTCGTAGCATCAACCCTGACAGTTTCTTCCGGCAACTCATATGCTTCAATCGTATTGCCACTTATTCTCTCTTCAACTTTTCTCCAAATATCATTATCGCTTAAATACCTGGCAAGATTAGCTAAACGATCGTCTGTAAAATCATTTTCGGAGATTATCAATCCTGTTAATTCGATTAAGGTATGCCGCATTCCAGATACATATTCCCGAACAACTACTTTGCGATGGTCTCCCTCCGATAACATATATGCCAACCATATAACAGCCGTCCATCCCCAGCTCAAATCTCTTTGGTTCTTTTGAATTGGGATTTGTTGGTCTATAGCTTCTTGTATACCCATTTTCACCATGGCCTTTATCAATAGGGGTATATCGTCAACTCTTTCTGCTGTAACGTTAATCTTTTTGACCTTTTTCCTTTTGTTTGCAATGTGAGAGGCGCCATTATCCGATGATAGATTTACCTCACGCTTTTTCTTAGCAGTTTTCGTTTTATTTGATTTTTGCTTTTTTTTTCGTTTCCTTACAGGTGCTGATTTTTTACCTTCTTCCAACCTGTTTCGTTGAAGCTTTGGGATTTTCTGCCGATCATTCTTCTGACCGAAAGGTCTGGGTTGATTTTCAGATTGACCGGTTTGTTGATTTGATGATGCACCGGCATTTATATTATTTCCAGTACCTGCTGAAATAGGTGATGCCTGCACCTTTGAAAAACTGCAAAACCAAACCAAAAAACACACTGATGCGAAAATGAACACATGCGTCACATGTCGGTTCATATAGTTCCCCTGTTATTTCAAGTGGTTGTAATGTTGGGAAACTAATATAATACAAACAGCTGTGAATGTCCATCGTTATTCCAGCATGTTATCGTATTGTTTTTGAATCCATTAAAAAATAATAATAGCTATGAATTACGACAATTTCAAATCAATCTATCAAGGCGCTCGTTCCTGTTCCCCTTATGGGCCTGTATCCTTACCGGGGATGTACTACCAATGCCTCTGATATCGCATTTTATCGTGGAGATGTTGTTCCGCCAAGTGAGTGCTGCCTGCCTCCTCGGCAAAATTTGCAGAACTTATTTTTAAAACGCGAACGATAAGATAAGAGCAGACAATGTTACATAAAAATATTGCAATGATTGAAACATCTCCCTTTCATTGATCCATGATCTGATGGCATTAATGCATTTCTCAATTTCAAAGAAAATCTCAGGATACTGTTTTGGATCGTAATAACATTGTCTTGCAAGTCTGTTTTGAGCTTTGTCCAACATTGTCAAAGCTCTCTTAATATTATTAATCATGTGCAACCTCTCTAATTTAACATAGACTGTTGCACTATGATTATGCACACTTATCAAAAAAAGTCCCTAACTTTTTTCCGCTAAGGCGAATTCAGGAAAAAATGTTTGGCCTCACGAAATGCGCTTTGATTAGGATATTGATTCGGAACCGTTTAACAGATGAAATAATTTCAATATGTTAGAGTAAACCCCACAACATTTAGACTTATGCGCAAAATTGGATAGGGATACAATCGTTTCAGGTAAGAAAACCATGCCTTGAAACAGAATTAAACAGTCTTAGTTTTTGCCTATAGAATAATATAAACCGTTGTATTTGACGGTGAAATGTCCATTTTTAGGTCCTAAAATAGACTGAAATAACGAGGCCTATACAACTGACTTCATTGCAAAATTTTTTCTATCCACATCATACATAAAGCAAGAAGAACAAAACCGAACCAATACCGATTCCTTCGCTCCCAACGTACGACCAAGCGCACGGGAATCATACCCCTTATCGGCTTGTAATGCACCGGGCCGTTTTTTGGGTCTTCCGACACTGCCTGTATGGATATTCACATAATCCAGTAATATATCGACCTGCTCCCGTTCACTTTCAGCGGCGCGGTTGATTTCAGACCGAACGGCATGCCGTTTCCATCAATAAGACAGTGGAGAGTAACTCCCTTGCCTTTGTAGCCATATTGTACATCTTCACCTCCCCCCTTACCCGCAACAAAAGAACCGTCTATAGAAGCACGTTCCCAATTGATTAATCCGGATGATTCGGCAATAGCGATTACGTGGAACAGTATCTTTTCCCAAGTTCCGTCAGCCTGCCATTTACCGAGCCAGTCATGAGCAGTGGATTTTGGAGCCCACTGCACCCCCTTTGGAACATTGATCCACTTGGCTCCGTTAAGTAAAATCCAAATGATCGTATTCAGCACTTTGATAAATTCAGCATACGGCCTGCACCGTCCGGTTTGTTGAGACGGAAGAAAGGGTTCAAAAACTTCATACTGAGCCTGAGCGAGTCCTTCGAATCTTTTCTGCATGGTTAAGTTCCTCCTTTGAATCAATATAATACATCGATTTTTAAAAGGAAGTTAACCGAAAATTATTTTTCGGATAGATTCAAAGTTTTAACGATATAACTTTATTCACCAATAAATCCAAGGGGGAAATATTTCCAGTGCAGTCACAAATAGATGAACATAAAACTGACTCTCCTGTGCCTTTTATGCATGAAACTGAAATAAAAGCAATATGTTGCTGCTTTAAGATATTCCATAAACCTATTAATGTGCTTGAATGGGGTTCCGGAAATAGTACAACATATTTTTCAGAATATTTGCCAGGAGGTAGCGAGTGGCACTCTGTTGAACATAATCCGAAATGGGTGGCACATGTTCAGTCTTTAATAGATAAATTAGGATGTCAAAACATTCACCTTCATTATCTTTCAGACATCATAGTAAATGACGTTTTTTCTCAATTCAAATTGTGCATTTAGTTCAACAGCGGCCTTGATCATTGTTTCGGCCATTAGGGCGAAAGACCCTTTTTTTAAACTGGGCGCCCCTACATGTGGTCGAAACACGATACCCTGTAGGATGCCTGAAACGATGATCAAGGCTTTAACAGCAATAACCCACTTGAGGGATTGAGGAGATGCGAAAATAAAGGTCGAACTCCATGCGACCTCTCAATTTGGGCGACATAGTGTTTATCAGATGGCAAAATCTTGTTGCTGCCTTCCGATGCTTTTTGTCCTCTATCCAATCTAAAAGCACAACAAGTGTTTTCCCGACTAATTTCACATAACCAGGGAGTTTTGTGACCTTTGTCAGGATCTGTTTCACATCCCGCGGATCATCATAACATGAACGGAACAGGCCAACCAGATGCTCGCGTGAGTGAAAGGCAATCATTTGTATCAGGTCGTAGAGCTTCTTTTTCTCCAGATCTGCCTTGTTCATTGGTCTGCCTTTCAGCACTTCAATTATCGATACTTTGTCAGGCATTTCTTTTAAGGCTGCCTGAAAGCCGTCAAGCTCTTTGTCGTATTTCTCTATCTCTTCCTGGAGCGTGTTTAGCTTTTTTTTAAGACGAAGATCTTTTCGTGCTTCTATTTTGGACTCTGTTTGTTGTTTTGCAAGCGCCAATTGCCCCATCTTTTGTTTAATTCCCTTGATCGTCTTTTTGATTGTTTTTACCTCAGGATTATCTACGAGGGGCTGTTCTTCAAGTTCTTTAAGATCATAGCCGGGATGATAATTGAAGTTGTACAGGGACATCATCTCTTTGAAAAAGTTTTCAGACTCTCCCCATCGTGAAAGCATATATGCAGCAATATCAGGAGCAGGCTTTTGATGATTGCTGGTATATATTGCTACAGGTCTATCCTTGTCCAATTCCTTGAAAACAACCATACGTACTTCTGTCGAAGTTGCCTCTGTTCGGCCTTCTTTGGCAGCTGTAGAAATCGATTCACGAATCAGTTTTGTTTTCTCGGCAATGTGATATCTTTTCCCATTAAACATCAAGCAGCTCGTATATTCCAAGTCTTTAAATTCGTCTTTTTTCACATACCTGGCCCACGTAATAAAGTCAGCCCTTGTCGATAATTGACTGAAAAAGTGAACACCATAACCACCGCGATCAAAAACCACAATGGGGCGGTCGACACCCAGGCTGATTATCTTGTCGGCCGCTCTTATGATGATCGGCCTGAAATCGATATCACACCCTTCGGTAATTGAAAAGAAAGGCTTCCCGTCAAGGTCGCTGACAACATAAATTTCGTTTCCTTTCATTACAATTCGTCTCACGGTATGGTAGCCTTTGGACAGAACCTTGAGGCCATAATAGGGAAGGAAGTGTCCATCGATAAAAAACACCTCCGGGTTGATGAATCCCAATGATAGAAATAGGTTTGCAAAATAATCTATCAAGCTCTCTGAGGGCTTGAACTCGGCCATCTGTTTTAAACGCAACCGAATAGTGGTCTCATCGGGGGAACTGGTTCGTCCCAGCAAAAGCCCCATGTCCCTACTGTTGACCAGCTTATGGGATTCGATAGATGGCAACCCGATGTTCAACCCGAAAAGGACAGTCTCCATCACTTCATAATCATTATACGTATTATTGACAGAAGAAGGTGAATCAAAGGCATTCGGGAAATTGATACGATCTAAAAACAGATGGTGAAAAAGCATACCGGCAAAGACATTGCGTTGTCCTTGTTGAAGATGATCCAGGAATACTTTATCTGTATCGGTTTGTGGTTTGGGTGTATCCTCATCAGCGAATTCATCTACCTTCTTTTTGAATTCAGGATCAGCCTCAAAGTTGAAAGAAAGCTGTCGCTCGTCGTGTTGCTTCAGATCAATACTATCCGCAATTTTAGCCAGTTGCTCCAAGTCATGCTTTGTAGGCTTTTCAGTTTCTGCATCTTGATCTGCGGTTCTGATACGAGCTACAGCACTTCTGGAAATAGTCGTTTCAGTTTGTTTTTCCGCAGCATTTGCAATCTGCTGGTCAGTCCAGTCAGGATTCTCGCGGATAAGTTTCTTGATGGTTTTGCGAATGCTGCCAATATATTTCCAGGGAGCCTTGGGGCCACGGTTGTCCTCAAATATGGCCTCAACACCTAAAAGCCTTTTGGTGCGAAGCAGTTTGCCAACCGTATTGCGGTGAAACCCACAGATTTTACCGGCAAGCCGGTTTTTACAATAAGCAAGCTCGACAAGTTGTACGGCAGCGAGTCTCCTATCATTTATCTTCCCAGGATCGAAACTAACGACAGGACGATACTCATGATAAACCGTAACAGTGATTTTTTCCTTCCAATCCCGCTCAGTCCATACGGATAGGTCGCTGATTTTTTCTGTTTTGACAATCATGGTCTGAAGATAATTTTTCAGTTTTCATTTGTCAAGAAAAAATATGTTTTAGCCAATTCAATGTTTTCAGTAGGTTACGCTGAGCTAAAATCTGAAATGCACACGAAATTATGAGAAACTCCCGTATAACGATTTCAAACAGTTAGGTTGTACAACGGTCATTTACCAGGAACTCTGATCTTTCATGTATTGGTGAATTCCAAGAGGGAAGTAGCGATGGGCATCTTGAAACTTTTCGTAATTATGTGTTTTTTCCAATAGAGCTAAAAAAGACGTTTAAGATTGTTATTGTGGATGGCCGTGCGCGGATCTATTGTCTGAAAGTTGGATGGCAACTGCTTGATAATAATGGTGTGATGATTTTGCATGATGCTCAGAGGAAACAATACAATAGCGGCATTCCTGATGAATGCTATTGGTTGAGAACGGTAAATCCGGACGTCATTTGTGAAGACAAAATATCAACAATTTTTATTGCTAAATCTCATGATGTTATAAAAAAAATTGGAATATTGATGCGGGAAGTCCTCCCTGATTCTATCGAAATATCCAATAATCTTGACGGAAACGGTGAGGTTGAAAATGAAGGGGGGAGAATGAATAACATTAGTTCAGTACAGGGAGCATACGATAATCTATGGGAAGAAAAACTCAATGATCCTGCGTGGCTGAAGAATGATGGAAAAGGCCGGGTGGAATTTTGCGCTGGTTTTCTTAAAGCTCACAGTAGAATTGGCCAGGGGGCAAAAATTCTGGATATCGGTTGCGGCAGAGGGACGTTAGCTCATTATCTGGATTCCGAAGTCTGTTTGTATGGTATTGATATAAGTGAAAAAGCTATTTCAGAGACCAGGAAAGTCTATAAAAAGGCTGATGTCGTGGATCTGAACATGGAAAAACTGCCTTATGAAGATAATTTTTTTGACTGTGCAATTACCTTGGATGTTATAGAACATGTGTTTGATCCTCTATTTTTTCTAAAAGAAATTCACCGTGTATTAAAGATCGGCAGTGAGATTATTCTTAGTACGCCGAATATCTTAAATGAAAATCTTTTGAAATCTCTGGTTCATACTCGACGCTTTCCCAAGACAAGTGGTGATCCCTTTCCTTATGATGGCGGGCATATTCATTTTTTCACGTATCGGGACATTTTTGATCTCATGAAAAGTGTTGGTTTTAATTTTACACCCATTGGCCCATTAAAGGATGCATTTGATTATGAATTCAAGGAACCTATGGCCTGGGTATCAGGAAAGAAAATATAGGGGAGTTTATGGAGAATACACCTGTTATTCTGATTGCTTACAAGCGGGCATGGCATACAGCGCAGGTTTTAGATTCGCTAAAAGAACATAATATTCAAAATTTATTTATCTTTTCTGATGGGCCAAGAAATAATGATGATCTGTCTGATGTATATGAAACACGATTATTATTTCAAAGGATTGACTGGACAAAGCCCACTATTATTGAACAAAAGAGAAATATTGGCTTGGCAAATTCAATCGTTTCAGCAGTAAATTACGTTTTTGAGAAATATGATAGAGTAGTCCTTCTGGAGGACGACTGCGTTCCTCAAAAACATTTTTTTGATTTTATTGGCGCGTGTTTGGATAAATATGAAAATATTGAAAAGGTATTCGGCATTTCAGGTTACACCGTTCCTATGCCTAACTCTGTTTTGAAAACTTATCCGCATGATCTTTATTTCTTTCCCAGAATCGGAAGCTGGGGATGGGCTACATGGAAGAGGGCATGGCAACATTTTGAGCCTGATCTGGCCAAGGCATACAGGCAAGCTGTAGAAAATAATATCGATCTATCCCAGGGCGGGACAGATATCCCGGTAATGCTCAATAGTATGCTGAATGGAAATCTGAAAGACGTTTGGACGTTGCATTGGGTACTCTCAGTATATTTGAATAAAGGTTTCTATATCTATCCAACACTTTCCCATATTGAAAATATTGGCATGGATGGAAGCGGCGTCCATTGCGGTGCAACCCAAAAATTTATTACAAGAATGGCTGACAGGAAACCCTCACGATATCCAAATACTATCGAAATCAATGAAGATACCTACAAAAATTTTAGAAAGTATTATGACGTACTACAACCAATCCCAAAAACGCACAAGAAGATATTTTCAGAAAGGCCACCTTTAAAAATCGCACACCTCTGCATGCAGGATTTTGGGGGTGCTGGGAATGCAGCATACAGGCTTCATAAGGGTCTCCAATCAATGGGTGTGGATTCTACCATGCTTGTGCTGAATAAAAGAAGCGGTGATCCGAGCGTTAGAGTGTTGCCAAATGATTATACCATGGGCAAGGCAAATTGTTTGGATGTCTCTGCATATAACTCTCCTGTGTGGAATAAGCAGTCTGTCAGATGGCAAAAACTCATGATTGAATATCCCGGAAGACCTACCGGGCTTGAGGTTTTTACAGACGCTGTTTCGGACGTAAGACTCGATCGTGTCCGTGAAATGCAGGAGGCAGATATAATTAACCTGCATTGGGTTGCCGGGACAATCGATTGGCCCAGTGCGCCTTTGGGAATTGGGAACAAACCCATTATCTGGACGCTTCATGACATGAACCCTTTTACAGGTGGGTGTCACTATGCCGGAGACTGTAAGAAATATATGGACGGCTGTGGGGCATGCCCTCAGTTGGGATCTAATATTCATGATGACCTCTCACACAAGGTATGGGAACAAAAATACAAGGCTTATAAGGATTTGAATATAAACGTTGTCACCCCAAGCCGATGGCTGGGGAAATGCGCATCTGAAAGTAAGCTGTTTTCTCGTTTTCCGGCTCAGGTCATCCCATACGGATTCCCTCTTGATACTTTTCGACCACACCCGAAGGCAGAGATCCATAAGGCTCTAAAAATCCCTGATTCTGCAAAGGTAATCCTGTTTGGCGCGAATTCTGTCCTGAATGAAAGAAAAGGCTTTAGATACCTGCTTGAGGCCTTAAACAAAATCCCTCTAAAAAGCGGGCATGATATTGCTATTCTTACATTTGGAGGTTTGCCAAAGGGGATCAAGATTCCCTCAAAGTATTCAGTTGTGAATCTAGGCTTGATTGCAGATGAGAAACAACTTGCCATGGCTTACAGCGTAGCCGATGTTTTCGTTCTCCCCTCCCTTGAGGATAATCTCCCGAATACCGTTATTGAGGCAATGGCTTGCGGCGTACCTGTGGTCGCCTTTGATATAGGCGGTATGCCGGACATGATAGAGCACAAAAAGACCGGTTATTTAGTAAAGCCTAAGGATATAAAAGGTCTAATTGAAGGGATCGATTGGGCCATTTCATCTGCCGATAACGGCAGGGATTTTTTAAAAGAATGCAGAGCAAAGGCGGAAAGAGAGTATGCTCTGGATGTGCAGGCGAATGCGTATGTGGGTTTGTATGAGCGGATAATGACAGACGTCGGAGGTCGGAGGTCGGAGGTCGGAGGTCAGAGATCAGTAGACAGAAGTCAGAAATCGAAGATCAGTGGTCAGAAAGAACAGGATGGCTGGGCGGATGGACGAGTACAAGGCGATAGGGGGAGTACTCCTGATGAATTGTATCAAACAGCACAGGGATTTATGGAAAGCGGGAGAGAAAAAGAGGCAATTGGGGCTTTGAGAGTGTTTTTGGGATTATATCCTGGTTACGCTCTGGCGCATAACGATCTGGGGGTTTTGTGTTATAATGAGGGGCAAAAAGAAAAGGCGCTCAGGCACTATGAACAGGCTGCACAACTGGAACCCAATAACCTGACTCTTCAGAAAAACCTGGCTGATTTTTATTATTTCGAACTGGAACGTATCGAAGAAGCTTTAAAAATATACAATCGAATTTTAACCGAAAATCCTGAAGATTTGGAAACGTTGCTTGTAATGGGGCATATTTGCATTAAGCTTAACAAGATTGATGATGCAATAGATTTTCACAACAGGGTATTGGAAATTGATTCGGGTAATGAGAATGCTATTGAAATGCTTCGCAAAATTCGAGAAATGGTTGCTCAGTTTTTTTTGGATAAATCTCAAGAAGACTTATCGGAACATTACACCCGTGAATATAGCAGTACACATCGCAAAATACTGGCAGGCAATTTGAAAGATTATCCACTATCCGATGATGAGCAGGCTTTTTTGGATGCGTTTACGGCCAGGACAAATAGTGTTGAGAAATCGCAGGAGGCTATTCCCTCTTTTTTAGCATCAATGCTGTACCATTATCCATATCAGATGCCCATCGAATTTGACCTATTAGAGATGCCGGAGTGGCTTCAGGAGGATTATTACACCTTTCTCCTTTCCTACCCACGTTGTTTTATAAGACAAGGAGAGGTGGACGATTATTGCCGTTATATTAAAAGAGCTTTTGCATCTTTTTACAAAAGCATTCAAGATGCGCCGAATTCGAAACCATTGCAAAAACTGGCACACATATTTACGCAGAAAGCATATTTCATTCCTTTGTACTTCAGCAACGAAAACTTGACAGATCTTTATCTCCACCGGGCTGCGATTGCGGAATTGTCTCTTAAAACCCAGGGGTATGCGCTGGACTTTACACTTCCACAAAGGCCCGCGGAACGAAAAAAGCTAAGGCTCGGAATCTATGCCAGGGGTATTGCACTGGGCACGGAGGCTTTTGCAACCCTACCTGTGTATGAATATCTTAACCGTAAAGAATTTGAGGTGCTTCTTTACGTTCATCAGCAAAATGGAAACCCTGTTGAGTCACATGCCCGGCAATTAGCGGACAGGTTTATAGCGTTGCCGAAAGATATGAAAGCAAGCGTAGATATTATCCGAGCCGATGATCTGGATGTTCTGTTTTTCAGCAATAACTTAACCGCGGTGATGAACCATACCTTTATTTTGGCGAACCATCGCTTGGCGCGCTTTCAGTGCGTCCACTTCTGCCAGCCGGTTACATCCGGGTTAAAACATATTGACTACTTTTTTTTAGGCGATGTGATTCAGGAAAAAGGAAAAGAACAGGAGCGATATCACGAGCAGATCGTAAATCTGGAAGGGTCCGGAATTTGTTTTGACCTAAGGAGCAGTAACGCCCAGCCCGCTGCTGCCAAGAGTCGTGAACAAATTGGAATTCCTGAAAACAGCGTCGTATTTGTATCGGGCGCTAATTTTTTCAAAATAATACCGGAATTGCGTCACCTGTGGGCAAGACTGCTTGAAAAAGTTCCGGAGTCGGTCCTTGTTTTATATCCGTTTGGACCGGCCTGGTCAGCTTCATACCCGAAAAATGTTTTCAGGGATCATTTTAAAAAGACGCTTTCCAAATATGACGTCAAAGAAAACCGCTTGATTATCTTGGATCCATTGCCGACGCGTGAAGACATCAAAGAGCTGTTAAAAATTACCGATGTTTACCTCGATGCCGTCCCCTATAGCGGCGCCACATCCCTTCTGGATCCTCTGGAAGTGGGAGTGCCGACGGTTGTTATGGAAGGGGAAGAACTGCGCTGCCGCCAGGGGGCTGCTATATTAAGGGAACTCGGGGTGGAGGAACTTGTTGTCAAGAGCGAAGAAGAATATATCGAGTTGGCCGGCAGACTGGCAACCGATAAGGAATTCCGAAGTGACTTGAGGAAAAAGATTCTGAGCAGAATGCAGAACACACCTCCCTTCCTTGATCCCAAAGGCTATGTACTGAAAATCAGTGCGGCTTTGAAAAATATTGTGGCTCATGGCGGTTTCGCGTGATATTTTGTTCAGGGAGCAATCCTACTTTCTCACCCTCTCTCCCTCTTTCTCCACTCCAAATAGTTGACGCCCCGGTTTAAAAAAACTCGGTTCTTCACGTCAATGCGTAGCAAACGGTCAATACTCTCCAACAATCCATCCTTCTCCCATCATTTTCCGTCATTCCCCCCCTGTGTTGATTCTTGCTCCCCATCACCTCCTCAACCCGTACACACCTCTTATGAAATATCCGTTACTCACAAATACAGACTACCGTCACAAGCCGGGACAAAATGTTTGAACCCGATTTAAAAGATTATAATGATGGACAGGATTGCCATTGGCCGATAAAATGCGAACAAAATGGTGTAAGGGGGGAAGGAACTTGTCCGGACGCCGTCTTTTAATCCTGTCCATCGTGTTCAAGACAATGAGGATGCCCACAGTGCCTGATAACCCTTTGCCCGTTTTTGAAAACTATAAAAATCACATCATCTACGGTCACAAGCCGGGAGAATTTAGAAAATCACGTTCCTACGTTCTGTGTGGAAATGGATTACAGTAAGGACCTGGTTAAACTGTCCCGCTTTGTGTCCGGTCCGTAGCCATTGGGAATGAACGGATAGGTGGATGATTGAAGAATGCTGGGATGTTGGAATACTGGTATGCTGAAATCGAGGGATGGGTGGATGATTGGCGTAATCTTGGATAGATGCGTCGAATAGCCGTTAGCATTAAAAAGGGATGGAAATGAGAGATTTTCGAGAACTTAACCGACAGATCAAGGGAAAGAAATACCATGAGAAATATGCGGGAAGCGACGTTTATCTGGTGGGCGTCGAATTCAGCCATGAGGATCGGAATAACGTCAATTTTGAATGGGAACAGGTGAAAAAAGAGCCATGAAAAAACTGCCGATCGGGATTCAAACATTTGAAAAGATGATCCATCAAGGGTTCTGCTATGTTGACAAAACCGCGTTTATCAAGCGACTGGTGGATGAAGGAGAGTATTATTTTCTCTCCCGACCCAGGAGATTCGGCAAAAGCCTGTTTCTGAGTACACTGAAATCAGCATTTTCAGGCCAACAGGAATTGTTCAAAGGGCTTTTTTTAGAGAAGAACTGGGATTGGAATGTAAAATATCCTGTGGTGCATATCAGTTTTGGCGCAGGCGTCGTGCAAAACAAGAAGGATCTTTATGCTAATTTTGGTTATATTTTAGACGATCATGCCCGAAAATACGGCATTACTTATACCTACGAAGATCCTAAAAACCGATTTGCGCAACTGATCCAGACCCTTTATGAGATGTTCAAAATGAACGTGGTGGTGCTGGTGGATGAATACGACAAGCCCATTCTGGACAACATTTCAGACACACAAACCGCCATTGCCATCCGAGAAGAACTGAAAAACATCTATTCCGTCATCAAGGACAGCGACCCTTACATCAAGTTCGTATTCATTACCGGTGTTTCCAAATTCAGCAAGGTCTCCCTTTTCAGCGGTCTTAACAATTTGAACGACATCACACTTGCCCCCAAATATTCCGCTATCTGCGGCTACACACAAAAAGAACTGGAAACGGTCTTCGCAAACCGTTTGGAAGGAGTGGACCTGGATGAAGTCAAAAAATGGTACAACGGATATAACTGGCTGGGCGAGGAGGTTTACAATCCTTTTGATGTTCTGTTATTTTTGGACAGAAAAGAGTTTCTAAATTATTGGTTTGAAACCGGGACCCCCACTTTTTTGATCAAACTGCTTCAGGAGGGACGGTATTATATCCCAAACATTCAGCATCTCACCGCCGGAGAAGAAATTGTGGGCAGTTTCGATGTGGAAGACATTCGACCGGAAACCCTTCTGTTTCAAACCGGATACCTCACCATTCAGGACATAAAACAAATTGGCGCGTTTCGAAAGTTCCATCTGACCTATCCC
The DNA here is from genome assembly GCA_963662465.1 of Desulfatiglandales bacterium. Classification (GTDB taxonomy): domain Bacteria; phylum Desulfobacterota; class DSM-4660; order Desulfatiglandales; family Desulfatiglandaceae; genus NaphS2. The sequence continues at coordinate 2,523,745 of OY759599.1, forward strand.
AATCTGGAAGTGAAGGCCAGCCTGAACAACTATATCCTGGGGGCGCTGGTGAAGGACCGCCTGGCCAAAACCCGGAACCAGTCGGACGTATTGGACGCGTTGATGGACAATGACTTTGAAAAGCTGAAAAACGCCTTCCACGCCTTCTTTGCTTCCATTCCCCATGAGTGGTATCGAAAGAATCAAATTTCCCACTATGAGGGGTATTATGCCTCCATCGTGTATTGCTATTTCGCATCCCTGGGGCTGAATGTAACGCCTGAAGACCCCACCAACCACGGACAGATCGACATGGCTATCCGGTTTGAGGACCGGGTTTTTATTCTTGAGTTCAAGGTGGTGGAACTGGCTGGGAACGGGCGTGCGCTTCAGCAGATCAAGGAAAAGAAATACCATGAGAAATATGCGGGAAGCGACGTTTATCTGGTGGGCATCGAATTCAGCCATGAAGATCGAAATATTGTCAATTTCGAATGGGAGTTCCTGCCGGCGTTGTGATCGAGTGCAAAAAGGGGACAGGTGGAGCGGGCCTGGGGGTTGAAACTGAGGTTGAAACCCCAGGCTATTATCAACCTACAGGACGGTAAAAGCCCCATCGGGTCGACAAACAATGGCCCGACAATTCATTGCCGGGTGGTTGGAACGATGATCAAGGCCGATTCGTCTTATTCGTGGTCAAAAAAGTATGTCAGCGGAGGCGCCCATGCACTACAAAAATGAGGCTGCGTTTATCAACCGACAGGATGAATTGCATTATCTAAAAAACTGGATTGCAGAACAACCCAAACACATTCTGTTTCTTTACGGTCCCAAATCCAGCGGCAAGACCACCCTCATATACAAATTTGTCGAGCGATATCTAAGCGACGAGCGTACGTTTTCCATCAAACTTTTTAACTTGCGCGAGGTTCTTCTTGTCAATTATGAAGATTTTTTGCAACGATTCTTTCAGTTAGAAGAACCGAAAGAAGAGACCTCCCGTCAGGCGCGGCATTATGATTTGAAAGTTTTCAAACTTACGGTAGAGAATCAGAAAAAGATCAGGAACCGGCAGTTAGACCCTTTTGATGTGATGAAGACTGAACTCCAGGAGCTGAACATAAAGGGGATCAGGCCGATCATCATTATCGACGAGCTGCAGGCCCTGGATTTTGTTTATTTTAATGGACAGCGGGAACTGTTAAAGGAACTGCTCAATTTTTTCGTGGCCATGACAAAAGAGAGCCACCTCTGCCATGTTCTGCTTTCCAGCTCTGACGGGTATTTTATAGAAAAGCTTTACAATGACAGTAAACTCAAAAAAACCAGTGACCTATTAGAGGTGGACTACCTGCCCAAAGAGGATATCGTCTATTGGCTGAACAATCTGAAAAAAGAATCCAGGATCGAGGACTATATACTGACCGATTATCAGATCCAATACATCTGGGATCACTTCGGGGGAAGCATATGGGAGATATCGAGGCTGCTGGGTGATTTTTTGAGGGTCAGTAAGGACGGGGAAGTCTCTGATAAAGAGATGGAAAACATCGTTGCGCGCCATTTGATTCAGGCCAGAAGCTATTTTATGGAATATGCTTCTATTGATGAACGGAAAATCGCGTTATTGAAAAGAATTTCGGAAATCATCCATAAACAGAATTTTTTCTTTGAGCCGCAGTTGTCGGGCCTTGCAGCAGGAGGCATTTTCAAAGGACAGGGCGCCATACGCAATGAGTTGGACCACCTGGTGCGGCGGAATTTTCTCTATTATAACCCCGCAAAGGCTGAATACAAACTTCAGGGGAGAAGCATGGAGATAGGTCTTGACAGGTATGTGCGGGATATTGAGGGGTTGATGAAAGGGAAATAGTCTCCGTGGGCATCTATAGACCGTGCAGAGGAAATTCATTGTCTACAGTCCTGGATAGGGGAAAAACCCAAGAATATCCTTTTCCTCTACGGACCAAAATCAAGCGGCAAAACCACGTTGATCTATCGTTTTATTGACCAAAATCTGTTCAACAGCAAGTACGATATCAAGCACTTCAACCTACGTGAACTCCTTCTGGTCAACTACGAGAGCTTTTTACGGGCTTTTTTCGAAGAGCGCATCTACCAGGACAGCAAGCTGAAAAAGACCAGTGAATTCATGGAGGTGGGCTATCTTCAGCAAGCGGACGTCATGGACTGGCTTGACAATCTGGATAAGTACAGCAAGATTAACCGGTTTGTATTGAATGATCGTCAAAGAGAGGCGGTATGGGATTTTTATTGACGAACTGAACAACCTGGTGCGCAAAAATTTTCTGAGCTACGCCCCTCCCCGGGCCGAATACGCTTTGCAGGGCCGGGGCGTTTTTCAGCCGGTGAACACCGGACATTCAAAACGAAGAAGGAAATCATGGACAATTCCAAAGGACTGGATCGGGTACAGACAATACCCATAAAATCCCCAGATGTTTTATACACGGAAGTCGGAAAGGTGATGGCTGACGGCAACCCAAAAGAAGCCATTGGCGCGCTGGAGATGTTCCTGGCAATATGGCCGGATTATGGCCTCGCGCATAATGATCTGGGCGTTCTATATTTTAATGAAGGAGAGAAAGAGAAAGCGCTCGGACACTACGAGCAGGCGGCACGGCTTGAGACTGAGAACACTACCTTTCAGAAAAATTTGGCGGATTTCTACTACGTCGAGGCGGGGAGAGTGGAAGAGGCCATGGGACTCTATATCAAGGTTTTGGCGGCCAATCCGCTGGATACTGAGCTCCTTCTGATTCTGGGCGGTATCTGCGCATCACTGGAAAAAACGGATAATGCCAAATTCTTTTATGGGCGGGTTTTGGAGCTTGAGCCGTGGCATGTGGAGGCGAGACAAAAGTTCGAAGAACTTGGGAAGGGGGAGGACGGAGGACGGGGGACGGAGGTCGGAGGTCGGAGGTCGGAGGTCGGGGGAAAGGAATATCTTGTTTCGGCTATTGTATCCACATACAACTCCGAGCGGTTTATTCGAGGGTGCTTGGAGGATCTGGAGGCGCAAACCATCGCGGATCAAGTGGAAATCATCGTCATTAACAGCGGTTCGGAACAGAATGAGGAAGCTGTTGTTAAGGAATTTCAGCAGCGATACGAGAATATCAAGTACATCGAGACCGATAGCAGAGAAACGGTATATGAGGCATGGAATCTGGGCATAAAGGCGTCCACCGGAAAATACCTCACCAATGCCAACACCGATGATCGACACCGGAAGGATGCCTTTGAGGTGATGGTTAAAGTCCTGGAAGCACTCCCTGAGGTTGCTTTAGGTTATGCTGACCTAATCATTACTGAAGTTGAAAATGAAACATTTGAAAATTGCACACCTGCCGGTCTCTTTCGCTGGATGAATTGGAACAGGAAAGATCTATTGAAAGGTGTTTGCTTCATGGGCCCACAGCCCATGTGGCGAAGGAGTGTTCATGAGGAATATGGTTATTTCGACGGATCTCTTGTCACATCCGGAGACTATGAGTTCTGGCTCCGCATTTCTCAAACCCAGACTTTCCTTCATATCCCGGTCCTGTTGGGAGTCTATCTTCGATCTCCGGGAAGTATTGAACACGCCAATCGAAAAAGACAAGCCAAAGAAAATAGAGAAATTGTTCAAACCTATAAATCCGCCTATGAATCCAAAAAAATCATCAAGCGTCGAAAAATTGACGCCACCCGCCGCAACCTTGAAACCGCTAAATACACGCATCCCCTGGACCATCAGAGGCCGATGGCCCCACTTCTGGAAACCCCTTGCCAAAAAGATCTCACCTCGATCATTATCATTGTCTCGGACCATCAAACCCGAATAAAAGAGTGCTTAAATCTCATAGAACGTCACACCCCTGACCCTTCCGAGATCATATTCGTTGACAAAAGCGGCGGAAGCCCTACATCCAAATGGATAAAAGAAGAATCCAAGCGTAAAGAGCGCTGCCAACTGATCACCGTCTCAAAAGAAAGCGGGCTCAGTCAATGCGCTAACAAGGGGATATCAGTATCCTCCGGAGAATACATTCTCCTCCTTCACGACCATGTACGCGTTGCCGACGGATGGTTAAGCGGCATGCTGGAATATGTGAAGAGCGCGGATGATGTCGGCATCGTCGGTCCCATGACCAACCGGAAGACGGCGGGCGTGCAATATGTACCCGGCTCGAAGCATGTCGGCATTGACCCATTCATAGAATACGCAGAAGCATTTCGGGAAAGAAACCGACATCGGCGCATCCCCTCGCGTGAATTAGCGGATGACTGCATGCTCTTTCGCCGGCGTCTGGTTCAGCATATCGGCCTGTTTGACGAAGCGCTGCAACAGGGCAGTGAATCGGCGGATTATTGTCTCCGTGCGGCCCTTGCGGGATACCACAATGTCATCGCCGGGGATGTGTTTGTTCAATGCGAAGATCCTTCTTTGAAAACAAACAAAAATTCGTTTACATACAAATGGAGCGGCATCGATCTAAAGAGCCATGATGGAAAGAGACTCGCGGTACTCAATGCGGTTGAGGCGGCCGAAGACTTCTATCACAAAGATGAAATCGACAAGGCCGTTCGCGCGCTCATCGATGCGCTAAAATACAGCCCGCACGAGATATCCATCTATCACCGACTGGCACAGATGCTCATCGATTGTAAACGCTTCCAGGAAGCGCTTGAGGCAATCAAGGCCATTCCCAAAAAGAACAGGGAGCATCCCAAAACCCTGGAACTTGCCGGGTATTGCAAGGAAGGCATGGATTTAGATGACGAGGCCGAACCATTGGCGGACCGCGCCCTCTCCCTAAACCCCTCCTGTGCGGCGGCGCTCAACCTGAAAGGCGTGCTGGCCTACAAAAGAGGCGACAAAGACGCATGCCGGGCCTTTTTAGACAGGGCCATGGTCGCTGATCCCGGTTATGGAGACGCCTATACCAACATGGGGATTCTTGACTGGGGGGCCGAACATCAAGAAGATGCGCTCAAATTTCTGGAAAAAGGTTGCCGCCTGTCCCCTGCAGTCTCAGATCATATTGAGGCCTATCTTTCTGTTATTTCAGACATGTCGGAATTTGCAAAAGCCGAGGAAATATTTCGCGAGGCAAAGGCCCTGTACCCTCAAAACCGCCGGATTCTATGGGTCCTGATCGATATCCTGTTCCGGCAGGAAAAATATGAATCGGCCTTGCAGGAAATCCAGGGCGCCATGACCACTTTCGGCATTACCGATGATATTCTTGCCACGGCAGAAACGGTCCTTGATAAACTGAGTACCCGGGAGACAAAGGAAGCCGAAAAATCACCCAAAATCTCGCTGTGCATGATCGTCAAAAATGAAGAAAAATGTCTGACCAAATGCCTCATGAGCGCCCTGCCCGTTGTAGATGAAATCATTATTGCAGACACAGGCTCAACCGACAGAACCCGGAAAATCGCAAAGGCATTCGGCGCAAGGGTGCTGAATTATGAATGGACGGATGATTTTGCGGCGGCCAGGAATGCCTCGCTTGAAAATGCCGAGGGCGAATGGATACTGGTCCTCGACGCAGATGAAGTCATATCGCCACTGGACTATGACCCCCTCACCAAACTCGTGAAAAATGCATCCGAGCATCCTTTAGCGTACACCATCACCACCCGGAACTATGTCAGGCCCGTTTATATCAGCGGATGGACCTGCAATAAGGGAGGCTATCCGGATGAGGAACAGGGGACAGGCTGGTATCCATCCCGGAAGGTGCGCCTTTTTTCAAATGACCGCCGCATCCGCTTTCAAAACGCCGTCCATGAACTGGTGGAACCCTCATTAAAGGCCATCGGGATTCACGCAAAAGAGTGCGACATTCCGATACACCATTATGGCCAGCTTGACAAAAATCACTATGTGGCCAAAGGAGAAGAATATTATCTTTTGAGTAAGAAAAAACTCGAGGAAAAAGGCGATGATCTTCAAGCGCTCATTGAGTTAGCCACTCAATCCGGCGGTGAATTTGGAAAATACGAAGAAGCAATCGACCTGTGGAAAAGGGTCCTGAAGCTGGATGCCAAAAACAAAAAGGCTTTTTTGAATATGAGCTTTAATTACTTGAGGCTAAGACGCTATGAAGCGTCCCGTGAAGCAGCCAAAAACGCCATTGCACTGGACCCCTCTTTAAAAGAGGCGGTGATCGCTTTTACCACCTGCGAACTACTAATCGGAGATGCGGAAAAAAATGTTTTAATGCTTGAAGACTTGTTAAGACAGTTCCCTGATTATCCGATGGCACTGGCCATCCTGGGCGCCACCTATGGCATGGGTCATGAAGAAGAAAAAGGATTTTCCCATATCAGGTATCTCATGAAAATGGGATTCGCATGCGCCGATTATCTGTATGACTTATCGGAACGGCTTGTTTCCCTGAGAAAAGCCGACAGGGCTGCTTCGCTGCTGGAGTTCGCCGTCAGAAGCGGCAATGGCACGAAAAAGGTAAGGGAATTGATGGATAGTCTGTTGATTGGATGATGAGGAGCAACCATGAATACATTCAAATCGTTTATTAATGTTCCGCCCTTTATCAATCGGGAGAAAGAGATGCATTCTCTCAGGACCTGGATAACCGAACAAACGTGCGGCGCTATATGGCCGTTTGGATCACAATCATAAGGAGAGGGCATGAATTTAGACGAAACCTATGACTTTAGAAACACGAGATGGGGCATGACAAAAAAGGAGGTTCTGGCCGCCGAGCCGGATATGCCGGTTGTCAATACCGATAACCAGATCGGGTATTTTACCCAAATTCTGGATAAGAATATTTATGTGGCCTTTGTTTTCGACAATGAGCACCTGGTCTCCACCCTGTATGCATTGAGGGATATGCGTGAAAAACTGGAGGACTCTTTCAAGGATTTTGAAGACTTCAAACAGATCCTCACCATGAAATACGGTGAACCGAACAGCGGCCAGGGGGATGTGTGGACCGATCCGTCACAGGGAAACAAGGATACGCTGAAGGCCCTTTTACAAAATAAACAGGCGAATTCCAAAACCCTGGCATTGGCGGAATACTGCAATGAAGGCATGGTTTGAACCAGGAGGCGGAGCAACTGGCAAACCGTGCACTTTCCATGAACCCATCGTCTGCGACCGCCCTTAACCTGAAAGGCGTTCTGGCCCACAAGAGCAGAGAGCCTTATCGGCGTTGGAAAAAGAGAAAGGGCTGTTTTCATGCTGACGTTTGCCCTCGAAAACGGCAGGTCCGAGCGTGGCTGGATCACGTATTGTGGAGAAGCCAGTAGTGAGACATGACGATTGATTACAGCAATGCACACAAGCTGGCGACTTGAATTTTCTCGTGCATACACATCGGCTGGACCACAAATACCTCGAATTTTGCGAATACAGAAATTGCCTGATCTTGAATTTATCCAGACTATATATGACTGAAACTGCCCTTTATGAACGAAATATGTTTTCCGTTAAGGAAATGCTTGACTCTGCAATATGTTATCATCGCAACGGCGAGATTGCAAAGGCGCTTACGCTGTATCGGCGTATCCTGCAAGCCGAACCGGATCAGTCCCAGGCACTGCATGGGATGGGAATTATCGCATTTCATTTGAAAAAATATGATGTGGCCCACAGTCTGATTACCAGAGCCATCAAGCGCAGACCGGATGTGGCCTGTTTCCATTATAACGCCGGGCTTGCGTCAATTTCACTTAACAGAGCAGATGAAGCCGTTTCGGCTTTCAAAGAGGCAATCCGGCTGAATCCCGCCTATTCGGACGCCTATTATAACCTTGGGCTTGCGCTAAAAAATCAGCAACAGTTTGATAATGCTGTTGAAAACTTTAGGACCGCAATTCACCTTTGTCCCGAAGATGCGGACGCCCACTATAACCTTGGAAACACCTACAAAGCTTTGGACCGGTACGAGGCTGCAGCGGAGAGCTATCGCATGGCGGTACGATGCAGGGAAGAATTTCCCGAGGCCCATCATAACCTTGGCGTTGTACTAAAGATCATGGGCCTCCTCGATGTGGCCATCCGCCATTTCAGAAAATCGATTCACCTGCAAACGGATCTTGCCGAGCCCCACTGGAGCCTGTCTCTTGCGCTTTTGCTGAACGGAGAATTCGAAGAGGGCTGGAAGGAACATGAGTGGCGGTTTAAGATGGGGAAAATGGATACAATCTATCCACATGTTTTTGAAATCCCCCGATGGGATGGTTCTCCGTTTCCGGGTAGACGCTTGTTTGTTCATTCGGAACAAGGTTTTGGAGATACGCTGCATTTTGTTCGATACCTCCCCTTGGTAAAGCGACTCGGGGGAAAGGTGGTTTTCGAGACCTTCAAGCCACTTCTGGAAATTATGAAAGGTTTTTCAGAAATCGACGAACTGGTTGAGATCTCCCCAAACAGGGACTTTGCCGAAACCTGTGACTATTATGCCCCCTTGATGAGTCTGCCCATGCTCCTGAGAGGGCGCTTTGAAACCATTCCTCAAGAGATTCCATACATTACGGCAGACCCGGAAAAAGCGACACAATGGAACCAACGCATTGGAAAAGCGGGATTGAAAATAGGCATTGCGTGGGCCGGCAAGCCTGCCCACAAAAATGATAAAAACCGCTCATGTCAATTGCGGCATTTCTTGCCACTAACTGAAATCCCCGGAGTTTCACTTTATAGTTTACAAAAAGGGGATGCCGTGCAAGCAACTGAAACTTTTGAATGGGCGAAGTGTCTGATTCGGCTTGATCGGGAATTGTCAGATTTTTCAGTAACTGCTGCCGTGATTGAAAACCTGGATCTGGTTATTTCCGTTGATACGGCGCTAGTCCACCTGGCCGGTGCCATGGGTAAACCAGTCTGGATACTACTGCCGCATGCTCCGGACTGGCGATGGATGCTACACCGGGAAGACAGTCCCTGGTATCCGACCATGCGTCTTTTTCGCCAACCTTTACCTGGAAATTGGAATTCTGTATTCGAAAAGGTAAGAGATGAATTGTACAAACTCATAAGCCGAAGAAGAGAATGAATTCATCAGTACTTCCTCTGCTAAAGCTTAATTTAGGTTGTGGACAGAACCCTCTTCCGGGCCATATCAATGTGATAAAAGAGATTCGGATGCTGCTGAAAGTTGTTAAGTAGAGCTTGGACTGCTACTTTCGTTTTATTACCAACACAGGAGACTTGAAAGCAAGATTGACAGGTATTTTGAGGCTGTTCTTATTAGAAATCCCTAAAACTCAAAGGAGGAACATGAATTTAGATGAAGACTACGATTTCAGAAACACCCGATGGGGCATGACAAAAGAAGAGGTTCTGGCTTCGGAGCAGGCTGAACCTGTTGTCCACACCGATAACCAGATCGGGTATTTTACCCAAATTCTGGATAAGAATATTTATGTGGCCTTTGTTTTCGAGGAAGACCGGCTGTTCTCCAGCCTGTACGCCTTACGGGATATGCGTGACAATCTGGAGGATTCCTTCCGAGATTTTGAGGACTTAAAAAAAATACTCACCATGAAATACGGAGAGCCAAACGCCGGTCAGGGGGACGTGTGGGCCGATCCCTCTTTTGGAAATGAAAGCGAACTCAAAGAGATTCTGGATGAGCCTGTACAATATGAACTGGCATTGAAGGAAGGGCGCATCCTCCATGCCGCATTGTGGAAAACCCAAAACACCTGGATCAAAGTGACGTTATCTAAAATAATGGAAGGACAGGTGTGCGGTGTGACGATCGAGTATCAGAAGATAGAGTAGCCATAGTTTTCTATGGCCGGGGGAGAGCAGGCACCTTGAAGCTTCGGGGTGAATTTCCTGATTTGAAACCCTTCCATGCCATTCGATAAGCTTTTTCAAGATGGGCTGCAAACCTTGGAATATCAAACAGGGGATAGATCGACATGTTTCGCCAAAGCCGTTTTTTCACTTCGCACAACTCGCCTTTGTCCCCTGCCAGGGCAACGGATTTCTCTTCATATTCCTGAATACCACTACAAATCATATCCTCAAGCCCCACATGGGTGAGAAAACTGGAACAGATCCTTGAATAAAAGCTTTTTCCGGGGCAGGTTACAATGGGGAGTCCCGCCCACAGGGAATCAATGGCGGTGGTCGAAGCATTGTAGGAAAAGGTGTCCAGAAACAAATCGGCCAATCGGTGACGGGCAAAGTGTTGGGATTTATCCGGAACCCTTTCGGCAAACACCAGACGGGTCGGATCAATACCTCGTGTTTGGGCTTCCATTCGCAGGTTTTGCACCAGTCCTGCCGATTGTTTCGGGTTGGAGAGCCACAATTGACTTCCCGGGACCCGGTGCAGAATTCTCATCCATACATCAAAAACCTCCCGATTGATCTTCTGAGGGTTATTGAACGCACAGAAAACCGTCACATTCTCATCCAGATGGAAATCGCTTCGAACTAAAGACGCATCAGAAACAGGCGGCGTATCGGTTGGATGGTAAACTTCCGGCATGCGGATAATTTTTTCCGTGTAGAGCTCTTCTTCCCCCTTGGGTATCACCACATCATCGGCGATGACATAGTCCATAAACGACAGACCGAGACCGCCTCCGTGTCCGAGCCAATATATTTGGATCGGCGCAGGCCGATGGGCGAGAATTTCAAGCCGGGCGTCTTTCATATAACCGCATAGATCCACAAGGATGGCAATGCCGTCGCTTGCAATGCGATCGGCGGCGGCATGGTTGGAGAGTCGGGACAGGTCGATAAAGTGATCGCAACGGCTGCTGATCATCCGGTGATAACCGGAAGTTTCACGGGATCGATCTCTTAAAGAGTAGGCAAATATTTCAAAATTTGATCGGTCGTGGGCGGAGAACACCCCTTTCAGTACATGACTGATGGGATGATCCCCAAAGTCGGGAGAAACATACCCGATTTTAAGTTTTGAGTTTGAATCGGGAAAGGAAAAGTGGAATGGCTGTTTAACTCCCGAAAACGATCGATCCACAAAGCGGGTCAGCCGAGGTTTGATCTCTTCATCCAAGGAAAGCAACGGCGCCAGATAGATCAGCTCATCCTGCCAACGGGTGAGATCCTGTTCCAGAAACATATCCAGCTTGGCAAGGATCGTTTGTTTCAGGGTTTCGAGTTCGGTTAATTCTCCAAGGCTGAGCAGCATACAAGCAAGGCCCGCATAAGGGGCGGCGTAACGGGAATGGGTCTGGACCGCTCTTCCGTAACAGGCCCGTGCCGATTCAAACAGTCCCATGTCCTGTAATGCGCTTCCCGCGTTGATGAGCGCCTCTTCATTTTGGGGATTTGCTTCCAGCGCCTTTTTGTAGCACGAAAGCGCCATATCCAGTTTCCCCAATTTTTTGAATGCCCGCCCCATGCCGTTATGGGCCACCGAGTGACCGGGTTCTTGGTTTATGACCTGCTGGAAGCAGTCAATTGCCTGATCCGGTTTGCCTTGGTCGTTAAAGATAGCGCCCATATTGCACCAGGCGCCGAGATGGTTTGAACTAATTTGGACGGCACGTCGATAGCTGGAGATGGCGGTATCCGGCCTCCCCTGTTTTCTCAGGGTATTTCCGATATTGTAATGAACATCCGCATAGTCGGCATCCAGATGAATCGCCTTTTGATAATTCGCCAAGGCCTCCTCAAACTTTCCCAGCGCATTTAAACCGACACCCAGACTATTGTAATAAAAAGGGCTGTCAGGATTATTCCTGACAGCCCTTTTTATTAGATCAACCGCTTCTTGAAAACGGCCCCTTTGATAGTAAACCAGCCCCAAATGGTGAAGGGCGTCGGGATGGTCAGGCGCCCTCCCGAGGACCTCTTTGTACCCACTTTCAGCCTGTTGAAACCGACCGGATTCATAGTGCCCTGTCGCTTGTCGAAACGTTTTTTCTATCGTCACCCTTCCCTCTTATGTTACATTTGTTACATTTTTTTCGCCGAATTTTTTGTCTGTCGACACTTATTGCTCGGCCATTGGCCGACTTCTCAAACCGGCCGCCAAACCATTGTTGATATTGATAATTGCACTCAATTTCTCACGATCAGGCGTGACCAGCATTTCAAAAATTCGACTGTCAATAAACACACTGAGATTGAGCAAATTCTGGCGCAATTTTTTATCCATGGGATGATCGGGCTTTGCAAGTTCTGCCTGCAATATGGACCAAACGCGCTGGTTGTACGTGCAAGCCTCCTCAAGGTCAGCCCTGCGATTTTCCGAATCCCAGTTTTTTTGACAATCTCTCAGTTTGGCGGCAGCCTTGCTCAACACCCTGGCTTCTATTTCACGTCCGGACATCGTCGCGGCGGCCGACTTCTCGTATGCGTTATATGCATTACCGTACATTTAACAACTCCTTTTCGTATTCTATGAGTTCCCGTGTAAGCTTGAGCGCCTGATAATACCGGGTATGAAGTATATGATCGCTGATCCCGTCAATCCGTTCCAGCATGCTGGGCGCTGCCGCCAGGACATCCTGGACTTCCCGCCAATATTGCTTGTGGTAAACTTTCAAGTTGGTTTCATCCACATACATAAGCTGAACGATAAAATAAATCCTGCGGCAAGGAGAGTCAGCCTCTTTCTCCGTCATGATATCCTTTTCACGCAGAATAGGGACTTTGTTTTCCACCACGAAGTCGGCTGTCCTATTCCCGTTTGCCAAGACAGCCCCGCCGATAATCATCCGTTCCTTTGGTTTCAGTGTAATTTTCAGCGCCATGGTTTCGACCCGCCCAAACTATAAAACTACAGCTTCAGTCAGAAAAATAGGAGGGGGCAGTTGCGCCCCCCTCCATTACATCCCGCGGTTAAAGTTAGAACAACCTCAAGACAGACTGCGCTGACTGTGCAGACATGCTCAGTGAGGTGACGGCGAGGCTCTGCTGGGTTTGCAGCATCAGCATATTCGCCCCCTCCTCGTTCATGTCAGCCAGGGTGAGGTTATCCGCACCGGTTTCAAGCGTATTGATCATACTTGTACTAAAAGCCTGCCGTGCCTTGATGGTACTCAGGTTGGAGGCGAGATCCGAGGCTTCCATCTCCAGTTTATCCTTCGCGGCCTCAAGCTTACCGATGTCTGTTTCCGCGTTTGCTTTGCTTGCCCAACCATCTGTGGCCGTCACTTCCAAACCAAGTCCGAGGTTCGCCCTGGCATCAAAACCGCCCAAGGTAATCGAATGGTCATCCGTAAAGTCCACCACCAGTTGGTTTGCTTCATCTGAGACCGTATCCAGAAGATTGGTTCCCTTGTAGTTGGAATCCGCCACAAGATCATCAAGCTGGGCCATCAACTGTGCATACTGCGCCACAAGATTAGCGCGTTCATCGGCTGAATCACCTCCCCCAGCGGTTAGCACGGACTCGGTAATCCTAGCCTCATTATCAGTATTGACCACAACATCTCCGGCTTCCATGTCGCCACTGCCCCTTGCAAGAGAGATTGTGGCGCCATTGACGCTCGTGGCATCTATTTCCTGGGTTTCAGCATTTGAATTGATCAGCATTGCAAGGTTAGCTGCGGCTATGGAATCACTGCCACCGATCCCAAACGAAGTTCCACTTGAAGCATCGCCGGTAGCAGCCGTATATTGATAACCTCCGATCGTTACGATGTCGCCGTCCTCGACATCGTCAAGGGTTATGGTTTGGGTTGCGTTCCCTGCGGAGGCATCCAACTCCTTGGCATCCTTTGCGACGGCAATCGCGGAATCGATTAATGAGGTAATGCCTGTAATACCCGCATTTGCCGCATTGATCGCCTGAACCGCCTCACCCATCCCATCCTTGTACGCAGCCAGACCCGAAGCCCGCTCCATATGGCCCTTGGCCGTAAAATAGCTGCTCGGGTTATCGAGTGCCGAGTTTACCTTTTTACCGCTGGAGAGACGCGTTTGGGTTTGGTCCATCATTTGCGCCGTATTCTGGAGAGAATACAGATTGCTCCTCATTCCTGCTGTTAATGATATCGACATGATTTATTCTCCTTTCTGGATTTTCATTTGGCTTTCTTGCCTGGTGGTTTGTTGATTAGCCGACTTCATTGCGGCCTTCAAGTGCATTTCCCATCTCTTTTCCGATCTCCACCTCCCTTCAGGACGCTCCTTATGTACTGCGCCTTTAAATTCAGTATCGGTATCATGGGGAAAAACTTTAGAAAAAAAGCATCTTTTAATATGACGCCAAAATCAGATGCCTCTATTGTCTTGACATCGGAAGTGCATATAGGTGAAAAAAAGGACGGTGGCGCCGTCAAAACATTCAGTAACGCATTTTCTTATAAAACAGTTTCGCCACTTGTTGCGGTTTACCGGCAACTCTTGAATTCATGGAACCCATGACCCAAATAGTTTTCAAAAAAAAATGCAATCCCGGCGCCGTCAGCATCATTGTCCCTTTAACCGGTCATTCCAAACTGCTTAAAATATCGATCGAAAAAATAGAGAAGCATACTCCCAAGATTTATGAGCGGATATTTGTAAACCGCGGGAACACGCCTCCAAAATGGTTGATGAATTGGGTAAAAAAGAGACCAAACGACCATCTGATCGAAGCTTTAAAAGGAACAAGTCGGGCCGAATGCATGAATATGGGAATCGAGGCATCCTCAGGGGAATTCATTGTCATCATGCAAGAGCATGTGATGGTGTCGGACGGATGGTTGAACGGTATGTTGGAATGCATTGACGGCAGGGAGGATATCGGTATTGTCGGACCCATGACAGACGCCGAAACGGCCGGAATTCAGTGCGCGGTCGATTCCGCTCATGCCAAAATCAACCCCTTTGATGAATTTGCAAGGGGGTTTCGTAAAAAGAACCGCTTCCGGCGGATACGATCACGCCAGATAGCGGATTTCTGCACCCTTTTCCGCTGGCGCCTTGTTGAACAAATAGGGCCGTTCGACGAGACCTTGGAACAGGGGAGTGAGTTTGATGACTACTGCCTTCGCGCGGCATTGGAGGGGTATCATAACTTGATTGCGGGAGATGTAATGGTACATTGCGGCAAAATCTTTCCCGTGAATAATAAAAGAGCCTTTAAGCATAAATGGCGCGGCATCGATGCACGGAGCCGTGACGGCAAGAGGCTTGCGGTTCTAATTGCGGTAGAGGCAGCGGAAAAACTCCACCACCGGGGAGATATTGACAAGGCGATCGTAATGATGATCGAAGGGATAAAGTACCGCCCGGAGAAAAAGGCGATCTACCATGGTTTGGCCGGAATGTTAATTGACGCCGGACGCTTTAAAGAAGCCCTTGAGGCGATCAACGCCGCTCCCGACGATAAGGGAGACGATTTAACAACCATCGAGCTGTCAGGCTATTGCAACGAAGGGATGAAACGGTATGATGAGGCGGCTCGATGTGCGGACAGGGCGCTTTCCCTGAATGCGTCCTCGGCGCCGGCGCTGAATTTGAGGGGCATGCTGGCGCACCAAAAGGGAAACAGGGACGCAGCGAAGGACTTTTTTAAAGCGGCCATTGCTTCTGATCCGGGCTACGGGGATTCGCATACAAACCTTGGAATACTTTCGTGGGAGGCCGGACATCAAGACAATGCGCTGGAACTCCTGGAGAAAGGCTTTATCTTATCCCCAACTGTCGAGGGGTGCATAAGGGCTTATCATTTTGTTGTCTCGGAAATGGCGCAATTCAAAAGAGCGGAGAGCGTGTTTCGGGAGGCAAAGGCGTTATTCCCCCAGCACCGGCGAATCGCCTTCCTCCTGATAGACATCCTCATCCAACAAAAAAAGCATGCCTCCGCCATGCGGGAAATTCGGGAAGCCATGGTCGCCTTCGGGATCAACGACGGCATCCTTTCCGCGGCAAACGGGGTACTTGACCGGATTGATGCGGAAAAAACCAAGGATGCTCGGAAGAAACCAAACCTGTCGCTCTGCATGATCGTCAAGAATGAAGAAAAATATCTCGCAAAATGCCTTATGAGCGCACTCCCGATTGCAGACGAGATGATCGTCGTGGATACGGGCTCGACAGACCGGACACGGGCCATAGCCAAGATCTTCGGGGCTGAGCTATACGATTTTGAATGGTGTAACGATTTTTCACGGGCGAGGAATCTGTCGCTGTCAAAGGCCGCCGGAAGGTGGATATTCGTCATGGATGCGGATGAAGTCATATCGCCGCTCGATTATGCAGCGCTCACCAGGATAGTGAAGAAGCGCCATGATGATCCCGAGGCCTATTTTATTACAACGAGAAACTATGTCAGGCAAGCCTCCATCACCGGATGGACATGCAATGACGGACAATACGCGGATGAAGAAGCCGGAACGGGCTGGTGGCCAACAAGGAAGGTGCGTCTTTTTACCAACCATGGATTCATACGTTTTGAAAATCCCATCCACGAATTGGTGGAACCCTCGCTGATAAGACGGAGCATCCATATAAGGGAATGCAACATTCCGGTGCATCACTACGGTCAGCTTAACGAAGATCAACATATTGCCAAACGGGAAGCGTATTATCTGCTGGCCAAAAAAAAGGTGGCCGAGGAAGGGGATAATATCCATTTCCTGATAGAATTCGCGATTGAAGCGGGCGGACTTGAAAAATATGAAGAGGCGGTGGAATTGTGGAAAAGAGCGCTTCGGATTAACCCCTTCAACGCAAAGGCATTGCTGAGTCTCGGATATACCTACATGAAACTGAAAAATTACGAGGAAGCACGTGTCTCGGCAAGGAAGGCGATGCTGCAGGCGCCCACCCTGAAGGAAGTGGCGGTACTTCACACCACCTGCGAACTCTTATTCGGGAATACGGGAAAGAGCGTGTCATGCCTTGAGAAACTGTTGCAAGAGACGCCGGAATACCCGATGGCCCGTTCCATACTGGCTGCGACCTACAGGATCGAAGGAGAAAAAGCGAAGAGTTTAAAACAGATCAGAACGCTCACAAAAATGGGCGTGGACTGCGCGGAATATCTGCATGACCTCTCCGGGAAGCTCGTCTCCACCGGACGAACCGGCGATGCCGTCTCGCTGCTTGAACTGGCCGTGGAAAGTGGACACGACACAAAGGATATTCGCGAGTTCCTGAGTGAGTTAAAATGAGGCAACCCTTTTGTTTTAAAAAGCGGAAGAGGATCAGGAATCATGCCGGAGAATGTGGCTTCGGGACATCACGAAACAGATCTTCAGTTCAAAAAGGCGCTCGAATACTATCGACTCGGCCATGTTCATCAAGCTGAGAAAATATGCAAAGAAATATGCTATACCGCCTGTGACCATGCACCTGCCTTGCACCTGCTTGGCATGACGGCATACCGGAGGAATCGGTATGATGTCGCAGTGAACCATATTGCCGCGGCCGTTCATATCAGCCCGGACAATGCCACGTACCAAAATGACCTCGGCAATGCCTTCCTTGCTCAGGAAAAGTTCGATGAAGCCATATCGTGTTATCGAGACGCATTGAAACTGGACCCGAGTTTTGTCCGGGCATACTGCCGTTTGAGCGTCGCACTGACGAGGAAGGGACTGCTTGACGAAGCGCTTCAAAGCCTCAGTATAGCACTCAAACTCAAGCCTGATTATACCGATGCCCTGTATCAGGCAGGCTGCATATTGAATCAGAAAAACAAACCGGCAGAAGCGATCAACTGCTTTGAAAAACTACTAACGTTAGAGCCTGGAAGGGCCGAGGCCTTCTTTGCGTTGGGTACTGCACTGAGCGCGCTTGACAGGGAAGATGCTGCGATGGCTTCTTATGGGAAAGCGCTTTCAATTGCGCCCGATCATGCCTATGCCCTGAATAATATCGGGTTATTGCTCAAGGAACGGGGCGAGATAGATGATGCAGCGGCCCTGTACCGGAAAGCGATAGAGACCAACGCTGATTTAGAGGGAGTTCACTGGAACCTTTCTCACGTCTTTTTGCTGACAGGCCGGTTTGAAGCGGGCTGGAAGGAATTCGAATGGCGGTTAAAAAAAGACGACTGGCAAAAGGCAAATCTCAGGCATTGTAAAGCGCCTCTCTGGAAGGGTGAATCTCTCCGGGGAAAAACCCTGTTCATTCACGATGAACAGGGTCTGGGCGATACCCTGCAATTCATACGCTACCTTCCGATGGTCAAGGCGCTCGGCGGAAATACCCTCTTTGAAACCCAAAAATCGCTGATGGGGCTTTTGAAAGACTTTCCGGGAATCGATCGCTTGTTGCCGCGATCCACAAAAGGCGTATTGCCGAAAGATATGGACTTTTATGTACCCCTCCTGAGCCTGCCGGCCATATTCAATACCAACCTTTATACCATACCGGATACGGTTCCCTACCTTCATGCCGATGCCGGAAAGGCGAAATACTGGAAAGAACAGCTCAAAGGGCCACCTTTCAAAGTGGGGATCGTATGGGCGGGAGCGCCTAAACACTGTAATGACCGGAACCGCTCGTGCAGCTTAAAGCAATTTGAACCGCTTGCAAAAATCACGGGGGTGCGGGTAATCGGAATACAGAAGGGAAAAGCGGCTGAACAGGTCGACGATCTATGTGCAAACATTGAGATCGTTAATTATGGACCCAAGCTCGAGGATTTTACCGATACCATGGGCCTCATTGAGAATCTGGATCTGGTTATCTCCGTGGATACAGCCGTAGCCCATCTGGCAGGCGCAATGGGCAAACCAGTCTGGACACTGCTCCCCTTTTCACCGGACTGGCGCTGGCTTTTGAATCGAACCGACACCCCATGGTATCCAAGCATGCGGCTTTATCGTCAGGAAAGAAAGGGTGCCTGGGCGCCGGTGTTTGAACGGGTTCTAAAAGACCTGCGCGAACTGGTTTCAGAAAAATCATATTGACATCACAACCGGCGCAAGGATTTCAAGATAGGTCTTCATGGTTTGGACTTTATGGGAAACCAGCGCCTGTGAACGCTGTCGAACATCAAAATTAAGAAGCCTGCCGATCACATCGTCCGCTGAATCAGACGAAGGATCGATATATTCGGCAAGAAATCCGTCCACGGTGCTTGAACGTGCGGAATGCTTGATGACGAAAGAGGGGATGCCTAAAGATGCCGCGATACCCGCCCCATGCACTCGCGTTGTTACAATCAGATTGAACCTGTCGTAAATGTCGAAATAGTCGCCGGAATCATAGGAATAATGGATCGGGACCCCAAGTTCAGAAAGGGGATTCAGCTCATCGATATAATGACAAATCACCTCACACTGAAATTTCTGGATCAATTTCTGGAACAAAGCGAAGGTGTAAGGGTAAATCCCTTTGGCTGAAGGCGGTTGCAGGGAAGCGTCAGGTTGGGTGGATAATCCTATTCTGAGGGTCTTCCCGCTTCTCACACGCTCTGTCTTGGAGGAAAAAAGAGCCGGGCACGGCAGCTTGAGGGCATTCAAGGAACCCAAGAGCTTTTGGGCCTGATCATCTCTGACCGTAACGACAGCGGCCCGTTCCAAGACCTTTCTATCGGCATCGGATAATTGATGAAATGTCAGGCTCTCCCGTCTCTCAAATCCGCCAACACCCAGATACATCACCGGAATGTTGCTGTCCTGAAGCTGAAACGTCAAGGGACTCACCATCGGACCAAACCATTCAGGCGTTCCGGCAAAAATGCAACAATCAACAAAATCCAAAGAATGCCGCTGAGTCCATGAGTTATCCCAGCGCCAATTCGTTTCCTTGATATATTGAGACAGATCAACATCCATCTCCTGGGATTGCTCTCCTTTGCCTACCCTCAACCTCGGTTTTGAAAACAGGAGCCGTTGCACATGAAGATCCGGATTTCGATTGTATGCCATGAAGTTTCCGCAGGGCAGTAGCCGTTCAATCAAACGTCTGATGCCGAAAGCAATGAAATCATCCCCACAATTCCACATTCTGGTTGTTGAAAGCAAAAAAATTTTCCGCGATTCAGTCACATTTTTCTCAGTCCGATGACGGTTTCCGACTAAAGAAATATCCGCCGATTCCAGTTTGTAACCCGCATCGGCTAAACATGGGCCGTGAAGATGGATAAAAGCCTCTTTCTGTCGATCGGAAAAAACGTCTTTCCACCCCCCGACAATACCTCTTGGCCGTTCATGCGACTTGATTTTTTCAATAAGCTGTTGCGTGTATTTTATGGCGCATTTTAGCATCAAAGTTTCGTCAATGTCCGAAGCGCCAACAAATTTTAACATTCTTTCAACCCAATATAGTGTATTTTTTCTGACATCTTCATATCTTACCACCATCACATTCTCTTTGTTCATGTAAGATCCGACATTCTCACTCCAGGTCCCCATCCATGACCCTAAATACAATTCCCTGGGACTGTTCATATCTCCGCAAACGACATGTCTTTGAAAATAATCGTCCCAACTTTCCGCGTAACCCCGGTGATCCATATTAAAATGGTAATAGGAATAAATGGCATCTCTCCCATCTCTTATCAAATAAATAATGGGGACATCCGGATAGCAAGTTTCCCACTTCCCATGACTCTTGGCTATATGGTGATGCTCATTTTCTTTCAGAATCGATTGCGGAATAATCAAATGAGTCGAAAAAGAATTGCCTTGCGCATCCTTGGAAAAAACCGGATTGACATCTAATCCTTTTGCCCCCAGAATTTCCATCAGCATCAAACGAATCCAAGTGTTACCGGATCTTGGAAAAGAATTCACATAATACATTGTGATACCTCCGAAAAATCAAAGATGTAAAAAAAGCCCCAACCCGGATGGCCACTTTAAAATCCCCCACTTGTGGCCACCCCAAAATCCCCCACCTGTGAAGGAGTTTGTGTAGGATCTTGACCGTGGCAATGGAAAGATCTTCAGCGACAGAACGATTACAATTTATTCTTTTTTCTTCCCTATGGCAAGCTTTTCTGCAGCCTCCTTTAGCCTGTAGCTTTTTCCTTCAAATTTGAGCAAATGGCCTCGGTGGAGCAACCTGTCAAGGATCGCAGAGGATGCGGCATTGTCTCTGAGCAGTTTACCCCAGTCCTCCACCGGACGGTTTGATGTTGTTTGGGGTTTGCCGATGATCAAAAAAAGTATCTCTACAACAATTTCCAATATATTTTAGACGACCATGCACGAAAATACGGTATTGCCTACACCTACGAAGATCCGAAAAACCGATTTGCACAACTGATCCGGACACTGCATGAGATGTCCAAAATGCACGTTCTGGTGCTGTTGGATGAATACGACAAGCCCTTCTGAACAACATTTCAAACACGCAAACCGCCATTGCGACCCGCGAAGAATTGAAAAACCTCTATTCCGTTATCAAGGCCTGTGACCGGGTTTATCTCTTTGAGTTGAAGTTGGTGGCGCTGGTGGGGACCGGGAGCCCGCTTCATCAGCTCAAGGAAAAGAAATATCATGAGAAATACGCGGGAAAGGACATCTATCTGCCGGGCATTGAATTCAGCCTTGAAGATCGAAATGTTTTCAATTTTGAGTGGGAATTTCTGCCGACCTTCTGATTGAGCGTAAGGAGAATAAGACGGAAATATGGGCATCCTTCACTTAAGGCCTTACAATTTCCGACAATGAGCTATAAATTATAAATAGCCGCAAAAAGGCGCAGAAGTATTCATTTTACATATTTAGTGTCTGAACGGTATCCCATTTTCTATTGATTTGTCAACTGCTTACGACACATATGGTCATCCGGATTTCTCCAAATTATTTATTTTTGAGCCCATTTTTCCCTTTACAAAATTAATCATAAATGCTATATATTGATACGAATTACTTACGTATGGTTTAAAATAATGACGCAAAGCGTCATGATTTTGCAAAGATTCGGAGGAAAATATTATGCGAGAGGTATTCCAAAGCCAAATGAGATTCGGCGAAGTAGCAATCAGTGACATTGAATTTGACGTCCGCTCTCGCGATGAAATCCCGAAACTGCTCATTGGTCTGCAAGCGATATACTGTGACCTCGACGTTCGCCCAAAGGTTTTTGCTGCACTCACAGATTTGGTTCCCGCCAATATCAATCCTAATAACGGACGAAGAGGTATGGACCTGTGGAAAATTCTTGTTTTGGGAACCTTGAGATTGTCCTGCAACTGGGATTACGATAAATTAATGGAAATCGCCAATAATCATCTATCATTACGATTGATGCTCGGTCACAGCATCATGGATAACGACTTCCGTTATGCTTTGCAAACTTTGAAGGACAACGTGTCGCTCTTTACACCTGAAATTCTTGATAAAATTAACCAGATTGTCCTTAAGTATGGGCATGAAATTGTTGGGATGAAGCCTGGTGAAAAGCTGAATGCGAGCTGTGATTCTTTTGTTTTGGAAACGGATGTTCACTATCCGACAGACATCAATCTCTTGTGGGATGCCATGCGGAAAATGATCCTGTCGATTGTGTTCTTATGTGTTCAAGCAGGATTGCCTGGATGGCGCAAAAGCGATAACCTGTTAAAAAAAACCAAAAAGCTTTTTCGAAAGGCTCAACTGACGAAGCGGTCCACTTCAAAAAATAAGGAAAAGAAAGCCAAAAGGGAACAATTGATTATTGCAGCCCATATTGCATACCTTGATTTGGCCCAAGATATCATCAATAAGGTAAAAGAGACCCTTTTAGCGGCGTTATCGCCTGCGGACATTATTGTTCAGTTGAAGATACAGCAAATCCAAGGGTACATTGCCCATGCTGAACGGCAGATTGATCAAATTCGCAGAAGGGTCGTGGAAGGAGAAAGTATTCCTCATCATGAAAAAGTTTTCTCCATTTTTGAGGAGCATACCGAGTGGATCAGCAAGGGCAAGGCTGGCATATCACAAGAACTGGGACTCAGGGTCTGCATTGTCAAAGATCAATTTGGCTTCATTCTACACTATCGGGTTATGCAAAATGAAACGGATGATAAAATTGCAGTCCCCATCATTCAAGAAACGAAAGATCGCTTCGCTGAGCTTGCCAGTTGCAGCTTTGACAAGGGTTTTCACAGTCCGGAAAACCAGGAAAAACTGCGAGACCTCCTAGATCGAGTGGTGCTTCCCCGCAAGGGCAAGTTGTCTGCCATCAACAAGGAGATCGAAAATTCTGAAGATTTTCGTGAGGTCCGGAGAAAGCATTCCGCAGTAGAATCCAGCATAAACGCTCTTGAAAACCATGGGCTGGATCGCTGCCGAGACCATGGGATAAAAGGGTTTAAGCGCTACGTGGGGTTGGCCGTTCTTGCGCGAAATATCCAAATCATCGGCCACGTTCTCCAACAAAAAAAGCTGAAGCAAGTACAACGATTGGAAAAAATGCAAAAGAGACGGCTTAAAGCGGCCGCGTAGTCTCAATTTTTAATTCTTGTTTTACTTCACATGGACGAGTATGCCCAATTTCGCTCAATTTAGTCCATTAAAGCTCAATCCCAAAAAGCATGTCAATTTTTAATAGAAAACTTCGATTCCCCGGCAAGGTTATTCCGATATTTCCGTCCTATCAGGCTGAAGATTACGGGTTTTCGTTCAGGCACTATTTATTTTTGCTATAAACGCCCATGACAAGGGGTTTTTTGACACCCCGGCAGAAAAATGATGGCTGAACCCATATCGCCTGTTTTCATGGTAAACGCTCATGGCAAGAGGATTTGCCACCCCCACGCATGAAAATGACATCTACCGCTTTTAAGCTAACAGCTAACGGCTAATAGCTAACAGCTGTATTTTCATGGTAAATCACCGCATTGTGGTGTATGGTTATTACAATAAGAATTGAGAAAGGAGAATGCACATGGAAGCTCATGCCAGAGAAGAAATCAAAAAAATTATCATAGCAGAACTTCCTGAATTGATGAAGATTGATCCGGATATACGTAACTTCATATTGAATGTGACGCATGAAAGCTATTCGAGCAAACGAGAAACCGAAAGTCGTTTTGACCGGATCATGGACGAGTTAAAGAGGGACCGTGAAGCCCGTGATAAGAAATGGGAGACACAGGATAAGAAATGGGAAGAAAACCAGTGTGTCATCAACGAGATGCTTGTATCGATCCAGAAACTTGACCAGAAACACGAGGCTACCATAGGCGCTCTTGGGGCAAGATGGGGCCTGAATTCTGAATCTGCGTTTCGAAAGGGTCTGAGGGCTATTCTGGAAGGGTCCTTTGGGGTGAAGGTGGAGAGATATGAAGACTACGACCATGAGGGAACGGTATTCGGGCGACCGGAGCAGGTTGAGTTGGATGTGATCATTCATAACGGAACCCTGATTCTGTGCGAGATCAAATCGTCCATGAGCAAATCGGATATGTACAGTTTCTGGCGCAAGAAAAATTTCTATGAAAACAAGCATAACCGCAAGACCAGCCGGCTCATGGTTATTTCGCCCATGATAGATGATTATGCCAGGTCCGCTGCAAAGGATCTGGGTATCGAGGTTTACGGATATGCCGATAGCGTCAAGCTTTAGATGCGTCAGAGTGGAATAAATGCGGAGGGAAGTTTAACCAAAGCCGCAAGCCAGGTATCGGATGTGCTGATTTAACAATGGTTCAAAACGATACTGCATGGTTACCGGTGGCATGGGCGAAAGATTTTTCACCCCTACGAAGGCCCCAATGAATATCCCATCAATAATTAAGGCGATCTGCTTTTGATGTCTTGCAGGCGTATTTTTTTGTGATCGTTTGCTGGGACGCCGTCTTCTCATCCTGTTCATCGTGTTAAATCCTGTGAATCGTGTTCAAGACGGGGAGAAAGCCAATAATGGCGTATCCCCCTTTTCCCGAGTTCCGCGTAGGAATGAATTAGAATAGGGCTTTGGCTAAGCTATCCCGGCTTGCGACCGTAGCCTCATTTTCTATCCTTCCTTACTGATTATCAAATCAACCAATTCGACGTTACAGGAAATATGAGAGGTGTCAATAAGGTGGAAGCACAAGGGTACTAAACATTCCTTGACGGAATTACCCTATAAGGTTAACGTTCATTATGGAAAAGCGAAAACCGCATTATGATCTTTCAACTGTGCAATCCGCGGTTTGTTTACGTGGTGCGGACGCTTTTACCGCAACAGCATTGATTGGCGCCCAGGCAATGGGGCTTGAAATTGCTCAGGCGATAGAAATAGTCTGTTTCATGAATCGATCCGATTTTTACAAAAGCATGACGACCCATTCGTCAAGCCAAATTTGGCAGGATGTTTATCATCCGGAAACGCCTGCCGGGATAGCCTATGTGAAGGTCACGTTACGCCATGATGGGTCTATAGTGATCCAGTTCAAGGAGAAATGAAATGAAACGCGACTGTCTGAATTGTGGACAAAAAGAAATGGTGCATACTGTTCGAGATGTGCCTTACACCTATAAAGGGCATCATGCCGTTATACCTGTCGTCAATGGATGGCACTGTTTTCATTGCGGGGAAGTCGAATTTGATGTAGGTGAAGGAGTTCGTTTTGCCGAGGCCATCAAACAAGTCGCCAGGGAAATTGATTCGAAGGAAGCGGCTGAACTTGCAAGAATTCGTAAAAAACTCAAGCTGACACAGCAGGAAGCGGCCCTGCTCACCGGGGGAGGCCGAAATGCATTTTCCCGATACGAACGTGGGAAGGCCAAACCCCTGCAATCAGTCAGCAACCTTTTTAAACTTCTGGACAAACATCCCGAGCTGCTGGATGAAATCACTCCTTGATCTTTCGGAAGAATGGGACGTTATAAAATTATAAAATGGTCTCGCGCAGAGGCGCAGAGGCGCTGAGAAGAGAGGAAAAGAAGGTGAGAGGGTAAGAATGGCAATCCTGTCCATCATTTAATCTTTAAAATCGCGTTCAAGCATTTTGTCCCGGCTTGCGTCCGTAGCCATTTCTGCCATTATGGGATTGCACCCGAATGGTATGCTGCTGAGGAAAATGCCAAACAGGCAATGGGCCTGTCACCGGAAAATGCCAGGTATTTCAAATGCTCGCCAACAGGCTGCGTATAGCCGAGATAGAGATACTGCGCCATAAGCGCATTGAAAAACTTTTCGGAGACGTACACCTTCTGCCGGGCATTGAATTCAGCGGTGACAGTCTGCGTCATATTGTCGTTTTTTGGTGTAAATCACCGCATTGTGGAGTATGGTTATCGCGATGAGAATTGAGGAAGGAGAATACACATGGAAGCTCATACCAGAGAAGAAATCAAAAAACTTATCATAGCAGAACTTCCTGAATTGATGAAAATTGATCCGGATATACGTAATTTCATATTGGATGTGACACGTAAAAGCTATTCGAGCAAACGAGAAACCGAAAGTCGTTTTGACCGGATCATGGACGAGTTAAAGAGGGACCGTGAAGCCCGTGATAAGAAATGGGAAGCTCAGGAGAAGAAATGGGCGGCCCAGGACAAAAAATGGGAAGCTCAAAATAAAAAATGGTTAGGTCAGGATAAGAAATGCGAGGCCCAGGATAAAAAATGGGAAACAGAGCGAAGGGAACAGAATGAAAAGTGGGTCTCTTGGGAGAAGAGATGGGAGGTAGAGCGAAAGGAACAGAATGACAAGTGGGACGCCCAGGATAAGAAATGGGAGACAGAGCGAAGGGAACAGAATAACAAGTGGGAAGAAAACCAACGTGTTATCAACGAGATGCTTGTATCGATCCAGAAACTTGACCAGAAACACGAGGCTACCATAGGCGCTCTTGGGGCAAGATGGGGCCTGCATTCTGAATCTGCGTTTCGAAAGGGTCTGCGGGCTATTCTGGAAGGGTCCTTTGGGGTGAAGGTGGAGAGATATGAAGACTACGACCATGAGGGAACGGTATTCGGGCGACCGGAGCAGATTGAGTTGGATGTGATCATTCATAATGGAACCCTGATTCTGTGCGAGATCAAATCGTCCATGAGCAAATCGGACATGTACAGTTTCTGGCGCAAAAAAAAATTCTATGAAAACAAGCATGACCGCAAGACCAACCGGGTCATGGTTATTTCGCCCATGATAGATGATTACGCCAGGTCCGCGGCAAAGGATCTGGGTATCGAGGTTTATGGATATGCCGATAGCGTCAAGCTTTAGATGCGTCAGAGTGGAATAAATGCGGGGGGAAGATTAACCAAAGCCGCAAGCCAGGTGTCGGATGTGCTGATTTAACCATGGTTCAAGACGATACTGCATGGTTACCGGTGGCATGGGCGAAAGATTTTTCACCCCTACGAAGGCCCCAATGAATATCCCATCAATGATTAAGGCGATCTGCTTTTGATATTTTGCAGGCGTATTTTTTTGTGATCGTTTGCTGGGACACCGTCTTCTCATCCTGTTCATCGTGTTAAATCCTGTGAATCGTGATCTATGAAATAGAGGATCTCTCACTCGTTCCTCTTCTGTTCCAAACCGGATACCTGACGATTAAAGGACATAATGACGATTTCATGACCTACAGACTGGGATATCCAAATTTTGAAGTGGAAAACAGCTTCCAGTATGCCCTTTTAAGAAGTTACAGCTATACAGAAACAGATGGTTGCACCCTGAACCTGTGAACCCTTACAATTTTTCTTTGATTAGAAAATGGGATTATGACATAATGGCGCGATAAAAAATGAGGAGGAAAAAAACTCAATGGATCAAATCAATACATTGGATTTGAAGACATATATTTCCAATGCAGTAACAGGTGTGTTCGATGCAATGCTCGCTATGAACGTGGAATTCGTTGATAGTGCAACCTACACTGCCTCGGACGGAATGCAAATCGTGGGATCGGTTAGTTTCGCCGGAAAAGCCATGGGGAGCATCAACCTCCATGTCAATGGAGATTTTGCCCGACTCATCACCGCCGCCATGCTGGACATGGAAGAGGATGAAATTGAAGGGGATGAGGAGGTCCATGACGTGGTTGGAGAACTGAGCAATATGATCGGCGGCGATCTCAAAAGCCGCCTTTGCGATGTCGGGCTTACCTGTGAATTATCCATTCCCACCATCACCAGCGGCAGGGAGTTTAGAGTTGAGCATAAGGGGTGGGCAAGGCACGAAGGCTTTGTTTTTAACTACCGAACACAAACCGGTCTGGTGGATGTTTTTTTGAAATCCGTAAATTGACGGTAAATCAGGAGGATGGTTATGGCCTTGAAGGTCCTGGTTGTTGATGATAGTAAGACGATCCGAATGATCGTAAAGAAAGCCTTTAAATCCTTTAAATGCGAAATATTTGAGGCAGGTGATGGGAAGGAAGGCCTGGAGAAGGCATCCGGCGAAAAACCGGGCCTGATTGTTTTGGATATTACCATGCCGGTAATGACCGGAACGGAGATGTTGGAACAGTTGAGGGCAAACCCGGAATTGGCTGCCACCCCCGTTATCATGCTGACGGCGGAATCGGGCAAAGAAAATGTCATGAAGATTCTCAAGATGGGCGTCAAAGATTACATGGTAAAGCCCTTCAAGGGACAAGACTTGATCGAAAGGGTTAATAAAATATTGACCCTCGAAGCCAAGGAGGCAGCGGGACCGGAGGATACTGCCGGCAAATATTTTTCCATGGATGGCGATGTTCAACTTCTGACGTTGCCGAGGAAGATCGAAAGGCCGGTCAGTGTCGCCATTGAAGGGCATTTAAAAACCGGAATCGAAGGGATGAAAAGCGCCGGTATCACCAAATTCGTTCTGAATCTGAGCCGGGTATCGGGGACGAATGTGACGCTGATCAAATTGATCATCAAGGTGATTCAAAGCTGCCAAAAAGCGGGCATCCGCATTCGCGTCATGGGCACCCAGGCCATGCGGGATGAGCTGAAGGATTTCCAAGAAACCAGCGAAATCACTATCGATCTTTCCATGGATGAAGCCAAGGCGGCCCTATAACTTGATTGGCAGCGCTCGCAAGGAAACGTGGCATGCAAATGTTGCAGCACAGCTTGATCAAGAGGGTATTTTTTTCCTATCCATGCAGGATTTTACCGCTTGAAAAATTCACATAACCCATTGCATTTTAAGATTAAAACCATTCTACTATAAGTCCTGCACGGTTCTTGCATCGCCTATATGCCAGTTAACACGGCGATTTGGAATTCGATTTCGGGCAGCCGGCGCCATCGCCAACCAACAGGCTTGAATGGCGCTGTCTTTTAAGGGAGGAGAAAGAAAATGATCATAAATCAAAACCAAGAGATCCTTGCGAGCAATTACGCCGGAAGGACTAATTCTAAATCGAAGCCCGCCGGGTCTGAATTCGGCGCCATCCTCGATGAGACCTTGGGGAAGGTATCGAAAGCAACGGCAAACGACCCGCAAATGCCCAAAATTGAAGGGCTATCCAAAACACAATTCGATTTTTTTTCCTCTGTGGAAAATGGCACGGTCAAGCAGGTAGAAAATTTTCTGAAAATCCTGAGCGACTATCAAGAGAAACTGGGCAACCCCGATGCGGGGCTAAAAGAGATTTCCCCTTTGATCGATCAAATGCGGAAAGAAAAACAGGGATTGGCTTCGGCCCTCGACTCACTTCCCGATGAAGATGGCTTGAAGGAAATCCTGAATGAAACGCTGATCCTATCTTCTCTGGAGACCATCAAATTCAACAGGGGGGACTATAACCCTCAATAAACCTAACGCGGCATAACCGCAGTTTTAAGTTTTAAGTTTTAAGTTTTAAGTTCCTGCGGCATCATTAATCCGACAATTCTGAATTCGCGCCCTCGGTTTCTACAAAATTCCGCATATTTTCGATGTAGATGAGCAGCTCATCCGCCAGTGTTCTATCCAGATCCACCAGTAGTCGATGCTGCGCCACTGCAGCAGCCCTGTTGCCGGAGGTCAAATAGATCAATCCCAGGATATGGTGGGCCTCCGCATATTCAGGGTTCAGCGACACCGCCTGCCGCAGTTCTGCCATCGCCTCTTTATAATAACGGCGTTTGGCGTAGGAAACGCCGAGGCCGTACCGCGCCTCCGCCAGGTCCGGGCTTGTCAAAATAATCTGTTTGTATACGGCCATGGCATCTTCATAACGGCCCAGCAATAGATAAGAATTTGCCTGAACCAACGACGTCTGTGCAGAGCCTTGCTTGTTCGGTGCGGATGTTTGTCGGCCTTCCGGTTTTGGCGCTATGGCGCCGGCATCATTTGTTTCACGATCCAAATTCCCATACCCCGCTTCCAGCGCTGGTGGGTCCGGCGGGATCACGCCGATCCGCCGGTCCGGGAAATAGGAGGCCACAACAAGCAGCACGGCAACCCCTAAAAAAACCCACAATATCCTTGGCCCTTCAATCTTCCGGTGTATCAACCGAAATTTTCCCAAACGATCCCATGGCGCAAGCCCATCCTTTCTAAGCCTGAAATATGAAACCGCTATTGTTGCGGGGGCAATCAAAAAAAAACCCGTACCGACGCCGTTGCACCATACGGAAATACTTCGCAGAAAGGCACCCCAAAGTCCGGGACTTCTTAAAGACCGATCGATTATTTCGGTGTTCAGCATCCATTTGCCTGGGGTGACGCCGAATACGCGCAACAGCACCGCTTCCACGAAAACCCAAAAAAACGTCATTACTACAGGGAAAAAAAAGGAAGGAACACTCCGCCAGAGAGCCAGGTCGAACAGATGCACCCATCGGAGAAACAGTGCAAACAGGAAATAATCGATCATCCTTGCCGAAAGCCGTATCCATGGGTGCGTTCCCGCATAAGTCTGATGGCCGTTCTTCGGCTTCTTACGGGTTGCCGGTTTGGTAAAACGACCGAAAAAAGATGCGACTTCAGATGGCGGCTTCCCTTGGGGAAGCGCCCCTTCCCTTTGGAGGGACAGTGAATTAAGGATTTTCCGGTAAGCCTTGTTGATTTTTTTCAGCTTCTTTTCGGCCTTTTTTTTCAAACGGGGACTTTTTGAAAAAGCCTCGGGATTCCATGCCGCCAGAAGATCTTCATAGGCCTGCCCCACCTCTTCCGGCGAGGCATTGGCATCAATCTCCAGAATTTCATAGTACCGATATCTGTTCATTGTAGGTTTTAAGCCTTAGGTATTTTACCTATAAAACGGCACAAAAAATGCATATTAAAGTCATGCACCATATGGAGAAACGCAGCAATTGGACAACCCCGTATTTGAAATGGCCATTCACGGACCACCACTGTCAATTTATTGACTAGAAAGGTAGAAGAGGCGTCATGACATTTGGGAAATGCCATGCAGAAAAGGATATTAGATGAAAAACAGGCAGAATCCAAGGACAAAGTTAATTCTCATTCTGACCTTTTCCCTACTCTTTTTCCGGGTAGCATTCGGGGATGCCGCGGATAATATCCAACTGAGAAAATACCCTTCGCGGGATGCAATCGTTCTAGGGACCGTGTCTAGTGATCACGAAATTAAAATAATAGAAGAGTATGGCCCCTGGTACTATATTGTGGTTGAGGGAACGACCTATGGTGGTGGATGGGTATATGCAAATGATCTGAAATCAGAGCTCATCCAAAGCCGGGAGACAAGCGCCCTGCCTGAATTGGCAGATGTATCACAGGAAAAGACGCCAGGAACACTAAAACAAGGGATTCGTCCGGAAAAGCAATCATCTAAAATCCAGAGTTCAATCAAAATTGAGAAAAACCTTGCGCCGCCCTCTCATGGTAAAGTTTCCATGAGTACTGTCAAAATTCATTCATCCACCCATCCCGGATTTCCAAAGAAAAACTCTGGTGCGACAATCATTTCAAACAAAGGAATTCCCGATAAAAAAAAGCCGGAAAAGCCTTCCGTTCAAGCCGAAAACATTGCCGTAAAAAGGGATTTGCATTCGGTTCAAACATCAATCGATCCGATACTTGAGGAAAGAGAAAATATCAGGGAACAAACTACCCATCAAACCGGAAGCGACCGATTCAAAGATAATTTGCATATGTCCAGAAGGGAAACCGCACCTGAAAATACAAAAGAACAACAGATCCACGAACAGGCAATAGCAACCACGTTCACAGAGCGTAGTAAGCGGGATATTATGTCTCATACCGCTGCCCCCAACGTCATGGTATCGAGGGAATCTCGCGATAAAAAAGATCCGGCCTACAAAGGCGGATTTAGAGCCTTACTCGATTTTGGCTTCAAATTGCTATCCGTAGCGCTTTCCTGCCTGGCCATCATTTTTTCCTATAAGGCCAAAAAGATGGCAACGTTGAGTTATCAGGTTGCCATCCAATTTCAGCACGATTTTGAAATCCGGCAAGAGAGAGAATCGGATAGGCGGTACTAGAGCCGTGCCGAAACCTTGCAGGCGATATGCGGCCGCAAACCCTTGGGAAGGACTCAATTGGAGGCAAGCGTGAGTCGCATCAATGAGTATGGGGATCTTCCGGATAAGCTGAAAGATACACAAAACAAGCTTGAATCGACCAGAGCCGCCTTGGAAAAAATGAAAATGATGGTCATCGAAGCCGAAACCGTCAACATGGAACTCGAGCAGATATTCGACCAATCCAGCACCGGCATATGGGTCATTGACACGCACTTCGAGATCCTTCGAATGAACCAAACCCTGGCCAGGCTTGCAGCCAGGAACAAGGATTCGGTTCGTGGACTGAAATGCTATGATGTTTTCCCAATTTCCCTTTGCCATACGCCCGAATGTCCTTTGGGCAAAATTAAAAAAGGGCGTTACGAGCTGGAATACGACATCGAAAAAGATGCTGAGACCGGATCAGGCGCATCCTATCTTTTA
This sequence comes from Desulfatiglandales bacterium, assembly GCA_963662465.1. Lineage (GTDB taxonomy): Bacteria > Desulfobacterota > DSM-4660 > Desulfatiglandales > Desulfatiglandaceae > NaphS2. Next base: position 2,556,382 of record OY759599.1, read on the forward strand.
ACCGCCAACCCTTTTTTCGGAATTACCGGGGAAATCATGGGCCTCGTGTCGGAATTTAAGGATATCACCCCTAGAAGACGCGCGGAAACCGCTTTGAGGAAAGCCAACAAAGAACTTCAGCATCTCTCCCTCATGGACGGCCTGACGCAGGTCGCCAACCGGCGGCGGTTTGACGAAGTTCTGGTTCAAGAATGGAAGAGAGCCGGCCGATCCCGCACCCCGCTCTCTTTAATATTCTGCGATATTGATCGCTTCAAATCCTTTAATGACGCCTATGGACATCAGGCCGGCGATGATTGTCTACGTCTGGTGGCACAGGTTCTTCGTTCAAATCTGAATCGAAAGGAAGATTTCGTGGCCCGATATGGCGGGGAAGAATTCACATTAGTGTTGCCCAATACCGATGCCGACGGCGCTTTCCATCTAGCCGAAGCCATTCGCAGAAAGGTGGAAGAACGGAGAATCGCCCACGCATTCTCCGGGACAAGCCCACATGTTACCATCAGTCTCGGCGTTTCCACCATTGTTCCCCATCGGGATATGGATCCCGAATCGCTGGTTAGAATCGCAGATAGAGCGCTTTACGAGGCCAAGGAAGGGGGACGAAATCGCACGATTCCGAAACCGGCGAATCCGGATTAAAACCGGACCATCAAGCGTAGGCGCCGTGCGATAACGGTCTGGGTTTCACACTCTTCTTTTCCTTGAACATGAGACAATCCATTCCCGACGAATTTCCCCTTACGACCCTGTTGGGCAATTGTCGGCTCTTAAACCCCATCCCCCGGCAACCGTGTGGAAAACGTTTGTCCCAGGTGACGTAGTAAAATCGGCATTTATGGCAATCGATGGACATGCAAAGATTAACTCCTGGATAACCGTTCACGGTTTACGGTTGCCGGTTTACGGTTGAAAAACAAGTGTAAATCTGTATGAAGGAAACCCATAATTCATTGAAAAACCGTGAACCGGCAACTGTAAACCGGCAACCGTAAACGGTTACACTCCTGGAATAGCAGGCTATCGTCTCAATCCCCCGTCGACAATCAACCCCATATTATCGAGCATAGTCCATGCCCGACGATATTCCGGATCATTATCATCAAAGGACCCTGAAACAATGGCGTTGAGGACCTCATCGCTCACGCCGGCTTTTTTAAGTGCAATCACATCATCCGGGGTCAGGCTTTTGATGGATTTTGTTTGGGTTCCATACACAACGGGCTTTGTATCTTTTGTAAAAGAGCCTTTTTTGATGATGCTGGTAATGCTTTCATCACTCATCCCCGCCTGTTTCATTTCCACAATCTCCTTGACGCTGAAGGCGCAGGTCTCAACCACTTTTTCATCCATGACGGTCTGAATGACGCCGTCGCCCAAACCCGCTTTCTTGAGCGTGATGATATCTTCCGTATCCAGAGAAAGCGCCGGAACGGATGGCAAAAAAACCACAAGCAGCCAGAACAATGCCCAAATCAAGCTTTTCATACGCATCTGTCACCTCAGAAAATCCATCAGACTTTTGTCAAACAGGCTGGCGGATGCAGCCAACGCCGCCTCATAGGCCGTTTGCTGGGTCTGAAGTTCAACAATGGCTTCCGCAAGGTCCGCATCCTCCGTTTTGGAACGCATGCTTTCGACTGATAATTTGAACCGGCCCCAATAATTTTCGGTGGATTCGAGCCGGGTATAGGCAACTGAAAGGTTCACTGTGGCTTCTTGCACCTGCTCAAACCCTTTGATGAGGCCATCCTTCAGCTCCGACACCCGATCTGAATCATAAGTGGGCGATTCGAGGGCATCCTTCAATGCTTTCAGGGTATCAAATACGTTGGTTCCATCCGCCGCACCAGCGCCTGTAAAAACGTCTTCGCCCGTGGCATTGCCTTTTATCTTAAGGGTATTTGAAACCATAAAATTCAAATCGCCGTCATCACCGTTATATTTTGCGGTATGCATCGTAAATCCGGTGTCGATTTCAGCAATCTCGGGAGAGGTCCCGTCGGCTGCCGATTCGATTTGCAATCGCGATGCATCGTCCGCCGTGACCGAGGAAGCAAAAATCGACCCCGCCTGATCTTCTATGGCGTCCGCTGTTGCAGTCGCAACGTCAGACGCATTACCACCGCCACTCACATCCACCCTAATGCCGGTCTTATCCGATAAATGGGTCGCGGCAAGGCCCGGATCAGCACTCCCTCCAACATCGTACCACACATAATAATCGGAACCCAGGGTGAAATACTCACCCCCGCTTAATTCCGAAGCAGCCGTGCAGGTCACTTCCGCACAAGCGGTAAAAGGCTCCGTATCGTTTTGATGCCCCGCAAAAATAAAATCGTTTCCTAATTTGGTATTGGCAATCTCCATCATACGGTCATAAATGGATTGAATGTCATCAGCCGTTTTCCGCCGATCGCTTTCCTCGACATTTGATTGATCTATGATAATGTTCTTTGCTGTTTGAAGCTGATCACAAACCTCCTCCAATTGCATTTCAGAATACTCGATACCGATCTTTGCCTGATCGATATTCCGGCTATACTGCTCGATGGAAGAAAGCGTTGTCCGATAACCCAAAATCCTGCCCATGGCCGCGGGGTCGTCGGAAGGCCGGTTCACCGACTTCCGGGTCGCCACTTTCTCCTGAGCTTTGAGAAGTTTCGTGGTGTTATCCCCAAGGCTTTGTCTGACGATATTTGACAATTGCCTGTTGGTGACTCGCATGAGATTCCTCCTTAGGTCTTGGGACAGCCTTCCTTAGAGCGTATTGATCAAAGTGGACAACAACTCATCCGCTACGCTGATCAGCTTGGCCGCGGATTCATAAGCGCGCTGATATTGAATCAGATTTACCATTTCCTCATCGAGAGATACACCCGAGATGGACTCCCTGTAATTGTCCAGATAGGTGGCCATCTCAGATTGGCTCTCAAAACGGACATCCGCCTGCTGCACGTCCGCGCCCACATGACTGACAATGGCATCGTAATAATCATCGAAAGTCGTGTCGGCATCCCCAATAGAAACGGTGGTAGTCTGTAAATCCGCTATGGCCAGCGCATTGCTGTTATCCCCCGGCAGGCCATCCACGGTTTGTGCGGCGGCAATTCGGTCTGAATCCTCCGCGATACTCGAATTGACTGAAAAATCGCCCCCTGCCAAACTTCCGGTAAAGAAATTTTTTCCCGTGGACCCGTCAAGCCCGAACCCGCCGGCGTGAAGGGTATTGACCTGGGTCTTTATGGCCTCGGTCAAATCTTCCAGACTGCTCATGTACCCCGGGATGATGACATCTCTTGTTTCCATCAACCCTTTAAGCTTACCACTGGAAATGCTGTCATTTATGCTTCGAGTGGGCAAAGAGGCCCAGCAGACATCCTTATGACCAGCGTCATTGACCAGGGTCGCCAGTTTCGAGGACCTGGATCCATCCACCAGATTTCTGCCGTCCCCCAGTTTAATGGTGATGCTGCCGTCTTTCTGTTCAAAAGTGGTCGTATCGATCAGCGAAGAGAGTTCTTTCAATGCCATATCCCGCGCATCCCTGTAATCGTTCGCATGGTCGCCCGAGGCTTCCACCTCAACGATTTTCTGGTTGTAATCCGCGATTTTGGCCGCATTGAAATTGATATCGTCAACGGCGCCCGCCACTTGAGCATCCAATGACGATGAATTGGATGACAGCGCATTGTGTACTTGTTGGAATTGATAGGTCAGGTCCTCGCTCTTCCCCAAAAGCATCACTCTCTGGACCTGTCCTGATGGATCATTGGCCAAATCCTGCCATGCATTCCAGAATTCCCCCATGACCTCATTCAACCCTTTGCCCGCCGCCTCATTAAATACGATTTCCGTCATATCGAGGGCATTCTTCCGAGCCTCCCACCTTCCCAGATCCTGCTCTTCCTGGTTAATCTGGGCACCCAGAAAGCTGTCATAGACTCTCTCAATTCCTTTTGCTTCAACCCCCGTGCCCATGGAACCGGCGGAAGACGGGATCGGAATTGCCGTAGTCAGGTTAAGTCTCTGGCGGGTATAGCCCGGGGTATTGACGTTTGTGATATTCTGCCCAGTGACCTCTATACCCTTTTGCTGAGCCAAAATGGCGCTTTTTCCAGCATGTAATATCCCGAAAACAGACGACATGATGTATCCCCCTCACTATCGTGTCCTATTGAATTCCCGCAATAATCTCCTGCGCAATCAGCGACAAAGGGACAATTTTATCCGCGGCCCCCAACTCAATGGCCTCCTTCGGCATACCGAACACCACACTTGTGGCTTCGTCCTGCGCGATGGTATAGGCGCCGCTCTCCTTCATGGCGAGCAGGCCTTTAGCGCCGTCGGCGCCCATCCCCGTAAGGATGGCGCCGACGGCATTTCTTCCCGCGCTCTTCGCCACCGACTGAAAAAGGATATCGACACTGGGACGTTGATAATGGACACGCGGTCCATCCTTTATTCGCACCAGGTAGTTTCCGCCACTCCTTTTGAGCAGCATATGATAATTTCCCGGCGCGATGAGCGCTAGCCCGGGGATGGCGTGATCATTATCCCGCGCCTCACGAACCTCCATCCGACATATCTGATTCAATCTCTCGGCAAATGCACGCGTGAACGCCTCCGGCATATGCTGCACAATGACGGTGGCCGGCGCATTGGCCGGCATGCTGGTGAGAACGGTCTCAATGGCCTTTGTTCCACCGGTGCTGGCGCCGATGGCAATAATCTGGTGGGTGGTCTTGAATTGAATGGGTTTTATTAGGGTAACACCAGCCGTGCCTTCTCCTTTTGCCGGGGTTTTTTGGATTTTCGCCGAAGCCGCCGCCCGGATGGCATTGGCTAGTGATCTGGAAATATCCTGCGTAGAATATGAACCGCCGGGCTTTCCCAAAACCTCCACAGCCCCCAGTTCCAGGGCCTTCAAGGCCGTATCGCTGTTTTTGGGGGTCAATGAACTCACCACGACAACGGGCATGGGCAAATGTTTCATGAGTTTTGCGAGGAATGAAAGACCATCCATTCTGGGCATTTCGATATCGAGCGTAATCACATCGGGACGGAGTTTCACAATCTTGTCCCGCGCCACATAGGGATCCACGGCAGTTCCAATAATTTCGATATCCTTATGCCTCGAAAGTTCCGAAGTCAAAATGCTCCGAACAACGGCCGAGTCATCCACGATAAGTACCTTAATCATTTCTTTCCTCTTTCCCCTGCCACTTCAACGATCCGGATCACAACAGATTAAGCGTTTCGGAAATATCCCCATCTAAAAACAGAAATAGATGACAAGGTTCGTCTTCAATGGACAATTTCGCCGCCGCCGTCGGTTCTCCGCTTAAATCCTTTTCCGCGATCTCGTCATCCGTAACAGCCTCCGGCGCGTCAATGTCAAAAACAGCTTCCTTTCCGCCGATCGCAGGCAACAAATTTCCGCAAATAACATTAATCGTTTCTCTGAGCGCGTCGACCTGGTCATCAGACGTAATCTCCTCCCCATCGTCAATCCCCAGCATGTTTTCCGTCAGCTCCTGAGCCACTTGCCCGGAAACCGCCATGGCCAGTCGCCCTGAAAATGGTCCTCGAAAGCATACTTGGGTAACAACCATTGGATCACCGGACCCGCCGATCTCTTCATCATCCGGGAAACCGAACATAAAAGCCAGACCTTCAAAGGTCTCCACTGCTACACGAGTCAGGATTTCATTAATTTTGTCATTCATCAGCGGCCCCCAGTTTGAGTAAGTTTCTGATGGTATCGCGAATGGTTTCAGCTTCAAAAGGCTTGTGAATAAAAACAGCGCCTTTTTCCGCCAACCGATTGATGCGTGTTTGACTTCCTTCCGTAGAGACGACAACCACCGGAAGATCCTGCATCTCAGGATTTTTCCGCAACCGATCAATCATTTCTTCACCGTTCATCACCGGCATATTAATATCCACAATTGCCAGATCTATCCAGTTTTGTTCGAGCGCTTCCAGGCCTTCCCGGCCATTTCCGGCCTGGAATACTTCTCCCATGGAAATCCCGGTCATCTGCAACGTTTTGAGTATCATGGTCCGCATGATTTTGCTGTCGTCGACAATAAGAATATTGATTGCCACTTTAAATACCCCTTACTTGTAATAAATTTGGAATCACGACTATAACAGGCCCTATTCAAAAATATCGGAAAGTTCATCGGCCCACTGCAGCGTCCGGCTGGCCACAAGTTCAAGTTGTTTTGGCTTGAGTCCCAGCCGCCGGGTGGCCAAGGCGGAAGGTTCATAATGCAAACCTTCCACGCCTGTACCAATCCCCAGCATCAGACAAAGGACATTGGCCACATGGACAATATCAATTAATGAACTCGTTTCATCCGCCGAATCCGGTTCGTGATGCCACCGAACCGCCCCCACAAGCCTTGGGGGGAAAGACCATGCTTCCAGCAACCGCGCTCCGATTTCAGCGTGGTCGGTTCCAAGAACCTCCCTTTCGGCCATCTGAAAGGGAATTCCTTTTGCGGCAATAGAGCGAATGGTTTCCAGATCCTCCGCCACAAATTCACCCAGAACCAGCTTTCCCAGATCATGCAGGAGAGCAGCGGTAAATATTTCATCATCCACTTTTAGGCCCAATTCCTGCATCAAGCCTTCCGAGGTAACCGACACGGCAACCGAGTGCCGCCACAGTTCCCCGGGCGGCAAATCGTAGCCTGGAACGGTTTTATCGATGACGGCATTCACGCACGTGGTCAAAACAATCTTGGTGAGTCTCTTCCAGCCCAGCAAAAGGACAGCCTGCTTAACGGAACCGACCTTGGAAGGCAAACCAAAATAAGCTGAATTTGTCAACTTCAGGATATTGGCCGTAAGGCCGGGATCAAGGCGCAATGTCTTTTGAACCTCATCCGCACTGGAATCCGGGTCATCAAGAAGTTTGAGAACCTTGGCCGCGACGCCCGATATACTGGGAAATGATTCAATCTTCGAGATAATTCTGGATTTTTGCTCCTGGCTCATAGCTCCCACTCCCGCTGCCCGTTTTTGATGGTTGTCCGACCTGTCTTCATAACAAAATGAACCGTCCGGCTATGGGTTCCCCCCACATCATCGGCTTCCAGAAGTACTTTGTTTTTCCACAGGATTTTTTTTAATACCGTATAGTTTCGCTGCCCGATCTTGAAGATCTCATTGTCTCCCATGGGAGAACCGCAACCGGCCGCTTTGACCAGCAATCTCTTCTTTTCGCCGCCCAATTTGTACACTTCCTTAAACAAGCTTGGAACCCCCGTATCCACAAACATGAACGGATTGGCCCTGGCTTTCTCCGGATTAATCTTGGATAGGGGCAACATGGCATGGAGCAGTCCACCCACTTGCGCCACCGGATCATAGATCATAAGACCGAGACAACTGCCCAGGGCATGTGTCACAAGCACGTCTGCTCTTACACCAACCTTCATATCGCCTACTTGAATAATGTGTTTCATCTAATTTATCCCGGAAAATGATGGATATTCATCTTTTATAGACCGCCGGCCGCTGATATCGGAACTTGTGTTTGATGGCCGACAACCCCTCGGAATGACCCACAAAAAGGTGACCTCCCGGTTCGAGAAGATCCCAAAAACGGTTAACCAGCTTGTGCTGGGTCTGCGTATCAAAATAGATCATGACATTGCGGCAAAAAATAGCATCAAAAGGACCTTTCATGGGCCAGGGTTCCATCAGGTTCAATAAAGCAGGCCGGACCATTTTTTTGGCCGCGGGACCAACTTGATAAGTTCGGGCGCCCGGTGTCGATATCTTGACAAAATATTTGTTTAAAAAAGATCTTGGAAGCGCGGCGAGCTTTTCCTCCGAATAGGTGGCGGCCTGGGTCTGCTTGAGCATACTGGTGGATATGTCAGTCGCCAGAATCAACGCATCCCTTGATCCAACATCAGGGATGGAATCCAGCAGCAGCATCGCCAGAGAGAAAGGTTCCTCCCCGGAAGAACAACCTGCACTCCAGAATCTTATTCTGCGGTTCTTCAAATCCGGCAAAACCTTTTCACGTAGAAAATGGAAATGATCAATTTCTCGAAAAAAGCTGGTCTTGTTGGTGGTAATGACATCGATCATACAGCTCAATTCCATTCCTTTGCCATCATTTTCGAGGTACGCAATATACTCCCCAAAGCTCTTCATTCCCAACGCCCGCAAGCGTTTGGTGAGACGGGCCCTCACCAGGGCTTCTTTGCCGCTTTTCAAAGATATCCCGCATTCCCGGTAAACCAGGTTTTTCACCTTTTTGAACTGTGCATCCGTCAGGTCGCTTGTCGCGGAAAACATGTGCTGATGATTCTCCTTCATTTTTCTCCATTATCTGAATTGGCAAGTTGCATAATCCCCCCCACATCCAGAATCAAGCCCACTTGACCGTTGGGCATGATGGCGCCTCCGGAAATGCCCGGGATATCCCGCATGGCATTGGCATCTCCCAGGGTCTTAATGACGATTTGTTGCCTGCCGATCAATTCATCGATCACCAAACCCGCCTGCCGCTTGTTGTCGTCTTCCACCACCACAACCAGCTGTTTATCCAGGTTTTCATCATCATGTTCAAGGGAAAAGAGCTTGTGCAACCGAAAAATGGGAATGAGCTGCCCCCGCAGGGAAAGCATTTCGCCCTTATTGAGGACGGTGGTAATCGATTTGGGTTCGGGTTTTATGGATTTGACGATTGAACCCGTCGGAATAATATAGGCCTCCCTGTTGACGCGAAGCGCCATCCCGTCGATAATGGCAAGGGTTAGGGGAAGGCGCATTTTAAATACACTCCCCTTGCCCAATTCCGATTGAATCTCCACCTGCCCTCGAATGGATTCAATGTTCTTCTTCACCACGTCCATACCGACGCCCCGGCCGGACACATCGGTTACAGCATCCGCCGTTGAAAACCCCGGTTCAAAAATCAGATTGAACACCTCGCGGTCATTAAGGGCTGACCCATCGGAGACAAGACCTCTTTCCCTGGCCTTGGCAAGGATCACATCCCGTGAAATTCCCTTCCCATCATCCTCGATCTCCACCACCACAGAGCCTGCCGCATGGTAAGCGGACAGCTTAACCGTTCCGGGTCCCGGCTTGCCCGCCGCCTCTCTGACGTCGGAAGTCTCAATGCCATGATCCACGGCATTGCGAACCATATGCATCAGGGGGTCATTGATAACATCCACCATGTTCCGGTCTATTTCCGTGTCTTCCCCATGGGTCTCCAGGGTTACGGTTTTACCCACTTTACGAGACACATCGCGTACGAGCCGGGTCATCTTCTTGAAGGTTCCTTTTAAAGGGATCATCCGCATGGACATGCCCAGGTCCTGCAGCTCTCGCACAATTTTTCCCGTTTGATTGACCTTCTTAAGGAGCTGATGCCGGCTGCCGCTGACCACAACCTCGTCCTGGGCCACCATGGATTGAGCGATCACCAATTCGCCGACCATGTCGACGAGTCGATCCAACCTGCCGGTACTCACCCTGACCGACGACTCGAATACCTGTTTTCCCTTCATCCGTTCCTGGGTTCGAAGCCCCTGAGCAACCGCCTCTACCGTAGCGGTCTTGGTCTTGACCATCTCAACGCCGATGGGCTTGCCGGATTTCCCCCCAGCCAGCGCCTCCACCTTTTCCCGGTCCGCTTTACCCCCAGCCACCAGGATATCGCCCAACCGGGGTGTGACGGCTTCTTCCATGCCACTTTCATCGGATATGCCGGCGCCTTCCGGGTCACGCAACAGATCCATCAGGTCTTCGTAGCCTTCCGGTCTCAAAAACGGAGCGCCGCCCAAAGCGTCCTGAACATTGGTAATCATCTGTTTGATCATGTCCAGCGCACGAAGCGCCAGGTCCGCGTACCCCCCGGCATAACGGATTTCCTTGTCTCGAACCCGGCTCAGGAGGGATTCCGCATGGTGCGCCATTTCCGATATGGAGGTCAATTCAAGAAAGGCGGATACGCCCTTAACGGTGTGAAAAGCCCTGAAAACGGTCCCTACGGCCTCCCCATCTTCCGGATCGGTCTCAAGGGTCAGAAGCGCCTCTTCGGCGTCGGAAATCAAATCCCCACTTTCGGACACAAACTCCGAGATTAAATCAAGATCCGCATCCTCAGGCAGACATTCCGAATAAATGACTTCCTCACGGATTTCTTCCGTCTGTCCCAAATCCGATATTCCTGAAACTTCGGCGATTTCCTTTTCAGAATTGACATCTTCCTCATCCATCGCATGGATAGCTTCCTCCAATAGTTCACCAATTTCCTTAGTGGCATGGTCCGGATCTGAGACTGTGGACAAAAGCATCTCATCTATCTTCCTTAAAGCCTCACCGAGTTTTTCTTTGGAAATATGGGAACAGCCGCCATCGGAAACAATGGCCTCCAAAATGCCTTTCAGGCGAAACAGCTCATCGGCGTCGTCGGGTTCCAGAAGAACCAAGAGGGCCGCGGCATCATTGAGGGTCACAGCCACCTGAACACCGGCCTCTAATTCGCCCCCATTGTGAAAATCGTCGGAAAGGCTGTTTAAAACCTTTGCCAGTTCCCGACCCGGCTTCGCCATAAGGTCCTCCACATCCGAATCCCCGGTAAGGCATTCCTGAAAGCCGTAAAGGCACTCGGAAATAGCATCAACCAACAACAAAGGACTCGTTACGGATTTTTCCGAAAGGCGTCTTATGCCTTCCAGGCAAAGGGTTAACGGTTCCACCACCAAGGGGATCTCAACACCCATCCGAGAGACCAAGTCCTCCAAATCGGCCTGAATTCCATTCCAGGCATCGCCATCGTTTAAGTTGACCGTTTCTATGCCGTCAATAATCTTTTCCAAAGTCTCCATGTTTTTCTCTTCCATTAAGTCCGTTCAGCGCCTTTTCTATGGTTTATTTGCTGAGTAGTTGCGATCAAAAAGCCCGCCCCGTGCTGTAGATAGTGCAACATATGTGCCGTCTTTTGCAACCGTTTTCAAGGACAAACAAACAGAATTATCCGATTTTTATCAGTGAGGGGAGAAGAAAGGCGTCAATTTGATGACGCCAAGAAAAGGTCGGGTTGCTTTTCAGTGGGTGGGCGGGTCGATACAAAAATGGAATCCCTATATTGCTTGAAATGATTCTGCCACCCTGACTTTTTAACTTAAAACTTAAAACCTAAAACTGCCTATATATTGCTTGAAATGATTCTGCCGCCCTGACCCCTCATCTGCATTCTGCCCGAGCTGTGATAAACCGCGGCGGGCGCCGCCAGGTGACTCAAAAAAGCATAAGAGCCGGCAATCAGTTCAAGCGCATGCCTGAGCAACGACTGGTTGAAACGATTCATCTTGCGAATTCGTCCGGTCAGAGCCAAAAGCGCATCACAGGCCGCCTTCAACCTGGCAGCATAGGGATCCTGTACGTATTGCGCTAACCCGGATAGGGTCAGACCCCGGCAGGGAACTTCCAATATCCCCGCCAGATCTTTGATTACGATGATGCGTTGTTCTTCCAACCGTCGGATCTTCAGCATCAATGCCTCTTTGAGTTGACCTGTTTCGCTGAGACCCTTCATATCAGCCGCAATAATTCCACCCCTCTCCTCGTTTAGAACCCCCTGAAAGGATTCGTATAAAAACGCTTCCTCCTTGATAAAGCTCAGAAGATTCTCAAGCAAAACTTCTTTTTTCATAGCCGGCACCCATGCCATACAGCTTAAAATTCTACACAAACTGGTTTATAAGAGATTCCGTTACCATCTTTTCCGCTATTTTTTCGCTGTCTATTTGATAGGTCCCGTCCTCAATCTGTTTCCTGATTTTAGCCACCTTTTCTTCCCGTATGTCCGGAATGGTCCCCAAAATTCTTTTTGCCTCTTGCATTTCTTTAGCCTTGGGGGACAACTCAACCCTGTCCCCTGAAAAGACTTCACCGGAAGACGAATTGGATGCGGCATCGGCTCCAGACTTGTCCCCGCGGACCTGCCTGACATAGCTATTGATTTTGGCAAATGGATTGCCGCCGGTAATTTCCATTTTTCAACCTCCTTTTCACCTGGATAACAGACAGTTCCCAGGTAAAATTAAAATACCCTTGCATTTCTTATCGGCATCCACGAAAAAAACTTAAATCTTTTTATTTATTTTTTTTCATCCGGTCCATGGGCAAAGGATTCTTTTTTTCCCATACTTTCGAGAAGGAGGGGCGAAAGCCCGATTCCGCGTTCAGCAGCCAGCTCTTTTGCCAGTTGAGAATCCAGCATGGAGGTATAAATTTCTTCCCCCTGTCCTCCGCTGATAAGGCCGTCCTTGGGTATCGTGGCGCGCATCTCTTTTAAAAGGTAGAAAATAAAAAGAGACTCCATTTCAGCGCAAGCCTTCTTAATACCGGAATCATCATTGTTGTCCCCGGACTGCTTTCCGGCATCAACCTGACGAGAAATATTTTCCATTCTGTTGGCCAAATCAATGGATTGATACGGCATTGCCGGTAAATTCATGGCACCCATCATCACATCACCTCCAGTTTTGCCTGCAATGCCCCCGCCGCCTTAAGGGCTTGAAATATGGTCATCAGATCCCTGGGCGTTACACCAAGGGCATTCAACGCCCTGACCACCTGGGAGATGGTCACCCCGGACTTCAACAGCATCAGTCTGGCATTCTCTTCTTTGACGTTAATGTTCGTATCATTGGTCACCACCGTATTGCCCCCCGGAGCCACGATCGTGCCGTTATTTCCCATTTGCCGGGGGGGCGGCTGTCCACCCCCGTCACCACCGCCGGGCCATCCCACACTCTGATTATTGGAGAAGGGCATGGGCTGACTCACGTTGGCGGTTTCCTTGATTTCGATACTCAGGTTGCCATGGGCAATGGCCACGGTGGAAATCCTCACATTTTCACCGATCACAACCGTTCCGGTCCGTTCATTGATTACTACTTTCGACGATTGGTCAGGGGTAATTTCCAATTGCTCAATCATGGCCACCAAACCCACCGTGTTGCCGCGATACGCCTTTGGAACTACCACCTCGATGGCGCCGGCATCCATGGTTCTCGCCATGGAACCATTGAGAGCGGTATTAATCGCTTCCGCCACACGAGAAGCGTTGGTAAAATCAGGATTTGGAAGAATCAGAGATAAGGTCCCTTTCCGGGTGAAATCATTCCGGATCTCCTTTTCAATGGTGGCCCCTCCCACCACCCGACCCACCGTAGGGAAATTCTTGGTCACCTTGGCCGCACTGCCCGAGATGGAATACCCACCGGTGGTCACAGGTCCCTGAGCCGCGGCGTAAACCTTTCCATCAGCCGCCCTGAGGGGCGTCACCAGGAGCGTGCCGCCGGTCAGGCTTTCCGCGTCTCCAATCGAACTGACGGTAACATCCATCTGGGTCCCCACCTTTGCGAAGGCGGGCAGATCGGCCGTCACCATGACAGCAGCCACATTCTGCACCTTTTGAATCTTTTTGGGATCGACCGTTACTCCCATCCTTTCAAGCAAACTTGCCAGAGACTGAAATGTAAACTTTGAATCCTTACCATCGCCTGTTCCATCAAGACCCACAATCAACCCATATCCCACCAGCTGATTCTTCCGCACCCCCTTAATTTCAGCCAGATCCTTGAGGCGGATGGCGCCGGCATAATCGGTCATAAGACACAGCACACATACGAACATCAAGCCCATCACCGCAACTTTTCTCATTTTTTTCTCCTGAGCGTCCGCACCGTAACCCGATAACGGTAGACCGTAAACAATTCCCTTTATCTAAAACGGCCACGCCACGTTTAGGAAGTTGGAAAGCCAACCCGGACTTTGACGTTGGGCGATAACGCCTTCACCACTGTAAACAAATTTCGCATCGGAAATTCGCGATGATTTCACTTCATACCCCTGGGTAGCCATATTATACCGAATGTCCCGCGGCTGGATAAGCCCCGCCAGGGTCAGGCATTGGGTCTCGTTGTTCACCGTAATCTCCCGAGACCCCGCAATCACAAGATTGCCGTCGGGCAGCACTCTGAAAACCCTGGCGGTTACGCCGTCCAGGTTTTTCAAGCGGCTCTCTCGATTGGTATAACCGCTTCCCTTGAAAGAAGGTTCAAAGGAACCGCTAACCGAGCCTGAATAGGATGGCTGCAGGTTTCCGATATTCGAGAAGGCGCCCCCTACGCCGGCACTGACCGCAGACTTCCTCGATGTGTTGGTGTCGGCCTTGTTGTTTGCCGTGGTATATTCGTCCAGAATAACGGTCACCACATCTCCCACTTTACTGGCCTTATAGTCTTTAAACAGACTGCCCAGAGACCCACTGTCATCCCAGAGACTTCCCTCGTACTTCTCGGGCTTTACCCTGTGATTAGTGCCGACCCCCAGGGACATGATCGCGTCAGGAGCAACAGCCGCCTTTGTCGCCGCCCGGTCGGAGACGCAACCGGAAAGGATTATCACCAGAAACAAAGACAGCGCGCCGACAACCCCAAATCTTTCAAACCGGGCATTCTGATTCAACATCTTTCAAGCCCTCCTCGTCTCAAAAATCAACCTCCACCGTCTTGGAATCCAGAACGCGGGCATAAATGCTCTTTTTTGAATCCAGGTTTTCAACCTTGATTCTCTCCCCGCGGCGACCCTCCCGTTCACTGACCACACCCAGCGCCGTAACCCTCAGGCCCGCGGATTCAGCCACCACCATAACTACATCCCCACGTTTGACCAACGGCGGATATTCAATAAGATCAGGTCTCAGGACCGTATCGGCGCCGATGGCCCGCTTGGCCCTTTTTCCCAGGACTTCATCGGGATCCGTTATAATATTGGAGGGCATCCTGGCCAAATCCTTTTCTCGAAGCTCGATATCCTCTTCCGTAATTCGCCCATACCGCCGCACCCGCCTTTTAGCGACCACCACGTTTGTCAAGACGCTGATATGGGCGGTAGCCAGAATCCGCTTTTGAAACAGGCCGTTCACGTTGAAATGGATGGGAAAAGCAACTTTCCCTTTAAAATCGGAATTTTTAAGAGGCTCAACCCGGTAAGCAATCTTCCCTTTGGGCAGGGTTACATCTTGGCTGACCTGGATATTGTTAATCCTGACCCGGTCCCTGTCCCAGGGGATATTGGCATAGATAAAATCCGAAACAGCCCCTTTGATCTCTTCACGAGAAATAACGACCGATTCCCGAACAACGATAATGCTTTGAGGAATCAAGAGGCGAATTTGGCTCAAATCCACCTGCGCCTGTTTCAAACGGAGTCTGATATAATCCTCATCAATACGGCGTGTACTCCCCGGCAAGGGCGACCTTCCCAGGACGATTTTCTCTATTCTGGCCACCAGTGGACCGTTCATGCCGTTAACCGTGCATATTTCCCCCAAAACGATATTGTCATCAGAAATTTCAGCCTTTTCAAAGCCCTTTATAACAACCCGATCGGAGGCCCACGCAAAGGAAAGCAATCCTGTAAGCATAAGGAAAAAGACCCCACATGAAAAGAACTTTGAACGTCCCACAATTCACCCCTAACGCTGTAGATTATTGGCCATCTGCAGCATATCATCCGTGGCCTTGACAGCCTTGCTGCTCAACTCGTAAGCGCGTTGAGCCGCAATCATACTCACCATTTCTTCCACCACGCTGACATTGCTCATCTCCAGATAGCCCTGTGCAATGGTGCCGAAACCATCTTCGCCGGCCGTGCCCGTGACGGCTTCCCCCGATGACTTGGTGGGCATATAGAGATTTCTGCCGATACTTTCCAATCCGGCAGGGTTAATAAACCTGACCAGTTCAATCGTACCCACTTCGGTGGGTTCAGCCTCTCCCGCCTGCAAAACAGAGATGGTGCCGTCGGTTCCGATGCTTATGGAAAGGGCGTCAGTGGGAATGGCAAGTTCCGGCTCCATCATAAACCCATCGGAGGTCACGATTCGGCCCTCACTGTCCAGCTTGAATGATCCGGCACGGGTATAGGCGACATCCCCATTGGGCTGAAGGATCTGGAAAAAACCACCCCCCTCGATGGCCATGTCCAGGTCATTCTGGGTTTGCTGGTAATCTCCCTGACTAAAAATCTTCTGGGTTCCCGCCGGTCTGGTTCCGTGACCGATCTGGATGCCCGTCGGCACCTCCGTCCCTTGCGCCGAAGCGGTCCCTGCCGCACGCAGCGTATGATACAGGAGATCCTGAAAATCGGCCCGGCTTCGTTTAAAACCGGTGGTATTCACATTGGCCAGATTGTTTGCGATAACATCGATATTTAACGTCTGAGCCTGCATCCCCGTGGATGCGATCCACAATGATCGTTGCATTTGGCGCCCCCTGATTTCATTACGTTCATCACGCTGACTTAGGCCAGCTTCCCGACCTCATTGATGCTTTTTTTGGCGGCATCACTCAAAAATTGAATGACTTTTTGATAGGACTCATAGCCCCTCATCACATCTATCATTTCAGTCATGGTTCTCACCCCGTTTACATTGGAGGTTTCCACAAACCCCTGCGCAACCTTTACATTTTCAGCTTTTTGTTCATCGACGGGGTCACTCTGGGGCGCAAACAGGGTACTGCTTATCTTTTTCAGCATGTGAGGGTTCCCGATGCTGACAACCTGCAGGGTATCCACGGGATTTCCATCCGCCGTGATTTCTCCGGCCTCGTCCACCGCAATGTTTTTTCCCTTTATAATGATTTCGCCGGACTTTCCCAAAACCGGAAATCCCTCCTGGGTAATCAACTTGCCCTCCTGGGTCAGTGAAAAATTTCCCCTTCGGGTATATTGCTTTCCTTCCGGAGTATTGACGCAGAAAAAGCCTTCTCCATCCAGGGCCACATCCAGAGGATTGCTCGTGTAGCGCAAGGGAGAAGGGGAAAAATCGGTTCGGGTTTCATAAGGCTCCGCAGGGGGAGAAATCCTGAAAACCTTTGACGCTTGCGTCGTCCGGGAATCATCTTTTTCCCCAGGAATGTGAAAATAGAGGTTGTCCTTTTTAAACCCTACGGTATTGACGTTGGCCAGATTATTGGTCAGGATGTTCAGCCTCAACTGATTATTGGACGCTCCTGATACGGCCGCATACATTGCCTGGCTCATTTATTAACCTCCATTATGAATCAAAGGCGCCCTGAAGGCCCCATGCTACATATTTAAGCAAGATGTATGCCGGAATGCAGTAGAGACAAGGCATGCCTTGTCTCTACCACTCCCACAGCATTTCGGGATAAACACCATCTCCCCCATAGGCATTTTTTTCCGGCCTTACCCGGCAAAGACGTCAAGATGTCGGATGATAAGATGATGATAAGGCCCCCCTCCCTATTCGATCCCGAGTTCGGGAAACCCCATCGGTTCTTCCAAGCTTGACCACCAGTTCGATTTCATTTCTTGGGACATTCACCTTTTCAAAGATCGCTTGAACATTCAACCCGAGGCCCGCAAGACGCCTTACCTCGGCGTACTCATCCCCGGGCTGTTTTCCCCAAGGTTTTCTTTTTTTGTCCTGATTGCCTCTTTTATTCCCGGAAAAACCGCCAATCTGATGATCCTCCCCGCTCAAAACCAGAGATAACGCATTGTTAAACGTTGTCCCATTTCTCTTGATCCATTCTCCGGCCAGCCTTCGGCCATATCGAGCCGTCCTCATCATAACAAGGATCGCAAGGGTGATCCCAAAGAAACAGAGGCACAAGACATCTGAAAGCATCTCCAATTGTTCAGGGGTTAAATATGGCATAAAAATAATCCTCTATTTAGATGCGGATATCCACCCGGTTTCCCAGGTCATTTTGAATACCGGAAGGCATCTTTCCGCCTGTGGAAGAAGCCTTTTCCGCGTCCTGCCGACTCATATTATCGGAAGCCGGGCCATCATCTTTTGGGTTGTCTTTTCCGTCCTCAAGGTGTCCCTTAAACGACTGCTTTCCCGATCCGGAGTCCTCCCGCCTTGCTTTCTTTACCTTTGGCGCAGCGAAAATGGGAGCCAATATCCGTTGAATATGTAGTCCGTCCGACATAACAACACCAGAAAAACTTAAAACTTAAAACTTAAAACCGCGGCTTGCCGCTTCAGGCCTCTGCCAACCCCTTTTTTCTCATGGCGTTGTGCAAATGCAAAATCGCCTGAGAATGAATCTGAGAGACCCTGGATTCCGTCAGATCCAGCACTTTCCCGATCTCTTTCATGGTCAATTCATCCCAGTAATACAGTGAAACCACCATCTTTTCCTTTTTGGGAAGCTGCTCTATGGCATCCGCGGCAGCATTCCTTAATTCTTTCATGCCGGCCATTTCAAAGGGGTCTCCACTTTCACCGCCGGCCAGAAGACCCATGAGATCACCTTTTTCATCCTGGGAAAAACAACCGACTTCCTCAAAGCTGACAAAGGACATGCCGGCCATCCCCCGAATCTCATAAAACGCATCAAGATCGATTCCCATTTTATCCGCGACTTCAGCATCCCTGGCCTCTCGACCCAATTTAAGTTCCAGACTCGCATACGTCTGTTGCAGCTCGCGGATCTTGCTTCTATTGGATCTGGAAACCACATCTCGGCTTCGCAACTCCCCCATGACGGCCCCCCTAATGCGGAAGGCGCCGTAGGTAATAAATTTGGTCCCCCTTGTGGGATCATAGCGATCAATGGCGTCCATCAAACCGATGACGCCGGCATTGATCAAATCATCTTCCTCCACCTCCGCCGGCAGGTGGACGGAAATCCGTTGGACAATATTTTTGACATAGGGGAGATATTGAAGCACCAGCTGATCCTTCATGGATTGCTCACCCTGCCATTCTTTTCCATCGTACAATTCCGCCAGTTCCATGATCAGCAACCGTTTCTTTTTTTTTGAAAATTAAGGCTCATCCTAAGTCGCTTTGTCAAAGAGGTCCCGCCAATAAAGACGGGGTTCCTTTTCAGGAAAATCCCAGGGAGGGACATCCAGCAACTTTTTTGCCAGTAAAACAAAACACTTGCTGGCCGCGGCCTCCGGCCTCATTTCGCTGACAATTTTTTGACGCCTTACGCCCTCCCTGACCCTTTCGTCCATCAACACAAATCCCACATATTCGATGGTGATATCCAGAAATCGGTCAGCCACCAGCTTGATCTGTTGATAGACCCCTTCCGCCTCCCTGGCATTTTTGGCGAAATTGACCACCAACCTGAATCGCTTTTGCGAATAGTTCATGGAAAGAACCTTCATCAAGGCGTATGCATCGGTAATGGAAGTGGGCTCGGGCGTTACCACCACCAATATTTCCCGTGCGCTGCTGTTGAAATACATGACATTGGAAGAAATACCCGCGCCGGTATCGATGAGCAAAAAATCCACATCATTCATAACCGCATCAAGAGAATCCAAGAACCTGGTTTTCTGGTCATCCGTCAAATGAGCAAGCTCTTGAACGCCTGAAGATGCGGGGATAATCCTCATCTTTCCCGGTCCTTCCAGTGCAATTTCAGATATGGTTTTGGAGCCCAGAACCGCATGGGACAGGTTGTACCTGGGCGTAAGCCCCAGCAAAACATCGAGATTGCCGAGACCCAGATCCGCATCGATAATCAAAACCCTTTTTCCCAGCCGGCTGAGGACAAAGCCCACATTCGCGACGATATTGCTCTTGCCCACCCCTCCTTTCCCGCTGGTGATTGAAATAACGCGTGTCTGGGACTTGCGGGATCCGATTTTCAGTCTTCCCCTCTCCCCTTTTCTGGCCGCGATTCTATCGGACAACCGGATGAGGTTGCTGGGTGGCAGTCCTTGATTCATTGACGATATCTCCAAATTAAAAGGGCTATGGGCTATGGGCTATAAGCGCTTACCTATCGCCTATCGCCTATCGCCTATTGCCCATCAAGAATATGCGTAGGTCTTCCCCAAATAGGGGCCGTATTGAAATCGTTCTCGTCCATCGCTCTGCGGCGCTTCTTTAAGAGCGGAAAGCCGCCTGGGATGCACCTTCTTAACCAGAATCAGGTCCACCAGTTTGTCCAGGGTCGCCACTTCAATATTCTCGGGGACCTGTGGACCGTTTGCAAAATAGGAAGCCGGCATTCGTGTATTGATCAGCTGATTGAGAAGATCACCGTATTCCGTACTGTCATCGAGCCTGGTGAATATCAGTCTGGCAATATTCATGACCTTGAATCGATCAAAAATGGCCCCAAAATCTTTTTCTCGCGTGGCGGCACTCATCAACAGGTGAATCTCAGCGGATTTTACACACGCCAGAAGACCCTGAAGACGGCGAAGCAGCGCATCTTCCTTCCGGCTTATCCCGGGCGTATCAATCAGAATGATATCTTTTTTCCTCAGGTTATATAGCGATTGCTCAAGTTCTCTTCTGCTGGATGCCGCTTCCATGGGAACGCCAAAGATTCTTGAATAAACGTCCAATTGCGCAATGGCGCCAATTCTTTTATCGTCCAATGTTATCATTCCCAGTTTACGCCTGCTTTTGAGACCTCCGACAGCTGCCAGTTTTGCAATGGTCGTTGTTTTCCCGACGCCGGCTGGCCCCACCATGGCCACGATTTTTTGTTCGCCGCGAACGATCTCAATGGGTTTTGTAACCGCACCCATTTTTCCTAGGATTTCGATGACGCACTGCTTAATGCCGTCCGCTCCAAAGCCTTCCCTTGAAGGCGAAATCCGCCCCAGTTCCTTAACCAGATCCATGGCAATACTTTCTTTAACGCCCTGGTCTTGGAGCTCCTTATACAGGCTTAAAAACTGCATGTGATGGTCTTTTTTCCGCGAAAACCCTCCCCTTATCTTCGCGGGTTTAAACCTTTTTGCGGGAGTGATGGTCCTTTCTCCCACCGGGGTGGCGGGGGTCTTTCTTCGACCCAACCGAGCAGGGGCAACCGACTCCCTGATGCTACTCGTAAGGGACCACTTTTTGGGGGGCATCGCCTCGACCACAGGCTCAGACTCAATTTTAAGGGGCTCTGCGTCAGTGGCCGCCGTCACCTCAACACAAGTTTTTTTTCTGAAACCGAACATGCCCGTTCCCATTTCCACGTCCTTGGAAGAAAGGATGACCGCCTGGGATCCGAACTCTTTTCTGATCAGCTTCAACGCCTCAGACGTGTTGTCTGCTCTGAATTTTTTAATTTGCATGATCAAACCCCACCGTTCCAATCGATTCTACGCTAATATTGTTGACAATTTCATCATATGACAGCACAACCAAATCAGGAATAAAGCGATCCGCAAGCTTTTTGAAATGAGGTCGAATCTGCGCTGAACACAAAACAAGCGGTTGTTGGTTGCGTTCTGAAAAACCCGCCAGCTTTTGGGTAAGACCTTTCACGAGTTTCTGGGCCATGTTTGGATCGATCGGCAGGAAACTGCCGCGGTCCGTGTACTGGACCGCTTCACCCAGGGTCTTTTCCACATTGTGGTCCAGGGTGAGTACGAAAATACGATCTTCAGGACCTTTATAGAGCTCTGTAATGGTCCTTGCGAGCGACTGTCGCACATATTCCGTCAAAGCATCCGTGTCCTTCACAATGTTGCTCCAGTCCGCCAGGGTTTCCAAAATGGTCAGTAGATCACGAATGGGAATCCCTTCCTGTAAAAGATTCTGAAGGACTTTCCCAACGGCCCCAAGGGGCAACAACCCGGGGATCAACTCTTCCACCACCTTGGGATGGGAAAGCTTCAAATGATCCACCAACTGCTGAACCTCCTGCCTGCCCAGCAACTCATAGGCATGCCTTCTGATGACATCCGAAAGATGCGTTATCAAAACCGTCGGCAGATCCACAACCGTATACCCCTTGACCAGGGCATCTTCCCTTAAACCCGCTTTTATCCAGATGGCCGGCAAACCGTAGGTCGGTTCCGTTGTGGGCACTCCACTGACCTTGCCATCCGCCGTTCCGGGATCCATTGCTAGAAAACAGTTCACCATGAGTTCCCCGTGGGCGACGGTGTTCCCCTTGAGCTTGATCACATATTCTCCGGGTTTTAACTTCATATTGTCTTGGATATGGATCGGAGACAAAAGGATGCCTAAATCCTGGGCAATCTGAGCCCTGAAAGACCGTATGCGATCCAGAAGATCTCCTCCCTGTTGGGCATCCACCAGAGGAAGAAGACCGTACCCCACTTCCATGGCCAGGATATCCACGGGCGGAACGGATTCGACCTTCTCATGGGTCCCGGTTTCGGCCTCGATCAACTCATTTTCCTTGACTTTTTTGGATTCCACCGCCCTTGATTTGATGACCGAGTAAGCGATACCACCCGAAATAAAGGACAACACCATGAAGGGAACCGTCGGCATGCCCGGAACCAGGCCGAATCCGAACAACACCACGGCGGCAATGGCAATGGCGCGCGGCTGAAACAGGATTTCAGAGATAATCTGGTTCCCCAATGTGGATTCCGATCCGGCCCGGCTGACCACGATGCCCGCGGCCGTTGAAATCATCAATGCCGGAATCTGAGTGACCAGACCATCGCCCACGGTCAGCAGCGTGTAGTTCTGGGCTGCGTCCGATACGGTCATGCCGTTTTGCAAAACGCCGATGGCAAAGCCGCCCAGAATATTAATCAAGGTAATGATAACGCCGGCAATGGCATCCCCCTTGACAAATTTACTCGCCCCATCCATGGCCCCGTAGAAGTCCGCCTCGCGTGAAATTTCACGCCGCCGCTCCTTGGCCTCCTCCTCGCCGATCAATCCCGCATTGAGATCGGCATCGATGCTCATCTGTTTTCCGGGCATGGCGTCCAGGGTAAACCGGGCGGCCACTTCGCCGATGCGGCCTGATCCTTTCGTAATCACCATGAGATTGATGATCACTAAAACGATAAACACAATGGCGCCCACCACATAGTTGCCGCCCACCACAAAATTTCCGAAGGCCATGATGACATTTCCGGCAGCTGAAGCGCCCTCGCTGCCGTGGAGCAGAATAATTCGGGTTGAAGCAATATTAAGGGACAATCTGAACAGTGTGGCCAGCAGCAGAACAGAGGGAAAAGATGAAAAATCCAAGGGCCGCAACAAATAAGTCCCCGTCAAAAGAATGGTTAAGGCGAAGGTAATGTTGAGGGACAGCAGCAGGTCCAACATAAAAGACGGCAGCGGCATGACCATGAGAACCAGAATGCCGACCACCCCCACGGCCGCCATAATCTCGCTGTTTCGAGCCAGAAGGGGCATCCCCATTGAATTTTCGGTCTGGTTTGCGATACTCATCATACTCCCGCCTGGGTTATTTTTTCCATTTGGTGCTTGATATGCACTTTTCATGCCTATCATTCCGGGGGCCATAACGGAAATGGGAATAGGGGTCAGGATCGTTTTGAAGCGTTGAAACAGCGGTGTTGTCGGGCATACCGCAAATCATGGGCGGGTTTTTGTCTGAAGAAAGCCGGGAGGGGTCAGACACAAAAGAAGCATGGTAATTTGACGATGGGCGTCAAGAATTTGCCTTTCCCTTGAGTCGATACACATATGCCAGAACTTCCGCCACGGCACGATAAAGGTCTGACGGTACAAAGTCGCCGACCTCCACGGCCTTAAAAAGCGTCTGGGCCAAAGGCTTGTTTTCCACAATGGGAATATGATGCTCCACAGCCGCGGCCCGTATCTTTTCGGCAACCAATCCTGCCCCCTTGGCAACGATTTGCGGCGCAAACATCTCCTCTGAATTGTATTTGACGGCAATTGCCAGATGGGTAGGGTTGGTAATCACCACATCCGCATCGGGGATGGCCGTCATCATTCGGCGCCTGGCCATTTCCATTTGCAACTGGCGAATACGGCTTTTAACTTTGGGATCCCCTTCGCTTTGCTTATGCTCATCTTTCACTTCCTGTTTGCTCATCATCAAATCTTTGTTATGCTGCCATCGTTGGTAAGTAAAATCGATGGCGGCAAGGACCATCAGACCCAGGCTGACATAAAACATCACCTTTAACGCCACGACGCCGATAAAAGACAGGATCTGCCCCACACCCATGTCGATCAAGGATGGGATGGCATCCAGCTCGCCCTTCAGGACCAGCCACGATATACCCCCGATATAGCTGATTTTCAACAGGGACTTGATCAGCTCGGTCAAAGACCTCAAAGAAACGAATTTCTTCATGCCGGTTATGGGATTGAATTTGCTGAATTTTGGACTGAAAGGCTCAAGGGTAAACAGAAAACCCACCTGAATCAAATTGGCGCCGATCCCGACTACCACAATCACCAGCATAAAAGGCATCATCACCAGAATAAACTGGGTAAAAATCTCCAGCAGAAAGGCTCTCACGGAAGCCCCCTGCATTTCCAGGGTTCCAAGATTTTGAAAAACACCCTGCATGAGTTCCGTAAGAGAGCTGAACATCCACGGTCCGACAAAAAGAAGTGCCCCCGAGGCAAACAAAAGGATCAGCGCGGAAGAGACTTCCTGGCTCTTCGGCACCTGCCCCTTCTCTCTGGCCTTATCCAGCTTCTTGCCGGTGGGTTGCTCAGTCTTTTCCTCGTCGCTCTTACCGGCCATCTAGTTCACCTGAAAATGCAGCTGTTAGCTGTTAGCCGTTAGCTGTTAGGTGTTAGCTTAAAATCACATGACGCTTAAAAGTCTCAAAATCCGATGCCCCAGCCCACCCATGACAGCAACCAAAAAAGAACTCATATAGGGGAGGGCAAACGCCATGAACAAAAAACCGACGATGATTTTTAACGGCGCCGCCACAAAGAAAATGTTCATTTGCGGAACGGTTCTGGCCGCCAACCCAAAAGCCACACTCATCAACAGCAAAACGGCGATGAGCGGCGCCCCCAACTTGATGGCGACGACAAACAGGTCCCCCGCGAAGCCGATCGTCTGGTCCATCACGGAACTGCCGAAATGAAAGTCAAAGGGGGGAACAATTTGAAAGCTTTCCACCAGGGCTCTCAAAAATAAATGGTGGGCATTTGTCGCCAGAAATATCAGCATCGCAATCAGGTTATTCAAGTGTCCCAGGAGCGGCATCTGTTCACTTGTGGTGGGATCCATGACGTTTGCCATGGCCAAACCCATCTGATAACCGGCCAGTTCCCCCGCCAACACCACCCCGGCAAACAACGTCTTCACGCAGAGTCCGATGATCAACCCAATCAGCACCTCACTGATGACGCCGATGGCAAAGGGCAGCAATCCCGGCTGAAAGGGGACGGCATCCAGATTCAGGATCGGAAAGAGAACCAGGCTGATGGCAAATGCAAGCCCGGCCTTAAACAAAATGGGAATTGTTTCGCTATCAAAAACGGGCGCTGTCAGCAAAATGGCGCAGACCCGCAAAAAAATAAAAAAAACCATCTGCAGTTGGGGCAGGGAAAAAGTAAGGGATGTCATTTTGCGTAAAGGGGAATGTTGGTAAACACCCCTTGTGTAAAATCAACGATCATTTGAAGCATCCAGGGGAAAAAAATCAGCAATGCCAGACCCACCGCCAGCATTTTAGGGATAAACACCAACGTCATCTCGTTAATCTGAGTCGCAGCCTGAAACATGCTTACGATTAATCCGACCAGCAATCCCGCCAGCAACATAGGCGCTGCCAGTAAAATGGCCATCTTGAGGGCCTCCATAAAAAAACTAGTCACAAAATCAGGCGTCATTTCGACATCTCCTCATTATCCAAAGCTTTTAACCAGCGAACCAACAATTAAATACCAGCCATCGGCCAAAACGAACAACATCAATTTGAATGGGAGCGAAATCATAACGGGGGGCAGCATCATCATCCCCATGGAAAGAAGCACGCTCGCAACCACCATGTCGACAATCAAAAAGGGAACATAGAGCAGCATGCCGATCTGAAATGCCGTCTTCAGCTCACTGATCACAAAAGAGGGGATAATGACCGTAATGGGAACATCATCGATGTTTTTCGGCCGTTTCAACTTGGCGATACTGACGAACAGCGCCAGATCTTTTTCCCGGGTCTGCTTGATCATAAATGCTCTGATGGGTTTGGCGGCGATTTCAAAGGCCTGTTCATTGGTGATTTTTTTATCAAAATAGGGTTTTAGCGCATCCTCATAAACCGCCTGCCAGACAGGGGTCATGATAAAGATGGTCAAAAACAGGCTCAAACCGATGATGATCTGGTTCGGAGGGCTCTGCATGGTTCCCAGAGCCTTTCGAAGCAAGGAAAGTACAATGACGATCCGGGTAAAAGACGTGAGCATAATGAGGATGGCCGGCGCCAGGGAAAGGACCGTCATCAGGAGGAAAATCTGTAAAACGACGGCCACTTCTCCCGGGCTGTCCGCCTTATCCAGACCGATGCTGATAAAAGGCGGCGCTCCGGCGGGCTGCGCCGCCATACACGTCGCTTCGATGCAACCAACTAAAATCAACAGGGTCACAATTAGGACAAAAAAGCGCTTAAAACCTCTTATCACGGGTTTGCTCCCAGCAGGTTGCACAAGGCAGGGTCACCGTTCATCAGCGCCCTTTTTGGTTTTTGTCGTCAGATGCCTCAACTGATCCAGAAACGACCCTGGCATAAGCCGGTCATCCGGCGCCTTGAATTGATCCAAAATCTCTTGATCCTCTATTTTGGTCAAGAGACGAATATGATCGTTTGTAACCCCCAAAACCAAAATAGCCCCCGGAACCCCAACCATCGTAATGGTTTTCTTAACGCCCACGTGGGCATGGCCCAACACCCTGATCATTCCTCCCGAAAATTGGCCGCCGGTCCTTCCCATCATCCGTTTTGAGATGTAGCGTACTGCCAGCAGAAAGACCAACAGAACGGCCAAAGCGGCAAACATTTTCATGGCGCTTGAAATGAGGTCGGGGGAATAGTTCATTTCAGTTTCTCGATTCGCTCTATGGGGCTCACGATTTCAGTGATCCGAATGGCATACCGATCCTTCACCACCACAACTTCTCCCCTGGCCACCAATTTTTGATTTGCTAACAGATCCATGGTCTGTCCGGCAAATTTGGTCAATTCCACAACCGATCCCTGGGCCAATTGCAGCAGGTCGTTGATCAGCATTCGGGTTCGGCCCAGTTCAACGGTGACCTCCAGGGGAATATCCAGAATAAAATCCAGATCGCTTGCCGCATGGGCGGCCTGCCCTCTTCCAGCATCGGAACCGGGTGTTTTTTTTCCGTTTTGACTCATAACCACGCCTCTCATTTTGAAATAAATCCGTTTTTTACTTAAAAAGTGGGTAGAATGACTCTGTCGCCAGAGCCAAGCCCCCGTTACCACCGGACAGGCAGTTTTCCCGCATCCGGCGGTCCCGTGAATTACCCCATCCGGGGAGCTTCAAACAGCAGCAATTGACCATGCCACCTTGGCCGGATAATGCTTCGCATTGACACCAATCCCTTTTGGGCCAGTTCGTTGTTAGACGGATGCCCTTCAGTGGTACGCCAACGCTTGTGTATATAAGCACGCAAGCGCTTTCTTACCCATCTATCCAGCCTTGTGAGCAGTCCTACATTGCGGCCTCTTTTGTGATAGTTGCCCCACCCTCTCAAAATCGGATTGAGCCTTTCTATCAGTAATTCCACAGGTAGATCACCTTGTTGCCGTCGGGTTACCTCCCGCACCTTACGGTACAGGCCTTTGAGCGATTTGGTCCCGACCTTCATCCCACGCGTATTGAAATGGAATCCAAGAAAATCAAATCCTTCGGAAAATGACCGCACGCAGGTCTTTTCATCGTTAAGCTCCAGCTTGAGCTCGCTGAGTACCTGGCGTACATAGACAAGTATTTGGTCTGCTTGCTCGCGCCCGTGGCAGAAAATTACCACGTCATCGGCATATCGGACAAATGGATGTCCTTTTGCCGCCAACGCATTATCCAGCACTGTGAGGTAAATGTTACTCAGTAAAGGACTGATTACCCCACCCTGCGGTGTGCCGGAGACCTGAAAGCGTATATTGCCCTCCTCCATTACTCCAGCCGTCAGCCAGCCGCGTATCAGGCCCAGGACCCGTCGATCCTTCACCACCTTGCCGACCAACTTCATCAGGATTTCATGATCC
Source organism: Desulfatiglandales bacterium (assembly GCA_963662465.1). Lineage (GTDB taxonomy): Bacteria > Desulfobacterota > DSM-4660 > Desulfatiglandales > Desulfatiglandaceae > NaphS2. The sequence continues at coordinate 2,584,405 of OY759599.1, forward strand.
ACATGGTCAAAGAAACCTCTGATGTCAAGATCTACCACATAGCCATATCCTTTGCCTCTCAACTCCTGAACCTGGACGGCAGCAGTATGTGTACTGCGCCCCGGACGGAAACCATAGCTGTTTGGGTGGAAGTATTCTTCAAACACAGGGCTCAGCTGCGCATGCACAGCTTGCTGACACACGCGATCCACTACCACCGGAATACCCAGTGGGCGCTTCTTCCGGCTGCCAGGCTTGTCAATGTAAGTCCGCTTGACCGCCTTGCTCCGATAGGTGTCGTTCATCAGTCTGTGCCGTAAAGTGCTCAGGTGTTCCTTAAGTTTGCCTCTCCATGCCTTCACATCCATGCCGTCAACACCGGCACTGCCTCGGTTGGCAATTACCTTGGCCGATGCCTTTTCCAGGTTGACCCAGTTGTAAACTTTGTCTATGACACTGTGTAAAATCTTAGCCAATTGATACCATCCTACACCAGATAGGTCTGTATACCACGGCGGTACTGTCTGCCAGTTCCGGGCCGTTTTCGCTTGGAACGTACCCCTGCCCGCGCAATATCCCTTTACCTACCTTTCACGGTGTCGTCCTTCGGCACAGGTTGACCCTATGTGCCTAATATGACGGCGCTGACTTCTCATGGTCGCATCAGGTTCCCAGTTCCCTACTCGCATTCTGCGAGACTTCCACAAGATCTCACCCGGTCACCCCAGTTCTCTATTCTGCTCCTCTCCAAACCTAATCACTTATAACCGTTTCCAGCAAGGCTATCCGCAATATGCCTCGACTTTGATCCCGTCTTTTCCCCCAACGGGCCGGACTACAGGCTTTAAGGTACCCTCGTCCCACGGCCACGCCACCTCGGTCTAATCAAATGCCGGCCGTCGCTTAGGCATCTGAAATCGGATCTGAGCATCGGTCTCAAGCCCTTCTCCCACCCGCCTTACGGCGTAGTGAGTCACTTACCTCCGGCGTTCCCGTTCGATGGGCACGACGGAAACTTTGCCTCCGGAGAGATAATCCTAATGTTGACCTTATGCCATTTTGCGGTACAGCATAGACAGACTATCACTGTCACTTAGAAAACTGGGGCTGCAGGTCGCCCCTTAAAACCGTTCCTGAACGAAATTTTTGTTCAGGCACTAGTTATTTTGAGGGCTGAGAATGGGCGCTTCGATGCGGACAGCCCTGTTGCCCCCCACAACACCCGCAAAACCGAAAAATTTCGGTACATTTTCCACCAATACCGGAATTGCATCGGGTGGACCCGTATCCAGAAGAATCAGATCTCCCTCCTGAATATTGAGGATATCGCCCACACTCTGCGTGACGCTGCCGATCTTGGCGGTGACGGTAACGAGGGTATCATTCAATATTTCCTGTAATTTTGCGTTCCATACGTTTTCCAGCTCCGAATCCCTCAAATTTTTGTACGACAGTTTTTCCCTGATCGGCTCCAGCAACAGATAAGGAATGCATAACCACATTTTTGCGTTAAACCCCTCCATGGAAATGGTAAAGAGAACCACCACAACAGTATCGCCGGGCGCAACCAAACGAATGAATTGATGTTTGGTTTCGCTCTTTCCAATGGATATTTCCAAGGCTTCAACAAAAGCCCACGCCCTTTCCAACTCCTTGAGTATATCAATGGAAAATTTTCTCATGACGCGCTGTTCAATCATCGTAAAATCCCGCTCCTGCTTAATGGGCGATGTTCCGGTTCCACCGAACATGCAATCGATCAGGAAAAATACAAGTCGCGATTCCATGGCCAGAAGGCCTGAACCGATCAGCGGGTCCATGCGAAACGTATGAAAGCTTGTGGGATTTTGAAGCCCTTCCATGAATTCCCCGAATTTAACGGTTTCAGTGGCGGTCAATCCCGCGTCAATGGGAGTCCTCAGTGTTGTGGAAATGAGGTTCCGCAGAGAATTAGCGAACCGGTCATGAATTTCATCCAGAACATCAAAATGCTCCCGCATCATGATATTGGGACCTGTCAGATCATAGACCGGAAGATCATCCGTGGACGCAAGACTTTCCTCCACCTCGTCGCCTTCAAAATCAACATGACCATCGGCCATTGATGAGAGAAGCGCATCCACCTCTTCCTGGGTTAATATCTGGTCAGCCATACTTATAAGGGTTCCTTATTGAACGACAAATTCCTGAAAATAGAGATTGGTAATTCCGCCGTTTTGCAAAAGCGAATTCAATCCATCCATAATTTCATTTTTCAAAGCAGTTTTTCCCCCAAGATTTCTGACGTCATTAAAGGTTTTAGACGGCAAAATCATCAAAATCTTATCTCTCATCTGGGGAAGGTTTCCCTTAATCTCACCCTCGACCCGGCTTTCGCTCAATTCAAGCACCATGCCCACCCTTAAATAGCGTTTTCCGCCGGGATCGGCGAGGTTGACCACAAAAGTTTTTAAAGGATAGATAATTTTTTTCGCCACCGGTTGATCCGTCCGTTGACTTGAATGTTCCGTAGTCGTTTCAGTTGAAGCGACACTCCCGGAATTCGGATTCGAAATCTTCCCCCAAAGCACGAAAAAGGCCGTTCCCACCCCTATAACAATCGTGAGAAAAATAATCGCGATGATATACAGGCTCTTTTTTGACATATTATTTCCCTTTTTCCTTCAGCAATACAATTTCCACTCGCCTGTTTTTAGCCCGATGCTCAGGGGTATCATTGGGATTAATGGGCCTGGATTCCCCATATCCAACAGCCGACAACCTGCGCGGATACACGTCCATTCGGTTTGCCAGAAACTTCACAATGGTAACGGCACGCGCAGCAGACAACTCCCAGTTTGAAGGGAATGCCTGGGTTGTGATGGGCACATTATCCGTATGGCCTTCGATACAAACAGCGTTTGGAATCCGGCTGATCACGCCGCCGATTTTTTGGAGCAAAGAAAAAGCGTCCGGATTAACCGTGGCGCTGCCTGAGTTAAAAAGAATGTTGCCTTCAATCCTGATGACAACGCCCCTTTCAGTGTTTTCCGAATCCACCCCCGGAAACGCATCAATTTCGGCAACCAATTCATGGACGGCTTCAGGAAAAGAGTCTGTCGGTTCCTCCTGAACGGAGATAATCGGAGGTCTAGTGGACTCAACCAGACCCACGCTCCCAACGCCTTTTTTTTCCAACGCGCCAAATCCCCGTATGATGGCAGACCGAAATTCCTTGATCTTTACCATATCGCCACTGCTCATGGCAAAAATGAGGACAAAGAAAACCATCAACAATGTTATCAGGTCATTGAACGTCGTAAGCCATTGTGCGCCCGGCGGACGGCTGATGCTTCCCCGACGGCTGATCCTTTGCGCCACTGCGCCATCTCCTCATCAGGTGTTTGGTCTTAATTTTGGAGAAAAAATAATCTCCACCCGCCTGTTGTTGGCTCGATGTTCAGGGGTATCATTTGGAAATATGGGCTGAAACTCACCATATCCCGCAGCTGACAGCCTTTTTAAATCGCATTTTCCGGTTTCTATGAAATACCTCAAAACATTCACGGCCCGTGCCGTTGACAGTTCCCAGTTAGATGGGAATCCAGTGGTATGGATCGGCAGATTGTCCGCATGCCCTTCTATTCGAATATCATGGGGCGCCTTGGATAAAACACCGGCAATTTTGCTCAACAACGGCATGGCGCCCGGTGAAATTTCAGCAACCCCAAGGCCAAACAGCGATGTATCCGACAATCGCATAATCAGGCCTTCATTCGAAAAGGAAAGGCGGATGTCTTTGTACAACCCAAGTTCATTTTTGATAGCCACCAGGCTTTCGAATATGGGACCCAGTCCTTCCCGGGTAGCCAAAATGTCCGATGAAGCGTCCGTCATATCTCCCTCGGATTGAAATCCGAATCCACCCTTGAGAATGTCAATGGAATCCGTAAATGATACCACGAACTTTTCAATTTTTGGCTTCTCAATAGTGGAAAAGGCACACAACATAATAAAAAAGCATAACATAATAAGAATAAAACCCGAATAGACAATTTCCCATCCACCACCGGCGGCAGGCAATTCGCTTATCTGGGTATGGCGTTTTAAAACAGTCATGTTTCCCATGTTTCCCATGTTTCAACCCCTTTTCCAGCAATTAGAATGGGTGCCCCATCTGCAATGATGATTGCATTTGGAAAGCCCTATGGTTCTTCAACCGCCCTTTTCTTTTGGGGCAGAAAGGCTTTGAGCTTCTGTTCGATGATTCGGTGGCTTTCCCCCGACTGAATGGCCATGAGACCTTCCACCACCAGCTCCTTGATCAGGATTTCCTGTTTGCTCCGTGTCTTGAGTTTTGCGGCAATGGGCATGAGCAGAAGGTTCGCAAGGACCGTTCCATAGAAAGTCGTCAGAAGCGCTACAGCCATGGGAGCGCCGATCTTACTGGGATCTTCCATCTGCATCAACATCTGAACCAATCCGATGATGGTCCCCATCATCCCCACAGCCGGCGCGTAAGCCGCCATGGTGGTAAATATTTCGGCGCCCAGGGAATGCCGCTCTTCCACATAAAGGATCTCCGTGGTCAACACTTCTTTGATGGAAGTTGATTCCATGCCGTCAATGGCCAGGGACAACCCTTTAAAAAAAAAGGGGTCGTCAATTTCCTTCATCCTGGACTCAAAGGCCAGTATCCCCTCCCGCCTGGCCAGTTGTCCAAACTCAACCATTTTTTCTATAATTTCCAAGGCCGGCCGGGTTCTGTGAAAAAATACATTTTTCACCACCTTGAACACACCAAGCACCTGTGTGAGGGGATAGCTGAGAAGCGTTGCGCCGAGAGTCCCCCCAACAACAATCATGATGGACGGCACACTAATAAACCATGCCGGCGATCCTCCCAAGACAATGGCGCCCATGACAAGCGCCCCGGCCATGAGAATCCCAACAACTGTAGCAATATCCATTTTTAACCTCCATCAGTTCCAAACGGCACTTTAACAAAGCAAACATTGTGCCACACTTCCAACAACCATTTCCTTTGATGGCCGAATCGTGGTGAAGGGCTTAATAATCAATATATTTCAAAAATTTAGATTCATGAACGAGGGGGGGGCCTGCGCAGCATCATTTGAAAATTTCAGGGAAATAACCGGGCAGAGAAAAAAATGGCGTCAGGTTGCCGCGTCAATTATCGGAGATAAGGGTCACAACTTTGACGTTTCAGGAGGGGTATGCCGAAAATAGAGCGTAAATCCGTCAAGAAAAACAAAAAATTCTTGGCAAGCATCCAACAGATGGCTTAATCTTCTGATATTATCAAACAATAAAAATATTTAAATTTTTACAAGCAATGAGAAAGGCAGGATCATGTTTAAACGTATCTACATAAACAACTATAAATGCCTTGTGAATTTTGACTGTCAGGTTGATAACATAAATCTTTTCCTGGGGAAAAACGACTCCGGTAAATCAACGGTGTTTGAGGTTTTAGCCGCTATACGGCAGTTCGTATGTCATGGAGAAAAAGCGGAGACCGTCTTTAAAGCTGAAAGCAGAACAAGGTGGCAAAAGCTGAACTGTCAGGATTTCGAGCTGGAGATTGAAAACGAGGAAGGGGTTTTTTACAAATACCAGCTTTCCATAGAACATCATGAAAACGGACGGAAATCGGAGGTAAGATACGAACGATTATTTTTTGACGACAAACCTCTTTTAATATTAGAAGACGGGGGGCAGGTGTCTCTTTATCGAGACAACTTCTCCAAAGGCCCTGAATATCAGGTTGACTGCTCATTATCTGCAGTAGGGACAGTTCCGCCTCGCAATGACAATACCAGACTGACCTGGTTTAAAAGCAGGCTGACCCATCTTATCATTGTTCAGGTCATCCCCCCGATGATGTTCAGGGAAAGTCCCGATGAAACGCCCTATCCCTCAGAATATCTGGAAAATTTCACATCCTGGTACCGTCATGTTTCTCAGGATCAGGGAATGGCATTTCAGCTGATGAGTGAACTGAGAGAAGTGTTGCCCGGATTTGCTCATTTCAAATTTGAGGCGGTCGGTGAGAAACATCGCCTGCTGAAAGTTTATTTCAAAAATGAGCAGGACCGGATTCCGACAGCTTATAAATTTCATGAACTCTCCGACGGTCAGCGTATGCTTATCGGACTATATACCTTGCTATTTGCCGTATGTGCGGACCGGAATCACAAATATACCCTGTGTTTGGACGAACCCGAAAATTTTTTGGCATTGCAGGAAATTCAGCCTTGGCTAACAGAACTTTATGACAGGTGCAATGAGGGAGAAATGCAGGCGTTGCTGATTTCCCATCATCCCGAATTTATAAACTATCTGCTTGCTTCTCCCATAGGGTGCTGGTTTGAGCGTCAGATTAACCGCCCTACCCGGATTAACAACATAAAGGATCGGCTCAGGAATGTAATGGACAAAGAAAGCAGGGGAATTTCCGTCTCGGAAATAATTACAAGGGGATGGCTGAATGACTGAATATACACAGGTTGTCATATTATGTGAAGATCGGCAACAGGAGATTTTCGCCCGGCACTTTCTCGTAAATTGCGGAATCCGGAAACAGCGGATATATGCGAAAGTAGCTCCGAAAGGGGTAGGCGCCGGTGAACAGTATGTTCGTGAAAAATATCCCGAAGAAGTCGGAAGCTATCGTCGCTTTTGCAATCAAAAGAACATATCATTGGTCGTTCTGATGGACGCAGACATGAATACAGTGACAGACTGCCTGAAAAAGTTGGATGATGAACTTGTGAATGCTTCCCTTGCCAAACGTCAGTCAGATGAAAAAATAGCCATTTTTGTCCCCAAAAGAAATATTGAAACTTGGATTTCATACTTACAGGATCAAACTCAGACGGTAGATGAAAAAGAAAAATATCCAAAATATAAAAAAGAGTCGGAATGCAAGCCTTTTGTAAAAAAAATGGCTGTCAACCGCAATCGAGCCCTGCCTGCAAATGCTCCGAGTTCGCTAAAGGCTGCTTGTGATGAATTGCCTCGGATTCTATAAGTCGACGAACTTTGACGTTTCAGGAGGCAAGCGTGGAAAAGGGGTTCTATCAGGGATTTTTCATAACCCCTGAACAGAACCCCCTACTGAAGGTTTATCGTTTCAGATTGATGAGTTCATTCAATATATCGGAACTGGTGGTGATCACCCGGGAGTTGGCCTGATAGGCTCTCTGGATGGTGATCATGTTGACGAATTCCTCGGCCAGATCCACATTGGATAACTCCAGGGATCCGGAACTAATGGAACCGCGTCCGCCTGAACCCGCTTCACCAAACATGGCCGCGCCGGAATCCTCGGTTGCCGTAAATACGTTGGTGCCTTTCAAGGCCAGACCATCGTAGTTCTGAAATGAGGCTACCCCCACCTGGTACAAATCCCTGGTGGCGCCGTTTGAAAAGGTTCCTGAAATAACGCCATCCTCATCCACGGAAAGTTCAGTTAAACTTCCCGAAGCATACCCGTTCTGACTCTGTCCGGTCACCTCCGAAAGGCCGGAAAAGCCTGTAACATTAGTAGTAATGGATAAATCCCAATCAATGGTCAGTTCAGCCGCTCCGCTGTTCAAATCCGTAACCACAATTTTTGGGTTGCCCCCATCCCTGAGATTCTCAGTACCCTTAGAATCCGTACAGGTGCTTCTGACCCGGTCCAACTGTCCGCTGGAATCAAACCGGAGTACGCCGCTGATATCTTCCACTTTGCCCTCCGAGGATCGGACGCTCCAGAACCACTGAGAAACCGTATTCAAATTTTCGTCTGCATCCATTTCCATCACCGGGTTAAAAATGTAATCCACAGTTAAATCAATCTGATTGCCAAGGGAATCGTATACCCCAATCGTGGTGGAATAATCTTCCGGCTCCGAACCACCGGAAAGGGTCACCGGTGCAGAAACTGTGATAAATCCGCTCCCGTCCCCACTGGCAACGGCTGTGACCTGGGCCGGGGGAATGAGGTCGGAAGATTTGCCGCCCTCAAGATTGGTATTAGAAACCGCTCCGAATGGAACCTCACCGTTACCCCCCGCATAGGCGGTAACGAGGGCGGATGCGGCGGCGTTGCCATTGATTTTATCGGCAATATCCGAAGCAGAACAGCCCTCCACCAGGGAAACCCTAATCTGTGTATCTACAACAGTAACCGTCACATCTGCAACAGCTGGACTCGGTATAACGTATTCAACTTGGATCCCGTTCCCGTCTGAGCCAGTCGTATTTGCCACAAAAAGAACCGCAGCGTCACCTTCTCCCAGGGTCTTGCTGGCGGAGCCGTTAAGCAGGTAATTTTGGCCGATTTCAAGAGCGAAAGTACCACCCACAAGTTGCGTTGGGCCAGAGGCGCCTGGGTAACCACCGCTGTCCTCTCCCACAGAGGCAAAAACCAACGTGCTCGCATCTCCATCCGCATTGATAGCAGCGGCAATGTTTGCGGCTGTAATAGACGACCCATCAATTCCAACCTTGATGGTTTTACTTCCGTCAGAAGCATCCTCTTCAACAACAACCTCACCTGAGTTGATACCACCTGTGAGATTGACTGCCGTATCCTCAAAGGAGACAACACCAGGACCTCCTGAAGCGACAGTAACTAGAGCAAACGCATCAGTATCAGCCTCCACCCAACTTTTGATATTGTCCGCCGTAGTAGTTGCTCCAATACCTATCTTAATATTATTTGCATCAACAATAACGTCACCATCTGCAATACCGCCTTTGAGAGTTGTTTCTCCAGTCGAAACGTTTCCTGCACCGTTATTCGCAGCCCAGGCTAGCACCTGGAAACCCGCAGTGGCATCAGCATTGATAGCAGCAGCGACTTCTGCGGCTGTGAAACTACCCCCCCCCAAATTGACCGTTATCGTATCCGGAGAAGTACCAGCAACAGAAATAAGCAAACCGCCGGTTCCATTATCGACATATTCAACTTTCATGTTCCCATCCACCCCAGCGACTTTTGCCTCAAAATTAACAAGAGCATCACCTGCCCCGAGGGTTCCAACAGCTTTCACATCGTCAGTGACATATTCTATTTGGATGTCGTTTCCTACCTCACCATCAGCGTTTGCCGTAAAGGTAACAGCCGCATTGCCGGTCCCTATGGTCGCTGCAGCTTTCACAGGCGTACCGGCATCGACATATTCCACATAGATATCCTCCCCACCTACACCCGAAACCAGCGGCATAAAGCTGACAGCCTCATCGCCTGTACCGATGGTGTTGGTGTTGGTGCCGGTCATAACACTGACCGCGCCGACACCTTTTGAAATCGCGGTGAGCAAAACCGATGCCTCAGCATCAGCATTGACCGCTTCAGCTATTTCTTTGGCTGTTGTTGTGCCTTCTACAATTGTAACCGTAATGGTTGTGGTCCCGGAAGGAAATTCTTGAACATTAACTCCCAAAGTGGATCCGGCGGATGCGGGAACGTATTGGACCTGGATATTATTGCCTTCCGTCCCGGCAGCATTTGCCACAAATTGAACCGCCGCAGCGCCGGCGCCGATTTTTGTTTCCGCTGCCACGTTAAAGTACGCATTGACCATGGCCGCGGCCTGGGACGCCGTCAAATCCTGCCCCCCCATATCAATGGTAAGGGAACTGCCTTCAGACGACACCACGGGACCGCCGCTGCCGGAATCAATATACCTTACATTCGTATCGTTTCCGTCCCCACCCGGCGTCCTCGCCGTGTAGGTTATGGAAGAAAAATTGTCCGTACAATCAACCATCACGCTGGCAGCCCTGTACTGACCATCCAGGTTGAAGTCCAATCCCATTTTTTCGGTGGCCACCGGCGATGAATTGACGTTGGCAATCCGGATGTCACCGGCAGCACCGATTTCCCCTGCATTTCCGATTTTGAAACCCTGTACTTTCATCCCGGCAGTATTGGTCAAAAGACCGTTTTCATCCAGATTGAACGACCCATCCCGCGTATAATATGCACCACCGGTAGCATCTTTGAGCTGAAACAACCCATCCCCCACAATAGCAAAATCCGTTGTCACGGCCGTCTGCTCCAGAGAACCCTGGTTCCAGACTTCCTTCGATCCCAGCCGTCCACTGCCCATGGCCGTGCTGAGGACATTCTGGAAACTGGTGTTTGCTGTCTTGTAGCCAACCGTATTGACATTGGCGATATTGGCCCCCACAATACCCAGCGCCGTGGAATTCGCTTTGATGCCCGCAGTTCCCGTATACAATGAATCAAGCATTTTAGTCCTCCTTTGTGTATTAAATATTATACATTAGTTATTTTCAACCGGTTACCCGGCGTTTATGCTATCGTTTCAGGCTGTTGGCTTCCTGCATCATTTCATCGCTGGTGGTGATGACCTTGGAGTTGGCCTGATAGGCCCGTTGAATGGTAATCATTTTAACAAACTCCTGCGCCAGATCCACGTTGCTCATCTCCAGAGAACCGGAACTGATAGCGCCGCGACCCCCGGTATTGGGCGCCCCGAAAATCGCATCCCCCGAACTCGCGGTCGACTCAAACATGCCGCCCCCGACAGCCTTCAACCCGGAGTAATTGGCGAAACCGGCCAACCCGATCTGATAAAGGGCTTTGGATTTCCCATTGGAAAAAACACCCGACACTACCCCGTTACCGTCTATACTGACATCCTCAATGGCCCCTGCGGTGCATCCGTTCTGGGTTTGGGACCCGACCGAAGAGGAAGACGCAAAGCCGGTGGCGATCAAATCCCAATCGATGGTCAAATCTCCCGCGCCACTGCTCAGCTCCTTGATGGTGATGACGGGATTGCCGTCCGTCAAAGCATTCCCCGGCGAAGGCGGATCAGCCATTTCGCCTTCATCCCATTTAGTGTTCTCCGCATCCATTTGGCCGCTTCCGTCAAATTGGATAACGCCGTAGGTTTCGCATGTGCCATCGGACGATCGCGCTGCCCAAACCCATTGGGGAGTACCTTCCTCGTTGGGCTGGTATACAAAGTCGACGGTCAAATCCACCGCATTCCCCATTGAATCATATACAGTCATGGTCGTGGAATAATTGCTCGGCACCGTGCCACCACTCAAATTTTGAGAGTCAGTGACCTCTACGGCGCCGCTGCCATTGCCCACGGCCGTGGCCGTGACCAATTCGGCGGCATCGCTTCCGTTTACCGCATCGGCAACAGCCGCTGCTGTTATTTCTTCGGCGGCTGCCCCCCCTAAATCCACTGTGATGGTCTTTCCGGCCACAGAAACGCTCAAACCATCCGCCCCTGAATTAACATAGCGAATGCTGATATCATTCCCATCTTCACCCGGCTCGACCGCCGTGTAGGTGACCCCTGAAAAATTCTCACTGCACACAATGGTTGTCGATGCGGCAGCGACTTCATTGTTAAGATTCAATCGGGTCGCCATCTCCGTGGTAACAGTAGCGGGAGAGGTGGTATCGGAAAAATTAATGTCTCCCAAAGCGCCCAACGCCCCATTGGCGGTTAACTGATATCCCTGAACACTCAAACCACTCGCATTCACCAGATTTCCGTCGGCATCCAGGTTGAAAGTTCCGGCCCTTGTATAAAAGGTTTCCCCCTCGCTGTCGGACACCATGAACAACCCTTTCCCGAGAATAGCAAGATCCGTTGCCTTGCCGGTATCCTGTAGGGTGCCCTGGTTCCACGATTCGGAAGCGCCCCAGGTCTGCCCACCCAGGGTTTCGGCAAAGACACTGGCAAATTTGTCGGTTCCTGTTTTAAATCCGATAGTATTCACATTGGAGATATTGGACCCGACCACCCCCAACGCCGTGGAATTGTTGAGCATTCCCCTTGTTCCCGCAGACATTGCATATATCATGATGTATTCTCCTTCCTTGTTCTCTGATTGCGCGTGGGTTTACCCTAGGACTGCAGAGTCTCCAGGACTTCAACGATGTCGCCCAGGGGGATCCGCTTTTCCCCCGCCATCAGGTAAGTGGTTCCATTTTCAAAGGTTACACCGGTAATCCTTGCCGTGGAAAAGGTTGATACCTCAATCGTGTTTCCATCGGCATCCGTCGCCGCCACATTGAAGGTATAATCGCCATCCGACACCGAGTTACCCTCCAAATCGGTTCCATCCCAGGTGAGGGACTGCTCCCCGGAATTCAACGAACCGACATTAATGGTTGCCACAAGCTTATCCGCCTCGTCATAGATCGAAATGAGGGTTCCGCTTGCATCCTCCGGCAAATCAAAACTAATTTTTTCAGAAACCCCATCCGATACGTTAATAGAATCTCCCGATGCCTTGACGGTCTTGCCTATAAAATTGACGGACTGTGCATTGTTGATGGACGCCTGATACAAATGCAGATATTCCAGGTTTTCATTGACGTTTGTGAGCTGTTCCAGGGAACTGAACTGGGCCAGCTGAGCCGTAAACTCCGTACTTTCCGATGGGTTGAGCGGATCCTGATTTTGAAGTTGGGTCACCAGAAGTTTCAGGAAGTCCTCTTTTCCGACAATGGACGATTCTAAAGTATTTGTTGCGCCGCTGCTTGCGGCGACTGAACCGATTAATTCTGTGCCTGCCATTTGTTCATCCCTCCCTTGACCGGGGCATCATTCATGATAATGTACTGCATGGTCTCATGCAAAAAAATCCACGGCGTTTTCATGGCGCATCGCTTTCGGGGTGGCATCCGCTCGTTCGGATTTTTCATCCTGCCTGGTATTCCCTTCCCTTTTTTGCCCGGCTCTCCCCTTTGTTCGATTGGCCGGTGAAGGGTTATATCCCGCCCCGTTTTTGTCTGAATCCTGGGACAGGGAAACATCAAATTTTTCAATCTCCAGTCCCTGGTTCTGAAAGTCCGCTTTGAGCTGATGGAGATTATGCTCAATCATCTCCTTGGCGACCAAGGTGTCTACCATCACTTTTACGGTAACCTGATGACTCTCGGTTAAAATACGAATTCTTAAATGCCCCAATGATTCCGGATGGAGCGACATTTTAACTTCCGATCGGCCATTTTTCAGAAGGAACGCCGCAGTCCTGAACAACTGACCGAAACCGTTGCTCCCCTCTGACCGTTTCGGCAGTTCTTTCTCGTTGTCCGGGGCAACGATGGTATTGCTGTTATCGGATATGGTGTACGTTTTCGGCGTTGCCTGTGTGTCCTCACCACTGACAGATTCCAGCTTTTCTGAAAGGTTATGGGAGATCTTTCCTTGGAATTGATTCGATTTTTCAGATTCAGCCTGACCTTCTCGTTGTTCGGTGTTGGATTTTGAGGATTGCGTTTCCAATTCCAAGGCGCCGGCGGCCGCCCCAATGTTTGCTTTAAATCCGTCAGACGGTTCTTTTTGCCTCTTCTCGCCCTTTTCAGTCACGCTTACTTCGCCGACGCCGCTTCGGATGGCACGAAGAGAATCTGAAAACAGCGGGTTCTCCTTCCCTGCCGATGAACTCTCCCCGGAACCGCTTAAGATATTGCCGGTGGTTTTTGTTGCGTTAGATGACAACTCAGGGGTTGCGGAGGCTTTTTTTTTATCAACCACCGGTCGGGGGGATAATTCCTGGACCTTGGCCGAAAGCTTGACTCCATTCTCGGAAACCCCAGTCTCTTTCAAACCTGAAGCTTGGAACGATCCGCTCTCAGTCTTCCCAACAACCACTTTCCCGTTTTCTTTCCTGACAACCTTATCAACAGGGGCCTTGACGCCGCCTTTCGCAGGGGTTTTCCCTTCCGGCAACGGCTCGGGGATTGCCGATGTTGCCTTTTTATCAACCGCCAGCCGGGAAGATGATTCCTGGGCCTTGGCCGGAAGCTTGCCTCCATTCTCGGAAGACTCAGTCTCTTTCAAACCTGAAGCTTGAAACGATCCGCTCTCAGTCTTCCCAGCAACCACTTTCCCCATTTCTTTCCTGACAGCCTGATCAATAGGGGCCTTTACGCCCGCTTTCACAGGGGTTTTCGCTTCAGGCATCGGCTCGGGGTTTGACGATGTTGCCTTTTTATCAACCGCCAGCCGGGAAGATGATTCCTGGGCCTTGGCCGGAAGCTTGCCTCCATTCTCGGAAACCCCAGTCTCTTTCAAACCTGAAACTTGAAACGATCCGCTCTCAGTCTTCCCAACAACCACTTTCCCCATTTCTTTCCTGACAACTTGATCAACAGTCGCTTTCACGCCGCCTTTCACAGGGGTTTTCGTTTCAGGCATTGGCTCGGGATTTGACGATGTTGTCTTTTTTTCAACCGCTGGCCGGGGGGATGATGCCTGGGCCTTATCCGAAAGCTTGACTCCATTCTCGGAAGACTCAGTCTCTTTCAAACCTGAAGCTTGGAACGATCCGCTCTCAGTCTTCCCAACAACCACTTTCCCCATTTCTTTCCTGACAACTTGATCAACAGTCGCTTTCACGCCGCCTTTCACAGGGGTTTTCGTTTCAGGCATTGGCTCGGGATTTGACGATGTTGTCTTTTTTTCAACCGCTGGCCGGGGGGATGATGCCTGGGCCTTATCCGAAAGCTTGACTCCATTCTCGGAAGACTCAGTCTCTTTCAAACCTGAAACTTGAAACAATCCGCTCTCAGTCTTCCCAACAACCACTTTCCCCATTTCTTTCTTGACAACTTGATCAACAGACGCTTTCACGCCGCCTTTCACAGGGATTTTCGTTTCAGGCATTGGCTCGGGATTTGACGATGTTGTCTTTTTTTCAACCGCCGGCCGGGGGGATGATGCCTGGGCCTTATCCGAAAGCTTGACTCCATTCTCGGAAGACTCAGTCTCTTTCAAACCTGAAGCTTGGAACGATCCGCTCTCAGTCTTCCCAACAACCACTTTCCCCATTTCTTTCTTGACAACTTGATCAACAGACGCTTTCACGCCGCCTTTCGCAGGGGTTTTCGCTTCACTCAATGGCTCGGGGTTTGACGAGGTTGTCTTTTTTTCAACCCTGAGCCGGGGGGATGATGCCTGGGCCTTATCCGAAAGATTGACTCCATTCTCGGAAGACTCAGTCTCTTTCAAACCTGAACCTTGAAACGATCCGCTCTCAGTCTTCCCAATAACCATTTTCCCGTTTTCTTTCCCGGCAAGCTCAAAAACAGGCGCTTTCACGCCGCCTTTCGCAGGGGTTTTCGTTTCAGGCATTGGCTCGGGGTTTGACAATGTTGTCTTTTTTTCAACCACCGGCCGGGGGGATGATGCCTCTGCCTTATCCGAAAGCTTGACTCCATTCTCGGAAGACTCAGTCTCTTTCAAACCTGAAGCTTGAAACAATCCGCTCTCAGTCTTCCCAACAACCACTTTCCCCATTTCTTTCCTGACAGCCTGATCAACAGGGGCCTTTACGCCAGCTTTCACAGAGGTTTTCGCTTCAAGCATCGGCTCAGGGTTTGACAATGTTGTCTTTTTTTCAACCGCCGGCCGGGGAGATGATGCCTGGGCCTTATCCGAAAGATTTGCTCCTCGCTCAGAAACCCCAGATTCTTTCAAACCTGAAACTTGAAACGATCCGCTCTCAGTCTTCCCAACAACCACTTTCCCCATTTCTTTCCTGACAGCCTGATCAACAGGGGCCTTTACGCCAGCTTTCACAGAGGTTTTCGCTTCAAGCATCGGCTCGGGGTTTGATGATGTTGACTTTTTATCAACCGCCGGTCGGGGGGATGATGCCTGGGCCTTATCCGAAAGATTTGCTCCTCGCTCAGAAACCCCAGATTCTTTCAAACCTGAACCTTGAAACGATCCGCTCTCAGTCTTCCCAACAAACACTTTCCCCATTTCTTTCCTGACAACTTGATCAACAGTCGCTTTCACGCCGCCTTTCACAGGGGTTTTCGTTTCAGGCATTGGCTCGGGATTTGACGATGTTGTCTTTTTTTCAACCGCTGGCCGGGGGGATGATGCCTGGGCCTTATCCGAAAGCTTGACTCCATTCTCGGAAGACTCAGTCTCTTTCAAACCTGAAACTTGAAACAATCCGCTCTCAGTCTTCCCAACAACCACTTTCCCCATTTCTTTCTTGACAACTTGATCAACAGACGCTTTCACGCCGCCTTTCACAGGGATTTTCGTTTCAGGCATTGGCTCGGGATTTGACGATGTTGTCTTTTTTTCAACCGCCGGCCGGGGGGATGATGCCTGGGCCTTATCCGAAAGCTTGACTCCATTCTCGGAAGACTCAGTCTCTTTCAAACCTGAAGCTTGGAACGATCCGCTCTCAGTCTTCCCAACAACCACTTTCCCCATTTCTTTCTTGACAACTTGATCAACAGACGCTTTCACGCCGCCTTTCGCAGGGGTTTTCGCTTCACTCAATGGCTCGGGGTTTGACGAGGTTGTCTTTTTTTCAACCCTGAGCCGGGGGGATGATGCCTGGGCCTTATCCGAAAGCTTGACTCCATTCTCGGAAGACTCAGTCTCTTTCAAACCTGAAGCTTGGAACGATCCGCTCTCAGTCTTCCCAACAACCACTTTCCCCATTTCTTTCTTGACAACTTGATCAACAGACGCTTTCACGCCGCCTTTCGCAGGGGTTTTCGCTTCACTCAATGGCTCGGGGTTTGACGAGGTTGTCTTTTTTTCAACCCTGAGCCGGGGGGATGATGCCTGGGCCTTATCCGAAAGCTTGACTCCATTCTCGGAAGACTCAGTCTCTTTCAAACCTGAAGCTTGAAACGATCCGCTCTCAGTCTTCCCAATAACCACTCTCCCGTTTTCTTTCCTGACAACCTTATCAACAGGGGCCTTGACGCCGCCTTTCGCAGGGGTTTTCCCTTCCGGCAACGGCTCGGGGATTGCCGATGTTGCCTTTTTATCAACCGCCAGCCGGGAAGATGATTCCTGGGCCTTGGCCGGAAGCTTGACTCCATTCTCGGAAGACTCAGTCTCTTTCAAACCTGAACCTTGAAACGATCCGCTCTCAGTCTTCCCAACAACCACTTTCCCCATTTCTTTCCTGACAGCCTGATCAACAGGGGCCTTTACGCCAGCTTTCACAGAGGTTTTCGCTTCAAGCATCGGCTCAGGGTTTGACAATGTTGTCTTTTTTTCAACCGCCGGCCGGGGAGATGATGCCTGGGCCTTATCCGAAAGATTTGCTCCTCGCTCAGAAACCCCAGATTCTTTCAAACCTGAAACTTGAAACGATCCGCTCTCAGTCTTCCCAACAACCACTTTCCCCATTTCTTTCCTGACAGCCTGATCAACAGGGGCCTTTACGCCAGCTTTCACAGAGGTTTTCGCTTCAAGCATCGGCTCGGGGTTTGATGATGTTGACTTTTTATCAACCGCCGGTCGGGGGGATGATGCCTGGGCCTTATCCGAAAGATTTGCTCCTCGCTCAGAAACCCCAGATTCTTTCAAACCTGAACCTTGAAACGATCCGCTCTCAGTCTTCCCAACAAACACTTTCCCCATTTCTTTCCTGTCAACCTCATCAACAGGGGCCTTTACGCCGGCTTTCACAGAGGTTTTCGCTTCAGGCATCGGCTCGGAGTTTGACGATGTTGTCTTTTTTTCAACCGCCTGCCGGGAAGATGATGCCTCTGCCTTCTCCGAAAGATTTGCTCCTCGCCCAGAAACCCCAGATTCTTTCAAACCTGGAACTTTAAACGATCCGCTCTTAGTCTTCCCAACAAACACTTTCCCCATTTCTTTCCTGACAACCTGATCAACAGGGGCATTGACGCCGGCTTTCACAGGGGTTTTCACTTCACTCAATGGCTCGGGGTTTGACGAGGTTGTCTTTTTTTCAACCGACAGCCGGGGGGATAATGCCTGGGCCTTCTCCGAAAGATTTGCTCCATCCTCGGAAACCCCAATCTCTTTCAACTCAGAACCCTGAAACGCCTGTACATCATTCTTTCCAACACCCGGTTTATCAACTTCAACGCCCACTATCGATTCCCCAGTGGATTTAAACTTCTCTTTTATGGGCAATTCCGAACTGGGACTCTTTTCAACGTTCAAAGGCATCGTAATAGGCCTGCCGCCCTGCCCTTTCATGGTCAGGGTTATGCGGCCGGTTTCGATCGATTTTTTGGGGGTATTCAGAACGTTGATTTCCGTTTCCGATCCTGCTGAAACTGAAATAGGTTCATCTGCATGTTGTCCACTCAAAAGCGGCGTCATCAATCCCGGCAAAATCGCCTGTTCCGACTCTTCTGCCATCGGATTCACCGTCAAATCTTTGGATTCTCCATCAAACTCCCGGGTTTCCTCATCCAATTTGCCGGATTCGGCTTTTACGGATTTGGATTCGAACCGATGCCGAGGATTGGCGCCGCTCACGGCTTTCCCTGAAACAACCGAACCTTTTTCATCCTTGGCGTTCTCACCCTTTTTCCAGCCCGAAACACCATGAGAGGAAAAACCGGCCTTATGCTCATCAGCCACGGCCGCAAAGGTGGAAAGAAAACCATTCCCACTCTGCTCCGATTCACAAACCCCTTTGGGAGTTCTTGAAAAAACCGCATCTTGATGTGGCATTATGAGGATGTTGTTCAGCATATTCTTGTTTCCGGATAGTCTTAAGAGAAACATTTCATTTTCACGGAAGACTTAATGCAACAGATATGCCGAAAATAGGGCGTCAAAATGATCCAGATGCTCGAATGATCATTGCCACACAAAGACATTCTGACATAACATACCAGTATCATTATACCTATTATCCAACACCGCAATGAAGCCACAACCCAACAAGCGACCATTCCGCAGGTTGAATCCACCTCATAAGGGGAAAATCACTCGTAAAACATGGGCAACTTTTTCCCCTCATCGCCTGTTTCTTCCTAGCGAGATGACGAAGGAACTCGTTTTTTAGAAATCGACCCCAAACAAAAAGGTGGGCACAAGACCCGCCCCTACGTGCGTTTGTGGGGCAAAAAATTGGTAGGGTTAAAATAATGGATATTGGTGTGGAAAGTTGGATGGGGGTGAAAAAAATTGCTTGCTTAAATCCTGAAATGAGGCATTATCTTCATGTCGGACTCTTAAGGTTCTTAAATCCATTGATGGCGATTTCGTCCATCTCTTTTTGTTCTTTTCGTTGCAGTTCCAGTTTGTGGGCCTTCAATCGGTTCTGCTTCAATTGATCAACGGTCTTGCGCTTCTTAACGGCTTCGATCAGCTTATTGCGCTTCTTTTGGATATTGTTTTCAAGCCGTACAATCGTCTTATGCTGCACCTTTATCTGTGTGGAGACCCGCCCGATAAAATCGCTGTAAAGCGATATATCCACAGCCCTGATGCCCTTCATCTGTCTTTCCTGTAACTCACGGAGACATGTGTTTTTGGTATCTTCAAGCTTCTTCAGTTTTTCTTTTTCAGCCAGCAGCAATCGTTTCAAGGCTGCCATTTCCTTTTGTAGCTCCTCCTCAATGAGCTTTCGATGCTTCAAAACCGGTTCCAGGCTGAAATGATACATATTGAATCACCATTGTCGGGTTACAGATTTTTCACTGAACCATGTCTAACGAACATTGAACATCCCCTTAAGCGACTTGATACAGTTTTTAAGGTCTTCTTTTTCTTCAATCCCCTGCTTCAGATACCCATTCACTTTTTCGATCATTTTGACGGCATAATCGATTTTCGGGTTGCTCCCCGCCACATAGGCGCCGATGTTGATCAAATCCTCGGCTTTTCGATAGGTGGCCAGAATCTCTTTGAGGCGATTGGCGCAATCCTTATGCTTCGGGGCCGTAATATCAATCATCACCCGGCTGATGCTCTCCAGGATATCAATGGCCGGATAGTGATTCTGCGTTGCCAAATCCCTGGAAAGGACGATATGGCCGTCCAAAATCGATCTGACCGCATCGGCAATGGGCTCGTTCATATCATCCCCCTCAACCAGAACGGTATACAGACCGGTAATCGTGCCGCTCCCTGAAGAGGCGCCGGCTCTTTCCAGCAGTTTCGGCAACAGCGTAAAGACCGATGGCGTATACCCCTTGGTGGTGGGCGGCTCACCCGCGGCAAGTCCAACCTCCCTTTGGGCCATGGCAAATCTTGTCAGGGAATCCATCATGAGCATCACATGCTTTCCCCGGTCCCGAAAGTATTCGGCAATGGCCGTGGCGACAAAAGCGCCCCTCATCCGAATCAAAGGGAGATGATCGGATGTGGCCACCACCACAACGGACCGTTTGAGGCCCTCCTGTCCGAGATCCCGCTGAATGAAATCGTTCAGTTCCCGGCCTCTCTCTCCAATGAGTGCAATGACATTGACGTCCGCGCTGGTTTTTTGTGCGATCATCCCCAACAGCACGCTCTTGCCCACACCCGACCCCGCAAAGATGCCCATTCGCTGGCCACAACCCACGGTCAGGACCCCGTTGATGGCCCTGATGCCCAAATCGAGAGGTTGATCGATTCTTTTTCTCAACAGCGGATTAATGGGATCAGCATAAATGGGGTAGGTGCTTTCAAATGAGATGGGGCCTTTCCCATCGATGGGATTTCCAAGCCCATCAACCACCCGTCCCAGCAGGTCTTCACCAACGGGGGCCAGGGCATTCCGTTCCTTGGCCACAACCCGGTTCCCCGGAGAAATACCGCGAATCTCACCCAGGGGAACCAGCAGCATCCGATTGTCCCTGAAGCCGAATACTTCGGCTTTTACCCTTGGGAGGCCGCCTTTCGGATAGATACTGCAAACACTCCCCAGCCTGGATGCGGGCCCATCCGCCTCAACGATAAACCCCAGGACCTTTGTCACCCGTCCCATTCTGGTAATGGGGGTTATACCCGCCAGCGTGGTATGATATCGGTTCAAATCCATCAGCGGTTTTCCCTGAGCGCTTCCGCTACAGCCTCAAGCTGATGCTCAATTCTTGCGTCCACACAACCAAAATCCGTTTCAATAACACAACCGCCACTGGAAACATGGCCGTCGCTTTCCAATACGCCGTCCCCCATATTGTCAACCATCAGTTCAGGGAAGGAAAGGCCGGCATCCTTAACCGTCTGAAAATCCGAAGGGTTGATTCTTATTTTTATAATTTCACTGCCGCCTGTTTCCCTCATCGTCCCCTTCAAAACATCCACAACGGTCCCCTTGTTCATGGAAACCTCATGACATACAATTTTCCCGGCAATGGCCAATGCCAGTTCCACGGATGCCTTTTCAAAATCGGAAACAAGCGCCTCCCGACATCTCCCCAACTCCAGAATCGCCCCCCGAAACGCTTCAAAAACCGGTTCGATTTTTTTCCGCTCCGAAAGGATTCCCTCCTTTTCACCGTCAACGAATCCCCTGGAATAGGCCGCTTCAAGTTCAGCGGCATGCTTTTCCGCCAATTCCGCTTCAATATCGTGGCATGCCGGTGGCGCCGGCGGTGGTTCTTTCTCCTGGAAAAGGGCTTCAAACCCGCCCTCGACTAAACCCTGATGGGCGGAATTGCAAATGGGTTCAAAAACA
The DNA here is from genome assembly GCA_963662465.1 of Desulfatiglandales bacterium. Taxonomy (GTDB): domain Bacteria; phylum Desulfobacterota; class DSM-4660; order Desulfatiglandales; family Desulfatiglandaceae; genus NaphS2. Next base: position 2,605,795 of record OY759599.1, read on the forward strand.
GCCTTTCCGTCAGCCGCCGACAGACCGTCCGCCGATCCATCGCCGCCCAGATCCGGGAACATGTGAGGCTTGCATGTCCCTTCATTACCGAATTTATGACGCTTGATAATTTTAGACAATCAGTTCTTCCCCTCGACGACCGGCAATGACGAGTTCGCCCTGCTCTTCCATTTCCTGGATGGCCCTGGTGATGATATTTTGCGCGTCTTCCACATCTTTCATTCTGACAGCCCCCAGAACTTCAATTTCTTCCCTCAACATCTCCCCGGCCCTTTCAGACATATTGGAAAACACCTTCGCCTTGACGTCGCTGGAGGCGGCCTTCAAGGCCTTGGCCAGTTCCTGAGACTCAACCCTTCGCAATACCTTCTGCAGCCCCTTATTATCAACAAAAACGATATCATCGAAAGTAAACATCTTCTGTTTAATAGCCGCCGCCAGTTCCGGATTGCTATCGTCTATCTTTTCCAGAATAACCTCCCCTGAAAAACCGTCCAATTCGTTCAGGATGCTGGCCATCAAATCAACACCGCCCTTAACGACATTCACGGATTCATCGCTTTCCTGGATGGCTTCGTCAAAAATTTTTGCCACTTCATCGACCATGGATGATCCGATCTTATCCAATGTGGCGATCCTGAATCCAACCTCGCCCCGGATCTCATCAGAAAGCTCAGCCAAAATTTCACTGGCAACTTCTGGAGTCACATGAACCAGAATCATGGCAATGGTCTGGGGATGTTCATCCCTGATCAGCTCATAAAGACGATCCGGCGCCAAAGCCCTCAGGGCGGATAAATCAGCCGGTTTTTTAGGAAGCCGTTTTTTCTTGGGAGGGGGCAGCGGCATATCGTCTTGGGGCAAGGTCGGGTTTTCGATCTGCAAGGGACCGCCCCCTCCTTCGCACAACTCAACAAACTCCTTGGCCACATTTTCAAGCAACTCCGGGGATACTTCTTCCATCTGGGATAGGAGTTCCTGGAGCCGTCTTCTTTCGTCTTCTTCCAGCAAGGGAAAGATTTTCTGCTCAATCCTTTTTCCACCCGCATATACCAGGATCGCCGCCTTCAAGGAACCGGGTAACCGTTTAGGATCCATATTTTTGCTATCTAAGCCTCTTTCTCATTCAGCCAGCCTCTTAACAACGCCAGGTTCTGTTCCTGGTTCTGATCTATTAACGCCAATGCCTTATCCCTGTAGGGCAAACTTTTCCCAGACTCACTCTCTATCTCTTCAAGAGTTTTGGGCAATTGGTTGAGCATTTGCGTATTTTTGGCCGGGCCGGCAGTGAGCCATCTGACCAGCGGCCGCACCACAAAGAGGAAGGTCAAAATGAAAAAAAGCCCCAGGAATACAGGTTTCGTGGATGGCGCATACTTTTCCACGGTGGCCATCCAGCCCTTCTTATCCTGATCTTCTTCAGACCCGATGGTTTCGGAAGGTTCAAAGGGGATGTTCACGACTTCCACTTCGTCCCCCCTTGCGGAATCGAAATTAGCCGCACGCTTCACGATTCTTTCAAGTTTCCCCATCTCCTCTTCGGTCCTGGGAACATATACCCATTGTTCCTTCTCTTCCCCTTTGCCAACCCGTTTCCGAACCCCATCAATCATGACAGCCACGGATAACCTCTTGATGGCTGCAAACGGTTCTATGGTGTGGCTCGTCACCTTGCTGATCTCATAATTCACAGTGCGCTCTTGTTTCTGGAAGCTTTCCGCAACGCCCGATTGCCCGTTTTTTTTCCGGGCATTCTCATCCCCCGTCATATCAGCCGCCGAGGTATTGGAAAGGATGCCCGGCACGCCCGAAGGACCCGACCCCAACCCTTTGGAAGATTCGTTGAAAAGCTGTTCGCTTCGAATGGCATTCTTGTCGGGGAAAAATTTCTCCTCGGTTCGTTCCTGCCGTTTGAAATCCAACTCGCACGACACTCTCACAATCGCCTTGCCCGGCCCCAGGGGCTTTTCCAGCATGGATTGGATCCGGGTTTCCAGACCCTTTTCTATTTTTCCCTGCAACGCCAGTTGATCCGTGTTGGCCGTCCCGCTTTCGGAATCGGTTTTGTTGCCGGCCAGCATTTTTCCATAATTATCCACAATGGTAACGTTTTCAGGATTAAGTCCCGACACACTGGATGAAACCAGATGAACCACGGCCTGAACCTGGGCTTCCCGCAGCCGCCGTCCGGGACGAAGCTTGAGGATGATGGAGGTCGTCGCCGGGGTCTCATCCTCAAGGAACAAGGAATTGGAAGGCATTACAATGTGTACCCTTGAACTTTCCACCTCATCGAAACCGTTGATGGTTCGGCTCAACTCCCCCTGCAAAGCCCTCTGGTAATTTACATTTTGTACGAATTCGGTCATGCCGAGTTTCGTATTATCAAAAATTTCAAACCCGACGCCGCTTCCACGAGGCAGTCCTCGGGATGCCAGATCCAATCTGGCCTCAGGGATCATCTCCTTCGGAATCAGTATGGAATTACCATTTGAGGATGTTTTGCAGGGTATTTTTTTTTCTTTCAGAGAATTGACAATAGTCCCCGCATCTTCAGGGGACAAATTCGAATAGAGTACCTGATAATCAGGGCTCCCCGTCCACAACGCCAGGAAGATAAACCCCGCGAGGGTCGCCGTCGCAAACCCGATGAGCGTAAATCGTTTGGCTGGAGAAAGACTTTTGAACAATGCCTTTAGTTGGGAAGAAAAATCGCTTATTGCCATAAGTGTTCTCCGCTAAACCGCCATCCGCATCATTTCCTTGTAAGCATCGATGACCTTGTTGCGCATTTGCATCAATAACTGGAAGGAGACGCTTGCCTTCTCCATAGCAATCATGGTCTGGTGAATATCCGCTTTCTTCCCTCCGGCCAATCCCTGAATGGCATCATCCGCCTCGTTTTTCAATCGGTTCACGTTGTCCATGGCCCCTGAGAGCGCTTGCGCAAAAGACCCCCCGCCATTTTCCCGGACCGGATTACCTTTGGGAGATGACAGACCGGGCATTTCCAAATGGTTGTTGATGGTAATCTTTTCCATTGGCGCTACCTCCCGATTTCCAATGCTTTTAAGGCCATATCCTTGGTGGCCTTGATGGCCGTTACATTTGCCTCATAACTCCTGGAGGCGGATATCATATTGGCCATCTCCTCCATCAAGTTGATGTTGGGCGTCTTGATGTATCCATCTTTATCCGCATCCGGGTGTTGGGGATTGTATTTTAAGTGCGGCTCTCTGGGATCTTCGATAATCTCATCAACCCGAACTTCCGATATGGGGCCGGCCATATGGGATTTCAGAAGGTTTTGAAAGGCGGGATTCATCGGTTTCCCGGCGAAGATCACATCCTTTCTGCGATAAGGGCCGCCACCGGGCGTCCTCGTGGTATTGATGTTGGCCAGATTGCTGCTGGTCACATTCATCCTGAGCCTTTGGGCGGAAAGTCCTGAAGAACCGATGCGGAGCGCGTCAAGAAAATTCATTTTTACTGACCTCCTTTGATGGCATCTTTCAATCCCTGAAATTTCTTTGAAATAATTTGGGCCATGGCATTGTACATGAGGTTGTTTTCCGACAATTTCGCCATCTCTCTGTCCATGTCAACGGTGTTGCCATCCCTTCTCAATAATACCTGCGACGTCTTATCCAAGATCGGCCTCACATCGCCTTCGATGGCGTGTTTACCGGAAAGATGCCGGTGGTGGGTCCTTTTAATCTCAGCCGTATGCCCGGATCCCTTTGCCTTTTCAAGTTCTTCTTCCACCATGACATCAAAGGCCTTGTAGTTCGGGGTATCCATATTGGCGATATTCGACATCACCACGGTGTGCTTCGTACTTCTGAGATCCATGGCCCTTTCAAGGAGTTGAAAGGATCCCTTGAATAATCCCTGCGATTCCATTTTCTTTCACCCCGTCTGCTCTTCTTTGTATTCTCTGAGTTTGTTTCGCAAAGTTCTGATGCTGATGCCTAACATTTCCGCTGCATGGGTACGGTTGTCGTTCATTTGATCCAATGTTGCAAAAATAAGTTTTCGCTCCATCTCCCTCATGGATAGACCGACGCCCATGGGTATGCCGCCGGATTTCACCTCTTCATTTTCTCCCAGAACAAGATGCTCCGGCGAGATCACATTTCCCTCCGACAGCAGGACGGTCCGATGAATGGTGTTTTCCAGTTCTCTGACGTTCCCCTTCCAGTCAAGGCCCATCAGGATGGAAATCGCCTTGTCGGATATCGTCATCCCCCGTTTGCCGTTCTCTGAACCATATTTCTTCAAAAAATGATTCGCCAACACGGCAATATCCTCTCTTCTTTCCCGCAAAGGCGGAATCTTAATGGGAATAACATTAATCCTGAAAAAAAGGTCTTCCCTGAATTTTCCCTCACTGACCGCCTTTTTCAGGTCCGCATTAGTGATGGCGATGATTCTCACATGGATCGGGACCGGTTTGCAGCCGCCAACACGGTCGAGAACCCTTTCCTGAATGATTCTCAGAAGCTTTGCCTGTGTCTGCAGGGGCATCTCGCTGATTTCATCCAGGACAATCGTGCCATGATTGGCCAGCTCAAACTTACCCAGTTTTCGGTTGGCAGCACCGGTAAAAGCGCCTTTTTCATGTCCAAAAAGTTCACTTTCAGCCAGGGCTTCGGGCAGGGAAGCACAGTTTACCGCAACGTAAGGCTTGTGATTCAAAAGGCTGTGTTGATGAATATAAGATGCCAGGACTTCCTTTCCCGTACCGCTTTCGCCCTGAATGAGAACGGTGGCATTGCTGGGCGCTACCTTCTTGGCGATTCCCAGGACATGATGCATTTTGGAACTCCGGGTAATCATTTCCCTGGTTTTTGAAGCGTTCCTCACATCATGGGTTCTACCTTGCGCTTGACCCTTTGAATTTCCGACAGCCCTTTTAACCGCCAATTCCAGCGCTTCAAAGGAAAATGGTTTGAGAATATAATCCGAAGCGCCGCATTGCATGGTTTTAACGGCATTGTCAATGGTGCCGTTTGCTTCGGTCATGATAACCGGAATCCGGGGAGAAATGCTTCTCAATTGCACCAAAACCTCAATGCCGGCCATTTCAAGCAAGTTGACTTCGGAAATAACCAGTCCGAAGTCATTTTCCCTGAATTTGTTCAACCCCTCTGGTCCGCTGGAAGCCGTGGCAACCGTATGCCCTCCGAGGCTCAAGAGATGAGAGAGTTCTTTCCTCATCTCCGGTTGATCATCAATAACCAATATGGATTGTCCCGTCATCAGGTCGTTCTCTGTCCCAGGTTTTCATTGCCTTAAAAGTTTCTTAGAATCCACATATTTACAAACCACACCCGACTAACGCTTTTGAATGATGTCATATTGATAAACGCTCATGAATCACACGGGCATTCACCCCCAAACATAAAAATGACATCTACCGCTTTTAAGCTAACGGCTAACAGCTAATCGCTAACAGCTGCGTTTTTATGATAAGCAAAAAATATGCCGTAAATTTTACTAAGGACCGACAGAGGGAAAAGCCATTGAAATTATGGGATTGACGTCAACATGTTGGTAAAATCGAAAAGACGCCGCGATAAAACACCTTCACATGCGTCACTTTTTTGACGTGGTGGACGGCAATTCTCATTTTGGAATGATAAATTGTTCTACAGAATGGATTAATTCCTAAACAGGTTCTTAGGCGGGAACTTGTTGTAACTTGTGCCTTTTAATCTTTTCCACGAGGGTTGTTCTGTTGAGATGAAGGAGTTTGGCAGCCTTGTTTTTTATCCAGTTGGTCCTTTGCAAAGATTCAAGAATCAAAGTCTTTTCGAACTCCGTCACGGCGGTATTCAGGTTGATGCCGTCCTCTGAAATTTCTACGGATGGCGATTTGATATTGCCGCCGGCTCGCTTTATGTTTTCGGGTAAGTCTTCGGGCTCGATGATTCCTTCTCCCTTCAAAACCACAAACCTTTCAACCATGTTCTTCAACTCTCTCACATTCCCCGGCCAAGGGTGCTGAGTAAGCAACCCCATGGCATCCTTTGACAGTTCTTGAACATCAGCGTCATTTTTCCGATTGAATTCCATCAAGAAGTGTGACACGAGCAGGGAGATATCTGATTTCCGCTCTCTGAGGGGAGGCACCTTAACCGGAATCACATTGAGTCGGTAGTAGAGATCTTCTCGAAAGGTTTTCTCCCGCACCAAAGCCTCCAGATCACGGTGGGTTGCCGCAAGTATTCTGACTTCCGCAATCATGGTTTTGACGCCGCCAACCTGTTCGAATTCCTTCTCTTCCAATACCCTCAGGATTTTGACTTGGAGACTGGGCGACATGTCGCCGATTTCATCCAGAAAAATGGTCCCCCCTTTGGCCAATTCAAATTTCCCCGCCTTTGAGGCCGTAGCGCCCGTAAAAGCGCCCCTTACATGCCCGAATAGCTCACTTTCCAAAAGGTTTTCGGGAATAGCACCGCAGTTTATGGTGATAAAGGGCTTATCTTTTCGTTTCGAATTTCCATGAATCGCACGGGCGATCAAGCCTTTACCGGAACCGCTTTCCCCATTGATAATAACCGTGCTGTCGCTTCGAGCCACCCTTCCGACCAGCTTGAAGATTTCCCGCATTCCGGCGCTTTGCCCAATAATGCCATCGGATCTCTCAAAATCCAATGCCAATCTTTCTCGACCGGACAAACCGTCCGTCAATTTCAGACCGTTGCTTTCAGAAACGACTTCCCTGGTGGCTACCTTCAACACTTTCTCTCCTCCTCGACTCTTCTTGCCCCGCAAAACACCACAAAAGCCAGGTTCTAAATGGCTGAAGCCACATTCTCAATCAATACTATCCCCAAAAACAATAAGTCCTGTCAGGGAATTGCAACCTTAACTAACAGCAAGGCTTATGCCACAATCTCCCCGCAAACCCTCTCAATAATATTTTATACAATGATATTAATGGTTTAACAGAAAAAAACAATACAAACCGCAGATCCATTATCAAATCCCATCCCGCACAATTCATTGCAAAATGCAAAAACCGTGACCGATTAGAACGTCAACGCTCCCCGGCATGGTTAAATTTCAGTACGGAATTCAGAGTAATCAAGCGAAATATGCAAAATGCAATGTTGTTTTTGCATATTGCAAAATTTATTCACGGATTTTGTATTTCGCAATCTTTCGGTAGAGGGTACTCGCATCAATTTCCAAGAGTTTTGCCGCCTGAACTTTTTTTCCGTCGGTTTTAAGGAGTGCCTTCCTGATAAGTGTCCTTTCATTTTCACGCAGCGAAAATGTGGGAATGTCCTTTTCACAGCGCACTCCCGGCGCATCACGGATCTCAGCGGGAAGATCGATCAATTCAATTGATTCGCCCTGCCCCAATGCAAAAGCCCTTTCGACGACATTTTCCAATTCCCTGACATTGCCGGGCCAATCATAGTCCAGCAAAGTATACATGGCTTCCGGGGAAATTCGTTTCACATCCCTCTTATTTCCGGTTCGCCCGAATTTGTTGATAAAATAGTTCGTCAGCAACGGGATGTCTTCGTTCCGTTCCCTCAAAGGCGGCATCTTGATGGAAATGACGTTAAGCCGGTAGAAAAGATCCTTTCGCAAGCGCCCGGCGGTCAGAAGCTCCCGTGCGTGCCTGTTCGTAGCGGCAATAATCCTCACATCCACCTTTAATTCGCTTGAAGCGCCTACGGGTCTGATTTTTTTTTCTTGAATTGCCCTGAGGAGCTTGACCTGCAATTGTTGAGGCATCTCGGAAATCTCGTCCAGAAAAATCGTCCCCCCTTCGGCGGCCTCAAAAAGACCGACCCTGTCCCTTATGGCCCCCGTAAACGCTCCTTTCACATGTCCGAAAAGCTCACTTTCCAGTATCCCCTCAACGATGGCGCTGCAATTCAACGAAACAAACGGTTTGTCCCGACGGTCGCTGCTTTTCTGAATCACCTTGGCAACCACCTCTTTCCCCGTGCCACTCTCCCCCTGGATCAAAACAGTGGGACCCTTTTGGCTGATCCTGGCAATAATCTCATAGATCTGCTGCATCTTGGGACTTGCGCCAATCAGTTCATCATATCGGTATCTTTCCTGCAATCTGCCTTTAAGAAGAATATTTTCCTTCTGTAGATTCCTCTTTTCGCAAATCCGATCGATAAGATGCTTGACGCGATCCAGCTTGATCGGTTTTTGAAGATAGTCGTATCCTCCCAGTTTCAGCGCTTCCACAGCGGATGTTACAGTCCCGTAACCCGTAAGAATAATCACTTCGATTTCGGGTCGGTATTCCTTTATGGCTTTCAAAAGTTCAAGACCGCTGAACTTCGGCATCTTCAGATCGGTAAAAACAATATCAAAATCCCTTGTTTTTACCAGCTCAAGCGCCTTTAGGCCGCTATCAACAACCGTTATGTCGTATCCTTTCCGGGAAAGATACTCTTCCACCGTAAAACGAATTTCCGACTCATCATCAACGAAGAGTATTTCAGCCCTCTCAAGAGTTTTTCCGGCGCTCTCCCGATCATCAGCAGATGCTTCAAAATCCATCCGACATCAATCCCATTATTTGAAGCTCCTGATCCGTTCCATACGGCTAATCACTTCAGTGACGCGTATCCCGTATTTACCCTTCTCTACAACAACCTCCCCCCTGGCAATCAACTGGTTATTGGCAAAGATATCCAGCTTTTCATCTTCGATATTGTCAAATACCACCGAGGACCCGGGGCGCAGTTCACGCAATTCATGGATCTTCATCCTGGTGCGGCCCAATTCAACGGTGACTTCGATGGGAATATCAAGGATGAAATCGATATTTCTGGAAAGCTCTACGGCATCCGTTTCCACCGTTTCTTCAGGGATACCCCAATCCGCCCCGCCGGTCCCATCGCCGAATAGAGCATCCGCTTCAGGCGATGGTTCAATAACAGGATTCAACGCAACCAGTGATTCCTCATTTCCGGTTTCATCTTCCACAGCGTCGGGAATAACAACATTTTCATCAATTTTGACGCAAACTTCCACAAAAATATCATGATCGTAAAATCGAAAGGAAAAACGCTCGTATCTCGCCATATTGAGGACTTCGATCTTGAAATCATTTCCGGTGGTAATGGAAGGGTGGGAAATCTCGCACAAAAGCCCGGAATCAGAAAAACCACCCTTCAGATTACCCCCAACAATATTGCACATCTCCCCAACAACGTCTTTGATCTCCTCATCATCCTGGACCTCTTCCAGCGGCCGATCAATCATTTTCCCCGTTATGATGCGGGCAAAAGGTCTACCCACGATAATGCTGACAACCCCCATCACATCGCCCGCAAAATTAACGGAAGCAACAAACCGATCCCCCTGAGACATCAAATCATTGGCGGCATCACAGGCTTCAAGCTTCATGGAGAGCATCAATTCAAACATCTCGATCAATGTATCCCCGGCAGTGGAAATAATATCCAGCCGTTTGAATTTCGTGACATCGATGTTCGTGAGTTTCTTTATGGCCTCGGGGAACGCGTCTTCTCCTAATTTTACACACACTTCAACCAATATGTGGTGTTCACCCATTGCGCTGCAATGGAAGATGAAGCGTTCGTATCTCGCCATATTGAGGGTTACGATATCAAAATCGCTGCCCATTGTAATGGCAGGCGTGGAAATAACGCAGGGGAGTCCGTGGTCATTCAGCGCGGATTTCAAGTTTCCCGCCAGGATATTGCATGTTTCCAGGATGACATCCTTGACTTCGTCCTCACCTTCCAGGTCCTCCAAATCCATACCGAGCATTTCCGTGGTCATGATGCGGGCAAAAGCATCGCTCACCTCTATTCGGTACGTTCCAACCACATCACCCGCGAAACTGATGGATCCGGAAATTTTGGTTCCCTGATCGTCCGGCGACGGATTTTCGTCGATTAACGACGCCTCCAGGGAGAGCATTGTTTCAAAAAACCCCGTCACGGCCTCGACAACATTGCCTTTTATATCAAAAACCTGAATTTCATCCATACTTTTATCAACTTCCAGCTGGATCCAACAACGGATCAGGCGCCCAAATACTCCTTTACGAGAGCCAACATCACACTTATCTTGGTCGGTTTCGGAAGAACCGGATAACCGTATTTAGAAACCTCCTTATCCAATTCCTTCTTCAAGGACCTTACGCCGAAAAAACCGCTGATATAAATTACTTTTATGCCACGATCCGCTTTTCTGATTTTCCTCACAAGCTCAAGTCCGTTCATCCGAGGCATAACAATATCGGTAAAGACCAGGTCCGGTTTAAATTTACGATAAATCTCATACCCCACATCTCCATCCACGGCGACCCTGACATCGTAGCCTTCCAATTGAAAGACCTCTTTCAGCGTCGCCTGCAAACCAAATTCATCCTCCACAACCAGGATCTTTTTCTTTTTTGAAGTTTTTCGCTCTCCCTCCTTTTGAAAAATCCCCACAAGCGTTTTATCCTTTGCCCTATTCAGCAATCCTTGCACCTGATTGAGTCTTTGCTGAAGCGCCTTTGCTTTTTCAGGGTTTTGTGGATTCAAATCCGGATGGTAAACCTTGTTCAAAAGGCGATAGCCGGATCTGATATAGGACACGGCAGCGTCTTCGCCCAACTCGGTGTAAATCTCTCTCGCTTTCTCCAGCAGTCCTAAAGCGTCAAGCTCCTTTTCCAGATCCACTTCGTTATTCATTTCTTTCAGCTCTCCGTGTTCTTCTCGCTGACCTTCAAGCCCAGCCCGTTCAGCATTTCCAAATCCTTTTGAAGGGTACGCCCATCGGTGGTGAGGTAATTGCCGGTCATCATACCATTGGCGCCCGCCTCGAAAATCCGGGAATGATGATCCCCCAGGCTGGCTTCTCTTCCACCGCAAACCAGAATGGCGGCATTCGGCAAAACATACCGGAAAAGCGAGATTATTTTGAGGCACCGCATGGGAGAGACCCTTGAATAATGCGCCATGGGCGTTCCTTCGATGGGCGACAGGAAATTAATGGGAACGGCATCCACATTCAAATCCTTCAGGGCCAAGGCCAGTTCAAGGACCTGCTCATCCGTCTCCCCAATCCCGAAGATACCGCCGGAACATACGGAAAGACCCGCCCTTTTCGCGTCCAGGACACAGTTCACCCGTTCCTCATAGGTGTGGGTGGTACACATGTTGGTAAAATGGCTCTTGGCGGTTTCCAGGTTGTGGTGATAACGACTCACTCCCGCTTTCCTTAACACTTGAAAATCCTCGGGACCTAGAATGCCAAGGGAAACGCAGGTTTTGATCCTGGAAGGATCCAATGCACCGAGGGCTTTTGCAACAGCCGCCACCTCATGGGCAGGCAAACCTCTCCCGCTGGTCACGACGGCATATCGGTTAATGGGCGTTTCCGACGCATATTCACCACCCGCCATGAGTTCTTCCCGGTTCATAAGGGGATAAACGCTCGCCTTTGTTTTTGAAAATGCGGACTGAGAACAAAAAGCGCAATCCTCGCTGCACTTTCCCGATTTGCCGTTGCAGATGGTGCATAAGTGAATCTCGGAACCGAAATGGGCCTTGCGAATCCGGTCCGCTCCCGCCATGAGCATGGGCGCATCTTGGGTCGGCGTATCCACGATAATCCTGTAGGCTTCGATACCGAGGGGTTTCCCCGCCAGGATATTTTCAGTTAAAATATTCAGTTCTTTTTTTCTATCCATTATAATGATGTCCCAAAACATCGGCGAAAGGCATCCTTTAACGTTGCCCCGTCGATGCGCTCCAAAGGTTCAATTTCAGCGCAAACCGCTGTGTTTCCGTAATGTTCAATGGCCTTTCGGTTATCTGAATTCCGAGGACCGTTCATCACCACGCCCAACACCGGCAAACCATGGTTTTTCAGCATCGCCAATGACAGCAGGGTATGGTTGATGGTGCCGAGGCCACTTTTTGCCACCAGCAGAATCGGAAGCTGAAGTTTTTTCATAAGATCCAGCATCAGGTGATGTTCGTTCAGGGGAACCATTATCCCCCCCGCCCCTTCCACGATAAGATGCCCCCCGGGGATTTGGGGGAGGACCATTGATTCGAGATCAATGCAAATCCCATCTTTTGCCGCCGCAACATGGGGCGACAGGGGAAACCGAAATCGGTAGGTTTCAGGGAAAAAATGAGTTGACGGCAAGCCGGTCATCTCCCGCACCCATGCCGTATCCGTTTTCTCCAAAAGACCGCTTTGAACGGGCTTCCAGTATCGGGCTGAAAGGCCCGCCGCCAGAATGGCGCTCACCATGGTTTTACCCACGCCGGTGCCCGTTCCGGCAACAAATATCCGGGGAGGCAGATCAAGGGTTCCCATAAGAGTTCCCTTCTTTAAACAGTTGAGTGAGATATTCCAGATGCGCCATCGTATGATTGGCGGAAAGGGCCAGACGAATTCTTGACTGACCTTCGGGCACGGTGGGCGGACGAATTGCCGTGGCCAACACCCCCTTGCTTTTCAGATGGCTTGAAAGGGCCAAAACCGCCATCTCATCACCCACCATCACCGGAATAATCTGCGTATTGGAGGCCCCGGTTCGCCATCCCAGATGTTGCAGCTGCAACCTCAAAAAATCCGCTTTCGCATGGAGTTCTTTTCGTTCTTCATCCATGCCGGGAATAAGCTCGAGGGCGGCATCGATGGAACCGATCACCGACGGCGGCATGGCCGTTGAGTAGATAAACCCCGCACAGCAGTTCACCAGGTAATCCCTAAGCTTCCGAGAACATGCCGCATAGGCCCCAAAGGAACCGCATGCCTTTCCGAAGGTGCCAATGATTAAATCCACGCCCTTGCCGCAGCAAAGCCCCATGCCCCGTGGCCCCAGAACGCCGGTGGCATGGGCCTCATCCACCACCAGCAACGCATCATAGGCGCGGGAAAGTTCAACCAGGGCCGCGATATCGCTCTGATCGCCATCCATGCTGAAGACGGACTCGGTGACAATCAGACGTCGTGCCCTCGTGGAATTAAAACAGGGGCCCTTGTCCATATTTTCCTTGAGGAGTTCTTCCAGGTGCGCCGGATCATTGTGCCTGAAGCGAAGCACATGGCAGCGGGAGAGCAATGTTCCTTGAATAATGCTGCTGTGATTCAATTCATCCGAAAAAATCAAAGTCTGCCGATCCGCCAAAGCCGGCAGGATGGACACATTTGCCTGAAATCCCGAATTAAGAATCAACGCGGTTTCGGTCCCTTTCAGGGCCGCCAGTTTTTCCTCCACCACCTGAAAGCAGTCATAGGTGCCGCAAATCAAGCGCGATGCCGTAGCGCCCGCCCCATAACGTTCTGTAAATTCAACGGCTCTTTTGATGACCAGGGGATGTTTTGAAAGACCCAGGTAATCATTGGAACAGAAGTTCACAATCTTTCGACCCTCGATGCGAACATCCACCCCCTCAAGGGGCATCACGGACTGCAACTGCCTGAGGTGTGATTGCCGCTGGCGCCGGTACAGCTCCTCCTCTATGAATTGATATTTAGTCATGTGAACACTCACTCCGGATCTTCCAATTGAATCACTTCCACCATGGCCCGGATAATCCGTGCCAGCCGATTTTTATCAATGATATAGGGCGGCATGGTATATACCAGTTTTCCAAAGGGCCTGATCCAGACCCCTTTTTCGACGAATCGACTTTGAATTTCCGCCATATCCACAACATGATTCAATTCAACCACGCCGATGGCGCCCAAAACACGCACATCGGCAACCCACGGCAACGCTTTAAGGGGCATCAGACCCGCTTTAAGCTGGGCCTCGATCCGACTCACCCGCTCTTTCCAGGGGAAGGTCAGAAGTAATTTAATGCTCGCCGCAGCCACGGCGCAGGCAAGGGGATTGGCCATAAAGGTGGGACCATGCATGAACACGCCGGGCTCGCCTGAAGAGATGCCGTCGCTGATATCCCGGGTGGTCAGAGTGGCCGCCAAGGTCATATATCCCCCGGTCAGCGCTTTTCCCACACACATGATATCCGGCGAAATACCCGCTTTTTCACAGGCAAACATGGAACCGGTGCGTCCGAAACCGGTTGCGATTTCATCCAGGATAAGGCGCACGTCAAACTCACGGGAAAGCGCCCAAACCCGACGCAGATAATGGGGGGAGTAAAATCGCATGCCCCCGGCCCCTTGAACGACGGGCTCCATAATAATGGCCGCGATTTCGCCATGGTGGCGTTCAAGAAGGGTTTTGAGGCTGATAATATCCCTTTCATCCCATGGGTCGTCATACCCGCACATGGGTGCATCCGCAAAATAATGTTTCACGAGAATGCCGCTGAAAATTTCGTGCATGCCGGTCACCGGATCGCACACGGCCATGGCGCCGAAGGTATCGCCGTGGTATCCCGATCGCACGGTCAAAAGCCGGTTTTTCTCGGGGCAACCCCGGGCCTGCCAGTATTGAAGCGCCATTTTGATCGCCACTTCAACGGAAACGGAACCGGAATCGCTGAAGAATACCTGCTGAAGCGGTTCAGGGGTCAGGTCCACCAAGAGGCGGGCCAGCTCAACGGCGGGCCCGTGGGTCACCCCCCCAAACATGACATGGGCCATTTTTTCCAATTGAACACGCGCCGCCTCGTTGAGTGCCGGATGACAATACCCATGGATGGCGGCCCACCACGAACTCATGCCGTCAATGAGACGCCTGCCGTCTTCCAGAACAAGATGCACGCCTTGGGCTTCGGCAACCGGATACACGGGAAGCGGGTCCCTCATGGAGGTGTAGGGGTGCCAGATATGCGCCCGATCAAATGCGGACAAGTCGTTATTTTCGGAGTTTTCCATAAAATTTATATTACTTAAAGATTCCAGAATGAAAAATATTCCTTGATGGAAAAAGCACTCGTAACATGTCAAAGGGCCATTGTCAAACTTGAGAAAAAATATTGCGGATCGAAGCTGAAAGCCATTATAATGCGACACAGGCGCCGGCGGAACAGACCGCTTGGTCGTTCAATAAGGTTTTCTATCGGCGTAAAAGAGAACCAACAGAAAGGTTTTAACCTATGGAACTACTGAACGCTTGCCATAATTCTCAACTTTTTCTACAAAATCTCATGTGCTGTTTTCAGGGAGTCATCCTCGTCACGGATGCGGGTGGAAACATCCTTATGACCAATGAAGCCGTTGAATCAGTCCTTGGCTATGCACCCCACGAACTCAACAACAAAAACCTTTCGTTGATCTTTGCCCCTGAAGATCTGACCTATTTGTATCCCAATTTACTGCAACTGGGTCGAAAAAACCAACCATTTCAGGGCGAAATCCTTCTGGTGAAAAAAAACGGGGTCAGTTTTTTCACTTTCATCGTTTTTCGATCTTTTAATGACCACAGCCTGAATAAATCCTTTAATTTTATTTGCATCAGGGACATTGATGCTCAAAAACAGCTTGAAAAAGCCTCCGCCGAAGCCAATCACGAAGATCTGGTAAAAGTGGCCAACGGGGTAGCCCATGAACTCAGGAATCCGCTGATGGCCATCGGCGGATTTGTTAACAGACTGTATAATAAATGCAACGCCATCCATGAACACGGCGACTATTATGATCATATCATCACCAATCTTAAAAAAATTGAAAACATCGTCAGAAAAGTTGAATTTCTGGCAAAATTGCCCAAGCCCTCTTTCACAATGGAAAACACGCAAAGCTTGATCCAAAAAGCCATTCAACCGTATCTTCCAATTCTTGAAAAGCGAAAAATTAATCTGAAGACTCCCGTGGACCCGACTCTTTTGAAAATGGACGGGAAACTCGTCATCAGGGTCCTCTCTATTTTCATGGATAACGCTCTGGATGCGCTGCCTGATGACGGCAATATTGTCATTCATGGCGCAACAAATAACAACCATTGTGAAATTGAATTCTCAGACACCGGTCGAGGCATCTCAGCCGAAGATCTTCCCTTTATTTTCAACCCATTTTTCAGCACCAAAGCAGACGGCGCGGGAATAGACCTTGCGATTGTCAAACGGATTATGGAAAGTCACGGAGGCAGTGTTAAAGTCCGTTCGGAAGAGGGTCATGGGGCCAGCTTCATCTTGCGGTTTCCCCTGGAACGACGCCGGGCCATACGAATTTCCCGAATTTAAAAATAAAGCGTCTCACCGTGGACAATATCAAGCAGCCTGTTTTCCATGCTTTCTTTTTTCAATTCACGCTTCAGATCTCCGAGCGGCGCATGAACCGGTTCGTCCCCCAAACGGAAGGTTCCCCAATGAACGATAAATATCTTTTCCGCGTGCAAATCTTTCATGGCCCGCACCGCTTCAGCCGGGTTCATATGGCTTTGTTTCATGAACCAGCGCGGTTCATAGGCCCCCAGACTTAAAATGGTTAGGTCGATTCCGTATTCCTCGCCGATCTCCTTGAACCCTTCAAAATAGGCGGTATCCCCGCTGATGAAGATAGTTGGACCTGCCGCCGTGCGAATGAGATAGCTTCCCCAAAGATTTCGGTTGGGCCCGATGACGGGATTGCGCATGGTCCAGTGGTTGCAGGGCAGCAGGGTGATCAGGCGTTCTCCATCGTCAAAGGCATCAAACCAGTCCAGTTGGGTGCGGTTTTTCATCCCCATGGATGCAAACACCGCATCATAGCCCAGAGGGGTAATCACATGGGTATTCGGATGGAAAACAGCCATCGAGTCCTTGTCCAGATGGTCATAATGTCCATGGGTGATCAACACATGGTCCGGTTTCGGCATGGTGTCGATATCAAAACCGATGGGCGTGAAATTCCGAAAGATTGGAAAGAGGCCGAAAAAGACGGGATCAATAATTAAGGAGACGCCCTGATCCCGTATCAATACGCAGGCATGGTTGATAAAGGTTACGGAAAGCCCCTCATGACCAAGAATGGGCGCCCAATCGATGTTGACAGGCGTAACGGATTCTTCATGGTACTGCTCCTTGAAAGGGTTTTCCGAAAGGAGTTTCCATCTCAGAAAATCAGAGAATCCTTTTTTCCCGGAAGCGGCAAAGGGATTTATAAATCGATCGTGCCCGTGATGGCGTTTTTGCCGGGCGATCTCTTTGAGATTCATCTTTTCAAATACCGGAATCCATGAACCCTCATTCCAAATGGGTCAGCACCGCATCGCCATCGCCGGTCACCAGGGGGTTCTGCTTTCGGTTGACTTCCCTGCCTGCCCAGTAGGGCACTTCGTCCTGCAGGTAGGCCTTCATCTCCCCCGTTGTGATCTTCTTATCCCCGTTCTTGTCGGCCTTGCCGCCCAACCCTTTCAAAAAAAAGTAGGTAAAGAGGCTGTGGCGCTTGGCCGGATACCAGGCGCAGACCTGATCCTTGTCCGCTCCGCAAAAGACCGCGCCGTTGGCCATTTTCCGTACGGGCTGTTTACTTTTGAGCATGCCCGGACTGATTTTTTTAAACAGCGGCCCCGCAGCCGAATACCCTGAAAAACAAGCATCCAGCACCACGGTCACCTCTTTTGCGGGCAGTTTGGTAAGGATATCGTAGAACAGGGCCAGGGAGTAGCCGTTGTTAATGATGTAATCCACCGCCGCATCCACCGGCACCAGGTAGTTGGCGCCCCCACCGGGTCCCGGGGCGCCATGTCCCACATAATAGATAAAAACCTCG
Source organism: Desulfatiglandales bacterium (assembly GCA_963662465.1). Classification (GTDB taxonomy): domain Bacteria; phylum Desulfobacterota; class DSM-4660; order Desulfatiglandales; family Desulfatiglandaceae; genus NaphS2. The sequence continues at coordinate 2,623,429 of OY759599.1, forward strand.
GATCGACCGCTTCGAATAAAACGATGCAGTATCCCCTCGGGATTCTCCTTGCTGCCGAAGATGTTGCGCATATCCCCGCTTGAAACATCGGTGCGATAGATAATGTTTGCGGGATCATACCCCATGACCTGCACCAGGTATCGGCGTACCGCCACAGCATCCCGCTCAGCATATTTCACATCCGAAAGCCCTTTCTTTTCCGCTTCATACCGCTGGTTGCCGATGACCACGGCCACCCCGTAAGGTCTTTTAATGGCGCCGCGGGGAATATCCGTATCCACATCCACATCCACAGTCCCGGAGACCTCATTTTCCTTCAGGTAATCGTTTAAGAGCCTCTTGTAGCAGGTCGTCACCCGCCCGTCATCCGGCCATCGTTTGGCCGCTTTTTGCGCCACCTCGATGGCATTGGGAAAATCCCCGTTGGCGGCATGGGCATTGGCCAGGGTTTCAAGTATCTCCGGGGAACCGGGGTCCAGGTCCGCCGCCTTTTGGGCATGGGCAAGGGCGCCCTTTATATTGTCGCCCCGCTTGATCATCACCGATGCCAGGTTGTTGTGCCGGAGGGCTTGACTGCCGTCCATTTTAACAGCCATCTCCAGATATTTTTGAGCCCGCGCCATATCCCCATATCCGTACCAGGCTGTCCCCAGATTGTAAGCAAACGATGCATCCTCCGGGCAGAGACGGTAGGCTTTCAAAAAGAGATCCACCCCTCTTTTCTTGTCCTTTTTATAGGCTTCGGCGGCCTTTTCCGCCACATCCCGGGCAACGCCGCAGGTGTCCGCCGCCTCAACGGTCCCGGCAAACAGAACCATAAGCCCGACCCCTATCAAAACAAATGTTTTCAGCGCCATCTTATCCTTTCCTCCCTGTTTACAACCGTTGGTTCCGGAAGCCCCATCCTTGTTCGCATGCTCCGCGTCCCATGGGTGTGAATTTTTCACTCGTGCATCTATCACAGTGTAAACCGAAAGATAAAAGATGCCGAATTAGAGTGTTTTTATTATTGTCTTTAAACCCTTGCCGGCGTATCATGACCCCCATGAAACTCGTAAAGAGCCAACGTGAGCATCTGGGTAAATATTTCTTTGACCTGTCAAAAATCGTAGCCGGCATTTATGTTTTTACGGGCCTTCCGGATAAACCCGTGCTGTTTTTATTGGGACTGGTCATCGCTTTGATTTTCCTGCTTGTCGGCCTCATTCTAACAAAAGGATAATCGCATGACAGTAACATTGATTCTACTGGGCGTGGCGGTCGCCGTGCTGATATGGGCATATAAAATCACTCGGGAACCTCGGTCAGACTAACGAAATCAGCTTATCCCGGAAGAGCCCGACTCCCCACACCCTCAAAGCGGTAAAAGCCGCGCAGGGACCTTCGCGAGGCCATCCAGCCCCGCTAGCGGCCCCGACACGGAACATCACTTTTTGCCCCGCCGCAGCGAGGACGGGATTTTCTCAGGGTCAGCGGGCCGGCATCCGCCAAGGCCCGGTGAGCTGAAGAAAAGGCAAGCCGAAACCCGAGGTTGTTGTTCCGGTTGCCGGGCGTGTTCCTGTTGCGATTGGCCGACCGGCAGTTCCCGGCGTTGTTGTTCCAGCCACCGCCCCGGTTCACCCGGTTCGAGCCTTCAGAGAAAACCCGTAGTCACGAAACTTCCGAACAAATCTTTTCTTGCTTGAAGTTGCCAAGCGAATTTTTCCCGGCAGCGTCTCATAAGTATTCAGTATGCGGCGAAACAAATCAAGGAGTTCTTTGTCCTTGAAGCGCCTTCCCAGATACCGCAACAGTATTTCATGGTCGATTGAGTTGAAATATTTGGCGATATCCAGCTTCAGATACCAGTCGAAGCACCGTGAAAACCCCTGGGCCCGCTCAATGGCCTTGCGTCCTCCCTTCCCTTTTCAGCAGGCGTAGGAATCGAAAATAGCATAGGCGTCAAGGGTTTCTTCGCAAACATTCATAATGGCGTGATGCACGGGACCCGTTCCCTAATTTTATGATAAAGGTTGCCGGTCCGTTTCATCCGTCTGCTTTACGCCTTCCGGGGCATTCCGATCACCGGCCAAGATCCCCAAAACCGCATTTCCGTATTTCTTCACCCGAGCCTCCCCGACGCCTGAAATTTCCTTCAGTTCCATTTTCGATGCGACCTTTTTCGTCGCCATCTCCGCCAATTGTCCGTTGGTAAAGACAATGTAGACCGGCACGGCCTCCTTCTCGGCAACCTGCTTTCGCCAGTCCCTGAGCTTTACAAAAAGGGCAAAATCAGCGGGCGAAAGAATTTCCCGGTAATCCACCCGCTTTCTGCCCGCGTCTTTTGGCGATGTATCGCCGTCGGACATATATTCCACGGCCATGGTCCAGAAAGAGTTTTCGCCCTGGCTCACGAATTCCCGGTGTACGGTGAGGATGCGCTGTGAGCGTAAAAAGTGATTGAGTTCCATTTCCACTTCCCGGGTTGTCTTAAGCGGGATGGTGAAGAATTTATATTGTATGGTCATTGAAAACCCCTTTATGGTTCCCGGACGGGAACATGTGCAAGCTCATTTAATCACCCACGCGAGCCCCCGAGATTGTGCCGATGGAATGCTTCCGGCTTCGCACGGGCATTCCAACGGCCCAATCCCCGGGGCTCGCGCTCACTGACCTGATGAAAAGGCAAGCCGGAACCCCAGGCCGCCGCTCCGGTCGCCGGGCGTGCCCCCGCCGCGATAGGCCGACCGGCAGAGCCCGGCGAAGTCGCCCCAGCCGCCGCCCCGGTCCACCCGGTCCGAGCCCGAAGAAGGCCCTGTAGGATCAGTCACTGAACCGGAGGGATAATCGCCGTACCAGTCCTCGCACCACTCCCAGACATTGCCGTGCAGGTCATACAAGCCCCAGTTATTGGGTTGTTTCGTTCCCACACCATGGGCATATTTATCGCCAACATCCCAGGCATTTTTGTCATACCAGGCATAACTTCCGAGCTGTCCATCGCTATCCCCGAAACAAAATTGCGTGGTTGAACCGGCTCGGCAGGCGTATTCCCATTCGGCTTCCGTCGGCAAACGATATTTGTGGGTCCCCTCTTTGCCATTCAACCTCTGAATAAACGCCTTGCAATCCTCCCACGACACATAAACAGCCGGGTTGTTCGCATTTTCCTGTACATAGTCCTTGCCCGACCATGGCCTGCTCCCCATCACCTTCTCCCACTGCCCCTGGGTCACCTCCGTGGTCTGCATGTAATACCCTTTGGTCAGGGTCACCCGGTGCTGTTTCTCATCATTATCCCGTCCCGACTCTCCCGATGGGCTCCCCATCATGAAACTCCCCGGCGGAATATACACAAATGCCATCCCCAGGCTGTTGGTCACTTTCCCGGCGGCCACGGGCTGCACTACGACCGGTCGCACCGGCGGCGCCACCCGCACCGCCGTAAGCCCGATATCGACATTTTCGTCCTGCTCCGCCGAAAGGGTCACCCACCGTTTTTCCGTCTCATATCCTTCCGCAGACACCTCCACATGGTATCGCCCCGGTTCCAGTTCCATCCCCTGGTAAAAGGCCGGCCCGATGTTCAAAATCCGCACCCGCGCATTCTCGGGCATGGTCTTCACAAACAAACGGGCAGGCTTCGGCTCAGGGAGCTTCTGCTCCCACACCGGCTCGAATTTTTCAACAAACCATGCCCGGCCGTGGGGCGTATGGAGGAAGAGGCACCCCAGGATGCAGGCAAGACTGAAAAGGGCTTTTATCTTTGATCGTTTGGTCATTTTATACTCTTCTTTTCCAAAAAAGTTCTTGAGGGACGCGGAGCGTCCTGAAAGGTTCCTAATCAAATTACCATTTAAGTGAATATTCCAGAGGGAGTCAAGGAGAATGTCAACGGTCCGGGGCCGGTAAAGAGGTATCCGTTATTGCCGGCCTCCTCCCCGTTTTGAACACGATTCACAGGATTTAACACGATGAACAGGATTAGAAGACGGAGGACAAACAAGTTCCTTCAGACCCCTACACCCTTTTGTTGGCCTTATCGCGGTCAATGGCAATCCTGTCCATCATTTAATCTTTTAAATCGTGTTCAAACATTATATGCTGAGGCTGTTGGGTACTGGATTGGGGATGAACGGAGATATGAAATGAACTGGGAGTTATTTTCGGAGAATTATGCAAGCAAAAAGAAATCCGAGTAATCCGGGCCGGGCGTACCTGGACAGGCTGACTTTTCTCATCCGGCACTTCGAGAACGAGAGAAGAGAACGGTTTTATCCGTTTTACCTCATTTTCAGAGGGGAGAGAAAACATCGTCGTTTCAAAGAGGCACTGAGCATCGGAAAATATTTTCTGGACCACTTGGTCCTGAACACGGAAGATGACGCGCTTTTTTTCGAAACATTAAAAAACCAGATGGAAAAGTATCAAACCACCGATACGGATTACTGGTCTTTTGCAGAGAAAACGCCGATTCCCATGCAGGATTATCTGAAAGTGATTTATGATCTGAACATTGAAAGCCTGTCAGCAAGGCAATGAAGAATGTGGCATATTATTTCCTCCCATTTCCATCGCATCCCGGTCCCACCCAATAGCTTAACACCACCTCATTCCAGTCCGTTGCCGAATGGAGCGCCTCTAAAACCTTTTTCATGTCGCCACCCCTTGCACCGGCGTAAACCTGTTCCTCCGGGATGGGAAGAAAGGAAAAATCGATGGGTTTGCGGCTGACAATCACTTTGATGGACTCCTGGCACAATTCGTCTTCTTTCAGGGGATAAAACACCAGTTGCACATCGCCTGCCAATGCGGGCGGCGGGAACCGGAAGGTTCCCGACGGCAGGGGCTGGTCGCCCATCCTGCCGTTGGGGTAAAACAGGGAAACGGTGTAATCGGCCGCCACGCCCAGGATATACAGATGGACGCCCGGTTCCGTTTCGACGGAAATAATCGCCGGAACGCCGGGGGGATAACATGCGGGCCGTCGATCCAGCCAGGCCTTGATTTTCGGTCGGTTGAGGGATTGGGCATCCGGAGCGATGGCCTCGATACCCCGATGATAGATATTTCCCCTTTTGAGAGACGCCTGCTGTTCCCATCCCGGAGAAAGCGCCTCCCGATAAATGACCGTCCTGACCACAGTCCCATCCTTCATCCGCAGGGCCTTTATCACCAGGCGGATAGCGGGTTTTCCGCCGGAATGGGTCGGCCCGTACTCAATGGCGTATGTTCCGGTCACCACCACGTCGGCCCCGGCGTGGTCAAGGATGTTCCGGCCGCCGGACCCAAACATCTCCATTTCATCCTGGATGACCCCCAGCTCTTTCCGGGATTTGACGACCACCCCCCGATCCGAAAGACAGGCTTCCACCCGGGTGCGAAATCGGTCGCCAAGGGCGGTGATGTCCCCCGATTTTTCTTCATGGACGGGACAAACAGCCGCGGTTTCACCCTTTCGCATTCGGTCTGCGATTTTTCCGATTTCCGTTTCGAAACCGGCCGCGAAAACAGGGGAAAGAGATGTCAAAATCACGACGACATAAAGGGCTGAAAAAAGGACGGGGATGGGTAAAGATTGTTTCATGGGATTCTCCTGTGTGCATCCTACCGAGGAAGCCGGGATTTGGGAAAGCTTACCCCTTTCCGATCCCCATGTCAAAAACCAACACCCTATGGCCATCTTTTTCCCGGCTGTGGGGGCCTTCAATCTCCCCGACTTTTTTCTTGATGTCAAAAACGCCTTTGTTTATTACCTGCTGTTGTCGGACCTACAAAGCACTGCACGACATCTAATTGTAGGGGCAGGCCCCTGTGCCTGCCCTGATGTGACCAATATGGACCATCAGGATATCAAAACCATGGTTGACTTAGGTCGCTATTTTTCCATATTCGCTCCGATAAGGTGTGATCAGTAAAAACTGTAATGAAGAGTTCCTTTCAAGAATACGGCCTGTTTTGCTTTGTATCCAAAGGTTTTATATGGTAAATATGGTTTCACAATTTCCTGAACCGGAATGCCTAACATATCTTTGCGGGAAATATAATTTAAGGAGGCAATAGATGTATTTTAAGCAAATCACAGTGCCCGGCCTTGGCTGCAATTCTTATGTCATTGGCTGCCCTGGAGCAAGGCAGGCAGTAGTTGTTGACCCCAAACGCGATGTGCAGGAGTACATGGATATATCCCGGGACGAAGGGATGAAGATCACCCATATCATTGAAACCCATGTGCATGCCGATCATGTCAGCGGAAATCTGGAATTAAAATCCCGGACGGGCGCGGATATTTATTTCAGTGAATATGCACCTGTGACGTTCAATTACAAAAAGCTGAAAGAAGGCGATGTGATTGAATTCGGCATGGTTAAACTCGAGATTCTCCATACGCCCGGACACACGCCCAACTCCATATCAGTTCTGGTAACGGATAAAGCCCGGGCAGATCTCCCCTGGATGATTCTTACCGGCGACCTCCTGTTTGTCGGCTCCATAGGCCGGCCGGATCTGGCCGGGGCGGAGATTCTGGAAGAACAGATCAAAAATCTTTACGATTCCCTTTATGGAAAATTGCAGCGTCTGCCCGATTATCTGGAGGTCTTCCCGGCCCACGGCCAGGGCTCCCTTTGCGGCAAAGGACTGAGCGCCAAACTGAGCAGCACGCTGGGCTACGAACGTAAGACCCAGGCGGTTCTGAATCTTGCTGATTTTCATGAATTCCACGATCAGATTGCCGGGGCGTTTCCCGTTCGACCCAAAAGTTTTACCCATATTATCAATACCAATGCTCAGGGTGCGCCGCTCCTCGAACGATGTCCGCTGGAGCAGACGCTGAACCCTGATCAGTTCGACCGGATCCGCCGGGAGGGAGCAACCGTGATTGACACCCGGGACACAGGCGCCTTCGGTGGATTCCATATCCCGGGCGCCATCAATATCGGGTTTGAGAAGCAGATGGCCAACTGGATCGGCATGGTAGTTGACCCTTTGGAAAACCTTCTGCTGGTGGTGGACGACCGGCAAAAATATGACCAGATGACCACTGAACTCCATCGAATCGGTTATGACAATATTTTCGGCTACCTTTCCGGCGGCATGTCGGCCTGGATTTCCCATGGAATGCCCATTGACAGCTTATCGCCGATTTCCGTCCAAGACCTTAGGCAGCAGCTGGAAAGGCGGGATTTCAGCCATATTGTGGATGTGCGGACCCCGGAGGAAAGGGCACAGTACCATATTGAGGACGCGATCCATGTACCGATGAGCGATATCCTGGCCAACGGCCTCCATATTCCGAAAGACGAGGAAGTAATTCTTGTCTGCGGCACCGGTTACCGGTCCAATATTGTGGCCAGCAGGCTCAAGCAGGATGGATTCAGCCATGTCCACAGCCTGGCCGGGGGACTTACCGCCTGGCAGAATGCGGGCTACGGTGTTGCAGCGTGAACCTGGATAGTTAAACTGAAAAACCCGGTTTCCGTAACAGCTTTTATCACACTAATCTTTGCGAACTTGATTATTGATTTTCGAGATTGGAATCAGCCGAGATTAGCCAAGCAGGCCTGCAAGCCGAAAATGCTTGAACAGGACCTGAGGGGTCAGGGGAATTTCGTTGATGGCCACACCCGTGGCATCCAGAATGGCATTTCGAATGGCCGGGGGCGGAGAGATCACCGGCGGTTCCCCAAGGGCCTTGTTGCCGTATCCGGATGTGGGTTCAAATGTTTCCACGAATTCACAGCCCATATGGGGAACATCCAGGGCCGTGGGGATTTTGTACTCGGAAAGATTCCGGTTGTAAACATATCCGGTTTTGTCATCCACCACCAGTTCCTCGAAGAGGGCCGCGCCGATCCCCATGGCAATGCCGCCCTGCACCTGCCCCTGGGCCGTGAGGGGGTTAATAATCACGCCGGAATCGTGAACATTGATAATGTTATTAATGCGAACCCGGCACAGGGGAATGTCCACCGTGACATCCACGAAGGTGCAACCAAAGCAGGGGGCGTTGGTGGTGGTTTTATGGGAAATATCCGTTGTGATCTGCTCGCCGCGTTCTTTGTGGTAACAGGCATCCCCGGCAAGGTCGGCAAGGGACATGAGTGTACAGTTTGCATCACGAGCATGCACCACCATGCCGTCTTCGATATCAAGTTCTTCGCGGGGGATGCGGGTTATGAGACCCGCATAATTCAATATTTTATCTTTAAAATCCAACCCTGCCCGGAATAGCGCGTTGCTTAAAACGTAGGCCTGCCGGGAGGCATAGGCCCCGGTGTCGAAGGGAAGCACATCCGTGTCATGGGTGGCAGACAATTGGATTTGTTCGCAGGGAACGCCGATGGTTTCGGCTGCCATCTGGACGGCGATCGTGTCCGACCCCTGACCGATCTCCACGGCGCCCACCTGAAGACTGATGAAACCATCCGGATTCAGAACCAGTCTCGCTCCGGCAATTTCAACACAAACAGGATAAGTGCCCGAGCCATAACTGAAGCAGGCAACGCCCAGGCCTTTTCGAATGGGCCCGCGCTTGTGGTTTTTGGCATAGTCCGGTTTTTTCTCGTCCCACCGGATCCACTCTCTGCCCTTGATCAGGCATTCCTCGATGCCGCAGCTTAACAGGGGCAGTCGGGAAAGGGGGTTAAGGTCTCCTTCCCTTGCCACATTTTTCAAGCGGAACAACACCGAATCCATGCCGATTTGTCGGGCCGCGTCCTCCACGTTGCATTCCATGGCATAAAGGGTCTGGGGAACGCCGTAGGCCCGCATGGCGCCCGCCACCGGCATGTTGGCATAGATAGTGCGGCCTTCGTAAGCCATGGCGGCACGGGGATACAGAAAAGAGGCTTTGGCGCCTCCGGCGGACGCAACGGAATGGCCGTGGGAGGCATATGCGCCGGTAATGGCAACCGCGCTCATCCGGTTTGCCGTCAGCGTCCCATCTTTTTTGACCCCGGTGGCAATATGGATATGGAAGGGATGCCGGTTCCGGGTGCAACCCATGCATTCCTCCCGGCTTAAAGAGATCCGAACGGCCCTGCCCCCCAGTTTTAAGGTTAGAAAAGCCACCAGGGGTTCAAGCACCGCATCCTGCTTGTTGCCGAACCCACCCCCCACATGGGGCTTGATGATCCGGATTCGATGCCATGGGATATCCAGAGCCTGACCGACGATGCGGCGTAAAATCTGCGGAATCTGGGTGGAAGTGACAATGGTGATGCGCGCCCTGTCTTCCATGTAGGCAAGGACGCAATGGTTTTCCAAATGGCAATGTTGCACCAGTTGCGTCCGATAGTCAGCCTCAATCAGATAATCCGATTCCTGAAAGGCCCCATGAACATTGCCTCCGCATTCGAAGGCATGCTCGCCCACGATGTTTTTGGACCCTTGGTGAATCTCTCTTGCCCCCGGCCCAAGTATGGCTGCGGGGGTCAACAGGGTTTCATAGACCTCATATTCGACCCGAATTGCCTCAAGCGCCTTTTCCGCAATGGCTTCGTTTTCCGCCGCCACCACGGCAATTTCATCCCCGTAATAACGGATATCCCGCGTCAAAATGCGCCGGTCCGCCACGTCCCGTTGATCGGGATTCAGGGAAAAGGGGTGTCCGGCCGTTGCAAAGGGAATGGCCGGCACGTCTTCATAAGTCAATACCGCTTCTACGCCGGCTATTGCTCGGGCTGCCTGGACATCGATGTGCTTGACCCGACCATGAGCGATGGTGCTTCGAAAACACTTGGCCGTCAGCGCACCGGGCCGGCAAAAATCGTCCACATAACATGCCCGACCGGTCGCCTTTACCGTTACATCCAGTCGCACCATGGGTTTTCCGATGGCCATTTCTATCGACGTTTCGCGGACAAAATAGGGGTATTCAAAACAAGGGCCGAGAGATTATCGGAGCGTTTGATATTAAGTTTTATGGAAGACGTGTCAATTTCAAAATACCTGGATATCACCTCAACAATATCCCGCTGTAAATCATTTAAGAGGTCATCGGATATCTCAAGTTTGTCGTATACCAGCGCGAACTTGAGCCTTTTCTTGGCGGTCTCCCGGCTGTTCGCGGGCTTGCCGAAAAATTTTCCCAAAAAATCGTTGAACATGGCATCTCCTTAATTATTGCGTCGCAGCTTGCGACCCAGAGATCGCCAAAAACCCTTGGCGCTGTTGGGATTTTCAATGGGGAGATCGGACTGCCCATTGAGTCGCTGCGCAATGCGATGAAAGGCATTGCCTGCTTCCGAATCTTTTTGAAGCACCAGCGGCATCCCCGTGTTGGTGGCAATCACCACCCGATCATCCATTTTGACCAGTCCGATAAGATCGATGGACAGCACTTCCACCACATCTTCATGACTCAGCATGTCGCCCCGTGCCACCATCTCCGGAACAATGCGGTTGACCACCAGCTTGGGCGTAATGGACTTGGCGTAAAGCAATCCAATGACCCGATCCGCATCTCTCACGGATGACACCTCCGGCGTGCAAATCACCAGCGCTTCATCCGCCGCAGCCACCGCGTTTTCAAAACCCCGTTCGATCCCCGCCGGACAGTCCATTAAAACATAATCGAATCCGGCACGCAGGCTTTTGCTCAGGTTGACGATATCGTTCGGATTCAGAGCGTCCTTATTGTCGCTCTGGGATGCCGGTATGAGAAAAAGGTTTTCGATCCGCCGATCCTTAATGGCGGCCTGTTTAACTTTACAGCGGCCCTTGGCCACATCCACGATGTTAAATACGATCCGGTTTTCAAGCCCCATCACCACATCCAGATTCCTGAGCCCGATGTCCATGTCAATAACGACCACCTTTTTCCCCTGCAGGGCCAAAGCGCCGCCGATACAGGCTGTGGCGGTGGTTTTCCCGACGCCCCCCTTGCCGGAGGTTACAACAATGATTTTTCCTTCCAAAATACACCTCTTTTCTAAACGTTGGCGCCGCCGGTTATACCGGCCTGATTTTCGGTGCGGCTTTCGATACTTTTCGTTGATGAACCTTTCGGAAAATAAGCGTTAATACCAGCATCAAAGAACTTCGGGCCACGGAAGGCGTCTAAAGGGATTCGCTTTCAGATAGTCTTCCACAAGAATGGAATTATTGACGATGTGGGCAAATTGGGCGCGTCCTTCCTGAAATGGGGGAATAGCGGTTACAACATAACCGGCAATTTGCAGTTGCTCCGGTTGGAAATCAAGCGCCAAAATAATTCTCTCCTCGTCATCAGGATATCCTGCTGCGGCCTTTCCCTTTAAACTGCCCATCACCAGAATATCGCCCCCGGCGACAACCTCCCCACCGGGGTTAACATCGCCCATGATGGTCAGATGTTTCCTGGCCGTCACCTTCTGTCCGGAACGGACCCTCCCCGCAAGCATCAGAACATGACTGCGGTGATGTTGCCAGGATCGATCCACATCCCTTTTGCGGGTTCGTTCTTCTTCAATGGAGCGTGATCGCTGGTTCGGGGGAGCTGAAACAGCCCCGACTTCAAAACGCTCTTGCAGAAAACGGCCCAGTTCGGCAAGCAGATCCGTATGGTTTTCATCCGTTTCCGTATCCAGCAAAACCTTTTTGCCCATGGCCATATGGTCCAGCCGTTCAAAAACCGTCGTCAGTTCGTTTTTCAATAAGCCGAGCGATCGAGATGGATCGACTGTCACCCACAACCCGTCTCCGACGCCTTTCAATTTTATCGCCTGTTGTCGTTCATCCATCTGTCCGTCGGTTCCTAAAAAGAGATTTTTATGCATTGCAAATTAGATTTTCGGGAATATAACAGAAGCAATATTTGGGTGTCAAGGAAAAGTAAGTACAATATATAGGGCATTTTTTCAGCAAACACTGAAAATTTCGAAGTGGTTGAAAAAAATCAGGATCAGGGGATTTCAGGGGTGAAGAGAATTCAAAAAACAAGTGAGATAGGGTCGCCTTTGATCCTGTTGTTTCACGGAATTCATTTCAAAATGCCCCGGGACAACATTTCAAGGGCCAGATGCCATGTGGTTTCAAGATGGGTTTTTCGATTCATGGCCTGTTTGCTGTTTTCCAGATGAATAATACCCAAAAAGGAAGTCCATACCACTTCAGCCAGGGTTTTTACGCCGCAATCCCGAAAAATCCCCTCCTCAATGCCGTATGCCATTATTTTTGAAAGAAATTCATAGTTGCGTGAGCCTGAATGATCCAACATCAACCGTAGGTTATCCGGCAGGTTTCGAAGCATTTCGCTTTGATGAAAATATAGCGTGACATTGAACAAAGCCGGATCTTTTTCATAAAATTCAATGAAGGCGCCCCACAAGGATTGGAGAATATCGGCTTTTCTTTCAGTCCGGCGCTCATAGAGATTTTCTAGCCGTTTTCGAAAAAAGTCCGAGTATGAAGCGATGGCATGAACGAAAATTTCGTCTTTGGTCTTAAAATAAAGATACAGGGTGGCGCGTCCCAGTTCCGCTTCCTCAGCGATTTTTTCCATGGTGATGGCATGATACCCTTCCTGTTCATAAACCTGAATGGCCGCACGAAGAATAGACTCACGCCTTTCGATTTTTTCACGTTCCCGTCGTTCTTTGATACCCATTTTTGAATCTCTGTGTTCGATTTAGTTCTCGTCCCCTGGGTCCGCGGGGAAATGTCAACCGCCTGGGTTCCCACCTTAAGAAGCGTGGGAACCCGAGGCTTAGTGGCTTACTTAGCGATTTTCCGCCATCGATTTCAGAATTTTTTCCGGTGTAATGGGAAGGTCCTTACATCGGTATCCGGTGGCGTGATAAACGGCATCGGAAATGGCGGGGGCCGTGGGAGACGCCAGTCCCTCGCCGCACTCCTTGGCGCCCATGGGCCCTTCGGGCTCATAGGTGTCGATGTGGGTCACCTCGCTGGGGGGCATATCCATGGCCGTGGGCATTTTATAATCGAGGAAATTCGTGTTCAGGGTCTTGCCGTCCTGCATGACGAACTGCTCCGAAAGGGCGTATCCCAGTCCCATCTGAATGGACCCCGCAAGTTGACCTTCTACACCTTTGGGATTAATCACGGTGCCGCAGTCATGGGCGGTCCACATCTGTTTCACATCCACCACCCCGGTTTCCTGGTCCACATCCACCAGGGCCACCTGGGCGCCGAACCCGAAGGCCGGCGTCACCAAACCCTTGTCCCGGGGCGTATAATACCCGTGCGCGATCAGGGGTTCCCCCCGCTGGGATTTCTGGACCATGGCCACCACATCGCCGAAGGGCACCGCTTTCTTGGGCCTCCCCTTGGGCTGAACCACGCCGTTTTTGCATTCCATCTCATAGATGACATTGGCGTTAAGATGGGCCGATATGGCCCCGAACAATTTTTCCTTGATTTTTTTGGCCGCATCCAAAACCGCATTCCCGGCCATGAGCGTGACCCGGCTTCCCCAAGCCCCCAGATCCGCCTGGGGCGTGGTGGCCGTATCCGCGGACGTAATACGGATATCTCCCATTTTTATCCCCAGCTCTTCAGCCAGAATCTGCTTCATGGCCGTATCGCATCCCTGGCCGATATCGGAAGCCATGGTCAGCAGATGGACGGTTCCATCGGAATAGGCCCGCACTTCGGCGGCGGAAAAGGGATACTGGGTATTGAACCAATTGAACACCCCCCCGGAAATAAAGCTGTAGCAACCGATGCCGATCCCCTGCCCCGGTTTGAGTTCCTTTTTAAGTCGTTTCCAATCACTCATTTTCGCAACAGCCTCGATGGATTCCTTGAAACCGCAGCTGCTGATGGTGGCCACATCGGGAATTTTGTCCCCGCTCACCTGTGCGTTTTTGAGGCGGATATCCACTGGATCGATCCCCAGGGCTTCCGCGGCCAGGTTCATCTGGATTTCGGAGGCATACAGGGACTGGGGCGCCCCGAACCCCCGCATGGCGCTTGAGGGCGGTTTGTTGGTGTACACATGCTGTCCGTGAAAACGGTAGTTGGGATATCGGTACAGCATGGCGCCGAAATTACCGCACAGGAAGGTGGCCGTGGGTCCCATGGCGTTATAGGCGCCGCCGTCCAGCGTGATCTTGAGATCCTTTGCCACGAGGGTCCCGTCTTTTTTGAATCCCACCTTTGAATGGAGCGTCATGGGGTGACGCCTTCGCCCGGTCAGGAATTCCTCTTCCCTCGAAAGGGTAAATTTGACGGGCCTGCCCGTTTGTTTTGCCATAAAGGCAGCGCAGAACTCCAAGGTGCGAAGCTCCATTTTTCCGCCGAACCCTCCCCCCACAAAGGGCTTAATTACCCGAATGTCGTTTTCCCGCATCTCCAGGGTCGAAGCCAGCAAACACTGCACGATATAGGGAACCTGAGTGGAGGTCCAGAGGGTAATGCGTCCATCCAGATCCACCCGGGCCAAGGCGGAGCAGGGCTCCAGGTAGGCGTGGCTCACAGCATGCACCTTAAAGGTATCTTCACGAACATAGTCCGATTCCGCAAACCCCTTTTCGATGTCGCCGTACTGAATTTTACGGTTGACGCTAATATTGCCGGGGCAATAATCGTGAATGGCGATCGCCCCTTCCTTCACGGATGAATCAACATCATACAAGCCTTCCAGTTCTTCATATTCGACCTTAATAAGACTGAGGGCTTCCTGGGCCGTATCCTTGTCCACCGCCGCCACGGCAGCCACTTCGTCGCCAATGAAGCGCACTTTGTCAATGGCCAGGGCATATTCGTCCTGGGTATCGGCAAAGAGGCGCCAGTTGCCGTATTTAATTTTCGGAATATCAGCGCCGGTAATGACGCACTTGACCCCGGGAAGCGCTTTTGCCTTGCTGGTGTCGATGCTGAGGATCCGGGCGTGGGCCACCGGACTTCCCAGAATGCGCCCATAAAGCATTCCCGGCAGTTTCATGTCGTCGGTATATACGGACGCTCCCCTCGCCTTGGCCTCGGCGTCGTTTCTGGGCACATCTTTTCCCACAATATTGAATTGTTCCATTGATTATTCCTTTCCCCTTAACTGTTCAAGGCTCGTTCCCGGGCTTCCCGAAGCGCCCTGGTGGTTAAAATCGCGACCATTTTTTTTCGGTAATCCGCGCTGGATCTGACATCCGTGATGGGGCTGGATTCATCTGATGCCAGAACGCCTGCTGCCTTCATGATCTCTTCAGTCAATGCCTTTTCCCGGATGAAATCCTCCGTTTTCTTCGCCTGTAACGGGGTGGGACCCACCGCGCCCAGAAAAATGCGGGCGTCCCGGCAGGTTTCCTTATCCATAATGACCATGGCCCCCACGCATACCGCTGAAATATCCACTTTTCCCCGGGCCGAGATATGCCGGTAAGAAACACCGGAACCGGGAACAGGCGGCGGAACGAGAATGGCGGTCATGATTTCCCCCGGGGTCAAATCCACCTTTCCGGGACCTTTGAAAAACCGGTCCAGGGGGAGTCGTCTTTCACCTTTCGGGCCCAGCAGCACGGCTTCCGCGTTCAATGCAAGCAGGCTGGGGGCATTGTCGGCAGAAGGGGCGGCATTGCACAGGTTGCCCGCCACCGTTCCCATATTGCGAACCTGCACATTGGCCGTTTCCAAAGCCGCGGCCGCCACGGCGGGATAGTATTTTAAAACATCGGCGTGGGATGCCACATCGGCCAGAAGCGCCGTGGCGCCGATGCTCAGTCCTTTTTCCGAATCGAAAGAGATTTTGTCAAGGCCCGAGATATGTTTAAGGGCAATGACGGCTTTCGGCTTCAATGCCCCATGGTTCATTTTAACCAGAAGGTCCGTTCCCCCGGCCAGCAAAAAGGCGCCCTCCCCCTTCTCGGAAAGAAGCCCGTGCGCTTCTTCCAGACTTTCAGGCGCAAAATATTCAAATTTTGGTAATGTCATGATGATACCCCCTCTAAGACTGCTTCATTTTTTCCGCGGCTTCCGAAATGGCATCCACGATCTGAATATAGCCGGTACACCGGCACAAGTGGCCCGAGAGACCTTCCCTGATCTCCTGATCTGTGGGAGAACCATTTTTGCTCAGCAGATAAGCAGCCGACATCTCCATACCTGAGGTGCAAAATCCACACTGGATAGCGCCCTTTTCAATGAATGCTTCCTGAATGGGATGCAGTTCGCTCCCGGATGGGGCCAAGCCTTCGACGGTTTGAACCTCTTTTCCCTGAACCTCCACAGCCAGGGTCAGGCAGGAACTGACGCTTCTGCCATCCACCAGCACCGTACAGGCGCCGCAGTCTCCTGAACCGCAACCCAGCTTGGTGCCGGTCAGGTTCAGATCGTCACGGAGCACCTCATTGAGGGTGCGCCATGGATCAACGGCCAGGGAATACACATCTCCGTTAACCTTGAGTTCAATCAGGTGTTTCATCCTTTTATCTCCTTTTTGCTTTACGTTAAACAAAAGAACTACCATACATACATATGATTCACATGATAGACAGAGCGTATAACATTGTCAAGCGTTTTTTCCTTCCAGATATGACCAAAATGATTTATATTCCTTGCTTATGCTGAAAATACAGCTGTTAGCAGTTAGCTATTAGCCGTTAGCTTAAAAGCGGTAGAGGTTATTTTCATCCGCAGGGATGGCAAACCCCCTTGTCATGAGGGTTTATGATGTAAAATATTCTTGAGGTGTTCACACTCTTTTCCGATCCGGTCGAACAATACACGGAAGCCATTTCACGGGGTAACCAAATGGGACAAAAGATACTGGCCGTTGATAACGATCGGCTGATGCTGGAATTCATGAAGGATTTGTTTGAACAACAGGGTCATGAGGTGGTTATCGCGGAAGATGGCATTTCCGCCCTGGAGATCTTGAAAGACTATATCCCCGACGTTGCCTTTATTGACCTTGTAATGCCCAACATCAGGGGCGACAAACTATGCCGGATTATTCGAAGCATGCCCCACCTTAAAAACGTCTACCTTGTCATTGTTTCAGCTACCGCGGTCGAAGAACCCAAGCATTTTGCCGGACTGGGGGCGGATGCCGCCATTGCCAAAGGACCCTTTCATGAGATGTCGGAGCGTATTCTTAAGGTTTTAAATGAAACAGGCATCAGGATATCAAAGCGTCCCGAAGAATCGCCGCCGGGGTTTCACGGTATTTCCCAGCGAAAAATCACCAAGGAATTACTGTACGCTGAAAGGCATCTGGAAGCCATTTTAAATCATATATCGGAAGGGATTCTTGAGCTTAATCCTGATGGAAAAATCATTTTTTGCAATACCAAGGCCGTTTCTCTGTTTGGCGGTTCCGAGGAAAATCTCCTGGGATTGAATTTTGTCGAACTTTTTGAAGGCAGTGATCGCAAAAGAATTGAAGATCTGCTGGCAAAGATCGGAGACGGCCCCCCTGAAATCAGTGACGGAGTTCGTATCAGGCTGCACGAAGAATGGGTATCACTGAAACTTTTGCCCATCGATGACCCCACGGGGTGGTCCGTCATCGCCATTCTTACCCCCCTGATCGGCACTGCAACGCCTCAGACGATTGTTGCGGAATAGTGACATCTGATGCCTGATATAAAGAAAAGAGTATCGAAATCGAAGCCCGCCGCAACCCTGATTCTGATAAGGCCGAGCGTTGCGGGGCATAACGAGAATGGGTTTCAGACATATCTCCTCAAAAGGAGCGCCAAAAGCCGCTTTATGCCGGGCACTCATGTTTTCCCAGGCGGCGTGGTGGAGCCTGAGGATCGGGGTCTTGAAACCTGGGCGGATCATTTGGATATGGATCCCGAGGACATACAGCGAAAACTGGGCGCAAACAACCTTTCCGTGGAGGACACCCTTTCCTTTGTAATCGCCGCCATCCGGGAAACCTTTGAAGAGGCAGGGGTCCTGTTGGGATTCAGAAAAGAAACCGTGGGTCTTGACCTTGAATCCCTGTTGGCGCAAAGACGCCTTGGCAATCTGGGATCCGGATGGCTCAAAACGCTCATGACGAATGGAAATGCGATGTTGGCGGTTTCAAGCCTGCGCAGATGGTCCCACTGGATTACGCCCCGGCGGATGCCCCTTCGGTTTGACACGCGGTTCTTTCTAGCGCTGATGCCGGCAGGTCAAATTTGCAGTCCTGACCAAAAGGAAACCACCGAAGGCCGGTGGATCATACCCAAGGAAGGATTAGTCGGCAACCTTTCCGGTGAAATCCCCCTGAGTCCCCCCGCTGTGGTTACCCTTCACGAACTTTTGCAATATACACGGATGGATAATCTGCTGAAGGCAGCCGCAAAACGATCCTGGGGAAATATGATGGAACCGAGGTTGGTTCCCTTGAAGCGGGGGACCATGATCATCGAGCCCTGGGATCCCATGTATGGGAGAGAACACATCCGCATAGAAAAAACAATGCTTGAAGATGATATCCTGAGCTCTGAAAAACCATTTTCCAGGCTCTGGCATGATGGACGGTTGTGGCGACCCGTCAGGGTAAGCTGAAGGCTGATTTGATAATTCTGTTGGCAGAGAAGGGCTATCCGCCGGTTGACCGGGATGAAGTGTATAAAGAGATTTTCGAACAGGCTGAAAATTTTAAGAAGTATCAGCAAATATGAAAATTACGCGAATTTGGAAGGAGATAAAAATGGTTGATTTCAGTTACCAGGAGATGTTTCCCCTGGGAGAGGATACCACCCGGTATCGTCTTCTAAGTCAAGAACATGTTTCCACAACCACTTTTGAAGGCAAAGAGATTCTCAAAATTGACCCCGAAGCGCTGACCCTTCTGACGGAAACGGCATTCCGAGACGTTGCCCATTTACTGCGGCCCGCGCACCTTAAAAAAGTGGCCGCCATCATGGATGATCCGGAAGCCTCCAAAAACGATCGACTGGTTGCCCTCGAGATGCTGAAGAATGCCGTCATTTCAGCCGAAATGGAATTTCCCATGTGTCAGGATACCGGAACAGCCGTTATCATGGGCAAGAAAGGCCAGCAGGTATGGGCGGATTTCAACGAAAGCGAAGCCATTTCCAAAGGGGTGTTCAACGCCTATGTGAAAAACAATCTGCGGTATTCCCAGAACGCTCCTTTGAGCATGTTTGAAGAAAAAAACACCGGGTGCAATCTTCCGGCGCAGATTGATTTGTATGCCACATCGGGCGACGGCTATAAATTTCTTTTTGTGGCCAAGGGCGGCGGAAGCGCCAACAAAGTCTACCTCTATCAGGAAACCAAGGCGGTTTTAAATCCGGATACCCTCAGAAAATTCGTGTTGGAAAAAATGAAAACCCTGGGTACGGCAGCCTGCCCACCCTACCATCTGGCTTTTGCCATCGGCGGAACATCAGCGGAATTGAATCTGAAAACCGTCAAGCTGGCCAGCGCCGGTTATCTGGATACCCTGCCGACAACAGGGTCGCCGGGCGGCCGCGCTTTCAGAGATGTGGACTTGGAAGACGATATTCTCAAAATGTCCCGGGAGACCGGTATCGGGGCTCAGTTCGGCGGCAAATATTTCTGTCTGGATGTTCGGGTCATTCGAATGCCCCGACACGGTGCATCGTGCCCCATCGGGATAGGGGTCAGTTGCAGTGCGGACCGTAACGTCAAAGGAAAAATCACTAAGCAAGGCATTTTCCTGGAACAGCTTGAAACCGATCCGGCCAAATACCTGCCATCCCTTGAAAACGCTTTCGAAGATGCCGTGCGGATTGATCTCAATCAACCCATGGATGACATTCGGCATATCCTGACGAAATACCCGGTTGCCACACCGCTGTTGCTGACCGGAAAAATTGTGGTGGGCAGGGATATCGCCCATGCCAAACTCAAGGAACGCCTCGATGCCGGTGAAGAGTTGCCACAGTATATCAAGGACCATATCATTTACTATGCGGGACCGGCCAAAACGCCTGAAGGATATGCGTCCGGCTCTTTCGGTCCCACAACGGCCGCCCGCATGGATCCCTATGTTCCGGTTTTCCAGAAAAGGGGCGGTTCCATGGTGATGCTGGCCAAAGGGAACCGTTCCCAGCAGGTCACCGATGCCTGCAAAGAATACGGCGGATTCTATCTGGGATCCATCGGCGGTCCCGCCGCGCGTCTGGGCAAAGAGTGCATCACCCATGTGAAAGTGCTTGAGTATCCGGAACTGGGCATGGAAGCCATCTTTGAGATCACGGTCAAGGATTTCCCCGCCTTTATCCTGGTCGATGACAAGGGCAACGATTTCTTTAAAAACCTTTTGTAAGCCTTTTATGTGATGGCGAAAAGGCGAAGTTTATCTTATGCTGAGGAGTACACACTCTGAGAAGCAATCCTCTGAATCGCTGCGCTTAACTCTGCGTTCATGCCTTTTTAATTATGACGTGAATAGAAAACACCTTACTCAGGTACAGCGAGATAAAATGATCAAAGTCTGCGCTCAATGCCATTCGGCAACCTATGCGCAAACCCAGTTGGAAATGGGAGATGACATGCTTCGAAAGGCGGACCGATTAATGGCTCAGGCCATTGAGACTGTGGCCGCTCTTTACCGGGACGGCATTATTCAAAAACCGGAAAGCTACCCCTTCAATTATCCCAACCTCCTCTTCTTCATGCGAACCGGCGGCGGCGATTTCAATAAGCTTTCCCACATTGACCAGATTCTGCTAAAAATGTACCTCAAGCATCGCATGCGCACTTTTCAGGGATTTTTTCACATTAACCCGGACTATGCCTATTGGTACGGCTGGGCGGCAATGGTGGAGGATTTGGGGGAAATTCAGGAAACAGGCCTGCTTATGCGAGCAACACACGTTAAAAGCAAGTAAGGCTCAGAACCATACTCTCCTCAAAACAAATCGATTTCTTAGATCTTTTTTCGGAGACGCATCCGGGTGAAAAGTTAGGGGATTGGTATAAAGAATCACTCACTACGGAGAGTTTGATATGCCCGCCGACAGTATCAAGCTCTGTTATATTTACGGCATTAACAAACAAAATGCCGTCAATTACATGGCCCTGGCTTTTTTTCATTTTCCATTAAGCTGCACCGATGCCCATAACCCGAAAACGACAAAAGCAACCATGGAAGGCGCCATATCCGGCTTTCAAAAGCTCAGATTTCTGGGATTGCGCCCTTCGGAGGTAAACGGGGCGGCATTGGGAGAGCTCCTCCAAGCGGATGCCGACGCGCCAATCTACGACTGCACCGACGATACGATTGTTTACGCCCTGGATCTGGCCTATACAATGGTCGGCATGCACCTTGAGTCATTATCCCTGGAGGCAAATTCAGCCAAGGAAATCCAGGGGTATATCAAATCGGTACCCACGGTCATGGAGCTTGGCATAAAAATTTATGAACTCATGGAAGTGGAAGAGCAAACCTTTCCCGTTGACCTATCGCAAGGTGGCGGCGGAACCGTCGTCATCAAGCTCAATTTTGACAAATCCTCGGCCCATTCATCGGGCCCACTTTCCATTCTATCCTACAGTGCTCAGGCGACAACCGACCCGATCTCTTATACCTTTGAAAGCGTCCTCTACGGCGGGAATGTATCGGTCAGCATCGGTATGTATACGAGCGACAATTTTCTGGCGGCCGGTTGCGCCACGGGTTACATGCCGAACCAGGGAGGTTCCACAAGCCAGGATTCTTCCGGCGTCGGATCCTCGTGTTCGGATCCCGGACCCTCGCCGGACATCAGCCATATCACCAATAACATGGGCGATCTAGCGGTGGCTCTCTATATGAACGAGAAAAAGATTCCCCTGACCGCGAGTACCCGATACGAATTCCTGCGGAAAACCGGCCTCAACGCGGATAACAATCATACATGGGTCGAAGGCAGTGATGCGCCAACGGAAATCGCGGATTTCCTCGTGGCGGAGCCCATAAAAAACCAACTTGCGTTAACCGGATAGGCATGCATCGTGCAATATCATAAAACCTCCGACAATCCGAGTTTAGTTGAAGATAGAGGGGTTCTAGTCTATGCTTCCGTTTGAAACTGAATTACAGTCTGCCCCCGCAACCCAAAAGAAAGGACTTTACAAAATGAAACCGCTTGCGGCATGTGCCCCGTGTATTCTGGAATGGACCTTTGGGAGAACGGCATCTTCCTTAGATGAAAACAAAAGTGTTGAATTGATGCGAACCCTGTTAGGGGTATTACATGATGAATTCAAGGTGAATCAAAACCTGGGTCTCATTGCAAAGAGGCTCCTCGATGCGGTCAATCCCCAAATATTGGATGCCGCCGTTCTTTATGATGAGATCAAAAAGAACACCAATCTCGTTGTAAAAGCATTGTTGCCCGCTGCCAGGCAATTTGTCCAAACGGGTAAAACGCCGCAAGAACGTTTCGAGAGGGCGTGTTGCCTCGCATCAACGGGCAATGTTTCACCCCTCGCCGCACCCTCCGGGACTCTCGAATTTTCCGATGCGGAAGGGTTTATAGTGGGAAGCGGTCCCTTCCCCGTCGTAACAGGCAATGTGTATGAAGCCGCCCGAAACAAAAAACGGGTTTTATTCCTTTGCGATAACACCGGGGAAATTGGTTTTGATTCCCTGCTCATAGAACAACTCAAAACCATGGGGAGTACTGTTACCCTCGTCCTCAAAGAGGCGCCCTTTTTTGAAGATGCCACACTTCAAGATGCCGTTTACTTCGGTCTGGACAACCTGAGCGACTGCATACTGAGCGTCAAAACCCTTTTCATCCCCGGTGAGAAAGCCCCATCCGTGCTGGATGAAGCCTATCAGGAAAGTGATCTGGTGATCGCAAAAGGCACTTTCAATGTTGAGTCTCTTTACGGGGAAACCTTTGGAAAACCCGTCATTTTTATCCTGAAGGCCAAATGCGGGCCCCTTTCAAAAAAATTTGGTGTTGATCAGGGGAGTTTTATCGTCAGGCTTGAGAACGGCTAACGCATGAGACGAGGAGGCGCTAGAATGTATGATTCTCAGGTTTTTGACGTCATCGTGGTGGGGGCCGGACCCGGAGGGACTGCAGCCGCCAAACGTTGCGCGGACCGCGGCCTGAACGTCCTGTTAATCGAGAAAAAAGAACTGCCCCGCGACAAAGTCTGTTCCGGAATGATCATGGGGGAGTGGGCGCTTAAGATTATCCGACAGGAGTTCGGCAGCATTCCGCCATCCGTGCTTACGGACCCACCGTTACTTTCAGGCCATCGATTTTATGTAGGAACGGACAAAACGGAAGAGCTGAAATGGCCAACCGCCCTTTCATGGCGAAAGGACCTGGATTTCTGGGTGGTTCAAGGGGCTGTAAAAAGCGGCGTTAAATTGAAGGAGGGCGTACGTGTTGCCGGCATAAAGCCGGTAAATGGCGGGTGCCGGGTCATCCTTGAAAAAGGGGGGAAAACCGAAGCGCTGCATGCACGCTTCGTCATAGGCGCAGACGGCGCCGCTTCCGTGGTCCGCAGATCCATATTCCCTGAACTGAAGGTTCGTTTTTCGGGTCCCATCCGGGAATGCTACCGGGGCGCGTTGGACCTTCCAAAAGACTTCTTCCACTGGTTTTTTCCTAAAAGTCTTCCGCGCCCCCGATTTAACGTCAATCACAAAGACGATGTATTCCTGATCGAGGGATCGGGACTCAGGAAACTGCGAGGGGAAATCGCAAAGACCCTTTTGCGCTACGGCTTTAATCCGGACACAAAACCGATCCGGACGGATGGCTGCGCCATCGCCCTGTTGCACGATAATCTGCTTTCGGGAGCATTTCAGCCCGTCAAAAGGAATGTTCTGCTGATCGGCGATGCGGCCGGGCTTATTCTGCCCATCACTTTCGAAGGCATCGGTTCGGCTCTCAAAAGCGGAATTCTGGCATCTGAGGCCATTATCAGACATTTTGACGATGAAACAGAGGTCGCATCCTTATACCTCAAAAGCCTTGACCCCATGCTGCTCACCATCCGGCGGCTCTGCGTGGTTCAAGATGAACTGAAGACTGCGGCAAATGGCGGCGCGGATATCCTGGCTAAAGCCCTGCGAGACGCTTACAGGGAAACCCTGATCCTTCAAAAGACCTGAAAATGATAAATGTTAAAGAGGAAGCAAAGGAAAATTGTTGAGAAGCCAAGAAAATGTTAAAGTGGGGGAACGTTGTGTTTTGAGCGTTTTTTGATTCTCCACGGGCCATTATGACATTCATCGACTGGGTCGTACTCTGCATCTATATTTTTTCCATTATCTTCATGAGCGCCTGGATCGGACGTCGCCAGAAGTCTCAGGAAGACTATTACCTGGGCGGCCGCGCCATGGGGTCCCGGCAGGTTGCCATGTCCATCATGGCCACCCAGGTGAGCGCCATCAGCCTGGTGGGCGCGCCCGCATTTATCGCCCTCAAGAGTGATGGCGGTTTGATATGGCTGCAATACGAATTCGCCATCCCCCTGGCCATGATGTTCATCATGTTGATCATGGTGCCTCTCTACCATCGGACTCACGCCATTACCATCTACGGATACCTGGAAAAACGCTTCGGCAGATCGACCCGGATGAGCATCAGCGCCGTATTTCTGGTAAGCCGGGGCCTGGGTTCCGGCGTCGCCCTTCTGGCCACGGCCATCGTAACCTCGGTATGCCTGCAATGGCCGCTCTGGCAAACAATTTTGTTGATCGGCATCGTCTCCATTATTTATACCACCTTCGGCGGGATTGTGGCGGATATCTATTCTGACATCATTCAGCTCATTATCCTCTGGAGCGGATCTCTTGTGGCCATTATCATCCTGGTCCACATGCTGGATACATCGGCATTTGCCCTTTTGAAAAACGATCCGCGGCGATTGCGCATTTTTGATTTTTCAGCCCTCGGGTTAGGAGACAATCGGACCTTCGGATTCTGGCCCATGCTCGTGGGCGGTTTTTTCCTGTATCTCTCCTATTACGGCTGCGACCAGAGCCAGGCCCAGAGACTGCTGACAACAGCCACTCCCAAGGAAGCCCAGAAAGCCTTGATGATCAACGGTATATTTCGCTTTCTGTTGGTTCTCACCTACTGTACCCTGGGCGTCCTGCTAATTCCCTTTCTGTTGACCCATCCGGAATTCGCCGCCAGGCTGCAGGATAAGCAGGCGGACTTTCTGGTACCCTATTTTCTCATGGCGTATTTTCCAAAAGGAATACTGGGCATCCTCATTGCGGGTTTTTTCGCCGCTTCCATGTCGAGTATCGACAGCGCTCTCAATTCACTCAGTGCGGTAACCTATGAGGATTTCCTGGTTCGATTATTCCCCGGGCTATCCAGGACATCCGATGCCCGAAAAGTCCATTTGTCGCGCCTGCTGACGGTTTTCTGGGGGCTGGTGGCCACCGGATTCGCATTGAGAATGATCGGCGGTTCGGAAACCGTATTGGAGTTGGTCAATAAAATCGGATCAGCGTTTTACGGGCCCATACTGGCGATTTTCTGGCTGGGCATCCTGACCCAACGCGGTTCCCAAACGGGCGCCATCAGCGGACTGGCGGCCGGCGTCGGATTCAATATATTTCTCTGGCAAACCTGCGGCAGTACGGTCAGCTGGCTATGGTGGAATGTATTTGGATTTCTGATTTCCTTCGGAGTTGGGTATGGATTAAGTCTCATATTTGTTTCGAATGGGCGCCACGAAGGATTGATTTTGAACCGCCGGGAACTCTTATCCGGCTACCTGTCAGGAAAAAAATACTATCGCCTGCTCGCGGCCGTTTTCCTTCTCATCCTGATGATAAGCTTCTTTCTGCAGGAATGCCTCATTGCCGTATGGGCATTCTAGCGCAAGCATACGATTTATGTTGCATCCGCCAAACCCATTGTGAAACAATTCGGCAAACGATCACTCGATTTAAAAGGAGAATGAAATGAAAGTACTCAACCTATACTTTTCTTCAACCGGGAATACCGAGAAAGTGGCAAAGAAAATAGACGAAACGGTTCAGAAACTAGGTTACCCGGTGGATACGGTCAAAATCAGCGCAGAGGAACCTTCGCTCAACATTCTCGACTATGACTTCGTTTTTGTGGGAAGCGGGGTGTATGGCCAGATGCCGGGAAAAAATCTCATGGATCTTCACAGAGCGCTGCTTCAGCATTATGTCAAGGCAGGCGAGGTGAAACCCGGTTCCCCCAGGAGGCCCTCTTCCCATGTGGTGGTCTATTGCACCTACGGCGGCGTTCACACGGGTATCAATGAAGCGATTCCGGCGGTTAAATACATGGGGCAACTCTTTGATCATCTGGGATTCAGCATCATCGAAGAATGGTATGTGGTGGGCGAATATAAATCAGATAAGCTTAAAAGCCATTCCGTGGGCGGCCGCCTGGGAGATATACGGGGAAGGCCGAACCAGGCCGATCTAAAAGAGGTCGCCGAAAAAGTGAAGGGCGTACTTCTCTCTGTTGTCTGATTCGCCCCCGATCCGCGAATCGATCCAACCCTAAAAGAAATCTTCAACGAATGGATAGAAATGGATAATGACCACTTAAAATCAATCGAAAAATCTGCAATGGAAATATTTGATAAAGCAGAGAGAAGGAAAAAAGCCGGCAGAGATCATTTTGAAGCTGGATGGCAGGCTACTTTGGAAATAATGCTTCTGATGGGTAAGAAGCGCATTGCCGAACAACCTGGGCAATTAGTGGCGATGCAGATTGAAAACCAGAAAGAATGGGAATTCTATCTGAACATAAAAGAAAAATTTGATCTACCGCCAGAAACTTCCGCTGTTTTGATAACACCGAGCGCTTTCAAAAGCATCCCCAAGATTGAAAATGTAGAGGTTGGATATTTTGGACCAAAAGCATGGGAAAGGAATGCATATTCATTGATTATAAGTGATTTGGAAGATCATGAAAAAATCATGCAAGCTTCTCTGCCGGGCATTGAACACGCGGGAATAGATGTTTTTGACGATGGCAACCACTTGATTGATTATTCTTACAATACCATAGATGAATGCATAGATGAATTAACAAAGACCACATGGATTCATTTCAATCCAGAAGGAAAATGGACCGATGAGCTGATAATCCGTTATACAGAAAACTGGTTTGCAAAAAGTCTGGAAATTGACCTGCAAAACTCCGAGATACATGAAGCGTTCAGCTATCTTCATCATCCGGAATTGCTCAATCTGACCCCTTTTGAATCGGCGTTCAAAGCATTGGGAGAAATCATCCCAAAAGGGTTCGAAACCCTTCAAGAAATGGTTGATACAACAAATGAACTCAACCGAGACTTTGAGTTTGATGATCCAATTATTACCGTGGAGGGTATATTGCAGGACAATGAATCTGAAAGCCAAATACTGCTGGAGCGGATACACCTTGAAATTGACATGTCTTTACAGAGCCTGGAAGACATTAAAGGTGTGGATATTCCACTCCAGAACCGCTCAGGGGTTGAATATCAAAAGCTTTTTCATGAAACAACCCTTAAAATTTATGAAGCAGTAACAGGACGACACTATCCGAAATGACATCGGGAAAAGATAGCAACCATGGGCACAAGGTTTTTTCAAGCCCAAACTGTTTAGATTGTCAGGTTATGCTGTGAGTATTTCATTCCCTCCATTTGATTCCGCGAGATCTGATCACTCAAGAGCCGGGATCAGGGTTTCAAATCGGCGAGTGCTGGAGGTTTCATACTGATGGCTCCCGGTCTCCGTCAGATCTCCACAACCCACTAAAAGCTCACAATGACTGAGGATTTCATTAATCGCCATGTGTTTTCCCGGCCCTTTGAGAAGAGATGGTTCAAAATGCCGGTGGACGATCTCTTCGGCCGTGCCATGACCCTTGGAGACGATATCAACGATGTCGGCACATCTCTGCACATGATGTTCAATGAGTTCATCAATCCGCTGAGTCAAATCGACGACATTCCACTGTCCATCATAGTAAAAACGGTGCGCTGGAAGTACCAGCATATCCGGATGTGCTGTACCCAGACGCCTGAGCTGCCTTAAAGACTGTAGATAGCAATGAAGGCCCAAAATCTCTTTTGGTTCCGGGAACATATGACCGATGACGCCGGCGATTTCGCCATACATCTCCAACCGGGTCGGCCAGGGAGTAATCTGTGGCAGCAGGATATCGCCCACAATGACCGCCTCTTCACCCAGTATGACGGCAAGAGAATCCATGCTGTGACCAGGCAGATGGGAAGTAACAATGTCGGCACACAGACTGTTGACGCCACTGCCGACCACCTCCACTTCAACGTGTTGCAGCATCTGATGGTATTCTAGGCAGTTGACGGTGTAAAACGATTCCGGCATAAAGCAATGCCAGCACTTTGCCGGAAAATGCCGTTTGTAGTCAGCTGGGGCCATATTTGGATACTGACGAATTAACAGATCATATATCGCATGAGCCTTGACCTTCAGCGAGGTCATATTCACTAATTCTGTTAGACCTCCGTCGTGGTCTTCATGACCGTGACTGATCAGTACAAATCCCAGATCCGATGGCTTTACGCCGGCAGTGTCCATCATCTTCAGCAGTTGCTTGCCCTGTCCGTGCCGCCCCGCGTCCACAATAAATGGGGTGTCTGCCATGACCGCGTAATTCCAGGTCGGTCCCAGGTTCCAGTTGCCTGAGTAGAAATTTTCTGTAGGAAGACCGAATATTTCGAGCCCGGACGGTAGCCTAAAGCGCACCACCATGCCATTTCCGCTCCTATCGCCATGTTCAATAATGTTTCTGTATTTCAAGGGATTGTTCTCCATTTAGTTAAGACTTGCGATTGAAAAAGCGCGATCCAAATATAAGCCTGTTCTGTGGCCAACCTAGCATAAATAGGGTGTGAGAGCAAATTGACGGAATGGTATTCTCAAAGAGCCGCTTTAATCTATTAGCGGTTAGCTTAATTCTACTTTGTCACTTTCCCACCAGCAATTCTCATTATAATGTCGTTTAATCACAAAACGCTGTTCAGACGGAATTCCGCCAAAATTTCTCTCGGTTCTGAAAGCTGCGCCCACAAACACATCACGTTATACATCCAGTTTTATGTCGCGCCGTAGGGGCAATCCCCCCGTGGTTGCCCTGCCTGTCCTTTCTTTCGATGCTTGGACAGCATCAGCAGGGCAGGCACAGGGGCCTGCCCCTACAATAACATCCAGCGCCTATGGATCAAAATAACTTGAAACAAAAAGACCTGGTCGGGGTTTTGGGAGGAAAATCTACTGTTTCAGAGATACTGAACGGCAAAAGGTCCATGAACCTTCAACATCTCAGGGCACTGGCTGACAGATTCCATGTTGAACCGGTAACATTCGTTTATCTTCATACTTTGCCGGCGGAGACCGGTTGACCCAAAATCCATCCATATCCTGAAGCATATCAAAGTAGGATTCCACCTTAAGAGCAATCCTCAGGATTTTTCCCACCTTCTTCCCTCTTGACTGGACCCATGAATGCATCTAAAATTGAAAGATCAATTTTTCATAAAGGAATGTTTCTGATGTCCAATCAACCCGATTATGATTCCCCTTGGAAAGATATTCTGGAACGTTTTTTCTTCGACTTTGTTAGGTTCTTTTTCCCCGACGTTCACGCCGGTATTGACTGGGACAGAGAATGCACCTTTATGGACAAGGAGTTTCAGCAACTTGTCAGGGATTCGGAGATGGGACGCAGGCTTGCCGATAAACTGGTCAGGGTGCATACCCGTGACGGCGAACCCCTCATGGTTTTGGCGCATATAGAGGTACAGGGGCAATATGAACGTGATTTCCCCGAGCGGATATATGTTTACAATTACCGGATTTATGACAAGTACCGCTGTCCCGTGGTGAGTCTTGCAGTGTTGACGGATGAAAACCCAACGTGGCGTCCCACTTCCTTCGGCTACAAACAATGGGGATTCCGGCTCGAAATCGAATTTCCCATGACCAAGCTTTTGGATTATAATGACATGGCGATGCTGGAAAACAATCCCAATCCCTTTGCCATCGTGGTCATGGCGCATTTAAAGGCGATGGAGACCCGTCATGCCCCCCAAAAACGGTTTGAGTGGAAATGGCGTCTTACCATGGCGTTGTACGATCGGGGATATAAAAAACAGGATGTGATTCACCTTTTTCTATTCATCGACTGGATCATGACCCTTCCCGATGAACTGAAAAAAGATTTCTCAGAACGGATCATTGCTTATGAGGAGGAAAGAAAAATGAAATTTATCAGCAGTGTAGAAGAACTGGGCATGGAAAAAGGCATGGAAAAAGGCATGCTGGCAGATGCCAGGGAAATGGTTGCCGAAGTGCTTTCCACAAGGTTTTCTCAAATTCCTGAAAAGATCGTCAAAGCGATTTCTACCATTGAAGATCGAAAGATTTTGAAAGAACTCCTTAAAAAAGCAGTGTTAACCCAATCGCTGGAACAGTTTGAATCTGAATTTCAAAGCAATGCAAACTGTTGACGCCGTAGGGGCAGGCCCCCGTGCCTGCCCTGCCCCTGTGCCTACCCTGAAGATACGGTATGAACCACCAAACAAACCTCTCCCCTTTCAAAACCCCTTCATCATCCCCATAATCAGATACGGCACTTCCACCCTGCCCGTGGGCGCCAGAATCCGACTGTTGAAGTTGGTGGTGTATCGCTTTTTCAGCGTACGGGACAACTTCCGGTACTCTGTGGTATCGACGGCTTCGGCGACACTCACAAAGGTGCAGGCCGTGCATTCCGCCGGAATTTTCGGTCCCGTGTCGACGGAAAGCCGCCAGCCGTGGGTCACTGGCACCCCCAGTTACTTCATTATGGGAATGGCTTCATCCCTGACAAACCGGTTGTGTTCGTCTTCCTTGCCCGGTACGATGTCGTAATACTGGTTGAACTTCCAGGCGCCGGCCTGAATGCTGAAGGTCCGGTCGCGAAATTGGACCTGTGGCCCCTGAACCCGTGAATGTGGGAAGATACATTATTTTATCACTTTTGAAAGCGCCAGGGCTGCGAAATCGCCTTGTCCCGCAACGCCTTCACCCCCGGTAACAGACCAGTTCCAACTGGGCGACGAGCTGACAACCACCAGAATGGCCCCTTCCTGAATCCAGCGCCCGCAAAGGCCCAGGACTCTTCATCTCATCATCATGGGTGTACAAATCCAAGGAATGGTCATGTTCCTCGCTAAAAACAACGCTCTTCTGGGCCACTCGTAGAATCTTTTTTGGTTCCACTACCAGAGGAGGTTTGCATTCTTATGACCGAAAGGGCAATAAAAGTTGCTCTTATACCTAAAATATAAAAAAATAGAATGGTTATATTTGGGTGTTTCAGTTATTTTTGAACGGTGGGGGTTATTATGTAGAAAACTTTCACTTTACTTCATAAGGAATCCAAAAATGAAAATCACGTGCTTGGGTTACGATAAGATGGAGTTTAAATTAGATCCTCCTGAGGCAGGAATAGTAAAGATTATAACCTTCGTTTGCCCTGAGTGAGGAGAACGCACAGCTATTTCGGAACTACCGGGTGGGGGATTGGTCATTGCAGTTGATACGTATCGGAAGGAAACCGTCAAATGGGCATCATTTTGTCTTCCAAATTAGATGCTGCACTGGGATATACCGACCGTGAGGACTTAAATTGATGAGAGCTGGCCTTGCAAAAACAGGTCGAGAATGCTCAATCATTATAATCACTTGCGTTTCAGGCCGGCATAGTAACGTGGGCAATGAAACTGTGGTTCGATTGGGATGATCACTAAAAATAAGCTATCTTGTTTTATGGATTGAAAAGAGAAGAGTACATGGCAGATCTACTTGATACTCAACAGATTCAAACATCTATTTCCAGGCTACTGGGTGAGGCAGCTAGACAGCTTGCTTCTTTTCTTGAGACGATATTGCCATCTCTTGTAGAGGATTGGTGGAAACAGGCCGTCGTCAACAACCTTTCATACCAACAACAACGCCGGGTCAAACAACACAACATTGAATCATTGGGATCTCTTGACCTTGCAGCTTTGATTCGCATCCTCGATCAAAATTGGTATCAGATTTCCACAAAGCTGAACTTGGCCTCTGAATCCCGCCATTTTATCAAAGAAATGCAAACAATTCGAAATCGTTGGGCACATTCTGGCACCGATGGATTCCCGGTCGATGATGTTTATCGTGACATGGATACCCTGCAACGGTTTGCAGCCGTCATAGATGCGGACGAGGGATTTATAAAAGCGGTTCAAGCCGCAAAAGCGTCCTTATTGTCCAATAGATATCTCGAACATCATGAGAGGGCAGTTCCAGAGCAGCGACCTAATCCGGGGGCTAAGGATGGTGGCACTGAGTTCAAGCCCGGACAAATCGTTTCCCTCAAATCAGATCCATCCATTAAGGGCGCTATTGTTGGGGTTTTCCCCGGTATTCCGGAGAATCGTTTCAAGGTTTTTGTGGATGGGGACACGCAAGCTTACTATGCATCTCAACTCCAAACTGATGATCAACCAGATGACGATTTTCAACTCCTAAAAATAAATCAATTTCACTCGTATCTTACATCCCTTCAAATTCGATATCCTGGACTATCGACACTCTATTCGCTTAACGCTGCCCGCATTGACTTCATTCCTTACCAATTCAGGCCTGTTCTAAAATTCATCCGATCGGACCGCCCCAGATTGCTTATCGCCGACGGTGTGGGTGTGAGAAAAACCATCGAAGCAGGGCTGATTCTTCGCGAATTACAAGCGAGGCGAGACCTTCGATCGATTCTAATTATTTGCCCACGCCCTCTAATAACTGAGCGAAAATGGTATATCGAAATGAAACGGTTTGAAGAACGTTTCACACATCTCGATGGTGGCACATTGAGGTACTGCATTAATGAGATGGATCTGGAAGGAATTTGGCCTGAGCAATACCAGCGAGTGATTATCCCCTATTCTTTGTTCGATGAAATTTTGCTATACGGCTCTAAGCCTGGCGGCAAGCGAAAGCCTAAAAAAGGGCTCCTGGACCTGGACCCACCTCCGCGTTTCGATCTCGTTATCGTGGACGAAGCACACCACATTCGGAATCAGGATACTTTTAGCCATAAAGCGGTAAGATTTTTCTGTGATCATGCCGAAGCAGTCGTTTTCCTCTCGGGCACTCCCATTCAACTCGGTAATTATGACCTGTTTGTTTTGCTCAACACACTCCGCCCCGATCTCATTATTAATATTGAGAGCTTCGAACATATGGCGGAGCCCAATCCGTTCATAAATAGCGCTGTGAACTTTGCACGCTCTCAAGAACCCGAATGGACCGTTCGTGCCACTGAAGCTCTTGGCCAGGCCGCCTCGACTTCCTGGGGTCAGGCCATTCTTAGAAACAACCCCGAGTTCGATCGAATACGAAAGCGGCTCATCAGAGGTGACGTGGCATTAGAGGAACGGGTACAGATAATTACGGACCTTGAAGCGTTGCACACCTTCTCAGGAATAATCAACCGAACACGACGCTGTGATATCGGGAATTTTACAATACGCAAACCGGAGACGGTGGTTGTTGAATTCACGCCGGAGCAAAAAAGCCTACATGACGATCTGCTGAAAATTCAGATCGAGATATTCAGTCGACTGCATAACGACGTCAATGTCAAGTTCATGATGACAACGATCAGACGCCAAGCGGCGAGCTGTCTTTTTGGCCTTGTCCCCTTCCTCGAAGACATACTCAATCGTCATCTTGATGAATTGCACTGGGAAGAAGCCGACAATATGGATTCGGTGCCCCGGACTGATACAATTGACAGTATTGAGTCCCAAATCCAATCCATACTTGATCAAGCGCGCATACTGGACCCTTACGATCCGAAGCTCGATTCTTTACGGAAAATCATCCGAGACAAGCAGGTTTTGTCAAACAACAAGGTTATGCTTTTCAGCAGTTTCCGCCATACCCTTCACTATCTTTTCGAGCATCTTCGGGCTGATGGTTTACGAGTCGGCTTGGTTCATGGCGGAACCCCGGATGAAGAGCGTGTAGATCTGCGACGCCGTTTTGGACTTTCCAAAGAACAAGAAGATGCCGTCGATGTGTTGTTGTTTTCTGAAATCGGCTGTGAAGGCCTTGATTACCAATTCTGTGATTCCATTGTAAATTATGACCTTCCATGGAATCCCATGCGGGTTGAACAGCGGATCGGCCGAATCGATAGAAACGGGCAAAAAAGCGAGAGTGTTGCCATTTACAACCTTATTACGCCGGGCACTGTCGATGCAGATATCTATGAACGCTGTCTTGTTCGCATCGGTGTGTTTAACAACGCCTTGGGAGGCAGCGAGGAAATCCTCGGGGGAATAACACGAGAGATCAGAAACATCGCGGAAAATTTTCACCTTACTGATGAGGAGCGCAGATCAAAGCTTCAGCAGTTGTCAGACAACGAGGTTCGGTTGGTACAGGAACATGAAAAACTTGAACAGCACCAGTTGGAACTTTTTGGCATTCGCCTTCCTGAAGATCAAATGAAAAAAGAAATTGAGGATGCGTCAAGTTTCTGGTTGTCACCTGAATCATTACAAAGACTTATCCATCTCTATCTTCAGGAAACTTGCGGTAAAGACCAAGAATTCATACTTGGTGAAAAGCCTCTTAAAACACTCCGTCTTTCACAAAAATCACGATCCGCTATTCTCCGGGCCTTCCGAGTACTTCCCCGTCAAACCACAACCGCTTATCGGGAATGGGAAACCTGGCTCAAGGGAGGAAATCCCCACCTGCTCGTAACCTTCGAGTCCGAATGCGCGTCACAGAACCCAGAAGCTGCCTTCATAATGCCTCTTCACCCATTAGTGAAGCAGGCGGCCATGTCATTTGACTGGAAGAAACGAGTCGTAACGACACTAAAGATAAACAGCGACGAAGTTCCGGCCGGCAATTATAAATTCGCGATCTATCAATGGAAATTCCACCAGAAACGCAGACGGCGTTGCTGAGAACTATTTCGAGGCGTGTATTTCATATGGTAACGCCAGTTATCTTAACGACGCAGGTAATATGCTTTGTGTCAGTGCTGATACTATGGCCAAATTCAAGCATGCAAGTGTTCGATTTTTAGAAAGAATTGAAGATGTAATCGAAATATTCAAGGCAAATGGCGAATCATCAGAAAGCATATCTGTAGAAGTGCAGATAGCAGGCGAAAAGCGCGTCATTCAATGGAGTCAGCGTCATTTTATGCGAGTCGAAGCGGCATTCAAGGGGTTACTGTGGCCGGCTTGCTGATGTTCGGCAAGGAGGAAGCTCTGCGCGAAGCACTGCCCCAGTATCATGTGGATTATAGGGAAAAGCTTTCCGATGACCCGGAGATCCGATGGACGGATCGTTTCACCATTGACGGCACATGGGCGGGAAACCTCTTCCATTTCTATTTGCGGGTAATTCAAAGACTGTCAGCGGATTTGAAACTCCCGTTCCAACTCGACACCGACCTCTTCCGCAAAGGGGAGACGGTCGTACACGAAGCGATCCGCGAAACCTTGGTCAATGCCCTGATTCATGCCGATTATCAAGGCATGGGGGGCATCGTGGTTGAAAAACATCGGGAACGTCTGGAATTTTCCAATCCGGGATCCCTGCTGATTTCGTTCGATCAACTCCTGCGCGGCAATGTCAGCGAATGCCGCAATAAGTTTCTGCAAACCATGTTCATGATGATCGGCGCGGGAGAAAAGGCTGGGTCCGGGGTTGATAAAATCCGACGGGGGTGGGCGTCGCAACATTGGCGCGACCCCATAGTGACGGAGCAGGTTCAGCCCGATAGGGTGCAATAGATACTTCCCATGATGAGCATGATCCCTGAAGAGACATGAATGAGCCAACCACACCCCCTGTACTTCAAAACCAATCACGCCATCCGCCCCAAAAGTCAGGTGAAAATAACTCAGCTCCCCGGATTGCCGCCGGATCACTTGTCCAGGATGTAAACGGTTCCCATGTTTGCGTCCACCTTCACCCTCTGTCCCGACCGGATCTTGGCGGTGCCTTCGAACACATTCATAACCACGGGAATACCGTACTCACGACCCGCGATGGCCGCGTGAGACAGGCTGCCCCCGCGATCCACGATAACCCCCTTGATCATGCTGAATACGGGCGTCCAACTGGGAGACGTACCGGCCGCCACCAGGATGTCCCCTTCCTCGATCAGACCCAGTTTATCTTCGCTCATGATCACACGGGCCGTACCCTCGGCCACTCCGGGCGACCCGCAGGCGCCGTAGAGATCCGCCTTCAATTCGGGCCTCACCTGGGGCATGGCGCCCACCACCACCTTGAGTGCAATGGGGTCATTGCTCTTGACCAGAACCGCCATGGCCTGATCCAGGTCGAACCCTTCCTTGAGCAGGGCCGGCGGGTTGGGATTCTTGCACCACCCTTCCCATTCCGCTTTTCTTCGCGCCACAACATGACGCATATTAAACTGATCCGGATTGATGCCGGCCCGGCGCACTTCATCCGGCTGAAGGAAAAAGATGTCCTCGGCATCATCGATGGCCCCTTCCCGGACCCAGCGCCTGCCCAGGCCCAGGGCGCTTCGTCTCATCATGGCGTGGGTGTAGAGATCCAGATAATGGTCATGCTCCTCACTGAAAACGCCGCTCTTCTGGGCCAAGCGCATCAGTTTCGTAAACCACCTTCGCTGTTCCCGGGGCACCTTTTCAAGGACCTCTTTTTCAGCCTTCACCCTGGCCTCGGAAACCTTGGCCCTTTCCGCCTCCAGATTGAAATCACCGCCCTTTTGCAGGAACTGCTTCACGCTCATCAAGGCCGGGGTGGGATCTTCCACCCATGTGGGCATGTTCATCTCGCTCATACGCTGCATGCGCCACCCGTCCTCGTCCATGAACTCGGAAAAATCCTTCATGAAAGCCCGGCCTTTGTCACCGGCCTCCAGTCTGGATTTAATGCCTTCCAACGCGCCTTCCAGAAATTCGCTTTCAAGGCCGTCTTCCCGGGCGCGTTTGGAGAACTCCCACAAGCGCTTGTCAACCTGGAACACCTTGTTGTCAAAACCCGAAACCAAATGATGAAACTGAGGAGAAGTGTCGTCGATTCCCGCCAGTTCCCGACACATGTTTTCAAAAAGGATATAGGCGGTGTAGGCGCCGTACATCATATACATGTGGATTTCCCACATACGACGGCAGGTGTTGATGGTTTCTTCGAAATTATCCAGCAGTTCCAGGTTTTCGGCCGTGTCCGGAACCCGCTTTTTCAGTTCTTCATAACGACCCAGCATTTCCTTTATAAAACCATTCCACAAGCCGTCATAGTCCTGGATAAAGGGGAGAATGGCCGTTCGAAATTTCTTTTCCCGGCGCTGCTTTTCCG
The DNA here is from genome assembly GCA_963662465.1 of Desulfatiglandales bacterium. Taxonomy (GTDB): domain Bacteria; phylum Desulfobacterota; class DSM-4660; order Desulfatiglandales; family Desulfatiglandaceae; genus NaphS2. The sequence goes on from OY759599.1 coordinate 2,660,666, forward strand.
CCTCGCTTTTGACCACCAGAAGGGTCAGGTAGCCACCGCCGTTATGAAAACGCCAATCCCAGCCTTTGACCGTCGGCAGACTGAGTTTTTCGGCCCCATACTGCATTCCGTGACGACAAAAGTTCACCCAGAACCACCCGAACATGGGGGTCCATGGGGGCACCGAATGGGTGCCGTCCAGAAACCAGGCAGGCGATTGTTCAAAGTCGCTTTCCGGATCAAATTCCAATCCCGGCGCCACATCATACACTTTCATTTTTTTCCTCCTTTGAAAACATGTTTTCGGAAAACAGAAGTATGTTGGAAAGGTTGAAACCGGAAAAGTATATGAACAATTGATATCGGTTGCGGATGAATCCGGCCAAGAACACGCATTCAGGCGTATTCGCGTGCTCCTCAGCCTCTTGTGTTATTATCAATAAAATGTAACAGCTCAAAAAAACAGGAGTACTTTAAGGCTCACGCCTGAAATCCTTATTCGGAGTTTACCCGTAATGCTTTTACCCCGATTTATTGAGCTGTTACAATAAAATCCTGTTCCTCATGCCCCGTTATTTATCCAGTATGTAGATTGCCCCATTGGTGGCATCCACCTTTATCCGTTGCCCGGTTTTAATCTTTTCGCAGGCAACGAAGCTGTTTATTATAGTGGGCAATCCATATTCCCTACCGATGATAGCAGTGTGGGAAAGTGTTCCGCCTCTATCCCCGATAATCGCCGCGGCTATCCCAAAGACAGGGGTCCAGGATGGAGAGGTGCCGGGGCACACCAGGATTTCACCCGGCTTAAATTTACCAAGATCCTCGTAGTTTATTATCACTCGGGCAATTCCCTCGGCCTCGCCCGGGCATCCACAAATACCCATAATATCAGCATTAAGGTCCGGTCTCGATGCAGGCAAATCACCAATGATGATCTTGACCGCAATGGGGTCTAATGCCGGGAGCATATCCTCGCCTACCGCCTCTTCAAATCCACCGGGACGGTCGGTATAAACAGGCGGCCTCCATTCGCCTTCATTTTCAAACTTGCTTACCCATCCCTCCCAGTCAGCACGACGTCTCCTTGTTATCCACCGCAAATCATTCATGTGCGGCAAAAGTATGGTACTTTCGATCTCCCATGGGTTCAGCATAAAAACATCGTCAGCTTGGTCTATGGCGCCTCCTTCAACAAGCTTCTTCCCGATCGCAAGGTAGCCTCTACGCATTATTGCCTGGATCGTCATTTCGCAAAAGAGGTCGTGCTCTTCACTGTACACGGTGGCACATTGACCCAGTTTGATCAAGGAGCTGAACCACGCCTTATCCTGGGGTGGAACCCTGTCAAGCATCTCTTTGACCGCCTTCTCCCTTTTTACTGAGAGTTCCCTTCTTTTCACATCAAGGATGTATTCCTCATCAGCCACTGTACCCCCTGATATGAGGTCTTTTATTACCGCTATCGGGGCACTTGGTTTCTCCAGCCAGTAGGGATCAACAAGGTCATTCATACGCACTACCCGCCATCCACGAACCTGCAGGAAGTCCATGAATGTTTTTAACCAGTCCTTTCCCTTAGCGTCTTTCTCCAGCGTGGGGATGATAGCCTCAGCATCATTCTCCTTAAAGATATCACTGAGCCCCATCTCAACAGCCTGCTTGCCTAATAGCCATAACTCTTTGTCGACTTTATATATCTCGTTGTCAAACCCCCTCATCATATCCTGGAATTCAGCCGACTGGTCATTTAGATCAAAACGTTTCTTGCACTCCTCCTCAAGGATTATCCAGGCGGAATAGGAGGTCTGCATCCCAAAGAAGTGAATCTCCCACATCGTCCTATAGGCCGCATCAAGATCCCAACTATGATGCAACAGGTCAAGGCCCGACGCCTTGTCGGGATCAAATTCAATGAGAGACTTATACATATCTAATAGCTTTTTTTTGTTTTTTTCCCAAATGCCATTAAAATCCTCGATGTACGGGCGTATCGCCTCAGTAAATTTAGCCTCCCGTTGTTTTTTCTCTTCTTCATCTCTGATAACAAGGAAGGCCACATAAAGACCGCCATCCTTATACCGCCACTCCCAGCCATGGCAAGTAGGCAGGCTCAACGCTGTATTAACCCACTTATTGCCAATGCCGCAATGCCTAGCCCAGAGATAACCATATAAAGGCGTTACCGGCGGTGAGGAATGTGTCCCATCAAGGAACAATGAGTGAAACATAGGCATATCAACCTCAGGGATAAGGTCATATCCTGGAGCCATATCCCATATGGCATTCTCCGTTTTGGGCTTTTCAGTTTCCCATTTTTTCCACCTGTCCTCAGGCGATAAATCACCATATGTACTCGGCTTTCCATGCTCAGACATTTTTCTTCCTCCGTTTTCTAAGGTTTATTTTATCCGCTCGTTCTCGCCTTTTTCCCGTCAACTCATAGCAATCGCCTCCTCTTATCCCTTTAGAACCTGAATTGTATGTTTTTTAGCTTTTTTTTGGCCTCTGACAAGTCAATTTGCTTAAACCCGGTTACTAACTTTTGAGCAAGTTGGTCAGTAACTGACGCCGACTTTTTTACTGCCACCTTTGCCGCGCGAGTTTGAAGGTAAAATATATTTTGGGGAAACGGGAGATCTTTGTCAATAGCCCATTCCATATCCTGCGCACAACCCGCGGTTTCCTCTAAGAACTTGGCTATTTTAGCGATTTCTTTAATCTCTTCATCACTTATGGAGGCTAAGCTTTTCATATTTTCAGGCACTTCGGTCCACTCAGCGCCCGTTTCCGTATTCATCACACACTTTTCTTTCTTACCCACATGCTTCGTAATTATTTCAAGCGTCTCTTTATCCACAACGAACCCATCGATACTCTCTGTTCCGCTCACGACGCCTTCCCCCAGGCCCCAGTTGGATTCAATAATAATTTTTGAGGCGTCGCCGTTGACGGGGTTTACCGTAAAACCAATTCCTGAAGCCCGGGCATTAACCATCTTGGGGATGGCAACCCCCAGTTCATCTCCGAGAACGGGAAGATCTTTATTTACCCTAAATGCAATCCCCCGCGGCGTATAAGCACTGGACCAGACCATTTTTATCTTATCCAGAACATCGTCTATACCGCTCACATTGAGAAAGGTTTCAAACATACCCGGCCTGCTTGCCGTCCCTGCCGACCTAACTGAGACGGCCATATCAGGGAGCCCCGCCTTTTCACAGAGGTCACTGTAGTAAACCGTTATGGTATCTTTAATATCCGGGGGCATATCTTTGGCCTCTATTATGCCCCGAATGGTCTTGCTGATCTTTTCAAACTCCCCTATACCTTTACCTTTAAATTCACCAAGATCCTTTGCATAGCGTAATATTTCCTCAGATGCGCCGGTTTCGCGGATGAATCTTCGGTATGTATCTATGGAAATCACAAAACCAGGCGGCACAGGGACACCCATACGCGTCATTTCTCCAAGATTTGCACACTTTTTCCCGACGATATCATTATATTCAGTTCCTATTTCCTCAAACCAAAGACATAAATTTTTTTTTATTTTTGTCTTCTGAAGAGACTGTTCAAAATCTTTAAAAAATTTATCTTTCTCTTTCCAATCAGCACCAAACCGATCATCAAAATATGGCGTCAACCGATCAAAAGAGTTAAGCCACCATAATCGTTTGCCTCCTCCGAGAACGACATCTTCGAGCAACTCTTTGAGTTCCAACATCAATTCCTTGGGCAAAAAAGAGATAGCCCCAAGTTCGATAGATTTTTTAAGTGCCTCGGGCGTCATTGCATGGGCCGTAAGCATAACCGTTGGAAAGCCTCTTAAATCGGAGATTTTCAGGAGTTCAAATCCATTAACGCCCATAATATCTAAGACTACCGCATCATAGCGATTACTCGAAAGAAATTGTACAGCAGTACTGTAATCAACAGCCTTATGAACGGTGCATATATCCAGAAGTTCCTCCACTGAATCGAGGATATCCGGTTCATCGTCAACGACCAGAATGAGCTTGTTTTTTAAAGGACTTCCTGTACTCATTGTTTTTTACCTCCCTATCATGCATTCCAAGATATTCCATCCCATCAACTTAAGGGTTTAGCCGGACTTTCAACACCGATGACTACCTTTTCTCCTAACCCGGACAAGCCGGAACCATACAGATTTGAAAAGTTGAAATGTCAATCATCAACCAAGATCAAGGCGCCCGGATCACACCATTTCACACACTGGGGGTCCGGCGGGTCCCCGCAAAAATCACACTTGAGGGGAATTCCCGTATCCGGTTCTTTAAAGGCGGACTTGACCGGGCAGGAGGCCCGGCAAACCACGCACCCATTCACCTCCACACCGTTGATAATATAGTTTTCCTTTGAGTTGCAGCCTGCTTCCGTGTAGGGGCCCGCAATCACCGGGAAACAGACCTCTTCTTTCACAAACACACGAATCCGGGATCGCTGTGGATTCACGGCTCCCGTATGCTGCAACGAACACGCCACCTGGCACAGCCGACATCCGGTACATTTGGCATAGTCGATTTTAATTCTCATGGGTTGCCCTCCCCTGATGATTGTTGATTGGTGATTGTTGATTGTTGATTGTCGATTGAGAAACGCCGAGTATAAAAATACCAATCATCAATCATCGAATACGCCCTCATGCAAACCCAGTTCCGCCAGTTTGTCAGGTCCGGGAATGCCTTTTTCATCCCATCCCCTGAGGGCATAGTATTGGGGCAACATGAGATCCATGTGGACCACCTGGCCTTTGACCCGGGGCTCATGGGTCATCCTTCTGGGCAGGGCATCGTCTTTTACGGTAAGCCCGGCTTTCAGGTTAAACAGCCGTTCCATGTTCCATATCTTTTCACCGATCAACCGCAATTCCTCGCTGCCGTAGTCCAATCCGGTAATCACATTCAGCCATACCTGAAGCTTTTCTCCCCACAGGGGACCATGATAGATGATCCAGCAAAGAACGGCCGAGTCCACCAGAGCCACATAATCCTGGTCGTGCTTGGTCCATTTCACATGCTCCTCGGGGTCCCGACGGCCGTCGTAAAAGGGGAGCGTGGCCTTGGTATGGCTGCCGCCGACGTTGTTGGTGGCATACTGAAGCCCGATAATTTCCACCCCCTGGGGATGCCAGGCGGGCATGCCCATTCCCTTGACACCCATGAACAGCTCAGGGTGACCGTATTGTTCGGCAACAAATTTTCCGCCTTCGGCGAGTACCTCCCCGAAATCCCGGCGCACCGCCGTCTTTTTAAGGAGCTCAAACATCGCTTTGGTGTTGCCGAAACCCATGGGGTATCCCAGGTCCTTTTCCGGCAGAAACCCCGATTCAAACAGCTCCATGGCGCACGATATGGTGGCGCCGGCGGTGATGGTATCCATTCCCAGTTCATTGCACAGGTAATTGGCCCGACAGATATCATCCAGATCCCCGAAACCGCAGTTGGATCCCAACAGCGCCATGCTCTCATGTTCCGGCCCCTTGGTGGTCCAATGGTATTCCGAATCCTTGATACGGCTGCGTTTGCTGCACGCAAAAGGGCAGCCGAAACAGGCTTCATCCCGCACCCGGATGTGATCCCGCACATGATTGGGATCCTCATACCATTCAAAGGCCTTGGAATATCCTTCCTGGAAATTTTTTGTGGCCTGGGTGCCGCTCTTGTTGGCGCGACCCGGCAGGGCCCAGGTGCCGTACATGCGCCGGTTGTACAAAACGCGATTCACCCTCCCCTCTTCCAGGAAATCCATGACCGCCTGGCCGAATCCCTTCACATCCGCCACATCCACCTGGCCCGTCCCCCCCGCCACAATGGCTTTGAGGTTTTTGCTCCCCATGACGGCCCCCAGACCCGAACGACCAGCGGCCCGCCCCCCGTCGGCCATGATACAGGCAAACCGTACAAGGTTTTCCCCGGCGGGACCGATGCTCACAATGCTGAGGTCGCTTAATTCCCAGTCATCCAGGGTATCGCTCAACTCTTTCCGGATGGCGTGTTCCGTATCAGTGGTCCATGTGCCCCACAAGTGTTCCGCCGGACGCAGTTCCACGATCCCGTCTCGAATGTAAAGGTACACGGGGAATGGCGACTGACCTTCAAGAATCAAAACATCATAACCCGCAAATTTCAGGTTGGGACCGAAATAACCACCGCAACAGGGATTTGCGATGCAATTGCTCAGAGGGGACTTGCTTACCACCACGAAGCGCCCACCGGCGGGAACCCCCGTACCGGTCAATGGGCCGGTGGCAAAAATCAATTTGTTCAGGGGTCCCAGGGGATCAACCCGGGGGTCCACTTCGTCCATCAGTATTTTAAGCCCGGCACCCCGTCCCCCGATAAATTCCCGGCACAGATCCGGGGACAAATCTTCAATGGCGCGGTTCCCCGTAGAGAGATCGACTCTCAGAATTTTGCCTTTCCATCCAAACATAAGGCTCCTTTCAAGCTGTTAGCTATTAGCTTTTTGGCTAAAGGCTAATCGCTAAGGGCTAAAAGCAATGAGAAAACCTGTTCCTCATTATTTCCCATCACATCCAGCGCCCCACTCCGGCACGATGCCGAACAAAGGCCGCACCCCTTGCACAGGGCAGGGTTCACCACTGCCGTGCCTGTTTCATCGTCCACTTCCACCGCATGAAAAGGGCACACCGATTCACAGACGCCGCAGCCCGTACACTTCCGCGAATCCACCCGGGCAATGGCCGCTTCACCCCACATTTCTTCCCGGCTTAATACGGTCATGGCCCGGGAAGCCGCGGCATGCGCTTGCGCGATGCTCTCACCGATGCGTTTGGGCCCGTGTGCCAGGCCGCACATGAAAACACCGTCCGTGGGAAAATCCACGGGCCGGAGTTTCATATGGGCTTCCATAAAAAACCCATCCGGGTTCAGGGGAATCTTGAGAGCTTGGGACAATCCATGGTTACCCTCAGGAGGAATAGTCGCCGCGGCCAGGGACAAAAGATCCGCCTGAAGCATCAATTTCTGCCCCAGGGTCGGTTCGGTCACCACCACCTGGAGCCCGGCATCCGTCACCTGCACCTGGGGCTTGTCCGCTTCATGATACCGGATGAACATGACCCCCTGATCCGCCGCATCCCGATAGACATTTTCCATGAGGCCGTAGGTCCGCATATCCCGGTACAGCACGTAAACCTTCATCTCCGGGTTTATCGCTTTTAGTCTTACGGCATTCTTCACCGCCTGCCCGCAACACACCCGGCTGCAGTAGGGCCGGTCAGCATCCCTCGAACCCACGCACTGAATCATCACCAGAGACCGGCACGATTGTATCCGATCGCTCTTGGCAACCATCTCCTCTTCCAACTCCAGATGGGTCAGTACCCGATCATCCCGGCCATAGTGGTATTCATCAGGCTGAAATTCCCGAGCCCCGGTGGCCACGATGGTCACGCCATGGGGAATCTCCACGGATGTCCGTCGCTCGCCCGTTTCAAGGGTGGTCCGGAAATTTCCCACATACCCTGAAAAGCCCGTGATTTCGGCCTTCGCATGAACCTGAATGAACAGGTGATGATAAACTTGTTTAATGAGCCCCTTGAGATAAGATACGACATCATCCCCCTCCACCGTGTACCGAAGCCTTCGCGCCATGCCCCCCAGAAAATCGCTTTTTTCAACCAGATGAACCTTGATTCCCTGGTTTGCCAGGGAAAGGGCGCAAACCATGCCGGATATGCCGCCCCCGATCACCAGGGCGGAACGAAGAACGGTATAAGACTGCCGCACCAGGGGAGACAACATTTTCACCTTGGTGGCGGCCATTCGAACCAGGTCTTTCGCTTTCCCCGTGGCCGCCTGTTTTTGTCCCATATGGACCCAGGCGCAGTGTTCCCGGATATTGGTCATTTCGAAAAGAAAGGGGTTTAGTCCCGCCTGTTTGAGGGCATCCTGAAACACCGGTTCATGGGTACGGGGCGTACAGGCCGCCACCACCACGCGATTCAAATCTTTTTCCTTGATGGTCTGAACCATTCGCTTGATGGAATCGATGGAACAACTGAACGTATCCTCCTGGGCATGGACCACACCCCCCAGTGTCTTTGCGTATGCCACCACATCGGGCACATCCACGCCCTTGATGATGTTGGTGCCGCAGTGACAGACGAAGACCCCCACCCGCGGGGATTCACCCCGGGTATCCCGCTCGGAGGGATAAGATTTTTCCGACACGAGGGTTCCCCTGGCCCCGGCCACCAGGCCCGCGGCCATGGCCGCCGCCCCGCCGGCCATGGTCACGGAATCAGGGATATCCATGGGTCCGGTAAAAACGCCGCAGGCATAGATCCCGGGCCTTTCGGTCTCCATGGGATGAAGGGCGGATGATTGACAGAAACCGTCTTCAGTGACGGTGATGCCCATCTTTTCCGCCAATAACCGGTTGCTTGCGGGGGATGTGAGACCCACGGACAGCACCACCAGATCAAATGCTTCTTCATGAACCCGGGCGCCGTCCAGGCGATACCTGAGGGTGACCGCATGGGTTTCCGGGTCCTCCCCCACAACGGCGGGTTTGGCCCATTCAAACCGGACCCCTTCCATCCCTTTGGCCCGTTCATAATAACGCTCAAACCCCTTGCCGAATGCCCGTACGTCATTATGAAGGATAACCGCTTCCATCGAGGGAATATGCTCCTTGGAAAGGATCACCTGTTTCATGGCATACATGCAGCACACCGATGAGCAATAGGTGTTGCCGGCCGATATATCCCGAGACCCCACACACTGAATCCATGCAATCTTTTGAGGAGTTGAACCATCGGACGGACGGCGAAGCACACCCAGGTTGGGCCCCGAAGCACTCAGGAGGCGCTCGTATTCCAGGCTCGTAACCACATTCCGGTACCGGTCATACCCATAAAGACTTTGTTTTAAAGGATCAAACACTTCATAGCCTGGAGAAAGAATGATACCGCCCACCCGCACCTCGTGTTCCTGGGCCTGCTGGTGAAAATCAATGGCCCGGCTGTTGCAGGTGGGCACGCAGATTTGGCATTCCTTTCGCTGCAAAAAAAGACACTGGGCCGGGTCCACCACACTCACCGCCGGCACAGCCTGGGGAAAGGGGAGATGGATGCATTTGACCGTCGCCAGCCCCGCATTGTAATCGTCCCTGACGTTTATGGGGCAATACTCGGCGCACGTGCCGCACCCGGTACACTTGTCCGCATCCACATAGCGGGGTTGTTGTACCAGATGAACGGTGAAATCCCCCGCTTCACCCGAAACCGCATCTACCTGGGTGTCCGTCATAATGGAGATGTTGGGGTTCGTGGCGCATTCCAGAAATTTGGGAGACAGAATGCACATGGAACAATCGTTGGTGGGAAAGGTCTTGTCCAGTTGGCTCATCTTTCCACCGATGGAAGAGGCCTTCTCCACCAGGTACACCTTAAACCCTGAATTGGCCGCATCCAGAGCCGCCTGTATGCCGCTGACCCCGGCGCCGATGATCATGATGGCGCCGATCTTGTCCTGGGCCGTATGGGGCGTTATGGAACCTGGATCATTTTGCGTCATTTAATTCTCCATCGCCATTTCCACAATCTCTGAAACATCCATGATTTCCAGTTTCCCTTCCATCTCAGAGGTGGCCACGCTGTCCTTGAAGTTGAGGATGCAGTAGGGGCACGCCGTAACAAGGATATCAGCCCCCTGTTCAATGGCCCGGGCTACCAGGATATCGGAGAATCGCTCGCCTTTAGGGGTTTCCATCCAGATCCGCCCCCCGCCCCCGCCACAGCAAAGGGTGTTTTCCCGTGCATCCAACTCATCCATCACTTGAAGTCCGGGGATGCTGTTCAGCACATTGCGCGGCGCGACATAAATCCCGTTGTGGCGTCCCAGGTAACAGGGGTCATGGTAGACCGCCTTTTTGTTCACTTCCCCTCTAAAAGTGATTTTGCCCTGCTCGATGAGCCTTTCAAGCACCTGGGTCACATGGGTCACCTTGAAATCGCCCCCCAGCGCCGGGTAGTCATTTTTAAAGGTGGTATAGCAATGGGGAGATGTGGCGATGATTTCTTTTACGCCGCTTTTTTGAAACACTTCGATGTTGCTTTTCGCAAGAGACTCAAACACATCCCGGTTGCCCACTTTGCGGACGCTTTCGCCGCAGCAGCTCTCACGGTTTCCGAGAATGCCGAACTTGACGCCTGCCCTTTGCAGAATCCGTCCCGTGGCACGGGCCACATTCCCGAGACGGGTATCATAGGCCGGGACGCAGCATGAGAAGTAAAGCGCCTCATGATCCGCACTGAACGTTTCGATGCCCGTATCCCGCACCCAGTCAGACCGTTTATCCCGCTCGCCGCCCCAGGGATTGCCTTCACCGGTCAATCCCCCCATGGCGCTTCTGAGACTAGCCGGCGCCATGCGGTATTCGAAATTCAGCAGGATATTGCGAACCGCCCCCAGAATATCCGTAATGGCCACCCCTCGGGGGCAACGGCTCACGCACTGATTGCAGGTGGTACAAAGCCACCACCCTTCATTTTCCAGATCCACCAGCCCATACCGGCTTTCACATATCATCCGGTGCGGCATAAAAGTCCGAACCGAATTCCACGGACAACTAGCGGTACACAGGCCGCACTGAAAACACAGCTTGAACGCTTCACCCCCGGCGTCCCTGATCAGGTCAATGGCTTCTTCAAAAGGCTCGACGGTTTCCAACCTGCAACTCCCGTGAAAAAATGTGGATTTTTTTCACTCTTCACTCTTCACTTTTCACTCTTCACTCAATCAATGCATATACCGCCCACCATCCACCACCAAAGTCTGCCCGGTGATGAAATCACTTTCCGAAGACGCCAGATAAAGGGCGGCGCCCGTCACATCTTCAGGGGTTCCCAGCCGCTTGAGCGGGGTTTTGGATGTATCGTATTTCGTGATATCCGCCAGGGAACGGCTGGCCTCCGTATCCGTAAAACCGGGGGCAATGGCGTTGATGCAAATGTTATGGGGACCCAGTTCAACGGCCAGGGCCCTTGTCAACGCCAGGATGCCGCCCTTTGATGTTACGTAGTGCACAAAGCCGTGGGAACCGGTAAAGACGGTTTCGGAGCAAAGATTGATGATTTTCCCATATGCCGCCTGCTTCATGAAGGGGTACACGGCCCGCGTGGCAATGAAAGCGCCCTTGACATTCACCCCCATGACCCGGTCCCATTCGTCCAAAGAAATTTCATCAAAGGGTTTTCTGACCAACCCGTCATAGATGGCCGCATTGTTGATCAGAATATCGATCTTGCCGTATTGGCCATTGGTTTTTTCCGCCAGGGCCCGGCAGTCCGACTCGCTGGTCACATCCCCTTCAAAGAATTGCGCCTCGCCACCCGCTTCTTCGATCAACGAAACGGTCTCTTTCATATCTTCGAAGTCTTTTTCCGAAAACACGATGTTCATGACCATGACCCGTGCACCCTCTTGTGCTAATCGAAGCGCGAAGGCCCTGCCCAGACCTCTGGCGCCGCCGGTCACAATGGCTGTCCTGTCCTTCAATCGCATGTCGCATCTCCCCCAGTGGATTGATGATTGTTGATTGTGGATTGTGGATTGTCGATCAATGATTGCTAAAACGCCAATCATCAATCAACAATCGCAAATCAACAATCCTAGAACTCGGGTTTCCGGAGCCCGTAGTCGTCCGCAATGATTTGGTAACAGTTATAGCTGGACCCCCGACCAATGGCGGGTCCGCCGGCCACTCCGGAGGAACACATGTACAGGCCGTCCACATGGGTTTTGAGGCCGCCCGGCAGTCCTCTAAAACGACCGCTCTGGCTTCCGCCGCAGTTCCCTTCGGACCAGCCGCCTTCTCTCATGTCCAGATGGGTGTCCTGGATATCGATGGGGGTGGCCACACGTTCCGCGATGAGATTGTCTTTGGTCATATTGGGGGCGTATTTCCGCCATTGATCCATCATGGTGTCAACAAACTCGTCATGCAGCTGCCGCCACTCTTTTCTGGAGAAAAGGCGTGCGGGGGCGGTGAATTCCTCCACATGGATACTGTATTTTCCTTCGGGGGCGCGTGTGGGATCCCAGATACTGTCGGGCGCCGTCAGAAGGTGAAGCTTGGAAGGCATTCCCAGCAGAAAGATTTCGTGCATGTACTTGTCTTCCGTATATCCCAGATCCTTTGGCAGATAGTAGGTCCGGGGGGTGCAATTAACATCCGGATTGTCCTTGGCAGCGGTATAGTTCGGCAGCTCATGGACGCCGATGGGTCCCCAGAAAAGCTGTGCGCGATCAAAAAAGTAGGTGTCCACTTTCCGTTTCATCTGGGTGGACAGTTTGTCTTCGCCGATCATGCGGAGGAACAGCTGCGGCGTGGCATTGTCGGACACCACCATTTGTTTGGCCTCAATTTCGGTGCCGTCCAGCAGCCTGATCCCTTTGACTTTGTTGTTGTCAATGATGAGTTTGTCCACTTCCGAGTTGATGTGATATTCGGCCCCCATTTTTTTGCCCGCCGAAACGAGGGAATCCGTAATGGACTGGGTGCCCCCTTTGGCAATGGCCGCCGTCTCCCATCCCAGCACCAGGTGGAGGGTTGCAAAGGCAAACATGACCCCCGGCACATCATCGGGATAGATGCCGCATGAGGTGAGAAACCCTCTCATCATCAGAATCCTGAGCTCAGGGCTTTCAAAGATATAATGAGCCCATTCTTTTGCGGTCATGAACTGCATGGACGGATCTAATCCGGTTTTCGGATTGATCACCATTTTTTCCAGGGCATCCGGAATACCATAGGGTGTGGGTACGGCAAATCGATAGTCATGGAATGCCGGCCTGATGTAATCGTTGTATTTTTGTGTCCAATACAGATAGGCTTCCGCATCGGCTTTTGAGAACTGGGCGATTTGGTCATAGGTCTTTTTGGCGTTTGTCTCGCTGTACTCGGTTTTTCCGGTCTTGGGATCTACCACTGGATAACCGGCATAGGCCACATAAGAGGTGCCGTCGTCAAACACAGCCGCTTCATTGGTATCCGGGAAGGCGTACTCCAGGCCTTCGTCCCGAAGGTTGAATTCCTTATAGGCCGGATGTCCGTAATAGCGCGTAAAATGGGCGCAGAAATTGCCCCGAAACCCGGGCGCGGGAGAATCATCAAAGGACACGGCGCCGCCGCCCAGATGATCCAGCCGTTCAAAGACCCCTACCGATAAACCCGCCTTTGCCAGATAAGGAGCAATGGTCGTTCCATGATGTCCGCCGCCGATCACAATTGCATCGTAAGATTTGTCCGCCATTTCCGTTTTACCTCCTGTTTATATATGAAAAAATTAAAAAAGGTGTTGAATCCTGCTTTTCAAATCCAAAATCGAAAATCTATCTAAGCGACATGAAAACCTCTGCCAGCTTTTCAGCCTGATCATCCGGATCACCTTCGATGAACTGACAATCCCTTCCCATATTCGGGGGGGAGGAGAGTGCCGCAATCCCCATTTTTTGAAGCGCTTCCGGGAGAACGTCAAGGTCCCCGGCGCTCCATGAGGGGATGGAACGCGATCCCTTCATCATCTTCAACATCTTGGTCCTGGAAATATACCTCAGCTCACCCACCTCGTTGCTCACGGTCACCAGTGCGGGCATCTTGGCTTTTACCCATTCATATCCTACGGGGATGCTCTTCTTGACCACCACGCTGCCGTCTTCGACGCTGATGTCTCGAGCCAGGCTGATGCAGGGCAATTCAAGCATTTCCCCCACAATCAAGCCCACCTGACCGGAATCCCAGTCCCCGGCCTGCCTTCCGGTCAACACCAGATCGTAGTCGCCGATTTTCCGGATGGCGCCGGCCAACGCCGCAGCGGTGGAATGGCTGTCCAGTTTGTCAAAGTGTTCATCTTCCAGAAGGATCAGTTCATCGGCGCCCGCCGCCAGCGCCTTTCGAAGGACCGTGTCCGAAACCTTCTTACCCAGACTCAGGACCGTTATTTTCCCGCCCAAATCTTCTTTCAGTTGAACCGCCGCCTCCAAAGCATTTTCATCAAAAGGACTGATGACCTGGGGTGCGTCCACGATCACTTCCATTTTTTCAGCGTCCACCCTCACATCGGAAAGGGGCGCTTCCGGATCGGGAATCTGTTTGGCACAGACGATGATTTTGATATCCGTCATGACAATTCCTCCAGTTTCTCTATGAGTGCCGGTATGATTTCTTCATAATCTTCAACGACGCCGTAATCCGCCACCTTGAACATGTTGCAGGCGGTATCCGTATTGATGGCAATAATCTTCTTGGAATGAACCATTCCCACCAGATGCTGAATGGCCCCTGATATCCCCACCGCCACATAGATGTCAGGCGAAATCATCGTGCCGGTAAGACCCACCTGATGATCCGACGATATCCAACCCTTATCCACGGCCACGCGGCTGCACCCCACCATCACATTCCCGAATAATTTGCTTAAGGCCCCTCTCAGTTCCTCAAGCAACTCAAAACCATCTTCTTCTCCCAGACCCGCCCCTCCGGCCACCACCACGGTTGCCTTGTCAAGGGAAACGATGTCCTCCTTGACAATTTCGAGGGATTCAACCTTGATCATGGTTTCATCGATTTCCGGCGTAATTTCTTCGATTACGCCCTTTCCGTCGCCGCCCTGGGGCGGCGTAAAAACTTTTCCCCGCACCGTCGCCAGTTGCGGTTCTCCTGGAAATTTAAAGACTGAAATAGCATTGCCTCCGGAAACCGGCTTGGTCCGCAGCAAAAGGCCGTCTTCCGGATCGATGGAAAGATCAACGCAATCGGTGGTCAGTCGGCTGTTCAATCGAGAGGAAAGCCTCGGCCCCACTTCCATACCCATAAAAGAGTGGCTCATGAGAAACACTTTCGGCATGATCTTTCGGCAGGCCTGTTCCAGGGCCGCTACCCACAGATCAGGCTTGAATCCCTCAAGCAGCGGGTGTTCCATTTTATAGACCTTGGCCGGGCCATAGGGAATTGCCGCGTCGCAAACCCCTGAAACCGCGTTCCCCATCAACAGCAGGGAAAACCCACCTCCCATTTCACCCGCCAGCTTCTTTCCCGCACCTAACAATTCAAGGGTTCTCGTATCCAATGAACCCTCTTTCACTTCTCCCAGTATCAGAACCTCACTCATCCTGAACCTCCTTGCAGGTTTTACGTTTTACGTTTTAAGTTTTAAGTTTATGGGTTCCAAAGCCGGCCCGTGGGAACCAGATGAACTCGTTACGCTCCACGCTTCACGCTTCTTTTGTGTTGGTTTAAATCCGCAATCCGCAATCCGAAATACTATAGTGCCTGCAGCACCAGTTCATTTAAATCCATCACCCGGAAGGGTTCTTTCAGCCCGGCAACCTTGCGGGCATCCTCCAGCATGATCATACATAAGGGGCATGAGGTGATGAGGATTTCAGCACCCGTGGCTTCGGCTTCCCGAATCCGGACTTCCCCCATCTTGACCTCGCCTGAAAGGTCCTGCCACATCCTTCCGCCCCCTCCGCCACAGCACAGGCTATGGGCGCCATGGTGCGTCATTTCCACCAGCGTAATTCCGGGAATGGCGCGAATAATCTCCCTGGGTTCATCAAAAATCCGGTTATGCCGACCCAGATAACAGGGATCATGGTAAGTGACCTTGGCTTCAATCCCTTTTTTGAATCGCAATTTACCCTCAGCAATCAACTCCCTCAACACCAGGGTGTAATGCCTTGCCCGGAAAGAGGCTTCCGGATATTCATTCTTGAAGGTGTGGAAGCAGTGGGGCGAAGAGGTGACCACCTCGGTAATGCCGTATTTGTCAAAGAGTTCCTCACAACCCTCTTTCTGTTCCTCAAACAGCCCCAATTCCCCGACGCGTCGTGCAATATCCCCGCAGCAGGGTTCTTTTTTCCCCAGGATGCCGAAACTGACGTTTGCAGCCCGGAGAATCTCTGAAAACGACCGGGCAATGACCTGGGCCGTGTCATCAAAGGAGGTGGTACACCCCACAAAGTAGCAGAGATCACATTCAGCCCCTTTTTTGGTGAGGTCGGTCAGTTCCAGACCATCCGCCCAGGCCCCCCGCTTGCGCTTGGAAGATTCCCAGGGGTTATTGTATTTAAACAGCTTCTCAAGGGTCTGGGTCATCAGCTTGGGAACCTGGGTTCCCTCTTCCACGGCCAGCACGCGTTTCCGGGTCACCGCCTCGAAGGCGGCGCCGTAGACCGGGCACACTTCCAGGCAGGCCCGGCAGGTAGTGCAATACCAGAAGTTTTCATCCACCTTTGTATTTTCATTCCGGCTCATGAAGCGGATATCCCCCAGTGGAAAATGTTCCTGCCACAAGGCGTGTCGCATGGCCTGGACAAAATCCCGAGGGGCGAAGGGCTCACCGGCCCCGGCGGACGGACAGGCCGCCACGCACCGGCCGCAACGCATGCAGCCGTCGAAAAAGATCGCGTCACCCAAGGCAAATTCCCCGGCGCCGTCTTCCAAACCCAAAACAACGGGTTCGGCGGCATCCTGGAAATAGATACAAGCGGGGGCGCCCATGATGTGGAACAGCTTGGTGTAGGGAATCAGGGCAATGAAGCTCAGACAAAAAAGGGTGTGTATCCACCAGCAGGATGGATAGAAGGCTTCGGCCGATCCAGGTGAAAGCAGGCCACTCACCCACCAACCCATAAAAGACCATGCTCCCCATGCCGGTTGCTGGGAGGACAGTCGAAGGGCTTCCAGCAGAAAACCTGAGAGAACAATCAGCAGGAGCCACAACGGAACGAGCGCATCTTCCAATCGCCTTTCAAGGCGGGGCACACGCTGAAGGTATCTTCGAATGAGTGCCCAGATGATCCCCGTCAGCAGCATCAGACCCGCCAGTTCCATAACCAGGGAAAAAATGAGATAGGGCGTGCCATCCAGAAACGAAACGAGGTAATGGTGGATGGCCAGCACGCTGGTGCCAATGAAAAGAATCAGAAATCCCCAGAAGATGAAAAGGTGCATCAAACCAGCGGCCACTTCGCCCTGAAACAAACGACGTCCCAGGAATGCATCCAGCAGCATTTTCTTGAGGGCATCTCCTGAAAAAGGAATCTTTGAGGATTTGGCGCTTTTCTTCCATACCAGGATATGGGCGCCGATGCCTGCCAGGAACAGGCCCGTGGAAAGAGTTGCCAGCATATAAAAGACCCAAACATGATCGATCTGCCAGAACATGATGCGATTGGGCGTCATGGAAGTCTCCTCCTTTGGTGTGCCGCTCAAAAATAAAGTGTTGTAGACATTGTTCGTTTTTTTGTAGACTTGTCAAAGCAATTGTTTTTATACAAGCATAAGGTTTGCTTATGATCGAAAAGATATGCTTATAGGATATGAAATGCGAATCAACCTGAACCAATTAAGATCCTTCTTCCTGGCAGCCCGGGAAAAAAGCATCACCAAGGCCGCCCAGGCCCTGTACGTGACCCAGCCCGCGGTGACGATGCAGATTAAGTCCCTGGAAACGGATCTGGATTTAAAACTCTTTACGCGGTATGGAAAAGGGCTTGATCTCACCGATGCGGGCCGGATTTTATTCGGTTATTCCGAGCGCATATTTGAGATTGTGGAAGAGATGGAATACGTGTTGAAGGGTCACGCGGATCTTTCCGCCGGTTCCCTGGTCATCGGCACCACGCGAAGTTTTGCCCGACACCTCATGCCCAGACTGCTTTCCCGCTTTCAGGAACAATACCCGGGCGTCAAAGTGTATCTGAAAGTGGGAAGCTCCACCAAAATTGCCGACGGCGTCATGGCCTATGACTACCATCTGGGCATCATCGGTCGGATCCCCTTTCGCAGCAAACTGAGCGTGGTGCCCTTTACCAAAGAGGAATTCTGCCTGGCTGTGCCCATCAGCCACCGATTCGCGGCCATGGAAACGGTTTGCTTCAACGACCTGGAGAAGGAACCCATTATTATTCGCGAGGATGGATCAGGATCCAGATATGCCATCCTCTCCCTGTTAAGTTCCCTCGGCGTCAAACCGTCGGTTTTGTTGGAGGCGGAAAGCGTTGAATTTATAAAAGAATACATCATTCAAGGGCGAGGGATCAGCTTTTTGTACAAACCTGAGATTCGGCTGGAAGCCCAGTTGGGCCTGCTAAAACCCCTGACCCTCAAGGAAGGGCCCATCCTGGTGCAGACAGATGTGGTGTTCCCGAAGGACGTGGATTTAAACCCGGCCACCAAGGCCTTTCTTCGATTGGTGGAATAACCTGAGCGAAAACGTCTTCGATTCAACGAAATGGAAACAGGCGCCGGGCATCTTTGAGCAGAAGGAGGAGTTGTTTTTCCCGAAGCGGGGAGGCAACAAAGCCGAAACGTTGGTAGAAGCGGGATGCCTCGGCGTCAAGCGGATGGGCCGGCAGGGCGCGTATGCCGGTCTGCTCGGCAATCCACAGTGTACGCCCGATAGCGTCTTGCAGGAGCCCCCTTCCAATACCCTGCCCCTGATAACTGAGAGACACGGCAAGGCGGGCGAGGATCACGACCGGAATTGGGTAATTTCCCATGCCTTTCCGGATGCGCTCGGGGGCATCCATGGCGGCCACTTCTCCGACCGTCAAGCTGTAGTAACCAACGACACGCGCATCCTCGGTCACAGCAAAGGTCCTGGCAGATCCACTGGCGTGGGCCTGTAAGGCATGGCGAATCAACCACGCATTCATGCTCGACTTACCAGAGTCGAAAGACCCGAAGGAGTGACCTTTATGAATAGGTTTGGGGCCGGTCAGGGTCATGCCTTATCCCAGGGCGCGGGTTTCGACCACAAGTCCTGTAAACCGGCATTGGGCTTTGGGGGGCGATCCAGCAGCGCCATAAACTCTTGGTATTTTGCCTCGGAGACCATGAAGATTCGCTGATCCAGCAGGGTCTGTTCAGCGGCCCGGCAAGCACTGTCCATGACGAATTCGGTCAGCGACTTATGACAAGCCTTTGCCGCATAACGCAGAACAGCCTCTTGCTCAGGGGTAGCCCGTAGCCCGAGCCGAGCCGATTTCACAATTCCTTTTCTGAGCGGTTTTGTTGCAGCCATCATCGACCTCCTTGTGAATGAATTTGGATATGTTAGTACATCCGACGAACAATATCAAGGAATTTTGAACAAGAATGGCTCTTGAGGAAGCTCTGGAGCAGTTTACCTTGGTCTCCAATTAAAAAAATCCGGATCATTTACGCGAGACACCCCGCTGCACTTCCCCCACCTTGCAGGTATCGCGACGGTTTTCCAGACGCACGGTCAGGGTTTCTCGTTTCTCGGTGGGCGTGGCATAATTGGTGAAAATATCCGCCTCTACGGTGACGGGTCCGGTGAGGCTTGGGGCGGCGGCGCCGTAGTAGTTGGCTTCGATAATATAGGTCCCTTCCATGGCCCGGCGCAGCAGATATTCTTCCGGGCCGTATCCATCCGTGAAGTCCTTGGAAAGGAGTCCTCCCAGGGTAGTTCTCCGGTGTTTGAAGGTGGCCTGTTCACCCGAGGGTTCCGTAACCCAAAGGTCAATATCGGTGAGATCGGCATCCCAGGCCAGCACAATGCGGAGGGCGAGATCCATGGGGAGGATAAGCCGGCTGTCCACTTCAATATGCCGGACGCCGAACTTTCGGGCCATGGGCAGGAGTTTGAAGGAAACCCTGTTGGCCAAATAAACATTGCAGGCGCTGTATCGATCGTGGTATGTAGTACATGAATATAATCGATGGAGGTTACGCCATGCAAATAGTGACTGTTTCTCCAAAATTTCAAGTAGTAATCCCACGAGATGTAAGAGAATCTTTACATCTACGTCCCGGACAAAAAATGCAGGTTGTTGAATACGAAGGAAGAATTGAATTAATTCCTAACCGTGACATTTCAGAACTACGAGGCTTTTTAAAAGGAATCAACACCGAGTTTGTGCGGGAGAAAGATAGGATATGAATATCATAGATTCCTCGGCCTGGTTGTCATATTTCACTGATGAACCCACCGCTATTCATTTTAGTACTCCGATACAGGATGTAAAATCACTTGTTGTGCCGGTCATTACCATCTATGAAGTTTTTAAAGTGGTGCTACGAGAATCAAGTGAGAATGATGCATTACAAGCTATTGCAGCAATGCAGAAAGGCACTGTAGTTGACTTAACATCAAGTCTGGCAATAGCCGCATCCAAGCTGAGTATTCAACATAAATTACCCATGGCAGATAGCATCATTCTTGCTACTGCCAAGAATTATAATGCAACGATCTGGACTCAAGATATCGATTTTAAAGATATTCCAGGGGTGAATTACTTCCCAAAATCAAAAAATGGCCAACCAAACGCTTAACCTGTCCGGAAGGGGCACGGCGGCGCTAATAGCGGCATGTTCCGCGGCAGGCAGGTCGAGCTCCACACTTCCCCCACCTTGCAGGTATCGCGACGGTTTTCCAGACGCACGGTCAGGGTTTCTCGTTTCTCGGTGGGCGTGGCATAATTGGTGAAAATATCCGCCTCTACGGTGACGGGTCCGGTGAGGCTTGGGGCGACGGCGCCGTAGTAGTTGGCTTCGATAATATAGGTCCCTTCCATGGCCCGGCGCAGCAGATATTCTTCCGGGCCGTATCCATCCGTGAAGTCCTTGGAAAGGAGTCCTCCCAGGGTGGTTCTCCGGTGTTTGAAGGTGGCCTGTTCACCCGAGGGTTCCGTAACCCAAAGGTCAATATCGGTGAGATCGGCATCCCAGGTCAGCACAATGCGGAGGGCGAGATCCATGGGGAGGATAAGCCGGCTGCCCACTTCAATATGCCGGACGCCGAACTTTCGGGCCATGGGCAGGAGACGGTTAAGTTCCAGCAGGGCCGTCAGCGCGATTTCCCGAAAGCGATCCCATGGTGTGACAACCACGTGGTAGAGCAGCGCGATGGCCCTCGACAGGTCTTTTCCGCCTGCCGGGTCACCCTGATTTTCGGACAGTCGGATCAGGGCCCGATCAGACAGAACCAGTGCCAGGTCCCGGTAGGACTGGGGCTCTTCGCCCCGCAGTTTGAGGGTCTGTTCAAACACCCCGATGCTGTCATCGAGTCGGCCCCACTGACGGAGGCGATGGGCCAGAACACGCAGAAGCGGCCCGTTTTCGAGATCCAGCTCAGAGATATTATACAGGACCCGCAAGGCACGATCAGGCTCCCCGTGGCGTAGAAAGAAGTCGGCGCAATCCAGGTAGAAGCCGGGGGCCTTTCCGTATGCCTTCCTCTGTTGAAGGTAAGCGGCATAACGATTTTCAGCCCCGGCATTTTCGAGAGGCGTAAGATAGGGCGTATCCGGATTCCAGGGTTTGATCCGGATCGAGGAGGGCGCTTCCCTTTCGAACGATGCCATGTCCTTCAAGGGCGTTTCTGATCCTGCCGGCTCGGGATTTCGCCGAAGGAAAGCGGGGTACTCCAGCGCCTGGTCGTTGAACTCGAATCGATCAAGCACCGATCTCCGGCCTGGATCGGCGTTTTCCTCTCGGCGCCGTGCCGTGGATCTTCTTGAGAAGGTCGGGATGTCCATTTCCACGGACGAGTTCCTGTTGAGTACCCATTCGTCTTGTTTAGTGTCGGCGGCAGGGGGCGTATGGCACTCGGCGATCTTTTCGCGGGGAAAGGTTTCTTCCCACCACGCCACCCGTTTTTGCCAAAGCGCCAGAACCGCTTCAATGCGCTTTTCCTGAGATCTGCTCTTTTCCCGGGCCTTTTCCGCCGAACGGGCATCGTATTGCGTCCTCATTTCAGGCAGGGAGGCCGGGGGCCGGATTTGATGCCGTACGTACTGGTTGAGGTTTTCCAGAACAATAAGGGATGTCTCCGGGGTTACCAGTCCATGGGTTCGACCCAGATCCCGAATGGCTTCTTTGTGTTTTTCCGGCTGAAGAAGCCATTCATCCAGTTGACGCTGGGCCCAGTAGGGGCGAAGCACATCCCCTGAAAATCCGTCGTTTTTTTGTATCCGGAAGGATCGGGTCACCATGGTTTTGCCGGCAAGGCCATAACGCAGCGTAATGTCGGCGCTTTTTCCAATCAGTTTGCCGCACACCGGCATGGGGCCAAGGGCCGGGACCGGAAGACCGGGAACCACATCTTTGACGTCCCCGGGTTCGCACGCCACACCCAACAGCGTCATTCCGATGCGGCCGATGCGCGGCAGAACATCTTCCATGCCCATGCGGGTCAGGTTGAAATACGCTCCGCCCGACTGAGCAGACTGAAAGCGCAGCACATGATGGGCCGCGCTCACGGCATCCGATACCACATACAGGGGCCGGTTGAATCCATTGGCCGGTTGATCGTCTTCCAGCGTATTGAGCCCATCGGAAAAGAGGAAATAGAGATCCGCATTCCCGTTCTGAGGCGATGCCAAAGATAGACGGGTGGCGCCGTCATAATCGAGAGCCCCGATGGCCGTCAGCAGGGCCTCCCCATTGCCGTTTCGAATGGTGAAGGATTGCGTCTTATCCAGGGCGTCTCGAAACGGGATGAGGTCCACATCCATGGTCCGGTCCTGAAATTGAGCAAACCAGCGTCTGAGCAATTCCATTTCCCGTTGGTGATCGCCTTCCCTCGAAGCGGAGGCATCCCAGTAGATGAGGACCTTTTTGGGTACTATCATTTCATCGGACAGGACCCTGGGGGCGTCGTCAAAGAAAGTGAAATAGGTGTTGCCGTCGCTGTTTTGCTCAACAGCCGGAGGTGGGTTTTCCACATGGGGAAAGGCGATGAGCAGCCCATGATGCAGGGCCTCGTCCTGACGGGAGATCTCCGCCACCAGGCTGTCGGACGTCCCTTCAAAGTGTAGACCTTCCCAGGGGGCGGATCGAACATCAGGCTTGGTTCCGCTCCCACAAACCTCCACGCGGAGGTGAAATGCGGGGGATACTCTCCTCAAAATGGAGGGGAAGCTGGTAGAGCCCGGTCTTCTCTTCCGGGAGCAGTTCCGAAATGAACCGGACCCGAGTGGTTCTCTTTCCCTGTGCGGGAATGGGAAAGACCCGGGTTTTAAAAACATTTCCTTGGGTGTATTCCACCAGACCCGGATCAATGCCCGCACGTACGGTCTTCTCAAAGACGATGCGGCCCTTTTCCTTCTCCACGGGCGCCCCGTCCACCATGCGACCCTCCACATCGAGGGCAAAGCCGCTCACGGTTGCCCCCTCCGGAAGCGGAAAATAGAGGTCTCCGGCCAGTACACGGTCATTGGGGTTATAAAAAACAAGGGTCATGGCGGTGTCTGCCACAAACCCGTGAATCCGAATGTCCACATCCACCCGCGCAAGCCTTACGGGGCTTTCGGTCCCGGTCGTCTCGGCAGCGGGGACCATAACAATGGGTGTAAGGGTCTGCGTGACCCCCAGGGCTTGATTCGGCGCCCATATGCTGATGTCGTCTTGTGTTTTCATGAAGGAATGCCTCCCTGGTTTGTATCTCATGTAAAACCAAAAAATTCAATGCATAAGAAATCAAAAAAATACGACCACTGACACCGCTTCATTACCTAGAGAACAACGACTTCCGGCAGGGGCTTGATGAAATGTTGCCTTAGGCTGTAGGTGTAGGCGCCCTGGGTCGGTACCATGAGGATATCACCGATCTCAATTCCCGACCCCCAGTAGGTATATCCCCAGACATCGTGGGGGGTACATAAAGACCCCAGAACGTGGCAGGGCTTTTCCGTAAGAGCAGGTCGCGAAAGGTTCAGGACCGGAAAATAGTCGGTTTCAAACCGCTCCCATCCCACGGCGTTGGTCCCGGCGTCGGTAATGACCAAACCCGATCCCTTCTTGTCCACGACGCGGATGAAAAGGTGCATGGCGTCGTTGGAAATCCAGCGACCGGGTTCAAGGCAGATCCGGGCCGACACCAGGGGGCGCAGGTGCTTTTGAACAGCTTCGCCGATGGCCTGCGCGAAAACTGTGATCGGCACGGCCTCAATGCCGTGATGAAGCTCCGGCGACCCCGGGGATTCGCCAAGGGCCTCTCTCAGCCTTCCTTCCGAGGTACCGGCCGGTTGAAGCCATTCACCCGCTTCGGGCCAGTACCCCCCACCGATATCCACAAATTCAATGCTTCTTCTCAAGGACGGCTGCAAATGCCGGAGGATTTTCGCAAGCTGCTCGATGAAGGCCACCTGGTTGCCCGGGTCAAGACTCCAACTCGTATGGAACTGCAACCCGCGCATTCGAAGGTGAGGGCTTTGCGCGGCCTGTACCATAAAATCGGCCAACGCCTCGGGCAAAATGCCGAATTTTCGCCACAACCCGGTGGGTTGGGTGGTCAAACGAACCCCGATGGAAACCACCCGGTTGCATGCCGCGGCCGCTTTTTCGAGTCTTTCGAGTTCTGTGAAACTATCGACCAACACAACAACCGATTCAGAATGGGCCGCTGCCAGGACCAGCTCCCCTTCGGTCTTTCCCGGACCGCTGAAAACAATGTCCCTCGCTCCCAGGGCCAGGGCCATTTCCAGCTCGATGCCGCTTGACACGTCGAGACCGAACCCGTTTTCGAGAAGGATTTCGGAAACGCCGGAATAGTTGTTGCTTTTCACCGCATAGTAAAAAGAGACCGGATCCAACACCTGGGAAAAAGCGGCCATAAACTGCCGGGCACGATGGGAAAGGGCCTCACAGTCAAGGACATAGACGGGCAGACAAACTGGGTCAAGCCTGTCAAGAAAACGACGACCGCGTTCGAAATATTCTGATGCAAACCGGCGCAGTACCGAAACATCGAGCGAAGGCGTTCGGGTTTCCAGCAGGCGCCGGGCCCGTTCCAGGGAGGGTATTATTTCAGACGGCATTATAGTTCTCCAATTTCCACCAGAAGAAGATCCGTCAATTCACGGCACTGGTCGGCTAGACCCTGCTCCTCATACGGGCGCACGACGGCATGGCCCAGGACCCAGCTGTCATAATTTTCAGGCGGAAGCAGGATGTCATCACCCGGAAATCGGATCAACTGAATATCCATCACCCGGGGGTCCCCGGCAAGCCGGGTCGTATCGATCCGGTTAAGCCTTCCGGATTTCCGGGCGTGAAAACGAAGGCCCAGATAGGGCCCGGATGCCGGCGGTAAAATCGGCGGGTGAGACCGTTTTCGAGCAAAATCGAGGTTCAGTTTCAGGATGTCGAAATGGCAAACGGTTTTCAAGAGAAAGGGAAGGCAGTCTCCCCCCGGACGAGGCGCAATCTCAAGAAGAAGGATGTCCTCCCCCCGAACCATAAAATCGAGCATACACACGGCCCGGGTGATCCCCACGGCCCGGGCGCTTTCAAGAAGGGTTTCTTCCAAGCGTTGCCGGTTGATTTGCGTCGGAAGATGGGCCGGCAGTACATAAGCCCGTGTGGTGCCGAAGGGAGCGGTGGAATCAATGATTTTACCGGTCAACCGAAGGATCTCGATGCGATCCGCCGCCACAATAAAATCGCAACTGAACTCCCGACCCTCAATCAGTTCCTCGGCAAGGATAAGCGGGGCTTCGCTGGACCCGTTACGGTACATCGGCATCGATCGGCGATCGTTCAGGCCGTTCCGGATGTCCCGGAAACGCTCGGCGCAACCTTGTTCGGTGCGGCAGGAGAAAATAAGTTCGCTGCCGCTGCCGGAGGCCGGCTTGAGTACGCACGGACCGTCGATCGAACGAAAAAATGCGACGGCTTCGCTTTCCGAGGCGACCTGTTTGCAACGAGGGACGGCAAGACCGTGCCGGCGCCAGAGGATCTTGGATCGGTGTTTGTCCCGGCAGTTGGCAACAGCCTCTGAAGAAGGATATGGAAGACCGTAGCGGTAAGCGAGAACGGCGGCAAGCCCCATGGATTCACAGTCGAAACAGGCAATGCCGTCGAGAGAGAGATTCTCCCGGTGCAGATGCCGCAACAGAACCGCTTCGACCCGACCGACGTCTGATAGATCGCAAAGGACTTCTTCGCAACCCGGCGGACGACTTTCCCGCGCATGGCGCCAAACCTCCGTATCAGTCAGAAACAGGGCACTTCCAGAACTTTCCCGCTGAATCCAGGCGATGTAGTCCGGGGTGGCGCCGACCACGAGGGTTTTAGTTAAGCGAGACATGGGAAATTTTTTCTGTTCGAGCGGAAATCCGGATCTTGTAAAGGGTCCTGGGCGTCAGATGAAACCGATGCTTCCAGCCGAAGTCTCCACAAAGAAAATCGACGGATTTCATTCGGGTTTCACAGGCCCAGCGAATATGGTGAAAATTGATCAGCTTGGCCACCCCCCGAAATTCCGGATCAACACCGCCGGCCAATACGGTATAGGCCCCGGCCCAGACCGCACCAATATCCACGGCCGCAACCCGACCGCCGATGGTTACAGTGGTAACCCGCAAAAGGCCTTCGTTGTAAAGCCATGCCACAAGGTTTTCGAAGGATTTCAGGAAGCGGGGGTCATGGAAGTAGGACCGGTCGCCGAAGCCCGCCAGGTTCATGTGAAACAGGGTGTCGACGTCCGATAAGTCGTTGTATCGGTAGGAAACACCCGCCGATTCGAGGGGCGCGAGTTCATGACGGAGTTTTTTACGGGTTTTTCCGGAGAAGCGTTGCATGAACCGGTCGAAGGTATAACCACACTCGGCCGGAAAGAAGAGGTATCCGGTTTCATCCGGTTCCACGCACAACCCTTCGGGGAGCAAGGATTCGCCGGTGAGATAGCGGATATACGCTTCTCCGGGGACATTGTCAATCAGTTGGTCGACAACGCCTTTCCTTCGAGCGATGATCCGGTTTTGTTCGAGCCAGGTCTTGCCCTGCCAGGTTTCCCCGGGGAAATGGCCGAATGACCCCTGTTTTTCGATCCAACTCAGGGCCAGGAGCCCCTGGATACGGCCTTCGACATCTTCCGCCGTGATAAAACAGGGGCGGCGGCCGAAAGGGTCCGCAAAGCATTCCCGGACCGGCCACAGGTCGAATAGACAATCCCGGGGCATTAATGCCTGCCACAGCCGGGCGCATTTTTCAGGATCTTCGTGCCGCTGGATTCGGTACAATGTTATTGCCTCAACGTGACATTCAGAGCACTGGTTGAACCGCCGAAGAAATCCTCCGCAAACCCCCGAACCGTCTCGGGATCATAGGGTTTGCAGCTGAAAACATCCAGATAGACCGCATTGGTCTGGTTGGCGAAGTGAGCGCTGATCAGGGAGGTCTCGATCAATTGAACCATCGAATACCCCGCTACCCGCTCATCCTCGCCGAAGTGAACCACCTGGGTCTCACCAAATCGCTTCATCTCGATGAGATCGCACAGTTCCACGACGAAGCGGCGAATCTTTTCCGCATCGCGGATTGCATCGGGGTCGCAGTTATAAATGTCGATGGCCGAAGCGATTCCCCAAGCGTTGCGGGCGATGGCGGTTTCCATCCAATTCCCGTCAACGGTTTCGAACTCTTTTTCAATTCTGTTGATATTCAGCATATTTTTCCTTTCTCTGAGAGCATGAGTCGACACTGTTTTTCATCCTCGGCCACAACCGACGCCGAAGAGATGGTTTTGGTGATCGACAGCATACATCGTGCCAATGAAAGAGAAATTCACAACTTATTGTTAATATGGAAAAATTGGCTTTACTCGCCGATCAGAATTGTTAAAGGGAGGCTAAAATAAGAAATTGATTGCCATTTACAGTAAAAAACGGTATTTGTTTTCTGGTAATGGCCTGATTTTTCCCTGAACAGGGGGGCGCAGGCTGACGCTTTCAGAATTAGGGCTTGACATAATTCCTGTCCAACCCCCCTATTTTCCTTTTAAGCGTCATAAATAATAACGTTTTTTTATTTTACCAGACGTTTTGTCGCCATCAGTCGGCGATCGCTGGACAAAAACATATCGGTAAATGATTACCGAAAACAACGCCCGGTCCGGAAAGAACCGGGCCTACACCCCGAGGAAAAACCCATGCTGATTCGACTGGCCTTTTCGATTCGAAGCAAAAAGCTGGAAAACCAGCTCAAACGCCGTTTCCTTCTTTCCGATGTCCGAGTGGAAAGTTACGGACAGCTCTCAACCCCCTGGCAGAAGGTGGTTCGAAGCTGCTCGGACATCATCGTCATCAGCGAATCGTTGCTGCCGCGCCCGGTCGAATCCGGGATCGCCATACTCAACGATCTTCCGGAAAACCCCACCACGGTGGTCCTCTGCAACAACGACTCGGCCGAAGAGCAGGCCAGGCTGGTGGCCGCCGGCGCCGACGTGGTGCTCTACTCCGGCATTTCCGAAAAAAGCCTTGCCGAGGCTATCGAACGGACACTCGAATCCAGACGCCAGCTCCACCAGATAGACCGCTTTGATCGAAAAGGGTCCAGCCGCCCCCGGATCGACGACTTCATCTCCGACAGCGGAAAGATGCAAATGTTCATGGACGAGGTCCACCAGATCATCCCCAGCAGCTCGGTTCTTCTGATTACCGGCGAAACCGGCGTGGGGAAAGAACACCTGGCAAAGGCGATCCATGCTGAAAGTCCCCGGTCAGCGGGGCCGTTTATCGCCGTTAACACCGCGGCCCTTCCCGAACAGCTTCTTGAAAGCGAACTCTTCGGCCACGAGCAGGGGGCCTTTACCGGCGCCGTACGATCCCGCCGGGGCGCCTTCGAACTGGCTCACGGCGGAACGATCTTTCTCGATGAGATCGGGGAGATGCCGCTGCACCTGCAGACCAAACTGCTGCGGGTTCTGCAGGACTACGAGGTGCAGCCCGTCGGCAGCGAAGCGCCTATCTGGGTGGATGTCCGGATCATCGCCGCCTCGAACCGGAACCTCGAAGAAGAGGTGGCAGCGGGAAATTTCCGCAAGGATCTATACTATCGGCTCAGCGTGGTGACGCTCACCATTCCCCCGCTGCGCCTCCGCAGAGAAGATATTCCAACCCTGGTCGAGTATTATGTGAATTTTTACCAGCAGAAGATCGGCCGAGACGTCACCCGGATTTCGGACGCCGCCATGCAAGCGTTTTGCCGCTACGACTGGCCCGGCAACGTTCGCGAACTAATGAACGTAATCGAGCGGGCCATGTTGCTGTGCAAGGGGGATGAAATCACCACGAAGAACCTGCCCAGCGTCCTGCAGGAAGACGCCGGGGACATGGAAACCGTCTTTTCAGGGGGCGCCGGGTTGAACCTGTCATCCTGGCGGGGGAAAACCCTCTTGGAGGTTCAGAAAGAGGCCCTGGACCACGTGGAACGGCTCTATCTGGAAATGATCCTTTCCGAGACCGGCGGACGGGTGGGCGAAGCCGCCCTGAAGGCAGGGATTCATCAGCGAAGTCTCTACAACAAAATGAAACGGCTGAGCCTTAAAAAGGAGTCGTTTCGGCGCTGACAAAAAATTGAAAGGCAGAGCGGGGACCAAGGGAACCCGCGACCCTCAAATTCCGGAGTAATGGTTAAGTTTATCTTTCCAGAATTCCTTTTCCTGCTCCCGCCATTCGGTGCCGTAGAATCGCCTGTCATAGAATCTACCCAGTCTATCAAACCACTTGAGCCACGGATTCTTCTTCTTATCCCTGGCTTCGATGACATCCGCGACAAAAAGATGAATATCCTTCATCTCCTCCTTAGGCGCAAAATAGGCGGCCCCTTCCTCCGCGGATCGTTTGAGACTTTCCTCCGTGAGGGCATGGGCCGTCAGCATAAGGGCGGGGACATTCTGTTTTCTCGCAATCTCCAGGAGTTCAAATCCCTTCACCCCCATAATATCCAGGATCGCCACATCATATTCCTCGTTTTCGAGTAAAGCCTTCGCTTCCTCGAAGGAGGAGGCTGTGTCAATCTTGCATGTGTCCAACAGCTCAATCAGCTCTTCCAGCACATCCTCCTCGTCATCGACAATAAGTATCTTCCTGCCCCTTATCAGTTTTTCCGCATCCATTCTCTATTCCTCCTCGTTGCCATATTTGTCTCGGGAAGCAGCAGATCAGTTCTTCCCAGCCATGCCTCATCTTATTAAAATCACTGACAATGCTATGCTCTTGCCAAAGCCGCATCTTGCAGTCCTTCAAACAAAAGACTGTTTATTATGCACGGTTTTGTATAAAAGTCGAGGCTATTCAGCAATTATCAGCAATTCTAAATTTGAACGGGGTCTAAACCGTTTTCTAGCTTATCCGCCGGTTTTAGATTGGGATATCCTCTATTTGTGAATGCGGGCATTGGTCCAGAAAAAAGCAGCCGACATCCTGGGGTTGATCTATCACCAGTTCCGCGGCCTCTATCGAACAGTGAAAAACGATTTAAAACAATCAAAGCGCTGAGGATGAACAGTATCGAGAGCCTCAAACGGTACGATTTCCCTTTCAAACTCCAGAAATTCGCCCTCTCTCCATGTCCTGGTAAGTTTACCAAGACCATTGTCAAAGCTCCATTTCAGGTCTAGTCCGAGGGCCTGGTGCAGTAGATCAATAACGGTTTGGTTGATTGACTCACCCATCCACAACCCAAAGGACAGCATTTTTTTGACCATGAATATGGACAGAAAATTAATTTGATGGTAAGAGAGGCGGCTGTTGTTACGCTGACTTCTGCTTGAAATGAATTTGGGGGAAACGCGTTTCACCTACAAAGGGTATCGAAATAAGAGCGATCTCCCGGTTATTTGCTTTTCAAGAAGGAGGATTGGGTATGAAGCGGTTGTTGGCAGTATGCGCTATTTTGTTTGCGGTCTTTTTTGGGGTCAGTGCCCATGCACATTTGATAGGAGTGGATTTTAATTATCGATCAAGTTATCCGACTCCCACAAACTGGACGAGTGTTTCCACCTGGGGAACGACCGATTCCTTGGGAACTGAAACCGGTGGATCGACGGAGGTGAACCTTGCAGTCACGAATATCGCTTCAAAAGAACCGCCAAACAGAGGCTTTTATTATGCCGCTGTCAATGCTGTAACCATACCCCAGCATGCGCCTTCCCTGGCAAACATTGGAGGGAATATCTATGGATTTGCAATGCCTGGATCTTTGGCTAAACTGGAATTGAAGTTCACAGGGCTTGATGGGGGGAAAAGCTATAAAATCTGGGTTTTTGGTTTGAGAACCGGTGGCGAAGGGGTATACCAAGATGTGTCTATAGAGGGGCTTGCTACAATATCCTTCCCACAACAAGCAATTAGCGGAAACCTCGTTGTAAATAATTCTTTGGGCAACGAGAACTTCGATTTATCAAGTTATGCAAAAGACATAACGCCCTCTGCCCTTGGTGAAATTATCATTACAATTACTTCAAACCCACTCTCATCTGACAAGCTTTATTCCCTCGCGGGCGTTGCCATTGATGTTCCCACGCCCACGGTAACCACCCAGGCGGTGACCGGTGTTGGAACAACCACCGCCATCGGGAACGGCAATATTACCAATCTCGGTGATCCCAACCCCACCCAACACGGTGTCTGCTGGAACACCACCGGGACGCCCACCACTGCGGATAGCAAAACAGAAGAGGGTGCGGCAAGTGAGACCGGCGCCTTCACTTCCAATATGACAGGGCTATCCAACGGCACCACCTACTATGTCAGGGCATACGCCACCAACGCTGTTGGTACCGAATACGGTGAAGAGGTTAATTTTACAGCCACTGAGCGAGCACCCACGGTAACAACTCAAGCGGTCACCGGCATCGGCATAAACGCGGCAACAGGCAACGGCAATATCACGGATTTGGGCGATCCCAACCCCACCCAGCATGGGGTGTGCTGGAACACCACAGGCAATCCAACCGTTGCCGATTCCCACAAGGACAACGGGGCGGCTTCGACCACAGGGGTCTATACCGCAGACATCACCGGCCTGACGGAAGGAACAACCTATTATGTGAAAGCCTATGCCACCAATACGGAGGGAACGGTCTATGGGGCTCAGGTGGCGTTTAAGACCAACGTGACCTTGACCATGGCCCGAACCCCGGAAGCAGGAGGCACAACCACGCCCGTGGCGGGATCCACCACCAGCGTGGCGGCCGGCGTGGCGCAGAATATCACAGCCTCACCCGCCACGGGATATCATTTTATTAACTGGACGGCAGCCCCGTCCGGAAATGCCACCTTCGAAAACGCGTCCAATGCCGCTACCTCCGTCACCCTCACGGGCTCGGCCACGGTCACAGCCAACTTTGCCATCAACACCTATACCCTGACCGCCGCTACGAACCCTGTGGTCGGCGGTACGGTAACCAAGAATCCCGATCAGGGCACCTACGACCACGGCTCAAACGTTCAGGTCACAGCCACAGCCAACGCCAATTACGTCTTTACGGGCTGGTCCGGTAATCTCTCCGGCGCCGCCAATCCCACTTCCATCACCATGGACGGAAACAAAAACGTCACCGCCAACTTCGCGCTCACATACACCGTTACCTACAACGGCAACGGGAATACCGGCGGCAGCGCACCCACGGACGGCAATGCCTACCAGGCAGGCGCCGATGTGACGGTTCTTGGGAACACCGGCGCTCTGGTTAAAACGGGCTATATGTTCAAAGACTGGAACACGGCGGCGGACGGCAATGGGACATCCTATGCGCCTGGAGCAAACTTCTTTATGCCCGGGGCCAACGTGATGCTCTATGCTCAGTGGACCGCTAACGAGTACACCGTAACATTTGATGCCAACGGCGGGACCGACCCCGTACCTGCGAACAAATCGGTCACCTATAATGAAGCCTATGGGCAACTGGCGGAAACCACACGGGATGCGTATTCCTTCGCCGGTTGGTTCACAGCAGCCACCGGCGGGACCCAGATAACATCGGAAACCGTTGTGAATAGCGCTGAAAATCACACGCTTTACGCCCAATGGACGCACATTCCCTACTACATGGCCAAAAATGCCGGCAACTGGAGCAATACGGGTATCTGGTTCACCAACACCACCGGCGGCACAAACCCTGCCGACTACGCCACCCCTGCCACTGAGATGCCGAACGCGAACAACTCACTGGGAATTATCGTCAACGCCCTTGTAGCGGTAGATACGGCTGTAACCATTGATCAGACTACGGTCAATGGGGAAAAGACCCTCACAGTGAATAATGAGGTAACCCTTACCCTGGCCAACGGCACAGGAACAGACCTGACCGTTTTCGGAGTTTTCACCAATAATGGAACCGTTATCTGCAATGCCGGAACAACGGTTGATTTCGCTGGTGTGGACCAGATTCTACCAGCCATCACCTATCAGCATCTGACCACCTCGGGCGCCGGAACCAAAACCCTGGGAGGCGACATCATCCTGAGAGGAAACCTCACCATCGGCGCCGGTACAATACTGGATGGGAGCGAAAACAATTACGGCATTTCCATTGATGGCAACTGGACCAACAACGGCACGTTTACGGCTCGAGAGGGCGAAGTGCGTTTTGAAGGTTCCGCGGTACAAAGCATCACGGGAACGCCTTCGTTCCATAACCTGACCATTGCAAATACAGTTTCAGTGGATGCATCCGGATGCACCGCCCTGACGGTCCGGATGCACCGCCCTGACGGTTGCAGTTGACCGTGAATACCGGAACCTTTACCAGCGCCTCGGACTATCACCATGTGAGCATTGCCGCAGGTGCGACCCTGGCTCAGTCGGGCAACATAACGGTCAGCGGCAACTGGAACAATGCCGGTACACTGACCCATAATAACCACACCGTAATCCTTGATGGCGGAGATCAGCAGGTCCTGGGCGATACGGACTTTTTTAACCTGATGAAAACCGTTGCCAGTGCCGTTACCCTGACCTTCGAGGCCGGGAAAACCACAACGCTGGGTGGCGCCCTGACCCTTCAGGGTGTAACAGGTCAGCTTCTGTTCCTGCGCAGCAGCACTCCGGGAACCCGGTGGAACATCAACCCCCGAGGCACGCGAACCATCGGCTATGTAGATGTGCAGGATTCCAATAACACTAACGGCGCGGCCATCAACGCCGGAGAGGGAAGCATCAACTCAAACAACACTGTGAACTGGTTGTTCTATCCCGATGTGACGACTCAGGCGGTCACCGGCATCGGCATAAACGCGGCAACAGGCAACGGCAATATCACGGATCTGGGTATTCCCAATCCCACGGCCCATGGGGTATGCTGGGGCACGAGTACCAATCCAACCACCAGCGACGGCAAAAAGGACATGGGTGCGACAACATCCACGGGAGCCTTTACAACAGCCATCACCGGGCTTGGCGCCGCCACCGCTTACCATGTGCGAGCCTTTGCCACAAACACGGCTGGGACCAGTTATGGTGAGGATGTAACTTTTACGACCCTGCCCAACCCGCCGGGTGTACCGGTCGCAAAGGCCGCCACCGCTAGTAACGCAACCGGATTTACCGCTAACTGGAACACCAGCACAGGCGCCACCGGTTATCGTCTGGACGTGGCGACCAACAGCGCGTTTACCAGCTATGTGAGCGGATACCAGGATAAAGATGTGGGCAATGTCACCACTACCAACATTTCAGGCCTGTCGGGCGGCGCCTCCTACTATTATCGGGTGCGGCAAAGAATACCGGCGGCGCCAGCGAAAACTCCAATACCATAACCGCCACCACGCTCTGCACGGCGCCTGTAGCTACCGCCGGCACAAACATAACCCAGACCGGTTTTACCGCCAACTGGAACGTCGTCACCGGGGCCACAGGTTATCGGATAGACGTGGCGACCAACAGCACGTTCACCAGCTATGTGAGCGGGTACCAGAATAAAGACGTGGGCAATGTCACCACGATCAACGTTTCAGGTCTGTCGGGCGGCGCCTCCTACTATTATCGGGTGCGGGCGCAAAACGCTATCGGCGCCGGCGAAAACTCCAATACCATCAACGTAGGCACGGGTGAACTGCCCACCCAGGTGAGCCTGGTAGGACCCGGCACGGTAAACGTGGGAACGGTATCCACGGCCTTTACACTCACCAGCCGGGACAAGAACGGAGACCCGGTGGACGTGAATCAGGATACGGTGTTTGATTTGACGTCCACTTCCAGCGCTATTTACGGATTTTACCGGGACAGCACGGGGAAACTAGCCATTACCCAGGTCACCATCACCGTTGGAAGTCAAACAACTACCTTTTACTACAAGGATACGGCATCCGGTACTCCCACGTTGACCGCCACCCATAAAAGCGGCATGACCCTGGGCGCTGCAAACCATTCGATCACCGTGCAGGGAGGAACAGTCTCGGGGATCGTTTTTGATGATCTAAATGGTAACGGCATTCAGGATACCGGTGAACCCGGTATCTCGGGCGTCACAGTGAAACTGCTGAACAGTGAGGGGGTTGTTTCAAAGACCGATGCCACCAACAATGACGGCAGCTACCGATTCACCAGCGTCAGCGCCGGTATTTACACCGTGGAGGAAACGGATCCCGCGGGATATGCCAGCACCACCGGCAACAGGGTTACCGTATCGGTTTCATCCAATGGTTCGGCCAGTGCCAATTTCGGTGATCAGAACCAGGGAACCGTTTCCGGCACCGTCTTTCTGGATGTCAACGGCAGCGGCATACAGGATCCAAATGAGCCTGGCATCAGCGGTGTTACCATGAAATTGATGAACAGCGAAGGAGGTGTTTCCCAGACCGATATCACCGATAATGACGGCAATTATGCCTTCAGCGGCGTGAGCGCCGGGACGTACAGAGTTCAGGAGACAGACCCCGCTGGTTATACCAGCACCACCAACAACATCGTTCCACTGTCCATCATTTCCGGAGGATCCGCCGGCGCCAACTTCGGAGATAAGATTCAGGGGACAATTTCCGGTCATGTGTTTCTAGACATCAACGGCAGCGGCATACAGAACGCGGATGAACCGGGGATCAGCGGCGTTACCGTAAAACTGCTGAACAGCCAGGGGGGTGTTTTAAAAACGGACAACACCGAGGCGAATGGGAGTTACGGGTTTACCGGGGTAACCTCGGGGGCCTACAAAGTCCAGGAGACGGACCCCGCGGGGTATATCAGCACCACGGACAACACGGTTCCGGTGTCTGTGACCGGTTCAGGGGGTGTGACAGCGAACTTCGGGGACCAGGAAAGCGGGACCATCTCCGGTACGGTTTTTAGCGACATCAATGGAGACGGCATCCGGAACGAATTAGAAAAGGGTCTTGGGGGTGTAACCGTGACACTATTGGTCAATGGATACATGTTGTCCAGTACCCTCACCGGCGGAGACGGCAGTTACAATTTTACCGGGCTGAGCGCCGGCGCCTACACCATAGAGGAAACGGATCCTTCCGGATATGGCAGCACCACTGACAACAGTATTAGCGTCACTGTGGGCTCAGCGGCCGCCACAGCCAGTTTCGGGGATATTCCCCTTGGGACCGTATCCGGGGTGGTGTTTAATGACACCAACGGCAATGGTCGACAGGACCCAAATGAAAAAGGGATTGGCGGGGTCACGATAAACCTGCTGGATGCCCAGGATGCGCTTGTTGAAACCATTACCACCGCCGGTGACGGGGTTTACCTGTTCCAGAACCTCTCTGCCGGGACTTACACTGTGGAGGAAATCTATCCATCCGGCTACACCGGTACAACCATCAACCGGGTAACAGTAACAGTGGGTGCGCAGGCAGCGGCCGAAAGCAGTGTGGCAACAGCGAACCGGGGAGTGGCAGCCGCCAACTTCGGCGTACTCCAGCAGGAATCCGTATCCGGGGTAGTGTTTAACGACACCAACAGCGGTGGCACGCAGGATTCCGGGGAAAACGGGGTGGGCGGGGTCTTAATTACACTGCTGGATGACAAGGGATCGACGGTTTCCGGCGCCCATACGGCGGGAGATGGCACTTACGGTTTTTACAACCTGCAACCGGGTGATTATGACATTGAGGAGACCTATCCAACCGGTTACACCGGCACCACCCCTCGAACCGTATCCGTCACTGTAACCGACGGTGGCGCCGCCACGGCCGGCTTTGGTATTCTGCAGGGGGACATCCCTGACCAGGTAACCCTTGAGGGTCCATCATCGGCAGCCCTGAACCAAGTATCCAATGTCTTTACCCTCACCAGCAAGAATAGTAATGGGGATATCTCCAACGTCACAAGCGATACCGTATTTTCCCTTGCGTCCAACTCGACCGGCGCCGCGAACTTCTACAGTGATGCGGCAGCCACCACAGTCATCACCCAGATGACCATTTTTGACGGTAATAACAGCGCCTCCTTCTATTATAAAGACACGGCGCCGGGCAACCCCACCATCACCGCCACTCGCACCAGCGGCATGAATCTGGGAGCAGACACCTATCAAGTAACGGTGAACGGTTCTCCGAACACCCAGGCCGGCAATATCGTTTTCAGTAATATAACCGGTACGGGAATGAAGGTGGCCTGGACCCGCGGCAACGGGGAAAAGGTCCTGATTGTGGTACACAAGGGGAGTGCCGTGGACACTAACCCTGTGGACAATACCGCCTATACGGCCAATGCAACCTTTGGTGGCGGCAGTGAGATCGGTACGGGAAACTTTGTGGTGTACAAGGGAACCGGAACGTCTGTGATTTTGACCGGCCTGTCAGCGGGCTGGATCTATTACGTACGGGCCTATGAATTTAATGATATCGTTGACGAGGTCTATAATACCAACACAGCCGCGAACAACCCCAACAGCCAGAGTACTCTCCCCAGTGCGCCGACGGCAACGGCGGCCACCGGCGCCACGGGGACAGGCTTTGCCGCCAACTGGAACGTCGCGACGGGAGCTACGGGTTACAGACTGGATGTATCGACGGAAACCAATTTCAGCAGTTATGTCACGGGATATCAAAACAAGGATGTGGGAAATATGACCACCGCTTCGGTAACCGGACTGATGCCCCTTACGAAATACTTCTACCGTGTGAGGGCTTATCATGCCGGCGGGGTGAGTGAAAATTCCAATACCATCAGTGTCACCACCACTTTCAATGCCCCGGTAGCAACAGCGGCCACAGCCGTAACTGAGAAAAGCTTTACCGCCAACTGGAACGTCGCGACGGGAGCTACGGGTTACAGACTGGATGTATCGACGGAAACCAATTTCAGCAGTTATGTCACGGGATATCAAAACAAGGATGTGGGAAATATGACCACCGCTTCGGTAACCGGACTGATGCCCCTTACGAAATACTTCTACCGTGTGAGGGCTTATCATGCCGGCGGGGTGAGTGGAAATTCCAATACCATTAATGTCACCACAGCAGTCCCTATTCCCACCCTGAATGAATGGGGTATGATCATCCTGGTGATGCTGATGATGGGTTCGACGCTTTTTGTCATGCGGCGAAAAAAGATGGAAGACTGAAGTCACCAAAAGGCTTTTTTCATTTGACAAACGAATCCTATAGGCCGGTTCTATCCAAAATCGCCAGGAGACTTTGGATTTCATTTGGAATAGTGGTAGTGGTGCTTATGGGATACAAACAGGGTATTTCTCAGTTTGAAGATCGGAAAACGGTTATTGATTCAAAATCCCCGGATAGCGCAGCTATGTTTTATGTGGCCCTTGAAGGGGATGACCGGAACCCGGGAACCATTTCAAAACCCTGGGGCACCATCCAACGGGCCGCACGTTCAGCAAAAGCCGGCGACACCGTTTTGATAAGGAAAGGTCTTTATGCCATCAAAGATCCCATCCGACCTGCCAATCAAGTGCATTCATTTTATTCTCCTTTTTCCGACAACCCCGTTTTCACGGGTTCGCCAACGACCTCGGAATACACTTCCTGTTCCTCAACCGCCGTTTCCGTGGGAGCAGCTTCTTCCGGCGCTTTTCCGGCGGGGTTGGCATAAACATCATTGAGTTTCTGCACATACCCATTGGCATCGGATGCCACCTTCGCCAGCCGGGCCAGATTCCGGCGACCCCATCCGGCGGGCTTTCGCCGGAAAATACTGCGCCACCAGAAAGTGTTTTTGGTGAAGGCACGAATATAGTTTTCGTGAGTCTCCTTCTCTTCAATCCCGGCCAGTATTTTTCGGGTCGCCTTCCCTTCTGCCCACCTGCGAATACGAAAATGGATATAAATGGCCACGGCTGCCAGAAACCCTGCCAGGCTCCATTTTCCCCAGGGATTTGACATTACGGTCTCCATATAAGGCAATCGCAGGGAAAACCCGTTCCAATAGCCGCCCCAAAGGGTAACAGCCAGAAAACACGCCAGCAAAAGCCCGAAAACAATACCGTCCAGCCAACACACACGGGCCCGCCAGTTTTCAAGGAATGCCTGGATGCGGGGCGCCGCCTCCTTTTCCAGCATGCGGGCACGCTGTCCCAACATGCCCACGATACGGTACGCTCTCGCCACACGGACTTCCTCGATTCTCTCATGAATTCGAGCAACATCTTCATCCCGTTTGCGCAAAAAACGTTTCCGCAGGCTTTCGTCCTCAATGGGCATGCCGGCATCCGGATCATAGATGGTAAAGCATCGCCCCGCGGTCATCCCCTTTTGCGCCAGTGCCCGCTGCCACGCGGCAAAGACCTGTTCAGGGTTGTCTTCCCGGGCCGTCATATCGATCTGATTGAGAATATAGAGAAATTTGTTCGAATCATTTCTGTGAATCGTCCCCTTTACAAGGGTTTCAAGGGTATCACTCATGGAACCCGACTCCGGGTGCCGAGCATCAAAAAAAACCAGCACCAGATCGGACAAAGCCATAATATGGTTGGTTATTTTCAACGTCGCCGTTCGCTGGGCGTCGGCGTCGAATCCGGGAGAATCAATGATGATCTTGCCCCGAAGCTTTTCACTGGGGCAGGTCTTCAGCTGCAAATAGGCATCCAGCCGTTGGCCTTCGCCGGGAGTCGCCCCGTCGATGGCCTCGGTGATCCGATACAAGGGAAATCGAGGGTCCGCATCCAGGGCAAGCCCCGGGAGCTGTCGGACCCTGTCTTCATCACTGAAACAAATCACCGTAAATTTGTTGTCCACCGCCT
This sequence comes from Desulfatiglandales bacterium, assembly GCA_963662465.1. Classification (GTDB taxonomy): domain Bacteria; phylum Desulfobacterota; class DSM-4660; order Desulfatiglandales; family Desulfatiglandaceae; genus NaphS2. The sequence goes on from OY759599.1 coordinate 2,700,609, forward strand.
GGTTTCCGGTGGCCTGCAGTTTGTAATTCAGGTACCGATTGATAAAGGTGGATTTTCCCGAGGAATAAACCCCGAGTACCGATATAAGGGGCCACCAGGGCACGCTGAAGGCATGGGATTGTTCTTTCGTAAAAAGGCCCATCTGCCGACTCACCAGATCCAGTTCTTTGAAACTCCTGACCACTTCCACCAACACGGGGTTTTCCTGCTCCAGGTGCTGTTCCAGGCTTTTGATGCGGTGCTTAAGGGGATTTGATTCAACCATTGCGATATTTTTTTCCTTTTTTACTTAAAACTTAAAACTTAAAACCACGCCTGAACGGGCTTTTCATTCAGGCGCTACATATGCTTATCGATATACACCGTCAGTTTTGCCAGGCTATACACATAGCTCCCGTATTCGTTGTCATACCACCCAAAAATCTTGGCGTGGGTCACCGGCAGTCTCACGTCATAGGCCTCCTTCATCCCGCATTGGATCAGCATCTCGGACGGAATATGCAAGAATCCCGTACGCGTATGGGTGTCGTGCCCTTCCAGCACCACGGACGCCTGAAAACCGATGATATCCGCCGAAACATTCTGCTTTTCACTGAAAACGAGCAACCCTTTCTGTGCGCCATTAGCGGCTTCTTTGTAAATATTATTCAGAAAATCACGATTCACCACCGGCGCCCCGGAATCGTTCATGGGAGAGGAAAAGGTCACATTCAAAACAATCAAAGACGCCGTATTGGTGGGTATCCGCACGGAATCCGCCATAAAACCGAATTTCCGGATCTCGGGCAGCACCTGCTCAAGGGCCTTGGCCGCCCCCGTGGAGGTCAGGATAATATTGTTAAAAATGGAACGGTTTTTTCTCAGATCCTCGGCGCCTTTCTTGGGCGACGAATCCAGAATGCTCTGGGTACTCGTGGCCGCATGGATGGTAGACATGGAAGCCGTCAGAATTTTGTTGGTTTCACTGTTTTCCAGCAGGGGCTTGATCATATGACTCAGCCCGGTGGTGGTGCAACTTGCGGCGGAAATCACATGATGCCTGGCGGGATCAAAATCAAGATGGTTGATGCCGTAAATGAACATGCCGCTGTCTTCCGGCATTTTTCCGGCTTTGTCGGCGATTTTGGTGGGAGCGCTGATGATAACTTTTTCGGCGCCTGCCGCCAGATGCCCCCTCACGCTGGGCGTTTGGCTCCCCGAAGGCACGGTGGGATCTTTATGTGCCCCCGTACACTCCACCACCAATCGCACCCCGTACTGACGCCAGTTGATATCCTGGGGATTCCTGGCGGTTCTGAGAATCGTGACCGGCAGCCCGTCAACTTCAAGCAACCCTTTTTCGCTATCCAGAATTTTGATGTCAAAGGCGTTTTCGGAATACCCATACAAAAACCGATTGAGGGTTCCATAGGTGGAATCTCTTGCAATGGTATGCACAACCGCCTCAAGCCCGGTCCCCACTTCTCTCCCGATATTCACGACAAATCCATCAAAATGTCGAAGCCGAATTTGTTCCCATAAGGTTAATTTGGCAATCCGACCCAGCCCATTAATTCCCAAAAGATTCTGATTATCAAACATTAGGCACCTCCTTCACATACATTGGATGAATATTTGTTCCGCGTGTCATACACAATTTCAGTCGTTTTGATGGCATAACTGCCGCGATAGATATTCCCACGATGACCATCAATTGAAATATCATCACCGACTTTGAAAAGGTTTTCGCCAATGGTACACTCCTTCTTCACGTCATTCACAAACAGATCCGCACAATTCACGATGCAGATTTTTCCGATTTTGGTGGCCGTCACAGCCGCATGGGACGTAACCCCTCCTCTGGCCGTGATCAAGCCGTCACATTTGAAAATCATGCCGATATCATCCGGAACGGTATCGGGTCTTACCAGGATAGTCTTTTTTTCCGGATATTTTCCAGCAAAAAGCGCCAGATCATCATCGCCAAATGCCAGGATCCCACTGAGGGCCCCGCCACCGATACCGATGCCCCTGCCCACAAGGGCCATGTCTTCCATTTTGGGTTCAAACACTTTCACCAGGGTGTCGCACCGAATATTCTGACTGCGAACCTGGAGGATAAATAGATCTTCAGGTTTGTCGGACTCAAAAGTGAACTCGATTTCCTGATGGGCGAATCCAAGATTTTCAACCAGCTCCTTGGCGATGCCATATAATCTCTTGTATATACCCGGAAAGGCCTCCTGAAGAGACGGGCCCTCCAGCCTTAATTGCTTCCGCTGGGTCTTACCCACCGGCAGCGAATGCACCAGACCGGAAACGATGTCTTCCCCCTGGCTGCTTAAGTTGAAATCGCCAAACAGATGAACACCGGGCCGGCCGCGCGTCGGGTTGTGAGTAAACACCACGCCTGAACCCGATGTTTGGCTCCGGTTGCCGAAGACCATTTGCTGAACAATCACCGAAGTCCCCCAATCCTCGGATACCTTGAGGTGTTCACGATAAACCTTCGCCTGCTCATATAGCCAGGAATCAAACACAATGGAGATGGCCTTTTCCAATTGACGCATGGGATCCTGCTCAAACTCCTGGTTGTGCGCCTCAAGCACATTTTTGTAGGCAAACGCCACTTCCCTCATCTGCGCAACACTCAAACCGGTTTTGTATTGAACGTGGCATTTCCGTTTATGGTCGGAAATGACCTCGTCAAAGACATCCCTTCGAATCGCATTGGCCATCCCCCAGTTTTGCAGCAGGCGACGGTAGGAATCCCATGCCGCCCATCCAAACCCCGGCTTCCTACTCAATGCTTCGGCAATGTCATCGTTCATGCCCACATTGACCAGCGTCACCATGGCGCCGGGCATGGAGACGGCAGCCCCGGATCTCACGGACAACAGAAGCGGGTTTTCGGGATTTCCGAATTCCCTGCCGCATATCTTTTCCAGCGCATGGATTTGAAACCTGATTTTTTCATCCAGTTCATCTTTCAACTGCGGATGTTTGTAGATGGCATGCCGTTCACGATATACCTCGGTGGTCAAGACAAATGCAGGCGGCACGGGAATGCCGGCCCCATACAGTTTTTTTAAAAAATATCCCTTTTCACCCAAAAATACCTTGTTGTCCATTTTGGGTGATCTTTGATCGAAAGGGCTCACAATCAAATCCGGGTTATACCGCATGATGCTGTTGATAATGTCAGGGCTGAAGTTGTCCACCATGTTGTGAAGCGTTTTCAAAATGCCGGTGATAAATCCATCAAATTTCTGCAAAAGAAAACAGTTGGATATCATTTCCCGGTTAAACTCTTCGGTTTTCTGCAAAAGGATTCTGTTTTTGTCTTCGGCGGAAAGGCCGGGCTCTTTCATGAAAAGTTGGGGGACAATCACATTCAGCGGGTATTCGTATGATCGGATGAAATACTCATTGATGATTTCACGAATCCGTTCCGCCATAAATTCAAAAATATTGGTATATTGCCCCAGGCTGAAAGTGGAAGACGTCAGGCTGTATCGGAACATCTGAAGGTTGCTGTTAAACCCCTCGTTGCTGATGCCGTCAAGGGCCATGCCATCCTTGAAATATTCAAGAACCCTGTAAATGCGTTGGAGACTTGTGGCTGAAATATAGTTCAGATTGATATCATGGATGATGTTGTCCATCAAATGAGCGGCGACCCTTTCAAGCCTGAAAATAAGCCCCATGGCCTCAAATTTTTTTTCGCGGTAAATACCATACATGGACGGAATTCCGAAAGCCACATGCCGCTTATAATAAATGCTCTCCCATGCTTCGCTATGTTCGGGGTTTAAAATGATCTGCTTGAGGTTTTCTATAAACAGGAAAACCTTCCTCAACGCCCCTGAATGGTCCTTCTTCTCCATACAGATTTTAAAGTTCGATATCTCGTCATTGTTCAGGAAGCTGTATCGCTCCAGTATGGAAACAATATTGACGGTGTCAAAAGAATATTTTTCCCGCAGCAAGGCATACAAACGACAGATATGCAGAAACCTTTTTCGATCAACCTCATCTCCTTCCGGAACCGATGCCAACGCCTGCTCCAGGTCCCGGGGGTCCATATTCAGAAATTTTTCCGGTTTGCAATTCTGTTTCTCACAAAGGTCTTTCAGCAGGGTATGAATCGGCACAAACCATCTGCCCTTCAAATCAATGGAATCATACACATCCGTGGGAAATCCCCTTTGAAGGGTTTCCAAATTGCCATCGTACCAGAAACTGAATACTTTTCGGGTCAATTCAATGAGGGTATTGTTCCCTTCAATGTGGACCTGTTTTCTCAAAAAATGAACCAGTCGATCGTTTCGATGGGACAATTCATCCATGGCCGTGGTCACATGACGGATTTCCCCCTCGGCGCCGATCTCATTGAAATATACCGGAAAAATAGAGGAAAGCTGTTTTACTTTCTTATAAAAAGGTGAAACATTTGAATTCAGGATGTTGGTGATGTCCCGCTGAAAAAGATCCGTATCCGAGATATAAACGCCGCCCAGACGCAAATTAACGATAAGGGCTGAAAGCAGCTTCTCCGGAATGGAGGCGCCATATTTCAATATTTCAAGCCATACCCTGATATTTTTCAGATGGTTTTCATTGACGTGGGTTTTCCAGTCTTTGTCCACATAAACGATGCCCGGGAACTCAAATCCGAAGTCAATGAGTTTCTTTTCAAAATAATTGACGCGGAATTTATCCTCTGAATCGTCAATATCAATGATTTTTTTTCCGAGCGTGGCAATACAGTTCAGTATGGGAGAGGTATGATCACGCCGAAATACTTTGAACATATCAAATATTTTGTCCAGAAACCCGAATATCTCGCTTAAATCGATTTCCCCCAGCACTCTTGCCAGCAGATAGTTGATATCGCGGATCAGGCGATCTTTCAGCCCGCTCATTCCGGGAAGATAGAGGAGATAGAAGGTATAGTAAAATTTTTCAATAAACTTGTCGAAGCTATCATTTAATTGCCTGAAATTATTTGCGATATCACCATATGAAGGGATATCCTCAACCAGCGCGTCAAAGGTATCCGCCGCCTCTAGTTTTGCTTGAAGATCGGCAAAATATTCATGTCCGAGATTAGAGATGGCTTTTTGGTAGTCTTGATGGAAAATAGTTTGATTTTCAAGGTACCATTGTTCAATTCCGGTGGTTTCCCGCCAAAAATTGATATTGACGCCTAAAACATCCTTTGTTAATCCAAATATTTCGTTTTTAAAATCATCAAGATGTGCGGCCTTCCCGAGATGCTTTTTAAAAAACGCGGAACAGCAAATATAGATATCACGATTTTTCACCAGGGTTTCTTTCAGCAACCGTATGCACGCTTCAACAATCCCTTTGTGTTTTCCCGGGAACTCCGTCAGCCGATCAATAAATTCCACCAGGGTCCTGACAATGGTTTCCTTAAGTTTTGCATCGATACCGGACGATAAAAGTCCTCCCAGACTCTCAACCACCACCAGGAAAGCGTCATCCGAATTTTCCAGTTCCGAATAAAACCAGAAATCGTTGAGCGCAATGGTCCTGAGTTCCGCCACCACAAAAGCATGGTTCGCATAGGGGTGGTGGTATTCCGTCATGCACTTTTCAGCCCGCTCATGAATGCCGAAATGAGAACTGGAAAGATCGATAAATTCACGGTACCGTTTCGGCACATGAACTTTAATCTTCCGCGTTTCTTCTAAATTGACTTTCAGCGCTTCCGATTGAATTTTTTTCTCCATATTCTCCGCCCTGAATGAATTATTTTGCCTTGATCATCATCTCTAATTACAACTGCTGAAAAAAAAGTACAAGGGGGATATGGAAAAAAACCAAAAATGGGACCGATTAGTGATCACCCAGTGCTTCAACACAGGGACGTTTGAAAAATTATTCTTTTCAAAATCGCGCCGGATTGTGTATATGGAGGTAGCGTCAGGCAGGGAATCGAAAACAAAGCATATCAGGATCTGAAAACATCAGTTCCTTACAAACGGAGGTAAAAAAATGAAAAAGACATTTATTGCGGCACTTTTACTGGTTCTATCCATTCATCCGGCAGCTTTTGGCGGCCTCTCGGACAATCCACGGGTCGTCATGGAAACATCCAAGGGAACCATTGTTCTGGAGGTTTTTCCCGATGAAGCACCCGAGACCGTAAAAAACTTTTTGCAGTACGTGAGATGGGGACACTATGACGGGACCATCTTTCACCGGGTAATTCCGGACTTCATGATTCAGGGCGGCGGTTTCACGCCGGACATGAAACGGAAAAGCACCGAAATGTCCATCCCAAACGAGGCGCACAACGGCCTGAAAAACGCACGGGGAACAGTGGCCATGGCGCGTACGCCGGATCCCCACAGCGCCACGGATCAGTTCTTCATCAACACCAAGAGCAATGGTTTCCTGAACCACACCAGCGAAACCCCACGGGGGTGGGGATATACCGTCTTCGGCAAGGTGGTCAAAGGGATGGACGTGGTGGATGCCATCTCAGGGGTCAAAACCGCCAAAAAGGGCATGATGGGCGACGTTCCGGTGACACCGGTCCGGATCATCAAAATGACCATTGAAGGCAATGGGAAATAAGGGCGGATCAAAAGATTACGCCATCTCGATGATAACGGTTCCTTTCGGCAAAATCTGCCCCTGTTTGGCATGAATCTTCTTGATAATGCCTGAAAACGGGGCCGTAACCTTGTTGATCATTTTCATGGCTTCCAGAGAAAGCAACTCCTGGCCTTTAGCCACCGGATCCCCTGCCTTGACAAATATATCTTGGATCGTTCCCGGAAGGCTGTTCTTTACCATTTTCGGATTCTCTTTTTCCCACTTAGGCCGGTTTTCAAACTTGGCGGTATGGCGGGTCAAATAAAGGGTTCCATCGATATTGAGTAATTTATATTTTTTTTCGGTTGTCATGGTTCCAGTTCCCTAAAATGGCGGAATGCCGTGTTTCTTCTCCGGCCGCGACTCGACTTTGTATTCGGAAATTTCAAGGCAGTGCAGTAAAATGTCCCTTGTCTCCTCCGGTTCGATCACCGAGTCAATATATCCTTTCGAGGCCGCCACAAAGGGGTTGGAAAATTTGTCTCGGTATTCCTCGATCTTCACCTGTCTCATGGCTTCGGGATCTTCAGCCGCGTTGATCTCCTTTCTGAAAATAATATTGGCTGCGCCCTCGGGTCCCATGACCGCAATTTCAGCGCCGGGCCAGGCAAAAACAAAATCCGCTTTCAGATGTCTGGAGTTCATGGCAACATATCCGCCGCCATAGGCTTTTCGGAGGATTACCGTAATGCGCGGCACGCTGGCCTCGCTGTATGCATACAGCAACTTGGCGCCGTGACGGATCACGCCCGCATGCTCCTGGTCGATTCCGGGCAGGTATCCGGGCAGATCTTCAAATGTGATCAGGGGGATATTGAACGCATCACAATATCGAATAAACCGTGCGGCCTTGTCGGAAGAATCACAATCCAGAACCCCTGCAAGCACCAGTGGCTGATTGGCCACAAAACCCACGGGACGGCCATTCATTCGGGCAAAACCGATGACGATATTGCCTGCCCATCTCTCATGAACTTCAAAAAAATGCGAACTGTCCACCACCGCCCGGATCACATCCCTGACATCGTAGGGCAGGGCCGGATCACTGGGGACAATTTCCTCTATTTTTCTCCCTTTTCTGGGCTTTCTGGGCGGCAGTATCACCGGTTTCTTGGTATTGTTCCAGGGGATAAAGCTGATCAGGTCTTTGATCTGTTCGAAACATTCCGTTTCGCTTTCAGCAAAAAAATGAGCATTGCCGGTGATTTCACAGTGGACTTTAGCGCCTCCCAGATCCTCCATGCTGATTTCTTCTCCCAGGACAGTCTTGATGACTTGGGGACCAGTAATAAACATTTGTGAAATTTTATCCACCACAAAAACAAAGTCGGTCAGTGCGGGCGAATAAACGGCGCCCCCCGCGCATGGACCGAGGATAACGGATATTTGAGGGATAACGCCGGAAGCAATGGCGTTCCGATAGAAAATCTCGCCATAGCCCGCCAGGGAATTTACGCCTTCCTGGACACGGGCGCCGCCGGAGTCATTGATACCGATAAGGGGAACCCTCAATTTCATGGCATGGTCCATGATTTTGGTAATTTTATGGGCATGCATCAGGCCCAGAGACCCGCCTGCCACCGTAAAATCCTGGGCATAAATACACACGGGTTTTCCGCTTATCTTTCCGGTGCCGGTAATGACGCCGTCACCGTGAAGAATCTTTTTGTCCATATCAAAATCTCTTGCCTCATGCTTGGCAAAAAGATCGTATTCCTGAAATGAATCTTTGTCCAAAAGCGCTAAGATCCTTTGTCTGGCCGTCATTTTGCCCATGGCCGCCTGCTTTTCAGTAGCCTTGCGCCCGCCGCCCTGGAGGGCCTCAGCTCTTTTTTTGATCAAATCAAGCGTTTTTTTCTTTAAAGACATAACAATGTAACCTTTTGAAAAATCTTCATTAAAAAAAATGCTCACAGCCGCCGGTTTGGCCCCCTCGATAAGATTACGCGGGGTTCCCATCACCACGGCTGGAGCAATATGATGATATCATTTTACAAATTCGAAGAGGCTGAACTTAGACGCTTTTTTATCAAAGGTCAAAACAGCCTCGCAACCCTTTATTTGAGCAGAATGCGCAATCAGAAGGTCCGAAAGATCATAGGTATTTCCATTTGCGGCATGTACGAATTGTTGTAAAGCTGACTGGCAATCAAATTTTAAAATCGGCATCAATAAAAGGTCGCTGATAGAATCCAGAATTTCAGCTCTTGAAATTTCATAAACAGATTCTAAAACCCAAATCATTTCTAAAACAACAAGCAATGGCACAAATAGTTCGTTTTTCTCTGACTCCGCTTTTTTGAACATTGTATAGACTTTTTTTGATTGCAGTTCATCATCACCCACTAAAAACCGAATCAAAATATTCGTATCCAGTGCCTTCATTTGAATTTGACCCTCATTCTATTTCTGATGGCATCGTCCATATTTTCAAGGGATACGGATTCTCTTCCGGGTTTATGCAATTTGCGGAAAATTTCGTCTACTTTTTTAGACACAGGTCTGATGATGGCCTCTCTTTTTTCCGTGAGAATAATCTCAATTTTGTCACCGGTATTTAATTTTAGAGAGTCTCTAATCATTTTGGGAATAGTCACCTGCCCCTTAGTGGTGATGGTCGCTAACGCCATAACTCTCTCCTTACTTAAATATTGATTCTTACTTACTTGTAAGGCGATGGATAAAAAATGTCAAGGAATAATTTGAAATACAGATCAGGCGCGGCTGCCCCCGAATCGTTCCTGAAGGCTGTTCAGCAGCGAGCAGAGGACCGGCACCACCACCAGGGTCAACAGGGTGGCCACGGCCAGACCGAAAATCACCGCTACGGCCATGGGCCCCCACCACTGACTGGACTCATTGCCGATATCCCAGGCAACATTGCGAAAATCAAAGCTGATGCCCGTGGCCATGGGCAACAGCCCTAGAATGGTGGTGATGGCCGTCAGCATCACCGGCCGAAACCGCACCAGGCCCGCCTTGATGAGGGCTTCCCGAGCCGCCATGCCCCGCTCTTTAAGCTGGTTGTAATAGTCGATCAAAACGATGGCATTGTTAACCACGACGCCCGCCAGGCTGATAACACCAATGCCGGTCATAATGACGCCGAATGCGGTATCCGTTATTAAAAGCCCTAAGAATACGCCAATGAGGGAAAGAAGAACGGACGTCAAAATAATAAAGGGCGTCATAAAAGAATTAAACTGGGTAACCAGAATCAGGAAGATAATAAACAGCGCGGCCACAAAGGCCTTGCTCAGAAATGCAGCGGACTTTGCCTGTTCCTCCTGCTCCCCCGAAAAACGATAAGAATACCCACGGGGCCAGTCAATGCGCGTCCCCAGATACGTTTCAATATCCTGGATCACATCATTGGCCAGCCTTCCGGAAACATCCCCCGAGATAGTGACCACCCGTTTCTGATCCAGCCGCATGATGGCCCCAAGCCCGCTGCTGAGCGTAATCTTTGCCAGACTCGTCAGGGGTATGGGCTCTCCTTTGGGGCCTGAAACCGTGATCCGCTTGAGACTCTCAAGAGAATGGCGATCCTTGTCGGGCAGACGGGCGATAATATCGTATTCATCCTTCCCTTCCCGATAAACGCCCACTTTGGCGCCATTAATGGCGGTCTTTACGGTATAGGCAATGGCATAGGTATCCAGACCCATCAATGCGGCCTTTTCCTTGTCCACCCGAACCCGAATTTCGGGCTTTCCTTTCACGAAATTATCCTTCAAATCCACAAGGCCCGGAATATTCTTGATCTCTTTTCTGATTTTCGCCGCCAGGTCTCCCAGCACATGAATATCTTTCCCGGAAATTTCCAGATTCACCGGGGCGCCGGTGGGGGGACCTTCCTTTTCCTTTTCCACCTGCACCTCAGCGCCTTTGACGGTGTTCAGAGCCTCTTCCCGAACCTCCCGCACCACGGTGGATGAAAGGGTTTTGCGGTCATGAAAATCCTTGAAATCGAGCGCCACACGATTGATATGGGTCCCCGTACCCCCTTGGGAAAAAGGATCGCCCCCTTCCGCGCCGATGTTGGAAATCACATACCGAATGTCTTCATATTTAGATACGATGTTTTCCACCAGCCGAACCAGCTTGTCCGAAGCATCCAGGTTCGTGCCTTCGGGGGCCTTGACATTGACATAGGCCCGCCGGGGTTCGGACTCGGGCATGAATTCGCTCCCTTTTCCAAAAGCCCCATACAGAACAATGGACCCCACCAGAAGCAGAAAAGAGGTAAGGACCACAATCAGCCGGTGATTCAAGGACCAGTTTAGAAGAGCAAGATAAATCCGTTTAACAAGGGGCTCTTTAGATGGGTTCTTTTTGGTCTTAAGGGGCTTTGCGGTCTGATACCGGGCCGAAAGCACGGGATTGATCACCAGTGCCACAAAAAGCGAGGCAGTGAGGGCCATGATGAGCGTCTCAGGCAAATATCCCATGAACTCGCCCATGATTCCGGGCCAGAACAGCATGGGCATAAAAGCCCCAAGGGTGGTCATGGTGGAGGTGATTACCGGCCAGGCCACCTGGTTGGCGCCGGTGAGGGCCGCCTCGTTCCGACTCATGCCCTGTTGAATATGCCGGTAGATGTTCTCCACAATGACGATCCCGTTATCCACCAGCATGCCCAGGGCCAGAATCAGGGAAAACAGCACCACCATGTTGAGGGTCACATCAAAGGCGGCCAGGAGAATGAAGGTGATAAACATGGAATAAGGAATGGCCAGGGCCACGAAAATCGCGGACCGCCCTCCGATAAAGAGCAGGATAACCGCCACCACCAGAATCAGGCCGGAAAGGATGTTGTTCTCCAGGTCCGCCACCATCAGCCGAACATCGTTGCTCATGTCGCTTGTGAGGTCGATTTTGAGGGTAGGCGGCAGGAGCGGTTTCATTTCCTTGACAATGGCCTTGACCTGGTCCGTCACCTCGACAATATTCTCGCCGCTGCGCTTCTGGATGGCCAGGGTGACGCTCTTAACCCCATTAAAGCGGCTTCGCGTGAGGGGATCCTTATAGCTGTCCCGGATAAAAGCCACATCCCTCAGGTACACCGGCTTGCCGTCCCGCACAAAGGCCACAATGGAAAAGATTTCCGCCGGATCCTGGAAATCCTCCGGTACGCGAATCAGGTATTTGCCCTGGCCGATATCCATGCTGCCGCCGGGCATGTTCACGTTGCTCTTGGTCACCGCGTTGATGAGACTTGAAAAGGGAACCCGGTAGGCCCCCACCCGATCCAGGTCCAGCTCCACGTGGATCTCCCGTTCCAAGCCGCCGCTCAAGCGGGCGTCCAGTACCCCCGGGACGGACTCAAACTGGTCTTCCATATCCTCGGCGAATTTCTGCAAACGCCTGAGGCTGAAAGGACCGGATAAAACCACTCGAATGATGGGGAGATCTGAAAAGTTGACCTCCTGAAGCACCGGGTCATCGGGGAGATCCCTCGGCAGGTCCTTCCTGGCCTGGTCCACCTTGTCCCTGACCTTCTGGAGGGCATCGTCGATATCTACGGATGGAAGGAATTTGACCGCTACCGTGGAAATGCCCTCGGCGGACGTAGAGCGAATCTCCTCCACATCGGAAATCCCTTTTAGTTTTCGCTCAATGGGAATGGAGATCAGCTTCTCCATATCCTCGGGGGCTACCCCTTCGTAGGTCGTGGTCACAAAGACGTAGGGGATGGTGATATCCGGAAAATTTTCCCTTGGGAGCGTCACATAGCAGTAAACCCCGGCGATCAGAATAAAGGCCATGAGGGTCAGAACGGTGACCTGCCTCTTGAGTGCGACCTGATTGAGGATCATTGGGTTTGAACCTTCATCCCTTCCTCAACGTCTCTCTGACCAGTCACGATCAGACGATCTCCCGGCCTCAACCCGTCGGTAATCTGGACCCGGTCTCCCTCGATGACCCCGATGGAAACGGTCCGAGCATGGGCAATGCCGTCTTCTTCCACAAACAGGAGACGTTCGCCCCCTTTGTCCAGGATGGCGAACAGGGGCGCGGAAAGCGCATCGGGAATCATGCGCCGAAGGAAAATCACACGGGCAATCATCCCCGGTCTGATGTCGTGGTTCGGATTATCAATCAGGACCCTTACCCGGAAGGTCTTGGTAGCGGAATCCGCCTTAAAGGAAACAAAATCCACCTTTCCCCGCATGCGGCGGTCCGGAAAAGCGTCTATCCCAACCGTGACCTCCTGCCCCTTTTTCAGATAACGGACATCCAGTTCCGGCACATTCACGTGAATTTTAATCTTGTCCACATTGACCAAATCCACCATGGGCTGACCTCGGTTGACAAACTCGCCTTCATCCACATGCAGATAATTCACCATGCCGCTGATGGGGGAGTGAGGAAATCCACGATCATATTCCACCTTGGCCTTGACCAGATCGCTTTCAGCCAATGCCTTATCGGTACGGGCCCGCTCCAATGCCTCCTGATGAACGATCCCCCGATCAAAAAGGGTCTTGCGCCGTTCATAAAGATCCTTTGTCAGTTCAGCGGAAGCCTCGGACCGGGTAATGATTGTTTTCAAAGCCGAAACATCAATTCTGGCCAGAAGTTGTCCTTTCTTGACCGCGTCGCCTTCTTTTGGGCCGATCCACTCCACGCGGCCGTCCTTATCGGAGGCCACCAGAACGTCCTGCCAGGCCTCGGTTTCCCCCGGCAACACCAGGATATCCCGAATGGGCGCAGGCGTCACTTCCGCCACGTCCACCTTAATCACTTTTGCAACGTTCTGTCCCTTTTCAGCCTCCGCTCGACTTTCCGAGCCACGACACCCCCCTAAGGCAACCAGAAGAAGTAACACGCCCAACCCCAGCCATCGCAACCGGCATTTCATGAATGACCCTCGCTTTCATATTGAATTTCCCGATTCCAAAAAGGATTGCGTTACAGCCAAGAGTTGAATTTTTCCCAGAATTCCTTGTCGCTGGTCTGCCAGTCAGGACCGAATTTCTTTTCGTAAAAGGAACCCATCCGCTCGATCCATCGATTCCACGGAAGCTTTCCTTTTTTCCGGGCAACCAGGATATCCTTTAGATATTTCGCGATATGAATCATTTCCTCTTTCGGAACATAAAAGGCGGCTCCGCCCTTGAAAGACCTCACCGTATGGCTTACGCTCAGCGCATTGGCCGTCAACATGACCGCGGGAACCTCTTTATCGTTAGCAATTTCCAGAAGTTTATATCCATCCACACCCATGATATCCAGAACCGCAATATCAAAGGACTCCTGCTCGAGTTGTTCCCTTGCGTCTTCAAAAGTGGACGCTTTCACAAGACTGCACATGGGCAGCAGATCTTCAAGGGTATCCAGCACGTCAGGTTCATCGTCCACAACAAGAACCCTTTTTCCTTCCAGCAAATCTTTTGTCATAACCGTAAGCTCTCCAAAAAAATTCAGGCATAATTTCTGGTTTAAATGTTTATAGGGTAACGCTTTCTGAGGCTCTTTCAAGGCCCGTCTTTGAAAAAAAACAGACAAACAGGATACAAATATCGTCTGAACCCGGCGTAAGACGGCAGTTCAAAAAAAGGAATTTGCACTCATAACGGTCCTATGGTAGAAATTCCGCAGTGGCCGTATCACCCACTGATTTGAAGTTCACCAGGGGAAGATATAAGACCGTTATACATGCCAGGACGCTATTTAACATAAAAACCAAGCTGGAAAAACCGGAAAATGATAAAATCATTTTTTAACTATGATGCATGTCTTGAACGACTGCTGGCAATGAAGGCCTGGGTGTGGTCCAATATTTTCATCTGGGAAAATATCGTCCAGATCCTGGTACAGATCTCCGTGTTATTGGCCGCATGGATCATCGGAACCCTTATCGGTCGATGGACCCGCAAAATGATCACCAACCGGGTCAAGACGTCGTCGTTAAAAAATCGGCACATCATGGGCTTTCTAAATCGTTTGCTCAACTTGTTGCCGCTCATTTTCAGCGCCTTTGCACTCTGGTTGTGCATTCAGGGCATCGACCGAATCGGCTACCCAACTTTTTTGATGAAACTCTTTCTCAACCTGAGCATTGCCTGGGTTGTCATTCAGCTGGCCACATCCATCATTCTGGACCGGTTCTGGTCCAAAATTATTGCTGCGGCATGCTGGCTGCTGGCCGCTCTCAATATCCTGGGCGTTCTTGATGAAACCGTTTCCCTGTTTGAGAATATCGGATTTACGGTTGGGGATGTAAATCTGACGCTGCTTTCCGTCATCAAGGCCGTGTTGGTTTTGATGATTCTCCTTCGAGGCGTGAACTGGATCACCGGATACATGGAACGTAAGCTATCCGGTGTTTCCGAACTGACCCCTTCCACCCGTTTGATGCTGATCAAAAGCATCAATATCGCCTTGATATTCATGGTGACGCTGGTGGCGCTGAACAGCGTAGGCATTGACCTGTCGGCCCTGGCTTTTTTCAGCGGCGCCATCGGTTTGGGCGTTGGATTCGGCTTGCAGAAGATTGTGGGAAATTTCGTCAGCGGCCTCATCCTGCTCTCGGACAAATCCGTCAAACCGGGAGATGTGGTGCAGTTGTCGGATGTTTATGGTTTTGTCAAACACATGGGAGGACGCTGCGTTTCGGTGGTCACACGGGATGAAAAAGAATACCTGATTCCCAATGAGGATCTCATCACCCAGCAGGTCATCAACTGGTCCCACTCATCCAGGAGAATCCGAATCAAGGTGCCGGTGGGCATCTCCTACAACGCGGACCCCCACAAAGCCATTGCACTGATCGAAGAAACCGCCCAAGGCATCGAGAGAATCCTCGACAATCCGGCGCCTAAATGCCTGCTGGTGGGATTCGGAGACAACTCCGTGGACCTGCAATTGCGCTTCTGGATTCGGGACCCCCAAAACGGCGTGGCCAATATCACCAGCCGGGTTATGTTAAAGATATGGGATATTCTGAAAGAAAATAATATCGACATACCCTATCCCCAAAGAGATATACACCTGGACGCTGAATCGGCGTTGCGGGTGGTACACGTTTCTTCTCATCCACAACCATTTTAATGATCCCGGACTTGCATCGAAAAGTTCTTTATTTGAGGCTTTTATATTGACGGAGGATATTCCCGGTAGTAAGGTTCTGAAACTGATGATCTACCGTTCACTCAAAACACACATGATGAATCCTCCCGAATTTATCATGAGCGCTACCTGAAAAAGCCCCTGTGCGCCCTAAAACCATGAATACTATCCAAAAAGCACTACTAGACTGGTATAGCAAAAACCGCCGCCCCCTTCCCTGGCGAAACACATCCGATCCTTACGGCATCTGGGTGTCCGAAGTGATGCTGCAGCAAACCCAGGTCAAAACGGTCATTCCCTATTACGAAAGATTTCTCTCCGTTTTTCCCGATGCCGACACCCTGGCCCATGCCGACCTCCAGGAAGTACTCAAACTGTGGGAGGGCCTCGGCTATTACGCCCGTGCCCGCAACCTTCACCGTGCGGCCCAAAGGATCATGGCATTTCACGGGGGATCAGTGCCGAACAGCCGGGCATCGCTGATGGCCCTTCCGGGCATTGGGGAGTATGTCGCCTGCGCCGTTTCAAGCATCGCTTACGGAAAACCTCACGCTGCCGTTGACGGGAACGTGAAACGGGTGCTGGCGCGATTTCACCGAATTGAGAACCCCGTCAACGATTCTTCATCCGGAAAGGTTCATAAGGCCGCAGCCGTAAAATTCCTCGAAAAATCTAATCCCGGCATGTTCAACCAGGCCATGATGGAATTGGGCGCCTTGGTCTGCACCCCCAGGAATCCTCGCTGCGACCATTGCCCCCTGAGCCGAAAATGCCGCGCTTTTGAGGAAAAAGCGGTAAGTCTTTATCCCCGACGCGTCAAAAAAGCCCCCATACCGGAACATCACATCGCCGCGGGCGTCATCTGGAAAGGCTCACGGGTTCTCATTACCCAAAGAAAACCGGAGGGGCTTCTAGGGGGACTATGGGAATTTCCGGGAGGCAAAATAGAAAATGGCGAAACCCCGTCCGAGGCTTGCACCAGGGAAATCAAGGAAGAGGTCAACCTGGTGGTGGAACCTCAGGAACACATTGCCTGCATTCGGCATGCCTATACCCATTTCAAGATCGTCATGGATGTATTCCGGTGCAGCTACCGCAATGGGAGTATCCGGTTAACAAGCGCTGTGGATTTTCGGTGGATCCGACTTCATGAAATAGACCGCTTTCCATTTCCAGGCGCCAACCGAAAATTTATCCCCCTGATCAAATCACCACAAAAAGGACGTTAATCCCATGCGGCTGTTCCGCCACATAATGGAAATGCCGGCACGCTTGGAAGACCTTCACAAGGCGCGACACTTTGTTCGTGAATGCTGCCAAAACGACACGTTCCGGCAACTCACGGAAGAAAATCTCCTGAAATTGGAACTGGCCGTTCATGAAGCAACCGCCAATATTATCCGGCACGCCTACCAAAACCGGTCGGACCGGCGAATCATTATAGAAATCCAGACACTTGAAAACCAAATCATGGTACATCTCAATCACTGGGGAACGCCATTTATCCCAACATCCGTGCCCCTTCCCATTCTTGACGGCACGGCGGAAAACGGCTTTGGTCTCTATTTGATGGCGCAATGCGTGGATAGCGTTGATTATGAATGCACCCCCACTGGAAAAAACATCATCACGCTGCTAAAACGAAAGACCCGGCGAAGCACCCAAAAGAACATCGGGCTCGATTTGTAAAAGAAATAGAAGGGGATTTAAATGAATTTTGAAATAGAAAAAAAAGGCGCACTGATTATCATACTCATGCCGGGCAAAAGCTTTGAAGCCGCCATGGTCGAAGACTTTAACCACAATCTTGCACCCATCCTTCAGGAGAACACCCATGTTGTATTCGATTTAAGCCATATTCGTTTTCTGGACAGCATGGGATGCGGCGCACTTCTGACCTGCCATAAAAAATTGACGGCAAAAGGGCTTCGAATGGGTCTTTGTTGCGCCCAAAAACCGGTCACCGCCATCTTCAATTTAATGGGATTCCCCCAACTGTTTGACATCTTTAAAACGCGAAAAGACGCCGAGAAAGCCCTTATGAACCTCCAGAAAATGCACCCTTGACGAGGGTACAACCCCAGCCCAAAACGCCCCCCCCTTGTGTCGCGACAAAGACCGTTTTCTTCGACAAATCTGTCGAGGTTTCAAACCCGACCATCGTCTCTTTTCGGCGGTAAAGCATTGAAATCACATATTATAGAAATTTGGCACGGTTCATGCTTTATTCAAAGGCACATGCAGGGCGTACCTGCACCTTAAAAACAGGAGGAGCAACGAATGAAACGAATGATGACGGGAATGATGGTATTTGTGGTAACAATGACCCTGGGCATGGGCGTAGGTTTTGCGGGCAATGGAAACGGCAAAGGGGGTAATGGCGGCGGAACCAAAGACCGCAAGCGGGACGGGTCCTGTATTTCCTACACCACGGATGGCAATTCCCATAACCTGCTGACCCTGGCCAAACAGCAAAGTAGAGACCGGAAAAAGGACGGAAGCTGCAGGAGCTAAAAACAGACGCACACCTTTGCCATGAAAATACAGCCGTTAGCTGTTAGCTTAAAAGCGGTAGAGGATTTTCATGTTTGGGGGTGGCAAATCCCTTGTCATGGGGGTTTACCGAGGAATCCAAAGCGGGAAGCCTCCAAATGAAGGAGACTTCCCACCTCCAAACGCCAACCGAAAATTCATTCCCCTGAGCAGATGAAACAGGCGGAAAAGAATCAGCATCCTTCGTAAAAAATTCTCCTTAAGCACTTATTTTTCTTGACATGATACCATTTAATATCTCATCATTTGAAGATATTCTCACCAATCATTCAGTTCCTATCCAGAGGGTTAGAGTTGCAAGGGTTGATCCGGAAATTAATATTTAATGCTCTCCTTTCACGACGGTTGAAAAGGATTGGTTTTCAGAAATGGCCAATACCCGGCCTCCAAAGGGACTCCCGTTGCTTTGGAGGCAAAACAAGTACAGCAATTCTCTTTTTGACTCATGGGAAAAATTCACCCGGCAAAACTTTTATCTTGTATTGGAGGAAAAAAATGGATGCTATTCATGGCAGGGCTTTGAAGATAGGTGGGTTATGCTTGTTTCTGTTTGTTACACTTTTCGCTTTGACCCTTAATCAGGCGCACGCATATCCAGCGCCGAAATTCATAAGCGCGCTCGTTTATTCTTCACACAACACTGACGGATCAACCACAACCGAGTTTTATTCAAGAATAAGCGGACCATCTCCGGAAGATGTGGCCTCTTTTACCGCTACCGGTCCTTCAGGCACATTTGAACTCAAATCCGGGAGTTCTTTCAGGGAATACGGTCTCTATTATTACGTTGGAGAGGGGAGCATCATCGGCAATGGCACCTACACATTTCAAGTCACGGACAACACCGGCCGTTCAGCCACAATAGATCGAGACTTCGCCTACAATGGAACACTTCCACAAGTAGACTCCGCAACCATGATCCCGGGAAATGGGGCGTATATTGGAACAACCACCCCCACCCTGAGTTTCGATCCGGTTGCAGGGACCGTCTATTACCAGCTTTTGATCTGGGACTATGATTATAAGGCAATCTGGTCCGCTAGCCCAACAACAACGGCTACATCCTTTACCGTCCCTGCCGGACTTCTCCAACCCAACACGGCCTACCGGTGGGATGTGCGTGTCTGGGACAACGATTCAGACCGTCAAAACCGTCATATCAGCAACCGCCTCAGTTTTTACACCGGCACAAAAGGAGATCCTGAACTGAACGCAGGGGGGGTAATTTCGCTCCCCATGGGAGAGAATCTTCTAAATTATGCCTGGGCAAGGGGGATTAACGTCGCGCCCTGGGATATAACCTATTTCAGGGTGACGGGACCCGATGCTGCTGTTTATAATCTAGCGAACAGTCGAGGTTACGGCTTTCAGTTCCCCGCCTATAACAACGTGGGCGTATATTTAGACCCGCCAACACAATCAACTCCTGATGGTGTTTACACAGTTGATATTGCGGATACATCCGGAAATACCGACAGCCGCGCCATAAATTACGCCTACAATCCCGTGCCGGACTTTTCAACGGATTCCCGCGTCCCTGCCGACAACGCGTATTTTGACACACTCACCCCTTCTTTCAGCTGGGCCAGGGTAACAGGGGATCCGGGAGATGGGAGCTACCGCTATTCAGTGCGCATAACGGATTACACTACGGGAATCAGATGGTATGATTCCCCCTATAGTGGGGAGACATCGTTTACCCTTCCCACAGGCCTCAATTTACCAACCGGAAGTTCTTATAAGTGGCGGGTGAACGTGTATGGTCCCGCCGGAATCGGTGGAACAAATTCGAACAATTTCAGGTGTTCCGATTTTCGCACCTTTACGATCAACGAGCCTGTTATTCCCGCGTTAGACATTAAGGCCAACGGCTCGGATGGACCGATTGTCGTTCCGCCAGGCACTCCGGTATCCATCACCATCAGCCTTGATCCGGAAAGCAAAGCAGGTCAAAATGCAGATTGGTGGATCGCCGTCAAAACGCCTTTTGATCAGCCCCTGGATTGGTATACCTATGTGTATCCCGCTGGGTGGCAACAGGGGATCAAGTTATGCGCCCAAGCGGGGCTATTTGATCTTTCTTCGCATGAAGTGCTGAATATGGCGCTGCCGGTGGGACATTATACTTTTTATTTTGGCATCGATGAACCGGATGGAACACCCGCAGGCCCGTGGTGGGGAATGGATTCCGTGGCGGTAACCGTTCAATAAACAAACGGCATAAAGCCAAAAACGGCCTTGATCATTGTTTAGGCAAAATCTTCTTCCCCCCATGCGGGGGAGACTTAAATGGCCGAGGCGGCGATCAAGGCCGCAAGCGCATCCGATTCCCTGATTCGTCCCACCTGAAAACCGTTTCGCCCTCCTCAAGATGATCGGCAACAGCCAGGACCGTATTCACGTATATTCTGCTGTGGTTGTAGTTGTAAATGGCCCTGCGCTGTTTGCGCCGGCTTCGCATGCTTCCCCGCCATCCGTTGGACATCAAATAATTGCCCATGCTGAAAAGGGCGTCATCCAGGACAAAAAGATCCACAACGCCGTCGCCGTTTCCATCCACGCCATGACGAAGGGCCTGTGTCGGCATGAACTGGGCGATACCGATGGCGCCGTAAAATGATCCGGGGATGCTCAAAGGGTCCCTGTGGGCCTGTTGCGCATAGGTGAGCAAGGCCTTAAGCTCACCATAGGCCCATTGCGCCTTTTGGGCGGTCCGCCGTTCGAGCCAGCGCCTCCGTCCCGTTGTGATGCGTTCATCCGTAAAGGCACTCGCCACACACCTGAAGTCGTCGCAACGCGCCATACCGGCCAGGGTCAAAAACGCACTTTTCTCACCCAGATAGTGCCCGAGCCGGGTTTCAACGGTAAGAATGCCCACGGCAATTTCCCCGGGAACCCCATACCGGCGTTCCAAAAGCAGCAGACGCTTCCTATTGGCCGCATAAAAGGCCCTGGCTTCCTTCAACCGCTCCGGCGTCATGATACTCTTGTACACCAGCGGTCCTGTTTTGGGGGTTGGAATTTTCACATGGACAGGGGCCTTCCTTCGCTCCTCAAGGGCCATTTTCAGCAATTGATCACTGGGCCTCCCGTCAACCGAAAGGCCGTGGGCTTTTTGAAACCATCGGATGGCCCGCCTTGTCTTGGCCCCTGCCTTTCCATCAGCCTTCCCCGGTTCATATCCCAGAAAGGCAAGTCGTTTTTGAAGCTTTCGCACGGACTCGGCGCCGAATTTCGTCACATACAGGGTTTTCATCTTTACAGCCATGATGGAAGAATCGAAATGAACTTCCGGACGATCAAACAACGGTTTCAACCATTGCTTTTTGAAACCATCCGCCGCCAATCGTTCCACCAGGGGGTCCCACTCCCCCGCACTCCCCGTACCGGGAGTCAGCAAAATCAAAAGAACACAGAGGAGAAAACCAAACCAACGCCCCAAACTACCCATTTGAAACCCCGTAAGGTTCTTTTTTAAACGCAACGAATCGGTTTTAAGAATTCCCATCATAAGAACACCTCGTCAAGGAGGTTCTCGCTATTTTACGGCTGATAATAGTCTCAATCATGTATCATCGAGGGCCTTGATCATCTCCCCATGGATCATGGGGGTGCAGGCCACCACGCTTTTCAGATACGGTGTGAAATCCACTCCTTCACAGGTACTCAATTTTCCGCCCGCCTCCAGCACAATTCCGGCGCCGGCCGCCGTATCCCAGGGCTTCAGATTTTCCTCCCAGTAACCATCCAGACGACCCGCTGCAATATAACACAGATCAACAGAGGCCGCACCCGCCCTTCGAATACCACGGGCGGCAACAACCATTTTCCTGAACCGCTCAAAGATCCGGTTGGACCTCTCCCGGATATCATAGGGGAAACCGGTGGCCAGCAAAGAGTCTCTCAAATTTCGGGCATCAGAAACACGAATCGGCCTGCCGTTCAAAAAAGCACCCTGCCCTTTTTGGGCCTCAAAAAATTCCCCCATAATCGGATTATAAACGATGCCCAGAACGATTTCGTTTTCAATTTCGAGGGCAATGGAAACAGCAAAAAAAGGAAACCCATGGGCAAAATTGGTTGTCCCATCCAGGGGATCGACAATCCAAGTCCTATCCGAAGAAAGGTCCCGTGCCCCCGCTTCCTCGGACAGAATGTTATCTTTAGGATAATGATCGCGAAGCATCTTTAAAATGATCTCTTCGGCGGCAAGATCCGCCTCGGTCACCAGATCGATTTCCCCCTTCTTAACAATATGATGAACTTTTCCAAATCTATCTTCCAGCACCTTTCCGGCGGACCTCGCGGCCCTGCCCGCTACTTCATATTCATTTTCATACATGAGCAATCCTCATAGAGATGTTTTAAAGCAATATTTATGCTGCGCGGATCCCATCCAAATTGCGAAATATGACGATTATCACACGCGGGTCCCCAGCTGACCGCAGGCTGCCATTAAATCCCTACCGCGCGGCACGCGTTTTTGCACATTGACGCACAATTCAATAAGCCTCTGCCGAAACAGATCAATTCCTTCTTGGCTCGGTGGTCGAAAAAGAGAATCCTTGACCGGATTGAAAGGAATCAAATTGACCTTGGCCCGCAGGGGTTTCAACCACTCCGCCAGTTGTTGCGCATGCTCGCAACCGTCATTCACATGGGAAATGAGGACATAGGCCACACTCAATACATTTCCTTTTTTCAGGGGATAGGCCATCAAGGCCTCTTGCAGCTGGACCAGGGAAACCGTGTCATGGACCGGCATGAGTCGGCGGCGCAGTTCGTCATTGGGTGCATTGAGCGATACCGTAAGGTTCAAATTAGGCATATTTAAAGCCGCTAATTTTTCAATGCCGTCGATCCGGCCCACAGTCGAAAGCGTGATATGTCGGTGGGCGACATCCAGACCGCGCTGGTCGCTGAGTACCCGCACCGCCTGAATCACATTTTCGAAGTTGTCAAAAGGTTCACCCATGCCCATAAACACCACATTGCGGATCCATTGGGCGGACTTTTGCCTGGCCCTGTAAACCTGGCCCACGATCTCTTCCACGCTGAGACTGCGCGCCAATCCCAGTTTTCCGGTTTCACAAAACCGGCACCCCATCCCGCAACCGACCTGACTGGAAATACAGACGGTCTGGTGCGTTTTCATGGGTAAGATGACGGATTCAATACGGTTCCCATCCGCTAATGCCGTGACAAATTTAACCAATCCCGCCTGATGGATTTCATCTTTTACCTGGCCCGGAGTGAAACGCCAATCCTGCCTGAGCCGTTCACGCAATCCCGGCGAGGTCCGGATCAGTTCCGTTCGCCACGCATCCGGATCGAGATTTTTATAAAACTCGCGATATAGCGCCCCGGCCAGGAATGGACCTTTTGCATACCGATCCGCAACTACCGCTACCAGATTCTCATAGGTCAATTCCAGCAATCGTAACATGGACAATTCACTTAAAATAATTTTGACGTTACACTTGATATCGTGTTGATTTAACGATTCTTTAAACAATTCTTAGAATCATGGAAAAGGGCAGTGTTCAGGTCTTTTGGTATTCATGGCAACGTATTTTAATCCTCCTTTCGCTTGAACTCATATACGAGATTGTTCAAAGTTTCAAGATTTGTTATGGTGCGGCCATCCCGCAGGTGATAAAGATAACCAAAATCGCCACAACCCAACAGGTATCGGGTTTTAAATCCCAAAAACAACCGGAAAATGGAAAAAAAGATATCAAAATTCTCTTCGAGCGCCGTGCCGATGTCGGCAAGGCAAATACTTTGGAACCTTTTCCTCATTGCCCTGGGCAGTCTCATTTGTGCGGTTGCCGTAAACGGCATTCTCGTTCCCCAACAGTTTTTCGGCGCCGGATTTACCGGTGTGGCCATTATCATCCACTACCTGGTTCCGCCGCTTCCCATGAGTGGTCTCTATCTCCTTTTGAATATTCCCGTCTTCGCCCTGGGATGGTTCTATGTGGGGCGGCGGTTCTTTTTTTACAGCATCGCCGGGATGTTGTTTTTCAGCGGCGCACTACAATGGATACACCTCCTTGTGCCGGTCCAGGACAGGATACTCGGCGCCATTCTGGCAGGAATCATTATGGGGACCGGCGCCGGAATCACCCTGAGATCCCTGGGATCGGGAGGTGGTCTGGACATCCTCTCCGTGATTCTCCTGAAACGGTTCTCGGTCCGATTGGGAACCACCATGCTGGCCATGAACAGTCTGGTCCTTCTGGCGGGCGCCATTCTCTTTTCCCTGGAAGCGGCCCTCTACACCCTGATCTTCATCTTTGTCAGTTCCTATATTATCAATCTGGTGGTCATGGGGCTGAGTCAAAGAAAAGCGGTGATGATCATCTCACCCCGGTGGGAAGAAATCTCAAAGGAGATCTCGAACAGGGTCCACAGGGGGGTGACCATGATTAAGGGCAAGGGGGGGTATTCCGGCCGGGACATTCAGGTCCTGTACACGGTCATCGCCTTCCAGGAACTGCCCCGCCTGAAAAGGATTGTCCGGGATATTGACCCCAATGTCTTTATGGTGGTCACGGACACCCTTGAAGTCATGGGAATCCGCATCGGGAATCAACCCCACTGGTAATGGCTCCCATGTTGAGTTTTTCCCCATAAAAACTTCTCCACATTTCCCTACGATGCAGCAGAATGATTATGGTTTCGGTGATGTTTTGGATGTTGTTGGCCATGGGGATGACCGCATGGGCCGTGGACGAGATGGTCGTTGTGATGGGAAAGGTCAATGCGGGCGGCACGCTGGTTACCGAAGTGGGTGAGGTCTATCTGCTTCATCTCGATGACAAGGGGAAGGAAGTGATGAGCCATAGTCCCAAAACCGTGATTGTGATGGGCCGTCTAGTTGAAAAAGACGGCAAACAAACCATTGTGGTCAATTCCTATCAGGTGATGGAAAAAACATCCGGTCAGGAAGAATCCGACTCATAAAAGCGGGATCAGCCTTTCTAAATCGAACTGATCCCGCAAAATCAAGGCTTCAACTTCTCATCAAGCCGACTTGATTTCAATCTTCTTACTGGTGCTCTTTTCGGTCTTTTTGAGCTTGATCTGCAGCACCCCGTCTTTATAAACCGCATCCACCTTTTCCGCATCCACCTCCGCGGGAAGTTGGACGGTCCGGCTGAAAGACCCGAAACTTCTCTCGATCCGGTGGAAATTCTCCCCTTTTTCCTCCTTTTCCTGCTTCCGCTCCCCACGAAGGGTCAAGATGTCCCGATTCAGGGAAATCTCAATTTCCTTGGGGTCCATGCCGGGCAGTTCCGCTTTAACCGACACTTCCGTTTCCGTTTCCGACAGATCCAGAGCCGGCGCCCACATCCCCTTTTCACGCATGATGCCGAAAGGCTTCCAATCAAAGAACCGATCAAAAAGCTGATCCATTTCGCCTCTGAAACGCGACACCTCACCCCGCTGGGTCCAGGGCATCAAATCTTTTCTTTCCATGGTATTCCTCCTTGTTAAAATTCGTTTCTCATTTGCTGCTCAGCATCATCACATCCCAATAACATGTTTCCCGGTTCCACGCTTCATTCCCTGGAGAAGGCGGAAACGCCCCGGTTTTTCCGTCTCACATCACCGGATCAGCGTCCCACCTCCTCCTATCGAACAGGCAGTCCATCCCGGGAGCGACCCATTCGTTGCGCCATAAACATTGTGCGTTTTCAAACAGAGCCGCACAAACATTTTCGCCATCCAGATTCATCTGAATACGGTCTTTCAATTCGCTCGCATCAAAGCCTTTAAATACGAGATCGGATATTGAAGACTTTGACTCATACCTGAAATGGGGGTAGGCAAAGCACACAATGACGGGAAGGGTTTCATATCGCTTTCGAATATTTTGATACAGTTGGGAACCGTTCCCCTTACCAAAACCGGCGCCCATGATAACCACGTCCGGCGTCTCTTCCCGAATCATTTGATGAACGTTCGCAGAGTTACCCGTGTCAACCACAGTATACCCCCAGGCCTCCAGTTCAAAGCGATACAGCATTCGAAGGTCTTCGTCTTTTTCCATCAGGAGCAATTTACACATATGTGGCACAGTCTCTTTCCCGTCCCGTGCTTGGTCATGATCGGCATGTTCACTCCGGTGCGTCCTCAATTACTTCCAGGCAATAGGAACGCCAGGCGCAGAAAAGCTCCCGGCACTCGCTTTTTCCGGTTCGAAAGCAATCCGGGTTTCCCTCTGCCCGCTGAAGACTTTGAACCAGATGTACGGGATCGCAATGTCCGATCTTCTCCACCGCCGGTAAGGGTTGTTTTTCCATGAATACTACCCCTTCATTCTGGCGAAAAAAATCTTACTTGCGCTTATTATAGCTGGATATCAACCGTTGTCCATGGAGGGAACGCCTCATTTTCATGGGGGAAATTCCCGGAAAAGAAGAAATACGGGGTCGAAAAAATGGGGGATTATCCCGGAAAAACCTCATGGGTCCAGAGGCGGGATTTGGCGAGCGAGCGGCGAGCTACCCCTTCCACAAATCCAGGTCGATGAGACCCAGCCTGGCGGCGTAGCGCACCAGATCAAGGGTGGTATGAACATCCAGTTTGCTCATGATGTTCGAACGGTGGTTTTCAACGGTCTTCTGACTGATAAAGAGTTTTTTGGCGATATCTCCTGCGGTTTTTCCCTCGGAGATCAGCACCATAACCTCCTGCTCCCGCCGGGTCAGGGCATCGTAGGCCTTATCCTTGTTTCTTTTCGCGCCCGCCGGGTCGCCGATCAGTCTCTCCACCACACTGTGGGAGATGTTGCTGTCAAGGAAATACTCACCCCGGGAAACGGCGCGAAGACCCGAGACCAGGGTTTCCGATGCGGATTCCTTGCTGATATATCCCAGGGCGCCGGCCTCCAGAGCCTTGACGATATAAGACGTCTTAGCATGCATGGTCAGCACCAGGATCCTTGTGCCGCTGATTTTCTCCCGAATATCCCGAGTCAGATCAATGCCGCTGCCGTCGGGCAGGGACAGGTCCACAATGGCCACGTCGGGCCTGAATTCCTTGACCTTCTGAAAGCCTTCATGCACCGTTCCGGCTTCCCCTAAAAGCGTCAGCGTCTTGTCGTTGGCAATGATGGCCTTCAGGCCTTCACGAAAAAGGGGGTGATCTTCCACAATAACAATGGACAGATTTTCGGCCATTTCAAACCTCCTTCAGGGGTAACGTGATGCGCAGGGTGGTCCCCTTTCCCGGTTCAGACCGGAGCGCAAACGTTCCGCTCAGCAAGCGGACCCGCTCTTCCATGCTCCGCAGGCCCATCCGTTTCTCTTTCGACATCTTCCGCCGTCGTTCCTCTACATCAAAACCCACACCGTTGTCTTCAATGAAAAGATGGATATTGGGAAAAGCCGCGATCATCCGAACCTGAACCCGTGAGGCACGGGCGTGTTTGCGGATATTTCGGATCCCCTCCTGAACGAGCCGGTACAGGCCAATGGCGACATCCGAGTTCAGGGGCGCGTGCTCCATGCCCGCCGACGAAAAGGATATCGCCAGCCCGGATGCCTCGGCGGTTTCCTCACAAAGCACGCCGATACTCTCCTCGATCCTGTCCGGATCAAGATCGGGAGGCCGGAGATCGTAGGCCAAATCCCGCACACCATGGATGGTTTTTTCCAGATCCCCGGCCATTTTGGAAATGCGGTTCGTGACCTCCCGGGGAAGATCTTCCCATTGAGCCATCATCCCCAGACAGGTCATCTTGTGTGCCGCCAGATCCTGGGCCACCCCGTCATGAAGTTCCCCGGCAATCATGTGTCGCTCCCTTTCCTGGGCCTGCAGCAGCTCCCCGGTCAGGGCACGAATCCGGTTCATGGAGTTTTTCAACTCCGTCAGATCCCTGAGCACCACCAGGAAGCGCATGGTGGAACCGGATGGATCGGCCAGGGGGACGATGCAACACTCCCAGTGGGTATTTTCGGCATCGGCTCCCCGGGGCGCCATGGCGGGGACAAAGGGCTGGGTAACACCTTTCTTGAGGGCCTGCATACCCCGGCATTCGTAACAGGGGGCATCCCTGCCGTACAAGAGCCTGTAACAGAAATCGCCCGCCACCTCATGAAGGCGCCTGCCCACCATTCTCAGGAAGGTATCGTTCGCCCACAGGACGTGCATACCCCCGTCGCAGTAACAGATCAAATCGACCATGGCGTTCAAGATCTGATTGGACTGCTCCTCCCGCCAGCGCAGGGCACGTTCCGCCGCCTTGCGTTTGGAAATATCAATGATAATGACCCGCATCCCCTCAGAGACTTCCTTTCCGTCCCACATGGAAACACATCTGATCTGGACCTCGGTTTCACCGCCGGCCCCTTTTTTTAAGACCAATTCCATGTCCTGACCGGTCTCCGCCAGCCGTGCCCGCTTCATGTAATCCATAAAAGCATTCCGGGCTTTCATGGGCGCAAATCCGAGAAGCGGCATTCCAACCAGTTGTTTTCGTGAGACATCCAACAGATGGGAGGCCATGAGATTGGCCTCCATGATGTTCCCCCGAACATCCAGGGTAAGGTAACCCACCGGCGCCAAATCGAAAAGCTCAAAAGACCTGCGCTGGGATTCCGCCAGTTCCAACTGAATTTCTCTCAGGCTTTCGTTCTGAAGTTCCAGTTCCACCTGCCGGTTTTGCAGTTCATAAACCAGCTCCTGAAAATGCGACAGCGGCAATTCCACATGTTCTTCTTCCGCATGCCGGTTCAGCGGTGGTTTCTGTTCATGATCACGTTCCATGGGGTTTCCTCACCGGGTGTCAGGGTTAAAATAGGGGGGGTTCAACCGCATGAATTCGTAGTATCACATTCCTGCTTCCCTTCACAACGCAAAATCGCCCACCGCAGGGAAACGGAAAAAAGCAAAATCCTCATAATAAAATAAGCGTTTCCTGAAAATCCCTTGACAAAAAAGCGTTAATGCGTGACGCTGCATTTCCGAATCATTGGGATCAAACACGGTTTTTTGAAACAATAACAATTGCGGGAAACCCGTCATGCCCGGAAGAAAAGCCCATTCAAAACAGACCCGAACACCCCACGACCCACCCCCCGTTTCAGACATGCCGATCGAATCGATACCTGACGGCAAAGCGTCATACCCCATTGTCGGACTGGGGGCATCGGCCGGGGGCCTGGAAGCGTTAAAACTTTTTTTCGCAAAGGTTCCCCAAAACAGCGGTCTGGCCTACATCGTGGTGGTTCACATGACCCCGAAGCAGCCCAGCATATTGGCCGAGCTGCTGCAGAAGGTGAGCCGTATCCCCATTAAGACGGCCGTGGACGGGGAACCGGTTCAGCCCGATCATGCCTATGTGGCGCCTCCCGACAAAGAGATCAACCTGTATCAGGGGGCCCTTCAACTGCTGGACTTCCTGAAGAAACGGGATCACCTCTCCATTGACTTTTTTTTCAGGTCCCTGGCCCGGGACCAGGGGGCCAATGCCTGCGGCATTGTGCTATCGGGCACCGGCACGGACGGCACCCTTGGGCTGAAAGAGATCAAGGAGTTTGATGGATTGACCCTGGTTCAGTCCGAAAAAACGGCCGCATACGACGGCATGCCCCGAAGCGCCATTCAATCGGGCATCATCGACATGGTGCTGCCCCCCGAAGAAATGCCGGAAAGACTCATCCGTTATTACGAACATCACCCGCTCACCGTCGCGGATGATCCCGTCAAAAAATCAGGTTTCAGGGAAGACACGCACCACCAGCTTCCCAAGATTTTCGCCCTGCTGAGAAACCATACGGGACACGATTTCTCAGTTTATAAAAAGAACACCATCCTGCGGCGCATTGTCCGCCGCATGAACCTCAACAACATCCGGGAACAGGATCAATACATTCGGTTTTTAAGAGAACATCCCCAAGAGGTGGAAACGTTGTTTCGGGAACTCCTCATCGGCGTGACCCATTTTTTCAGGGATGCGCCCTCCTTTGATGTTCTGCAAAAAGATATCCTCCCCGGTTTGCTGGACCGTTTAGGGGACGGTGAAACCTTTCGTGCCTGGATACCGGGGTGCTCCACCGGCGAGGAAGTCTATTCCCTGGCCATCATTTTGCGGGAATGCCTGGATGGGTTTTCCAAACGGATCACCCTGCAACTGTTCGGAACCGATATTGACCAGTATGCCATCGAAAAAGCCCGCAATGGCCTTTTCCACACCGGCATTGCCGCGGATGTAAGTGCCGATCGGCTGAATCGCTTTTTTATCCGGGAGGGAGATTCTTTCCGCATCCGAAGGGAGATTCGGGACTGTGTGATATTCTCGGTTCAGGACGTCATCAAGGACCCCCCCTTTTCACGCCTGAACCTGCTCTGCTGCCGCAATCTCCTGATCTATCTGAACGCCTCCGCCCAGAAAAGGCTCGTGCCGTTGTTTCACTATACCCTGCGGCCGGAGGGTGTTCTGGTGCTGGGTTCTTCCGAAACCATCGGCGGATTTACCGATCTGTTTGAAAACCTGAACAACAAATGGAAAATCTTTCGCGCAAAAGAGGCGCCGGCAACCCTTCGGGGTCAGGTGGCGTTTCCCACGGGCCCGGGCGTTGACACCCATGCCATAGCCGTCAATACCGATACGGTGAAGGCGCCCGACATCAACCTGGGAAACATCACGAAGAATCTGGTTCTGGAACGGTTTTCACCCTCGGCGGTTCTCATCGACGCCAAAGGGAATATCCTTCACGTGCAGGGGCGGACCGGCAAGTATCTGGAGGCCACCAGCGGTCCCCCCACCCGGAACGTTCTGGATATGGCCCGGGAGGGGCTGCGCATTGAACTTTCCTCGGCCATCCGCAATGCCGCGGCTCTGCAAAGAGAGGTTACCCGCGGGGATCTTCACGTGAGGACCAACGGGGACACCCAGATCATCCATCTTCATGTGATCCCCTTGAAACAACCCCCGGAGGTGGCCGGACAGCTTCTGGTGGTATTTGAAGACGTGGCGGTCGAACCGGAAAGTTCCGACTCGGCCCCAACCCTTTCAGGATCACCGCCCCACAAATCCAAAAACCGGATCTCTGAGCTGGAAAAAGAGCTGCAATATACCCGTGAGAGCCACCAGACCACCATCGAGGAACTGGAAAGTTCCAATGAAGAACTCAAAAGCACCAATGAGGAAATGCAATCCGCCAACGAAGAGCTGCAAAGCACCAACGAAGAACTGGAATCCTCCAAGGAGGAACTCCAGTCCCTGAACGAAGAACTGCATACGGTGAATTCCGAAATGCAGAACAAAGTGGAAGAACTCTCCGCGGCCCAGGACGACATGCGCAACCTGCTCAACAGCATCGAGATCGCCACCCTGTTCGTGGACAATGAAAAACGCATCAAGCGGTTCACCCGGGAAGCCGCCAAAATCATCAACCTGATTCACACGGACATCGGGCGCCCCATCGAGCACGTGGTCTCCAACCTGGCATACGACGGCATGATCCGGGATCTCACCCGGGTACTGGAAACCCTGGCCCCCATGGAAACCGAGGTGCGAACCTGGGAAGGGAACTGGTATGCCATGCGCATTATGCCCTATCGCACCACCGATAACCGCATTGACGGGGCGGTCCTGACCTTTACGGGCATTGATGACCAGAAACGCGCCCAGGAGATGCTTCACACCGACAACATCGACATGGAAACCTTGCTGGAAACCGTTTTTGACGCCAACCCGAAACCCATGATCGTGCTGGACAGCCGGAGAAACGCCGTGATCGCCAATGCCGCCTTTTACGGCCTGATGGAAAAAACACCCGGCGATATCAAGGGACGCAACCTGTTCACCTTTGAAAATGACCTGTTCAGCCGGACCGACCTGGAAAAAAAGATTACCGAGGGGTTGGAAAAGAATATGGAATTTACATCCACGCCTTTCGAACTGGACCGGCACGATAAAAAACGCTTGTTCTCCATCCACGGCCGACCCATGCGGCCGAAATCAGGTTCAACCTATTGCGTCATTCTGCGGTTTGATGAGTTCATTTAAAAACGGAGGCAACCATGGAACACGGCAAGACACCATCACAAAATTTTAGCGCGCTTCGCCGAAAGGCCGAGGAACGGTCAATCGTCGGGGGGGGGGGGGGGGGGGGGGGGGGGGGGGGGGGGCGACAAGCCCCAGGTCCCTGAAAATATGGCGGAACTGATCAACGAACTCCGGATTCATCAAGCGGAACTGGAAATCCAGAACGAGGAACTGAAGCGAAGCCGCGATGAACTGGCGTGCCTTCACCGGGAGTTTGCGGACCTGTACGAACAGGCGCCCTGCGGCTACTTGACCGTGAACCCAAAGGGAATCATCACGCGCATCAACCGCTCGGGCGTCAAACTGCTGGGAGAAAACCGGGAACGGATTTTAAACACGGAATTCTACCCCTATCTGGCGCCCCCCTTCCAGGACCTGTTCTGGTCCGCCCGCAAGCGGGCCGTCGAAAGCGGCGAGATGCAAAGTGTGGAACTTCAGATGAAGACACCTAATGACTTTCCGGCGTGGGTTCGCGCCGACATTTCGGCGGAATGCGCGGAGACCGAATCCGTAACCGGGTGGCGGGTGGTCCTCACGGACATCACCCATACCAAACAGCTGGAGGCCCAACTCCGGCAGTCACAAAAAATGGAGGCCATCGGGACCCTCGCCGGCGGCATTGCCCACGAGTTTAACAATGTCCTGGCCATTATTTTAGGGAACACCGAACTGGCCCTGGACGATATTCCCGACTGGAACCCCGCGAAAGAATCCCTTCGGGAAATTCGCACCGCATCCATGAGGGCCAGGGACGTGGTACGGCAGATCCTCAGCTTTGCCAGGAAATCCATGATGGCTCAAAAACCGGTGGCCATCGCCCCGGTGATCCGGGAATCCCTTACCCTCATGCGCGCCTCCATTCCTGCCATGATTCATATCCGACCCCGGATTACCTGCGAAAGCGAGATGGTTCTGGGAAATGACACGGAACTTCAACAAATTTTCATAAACCTCTGCAACAACGCAGCCCACGCCATGAGGGAAGAAGGGGGAGTCCTGGATGTGCATCTTTTTGCCGTGGATCTGGATGAAACAACCGCACAACAATATGATGACCTAAAACCCGGTCCCTTTATTAAACTGGAGATCAAAGATACGGGTCACGGCATTGCACCTGAAATCATGGAAAGGATTTTTGACCCCTACTTCACCACCAAGGAATTCGGTGAGGGAAGCGGCATGGGACTCCCCGTGGTTCACGGCATTGTCAAGAAATGGAACGGCGACATCAAAATTTCAAGCGAACCGGGAAAGGGCGCCATGGTGGAAGTGCTGCTTCCCCAAACCGAAAGGGCGGCTCCCAATGCGTCCACGGAAGGGTCCCGGCTTGAAAGGGGCAAGGGAGAACGAATCCTTTTCGTGGACGATGACCAATCCATCGCTCACATGGGCAAACAGATGCTGGAGCGTCTCGGCTATGACGTGGTCTGCATGACGGACAGTTTTTCGGCCCTGGCGTGTTTTCGCGCCAACTCCATGGCCTACGACCTGGTGATCACGGACATGGCCATGCCCAAAATGGCGGGCGACCGGTTTGCCGCAGCGCTTATGGAAATCCGGAAGGACATCCCCATCCTGCTCTGTACCGGTCACAGCGACCAAATGGATGAAAAAAAGGCACAAAAAATGGGCATCAGGGGATTTGCCATGAAACCCCTGGATATGACGAAACTCTCCCTTATGATCCGCAAAGTGCTGGCGGATTAGGGTTTTGTATCAAAGGAGTCAAGGATCATGCGAATAAACACCAACGGCATACAAATCAATTGCGCACTATCAGGGGAAAAAGACGCAGCGGTAGTGGTACTGAGCCACTCTTTGGGCTCGGGCATGAACATGTGGGATACTCAGCTTGACGCTTTGGAACCCCATTACCGGGTTTTACGATATGACATGCGCGGCCACGGCGAAAGTGACGCGCCGGAAGGCGCATACACCCTGGAACAACTGGCGGCCGATGTGGTGGGGTTGCTTGACGCACTGGAAATTGACGCCGTTCATTTCGTCGGCTTGTCCATCGGCGGCATGATCGGCCAATGTCTGGGGCTCAATTACGCCGACCGTTTAACCAGCCTGGTGTTATGCTCTACCGCGGCCGTTATTCCCAAAGAAGCCAAACCGATGTTCGAAGAACGCAAACAAATTGCCCGTCAAAAAGGGATGTCGGCATTGGTTGACGGCGCCATGGAGCGCTGGTTTACCTTGCCCTATCTCAACACAAATCCACCCGCAGTAGACCTGATTCGCAAACAATTTCCGGCAACACCGGTGGCGGGTTTTATCGGATGCAGTGAAGCCATCCTGGGCCTTGATTACCTGGATCGGCTTTCCGAAATCAAACTCCCCACCTTAATCATGGTTGGAGAGGAGGATCAGGGGACGCCGGTGGCCGCATCCGAAGCCATTCATGCCGGCATTCCCAACTCCCAATTGGAAGTGCTGCCCTCTGCCGCACATCTTTCCAACATCGAACAGGCCAGTGCGTTTAATGCCGGGCTGTTGCGCTTTTTAAAAAACAATAGCTTATGATGACCACTGCGGCGCATAGCCGCGGTTTTTGGTTTTGGGTATTAAGTTTTAAGTGAGTAGAGACAAGGCATGCCTTGTCTCTACAGCCTCGACCATCGCGGCCAGACATCGCTCACACAGCGCCATTTTCATCTGCGGGGGTGGCGAACCCCTTGTCATGAGGGTCTACGTGAAAAAAGAAGTTCAAGAAATCGTCGCGGCACTAAACAACGCCAATGTCAGATATGTGGTGGCCGGGGGGTTGGCAGTGGTTGCACATGGCTATCTCCGTTTAACCATGGATATTGATTTGGTGATAGATCTGGAACGTGACAATTTGCTTCGCGGCTTGACCGCGCTGGAAGCGGTCGGTTACAAACCCCGGCTTCCAGTGACAAACAAACAGTTTGCAAATGCTAAAACACGCGAAAGCTGGATTAGAGATAAAAATATGATGGTGTTCCCACTTTGGAATCCATCCGATATAAACGGGATAGTAATTGATGTATTTGCGAAGTGTCCCTTCGATTTCGCGGATGAATACGCGAACGCGAAGTGGATGGAAATTGATGGTGGACCGCGAGTTCCTTTTGTTGGGCTGGACTGCCTTTTGAGGATGAAGGAAATAGCAGCGCGTCCAAAAGATTTGGTTGACATCGAATATCTCGAAAGGGCTCGAAATGAAAAGTCGACGGAAGGGTGAAGATCCCTGGCAGTATGCGACATATGAGGGCGTTGAACGCTTGCAGTCTCTGCAAACTGCAAAGATGACGCTTTCTGAACGGCTTCAGGCTCTGGATGACATGATTCGTCTTGCCAGGGGGCTTCACGAACATGGTTCTAACTTGAAAAGAGTAAAGGAAATAAATGAAACAGGCGAATCATAAACGGGTAAGGAAATCCATATGCTGAAAATATTCCTGATCATGGCGGGGGGCGGCCTGGGCGCCCTCTGTCGCTACGGACTGGGACTCGCGGGCGGCCGGTTTATCGGCGTGGGATTCCCCTGGGGAACCCTTGCGGCCAACATGATCGGCTGTTTTCTGATCGGTGCGGCTTTCGGCCTGGCGGGAAAAGCGAGCTGGTTCGGTCCTGAGTTTCGATTGTTTTTCATGACCGGTTTTCTGGGAGCGCTCACCACCTTCTCCACCTATGCCCTGGAATCGGTCAACTATCTCCGAAACGACAGCCATGTAGCCCTGACCAATTTTCTGGTGAACAATATAGGCGGCGGCCTGCTGGTGGTGACGGGCATGTGGCTGGTGCAGGCCACGCTTGAAGGGAGGTAGGTTTTGGCACGACCATACTGCGTCATAGAGATTTACACCAACGAAGGGGCACGGTGTCATGGGCAAGACATTCCGGAAGCCGTCATCAATTACGTTCGCAAATTGAAAACATCCGCACGCTGCGCTGTTTTCAAGGGGATCGAGGGATGCTATGAAAACGGAGAAGTATCCACCCGGAAAATCATGGATCTGTCCCTCAATCAACCCGTTAAAATTGAGATTGTCCTGCCCGCCATGGAAGCCACCACCATAATGGCGGACCTTCAGAACATCGTGTGCGAGGGAATTCTGGGCACCCGCGAGCTGCTCGTGATTTCCCATCGAACCCGAAAACGCTTGTTTCCGCCCCAAACCCGGGTGAAAGACGTTATGACCGTGAAACCGGAAACCGTGGCTCTCCATGAATCAGCGGATCGGGTCATGAAAACCCTGCTTTCCACCAATTTCACGGGCGTGCCCGTGGTGGATCCGGAAAACCGACCGGTGGGCGTCATCTCCCAAAGCGATCTCATATACCGCGCCGGCATGCCCGTAAGACTGGCGCTCATGGAACACTCCGACCCTGAAAAAGTGAAAGCCGTGATGGCGGAGTTGTCCACAAAAATCGCCGGGGACATCATGACAAAGCCGGCCATCATCGTTCAGGAATCTGCTCTGCTGACCCATGCCGTTGACACGATGCTGAAAAAAAAGGTGAAACGCCTGCCCGTGGTGGATGAGGCGGGCTTTTTAACAGGCATTGTCTCCCGGCTGGACATTTTTCAAACCGTTACCCGGACCGCGCCCGATTGGGAACGAATGCAAAAGAATGACGTTCATGTGGGAGATATTCGATACGTCGATGAAATCATGCGACGGGACGTACAAAGGGTGGGACCTGATACGCCGGTAAGTGAAGTCTTAGGCATCATCGACAGCGACGATATTCAACGGGTGGTGGTCGTCGATCGGGATGGCCGTCTCATGGGCCTTATCTCGGATCGAAACCTCTTGTCGGCCTTTTCGGACGAGGCGCCGGGCATATGGGAAGTATTGTCCCGGCTGACCCCGTTTGCCACAAAATCAAAGCATGCCGGAAAAATCCGCCACAAACTGGAAAATCAACCGGCCCGGACCATCATGGAAACCGACATCATCACCATACGGGAGAAAGCCGGTATCGAAGAGGCCATTTCCATCATGACCGACCGCGGTATCAAAAGGCTGCCGGTGGTAAATGATATGCATATTTTCAAGGGGATGATCAGTCGTGCGGATCTTCTCAAGGAAGGGTTTTCCGCCATGAAGGATTTAACGCTCACAAATGACTCCCTTTAAAGACCGAATGAAAATTTTCTTATTATCCTTTATTGGGTTAACCTTTTTCAGTCTGAGTGTTCCCCTGACGCTTTCAGCTGACGAGAAAAAGGACGGCCTGACCGATGTGGTCGTGGTAAGCGATCGGGAAGATCATTATGATATATCAAAAAAAATCCGTTATTATGCGGATAACAAAGGAAACGTCACCTTAAACGACATCTTAACCCATCCTGAACCATTTCATTTCAGCCCCGCAAAAAATCTTGGAAAAAAAATAGGGCATTCCCATGACGTTTACTGGTTTAAATTTGCCTTGGAAAATAAAACCCACTTGACAAATGTCATCATCGAATTTGTATTCGGCGGACTATATAACCTTGAACTGTATGTCCCGGATGGGGATGGCGGCTATATTGCCAAAACAATATCATTCCTTGACCGGATGGACCAAAGAGAGATTCCTTACCGAAATTATGCCCTGTCAATACCGTTAAACGGCATGTTTCACACCCCCCGGGAGATCTATTTCAAGGTATCCGCTGAAAATAAAATTGTACTGGATTTCCATATCTGGAAAGAGAATGCATTCAAAATCAAGCGGTATCGGGAACTGTCGTTCTGGAGCTGTTATTACGGCATTATTCTGGCGATGATTGTTTACAATTTAATGATCTTTATTTTTTTAAAAGACATCAGTTATCTGCTGTATGGGGTATATGCTGCCTGCTTCGCCCTGTATTTGAGTACAACCAACGGCATTGGCAATGAATTTATCTGGCCCTTTGCAGGGGGACATTTCAACAGAATGCAGGCGCCGCTCACAAGCGCCTGTACCTATTTTTCCGTCCTGTTGTTCATGAAGTATTTCCTGGATATTCACCATAAAACCAATGGAAAGCTCAATCGGTTTATCTACCTGCTTCTCATTGTTCCTTCCATTCAGGTGATGGTTGCCGTTCTTGGAAAAGATGCGAATACCGCCTACACCTATGGGAATTTCGTAACCGTGGCAATCCTGCTCCCGGCCATCACCTTTATCGCCATCGCGAGGCTGAAAAACGGGTATAAGCCCGCCCTTTACTTTATCATCGCGGTTGCGGTCGTCATCATAGGGCAGTTCCTCTTTTCCGCTACGGAACTGGATCTGCTCCCTCAAAACATCGTAACCCTCAATACCAATAGAATCGGCGCACTGCTTGAAATCATGTTATACGCCATCGCCCTTGCACA
This sequence comes from Desulfatiglandales bacterium, assembly GCA_963662465.1. Taxonomy (GTDB): domain Bacteria; phylum Desulfobacterota; class DSM-4660; order Desulfatiglandales; family Desulfatiglandaceae; genus NaphS2. Next base: position 2,739,234 of record OY759599.1, read on the forward strand.
CCGCATCGACATCATCAGGAAAGAAAAGGACCGCTATCAGGCCGAGGCCATAAAACAGCGGGACCTGGACAATATCAAGCTTGAAAGGCTTGTGGCGGAAAGAACCCAAAATCTGGCCGCCGCAAAAGCGGAAGCCGAGCAGGCCTCCCAGACCAAATCAGCATTCCTGGCGAACGTGAGCCACGAAATCAGAACGCCCCTCAACGGGATCATCGGGATGACCTATCTGACCTTACAAACAGACCTGAACCCGGAACAGCGAAATTTTACCAAAATGATCGAATCCGCTTCCCAGTCTCTGCTTGAAATCATCAATGACCTTTTGGATTTTTCTAAAGTCGAAGCCGGAAAATTGACCCTTGAAACCATCGATTTTAATCTGGCGGAAGTCGTTGATCAGGTGGTAAACTTCATGGAGTTGAAGGCCCACGAAAAGGGATTGGAATTCATTGTGTCATACGAGTCCGACATCCATATGAATCTTCATGGAGATCCGCTCAGGATCAGTCAAATCATCACAAACCTCCTCAATAACGCCGTCAAATTCACCGATAAGGGCGAGATCGGCCTTTATGTCTCAAAGCCGCAAAACAGCCGATATCGCTTTGAGATTCGGGATACCGGAATTGGCCTTACGGCGCAACAAATCGGTCAATTGTTTCAATCTTTCTCCCAGGCCGATGCCGGCACAACACGAAAATATGGCGGAACAGGCCTTGGTCTTGCGATTTCCAAACAGCTTGTGGAACTGATGAACGGGCGAATATGGGTTGAAAGTGAATTGGGGAAAGGGAGTGTTTTCATTTTTGAAATTGAACTGCCGGAACCGGAAAATGCCCCCCCGGCATTGCACGATGCCCTTCCGGAGGTTTTCCAGGAAAAAACTGACCCTGCCGATCAAAAACAAACCCGTGACGACGAACTGAAATCACGGCTGACCACACTGGCGGGTTCTCATCTCCTGTTGGCGGAAGACAATGAAATGAGTCGGGAAATTATCCATTCCCTCCTGAAAGGATCGGCCATAAATATTGATGATGCCCGAAATGGAAAGGAGGCCATTGCTCTTTTTAACGCCAACCCCGGGAAATATGATCTCATTTTGATGGATATTCATATGCCCCGTATGGATGGCCATGATGCGACCCGGCAAATCAGAAAAACGGATTCCCGGATACCAATCATCGCCTTGACGGCCAATGCCATGCGGGAGGATGTGGAAAAAAGCAATGCCGCCGGCATGAATGACCATATCAGCAAACCCATTGATGTGAATGTGCTTTATTTTGACCTTTTAAAGTATATTCACCCCAAAAAAGAATATGAAAAATTGCAGCAATCCACACGTCCCTTGCAAATCCCCGATCTGATTAATGCGGACACCCATAAGGCCCTCTCTTTCATGGGCAATGACCAAGACTTCTATATTGAAATGCTGCGCTCGTTCATCGCCAATTACAAAAACAGCGATGAAAAGCTCCGCCGTCTCCTGAGCGCCCAGCAATTTGAGGAGGCTGAGCGCTTCCTTCACACCCTGAAAGGATTGGCCGGAACCATTGGGGCCGACGGCCTTTTCAAGACAACGCAAATTTTCGAAAAGGATCTTTCATCTGAAAATCTATCAATTTTCAAAACGACCCTGGATGCGCTCATTCATGAACTTGAAACGACCGATTTCATCTTTTCGCGGCATAGCTCGGGCCCTTGTGGGAATGTTCCCTTCGAAGCCTCCAGGCTACACGATTTTTACGCAAACCTGAAAATCGCTTTGCTAGAGAAGCGGCCTCATCTCTGTCAAATTTACCTGGATGAAATCAACAGAATCAATCTTCCTGAAAAAGAGATAAAATTTTATGACGCTTTAAAGAAGTTGATTTCACAATGTCGTTACGACGCCGCGGTTTCTTTGCTGAATGAGAAAGAATTTTGAGGAGTTGGGAATATGAGCAAACAGGACCGCAAATCACGGGGACGCACCCGCAACGAAGCCATGTTTCCCACGCCAATGGGAAAGAATAGCCTGCCCGCAAATTACGGGTCTGTACTCGACACCCTGAAAGACCGAATTCGGTCGGAGCGACTGCGGGTTACTCTGGCGGCCAACTCCGCCATGGTACTTCTCTACTGGGACATGGGCAACTCGATTTTAGAACGTCAGCGACAGCAGGGATGGGGGGCCAGGGTGATCGATCGGCTTTCTCACGATCTGACAACTGCGTTTCCAGATATGAGCGGCCTGTCCCCCCGCAATCTCAAATACATGCGCAAGTTTGCCGAACTCTGGCCGAACCGGCAAATTGTGCAAGAGGCGCTTGCACAAATCACCTGGTATCACAACCTGGCGCTCATGGAAAAATGCTCCGGTCCCGAAGCCCGCCTGTGGTACGCGCAACAGGTGATCGAAAACGGCTGGAGCCGGAATGTGCTCGTTGTACAAATCGAATCAAAACTGTTTCAACGGCAAGGCAAGGCAGTACATAACTTCGACCTCACCCTGCCGCCCCACGATTCCGACATGGCCGCTCAGGTCTTCAAGGACCCCTATCTCTTCGATTTTCTCGGGACCGCCGATCCCCGCAGGGAGCGTGAGGTAGAGCAGGCGCTGGTGAATCACATCCAACGCTTTCTTCTGGAAATGGGTGCCGGTTTTGCCTTTGTCGGCCGCCAGGTTCATCTGGAGGTGGGCGACCAGGACTTTTATCTTGACTTGCTCTTCTACCATTTGAAACTGCGTCGCTATGTGGTGATCGAACTGAAAGCCGTACCCTTCGACCCTGCTTTCGTGGGAAAACTGAACCTCTACCTCTCCGCCGTGGACGACCTGCTGCGCCACCCCGACGATCAGCCGACCATCGGCCTGCTGCTCTGCAAAAGCAAAAAACAACTGATCGTGGAATATGCCCTGCGAGGGTTCAATCAACCCATGGGTGTCGCCGAATGGGAAACCCAACTGACGGAAAGCCTGCCCGATGAACTCAAAGGCAGCCTCCCGACCATTGAAGAAATCGAGGCCGAACTGGCCGGAAAGGAGGAGACGTGAAAGTTCAGTAACTTGATGTGATTGTTGAGGCGACATTAAATATGGGTTTGAAGGAGCCAAAAAGAGGAGGTGTAATGTGGAAAAGGATGAACAAGCTTATATCAAATTGCAGCACCATTTAGACCGTCAGGCGGTAGGATTCCCCGCCACAAAGTCAGGTTCCGAAATAAGAATTCTAAAGCACATTTTTACACCCGAAGAGGCTGAGATCGCCACATGTTTGACCTACAAGTTTGAACCGCTTGAAACGGTATTCGAAAGAGCCGGACATTTAGTTGAATCACCGGAAAAACTATCGGAGCTGCTTGAAGGTATTGAAGAAAAGGGAGGGATTGAATCAAAAACGAAAGGCGGCAAAAGGCTTTATTGTAATGCCCCCCTTGTTGTGGGGATGTACGAATATCAACTCGGCAAACTCACGCCGGAGTTCATAAAAGATTTTGATGAATACACATCGGACAGAAAATTTGGAGTAGAATTTCTTAGTACGAAACTCCCGCAGATGCGTACCATTCCGATTGCCAAAAGTATCCAGCCGCAACATAATGTCAGTACATTCGATGAAGTGGCGGTGCTAATGCAACAGGCTGAAGCACCTTTTGCCATCTTAGAATGCATATGCCGCCAAAAAAAGACCTTACTCGGCAAACCTTGTCAAGTTACAGACCGAAAAGAAACTTGCCTTGCCGTTTCCAGCATCGCCCAAGCTACCCTGCGAAGCGGTATCGGAAGAGAAATTACGCTGGATGAGGCAATGTCCATCCTTGAACAAAATCAAAAACAGGGATTGGTTCTTCAACCATCCAATACGGAAAAGGCCGAGTTCATTTGTTCATGTTGCGGATGCTGCTGCGGGATGCTCGGTATGCATAAAAACTTACCTAAACCGGTAGATTTCTGGGCTTCAAATTTTTATGCCGTGGTCGATACCGGTGCATGTGATGGATGTGGCAATTGTGAAAAGCGCTGCCAAGTCGGAGCGGCAAGCGTATCCGAAAAGGCGCGGAAAAGCGAGATAGACCTGAACCGTTGTATCGGATGCGGGTTATGTGTGCCCACGTGCCCCAAAAAAGCCATATCCCTGCGGAAAAAGGCCACTGAAGTCAGACCACCCCAAACCAGGGAAGACCTTTACGACATTATTATGTCCCATAAGAAGGGGAGGTTAGGAAAACTAAAAGTGACCGGGAAGCTGCTTGTTGATGCAATCCGAACGGGACAGACCCATTTGCTTAAATAGCGCCTGAACGAAAACCTCGTTCAGGCGCGGTTTTAGGTTTTAAGTTTTAAGTAAAAAAACCGAAATCATATCATCTAGTTTTAAATTTCCAACGAAAATTGGAAAACTATTGCGGCTTAAGTCCCAGGTTTCGGCTCACGATCAACTTCATGATCTCGCTGGTGCCCGCGAAAATGGACAGGGACCGCACATCCCGGGAAATGCGACAAATCCGGTATTCTTCCATGTAACCATACCCACCATGAATCTGAACCGCCTGGTAGGCCACCCGGTTCACCATTTCCCCCAGCCAGTATTTGGCCATGGACACTTCCTGCACAATGTCTTTTCCCTGGATGTGGTTGAAAATGAGCTTATCCAGGAAGACCCGGCCCAGTTTCACATCGGTGGCCATTTCCGCCAGAACAAAGGCGGTATTCTGGAAATTGCCGATAATGCGACCAAAGGCTTCCCGGGTTTTAGCGTATGCCAGACCTTCTTTAAAAGCCTCCTCGGCATTCACCTGGCATTTGATGCAGACTTCCAACCGCTCCCGCTGGAGCTTCTCCATCATGTATTTGAAGCCCTTGTTCTCTTCGCCCAGAAGATTGCTTGCGGGAACCCGGCAATCCTCAAAGAACAGTTCGGCCGTGTCCTGCATGTGATAGCCCATCTTCTCCAGTTTTCTGCCCCGGGAAAACCCCGGCGTATCCTTGTCCACCAGAATCAGGCTGATTCCCCGGTGCCCGGCTTCCGGGTTCGTTTTCACCGCCACAATGACAAGATCCGCAAAATAGCCGTTGGTGATGAAGGTTTTCTGGCCGTTGATCACGTAAGAATCCCCATCCCGGACTGCTCGGGTGCGAATGGCCGCCAGATCCGAACCCGTATTGGGTTCCGTGAGCCCGATGGCCGTAATCACTTCTCCTGATGCACAACCGGGAAGCCACCGCTCTTTTGCGGCGTCGTTTGCGTAACTGAAGACATAGGGGGTGGCCACATCGCTGTGAAGGGGAACGCCAACGCCGAAACCATCCCCACGGATCAATTCTTCGTTTAAGATCACCGAATATTCAAATCCCAGATCCAATCCGCCGTATTTTTCCGGCAGCCACGGACAGAGAAAGCCATACTCACCCATTTTAAGCCAGAGTTCCCTCGGCACGGCCCGATCTTCCTCCCATTGGGGCACAAAGGGGGTGATCTCCTTTGCCACAAATTTCCTTAAGGTGTCTCGAAAAATTTCATGCTCTTCCGTGTACAGTGATTCCATCATGACATCCCTTTCAACAATTCTTTTTTAATATCGCGCTTCAACACTTTTCCCGCATGGCTTTTGGGCATTTCATCCACGATCATATAGGCTTTGGGCGCCTTGAAGGCCGACAGGCGCTCTTTGAGAAACGCTTTAAATTGAACGGGGTCAATCACCTGACCCGGCTTGGGGACGATGACCGCCACCACACGCTCACCGTATTCCGCATCGGGAAGGCCCAGCACCGCGCATTCCTGCACTTCGGGCCGGGTGTACAACAGTTCCTCCACTTCGCGGGGATAGACATTTTCGCCGCCCGTAATCACCAGGTCTTTCAGGCGATCCACAATGTACAGATACCCTTTTTTGTCCAGGACGCCGATGTCTCCCGATCGAAACCAGTCATCCCAGAATGCCGCAGCCGTTTCTTCAGGGCGGTTGAGGTAGGCCTTCATGATATTGGGCCCTCGAATACAGATTTCCCCCTCTTCTTCGGGTCCCAGAATATTGCCGTCGAGCCCTCTGATCTGCACTTCCACCAGATTCGCCGGCGTTCCCACAGAACCCACCACATGCTGGTAATAATGGTTGAAGGTCACCATGGAAGCGCTCTCCGTCATGCCGTAGGCTTCATGGATATCCAGCCCCATGCGGGTCTTCCACTCACGAACCAGTTCGGCGGCCATGCTGGCGGCCGCGGAAAAGCAATAGCGAACACTCTGCATCCGTTCTTTGAGATGGTCGAGGGCCAGCATCCGAATGTAAACCGTGGGCACCGAATAAAATTTAGTGACATGGTGCATCCCAATAGCCGCCAGTGCACGATCCATATCGAAGCCGGGCTGAAGAACAATGGAGCCGCCGCTGAACACCGTGGCGCCCATGATATGGACCTGTGCAAACACATGGTTCAACGGCAGGAAACAGAGGCAGCGATCCTTCTGGGTACTCCGTTCAGAAAACGAAACGTTCTGGTAGGAGGTCTGCAAATTTTCATGGGACAGCAGAACCCCTTTTGAAACCCCGGTGGTGCCTCCCGTATAAAGGATGACAGCAGGCGCATGGCGATCCCGGTACACGACGGAAAAATCCGGAGAACCCATTTCAAGGAGCCTGGCCATGCAGGTTTCAGCAGCGGGCGCCACCAGATATTCCAGGCCCATTTCTTCCTTGAACGCCTCCAGCTGGGACAGATGATCATCGGTTGTAAAAATAGCCTTGGGACGACAATCCATCAGGGTGGCGCGGGCCTCGTCCGGGGTCAGGGCGCTTGAAAGGGTGGCGGCCCGTGCGCCCATCTTCAACGCGCCGAAATAAAAGACCAGCCATTCATAGGAATTGGGCGCAAACAAGGCCACAGTATCCCCGGGGGAGAGGCCCAATTGCCCGAGTGCCCCCGCCACGCGGTTTGCGTCTCGGTTGAGGGTGTCGTAGGATATCTTTCGATCGTCCTCAATGACAGCCGTGGATTCAGGAAAACAGTTTGCCGTTCGTTCCAGATTGGTCGCAATATTCACAATGCAGCCTCCTTCATATTTTTCTTAATCGATCTCACTAGACCTGGCCGAACAACAAATTCGGCACCGCAGTTGAAAGCCAGGGAATAAAGGTAATGACAAAAAGCGCCACAATATAGACCATCAACGTGGGAATAATGGCGCGGGCCACGAACACGAAATCCTTCTGGGTGATGGCAGAGGCCGTATACAGAAGGATGCCCAGCGGGGGTGTGATATACCCAATGCCCAGCGCCACGGTGATGACCAGACACATGTGTATGGGATCGATGCCGAACTGTGCTGAAATGGGCATCAGGATGGGAACCAGAATCATGATGGCGCCGATGGGATCGATAAACGTTCCCACCAGCAACAGCAACAGATTGGTAAATATCATGAACACCACCATATTGGGTATATATTGGATGGAAAAATCCAGAATCCGTTCCGGAATGCCCTGAATGGTAATGTATTCCGACAAAACGCCGGCCCCGGATACGGTGATGACCAGAGCGCCGCTGATCAACCCGCTGGATACAATCAACCGGTAGAAATCCTTTATTTTAATGGTCCGATAAATGCAGACTTCGATGATCAGCGCCATGACGCAAGACACAACCGATGCTTCCGTAATGGTGAACGCGCCGGAATAGATGCCCGCAAAAAGGACCACCACGATCAGACCGGGCAAAAACGCATGCCAGCCGGTCTTAAAAAGTCCTTTTGGGTCAAACCGTTCCATGGCTGATTTCCCCAACCCCTTTTGAACGGATACCACATAGGTGTACAGGCAAAGGGCTATAACGATGAGCAAACTCGGCAGATAACCGGCGGCAAACAACCGCACCACGGACTGACCGGCGGTCAGGGCGCAGATAATCATAATGATGCTGGGGGGTACGATAATCCCCAGGATGGCGGAACTGGTGACCAGACCGATGGAAAACTTTTTGGGATATTGACAACGATCCAGGTGAGGAAACATGACGCCGCCGATGGTGACCACAGTGGAAATGCTCGACCCTGAAAGAGCGCCGAAGACCGCCGAACTGATGACGCTGGTAATGGCCAATCCCCCCGGAAGCCACGAGACCAACTTCATGGCAAACCGGATGAGCCGATCCGCGGATTCTCCGTGGACCATGATGCCCCCCAGCAGAATGAAAAAAGGGATGGCCAGAAGGGAAAAGTTTTCCAGCTTTTTCACAAAGGTCTGCGCCACAAAGCTCAGTTCGAGATCCGTAAAAATGAGCAAACCCAAAAATCCCGTCAGGAAGAGGCTGATGTAAATGGGCATGCGCAGGAAAAGCAGCCCCAGCAAAATCAACAGGATGACCAGGATTTCCATAGCTTACCTCCCCTTCCGAAAGAGTTTCATCAGGCATTCAATGGTTCGAATGCCCATAATAAGCCCCAGAAACGGCAGCATGCTGAAGATCAGATAAACGGGTATTCGAATAATAGGAGAATAGGTCTGCATATCGTACTCCACCAGAACGAAATTCCACCCCGTTACGATGAATATAATGCACACCGCCAGTCGTACACAGTGAAGCAGCAGATCAAGTCCGAATCCCCATTCCGGGAACCGTTCATACAGGGCGTTGACTTTCAATTCCGAGTTGTCTTTGACGGATGCGCTGGCGCCCAGGAATGTCATGAAGATAAACAGATAAGTGGTAAGTTCATCGGGCCAGGAAAGAGGCCTCTTAAAGATATATCGGGTCAAAATACCGAGAGTCAAAGCTGTCAGGATAAAGGTAAAGCACGAAAAAATCCCCCATCTTTCAATCCGGTCCAGAAAGGCGCTAAATTTCTCCATGGGTATTTTCCTCAGATGGTTCAATCAGGCGTTTTATTCCAATTTGGACGGACCCACATGGGTGTCTTAGCGGGTCCGTCCACAAGCTTACATAGTGCCTGAACGAAAAAGCCGTTCAGGCACGGTTTTAAGTTTTAGGTTTTAAGTTTTAAGTGAAAAAACGGAACCATATCATCTAGTTGTAAATATCTAACGAAAATTGGAAAATGATGTTTAGATATTTTCGTTCAGGCACTACATACCCGAAGTAAAGGATACCACTTTATCCAGCCATGCTTTGCCGATTTCCGATTCAAATTCTTTCCAGACGGTCATCTCCGCCTGTTTGAATTTGTCCATTTCTTCCGGTGAAAGTTGAATCACATCCACGCCCTTTGCTTTCAAGGCCGCCGGCGCCTCCTGGGTGAGTTTCATGCTGGCAGCCCGGGCCTTTTCAAAATTTCGGTGAATGCTGCCGAAAATGATGTCGCGCGCCTTGGGATCCAATTTCTGATACCATTTTTCGTTGACCACCAGGAAAAACAAGCCCACCATATGGTTTGTTTCCGTAAAGTTTTTACAGACATCGGCCAGGCGGAGTCGGGCCACATTCAGGGTCTGGTCCGTGCCATCCACAACCCCCTGTTTCAAGGCCGGAAAAACGTCGCCCCAGGACAGGGGAACCGGGTTAACGCCTAACGCTTTCCAGAAGGCCACGGGATAACGGGCCTGGGTGGTGCGCATCTTCATGGATTTCAGATCAGCAAGGGTATGGATGGGTTTGGTGGAGACCAGTCCGTAAATACCGAAATAGGCCACATCCACCACCCGCAACCCCTTGGGAACCAGGGAACTGAACAATTCCTCCCGCAATGCATCGTTTTTCAGTAAAGAATTCCATTTCTCATAGGAGTTCATGCAATAGGCCAGGGTGCCGATCCCGAATTTTGAGTCCAAATCCGGCGCGTAGTTGCCGGTTAAAAATCCCGCCTGCAATGTCCCCATGCGGACCTTTTTGACGATTTCGATGGTACTCCCCATCTGTTTGCTGTGAAAATATTTGCACTTGACGACGCCCTTGGCATTTTCCTTGAGGTCCTTTTCAATCCAAACCCCCACCTGGGCGCCCGGTTCATTGGGTGGAATGAAGTGTGCAAACTTAAATGAAACACTCTTGGCCTGAGCGCCGCCGCTGAGAACCATCACCAGGGCCGCAACCATAAACATGTTAAACACAAACCGACTTTTTTTCATCCTTTTCTCCTTTCGTTGGAAAAAAAATTAATCTTTGGGCAAAGGCCCACTCATAAACCAACCTCATGATGCTATGCAATTCTCTAAAATGTTTCTTAACGAATCATACGTTTCCAAGGGTATCACATGATTCATGAAATCTATTTTAAATTTGATTGATCGGAAGGTAATATTACTGTACGATCGGTAGAATTTTTTTTATCACCTCCAGATGATGTTGTCAATATTTTTTTAGAAAAAGATGCCAATATGTTTTCACCTCCAAAATTCATTTGACAAAATAATTGTTCGGCAAGTATGTTTACCTAACGATCGGTAGAAAATATTTTTCATAACATAAACCTCTTTTTTTAGATTACATTAGATTCAATCGGGAGAATGCCATGCTGAAATCATATCGAGAAAAAGAAAAGGAGCGACGTCGGGCCACCGTTTATGGAACGGCCACCAAGATTCTCTGCAATCTTGGATATGAAAAAGCCTCCATCCGGAACATCGCCGAGGCCATGGGGATGACGAAGGCGGGACTTTATTACTACTTTGACAGCAAGGAAGATTTGTTATACCAAATTCTCGACAGCTATATGGACGATCTCCTGACCGGCATTCAGGACATCGCGGAACGGATTACAGACCCTCTTTCTTTTCTTCGAGAATGCATTCGCTTTCAGGTGAACCTGTATTGCAGGGACAAATACCGGAGCAAGCTGATTATTCACGATGAAAATTGTTTGAACGGCCGATACTACCAGGCGCTGAAGGAAAAACAGCGCACCTATCTGTCCTACTGGCGAGAAGGACTTTTGAAGTTCTGCGAACAGGAAGGGATAGAAACCGGCAATCTATCTGTGGATGTACATTTCCTGGTGGGGATGTGCAACTGGACCTACCAGTGGTACAACGCCAAAGGCGAGGTGGATCCGGATGCCCTTGCGGATCGCATTTTCAGTATTTTCTTCTATGGGTTCAAAGACTGCACTGCCAACCACGCCTGAAACAATTTGAAACCGAGGGACAAAACAACGGCCCCGAGAAACAAACCGATAATACCGCTGAACATGAATCCCCCGAGAGCGCCGATAAACACCACCAGCATGGGAACGGACGCCCCCCGTCCCATCAGAAGCGGCTTCAGAAACGAATCGCACAACCCCACCAGGAGGCTCCAGATGGCGAATACGACCGCCGGCGCCGTACTGGCCGCATAAAAAACATAGATGATGATCGGACCCAGAACCAGTATGGTGGGAAGCTGGATCACCGCAAGAATCAGGACCAGCAGCGCCCACAAACCGGCCGCCGGCACACCTATTACCAGACAGCCGATGCCGGCCAGGATGGCCTGAATGACGGCCACCCCCAGAATGCCCCTGGAAACACTGCGTACCGTCGCACCGGACAGCGCCACAAATTCCATACCCCTTTCCCCGGCCAGACGGACGGCAATGGCCCTGGCTACCTGAATGCCGGTTTCGCTACTGGCCAAAAGCACTCCGGAAATTACAATGGCCACCACGAATTTTATAACGCTGAATCCCGTACCGGCCGCCTTGTTCAAAAGCCACAGGGCAAATATCTTGATCTGGGGAGCGATTTTAACCAGGGCGGCAAAGATATTTTCCGATGACAACCGCCAGAAATTGTAAAGGCTTTCGCCAATGACAGGCCAGTGTTTAATCCCTTCGGGAGCCACGGGAATTTTCAGGGTGCCGTTCGAGATACCGGAGGAAAGCTTTTCCGCCGTATCCACAAGGGATCCCACAAACAACACGCTGGGCGCCAGGAGAATCAGCAGGAGAAGAAGCACGACCAGGGTAGCCGCCGGCTTGTTTCGGTTTCCCATGGCCGAAACAAACAGCCGGTAAACCGGTGAAACGCCGATGGCAATGATGATGCCCCAGAAAAAGATCTCGATAAAAGGCTCTGCAATCTTGAAACACCAGAATAAAAGCAGCAGCACCAGGCCCACATGAATGGTGACTTCCATGGCCCTGGATACGAGGACATTACGATCGGAAGGATCATCTGAAGCGTTCAAAAGGCAGCCTCCATGTTATAGTTGCGCGATCATCTCCCCAAGCGCGTTAAGATGGGCTTTTTCATCGTCCGCGATCCGTTGCGGAAGCAACCTGTTTTTTTCATTTTCCACATGTCCCGCCTCTTTCCGGATTACTGCGCAGGCAATGCCGCGGCAATTTTCTTTCCCAGGACCGCACATGCGGCCAATCCATTTTCATCAGGCACATACTGGAGTTTGACCCCGGGATCAATGACGTCAAATTTCATTTCTTCCAAGGCCTTCTGCACAATTTTAACGGACTCACCACTCCATCCGAAGGAGCCGAAGGGGGCTGCAATCTTGTTTAAGGGTTTCAATCCCTTCATGTAGGTCAAAAAATCGGCGACTGTGGGAAAAATACCGTTGTTGAATGTAGGAGACCCCACAATAATGGCGCCGGCATCCAGGACTTCCGTCATAATGTCGCTTCGGTGGCAACGCCGCAAATGCATGGGTTTGGCATCCACCCCTTCATCGATCAAAGCACCGACAATGGTTTCAGCCATGGCCTCGGTGCTGTGCCACATGGTATCGTAAATCACCAGCGCTTTTCGCCTGGGTTCCTGTTTGCTCAATGCCACATAGGTATTGATGATTTTTCCGGGATCCTTTCGCCAGATGATGCCGTGGTCCGGGCAGATGGTGTCTATGGCAAGACCCATTTGTGTTACAGCGTCCACCAATTTTAAAACAAGCGGCGCGTACGGCAGCAGAATGTTCGCGAAATATTTTCTCACATGGGGGAAAATATCGTCGCCGATCTGGTCGTCAAATTTTGCGGGGCCCGCGTAATGCTGTCCAAAAGCATCGCTTGAAAACAGCAACTTGTCTTCATTCACATAGGTAAACATGCTGTCCGGCCAGTGCAGCATCCGGGTTTCCATGAAGGTGAGGGTTCTTTTGCCCAATGACAGGGTTTGAAGGTTTTCAACGGGCTGATAATTCCACTTCTGCTGAAAATGCTTTGACAGATTTTTCTGCCCCATTTTGGAACAGTACAGGGGTTTGTCTTCCCCGATTCTGTGCATGACCCGGGGCAGACTGCTGGAATGATCCATCTCCGTGTGGTTGCTGATCATAACATCGATTTTTTTGGGGTCCACAATGGCGCTGATATTGGCCAGGAGCTGATCCCCAAACTCTTTTTTGACCGTATCGATGAGGGTAATTTTGTCATCCAGGATTAAATAGGCGTTATAGGTTGTGCCCTGATAAGTGGAATACCCATGAAAATCCCTGATGTTCCAATCAGCGACGCCCACACCAAAAATTCCTTCCGCTATTTTGACTGGTTCCATTGTTCACTCCTGTTGAAAAAAAATAATGTTTATCGGCGTTGATCATCCTTTCGGCCACCAATGTAGGGGCGAACCTGTGTGTTCGCCCTTTATCTGGGCAGACACACAGGTCTGCCCCTACTGATTTTCCACCCCCCCCCCCTACCCTTTCATACACCCACCGCACAGTTGCATGCCGTCCTTTGCGCTCAACTTGGAAGCCATGGTCGGTTCCCCACATCGATCACAAAGTTCTGATGGTTCGATCTGTGCCTTGGGCGGCAGCGCCTCATGGACTTTTCGCACATCAAAAAGAGCCTCTTCGGTGTTTTCCATGATATCCCGGCTCCGCTTCAGATGGAGTTCCTGGAATCGTTCCTTTTGCGCATCCGTGGCATCTCCTTTTTGAATCTTATCCATGAGTTGACTGTGCTCTTCACTCAATTGAAGGCTGCCGGCCTTAAGGGCCACCCGCACACCGTCCCCCGATTTTCGGCTCAACAGCGTCAGAACCTGCTTGCCATGATCTTTAAAAAGAAGGTTCCCTTTCCCAAAAGTGCAGCCGGTCAAAACCTGGACCGCATCCGCCCCACAGGCATTGGTCTCAATAATGGCAACGATTTCATCATCTTCCGCCCGATTCTCCTTCAGCCATTCCATGGCCCTTTTGCCGGCTCGGTATCCAATGGACAAACCCGGGCATATGTGCCCATGAAAAACAGCGCATTTTTTAAAATCTTCCGCTTGAAACGGACCCTTAAATTCCATAAAATATCCTTTTCATATAGTGCCTGAACGAAAACCTCGTTCAAGCACGGTTTTAAGTTTTAAGTTTTAAGTAAACCCTCATGGCAAAGGGATTTCCTAGCCCCGCGCATGAAAATGACCTCTACCGCTTTTAAGCTAACGGCTAACAGCCGTATTTTCATGGTAATCCTTTATAGGGACTTTCCAACCGCATCATCGCTATTCTTAATTTTTTTCCCGGGTTCTGTCAATAAATCCGTGTCCTCTTTCCAATCACCGTATTGGGTCCAGAAGCCCATGGCGCGACCGATGGATGCCGCGGTTTTCTCCCGATCATAAAAAGCCGTGGCGGCACGCAAGCGCGTTCGATTCCGCGCCAGTTCAGCTTCCAGATACCGGGTAATGGTGGCAGAGCCTCCTTCGTATTGTTTCTGCACCAGACGGAGGGACTCTTCAGCATGAGCGACACTTGCTTTCGTCACATCCCACCGTGCTTTTGCCTCCATATGTTTCAGGTAAGCCCCCTTGAGCTGAAGCTGCACCATAAGCGTCACTTTTCGATCGGCTCCCAACATCTCCTTGATCACCGCCCGGGCCCGGTCCACATGGGACTTTCGCCTGAATCCGGTAAAAACATCCCAGTTAAGGATCACCCCGGCGGTCCAGTTCTTCCGGTCCCAGTCAAAATTTAAACCCGAATCATCAAAATAGGTTTTCATCTGAGCATCCAGGCGCGGCAGGTATTCGGAACGCGCCACATCCAGGTCCATTCGCGAATGCACCACCCGCAGCCGGGTTATCTGCAGTTCGGGACGGTTTGCCATAGCCATGACCAACGCTTTTTCATACAGGTCGGGAACCTTTATGGGGGCCTGCCGGTCTCCTGCCAGGTGGATGGGTGTGTCGGGATCCAGGCCCAGCAAATTGGCCAGAGAGGACATACTGAGGCTGTGATTGTTTTCGGCCCGAATCAGTCCTTCCCTTGCCTGGGCCAGAGCGACTTTGAGCGACAACACATCGGACTTGAGGGCACTACCGGCATCATACCGCACAGTAACGATTTCCAGTTCCTTCTTGACCGTATTCACCGAATCGTGACTGATACCCACGTACCTTCCGGCGGCCAGCGCACTGTAATAGGCGTGGATAACGGAAGTGATCAGGCCGTTTTTCACACTGTCCCGGCCCAGCCGACTCATGTCAAGGCCCGTCTCCGCCATGCGCTTGCGCAGATAATCCCGTCCGCCGTTAAAGAGGTTGAAACGCCCTTGAATACCTACCTCATAGTTCTCAAACCACCCCGGATTGTTAAAGTCGGTGTTCGGCGGCAGTTTCCGCTGGTCAATGGTTTTAAAGAGATAGGCGGATGGCGCATTTCCCTGAAGGTACTCCCCGTAAACGCCGATTACGGGCCAAAATGCACTCATTGCCTCATCCAGCATGGCCTCGGACTGCTGAATGCGTGCCACGGCCATATCCATGTCCGGGTTATTTTGAAGGGCAATGCGGATTACTTTTTCAAGGGTCAGAGAACCCACGGGCTTCAGAACCTTTTCAGGGGATTGGGAAGCATCAGAGGGGGCCGATAACAAAAGAGATGCCCCTGCCTTTTCGGGCTTATCATACGCCTTTTTGATATGTTGATAATCATAGCGGTCGGCATGCTTACAAGAAAACAATATCGAGAGAAGCGCCACCGCCAGAAACCCGCGGCAGCAAACCCTTAAAATGTGATTTATTAGACATCTTTCCATTAAGATCTCACGCCATCCAAATTCAGTATTTTGAGCCACATTATCTGATCATAACCACAGTAATCTATCACAAAACACGCTCTTATGGGAAAACAAAAAAGGAAAAGTCACTGCAATTGAAAGGGTTCACGAATCCTCTTTGCACTCCTTAGCCCGGGTTTTGTCTTCCCGCAACCAACTGGTGAGGAGATAAACAATATTCTTATATAAGGCGGGGTACTCCTCCAGAATTTCCTGAAAATCGTTGCCGGCAATCATCAGCATTCGGCAGTCTTCCGCACATTTGGCCGTGGCCGAGCGGCCCTTTTTGTCCAACACGGCTATTTCCCCGAAACAATCCGGGGGGCCCACGCTCACCAGAAGTTTACCGTTTTCATTGATGATATCCACCTGTCCTTCCAGGATGAGATAGAGCGCATCGCCCAGGTCGCCTACCTTAAAAAGGACATGTCCTGCTTCAAAGCTGACCTCTCGTGCAATCTGGGCCATGATGATCATATCCGTAATGGAAAACCCTCTGAAAAGAGAGACCTTTCTCAAAAAGTGAACTTTTTCCAGTACCGGTATCATATCCTCAATCTCCTCCAAAACCGGCATAAACCGCTTTTGCATATTCGGCGGTACATCCAGGATGGCCGACATCTCCAGCCACTGATTGCTTTGCATCAAAACCTGTTCATAAACATCCTCAACCGTCAGATGGGACCCAGGTAAAGGTCTCACATTCGAAAGCAAACCGTCTTCAAATGATACTGCGTCCAACAAGCGAAGGAACGCCCCATGCTCATCCTTGATCAGGCTTTCCAGATACTCGATGGATTTCCCTTTCACATGATCGGCCTTCTCCGATTGCGCCGCCCCATGGGTAATCCGATAGAAAGAATCAAATATGCCCGGGTCAGGATGGAAGATATCCAGTATTTTGAACACACACCACATCCTATGCTCTATATTGCGGGCCAATTCGATCAAGAGCAAGCTTTCCCTGTTCCATAATTTAACCACTCTATAGTAACGGCAATATTTTGTACACAGCTCAATTTCATTAGGCAAATCCGCCAAAACCGCACGGCAATCAAGGGTTGGTACAGCTTTTTTAATTTTCCCAATAACGTTCAGTGCTTCCTCTCGAATCAATGGCACATGAAAATTTCGCAAAATTTCAACCAAAAAATCAATGGCTTCGCTGGAAGGGTTGAATTGCAGGCTCCTCAGGCATTTCCGCAATTCAAAACGAGATTTGGAACGAATAATAGATGAAATCATTCGGGAAATAATGGGGAAAGACGCATTCCCCAAAAGGGCCAGATTTTTATTGAATCTCTCAAAATCTCTGATACGCTCATAACCCACATGCTCCAGATACAGGGTGAACAAGCGGGCATCCCCCAATTTTGCCAAGGCGCCGGCAATCACATCAAAGGCCTTCACAACATCCATGTCGAAGTGCCCCTCCACATCGCCCTTCAGGTGGGTAAAACCCAGGGTTCCGGTCAACCAGATCCCAGCCAGGATCTTTTCCGTTTCCGCTGAATGGATGAGGGAAACCGTTTCCTGAACCACCAACCGCTTTAAATCCCGATTTCCGCTTCCATGGGCAATGGCCAATACATACCGCCGAAAATCGATGGAAAGGCTTAAATCCATCCACCGCGAAATAACCGCCGCATTACGGATCCCCCACTGGGCAATCGTCTTGAGACAAGCCAACCTCAATAAATCATCGGTTTCCGCTTCAAACATGATTTCGAGCCGTTCAAGCAATCCGGAAATACCCAGCGATCCGATGACGGAAACGGTTTCCAGCCTCACATCCCGATCCTCGTTATCCAGAAGATCAAGCAGAATAAAATTCAGGCCCGACGAATAGTTATTGTGAATGATGTCAAGGATGTAAAGGCATCCAAATCGATCGCGGGCGCCTGCAACCACCTTCTCATATTGCTCGACGATATAATTGACATCCATTCTCACCAGCGAACTTTCGGCGCCCGTCAGGGGCAAGCGCCTCAGGACCGACGTTCTGAGAGAGGAGACATAATACCCCGGAATTCGGGACACCACGCCGATCATCACCATCAGAAAAGCCATAATCAGAAAACAATACAGGGACACCGTCCCCTCTTGGGGCGGCATGGCCACAAAAAAAAGGCAGATGACAATAACCACCAAGGGTTTGATCAAAAGTTTGGAGTATAGCCGCAAGGCATTGCAGAGCCTTTCAGGAACGGAAAACATGAGTACCTGGTAAGCGGCATCAAAAATAATACGCCGGATCAGTTCATTGACGCCACACGCAACAATAGTTCCCCAGAACAAGAGATCTTCATAGCCGGACGTGCGCGTAAAATATGCCCATAGAACAAAACACAGGTTCGGAATCAGCAGGAAAGAATAAGCAAAAAGGATACGGCCGTTAAACCACAGACGCGTGAAGAAATAAATAAAGGCAAGTTGAAAAATTACTTGAAAGAAACTGATATAAGCCTTGTAATCTCCGATAAATTCTGTTTTCGAATCCGGTTCATTTGAACTATCGGAAAGGACCGTCTCCATTGCGGGCGCCGGGGGAAATTTCGCATTGACCTGGGTGTCAAAGAGAACCTTAAAAAAGAGGTTAAAAACGCCGATCAGGATAGTCAAATAAATGATGGATCTCATCACCCGGTATTTCTTTTGAGATGCAAAAAGGCTCACGAAACCGACCCGTTCCTTTGAAGCGCCGGTCAGGATACGCGAGCGGTGAACGGAAAAGATGTAGAGAACAATCAGGTAGCTGATGCTGGAAAAAGCCATCGCCAGAAGGAGAAACCCTAAAGGGTAATCCGCCGGAATCAAGGGAACCACGCATCTTCCTGATATGAAGGCGGCGATTCCCCCGGAAAACAGAAACAGGTTTTGAATTTTTCGTGATTCTCGAATGTCGATGGCAAAGTTGATAAGCGTCCAGGTCTGAACAATGATAAAGTCGTCCAAGATATCATAAACAACAAAGTATAATGATGCTGGAAAGAATTTCTGCTGAAAACCAGGTAAAAACAAGGGAATCAAATAAAGCACCAGTGAGCAACCTATCAAAAAAAGCATGTCTCTTTTGATTCGATACTCAAATGAAACCTTGGGGTTCAGCACATGATAGAGGAAATAAAAAACGATAAACCCGAGACCCGCGAACCCGTACAGAAAGAAATAGGGCCGCTGGTTGTATACCTCCTGAAAAGCGGGTGTAAGTTGAATGGCCGTCAGAAAATTGCTCTTCGTAAAAGAAGTGATAACGGTAAAGCATGAAATGTTGAAAAAAACAAACAGGCATAACCCGATGATCAAGTGGACATGAGTGCGACTGGCATCCGTTCGATTCCACATAGCGGCCGATTTCGGTTCTACAGCGGGTTTCCTTATTTATTTTTCATCCAGTTTCAAAATCTTTCGGTTATAATCGTAGGTGCTGCTGATGCGGCGCAATTCCCTCACAAAAGGGATCTTCTTGAATTTATAAAACTGAAGGGTCTCAGGGGTATAATCCGCTTCATAAAGGGGAATATTCTCAAAGGTCTCGCCTTTATAAGCACTCTTTCTGATAAACCTGGACGTGGGGGCCCGGTCAAAAATCACCCGCCCGTCGTCATCATAACGGTACCCCTCCCGGTACAGCCATTTATAAAAGCCCTTTCGGTCCGATGACGCCCTTAATTTATAGGGTTTTTTATTCTTGAGAGAATAGGCATGGAAATATTTGACGCCCATGACTTCAGGCTGCCCGTCGCCATCAATATCAAACACATCAAAATGGTTGGATTTGTTTCGGTAAGTCACCACCTGAGGCAACAATTTTTCATCTGATGGGAGCATCTGGCGCAATTCGGAAATATGCCCGGCATTCACATGGGTACACCCGTGGGACATGGGGCCTCGGCTGAGCAGCCACAGTTTACGGTATGGCTTTCCGGTGCGGCTGTCTTTCGCGTTTTGCTTCCATTCGTTCGGAAGGAAATTGGTTTTTTTCGTATCCATCTCAAACCACAGGGTATGAAATGAGTTATGCAGCGTTTTCCCCACATGCATATAGGGAAGCCAGGGCAAATACCCATAACAGGCCTTATCGGGAATGTGGTCCACCACTTTGGTTCGCTGGTGATAGATAAGGTTGCGTTTGCCGGGGCAGGGATAAAGGGGCATTTCAACGCCGTCATATTTGGCGTATTCGTTGAGGGTGCCCACGGGATAAACGGCCGTGAATTCGTAAAAATCAAGCTTTTTCCCTTTAAGGGGATAGATACCCCCCGTCGCAGCCGCAAACAGTTCAACAGCGGCGCCGTAAAACGTATTCCAGGACGTCTCGCTTTTTTCAGCTTCCTCATAAAGGACATAGAGGGTGATGGCATCGCGCAGCTTGTTTTCCAACCGCCACGGCAACTCAGTGACCCAGATCCTTGTGGGCAACATATTGTTGATGAGAATCAGGCTCTCCTGGATCGATGGTTTTCGGGTTAAGAAAGGCGCCAGTTGGGCCGACCATTCGCGAATTCGATGCCCAAAATCGATTCGAATGTGGAACACCTTCCCCGGGTTCAGCTTTTCGAGCATTTCAAGACTGATTTTCCGGTACTCCGGCAGCGCCAAGTCATTTTTTTCGTCAGCCAGCTTCAGGATTTTTTCCTCTCCGATGATTCGGCTGAATTTTTCAAAACCCATGTTCTGAGTGAGGGTGATCTTTTCTTCTTCGACAAGCTCGTCGTAAACGCGATACCGCAATGCCAGACCCGATAGATATGAATCAATCATCTCATCTGACAGGACAAGGGTCACCCGAATTTGATTGCCCCGCCCCAGATGGATATGAATGTGCCTGGGGTCCTGGCAACGAGGGGCAAATCCCGTATAAAAGGAAGGCTCTATCCGATCATAATAGACGCCCTGAAGCCGGGTGTCCGAATCTTCCGGCCGCTGGAGCTGATTTTTTAAGGGCTCAGCCGCCTGAACAAAAAAAACCGATGATGAGAAAAACAGCAAAACCATGAGGGTTAATTTGAATACAGTTGAACAACAAATGTCGATTTTCATTTCGGTGTTATCCTTGTGGAGTTATGTTCTCACGTTTTTTATATTCTTTGATCAATACCGGAACAATCAGAATCCAAATGACAATCAAAGCCATGAGCATATAATTGATTCTGATGGCGGTCACGGCCATAATGGTCTGGAGTCCGATAATAACGGCGCCCACGCCGCCTTTTGCAAAGCGGTAGATAAACATGTCAATAACCGCCTTGCCCTTGTATTTCTCAATATAACTCAATGGGATATAGAGGATCTCCTTGGCCGAACGGAAGATCGAATAGGTCAGGCTCTTGTTGGCCAGACGCGTTCCAAACAGCACGGCCATGGTTGGGGCAAAGAAAAAGGCAAAAGAGCCTGCCCCCATGATGGCCGGCGCCAATACCAGGGAGAGCAATAACCCCAGGAAATGGAGCATGGGCGCACTGACCCCAAACTGGAGAACCAGCGAAATCACATTGGTCGCCCCATAAAACTTGGCCAGATAAGCCGTCCTCAGATCCAGTTCAGTCACCTGAACTTCCAGAACCTGGTTGAATTGCAGCCCGATCAGCGCCGTCACAAACTGGCTCAACATAAGCATGATGCATATTAGAATCAAATATTTTGATTTCAATACCACATCAAAACCACCCCAGATGCTGCGCTTTTCCTCTTTTGTCTGCGTATCCATGGCATCTTTTTTCCGGGCCCGACTCAACACCGTACCACCCTTCCGGTTGGCATAGCCGAATAACCATACCCCTGCCAGCAAAGCGCCGCAACCGATAAAGATGAGGTTATTGGAACCCAGAACAGACGCCAGTTGCACAGTCAAGACGCTGGCCACGATACCGCCGATGGAACACGCCCCGGCCAGAAATCCATAAAGCGTCTTAGCCCCCTTTTCCGAGAAGGTAGCATCGCAAAAAGTCCACAATTGCTCTATTAAAATGACCACATAGATGTCTTTAACAATAAACGCCGTAAGGGAAAACCCTCGGTTTTTGGCCGAAAAAAACATATAGAACAGGAGAAAAAAAGCGACCGCCAGGAAATTGCTCACCGCATAGAGCCGGGAAGGTCTGGATCGAATGACGAATTTATTGTAAACCCAGACGACCGCGGCCGTAGCCGCGGCCGACATGATCCAGACATGGGGCATTTTTGACGCCCCCCAGGAGGAGAGAAAAAGGGACTCGCAGACCGGCCGGATGAAACTATAACTGAACAGCACCAGGAAAAAGCAGCCGAAAAGCGGCAGAAAAGCCCCTTTGTTTTCTCCGGCCGCGGTAAAAAACGCCTCATACAATCGCTTGATCCAGTTCATTTTCAATCCTCAAAAATCAATGCATCAGGGCTGCCATCTGACTTTATCCGCCAGTGAAAAAGGTTGCCCTTCTTTCTCCTTAACCCCCTTGTCCAGTGCTGCCAAGGCCGGCAGGTTCCTCAAATCGCTGTTCCCCACAAAGGGCCGGGTTTGAAAAAGATAGAGTTTGCCGTCCACAAAACCGTATTCAATATCCCAGGGCAACGGATCCCCGCCGGTTCCCTTTTCAGGGATGAATTCTTTTTTAATTTTCTCCGCCGCATCCACCAGAGCGATGAGTTCCGGCTCCGTCAACACCCGCTCCGCGCCGGTGGAGGGCATCATCCGGCTGCCGCCCTTCCCTTCCAGGATGAGCATCCGCCGGGTGGGAGATTTAAACTGATTTAACAATACGGTCTCATTGGTACTGTAAAGCAACGTCTCGGCCGGAGAACCATCCACCGTGCCCCCGACACCTTCCGCCGTGGCGATGGTCATTTTAGTGGTATCCCCAGTGTCCACATCCGCCGTGATCAACACGCCGGATTTCTCCGACGGCACCGATTCCAAAACCACGATGGAGGGGAATACCAGGTTCGGATCGCTGATAACCGTCTGACGCCAGGAAAATGAACGATAGGTAAAGGGCGAAGCCCACACCTCTTTAACCCCTTCCAGTACATCCTTAAAGGTCATGAGGTTAAAAATGGTCAGGTTGAGACCGGCGCCGTTGAAATTGGGCATGTCTTCCACATTGGTATCGGAACGGACAAAAACACCCCGCAACCGTTCCTTTTCAGGACCCGTGAAAATTCCCTGAGATGCGATCTTCTCTCGCAGCGCTTCCACAAAAACCGGATCCAGGGTAATATTTCCAATGGAATATCGAACCACATCCAGCCTGGGTCGGATCCATTGGGCCAGTTGAGTGGACGACATATGGGGATCCTTGAGCAGTTGATTAAAAAAAACGTCATAAGTCTGCCGCACAAATGCCGCCAGGGACTCTCCGGATTCGGCAATCCCCTTGCCCTTGAGATTCTCGGGCAACGCCACCACGGCCTTTTGAAAATGAGCATCATAGATACCAAAGGGAATCACCACCCCTCGGGCCACATTTTTGGGGAAATGGTATTTCAATTCCCCCAGAAAAGCAGCCTTGGGTCCGCACACAACGCCGGAATCCTTACGCCTGAGATTGTCCAACCCCAGGACCCGGGTCTCCTTGAGATTCAGCCTTTCGGCGTCTATGGCCAATTTGCCGGTTTGCCCTTTGATATCCGCATCACGGGTCCGTTTAAGGTTTTTTTCATATTCCGCCAGGATCAGTTTGTCTGCCTGATCCATCTTTTCGGCTTCCTTTAAAATGATCCGGCCCACAGGCGTAACCGCATAGAACAGGGACCGCCCCTGAACCGGGGCTAACTGCCGGTACAACCCGTCCAAAAACACAGCATTGGGTACCCCAAGGGCGCGCGCCAGCAACTGCACATGGGATACCACATTTCCCTCATCCTTGGTGATGATGCCGGCCACGGGCTCAAGCTCCGCATTGGTGGTCTCAAGGGCCAGAATATTGTCCCGTGTGTAGCGCTGACCATCAAAAAACGCCAGAGGCCCCAGGGCCAGCCCCGGATTCAGGGCTCTTACGCCTTCAATAACGGTCTTTCCCAGAATGTGATGTTTAAGGCCCAGTTTACTTAACACATACCCTCGCAGGGATTTAATGATGGTGGCATAACCCATCAGGGGGGAAGATCGGATGATGTCGTCATTGATCCGCTGGACTTCCGGCAAAAGAAACACCCAGGGATCCCAAACGTCTGCAAATGCCGTTCGGATGGACGACTGCGCCCATTCCACAGCCAGATTTGAACGATTCAGAAGACGATACGCATCTCCCAGGGTTAAACCCTTTTTGTCGAGCAGTTTGTTAAAGGATAAAATACCGGTCTCATATTCCCGGTGACTCATCAGTCCGGCGCCATAGCTGCCGGCCAGCATATCCTTCAGGATATCAATCAGTTCCATGACCGTCCACTCCCGATCCAGCTCCATGAGCCGGTTGGCCGTCATGAGGATGAGCAGGTTGGCGGAAACATTCAGGTTAATTAAGGTCACGGCTTCTTCCGGTTTGATGGCCTTAACCGCCACCGTCTCCCGGGATGCCACCACCAGATCCGCCAGACTGTGAAGCAGCCTCAGGGGCGCATTGTGGGGAATATTCAATATATTTTTAATGAGATCCTGAATCCCTTTATTGGATATGATCGGCAAATATTCTTTCAACTGGCTTTGGTCCACATAAGTCAGACTTCGGATCATTTCAATCAACCGCACGTAATTCTGATCGTTTTTCCGGTCCTGGGGATGCTTTTTCCGAAAATCCTCAATCAGGGGAATCAAACTGGGAGACAGGCGGTTGTGCACCAGATCTTTTACCGGCTTAAAGGGGGGATAGCTACGATAAATGACCAGGGACAGGTTTCGGATGTCATTGACCATAAAGAGGTTGGATTTGCAGAAAAAACGTCGCTGCAATTCATATTGCAAAAAATAATCGTGAAAATCATTCCAGTCGGCAAGGGCATAATATTTGGCAAATAACATGGGGGCATATTTGACCTCGAACTCCGTGCCGGAAATGCCCCCATAGGCGCGGGACATGTTAAGCTTGCTCTCCGGATGGGTATCCATGTAATATTTCTCAAGGATGAAGCCTTTAACCACACTATGATGATCCGGGTTTTGATCCCATAAGAACACTTCGTTGGAAAAGATGTTCCCCACATAAACCCCGAATCGTGCGAGGGTTTCAGCTGCATCATTACGGTAGGCCGAACAGAAAAGCTGCCCCACCCCCTCAAGTTCCCGGCAGGGATTGGGCCGAACCTTCATGTTCTTGTCCGCCACCGGCGCGAGCTTCCCATTGGTACAGGTACAGGTATTGATGGTAAAAGGCCCCTTTCTTTTAACCAGGATCGACTTATAAGCATTCTTCAAGACATTTTCTTCCCTGGAAGAAAGTTCGGCCCATCCAGGATCGCCAAAAAACAGAACACATAACGGAATCAGCGCCCACCATAATTTTTTCATTGATCACCCTTTCAAAAAAAATATACACTTTACAATTATCTGATCGACGAATAAACCCTTTGATTGTACCATTGGCGATATTGCATTGCAACCCCAACAAGGCTCTGAAAAAAATGATATTCACCCGTATGAAAAGCCAAAAAATCCCAATATCCGTTGGGTTTCTATTGACAATACTCTTCTCATTTCCATATGCTCACGGCGCACCTCGGCAGCAGGACACGGGAAAAACGCCCTGTCTTCATCACCTCGTTGTCCTCTATACCAATGACGTTCACGGGCATCCGGTCAAGTTTTCAAATCTCTCCGTACCCGATGTGGGGGGTCTGCCCGCCCGGGCCACACTCGTAAAGGAAATCAGGAACGCCAATAAAAACGTCCTGCTTCTGGACGCGGGCGATCTGAATACCGGTGAAGCGGAATCCAATTTCTTCAAGGCAAAACCGGACATCCTGGGGTATAATTTCATGGGATATGACGCCATGGTGCTTGGAAATCATGAATTCGACAATCCCATCCCCGTTCTCAGAGAACAAATGGACCTGGCAAGATTCCCCTTCCTTTCCGCCAATATCAAAACCCAGGAGGGGGATGACCTGGCAATCCCTTTTATCATCAAACAATTTGACGGCTTCAAAGTCGCCATTTTCGGACTTACCACAACAGACACCCAATTTATCGGAAACCCGGATTACATCAAAGACCTTATTTTTGAAGATGAAGTTGACGTCGCGAAAAATCTGGCGCCCATCCTGAAAAAACAGGCGGATGTGATCATTGCCCTCACCCACCTGGGCATATATGAAGGCAACAACCGGGGATCAAAACGGCTGGCGTCCCAGGTGAGCGGCATTGATTTGATTGTAGACGGCAATACGGATACCAAACTGGATGCGCCCATTATCATTCAACAACCGGATTCCGGCCATCAAACCCTGATTGTTCAGGCGTGGCACTGGGGTCTGGTTCTGGGAAAAATCGACCTTTGGATTGAGGACAAACAGGTTGTGGATTTCAATATGGAACTGATTCCCATTAATTTGAAAAGGGTTGTCAGGAACGCGGATGGGAAAAAGACCTTTCATTTGATCGGAAACGAAATCAAGGAAGACCCGGCACTCCTGGCACTGCTTCAACCTTACAGGGACAAAGTCGGCCGGTTCCTCTCTGAAACCATCGGATATGCCAAAGGCGCCTTTGAATATGATGACGGAAGATTCCGGGAAACAGCCCTTGGCGACCTGGTGGCCGATGCCATGCAGTGGCATATGAGACGATTCAATCCGGATTTTGCCTTGACCAACAGCGGCGCCATCCGGGCAGGGCTTTCCGAAGGGCCACTGACCCAGAAAGCCATCTACGACATTCTTCCCTTTAACACTTCCGTGGTGTTTTTGACGTTGACGGGAACCCAGGTTCGAACTCTTTTTGACTATCTGGGAACCATCCAGCCGGGTGAAGGCGCCTTTCCACAGGTATCGAACGGTGTTTATTTCACCCTGAATCGCGAGAAGAAAAGTTGCGACAACATCCTCATCAACGGCAAATCCATTGATCCTGATAAATCATACGGCATCGCAACAAATTCGTATCTCGCAAAGGGAGGAGACGGCTATCGTATTTTTTTAGAAGCGACCGACCCGTTTGATTCATCCATTTTCCAACGAGACGCCCTGATTGCCTACATCAAGCATCTGGGAGGAAACATTGCCCCGAAAGTAAACAAAAGGATGATGCTCATTCCATGAAAAACACACAACCCCCTAAAACAACTGCTGCCGATATCCGGCAAATTGAATTCTTTCGTCAGGGCATGGCCCTGTTGCCGGACCCCTCCGACAAACGGCCCGGCGTCGCATTTTTCGTTCAGGGAAACGATTTTGAACTCACCCAGCGATTTTGCACCTGTGCCTTGTCTAAAAACAAGACCTGCCGACATATTAAGGATCTCATGCAGGCCTACAAGGCATTGCAACAGAAATCCGGGCAAAAGCATTTTGATGATGGTTTCCGGTCCAGCATCTGGTACCGCCTGGCAACCATTTTGGGAGAAGGGTGCAGTGAAACCCACCGGACCGTAATTTTTCAAACCCGAAAAAGCGGCGGCAGGAGCGTCGTTGAAGTCGTCGACTCAAATGGCGCAACCCTGGTCCATTATTTTTCCGATGGCGCTGATCGCACCCGTTTTTTCGAACGTTGCGGTGCATCCACCACCCATAATGAAGGCATTCCAAACCGGACATGGGTCCTTTCACGGCTGGCTTTTATGACCCAAACCGACAATGAAAAAAACATGAACTCCCGAGGATTCAAAACCCGGAAACAGGTCTTGGAAGAAGGCTTCTGGTTTAAATGCGCCTATCATGGTTTTCGGGAATTTGGGGAAGAAGATCCCCAAAAGGGGCGCTACACCTTTAAATCGGCCATTGCGGAAACTACGGGAACTTTCACGGTTTCCTGCCTGACGCCCGACGGCGCCCCCCTGATTCGTCTGGTAATTCCCCGAAACAAAGTCAAAAGTCTGCTGTCAATATTTAACGACCTTCTGCCCAATCAACACGTGCCGGCCATCCATCCCATCCCCCTGAAGTCGATTTTCAAAATCACACAGAATACGGAACTGGACCTGGAAATCAGGCCACAAATCCAATGGCTTCAGGAAAACGGCGAAGAAGCATTTTTTGAAAGCGAGGGTTTGGAAAAATTCACCTATGGCCCCCTGGTTTACATCAAGGAAATGGGCATCATGGCCCAATTGGAACAACCGGGACAATCCAGAAAGTTCAAAGCGCCGATAAAAATGGCACTCAAAAAGTCCCAGATTCCCGTTTTCCTGGAGGAATATGAAGAAGATCTCAAAGACGGTGCATTCAGGGTGGACGACACGGTCGAAGGGCTTAAAATCCTGAAAACCTTTGACCGCATGGAAATCAGGCCCGAGCTGCTCGATCGGGATTGGTACTATCTGTCGGTCCGATACGGTTTCGGCAGCCAAACCATTTCTCTTGCTGAAATTCTGAGAACCAAAGCCGCGGGCCAACGATACATCGGCAGTAAAGTCGGCTGGATCGACTGCGCTTCGGAAGCATTTGAGGGCCTGGCGGAAATTGCCGAAAATCTCAAACCCGACAACCACAAAGACGCGGAAGAAAGGATCAAGCTATCGCGACTGGATCTGTTCCGATTGCAGGCTCAGTGCCGTGAATCCCTGACGGTTGCGGGCGAGAACGAAACGAGCAACCTGCTCAAAAAAATGCTCACCCTCAAGCCGGCGGCGCCATTGCCCGAAATGGCGGGATTACGCTCGATCCTTCGCCACTACCAGGAACTGGGCGTGGAATGGATCCACTTTCTGTTCCAAAACGGGTTTGGGGGACTCCTCTGCGACGACATGGGCCTCGGCAAAACCCACGAGGTCATGGCCTTCCTGGTTGGCCTTCTGGAACAGGAAAAAACCTGCGACCCCTTTCTCGTGGTATGCCCCACAACGGTTTTAAGCCATTGGAACAACATTATCCGCCGTTATGCCCCGGTTCTAAACCCCGTCATCTACCACGGCCCCCAGCGGGACCTGGGTAACGCCCTTAATCATCATCAGGTCCTTTTGACTTCCTACGGCATTCTAAGACAAGATATCGCCGCGATGGAAACATTGAATTTTTCCGTAGCGGTCTTTGACGAAATTCAGAACCTCAAAAACCCGCAAACCATCGGTTACCAATCCGCCAGAAAAATCAATGCCCGCATGAAGCTGGGCCTCACCGGCACCCCCATCGAAAACCGTATCACCGAGCTGAAAGCGCTCATGGATTTGACGCTCCCCGGATACCTGGGCAAAGATGCGGACTTTGAAACCCGCTATGTGAAACCCATCGAACAGAATGGGGATGACGCAAAAAAAGCCCAACTCTCGAACGCTATTTTGCCCTTTGCCCTTCGCCGCAAAAAAGAAAGCGTGCTTCATGATCTCCCCGAAAAGATCGAAGACACCAGGACCTGCGCCCTTTCGGAAGATCAGGTTAAGCTGTATCGCGATGCCATTTCCACCCGGGGAAAAGGCCTCCTGGAAACCCTGAAGCATGACGGAAAAGCCGTTCCCTACATCCACATATTTGCCTTGCTCAATTTACTGAAACAGATCTGTGACCACCCTTCCCTGGTGGAAGGAAAAATCGAGGATTATCAACGCCTGGAATCCGGGAAATGGGATCTTTTCCAGGAACTCCTGGAAGAGAGCCTGGACAACGGTCAGAAGATCGTGATTTACAGCCAGTTCCTGGGCATGATCGGTATCATGGAAAAACACCTGATGGAAAAGGGCATTGATTTCGTATCCCTTACGGGGAAAACCCGAAACCGGGGGAAAATCATCCAGCGGTTCAACCAGGACCCCATGTGCCGCGTATTCGTGGGCAGTCTGAAGGCCGGCGGGGTGGGCATCGATCTGGTGGCCGCTTCGGTGGTCATCCACTATGATCGCTGGTGGAACGCCGCCCGGGAGGACCAGGCCACGGACCGGGTCCATCGGATCGGTCAGAAAAGGGGGGTACAGGTCTTCAAACTCGTAACGGAAGGCACTCTTGAAGAAAAAATCGCGGCCATCATTTTGAAAAAACGAAACCTGATGGACACCGTGGTCGAAGAAACTGATCCGGGGGTCATGAATCGTTTTACCCGGAAAGAACTCATCGACCTGCTGGCGATCCCTCATCTCTCATGATCAAGCCGCAACCCATCAAAATCTTTCTGACGGTTTCCCTGATTTTCGGCATCTTTATCCTGGCATCTTTTCCGAACCTCGGGAAAATTTCCTACTGGCCTCCGGATGCCGACAAGATTGCCATGGATGGGGTCTTCGTATTCGATTTCGTAAAAGATCTTCCCCACTCCCTCCTTCATCCCTACCAGTACGCCGTTGAATACTATGCCCGTTATCCCAGCCTGTCGGTGGGCCAGCGGCCCCTTTTTTTCCCGACCATTGAAGCCCTGTTTTACGCCATGATGGGGTTGACGTATATGGCCCCCAGGATTGCGGTATTGCTGTTTCTCTATGTGGGCATGTTGAGCTGGGTCCTGTTGGTCGCCGGAACCCATAATATCAAAGTTGCCGTGCTTTCCCTCCTGCTGTGGCTAAGCAATCCCAATATATACATTTATTCCCAGAACATCTTACTGGAAATTCCCACCCTTTCCATGAGCATTCTCACCCTATATCTGCTATATCGCTATTTTTCCGCTCCCTCCGTCCGCATGGGCATCCTCCTGGGAATTACAACGGGATTGATGCTGTGGACCAACCAGAAAGCCGTTTTCATGCTCCCCATGTTCCTTCTGTACCCCCTTTGCGGCAAAAAACCGAAACTCCTTCTGGCGCGCAGCACCTGGATGCCGGCGGCCGTCATTCTCTTATTTTTGATCCCCCTGACCCTTCTCAGCATCTGGCTGGGGGCTCACAATATCGCCCTGAGCATCAAAGATCATATGGCGCCCCAGCAGGCGCAAATCGTACAAAATGGTCATTCTCAGCTTCTCGTATATCTCTATTATCTCTATCACGACCATTTTTCCCTTCCCATTCTCTCATTGGCTGTTTTGGGAATCGCAATCGCCATCTTCAAAAAGGACGGCAACAGCATCCTCTACGGACTGACCATATTTTGCGTATATCTCACCTTTACGATCATCAGCGTAAAGATTCCCCGCTACGCCATCTACTGGATTCCAGCCTTTTGTTTCTTCGCGGCCCTGGGGGCTTTTGAAATCGCACACGCGCTATCCGAACGAATCAACTCGGGGAAAGTGATCCCATATGTCCTTTGCACGTTGCCCCTTATCTTTCAAATCTGGATATCCTTTCCCATTCCTATCTACCATGTGTCAGGCTATGAAGCGGCCGCCCGGTATGTTCTTAAACACAGCCGGTCACCGGTGCTTTTTTTTATCGGCATGGGAAACGGACAATTCTCTTTTTTTGTGAGAAAGCTTGACCCGGAAAAACGTTTCATGATCCTGCGTGGACAAAAAATCATCAGCACTTCCTTGATCCATAACGACCATCACATGACCGTTTACCTACATAACATCAAGGAAATCCATGATGAACTGCAACGGATGGGGGTTCAATACGCCGTAGTGGAATCCCCCCTTGAAGCACCCGATATCCCCGCCTATAAAGCATTGCAGGATCTACTTCAGGATCCGAAATTTTTTACCCTGAAAAAAACCATTCCCTTGAAAATCGTCCCACCCCACTGGAATAAGGATTTCAAACTGCTCATATACGAAAATCGAAACCCGCTGCCCATCAACCAGAACCAGCCGTTGACCCTTCACATACCGGCAGCCGGAAAGACCCTTAGGGTGACCCTTGGCGAAATGGTGGGGAACGAAGACGAATAATGAAAAGCTATTCCTTTAATTTACAGGTGATTTTTCCAAACATGAAAGCGAGTCCGCTGTAAAAAAAATAGAAACAATGCATTAAAATGCTTTTAAATAAAAAACCAATCCCCCGAAGCCGCATAAAATAAAAATACAGGTCCCTGTTTAAGAAAAGAATGAGTACCAAAAAAAATCCAGTGACGCCCCAACCCCATTTTGAGATAAATATCAGCGGCAGTGTCACCAGCAAAGCGAAAACCAAAGCGCATGAAATGCGATCGGTTATCGTGAGATTCAGATCCGAGCCGACGCAATCCCCGTGAATCTCCACATCCGCATCCACGAAGAACAGAATATCCCCCTTTGCCGCTTTCGCCCCAACGTTTCTCGCCCCGGCAGGCCCCATGGGCGGAGGCCCAATGGAAATCACCTTAATGCCGAAGCCCTCGGCCATTTGCCCGGAGCCATGGGCATCCCCATCCGCCACAACAATCAATTCATCGGGCCGAGGTCGAGCGGATTGAATGCCCATCAGACAGCGTTTGAATTTTGCCCCGCCATTATGAACGGGAACGATAACCGAAATTCGCGATCCTTCACCCCCAGAGATTTCACTATTTTTCTTGACATTCTCGACCGCACATGTTTTCATCTTTGACCATCAATGTTTTTGACGCTGAGGTGAAATCCAGCGTCATGCAGTTCTTACGCATCCCGATCTTCAGGTGAAATAGCGACCAGAGGGAATAAAGATGAAGGCATTCGGCATTATACTCACGGGATTCGGAGTGATCCTCTCGTTTTTCACTTTTCTTTTTTACACCCTTGAGGATTACACGCCCTATGCCGATCCTGTTCCCCTGTGGCCCATATTCCTGGGCGTGGCAATGGGCCTTATCGGGCTTGTCTGTTTGAAAAAGACACCTTAAAACCAAACTATTTTACATCTTCCGACGCCGTAAGATGGAAATCAGAAGGGAAAATCCGATAACCCCCGCAAGAACAAACCCCGCCAGCCCAATCAGTGGAATATCATGCCATCTGGGCGGAATGCCCGATAACACCACCAGGGATGAACCCACGATCAAGGCGGCCAGGACAATGGCAAACACCAATCTGTTACTGGTCCGGTTGTGGGTGTTGAGCAGGGGCTCCAGACCGGAATGCCCGAATTCAATTTTAATTTTTCCTTCCCTGGCCTGTTTGAGAATAGCCCGCACTTCACCGGGGATTTCCCGACCCAGCTGAATCAGTTCCGTACCGATCTCAAGCATGTCCCCGGCAATCCGCCTGGGATCCATGCGGTCCTGTTGAATCTTCCGAACAAAAGGCGCCGCCTGCTCCAGGATGTCAAAGGCCGGATCCAGCATCTTGGCGATGCCCTCGATGGTGCCCAGGGATTTCATCATCAGGTAAAGATCGGGTTTGATGGTAAGCCCATGGGAGGAAACCGTCTCAATGAGCTTCTGGAACAATTTACCCATCTCCAGTTTTTTTCGATGCCCATAAACCTGCTGCTCCAGAAGATCCATGAGATCTCGTTCCAGCTTTTCCCGGTCCGGTTCCGCATCATAGAGAGAGAGCCTCAATACGGACTCGGTAATTTTTCTCTCGTTTTTACCCGCAAGGTTGGTGACAAAATCCGTAAAATCCTCCCGTTCATCCTGACGGATACGGCCCATCATGCCAAAATCCAGGAAACAAATCACATGGTTCGGCAATATGAAAATGTTTCCCGGATGCGGGTCCGCATGAAAAAACCCGTGAACAAAGATCTGTTTCATGATCAGATCGGCGCCGTTTACGGCAATTGTATGCAGATCGCAACCTTTTTGCTTGAGCCTATCCGTGTCCGAAACCTTGATGCCGTCAATGTACTCGATGGTCAGAACACGGGATGAATTTAATGCCTTAAACACTTTAGGCACATACACCGTATGTTCCCCCATGAACTGCCGTGAAAAACGTTCCGTGTGATAGGCCTCGATGGTATAGTCGATTTCCTTCTCCAGACTTCGGGCAAATTCTTCCACGATCCGCGTAGGACGCTGGACCACCATCTCTTCCACGTGTCGTTCCATAAGAGAGGCCAGATGAAGCAGGATTTCCAAATCAACCTCTATGGTTTTCCGGATACCCGGTCGTTGAACCTTTACCACCACCTCTTCCCCATCCGCCAAGCGCGCCCGGTGTACCTGACCGATGGACGCGGCCGCCAGCGGCTCGGATTCAAAATGAGCAAACAGTTCCTCCGGCGAACGTCCCAGTTCTTCGGTGATGATGGTTTTAACCGCCTCATGGGAAAAGGCCGGCACATTATCCTGCAACCTGCTAAATTCACGGGAATACTCAAGGGGAATCAAATCGGGCCGGGTCGAAAGGATTTGCCCCAGTTTAATAAACGTCGGCCCCAGTTCTTCCACGGCCATTCGAACCCGTTCAGCTCTGGATAGTTTTTCAATCTGATCGCGTCTTTTTTTTGAAATCATCTGCAATCCAACTTCAATATATTGTTCAATTTTGAGCGTTTCAACAATATCGCCAAACCCATACTTAAATAAAACACTCAAAATTTCCCGATACCGGTTGAGGTGTCGATAGGTACGGCCCACGATGCCTATTTTGCGGATGCTCAACATGCTGATTCTCCTTTCAATGAGGGCTTTTTCCGTAACCCCGCCAGCAAAGGCATATTGCCGGTCAAAGCGAAGGTCTGTCAATTAAAAGATGATTTTTTGAAACATTTTCTGATATAGTTACTAGTTTTGAACATTTAAAAAATCCAAGGAGAAACCATGAACAAAACCATTGCAGTTCTGGAAGGCGATGGCATCGGCCCTGAAATCGTCCATGAAGCCCTCAAAGTCCTTACCGCCATTGAAAAAAAATACGGTCATACCTTTGATCTTAAGCCCGCCCCCTTTGGCGCGGCAGCCTATTTCACGGAAGGTTCGCCCTTTCCGGATAAAACAAAACAAATCTGCGACGAAGCCGACGTTATCATCAAAGGCCCCGTCGGGCTCGCGGTTGAGCAAATGGACGAAATTCCCCAGGAATTCCGCCCGGAAGTGGGCGCCATCCTGCCCCTCAGAAAGCGGTATGACACCTTTGCCAATTTCAGGCCCGTACGACTTCCCATCAGCCTAAAATCCTTTTCCCCATTGAAGGAGGAGGTTATCGGCCAAGGGATTGATATTCTGATGATTCGCGAACTGGTGGGCGGCATCTATTTCGGCGAAAAAGTTGAAGGCGAGTCCACCCATATGACCTATGCCCGGGATGATTGCACCTATACCGAAGCGCAGGTGCGGCGCGTGGCCATTATGGCCTTTGAAGAAGCCAGAAAACAAAAAACAAAACTAACCGACATTCATAAGGCCAACGTCCTGGCCACATCCCGTTTCTGGCGGAAAATTGTGGCGGATGTGGCCAAAGACTATCCCGATGTGCCCTTAAAGTCCACCCTGGTGGATAATGCCGCATTTCAACTGGTGGTCAACCCGACCCAGTTTAACGGGGTAATGCTCCTTGAGAATATGCAGGGAGACATCCTCACGGATCAGGCCGGGGGAATTATCGGCTCCTTGGGGCTGATGCCATCCGCCTGTATCGGACCGGAAAAAAGCTACGTGGAACCGGCCCATGGGTCAGCACCGGATATTGCCGGAAAAAACATGGCCAATCCCTACTCCATGATCGGCAGCATTGCCCTGCTTTTGGAAAAATGTCTGGGGCTCCCCAACGAAGCACTGGATGTCTGGAACGCCATTTTCGGAGTCTTCGAGGAGGGATTCATTACCCGGGACCTCATGGGATACCAACATACCAAAAAAAACATTCTCACCACTTCGGAATTCGGGGACAGGGTGGTTCAAAAAATTCTGGCAGAGGAAACAGCGCAATGATCATCGATGATATTTTACAACTGGTGGGCAACACCCCGCTGATTCACTTGAAAAATGAACCCATTTTTGCCAAGGCTGAGTTTCTGAATCCGGGCGGCAGCATCAAGGACCGGGTGGCCATGGCCATGATTGAAGGGGCTGAGAAAACCGGACGTCTTACACCCGATTCCATTATCACGGAGCCTACCTCCGGCAATACGGGCATCGGCATTGCGCTAGTGGGAAAGCTCAAAGGATACCGGGTACGGATTGTCATGCCGGAAAACATGAGTGAAGAGCGAAAAAAACTGATTCGTTCCCTGGGAGCGGAGCTGGTACTCACCCCAAAGGAAAAAAATATTGCGGGCGCCGTGGAACGGGTGCGGCAGATGGCGGAAATAGAAATAGAAAAAAATGTGGTGGTCCTCCAACAGTTTGAAAATCCGGACAACCCCCGGGTTCATTATGAAGAAACCGCCCGCGAACTTTGGGAGCAGCTGGATGGGAATATCGACTGCTTTGTGGCGGGGGTGGGGAGCGGCGGCACCCTTCAGGGCATCGGCAAATTCCTGAAAGAACACCGGCCCGGCGTTAAAATCGTGGCGGTGGAGCCCAAAAACGTTTCGGCCCTGCTGGGCCATGAGCCCGGGCTCCACCAGATTCAGGGAATCGGCGACGGGTTCATTCCCGATGTGTTGGACAAATCCCTGGTGGATGAGGTAATCGAAGTCTCCGATGAGGACGCCATCGACACCACGCGCCAACTGGGCAGGGAATTGGGACTTCTGGTGGGCATCTCCTCGGGAGCCAATGTGTGGGGGGCCAGGGAAATGGTCCTGAAAATTTCCGGCAACATCGCAACGGTCCTGCCGGACCGCTCCGAGCGCTATTTCAGTACGGCGCTCATGTAAACCCTTGAACAGCTGAACATCGAATGAAAAATACAACCTCTTGTCAGTCGAAGAGCCCTGAGATTCTGAAGGCCCTTTCCATTCGTCAACCGTGGGCAACGCTGGTAATGCAAGGCGCCAAAACCATGGAAATCCGGTCATGGAGACCCGCAAATATGGTATTTCCCGAAACGTTGCTGATCCACGCGGGTAAAAAACCTGATTTGGATGCCATCAGGCGGTTCGAATTCCCGCACAACCTGCCCGGAGGCATCATTCTGGGGCAGGTCGTGATGACCGACATTACCCCATATGAAAATAAAGATCAATGGATGGAAGATATCCCCATCCACTTGAACCGGCCGGAAGCGTACCAACAGGGGCTCTACGGTTTTCGGTTCTCACACCCCCGCCAATACCCATCGCCCATTCCCTTTAAAGGGCGTTTGGGATTTTTCAAGGTCCCTGCCTTGACCATTCAATTTCCCGGATGCCGTGGCTATTGAACATCCATATCAAATTGCGAAAAAGACTTTAGTTTGGCCGCGGTGGGTTTGGGAGAATATGTTGCGGGTTCCGTTCCCTCTTTAAAAGCCTGAAACACCACTTTTTTCGAATGTCGTCCGGCCAAAAGACCGGTTTCCCCGTCTATCTTCGCAAAAACGACCCCTTTGGGGATCTGGAAATCTTTTACCGGCTTTTCAGCCAGGACCCCCTGCATAAAATCCAGCCAGATGGGACTGGCGGCCCTGGAACCGGTTTCTCCCTTGCCCATCTCCCTTGAGTCGTCGTACCCCACCCAGACGCCGGTCACCAAATCGGGCGTATATCCCATGAACCAGGCATCCCGAAGATCGTTGGTCGTGCCCGTCTTTCCCGCGGCGGGCCGTTTCAATGCCCTGACGCGCCAGCCCGTCCCTTCGGTCACAACGGCCTTTAGCAAATCCGTCATCACAAACGCCGTTTCCTTTGAAAGAACCGGCGTCGTTTCAGGCTGATTCTCTTCAATGACCTGACCGCCCCGGTCCAAAATCCGTTTCACGAAGAAGGGTTTCACCAGCATCCCGCCATTGGCAAAAACAGCGTACGCCCGGGTCAATTCCATCAGAGACACACCGGATGAACCCAGGGCCAGTGAAAGATCCGGGGTCAAATCAGATTCGATTCCCATATTCCGGGCATACGAAATAGCATAATTAACACCGATTTTATTCAGGATCTTGACGGTAATCACATTTCTGGATTTAGCCAGACCCGTCCTGATCAATGTGGGGCCATAGAACTTTTTCTTATAATTTTTGGGTTTCCAAACTTCCCCATCGGCATTGGGAGTGGACACATAAGGAGAATCCATAATAATACTCACCGGACTCATCCCCTGATCCAGGGCCGCGGAATAAATCAAGGGTTTGAAAGCGGATCCGGGTTGACGTCTGGACTGGATGGCCCGGTTAAACTGGCTGTCATCAAAACTACGTCCCCCCAGCATGGCTTTCACCTCGCCCGTCTCAGGGTTCAGGCAAACAAGCGCCCCCTGGGCCATCGGGGTCTGTTCCAACGCAACCTCCCAGGTAAAATTTTCACCATCGCCATATCTTTTAAGAACCCGCACCAAAACAACATCTCCGGATTTCAACACCGAAGAAGGTTTTTTGACCCGAGCGGCGTAGTATGGCGCCTTTTTATCGGGCTTCCTTGCCCATTTCATCTCCTTTAGTGGAAGACAAGCCATCTCTTTTCCCAGTCGAATGGAAACCCGGCTCTTTTCATCATCCACTTTCGTAACCAATCCCTGTACCACGGAATCGACGTTCATTACCGTTTTCTTCACCGCCGAACCCACTTTGGGAGGCGACATCGAGAAGGCGTGCGCCGCACGCACTTCATAATCTCGAATTTCTTCCGCCGAAAGGTGGCGTATGGGACCGCGATATCCTTCACGTTTGTCCAGATCCGTCAACCCCTTACCGAGGGCTTCCCTTCCGATAACCTGCATTTTGAGATCCAGCGTTGTGTAAACATCGAGACCCCCTCGATACAGGAGGTCTTTTCCATATTTTTCCAACAGATAACGTCGCACATGCTCTGAGAAGTAGGGGGCGCGTTCAAAGGTGTTGACGCCCTTCATACGAATATCAAGCTCAGTTTCTAACGCCAGGGTCCGCGATGCCTCATCTATGAATCCTTCTTCAAGCATCCTTGAAAGAACGTATTTCTGCCGGGCCTTGGCCCGATCAAAATGGGAAACCGGTGAATACCTGGCCGGCGCCTGGGGCAAACCCGCCAGGAGGGCAGCCTCCGCCAGCGTCAGGTCTTTTGCGGGTTTTCCAAAATAGGTTTGGGTTGCGGCCTCCACGCCATATGCGCCCTGCCCCAGATAAATCTGGTTGAGATAGAGAAACAGAATATGTTCCTTGGAAAAAGTTTTTTCAAGCTGAATGGATAAAATAGCTTCCCGGACCTTGCGCCGATAGGTCTTTTTGACGTTCTTCAGAATTAGAGATTTGGTGACCTGCTGGGTAATGGTACTCCCCCCCTGTTCAACCTTCCCAGCTGACAGGTTCTTCAAAAAAGCCCGAACAATGCCTTGAATATCCACGCCCTGGTGTTCAAAAAAGCGAGAATCTTCCGCCGCCACAAAGGCATTGATCAAGTGGTCGGGAAGCGCCGAAAGGGGAACCACAGTCCGTTTTTCCTCCCAGAGTCTTCCAATAACTTCGCCGTCATCACTGTAGATTCTTGTGATCACTGGAGGCCTGTAATCCTTTACGGACCCCACATAGGGAAGGTTGCTGGACCAGAGATACCAGAAATAGGCGCCGACACTGAGGCCAATGACCGCAACGATGGAAAAAAGCCACAGAAAAATCTTAAAGAACAGTTTCATAGGAGAATTCTCTCATCACGCTCTGAGCGCAGACATTAGGATTTAAAGGGTGCGGGGCCGTACAAGGCAAAGACCCGGTTACATGGAAGTTATACTATAACCGGGCTTTAAGTCAACTGATGGGAGTGAATCGAAGAATAAATGAGGATATGGATCAGATGCGCTATGGGTTCGCCGCCGTGGGGGAAGATTGGGGATTATTTTGTCCACTGGGACCCAGATCCTCAATCTCGATTCCCTGGATGTCATCCCAGGACAAAAACCCCATCTTTCGTTTCACGGAGGGCATCTCGAAATCATCAAAATCATATTCCGTGTCCACATCACAGCCATGTCCCGGCACATAGAACCTTTGTCCTGAATCCTTCCGGCTGGACAATTTTTTTTCAATTTCACGCTGGCAATCGATGCATCGCGTCACCCCCGGCATTGCCACAAGCCGCTTATAACCGATTTCCTCGCCGCAATCTTCACAAAAACCGAAATCCTCATTTTCATGGATGTGCATCACCAGCTGTTCAAGTTTTTCCAATTCCTGAGTTCTTCGATCCATCAAACTGTAATAGGTTTGAACGGAAATCTCCTTTCCAGCGCGATCCCCATCCTCAGCGGAATTATCGCCGAAAAGAGCGTCTTTGTTATCCTCGTGATTGCGTCTCATCTCATTTAATGTGTTTTCAACCATGGTTTTTTTCGCCATCAGCGTTTCTAAAATCATTAAGCGAGAATCTTTATCCTCCGACATTCCGCATAAATCCATATTCAGCATCTTCAACTCCCATTTCTAGAATTCTTATTTTCAGGACTGCGAACAAATTGAGTTGCATGAAAACATTGATGAAGCGGAGCAATTCTAGCCAGGAATTCAGATTTGTCAATCAGATATTGTCATTTTTCAGGTCTTGATGCTTTTTGGCGGAGTTTCTTTTGAGAAGAAAAGGCTGAACCCCACCATAACAGCGCCCACGGTAATGGCGGCGTCCGCCACATTGAAGGCGGGCCAATGATAGCTCCCCACATAAAGATCAAGGAAATCAATCACCTCATGAAGTCTCAACCGGTCAATCAGGTTACCCAGGGCCCCGCCGAGGATCAGCGAAAGGCCCAGGGTAATCCAATTGCTTTCATCCTTCATGGTATGGAACCAAAACAGCAGCAAAACAATGGCGAGAATTGTTGCCGTTACCAGTATCCAGAAACCGAAATTCATATCCGGTCGATTCAAGAATCCAAAAGCCATGCCCCGATTTCTCACATGAACCATATTGAAAAAGCCCTTGATAACCGGTACGCTGTCGTAGACCTTGAGACTCTTGAGTACCGCTATTTTCGAAGCCTGATCCAGACCGACAACGAAAAGCGCGGGCCAGATCATCAGCGGGTAATTATGTCCAGAACGTCTCGGCATCGCTTGCAAATTGTTGGATTTTCATTGTCGTCGCCTACGGTGTTATCGTGCATCCAGCAACGTTCGCATTTAGGATCGGTGGAAGGCGCCACAACCACCTTAAGCCCAGGAAGCGTTTCGCTTTCAATACCCCCTTCAACCTGCGCCATATCAAGGAGTTTCACAGACGAAACGATAAAAATGGACCGTAGCGCATCGGCGTAGGGGTTCAATTTCACCTTGAGTTCAGGTGAAACCCCCAACGTCACCGCCGCATCCAGAGGATGCCCGATGATCTTCTCTTTCCTGGCAAGCTCCAGGGTCTTGGTCGCCTCTTTTCGCACGGAGAGGATATCGTCCCAACGCTTCGCCAATTCGGGATTCAGGTATTCCTTTTTTACGGGGATAAAGAGATCCGCATGAACGCTCGACAAACGATTTTCGCCACCCATGTATTGCCAGATTTCATCGGCGGTAAAGGAAAGGACCGGCGCCATGAGCCGCACCAGGGTTTCCAGAACCTCATTCATGGCAAACTGCGCCGATCGCCTTAAAGTGGACGTCTGGGGGGACGTATAAAGTCGATCCTTGATGATATCGAGGTAAAATGCAGAGAGGTCCAGGGCACAGAAATTATGAAGATGGTGATAGACCAGATGAAAATCGAATTTCTCATAGGCGCTCGTGATTCGTTTGGTCAATCCCTGAAGCTGATGAAGCGCCCACTGGTCCAACTCTTCCATTTGTTCATAGGGAACGGCATCGGTTTGGGGGTTGAAATCATGGAGATTTCCCAGGAGATACCGGCAGGTATTTCGAATGCGGCGATAGGCATCAGTCAATCGCTGCAGGATTTCCTTGCTGAGCTTGATATTGTCGCGATAATCTTCTCCCGCCACCCAGAGCCTGATAATTTCCGCCCCATGGCTCTTGATCAAAGACTCGGGCGGAATCACATTGCCGGCGGATTTGTGCATGGCTTTTCCCTTTCCATCCACCACAAACCCATGGGTCAACACATTCCGATAAGGCGCCTGGTTTCGCGTCCCCACTGAACACAACAATGAACTGTGAAACCACCCCCGGTGCTGATCGCTCCCTTCCAGGTAAAGATCCGCGGGACTGTCCAGGTAGGGACGATTTTCCATGACCGCCGCATAACTCACGCCGGAATCAAACCACACATCCAGAATGTCCGTTTCCTTTTCGAAATCATCAGCGCCGCATGCCGGGCACGTCGTATTTTCCGGAAGCAATTCCTTTTCAGAAGCCGTGAACCAGATATCCGCGCCCGATGTTTCCACCATTGCCGCCACATGGTCGATAATTTCCTGAGAAATCACCACCTCTCCACATTTTTTACAGAAGAATACGGTGATAGGAACGCCCCAAGACCGCTGCCGGGAAATACACCAGTCCGGCCGGTTGGCGATCATGCTATGGATTCGGTCGCGGCCCCAGGAGGGAAACCAATTGACTTCGTTAATGGCTTTCAGGGCCTCATCCCTCAAACCCGTCTTGTCCATGGAAATGAACCACTGCTCCGTGGAACGGAAAATCACCGGTTTTTTGCATCGCCAGCAGTGAGGATATTCATGGGTGATTTTCTGTTCTTTCACCAGTGCCCCAAGCGCTGTCAGCTTGTCAATGACGGAGCGGTTGGCTTCAAACACCTCCATCCCTGAAAAGTATTCCACATCCAGGGTAAACCGACCGGCGTCATCCACCGGCGAGTATACCTCAAGCCCGTATTTGAGTCCGGTTTCGTAGTCCTCACGGCCATGCCCTGGGGCAGTATGTACGCAGCCTGTCCCGCTCTCCAGGGTCACATAGGGGGCCAGAACAATCAAGGACGAGCGGTCGACAATGGGATGTTTGGCTTCCAGGTTTTCCAGTTCACGGGCATCAAATACCTTCAGAATTTCATAGGACTCAATACCGAAGGTTGCCATACATTTTTCCAGAAGACCTTCGGCCAGGATCATGACTTCGTTTTCAGCGGTTTCAACCGCCGCATAGGGCAAATCGGGATGAAGGGCAATGGCCAGATTGGCGGGAAGGGTCCAGGGGGTGGTGGTCCAGATCACCACCGAAACCTGTTTCCCTTCAAAAACCGGATCCAATGCCGTCAGATCGGAAATCATGGGAAATTTGACAAAGATGGAGGGGGATGTGTGCTGCTCGTATTCCACTTCAGCTTCAGCCAAGGCTGTTTTGCACGATGCACACCAATAGATGGGTTTTTTGCTCCTGACCAGGCTGCCGTTTAAGGCAAACTT
This sequence comes from Desulfatiglandales bacterium, assembly GCA_963662465.1. Taxonomy (GTDB): domain Bacteria; phylum Desulfobacterota; class DSM-4660; order Desulfatiglandales; family Desulfatiglandaceae; genus NaphS2. Next base: position 2,782,289 of record OY759599.1, read on the forward strand.
TCCAAACTCCCTGACGATGGTGGCCTCATAGGGGTAATTCATGGTGAGATAGGGTTGATCCCATTCTCCAAGAACTCCCAGGCGCTTAAACTCTTTGCGCTGAATATCGACATATTTTTCCGCATACCGGCGGCAGTACCCTCTCACTTCCGCCTGGGTCATTTCCCGCTTTTTCTTGCCCAGCTCACTATCCACCTTATGTTCGATAGGCAAACCATGGCAATCCCAGCCCGGAACATAGGGAACATCGAAACCGGCCATCTGTTTGCTCTTGATAATAATGTCTTTCAATATTTTGTTAAAGGCGGTGCCCATATGGATATTGCCGTTCGCATAAGGCGGGCCGTCATGAAGCATGTATCGAGGTCTGCCCTTTGAAAGTTCCCGGATCGTTTCGTAGAGCCCTTCTTCTTCCCACCGCAGAAGGGTCTCAGGCTCTTTTTTGACCAAATTCCCCTTCATGGGAAATTTGGTTTTGGGCAGGTTGAGTGTTTCCTTATAGTTCATATTAATTAGGCCTCCAGGTTCAAAAATGAATGATTCAAGGATCTGATGCGGGATTTCAAGTGCTCACTTCCAGTTGTTCCAGCATTTTTTCCGCAAAATGAATGATGTAATCCCTTTGCTGGTCCGTACAATAAGCGGTGCAGTCGCATTTCATTGTTTCCAGTGAGCGTACCAGAAATTCCAGTTTGACCCAGTCCGAACCCACCTCCACCGCAAAGGCGTGGGGTTGACAAGCGGTGTGCCGGAACTGGAGGGGACTCAACAGATCTTCGGGAAACTGCACCCAGAAAAGCTGCTCCATCGCGGAACGAGAAGTGTTATTCTTCAGAAATTGGGAGATTTTCGCTATGTCTTCCGAGGTAATTTCATCCAGTAAATAGGCTTTCATGGTGTAACGTCTCCGGCTTCGTGCTGATCCATTTTTCGTCCCCCCATATACGCATCCGCCACCGCATAAATCCAGAGAACGGCAAAAGCGACCCCCAGGCACCAGAGCAGGGTATAATCCTGGGCGCTAATCCTTGCCATCAGCGCTTCAGGGTCGGACACATCGATCTGTCCCGACCTGAAAACGGCATTGATGACCTGCAAAAGGCGGATAATCCCCGCCACAAAGAGCGCGAACACAGCGCAAAGAAGGATAATCCCCTTTTTCAACTCCTGATTGATAATCTGCCCGAGCCCGGGGATAACCAGACCGGAACAAAGAGGACTCATGATGGCTTTTTGCATGTCGGTGATGCTCAAAATGGGTTATGAAATAATTTTGTACGCTTATATCTTAATGGCAACATCTTGTCAATGCAGCCGTCAGCATCCGGCAAATGGATTCATTCAGAAGTGTTGTTTTTGATTATAGCGTCGTTGAAAAGGTCATCAGACAACACGAACTTCCTTTTCCAAAATCTCCTTCACAAAGGGATTTTCGGGGACAAAATCTTCCGGCCGAAACGGAAGAGGGGAAAGATCGCTGCTCACCGAAAGGGTAATGCGTCTGATTTTGCTGCGATCATCAAAACGGTCTCCCACGAATGCGTCGGATACCAGCGCAATATCGATATCACTCCATTCATTCGCTTTCCCATGGGCATAACTGCCAAACAAAACCGCTCTGTTTCACCTCCCAAATCAGGCCGGTCACATTATCCCGCACCATCACCCAGGAGGTGGCAGATGCCGAAAGCGCGTTTCCGTTTGCATCCAGCTTGGTGTAGGACGGCGGATTGATGGTGTAGTTGGCATCCTGACCGTAAAAGGACTGGCCGGTGCTTGGGCAGGTGATGACGTTGCCGCCAGCATCGTAACAGGTGGTCTGGCCCGTGTCGGGGACGGGGGCGGCCGGGGCCTGGGTAGCCGTGATCATGAACACCAGAAACAAACCGAACATCCACATCCTCTTTTTTTTCATCACCGACCTCCTGTCTCTTTTCCACCCTGCATCAGGTGCGACTTGTAAGTGCGACTTCAGTCGCACAACCAACCTCCGGAAAACCCATAACCCCCTGCTGTGCGGCTGAAGCCGCACCGACAGTGCAAAAACCGCCGGAACAGGGCAAATACCCTTTACAGCCACACCGCATCCCACAACGGATATTCCTCAATCCGTTTCACAAGACCGGCCCGAAGGGGGTTGCCCACGATATACCGGGCCAATTTCCGGACGTCTTCATCTTTCCTGATGGCATGATCATAGAATGCCCGCTGCCACACGTTTCCCTTACGTCCCGGAAGCTGATTCACTCGGCGGCCAGATCGACCCTTCAACAACTGAACCACCCGTGAAAGATCCCCGTGATCCCCCAGCACCAGCAGCCAATGAAGATGATCGGACATGATCACCCAGGCGACCGATGCCACAAGACCATCTTCGTGCAGGCGCATCATCTCGCGAACCACCGCACGGCCCGCGAACAAATCCCTGAAAACCGGAACCCGCCCCGCCGTTACCGTGGTAACCATATAGCAACAACCCGGTTCCGACCACCGTCCCCGACGCAGTGCGTTGTAGCCGGACGGGTGATTTGGGATGATTTGCTGCATTATGGGTTCCGGGTTTTGAAATTTATTGTTGTGCGACTGAAGTCGCACCCACAAACTGCACCTGCAATCGTGCATACGGGTCGCCGGGTAGGTGCGACTTCAGTCGCACAATTTGTACCCCCGATTGCTTTGCACATGAACAGGGTTTGTTGTGCGGCTGAAGCCGCACCTACCCCCTCTCCGCGTCTCCCTCTCACAAACACGCCCCATCACTCCGCCCGCGCCATCCGTTTCTCTTCCGCCCACACGCGAACCTGCTCCAGGCTCCCGGCATCCAGAAACCGCTCGGCCAGGTCCTCGATCTCTTCGGTTTTTAAACCAACAAGCATCGAATAAACCAAATCGGGTTTCACCTGAAAACGTTTGGCAGCCAGACGGACCAACACTTTCATGGTTCCCTGCTGGATTCCCTGCTCGATTCCCTCTTCAATCCATTGTTCCGCCAATGTCGCCATAAGATCACCCCCTTCATCGACAAAAACTTCCTTCAACGCACTGACCAACTCTTCCCGACTCATGTGGCTGCTCCCGCTTGACAGATACCGCAGCGCCGCCTCCAGAAACTGAAGGGCCGTACGCCGGTCCCCAAAATCTTCCAGCAACCCCAGAAAACCCGGCAGCAGTTTCCCCAGGTCCTCTGAAAATATATGCTTCATCAGGAGAAACGTCACCCGCAGCAACACCCCGCCCTTGATCTCCTGATCGCTGTATCGGGAAAGGTCCCAGATCAGATACTCGAAATTCGGCACATGGGGTCTCATGATGTCGGGCAGGTCTACCAGGTCCTGAAAGGTGGGCTTTACCCGCCATTTGTTCTTCCCATGATACACCACCAGCGGCAGGATTGCCGGAAGCAGTCCCTTTTTTTCCTGCTTACGGTAGCTTGTCCATATCCGAACCATCGACATCAGAAGATACAGTGCCACTTCCGGGTCCTGATAACTCTTGTGTTCAAAGAGGAAATAGACGAAGAGCTTCCCCTTTCCCTTGAGTTCCACCTCATACAGCAGATCGGAGAACCGCTCTTCCAGTTCCTCATCCACGAACGTGTCCTTGCTGATTTTCAGGGTTCCGGGGTTCAGGAGCGCCGCGATCCTGGATGGAATATAATTTTCCACAAAATCACGCGCCACCTCCACCCGCGAAAAGGTTTCCTTGAAAAATCGGTCATGAGGATTGTTGATGCGTCCCATCTTTTACCCCGATGATGCAACGAAAAGGCATCCTGCCTCCATTGTAGGTGCGACTTCAGTCGCACAAACCAGGCCCCCGATAAGAACTCAATTTCATTGTGCGACTGAAGTCGCACCTACCCTTGTTCCGCCAATGTCGCCACAAAATCACCCCCCCCTTCATCCAAAAGAATTTCCTTTAACAACAAAAAAATCTCTGCTGGGATATCATGCATCGTTGTGCGGCTAACGTCAACAAGGCAGCGAAACGCTGAGTACATCGGCAGTCTATCGCTAAATTCTATTTGGGTCAATTATAAATGCTTAAGACTAGGTTTAGGCATCCTTCATTTGAGGATTACCCTGCCCGCAAGATTTTCTTTTCCGTAGGCGAAAACAGGTAAATATGGCCGAATTCACCATCGTAACCCCCATCCCGAATCACCCTGCCCTTTCTCATCCTCCTGATGGCCTCCGCAAGCAATGGACCGCCCGACTTTTCTATCCGGCCCAAGGGAATATCCATTAGAATTCGGAGTTCCGGGCCCAGGTCATGGAGCAGCGCCTCGTAATGGGAAATGACCTTTTTGGTGGCAGGACCGCAATTCAGCAGCTCGGAGAGAACTTCCGTCAAAGGAATCAGGTGGTAAACGTCCCTGGTCAGGACGGGCTTTTCCCGGTCAGCCAGTTCATACACTCGGTTCAGGACTCCCACCGTCATGGACTTGCCGCATACCGGGCAGATAGATCCTCTCTCCCTTGTTTCAAGTGGTTCGCACCTCATCCGGCATTTCCGGTGCCCGTCCAGGTGGTACTTTCCCGCCTCGGGGTAAAACTCAATGGTTCCCGAGAACCCTTTCGCCCCTTTCATGGCCCCGACCATATGGGGATAATCCAATTTTGTATCAAAAAGATTGGCCTCTCGACCCAGTTTCGAGGCGGAGTGAGCATCGGAATTAGAGACCAGTACGTATCCGTCCAAGGCCGAGATGCGCCGGTTCATGGCAGGGTCGGAGGAAAGGCCCGTTTCGAGACAATGGATGTGAGGCGTGAGGTCCTCGAAGCATTCCTCGATGGTGTCGAAGCCGGATTTTGATCCGAAGAGGGAAAACCACGGGGTCCAGACGTGAGCCGGTATGAGAAGCGCCCTTTCGCTGACCTCCAGCGTAATTTCCAGGAGGTCATGGGAATCGAGTCCCAGGATAGGCCGCCCGTCCGAGGTGATATTCCCTATTCGATCAAGCCGTTTCTGAAAACGCGCCACCGCCGGCATATCGGGCATGAGGATGAGGTGATGCACCTTTCGGGTTTTTCCATTTTTCTTGTAGATGCAGCTGATCTCTCCCGTGAGAAGAAAGCGTGTGACGCCGGGGCAACTGGAAGGGATCTCATTTTCCATCCTCTTTTCAAGCGCCGGGGCCAACCGAAAAAGCCCCTCCTCCGCCGCCACCAGCTTTTCCCCGAGTTCGGAAGTCCAGGCAGGATGCGTTAAATCCCCCGTGCCGATAACGGCAAGTCCTTTTTTCCTTGCCCAGAAAGAGAGTTGCTCAGGATCAAGGCTTTTTGAAGTGGCCCTGGAGTAACGGGAGTGAATATGGAGATCAGCAATGAATTTCATGGCGTCAAAAAAACGACAATATGGCCTTTTACGATGCAGTAACGCCCGTCCGGCCATGGGAATGGCGTTCTTCGACGCTCTTTTGCGTTGTATCTTTGATGCCTTTGAGATATCGTAGTGAGCATACTTTAAATTCTGGAATCGTTTATAATATCAGAAAAGAATTGGGGAAAGCCATGACAAATCCGATAATGGAACACCCGTTTCCAAAATCCACCACCCAGACGGAGAAATGCCGGATGCTGCTGGAAACCGTTTCGTCGGATGACAGTCTGGGCATCGTCATCAACGCCGATCCTGACGCCATGTCCAGCGCTCTGGCGTTAAAGCGGTTGTTCTGGCGAAAAATCAGGAAAGTAGAGATCCTACATGTCAATACCATTGACCGCCCCGATAACCTTGCGCTAATCAGACTGCTCAACATCAAACAACGGCGCATCCGTTCAATGCGCGGTCGAAAGCTCACAAAATGGGCCATGGTGGATTCCCAACCCAGCCACTATCCCCCCTTTAAGGACTACCCCTTTGACATCATCATAGACCATCATCCCGTGGATATCTCGTCAAAAGCAACTTTCATGGACATCAGGGCGGACTATGGCGCCAACGCAACCATCATGACCGAGTATCTCAAAAGCATGAAGATAGTCCCATCCGCCAGGCTCGCAACCGCACTGTTCTACGGCATCAAAACCGACACCGCCAACTTTGTGAGGGATTCCCTCTCCAACGACATCAATGCCTTCAAATATCTGTATCAATTCGCAAACATGAACACCATCAAAAAGATTGAATCTTCCGAGTTAAGCCGTCACACCCTGAAAGATTTTCGTCTTGCCATGGACAGACTGATTTTTGCGGACAACATGGCCTTTGTGGACATGGGAGAAGTCAAAAATCCAGACACGCTGGTTATTATTGCTGATTTTTTCATGAAGCTGTCGGAAACCGAATGGAGCATCGTCGCGGGCATCCATGGCAGAAAGCTGATCGTCATTTTCAGGAATGCGGGTTTCAGGGGCAATGCCGGCAATACGGCAAAAAAGCTTTTCAATTCCTGGGGCGGCTCCGCCGGCGGACATAAGTCGGCCGCCAGAGGGGAAATACCGCTAAAAGAACTGGAGACCAAAATAGGCGGAAGCGCCGATTTCGGCAAAATAATTCTGGAAAAGCTGAAAACCTTCAAACGCAAAAGCGTATCATCTGAGAACGAAACTTCCAAAAGGAGTGAATCTTGACGGGTTTCAAAACGAGAATTATCGAAGCCAGGCTCATTGACGAGGTCAAAGCCCTAATCGAGCAAGGGAAGCTCGATCCGCTCAAAAAGCTGGTTGAAGAAATGCGACCCGCCGATGTGGCGGACCTGATCGAGCATTTGGGCGCCGGTGAAAGAATCATCATTTTCCAGCTCCTGGAACCGGAGGGCGCCGGAGACGTACTCGTTGAAATCGAACCACCGGTTCAAGAACGCCTTCTGCGAGACCTGGACAACAAGGCCATTTCCGACATCGTGGCGGAAATGGATTCAGACGATGCAGCGGATCTGGTGGGGGACCTCCCAGCTGAACGGGCCCAGGAAATCATCGAGTCCGTCGATGATCACATCTCGGAAGAGATTGAAAAACTGCTCCCCTTTCCTGAAGACACCGCCGGCGGCATCATGGCCCTGGAATTTCTGGCGGTAAAGGCCGACGTCACGGTAGGAGACGCCATCAAAACCATTCGGGAAAAAGGGCGAGAAATTGAAAACCTCTACTATATCTGGGTCACGGATGATTTTCAGAGGCTGGTGGGGGTCATTTCCCTCAAGGATCTGGTTCTCGAATCCGAAGACCGAAAAATCAGCGACATCATGCAACCCGATGTGATCAGCGTGGGGGTGGACACGGACCAGGAAGAAGTGGCCAATCTCGTCCGGCGATACGACCTGGTCAATATCCCGGTGGTGGACGATTATTTTCGCCTGGTGGGCCGCATCACCCATGATGATATTATGGACGTCATCGAAGAAGAGAACGACGAAGATATGTCGCTCATGGCCGGCATTATCGATCAGGAAGTTACCGAGGAATCCACCCTCAAAATTTCCAGGGCCAGGCTTCCATGGCTCATTGCGGCGCTTTTCGGCGGCGTTTTCGCGGCGGTCATCATTGATCAGTTTCAAGCCTCCATCAAGGCAATGATCGCTCTGTCATTCTTTTTCCCCGTAGTCATGGCCATGGGGGGAAACACCGGCACTCAAGCGGCCACGGTAGTGGTCAGGGGGCTTGCAACGGGAGATATCGGGCTTGTGAATATTGGAAAAAGGCTGTGGATGGAATTGCGGGTAGCCCTCATCAACGGCCTCATCTGCGGCGGCATCCTGGGGTTGATTGTGGGCTTCTGGGTGAAAGACTACCGACTGGGCCTCATTGTCAATGCGGCCCTCTTTCTCATCATCATAATTTCAGGCTTGATCGGCACCGCGGTTCCCCTGGCGCTGAAGCGACTCAATGTGGACCCTGCCCTGGCGGCCGGGCCCTTTGTGACCACATCAAACGATGTCTTGAGCCTTCTCATCTACCTGGGTCTGACAACCGTTTTCCTTCGTATGACTGTTTGACAACCCTTGAAAAATCTTCAAAGCCAGGTCTCGGCTGATTCCCGGCGCCTGACTCAATTCCGCCACCGTTGCCTTGGAAATTGCATCCAAACTCTTAAAATATTTCAAAACAACCTGTTTCCTTTTCTTTCCGATGCCGGGGATGCCATCCAGGCAACTTCGGGTCAGGTGTTTAGCTCTCAGGTTTCGATGGTAGGTGATGGCCCTGCGGTGCGCCTCATCCCGGATTCGCATCATCAAAAACAAGACGGGATGATTGGGCTTCAATCTGACCGGGTTCTTTCTGCCGGGAATGTAGATTTTGTCGCATTGCTCTCCCAGGCCCTCATTGGGCTTAGCCAGGGAAATCACCTCGGGCAAAGCACCCACCGGCGCGTCGACAGCGGATTCCGCCTGCTGATCCAGAACGCGTTTGACCGCGGCCAGATGCCCTTTTCCCCCATCCACCAGAAAGAGATCCGGCAAAGGCATTCTGTTAATGCGCCGACCCACCATTTCAGTCATCATCCCGTAATCATCAATGCCATCGACCTGCTTGATGCGATAATTCAAATAGCTTGAAGGATCCGGTTCTCCATCTTTAAAGGAAACCACGGTCCCCACGGCCAATCCGCCCTGAAGATTGGAAATATCAAGCCCCTCGATGGTTCGCGGAATCTTTTTAAGATTCAGCAGAGACCGGGCCGAATCCAGCAGATCTTCCTTTTGGATCACCTGGTAACCCAAAAGCTGGTTTTTCGCGTTGGCCACCGCCATATCGACCCGTTTCTTCTTTTCCCCCCGTTCAGGATGGTGAAGCATGATCTTTTTTCCCGCCAGATCACAAAGCCATTCCCGCAAAGCAACAGAATCGTCTATGGATTCAGAAATCAAAATGGTGTTGGGAATAAACACCGGGGCGGAATAATATTGTTTCAAAAACGCTTCCAACACTTCCCACATGGGAACCGTCTGATCTTCAAAAAGAAAACTTCGGCTTCCGGTCAAATGTCCGCCTCGCACAAAAAGAGCCGCAACCTGGTGCAACGATCCCTTTTGAGCGATACCAATCACGTCCTGATCAATCATGCGAGGTGAAACCACATGTTGACGTTCCACGGTTCTCTCAATGGCCTGAATCCGATCCCTGATTTCGGCGGCCCTTTCAAAATCCAGGGTTCCAGCCGCTTCTTCCATCTCCTTTTTCAGGTCTCCCACCAGTTCCCGATTGCGCCCCTCCAGAAAAAGTCGAACCTGTTCCACCATTTTTGCGTACTCTTTTTCAGGAACCTTATGCGCACAGGGTCCGAGACAACGGCCCATCTGGAAGTTCAGACAGGGCCGGGTACGTGTTTTCAGCTTTGTCCCCTTGCATTTTCGAAGCTTAAAGGCGCCGGCAATCACCCGGGTGGTATTGCGTACCGCGTTTGCGGAGGAAAAAGGCCCGAAATAAAGGGCGCCGTCTTTCTTGATTTTCCTGACAATGCCGAGGCGCGGATAGGGCTCACGAACATCCAGTCTGAGACAGGGGTATTGTTTGTCGTCCCGAAGAATAATGTTGTAACGGGGTTTAAATTTTTTAATCAAATCGTTTTCAAGGATAAAGGCGTCTTTTTCGGTGAGGGTAAGAATAAACTCCAAGCCTTCCGCCATTTTCATCATTCGAGCGGTTTTAGCGGCGGTATTATCCTGACTTCGAAAATAGGAAAGGACCCGCTTTTTGAGATTCTTGGCTTTTCCCACATAGATGACCTTGCCTTGCAAATCCACGAACAGGTACACGCCGGGGTCATCGGGAAGGACTTTTCGCAACGATTTTGGATCCAGTTCATACCGGACGCGGTCATGGGTCATGTTTCTTAAATATCATCCCATCGGGTCTGAAGGCGTTTGGTTAAAATCACCAGGTTGTGCGGGTAATCCTCCATATCCAGCACATGATCCTTCAAAATCGCCCGTTCAACGAAATCCAACTTTTTCACGCCATGAATCACCGAAATATCCCGATCTTCAATGAGCTGCATCACCAGGATTTTCAATCCGATGTCCATGGCCAGGTTGATCAGGTCCAAGAGCATCCATGTTCCCAGTTTTTTTTCCCGCATAACCGGATCCACGGCAACCCGGATTTTACCGATGTGCTTTTTGGCCCCATATCCCTTCATCATCAGTACGGCATTGGCAACCGCCCGGCCTTCCAGAAAGGCGACGATGGAAACCACCCGCTTCAAATTGAGGTTCCGAATCCACCCGTCAATCAGCTCCGGATCATTGACATCATGATTTAAAAACCACAACTCGTCCCGGGGAAATCGGTGGAACATCTGGAAAAGCGCCTCGTGGTCGCCATCTTTCAAAGGCCTCAGGGTAACACCGGTGCCATCCTTAAGGATCACCTCTTTGGGATAATCTTTCAGTACCCTTTCAAGGGCGCGTTGCCGTTCCATTTTCCACCTTTTAAATTTTTCAAAAAAGTTGCATCCATTCAAGGTAAATGATAGAACCTCCCGGAGTCAAGATTATACTTTTTCAAAACTGGGTTTGAATAAACAAAACATGACATGTGCTGTTCCATGCAAAAACATGCATTATACCTTTCGGTTCTGTGCCTTCTGATGCTTTTAGAAGCTTGCGCTCCCAAAAAATCCATCATGCCGCCGCTGGCAACCGTGGAAGGCATCCATCGGCATTTTTCCCAAGGGCGGATCATTGACCTCAAAACAGGAAAAGCCGTTTCTTTTCCCGACCTGATGGATCAGCTTAAAAAGATCGATGTTATTTTCGTGGGAGAGGTTCATAACAACCCCGAACACCACCTGATCCAGATACAACTTCTGCAAGCCCTTTTGGCGCGGGATACCCCACCCCCGGCGGTTGCAATGGAATTTTTCGATGCGACCCGGCAACCGGTGCTGGATCAGTTTATGAATGGGGATCTGGATGAAGCGACGTTTCTGGAACAGGTTGACTGGAAGAACAGCTGGCGGTTCCCCTATCATCTTTATCGCCCGCTCCTGTGGGCTTCCCGGGAAAAAGGGGCCGCGCTTCTGGGCATAAACGCACCAAACCCGGTGGTCGGAAAGGTGGCGAGATCGGGTCTATCGAGCCTCACGGTGGAAGAACGCGGGCAGGTGGCCAAAGACATCGAACTGGGAGATGCGGATCATCGCGCGTATCTCAGCGGTATATTCAAACAACACCAATTTCATCATAAAGGCGGTATGGGAAATTTCGATCATTTTTATGAGGCCCAATGCGTATGGGACGAAACAATGGCCGAAACCATTGCCGACTACATAAAGCTAAAGGGCGGAAAAATGGTTGTTTTTACGGGGAACGGCCATATTATCAACAAATTCGGCATTCCCGACCGGGTTCTGCGGCGTGTTGACATGAATATGGCAACCATTGTGCTATACCCCTTGACAGAACGGACAACAATCAATAAAAGAGTGGCAGATTATGTCTGGCTCACCAGTGGTTGTGCGGTAGGAAGAATGATGATGCGCCCCACGAAGATGCCCCGGAAAAAAATGGAAATCGAAGGAACAATAAGACAATGAAAATTAACATGGAAAAAATTGATGACCTTACCCCTGAAAAACGAAAGGGCATCATGGAAAGATCCATGGAGGACATCTCCGTGGTTTTTGAGGATGTTCGCGGCATTGTAAACGACATAAAAGCCCGCGGCGACGCGGTAACACTTGCCCACTACCGAAAGCACAAAGAAAATATCGCACCCTCCGATCTGGAAGCCACCCGGGAAGAAATTGTTGCCGCCTACGGCCTCTTGGACCCCAAGGTGGTGGACGCGCTGAAAGCCGCGGCCCGAAACATCATCAAATTCCACACGGCCCAGAAAGAGCGGGAGATGTGGTCCATCGAAGTGGCTGAAGGCATTCTGGCCGGACGCATCACACGGGCCATGGATATCGTGGGATGCTACATCCCCGGGGGAAGCGCCGTTTATCCCAGCACCATCCTCATGACCGTGCTTCCCGCCAAAGTGGCGGGCGTCGGCGAGGTGGTGGCGGTGACGCCTCCCGGCAAGGGTATGACGGCCAATGCCGCCACCCTGGTGGCGGCGGACATCGCCGGTTGCGACCGTATTTTCAAGGTGGGCGGTCCATGGGGCGTGGCCGGCCTTGCCTATGGCACCAAGACCATGCCCCGGGTGGATAAAATCGTGGGACCCGGCAACAAGTACGTCACCGCCGCCAAAATGCTGGTCTACGGGCAGGTGGACATTGATTCCCCCGCGGGCCCCAGCGAATCCCTGATACTGGCCGATGAGAGCGGTAATCCTGAATGGATCGCCATTGATTTCCTGAGCCAGGTGGAACACGACCCGGATTCTGCGGCAGTACTGGTGACGCCATCCCGGGAACTGGCATCCGCGGTCGCAAAAATCATCGAACGGGAATTTGAAACCCTCCCGCGAAAGGAAATTTTCGAATCCTCCCTGGTCAAGCATTCCTGCATCCTGATTGCCAAAGACATGGAACAAGCCATTGATTTTACCAATGAATACGCCGCTGAACATCTTCAAATTCTGACCCGGGACCCCTTTATCACCCTGAACAAAATTAAACATGCCGGAAGCATCTTCATGGGCCCCTACGCACCGGTGCCGGTGGGCGATTATGCTTCCGGAACCAACCATGTGCTGCCCACCGGTCAGTGCGCCCGCATGTTTTCGGGTCTGTCCGTGGACGATTTCATCAAAAAACCCACATTCCAGTATTTGAGCAAGGAGGGTCTTGCCAGCTTAAAAGACACGGTGATCACCCTTGCTGAAGCAGAAGGTCTTCCCATTCACGCCAGAGCGGTGAAGGCTCGGTTTTCCTAAGATTGAGGCGACCGTTTTAAAAAAACATTTGGATATCTTAATTTAAAAAGGGGAGGTTTAAAAGAAATGGCAGACATCAAAGGTTATGATATGCCTGATGAGCTCTACTACCACGAAGAGCATAGTTGGGCCAGGGTAGAGGGCGCCAAAGTTACTATCGGCATGAGCGACATGTTTCAGAAAGAAGCCGGCGACATTGTGTTTGTAGATCTGCCCGAAGAGGAAGATGAGGTGGAACAGGGAGAGACCTGCGGGAAAATTCAGTCCCGAAAATGGATTGGAAAGCTCGTCGCACCGGTTTCAGGGGAAATTATCGAAATCAACGAAGACCTTGAGGACGATACCTCCCTGATCAACTCCGATCCCTACGGGGAAGGGTGGATACTGGTCATTCAAGCCGAGGACGAGGACGACCTTAAGGGGGAGCTTGACAATCTGATTCACGGCGATGGGGTGGTGGATTTCGTTGAGCGGGAAATCGAAAAGACGGAAGCGGAAAAAGCCAAGGCATAAAAATCATGAAGGTTTCGGAAATGACCACCCCCTGGCGTCTGTTCAGGAATCTTGAATCGCCGGTTTCCACCGCCGAAGGTCTGGCGGTGGATGACACCCTGCCCTGCGCCGTGGGGGTCAATCATTCGCCGCCCATCCTCCACCTGTATACCTTTATCCCATCAGCGATTGTGGGTAAATACCAGGATATAGAGGCGGCCCTTCGGCTGGATCGGTGTAAGGTCCGCGGCATCGAATATAATCGAAGGAGTACCGGCGGGGGCACCGTCATCATGGGTCCGGAGATCGTCTCCCTGGGCCTCGGGATCAACGTGGACTATCCCGGGCTGAAAAAAGGCGTGGGGGGCGTATTTGAATCCCTGAGCCGCGTTCTCATTAATGCCTTGGCCAAACTGGGGATAGATGCCTATTTTCAACCCAAAAACGACCTGGAAGTCAGTGGAAAGAAAATTGCGGGGTTATCCGCCGCCTCCGAGGCCAACAACACGCTCCTTTTTCATACCAGTCTTCTGGTGAACTTTGATGTGGCACTGATGACCGACATCATGAACACGCCGGTCATAAAATTCCAGGACAAGGGCTACAACTGTTTCAGTCAGCGCATGACCACAATACGCCATGAAACAGGCCGCGAGGTTTCCACTAAAGAAACCATGGAAGCCATTCAAGGGGCCTTTGAAGAAGAATTCCATATTATGTTCAAGGAAGACGCCCCCGATCCATGGGAACAAAAAACCATTCAGGATTTCATCGATAAACGGTATACCCAAAAAGACTGGATCTTCTCCCACAAGCATCCCCGAACCCGAATGGGGGTCGGCCAGTTGAAAACACGGGGGGGACTTCTGGAAATATACCTTTCCCTTTCCGGCGCTTCCATCGAGAGTATCCTGATCACGGGAGATTTTTTTTCCACCAGCGCCGATATTCACAAAATCGAGAACGCTCTCAAATGGACATCGGCACGCAAGGAACGTATTGAAGAAAACATTTCGTCAGTGTGGCACGACAATATGATTTACGGCATTGATGTGCCGACCCTTACGCAGGCTGTTTTGCTGGCAAAGGAAAATCAGGTGAGACTCTAATGCGGCAAGCCGCGGTTTTAAGTTTTAGGTTTTAAGTTTTAAGTTGTTCCGTTAACAAATTTTTTGTTTTTTGTGACAGGTTTTCAGGAAATAAGGGCATTAAATGACTGAAAAAAAACAAAGTCCGGATTACGCCAAAATGAGCCAGGCCACAGCCATCTCCCTGGGATTGATGCGGGGAAAAATGTACCGGGGGGCCGTCAACCGATGTGTCAATCTGCTGGTTCACTATCCCGAAGGGTGTTCTGCCAATTGCGCCTATTGCGGGCTTGCCAAAAAACGACCCGGAACCTACCGGGAGAAAAGTTTTATTCATGTGGAATGGCCCCTCTTTTCCATGCAACAGATTATCGATGCCATTAACCAGGCCCCCGCCTACGTCAAGCGAACCTGTATATCCATGATCACCAACGGTAAATGCAAGGCCCATACCCTGACCATGACCGAGGCGCTGACCCGCAACACGACGATTCCCGTATCTATCCTGACCAGCCCCACCATTCTGGATCGGGATTTTCTTGGCGAAGCCAAGGACCGCGGGGCCGATAAAATCGGTGTTGCCCTGGATCTGGCAACCCCCGAACTCTTTGATCAATATCGCGGCAAAGGGGTATCCGGACCGCACGTTTGGGAAAAATACTGGAAGTTCATGGAGGATAGCCTTGAGGTATTCGGCGCTCGGAACGTGGGGGCGCACCTCATGGTAGGCATGGGCGAAACCGAAAAAGAAATGGTCACCCTCATGGACCGGCTGTGGCGCATGGGTGTGGACAACCATCTTTTTTCCTTTTTTGCCGAAGAAGGCTCAAGCCTGGGAAACAGGCCCCAACCGCCATGGCCAACATACCTGAGAATTCAATTGGCCCGGCACCTCATTGAAAAAGAAATTTCAAATTCAAGTCAAATGTCGTTCAATGAGGCAGGTCGCATTGTGGATTTCGGAGTGGACAGAGAGCATCTCAACGAAGTCATTGAACTGGGGGTTCCGTTCATGACAACTGGTTGCGTCGATCACAATGGAGAGGTTGCCTGCAACCGTCCGTTTGGCAACTGTATGCCGGATGTTCAGCAATGGAATTACCCCTATCGACCCAACCGGGAAGAGATCAATTTGATCCTGGAAAATATTTTTTTAGATGATCACACAATTTTGAAAAAAAGCATTTGACAATATGAAAATCAAATGTTATCTAAACGAATTCTGGTTGGGCCGTTAGCTCAGTTTGGTAGAGCAGCGGACTTTTAATCCGTTGGTCGCGAGTTCGATTCTCGCACGGCCCACCAGCATGGCAACATAAATCAGGACTGCACTTGAGGCGAAAGCCTCGACGGTGACCATCCAAGCGTTATTGAAGATTACCAATAACGTCCCCATCGTCTAGCCAGGTCCAGGACACAGGCCTTTCACGCCTGCGACAGGGGTTCGAATCCCCTTGGGGACGCCAAATAATTTCAGGGGGTTAGCCTATTTCTGGTTAGCTCCCTGATCTTTTTATGGAGCCGTCTCGTGATTTCCTGGTTCCCAACCGGATAGTCCATTTCTCAAAATTAATATCATCGGTCCATGTCAGCCGGAAAATTTCAGAGCGGCGGGCACCTGTTGTCCCAAGAACCACCAGGAGATTCCTGCCATAACGATCTGCTGCTATCATAAACCGTATGAATTCATCCTCAGTGAATACAAATTGTGGTGCTCTGTCAATTGGAAGTGGGTCGATTTTCGCCACGGGGTTAACAGGCAGATCATGAAATTTTGTGGCATAATTAAAAAAGACCAGAAGCTCTTTCCTACTTCGGTTGATCTGACGCGGGGTCTTTTTGATTAGATCAATAGCATATATACGTTCGGTCTCATTCAAGACGGTGAACCATATCAACACCATCAAGGGCCGGATCGGGAATATGATTGATGGTGGGCAAAATCACGCCCTGCTGCATGGCTTCGATGCTGAGAGCGGCCTCGATGGCGGCGGCCGCGCCCAGGGTATGCCCGATCTGGCTTTTGTTGGACAAAACGGGCATCTTTTTCAGGTGACCCCTAAACACCCGTTTCAAACAATCGACTTCCATGGTATCTCCTCTCGGGGTTGATGTGCCGTGGGCGTTGACGTATTGGATATCTTCCGGTGCGAGCTCTGCATCGTCGATGGCCCCACGCATGGCCCGGATCACGGTATCCGGGTTGGGCCGGGTGAAATGAAAGGCGTCGAATGACCACCCCACCCCCAGGACTTCCCCTCTGGGCTTAAGCCCGGGTTAGGGGTTGATTTGACCGTTCACAAGCGGCGACCGAAGTGTAGTACACCGAATCACAAATTCCTCGGGGGTTAATAAAACTAAAATACATCCCAAATTCAAAGGATTGCTTTACACGAATACCCCACGAATTTATGATTTGCTGTAGTAGTATCCCGGAAGCTTTGCTTGTCCGCTTGGAATGACCGGTTATGCTCTTTGCTCAGGCAGGAGCTTTCTGGAAATTTCTATATCTTTCTTGATTAGCGAATTGATAATCTCACTTAAAGAAAAACTACTGTCTTTATCTCGGATATTCTCAAAGAAAAATTTTTTAACTTCCTTATCCAGATAGATTGGAATATCCAATTCTTCAAACGATCTGTAGAATCTGCCCTGCTGTGCATTTGTGAAATCATATTCTTTTTTCATTTCGGACACCTCTTATGATATGCTTGCTTTTCTCTTTTTGTTGCTCTTCTGGCGCTGATAATTCTCACAACTTCCGTGCCGTCATCATCTCTGAAAGTATGGACAACAACAAGAACAGCCTCGCTTAATGATTTTCCCAGCAGTATCCATCTGTCTTCGCTTTCCGAGTGTTCGACATCGTATTTATTCAACGCAAACGGGTCTGCGAACACATATGAAGCCTGTTCAAATGTTATCCCATATTCCCTGATATTGATTATCTCTTTATTTGGATCCCACTCAAATTTCATATTTGCTCTGCACCTGTCTTACCGTTCCATCTGGCATAAAATAACATAACGCCCCGCCTGCCCGAATGAATGTGAGTTTGTGTTAAGAAGTGACTAGTTAATATTCTATTGTTTTCTTTACCCGTATACCGCGTCCGAGCGTCCGGTCGCATCGGGGTCGAGCCGCAACAACGTATTGATTATTCAGCTGTTACGTCCCAAAAAAGCGAAGTAATAGGACGATAGTGTTCTGTTTTATCTACTCTGCAAGGCTAATCCGATCGATCTTTCCGGCGGCAACTCCGAGAATGATCTTTTCCTGTTCATCCGTTGACGCTTCGATTTCGTACCCGTTCAGATACAGGAAGACCTCCAGATGATTCAATGACACGCCGATGGATCTTGAGAACCTCGGAAAGAGACAAGTACCGCATTAGGCAAGCCTTTTGTAAAGTTCGGTGTTCTTTTTCAGAACATGCCTGACTGCCTCCTCAAAAGCATCTTCCGGCCGAGCCGGCAAGTCCTCAATACTAGCAGCGACCAGTTCTTCAGGAGTGACACGAAGCTGTCCCGCAACCTCTTTAAGCTTCAAGAAGCGATCATCAGAAATGCTTACGGTCAGATTTGTCATGTAAAGCCCTCCTTGTTGTCATTCTTTTAATCATATCACTCAGTGGAATCGTTTTCAATACGCCTTTCACCCCAATTTCAAAGATGTTCCCAACATCCGGTACGGGTATAGCGGGAAAAATGAACCCCATCGTTCGGCAAATCACTTGACAAAACTGATCTTGATGGGGAATTTGATTTCTGTTTGATAAATGAACACATCAAGTATTAGGAAACATATGCTCGCAAAGACAACCCTGATTGTCTCAGATAAGTGAAAAATGGACTTGATTTAACGGACCATGTCGCTGCCTGCGGCACCATCGGCGGCGGCAACCATTTTGCTGAACTTCAGCCTTCTGATTGCCAGGCGATTTCTAGAAGCGCTGAACGCGGCATACGAGCCGATCCTCGATGCCTGTCACAACAGTGTGACAAGAATTGAGATTGACGGCAAAATCTGCCGGCTGCACCGCAAAGGGGCTGCGCCTTCGGATAAAGGCCCCATCGTCGTGCCGGGTTCAAGGGGCGCCTTGAGTTATCTGATCGATCCCGTGAGGGACATGAAGCAGAGTCTTTGGTCTCTGCCCCATGGGGCGGGACGAAAATGGAATCGCAAAAGCACCCAGCAGCGCCTGAAAGCAAAATACAGTGCCAAAGCCCTGACGCAAACGGTGCTAGGTAGTGCCGTCATTTGTGAGGACCGGGATTTGCTCTACGAAGAGGCGCCGGAAGCCTACAAGAACATTGAATCGGTCATTGCAGATATGGTCCAGGCCGGCCTTATCAAGGTTCTGGCCACCCTGCGTCCGCTGATAACCTACAAGGTGAGGATGGAGAAACAGAGATTGGCCGGTTGGAACATGACCCCGATCGAAATTCCTCCAAAATCCCCGGCAGGGCTTCCACCAGATACAACGGCAGCGACAAAAGCGTAAAAGAAACCGGCATGCTGCCCCCGTCCATTCTGACCGAGTGGGTAAGAAAACGAATTTCCGGAAGATTCAGATCAAAGCGGACACACAGGGGCGATTTCTTACGTGCCGCAAACTGATGCAGGCTCTTGAGGGTCCCGGTTTTTCCGGCTTTGACTTCAATGGGGACCACCAGGTTTCCGCTGGATGTCACATAATCGGTTTCCGCATTGGCGGTTTTCTGCTCCCGCAACCAGTAGGTCAACCGCGGCGGCTCAAGGGGCTGGAGCAAATGCTGCCCCACAAACTGTTCAGCCAGCTTTCCTTCATTGACAAGGTTATCCCCATCCAGGGCATTGAGCGCAATCCAGTCCAGTCCGGTGAGGTAGGCGGCCAACCCCACATCCATGAAAATCAGCTTGTACACATTCTCGTGGATGTCGGCAAAGAGCGGCACTCCCGAACAGTTGCTGTGAAAAACCTGGTGACATACCCGTGCCTTTACCAGCAGATCGATGGCCATTTTGACGTTTCTGGACCTGTCTTCTCTGCTAATGTTGCTGTATTTAACTTTTTGCCCGATCATTCGGGGAATCTGCCTGAAAACCTTTTGCATCAGGACCAGGTCCTTTTGTTTGGCGTACTTGGAAAAATCATCCTGGTAGGTTCCGGCAATGGACCGGTGAACCGCTGTTACTTCGGTGACGGCATACTCCTCCGCAAACGCCGCCACCGCCTCCGGCATGCCTCCCACAAACAGGAATTCCCGCTGGCGTTTGAGCAGCTTATGATGGGCGGTAACCGGTATGACATTATTTATTCGGAAGTTGGATATATGAGGAGTCAGAGCCGGTTCCACTGCCGCCAAGAACTCACTGAAAGTCATGGGTCCCAGATGGTAGTATTCAATTCGGCCGACGGGCATTGAAAAATGATGGTCGGCCAGAGCAAATTCAAGCAGGGACCCGGCGGATATTACGGGTAGGTCAGGCATTTCCTCATAGAAGTAGCGAAGGGCCTGTATGGCGTGAGGGGTCGCTTGAATTTCATCCAAAAACAACAGGGAATCGGGGGATCGTATTTTTCGGCCCACCAGAGCGTTCAATTCCTGAATAATCAAGCCCATATCGAGGGTTTCGAAAATATTATCGAGATATAGGTTTTGCTCCAGGTTGATTTCGTTTAAAACAACCCCTTTTGAAGCCGCAAAATGACGGACCAGGGTGGATTTGCCTACCTGGCGCGCACCCCTCAGTACCAGAGGTTTCCGGTTCTTTTTTTGGTGCCAGTTATTCAGGTGTTTTTCAGCATGTCTCTCAAGCATCGGTCAAAACAAACCTCTTATTTAGCCAACTTATTAACAATGTAGGCGTCTATTGTCAACTGTTGTTTGAGCCGGATAAGAGTTATCATCCTTTGCGGAACTGCGACCCTTTTCCTCACATGACGAGTAATACCCGATAATGGGCCTGTGGGTATAACCGTTTCTACGGTATTCATCGAAGCGGGTAATGCTCCAGATCCGGAACACCGACATGAATCAGGTTCTCAAAATTCAGTTTTCTGCCCCGGCGGCATCTGATACAATCCAGGAAGGGGTTTCATCCTGCCCCCGCTCACATCTTTCATCACCACATCCAGTGCAGTCTCCTAAAGATCTCCATCCATGTCCGTAATCCATATATCCACCAAAAACCGGTTCGAATGGACCTCTTTGGGAAAAATCCCGGCGGTATAGATGTTTCCCGGTCGGGTCGGCGAAAACAGCCGGCACAAGCCGAAACCCACGGGAAAACCCACCAATCCAGCGTAACGCTGTCCCCAAACACAGGCGCTTTAAGAAACGCCGCATCCAGGGGAAAAGGCGAGCCCAGAGGCCCCGAGCGATCGCCCAGCGGCGCCGCGTAAACCTTTGCCGTGGCGCCTTTCCCGGAAATGGAAATCCCCGCCGGCAGGACGGCTTTGCCCTGGAATCAATGCTCCATCAGATAGGGCGCGATGTTTATCAGGGGTAGCCCGGAAAGTTTAAGAAATGAAATTATGGCTGAACTTGAGGCTGCTCAGGATTGCTACTCTTGACCCTCTGAACTAATCGACCAAAACACGTAATTTCGGAATGGAAGAGAAGGATTTCCAGGAACTCGCTTCATTGATAAGGGACGTGGTCGTCAAAAACGCCCATGTCAAAGCCGGGGTTGAAAAAATGCGGCAACGGTTTGAAGATCTTAAATTTTGTTTTTCCCAGAAGGAATTCTCAAATCACATGCAGAATCTTCACAGACTTCTGCTATAAAATATTGGGGTATGAGTCAGTACGTGATGCGCTACTTTCGATGTTTTTTGTTGCTTTTCAGGTGCGCCAACACGGAAGAATAGAATCAGCATCTTTCAGTCATACTTTCAAAGAAACCGGGTGATCCCATGGATTATTTCTAATCCGAAACCTCTCGAAGCGATGAAGCCAGATTCCGTAAATCTATGGGCTTCTCAATGTATTTGCGTACACCGCGGGCCTCCGCTTTCTCTGCCGACATCCTCTCGAAACCTGAAACCAGGACTTGAGCAAAAGGTGTAAACCAGATAGTGAAGGATGCCAATTATTATTGACGCTACAATATTATAGATGATATTTAGTAAAACTTAAAGCAAAGACATTACGGCCTCATCCATTTCAGCAGACGCAAGAAAGGAGAATAGCCATGGACAACAGAACCTGGCTGCAAGGTGTGGGGTCCAGAACATCAATGCGCGGTTTTTGGAGATGCGCTGTTCTGGCAATTCTGGCTTTTGTATTGTTGCATCTCTCGCAAAGGGAAGTGTACGCGGTCCAAACCGTCATCCAGGACTGGGATGGCAGCGTCATGGATACCATCGACTGGACCATCAGCAACAATGTGGAAATTATCGACAGTTGGGCAAGCCGTTGCAAGGTGTACAAAGGCAGTGATACTGATATTACAGCCTATTGTTATTACGAAGCGGATTTCACCGAACTGGGCGGCTGGGTGGACGTCCAAGCCACGTTTTCCCCGAAAACGCGTTTTCAGCAAGAAAGCTTTCGGGTTTCCTATGGGTACTCACAGACCTCCCATCCATGCGGCAACTACGAGGTATGTCCCGAAACCTTTGACATCAGCCATGGGGATAATTTCTGGCCTTACTATTACCGCTGGGGTACAAGTCTGTACGATCCCTCCATGGGGGGATCTCTCGGCCACGGCTGGGGAATCACCATACGGTTTTATGGCTTTACTTACTCCCCTGGCTCCCCTATCGCCATCCGCAACTATGCCATCCATATCCGGCCGACCAATTCGCAGGCCCTTGCATGGCGCAAACGGTTCTATCCGCCGCAGCCGAACAATGGGCAACCGTGGCCCTGCTCACCCAAACCGCCCAAGCCCTATCCGCCCAAGCCGGAGGAACTGAAGGATCCGGCCAACCCCTATGAGGGCGCCGGAGCGTGTATGCCTTTTGGGCTGCCCGTCTATTGGGTGGACCCGAACACGCTGACCCTGTACGTACAGGACACGGATTTTTCATACGAGGGTCTGGGTCCCAGGGTAAAGATGACGCGGTATTTTTCCAGCCAAAGCGACCCGCTTCTCTATGACCGGAGCGGTTCCTTCGGACACGGATGGCATTTTTCCTATGACACACGGCTGACAGAATCCGGATGTAATGTGATGCTGATGGACCTGGAGGGAAAGGAACGCATTTTCGGCTATCCCGAGGGGGACTGTGGCGGCGGAAGCGCGGGATCACCCCTTGAACTGTCTCCATCTGAAAACGTTTTTGACAGGTTGTTTGCCCATGGAAGCGGTGTCTTTGTCCTGGAGCGCAAATCCCCGCGGGAATGGTTGCGATACGAGCCCTATGGCGATGTTTCCCGCCTGGTTTCCGTGGCTGACGCCGCGGGCAACCAGATAACGGTCCAGCGCGCGGTGAATGGAAAAATCCAGGAAATTCGGGATGCCGCGGGAAGAAGCACCGCTCTGACCCACGACGCGCAGGGACAATGCACTGCTTTGACCGCGCCGGACAGCCGAAAGACCACATTTGCCTATGATGCCGGCGGGAAGCTCGTCCGAAGCACGGACTTCATGGGAAATCAGACCGATTACGGCTACGACGCCGACGGGCACATGGTTACCATGAAAAACGGGGGCAAGACGACCGCTTTCGGCTATTCCTCCAGTGAATCGCTGGGCCGCTACATATCTTCCCTGACCAACGCTAACGGTTTGAAAAAAACCTATCGGGTCACAATTGTGGGGAACACCTTTGGGGTGGAGGAGGCTTTCCCGTCCAACAGCAAGAGAACATACACCGGCATGCTGACGCGTCCGGTGCTCATCAGCGCCCGCGACGGGGCCGACAACGGTCCGGATTATGCCTATACTATTTCCGGTACAAGCACTCCGAGCGTTATCGGAGCTATTAATTACACGGACCCCCTGGGTGAAAAGACCACCATCCGCAGAAATGACCGCGGCAACATCACGAAATACGAATCACCGGACAATAACCATGTCACTTACACCTACAACGACACGGACAGGATGACGAGCCGCAGCAATTTCCTGAATGAGAAGTGGGCGTATGAATATAACGCCTTTGGCAATCTGACCAGGGGCACATCGCCCGAAGGGAGGACAACCACTTTTGAATACAACGCCGACGGATTGCTTACGAAAACAACCAATCCCCGGAATGCCGTCACCCGCTATGAATACGACGCCTTCGGGAATCTTAAGCGAATGGTGAATCCCCTGGGAAATGAGATTTTGTGGGAATACGATACCCATGGCTTTAAACCAACGTCCATTGTCGATCCGCGGGGTAACCGGACCCGATTTGCGTATGATCCCTTGCACCGTTTGACCCGAACAACCCATCCGGACGGCACCTGGCGAGAAAACGATTACAACTGTTGCTCCCTCGCATCCTCGACCGACGAAAACGGCTATACGACCCTCGTTGAAAGCGACGGCATGCATAAACCCTTGCGAATTACGGACCCCTAGGGGAATGCCCTGGCATTCTCCTACAATCAGGATGGGAACCTCTCTCAAACAACGGACGCTCTGGGAAGGATAACCCGGTTCAGCAATGATAAGGCCAACCGGCTGTCCCGGTTCACGGATCCCAATGGTGTGGCGGTTTCCATGTCCTATGATAAGCAGGGCAACATGACCACGATTACAGACGGGTTGAACAACCGGATGCAGTTCCAATACGACGTCAACCATCGCATGAGCCGGATCACGGATCAGCTGCTTAGAAACATCGTTTTCACCCGCAACGCGGCCGGTCGCGTGACGTCCAGAACCAACTCCCGGGGCCAGGTGGTGGGCTATGCATACAACAAGGACGGGTTTCTGGTGCAAAAGGACTATAACGGGGTCATTGAGACGAGTTATCAGCGAAACGAGGTGAACCGGATTGAGCGTATGACGGACCCTGGCGGGGAAACCGTGTATGAATACGACCTGTCCGATCAGGTTACGGCCATTACCTATCCCAACGGCATGAAAGCGACCTTTGCGTATGATCCAGCGGGGAACTTGGAACGGATCGTCTACCCCGGCGGTGTGACGGCAACGTATGGCTATAATTCCCGAAACAGGGTCGAGGCGCTCACCTGGGGCGGGAAAACCGTCACCTTTCAATACGACGGCGTGGGCAACCTGATCGGCATAACCCGGCCCAACAACATGAGCACCACCATCACTTACGACAAAAACAGCTACGCGCAAAGCGTCGTCCACAGTCGCTCCGGCGGCAACACCTTGGTCCGGTTCACCTATACCCGGGATAAGGGCAACAACATTATTCAGGTGCAATCCGATTTGTCAAATGATTGGCCGGCCCTGAATCCGAGTCTCTTGACCGCGCCCCTGAACCAGTCATTCAATGCGGCCAACCAGGTGATCGCATCCAATAGCGACGCATTTACCTATGATCTCGACGGCAATCTGACGACGATGGCGGGAGGGCGTGCGTTCACCGCCCAGTATGACGCGAAAAACCGGCTGACCGCCATGACCCGGAAAGGGATCAACACCGTGAACGCGTATAACGGCCACGGAATGCGCACCTCCCGGACCCGCGCGGGACAGGTGCGCACCTTTCATCATGATCACCTCTGGCGCCTGCTCTTTGAGACCGACGGCGGCGGAACGGTGACGGCCTACTATTTTTACAACGGGAAGCGGCTGGTGGCCATGCAGCGTGCAGACGCAAGGGTCTTCTTTCATCATTTTGACCATAACGGCAACACCATGGCCCTGACCGATGCCACCGGCGCGGTATCCGCCACATACCGTTACTCGCCTTACGGCCAAATCCTTACCCAAACCGGCGCCGCGGACAATCCGTTCACGTATGTGGGGGCCTATGGCGTCATGGACGAAGGGGACGGCATCTACTTTATGCGACAGCGCCATTATGACGCCTTGACCGGCCGGTTCATGCAAAAGGATCCTATAGGCATTACTGGCGGGGTAAATCTTTATGAATATGCAGAGGGAAATCCCCTTTTAAAGGTTGATCCGGAAGGGACTTCCTGTACTCTCATTGCCTCAGCCATAGTTATCACGCTTGCAGTTGGATTTACAGTCAACTGGTGGTACGGTACTCTTGACAAAGAATCTGCAAAAGACACCACGGAAGGTGCGATAAATGATGCAATCCCAGGTGTTAATATAGGCGTGGGGATTGTGAAAGGCGCTCCGGATGCTTACAAATACGTAGATGGAATAAATCGTCGGAATGCTGAGATAGAAGATAACGATCCCGATATCGATTTTAAACCTTATATGAAGTATAGGAATTTTTTCAGTGAGGATGATTCAGGAGATTGAGAGCCTAAATGAGCGAAAAGCGTAAGGACATCACGACAGGGTAGCGGGTATGGAGTCGGTGGATCCGGGCGCTTGGGTTTGGAACACATGGAGAAAGGGCAGGTAATGCGGCAATACGTTGATGGAAGAAAGAGAAAGGCAGCCAACCGCAAAGTGGCTGAAGCAACGGCAAAGGCATGCCGAAATGGGTGGCATGGACACGGGCGAAAGTTGCTAGGGGTTCGCATGTGTACCCTCCAAAAATGCAAGATCGGAGGATAAATCGTGAAAGATACTTCCACTTTTGTCTTTAGATTGGCTTTGCTTATCATGGCCTTTATAGCTGGTGTTTTAGGTGCTGAGGCGGCAACCATCACCTACACCTACGACGCTGCCGGTCGCCTGACGGGGGCGGATTACGGGGATGGTCTGAAGATCGTTTACACCTACGACGCCAACGGCAACCTGCTCAAGAGGGACCAGGCGCCCATGTCCACGGTGTATGTCAGCGCGGGGAACTGTGGGGGCAAAACACCGTGTTACCATACCCTTGCCGAGGCGGTGAGCAGCGCCCCCAACGATGCCCTTATCAAAGTGGCGGCGGAGACCTTTTTGAGTTATACGGTGGATGCGGGAAAAACCCTCACCTTTGAATGGGGGTACGACTCCGGCTTTACCACTAACACAGGCGTTACCCAAGTTCAGGGGACTTTCAGAGCAAAGAATAAGACCATCATCCGCTCCGGCGCCATACGGGCCAGGTGAGATGATCGGTTGGAATGTAATTCCGGGGACAGTATATCAAATTTCTATTTTTCTTTGGCTTTCTTCCAGGTTTTCGTTGCTTCAAACAAATAAATATACTGTCCTCAGAACTGCCCAACTATCTATTTGTGGAGAAAAAGCGGCAATGGGTACACTGTCCCCGGAATTTAAGCACAAATTAAATCATGAAGTAAACAAAATACAGAAGAATTCTACAGAGGGTCTGATTGTTTAAGGAAAAACCCAAGTAGGGACAATACCCCTTTTTCGCCCATAATCCACGATGAACCTATTTGTTAAAGGCGACTGAAGATAAAGCTTTTCCAATTCCGATAGGTGACAATATTTTATTGAAATCAAGAAATACCCATTATAAAATGTCTATTCAGAGTAAAAAAATTGCCGTTCATCCATTTCAGAAGGCGCAAAATAAGGAGAATAGCCATGAACAACAGAACTTGGCTGCAAAATGTGGGGTCCAGAGCATCAATGCGCGGTTTTTGGAGATGCGCTGTTCCGGCAATTCTGGTTTTTGTATTGTTGCATTTTCCGCAAGGGGGAGCCTACGCGGAATCGGTCCAAACCGTGATCAATGACTGGGATGGCAGCGTCATGGACACCATCGACTGGACCATCAGCAACAACGTGGAACTCACTTTGGTAAAAAAAATCTGCAAGGTGACGAAACCTAATGATCTTGATGTTAATGCCTATTGTTATTACGAAGCGGATTTCACCCATGTGGGCGGCTGGGTGGACGTCAATGTCACAATGTCTCCGCAAACGCGGTTTCAGTTTGAAAGCCTTAGGGTTTCCTATGGGTACTCTCATACCACGAATCCGTGCGGCAACTATGATGAATGTCCCGAAACCTTGAATGTCAGCCATGGGGATAATTTCTGGCCCTACTACTACCAGTTTAACAGGAACCAGGGCTGGGGAATCATCATACAATTTTTCGGCTATAATGGATATTATAAAGCCATTCGCAACTATGTCATCCATATCGCGCCGTCCAAATCGAAGGCTTTTGCATGGCGCGAACGGTTCTATCCGCCGCAACCTGACAATAATGGTCAGCCGTGGCCCTGCTCGCCCAAACCGCCCAAGCCCTATCCACCCAAGCCCGAAGATCTCAAGGACCCGACCAACCCCTATGAGGGCGCCGGTGCGTGTGTGCCTTTTGGGTTGCCCGTCTATTGGGTGGACCCGAACACACTGACCATGCACATGCAGGACACGGATTTTTCCTACGAGGGTCTGGGGCCCAAGGTAAAGATGACACGCTATTTTTCCAGTAAAAGCGACCCGCTGCTTTATGACCAGAGCGGATCGTTCGGACACGGATGGCATTTTTCCTATGACACTCGGCTGACAAAATCCGGATGTGCCGTAATGTTGGTGAACCTGGAGGGAAAGGAGCGTATCTTTGCCTATCCCGAGGGAGCCTGCGGCGGCGGAAGCCCGGGGGCGCCCCTTGAACTGTCTCGATCTGAAAACGTTTTTGACAGGTTGTTCGCCCATGGAAGCGGTGTCTTTGTTCTGGAGCGCAAGTCCCCGAGGGAGTGGTTGCGATATGAACCCTATGGCGACGTTTCCCTCCTGGTTTCCGTGGCTGACGCCGCGGGCAACCAGATAAAGGTCCAGCGCGCGGCGAATGGAAAAATCCAGGAAATTCGGGATGCTGCGGGAAGAAGCACCGCTCTGACCCACGACGCGCAGGGACGATGCACCGCCTTGACCACGCCGGACAGCCGGAAGACCACATTTGCCTATGATGCCGGCGGGAAGCTCGTCCGAAGCACGGACTTCATGGGAAATCAGACCGATTACGTCTACGACGCCGACGGCCATATGCTTTCCATGAAAACCGGTGACAAAACCACCGCTTTCGGCTATTCCTCCAGTGAATCGCTGGGCCGCTACATTTCTTCCCTGACCAACGCTAACGGTTTGAAAAAAACCTATCGGGTCACAAACGTGGTGACCGCCTTCGGGGTGGAGGAGGCTTTTCCGTCCACCAACAAGAGAACATACACCGGCGACCTGACGCGTCCGTGGCTCACCGGCGCCCGCGACGGGGCCGGCAACGGCCCAGATTATGCCTATACTTATTCTGGTACAAGCACTCCGACTCCGAGCGTTATCGGGGCTATTAATTACACGGACCCCCTGGGTCAAAAAACCACCATACGCAAGGATGCCCGCGGCAACATCACCAAATACGAATTCCCGGACAACAACCATGACACTTACACCTACAACGACACGGACAGGATGACGAGCCGCAGCAATTTCCTGAATGAGAAGTGGGAGTATGAATACAACGCCATGGGGAATATGACCAAGGCCACATCGCCCGGAGGGAAGACAACCACCTTTGAATACAACGCCGACGGATTGCTCACCAAAGCAACCAATCCCCGGAATGCCGTCACCCGTTATGAATACGACGCCTTCGGCAATCTTAAGCGAATGGTGAATCCCCTGGAAAATGAGATTTTGTGGGAATACGATACCCATGGCTTTAAACCAACGTCCATTGTCGATCCGCGGAGCAACCGGACCCGATTTGCGTACGATCCTTTGCACCGTTTGACCCGAATAACCCATCCGGACGGCACCTGGCGGGAAAACGATTACAACTGTTGCTCCCTCGCATCCTCGACCGACGAAAACGGCTATACAACCCTCGTTGAAAGCGATGCTCTGCACAAACCCGTGCGGATTACGGACCCCCAGGGGAATGCGCTGGCATTCGCCTACAATCAGGATGGGAACCTCTCTCAAACAACGGACGTCTTGGGGAGGATAACCCGGTTCAGCAATGATAAGGCCAACCGGCTGTCCCGGTTCACGGATCCCAATGGTGTGGCGGTTTCCATGTCCTATGATAAGCAGGGCAAAATGACAACGGTTACGGACGGGTTAAACAACCGGATGGAGTTTCAATACGACGCCAACCATCGCATGAGCCGGATCACGGATCAGCTGCTTAGAAACATCGTCTTCACCCGCGACGCGGCCGGTCGCGTGACGTCCAGAACCAACTCCCGGGGCCAGGTGGTGGGCTATGCATACAACAAGGACGGGTTTCTGGTGCAAAAGGACTATAACGGGGTCATTGAGACGAGTTATCAGCGAAACGAGGTGAACCGGATTGAGCGTATGACGGACCCTGGCGGGGAAACCGTGTATGAATACGACCTGTCCGATCAGGTTACGGCCATTACCTATCCCAACGGCATGAAAGCGACCTTTGCGTATGATCCAGCGGGGAACTTGGAACGGATCGTCTACCCCGGCGGTGTGACGGCAACGTATGGCTATAATTCCCGAAACAGGGTCGAGGCGCTCACCTGGGGCGGGAAAACCGTCACCTTTCAATACGACGGCGTGGGCAACCTGATCGGCATAACCCGGCCCAACAACATGAGCACAACCATCACTTACGATAAAAACAGCTACGCGCAAAGCGTCGTCCACAGTCGCTCCGGCGGCAACACCTTGGTCCGGTTCACCTATACCCGGGATAAGGGCAACAACATTATTCAGGTGCAATCCGATTTGTCAAATGATTGGCCGGCCCTGAATCCGAGTCTCTTGACCGCGCCCCTGAACCAGTCATTCAATGTGGCCAACCAGGTGATCGCATCCAACAGCGACGCATTTACCTATGATCTCGACGGCAATCTGACGACGATGGCGGGAGGGCGTGCGTTCACCGCCCAGTATGACGCGAAAAACCGGCTGACCGCCATGACCCGGAAAGGGATCAACACCGTAAACGCGTACAACGGCCACGGAATGCGCGCCTCCCGGACCCGCGCCGGGCAGGTGCGCACCTTTCATCACGATCACCTCTGGCGCCTGCTCTTTGAAACCGACGGCGGCGGGACGGTGACGGCCTACTATTTTTACAACGGGAGGCGGCTGGTGGCCATGCAGCGGGTGGGCGCGGGGAACTTCTTTCATCATTTTGACCACAACGGCAACACCATGGCCCTGACCGATGCCTCCGGCGCGGTATCCGCCACATACCGTTACTCGCCTTACGGCCAAATCCTTACCCAAACCGGCGCCGTGGACAATCCGTTCACGTATGTTGGGGCCTATGGGGTCATGGACGAAGGGGACGGCATCTACTTTATGCGACAGCGCCATTATGACGCCTTGACCGGCCGGTTCATGCAAAAGGATCCTATAGGCATTACTGGCGGGGTAAATCTTTATGAATATGCAGAGGGAAATCCCCTTTTAAAGGTTGATCCGGAAGGGACTTCCTGTACTCTCATTGCCTCAGCCATAGTTATCAC
The DNA here is from genome assembly GCA_963662465.1 of Desulfatiglandales bacterium. GTDB lineage: Bacteria > Desulfobacterota > DSM-4660 > Desulfatiglandales > Desulfatiglandaceae > NaphS2. Next base: position 2,813,045 of record OY759599.1, read on the forward strand.
GCTTGCAGTTGGATTTACAGTCAACTGGTGGTACGGTACTCTTGACAAAGAATCTGCAAAAGACACCACGGAAGGTGCGATAAATGATGCAATCCCAGGTGTTAATATAGGCGTGGGGATTGTGAAAGGCGCTCCGGATGCTTACAAATACGTAGATGGAATAAATCGTCGGAATGCTGAGATAGAAGATAACGATCCCGATATCGATTTTAAACCTTATATGAAGTATAGGAATTTTTTCAGTGATGATGATTCAGGAGATTGAGAGCCTAAATGAACGAAAAGCGTAAGGACATCACGACAGGGTAGCGAGTATGGAGTCGGTGGATCCGGGCGCTTGGGTTTGGAACACATGGAGAAAGGGCAGGTAATGCGGCAATACGTTGATGGAAGGAAGAGAAAGGCAGCCAACCGCAAAGTGGCTGAAGCAACAGCAAAGGCATGCCGAAATGGGTGGCATGGACACGGGCGAAAGTCGATAGGGGTTCGCATGTGTACCCTTCAAAAATGCAAAATCGGAGGATAAATCGTGAAAGAGACTTCCACTTTTGTCTTTACAATGGCTTTGCTTATCATGGCCTTTATAGCCGGTGTTCCAGGTGCTGAGGCGGAGACCGTCAGCTACACCTACGATGCTAATGGTCGCTTGACCGGGGCGGATTACGGGGATGGTCTGATTATCGGTTACACCTACGACGCCAACGGCAACCTGCTCAAGAGGGACCAGGCACCCATGTCCACGGTGTATGTCAGCGCCGGGAACTGTGGGGGCAAAACCCCCTGCTACCACACCCTTGCCGAGGCGGTGACTAACGCCCCCAATTATGCCCTTATCAAAGTGGCGGCGGAGACCTTCGCGGGTTATACGGTGGATGCGGGAAAAACCCTCACCTTCCAATGGGGGTACGATGCCGGCTTTAACACCAACACAGGCGTTACCCAGGTCCAGGGAACTTTCAGAGCAAAGAACAAGACCATCATTCGCTCCGGCGCCATCCGGGCCAAGTGAGGTGATCAGTTGATAAGAGTTTGCTATTTTCAGGGATGAGACATAGAGAAATAGTTGTGGTTCAAGAGAAAACAAACCACCAGATTTTTGGTATTGGTTCTGGGTGAAGCAAACGAAGGGTGGGAGTGATTGCCGCAGGGCTTGATGTGAAAACTCAGGCCTTGCAAAACGTTAGGAATCAGCGAGATTCCAAGCTGATCCGGATGCAGCACTACATCAAATTCTCAGGGCTTTTTTAAAATTATGAAGCGTATGCCTCTGATCGGATATTCGGGAATACGGTAAAGGTAAACTGACAACATAACGTGCATCAATCCTGCATTTCTCTTCACCCAATTTAGGCCGATTTTCAAACGTTTGTAAACCGAAAAATTTAGAAGTGTCCAACGCAAGGTTACATATGTCAACCTTGAAGTCACAGATTTCACTTTCAAAGACCAATTTCCCGGGATCTCACCAGAAAATAAAAATATTTCATCCCACTTCTCCATCAGCGCTACTTAATTGCTCTGGATAAATTGCCGGATTTTGCCCATCCGCCCCGACGGCATCTGATACAATCCAGGAAGGGGGTTTCATCCTGCCCCCGCTCACATCTTTCATCACCACATCCAGTGCAGTCTCCTGAAGAGCCCCATCCATGCCTGTGATCCATATATCCACCAAAAACCGGTTCGGATGGACCTCTTTGGGAAAAATCCCGGCGGTATAGGTGTTTCCCGATCGGGTCGGCGAAAACAGCCGGCGCAAGCCGAAACCCACGGGAAAACCCACCAACCCAGTGTAACGCTGTCCCCAGACACAAGCCGCTTGAAACGCCGCATCCAGGGGAAAGGGCGAGCCCAGAGGTCCTGGAAGATCGCCCAACGGCGCCGCGTAAACCTTTGCCGTGGCGCCGTTCCCGGAAATGGCGACCCCGTCTTTCAGGTTGTGGTAACTGGAACCGAAGGGCACCAGATCTTTGTAGATGGTTTCAACGGAAATATGGTATTCGGGCGCCACCGGAATTTCCAAAGGGGCCGAATCGGGATCATTGAAAGTATCATGGAAACAAAGGGTTGCATGTTCCAGGGTTCGGGTGATCATGGCCCTTCCGAATCTGACCCGGGTGATGAGCCTTGAAACCACCATGCCGTCATCAAAAACCTCAAGATCATTGAAGGCATTGATTGGACGCCCGGTCTCTTCAATGATCAGGAACTTGTCAAATTTTGCATTCTTGATGCAGTGAACAGCATTTCCCGGCAGATATTTCAGGGTGGATGCCGCCAGAATTTGCATGGCTTCCACCGCCGGCAGAACGACTTTGCCCTGGAATCGATGGTCCATCAGGTAGGGCGCGACGTTTATGTTCAGGGGCAGCCGCACCCTGTGGGTTATCCGGGAAAAACTTTCCATAAATGCCGGGTCTTTTCATCGATGGCCACGGGAGAACCCGAAGCGTTAAGGGCGCAGTGGCGGGTAAACCCCTTGCAGATGATGTCTCCGGTTTCCCCGTGGGTAATCACATAATCGAATTGCAGGCGGACCCGTTCGAGTTTTCCGGGAATCGTATGAATCCACATGGGGTCATCGTAGCGCAGGGGCGCGTGGTAGGTAACGCCCAGCTCAATGATGGGATAAATATGCCCCCCCGCTTCAATCTCCCGGTAGGGGTACGCCGTATCCCGCATCATGGACGCCCTTCCCAACTCAAAAAACCGAAAATAGTTGGAATGGTACACCAGCCCGGATCGATCCGTATCCGCGTAGAGGACGCGACTGCCGCACCGATGCCAGATACGGTTATCCGTCTTGTCCTGAACATAGGGGCGGTTATCCTGAAGCGGTTTGGGAATAAAGGGTTTAGGCCTCATCTTGTCCCTCCAAAAACCACGCAGCAGTTGGTTCCTCCGAACCCGAATGCGTTGGAGAGAAAAATGTCATGGTCCATTTTCCGGGTCCTGTTGGGAACCACGTCAACGCCATCGAGGGCCGGGTCGGGAATATGATTGATGGTGGGCAGAATCACGCCCTGTTGCATGGCTTCGATGCTGAGAGCGGCCTCAATAGCGGCGGCTGCTCCCAGGGTATGCCCGATCTGGCTTTTGTTTGATGAAATGGGTATTTTTTTGAGGTGACCCTTAAACACCCGTCTCAAACAATCGACTTCCATGATATCTCCTCTCGGGGTTGATGTGCCGTGGGCGTTGACGTATTGGATATCTTCCGGTGCGAGCCCCGCATCGTCGATGGCTCCACGCATGGCCCGGATCACGGCATCCGGGTTGGGCCGGGTGAAATGAAAAGCATCGGAGGACCACCCCACCCCCAGAACTTCCCCTCTGGGCTTAAGCCCGTAAACGGAGAGCATCTCCTCCGCCGCCAGAACCAGGACCCCCGCCCCTTCGGAAAGGACAAAGCCTTTTCGGTCAATGCTGAAAGGACGCGATGCCAGTGCTGGATCATCATGGGCCCGGTCTCCCGGCAGGATTTTGATGGTGGCGTTCATGTTTTCAAACCCGTGAATAATCTCCGGAATAATACAGGTATCCACGCCTCCCGCCAAAACAAAATCACAATCCCCGTCTCGAATCATCCTGGCGCCCAGTCCCACGGCATAATTTCCCGAAGCACAGGCCCCTTGCGGCGAAAAAATCGGCCCTGAAAATTTAAGGGCCATTCCGGCTTTTCCGGCCGGCAGATTGGCGCACAGGTTGGGCAACAGATAGGGGCTTATTTTCAAAGGGCCTTTGTTAACATAGTTTTCCATGGCCACCCTGAAGGCATCAGCGCCGTTGAGGGCCGACCCCACCAGACAGGCGGTTCGGGGCCCCGTATCCTGATCCATTTCAAGACCGGCATGCAAAAGGGCTTCCCGACAAACAGCCACCGTCAACAGAACAAAGTCCGCATTCCAGTTATACGCCTCCCTGGCAGTCACAAAATCAAGATCCGAAGAATTCCAGTCGGGGATTTCCCCCACCACATGGCTGAGGGCGTTAACCCGACACCGGGTCACCTTTCTGAAACCCGCCTCCCCTTTTACAGCCCGTTTCCATGTTTCCGGAAACGTCTTTCCCAAGGGCGTGGCCGCCCCATAGCCCACCACGAAAACCCGCCTGTTGCCGGGCGCTTTCATGGGTTTGCCCCGGGTTCAACCGTCATCGGATTTTTCGAAACACAATACATGCGTTGCACCCTCCAAAGCCAAAAGCGTTTTTCAAAACAAATTCCTGATCTAACGGCCTCGCCCCCTCCGCCACGCAGTCCATGACCATTTCGGGATCCGGCGTATAATTGAGGGTGGGCAGCAGGGTCTCTCTTTGCATGCTTTCCATGGCCAATACGGATTCAATGGCGCTGGAAGCCCCCATGCAGTGCCCTGTAAGGGATTTGACGGCGCAGACCGGCGGCATTCCATGGCCGAACACCGCTTTCAAGGCGTCAAATTCGACCCTGTCTCCCACTCGGGTGGAAGTGGCATGGGCATTGATACAGTCGATATCGCCGGGCTGTATCCCCGCATCTTGAATCGATTCCGAAATGGCGCGCCGCACGGTTTCAAAATTGGGGGCCACGAAATGACAGGCATCGGACGTCATGCTCCAGCCGGCCAGTTCAATGCCATAGGACAGACCGTGAGCATCCGCAAAATCCTTGGAAGCCAGCATCACACAGGCAGCGCCCTCGGAGATCACAAAACCCCTTCTGTCAAGGGAAAAGGGACGGCTGGCCCTGGAAGGGGGTTCCGACAATTGACCTTCCATGGGACTGTAGGCGCCGTTCATGGTGGCAAAACCCGCCACAATCGGTTCCACCAATGGAAAATCCACGGCCCCGCAAATGACCAGATCCGCCCGGCCCTGGTCCAGCAGCATTTTCCCGACGATCATGGAGGTCGCCCCCGTTGCGCAGGCCGTGATAGTGGAGGTAATGGGCCCCGTGGCGTGGGCCAGGATGGATATTTTCCCACCCACCATATTGATGCAGGCATTGGGATTGGTAAAGGGGTGAGGCATTCGCCCTTCCCGAATCATCCGCCTGTCGGCTGTCAACACCGCGTCCAGCCCCCCCACCGCAGAACTAAAGGTAACGGCTGTTCTGGGCGCCAGATCAGGGGTTATATCCACCGCGCTTTTCAGAATGGCCCGGTGCGCCACCAGCATGGCATGTTTAAAAATGGGGGATATCCATTGGGCCAGGTTCCTGGGAGACAGAAACGGATAGGGCGACGCATCCCACTCATCCACCTGTCCCGCGATACGGACCGGAAAATCATCGGTCAAGGGAAACCGCGTAAGAGACTTGATACCGCTCTTGCCCCTGAGTGCCCGTTCCCACTGCGTCTCCATATCCGTCCCCAGAGGAGACACCAAATCATAACCCAGAATAACGGCTTTCTTTACCATGGGATGAACTGATAGAGCTTGGCAAACATCTCATAGACCTCAATCCAATTCTTGAGGTCCTGTTCCGACCGGATATGCGCCCGCTTGTTAACCATCACCCAGCTCATATGGGCGGCGCCGTCCTTGCAAGTTGAACAGTCGCGTGTTTCAGAGGTGCAGCATCGATGCATGGTTTTAAGATCGGACGCCCACCGGATGAAGCCGATCAGGCTTCTGGGACCGGGGCTTCTTCGGTCCAGGGGTTCCGTGACGGAGGGACACTCATTCCACCCGAAAGAACGGTCCAGCATTTTGCCGGTGGTGATGATCCGATGGTAGTACTTCGAGGAAATGACCGTATCGGGGTAATCATCCAGCATTTGGTCCATTTCGTCCCGAATATCCTTTAGTTGCTCTTGGCCCCAGAAAAATTGATCCACCCCCTCATCGTTTGAAAGGAGCTGCATATGGACTTTCAAACCTGCATCCCTGATTTTTTTGATCAGCCGTTCCATTTTCCCCACCTGTTTGGGCGTCAGGGTATACAGATAATAGGCGTGAGGATCACCCTGGTAATGCTTGCTGGAGATGGAAAAGACATCCTTTCCCCGAAGCGTCTTTTCATCCTCTTCATCGCCCCACAATGAAATCCCCACCATCATATGGGGAAACCGATCCCGGGGCACCTTGATCAAGCCGTTTGTGGCACAAAAAGTGGGCAGCCGGCTGTAAAAAGCCTCCACCCGATCCAGGCAAAGGGTGGGTTCCCCGCCGATGAGAATGGCAAGATTAACACCCCTTGCCATTTCGCCATCGATGAAATGTTCCCATTTTTGAATATCCATCTCTTCACGGGCGGCTTCATGTTCCCCGGAAGAGAAAAAAAAGCACCCCTTGCACCGTAAATTGCATCGATTGGTAACATCATAAATGGAGCTTCTGATGTTCAATTTTGAAATTTTTTTATATCGGTCATACCATTCCGGGTTCAGCAGGGAACTCACGGTTTTCATGAAAAAAAGACTCCTTAAACGAGAAGCTGTCAGCTTTTAGCCTACCCAAAACAGCTAGCAGGTAACCGCTCAAATGAAAAAATCATGCCCGGGTGGGGGCACAAGGCGTAAACAGAGATTTGGACCTTTTTCATAGCCCGTCACCCACACCGAAAGATAAGTATCCACATAATCCAGCCAGGCCCTGAAGGTGTCCGGGTCTGTGGCATGGCGAAATAGTTTCGCCGTTACAATGGCGCTCCCGGCGGCATAATGCCGGCAATCACAGCAGTCCGTATCCGGAACACAGCAGGCAGCCGCCCTGTTCCAGGTGAGATCGGTCCGATACTGTCTGAAAGACCGGCCCAGCCCCTGGGCTTTCGACGGGTTCATCCGGGGGTAAGGACAGGCGTAGAGGTCATGAAGAGCAAGGGGGTGGGTATGGGCAACGATGTTATAGGGGGAAAACAGGACGGTTTCGGGATATTGGGAAAGAAGCGAGATCATGGTTTCCCGAACTTGCGTAAGGGACGCTTTCGTATGGCGAAGGGGCCCCTCATAGCCCACGGGTGATGAAAACATGTTGAAGGTGACCTTGCAACCCTCTCCGGAAAGGATATCCAGCACGGGCCCGGCATCCTCGATATTGTTGCGGGTAAAGGTGTAAACAAAAACCGCCCGTCCATCACCCCGGTAATTGGCGATCTGTTGTTGCAGCATGCCGTCCCGGTGGCGAATCTCGGCACTGGTCTCATCACTCCCCCATACGGAAATATGGATTTTGTAACCGATGGCATTGGGGATCTTTTGTAAGCCGTTGGACGCAATGGCGCCCAGGGGAATTTCCCCATAACATACCTTGCAAAGATCGGGCACAAGGGAGGGTTCAGCGCCCGCCAGAACCACATAGGTAATCCCCCGTTTTTTCTCCGCCCTCATGAGCTGTTGCCATTGCTCAGGGTCCCGGTTTTCCCGGGCGAACTGCTTATCCCCTTCATAATAATAACAGCCGTCGCAACGAATGTTGCAGCGATGGGTCATATCATAGGTGGATTCCCGCAGAAAAAAATAGCGGCGCACTTTTTCCCATCGCCGGTTTGTTTCCACATCGGCCAGAAGATCCTTGAACCGATAACCGATTTCCCCGGAATTTACCGTCATACCCCGCCCCCCCCAATTTCCCCCCAGTTCCATTGACATAAAATTTCCGTCAATATGCAAGTCTTCGAATTTTATCCTGTCCCCTGTGAACGGTTACATCTATTCTTCATCTTGAATCAGTCTGTTGATAAACTGGATGGTCGGCCGCCTCCTGACGGGCCGCCTCACTTTTCTTTTCAGCCAATCTCATTTTTCGACGTTCCATGGCATCGGCATTTCTTCTCTTCTCCTCCTCCGTTTCCAGCATCAACGGCGGAACGGGCTTGGGGCGACGGCTTTTGTCCAATGCCACAAGGGTCAAATAAGCCGAGGCGGTTCGGGTCACTTCACCCGAAAACAAGTCTTCACTCTCGGCCCTCACCCCCACCTCCAGGGAAGTTGTCCCCACCATATTCACACTGGCTTTCAAGGTCAACATATTCCCCACGAAAATGGGATAATGAAAATCAATCCTGTCAATAGAGGCAGTCACCGCAATACAGCGAGCATGGCGCATGGCCACCACCGTGGCAATTTGATCGATTAATTTCATGATGACCCCCCCATGCACATTGCCGGCGGGATTGGCATCCTGGGGCATCATCACGTGAGAAATCACCACAACACTGTCCTTTACTGTTTTTCCACTCATGGATGTTCTCCCTCAAAAAACATTGTTTCACCTGGAAAATAAAACATTTCCAGTCGCGAAAGCAGCAAGACCTTCAGGTAATGAGCCGGGAACCGGCGGAGGTAGGGTAGCACTTCCCAGTATAAAAGCGAATCTCAATAATTCGGATAGCCACTGATCAAGATATCATCCCCAAACCGCCTGACCTTGATGCTATGGAGTTTGAGGGCTTCTTCCATTGTTTCGGGACCGAATCCAGCTGCCATGGGAATTCCGTCACCGCCGCCCAGAATCTTCGGGGCGATAAAAACATAGTATTTATCGATCAATTTGGCACGAAGCATGGCCCCCATAATCCCCGCCCCCCCTTCCACCAAAACACTGGTGACGGACATTTCTCCCAGTTTTTCCATGAGAGCGACAAGGTCGATGCCGCCGGTATCGGTGGGGCATACCAACGTTTCCACGCCTTCGGGATGAGGTCCGGACGCCTGGTATAGACGATCGCCTTCCATGCTGGTGGCGATAAGGGTACGCGCGGCAGACTGAATTTGCATGACTTTTGCGCCAGGCGGCGTCCTGAAGTTTGTATCCACAACAATCCGAATGGGATCTTTGCCGCGTTTTACCTTGAAGCGGGCGGTCATGGATGGATCATCGGCGACTACCGTCCCGACTCCCATCATCACGGCGTCTACACGATCTCTCAAGCGATGTACGAACCCCCTTGATTTCTCATTGGTGATCCACTTAGAATGCTGTGTGGATGTGGCGGTCCAACCGTCAAGGGTAATGGCCGATTTGGCCGTCACAAAAGGTCTGGCGGTTGTAACAAACTTAATGAAATCCTCATTCAACTGAACACATTCATCCCTTAAAACATCGTTAACTACTTCAAGGCCTTTTTTCTCCAGAAACCGGCATCCGCCCCCCGTCACCAGCGGATTGGGATCTCGCATCCCCACAACGACTCTCTTGACGCCGCTTTTCAGGATAAGTTCAGTACAGGGAGGCGTTTTCCCAAAATGGTTGCACGGCTCCAGGGTCACATAGAGCGTGCCCCCCGGAGCGCGGTTGCCGACTTTCTTAAAGGCTTCAACTTCCGCATGGGGCATCCCTGCCCGATGGTGATACCCTTTGGCAATCACCTTTCCTTCCCTGACGATAACGGCGCCCACGGCGGGATTGGGAGATGTCCGCCCCAAGCCTTTGCGTGCTTCCTGGATCGCCAGCTTCATGAATTTGATATGGGTTCCGTTCATGGCCTAAACCTCATCTTTTTCCTGATCCTGTTTGGATTCCAGAATTTCTTCCAATTCCACCATGAATTCGTTGATGTCCTTAAACTGCCGATACACGGATGCAAATCGCACATAGGCCACTTCGTCCCATTCCTTGAGCTTGTTGATGACCTTTTCACCCACTTCCGTGCTGTCAATTTCCTTTTTTCCCAGTTCCTGAAAATAAAGTTCAATGGAATCGACAAATTCTTCAATGCGGGTCACGCTGATGGGCCGTTTCTGGCATGCCCTGCCAATGCCGGAGATAATCTTTTCGCGATTGAAGGGCTCCCGCCTGCCGTCTTTTTTAACCACCATTGGGAGGACATCTTCCAGCTTTTCGTATGTTGTAAACCGTCTGCCGCATGCCAGACATTCCCGCCGTCGACGAATGGTTCGTCCATCTTTGCTCAGCCTGGAGTCAATCACCTTGTTGTCAATTTTAGTGCAGTACGGACATTTCATTTGTCAAACCTCATAATTTCTATACCCGCCTCGGCCAGCATGGCATCGGACAGATCGTCATCATACCCCTCATCGTAATAGACCCTTTTGATGCCGGCATTGATAAGCATTTTGGTGCAGATAACGCACGGTTTATTGGTGCAATACAGGGTGGCCCCGGCAATGGAGATTCCATGATAGGCGGCCTGGATGATGGCGTTTTGCTCCGCGTGAAGGCCCCGACAGAGTTCATGCCGCGTGCCGGAGGGGATTGAAGCGTCCTTTCGAAGGCATCCCACTTCGATGCAGTGTTTCAGCCCGGACGGGGCGCCATTGTATCCCGTGGCCAGAATTCGTTTTTCCTTGACCAGAATGGCGCCCACATGACGTCTCAAACAAGTGGATCGGGTGGCGACCATCCGAGTAATGGATGCAAAATACCGGTTCCAGGATGGCCTTTCATATTCCATGTTATCTCAATATGTTACATTATCTTTTTAAAGTTATAAATAAATTAATTGTTTTCCGAGGCATGCAGATAGGGATAAATCGGAAATGCTTCACACAGCTCGGAAATAACGCCTTTAACCCGCCGTAAAACCGTTTCACTGGCGGGAGCGCTAAGAATATCGTTTATCAGTGCCGCAATTTTCAGAATTTCGGATTCTTTCATGCCCCGGGTCGTCAGCGCAGGCGTCCCCAGTCTCAATCCACTGGTAATTTTTGGGCCTTTTTTGTCAAAGGGAACCGTATTTTTATTGGCCACAATGCCGACTTCTCCAAGGGATCGTTCCGCATCGAGACCGGTAATCCCCTTAGCCGTCAGGTCAATGAGGACCAGGTGATTGTCCGTTCCGCCCGAGACCAGATCTAAGCCATACCCCGTAAGCGCTTCGGCCAGCACATGGGCATTGACCAGTACCTGCTTCTGATAAACCGCAAAATCAGGGCGTAAGGCCTCTTCAAAGGCGACGGCCTTCGCGGCAATGATATGCATCAGAGGCCCCCCCTGGACTCCAGGGAAAACGCTTTTATCCAGCTTGGCCCCATATTCCTCGGAACAGAGGATCAAGCCGCCCCTTGGACCTCGGAGCGTCTTATGGGTGGTGCTGGTGATGAAATCCGCTTCCCCAACCGGGGAGGGATGAAGTCCCACGGCAACAAGACCCGCAATATGGGCCATATCAACCATGAAATAGGCGCCCACATCACGAGCAATGTCCTTGAAGGCTGAAAAGTCAATGCGGCGCGGATAGGCGCTGGCGCCGGCGATAATGATTTTCGGTTTATGTTTTCGGGCAAGATCGCGGACCTGATCATAATCGATCCGCTGGGTTTCAGGATGCAATCCGTAAAAAACAGGCTTATAAATCTTGCCGGAAAAACTGACCGGGCTTCCGTGGGTAAGATGACCCCCGTGGGAAAGATCCATGCCCATGATCGTATCGCCGCTTTGCAGTAAGGAGAGGTATATGGCCATGTTTGCCTGTGAGCCGGAATGGGGCTGAACATTTGCGTGTTCTGAATTAAACAGCCTGTTGGCACGGTCTCGAGCCAACCGTTCAACCCTGTCCACGAAATCGCACCCCCCGTAATACCGAGCCCCGGGATACCCTTCGGCGTATTTATTGGTCATGACATTGGCCTGAGCTTCAATCACCGCACGACTCGCATAATTCTCGGACGCGATCATCACCAGGCTTTGTCTTTCCCTGACCAGTTCAGCCTCAATCGCCTCGTAGACTTCGGAATCCGTTTCTTTTAGTGTTGGTTCGTTCAAAACAACCCTCTATCTATTTCTCTTCAATCTGGTTCAATCGCAATTCATGGCGCCCGCCTTCAAAGGGCGTCCGCAAAAAAAGGTCCACCATTTCAAGGGAGATGCCCTTTCCGATGACACGCCCCCCCATCACCAGGATATTGGCGTCATTGTGCTGCCGGCTCAGTCTGGCGGTGAAAAGGTTATGGCACAGACACGCCCTGACCCCTCGATAACGGTTTGCGACAACGCTCATGCCGATGCCCGTGCCGCATATGAGTATGCCGCGAGCGAATTTCCCTTCAGAAACCGCCCCGGAGACTTTATGCGCCACTTCAGGATAATCGATGGAATCCTCACTGAATGTGCCGGCGTCCGTAACATCCCAATCGTTCAGTGTTTCCATAAAACGCCGGCAGGCTTCCTTAAGTTCAAAACCGCCGTGATCCGATCCGATAATAATGTTCATGGGTTCACTCATTTTGTTTTTAGGTTTCGTATGCCGCGAATATCAGAGAAGCATTGGTGCCGCCAAAGCCGAATGAATTGCTCATGGCGGTTCGCACCTGGGCCTTTCTGGCCACATTGGGCACATAGTCCAGATCGCAATCAGGATCCGGCGTTTCATAATTTATAGTGGGGGGAATCACCCCATGTTTGATGGTCAGCAGCGAAAAAACCGACTCCGTTCCACCCGCCCCTCCCAGCAAATGACCCGTCATGGATTTTGTCGAACTGATGCTGAGCTTGTAGGCGTGTTCCTTAAACACTTCTTTAATCGCCTTGTTTTCCGAAGCATCGTTCAACTGGGTGGACGTGCCATGGGCATTGATATAATCGATATCTTCGGGCTTGAAACCGGCAAAATCCAGGGCGTTTTTCATGCATGCGATGGCGCCTAAGCCTTCAGGATCCGGTGCGGACACATGATAAGCATCGCCGGAAAGGCCATAGCCGACCACCTCGCCGTAAATTGATGCCCCCCGCTCAAGGGCATGTTCAAGTTCTTCCAGAATGAGGATGCCCGCGCCTTCACCAATGATAAATCCGTCACGATTCAGGTCAAAGGGTCTCGATGCCTTTTCAGGCGCATCATTGCACGTGGAAAGCGCCCGCATGGAACAAAACCCACCCACTGCCAGAGGGGTCACCACGGATTCGGCCCCCCCGGTAAACATGACGTCCGCAAACCCTTCGCGAATGTATCTGAAAGCCTCGCCCACGGCGTGAGAACTGGCGGCGCAAGCCGTTTCAATGGAGATGTTGGGGCCTTTGGCGCCAAATTCAATGGCGATTTGTCCCGGCGCCATATTGGCGATAATACCCGGAATAAAAAAAGGACTGATCCGCTTGGGTCCCTTTTCAAGGAGAACGGAATGATAATGTTCCAGCGTCGCCAAACCTCCCAGACCACTCCCCGTCACACAGCCCACGCGATGGGCATTTTTTTGATCAATCTTAAGTTCGGCATCTTCCATGGCCATTCTTGCCGAAGCAACGGCATAATGGATGAAGACGTCAAATCGACGGATCTCCTGCTTGGCCATAAAATCCTGGGGTCTGAAATCTTTTACCTCCCCCGCAATTTGGGATGCAAAACCGGAAGCATCAAATCTCGTGATGGTTCCGATTCCCGATTTGCCGGAACAAGCCGCTTCCCAGTTTTTCGCTACCCCCGTCCCCAGCGGCGTCACCATTCCCAATCCCGTCGCCACAACCCTTCTGGTCATTTTATCGTTCCTCCGCAAGCCATTAGATTTTCAGATAAATACATCAAGTTCACCAGAGGGATAAATCCTGCAACCACTTGATCAAAGGTTGACCACTCAATGATGGAGAGGTCACTTATTATTCGATTGCCGCTTTGACATAGTCAATGGCATTTTTGACGGTTGCTATTTTTTCAGCATCTTCGTCAGGGATCGAAATATCAAATTCTTCTTCCATCGCCATAATGAGTTCAACCTGATCTAAAGAATCAGCGCCCAGATCATCCACAAAGGAAGCTTCCGGTACAACGTCCTTTTCCGGCACATCCAACTGTTCACATATGATTTTCGTAATTTTTTCGTCGACAGTCGACATATCCTACTACCTCCTCAAAATTGTTCTTTTCATTTTCACATATACAGGCCACCGTTCACATGAATGACCTGTCCGGTAATATATCCGGCGGCATCGGAACACAGCCAGTACACTGCCTCCGCCACGTCTTCCGGTTTACCTATCCTTCCCATGGGAATCTGCTTGAAAAAGTTTTCCTTTGCCTTATCGGATATCACCGCGGTCATTTCGGTGTCAATGAAACCGGGCGCCACGGCATTGACATTTATCCCCCTGGCAGCCACTTCCCTGGCAATACTCTTGGTAAATCCCATAATGCCGGCTTTCGAAGCCGCATAATTGGACTGACCGAAATTCCCGATCTGTCCCACCACTGAGGATATGTTCACAATGGCGCCGTGCCGTTGTTGACTCATGGCGCGAATAATCGCTTTGGTGCAATTGAATACGCTCTTCAGGTTGACCCTCAACACATCATCCCAGACCTCCTCGCTCATTCGCAGCAGCAAGGTATCTCGGGTGATGCCGGCATTATTGACCAGCACATCGATCTTCTCATGTTTTTCAAGAATTTCACGAAATAATTGATCCGCCACGTCAAAGGAGGAGATGTCGGCCCGGTAAAATTCCGCTGCCACACCAACGGCCTTCAACTGATTCATTGTCTCATTACAGGGTTCATCCGAAGGATCGTAATGAATAATAATAATTTTCGCTTTTTCTTCCGCAAACCGATAGACCACACTGCGCCCGATCCCCTTTGACCCCCCCGTGACAACGACGGTCCTGGCATTTGAATCACTCATAATGGATTTCCTCTTTATGATAAGGTCCTATTCAAGATGATAGGATTCCAGCTGCAGGCTCATTTTCTCAACTGTTCGGTTTTGGGCATACTGGGCCGCCATATGGATGGCATTCCGAATAGCTTTGGCGGAAGATCCCCCATGGCAAACCATTCCCACGCCTTTTATGCCCAGCAAGGGCGCACCACCGTACTCCTCGTAACTCAATTCCCGTGCAAAGCGAAAAAATGCTTTGCGACTCAAAGCCAAGGCAATTCGGCCTTTAAACGAACGCATTAGTTCCCTTTTCATCATCCGGGCCATGGACGCTACGATCCCTTCCGTTAATTTAAGGGCCACATTTCCCACAAAGCCGTCGCACACAACAATTTTGACGTCCCCTTTGAGGAAATCCCTGCCTTCGATATTACCGACAAAGTTCAGGGAACTGCTTGCGTTTTTAAATAAATCATACGTACAACGCACCAGTTCATTGCCTTTGCCCCCTTCTTCACCAATGTTAAGAAGCGCAATCTCGGGATTGGTCATCTCCAGGCAGGAACAGCCGAAGGCATGGGCCATGACGCCGAACTGAAACAGCTGAGCCGGTCGGCAATCCACATTGGCGCCCGCGTCAATCAAAATAATCGGGCCTTTTTCCGTCGGGACAATGCTTGCAATCGCCGGCCTTTCGACACCTCTAATCCGACCCAGAGCCAGAACGCCCGCAGCCAGGGTCGCACCGGAATTCCCAGCACTGATAACCGCATCGGCTCGGCCTTCCTTTGCAAGGCCGAACGCCACACGAATAGAACTGTCCTTTTTTTTTCGAAGGGCCTTAAGCGGAGACTCGCCCATTCCCACGACGTCTTCACAGTGATGAATGGAAACATGACCATTTGCCGCACGAGCATCAAGGAGCCCTGTCAGCACAGTCTCATGCCCCACAAGGATAACGTGGATGCCAAATTTGGAAGCGGCCTCCAGAGCTCCCTGGACCACCACTTCCGGAGCATCATCTCCACCCATGGCGTCCACAGCAATCTTCATTGTTAGCTCTCTTCAGCTTTAATGATGCTCCTGCCCTTATAGGCGCCGCATTCCGGGCACACATGATGGGGTAAAACAGGTTCATGACACTGTGGGCAGCTTGTGACGTTAGACAATTTAACGGTGTCGTGGGTACGCCTTGAATCCCGCTTTGCTTTTGATTTCTTTTTTTTGGGTACAGCCATAATTTGGGTTTGCTCCGCTTCACCTTCCACTTAAGAAAAAATCGATTTTCCCGTGGCGGCATAAAGATTAATGGTTAACGCGATCCTAAATTTAAAGTTCTTCCTGAATTTTCAAGGCTTTCAATTTTAAGAAGGCAGGATGTCCGACCTTTTCGATGCATTTGCAGATTTCCATATTTAAATTGACGCCGCATCGGGAACAAAATCCCGCGCAGTCTTTCCGACACAAAAGCTTCATGGGCAATGACAGATAGATCTGTTCCCGGATAATATCGTTCAGGTCAATTTTTTCGGCTGCAACAAATCCAACCGCCAGATCCTCTTTTTCCAACTCCGTTTCACTCTGAAGCGGGTCCAAGAGGGCGTCAGGCAAGAGAACCAGTCGAAAATCACGGCTCACGGCAAGGGTATATGCTTCAAGACACCGATCGCAAACGACCCGAAGTCTTCCCCTTACATGGCCATTCACCGTATAACTGTTATCTTCCCTGGAAACTGAAATCTTTGCATTCAGAGGACCCTCCAAGCCCTGGATCTGCTCATCGTTATCGCTCTCCCGCCACCAATCGGGTTGAATCATCAAATCAAAATGGCGAGGGCTCCTTGAAATGCTTTTCAGGTCAACGATCATCACGCCTAAACCTTAAAAAAAAACAGCACAATAGGATCTTTCCGAATCAAAAGAGGTGAGTATATAAAAACCCCTTGTTTTGTCAAGAAATTTTATCGGTTTCGTTTAAAACAAAACACCCCTGAAGTTTTTACAGGGTCCGTTCAAAATTCCAAATTGTTCTTTTTTTATTGACACTTATACCTATTCTTTGTTATCCTTACGAAGTATTTAACATTATTTTGGGTCTTCTTTCAAAGACGGGTTGTGCCGTATACCCTAAAAATGGACTGAAGGTCAAGGAGTCTGTTTGCCCATGTGGAAATACCGGGAACAACTGAGTTATTTTGAAAAACTGAGACGATCCATCTATGAAAATCTCAGAGACGACCTGGAACGTCGTCTGATAAAAATAGCGCTTATCGGTTCCTATAACCAATTCAGGGAAAATGGCGTCGAATATCGTTTTGTTGAAAAGAGCGAGCTAAAACCAAAATCAAAGAAGATGGAGAAGGAATCCAAATTCTTCAATACATTTCTGGTTATCATATGTGAAAACGTCATCAGCAATGAACTGAAAAACTATATCCGTTTTTACCCTGAAAACAGCGTGGCAAAAAAAAACCTTGAATATCTAGCCGATTTCACACTTTACAATAAATTTCATAAAAATCTCAAATATTTTGATTCTCCCAAGAGCATCGATCTTCTGGAAGAACTTCTCGATATCGATTATGCACTCCTCATACAACAGGACCCGACCGTCAAAACGAAAAACCGATATTCGCTCACGAATTTTCATGTAAAAATAGACTGGCCCATTGCCGATGCCGCCGAAAACCTGGCCAAAGGCTTACGGTACATTCAAAACAATCTCTACGAAAATGGAGATAAGGACGCCCGTATTCTCCAAAACAAACTGTTTGAATATTATGGCTGCCACTACAGCGTCGGCGGCAGACGAACCGCGGGGTTGATTGCCGCACAGCTCTTGAGAAAACTGGACGGCATTTGCACGGTGTTTGTATCCAGCTCGGAATCGAGGACCCTGTATCGATACTCTGAAAGAGGCGTTTCAAAATTTTTTCTAGTGCAACTCACGGAAGAACAACTATCCCCCATTGCCGGGGGCCAGGGAATCAGTGTGGATTTTTTAAAATCAAACTACCTGCATTCCGAAGAAACAAAATATGTTGCCATCCTGGAAGCAGCCTACAGCCACACGGTTCACTCCAGACCGCCAAAGGACGGCAAACTCAGAAAAATAAAACCGGCGTATAACTGGCTCAGGCTTAGAGATGAATTTCTGCTTGCGAAACTGAGTTCCCCTCATGCAAAGCCGATTCCTTACAGTTGGGTCTACGCCGCGGATGGCTAAAAACGATTTAATGGAGGCATTATTTTTTTAAATGGAAAAACCAACCATTGTTACCCGATTCCCCCCCAGTCCCACAGGCTATCTTCATATCGGCGGTTCAAGAACGGCCCTTTTCAACTGGCTCTTTACACGACAAAAAGGCGGCAAGTTCATCCTGCGTATTGAAGATACGGACGAGGAAAGATCGTCTGACGCCGCCACCGAAGCGATCCTGGAATCCATGAAATGGCTGGGGCTCTCATGGGATGAAGGACCCTACTTTCAATCCCGACGATACGATCTTTATAACACCGTGATCGACCGATTGCTGGATATGGGGCAGGCCTATCACTGTCATTGTTCGCCGGAAGTGCTGGAACAAAAAAGAAATGAAGCCCACGCCAAGGGGTTGAAACCTAAATATGACGGCACATGCCGCGATCTGGGGCTCGGTCCTGCACCCGGATCGGTGGTCCGCCTCAAAACGCCGAGAACGGGAACAACCGGATTTGACGACCTGGTCAAGGGCCCCATCCGCTTTGAAAACGAGGAATTGGACGATCTCATCATCAAACGATCCAACGGCAGCCCCACTTATCATCTGGCTGTGGTGGCCGATGATATTGATCTGGGCATCACCTATATCATCCGGGGGGACGACCATGTCAACAACACCCCCCGACAGATCCTCATTTACAAGGCCCTGGGCGAACCCCTGCCCCAATACGCACACCTGCCCATGATTCTGGGACCCGACAAAGCCCGACTCAGCAAGCGGCACGGCGCCATGAGCGTACTGGCCTATCGGGACATGGGCTACCTGCCCCATGCCCTGCTCAATGCCCTTGCACGAGTGGGCTGGTCTTACGGGGACCAGGAAAAATTTTCAATGGAAGAAATGATCGAAAAATTTTCAATGGACCATGTGGGAAAATCAGCAGGGGTATTCAACACCGAAAAGCTCCTGGATCTCAATGCTTGGTATATCCGGGAATCTTCGGATGAATTTCTGGTGGAGAGGCTGATCCCCTTTCTCGAAAAACTGGGGATTACTCAGCCGGAGGAGGCCCTTCTAAAAGGAATCGTGCCACATCTCAAGGCCAGAAGCAAAACGTTGGTTGAAATGGCGGAAGGAGCAAAATTCTGTTTTGATGAAGAAATCAAATACGAGAAAAAGGGCGATGACAAGTTTTTAAAAAAAGACATGGCTGAATTGCTGAACAGCCTGGCCGATACCCTTTCCGAGACACCGCGATTTGATCAAGAGACCCTTGAAAAGACCTTTATATCGTTTTTAGAAGAAAAAGAGATCAAATTAAAGAAAATCGCGCAACCCTTGCGCATTGCATTGACGGGAAAAACCGCCAGCCCCGGGATCTTTGAAGTGATGCAGGTTCTGGGAAAGGAAACGGTTATCGACCGAATCCGCAAGGCGGTTGACTACATCAACGCCAAGTGAGTTTTTCTTAAAGGCGCTAAATTTTCGTTCAATAGAGGCAAGGAAAAACATGGAACTTTCCCAAGGTTGCTATGGCACAGGCGTGGGTAACGCCATTGAGTTCGCCAACGCTGAAATGGCTTTGACCCTGTCAAAAAATGACCTTGTGGACGCCACATACGGATACCTCCAGGACCTTGCTCGCCTGGAACATGCGGTGGAACTGGAGACAGGGTTATGAACCTCCGGTCAAGAATTGATATGCCACTATAAGGTCCCCTCTCGTTTTCTCGTTCAGTATTGGGTTCCAAGCATCATTTCGATCCAAAACAATCAATAGCCGCTTTTTCCACCATTCCGACCTAATACATCGTTGTTGGTTAACGGCTATGTAATCATTTAATGGCTTCCTGGAATGCCGTTGTTTTCTTATGTACAGCCTATCATTTTTTATTCTTCAAGGCTGCAAAGAAAAGATGCACGCACATCCGAGAAGCCTGTAGATTAAGTGCCATTCCAACTTTCTCTTTTAATTTTAACCTTTGTGGGGTTTTATCCCGCACTTGGTTTTTTTGTCAGTGTTAAAGTCGACCCATGGCACTCAAGAAAAACTTATGTTAAAGTGGAACACATGTCAAGATCGATTTTCATGAAATTTAATCTACCAAAATATTGGGGGAAATATATGCGGGCCTACAAATAAGCCTATAATGCGGGTAACACCCGCAACCCAGCTAATCTGTTTTGCTTCCGCTGTTATTCATTCGCCATCACAGACTATATGGATTATTCCGGCTGAATATCAGTTTATTCAACATTCTTGAGTTGAAGACCTGATCCTGTCTTTTTGACTTCAAACACCTGACCTTCCTTGATTTCCAAGGTTTCAACAAGCGCTTTTGGGATAACAATAGACCCTCTTGAATTAACACTTACTTTCGTATTGACTGGTTTTGAACTTTTAGGTTTCCCCTTAATTTCTGGAGCTATTCCAGATTTCATCAAGGCGTTTGCATAAGCAACTTTCAGTTGAGTTGAGGTCTTAAAACCAAATCTTTCCATTATTTCTGATTGGTTTGTGTTTTCTTTAATAATTTTAAGTAAAGCGTCATTGTCAATTTCTTTTCTTTTGGTCACTGAACTTCTCCTTACAACTAAAGCTTTTTCGTTTCATTCTCTTCTTTTCTTTTCTTATTATATAATCGCACATTTTTGATTACATCAATAAAAAAAAACACTACCACTATAGCAAATACTCCAAAAAAAAGGTATTTAAACGACATTTTCAATAATCCTAACTTTTACTATGGTATATTTAAAATTTCTATTTTATTCTCTTCCCTGCCAACTGTCTCAGGAGAGAAACTTGGAATTGAATGGTAAAATTTTTCTAATATTCCTCAAATTGATGTTTTCATTTTTTATACTAGAACCTCAACATTAATTGTCTTAACGAGTACAAATGCATGGTTGTGTCTTATGCTATGAAAAACAATTTATCTTTTTAAAACTAATCATCCTCACAAAGAGCTTCCCAATCCATCCTTTTCTTTGTCTTGTTAACCAGCAACCCCAGATCCTGCAACCGAATGATCATGGCATGTTTGGAAACATTGGAAAATCCACCAGCTTCACACATAGCGGCGGCGATAAAAGGCCATTGCTCAAGAAAGGGTTCTTCACCAGACCCTCCATTTGCATCATTGATGGAATTCTTGATAATCAAGGGGTCGGGAGCGCAGACCTTCTCAAATGCCTCCCGGGTCTCTTTTTCCGGCATCAAAAGACAGGAAGCAAAGTAATCGGCCTGCCATTCTATGGTATCCTTGCTGTTTTTTTTCGATACAATGACTTGCATGGAGCCATCTTTTCCTTGAACATTAATATGCTGACGATGCAATACCCAATGCCCTATCTCATGAGCAATGGTAAAAACCAATCGTCCTTCAGACCCATACTCAAATAGCCTTTCGTTGACACAAATGGTCTTTAATTTGACATAAGTCGCTCCAAGAACATCCCTGGTTCCAAACATCTTGTCAAGATCATGGTAGATCAGCTTTAACCCTAAATACCGCTCAATAATGTCTTCAACCGGTATAGGGGGTTGGACTTCATATTTTGCTAATAACTGAAAATTATTGATCAGCTCAAGGGCCTTTAGAGCGATTTTTTCTTTGGATAGCCAGGGTACTTTCATGGTTTATCCCTTTCAAGCTTAGTCAATGCCATCAAGAAAGACAGTATAGTTGCCTTTCTTGATGACATCAATCATTTTTGAATCAGTTACAGAGTGAAGATTAGAAATAATTTTTTCATGATGGTCATATTTATATTTAAAACTGGCACAAGATCTTGAAGAGACGAAAGATTTATCCAGGAACAATCCCCTTTAAAATTTCATTTTACTACTCTCATGGAGTAAGTTCGCCGCAGCCTGGCCCACAATAAGTCGATGATCATCGCAGGCACAGCATCCATATGGATCATATCTTGTCCGTTCAATTTTCTGCAGGATTCCAGCAGCCCCCCTGTTCCCTTTCAATAATCCAAATTCATCCCTGATGTGCGGTGCCATGGTCCTGTGAATGGAACTGAGATCAAACCGATTCATCTTTGCAATTCTTGTTTTGTCTTTTAACGGCAATTGTGCAATCAGATGGTCTATGGCTCCTTCGATGGTCGTAGGGACATCATTTGGCGGTTTTCTTTCTTGTAAGCCGCTCATATAGAATATTTCCTCTTAACAACACCTTCAAGAATCGCCATGACTGGATCGTGGATTCGTGGGTCCTTGCTGGCGCGGGGGCCAGCCACATTTAGAACTGCAATTTCATGTTTATAAATCCATACGGTGATAGTTTGAAGCGCTTCTGTTTTCTCTACCTTATCCAGATGAATATGGAAGTACGGTTTCTGATGTTGCTTCGCCAGTTTCCGTGTCAAAGCCGACCCGCCTGTCAGTTTCCCACGGGAAAAGACCAGGGTACCATCGGAATCCATGATATTTTTTTCTGTCCTCTTGGGATAACTGGCCGTCGGCATTTCATCCAAGTGATATTTGTCCGGCAGGATGCCGCCTTCCGTCTTCCGGCCCTTCGGAATCCAAACACCGTGGGGGATACCATGTTCAATGGCGAAATCAAGAGCCGCTTGGTCGGCACCGGTCTGGCCGCCTGAGATGATTTTCTTGATCATAATGGATAAAATTACTTTATGTTGTGAGGAAACTCAAGGGTTTGATTTGGGCATTTTGTCTTCTGAAAGGATATCAACCCAGCAATTCCCGCTTAGATTCTAAAGGCGCTAGGACAGTACCTTTTGGCATTTCCTTTTCGTAAAGCTTTACGTTGAATGAATAGCCTGAAAAGGCTTTTTTCTCCAATTTTTAAAATAAAACAGGAATTTTTTTGGCAATTCTCAGAAAAAGCTGGACTTTCAGATCAACTTGGCCGATGATTACTGCCTATGGGAATCAGAAGCCAAAAAGGAAGAAAAGAGAGAGGCAAGATTGGAGTTCGCAAGCATCTTAATGCAGATGCAATTTTCAAGCGTCTGCATAAAGATTTTTCTGAAGTCTCTGACTGCCGTGAGGATCCCGATATTACTATTGCGGATGCCTTGATGTCCGGGTTTGCAATGTTTTCGCTCAAGGAGCCATCGTTGCTTGCCTTTGATGAAAGAAGAAAAACCGATAGTAATCTTGGGAACATATACCATATTGGAAAGATCCCATGTGACAGTACGATGCGCACCATTCTTGATGAAGTGCTCGCAGAAGAACTTCGGAAACCGTATAGGAATATCTTCTGGGAACTGCAAAGGGGAAAGGTGCTTGAACGTATGGTATTTTTCGAAGGTTGTTATCTTCTATCTTTGGATGGAACGGGTTTCTTCTCATCGAAGAAACTTTCCTCTGATAGTTGTTTGGTAAAAGTATCGAAAAAAACCGGCGAAAAAACCTATTATCAGCAGATGTTGGGGGCAGCAATTGTCCATCCGGATTTCAAAGAGGTCATTCCGCTTGCTCCGGAATTCATAGTCAAGCAGGATGGCCAAAGCAAGAACGACTGTGAGCGTAATGCCGCGAAACGTTTCTTGCAAAAGCTAAAAGAGGAGCATCCCCATCTGCCTATCATTATAACAGAGGACGCGTTAAGTTCGAATGCACCCCACATTGAAGAAATACAAAAGCAAAATTTTCATTATATTCTGGGAGTTAAAAAAGGAGATCACCATTTCTTGTTTAATCACGTCGAACAAGCGCGGATAAATGGTGACGTCACTGAATTCGAATTGGTCGATAAAGAGGATCCGGAAAAAATACATCGTTTCCGATTTATTAACCAGGTACCTCTCAATGCCTCTAACAAGAATATGCTGGTTAACTTTCTGGAATATTGGGAAATTATACCGAAAAAAACAAAACATTTTAGTTGGGTGACAGATTTTTTAATAGGAAAGGACAATGCATACCAGCTAATGCGAGGCGGCCGTGCGAGATGGAAGATCGAAAATGAAACCTTCAATACTCTTAAGAACCAAGGATATCATTTTGAACACAACTACGGGCTCGGCAAGAAGAATCTGAGTGTTGTTTTTGCGATGCTCATGATGCTGGCATTCTTGGTGGATCAAACTCAACAGCTTTGTTGCCCTCTATTTATAGCCGCATGGCATAAACTCGGCTCAAAAAGGGAATTGTGGGAACGGATGAGAGCTTTGTTTAGAGATTTTGAATTCAAATCGATGAGGATGCTCTATGAAGCCCTCTATTATGGCGTAAAGTTTCAAGCGCCAGTTATTCTATATAACAGTGGTTAAATTTGTCATGCCCAAGTTCGCATACAAAAATGCTCTCATTAATAAAAAACTGGAGATTCCGGAAATGGATATCTCTGCCCTAACTCGTGCTTTTATGCTCTTACTCTTGTCAAAGAAGCTCAACCTGCAAGAAATCGAGGGAGGTAATAGTGGATTTAATACAATTTTTCTGAAAAGGATCTGATCTCAGGGTTTGTTTTTGAAATATGTTTTTCAAACTCTGTGAGTAAATTCTTGACCGGGAATTGCTGTTCCTGGACAGCTCTTGACCACTTCCTGAATCAAGGAAACGTCTTGGGGGGCAAACTCACGCCCACAAAATCGGTGATTGTCTCTTGCTCTGTTCATGGTGTTCCTCCCTCACCATTCTCATATAGCAAGAAACTGAAAGAAGCGTCAGAAAAAAATGACAGCCAACAAAAAAACTTTCTTCACTTTTCCACCATCCACTGTCCACGGACGCGAAAACCCGGACATAGCTTTTTACTGAGATGTTATTCTCGAAAAAAACCTCAGCAACTTGGTCAGCAGATCACCTAACATGCCATTATTTATCGCTTTTATGCGTGATTCAAAAGAGCCGCACCCATATGCAAATGCGGATTATAATGACCAGATCGACCATGCGTTTGAACAACAACGATCGTTCCTATTTTCAGTTTCCGCCGAAGAACCGTTCCGACGACATCTTCCGAACATTCGTACCCGCATCTCATAAAAGCCGATAACAAGCGTCCATCATTTCGAGCCTTATAGAAAACAATTCTCAGTTGCTCGGGAATTGTCAAAACAATATGACGATAATTCATGCCCCCATGAAGCACCCCACTCACTTGACTGACAAAATCGTCAACATATTTCTTGGCGCAGGATAAACAAAAACACCTCTTGCAACTAAACCCTATCCAACGAACATCACCACCACAATAAACACACCGGTGCTCGCTATATCCAGAGCTTTCCTTGCCGCAATCCAGCATCTTCTGAACCGGATCCTCATACTGCGAAGTATCATACCCTGGATGAAGACGTTTGAATGACTCCCAATGATCGATAAAAATCGTTCGGAAAGTTTCCTTATCAATTTTTTGGCTTGATGGTATATGCATAATGTGTCCTTTTTTGACACATTTGATGCCATTATTGCAACAAGTATTTGATATGCTGGATCAAAAATGGAAATTCCTATGCTTTAAATTTAACCAATAGGATATGTTGAGGTCAATTCATTTTTCATTAACCTTCAAAAAACGGGAGGTGCACTATGGAACTATTGGAGGCCACGATTTTTTACTGAGAAAAATGTTCAAAGCGAAACCCACCGTCTCGTGGGAAATCATCGAGAAAGATGTCATTGACGAAATCATTTTCAGAACAGACAAACAGAGAAATCGTTTGATGCTCGAATTGATGGCCCGTGGCGGCATGCGCGTTGGTGAGGTGTTGAAATTGACACCGGCCGATGTTAATGACCGAAGGCTGGTTCTCAGGAATCCCAAAAGCGGCATCGCTCTGGAGGCTGTGAGAAATAGCAGCGATTGCAGATTAACAGTCAGAATCAACATTTCTGCATTTAATTAAATGAAAATACTTAAAATATAAATGGAGTAAGTCTGATTTTTAAAAGTTTGACAAGTTTATATTTAATTGTTTAGAATGTGTTTTTCATATATTCCCTTGACACCAAATAAAGATATCGCCTATATTTGCTCACCCAAAAAATGCTCCTTTGTTTACAGCGTCAAGGACGCTTTCTGGTCTATTCTATGACTATGCAACAGCTATAAATCCCTGGAGGATTACCGTGAATCGAATTTTTCGTAACATTTTTTTGTGTTGTTGCCTCTCCTTTTTGTTTGCCTGCAGTGACTCATCCGATACCCCAACCAAGCCGTTCCAGCTGCAGCCGGCGGGCGATTATACTCAAATGACCTGGGGTGAAGCTTTCGACGCTTTGCATACTCAGTTTTCGGCAGCGTATGCGTTTACCGAGTGGAAAGGAATAGATTGGGAAGCCATGAAGGCCGTGACGAGGCCAAAAATCGTCATGGCGGAAGCCGACGGTGACGAGATCGCATTCGCCACGGCACTTAGGGAATACATCTTCTTCGTGCCCGACGGCCATGTATCAATGTCGGGCGGGGAGATCGTCGATCTGCTCACCACGAAAAATGAGTGCAGCTTCGGTATGGCTATCATGGGACTCGATGATGGGAGGGTTGTAGCATATGTCGTGACCGAAGGTGGCCCTGCGGCAGAAGCCGGAATAGAGGTGGGCGACGAGATAGTTTTGTGGGACAGCCTCCCCATAACGGAAGCTCTGACGGCCCAATCGATATTATGGACATATTCACTCAATCCGCCGGCTACCAATGAGCACAGGTTGCTCAAGCAATATCAGAAGCTCGTGATCAGACCAGAGGGCTCGCAGTCGGCGGTGACATTCAGGAAGGATGGGGGTGGAGACGATCAGACGGTAACGCTGACGACGACAGACGATGGAGGGGAAATTCTTAAGAAGAGCTCCCTGTGGAAAAAAGCGGACATTGACAATCTGGTTCACCACCGTCTGCTACCATCTGGATACGGATATCTCTTTCTCGGAGCACTCTTGGATGTTGTGGCGTATCAGGAGGGTCTTGATCCCCTCACGCCCATCTACGATAAGTTCAAGGAGGCGATAGAGTTCTTCACGGATCACGGCGTGCCGGGAGTCATTGTCGATCTTCGCGCAAACATGGGAGGATCCGACTCCCTGGCGGCCGAACTCTCTGGTTTCTTCTATCAATCGCCTACTTTCTACGAATACCAGAACTTCTACAACGATATCACTGGTAAATTCGAAAACGTTCTCCTCGACGACGAAAATGAGATCATAGGCAGGAATGCAGCACTGAATATTTCTCCCCAAACGCCACCCTACGAAGGACCGGTGATTGTGATAGTCAACCCCCTCACGATAAGTTCGGGTGAAGGCGTTGCCATGGCGATCCAAAATCTCCCCCAGGGGCAAGTCTTGGGTTTCTGGGGAACCAACGGTTCGTTTGGGATGACGGGCGGGGAAGCTACCATGCCGGGGGACTATAAGATACACTTTCCCTATGGACAGTCGCTCAATTCGAACGAAACGGTTCAGCTCGATAGTCGCAACGGAGTGGGTGGTGTACACCCCGACATAGCCGTCCCGAAGATTTTGGGAAACATGGTAGCCTATTCAAATGGCGAGGACGTGGAACTCGACTACGCCGTTCGGACCCTTCAAGACCAGGAGTAAGAAATTCCGCTAAAAGTTTTTGGATTCCGACTCAAAGGCGAAATCCTGACTTATCAATATGTATTCTCAATTCACGTTTTCTCGCAGGAACGTGCGGATGGCGAGGGTCGGCAGGTGGATCTTTGGCTTCAATCTTAGAAAAAAGTGGTTAATGTCCTCATTCTCAAATGCACAAGGACCCCAAGGTGCCGTTTATTACTGCGATTACGGCTGGAGTGAAATAAATGAGTAGGCATAGCAGCTGAATTCCGATGCTTCATAGAACAGGCCGATATAGTTGTACATCGGATCCAGAAAGTCATTATATGTTATCGACTTGTCAAACTTGATGGTTTTTAAAGATAACGTGCTATATCCAGAAGGAAGAAAAGCTGCTAACGTTTCAGGAAGTTCTGGAAAGATAAGGCTGGTGGCTGTAGCTGGTGCTGTCAGGCAGTAATAAAAGAAAGCCTTCTCTGGTTCCCGGCAACTATAATTGATGAAAACCTTTTGAGCAGTTGACAGAGAATCATTATTTGTTCAGGAAATAATCGGCCTGCTGATTGCACCTTGATTGTAAGTGAATTCACTGGGCAGGGCAGGAACCGAACTGAAATCGTAAACTTGATCAGATGCGTCTTGTACATAGCGATCAAAACCTACCTTTCCGTCGGAGTTCCCGTCACTATCTTGGTCCAGCGTTAACGAGACCCCGAACTCGTTGCTGTCGCTGAAGCTGTCAAATGAATACGTGCTTATTGTGGCAGGTACAGGCGCCGTATTTCCCACAAAGTTATATGGCAGATTGGTTGCACTATGCTTGCGAAGCAGGGAGGCAAAGGCTGAGTATGACACTGTGTCTAACGGAACATTGACTAAAGAATGGGTAAGTTGGACCAGATCAGTACGGTCAACGACAATATCGATCACACTACCGTCGACAACAGATTGGTCAAGCGCGACCCCATAGCCCTTGATATTATCTTCATTATCGTAACCTGTGGCAAAAACCGAAATGTTGCCATCATCCTGGAGTCCATAGACATCCATGGTTAGGTCTGTACCACTGTAAGTTATTGGGCCGAGTGTAACTTCGCTATAGTTGATCCCTTCGAACTCATAGGTGACATGAATATCAACTTCACGCTGAGTATTCTGTCCACAGGTCCCCAGCATTAGGGTGACACCTGAAACATTAACATCGTAGATGGTTTCAAGAAAATAATAAGTTGTCTTATAGGAAGAATTATAACAACTGAAGGCGGCGGTTACAGTAGCGTTTTACGGTAATGAGCTAAAATGTGCCTCGCCAATTTCATCGGTAGTTACATAAGATATCAAGTCACCAGACCGGTTTCCGATAACGACAGTGGCGTTTTCAATCCCTTCGCCATATCCATCGATAACTTTGACGGCCACACGGTTGGTTTGCGGATCCTCACCACTGCATCCAGCGATGGCAATTATACAGCAAATAGTAAAAAACTGATATAGTCTCATAGTGATACCCTCCGAAACCCCAAATATATTAGGCATGACTGTCTTTAATTCTGAATCCTGGAGTTTGGGAGCATTTTACTTATCTTTCGCTTTGGGATTCATGCAAATGTATGGCAAATCTTCTTGTATTCTTGCATGCTTCTTGAGTCCTGCCATAATCGAACATACCATTGGCATGTTTAATTGTAAACTATCAAGGCATCCGGCCGGAGTGTAGAAAGCCGGATACCATATATTGTATGGCGCTTTTCAGCCGTCAAGAATGGAATATGCAGCATGATGGCTGCCGCCGTAAAAGTTTTCGTCGTGCTTTTCGCTCAAGGTGAGAAAAAGGTCATGCCCCAGGGAATTTGCGCAACAAGCTGTTGCGCATTTCAGTGACAATTCCCACATATCGTATGTGTTTTCAACGCCCGACAGTAGTGGTCCTCGCAGTTGACCGGTCCTTCCGTGTTGGAAAATCATTCTGTCATATGCTTTCTCCTTGTCTGGTTTTTTTATTACCCGCCATAATGACGAATTCCCTTGACTCTATGTCTTTTTCATCTTTTCATGAAACAGTAGGATATTACCGATATATTAATGCCTTATTCCTTCACTTTTGTCAGAAAAGCAAGATTTGTTTTGCCGAACCGGATTTATACTGGTTTTTTGGGAATTCAGGATGCAGAATTCAACACCGCCTTGCCGTTTTAATGCGGGAACTGATGGAGAAAAAAACATGGTTGGAGAAAAACGCATGACCCGCTTCGAATTGACCCGGACCAGGAATGCTCTTCTGTTTTCAAATCTTATCGCCAATCTTATCGGAGTTTCCATTGTTACTTTCCGAACATCGGGCCCTTTTTCTCCAATCACGGAAGAGCTTTCCCATCTGATTCGGGTTCCCCATACCATCTTCATGTTTTTGGCCTTTTTCGTCCCGGTTGTTTTGACAATCCTCTATGAAAGACCTATTCGAAATTACCTTGGAAGAATCTACAAAGAGAAACCGATTCCGGATGAACTCGTCCTGGAAGCGCGACGAAAACTCTTGAATGAACCATTTTTTCTCATTGCTCTTGATCTGGGCATCTGGTTCTTTGCAGCAGCCTTTTTCCCTTTTCTTTTCTGGATATTGGACGCGGGAGTTGATGTCATAAGACAGTCTTTTTTCGCGAGCTTCTACACAGGCCTGATCACGACCACTGCGGCCTTCTTCGTTTTTGAATTTGTTATGCAACGCCGCGTCATCCCGGTTTTCTTTCCGGAAGGCGGGCTCCACAAAATGCTGGGAACCATTCGAATTCGTATTCGCACGCGGTTGATCGCTCTTCTTTTTGCGTGCAATCTGATTCCTCTCATTTCGATTCTGCTGGAACTGTACCATCTCCCCCAGGCAAATGATGACCCGGCACTTGTATTGAGCCATTTGCATTCCAGTCTTGTCAGTCTGGTGTTTCTTTTCATGGCAGTGGGCCTCTGGCTCAGTTTCCTGGTCAGCAGCAACTTCACCCGCCCGCTTCAACAGATTATCGAGGTACTGAGGCGTGTGCGCAATGGGGATTTTGAAGGAAAGGTGGCCGTTGTGTCCAATGACGAGATCGGGTATACAGGAGACGCCATTAATGAGATGACGGAAGGCCTCAAGGAACGTGACTTCGTCAAAGATACATTCGGAAAATATGTGACACGGGAAATTCGCGATGAGATCCTCTCGGGCAAAATTTCACTGGACGGGGAAGTTAAGGAGGTAACAATGCTCTTTGCTGACCTTCGGAATTTTACTTCAATGGTGGAAATGATGGAACCGAAAATGGTGGTAGAAACCATTAACAGTTATTTTAAAGAGATGGAGGAAGCAATTCGAGCTCATTACGGTCTGGTTGTACAGTATATTGGAGACGAAATTGAAGCTGTTTTCGGGGCGCCTCTGTTTCGAGAAGACCACCCTGAACTCGCTGTGCGGGCGGCACTGGAAATGAGGGAGCGGATGCATATCGTAAACCGGGGTCTTGAAAAAAAAGGTCAACTGCCGCTGGCTCATGGGATCGGTATTCACACGGGAGAGGTACTCGCCGCCAACATCGGGAGCCCGAATCGACTCTCCTATGCACTGGTGGGAGATACGGTAAACACGGCGTCCAGACTGCAGGGCCTGAACAAGGAATTTGGCACGGAAATCATTATAAGCCAAGCTACCAGAAAGCTTCTGAAGGGGAAATATGACCTGGAAGTCCTGCCCGCCACCCGACTCAAAGGGAAAAAGGATCCCATGGAAATCTATTTACTAAAATAATTCGCAAAACTACCCTTTCATCTTCCGGGTAGTTCTGCGATTCATTTCGCGGCCTCAAGGAGCGTCCTTCAGAACCATTTCCACCGCCGTTCTGAGCTTTTCCAGCTTCAGCGGTTTTTCCAGAAAATCCGACGCGCCCAGTCGCATCGCTTCCAGGACGTGCGCCTTTTCCCCAAAACCAGTGACCATAATGGCTTTGCAGGAAGGATCGATATCGCGGACCTTTTTCAGTAATTTCAGCCCATTCATACCAGGCATATTAATATCTGTAATCAGCTTCAGAACGGAAGACACCAGAAACCGTCTCATGCTCGAACTTATGGGACGTGGTGGCATGAGAGTAGGAGAGGTTCTGAAGCTCACACATACTGACGTTGAAGCCAGAAAGATCTTTATCCGTGAGCCCAAAAGCGGAAAAGAAATGGAGGTTGTTTTTATCCCCAAAAAAGTAGCTGACAGACTCAAGGAGTACATCAGAGAGAAAAAGATTCAACCTGATGAGAGAATTTTCCCCATAAGCTACTCCGCTGCGAGGATTGTTGTGATGAAAGCTGGTCAGGTTGTTGGTATCAGATTGAGGCCGCATGACCTAAGAAGACATGCCGCAACTTTTGCCTTCCGGGCTGGAACCCCTTTGGAGATTGTCAGCAAGATTATCCTCCGCCATTCCAACCTGTCGACAACTCAAAGATACTTGGGTAAAGTCAGTGATATGGAAGCCATGAGATGGATTGACAATATTCACGGATAAATGGAAAGAAAACCGGGTTGAGAGCCGAAGCGTCTCAGACCGAAGAGGTGAAGATTAGATCTGCCATCCTTTTCTATGCTTACACCAAAAAAAAGGTCCCAGGCAGGTGTTTTTCCAGACCTCCGAGCTCCCAGAACTGGCAGAATATTCATATAGGTAATCTTCACTTCTGGATTAACAGCCTACGACGGCCGTGACCACAAGATGTGGGGGTCTCAAACACTTCCCGGAAGCGGTTTTCAAATATGGACCGGATGTAATATGTGGCTCATATCACAACGTCGTCTTTGGTTGTGGTACGCAGTAAACACAAGTTTAGCCAAGAACCAATGTACGTTAGATACCTCAGGAATTTTTCAAAATACAATTGTATCCACATAATATCCATCGGCCCCGAAATGATTACCCCGATAGGGCTACTCGGTCACCGAAATTGAAGGAATGCTCTCATCGGCGTCTACATCCAATCCAAGTGCCCTGGCCCGTTTTTTCCATTGCAGCCGAGCCTGAGCCTGCATATCTTCGACCCGATCCATCTCATCGACGATCTCCACACCCAACAAAGTTTCGACAACATCTTCAGCCGTCACCAGCCCTTTGGTTCCACCGTACTCATCAACCACCAGGCCGATTTGCTGGCGTTGTTCGAGCAAGAATTCAAACAGGTGCGACAGGGGCATGGTATCAGGCACCGTTTTGATATCCCGCTTCAGTGTATCCAGTTTAACGTCGCCTCTATCGAGTGCCTTAGAATGCAGAAGATCGTCCCTGAGGATGAAACCGGTGATATGGTCCAAATCTTTTTCATAAAGCGGCAGGCGCGAAAATGTCACGGAAGGCCTGACATGCAGAGCCTCTGTGACCGTTATGTCCTGAGGCAGGCCGGAAATAACCGTCCGCGGCGTCATGATGTCTCTGGCCGTCAGGGAACTAAACCGAAACAAATTCCGGATAATCCGCGATTCCCGTGGGTTGATTTTCCCGGCGTTCTCTCCGATATCAGCCATGGCGACAAATTCCTCAAGGCTGAATACGTGGCTGTTTTTGCCACGAGAAATAAAACGGGTCAGGGCTTCCGAGATTCTTATCAAGGGATAAAGCGCACATATCAAAGCTCGAACAAATCGCGCCGTGAGTGCGGCCAATGCTCGCCAGTAGACCGCGCCGATGGTTTTGGGGATGATTTCTGACAGAAACAGGATCATCAGGGTCATTATAGCGGAGAACAGGCCGAACCAGGCGCTGCCGAACACCACCGTGGCTTTGGACCCTGAACCGATTGCTCCAACCGTATGGGCGATGGTATTCAGGGTCAAAATGGCGGCCAGTGACTGGTCCACATTATCCTGCTTTAATTGCTTCAGCAGGGCAGCGAGTTTGGGGTTTTTCTCTTGAAGCCCGGCGATATAGGAAGGGGTGATGCTCAAGAGAACCGCTTCGGCCACGCTGCAAAGAAAAGAAAAAACCAACGCCAGAAGGATGTAGGTGATCAGCGCCACCACGTCCCCCTGCGTATAGCCGCCATCCAACGGCCCGGTGGCCGCCATTCCCGCCCCAGCGGTACTTCCTGATGCAAAAGTGACGACCATGGCAACGATCACGAAACGGGCCCAATTTGAAAATAGCTTAGTCATTGTCGACATAAAACCTTCCGCAGTTTCAAAGTGTTCCCCCCAATTCAAGGCAAAGCTTAGTTAATTCCAAGCACCGCTGCGTTTTGTTGTCAGCCGAAATTTTGGGCGGGTGGTGATTACGCTGCAGAAAATTGAAATATCAAAAAAATGTTCCATATGGTGATTAATTGAGTTATATGAAATCCTCGAACATGTCAAAAGCAAGAGGTATGGTTTTCAATATTGGGAAATATGACTGCGGATACCGAACCTGATTGATGTCCTGCCTGGCACAATATGTGGGGGTTGATCAGTTTTCGGTTCATTCCAACTCAGGTCAATGATTCGTGCATAAGCCCAGCATAGCAGATCCGCTAAATCCATGCAAGACTGCCAGATCAACTGTTCACTTTTTACATGGAAAATCAGGCAGATGGTTTATATAGGAAGTCTTCACTTTTGGATTAACAATCTGAAAAGGGCGCGACCACTAGATATAGTGGTCTCAAACATTTGCCGAAAGCGATTTTCAAATATGGACCGGATGCAATATGTGGCACGTATATCAACACTTTAGCCATCTGATGTATGTTGGAGATATACCCAGCTGGTGTCATCCAAAAAACGGTCAGTTTCATGCATCGATCGGCACCCATTTCGCTCCCCTACCGATGATGATATCACAAACATTCGACCGCGAGAAATCGTTTGAGATATCGATTCAGACAAATAGTGGAGTTCACCTCATGGGACATACAAATCATTATATTTGCTTCAGGGCAAGACAAAACTGGTGGGGAGGTGGTAACCTCGTGCCAGAAGCCACCTGACGATTTTACTTAATTGGCGACAGGCCAATCCTGCCATCAAAAGGACCGTGTAATCCGTAACCGTCCCTCCCCATATTGGTATTATGGTTTTACAGTTAGCATCTGCAATATAAGCGACCCTTTTGGTGCTTTGGGTGCCTTACGCAAAGTTGTAGCGCCGGTCGAGCTTCCAATTAGCGTCAGTGATTTGTCTGCACTCAGGGTGATGTTTTCATCGTAAGTTCCAGCGGCAATCATTATCACTGATCCGGTGCTGGCTGCATTCACTGCCGCTTGGATTGTAAAATAACAGGGCTTTTTGCCCCCACAATTTCCATTAGCGCTTACGTAAAGTGTTGATGTGTAGGTTTTGTTTATGACAAGATTGTTCGGCGCTGCATAGGTGTCATGTGCAACTGAAACTGATCCATCAGCGTTGGAAAGTACGTGTTCTGAATTGACCAGCGAACGCTTATCCCTGTCTGCAAAGCCCACATCATAATTCCCGGGCGCCACTTCAGATCCAATGTAGAGATCCAGCGTAAGGAGGACGCCGCTTGAGGCGCTGAAAACACCAGTGTCTGAGTAGGCAATCACTGTCCCGGAAGGGCCGTGGCTGTTGATTGTAAAGCCAGTGGACAACAATGCGCCTCGGGTGACGCCGCTCAATGTCACCCCTTCGGGCAACACGATTTTCGCGGTGACGCCCGCGTAGTTTTCCGTACCACCTGAAAGGCTGAGTGCCATTGAAGCTGTACCACCCGTCTGTCCGGTTGCCGAACCGAGGGATAGTCGAGGCTGAGCGCTGGCGAGTAATGGTGCTCCCAGAAGGATCAACATTAGTCCTGTTAACTTGGATAAGCCTTTCATGACATTTTTCCTCCATTTCCCCGGTTCAGCGAATCCCCTTCTTGAGCCAAACCAAGGGTATGACTTCGCATTGGCAATCGGCCATTGTGCGATTCACTTTGTTTTGATGGCGTTGTAAAAAAAGTCCATAGCAAATCTCTTATTTTATTATCATCCGGCGGGCTCATTCCACATCCTATTCCCAATCCTAATATTATGATGTAATTCACATAAATATTGATGGGGCGTGTTTCATTATCCCCACCCTTAGCAATGGTGTGTGTGCTCGCCAGCAGGTTTTTTGTGTGTTGGGTGGAATTCTGGTTCTTTGAACATGAGTCTACGTAAGCGCTGTTATCATCAGCGCCCTCCCTTGTAGTGTGGTTATATGTTCCATTTTCGCTGGTCATGAATCGTTTCCGGCAATGCCGTCGCGTATCCTTGAACTGATCCAACTCCGCCGCCGACAGGTGGCAAGCATCCGTTTAGCGCCCGGTTCAACAGTTCTGAGCTTCATGCCTCCAGCGCGATTTCCTTGCTGACCGTGGCGTTGCATATTCCGTTTCCGCAGTGTTCATTTCGCGCGGGAGTCGCATCGATGTGGGAGCACCATCGTTCCGTTCGCGCCACCGGCCAGCCCGCCGCCTCACTCCATAGTCAACCCCATGTTCAGAAAGGGTTGGCACAAGTTGTCTGATTGCGAAGCGCCGCCGGCGTTTGGCGTTTCGGTGACCGTGTAGTGAACATACATCCCGAGTCCGGCATTATGCATCGACGCGTCGACGAGGAATTCGAAGACCGGATCGCTGGAAGGCCCATAGATCATTTCGTAATCCTTGCCTTCGTCATCTGTCCAACCGAGGATCGCCTCGTATGTCAATTCGCTGGAGATGGAGAGCGTGGCGTCTCCGATGTCTAGAGAAGCGACGCTGACGGCGGCGGGCGATTCGATGCGAAGCCAACGCGGATACGGTCCCCAAATCACCGAGTCGATGATCAGCATGTTTCCATTGTTAAGGCCGGCATGCCATCGGTCCCTCTCGGTTATTAGGCCTCCATCGACCGTTACGGGCCCGATGGCGATCTCCGGGAAGTCCACGTAGTAAGCG
This sequence comes from Desulfatiglandales bacterium, assembly GCA_963662465.1. GTDB lineage: Bacteria > Desulfobacterota > DSM-4660 > Desulfatiglandales > Desulfatiglandaceae > NaphS2. Next base: position 2,849,145 of record OY759599.1, read on the forward strand.
TAGCTGCCACTATAATTTCCGGTGACATTCCAGGCGCCAAAGTCCACAGCGCCTGCCTTGGCGAGGCCCATCGCTATGCGGAAGGGTTTCTTCTCATCCGGCGCGGCGCTATCGTCGTGGGATGTGATCAGCGAGACATATTTCCACCCGGCGTCGAGTGTCGTCGCCGCGGAGGGCACTTCAAAATATGCCGGGTCATCGCCCTGAACCTGCGTCGAAACCAGCGAAGGCTTATCTGATTTCGAGTAACGAAGGAGAGCAAAGGCGGTGGATTTTGGGCTGCGCAAACTGACGACATACGATTCCGCGGGGTCGATTCCCGAGCCAATGTGCGAGTAGGCTTGATACAGCGCGCTGCCGATGGGGGCAACTTCGGATTCAGAGACGACGTATTTGCTGCACGTCGGATCGAAACAGAAGGTTTTCTTGACCAGGGATGAAATCAATCCGCTGTAATCAAAGGGATAGACCTTGCCGGTCAGGATCGCCTGGTAGCAGGAGTCCAGCCAAAGGAAGCCTGACATTGTGGACGCCCGGCCCAAGGCATCGATGGGCTTTTTCCCGGCGTAAATTCCCTCGTACATTTTCCGCAGGGTGGAGAACCCACCGTAGCTGGGGCTGTTTTGCAGAAATCGGATGACCGATGCGCTGCCGTACCCGTGGGCGGCGATCTCCTTGGTGGTGAGGCCGGCTTCTGGTGCCAGGCTGGCAAAGGGCGCCGTCATGTCGCCTACCGTCTGGGAGGGAATGTATTCGCCCGGCGTGCCGACGAAAAGTTCCTCGGCCCATGACGAGGCCGCTTCGTCAAGCCACAAATGTGGTGCTTTCCACTTGGCGGCGCTGTAGCGGTTGCGTGGATCGTAGAGCGACTGCACAAGGTGGAAGAACTCATGCCCGGCCGTCGCGCGGCGATTTTCGCCCTGCTCCAGAATGTTTACATTAATCGTCAACATGCCGTAATTCATACCGAACACATCGTTTGTTTGATAACCATGAGTGCTGCCCATGCCACCCTTGACGCAAACGCTGACGGGCCACTTTGTGCGACGCGCGTAACTGAATCCGAGGTCCGGTTGCTTAAAGCGCGTGTACGCATCTTCCAGATCGTGGCCGAGATTCTCGATCAACTCCGGTTGCGTCGATGCGGGAAAACCGATGTTGAAGTGGTTCGTTACATACGTGTAGTATCCGCCAAGAACGCCTGCGTTGAATTCAAATTCCCCGTCAGCCTCTCCCGCGCGGGCCGAGTCGTGGGAGACTTCGTTCGCGAGAACCGTACCGGGGGCGATGTCGTCGGGCACCGGGATTGTCAACAGAAAATAGTCTTCCTGTTCCGCATCCGGTTCGAGGATTGCGTAGCCGGTCTCCGTGCCCCCCAGGGAGCGCGCATAGCCTACCGTGCCAAGGACAATCAGCGGTGGTGTAGTGTAATCCGTGCGCGTGTCGCGAAGCCAGAGTTGCAGCGGTTGGTGGTAGGTTCCGGGGATGCCCGTGACAGAGTAGCCAACGGGAAGTTCGCTGGTTTCAAAATCCTCAAGAGTACCCGCCGTGACGCGCACGAGGCCATATTTGTCAAAGGCGCCGGCGGGGATCGATAGGCGGAACCCGTCGATCTCCAGGTCACCGCCTGCCGGTCCGACCAGTTTCGCGCCGTCGGGCAGCGGACCGTAGTCGATACCAAGAATCACGTCGGCAATTGCCAGCACATCGTCCTGGGTCACGACGCCGTCGTAGTCAAGGTCCGCAACATCGAGCTCCGGCAAGATTGTGCCGTTCTTCATGCCGGCGCAGCGCAGCACGTCGGCGACGTCTATCAAGCCGTCGTGGTTTGCATCGCCCAGCAACGAGAAGGTGGAACTCTCGATGATGGCGAGTTGCTCGGCGCTCCAGGGGGAACAGTCGCCGGCATCATCGACGGCTTGGACACTCCAATAGTAGGATCCCGTGGGAAGACCGGAAAGCGCATAGCCGGGGCCGCCGGGAATCCGGCAGGTGCCGAGGTCGCGCTCAGCGCCCGGAGAAACAACATCGCACCCGCCTGCTTTCCTGCCGACGCGTAGCCGATAGCGCAAACTTGCCGCCGGGGTTTCAGCATCCGTCGCCGCGTTCCATCGCATCGTCATTGCGCCCATTCCGATGTCGGCGGCCAGCCCATCGGGCGTGGTCGGCGGCGTGTTGGCCGTCTTCAACCCATCCGGATCGGCCGCGCGGTTGGTGACGACGGCACTGGTGAAGGAGAAATTGGGATGGTCACTATCGACGATCGTAGAACCCGCATAGAAGGCATCCAGGTCGCCATCGTTGTCCATGTCGAAAATGCAGAGTGGACCCATCGCGATTTGCGTCAGAGGAGTTCCGGTGTTCTGGAAACTGCCATCCTCCTGTTGGACGAGAAAACGTACAGTGGGAATCTTACTGACCGAGTAGCCGGTGGATTGTTGGTGCGTACCGGTGTAGAAGAGGTCGAGCCGTCCATCGTTGTTGAAGTCAGCCCATCGCAACCGGGGATTTTCCTTGCCTGCGGGAAAACCGGACTGAACGAGCGTGAAGCGATCGCCGTCGTTGTGATAAATGCGCAAGTCGGGGTCCATGCGGAAACCGGTGCCGACTGCAACGCGGTGAGTTCCGATGATCGCCACGTCCGGGCGGCCGTCGCCGTCGTAGTCCCCGAAGGCCGTGCCGGCTTCGTACATCGGATCACCGCCGTCGATGAAGGGGAGCTCCTGGAAGGTGTCGTCGGGAAGGCGCACATTCCAGCCCCAGTCAAGAACACCATCTCCATTGATGTCGACGGGCGGACCGGGATAATGGGTCCGATCCGGCAGGGGATTGCCCCAATTCTTCCAATAGCCTCGGCCGTTGCCAAGGAAGACGAGACCCGGTGTGGCGATATCGAGTTCCCCGTCCCCATTCCAGTCCACCCAATCGATCTGGCTCGCGTTCGGATAATCGGAAAGCGGGATGTGAGTGAGGATTTCACGGAAATCCCCCCCGCCTTCGTTCGCGAAAACGACAATTTGCAATAAACGGGTCGTTGGATCGTACCATGCTCCAGCCAGGTCCGGGCGGCCGTCCTTGTTGAAATCGCCGAACGCGCAGCCTTCACTGCCGTACATTCCAACAAATCTGGCAAGCGGCTGCTGGTATGCCGTGAAGTTCCCCGCGCCATCGTTCAGGTAAACCTGCCAGTTCAACAACAGGTCCGTATCGCCGTCCCCGTCAATATCGGCGGACGTGGCGGCGGACGCGGCGGAGACACTGAATGAGTGCTGCTCGCTTTCCAGGAGCGACGCATAGACGATGTCGCCGTAGGGGTTTTCCGTCATGTCGCGCGTGACGAGCGGAAGCCCCGGCGCGCGGATCGTACGTCCCGCGACGTCCTCCACCAGAAATTCGTGGATCGTCCCGAGCGCAATGTCTGGGTACATGGAAAGGTAGGCGTCCGTGACGCGCAAACCGAGGGCCGCCGGTATTGTCGGAAACTCGTCCGTCAAATCAATGGCCGCGCGGCATTCGATGGGCCGCGTACCAATCATCTTGAGGGGTTGGCGCGACCAGTCGGGCGAGGCCCATTCGCCGGTCAGGAGAAGCATGCCCAACTCGGCGCGCCGAGAATGCGCAAAATCCAGAATCGCGAAGACGGCCGGTTTGTAGCCGATTCGATCCGTCATCGTGTAGAATTCCAGCGGATTGTGGCCGAGCACCGCGGGCCGTTCGGACATCCAATCGTAACCCATCCAGAAAAAGCCTGTCTGGCCGCGCTCGGGGCACTCCGTTCCCCAAAATGTTCCCCAGGAGTTCACAGCTAGAAACGCGCCGTGGCGGGTTTCCGTGCCGTTGAAGTACTCCCGATCGTCGTCGTAACCGATGAAGCAAACCGCATGTCCACCACGGAAGTTGCCGGATTGAGCGAAGATGACACTATTGTCTACCCCAGGACCGGAAATCGCGCCTCTCCCGTAGTAGGAATCAATGCTTTCCGTCACGTTGAGAACGCCGACCACCGGCTCGCCCGACGCGAGCATCGTCTTCAGCGTCGCGAAATTGTCATCCGGTGTTGTCGTGAACGTGGACCAGGACTTGGCGCGGAAGAGCGCCGCGCTCTTCCAGTCGTTCTCTTCCGGCATCGAGTCCAGTGATTGCCCCTCGGGGAATTCCTCGTACTTGCAGGTGCCGTGTTGGACGAGAAAATCGAAAGCGCGGGAGAATTGAATACCCGTGCTGGTATCGACTGCCAACATGTTGTAGGGCATTGCGGCACTGGGGACCTGAGACGTCAGGTTTGGATGCACCCAGTTGCGTTCCCGGGCCTCGTGCCAGCCCTTCAGATAGTAGCAACTTGCCCACGAGACACAGGAGCCGTATCGCTGCTGGCGAACGGAGGGGAGGAACTCGTGATTGATCCAGCGGGCGGGCAAGGGCAAATCCGCCGTGCGGCGGACAAGAATGGAATTGGCGGAAAGCGAGTGGGAGCGAGCCGCGTCCAGGTCCGCCTTCTCCGCCGGCAGCAACCCCATCGGCATCAGGCCGGGAGCGTCCTGCGCTGCGGCGCTTATACAAAAGATAGCACCAAGCGCCAATACAACCACGATCCAAATCATCTTCTTCATAATGCACCTTCTTTCGATTTGCCGTTCAACCGGGAAGCGTTTCGCCGTGCTCTCGCTTTCTTCAGGTGGGTGATAAGAAATCCCTTTTTTGGGATAAATTGAGTTATGTTGCGGCCTGCCATAACCCCCTGAAAAACCCTTAATTTTCGCCCTCGCCACGAAATATCGAGATTAAGCAATAAAAGCAATAGTTTATTTCATATTTTGAGCAACCCGTCTCTCCAAGAGACAACATAATATTTTTACCTTATTCGCAGCTCTCCGTAAAGGGCTATTGTTTGCATGCCCCCGCTATAGACTGTCCAACCAGGCCATCAAATCCCCCTCATTTTCATAATGGAGTAATTCATCTATCTTGGAACTTCAACGCTAATCAAAACTGAACCAAGTTTGCTAATGGAAATTGAACCATTGGCTGTCACCGCCGGTGAGTACGGCCCTCAGGTATAGCGAACGATGAGGGATCCATAAGTGGCGGCAAAGGAGTCGTTGATGTAGATTTACTTTTCAATAAATTTTTAGAAAATCTATTTTCTTTGGATTTGGTTTTCTTCTTCCAAGACAGAGGCTTGGTTAAGTGGAAATGCGATTTACTTTGTAGAATGGATGGTGAAGGCCCGAAGTAGCCGCTTCGGGCCTTCTTTTTTGACCACCGGATAGAGCCGGAAGCCACACACACGCCAATTTTATATAAGTGTGTTTCCGGCCAATTGCAAGGCCGGAATGATGGGAGATGTCCTTTTAAGAGTGGTTCAATGCCGATGTTGTGGTTGCTTTTTTCACGTCTGTCGGTCGTGTTGGCGTGGCCAGGCCTATTGTGGGGAACGATGTCGCAGGATACGCCAAAGACAGCTGCACCGGAAAGCTCAGGGGAAATACCGCAATTCGAAAAAAGGGAAAGAGCGCCGTCGTTTGTACGAAAAAACAAAAAAATCCAAAAAAAATGGACTGAACCCTGGTGATGATAGTTCAACACCTCAAAAAGACTGTGATATTGAACCCAAAAAGCGGTCGGGGAACCGACCCAGCTGTCTTTTTTGCGGGTCGATCGGGGTTGTTGTGGACCATTTTCCTCGCCGTGCTTATGCAGGGAGGGTTTTTTCAGATGTAACAGGCTTTGAGAAAACCCCATATCCATGACAGGAGAAAAAAATGATCAAAAAAAGAGTCCTTTTTCCCGAAAGAGTGCGTGTCATCAATGGAAGCTTCGGCTTTCTGGAGCATCGTTTTTTGAGAAACGGCTTTTGGGAGAGCCTGAATCATCATGAGCTGCTGCTCTACATTTTTCTGGTGTTGGTATCTGACAAAAACGGGCTCTCTTATTATGGTTACGACAGAATCTGCCGGATTTTAAAGGTGCATTTGGATCAATATATCGATGCCCGCGATGGCTTGTTGGACAAGGATCTGATTGGGTTTGATGGCCGTCTGTTTCAGGTTCTTTCGCTTCCCAGACGTCCTGTGATTGTGAAACAGGTAAAGGAGATCCGGCAAGGAAATTGGGTCAGTCTTGGAGAAACCATAGAGGAAATCTTTCGGGAGACTGGGTATGGAATCCATCCGAACCGTTGATATTCATTTGCTGGAGTTGCGTTACGCTCATTGCCGGATAATGAATCACCAGGCTTTAAAGCGATTGAGGGATTCCATCGAAACTTACGGGCAGATCGTTCCGGCCCTGGCTATTGAAGAAAAAGACAAACTGATTCTGATTGATGGCTACCTGCGTGTTCGAGCGCTTTGTGCTTGTGGAAAGGACCGGATATGTGTCCAATTCTCAAAAGAAAACGAACAAAATGCCATGTTTTCGCTTTTAACCAAGGCCAATGAACGGCAATGGGAAGTCATTGAGCAGTCTGTTTTACTTCAGGAATTACATCGGCGTTTTGGGTGCAGCCTCTCCCATATTGCAACCCGAATAGGGCGCGACAAGAGTTTTGTAAAACGGCGGCTGGACCTGGTTGAAGCCCTGCCGGAAAATATTTTGAGAACCGTGATTGCAGGCTCACTTTCAACCTGGGCTGCCAGCCGTGTCATGGCGCCGTTGGCGCGCGCCAACGGTGAAGACGCACAAAAACTGTTGGCCCACCTGGAAAAAGAACCTCTATCCACAAGGGAACTGGCCCGTTTCTACGCACATTACCAAAAAAGCAACCGGTCTGTTCGAGACCACATGCTGGAAAATCCATCCCTTTTCATAAAAGTTCTCGAACAAAGAACCCAGTCTAAACAAGCCAAAGAAGTTCATGATGGACCGGAAGGCAAATGGTTCAAGGATATTGAAATGGCATATGCGGTTCTCAAACGTCTGGTGAAAACCGTTTCGCATGTCCATTACCCAAAAAGCGATCAGTTGAAGAAAGAAACGCTCAAAACCTGGGTGAAAAAGATAGAAAAACAAGCACTGGAACTCAAGAAAGCGACCCAATTATGATCCGACAATCCAAAAAAGATGCCATTGTGGAATTGAAAAAAACCGGCATGAGTTTGCGCGACATCGCCAAAACCCTGAAGGCCGGTCGCAATACCGTCACGAAGGTTTTAGATGATCATGACGAAGAGGCGGTACCCCAAAGGAACTCCCGGTATGAAGAACATGTCCCGTTGATCCGCGAGCTTTTCAAGGAATGTAAAGGAAATGCCGTGCGAGTAGCCGAGGAACTGGAAAGCCGCCAACAGATCAAAATCCCTTATCAGAGTCTGACCTGGATTATGAGAAAGTACGAGATCCGGGAACGTAAAAAAAGACGGGCGGGCCAATACCATTTTAAACCCGGTCAGGAGATGCAGCATGATACGTCACCCCATCTGGTTGTCATTAATGGGAAAAAAATGTCGACCCAGTGCGCGTCCCTGACCCTGGCCTTTTGCCGAAGGATTTTTATTCAGTATTACCCCTGTTTTACCCGGTTTGAGTGCAAGGTTTTCCTAAAAAAAGCATTCGAGTTTATGGACGGGGTGTGTTCCCGGTGCATGGTTGACAACACCAATGTTATTGTGGCCGGCGGCACCGGGCCTGATGCATTGATTGCGCCTGAAATGAAATACTTCGGCGATATGTATGGAACCCGGTTTGAGGCCCATGCTGTAGGAGACGCCAATCGAAGTGCCCGTGTGGAAAGGCCTTTTCATTTTGTGGAAAACAATTTTCTTCCCGGTAGAACATTTGTTAGCTGGCAGGATTTGAACCGGCAGGCAATCGACTGGTGCCGGAATACAAGCGATAAAAAGTTTAAACGGGCTTTAGGGATGACGCCGGATGAGGCCTATGTCATTGAAAAGCCATATCTCATTGATTTACCGGCATACCAGCCGCCAGTCTATGTGGCAGAACACAGGGTAGCCGATGTTCAGGGATATGTGCACTTGGACACCAACCGCTATTCAGTCCCTGAAGCGCTGATTGGGAACTCCCTGGAAGTACAGAAACATTGGCTCAAGGTCATCGTTTACGACAAAAACACAAAAGTGGCGGAACATGACCGCATACTGGATAAACGCAACACCCGAACAACCCTGCCCGGTCACCATGTTCCCATTCGAAGAAAAAAAGATCCCCGAATCCCTTCAAAAGAAGAACAGCTGTTGACGGGAGAGGATGCCATCCTGGATGAGTATGTGGCTGAACTGAAGAAAAGAAGTCACGGTCGCGGTGTGGTCAAGTTACGTCGGTTGCTTCATCTGAAACGCACTTATCCCGGGGAACCTTTTTTGAAAGCCATAACACAGGCGCTTAAATATGGACTTTTTGATTTGTCGCGTCTGGAAAACATTATTCTCGATTATATCGCGGGAGACTTTTTTGATCTATGAAAAAGAAAATTGAACAGTTACTCATTGATTTGAAGTTTAAAGGCATGCTGAAGGCTCTCGAAGAACAGTTGGCTTCGGCTGAAAAGAACGGTTTTTCCATTCACGAGGTCATCTACAATCTCCTGGCTGAGGAATTACGTTTCCGGCAGGAGCGCAGCATGATCTATCGGGTCCAGATTGCAAAGCTTCCATGGGAATGGACCCTCAACTCCTTTCCGTTTGATCTTCAGCCGGGAATACAGAAGAGCCGGATCATGACGTTGTCCGGCCTTGACTTTATCAGCCGAAGAGAAAACATCGTGTTCCATGGAAAAACCGGCGTCGGCAAAACGGGATTGGCCGTGGGGATCCTTCGTCAAGCCATTATTGCCGGGTACCGGGGGCGTTTTTATAATGTTCAGGATTTGCTGGATCAGCTCTATGCGTCTTTGGCAGATCGGTCCACCCCGAAACTCCTCAATGCCCTTTGCAGATATGACCTGCTTCTGCTCGATGAACTGGGATACCTGACCCTCAAAAAAGAGCAGATGAACGCCTTTTTTAAACTCATGAAAGATCGCTATGAAGCCGGTCGGTCCACAATTATTACGACCAATCTTCAACCTGAACAATGGTATTCGCTGCTTGAACCAAAGGACATGGTCGATGCCTTGCTGGATCGTCTCAACCATCGCTGCATCAACATTCATATTGATGGTCCTTCCCTCAGAAAATGAGATGTTCGCCAAAGGGCCGGTTTTGAGGTCTGAATATCACCGGTCTGTTTGAATCTCGTTACACGAATATCAGAAATTACCTTGTCTTGGAGCTTGAAATGAGAGGTGGAAAACGGGTAGGCGCCGGCCGAAGAAAGAAACCGGAACATTTGAGACGTGAACTGCTCACCATTCGTCTCCCCAAATGGATGATTCTACAGCTGAAAAAAAACGGGGAAATTGGATATTTGATTGAGGATCAATTGGCGAAGGGAGGCCTCCTGAATTTACCGGACGACTATGACATAGACAAATAGTTCCTCAATAAGCATTGCCCTTAACCGAAAAATCTAATCCCCTCTTCTCTGCCATCACCATATTGATGGTATCCTCATCACTGATTCTTCAACCAGAACGCTACGTGTCTCACCAGCATTTTTAAAATACCATCTGATATACTCTTTCATGCAACCTCTAACAAATTTACAAGAAAACCCTTCTAAAAGGAAAAGACCAGTGCGCAATATCTGGTTCCGTTTGGAGTAGCAAAACTGGTTCCATTTTGGTTAGCGCCCAAGTCTTGGAATCGTCCGTCAGGGCCGATTGCATGTGCCTCATGAACTGCCTTTGAATGTGGCGCCGTCGATCCAGGTCCAAATTCAGATAGATCGAAGTGGACTGGATGTTGTCATGCCCCAGATGATTCTTGATATCCGTGATGGGGTCACCGTTGTGGAGCATATCAACTGCTCGCGAGTGCCGGAATGAATGAACGGGATTGATATGTTTCAGACGTTTTGGAGGGAGGGCCTTTTGGAGATATTTCCTGCAAATCCGGTAGATTCCATGGCGAGTGAATAACTCTCCCTTTTGATTGATAAAGAGCCGGTTTTCAAACATGGGCTTTGGGGATATCCGGTATTGTCGAATGTACAACTGAAGCAGGTCACAGGTTTTTGACTCAAGCTTTATGAGTCGAAACCGATTGCCCTTTCCCAGAATACTGAGGGTTTTCCGGTTGGGGTTAAAATAGTCGATATTCAACTCTGCAATTTCACTGGCCCTGGCTCCGGAATCGTAGAGCAGATGGAGCACGGTGTAATCCCTGAACCCCTCTTTTCGTTTAAAATCAACCGCCTGAAACACCCGAAGTATTTCATCCTGGTAAAGAAATCCGATAAGACTCTTCTGCTCCCGTTTCTGGGGAATATTGAGGATAGCGGTTGCGGCATCCTGTTGATCCGGATGCATAAAGCGAATCATTTTGGCAAAGGATTTGAGTGCCGCAAGACGATGATTCCGGGTTTTGGCCCCATTTTTCCTGTCACTTTGAAGATTTTCAAGGAACGAGACGAGAAGTTCCGTTTTAATATGTTCCACACGAAGCGATTTGACCTTGATGTTGTAAAACGATGCCGCAAAGGGAAGAAAAATCCTGAAAGCATCCCGATAGGCCTTTATGGTCTGGTAACTGAGCCCCTGATGGAAGTCAGGTATTGATCAAAGAACTGATGCACCAGGGGTGAAAGTTTCATTTGTTTAGGGAATTCCCAAGAAATAACCTACGCATTATTTCAAACATAATGTTATCCTGAAAAGATAAATGCATCAGAATCTTTATTTGCATTGAAACGCAATTTAAAAAAATGAGGGGACAAAAATTGAAGGAGGTGGTATGAGCATAATGTATGAAAGACATGAAATTCATACATTGAAAAAAGTAACGGGTAAAAAGAATGAACGGAGAAACAAAAAATCTGATAAAAGATGCATGCAGACGACTGACTGGTTACAAAAGAAGAGCATATCAGGCCGACATTACCAGGAAATATTTCAACGGGAGTGCATACAAAGCCGAACGGGAGATGGGATGGGGGAGAGAGTGTGTAACAAAAGGCCTTAAAGAAGCCGAAAGCGGGATCAGATGCATGGATAATTTTGAGGGACGGGGAAAAAAGAAAACAGAAGACACGATTCCCGGTATTAAAGCAGACATAATATCCCTTGCAGAACCTCAAACTCAGGCGGACCCTGCCATGAAAAGCTCTATCACATATACAAGAATTACAGGAAAAGCTCTCAAAAAGGCACTGATTGATGAGAAAGGATACGACGGTGAGGATCTTCCCTCTAACAACACTCTGATCAACATGTTGAACCGCATGGGATACAACCTGAAACGAGTCCTGAAATCCAAACCTGCGAAAAAGATAAAACAGGTCGATGAAATATTTGAAAATGTATGGAAGGCAAACCGTGACTCTGATGAGAATCCCAACTCTCATCGGATTTCTATTGATGCCAAGGCAAAAGTGAATATAGGCGAGTTCTCAAGAAACGGAAAGTCACGGGATCGGGAAGCGAAGAAAGCTGAAGACCATGATATGAATCCCGAAATGAAATTGGTTCCGTACGGTATTCTTGACGTTTTGAGCGGAATGCTTTCTATTTTTTTCGGCACATCTTTTGAAACAAGTGATTTCATCGTTGACTGTTTAGAGATGTGGTGGGAAAAAAACAGAATTACCTATCTTCATATAAACGAGTTGGTTATCAATCTTGACAATGGTCCGAATTCAGCAAGCGGTCGGACTCAATTCATTCGCAGAATGACCGAATTCAGTGACAAAACAGGTTTGCGAATCCGCCTGGTTTATTATCCTCCCTATCATAGTAAGTACAATCCGGTTGAAAGATGTTGGGGAATATTGGAGGGACATTGGAACGGAGAAATATTGGATTCAATATCAAAAGCAGTCAATTGGGCATCTACGATGACATGGAAAGGGATAAAGCCCATTGTCACGTTGGTGGAAAAGGCATATAAGAAGGGAATCCGGCTTACAAAAAAAGAAATGAAACCTTACGAAAACAGAATTAAACGTTCCGACACACTGCCCAAATGGGATGTACTTATTGAATCTGGAGTTGGGTAGTTTATTTCTTGGGAATTCCCTTACGCTGTTGTATTTGTGGGTAAAGGCAAATCGCTCGACCAAATCTTGGTAAATCGCTACGGCATTCCTCCCGAGCTTCACCTGCTTTTCAATCCATTCTCGGTGAGGCTCACATGCTGATCTGGCATGGAGTGGAATCGCCCGTTTTTCTCCCTTGAATGTGCTGTTTACCGGTGGCCGGGGTGGGGGATTTTCACTGATGATGCAATCAGCCCCGGTGGCCAGGGTGGGGGATCTTGAATTTAAGTCGGAATCTTCGGGTAAAAAGCCACTTTCTTTTGCGTATTTTCGGATCGTTTTCCTGTCAATATTGGTCTTACGATGTACTTCACGCTGACCAACGCCATTTTTAAGTAGGGTAATGATGGTAGATTTCTTGTCCGGCTTCAAAACGTTCATCCTTTCTTCCTCCCAATTCAATTAAATTGCATTGGGAGATGGTATAACGTCCTGTCACCATTTTGTGAATTGAGCCGAAGATCAAAAATCTACATTTTGAACCTCTTTAGGTGGGGGATTTTCAAGTGGCCACAGGTGGGGGATTTTGGGTGGCCGCCCGGGATCGGAGGCGAAACGGTTGGAATCTCAAAAATAAGATGGAATGAAAGGAATTAAATGGATTCCTTATAAAAGGAATCTGGGAATCAAAAGGAAGGAATCAAATCTCGCAACATAACGGACCCCGCAACATAAATTGAGAGTATCCCCAAAAAAACAGTGTCTCTGAAGTGTTGATATTCCCTTACATATCTGGAATTGCCTTCACGTTCCTGGACCTAAACCGTAAGATCCTACCACCACAACATATTGTGGTCAATCTGGTTTCCGATTATCCGGTCACAGAAAAAGAGTACGTGCATTGAGCCAGTATCCCACATCCGTCAAAACCGTGCAAGGGTGACCCACGGTGAATTTGTTCTAACGCTAATCCATTGATTTGTTTGAATTGATGTGTCCTTCATAAGGTTTTGATATCAAAGGTTTACAAATAGAACAAATTTGCCCTGAAGGGTGACCAGCGCTGAAGCATGAATAGCTCTAAATTTGTTCTGCAGCCTGTAGCAGGCAACTTTTCCATCCTGATAGCTGAATCCGGCACATGACTATTTTGATAATAGCATGATATTGGTTGTTTTTGGAAAAGGAATTAAAATTGGGCACACTACCTCCGTCCCATCAAATATGAGGTTTTTTTCAGGATAAAAATTTCGAGTCTAGATCAGCCGAAGCTGAAAGTTGGCTTCAAGACGTTGGCGTGTACTCACAGGGTCTAGCCATCGACCGCTAAGTGTACTACGAATGAATTTTATAAACCCGCGTATGCTGTACTCTCGTACTATTTCTACAAGACATTCAGAGTAAACAGCTAAAACATTGAGAAAGTGCCCCAATCGCATCAAGTAGTGGTATCCTCTCATGGCATTCCAATCGTACGAGAAAACGTGTTCATATTGGTATCCATGGTGCTTTTCAACTAGGAAACTCGCTTCAATTCCCCAGCGGTGCCGAGCCCCTAAATTACATCTTTCGTGCAAATTTGATCTGGTAAAAGGTTTATCGGAAATCCAAGCATGACGCGATTTCTTGGTCACAACAGCAGTAGAATCCTTGGCGATCTCCTCCCAAGTTTCGTTGCATGTCACCATATGGAGGATTTGCCTTTTTTTGCCGTTTGGCCCATAGCAATATTCAATATTGTTTACCCACTCAAAGCGCTGCTTTCTGTCGCCCCAGGTCATATTAAAAAGGTTGTTGGTTTCAATTTTTCTGAGGCCTTCAAATTCTTCCCACATACTTGGAAGACTCTTGCTTTGCAATACAATCATGAAGTCCCAACGGTTTTTTCGGCATAGCTCTATCATAGGACCATTGGGATACAAGCCATCTAAGAACAATATTATCGCAAGGCGAGAAAACGCTTTCTTCAATCTTCCGGCTAACCTCTTAAACGCTTTTTGTTCACAGTCCTGTTTTGCTGTTTCCGTATCACCTTCTTCATAGTTCGAGAACTCACTCATTAAGGGAATTGTCATCCCGTTGTGAAAAACCAAATTTGCTTCCAACACGCCTACATGATACTGCATTTTGGTGCCATCACCATCTTTCACCTCACGTTCGGAACACTCTGCACTCCAAAGTGTATCCCGACAGAACTTTTGGCTACCATCAATACCGATAGGGTAAGCATTTTGGTTCAGATACCTGGAAAATTTCTTCTTCTTTATTAACCTCTTAACCGCTTCAATAAGCGCTTCTTCTATTAAACCCACCTCAATTACAGCCAGCACCCGCTTGAGAGTATCGTTGTGAGGGATATCTTTCAAATCTGGGAATAGCAATTTAAGGCTTTCCATAAATTGAGGCAGGGTTATTTCTCTGTTCGCTTCGCGCCTGGAAGCCATTTGAAAAACAAACGTGAGTATCCCATACATTATGAGCAAATCAAGCTTGTGCTTGATTTTTTTGGGGCTTCTCAAGTCTTTTATCTTTGAAATCGTTTTCAAAAGACCCGGTAACTGGGAGTGAAAAATCCGCGATTGTTCTGTTGCAACAACCTGACGTGCTGCTTGTTCCTCTTCCACATTATTATATTGGCTCTTCCGATTAGGGATTGAGGGCTTCTGTGGAATGGTCATCCCTTCGGCTATTTGTTTTGCGCGTAAGGCCTTATGGGCAGCATTTCTCTCTTTATTCAGCGTTTTTATCTCCTGCCGATTTGGACGTTGGCTCGGCTTGTTCATGATCCCCTCCGATTTTTAACATAATGGATTTTTAACGAATATCGCTCCATTAAGCTAATATTATGAGGCTTTTAGGAAGTTCAGCTTATTCTACAAAATAATTTTAAAAGATTTGTAACATACTATGATTTAAGATAATTTGCATACGTGCTTCAGGGCTGAAGGGTGACAGATCAATTGTTGAAGTCGAGTCTGAGATATGTTGGAGATATACCAGTCTGATGTCAACCAAAAAACGGCCAGTTCCATGCGTCTCTCAACCCTCAGTCCGCCCCCCTCTCAATGATGATATCACATTATTTGCTACAGTTGAATTTAATGGACGCATCCGCTATTTCTGACGGATATAGCAAGACATGGCATATGATCTTTATGATTGCAGGGAACGGCCATTTTTCAGAAGCAAAATCAGCGAATATTCAGTCATAAGTTGTATTTTCCCTTTGAGAAATGACTTTGTCAGAAACTCTGGATGCTGTCCAATTTAATAGCATCACAACCACCAATAACCTGCGATACAATATGCTGTAGCCTGTGCAGAAGTAAGAGCTGAAAACCGGACCAGCCTCAAATTTACCATCTCCAGTCCCGGACTAATTTCTTTAATTCTAAAACCCGTAGCGCGTTGAATGCCCTTTGGGTATGCTTCGTTCCCCTCCTGAATTTCCACTTTTATCCTGCATAGAGGAGCCTGATCCACCGATGGGCGCCCAGCCATCGTCAGAAGAAGGTCTTTGAGGGGCGGGTTGTGGATTTTTGGTTATGGGCGGAGGGCTGGTTTTTGGCCTGAGGCTCTGCCATTCATCTTTCTGGCGCCCCATGCTTTCGAGCGTTTTGACGATCTCCTTGTTATCCGGATCAAGTTTTTCCGCTTCCTCCTTCTCCTTTCCGGCGATCACCCCCTGCTTTACGGCGTTGGAGAGCTTGCTCGCGTCGCCGCCTGCGTCCATCCCACCGGTACTGGTCGTAGTTAGATTGCCTCCTGTATCAGTGGGCTTAAGTGGTAGTTTTATGATCGTGGGCATTACTTCTTTTCCATTCGCGAGGGTGAGTTCATCTCCTTCTGGGTTCATAGTTAAGGTAGCCTGCTCACCAGCAGCTATGGGGTTGTCTCCATAGTCGTGTATTTCCTCGCCTGATGGATAAGTGAGTAGATGGAAGTTTCCTGATCCCGTACCAAGGAGCTCAATCTCATAGGTATCTTGAGGCAGGACAAAGAACCACTGCTTATCACCCTTTTCATCTTTCCAGAAGTAGAAATCTATAGGTTCAAATTCTGCAACCTTATCACCATTTGGAAATACCCCTAAACGATGTCCCTGCGAGTTGACAATAAGCACATCCACCGGGCATTTAACTTTTGCCGCTACGGTTTTGGGCGGCTTGACCTTGGGCTTAGGCCATTGTGGTTTCCACCCACTGCCCTCATGCAACTTCTCCACACTCCTCTCAATCGTCCAAGGAAAAAAATTAGTATCGGCACTATACCAATGCGCTTCTTGTCTTCCATGAGGGTCCAGAATAATCACTCCAGATCCAGTAGGAGGAATAGTCCAAGATCCATGATCATTCCACTTCCCCCTGTCCCACAAAGCAACTGCATTGTGTTCTGTGGTTCTTTCGTCATTCCAAGGCTTTTTACCGGGTGTAAACCAATTTCCATCGACTGCTGAATAGTCCCATCCCTTTAACTTAGACAGAAATTTAGCATTTTCATCATCTGCCTTTTTGTTCTTAAGATTGTTCAAAAACCACAAGGTCTTGTACTGCATGGCTACGCAGCTGAATCGGCAGCATTCATCACAGTGCAGCATTTCACACGCAAAATTGTAATCTACACCATCCATCTGCGGATGTATCGGTCCACTCAATGCTTTTTCGTCTGTTGTTCCGTCCGGCCATGTGTGTGAGGTTGTGCCAAATTTTTTGTACCATTCCTTTATTTTCTCCAAAGGTGTCTTCCCGACTTTACCTAATTCCAACACTTCACCTGGCTTGGGGGCATCCTCAATTGAATATACTAATGGAATTTTATCAGAAGCCCTTAACTTTAAAGCGAAATCATTCCCGAGATTCATAAAATCCTGGATTGACCTCTTGTTTTGAGGGTGATTTGGTTTTACCATCACCCAAAAATCTCCATTTACCTGTGGGATACTCAATGTATTAAGCACCATTATATCTTGAATGCCCAACACATCTGAAACATGGCATTGGACAGGATTCAAGTCCTTATCTACCATCACACCATGAATAATGGCTAAGTTAAAGGGAACCGTTTTTTCTGCTTTTCCTATGATATTAAGCTCTTTATACAAAACCCCTACTCTTATTGTGGCAGTTAGGATATCTCTTAAGGTTTTATAATACGCACTCCACATTATCACATTTTCTCTGGGATCCCGTATCTTCAATTTGGTGGAATACTTTCCGTTATCATCCAACATAAATCCTGTTGCTTTTTCCAGTTCCGTGAAGTAAATTTGTTTGTTGTTCTTATCCACTACGGTAATATCAACAATGCCTTTAAAGGGTTTGCCGTCTTGGTCTAATGCGGTAATAGTGATAGTAACTTCGCCAGGGACTGGAAGTATTTTTTCTGTCTCAATTTTAATATTTGTTCCGGTTACTTTTTTCTGCAGTATAATGTTACGTGCCTTTGAAAATTGCTTGGTTCCCTCGGTTGGCACATAAAGTTTGTAATTTCCTTCAACACCAGAGGTCACGCTTTTGCCTAGATCCGGGATGCTAATAGTAGCCCCGCTTACAGGATTCCCATCTTCATCCTTTACGACACCTTTCAGGGTAATACTTGAGGGCTTATAGTCCTTGGTGGCTAATGTATCAGACCATGGTAGATAACCGGGAGCTTGGACCTTTATGCTGAATGCAACACCTTCAACGACTTCTCCACCTATAAGACGGTGCTTCACCGCATTGGCATATAAAGCCTCGGCGATCGTCATAGCATTCCTTTTGGCATTTCCAAGCATCGAAAAGTAGAAACGACCACTTTGCCATTCCACAATGCCACGACCCGAAGTAGCGGTGTCAATAATAGCGGATCTGTTATGAAATTTTGTTGCCTTAACAAAGCTGGTACCACTGAACGAGAAGCCTTCGGCTATCACAGCCTCTGCCGCTGTTTCTGTGGGGTGTGCTACGATTTTTATCACCAGCCCCGCCTCCACCCAGTCGCCTTTACGAAATGGAACAAGGAGGAAGTAGCCGACACACGCACCTTTTACTAATTCACCTCCTTCATAGTTGTACAGTCTTTTCGGGCCCTGTATCTCCGGACAATGGCGATGAGGCTCACCATTAACGTCCTCAATGTCAAAGCAAGCTCTCTGGTCCCAGCCGAACACAGCGCCGGTCTCCCTCAGAACCCGCTTGATGATTGCCTCCTGTGGGTCGCTAACCTGGGCGGCAACCGAGGGAGATAATATCAGAACACATATGAGAAACATAAGCAGAACTAAAGAAATAATTTTGCCCTTTTTCATTCTAGACTCCCTGGTTTTTTTTGAGTCCGGGGTCGCCCATTAAAGATACCTTGTTGTTCAACATGCGCATGATCACTCCTTTGATAATATTGGTGGGTTAAAATCCATGTGATATTTCTGGATCGAGGAGATTAGCTGGTCGTGAATTGACTGTCCGAAAGTGATCTGCAAATGTGTTGCGTTTCCAATAAAAAACCCAAAGGATTGGACCATCAAAAACCTGAAATATGCCTTACATTCTTTGATGAGAATATTGCCTCGAATTTTGGAAGATTCTAGCTTCTCCCTGACTCATTTTTTATGCCAAAACACAAAATATTGTCAACGTCAAAAAAGTTGTGATATCATAAAATCAGGTGGCTTGAACGAACGTTGTTATCATGCCATCTCTCAGGGCCGGTCGCAACATAAATAGCATGACCATTCCTCTGAATCCTCAGACGCCAGAATTTTTTTAATCTCCCTTTTAAAACTGTCAACGTAAGTTTTTGAATAACCGTTGGTTTCCATGTGGGAAATGAGTTTGAGATAATTATCCCGCAGATTTTGTACATTATAGGGGTAGGAAAGAGCCTCTTGGCTCTCCCCTCCCTCCGAACCGTGCATGCGGTTCTCCCGCACACGGCTCTCCGGTCGATAGTTTCCTCATCGGGATCGGCACGCTGCTAACCGGGCCTCATGCATAGTGAAAAGCCCGATTTTCGCGAAGTAGGCATTCGGCCAGCGGCGGTGGGCTTCAAGGCTTTTGCCCCAGCCCTTGCGTTTGGACGCAATAATACGGCGCGTAAGCGTCGGCGGACAAACTTATCCACCGCCGCAAACTCAGTGCGGTAGGCGTGTTTGAAGTAACCAAACCAGCCTTCGAGCATGGGGTTCAGATCATCAATGATGCTTTCCATACTTCCGCTACGTTTGCGCCGGGTCTCTTCCCGGATTTTATCACGAAGGGCTTTACGGCTTTTACTGCGTATCCAGCGCTTTCCTGCCTCAAACCGGTATCCCAGGAATTCAAATCCCTGACCCTTTTGTCGACAGTCGCCAAGATGCGTCTTGTCCGGGTGTAAGCTCAGGTCATTAGCCTGTACCCACTCCCGTACCTTTTGCAAAGCATTCTCCGCTTCCGTTTGACTGCGGCTGAGGATAACAAAGTCGTCCGCGTAACGCACCATCCGCATACCTGATTCCGCGATCAGGCTGTCAAGAGGATGCAGGTAAATATTCGCAAGCAAGGGGCTGACTACCGCCCCTTGTGGCGAACCACCGGTGTCCAGTCCGTCGGTGTCCATCTTTCCAAGCCGTCCATCACGTCCTGTTTCAGGAACATTTGAATCAGATTGAGCAATTTGCCGTCGCTGATGCGCATTTCGACTTGTTGCATCAGCTTATCGTGCGGAATCGTATCAAAGTAACTTTTCAGGTCGGCGTCCAGTATGAAGGTGTAGCCTTCCTTAATAAGCGCGTCTACTTCTCGCAACGCGTCCTTGCAACCTCTTTGCGGCCTGAAGCCGTAACTCATCGGCAGAAATTCATGCTCGAATATGGGCTCCATAACCATTTTAACCGCTGCCTGCACTACCCGGTCTTTGACCGTGGGTATCCCCAGCGGGCGTTGTTTGCCGTCGCTTTTCGGAATGTATACCCGTTTTACCGCTTCCGGTCGGTACGTTCCCGCTTTCAAGGTTTCATGCAGTTCGGCAAGGTATTTCTCCGCCTGCTCCTTAAAGCGCTTTATGCTGATACGGTCTATCCCTGCCGCTCCTTTATTGGCTTTGACACGTCCCCAAGCCGCTTCCAGCGTCGACAAGGCGAACACCTTATCCATCAAACTGTACCATTTACCACCTTTCACCCCGTTACCCAGGGCTGCCAACATACGTTCCGTCCACACCGATGCTTCCACCCAATCCCATCGGGTTTCTGCCTCGCGTTTAGTTGTTTCCAACACTGCCGAGACTGCTTGATTTAGCTGCATCTATATGACCTTTCCGTATCTATCTTCCTATCCTCCTTCCCTCGGCACGGTTTTGCTATCCGCGCTTTTCACAACCCGGTATCCGACGCAGGCGGCGGGTACTGGTCTCACGCCGTAAGCCTTGTTAGCAGGACCGTTCTGTCGCTACGGTACTATGAGGACTCTGACTCCTGCCTCCTGTCACCCCAAGAGACAGGTCTCCCTGCTTATCTCGCTTTACCTTCCAGTCATTCCGACCCCAAACATACCATGCCGTCAAACCATCGCTTTAACCGCCATTACAGCGTGGTCTGTGAGTTTCAGGCTTCACCATGGAACGGTAGGTTCGCCACCACATGACACCGAATCGGGTTCGTCATCCTACGGACTGACTTTTCGCCTCCGGTTGCTCTCCACCCCGCCTCGCGGCGACGCAGTTACCTTCGGCTACGGAGCTATGGCATACTCCGGTACGGACTTTCACCGCACTGATAAAGCGCCTTCACAGGCGCACCATTCGCATGACCTCCTGTTCATTTGTTTGATAAAAAGGTCATACTTTATGAAATAAAATCCAAACCTTTTCCGATAAAAATACTTGAATATCAGGTATTTTAAGAAAATGTTTGGATTTTATTTAGGTTTGGATAACGCAGCAAATCCAAACGTTTGGATTTGCTGCGCCATTCTTTTGCCGTGAACACCCTCAACAGAATCCGGAAATCAGGTGGGTCCGCCCAAAACGCTTTACCCATATTGGCAGCCTATCTGGGTCACACGGATTACATTTGCACCAGTGTTTATCTCCGGGTTTCGGATGCCATGAATCGGAAAGATCTCGTTGATTTTTGTCTTTGGCAGAGAGTAAACAAATGAAACTTTCACCCCTGGTGCATCAGTTCTTTGATCAATACCTGACTTCCATCAGGGGGCTCAGTTACCAGACCATAAAGGCCTATCGGGATGCTTTCAGGATTTTTCTTCCCTTTGCGGCATCGTTTTACAACATCAAGGTCAAATCGCTTCGTGTGGAACATATTAAAACGGAACTTCTCGTCTCGTTCCTTGAAAATCTTCAAAGTGACAGGAAAAATGGGGCCAAAACCCGGAATCATCGTCTTGCGGCACTCAAATCCTTTGCCAAAATGATTCGCTTTATGCATCCGGATCAACAGGATGCCGCAACCGCTATCCTCAATATTCCCCAGAAACGGGAGCAGAAGAGTCTTATCGGATTTCTTTACCAGGATGAAATACTTCGGGTGTTTCAGGCGGTTGATTTTAAACGAAAAGAGGGGTTCAGGGATTACACCGTGCTCCATCTGCTCTACGATTCCGGAGCCAGGGCCAGTGAAATTGCAGAGTTGAATATCGACTATTTTAACCCCAACCGGAAAACCCTCAGTATTCTGGGAAAGGGCAATCGGTTTCGACTCATAAAGCTTGAGTCAAAAACCTGTGACCTGCTTCAGTTGTACATTCGACAATACCGGATATCCCCAAAGCCCATGTTTGAAAACCGGCTCTTTATCAATCAAAAGGGAGAGTTATTCACTCGCCATGGAATCTACCGGATTTGCAGGAAATATCTCCAAAAGGCCCTCCCTCCAAAACGTCTGAAACATATCAATCCCGTTCATTCATTCCGGCACTCGCGAGCAGTTGATATGCTCCACAACGGTGACCCCATCACGGATATCAAGAATCATCTGGGGCATGACAACATCCAGTCCACTTCGATCTATCTGCATTTGGACCTGGATCGACGGCGCCACATTCAAAGGCAGTTCATGAGGCACATGCAATCGGCCCTGACGGACGATTCCAAGATAGATGAATTACTCCATTATGAAAATGAGGGGGATTTGATGGCCTGGTTGGACAGTCTATAGCGGGGGCATGCAAACAATAGCCCTTTACGGAGAGCTGCGAATAAGGTAAAAATATTATGTTGTCTCTTGGAGAGACGGGTTGCTCAAAATATGAAATAAACTATTGCTTTTATTGCTTAATCTCGATATCTCGTGGCGAGGGCGAAAATTAAGGGTTTTTCAGGGGGTTATGGCAGGCCGCAACATAACTCAATATATCTGTATTGCGAACCGATTCGCTTTTCACTGGATAAACATTACAAATGTAATGATATGCAAATCCGTATATTAACTTGTTATACTCCCTTATAAAACAAAGACTTTAAGACAAAAATTGACAATGGGAAAAAAATTAATACCTGATGAAATACGAAAAAAAGTCTCAGTAGTCGTAGAAAAATTTAATCAACAAGAACTAAAACACATGGATGCTCGTTACATTGCAAGATTTCAAGGAAGATTTCTATATCTTGACAGGGTAGCATATGGCCAAAAAGAGCCTGTAAGTCGTATGGAATATTTTAAAGAAATCGACAAATGGGAATTTGCAATATTTAAATGGAGTACAGAAATATATGATCCCGATGAGTGTATGTTTTCTGGAAGTGAATTTGTTGATGGTACTGTCGAAGGCGCAATGAGAGCTGGTATGAGAGCATATCCAGTATAACATTTGTATTCACCGGACAGCAACCACCGCTCGGTGGGCTTTTTTCCAAAAGTTACAAACAAAGATCAATTAATCAACCATCACCTAAGCTGCTGGTGATACAGGCGTTAAACTGTGATATCTCCATCTAAGAAATTGGCAGAGGCCAACTGTTCATTGTTTAGCTCATTCATAACCTCACCTCCTTTTCAATGGTCTTAATCGCCATGTTCAACCGAAACATCCTGGCGATGGTTAAATCAATTTCATGATTCGTTTTATCTTTTGCAATCAGGGTTTTTAAAATCTTTTCCCTCTCCTTGAACATCTGGTCCAGAAACTCCTTAACCCGCCAGGTGGGATGATTTTTTAAAAGATTTCTAATATCCACGACTTTCTGATGTGATTGTTGTTGTGAATTGTCAAAAACTCCTGTGCTTCCTGAACTGTTTCCCTGCTCATAATTGAACCTCCTTAATTCAAAAACCACTCATCACATGTTTTTTTGTATGAACAGTTTTTGCATTTCCAGCTCCCATCATTGGGGATAAAGGCCTCTTTTGATATTCCGTCCCATGCCTGAATAATCTTCTTTATCAAGCGTTTTTCATCCACCTCACTTCGGGTAGTGTAATACTGCTCAAATTTGGGTTTCTTGGTTTTTATGAGACAATCGAATCGCAAAAGGATTTCTCTGTCTGCATACCCGTTCGCCTTTGCTGCCAATTGATAAACCGTCAACTACATATTCTTATCCACGTCGGCAATGGAATACGCCTTTCCGCTGGTCTTGAAATCCGTGATGATAATCGTTCCCGATTCGTCTTCCTCCACAAGGTCCATGGCGCCGATAATAGGAACCGGAATTCCGGGGATATGGAAACTGAAAACATCTTCAATCCCCAGAACCTGGAAATCGTCATCCGGGAGTTTGTCATGGCAGACCGACAGAAGCTCTTTTCCTAGAAGAAGCAGGGATTCAAAATTCTTGCCCTTTGAGTAAAGGATATCTTCTCTTCCTTCGGCTTTGTTTTTCCAGTGGTGTTCAAAACTTTCCTGGATCAGAAATCACTTGAGAACATGGTCCGGGACCATATTTTTGAACGGAACAAAATCTCTGTCTATACCGCTAATAAGGATCTCCGCTATCTCAGGGCCACTTTCAATTATGGGGTTAATAAGAAACTCATCACGTCGAATCCAACAGAAGGGATGCAGTTTCTTCCAGTTGAAAAAAAGGTTCAGCATGTTCCCCCCACTGAAGACATCAACAAAGTTATTGAAGTCGCTGACCCTGATACCCAGGATTATCTTTGGACTATCAGGGAAACCATGGCCAGGGTAAGTGAGGTCAATAGGCTTGTATGGGATGATGTAAATTTCACTGAGAAATATGTCATTCTTCGAACACGCAAGAAGAAAGGTGGACACCTCACCCCCAGAAAAATCTCGATGACCCGAAAACTTGTTGATGTATTATCACGCAGATATGAAAAAGCCGATAAAACCAAGGCGTGGGTATTCTGGCACAGGTATTGGAGTTGAAAAGAGAATAGGTTCAAAGAAGGGCCGTATGGAGATAGGAAGAAGATCATGAAGAAACTGTGCAAGAAGGCAGGGGTTAAATACTTTCGATTCCATCCGTTGAGACATGCCGGTGCTTCAATAATGGACGGAAACAATGTGCCAATAGGTGCGATATAGAGAATTTTAGGTCATGAAAACAGGCGAACGACCGAGATTTACCTGCATAGCATCGGAGAAATGGAGCGTGATGCAATTGCCGTTTATGAAAAAGCTCGACAGAATTCACACACAAATCCACACACAGGGCGTGAAGGATAAAAAAAAGAGGGTTAGGGATGCTCCCCTAACCCTCCGAAAACATATCGTTTTTTATGGTGCCGAGACCCAGAGTTGAACTGGGGACACGGGGATTTTCAGTCCCCTGCTCTACCGGCTGAGCTATCTCGGCAACAGATTTTTATTTTATAGCCTTTCAAAACGCTTCGGTCAAGCATAAATTTCGAATAAATGCTTTCATCCACGAAAATTGTTGATATGCGTTCCAGGATTGTTTATGACGGGCCTTCGAAGCATGTAAGAAAATCCATCGAAGTGCCCACATCTGCTATTTTTTAAGGTATTGCGAATCGACTGATGAAAAAAACTGTTCATGGTCGCTCTGTTTGGGAGCGATCTAAGAAACCCCCTGAAAAAAGCACATCCAGAACATTGCCGCCTTTAGAAAAAAGGATCCGCTCATTGATACCCCTGACCATGAGTCGGGACCGGCATGCCCTTTATAAACGCCTTAACGCCCTGTTAGGGGAGAACCTTGGTCCAAAAATCAGCGATAAATCCATGGCGCAACTTGAATCCCTTGAAAAAAGGATCAAAGCGTCCATGGCGGAAAAAAATCGACGCTTGCGACAAATTCCCAAAGTATCTTTTCCTGAAAATCTGCCGATTACCGCAAAAAAAGCTGAAATCGTGGATGCGATTCAAAAAAATTCGGTGGTGATTATTGCAGGGGATACGGGTTCCGGGAAAAGCACGCAGATCCCCAAAATGTGCATTGCCGCCGGTCGAGGCATCCATGGAAAAATTGCCTGTACACAACCCAGACGCATTGCCGCCACCACCATTGGGGGCCGAATTGCGGAAGAACTGGGCGAGACCATCGGAAAAAGCGTGGGATATAAAATCCGTTTCAAGGACCGCACCAGCAAATGGGGCTATATCAAGGTGGTGACCGACGGTATGTTGCTGGCGGAAACGCAACAGGACCCTCGCCTTTACGATTACGATACCATCATTATTGATGAGGCCCATGAAAGAAGTCTGAACATTGATTTTCTTTTAGGGCTTCTGAAGAACCTGCTGAAGCAACGAAAAGACCTCAAGCTGATCATTACCTCTGCCACCATCGATACGGAAAAATTCTCCAAGGGGTTCAGCCATGCCCCGGTGATTCAGGTATCCGGACGGCGATACCCGGTTTCAGTCGAGTACCGGCCCGTTGACCCGGAGCTTCAGGAAAATGGAGATGAGACCTATGTGGACGTGGCCGTAAAAGCCGTGGAAGACATTTGCCGGTCCGGCGCGTTCGGGGATATCCTGGTCTTCATGCCCACGGAGCAGGATATTCTCGAAACCTGCGAACGACTGGAGGGACGAGAACAGAAAGGTCTTATCATATTGCCCCTGTTTGCCCGGCTGCCCGGCGCCCAACAGGGCCGGGTTTTCAGCACTGGAAACGGACGTAAGGTTATTGTCGCCACCAACGTAGCGGAAACATCCCTGACCATTCCCGGCATCAAATATGTGGTGGATACGGGACTGGCCAGGATCTCCCGATATCTTCCACGAACCCGCTCCACCAGCCTGCCCGTGAGCCCTATTTCCAGGAGTAGCGCGGATCAGCGTAAAGGTCGCTGTGGACGATTGGAAAACGGGGTTTGCATCAGGCTCTATTCGGAGGAAGATTACGAATCCCGACCGGAGTTCACCGATCCTGAAGTTTTGAGGTCCAACCTTGCGGAGGTCATCCTTCGCATGATTTCCCTTAAACTGGGGAAAATTCACGCCTTTCCATTCCTTGACAAACCCAACCCCAGAAGCATCAAGGACGGGTTTGATTTGTTGGTGGAACTGGGCGCTGTCATTCGAAAAAACGGTAACGCGATACTAACCCCCAAGGGTCGCATGATGGCTAAAATGCCCATCGATCCAAAAATTTCCCGCATGATCCTCGAGGCGCATACGCTGGACTGCGTGTATGACGTAGCCGTTATCGCATCGGCCCTGAGCATCCAGGATCCCAGGGAACGACCCCTTGAAAAAGCAGTCCAGGCGGATCAGGCCCATGCCCGGTTCAGGGATTCAGGTTCCGACTTTATTACCCTGCTCAACATCTGGAACCATTACCACCGTTCCCTGGAGACCTTTCGCACCCAAAGCACAATGCGAAAGTTCTGCAAGACGCATTTCCTCTCCTTTCCCCGTATGCGGGAATGGCGCCACATCCACGAACAGATTTCGAATATCCTGAAATCCCAGGGAATCAAAAACGAAAGTAATCAAACCCAAAAGGATGGAAAGGATCGTTATGCAGCCATCCACCAGGCCGTTTTAAGCGGGTATCTGTCCAACATCGCCCTTAAAAAAGAAAAAAATATTTACCTGGCGGCCAGGGGAAGGGAGGCCATGCTGTTTCCCGGTTCCACCCTGTTTAACAAGGGGCCCGAGTGGATTGTGGCGGTGGAAATGGTGAAAACATCCAGACTTTTCGCCAGGACCGCGGCTAAAATCGATCCGGAATGGCTTGAAAATTTGGGCGGCAGCCTCTGCAAATCCACCTATTCCAATCCCCATTGGGAAAAAAAACTGGGCCAGGTTCGGGCATCCGAACAAGTCAGCCTTTACGGATTGGTCATTGTGTCCGAAAGACCCGTATCCTATGGCCCCATCGATCCCGTCATGTCCCATGAAATCTTCGTGATGTCCGCTTTGGTAAACGGCGAAATGCAGAAAAAATTCAGTTTTCTGGCCCATAATCAAGCCCTCATCGAGCAGATTACCCGAATGGAGGACAAAGTCAGACGGCGCGGCATGCGGATTAGCGATGACCGGATCGAAGCGTTCTATTCAACCCGGCTCCCGGGAATCCATGACATTCGCACCCTTGAAAGGGAAATCAGAAAACGGGGCGGCGATGATTTTCTCAAAATGACCGAAGCCGATGTGATCGCCGATTTGCCCGATCAGGAAGAGGTGGCCCAATACCCGGATGAAATGAACGTGGGAGGCAGCGCCTTCAAGTTCTCCTATAAATTCAAACCCGGCAAACCGGATGACGGGGTCACCCTTAAAGTACCGTTGAGTCAAGCATCCGAAGTGTCGCCCCATCAACTGGACTGGATGGTTCCGGGTCTTTTCCGGGAAAAAATCACGGCTCTCATCAAAGGCTTGCCCAAACGCTATCGAAAACCGCTGGTGCCCGTATCCGGCGCCGTGGAAATAATTCTGTCCGAGATGGAAAAAACCACGGACTCGTTGCTTTCAACTCTCGGCACCTTCATCTACAAACGCTTTGGGATTGATATTCCGGGGTCCGCGTGGGCGGGTGCTGAAATTCCCGAATATTTGCGGATGCGTGTTTCTATCAGGGACCACCGGGACCGTGAATTACAATCCGCAAGGGATACATCAATCCTCAGTCGATTGCCGGACGTGGATGAAAAACAAACCGGAAACCAATCCGGCATCTGGAAAATAGCGCAGGCTGAATGGGAAAAACAAGGCATTACCGTGTGGGATTTCAATACCCTGCCTGAAACAATTTCCCTGGCCCCAAATCTTTCCGCCTTTCCCGCCCTGTCGCCTGCCGAAAACGGGGTCGACATTCGTTTGTTCAGAAATCGGCAAGAGGCCCTTGAGTCCCACCGGAAAGGCGTCATGAAATTATTTATGATCCATTTTAGGAAAGAGGTCAAACTCCTTAAAAAAGATCTTAAAATTCCGGCTTCCCTGTCTTCGAAGACCCTTGATTTCGGAGGTCCGCGGTGCGTGGAATCCGCCATGTTTGAATCACTCATGATGCGTTTTTTTAATCTGAACGTACGATCTGAAAAGGCATTCAAGGAAACGGCTAACGCCGCGGATCACGCAATTTTCCCGGAAAGCAAACGCTTAAGGGAAGTCATGGGAGAAGTTCTTTCCGCCTACCACCACGCCATGCAGTTGATCCATCAAATTGAAATCAAGAACAAAACCACTCCCACAGCGGCCCTCTGCAAACGCCTTCGAACCGAGATGGGAGCACTGGTTCCCCGGGATTTTCTGGAACGGTATACCACGGACCATCTGGTCCATCTGCCCCGATATCTCAAAGCCCTTGAAATCAGAATCGAACGGGGCGCCTATAACCCTGATAAGGATCGAGAAAAAGAGGCGCTCATTGCGCCCCTCAAGGCAGCTCTCAAAAAAAGCCTACCGAACATTATTTCAGGCGCTTCACCGGAAAAGAAGCGTGCTTTTGAAGAATTCTTCTGGATGGTAGAAGAGTACAAGGTCTCTGTTTTTGCACAGGAACTCAAAACCCATGTGCCGGTTTCAGCCAAACGGCTCGATGAAAAAATGCGGGAATTGGAACGAATGCTGTGAATAAACTGACGACAAAATGCTCTGGTTTCTTTTAGCGTTTCGCCGTTTTCCCGTGTTATGAAACAATTGGGGATACGGGCCAAAAATAACTGGATCAGTTTACACTTTCAGGGTACTATTTACTTGATATCATTTTCACCACCATGGATAGAAAGCCACGATTTGTGATCGATTCAACGCTGAATGACCTGAAACAGTATCTGCTGCAGGATGACAACACCTGCTTTGCCCTCATCTTTGGTTCGCATGCCAGGGGCCGGGCCAGACCCGACAGCGACCTGGATCTGGCGTTGTGTTTCCGTAATCCACCGCAGGGCCTTGCTTTGCTGGACATGATGAATACCCTGTCCAACATTGCTCAAAAGGAGGTTGATCTGGTGGTGCTGAATCGCGCTTCGGCGTTTTTGCGGCATCAAATCATCAAAGAGGGCATCCGTTTTTTAATCAAGGATTCGGTTGCATATCGTCGATTTCGAGAAAAAACCATGATCGATTTTGATATTTATCGATATGTCACGGGGTTATATCGATATGATTGATCCACACTTATTGTCACGAAAGCTCAAACGGATTGAGCAATTTCTACGTGAGATGGAAACCGCCGATGTTCCCCCAACATTCGATGAATTCTCCAACAACACGGTCGTTAAGCGATTTGTTGAACGAAACATCGAACTGTCCATTGAGCAAATGATCGACATCGGTCGTCATCTGGTTAGCGGGCTGGATCTTCAGGAGCCGGAAACCTATGCGGCCTGTTTTGAAATCTTGGGCAATGCCGATATTATTCCCAAAACCTCTGTTGAAACATTCAAGGCCATGGCCCGTTATCGAAACTTAATCATTCATGGTTATGACGGTGTGGAAGACAGCATCACCTTCGGCATCTTCAAAAAGCGTTTAGGGGATTTCCGAACCTTTATCGGGTTTATTCGCCGGTATCTAAAGCGGCAAAGCCGCAGTTCTGAATATTAACTTCTTCTGTGTAACCGAAAACCGGATGAATCTACCGGGTCAACTGCCGATATTTGATGCGGCGGGGAACCGCTGCGTCGGCGCCCAGTCGTTTTCGGCGATCCGCTTCATATTCCGTCCAGTTTCCCTGAAAAAAGACAACGCGACTGTCCCCCTCAAAAGCAAGAATATGGGTGGCGATACGGTCCAGAAACCACCTGTCATGACTAATGACCACCGCACAACCGCCAAAATTAAGAAGGGCCTCTTCCAGGGCGCGCAAGGTATTCACGTCCAAGTCATTGGTGGGCTCATCCAGTAGCAGGACATTGGCTTCCTCCTTGAGCATCTTGGCCAGATGCACCCGGTTTCGCTGTCCTCCGGAAAGGACCCCCACCTTTCGCTGCTGTTCCGATCCCGAGAAGTTGAATCGCGCCACATAGGCGCGGGAGTTAACCAGCTGAGTACCCAGTTGGAGCTGTTCGTTGCCCCCCGTAATTTCCTCCCAAATGGTTTTGTCGGCAGAAAGGGTACGACTCTGGTCCACATAGGCCATCCTGACCGTGTCCCCCAGGTGAATGGCGCCGCTATCAGGACTTTCACTGCCGATGATCATTTGAAACAGGGTGGTTTTTCCAGCGCCATTGGCGCCAATAATGCCTACAATTCCGCCGGGAGGCAGACTGAAGTTCATGTTTTCCATAAGCAACCGGCCATCGAACCCCTTGGTGACGTTTACGGCCTCAATGACCTGGTCCCCCAGACGGGGCCCCGGCGGAATAAAAAGCTCAAGGCTCTTTTCCTTTTCCCCCACCTCCTGGTTAAGCAGTTTGTCGTAGGCGCTGATGCGCGCCTGGCTCTTGGCGTGCCGCCCCTTGGGAGACATACGAATCCATTCCAGTTCGCGCTCCAAGGTTTTTTGTCTGGCCGTTTCAGTCTTTTCGTCTCGACGCAGGCGTTCCTGCTTCTGTTCCAGCCAGCTGGAGTAGTTCCCTTTCCAGGGTATGCCGCGCCCGCGGTCCAGTTCGAGTATCCAACCGGCCACGTTATCCAGAAAATACCGATCATGGGTGACCGCAATGACGGTTCCCGGATAGGTCTTCAGATGGTGTTCCAGCCAGGCCACACTCTCCGCATCCAGGTGGTTGGTGGGTTCATCCAACAGCAGGATGTCCGGTTTCTGAAGCAGCAGCCGGCACAGGGCCACCCGCCTTTTCTCTCCCCCCGACAGTACCTTCACGGACCTGTCCTCGGGCGGACAGCGCAACGCATCCATGGCCATTTCCAACCGTGCGTCTAGATCCCAGGCGTCAAGGGCATCCAGTTTCTCCTGAACATTGGCCTGTTTGTCAATGAGCTTTTCCATGGCGTCATCGTCCATGGGTTCAGCGAATGCCAGGTTGATCTCCTCGAACTCCCTGAGGGCCGCAACCGTTTCGTGGACGCCTTCTTCAACCACCTCTCGAACCGTCTTATCCACATCCACCAGCGGTTCCTGTTTCAGGTGACCCACGGTATATCCTTCGCTGAGGATCGTTTCTCCGCTGAAATCCGAATCTTCACCGGCCAGAATTCGCAACAACGAGCTTTTTCCAGAACCGTTCAGGCCCAGAACCCCAATCTTGGCGCCATGGAAATAGGACAGGGAAATATCTTTTAATACCGGCTTTCGATCATAAAACTTACTGACCTTGAGCATTGAATAGATGACTTTATTGACATCGTTTGACATGGGTGGAACCCTCCAGTGAAATTTCCTATTTTAAATGGATTAACATAAGGCCTTGGCTAATAGGCTGTCCCGCCTTGTTTCCGCCCCATTAGCGCCCTTTCAAAACCGCGTAAACATCCCGAAGGATTTGTTCCGAAACTTCCCCCATGGCCAGGCTCATGGTCTCAGCGAGCCCCCTGGGATGCTCATCCTTGCAGGCCCGGGTCACCCGATAGGATTTCTGCAATAAAACCCGTTTGCTGACATCCGGCTCCTTTGCCGCCACCAGCGTAATACTCAATCCCAACACCGCATCCCACCCTTCGGGCGCATCCCATTCAAAAAATTCATCCACGGAGCCCTCCAGGGCGTAAGAAGCCGCCAGATTGCTTTTATAGGTAAATACGGCTTTAAAAAGCCCCGAGTCCCTAAGGTCCCGCGCCAGGAAATAAGTGGTGATATCTCCCGGATTTCCAATCCATTTGGAGTACACATACTCATCCCGTTTGAAGGAGTGATCGCGATAAATCATTCGATTGGAATCATATTCGGGCGCCACCCCGAAACGATCTACCCGCAGCACCGCCTTAAGGGGCGTCAGGCCTTTTATTTCCGGAACAGTGTATTCGAGGGTAAAATGATGGATCTTCGGTTTCGGCTTTTTCAAGGCGGAACACCCCGCTAAACACAGAAGACCACATAAAAACAAAACCGGAATTTTTCGCTGATTCAACATGGAAAGCCTCCTTTATTGTTCATGTCCCCCCAGCTCCAAGGCTCGAGGTTCGGACGGCTCCCCGAATATCAATTGCGAAGGGCTGTCGGACAAAGTTTCAAGGAAACGGTTCAGGTGATCCGTTGCCCGCTCCAGGTTCTGCGCACTCAAGAGCAGTTGCGCTTTGAGTCGATTCATGGCGTCATCCGTGGTCGTAATTAGAGCGGCGCTCTTTTCAAGCAAATGGTTGGTGTTGACCATGGCCTTTTTAAGGTCCAGAACGACCTCTGAAACCGATTCCTCGTTTTTGGCCACAAACCCATCGAGTCGAACCAGGGTCCGATCCACCTGGCCCAGGCTGTTTCCGGCTTTTCCCATCAAATCATCAAGGGATTTCGCCGCATGGTCCACCGAACCGAGAATGGTTGCCCATTTCCGGCTTTTCAGAATCTGATCCGCACTGATGAGAGATGACTGCAATTTTGTTGAAATGCCCTTGACATCCGCATCCACCATGATGAGGTTCGCATTATCCAGGGTTAATTTCAATTTATCAGAAATCCCCTGAAGATCAATGGACTTAAAATGATTCAACACATCATCCAGGCCCCTGAGCAACCGGTTGATTTCAGAAGGTTTTGATCCCACAACAGGGTATTCGGAGGGAAAAGAAAGCACCGCGGACTGATCAGGCTCACCCCTCTTTTTGCGATCCAGTTCAACCAGCATGCTTCCGGTAATGCCAACGTTTTTGAGTTGCGCCACAATGCTCTGGTCCAGGCTCTGCCCGGATTCAATTTTGAGGACCACCTGGATCAGCTTAGAATCCGGGGCCACCCCAATGCTCTCCACCCGACCAATGGACACCCCCCTGTATTTCACGGGGGAATCCTTTTTCAGTCCCTGAACGGATTCGTTAAAATAGGTCGCATAAAACCGCCCTTTTTCAAAATACCGGGACATGCCCAACCAGACAATGGCCAGGACACTGATGGTCAGGCCGCAGATCACAAACAGCCCCACGGTAAATTTCGCTTTTTTGGATGCCATACAAAAAATCCCTTTTTCAATCAGGCCCGTCGGTTAAAAAACTGTTGAACAAAGGCGTTCTGGCTGTTGTCCCGAAGATACCTGGGATCTCCTTCGGCGATCATCCCCTTTGCTTTCTTATCGAGCATGATAATCCTCGAGGCCACGGTAAAAATGCTCTCCAGCTCATGGGTAACAATGACCATGGTAGTGCCGAGAGTTCGGTTTAAATGAAGCAACAGGTTGTCCAGCTCCGCCGACGTAACCGGATCCAAACCCGCGGAAGGCTCATCAAAAAAAAGGATTCTTGGATTCAAGGCCATGGCCCTTGCCAACCCCGCCCTTTTTTTCATACCGCCGCTTAGCTCAGAGGGCAGAAAATTTCCATAACCTTCCAGGTTGACCAAACCCAGCTTCATCTTGACCAGCATGTCCACCGCATCCTTTTTCAGGGAGGTATATTCCTCGATGGGGAGCGCTACATTTTGCGCCACGGTCATGGAACCGAACAGGGCCGCACTCTGATAAAGAACGCCGATTTTTCTCAGAACTTTTTTCAAGACCCTTTCGTTGTCAACGGATACCTCATCACCGTCAACCATAATTCGACCGGCACGGGGACGCAGCAGGCCGATGATGGTTTTCAGCAATGTACTTTTGCCGCAACCGCTGCCGCCAAGGATAACAAAAATTTCCCCTTCATAAACGTCGAAAGAAACATTTCTGAAAATGACGGCATCCCCATATCCCGCCTCAAGGTCCTTTACTTCTATAATGGCTTTTCTACCCATCAATTTTATTTTACTCGCAGTAGCGAAGAATTACCGAAAAAATAGAATCAAAAAGGATGATCAGAAAGATACTGCTGACCACCGCCGATGTGGTAGCCTGACCCACGGAGGCGGCGCCGCCCCTCACCTGAAATCCCCTGAGGCATCCCACATAGGTAATGATCAACCCAAAAACGCCACTCTTAAAAACTCCCCAGAACACATCAAAAAGGGTCAGGGTGTGAATGGTCTGGGCCATATAGGCCCCCGCGGTAAGATCCAGCATAAAAACACCCACCAGCAAACCTCCCGCGATGGCGGCAATATCTGAAAAGAGGGTCAAAATCGGAACCATGACGACGGCTGCAATGAGTTTGGGAATCACCAGGAACCCAACGGGATCAAAGCCCATGGTAAACAGGGCATCGACTTCCTCGGAAATTTTCATGGTGCCGATTTCCGCCGCAAAGGCCGATCCGGATCTGCCGGCCACAATAATCGCCGTCATAATGGGCCCCAGTTCGCGAGTCATGGAAAGGCTCACCAGGGATGCCACATAAATGTTTGCACCGAATTGTTCCAGCTGAACCGAAGACATGAACGCCATGATCAGCCCCATGAGAAAGCTGATGAGGGCCACAATGGGCAGACCATCCACTCCGGTCCTTTGCATGTATTCCATGGTGTCTTCGGTTCGAAGGATTCTGGGGTGCGCCAGGTGGTGACCCAGGGAGAAGGCGATATCGCCGATAAAAGAGATGGCGTATTTCAGGTCTGCAACGATATTCAGGGTATTTTCGCCCATTCGAACGAAAATCCCCTGCCGGCGTTTTTTTTCAAAGGGAGTATTTTTCAGCAAAGAATCAAATTTGAGGAACAGAAGCATTTCCTTGATCTTTTTACTGGGATGAAGCAGATGAAAATCGCCATTTGCTTTCACGGCGGATTTACGCAACTCAACCAGCACCAGGGTTCCGAAGTCATCCAGATAGGTCACGTTTTCCAAATCAACCGTGATATTGCCGGATGACTTGTCGGAAAAATACTGGGACAACGCTTCGATCAGCGCGCCGGCATTGTCCGAATCCATTCGCCCATTAAAACAGATAGTCGTGCCGTCTTCTGCATTTTTGGAAATCGTGTAAGGGACAGGGGTTGTGGTATTGGCGGTATTCATGAATTCAAATTTTCAGGACCCGTCAAAGGGAAGATGTTTCAGATCATCCTCATTTACATTGTATTTTTCCTTGAGCTTTTCATCATCGACCTGAAAAATCAGCCAACCTAAGGGGACACCGTCTTTTTCCATCTCAAAAGCCATTTCAACGGCCTTGCTTCCCATGGGATTCTGCTCCGTGACGCGATAAAGGGTCAGGACACTGTAGGGCCTGCTATCGCTTTGATCGAACGGAATGCCGGAATAACTGTTATTCACCATCTTTTCAGCATCAAACCCGGGCAATATAGAGTAGGCTTCGAATACTTTCTTGTTTTCATCCAGCAACACCAACCCGTTATAGGGAATCGAAACGCCTTTTTGAACATCCAGAAACCCTTTGATGACCTCTTTCGTTTTCGCCCTGTCCCTTGCTCGAAAAGGCTCCGCCAGAAAAGATTGCAGCATTTTGAAGGTAACCGACAAATCATCCCTGAATTGACGTTTTCTGGAATCGGTAATTTTGTAGCCCTTTGAAAAGTAGGGGTAACCCAAAAGTATCCCCGTTGCAAACAACGCCAGAAGCACAATTGAGGGAATCAACCAGCGTCGCGTGCGCTTATAGCGTCTCTCCAGATTTTCGACCGATGTGACATCTCTGCCGACGGACAACAAGCCTCGAAAATTATGCTGCCCATCATAGAGCGCCGTTATACTGGTGGAAACAAAGCAGATTCCCTTTTCAGGGTGTTTGAATTGCAAAATCTTTTCTTGAATGGCATTGCCGGCCTTAAGCTCTTCAAGGAGGTTTTGATAGATATGCGCATTATCGTAGATTTCTTCGGCTGGTCGGTTGCGCATCTGCGTCTCGCCCCTGCCGTAGAGTTTTTCAGCCGCGGCGTTCCATGATGAGATGTTCCCCTCCTTATCAACCAGGATCACCGCATCGGGAAGCTGGTCGCAGACTTCCCGAAAACCGAACAGGGTCTGACTGGTGGCATCCAGACGCTTTGCCAGAAACTTCGCAACCACCGTAACCACTTCCGGAAATTCTTTCAGGAAGGTGTTCACATTTTCTTTGGGAATGCGAATCGCCTTTACATCGGTCATGGCCTTTACCGTGGCCGTTCTTTTTTCTCCCAAAAGGAAGGACATTTCACCGAACACAACCCCTTCCTTGGTAATATCGGCAATCTTTTTTGTCCCTTTGAGGATATCCAACTTCCCTGAAACCAAGACATAGATATCCTGGGAATCGTCTCCTTCAAAAAACAGGGTCTCACCTGTTTTGAAAAAGACAAAATATTTTTCTAATTCAGGGTTATAAATGATACCATCCAGCATAAAATATTCACCAAAATATTTGATTTGATTTCAGTATATCCGCAAGGCAAATTTTCGTCAAGCGATTGCGTGGTCCGGCAGCAATGCTTATTCCTCGTCCGAAATATTCCTTCGGAAGGAGAATTACCGGCAATTCAGACCTCAGAATACATGAAATCTTTGCATCCTGTTAGACGCTTACCGTGAATACAGGGGAAGATAAACAACAAAGGTGGTCAGTCCATTTTCAGATCGGATCTCTATTTTTCCACTGAGCAACCGCAAAATTCGGTAAGTAATATAGAGACCGCGGCCTTCACCAGCCCCTTCAAGGGTCTTCAACCGATCCTGTTCCGACATTTCGCCGCTGTTGGTGATTTCCACACAGGCCCATGAGTTCAGAGCATAGGTCCGAACCGCCAGGATGCCCCCTTTCAAGGGGATAGCCTTAGTGGCGTTGTTCAACAGATTGTCAAAAACCCTTTCAATCTGGACTGAATGGCATTTAACCCTCAAATCCCGGTCGTAGGGGCCCTGTTTTAATCTCACATTCTGCCGGAACTGCTCTTTAATGGCCTCTCGGTTGATCTCAAACCTGGCCTGAACCACACTGGAAAAATCGACAACCTGTTCTTCCCCCACCGCATAAACACCCATGGCCAGTTCCTGAAGTCGACCGGTTTCTTCCAGGAGGATCTCCACATATTTTCGAATTTGTTCTCTGTACAATTCCAGATCGTCTTTTTGAATCAAGGATTGTAAGCGCCGCGCAAATCCCGCCGTAGCAATGGCCGGATTCTTAAAATCATGAAGGGCATCGTCCAGTTGCTCCATCTTTTGGGCCTTCATCAGTTCCCGTCCCAGAAAAAGGAGAATGGCAATCTCCTCTTCCCGGTATCTTTTTCGATAATCTAGGGCATCAAATGTCATAAAGTGCGTCACTTCGCCGGCGACTTTAAGGGGAATAAACAGGATCGAATTAATGCCATGACATCGGGCAAACCGCTTGTTGTTTTCAGACATGAGGGTACTTCGCTGAACATCAACAATCAGGATATAAAACGGGGTGACCTCTTCATATGTAGAATCTCCGGAATAATCCCTGAGATTCAAAAGCAATTCATAAACAGGCTCACTGTTAACCGGCACCGCCTTCCCCACGGAATGGTAGCCGCCAATGACCGGAAATCCGGCCTGGAGGACAACCCGGTCCAGGGCACGGCCTACCGAAAAAAGAGCGCAGCTCTGAAGGTCCACCATATCCGCCAGTTCCGGAACCACCTGGTTGAAAACCTCCGCAAGCTTCACTCCGCCGCGGGTTCCCATCTTAAGAAAAATATGATTTACAATGGCCTCCCGCTTTTCAGCAATTCGGTTCAAGCTCAATATTTTTTTGTGCGCAATGACAAAACTAAGCCGCTTGGCCATGGTGGTAGCCGTGCGAATTTCAAGAGAACTGAATTTTCGTTCTCTATCTGCGTAATAAATTTGAATCACCCCCAGGGTATCCCGTTCCCGGGGAAAGAACCGTGGAATTTCAAAGGGAATG
This sequence comes from Desulfatiglandales bacterium, assembly GCA_963662465.1. Classification (GTDB taxonomy): domain Bacteria; phylum Desulfobacterota; class DSM-4660; order Desulfatiglandales; family Desulfatiglandaceae; genus NaphS2. The sequence goes on from OY759599.1 coordinate 2,887,313, forward strand.
GCCATCAGGGAATGCAGACCTTTTTCAACGATAACCTGTTTATTGTGATAACGCGCCTCTTCAAACAAATTGGGACTGAAGTAGGCTTGACGTGTTCGCAATACCTCTCCGACAATGCTGTCCTCAAGGGGAACGGACGTTTCTCGCGACGCTTCCCTTGAAGGATACGATCCGTAGGAAAGCATCTGTTCGGTTTTAGGATCATATATCCGCACGGAAGCCTGGGTGGCCCCCAGGAAAGAAACCATGTGACAGGTGGCTTTTTCAAGGATCTCCCGCTCCGGCAAATCCGGATCAATATCAACAATTTCATCAATCTTCTGAATAAACCGTCCCAGAAATTCCGTGAGGACATTCTCTTCGATCCACTGGTTGAAATGCACCCTGAATTCCGCATCTTCAGGCAAATTCTTGGCCCACGGTTCGTGCCGGATATCCCTGATCAGACTCTCCAATCCCGTCAACATATAAGGCGCTCTCATCGTAAAATAAGGTTGAAATAATTCGCGCCAAAATAGCAAATACCCCTTGGCAAGTCAAGGGCAGACGCACTGGGAATGCTCTTTATAGCGATTTTTCTAATGGCATTTTTTAGGGATAGAAGGTAATTGCCGGACGCTAAACAAGCCCTTGACCCCAATACCCGCCTATGGTAGATTGAATTGGAGATGATAGTCATATGAACAACACCCTTTACTGTGGGGCATTTTGCCAGGTGTGCCGCTTTCCATGCCTATGAATATCAGAAAATCCTTTAAAATACTTGAGATTAGCATAAACGCCACCGAGAAGGAAGCCAGGCAGGCTTACAAAGACCTGGTTGCCGTCTGGCACCCCGACCGCTTTTCCCATAACCCCCGGCTCAAAAGAAAAGCGGAGGAAAAGTTGAAGGAAGCCAATCTTGCCTACGAAACAGCGAAGGACTTCTTTTCCACCACCAGGAACGCCGGACATACCAAATCCTCTGGCGCACCACCCGAAATCAGCAAAACGGAACTTGCCGCGGAACTGGGAACCGGCGCTGTTTTGACCCTGTGGTCTTACCTCTCGGATAAAATCAACCACGCCTTGATTGACGAAAGCGTTAAGGGGTCAAATGAAAAAAAAAGAACTGGAAAACGTAAAGAAAGTTGAGGTTCATGTTTTCAGGTGATATGATGCCAAGCATATTTCGGAGTCAACATAAGGGAGCAGACATGAAGAACAGCTATAAAACCACCGTATTTATTTTACTCACATCTTTGGCGCTTTTTTCATTTCAAGGGTCCTCGGCCCTAGCCCAGGAAAACCTTCAGGAACTGGATGACAAGGGAGGGTACATGATCGGAGATCTCGTCGTCATGAGACCCCTGGGTATTGCCGCCACCGCGGTGGGCGCTGTTGCCTATGTGATTTCCCTTCCCTTTTCCCTGGCGGGGGGAAACGAAGCGGAAGCCAGGCAAAAACTCATTCTCGAACCTGCGGGATATACGTTCAGGAGACCCTTGGGCGATTTCTAAGACGGCAAGCTGCGGTTTTTAGTTTCTTTCGAACGCCCTTATCCGCCGGCTCAGGGTCTGCAGCAATTCGATGGCAACGGAAGGATATTTTTTAATTTCATCCCTGAAATTCCATTGATCCAGGGAAAGGACCTCTGTATCCATCTGTGCCACAACACTCGCCGTCCGAACATAATCATCGATCAGGGCCATTTCGCCGAAATAGGTATCAGGCGCAAGCCGCCTCAAAAACATTTCCGAAGAACCGCCTAAGCCTTTTATGACCGCAACTTCCCCTGAAACAATCACAAACAATCTGCCATCCCTGGCGCCCTCGTTGATAATAACATCCCCTTTTTTATAGAGATGCCGTTGGGTCAACTTCGCCAATCGCCGAAGATCCCGCTTCTTCATCAGAGAAAAAAGAGCAATTTTTGACAGTATATCAACATCATCCATTAAAAAAACAGGCTCCGGAAAAATGGTTATGGTCTTTGGTTGCTTCGCCTACAATAAATATTCAGTGTTTACATTCTGCAAGGCATGAAAAATATTCCCTTTAATCTTTCGATTATTTCGGTAAAAGCCGTTCAGCATCGCCTTGATCTCTTCGCGTTTGGAAGCCCCCGCGCTGGGGCACCCCAATTCAATCCGGGGACATTCCATTTCGTCGGCATAACGCCGGATCAGATCTTCATCCACCAGATAAAGGGGTCTGATAACCGTTAATTTGCCTCCAAAAAGTTCCTGCACCGGCAACATGGTGCTGATGGCAGCGCCGTAAAAAATATTTAAAAAAAGGGTTTCGATAATATCGTCTTTGTGGTGACCCAGGGCGATTCGGTTGCATCCCATGGATTCGGCCAACTCAAACAGGAGTTTTCGTCTCATACGCGAACAAAGGAAACAGGGATTCTCTCGGTTTTCCGGACCATGGGCTCTTGGACCGATATCGCTTTCAATGACACGGTAGTCAAATCCGTGGGTTGAAAAAAAGTCCGACATTTTTTTGGCGGAGTCACACCCGAACCCGGGGTCCACGTGGACGGCGGTGATGCCATAAGAGATGGGGATGCGTTTGATTCTTTCCTTCAAAATTTGCAAAAGGACAAGACTGTCCTTTCCGCCGGATACCGCAACGAGAATATGATCTCCATCCCGAATCATTTTTTGATTGTGAATAGCTTTTCCCGTGAGTCGTCTCATCTGCTTGGCAACAAAACCCAATTCCTTATTATTCCCTCATCAAGCCATTAACGATAATTTTACATCTCATAGGCCAAAAGCTAACAGCTAAAAGCTAATAATAAGAAGACTTCCTTTTCCGCTGCCGGCTTCCCATAACCAAACCAAAAACGAGCCCCACCAACAACACAACCGCGCCTGCAAGAAACCAACGGTTCCGCTGTGATGATTTCAGCACAAGGTTTTCTTTCTGTAAAGTTTCCAGCGTTGATCGCGCTTCCTGCAACTCTTTCAAGGTTTTATCGTAGGTTTCCTGCAATTCCAATACGGCGCCGGACGCTTTTTTCAAAGCATCATATTTTATCTTAACATCCCCGAGTGCATTTTCCGCTTTTTTCAGTTTTTCACTCATCAGCTCTTTCTCGCCGGATGAGGCCGACCACTCTTTTTCGATGTTGTCAGTTCTCTCCTTGAGACGAACATTTTCATCTTTCAACGCGGCCGCCTGAATCTTCCACGGAACATCGCGGGTCAAAAAACTGCTGACGACCCATCCCTCATAATTGCCGGAACCGGTTCCCAGGAGACGAACACTGCTCCACCCGGACGAGGTCTTCTCAACAACGTCCAGAGGCGTATCCTGAGAAAGCATGGTGATGATCTTATCTTTTGTACTCGGTCCCGCACGTAAGGTTATCTTTGAGGTATTCACAACATAAGCCTTTTCAGCCCAGCAACTGTGGGCTGAAAAAAGCACCCACAGACCCATAACCATAATGATCGCAATTTTCTTCATCAGGCTTTTCCCCTGTAAGCGTGAAGCTGGAAGAGGCTTTCCGCTTCCTTTCATCACCTTTCACTCTTCACTTTTTCCACAACCCTGATATCCGTAATCATCGTTTTCGGATATTGACCCATGTCATCCTTTTCCAGATATTTCACCATATCCCAAATAGTATTCAGGGCAATGGATACGCCCACCAGGGCTTCCATTTCAACCCCCGTTCGCGCCCGGGACACAACAATGCATTCCGCATCAACAACCCCTTGGCCCAGTTCGAAGGTCACCTGTACCATATCCAGCGGAATCTGATGGCAATGGGGAATCAAAAGCTGGGTCTGTTTTGCGGCATTCATGCCCGCAATTTCCGCCACCAGAAGCGGATCCCCCTTCTTGATCCGACCCTCTTGAATGTGCTTCAGGGTCTCAGAAGAAAGCCGTATTCTTCCCGCCGCCGTTGCCTGTCGCTTTACCACCGGTTTTTCACTGACATCGATCATACCCATAAAACAGACTCCTCCATTTTAAAACACTTCTTTTTTGCTAGACCCTTCTTTTTTAATCCGTTCCACAGCCTTTATGAGCGCGGGAAACACATGATCCCGAATATCGCCGCCCACCACCACGGCCATGATTTCGTCTCCTACGTTCAACTGCCCGTCGCAGGTATCAATCAGGACTTCAACAATTCCAGGCATGTCTTTAGTATCTTTTATAATGGCTTCAATAGCCTCCCGGTCAAAACGGACGTTGATGCTTTTTACCAGCCCCCCGTGTAGGGAAGTCTCTCTTACAAGGCCCATGTGGGTAGCAATCATTCCCATCTTTGAACTGTCGGGATGCGCTTTTACAATTTTAAGCATTCGGTCGATATCCATTATTCGCTCCTCCTCAGGGCTCGGAAGAATCCCGGACGTCGATCAACATGACCTGCTGCCGGTCAACGTATCCACTTGGCGGGATTGTTCGCCCTCATCCAATGAAAAAAGTTTTCGCGTCGTGTCCAGATAGGCATCCAGCGTGGACCTGCCCGCTTTTCCTTTCAAAAACAGAATGGGGTCGTTGAGTACTTTTTCAACGATGGATCGGATCAAGACTTCAACGGCTTCCTGCTGAGCATCGGTAAGCTGCTCCAGAACCGAGCGGCTTTTGCCGAATTCAGCGTAAATAATAGCTTCCACTTTGTTTCTCAATGAAACGATGGTGGGAACCACTGCGAGGGTTTTCATCCATTTTTCAAACTTAACCACCTCTTCCCGAACAATACGGCGTGCTTTAACGGCTTCCTCCTGTCGCTGTGCTTTGTTGATTTCAATAACCCCCTTCAGGTCATCGATGTCGTACAGGTAGACATTGTTCAAATCATTGACTTCCGGCTGCACATCCCTGGGAACCGCAATGTCGATCAGAAAGAGCGGGCGATTCCGTCTTTTCCTAAGGACTTTCTTGACCATTGCCCGGGTAATGATACATTCCGATGAAGCGGTGGACGACACAACAATGTCCGCCTTCAGAAGTTGTTCCTCAATTTCACCAAATGAGGCCGCCGATGCATGAAAACGTTCCGCCACATCCAGCGCTCGTTCAAAAGTCCGGTTTACCACAACCATAGAATCAACGCCGTTGGTCAAGAGATGCCGCGCCGCCAGTTCCGCCATTTCTCCAGCCCCAATGAGCAAAACGCTTTTCCCTTCAAGCTCATGAAAAATCTTTCGGGCCAATTCAACTGCGGCGTAACTGATGGAAACGGCGGATCCGCAGATATCCGTCTCGGACCTCACCCGTTTGGCCACATGAAAGGCCTTGTGCATGAGCCTGTTCAGGATAACCCCCGACATTTTTTCCCGGGTGGACTGTAAATAGGCCTCCTTGATCTGACCCAGGATCTGGGGTTCCCCAATGATCATGGAATCCAGACTGGACGCCACACTGAAAATATGCGTCACCGCGTCCATGTTTTCATAGGTGTAAAGAGATGACGAAAAACCGTCCACCGGGATATTGCCGATTTTGGACAACAGGGAAACAACAGCCCGTTTTGCCTCTTCCACATCCAGAGCAACAAACAAAACTTCCACGCGATTGCACGTAGACAGGAAAAACCCTTCACGAACCACTTCCAGACTTCTCATGAGTCCAAGGGCCTTTTGTATGTTCCCGGATTCCACTGCCAGACATTCTCTCAATGCGACGGGCGCGGTTTCATGATTCAGACCGATATTGATAATTCTCGGCATTCTTTTCAGCGCCCCCCCATATTGCCGAAACTATGATATCCACCCATGAGGAGACTGACACCCAGAAAAGTGAAAATCAACAGGGAAAAACAAACAATGGACATGATCGCCGCTTTTCGGCCCTGCCAGCCGACGGCCAACCGTTCATGAATCAGCGCGGCATAGAACAACCACGAGATCAGGGACCATACTTCTTTGGGATCCCACTGCCAATAGACACCCAACGCGAACTGGGCATAAATGGACCCGACGATCATGCCCACCGTCAAGAACGGAAAACCGTACAGAATGGCATAATGATTGATATTATCAAGGGTGGCCAGCGATGGCAACCGGCCATAGAATGTATCAAAACGCTTTCGTTTGATCTGACGTTCCTGGATCAAGTACATGATGGCGGCAAGGCATGAAATGGCCAGAAGGGCATTGCCCACAAACACGGTCCCCACATGCAGGGTCAGCCAGAGGCTCTTGAAAATAGGTTTAACGGGTGTTTCAGCGACGGGGACGGCCGATGAAATAACCATGAAAAAAGCGGCCAGCGGAGCCACAAAGGATCCCAGCACCCTCAATTTAAAGCGGGCCTGAATCACCAGGTATACGCCGATAATAGACCACGAAAAGAATGAAAGAGCGGATTTTAGATCAAGAACGGGTGCTGCTCCCAACCGATAGTACCGGCAACCCAGAAATAGGGTATGGAAAGCAAATCCCACGACTAAAAGCCAATAAGAGAGTTTGAATATCCATTTTTGCTGCTTGACAATAAAAACGATAAACCCGGCCGTCGCGATCAATTCGAAACAGAGGGCAAGTATAAACCCCATGGATGTTATCGATTCCATAATTTCTTGAGGTTTACCTGTTCGGGAAGGATTTTTTTCAGCTGTTCTTCCATTCGTTTGGAAAACCCTTCGGAAAAATTTTCAAAGAGATCCGCATCCACAATTTTCTGAAAAATCAAGGCATTTTCTTTCTGTGAAAGTCCCAACCGCAGGACTTCTTTTCGCAACCGACCCATCATGGCAAGAATGCCCTCATATTCATGGCCGAATTGCGCTTCAAGGCTTTTTCTAATCTTCCGGGCCAGCGCCGGGCTTTTCCCGGAGGTGGAAATGGCGATCAAAAGGTCCCCCCGCTTAAGAATGGACGGGACAATGAAATCACAATCAGGCGGTTGATCAACGGCATTGACCAGAACACCCTTTTTTCTGGCGCACGCACTGATCCGGTGATTCAAATCCTTATCATCCGTCGCCGCAACAATTATGAAGGCGCGATCCAGAAATTCATCCTTGAATTCCCTTCCCAGGAAATGAATCGCTCCGTTTTCAAGCAGTTGTTCCAGTTCAGGGACCAGCGCTCTTCCGGCCAAATGAATGTCGGCGCCGCACTCCAAAAGCGCCAGCACTTTTCGGTACGCCACATTGCCCCCGCCCACCACCACTACTTTTTTGTCTTCAAGCTGAATAAAAACCGGATAAAAACTCATGTTGCACCCTTATGCTGTCATTTCCCAAAGAATTTGATATAGCACCTATGGACCGCTCTTTCAAGGGCCATAAGAATTTTTGCCGGTTCCGACGATTTTTCAGAGAATTACCGACTCCCTGAAACCGAACCGCAGGCTGTTATCGAGATAGTAAACAAGGGTAGGATTGAATTTATAAAGCCTGACCCGAAACCGTTCGGTAAAGGCTTCCAGATTCAAGGCGCCGCCGGACGAAAAAAAATCTTTCGTGAATTGAAATTTTTTAAGGTAAACGCCGATGGCCTCCACGGATTCGAGTCCCATGGAAATCGTGGCGATGGAACCGGTCATCTGAATGCCCCGGATCTCCCGCCAGCCGGCGGCATTGCCATGAATCGCCCCCGAGGCCTGTCCGCTTTCCAAGGCTTCGACTATATGGCGAGAGGCAGGATCCGAAAAAAAATAAAAGCCCGACCTGGTAAAAACATAGTAAACCGGCGCTGCCCAGGCAACATTCTCCCGGCAGGTCGCCAGGGTCATGGTACTCTGTTCGCGAATAAGGTCTTTCGCCATTTTCAACAGGCGTTGAGGCGAGGGTTCTTCGGGTTTCCCCTCAGGCATGAAGTCCTCCTATTTGCAATATCCGTTATGTCGAAACCAGTTTACAGCGTCCACCAAACCTTCCCTGACGGGACGGGGACGATAGCCGAGAACCTGTTTCGCCTTTCCGGAAGAAAAAAACATATATTTTCTAGCCATCTTTACACCGTTAAGGGTGACCCAGGGCTCTCTGCCGCCGGCGATCTTTGCACAACCTTCAGAAACACAGGCCATCACCGCCGCCGCTGAATGGGGAATGCGAATGCGGGGCGACGCATGTCCGGCAATGCTCGCCAGTGAATCCAGAATTTCCTTGAGATGCATGTTTTCCCCACCCAGGATATAACGTTCTCCGATTTCCCCCCGCTCAAGGGCCAGCATATGCCCCGTGGCCACATCGTTAACGTGAACCACATTGAGCCCCGTGTTCACATAGGCCGGCATCCGCCCTGAAATAGCATCCAGAATAATGCGGCCCGTGGCGGTGGGTTTGATGTCGCGCGGGCCCACCGGGGTGGAAGGGCTGACGATGACCGCTGGAAGATCACATTCCCGAACGAGCCGTTGCACCATATTTTCAGCGATAAATTTTGACCGTTTGTAGTGGCCGATCATGTTTTCAAAACGACCGTTGGAAACCTCGTTGCAGCTGTTCCCATTGGAAGACGGCGCCAGGGTAGCAACACTGCTGGTGTAAACAACCCGCTCGACACCGCTTCTCACGGCCTCAAACATGACATTGCGTGTTCCTTGAACATTGTTCCGGTACATGGTTTCGGGGTCCGGGACCCATAAACGGTAATCAGCCGCCACATGAAACAGGAACTTACACCCATTCATAGCCTTCTTTACGGAAAAGGCATCCGTCAAGTCCCCCCGCGCCACTTCAACGGGCATACCCTCCAAATTGCTGAGATTGCTGGATGAACGCACCAGGACCCTGATGTCATGTCCCGCATCGATCAAACAACGAACCACCGCGGAACCCACAAACCCGGCGGCGCCGGTAACCAGTGTTGTCATTTTTCTTAATCCAGCCTCCCATTTTCCATCAACGATCGAACCGTAGATCGCCGACCTGCCTCACATACCCGCTTTTAATGATTTTTTTGAGGGTATAATGTTCCACCCTCCCTCGTCAACTTTTTTGTGCCCCCCCCCCAACCCGGTTTGAAAACCGGAAACTTTGCAAGAATCCGATTTGTTTATGAGGAAACGGGCACTGAAAACAGGAATCGTTTCCAGAGGAAAGCCGACAGCGAAAAATACTTTGCACGCATACCAGTGGGAATTGGAAAGGTTTACCAAGCTACGGGAAGAACGTAAGAAAGAGATTCGGAGATTGGCGCAAACCATTAGCGGTTGGCAAACTGTCAGGTGATTATACCGCTTGGCGGGAACACCAAAACCGGGTTCAGAAATGGGACCGGGTTTTTTGTGGGGGACCTATAGAAGCTTAACCAGGGTAGCCACAATAGCAGCCTGGGCAACCAGCATACCGGCAACCCATTTGATGATTTCGGACTTTACGGAAGCAAGGCCACGTTCAAGGTCGTTTTTCATGGTCAGTTCAAGCTCTTTGAGATCCTGTTTTGTGGCCAAACGTTCTTCTATAATTTCAGCGAAGGTTTCAGCCTGAACTTCAGCCTGTTCTTCAGTGAATCCGACGGATTTTAGTCTCTTGATATAAGCATGAGTGTCAAATGTGATGGTGGTGCCCATGTCAAATTTCCCTTTTCTTAAACGCATGATTCCATGTTATCATGAGACAATATCATAAACAATCTTTTTTTCTTCCCAGGAGGCGGTATCCATGGGAATTTTGGCACAGTGTTCAAAATGTTACCTTGATCGAAAACGCCCACCAATAAAAAAACCGGAAGCTCTATAAGCATCCGGTTTGTTTATTCTTTTCTGGGGTGGATGATGGGACTTGAACCCACGACCACTGAGGCCACAACCCAGTGCTCTACCAACTGAGCTACATCCACCAAAACAATCCTGTGAAGATAACATGCGTTATCCTGTTTTGCAAGCATATTTATCCATAAATTTTCATTTTCCAGAAAACCGATAAAGCGGAAGGAGAAAAAAGAAGTGTTTGACGCTCCAAAAAAACTTCCTTATATTAGGATCGCCATGAACATCGGGCGTTCAACTTCGCATGAAGAATAAACGTTAACGTTAGCCCCCTTTTTCGATTTACCAAGGTTCGGCTAATATAACCATTAAGGAATCAGATAACCATGTCAGACCACCTGCAAGCGCTGTTCAGAAAAATCCCCTCCGTGGACCTGCTGTTGGCCCATCCTCAAGTGGAAGAACGCCTCCTCACCCAACCCAGGGGACTGGTCATGAGAGCCATCCATGACGTTCTGGCGGCACTCCGCACGAATATTCAAAACGGGGAGATAACAGATGCGGCCCCCGAAACGGACAGGGAGATCATCGTTCAACAGGTGATGGCGCAGCTTGCCGTGCTGTCCATGCCCAGCCTCAGGAACGTGGTCAATGCCACTGGGGTGGTGGTCCACACCAACCTGGGACGGTCCCTTCTGGCAGAGAGGGTTCTGGCAAAATTCACACCCCTTGCCGGCGGCTACAGCAATCTGGAGTATTCCCTTGATCAGGGGAATCGAGGAAGCCGGTACACCCATGTGGAATACCTGCTCCGGGAACTCACCGGCGCTGAAGCCGGCATGGTGGTCAATAACAACGCCGCCGCCGTCCTGCTATCTCTGGAAACCCTTGCCAAGGGCAAAGAGGTGGTCGTCTCCCGGGGCCAGTTGGTGGAGATCGGCGGCGCCTTTCGCATTCCCGATGTTATGCGGAAAAGCGGCGCAAAAATGGTAGAAGTGGGGACTACCAACAAAACCCACCTGAAAGATTATGAGGCGGCCATCGGTCCCGATACCGCCCTGCTCCTGAAAGTGCATACCAGCAATTTCCAGATTGTGGGCTTTACGGAAGAAGTGCCCCTTTCAGAATTGGTGAAACTGGGCCTGAAACACGGCATTCCGGTAATGGACGACCTGGGCAGCGGTTGCCTGCTGGATTTTTCCCAATATGACATGATTCATGAGCCCACGGTTCAAGAAGCACTGGAACAAGGGGTCGGCGTGGTCACGTTCTCAGGAGATAAACTTCTGGGAGGTCCCCAGGCGGGAATTATTCTGGGTCAAAAAAACCTGGTTGCGGCCATCCGGGAAAATCAGTTAAACCGAGCCCTCAGGATCGATAAACTGACGTTGTTGGCGTTGGAGGAAACACTGCGAATATACCGGGATCCGCGAACAGCCGTAAAGGACATTCCCACCTTGCGCATGATCTGTTGTCCCTACGAATCCCTTGTGGAAGACGCAGAACGGCTTTATGAACTGGTTCAGGATATAAAGACTGAAAATTTTACCATTGAACAGTCCGACGGTTTCTCAAAAGTGGGCGGCGGCGCCTTGCCCTTACAGCAATTGAAAACCCGTCTGTTGTGTCTGATTCCCGTAAGGCTTTCCGCGCAGCATATGGAAAACCAGCTCAGGCGCAACGCCCCCCCGATCATTGGAAGAGTTGAAAAGGACAGACTTGTGCTGGATGTAAGGACCATCCAGGAAACGGAATATCAAACAGTCGCACAAGCGATCAAGGTCCTTGGCGACTTAAACCTGTAAACAGGAGATCCTTATTATATTAAGGGACGTTGTCATCAATGGAAAAAATAATTAAGCAAATTCTTTCACAATCCCAAACCGTCGTCCCGGCTTTCATCCAAACCCATACGACCCATCTCATTACGCTTTCCGAGAAAATCGCATCGACTTTTTTAAAGGATGGGAAACTGCTCATCTGCGGGAACGGCGGAAGCGCGGCGGACGCACAGCATATGGCAGCGGAATTCGTAAACCGTTTTCAGCTTGAGCGCCCTCCCCTGCCGGCCATGGCTTTGACAACCGACACCTCAGTGATTACCAGTATCGGAAATGACTATTCTTTTGAGGAAGTCTTTTCCAAACAGGTGAAAGCCTTGGGGATGGAAGGGGATATACTGCTCGCCATCAGCACCAGCGGCGATTCAAAAAATGTTCTGCTGGCCGTGGAGACCGCACGGAACCAGGGGCTCTACACCGCCGGACTCCTGGGAAAAGATGGCGGAAAATTGCGGAAGATGGTCGATATGCCCCTGATTGTCGCCTGCGATGTCACAGCCCGTATTCAGGAAGCCCATATTCTGGCGGAACATGTGATCTGTCACCTGGTGGATTACATCCTGTTTCAAAAACACCTGGAGGAATAAGGCGACAAGCCCATGACAAAAACCACACCCCTTTCATTTGATCATATCCAATCATATCCGCTGAGAGATCGAAACAGCAAAGTGGACGTGAATGATTTCGCCCGGCCCTGGTCTCCCGGCGATTCCATGGGCGAATGGCTCAAAAAATTGCCCAACATCCTGGCCGCCAAGGACTTGCTAACAATTCGAGACCGCATGCTGAAGGCCTTTTTCAAACAAAAAAAGATCATCCTCGCCATGGGCGCACACGCCATCAAAGTGGGGCTCAACCCCGTCATCATTGACTTGTTGGAACGAGGCGTCATCAGTGGGTTGGCCATGAACGGCGCCTGCATTATCCATGATGCCGAACTGGCCATGGCCGGAAAAACATCGGAGGACGTGGCGGCGGAAATTGGCAAGGGAACCTTCGGCATGGCGGAAGAAACCGGTCGTTACCTGAACCTGGCCATTGCCGAAGGCGCCGAAGAGGAACTGGGGCTGGGAGAATCAGTGGGCAGTATGCTGGTCAAGGAAAAATTCCCCTTTAACCATCACAGCCTTCTGGCGCGGGCTTATGAACTGGATATTCCCGTAACCGTTCACGTGGCAGTGGGAACGGATATCATCCATTTTCATCCCCTGGCCAATGGGGCGAACATCGGCAAAACCTCCCACCTGGATTTTCGCATTTTCTGCCGCCTTGTTTCGGAACTTGAAGAGGGGGTCCTCATCAACCTGGGGTCGGCGGTGATCCTGCCCGAGGTATTCCTCAAGGCCCTGAGTGTAGCACGCAACCTGGGACACAGCGTTAAAAACATCACCACCGTCAATATGGATTTTATCCGGCAATACCGCCCCATGACCAACGTGGTTCACCGGCCCACCCTGGATGGTGGGAAGGGGTTCAGCCTGGTGGGGCATCATGAAATCATGTTTCCATTGCTGGCCGCGGCGGTGATCGAAGGGATAGAAGAGAAGAAGTTGAGAAGATCAGAGTGAAGGAGGTGTTACATGACGATCATTGAAGTAATACCAATCGTTGAGTCGCTTACCCACGCAGATAAGTTCAAGTTGATGCAATTCCTTCTAGCGCAACTTGCTAAGGAAGAAGGTATACCTTTGCAAACCCAGGTTTCCAAGAAAGGCGATTCTTTGTGGGGGATTGTAGGTATGGCGGAGGGAGAGGATGAAGAAGTAGCCCGACATCATGATAAGTATCTGTATGGTGAAAAATAATGCAAAGTATTTTTGTAGACACTGGCGGATGGTACGCAGCTATCGTACGTAAGGATCATGATCATAAGACTGCAAAACAGTTTTTGATGAATAATAAATTTCCGTTGATAACCAGTGATTATGTCATGGATGAAACTGTTACCTTGCTGCAATCCCGTATAGGGCATAATTACGCTGTAAATTTTTTAGATGCTCTACAAACCAGCCTGCAAATACAATTGATTTACCTCACGCCGTCGCACATAGCGGAAACCATAGCACTTTTCCGTAACAGACCCGATAAGGGCTGGAGTTTTACCGATTGCTCATCCTTTGTGCTAATGCATAAATATACGATCCAAATTGCTTTTGCATTTGATGAGCATTTTCAACAAGCCGGCTTTCAAACCAAGCCATAAGAAATGCTACTAAATCCATAACAAGGCAAAGTCACTCGCATGCCAAAAAGTGGTGAGGAAAAAATTTGGCATTGCCAATCAAAAAACAGGAAAGGGACTAACCATGCCCATCTATGAATATAAATGTGAAAATTGTAACGAGGAATTTGAAGCCCTTGTCTTTCGAAGCGATGAAACACCCCCCTGCCCCAACTGCAAGGGGGAGGATATCAAACGATTGATGTCCGCATGCGGTTTCAAAACTGGCGGGGCCGCCGCCGACACCGGAAGCACCAGCGCACCTTCAAGCGGGTCATCCAGTTGTGCGGGATGCACCAGCACCAATTGCAGCAGTTGCCACTGATAAGAGGAAATCCTGTGTTCAAAATCGGTTTTGGATATGATGTACACGCCCTGGTGGAAGGCCGGAAACTCATCCTTGGCGGTGTGGAAATCCCTCATTTGACGGGACTGAAAGGGCATTCCGATGCGGATGTGCTGATTCACGCCATCATGGACGCCATTGTGGGCGCCCTGGGACTGGGGGATATCGGCCAACATTTCCCGGATACCGACCCGGCCTATAAGGGGATATCGAGTCTGCGCATGTTGGAAACCGTAGAGGGACTAATGAGAAAGGAGCGCTACCGTTTGAACAACCTGGACTGCACCCTGGTGGCCCAGGCCCCCAAACTGGCGCCCTATCTCCCTGAGATGCGAAAACAACTGGCGAGGGCGTTAAAGGCAACCGAAAATCTGATCAACATCAAAGCCACCACCAGCGAAGGCCTGGGATTCTGTGGAAAGCGGGAAGGCATGGAGGCCTTTGCCGTGGTGAGCCTTATTCAAGAGGAGATTAAAAGTGACGCTTAAACTATATAATTCAGCAACTCGAAAAAAGGAAGTTTTTCAACCCATGGAGGAGGGAAAGGTCGGTCTCTACGTTTGCGGGGTTACGGTATACGATCTGTGCCATATCGGGCATGCCCGCTCCACCATCGTGTTCGATATCCTGGCCCGGTATTTACGCGCCAAGGGTTTTGAAGTAACCTATGTTCGGAATTTCACGGATATCGACGATAAAATTATTGATCGGGCCAATCTGCTCGGAAAAGAGCCCCGAACCCTGGCACAGGAATTCATCGATGCCTTTTATGAGGATATGGGCAGGCTGGGCGTCTTGAACGCAGACGTGGAACCCAGAGCCACAGACCATATTGACGGCATGATCGAGATGACAAAACTGCTGATAGACCGGGGTTACGCCTATACGGACGGCGGGGACGTCTATTTCTCCGTGGAAGCCTTCAGGGGATATGGCAGTCTTTCCGGCAGGAACCTGGAGGATATGCGGGCCGGCAGCCGCATTGCCGTGGACGACAAAAAAAGGCATCCCATGGATTTCGTGCTCTGGAAGAGCGCCAAGCCGGACGAACCGGAATGGCCCAGTCCCTGGGGGCCGGGCAGGCCGGGATGGCACATCGAATGTTCCGTCATGAGCAACCAATACCTGGGATCAACCTTCGATATCCACGGCGGGGGACGGGACCTTCTTTTTCCCCATCATGAAAATGAACGGGCCCAGTCCGTGTGCGCCAATGGCGGAAAATTCGCTCTCTATTGGGTTCACAACGGCTTTGTCACCGTTGAATCGGAAAAGATGTCAAAATCGGTGGGGAATTTCCTGACCATTCGAGATGCCCTCAAAATCTACCACCCCGAAGTGCTGAGGCTGTTCCTGTTGTCCAAGCAGTACCGGAGCCCTCTGGATTTCTCAAAAAAGGACGTGGAGGGGCTTCAATCGGGTTTGGTGCGCATCTATCGGACCTTTCAACGGCTAAATGACCTGCTGGGACCCAACGAGAAAGAAAACGCATCATCTTCCGGAGAACCCGCTGGCTCGGGTGATTTTTTTGAAAAATTCACCGAAATGATGGATGACGACCTGAACACCGCCGGCGCCCTGGGTCTGATCTTCGAAAAGGTCCGGGAGATGAACCGTCTCATGGATCCCGAAAGCGAGGGCGCCATTTCCCAAGACACCCTGGCCCGGCTCAAAAGCGACCGTTCCCAGGTGTTGAGGGCCGGGGACATTCTGGGGCTATTTCACGAAACCCCTGCTGGCTTTTTCGAACAACTGGCAGGGCCGGCCACTGAAATGGACACGGAAAAAATTGAAGCACTGGTGGAAAAAAGATCCCAGGCCCGGGCCGCCAAGGATTGGGCCGCTTCCGATACCATTCGCGATCAGTTGAAAGCGTTGGGCGTCATCCTGGAGGACGGCCCCCAGGGAACCACCTGGAGATTGGATGTTTAAGATCCACAGTGACTTTCTTCCCAACGGGGACCAGCCGCAAGCCATTGACGACCTGGTGTCGGGGCTCGACAAGGGCCTGGCCCACCAGGTCCTGTTGGGGGTCACGGGCAGCGGCAAGACCTTTACCATGGCCCATGTGATTGCCAGGACAGGAAAAGCCGCCCTGGTAATGGCCCCCAACAAAACCCTGGCCGCGCAACTGTACAGCGAATTCAACAGCCTGTTTCCCGAGAACGCCGTTCATTATTTTGTCAGTTATTACGATTACTACCAACCCGAAGCCTATATTCCCCAATCAGATACCTACATCCAGAAAGACTCCAACATCAACGATCAGATCGACAAAATGCGCCATGCGGCCACCCGAGCCCTTCTGGATCGCGACGACGTGATCATCGTGGCGAGCGTTTCCTGCATTTATGGCCTGGGATCCCCTGAAACTTACTATGACATGCTCCTCTATCTTGAAACGGGGACCCTCATCTCAAGGGAGGATGCCGTCAAAAAGCTGGTGGAGATCCAGTACGAACGGGGCGACATGGATTTCTACCGGGGCCGCTTTCGGGTGCGGGGGGACGTGCTGGACATTTATCCGGTCCATGAAGAGGATCGGGCCGTGCGCATCCATTTCTTCGGCGACGAGGTGGAAGCCATCCAGGAAATCGATCCCTTGACCGGAAAGGCGATTCAGGGGCTCAGCCGCATCGCCGTCTACCCGGCCACCCATTACGTAACCACCACCGATATTCGCGATCGCGCCAACGAACAGATCAAGCTGGAATTGACCCGACAGCTGGCGTATTTCAGGGAACAAGGCAAACTCCTGGAGGCCCAGCGCATCGAGGAACGCACCCGGTTTGACCTGGAAATGATGGCAGAACTGGGGTATTGCCACGGCATCGAAAATTATTCCCGACATCTGACGGGTCGTGCTCCCGGAGAACCCCCGCCCACCCTTCTGGATTATTTTCCCAAAGATTTTCTGATGATCATCGATGAAAGTCACATCACCGTCCCTCAAATCACGGGCATGTACCGGGGAGACCGGTCCCGCAAGGAGACCCTGGTGAATTTCGGATTCCGGCTTCCCTCGGCCCTGGACAACCGCCCCCTTCGTTTTGAGGAATTTTCATCCAGGCTGAACCAGACCATCTATGTTTCAGCCACGCCGGGCCCCTATGAACTGGAAAAAACCGAAGCCATCGTGGAACAAATCATTCGACCCACCGGCCTGGTGGACCCGGAAATCGAGGTAAGGCCCGCCGGGAATCAAGTGGACGATCTCCTGGAATGGATTCACGACCGGGTAAACAAAAAGGAAAGGGTCCTGGTCACCACCCTCACCAAACGCATGGCTGAGGATCTCACTGAATATTACGCGGATCTTGACATTCGCGTTCGCTACATGCATTCGGACATTAAAACCCTGGAGCGCGTTGAAATCATCCGGGATCTCCGCATGGGCGTTTTCGACGTTCTGGTGGGCATCAACCTGCTTCGGGAAGGACTAGACATTCCGGAGGTCTCCCTGGTGGCCATTCTCGATGCGGATAAGGAAGGGTTTCTGCGATCGGAAAGATCCCTCATCCAGACCTGCGGCAGGGCATCCAGGAATGTGAACGGCCGCGTGATTCTCTATGGGGACCGTATCACGAACTCCATGAGACGGGCCATGGAAGAAAGCAGCAGACGCCGAATGCTTCAATTGCAATACAACCGCGAGTACCACATCACGCCTGAAACCATTCGCAAGGACATTGGCGCCATCCTGGGTTCCCCCTATGAAGCGGATTATGTGACGATCCCCATGGCTGCGGAAGAAGAGGCATCTTACCTTTCACCGAATCAACTGGAAAAGGTCATCGAAGACTTAAAGGATAAGATGAAAAAAGCGGCCAAAAACCTGGCCTTTGAGGAAGCCGCCATGTTTCGGGATCGCATCAAAGAACTGGAGAAACAGGAGCTGGAGCTGCTGAGTATCTAATGGCCAAATCAACCCCAAAACACGAAAATAACGCCAAGCAAAAGACCCGGAAAACACGGGAGAAAACCGCCGCTACGGAGAATGACCGCCTCATCCCCGGATTTCACGCCGTCCGGGAAACCCTGCGCCTCGGACGGGGGGCTCTGGCTGAAATCTGGATCAGAGAGGGAAAACGATCGGTAAGAATCGAAGAAATCATTCAAATGGCGGAAATCCAGCGCATCCCTCTTTACTTCAAAAAAGATTCGGAACTATCCGGAATATTTTCGCGTATTGCGCACCAGGGCATTGTGGGGGTAGCGAAGGCCTTTGCCTACGCCGATTTTCATGGCATCATGCGCCGTTCCCTTCAGGAAGATCCTCCCAGCCTCCTTCTGGCGGCAGACCACATCACCGACGAGGGAAACCTGGGGGCGCTCATTCGAACAGCCGCTTTCTTCGGAACCCACGGCCTCATCATCCCCAAAGACCGGTCGGCCCAGATCACACCCGCCGTTTTGAAACGTGCCTCGGGGGCGCATCTGCGTCTTCCCACGGCGCGGGTCACCAACCTGGGCCGAGCCCTCGATGATCTATCGGAAAAGGGATTCTGGATCATCGGAACCGCCGGGGAAGCGGAATCATCCATTTACGATTTTGACTGGAAGCGACCCCTGGTCCTGGTTCTCGGCAGCGAACAGAAAGGACTGAGTCCATCCACCCGCAAACGATGTCATCAACTGGTGCGCATTCCGTCCCCGGGGAATGTGGAATCCCTCAACGTATCGGTGGCCGGCGGCGTCATCCTGTCGGAAATATGCCGACAAAGGCAACTCAGAACGGTGGGCCAAAAACTCATCAGGGATGAACGTCTTGACTCGGAAAAAGGACAACCCTGACGCCTATGTCATGGACAGGGGAACCCTCAATTTAAAATGCGACGAAACCATTTCCCTGAGCGGCACTCAAATCCTCTATCAGGGAGGACTCAACCCGGATCTCGATCTTTCCCGGCATAAGCAATTTGAGGCGGTTTAGCGGGACACCCTGTATCAACCGGTAGAAAGTGGACTACACCGCCAAATGGGGCACGGAAGGATACGACCGGGGATGGCCGGAACTGATTAAACAGGCTCTAAACCCCGCTGTTGATAAGCGAAACCTGATCATTAAGGGTCCACAAATCATACAGATACCCGAGGCCGAATACGCCGCCCGTCAGCAGGTACAAAAGTCCTGTCAGCCATTTTTCCATGTAAAAACGGTGGATACCGAATAACCCGAGAAAGGTGAGCAGTATCCATGCTACCGTGTAATTGAGATTTCCGCTGCGGAACCGGAAATCGGCCTGGCGGTCCATGGACGGGATGAGAAAAAAATCGATAATCCAGCCGATAAAGAAGAGCCCCAGGGTAAAAAACCAGATGGTCCCTGAAACGGGTTTGCCGTAGTAAAACCGATGGGAACCCGTGAAACCGAAAATCCAAAGAATATAGCCGATTAATTTGAGATGTGTGTCGTTTGAATGATCCATGAACGTTTTCCTTTCAAGACCTTCTTCTAAAGCAAATCGTAAAAAATGCGCTGTTGCGTATCGACTAAAACTGGATTTACGCCTCAGTTTTCCGCTATCAGGCGGAGGATCATAGTCGCCCCTTTTTCAACTCCTCATCCCGCAAAACGCAGCGTAGGACTTTCCCGACATCCGAAATTCGGACTCACCGCCACGGTACAGGCCCGCTTCCATTCCGGATTTCGCATGAGGGTGTTGACATTATAGTCCATATGCCTTCCGGCGTTCGGGATCATGGGAAATTCGTCGGGCATCCAAAACCCCTGGGTTTCATTTTTTTTAAGCCAAAGTTTTTTTATATGACTTTTCAACCAGCGCGACAACAGGTTTTATCCCTTTCCATGTCATCGTACATGCCTAATTGGCTGCGTTTGCTCTTGAATCCGATATTTCTCCGTTCCAATGCTCGGCCGATATTCCTCAACATCTTTCAATTGGATTGTACCGCTATGATAGGGAGGATAATAGACCAGGCGGATTCGCAAACCTGTTTTGTCACTGAATTCGGTGATGCTGCGAATGAATTGAGTCCAAGCGCTTGCCGCTTCCCAAATTGATCCCACATATTTTGTGGTTCAATTTTTATTGACACCCAGACGCGCTTCCACTACATTTTTTCCTTAAAAAAATCGAGTTTTATCGTCAATATTATAGGAGCAAACAATGAAGCGAATTTTCGTAATGGTATTTTGTTTTTTCTTTGCCGCGATTTTGTGCTGTTGCAGCAACTCTTCCGATACTTCCCAAACGTCAACATCCTATACGCAAACCATTGTTGCTACAAGGGCCTTCATCGAATCTCAAATGAGCGAAAAGCAAATTGTCGGCCTCAGCATTGCACTGGTGGATGGGGAAAGACAGGACCTGGAGAAAGTGGTCTGGAGCCAGGGATTTGGCATGGCGGACAAGGAAAATGGAAAGCAGGCTTCCGCTGAAACCCTCTATTCCATCGGGAGCTGCGGAAAGACCATGACGGGTGCTGCGCTTCTGAGGCTGAAAGATGAAGGCAGGATCGACCTGGACATGCCGGCCTCCGCTTACATCCCAGATTTTTCCCTTCAAATCCGCTATCCCGACATCGACCAGAATGACCGGATCACCATCCGAAGCCTGCTGACCATGCACGCCGGCGTTCCCGGCGATCTTTACAACGGATCTATCATTTTAACGCCGCCGTGGTACAATCGCTATATGGGATGGCTTCTGCCATATCTTAGAACGGACTACCCGTCGCATCCGCCGGGCGCCCTTGCATCCTATTCCAATACCGGTTTTGTGGTGGCGGGTCATGCAGCCTATCTAGCGGGACGTTTGGATGACGAAACCGATTTTCAAGGTTTTATGAAGAGGTTCCTTCTGGAACCCCTCGACATGACATCGAGCTGGTATGACGTCACTGAAGTGGACCCCTCGAAACTCGCTGTTCCCTATGAAGGAGGCGATCCCCAAATGCCGTTCAATTTCAACGTGCCCGCCACCGGGGGGCTTTATTCCAATGTCATGGACATGTCCAAATTCCTTCTCATGTTATTGAATGATGGTGTTCTTGAGGGTGGAGATCGCTATCTTGAAGCTGAAACGGTTCGGGAAATGGGACGGATGGACCCAACGGCCCTGGATACATCCAGTTTCTATCAACCCGGTCTGGGGCTGGACAGCGCTTCACTACCCGCCTTTTTCGGCGTCGCGCCGAACCAGGGAAATTATGGTCGTGCCTGGGCGAAAAACGGATCGGATTCGCGTTACAATGCCATGCTCATGTTGCTGCCCAATGCCGGGCAGAAACTGGGTGTTGTGGTGCTAAGCAATTCCGATACGGCTGGAAGCGCCGTGTACGCCATTGCACAGGAATGTCTCAGGGAAGCGGTCAAAGAGAAGCTGGGGTTGTCTCAAAATCCCGAACCCAAACCACTTCCGGATTTTTCGGCGGAAGCCATTACAGACGAATCGGAAATCGCGGGGCTTTACGGCGTAAAGTCGCTCGGCTATTATCGCATTGAAAACAGGGAAGATGGTTTATTCTGGTTCACGCAGCCTTTTTACGACCCTGCTAAAGGCAAGTTGCTGACGTTGAAACCGGACGGCAGCAACGCTTTTTCCGTGGAAGATGAAACCTGGGATGTGGTGTTTGTGGATCGAACGGATATCTACGGAACAAAATATCGTCTCATGATAAGAGTTGGCGGCGAGGAGGAATCTGCCGGCCCCAATGTGGTGTACACAATGGGACAGAAAATAAGGTCACCGGAGCCCCTGCCGGATAAGTGGCGGCAGCGCATCAACCAAATGTATGTAGCTGATCAGATGATCGGCCTTTACTCTCTTCTTGATCCTTATCTGACATTTTTTTACAGAGATGGTTTGCTTTTGGCCCAGACTCCCATCAGCCTGCACGTTATTTATCCCCAAGATGACGATCTTGCATTTATAGGCGACATTATGAGTCGCGGCGATGGCGCCATTGCCGTCAGCTACCAGGACGAAAATGAAAGTCTTTATTCAATGCTCAATCAATTTTTGTCCCTGGATCAAGTGGAAGAATACGCATTGGGAGAGCAGGAGTTTTTCAATATCAAAGTCCGTGAAGACCTCCCCCTTAGTGTATGGCGTAAGATTACAGTAACTCAGGAAAGTCCTTTTGCGGGCCGGAAGATCAGATTTGTTGTAACCCCCGGCCATGACACCGACGTTTACAGCTTGTTTGACGCAAATCTGACTAACGTGGGCATGGGCATCGGAGAACAGAGCGCTGTTTTCACACTCAATCCCGGCATCTATTATCTGGCCATTGATCCGGCGGTGAATTCCACCGGAAAGGCTAACCTGAACAGCGAAATAGTGCAATAATTCCAGGAATCATTGCTGTTTTTATAAGGAGACAACCCAATGAAAAATTTCCGAAACAAGCCGGCATCATCCGCGGCCTTTTTCTTGTACCTATCTATTATTCTACTGAGCTTCGGGTGCAGCGACTCCACCGATTCCAATTCGGGAGCAATTTCCGGTCAAATCTCCGCATACGAGATAACAACAGAGGGCGATATCTATGTACTTGCAATCAAGGCCGATGACTTGGCGCACATCAGGAATATGGAAACCGAAGCGTATCCTTATAAATCTCAATATGCCGCGGGTTACCGGAAACTCACCGGACAGGGCGCCTATATCATAGCAGGTCTCGAATCCGGAAAATATATTTGATGATCGGCTGGCCGACACCTTGGATGCGATATTCAAGTATGACATCGGCAACCTGGAAATTCTTTTGACTCAGAGAATGATCAATGTATTCCAAATCATCAATGATATCTGTCACAATACAAAAATCAGATCAACCGCAGTTTTGACATACCTCTTACGGTTTCCCATGAGGATAAAGATTATCCGTTTCGAATGATTATCCTCTATGACCACGGTTTGTTTGCCAGAAAACGGCGAACGTTTGAAAACCGTATTGAAAAGACAAAGGTTGCTTTTAAAGAACTCAGCACGAAACTAAATCAACGCAACTTGAAAACCAAAGAAGCCATTGATGAAGCATGCGCCTCAATTTTGAAAAAGAACAGCACAGCTGAACTATTTGAATATGAAATAAAAAATGACCTTATTACCACTTATAAAAATGCCAAAAGAGGTCGTCCGGCAAAAGGCAAAAAGCATGAAAAAATACCGGTTGTCAAGGATCATTTCAGCGTGAAACTTGTTTTCAACGAAACAGCTTCTGAAACGGCTCTGTATCGATGCGGCTATTATCCGCTGATAACGAATAAATCCGAAGACGATCTATCCATTCAAGATGCAATGATGGCTCACAAGAATCAGTACAAAAGTGAGCATACCAACCGCAGAGCAAAAAGCAGTTACAACCTTGAACCAATTTATCTGCATACCCCTGAGCGAATTGAAGCGTTGCTGTTTCTTTTCAAAATTGCTTTGCAAGTCATTGTACTCATCGAAAGAACAGCCAGAAAAAATATCGACGAAAGAAACAGAGGGCTCGACAACTTCATGCCCAACAAAAGGGACGTTCGCAATCCAAGAACAGAATATCTCCTGCGCGAATTTCAGTACGTAGTAAAGGTGAGCAGCCTTTATTTCTTCCCTACCCGTCAGTAAATCCTGGATAAAGGGTAATGGAAGATCCGGATTCTCTTCAATCATTTGTCCTATTTTTGCCCAGTATTCAATTTGACCGGCGATCGATCTTTTAAAAACCTTTGACTTTATCCTGGCTTTATCAAATAAATCGTCAGGCACTTTTACGGCTGTCGCCATAATTCACCCTCCAAGAATTATTTTTCAGTTTCAGTTTAACCCTCAAGGTTGCATTTCACAATCAATTTCCAGCTTTTTTCCGTGGAAGGCAAAAACCTTTTCATGATAGGATGAAGATGATCGACCAACCAACCCAACACAACCCCGGGAGGAAAACCATGGGTCATTTAAGTATTTCCGTAAAGGCCGGTTTCGCGGTTCTAGGGATACTGTTAAATTCAATTGTTGCCGCCTCATCAAGCATTGCCGCCCCCCCTCCCCTTCACATTACCCGCATCACCCCTTCCGGAACGGATGTCCCGGCAGGGCGGCAAATTGTATTTCAATTCGATAAACCCGTTGTCCCCATCGGGCGTATGTCGCGAAAGGCTTCCGCCTGCTCTAATTTCTTGGGACCCATTACCATCACTCCTTCCCTTAAATGCCAATGGCGCTGGCTCAATACTGGAACCCTGGCCTGTCAGCTGGATGAAAAATCCGCCCTTAAACCCGCCACCCGTTACCATATTGTCGTGAATCCCGGAATCCAGACCCAGAATGGGGAAACCCTTGAAAAGCCCGTGCATCACAGTTTCACAACTGAACGCCCCCAAGTCCGAAACGCATGGTTTAAAACATGGCGGGCCCCTGGAATGCCGGTCATCCGATTGACTTTCAACCAACCGGTGTTCAAAAATTCCGTGGCCGAACACATCTTCATGGCAGCCAAAGGCAAAACGGAAAAGCCGATGGACATTACCGTTGAACCAGACCCGGACATAAAGGAAAACCCCCTTGGAGACACTGCAACAGACCCAAACCGGGAAGCCCGGCGGGTGTGGCTGGTGTCTCCTTCGAAAGAACTCCCGCTCAATACCCAGTTGACACTTCGGGTAAATCCAGGACTTGCTTCTTTCTCGGGACCGGAACGAGGGATTGAAAAACGGGTCATCGCATCTTTTTCCACCTTTCCCCCATTTGCCTTTGAGGGCGTTGAATGTACCGACAATGCCGGAAAACCCCTTCACATTTCCCCCGACGACCCGAATCCTTTAAAAAACCGATGCAATCCCTTGAGGCAGGTGGCGCTGGTCTTCTCATCACCGGTCATTGGGGAGGAAATCAAGAAAAATGTCACCTTCATTCCGGATCTGGCGGGCGGTCGTACCGACTATGACCCCTGGACCAACCGCTCCGGATATTCACAACTCAGTTATCCCCATAAAAGGGGAGAAACCTATAAGGTTTGGCTTCCGGAACTGCTCAAAGCCTTTCGGGAATACCGTATCAAAAGTGATGCCAACACCCTCAGGGATGAATTTGGACGCCCCCTGGCCGTCCCCATGGACATGCGCTTTAAAACAGACCATCGCCTGCCCGATTTCGTCCTGACGCACCAGCAGGCCGTTCTGGAAAAAGGGGTGGATTCCCGGGTTCCCCTGGTGGTCACCAATCTTGAAAAGGTCGATATCACCTATGACAAACTCACGGTTCATGGAAAAGAAAGCCGGCAAAGGCGTAAAATTTCAATCCCACCGGTCAAGAACATCGCCTTTAAAATCCCCCTGGAAGCCAGAGAAATGTTGACCGACACATCAGGGGTCGTTCAGGGAACGGTGAAATCCCGGCCCCAGGTCGCCAAGAGCCCCCGGGAACGCTGGTTCATGGCCCAGGCGACGCCTTTTCAGGTACACGCAAAAATCGGTCATTACAATACCCTGGTCTGGGTCACGGATCTTTCCACCGGACAACCGGTTAAAGGGGCCGAGGTGAGTCTTTACCGGGATACCTACGAGGCCCTGCCGCAAACGCCGACCCCGCTGACCCGCGGCACAACGGATGCCGGCGGGGTCGTCATCCTGGCGGGGACGGACGCCATCGATCCACTCCTGACAACGCTGGAAAACTACGACATGAAGAAGCCGCATCTCTTCGCGCGGGTTCAAAAAGAGAACGACATGGCCCTTCTTCCCCTGGACGGCCCCTTCCGGGTGGACACCTACCGGGCAAGCGGAAATACCCTCTGGCCCGACATGCGACAACGTTTCGGCCACATGCATACCTGGGGAACCACGGCCCAGGGGGTATACCGGGCCGGCGATACGATTCAATACAAACTCTATGTCCGAAACCAGGACAATGAAACCTTTGTACCGCCCCCCCGGGAAGGGTATCGTCTCAAGGTGCTGGACCCCATGGGAAAAACGGTTCATGAAATTAAAGACCTGAGCCTCAATGAATTCGGGGCCCACAGCGGCGATTTCCAGGTTCCCAAAACCGGCGCCGTGGGATGGTATCGTTTCGAACTCTCCGCAACCTTTGCAAAGTGGGTGCGGGAACCCATGCGGGTGCTGGTGAGCGATTTCACCCCCTCCCCTTTCAAGGTGACCACGGATCTGAACCATCGGTTTTTTGAAACCGGTGGCGAGGTGGCGGTCGTAACCCGTGCCAGGCTCCATGCGGGCGGGCCTTATGGGGATGCCCACAACCACGTGACGGCCATCCTTCAAAGCCGCCCGCTGATGCTTAAGGAGAGTGCTTTTCAGAACTTTCAGTTTGATGCCATTGTACCGAAAGCGCCCCCCGAAGAAACGGTTTATCAAACGGAAAACAAACTGAACAGCCAGGGAAATGCCGATTCAAAATTTAAACTGGTGGAAGGGAAAATTCTCTACGGTCGCCTGATGGTGGAAAGTGCCGTGCGCGATGACCGGGGAAAATCCATTGCCGGAAGAACTTACGCCGATTATGCGGGCCGGGACCGCTATGTGGGGCTTCGCCGCCTGGCCTGGATCATGACGGAAGATGAGCCTGCTTCAGTCGAGTTGCTGGTAGCGGATGGCCGGGGAAACCCCGTTCCAGACGTGCCGATCCAGGTGACCCTTTCCCGGCGGGAAACCAAAGCGGCTCGGGTCAAGGGAGCCGGCAACGCCTATATCACCCATTACACCCATGAATGGGTGGTAGTGGACCAGGTTAACGTCATATCCGCCAAAGATCCCGTTTCCTGTTCTCTGACGCCTCAAAACCCGGGTTCGCACCGAATTACAGCCACCATCAAAGACAGCAAAGAACGGAACCACGAAAGCACGATATACCAATGGGTGGTGGGAAAAGGGCAGGTCGTGTGGGAAGAGAGTCCCGACAACCGCCTGGAAATCATTTCTGAAAAGAATGGTTATGGGCCGGGAGAAAAAGCCCGATACCTGGTCAAGAACCCTTTTCCCGGCGCCGAAGCACTGGTGACCATTGAACGCTATGGGGTTTTGCGGCATTGGGTTCAGACCCTCGAGGGCAGCACCCCCATGATCGAATTTGAAGTAAAACAGGACGATAGCCCCGGTTTTTATCTATCCGTGGTGGTCATCTCCCCGAGAGTTGAACAGCCGCCGCTTGAAACGGGCCAGGTGGATCTGGGAAAACCGGCCTTTCGCATGGGCTATGTGAAGACCGTTGTTTCCGATCCCCAAAAGGAGCTGGTGGTGCATGTAAACCCGGAGCGCGAAACCTACAAACCCGGGGACCGCGTTAAAGTGCGATTAACAGCAACCACCGTCCTTCAAAACAACCCCGCCCCCATTGAATTGGCGGTGGCGGTTCTGGACGAATCGGTATTTGACCTGATCGCCGAAGGCCGCGACTATTTTGACCCCTACAAAGGGTTTTACACCCTGGATGGACTGGATCTGGAAAACTTCAGTCTTCTCATGGGGCTGGTGGGACGACAGAAATTTGAAAAAAAGGGGGCCAACACGGGGGGGGGCGGCGGGCCGGACATCAGCCTTCGGTCGGTGTTCAAATTTGTCAGTTACTGGAATCCATCCATCATCGTCGATAAAGAAGGCGAAGCGACCATTTCCTTTGACGCGCCCGACAACCTCACCGGCTGGCGGGTTCTGGCCATGGCCGTCACCCCCGGGGATTGCATGGGTCTGGGGGAAGGAAAATTCAACGTCAATCGCCCCACGGAAATCCGACCCGTCATGCCCAACCAGGTGCTGGCAGGCGACAAATTTGAGGCGGGGTTCAGCATTATGAACCGCATGCCTGAAGACCGCCGACTGACGGCTTCCATTGCGGCATCAGGTCCTATTCAAACCCCCGCGGGAAAAACCGAGGTGGAAAAAACCTTTGAACTGTCGCTACCCCCCTTTAAAAGACACACCATCTGGCTGCCCATCGAAACCACGGGGACGGGCAAAATTCAATTCACGGCCAAGGCATGGGACAATAGAGACGGAGACGGAGACGGACTGACGTACACCCTCGCCGTCAACAAACCGTATTCTCTTGAAACAGCCGCCAACTACGGGAACACCACGGAACCATCCGTCACACAGTCCCTTCAATTTCCAAAGGACATAAAAACCAACGTGGGGGGGGTTGCCGTTAACTTGTCGCCCACGGTCCTGAGCAATCTTGAAGGCGCATTTTTGTATCTCAAAGATTACTCTTACACCTGCTGGGAACAAATCCTGACCAAGAGTGTGACGGCAGCCCGGTATTCAAACCTGAAACCCTACCTCTCTCCGGACTTTAAATGGCCGGAAAGCGAAAAACTGCCCATGGAAACCCTCAAGCGCACCTTGGATTTTCAAGCCCCCAACGGCGGCATGACCTATTATATTCCTGAAAACCGTTATGTGAGCCCCTACCTGAGCGCCTACACGGCCCTGGCCTTCAACTGGCTTCGCGATGCGGGTTGCGAAATTCCGGATGTCCTTGAACAGAAACTTCACGCCTACCTGCTGACCCTCCTGCGCCGCAACACGGTTCCCGATTTCTATTCCAAGGGGATGGCCTCAACGGTGCGGGCCGTCGCTTTGGCGGCCCTGGCAAAACAAGGAAAAATCAACCGGTCGGACCTGGAACGGTATGACGCCCATGTGAAAGAGATGAGCCTGTTCGGAAAGGCCTATTTTCTGCTGGCGGCCCTGGCCGTTCCCAAAACAGATGAAATGTGTTCCCGCGTGGCCGATCTGATCCTGAGCCATGGCAACGAATCAGGTGGAAAGATGGTCTTCAGTGAAGCCATTGACGACGGCTTCAGCCGCATCCTGGCATCGCCTCTCCGTACCAACAGCGCCATTCTAAACGCACTTTGCGCTTATGCCGAAACGGACTCCGGAAAAAAGAAAATCGCCGACATCCCCTTCAAGCTGGTGCGATTCATCACCCAGAGCCGGAAGAACCGGGACCACTGGGAAAATACCCAGGCAAACATCTTCTGCCTGAACGGGCTTATGGACTACGCCGGGCGTTATGAACAAAAAAGTCCTAATTTTACCGTTCGCGCCCTCTTTAACCGGCGCCTCATGGGCCAGGCACGGTTTACCGATATGCGCCATGAACCAGCAACCTTTGAGCGACCCATCGGGAAAGACGACCCGGGCCGAACCGCCGCCGTCATCCTGGAACGTAAGGGCCGGGGCCGTCTCTATTACACCACGCGGTTATCCTATGCACCCCTTACGGAAAGCATGAAACCCGTGAATGCGGGCATGGAAATTCATCGGGAATACAGCATCCTGGAAAACGAAAAATGGGTGCTCCTCAAAAGCCCCCTGCACCTCAATCGCGGAGACCTGGTACGGGTGGATCTTTTCTTGTCCCTGCCGGCGGCCCGTAACTTCGTGGTGGTGGATGATCCGGTGCCGGGCGGGCTGGAGCCGGTGAACCGGGATCTGGCCACGGCATCCACGGTGGACGCCGACCAGGGCGACTTTAAACCGGCCGACGGCTCCTGGTGGTACAAAGAGAACGATTGGTACGATTACGGCACCTCCCGATGGCGCTTCTATCACCGGGAATTGCGCGACGATGCGGCCCGTTTCTATTCGGAATACCTGCCCGCCGGGAATTATCATCTATCTTATACGGCCCAGGTCATCGCGCCGGGAGAGTTCACGGTTTTGCCCGTCCATGCGGAAGAGATGTATGATCCGGATGTTTTTGGAAAGGGCTTGACCGAGCGATTGGTGGTAAATACAATGGGGAACTGACGTTCCCGGCGCCATGGGGTTGTTTTTTTACGTCTTCATTTGGAAAAACCGCTAAATTGACAGGGGATCTGATTCCCATTAAATAAGGGGGGACATCGTGCGTTATACTGATTTATACCAGTCCAAGAAAACATCACCGGAAGAAGCTGTTGCGCCCATGAAGAGTGGGAGTACTTTGCTCGTTGCCATGGCGGCAGGAGCACCGCCTGCCTTGATGGAGGCCATCGCCCATCGGGTTCGATCCGATGATTTAAAAGATCTTGCTTTATATTATAAGTTAGCGCCACCCAGGCTTACCGAGACCCTTTTGGCGGATGAGGTTTTGCCGAAATTAAAGGCCCATACGTTTTTTGTTTCCGGTAAAGATCATGAGATCATCAGGAACCAGGCGAAGACGGGGAAAAAGCTGCTGAGTTTCGTTCCGGTAAACTTCAGTCAGATTCCCAGACTGGTGACCCAAATGAAACCTGACACCTTTATCGTCCAAGTATCCCCCATGGATGCGGGTGGCTATTTCTCACTGGGCACGAACAACGACTATGCCTCCACGGCCGCACGGGTTTGTGGTCGGCTGATTGTGGAGGTAAACCCAAACATGCCACGGGTATTTGGTCGTTCTCAAATCCATGTCTCGGAGGTACACGCCCTGGTGGAAAACACCTCGGACCTTGAAGAGACGCCGACGGTGGAACCCGGTCCGGATGATATAAAAATCGGACAGTTAACCAGTCCATTGGTCCCCGATGGGGCTACCCTCCAACTTGGCATCGGGAAGGTTCCTTCGGGCATCGCCCAGGCCCTGATGACTCATAGACATTTAGGGATTCATACGGAACTTTTGTCTGAGTGTATGGTTGACATGATCGAGAAAGGGGTTGTTACGGGTGAATGCAAACAGCTCCACCCGGGTAAACATGTCTTCACCGTTGCCTTGGGCAGTAAACGCCTTTATGACTTCATGAATGACAACGCCTCCATGGAAAGTTACCCGTCTTCCTATGTTAACGGTATCCCCACCGTTGCCCAATTAGATAATTTTATTTCGATTAACACCGCTATCGAAATTGATCTATATGGTCAGGTAAATGCCGAATTCATTGGGGGTCACGAATACAGCGGCTCGGGGGGCCAATTCGATTTTGTAAAGGGCGCCTCCTTTTCCAACGGCGGAAAGTCGATCATCGCGTTGCATGCCACTGCCATGAAGGGGACCAAATCTACCATTGTTCCCAAGGTCGCCATGGTCACGGACAACCGAATGGATGTGGAACACATCGTTACGGAAAACGGAGTGGTCAACCTCCGCGGCCTTTCAACAGCTGAACGTGCCCACGCATTGATCAGCATTGCGCATCCGCGGTTTCGAGATGAACTTACCGCTGCCGCCCGCAAGGTGGTTTTAATTTAGATGTTCCCGGTTCTTTATTCCTTGAGGCTCTCTGCCGGCCGTTGGTCAAAACGGCAGGCGCAACTGTTCCGGCATTTTCATAAGGGTTTCACCTTCTGAGGCATCCTCTATTGAAACCTCCGCCATATCCTGGGATATAGGATTTTCAATTGCCTGCCCGGAGGATGTTGTTCCCACCAAAGCATCCAGAAATTCCCGGATACAATCCCCGGAAACCCAACCCAGCGGCACGCGGCGGATGCTTTCCTGTAATTGTTTTTTGAAATAGGCGCCCGTTTCATCCATCCAGTGAACAAACCCTTTCTTCCGGATCTCTTTCTCCATGACGAGCAGGGCGGAAGCCATTTGAGGTCCCGGTTCGTGCCTTTCCTGCCAATGGTCCGCCGGCAGGATGATTTCCAATGCAATGAGGAGGACCATTGGTCCCGCAGCATGCAAACTATGTCGACCCAAACCCGAAGCCTGGCTTGCCCTTATCCAGTTGGCATATCCGGTGCGTTTAAATATGACGGCAACCGAAAAAAGATCCTGAAGAGACGGAATCCTCTGCCAGAGAGGTTCGGGCACGGATCTTGCGAAATGGTATATTGAAACAGCCTGTTTTTTGAACCGCCACCGGGTTTTGACGGCATCGGACACAGGCCAGAGATCCGGTTCCGAGACAAAGAGAAGCGACTGATACAGCTTGCGATTATAAGCCCTGTCGGACGCTCCCCCAAAACCGATTCCAAGATTCAATTCACTGTTGCCTTCGGCCCATAAACACCAGTGTTGTTCCATGGCAGGCGTCCAGAGCGGGTAGGCATTCAGCGACTCACCGGCGTAGCGTTCCAGCATAAAGGATTTACACGCCCTTTTTGTCAGCAAAATCTCCGACCATGTGTTCACGGGGTCTATGGTCTCACAGGTCCCGCGGAGTGCGTACACTTCGGGCGCCACTTCCAGGATATCCTCATGGGTGGTTAATGCCAATTGTACTGATGTCTCCGGATGCCGGCCGCCGGTCCTTTCGAAAAGCGCTTTCGCAATACTTTGCCGGCGAGAAAAATCGTTCAATTGAAGGGTTTCCAGAACGATGTCGGCAGCGGTCGTTTCAGACCAGGGTCTTTCGAAGACAACCGACGGCTTCTTTCCATCGCTATATTTTTGGGCGACCTCAGTCTCAGGTATGACATCATCAACTTCCGCATAAGGGGCATACTCCCGGACCGAACCCAACGCCGACCATACCTGCTCACCTGCTTCGACAAACAGATGCGGTCTTGTCCGTATGGTTGTTTCCGCCATATAAATATTGAGTTGATCGTCATGATAGACCGCATTGTAGTCGTTTACAAGCTGATCCTGGGTCACGATCATCCCGGCATATCGATAGAGAAAGAGACGATGAAGCCGTATGGCGCGAAGCGCAGAGGACGAAATAGGCCTTTCGGTCGTGTAACCGCCATAGAAACCCGCAACCCATGGGCTCAAGGCCAGAAGAAACCTGAGAAAAGGCACATCCGCCTGCAACAAAGCGGCTAAATAGCCAACCCCAAAGGGAGGTGTCTTTTGATTCCAGATCTCAACCAGTTGCGCCACCTTTGCTGTTACGGTTTCGGGGGCGTATTTGCTTCGGAACCAGTCTCTTTCCGCTTCAGCGGCGTTACATCCAATCCAACTGATAAGGCTGCCGTAACGGCACTTTATGGCTAAGGATATCTCCCCGGGCAGTGCCTCCATGACCATATCATAGTTTTCACTTTTTCGTATCAAACTACCGGCTTCCGAAATCTCTTCCGCAATCTCATGCCAGATAAGGGTGACCATTTCATCCAGAGCTTCAAAAAACGGTGCGCATAAAGTAGGTCTTCTAAGGTTCCGGATCGCCCGTAGCTCCATATGAGCGATCCGGGACGCCTTGACCTTAAGCTGTTTTGATATTTTTCCGATGGATTGCCGGCCGCTCTCCCCAAGCCCATAGCGCAACATCAAAACGGTCCTCAAATCAGGGGACAATTCGTTCAGGGCAGTGTTCACAAGCACCCGAAAATTGTTTTTCTTCATCAGTCTGCCCTTCTGTTTTCCGATAATTGCCGGGTTTTCATAAATGCCGTATAGTGAATAAAGAATTGTTCGACGATCAAATTCATATCCGTTTCTTCTTTTTGGGTTTTTTCCGCAAATTCAGTGTAGATATTCATTGAAAGCCTTACGTAGCAGGCTTTCCGCCCTCTCTTCGGCGGTCTTTTTCCAGCGCCGCCCACAAAAGATGAATCCAAGCAGTAAACATAGCTCAACAGAAATTGCTCCACGACCCTGGCCGTACTCACCTGATCCTGGTTCGTGGCCGCTTTGAACCGATCCAGAACACCTTCATCCACAACGAAACAACACCTACGATATCGGGTCTGCTCCTCAATCATGATACATCATTCCTTCCCGGGCGGTGAATTATCTTTAAGCGTGCATTTTATTTTGGGGAATACGAAATCGCTTGTTTGGCCGTTGACTATAGAAAGTCTGCACGTTGCAGGTCAAGTTTAAATTTGGGTCTGTTCAGCTAACCCGTCTAACGGCGTCAATAGCGATGGGTGTTGTGATTTGTTAATTATTGACCTAAAGGCTTTCTACCCAAAGAATTTTATCGACGAAGAATTCAAAAGTGTAGGCTATTTCTGCGGCAATAACGATATAAGGGTACGCTAAAATCGTCAGAGTCTCTAGCTGCGACGGGAAAGAGATGAGGTCAATCTCTTACACCAAGGCCGACTGTATCTTAGCGATTACTTTGGAACAGATGGTATAAGTAAAAGTTCCTGTACTCTTTTTTGAATAAATATTTCTATAATTCTCAAACGAGATGATTGTAAATTGTATGATTTATGTCTTTTGAATTTGAAATTTATTAATTTTTGCAGTTTTTTCTTTTGATCTTTTGTAATGATCTCTTTTGCAAAAGTTAAAAAATCTTGAGAATTTGCCATTAATCTTGTTTTTGCATATGCGTCAATATCATATAAATCATTTTTCATTGCATAATTGAAGAGCGATAAACCATTATCAAATATAGGTGCGGTGTCTACTACGTTGTTTGTTTTATTATTTACAATTAATCCGAAATTACCAAAATGTCTGTCTTCATTGCAGATAACAGCATCAAAAATCAGCATATCTACAAGAGAATCATAAAACTTTTTGCCAAGCAATTTGTAATAATCTATAACTGCCAACCACCCACCCTTTGCCACAATTCTGCCAGTAGGAATATATGATAATTCTTTGCTTGTAAATAACTCGCAGGTTGAGCAAATGCGTTTTTTCCATTGATTTAAATTATATTTTACAGCTTTCAAACCCATTGATTCAGCAATTTGAAATGCGTAATATTCAGAATACGGCTCATTTCCTGCATTTGCGGCTCCCCAAGAACCTGTTTTGTAAAGAATTATTTTGTCGTCCTTCATCCTGCGCCAGCATTTGGGAAGCATACCGTCTGTCGTTAGTTCAGGGGTAGAAGCAAAATCACTTTTTTGTGTATCACCATAACCAGTGTAGGCAATTAAAGACAATGTGTAGTCAAATCTATTATCATATAAATTATACTCACCATAAATACCTTGAAAGTTATTATCTACAACCCAATAGCAGTCATTAAGTGATAAACCTTTGCAAATATCAATAATACCTTTGGTGTCATTAACATTTAGTCCGAGTTTTGCAAGAAAACTTTGAACAAACGCTCTGTTTTTAGGAATAATCCGCCTTTTTAGCCATAGTAGTAGACCGCTATTTGTAAGTTCTAAGTCAATAGGAAAAAATGACTTATATTTTTCATATGTCTCAATAATTTCAACTGACAAGCCTTTAATACCGCTTGATGTTATATTAAATTTTATGAGGGAATTATCAAAATGTTTTAAAATATAATTCATTTGTTATACTTTCCGTACAAATGATGAGCGCTACGGATGCTTCCGTGTTGCCTTCGGTGAACGTTCAAACCCTCGGCGTCCGCAATTGCTATTTCGAAGCCATACCAGCACTTCAGGGTGCGCGATCACCCCTGCGGCCTACAGGATGCTCTGCCTACGCTTAACCCATCTTTTTCGGGCTCATCGTGGATTCGCGTGAGATTTGGCTTCTGAGCCGATTGTAGGTGCGACTTCAGTCGCACATTAAGCCGACCCTGTGCGACTGAAGTCGCACCTACAGCCCGAACCGAAACAATCTCAAAGCGCGATTTCACGTTAATCCGCAATGAACCCTTTTTCGCTGTTCATGCCGTTCGGTGGGGTAAGTCCATCCGCCTATTTGCTCATCCTTGAGCGCGGCTCGTTTCCAAGTGGCATCTCAATGCCGATGTCCTACACCTGACAAGCAGAACAACTCCGCCATGGGTCCAAGGCTCGATACGGGTGGGTGGCAACCCTTACAGAAAGCCATTGCTGCTTTGATCCCGATTTGGCATATTCCCCAAAATTTCATAGGAACAAGAATCGGTACACCCTCCACTTCAAGAAAGTATTCTTCCTTATTCGTTGTTCCTATTGCTTGCGGTTAAGATCTCACCTTGGCAAAACCACAGGACAATCAAAAATTTACGTTAATTCGATTCGAAGTCGCTTACCCATTGCGCGGGCAAGACGATTCAACGATTGCAAAGTAATAGAAGTGTCATCCGGGTCGAGCAATCGATCCAACTGCGTCACATCAGTGTCCATTTTCTCGGCAAGCCATATTTTATTAAGATTTGTAGTCTGCATGATATCGTTGATTTGTAACGCCAACAACCGCTTCTGTGCTCTTGCCGATACCTCTTCAAAGATGCCTTCCTCTTGGAGAAAGTCATCAAAGCTACTACCGGTATACTTATTCATGTCGCTACCTCCCGCTTCGCCACAGATTCTTTCGATTGCGTGCGACATTCAAATCCCTTTGTGATGTCTTCTGAGACTTCTTGATGAAGCCGTGCAAAAGTGCCATCTCGTTGCCTCCGGCAGTGAAAAATACTCGCGCAATACGACCACCGCTGAGATTGCTGCGAACTTCCCGTGTCCTTTCGGCAAGCATGCATGAATTGCTCCGAAAATCCTGGTAGAATGGGTTATCCAAAATCGTTCAGGAGGATACCCCATGACCAACGAAAAAGCAAATCTGAAGCTCAGCCTCGAAAAAGCGGCTCATCGTGGATTCGCGTGAGATTTGGCTTCTGAGCCGATTGTAGGTGCGACTTTAGTCGCACATTAAGCCTACCCTGTGCGACTAAAGTCGCACCTACAGCCCGAACCGAAACAATCCCAAAGCGCGATTTCACGTTAATCCGCAATGAACCGAAAAAGCTCAAAGCCAGTTTGTTGCTTGGCGTAAAACCCGGAAAAAGCGCGGCCCCATCCCGGAAGAATTATGGGATGTTGCCATATCCCTTAGCGAATCCTACACCATCTACCAAATATCAAAGGATTTACATCTGAACTACACTGCCCTCAAGGATCGTGTAGATGCCTGGCGCATGATGCCTTCAGAAGAACCCAATCGGACGGCTTTTATTGAATTGCCACCAATGGCTTCCGGTGAAATCAGTTTAGAGCTGGAAAACAAAGCCGGGGGCAAAATGAAAATCCATGTGAAAGGCCATACGGACATCAACCTTGTTTCCTTGACCCAAACATTCTGGAGCCAGCAGCCATGATGCAAATAACGCCGCAGATGCAGATCATTCTGGCAGTTGAACCTGTGGATTTTCGTAAAGGCATTGATGGCCTGGCCGCAATATGCCGTCGTGTTTTGAAAAGCGATCCGTTTTCCGGTATGTTTTCGTATTCCGAAATAAACGGGGATCTGCCATAAAAATCCTGGTATATAACGGTCAAGGGTTCTGGTTGTGCCAGAAACGGCTTTCGGAGGGACGCTTTCATTGGTGGCCAGGAAGGGAAAAAGGCCAAATGGACCAACTGGCGGCGCATGAACTGCAGATGCTGCTATGGAACAATAATCCGAATAGCGCAGCACCTTTATGGAAAAAAATCAATTGTAGTTGAAAAAAATGGTCCTGACCGCTTGCGTTCTTAGGAAGACGCATTATGTTTTTCTTATGGACCTGGCAATCAAATACAGAGGCAAGAGCTTCAAGACCGAGGATATCTCCTTTATAAAGGGATTAATCGCTGAAAACCCAAATGACAGCCGGTTTGCATTATCAAAAAAACTTTGCAAAAAATGGAACTGGGTGCAAACCAATGGGACCTTGAAGGATATGGTGTGCCGGGGGTTCATGCTGCAACTTCACAGAGAGGGGTATATTCAGCTTCCCGCAAGAAAGCGACCGCCTCTCAATCCATTGAGAAAACGGAACACGCCTGAAGTTGTTCGTATCCAGCAAAAGCCTCTGGTTGGATCTTTAAAAACAATTCGACCCTTAAAGTTTTTGCAGGTTCGTCGAACGCCTTCGGAAAAGCTCTTCAACGGTTTGATTCAACAGCATCATTATCTGGGTTATTGTCAGCCTGTGGGAGAGCATTTGAAATACATCATTTACGCTCACGGCAACCCCATTGCCTGTATGGCCTGGTCTTCAGCTCCCCGACACATCAAGAGCCGCGATCAGTTTATCGGATGGTCTCCGGATGTTCGAATGAGGAACCTTCCTCTCATCGCCTACAATACCCGGTTTCTCATATTGCCCTGGGTGCGGGTGAAGAATCTGGCGTCTCACATATTGGGTCAAATGGTCCGGGTTCTTCCAAGGGATTGGCAAAATCAATACCATCACCCTGTTTACTACCTCGAAACTTTTGTTGACAAAAGCCTGTTTTCGGGCGGCTGTTACAACGCCGCAAATTGGATTTATCTGGGCGATACCACTGGGCGCGGCAAAAACGATCAAACCAACAAGCCCAACCGGACCATCAAGGCTATTTGGGGGTTACCTCTGTCAAAGCATTTTCGAGAGAGGTTGTGCGATGCCCAAGCCTAAAACAATCGAGCTAAGCCCGGAAGATCTCCAAGCTCTTCTCGAACGGGTAAAAGCTGTCGTATCAGAAGAAGACTACGAGATTATGGTTCATCGCGGATTAACGTGAAATCGCGCTTTGAGATTGTTTCGGTTCGGGCTGTAGGTGCGACTTCAGTCGCACAGGGTCGGCTTAATGTGCGACTGAAGTCGCACCTACAATCGGCTCAGAAGCCAAATCTCACGCGAATCCACGATGAGCCGAGATTATTAAGGCCATGACCGAGGCCCTTCAAGCCATGAGCCAGGTTGTGGATCAAAAGGCGGCATCCATCAAACGATTGCTCAAACAGTTGTTTGGTCAGAAATCCGAGAAAAAAGAGGTCGTGTTCGATGATCCGGAGAGCGACCAGGATGATGAAACGGATTCCAATCCTGAAAACAAACCCGACGAGCCCGATCCTAAAAACAAAAAGGAACCCGAGAAAAAACCAAAAGGACATGGTCGCAACGGTGTATCCGCTTATCCCGGCGCGAAGAAGATACAGGCTTTTAAACGTCGGCTTAAAAAAAATGAAAAAGCAGGAACCGTTCAATCCTGAATATTTGAAAGTAACATGATAGAGGCCAAATCAGCCAAGAACCTCCGGCAAAGCCGGGGGTTTACTCAGAACAATGTCCACACTATCAGGAAGTGGGGGCATGGAGACGGCAGTCAAACGACATCATTGCACAATGAGCAACATGAGACAGCCGGAGTTGAAATGGATGAACTTGAACGATTTAAAAAAGAGATTAGCCTGATGGAATATGCACCGGCCCACGATTACACTGAGTTTGACCGTAGCCAGTCCAGCAAGACATGTGTAGTACTCAGGCGCGAGGCTGATGACGGCAAAATCGCCGTGAGCCGAGGCTATGATGGGCATTGGGTTTACTATGACTTCAGGCGTGGCAAAGGTGGTTCAATCCTTGACTTTGTAATGCAGCATACCGGCTGCAATCTTGGCCAAACAAGAAAAGAGCTGAGAAAAGCGTTATGTTGCAACGTTAATTCTTTTTCCCATACTGCCCCTTTACCTAATCCTCGATCAGCCACCAAGAACCGGCAAAAAACGGCATGGGAATATGCTGACACGACGCCCATTACAAGGCATCATGATTACTTGGAAAGCCGGGGCATTGGCTTTGAAGACATTTTGGCTGGTCGGTTTGCCGGCGCCGTAAGAGTTGATCGGTATCAGAATGTTTGTTTTCCGTATTTTGATTTTAAGGGGGTAGCCGGTATTGAAAAGCGGAATCATAATTTCAAATGTTACACGAAAGGAGGCAGTAAAGGGTTGTGGAGGAGCACGCTGATAGAGGGTGACTCAAAGGCCGTGATTTGTGAAGCTCCAATTGACGCACTTTCCCATAGCAAACTGCGCTATGATAGCAACGACCGAACCAGGTATTTTGCAATCAGCGGTCAGATTGGCCGTTTTCAATCGGAGCTAATCAACGGTCTGATAAAGAAATGCCGTTCCGAAAAAATGGATATTTTTCTTGCATTTGACAATGACCCAGCAGGAAGAAAATATATCCGACAATTCCAGGAGCGTCATTCAGGGGTGTCATTTACGGTGGATTTGCCGCCCCGGGAAGGCCAGGACTGGAATGATGTTCTTCAGAGCAAACAAGCAATCGAGTGAAAATCTTGATTATCTTCTGAAGGGAATGCAGTTGTTGTTTTACATATAAAAGCATGCAAGTTTTTCAGTGAGAGAGCTCGATGACGAACGTTGGGACCATTTGGATCTCGTAGGGGACAATACTGGGCCTCTCACTGAACTTTACAACCTGGATAAGGGATGATAGGTGGCCGCCCAGCAGGGCGAGCATGCCGGATAAACGTAACGATAAGGTGTAGAGTTCATAAAAGGTGAGAAAATTACTGAAAACTGCAAAAAGTCCGCAACGGACTTGCTGCTGAATTGTGCAAAAAATTCTGGAGATGGCGTAACTACTTGTTATTACAGTATTTACAGTTTTTTGAAGTTTTTTCTTGACAGGAGCATTATAGGATGTCCCCCTGTTTCGCGGCTTTTTGGGTCGGCACCAGTGTGAGGTTGGCAACTTTTATAGTATCAGTAATGATAGCGCGCTTGCACAAAATCGATTCTGTCATACCCAACGACATACACGAGACGATGTTCCTGGGTTATTCGACGAGACCAAACACCAGATCCAAGAAATTTTAAAGGTTCGGGTTTGCCGATCCCCTGAAAAGGATCTCGCATAACCGATTCTACCAATTGAAAAATGCGAAGTGCTGTTTTTCGATCTGTTTCGACCCAGTACTTCAGATCCTCTCTAAATTCCGGCTGGAATATGGAATCTCTCTGTGATTTAGCACGGGGTCGCTTTTTGGTTTTTTTACTCAAAACCGACCTCGTCGCGAAGATCATCGATTGTTTGAGAAACACCGGAACCATCTTTGACTCTCTCAAGTGCCGTTAGAAGTCGCTTTGCATTTTTGGGTGAACGAAGAAGGTGCGCCGTTTCGAGAACACCGGCCAACTCATCAGCGGTTATCATGGCGACATCTTCGCGACCGCGTCTCTGAATGATAACGACCTCACGGTTTTTAGTGACCTCATCCATTAAAGATGCCAAGCTTGCACGAGCTTGAGTGTATGTAGTTTGTATTGCCATATTTCCCTCCAGTTTTGTTGTACAGGTTAACAGTACATGTTTAAGAGAGGATTGTCAATACGCGTTAAATAAGCTTCGAATTCAATTTGTTGCCAACATATATTGTACGGAAAAAATATATTATAGATAACTGCTGTAAGAAAATATCCCATTATATCAATGGCCTAATACATAAGCATCAGGCCCTTCAAGAGAATCGTTAAGAAAATAAAAAGGTTGTAATAAACTTTCTTCTGATAATATAATAATTCCGCATAGCATAAAGCGTAAAACATAGGCTAACCAATTGAACTGGATAAGTTTTATGAACAAAGAAAGTCAAGACAATTCGATAGCCGTTCAAAAATTTTGGGATACGTTTAAGGCCTGTGTGGAGAAAAACCGGGTGAGACTTGGCCGTTTGACCTTTTATGTCAAATAGGCGCAGACCTTTGTTAATTTTCTGCCTGGAAAACGATTGCGTGAACGCTCTTGGCAGGTAAGGCAAGCCAAGCATGCTGTAAAAATTCTTTATGAGACGTTTCTTCCCGGTTATTCTCCGGAAACTGCGGCCAACCCAGCGATAAAAACGGAAGAAAAGAAAACTCCCGCACGCTTTCCTGCCAAGGCAGGGCGCTTCCCCGATCGGGTGGCGCCCGGTGAGATTGAGCGGCTTTTCGCTCCCTTGATAAATGCTCTGAAGTTGGGACATGCGGATGTTTCCACCACCATGATCTATACCCATGTCTTGAACAGACCGGGGCTTTCGGTTCAGAGCCCGGCTGATTTTGATTAACACGGCATCATTAATGACTGAGGAGAACCATGAAACGTCACATTCTTACGGTGATGCTGATCATCATTGCGGGGATTCTCGCCTGGAAAACCATTGACGATCTCAAACCCCTGCCCCATGCGCTCAATTTTGAAACAGGCAATGTACGCAAAGTACAGATCCTGGACCGGAACAGCATCCCCTTGACGGTGACCTATGAAAACCGCTGGAACATCCATGACCATGTGCCGCTTCATGATATTCCGCTCCTGATTCAGCAGGCATTTGTGCTGTCCGAGGATCGATGTTTTTACCGCCACCACGGCGTGGACTGGGGAGCGCGCCTGATGGCGGCTTTTCAGAACATAAAATCCTTCCGGGCCGTTCGAGGGGCCAGTACCATCACCGAACAGGTGGTGCGCATGTGGCGCCCACGGCCCCGTACCCTGTGGTCCCGCTGGCTGGAGGGTTTTGAAGCAGCCCGGCTTGAAAAGGTGTTTTCAAAGTCGCAAATTCTGGAATGCTACCTCAACCAGGTTCCCTATGGGGCCCGGCGCCGGGGGGTGGTGCAGGCGGCCCGCTACTATTTTGACCGGGATCTGGATACCTTGAGCCTCAAGGAAATCCTGGCCCTGGCGGTCATGGTGCGGGCGCCGGGACGTCTGGATGTCCACAAAAACCCGGGCCTTCTTGAAAAACCCATTCTGCGGTTGGCGCAACAGCTCCTTATGCAAAACCTCATTGACAAACCCCGAATGGCTCAGCTCCAAGAAACCCCACTTGAAGGACGACCCGGTTCATTTGCGGGAAATGCAGAGCATTTCGTACACCACCTCTTTGCCGCCACCCCCCCATCCATCTTCGAACGCTTGCCTCGCGTTCGCACCACCTTGAACGCCCCCTTGCAGCAGGAAATTCAAGCCATCCTGGATCACAGGCTTCGGGATCTGAAACGCCGGAACGTTCAAAACGGCGCGGTGCTGGCGGTGGATCATCAAAAAAACGAAATCGTCGCATGGGTCAACGGCGGATCACTGGATGAGGTTCAGGAGAGCTGGATCGACGCCGTGGTCACACCCCGCCAACCGGGAAGCACCCTCAAGCCCTTTCTCTACGCCCTGGCGCTGGATAAGGGGTGGACCGCCGCCACCTTGGTGGAAGATCTACCTCTAGCGGCCTCCGTGGGCCATGGACTCCATACCTACCACAACTACAGCCATACCCATTACGGCCCCCTCCCCTTGCGCCACGCCCTTGGGAACTCCCTAAACACGCCTGCCGTGCGCACCATTCAGTTTGTAGGGGTTCATAATTTTCTGGCATGCCTTGGAAAGTTGGGCATCCACAGTCTGCATCGACACCCGGATTACTATGGCGAAGGCCTGGCCCTGGGCAACGGTGAAATCACACTCCTGGAACTGGTCCACGCCTATACGGTGCTGGCCGACCGAGGCGTTTATCGTCCGTTAAAAACCATCATGGAAGACGAGGCCCGGACCCGCAACGACGCCTGGGTCTTTTCCCCGGAAACCGCCTCCCTCATCGGCAACATCCTGTCGGACCCCGACGCCCGGAGCCTGGAATTCGGGCTGGGAAGCCTGCTTCGATTTCCGGTCCAGACCGCCGTCAAAACAGGCACTTCCAGCGATTACCGGGATGCCTGGGCCGTGGGGTATAATGATCGATTCACCGTGGGGGTGTGGGTGGGAAATCTGGACCATCAGGCCACGAGCGGCGTTACCGGGGCCACGGGAGCAGCCCTGATCCTCAGAAGCGTCTTTGCGGAACTCAACCGTAACCGACAAACACGGCCCCTTTATCTGAGCCCCCAACTCGTCAAAGCTGAAATCTGCCGGGAAACCGGCTTGCCCTCGGATGGGCGTTGCGTCGCCGTCAGCGAATGGTTTGTTCCCGGAACCGAACCCAATATCCCGCCGGCAGCCCGTCCCGTCCGTAAACGGCCCTATCTTCAACGCCCCACCCAGGGCTTGCAACTGGCCATGGATCCGCGCATTCCCGATGACCATGAAGCCTTTCAATTCCGGATGGCCAACCTGCCTGAAAATGCCACGGTGGACTGGTACGTGGATGGTCAATTGTCCGCCACAACCCCCACCCGAAATTATCTGTGGCCCCTTTCCCGGGGCGCGCACCGAGCCATGGCCGGAGTATGGACGCCCGGCATTGCATCCCCTGAAGAAACGGTGGGCGTGAACTTCATGGTGAAATAAAATTTCAGGGAACCGTAATGCCTCCTGAAGCCGGGTTTCGTTGCAATCCTTTCCTGGAAAAATAATTCTTTATCCAGTATACTCCGTCTCTGGGTGAAAAACGTTCATACGTGCAGCGTGCCCGCCTCAATTCCGGGAGATGGCCATGTTTCAATCCTTAAGATCAAGAATCCTGATCCTCGTAGTCGGTATCGTATTTGTAACCACCGCCGTTTTAACCTATCTTGTTCAGAAAGAAACATCTGGAGCATTGCTGATCGCACAGGAAGAAAACGCCCAAAACCTGCTGCATACGGTTTTTTTGAATGTGTTCAATCAATACCAGAGCATCATTTTCCACAAAGAAGCG
The DNA here is from genome assembly GCA_963662465.1 of Desulfatiglandales bacterium. GTDB lineage: Bacteria > Desulfobacterota > DSM-4660 > Desulfatiglandales > Desulfatiglandaceae > NaphS2. The sequence continues at coordinate 2,931,424 of OY759599.1, forward strand.
ATGCTGAAAAGACGAAAAGGGGAACTGAAAAATATCATCGAGATTGCCATGAAAGACGTTCGGTATTTTTACGATGAGTGTAAAGCGGGTCGCCTCGGGGAAAATGAAGCCAAGAACCTGGCACGGGAAGTCATTCGAAATTTTCGGTATGATCGGGATACCGGATATCTGTGGATTACCGATACAAAACGGCCCTTGCCCAGAGTGGTTATGCACGGCTTCAATCGTGAACTCGACGGGAACATACCGGATGGTCCCGCCTTTTATCACACCAAGGGACACAGACACCATGTGGCGGCAATGGTGGATGTGGCACTGGAAAAAGGAAAGGGGTTTGTTGAATATCAGTGGGAAAAGCCTCAGCCGGACGGGTCCACGGAACTGCACCCCAAGATTTCCTATGTGGAATATTTTAAACCATGGGATTGGATGGTCGGCACGGGCGTCTATATCGACGATATCGAAACCGAGGCAAAAACACGGATTGAAGCCGTCATCGAAGAATTAAAGATTGGGTTGTCAAAAGTTAAAATTGCCGAGACCGGTTATGTCTTTATTATCGGCGGCGATAAAAGGATGGTGATCCACCCCGCCATCCCCCGGGGAACCGATGTGAGCAAGGTCATCGATCCCGCCACGGGCGCCTATCTTTTGGACGAGATGGTCCATGCCTCAAAAACGCCTGAAAAAAGTTTGACTTATCAATGGCCGGCTTTCGAAAAGCCGGGCAATCCACTGGCATGGAAGAAAGGATATGTCCTCTACTTCGAACCGCTTGACTGGTATATCTGTTCCTCTACTTATGATTCTGAGATCAAAGCACCGGCGAAGCGCCTCACCGCCAAAATATTTCTCTTTTCAGGCCTCATGCTCATTGTGGCCGTTATCCTGTCCGTCCTGTTTTCCCGAAGCGTCATTAAACCGCTCCGAAGACTTTCCCTATCCGTTGAGGATATCGAAAAAAAGGGCGTGGGCAATGTAGAAATCCCCATTGGCGGAACCATCGAGACGAAGAATCTTGGTCTGATTTTGAGGCACACCCTTGACACATTGCAACAATCCCAGCGTATGTTGCGTGAAAATGAGGAGAAACATCTGAATCATCTTGAAGGGTTGGTGAAAAAGAGAACGGTCGAACTGGAACAGGCCAAGGAATCCGCCGATATCGCCAACCGAGCGAAAAGCGAATTCCTGGCCAATATGTCTCACGAAATCCGGACCCCCATGAATGCCATTCTCGGATTCTCTGAAATCATGAAGGGAAAAGTTGTGGAGCCCTCTTTGTCCCATTATCTGGACTCCATTATTTCCAGCGGCAAATCCATGTTAAGCCTTATTGACGGCATTCTTGATCTCTCCAAAGTTGAAGCGGGAAAGCTGGAACTGGCCTATCAACCTTTTTCACCACGGCGCCTGTTTGACGAAATGAAAACCATCTTCAGCCATAAAATTCACGGCAAGGGCTTGACCTTTGACATCGAATACCTGACGGCCGTTCCGGAAGCCCTGATTCTGGATGAAAACCGATTGCGACAGGTCTTGATCAATCTGATCGGCAACGCCGTTAAATTTACGGACAAGGGCTTTATCAAGATCGGGGTTGAATTCCAGGGGCAGGATGAGCAGCGGGGTATGGTTGACTTTATTTTTTCCGTGAAAGACACGGGCATCGGCATTCCCGAAGAATATTCCCGATCCATATTCGGGGCCTTTTCCCAGGTCACCGGAAAAAAATATGATCATACGGGCGGAACGGGCCTCGGACTGGCCATTACCAAACGGTTAATAGAAATGATGGACGGCCATATCAGTGTTCACAGCAGCGTGGGCAAAGGCTCAATGTTTAAGGTCACATTAAAAGACGTGGAATTGTCCACCGCTTCGGCCATGCGTCGGGAAAATCGGGAGGAAATTGGGTTTGAACGAATAGAATTTGAAAAAAGCACCCTTCTGGTGGTTGACGATATTTCCTTTAATCGAGAAATCATTGCCGAGTATTTACGCGAATTTAACTTCGATTTGCTGGAAGCGGAAAATGGGGAAGAGGCCGTTGAAATGGCGCGCCGGCATCATCCGCAACTCATTTTGATGGATATGAAGATGCCGGTCATGGACGGATATGAAGCCACCGCCATCATCAAATCCGAAGAAAATTTGACTATTCCCATTATTGCCGTAACCGCTTCAGCCATGAAGGAAGATGAAGAGACCCTAAAGGCCCTGTGCGATGAATATCTGAAAAAACCGATCAGCCGAAAAGCCCTGGTATTAAAGATTATGAAATTTCTACCCCACAGGGCAACCCCGTCCGGGCCGGGCAGGAGCGAAGAGGAGGACAAAGCCCCATTGATCCCTCCCCCGCCGGGAGAGCTCAAGGTATTGTATGACCTGGCCATGCGGGGCATTATGAATGACATCACGGCATATGCAAAGAGGCTTGACGAATTGGACCCCAAATATTATTCATTTGCTGAAAAGCTGCGGAAGCTGGCGGGTGGCTATAAAGATGCGGAGATTCTTGAACTGATCGAAACCTATATGGGTAAAGAGGCATGACGGAAAACAAAAAGAGCGCCACCGGTGTGGATGTATCAAAAAGCATTGTGCTGGTAGTGGACGACAATCCCGCCAATTTGGAGATTATCGCAAACTACCTGCAGGACCAGGGTCTTGAAGCCGCCATTGCCGGCAATGGGGAAATTGCCCTCAAACGGGTCAAGCATCTTCAGCCGGATCTTATCCTGCTGGATGTGCTGATGCCGGGTATCGACGGCTTTGAAACATGCCTCAAACTGAAAGCGGACGAAGACACCCAGGATATCCCGATCATTTTTATGACATCGTTGACGGACAACGAATACAGAACGCAGGGGTTTCTCGTGGGCGGCGTCGATTATATCGCCAAGCCCATTCATTATGAAGAAATGTACGCCAGGGTTAAAACCCATCTTGAAATCCGACAGTACCGGGAACGTCTGGAGGAAAAGGTGCTGAAAAGGACCGAGGAACTCCACCGACGCACCCGGGATCTGGAATCCGCCAATCAACAACTGAAACGGCACCATCATACCTTCATGACGGTCCTGGACAGCATCGATGCCGCTGTTTATGTATCGGATATGGAAACCTATGAGATCCTCTTCATGAACCGGTGTCTCAAGGACCTCATAGGCGCTGATCATACGGGGGAAACCTGCTGGAAAATTTTTCATGATGCCGAAGCACCCTGCGATTTTTGTATCAATCATCAACTGCACGATGCCCGAGGGACGGCCGCAGATGTTATCAGTCGGGAGCAAAAGGATTTAAAAACCAATCGATGGTTCATGAAATCCGACCGGGCCATTGAATGGATAGACGGTCGACAGGTCCATATACACGTGGCCATGGATATTACAAAGGTCAAGGAACTGGAGAAAGAACGACTGCAAACGGAAATACTGCTGGCGCAATCGCAGAAAATGGAGGCCATCGGAACACTGGCAGGCGGCATTGCCCATGATTTTAACAATATCCTCAGCCCCATCATCGGATATGTGGAGATGGTCATCCTCGACATGGGTGAGGACAACCCGTACCGGGACAGGCTCCAAAAGGTTCTGACCGCCTCGAATCGCGCCAAGGATCTTGTCAAGCAGATCCTGAATTTCAGCCGTCAATCCGATCATGAGCCGATGCCGTTTCGGATTCAGCCAATTTTGAAGGAAGTCTTAAAGCTGATGAAGGCCACCCTGCCCGCAACCATTGAAATCAGGCAGAACATCGATGAATATTGCAGCGCGGTCGTCGCCGATCCCGCGAAAATACACCAGATTGCCATGAACCTGGTGACCAACGCCTATCATGCCATGGAGGATACCGGCGGCACATTGACGGTGGTCCTCGAAGAAAGAGATCTGAAAGCGACGGACGTGGCCGTTTTACCCATTGATGAAGGCGCCTATGTTTGCATAGCGGTTTCGGATACCGGTATGGGAATAGAAAAAAATACCATGGACAGAATCTTCGACCCCTATTTCACGACCAAAGAGAAGGGGAAAGGAACCGGACTGGGCCTGGCGGTGGTCAACAACATTGTGAACCATTGCGGCGGCGCCGTTTCAGTGGACAGCACCCCGGGCAAAGGGTCCCGCTTCAGCGTGTTTTTGCCGGCCAAAGAACGGGCGGCTGAAAAGGAATTACAGTGGGATAGCATGGAAATTAAGGGGGGCAGCGAATTCGTTCTGATTGTGGATGATGAGCCGGATGTCGTTGAATTGCAAAAAGAAATACTGAAAAACCTAGGCTATCGAGTGGAGGCCCGGACCGACAGCATGGCCACACTGGCATTATTTCGTGAAGATCCTGATCGGTACGATCTACTGATTACCGATATGACCATGCCGGGGATAACCGGCGACAAACTGACCCGGGAGATTACCCGTATCCGGCCGGATATGCCCGTCATTATCTGTACCGGATTCAGCGAAAAGATTAACCCTGAAAAAATAAAGGCCTTCGGCGCCCGGAAGCTGGTCATGAAACCGTTTGTCAAAAAAGAGTTTGCCGAGGCCATCCGAAGGGTGCTGGATGAGGATTGAAACCGATCCGTATTTATTTCATTGCATAATCTGCAAAATGGATTATAATTACAAACAATCAATTGAGTAAAAGTAAATTTCCCTTCAGGTTGTCCTCGTTAACCTCGTTGTTTTTCAAGCATCGTTTGTTACCGACGAAGTTCCTGCTGATCACTTAAACCGGAAAAACAATATGAATCTTTATGTCGAAAAGCGCTGTTACACCATCTTGGATTTCGGCAGAAGCAACCCGTGCAACGATAACCCGTTTTTGTCTGGATACCCCCAGGCTTCTAGTCGAGACATCAAATGATGCCTCGGCTCAATAACAAAGGGGTTCCCATGAGGAACCCATCACAAAGGAGTAGGATAAGATGGCTGAAGGTACAGTGAAGTGGTTTAACGATTCAAAAGGTTTTGGTTTTATTGAACAGGATGGCGGAAAGGATGTATTTGTACACCATTCTGCAATTCAGGCCCAGGGCTTCAAATCCCTACAGGAAGGCGCAAGGGTGACTTTTGACATTGTGGACGGCCCCAAAGGGCCCGCGGCTGGAAATGTTGTTCAGCAGTAAGAACTGATATCGAACATTAAAAAGACCCCGCACCCTGCGGGGTCTTTTTTTACCGCAGTGTCTTTTATGCTGAACACAAAGCATAAAGAAGGAGAACGTCTTGGCTAAACCGAACTATTCATTTGAAAAGCGCAAGAAAGAAATGGCAAAGAAAAAAAAGAAAGAGGAAAAAAAGCAACGCAAGCTGGATAAACAGAATAGCACTGAAGGGGAAAAGGAAAACCAGCCTCTTCAGGAAGATTAACCGCTTTAACCCCTTCTTTTTACAACCGACAATACACTATGCCATTGGGAGTCTCCTTAGTGGCTTTTATTTTGAGGATACAACCATGATAACCGCATCCAATGTTGCACTCTCCTATGGCAAGAGGATCATCTTCAAGAACGTCAACATCAAGTTCACACCGGGTAACTGCTACGGCTTGATCGGGGCGAACGGCGCGGGCAAATCCACCTTTCTGAAGATCCTGGCAGGCCGGCTTGAGCCTGATCGGGGCGAGATAACCAAGGGGCCGGGACAACGCATCGCCATGCTTAGCCAGGACCAGTTCGCCTTTGACGCGTACACCGTTTTCAATACCGTCGTCATCGGCCATAAAAAACTTTACAAGGTGATGGCCGAACGTGAGACCCTCTATGCCAAATCTGATTTTACCGAGGAAGACGGCATCCGTTCCGGAGAGCTGGAAGCCAAATTTGGTGAAATGAACGGTTATGAGGCAGAAGCGGAGGCCGCCGTGCTGTTAAACGGCCTCGGCATCCCGGAAGGGATGCGTCAGAAAAAAATGAAGGATCTTGACGGCAGCGACAAGGTGCGGGTACTGCTGGCCCAGGCCCTGTTCGGTAACCCGGACATTCTGCTGTTGGACGAACCCACCAACCAGCTGGACCTGAAAACCATCGCCTGGTTGGAGAATTTTCTCTCCCGCTTCCAGAACACGGTGATCATCGTCTCCCATGACCGCCATTTCCTGAACCAGGTCTGCACTCACATGGCGGATATCGATTTCGGCAAAATCCAAATCTATGTGGGCAACTACGACTTCTGGTATGAAGCCGGCCAGCTCCATTTCCGCCAGAAGGAGAGTGAAATCAAAAAGGTCAAAGCCAAAGCGGACCAGCTCAAGGAATTCATCCAACGCTTCAGTTCCAACGCCTCCAAAGCCAAACAGGCCACCTCACGGAAGAAGCTGCTTGAAAAGCTCACCATCGAGAACATGCCCATATCCTCTCGAAAATACCCCTACATCGTCTTCAATCCGGAACGGCCCTGTGGCGACGTCATTCTGGAGATCAACGGTCTTTCCAAAAAGATCGATGGGGTCTCCATGTTCGAGGATCTCAGCCTCATGGTCAACAAAGGCGACAAGATCGCCTTTGTCGGAACCAACAGCCTCGCAAAAACAACCCTGTTTCAAATTCTGGCCGGGGAACTGATGCCGGACAAGGGGAGCTTCCGCTGGGGGGTCACCATCAAAAACGCCTACTTCCCGAAAGAGAACACTGCGTATTTCAATAATGAGTCTTTGGATCTTATCAGCTGGTTGCACCAGTTTGCACCTCCCAAGGAAGACGAGCGATTTGTTCGGGGATTCCTGGGCAAGATGCTTTTTTCCGGAGAAGAGGCCATGAAAAAGACATCCGTCCTCTCCGGTGGCGAACGGGTGCGCTGCATGCTCTCCAAAATGATGCTCGCCAACGCCAACGCCCTGATTCTCGATGAACCCACCAACCATCTCGACCTTGAGTCCATCACATCGTTGAACAACGCGCTGATGGCTTTTTCCGAAGTGCTGCTCTTCGCCTCCCATGACCATCAGGTGGTCTCCACTGTGGCGAACAGGGTTGTGGAAATCACGCCGGACGGCATCATCGACGTGATGATGGACTTTGACCAGTACCTGGCAATGAAGGAAGCAAGCCTGTCCGGCGAGAACCATTTCATGCGCGCGTAAGAGGAGAAACCGTGTCCATAAATCCCCATAACCTTTCAATAGACCTTCGCGGTGCAGGGAGTTTAACCATTGACGCCATTACCGGCGTTACGGATATGGTAGAATCACTGCACCATGCAATCACCCGTTTTTCATGGATACGCGGCGCACAGGATCGACATCGAACCAAAGGCATCACGGGACTGGTTTACCGGAACATCCGTACGGTTACCGGATGGGTGGGTATCAGCATCGATGTTCTGCTTGACCGCATTGGCGCGATGCTCCGAGAGAATGATGCCCCCCCCTCCCCCGGTCGTGAAGCCATTCTTTCCGCATTGAACGGCGTCCTGGGTGATCATCTTGTAGCCAGAAATAATCCCCTTGCCATTCCCATGCAGTTTCGCAATGATGGAAAACCATTGAACGAACAAGCGCTTTTGGAGACCCTTTTGCAATCCAACGGCAGGCTCGCCATAATGATGCACGGATCATGCATGAATGATTTGCAGTGGAACCGGCAAGGACACGATCATGGCGCCTCCCTGGCCCGCGATCTGGGATTGATGCCGCTTTATGTTCATTACAATACCGGACTTCATATTTCCCTAAACGGCAGAAAATTTTCAGAGCTCCTTGAAACACTCATTGATCAATCGCCCGTACCCATAACGCTTTTCATCATCGCCCACAGCATGGGCGGGCTTGTTTCACGAAGTGCCTGCCATTACGGAAAAATATCCGGCCATACCTGGGTGAACCATCTTCGAAAACTCGTATTCCTGGGCACCCCCCATCACGGAGCGCCATTGGAGAAAGGCGGCAACTGGATCGATAAGATCCTGGAAAAAAGTCCCTATAGCGCCCCTTTTTCGGCCCTGGGGAAAATCCGGAGCCGCGGCATCACGGATCTGCGTTACGGCAATGTGGTGGACGATGATTGGAAAGGACGGGACCGATTCGATGTTAGAGGGGACCGGCGAATCCCCGTACCCCTACCCAAAAGCGTGCAATGTTATACCATCGCCGCAACCCTCCGAAAAAAATCAAACAAACTCGGTGATTACCTTATGGGAGACGGTCTCGTGCCGTTAAACAGCGCTTTGGGGCGTCATCAGAAGACTAAATTTAATCTTTTGTTCCCAGAAACCCATCAGTGGGTCGGTCGCAACATGAGTCATTTGGATCTTCTCAATCATCCGAAAGTATATGAAATCATGAAAGGATGGCTGAGTACCTAAACATCGGGCAGGGGGATCTCAAAACCGTTGATGAAACATGCACATCAGCTTTTTTTTGGTTTGGCCTTTTTAATCCTCATTTACCTCTTTCCCACGGTCTGCCCGGCATCCTCACCACCCTCGCTGACGCCCGCGCAACAATATTCGGGAGAACTTCTGGCATATCTGCTGAAGGTGGTCCTAGGCCGGGAGGGTCAACCCGAGTCGAGAAAGAACTGGCGGGAAAGAGGGCTCAATGAAGCGCTCGACTTCGACCATATAGTCAAGGTCATGACGGATACGGGACAAAACCAGCTTGATTTCATGGTGCTGGACCCCAACATCCTGGACCTGAGCCAGGTCCTTTATTATTACGATGAAAAGCTGAGCCTCTATAAGGGGGACTACGGCATTACCAGCCTCTTTCCAGCGCCTGAAATCCCGGCCATTCGACTGTTTCTCCTGAAAAAGATTCACACGAAGGAAAAAATTGATCTGGATGCATTCATTCGCCGGGAAAAAGAGCTGCTCGACGGGAATTACCAGGTGTCGCCGGATGACCTGGCCGCCACCCGTCTTTCATCCCGGGAGATGAAATTTTTGCGGGATATTTTTCAAAATGAACCGGGTTTTTATCGCTATTTAAACTACCCGTTCCTGTTAAAAGGCATTGCGGAAACCGGCATCCTGGCTCCCGGAAGCCTTGTTAAAGAAATCATTGAACGGGCCGATTACACCCCCTACAGAATCGATTTCAAGGAAAATATTAAAAATGAAAAAGCGGTTAAGATTGCAGTTTTACCCGCCATGACCCAGGAGTTTCACTATGGGTGGCCTAACGGATCATTATCCGAATATGGTTTCAAACCCACCGATTTCCTGAAAGACATATTCAATCAATTGAAAACGGAAATCCTTTCCCAAACCCAAAAAAGAATTAGAGAGATAATCGCGAAATCGCCATACCCGAAACTGACGGAATCGGCGTGGCGAAAGCTATGGGAGTACATTTTGGAAAAAGATATCGCTTTTGAGATGGAAGACAAAAGACCCCTTGTCATCTATCCGAAAAATGCATCACAGGTCATCCGCGAGATCTGTCCAAAAGCGGATTTCACGGTCATCCTTCTGGGCAAAAACATTTACCGCGCCATATACTTTGCGGCTGAAGATATCTGCCCTTCGGTAAACCGGCTTTACATAGACATCTTTGATATCCAATACCATCAAGCGGAAGAGGAAATCGATCAAATCAGCCAGTTTATCTGTTCACGTCTCAGGCGCCGCTTAACGGCCCTGATGGACCGCTTGAACCCATAAAAAAAGGGCTCGTCGGACGAATACCCCCCCCACGATTCAGGGTTATCTTTGGAAAGTGGCGTTTAATTCCAGCAAGGGCCCTGCCCCAGACCCATTGCACGTTATTTTGTTGTCCGCGGGTTTGCTTCTGTGGTAGTAAGCGGGAAAATGCTTCCTCATGCGGGTAATTGATTATGCCTCGAGAAAACCAAATCGCATCGTCCGAAAATTGTTCCTGTATTCACACCATGCGGACCAAGGAAATTATATATGCCATCCGCAGGCTGATGCAGGCCGGAGAACATTACACAAAAGAACTGAATAAAATTTACAACGTCAGCGCGGCCCAGATCAACTGCCTTATCGCCCTTCACGAAAATGGTCCGCTTTCTCCCTCACAGATCGCCAAACACGTGATGGTCAATTCCAGCACGCTTACCGGAATCATCGACCGACTGGAGAAGAAAAATCTTGTGAAGCGATTGAGAATATCGCCGGATCGCCGTGTAATTACCGTTGAGTTGACCAATAACGGCAAAATTCTCGCGGAAAACGCCCCCTCACCCATACAGCAAAAAATTATTGACGGGCTGCACGACCTATCTACCGACGAAATCGAAGACATCGCGTTTACCCTGAAACGCCTTACCGATATGTTGGATGTACAGGATCTCAAGGTCACATAATTCACGCCCCCCCCGCCAAATTCGTCTGGCCCTTCTTTTGATCAGGACAGAATCACTCAACCGTTCAGTTCCCCTTTCAGTTTCCATGGATGCTCTCTGAGAAATAACGACGCGTCAAAAATCCAGGAAATACCTTGACGTTATATTTCTCCCATGCTAGTAGTTCCTGTTCAAATAGTTTCTATTGCAAATATTTCATAATAGATGTTATCGTGTCATATATTTTATATTATGAATAAAAAATAGTTGTCTCACGACGGCTTTCTCGGCGCAATGTCGGGGTTTTACGAAAAACAAGGAGAAAATTGTGAATACCGTACAGGTGGAAAAATCAAAATCCGTTTTGGGCGAGCAAACTGTGGATATGCTGCTCCGGTCCCATCAAGACGCATTGTGGATACTGGAAAACCTGGGCGTGGGGTGCAAACAGCCGGACATTCAGCAGGTCTTTAAACAACTTGAAGCAGCAGGGCTCGCAGCCGTATATGACGATCGAATTTATCTCATGGGGGACCTTGTGGAGAGATGCCTCAAAACAACCCCGGGGGTTGATGATTTTTTTGTTCCTCAAAGGAGTTTCTTCATTGGTGGGACGGCGCCCTATGTTTACGACGACAAAAAGGGCGAAGGCGGCATTTTCCCCACAACCGAACATGCGACGCGAATTGCCAGAATTGCCGAGAAGAGCGATCCGGTGGGCGGCATGGGACGCGGCATCAAGCTGAAAGATGAAGTGGAACAGATGACCCTCATGGCGGAAAACTGCTCAAAGCCGCTCTATTTTGCCGTGACCTCCGATAAATCGTTAGCGCGAGCGCTTGAGATCTATCAACAAAGAAAAAACATCATGATCGTATTCTGCCTGACGCGCCCGCCTCTGGAAGTGAACGAAAATTTCTCTGAGCATTTCGTCAAAGTGGTCAAAGCCGGACTTCCCACCTTCATCTCCGCCATGCCCATGGCCGGCATCAGCGCACCTTACTGCTACAACGGCGTACTTTCCATGACCCATGCAGAAGTATTGTTCGGCATCTGTGCAGCCCAACTGCTCAACCCTGGCGTCATCTGCATCCATGCGGGATATCCGACCATCGCGGACCCCAGCATTGAATACAACCCCAATTACGGACTGGTAAGCCATAATTATCTAAACCTGCTCATGACGCACCTCAATCTCATGCTGGATCTGCCGAGCTTTCAAAGCGCCGGGACCACCCATGAAGAACACCTCAATGATCAGGCCTATGAAGACGCCAGAATGGGGCAGGCGCTTTGCATAAAATACGGCTTTCACATGATTCGCCATCCCTTCGCCTTCCTGCGCTACCTGATCGATTTTTCCTTTGAAAAACTTGAAAAAGCCATTGAAATCGCAAGAACCGTTACAGCGGAAGACGCGCCGGAAGTGGAAAAGGTGCGCTATGATGAACGGGGAATGGAATCGTTGCGTCATAATGGCCTGGGCATGTACATGGACGACGCCCTGACCACGGCGAACCTGGGCAAAATTTTCGCCCATTAGACTCTATTGAAGCAAAAAAACTGAAATGAACACGCGAGAGGAGTTATTGTCATGTGCGGTATTGCCGGATGTTTTGGAACAAGAGATACAAAGACCATCAATAGGATGCTGGATGCCCTTCCCCATCGAGGACCCGATGATCGAGGGATCTACGAACACACCAATGGTGTGCTGGGGCACACCCGTTTGTCCATTGTGGATGTGGCTCGCGGTCACCAACCCATACTGGCCGATGACGGCCAACGCGGGATTGTGTGTAACGGGGAAATCTACAATTTTCGGTCATTGAAAAGAGGGTTAAACGGCGCTTTTGCCTTTACCACCCAGTCGGATACGGAAGTCATTCTTCACCTTTACAAAAAATACGGACCCGAATGCGTCAAACAGCTTGAAGGGATGTTCGCCTTTGCCATTTTTGAAGGAGACGGCTTCATGCTGGCGCGAGATCCCATCGGCATCAAACCGCTTTATTACGGGTATCAGGATGGAAACCTCTATTTCACCTCTGAACTGGGGGCAATGACCCTGGCCGGCGTCGATGAAGTACATGAATTTCCGGCCGGACACTACTACACGCCCAATGAAGGTTTCGTCAAGTACTACAACATTCCCAAAATTCAAGATCACATTCTGACGGATGTGAATAAAACCTGCAAAAAAATTCGAACCACGTTTATAAAAGCCGTAAAAGACCGGCTTCTGGCGGATCGCGATGTCCCGGTGGGCGCCTTTTGCAGCGGCGGGCTGGACAGCAGCCTGGTGGCTGCCATTGCCGCCGAGGATATTCCCAACCTCCATACCTTCGTGGTGGGGATGCGGGATAAAAACGGGGACCTGAGCGATGATGTAAAGGCATCTCGAATCGCAGCCGAACATATCGGATGCACCCATCACGAACTGCTTTTCACCGAAGCGGAGTACCATGCGGCACTTCCCACGGTAATCCGGAAACTGGAGACCTATGATCCCTCCCTGGTGCGCTGCGCCGTCCCCTGCTATTTCACCTGCAAGCTGGCCGCCGATTATGTGACCGTGGTCCTCACAGGCGAAGGGGCGGATGAACTGTTTGCGGGTTACCATTACATGAAACATTTCCCCTTTGACAAGCTGAATCAGGAGGGCAGACGATGCATCGGGAATGTTCACAACATCAATCTTCAACGGGCTGACCGTATGGGCATGCTGTTCAGTCTGGAACTGCGGGTCCCTTTCTTTGATGTGAATATGGTGGATCTGTCCATGAAAATTCCGCCGGAACTGAAGATTCGCGAACACAACGGCGCCAAGATCGAAAAATGGATCTTTCGAAAAGCCTTTGAGAATACGCATTATCTGCCCGATGAAATCCTGTGGCGATATAAAGTGCAGTATACCCAGGGCGCGGGATGCGAAAGCATCGGCGAACAGATGGCGGAAGATGCCATGAGCGAGGATGAATACGCCCAAATCAGGGCTGAAAATCCCGATGCCGTTATTAACAGCAAGGAAGCGGCCTATTATTTTAAAATTTTCAGGGAATTTCACCCGCAGGATTCCATCCTGGGGTCCATCGGCATCTGGACCGGTTTTGATTTTGCGGAAGAACGGGAACATGTGAAGGGAACCGTGGACGGCGACCTGAAGCATGACCACACGGAGGAGATGGAAGATATGAAACAGGCCAACGCCGCTTAACATTGTTTTATTCAAAAATAATTGCCCAACCCCCGCTGGGGTTTCGGGCTTGTTAGATTTCAGGAGTTTGTAAAATGGCAATACCCACCCATTCAAAATATATCATCATTGGCGCCGGCATCCACGGTCTCAGCACGGCCTGGCACCTGGCCAAAGAATTGAAGCAGAAAAAATCAGGCGATGGAAAAGACATACTGGTCATCGATAAAACCGCTATCGGCGCGGGCGCATCCGGCATTGCCTGCGGCGTTATCCGCAACAATTATTTTCAACCGGCCATGCGGGAACTGATGGCCCACAGCGTAAGGGCATGGGAGAAAGACACGGAGGCCTACGGTTTTCATCCGGTGGGCTACATGCAGATCTCCCCCGAATCCATGCATGCGGATGTGGCCGAAATCTACCAGCAGCAGAAAGATATCGGCTATGAATCCGCCTTTATCGAGGGTGAAAAGGTCTGTCTCAACTATATGAAAGAGAATATCTTTCATGACTGGCAGGCCAAGGGCATCACCTCAATACTGCACGAGAAAAAGGGTGGATATGCCAACCAGATGAAGTCCCTTTACCGATTGGCGGACAAAGCTGAATCCGAAGGGGTCCGCATCCTGACGGGGGTTACGGTTACCGGCTTCAAAACCGATAAGGATTCCGTAACGGCCGTGCAGACCTCAAAAGGAGATATTCAGTGCGACGAGGTTATCATCGGCCCCGGCCCCTGGGCCAAGGGCTTCTGGGATATGCTGGGCCTTCCCAACGAAATCGACATACTGGGACCGGATGGCGCAATGCACTCGGGAAATCAAATGTGGACCTACCTTTGCCTCGTTGAGGGAACCCTTGGCGTAGATCCGGCGTATGCCATGAATAACCAGGGGGAAATGCCGCCGGTGATTCACGTGGATTCGGAAGCCCCGCTCTATTCCAGCGAGGATGGATCATTAATCACAGATCAAATGTGGGGCATCTATTACAAGCCCGACTTCGGCTTCGGCGGCGTTCAGGGAGGCGCAGCGCCTTACAAGGTCACTGGGGACGTGAAAGTGGATCCCTACGGCATCGACTCGCCTGATTTCACCGTCAACCCCGAATTTGTCCATATGTGGACCTCCGCCCTGGCCCATTGCCAGAAACGCTACGAAGACAAGTATCAAATGTACAAAAATGAGCCTTCCGGAGGATTGGGTTGTTTTACGCCGGATTGCTTCCCCATTTTTGACGCCATGAAGCAGAATTGCTACATGATGCTGGATTCCAACCACGGCTATAAGATGATCGGCGTTGGGGAACTGGTCGCTAAAGAAGTTCTGGGAGAAAAACAAGCCTTGCTTGAACCCTTTCGATTTGATCGCTACAAAAAGGGCAAACTGCATCCGGTCTCCCACAGCCCTTTTCCCTGGAGTTAAGTCCGGATTTAGGCTTGGCGTAGGATTAAACCCATGGACATCACAATTCTCGGTTCAGGGGGGTGCATGGCAATTCCAAAACCCCTTTGCCGATGCCGGGTTTGCGAGGAAGCCAGATCCAGGGGCCGGCCTTATGAAAGGACCGGTCCATCCGCTTTTCTACACGATGAAAACCTCCTGATTGACACGCCGGCGGAGATTGCCCTTCAGTTGAACCGGGCAGAGATCAAAGACATCGATTATTTGCTTTTTACGCACCTTGATCCCGACCATGTTGAAGGGTTCAGGGTCGTGGAGCAAATCACGCTGGATTTTCGCACCTGGAAAGCTTACGGGGGAAAGACCATCCGCTTGATCCTTCCCCGAGTCCTGAAAGAAAGGATTACGGAACTCAAAAGCATATACGGCTCCTTTATTGATTTCTACGAACGTCAAGGCTTTGTCCAATGCATTGATTTTGATAAAAGAACCAGGTTGGGAGACACTGAAATAACGGCAATCCCCGTAAATCGCGGTTCCCAGACCTCTTTCGTTTATGTTTTTGAAAAAAATGACGTCAAAATGGTTTATGCGCCCTGCGACATCAAGCCCTTTCCGGAACAAAGGGATGAAGTCAAGAACCCGGACCTTCTCATCATCCAACCGGGAATTTTTGAGACGGGCCTCAAGCATGGTTTCACATATCCAGCAAGGCATATCTCAAGAAAAACCCTTTACACCTTTGAAGAAACACTTGCCCTGGCCCAAAGAATAAAAGCCCGAAAGATCCTTTTCGTTCACCTGGAAGAATATTGGAATCGCAGCTACGATGATTACCTGGCCATTGAAAAACAGCATGCCGGGATTCGGTTCGCCCATGACGGCATGCAGGTAAAACTATAATAAAGGAGACAGTTTGGAAGCGATTAATGAAGTATATGACGAGGCTTATCTGAAAAAAATCCACCAGGACGCCCTGCGGGTTCTGGAGGAGGTGGGCGTAAAATGCAAGTCCCTGGAAATTCAAAAAATTTTTGAAGATACCGGTATGGCCGCCTATGACGATACAACCGGACATATTCACATATTGAAACCCCTGGTGGAACAAGCACTGGCAATGGCCCCCAAGCGAGACCAGTACTGGATTCCCGAAGATGCCTTCGGCGTCGGGGGGACGGCGCCTTTCGTCTACGATGATCAAACCGGAGAACTGATACCGCCCACTTTTGCACATATGGCAAAAATCGCATCCGTTGTCGATGAATCCGATGAAGTGGCGTTTATGGCCAGGGGCGTACTCGTTCGAAACGAGGAGGCCAGGGTGATGGACACCCTTGTTGAACATTGCCGAAAGCCCCTCTACGTGGCCGCCGTCACAGAGAAAGGCATCGCCCGTGCCGAAGAAATTTTTCAAAGCCGGGGCAACCTGACCCTTCAGTTTTCCATTATCAACAGTCCCCTGAACGTCATTGAAAGCATGATTGAGCCGTTTCTATCCTGCGTTCGCAAGGGACTCCCCATCTATGTCTCCACCATGCCCATGGCGGGCCTTTCCGGTCCCTATTCCATGTCGGGACTTCTTACCCTGACCCATGCGGAAGGGCTGTTCGGCATCACCCTGGCGCAATTGGTAAATCCCGGCATCACCGTGGTTCATGCCGGCCTGCCGTCCATCGCCAATATTCAGAAAAACTATGCCGTGGACCTGGGGTTGATCAGCCATAACGTGGCCAACCTGCTCATGGAAAAAGTCAATAAGCGCCTGAACATTCCTTCTATTCAAACCGCCTGCACCACCAGCCAGGGAAAACCGAACCTGTTGGCCGAAGAAGAAGCCATAAACGGTTTTGCCCTCATGAAAAAATACGGCTTTCACCAAATGCGCCATTGCTTTGGCTTTTTAAGTGAGTTAATCTCTTTTTCAATCCACAAACTGGAACGTCATGTGGCGCTCTGCAGGGAAACGGATCCGGAAAAGGCGCCTCTCATTGAAAGAGAACCCTATGACCCGGAAGGCTTTGATGCCATCAAGCGAAACAGCAGCCAACCCAATTACATGCGGGACGACCATACCCTTAAAAACACCGGGAAGGCTTTTTTACATTAAACAGGGGGCATACAAAATCATGAAAGTCGCCATTTATCAAACATCGCCAATGCTGCTAAACCTTCAAGCCAACCTGGAGGATGTGCTGCAAAAAATTCATGAGGGAAAAGAAAAAGGCGCTCAACTGATTATTTTTCCCGAACTGGCACTGACCGGATATTTTGTGGGCCAACGATATCATGAAGTGGCCCTCAGGATGGACTCCGGGGAGATTCAAAAAATTGTTTCCGCCACAAAAGGCACGGCGGCCGTGGTGGGCTTCATCGAAGAATCTCTTTCCATGAATTTTTATAATTCGGCCCTGGTCGCCATTGATGGAAAGCTATTGTTTGCCTATCGAAAACTCAATCTGCCCAACTACGGGGTCTTTGAGGAACGTAAGTACTTCTCTCCCGGAAAGCGGGTACCTGTTTTCCGGTTGAATAACATGAATATCTCAATTTTTATCTGCAATGACCTGTGGCATCCGTCGCTTCCCTATCTGGGAGTGGCGCAAAAAGCGGATGTGTTTGTCACCCTGTTCAATTCCAGTCAGGGATCCATGGGAACGGAATTCTGCAACATTGAAAGCTGGAACATCATCAACAAATTCTACTCCCGTATTTTCGGCATATACAACCTCTGCGCCAATCGCGTGGGGGAAGAAGCCTGGAATGAACGGGATTCCATGTTGGCCATTGAACACCCTCAGGATAGCGCCCCTTTGACAAAAACCCTGGAGCATATAAAAGTCCCTTTCAAGTTCTGGGGCGGAAGCGAAATCATCAATCCTTTTGGTCAGCAGATCGCCAAGGCGGCTCTTTATGAGAAAGATGCGATTTTCGGGGAAATCTCAAAAGACCTGCTCCGTCAAAAACGGATACTGTTGCCCTACCTCCGAAACGACGACCCATTTTTCATCCACCGGGAACTTCAGCGCATCTTGTACAACAAAGAAAAAAGAGATCATACCTTGTAACTACTTTCTACCTACAAAACAATAAATTTATGACAAATACGAACCGGGCTTGCCCTCCAATTGTCCCAACGAGGAAATTCATGCATCGAAAATTCCGGTACACACTTTTAAAAACCGGGGGCCTTTTGGCGGTCCTGGCATTATGTTGCACTGCTTTTGCCTCGCCATCTTATTCATCTTCCCAAAATACGAGCGAATCGATCCAACGTAAAACGCTGAAAAAATCGACCCCCGTAGAAACCGGGCGCAATCTCCGGCAAACCTTTGAAACGCTGACGAACACCATGTTCAAATACGAGAGAGGCCTGCATGGGGACGTGAGCCTTCTTTACAATTTAATCGAAGTTCCGAGTTCCGTAAAAGCCAATTTTCGCGACCAATACCTGATCAGCACGGCGAATCGCCTCTATTTGATCCTGCAAAATATCGATTATGATCCTGAAGAGGACATCCCTGAAAACGTTTCAGACTCCCGAACCAATATTACCCTCGGCCGACAAGACGGCCTGCAGGTGACATTTCAAATGACGCGAACACAGGGAGGGCAATGGCGGTTTGCCGCTGAAACAGCGGATGACGCTGAACTCAAAACACTACACAAAGAACTGAAAGACAAATACGAAAAGCTTTCCAGGGCAGACATGGAAGGCGATACCTTTGAGCCGGACCTGATGTCGCCCTACCGTACCGTTCGGACATTGTTTAACGGGGTGCTGGGTCAGGGTGGCTTTACCCTGGATGATGCCACCCTGACCCTCGATCTTTCAAAACTGGATCCGCTGGTTCGGAAACCCTTGGGCCGGTTCATTGCGGTGGCGCTTTATCGCATCCTCAAGTTCCGCTCGCCGTTGAACATGGCCCAGCTTTCCGCGTGCCCACAATATGAAAAATCCCCGATTTTGCTGATCGATCCAAAATACGGCGTCATATCCATGCATGTGTTCAAAGATCCGGAAACCGGCATCAAAGCATGGAAATTCACCCCCGGCAGTCTCCAGGTGGCCACGAAATCCTACGATGCCTATATGTCCGAAGGAATGGCTGAACGCCTTCAAAAAGAAAGAATAATGCACGCCGGCAAAGATTTTCCCATTCAAATTCAAGTGGACGACTGGGTAGAAAAAAATATTCCGGGGCTTGAAAGAATCATCCTGGGCCTTGCCATCTGGAAATGGTGTATTCTGGCGTTTCTGCTGATTCTAAGTCCCATACTGCTGTGGCTGATCCGTTTTATCATTCAAAGAACCCGCGGCATCACCCGCAACCTGAATACACAAAACATTTCACGCAGACCTGAATCCCTGATCCTGCCGCTACAGATTCTCCTGCTGGGATGGCTTTGGCTACAGGGCATCATGCTGGTCAAAACCAACCCCGACCTGCTCAAGTTTGCACTGCTGCTGTTGGATTTGCTGATAATCATCACCACCGTGTGGATTTCATGGATCGTGGTGGAATTTGTTTCCCAGTTGCTCATGGGCGCAGACCGATCCAATGTCAAGGGGACAGTCGTACTGGTCGTTAGCCGCATTGTTAAAATCGCACTGGTGGTGAGCGGGCTTGTCTATCTGGCCTCCCTTTTCGGCCAGGACAGCTCCAGGATATTGACGGCCCTGGGCATCGGCGGCGTGGCCCTGGCCCTGGCAGGAAAAGATACGGTTGAAAACATCTTCGGCACCTTCATGATCCTTTCCACAACCCCCTTTTCAATCGGAGACTGGATTAAAGTGGATGATTTCGAGGGAACCGTGGAAAATGTGGGAATTCGAAGCACTGCCATCCGCACTTTTTACAACTCTCTGGTCAACGTACCCAATGCCACTTTTATCAAAACACCGGTGGATAACATGGGCAAACGGGTCTATCGCCGTTACAAAAGCACCATTCGGGTCAATTATCATACGCCGCCGGACCTGATCGTGTCCTTTATGGAAGGCATTCGGGAACTGGTTCGCAATCAGCCCCTCACACGAAAAGACTATTTTCACATTCGGCTGAATGATTTCAGCCACTCCTCCCTGGAGATCCTGGTATACATTTTTTTCGATACCGATGACTGGACCCTTGAACTGGAAGGACGGGAGCGTTTTATCCTGGGGGTAGTCAAATTAGCGGAAACCATGGGCGTACGATTTGCTTTTCCCAGGCAAAATGTGACCCTAACGCAGGAAAAGGCGCCGGAACCTATTTTGCGAACATAAATATAAAAATCAGAAGGGATACGCCCCCTTCAAAAACAAAGCAGGCATGCAGCGGAGTTTACTGATTCAGACGCTTAATATCGTGCGTGCAGTTTCAAGAAGTGGCGCCCTTAACAAAGCCACCACATTTCAGCATTTTGTCCAATCAATTCGGCGCTGGTTATTGCCGATGTTCAGTGAAAGAAAATATGACTTATTTTATTAAATCTACCACTCTTTTACTCACGCTTCTAAACCCATTCTTGATAATTATTTACCTTGTTGATGTGATGCAAAAGCTTAAAAAAACAATTCCATCGCGTATTGGTCCGAGCTGCTCTGATTGCAATCACAGTTTTCTGCAGCTTCGCAATTCTTGGCGACACCATCTTCATCGGCTTAATGCAAGGTCTTCGAACGTGGGCATACAAATTTGGTTCATTGCGGATTAACGTGAAATCGCGCTTTGGGTTGTTTCGGTTCGGGCTGTAGGTGCGACTTTAGTCGCACAGGGTAGGCTTAATGTGCGACTAAAGTCGCACCTACAATCGGCTCAGAAGCCAAATCTCACGCAAATCCACGATGAGCCACAAATTTTAAGAAGCAACGACACCGAACAAGCCTTTTGCAGCGGACCGCAAAAAGCTGCGGCCGCTGAAAAGCACGGTTAGCCGCGAGGGAAAGGACAATCATTCCATAGAAGTGATACCCGCTTGTCCTCGACCGCCGCAATCTCGTTTTCCAGCACGCCGTGAATAACAGACAGCGCCCTAAGCTGGTTCACGTAGCATTCCAAGGGGAGCTTATGCTCAGCAAGGGCCTTGTAATATGGTAGTGACTCAAGTTTTGAATGATAGGCCTTTGTGTCCTTTCAAGGTTCAGACAAAAGAGAAACTGTCCCGCCTTACGTCGGTAGCCGCCATAATAACTATTGGATACATTCCTTTATTGCGCCTTGGTCAACCGTTTTTCGTCCGCCCATCGGCGCATTTCATCCAAACTCTCCGCATCGAGGAACCGCTTCCCCAATTCCTCGATGGCCTCAACATTCAAGCCCTCAAACATGGGACGGGCCGTATCAGCGGCAACTCGAAAACGTTTGGAAATTTGTTGACATAAAAGCGACAGGCTTCCCTGCAGCATCCCATCTTCTCTCCCAATTCTCTCGATACTCGTTATATATGGCATCTTTTTTCCCTCCTCATACTTTGACAATTCTTTCCAGAACAACCGTTCATGGGCCTCAGGAAGAGCCATCAACCAATCGATGAACCGGAATAATTTGACGATATCCGCGCGGCTGTAACCGGCTGTATAGAGGTCTTTCACCAAAGCAAATTTTCGCTTGAAAAGTTCATCCGGGTCCTTTCCGGTCTCCAAAACCGACAAATGGGCACGAACCACCACAACAAATGGATTCCGTCCCGCATCCGCCAAAAGATCGGGGGTTTTCTGATAATCCAAAAGCTTGACAACCGGGTAACGAAACCGCATCTCGCAGCCCCAAAGGCTATAGGAGAACTCCTCGGGACGCCATTTCTTCGAATCATCCGCCAGAACCGCAAGGCTTACAACCCGCCGGTGGTAGCGATCAAAAATCCGGTAATTGTAAACAAACATCCTTTCTTCAAAATCCGGGTCCACCTGGGCCTGCACCTCGATATGCACCAGTATCCAGGCCTCCAGACCATCCAAAAGCCATACTTTCACCAGTTTGTCCACGGTGCGCCTGCCCACCTCCGCATCGCGGGTGATCTGCCGAAGTTCCTTCTCCAGGAACTCATACCCCTTTTCCCAGTCAATCTGTTGGTAAGACTCAGGGAAAAACAGCGACATGAACGGCTCGAAGTAAACTTCCAAGATTTCTTTCCAGGGCGAATCAAAATCAGTCATGTTGAAATACCTCTTAAACGAAGTGAATGCCGGCAACCTTCAGCCACACAAAAAAGCCCTCTGAAACACCAATCCAAAAGGGCCCCTCCGTAGGTGCAGCTTTAGCAGCACAACCAAACCCTCGGACAACCTCAACCCCATTGTGCGGCTGAAGCCGCACCTACAAATGGCTAAAATATGGATGATATCTAAAAATACCTGGAAGTCAACCCTAAAGAATTACGGGTAAAATCCCAGAGAGGATCTCTATCTCCTGATCGATGAGTCGACAATTTTGCCAATACCATCATGATGCTGCCGGTCTCCGACTCAAGGGACCGATACAAAACCTTGGTACATGATGAAGGGGTGCTGCGGACGTTATTCAAGGTTATCAAGTCTTCCACCGGTTCCAGCATGTTCGACTGGGTATTTATCACTGGGGTTTCTCCGGTGGTCATGAGTGATATCACCAGCGGCCACAATGTCGCCAGAGACATCTTTTTTGCGCCTGAATTTTCAGATTTGTGCGGTTTTCATGAGGTGGAAGTCAAAAAGACGCTGGATGACATCGCCCATAGCTGCAGTCTGGGTGAAGAAAAAGCGCGAGGCCCTTTCCATGATGCGCACCTGGTACAATGGCTACGCATTTATTTCCATACAAGGGGAGCGGCTCTACAATCCCACCCTGTGGAGGCCGTGAACTGGTTCTGATGTTGTCTGAAAGAAGCGCCGTTGTGTTGATTCAGAAGATCAGCAAGCGTTTCGGTCTCAGTGAAATGCTGACGGACGCATCCAGAGACAGGGTTTTCCTGGTCTCTTTCGTGGTGGCTGCCCTCGGCTTTGAACGTATCTGTTTTATCCCGGTCAATATCGATTCAAATAAGTCAAATAAGGAATAATAGCCTCATTCTTATTGCCGGAGGCGCCATCATAGGTGATGGACACAATGGGGACGCCGGTTTTTTTCTCAATTTCCCTGGCCATGGCCTCAGTGACTAGGGAAGGGCAGCAAAAAGCGGGGCTTGTCTGGACAAAGAGGGCAACATCCGGATAGTGCTTCCGGGTATAGAAGATCTTCAGCAGGTTATCCATGGACTCTCCCGTATGCTCAATTCTCACATTATATTGTGCAAGGATTTTTTCAGGGCTTTCATGGTAACCGGGCGACGGATTTTCCAGAATCTTTCCAAAGGACTTGAGATACCCCTTCTCCATTTGGGTGACGGTGGCCAGCAATGCCTTTGAGCTCAGGATATCCAGATAGTTGCCCTCGAAAAACCATTTCTTGAGATAGGTCTTTGCGACCATCTGAATATAGGCGCTGTAAGGGGTGACGATCACTTCACCGTTATGGTTTTCGATAAAACGAATGAGGTCCTGGTTCATCACGTCGTTGTCCCGCACGTACAAATCACCGAAAATCGCCACTTGTGGATTCCGTTCATGGGACTTTTCGATGGCTTCAAAAGAAGCGATTACATGGGCTAAGGCCGCTTCCTTGGATTGTTTTCCCAAAAAAGCATCGATCAGGACATTAACACTCTCTTTGAGTACCCTGTCCGTTACCCCCTTCTCCATTTCATAGGGCCTGATGCGGCATGCGATTTTCCGGATAAAACCACCGAACATATAAGCGAAATAGGTGTTGATGGAGAGTTTCAGGGAGATGTCCATGAATGACATGTCCCCCACGTACACCTCTGCTTTCTCCATCCCTTTTCCATAGGTATGGAAGAGCTGCCGCAGGTGATGGGGAAACAGCCCGATATTGCACGCAATCTTTGAGGAGGCCACCCACAGCAGGGTCTTTTCGGGATTCAGATCATGGGTTTTCACATACGCCACAAATTCCTGAGCAATAATATTGAGGGGGATGCACTGCCCCGTGTTGTAGCGCAGGCTCTTCTGGATGGTGGTCTGGGATTCTTCCATCAACCTGGCATCGATCCCTTCCCTTTGAAGATTTGCCACCAGAAATTTCAGGGTGATGTCGTCCCAGTTGGGGATGATCAGGGTCTTGCCGGAAAGGGGCTTTTCTTTCACCGCAATGCGTGACGGCGTAAAACCAATGGCCGTTTTTTCAGGCCCGGCATCACCTTTTTGTTCGGTCCCGGCGGCATGGTGATTTTGAAAAGATCGAATGGCGGCTTCAATCCTCGTCCCATACCCCACACTCGATGCGTGTTCATCCAGTTGAAGGATCAGATACGGTTTTTCATGGGCTTCCATGATCTTCTTGAAATAGTCCATGACAAAGCTATCCGGCGTACACCGAAAGGAGGTGACCAAAACCGGGTAGGCGTCTTCCGATTGCGCCACCACCTGAGCCGCCATCAGGATCTGAGCCGCATAATGCCAGTGTATTTCAGTTAAAAGATCCTCAATGGGAGCAGTGTCCTCATCCCCATAGGAAAGCATATCCTGGAAATAGACCCGGATACCGAGGGATGCAAAAATATCGGGAATGCCCTTGTTCATAGTTTTTGACAGCGTCGTGTAGGGTCTTCCCAACAGCACCACATGCAGGCCTTTATGCTCCCGGGATTCTTTTCGGTATATCGCCTTCAATTTCAAAGCCCTGGATTCCCGGTATTCGCGGGCCGCGTCATAGGCTCTTGAAACCTCCAGAAAACCGACAGGCGTCGTTGTCAGGGGTTTCAACATGGCGTGAAGTTCCATTTTGACGCGGAATGACCCGTAAAGATAATCGATCAACGGGGTCAGGATTCTTTTGCCCTTTTTTACGATTCCTGAAGCGGATATGAGAGATGGTGAATACTGGGTGTAATAACAAAATTGCCGCCTTACCCCTTTCAGAGAGGCTTTTTTCTCCAGATAGAAGGGGAGAAAAACGGCATCCGATCGGTCCATCAGATACGCTACATGACCATGAAGCGCCGCCATGGGCGCGCAGAATTCAGCGCCCGCAATGTGCTTTCCTTCCTTCAGGGCCTCGCTGCAGGTTTCACTGGTGACGGTCCTGATGGAAAGGGCGTCAAAAAACTTCTTCCAGAAGGGAATGTCTTCAAATAAATGGAGACCCGCGGGGATGCCGATGGTAACGCCCTGGGAATATGCTCGGACGGTTTCCAGGGAAAAGACCTTTTTTCTTTCTTTGTGCAAATCGAAGCCGGATAAGTTTTGGTTGACATATTGTTTGGTGTCATAGTCCCTGCCGCACAAAAATCCGTAAGCGACCTTTTCACCGTTCACCTCAGCCAGGGTTATCTTGCAGTGATTGGTGCATAAATCGCATGTTTCAGACGTTACATGGATGGTTTGCTCATGAAGGGCAATGCCGCGGAACCCTGTTTGCCCCATGCGCTCATCCGACCCGAACCCCTCATCCAGCAGGCTCAGGGCAGCGCCCATTGCTCCGGTTAAATGGCAATATCTGGAAACCACAATGGGTTTTTGAAGCCGTTGTTCAAAAGCGGCCACAAGGGCCATGTTCTTTGCCGTTGCCCCCTGGAAAAAGATGGTATTTCCCATGCTGCCCATGGTGGCCACTTTTGTGAGATAGTTTTCCCGGATGGCATGCAGCACGGAAGCCAGCACCTCATCCACACTGTAGCCTTCGGAGAGATAATGGTTCATGTCCCGTTCCATGAAAACCGTGCATCGATCACTGACAATGGGAGATTTCCGCCCCTCGGTTCTGGCGGAATAATCCGCCAGGGGGCATCCCAGCTTCCGGGCCTGCTCCTCAATAAAGCTCCCGGTTCCCGCGGCGCACACGTTATTCATGATGGAGAAAGTGACCCGGCCGTTTTTAAGGGTGGTAAACTTGGAATCCTGTCCTCCGATCTCGATGATGGTGTCCACATTCGGATCGATCTCGCAGGCAGCCCGGGCATGGGCCGTAATTTCATCAATGACGATATCCGCCCCCATGATCTTTCCCGCGAATTTCCGCCCCGATCCGGTGGTGGCGGCCCCCATGATTCGCAATCCTGTTTTCTTTTTTTGGACCATATCATCGATGGATGAAAACAACCTCTGGACCGCTGCCACCGGTCTCCCGGCGGTGCCGGTGTAGAACCCGGCCAGAACTTGGGCATCCTTGTTCAAGAGAACGGCCTTGGTGCTGGTGGAGCCGATATCCACACCGAGAACCACATCATGGGTCGACATGGGCGCCAGGGTTTCATAGATATCTACCTCCACGGGGTATAACATTTCAGCATCCCCTGCCACATACGCATATTTTTCGACACCGCCAAACTCCGGATACTGGGAAAGGGTCAATGTCAGCGGGTCATGAAAATACTTTTTCCGAGCGGTTTCGCGGCACAGCATATCCCGCACGGACGTAAATGGTGATGCCGCCGCTTCCCGCCATTGGTCCGCCATGAGAAATGCCGCCCCGATGGCGCCGTAAACGCCGGATTCGTCTACGACAATCTCCTTCCGGGCAAGGGATGCAATATGATGCACCACCGCTTTGTTCCGGGAGACGCCGCCGGTGAAAACAATCGGGCTAAACAGCGTTCTATCCACGGAAAGGGTATCCACGATGTTCTTTGCAAGCCCATGGCAAAGCCCGTCGCAGATCTGTTCCAGGGTGTACCCTTCCTGCTGGGCGTGTACCAGATCGGTTTTGGCGAACACAGCGCACCTGGACGCGATTTTCGGAATGTCCCCTCGGTTGGAGAGCGCCATCTCACCCAGGGCCGCCGCACCTTCCAGGTTCAGCCGCCTCGCCTGTTGATCCAGAAAACTGCCGGTCCCCGCCGCACATGCGGTGTTGGTTTTAAAACTGCGGTAACGGCCTTTCTCGTCAAAACCGATCAAGCCGAATGCTTCGCCCCCAACCACCAGAATGGCGCCGATTTTTTTGTGAAAGTGACACGCCGCCTCGATCATGGCAACCCGGTTGTCATATCGCCGATCCGCCCTAATGATCGAAGGGGTCGAAGACGTGGCGGCGATGCCGCAAATCCGACCCGGATCGAAATCATTCATCATTTGGGTAAACGTTTCTTCGATATTGCCGTGATGAAATTGATAGGCGGTTTTTAAAATTTTTCCGTCAGAATTGATTTCAGCCACCGATATGGCAACGGAGCCCATATCGATTCCAAGAAAACTAAGATGATGGTTCATTCGGCTCCTGTTCGCAATCGAAGATATATCCCATGGGAAAATATTTTTAAACACCATACAACGATAATTGCGTACCGGCAACCTTTTATGGTTTACTATTGACAAAAGTACTATCACAGTACCATACAGCCATGAATACCAAGCAGCGTAAAACACTCGCCGCACTATTCTATTACTTGATGATCAAGATAGTAGTCGAAAAACATCAGGACGTATATGTCGCTTATCCTTTGAACTTCAAATCCAAGTTAAGTGGCTAATTTCATTAAAAAGCTTGCTTTTTAGGCTTATTGGTGATACATGCAACAACATCAAAGGAGGTACAGAATGGGTAAATTATCCAATATCATTCCAGTGAGCGATTTAAGGCAAAATACTTCAAACATGCTGAAACAATTAAAAAATAGCAAAGAACCTTTGATAATCACACAAAGAGGCAGAGCATCAGCGGTAATAATCGGAGTTGATGCCTATGAGGAATCTGAACACGAGAAAGAGCTATTGCGCCTTTTGGCTAGGGGAGACATGGAAATCGAAACTGGCCAGGGATATGACTTGGATACAGTTCTTGCTGAAGCTGACGCCATTTTGGCTAAGGAGCCTTCGTGAAGGTCAAATTTACACCTTCTGCCAGAACTCAATTCCTTTCCGCAGTATCATAGCCTAAAACCAAAAAACATCAATTACAAGGAGGAACACCCATGCAACCTCAAATCATCGGAATCTCCGGCAGCCCTATCAAAAACAGCAACACGGACCGTTTGGTCCAGGCAGTTCTTGAAAGCAGCGGTCTAAAATCAGAGTTTGTCAAGCTCAGCAAGATCAATGTGCGCCCCTGTATTGCCTGTCTTGGGTGTAAAAAAGACAATATCTGCAAAGTCGAGGACGACTTCCCGGAACTGGCTGAGAAAATCCGCCACGCCGGCGCCGTTGTAGTAGGCGGATATTCACCCTACGGCGCAGTCGACGGATTTACCAAGGCATTTCTGGAACGGTTGTTTTCGTTAAGGCACCAAAACGGTCTGAACCGGGGAAAACTTGCCGTGGTTGTCGCCACCGGCATCGGGCGTGGGGCGCCCGGATTGGAAGAAGCCGGCAACCAGATCAACCACGCCTTAACCCTCGAAGGCATGGAGGTGTTGGGCCAGTTGAAGGTAACCGGCAACCCGGAATGCATGGTCTGCGGTTTTGGCCAGACCTGCCCGATGAGTTCGCTGCCCTGGATATTCGGCGATGATACCACGGTAACGCCTGAAAAATTTTGTAATGTGGAAGATCAAACGGAAACCTGGGAACAAGCCAAAATTTTGGGGCAGGAAATCAGTGCCCGGATTCATAAGCAAAAGATGATGTAATTTCGTATCATGAGCATCTGAAAAGCCACTCCGTTGGCATTCAGATGCTCATGCATATTTTTCAAAAAAGCCCTTCTAAATATGGGAATTGAAGTTAAAAAATGGGGGTCACCTTTAACAGATATTATTAAAGCGAAAGAGACTCTTTTAACCGTTTAGATTTGATGGTTCCTCATCTAACGCGGGAGACCCGCAACCCAAAGATAAAGTTGTAAGAGGCAGTTGTCAGTTTTCAGTTATCAGTTGTCAGAGCTGGAGGTTATTTTGAAATTTGAGGACTTGGGAGTATGGAAGAGAATTTCGCCATGCGATGCTCGTGGGACAAGGAAACTCAGCTGATATGGCAAAATTCAACAACATCTTGGATGTATACAAATTATTGGAAAAAACCAATTGTCGCAAATGCAACAAACCGACCTGCCTTGCGTTTGCGGCAGCAGTGTTTCAAGGCAAAGCTTCTTTAGGTGATTGTCCGTTTATTGATAAAAATACCCTTAACGCCTACGGTGGCAAAAATGATCAACATGAATCCAAGTCAGCCCAGGATTATCTCAAATTAATGAACCAATTAAAAGAAAATATCAAACAGACAAACCTTGAGTCCAGAGCAGGTATGCTTGGCGGAAAGTTTTCAAATAACAGACTTACATTGAAAATCCTGGGAAAAGATTTCAGCGTTGACGTAAATGGTAAAATTTTCACAGATATTCATGTCAATCGCTGGATTGCCCCGTCCGTGTTAAATTATATTCTGTCAAGCAAAGGACTGGCATTGACCGAAATCTGGGTTCCGTTTCGGGAACTTGAAACATCCAAGGATTGGTCCCGGTTTTTTGAGCATCAATGCGTTAGACTTTTAAAAAAGACGGCAGACTCAAATCCGTCTTTTTTCGAAGATATCATTGAACTTTTCAACGGTAAACCCGTTGAAAATCATTATGATGCCGATATCTCCCTGATCATGAAACCGCTGCCGCTTTTGCCCATACTCATCTGCTACAACCATCCCGAAGACGGTCTGGAATCGGATTTGAATCTTTTTTTCGATACCACGGCTGATAAAAATCTGCCGATTGAAGACATTTATACGCTTATTACAGGGCTGGCCATTATGTTTGAAAAATTAGCGGCAACACATGGTATCTTAGTGCCTTATTCCCTGAAACCCTGTTCTAAAAAACAAGAAATTCATTGATGGGAACATAGGAGAATAAATGATGTTTGAGGACAAACTGAAATCGCTGGCGCTTGATGAAGGGTGCCTTCGAGTCGGCATAGCCCGCCGGGATGCTTTTTCCGAGGCGCCTCCTTCGGCGGACATGCGGTATCTCGAACCATGGGCGGAAAGCGTGATCGCCTTCGCCATTACAACCGGCACCGACTGGATTGAGGATTATCTCGGCAAAAAGACAAGAATGGTGATGCGGGACAACATGCACTGGGTGTACCACGAATTGTACCGTATCTCAGGTGTCATTTCTGATCTGCTCAAATCTAACGCTCATAAAGCGCATCCCATCATTCCGAATGGTCTTTATCGTCCCGATCACACCCCAAAGAAACAGGAAAAAGTAACCGTGACCCTTGCGGGAAAGGCCTTTACCTACAACCACTGCATCACGGTTTGCAGCGGACCGCTTAAAGAACGCAAAAAGCCGTTGAAGTTGAATGAAATATAGGTATCGCCCTCGATCCAATACACCATCCAGGTCGTGGAACCGGGATAACCCCCGTCGTGACCCTCAATCGTTATCTCCAGGGAATCGCTCTGAATATGCAGATATGCGAAGCCGTACCCGGCTGTTGAGTCGGGGAGGAATTCCTCTTTTTTCTTCTTTTTCTTCCTGTTTAACAAAAACACCCCAGCCGTCATTTCTACAGGAACCGCTTCCTGCTGACACATCCTTAAATGAAGAATTATCCGGAATGTTACAGCGGCCAAAAGGACAGCCAACAGGGCCGGCAGGAACAAAATCCTGACTACTGAGGCAAATACAGGGAGCGAAATCTGAAATATGTGAAACAAAATCGGATTTTGCAGAAGGAACGGAATTAAAAACGCCGCGCTTGAGTGCTTGCAAAGATGTATTCGTAAATACAAAAATTTTATCTAAACATTAGAATGACTAGGTTAATTTAATTTTTTATATACATTCAAAGGCTCAGACAAGAAACTGTTGCTTCTGGGGATCGGATTCGATTCCAAAACCCGCCGCGTGGAAGGATGGCGGTTGGAAGAGGCATGATGCGGCATAGCCGCAACCAAAAATGTCTCGCGCAAAGACGCAAAGATTTTCTTGTTTTTTGGAACAGAAAACCTGGGAATAAGGCGTTATGCTTTTTCTGAGGCTACGTTCAGAAAAAGTGGGGCACTTGGAGCCGTCAAGAGGACTCACTTTCGTTTCCCCTCAACTCAAAACTCAAAACCCAAAACCATGAACCGTGAACGTTTACAAATTACAGTTTTTTCTTTTACAACATGTTGTCTTTAGAAAGCCCCCAAGAGCCTAACCCCCTCCCAAAACATCACCCCCCGGTATGTTTTCTCCTTGACACAACAGGAATCCCGCAATATACATTTCTTCACTAATCGGGTGTTATTTATGGAAGACCTGACGAGTACCCGACACCAGCCACCCTGATGCCCGCTTTCAGCCAGGCCTTACCGATGTTTTTGCCGAACCTGCGGCGGATATGAGGATCTCTTCGCGTCTTTGCGAGAGACATTCCGGTTGCGGGTATTCGCGTTCGCCGCAATTTCCGCCGAACACCCTCGTTCGCGAGAGTGCATCCCATGTTTCCGACAGGATCAACCTGTCACCGTGCGAATAAATTTGCACCTACAGTCGCCACCTGCCGCTTTTGAGGCGCTGTAGGTGCAGCTTTAGCCGCACATTCCAGAAACCGTAGATGCATCCCTCGGCAATGGACTTCGAATTCGCTGGCTGCGCTCATTCTGAGAAGGAGGAGGAAAAATGGAAATGAAAAACACGAAAAAGGCTTTATTGTTATTTATCAAACAGCTAACCGTTTCAATTTGCCTGCTGCCGGTTCTTCTGTTCGGCGGGATTGGGTCGGCATATGCCGCCTGGGAAAAGGTTGGCACGGCGGGTTTTTCAGAGGGCTATGCCGAATACACGAGCCTTGCGTTTGATGGTTCTACCCCGTATGTGGCTTACCGGAATGAGGGGAATGGAGGCAAAGCGACGGTGATGCGGTTTAACGGGACCGGCACGGTGGGCACCTGGGAAACGGTGGGTACGGCGGGTTTTTCAGAGGGCGAGGTCTGGTACACGAGCCTTGCGTTTAATGGTTCTACCCCGTATGTGGCTTACCAGGATAAGGGGAATGGAAACAAAGCGACGGTGATGCGGTTTAACGGGACCGGCACGGTGGGCACCTGGGAAACGGTAGGGGATGCGGGTTTTTCAGCGGGCGAGACCGATTACACGAGCCTTGCGTTTGATGGTTCTACCCCGTATGTGGCTTACACGGATGGGAAGGATGGATATAAAGCGACGGTGATGCGGTTTAACGGGACCGGCACGGTGGGCACCTGGGAAACGGTGGGTACGGCGGGTTTTTCAGAGGGCGAGGTCTGGTACACGAGCCTTGCGTTTGATGGTTCTACCCCGTATGTGGCTTACCGGGATTGGGGGAATGGAGGCAAAGCGACGGTGATGCGGTTTAACGGGACCGGCACGGTGGGTACCTGGGAAACGGTAGGGGATGCGGGTTTTTCAGCGGGCGAGACCGATTACACGAGCCTTGCGTTTGATGGTTCTACCCCGTATGTGGCTTACCGGGATAAGGGGAATGAAAGCAAAGCGACGGTGATGCGGTTTAACGGGACCGGCACGGTGGGCACCTGGGAAACGGTAGGGAATGCGGGTTTTTCAGCGGGCGAGGTCAATTTCATGAACCTTGCGTTTACCGGCTCGACCCCGTATGTGGCTTACCGGGATTGGGGGAATGGAGGCAAAGCGACGGTGATGCGGTTTAACGGGACCGGCACGGTGGGCACCTGGGAAACGGTGGGTACAGCGGGTTTTTCAGAGGGCAATACCGAATACACGAGCCTTGCATTTACCGGCTCGACCCCGTATGTGGCTTACGCGGATGGGAGGGATGGATATAAAGCGACGGTGATGCGGTATAATCTGGTAACAACAGATCCCGCAACGGAGGTGACACCCACAACCGCGACGCTGAACGGCAGGGTAAACGCGAATAATGCCACCACAGACGTGTTCTTCCAGTACGGTACGGACACCACCTACGGAAGCATGGTAGAGGCGGATCAGAGTCCCGTGACGGGTTCAACGGATAACGCGGTATCAAAGGCGATCACCGGTTTAACCAATGGCGTGACGTATCATTACCGTGTCGTGGGCACATACAGAGGGCCGTTATGGTGTGGAGCGGACATGACCTTCATCACCACCGGCGCTGCACCAGCGGCCACCACGAACGCGGCGACGGGCGTGACAACCACGGGTGCGACGATGAACGGCACCGTGAACGCAAATAACGACAGTACCACCGTGACGTTCGAGTACGGCACGACGACCGCTTACGGAACGACGGTAACAGCGACCCAAAGTCCCGTCACGGGAACAGCGGATACGGCCGTGTCCAAAATGGTCAGCAATCTAACGCCGAGCACCACCTATCATTACCGAGTGGTCGGTCAAAATTCCACCGGGACCACCTACGGAGCGGACATGACCTTCATTACCAACGGCACTGCACCAGCGGCCACCACGAACGCGGCGACGGGCGTGACAACCACGGGTGCAACGATGAACGGTACGGTCAACGCCAATAACGCCGGCACCACCGTGAGTTTCGAGTACGGCACGACGACCGCTTACGGAACGACGGTAACAGCGACCCAAAGTCCCGTCACGGGAACAGCGGATACGGCCGTGTCCAAAATGGTCAGCAATCTAACGCCGAGCACCACCTATCATTACCGAGTGGTCGGTCAAAATTCCACCGGGACCACCTACGGAGCGGACATGACCTTCATTACCAACGGCACTGCACCAGCGGCCACCACGAACGCGGCGACGGGCGTGACAACCACGGGTGCAACGATGAACGGTACGGTCAACGCCAATAACGCCGGCACCACCGTGAGTTTCGAGTACGGCACGACGACCGCTTACGGAACGACGGTAACAGCGACCCAAAGTCCCGTCACGGGAACGGCGGATACGGCCGTGTCCAAGACGATCATCGGTTTAACGCCGAGCACCACCTATCATTACCGAGTGGTCGGTCAAAATCCCACCGGGACCACCAACGGCGCGGACATGACCTTCATCACCCCTGAACAGACCCCCACCATCATGGGTATCAACCCCGAAACCGGAGGCCCCGGAACGGACGTGGTCATCACCGGCACCGGGTTTACCGCAGCGACCGTCAACTCCGACAGGGCCTCGGCCGGTATCAGCGTAAAATTCGGTGGGACGGACGCCGAGCGTATCTCCGTGGATTCGGCAACCCGAATTACCGCCACGGTGGGTCAGGGCTCCACGGGGAAGGTGACGGTAACGACGGCTGCCGGAACGGCAACCAGCGCCGTGACATTCACTTTTATTTCTGCCATACCAACCCTGAATGAATGGGCGCTCATTTTGCTGTCTATCTTACTGCTGGTTTCCGGGGTGATTGTCTTGCGAAAACGTAGCCTGTTGCAAGGGGATTAGTACCTGCAAAAGCCTGTCATAAAAAAAGAAGATTTTTTTTTGGCTGGCTTTAAAACCTTTTTATCCGGTTAACGCAGGCGTGAACATCTGTGAAAACTAAAATGATGATTCATTCGGTTCCTGTTCGTGATCGAAGATATATCCCACGGATCTGAGGCTTTTAAAATAGACGGGGTTTTTGGGGTTGCGCTCAAAATACTTTCTGAACCTGACCATGAAATTGTCCACTGTCCGGGTTGTGGTCCCGCGGGCGTACCCCCATCCGATTTCCAGAAGCTTTCTTCTCGAAAGGGGTTTGCCGCGATTGGCAATGAAAAGCCGTAACAGTTTTGCTTCCTGTTCGGTCAAATCGATAACTCCGAACGGGCCATGGGCTTTCAGGGTCTTAAAATCGATTCGGTTATCCCCGAATTGGTAGATGTCGGGAAGCGACGAAACACCCTTTTCAGTTGAATTTTCCTCATGAGACCAGCCCCCCCGGGTCAAAAGCCGTTTTACCCGGAGCAAAAACTCATCCAGGTTGAAGGGCTTGGCCAGATAATCGTCCACACCGTAAGAAAATCCCTTGATCCTGTCATCGGGATCACCTCTGGCCGACAGGATCAAGATGGGAATGCGTTCGTCCTCAAGACGGATATTTCGAAGCACCGACAGCCCATCGATCCCCGGAAGCATAATGTCCAGGACAATCAGGTCCGGCTGCCATTGTTTCCATTTTAAAAGGGCCGCATTTCCATCGGGCGCGATCATCACGTCATGGCCCTTCAGCGTCAGGTTCAATTTCAAACCTTCGGCCAAGTGTGTTTCATCTTCCACCACCAGAATTCGAGATTTTGCGGTTTCACCCATCGCTTCCCTCTTTTTGATCGAGACTTGAGGGTTTCAAGGGCAGAATCAAGGAAAAAACAGAGCCCTTGCCACTCCCTTTCGATTCGACCATCATTTTCCCCTTATGAAACTTGGCGATGCTCTCAACCAGATGAAGCCCCAGCCCGGTACCCTTGGCCGACATATTCTCCGAGCGGCCAATCTGGTAAAACTTTTTAAAGACCTTCTTAAATTCCGACTTTGGCAGTCCGATGCCGTTGTCTTCAAAACGGATATGCAATCCCCTCCCCCTGGGTTCAAAGGTGATATCGAGGCGGGGCGCTTCGGATTCATTGTACTTGATGGCGTTGGTGAACAGATTCATCAGCAGTATCTCAAACAATGCCGGACTGATAAGGTAGAAGATGGCGCGTCCCGAAGGATTGTGAATATGGATGTCGCATCCATCGAAGAGATGGCGGTTCTTTTCGTAAAACCGTTGCACCTCACTCACGAGATCCTCCCGCACCAGCTTCCCACCATAGGTCTTGCTCTCAATCTTTGCCAGGTCCAGAATTCGGTTTATATTGTGGGTCAACCGGTCCGCATCCTGAACCATGTATTCGATATACCTGAGCTGGTCTTCCCGGGCAAGTTCATATTTTTGAAAAGTCTCCAGGTACAGTTTCAGCGAGGTAACGGGAGTTTTCAGTTCGTGGGTGAAATTATTGATAAAATTGCGCTGAAGCCGGTAAAGCTGGAGCGTCTTTTGATTGTACACAAAGATGATAAAGATGCCCATCAGGATGATCCCCACCAGAATGGAAAGCACCAGAATCACCATCCAGGTATGAGCGGTCAAAACCTGATCGGAATCGAGGTTGGCTCTCTCCAGAACGCTCTTCAGACCTTTGCGGACCTCCACATACCAGTAGATATACAGGGTAAGAGACAGGGCCACGGCCACGATGGAGGAAATGAAAATGAGGATCGGATGCAGAAACCACCACTTTGACTGAGTCATTAGCGACAACCCCGATGTTTCCCCGCGGTTCGATGGCGCGATAAATGGGAAATCCACCCCTTTCGTTCATGATTCTATTCCCATGGGCGCATGAATTCAACCGTTAAGATTTTGAACGTTGTTCCACCAGACGGTAAGGGATTTTCGGCATGACCCGATCGACACGGAAGGACTTCGCCGGTTGATCTTCATGCTTATAAACCTTATACCGTCGGCGATAAGATGTTTTCGGCGCCCTGAGATCTCCAAAGATTCGGCATCTCAGATATTCTTTCACACCGAAGAAAACCACCACAGACGATGCGGCCAGGGCGGGGAGATTCATCCTGCCGAATTGTGAAGCATATAATTTTTTGATTTCCCCGAGCAGGGTTTTACTCCGCGGGTTTTCCACAAAAAGGGTCGCGGCCGGGAGAAAATATCGCATCATGATAAGTCTCTTTTTGAAATCCTTTAAACGCCTTCCAACCCGTTCGTCGGGATGGTTGATGCAATAGTCATAACCCGACAACGTCGTTTTAATGGCGCGCAACATGGAAGCGCCGTTTCGGGCGTAATCCATATCAAACGCCAGGCGCAATAAATCTTCGGACGCCTCTCTTGAAAAATGATCATGATGAAACCATATTTTTCCCTGACCATGCTGGGATTCATAGGGAACATCTTTGATTAATTTTCCCAGGCTTTCATAGTCATTGTAAAGTTTTGTTCCCGGGATCGGTCCCAGCGGCGAGAATTGCACATAATCCGGATTCAAGGATGTCACAAAGTCCACATCCTCCCAGATGGTGTCTTTATCGTGTGTCTCATTAAATAAAATCAGTGACGCCAGAACGCTGATGCCCCTTTTCTTTAGCCCTTTAAAAAGAACCTGAAAATCAGTATTTTTATTCTTCGCATAGATCTCTTTTTTCGATTCAACCCCCACCCACACAAAGGTTATCCCCATGCGCACCAGAATATCCAGATCACCGATTGCTTTCAGTGTTTCGGCGGAACTGAAGATGGCAAAAGTAAAGCGCCGATTATGCTTTTCCATCAACGCCAGCAATTCCAGCGCACGATCCTTCATTTTCAAAAAGTTTTCATCCAACACCCCGAAATCCGTTATACCCTTCTCATCTTCGTAACGGCAACATACGTCAAAGATGTCCTGCCCGGTTTTTAAATAGGGAATGTAATTGCCGAAGAAATGTGAAGTAGCGCAAAAACGGCATTTGTTGGCACACCCCACGCCGGGCATCAGAATGCCGGAATCGGACGGCCAGGGCACCCCCATGACCTGTCGGTTGAAAGAGCTGTATTCAAGGGGATGCCGGATGGGTTTGTCCATCTTTTCCCCAAAAAGTTCCCTCAAAAAATAGACGCCTTCGCCTTTGCATCTGAAATCATAATCGATCAACGATTCTATGTTGGGAATATTGACCCCGTGACCTCCCAAAATGATCTTTGATTTCGGCGATAATTCACGAATGGCCTGCGCCATGGCCTTTGCTTTTTTAAAATTGGGGATGATGAAGCTGATGCCGATGTAATCATATCCTTTTTTCAATTCCTGCTTAAAGCGTTTAAAGGTCGGAAAATCCAGTATCGCCGTGGGCATGTCAATATTTTCCGCTAAAAAATAGAGCCCCTGGCTTCCATGGTTGAATCGGTAGGAAAAAATGCCTTGCTCTCGGGTCACCTGATTGTGAAAGAGCTCCATTTTATTTTCTTTTCTGCCATATTCATCATCCACCCCATAGGGTCCAAATACCGAAGTAAGTAATAGTTTCATGCGATATCCCTTAGTAATAATTTGTTTTACAATTTTGTCTCTTGCTAATAACGTAAATCACTATACAGTAAAATAAAGAAAAACTTTGTAAAACAAATGTAAAACTAAGCTTTTTGAACTTGTCATCCGTCGGCAGCCTGTTTCGGCCCGAGCCGTAGGTGCAACTTTAGTCGCACCTACAATCGCTTCAAAAGCCTTATCTCACGTTAATCCGCGATGAGCCGCTCTTGAGAAATTCCCTCCAACTATTGATTGATCTGTTTCTCAAGTTCCGTTTGAGTATCGATATCAACACGCCCTAAGCTGAAAGTTCAAATCATCAAAGGGGCTGCGCCGCCACATCAAACCGGATTCCCTGTGCCAGGGGCAGCTCATCGGACCAGTTGACGGCAGTGGTCTGGCGGCGCATATAGGCTTTCCAGGCATCCGAACCGGCTTCCCGACCGCCGCCCGTATCTTTCTCCCCCCCGAAGGCGCCCCCAATTTCCGCCCCGCTGGTTCCGGCATTGACATTGGCGATCCCGCAATCGCTTCCCGAATGGCTCAAGAAAAGCTCGGCCTCTTTCAGATGGTTTGTAAAGATGGCGGAAGAGAGCCCCTGGGGGACGTTATTCTGCAAAGCGATCGCCTCGCTGAGATCCCCCTTATAGGGAATGATGTAAAGAATCGGTGCGAAGGTTTCGGTTTGTACCAGCGGGCAATCCGCCGACACCCGGCAAATACAGGGCGTGACATAGGCGCCGGCATCAAAGAGCCCGCCGGAGAGCACCTCGCCGCCGTAAAGGATGCGCCCTCCCTGTTTCAAGACGGCCTTGAGGGCGGTTTGCATGGTTTGCACCGCTTTTGGGTCAATCAAAGGACCCATGAGTATCCCTTCATCCAGGGGATTTCCAATGGGGATTTGTTGGTATGCCCCGATAAGGGCCTTCGAGAAAGGACCAAGGATATCCTGGTGAACAATGGCCCGACGGGTGGTCGTGCATCGTTGTCCGGCCGTCCCCACCGCACCGAAAACAATGGCCCGCACCGCCGTTTTCAGATCGGCATTGGGGGTAACGATAACCGCGTTGTTGCCGCCCAACTCCAGGATGGCCTTTCCAAGGCGTGCGGCCACCACCTGCCCCACATGACGCCCCATGGCCACACTGCCGGTAGCGGATATGAGCGGAACACGACGGTCCGCCAATAGGCGATCCCCCACTTCCCGACGATCACCGATAACGATATTTAAGATGCCTTCGGGCAGGTCATTTTCCCGCAACACCCGCCATGCGGTCTGAATCGCGGCAACCGCACTGAGCGGGGCCTTGGAAGAGGGTTTCCACACCACCGTATTGCCGGCGATGAGCGCAATCATGGCATTCCAGGCCCAAACCGCCACCGGGAAGTTGAATGAAGATATAACCCCCACCGGTCCCAGGGGATGCCATTGCTCATACATTCGATGCCCGGAGCGCTCACTGTGCATGGTCTTCCCATAAAGCATTCGGGACTGGCCCACGGCAAAATCCGCCATGTCGATCATTTCCTGTATTTCACCCTCGCCTTCAGAGCGGATTTTCCCCACTTCCAGACTGACCAAAGCGCCCAGATCCCGCTTTACCTCCCGCAATCGATTGCCTATTTGTCGAACGATGTCTCCCCGCTCGGGGGCCGGAACGCTTCGCCAAATTTGAAATGCCCGCTCCGCGGCGGTGATTACTTTTTCGTAATCTCCAGCATCAGCACAGCAAACTTTACCCAACGACGATCCTGTAATCGGCGATGTCGCCTCCAGACAGGGACCGTGACAAACCAACCAGGACCCCACCCCCGCGCCGGGCTGCCTTTCCGAAATATTGAATTTATCGAGAATCTTTTTCATGATGACGCCCCCGGCGGCCCATACACTTCCCGGAGGGCCTCCTCCAGAATGGACAGACAAACATCGATTTCTTCCCCACTCACCGAAAGGGCCGGACAGAAACGGATGTTGTTTTCGCCGCATCCGAGCAACAGAAGCCCCCGGCGAAACGCGGCCTGGATGATATTGCCGCGACCTTGATGATCCGGCGTTTTACGCTCCCGGTCTTTCACCAGTTCCATGGCAACCATGAGGCCCTTTCCCCGAACATCGCCCATGCATTCGTATTCTTTTTGCAGGACCCGCAAACCGGACAGCAGCCGACGGCCCTGAACGTCCGCGTTTTTCATGTAGCCGGTTTGGAGCAGCTCGATGGTTGCCAGGGCAGCGGCGCAGGAGACGGGATTGCCGCCGAAAGTGGACGCATGGGACCCTGCTTTCCAGGTCATAATGTCCGCGTCCGCCACCATGGCGCCCAACGGCATGCCGGATGCAATGCCCTTGGCCAGGGCCATCATATCCGGCTGCACCCCGAAGTGTTCCATGGCAAACATTTTGCCGGTTCGCCCCATGCCGGACTGGACTTCGTCCGCCACATAAAGAATTTGATAATTCTCCGCGATCTGCTTCAATTTTTGATGAAATTCAGGGGGAGGAACAATGTAACCCCCCTCTCCCTGTATAGGCTCAACGATAATGGCCGCCACCTCTTCCGCCGGAAGGGTGGTTCTGAAGAGGGTCTCTTCTATCCACTGAACGCAATAAATATTGCATTCCGGATAACTCAGGTGGTAGGGACATCGATAACAGTAAGCATAAGGGATATGCGTGATTCCCGGCACCAGGGGGAAGTAATTTTTTTTCTGGATGGCCTTGCTGGCCGTAAGGGAAAGGGCGCCCATGGTCCGACCGTGAAAGGCGCCGAAAAACGCGATATTCAGATCCCGGCGGGTATGCCGGCGGGCCAGCTTAAAAGCGGCTTCAACGGCCTCCGCCCCCGAGTTGCCGAAATAGACCTTTCTCGGACGATTTCCCGGCGCCAGGGTGGCCAGTCTCTCCGCAAGGCGGATCTGCGGCGCATAATAAAAATCGGTGCCGGACATGTGCAGGAGCCGATCCGCCTGGTTTTTAATGGCCTGAACCACCTCCGGATGGCAGTGCCCGGTGGCGCACACCGCAATGCCTGCGGTAAAATCGAGGAATTCATTCCCATCCACATCCTTTAACCAGAGCCCGGCGCCGGTGTCAGCCACCAGGGGGTAGGCCCGGGTGTAGGAAGGGGAAACATACCGGTCATCCAACTGTATCCATTTGCTTGCGTTGGGACCGGGAAGAGCGGTTCGGATGGCGGGTTTTTTCATGGAACCTCCTCTTGTTCTTGTCGTTAAAATGTTTTATGATGTTAGAAGAATATGCGCTGCATGTCAAAAAAACATTCAACATTCTTCGATAAAAGATGTTATCTTGGTTCAATTTCTATTAAAACCAATTGAAAACTGACAATGGAGGACGTTTATTTATGCGAGTTACACATTTATACAAGAGTGACAACCCGGTTATTTCCATGGAGTTTTTCCCACCGAGGAACGATAAGGCAATCGAAACTTTTGACAAAACAATCAATAGCCTGGCGCAACTGAAGCCTGATTATATATCCATAACATTCGGCGCCGGCGGTTCCACCAGGGATGGCTCCTATCAAACGGTTAAACAATTAATGCTGGATAAGCATCTGCCTACGGTGGCATATATCGCCGGATACGGACTTGCCCCCCATGAAATCATTGAAGTCCTGGACAACTACAAAGCGTTGGGGGTTGAAACCATTTTTGTAATCCGAGGCGATAAACCAAAAGGAGACGATGTTGCGGCGCCCCCCGATGCCTTTCACTACGCGTCTGAGATGATTTCGTTCATCAAAGAGCGCTATGATTTTACACTGGGATGCGCTGGATACCCTGAAGGTCATATTGATGCTGAAAGCCTCGATAAAGACATCGAATATCTGAAACTTAAAGTTGACAATGGCGCGGAGTATGTTGTTGCACAGTATTTTTATGACAACGCCTATTTTTTTGACTTTGTCGCCAAGTGCCGAGCCATTGGCATTGATGTCCCCATTATACCGGGCATCATGCCGGTGTACACAGTCAAGATGACCCGGATGTTATCCAAAGTTTGTGGTTCAACCATTCCCGATAAATTGCAACGTAAACTCGACGCAGTGGACCCGGAGGATAAAGACGCAGTTTTAAAGTTGGGAATAGATTTCGCCACGGAGCAATGCATGGGGTTGTTGAAAAAAGGCGTCGACGGGCTTCATTTTTACACCATGGACCGCGCTAAATCCACAACTGAGATTATCAATAGCCTGAGGCATGAAAAACTGTTGTAAACAGATTTTTCAGTTTACAT
Source organism: Desulfatiglandales bacterium (assembly GCA_963662465.1). Lineage (GTDB taxonomy): Bacteria > Desulfobacterota > DSM-4660 > Desulfatiglandales > Desulfatiglandaceae > NaphS2. The sequence goes on from OY759599.1 coordinate 2,973,442, forward strand.
GGTGCCTGAACGAAAACCCCGTTCAGGCACGGTTTTAGGTTTTAAGTTTTAAGTAAAAAAACGCAACAACAGCATCTGGAAAAGGACAATAAATGGACCCAATATCACAAAAAGTCAACCAATGGATCGACAGCGGTAGAGACCCCAGAAGCGCCCACTGGCAGGGCGGACTTGAGGCAATACTTGATGTATTTTCATCCTATGTAGAACCCGGAAAACTCACTCCGGTTGCCCCGCTTGAGGAAGATGACATTCATATTTTCAGGTTGGCCATGGCGGCCGTTGATCTGAGTCCCAACCTGATCGCTGTTTTTTTGCCGCCCTCCATTGCAGGGTCCGTTATTCCACCTGAAACAGCCGAAGAACTCCAAAGGATCGATAAGAAAGAGCCCTCCTACAAGATCATCATTGCCCGGCCCGGCAAGGAGATCAGAATCGTGTGCGCCGAAATTTCAGACAGGGCCGCCAAACCGGGATTCGACATTTTCCAGTCAGGCGCCCTTCTCGGAACTTATGATTTTCCTTCCCAGGAGGTGTGCCTGTCCGAACTTACCAAAATCATCCGGGCCCATGCCTGGGAAAAAGGCGCCTGGAGCCGGGAAGACCATAAAAGGTACACCATCAACTGGTTTGAACGAAGCATGGATCTTTCCAGGGGCGATCTTCGCGTAGAACAGAGCCGCTCCTTTTTCCACAGCCCCACCCTGATAAAGAGCAACCGGGTCGACGCGCTGTTCATCCTCATCCATGACATCCTTATCAAACACTTCAATGATCCTGAGGACCCCTTGAGCCTTGCCGCGGCATCCATCAAGGCCATGGAGGATCAAACCCTCCGCTCAAAAAAATTAGAAGACCTTGCGAGCCAGGGAGTATTTGGGCTTTTGAACCGGATAAAACAGCTGGAGATCATGAAATTCGACGAATTTTCAAACGTTGAAAACGAGCAGTTTAAAAACGAGGCATCAAGAGTCATACTGAGGGTGGCTGACAAGATTTCCTGATGGAGCGGCACCCATGAAAAAACAGGCGCTAAGCATGTAAACAAAAAAAGGGTGTAAAACAAAAGCGTTACACCCTCAAAGCTTACAATTTCAATGCCGACAACGGTTAGAACGGAATATCGTCGTCAGGGAGATTCGGCGGCGGTTCGTCGGGGAAATCGCCTTGAGGCGCCTTGTTGCTCATCCTGTCGCCCGGCGATCCCAACATCTGCATTTTGTAGGCAACGACTTCCGTGGTATACCGTTTGATTCCATCCTTATCTTCCCATGCCCTGGTTTGAAGGCTTCCCTCAATGTAGACCTGGCTTCCTTTTTTCAGATACTCCCCGCAAATCTCTCCAAGCCGCCGCCAGGCCACGATCCTGTGCCATTCCGTTTTTTCCTGTTTTTCGCCGCTATTCTTATCTTTCCACGTTTCTGTCGTGGCAATGGAAAAATTGGCCACCGCCACGCCGCTGGGTGTATATCGAGTATCCGGATCCGATCCCAGATTCCCCACCAGTATCACCTTATTTACACTCGCCATTCCGTTATCTCCTTTTTTCCGGTCCCATTCGCGGGACACCCATGGATTACCTGAATGCCGTTTTCATAACACACGGCGCAAAGACAAGTCAAAGGCAATCCGCGCCACCCATGCACTCAAAAAACACCGATTCCCTGTTGACGGGAATGACTGAAACGGTTAAGGTGCCGTTTATGCAAAGGATTGAACAACCAATTGATTATAGAGATAAAATGTATCGAGGTACAACCCATGTTAAAAATTATACCACTGGGGGGCCTGGGGGAAATCGGCCTCAACATGATGGTCATCCAACACGATTCCCACATGGTGGTTGTGGACGCGGGGTTGATGTTCCCCGATGATTTTATGCCCGGCGTGGACCTGGTCATCCCCGATTTCACCTACCTCAGAGAAAACCGCGAAAAGATTAAAGCCGTCATTCTCACCCATGGACATGAAGACCACATCGGCGCCATGCCTTTTTTTCTGAAGGAATTTCCGGTTCCAGTCTTCGGCACGGGGTTTACCCTGGACCTGCTCAGGGAAAAGCTGAAAGAACATATCCTGCCCAAAGATGCCGACCTGAACACCATTATTCCAGGAGAAATCACTGAAATAGGCCCCTTCAAGGTAGAATTCATTCGCGTTAACCACAGCATTGTGGACGGGGTGGGTCTGGCCGTGGAAACGCCGGAAGGCCTCATTGTCCATTCCGGAGATTTCCGAATCGATCCCACGCCGGTGGATGAACAGATGACGGATCTCATCCGTTTTGCCCATTTCGGAGAAAAAGGCGTCCTGGCCTTTTTTTCCGACTCCACCAACGCTGAAAAAGAAGGCTACACCCTCAGTGAACGGGACGTCAAAAAAACCCTGGGGGATTTCTTTCAAGCCAGCCGGGGAAGACTGATTATCGCCAGCTTTGCTTCCAATATCACGCGAATCCAGGAAGTCATATCCCTGGCGGAGCAATTTGGCCGAAAGGTGGTTTTCAACGGAAAAAGCATGATCACCAATGTGGGGATTGCCAAAACCCACGGATTTATCCATTATCCCGAAGAACTCGAGATCACGGAAAAAAAGATTCAATCCCTTCCGGACCACCAGGTGGTCATTATCACCACCGGCAGCCAGGGAGAACCCATGAGCGCCCTGAGCCGGATGGCCAGAGGTCAGCACAAGGGCATTGCCATACGCAAAGGCGACACCATCATCCTTTCCTCCAGGTTTATACCCGGCAACGAAAAGGCCATCACATCGGTCATCAACAAGCTGTATCGTTTGGGAGCGGATGTGATTTATGAAAAAGTCTCCGACATTCATACATCAGGACACGCGCGGCAGTCAGAATTAAAGATCATGTTGAGCCTCGTTAAGCCCCGATATTTCATACCGATTCACGGGGAATACCGACACCTGGTCAAACACGCCCGGATCGCCCGGGACATGGGAATGGACGAGGATCATGTGCTGATTGCGCAAGATGGCGATGTCATCTGCTTTGAAAAGGGCTCAGGAAAAATAAAAGACACGATCACAACGGGCCGGATTTTCGTGGACGGCAAAGGCGTTGGCGACATTGAAGAGACCGTTTTGAGCGACCGACGAAAGCTCAGAAATCACGGCATGGTGGTGGTCCAACTGGTTTTGGCGCAACAAACAGGTGAAGTTCTCTACGGCCCGGAGATGGTATCCCGAGGCTTTGTATTTGAAGATCAGGGACAATTTATCCTTGAGGACGCCCGATGTATCGTGTTAGAGGCGCTTGACGAAGTAAAAAAGACTTCCCCCGTGGATTGCAAAAAACTGGAAGCGGAAATCCGGAGAAGGTTGAAACGCTTTTTCTACAAGGTGATCGAGAGAAGTCCCCTCATCATACCGACCATCATCCCCATATGAGCATGCCAAGAAGATGAAAAGAAAGAAACCATTAACCTCCAAATCCGGTAAAGAGGAACCGCAATCCAAATCCCCTCACCCCCCCGCTACCGGGCATCCGCTCAAAAAAGAAATCCGGGGGCTTATGTTGCTGTTGCTGGCGGTGGTTCTGGGCGGCAGTCTTCTCTCTTATTCTCCCCATGATAGACTCATCTGGAATGTTGCGGGCGCCCTGGGCAAGGCTCACAACCTGTTTGGAACCGTGGGCGCCCATCTATCCGGCGGCCTGTTCGATCTTCTGGGCTTTGGCGCATTCTGGACGCCATTAATCTTCTTTGCCCTGTCTCTCATGGCATTCAAGAATCGCTCGCCCTTATCGCCCGTCAAAAGCATGATCTGCATTCTAATCATGTTCGCGTCATTTTCCGCCCTCTTAAACCTTCAGTTTCAAGAAGGGGTATCCTACCAAGGAACCGTCATGGCGGCCGGAGGACTCATCGGTCTTCACGTAGCGGGGTTATCCATCAGCATTTTGAATTTTTTCGGATCCTATATCTTCCTTGCCGCCATTTTCACAATCTCACTGCTGGCGGTGACCCGCCTTTCCCTGGGATGGATTTTCTCCCGACTGAGATTATGGATACTGGGGGTATTCAAAAAAATCAAGGAAATCGCAACCAAAAGAAAGGATTGGGGAAAAAAGCCGGAAAAAACACTGAAGGAACAGGAAAAAAGGGCGGTAAAAACCCCGGTGGTCCGGGACAAAATCAAGAAAAAACCGAAAGTCAACATCGTGGAACCCCTTAGAAAAGACCCCCCGCCCCTTCCCCGGCAGGAAAAACTTCCTTTTATGCAAAGGCCTGGGGAATTTAAACTCCCCTCCCTGGATCTTTTGCGCGTCCCTCCGGAAAACAAGAATGTCACCTTTCAGCGGGAAACCCTTGAAAGGAATGCCCGCCGTCTGGAAAAAAAGCTCGAAGACTTCGGCGTAGAGGGAGAGGTGGTGGAAATCCTTCCAGGCCCCGTCATTACCATGTACGAATACAAACCCGCTCCCGGAATCAAAATCAGCAAGGTAGCGGGTCTTTCAGATGACCTGGCCTTAACCCTCAAAGCCCGGAGCATCCGCATCGTAGCCCCCATCCCCGGCAAAGCCGCCATCGGCATTGAAATCCCCAATGACCAGCGGGAAATGGTCTATTTACGGGAAATGCTTTCCAGTTCAGCCTATGTGGATACCAACGCCAAACTGCCCATTGCCCTGGGCAAAGACATCACCGGTTCCGCCGTGGTGGCGGACCTGGCAAAAATGCCCCACCTGCTGGTGGCGGGCGCCACTGGAACCGGCAAGAGTGTTTCCATCAACGCCATGATCCAGAGCCTGCTCTATTCACTTTCCCCGGACGTGGCGAGATTCCTGATGGTAGACCCCAAACGCATTGAGCTGTCCATCTACCAGGACATCCCCCACCTGCTTCACCCGGTGGTCACTGAGCCCAAGGATGCCAACAAAGCCCTCAAATGGGCCGTTCATGAAATGGAGCGGCGCTATATGCTGCTATCGGACAGGGGCGTCAGAAATATCGATTCCTACAACCAAAAAATCGTAAAACAGCCCAAAAAAAGCGACTCATCCGAAAACAAGGACGAAGAGGGGAGCGAAGACAGGGGCATTGATCGGCACCTCCCCTATATCATCATTATTATCGATGAACTGGCGGACCTCATGATGGTCTCCTCAAAGGAGGTGGAGGAATCCATCACGCGCCTGGCTCAGATGGCCCGCGCCGCCGGCATTCACCTAATTATCGCTACCCAGCGACCCTCGGTCAATGTGCTGACCGGCACTATCAAGGCCAACTTCCCAACCCGGTTGTCATTCCAGGTCTCTTCAAAAGTGGATTCCCGAACCATCCTGGACACCAACGGCGCCGAAAATCTCCTGGGCGACGGGGACATGCTCTTCATGCCCCCCGGCGTGGGCCGCATCATGCGCATTCACGGCCCTTATATTTCGGACGAAGAAGTCAAAGGGGTGGCCGATTTTTTGAGAAGTCAGAAAAAGCCGGATTACGATACCAGCATCCTTTCCCACATGGTCGAAGAGGAAACCACGGATGAAGAGCCCGTTGAGATGGATGAAAAATTCGATGAAGCCGTGGAATTCATCTGCAAAACCGGGCAGGCCTCCATTTCCATGTTGCAGCGCAAACTGCGAGTAGGGTACAATCGGGCCGCACGAATGATTGAAGTGATGGAAACGGAAGGGATTGTGGGGCCCTCGGACGGGGTCCGACCCCGGGAAGTCTATGGCAGAAAAGGAGGATAACATGCGCAAAATTTTATGGATAATCCCATTGCTGACGGTCCTGATAAGTTCGCCTGTTTTGGCGGAAGACGCCCTTTCAGATATCCTTCAGGGGATTCAGAATCGTTATGGGCACACGTCAGGGCTTTCCGTTCCCTACACCCGGGACGTCATCACCCGCTCCATGAGCCTGCTGGGGACTCAGGCCAAAGGGGATTTAGCATCCGGCGTCATTCACTTCAAATCCCCTCACTTTCTGAGGCTGGACCAGGAAATGCCGGCATCCGAAACCATCATTGCCAATGATGAGATTTTATGGTGGTACATCCCCGACAAAAAGGAGGCCCACCAGTACCAGGCGAAAGATTTCGGCAAGGAACTCAGGTTGCTGGGTGATATTTTCAGTGGACTGGCCGAGGTTAAAGACCGTTTTCAGGTACAATTACAGGAACCTGAGGAGAATGGAGACTACAGAATTTTATTGACCCCCGATCCGCCCTGGCAGGAAATTGATCGCATCGCCCTCACCCTAAGCCCCGCATATGAAATCCGTTGCGTCCGGATTTTTAATGCCTTGGGGAGCGTCACCCGGTTCAACCTGGGCGATTTCACCCTGGGAAAAACCTTTGCAAAAGGCTTCTTTGAATTTGTTGCGCCGCCGGGAGTCAAGGTCATTCCAGAATCTTCTTAATTTTTGCCAGCAGCATTTCCCGATCAGGGGGTATCCTCATAACCTAGGCATTGCTCTAAGTTTTTCTTTTGTCAAGAAGGTCATAGGAAATGGCATCCTGTGGCAGAGCCACGATGGCATCCTCCTCACGAAGCCGTGGCAAACAAATGTTGACCCGCGTCCAAAGGCCCTGTTGACTCTCGATGAAAACCGTTCCCTTATGGAGCCGAACGATTTCCCGGACAATGGCAAGGCCGAGTCCCGCCCCACCGTGTTTTGTGGAACGGGATTTATCCACCCGATAGAACGGCTCAAACACCTTAGGCAAATCTTCTTTGGGGATACCCGGGCCGGTATTGTAGAGTGTAAGATGTATCCGGCCCTTCTCTGTAAAAGCTTTAAATACTATCCGGCCTTCTTCCGCATTGTATTTGATGGCATTGTCCAAAAAGGAAAACTGGAATCGATCAAACATTTCGTTCAGGCAGGCAGCAAGGTCATGGATCTCATCGCGGCTCCTGCTCAGAGGGATTCTTTTCTCCAGCGTGTTTTCGTTAATATCGCGGGCCAGTTGGTTGATGGCGGCAATGGGCTTCACGATCCGGCCTGCCAGCACATAGCTCAATCCTACCAGCAAGATCGTCGATACCACCAAACCAATACCGATGGCGGCCAGTAAATCGGAAATTTCCTCTTCCAGGTCTTCCATGGGCTTGGCAATCTGGATCAGATAGGGTACACCCCTGATATCTTCAGCAAAGCTCCGCACTCTGAATGTGACATTATCCTCGTCGCCCTGGTGAAGATCCATCCGTTTTTTGGGGACTTGTTCGCTGATCATGTACGCCTCTTCACCTTTGTCCCGATACAAGGGGAGATCCACCAGCCTGGACAACTCCGATTCATATACCGTACGCAGGTCCTGATCGTACACCTTTATCCAATAATGCTCCGAAGAAACAGGCAGCACGATTTCCGGCGCGCCCATCAACGGTTTTATCCTGACCAGTTGCTTTGCCACGGCGGCCGCGGCCGTCTTCAACTGCGCGTCAATCATTTCCAAAGGCTGTTCCCGAAGTTCCAGAAAAACCACCAGCGAAAAGACCAAACTGGTAAAAAACCCGGCGCCGGCAACCCAGAGCATGATCCTGTGACGGATTTTCATCAGTCTTTTTCCTTGATAATGTAGCCGACGCCCCGGATGGTCCTGACAATCCCGCCGTTGACATCTCCGATCTTGTGCCGCAGGTTTTTGATATGGACGTCGATATAGTTGGACATGGTAAAGGGATCAAAATCCTCACCCCAGACATGTTCCGCCAGGCTGAAACGCGATACGGCCCGGTTCTTGTTGTACAAAAGAAACTCTAAAATGGCGAACTCCTTGGGAGTCAACTGCACGGGCTTGCCACCGGCCGTCACCTCGCGACCGATAGTGTTCAGTTGGATGTCGTCGATTTCCAGAATGGGCGTGGCATGTTCCGTGACCCTTCGGAGCAGGGCGCGCACCCGCGCCAGCAGCTCGGCCGCGGAAAAGGGTTTGGTCAGGTAGTCGTCCGCCCCCTGGTCAAGCCCCTTGATCCTGTCGTCGACCTCGCTCCTGGCTGTCAGCATGAGGACGGGCGTCCCGATTTGGGCTTCACGAACCTCCCGCAACACCAATAACCCGTCTCTTTTAGTAACAACCATGCCGAGGGCGCCCAGCATGAGGCAGACCGATAAGGGAATCGGATTATAGGCGCGAGTTTGAAAATAGAAACTCGAAAGGATCATCAGAAAAAGAGCGGTCAAGAAAGAGATCAAGGCCCATTTCGCTTTTTCCGGTTTGTGAAACTCCTCCTCGAAGTGCGAGATGATGATAAAATTTTGATGGAGATCCTGGAGTGCATGAAATTGTTCCCAGGTGCCCTGGATCAGAACGGTATCACCGGATTGAAGAGGGAGATCGGCCAACTCCCGATAGTAGGTCTTGCCGGCCTGATGGATAGCCAGTGCATTTACGCCAAAAGTCTCACTGAAACGGATTTCTTTTATGGTTTGGCCAAGCAGAGTGGCGCGTGGAGAAACCACCGCTTCCACGATTCCGGCGACGGAAGGGTTAAATATCGTATTCTTGAAACACTGAGGGTCTTCCCGGAGAAGGAGCCCGTATTCCCGAACGAAATCCCAGACCCCTTTCTCGGGACCATACACACACAACACAAAATCGGGTTGAATACTATTGTTCGGAAGCGGGGTCATATTGCGCGTACCGTCATCCCTGGCGGATGCCACGATGGTCACCAGAAACCGTCGGCGAATGTCCACTACCTCCCACGGGCCTTCTCCCGGTCGATAATCCTCGGGCACAAAAATTTCATAGGGTCCGGTGATCAACGGGTATGAACTAAGCATACTATTTTCAACACTGCCTTGGAGATCGTTGCGCAAAACGGTCAGGTTCGCCGCGCTTCCAGCGAGCAACCGCATTCCGACGGTGGAAAGATAGGCGATGCCACCGATGACGAGGCCCAGGCGATGGGCGTCAGTTCGAGGAAACCGAACTTGGCCATGCCCGGCGGCAAGATGTCGTTCAGCAGAATCAGCGGACTCGTACCGATCATGGTCAACGTGCCGCCGAGAATCGCGGCCATTCCGATGGGCATGAGAACACGGGAAATGTGGACTTTAAGTCTATGGGAGGCCACAAGACGGATGGCGGGCAAAAAGAGGACGGCGGCCCCGGTGTTTTGCATAACGCTGGATATGACCGAAATCAAACCGGAAAAGACCACCACCAGCCGGGAACTGCTCTTCCCCACGAATCCCAGCAGGGGTGCAATGAGCCGGTTCACCAAACCTGCCCGGTTCAGACCGTAACTGATAATCATGACCCCGATGATGGCGATTACCGCGTTGCTGCTAATCCCTCGAAACGTGTCTTCGGCCCGAAGCAAACCCAGTTCGGGAAGCGACACCATCATCAGGATACCGACCACATCCACCCGTACCCATTCAAAAATAAAGAGAATGACCGCGATGACGACGAGCAACATCAACAGTTTGGTGCGTAAATGGGTATCGACTTCAAGGGGCACGCTCGCAACCCCCTCGTCGTAAATCTTGTTTCCGTCCGGGGTGGTCAGTTCCGAAAAAATATCCAGCCAAAGCGCGTGCCGCCCTGCTTTGGTTTTGGAATCCACGGTGTATTCAACTGTGGTTATCAGCGGGCCGGCGGTATTCCCTTCGGGGACGGGGAATTTCACCAAAATATGATAGTGGGGTCTGTCCGGGTAAGCTTTGTCAAGGAAGGCGATGCCACTGTCCCGCGGAGAGGCTATCCATACGGTTACACCATCGCCGGCATTCTTTTTCCAAGCCAACGGGCAGCTATCGGCATTTCCCGACGGATTCAGGCGAGCTTCGAGTTCAAAGCTTCCGGTTTCGCCGGCGATCAGGGTTCGAAACACCGGTTCCATGCGCACGGAAACATGGCGCGGCTGCCGTGAACGGGAAACGGGGTCGACGGTTTCCGATTCCAGCATGGGGGGCTCTTTTTTTGCCCGGACGACTTGCGCCGTTTCTGAAGAATTCAGAGTTCCGACAATAGCAGCCATGGTAGCCAGGAACACCACGATAATGATCCATTTTTTAGCCATCATCAAGCCCGAAGTTTGAATGAAATTGCGCATAATTTGTCAGAGCGCGTCACCGGGTGCTAACAGGAAATCTGGCAGTAAATGTCACCCCTTTTTCCTGGTTTGGATGAGAAAAAATCCGCCCGCCGTGGGCCTCCACGATTTTTTTCACGATGGGCAGGCCCAAACCAGTTCCCTTGCTCTTCTTGGTGAAAAACGGCTTGAAGATATTTTCGCCGTCTTCCGCTGCTATCCCAGGGCCGCTGTCGATCACATGAAGATTGACCCCATGGTGATCTACGACTGTCTTTATGGTTACATGTTCTCCAGAGGGACTGGCCTCAAGGGCGTTCGTCACAAGGTTCAAAAGCGCTTCTTTGACTTTCGACCCATCCAGCATAAGCGGAGATAAAAGAGGATCAAGGTCTGTATCGATGACTATCCGGACTTTATCGGCTACGGGACGAACCGTCTCCGCAACTTCCCGGGCCAGATCGTTCAGATTTGTCCTTTTGAGTCGGAGCTCCGCGGGCTTTCCGAAATCCAGCATTTCCTTGACCATCGTCTCGAGACGCCCCGTCTCCTGAATGACCACCTGGAGTTTTCTCTGTTTGGGATCGTTTTCCTCCAGTGCTCTGGAAACCTGGGCCGTAAAACCGCCGATGGCCATGAGCGGCATTTTCATATCATGCGCCAGCTCCAACACGGTCCGGCCCACGGCGGCAAGACTCTCCGCCCCAACAAGGGCACTGTGTTTTTTTCTTTCCCTTTCGACCAGTATCCCGAGTATCAATGCGATAGCAAGGTAGAGGCAACCTTCCAGGATTTCATGGAAATCTTCGAGGGAAAATCCGTGCCAATGTGCCATAACATAAGGGAAGAAAAGCAAGATCATTGCCAGGGCAATCGTTATGGAACCTTTGATTCCGAACCAGAAAGTTCCCAAAATGAGAGGGATATAAGAAAGTACTCTGTAAAAGGCGTGTTCGTAGGCCATATGGTAAAAGGTGAAATAGTTCAAACAAAGCAAAGCTGCAATGAGCGTGGTGATAAACACCATACGCTTCCAATCTTCATGATATGGCATGATTCATCTCCGGACGGCAGGGGACACTCCCTCACAGGTTGCTATCCTTGTTGGAGGTCCTCCTGGATCTGTTCTACGGTTTTCCTGAATCTGGCCCAGTCAATTTCCAGTTGCTCCAATCTTCCTTGACTCGCATAAGATTTGTCAAGTTCCTTACGCAGTTTGATCCATATTTCCTAATTAACGCATGACCCTTACCAAAAGCTTTCGAAGAGATTACAATCCGGTAATGTTCTTTGAAAACCATTTGATCCTTGAAAAGTCGAAAGGTATTTTGGTCCCATATTCCCCTTGGGTGAATGCGATCTGCTGTTGTGCATAAAGGCCTCCGAGAGAATAGTAGACCTCTTTTGGCAGCAAATCCGGCTGTTTCAGTGCGGATTTGATATCCCGGATGACCGAACCCATGTCGCGCCCGGTGATGCGCCCGGTTACCGCGATCATCCGCTTGAGGTCATCCCGCATAATCTCGGGTTGCCCCGTAACGGCCGTAAGCGATGCAATCCGCTTGAGTGGAAAGAGATGCCCATCCGGGGCACTAAGGCGAAGGTCAAGCAAATCCCGGGGGTTTTGCGCACGCCGGCCGGAAGCCACACGCGCACGCCCACCATTTTGGGACCTTTCCAGACGTAGGTGGTGACCACGCCGGACAAAAGATCGGTCAGCATGCGCGTTACGCCATCGGGATCTACCCCCTCCAGGGAGGCCTTGTCCCGGTTGACCCGAATATCCAGCGCGTCGCCCGCCAGGACAATGCCGTCCTTGACATCCACCACGCCCGGGATTTTGCGGATGGCCGCGGCAACCTCAGGTCCGAGCCGAATCAGAAGCGTGCCGTCAGAGAATAAAACCACCTTCATCCATCCCGGGCATAAATCCCGAACCCAGGTTTTGGTATGAAAACCAGCCGGCGAGAAGTAAAGGGAGGATGATTATGATCACAAGCCCAGGACGGGCCATGACGATCTTCATGAGCCTTTCGTAGGTTCGATGGAAAAACCGGATCAAGGCGCCTCCCTCTTCCTGGCCCGCATCTTTTTGGCCAAGCAAATGATCCGCAAGGAGCGGTACGGCCAACCACGCAACAAAAAAGGAGATGATGAGGCTGGAGGCCATGGTCAGGGAGAGGGATCTGAAGAATGCGCCCGTTACGCCAGACAGAAACGCCATAGGCGTAAAGATAATAATGGTGGAAGCGGATGATCCGGCAAGGGGTCGGGCGAACTCCCGTGCGGCCGGCATTACCCGGCCATGGTGTTCACCGGGGAATTCACGCAACCTGCGAACAATGTGTTCCTGCATCACGATCATATCATCGATGATGAGGGCCACCGCGGCCGCCATTCCCCCAAGGGTCATAATATTAAAACTCATATTCAGGGCGTATAGCAACAGGACTGTGCCGACCAACACACACGGGACCGTCACTGCGGCAATCAGGGTCATTTTTATATTTCGCAAAAAAACCCACAGAACAAAAACGGCAAAAAATATCCCCATGAGAATGGCATCCCGTACACTTCCGGCAGAAGAAAGAATCAGTTCACTCTGGCGTAATGACCGCCACTGGCTGTATTTACAGTAAGTCCAATATCGAAAAACTTTATTATAACAAGATGGCCTTTACCCTCATCGATACCAAAAACCGGTAAAGCGGTCAGGGTGTCGCTCAAACCGGATTTTTTTGAAATGGCGCTCAAATCCCCCTTTGTACAAAAACGCAAGGCCGGCGTACCGCCTCAGGACATTAAACCGGAAATCACAGCTCCGCTGGTGGAACGTATCAAAGGCCTGCCCGAAACCCAGTTTCTGGATATTGGTGAAATCCATACCGTGGATTTTAAGCCGGGCAAGGGGGTTTTCGAAGCCAAACGCTGTGATAACTGCGGAGAAGTCACATTTGTCAACAAGCTGCGGATGGAGGCTGATGGAAAGGTTGTCTGTATTCCCTGTTCCGAATATGGCGAGTAACCGAACCGGAAAGTAAAAACGGGGTGATCCTCCCCCGCCTGGTCGTGGGGTGGTTCACCCCTGTTATCGGGAGGACATACAAATGATTATTGCTCTGGTGACGAGCGCCACCCTGGTCCTTGCCTTTATATTCTCCATGCTGGGATTAGGAGGCGCAATGCTCTATATCCCCGTATTCCACCGGTTCGGTTATGATTTCAAATCCGTAGCCATTCCAACAGGGCTGCTGCTCAACGGAATTACGGCGCTGTCCGCCGCAGTGTACTATCTTCGGTCAAAGATGGTGGATATCAAAGGGTCTATTCCGTCAAGCTTTTGTGGAAACTTTTCCTGTGACGGTACATCCTTCCAGCTAATCCTTTATGAATAAAAAACCCCTGGCTCCCCCTGGTCCCGATGGGTAGCGACGCCGCCACCCCATACCTCAGGTCCAAGGGGACAGAAATCGTGGAGAGTGTCACAGAGGAGACGTAGGCAACTAAAGCGTCCGGCCCTTGGTAATCATTTGGGCGGCAAATTCCCGCGCATCCTTAATATCCGCCGAATCAGGATGATCCGAAGCGCTCTGCGCCTCCAGTGCCCAGGCCTTATGCTCGGCTTTTTGCATGAGCCCCTCGATGATTTCGGGCTTTACCTTGCCCCGACAGCCGAAGGTGCCAAGCACGGTCAAATGGGCGGCCAGGGTAACAGCTTCGTAAAATGCCGTTATGGCCAATGTACCGCCCCGAAGAGACCCATGTGTTGAAAAGAACGCAATCTTTATCCCTTTGGGAAGACCCTTGATGAAATTGGCCATTTTTCCCGGAACGCCATGGCTTTTCACGGGAAACCCGATAAACAGCACATCATATTCATCTACACCAGCGACTTCATCGAGTTTGATGAGTTCCTTTTTCGCCTCTTTAATGCCATCGTATATACCCTGCGCAAGTTTTTCCGTATTCCCGGTCTCAGAGTAGTAAGTCACCAGAACCTTCATTTCGACCTCCTCATAGAGATTTTCGTTGATTTGATATCTTTCCTGCTCGCCTTCTCACCCTGTATCTCATCAATAATATACACCATTTTATGTGATAAGCCGTTGCTTTTTCGGAAATGGACTATAGATAAATTCCCGCTGCGAGTCAAGTGGGTTCTCCACAAGATTTCTTGTTATTTTTGCCGTTTATCGATTTTCCTGTCGAGGAAGCTCTTTTTCTCATTGCTTCGGCTTCTTTAGTCAGTTCCTTTAGAAGATCGATTACCCGCCATCCTTTCCTGCAATACATTGTGATTTTAAATCCGGAAACTGCAATTATCCACAGATCTTGGACGAATGGAAGATATCCACCATTTTATGCCCACCCACATATTCAGTGGATTCACAGACCGTGATGCTTTCCATTTTCTGGGTGATTTCCTTGATGCGATCACATTGCGCTTTGATTTTTCCCAGACTTTCAACCCCTGGATTATCTTGAATGGCTTCATTGAGCAGCAGGTATATATATTGCAGAGGCTGATTGATCTCGTGGCATGTGGCGCCGGCAATCTCGAGTACCCCTTCCAGTTTTTCTCGACCCAGTTGTTCCTGCTGAGCCCGGTTCCGATCCGTGATGTCGCGGGTCACCGCAATCAGGCATTCCTCATCCCCATAATTGATCACTTCAGCGGACCAGAGTACATGCCGAATTTCACCGGATTTCATGCGGAATTCCGCTTCCAGGTTGCGAACCACCCCCTTTTCCCTGAGGGTCTTGACCATCTCGACCCGCTTCTGGGGATCGACCCAAATGCCCAAATCAATGGAATTGCGGCCCAGGACTTCCTCATTGGTATAACCGGTGGTCCGTAAAAAGGCCTCATTCACATCCACATAGAACCCTTCCAGCGTGGAGATGACGAACCAGTCCGGACTTGAACGGAACACCTTCTGAAATTTATCTTCTGAAATACTGAGCGCTTCCTGGGTATGGACACACTTGGTGTTATCCATGAAATACCCCAGAACGGCTTTTCGTCCCTCATAATTTATAGGCAGCACGGTCTCGATGATCCATCTGACTTCGTTTTGTTTTGTGACAACGCGATGTTCATAGGGATTCGTAGGTTGCCCCTTCAGCATCCTGACGGCATCCTCTCTGACGGATTGTTTGTCATCTTGAGGCACGATTTCCAGAGAATTCATGCCGATTATCTCGGATTCTTCGAAACCTGTAATTCTCTGAAACTCGGGATTTACAAAAACAAACTTCCCATCTTGAACAATGAAAATGCCGATGGGTGAATTCAGGAATATATCGGCAAAAAACTCCGGAGGCCCTTCATATGCGGCTTGAAAAAGCTTCTGAATATCCGGATGATGCTCAATGGCCCTTAAAAACTGGCCCGTACGACGTCCCAGACGACGCCGGAGTATGGCCGTAATTTTCCCCTTGATTTCATATCCATTATCGTGATCCTCATCCATGAGTCGAAGGAAGTCTCTCCCGGGAATAGTGATGACCTCCGTGGGTTCAACGCAAACAGCGGTGGCGGTGTAACGGGAATCGGGAAACAAGGCGGACCAACCAAGAGAAAACCCTGCCTTTATGGCGCCCATGGAAACGCTGATGGTCTCGGAGACGTCCACTTCCAGGAGCGCCTTTCCTTCATTCAGCATATAAAAAAGATCCGCATCATCACCCTGCCGAAACACAATGTCCTGTGCGCCAAACACGCGCATCCGCAAGAAGGGAATCATTTTTCCCAGCATGACATCACTTACGTTTTCCAGTAGAAGAATCTTTCTCAAAGTTTCAAAAGTAATCATACGAGGGGCTCCATTTTATGTAAAAACAAAGATCAATACCAGAAAGAGGGTTGACACGCCGGCGCCGATGCCGATCGGAACCGTTCCCCCCATCATATCGGCATACAGGTTGACCTTTTTCATTTTCAACCGCTCTCCACGCACTCCCATCAACATCCAAAGACTCACCATCACAATCAGGCTCAGTCGTGCAATAATATCCCTTGAAAGGGTGGCAAGGGCGCCGGCAATTCCCTTAACAAAAACATGGTCGCAAACTCGGTTCAAACCGTTTAACAAACGATCAAAACCACGTGAAAAAAGCACCCCTCCCCTACGGTAAAACCAGTCCGCATCCAGGTTGATGCAACGGATTTCAGCCGGGTATATGCCGGCCCGCAACAGCAGGGTAAAGGCCAGGGCCGAAAAGAAAAGGAGCTGGGTCTGCCCCACCACATGGGGCGCCGTGTAGGGAACATAGGCCACGGGATAGGGAAGCAACGCATACAGGGGGGCGGGATAAACACCGATAAAAATACAAAGAAAGGCCGCAATGCCCATGGCCAGGAGCATATGAATGGGCGCCTCTTTGGGCCGCAGGCCTGAATCATGGGAAAAAAAGGCAAAATAGGGAATCTTGATACCCGCATGATGAAACACGCCGGCTGAAGCAAAAAGCAAAATGAACCACACAATTCTCATGTGCCCGCTCGCGGCGGCATCCATCACCATGGATTTGCTCACAAAACCACTGAAAAGGGGGAAGGCGGAAATGGATGCGGCCCCCACCATGCAGAAAATACAGGTCAACGGCATGGTCCGGTAAAGCCCTCCCAGGTCCGTGCCGTTGATTTTCCCCGTCCGGTACATGACGGCGCCCATGGACATGAAGAGCAGTCCTTTAAACAGGATATCATTAAAAGCGTGGCAGACCGCGCCATTGATGGCCAGCGCCGTCCCGATGCCGATGCCGCACACCATAAACCCCACCTGGTTCACCAGGCTGTAAGCCAGAACCCGTCTCAAATCGTTTTCAATCACCGCATAAAAAATGGGGAATCCCGTCATAACGGCCCCGATCCAAATGAGCGGCTCGGCGCCTGGAAAACCCCGTGCCAGGGCATACACAGCCACCTTGGTAGTAAAGGCGCTCAGAAAAATGGCGCCGGTAATGGTCGCCTCCGGGTAACTGTCGGTCAGCCACGGATGAAGGAGAGGCCACGCGCAGTTAAGACCGAACCCCAAAAAAATGAGATAGCTGCCGGGCCCGTTCAATCCCATATAATCGAATTGAATGGAACCGGTTTGATTCACATGGATCACGATGCCGGCCAGCAGGCACAACCCCCCTGCCGCATGAACCAGCAAATAACGATATCCCGATGCCAGGGCCGCTTCCGTACGGCGGGCCCAGATGAGGAAGATGGAAAATACAGTCAACATTTCCCAGAACACAAAAAAAGTGAAGAGATCACCGGCAAAAATCGCCCCAAGGGCGCTTCCGGCATAAAGAAGACCCGCCATCTGCTGAAGGTTGTCCTTGACATGGAGAGCATAGAGGATGGCGATAAAACTGATGAGATGAAAAATATAGGCGAACAGCAGGCTGAGCTTATCCACCCTTCCCAGAACCAAATGGTAATCCAGGAAATTGATCTCAAAATGGGTTCCCTGCCCCAGAACCATCAGATTCAGGAAACCGATCACGGGAATCAGCAGCAGCCAGGCGCTTTTCAGACGTGCCGGGATAAAGGGCACCAGCAATGCGCCCACAACGAAGATGATCACCGGGGGAACGGCATCAGTCATAGTAATCCTCATTTCTTTTGACCAGGGGCCGCAGAAAATATTTGGCCACAATCACCAGAACCACGCAGGCCACAAAACCGTAAACCGCAAAAAATTCGGGCCACGCTTCCCATCCGAAATGGGGATGCTTGTGAAGCAGGAACTCTACGAGCAACAGCACCACAAGGGAGGCATAAAAGCAGCCCAGCAGAATTTTGACATTTTTGGGGTTGTCAAACAGATATTTTTTTTCAGGGTTTTCCCCATTAACGGATTCCGCTTCAGGCCTTTTCATGGTTTTCTCCTTGCTAAAATAAATTTCGCAACCCGCAATTCAAAAAAGAGTATTGTACAGGATCAAAGCCAGATACAGGGATCCCACAGTGATGGCAATGAAAAAGGCCATTCGATACCCCGGCACGGGCTCATGAGACAATTCCATTTTCTCTTCGTTTTCTTCGCTCAATATTAATGACCTCCCAGGAATTTGACCGCCATGCCTGCGAGCCTGAAAAAGGGTTCGGGATAAAAGAACAGGATCACCGAGATAGCAGCGGTTGTCACGAGCGGCGCCACACAGAAGATGGGCGCTTCTTGAACCCTGTCTTCAAACATGGCAGCATCCGCCGGGGGAAAAAAGGCCCTGTAAACCACCGGCATGAAATAGGCGGCATTGAGCAAGGAGCTAGAAAGCAGCACAAACAGGAACGCCGACTGGTTGGCCTCCAATGTTCCCAGCACCAGATACCATTTGCTCAGGAAACCGCCGGTAGGCGGCAGCCCGATGATGCTCAGGGAGGCAACAAAAAAAGCCCCCATGGTCCAGGGCATTCGTCTTCCAATTCCTACCATCTCGCTGATGTTCCGCTTTCCCGTGGCCACGAATATGGCGCCGGCACAAAAAAACAGGGTGATCTTTCCAAAGGCGTGCATGGCAATATGGAGCATGCCGCCGGTCATTCCCTTGGGGGACAGCAGGCCCACCCCCAGAATAATATAAGACAACTGTCCGATGGTGGAAAAGGCCAGCATTCGCTTGAGATTGTCCTGGCTGAGGGCAATGAGCGATGCCGTGATGATCGTTGCCGATGCAATGATACAGACCACAACGCCAAGATTGAATTCGCTCAACAGTTGGGTTCCAAACACGCCGGTCAGGATGCGGACAATGCTGAAAACCCCCACTTTCACAACAGCCACGGCATGCAGCAGAGCGCTCACGGGCGTGGGAGCCACCATGGCCGCCGGCAGCCATCCATGAAAGGGCATGATGCCCGCCTTGGCAAACCCGAAGATGAAAAAAACCAGCAGGACCCCCGCAAGCCCTTTGTTGCAGGCGCCCGCCAGGAACCCCTGGCTTGAAAATTCCAGAGTACCGGTCAGATGGTAGCACACCAGCATGGCCGGCAGGACCAGGCCGATGGAAGTTCCCAGGATATAGGTCAGATATTTTCGGCCCGAGGCCCGCGCTTCCCGGTCCTGGTGGTGGGTCACCAGCGGGTAGGTGGTCAGGGAAAGCATTTCGTAAAAGAGGTAAAGGGTCAGCAGGTTGGCCGAAAACGCCACGCCGATGGTGGCGGACAGGGCCAGAGCAAAAAAGACGTAATATCTTGTCTGGCTGTGTTCCTTGAGCCCTCGCATATACCCGATGGAATAGGCGCTGGTAATAATCCAGAGGGATGCCGCCACACAGGCAAACAACAACCCCAGCGCATCCACCCTGAACCTGATGGCCACCCCCGGAACGACCTCCACAAGGGTGTAGACAATCTGGTTCCCCGCAAGAATCACGGGCAACATGGAGAGGACCAGCAAAAGCTTCACCATAGCGGCGGTAAAGGTCCAGGCTTCCCGCATATTGGGTCTTTTACTCAATATCAGGAGCGGAATCACGCAAATGGACACGAGAACCGTGATCAGAGGTTTTATGGAGAGAATGGTTTCCATTAATCAGCCTAAAAAAACCTGTTAAAAGCCCTGTTTCAGTAAAAGGGGGTCAATGATGTGGTTCACGATACTGCCGGTGTAGAGCCCGATAACAATCAACCCCAGAGAAACAATCAGTAACGACGCCAACATGGATATGGGCGCCTCCATTACCGTGATCGGTGATGAATCATGGCCGTGATTGTGGAAATCCCCGTAATAGCTGATCTCAATCACCCTGAAAAAAAGGATGACATTGACCAGACTGCTGAATAGAAGCGCTGCCACAAACCCATATTGACCAGCCTGCAGCCCACCGGAGATGAGATACCACTTGCTGAAAAAACCGCAGGTGGGGGGAACGCCGATGATGCTCAGGGCGCCTGCCACGAAACAGGCCATGGTCACCGGCATTTTGCGAAAGAGTCCCTTCAGTTGGTCAAGGTCAAGCCCGTGTATTTTATAATAGATGCTGCCCGCGCAGAGAAAAAGGCAGAGGGTCATGAGCGCATCGTTCATGATATGAAGAATGGCCCCGGTCATGCCGGCGTTGTTTCCCAGCCAGGCGCCCCCCATCATGTATCCGATTTCAGAAACAATAATATAGCAGAACATTCGTTTCAGGTTTTTCTGGGACAGGGCAAACACCGCGCCCATGACAATGGCCAGGGTTGACAGCCACACCATTGGGCTCCCCAGTTTCAGGATCACAAAGGCAAAATCCACCGAAAATACGGTGAGAATAAGCCGAATCATCACATAGACCATCACCTTGGTCATGAGCGGTGCAATGAGACTGCCGGTCGCCGTGGGCGCGGAGGCGTAGGCATTTGGCAGCCACATGTGCAGCGGAAAAAACGCCATTTTGATGCCCACCCCCACCAGGCAGAAAATGAAGGCCATGACCACGGCAGGGCTATGAAACAACGGGGGCAGAAGGGATGCCACATCCGCCATGTTCAAGGACCCGGTCATGATATACAGAAACCCGACCCCCAGCAGATAAAAGCATCCACCCACTGTGCCCAGGAAAAGGTAATTCAAGGCGGCCATGGGGGCTCTCCCCGGCCCCAGGCCGATGAGGGCATAACTGGTCAGCGACGCGACCTCCAGGAGTACGTAAAGATTGAACAGGTCTCCGGTCATCAGAATGCCCGTGAGACCTACAATGAAAAGCAGATAAAGGCTGTAAAAGGCGCCCGATTTTTCAGGCGTCTCCTCTGTCACGTTTTTCCGGGTGGCGATGAGGTTGATAAACGCCAGGACCGTGACCACCACCACCACCAGACCGTTTAGATAATCCACATGATAGCCGATTCCCCACGGGGTTTCCCAACCGCCCATGCGGTACTTCACCACACCGATTGCGGCCACCCGGCCCAACAGACACACCGAAAACCAGGCCGAAAGCCCCAGACCCAACAAAGTCAGGGGAAAACACAGGGCCTTTTTGATCCAGGCCGCCCCGCTAACCACAAAGGCAAACAGGAACGGCAAGACAACAATTAATGCGGGATAATGGTCTCTCATTCCGCCCTCAACTGCATGAGGATCTCATCTTCCTCAAGGGTCTTGTGCTTCTGGTAAATCTTGATGGCCAGGGCCAGGGCCACCCCGAAAGTGGATACGGAAACCACAATGGCCGTCAGCATCAACACGTGGGGCAGCGGATTAATGTAATGGGTAGGATCGACACCGTGGTGACCGGCGCCGTGTTCCAGGATGGGGATGGTCGCCCCTTCTTTGCACCCAATGGACACATAGAAAAGAATAATGGAGGTTTGAAAAATATTCATCCCCACCAGTTTTTTAATGAGGTTATTCTTGGCAATCATGGCGTAAAGGCCGATCATCATCAAAGCGATACAGAGCCAGTAATTGTATTTACCCAAGATGGCCACCGCCAAATCGCCCATGTTCTACAACCCCTCATCCTGCCTGCCTTCCGAAGACAGGTTGTTATAGATGGAAATCATGACCGCCATCACTGTGATGCCCACGCCGACCTCAACGCCCAGGATGCCCAATGATCGGGCTTCGATTTCGTTGGTAAACAGGATCTTGCTCAAGCCGGCGTAATCCAGAAAATTCCCACCCAGAAGGATGCAAAGCGCTCCGATACCCGAATAAATAAGAACCCCCACGGCCATAAGGATATGGGTGGTTTTTTCACTGATGCGTCCGATGGCGGTGCGCATGTTGTAGCTGATGGCGATGAGAATCACGCCGGCGCCTAAAATCACGCCCCCCTGGAACCCGCCGCCGGGACTGTGATGGCCATGGGCGATCACATAGAGCGCAAAAAGCTGAACAAAGGGGACCAGGATTCTACAGACCGTTGTGACAATCAGGTCATAGGGCGTCCACAGGGTGTCGATACGTTCAAACTCACTGGAAACATCGGGAATTCTGCCACTCTTGATGTGCAGGGTGATGCCGGTGGCGACATGCCGATAATAGCTGTCCTCGGGCCGACTCCGGAACAGCCTTAACAGAGCAAAGCACCCCAGGCCCGCGCAAAAAATGACGCTGGTTTCAAACATCGTGTCAAACCCGCGGTAATCAGCCAAAACAGCTGTCACCACATTGGGGACGGATGTTTCTTCAAGGGCATTTTTCAGGTGATGGGCGGAGATATGGGTGTTCGCCGGCGATGCGGGGTCACCCCAGGATGGAAAATCATGAGTGGTATAAACCAGAAGTGCCCCTGCCAGAATAACGATGCACAAGCCGATGGCCTTCAATCCTTAGTCCTCCGGGTCGTTCGAAATACGGCGGCCACAAAAAAAACGGTACTGACGCCCGCGCCCACGGATGCTTCGGTAAACGCAACATCCACCGCCCCCATGATGGCCCAAAGCAGGCACATGAGAAAACTATAGGCGCCGAACAAAATAGCGCAACCCAACAGGTCTTTCACCGAAATCGCCGCAACTGCCGCAAAAATAACCAGAAGCAAAATTACCAGATCCAGTTCCCAGATCAATTGTCTATTTCCCCCTGTCCTGTTTTGTCCAGGGTCTGAGGCCCGCCCTGAATCCCGCGTCCACAATGGCATGGGTAGCCGTGGGGCTCAGAATGAAAATGAAAAGCACGATGAGCAGGATTTTCAGGCTGGTGAGAAGGGCGCCCCATGAAAAATCATTGAGATTATAAAGGGCAATCCCCAGAACCATCAAAAGAGACCCAAGGGTATCCATCTTGCCGGCCGGGTGCAGCCGGGTATAAAAATCCGGCAATCGGAGAATCCCCACCGCCCCGCCCGTAAAAAAGACCAGTCCGCAAATAAGCAGAAAAACCACAACAATATTCACAGCACTTCCCTCCTCAATCATACCGAACGGCTATGCCAAAATCCGACTGCAGACCTCCGACCTCCGACCTCTGGTTACCGACCTCCGACTACCGATAAGGCGGTTCTTCGTACAACCCCTTGCGTTTTTGGAAATACCTCGACGCCGCTAAAACCGCCACAAAATTGAGCAACGCGTAAGCCATGGCAATATCCACAAACATGTCCAGTCGTCCGTAAATCAGACCGATCAGCAACAGGAGGATAACGGTCTTGCTGCCGATGGCATTAACGCCGATCAACCGGTCCAGAACCGTGGGACCAAATGCCGCCCGGTACAATGAAGCGATCATCAGCAGACACAAATAGAGCGCCGCATAAAGAAAAATATCGGCCATCATCCGTCCTCAAAGGCTCTCGCCACCCTTTTTTCCATCTCTCCCGGAAGGGGCTCCCCGGATTTTTGGTCAATGGCATGCACGTGAAAAGTGCCGTTAACGGAAACGTACATGGTAATGGTGCCCGGGGTCAGGGTAATGGAGTTGGCAAAGGTCACCAGGGAAATCTCTTTTTTGAGTGTGCTGTCGAACCGAATGATCCGGGGATCGATCAATTCCATCATTCGGGGATGAAACACCAGATACAAAACGTAGAGGTTGGCCACGCCCACCTGGTAAAGCAACCATGGGATATAGGCGATTACACGAAACCATTGCCGAAAGAGCCCTTTGGTCCTTGATTGAGGAAACAGAAGATCCCCCGAAAAAATGCTGACAATAGCGCAGGAAATCACGCCGAGGCTCATGTGAAACAGGTCAAATTTTCCTGAAAGGATTACCCAGAGGCATAACAGGGCAATAAAAGTCAAAACGTATAAAGAAACAGGTCGTGCGGCGTCGGCAGGCCCGTCGCCAGACGCGTTTGCGAGGTTGAAGGTTGTCTCTTCCGGCAAATGTTCCTTCAAGGATAACCCCCTTTCCTTCTTCCTTCAACCCACAACCTGAGAAAAACGTTATAAGATCAACGGCTGACGGGCTGGCATGAAAGATTACGAAACCGGCAGTCTAACAGCAAATGTCGTTCCTTTTCCTAATTGGCTTTCAAAAGAAATGCTCCCCCCTAACTTTTGAATGATGTTGCGGCTGATGGGAAGGCCTAAACCCGTCCCTTTCCCAGATGGTTTGGTGGTAAAAAAATACTCGTAAATTTTTTTCTGATCTTCCTCGGAAATACCAATGCCCGTATCGGAAATATTGATTTCCACCATGGAAACACCCCCAACATCACAAAGAGAGCTTTCCAGTGTAATCCGTCCCCCCTTGCCGGATTTCTCCTTCACGGCATATACCGCATTGGAGATGAAATTCACGAAGACCTGTTCCAGTAATCGCTTGTCCGAATTAATAAAAACAGGTCCTTCCATAAAATCGAAAACAATTTCGACATCCGTAAATTTCAGCTCGGGGGTCAGCAAACTGACTGATTCCTTCAGAAGTTCATGCGCATCCAGTGAAGTCGTTGAAAGTTTTGAGTCTCGAACGAAACTCAGCAGTTGGTGGGTAATGTCCCTGCAGCGTTTGGTCTGTTCGCTAATATGGCGAACAGACGTCTTGATTTCTTCCCGATCTTCCTGGCCCAAGTCTTCAGAGTCGCTGGCCACCGCACCGATCCAACCGGCAATCTCCCCGATAACCGCCACGGGATTGTTAAGTTCATGAACGATTCCGGAAGCAATGCGTCCCACCTCCGCCAAACGGTCCACCCGAATGAGGTCTTCCTTAAACTTTCGCCAGGCGGTCACATCTCGACACACGCCTATTGTGCCAATGATTTCCTCATGGCTGTTGGTCAGGGGCGTCAGGGCCATTCGACAATAAACGCGGCGACCTGTTTTATGCCAAAAGGAGAATTCTTCACAAACCACACTCCCTTGGCGCGTGCATTGGGCCACCAGCTTATCAAACGCCCCGGGGTCTACCGCCAGGTCTTTCATTTTCCGACCGGACAGCTCACCCCGAGTATACCCCAATACCGCCTCTCCCCCTTTACTAAAGGAAACCGGAACATCCTCTGAATCAGTTCTGAAAATCATGTCCCTTGAATTTTCCAGTACGCAATCCAGATAGGCCCTGGCCTGATGAAGTTCCTCCTTTTTGTTGGAGAGGACCTGGGTCGTTTTTTTCAGTTTTGCCTGGAGTTCCTCACTCGAGTCCATAAATCTTGCGCAGTTTGTTCATGGCCCTTTTGATGCCCCTGGCACCCAGCCCTGAACGATAGATTTCCTCCACTTCGTCTCTGAATTTTGCATTTTGCAACTGCATTTTGGTCTCATAGGCCTCATTGATGGTCTCCAGCAGATTATCGTATTCAATGGGCTTGAGCAAATATTTAAAAGCGTTTTCTCGACCGCTTTCCAGGGCCGAATCAATGGTACCGTGCCCGGTCAGGACGATGCTCTGAAGAAACGGCTGAACCTTCTTGAGCCTTTTCTGGGTCTCGACGCCGTCCATACCCGGCATTTTGAGATCCACAACAGCCACATCAAAGTCATCGTTATTGGCCACTTCAATTGCTTCCTCGCCTGAAAAAGTAGCCTTTACAGTATATCCTTCCCTCAAAAGGCGTTTTGAGAGATATTCAACAAGAGTTTCTTCATCATCAACAAGCAGCACACGGATATCAGATTTTTCGCTCATAGCAGGCGACTCCTTCGGATTGGGTTGGAATTTGAAAAAATACTTTGAAAGAGGCGAACATTTACTGTCTCAAACATACTTCCCAAAACCATGCTTTGTCAACTGTTTTAAATACGCAGACCTCGTAAACTGTTTGGCCCCAAAAATGGCTAGGGTATAGAACCTTATTTCCTAAAAACCTGTCACAAAAGCAAGAAATCCGTTGGCGGAAAGAGTTAAAGCTGAAACCCTAAAACTGCGTCTGGGCGTGAGGCAGTGATATATGAATGATGAGTTCGCCCGATTCTTCGAGGCTGACGTCGATCACGCCGCCGTGTTTGTCCACCACAATTTTGGACATGGGGAGATCTGCGGTATCATACCCCATCTGGGACGTGGTGAAAGGATAGAAGAAGTGTTCTACATCGTCAGGCGCCATATGCTGGACGGGATACCGCATGACCAGATTGAACATTTCATTTTCCTGAAATGTCGAAACAAACAGCGTTGCCCCTTCCTGCATCTGATTCAGAGCTTGTTTAACCAGGGTCTCCGCTGCCAGTTCTATCTGCGACCGATCAACGGAAATCTCTGGAAGTCCGGGAGCCAATTGGAGATCTAAGTGTACATTTCTCTCCTTGATCTCCGATTCCACGGCACTCAAGGCCCTTTCAAGCAGCTGGTTTGGAGCGGTCAGCGACTTCTCCAGTTCGAATGGATGGATGTAGTTCAGCATCATGCGCAGAATAATCTCCAGCCGACCCACTTCTTTCACGATAATCTCCACTTTCGCCCTGTTGGGATCCTCCCGGCTCATGGACAACAAGAGCCGTCGCGCGAACCCGCCGGCAGACACCAGCGGGTTGCGAATTTCGTGGGCCAGCCGAGCTGAAACTTCACTGATCGTCTTAAGTCCTTCCGTCCGGACAAGCTTTTCCTGTAACTTCACCCTGCCGGTCACGTCCATGATGATGCCGTCCACACTGCTGATCAGGCCGTCAGTCGCCTCAAAGGGAATGGCGTGATCCATTACGTAAACGATACTGCCGTTCTTATGTTTGACGCGATACTCGGCGATAAACGCTTTGCCCTCCCGGAAACTCTTCTCCCGGAGCTTTTCCACCTTGACCCGGTCTTCATCGTAAACTCTTTCATACCACAGCTCAGGGTTGCGGAATATCTCGGCAGGGCTGTATCCGAATGTCTTTTCCACGAAATAATTGACAAAAAGGGTCTCCCCCCTCGACCCCATTCGATAGACCACGAGCGGCACATTCTCCACAAGCGTTCGGTACTTTTCCTCGGACTCAACGAGATCGGCGGTACGCTGCCGCACCAATTCCCCAAGGTGATCGCGGTGTTTTCTCAATTCCTCGTCTGCTCGCTTGCGCTCCATAAATCTCCACATACCTTGCATCAGCAATGTCAGTTGGCGGACATCCGATTTATCGTATTCCCCATCTTTGTTTCCCACACCCGCCACGGCGACAATTCGATCTCCATCAAACACCGGAATACTCATATGTCGATTTAGATGAACATGGCCTTTTGGATACCCTTTCTTAAGAGGATCCGGAGCGGCGTAATCATTGGTAATAATGGGCTTCCGTTGCCTGACCGCCTCACCCCAAAACCCTGTTTTTTCTAGTGGATAAACAATTGGTTTGTCTCTAATGGCGCATTCCGCCATCGCACTTTTGGACCAGGAATGCATTGTGAGAACCGTTGCGTCCTCGTTCGTGAATGCGAGATATCCAATCTTGCTTCTGGTGAGCCTGATCGCTTTTTCAAGGGCAAAGTCCGTGATTTCATCCAATGATGCTTCAGCCATTTGGCTGAATTTCAACAAAGTTTCGAGACGAGACTCGTCCAGGCGGAGCGCCTCCTCGACCAGATTGCGCTCATCTATTTCCTGCCCCAGGCTTTTGTTGGTTTCCTCCAGTTGAGCGGTTCGCTCCTTCACGATCACCTCAAGATGGTCGCGGTATTTCTTCAATTCATCCTCAGCCTGCTTGCGCTCGGTAATGTCCTCGAGCATCCCGTCTAAATATTTGATTTCGCCCGACTCGTCGCGGATAACGGTGACTGTAGCTGCGGCCCAGATGGGTGTGCCGTCGCGCTTCTTCAGCTGCAGTTTCTCCTCTGCGACGTGACCCTGAGCGAGCAGCTTCTCGGAAAAGGCTTTACGCTCGGCCGGGTCCCCGTAGGTATCAGCCACAGATATCTGAAAAAACTCCTCGACCGTCTCATATCCGAACATCCGCAAAAGAGCTGGGTTCGCCATCATAAACCTTCCCTTAGAGCCAGGCGTGTTTCGGTACAACCCAACAGGGATGTTCTGGATTAGCCCACGATACCGCTCTTCACTCTCCCGTAACGCTTCCTCCATCCGCCCACGTTCAGCTTCCGATGCTTCCTGCCTGGTGGCGCGTTGGCGTAACTTCACCAGTTCATCTATGAGTTGCTCTTTTGTTTTATCTTTATCTTTCATCCTGTTTCCCCTTAAGAAAAAGATTTAAAAGAGCGTCCCTCTTTTGCTGATCCCACGCTCTCCATTAATTTCCATACAGCGCTTCAATCTCCGGCATGTACCGCTCCAGCACATTTCGCCGTTTCAACTTCATGGTCTGGGTCAACATGCCGTTTTCAAATAAAAAGGTTTCTTTCAAAAACAGAAATTTCCTCGGGATTTCATACCCGCCGAATTTTCCCTTTAAGTGGTTTTTGATCGCGTTTTCGATCATTTCCCACACCCGC
The DNA here is from genome assembly GCA_963662465.1 of Desulfatiglandales bacterium. GTDB lineage: Bacteria > Desulfobacterota > DSM-4660 > Desulfatiglandales > Desulfatiglandaceae > NaphS2. The sequence goes on from OY759599.1 coordinate 3,001,693, forward strand.
GGGTTTTGAACCAGTGCCTCGGGGTCATTGGCCAGGTTGTTTTCCCTTGCATACTTTTCCAGCACCCCAAAGTCCGGAACCACCAAGGCGATATTATAGTCCCGACCTTCGCCATAGACCATCACACTTTCAACTAAAGGCAGCAGTTTTATATCCTCTTCCAGGGCCGAAGGAAAAACATATTTTCCGTTCACCAGCTTGTACTGCTCCTTGATGCGCCCCGTAATAAAGAGATACCCCTCTTCATCCAGACGCCCCCGGTCCCCGGTCCTGAAGCCCCCATCTTCGGTCATCACCTCTTTGGTAGCCTCCGCCTTGTTGTGGTAGCCCTGCATAACATTGGGGCCATAAACGATGATCTCCCCATCGTCCCGCCCATCTTCCGTTGAGAACTTGTCGATCGCCACCCGCACCTGGTCAATAGGACGTCCCACGCTACCGGGCTTGTGGGCCGTTGGGCAGTTCATGGTGACCGCCGGCGTGGTCTCGGTAAGCCCGTAGCAGTCGTAGACCGGAACCCCGATATCGGAGAAAAAATGGCTGATCTCCACATTCATGGTAGCGCTGCCGCTGAGGGTCCCCGTAAGCCTTCCCCCAAACCGCCGGCGGATCTTACTGAACACAACGGCATCGGCCAGCTTAAATTTGAGGTCCGTCAGAAAACAGGTTTTCCCTTGCTCAGCCAGCTCCCGACGTTTTTTGGCGCTGTCAATACCCATGGTGAAAAGCATCTTGGCAAGCCCCCCCGTTTCATTCATCTTGGCCCATACAGCATCGTAAATTTTGTTAAACACCTTGGGCACGGCAATGAGGAATGTGGGGGTTACTTTCGCCATATCCTCCGCAATGGTCGTGGCGTTTTCAATAAAACCCAGCGACCCACCCACGTGGAGATAAAAATACAGTTCACCGGTTTGGCCAAAAGAGTGGGCCCACGGCAGGATGGACAGACCCCGATCATCCTTGCTCAATTGAGGATACAGCTTTCCCCCGGCCAGAACATTGCTCGTAAAATTGCCGTGGGAAAGAAGCACTCCCTTGGGACTCCCGGTGGTGCCCGAGGTATAAATCAAAACGGCGATATCGGAGGGGTCGGGGCGAATGGATTTCACTGGAGTTTCTTTCCCCAGCCGTTCCAATTCAGCCATTGCTTTTTCACCCTCGGCATCAATGATGAAAACCTTTTCAAGGGCGGGAGTTTCATCCTTGAACGTCATTATTTTTTCATAGATCGCCGGTGAAGATACCAGCAATACCTTGATACCACTGTCGTTGATGATGTGTTTCCAGATTTTCACCAGTTCGTTTTCATACATGGGAATGTATCGGGCGCCCAGACCATAGGCGGCAAAAGCAGCAATGGCCCACTCGCTTCGGTTGTTGGCGATAATGCCCACAGCCTCGCCCCTTTCAACGCCCACCCGGGCCAGGCCGCCGCGCAGGTTGTCAATTCGCTCGCCTAACTCCCGGTAAGTCATCCATTCATAGTTGCCCTCCGCGTTCTTCTTGCCGAAAACGGCCCGGTCCCCATGCTTATCGACGCTGGTTTCAATGAGATCCACCAGGTTGTCCGGTTTGTCGTACCGATATGCCATGTGATTCCCCCCTTTGCTTGTTTAGGCCCTACGGATTCATTTCATAGCTTTCTTTCAAACAGACCACATGATTTTCCCATATATTCTGAAAGCGTTCCCTTTTTTGTATCATTTCTTATCTCAAAATATAACCCATAAGTCAGTGAAACAAAACCGCTGCGAGACCATCAATCAATGGAGTCCTATCGAGGCCTCATAATTTTTCTCAATAAGGCTTTCAGGAGAAAACCCGATCTGCGAAAAGAACTCTCTTAAATCCACACATCTAACACAAACAATCGTTTTATTTTTTCCAACCACATACTTTAAATGCTGTCCACAAAGATCTTGCCCCCGCATCCCGCTAAGCAGTTTGATTTTCCCTTTCGACCTTTTACCCTCAATCGTCAAATTAAAGGTGGGTTCTCCCTCTTTTTTCGCAGCCCAGTGAGTATTTTCCGCACTGATACATTGTTCCGCTAATTGTTTAAATGATAATCCCATGATGATTCCCTTGGTATCTAATCCGTTTGATATCCGGTATGCCCGTCTCCTATCATTTTTCATAAACGAATATGAGCAATAGTGTCAACCTTGAAGAGAAAGTGAAATGTATATCATCCTTTTGTATTGTACCGAGGGAATTTTTCATTGTTATTTTTCTATTTTGCCTTTATATAAGGGGTCTCTCTGTTCCAATCCAGCCTTATAAATTCTGAGAATTTCGGAGGTATTTCATGGCAAAATTTTATGCGTTTCATTTTACAGAAGGCTGCAGAATGCCCGCTTTGAGTCCCGAACAGGCAGCAGGCCTCAAGCAGGCCATCGGTGAGGCAATGGGAAAAATGCCCGGAGTAATATTTAATGGTGTGATGTGGAACCCCGATACGGCTATTGCCGTCGCAGATATCGACGCCCCCGATCTCCAAACGGCACAGGCGTTTTGCAAAACGATTAACTCCCCCCCCTTTGATACAATTGTGCCGGTTGAACCCTTAGCGCTGTAAACAGAACCAAAAAAATATTGGATTGGAACAGAGACCCCTTTAAAACAATCAAAAACGCTTCAAGAAATATATGAACGACCAAGTCATGCCGGAGGTGACTCATGAACACACTTTCAAATGATCCATGCAATAACTGTGGAATCTGTTGTTTGACTTTTCCACTTCCTCCCTTCGATGCCAACGAATTGGTAAAAGCGCCGGATACGCTCCTCCAACAAGTTGACGCCTACGCTCACAGTGCTCGCTATCGAAATTCCAATCCGTGTCTTTGGCTGGATCTCGATTCCGGCAAGTGCAAACACCACAGATTTCGGCCGGTCCTTTGTCGATGGTTCGAACCTGGGTGTCCGGCATGCAACAACCTTCGTGTCAAAGCCGGTCTTCCGAAGCTTGCAGCGTGAGTGAGGGGATATGCTATTTGAAAAAAATGAAAATATCTCAACGCTGGACGACGTTCTCAAATCGAGCTGGAGAACTCTCCATAATGGCGTTCAAAATTTCAGGCATCCGTTTCACAGACCAACCCTTACCACCATGGATGACGATAAACCCCAAGCACGGATTGTCATCCTGAGGGGGTTTTCAGAAAAAGACCGAACATTGATATGTCACTGCGATGCCCGAAGTCCCAAGGTTTCACAAATCCAGGATAATCCCAATGTAACCTGGTTGTTCTATCATCCTGAAAAATGGATGCAGGTGCGTCTTTCCGGAACCGCTTCGGTCCATACCGACGATAAAACGGCTGAATCCCAATGGGAAAAGGTGCGCCTGACCCATCGCATAAACTACTGCGCCGAAATCCCGCCGGGTTCCCCCACGGAAAAACCGACTTCAGGTCTACCGGGTTTGCTCCGCGATAAAACGACTAAACTGCTTAACCATCCGGAGGCCCGTAAAAATTTTGCCGCCATTGTCTGCCGATTTGATCAACTGGATTGGCTGCTGTTGAAATTGACGGGTCACATCCGGGCTAAATTTCATTGGGAAGATCATCGCGTAAACGCGTCCTGGGTAACCCCCTAAGCCATGACCCATACCCGACAAACTCCCAATCGCTTAATTTCCCTTGCCGCTCCCTGCATGGCCATCTTTTGGCCGGGAGTGTTTATTTTTGGATTCCCAGGCATAATGGCGCCCTACTGGCGGGAAACCTTTGATGTCGGGCGCGGTGAAGTTGGGCGGACCCTTTTCTTTTTGCTGGCTGCCGTGGGAACCTTCATGGTGGTATCCGGACAACTTCAGAAGCGGATAAGGCCCCGGAACCTAGTGCTTTTCGGATCTATTCTCTGTGGGTCGAGTATGTTTTTGGCCGGAGCCGCCAAAGGGATGTCCATGATTTATTTGTGGGCTTTTCTGACGGGAACTTCAGTATCCTTTATCCTCATCCCGGCACTTTCCATTGCACAGCAGTGGTATCCCGAAAGACGTGGACTTGCCTCGGGTATGGTCAATCTGGCTTTCGGCCTTTCCGCTGCCGTAATGTCGCCGCCCATCGCTTACTGGATGAATGGCTTGGGTTATCTGAGGACGACGCAAATCCTGGGCGTTTGTGCCCTGTTGACGGGACTCGCGACAATCCCTTTTCTGCGACGCCCATCTTCGGCTTTCTTATCCGTCTCCGCAAAGGCGGGGCCTTCTTCAAAAAGCATGCATCCCCTGACCCTGCCGCAGATTCTGCAAACTCACAGTTTCTGGTGTATATGGCTGGTTTGGGGTTTTGCCGGAGCAGCCGGCATTTCCACCGTCACACTGTCCACCACCTTCGGCCTTGCCAGGGGCTTAACCATGGAAAAGGCCGTCCTGCTTTTGACCGCCTTTAATATCACCAACGGCACCAGCCGGCTGATTACGGGTTATTTCTCCGATGCCGTGGGTCGCCGCCTGACCATGGGGATTACGTTTGCCATTGCCGGCGTAGGGTATGGGTTGTTGCCCCATGTAACGAGTTTAACCGCCTGGCTTGTCATAGCCGCCATGGTGGGTTTTTCCTTCGGAACGCTTTTTGCGGTTTCAGCACCCTTGATTGTGGATTGCTTTGGGATGGAAAATTTCGGCACTGCATTTGGTATGGTTTTCACGGCTTATGCCTTTGTGGCCGGCCCTCTGGGACCCTGGCTAAGCGGCTATCTGCTGGACCATACATCCGGGGATTTCACCCTCATTTTTCATTACCTGGGAGTTCTCTGCCTTCTTTCCGCCTTTCTGGTTCGATATGTAACGCCACCGAAGCCTTCATAACAGGCCCAACTTCATTAAACCCTCGGCATTTTTCAATGATGAACTGACCATAGACCACCAGCGTAAAAAGTTCGCCCAGATTGGCATCCTTGGCATCCTTCATTTCTCAGTTTATATTTACGGGTTTCTCATCATTCCCCTGTGAACGGTTACCCCTGGGCTATTCGCTTCCTGATTCCAGCCGTCCGTACTCCCAAAGATTACACATGACCCTTGCAGCACGCTCCGGCGTGGCATAATTGACCAGCGCCCCCGCGTTTTCAAGCGCCTCGATCTGAGCGTCCCAGATACCCGGCGGCGCCAGGATGCAACTCACCACAGGCTTTTTCTGACCCCATTCCATCAGCAACCCGCTGATTCCCTTCAATGCCTCCACATTGGCGGATGCAAACATCATCAAAAACAGAATGCCGTGGACCCTCTCATCGTCCATGACGGCCTGAACAATCCCCTTAATGGCGTCTGAATCATACCAGGCCGGCCCCATATCCACCGGATTGGTGCGAAGGGCCAGGGGGGGCAACAGGTCGTTGATTCGGACTTGGGTTTCCCCGCCAAACCGAACGATTTCAATACCTTCCGATTCACACACATCGCAGGCGGCCATGGCCGGGCCTGCCTGCCCTGACAGCACCGCCACCCCAGGCCCTTTGGCAATGGGGCATGAGGCCAGGGCCTTGGCCGTATCCAGCAAGGCCTGTGTACTGTCAACGGTCAGGATTCCCGCCTGTCTGAAGGCGTCCGTGTAAATTTCATGACGTCCCGCCAGGGAACCCGTATGAGAACGGGCCGCTGCGTCCCCAACCGTGCCGCTGCCCGTCTTGTAGGCCACAACAGGCTTTTTTCCCCGGTGACGGGAAGCGGCGGCCAACAGATCTTTGGGAGAATCGAGACCCTCCACATAAAGGGCCAGGACCCTGGTATCCGGATCTTCCACAAGATAGTCCACCATTTCCGCAAAATCCACATTCAGCCGGTTGCCCAGACCCACAATCTTACTGAAACCCACGCCATCACGCATGGCCAAAAATCCCAGCAGATGAGAAATCCCGCCGCTCTGGCTCACCAACCCGACCGCCCCCGATTTCAATTGAGAAAACTCCGGGGTAAAGGAAGCGTTCAGACTTGCCATCAGGTTTACCATACCGAATGTGTTGGGTCCGATAACGGGGATGCCTGCCTCATTGGCAATACCGGCCACTTTCTCGTGGAGTTTTGCGCCGGCCGGATCATCGATCTCTTTGAAACCAGCTGTAATCAGGACAATGCCTCGAACCTTTGCGGTCGCGCACTCCCTGAAGACTTCCGGGACCCGTTGGGCAGGCACCACCACAACCACAAGGTCAATGACATCCTGAACCGCTGTTACGGAGGGCCATGCCTTGAAACCGAAAATCTCCCCAGCCCCCGGATTGATGGGGATAACAACACCTTTGAATCCACCATTCACAAGGCTCTTCATCACATGAAACCCGAGTTTTGACGGGTTATCCGATGCACCGACAACCGCAACCGACTTGGGATTAAACAGGGCATGCATAACACAATCTCCTTCCTTCTCCATGAACATTTTTTGTCGGATATTCGATATCTTGTAACCGTTCACAGGGTGCAGTTGTCAGCCTCCTGCCCCCTGACAACCGCACCCTGCCCCCTCTAAACAGTTTCCCTGACCCTTGGAAAACTCAGCGTAAACGTACTCCCTCTCATTTCCCAACTCTTCACATGGATGCGCCCACCATCATTTTTCACAATCTCATTGCTGATGCAAAGCCCCAGGCCCGCCCCTTTTCCGGCTTCCCGGGTGGTAAAAAAAGGCTCAAAAATCCTTTCCAACAAATCCCCGGGGATACCGATTCCCGTGTCGGACACGGAAACCTTGACCCGGTTTTGTTCCGTAAAAGATCGGATCGCAATGAGTCGTCCCTTCATCTCCTCATCGGATCCTTTTCCGGCGATAATGGCCTCGCCCGCATTGGAAATCAGGTTGTACATCACCTGTTCCAGTCGGTTGGCGTGACCGAAAATCAGGGGAAGATCCTCGTCCGGATCAAAGGTCGCCCGAATATCATCCAGCGATAATTGCGGCCCGATGATGGCCAGGGTTTTTCGAATCACCTCATTGAGGTTAACCTTTTCTTTTTCAAATCCCCGCTTTTCTTCCAGCTCCGTGAGACGATTGATGATAACGGCAGCCCGGTCCACCTGCCCGCTGATCTCGGTAGACACCTGCAAAAGATGGTCGTCCGGAACCCTTTCCTTTCGCTGGGCCATCATTTTCAAAAACTCACTCCCCACTTTGATGGCGTTCAGCGGCTGGTTCAACTCGTGCGCAATGGCGGGAGAAATACCGCCCATGGTGGGCATGAGACGAAGCAGGTCCCACGCCGTTACCAGTTCCACATGAAGCATGATCGCCGGCAGGATGAACAAAGCCCCCACCAGCGACGCCAGCATGGTGGCCACCATGAGAAGGCCAAAGACCGCCGTGGGATTAAAATGGGAAAAAATCAGCACGGAAAACCCCATGCTGATGGCCAGGGTGGTGAATATAATCGGCCTTCCCACCCCGCGAATGGTGTCCTGGAGCGCCCGGTCCTTGTTCAGGTCTTTCTTGAACTCGCGGTTATAGCGAAACAGGTAATGAATGGTATCGTCCACGGCCAGACCGATGGCAATGCAGGCGATAAGGCTGGTGGCAACGGAGAGCTCAATCCCCAGCCAACCCATGAGCCCAAAGCTCACCACAATGGGAAAAAGGTTGGGAAGGATGGCCATGACCCCCACTTTCACGGAAAGGAACAGGAGCGACATGGCGGCAATGATGAGGACCAGGGTCAGGGAGAGGCTTTTCACCAGCCCCCGGGTCAACAGGCGGCTGCTTTGTGAAATCACAATCCCGAATCCGGTCACATGGCATTCAAAATCCTCTCCGAAATTCTGTTGAAGATAATCCCCGATCTCCTCCTTCAACGCCAGGAAATCCCGTGAGCTGGAGATATGGGTCCGAAGCAGGATGTTAGCTTTTTTAAGATCCTCGTCCATAAACCGACTGAACATTGCCTGCCCCAGCATGGTCTTATAACTGTTGATCAGCATACGAATTTCAAATGATTCCGATGGGATTACGTAGGCGTCCTTGTTGTATTGACTGGCGCCGTAATTCACCAACTTAAGAAAATCCACCAGGGAAATGGTCTTGTCGACCCCTTTCCTGGCGCTCAGGAAATCCTGAATCTCCGCAATCTGCTGGAGATGCCCGGGGTCTTCAAAATAGCCGTCAACCCTTGAATTCAACACCACGTTAACCGGAAAACTGCCCGCTGTTTGCCGGGAAACGTCTTCAAAATGACGGCTGATGGGCGTATCCTTTTTGAAAAAGCCCACGGGATTCGTTTCCACTTTTATCTGGAAAATACCGCAGAGCGCAACGATGGTCACCATGGAAACCGCCGGCAATACCTTTTTCTGGTGACGCAGGTTCAGTTGCATAATCCAGGCAAGAAAACCGTTGATAACGCCGCGCCCCTGTCGGGAATCCATCTTGGCCTTGCGGGGCATGGAGAGGATTGAAAGTACTGCCGGCACCGCGGTCAGCATCATCACGAGCATGCTGAGCAGACCGAAACAGGAGAAAGCGGCAAACTCCCGAATACTGTTGATCTGGTTCAGCATGAGGGAGGCCAGGCCGATAATGGTGGTGACCACCGCCAGAACCGTTGGAAATCGGACCTGAATAAAACATAAATACACCGCTTCCCTGGAAGAATCCGCGTTCAGGGCCGACGATCGATATTCGGAAAAGAGGTACATGCAGTACGCAGTGCCCACCGCAATGAGAAAAATGGGTACAATCATGGTCAGCAGGGAAAGCGGCCTTTGGGTCCAGGCCATCATGCCGAAAGTCCAGATCAATGCGGACAGGACGGCGCCGGTGGGGATCAATACGGATCTGACATCCCGAAACAGGCATAGGAGAACAATGGCCATCACCACGAAGGTGATGGGCGGCAGTTGCAGAAAATCCCTTTCGGTATAGGCGGCAAGGGCCTGGGAAACCAGCGGCATGCCGATCTGGTAAAGGGAAAGACCTTCATTCTCTTTTTGAAGTATTTTCTCAATGGCATCGATAATCGGCGCTTTATCGGATACGTCTTCCAGAATAACCGAAAAAATGGTGGTCTTTTGGTCTTCCGAGAGAAAATTCCGTTCGAAGAGTTCGATGGGAACGATGATTTCCTTGAATTCATCCAGGGACCATCGGGAAGTAAGATCCATATCCCGTTTGATTCCCGGAAGGCTCAGAACCTTTGTCACCCCTGGAATTTTTGAGATCTCGCCGGCAATGACGGCCAATCGCTGAAAGGTTTCCGGCGCAAAGACATTCTCGGCCTTTGCCGCCACGAGGATCATTTCCTCGCTGCCGAACATCTTTTTAAATTCGCGATAATAGATACTTTCCGGCAGGTCCCGGATGGCCAGATCATAAATGGATGTCTGAAAACGAAGGTTCGGCAGCTTCGCAGCGAAAAGCAGGGTCGCCAAAACGATCAGGATCAATACCGGAACAGGATGTCGGATCACGAATCGAAGTCGCCGGCCGGAATTCAATGTGCGAAATATGCCTGCCATGGAAGTCCTTGTGGATTAAGAGCCTTCATCACGCCCGGGTCCATTGCGCAGTATTTCTTCGGCTCGGGTCAAAGCCGCATCAAGCGCTTCTTTCTGAACGGGCTTATGAATAAAATCCGTCGCCTTAAGATCCAATGCCTTTCCGGCCAGCTCCTTGTCCCCATGGCCCGTAATCACAATGACCACGGCGTCGGGGGAAAATATTTTGATCCGCTTTAAAACTTCAAAGCCGTCCATACCCGGCATTTTGATATCCGTAAACACAATGCCGGGCTTTTCCTTTTCAAATACCCGTATCCCTTCTTCGCCGTTTTCGGCCGTCAAAACCTCGAAGCCATAGGCCTCCAGAAAAAGCCGAAACATGGCCAGGGTAGGTTTTTCATCATCAATAATCAAGACCTTCCGCATCAATTTCTCCTTAATGAATCCATCTGCGGCAATCGCACGACAAACGTGGTTCCGATCCCCGTTCCACTGTGTACACGAATATCGCCCCCATGCTCCACAACAATTTCATAAACGATCGCCAGTCCCAGGCCCATCCCCTTTCCCACTTCCTTGGTGGTGAAAAAGGGCTCAAAAATCTTATCGCGGGCATCTTTTGATATCCCCGAACCGGTATCCGAAATAGCTATAACGATCTGGCCATTTTTTGAAAATGACCGAATGCCGATTCTGCCGCAAACCCTCTCGCCAATAGTTTCGCACTTTTGAACAATGGCGTCGCGCGCATTGGTCAGCAGGTTGAAAATCACCTGTTCCAGGCGATTTTTGTGGGCCAGGACCGAAGGAATGTTTTTGCCTGGAAGAAACCTGAGATCAACATCCTGAAGCTTCAATTGCGGACCGATAAGCTTTACAACATTTTCAATAGGGCTGTTGATGGAGACCTCCTCCCTGCTGAAATCCGCTTTCCTGGCAAATTCCCGCAAACGGGTAATAATCTCGGATGCCCGGTCCACTTGGTCGCTCACCTGTCCTGCTACCTGGGCCAAGTCTTTCGTTGGAATCGCCCTGCCCTGTTCCACCATCAGGGTCAAAAAATCGCTCCCCATTTTAATGGCATTCAACGGCTGATTGAGTTCGTGGGCAATGCCCGCGGACATTTCTCCCAGACTTTTCATTTTGCCGGCCTGAATCAACTGCGCGTCCTTTTCCATGATTTCAGTAATATCACTGGTGGCCAGAACGATCACGTCCCGGCCCTGATAAAGGCCCGGACAGGCCCGCACATTCACGTAGAAGGGCCGGCGTCCTTTCCGGTAATGCCGCGCCCTCGAACTCACCACGCAGACGCTGGCCATGGCCTTTTCCCCAAGGGTCTCGCTATTCCAGTCCCCATATTCAAAAACGCCCAGATCGCTGAAAGATCGACCGATCAGATCCTCCCTGGCGTACCCGTAGGTTTCAGCCGCGGCCAAATTGGCATCCAGAATCTCAAACCCCTTCCGGGCCACCACAAAAACGGGATTGGGGCCGCTGTCAAAAAGGGAACGGTATTTCTGCTCGCTTTCCTTGAGCTGCTCCCTGCCTGCCCTGAGAGATGCGGTCATATGGTTAAAGGCGCCTGCCAGTTGCTCTATTTCATCGCCCCAATGGTTTTTGTAGACGTCGCTCTCACTGCCTGAAGCGGGTTCCGTCTCCAGATTGCCCAGACTGATCTCGTTGGCCCGTCGAATCAGTTCCCCCATGGGCCGGGTGATGTATCCGGAAAGCCAGTGGGCAATACCGAAAAAAATGAGAATAATAACGGAGATGAAGCCCAAGAATGTTATTCGAAGCCGACCTACAATTTCATCAATATACCCTTTGCTCAACCCTACATGGACGGCGCCGATTTGTGAAGCGCCCTCTTTCAAGGGAAACGTGATATCATAAGCGGATTCTTTGCCGAAAGAAAGCCGTTCGATACGGTGGGACCGTCCGGGACCGACCCGCTTGACCTGAAGCAACGCTTCGGGAAAACCACCGTCAAAGGTATGGGCCAGTACCTCTCCATCCTGGTCCAGAACGAACATGTAGGAAATCAGCGACTCCCGATTTCCAAGTCGGGAGGCATCAAAGAGCAATCGGTTTAAGGCATCCCTGTTCACTTTCAGGACATGGGCCTTGCTCTCCTCGGCAACGCTTTGTGCAATACCCACTCCCCGCTGCTCCATTCGCGTGATCAGGCTCGAAACCAGCACCCATCGCGCCACCAGAGCAATGCCGACACTGATCAGGAGAATCACGGCCACGGAGGCAAAAAATATTTTGTTTTTGTGGCTCAGCCGACGCAAAGATCCGAGGGACATCACAATGCCGCTGATGGCGTCCTTCATGATTTTCATATGGGGATATCCTTAAGCAATCGTTCACAGGGTTCAGTTGTCAGGGGGCAGTTGTCAGGGTGCAGAAAAATCAGCTTCGAATTTTGTCCTGCCCCCTGACAACTGCCCCCTGCCCCCTATAAAATATACATAACGCTTCAAATTCAGGAGCAAAAAAGACATCTCTGGCGATAGAGAAAACCGGAAGAAGTACCTGTGAATTATCCCCCGGAAGAGCCAATGATTTGCATGGTCAGGACCTGCGTCGCAGCGCTGTCGATGCCGCCCACAGCGACGATATTCTGATCCCGCTGAATGGCCGCGGCTTCAGCCCAGTCATCTCCCTGCCCCAGGTTGAAGCTTGCCACACCGCCGTTACCGAAATCCTCATCCGCAACGCCATCGGCATCGTATCGCAAAACAAGGGCATCATAATCCGTGCCGTTGTAGGTATTGCCGGCCACGACAATCTCATCCCCCTGCTGAAGACACAGCCTTCGACCATTGTCGTTTCCAGTGCCGCCGTCATAAATCACCACCCCGTCCGTGCCAAACCCTGAATCCAGTGACCCGTCTGAATTGTATCTGAGAAGGACCACATCCAGATCACTCCCGTTGCTGTTGCTGCCCGACACAACGATTTTTCCATCTGACTGAATGACGATCCCCCGTGCGCCGGCATTTCCGTGCCCTCCGTCATATCGGACGATTCCGGCCGTGCCGAATGAATTGTCGAGGATGCCGGCGGCATCGTATCTTGCAGTCAGGAGTTCAAAGCCTTCATCCGTGCTGGTGTAGCCCGTCACAACCATTTTTCCATCCGACTGAATGGCCAGGTCGCGAAATCCGTCGTTCCCCTTTCCACCTTCATAGGAGACAACCCCATTAAGCCCGAATGAATCGTCCAGGGAACCATCCTTTTCATATCTCAGGACCATAGCGATGGATGTTCCATCCCCCGTGCTTCTCGCCGTCACAAGGATACTGCCGTCCCCTTGAACCGCGATGGCCCGACCATAGTCATCCCTGCCGGCATTATCGTAAAGGACAATGCCGTCCGTGCCGAAAAATGGGTCCAAAGTTCCATTCGCATTCAAGCGCATGAGCAGCATGTCCACATCATTGCCGTTATGGGCATATCCCGTCAGGGTAATTTTGCCGTCCGAATCCACGACAACCAAACGCCCGCAGTCGTTTCCGTTGCCGCTGTCATAAATGAAAACCCCGTCTGTCCCGAAGGTGGTGTCCAGGGTCCCATCCGGGTTGTATCGCAAAACGCCTACATCCGAGTCCGTACCGTTCAATATTCCCGTTGAAACCAAAATCTTATGGTCCATTTGAATGGCCGTTCCCACATAGGAATCCTTGTTCCAGACCCCGTAGAGCGCATATCCGTCCGGAGCATTGAAGGTCGCATCCAGATCGCCCTGCTGCTTCCCGGTGGGATTTGGATTGGATGAGGATGAACTGCAGGCGGACAAAACACAGAAAAAAATACAGAACAGCAGTCTCTTCATTATGACATCTCCTTCTAAAAATTAAGTGTTTCAAAGTCCTTAAACCTTTATTTTCGAATATAGTCCATAAGAAAAGCGGGAGCAAGGGAAAGGAGGAGTAGAATGTAAAAAGTCATATTGTCCTCTGCCTGCCCCCTGTGAACGGTTACGAAATCTCAAAGGAGATCTCGAACAGGGTCCACAGGGGGGTAACCATGATTAAAGGCAAGGGGGGGGGGGGGGGTATTCGGGCCGGGACATTCAGGTCCTGTACACGGTCATTGCCTTCCAGGAACTGCCGCGCCTGAAAAGGATTGCCCGGGATATTGACCCCAATGTCTTTATGGTGGTCACGGACACCCTGGAAGTCATGGACATCCGCATCGGGAATCAGCCCCACTGGTGATTTATGCCACATCGGATTTATTCAAATCACGAATTTCATAAACCTCTTCCTCCTTCAACGCCTCAAATCCCGAAATAATATCCAGAAGCTCACTGGTGATCGCTGCCTGGCGCTGCTCCCGGAAGAGGGCCTGCAAGTCATCCTGAAGCTCCAGAATGTTTTTTTCGGCGGCCTGCATGGCCATAAGCCTGGCCGCGTTCTCACCGGCCAGAGACTGGGCGAAGGCCCTGTAAAAGGAGATAAAGAGATACTGCCGAAAGAGGTGGGCAAACATGGTTTCCCGGTTGGATCCCAGCATGGGCAGGCAGCGGTTGGGCCATGGGGCGCCGCCATAATCTTTGGCCCAGGAGGCGTCCAGGGGCAGAAGCCGTTGAAACACCGGCACGTACCCGCCCTGCTCCCCCAACACATGGTGGCACAGATAGAGGGTCTCCAGTTTTTTGGCGGACCGCCATTCCTCCACCTTCCCAATGGCCTCCTGAACCCTTTCGGTAACGGCATTCAAACTTCCCGGCGCCGGAAAATGAACAGGGTTGGGAACACCCGCGTCCTCCAGCATACCGTGAACTTTTTCCCCCAGGCTCCAGTAATCCCAGTTCCGCCCCTGAACCGCCCGCTCCTTTATCTGTTCCTGCAGAAAGGGCCAAAGGGACTCGTTGAACTGGCCGCACATGCCCTGGTCGCTTCCCACCACGAGGCAGACATCCCCCTGGTTCCGGGACGGGGAAAGTGTGGGACGGCCCATTCTCAGAAAAACCGACCACCCCATGTCCACCACGGCCCGGTATTGTTCCAGGGATTCCACGGCCCGTTCAAACTGCCGAATGTTCACCGCGGCCAGGCTTTTCATGGTCTTGACCACTCCCAGCAGGTCCTTTGCGGTCTTGATCTTTCGGTTCAGGGATTCCAGCGTCTGCATGGTCTTCCTTCATCAGCTTGAAGGGGGCCAGCACCCCCTCCATAAGCGTGGTCAACTGTTTCCATAAAGGATCATCTTTTTCAGCGCGCAAAACGGCGTTTTCAAGGTCCGGGATCTCGGCTTTCACTTTTTCAAGGACAGCCGCCTCCGCCTCCACCACTTTTTCAACGGGAACCTCGTCCATGAGCCCGCGCGCCACCGCCAGCAACACCGCGATCTGCTCGCCGGAGGCAAGGGTTGAAAGCTCTCGCTGCTTTAGGGCCTCCCGAACCCGTCGGCCGTGTTCCAGCGTTTTCCGGGTCCGATCGTCCAGCCGGGTGCCGAACCGGGCAAAGGCTTCCAGTTCCTGGAACTGGGTGTAGGAGAGCCGCAAATCCCCCGCCACCTGCCGATAGGCGGAAATCTGGGCCTTGCCCCCCACCCGGGATACGGATTTACCCACATCCACCGCCGGCAGCACGCCTTTCTGAAAAAGGTCCGGGGACAAATAGATCTGGCCATCCGTAATGGAGATGAGGTTGGTGGGAATATAGGCGGAGATGTTCTGGGCCTCGGTCTCGGCGATGGGGAGCGCCGTGAGGGATCCACCCCCCCGCTCTTCCTTGAGATGGGTGGAACGTTCCAGAAGCCTGGAATGGACATAAAAAATGTCCCCGGGAAAGGCTTCACGGCCCGGGGGACGTCTAAGCAGGAGGCTCAACTGCCGGTAGGCCAGGGCATGACGGGTCAGGTCATCGTAAACGATAAGCACGTCTTTGCCCTGTTCCATGAAATATTCACCCATGGTGGTGGCAGCGTAGGGAGCAATAAACTGAAGGCCGGGCGGATCATCCCCTTCCACCACCACCACCACGCTGTAGCCAATGGCCCCCTGTCGTTCCAGCTCGGCCACCACCTTGGCAATGCCGGAACTGCGCTGGCCGATGGCACAATAGATACAGAGGACATCCTTCTGGTTGACCATGGCATCCAGGGCCACGGCGGTTTTGCCCGTCTGTCGATCCCCCAGAATCAACTCCCGCTGCCCCCGACCGATGGGAATAAGGGCGTCCACCACCTTGAGCCCGGTCTGAAGGGGCTTCACCACCGGCGCCCGATCCAAAATCCGTGGGGCTTCCCGCAGTACCATCCAGCGCTCCCGCGCTTCAGGAATCCCCTTGCCGTCCAGGGGCCGGCCCAGGGGGTCCACCACCCTGCCGATCAATTGATCCCCCACGGGCACGTCCAGAACCCTGCCACTGCGCAGCACCTGGTCTCCGGCACTCACCGCTTCGGTGGAACCAAACAGGATGATCCCCACGCGATCGGGCAGAAGATCCAGAACCATGCCCGAAATATCAGGCCCCACCGTCACCAGCTCTTCCGATTGGACCTGTCCCAGACCATCGGCCCAGACAATCCCCTGGTCCACTGATTTGACCCGACCCACTTCCTGCTGTTTAAGGGTTGGAGAAAAATCTGAAATCCCCTGTTGAACGGCCCGGTCAACAGACTCCAGCACATCCTGAAGCCCGCTTTTTTCCGATGTTTCAATTCCTTCGGTCATGATTTCACCAAAGCGTCTTTGAACAGGTTTTCCATGATTTCCTTTTCCAGGTCCTGAAGATAGTCGGCCAGGTGCCATGCCACCTTGCGGTCTCCGGCCACCACTTGAATGCCGAAACCCAGTTCCGGCGCCGGTTCTATTTGTATGCGGTTTTCACCCGGAAACCATTGGCTGAGACGCTCTTTAAGGGTCTTTGCGTCATCCGCTTCAAGGGGAATGCCGGACTGAACCACCACGCCCCCTTTCACCGCATTCCGGGTCAATTCGTCCCTGACATGGGAGACCTTTTCAAGAAATACCCGGCACACCTGGCGATTCAAGTCCTGATCCGCCAGATCCCGAATGACCTTTCCACCAATGTGCATGACCTGTTCCACCATGCGCTGTCTGAGTCCGTCCAGGAAGGCCCGCCGGTCCCGCGTCATGTTGGCCAGCCAGGCGCCCTGAAGGGTTTCCACTTCGTTCCTGGCGCCCTTGAGCGTCTCCTCACGCCATTTGGCCACCTGATCCCGGGCTTCCAGCATCAGCCCGTCACGGGCGTTTGCAAGGTCCGCTCTCTCCTTTTCGAGGGCCGAAGCCCTTTCCTCCGCCTTCTGTTCGGCCTGTTCAGCCCGGTTCAACGCCTGGGCAATGGTCTTTTCCCGCTCCGCAATGGCCCGAAGGATCGGTTTAAATAAAAACCGCTTCAGGAGCCAGATCAGAATCAGGAAATTAACGATCTGGGCCAGGACCGTGAACCAATTGATCAGCACAACTTATCCCCCTGCCTTGGTCAGGAAGTATTTCCAGAAAGGGTTGGCGAAAATGAGAATCATGGACACCACAAAACAGTAGATGGCCGTTGATTCCACCATGGCCATGCCTACGAAGAGGGTTCGGGTGATGGTGTTGGTCTCATCCGGCTGCTGGGCAATGGAACTGAGCGCCTGGGCCAGTGCCCGCCCCTCGCCCAGGGCAGGCCCCACGGCGCCGATGCCCATGCCGATGCCCGCCGCCAGAATTGACGCCACCGCGATCCAACCTAATGCATCCATCGTGTGTCTCCTTTATGGTTGTTTATTGAAATCATTGTCCCGCCTCCATCCCCGCGCTGATATAAACCGCCGCCAGGATAGCAAAAATATAAGCCTGCACCAGCCCCGTCAACAGTCCCAGGAGCTGCATGAGGATGGGAAAGATCAGGGGGGCAATAATCAGCAGAATGCCCCCGATCATGGAACTGCTCATGACGTTTCCGAAGAGTCGCACGGACAGCGCCAACGTCCGGCTCAATTCTCCCATGATATTAAAGGGCAGCATGAAGGGCGTGGGACGCAGATAATTTTGAAGATACCGCCCAAACCCAATTTCTCCGATCCCGTAGATGGGCACCGCCGCAAATACGCAGCCGGCAAGACCCGCCGAGGTGGAAAGGGACCCGGTGGGCGGCTCAAAACCGGGGATAATGGAGAGCAGATTACACACGGCGATAAACAAAAAAAGGGTTCCCAGGAAGGGGAGTAACCCCTTGGGTTGATGGGGCGAAATCTCCCGAAGCTGCTGATCGATGCCGTGAACCACCACCTCCAGCACATGCTGCACCCGTGAGATATGCACCCCCGTGCCCAATCTCCGCGTCACCAGCCAGGACCCCACCGTGAGCAGCGCCATGACAACCCAGGTGAACAAAATGGTGCTGTTCAATTCAAACAAGCCGAAACGCCACCAGATATGATCATCAGGACTGAGCTGCATGCTCTTTTTCTCCGTTTTTGGGACCCAGGACGCGGGTCAGAATAATTCTAACGCCGAAAAAAGCCACAACCGTAAAGAGAAGCGCCACACCACCCTTTTGAACCACAATCCAGAAACCGGCCAGAACCCCGGCCACACGCACCAGATAACTGACCGCCAGCCGGCGTTTGGGGCACTTCTTCCCCGGCATTGTCTTCAGGGTCATCCATAACCCCCCGAAATAGAACAACCCCAGGACCACACCCCACAAAAAAGCCAGTCCCCACAGAGTCACATCACAACGCATCCATTTCTCCTATGTCCGCCCTCTGACCTCCGACCTCTGCCCCCTGACCTCCGACCTCACCCTTCCCGCTCCCGATTAATGGCGCTCCGCTGCCGATTAATCCAGAACCACGCATTAAGACAGCCCACAATCAGGCCGATCATGAGGAGCATGAGGGTCCAGGAATAGGAACTCGGCCATTTCAAATCGATCCACACCCCCAGAAAAATGCCCAGCACCGTGGGAATAGCCACGGCCCATCCCACCACGCCGAAAAGCCCCAAACCGAACCACACCTCGTCGGTCTTCCGGTTCCGGGCCCGCAGTTTGCGTTTCTCCCGGATGTCGATCTCCCGGGAAAAGCGTTTTCCGTGTTTTGCCGCATCATCAGGCATTTTTTCCAAACTCCACAAACCGGCGCACAAAGTCCGCTTCCAGGCGGGCTACCGCCGATCGGGCTTTTCGCTCCCGTTCATCCAGATCATTTATAAACCGGTTGACCGTCTCTTGGAGGAGTCCCAGTTCCCCTGAAACCGCCATGCGCGTAGCCACCAGGACGCTATCCCCCTGTTTTACCAGGATGCCGCCATTGACAGCCATGAAATTCTCGCGACCCCCGAGAGGCCAATAGGTCAAAATCCCAGGGACCAGTGCCGCCGCCATATCCAGATGCCGGGGGCGAATACCGAATAAACCTTCCGGTCCTTCGGCGGAAACCTTGTCCACATCCTGATCCAGAAACACCTCGGATGGCTGAAATACCCGGAGTTTCAAGGCTTTGCCTCCTCGATGGCGCCGATCATGTAAAGGGACCCTTCGGGATAATCCGAGAACTCGTCGTTTAAAATCCGTTCGCACCCATCAATGGTGTCCTCAACATCCACCAGTTTCCCCTCCATACCCGTGAACTGGGTGGTGGTAAAAAAGGGCTGGGTAAAGAACCGCTCCAGGCGCCGGGCCCGGTAAACGGTCTTTCGGTCTTCCCGGGAAAGCTCTTCCAGACCCAGCATGGCGATGATGTCCTTCAACTCCTCGTAGGTGGCCAGGGTTTTGCGCACTTCTCTAGCCACCTGGTAATGACGTTCGCCTAAGATTCGGGGCTGAAGCATGATGGACCGGGATTGCAGCGGGTCAATGGCGGGATAGAATCCCTCGCCGGCCCGTTTTCGGGAAAGCACGATGGACGCGGATAAATGGCCGAAGGTGTGTACCGCCGAAGGATCCGTGAGATCGTCGGCGGGCACGTAAACCGCCTGAATAGAGGTGATGGCAGCGCTGCTGGTGCTGGAGATGCGCTCTTCCAGTTCCGCCAGTTCCGTGGCCATGGTGGGCTGGTAGCCCATGCGCGAAGGAAGCCGGCCCAGAAGGCCTGAGAGTTCCGAACCCGCCTGGATGAACCGGAAGATGTTGTCGATCAGGAGCAATACGTCCTGACCCAGGTCGTCCCTGAAATACTCGGCCATGGTAAGGGCCGTGTGCCCCACCCGGAAACGCGCCCCGGGGGGCTCATTCATCTGTCCGAAGACCATGACCGTGTTGGGCAACACGCCGGCCGCTCCCATCTCCCGGTAAAGGTCTTCTCCTTCCCGACACCGTTCCCCAATGCCGCAGAAGATGCTCATGCCCTTGTGCTTGCCCACCATATTGTGTATCAATTCGGTGATCACCACCGTTTTACCCACGCCGGCCCCACCGAAGAGCCCTGCTTTGCCGCCCCGCTCCAGGGGAACCAGCAGGTCAATGGCCTTGATGCCCGTGAAAAACACGTCTTCCGTGGTCACCCGCCGGGCCAGTTCAATGGGCGGCTGATGAATGGAGCGAAAATCGAGCCCCGAAGGCTTATCCTTCCCGTCGATCGGCTCGCCGAACACGTTGAACATGCGGCCCAGTAATTCTTTACCCACGGGGGCCTTGAGGGGATCGCCATAGGTCCAGGCCCGGGCGCCCCGATACAACCCCGCGGTGGCGTTCAGCGCAATACCGCGAACCCGTTGTTCATCCAGGTGAGCGGCTGCCTCAATGAGGATTTCACCGTCTTTGCCGGATCGAATAAGAGAATGAATAGGGGGCAGGGTTTCCAGGAATTCAATGTCCACCACACTGCCGCGCACGGATACGACCTGTCCCGGAATTTCTTCTTTGTCATGGTCATCTGGGTGAATATCATCCATATTAATCCTTACCATTCCCCGGCCAGGGCCATTCACGAGTTGCCGTTAGTCATAAACATGATGATTTAATTCTTAACATGAATTCATGATACAATCTACTTCAAAATGAAACCGTAATATGGTAAAAATTCGCGACTCTGCAATTTGCACCAAACCAGTCCTACTGTTTTATGGAGGTTTCCCTATGAGTCCACTGCAACGTCTCCGCCCTTTCGCGGGCCGGTTGCTTTTGATGGTCCTGCTGTTGTACGCCCTTCCGGTCCTCGCCTACGAACCGGCGCCGGATCCTCGCGACACCGCCCTCGCTTCTTCCGAGGAAGAAATTGAGGATCTCCTGGGCATCATGGAAAGCCCCACAAAACGGGAAGCCTTTATCAAAAACCTGAAAGGTCTCCTGGATGCCAAAAGGGCCATGGAGGAAAAAAAGGCGCGTAAAGAAGCCGGCGAGAAGGACGAACAAACGGTAATCCTTCGCCTGGTTTTTGATCAACTGGACCGGATTTCCATGGATTTTCAAAGGGAAACCATCGCCCTGGAGCTTATGGCGGAGGAACTGCCGGAAACCTTTGCGGCGGCAAAAACATTTTTTCTCAAAACGGAAAACCGCCCTCGCCTGCGGGTCCTGCTCCTGGACGCTGCGGTGGCGCTCCTGGCGGCACTGTTGTTCACCCTTTTCCTGCGGCGTCCGCTCCGTTCGGCAACAGTCAGAATGAAAAACCTTCCCTCAAAAATAGGATGGGGGTTTGTTTACATCCTCCTCAAAGCGCTGCCCTTTGCCGTTCTATTTATCCTGTTCGACATCATGTTTCGATCCTTTCCGTCATTTTCCAAGGGCCGCACCCTTGTTCTCCTCCTGTTCACCCTGCTGTTTTTCTACCAGGTGGTCATGGCCGCTTTGCATGTCATCTTCTCCCCAGAAGAAACACATGCCCGCCTGGCGCCATTTTCCGACGAAGACGCCAACTACCTGTGGATCTGGGCGCGACGCTTTGCCCTTTACACCTTCTTCTATCTGATGGTCACCCGGTCATTTCTGTGGACCCAGGAACCGCAGATCTATTATGCCTACCTTCGAGGCTTGCTGCTGCTGCCTTTTCCCCTCATGCTCACCGTGTTCATTTTCCAGTTGGCCCGTGAAATTCGTATGAAGCACGCACGCGCACCCGAAACGGATAAAAAGCCGTCAGGGGCTGTAAAACCAGGAGAAAATTCAAAGAAGAAACGAAACCGAATCACCTTGGAATTCATCCGATACTGGCCCATCCTGGCCACCGGTTATGCCTGGGCCTTTTTTCTGTCGCTCATCATGAAATATGAAAAGGGCTTCGAGTACCTTTTTCGCGCGACATTGGGAACGGCGGTCGCAGCCATCCTGCTGGTCGTTTCATTTCGCGCCCTGGACCTGATCTTCACCCGGTTTTTCCGAATCAACCAGCTTGCCAGGCAGCGTTTCCCCGGCATGGAAGAAAAAGCCAACCGGTATTTGCTGATTGTCAAGAAGGGTCTGAGAATATTCATGTTGCTGGTCGGTTCGGGGGTCGTGGGCCAGATCTGGGGAATTCCCGTATCCACTTTCGTGGCCTCGAACACGGGGGCCACAATCATCCTTCGAATCGTGGCCATCAGCTTCACCATCACCATCATCGTAGCCGCCATTGAAATCAACAATGCCATCTCCGCTTATCTTCTCAAGGAAAAGCGAGGCGGTAAAAAAAGAGAGGTCACCCAAAAAACGAAAACCCTCATTCCGGTCATTCAGACCGCCATCAACATCGCCGTCGGTTTCGTGGGAGGCATCGTCGTACTGGAACGACTGGGGGTCAATACCACGCCCATCCTGGCCGGTGCGGGAATCGTGGGTCTGGCGGTGGGGTTCGGCAGCCAGACCCTGGTAAAGGACCTCATCAGCGGCCTTTTCATTCTATTTGAAGAAAGCATTCGCGTGGGAGACTGGGCCATGGTGGGGAAACAGGGCGGGTCAGTGGAATCAGTGGGTCTCAGGACCGTAAAACTCAGGGACATGAACGGCACCCTTCATGTGATCTCCAACAGCAGTATCGATAGTCTGAGCAATTTTTCCAAGGTCTTTTCACGAACCGTCATGGATATCGGCGTGGCCTACCGGGAAGATATAGATCAGGTCATTGAGATATTGAAGGAACTAGGTAAAGAACTTCAAAATGATCCGGAATATGGGCCTGATATCATGGAGCCCCTGGAGGTTTTCGGGCTGGACCGCTTTGAAGACTCGGCGGTGATCATTCGCGCCCGATTCAAAACCAAACCCTTGAAACAATGGGGCATCAAACGCGCCTTTTACCGGCTCATGAAGCGAACCTTTGATGAACGGGGCATTGAAATCCCCTTTCCCCATCGCACCCTCTATATGGGAGAACCCAAACAAGGGACCGCCCCACCCCTATATGTCAATGTGGAACCCCATAAGACGGGGCAAAATCCGGTTGAAACCGGAAACTAAGGCGGCAAGCCGCAGTTTTAAGTTTTAAGTTTTAAGTCTTCCCATCAATCATTTTTTTGTTTTTAACTTAAAACTTAAAACCTAAAACTTAAAACCGTGTCTAAAGCAGGAGGTCATCCATTTTGAAACGGCTCAAAAAAAGATCCCGAAAAACCGGACTTCCCCCCGGCACCCTGGTGCATATCGGG
The DNA here is from genome assembly GCA_963662465.1 of Desulfatiglandales bacterium. Taxonomy (GTDB): domain Bacteria; phylum Desulfobacterota; class DSM-4660; order Desulfatiglandales; family Desulfatiglandaceae; genus NaphS2. The sequence continues at coordinate 3,024,660 of OY759599.1, forward strand.
AAAGAACGAACCGAAAAAGTTCGAATCACCCTGATCGATTATGATGAACAGCATGTGACGGAAAAAGAGGATGTAACCGTCGCGGAATGTCTACCCTTCAAATCCAGTCCCACAGTCACCTGGGTGAATGTTTCCGGCATCCATGACATTCCCATCATCGAGGCATTCGGGAAGATTTTCGACATTCACCCCCTTGTCCTGGAAGATGTGGTCCACGCCGGACAACGTCCCAAAATGGAAGATATGGGGGAATATCTCTATATCGTGTTGAAAATGCTGAGCCACTCCGCCGTATCAACAGGGGATGGACAAAACGCTTTCGATTCGGAGCAGGTTAGTCTGATTGTAGGAACGAATTTCGTCATCAGCTTCCAGGAACGGGAAGGGGATGTTTTCCAGTCCATCCGCGACCGTATTCACAAGGGAAAAGGCCGCATTCGAAAGACGGGAAGCGACTATCTGGCCTACACCCTGATGGATGCCATTGTGGACAACTATTTCATTACCCTGGAAGACATGGGGGAACGCATCGAAACCCTCCAGGAATCCGTCCTGTCCCAGCCCGAACCCTCAACCCTGCGCATGATCCAGGATACCCGACGGGAGATGATTTCCCTTCGCCGCTCCATCTGGCCCCTTCGGGAAGCCCTGAGCAGCCTGCAGCGGACCGATTCCCCCCTGATCGGAGAGGCCGTGGGGCCATACCTGGGGGACGTTTACGACCACACCATTCAAGTCATTGAAACCATCGAAACCCTTCGAGACACCGTATCGAGCACCCTGGACATCTACCTTTCGAGTCTCAGCAATAAGATGAACGAGGTAATGAAGGTCCTGACCATCATCGCCACCATCTTCATACCGCTGACCTTCATCGCCGGGGTCTACGGCATGAACTTCAAATTCATGCCCGAACTGGAATGGCACTGGGGATATCCGGTGGTGGGCCTGGTGATGCTAACCTTGGGCATTCTCATGCTGCTGGGCTTTAGAAAAAAGAAGTGGTTGTAAATTAAAAATCGCCGGCAATTCCAACTGTGTTGATTATGCTCGGTCAAGCCCTCTTTGTTGATCTGGGAAAAAGATTAGGCGGCAGACCTCTGTGGTTTGTTGTATCCTCTGTCGCCATATGGCGTTAGCGTCTCAGTCCAATGTTCTTCGAGAAAACTAAGATCTTCAGCAGGATCATAAGTAGGATCATCCAACGGTTTTAGGACTTCAAGCGCCTTGAACTCAAACACTTCAGGACCAAATTGTTTCCATTCGCACTGCAACGCATTATTGCGGCAACAGCCCATCTTCAACTCAGCTCTAAACCGATTAAGTATAGCCGGCAAATTATGGCTCGATCCGATTAGAACCTTGCCATTCATCTTGTTTTTTATCTGATAGACACCCATGGGACGAGGCGTATCTTTATATTCTTGTATCTTGGCTTTTCTGTCCATCTTTCCTTACCTATGATTAGTTGATATTCCCACCAAGAAGACTGAGCGCACTTAATATCTCACTAAAACCGCTTTCTTCTAATTTGGAAAGGATTTCCCGTGAAGTAGCATTCAGGCTTAGGGTTGCTTCTTGGAGAATTCTTTTTCCAGAAGTTGATAACTTGACTAAGCTCACCCTAGCGTCACGCTTGTTAGCCTCTTTATGAACAAGACCGATTTTTTCCATGGGTGTAACCAATCGGGTTATCCCGGATGCAGAGAGACCGATTTTTTCAGCTAAATCAATCCGTCTCATCTTTTTTTCCATTGCTTGATCTAAATGAAAAAGGATCATGAATTCTGAGAAATTGATGCCATGAATACTCAGTTGATTATCTAATTTCTTTGAGATGTTCGTGTGAACTACTGAGAAATTAAGGCAAAATTTTGAGTATCGTGTAAGTTCGTGCATGTTTATATCCTTTACATATGCTTGACTACTCAAGTATATGTAAAGGATACTGTCTCGTCAAGGGTAAACTGACGCTTTAAACGGTTTTTTTTTCGTGTGTTTCACGGCTGGAAATCTTATAAAGGCCCCATTTCACCTTCAAGGCACCGTCAGTAAGAATACAGAGCGGGTTTCATGCTCAGAATGGTTCTGTAATCAATATGAAACAGGAGTAAGATAGGATTACGGAGAGTACCCTTAGAATGAATTACCTGCTAGAATAAAAGCATTTTTCGCAATGTAATATTTCTTCAGCAACCATACAGGTTCCTTTTTTGATAGTGTTATGGCAAAAATTTTCGCTTGAAGTGGTTTAAAAAAAGACCTAAAATAAGACCCGAATATATACCGACCTGTTCTCAAAAAACCATATTTTACAGGAGGTTACAAAATCATGCTCAGTGCGGAACATATGAAATCTCTACCCGACTTTTTTGCTCAAATTCCCGACCCGCGTCGATCCCGGGGACGACGTCACAGGCTCTCCACTGTTCTGGCCATTGCCACCGCCGCAACACTGTGCGGAATGCGCGGTTATCTGGCGATATCCGATTGGGTACCTGTATTTTGAGGGCTGCAACGATCCTGATTTCATACAACACGATGCTCCCGATCATGGTCGCATCGAAGTGCGCAAAATATGGACGACTACCGAACTTAACCTATACCTGGATTTCCCGTATGTCGGCCAGGCTTTTATGATCCAGAGAGAAGTTACAAACAAGAAAACCGGTAAATGCACAGTTGAGGTTGCTTACGGCATAACGAGTCAATCACCTGATCAGGCGAATCCCGAACGTGTACTTTCTATCAATCGCGGTCACTGGACCATTGAAAACGAGTGCCATTACATCATCGACTGGAACTACGACGAAGATCGAAGCCGAATAAGAACCGGCAATGGTCCTGAAAACATGACCAGGCTGCGTAGATTCGCGGTGGGCATCATTAAGGCGAAAGGCGTTCGCAGTGTAGCCCAGAAAATGCGCCAGCTCACGCAGAACGTAAGGGGTGTCTTCGACTATCTCAAGATGACCAAAAATTCAGTGCCCCAAGCGTGATACCTGTTAGAACAAATTTACCGTGTCAAGAAGGCTGGTATTGTGGCACGGAATTTGTTATATGGGGAATGGTTCGTAATGGAAAACAGGGATGGTACGCTCGGCAAAAAAATTGGGGTTGACGGGTGTGTCTTTTCGATTTTGACTCGGCCATATTTCCAATAACGCACTAATAAACAGTGGTTCCGTATGCGAAGGAACAACTCAATGCAAAAGGAGGAGTAAGTATGAAGAGGGTTTTAATAACAGTGCTGGTGGGTCTTCTAAGTTCGGCAGTTTTGTGTATGTCTACTTTTGCGCAGACTGAAAGACCGGAGAATTCCATGGCCCAGGATATGCTGATCAAGAGTGAGGTGGAAACTGCGGTAAGTATGCTTCAGGCAATCCATGCAAAGCATCAACGGGGGGAAATGACCCTTGAGGAGGCAAAAGAGCTTGGTACCGACCTGCTGCGGGAACTTAGGTACGGCACTGACGGGTATTTCTGGGCCGATACGACGGAAGGCGTCAATGTGGTCCTGTATGGCCGAAAGGATGTGGAGGGAAGAAATCGGCTTGAGGACAAGGACCCAAAGGGCACGTACTACGTAAAGGAGTTTCTGGCAAAAGGGAAAGCCGGTGGCGGGTATGCCGAGTACTGGTTTCCGAAGAAGAGACAAACCATCGCACAACCCAAGAGGTCATATACGCTGCTGTTTGAAGGATTCGGATGGGTTGTCGGTAGTGGGTACTACCGCTGAAAACGCCAAAGGATAGCACAAGGTTCATATCGTGAATTGCCCAACAAGGCAAATGCAGCCGGCGCTCGACAACTCGCACGGCTGATTTTCGCGTTAACTTGCGACACAAAGTCGCATAGTTTGAGTGTATTTAGGTATTTACCTTGAGTACCCGGCATGTTCCTGCCGGACCCTACGCAGGCGTGCTGCCGGCGCACTGATGCCGGGGTACGAAGCCCTACGGACAACGTACCGAATTGGGTTCAAATGGTGACGGGAGAACCCCTCCGGGAATCCTCCCCCAGTTAAGGGCCAGGGTCGGATAATATGGTGAAGATATCTGAACGTCTTTAAGCGTCGATTACAAGCACAAACTGAAGGAATATCTCATGGTCCGCCCTTGGTATAAATCCAAGCATTTCCTTAAAACCCAAATATCGAATCAATCTCCTTCGTAAAAAGCGGATAGAGAAGATTTTGAGCCTTTTTCCATCGAAGCGGAAATCCCGGATCAACAATTCTTTCCTTTACCGCCAGTTCCTGAAGTCGCTGTATCATGGTATGTCCCGAAACCAGCTGACTGCACGCTTCCGTGCAAATCTGACACGTGATACACAGCCAGATGGAGGGAGATTTGAGAATTTCTTTTTCCAATCCCAGGTTGACCATGCGAAAAATCCATTGGGGGTCAAAGATGTTTCGTTCAAAACAGATGGGACAGGCATTGGTGCATTCCGAACAGTTGAAACATGAAGCCGTTGCCGAACGTTCGGCCTCATCCAGGAACCCCTGGGAAGGCGACAGATCCGATAAACATACATCTTCCGTTATAATCTCAATGGGGCTCTCCAGCCACTCCCGCCACTGAAATTGGGAAATGGAGGTCATCTCCCCTTTGAGGCATTGTTCTGCAACCCGCCAGCGAACCCGCTGAAACCGTGCATAGAAATCCCTGTAGCGTGAAAGGGTTTCCTCGGAATATAAATGGGTGCGAACCGCCTCTTTGAGCAAAAACCCAATCACCGTTTCCGGCTCACAGGCATTGGGACAAGAACGGGTACAACGTTTGCACGCCAGGCAATACCAAATTTCCGGCAAGGCCACCAATTCATCCAAGAGCCCCAGGTTTGCCATGCGCAAAACTTTTTGAGGACGTAAACGGCTCGATCCCAGAAAAACCGGACATTCCGAATCACAGGCGCTGCAAGCCCAGCAAAGAGAAGCGTTGGCCTTGGTTTTTTCCTGTATCGCTTTTCTTGCTTCCGGACTGGGGGTAGAATATGTGGTCATGTCTCCATTTCCTCCTGCTTTATTTACACCCTGAGACTCCTTGCATTTTCTTCCCTCGGCTGACAACCGGCGTTGCAAGGCATGATAAGGGAAAAAGCGTACCATTTTCCCCGTCGGGAAGTCAATGCATCCTAAGATCTTTTCAAAACTTCTCCCTGGGTGCTGATGACCACGGTTTCCATTGGAATCGCCTTTTCAGCAACCGCCATGGCCCGCCTGATCATCGTGGGCAATCCGGAGCAGCAGGGAACTTCCATAATCAATATCGTAATGCTTTTGATTTCCACTGCCTTGAAAATATCCGTAAACTTCTGAATATAGGCTTCCCCATCATCGAACTTCGGGCATCCGATCATAACCACCTTTCCCTTAAGATAATCCTGGTGAAAATTGGCGCAGGCAACCGTCGTGCAATCCGCCGCAATCAGGAGGTCCGCGTCTTTCAAAAACGGGGCATGGGGCTGAACCAGATGGATCTGGACCGGCCAGTGGGAAAGCTTTGACATTCCCCCTTGCACGCCATCGGGAATAAAAGTCTGGATTTGGGAGGATGGACAACCGGCCGCGGGAAGGGTCTTTTCCGGTACTTTCGGCTTTTCCTTCAAATACTTTTCCACCGCTTCTTCATCAAAATCATCTGCTTCACGCTCCACAATCCGAAGGGCATCATTGGGACATTCCCCCATACAGGCGCCCAATCCATCACAATACTTTTCCGCCACCACGCGGGCTTTGCCATCAATAACCTCAATGGCCCCTTCTGCACAGGCGGGCACGCATACGCCGCACCCATCGCAGCGTTCCTCATCTATTTCGATTATTTTACGCATGACTTTCATGCTCTTTCTCCTTTGCCTCATTTCAGAAGTGTTTTTTCGGCGAGTTTTCGACCGCTTTCAGTGAGAAATGATTTTGACAGCGTATGACGCAAGTTTTCCCTGTTCAATGGGTTTTTCTTTTGCGCTTCTTCCAGGTTGGCAATCAAATCCGCGTCGTAAAGACTCTTGAAATTGACGGTTTCCGCTTCTCGGGGATGATGGTGATGGCCAATAATATCGCACACCTCATCAACGAGACCCTCAGCAGCTCCCAGCTTCTTCAAAATCTCCCTCGCAATAGGGGGGCCTTCCTGCTCCTGGTATTTGGCGGCGGTACTGTCATATTTCCGTTCAGCTTCCTTGATGCCGATGTCATGCAGATATGCCGCGGCCAGCACAACCGCCAGATTCCCCTGTTCCTCCCTGCCGATCTGCTCGGCATAGCGCGCTACGCGACTCGCATGACCGATTCTTTTAAAATCCTGTTTGAAATAGCGCTTCATTTCAATGGCGACCCTGTCTTTCAGCAGATCTTCCTTGTCCTTAAGGAGTTCGGGAGGAAGATTTCCAATGCATTGCTCTGCGTACTGACAGTAGGAAGCACACCCGAAATCAAGATCGGGATTCAAAAAACGATGACCGCATTTGGGGCATTTTCGGGTGGGATCATCTTTAAAAAATTCCACTTCATTTCCACATTTTGGGCATTTGACATCAAAAACCGCCCCTGCTTTCCAATACTGACTGTCCTGTCCCGGGCATTTCATGATATCCTCCTTTTCGAATTGTTTCGTAAAAAGGCCCCAAAAGGCTCTTTTCAGATTTAACGACAGCAACATTTGACGCTATTATGGTCCGCAAAAAAACAAATCACCTTGACTTAAGTCAAGGATGAATCTAAAATTTCCCGAATTTTTTTGGAAAGCTCTTGTATTTTAAAAGGCTTCTGAATAAACCCGTTGCACCCGCGGTTCAAGATGTCGCTCGCTTGGCCGTCTACACTGTAGCCACTGGACAAGAGTACTTTCAGATGGGGATTCATTTCTCTCAGCCGATCAAAGCAATCCCCGCCTGTTATATCGGGCATAACCATGTCAAGGATGACCAATTCAATTTCATTCCTTTTCTCGCGATATAGTTGGAGTGCCTCAGTCCGTTTCCGGCCGTCAGAACATGATAGCCCATTATTTTTAGAAACTCCGCACCGATATCAATAATCATCTCTTCATCATCCACAAGAAGCACGGTCTCGTCACCCTTATGAATTTTACCGTTCAGTGAAACCGATGATTCCGCCTCCGAACCGGCCACCCGTGCCGGCAGGAAAAAACTAATGGTCGACCACATACCCGCTTCACTTTCCGCATTAATGACACCACCATGATTCCGGATAATGCCGTAGGCGGAAGCAAGGCCAAGCCCGGTACCCTCACCCACATCCCGCGTCGTAAAAAACGGATCAAAAATCCTTTTCCGGGTCGCTTCGTCCATTCCTACCCCTGCATCCGCCACGGAGACCTTTACATACCGTCCAGGATCAAGCACAAAGGGTTTTGCATCATCTTCCGACAGAAAAACATTCTGAGTGTGAACAAAGATCTCTCCCCCTTCAGGCATGGCCTGCGCTGCATTGACATAAAGATTCAGCAGCACCTGTTCGATCTGCCCCTGGTCCGCCTCCACCATCCAAATATTTTTCTGCAATTCCCAATGGATGGTAATCTCTTTCTTGGCCTGGGTAAACATACGGACGCCGGCTCGGATCAATTCATTCAAGTCCGTGGCTTTTACCTCATATTTTCCCCCTCTTGCAAATCCCAGAAGCTGCCTTGTAAGATCCGCACCTTTTTGAATATATCGTTCAATATTCTTGATCCTTTCATATTCCGAATGATCCAGGGTCTGGTTTATCAGGATCATTGAAACATTTCCCTGGATGGCCATCAGCAAATTATTAAAGTCATGGGCGATACCCCCTGCCAGGGTGCCGATGGATTCCATTTTCTGCGCCTCATAAAACTGGGTTTCAAGCGCCTTTTTTTCAGAGATATCTCGAAGGATGACAAACAATCCCGCTGGATGCCCCTCATAACTCTCAAATCGGGAAGCGCTGATACTCACATCCAGCAAACGGCGATCCTTTGTGAAACGCCTGGTGTCAAAATTATGATAGGGAATCCCATCAACCACAATATCGCGGATAATCTCCATGGATTTTTCCCGTTCGGATTCAGGCACGAATGGAATGCGTTTTTTCTCCACTTCCTCCGGCGTCCAACCGAAAATCTCAGTAAAAGCACGATTCACATATTGGGTTTTCCCTTGCAGATCGTATAAAACAATGGCATCCGCTGAAGAAAGCAGAAAAGACCGATACATTTCCTGGGCCTTCTGTGATTCTTCATAAAGGCTTATGAATCTCTTCTCACTCTCCCTAAGCGCCTGTTCCATATGGGTTTGCTCCGTGATATCCTGGTACGTCAGAAACTGCTTGCCTTCCCTCAGGGGAACCACGCCGAAACAAATAATTTTATCCTGTCCTGATTTGCACCTAACGGTAAACGCCCGGTCGATCTTTTCCCCAGTTGCGGCGGTTTTGATTTGATCATTCTGCCAGGTTAAGCGCACTTCGCCTCGGTAGGTTTTATCAGGATAAGCCTTTTTAAACCATGTTTCCTTATCCGGTATATCCGTTTTTGTATAACCAAAAAGGGAGATAAACTCCGGATTCAAATATTCAAAACATTGATCGGCGCCGGTCATGGAAATCCCGAAGGGGGCCTCTTCACACAGGGATCGAAACATCTTTTCACTTGCCTTGAGTTTCTGATCCGCCAGGATCCTTTTCCGCTCGGTCTTGACGGTCTCCCAAATAATATAGAGGGAAAACAACAGGGCCACGATCAAGATAACCGACATCACGATCACCATCCGCCGCGTAATAGCGGCAATCTCTTTGTGGACATCATCCACATAGATGCCGGTTCCCACAATCCAGCCCCAGGGCTCAAAGCCTCTTACATAGGAAATCTTGGGGGCCATGCGATTCGGATCATCTTTCCATTGCCACATGTAGTCAACGTATCCGGAGGTATGATGGTTGACGGTTTTGACAAATTCCACAAAGGGACGCGTTCCATTGGAATCCTTATAATCCGACAGATCAACACCTTCTAAATCCGGAAGGTATGGATGCATTATCCCCCGTGGATGCATGTCAATAATCCAGAAATAATCTTTTCCTTCCGGCCCGTAACGTAATTTGCGAAGTCGGTTTATGGCCCTTTTCCGCGCCTCTTTTGCTGAAAAATCTCCATTTTTAAGTTCCGCTTCATATTGTGCCAAAAGACTCCAGGCATTATCGGTCAAATCACGGATCATCTGTCGTTTCTGCCCCATCATATGCTGCTCCATGGCGGGCATGAAAAGCAGAAAAAAACTCAGAACGAACATCAGAAACGTTAATGCAACGGGAATGATCACCCTGAGAGATGCGGCCCTGAAAGACCCACCCGCGCTGATACCGAAAAACCCACTCAATTTCACTGTCTAATCCTCCCTTTGCCCCCAAAACCGAAAATGACATCCGCCGCTTTTAAGCTAACAGCTAACGGCTAACAGCTAATAGCTGTATTTTCATGACAACGTCAAATCCGGCCGATCCGCCAAAAATCGGTAAAGGGTCGCCCGGCCCACGCCTAGGATTCTGGCTGCCTTGGCTTTGTTCCCACCGCTCCGGATAAGTGCCTTGCTCACATTTTGCTCATCCAGCTTACGCTTGGGACCCCTGAGAGACTTCCGGGTTTCCGATGCCTTCAGCTCGAGGGGAAGGTGCTCCGGCTGGACCATGTGTCCCCGAGACTTCACAAGGGCAAATCGAATGGCGCTCTGAAGTTCACGGATATTTCCAGGCCACGCATAATCAATCATAACAGCCATGGCATCTTTGGAAATGCCGACGTTTTTCTGCCCGCCATCCCCGGCTGTCCTTAAAAAATGTTCCGCTAAAAGTGGAATATCCTGTTTCCGCTCTCTTAGCGGCGGCAGAAAAAGCGGAACCACATTGATACGGTAGTAAAGGTCATCGCGGAAATTGCCATTGACCACTTCGCGTTTCAAATCGCGATGGGTGGCGCTGATCAGACGCACATCCGCCGTCAGGGTTCGTTCCCCCCCCACGCGTTCAAAAGTTCCTTCCTGAAGAACGCGCAACAGTTTGACCTGCACGGATTTGGGCATGTCGCCAATCTCATCCAGGAAAAGCGTACCCCGATGGGCCAGTTCAAAACGACCTTTTTTGTCCCGCACGGCGCCCGTAAAGGCGCCTTTGACATGGCCAAACAGCTCGCTTTCCAAAAGTCCCTGGGGCAATGCCCCGCAATTGACCGGCACAAAAGGTTCGGAGGATCTCTGACCTTCATTATGAATAGCCGAGGCCACCAGTTCCTTGCCGGTTCCGCTTTCACCCTGTATCAGGGTCGGAATATTGACATCCGCGATTTCTTTGATGGTTTCAAACAGCTCAAGCATTCGTTCGTCCCGGCTGATGATCCCCGCAAATGAATGTTCCGTCTTCAGACGCGCACGAAGGATGGAAAGCTCGGTAATATCTTCCATGACGACCACCGCCAACCGCTCTCTTTCATGATCGAAGGGCGCTGCGCTGACCAAGAGCGTAAAATTCCGAAGCTTTCCGCCTACCAGCAATTCCATATCCGCCCGATTTCGGTTAATTTGCCTGCCCCCAATGGCGTCAAGGGCTGTTTTTCGAACCAGACAGGTTTGGCAATGATCGCCAAAACCGCAGCCTTCCGGGCTGTCATGAACATGGACGCACCGGAGTACCTCGCCCCCGCTCTTGCCCGTCACCGCTTCATCAGACACACCGAAAATACGCTCAATGACCTTATTGACCACTAGAACTCTTCGGTCTCGGTCAACGATCAGCACCCCGCAGGGAATCGCTGAAAACAATCCCTTCAAGAATTCGTTCTGGTTCATCAGTTCCCGAACAGGTTTCATTCCGGCTCCTCATCATTTAAAAAAACATATTTTTCATTAATATAAACAATTTAAACATAATAAACACAAAAAAGCATAAACAAACAAATATGACTGTCTCAAACTACCATTTTGATACACAGAAATCAATTGAACCCGGAAATTTAACCGGATGTCTCTGACAAAAATGGTTCCCCCTTCGGCAGGGCGCTCACCTGCTTTTTCCTTGACCTTTCCATGAAAATAAGGTTCCAATAATCAAGTATGAAAAAATTCGGGAAAATAGCAACAGAAGGGGACTGTACATGTTGAACAAACATATCTACGAGCGAAATGACCAGGCTGACAGCAATCATAAAACCACCGAAAATCTTCAAAATAAGGATCACCCTAAAAAAAAGGTATCCTTTTCCCCCGAGTATGCAAAACGCAACAAAGAAACCTACCAAACAATTCTTCAGCTCAGCTCGGAAGGTCTAAATAATCGAGAGATTTCCGAAACACTGAATGCACAAGGAATTCCAAGCCTTTCCGGAACGGGAAAATGGTTTCCCGCAAGCGTCGGCAGAGTCATTAACGAAACACCCGTATACATGAAAGAATAGTCGCCGTCATTGAAACAAAATTGCGCGGGCGCAAACCTACAGGTTCAATGAACATAACAGGGTAATGCATAAAATCTCCCATCCCGGATAAAGCATTGACAAAGGAAAAATCAGCGTTACATCCCGCTCGCCCCACCCGGCGGCGCCGTTTTCTTACTTGGTTGCGGGGATTCTGGCCCCACTGGCCCATGGCCGCTCTCATTGTGGCGGGCGGCGCCTCGGACGTACTCAAAAGCCTTAAACTCGATCTCCTGCCCTTCGGCCAATTTAGTCCTCTCATGGGCCTGGGGAAGTCGCTGGCCATCCTGGCCAACAGCACCCAGGCCATCCTGGGAATCGGGCTCGTGCTGGTGGGGTTCCCATTGCTCAGAAGGCTTGCCGCCGCTTGGTCCTTTGCCGTGATCCTCCTGCTGGTGACCCTGGGCGTAAACCTGGTTCAGCAACACTGGGGAAAGAGTCTCATCCTTCCCGGCGTGATGCTGGTGGCCATGGTAGCCCTGCGACGCCACTTCAACCGCCAGACCCAACTGGCCAACTACGCCATCTCGCTAACCGGCATCTTCTCCATCCTCGCCTATGGCACTTTTGGCAGTTATCTGCTGGGCGATGGTTTCGAACCGGTCATCCATAACCTGACCACGTCCTTTTATTTCACGATCATTACCATTTCCACCGTCGGCTATGGCGATATCCACCCCGTCACATCCGAAACGCGCTTGTTTGTGGTATCGCTGCTGGTGGTAGGCCTGAGCGTTTTCGCCACTGCCGTTGCATCGGTCCTGGGGCCGGCGATTACCAAAAAGCTGAGCCATATTCTTTACCCCAAAGGAGGCAGAATGAAACTGGAAAATCATATCATCCTGGCCGGAGAAGGCGCCATCGCCGTCAACACCGCCAGGGAGCTGAAAGATCGAAAAATTCCCTTTATCCGGATCCGAAACCAGGGCGACCCCCTTTCGCTGGAAGAGAACGAAATCATTGGAGACCCCACGGACGAAGCGGTGCAGGAAACAGCCGGCATCGGGAAAGCGCATATGGTCATTGCGGCAGGCGACAATGACGGCGACAATGCCTTTATTACCCTGCTGGCCAAGGACTTGAACCCTGGTGTTCGCGTATTGGCCGTGGCCAATGCCATCAATGCCATTCGAAGACTGAAACTGGCCCGGGCGGACCTGGTCTTTGCACCGGCGGCGGTGGGCAGTCGTCTTCTGGCCAACCTGGCGGAAGGGGATAAGATTTCCGAAGAGTTCCGGGATTTGCTCGAAGGCGGAGAAGTTCGCCGGGATTCTTAACCATGTTCAAGTCCCTTGCTCATTTGTTGCGGCTCCTGTTTCTCCTGCCGGCACTCTCATTCGCACTTCCCTGTTCAGCCGCTTCATCCAATGACCGTGCGATACCGGTTACGGATACGCTGCTCAGAAGCCTCAATCTCGACCGCCGTTACCACAAATGCATTGCAGTCGCCGATGGGGATACGCTCACCCTGGAGGGACTTGGAACGGTCCGTTTCATCGGTGTGGACACCCCCGAGAAGAATCATCCGAAACTGCCCATCCAGTTCATGTCCACTGAATCAACCGCCTTCACGAAAAAGCTCTGCATGGGAAAAAACATCCGCCTGGAATATGATCCCCATGACGAAGACAAACGAGGGAACTATGGACGGGTGCTGGGATATCTTTATCTGGAGGATGGCACATTCGTTCAGGAGCAGCTCCTGAAAAATGGCTATGCTTCAGCCTACATCCGGTATCCATTTGATGAAAAAAGGAAAGGTCAGTTTCTGGCCTGGGAGCAAACAGCCCGACAAAAGGAATTGGGCATCTGGGGGCAAAAGGCCATGAGCGAAGTCCTGTGGAACCTCAAGCACAAGCAGCTCATGATCCAGGTCGAAAGGGTTTCTTCAAATCGCTACAGGCTGCGGATTGGAACCTGGATTTCAAAACCTTTTCACCAGGGAAAAATCGCCTTGAACCTGGTCAACTTGTATACCACCGCCCATGAATTGGGACCACGGGATCTCAGGAAACAACTGCGGCAATCCGGATATACACAAAGCGTTATCTCTGAACCGGCAGCAGTTACCATAACAGTCATGGGCATGGCCCATCGGAAATGGGGGATCATTTATGGAAATCATATCAAGCCACGCGTTCAGGCGGCAGACCTTGACCGGCAAATCCAGGCATTATCCGGGTGGAAAAAGGACCTTGACGCCGAACGTCTGGAAGTGATGTTGTCCAAAAACGGCTATCATCCTGTTCCCAAAAACCTCATACGGGCCATCGATTTCCGGAAAATCGCCGATGGATTTTTGAAAACGGAAGCGCTTGCCAAACACAAGGGTCGAGGGATTTTATGGGAATCGGCCGGCAAATATGTTGGAAAGACGGTGAGTGTCGAAGGAAAAATCGTTCGAAGTCACAATTCAGGAACGGCTTGCTTCCTGAACTTCCACCGGAATTTCACCCGATATATGAGTCTCGTAATTTTTGAAAACAGTTTTCGAAAGTTCCCATTCCAGCCGGAAAAATTCTATCTCAACAAAACGGTTCGGGTGAGGGGAAAAATAAAGGAATACGAGGGCAAACCGGAGATCGTTCTCGAAAGCCCGAGGCAGATCGAGGTTATTAAAAGTCGATAATCTAAGGCGGGCTATGCCCGCAACCCAAGATTCTGAGATGACTCTGAGTCACCTCTTTTGTAAAATAGATGGAGCAAACAAAAACCATCCAAAAGCGAAAGAGGTGACCCATGAAAAAACTTATAGAAAGATTTTCAGATCTCGTCAAGGGTAGCATTACTGGGCTACCGACATAAGCTGGGACAAAAAAACTGGATGGTAAATCGAAGGAGACTCCTTTTTTAAATGCGAATTTGAATTTGCCTATGGTCTTTGCTGCGTAACTGTGCTCTATTATTTTCCCACAGGTTTTCCCATTACCCACGGAGGATAATATGATGCGATCACGTAGTACAAGAATTTTTCTGAAATTATGTTGCCCTGTCAAATGCAGCATTAGAAAAATTGGGCAGATGTTAGGGATCTCGGCTATGGCCACAAGCCGGGACAATTCAGGAAGCACTCGTTCTCACGCATTGCGGGGGAATGAAAATGTGACCTGCCGGGGCACAATGAGTTCCGCGGCGACGTTTGTAGTGACGCCGTGAGGCGTTTTCCCCGGCAATGCCCTCACGGGCACACTGCAAACCTCTCCTTCAGTCCCGACACAAAAGACGTCCTTGATCGCTGTGATGATGCTCGGCATCGTGAATGAAAAATCAAGAAAATCAAGGTTCAAACAAATGAGAAACTATCCCGCCTTATGTCGGTAGTCCGTTTCATGGGTCAATCCCGGATGGCCACTTCAAAATCTCCCACCTAGGAATCAGATTTTGGCCTTGGATGGCGGATAAACAACTGTATGTAATGATCTATTTTCTTCTTCATCCCTGCTAAGTGACATAAGGGGTGGGGGAAAAATAAGTGGCTACAAGTGGGGGAAAGTAGGTGGCCGCCCGGGGTCAATAGCAATCCTGTCCATCATTTAATCTTTCAAATCGTGTTCAAAGATTTTGTCCCGGCTTGTGACCGTAGCCGGTTCGTCATGCGTCAAGGTTTTTTTAGCATAAAAAACCGCCCAAAGGCGGTTAAGGGTGTATAGGCAGTATGGAATATTATTTTATTTCATGTGGTTTTTGATAATGCATCAACTTCTTCTAGAATCTTATTTGCTGTCCATATGGCTTTCGTTGCCATGGCGATTGGGCTTTGACGTTTAATGGTATCGTAATAATCAGCGGTCACCCTGTCAAAATGAAAAGATTTGAACCGGGTGGCAATCTTCCTTCTTAGTTTATCACCTCCATTTTGGAGATAATCTTGAAGATCACTATGAGAACCACCTCTCCTGTATTCAAAATTTTCGGTCTCTTTTAGAATTCTGCAGGTCGTGCAAAAAGCCGCATAATAGGCTCTGCTAACGGAGGCACGACAACACGCTTCTTTATCAGGAAATTTGTCTAAATTCTTCGTAATACATTCAGCGAGTTCAAGGTATTTCTTCCAATCGAAACCCATCACAGCCCCACGAATTCGATATTGAAGCTCACGACATTCGTTTTGAGATCATAATCGTTATCAATATACCACTGCTCGAATTGATCAAAAAGCCTCATGCCTTCGTCCATTTCCCCAAACCACTGTATCCAGGCCACCAAATTCGGATTAGAATCCGGGTCCGGCATGACATCAACGACAATATTGAGCGGAACTCCGAAAATGCGCCTTATTTCCGGACCACATTGTGTAAAAATAGTCCCTGGATCAAGATGCTCAGGAAGCAGAGCGCCTTCAGTTCCATATTTTTCCAGCAGTTCGAGACTCATTTTTTTGTCGGCATCTCTAAACAACGGTCCAATCTCTAATGGATGTCTTTTTTCCATAATCTTGTGCCACATGCATATATATTCCTCGAAATCCACCTTCTTGTTTAAAATGCAAGCCATTTCAATTGCTACGTTTATACATTCCGAATCAAGGGGATATTTTTCATATGCCTCTTTTGCATATTTGTAGGCATCCTCCATTAACTCAAGGCTTTTCAGCGAAACAATAAAATTGAGGACATGTTGTAGCGAACTACAAGACTGCTCGATTGCCCTTTTGAAAAAGCTCTTTACATTTTTTTCGTCTCCAACGAGACATGCAATCATACCCAAGAGAGAAAATCCCGAGGCCACATCAAAATTATTTTTGACGTCTTCAGCTTCCTTTTTGAGTCGAACCAAATCAAAGGAGGTATGATTACGAGTCCCAGCAAAATGGTTCAATTCATAAATCAAACGACTATACTTAGAATTTAGAGCTGGTACGGAATACATTTTTTTCTTCTTTAATTTGTTATTCGTAAGGGTGAAATTATCCCAAACGATTTCACCATCGTCAAGAGAATTGTGAGAAATCTCACAAAGCATCAAAGAAAAAAAGTGAAGATCCGCGGGAAATCGTGTTGTGAAAATTAACGGGACTTGGTGTGACAAAAGAGTGTTTAAGAGGTCGTTCCTGATTTCCGGTTATCTCCTACCCGCGCTTCAGCTCGGAGGTTTATCACTGGTTTCGTGCCCGCCGCTGGACTTGTCTGAGGTCTTCTTTTAACTGCTCGTATGCGGGCGGGACCTCCACTTTTCCATAACCTCCGCCGCCCGTAGGTCAGGTTGTCTGGAAAAATTTCCATCTATTGTCATATTCAGACCTCGTTAGAATTTTAAAAGAATGAAGAGTAAACGTATCTCTTCTCACATAATATCTTCGCGCTCTTGCTATGGTTCTGCCTATAATCCACTTTTTGACTATGAAAACCATCATATAGGCCGAAAATCGGGCACAGTTATCATCCTATTGTCAATCATTCTAACCCATTAGCTTGGTCCGACCCCCTGCTGGACACCCCCTGCCGGACTCTCTTATGGCACCGGTGAGTGATATGCCAAATGTACCCCGGAATAAAATGTCGCTTTGTTCTTGCCATGATCCCAAGAAAAACGGACTTTTTGATCTCGAAAAGATCAATATAGCCCCGTTTTAGAGGGGTAAATAAAATATATTTCTTCGTATATTAAATGCTTACCGTGGTCCGACCCCATCCGAGACTGCTTGCAAGCCGCAGACCTGTTGACTCTAACATATCTCCGGCATCAAGTTCATAAAATATACACCAGAAACCCGGCAATGGGCAATTTTTCTCCTATATCCCTGATATATGATTCACATTCTCGCCAGTCCGTGGATGTGTTCGCCACTTTCATGCCTCCATAAATTCGGTTTTACCATGCCTCTAGCCTATCCATATTTCCCCATCGTGCGCTTGCAGCGCCCGGGATAAACCAATATTGACGTAATGGATGCACCAATATCCGGATGTTGCGATAGGTCTGCTGCTGAAATTCACTAAGCGTCTCGAGGCCAGGTTCCTGGTTGGAATAAATTTTCAATGAAATTTATGAGAGAGCATGATAATTACTTTTCATCCCCTCAGGGCCATAAGCGAATCTTCAGCCGAATGCCATGCGGAGGCCGGGATGGTGATAACAAGCTCGGAATTGGCTTCAAAATTGGTCTGATAATGAAAATTATAAGAAAATATGCCGAGGTATGTTGATGGAACCATCGTATATTTACCACTCGAATCTCTTCAATTCCACCTATTTTGAACGTGTTCTTTCCGACGAGGCCTTTCCCCGTAAGCGGGAACTGCCGTCTGAGGCGCAGAAACGTTTGGAAAAACTGATCGGACTCTGGCTTTCCGTTCGCCATGAGTTTGTAAAAGATTTACCGGAAAGCAAACATAAACCTATCCCATGTGTTGGATTGCCGCCTTCTCTCGAAATGAAGTCAAAAGCCATTGAAGACAGCGTTGAAAACGAATTCTTACTGCCGCTTTACGAAAAAGTGTTGGGCTTCGCATGTAAGAAACAACAGTCCATGGAGTTGACGGGGCTTTCAAAAGAAATAAAAAATCGAACCAAAAAACCTGATTTTGTCATTTTTTCAGATAAAATGAAAAAAAAGGCTGCCTTGGACCTTGTTGGTAAAACAAAAAAAGCGGTTTGTGCGCTTTCATTTTGATATACATTCCAGCTTCAAATTTACCGCCTTGACGTTTTCCCGCGAAACACCCGAAGAAGGGCACTCGTTCCCCGCTGCCTTCATGCTGCGGGACACCCAGGTGCTGGAAGGGAAAATGCAGGAGCGGGTGCTGTATTTGAGCCGGGACTTCATTACGGCCATCAGCCCCGAAAGTCTGGCCCTGATCGACAACCGTTCCGACATGGAAGTGCGGTTGATTGAACGGCTTCATCAGAGCTTCCCAGCCCTCGGCAGTGCGGATAGCGGCTGGAAGGTAACCTATCGCACGGATTTGCATATGACCAATGACGCCTGCTTGTTCAAAACACGTGGGTGGATGGCAGCCAGGGGATTTACCCGCTTCCGGCCGGAAAAAAATGAGGAGGGGCAGTGGGTTCGAAAAAAGCATCCGGATTCCAAAATTGTTGTTTTGCCGGATGATTTGCCCCAGGGCGGTGAGTACTGGGTATCCGCCGATGAAAACTGGTATCGGACACGCGGGTATGCGGAACGGCAACAGCATTTCAACGGCAAGGAACGGACGGTTTTCTACCACCCGGATGACAATGCAAAAAAAGACGGAAAGGGCAATGACCCCAACCGAATTCTCCCCGGCGAAATCTATTCTCCGCTTTATGAGGGCCGGATGGTTCACATCTTTGATCATTCCCAGAAAGGCTATGTTTCAGGAGAAGGCCGAAAGGCCATTTGGCAAGAGCAGGATATGGAGCGGAAGGTGATTACCCCCCGCGTTTTTGTCAGCAAGGTTGATGCTGAAAAGGAGGCGGATGATCGGATAGGCTTTTGTGACGTGACCGGAGCAACGAATGAGAGAAGTATTCTTTCAACAATAATAAGCGTTTATGTCCTTTGTGGGAATACGGTTGCCACTTTGGAAGGGCTGACAGCAAAAGAAAATCTGATGCTTTTATCTATTTTTGCTTCTTTCTGTGCGGACTATTTAATCCGCCAACGCGTAAGCCTCCATTTGAACTGGACGTATGTTTCTAACCTTGTGGTTCCAAACTGCAGAGAGACAGCCGAGGACACAATAGGCGATTTAGCCCGTAAAGCCGCAACCCTGAGCTGCACCACCCCGGAACTAGCGGAAGCATGGAATGCCGTGTTCCCTGAAGATCCCTGGACGTATGAGAGCGCGGAGCGGGATTTATGGAAACGGGCCGAACTCCGGGCTGAGATGGATGCCATGGTGGCTGAGTTGTATGGTTTGTCCGTGGAGGAATACGCCATGGTCCTGACCGGTTTCCCCCTTCTGGACCGGGGTCAGCCCGCCCTGCCCGGAGATGCCTTTCTGACGGAGGGGGATGAAAAATCGAAAAAAGGGGTGGAAGGGGAAAATTGGCTGGAAAGGGAGTGGGGCATTTTTGAAATCAAGCCGAGAAGCTTCATCACCCGTGATTTTGCCCTGCTCACCTACATGAAGCGAAAAGCCTATCCACTGCCGCAGGATCTGAGCGCATGGTTCCGGGATAAGGCAGGCTTGAATCCCGAGGGCCCACTTTCTCGCTTTACGATCGGGACTGTCGTGGATCTGGAGGAGCGGGTTGCACTCGCCGAAGAAAAAGGGGCGATTCCGTATGTGCCCTCCACCCGTGGTTAGAAAGGAGCAGGATATTGGATTGGGAACAGCAATTCCCGCTTAGATTCTAAAGGCGCTAGGACAGTACCTTTTGGCATTTCCTTTTCGTAAAGCTTTACGTTGAATGAATAGCCTGAAAAGGCTTTTTTCTCCAATTTTTAAAATAAAACAGGAATTTTTTTGGCAATTCTCAGAAAAAGCTGGACTTTCAGATCAACTTGGCCGATGATTACTGCCTATGGGAATCAGAAGCCAAAAAGGAAGAAAAGAGAGAGGCAAGATTGGAGTTCGCAAGCATCTTAATGCAGATGCAATTTTCAAGCGTCTGCATAAAGATTTTTCTGAAGTCTCTGACTGCCGTGAGGATCCCGATATTACTATTGCGGATGCCTTGATGTCCGGGTTTGCAATGTTTTCGCTCAAGGAGCCATCGTTGCTTGCCTTTGATGAAAGAAGAAAAACCGATAGTAATCTTGGGAACATATACCATATTGGAAAGATCCCATGTGACAGTACGATGCGCACCATTCTTGATGAAGTGCTCGCAGAAGAACTTCGGAAACCGTATAGGAATATCTTCTGGGAACTGCAAAGGGGAAAGGTGCTTGAACGTATGGTATTTTTCGAAGGTTGTTATCTTCTATCTTTGGATGGAACGGGTTTCTTCTCATCGAAGAAACTTTCCTCTGATAGTTGTTTGGTAAAAGTATCGAAAAAAACCGGCGAAAAAACCTATTATCAGCAGATGTTGGGGGCAGCAATTGTCCATCCGGATTTCAAAGAGGTCATTCCGCTTGCTCCGGAATTCATAGTCAAGCAGGATGGCCAAAGCAAGAACGACTGTGAGCGTAATGCCGCGAAACGTTTCTTGCAAAAGCTAAAAGAGGAGCATCCCCATCTGCCTATCATTATAACAGAGGACGCGTTAAGTTCGAATGCACCCCACATTGAAGAAATACAAAAGCAAAATTTTCATTATATTCTGGGAGTTAAAAAAGGAGATCACCATTTCTTGTTTAATCACGTCGAACAAGCGCGGATAAATGGTGACGTCACTGAATTCGAATTGGTCGATAAAGAGGATCCGGAAAAAATACATCGTTTCCGATTTATTAACCAGGTACCTCTCAATGCCTCTAACAAGAATATGCTGGTTAACTTTCTGGAATATTGGGAAATTACACCGAAAAAAACAAAACATTTTAGTTGGGTGACAGATTTTTTAATAGGAAAGGACAATGCATACCAGCTAATGCGAGGCGGCCGTGCGAGATGGAAGATCGAAAATGAAACCTTCAATACTCTTAAGAACCAAGGATATCATTTTGAACACAACTACGGGCTCGGCAAGAAGAATCTGAGTGTTGTTTTTGCGATGCTCATGATGCTGGCATTCTTGGTGGATCAAACTCAACAGCTTTGTTGCCCTCTATTTATAGCCGCATGGCATAAACTCGGCTCAAAAAGGGAATTGTGGGAACGGATGAGAGCTTTGTTTAGAGATTTTGAATTCAAATCGATGAGGATGCTCTATGAAGCCCTCTATTATGGCGTAAAGTTTCAAGCGCCAGTTATTCTATATAACAGTGGTTAAATTTGTCATGCCCAAGTTCGCATACAAAAATGCTCTCATTAATAAAAAACTGGAGATTCCGGAAATGGATATCTCTGCCCTAACTCGTGCTTTTATGCTCTTACTCTTGTCAAAGAAGCTCAACCTGCAAGAAATCGAGGGAGGTAATAGTGGATTTAATACAATTTTTCTGAAAAGGATCTGATCTCAGGGTTTGTTTTTGAAATATGTTTTTCAAACTCTGTGAGTAAATTCTTGACCGGGAATTGCTGGATTGGGAATATTTTTTGGATAAATATAGAGGACGTCCGGAAAAAACGCTTTTTCATTACACCACTATTCCAAGTTTTAACGGAATTCTGGGTGATAACTGCCTCTGGGCCACCGATACCCGCTATTTGAACGACTTGGAAGAATACCGGCATGGGGTAGCACTTTTTCAGGAAGAACTGAAAAAAGTGGCGGAGAAAAAGGAGAACCATGACTTTCTGGTCAATTATCCGGAATGTATTGATGAACTATTGAATGTGAGGACCCGGCTTGATGGGAAACATACCTATTGTGTTTCTTTTACCGAAAACGGAGACATCCTCAGCCAGTGGCGGGGCTATGCCGGTAATGGCGGCCTCAGTATCGGTTTTGCTCCTGAAACCTTGTCATCCTCAGCAAAAAACCAGGGGTTTCGTTTTATGAAATGCCTTTATAATGAAATAAAGAAAAAGGCTTTTGTTCATGAAGTGGTTGATGACTTTTTATGGCATTGTGATAAATGGCATAATAACGAAGCGCTCGATCATTTTACTCCGACACATTTTGGCGTATATTTGAGATCCATGATTTGTTTTTTTTCTCCGGTGCTGAAGCATGAAGCATTTGATGAAGAAGAGGAATGGCGTGCGGTTTATAGTTCCGGCCACCTTCCTAATGAGAAGCTATCTTCACACAAATCTAACGAAATTGACATTCCACATGCTGATTTCAAACTGCAGGATGTAAATGTACAAAAAATCTATATCGGGCCTTCTAACAATATTGACAGAGTTTATCTCAGAATTCTTCATACATTGGACTTAAGGAAATTATCCCATATATGCGAGAAGTCGCGCATTCCTTACAGAGGTTCGCTGTAACGTGAATCAATGACGTTGAAAAATATTTGAGGAAAATTTCAAATGGACCTTGATTATGATGAAATGGAAAAAAGCGGGATTAAAGAGGAAGATTTTGAAATGGCTGTTCGAAAAGGCGAGACAGATTTCATCGCCTATGCGGTTAATATGTTTAACTGGGAGCCTGGCATATTCCCGAATGGCGGTCACCCGCTTTCCGTCGCGTGCGAGTCTGGATTTCTGGATGTGGCAAAGGAGCTGGTTGTATGGGGGGCCGACATTCACGACAAGGGTGAAGAACTGCCGACCCCGTTGATTCTCGCTGCCCAGAACGGCCATTCTCATATTGTTTCCTGGCTGGTGGAAAACGGAGTGGATCTCAACTATCACCATGAAGAGATCGACGCCAATGGAGACTGGGAATGGAGCGGATCCGCACTGGGAGAAGCCATCAGGTATGAACATCTGGATATTGCCGAATACCTGATGGACAAGGGTGCGGATATATCCGACAGTATTTTAGCGACATTTGAAGACCCATATGGCTTTCCGGGCCATATGATTTGCAAGACTTCATATCCCATTGTCGAATTTGTGAAGTGTGAGAATTACTATCTGTTTAATAAGGCTGTCAAACTGAATGCTCTGGAAAAGTTGCCGCAAGAGGATCAGAAATCTTTATTGGAAATATGCATCCGCAAAGGAAGGCTCGATGAAGTCCGCTTGATAGCCGGAAAGCTGCCAAAGCTTTTAAATCAGTGCATGGAAACAGAAGACCAAAATTTTCTGTTTCCTCTGGAACTTGCCGCGATCAATAAAAACAGCGAAATGCTCGAATTGCTTCTCCAAGAAGGCGCAAGTCTGGGAATACGTAATGAGGACGGAACTTTCATATACGTGTCGATAGGCGAAATTTGGCCTGAAAAGGCTGTAGAAATTCTTTCAGCCCTTGCAAAAGAAAATACGGCTGGGTCTTGATAAACACGTTTATGTAAAACCGTTTATGCGTTTATGAATTCATGGGCAAAACCGTACCGTGCAAAATAAGAACGAAAAAAGCCAACAGCAAAATCAATGTCCTACCTTGTTTCCACGCTGCTGTATGAGAGGCCCCTTACTCCCCTAGTTTCCAGAGCATCAACAGGCCCATTCTTTCATGACCAGGGCTGCTGTGATTCCGTGCCTGGCCTCCATTAGTTGGGCGTTCTCCTTGACTTTGAAAAGCAATGGCTTTATAGTTCTCACCTCAAGGGGATATCCGCTGCGTAGGGGGGCCACCCTGGCCTGAACAGTCGCGGGTAGCTGGTCCGTGAGCCGTATCAGCCGCTGTCCTCTGCCTCTTCCGGGAAAAGGAGGCCGGGACTAAGCGGTAATAAGCCTATGGCCCGCCGGACAGCAGCACCGGCGGGGTGAAGGACTTATGTCGCACGAACCGGAAAGCCTGCTCACTTTTCCCCATCCTGGGCTTTGCTCTTGTAGTTCGACGTCTGCATCGGGGGGCCCACCCTGTCAGACAGGTGCAGATGGGCCGGATTGTGGGCGATCCGGCCATTTTAATACTATTTCTCCTCCCAGTTTCAACGCCCTCTCCAAGTGATCATTACTCCATCTCCATTCGCTCTATTCCCATTCTTTCTCATAAAGGTGCACATGCCTTCTAATCTCAAGGTCGGTTGGTTTGCCGTGGATTTCAAGGAAATTGACAAGAAACCGCCTGACCCTGGTCTGATAAAGTTGGTCAGCTCCTTTGTCTTCTGAAAGGACCCTAAGGAGTGATTCGAGTAACATGGGTGCGAGATGGGGCTCCTGTTTTTCTTCATGAATGCCGCAGCATTTCACTTGATCGTAGAGCTCATCGCTTGTCCAATGAGCGTGAAACATTTCTTCGGAGCCAAAATGATCGAGAGCTTTCTCCCTGGCTCCTGCTTCATATGTGTTTATGGAGCGGGAATAACCCACCTGCCCTCAGTTTTTTTTGTTAGGCCATCGAAACAACCACCACATTTCCTTGTTATCAATTGAGGCATCATGGGAACTTGCATCCGCTACGGTTAATTCCTTGAATCGTTGATCCGCCGCCAAAATTCGTTCCTTAAACGGTTCGATTTCCGCTTCGCTCGCATATTGCATCACATCATAAAGTGTTTCTCGTATTGAAAGGTCATTAAGATATTCTTCACTTGTATCATCGAAAGGTATCCATTCAATAACATCTTCCCAGTCCGCAACATACGCCTCAATCCCGTTTCGCTCGATATCCCGAATTTCCGAATCCTTGCATCTTGTCAACAACAAATGCTCTATTAACGGTGAGACGGTTCCGTTCTTTGCAAGATACCGCTTAAGCCGCATTTTATCCCTATACTTAGTCATGTTTCCAACCTCACCAGATAGTCTCTTTCCCGCACATTTTCCATCCCTGGCAGAATCGGATTTGCAAACCCGGCAAATCATCTTCAGCAGAGTTTTCAGCAGGTCAACGATCAAAGAGAAGATTATCCAGCATGCGAAGGCAAAAATCGCAGTAATGATGATCGCGATCACTATTCCCAGAAAAACCTCCAAAATGTTCAACCCCCTAAATATTCGCGAATGAATCGCATTTACCGTTTTTCCAGCTACACAACCTCCGGCAAAAGGAGGTGGAAGGGTTTGTAGTATGTTCCGTAAGGGCATTGTGTCTGCAACCCGCTGCTCCCCATCCGGCAAACGTCACGCCACGTGAACGGTTGCCTAAAAGTTCAGTCCCGGCACATCAATGTAGAGACCCGGGCTCCCAAAAAGAAGTTCGGCGATAGTCGGCTTCCGGTCCGGTCCGTAGATAACCCTTTCATGCTCTCCTATGGGAGTGATCAGGTCGTCCACCCAATCGACCTGATCCATGAGGTTTTCGTAGAGAAAAATGGAAAAACCCCGGTTTCTCATGCAATCAAAAATAGGATGGCAGAATGGTAAGAGCGATACGGGTATCCTGTTCTCTTTGACAACGTTCACCCTGCACTCGCGTCCCTCGCCTTTACCATGGGAATTTCTTACATTCCAGTAATGGGCGGCATAATCTCCAAGCCAGCTCACCTCAATAAAAAGAACCCATACCACCCCGCCCTTGCTTTTCACAAAGTCATGGTCCTCATATTTGTCGTTCGCATTCGGGTATTTGACTATGCCGGTCTTCTCCTGAAAGTAAATCTCGCACATTGTAGCGTGGGCATAGTAGTCATGCTGATAATGACGACCATCGTTTTCTAAATGGTATTGGCCCCCTGTGACATGGGCCAGACTCTGAATTACCGCATGGTACTTCTCAGAAGGTGGAGGGCATCCGTTGATAGCCGCAAATCGGATGTCTTGTTTCATTTTTTCGAGCAATTGTTTATCCATTGGGAGCATCCATGATAATGAGATTTTCACTTGGCGAAATGGTATTTGCCTTTTATACTAATAGCATTGCCGGATCATCATCGTTGATTTTTCGAATAATATTTCGTAGCTTCATGGGAAATTTGAAGGTAGGCGCTTGTGGGTAGAACACTGTCAATAAAGCACTGCATGGGAAAACCAAATTAGGGATTTTCAAAGTGGAGGGCATACAAAATGAAATCCGTATTATTTCATGTTCAAATATTCGTACTGATGGTTTTTCTCTTTTCATCATGCAGCACGGTTCCCTTGACCGGTAGAACCCAGCTGGATCTCATTCCCAGTTCAACAATGCTTTCCATGAGCTTCCAGCAGTATGACGATTTTCTCAAAAACAACAAGCTCAGCACGAATCATGCGCAGACGCAAATGGTCAAACGGGTCGGTCAAAAAATTCAGAAGGCCGTGGAACAGTATATGGCGGAGAACCATCTGTCCCACAAACTGCAAGATTACCATTGGGAATTTAATCTGGTGGAGAGCCCGGAGGTCAACGCATGGTGTATGCCCGGCGGAAAGGTTGTGGTGTATACCGGGATACTCCCCATGACGAAAGACGAAGCCGGCCTGGCCGTGGTCATGGGGCATGAAATCGCCCACGCCGTGGCACGGCACGGGGATGAACGCATGAGCCACGGACTGCTGGTTCAAACGGGAGGCATCGCCCTTTCCGCAGCCCTGACAAACAACTCGGAAACAACGCGTCAGCTCTGGATGACCGCCTTCGGGGTGGGTTCCTCCGTGGGGGTCATCCTCCCGTACAGCCGCCTGCATGAGAGCGAGGCGGACCGTCTCGGACTGGTCTTTATGGCCATGGCCGGATACGATCCCCGGAGGGCCGTCGACTTCTGGGAACGGATGGCCCAACAGAAAAAAGGAGAGGCCCCACCCGAGTTCCTAAGCACCCACCCCTCCGACAAAACACGTATCGAGCAGATCAAGGCAGAAATTCCCGGCGCAATGAAGTACTACAAAAAATAGCGGGATGTTTGCCTTTTATGGCGGCATAAAAATCCCCGATGGTTTCCATGTCCCTTTCCATACGGCCCGTGACGTAAACCGTCGGTCCGATGCCCCCGATTTTTTTTCTGTAATCCAGATACCCCAACACCACCGGGACCCCCGCTCCTTTGGCAATATGGTAGAATCCACTCTTCCAGTACGCCGTTTTTCTTCGGGTGCCGGATGGGGAAACCACGAGAACCATGGGGTCATATTTCCTGAAAACCTCAATTGACTGTGCCACAACATTATGTCCTCTCGATCGATCAACAGGAAAGGCCCCCAACCATCGCATGAAGGGCCCCATGGGCCATTTGAACCAGGCGCCCTTCATCATGATCACGGGCTTTATACCGAAGATGAGGGCAAGACAAATGGTGTAAACAAAATCCCAGTTGGAGGTATGGGGCGCCGCAATGATGACATATTTTGAAATATCGGGTTTTTGCCCGGCGGCCCGCCATCCCGAGACTTTAAAAATCATCAGCGCCAGCCAACGCATAAGGGTTTTACAGATAAACGTATCGTGTACGGTATTGCGCATTTTTTTATTCCTTAATTTAAGTTTCAGGGCGGGCACGAAACCTGCCCCCGCGGGTTTTTCGAAGGATGCTCCACAGGATCAAAAGGATTCCCAACCCCAGGGAAATCCGTCCCAGCCAATCGCCATGCCGGGCAAAGAAGGTGAGCCCCCGGCGAAGGCGGACCTCTCCCGTGAGGGTCGCCTTTTGCCACCAGGGGGTTTGGGCCGTCACCATCCCTTTGGCATCGATCAGGGCGGAAATACCGGTGTTGGCCACGCGAACCAGATCCCGGCGGCATTCGATGGCGCGAATGGGACTGAAATTGAAGTGATGTTGATACCCCGGCGTGTTTTTCCACCACCCGTCGTTGGTGATCATGCAGATAAACCCCTTTTGCTCGGTCAGATTTTGAGCGCAGTAGGGGCCGAATACCGATTCAAAACAGACGATGGGCAGGATGCTGGTGGAACCGTCGGACAATTCAAAATGAGAACTCGCCTGTCGGTCGCTGTAGGCGCCGTTATACCCCCCAAGCTCAAGAGAGAACCGTCCCAGAAAGCCCACATATTGCACAAACGGCATTCGCTCGAATATGGGCACCAGTTTGGTCTTGTGATAGAACTGGGGGGCAGCGCCAGGGACCAGGAAAAGGGCCGTATTAAAGGCCTCGTAGTAAAACCCCTTTTCCCGGTCAAAACGACTCCCCGGCGGAACATCCCGGCCCAGCTTCCGGTAACTGTGGATGCCCAGGAGGCAATTGAGCCGTGGGTGTTTTTCCCGAAAATCCATTAATTGACGGTAATAGGGCGATGCCAAAGGGTTTTCCTCATCGATCCGTTGTACAATAAAGGTTTCGGGACCCAACAGATACCGGGTCTCGTCATTGCAAAGCGTCTCCGCAACCCTGAAAAATTCTTCCAGGTGTCGAGCCTGTTTTTCCGGGACAAACTTTTCCGTGTAGGGATCAAGATTCGGCTGAATCAGAGCGATCTTGACCGTTTCGCCCTCTTCTTGAAAATTGCGGTACAGTTGATACGATAAAAAGGAGGGGACCCATAACAAAAGAAAGATTCCCACTCCAACAAGGGCCATTGAACCCGCACCCCTTTTTTGACAGATCCCGTATGCCTTGAAGACGGCAAAATTGGTCAGAATGATCCAGAGGCTTCCACCACGAACACCGGTAAACTCAACCCATTGGATGAGCCCCGGCGCCGTGACCAGGGCGTTCCCCAGGTTAAACCAGGGCCAGGCCAGATCCCAGATGTTGTGAAAATATTCGTACCCCATCCAGATGAACAGAAAAGGGAAAAACAACGGTATTTTCACGATGGTTCGCACACGGCTTGCGGACCAGAACACAAGGGCCTGTAAAAGGGCATTGGCCAGGATGATGCATATGGCCCCCAGCCATTGGGCCTGAACAATCCACCAGGATCCCAGGATATTCCAAAGCAGGAACCCGGCAAAGGCGAGATTAAAGAGGGCGTAAGGGTTCCGGTTGTCAGGATGGTCGTGGATATCCGCTTCCAGTTGAAACAGGGGAACCCAGGCAATAAAGATCAGAAAGAAAAATACGGGAATAACCCAGGGGATACCCAGCAACAAGCCGCCGGCCAGAGCAAAGGAAAGGTCTTTTCTGATGTTCGAATTCATTTGATCTCGAATTTCTGGTGCAAGATAAGCCTGATCCGGCAAAAAGCAACGGGTTATTTTCCCTTTCCAGGATTTTACCATGATGAATCGGAACTTTAGGTTCGCCTAGCTGCAATACGGGAACCGGCGGTTCTCTCTCTCGGGCGTTATGATAAATAAAACCAGTTTAATATCAACATGTTACGATTATGGCACGACAAATGCAGTGTCATACGGGAGAGGGGAATGCAACCCCCATAAAAAACAGGACGAAAAGG
Organism: Desulfatiglandales bacterium; assembly: GCA_963662465.1. Taxonomy (GTDB): domain Bacteria; phylum Desulfobacterota; class DSM-4660; order Desulfatiglandales; family Desulfatiglandaceae; genus NaphS2. Next base: position 3,053,864 of record OY759599.1, read on the forward strand.
CGCCGGGTATTCCGCGTTTGCTTCGGAAGCGGAGTGCCCTATTATATTTTATGAGAAGCAATGGGAGGCAAGAAATAATGGAAGAGGAGATTCTCACCGCGGATGATAGTGAACCCCCCAATATCAGGGCGGCATTTGGGGCTTGTTTAGCGGCGAAAGCGTGTTTACCCGCAAAGCGACACCGGGCCAAAAAAGCCAAGGTCACATACCTGAAAAAGGTGGCGGAAGTATCCAGGTTCCATGTAAGTCCTGCTGCCTGCGATTTTCAAAAAAAGTATTTTCCTAAAATCAGCCCGGCCGAATGGGACGACTGGCACTGGCAACTGAAAAACCGAATCACCAGCCTTTCCCAACTGGCCCCCATGATCCATCTTTCCCATGAGGAAAACGAGGCCATCAACCATTGCAGCAGGGGGCTCCCCCTTGCCGTTACGCCCTACTATGCAAGCCTCCTGGAACAGGACAATCCTTTTCAACCCTTGCGCCGTGCAGTGATCCCCGTTACCGCCGAGCAGCAATCCTTCCCCGGAGAAGCATCAGACCCCCTGGGCGAAGAAAACGACAGTCCGGTTCCCGGTCTAATCCACCGTTATCCCGACAGGGTGTTGTTCCTGGTCACCGATTTTTGCTCCACCTACTGCCGTTACTGCACCCGTTCACGGATGGTGGGTCAAAAAGGCGGCGGGACCTTTCATAAGGCTCGCCTTGAAAAGGCGCTGGCATACATCCGGGAACACCCGGAAATCAGGGATGTTCTCATTTCGGGCGGGGATCCCTTGACCTTGTCCGATACAAAACTGGAGTGGCTCCTTTCCCGGTTGAAACAGATTTCCCATGTGGAATTCGTGCGCATCGGCACCAAGGTCCCCGTGGTGCTCCCTCAGCGCATTACCCCGGCACTCACCCGAATGTTGAAACGCTATCATCCCCTGTGGATCAGCATCCATTTCACCCATCCCGATGAACTCACCCCTGAAACGGTGCAGGCCTGCGGGCGTCTTGCGGATGCGGGCATTCCACTGGGAAGCCAGACGGTTCTCCTGAAAGGCATCAATGACCAGGTGGACACCATGAAGCGCCTGGTACAGGGTCTTCTGAAGGCGCGGGTAAGGCCGTACTACCTGTATCAGTGCGATCCGATCACAGGCTCGGCCCACTTCCGCACCACCGTGGAAAAGGGTCTGGAGATCATCAGGGGGTTGCGGGGGCATACAACGGGATATGCCGTTCCCAACTATGTGATTGACGCCCCCGGGGGAGGCGGAAAGATTCCGTTGCTCCCGGAATATTTCATGGGCCGGGACGGGGATGATCTCGTGCTGAAAAACTATCAGGGCAGGCTTTATCGTTATCCGGATCCCGTGGATCAATGCATGGGAGACACTCCCGCCCCCACCCCTTGTCTTAACGAACAGGAGGGACCTGCATGCTGATCGGGCTGACCTATGACCTTCGAGACGACTACCTCAATGCCGGTTTCAGCAAAGAGGATACAGCGGAATTTGACAGTGAAGCGGTGATTCTGGGCATTGAAGGGGCACTGGGGGCATTGGGTTACCGCACGGAGCGGATCGGAAACATCCGGAGTCTGATCCGGAAACTGGATCGGGGCGACACCTGGGACCTGGTTTTCAACATTGCCGAGGGCCTCAGGGGATTCGGCAGAGAAGCGCAGGTCCCCGCTCTCCTGGATGCATACGACATTCCCTATACCTTTTCCGATCCCCTGGTGCTGAGTCTGACGCTGCATAAGGGGATGACCAAGCGGGTCATCCGCGACCTGGGGATTCCCACACCGGACTTTCGCGTCATAGAAACCGGTCGGGATGCGGAAAAAATCGACCTTCCCCTTCCCCTCTTTGCCAAACCCGTGGCCGAGGGAACCGGCAAGGGCATCGATGCCGCATCGAAGATCTCCCAAAGGGATCATATTGTCCCGGTGTGCCGTGGGCTTTTGGGCCGGTTCAACCAGCCGGTTCTGGTGGAAACCTTTCTTCCGGGAAGGGAATTTACCGTGGGCATTGTGGGAACAGGTGAAAACGCCGTCGTCATCGGCGTGATGGAGGTATTGCTCCGTCAAGAGGCGGAGCAGGGCGCCTATTCCTTCTTGAACAAGGAACGATTCGAGGATCTGGTGGAATACCGTCTCGTGGAAGATGAGGAATCAAAAAGGGCCGAAGAAGTGGCTTTGGCGTCCTGGCGAGGTCTTGGATGCCGGGATGCGGGACGGGTGGACCTTCGAAGCGACGGGAACGCCGTCCCCAACTTCATCGAAGTAAATCCCCTGGCCGGGCTCCATCCCGTGCATTCGGATCTTCCCATCCTCTCTTATCTGGCCGGGGTAACTTATCAGGAACTCATTGAAATGATAATGGAATCTGTCGAACGAAGGCTTCGAAACCAGGAATCGCCGAAAACGGAGGCCTGATCCCCATGAAAGCGGTTATCGTTTATGATAAAATCGCCGAAAAGATGACCGATCCGGACCACAAGGATGTGCTCGAACAGGTCCGGGCGGTCGGCGAGGTTCTGGGCGCCATGGGATATACGCCCCTCGAACTGGGGATCACCATGGACCTGGCTAACCTGGAGGAGAAACTGAACGCTTTTTGCCCCGACGTTGTGTTCAACCTGGTGGAGTCTCTATCAGGCGCCGGCCGGTTGATCCACCTGGCGCCCGCCGTCCTGGAGTTTCTTGGGTTCCCTTATACGGGCGCCCCCGCGGATGCGTTGTATCAAACCTCTAATAAGGCCGTTTCAAAGCGGCTGCTGCAAGGATCGGATCTCCCCACCCCGGAGGCATTTTTTCAGGAAGGCGGTCTAAACCATTTAATGCCCCGGAAGGGAACCCACTACATCATCAAATCCGTCTGGGAACATGCCTCCATCGGGATCGAGGATGATTCGGTGGTGGTGGTTCAGGATAAAGCGCAACTGGTCCAGGCCATGGCATCCCGAAGAAAGGCCCTCGGAGGGAGCTGCTTTGCGGAGAGATATATTGAAGGGCGGGAATTCAATCTTTCCCTGTTGACGTCCCCTGAAGGCCCTCTGCTGCTCCCCCCCGCGGAAATCCGGTTTGACCGGTTCCCTCCCGGAAAACGAAAAATCGTGGGGTACACGGCCAAGTGGGATACGGCTTCGTTTGAATACCATCATACCCCGCGCAGTTTCCAATTTCCCCCGGAAGATGCGCCCCTGCTGGACCGCATGGCGGATTTGGCCAAAAGGTGCTGGCGTCTTTTCGGCATCCGGGGTTACGCAAGGGTGGATTTCAGGGTTGACCATGACAATAACCCGTGGATACTGGAGGTCAATGCAAACCCCTGCCTGTCACCGGACGCGGGATTCGCGGCCGCCGCCGCCCGTTCGGGCCTTCCCTTTGGGGAAGTGGTCGAAAGAATCGTAAACGAAACGCTCAACCGGGAACATTTGCAATCCCTCTGAACAAAGATCGCAACCATGCATCCAAAACCCATGCGCTTTAGAGAAGCGCCCGTTCAGGGCGACAGGAAAAGGGTTCGAGAGATCATTGCCTCCTCCGGATTTTTTTCCCACGAAGAGATCGAGGTAGCCGACGAGCTGGTGCAGGAGCGACTTGGCAAAGGGATTTCAAGCGGATACCTGTTTCTGTTTGCGGAAGTGGAAGGCCGCGTCGTGGGATATGCCTGTTACGGTCCCATTCCCTGCACCCTTCAAAGCTACGACCTTTACTGGATTGCCGTGGAGGAGACCCTGCGGGGGGCGGGGGTCGGCCGGGAGTTGCTTCGAAGATCCGAACAGGCCATGGCACGAGCCGGGGGCACGCGCATCTACGTTGAAACCAGCTCCCGTGAACAATACGGATCCACCAGGGCCTTCTACGACGCCTGTGGTTATGGGGAAGCGGCCGTGCTGGAAGATTTCTACTCCCCCGGGGATCACAAAGTGATTTATCTGAAGGTGCTGCCGGGAAAATAACTTCAGTAACGATCAGGATTCTCTCTGCTAATATTCCCCGAGTCCTTGCAGAATACCCTTGGTCAGGGTCACCAGTTGCTCCATGGTGAGCGGTTTTTTCATGATTTCAAATGCCAGTCCTTCCCGCTTTGCCTGGTTCAGTTCTTCCAGAAATTCACCATAAAAGGCCGTAATAATGTAAATGGGAACATCCGGATCGATGGCTCTCAATTTTGCCAGGGTTTCCACGCCGTTCATGCCGGGCATTTTAAGATCAAGGTATATCAGATCATATTTCTGTTCTTTGGCTATTTCAACACCCTTTTGTCCGGACGGCGCGGTGTCTACCTGGAAATCGGTTTCTTCCAGGGCAAGGAGGAAAACCTTCCTGATGGCCTCGTCGTCATCGATTACAAGAATTCGTTTGATCATCGGTTGTCTCCTTTTTGGATTGTTGATTGTTGATTGTTGATTGGTGATTGTTGATTGGTGATTGGTGATTGGTGATTGTTGATTGGTGATTGGGCAGTTCCATGATGAAGGTCGTTCCTTTTCCCAGTTCACTCTCACAGCGTATCTTCCCGCCCTGAGATTCGATAATGCTTCTGGATACGGAAAGTCCCAAACCGGTTCCTTTTCCCACGGGCTTGGTGGTGAAAAAAGGATCAAAAATCCTTTCCATCTGTTCGGCGGGGATACCGCGGCCCGTATCACTGACGGCGATCTCAATCCATTCTCCGGCCGACCGCACTTCAAATCGGATTTCTTTTGTCTTGGTTTCATGCACGGCATCCAGGGCATTGGTCATGAGATTGAGGAAGACCTGTTGCAGGCTGTTTCCCTTGGCCCGGATCTCCCGACATTCCTCCGGGATACAGCTTATGACCCGGATGTTGTCCTTCTCGATCCGGTAGGCCAAAAGCCTTGACACCCGTTCAAAGATATCCGCACAGTCTATCCGTCGAAATCCTTCCGCCTCCAGTTGCCCCATGTGAGAAAAAGTCAACAGGTTCCGGACCAGGTCCACGCATCTCCCGGTTTCACGCAGGGCATCTTTTAAAATCCCGTGCCGTTTGTCCTCCCGGGGGGTATGTTTGAGGCAGTACTCGATAAACCCGTTTATGCCCATCATGGGATTGTTCAATTCATGGGCAATGCCGCCCGCCATCATGCCCAGGGCCGTCATCTTTTCCGTCATGATCCGGCTCTGCTCCTCAAGCCTGCGAGCGGTCACATCCCTGATGAGCGCCCACAGGCAGCCGGGAGTTCCCTGTCCATCCTTTGTGAGCCAGAGCCTGACGGCCGCCGCAAAAACAGACCCGTCCTTGCGCACATACTCCTTTTCGTATTCATCCGAGTATCCCCTCCGCATGACCTGCTTCTCGAGTATCTCCGCTTCCATGCGATGCCATTTCAAGGGCGTCAAATCTTTGCGGTTGAATTTTGTCAGCTCATCCCTTCCATAGCCGGTCATATCCAGAAATGCCTGGTTTGCATCCAGGAATCTGCCGTTCATGGCACAAAAGGTAATGCCGTCCCGGCTCGATTCATAGAGGGTTCGATACTTCTCTTCGCTGTTTTTCAATGCCTCCAGGGTTTTGATGCGATCCCGCATGTCCCGCGCCACAAGGACGGCGCCGGGAGAATCGTCCTTTCCATGGCTAAGCGTCGAGGCTGATACCTGCACGGGAATCAACACCCCGTCTTTTGTCCGAAGCTGAACATCGCTGTTCCGGTACATCAGGCCTCTGATTTCATCAGGGCCGGAGAGCGCCGCGGGAGTGAGCAGCAGGGAGGCGGATGGGGAATCCTCAAAAAGGCGGGCCAACGGCTTTCCCGTGATCTCGCCCGCTGCATATCCGGACAGGGAAACCAGGGCTTCGTTCACGGTGCGGATCATGCCGTCGCCGGAAACCACCATCACCGCATCGACCATGGAAAGGAGAATGTTTTCCAGATAACCCCTGGCCTTCTCCACCTCGATCTTTTCCACCAGTTCACGCCGTTGCCGATCAAGCTCCAGGAAAACCCTGACCTTGGCCAGCATGATCTCGGGCAGGTAGGGCTTGGTCACAAAGTCCACGGCCCCGGCCGCATACCCCCTGAAAACATGCTGCTCATCCGAATAAACGGCCGACAGAAAGATGATGGGAAGTCGCCGGGTTTTTTCATCGCCTCTCAGGTATTCGGCCAACTCATAACCATCCATCTCCGGCATCTGCACATCCAGGATGGCCAGGGCAAAATCGTGGTGCAACGTGGCTTTCAGAGCCTCATTTCCGCTGCTTGCACGAATGGTCCGCGCCCCCGTTTCCCGCAACACCCTTTCGAGGGCCAGCAGGTTTTCGGGCCGGTCGTCCACGATGAGGATTTCTTGCGCTTCGTTTGGATTGTTGATTGGTGATTGTTGATTGTTGATTGCCGTCATCGTCCCGAATACCCGTGCCCTTTCCCTTTACGCCTCAAATCAAGAATTCTGAACCCAAAATCCGAAAATTCAATCGCCAATCATCAATCAACAATCGCCAATAAAAAATCGCCCATCTCCTCCAATGTCATCACCCGGTCCACCACTCCCGCATCAATAGCCGCCGCCGGCATGAAAGGGGTTTCCGCCGTGCCGGGGTCCTGGGCGATGGTCAGTCCGCCGCATTCCTTGATCCTGCGAAGACCACAAGAGCCATCCTGATTGGCGCCGGTCAGGATGATGCCGATCAGTCCGGCGCCCCACACCTCCGCCGCGCTTTCAAACAACACGTCGATGGAAGGCCGTGAATAGTTGATCTTGGCATCGATGGACAGGGAAAAGCTTTCATCCCTTTCCACCAGGAGATGGTAATTGGCGGGTGCAATGTACACATGACCTTTCAGAATCGGCGTTTTATCTTCAACCCCCTCGACCGGAAGTGGGCATCTCCTGCTTAAGAATTCCGGCAGATACCCCCCTTCCAATGGGTGCAGGTGCTGAACCGCGATGATGGACAACGGAAAGGTCCCGGGAAGCATCGAAAACAACTTCCCCAAAGCGGCCATGCCGCCGGCCGATGCGCCGATGGTCACGCATCTATAGGCGCTTTTGATAGATTTTTGCCTTGGCATCGATTATCCTGAAATCTCTTCCAGCCCGCGAAAATTGAACCGATTCCTTGGACCCCAGACAGAGAAACCCGCCGCGAACCAGGGCCTCACTGAAAAGAGCGAGAACCTGGTCCTGGAGTTCCCTGTCGAAATAGATCAGTACGTTCCGGCATAAAATCAGGTGGATCTCGCTGAAAACACCGTCCGTAACCAGGTTGTGGTTGGCAAAGGTCATATTCTGTTTCAGCATCTGATCCATGGCAATCGCCCCGTATTCGGCATGATAGTATTGGGAAAAGGAACCCGTGCCGCCTGATTTCTGATAGTTCTCGGTAAACAGCTTCATACCCCCCAGATCGAATATGCCCTCCCTTGCCTTTTGCAGAACCCGGTCGTTAAAATCGGTGGCATAGATGGTTGTCTTGTCATAGATGCCCGTCTCCTTCAACATAATGGCCAGGGAATAGGCCTCTTCGCCGCTGGCACATCCCGCATGCCAGACCTTGATGAAAGGGTAGGTTTTGAGCACCGGCAGCACATTTTCCCGAAGACTTCGATAAACAAAGGGATCGCGAAACATCTCAGTGACGGGGACGGAAAACTGCCCCAGAAAATCCGCGAAAAAGGCTTCATCGTGAAGCAGTTTCGGAACTAATTCGGAGATGTGGGCACACCCCGCCCTGGGTAGAAACTGCCTGACCCTCCGCTCCACCGAAGCCCTCGCATAATGCCTGAAATCGTGGCCGTATCGCTGAAATATCGCCTCGAGGAGAAGGTCGATCTCAATGGCTTCGATTTTCAATTCGTCCATGGTCAATCCCAAATCAACAATCAACAATCAACAATCACCGATATAACCACACCCGCAACATGGACAATAGACGCTTGACATCAACGGGTTTTGCCAGATAATCATTGGCGCCCGCCTCAATGCAAAGATCCCTGTCCCCCGCCATAGCCTTGGCCGTAAGGGCGATAATGGGGAGCCGATGGAACCTGGCCTGGCGCCTGATCCGCCGCATGGTCTCATATCCGTCCATAACGGGCATCATGATGTCCATCAGAACGAGGTCCACATGGGGGTCTTTTTCAAGGGCGGAAAGGGCCATTTTACCGTCATCCGCCTTGACCACTTTCATTCCCTTCTCTTCCAGAATCTTGGTCAGCGCAAAGATATTGCGCATGTCATCGTCCACCATGAGAATCTTCTTATCTTTCAGCAGCAAATCCGTATCATGCAGGTTAATGATCATTTTGCGCTGTTTTTCCGGCATCTTGTCCACCATGCGGTGCAGGAAGAGAGAGGTTTCATCCAGGAGCCGCTCATCGGACTTTACCCCCTTGATGATAATGGACTCCGCATACTCCCGCAGTTTCATTTCTTCTTCGCGGGTCAGATCCCTTCCGGTGTATACGATCACGGGCGGAATCGCCGTGTGGCCATCCCGCTCAAGCGTCTTCAGGAGGTCGAAGCCGGTCATATCCGGCAGCCCCAGGTCCAGGATGACACAATCGTAACGGGTGGTTCTCAAGGCGTTCAGGGCCGATTCCCCCGTTGCCGCCTCATCCACCCGGATGTCTCCGTTCCCCACCAGACGCACCACGCTGCCGCGCAGGATATCATCGTCCTCCACCACCAGGAGGTTTTTCATCTTTCGGTCAAGAATATCCTCGAGCCGGGAGAAGGCCGCTTCCAGATCTTCCTGTTTGACCGGTTTGTTCAGAAAACCGATGGCCCCCTTTCTGAACGCCTCGATGGTGGGGTCCTCCACGGACATCACATGCACGGGGATATGGCGAAGGGCCGAGTCTTCCTTCAACGCCTCCAGGACCGCCCAGCCGTCCATGCCCGGAAGCCGGATATCCAGAATGACGGCCTGGGGCAAATGTTCCGACGCAAGGGAGAGCCCCTCTTCGCCGGTGGCGGACGCCAGGCACTTGAATCCCCTGTCGTGGCACTGCTTCAACAGCAGCGCCGCAAACCGGTGATCATCCTCGATCACCAGGATAACCCTCTCCCCCTTTACGATATTCTCGCGATCATCGGGGATCGAGGCGATATGCCGGATGCCGGTGGAAGCGGAACGGAGAATACGCGGTACAGGGGATTGCTGAACACCCTCCACAGACCAATCTCTTCTGCTTTCCGGCTGTGGTGTTTTTTTCTCCGGTTTCAGGGTTCCACTTTCAGGCTTTGGTTTTTCCATATCCATGGGCAGATAAAGCGTAAAGGTACTCCCCTTCCCCACCTCGCTTTGCATCTGGATTTCTCCCCCCAGGAGATGGGCCAACTCCCTGGAGATGGATAGCCCCAGCCCCGTTCCACCGTACTTCCGGGCCGTGGTGCCGTCGGCCTGCTGAAATGCCTCAAAAATGATCTTCTGTTTCTCCTCGGGGATGCCGATCCCCGTATCCTTTATGGAAATGGCCACGGTATTGGAAACGGAAAGCCCGCTGCTGAAAAGGGTCACCCCTTTTTGCGGGCGATCCATGCGAACCGTGATACGCCCTCCCTTATCCGTGAACTTGATGGCATTGGCCATGAGGTTCCGGATAATCTGCTCGGCCCGTTTGCCATCCGTGTTGATCTCCGCCGGCAGGGTTTCACCCATCTCAACCTCAAGCCCGATATCTTTTTCCCCGGCCATGTGGGCGAAATGGTCCCGAATATTGCCCGCCAGGATGTCCATTTTGACCTTTTCAAACTGCACTTCCACTTTTCCGGCCTCGATCCGGCTCAAATCCAGGATCTCGTTGATCAGGGAGAGCAGTTGATTGCCGCTGTCATGGATCACCTTTGCGGATTCCATCTGCTCTTCCGTCAGGGTCCCCTCCTTATTGTCGGCCAACATCCGGGCCAGCAGGAGGAGGCTGTTCAGGGGCGTCCGGAGTTCATGGGACATATTGGCCAGAAACTCGGATTTGTACCTGCCGGCAATGGCCAGTTGTTCGGCCCTCTCTTCCACCTGTGCCCTGGCCCGCTGGAGATTCCGGTTGGTCTGCTCCACATCCCGTTTCTGCCTCTCGAGGGCTTCGGTTTTTTCCTCCAGCTCTTCGTTGGTAACCTCCAATTCCTCCTGCTGGGTCTTAAGCCGCTCTTCCGATGCCTGGAGGGCCTGGGTCTGTTCCTCCAGCTCCTCGTTGGCGGCCTTGAGTTCCTCCTGCTGGGTCTCCAGTTCCTCGGTAAGGGCCTGGGAACGGGAAAGGGCCTCGGAAAGCCGGTCCCTGGCCTGTGCCGTCTCAATACTGATGGCCGCGGCCGGCATAACCTGATTCAGGTAGAGAAGTTGAAGGTCGGTCATATCGTCCAGGGTTCCGATCTCCAGGACCCCCTTCACGCGCTCCTCATAGAGAAGCGGGGTCACGGAGATAAACCGGGGGACGGCCTCCCCCAGGCCTGAGGTGACCCTGATATAATCTTCGGGCACATTGCGCACCAGGATCGGTTTTTTCTCCAGGGCCGCCTGCCCCACCAGGCCTTCCCCCGAACGGAACCGGTTGGACAGATTCTTCCGCTGGGTATAAGCGTAACTCCCGGTCAGTAAGAAAGTTTCCGCCGGCCCCTCCTCGGCCGTAACGTAGATGGCGCCCACCTGGGCGCCCAGATAAGTGGAAACCTCCGAGATAATCTTTCCGGTCAACTCATTCATGTCCTGCTCGCCCCGCATGACCTCGCTGAGCCTGGCGATACCGGTCTTCAACCAGTCCTGGGCTTCCATCTCATCCCGGGATTTTCTAAGGGCCGTCTGCATCTCCCGGATGGAAGCCGCCAGTTTCCCGGTCTCATCTTCTCCTTTTGCCGCCACGGGGGTATCCAGATTGCCCTTTGCAATAGCATCGGCCACGCCGACCATATTGTTGAGGCCGGAGGATATGGAGTGGGACAGCATCATCCCGAGGGCCAGGGCGCCGACCAGGGCGCCCAGGGTCAGGATGATCATCAGGGTAATCGCCCTCTGAACCTCCCTGTCGCCCCGGGCCTTGCTTTCCGCCAGGTCCTTATCGTTTTTTCCCACAATAAGGGCGATCAACTCTCCGGCCTTCTGCCTGAGTTCGCGCCCTTTTCCCATGCTCAGGGCGGCAGCCTCATCTTTCCGGTCCAGTCCGGCAAACCGTTGCACCTCCCGGGTTGTCTCCAGGAAACGGCCCCAGACCCGGGCAAACTCATCCAGCGTGCTCTTCTCGTCAGGGTCTGAGAGTTCCCTCAGGCGGCCGGCCGTCTTCATGAGCTCCGCCTGGAGATCCTCGATGGCTTTTTCAAACTCCTTCCGCTCACCATCCGACTTGGCGAGGATAATATTCTTCTCCCCCCTGACAACTTCCAGTGTTTGCGCCTGCATCCTCCCGGCCAGCCGGATACTCTCGCTGTCCCGGTCCACGATCAGGTCCAGATTCGTCTCCATCCCTTTCAGAAAATAGAGGCCACAAAGGGCCACCACCACCTCAGCCGCCACAACAATGAGCAGGATGGTGAGAATCTTTTTGCCGATGGAGAAATTCCTGAAAAAATTCACGGCGCACCCCCTGTCAGCACTTCTCGCACCTTCCGTGCCAGACCCTCAGGCGTAAAGGGTTTCTGGAGGAAGGCGGTATCCTTGTCGAGTATGCCGTGGTGAACAATGGCGTTGTCCGTGTAACCCGACATGAAAAGAACCTTGATGTCCGGTTGGAGCGTCTTCATACACTCCGCCGCCTCCTTTCCACTCATCACGGGCATTACCACGTCAGTCACCAGAAGGTGGATGGTCTCTCCATGGGTTTTGGCAATCTCAAGGGCCGACGGACCTCCTTCGGCCGACAGGACTTTGTACCCATACTTTTTAAGGATCTTACAGGCCATATTCCTGAGCTGAGCATCATCTTCAACCACCAGCACGGTCTCCGCACCCTGGAGCGACTCCGGCGGGATCTTCAGCGGGTCCAACACGGGGTGCGCTTTATCCACCCTGGGCAGATAGATCTTGAAACAGGTCCCTTTACCCGGCTCGCTGTACACCCAGATATGCCCACCGGCCTGCTTGACGATTCCATAAACCGTGGAAAGCCCGAGTCCCGTCCCCTTCCCCACCGCCTTGGTGGTAAAGAAAGGATCGAAGATCTGAGACCGAACTGCTTCCGTCATTCCCTCCCCCGTATCGCTTACGGCCAGCATCACATGCGGGCCTGGGGTAACGGCAATGTGTTTTGCAGCGTATTCCCGGTCCAGTTCCACGTTTGCCGTCTCGATGGTAAGCCTCCCCCCCTTCGGCATGGCATCCCGGGCATTGACCGCCAGGTTCATGATGATCTGCTCCACCTGCCCCGGATCTCCCTCCACCTGTCCCAGATCGGAAGAAAGCGTTGTTTCAAGCGCAATATCTTCGCCGATAATGCGGCGCAACATCTTGTCCACACCCAACACCAGCGCATTGAAATTCAAGACCACGGGCTGAATGATCTGTCTGCGGCTGAACGCCAGAATCTGCCGGGTCAAGGATGCGGCTCGCTCCCCGGCCTTTTTGATCTCAAGGATACTTTCGCGAAGGGGGTCGTCTTCCGGGATCATCATCAGGGTCAGATCGGCGTTGCCCATGACAATGGTCATGAGGTTGTTGAAGTCATGGGCAATGCCGCCGGAGAGCCTGCCCACGGCCTCCATTTTCTGGGCCTGATGCAGCTGTTCTTCCATTTTTTTCTTTTCATCATCCGCGGACTTCAGTTTTTCTTCCCGGTCGACATTGAAGAGGGCAAAGCCGATATCTTCTCCCATTTCCTGGAACAGCCCCTGCGTTTCGCGATCACGGACAAAGGCTTGCGGCACGGAAGAGGTCAAAACCCCGTAAATTCTCCCGTCATGGCAAAGTCTCACGGAAAAAGCAGCCTGGCTCCGACAATAGCGTCTAAGGGGGCATGCCCTGCACTCCGCGAAAACATCTTCGATAACCGATATCCCTGTTTGCGCCAGGGCTCTTTGGGCACATGGGGGAAGGCTTCCCCTTTCAAGCCATTCCTTCAACGCCGGGAAAGAAGCCTCATAACCCGCATCCGCCCACTGAACGGATTTTTTGGATTCATCCAGGAGACTGATCCAGGTGCTGTTGAACCCCTGGGTTGCCACCAGATTCTCACAGGCCCGCCGGATCAAGCGACCTCGATCCTTTTCCTTTGTGATCAACTGGTTCACCTTCCGTATGGCACGGATCACCCGGTTAAGATGCCGAATTCTTTCTTCACCTTTCTTTCTCTCGGTAATATCGTTAAGGGAGGTCAGGAAGCAGCGTCTTCCTTCCCAGTCGATTTCCACCGACCGCATGGCGGCATCCGCCCAGCCCCCCGCCGGCCTTAGGATCTTGACATCGGAACTTCCGTGCCCGGTCATGGGAAACCCGATATCCATCCCCATCAAGCCTGATACGGAACGACCGAAAAGCGCTTCGGCGGCCGGGTTGGCGAAATGAATAATGCCGTCACGGCCCACCACAAGGATGGCGTCAGCATTGCTTTCGATGATCATTTTCAACTGTGATTCACTTTGAAGCAACACATCCCGCCCCTCTCCTGACTTCTCAGCATCCAACATCATCTCCTCCATGAGACTTCCATTCCCCAATCATCAATCGCCAATCAACAATCAACAATCAACAATCCCTCAGTCCCAGCGCCCCAAGCACCTTTTGTGCATCGCCAAAACTCCCCACTATTCTTTTTCGGGGAGGGTTGGTCTTCATCAAGGTGGGAGTGGCCAATATCTGATCTCTTTCGGCCCGTTCCAGGTCCTTTGATAAATCGATGCACTCTAAACGGCATCTTCCCGCCAGATGGACTTTTCGGATTTGTTCAACCTGAGCCATGCTCTCTCTTGATTTTGGCGTATCGCCATAAATGTAAAGGCAAAGTTCCAAGGTCTCTTTTTCTTGATCAAAACCCTCATGATTCACCGCGGTCATATGATTTCTCCCGAGTTTCTGAGGTCTTACTGCATTTTGAAAAATCCCTGAATTTTTCCCATGTTCCGCATCAAAGTTCCCCGGTTTAACCACGCCCTTTCAGAAGGGACCTTACCTGTTCAATCAAAGGCGCCCTTTCAAGAGGCTTTGGAAGGTAACCGTCGGCGCCCATCGTCATAATGCGATTTCTGTTCTCGGCTGTATCGTAACCGGTCACCGCCAGAATTTTGATGTGGGAGGTGCCGGGGTCATCCTTGATTTTGCGACAGACCTCAAATCCATCCATCCCCGGCATGAAAAGATCCAGGATGATCAGTCCGGGTTTGAACGCCATGACTTTTGCCCCCGCCTCAAAACCGTCCGCGGCGATTTGTGTTTGATACCCCTGGTGCGTCATTAATTTGCTCAGCATTTTCCGCATTGCGGGATCATCGTCCACGATCAGGATTCTGCGGATTTCAGGCTGATAAATTCCAAAGGGATAAACCCCCCTTTTTTTCAGGAAGGCCTCCAGGTCTTCCTGGAGTATCCGATAATGCCCCCCCGGCGTCGTGTGAGCTTTCAAATCACCCGATTTCACATACTTCCATAAGGTCACCCTGCTGACGGAAGACCTTCTGGCTGCTTCAGGGACGCTTAAAATCCTGTCATCCACCGGGTTGAATCCCTTCTGTTTGAAAGATCAAAGATTAATTACTTTAATAAAAGCAAAGCAAACTATCCAAATAAACCTTCTTAACATTCTAAACCTTACGCCTACGCATATGTCAAGAAAATAATCCCAAAAGAAACCCATATTAGACCTTCCAGAAATCGGGAAATTATCAAGGCAGGATGACTCTCAATGAGAAATGATCTGATATGGGTGTAAAATCCTTATCATCATGAAGCAACATCAATTCATTGACCATACAAAAAGCGGCGATAATGACATCAATGGTTTTTCTAACGGTAATGCCTTTCTTTCGAAGCCCCCGATAAATGCTGACGCTCTTTAACGCAACCTCATAACCTCCCAATTCCCGAAAAGGCAATTCTTCGAAGAATGATTTTGCCTTTTCATAGTCGCTGTCCGACCGAAAACCTTGAAGAACTTCAGTAAATATCAAGTCGCCCATTATGATGGGAACATGGGGGAGCAGTGCGTCAAGCGTGTCCGTTTGCCAGCTGGATATGCCATTGAAATAGTCAATCCAAACCGACGAATCTACCACAATCATGGGTCAAGTCTCATGGAATCGAGATCGCCTTCCCATTTCAGTTTTCCGCGCAATCCTTTAAGACGTTCTTGTCTTTTCAGTTGTATTAAAAGCTTCAGTCCTTTTTCAACGACTGCTTTTTTGGTTTTCAACCGGCTCAGAAGCATTGCATCGGACATGAGTTTATCATCAATCACAATATTTGTTCGCATGGCGGCCCCCGTTTGTGTATAATATTGTAAACGTATACACCTATAACGAAAAATACAAGCGAAAATCAAATACCTCTTGTGGGAAAAACCGTGACGTTTCCGCTCTTGAAATTCACGATCACAATGCCTGAAACAATCAGCGCTAAAGCCAGCAGAAGCTCCCAGGTGATCAGCTCTCCGAGTACCAGCCCGCCCAGCACGACACCGGCGATGGGCATAATAAAGATGAAAGAATGCAACGCCACGGCGCCGTATTTCAACAGCAGGGTGTTCCAGGCCACAAATCCGAAGGAGGCGGTCACAAGACTCTGGTAAAGAAGGGCGCACAACACTTTCCCATCCAGATGAAAGACCATGGTTGCATCCATGAAATATCCCGCAACCAGAAAGACGGGAACACAGAAAAGCATGGGATAGAACACGATCTGAAATGGAGAAAAGAGATGGATGATGCGTTTGGTATAGATCGTATTCACGGCCCAGAGAAATGCGCTGGCCAGGATCATTAAATCACCCACCTGAATATCCGCGGTAACCCCGTTTTTGCCTGAAAAAACCAGGACCATTCCGATGGCGCCCATTGTCAAACCCATGACTTTTTTCCTTGTAATCCGGTCTCCGGGAATAAACCGGTGGGCCAGGAGCAGGACGAAAAAGGGTTGAAGGTTCATCATCAATGTTCCCCTTGAAGCGCTGGTTTTCCCGAGCCCCAGATACAACAGTCCCAACTGCAATGTAAACACAACGGAGATGATCAGAAGCTGAAAGGCCTGTCCCTTTCTCAACGCAAAAGGTCTCCCGGTCAATCTGGCCCATAGGTAGATGGCTGCGGCGGCGACGGCAAACCGGATACCCGCGGCCGAAAACGGCCCCAAGCCCGAAAGACTGTACTTGATGGCCACGGCATTGGCGCCGAACAGCGTACAGAGAAAACCCGTAAACAGGGCGGCGGGCAGTGGGATATTCTGGTTGCTGAGATTATTCTGGGTCATTTTTTCCTATGGGTCCGTTGAAGCAGGGAGTTCAGGCGGTATTCCTAATGCATTGGAAAACAAGCATGATAGTTTACCACAAATGCATTTGAGATGCATAAAAAAGGATTGATCCTTGTGTGGCCAGGGGGCAGAATAAAATTCGAAGCCTTAGATATTTGGAACAAGAACGTTCTTGACCTTACGTGGGAGTTTTTCTATTATCTTTTTCACGGAAAATGACCTCTTTCACCCCAACCCACCACCGTCAAGAACTAATCAGGAGTACTGGAAATGAAAGAAAAGACATACGGTGAAAACGCTTTCCCGGGCATCCCCGATGAAAATGAGGCATATGCCAATCAGGTCCTTGACACAACCCTGAGTCATTTTAACATTGCTGTCAATGAACCTGTTGTGCGGGCGCTCAGAAGACGGATTTGGTCTCTCATCAACATAAAGGAAACCGAAAGTCACCATGTTTCATATCTGGCATTGTATGAACAAAACAAGGGACGGGAAATCTGGCATGCATTCCTGAGCGGCAATACGGACCGGGTGTTGATGTCCAACCGCAGAGGGCTGGAAGGCGAGGCATTCAGAAAACGCATTGTGAAGATCTATCCCAGGGATCAACCTTACGGCGAAGCGATCACCCCGGATATGATGAAGCGGGAAAGGCCTACGGAAGAGCTGAAGGCATACTATGAGTTTCAAACCGACCAAAATCAATTGATCGGCATCACGGACATTGCAAACATCGAAGTCATTGCACTCAAGGATGGACGCGTTTTCTGCATTTCCCAAGGCGCTCTCACGCGATCAACGGAAGAAATGCGCATGATACAGGGATTGCTGGTCAAGGTGACACAGCTTGCCGATAGGGTAACCGGCATGGAACAAACCCTCAATGAAACGCTTGAAACCCTTGTAAAGGATGTGGATCACCTTCGTGGGAAAACAGAAAGGAGACGACCATGAAAACTAAAAGTAAAAGACTTCAAACCCTAAAGATGATGATCATGGGGATTATCATTCTCTTCACCGCGGGCGTTGTCAATGCCGCGCAAAGCGAAATCACCAAAGCGGAAATCCTGAAGGCTCAGAAAGCCTGGGGCGATGCGCTGGTTAATCTTGGAAAAACCTACACGGATGGCCGGGACTATCAAAAAGCGGCGGAGACCCTGGTTGACGATCTATACGCATACCAGACCGGCCAGGTACTCTTTAAACCCACCAAGGCCTCCGATATCAAGTTTCGGACAACAAAAGAAGGCGCCATATCCTATTTCATAGGACATAACAAGAATTTCCCGGAAGACAACGGTTTCGCCCTGGCCCCTTGGACGAAGGTCCGATTCAAGAATGCGGCAACCTACATCAACGGCAATATCGCCATGGCCATGGGGAAATATTACTTCACGCCCCAAAAGGGAGACACGGTAAAAGTCGAGTACACTTTCGGCTATGTTAAAAACAATGACGGCAAACTTAAGATCGTTTTACATCATTCCTCTCTGCCATATGACAAAAAGTAAAAGCCTGTTCAATTGTTCAATCTTATCGAACGGATTCAACATAATCCTGAAGAACATCGTTGATTTTACATTGCCACCCCTTACCCTGTGCCTTAAAGAAATCCAACACCTCAGCGTTAAGTCGAATCGTGGTTGATTTCTTGGTAGGCGCTTTCTGCGGACCCCGAACCCTTGCTGGGACATGCGGATGCATTTCGGCCACGGGCCGCATTCGAGACAAAAACTCATCCGACAAAGACGGTGATTCAACCGCCTTCAGGTTCTCGCTGGAGACATTCCTATCCGTTCTCATAATATTCCATCTCCCTTCCGTTTGCCTTACGCAAGCTGATCACGCGGACATTATCCCCCCGCATGGTATAAATCATGACGTAAACCCGAATGCCGATTAATCCCAGCGCAACCCAGCGTTCCTCACCGTAGTCAGACCTGTCATCAAGGGTTTCAACAGCGGTATCCCAACAGAAGCCTTCTGCAATATTGAAATCAAGGCCATGTTGCACCCGGTTCGCTGCGTTCTTTCTTTCGTCCCATTCGTATTGCATGATTTTACTGTAGTAACAAAACAACCAATTGTCAAATTGATCCCCATGAAGAGGATATACGCCTGATGATCATCTTTTCCGTGGTCCTCAATACCCAACCGAGACAGGTTTCCAAATCCCAACTCATCAGCAGACCACCAGGTAAATGATTTCCCCCGTCCATTGAACCTGTTTTCCCATCAGTTTTTGGGTAATATACAAGCGGATTTGATCCACCTCATCCGGGGAAAGGAAAGCGGTCAGTCTTTTCCTGTAACTGGCCCTCTGGGAGTTTTTTGCTGTCCCGCCCGTTTCCGGGAACCACCGGGAAAGAACAGCGTCCGTCACCAGAATTTCCATGGCGGTTCGTTCCGATTGAAAATGCTCAATGAAAAGCCCCGCTTGATCAAAGGCATGGGCAAAATCATCCCGGTTCCAATTCACCATTGGGTCCTCTGCATCCTCATAGATGGTTTCCTCGGCGGCAATCCATTTCTCCACGAGCCCTTTATCCAATCCCCGGCGGTCCATAAGATTATAGATTCGCTGACCGCACCGAGGGATTCCCTCCACCAGGGAAATCCTGCCTTCAGGCGCCAATAGTCGAACCACCCCGCCCACAACCCCGGCTTTGTCCCTTTCGGCCAGAAGCGCATTGCGCCCCACTACCGCGTCAAAGCGCACCCCCCCCTGCCCTTTTGCCGAAACCAGTTTTTCGATTTCTTCCAGGGCGCCGCTCATGATCACGGGACGATCCATTTCTTTCAGATTTGAAGCCTGCACACGCAACCCCGAGGCCGTTTTCTTATCTGCCACCAGGGCCCAGACACTCCCCTCCGGCGTACGCCTGACCGCCTCCCATGTCAACAGCCCAGTTCCGGAATTTAGATCCAATACATTGAAATGGCGCTCAATTTTCGCTGCCGCCAGTATCCGGTCGCGAATCTGCGCCAATTGATGTCCACCCTGGTTCACGGCCCGTTGAAGCCATCGGTCCCGAGCCCGGTCCGCGGGCGAGAAGGTCAGCACTTCGGGCGCAGCAGTCAACCCTTCAACCATGGCAGCCAGTTGGCCTTCCCGACGTTGCGCAACTTCCACACGAATGCTTTTTTCATGGCCTTGATCCGACGGGTGGTAAAACACCTTGCCCTGAAGCCCATCCGGCAGATACTGCTGGGGGATCCAGTGATCCCGGTAGGCATGGGGATAGAGATACCCCTCTCCATGCCCGGATCCTTTCTTGTCTCGGCTTGCATCCTTCAGGTGGGAAGGGACCTCCGTTCGTCCTTCTGCTTCCACCGCACGAAGGGCATCGAAAAACGCCAGGATCGAATTGGATTTGGGGGCCGTGGCCAAATAAAGGGCGGCTTCAGCCAAATGATATCGACCTTCGGGCAATCCCACCCGGTCGAAGGCATCCGCGCAGGCTGTTACCACTCGAATGGCTTCAGGGTCGGCCATTCCCACGTCTTCACCGGCCAGGATAAGCATCCGCCGAAACATGAAACGGGGATCTTCTCCGGCATAGACCATCTTGGCCAGCCAGTAGAGGGCCGCATCCGGGTCGGAACCCCGCAAGGATTTGATAAAGGCGCTGATGGCATCGTAATGGGCGTCCCCATCCCGGTCGTACAGTACAGCGCGACGCTGGATACTTTCTTCCGCCACCGACATGCCCACCACAATGGTCCCCTCCTCATCGGGCGGAGTGGTTTCAACCGCCAGTTCCAGGGCGTTCAGAACGCTCCTGGCATCGCCGTTGGCCACATGCACCAGGTGATCCAGGGCATCGGGTTCAAGTCGAACGGTTAAGCCGCCATATCCCCGTTCCGGGTCGGCCAGGGCCTGAAGCGCGACAGCGCGGAGATCTTCGTTATTCAGGGGTTCCAGACGGAAAATGCGACTGCGGCTCACCAGGGGCGGGTTAACGGAAAAATAGGGATTTTCAGTGGTGGCGCCCACAAGAATCACCGTGCCGTTTTCAACCCACGGCAACAGGGCGTCCTGCTGGGCCTTGTTCCACCGGTGAATTTCATCCACAAACAGAATTGTCCGCCGGTCATTTTTGTCCCATTGCTTTCGCGCGCCGGAAATGGCCTCCCGAAGGTCCTTGACCCCGGCCAGAACAGCGTTTAAGGGAATAAAACGACTGCGGGTGGTGTTGGCGATGACCATGGCCAGGGTGGTTTTTCCGGTTCCGGGAGGCCCGTGAAAGATGATGGAAGAAAGCTGGTCGGCCTGAATAGCCCGGCGCAACAATCGGCCCGGGGCCGCAATGTGCGCCTGGCCCAGGAATTCATCCAGATTTCTCGGGCGCATGCGTGCGGCCAGGGGGGAAGATCTTTGGGTATTTCGTTGATTCATACGCCGATTTTTCCCGATGCCAGCACTGCCCCGTCGCCGCCCTCATTCTTGGCTTCGTACATGGCAAGGTCGGCTCTCATTTGAAATTTATCGGCCTTTTCCCCCTCAGCGAGCTGCGCCAGACCGATACTCATGGTGACGGGCTGCAGCTTCTGCCCCATATAAGCCATTCTACGCGGCCACTGTTCGGCAAAAACCGCTCTGAAGCGATCCATAACAAGCCTGGCCTTTTCAAGATCCGTTTCCACCAACAAAATCGCGAACTCGTCGCCCCCGAGTCGAAAGGCATTATCCGTGGATCTAAACACCGATGCAATACACTCCGCCACAAAGCGCAAGATGTTATCCCCCTCCTGATGCCCATAGGTATCATTAAAGGGTTTGAAATGGTCCAGATCAAAGGTGGCCAGGCTCAACGGTCTTTCATAACGAATAGAACGTCCCATTTCCTCCAGCAGGGTGGCATGAAAATGGCGTCGGTTATAGAGGTTTGTCAAACTGTCCGTAATGGAACGTTTTCGAAGCTCTTCCTCCATTTTTTTCGTCTCGGTCAAATCATGAAAAAATCCCACGCTTCCAATTTCAACATCCTTTTCGTAAATCAATGCCGCCGAAAGGCGTATGGGGATCTTTCTGCCGCCATCACCTTTCACACACACTTCAAAGCCATCCAACCGGCCCGGCCCCCCATATCCCTTACCATAAATTTTCTTCTTGATTTCCCGTGCTATTTCAGGAATATCATAAACCGCTTGAATGGACATCTTCCCGATCACATCTTCGGCGATAAACCCCGTCAATTTCTCAGCGGCCGTATTGAAGATGATCACGATGCCTTCACGATCGACGCCGATAATGCCATCGGGGCACGTCAAGACCAGTTTATCCAGAAAATCCTTGCTTGCCATCATGTCCGTCCCTTTTTGTTGAAATCCCATAGATAACCACCTTTAAAAAAACTGCGTGAACAAAAAAGTTTAATCGTTTACTGTTTTCACGGAGGGAAAAAGAGACCGGTCCGTGTGGGGCAGAAATTTCGCCGCGCTAAAAAGGTTCATAAACTCCTGGTTCACATTCAATTCCAGGTAGGTAATCCGATTCCGAATTTGAAAGAGGGACGATTGCACGTCCGTTCCCAGAAGAGCCATGGTCGCTCCCGCAAGAGAGGTATTGCCCAGAGAAACATAGGTATCCAGCGGCAGATCAGGTATCATTCCGATATTGATGGCAGACCGGGGATTAATATAAGAGCCGAAGGTGCCGGCCACGTAAAACCGTCCGATATCATCCAGAGGAAGGTTCACGGTTTTGGCAATGGTCGTCAAAATGGTATACATGGCAGCCTTGGATCGAATCAGGCCGTCAATGTCGATCTGGCTGAGGGTCAACGCCTCACCGGTCCCGGACACATCCGCCGGCGCCACCACCAAATGCCTTACGCCATCGATCTCCCTTAACCGATCTCCGCACCGGTCCGGCACGAATTTTCCCCGCAAATCAATCATACCCGTCAGGAAAAGCTGGCTCGCCAGATCGATGAGGCCGGAACCGCAGATGCCGAGGGGGCCATTGTTTTCAGCGGCGCCGTTAACATTCCGGCCCGGAATGGTCATGATGGTGAAAGCAAGGGTCTCAGGGTCAATCACCACACTGTCAATCACCCCGGGAGCGGCCATCATGCCCATGCCGGCCACGCCGCCCTCCAGGGCCGGTCCGGCGGCGCCGGCGCAGGCCATGAGCCAGTCCCGGTTGCCAATCACCACTTCCGCATTGGTGCCCACATCCACCAGGAATGCAACGTCCTCCTGCTCCGTCATTCTCGACGAAAGGATCCCCGCGATCAAATCACCGCCGAAATAGCTCCCCACATTGGGAAAAACCAGCACCGGGGCTTCAGGGTTGATCTCAAGGCCCAGTTCCCCGGCTTTCACGAGATCCGGCCGGTTTACCACCGGAATATAGGGTTCCCGGCAAATCCAATGGGGGTCCAGCCCCAGAAACAGGTGGGTCATGGTGGTATTGCCGGCCAGGGACATGCCCACGATGGATTTTCGGGTGATGCCGTTTTGATTCACCAACTCCCCGATTTTAACGTTAAGCATATCCAGCACCAGAGCCTGGAGCTTTTTGAGCCCCCCCTCACGCCCGGCATAGTGAATTCGGGTGAGAATATCCGCTCCGATCTCAATCTGAGGATTGTTAAAGGAAATTTCATCCAGTGTTTCTCCCGTCGTCAAGTCCACCAACCGCAACACCAGCGTTGAGCTTCCCAGATCCAGGGCCAGACCGTGAATCACCGGCGCTTTTGTGCCATCAAATACATCGATCAGCCGCCGGCAATCCCCATCTCGATAAACCGCACATCCCACACGATAGTCATAGGCCCTGAGGTCCCGGCTCAAGTGCTTCACCAGGGAAAAATCAACCCGAACATCTTTCCCATCGAGCCCCTGTCGCAATCCCTTGACCAATCGATCTACATCCGCCGTGTTATCCCCGAGACTCGGGGGGACCAGTTCGGGAGTTATGAGTTTGATCCATGCGTTGTCTTGCGCCGTTTTTTCCATTTCCATTTCTTTTATTTTCATTCTCCGATAATTTTGACCAGTACGCGTTTCCTTCGCCGTCCATCAAACTCCCCATAGAAAATCCGTTCCCAGGTGCCAAAATCCAGGTTTCCATCGGTGACGGCCACCACCACTTCCCTGCCCATGACCTGCCGCTTCATGTGGGCGTCGGCATTGTCTTCACCCACATTGTGCCGGTACTGGGAGACCGGCGCGTGGGGCGCCAGTTTTTCCAGCCACACCTCATAATCATGATGCAGACCCGATTCATCGTCGTTGATGAAAACCGAGGCCGTAATATGCATGGCATTAACCAGAACCAATCCTTCCTTGATCCCACTTTCTGCCAGACATTCTTCCACCCGCGGCGTAATGTTGATAAAGGCCCGCCGGGTGGGAACCTCGAACCACAACTCTTTTCGATAGCTTTTCATGACAATTAGGACTCCCCCTTTCATTCCTTGCAACACACCGGCAACAAGGAACCAAAATATGAAAAAAAAATCAATACCAAATATCCACAAACCCAGGCAAGGTAAAAGGATGGCGCATCAGAAATTGGAATGTTTCATGGCTATCCGGATGTTGCACAGATGGAAGGTTTACTGGAACTTGGGGTGGTGGTCACAAGTGGCGTATTTCATACATTCCTTTGCTTAAATGGGATCCGGTTCCCCTTTTATTCGCCAAGCCTCCGGCGGTAGGAAAGTGACTTTAAGGCCGAAGGGCGAAGCGAGTTTTTCCAGCGTCGCCAGGGTCGGGTTACCTGAACCGTTTTCGAATTGGGACAGTATCCGAGGGGAAATGCCGGCGACTTTTCGGGCATAATCCTTCTGGCTCATTCCAAGAATTTTACGCATCCGCCGTGTCGCTTCCCGCACATCGGTTTCGCCTCGGGCAAGACCCATGTAAAGCGCCTCTTTCATTCGGGCCATTTCAGCGGGGGTAAATCGTTTCATGGAACGCTCCTCCATGTACACGGCCGGGCTTCTTCAAGACCTGCCGCCACCTCTCCAATCCAGCCCGCGAGTCTCTGAATGATGTCGTCATCCACATGCTCACATTCCATGACGTCGGGCAATCGTAGGATTTCCTTGCTCAAATCCGCCAACCAGTTTCTGGTTTCGCTGGGAGGGATAAGATTTTCGAATTTTTCGCAAATGATCCCCCACTCCGGTTGGCTGCCGGGCCGCTCATCCTCCCATCGGCTGACACGGCCGATGCCCTCAGGGTCCAGAAACATGGGCGCGAAATCGAAAAGCGGCGAAAGACTCACGTGGGTCCCTGTTCTCAGAATAGCAGCATTCCGTCCATGGTTGTCGGTGTTGCGCAGGGCCAGGTTAAGAATGTCGCGCAAAATGTATTCCCGCAATTCCCGGGCGGGATTGGAGGCAATCCGCACCAGGGCACGACAATAGACGTCGTGATGTACCGCGGCGCCGAACCCCGGAATATCGGCCACGGCATACAAGCTGTTCATCCCCAGACGTTCAACGCGCCCATTCGAGACCCTCCGGTCAAATCGCGGTACAAACAACACGCCTTCTTCATAAACAAGCGGCTCCCCGGTACGGATGCCGAAATCCCTGGCAACTTCCAGGTAGGCGGCTTCATTGCGCAGCACCTGTTGATTTCGCTCGTCTGTACGGCGACCCCGTGGAAATTTTACCAGCCAGAATTTATGGGCTTTTTCGTCGGGCAAGACGCCCTCCGCATGAAAGAGCCCGGCATGATCCTCCACGAGAAGGTACTTTGGCGCTTCTCCCTGTACACTGGAAGCCCCTGCCACGTAGGCGCCGCGTTCCTCTGCGTAATCCAGGAATCGTTCGCCCTGTTCGATGATGTCCCCGCGGGGAAACCCCAACCTGAAGTGGTCAGGCGGGGGTGATGGAACCGCTTCCGCGATCCTGAGGTTGCCCGGGGGAGTACCTGCGCCCTTTAAAAGCAACTGCCAATCCATTTGCGGACCATCTCTTTCAACCTGCAAGCGCCTGAGCCATGCGGCCCGACCTGCGCCTCCCGGCAGTAGATCCACGAGCACCGGCGGCCATTTATCATACGAGAACAATTCAAAACCGACCGTAAGCCCGGGGACAAGTTCCGCGGCACTGTCGCCCAGGTACTTCACGGCGTAATCGATGTCGTATTGCAGCCAGCCACGGCCACCGATTCCCAGATCCAGAGCCCGACTATCGGGTTCAAAAACCGCGGCCGTTATCCAGCGGCCATCCATAAATATTTCGATGTGACAGTTCATTTAAGTGGTCTAAACCGCACCGAGAGGAGTAAAATAATTCACTTTAGTGGTCTTAGGATAATATTTGAAACGGGCGTTTGTCAAGAATTATTCACTATAGTGATCCAAATAAAGACCCGCTAAGGAAGAAAAATCCCAGACGACGCGATTGGCCAAAGCGCTCGCACAATTCGCCGGATTTCACGTTAATCTGAGATGAGCCACTATTGTTCCCAGACTATCCAGTGACCGCCCCCGCCAGTTCTTGCTTCGGGGGCTGTTCCGGTTTTACTATGCTTTGAGTATGTTTACATCATATCCGGCTATTGATTCATCCCGAGTCAGCAACACCAGTTTTTCTATAATGGCCTGTGCAATAAGCATCCGATCAAAGGGATCTTTGTGAATATAGGGTAGTTGTCCCGCAAGTTGCGCATGATCTGCATTGATATGGAGCGGGGTAAATCTATGCACTCTGATTTCTTCCAACAGGTTGTCCGGGGCCTCCAGCTTTCCAAGTTTCTGTTTAATGCTTATTTCCCAAACCGAGGCAGAACTGACAAAAACCATATTGTTGCCATCAACAATGGCATTTACAGCACGCTCAGTCAGCGTGGGATTATTTTCCAACGCCCATATTAATACATGGGTATCAAGCAGAATATTCATGATTCATCCGGAAAAATAGATGAATTGTAAAAACTGTCTTCAATCTCCTGATCAACGTCATCAAAGTCTGAGCTAATTTTGACCTTCCCTTCCCAGCTTCCACCAAGTTGACGGGGAGAATTATTTTCCTTAAAAGCGGAAAGAATCGCCACAGGTTTCCCTGCCTTACCGATTATGATAGGCTCATCCGTTTCCTGAACTGTTTTTATCAGAAAAGACAAATTGGCCTTTGCTTCTGAAATATTGGTTATTTGCATAACAGACTCCTTTGAGTATTCATAAACCATTATCACCTCATAGTAGTCTAGTCAGGTCTGGTCTGATTGTCAATGGTAAGTACCCAGATCACATTTAGGGCATTGTCTGATATTTATACCGGTTGATCACTGCCAAATATCCATAAAGCCCATAAAACCTGAAGGGTCAAAACACGCAAGAAAGTCCCTTGACCCCGATAATGCCATGCATTAATGTAATTGACAGTCAATTTAAGTTTAAGAGCCTGTTTAAAAAATTATCTCGTCGCGAGGTTGAGCGAAGATTTTCGAGGGCAAGGTAAAAGGGAAAGTTATGGACGATTATGAACAATATGAAGTCGATTGTGAGAAAATCCGGAAAATTAACGAAAAATTATTGCAAAACTTCGAGACTTGGTTAAAAGCATCGAAACTAAAGGAAAAAACGATAAGTAACCATATCGAGAACGTTGATTTTTATATCAATGAATTTCTCCTGTATGAAGATGCCGTGGAAGCGAAAGATGGCGCATCGGACATTGGAATGTTTTTGGGATACTGGTTTATCAAAAAAGCAATGTGGGCCAGTCCTGCGCATATCAAAAGTAATGCCGCAAGTTTGAAAAAGTTCTACACGTTTCTCTTTGAAAATGAACAGATCGACAAAGAAGATCTTGACGATTTAAAAGCAAGCATTAAAGAGGACATGCCGGAATGGATCGCAACAGTAAAGCGTTACGATGATCCATCAATTAATGATATGGAAGAAGTTTGGGGATTATAAAACGCTCCTAACCCACCCCATTAAAGTTTCACAGTTTTCATCAAAACATGTACCCATAAAAAAATGAGGGAAATTTTGGCAAAGTGTTCAGCATGCAAATCAAAAAAAGGTAAGCGGAAATGTCAACTTGTGGAAGGAATGATTTGTAGCCTATGTTGTGGTCAAATAAGGGATAAAGAAAAGTGTAAAGGATGTGTATACTATAAAGAGACAGTTCCAAAAAAAAATTATAATGAAATACCAAAATATTCAACACGGGAAATGGAGGCTAACCTTCAATTGCAGGAATATTCAAACGCCGTTGAAGGGGGTTTGTGTGCGTTTGATAACGAAACAGGAAACCAAATTAAAGATGATGTAGCCATTAGAATTCTGGAGTCTCTGCTTGATAAATATTACTTCAAAGAGGAAATTTTAGAATTTTCGGATAGCATCATAGAGCAAGGATTTAACAAACTAAATAGTGTCATAGAAACTGATTTGAGGAAAGTTTCTGAGGAAGAAATAATAAAGATATTGGCCGTAATCCGATTTGTCGCCAAAAGAAGAAGTCGGGGAGGAAGAGACTATTTTTCAATCATCCATAATTATGTCGGCGAAAGAGTTGGGGAAGGAATGAGAATATTACCAAAAAGTTTTTTTGATCATCACTAATGATGATCCGTCAATAACAGATATGGGATGCAAGAGGCTATCAGAAAACCATTCCGGATCCCAAGGGCTTGTTTGATCAGTTTGATGATGACCTCGATCAGAAATACATAAGGAGTAAAATTTGAGCAAACCCAAAACAAAGATAACAACCCGAAGGTGGCGTTTGGAAGATATTCCGGAGATCATTGAGTGCAGCAGAGCCACTTACCATGATTATCCGGAGGAATACATATACACCCAACGTCTGTATGAAATGCAGTTCGCCGCGTTTCCCCAGGGACAGTTTGTGGCCGTCCTCGGCGATAAAATCGTCGGCTACGCCACCAGCATGATTGTCAGCATCGATGATGATTTCTGGTACGACGTGGACGAACTGACGGGCGCCGGCACGTTCAGCACGCACAACCAGGACGGCGACACCCTTTACGGCGCGGATATCGGCGTTCATCCGGACTATCAGCGCCGCGGCGTCGCCATGTTGCTGTATAAACGGCGGCTGAGCATTCTGAAACGGTACAATCTGAAACAAATGATTGCCTACGGAAGGATCCCCGGATACAAAAACCACGCGGGAAAAATGACCGCCGAGCAATATGTGGAAAAGGTGAAGAACGGCGACTTGCGCGATCCTGCCTTGAACACCCACCTGAAAGCAGGTTTTCAGGTCAAAAAGGTTCAACTGGATATCACCATCGACCGTTCCAGTTTGAATTACTCAACCTTCCTGACCATGCCCAACCCTGATTTTGATTTGGCCAAAAAAAAGATATCTTCGGCTGTCTTTCCAAAAATTCAGGCCCGAAGGGTCAGGGTATGCGCCGCCCAATACCAAATGCGGTCCATTCAGTCTTTTGAAGACCTTGAACGTTCGGTTGAATTTTTTGTAGATACAGCGGATTCCTATCACTGCCACTTCCTGCTGTTTCCGGAGTATTTCACTTATCAGCTGTTAAGTTTCAAGCGCCGGATGTCCATGAAGGAAGCCGCCGTGGAACTGGCCGGTTATGCGGACCAGTATGTGGAAATGTTTAAGCGATTCGCGCAAAAATATAACATTTATATTGTCGGTGGCTCCCATCCGATACTGAGGGATGGAAAATGTTACAACAGTGCCCACCTGTTCACGCCCACCGGCAATGTTTACACCCAGGACAAGCTCCATATTACACCGGCGGAGCGAAATGAAGGTGGAATCGAACCGGGGATGGCCTTACGAATTTTTCACACCCCACTGGCCAGAATTGCAATCCAGGTATGCTATGATATCGAGTTTCCAGAAGCGTCTCGCCTGCTGACACTTGCCGGAGCGGAAATCCTTTTCGTGCCTTTTTATACCGAAGAAAAAAAAGCCTACTATCGCGTGAGACATTGCGCCCAGGCCAGGGCTGTTGAAAACTTTATTTACGTGGTCATGACGGGAAGCGTCGGCAACATGCACACCCAATCCGGTTCCTTTTTAAACTACAGCCAGGCAGCCATTCTCACCCCCAGTGATTTTTCCTTCCCGGAAAAAGGGATAGAAGGAGAAGCCGACCCCAATGTGGAAGCGGTTGTCGTATCTGAACTGGCTCTCTCTTCTCTATCACAGCAACGACACGTGGCAACCGTTCGGCCGCTTCATGACATGCGTCCGGATCTTTATGACCTCTGTCCGAAAACTAAAATTGAGATTGTTCGCGTCGATTGAACCGAACCCATAATGGACCAATGAAAGGTTGATGTTGCTTGACCCCCATAACGCCATGTATTACAATATATTTTTTTAGGTGGCATACGGAAACTCTACATCGCCCCCGCTTATGACGACTGTTATAGGATTCATAAATTCTGCAATATTTTTAATGGTGAAAAGATGAAAAAAAAATTTGATGGTCAAAAATCGGGAAAATTAGGGACTGAAAAAAAGCCCGCCGTTGTCAGGGTACAAACGGAAGAAAGATTGAAAGAAATCGCATCCATGTTTGAAAAAAATGGTTGGCAGTTTGTAGCTGGGATAGAACCCGATAAACCGGAAGATATTACCGATTTGGAAATATTATTGCATCCACAAGAACCAAAGATCGCCGAAAAAAAAGTTGGCCGCAATGAACCCTGCCCATGTGGAAGCGGGAAAAAATACAAAAAATGCTGTGGCAAATAAGGCTTTTTTGCATTTCAATAAGGAGAATCATATTCGTGGATTTCAGTAAATGCCATGGCCTTAATCTATCTAAAATAGACCTCAATAACATAGAATGGCCCAAGTTTCGTATCCCTAAAATGGGATGGCCTCGAATATCTAAATTGAGGATCGGCGACATTGTCGCAAAGCTGCCGATCGTGCAGGGCGGCATGGGGGTTGGCATATCGCTTTCAGGCTTGGCCTCGGCGGTCGCCAATGAAGGGGGCATAGGGGTTATCGCCGCCAACTCCATAGGGATGCTCAACCCTGATTATTACGCGAAAAACAGTGACGCCAATGCCATCGCCCTGAGAAGGGAGATCAGAAAGACGAGAGCGAAAACCACCGGCATTTTCGGCGTCAACATCATGGTGGCCGTCAACGATTTTCAATCCCTTTTAAGGGTCGCAATCGAGGAAAAGGTGGATTTGGCATTCCTCGGAGCGGGACTCCCCATAAAGGGGATTCCGGTTGAAGATCTCAGATCGGCGGGGGTCAAGGTGGTCCCTATCGTGAGTTCCGCAAGGGCGGCAAGCCTTATCTTCAAATCCTGGGTGAAAAGATACGCGGATATCCCCGACGCGGTCGTTGTGGAAGGACCAAAAGCAGGCGGTCACCTGGGATTTAAAGAGAATCAGATCGACAATCCCAATTTCGCCCTTGAAAACATCCTGCCCGAGGTCGTTGCCGAGATAAAGAAATACGAGGATGAGTGGCACAGGGTCATTCCCGTCATCGCCGCGGGAGGCATTTATACAGGCGCTGACATGCACAAACTCTTCAAGCTGGGCGCAAGGGCCGTCCAATTGGGGACCAGGTTCGTGGCAACACATGAATGCGACGCGAATATCAGGTTTAAGGAGTCCTATATCTCGTGCGGGAAGGATGACATAAAAATCATCAAGACGCCGGTGGGCATGCCCGGCAGGGCCATCGGAAACCGTTTTCTGACGGACGTGGCGTCAGGCAAGAACCAATCCCACAAATGTGCCTGGCGGTGCCTTAAGAGCTGCGACATAAAGACCGCCCCCTACTGTCTCTCCCTGGCGCTCAATAATGCCAGAAAGG
Organism: Desulfatiglandales bacterium; assembly: GCA_963662465.1. GTDB lineage: Bacteria > Desulfobacterota > DSM-4660 > Desulfatiglandales > Desulfatiglandaceae > NaphS2. Next base: position 3,084,987 of record OY759599.1, read on the forward strand.
GGATGCTGGATAAGGGTTTTGCCTTTGCCGGAAGCAATGCCTACAGGGTCGATAAGATCGTATCGGTAAAGGAACTGATCAAGGAACTCAAGGCGCAATACCTCTGCGCCAGGGAGAACAGCATCAGCTGCCTGCGTGGTGAATACGAAAAAACCCTTGAAAGGCTCAGCTCCTTTAAGGAAGCCTACCTGATTGGGTTGAAAGTGGGTCTAAATTCACTCAGGGATGAATATGAAAGGGGCATGGAAAGGGGGGGGGCGTTTCGCGAAGAGCTTTTGACGAAGATGGATCAAATGACTTCCTTAAAAAATGAATACCGCAATGCCCTTGAAAAAGCGTACCTGCTCAAACAAGAGCTTATGGCGTTTTTTTCGGTCGGGCGCCCGGCCAATCTAACCGCCTAAGCGGACCCATCCCATGATAGAGAATACGATAACTCCAACAGGTAGGTTTGATGGAAATATCCGGTCTTATAGCGGCGGTTAAAAAGGAAGTCGAGACTTACGAAGTCCCGGTGGTCGATCTGATTGCCACACAGACAAAGGACCCCTTCAAGATTCTTGTGGCAACAATACTGTCTGCCAGGACCCAGGATAAAACCACCGCAGAGGCCTCCGCAAGGCTCTTCAAAAAGGCCCAGGACCCGCTCTCCCTGCAAAAACTTTCCGAAGAGGAAATCCGCGGCCTGATCTACCCGGTTGGATTTTACAAGAGTAAGGCGGGCTATCTTGCTAAACTCCCCCGGGCCCTTGAAGCGTTTTCGGGGAGGATCCCGGATGATATTGAATCCCTGGTAAAACTCCCCGGAGTTGGCCGCAAGACCGCCAATCTGGTGCGAAGCGTGGCCTTCGGTAAACCGGCCATATGCGTTGACACCCACGTCCACCGGATCATGAATATTTGGGGGTATGTGAAAACCAAAACCCCCCTTCAAACCGAAATGGCCCTGCGAAAAAAGCTCCCTGAAAAACACTGGATGGAAATCAACGCTATTTTGGTTGCCTTTGGCCAGGGAACCTGCAGACCCATATCGCCCCACTGCGACCGGTGCGTCATAGAATCCGCCTGTCCGAAAATCGGCGTGACCCCACGTAAAATCAAACCCCATAAAAACAAAACCCGAATCCAGGGCGCCAAAACAATGATTTCCTGGAATGTCAATGGTATTCGGGCCGTGGAAAAAAAAGGGTTTGTGGATCTGGTCAAAGCGTTGTCGCCGGATATCTTTGCAGTCCAGGAAACCAAGGCCCATCCGGATCAGCTGTCAAAAGACCTGCACGAAATCGACGGCTACACCTCCTACTGGCACAGCGCGGTCCGCAAAGGATATTCAGGCGTGGGCGTATACACCCAGTCAGAACCCCTTGAGATCATCTACGGGCTTGGCGACAAGCAATTCGACAGCGAGGGACGGGTCCTCTCACTTGAATTTGAAGACTTCTACCTGATCAATGCCTATTTCCCAAACGCCCAGCATGGGCTTAAAAGACTCGACTACAAGCTTGCCTTCAACAAGGCCCTTCACGATTTTGCAACGTCATTGGCAAAGAAAAAATCCATCGTCGTCTGTGGTGATTTCAATGTGGCCCACAAGGCCATTGATTTAAAAAATCCCGAATCCAACGTAATGAATCCCGGTTATTCCCCTGAAGAGCGTGCATGGATGGATCGTTTCACCCAAGCCGGTTTTATCGATACCTTCAGGAAATTCGACCCTGAACCCGAAAATTATACATGGTGGAGTTATCGCTTCAATGCCAGGGCCAGAAACATCGGCTGGCGTATTGATTATTTCTGCGTAGACCCGGGAAGCGACAACAGGGTTGTGGGCGCCGCAATACTCAAAGACACACCTGGATCGGACCACTGTCCTATTCAGCTGGATTTCAAATAGACCGGAAAGGCACGGTTTTTAAACAGGCTCTAAACGCTTTCCGAATTCTTGACAGCGCCCACGGCTTCCGCATGGCGCGTTGAAAAAACCTCCCCTGCCCTGGCCTTGGCCGCTTTCCGCTCCATCCTGTGCGCCTCGTCAGACGCTTCCCGAGCCGCTTCCACAGCCACCTCGATCTTCATCATTTCTTCCCGGTCAACCCCCGGCTGCGCAGCCGCCATGGTCTCGCTCAACCGGATTTCGGCCTCTTGCGCTTTCTCCCGGGCCTGGGCCGCTGCCTTTTCCGCCTGTTCAGCCTTGTTTTCGGCATCCGTAAGGGCATCCAGAGCGGCGGCCACCTCCCCATGTTTTCCCTCTTCCGGCTCCGCATCCAGGTCGATATCCTCGGCCGCCAACACCAGGGCAACCATCATCCCCCGCTCGGCCAGGCTGTCGATATCCGTATTGTAGGCCCCGATAATTTGCCCGCTCCCAATGCGAAAGGGCATTAATACCAGGGTCGCTTCCCCGGAGTTTGAGGCAATGGATACCTCGTCCGGATCCATGACCACCTGGGGATACGCATCTATTCGAATGTCATCCAGCATCCGACCAAGACTTTCCTTGAGGGTTGCAAGATCCTTTTCCGGTCCCGAGGCGGCAGCCATCAGGCAGATCCGGGCGTCTTCCCATGCGGGGTTCCGCGTCATGAGGTGGGCCAGCAGAAGCATCAACCGTCCGCTTCGATCATCCCGCCACCATAGGTCGATACGCCGATTAGAAGGAGGAACCGTTTCCAGCTTTGCCCAGGCCTCCGGCGGGGCCACCAGCAAAAGGATATTGCATCCCAATCGAAAGGCCGCCTTGATATTGTTGGCATAGGCGGTTTTTCGAATGCCTAAAATCCCTTTCCGAAGGGACCCGGACCAGTTGAAAAGGGCCATATTGGCCTTTAAGGGGCCCACGCCGAAAGATTGAATCAGGGTCGGAAGACTCTCTTGAAGGTTTTGGGCCGTCACCACCAGCGGGAAAGCTTTGGAGCGATTTTCGGCAATGTCTTTTTCAAGTTCCCCCCTTGCCACTTCCCCCATACGCGCCGTCTTCATTGCGTCCCCTTCCAGCATACGCACCGCCGTGACCAGACCGCTTCCCCCATGAATCCATGAGGCAAAAGTCAACAGGGACTTTCGCCGCTCCGCATGGTTTGAAAACACCAGCATCTGGGGACGCCAGTCCCGGGGATGCTCCGTTTCCGCGGATGCCGCCAGTAGATGCTCCCGAACCTGCTGAAGATGATGGGATCGGCGGCTGTCCGCCCATCGGGACGGCCCGCCGGTTCGTTTCAAGTATTGAAATATCGCAAACAGAACCGCCACCGCCGCAATTCCAGCGGTAAAATCGATGGCCAGCATAACCCCCAGACAGGCCATGGCGCCGACCAGACTGAGACGGGGGTGAAACCACCGAAATCGGGGACGAAAAGAGGGACTGGCCGATCGTGCTTCAAAAAAAGTGGCATAATTCAAAAGGCCGTAGCTGATGAGAAAAAACATGCTCACCACGGGAGCGATGACGTTCAGGTTGCCCAGGGCAATGGTAGCAAAAGCAATGCCGGTACTCAAAAGAACGCCCCGACGGGGATTGTTATTGGGGCCGGCGCCTTTTGAAAAGGGCAGGAGAAATGGAAAAATACGGTCGGAAGCCAGGGATTGAAGGATGCGGGGCGCCCCCAGAAAGGAAGCCATGGCCGATGAGAGGGTGGCCGCGATAACGCCCGCGTCAATGAGAAAGGCAAAATGGGCCGCTTTGGCCATGGCCCCATAGTCCCCCGCCAGAATCCCCTGGGGCAGAGCCCCCGCAAACACCAGGGCCACCCCGAAATAGACCAGGATGGAGATCCCCACTGCCATAAAGGTGCCCATGGGCAGGCTCTTCCCGGGATCCTTCAGGTCCCCGGACATACTGACCCCTTGGGTGAATCCGGTCACCGCGGGGAAAAAGATGGCAAACAACGCCCAGAAAGGAAGGCCCGACGAGGGTCTCTGCCAGCTTTCGGAAAAAACAGCGGAGTCCCACAAGGACAGCCCTCCCCAAAAAAAAGAGACCAGGGCCGCAGAGATCAGGATCATAACCCCGTATTGAAACCGGGTGGCCCAGTCGGCGCCCAGCCAGGCCAGGACGAAAAGGAGGGAAACGGCAATCCCCGCAATCATCCGCGTGGACAGCCAGGGGACGCCGGCCAGGATGTCGGCCATGGCTTCCCCGAAGCCCATGCAATAAAATGCAATGGAAACGGATTGGGCCAGAAACAACACAATGCCGATGGCCCCGCCGAACTCCACGCCCAGGGTTCGGGAAATCAGGTAATAGTCCCCGCCGCCTTTCACCTTGAGATTGGTGGAGATGGCCGCTAAAGAGATACTGGTCAACACTGAAATGGCGTTGGCCAGGCCGATCATCATCAAGGCCCGGGTCAAACCCGCGTTCCCCACCACATAGCCCAGTCGAAGGAACAGGATTATCCCTAGAATGGTCAATACACTGGGGGTAAACACACCGGCGAATGTTCCCAGTTTACCGGTTGAAGATTCGGACGTCAGATTCGGGAGCGTGTTTTGTTTCACGAATTGTTCTCGGGGAGGAATTCTATTCACCGACATCTCCCCCTTCCGCCTCTTCCCATGCCTTTGCCCCTCCCCATCCCTTTTCCTCTCCCCATACCTCGGCTTTGCCTTTGCCCGCCGGTCGGCTCAAATGGCGTCGTCCGGGTGCGCATGGGCTCATTTGAAGTCCCTTTCGCCGCGTTTAAGCTGTCCAGGGCTTTGGAAAGGAAAGTCCACAAACTCGAAAAGAAATTGGCTTTGGGCTGGATTTCCACATTGGGTTTTGGGGCTTTCTTTGTTTCCGTTTTCGCTCGGCCGGCCGAATAAAACACCTCTGCCTCCGGCTGTTCACGAGGTTTTTTTTGCACTGTGGGCGGTGTTTTTGGCCGGGAGGACAAAAAAGAGCTGAGTTCCTCATAGGAAAGGTTGATTTCTTTCAATTTTTCTTCCGCTTTCTTCTTCAGCCTGGGATTATCGCCCACACGATCCGGGTGCCAGATATTGACCAGATCCTTATAGGCTTGGCGTACGTCTTCAATAGAAGCGTCTTTTGGAAGCTCAAGGGTTTCAAAACATCGCTGTATTTCCATTTTAATAGTCCTATTTTTTGTGTGAACAGATTATTCAAAATTGCAGGATTTTTTCAAGATAACGGATCATACGCCAAAACGCCTCACTGTCAAAGAGATTTCAAAGCATCATATACGATGATAGAAACGATTTGACAGAAAATTACAAAAAAAATAACTTCCGATTTTAGATTTTACGATGGGATCTTAAAATCCCATACAATTTTTTTGCGCTATTCAGAAAAGACACCGGTACACGTATTGGGCTTGGTCCTAACTTCGCCCACTATCTGCTTCAGCCCGGGTGAGAATCAAGACTGTTGGAGAGTCCCTCGATTCCATTGCTCTCGGGAACGAAGGAAAAATGTGCGAATGAATTCGCACCTACATCCCGAGACCAGTGATGCACCGTTGTAGGTGCGACTTTAGTCGCACAACAAATGTGGCCACTTGCGACCAAACCACCGACACTCTGAAGCAGTTGACAGCCTAATTCTCCAACAGCCGTGATTTACACCCCTTCAGCCCTGAAAGGGCACTACATATTAGTCCAGGGCAACGCCCTGGGTGAGGATTCAACAACAATATGAGCCCTGAAAGGACGTTACATAAATTTAACCAGCCTATATCCTAATTCTTATAATGTCACGCCAGGGCTCAACATGTGCAACCTGCCCCCAGAGCGTTGCCCTAGGCTGGTATGTTACGGCCTTTCAGGCCTAAAATATACACAATCTTCCCATCGATTTGAAATATCCCGCACTTTCTCAACCTGAACTTTCTTTAGTCCAAACGGGCAAGGTTAGGACCAAGCCCGTCATTGGGCTCAAATCCGGAACACCTTACGGAACAGGGTGTTACCGGTGCTCTGAAAGGGGCTGTTTTTTCGTCTCTTGTGGTAATCATACTTAATCGTATGGTACCGCAAGCAGCTTGCCAACACGCCAAAGAATATTGGAAGTGTGAAATCTTCTTTTAATAACAGCATATTATATTAATGAATGAGAGCAGCGGAAAAATATTGAAAGATTCGTTTGACCTCCATATATGGAGGTTCCACCAAATATTGAGGGCAGGCGATTTGTTCAACCTTGCAACGATTTCTCTTTATTTAACCTAATAATTTGTTCTTAAAGGATAATTTCAAATCCGTCACTTTTTTTTGATTCTTGGCAGGATAGTTGCATGTAATATTAAGGTGAAGGCAAGTTGTATTTTTTTCATCGACCCTATTTGCATAAACACTCAAAGAGGAGATTAAAGGCTTGGAATCGAATCTTCCTGGTTTGCCAAGAACATTTTCCCTGATGGAATTTATCCCAAAGGAAGCTTCTGAAGATCTGTGGAATGCCTATTTCACCCTTTCGGAAACAATTTTTCGTGAGTTTAAACAAAAAGGCCGTCTGCCTGATCGTGATGTAATGAGGCGGCTTTTCCTGTCTCCCAACCCCCTCTATTCAGTCAATAGATGGATGGTGTTTGATAAAGCCAAAAAGGCTGCCGCCTTTGCTTCCATCTCATATGATACGGAAATATCCCCGGATTACGGCAGCAATCGGCATCTCTGCCGGATTCATATTTCGGTTGCTCCCGCCTATCGGAGAAGAAAGATTGCAACGGTCCTGCTGAAACACCTGGTGGAAACAGCGAAACTTCTTGAAAAAACAACCCTTATGACGGAGGTGGATAACCCTCTGGGTTTGGAATTTCGGAAACAGCTTCGGGGCGAACTGGTCCATGAAGAAGTTCAATATAGACTGGACATGGAGGACGTGAACTGGCAGGTGGTGGACAAATGGCTTCAGAGAGGCAGAACGAAACACTGGGACACAAAAATGGAGTTTTTTAAAGAATGCCCTGAGAAGGATATCGAAGAATTCAGCCGCGTCTACACGGAAATCATCAACCAGCGCCCCACCGGTGATATGGGAGAAGAACTCATTACAACGCCGGAATCCAGGAGGATTGAGGAGCGCAATTTAAAGAAAAGAGGCATTCAATGGTACACAATGATCAGCCGTGAGCATGATGGCGGAATCAGCGGACTGACGGACATCATGTACCATCCCGAAGAGCCCCATCGGATGAATCAGTATTTCACGGGCATTTTGGTAAAGTACCGTAAAAGGGGGCTCGCCAAACGCCTGAAAGCTGAAATGCTTGCAGTCATCAAAAACAAGTTCCCGGCGGTGGAATACATTACCACCAGCACGGCCAGAAACAATCGGCCCATGCAGGCGATCAACAAGGAACTGGGTTTTCGCCCTATCAAGACCTGTTTTATGTTCCAATGGACCCGGCGGGAGTTGAAGAAGCAAACCGATGGGATGCTCTCAAACAATGAATTGTCATAGATCAAAAGTAGAAAATGGGTTATCAAAAGGGTTGCCTCTTGTGATATGAAATTGGAGGCGCTCCAGGTCCATGATGATAGAGGTCACCGTCATGGAGGTGTCATCCGTAAGCCACGGGTGAGAAAATCGTTTGCGACAGATGGGATGCTCTTCATCCGCGCGATCTCTCAAGATGTCCTTCATGGATTGTATGGAAGGATCATCGAGCATTTGCAACAACTCCTTGGCGCGACGATACCGCCCCATGGTATTGGGAAATAGTTTGAGATCGTAATCCACTTTCGTCAGGAAATGGTTCGTGTGAGCAAAGAGGTCTTCCACCGGGATCGAAAAAACTTCATCGCCCCCGATTTCGATGTCTTCAACCCTTCCGGTCTGATCCGCGATCAGGATATTTCCGACTTTTCCCATCAGATGGGGTTCAATCAGAGAGAGTGCCTCTTCCATGGTCTTGCTGTCAAGGATGGCCCTTAATATGACATGCAGCGGAATCCCGTATGGCCGGTACTCCTCGATGCTCATGAAATTCAGACAAACACCGAGACCGCGGCGATTCATCCCGATTTTGCCGATCATCCCGGGTTCGGTCATGGTGATAATCCGATGGCCATCTTCCTTTTCAATATCGAGAATGACCGCCAGCTCCTCCACTTCCAGGTCCCAATCCCAATTCTGACCGATCAACTTCTCTTTCCTGAAAGCCAATGTGGTGCATTCCATGGGGTTCAGATTTAAAAGCTCAGTGCGGCCATTTAAGGCATAAATCCATAGGGGTTCGGCTTCCGCCGCCTGGGCCATTGCTTCGATTTCAAGGTACAGGTCCTCCCGGAAAGCCTTGGTGGCGTACCTGAATTCGTTGGCAATTCTTAGGATCTCCTCTTCAGGGATGAGGAATTGTTTTTTGTAAAATTCAATCGTTTTGTGGATTCGCTCTTTTAACAGTTGTCCTTGCTGTCGGCCGAGATCTTCAGGCCCGCCCTGGATTTTAATGAGAGGAAAGTATCGGTCCATGGTTTTATGCTTTCTCGGAGTGTCAATTAATTTCGGCGCAGTTAGCAACGCCGGATGGCATATAAGGCTTTCAATGATATTAACATAATTTTTGGAAAGAAGCATTGATTTTTCATAATATGCAGCAATTCTAAATTTGAATGGAGCCTAAACCGTTTTCTAGCTTATCCGCCGGTTTTAGATTGGGATATCCTCATTTTTTGAATGCGGGCATTGGTATCAATCCGGGGAAATGAAGCATTATGGTCCGGCGAAAGAAAAAGAATATTGGCATTGGAATTAGGCACAGAAAAAGGCATAGTACTCCCTGGGTGGTGTACTAATTTTTCGACGTATTGCACTGGGAAGGTTATTTTTAGCTTGTATCTGGGAGATCTAGCTCGAGGCCCGGGCCATGAACGTCAGCATTGCCTCCCAGCTATTGAAGCAGACATACCGAGTTAAAGCTCGAATGTCTTGGAAGAAGGTTTTTCGAGTTGGCAAATCTTCTCGAATCCGCCTATAAACGTCGTCAAACATTTCCAACGCAGTATGGAAGAGAAAAGCCAGAAGATTTAACGTCAATAATAAATTTGATAGATGTTTTTTGCCATGGCCAAAATTGTGTTCAAGATGATAACATTTTGTTTTTAATACGTTGTTGTTTTCATTTTCAATTTGCCAGCGCGCCCGACCATCGGCGACGATTTGTTTCACATTGTCTTTGGATATGGTGAAATCGGTTGTAAACGCGTTTTTATATAAGCGCTTACCCGCAGCGGAAGTAATGGTCAGTTCACACCAGTTAACTTCCAAAGCCTTTTTGCCATCACGCAAAGGGACCTTATTTACGAAACGGTATGTATGTATATGATGAGTATTACCTCTCCGTATCTTTTCCACGACCGTTTTGACGGCATTCATTGCTTGGAGCTCTTCGACCCATTCATAGAGTATTTTGTGCGAGTTAGGTTTGCAAACGAGGATGAAGTGGAGGCCCTTATCCAATATCAACGTGCATATGGGTTGCCGACAATACAGATCGTCGCCCAAAATGATAATACCAAGGTCTTTGTATAATGGTGCATACTGCTTTATCCAACGTTTCGCGGCAACATTTTCACAGTCCTGTTTTTGGTATCCATCCTGAGGCGTTACAAACTCGGGGGGCAATGAAATAACCTTTTTCTGACCTGGAGCGACAAGTACGGGTGTAATTGCCGAGTGAAAATAGGTTATGGTTCCGTTTTTATGTTCTTTGCTGCTGCAATTTTTGCAATGGATCTTGTCGGAAGAAAAGGAATAAGTTCCATCCAGTGCGCACAACAAATTGTTGCCGTAAGAACGAAATGTATTTAGTTGTTTTGATTCCTTTATTCCATCAAATACATAATGGAACATCGGATATGCTTCGGAGGGTGGAACTTCATCCATCAAATTTCGAATGTGGTTATCAGAAGGAATTTCATCCATGTTAAACAGGGTTTGGGCATTGCTTATTCCTTTATTTTTCTGCATATCGCTTTGAAATGCCAGGAAAGAAGGGCTTTGAGTAAAAAAAATAGAAAATGCACCCAAGGCTGCGTCCTCAATGCTGTAGTGGCAGTTGGACCCTGTTCGTATATAATGTATTATATGATTCAGATATGAAACAGTCAGAACACCTGGTATACGGCATTCCACCACGATTTCTAGTAGCTCTGAAAGCGGCGCCACAAACACATCTCGTTACACATCCAGTTTTATGTCGCGTCGTAGGGGCAATCCCCCCGCGGTTGCCCTGCTTGTCCTTTCTTTCGGTGCTTAGACAGCATCAGCAGGGCAGGCGCAGGGGCCTGCCCCTACAATAACATCCAGCGCCTAATGTTTTTCCCCTTATCCCCGGGCAGAATATGGGAATAAGGGGAATGCGACGTCCGTGAATGGCAACGAAAAAAACAAACCGCAGCCTATCTCAAAAACCATAATTAGAATTGCTGAGGCGCTGAGGGAGTCCTTGACAGATACGCCCTTTTTCCCTACATTACTTCTTGTGCCGGACTGCGTTTCACCTGACAGTAAGAACGGATACCCTTATTGCAATAGAGACGGTTGATCATGACAACCCCTTCCCAGGAAACTCTCAAACGAATGGTTTCCCGCTGGCTGCCTCCCCATCAGGCGCCCCAACGTTTTATAATCCATACGGATACAACCAACTTTGTCAGGGTGGAATATGACGATGTGGTAATCCTGGACGGGCGGCCCTATCTCATTCGCCATAATGCCAAGGAACAACGATTCGGGCTTGAAGATGAAGTCAAGTTCTGGGTCAAGCGGGCGATTGATCTGGAAGACGGCAGTCTGAAGATCATGAAACTTGTGTTTTACGAGAAGTTCATGTCCCGTATCGGGGATGTTGAATTTGAGCGTTTTCGAAGCCCTCAAAAGGAGGCCCGGATCCTCGATCTGGTCTCCGGTCACAAAAACTTCATGCACGGATATTCGATCCGGGATGAAAAGGGCAATCTCATCCGCATACTGGATTTTATTAAAGGGAAAACCCTGGCCGCCCATGTGGAAAACATGGCTATGGATCATGAGGCCTATTACCATGAGCGCTTTCCTGGAATCCTGGACCATTTTTTTGAATGCGTGCAGGCCATCCATTTCCTGCATGAAAATGGCGAACGACACGGAGACCTTCGGCGGGATCATATCCTGATCGACCGGGAAACAGGTGATCACCGCTGGATCGATTTTGACTTCAATTATCGGCACAGGGAAAACATATACGGCTTTGATCTGTTTGGTCTGGGCAATATCCTGGTGTTCTTAGCCGGCATGGGAGATGTTCTCCCGCGGGATCTCAAACGGAAAAAACATCCGTCTCTCAGCGCACTGAGCGATACGGACCTGAATATCGTTTTCAACAATCGGGTCGTGAATCTCAAAAAGATTTACCCATACATACCCGAATCCCTTAACCGTATCCTTATGCATTTTTCAAAAGGCGCCAATTGGTTTTATGAGAACACGGTACAACTTCTGGACGATCTGGAAGAGGTTAAAAACGATCATTAATTTTATACCGTATCCCTTACATGACTTTTTGTTCCGCCACAAACCTTGGCCACGGAAATTTGGCCGCTAAGGAGAAAAAACATGACCGAGGAAAAAAAGGTTTTTAATAAAAATGTCCTGATCGCAGCAGATGAGTCAGACAATGCCCGTCGGGCAGTCTCCTATGTCGGGCAACTTTTGGGGGGTCTGCCCGGCTTTAAGGTCACGATTCTGCACGTGGTTCCTGAACCGGAGGCAGATTATTTTCCGACATCTACTCAGAAAGAAGAATGGCTCACGCAATACATCCTGAGAATGGATGCGTTGTTGGAGGACTACCGCCAGATCTTGATCCAGAAAGGATTTGACCCCAAAAATGTCGCCGTCCGGTCAAAGCTTCGCTACTGTCCGTCCATGGCGGCATGCATCCTGTCGGAAAGGAATGAAATTGGATACAGCACCATTGTGATCGGAAGGCAGGGGCTTTCACGGAGTGAGGAGTTTCTCTTCGGCAGCATATCGAGCAAGGTTGTCAACCATGCACGCAACTGCACGGTCTGGGTGGTGGAATAGCCGGCTGGAAGGGAGACATAAAAAGAATTTTTAAAAGCAAGCCAAATTTTAGCACTTTAAATGTTGCATAAAGGGACAATCACCGCTGGTTGAAATTAATATTTGGCGCCAAGAAACATTATGGATTAAGAGCCTGTTAAGCTACAGGGTAAACGCCACATACATCTTATTATGAAAGGCGGTTGTCCCAATGAATGCCAATGCCTGCGAAACCGGCGAGTTTTTCCGAAAGCAGACCTGCCCCGTTACGGGTCTGTCCGTCTTGCATCGACCCGAATGGGCCTACGCCAATCCCAACTCCGATTACCAAATGAAAATCAGTATCCTGGGGGCATGTGTGGTTCTGAGTCAGCCCTCGGGTTATGCAACTCTCGAGGACGTCAAGGCTGCCATGGAAATCATCGAGCGAGCCGTGACGGAAGGGATCCCCGCAGAAAGCCCCTACATTCAGATAGAGGACTACACTCGGCTGAAAGGGGTCTCTTTTGCGGGCCGGAAATTCTTTATCGATTCCCGGAAATCGAATCCGCGGATTTCCGCGATTCTGTTCTGCGGGGTGTCGCCGCTGCTCAAAATGAGCGTAAGGCTTGCCAAATATATCAATCCCACTAAATTCCCGGTTTTGATTACAGGAGATTGCGCCGAGGGTCTCAAGAAAGCCCGAGAAATACTTCAGGATATGCCGCTCCATGAGGGAAATGGGGATGCCGCCGACATACAGGGCTCCGAATTGACGACGGTCCCGTTGGAATTAAATGCCAAACCTGAATGGCATCTTCGGTTGGAGGGGTTTTCCGTACAATACGGGGTCATTAACGGCAGGGTCATTCATGGGGTTTCAAAGGGCTTCCTGGAGGAACATCACATTCAACCCACCATTCGGATGATGGAGACCGTATATGCCGCCATGGGCTCTCCACAGGGTTCCTGCTACTGCCTCAACGGGGTGTCGGACGTCAGCGGCAGTACGCGCAAAGCCAGACAACTTTATTACAACACCATGAGAGAATGGTTTTTGGCTCATCCCGGATTTCGTATGTACATATTCTACGGCGCAGGCAGGTTGCTTACGGCAGCCATCCGAATGACCAGCACCTTTGTCTCCTTTTCGGTTCACACCGCAAAGGACCTCGAAAGCGGGCTTCGAATAATCGACCATGACCGGCGGACAAAGGCGAAGACCCGACCGGCGCCCCTGGAGCAGAAGGCAAAGACGGATGGGAAGATTCCTTTTTCAGCCTATGTAAACGAATTGTTACAATATCTGGGATCCGTGGATTGGGAGGCAAAAGAAAACGCCTCCGGCAAGCCCGCCGACCCTTTCCATCCCTTTCTTCCGGTATTTGATGGCATAGACCTCATCAAGAGCGATCTGGATGCCGTACTTATGGAACGAAACCAGGTTGAACGATCCCTGGTCCGGGAAAAACAGCTCAGCGAATCCATTATCGATCATATCCCCGCGGGCGTTGCCTTTCTGGATAATGATTTCATTCTCCGTAAATACAACTCTTCCTATGCCCGGTTCATTAAGGCCTATTCCCCCTATTCGCCGGAGGCGTGTTTGGGAATGTCCTGTTCCGAATACCTGCCCGGATCTTGGGAGCAGGTGGAGGAATGGTACAAATCCGTCCGGGATACGGGCATGCCGGAGCGCCGCCACAATTTCACGCTAACCTTTAAAAAAGGGGGGGAACAGGTGGATACCTTCTGGGACAGATCCATTGTTCCCGTCCGGAATGCCTCCGGAAAGGTGGAGGGGATTCTGATTTTGACAACGGATGTTACCGAACAAAAAGCAGCTGAGGAAAATGCCGAGAAACTGAAAGATCAACTGAGACAGGCCCAGAAGATGGAAAGCATCGGGACCCTGGCGGGCGGCATCGCCCACGATTTTAACAATATCCTTTCCGCTATTCTCGGATATACAGAGATCTCACTAATGGGCCTCGCCGCGGATTCCCGGTTGAAGGCGAATCTTGAAAAGATTTTTCAGGCGGGAGAACGGGCAAGAGACCTGGTGCGGCAAATCCTCGCCTTCAGCCGACAGGGCAATCCGGAAATGGCGCCATTTCAGCTAGAGCAAGTCGTCAAGGAGGCACTCCAGTTGATCAGGGCCTCCCTTCCCACAACCATTGATATCCGGTTTCTAGGCGGAAGCGCTGCCGTGGTGATGGGGGATTCCACCCAGATTCATCAGGTACTCATGAACCTCTGCACCAATGCGGGTCACGCCATGAAGGATGGTAAAGGCATTCTGACGGTGGAAATCGCCGATGTAGCGGTGTTGCGCAACGAATTCGACGGTGAGCAACGGAATATGTTACCCGGCGATTATGTGCGGATCAAGGTCGGGGATACGGGACAAGGGATGACGCAGGATGTGATGGAACGGATTTTCGACCCATATTTCACCACCAAGAGGAAAGGACACGGCACGGGGATGGGGCTGGCCGTAACCCACGGAATCGTCAAAAGCCACGGCGCGACCATCACCGTTGAAAGCGAACTTGGAAAGGGTTCCATCTTTACTATTTTCCTCCCGACGGTGGAAAAAAGAACAGGGCCTGCGTCAGAGTTCCATGCGCCCGCAGCCAAAGGCAACGAGCGAATTTTATTGGTTGATGACGAGATGAGCCTGGCGGATATGGGGAAGCAGATGCTGGAAAATCTCGGTTATCGCGTGGAGGCCAGGACATCCAGCGTGGAGGCCCTTGCGCTTTTCAAAATGGATCCGGACAGGTTTAACGTCGTGATTACCGACATGACCATGCCCAACATGACAGGCGTCGAGCTGTCCCAACGGATCATGGAAATCCGTCCGAACATCCCGATCATTCTCAGTACCGGTTTCAGTGAACTGATCACGGAGACCCAGGCCAAAGCCCTTGGCATAAACGCCTTCATCTCCAAGCCTATTCTCAAGGCGGATCTGGCCCGGACTGTGCGGGATGTTCTGGAAACCCTTCGGTAAACGATCATTCATCAAAAAAATACCTGACCCGCAGTTCAACCTTATAATCATTCTGCTTTTCCCCGAATTCAGAATCATTGCCGCCTGCCAGAACACCGCCGCGCAATCTTAATTGCAGATTGGTTATGGGTTCGTACAAAAGCTCCGGGGTAATGGACAAACTTCGATCGTTTAAATTGATTATCGAAAAAACCGCCGGGGTAAAGTAAAGGATATCGAAGGGTTCATTCCAACCGACTCGAAAATAGAGGTAGTCGCGCATGGGTTTGAAGGCGCCTATGGATCCCTGGGATAACCGTGCCGCCTTATCAAGCCCGAAACTGTTTCCGGTGGAAATATAGGCGTCGTATGCCCCATCAACAAACCTGTAAAAATGATCAGCGTCGTTCTCGTCAAGACCTGCGCCATTATGGTAGTATTCAGCGATGAGCGTCATATTGTTGGTGGTAAGATATCGAATGCCTAAGAGATATTTTATGATATCCGATTTTTCGGTGAGGAGAGTTCCCTCGCTGTCTATGGATTTCTTATCAAACCCGGGGAGCCATGCAAATTCCCCGTGAACCGCAACGTTCGATGTTATATTCCTGGCAAAATCAAGGCCGTAACGGGTGGTTCTGCTCTTTCCGGTAAAAAAAAGCAAGTCGATATCGGTGTCCCATAGCAGGCCGTAAAGTTTGGCGGCAAAATTGATGTGGTCCGGTTCACCAAACGGGTCGTTTATGGATTTTGCGACCGGCAGGATTACCGGCGTGAACGCCAGGGTTTTTAAGGGACCGCCAAAGCTCTTGATCCAGTCGGCAACGGCAAGATAGTACCCCTCTACCGGCTCGGTAGGGTCATCAGGGTCTTTGGAGCGTGAAACAAAATTCACGGTATTGAAAGCATACCCCTTCCCCCATAACAGGACCTTTTTACCGGCCTCAAGGGCGAAACCGGGGTTCGGTTTTAAGGCAAAATAACCTTCGAGAAGCGTAATGTCCCCGTCCCATCCCTCATAGCCGTACCAAAGGCTGCTGTCGGCTCTAAAAAAAAGACCTGCAATGCCCCTGTGACAGCTTCCCTCGAGGCGAAGACGAGAATTGTATTGTTCCAGGGTTGATCCCTCGTCTTTATCATAGAATTTAATCTTGTAAAACGCAGAATCGCGGTCGAGGCCGAAAAGAACAGGTTTGAGCTCAAAAAATCCCCCGAAATTGTAGGGTTTTTTCTCAATTTCATTTTCGATTTCCGACAAATCAAACGTGTATTCATCCTCTGAAAGGGCCGGAAAAGGAAAAAACCAGACCCATAATGCAACGCCTGCGAAGATCAGAATTTCCTTCATCTAAGGCTCTTGATTCCGGGGAGAAAGTTAAGCGTGAAGGCCTCATCCGGGAGATCCCGCGCTTTGATTTTGGCGAAGATCATGATGGACCTGTAGCCCTTGTAGAGAGGGCTGTCTGTTTCTATGACGGATGGTCTGACAATGCCCTCTCCAAAGTCTCTTACCTTTTTTAAATAGAGGGTCTTAATGAGCATATCGGCCTCCGTAAGGCACTCAACCTTGGTTGGCAGCAAATTCCCCTTGTCAACCCACATTTTCAGTTTGTCATAGGCAATGGCTTTTGTTTTGGCCTTAAGGTGCAATAAATATTTATCCCCGCTCTCTTCTACCTGACTCACCCGGTATTCAGCGGCATAATCGAGCCGCAATATGTCAGAGTTGTTGAACACGCCTCCCACAACCGACTGGATGCTTGTTATCCTGATCGGTTTTCCCACATTGGGAATATAGAGCCACATGTTCTCTCCAAGTCTTAAGGTGCTTCTCCCCTTTTCGCTCGCGGGTGAAAGAAATAGCGATGCAACCCTGTCATCTCCTTTCTTCACGGTAAAAAGGATAAACTCCCTTTTCCTCCCATCAGGTTCCATATTGATGAGTTTTCGATATGATTCATACGCCTCAGGATTGAGATTTCGGTCTATCTTTTTTAGAAGTTGGTCCCCGTCTATCGCGTAAACAGGCGCCGCCAACAAAATTGCAATGCTGATAAGGACAATTCTTTTCATATGAAATTTCTCCTATACATGCCTCAGGGCATCGATGGGCGCCATCTTCGACGCCTTGTATGCAGGCTGAAGACTCGCCAAAACAGATACCACAATGACGATTGCCGAGATTACAAAGATATCCGATAAATTTATTGTGGGGGAAAGAATCAGGCCTGTTTGTCTCCCAAAATCAAAGGTAAGCCCAACCCTATTCAAAACATATAGAACCCCGGAATTGAGGATAACGCCTGTCAGCGCACCCAGAACGCCAAGACAAAATCCCTCAAGCAAAAACATCGAAAGAATCTTCTCGGGCATGGTGCCGATGGCCGCTATGGCGCCGATCTCTCTG
Source organism: Desulfatiglandales bacterium (assembly GCA_963662465.1). Lineage (GTDB taxonomy): Bacteria > Desulfobacterota > DSM-4660 > Desulfatiglandales > Desulfatiglandaceae > NaphS2. The sequence goes on from OY759599.1 coordinate 3,102,351, forward strand.
ATCCTTTCATATACCGCCATGATCATTACATTCATGATGCTCACAAGCACGATGGCAATGAGCATGATCTTGATAAAGAAGGTCATCACATCTATCATCCTTGCAATATTGAAAAAGGGGGAGAGTTTTTCCCACGTATGCACCTCAAAGACAGGTTTGCCGGCCTTGTTTAGCGCCGTTGAGAGTATCCCATTGATTTTGTCATGGACCTCATGAAGACGGCTGAAGTCGGAGAGCCTAAGGGCTATCTCGCTGACATCCATCTTTTCCATCCTGAGGACTTCCATGGCGTCCTGAATATGCATATAACCATCCCTGCCGCCGGGACCCGTGGCACTCTCAACGATCCCTCCGATCTTGAATTGCTTTCCGTTAACGGAGCCGTCCTTATTGGTGGCAATCACAACAACCGTGTCGCCGACCTTAACTTTCATTCCCCTGGCGATCAACTCAGGGACAAGGATCTCCCCCCTCCTTATGGTCTTATCCCCCTCTTTTATCCTCGAGAAAAGGAGCGGCACCGTTTTTATTTCATCTTCGGGGGATACGCCGTTTAACCGGATATTGGTTGTCTCAACGAAATTGCTGAACAGACCGCCAAATTTTATCCTCTTTGAACAGGCCTCGATACCCGCGGTTTCCTGGATCGCTTTTTCTACTTTTTTTAAGGCCCCGGGGCTCAAATTCATGGTAAGGGGGAGGTTATCCATGGATGCTAAATACCCTTTTTTGTGGATCTGGAGATGACCGACAAAGGAATCCGTTATCTGCCCGATCATCATGTTCTTGAATGACCCCGTGACGGCAATAAAGACAAGGACAAATACAACCCCCACTGTGATCAGGGAAGCGGTCAGGAATGTCCTTCTCTTGTATCTGGTCAGGTTTCTCAGGGCGATCTTAAATATATTAAACACTGCCTTTTCCCCCTTTCACATGTCGATCGGCCAATTCTCCATCTTCCAGCATATAGATTTCCTCAACCTCCCCAACAATTTTCCGGTCATGGGTGGAAAATATAAAGGTTGTCCCAAACGCTTCCTTCATCTTTTTCATGATATCGATGACCCGATAAGCGGTTTTATGGTCTAAATTAGCAGTCGGTTCATCCGCGAGAATAAGCTTTGGCGCTGTCACCAGCGCCCTTGCCACAGCCACTCTCTGCTTCTGTCCACCTGAAATCTGATCCGGATATTTGTCTTTCTGCTCAATCATCCCAACAGCGTCAAGGAGGTCCATGACCCGTCTTTTTCTTTCATCTGAAGGCGTGTTTTGCACCATAAGCAGGGGGTATTCCACATTCTCAAAGACTGTCAGCACGGGGAGCAGATTAAAGTCCTGAAATATGAAGCCGATGTTTTTACCTCTGAAAGAGGCGGCCATGCGTCTGTTAAGATGGGAAATATCCGTATCGCCAACCCTTAAGGTTCCATGGGTCGGCTTGTCAAGACAGCCGATGAGATTCAGGATTGTGGTCTTTCCACTGCCGGAAGGCCCCACAAAAGAAACAAAAGAGGCCGCCTCTATTTCGAAACTCAACCCCTTTAGGGCCTCAATTTTGATATCGCCGCTCATATATGTTTTGGAAACATCCGTTGCCGTTACTAAGCTCATATCTTTCCTTTCAAAGATCGTAAAACAGATGAACTTCCTTTCTCACTGAAACTTTGTTCAGAATCCCAGCGCAAAGAGAATACCGCCACTGAGAAGCCCAAAAACCATATTAAACACCTTGATAAGCACTGAGTCCTTCAGGCTGTACGAGAGAAGGGGAAGCATCCCATGGCCATCCTGAACAAATGATGTGGTGAAGAGTACCGAAAAAGGGATAAGTCCCTGCGCATACATCATTACGAATATTAGATGCGGCCCTGATTCGGGAATGAGCCCAATCAAAGCGCCGACAAGCAAGACCGATATCATATGCTCGTGAATAAAAGCATCCAGGTTCCAGAAAGCGAGGCCCCAATGCACAAAAAGGAGAGCGCCGAAGCTCCACAAAAAGACACGGAAAAGGTGTTTCTTGATGATGTGTTCCCAAATATGGGAGTGAAGGTAATGTTCAGAGCAAAGCGATATAATGTATAGCGTGCATATTGAAAGGGACAAAAAAGTAATCCGTTTCCATCCCCATGTGGAGGGTCCAAGAGTCCCTGACAGGACCAAAACGAGGAAGGAGAAAATAAGCACAAGGAGAAGAAAGCGGGTGAAGGAAAAGGGATGAAAATTTTTAAGGATATTCGATGGTCTGAAAATATCGCTGAGTTTCTCCTCATGCTCGTTGCTGGACTGGCATTCTTCACACGCGATATCCGCGCATGATTCACAGGGTACAATCCGTAAAACCGGGACAAGCTTATCGCTTACCCAGGCGAAAAAAATACCCAAAACGAATAATAATAAAAAGAGCGCCAGGGCCGTGCCCGGGAACTGGGAAAGCATGACAAAGGCTTCGTCTCCAGAGGTGGCAATCATTCCACCCACGATAGCCCCGAAACTGATCATGCCGTGGACATACAGACTCACATTCATGAAAGCGCCGAGACAGCCGGGGGTAGAACCCAAGAAAGACGCTAAAGTATACTGTCGCCATGGCCCCCCCTTAATGATATCCGACATGCGTCTCTTACTGGCTGCATCGATAAAGTCAACCAGGAGCATCATCACAAAGACAAAGACAGTGATCATCACGGCATGTATGAATATTGGGAATAGATCCATTTGTTCAATCCAAGCTTGCGTCTATTTTGGCGTTTCCCCCCAATTCTTTGCCTTTAGCAAAACCACGGTGAAAACTGAGCCTTTCCCCGGTTCACTCTTAACAAAGACGCGTCCCCCATGACCCTCCACAATGGCCTTTACCACAGCCAATCCCAAACCGAAGCCCTCTTTTCTCTCCGTATCTCCGCTTTGACGAAAGCTATCAAAAATATAAGGCAATTCATCCTGTTCTATCCCCATCCCCTCGTCTTTTACCTCGACCACAACCTCTTCAGCAGTTTCATGGGTTGAAATGGTAATCGTTCCTTTTTCCTTTGAAAATTTAATGGCGTTGTCTAAAAGATTGGTAAAAACCCTGCGCAACTGACCGGTATCCGCCATGATAATCGGCAGTGCCTCCTCATTTTCAAGTGTCAGGGTAATACCGGATTCATACGCTTTTAGCTGGTAGGAGTCTGAAAGCTCCATCAATTCTTTATCCAGGGATGTGGCGCTGAAATTAAATTTCAATCTTCCCATCTGCAACCTGGAAAACTCCAAAAACTCGGTAACCAGGGATTCAAGCTTGCCGGATTCATTTTTGATAATGCCGAGATATTTCTTTTGCTTTTCCTCATCAATCTGTCTTGCTTTCTTCAACAGTCGAAGAACAAACCCACCGATAATGGTGAGTGAGGATTTCATGTCATGGGCAAACATGGAAATAAGATTGTCCTTTTCCCGTTCCAGACTTTTTAAATGCGAAATGTCATGAAAAGACTCCACGCCTCCGATAAGAAGATCTTCATCGTCAAACAACCCCGCCGTATTGAACCTGACCGGAATCGTTTCATCCCATTTATTAACGATGGTCGTTTCAACAAACGATACGGGCTTATGGCCGTTCATGGCGGTTTTTAACGGGCAGTCGGTAAGACACATACCGCCTTTAAGGATCTCACCGCAATACTTTCCCAGGGCCTCTTTTTTGGAATATCCGGTTATTTTTTCGGCCCAGGGATTAAAGTCGGTAATTTTCAGATCCGCGTTGACCGTAAGAACTGCGGCGGGAAGGCTATCAATGACAAAGCGGTAGAAGGCAACATCTTGGAAGTCTTTTTTATCGCCGGCGGTTATCTTCAAATCTTTAGAGATATTGTCCATAAGCCCCTTCCTTCATCACTTCAGGAAAAAAATGCGCCAGCACCATGGAAATGGCGCCTTCCAGAAGTGCTTCAGACTCCATGAGGGTCGCTATAAAACCGCGGCTTGCCGCACAAGAAAGTTGTCAGTTATCAGTTGTCAGTAACGGCGTATCGATATTGATCTATTTTCACTAGGGATTTGCTGAGTCCCACGAGCCTCGCATTGTGAAGTTCTCTTCCAAACTTCCAAGTCCTCAAATTTCAAAATAATCTCCAGCCCTGACAACTGATAACTGACAACTGATAACTTTTTCTTTGGGTTACAGGTCTCCCGCTTTAGTTTACAACCCAAACCGCATGATTCTTAGCCATATTAATGAGTTTGTTGCTGACGGTTCCCATGAGGAAATCTCTCACCCTGGAAAGCCCCCTTCTGCCCACAACGATGGTCCCATACCCCCCATCCTCTGCTTCCTGGACTACGGCAGCCGCGCGACTCCGCACGCCCGTGATAATTTTGGTGGTGATCCGATCCGAATCAAATCCTGATTGTACCAACACGCTCTTGGCTTCATCAAAAACCCCATTCATCTCCATTTTTCGCTCGTTCACATATTCCGGATTATCGCTTCTGATTACATGGATAAGTCCAGCATCAAAATCGGACCCACCCAACAGGCTTCCCACATAGTCTACCGTACGCATGGCGTTCTCCGAACCATCCAAGCCCAGAAGCACTGACCCTGACGAAGGTTTTTTACCGACCACCAGAATGGGAACAAAGGAAATTTTCCCGATGAGTTTTGTTGCAATACTCCCCAGCACAAGATCTTTCAGGTTGCTCATGCCTTTTCTGCCCACCAAGACACCATCGTAGTCCCGTTTTGCCTCTTTTGCGATATCTCGCGCAAAGCCGCTTTGTCTGTTCTGAATTTTCACGTTTACGGATTCCTCGGGAAAACCGGCACGCCGGAGAATTTTCTCCGCTTTTTGCATATATTCCTGAATGGCTTTTTCACGTTCCTTGTCCCAAGCCCTGGCCTCGCTCATCCGCCAGGCAACGGAGCTGTTCCTTTCCAGATCCCAATATCCTTCAGGTATCTTACTGTGGACGTTGAATAACACCATCTCCATTTCCCGAAATGCCGGGATTTTGGCCACGTACCTGACAATTTCCAAAGCATTTTCGGATCCGTCCACTGCCAGCAACATTTTCTTTTTACTCTTATCCGTCATCATTAATCCTCCTTAATTTGTTTTAATTCCCACGCGCTTTTCCGCCGCATGGCGGACGCGACCCTGAAGCCTGGTGTAGTTTCTTACCATGTCTTCTCTAACAGCAGGGTTGTGAAGAAGGGCGGCAGGATGCCGCACCGGAATTATTTCCTGATCGCCCACCATAAAAATGTGGCCATAGACGCTATGAAATTCCGCTTTAGGAGGGCGTGCAATACCATATTTTATAAATATGTACCGGGTTGCATAATAGCCCAGCGGGACCAGGATTCCGGGTCTTACCGCCTCTATCTCGCGATCCAGGAATTGGCCGCAAGCTTCAATTTCGTCCGCCTTCGGCTTTCTGTTTTTGGGGAGCAAGCATTTTATGAGATTGGTCATATAGATATCTTTCCGGCTGATCTCTATCCTGCCCAACATCTCATTGAGAACCATTCCGGAGGGACCAATAAACATGATCCCTTCTCTATCCTCATTTTCTCCAGGCGCTTGGGCAACGAGCATCAATTGGGCGGAGGTATCCCCTTCCCCGCAAACAGCATTTTTTCTACTTTTGGCCAATCCACACCGATCACAACGCCTGATCTCTTTATTCATCGCATCGATATCATCCGCTATACCCATTGGGAGATCTCCCTGCACCTGGAACCTCACTCAACTCTCTAAATCCTTCCTTTCAAATTTCTTCTTCTTTGTCTGTTTTTTTCCTTTTCGTTTCACTTTGATATTACACGTTAGTACCTTATTTTCAGGTTTTATGTCACGAAAAACAAGAAATTCATTGTCAGGAAAACTTAAAACTTAAAAATGACCCGTCAATCACAAACCAATGCCATCAATTCGGGCCCCGCATAGAGGGCAATGCCCATTCTCCAACCGATTCCGCAATAAGCTGAGTCCGTAGCGCTCTATCAGCAAAGCGCCACAGGCATGGCAGTAGGTATTTTCTCCGGCCTCTCCGGAGACATTGCCCGCGTAAACATATCGCAGACCCTCTTCCATGCCGATTTCACGGGCCATCCGGATGGTTTCAAGAGGCGTTCGGGGTTTGTCCACCATCTTGTATGTGGGATAGAACTGTGTAACGTGCCAGGGAATCTCAGGGCCGACACCCTTAATAAATTGAGCGATATCCCGCAGCTCCCGGGGTTGATCATTCAGCCCTGGAATAATAAGCGTTGCAACTTCCACCCAGACGCCAAGCGATTTCATCAACCGGACCGATTCCAGCACCGGCTTGAGACGGGCGCCGCAAATCTCTTTATAGAAATTATCGGTAAACGCCTTTATATCTATATTGACGGCATCTAAATAGGGCGCAATTTTAACGATGGCCGCCTCACTCATATAGCCATTGCTGACGAAGATATTTTTCAGGCCCTCCCTTTGGGCCAGAACAGCGGTATCATAAGCAAATTCGAAAAAAACGGTCGGTTCGGTATAGGTATAAGCGATTGTTCGGCAACCGGCGGTTTTTGCGGCCGCAACAATCTGCCCGGGGGTTCGAGGTTCTCCGCGAACTTCCCCTTTGTTCTTACGGGGGTATTGGGAGATGTCGAAGTTCTGACAATGCTTGCAGCGGAAGTTGCAGCCCATCGTTCCCAATGAATAGGCTGTTGTGCCGGGGAAGAAGTTGAACAATGGCTTTTTCTCAATGGGGTCCACATGCTCGGCAATAATCTTACCGTACACCAGGCTGTAAAGGCTGCCCCTTTGGTTTTGCCTCACACCGCAAATGCCCAGCTTGTCCTCCTGGATTTTGCACCGGTGATTGCATAAATTGCAACGCACAACGCTATGGTCAAGGCACTTATAAAGCATGGCTTCATTCATCGTATTGACCTCGGTCCCTAAAAAAGGAATTAAATTGTTTCAATATTAAACCTTAGCATATTTATTTCTTTTTTTTGAAGCACAATATATGCCAAGAATTCGACAGTTTAATATTGCCCCCAAATTCATAACGTCAGCGATATGGCCAATTGCCATATATCCCAATTGACCATCCAATGTTCGCAAAATTTCGCACATTATCTTTTCCAACCTGGAAAATACCCTGACACCTCGGGCCCATGAATAGAAAGATCTCTACCCATGGGATGAAAGGCCGTAACCGGATTGATACACACGGAATTTTGGTTCATTAGTGTCTTTTTTCATCCGAAACCTCTCATCTGTTTCCGGTGGCACACTTTATGCTCATCAAGGAAGTCAAATTTGGTTATTTTAAACCCAAACACACTAAAAAGTTGGAAAGGAGGGTCTCACACCAATGGCATCCAATTTTAGAATCCTCAGACATCAAAACGGCGACAACCTTCACCTGAGACTCGCGGGCAACTTTGACGGGACATCCGCGTGGGAAGTATTCAACACCTTGAAAAAAGAGAGCCCGAAAGTTTCAAAGGTCTTTATCCATTGCAGTTGCCTGGAAGAGATAGACCCCTTCGGCCGAGATGTGTTTCAGGACAATATGAAAGAACTACGAAAAGATTGCACGGCTTTTTTGTTCACCGGGGAAAAATCCAAGCAAATTGCACCTGAACAGAGGTGGCATAGGTAACGTTACAAGGATGACACTGGTAACGTTTTTGGGAAATAGAACGGGGAGGGTGCTAAAAAAAACGCAAGGAGGTAATCGATATGGAATTAGTTCCGTGGAAACCCTTTGGAGAAATCAGTTCATTTCGAGGAGAGATGGACAAACTTTGGGATCGGTTTTTTGGGCAAAGGCCATTGGCTGGAACATTCTCGGAAGAATGGATGCCGTCGGTGGACATTTCGGAAACCGAGGATCAGCTTCTGATTAAGGCGGAGTTGCCCGGTCTGGAAACAAACGACGTCAATGTGAGCATCTCGGGAGACCTGCTGACCATAAAAGGTGAAAAGAAAAAGGAAAAAGAAGAAAAGGATGAGCATCATCATTATGTAGAGCGATATTCCGGATCTTTTGAGCGTTCATTTCGAATCCCCATGAACATTAAAACCGATAAAATCGAGGCAATCTTTGACAAGGGCGTCTTGAAACTAACCCTTCCAAAAGTGGAGGAAGCCAAGAAAAAAGAAATTGAAATCAAGGTTAAGTAACGCTATTTCGCGCCCTCCCCGGGGCCAACTGATTAGCATGAAAATAGGCCTTGATTATCGTTTCGGCCAACGTTGATATTGTTGGCAGCCGAAACAATAATCAAAACCAAATGCCCCAATTTATGTTATCCGAAAAATGAGGCAAACAATACCATTATCTATACCTAAAGTTACGCTTATTGACTTGAAAAAGATTCCTCTTAAGCCGTTCATGATCAATCTGCCGGAACGAGCTTCGAGAAAAACATGGGTTATGAGGTTTCACTGTCAAAAAGCATGCCAAACATCCCAAAAGCCAATATCGGTTATGATATTAAGCAGTTATCCTCAGAAATAACGTCGGTGAAAACTCTCCATATTTCGACACAGTTCACCTTTGCTCGACAAAGATGTCGATTCCATGGGGTGAGATCGAACATCTGGCGGCAAATTTTCTGTAGATTGAGAAAAACCGAAAAAGAGATGGCCAATGCTTAAGGATTGGGTACAACTTTTTCAAGCAGCGTCTCTTTTCAAGGGGTAGAAACAAATAGAATTGCAAGAGAAGATTGTTGACATCCTTCACAGTCCGCATTCAAACAGTCGTTCAGCTCACAAACCAGTCTGCGGGGCGTATAACCCGTAATATAAAGCTTCAATTTATACACCAATATCCCCCTCGATGATCGCATGCCCTTCCAGAATTGCCGCTGTGATGGCTCGGATTTGATCGAGTCCGATGGGTTTCATCAAAAGCTCAAAGTCTATCCCACATTTTCGAGCATCCGCCAATTCATCGAAAAACTCTCGCGGGGTGCATTTTAACCAGCGTCGGGGTGAGGATAATCCCTTCTTTCCGGGCCAGATCGGACCGCTCCAACACATCGATGATGCCAAAGGTCACTGCACCTTTGAACTTGTCTTTACAAAGGTCCATAAAATCCCGGACGGCCTTTTTGGACCTGGGTGTGTCGCCTGCGATATACAGCGTAAGCTCAATTTTTTCCATTCATCCGCCCCCAGGTTTAACAGGTGGTTCATTACCTGTCATTCTTCAATTCCGCATTCCCCCCTAATCCAGAACCTCTTTTAAAACACGCTCAAGATCTTTCATTTGATAAGGCTTGGCCATGGCGCCGCAAAAACCGTGTTCCGCACAATGGGCCAGCACCGGGTCATTGAAATAGCCGCTGCATACAATAGCCTTTACGTCCGGCGCGATCTTGATCAGTTCCTTGATGGCCTGATCACCGCCCATGCCGCCCTTGATGGTGAGATCCAGAATGACGGCGTCAAAGGGCGCCCCTCCCTCCATGTGCTTCTTATAAGTTTCAATGGCTTCCACACCGTCCTTTACGGTCTCTGCTTCATACCCCAGCCATTCCAACATCTTCAGCGTCAGGGTTCGCAGGCTTTCCTCATCGTCCATCACAAGGATTCTTTGGATTGTTGATTGGTGATTGGTGATTGGCGATTGGGCTTTAACATCATCACGCTCGGCACGCCACACTCCGCCTTCCGAGGCAGGCAGGTAGATGGTTACGGTTGTTCCCACACCGATTGTTGAATTTATCATGATACGGCCACCATGTTTTTGAACAACCGCGTAGGCAGTGGTCAGACCCAGTCCCATTCCCTTCTGAGGCCCTCTTTCCTTTGTGGAAAAATAGGGATCAAAGATTTGGTCCAGGTGTTCTTCCGGAATCCCTTTCCCCTCATCTTTGATGGAGATCCTCACATATTTCCCTTCCTTGAGAGGCGATGCTGTCCCTTGGCCTTTCGCCTCAATAACCTGGTTTTCTGCCTGAACCGTAATCTTCCCGCCCCGGGGCATGGCCTCCACGGCGTTTATCAGGACATTTTTTATGGCGAAATGCATCTGTCTTGAATCATATTCCACCGGCCAGAGATCATCCTGGATGAAAAAACCATATTCGATGCTTTCATGGGCCGGCATCTCTCCCTGGATCGCCTTTAGCAGACGCTCGATAGAACCCCTTTCTTTCATGGGATATCCTCCCCGAGAGAGGATCATGAGTTGATGGGTCAGATCCTTTGCTTTAGAGGATGCCTGTTCCGCCTGCCGCAGGAATTCCACCATGAGCGAATGCGGTTCCGCTTCCTCCCGGGCCAGGGAGAGGTTCCCCATAATGACGGCGAGCAGATTGTTGTAATCATGGGCGATGCCGCCTGTCAGTGTAGCGATGGCCTCCATTTTATGGGCCTGCCTGAGTTGCTCCTCCAGGCGCTTGGATTGGGTAATATCAATGAAAACGCCCCGCACGCCAACTGTTTTCCCATTTTGAACAATGGGCCGGCTCGAAGATCTAATCCAGCGGATTTCCCCGGTCTTGTGGATCAGTCGATATTCGCGAGGTTGAATGTGATCTGATTGAATGCGTTCCTTCAGCCTCTCCGCCAACGCAGCACGATCATCCGGATGAATGAATGCCATGATATTCTTCCCTATGGCTTCAGATGGCAAATACCCTGTTATGTTCTCTACAGCCGGGCTGATGTAGGTCACTGTGCCGGCGGTATCCAAAGCAAAGATCGCCTCGTTCATATTTTCCACGAGATCACGATACTTCTCTTCGCTCGCCTTGAGCGCGGCCTCAGCCTCTTTTTGCTCCGTAATGTCCGTGGCAATGTGAATCACCTTTTCAATGCGACCTTTGTCATCCACCATGGGGGTACAGGAAACCAGAAAAACGCCTCCCAAAGCCTCAATCTCCATCTCAACCGTCTCCAGATGACCGGAGGCGATCATTTTTTTAAAGGGACATCCTTCCGGAGGTTCATCGGTATGGTGGAAGATTTCGTAGCAGCTCTTTCCGATGAGTTCTGCTTCAGACTTTCCCGTCGCTTTTTCCGTAGCCTTGTTGGCATGGGCCAGGCGTTGATCGGCATTAAGGATCAGTGTGGGGTGCCCGATGGCCTGAAAGATCCCTTCCCATTCCCGACGGCTCTTTTGAAGCTCGCGCTCAGCCCATTTGCGATCCGAGATATCCTGAATCATGACCTGCCATAGGGATTGGCCTGCAATCTTGATGGTTCGCATGCTGAGCAGGGCATCGAAAGGGGTCCCATCTTTTCGCTTGAGCTTGACTTCCAATTCCTTCACGAAACCGTTTTTCAAAAGCGCAGCAGTGACCTTTTCCCTGTCTTCCGGATGATCGTAATATGCGCTTGTGTTTCCGATGGCATCAAGGTCTTCTCGCTTGTAACCGTGCATATCCAACATAGCATCGTTACATTCCAGAACATTTCGCTCTTCATCCAGAATGGAGATGCCTATGAGAGAATTCTCAAACAGGCCTCGGTATTTTTTTTCACTTTCCCGGACCTCCTGATTGCATTTACTTCGCTCCGCCATTTCCGCTTTCAATTTCCGGTTGAGTTTGATTAATTCCCGGTTGAAATCCTTCAGTTTCTTTTCGGTTTCATTTTTGTAAAGGGCGATCTCCACGGATGCCCGTATTTCCTCTTCAGTAAAGGGTTTCATCACATACCCAAAGGGTTCCACCTGCCTTGCCCTTTCGACGTACTCCGGGTCTCCGTATCCGGTCAGAAATACGATCGCCACATCCAGTTCCAAGCGAATCTTCTCCGCGGCTGAAATCCCGTCCATATGTCCCGGCATCACGATATCCATGAGAATGACATCCGGTTTGAGGTCTCGGGCCATTTCAATGGCCTGGTCCCCCGAATCGGCCTGACCGACCACATCGTAACCCATGGATGTGAGCATGGCCTCAAGTTCCAGCTTCATGGTATAGTCATCGTCTACGAGCATTATTCTTGGCATGGTTTTAACTCCATCATAGTGACGCCGAAGGCAATTATCATCAGCTGCTGACATAAAAATAGCAGGTCTGTTCCCGCTTGGCCACCAATACATTTCGGCTCAACGCGGATTAACGTGAAAAAATGTTTCGCCACCAAGAAAAACCTCGGTGCATTCGTCATAAAGAATCGTATGTATTCGGAACCCGACGATCCCATGGTTATTTTTCCCACGTGGTAGGTCAGGGTGCGGCGCGTCCCGTTTTTTCCTCTGACGCTGTTGAATCCCAAATGGGTTGAAATCCATCAAACGACCGAAAAACCCCAACGCGCCGTTCCCTGACATTCTTACGACCACCCCAACGTCGCCAATGGGATTATCGGTTTATGCCGAATTAATGTCAGGTAATCCCGCGTGTGGACATGTGGGCTTTTGAACGTTCATGGGGGTTGAAGTGGAAATCGAAATTTCGAGGTAAAAATGTGAACGCGGGACAACCTGACCTACGGACTATACAACTTTTCCCCTCCGGGAATGTTTTCACGTCAATCCGCTCTGACGCCGTTGTTCAAATTGATGGCACAATTTCGCGCACTCAAATGTTCATTCTTGATCCAGCTTCTGGATTTACCCTTCATGTGTTTCTTCTGAGCGATGCGAAATAACTTCATTTATGAGTATACGCCATACTCAATCCGGCCCAGTTCATCAAAAATCATTTCAGTCCCAAATCGCGAACCAAGCAGGCTGAACGGGGTATGATAGGAAAGACCCGCACAAGGCTGATTCAGCCACAACAAAAATTTTTCTCTGCTGCCAAAGACGTCTGATCCCCTGGCAATGAGTTCCGCTATTTTCAAAACCTGCTCCGAAACAGCCAGATTCAGATGTTGCTTCGCCGTAAACCTTCGGAGTGTTCGCTCGGTTACCGGCAGCAGAGCGGCAATCTGCTTCCATGAGAGCGACAAATGTTTCGCAAGGTTTGCCACGGCGGTTTTCGAAATCCCCTGATAGCTCAACTCAACAACATCGAGCCTGTCTTCAAGGCGCTTCCCAATCACCTCTTCCCCACCTAACAACTCGGTCATTTCCTGTAACGCCATTCTTTTGTCCTTAATCAAAGGGAGATGTCATTTTTCATTTATCGTAACGACAAAACCGCACAAAGTCAATCCCGGGATCAACTGTGAACAGTCAGATTTTTTCGGACCACATCCGATAAAATGAGTGTTACCAATAGTTTGAAGAAACAGGGGGACGCTCTGCGTCCCTTTTCCTTTGACATTCCAGTTTTGTTGAAGCATTTTGGAAAGGATAATACGAACTGATTCCAGCTATAGCCCCAAAATCAACCCCTGAGATAATGGAATACTTGGGCTTAAGTCATCGAAGACATTTCAGAATGGAAATATTTGATCCCTTGTTGGACGCAGGCCTTTTGCAACCCACCATCCCCGACAAGCCCAAGAGCCCCAAACAGAAATATGTAACATCAAAGAAGGACACTCATGCTTAAACCCCTTTATATGGAATTGTAATGCAAAAATTGCGTAAAAAAATATCTGCTGGAATTCTGTTCCTGACCGCAACCCTCATATTCGGAGGCATTCTACCCTCCCATGCCGCCGACTTGCAGCGGTTCTCCCATGCGAAACTGGTGGATAATCCGGCAAATGACGGCGACAGCTTCTATTTGGAATCCGATGGAAAATCTTTCCATGTCAGGCTTTATTTTGTCGACTGTCCTGAAACTTCTACCGGATCTAAGAGTGACGCACGAAGGGTACGGGAGCAAACACGATATTTTGGATTATCCCACGCCGTACGCACACTTCATTTCGGCAATGAAGCAAAGATCTTTGTTGAACGTACCTTAACCAAACCTTTCACTGTTCATACCGCCTTTGCAAGTGCTCTGGGAAGATCGGCCAAAGGCCGTGTATACGGATTCATCATCACATCCGGCGGAGACGACCTGGCGGTTCTACTGGTTAAAAACGGCATGGCCCGTACTTATGGCATCGGCAGGGAAACGCCCTATGGCATACGAAAAGATGAAATGACGGCAAGACTTCGCGACCTGGAAACTTCAGCCATGTTGAAACATATCGGCATTTGGTCGGAAAGTGATCCGGAAAAGATTGCGGATCTCCGCGCAACACAACGAAGGGAGGACCAGGAATTAAAGGACTTACAAAGTCAGGTAAAAAAAGAGTTATTTTCAAATGGCGTAATTGATCTCAACACTGCCGGCAAAGAAAAACTGATGGGCATCAATGGAATCGGTCCAACGTTTGCCGACCGAATTATAGCCGGACGTCCCTATAAGACTGTAGATGATTTGCTCAAAGTGAAAGGAGTTGGTTCAAAAAAACTTGAAAAAATCCGTCCCTACGTTTCTGTAAGTCACTAATCTAAAAATTCACCAATAATGCTGTATTTTAACTTAATTTTATGAATAAGACGATCATAGCGCCGCATCCTGATGATGGCACGGGCAATCAAATAAGTGCCAAAAACAATCAAAGCAAAACTGAATATTCCCAATGGCACCAGAAAATTTAATACATGAAGGATATTATAATATTTTGAAGTGGCGATCAGAACACTCGTAACCGACATGGGTAATGCCAACATCGCTATGCCTGTCCGCATCACGGATAAAGAGGTGCGCTTTTCCGCTAAAAGCAATTGCGCCTCATTGATCACAATTGAACTAAATTCATTTTTCACATCGTCCAAATCTCTTCCCTTCCTTGGAAAAGGGGATCAGAAACCAAGCATCCCATCACGATAGATAATCACGGTATATACGCAAGCCTACGTAGACGCCCAGCATGCTGCCGAGAATGCTCACCATGTATGCAGTCATAAAGCCAATTTTGGCGCCGATCCACCAGCCGATCCACCCGAATACGGTTATGCCGATAATAATGCAAAGTTTTTTCATGAGCGTCTTGTTTGGGTCTTGTGTAACCGGGATACTACCCGAATTTAGTGCCTGAACCAAAACCTCTAAATATAGTTTCCCAATTTTTGTTAGAGATTTAAAACTAGATGATATAGCTTCGTTCTTTTTGCTTAAAACTTAAAACTTAAAACCTAAAACTTAAAAACCCTTCACCCTCACCTCCCGAAACATATTGGCATGGTGTACGGACTCTTCCACCGCTTCGGTATGACACACAAAGCAGGACCGGTTAGCGCCGATGGCATAAGGGTTTTTCTGATACTGCATGGGCTGAATGGCATCGCGATAGACGTCAAAGGGGTTTCTTGCCGGATAAATGGCATGGGTCGATCCATGGCAGGAGATACAACGCATTGCGTCCGCTTCGTCGCTTTTCATGCGGAAAAGATCTCCCGGAGCGGCATTCCAGTGGTTGACGGCCGAGGGGTTGGAAGCCGGTTTTTCAAAATTTTTGTGGCAGGCCAGACACTCCGGTTCCTGGAGCCACGGCACGCGGGGCTTCGCGGCTTCAAGGCACTGCGGCGGTAATGGCGCCATGAGGGCTTTGGCACGGGGTTTATCCGCTTCCCCCTTCAACAGGGATGCCGCCATATCATCCAGGGTTCCGTGGCAATCGCTGCAGACCGTCCGCTTCTCCCCGCCCCCGTGGACCCCACGCAGGCACCTGGTGACCCCACTGTAGGAAATGGGATGGCAGTACATGCAGGCTTCATTCCCCATTCCGGACATGTAGCCGGTGTGCCAGCCATGCATGGCCGCCGAGAAATTGAGTACCCCGTCGGCGCCTTTGGCCCCCAGGGCCGGGTCCCCGTGGCAACTCTGACAAAGCCTGGGCCTTCCGGCCGAGGCATCTTTTAAGAGCGTCGTGCCTTGAATGCGGTCGTGAATAGCCAGGATATTTTTCGCGGTCTTTTCCGAAATGCCGGACCCCAGCTTTCGGGGTCCTCCGCCGTGGCACCGGTAGCAATCAGCCTCCGTGGAGACAGGCGCCGTCACCCGGGTGGTCTGAAGAATTGCCCCGGTATCTTTCCGGAGGGCCTGTACCGTAAAGGTGGGGTAGGGATTAAAGGCCTTGCCGTTATCCCGGTAGGGCGCCACGGGAATCCACTTGGCCTGAAAGACGTTCCGGCCTTCCAAAAGCTTGAAAACGCCGCCAAGGCCCATGCCGACAAGCCCTACGTTCTTCTCAAGCCGAGTCCCATACACGGATTTGCTGAACGCCCAGAATGGAACCTGAGAAGCGGGATTCCGATGCCCCGCTTCCACCTGGTAGGTGATCTCGATGCCCCGGGTCAGGATCTCCGGGGGAGCGCCGCGTTTGACCAGCTGCGCTTCCAGGGTATTGGCCGGGGGCAGGAAGGAGAAGGCCTCGTCGCAGTCCGAGGTGCAATGCATTCCCAGGTCGTTCCACGCCAGGAGGACATATTCGTCCTTTTGGGGATCGAAGGGGGGGATCTTTACGGGGACCATGTCGTGTCCGGGCTCCCAGCCCACGGGTTGAAAAGGTTTTTCTTCCGCTTTCCGCCCCAAAATATCCGTGGTAATGTAGGCTGCCAGGGCCTCTTTTTCCGCTTTTGTCCCCACAAAGGGAGGCATGTAAGGGAGCAGTTTCCCCTGACCGGTAATCTGGGCAATGAGGCCCCGGTAGGTATAGTTTTCCACCAGGGGGACGATGTCGTTTCGGATGCCCCGAACGGTGTGGCAACTCAAACACTCCAGACGAAAAATTTCATGCCCCGCCAATAACCTGTTTTCCGGAGAAATCTTACGAACGGCCGCCCACCGGGCATGGGTCAGAAGACCCTCCCGATCGAGTTTTTCCACCTCGGACACGGGAATGGAATTGGAATAGAGGTAGTCCACGATCAAAAAAGGCCTTCGGGCATTTTCCCGACTGTACTCAAAACTCCCGATCCAGAAGATCCCCACGGGAACCAGAAGAAAAGCGGCGGCCTTCTGCAAGGACCTTGCTTTCATAACGCTCAGCACAATGCCCAACAGAAATATCACCAGGGTCATGACCAGAAGGGTATCCAGAAATGCGGGCATGGCCCGGTTCATGGCAACCGCAGCCCGGGTGCCGAGGGGCAGGTCCCGCATATACCACAGGGCCGCGGGGACGAGGCCCACAAGGGGGAGAAGCAACCACTTGGTGCAGTAGCGAAGCAAGGTTTGGCGCAGATGCCGATCCTCGAGGAAAACGGTGGTCAGACAGCCGAAAAGCCCCGCCAGGGTGAAGGCCATGAAGGACCTGAAAAAGAGAGACGGCCAGAAGGTGGGATTGAAGAAACCATCCCAGAAATCCCGGGTTTGAAGCCAGGCCCCGGGTGTGAGCATGAAATCGATGATCCCGGTGATCGCAAACAGACTCAGCCATGCAAAGAGGAAATAGAAAAAGCTGATCCGCAGACGGAATTTGCGGCTCAGGGTGTCAAAATGATAATAGTAGAGCAAAAGAGCCGCGATTTCCCCCAGAAAGAAAACCCACTCGGTGGCCCACCCGAAGACAAAGTTGTGAATCAGAATGGCCGTGGCCGCGGGGCTCACCAGGGCGATAATGAACCAGATCCCCACGCCCGTGACGGCGCCGAAGACCATGGTGAGCAGGAGGAAAAATCGAAGATATTTTTTCAGATAGCCGTGAATGGCGGGATTTTCTTCTCGGTATCCCTTGATATCGGTCAGCCACAGAAAGAGCCCTCCCCCTACGGCCATGTGCGCCACAAAGACGTGAAGGACGGCGATCAGGGCGATCAGGGTGGGGCCGCCGATTCGAAGGGTTTCCCAGATGGGGTAGTTCATGTGGCATCCTTTCCTTCAGAGAGAGTTTTTCCCGGGGGTAAAAGCTATAGGCTATTGCCTATCCCCCATCTCAGCATTCGCCAAATGACAAACAGGCCCATGGCGAAAATCAGCAGGAAAACGGTCAGAGCCGATGCCTGCGGGGAGACGGCCAGGTCCTCCACCCGGAAGACCCGCTCCAGATAAGCGTAGCGCAAAAGGGTTCTCATCAAAACCATCACCACCACGGTGGAAAGCAACAACCCGAGGGTCAACCGGAGTTTCCCGTTAAAAGCGCTCAAAATTGACCCGAGGGCGAGTGCGACCCCCAGGAGCAGCACGGCGGCATACAGGGGGTTGCCTCCCATGAAAAGCTTCAGCACCCCTTCCGGGAGCGCCATGAGAAACCAGAATCCAATAAAAACCTGTACCGTTGTGGCGTAGGCGAAGATCTTCAAACCATGATCCCCCATCAAGGAAGATGCCGTCTTTTCCCCTCCGGATCGGCGAATGCCGTGGACCAGGGCGCCAAAGAGGCCCGCTACCGCCACCGAGGCCGTTATAAAGTGCAGGTAACGGGGCCAGAGGGCAGGGTCCCCCAAGGCCAGATGCCTGCCCCCGGCGCTCTCAAAATAGACCCCCCAGCTCCCTGGCCGCAGCATGAAGCTGATATTGTTTTCAAAGGCGAATGCGATGTAGAGCAGCGCCGCGGCGGTAATGGTGAGCGCAACGGTACGGATGCGCTCCCTGCCCCCGCCGGCATGGACGTAAGCGCCATAATACCCCAGAATGAGAACCGGGATTACCAGAATCCAGAAAACGGCCATCAGAATGGAACCGGTATAGAAAAAGTGCCCGTAGAGAACCTGAAAAAAGAGCAATGGCGCCACCCCCAGGTTAATGGCAAGGGCCAGGGTGGTGGGGAGTTTCTTGCGGAAAAGGCCCGAAAACATCGGCTCCGGTCCGGAAAAAGGCGCTCTCACCCGTGAAAACAAGACAATCAGGGCACCCCCCAGGGCGACGTTTACAAAGAGAAAATGGGACAGAAGCGTAAGAACCCCCAAGCATTCGAGAAACCACCAGGGGGCTGGGATCAATTCGGCATAGGGTATCAGTCGGGCGGGATCCATGGTTCTCCTTCTCGGATTTGGCCTTTGAACCAATCAGGGCGAAATATTTCCGCCCCTACGTTTGTATACTGCCCCATATTGGGGAGGGTCAACAAAAATCGGGGAAATTTTTCTCCCAAATAGACACAATTCTAAATGCGTTTCAGAAGTGTTGAAAATATCTCCCGATATGGTATGCTACATGAGTTAAATGGGGATACAGGAATAAAAGGCCTATTGAAAATCAACACCGTCCGGCGCAACGGTACGGGGGAGGTTATGGATGAAGCGGTTACCGACGGGAATTTTCCTCTTCTTTTTTACCCTTGCGGGACTTTTCGCATGTGGCGAAAAAATCGAGCCGGGGGAAAGAGCTTCCGCCCCCGGCCCCACAATCAAAGCGGTTGTCGCCAAAGCCGGTGTTTCACAACAACCGTTGATCTATGAGGCCGTCGGAACGGTTCAAGCCGGAACCGCCAGCACCCTGAGCAGTAAGGTGATGGGAACCATTCTTCATATCCGGGTCAAGGAAGGGAATCTTGTCAAGGCGGGAGAAGAGCTGGTGGTCCTGGATTCCCGCTGGATAACCACCCAACTGCGGCAGGCCGAAGCAGGCCTGTTGGAAGCCCGCAAGGCAGAGACCGCCGCCCTGGCAGCTCTGGAGGCGGCCAAAGCCCATGCCACCCGGGCAGGCGCCGCCTATGAACGTTCGCGCAAGCTCCTGGAAGGGGAAGCCACCACCCGGGAATCGTTCGAAGGCGCACAGGCCGCTTACAACTCGTCCGGAGCGGGAGTCTCTCAGGCCCAGGCCATGCTGGAAGCGTCCCGATATCGCGTCAAGCAGGCCCGGGCGGCGGTGGATGGAGCACGGGTCAGTCAAAAGGATACCGTGATCCTTTCCCCCTACGATGGCAAGGTTACAGCCAAGATGGTGGCGGAGGGAGACATGGCGGCGCCCGGCGCCCCGTTGCTGTCCCTGGAAAAAACCGGCGCCCATTCGTTACCCAGCGGGCAGGTGGATGTCATTCTCCCCGAATCTTATATCCGGAACATTCATATGGACCAAAAGGTTCAGGTAAAAATTCCAGCCATTTCAGAAGCGCCCCTCCAGGGAACCGTGGAAACCATTGTCCCTCAGGCGGACGTGAAAAGCCGCACCTTCCTGCTAAAAGTCAAACTTCCGGAACACCCCTCCCTGAAACCCGGGCTTTTCGCAAGGGTGGCAGTGCCGGTAGGTGAGGATCACCTTCTGCTCATCCCCTCTTCCGCGGTGGTTTCCCAGGGGCAGTTATCCGGCGTTTATGTTGTCAATCAGGAGAACATCGCGCGGTTTCGCCTGATTCGAACGGGGAGGACTTTCGGCGATCAAGTCGAAATCGTTACAGGTCTCGACGAAGGGGCCCGGTTTATGGTAAATCCTCCGCCGCAAACGGTTGACGGCGCGCAAATTGAAACCGCCTCATAGGTGCTTTATGGGTCCCGCTGGAAAAATCGCCACATTTTTTATCGACTCCAAGCTCACCCCCCTGATCATCATCGCCTCCATCCTTCTCGGGGTTGCGGCCGTGGTGGCACTCCCCAGGGAAGAAGAACCCCAGATCATTGTCCCCATGATCGATATCTTTGCACAGATGCCGGGGGCCGGCGCCAAAGAAGTGGAACAACGGGTGACCAAACCCATGGAAAAGCTCCTCTGGGAAATCCCCGGCGTCGAATATGTCTACTCCACCTCCAGCCCCGGGGGCGCAATGGTCATCGTCAGATTCCGCGTGGGAGAAGACGAAGAGAAATCCATTGTCCGACTCCAGTCAAAACTCATGGCCAATGCGGACAGGATACCCTGCTGTGTTACCCCGCCCCTGATTAAACCCCGCTACATTGACGACGTCCCCATCCTGGCCCTCACCTTCTGGAGCAAAAACGCCGACCATTTAACCCTTCGCCGGGTGGCCGCCGAGGTGGAAGATCGCATCAAACAGGAACCCGACGCCTCCCTCACCACCCTGATCGGCGGGGTCAGCCGACGCATCGAAGTCCGGATCGATCCCGTCCGGCTGGCGGCCTATGGGCTGGACCCGGCTCGTATCTCCCAAATGATTTTCGCGGCCAATCAGGCCTCCGATGCCGGCCGGTTTCCCTCCCGGGAGGGGCAGATCATTGTCCACACCAGCGGATTTCTGAAGACCCTTGAAGACGTAAAAAACGTGGTGGTGAGTGTCCATGGGGGCCGGCCCGTGTATCTGCGCGATGTGGCTGAAGTTCTCAATACGCCCCAGGATCCCGACCAGTATGTCTTCTTCGGCGCCGGGCCCGCGGGGCACGAGAAGGGACTTTCGGCGGATCTTGCCACTGAAGGGGTAAGGCCTGCCGTAACCCTCACCGTGGCCAAGCGCAAGGGCGCCAATGCCGTGAGCGTTGCCCATAAGGTTCTTGAACGAGTAGCGGAACTCAAAGGCAATGTGATTCCGGAAAACATCCGGACCACCATCACGCGCCATTACGGGGAGACGGCCAAGGAAAAATCCGATGAACTCCTCCTTCATATGCTGATCGCCATTGTCTCCGTGACCCTGCTCATCTGGTTCACCCTGGGACTGAGGGAATCAGGCGTCGTGGCCCTGGCCATCCCCGTAACCCTGGCGCTGACCATGGCAACCTTCTATTTCTACGGGTATACCCTCAACCGCATCACCCTCTTTGCGTTGATCTTTTCCATCGGCATTCTCGTGGATGATGCCATTGTGATCGTGGAAAATGTGGTGCGCCACTTCCATCTGGAAGAAAACCGGGACCGTCCCAGGTTCACGGTGGCCATTGAAGCCGTGGACGAGGTGGGAAACCCCACCATCCTGGCCACCCTCACGGTCATCGCGGCCATTCTGCCCATGGCCTTTGTGGGGGGCCTCATGGGACCCTATATGCGCCCCATACCGGTGGGCGCCTCCGCGGCCATGGTCTTTTCCCTCCTGGTCGCCTTTGTGGTAACGCCATGGGCAGCGGTCCGCCTCATCCATCACGAGACCCAAACGAAAGAGAAAACCGGGCAACCCCACAAGGATGACTGGTCCACCCGGCTCTACCGGCAGGTGATGAACCCCTTGCTCCATAACCCTTTTTGGCGATGGCTCTTTCTGTTGGGAGTGGTGAGCCTCCTGCTCCTTTCCTGCGCCATGGTGGGCCTGGAACTGGTCCGGGTAAAGATGCTTCCCTTTGACAACAAGAGCGAATTTCAGGTCATTCTGGACATGCCGGAGTCCGTCACCCTGGAACAGACCGCCGCAGCCGCCATGGAAATGGCCGATTATTTGAGGACCGTAAACGAAGTCACCGATTGCGAGATATACGTGGGGACGGCCTCTCCCTTTAACTTCAACGGTCTGGTCCGGCATTACTACCTGCGCCAGGGCGCCAATATGGCGGATATCCAGGTAAACCTTGCATCCAAAGGATTTCGGAAGGATCAAAGCCATGCCATTGCAAAGCGGGTAAGACCCGCGCTCAAGGCCATTGCGGACCGTTACGGCGCCAGGGTCAAAATCGCCGAGGTCCCACCCGGACCGCCCGTACTCTCCACCCTGGTGGCCGAAATCTATGGTCCCGATTACGACCGGCAGCGGGAACTCGCGGGCGCCGTCATGAAGATCTTCGAGAATACACCCGGGGTCGTGGATGTGGACTGGTACATGGAAGAAGATCAACCGCGATACCGGGTCAAGGTGGACCAGGAAAAGGCGGCGCTCCACGGGGTCAGTGTGGCCCAGGTAGCCGGGGTGCTTCAGTCGGCCTTAAGCGGCAGCCAAAGCGGATTGCTCCATGACCCCGAAGAAAAGGAAGACATTCCCATCTTCCTGCGGCCGGACCTGGCCTCCCGAGCCGGCCTCCATCGCCTGGAAGCCATGGAGGTGGCAACCCCCGACGGCGGGACCATCTCCCTGTCGGCCCTCATCAAGGCAGAGCGCACACCTTCGGATCGCAGCATCTACCACAAAAATCTCATGCCGGTGGTATACGTGACCGGCGATGTGGCAGGCGCCAAGGAAAGCCCCATCTATGCGATCCTTGAGATGTACAAAAAAATCGAGGAGATCCCGCTTCCGGAGGGATATCAAATCACCCAGCATACCGCCGCCCTCCCCGAAAGTGATCGGCGCTTCGCGATGAAATGGGACGGAGAGTGGCACATTACCTATGAGGTTTTCCGGGATCTGGGGCTTGCCTTCGCGGTGGTGCTGCTGCTTATTTTCGTACTGGTGGTGGCGTGGTTTCAATCCTTTATAACGCCCCTGGTCATCATGGTGGTGATCCCCTTTTCACTGATCGGCATCCTCCCCGCCCACTGGTTGATGGGGGCTTTTTTCACGGCCACCTCCATGATCGGGTTCATCGCGGGCGCGGGTATTGTAGTTCGTAACTCCATCATTCTGGTGGACTTCATCGAGCTTCGCCTGGAACAGGGAGCGCCTTTGGATCAGGCCGTCATAGACGCCGGGGCCATCCGTTTCAGGCCCATGATGCTGACCGCGGCAGCCGTTGTGGTGGGGGCCTCGGTCATTCTCTTCGACCCCATTTTCCAGGGTCTGGCCATTTCCCTCATGGCCGGAGAAGTCGCATCCCTCCTCTTCTCCCGCATGACCGTTCCGGTCCTTTATTTCATGAGTCGGCGGGGGAAGAAGAAAAAAGAAACAACGTTATGTCTCCCGGCCACATAGCGTTTGCCATTTGGGAAAGCCGTCTGGTATAATTTCCCAAAACCTTTCTGAGAGATGTCGGAAATGAAAAAACGGATACTATACGCCGAGGCCAATTATCAGGCTATCGTCCACGAACACGGATATTTTGTGGACAAAACCGCCTACATCGCCACACTGGAGGCTGTTAAGAACCCGGTATTTCTCCGCCCGAGACGCTTCGGTAAGTCCCTTTTGTGCACCATGCTGGAGAGTTATTACAGCATTCTGTATAAAGACCGGTTTGACGAACTGTTCGGCCATACCTGGATCGGCCGGAACCCGACGCCGCTGCACAATGGTTTTTTTGTGCTGCATCTGGATTTTTCCGTTGTTGAAACCGGGGACATGGCGGTTATGGAGAAGAGTTTCAATCGCACTGTCAACCTGGAACTGCAATCCCTGATCGGTCGCAACAGGATATGGTTTAAAAACGATGTAACGGTCAGCATGGAAGAAAGTGGAACAGGCAATCTGCAAAATACATTGAAATACATAAAAGAAAATGGGCTGCCCGTCCTTTTCGTCATCATCGACGAATACGACAACTTTGCCAACCAGCTCATTACCGGGCACAAAGATCATCTGTACAAACAGCTCATGGCGAATGAAGGCTTTTTGAAAACCTTTTTCAAACTTCTGAAAGAGGGCCGCAAGACCGGGGCCATTCACAATGTGTTCATCACCGGTGTACTCCCCATTACCATCGATGAACTGGCGTCCGGTTTCAATATCGCCAATTTCATCACCCTGGAACCGGAGTTCGAGAACATGTTAGGCTTTACCCAGACCGAAGTAGATCGGCTGCTGGATGAAATCTATGAGGATTTTCAGTTCGATCCGGCCACCAGGGCGGAAACGGACGCCGTCATCAAAAGCAACTACAACGGTTATCATTTTGTTGATCCGGATGGCGAAACACTGTACAACTCCACCATATTGCTCTATTTTCTGAACTATTTCACCCGATACGGCGTGTTTCCTGAATACCTGACCGATTTGAACCTCAAGACCGATCTGTTGTGGGTGCGGCGCATCACCGGCTCCAATCCCGAAAACACCAAAGAATTTGTAGATCAGATCCTCCTGCGCGGGGATATTGAATTTGACAAGACCTTCCTGATCTCCAAGTTCAATATGAGCCAGTTTTTTGAAAAGGGGTTTTTCCCCATCTCCTTTTTCTATCTCGGCATGCTGACCCGGAAGGACGACTTCAGTCTTGCCCTTCCCAATCTGAACATGCGCCGGATATTTGTGGAATACTTCAATGAGCTGTACCGTATTGACGTGTCCACCCGCTACAGGGAGATCATGCGGGGGTTTGTCAACGACCTGGATCTGCACGCCCTGTTTGCGGGCTACTGGAGAGAATACGTGTCCCAGCTTCCGGAGGCTGTTTTCCAGCAGGTCAATGAAAACTTCTATCTCACCACCTTCTACGAGCTTTGCAGCCGCTATCTTTCCAAGTGGTTCGTATGGAATGTCGAGCGTTCCTACCCCAAAGGCCGCACCGACCTGGAATTCGTCGGCAAATACAACGAATGCTTTGCCGGAATCCGCATGGTGATCGAATTCAAATACTTTTCCAATACGGAATTCAAGAAGCTCAAGACCACCATCGAAAATTTTGAACTGCTGGAAGGAGACACGAGACAGATTGCCGGGTACGTGGAAGGACTGCAACAGGAATATTCAGAGGCAAAGGTATCGCAATATGTGATCTATTGTTTCGGCAATCAGGGGCACCGGGTGTTTACAGTTTCTTGAAGATGTATGAGAATCAGTCGAGTCCCGTAGAGAAAGCAGCTGACACCTTATTAGCATTGCGGCTTACAAGGGTCATTATGAAAATTAAAACGACGAAAGGAACAGGAATATGACAGCGGAAACAGCCCCACTCATGGAACGTCCGGCCTGGAAGGCCCTGGAAGCCCACTACCGGGAAATTCGGGAAGTGCATCTCCGGAAACTCTTTGCGGATGATCCCGGTCGCGGCGAGCGGATGACCGCCGAGGCCGCGGGCCTTTATCTGGATTACGCCAAGAATCGCATCACCGATGAAACCATTCGGTTGCTCCTGCAACTGGCCGGGGAATCGGGCCTGCGAGCCCGGATTGACGCCATGTTCCGGGGAGAAAAAATCAACCTTACGGAAAACCGGGCCGTTTTACATGTGGCCCTTCGCGCCCCGAAGGGCGCCGTTATCGTCGTGGACGGCGAGAACGTGGTGCCTCGGGTCCATGAGGTGCTGGACACAATGGCCGACTTTTGCGCCCGCGTCCGGAGCGGCGCCTGGCTGGGACATACGGGAAAACCCATTCGAAACGTCATCAACATCGGCATCGGGGGCTCCGACCTGGGGCCGGTGATGGCCTACGAGGCCCTCAGGCACTACAGCGAGCGCGCCATGACCTTCCGTTTCGTTTCCAATGTGGATGCCACCGACTTCGCGGAGGCGGTCCGGGATCTGGATCCGTCGGAAACCCTCTTCATCATCTCTTCCAAAACCTTTACCACCCTGGAAACCATGACCAACGCCCATACGGCCCGCGACTGGTTGGTGGCGGGTCTCGCGGGCGACGAAAAATCGGTGGCCCGGCATTTTGTCGCGGTCTCCAGCAACTCCGAAGGGGTGGGCAAATTCGGCATCGATACCGCCAATATGTTCGAGTTCTGGGACTGGGTCGGCGGCCGCTACTCCCTGGACTCGGCCATCGGCCTCTCCACCATGCTGGCCATCGGTCCGGACCATTTCCGTGCCATGCTGGAGGGGTTCCATGAGATGGACGAGCATTTTCGCACAGCCCCCTTCGCGGACAACCTGCCGGTCCTCATGGGCCTTTTGGCGGTCTGGTACAACAACTTTTTCGGCGCCGAAACCGTGGCGGTCCTGCCGTACGATCAGTATCTAAAACGATTTCCGGCCTACCTGCAGCAACTCACCATGGAGAGCAACGGCAAACACGTCCGGCTGGACGGCACCCAAACCCCTTACCGGACCGGTCCCATCTACTGGGGCGAACCGGGAACCAACGGCCAGCATTCTTTCTACCAGTTGATGCATCAGGGAACCCGACTCATTCCCGCTGATTTCATTGCCTTCATCCAGCCGCTCAACCCCCTGGGCCGGCATCACGACATACTCCTGGCCAACGTCTTTGCGCAGGCGGAAGCGCTGGCTTTCGGCAAGACACCAGAAGAGGTGAAGGCTGAGGGAACACCGGATTGGCTCGTTCCCCATCGGGTCTTTCAGGGTAACCGCCCTTCCAACATTCTCTTAGCCGAGCGCCTCACGCCGGAAATCCTGGGCAAACTCGTGGCCCTCTACGAGCACAGCGTCTTTACCCAGGGGATCATTTGGGGCATCAACTCCTTCGATCAGTGGGGTGTCGAACTGGGCAAGGCCCTGGCCCAGCGCATCACCCCGGAGCTTTCGAGCCGGGAGGAACCCGGACTCCATCACGATAGTTCCACGAATACCCTGATCCGGCGCTGCCGTAAGATCAGAGGGGGTTCCGAATCAGGGCGTTAGGGCTTAATGAATACGCTGTTAGCGATTCTTCAAAACCATTTTTGCGACCACCCCAACGTCGCCAATGGGATTATCGGTTTATGCCGAATCACCTTTAAGCTTCCATCAGTTCGTTGGATTATCTCCCCGCCCTGCGCTATGCGCTTTGCTTTACCCTCAGGGCACGATGTTTAGATTCTGCAGCGTTAACGAGCCCTTGGGGGCCTTGGGCGCACCCTGAAGGGTCGTTGTGCCGGCATCGGGATTCTTGAAAGAGGCATCCCATCCGCCCTGAAGCACCAGGATATTGTCCGCATTGAGGGTAAAACTGCCGTCGTATGTCGTCTCTGATGATGCAATCAATATGACGGTGCCGTTGGCGGCAGCCTCGACCGCCTCTTTCACGGTCCGGTGGCAAGGCGTTTCGCCCCCGCACCAGCCGTCGCTGCACACATACCGCCTGGGACCGGCCGTCCACTGGGCGTACAATGTCACACCGGCGCCCGGCATATTGAATGTATCCCCCGGACCGTAGGCGTCTCCGCCGCCGTTCGCGGCCGTGTTCCAGCAGTTGAATAAATAGCCGGTCCTTACCAAAGATCCGGGCGCCAATACGGTAACTTCATCACCCTCCTCATAACGATTTTCATCCACCGGTGCGGACCCTCCGGTGTTGCCGTTTCCGTTGTAGGCAACCGTGAAGATACGAAACGCGCAGGCCCCGATGGTGGGGTTGCTTTCCTGCCGGGTCAGCCCCCGCTGATCCGTGGTGATTTTGTCGGACGGCTGTGCATTCGAGGGCGTGCCCCAGTCGGACAGCTTGTGGGCATTGTTCTCATTGTCGTAGAAATAGTAGCCGTCTGTTTCGTTGTAATAGACGTAGGCCCCGCCGGATACCGCCGGACAGGACGGATTGAGTACCGCCATGGTCAGGGTCAGGCCGCCGTAATCCGCCAGGGGCCCCAGGTCGCCGGCCGTGTACGCATCGGTTTGGTTGGGGGCCAAGGCGTTGCCGGAAATCATCCCGCTTGTTTCGGCAAACCAGGCATAATAGGCGGTGGCGGTCGCGCTGCCCAAAAGAGATATGTCCCCGCCTGAATTGGCCGTATTATTGACAACGATGCTGTTCAGAAGGTAACAAGCGGCCCCGGAGCCTGAAGAGAAAGCTATCCCCCCGCCATGATTAACAGCCTCGTTGCCGCTGATGGTACAATTCGTCAGGGTCAGGGCGCCGTCGGAAAATATCCCCCCGCCATTAAAAAATGCCTCGTTGCCGCTGATGGTACAGTTCGTCAGGGTCAGGGCGCCGTCGGAAAATATCCCCCCGCCCTCGCCGGCCTTCGACCCGGACACCGTGACCGTATCCATATGGAGGGTCCCGCTTTCCAGCAGAATGGCACCGCCCTTCTTGGTTGGGTATGCATTTCCAAGATTTCCACCCTTAACGGTCATGTTGGAGATAACCACCGTCCCATCACTGATTTGGAACACTCGAAAATTGCTCACCCCCGGGTCCGTCACCTGTACCGTTACCATATTATGGGTGTTCAGATTGGTTCCGTCAATACGAAGGCCTTTATCAATTAGGAGTTCTGAGTCGATGTTAATGGTGTCACCAGGCATATTTAATAAAATAGTATCACCCTCTTTTGCTGTCGCAATGGCGTTACGCAGGGTTCCCGCGCCCAAATCAAGGTTGCTGGTCACCTCCCATACCGAAGGCTCGTAGGCCCCGATGGTGGGCGTGCTGTTTTCCCGGGTCAGACCCCGCTGGTCCGTGGTGATTTTGTCCGACGGCTGTGGATTCGAGGGCGTACTCCAGTCGGACAGCTTGTGGGCATTGTTCTCATTATCGTAGAAATAGTAGCCGTCTGTTTCGTTGTAATAGACGTAGGCCCCGCCGGATATGGCCGGACAGGACGGATTGAACACCGCCAGGGTTTGGGTGGGGCCGCCGTTGTCGGCTAGGGGTCCCAGATCGCCGGCGGCGTAGGCCGCGGTTTGGTTGGGCGCCGTTTCCTCGCCTGAAATCGTCCCGATTGTATCAAGAAACCAGCAGTAATAGGCGGCACTGCTCGACACGGGCGTAAGACACAGGTCCCCGCCCGTATTATTGACAACGATGCTGTTCAGGAGGTGGCGATTGGCACTTGAATAGATGCCCCCGCCCCAATTTGCCGCGTTGCCGCTCACGGTGGTGTTCGTCAGGGTCAAGGTGTCGTTGGAATAGATCCCCCCGCCCTCGTCTTCGGTGGTATTGCCGCTGATGGTGCTGTTGGTCAGGGTCGTCGAGGCACCGCCGGAATAGATTCCCCCGCCATCCTCCCCTGCCGCGTTGCCGCTGACGGTGGTATTCGTCAGGGCCAAGGCGCCGTTGGAACAGATCCCCCCGCCAGAGGCCTTGGTCATGGTCGATGCCACGTTGCCGCTGATGGTGCTGTTCGTCAGGGTCAGGGTGCCGGAGTAACAGCATATCCCCCCGCCCAGGATATCCGCCGCGTTGCCGCTGACGGTGCAGTTCGTCAGGGTCAAGACGCCGTTGGAAAATATCCCCCCGCCCCGCATACTCTTAGACCCGGACACCGTGACCGTATCCATATTCAGGGTACCATTTTGCAGCCGAATGCCGGCGCCATCCTCCCTTATTATACCCGTAAGATCTCCGCCCGTGACGGTCATGTTGGAGATGTTGATGGTCTCGCCGGCCGCGTCGATATCGAACACCCGCCACCCGCTCACGCCGGGCTCAGTCACCTGCACAGTAATCGACGTCCCGCTCCCGGCGGTGTTGGCCCCGTCGATGGTGAGGCTTTTCCCGCTGATGCTGAGTTCTGATTCGCTGGTGATGGTCTCTTGTCCTTCCGGCAGGTTAAAGGTGATGGTATCGCCGTCGCCTGCCTTGTCAATCGCATCGCGCAGGCTCCCCGGGCCGTCGTTATGGTGGGTCAACACCGTAGAGGAAAAGTACGCGCATGCGCCGATGGTGACGCCGTCTTCCCGGAATGTTCCCCGCTGATCCGTGGTGATTTTGTCGGCGTCTTTTGGATTCGAGGGCGTGCTCCAGTCGGAGAGCTTGCGGGCGACGTTCTCAGTATCGTAGAAATAGTAGCCGTCCGTTTCATTATGGTAAACATAGGCCCCGCCGGATACGGCCGGGCAGGATGATTCGAGTACCGCCAGGGTCAGGGTCGGGCCACCGTAATCCGCCAGGGGCCCCAGGTCGCCGGCCGTATAGGCCCCGGTTTGGTTGGGCGCCAAGTCATTGCCTGAAATCTCTTTGTTTGCTTGTGCATACCAGGCGTAATAGGCGGTGGCGCTCGCGCTGCCCGCAAGATATAGGTCCCCACCTGAATTGGCCGTATTATTGACAACCATGCTGTTCAGGAGGTAGCAGGCGGCGGAGTAGGAATATATCCCCCCGCCGTCACGACCCGCCTCGTTGCCGCTGATAGTGGCGTTCGTCAGGGTCAAGGCGCCCTCCCTGATAGATACCCCCCCGCCAAAACCGGTCTGTGCCTTGTTGCCGCTGATGGTGCAGTTCGTCAGGGTCAGGGTGCCGGAGGAAGAATTTATCCCCCCGCCCCCACCATTAAACCCTGATTGGTTGCCGCTGATGGTGCAGTTCGTCAGGGTCAGGGTGCCGGAGGAAGAATTTATCCCCCCGCCCGAAGTAGCCTTCGCGCCGGACACGCTGACCGTATCCATATTCAGGGCGCCGCTCTCCAGTAAAATACCGCCGCCATTACCAACACCAACATTACCGCCCTTTACGGTCATATTGGAGAGGCTGATGGTCTTGCCGTCCGCGTCGATATTGAACACCCGCCACGCGCTCTGGCCCGGATCGGTCACCTGAACCGTCACCGGGGTTCCGCTTCCGGCCATGTTGGCGCCGTTAATGGTGAGACTTTTGTCAATACTTAGTTCTGAGTCGATGACGATGGTCTCGTCTCCCTGGGGCAGGTTAAACGTGATCGTACCACCATCGGCCGCGCCGGAAATCGCATCGCGCAGGCTCCCCGGGCCGTAGTCATCAGTATGGGTTACCTCCGTGAAGCAGGAAAAAGCATAGGCCCCGATGGTGAGCATTTCCTGCCGGGCTGCTCCGCGCTGGTCCGTGGTGATTTTGTCGGACGGCTGTGCATTCGAGGGCGTACTCCAGTCGGACAGCTTGTGGGCCGTCGGCGGTTCATTCTTGTCATAGAAATAGTAGCCGTCTGTTTCATTGTAATAGACGTAAGCTCCGCCGGATACCGCCGGACAGGATGAATCCTGTACCGCCATGGTTTGGGTGGGGCCGCCGTTGTCCGCCAGGGAACCCAGGTCGCCGGCCGTGTACGTGCCGGTTTGGTTGGGCGCCTCGTTACGCCCTGAAATCGTCCCGCTCCCGCTTGTTTCGGCATACCAGGTGTAATAGGCGGTGGCGCTCGCTATTTCGGAAAGATATAGGTCCCCGCCTGAATTGGCCGTATTATTGACAACCATGCTGTTCAGAAGGTAGCAATCGAAGTAGTCGGAATATATCCCCCCGCCGTCACCACCCGCCTCGTTGCCGCTGATGGTACAGTTCGTCAGGGTCAGGGCGCTGATGGAAGAATATATCCCCCCGCCGTCACCACCCGCCTCGTTGCCGCTGATGGTACAGTTCGTCAGGGTCAGGGTGTTGGAGAAAAAACTTATCCCCCCGCCGTTACCACCCGCCTCGTTGCCACTGATGGTGCAGTTCATCAGAGTCAGGGTGCCGCAGTTGGAAGATATCCCCCCGCCAAGCGTACCCTTCGACCCGGATACCGTGACCGTATCCATATTCAGGACGCCGCTCTCCAGACAAATGCCGCCGCCACGCTCAACATTACCGCCCTTTACGGTCATGTTGGAGATGTCGACTGTCCCAACACCGGCGTTGATGTGGAAGACCCGCCACGCGCTCTCGCCCGGATCTGTTACCTGCACCGTCACCGGGGTCCCGCTCCCGGCCGTGTTGGCGCCGTCGATGGTGAGGTGTCGGCCAGTGGTGAGTAGTTCTCCTGATGTGAGAATGATGGTCTCATCACCCTCGCCCAGCGCAAAGGTAATGGTGTCTAAATCGTTTGCATCAGTAATGGCCTGACGCAGGGTTCCCGCGCCCGAATCGGCGTTGCTAGTCACCTGTCTCTCGATCAAATCATACGCATACCCCTTGATTTCAAGGGGACGGGTCTCGATGGCGCCCCGCGCCACCTCCAGGTTCCAGTCGCCCCCGTTTCCGGTGAGGTTTTTGGAGGCCGCCACGTCCGCCCCGGTCAGGCGGCTGAGGGCGGTGATCAGGGCATTACCCGAGGGGCCGGCGCCGGCGCTGCAGGCATAGAGAAGGATGTCCCCACCCGGTTTCAGGGACCGGCCCCACGAGGCCGGTTCAGCCGTGCGGGCCTGCAACACATGCGGGGTCACCCGCTCCCGGTTCAGGGTCAGACTGCCCGGGCCACCGTGGGAGATGATGTGGATGGCCGAAAGGTTCCGCTTTCCGGAGAGGGCCGATGCAATCTGGGCCAGCGCATCCCCGCCGGGCGCCAGAAGCACCGTCTCCACATGATCCGGAAGTTGGGCCTGTATGGTTTGCGCATCCCGCACCGCCGGGTCGATGAAAACCACCTCACGGGGCGACAAGGCCCATGCGGTCCCCCCGGTCCACATACCCAGCAACAACGAAAAAACCACAACGGTCAAGAAACTGTAGATTCGATCCCTATGCATGTCCTTTCCTCCTCAGCAGAATGAGCGGTCCACAAATTCATCATCTGTTATATGCAATTCCGGCCAAACGACGATCGAGGCTCATTTTGTTGGTCGTGGATTCGTGGGTCTCCGCGACGCCTCAGATCTGTCGCATAACACGACAAAACCATCTGTAAGTCTCGGCGGAGGCGGGCATCAGGCAGGCTGGCGTCTAGGATCCGTCAGGCTTTTCTTTAGATAATACTTAATTAGTAAAAGAATGCTATTTTGCGTTTTCTGTTGTGTCAAGAAAAAAACGGCTCATCGCGGATTCGCGTGATGTTTTGTTAAAAGAGCAGATTTCGTGGGTGGATTGGAAACGCAGGGATAGGAATCAATCTCACTTTTCTCCCCCTCTCCTTCCAAATAGTACGGAACTTACGGAAAGAAATGTGCTAAAAAGGAAGACATGAATGCTTCTTCTCGCAAAAAGTCAATCATCCTGATTCTCCTGGCGGGCATCGTCATGTTTTTCTGCTTTTATTCTCAAATTGAAAACTTTTTTGTGTTTCATCCGGAAACCCATCTTGACATGCTTCCGGATCAACTGGGTCTCTCCTATGATTCCGTGGCCTTTGAAGCGGAGGACGGAACAAAACTCCATGGATGGTTTTTCCCGCTGCCCGGAAAACCCCCGGTGATCCTTTTCTGCCATGGCAATGCCGGCAATATCAGCCACCGTCTTGATAACATCCGGAAACTATTGGAATACGGCTTTCAAGTGTTTATTTACGACTACCGGGGATTTGGGAAAAGCCAGGGCCGACCTTCCAGGAAAGG
This sequence comes from Desulfatiglandales bacterium, assembly GCA_963662465.1. Lineage (GTDB taxonomy): Bacteria > Desulfobacterota > DSM-4660 > Desulfatiglandales > Desulfatiglandaceae > NaphS2. The sequence continues at coordinate 3,135,918 of OY759599.1, forward strand.
GGTATATCTGGACGGATTGGCAGCCTATGACTGTCTTCGAAATCATCTAGGGATCCCGTCGGATCGCATTGTTCTGTTCGGCCGATCCCTGGGGGCCGCGGTGGCAACGGAAATTGCCACGAAAAGAAAGGCGAGATGTCTGATTCTGGAAAGTGCCTTTACCTCAACCCGGGATATGGCCAAAACCATGCCGCTTTTTGCGCTTTTATCTCCCTTTCTGCCGGCCCATTACAACAACCTGAAGAAAATCCAGCACATCACCGCACCCAAACTGGTCATTCACGGCGACATGGACAAAATCGTCCCCTTCAAAATGGGTAAACGACTTTTCAAGGAGGCAAAGGGACCCAAAAATTTTTACCCCATCAAGGGGGCGGGGCACAACGATACATGGATCATCGGCGGAAGAGCGTATTTTGAAATGTTGGCGAAGTTTATCATGGATACTCCTGAGTTCGTAACTTTCATTTCCCGTCCCCGGATGCCGCAATGGCGGCCTTAAGCTCTTTCATAATGGGACCGTCCTCCCCCCACAGAGCACAGCTGTTCACCAGTTGGGGCAGGGCCTCGAATTCCTCCAGAGAACGGGGAAGCGGCCGGCGCTCCCGGGAATGCTCCGTCCAGTAGCCATGAAGCGACGCCGTTCCCATAACCATCATCAGATGGGTCATGTGGTTGCACCCGCGAACCCCGCCAAAAAGTTTTCGCACCTGTTCGCTGTATCCCCCAACGATTTTAAGGCCCACGGCCCGTTTGACCCCTTCAAGGGTCGTGGAACAGAGTTCGTGGGGCACATCAGGCATTTCGGCTTCCGCATCCAGGATAGTCAAAGGCCAGTCCCCCACCAGAAACCGGATGCACATCCAATGCACCACCCCGGGTCCCCTGGAAACGCCGTTCCAGTGATACCCTTCAACCAGTCGCTCATCCCGCAGCCATCCCTCAACAATCAACCGCCCGTTCTCCAGCGGATAGGTCCGCAACTCCAACCGCCGCTCATGAACGGGGTCGCCCTTGATTTGTTCTTTTAATGTCGTCATTCGCTGTTTTTCCTTATGAAAAAAATATTAATTGGGAGAAACAATCTCCGGATATCTGACCTTTCGGTAATAAGACTCCGAAAGATACACCGCCGCCAGGGGGTTATGCCCCGTCACCCGGTCCTTGACCGCCAGCACAGTGGTCGGCGCTTTTGCGTATTTAAAAAAGAGCGAATCATGGCCCACGCACAAGCCCAAGAGAACATTCAATTGAGATCCTTCATGGTTCAACACCGTAGCCTGATAGATGGGGTTGCACATGGCCTCGTCCGTACCCTGAAAAATCTTTTCCGATTCTTTCAGACCAAGAATGTCCTTGGAGGTACGGCCCGCCTTGCAGAGTACGGAAATCACTTCAAGCCCATGGCTTTCGAAAATTTCCGTTACCAGCCGCGCCTCTTTCACCAGCCCCACGCAAAAGGCAAGCCCCAACCGCTGGTACCCCATTTTCCCGGCAAACTCACAGATCTCCACAATTCGGGTCTTGGTGGGCTGCATGACATAGGGCTTTTGATCACGGTTGGCATAGCATTCGGCCTCTTGCAGCGAAGCGTTTCGGGCAAACTCCCCAACCTCGGGGATCTCATATTCCCGGTTTGCCTCATCAAGCGCCTGACGGTCCCGCAAGGTCGGACACCCCTTGCCGCCCTTCCCTTCCTTTGTCATACAAATCCTCTCGGAGGTATCCACGTCACAGAGCGCACAGGCCGGCGCAATAGGTTTTCTTTTGTTTTCCATTTTATCTCCTTATTCAGCGATTCGCCTTTGGCTGTTGGCTAACAATTGCATATAAAGGCGGCATCTTTACATGCATGGTAAAAATTTTAAAGATAAATCCGCATCCCCGCCACTCCCGCTAACGGGCATTTTCCAAAAAAATAGCCCTTCGAATCCCTTGACAATAGAAATGCGCCATGTTACTGATTTGACAAAGACTGCTCCCTTAAAACCCGTAATTGGGGAACCCAAATGAACGCAAATCAAGATTTATTCAATGATATTGAAAAAGTCGTGCCGGTACGTGCGAATCGAGATGTCGCACCGGATACACCCTCCATGGGCGATATCATAGAGCTGACCGATGTGATACAGGAAGGAGAAACAACAACGGAACCCTCTGATGCACCTATGTTTTTGGATTCGGAGGAACCGGACGACTTCCCAGTCAAAACCACGGAAAATGCAACACCCGCTGAAACGACCGTTCAATCACTGCCTGTAGAAGAAGTGGACGACTTTCCCGAAATGGACTCGGAAGACGCCTTCTCAGCACTGGAATCTTCAGATTTTGAATTTGAGACCGCACCGGAATTTGAAGAAGATGATGCCAAACCTTTTTCGGAACCGCTCCCCGAAGACCTGGACCACGTCCTGGCCGGTATCGAGAAAGAAGAAACTGAAACTGAAAGACATGAAGACCTTCCGGCCGGCATTGAAGAAGAGACCGGCGCTGAAAGGGCTGAAGACATTCTGGCCGGTTTTATAGAAATAGACGAAGATGAAAAACCTCATGATGTTCTGACCTGTCTGGAAGGAAAAGAGGCAAAGGATGAAAAACCTACAGATAGCGCCGTCAACCATGACATTCCCGGCATTTCCGAAGAAAAAATGAAGGAACTTCTCACCGGAATCATTCAGGAGACCGTTAATAAAGCCATCCGCGAAACCGTTTCGGAGGCTGCCGAAAAAGTCATCCGGGAAGCCATCGCGAGCCTGAAACAAAGCATCGAATCCTCCGGGAAATAACAACTTGATATTTTTTTTTGACCATAGCAGATTCAAGGGGGTTGTAAAACCGTTACAACCCCCTTCCTGTTTTACGAGGAGCCTGATAATTGATGGAAAAAGAACCCATCGCCAAAAGTTACGAACCCAAAGAAGTTGAAGCAAAATGGTACCAGTACTGGGAGGAAAACGACCTCTTTAAACCAACGGCCGCATCTGAAAAATCCCCATACTGCATTGTGATTCCCCCCCCCAACGTAACCGGGACCCTTCACATGGGGCATGCCTTAAACAATACCCTTCAGGATATTTTATGCCGTTACAAAAAAATGGCGGGCTGCAACGTCCTCTGGCAACCGGGTACGGATCATGCCGGCATCGCCACCCAGAACGTGGTGGAGCGAGACCTGGCGGCCCAGGGGACGGACCGGCATGCGGTAGGCAGGGAACAGTTCATTGAACGGGTATGGGAATGGCGCAAAAAATACGGCGGATTGATCATCAATCAGCTCAGGAGACTGGGATGCTCCTGCGACTGGAGTCGGGAACGGTTCACCATGGATGAAGGACTTTCCAGGGCCGTTAAGGAGGTTTTTGTGCGCCTCTATGAGGAGGGCCTCATTTACCGGGGAGATTACATCATCAACTGGTGCCCGAGGTGCCACACGGCCCTGGCGGACCTGGAGGTGGAGCATCATGACCAGGAGAGCTATCTTTATCACATCAGATACCGTCTTGAAGATGGAACAGGCCACCTGATCGTTGCCACCACCAGACCGGAAACCCTGCTGGGGGATACGGCCGTGGCCGTCAATCCCAAGGACGAACGGTACGCCCATTTAAAAGGCGCCAACGTCCTCCTCCCGGTCCTGAACAAGCCGATCCCCATTATCTTTGACCGTTATGTGGACATGGCATTCGGCACCGGAGCCTTGAAAATCACGCCGGCCCACGATCCCAACGACTTTGAAATCGGAAACCAGCATAACCTGGAACGAATCAAGGTGATTGATGATGACGGCATTATGAACGAACTGGCAGGTCCCTACCAAGGGCTTGACCGGTTTGCGTGCCGAGAACAGATCTTAAAAGACCTGGAAACGGCGGGGCTTCTGGAAAAGGTGGAACCTTACCAGAATGCCGTAGGACACTGCTACAGATGTAAAACCATGATCGAACCCATCTTGAGCAAACAGTGGTTTGTGAAAACGGCGCCCCTGGCCAAAAAGGCCGGTGATGCGGTAAGGGATGGAAAAACAAGAATTTACCCCAATAACTGGGAAGCCGTCTATTTTGACTGGATGGACAACATCAGGGACTGGTGCATTTCCAGACAAATCTGGTGGGGACACCGAATCCCCGCGTGGTATTGCGACGCATGTGGTGAAATCACGGTGGCCAAAACAACACCCTCGAAATGCGCCCACTGCGACAGCGAAAACATCCGTCAGGAAACCGACGTGCTGGACACCTGGTTCAGCTCGGCCCTGTGGCCCTTTTCCACCCTGGGATGGCCGGATAAAACCCCTGAATTGGCAACATTTTACCCGACGGCGGCCCTCGTCACCGGATTCGACATCCTCTTTTTCTGGGTGGCCAGGATGATGATGATGGGCATCCATTTCATGGGAGATATCCCCTTCAAGGATGTGTATATCCATGCGCTGGTTCGGGATGCGGAAGGCAAAAAAATGAGCAAAAGCAAGGGGAACGTCATCGATCCCCTGGTGGTCATGGACGAGCACGGGACGGACGCCTTTCGATTCACCCTGGCGGCACTGGCAGCCCAGGGACGGGACATCAAACTTTCAGAGGAAAGAATTCTGGGGTATCGCCACTTTGTCAACAAACTGTGGAATGCGGCCCGTTTCGTGTTCATGAACCTGGATGATACCGCCACAGCGCCCGCCCAAAGACCACCCGCTACCCTTGCGGATCGCTGGATTCTGACCCGTATCGGGGAAGTCAGCGATCAAGTGGCCGGCGCCATTAACGACTACCAGTTCAATGAAGCAGCCGGCCTCTGCTACCAGTTTGTATGGCACGAATTCTGCGACTGGTACCTTGAAATGGCCAAGCAGGCGTTTTACGGAGATGATCAGGAACTCAAAGATGCGGCGCAACATACAGTTCTGGCAGCCTTGGGGGCCTCATTGAAATTGCTGCACCCCTTCATGCCCTTTGTGACGGAAGAAATATGGCAGCGACTTCCCGGGACCGAAGGCAGCATCATGAGCGCCGCATTTCCGGATTCATCAGGCTTTCCAAAGGATGAAAAAGCACTGACGGATATGACGCTCCTCATGGGAATTATCGCGGGCATCCGGAACATACGGGGGGAAATGAACCTTCCCCCTTCAAAAAATGTCAGAGTGGTCATTGATACGGGCAATACCAAAGAAACCACCTGTATCCAAAAAAACTCAGAACAAGTCAAAACCCTGGCCAAAGTAGAAGATTTGACCATCGGCTCAGGCCTTAAAAAACCCGTAGCCTCTGCCACGGCCGTATTCGGAGACACATCCATTCATGTGATTTTAAAAGGCCTTCTGGATTTTGGAGAAGAGAAAAAGCGCATTCGCAAATCCATCCTCAAAATTGAAAAAGACCTGAAAGCCTCGGAGAAGAAACTTTCAAATCCCGGGTTCCTGGATAAGGCCCCGGAAGATATCGTGGCGGACGTCAGGGCCAAAGCGGAAACCCTAACCGCCAAGCGCGATAAACTTGCGCATAACCTGGCCGTTTTGGAGAACATCGATGAATAACAGACCGATTTCGCCAATGGACGCTGTGATCAGGCGCGCCCTCGAGGAAGACATGGGACCCGGAGATGCCACCACAAATGCCATCGTGGCCCCCGATGCCATGGGCGAAGCCATCCTGATTGCCCGTTCTGATATTATCCTGGCCGGCATGATACTGTTCAAACGAACATTTCTGGAAGTCGATCCGACACTGACATTTTTGGAACAGTACAAAGAAGGGGATTTGGCCCCACGGGGGTCCACTGTGTGCAGCGTCAGGGGCCGCCTGGCCGCCATTTTGATCGGAGAAAGAACCGCCCTTAATTTTCTGCAACGCATGAGCGGCATCGCAACGCTCACCCGCCGATATGTGGAAAAAATCAAAGGAACCGGCGCTAAAATCCTTGACACCAGGAAAACCGCGCCGGGTCTCAGGTGGTGCGACAAATACGCCGTCCGAATGGGCGGCGGATACAACCACCGATTCGGGCTCTTTGACGGCATCCTGATTAAAGACAATCATATCGCGGCGGCCGGATCCATTTCGAAAGCCGTTCTCCTGGCCCGAAAGGGAGCGGCTCACACCCTCGGGGTAGAAGTGGAAGTGGAAGATCTTGACGGCGTCAAAGAAGCCTGTGGGGCCGGCGCCGACACCATTTTGTTGGACAACATGACGCCCTCTGAAATGAAACAGGCGGTCAGCCTTATCAACGGCTGCGCCCTGGTGGAAGCGTCAGGCGGCATCACTTTGGATACCGTGAAGGAGATTGCAGCCACGGGGGTTGATTTAATCTCCGTGGGCGCACTGACCCATTCCCCTGAAGCAGCGGATTTCAGTCTGGAGATCAGTGATGTTGCAAAAGATGACAACTCCCGCCATTGAGATGAAAGGCGTATGCTTTTCCTACGACGGATCCCCCATACTCGAAGACATCAGCTTCATCTTAAAGCAGGGAGATTTTCTAGGGATGATCGGCCCCAACGGGGGAGGCAAGACAACCCTTCTCAAACTCTTTCTGGGCATCCTCAAACCCGACAAAGGCCTCATACGGGTGCTGGGGGAGCCGCCCCACCGGGCACGCCGCCGCGTGGGGTATGTTCCCCAGAACACGGACTTCAACAATACCTTTCCCATTTCCGTCATGGACGTTGCGTTAATGGGACGAATTGCCGCAAGCCGCATGGGAAAAGGCTTTTCCCAAAAGGATCGCCCCGTGGTGGAAGAAGCCCTCAAAAAAGTGGGCATGTGGCATAGAAAAGCGGACCCCATCGGCAAATTGTCAGGGGGACAGCGGCAACGGGTGTTGATTGCCAGGGCCCTGGCAACAGAACCGGAAATTCTGTTCCTGGATGAACCCACCGCCAAGGTTGATCCGGAATTTGAAACCAATATTTACGACTTTCTCAAAGAACTGAACGATCAAGCCACCATCGTCACCATCACCCACGACGTGGGCGTCATCTCCAGGTATATCAAATCCGTGGCCTGTGTCAATCGAACGCTAGTTTACCACGAAGAAGCCAAAATAACCCATGAAATGCTTGACATGGCCTATGAATGCCCAGTGGACCTGATCGCTCACGGCATTCCCCACCGGGTGCTGCCACGTCACGGGAAGGAATAGGCAATTAACATGTGGGAGGCCCTGCAATACGATTTCATGAGAAACGCCCTGCTGGCCGGGCTGCTCGTCAGCATATCCTGCGGCATTATCGGCAGTCTCGTGGTGGTCAACCGCATCGTGTTTATCTCGGGCGGCATCGCCCATGCCGCTTTCGGCGGCGTGGGGCTCGGGTTTTTCTACGGTTTTTCGCCCTTTCTGGGGGCGGCGATCTTCGCTTCGGGCGTATCCATCATCATGGGTGTTGTCAGTCTGAAAGCCAGGCACCGGGCCGACACCATTATCGGCGTACTCTGGGCAGTGGGCATGGCCGTGGGCATCATCCTCATCGATTTGACCCCCGGTTATCATGTGGACCTCATGAGTTATCTGTTCGGCAGCATCCTGGCGGTTCCCGCCTCAGACCTCTGGCTCATGCTGCCGCTGGACGGGGTAATTCTCCTGGTGGTCATGCTCTTTTACAAAGAGTTCGTAGCGCTCTCCTATGACGAACAATTCGCCTTTGTGGTGGGGATTCCCGTCAAAACCCTGTACATGGCAATGTTGGGAATGACGGCCCTTTCCATCGTCATGATCATTCGGGTGGTGGGGCTGATCCTGGTGATCGCTCTTTTGACCATTCCGCCTTTTATCGCTGAAAAATACACCCGATCCCTGGGTCAAATGATGCTGTTGGCCTCCATTCTGGGCGCCGGCTTCACGCTTTCGGGTCTGTGGCTCTCCTATACCTTCAACCTCACGTCAGGGGCCACCATTATTCTCGTCGCCGGACTGGGGTTTTTCTTTTTTCAGATGTTGGATTTCATAAAGGGCAAGCATTCATTTTCCCGAGCCAAAAGGTCATGAGCTGGAATATTTTCTCCCCCGTTAAACGGATTAGAAGAAAGGGCAAGGCAAGAGACGGCTTTGACGAATTAATCGACATCATTGAAACATTTGCGCCGAGAACATTCCTGAAGGAAAGGGAAGCATTTTACTACAATTACAAAATGATGCCATACTGCAAAAAATCGTTGCTAACACTTCTTGGAACCGTGTCCCAGGTCAAACGCCTGAAGACCGACCCCGGCGATCACGCCTGTGAACTCTTCCTGAAACTGAAAGAATTTTACGATCCCAGAGAAAAATTATCCCTGGCACAAGCCCTTGCGGACAAGAATCTTAGCAGAAGATTTGAAGATTTATTCGTTTTCTTTTATGGCAGGCAGAATCTTTCCCGTGAAGAAATCACGGGATGGCTCGATAGACTGGCAATAAATTGACCCCCAAAAGAGATGAATCGGACAACGGCATCAATGGAAACCATCGAGATCAACAGCCCGAAAAACCCCACATTCAGGGCCTTGCTGCGTCTAATCAATCCACGAGACATCCGGAAACAGGCAAGGGCGCTTCTTTCCGGACCGAAACAAACCCGGGAAGTTTTGAGGGAATTCCCGGACCGGTGTACCAGCATCATTTTCTCCAGCGGTCAGGCGCCCCCCGATTTTCCGGGAACAGACGCAATTCCCCGATACCGCCTGAGCCCTGATCTCTTTGGCCGGGTGGATTCTTTCGGCACAAAACATCCGGTGCTGATCGTGCGGGCGGAACCCCTTCCCCATTTTGACGGCAATGGGGTGCAAAAGGGTTGCACCTTGTGCATTCCGTTCCAGGATCCCGGCAATGTGGGAACCGTTATCCGTGCAGCGGCTGCGTTCGGCGTTTCGAAAATTGTTCTTTTACAGGAAGCAGCCCACCCCTTTCATCCCAGGTCGCTCCGGGCCGCGGGAAGCAACATTTTCAGAACGCCTCTCTTCCAGGGGCCGGGCGTCGTCCAGCTTAAACAGTTTAAAATTCCCTTGGTTATCATGACGTCCGAAGGAAAAGATGTGGCACGATTCAATTTCCCCGAAAGCTTCTGCCTGGTCCCAGGCCTGGAAGGACCCGGCATCCCGGAAATCCTCAAGGGGGGCGCCAAAATCTCAATACCCATGACCAATGGCGTGGAATCGCTGAATGCCGCCATGGCCACCGGCATTGTTCTCTACCTGTGGCGGAATGGACGGCGGAAATCGGAGGCAGGAATTTAGAATGACCTTTTTCTCTTCCAGTTAAAGTTAGTCGGAGTTGATGTTTATTTTTCAATCGACAATCATAAATAAATCAACAATCAACAATCAACAATCCAGCGGGGGAGGTCGCGATGTTGGAATTCATCAGTTCAATCAAATTTTGCGCACCGCTCTATCAAATCATTCTACTGCTCACACTAAGCACCTTTGCCCTCATTTTCGGCAACGCAAAGGCAGCCCTTTTGATCAACTATCTTTTTGCCCTGTACTGGGCCTATGTGTTTGACAGGCAATACATCCTGGAAGCAGGAGCGAAACAAACATCCCTCTTCCCCTGGCTTTACTTTGGTTTCGGTTTCGCCATTTTCTTTCTGGCTCTCATTGGTCTGTTTTTAAAAAAGGACTAATAATTTATTCACATCGCACCTTGGCAATTTACTATCTTTGAAATTTTGGAGGTTTCATCATGAATCAAGAAACAAAAAGAAAGGCACTCCTGCTCGAAAAAGACCCGGCCGTGCTGGAAAAAATCCAGCGGATGCTGAAGGACAGGTCCTATGAACCAATAAGTTTTTCCGATAAAAAAGAAGCTCTCGCAGCTTTGAAAGGGACGTTTTTTCCCCTGGCCGTTACCGGATTAACCGAAAATGACGATGACCCCATGGAAGTAATGAAGACCATGGTCATGACATCTCCTATGACATCCGTCATCATGGTCACGGATCTTTCCGAATCGGAAGTGGAAGAAAAGGCGGAAGGATACGGAATCCTCGGAAACGTCGGCAGAGAAGTCCCCGCCGAAGACCTGATGTCGCTCCTGGACGCCTATGAGAAAATTCAAGGATCTTTCGCTCAGGGATAAACTGAAAGCAAGGGATAAATGCGATTTATCCCTTGACCCATTTTTTGCTTTTTCTTATAGTTACCCCAAATTCAAAGGAGCATCCTCCTTATTCAGCGGAGCAACTTCTTTTTACCGGAGCAAAGGCCTTATGAACGGCATCAAAAAGTTTTGCTATGGTATTGACTGGCTTAATGAACGGGTGGGACGGGGGGTGGCCTGGGTAACCACCGCTCTGGTGATCGTGGTCTTCATAGACGTGGTCATGCGATATCTGTTCAACACCAGTTATGTTTTTACCCAGGAACTGGAGTGGCAGCTCTTTGGATTTATCTTTCTCATGGGCGCAGGTTACACCCTGCTCCATGACGGCCATGTTCGCGTGGACATCATCTATCAACGCCTGGGGCCCAAGGGTCAAGCCTGGATCAACCTGCTCGGCGTCTTCCTCTTCATGCTTCCCGGCTGCCTTATGGTCATCCTCACCTCGTGGAAATTCACCTACAACTCCTGGGCGATTATGGAAGGGTCCCCAGACCCCGGCGGCATCCCCTACCGATTCCTGATCAAGGGAACCATCACCGTAGGATTCATCCTTCTCTCGTTACAGGGACTCTCCCTGGGCCTGCACAGCATTTTGCAGATCGCGGGGCTGGAAACCATCGAGGAGGAAGCCTCCTGATGGAATATCTGGCCGGCTGGATGTTTCTGGCGTTAACGATCCTATTGATGGCCGGCTTTCCCGTGGCCTTCACTCTGTTGGGAACGGCCCTTTTTTTCGGCCTCATCGGTTTTGGATGGTCTTTCTTTGACCTGCTGCCCCTTCGCATCTGGGGCCGCATGACCAACGTAACCCTCATCGCCGTCCCCCTTTTCGTGTTCATGGGGGTGATGCTGGAACGTTCGGGGCTGGCGGAAAAACTGCTAGACACCATGGCCATTCTCTTCGGCCGTCTCAAGGGGGGACTTGCCATCTCCGTGGTAGTGGTGGGCGCCCTGCTGGGCGCTTCCACCGGCATTGTGGGCGCCACGGTGGTTACCATGGGCCTTCTGGCGGTTCCCACCATGCTGCGGCGCGGTTACCAGAAAGAACTGGCCTGCGGCACGGTTTCCGCTTCCGGAACCCTGGGCCAGATCATCCCCCCCAGCATCGTACTGGTACTCATCGGCGACATCGTGGGGGTTTCCGTGGGGGATCTGTTCATGGGGGCGGTGTTGCCCGGTCTGCTCCTGGTGGCGCTCTATATCATTTACATTCTCCTGGCTGCAAATCTCCGACCGGGCATTGCACCACCCATCCCCAAGGCGGAACTGGACGCCATTTCACGACGCGAACTAGCCGCCCGGGTGGGAAAAGCCCTCTTTCCGCCGCTTTTTCTCATGATCGCGGTGCTGGGCTCCATCTTCGCCGGCATCGCTTCCCCCACCGAGGCCGCCGCCGTGGGCGCGGTGGGCGCAACGCTTCTGGCCATTGCCAACAAAAAGTTCAACATGGCGATGCTCAACCAGGTCATGCGACAGACCACCAACCTCACCTGCATGGTCTTCATCATCCTTTGCGGCGCCGCAGCCTTCGGCCTGGTATTCAGGGGCCTGGGAGGGGACAGCCTGGTACGGGAATTCTTAGGTTCCCTGGCCGCATCCTACAGCAAGGGGGCCGTCCTGGCCATCGTCATGGGCGTTATTTTCATCATCGGCTTCTTTCTGGATTTCATCGAAATCACCTTTATCCACGTACCGGTTCTGGCCCCCATCATGCTGGAATTCGGGTTTGATCCCATATGGTTCTGCATTCTCCTGGCGGTCAATCTTCAGACGTCCTTTATGACGCCGCCCTTCGGATTCTCTCTTTTTTATCTCAAAGCCGTAACACCACCGGAGGTCTCCACCGGCCATATTTACCGGGGGATTATCCCGTTTGTTTTATTTCAGTTGATCGGACTGGGCATTGTCGCCTTCTACCCACAGCTGGCGACCTGGCTTCCCGGGGTTGTTTATTCGAGATAGCATTGAAAATGGAATTTTCCAGTTCCCAATTTTAATTGCAAACCCATCAAAACAAGGAGGTTTTTCATGGAAAGACGCGACTTTTTGAAGAAAGCGGGTATGGGGGCCGCGGCAGCCGTTGCGGCAACCGCCGTCACGGCGCCGGCGGTATTCGGCGAGAAGAAATATCGATGGAAAATGGTCACCACATGGCCATCGGGGCTCCCGGTATTGCAAACCGGCTGTGTTCGTCTGGCCAAACTGGTGGACACACTTTCAGGCGGTCGACTGAAAATCAGCGTTTACGCCGCGGGTGAACTGGTGCCGGCCATGGGCATTTTTGATGCGGTTTCCAATGGAACGGTGGAAGTGGGCAGCGGCGCAGGCTATTACTGGGCCGGCAAAACCCCTGCCGCCCAATGGTTTTCGGCGGTGCCCTTCGGCATGAATGCACAGGGAATGTCCGCATGGTTTCACGGCGGCGACGGTCTGAAGCTGTGGGAGGAAACCTACGCGCCCTTTAACCTGATCCCCAGGCCCGGGGGATCCACCGGCGTTCAGATGGGTGGCTGGTTCAACAAAAAGATCAACAGCATTGAAGACTTCAAGGGCCTCAAAATGAGAATTCCAGGCCTGGGCGGAAAGGTCCTGGCCAAGGCCGGCGCCACAGTGGTGTTGACGGCCGGGGGGGAGATCTTCACCAACCTGGAACGGGGGGTCATCGATGCCACCGAATGGGTGGGCCCCCTTCATGACAACCGCATGGGGTTCTACCAGGCAGCCAAATACTATTATTATCCGGGATGGCATGAGCCGGGGACCTATCTCGAGTATTTCTTTAACAAAAAAGCCTACGAGTCCCTGCCGAAGGACCTTCAGGCCATTCTCGACACCGCCTGCATGGACAATGAGCTCTGGTGTCTCGCCCAGTTCGACGCCCGTAACGGCGCGGCCCTGGTGGAGTTGATCAACAAGCACAAGATACAACTGCTGGAATATCCCGAAAGCGTCATGGAGGCCCTTCAAAAGCTTTCGAAGGAAGTCGTTGCGGAAGAAGCCGCCAAGGATGCCATGAGCAAAAAAGTGGCTGCTGCCTTCGAAGCGTTTCAGAACCAGGTGGGCCCCTGGTATACGGTTTCCGAGAAGGCGTACTACGACAGGATCTTTGGAAAGTATTCCTTGAAGGGATAAATTCCTTCATGGAACAATTGTCAGTCTTTCCGAATCATTCTTGATGTAATCCAAACACCGCCGGCCCCGCTGTAAAAGCAGGATCGGCGGTTCTTTATTGGACCCTGCACCCAATAAATCGGAGATAAAAATGAAGTGCGAGCAACAACCCACCAGTCAGCGGTTCCACCCTCATATTCCTCGGAAGTGGTTGACATTTACAGAAATCAGACTTTCTCTCCCGCATATTGCCTGAGCGCTTGAAAATAGGCTGCGGTTTCGGGTGAAAATGAGGTAAAGCGAACCTGATAGCTGAAAGCGTGCCGGTCGGCGGACGCAATAACCTTGCCGTAAAAATCCCTCGAAGAGAGTTCCTCGCTCACGTCACACAGGTTCAACTTAACGTTGGTCAAAAGATCCAGCGCGCCTGCCATCTCAATTTCCGCGCCCTTGTCAAAAAGCGTGTCAATAAAGCCCTGTTGCTGTTTATTTCCCACATTCTTTCCGTCAACCGCAACATAATTGACGGGAACCCGCCGGTTGAGTTTAATGGAAACCGAATCCTCTTTTAAAAGCGTTAGGTTGAACGGCAGGCCGATGCCGCCCACTTCATAAATTTTGATGGATGTTTCAGACCCTTTGGGAATAACCTCTCTCTGTTCATCGATTCGAAGTCTGTTCCCGAGCTGTTTTCGAACAGACGCCGAGATCAACACCTGCCCGCCCACCGAGTAGGATTCGATGCGGCTGGTCATGTTGACGCCGCTGCCCACCACGCCGTACTTGCTCCGTTTGCTGGAGCCGATATTCCCCACAATCACCTGATCTTCATTGAGGCCGATACCCATCTCAATTTCGGGCAACCCCTGTTCGCGGTTCTGCCGGTTCACTCTTGCCATGGCGTTCTGCATCTCAATGGCGCAGGCCACGGCCCGCTCCGCCCGGTCGGCCATCTGCTGGGGTGCGCCGAAGATCACGAGCAGTGCGTCGCCGATGATCTCATTGATGGTGCCGTTATATTTGAGCAGAACCTCCACCATGATTTCAAAATAGTTATTCAATATCTGAACCACCTGCTCCGGTTCGAGCCGCTCGGCCAGCGCCGTAAACCCCCGCAGGTCCGACATCATGATGGTGACACTTCTTTTTTCGCCGCCCAGGTTGATCATGTCCGGGTTTTCCAGAAGCGTGTTGGTGACCTCCTCGGAGAGATACCGGCCGAACATGTCCTTTAAAAAGGTTGCCCGCATGCGCTCTGAGAGATCATGAACGGAGATCAGCACCTTGGCCCAGGTCTCCTCAAAGCCGGGTGGAATAGCAGCTTTCATAAGTACAGTGATCTCTTTCCCCACGAGGGTACGATTGATGCACTGCAGTTCAAAGGATTTGTTTTCCGAAATTGCCAGAATCTGTTCCACAAGAATATCATGGGACGGATCGGCCAGTATTTGATCGAGATGCTCGACTACCACCGCCTTGCTGGGGGCTTCATAAAGCTTCACGGTGGATTCGTTCATATCGAGTATCTTAACCAATCCCTTGCAGTGGGCCAGGTCGTCCGGATGGTCTTTGAAATAGCCCCTGATGTCGGTTATGTTCCTTTCCCGCAGGTGATTGACGAATTGCCTGATCTCTGAAAAATCTTCTTCCCAAAGGGAGGTGGGAGAATACTCGAACAGCGCCCGGTATCGGTTACTGTACTCCTCGAGCTTTTTATAGGACCCTTCCAGATCCCGGCTCATTTCAATAAAGCTTTCTCCCAGGACCCCGATTTCATCCCTGGAACGGACCTGGATGTCCGATGAAATGGAAAAATCCCCTTTGGAAAGTTTTCTGGCGGACTCCGTCAGCCGAATGAGGGGTTTTGAAAACCGGGTGGACAGGATGAAAACCATGAGCAGGCATCCGCCCAGAAACACCAGGGAGGTGAAAAGCGATCGATAGATCATACCCCTGATTTCCTGACGGATCTGATCGCGGGAAGTTTCGATCTCCTTTTCGAGAAGATTTAGCGTATACACCAGCCTCAGAACACCCCAGGGCGCTGTACTGATCTGCAATGGTTTCACGATTTCAAGCACCGGTTCATCTCCTTCCCGGTAAGCGATGACCGACAAGGATTTTTTTTCCAGGGCCTCTTTGTCGCGAATGCCGGTGAGCTGTGTCTGAATGACCTCCGGTCGATGGGTGTCCATAAACACCACGCCGGAAGCATTCACCAAAATGGCATATTTGATCTCACGGTTGTTTTCAGCGCTTTCGTTTAAGACAGCCATCACCCCTGACAGGTTGAAGGCGGCCAGATGATTTTCCAGCTGCTGGCTGAGCGTGCCGGCAAAGCTCTTTCCACGTTCCGTGAGATTGGCCTTCAAAAGGGTGATCCGCTTGTTGAGCTCCATTTCAAGGATTTTCCGCTGGCTGGAAATCTGGATGTAGGACAACAGCCCTACCAGGATAAACACCAGCAGGGTGATCATGGCCATAAGCTTCCACCGAATGCTCCAGCGGACCGATTTGGGAGGGGTTGATTTTATTTTCCCGGATTGATTCAAAATGTTGCCTGCACCTTTATCATCATGTGTAGGGCAGTAGCGCCCAGTTTACAATCCGACCGATGTAATCCCGTTCGCACAATGTCATTCGTGATCGAATGGTCTTAAATCTTTAAAGAATTGTCAAGGATCGTTTTGATTCGGATAAATCAGGCATGTACGGATGACCCGTGAAGGGAAACAACGATTTCCGTAAATCTGAATTTGGCAACCTTCCATTTGAGATATTGACAAACCCGGCAGAATAGCGACGTTGTTAATAAAATAAATGGGATTTGAAATTTACATAATCCGCTTCCGCGCTTTTAGAGCGTATACCGCAGCTCCAGGAAGAAATTGATGCCGGGCATTTCGAGGGTGGCGGGTTCCGGATAATCTGTCGGGGCCACATAAGCCTTGTTAAACA
This sequence comes from Desulfatiglandales bacterium, assembly GCA_963662465.1. Taxonomy (GTDB): domain Bacteria; phylum Desulfobacterota; class DSM-4660; order Desulfatiglandales; family Desulfatiglandaceae; genus NaphS2. The sequence continues at coordinate 3,152,058 of OY759599.1, forward strand.
GGTTATTCACGGTAGCGCGGAATTCCATGCCGTTGAAACCACCGGGAAGATTTCTGGCGATGAGCGTGGCATTCACAACGGCGTAATCTCCCGGCGTATCATCAGAAGCCCATTCTCTATATTCCCAGTCTCCCCGATACAGCAGATAGGTGTTCAAATTCAGGTAGCGATTCAGTCTTATGTTGGCGCCGAGGGTTCCATAATCTTTCGGCTGTCGCCAAGGAATCATGGGTTGATTACCATCAATCTTTCCACTTATATCAATCATGGTGTAATTCATGTTTAAGTAGGACCCCCGGCCCAGATCATAACGCATCTGAAGCTCAACGCCTTTGTTCTCTATTTCGCCTAAGTTCATATATCTGAGAACGCCGGTCTCAGAGGTGATATTGTAAATGAAGTTTTCCGATTTGTAGTAGAAACCGCAAATTTCAGCCGTGAAGCGTGGTAACAGCTTTAATCCAAAAGTCAACTCGTAGTTGTTTTTGGTAATTGGCTTAAGGTTTTCGTTACCAAACCTAACATGGTAAAGCTCCATAAGCGTTGGGGCGCGAAACGATCTTGCGTAAAGAAATTTGGTAAAAAAGTTTTGTGAAATGTCCCAGTTTGCGCTGATGCGGGGGCTCAGTTCACCCCCGCAGTCGCTGTAATGATCATAACGGGCCCCCAGCGTAATACTCAAATCATCCGTCAGGTCCCAGAGGTCTTCAACATATGCGGCCCAAAGGTCTCTTTTTTTATCGGGATATTGGAGACCTTGCGGAAAATCCTGAACGGTAGGCGTTGGAATGATCACCGGCCAGAAGGGTGCGGGGATGAAGTTGGCTTGGGTATTGTTGTCATATATTTCCATCTGCTGAAAGCTGATGCCGCCGACGAGGGTATTCCCAAAGGCGAATTCATAGGACGACTGGGCCTCAAACCCCGTGCGCCTGCTCTTGCCTTCATACTCAACATACTTGTCCTCCGACAGAATAACCGGCCCTGTGGGCGTCCAGACGAACGCCCCTTTGGGGGCCTGCTGAGCTTTCCAATTGGGCAAATACTGGTTCCTGAAAACCTTGGCCGTCAGATCCAGTCCTTCTATGATTGTCTTTTCATAGCTCAAATTCAGGTAGTACTGCCAGTAATCGTATTTAGAGATGTTGTCCAGTGTGGCATACCAGCCGAAGGGCAGATCGCGGTTTCTTTTGAGGTATTTTCCGTCAAATTTAAAATCATGGTATTTCACCGTCAGTTGGCCATCCAACTGGTCCGCCGCACCCTTCGTGTAGCCGGGGGCCAAAGAGGCATGGGTGCCCCACAGTTTATCCAGATAGCTCTGGTAGTCCTGGTCCACCTTACCGTGAAAACCATCGGTATTCAGGTAATCCGCGTATGCGGCGATTTCCAGCCCTTCAATGGTTTTTCCGAAGAGTGCGTTCCCCTCAAACGTGTTGTAACTGCCACCCCGGCCGGTCAGCTGCAAGCCATCAATATCTTTTCCGTCCTTGGTGATGATGTTGATGATGCCGCCCATGGCACCGGACCCATAAAGCGCCGACCCCGGCCCGGTCACGAACTCGATGCGTTTGACGTTGTCCAGATCAAGAGATCCATACACTTGAGCCTGGCCCATGCTCGGATTGTTCACTTCCTGGCTGTTGACCATAATCAGAATAAAATCGCTCTCGTTTCCTGAACTTCCCCGTGCAAAAATATAAGGTTCTCCCCATGTCCATTCAATTGTAAACCATCCCGGAACGATTTCGATTACGTCTTTGAGGTATCGTGCCCCCATTTCCCGAATTCGGCGGTCCGTCACCACATAAATGGACCCGGGGGCTTTTTCGATGCGTTGGGAAATTTTGGCGGGGGTGATGACATAGGTCTCTTCATGGAGGTACTGGAGTTCGTCTTCCACCGGATCGTCCTCCTGAAGTGCCTTTGGAAGTTCATCTTCCGAAAAGGCCGGAAAAGGAAACACCAAAAAGCTCATCAAAAGGAAAAAAACAGCAACAAATAGTTTCACATCAGACCCAATCCCAAAAGATCCAATCCCAAAACCTCGCATCCCAAAACCCCCTCACTTTTTCATTCTATTCAATAATCCGGTTCACCGCACTAAGCGCCCTTTCACTGTATTTCAGGCCGTACGCATCCGCCTTCTTCATATTCAACATGATGTGTGACCCCGCGGGCAGCTGGACTTTTCGGGTCGCCTTATCTCCGGAAAGCACTTCCTGACTCATGGCGGCCGCCTGACGTCCCGTGGTGGCATCATCCACGGATACCACCATCATGGCGCCGTATTCGGCAAAGGCCGGGTAATAGGTTAAAATGGGAATTTTGTGCCGGTCGCAGATTTTAAATATTTCAAACAGGGTCTCCTTGCCCGACAGAATCACCGGGTCTGATATGAGCCACAGCGCGTCGATTTTTTTGATCAGCTCCTTCAAACTGGAAAGGGTATTTCTTTTTTTGGAAACCGACGCTCCGGTTAGCTGAAAATCCATGGCTTCGGCGGCCTTCTGGGCCTTTTCGAACCAGTGATTGTTGTATTTCGGGCTGTAAAGCACACCGATGCGTTTGATTTCGGGAAGCATATACCGATACAGAGTAATCTGCATTTCCGGATTCAGTTCGCTGGAAATCCCGGAGGTTTTGGGCGCCGTGGGGAGGCGCTGCCAGTCGATAATGGAGGAAAAAATGATGTTCCGGTCGCTGATGAACTTGTTGGCCAGCAAGTATGCCTTGGTTCCGATGCAGTACACCAGGTCAGGGTAGTGGTCGTAAAGCAGCTCTTCCATTTCCCTCAGTTTCAGCTGTTCCGTGCCCAGGTCCAGTTTCAAAACAGGATTCGGCAGGGTTTCCATGAACGTCTCTTCTGCTGTTCGGTACCTGTCGATGGCGGCGTTTGAATTGATCACCATGATCTTGGGACCTTCGTCGGCTGACAACAGGCTTATGGCAAAAAAAAGGAGGATAATAACAATGGTTTTAACAGTCTTCATTCAACTCTCCAGTTTCAGGCGATCCGATGCATCCAGTTTCTCCCACCCGTCCAGGCCCAGCATTCGAATCCTTTTTTTGCCCTCGGAATCCCCGCCCATGTCTTGAATCAATTGAACAGCCTTCTGGCGGTCCCTTGAAAATCCCTCCGGGAAGGCGAATATCAACCGAAGGGTTTCCTCTCCCCGAGCCACGATTTTCATTTTATTGCAGAGTTTGGGGTTGATCCCCTTGAGCTCCTCAAAGGCCATGTCCGATGCAAAGGCCATTCTGGCCATCCCGAAACCCACGCTCATGAGGGCATCGATATCCTTGGGAACCGTGAGGATTTGAAAGGGCCTGGCGAAAGACTTTTGAAGCATTTTGTCAAGTGCGCCGGCCGTATACTGCCAGCTGCCGGCAGAAGCCACAAGCCCCGTTTTTTGAGCGATAATATCAGCCGATTTTTCACCGGCCACCACAATTTTCTGCTGATATTTTTGACCGTTTCGTAAACCGGTGAGCATGGCGGTGAGGTTGTAGGGTTTGTGGATATGGCGGTAATGCCAGCTGGACAGGAGCAGCAGGCAGTTATCTTTTCCTTTGATCTGCTTTTCAAAAACGTCCCTGGCACTGAACGGTTGAAATTCGTATGGTCCCAGCTTAGAGAGATAGCGATCAAACTCCATCTTGAGGGATTTGAAATTGTTGATGTTGGCTTCGGTGCTGTAGAAATAGATCTTGGTTTTGCCCGCACTCATGGAAACGACATAGAAGACCGCGATGCTGGAAATGGTCAGCACCAAAATCAGGAGCAAGATGGAAAATCTCTTTTTGAAATGCTTCAACTTTTTCATTGTTGAATACGGTTTTTCGACCGACTCATTTTAAAGCGCTTAAACGACCACAGGAGCCACTGTGTGTTCCTTCAAAATTAGCCTGAAACGACATGTTTGACGGTTCAAACCGTCAACTTTTTTAAAAAAAAGTAGTCGAAAGATCAATTTCAGTTTGCTTAAAATGTCATGAAAAAATCAAAAATGCATTAGTGTACCATATGCCATTTATAGATGTCAAGCGGAATATCCCAGGGTATCGCATAAAATAATACTGGATAATTTTTTTTTGAGGGGAGATAATAGGGTGGCTTGTTATATACATGTTTGAATGGAAAAGAGGCATTCGGACCTGATTTCGCGGCTGGATACGAACAATGGCCGCATCGACCAGTTTTTCATGACGACCGCAACCAAAGAAACTCAGGCAGGTATTGACAGGCGTCTGATGCACCTGGAACAGGAGGTGGGTCATCTCAAGCAGCAGATGGCCGCATGATTTTTGAATCCATGTTCTTATAAACCGCAATCTCACTCAGGAAGTTTGCGGAATCCATTAACCGGTCCGAATCAGATATTCTACAATCCTTTTTACAAAAAACTCGAAGTCGGGTAGATTCTTTTTGAAAATCCCGTACACGAGTTCATCATCAACCCTTTCATAATAATGGACCAGCAGGTTGCGAAAAGAAGCCATGTTCTCAAATTTATTGAGATCTTCGGGACGAAGAACACCATTTTCCGCTAAAACGGTAAATGTATCACGATAGCTGGAGGGCTCTCTCATTTTTTCATCAGAGATGATATGGTGGCCGACATCAATGCATGCCTCAATGATCACATGCAAAGTCCGTTCAACAAAGCGACGGGAGCGTTTGTCTGTTTTATAGACCTCCCATGTGATATCAGTGGCATTTTTCAGATCATTCACTTCTGAGGCGATCTCAGCAAGTAAGCGCTCAACCAGTATTCGGTCAACCATTTTTACCACCGTAAAGGACTTTGCGCACATAACGCTTATGCAGGTTCAAGAAGTCTTCGTAACTTTTTCGGCCCAGAATTTCAGCTTTTTTACGTATCTCAGGTGAGCCCTCGAATACCAGTTTTCCCGTTTTGCGTACCTCGTATTTAAGGATTTCATCTGCGCGGTTGAGCACAACCACATCAACGCGGCAGTCCACGGCCTTTTCAAATTCAGAAATCAAATGAGGGATTGCAACTGACTGGAGGCAGTTACTTTCCAGCAACACAGCGATATCGATATCATTCGGTTCCCTTGTATTGTCTTTGACAAAGGAGCCGAAAATGTAGGCTGCTGCAATGCCTTTGTGCCGGGAACAAATTGAAAAAACGGCTTGCTCAATGGCTTTTCTTGATTTCATTCTACTATTGCTCAACATTGCATAGCCATATATACATTATGATATGTTCCCAAATGAAGGGCGTCAATTGTTTTATGAGTGATGTAAACGGCACACCGCAGACCGCTTCTTTGTGTTTTCACCCTACTATTATTCAACTGTTTCTTTTGGCGATGAACGACTCTTGCGTTTTTGAAATGCCATTGCGAGCCGGCTGATTTCCTCACCACTCATGTCCCCAACGCTGGATTTCCTGCCTACGTTCTTCATAGGGATTGGCGGCATTTTCGAAATCAAGTACATATGACCATGCCAAAGAAATTTTTCCATATGCCAGTTATAGATGTCAAGCGGAATATCCTCTTGACGCAAACATGCCTGGAATGTAAAAATAAATTAATGGGTTTGTTGAAAAAGGGAGGAAGTCCAAATGGAAATACCGGAAAGCGTCAAAAAGCTCTTTCAGGAAATGATCGTTCCGGAATTGGGTAAAATCCAGGAAGAGAATCAGAAAATTGTTGCCATCCTTGAACTAACCAACAAACGGCTGGATGACGTCAACCAGCACCTGGTGGATCAGAGTCGGCGAATTGATGAAGTTCGAACAGAGCTTACTGAGCGGATCGACGGCACAAACAAGCGGATCGATGAATCCAATAAGCGTATTGAAGATTTGCGGTTTGAACTGAGCCAGGAGATTAAGGATGTGCGATCTGAACTGAGCCGGGAGATTAAAGATGTGCGGTCTGAATTGACCGAAAAAATGGAAAAGATGCATTCGGACCTGATTTCGCGGCTGGATGCGAACAATGGCCGCATCGACCAGTTTTTCATGACGGCCGCAACCAAAGAAACTCAGGCAGGTATTGACAGGCGTCTGATGCACCTGGAACATGAAGTGGGTCATCTCAAGCAGCAGATGGCCGCATGAACTTTAAAAAACCATGTTCTTGAAAAACCTCAAACTCAATGTGAGAACGAGAAAACTTGTTTATCAAAACGTATACCGCATCTCGAGAAAAAAATTGATGCCAGGCATAGGGAGGTCTTCGGGGAGCAGGTAAGCGGGATAATTCGGCGCTGCGCAATCCTTTTTCACCACCCCGCTGTCGGTAACGGTCGTCTGAATGTAGTTCTTTGGTTTTGAGTAAAAACCGCAAATTTCAGATGTGAACCGCAGAAGGAGTTTAAAACCAAAAGTCAGCTCATAGGTATCCCGGGTCATGGGTTTCAGGTCTTGATCCCCATACAGCGGATGATACAGCTCCATAAGAGTGGGGGCGCGGAACGCCCTGCCGTAAAGAAATTTCGAAAGGAGTACAATGATCATAACGGGCGGCCCATATAATACCCACGCGAAGTTATCAGGAACAAAAACTGTCAGTTCCGCATTATTATAGGTGGCGATTGTACCGTGCTGATTTTCACACTGCAACTGTATTTCCTTTCATCAGAAACGAAAGCTCACCGCAAGACCCGCAGGTCGTTTTTCCGAAGTTAATACACGGAAATCAATTCCGTTCAACAGGCCTTTTCGAAAATCATCCCGAACCTTCCGGTTCCATTTGTGCGTCACATTGACGGCGCTGTAAATATTTCCCGAATACCAGCCCACCTCAAAAAAAGCCAAAATACCCCCCAGCACATTGTGGTCCTGGTGAAACGATTCCACTGTGGCCCAGATAAACAGGCCGTTTAACAGAAAAGCCACCACGGCATCTTTATACCGAGACACATAGACATGCCCGAGACCCGGTAAGACACCCGCCATAATCCCCGCCGTCGTCGGATCTTTGTGAGGGAGGTCCTCTCCCTTAAGGCTTTCCACGGAGAGACGGCGGGCATTTTCATACAGCTGACTTCCGGCTTCCACCTTACTGAAATCATCCGAGGCTTTCCGCCAGCGATTTTCCTGCATCCTTGTCCATCCGAGCCGGTAAAGGGCCTTGTTTCTCAAGGAAACAGCAGGGTATCGTTTCAGCACCTCGTCAAAAAAGTCCGCGGCCTTATCATATACACCCTCCTTGTAATAGGACTCCCCGGTCAGGAAAAGGGCTTTCTTGGCCATGGCGCTGTCAGGATCAGCCCGAAATACCTGGGCAAAAACCTTTCGGGCCTCCTCATACTTACCTGAATCGAGATAACACAGCCCAATCAACTGCCGAGCCAGAGAAACACGCCTCTCCTTGGGGAAAAAATAGATAAAGCGTTCAAATTCACTGATGGCGCGCCCGTAGTCGGCCCTGTCCATGAAGCTGTGGGCAAATTCAAACTGCCCGTCGGCGTCAATAACGATCTGTTCCGAGAATGCCGGAGCCGCCCCCCATACCAGAACGACAGCCAGCACCAGAGATAAGTAGAATTTACCGGGGTGAAGCGTGTGCATCATCTGAGTACCACCAGAAATCATTATTTTTAACGGGATCAATGATCTTTCCTTTCCCATTGCGGTTTTTCACGGGAGACACCGTCCATTCATCTCCCTCATGGATCAGACGGTCAACGGTCATCAACCACCCCATCACTAGACCATGCTTTTTAAACACCTGAACGCTGTAACTAGAACAGGTGGGCTCACTGGGGCACCGGTCCCCATCGACCGCTGAGATATGCTTGGAAAAAAAAGACGCCAGCCAGGCGCCCACGTTGGTTTCAGATCCACCCTGCTTGACTTCTCTTTTGGCTAGGTTCCGTCCGCTTTCCATTTCAAAGGGATCGCCACAAACCCCATTTGTAAAACCAGGCCCCAGGAAATAAAAAACCATCAGGATGACTATCAACATCATATGCCGTTTCACGCGTCGCTTCTCCAGAACATCCATTCTTTTCGCTAACAGCTAACAGCTAACGGCTAACAGCTAACGGCTCAAACCCTAATGAACCCTTTAAAATATGTCAAGATGTTCAAACAAAAGACCAATATCTCTTGACCTGAAACCGTTTTCCAATTATCCTATTAGAATGCCAATGTAAAATCTTCCACATCAATAACTTTAATATTACGTTTTTTCAAAAAAGACAACACCATCGCAACGTATGTTTTCAAAGTTGCAACTCGGTTTGGATTCACAATCAATCAAGGAGATGCCAGATGGCTTGGGACTGGGACAAATTGCAGGAAAATAAGCAAAAATCATCGGGAGGAGGATCCGGAGCCCCCCCCAATATGGATGAGGTATTTGAAAAAATCCGAAGCGTCAGAAAAAAATTCCCAGGGGGATCATGGCTTATCGTTGTCATAGTGATTGCGCTTTTTCTGGGCTCCAGCTGTTTCTACACAGTGGCGGTGGATGAAGTGGGCGTGGTTCAACGGTTTGGAAAATACGTGAGGACCGCCCAGCCCGGACTCAGCTTTAAACTGCCCCGAGGTATCGAAAAGGTGACCAACGTCAAGGTTCGATACGTTTTCAAGGAGGAATTCGGTTTCAGGACCCTTCAGGCAGGCGTTAAAACACGCTATGCCGCTTCAAGCTCCTATACCAATGAATCCCTCATGCTCACCGGCGACCTGAACGTGGCGGTGGTGCCATGGATCGTCCAATACCGCGTCAATGACCCGTTCAACTATCTCTTTAAAGTCCATGATGTACGGTCGACCTTCAGGGACCTGGCCGAAGCCAGCATGCGATTGGTGGTGGGAGACAGCTCCATCAACGAAGTAATTTCCAAACGGGAAGAACTTGCGGGAAAAGCCAAAATCATGCTGCAGCAATATCTGGATGAAGCGGAGACGGGAATCAAAGTCGTCAATGTCGAAATGAAAAAAACCAATGTTCCCGAACCGGTACAACCCTCCTTCAATGAAGTGAACCAGGCCATTCAGGAAAAGGAGCGCATGATATACCAGGCCAGGGAAGCCTACAATAAAGTGATTCCCGCCGCCAAGGGAAATGCTGAAAAAACCATCAAGGCCGCGGAAGGCTATGCCTTGGATCGCGTAAACCGGGCAAAGGGCGACGCGGCCCGTTTCCTGGATCTTTACGAAGCCTATGCCAAATCGGAAGATGTAACCCGAAGACGTCTCTACCTTGAAGCCATGCAGGTCATCCTGCCAAAGCTGGAAAAGAAGTTTTTTGTGGATGCCGAACAGAAAAATTTTCTTCCGCTGCTGAACCTGGAAACATCTGAAGGAGTGAAAAAATGAAAACAAAAGCGTTGATTATTCCCCTGATCATTATCCTGATCGCCATTTTTTCAGGGGCCTACGTTATTGATGAAACCGAACAGGTGGTCATTACCCAGTTCGGAAAATCCATTGGGTCGCCCAAAACCGCCCCCGGTCTCTATTTTAAAATTCCGGTCATTCAACAGGCCAACTTTTTTCCCAAAAATCTTCTGGAGTGGGACGGAGACTCCGGCCAGGTGCCCACATTGGATAAAACCTTTATCTCCGTGGATACTTTTGCGCGATGGAAAATCGTGGATCCTCTGAAGTTTTTTGAAACCGTCAACAACGTGATAGGGGCCCAGGCCCGACTGGACGACATTATCGACCCGGCCGTCAGGAATTTCATCACCTCGTATCCCCTGATTGAAACCGTAAGGGATTCCAACCGGGAACTGGATACCTTCGAGGTGGGCGTCGATCGCGCCGATGAAGAACGGACACTGGGCGAAATCACCACGGGAAGGGGTAAAATCACCAAAGGCATCCTGAACCAGGCGCAACCCAAGTTGAAAGACTTCGGCATTGAACTGGTGGATGTACAGATCAAGCGATTGAACTATGTGGAACAGGTTCAAAAATCCGTTTATGCCCGAATGATCGCGGAACGAAAACAAATTGCTGAAAAATTCCGATCAGAGGGCGAAGGTGAAGCCCGGATTATTGAGGGAAACCGGGATAAAGAACTCAAAAAAATCACATCTGAAGCGTACAAAACCGCCCAGGAAGTCATGGGAAAAGCGGATGCCGAATCCACCACGGTTTATGCCCTGGCCTATGACAAAGATCCCGAGTTTTACTCGTTTGTCAAGTCTCTGGACGTGTACCGGAATGTCATGGACAACAAGAGTTTTCTGCTGCTTTCAACGGATTCTGATTTTTTAAGGTATTTCAAGGGCTATAATCCCACCAAGGGATACAGTCCCAGTAACAACTGAGGCGGAAAGCCCCAGTTTTGTATTTTATCTTTCACTGAATTCTCGTTGGCGCATAAGAGGAATTTGATAATGGTAAGAACCGAGATTTCCCTTTTTTTGGAAAACGTCCCCGGTGAACTCGCTAAATTGACGGGCATGCTGGAAGAAGCCGGGATCAACATCGATGCAATGACCATTCAGGACGCATCGGAGTATGTGCAAACCCTTTTCAAGGCGAGGGGGAAATCCCTCAAACGGGTGGCCTCCGCCGCCAGCTACGGGTCCATGAAAAAAGACTCCGTGGACCATGCCCTGATACGGCTTCTGGTGGAAAAAACCGATGAGGCCATAGACCTGCTGTCCCGGAAAGGATACCTGTTTGACATCATGCCGGTCATTGCGCTGGAAATGGAAAACAAACCGGGAAGCCTGGCGAGAATGGCCAAAAAATTTGGCGAAAACGGAATCAACATCAACTATGTTTATGGCTCCGCGCCAACCAAAAACCAGAAAGCCATCTTCGTTTTCAACCCGGAAGACATCGACATGGCCGCCGGGATATTCAGCGGCCCGGAGTCTTCAGCAACTTAAATCAACAATCTTGAGCTGCACCCTTTCGGTTCCCTGCCATCGGTTTATTTCAGGCGAAAAAATCATATGGAGACCGGCGCCCGTAAGGGGATGCCGGCTTCCCAGGCCAAAGCCGATGGCATCAAAAACATGTTCTCCCTGCCCTACCCTCAATTTGAGATGGAGATCCCCCACCACCCGAGACTCAAAGACCTTCACTGAACGGGCCATAAAGACCGGTTCCGGGTTGCCCTCCCCAAAGGGCGCCAAGGCCCTGATCTGGTGAATGACGTCAAGGGTGATATCTTTGAAAAACAGTTCCGCATCCACATTGATGCCGGGAATTAAATCTTCCGGCAGAAGATCCGCCTGGGCCTGCGACTCAATATCTTCCATGAGCGCTTCCAGACCGGACTCCGGCAAGGTGAATCCCGCTGCGTGGGAATGCCCGCCGAATCTATCAAAATGACGGGCCGCCTTTTTCATGGCGCCGTAAAGATCGAATCCATCGATACTTCTCCCCGACCCCACGGCAATGCCGTCGCGAATGGCGGCGATCATGACCGGCCTGTGATATTGCTCCACCAGTCGAGACGCCACAATGCCCAAAACCCCTGGATGCCAGTTTTGAGCCCACAGAAAAATGGTGCGCCTGCCGCCCAGATCCCCAACCATGGCTGTGGCCTGATCAAGGATGTCCCGTTCCAAAGACTGGCGTCTCAGGTTTGCCGCGTCAATCTTGTTGGCCAGGACACTGGCTTCCGGATCTTTATCCGCCATGAGCATGTGCAATCCCATGAGCGAATCCCCCATCCGGCCGGGTGCATTGAGCCGGGGCGCCATCCTGAAGGCCAGGTCATCGGAAGAGACTTCGGACCCAACCACGCCTGCCACATTCATAATGGCCCGGATCCCCGGCCATGTGGACTGGGCCATGCGACCAACGCCGCCGGATACCAGCATTCGGTTCTGCCCCACCAACGCCACCCTGTCCGCCATGGTGCCCAGAGCCACGAAATCCAGATAATCTCTTAAATCCGGTTCGCCCCCGGCCGTAAACCGCCCCTTTTTCCGCAATGCGGCGCGAAGCGCCACCGCCAGAAAAAAGGCCAGACCCACTCCCGAAAGGTCTTTAAATGGAAACGGACAATCCGCTTGATGCGGATTGACCACCGGGCATTGGGGCTTAAAACCGGACGGAACCTGGTGGTGGTCCGTGATCACCACCGCCATCCCCAGACGCTTGGCCAGGGTCACCTCCCGTTCGTTGGAAATCCCGCAGTCCACCGTAATGATCAAACCCGTCCCATCCTTTTTAATCCATTCCACAGCCTTTTTGTTCATCCCGTATCCCTCTTTCAAGCGATCGGGAACATAAGTGGCCACACAAAACCCGAGATGAGAAAGAAAGGTTGCCAGCAAGGCGGTGGCGGTGAGCCCGTCCGCGTCATAATCGCCGTAAACGGTTATTTTTTCCCGCTCTTCCATGGCATCAACAATGGCGTTGACGGCTTCATCCATCCCCTTCATGCCCATAGGGTCGAGCATTTGGGATAAACGGGGAGAAAGGAAGGACTGGATGGCGGTCTTGTCCCCAACACCGCGATTCACCAGAAGCTGCGCCTGCAGGGGCGTCACATGGGCCTCATGGGCGAGACGGGTCGCCAGAGAAGATTCGGGTTTTAAGATCCAGTTTTTCCGGCCGGAAAAGAAGGCTTTCATTGCGGATTTCGGATTACGGATTGCGAATTCAAGGTAAGGATTTTTTCGATGGCCTTGACATCCCCTGGGACATCCACTTCAATGGAATCGACCATACTTTCCGGAACCATGATCTTGTACCCATTTTCCAGGGCTCGCAGCTGCTCCAGCTTTTCCAGATTTTCGAGGGTCCCTTGAGACAAGGACGTAAAGTGCAGCAGAAAGTTCATCCTGAAACAATAAAAACCCAGATGCTTGAAATAAACATCGCCGGGGGCGCCGTCGCGACAGAAGGGAATGGGACATCGCGAAAAATAGAGGGCAAACCCCAGGTTGTCGGTCACCACCTTCACATGATTGGGGTTCGTCACATCCTTTTCATCTCGGATCCGGCATTTCAGGGTAGTCATGGGAATTGAATCATCCGCCAGCAGGGGCGCGATCATGGCGGAAACCACTTCGGGCTGAAAAGCCGGCTGATCCCCCTGAATGTTCACCACCAGATCCCCATCCTTCACCCCAATGCTTTGGGCTGCCTCGGCAATGCGATCCGTCCCGGATACATGACCCGCGCGGGTCATGACGGCATTTCCGCCAAACCCGCGAACACAGTTCAGGATACGCTCATCATCGGTGGCCACATAAACCTTTGATAGTTCCAGACACGCCAGCGCCCGCTCATAGGTATGCTGAATCATGGGCTTCCCGGAAATTAGCGCCAGGGGTTTTCCCGGAAAACGGCTGGACTGATATCTTGCGGGTATAAAAGCAAATATATTCAATGAATTCCTCTTTTGGGGCGACAAGTAACGCGTAACGACCTCTGTCTTCTGACCTCCGACCTCTGACCTCTGACCTCAGGGTTCCATATAGCTTGCGGAGGCGGAATCCGACTCCCACGCCGTCACCTTGCTGACCCGTACCCCCTCCACGTTCAAGCGATTTGTAAGCGTCTCGAAGATATAGCGGGCGATGTTTTCGGACGAGGGCTCAGCAGACTTAAACGCATCAATTTCGTTCAAAAATTTATGGTCCAGTTCATCAATGATTTCTTTTGTATAATTCTTGATCACCCTGAAATCCATCAACAAGCCGTCGTCCCCCAGGCTGGATCCCACCACGGCCACTTCAACCTTCCAGTTATGCCCGTGCAGATGTTCGCATCCCCCTTCCAGGGCACGCAACTGATGGGCAGCCGCAAACTGGGAGGTTATTTTCAATTCATACATCTCTTATTGCCTCACGCATCCTTTTCCTTGGCGGGTTCAATTTCCTCGGCCTCGCCACTCTCTTCTTTGATTTCAGCCTTTTCTTCATCGCCCGTTAATGGGTTCTCATCTCCCACGACCTTTCCGCATTCCGTACACCTGCCATCAACAATAATGCCGGTGCAGGTCCCGTCCGGACACAAAACCCGGTTGTCAAAGTCGATATCTTCCTCATCGTCATGGTCGAAAAAAGTTTTACCCTGATGAACAGCCTTCGTCGATTCCTTCAAGGGCGTTCCGCATGCCGAACAATAGTTGGCATCCTCAAATACAATTTCCCCGCATTCAGGGCATGGAGATCCCGGTATCTCTTCTTCGCAATGTGGACATTTCATCACAAACCATCTCCTCTCCAGTCTTAAAGAAAGCCGCCGCACAAAAACGCCGCGGCGGCGCAATGCAATCCATCTTGCGTCGGGGAGTATAGGGGAATCCACCCTTAGTGTCAAACAATAGAAAACATTAAAACTCGCAAGCAACAAAATCCCGGGACGGAACACTCATTCAAAACAAGACCTTTTCAAACAAAACTTGAAAAAATCCGCGATGCGCGGTATCAGTAAATATAATTTTGCCAAAGGGGTGCGGATCATGGCGCCCGGGTATCAGAATAAGTTCCTTTCATTTTCTGGAAATGACGGAGGGTTTTCTTGATGGTTGAAACTTCTACCTGCAAAGCGCTGGAAGAGAAGGTGAGAGCGCTCGAATCGGAACTGACTGAGTTCAAAAACAAGGAAAAAGCCCTTAACCGGGAAAAGCGGAGGCTTTCTCAAATTCTTCAAGAAACCGGGATTCCCACCTTTGTCATCGACAACCATCATGTGCTGACCCACGTCAATAAAGCCTTTGAAAACCTGACCGGCATTTCACCTGAAGAGATCCTCGGCACCCAAAACCAATGGCTCGCGTTCTATCCCGCAAAACGACCCACCATGGCCGATCTCATCGTGGACCATGCCGATGAAAAGGAAATCGCCCGCTATTACAAGGGCAAATACCGGAAATCAGCAGTGTCTGAATCGGGCTTTGAATCCGAAAACCTGTTCCGCCACCTGCGAAACGGCAGCAAGTGGCTATTTTTTACGGCCTCCCCGTTAAAGGACGATGAGGGAAACATCACCGGCGCCATCGAAACCCTCCAGGATATTACGGAACAGAAAAAAGCAGAACAGGCCTTGCGGGAATCCAAAAAAGGCATGCGCTCCCTGCTCGATTTTGTACCCTACCCCATCGTGGTCTGCAACCTTGACGGCACTGTTTTTTACGTCACACCGGCCTTCACCGAAACCTTTGGATGGACCCTTGACGAGCTGGAAGGAAAAACCATCCCCTACACCCCAAAGGGCCTTGAAAAGGAAACCCACGAAATCCTGAAAGAACTGTTGGAAAAAAAGCTGGTTTTGCGCCATATCACCAAACGACTCACCAAAGACGGTCGTCTTCTGGATGTGGTGATGCGGGGCGTCATCTATTCCAAGGACCCCAAAGAGCCCGGCGGGGAACTGGTACTCCTTCGGGATATCACCCAAGAGCGAAGAATCGCCAGAAATAACCAGGCCATGCTCAGGATCAGCATGGCCCTTCCCGAACACCCCGACCTCGAAAATCTTTTAGACTATATCAGCAGGGAAATCAAAGAACTTCTCGGAACAGAGGGCGCACTGGTGGTCCTGGCCGACGAGGAACAGGGTGAACTCTTCTATAAAGGCGCTGCCTTCGACGATAGCGCCACCCAGCAGCGGATCAAGGAAATCCGTTTTCCCGCCGACAAGAGCGTCGCGGGGAAAGTCATTCGAACCGGGGAAGCCATCATTGTCCAAAATACATCCAAGGAGCCCAGTTTTTATCACGGGGTGGATGAAAAGCTGGGATATCAAACCCGAAACCTGCTGGAAGTTCCCTTGAGAAGCGGGGATCGCATCATCGGCGCCCTTTGCGCCCGCAACAAAAAAGAAGGCAATTTTGACGAATCCGACATGGAACTCCTCAATATGATTGCCGGCACCGTGGTACTCTCCATAGAAAACGGACGCTTCTCGGATCAAATCATTAACGCCTACAAAACCAATGAGGCGCTTCTGCGGATCAGCACGGCCCTTCCGGAATACCCCGACCTGGGGGAACTCCTGGATTACGTGAGTACCGAGGTGCAGCGTCTCATGGATTCGGAAGGCGCGCTGGTTTCCCTGCTGGATGAAGAAAACAGGGAGATGTTTTTCATCGGCGCGGCTTACGACGACAGCGCCACCCAGAAACGGGTCAAGGAGATCCGCTTTCCCATTGACAAGCTCATCGCGGGGCAGGTCATTAAAACCGGTAAACCCATGATTATCCATGATACCTTAACCTGTCCCACCATACACCGGGAACGAGACAAAATCATGGGATACCATACCAAGAGCCTGCTCCTGGTTCCCCTGAAAAGCAAGGATCGGATCATCGGCGTCCTGTGCGCCATCAACAAGAAAAAGGGGGCCTTTGATCAGGCAAACATGGAACTGTTAAGCCTGGTAGCGACAACCGTTGAACTCTCCATTGAAAATGCCCGGTTTTCAGAGGAAGTGAAAAAAGCCTATCGGGAGGTGTCAAGTCTGAACCGAGCAAAGGACAAGGTGATCAACCACCTGTCCCACGAGCTGAAAACCCCCATTTCGGTACTTTCCGGATCACTGAACATCCTCGCCAGAAAGCTGGCCCGCCTTCCGGAAAAGAACTGGGAAAACACCCTGGCCCGGGGTGAAAGGAACCTGAATCGAATTATAGAAATTCAAAATCAGGTGGAAGATATCATGCGGGAACGGCACTTCGAGTCCCATTATGTGCTGAGTCAAATGGTGGATCTGTGCGCCGACGAACTGGAAACCCTGATTGCCGAGGAAATCGGCGATGGCGATCTTATCAAAATCATTCGAAAACGCATTGATGATATCTTCGGGCTAAAGGAAATAACGCCTCAGAAGCTGCTCCTGAACGAAGTCGTTCAACAACGTCTGGAGGCGCTTAAACCTTCGTTCTCCCATCGGAACATTCAGATCGTCGAACGCCTGGAACCGACGCTCCCCATTTTAATCCCACTGGAATCGCTTCGGAAAGTCATTGACGGCCTACTCAAAAACGCCGTGGAAAACACACCCGATGAAGGAAAAATAGAAATCACGGTGACACAGACGGATAGCACCGTTGCGGCGGTGATACGGGACTACGGGGTCGGCATCATAGAAGACGCACAGAGAAGGATATTTGAAGGTTTTTTCGCCACCCAGGATACCCTGGACTACTCCTCCAAAAGGGCCTTTGATTTCAATGCCGGCGGAAAAGGCGCCGACCTGCTGCGCATGAAAATATTTGCTGAACGGTATGATTTCAAAATTAAAATGGAATCCACCCGGTGTCCGTTTATACCGGAAGAGACCGACCTGTGCCCCGGCGCCATCAGCGAGTGCCGGCACTGCAACCGTCCGGAAGACTGCTTTGTTTCGGGGGGAACTACGTTTACGCTTCAGTTTTCACCCCTCACTCATCCCCCGGCAGCCATGTCCGAATAGTGATGTCAAACCCCATGGATTCAAGGCATCCAATCCACTGGTCAGCATCTTCCAACCGCCGGTAGGTTCCCGTCACGAGAAGGCATTGGTCGTTTTCATCCCATACCCAGCAATACTCCAGGAATCGAATGCCAAAGGCTTCGATTTCGGATCTCATATTTTCGCGGATTCGCTCCCTTTCATCAAAATCAAGATCCCGGTAAGACGCACCGCGAATGCATACATAATACATAAGGTGAAACATCTCCCTTTTTAAGCTAACAGCTAACGGCTAACAGCTGTATTTTCACAATAAATCAAGAAATGGCATATCTCCTTTTCTCCTGATCGGAACCATCAATTCCTGAAAAGCATTTAAAATTCATCCTGTACCATTAAAAATATCTTAAAACACAATGGTTTATATATTCAGAGGAAAACACGCATAGTGGCATACCTTTTGCTTGCCCCCACGTGTGGCGTTGTGCTTCCATCGAGCTGATCTGTGCATGGCCGAGGAAAAAACAACCTGATGGTAAGAAAGCATTCATCCTCATGGATGAAAACAATCCAAATGACAAGATCTCAATTACAGAGGAAACGATAATAATGACAACGATTGCTCACAAACTAAAACTTACGCCCATTGCCCCAAAGGCGTGCGCCTTTGAGAATCTTCCGAAAAATCAAGATCCTCCCCTCCCTGACACAACCATGCCCGCCCCCATAAACAAGCTTCGCATAAATGATTTACCGGCAAAGATTCTGATCCTCATTTGCATCCTGTTGATCATCAGCGCGGGGCTAATACAAAAAAGCTACCAACCCATTTTCCTTTCAACCCTTTGGGGGAAGCTTCTGTTCATGACCTTCCAGGCCACCCTGATCATGTTTGCGCTGACCCTGATCTGGCGCGTGGTGCTGGTCATGAGATATCGTCCGGCAACCCCATGTTCGGACGAAAACCTGCCCACCTGCGGCGTGATTGTCCCGGCCTATAACGAAGGACGACAGGTACTGGAAACCCTTCGGAGCATTGCACAAAGCAACTACCCAATGGAAAAACTAAAAATCGTGGTCATCGACGACGGCAGCAAAGACGATACCTGGCGCTGGATCAGGGCTGCGGTACGGGAGATGCCCGACCGCATCACGCCCATCCGATTACCCCGGAACCAGGGGAAACGCGGCGCCCTTCATGCCGGCTTCAAACAATGTGCCGGCGATGTTTTCGTCACCATTGACAGCGACTCACAGGTTGAACCCGAGACCATCCGCTGCCTGGTAGCGCCCTTTACCCAGGACCCGAAGGTGGGCGCCGTCGCCGGAAACGTAAGAATTCTCAACCGTAACGAGGGACTCATTCCGCGCATGCTGGATGTCAATTTCGCTTTTTCCTTCGATTTTATAAGGGTCAGCCAGAGCATGGTAAACACCGTCATGTGCAGTCCCGGCGCCCTGTCGGCCTATCGAAGCGACCTGGTAAAACAGGTATTGCCGGAATGGGTCAACCAGAAATTCCTGGGACGGGCAGCCAACATCGGCGAGGACCGCGCCATGACCAACATGATCCTGAAACTGGGCCATTACGTGCGTTTTCAAAGCAATGCCGTCGTCTACACCAAAGCGCCGACGGGGTATCGGGGCCTGTGCAAAATGTTTCTCCGCTGGGCAAGAAGCAATATTCGCGAAACCCTGGTAATGACCCGGTTCGTTTTCACCCGGTTTCGTAAAGGCCCCATGCTGGGAGCGCGCATCAACCTGCTGCTGAGCCTCATGACCCTGACCCTGGGCCAGGCCATGAAAATTATCCTGATGGGGCTCCTCATTTCCATGCCGGAGACGTTCGGCATGCGGATGCTTTTGGGCGCCGTAGTCACCGGCTGCCTGCCGGCCCTGTTTTTTATTTATCGCCACCGCAGCAGCGACGGCCTGTGGGCCTTTGCCTACAGCGTATTCTGGGTAACGGGTTTATGGTGGATCAGCCTTTACGCCGCAATCACACCCCAAAAGACCGGCTGGCTGACCCGGGATCTTTCACCCACCCGAGTTCAAATTCGTCCGTTGCCGGTTTCCCGCGGGACCCTGAAGAGCCGGGCATCATCCTGAAAAGAGCAACATAAAAAAATGGGTGATGGACGGAAGGGACAATCCCCCTATCGCCCATCGCCTTTCAGCTTCGAGCCAATGAAAGCCCCTCATTTTCCCCCACCTTCCCGCCATCCTACCGTAAACATAATATTTTTTATCCCTTGCAAATCAAATAGGCCAGATAGCCCATGTAACAGACCAGAAGAACAACACCGTCTTTCCGGGTCACGATATAGGATTTCCGCATCATGAACCAGGGCAGTGCGCTGATAAATATCATCACCAGGAAATCAACCACCAGGCCGCTGTGAAAAAATCCCCCCGGGATGGGGATGGGCCGGATCAGGGAGGCCGCCCCCACTACGCTGAGAATGTTAAACACATTGCTCCCCACCAGGTTGCCGATGCTGATATCCATCTCCTTTTTAACAGCCGCCACAATAGAGGTCGCCAGCTCGGGTAGAGAGGTGCCAAAAGCCACAATGGTCAGACCAATGAATTTCTCGGAAACCCCCAGCACCGTCATGATCTTTACGGCGGAATCCACCACCAGCTGAGCCCCGAACATCACGCCGCATATGCCGGCCCCGATCAGCAAAAGTTGTCGGCCCCTTGACATCGCAACAGCCGCTTCTCCGAGGTCCGGTTGTGACATGACCGCCTCTTCATCCGCATTGCCCTCAACACCCCTTCTAGCCTGATAGTAGTTGAAAAACGTATACAGGATAATGCCACCCAAAAGAGAAGCCCCTTCCAGGCGGCCGATGGTGGAATTGAGAGACAGCAACAAGAGGTAAAGGGAAATACCGATCATGATGGGAATGTCCCGTTTCACCACCGAGGCGTGGCAGACAATGGGCTGAAAAATCGCCGAAACCCCCAGAACGAGAGCGATATTGCAGATGTTGCTCCCCACCACATTACCAATGGCAATCATGCTTTTGCCTTGAATGGAAGAAACCACACTCACCACCAGTTCGGGGGCGGACGTGCCAAAAGCCACCACCGTAAGCCCAATCACCAACGGCGTCACACCAAGACTTCCGGCCAGGCTGGATGAACCCTTCACCAGCCATTTCGCCCCGTAATAGAGCATCCCGAAACCCAGGATGCAAAACAGCGTATTGAGTATCATACTCTCTCCGTTTATTCTGATATTTCTTTCACGGAAACACGTTATAGGTGCATACCGGCAAATGTCAAGATTAGAATCTTGACATTCGCTATGATTAAGAATAGTTTGGACTGATATTGCATGAACGAGAAACAGCGACAATCCTTATTAACACACACCCCTCCCCTTATTTGCCGAGGCCCTTAATCATTCTCATACATATAGAGATGGGAGGGATAAAATAATGCCCATCCAAAACCTGACATAGAAAAAGGACACGTTTCATGACAAAACCCCTTGCAATATCCCGAACCCTTCCCTTCATGTGCCTCCTCTCTTTCGCCGTCGGCATTATCGCAGGCGTTGGCGCATGGGCTTTTCGCATGCTGATCGGACTCGTCCATAACATTCTCTTTCTGGGACAGTTCCAATGCACCTATGATGCCAATATTCATACACCATTGAGCCCATGGGGTCCATGGGTTATTCTGGCGCCGGTGATCGGCGCATTGATGGTGGCCTGGCTGGTGAAGACCTTCGCCCCGGAAGCCAAGGGGCACGGGGTTCCGGAAGTGATGGACGCCATCTACTATCATGATTCCAAAATCCGCCCGGTGGTGGGTCTGGTCAAGGCAGTGGCATCAGCCATCTGTATCGGCAGCGGCGGCTCGGTGGGCCGCGAGGGCCCCATCATCCAGATCGGGGCCTCTTTCGGATCGACCCTGGGACAAATGCTGCGCCTTCCCGCCCGGCAGATCGTAACCCTCATCGCGGCCGGCGCGGCCGGGGGCATTGCCGCCACATTCAATGCCCCCTTAGGCGGGCTCACCTTCGGAATTGAGCTGTTGCTGGTATCCATCAACGCCAGGAACATCCTGCCGGTGACAATTGCCACCGTAACCGCAACCTATATCGGTCAAGCCTTGCTGGGCGGTGAACCCTCCTTCTATTTCTCCGCACTCACCCAACTGGACTTTCAACTGATTTCGCCATGGCGACTCCTGTTTTTCGTCCCCTTCGGGATCATCATGGGGCTCGTTGCAACCCTCTTTATTCGAGGGATCTATTGGGCTGAAGACCTTTTTGACGCCATGCCGGGCAACACCTATACGCGGCATCTGTCGGCCATGTTTGCCGTGGGCATCATGATCTGGCTCGTGATGCGCCACACTGGACACTACTACGTTCAAGGGGTCGGATACGCCGCCATCATGGATATCCTAAAGAGCATTCTGACGGACCCCTGGCTGCTAATCACCCTGTTCTGCCTGAAATTCATCGCCACCTGTCTGACACTGGGCTCCGGCGGCTCCGGCGGTGTTTTTTCTCCCTCGCTTTTCATGGGCGCCACCATGGGCGCCCTGGTGGGACATCTGATCGCATACCTCTTACCGAACATCGGCGTAAATCCCGTCGCCTTTGCCATCGCGGGGATGGCCGCGGGGGTCGGCGCGTCAACCGGCGCCATCATCACCGGCGCCGTCATGATCCTGGAGATGACCCAGGACACCAACGTGGTCCTTCCCATCATGATCACCTCTTCCTTTGCCTATGGCATCCGCAAATGGCTCTCTCCCGGAAGTATCTATACCCTGAAGCTTCTTCGCCGGGGCCATATCGTTCCGGAGGGCCTGCAGGCGGCCATGAGCGAATCCATGACGGCGGAAGATGCCATGGTCGGGGAATTCCCGACCCTTGACGCGGACGCGCCCGTCACGCCTTCGCATCTACCCACCCTGGTCATAGACGGCAACGCCGTCATGGGCGTGGTTCCTCCCCATGCAGGGGGAGGCGCCGCTCGGTCATTGGCCATAAATCAATATATCATGACCCCCCGGAAAAACCCCATCAACGATCTGCTCCGGGAAATGCACGCTACCGGATCAAGATTCGCGCTGGTTACGGGCGTCCCCGGAACCCCCACCCCCCATGAAATCGTTGGCATCGTTTCCGAACGGGAAGTTGCAACCTGCGCCATTCGGGAAGCACAATTGAAATAGAAAATACACTATTCTGATGCAAACCAATTTCTGTTACATTCGTGCTTCAGGACTGCATAAGTGTTGACAGTGTTGATCCATTTCAATATATGTTCAAGCAGATAATGTCCGAACAGTTGGATTCGTTCCAAATGACTCTGAAATTTGATCAAGGAGGGCTTACATGACTGACGTAAAGAAAATCAGAACCGTCTGCAACATGTGTCAGACCGCATGTAGCGGCATCATCGCACACGTAAAGGACGGCGCCGTCCTGAAACTCTCGGGAGATCCCGAATGCCCGCCGAGCTACGGGAAAATCTGCGTTAAAGGGCTGGCCGGGACTCTATCCCCCAGCAACCCCAACCGCATCCTGAAACCCATGCGCAGGACGAACCCGGAAAAGGGCCTGGGCGTGGACCCGAAATGGAAAGAAATCACATGGGAGGAAGCCTTTGACGAGATCGTTCCCCGCATGAAGCGGATCAGGCAGGAAAATTCCCTAAAGCTAATGCTGAGCAGCTTCGACTATCCCCAGTATTATCACATGATCCCCTGGTGCATCGCCTTTGGCGCCCAGTATTACGTGGGCGCAGCCACATTGTGCGGCATCTACCACAACTCCAGTTATCATTATTATCTCAGTTTCTTCCGTGATCCGGACTTTGAGCATACCAATTATCTGGTCCTCTGGGGAACCCAATCCGGTCACCTGGTGGACGCCCTTCCCGTCTCTTCGGCCAAGAAACTGGCCGATGCCCGAGTGCGCGGCGCCAAGATCATCGTCATCGACCCCGTGGCCACGCCCGCGGCATCCCTTGCCGATGAATGGGTCCCGATCCGGCCCGGCACAGACGGCCTTCTGGCCCTCTGTTTTGCCAACCTGCTCCTGAATGAGTATGGCCTGTACGATCACCCATTCATGCAATCCAGAACCAACGGTCCCTATCTGGTCCGGCCCGATGAATCGTACATGAGGGACAGCGCCACGAACAAACCCATGGTCTGGGATGAAACCAACCGGACGGCGGCGCCCTTTGACGGCATTCCCTGGGAACATATGGCCATGGAAGGCACATTTGAGGTTGAGGGCGTTCTCTGCCAACCTTCCTTTCAGTTGCTCAAAAATCACCTGAAACAATACACCCCGGAGGAAACCGCCGCCGTCACCACCATACCGGCCGACGACATACGCCGCATCGCCCGTGAATTCGGGGAGGCGGCGCGCATCGGCAGCACCATTACAATCCAGGGCGAAAACCTCCCTTACCGGCCGGCCGCCGTCTTGACCGGACGAGGTCCGAACGCCAACCGCCATGGGATGCACACCGCCTTCGCCACGGATATGTTGAATGTTCTCGTGGGCAACCTCAACGTGCCCGGGGGCATACTGGGGATCGGCGCCAACTACAAGCACCGGTGGGGGCCCGGGGTGGACGAAGACGGCATCGCCACTTCGCCCAACAGTACCTACTGGCATTTTTTCGGCGCCCTTGACAGCTACCCGGCGCGGCCCGCGGCCAAACCATTCATGCACAACCTGAACGGCCTGTTTCCCGTGGCCGCCTTTACCGACAACCTGTTCCCCCTGACCATGACGGACCCGGAACGTTTCGGAATCGATTACAATCTGGAATTCTTGATCATCAGTCATGTCAATCCCCTCACAACTTACATCAACCCCACGGAAATGATCGAGCAGTTCAAAAAAATCGACTTCATTCTCGGTTTCGGCAGCAACTGGACCGAATCCCTCGAAATATGCGACCTTGTGCTGCCGGATGCCACCTGGCTCGAACGTTACGATCCCATCGCCAACCCCCCCTTCAAATTCGTTCAGACCGGAATGGGAGACTGGCATTGGGCCTTCCGCCGACCGGTGGTGGACCCGCCCTCGCCGGATATCAAGCACTGGATGGAAATTTTACTCGAGATCACCGAGCGTGTGGGTTTCACGAAGGAGTACTATGAAGCCTTTAACGAACATAATTTGATTCGGGACCCCCATCGCCTCGATCCTGAAAAGAAAAATACGTTTATGGACATGTGCGACGCAGTGATGAAAGACCGGTATGGGGTGGACATCGACTGGTACGAAAAGAATCAGACGAACGTTTATATTCAAAAAAAGAGTGTGGACGAGGCCTATCCCGGTCCCTTTGTGAAGGGTCGCTACCAGATCTACATGGAATACTGGAAACACGCGGGCGAAGATGTCCGACAGGTGGTGAAGGAACTGGGACTTGAAGACGTCTGGGACCTGGACGACTACCAACCCCTGCTCAACTGGCAGCCCAGCGCATCCTTGAAGGAAAGAGCCGACTACGATCTCTTCGCCGTGAATTACAAAAGCTGCATGCACACCTTTTCCCACACCATGTTCAATCCGCTGACCCTCGAGATCGGGCACGTTTATCCCTGGATTTACGGGGTGGTGGTTCACACCGACACCGCCAGGGCCAAGGGGATCCGGAATGGCGAGGAAATCTGGGTCGAGTCGGAATTCGGCTACCGGGTAAAGGGCAAGGCCGTTGTTACGGAGGGCATCCATCCCGAATGTATCGGCACCACCGGAACAGGCGGCAGACTGACCTTCGGTGAAGCGGTGGGAAGAAGGGTCGGACCGCACTGGAACACACTGGTGGGCCAGGCGCTGGACCGGATCGACAAAATGTCCAGCTCAATCGACGCCTGTCTCAGGGTTAAGATATACAAGGTATAAGAGGAGGTTAGCGATGAAACGATGGGGAATGGTCATTGATTTGAAGCGTTGCATCGGGTGTAATTCATGCACGCTGGCGTGCAAGGTTGAAAACGGCACGCCGCCCGGGATTTTTTACCGGCGGGTCCTGGAAAAAACCACGGGGAAATATCCAAGCGTAAGACGCACATATCTGCCGGTTCAGTGCATGCACTGTGAAAACCCACCCTGCGTTAATGCCTGTCCTTCCGGCGTTTTTAAAAAACGTGAGGATGGCATCGTTCTCGTTGACAGCAGCAAGTGTTACGGCGCCAGGGCCTGCCGAATCGCCTGCCCGTACAATGCCATTTCTTTCCTTGAGAAAATCGGGACCTATTACCCCGACGGCATCACCAAAACCGAAAGCATGTGGTATGAAAACCACCTGGAGGGCACCGCGGAAAAATGCAACTTCTGCGCCGAACGGGTAGATCAGGGGCTATTGCCGGCCTGCGTCGAGGCTTGTCCTGCGGAGGTCATGAAATTCGGCGACCTGAATGACCCGCGCAGCGACGTATCGCAGTTGATCAAAGCTCGGGACGGGTTCCAGCTTCAACCCGAACTGGGCACAAACCCGTCCGTCTATTATGTGAAGTAAAGGAGGGTTAGCCATGAATCAATATTTAACAGGCGAGGAGAAACTTTCCATTTACACGGGAAATGTCCCTGATTCCTTTGAAATCACATTCATCAAGCAAAACGACTGGGCATCAAGGGAATTGACCGCCTTCTACCTGGGAGGCGTGGGGGCCGGGCTTTATGTCATATCCCAATTCCTCGGTTTTTCAGCCGGACTGCTCCTTGGGTTTTTTCTGGCGGCAATCTGCAAAAACATCGCCCACATGAAGTCCGCATCCCACCCGAAGCGCGCGTTCAGAGCGCTGTTGAGGCCCCAGGCCTCCTGGATCAGCAGAGGGGCGCTGTTCGTCCTCTTGTTTACGGTTTTCGGGGCCTTGGATATCACTCAAAAACTGGGATGGATCCATTGGAGCGGTTTTCAGGCCGCGCTTTTTGCGACACTCGCCTTTGTATCCGCCGTGCTGGTCATGGTCTATTTGGGCTTTCTCATGGCCGGGGCCCGGGCAATCCCCTTGTGGCATTCACCCCTTACCCCGGCGATTTTTCTCTCCTACTCCATAACCCTCGGGGCGGGCGCCACAGCGCTCCTATACCCCCTGTTGGGAAACGGTCCCATGGGTCCACTCGCCCTGCTGCTCCTTTTGACGACCGCCATTACCCTTTTTCTCGTGGTCATCCAACTAATCGTTTTAAACGCCTCCGGAAAAGCAGCCATGCACACTGTCAGGTTGCTGACCCGAAAAACCCGGATGGGGTTTTTCATGGGGGGCGTCTTGATGGTCGGCCTGCTCCTTCCGATCCTTATGGCGGGGTGCATGGTCCTGTCGGGCAAGACGCCCGGAATAGCAATTTTCGCCGTAGGAATATTCGTGTTGGCCGGCGGTTTTTTCTACGAAAAGCTACTGTTGCAGGCCGGCGTATTCAGCCCATTGCTGGAAACATGATAAGCGTAAAACCCCATAAAAAGGAGTTAGATTCCATGAAAAAAGTATTTTCAGCGTTTGTTTACGCGGCATGTCTTACGTCGCTTTTCCTCATTCTACCCTTCGGTTCCGGGGCAGCAGCAAGCGATATGCCCGACCCTGTGGCCAACCGGCTCGTTGACCTCAAAGCCTGCATAAAATACCTCGAATCCACCGGCAATCTTGTCCGGATCAAATCCGAGGTTGATCCGGAATATGAGCTGGCGGGGATCGCAAAGCAGTATGAAGGCAAGAAATGCGTCCTCTTTGAAAAGGTGAAGGGGAGCAAGTTCCCCGTCTTTATCGGGATGCTCTGGAATCGGGATATTGTTGGCAGCCTCTTCAATGTCCCTAAAGAGAATGTCCCCTTTTCCCTCGCTTCAGGCATCGGTCCATGGAAAGAAGATAAATCCGCACTGCCGGAAAAGATCCTTGAGAAAGGACCCGCCAACGAGGTGATCATGAAGGAAGCGGATCTCTACAAACTTCCCATCCCCATTCATGCCCTTAAAGACGGGGGAAGATACCTGGACAGCTCGGTGGTGATCGTCAAAGACCCTGAAACCGGAATTCCCAATATCAGCGTACACCGGATGATGGTGACCGGCAAAGACAGGCTTAGCTTCCTCATCGATCCGGGCCGTCACCTGGGCGCCTACCTGTCCATTATGGAAAAACAGAACAAGCCGCTCCAGGTTACCATCAATAACGGCATCGGGCTTGCGCCGTGGCTCGTATCCGCCATTCCAAGACAGGGGGCCGGCAAATACAGAATCGCCCATCACATCATCGGACGTCCCATCAATTTCATCAAAGCCCAAACAGTGGATGTGCCTGCTTACGCCGATGCTCAGTTTGTCATTGAAGCGGAGATTTTGCCCAATGTCAGGGAAGCGGAAGGGCCTTTTGCGGAAGTGACCGGCTACTATGCCGAACGCGACAAACGGTGGGTCATGAAGGTGAAGGCCATCACCCACCAGAAGAACCCCGTTTTCCAGAGCCTCCTTTCCGGACAAGAAGTCTGGAATGCCGTTGGATTTACAGCCGAAGCCAAAATATTTTCCACCATCAAAAAGAAGTTTCCCCAGGTCAAGGCAGTGTACCTGAATCCCGGAGGATGTGGTTTTTACGGCGCCGTGGTTCAAATCGAAAAGGATCGGGAGGGACTGGGAAAAGAGGTCATCGACGAAACCTTCAAAGCTTTCAGACCCCTTCAGCGGGTGGTGACGGTGGATACGGATGTAAACCTGTACGATCCCATTGACGTCAATTGGGCCATCGCCACACGCTGCAATGCGGACACGGATCTGGTAATCATGAAAGACCAGTGGGGCCACATTCTGAACCCCCTGGTGAAAAAAAACCCTGATGGAAAAGGTGGAACCGTGACCAAAGTGGGCATCGATGCCACGGCGCCCTACCCCAGGACAAGCAAGTTCGAACGGGTCAATTTTAAAGAGGTTGATCTTCAAAAATATGACATCGAACAATGATGGCCCTTATGCCAAAGGAATACCGAAGCTGGATTTCATTATGAACGGGGACACTGTTTGGACACGATTTAGAAGATTATAATGATGGACAGGATTGCTATTGCACGGTAAACCGCAAACAAAAAGGTCTCCCCATAAGGATAAGAAACTTGTCCGGGCGCTATCTTCTAATCCTGTTCATCGTCTTAAATCCTGTGAATCGTGTTCAAAACGGTTGGCATTTTCAGGTGTGGAAATGACGCCTCTCAACTCAACGTTCAGACTGTTTAAAAGGACTCGACAATGAGACTGCTTGGCCGGATGGAATTTATCCATCTTTCTCAACGATAGATTATAAGTACCCACCGATTATGCGTCAAACATTAATTGCTCATTTTCCCTTTGGCGCTACTTCATTGTAACCTGGAAGAAGGATGCCATTTATAATCATAAGTGGCATTTTGTCACTCGCCATTATACCGGCGATTCTTTACATTGGCGGTATACTATTTTTTCTGTTATAATTTTCAGATCCGTGAAACCCATTGCCGGCAGATAGACGAATCCGGTCAGAGACCTTGAGACGCCTTTAGAGGAGACTAACGGACATGACCCATACACGATGGTTGCCACTGATTGTGATCCAGGTTCTAATTTTGGGTCTGTTCGCATGCACAAAATCCGATGAGGGGGAAAAAACAAAGGCATCCGTTAAGGTGGTTTACGGATCGGTTCCCGTCAGCATCGAGGCGCCTGCCCATATTGCTTATCACAACAAATACTTTGAAGAAGAAGGCCTGGATGTTGAGCTGAGAATCAATCCCGACGGCAAAACATCTCTGGAGCAGCTTTTTGAAGGCAGGGCCGATATCATAGCGGTGACCGGAACGCCCGTTGTTTATGCCGACTTCAATCGGAACGATTTCTACATTATCGGCGACATCAAACACTCGAATATCCATTTCTGCCTGGCCCGCAAAGACAAAGGCATCAACACCATCGCGGATTTGAAAGGTAAGAAAATCGGGGTCATGAAGGGGACCTCCGCTGATTTTTTCATGGACCTGTTCTTTGCCTATAACCACATCACCCGGTCTGAAGTAAAGATTGTGGAAATGAACGCCCCCACCATGGTGAAAAGCATTGAGAACGGCCATATTGATGCCATGTTCTGCTGGCAACCCTGGGTTCTCAAGGCCAAAAAAGCGCTGGGTTCCAATGGGTTGATTTTGCCCAACGAACATATTCACATCGGATCATGGGTGATCATCGCCATGAAGCAATTTGCGGATCAGCACCCGGAAATCATGGAAAAATTTGTAAAGGCCATCGTCAAAGCGGAAACGTTCATAAAAAATAACCCGGAAAAATCCATTGAAATTCATGCAAAAGTCAGCGGCGTCAACCAAGACATCGCAGCGGCCCTTTTCGATAATATAGGGCAAGGCATATCTTTGGATCAAGGCCTGCTGGATATACTGGAAGACCAGGCCCGGTGGGCCATTCGATACGGATACACGGATCAGAAAAAGGTCCCCAATTATCTGGATCTAATTTATTTCAAAGCCCTTGAATGCGTAAAACCCGAAGCGGTTACCATCATCAAATGATATGAAAGTGCGATCCAGAATATATCTCTCCTCCCTGCTGACGGTCGCTCTGATCAGCATCATGGTGGTTTTTCTCTTCATTTTCTCTTTGAAAATCAATAGAGAACTGGAAAGGGAAGCAGCCGTGGATGAAGTTGTCAAAGGCTTTATCCGACTGGTGCTGGTGGCCGACGATTTCATGGCCTATCCCTACGAAAGGAAAAGTCGGCAGTGGAACGCGCAGTATGAGAAAATGGCGGACCTGCTCCAGGCAGATGCTGAAGCGGGAACCTACGAGGAACTGATATCCAGGTTTCACCTGTTGGGTAAACTCTTTGAAAAACTGCGGATGGAGATGGCCAAAAACCGGGAGAACGTGGTCATTGAAAGGGTCATGGGCCGCATTCGATGGGTCTCCCATGATCTGATCAATCATGGATACCAGATTATCGCGGAGAAAAACCAGCGTGTCGCATCCCTGCAACGAAAGAGCAACATCATCCTGTTTTCCATTAGCATCCTGCTGGTCATCGTATCGGTTCTGACGTCTCTGATCATCATCAAAAGCATTGTTACCCCCTTGAAACGCCTGACAAAAGATGTCGACCAAATACGAGAGGGAAATCTTACACTCATTCCGGAGGAAAAAGGGATCGAGAAAGCGGAAAATGAATTCGGAACCCTCTCACGCGCATTCTATGCCATGGCGGCCCGACTGGCTCGAACCATTAATGATTTGCGTTCTTCCGAATCCGCCCTGCGGGAATCGGAACAGCTCTTAAACAATGCCATCGACAGCGCGCCCATCGGCATGGTCCTCGTAAAGCCTGATGGATATTTCTTCCGCATCAACCGGGCTTTCCGTACCATTACCGGATACGAGGAAGATGAACTCTTGAAAAAGACGTTTCAGGATATTACCCATCCGGAAGACCATGAGATCGGCGCCGAAGCCTTGCGAAAACTCCTGAACAGGGAAACTGAAAGCGCCGCATTACAAAAGCGGTATGTTCATAAAGATGGAAGAACCCTTCACATGCAGTTAAACACGACCCTGCTTAAGGATCCGGAAGGGAATCCCCTCTATATTTTTACCCAGGCCGTGGATGTAACGGAAAAAAAGCAGCAGGAAGAAGAGTTAAAACAGCACCGGGAGCACCTGAAAGAACTGGTGGAAGAAAGAACCAAGGCCCTGACCGCAGCCAATACCGAACTGAAGGATTTCGCCTACATCGTCTCCCACGACCTCAAAGCCCCCCTTCGGGCCGTGAGCCAGTTGTCCTACTGGATCAGGGAAGATCACGGGGACAAACTGGGGGATGAAGGGAAAGAACAGATATCGCTCCTCATCAACCGGGTCAAACGGATGGATGGCCTCATCAACGGAATCCTTCAATATTCGCGGATCGGGAGAACCCGAGAAAAAAAGGAAAAGATCGACCTCAACACCCTGGTCCACCAGGTCCTTGGCGCCATTTCTTCCCCTGAAGAGATTGATATCGCCATTGAAAACAGTCTGCCCACCATCATAAGCGACCCCACGCAAATGGAACAGGTTTTTCAAAACCTGCTTTCCAATGCCATTAAATTCATGAACAGGCCCGACGGAATCATTCGGGTTAGATGCGACGATGAGGAATCAAAATGGCAATTCAGCGTAAAAGACAATGGCCCCGGCATCGATCCAAAATACCATGACAGAATTTTTAAAATTTTTCAGACCCTTTCCTCCCGGGACGAACGGGAAAACACGGGCATCGGCTTAACCCTTGTCAAAAAGATCGTTGAATTGTATGGTGGGGAGGTGTGGGTGAAATCTGAAGTGGGCCAGGGAAGTACGTTCTTCTTCACCCTCCCGAAGGGTTAGTATTGTATTTCTCTGTGTTCTCCGTGCCTCCGTAGTGATTTCAATAAGGAGTTAGGATTATGCACAATTCCAAACCGATTCTCCTGGTGGAAGACGATCAGGTGGATGCCATGACCGTGAAACGAGCCCTCAAAGAGCTTCACGTAACCAACCCCGTGGATACGGTAATAAACGGGGAAGAAGCCCTTTCATTTCTGAGAGATCCTCAAAATGGAACACCCGGCATCATTCTTCTGGACCTGAACATGCCGAAAATGAACGGCATTGAATTTCTCACCATCGCCAAGCAGGATGACGCCTTGAAACGAATCCCCGTGGTGGTCCTGACCACCTCCCGGGAAGATCAGGACAAGGTGGACAGCTTCAACCTGGGCGTTGCCGGGTACATGATCAAACCGGTGGATTACCAGCAGTTTGTGGAGGTGGTCAAGGCCATTGATCTGTACTGGACCTTGAGCGAACTGCCTGACTAAAGGCGGTTTCCCATACAGGCCAAACTTGATGTATTCGGATTCAAGCACCCAACACTGAGGGAGTGGCGGATGGAAAGCAAAAATATCAGCATGCTGATCGTCGAAGACGACAAAATCGACCAAATGGCCTTTGAAAGGTTCGTTCAAAAAGAACAACTGCCCTATGATTACATGGTGGCGGGTTCCATCGCCGCAGCCGAAGACCTTCTCAAATCCCATACCTTTGACATTGTGATCACCGACTATATGCTGGGAGACGGCACCGGGCTGGAAATTTTCGAAAAAATCCGGAATACCCCCATTATCGTGGTCACGGGGACGGGAAATGAGGAAGTGGCCGTAACGGCCATGAAACAAGGCGCCTATGATTACCTGATCAAGGACCCTAACGGTTGCTATCTCACCACCCTGCCGGTCACAGTGGAAAAGGCGCTGAAGCATAAACAGGCCGAGGATGAACTGTCCCACTACCGGAAAGACCTGGAAAGCCTAGTAAAAAAGCGCACAGAGGAACTTGAAAGGGAAATCGAGGAACGAAAAAAAGCGGAAATCAGACTTCGGCAGGCCCAGAAAATGGAAGCCATCGGGACCCTTGCCGGGGGCATCGCCCACGACTTCAACAACATTCTTTCCCCCATTGTCGGGTTCACGGAACTGGCCCAGATGAATCTTCCCATGGACCATGAGGTGCAGACCGACCTGGCCGAGATATTAAAGGCCGGCCATCGGGCCAGGGATCTGGTTCAACAGATCCTCACCTTCAGCCGCAAAACAGATTCGGAAATGAAACCCGTCCAGGTGAAACTGATCGTGGGGGAAGCGCTGAAACTGCTTCGAGCATCCATTCCATCCACCATTGAGATTCAGCAGGAAATTGAAAGCACGTCCCTGATCATGGGCGACCCCACCCAGATTCACCAGGTGCTCATGAATCTTGTCACCAATGCGGCCCACGCCATGGGGGAAACGGGCGGCCTCCTTTGGGTGGGTTTGAAAGATATGGAAATTGATGATGCTTTCGCCGCCGGGCACCCGGATTTAAAACCGGGGGCACACCTGAAACTGTCGGTGAGCGATACGGGTTGCGGTATGCCACTCGATGTTCAGCATCGGATATTCGATCCTTTTTTTACCACAAAACGAGAGGGGGAAGGCACCGGCATGGGACTGGCGGTGGTACACGGCATTGTAACCAGCCACAACGGAGCCATCACGGCCTACAGTGAACCGGGGAAAGGGTCCACCTTCCATCTCTTCCTCCCCACCATCAAGCGGACCGAACAAGCCGTGGAAAACCTTCAGAAACCAATCCCCGGAGGCAAAGAACGGATTCTTTTCGTGGACGATGAATCCTCCATTGTCCAAATGGGAAAACTGATGCTGGAATCCCTGGGTTACACGGTTTCAACCTGTTCAAACAGCCTGGACGCCCTTGGGCGCATCAGAGACGCCCCCGCCACCATTGACCTGGTGATTACGGATATGACCATGCCCCACATGTCCGGAGACATGCTAGCCCGGGAAATCCTGAAAATCAGGCCCGATATGCCCATCATTCTCTGCACCGGATTCAGTGCCAGGATCGATGAAAAAAAAGCCATTGAAATGGGCATTCGCGCCTTTGTCTCCAAACCCATACTGAGAGCGGATCTGGCCAGGACCGTTCGAAGCGTCCTGGATTAATTAAAAGGGTAAAATGTTAACCAACTCATCCAAGAACCTCTGTTTATTCCACATCCTGGACGGATTGCGCCAGGGACTCAGCAGCTTCTCCGGCCCCAGTCGGGTCGCCGTGATTTTTGCGGAAAAACCCGATGATCCCATTTCCGTTTACGACCCACAGGATCTTCTAAGGGGGCATGAGCCCATGTTCAAGGAAATCTACCTGGATACGGGAAAATGGCATGAAAATTCAGAAATAACGCGAGACATCAAACATTTAGGTCAGATTTTTCCGGAAAATAACCTGGAAATGTCGGGGCTTATTTCCCGAGGGGCCAGAACACGATCCATATTTTACCAGATGTGGTTCACCGAGCATCATCCGGACATCTGCGCCATCGGCCCCACGGAAAGGTGGCTTGAACATGCGGCATTCCTGCTTTCCCTCGATTTCACCATTGAAGGCCCCTATTACTCGGCCACCTCCGGTTACCTGCTGCGGGAATACGCCACCCATGCCGTACGCGATTACATTCTGGATAAAATCTGCGACATGTTCGGATGGGACATCAAAATCTTTGTGCTGCCTATCCTGGATGCGATTCTGGGTATCTCAAAAACCCGGGAAGAGGGGGCCTGGCCCAGAGGCAAACTGGTATTTATTTCCCCTGAGGATTTTTCCCAGGTGGATTTTCTGGTGCGGTTTCCCCCCAGTGAGCAACCGAAGCTTAAAAAGCATAAACATGTGCGAAAACTGCTTCAGGCCGTGGAACATTCCGACCGCAAACTGGTTTCCTTTGGGAATCATGTGGTGGGCATCGCAGCAGGTGAAATGCCGAAACGCAGATCCACGGCATATTTTCAAGGGGATTTCGGATTTCTGAGGCTGTCGGGCGAGCCCATTTGCAGCTTTTCAGATGGCAAGGTCTATTCTTCCACCCAGAGACCCAACCTGGTGAACCTGGAAGAGGCCCTTCTGGAATTTCCCATGGATACTGCCATCCGGCACGCCCTGTTCAGGATCGTCACCACCATCGTTTATGACGCGAGCAAGGAAAAACACGGCTGCACCCTGGTGATCGATCTCACCCCCGAAAAGGTACCCCTTTCAGGACAGCAACTGGAACGCCCCATGGATCTTCAAAAAAAGTCCCTGTTGGACCTGGCAAAATCCCTGGCAAAACTGGACGGCGCCCTTCACCTGAGAGGGGATCTTCATCTCCATGGCTTTGCCTGTCTCTTGCATGGCGACACCGTACCTGGAGAAGACCGCGCCCGAGGCGCCCGTTTCAATTCAGCCCTTCGTTTCAGCACCGAGTACCGACAGGTCATTGTGGTGGTGGTTTCCTCAGACAAGCCGGTTTCAGTGATTCAGGAGGGAGTGGAACTGACGGCCCAATGCGAATGGGCGCCTTTTTCCAAAATGCTTAAACCCCCGCCGTCCCTGGCGGAATGGATCGGAACATAAAGCGGCAAGCCGCAGTTTTAAGTTTTAGGTTTTAAGTTTTAAGCATTTAATCTGTAAAACACTAAAAAAGTCCGAAAGAACGCAAAGCGTCGCCCACTTCGGGGAACCGCGCTCCCAGCTTTTTCATTGCCGAGAGCATGGCATCAATCTTGTGCCGGTCTTCTTTCAATTCCCAACCCATCTCACTTCTTGCCCGTTTCATAAAGGTGCGACGATCCCAGAACACGAGAGCGCCGATAAATCCCATAACCCCCATAAACCCGCCCAGCATGGTAATCCAGAGATTATCGATACACTCATTCACCTTATCGATACGCTCGTTCACTTTATCAATACGTTCGTTCACCTTTTCGATGGCATCAAGAATCAACTGGTCAGCGGATGTCAACACGATGTTTTTTACCGCTCCCGCCGGAATCGAGCCACACAAAACATCACCCGCGCAAAACAGACACAATACCGCCAGTATGAAGGAAACCGGATATTTATGCCATGACATTTCAACACCCCCTCTCCTTCCTTCATCTTTTTGCAGTTTACAATATTCAACACCCTGAACCAATAATTGTTTTTATCAGATCTGGATTCAACGGCACACAAAACCAACGATCATAGAATTATAATCCACTCTGTTTTCAACCGTTTCTCACATTTATTCCTTTACATGGAAGTTTCATTCCCATATATTTTTTTACTTAAAAACAAACTTTCCGTTCTTTCTTGTTTTCACAACCCTACATTCGGGAAAAAAATGAATACCAGAAACCATCTGTTCGTGGTGCTGAAAAGTCTTATGAATGTCAGACTAAAACCGGGGACGGGGAACATCATCCCATCAAAGGTAACGCCGTTTGCCTTCCTGACTCTGATTTTTGCTATAATCCTCCTGCTATGGGGCCTTTTTTGTTCTCCGGCCACAGCGGTGAATCCGGAAAGCATCGCCGATGAGGAAACGGCGCCGGATATGGAAAATTTCGACAGGGCAGGCGAAAACGCCTGGCTGGTGGGTATGTTCAGCCGTTTCCTGGGCCTGAACGGCTTCAGCGCCTTTGCCAACTATGCCGAAGGAACAACCCCCGATTCCGGGGTTCAGGCCTCACCCGACCAGCGGGAACTGGATTTCACAGCGGACTATCGCGTATCCAAAAGGTTTCTGGAAAGCCTCTGGTTCCGCTTCAGGACGGCCTTTGTTCGAAAGGATGGCCCGCACAGCCTTGACGTGGATGAATACCAGTTGATCATGAATTTTGACATTCCGGTGTTGTAAAACAGAGCGGCAATCCATCAAACAAGATCCCCTGAAGCGGAGGACGATACCATGGGAGACATGAGAATCCCCTTGCTCTTTCGTCGGAAAAGGTGGAAATAATGTGCCACTGGAAATTTTTGGAGAAATCAAATGCTAACGGAAGAATTGCTGTCGGAACTGTTTGAAACGGAAGTGGATCGGCTGGGCCGTGCATCAGGCCTGTCCGAAGAAGAAAGAAAGCGGATCATTGGAGTTTATAGAGAGGCAATCCGGAACCCCTATATGGATGAGCGTCTCATTTTTCCGGCACTCATTGGGAAGGAGACCCTCAACCCATGAACATCGAACAGGTCCACCTGACCAACATCGGTTGCTATCCGGAAAGAACGTTCGATCTTGAAAACCTGACCGTCATCCATGGCGAAAACAGAACCGGAAAATCTACATTCGTTTATGCACTGTTCTTCGGCCTTTTCGGGGGACATATCAATGAACAGCTGAAAATATCCGACCTGGCCAGAATCGGTGAACCCTATGGCATCACCCGGCTCGTGCTGAAAAAATCCGGTGAAAAATACCAGTTGAAACGAACCACGGGGGGAACGCCGGATTTGCTCAAATGGTCCGCCGGCAAAGAAGATTGGGCGCCGATTGACGGATATGATCCCGGTGATTTGCGCCGGCTCGTGCCCATATCTCCCGAGATGGCGTCACTGACATCTTTTTTTCGGGAAGGAGAACTCATCTATTTTCTGCGGGACATCCCCAAATATAATAACACGCTTCTTCAAAACCTGGTGCAAATGGGCAATATCTTTGTCACCCAGTCCAGATTCAAAAAAGCCCTGCAAATGGCAAAAGAGGAAAAAAGCCGCTACCAGAAACAGCTTCCGGAGAAACTCGTCGGAGAAAAAAACATCGAGGATGCCGTCAAGACCGCCGATGCTCTGGGAAAACAGTTGGAAGAGATGGATCAAGAACTCCAGACCCTCACCCTGATCAGCAGCCCGGAAACATTGGCCGCCCTGGAAAAACGATCAGCGGAAGCAAAGGCCGCCCTCGATGAAACCCTTCGTGAAACGGAGCGGAATCCAACCCCTGACACACTCAGACGCGAAATCAAGGAACTGAAGGAAGCACTGAAAAATATGGCGGACCAGGCCGCAAGGAAAGACGAACTGCAGCGCCTAATGGGAAAAAACACCAAGACACTGGAAGATATCGAAGATGACCTTCGAATGTTGGGCAAACACGAGGGGGATTCCAAATGCACATTGTGCGGAAATCCCATTTCCCAAAGCCGATTTGATGCGTTGATGGGCGTAAAACAAGAAAGAAAAAAATCCATTGAACTGGATGTTGAAAAAACGACATCCGAACTGGCCGAGATCAACCGGATGATGGATTCCCGGAAAACACTGGAAAGGTCTCTTCTGAGCAAGGAAAGGGAATTGGAGGATCGGGAAATTCTGGAAAAGAAACGCATTCGGCAGCAAGCGGAATTTGCGGAAACCGAGAAGACCCTTGCCGCATACCGAAACCAAAACCCCGGCATTAATAAGGAATCTGAGAATTATACCCGAAAGGAAGCCCTGGAAAAAAGCAGACGCGACATCCAGAAAAAGTTAATCGATGCCAGGGTGGCAGCCGAAAAACTCAAAGAAGATTATCAGCGTTTTGAAAAAAACCGCAAACTCCTTCAAAAGGCCCAACGAGATGTTCTGGTCTGTGATACGGCCTTTAAGTCCCTGGATAATGCCGTTAAATCCCTCAACAGCTCGCTGCTTCAGCGGGTGCGGAAAAACCTGCTCAGGTGGTCGGATCATTTTGATTTTCTGAGTGAATTTGACATTAATATGAAGGCCAGCCAACTGACGCCCATTATTCAGGCCAAAGGCTATCAGTACAAATTAAATCAAATGAGCAAGAGTGAGCGAATATTTTTGTATCTGATGCTCAAGCTGGCCATTGGGGATGCGCTGTCTCATCTGGGGGTCTTTATCCTGGATGACCCGGCGGATGGTCTCGACCGTAAGAGAAAAGCCCTGCTATCACGCCTCTTGACGGAAATTTCAGCAAAACGCCAATTGATTGTCACCACCAATGATCCGGATTTTGCGGAAATGTTTGATCAAGGACGCCGAATTGATTTGCAGTGAGAATGCAGCCGTTAGCTGTTAGCCGTTAGAGCCGTACAGGGAACAGGCAAGCAGGGTGATGGGATGGATGACGGTGTATGGGGTACTCATCTCGATCTGCCATTTACAGGTTTCACAATCCGTAACCACCATATCCGGCTTTACAGCATCGATTTTTTCAAAGAGTTCCCGCCCCACATCCTGGGAAACCGCGTAGTGTTCGTCCTTGAACCCGTAAGTGCCGGCCATGCCGCAACACTCGGAATGGAGAATCACGACCGCCAGCTTCGGAATCCGCCGGAGTAGATCGATGGTATACATGACGCCGCCCATGCGTTCCAGGTGACACGGGGAGTGGTAGGCTACCTTCAGGTTGAGGGGCCGCATGGGAGGAACCGGGCCGTTCTCCAATGCTTCAACCAAAAACCGCGTAATATACCGGACCCGGTTTTCCAGACCCGAAGTGTCCATCCCGAGAAGGTTCGGGTATTCATGCTTGAGTGCCAGGGAACAGCTTGATGAGGCGGAGACGATTTTCCTGTCCGTGTTCCGAACCGCCTGGGATAAGCTGTGGATATTGAAGGCGGCATTTTTCCGGGCTTTCACCATATCACCGTTGGCAATTAGGGGCACACCGCAGCATTTTTCACGAGTAATGGATACGCCGTACTTCATGGCGTTTAAAACCCGCACCACATCTTTTCCCAGGCCGTGGTCGTTATAGTTCACATAACACCCGTGGAAATAAACCACTTCCCGCTCAAACCCTTTCTGATCCGCTGCCCGGGCCCGGAACCACCGGCGGAACGTCCCCCGCTCATATTTGGGAAAAATCCTTTGGGATGGGATGCCCATCACCTGGTGCAGCAACCGTTTTACGGGCATGAGCGATGTGGCGACATTCACCATGGGGCCGGCCAAGGTGGCAACGCTTCCCATGAGATCGGTCCGACTAAGCAGGAAGTCCCGTGGAGACAATTTTTGCGGGTGATACCGCCACTTGGCGGTCTGGATGATATCCGCGATCTTCACATCCGAAGGACAGGCGATTTCACAGCGTTTGCAGTTGTTGCAGTAGGAAAGGGATGCATCCAGGAGTTCCGGGTTCTTGATGCGCAGCCGCTCCGCGTCGGGACCCGACTGCTTGGGACCCGGATAGTGGGGGGTCGCACGGGCCACGGGGCAATAGGCGGTGCAGACGGTGCATTTGAGGCAGTGGTCAAAACTGATGTTTTCCAGATCAATCATGGGATTCTGTTTTCATCCCGGCCTATTTCCAAATGGGCAATGATCCGTTTCGCCGCCATGTACCCAGTGCTGACGGCCA
Organism: Desulfatiglandales bacterium; assembly: GCA_963662465.1. GTDB lineage: Bacteria > Desulfobacterota > DSM-4660 > Desulfatiglandales > Desulfatiglandaceae > NaphS2. The sequence continues at coordinate 3,192,080 of OY759599.1, forward strand.
CACCGCCCCCGCTGGCCTCGCTGACGGGATTGTAATGGGATAGCACGGCCCCCGCGCAAAAAAGGTTTTTGATTTCCCTGCCCAAGGCGTCCCGGGGGTTCAGCTTTTCATTGGTCTTCACGCCAAACCCGAGAAAGGGGTGGCTCTTTGACTCAAAAAACGACTGTGCATGCCATGAGGACCGTCCCCGGGTATATTCCAGGGAAAGGCCGAAGACCGGTTCCCGCATTTCCCGTGCGTCGCTCACAAGACCGCCGGAAAAAAAACTGCCCGTGGCTAACACGAAAAAGGGCGCCTTCTGTTGCCTGTCCCCCTGGTTGCGCGTTTGGATACTTTGAAGAACACCGTCGATGACTTCACCTCCGGTCACCCTGTCGCCCGCGATAAACACGCCCCCCAAAGCCGCGAAACGAGATTTCAGGGCATTGTCCAGCCGCATCCCCAGGATCGATGGCGGCAAGGTGGGGACTTCATAGAGAAGCCCCTTAACCCGCGCTTGCAGCGCTTCATAGACAGCATTGTAGTTGCGAATGCCCATGACGGCCGGCAGGCCGATGATGTCCGCATTCCCGGAAATGGTGTTGATCCGGTGAGCAATTTCGTCCAGGTCTGTTAAGGCATCAAAGCACCGCGCCAGATCCATACTTCGAAAATCGTAAGGGTTTTGGCCCTCCCGAGCGATACCAGCCATATCCACGGCCCCGGTAAGGATCTCGCAGTCCTGAAATATGGGGTTCTTTTTGAGATTGGCCTCGGCCAGCCCCGGATAAAAATCCCTGAACCCCTCGAAGGTCAAGATGGCAATACGGGGTTTTTGTCCGTATTTTTTTTTCAGCTTTGGGTTGAAAACACTTTGCTGGGAGAAAAAGGTAGGCTTCAGGGTCCCCAAAGTTGTAACATGCTGATGATTTTTCCGACCGTTCGAATAGAGGGAAAGCGATTCTTTTGCCACTTCCTCTCGAAAAAAGGAAAGCGCCTCTTCCACCCCTTCCCGCCCGCATTTTGCATAGGGGTGCCGAGGATGGTCGTGAAGAAATGGCGCCATGGCCTCAAAAGGTGCGCCAACAACTTCCCCTGCCCCATCCCGCCCGAGGACGTCGATGGACCCGGACGAAAAGTGAAGGGCACTCATGCCCGCTGAAAAGAGACTGCAACGAAGGCCCGCCCCGGCGCACTTGATCCCGCAAACCAGTCCCGCGATACCGCCCCCGATAATGATACAGTCACAGCTCACGTTGCCGTCTCCTTGGCGGGCAGTGATTCCCCCGGCGGTATCCCGCTTCTCCGAAGATTTCCCAGCCCAAACAACCCTTCGTAGATCCAGTAGGTGAATTCAATCTCCCGCAGCCCGTCCCCCCAAAGTACCGGTTTGATCCCCTTGAAACGTTCCTCCAGAAAATCGCCCAGCATGGCCGTTGCCCCGGCCCCGTCGGCCTTGCCAAACCGCCTCATGAGCCCAGCGGCCCGGTAAGCACATAATTCCCCCTGGCAGGGACCCATGCCGAGCCGGGTCCGGCGGCGAAGGTCAATGAGATCCCGCACGTGAAGGTTTTTGAGGGCATAGGAAATCTCCCCCTCCGTAACCATTTCGCATTCACAGATGAGCCGGTAATTCCGTGGGTCTCGGTTCAATATTTGCCGCACCCGTTCACCGTGCCGGTAATGGGTGCTTCCCACCACCGAATTGGCGATGCCGGTAAAATATTTCACGGCCTTCTTTTCGGGGATTTCCCGTTCCGAACCGGGAAGCGGCGTGGTATGGGTAATACACTCTTTTTTCACGTGAAGTTTTGTGCAAACCAGATCCGTGACCATTTCGGCCATGAGTCGAGATGTCATGAGCTTGCCCCCCGCCACGGTAATCAACCCCAAGGCCCCGTCTCGCTCTTCGTGATCCACCACAACGATTTTTCGGGAAATATTGCGGCCATCCGTTTCCTCGCTCAGGGCCACCAGGGGACGTACACCGCTATAGGCCCGCAGAATACGGGTTTTGGAGACGTTGGGAATAAGCTTTTCCCCTTCCGAAAGAAGAACATCAATCTCATCATCGTCCACCACCAGGTTCTCGATCTCCTCGTAGGGAATTTCCCGGGACGTGGTGCCGATAAGGGAAACCGTATCTCCGGGCACGAAGATGTCCCCGTCCGAGGGCGGTCGGCAGCGGTTCACCACCACGTTGTTGATCCGGTAGTCAATAATGACCAATGATCCCTTGTCCGGAAACATGTTAAGCGTAATACCGGCGGTTTCGCAGACACGCCGACCCCATATTCCGGAAGCATTGACAACCATTTGGCCGTAAACCTCGAAGGTTTCGCCGTTTTTCCGGTCCATGCACAAAACCCCCACGATCCGATCCTGATCCCGGATCAGGCTTGCCGCCTCGGTGTGGGTGAAAACAAGAGCCCCCTTTTCCACAGCGCCGAGAATCGTTGATGAGGCGAAGCGAAACGGGTCGATGGTGGCGTCCGGCACATGAATGGCCCGGGTAATCCCTGGATTGAGGTTGGGCTCCAGGCGAAGGGCTTCCGCTTTCCCCATTTCCCGGCACAAAATGCCCGCTTTTGCGCAACCCGCCAACAGGCGGTCGTAATAGTCCGGGTCATCCTGGGGCAGGGCAACAAAAAGACCGCCCGTATCTTCCACGCAATGACGGGCGATCCGTTTCAAAATCAGATTTTCCCCGATGCATTCCCTGGCGGATTCCAGATCCTTGACGGCATAGCGAGCCCCGGAATGCAGCAACCCGTGGTTGCGTCCCGTGGTGCCGGAGGCAAGGTCATTTTTCTCGATGCAAACCGCCCGCAAACCGCGCAGGACGGCATCTCGCAGAATGCCCGTACCCGCGGCGCCCCCGCCGATAACAATCACATCCGTTTCCAGCCACTTCATTCCGGTTCTCCTCTTCGGGCTTGACAGATGACACAGTAAACGTGATAAGGGTTTTATAAAGAGACTTTTTCAGGAGATTACGATAGCGATATCCCTCTTAGGGGTCAAGGGGAAAGCATGACAAAAGCATATCCTTCAAATTTCAGGTCCCTCCTGAACCGCTGGACCACCCCACCCACCCCTGCCGGTGATAATGTAATCGGATACTGGCAGGACAAATTGATGTTTACACTTCTTTTGGCAGCGCTGGTCTTCGCCTTTCCCGTATATATTCCAAGCGTTGTCCTTTCCATCAAGGAAGGACTCTTTAGCGTCGCCGTTGCGGACACCATAATCTACGGCTGGGTGGGGGTACTCTTTTTTCGGAGGTCTATTCCCTTTACCGTTCGCGCCTCAAGCATTGTCCTCATAAGCTATGCCCTCGGCATGGTTTTGCTCCTGACGGTGGGACCGTTTGGCGCCGGACCGGTTTGGATCTTCGCATTCCCCGTCGTCGCAGCGGTTTTCATGGGCGTTAGAACCGTCTTTCTGACCCTGGCCATCAATGGCGCCACCCTGATTGCGTTCGGAATCCTGATCGCTAATGGTATCATTGGGTGGGATTACCCCATCATTAATGCAGGTGAAAAATGGGTGGTCATCGCCCTGAACTTCATATTGCTGAACATCATTGTGGCCATTTCCGTTTCCTATATTTCAAGGGGGCTCCTGATTTCCCTGAAAGAGAAAAAAGGCATGCTGGGTACGCTGGAACAAAAGCATGACGAGCTGTTGAATTTTACCCGTCAACTTGAAGCGGAAGTGATGGAGCGGACGAAAGCCGTGGAGGCATTGCGGGAGAGCAAAGAGAAATTTTCCAGAGCCTTTCATACCAGCCCTTATGTATTAGCCATTACCCGTGCTGAAGACGGAAAACTGATCGAAATAAACGACGCATTTACCCTTATCATGGGCTTCACCCGGGAAGAATCGTTTGGCAATTCCACCATAGGATTAAACCTGTGGGCCGACCCGGAAGATAGAGAAACGGTGATCTCCGATCTAATGGCCGGCAGGCGCGTGGTAAGCAGGGAGTTCTTGTTTAAGCGGAAGGATGGCGGCATCATTACAGGTCTGCTCTCAGCTCAGATGATCCCCATCAATAACCAAACCTGTATCCTGTTCAGTATCAACGATATCACCGAGCGTAAGCAGGCTGAAGCGGAAAAAACCCAGTTGGAAAAACAATTTTATCAAGCCCAGAAACTGGAGTCCATCGGTCGTCTCGCAGGCGGTGTAGCCCATGATCTGAACAACCTGCTAACCCCCATTCTCGGGTACAGTGAAATGCTCCTTCTGAATGTCGACGAAAACGATGCGGATGAAGAACCGCTGAGAGAGATCGTAAATGCGAGCAAACGCGCCCGGGATCTCGTGCGACAACTGCTGGCTTTCAGCCGAAAACAGGCCCTCCAGTACAAAAACTTCGATATGAACCGTCTATTATGCGACTTTGAAAAACTGCTTCGACGCACTATCCGGGAAGATGTGGCCATTCACATGAACCTGGCCGAATCCCTTCCTCTCATCAAAGGAGATGTGGGACAATTGGAACAGGTGGTCATGAACCTGGTCGTTAATGCTCAGGACGCCATGCCGGACGGGGGTCAATTAACACTGGAAACGGCCCGGGTCGAACTGGATGAAAGCTATTCAGCGGAACACAAAGGCGCAGCACCCGGGCCGTATGTCATGTTGATCATCAGCGACACGGGGAGCGGAATGGATTCGGACACGCGAGAACATCTCTTCGAACCCTTTTTCACCACAAAGGAAAAAGACAGGGGAACCGGGTTGGGTCTGGCCACGGTGTATGGCATCGTGAAACAGCATGGCGGAAACATCTGGGTCTATAGCGAACCTGGTTTCGGAACGGTCTTTAAAATCTACCTGCCTGTCTCCACGGATTCCCCCAACTCCCATGAATCGGCTTCAAAAGCCCCATCAAAATCTGATTTGAACGGCTCAGAGACCATTTTGCTGGTGGAAGACGACCACCAGGTGAGAAAGCTTACGCTGGCCGTCCTGAAGCAACAGGGCTACAGAGTCCTGGCGGCGGAAAATGGAAAAGAAGGGCTTGCCATGCTGGATCAACACAACGGGCCGGTGCATCTGCTGTTGACGGACGTGATTATGCCCGAAATGAACGGCAAACGATTGTTTGAACGAATATCCCAAACCTATTCGGATGTCAGGGTACTTTACATGTCCGGCTATACAGACAACGTCATTGCCCACCACGGCGTCATCGATCCGGGCGTCCACTTCATCCAAAAACCATTCAACGTTAAAGACCTGGCCGCCAAAGTCCGGGAAGTCTTGGATCAAGAAGGAGAGAAACGTTAAAGAAACAGATGATCATCAGATAAAGCATCCGCAATTAGATTGATAAAAAGCTCTTTTTCCAAACACAGGAGTTCGAACCGGCACGGATATGGCCACTCTCACTCATCATATGACCATAAAAAAAAGGCTTTTCCTGGTGCTGCTGGGAATTTTTTTTGTGGTCATGGCAGGAACCAATGGATATTATCTATTGTTCGGGAGACAATCAGGATTTATTGACTGCATGTACATGACCGTCATCTCCCTTACCGGCGTCGGATACGGCGAAGTGCTGCAGGTTACGGGCAATGTGCCGGCACAGATATTTACCATGATCCTGATTACCTTCGGCATGGGGATCATTCTTTACGGTATCAGTGCCATGACGGCCCTGATTGTTGAAGGTGAACTCTCCGGAATTTTGAAAAGGCAGAGAATGCAAAAAGACATCAGCAAACTGAAAGATCATTACATCGTATGCGGCGGCGGCGAAACCGGGATACCCCTCATCGCTGAACTGGTCAGCAACATGGAATCCGTTGTACTGATTGAACAGGACACAAAGCAAATCGAACGTTTAGAATCCATCGGCGAAATAACCTACATCACCGGCGACGCTACGGAAGATGAGAATCTTGTTGCCGCCGGCATTAACAAAGCCGCGGGAGTCATCGTTTGTCTTCCATCGGACAAGGACTGCCTTTATATCACCATGACGGCAAGAATACTGAACAGAAATATGCGCATCATCAGTCGCATGACCGACCGAAAACATGAAGCCAAACTGAGAATCGCCGGCGCTGACGGGGTGGTATCGCCCAACGCCATCGGCGCCCTTCGCATGGCATCCGAAATGATTCGGCCCACGGTGGTGGATTTCTTGGATAAGATGCTCAGAAGCAGCCAGGGCACCCTGCGGTTCAACGAGTTGATCCTGTCCGAGGACGGAGCCTTTTCGGGAAAAACCATTAGAGAATCGGGCATCAAGGACAGATTCGGTCTGCTGATCGTGGGCATCAGAGAAAAGCAGGGAGCCATTACCTTCAATCCACCCCCCTCACTGGCATTGGGAGCGGGAGTCACGTTGATTGTCATGGGGGAGGTCGCCAGTCTCAAGAAGGCCAAAAGCATCTGCTGACAAACACGCTACCCGTTTAGAATATCCCGCACCATTGTATTCACCACTTCCCTTGCAGACTGCCCCATATCTGCTGGGACGGTGCATTCGGGGATAATGTAGTGCCCGATTATCTCCGTTTTGCAAAAACCGTTCTGACGGTCAAAAGCTACTTTGATAATATCGGCGTTTTCCTCAATGGGTCCTCCGCAGGTCACCAGAAGCGCTGTGCGTTTCCCCTCAATAAAGGATTTATGCGCCGCCGTACCATATCCTTTCACCATGCAAACATGCCGGTCAATCAGCGCTTTTAATTGAGATGAAAAACTCCAGCAATAGAGCGGTGTGGCATATACAACGGCATCAGAGGCCATCATGCGCTCAAAAACCGCCGGGGCATCATCTTTTTGCACACACCCGAGTTCATCCGTTATCTCCCAGCATGTTCCACATCCCAGGCACCCTCGCACATCCAAATCAACCAAATTGATCCGGTCAACCTCATGCCCCTTGTTGATAAGGTCTTCTTCAAACCAACCCAGCGCCGTCTCCGTGTTGCCCCCTTTTCGAGGGCCTCCGAAAAGTGTGGTCACCTTCATGATTGTTCTCCTTTCTCTTTATCCATCATTATCGAGCGGACTTCTAATCTCTTTTGTCGGCATGCTTTTGATGACGTGCGTATAAATCATCGTTGTCCGAACATCGCTATACCCCAAGAGGTCTTGGATCGTTCGGATATCGTAGTTGGCCTGCAACAGATGGGTCGCAAAACTGTGGCTCTTCAATATCTTGGGAGAGTACTGCCGAACCATGATCTCATCACGGAGGCCATCAAAGGCGAATTTCCAGCTTGTGCCGATTTCAACCGGTTGATCCGATGTTTGCCGTTTATTGCAAACAGTTTTGTCAAAAAATCCGGAAGGTTTTCGATCCGCCTCTTGACAGGTAGTTTTTGATATCGTCTCCGGCGAATTTTTGGTCCCGAAACCCTGACAACCCGTCCGAGAGAGCGGGACGTCCACAGGCCCGGCTTGAACAGCATTTGAACGTTTCTCGGCGGGCACGACAAAAAACAGTTGTATCGTTATATGGAAAGATCTCGGCCTTTTTGACGGAAGTATTCTTTCGAATTGTCACATGTTCGGCAATCGAGGGCCTTTCTTTGACGATTTCGTAATACAAAGAAACGGCATCCAAAGCTTGTTCGATTTGATAATCTTTCTGTTTTTTCTGATGGCGTTTTTCAATAAAATGGCTGAGGTTTTCATGTTTTGAGACCGGATGATGATATTTTTGGCAAAAATCCCAGTAAAATCGAAGCCATTTTTTGTAATATGCCTGAAATCGCTTTTGAACGGGTTTCCGATCCAGAAAATCCTGAAAACGCGCTATGATGTCTGGCGGAACTGGAATCATGACATGTTCTCCTATTGGACGTTCAATATTACAAATACGCATATTATACGGACTGCATACATCATACCATTTATCTTTGTCAATAATAATTTCATGCCGGCTTTCAACCGGCAAATCATAATGAACCTCAGAGAAAAAGCCGGACATTAACAATTCTCATTTTGGAATTACAACCTCCTCATCCTGGTTCACACGCTCTATGTTGGAACCCGCCTCTGGAAGATCTGTGTTCAAAATCATGAATATACCCAATTTAAACCAGTGTTTTTCAAGTTTTCCGCAGGACGCGGAGCATCCCAAAACTATTCCCACATTAGAACGTATAAATGAGAGCGAAAGCCAAGTCCCTAATGAGAATCGCTAATTAAATATTTCGCAGAAAATAAAAACATTGCCCTTGCATTTTTCCATCGAATAATTTACAGAATATAGATTTCAGGGGGAGATTGGTTCGATTTTGTCGGATAACATGCGGAAACGGATATTTGATGACAAAAAAAACCGTATAATCACTGGTTCGCGTGCGACGTTGACCCCAAACCCCACTGCTCGCAGCACCTTCATTGTCCCACGCCTGGTCCGGCAAGGTGGTGCATGTGTGCATGTGGTTGATGGCGATACCATCGATGTTGAAAAAGACGGCAGGCAGGTCAGAGTCCGTCTTTACGGCATTGATACCCCTGAAAGCAAACAATGGTACGGTCAGAACGCTACGGCCTTCACATCGGCCCAGGTAATTGACCGACGTCACAACCGGGTTTGTGAGGGGATGAAAGTTGCAATGAAGATTCTTTAACAACGTCTCTGCATTACTAAGGGCTATTTAGGATTAGGGGCTTGGTATGAGAAAAAAGGGAGGAAGAAAAGGCCATTGGCAACAAATACAGAGTGGCGAGTATCCCGAAACAAAAACTGATTATGGCGACTCAAGCGCTCTAAACTGGAGACCTGAGAATGATAAACCCCTCCCTGATGAGAAGGGACGAGCAGAGTCAACTTATTCTAAGCTAAAGAGAAAATCTTTATCCCAAAGGGTTGTTAAGAACAAACCTCTGCCACCACCTAAAAAACGGGATTTTTCTTCTCTGGAAAAGACCGAAAATAAAAACAAAAGGCGATACAACAGAAAAAAGACGTGGTCTACCAAAAGTTTATATTTCCAAAGCGCCCCTTCCACGGAGAAAGAAAAAAATGATTTTTATACAGATCGTGGACCACGGCGAGAGGCTTCTGCAATTAGCGTGTATAAGAGTACGGCCAAAACAAAAATATACCCGACATTTAAGGAAGCAAGCGAATACGCAAAAGAAAATCCCGGATTCAAATTATCACGCACGAATAGCGGGTTATGGAAGGTGGTAGGCTACTAATTAGCGTGGGGAGTTGGGGTCGGATCACAAAAATACTTATGAATACAGCGGCTTGAGTCATAAAGAATGGTGTTTTTGACTCCTAGAAGCGCATTTTGGCCCCCAAAAACATGCTTTTAAGGAATCATAGTATCGAAGCAGTCGGGCGTACACTTGTGGCGTACAGGAGATGACTGGCGCAGGCCACTCCCCTCTCCGGTTTATAACACGATTTTGGCGTGAAATGATGAGTCCGGTAACTACGCAAGCAACACATTGGAGTCGCGAACCAAGCGCTGCACCAGACGCCTGATACTTGGGTAGTTCCAGCGGGGGCCTGTGCAGGCGCTGGTGAGCTAAACGTTCGCAAAAAATCGACCTTTTCCCAAAGATCTGGATTAGGGGATAGAGTGCTGTCAACTTGCGGAGGGGAACTGGAAGATGAAAAAGTCACGTTTCGTATCCTATCTTGTTGTTATCCAACTCATTTTTTTCATTTCGGGCTGTAAATGGACTATTCTGAGTGTAAACGGGCCGAAATGCGCCAGTACTGGAGAAACTGTCACAATCTATGTTGAAGGGACGAGTGAGAGCGAAGAGAATTCACCTACCCAATACGGTTTGATCCTCCAGATACCTGATAGTTGGCTTGTTTTGTCGGCAACCGCTGAAGTTTCTGGGGGTTCTTATAATCTGACGGAAAATGCGGAATATGCATCGCTCTATACTGCTGAATCCGGACAAAAGGTCTGGGTGGGAACTGCGACACAAACTTCCAATGTTACTACAAACGGAATCGCAACGGTCGTGCTTATGATTGGTGATACTAGTGGACAGGTGAAAGTCGCTGCTGGCTCTTATCGAAACGGGGCTTGGACAACCGATGACCCTGCCGGTCAATTTGATTTTGCAAATATAACTGAACAAAAATATATTCATTCAATTTCGACCGCCGACACCTGTATTCCGGCTTCACCTCCAACGCCAACATCAGTTAACCCTGCTTCAGGTTTCACCGACGCTGTTACGGAAATAACTGTTTATGGTTCCAACTTCCTCAAGGGCGGCGTCGCTGGGGTTACGATCGGTGGCAATTGGATTTCATATACTAGTATTGCTTACGCTGCGGATGGGAGCTGGCTCCGTTTCAACGCCCCTGAACATTCAGCAGGAACTGTTGATATCACGGTCCGTAATCCTGACAGTCAGGAAGGAACACTGGCAGACGGCTATACCTATATAGTTGACCCTTCTGCTCCCACCATAACTTCTATAGACCCGGTGTCAGGCCCAAGTGACGGTGGGACAACAGTTACGATCAAGGGTTCAAATTTTGACAATAATATCTATGTCTCAGTTTGCTCTTTTTCCGGGGTTGATGTTTCCGATGATGGCACTTCCCTTACTTGCGTAACGGGTTCACACCCGGCCGGTGTCGTGGACGTTATGGTTCAGAACCCCGATTATCAAAGCGCTACACTTGAAGACGCTTTCACTTATTATAATGTCTCACCTGCTCCCACCATAACTTCTATAGACCCGGTGTCAGGCCCAAGTGACGGTGGGACAACAGTTACGATCAAGGGTTCAAATTTTGACAATAATATCTATGTCTCAGTTTGCTCTTTTTCCGGGGTTGATGTTTCCGATGATGGCACTTCCCTTACTTGCGTGACGGGTTCACACCCGGCCGGTGTCGTGGACGTTATGGTTCAGAACCCCGATTATCAAAGCGCTATACTTGGAGACGCTTTCACTTATTATAATGTCTCACCTGCTCCCACCATAACTTCTATAGACCCGGTGTCAGGCCCAAGTGACGGTGGGACAACAGTTACGATCAAGGGTTCAAATTTTGACAATAATATCTATGTCTCAGTTTGCTCTTTTTCCGGGGTTGATGTTTCCGATGATGGCACTTCCCTTACTTGCGTGACGGGTTCACACCCGGCCGGTGTCGTGGACGTTATGGTTCAGAACCCCGATTATCAAAGCGCTATACTTGGAGACGCTTTCACTTATTATAATGTCTCACCTGCTCCCACCATAACTTCTATAGACCCGGTGTCAGGCCCAAGTGACGGTGGGACAACAGTTACGATCAAGGGTTCAAATTTTGACAATAATATCTATGTCTCAGTTTGCTCTTTTTCCGGGGTTGATGTTTCCGATGATGGCACTTCCCTTACTTGCGTGACGGGTTCACACCCGGCCGGTGTCGTGGACGTTATGGTTCAGAACCCCGATTATCAAAGCGCTACACTTGGAGACGCTTTCACTTATTATAACACTCCTTCGGTAATCTATATAAATGCTGAAGACTCTACCTGTTCAGGTAACAGCCCATGCTTCACTTCAATACAAGAGGGCATAGAAGCCGCAAAAAGTGAGACCCTCATTAAGGTGACTGCAGGCTATTATAATGAATCGCCATATCTCAATGAGACCAAAGTTTTGACTATCCAAGGTGGTTGGAATACATCTTATGTAATCCAGACTCCCGGTTCGACCGTGATCAGGATACCGAGCCAAACGTCTATTAAAGCGAACAAAGGGTCTCTCAAATTTGAAAACTTGAGCATGAGGCCCTAATATGGATTTATGCGCAATTCTTAAATGATGTGTTTCTATCAAAATCTCAGAATCGCGAACCAAACGCTTCACCGGACCCCTGGACGCGGCGGGGTAAATGGGACGTCCGGTGCAGGGGGCCGGTGAGCTTGTCGTTGGACAGACCCGCTGGACAGCGGGGGATACCTAAACAAAACAATTGTTTAAGTCAAATATCCATGGGTGTGACCATTCAGTCAATTTTTCTTATGGGGTACGCTCTGTATGACCAGGCGCACCTTTTACCGGCGCATATTCGTGAGGCGGCCCACTGTATCATGAGCTGCCGCACCGCCGCGCTGGGTGGGCATGTACAGGCCTGCCCGGATGGGCATTTTCAGCGGGTGTGGTATAATTCATGTAAACACCGCATGTGTCCTCTTTGCGCCTTTACCCAGGTGCAACGCTGGCTTTTGCAGCAAAAGTCCAGGCTGCTGAATACCCCTCATTTTCACGTGGTCTTCACCATTAGTGATGAACTGCATGATTTGTGGCGGTTGAACGTCAGACTCATGGGCAATATTCTGTTTAAGAGCGCCACCGAGACGCTTACGGAACTTCTTGGGGATCCGAAATACTTGGGCGCCAAAGTGGGGATCATTGCCTCTCTGCATACATGGACCCGCAAACTGGCGCTTCACCCGCACTTACACTGTCTGGTGACCGCCGGGGGACTGTCCCGGGGGCAATGGGTGGCTTCATCAAAAAAGTTCCTGCTGCCTTTCGGCATCGTCAGAGCCGTTTTCAGAGGCAAGTATCTTTATTACCTGAAAACGGCTCTTTCCCGCCGGGAACTGCTACTGCCCGAAGGCATGGGCCCCCAGCAGGCCCTGAACCTTATAAACAAGCTTGGCCGACGCAAAAAATGGAATGTCAAGCTCAAGGAGACCTACTCCTATGGAGAAGGCGTACTGACGTACCTGGCGCGCTACCTTAGAGGCGGGCCCATATCAAACAAACGCATAGACCGCATCGAGGACGGAAAGGTGTTTTTCAACCATGGCCGAAAGAAACGCCGACTTACGTCACTGCCCATTCAAACCTTTATCGGGCTCTATCTTCAGCACGTACCGCCGCCGCATACCATTATGGTCCGTTCATACGGACTTTATCACCACAGCGCGAAAGACGAACTCATGACGTGCCGGGAAACCCTTGGGCAGCCGCCGGTACAAATCCCGGAATTCCAGGATTGGCAGACGCTCTGGCAGGATCGAAGCGACGAGCACCCGGATCGCTGTCCGGTTTGCGGAAAACAACTGATCACTTTGGAAAAACTGCCGCCTGTAGCACAATCGGAAATGCCTTTAACCCAGAACGAAGACTCAGGGGAAATCTATGATCTTGCGGCATAAACAAATCCTTGGTCAGTCGATGTTTTTCCGGGTGGACAGGTCTATATACCGATGCTGCAAACCCGCATCACGAAACGATTTTGAGCCATTGAACAGGATGAAGCGCTCTAAAAAAGGAATTCTTTTTATTTTAATGGCGAAAACGATTGACCCCAAACGGATCTGGGCCGCTTTTACGGGCCGCAAACCCTGTACAATCTCCATAGGCCAGGCTATCGTGCATATGGCTACCTGAGGGGGAATTACCCGCGGGTCTGTCCAACCAGGCGTTGAACCGGCAAACTGGTCTTTAGAGGTAAATTGAACTGATTCCTTCATATAATCTCAGTACCCGGGTTTCGATTCTGTGCGCGCAACCCGTTTGCCGGTTAACTAAACGTTGGCGTGCCAATATCGGCAAATGCCTTTGAATACATATTTTTTACTTCTGGGGTTACAGTGACAAACGAATCAAAGAGAATTACGAATTTTCGAATGTGGATAACCAAAGTAGTGCCAAGGTTTCCAAACAACAAATCGACTTTGGCTTTATTCAAAGAAAAACACTTGATTGACATGCTCATAATTTATTTGAACTGGCGTGTCCGCTTCGTCGCTCCTCGCCAAAGAACAGTTCTTATTGAAAAATCTGCTATTAATGCCCCCAGATGGATTACACTCTCAGCAAGAATTGACGCCTTTTTAGAAAAAGTCCAAAATGGCGATGACTTGACACCTTATCTTTCTAGAAAAGCCATTTCTAAAGGTTTTTTTCCGATAGCAGAAAAACCTGATTCTGACACAGACCATTGGGCCGACAAAGACTTTTTGTTAAACGTCATGGGCCTCCATCATTTCCACCTGGTCCCTTGTGGTGGGCCTCATGGGCGTGACGCCCACAATGATGTACTCTTTGCCTTTGTTTCACGAGAAAAGTTTGAGGTAATTGGGATTTTTAATCACAATGTTTTTAAAAGCAGCGACTCCGGTTCTATGGCCGCAGAACGTTCACAGCTTTGGACTATTTACGAAAAGCGTGAACAAAGAGGTGCTTTTCCAGGGCAACTATTTTTGGGTGGCATGGGAGGGCTTGGTATAACGACGTCCGGACATTCAGTATCTCTTGTTCGTGCTGCTCAAAGATATTATCAACGAATCCGCGATGTAGAACAACAATTAGACGATCAATCATTTATAAATGAAATGTATTTATCTTCTTTGATTCCTGCCAAACCGAAACTCCGGTGGAGGCTAAATTTTCTGGATTTAGGAGTGCTTGACGAATCAACTAATACATTCTTCATATATGAGAAGGGACCAAACTAAATATCTCCATGAGTTATGGCACTACCATTGCGATATATGCATGAATATTTGTAATAATAAAATGTAAAAAATCGACCAAGCACTTTAAAAAAACATCAAGGTACAATTATGCAATATAGCGAATTCATTCCAAAATTTAGTGAATATAAATCTTTATTGGAAGAGTTAGATGGGATGCAAGTAACGTTAGTTAAGTTACTCGCCCTAGATGTTCAGAAAATAGAAAGCAATTTTAATCATCAACAACCCACCAAAAATAAACTATTGGAGAAATACAATTTTCGTGAAAATAGAGCAGATGCTTTTATGAAAATATACAACTCATCTAATGTTTTTATCACAACCAAATATTTACAATTTGCTGATCGATACGGGCTCCTCGAATCCGTACCTGAACCAACTAATAAGCTGCTTCATCGATATAAGCTTACAAAAAGGGGGCAATCTTTTACAAACGAAGACTTAATTGTATTTGCTGAAATAGATTTATCTGAAATGCTGCTATTGATGCTAGATGATATTAAAGAGTCTGAAGAATCTGATGGTTTCAATTTTGATAAATTATACCCACTATTTGACAGCCGTGTTTCTCTTGAATTTGAAGAATCAAGAGTATCTAATTTGCTTGATCGAGGGTTGATTTCAAAACGATTTGATAATCAAGAGGAAGTTAATTGGTACAGGATATCAAAAAAAGGGAAGAAATATTTAAAAATGTTTCAAGGATTGTCCGACGGCAAGGACTTGCTGGAAAAAGTTTTTTTGGCAAGGAATGGTATAGAAAAACTGAAGTTGTTTAAGTACCTCTCATCGATGGAAGCATACAAATTTGAATATTTCATAAGTAGAATTCTAAAAGAAATGGGATATCAAGATATTACAGTTACAGATAGGGGAGGTGATGGAGGAATTGATATAAAGGCCAAGATAAAAGCTGGTACATCAACAATTAATGAGATAATTCAAGTAAAAAGGTGGAATAGTAATATCCAGCGTCCTACAGTCGATCAACTGAGAGGGGTACTTTCAGTATCAGAGGCAACTAGGGGGAGCATTTTCACTATAAGTGACTTTAGCAGAGGTTGTTACGAAAGCGTAAGAAATGATAACTCAATAAGTCTTATAAATGGAGAACAATTGCTAGGTCTCGTATTTAAATATGGTATTGGTGTAAGATCTAAGAGTTATAATGTATATCGATTTATGCCTAGTCATATCGATGAGCAGTTGAAAGACATAAAAATACCCAAAAATTAGGATAAGAAAAAGATTTTGGGGTTACACTTCTCAAAATCCTCGCCAGCAAAAGGACACTACGAGGGATTACCCCAAAAAATTTATCTTAGACACTATATCAAAGCTCCGCCGCTGACATCGATATGACGTAATGGAAATAGTATGCAGGAACCTTTAGTTTTGGTGACAAGACTTGATGAATTAACTTTATTGGCTGATACAGAAGATTCTCTAGCGCGGGCTTCAATATATTCAGCAGTGAAAACAATTCAAGCTGAATTTAAGAAGTCTAAAATTTGCAAATTTAATAAGATTATTGAAATATTAGATAATTACTGCTTTTATATCTGTGCATCCATAGGGTACGAATTGATTGTCAAAAAGACGAAACATGAGTGTTTGACTATCGCCAAAGCAAAACTTGAAGAACTACGATGTCAGATCAATCAAACTTTCTACTAGCGGCCATGGCAGGGGATTTGCTACAAAGAAACATGAAAGAGCTTTTTGGTCAGACCAATCATAAGGCAAGGAAGTAGGGTGTTATTTATGAGGCAAGGTGGTCGCTATTTACCATGAAATTCCGTGCAATTAAAAAGATCTTGATGCGGCCAACCAAGCGCTGCACCAGACGCCTGAAAGTTCTGCGTCCCGGCGGGGGCCCGGAGGAGGCGCTGGTGAGCTTATCGTTGAACGAAGCTTCGCAAACGGCCAATTTGGTAAAAAGTTTCGTACTAACAAACCAGTTAAGTTGTTGCGGTTATTAGTATTATGTTGCTAAATCCAAAAAAAACAGCGGAGAGCAATCTCTAATAGCAAGTAGTGTGCCAAAACGACAAACCATGTTCAACCAATGGTTCAAGTCTGATATTTTTCGTCCCAAAAATTGCATTTGAAATTTTATCGCCATTTTTCACGTTGGGAGGGCGGCAATTTTTGGGCCGAAAAATTACAGCTTAACTCAATGTTGTGGAGCGATGAATAATTCCGTTTTGAAAAAAGAGGGAAATAGAATATGAGCATTCCACTATCTAGTATGGTTAATCGGATTGAGCCTCATAACACAGTTTTGTTCTTTGGAGCTGGTTCATCCATACCATCAGGTGCCCCAAGCGTGGATAATATAATTTCCCATATTTCTAATGAGTTCCAAATTGAGTCTAACAATTATTCTCTTAGCGAGATAGCAAGTCTTGCTGAGGAAAAGAGTGGGCGAAAAAGCCTAATCAATTGCCTCAGATCGCTTTTTAAGCTCCCTAGTGTGACAGGGAGTCTATTAAATTTACCATTGTATAATTGGAAAAATATATATACCACAAATTACGATCAACTTGTCGAACAATCTTATTCAAGAAAAAATACTCCTCTTACGGTTTATTCATCTAATTTTGACTTTACTGTGCAGTCAGTGCCAGAAGCAACGAAGCTATTTAAGCTTCATGGCACAATTGAGAAAGATGTTAGTGATGGCCATAATAGCAGAATTATTATAAGTGAGTCTGATTATGACAATACTATTGATTACAGAGAGGCATTATTTGATGCTTTTAAAAATGATTTATCAGGTGCCAACTTAATAATTATCGGGTACTCACTTTCAGACCCACATATCAAAGATATCGTCAATAGATCTATTGATATAAATAATAAAATACAGAATCCATTTGCTATAAACTTATTACTTTATACTGGAGATGAAAATCGTGCGATATTGTATGAAAAAAGAGGCATAAAAGTATCCTTTGGCGGACTTGATGACTTCTTTATTGAGTTGGCCAGAAAGTGTGACCCAATTGAAATTATTTATTCTTTTGCTGATAATCCATTAGATTTGGCTCCTGCTCTAAATGCAATCACGATAGATGTGGGCCACGAGGTTAAGTGCGCTCAAAAAAATGTAAGTGCGATGTATCAGGGGTGGCCAGCAAGTTATCCAGATATTCAAGCTCAAATTACATTCGAAAGAACATTATTAAAAGAAGTTGAAGCAGCACTTGAAAATGAAAAGCTTTGCACGACAATTTTAGGTGCAAGTGGTATAGGAAAAACAACTTTAGCTCGCCAGATTATTTTAGGTTTTCACAAAAAAAACTATTTTTGCTGGGAACACAAAAATGACCATACTTTGCAATATCAAATGTGGAGAAATGTCGCACGTGAAATGCAGTCAAAAGGTAAAAATGGAATTTTATTCATTGATGACGCTCACTCTCATCTATTTGAACTGAATAACTTAATAGATTTATTAATTTCTGACGGTTCTACAAGTTTAAAACTTTTATTCACATCCGCCAGAAATCAATGGTATCCCCGTATTAAAACACCAAATATTTTTAAAAATGGTCAACAATTTATATTAAAAAAACTAGATGAATCTGAAGTTGAAAATTTGCTAAACTTAGTTGAGACTTCTCCAGACATACGCCCATTGGTAGAAAACAGTTTCATCGGATTCTCACGAATCGAACGAAAAAGAAGGCTAACAGCTAAATGTGAATCCGACACTTTTGTGTGCTTAAAAAACATATTTGCTTCTGAAAAATTTGATGACATCGTACTGCGTGAATATGCGGAGTTGGAAACAAAATATAGGGATATTTATAGAATTGTTTCAGCAATGGAAAGTGCCGGAATTAGAGTTCACAGACAGCTTATCATTCGACTGTTAGGGGTGCCTGCTGCTGAGGTCCAAGCATCACTTACAAATTTGGTTGATATTATACATGAGTATACAGTGAGTGAAAGAGAAGGGATATATGGGTGGAAAGGTAGACATCCAGTTATTACTGACATTATAACTAAATACAAAATGGCAGATGAAAATGAATTTTATAAACTCATAGAGACTGTTATCGAGAATATCATACCAACTTATGATATTGAAATAAGGACAATAAGGCAGCTATGTGGCTTCCATACTGGAATTGGTAGGTTTCCAGATAAACAAAGAAGAAATAAACTCTTTAGAAAATTGATTTCCATAGCACCCGGTGAGAGGATCCCTCGTCATAGGTTGATCCGAAATTTAATTGAACTAAATGAATTTGATAAGGCCGAAACAGAAATCAGACTATTTGCAAATGATTTTAAAATAGATGGCCCTGTTAGACGCTATAAAATAATACTTATGCTTGCACGAGCTCAAAATGCACCAGGTATACTCAAAGAAGATAGGATAGCAATATTGGATGAGGCGAGGGATAAAACTTTAATCGCAATTGAACTTCACCCTGATAACAAAAATATTATTAGAACATATTGTGACGTTGGCTTTGAATACTTTAAAATGACAGGGAATTTCGAATATTTTGATGAAGCTATGAAGTATTTAAGAGAAGCTGAAGAACGAATAGGTGATCCTGAAATCACGAGCTTGTTAATTATGTATGAAAGAAAATTAGCAGGCATTGAGTTCTATGAAGATAGTGAATAAAAGGCAATAACAAAATGTCGTAGTTTTAAAGTAAATAAATAAGCTGATCACTGGTGCGGACGCAAAGGGCGGCGCGGCACAGTTTGTTGTTGTGTGTGCAGGGGAATGGACTCCAAATCCAACAAAATCTGATTGGGGATAAAATAAATGTCGCTCTTTCAAAAATCGGTAATCAAGAAATATCTGGCCAACATTCCCCAAGAGGAAATTGCAGCTTCTTACGGAACATTCAAAGAAAAATACTCACCTGCTAAAATTGACGAGATAAAACGAATAAAAGAGGAAGAGTATCAAGATGGTTTCCTTAGAGATATTTTTGTCAGCGTCCTCGGCTACACTCTTAAGCCTGATGATGGCTATGATCTATCTCGTGAATTCAAAAACCAATCTGACAGCAAGAAGGCTGATGGAGCTATTTTAAAAAATGGGAAAGCCATTGCTGTAATAGAGCTGAAATCGAACAAAACAAAAAGCTTAAAAAGTATTACAGAACAAGCATTCAACTACAAAAACAATCAGCCTGAATGTAAATACGTTGTCACGTCAAATTTCCGGAAATTACGGTTTTATATAGATTATGCTGGTGAATATGAAGAATTCAACTTGTTCAATATAGGAATAGAAGATTTTCAGTTGTTGTATTTGATTTTGAACAAAAACAATCTTCTTGCCGATATCCCGATCAAACTCAAAAAAGAAAGCATTTACCATGAACAAGACGTATCAAACCGACTTTACAAAGAATATTCTGTTTTCAAAAAGGACCTTTTCCAGAATCTAACAAATAATAACCCCGAAAACGACAAGCTCACCCTATTTAAAAAATCACAAAAATTGATTGACCGTTTTTTATTTATCTTTTTCGCAGAAGATAGAGGCTTACTTCCGCCTAATTCCATTGACCGTATTATCGAAAGATTTAACATTTTGAAAGACGAAGATTCTTACAAGCCACTTTATGATATCTATAAACAATATTTTGGTTACATGAATATTGGACGTAAGGGGAAAATGCCAAATGATGATATCCCGGAATACAATGGGGGTTTATTTGCTCCTGATGTAGTATTGGATGCTCTTATAATTGACGATTCTGTTTTGATTAACGACTTACAAAAATTTTCTGCTTATGATTTTAATACAGAAGTTGACGTTAATGTACTTGGTCACATATTCGAACACTCCCTATCTGAAATTGAAGAAATTACGTCAAAGTTAGAAGGAAAAACAACCAACAAGAATAGGAGTAAACGCAAAAAGGATGGCGTTTTTTATACTCCCAGTTACATTACACAGTACATTGTTGAAAATACGGTGGGGACACTTTGTGAAGAAAAACGCAAAGCGCTTGATCTTCTTGAGATTGAAATTCATGAAAGTCATCATAATAAATCTGGAAAATTATCAGCAAAGGGAAAGGACCTACAACAGAAACTTGAAAACTATAAACAATGGTTGTTGTCATTAAGAATTCTTGACCCGGCTTGCGGTAGCGGCGCGTTTCTGAATCAGGCACTTAGTTTTCTTATAGATGAACATAAACTGATTACAGAGTTTCAAACTGACTTGCAAAAAGGGCAAATTTCTCTTTTTAATATTGAGAACCACATTTTGGAAAACAACTTATACGGAGTTGATATTAATGAAGAAAGCGTTGAGATTACCAAGCTTTCACTTTGGTTACGTACAGCAAACAGAAAACGAAAACTTTCAAACTTGAGCAGCAATATTAGATGCGGAAATTCATTGATAGATGATCCTAAAATTGCCGGAAAGAATGCTTTTAAATGGGATGGTGATTTTCCTGATATTATGAAAGAAGGGGGGTTTGATGTTATTATTGGAAATCCCCCATATGTTCGCCAGGAATTGTTGGCACCTTATAAAACATACTTTGAAAAAAATTATCAATGCTATTCAGGAACAGCCGATCTCTTTTCATATTTCTATGAAAAATCTTTGGTTCTGCTAAAAGAGTCAGGATATTTTGGTTTTATTTCAAATACATTTGCAAAAACAACTGGAGCAGCTGCAAAACTTCGTCATTTCTTAAAAAATAACAGCAGATTTATTTCTATTGCAGATTTTTCAGGTCAGAAAATATTTGAAGGAATTACCACCTATCCGATCATTCCGATATTAAAAAAAGAAAAATCATTTGGCAGATTCAATTACCTAAAAGTAAAAGAAAAAGATTTGCTGACGCTTAGTTATGCTATAGTACAAAATTCAATAGTTGTTGAGCAGTCTTTGTTAAAGGACGAATCTTGGAGTTTTGAATCTCAAACAAAACAAAACTTAAAAGAGAAAATTAAGGCAAATAAAACAGTCCGAGAAATTTTCGGAAAGAGCTATTACGGTATAAAAACCGGCTTAAATGTAGCATTTATTATTTCAGGTGATAAACGGAATGAAATAATTGCAAAGAATCCAAAAGAATCTGACATTATTAAACCGTTTATTGAAGGTAAGGACTTGAATAAGTGGACATGCCATGATGTTGGTAAATGGCTTATACTGTTTCCAAAAGGTTGGACTTCAACTATTTCTGGTTGCAAAAATGAGCAAGAAGCATGGAAATATATTGAAAATGAATTTCCTGGGGTTGCAGGACATTTGTTAGATTATAAAGAAAAAGCAGTTCGACGGTATGACAAAGGAGAATTTTGGTGGGAACTGAGAGCTTGTAATTACTATGATTACTTTAATTCGAAAAAAATTACTTGGCCTAATTTACAATTTTCCAACAAATTTTCCTATGATGATAATGGATTTTACATCAATGCCCCATCTGTGATTCTTCCGACAGGCAGCAAAGTTTTACTCTGCATTATTAATTCAAAACTGGCATGGTTCTTTTTTAAAGATGTATGTGTAATGAGAAGCGGAGGATATGTTGAAGTAAAACCCCAATATTTTGAACAATTCCCTGTACACCTTCCTATTGATGAAAAGCCATTAAATGAAAAAGCAGACATCATACTCATGAAAAGTAAAGAACTTTATGAACTGAAAACTGATTTCCTCAATTTTTTTAAAAGCGAATTAGAGCCTGAAAAAATTACCAACAAACTGGAAAATTGGTATGAGCTTGATTGGGATCCGTTTAAGAAAGAAATGATAAAATGCAAAGTCAAAGAGTTAAGTCTGAAAGAACGCAAAGAATGGCAAGACTATTTTATCGAGCATAAGGAAAAAGCTAATAAACTTAAATCAATAATTACTGCTACCGACAAACAAATAGACCAACTGGTTTACAAACTATACAACCTGAACGACGACGAAATCAAAATCGTAAATGGAGAAACATGAGTCACACAACCAAACGCTCCACCAGACGCCTGAAAGTCTTGCGGTCCCAGCGGGGGCCGGTGGAGGCGCTGGTGAGCTTGTCGTTGTCGCGCCGAGGAAAGCTCGGCGTATCTTGCAAGGTGAAAGTCCCTGTCGGGAGGAAATTCAGTAATGGCTTTCTGTAAGGGTTAGCCACCCACCCGTATCGAGCCTTGGACCCATGGCGGAGTTGTTCAGTCTGTCAGGTGTAGGACACCGGCATTCATACGCCGGTTGGAAACGAGCCGCGCTCAGTGAGGCGGGGCATAAGTCGGAGGACTCACCCCGCCGAACGGCTTGAACAGCGAACAAGATGGGTTAAGCGTAGGCAGAGTATCCTGTAGGCCGCAGGGGTGATCGCGCACCCTGAAGAGCTGGTACAGCTTCGAAATAGCAATTGCGGACGCCGAGGGTTTCAACGTTCACCGAAGGCAACACAGAAGCATCCGTTATGGCGAGGATGTGGAGGTCCGCCGGAGTCCTCAGGCCGTGGCATGCAGGAAGAGATACGCCGTAGAACTCGGGAAGCCCCAAAGGCTCCAGGAAGTTTATTTCACACTGACGGTAAGGTAAAGGAACAGTGGTTCACTACACAACCGAAATGCTGAAAGGAACAACCGGGTGGGAGGTAAATCGGACATCCGATGGCCCTCTATACGCCGACGGGGTGTCTTATCAGGCATACTACTCAGCGGTGGGGAAAGCCCACTACATGGGGAAGGACCTGACGGAAGTACGCAGCCTGCAAAGGAAACTCGTACCGGACAATGTAGGGCTGGAACAATATGAGCCAACCTCACTGCAGGGAATAGCCATTAAGGCAGAAGTTGATGGAAAACACCGTTTTCAAGACCTTTACCGGTGTCTGAATGCCGGATTCCTCCATGCTTGCTGGAAAGACCTGAATAAGGACGCAGGCAGTGGTGTGGACAAAGTGACGGCCGAGGCCTACGAAGAAAATCTGGGGGCCAACATCGCGTCACTGGCGGAGCGATTGAAAACCAAACGTTACCGTGCCAAATTGGTACGCAGAAGTTACATCCCCAAAGAAAACGGTAAACAACGCCCCTTGGGCATTCCGGCCCTTGAAGACCGGTTGGTTCAACTGGCATGCGCCAAACTCCTGACAGCCATATATGAAGCCGACTTTCTGGATATCAGCTATGGTTACAGGCCCAACCGAAGCGCAAAGGATGCAGTCAATGACTTGCGCTTTGAACTTCAGTTTGGGACATATGGTTACGTCGTCGAGGCCGACATCAAAGGCTTTTTCGATCATATGGACCATGACTGGCTCTTGCGAATGCTCAAGGAAAGAATTGATGATGCGCCGTTTTTAAACCTGATCCAAAAATGGCTCAAAGCCGGCATTCTGGACACGGACGGTAAGATTATCCATCCGGAAAGCGGCACTCCCCAAGGCGGGTTATGCAAAGCTTTGCATAAGCCTCCTTATGCCAAGTTGCCGATTATGCAAAGTAAACCGCTAAAGCTACCAGATTTCCAACACCTTCACTGAGTTTACTTTGCATAATATCACGGGTATCTCAAACTTGAAATCCAATTAAACGATGCAGCATCCTTGGTTTATTTTGGATAAAATGATCTGGTTTTTTTCCGACAAATGATTTTGTGAGCTTTTCGCTCAGTCATCATTAGCAAAGATTATGCTAAGTAAATCAAAAAGAAACCCTTGAATTCCAATGCGTTTTATGGCTTACTTTGCATAATTACTTTCTTTGCATAAGGGGGTATCGTATCGCCGGTTTTGGCAAATGTTTACCTGCATTTTGCCCTAGACTTATGGTTTGAAAAGATGGTGAAGCCCCACTGTAAAGGGGCCGCCATGATCATCCGGTACGCAGACGATTTTGTCTGCGCTTTTCAGTACAAGGTAGAGGCGAAAGGGTTTTTCGACGTACTGCCTGTAAGGCTGGAGAAGTTCGGTCTCAGTGTAGCGCCTGAGAAAACCGCCATGATGCGGTTCAGCCGCTTTGATCCGACCATGCGCAGGCGAATTGTCTTTTTGGGTTTTGAGACCTACTGGACCTATGACAAACAGGGAAAGGTGAGAGTCATGCAGCGCACCGCTCGCAAAAAGTTACAAGGTGCATGCAGGCGCATCAAGGAATGGGTGAAGGAAAACCGTCATTTGAAGGGGATCGCGTACATAAAGGCGCTCAACCGCAAACTGCGCGGACATTACAATTATTACAGCGTGGTGGGAAACGCCAATTCGTTATGGCGTTTTTACCGATGGGCGGTAGATTGTTCGTTTAAGTGGCTGAACCGAAGAGGGGGAAAGCGTAAAAGCTTCACTTGGAAGGTGTTCCACCGGGCCTTAGATCGCCTGGGGATTGTTAAACCGAAGCTGCCGACGGCCCCACAGCCACGGAAAGTGTTTTGCTGATGCGGATGCTTTGCGCGAAAGCGAGTACAACCGAGGAACCGGATGCGGGAAAACCGCACGTCCGGGTCTGCGCGGGGGCGCTGGGTAACCGGCGTTCCTACCGTGAGAGCGTGCATTTCACATAGAGCTAATGTCGGAAACAATAAGAACACATAAAGCTATTCCCGAGAATGAAGGATACATTTATATCGTAGCAAATCGATATATCCCCCTATCTTGTGAAAATCGGAAAAACAAAAAAGCCTGATGCAAGAATAGACGAATTATCTAATCATGAAGGTGTCCCAGGTAGGTTTCGATACATTTTTTGTGAAAAAGTTTTTAACTGACCCGGCTTTGCTTTCCAGCTCTAAACTGATTTCACCGGAAGCCATTGGTGGCAATTCAATAAAAGCCGCCCGATTGGGCTCTTCTGAAGACATCATGCGGTGGGCTTCTACACGATCCTTGAGGGCAGTGTAGTTCAGATGCAAATCCTTTGATATTTGGTAGACAGCATAGGACTCACTAAGGGATATGGCAACATCCCATAATTCTTCAGGGATGGGACCGCGCTTTTTCCGGGTTTTACGCCAATCAACAAACTGGCTTTGAGCTTTTTCGAGGCTGAGCTTCAGATTTGCTTTTTTATTGGTCATGGGCTATCCTTCTGAACGATTTTGGATAACCCATTCTACCACGATTTTCGGAGCAATTCATGCATGCTTGCCGAAAGGACACAAAACAACTGACACGGTTCAGTGCAACTCTCGACCACTTGCAACCTGTTTCGAAGGTGGGGATAACTCGTTTGACAACTTAGCGACTGCTTGTCTACACTGTAATTCGCAAAGAGGACGTCGGCCGGTAATGGAAATTATAACTGAAAAAAGCTCCCAACAAACGCATTAACTCTGAAACCCAAAGCGGGGTGTTTTCAGTAACATCACCGATTGGAAAATTTTCAATAATCACGAAGCATTCAAAGATCAGATCATTCAAACACATGGTCGCAAACGAAGCTTTTGGGCGAAATATGAGGTCAAAAAATGAACCAGCGATTTTATCTGCTGAAAATACGACTACTTGATATCGAGCCTGCAATCTGGCGTCGTTTTGTGGTGCCCGCCAGCATTACATTGGACCGTATGCACGATGTCATCCAGATTGTCATGGGCTGGAACGACAGCCATCTGCACGAATTCACGATTGGAAAAAAACGCTATACCGAATATCCAGAATCCAAAGAAGACGGACTGGTATGCGGCAGATACCGGATCGGGGATCTGATCAAACAGAAAGGCCGCACCTTTCATTATCTGTATGACTTTGGTGACAGCTGGGAGCACGAACTTGTTCTTGAAGAAAGTCGCTATTTCAATCCGGAATTGAGAACTGAACTGGCCTGTCTTGAAGGCGAACGTGCCTGTCCGCCAGAAGATGTAGGTGGTGCGCCCGGTTATTATGAATTCTGCAAAGCACTGAAGGACCCGAGTCATGAAGAGCATGAAAGCTATATGGAATGGTCCGGTGGTGACTACGACAGTGCAGGTTTTGATGCCGATGCCGTTTACTGGGAGCTGATAAAATACCTCCGCTGGTCCCGAGACAGATATCAAAACTGGGAAGTAACAGAATGAAAAAGGGTAAAGACAAAAGAATACAGAAGCCCGGAAAAAAAGAGACATCCATTGTCCGGTCCTCGGCTGCTGAGTACCTGACATTTGTCGCGGCATGCGGTAAAGGAGGCGTTGAGGCAGTTTATGCAGATGAAAATATCTGGCTGACCCAAAAAATGATGGGCGTTCTCTACGATGTCGAGACGCATACCATTAACTATCACTTGAAAAAGGTGTTTACTGATAGTGAGTTGGAAGAGGATTCAGTTATTCGAAATTTTCGAATAACTGCCGCAGATGGTAAAAATTACAATACTAAACATTACAATCTTTCGGCTATCATCGCTGTAGGCTACAAGGTCAACTCAGAACGTGCCGTGCAGTTCCGTAAATGGGCGACAACGATTATTCAGGAGTTCACCATCAAAGGCTACACAATGGATGATGAGCGTCTAAAGAATAACGGTTCTGTCCTTGGCAAACAATATTTTGAAGAGCAATTGCAACGTATCCGGGAAATTCGTCTGAGTGAGCGTAAGTTCTATCAGAAAATTACCGATATCTATGCCTCGTCCATTGATTATGATATATCGGCTCAAGCCACGAAGCGTTTTTTTGCGACGGTACAAAACAAGCTGCATTGGGCAATCCATGGCCAGACGGCTGCGGAAATGATCGTAGACCGTGCGGACCACAAAAAAGATAATATGGGGCTGACCACCTGGAAAGACGCTCCAAAAGGTAAAATTCAAAAGTTCGATGTCAGTGTGGCCAAAAACTATTTGACCGAAAATGAAATGGCGCAATTGCAGCGGTTGGTCTCTGCCTATCTGGACGTTGCGGAAGATATGGCGCTACGGCAGATCCCGATGACGATGCAAGATTGGGAAAAACGCCTCAACCGGTTCATCGAAGCGACAGACCGGAAAATTCTGCAGGACGCAGGAAAAGTCACAGCAGAAATTGCCAAGGCCCATGCCGAAAGTGAATTTGAAAGATACCGCATCATTCAGGATCGCCTCTTTGAAAGTGACTTCGACCGGATGATCAAGCAGTTGGAACAGAAAAATGAGGATAAAGAATAGAGACTTTCAGGTATGAAATCGGGGGACATCCATACTTAATTCCAACCAACCAAATGAACCGGTCGAGCCGGTTATTTGAGGTGTTATGCGTGATCTCAACAAAAGGGAGGCTGACATAAAATGGAATACTTGATCTTTTTTGTTTTGTTATTATTAATTTTTGGCTGGCTGTTCAAGTCTAAAGGCAAAACCAAGACAAAAAGGGCTACCGTAAGGGATAATTCTAAATCACCGCTTATCAACATTTCCCAAAAAAGAGAAGATGATAACGGGCTTACCGTATTCTTAACAGTTGATGTGTTTTATGAACTAAGATGTCAATTTCTCCGAAATGGATCACCTTGGGTTGATGTTTACGACACCAAAGATGGCTTTAGTCATTCCTACAATGTGAAAACCTCCCGTTGGAAAGATGGTGATAATCCGGTTATTCCAGAATACCAACGACAGCTCACAACATTCATTAAAGAAGAGTGGCAAACAGCATGGGAGACTTTCGGAAAACCTGAATTTGATACTGGGGAAAAAAAGCCAGCCCCTCCTCCTTCACACGTTGACTTTTCAAAAACGCCAATAACACTTGATTTTATGACTGAAAACCTTGCGAGTTTTACAAAAGAATATGACGCAGAAGGTTCGTCAGGTTCAAAATACAAAATCATATTGAAAGATTTACAATGCACCTGTCCTGACTTTACAAAGAGAAGGTCACATTACCCACCGACTGATATAAGAAGAGCTTGTAAACACATAGCTCGGCTAATAATGGACCTCAAAATAAACACAAAAATATCAGAAAACAGCATGACACAAGCGTTTATTAGAGTGGCTGCTGATAGCGGAAAGGTCGTGTATCTATTTGATAATTTTTATGAAATCAAGATTAGTGATGAAGTCAAAGGGCCAAACCCATTTTACATTTTGCTGCCAGCAGAAGAAAAAATCTGGGCAGAGGTGTTATTCTTTGGCAAGAGAAGCTATGAGAATCATGGATATCATCTCAAGGAAAAAAGATGGGGTAAACATAATAATCCTTTTCCACCAGGGTCGCGGCAAAAGGTCAATTGGGTCATGAGCAAAATAGCTGAGGAAGTATAACATATAGGGATAGGGAGGAGCCTCACAGCTCCCCCCTCCCACACCAATAGGCCGGGCTCGTCAGGGCTATGACTCGAAATGTTCCTGACGCCAGGGTTTTGTTTTACCGGTTTTCCCTTATATTCCGGTAGATTTCAGTTGCAGTTCCCTACGAGGCGCAATGGGCCTCCCGGGGTAAACACGTGTCTTTCCGCACACGAGCGCCGACCACGTGCCTGGCCTGTAGTAGTTAGAGGACTTTGTTCTGTGTTGCGAACTCGTCCCACCAGACCCGCCTCACTCGATTTCTGTTCGTCGCCCCGTGCGTTTACGGTGCCCTGCCGCAGCAAGGCCACTGCCTCTCCAGGCCCGTTACCGGGTACCCGGTTGTGATACCGCTACACCCTTCGCCACTACCTGGCTGGGTCTGGGACTTGCGTAAAATATCGGAAGCATGGTACATTACGCGCACCCTTAAGAACATGTGCCGTGCCCGGCACACAACCAAGCGCTGCACCAGACGCCTGATACTTGGGCAGTTCCAGCGGAAGCCGGAGAAGGCGCTGGTGAGCTTGTCGTTGGCCGTGCGCCTTTATGAGGAACTATCCAAAGGGAAAGGGAAATGTTTCGTGCGTATTTAACGGTAACGGAAACCACGATTAAGGAAGATGCTTTCTCTAAAAGAGCTTTACAAAATTTGTTTAAACTTATTGACTTATGCAACTGTGAGAAATTGAAACCGAGTTCGCACAAAATGAAGCGTGATCTATGCAGGAAAACGATGTCCCCTTTCCTCCATAAACGTACAAAAACAATTTACAGATGACTTTTGAAATCATTGAAGAAATCACGGATATAGAACCCATTGCTGTTGGTAATTCCATACGGGACATCCACCGACTTAGCAAACAATATGGTCGTGGAAGATGGAGAAAACTCAAAGGAAAGACTACAGTGAAATTCTCAAATGGAGATATTTGTAAAGCTGAAATACATTGGTATGAGGCGCACGGAATTGGTAAGAAGAAGATGAAAGTTAAATATATCATTGAGAGATAAAACATATGAATAATTCATTCTATTTATGCATATCTAATAAAAATTGCCCAGATTTAGAGGTAAAGAAGGTTTATTACGGAATAGGCGATCCTGTTGCAAGTAAATATGGGCAAATAAGAATCATAGATGAATCTGGAGAAGATTACTTATATCCACAAGAATATTTTGTGGTAGTTCAGCTTCCCAAAGAAGCAGAAAGAGCCTTTGAATTAGTTGCATAGCAAAGCGATGCCCTATTTTTTCTGTAACTCTACGTGATTCATATTGTTTCCGTGCGGTTGATTTCATGGTCCGCCACACGCCTGATAGTTTCGTTGCTCTGGCAAGTTTTCGCGTGTGAGCGTAAGTAACTGGAGCTACGAATAAGGAAGAATATCATTTTGACCGAACCGGAGTTGCGACAACTCGTAGCCGAGTTACCCAATCGTCCCTTAATGGTTGGCAGGGATGGACTGCGACTCTCACTCGCAGGTGTACAGGACAAATTGCCTGTTATCGTTCATCACAACAGAATATGTCTCCCCCTTGTCGGTACTCCCAGCACCCACATACTGAAACCAGAGCCAGATCGTTTTCCGGGACTGGTCCACTGTACCAGCTCTTGATATTCCCAGCTTTATCAACGGCCTGATTTTCAATGTGTTGATCGGCAACGCAGATGCTCACGGCAAGAACTACTCGTTATTGTATTCTGGTGGCGAACGACGGCTATCTCCCTATTATGATCTTGTCTCCACTCTTAC
The DNA here is from genome assembly GCA_963662465.1 of Desulfatiglandales bacterium. Lineage (GTDB taxonomy): Bacteria > Desulfobacterota > DSM-4660 > Desulfatiglandales > Desulfatiglandaceae > NaphS2. The sequence goes on from OY759599.1 coordinate 3,222,462, forward strand.
TTGGCCTGGCCTCTCTAAGAATCTCGCGATGAAAATTGGTGGCTGCAAATCAGTCAACGCATTCACGATTGGTGACTGGAAGAAGATGTCAAAGAAGGCTGGTCTTGGTTGGCCGATGATACGGCAACGAATGGCAAAAAGCTGCCACAGTGTTTTGAACAAGCTGGGCGAGGTCCAGACACAGACCAGAGAATACAGCAATTCCATGGTCACACTACTTCATGAAACCATAGGAGGTCGCGTGGTCAGAATGCTTGAAGCACTTTCCAAGCAAGATGACTAGCGCGAGGGTTTGTCGAGGGTTTGTTTCGGACCAAGGCAGCAAGTTGAAATATTAGAGAAAAGCAGGGAACCATTACCTTTAACCCGCCCCCCTCACTGGCATTGGGAGCAGGGGTCACGTTGATTGTCATGGGGGATGTCGCCAGTCTCAAAAAAGCCAAAAGGATCTGCTGACAAACGCCTTACCCGTTCATAATCGTACTTATTTCTCCTGATCCATCATTATTTTTTTCAAACCCTCTCGTATTTCGCAGCAGCGCTTCGGCCAGATCTTGAAAACGAATGGGTTTGGATAGATAATCATCCATTCCCGCTGCCAGGCAGCGTTCTCGATCCCCTTCCATGGCGTTGGCCGTCATGGCAATAATGGGGATATGTCTACTTTTTCCCTTTTCAGCCTCCCGAATTCCGGCGCTGGCCGTCAACCCATCCATCACAGGCATCTGAACGTCCATCAATACCACATCGTAGTGCCCATTTTCGATAGAATCCACCGCCTCGCTGCCATTCGATACTGTGGTCACCTTGTGACCCATTTTCTCCAGGACGCGACGGCAAGCTTCTGGTTTACCGAATTGTCTTCCGCCAGAAGTATCTGTAGCGAGGTCGTCGTTTCACTGAAAACATAACCCTCCCGTTCACCTTGGTTCGTTTTTTCCGGCGCCTGCCCATGAACCCGCAGAACGGCATCCATGAGGTCAGAGGGCGTAACCGGTTTGGCCAGACAAAAAGAAACCCCCGCTTCATGACAGGCATCAAAATGCCTGGTCTTTGCGCCTGGGGGAAGAATGAAAATCATGGGCAGGCTGAGGTCTTTATTTGACAGAATTTCTTCCAGGGACCCGGCGCTTTCCGCATTAAAAAGAGCAGCATCCAGGATCAAAAATCCGTAGGGGCTTCCTTTCAGAACAGCTTCCTTCACCAATGCCAGGGCCGAGGGAATATCTTCGCAAGTCGTGGGCGCCATTCGCCAATGCCGGAAAAGTTCAGCGTAGACACGCCTGAGCTTGGCCTTCCCTTCAACCACCAGAACCGTCACCCCTTCCAGACTCTGCATGAAAACCGGTATCGCCTTCGGCGCACCATCTTCGGCCAAATCAAACGGCACGGTGAAAAAGAAAGTGGCCCCCCTTCCCTCCCGGCTCTCGAGCCATATCTTTCCACCCATCAGTTCCACCAGGTGTTTGGTGATGGCCAATCCCAACCCCGTGCCCCCAAATACCCGGGTGGTAAAACTGTCGGCCTGGGTAAAGGCTTCAAAGATCATCGCCTGCTTTTCAGGCGCAATTCCGATGCCCGTATCCTCCACGGAAAATGTCAGGCTTACAGGGTCTGCATTCCTTCCGGCATCGGATCGTATGGCCCCACCTTCATCCGCCACCCCAATCTCCACCTTGATTTCCCCTTTTTCGGTGAATTTGATGGCGTTGCCCACCAGATTGATGATAATCTGGTTCAGACGTCCCGGATCTCCCATCAGTTGTTCCGGAATGCCCGGATGCTCGTGATACATCAACTCCACACCTTTTTTCTGAGCACGAAGGGAGAGCATCTTCACTGTGCTTTCCATACGCTCAAACAGATTGAAGGAAATCGTTTCAAGCCCCAGTTTGCCCGCTTCTATCTTGGAAAAATCCAGGATATCATTGATAATGTTCAAAAGGGAAAAGGCGGAGGATTTGACGGTTTTCAGGTAATCCAACTGTTCATCGTTTAATTCCGTATCCAGCGCCAACTCGGTCATGCCCAGAATGGCATTCATGGGGGTTCGAATCTCATGGCTCATGTTGGCCAAAAAATCGCTCTTGGCACGGTTGGCCGCTTTGGCATCCTCAATGGCTTTCTCCAGAGCTTCCGCGGCTTTTTTCTGTTCCGTGATGTCCTCTTTGATGGCAATAAAGTGGGTAATTTCTTTTTGCGAATTCAACACAGGCGTAATGGTCTGTCTTTCCACATACGTATCCCCATTCTTCTTGAGATTGACCATTTCACCTTCCCAGACTCGACCCGAGAGAATAGTCTGCCAGAGATCCCGGTAATATGCCGCCTCATGTACGCCCGATTGAAGAATTTCGATGGTGTTCCCCAGTATTTCTTCGGAACCGTAACCAGTCAATCGGGTAAAGGCCTTGTTCAACCAGATAACCTTCCCTTCGCGGTCCGTAATGACAATGGCATTGGCAGCAGCCTGAAGCGCAATGCTCTGTACTTTCACCTGTTCCAGTTCCCTGGCTTCGCTCAGATCCCGAATAACGATTACCGCACAATGTTCCCCGCCGGAAAACGCGATGTATTTTCCTTCCAATTCAATAAAAAGCTGTTCATAATTCCTATGAAACTCATAATACCCCTTCACATCGGTCTTGTTTCGCAGAATTGCCTGAACCGGATGCGCATCTCGGATCAGTTGAAGCCCGTGTTCCTTTAACGGCATCACATCAGACAAAACTCTCCCCAGAATACCGATATGAAGCATTCCCAGCATCCGGTCAAAAGACTTGTTGCACCATTGAATCAAACCTTCCTCGTTTGTCCAGACAATGGCGTCGTTGATGGCGCCCAGGGCTATCTCCATCTTCCCCAGAGTATTTCGAAGGGCCTTGACCTGATCGGAATCGGTTAACCCCATTCTGAACCTCCCTCAGAATTGCTAGATGTTACGAAATATCTTGAATGGATGCGGCAAAAGCCCATCGTCCATTTTCCTTTGAAGCGGAAATAAAGTGTCTGGCGGGCCTCTCCCGGCCATCCATGGATACAATATTGAGGTCCAGGGATTGTTCGAGGATCGTTGCCTTCCCCGTTGTCAAAAAGCGGGAAAATCCCATATTGTGAGCATCTCGAAGACGCTCGGGAATAATGGTCGTCAACATGCTGCCCCTGAGCTTTTTTCCGGTCCACCCATATGCATCTTCAAAGGCGGCATTAATATCCTGAATAACGCCATCCTCATCAACCATTACCACCGGTATTTTTTGATTCAACATGATCTCATGGAATTTAGACATTTAAAAATCCTTTCGAATAGATGATGCCGCATCTTCATATCGTGAGGTGTTCACCGGGAAAAAAACCGTGAAGGACGTGCCGCCGGAATTGATGCAGTCTTCCTTGGCTTGACACGCTTCGCATCGGCTGATGTTTCCCGGACATAACGTCCCTGGCTGTTCCAGAAAACGACATCGGGTACTGGTCATGCTCAACTGAAAACCGTAACGCTCGCCAAAAACCTTCATTCGCAGAAGATCCGCGCCCTTGCCGCCGGCGTTAAAATCAAAGGGATGTTTTGAAGAATAATCCATGGTCTCCTGGGTGGAAAAGAATCCCTCAAATATTCGCTTGCGATTCTCGGGAACTATGCCGACCCCAAAATCCTGCACGATCAGCAAAACACCATTTTCTTGGTGCTCCACAAATAGGTCCACCCGGCCCCCGTCAGGGGTATTTTCGATGGCATTTTTAATTAACCCGTCAATCACTTTCCCCATAACGTCCCGCGGCATGCAAATGAGAACATCTTTTTTCAGATGTTCAACGATTTCGACACTGCGATGGGAAAAATGCGGCGCTAATGCAGCCACTCTTTCCGCCACATAATGATTGAGCAAAAATTCTTCAATTTTGCTTTCCCTGGGTCCGAACTCCTTCTCAAGCCTGGCGCGCAACCATGTTACAATCTCTCCTTCACCCACCTTTTCCGCTACCAGGGATTCCAATTCATCCATGCATTGATCCACCATAAAAGAAAGTACGGGATAAGACCTGTACTCCCGGCCTCTCATGATGTCCTCCACCTGATACTGGATTTCCAGGATTCGATCCACGTTCCGCCTAGCCCTTTGAAACGTAGTCGACCACTCTTCCTCGGGAAGGGTTTCCAGCTTTTTGGCCAGGATAATCAAGGATCCCAACAGGATAGATGCGGGTGTTTTCAGTTCATGGGACAGGTGATTGATAATCTTGTCCTTGGCACGGTTCAAGCTGGCCACTTCCTGGTACGCATCGGTCAATTCTTTCGAAAATCGGGCATTTTCGATGGACAACGCCACGGTTCCGGCAATCATGGTCAAGAGTTTCCGGTCTTTATCATCAAAAGTTTCAGTCTTTTTATTGGTCGCCATCAGGACCCCGATGATTCTCCCGCCCGCCTCAAGCGGAACAATCACCAGGCTGTGAGTCCGGGAACCGATGGCATCATCCAAACCATGATAAAAGTCCGGATCTTTCGCGGTATCCGTGATAACAGACGCCTCTCCGGTTCGCCAAACACGAGCGAGAACCCCTTTGTTCACCGGATGACGAACCGTCTTGATCCGGCGCTGGGCCGAAGAATCATCATAAGCGGCCCCCAGAAAAAAAACATACTTCAGATCCTCATGGAAAAGACCCACAACCGCCCCTTCCGTATTGAGAAGCCGTTTCACTTCGCAGGCAATGTAATCCAGCAACTCTTCCAGTACAGGGTATCTGGGCAACGCACGGCTGATCTGAAACAGGGTTTCATTGATGCGCTCCATTCGCCGTTCTTCCGTAACGTCCCGCAGAATAAAGAGTTCTCCCGGGTTATCAGCGGTGTTTTGCGAAGAAAGCTGCCCTCGAATGATCACGTCCAGAATACGACCATCCTTGGTCATTCGTTTGGTTTCAATGGTCGCATTCGCATCTTCCTGAAAGCGTTTGAAGCTTTCCCCGGCTTCTTTCTCATTTCCGGGCGGAAAATAGGGGATTTTTCGACCGATCAGTTCCTCCAGGGTCCAGCCAAACACCTGGGTAAAGGCGGGGTTGATATAGGTTACATTTCCGGAAGACGAAAATACGACCATGGGATAAGGAACAAAATCGAAGAGGTTCCGGGTTCTCCGCCTGGCTTTTCTCTTGGCTTCGAATTCACGTTCGTAACGAACCCGTGCTTCCTTGAGAGCGCTGATGGTCTTGAATTTTTCGGTAACATCTCTGGCAATGCCTCGAAACCCCAGTTTTTTTCCTTCATGATTCTTGACCAGGTACGCGGAAAGTTCAATAACCCTGCGGTTCCCCCCCTCATCCCGGGTTTCCCATATGAGATTGGAAAAACCCCGATGACTGACCCAGACCTTGTTGAATGCCGCCTGGAACTTCCTTGAATGCCTGGCATCCATAAATTTCCCCAGGTTTTCATTAAGGATTTCTTCCCTTGGATAACCCAGCACATTGCAAAGGGAGTTGCTGAAATCGGTAAAATTGCCATGGTTATCCATTTCATAAACACAATCGCCCGAATCGTCAATCAAGTCCTTCAAATACCCGTCAGAGGTGTTTTCCGCCCGGCAAACCGCAAGCGAGCTCTCCTGTTCCGCAATCTCTTCCTTCTTAACGTCCCCTTCCATCCCGGGACCTCCTGTTGCAATTTCGAATTTCTGATAACTGAGATTATTCCTTGTTTTTAACTTAAAACTTAAAACTTAAAACTTAAATCTTAAAACCGTGTCTGAACGGGGCTTTCGTTCAGGCACTAACGACCCTTTAACTCAAACTTCACAGGGACCTTAACCCACATCGTTACACGCTTTCCATCAATATTTCCCGGTTCAAACCGCCATTTGCCAACCGCCTTCACCGCCGAACGATCCAGAACATCATATCCGCTTGACGTCAATACCAGCAAATCATCCACCCGTCCCTCGCGGCTGACCAAAACCTTCAGCAGCACAATGCCTTGATAGCCTCTCTTTCGAGCGACCCGGGGATACCCGGGGATAGGGTTTTCGGCGTAGGCCGGAGAAGCCATGACCACCTTTGACGCGGAAGGGGCTGCATTTTCCAGTCCCGCCAAACCGCCCTTCGGCTGAAAATCATGGTGTTGTTCCGACGTCAACCCTTTATTGAACGTAGACGTCTCATTTGAGGCAACATCTTTCTGTTTTGGTTGCGGTGGTTTCGAGTTTAGGTTGACCGATTTTTTCTTGGGATTTACCGGATTTTTCGATGGCAACCTGACTGTTTTCTTTTTTTTCTTCAGCAGAATCTTCTTTGATGGCGCCGGAATCTGCTTTTCCTTTGGTCGTGGCGCCGGTTTGGGAATCACTTTTTCAGCTTTCGGTGCGCATTCCTCCGGTGGCATTGTTTTTTCAGACTTTTTTTCCCGAACCACCGCCACAGCCTTTGTCTTTCCAACCCTGGGTTCGGTTGCAACCAGGGTGAAGGCAAGGGAGCGAGAACGCGGTTTAACAACCTTTTGATTAAAAAACCGGCCCCCAAACCCGAAAAGAAATCCGTGTATCAACAGGGCCAGAATTGCCGCCCACAAAAACCGTTTCACCTTTTTTTGACGCCCTCCGCCTCCAGGCTGATCTGACTGATGCCGGCGGTTTTAATCTGGTCCAGCACGCGAAATAACGCCTGGTAAGACAGATTTCGGTCGGCGAACAGAAGAACCCTGGGCTCCCTGCCCTTTTCGGTTTCTTTAACCAGAACCCCGGCAAGATCCTCGATAAGAATCGGCGCCTTGTTCAGGAAAATTGCGCCGTCGCTCTTTACCGTTACAGACAAAATAACCTGTTTGTCCATCTCCGCCGTGGATGACGTGGGGAGCGCCACCGGCAGCGCCTTATGCACCGCCATGGAGAGCATGGCGTAGATAAAAAAAACAAGCAACAAAAATACGATATCAATCAGCGGGAGCATTTCAATGCGGGGTTTCCGGACATTTTTCAAATCAATCTTCATGGCTTCTCCGCCCCTTTTATATTGGCGGCGCTCGAAATTTTTTCAAAGACGATCTCAAGACTGGTGGCATATTTCTCAATGGCCAGAACGGCGTTTTCCACTCGCGCATTGAAATAATTATACGGAAAAACGGACAGAATGGCGATCCCAAGACCAGCCGCCGTGGTGATGAGCGCTTGTGCGATCCCTCCGGTAACAGCCTGTGGATTTGCGATGCCGCTGGCGCCTAATAACTCAAAGGAACTGATGATGCCGAGAACCGTTCCGAAAATCCCCAGAAGCGGCGCCACGGTAATCATGGTGTCCAATATGGACATGTGCCGACGCATCCGCTTTACTTCATCGGCAGCCGCCGATTCCATTGCTTTGAGCATGGAAAAATCACGGTGAAGTATTCCCGACACCAGTATCCGGATCACATAGTCCTTTGATCCCTGGACCTTTTTCCTCACGCCCTCCCAATCACCCATCCTGCATAACTCCAGCACCTCATCCACAAGGGGCCTGTTCCGCCGAATATCTTCCCGGGCCCAGAATATAAACCGATCAACAATCACCGTAACCGCCAAAATGGAACAGAACAGAAGCGGATACATAACCGGTCCGCCTTTCATGAAAAAACTTATCATATTGAGTACCCTCTGTTAGGAAACAATAGGTCAGAATTGAATCCATACCATATAATCAGCAAAAAATTGAGATTTTTCTTTACACCTTGAGATACCGGCCTCAAAATGCTAGAAAAAGAAAAAAGGCTTCATGGATTTTCCATTTCCTTTTGTACATCATCATAATCGATCATAAAGTCAGGGATTTGCCCGATGTTGATAGAACAAGCCAAAGAAGTACTCCAAATTGAAGCACAGAGCATACTGGGGCTCATGGAACAGATCGGACCTGCATTTGAAGAAGCCGTTTCGCTCATTCTCAAGGCCAAGGGAAGGGTGATCCTTACGGGCATGGGAAAATCGGGTCTTGTGGCCAGAAAAATTTCGGCAACCCTCAACAGCACCGGCACCACCTCTTTCTTTCTTCATCCGGCGGAAGCCATCCACGGGGATCTTGGCATGGCCACGCCGGACGACGTACTCCTGGCCATCTCCAACAGCGGGCATACGGCCGAAATCAATAAAATTTTACCCATACTAAAGGAAATGGACGTTAAAATAATTTCTTTTACGGGCGGGCTGGATTCGCCCATGGCCCATCACAGCGACGTGGTCATCGATGTGGGCGTGGAAAGAGAAGCCTGTCCCTTGGGCCTGGCGCCCACAGCAAGCACAACGGCAGCCCTTGCCATGGGCGATGCGCTGGCAGTGGTGCTGCTGAAAAGCCGTCACTTCAGCAAAAAAGATTTCAGGCGGTTCCATCCCGGGGGGAGTCTAGGGGAAAGGATGACGTTCAAAGTCAAGGATGTCATGGTCACCGACGACCATGTGCCCATGGTAATCTTAGGCACGGGCATTCCTCAGGCACTCATTGAAATCAACAACAAAAAAATGGGCGCCGCCCTGGTTGTAGACCGGGATCAAAGGCTTATGGGCATCATCAGCGACGGGGACTTGCGAAGAGCGCTGACCCGGGGGGATGACATTTACCGAAAAAAGGTTGAGGATATCATGAGTGCCACACCCAAAACAATCGGTGAAAGCGAAACCTCGGCGGAAGCACTCGCATTGATGGAACTACACTCCATCACCCACCTCATTATTGTGGACGATCATCAAAAGGTCAAAGGGATGGTTCATCTTCATGACCTGTTAGGAAGGGAGGGATTCAAAGTCAATGGAAAATTGCAGAGCGCCAAGGGGGCTCATCGTTGATCTCATAACCCCCCTTAAAAACGATGGCGCCATTGACGAGACAGGGCTGGAAAGGCTGATCGAGCGTGTGGCGCCGCATGCACAGGCCATACTTCTGGCTGGCCCCCGGCATGGTGAAGGCGAGGGCCTGGGAACGGACCTTCGGCATGAATTACTGATGAAAGCCATGGCTGCCATGGCCGACCGTCCCATATCACTGTTCATGTGGATCACCGGGAATACGGAAACGGAAACCAGGGAAAACATCCTGGCGTTGCAGAAAAGATTAGGGAACCATCGCCCAAAGGACGGCCTTTTCTGGGTGGATACGCCCCTGGCCTATCACAGCAATCGCGGACTGCCCGATTTTTATCGCGAGCTGGAGACCATGGTAAAATATCCGCTGGTTCTCCACAACGACCCGGACTGTATTCACCCCTCCAGGCCTTTCAAGCGGCGCAATATCAGAACGGCGGTTTTAAAAGAACTGGTCCGGATTGAAGGGATCGTGGGCCTTATCTTTTCAGGGTCACTGGAAAGAGCCCATCATTACCAGAAGGCCTGTCGGAAAAGGCCGCATTTCAGGCTCTACGATGGCGATGAAACCCGTTTTCTGGGGCACCCCAGCATGGGCGGCGTAACTTCCGTAGGTGCGAATCTGGCGCCCGGCGCCTGGGGGAAAATCACCCGGTCATCGCTTCAGCTGCATGCCCACCGGGAGAATTACCCCGACCGACTTCAGCAAATATGGGAATCGGGAGACTATTTGAGCAATCTGGTGACGCTTTACCATCAGACGCCCGTACCCATCATCAAAACAATTCTTTCGGACATGGGCATCATCGAAACGACTGAAATCCTGCAGTCCGCGGCATTTGAACAAGAGGCCGTCACAACCCTGAAAAGACTGATGCGTGATTTTGGAGATTACACCTGAAGCGGCGAACCGCGGTTTTGAGTTTTTAAGTTCGGCCTCTCACTTTTCGATCTGGTTCAGCCGGTATTGGTAATAAGCGTCCCGCATGGCCACATAGGGATCCAAAGCGGCGTCCTTCAGAGCCTCATACTCGCCGATACGAAGGGATGTCTTATTCACCATGTCGAAGGCCCGACCTCCCATATTGGGCCAGAAGTCCTCCACAATATAGTCCCATGGATTAAGATAGAGCCCTCCCACCCAACCCGCGGTATCGCGCAGGCTGCTAGCCCCCAGAAAGGGCAGATTCAGGTAAAACCCCGGTCCGATGCCGTAAAAAGCAAACACCTGCCCCAGATCCTCATCCTGCACCGGATAATCCAGTGCCACTTTAGCCACATCCTGGAATCCCAGAAATCCCGCGGACGAATTGACCATAAACCGCACCAGGGTGATTCCCACGCCTTTGATCTTCCCTTGCAACAGGCAGCTGACGAGGCGAATGGGCATGCTTAGATTCATGAAAAAATTCCGCACGGAAAGCCGTAAGACTTCCGGCATCACAGTGCTGTATCCTTCGGCAACGGGTTTAAAAAACCAAAAATAGACCTTGTCGTTAAATTCAAAAAAGGCGCGATTCATCGGTTCAAGGGGGTCGGGGAACAGCGACTCTTCCGGCGCTTCATCCGCTGGCCAGTCTTCCGCTCCTTCCGGCGCTTCGGAAGATTTTCCCTCTGTTGACACTCCCCCCTCTGAGATGTTCGCCTTGGCGCGGTCCTGATCCAAACGGGTCATTCGAATCAACTCATGATTTTCCACACCGGCATCAAAGAACAGGTTATTTTCCTGAAAAGGTGCGGCCGCGGCCCAGGTTGCGTCGCTCCAGCAAAGTATTCCAGTAAAAACCATTCCAAAAACCAAAATAAATGTCAATCGATTGCGAAATCCCATGAATCGGTTCCTCTCATCAGAGCCCACCATTCTAATCCTTCTCCGCCACTTTTTCCCTTAGCTTTTTAACCAAACCATTATAAGAAGAACTCAATATGATACTATTAAACTGCTTTCGATAGTTGTTGACCAGGCTGACACCCTCGATAGAAATATCATACACCAGCCAACCCTTGTTTTCATTTTTCACCCGGTACAGAACCAGCACATCCGTGTTGGAATGGGTGAGAATCTTTGCGGTAACGGTTCCATATTTTCCATCAATTGTCTCATCTACGTAAGACACTTTTTCACCGGAATAACTGCCCACCTTGTTCAGGTAGGTACGCTCCAGCAATTTCCCGAAAAGTTCGATAAATTCCTTTCTTTCCCCTGTGGTCCTCTCTTTCCAATACCTGGCAAGGGATCTCTGGGTCATGGCCTCCCAGTCAAACCGCTCATCCACTGCCTGTCTGATTAATTGCCCCCGCTTTTTCTCATTTTCAGGACCCTTTAAGCCCGGATCAGTAACAATGGCGAGGATACGATCGGTTGTCTCTTTGATCCCATCGGTGGGGGCTCCGGCAAAACAGGGCACGGAAAGCACCATACTCAACAAAACACTCCGAAAAAAGAGAAGAAAGAAATATCGCATTCGGTGTTTTTCCATCATAAAAGTCTCCCACTTTCGATCTATTGTTAAAGCTTGCCAAAAACATAATTGGAGATCAACTGCTCCAGATCAACGGCGGACTGGGTATCTCTGATTTTTCCGCCCGGGCCGATCATCTCTTCAGCGCCGCCCGGCGTGATCTCAATATATTTGTCGCCGATCAACCCCCGGGTTTTGATGGAAGCGATGGCATCCTCTTGAATCTTCACATTAAGGGGAAAATTCATTACCACCCGGGCCTGATAATCATCCAGACCGACCTGTCTGACCCGGCCGATTTCCACCCCGGCAATCACCACGGATGAACCGGATTTGATACCGCCCCCGTTTGAAAAGACGGCCTCGACCTCATACCCCTGACTACCCAGGATCTCCAGTTTCCCCAACTTGATGGAAAGATACCCCAGGCAAACAATCCCCAAAATCATAAAGAGGCCCACGCTCAACTCAAGATCAAATTTCTTCATCTGTTTTCTTTCCCCTGTCAAAAAGCAATTCGCGTTTAGCCATTGGCTTTGCCCTCACTGAGCCTGAAGCCTAAACGCTCAGGAATGCGCGAATCAACGGATCCCGGCTCTCGATAAAGTCCGACGGCGTGCCCTCTGCCCGGACCACCCCCTCATGCAGCATGACCACTCGATCCACAATGGCAAAAACCTTCGGAATTTCATGGGTAACAATAATGCCTGTAAACGAGAGTCGCCGGTGGCAGGCGTCGATGAGTTTTAAAATCGACTGGCCGGTCACAGGATCCAGCCCGGTTGTGGGTTCATCAAAAAGCATGATTTCAGGATCCCCCACCAGTGCCCTGGCCAGTGCCGCCCGCTTCACCATGCCCCCGCTGATTTGAGAGGGATAGCGATTTTCCGATCCGGAAAGCCCGACGTTTTCCAGCTCCTTTAAAACCCTTTCCCGAATGACGCCGCGGCTTAGTTTGCTTTTTTCTTTCAAAGGGAACGCGACATTTTCAAAAACATTCATGGAATCAAACAGTGCCCCTCCCTGGAAAAGAAAGCCTAATCGCTCCCTGAAAACACCCAGGGTTTTCCGTTTGGACCCGCTTATTTCCTTGCCATCCACCATCACGCGTCCACGATCCGGATTCATCAAGCCGGCCACATGTTTTAACAACACGCTCTTACCGCCGCCGCTTCCCCCCACCAGAGCGAATACCTGTCCCTTGCGCACTTCAAAGGAGATGCCTTTGAGTACGTCATGCCCATCAAACGATTTCCGTAAATCTTCAATTTTGATCATCAGGCGTTTACCTACCCTCTACCCGCCACGGGCAGGATCTATTATAAAACAAGGTGTCAAAACAGTATGGACGTCATAAAATAATCCCAGACCAGAATCAACACGGATGACTGCACCACGGCCTGGGTGGTGGCCTTGCTCACCCCTTCCGAGCCGAATCCCGTATATATCCCCGTATAATAACCTTTAAAACAACAGACCCAGGCAATGATCACACCGAAACTCAGGGATTTGTAAACGCCTTCCAGAACGTCCTGGATTTCCACATAATGGGCCATTTCTCCGAAGTAGGTGCCGGCGCCGACCCCCAGCAACTCACCCCCGATCAGGTATCCGCCAAAAATCCCCATCACATCAAAAATCGCGGTTAACAGCGGGACGGAAATGATGGCGGCAAACAGATTGGGGACCACCAAATAACGATAAGGATTCAGTCCCATCAGTTCCAGGGCGTCGATCTGCTCGCTGATGCGCATAATTCCGATTTCAGCGGCAACAGCGGACCCCGCCCTTCCGGTCACCATGAGAGCGGCAATAACAGGCCCCAGTTCCTTGATCAGGGCCAGCCCCACCATGGGGCCTAGGAAAGCATCGGAACCAAAACGACTTAAGCTGTAGAACCCCTGAAACCCTAACACCATGCCTGAAAATCCTCCGGTCAGCAGGATCAGCAGGATCGATTGAAATCCAATGAACCGGATCTGCTTGAGACATCTGGAAATTTTAAGGGGTGGAATAAGAGCGTACAAAAGGGTCTTTTGCAAAAAAATACCCATGGCGCCCATTCTTCGAACATGTTCCAGTGTGAAAAAACCGATTTTCCGCATAACCCTGGGAACAAATGGGATAAAACCCGCGTTATGTGTTAAAACTTTTCCGATGTTGAAATTCCCTTCGTTTTGTAATAGAAAAGAAGCTATTAGCTATTAGCTGTTAGCCTGGTTCCCATGCGCCTTGGGTAGAACGGGAAAGCCTGGGACCGTCAACCGAAGTTTCATACGGAAGTCTTCATGCCGAAAATCAAAATTATTGTGGTCGGCAACACCAAATCGTCCTTCCTCAAAGAGGGGGAATTATTTTATCTCAAACGCCTCAGGCAATACATTCCCATCGAGTGGATCGTAGTCAAACCCGAGAAAATTTCAAAGGGAGCCCGAAAGGAAGGATTGCTGGCCTTGGAAGGTCGCTCCATCCTGAAGAAACTCCATTCCAGGGATCATATCATCACCCTCGACATCGCAGGGAAAGAATACTCTTCTGAAGCGCTTTCCCGCCGAATTGATCGGTTATCATGGAAGGGAGATCCCCTGTGTTTTATTATCGGAGGCCCTTTAGGGATTTCAAAAGAAATCCTGCGCGGCGCCCATGAAACGCTATCGCTTTCAAGACTGACCCTCACCCATGAAATGAGCCGCACGCTTCTCCTGGAGCAGCTCTATAGAGCGTTTACCATCATGAGAGGTGAAAAATACCACAAGTAAAACCCCGGCGCCCTGCCGCCGATCGATTCAGGGCCTATTCCTTGGAAGCTTCAAGGGCCATGGCGATCTTGTTCTTCAGCTCCGACAGATCAAACGATTTGATGACATAGAAATCTGCGGCGATGGATTTCATGTTCTCCTTGAAAGTATCGTAGGCAGTACATAACACCACCGGCAAATCATAAAATTTATTTCGGATATCCTGCAAAAGATCGAGGCCGTTATAATCCACCATTTTGATGTCAAGAACCACCAGATCAGGTTTCTCTTTCTCGATCTTTTCCAATAACATATAACCATTCTCCGCCGTAATGACCTCGTAGCCGGCATCACTCAATTCCTCGGAGTACAGATATCGAATATGTTCTTCATCGTCTACAATCAGGATTTTGGCCATAATTTTTCTCCACAAATTTTAAAAATTACACCGAACACGCGCTATTATTTTCCGTCCGGCGGATGAACCCGATTATTTAACAGTATATTATATCAAAAGCAAATGGCGTTTGCAAATCAACCCTAAAACTTTTTTGAGTTTCTCTCAAAAAAAAGCCCCCAATCATCCGGGGGTCTTTTTTTTGAGAGCATTTCATATTGGATGGCAAAACCGGCTACCACTCCTGATCCAAATCAACCTCGTCCCTTTCGTACTGAGCGTTTCTCAACGCATTGGCCTTTTTGATCTCTTTATGATCAGCGGTTCCATCAAATTAACCTCCTCCATTCACCTTCCAGCCTATTATCCGCATTATATTAGTCACATATTTCTAGGACCTTCCGGGATAAATGTCAATCAGGAAATAAAAAAACCGCGGGGATGCTCGAAACAGGTTCGGGAAATCACTCAAAAAATCACTTTGGCCATAGCTATATTGTGAATAAACCTGTTGCCAATTTTATTTTCATACGGTAAGAGATACACACTTCAAGGTGGTTGGCTGGAAGTTGGCAGGAAACCTTCGTGGCGTCAAGAAATTATTGAATATTTAAGACATATCATATTCATATAGGCTGCTGCTTTCTGCAATCAATTTAACATTAATACAGTTTATTTAGGAAAAGGAGATTATTTTATGGATTTTGGGTTAAGCGAAGAATTGCAGATGCTCCGCGATATGGCACGTGATTTTGCCGCTGAAAAAATCGCTCCATTTGCGGACGAATGGGATGAAAAGCATTATTTCCCCTATGAAGAAGTTGTCAAGCCCATGGGAGAACTGGGTTTTTTCGGCACCGTCATCCCCGAGGAATACGGCGGAAATGAAATGGGCTGGCTGGCGGCCATCATTTTAACCGAAGAAATTGCCAGGGCGTCCAGTTCCCTTCGGGTTCAAATCAACATGTTGACCCTCGGCTGCGCATTTACCATCTACCGTTACAGCACCAGTGATGAAGTCAAGAAAAAATACATTCCGAAACTGGTCAGCGCCGAATACATGGGCGGCTTCGGCATTACCGAACCGAATGCCGGTTCAGACGTGATGGCCATGAAATCCACGGCACAGGACAAAGGGGACCACTGGCTGTTGAATGGCTCAAAAACCTGGATATCGAATACCAGAGTGGCTGACGCCCTCATATTTTATGCCTATACGGACAGGGAAGCCAGGGGCAGAGGCCTGTCCGCATTCGTGATTGAGCCCAAAAATTTCAACG
The DNA here is from genome assembly GCA_963662465.1 of Desulfatiglandales bacterium. GTDB lineage: Bacteria > Desulfobacterota > DSM-4660 > Desulfatiglandales > Desulfatiglandaceae > NaphS2. The sequence continues at coordinate 3,238,164 of OY759599.1, forward strand.
GCATTTCCACCACGGATCTGGACAAAATGGGATCCAGATCATCGCCAACCGGTGAAATCATTCTCGAGGACACCAAGGTTCCCAAAGAAAATCTGCTGGGAAAACCGGGCGACGGCGCCAAAATCGTCTTCGGCTCCCTGAACCAGACCCGACTTTCCGCCGCTGCCGGCGGCATCGGCCTGGCACAGGCCTGTCTGGACGCGGCCACAGCCTATTGTCAGGAAAGAGAGCAGTTCGGAAAACCCATCGGCCAGTTCCAAATGAACCAGGATCTGATAGCACAAATTACCACGGAGATCGAAGCAGCCCGACTGATCGTTTACAAGGCGGCCTGGCAGAAAGACCAGGGCAATTTGGGGAACACCCTTGAGGTGGCTCAGGCCAAATATCTGGCAGGAGAAATTGCGGTCAAAGCAAGTCATGTAGCCCTGAAAATTCTCGGCGCCTACGGCTACTCAACGGAATACCCGGTAGCGCGGTATTACCGGGACGCCCCCACTTATCAAATGGTGGAAGGCTCCAGCAATATCTGTAAGTGGATCATTGCCCTGGATCAGTTGGGCATTCGAAAAGCGAACCGATAAAGGATGTTAAACGGAGGAAGCAATGAAACCATATTTTGAAAAAATGACCCCTTTCGGCAAACCGCTCACTGATAAACAAATTGAAGCGGCCAAAGAAAACGTAGCGGATATCAAAGGGGTTGAAAAGCAAGTGGCAGAGGCGGTCGAAACCGTCAAAAATGCGGGTCTCCCTGAAAAGATTCTCAAAAAACGCGGACAACTGAATGTCTGGGAACGCATCGACTACCTCATTGATCCAGGCACCTGGTGTCCCCTTCACACCCTTTATGATCCCCAGTTCAATGAAGAAGGCACCACCGGGGTCATCGACGGACTGGCCAAAATCAACGGCAAATGGGCCGTTGTGATCGGTTTCAACAATAAAGTCATGGCTGGCGCATGGATTTCCGGACAGGCGGACAACCAGCTTCGGGTCACGGATATGGCCAAACGACTGCACGTCCCCCTGGTGTGGATCGTGAACTGCAGCGGCGTAAAACTGCCGGAGCAACAGGAAGTCTATGCCAACCGACGCGGCAACGGCACCACCTTCTACCGCCATGCGGAACTGGAAAAACTGGGCGTGCCCATCCTGGCCGGCATCTACGGCACCAACCCCGCGGGCGGCGGATACCAGGGGATCAGTCCCACCATCCTGTTGGCCCACAAAGACGCCAATATCGCGGTAGGAGGCGGCGGCATTGTCAGCGGCATGAGCCCCAAGGGTTCTTTTGACGAAGACGGCGCCGAGCAACTGATCGAATCCACGCGTCACTTTAAAGAAGTTCCTCCGGGCAGCGTCCCCATCCATTTCAATGAAACGGGCTTCTTCAAAGAGGTTTATGAAACCGAAGAAGGCGTCCTGGACGCCCTCAAGAAGTATGTGGACATGTGCCCGGCCTATGATCCTAACTTTTTCAGGGTTGCCGAACCCAAAGAACCCAAGTTTTCAGGGGAAGACATTAACAGCATCATCGCCTTCAACCAGAAACGAAGCTACAGCCTGGACGAAATGATGGCCCGCATCTTCGACAACAGCGAGCATATGGAATTCAGACCCGGCTACGGCCCCGAGGTCTACACGGGATTGGCCAAAATCGACGGATTGCTGATGGCCTTTATCGGAAATCGGCAGGGGTTCCTCGGCGCTAAATATCCTGAATATGCACCTTACCCGGGGATCGGCGGAAAGTTGTACCGTCAGGGCCTGATCAAAATGAATGAATTTGTCACCCTTTGCGGTCGCGACCGGGTGCCCATCGTATGGTTCCAGGACACCAGCGGCATCGATGTGGGAGATATTGCGGAAAAAGCGGAACTCCTGGGGCTGGGTCAGTCGCTCATTTATTCCATTGAGCAAACGGACGTCCCCCAGATCTGTATCGTTCTTCGGAAGGGAACCGCGGCGGCCCATTACATCATGGGAGGCCCCACCAGCAACAACCACAATGCCTTTACCCTGGGGACCCCCACCACGGAAATTTACGTGATGCATGGTGAAACAGCAGCTGCCGCTTCCTTTGCGCGACGGCTGGTCAAGGAAAAGGATGCCGGTCGCCCATTAGGGCCCGTCATTGAGAAAATGAATGATTTGGCCCAGCAGTATCATGATAATTCCAGACCCATATACTGCGCCAACAGGGGCTATGTGGACGAAATCGTCTCATATCCCATGCTGAGAAAATACATTGCCGCCTTTGCCGGTTGTGCGTACCAGAATCCCACCTCCATCTGCCCGCACCACCACATGATGCTTCCCAGAATTATCAAGGGATAACACGCCTCAAACAAAAAAGAGCGGGTTCCGTTGAAGGAACCCGCTCTTTTTAATAGACTTCCAGGCCGGAAACCATTTGCCACGATATTTAAACCCCATGATGGACATGGCTCGCGCTGTCCACAATTACCGGGAAACAACAGTCGTCATCCAAATACCCTAGAATTTTGATAATTCATCATCCTCAAGGGGAAAGACTTGTTCAGGTCTCAATTCGCCGCTCTCCCTTAACATCGGTTTTTTTGCGTTCCTTTTCTTACGATCATGACCCATGGGATTTTCAACTAATCCATGGCTTGTATCGGGTGTGGTTTTTACCCTACGGGTTCCGTCATTGGCGCCGCCGATAACATAGACGAGATCGCCCACGATACTGCGCATCTGTTCCGCCTGGGCGTTCATCTCCTCCGAGGCAGCGGCCGATTCCTCAGCATTGGCCGCATTCTGCTGGGTAACCTTGTCCATTTCCATGATGGCCTGGTTGATCTGTTCAACCCCTTTAGCCTGCTCGGATGAGGCGGCAGCAATTTCATTCACCAATTCCCCGACTTTTCTAACCCTGGTAACGGTTTCACCAAAAGCCTCGCTGGTTCCGGTCACCACCTGCGAACCAGCGTTAATTTTTTTCACAGTATCATCTATAAGCCCCGCCGTGTTTTTGGCGGCATCCGCGGCCCTCAAGGCCAGGTTTCTCACTTCATCGGCGACCACGGCAAATCCTGCCCCCGCCTCCCCTGCCCTTGCCGCCTCAACGGCCGCATTGAGGGCCAGAAGATTGGTCTGGAAAGCAATCTCATCAATGGTTTTGATGATTTTCTGCGTCTCTTCGCTGGCTCTGGAAATATCTTCCATGGATTGGGTCAGATGGGTCATGGATTCATCCGCGCGGGTAACGACCTGGTTGGTTTCCTTCATCAGGCTATCCGCCTCATTGGCATTGTTCGCGTTCTGCCGGGTCATGGAAGACATCTCTTCCAGAGAAGAAGATGTCTCTTCCAAAGCGGCGGCCGATTCAGCAGCGCCTTCGGCCAGGGATTGGCTGGAAGCAGATACTTGAGTCGATGCGGCCGCCACCTGCTCAGACCCGTCATTGAGCCCGTGTGCCGCGCGCATGATGGGCCGGGTGATACTGCGTGCAAACAGAAAGACCGCCAGGATCGTCAAGACCAGGAAAATCCCCCCCACAAGCAGGATGACATTTCTGATGGCATGGGCGGCGACCATGAATTCATCCGTTGGCTGTGTAACGCCGATGCTCCACCCCGTAAAAGCCACCGGCGCATATCCCGCGATTTTATCGATCCCTTCAAAGATATAGGAATCAACCCCGCGCTTGTGGGCCAACATGTTCCCCATAATGGATTCCATCCCCTTGACCTTTGCCAGGTTTGTTTCAAGAATATGTTTTTTGTTGGGGTGTGCAACGGTCAGACCGGTCTTGTCCACCATAAACGGATAACCGGTTTCTCCCACCTTCACGGAAATGATATTATCCGTCAAAAATTCAATTTTCAGAACCGTTGCGACAGTCCCCAGAAATTTTCCGTCACTGGAAAACACCGGCGCACATACCGGGACAACAGGGAGACCTGACATTTTGGATTTTACCACCGTGCCCACATTGGCTTTGCCGCTTTTGGCCACATGAAAATAGTCGCGGTCCGCTAAAGATATCCCCTTTAACGTTCCCCCGTTGCCATCGGCGATGACAGTTCCGGATGCATCGCTCACAACAATTGTTTCATAGTCGTCCCCCACCTTTTTCATGGTATTGGCCAACCTGCTATTAAGATGATCAATCTCTGAAGCGGCATCTTTCATACCGGCTTCGGCAACGGTTTTGACGGTACTTCTCAATTGACGTCCCACCGCCAATTCTTCAACGAGCTTGACCTCCTCCATAAGCACAAACTGCGTCATGGCAGCCAGGTTGCCGGCAATATTCATGGCCTGTTCTTTTGCAAGCGCCTCAAGTGATTTCGATGCTTTGTTGACCGAAAAAAAACCCACCACCACCAGTGGGATTAATACCGCGGCAATACCGCCTGTAACGAGTTTAAAACCGAGTGATCTTCTTTTCATTTCTTTGCCCCTTATGTTATGATTATTGGATTCGGCATGGCCCCTTCAATTTTTTCACATTTTTTGCGGGGACGCTCCCCAGTCTTTTGATGCTCCCCTCTTTCTTGAAATGTGGTACAGAATGTCTTTTAGAATTTCCACATCAAATGGCTTGATCATATAATAGACAATCCCCTCTTTTCGAACCTTTGCTTCCAATTCCAGAGAGTTATGCCCCGTCATCGTCACAATTCCCACTTCAGGCTGCAGAACCTTAAAGCGGGGAATCAGTTCACAGCCTTGAATGTCGGGGAGAGAAATATCCAAAAGGATCAGGTCAAAGCGAATCCGCCGCACTTTTGCAAGAGCGTCGCGGCCCGTAATCGCCCACTGGATGTGATGTCCCAATGCCTCCATGATCTCAGACAGAGTCCGCCCCGTGGGCTCACTATCCTCTACCAGTAAGATGTTCATGAAACCTCCTGTTTGATTTTGATCCCCCAGCGAATCAAAGGATCTTATAGCAAGGGAAATGCCAAGGAAGCGATGCAGATATTTAACTATATGAAATAATAAAGATAATATGATTCTGAAACAAATTTTGACAAGGAAAGAACCCAAGGCCTACCGGGACAACCATGGCACCCCTAAACGACTTAATATTGGATAATTACTTGAAATTAAAAGGCAATGCAGAGATGCGACAGATATGGCCCAAAATGGGACTAGGATCAGACCAAATTTTTGATCTTTCGAAAAAGAGTCCTTCTGGAAATGCCAAGATGCGCCGCCGCCTTTGCCTTGTGCCACTGATGCTGTTGAAGGGCACTGACCACCATATTTTTTTCAAAGCGCTCAACCGCTGCCGCCAGACTCATCCCGTTCCATTCAAAGGCTTTTATGGGGGCGTTCTCCCACTCATTGGCTGGATCGAAACCGATTCCCGGAAAATCGAGATGACCGATAGCCAGATATCGGCGCAACATATTCTCAAGCTCTCGGACATTTCCGGGCCAATCATAACTGAAAAGCGCCTCCAGAATTTTTTCCGGCAAGATAATTTTTTTTTCACCCTTATCATATGTTTTGAGAAAATGGTCCACCAACAAGGGAAGATCCTCCTTTCGATCTCTTAAAGGCGGAATTTGAACCGGAATTACGTGCATTCTATAAAAAAAATCTTCACGCATCAGGCCGCTGTGGACCAACTCTTTGAGATCCTTATTGGTAGCGGCCACAATCCGAAAGTCCGACATTTCGGTCCGATTGCTTCCAACCGGCGTATAACCTCGACCTTCGACAACGCGAAGCAATTTTACCTGCATATTCAAGGGAAGATCCCCAATCTCGTCTAAGAAAAGAACCCCCCCATGAGCAAGCGCCAGATACCCATGGGTATCCACGACGGCGCCTGTGAAAGCGCCTCTTTTGTGCCCAAAGAACTCGCTTTCAATAAGCGACCCAGGAATAGCACCGCAGTTCACCGGCACAAATGCATCCTTTTTCCGATCGCTCATCTCGTGTATCGCTCTGGCCACAAGCTCTTTCCCCGTCCCGGACTCTCCGTAGACAATAACATTCTCATCTGTCGCGGCTGCCTTCAGAATAACGTCATAAACCTCCTGCATCACACGGCTTTTACCCACAATATTCCCAAACCGGTAGCGATCTCTGGCCGCATATTTCAGCAGTTTGTTTTCTTTTCGAAGCAACGCCGCTTCAGCTTGTACGGCTATCTCATGAATTCTGCTTTCGGTGATGTCCCGAAGAGTGGACAGAATAGCCAGCTTTCCCTCCCATTCTATACATTCATTGTGCGCTTCCAACCAGATTTCCCGACCATCGGCCTTGAGACACTTCATTTTAACAACTTTTTCACGGAACTCCCCGGCATAAAAACCCTGACTCATGATCCTATGAGCCTCTCTGGAATCCTCGGCAATGAAATTCACGGTCTTTTGCCCAATCAGTTCATCAGGGCCATCGTATCCAAGCATTTCGGCGGATACGCTGTTTGCAAACATCAGACGCCTGTCCTGAATAAGTATAATCCCATCCGCCACTTTTTCAGTCAGCATTCGATACCGTTGTTCGCTGACCTTCAAAGCCCTTTCAGCTTTAACCCAATGGGTAATATCCTGAAGGGTTTCCACGGCGCCAACAATCTTGCCGTCGAGATCAACAGCGGGCGCTGCCACGGAAAAGATATGCCGAGGCTCACCGCCAAGATTCTCAAAATAATCGGTAGCCTGCCAGGCGAACGGAATGACATCTGATTTCGACACCCCTTTCCCTTGATAAAATTCTTCAAATTTTCCAAGCTCACCGACCACGATAAGATCCGCCAAAACCGGACGTTTATAGGGATAAAAAGGGACCCATTGGCGGTCCGTTCCGATCATTTCGGATGATGAATATCCTGTCAACAGTTCACATGTTCGATTCCAATGTGTCACTTTATGATCCAAGCCGATGGCAAATTGAGCAATCGGCGTACATTCTAAAACATTCAGCATGCCTATCTCACCTGTTCCAACCCCTTGCAGTAATCATTTTCCCTATAGAAGTAGCGTTTCGATGCAACCAAACAGAGACTAATTGATAATTGAATTTTATGCATATTACAATTATAATCTATATTCCGCTGACCGTAAAATAGAATTTCGCCTGTCTGTCAAGCCATTTTCAGTGCCTATTGGCGGATGACTGAAAACTCCTTGCCGCAACTTTGTGAAAAGTTTATAAGATGAATGGTTAACGAACAGAGCGCATGGCGCTTGATAATTGGAGGGTTGTTTCCATAAAAAAACAATCGCCTCAAAGAAACGCCATCAAACCCTGGAAACCCCATTTGACGGAATAAGCCATGAAAGTTATTAAAAAGATTGAAGATGCCGTAAATACTCAGAACATCCCCGGCGGCGCTGTTATTTATACCGCGGGAAATTCAGCCACGCCCGTCATGCTCCTGCGGCAACTGGCACACGATGATGCCATCAAAGACGTATCGCTACTGAGTGTTTTGTTATTGGGGGATATTCAAGATCTTTTTTCAGAAGACGCGTGCGAAAGAATTGAACACCGCGTCATTTTCAACGGACCTCACTCCAGAGACGCCATGAATACGGGGAGAGCCAGCTATCAAATGCTGCATCTCTCGGACATTCCCCGCCAGGTAAGACAATACATAAAACCCAATATTGTTCTCCTGAGCGTTGCAGGTCCTGATCACGGCGGCAACTTCAGCTATGGCACGAGTTTGGAGGGGTGTCTGGCCGCCGTTAAATCAGCAAAGGCCCAGGGTGGTCTCGTCATCGCCGAAAGAAACGCACAAATGCCATTTGTTTTGGGAACCACCCTGCATGAGAGTGAAATTGATTTTCTGGTGGACACGGACTATCCCATTCCGGCCAGCCCGGTTTCCAAACCGGGTGAACGCGCTAAAAAAATTGCCCATATCATCACCGAGCGTTACATCCATGAGGGCTGCACCCTTCAATTCGGCCTCGGAGGCGTGCCGGAGGCCCTCACGGACGCCATTATTGAAAAAGGGGTGAAGAATCTCGGCATTCACACGGAATTGTTCGCCGATGCCATGCGGACGCTGGTTGAACGGGGGATTGTAACCCGGCATGCCATGGAATTCACCTTTTCCGTAGCCACCATTTTTCTATCCTCCGAGGCAGCCGGTTACGACTGGCTGAATTTCAACAGTTCCGTTCAGAGCCGTCCCTCGGATTTCACAAACCACATTCCCATCATCGCCCAAATACCCAAAATGGTCTCCATCAACGGCGCCATCGGCGCGGACCTTCACGGAAACATATGGGCGGATTCCTTGAACGCCACCCGAATTTACAGCGGCATTGGAGGTCAGGCCGACTTTATTCGAGGCGCCTATCTTTCAGAAGGAGGCGTTCCCATCATTGCCATGAAATCAACAACATCCGATGGCCAATCGAAGGTGTTGTTAAGAGGCCCCAAAGGAATTACCGTAACCGCCATCGCCGCCGATCCCGTAGTTATCGTCACAGAACACGGCGCCTTTGATCCCCGTGGATTAAACCTCGCCGAACATGTTGTGGCCATCGCTCATCTGGCAGCCCCGGAATATCGAGAAGAGCTTCTAAGGCATATTTACGACAGCAAAGAGTACTACAAACCACAAAGGCTCATTGGGGACAGGCCTCCGAAAGGATTCACACCCTATGACGCATTGAAATAAGCATAGGCCATGGGGACACCCATGCATTTATATTCGGATTCAACACCAACGCCTCGGCAATAACCCGACCCCTTTGGACCGCTCTACTTGTAGCCGACTGACTTAGCCCCAGCTTCAGACCCACAGCGGTCGCTGACATGTCCAACACATGAACAGCCCAGAATGACAATACGCTACGGGCTGGTACCCGGCGAGGTTGTTTGCCGGGGGTCATCACATCGGAATGAGACAAATCAAATAGTTCAGCAACCCTCTTGCCAACCGGAAAAGAAATGCATAAACGCATGGGCGTCCCCATCGCCGTTTAATACACCTGTTGACACAAGACCCCCTGCTTGTTAAACTCAAGATGAACTTTTCAAGTTTTATCCGGAGGTATCGAAATGAAAACGATCATCAATACGAAAGAGCTTAGGGCCACGCTTCCGAAAATTGTGGAGAGTGTCCGCCGGGGAGAACAGTTCACTGTGCTTTACAGGAGCCGGCCGGCCTTTCGAATCGTACCCATCGACGAAGTGGATTACCCGACGACTCAACTGGAGAAAGATCCCTTGTATCATGCCGGGGCACTGGGAGAATCGTCCGACGGACTGAGATCGGAAGACCACGATGCCATCCTTTATGGCGATGGTGAACCATGAAACGGTTGTTTGTGGATACGGCCGGTTGGATGGCCATGGCCGATGCCAAGGACCCCATGCACACCTCCTTTCGGACCGCTCGGGACCAGTGGCTGGAGGCTGGTGGGCTGCTGGTTGTCTCCAATTATGTTGTGGATGAAACCCTGACCCTGATCCGTATGCGCCTCGGTCTGAATGCCGCCGAACGGTGGTGGGAGCAAGTGTCGGAAAGCCGGCGGTGCCGAACGGAATGGGTGACACCTGACAGGGCGGGACGCGCCGTGCATTGGTTTTTCAGGTGGAAAGACCAATCCTTTTCTTTTACCGACTGCACGAGCTTTGTCCTCATGAAGGAATTGCATATTGAAAAGGCGTTGACCGCAGACCATCATTTCCTAACGGCCGGATTTGAAATTTTTCCATCTTCTTAGAAAACGTAGAAAATGGGAACGCCCATGCATCTATGCGTTTCTAATCATATTCGGATTCAGCTGTTTTTTGAATATCGAATGTCGAACAAGGAATGTTGAATAATGAAATTAAAACAGAGCATTATGCTTCGACATGCGATATTCCTTGTTCAACATTCTGCGGTTCTCTTTTAACAGTGGGCGAAGTTAGGACCAAACCCCCAATTCCCATTAGCCTTTCCCGACTTATTTAGATCCTGTTTTGTGGGCCAGCGTTTTAGTCACCAGAAACATTACATCAGTTTAGAACAATTCTTACGATAATATGAAGACCTGCCTAGCGTGCATTGATTACCCCAGGACCTTTTTCAAAACACTCTCAAGATCGGCCTTTTGATAAGGCTTGGCCATGGCGCCTCGAAAACCATGTTCCTCATAATTGGCCAACACCGGGTCATTGAAATAGCCGCTGCATACGATGGCCTTTACATCCGGATCGATCTTGATCAGTTCCTTGATGGCCTGATCACCGCCCATGCCGCCCTTGATGGTCAGATCAAGAATAACCGCGTCAAAGGGCTCTCCTGAGTTCATATGTTTTTTGTAAGTTTCGATGGCTTCCACGCCGTCCTTTACAGTCTCAACTTTATACCCCAACCGCTCCAACATCTTTTGACCTAGATCTCTCAGCATTTCCTCATCGTCCATGACCAAAATACTTTGGATTGTTGATTGTTGATTGCCGATTGTTGATTGTTCTGATTCCCGTTCCGCCTGGACGGGACCGCGCTCCGCATTCCGCATTCCGCGTTCCGCAATCCCCATGGCCGGCAGGTAGATGGTTACGGTGGTTCCCACGGCGGTTGTAGAGTTGACCATGATATGACCGTCATGTTTTTCAACAACCGCATAGGCAGTGGTCAGGCCCAGTCCCATTCCCTTTTGGACCCCTCTTTCCTTTGTAGAAAAATAGGGATCGAAGATTCTGGTCATGTCTTCCTCCGGAATGCCTCTCCCCTCATCTTTAATGGAAATCCTCACATACTTCCCTTCGTTGAGAGGCAATGTGGCGTCTTTGTCTTTGTTCTCGATGACTTGGTTTTCCGCCTGAATGGTAATGGCTCCCCCCTGGGGCGTAGCCTCCACGGCGTTTTTAAGCACATTGCTTATGGCGAAATGCATTTGCTTTGAATCATATCCCACGGACCAGAGATCATCTTGAATGGCAAAGGTCGTCGATGCCTCATGCGCCTGGAACTGTCCCCTGATCTCCTCAAGCAGATTCTTTATAGACCCCAGTTCTTTTCTAGGATACCCTCCCTTGGAAAGGGTGAGAAATTGATAGGTTAGGTCCCTTGCCTTGCAGGATGCCTGTTCAATTTCATGGAGGAATCCCGCCATGGCTGAATAAGGCTCAGTTTCCTCCTGGGCTATTGAGACGTTCCCCATGATAACGGCGAGGAGATTGTTGTAGTCATGGGCAATGCCGCCTGCAAGGGTGGCAATGCTCTCGGCTTTTTGGGACTTCATGAGTTGGGCTTGAAGACGCCTTTTTTCAGTGATGTCTTGAAAGAAACCATAGACCCTGTGGTGTTTTAGATCCGTTTTTCCTATGGCATGAACAGACCGAAGATTGCCTTTGGCGGTGATGATTTCCAGCTCCAAGTCAAATGGCTCGCCATGATTGATGGCCCGCTGCACTGCCTGTTCAATAATTGGCCTGGAAGCGGGGGTGTAGAAATCGATTCCTTTTCTCATTGTCGGCTCGTAGGTGAGATCCAATTCGTGGATTCTATAGACCTCTTCCGTCCATGTTTGTTTTTCGGTATCGATGTTGAATTCCCAGCCGCCAACCTTTCCGATCTTTTCCGTTTCCGTGAGTAAACGCTGGGCCTTTTTAAGGGCCTCCTCGGCGTGCTTGCGCTCGGAAATATCCCGGAAAACGTTTACAATTCCCAAAGGTGTCCCCTGCGAATCCTTCATGAGAGTCACAGTGTGCTCGGTGGGGAAAACTTCCCCGCTTTTCCTTTTGAGCATGAACTCCGCATGTAACGATTGGCCTCTGTTGAAAGCCTCGTTTATTCGATTCACGAAGTCGACGAAATGCTCGTGGTCCACGTGAAAAAGCTCGGGAGAAAGTCCGGCAACTTCCTCCTGCGAGTACCCGAGAATCTTTGTGGTGCTATGGTTGATCTTGAGGATTATTTTGTCCGGAGAAACCACCAAAACGGCTTCTTCCAGAGCATTGAAGATGTTCTGGAGCCAAATTTCAGATCCCCGTAAGGCATCTTCTGCTTTTTTTCGTTCCGTGATGTCCGTGGCAATGTGAATGATCTTTTCGATGCGGCCGCTCTCGTCCAGCATGGGGGTACAGGAAACCAGGAATGCCCCTTCAAGAGCTTGAATCTCCATCTCAACGGTTTCCAGGTGCCCGGAGGCCATCACTTTTTCAAAGGGGCATCCTTCGGGGGGCTGATCGGTCCTGTGGAAGATTTCATGGCATTTTTTTCCTATGAGGTCTTTTTCGGGAATCCCGGTAGCCTTCTCGGTAGCCTCATTGGCATGAAGCACCCGGTGTTCCTTATCAATAATAAGCGTGGCGTGTCCCACGGCCTGAAAAATATTCTCCCATTCCCTCCGTGCTTTTCGAATGTCTTCTTCCGCACGCTTGCGATCGGTGATATCACTTATCGCGGCCCTGATCTCCATGAGGTCGCCGTTGCTTTCTCGAAAAACCGCACATTCCATTTGAGCGTAGAATTCATGGCCTTCCTCTTTCAACATCCTCAAGCTGAAGGATATGGATTCCCCTGTGGTTTTATTGAGACGCTGTTGATATGAATACCAACGATCTTGATCGTCTCCGTGAATGAAACGAGGGAAATGCTTGCCAATTAACCGCCCTCTTTCAATCCCCATCATGGCCGCCCCGGTCAGGTTGACCTTCTCGATCATCCCCTTTTCACCAATGGAAAAATAACCGACCGGTGAAAAATCGTAGAGATGCGAATACATATCCCTTGACGATTGAAGTTCGGATTGAATGGTGCGAAGCTTCTCATTCTGCATTTCCAATTCGATTTGATGCGCGATCAGTTCGTCTTTCAGCCTGTTGTTCAGCAGAATTGATCAACCCATTTAACCTTGCCCGACTTTGTGATGATCCGGTATGAATAATGGGTGACCACATCTTCGACCCCTTCCTGCTTTTTTTGAACCTGTTCCATGACGAATGCCAGATCGTCCGGGTGAAATAGCCTGCCAAATCCGTTTATTCCCCAATTAAGGGCTTCCTTGATTGAATATTCAGTGAGATCAGAGGCCGCTTGGTTCACATATTTAACAAAACCGCCCTGAACAATAATGACTCCCAATAGATTTTGCTCGGTAAGCAACCGGAATTTTTCCTCGCTCTCCTTCAGCAACGCCTCCGTCCGTTTACGCTCGGTGATGTCACGACCCAGAAGCGCCAACCCTGTTATTTTTCCTTGCTCATCAAAGACAGGGTAGAAAACATTGTCGAACCATGTTCCCTTGCTTTTGTCTTCGAAACGGACGGGTTCCCCCGACTTAATCACCTCGGCAAAGTATGATTTTCTACTGATTAACATCTCTTGTGGTACTAAATCCCAGCAATTCATGCCTTTTAAATCGTCAACACTCAGTCCGAACCTCTGAGCCAATGCTTCATTGGCATCAATCATAATGCCTTCTGTATCCACCAACCCAAAAACATCATCAAAGGTATTCATAAGCGCACTCGACGTTGCCTTGTTCTTTTCCTCAAACCACTTGAATTTAGCGATTTCTTCTTCTAATTTCTGAACCCGTTGTTCCAATTCCTGGTAGGTTGGCTTTTTGGCCATCAGAAGATCCTCCAGATACCCTCAAAATGGTGGAAAAATTCGGTATCACATCGATATTTCGCAGCTTGAGTTGCTCGCCGATCATCAAAAAGGAATCCGATGTACTCTGAACCTTTAAAACCGGGAAACGGTGTCCGGGCAAAAAAAAGCCCCGGTGCCTTCACGGGCATCGGAGCAATATTAAATGTTCTTATGTGATCGTCTCCTAAAAATGGAAGGTAAGAGAGAGAGAGAGAGAGAGAGAGAGAGAGAGAGAGAGAGAGAAGCAAGGCTTGTGCCATCGATTTATGGAACATGGTTGACTCCTAATAAAGCACCCTTTTGGGTCAGGATACCTATGTTCAATTATGTATTCTCTCCGTAAACTTGTTTTTTTGTCAACAATAAAGCGATTTATCTGCTGGTAAAAAGATTCAATCTGGATGGACAGGTAAATAAAAAAAACCTTGACATCCCGAGAATATTTCTGTAGGCAGTACTCATCATTGTCAGTTAGAATATAAAAAAACCATCAATTTGGGAAGACTTCAGTGACACATCATTTTGCAGACGGGTTTCTTTATTATTGGTATTATTTTTATGCCACCTGTCTGCCTATGGTCCGCTGAAAGATTTTAATACAACAAGTCAAAAGCCGCCGGCAGACAAGCCTGCGGCTTTTTTTGGTTTTATGGGCCGCGGGAAGCAATGCTTCTCCCGGCCCTTTTGCTTCTAAAATAAGGAGCGTTTACCATGAAAAAGACTTACGATGTCAACATCGAATCATTCAACCCCTTGATTGCCCCCGATGCCTTGAAGGATGAATTCCCCATCTCCGAGCGCGCCGGTGAAACGGTCTTGAAGAGCCGGGAAGAAATCCAGCGTATCTTGAAAAAAGAGGACAAACGATTGCTGGTGGTGGCAGGCCCCTGTTCCATCCATGATGAAACCGCGGCATTGGACTACGCAAAACGTCTGAACCGGCTGAGGAAAGAGGTTGAAGACACCCTGGTGGTAGTCATGCGGGTCTATTTCGAAAAACCCCGGACAACAGTCGGTTGGAAGGGCTTGATCAATGATCCCCATCTGGACGACACCTATGATATGTTGACCGGCATCCGGAAGGCCCGCAAGCTGCTCATCGACATTACGGAAATGGGACTGCCCACGGGAACGGAGATGCTGGATCCCTTTACGCCGCAGTACATTGCCGGATTGGTCTCCTGGGCCGCCATCGGGGCACGAACCACCGAAAGCCAGATACACCGTGAAATGGCATCGGGCCTCTCCATGCCCGTGGGGTTCAAGAACTGCACGGACGGCGGTCTCGCCAATGCCGTCAATGCCATCATCGCGGCGGGGTCTTCCCAAAGTTTTGTGGGGATCGATCCCAACGGACGGGCCAGCATCGTCAATACCAAGGGTAATCCCTATACCCACATGGTTTTACGGGGAGGCGCCCGACCCAATTACGATTCCGTCAGCATTCGCCAGGCCATCGATCAACTGCATGCCAAGGGCTTGTCCGATGCCATCGTGGTGGATTGCTCCCACGCCAATTCGTGGAAAAAATATGACAACCAGGCCGTTGTCTGGCAGGATGTCATTAATCAGAAGCTGGACGGCAACGATGCGGTGGTGGGCATGATGCTCGAAAGCAATATTCATGAAGGAAACCAGAAGAATACCGGCGATTTGAAAACCATGACATACGGGGTGTCCATCACCGATGAGTGCATTTCGTGGGAAACCACTGAAAACCTGTTGCGAACGGCCCATGAGCAGTTGATGCGAAACGGCCTTTCCCGGTCGGGGGCGCCGCTTCAGAACGGAAACGGAAGATACTCCGTTGCCGCCGCGGCTTGATTACTTTATCGATCAACAATCATTCAATGGGAGCGATACGGATGAATACCCTTGAAATACACGGCAGCACCGGAAAATCAACCCTCCTGGTGGGTGAAAAACTAGGAAATCTCGGCGCCTGTTTACCTCCCTCGCGAACGGTCATCATCACCGACGGAAACGTCCGGCATCTTTACGGAGATCAGTTTCCCGAAGCGCAAGTCATCGAGATCGGCATGGGTGAAGAAATCAAAACCCTTGAGACGATCAAGGATATTTTTCAGGAACTGGTGGACCATGAAGCGGATCGAACCGTTTTCATCGTGGGGATCGGCGGCGGCATTGTCTGCGATATTTCGGGCTTCGTAGCCTCTACCTACATGAGGGGCGTCCGGTTCGGGTTTGTGGCAACCACGTTGCTGGCCCAGGTGGATGCCGGTGTGGGGGGGAAAAACGGCGTCAATTTTTCCGGGTACAAAAACATGGTGGGCGTGTTCAATCAGCCCGAGTTTGTCATTTGTGATCCCGAGGTCCTCAAAACACTCTCGGAGCGGGACCGGGGATGCGGCCTGGCGGAGATCGTCAAACATGCCGCCATCGCGGATGATCGCCTTTTCGCCTATCTGGAGGAAAACGTGGCGGCGGTATCGGCCATGGACCCGGCAGCCGTACGGAGAATGGTATACGACTCGGCGGTGATTAAATCGGGAATCGTCAACCGGGACGAAAAGGAAACCGGGGAACGCCGCAAACTCAATTTCGGGCATACCGTTGGGCATGCCGTGGAAAAGGTCCACAAACTACCCCATGGCGAAGCGGTTAGTATCGGTATGATGGCGGCGGCGAAACTCTCCGCTCGAAGGGGCTATCTGACCGAGCCCCAGGTGGCACGCCTGGCGAAATTGCTCGAATCCCTCAAGCTTCCCACACGGTTGGCAATTGACAGAGCAAAAATTATTGACGCGCTGCGCCACGATAAGAAACGGGAAAACGATACGGTCCATTTTGTACTCCTTCGCCGCATGGGTGAAGCCGTGGTGGAACCCATCCCACTATCGACGCTGGAAGCGGTGATCGGGGAACTGTAATGGAGATAAAAATCCTATGAAACAGCTATCGGAGCGTATACGACAGGTATCCACATCCAGAACCGTTCATTTGAGCGGTGTGATTGACACCCTTCGGCGGCAAGGGCGCCATATCATCAATCTCGGTATCGGTGAGCCGGACGCCCCCCCCTCACCCCATGTTCTTTCCGGAACAAGTGCCGCCATCACAGGAGGAAAAACCCGCTATGGCCCCGTATCGGGCATTCCGGAACTGCGCGAAGCGGTGGCCGGGCGGTTCGAGGGGTATGACCATGAAAACATCATCATTACCAACGGGAGCAAGCAAGCCCTGTACATGGCGCTGCAAGTGCTTTGTAACCCGGGCGACGAGGTAATCATCCCCCGCCCCTGCTGGGTCAGCTTCCGCGAACAAATCAAATTGGCCGGCGCGAGACCCGTGCTGGTGGATACGACAAGCCATCAGCTTGATTGCAATGCCATTGAAGGGGCCGTCAATGCCCACACCAAGGCCGTCATCATCAACAGCCCCAATAACCCGACGGGTGCGGTCTACCCTAAGGAAGACCTCAGGAAAGTCGCCGATCTGGCCCGGGCCCATGATCTTTATCTCATATCCGATGAGGCCTATGAGGCCTTTGTCTATGACGGATGGCCGAAAGCCCGGCTCTTTGATTTTCCTTACGTCCGGGACCGCCTGATTGTCGCCGGAAGCTTCTCGAAAACCTATTGCATGACCGGGTTCAGAATCGGGTATGCCGCGGCCCCCAAAGACATCATCACGGCCATGGCGCGCTTACAGAGTCATTTAACGGGCAATGTGTGTACCTTTGCGCAACATGGGGCCCTTGGCGCTACCCGAATCGATCCATCCGGTTTTGACCGCTGGCTGAACACGTTGCAAAAAAGGCGGGACATGACCCTGGAAATACTGAGAGATTTACCGTGCCACATCCCCCGGGGCGCGTTTTATGTGTTTCCCGACATCACTCGTTGCTTGAAAAACGGTGAAGGCGCTGAGGACCTGGCAACGGAGATATTGCAACACGCAAACGTGGCCGTGACGCCGGGCGAGGCATTCGGCGGAGAGGGGCATATTCGCATCTGTTACGCCATCGCGGAAAAACCGCTGACGGAAGGGCTTAAGAGATTGGCGCAGGTACTCAATAAAAGGATGGGAGCAACCACAACATGATCGGAATTATCGGTTTCGGCAGATTCGGCCGGCTAATGGCCGGATATCTGGCCAAGGATTTCACGGTTAAGGTCTTCAACCGGAGCGACAAATCAACGGAAATCGCCGAAGCGGGCGCCATGCCGGCGACCCTGGCGGAGGCATGCGGGCAAAAGATCGTTATCTTGAGCGTCCCCATTTCCACCATGCGGGAGATGCTCGAACAGATGGCGCCGCTGGTGGGCCCGGAAACACTGGTAGTCGATGTCTGCTCCGTGAAGGTTTATCCGGTAGCGTGGATGACGGCGGCCCTTCCACCTTCGGTTTCGTTGTTGGCCACGCACCCCATGTTCGGCCCCGACAGCGCGGCCGAGTCCCTCCATGACCGGAAAATCGTTCTCTGCAACGTGCGGATCGACAACGACCGGTATCAAAAGGTGAAAAGCTACCTGACCGGAAAAGGGCTCAACGTGATCGAGGCAACCCCCGAAGAACATGACCGCCAGATCGCCATCAGCCTCTCCCTGACCCATTTCATCGGCAGGGCCCTGGACGAATTCGGCGCACGGGAACTCATGATTGATACGGAGGGGTATAAACGGCTGCTTCATATCCTGGGGGTGGTAACCCATGATACCTGGCAGCTTTTCACGGACATGCATCGATACAATCCCTATGCACGGGAAAACCGGCGCGCATTCATGGCAGCCATCGCGCAACTGGAGGAAAAACTGTAAAATCGTCCTCTCCCTTACCCTGACCTCTGTATGCTCTAAAATTTATTGACCCTCAACATGATTTCCACTATACAGTTTCTAGAAAGGAACTGTTTTTTGTCAGCCCATCTTTGAAAGGGATTGTCATGCCGAGAAAAATTGCCATCTGCAGTCAGAAGGGTGGCGTTGGAAAAACCACCACCGCCGTAAATCTGGCAGCCGCGCTGGCCGGAAATGGCAACAGGGTGCTGCTGGTTGACACTGACTCCCAATGCAGCGCCACCATTTCCTGTGGCTATGATAAGAAAAGCGTGGGTCTTTCCGTCTATGACCTGCTGGTAAATCCCGGTCAAAGTCCGGCCCCTATTGTGCGTAAATGCGATACCGACTTGTTGTGGCTGTTGCCCGGCTCGCCTTCACTGGTTTCCGCTGAAATAGAGCTGGTGAAGGAGATGGGAAGAGAATTCATTTTTAAAGAAAAGATGGAAGAAATCGTCGATGATTATGACTTTATCATTGTAGATTGCACACCGGGCGTCAGTTTGCTGGTATTGAACGCCCTGTTTTTCTGCGATGAAGTGATCCTTCCCGTTCAGAGTCAGTTTCTGGCCCTGGAAGGCATGGATCAAATGCTCCATGCCCTGTTGGTCATCACTCAGCGGATGCGTCATCCCATCAAACTGGCGGGGGTCCTCTGCACCATGTATGACAGAAGAACGAATTTGAGCATCTACATTTTGGAGCAGTTGGCACAGTTGTTCTCCAAGGGTTTGTTGTCCACGATCATCAAAATCAATACCAAACTGGCGGAAGCACCGGTACAGGGCAAAAACATCTTTGAACATGCCCCATCCTGCAATGGCGCCGACGACTACATTCGGCTTGCAAAAGAAGTTATTGACCGCGGTGATCCGTCCTGGCAGGATCGATATAAATCTCCGGGAGAAATACGGCAGACCGGAGGCGCCGGCGGCATTACGGTCCCGGAACTGGGTCCTTTCAGCCAAACCATAGAAGAACTGAAATCCGTGGTGAATCAAATATTGTCCGCGGAGGGTTTGCGGGCGGATCAGGAGAAAACCGCGGCGACAGAAAGCCCTTCGCCCCAACCGGCTGAAGACAAGACCACCGGCGAATCATCCGTTTCGGTCAGCCTGACGGAAGAAGACGCGCTGTTCGGATAACAGGACAGTCCCAGACATTGCGGGATGCTTTCCTTCGGGATGGCATCAAACCAAAAAATGCATAAGGAGAGGGAGATACCATGAACCCTGGAAAAGTCATCGCCATTACATCTCTGAAAGGGGGCGTCGGCAAAACAACCTCCGCCGTCAATATCGCCGCATGCTTCGCCGGAATGGGGAAAAACACACTCTTGCTGGATCTGGATCCCCACACGGGCGCCACCCTGCACCTGGGACTCGATTTCAAGGATCTGGAACTAACGGCTTATGATCTGTTGATGGAACCGGATATTGTCCTCAGGGATGTGGTGTGCGGCACCCGCTGGGAAAAGTTGTCTATCATCCCTTCTTCCGGGGACCTGATCCAGTGCGATGCCGGGATGGAGAGCCGCGTGGGCAGGGAAAACCTCTTGTACGAAAAATTTGACGACCACCTCGATCAGTACGATTTTTTGATTATCGATGTGCCCCCCGTGGTATCGCTGCTGCTGTTCAATGCCCTCAGGGCTGCGGATTTTGTTCTGAGTCCTTTCCGAACAAACTACATGAGCGTTGTCACCATGGATGAACTGAACCATCTCATCACAAAGGTGTCTTCCAGACTTAACCCGGGAATTGAGATCCTGGGTTATTTTGGAACCATGTATGACAGGCGCACAAAGGAATCGGAACAGTCCCTGAGCGACATGCGGGAAAAATATGGCGACAAAGTCTTCAACACCGTGATTCCCGCCAATGTAGCCCTTGCGAGAGCCGCTCGCGACGGCGTTCCCATAACCGAATATGCCAAAACCTCCGTCGGTGCGACATCATACCAGACACTGTCTGAAGAGATTTTAGCCAAAATCACACACGACTGAAAAGACATCTCAAGGCGGCGACGAATTGACCGTTGCCCCATCAATGCCGACATCCAACCATGGGAATTTGGGTTTTCAACCGATGAAGCTGGATTATCTGAAAGACTTTGTTCCTGATTCGGGAAAACGAAACGGCTTATTCACCATCGGCATCGCCAGCGGCAAAGGCGGAGTCGGGAAGTCCTCCGTGGCCGTAAATCTTGCACTTGCGCTTGCTCAGTTGAAACAGAAGGTTATCCTGTTCGATGGAGATCTGGGACTGGGAAATATCGCTTTCATGCTGCGCCTGAAGGGACCTTATTCGACCCTCGAACATGTTGTTTCGGGCGCCAAGACATTGAAAGAAGTCCTGATAGAGGGACCGAAAGGCGTTCTGGTGATTCCCGCCGGATCGGGCGTTGAAAAGCTGGCCAATCTGACTTCGGAGGAAATCCGGCATCTCAGGGATCAATTTCAAACCATTGAGCAATACGGCGATTTCATGAT
Source organism: Desulfatiglandales bacterium (assembly GCA_963662465.1). GTDB lineage: Bacteria > Desulfobacterota > DSM-4660 > Desulfatiglandales > Desulfatiglandaceae > NaphS2. The sequence continues at coordinate 3,258,997 of OY759599.1, forward strand.
CATTGATCTCAGTGCCGGGATATCGAGACCGACCATCGAGTTTTTACTGACGTCCTCCGCCATAATGATCGTGACAACCCCCAAAGGGAGCGCTCTTCTGGATGCCTATGCATTGATAAAAGTGCTTGCCGGAAAGTCGCCTGGCTGCGACGTGGGCATCTTAATCAATCAATATGCCGATCTGACCGAAAAGGCCCAGGTAGCCGCCAGGCTCAAGACGGTCTGTAAAAAATTTCTGGATCTTGACGTCAAAGAAGTGGGAGGAGTTAAAAAAGACTGGCGCGTGGAAAAGGCGCTCAACACACAGCTGCCATTTATACTCCAATTCCCCAATGCCCTCATCAGCAAGTCAATTCTGGACCTGGGGCGTTACTACATCAATTCACAAACGGATTGCCGAGGAAACCGAAAAAATGGCGGATAAAACACCCATAGCGCTACATCATATTTGAGGAGGACAACATCATCTATTACACGAAAGAACGGTCTGGATTGATCAAACACATCAGTCTCGGACTCATTCATATCTATTACGGGGAGGGGGTCGGCAAAACCACCCGTGCGGTGGGTCTAGCCGTCAGGGCCGCCGGAGTGGGACTCAAGGTCAATTTCGTTCAATTTATGAAATCGGGCACCTCGGGAGAAATCCTCATCTTTGCCAATATTCCCAATATTCAATACCAATGCCCGGGGAAACACCCTTTTATTCTGTCCCGGGGGCCCGAAGCCATTCACTACGAACATGCCGCCGAAGCGTTTCGTTACGCCGTTGAGGCCGTGAAAGACAAAACGCAATTGCTCATCTGCGATGAAATTCTGAATACCCTCATTTTCGGAACCTTGGAAAAAAAGCAGATCCTTAATTTGATGAGCATGTGCCGGGGCAAAACCGAACTGGTTATGACCGGTGTCAGCGCGCCGGAAAATCTCATTGAACAAGCAGATTACGTCACCGAACTCAGGCAGATCAAACACCCCTACTATTCTGGCGCCAAGGCGCGACGGGGCATTGAATTTTAGGTTGCACAAAGATCTGTCGGATCGGTCTAATCAGACCGATCCGACAGATCCGACCGAGTCCCCCTACACCCCGGATAGCCGCTACAACCCCAAAACCGAGACCCCGCATTTTTTCCCCGCTGTGCGGTTCGCTGGATCATGGGCTTGCCACACCGCGAACAAGACAGGGTTTTGATCTGATCGGGAGATCTTCCACTCCTTCGCGCCCGCTCGGCGAGACGGGCCGCCGTAAGCAGGCTTCGGGAGTATCCTTAGTCCACTGAGGACGCTTCCCCTGGCGGAGATAGTCCTTAAAGTCCAAAAGCAGTTCATCCAGGCTGGCGCGCGCCACATTGGTCAAGAAAGTTTCCGACTTGCTGCTCGTCGCACCTGCTCGACTACCCTCCGCGATGTTCTGACGCCCACTCCGTGCCGCCTGTACCATCTGGTCATGGGTGCGGGAGCGAGGGTTGACAAATCGCCCGCAGAACAAAACCGTGCCGTCATAAATGATTGTGGTCGTCTGGAAACTCCGCAGCTGCCGGTATCCACCGCTCGGCCTCAGACGCCGTTTTGTCGAATCCGTCCGATCCGTCTGAGCTACCCGATCAGACTTCCACCGCTCATCCGGCGGCTCTCGAAACGCCCCCTTCTTCATATCAGATGTATCCTTTCAGCACCCTTTTAAAACTGAAAATCCTATTCCTCATCCAAAATATCTCTCAATTTTTCGGATAATTGCTTAATCTTGAAGGGCTTCTGAATAAAACCATCGCAGCCTCGACCCAATATCTCGGTCGCTTGACCCCTAACACTATATCCACTTGAAAGAAGGACCTTCACTCCGGGGTTCATCTCTTTCATTCTATCATAAGCATCCCCCCCATTCATATCCGGCATGATCATATCTAGAACCACGATGTCAATCCTCTCCCTGTTCTCCCGGTATATCTCAATGGCTTCTTTTCCGCTTCTGGCTGTCAAGACCGTATAACCCAGTTGCTCCAGAATTTCCTCGGCAACCTCAATGATCATCTCCTCATCGTCTACGAAAAGGATGGTTTCAGATCCGCTTAATGCGTCCCCCTTTGGCTTCGGTTTCTCATCGACCGCTTCTTTATGAGAAACAGGCAGATACACACTGAAGGTTGCACCATTTCCCTTTTCACTGTAAACATTGATGAATCCACCGTGATTTTTGATAATCCCATATACCGAAGCCAAACCCAAGCCGGTTCCTCTACCCATCTCCTTGGTGGTGAAGAAAGGGTCAAAGATCCTTTCCCGGGTTGCCTTATCCATTCCGACGCCCGTGTCGGTAATGGATATTTTCACATAAGGTCCGGGTTCAACGAAAAAAGTTTTGACATAGCTCTCGTCAAGGGTCACATTCTCAGTTTTCACATAGAGCGTACCACCCCCCGGCATGGCCTGCCAAGCATTGACATAAAGATTCAACAGTACCTGCTCAATTTGGCCCCGATCGACTTCCACGGGCCAAATATCCGTCTGGTATCTGTCTTTAAGAATGATCTCTTTCCTGGTTCGACCAAACATTCGATTTTGTTTTTGGATAAGTTCATTCAAATCCGTTGGCTTGACCTCATATTTTCCACCTCTGGCAAAGCTTAAGAGTTGCCCCGTCAGTTCGGCGGCGCTTTCAACATGCCCCACAATACCACGCAAATGTTCAAAATCCCTATGGGAAGACTCTTTATTCATCAGCATAATAGAGGCACGTCCCTGGATTGCCATGAGCAGGTTGTTGAAGTCATGGGCGATACCGCCGGCCAGGGTTCCAATGGCCTCCATCTTTTGGGCCTGCTGAAGTTGAGTTTCAAGCATTTTTTGAGCCGTAATGTCCCTCAGAAAATTGAGAGTGGCCGGCTGACCCTCCCAGCTTATGAGAACGGCATTAAGTTCGACCGATAGGACTTCTCCGGACCTGTTGAAGATCCTGAAAAAATAAATACCGGGAAAGTCCTCCCCTTTCAGTCTGTTGAGGTGTCTTTCAAGGGCTATATCCCTGTCTTCAGGATGAATCATGTCAATAAAAGGGATACGGGCCAACTCTTTTGCTGAATACCCCGTCACCGCTTCGGTTTTGGGATTGACAAATTTGATTACCGCATCCTGGGCAATAAAGATAGCATCCGTGGCGTTTTCTATCAAAAGACGATATTTTTTCTCACTCTCTCGTAATTCCTCCCGCGCATGCTTCGCCGCGGAAATATCTCGAATAATGCCATGGTATTCCAAGATGCCGCCATCTTCGTCCCGACGACACGCCACATCCAGAATGCAGTCCATTTCACGGTCCTTTTTCCCGCGCATCTTGATTTCAAAATCCTGTACGGAGTCCTTTTCTTTCATCTCTTTCTGAAATTCATGGTTATTATTGGGATCAACGCATAAGTTCCGGAAATTCATTTTTAATATTTCATTTTTAGTGTAACCAAAGAGTTCCGACGCTGCGGAATTGGCATCAGTGAATTCGCCGCGCTGCGTGGCAATCATAATGGGAACTCTGGACTTCTCAAAAAGGGAACGATATCTCGCCTCGGAGGCTTTTAGTATTCGCTCTGCCCGGATGCGTTTATAGATTTCTTCTTGCAGTTTTTGATTGGTCTCCGCAAGCGCAATGGTACGCTCCGTTACCCGCCGCTCCAGCTCTTCCTGTTCCCTTCTGAGAATTTCCTCCGCATGAACAGCTTCGGTAACATCTCTCAAAACCAGCATGACCGAGGAACTTGCAGCGTCCTTGACCGGCAAAATACTGGGGGAGATATGCCTTCGGTTTATGAGTATGGGGTTTCCAAAATCCACCTTCCGGGAACCTTCGTCTATTCTGATGAGGAACGCCTTAAGTCTTTCACGATGACGCTCATCGATCTCATTGATCCGTTCTATAAAATTAGCACCTAATAACGCTTCCTCGGCGAAACCCATAATGGAAACAGCCGCGGGATTGGCAAAGATGATCCTTCCGTCAAGCGAAAGTTCCAAAATGGCATCGGAGATATTGTTCAAAATTGTTTCAAGATGCCCTTTGGCGGATATGAGTTCCCTGGTAATCTCCCGCTTAAAAACGCCTTTAAACCCCATTATTTCTTCAGGAGCACCCTGTGAAATATCGTGGTCCGATTGCTCAATGGCGGCAAGGACATGGGTTTTCATCTTGTTAAACGGTCCCTTCACAATAAAGGCATCGGCGCCCAATTCAGCAAAATCTCTCGATTCCTCGACAATTGTCGCCGATAGAACCACTGCATAGGTATCCTTTAAAGCAGGTATCTTCCGGATAATCCGGCATAATTGTTCCCCGTTGATATTGGGCATTACCAGATCGATGAACATCACATCAGGGATATAGGTCATTAAAATTTTAAGCGCGGAAAGACCGTCTTCCGCTGTCTTTACCTGATGCCCTTCTTTTCCAAGCAAGTTGCTCATGAACTTCAAAATGACCGGATGATTATCAACGACCAGGATCTTTTTTTTCATATCGGCACCTTAGCTAGAATGGAAAATTTTCACGGTTCAATCCACGAAAGGCCTATACGGCTATGTTGATTGGGCCTGTTGGGTGGGTTACACTCTGTTCACAGGCAAATTCACAGTCGAAATATATTCCTTCAAAAGCTTTCGGAAAGCAATGGGATAACCATTAATACCCTTGACCAGGGTCGGCAACAGGTGTTTCAGGACCAACCGGCTTACATCCAATTGATCCCAACCCAGAAGCCTCATATATTCCACCACAAACACATCCGGTAACCCCCTATCGGATTTTTCCTCGAAAAACTTCAGGCAAAGATGCGCCAAATAGAGAATCGCAACATTATTTCGAATTTCCAAGGGGATCGTATCCGGAGGCAAAAACGCCGGATAGGACTGAAATTCGAGACTGCGAACCAGGATATCCGGCATCCCCCATTCCTTCAGTAAAAGAGCACCCAACCGGGCGTGATCCAGGGAATCAATGAGGATGGTTAAAGAAGGATTCTGATTTTTCAACAACAACATCAGAACACGGCCCAGATCGTGCAGCAGTCCGATAGTCGCTACTTCCGAAGGATTCGCGGCTCGCGATGCCAGTGAGAGGCCATAAGCGATGTGAGAAATCGCCACGGAGTGGGATTGAATCGCATTGAATTTCGGTGTATTCGGCATGGAGCGCCTTAGCCCTTCGGCGATAATCAATTGGTATATTCTGCTGAAACCGATTAGGACTAAGGCGTGGTTAACATCGGAAACCTTTTGCCTAAGACCGTAATACGCTGAATTAACGGTCTTAAGCACAACCGCCACTGAAGAAGGATCCTGTTTGATCAGATCAGATGCTTCGCGCAATGACGTATTTTTTTGTGACAACCGAATCAGCAAGGTACTCGCAAAGGATGGCAGCCTGGGGACTTTTTTGATAATCCCCTTGATTATTTCAGATTCTCCGTAATTGACTTCTCCCTGAGATCGCTCGGAATGGATACGATCGATCAGCCGTCGATTCAGAACTTTCAGTTCCCTTTCACTTGATAACATTTGACGGATACGTTCATTGGCCAGATCGTTCAATTTCTTCAGCAGGAATAACTGGGTTTGAGCATTTAGCGCATTAAAGGCGGCCTCATTTATTGCCATAACCCTGGACGGAACACAGGCGATAACGGACGCCGTCCTAGGAACCTTCTTGGTAAATGCGATTTCTCCAACCCAATCCCCGCTATGGAAGCAGGCAATTTCCCTCGGCTGCCCATTCGTGATTTTGAGGATCTTCAGTTTACCATCCAGCAGCAGGTACACTGTTTGACCCGCGTCTCCCTCTTTCATCAGGTATTCACCGGTCGCCAATTTCCTGATTTCCGAACAGGTATACAGCGTTTTCAGATCTTTTTGGCTAAGTTGGGAAAAGATAGATTGCAGGTTCTTTTTGGATGACCTCTCCAAACTTCTGACGTCATTTGACATTAGATTCTGCCTCGAGGTTAAGCAGTTTACAGTCGTTTAAAAAAAACCTAAATTATTTGTCCAAACGCGGGTTATTAGCAGCCACCACCTTTTTACCTATTTTATAGAATTTCGCAGGTCAAGTAAACGAAAAAAACAATAGTGAATTTTCTTTTTAAAGGCTGGTTTTTAAATTCTTATACAGGGGCCAAAGCGAGAAAAGGGACACCAAATTCCTAAGGTGAAGGAATACGCCTCCCCACGGGCAAACGGATCTTCTGCACCGCCATGAGGCTAATCAAACTCAAGCCCGCGCCCGCCACAAAGGGAATACGGTAATCCACCATCCATAAAATCCCTCCCAGGGCAGGCAGGAACACGGCGGCGATATGATTGATGGTGAAGCCCACTGCCATGCTGGGCGCGATGTCCTTGGGGTCGCCTATCTTTTGAAAATAAGTCCGAATGGCAATGGCAAAATTGAAAAAGATATGGTCCAGAATATAGAGGCAGGAAACCAGCATCTTGGAATCAACAGCCGCGTAAGCCATAAAAATAAAGATCAGGCTGAAATACTCCAGGGACAGGACTTTCCGCTCACCGAAACGGATAATGCATCTTCCCACCATGGGACTTAAAAAGTAATTGATGAGATTGTTGATGATAAACAACACTGTTACTTCCTGCACCGTAAACCCAAATTTCCGAACCAGCAACAGCACGGCAAAGGCCATAAAAATCTGCCGCCTGGCGCCAGCCATGAACGTCAGAAAATAATAGAGCCAGTACTTTTTCCGAAAGATCATTTTTTTGTGCTGTAAAACAATGTTTTTGTCCGTGGGATTTTGGGTAAAAGCCCACATGCCGGCAGCCATAACCAACCCCCCGATCGTCAGGTAAATATCCTTAAAATCCAGAAAACTTGAAATCAGAAAGATGAGAACGCCGACGCCGATATTGGACGCGGCGGCAATGCTGCGCAGTTTGCCAAACACCATGGGGCTGGTATGCTCGTCAAAATACTGAAGCGTTAGGGACTGGTTGGTGGTTTCATAATAATGAAACCCGAAGCTCATCACCACGGTGGTGACCATCAACCCGGCATAGGAAGGGAAAAACCCCGTAAACGTAAGTCCTATCCCCAAAAACAGGATGGAGATAGCGGACAGGCGATGCTCCTTAATGATCATCATGACGAAAACCGCCAGGAGGGTCAAAAACCCGGGAATCTCCCGCACGGACTGGATCATGCCCACCTGTTCGCCCGTGAGGTTCACCTGTTCCACGGCAAAATTGTTGAACAGCATCATCCAGGCCTGCAATCCGACGGTGGAACTGATGGTCAGCACCAGCAGAAACCGGTACATGGAGTTTTGTTTCAGCGGAATCATATGTTCGGGGATACCCAAAACCGTCTCAAAGGCAACTTCTCGCCCCTTTGTACCGAGGGGCATAATAGGAATTGGAAAGGGAATCCATGCGAATGGTCTTGCCTCTTCCCGGTGCATGAACAAATTTTCCGTCCCCCATGTAGATGCCCACGTGGGAAATCCGATTTCGGCCTGTTATATCAAAAAAAACCAGATCCCCTTCAACCAGATCGGGCTGAGGGAGCGGTTTTCCAACCTGGTACTGTTCTTTTGAGGTACGGGGCAGCGTAACACCGTTCAAGTGATAAACCGCCATGACCAGTCCGCTGCAGTCAAACCCGTTCTCTGCCGAACTTCCACCCCATCGATAGGGAAGCCCAATAAACCCATGGGCCGTAGCCACAATCTCTTTTCTGAGGCCATGGCTTTCGAATTTTTCTTCTTTCCGGACGACCGCATGGTCACTGGGAGGAACCACATAATAATCATCGATGATGCCCACACGCACCAGACTTCCGGCATTTCGGCGGGCCTCCATCCAGGAAGAAAAATCACCGAACCGGACCTTGTAAAGGCCCCGTTTCGTACGAAAATAGTAGGCGTCTATCCCCCGTTTTTCAAGAGACCGGGTGAGTCTTACTGCATTGTCCAGGGTTCTGAAGGCGCCTACCTGAATGCTGTAACCAGTCAGCGAGGCTGCTGCCATCGCCCTTGGCGCGGCGGGCGATTGAGACGGTTCCCTGGACGCCTGGGCGCATCCCTCGCTCAAGGCAAGGACACCGAGCAACAGCACCCAGGGTTTCAAACACAATAGGATCTTTAGAAAAGTCTTCAAGCTTCAACGCCCTTACTGCCAGGGACTTTCGCCCCCATTCATATCCGGTCTACCATAATCGTTTTCCCATGAAGGCGGTGCATCGGGGACCACCTGGTAACGCCATTGGGACGGATCAAACTCCTCCCGAAGATCGGCGCAGGATGACAGGGGCACGGTAACGCCCAAAATGCCAAAGGCAATGACAGCCGCCTTTGCATTGTTCCTTAACACCTGCATAATGGTTTTTTTATGCCCGCTCATATACGAATGGACCTCCTGTTCGTTCTTGACTTGAAAATTCAGATTGGATACCCTCATTCATTACAAAAAGGGGATGTTATCCACATCATCAGAGAAAAAAATATTTGTTTTATACCATCCCGAAACCGAAAATACCAGCGCCAAAAGGTTTTTTTCAAGTATCGGCGTCAGGGGTTTATGAAACGACTTTGCAATTCCATGAAGAGGCACTAACTTTAGAAGATAAAGTAACCTTTTCGAAACATCCGGCTCTATAACCCGGAAGACTAATCTTTCAGGGAGGAAATCCATGCCCATCTATGAATTCAAATGTAAGAAATGCGGAACCGTTTATGAGTCCCTCTGCTTCCGTTCCAGCGGGGAGGACAAAGGCCCCTGCCCTACCTGCGGCGGGAATGACTGCGAAAAGCAACTGTCCACCTTTTCTTCCACCGGTTCGAGCCTCAACCTCGGCGGCGCTTCGGCCTCCGGTTCATGCGCCCCGCGCGGCGGTTTTTCCTGAGCCGGATAATGAAGGCAGCCGTGCGCTGCCCCGAGTACACAATCCCGAAAATAATGGGAGATAAAACCTTTTGGAAACATCTAAACCCCAAAAAAAAGGAAACGACATGAGTATCTGGATCATATTACTGGTTATCGTGGGGTGGGTTTTGTTGCAAGCCTACATCCTGCCCAAATTCGGCATTTCCACATGAATGAGAAATAGTTGCCAGGTCGGCGACAAACAACCCAAACCCATCGATATTCTGGATAAAAAGTAGCTTCTCTCGGGCCGGGGAGAATTGAAGCTCCGGCCCGCGGAACCGGATGTAACTTCCGCCGGAAACCCAGTGGAACCGCTATACTGCTTTGCGATGCTTTCCTCGCCTGGGGGATTTTATCAGATTGACGAAATTCCACGTTCCGTGTTATTTCCTTATCAAAACATTATCCTCAAAATCAGAAACAGGAGAAAAATCGATGGAAGACAAGAAAGCCGATTTGGCCGGTCCCGGCATCGGTAATTACACTGAAATTGAAAGCATCTTACCCGATGACTATGCCTCTTTGCTGAACCCGAAGGAAACCCAGCTTGCCCTTTATGCCGCCAAGGACTACATCGAGGAAAACCTGTGCAAGGAACTGAATCTTATCCGGGTCACTGTTCCCCTCATCGTGGACGTGGACAGCGGCATAAACGATTACCTGGACCGGGACGGTTCCAGAACCCCGATCCAGTTTCACATTTCCAATGACCACGACAAAAATCCCATTGACGCTCAGATTGTTCAAGCCGCTACCAAATGGAAACGGGTCGCCCTCAAACAGTTCGGTATGAATGTGGGCGAAGGGCTCATCACGGACATGCGGGCCATACGGAAAGATTACTTCCTGGATCACGATCACAGCGCCTATGTGGATCAATGGGACTGGGAACTGGCCATCACCGAAGAACAGCGCAACCTGCAACTCTTAAAACAGGTGGTGGAAAAGATATGGAAAGTCCTCAAGGGTGCTGAAACCCACCTGCAAACGCTTTTCCCCCAGCTCAAAACCGACAAATACCCGGACATGCCGGAAAAACTCACCTTTATCCACGCGGAAGACATCCTGGCCCAATACCCCGACATGCCCCGCAAACAGCGGGAGACGGAAATCGTCAAGGAGCACAAAGCGGTCTTCATTTATGGCATCGGCTGGACCCTTGCGGATGGTTATCCCCATGAAATGCGGGCCGCGGATTATGACGACTGGGCCACGGAAACCACCTCCGAGGACGGTCAGCCCATGCATGGCCTGAACGGCGACATCCTGGTCTGGAACCCCATCACGAAACGCCGCCACGAACTGACCTCCATGGGTATTCGCGTCAATGCCCAAACCCTGCGGCAACAGCTTGAAATCACGAACCAGATGGATTTCTTGAAAATGCCCTACCACCAGGCCGTGTTGAACAATGACATCCCCCTCAGCATCGGCGGCGGCATCGGACAATCCCGAACCTTCATGCTGCTGCTCAAAAAAGCGCACCTGGGAGAAGTGAGCGCCACGGTGTGGCCGAAAGTCCTTAAAACCATGTGTGCGAAGAAAAATATTCATGTGATTGAATGATGGGCGTTAGCTGTTAGCTGTTAGCTGTTAGCTAGAGCCTCTTAATCATTGCTGTTGTATTGTTAACCCAACAAAAAACCTGAGAAGCATATCACACAAGGAGGTCCTATGGCGGAAGAGCTGAAAGTAGGATGCGCACGTCCCACCGGAGGGCCGGTGGGAGAACCGGCCCCTGAACCCACCACCCAAGGAGAAACCCCTAAGAAGGAGGAAAAAAGAATGATACAGGTTGGCAAAAAAGCCCCCGACTTTACCGCGCCGGGCTACCAAAAAGGAAAATTCGTTAATGTGAAATTATCGGAGTACCTGGGAAAATGGGTGGTGCTATGTTTTTATCCCGGTGATTTCACCTTTGTCTGAGCCACCGAGATTTCAGCAGTTGCTGAAAAATACCCCGAATTCCAGAAGCTGGGCGTTGAAGTGCTTTCCATGAGCATCGACAGCATGTTCGTGCATAAAATGTGGAACGATTATGAATTGAGCAAAATGGTAGATGGCGGCGTGCCCTTTGCGATGCTATCCGACGCCGGCGGCAGAGTGGGAAAAGTCTATGGGATTTACGACGAGGATGCCGGCGTTGAAACCCGCGGTAGATTCATTATCGACCCCGACGGCATCATCCAAGGCTATGAAGTGCTGACCCCGCCGGTGGGAAGAAACGTCAGCGAAAGCCTGCGCCAGATTCAGGCGTTTCAACTGGTCAGGGAATCCAAGGGCGCCGAAGCCACGCCTTCAGGCTGGAAACCCGGGAAAATGACCCTTAAACCCGGGCCCGACCTGGTGGGCAATGTTTGGAAAGAATGGAAAACCGAAATGGCCTTTGACTAACCCCCGGCAAATCCCTTCAGGGGTGAGGCGACAGCACTGTCGAACCCGCCTCACCCCCCCCCCTGCACTTATAAATATCTCCCATCGGATAAACGCGAACAGAAGGGCTCTCCCATCTTTTTTGTTATTAAATATTTCAAAAAAAGGTTGACAGTTTGCATTTCTTTTTTTACAGTCTAACGACTGTTCGTTTCCAACCTTGATAAAAACGGTTATGCATCAAACCAAAACAAACCAAAAATTAAAAGAAATTCATCGAGCAATTGCTCGTCTCTTTGCACAAAAAGGATACCATGCCACGTCCATGCGCGCCATTGCACAGGCACTGAACATGCAGCCTTCTTCCCTTTACCATTATTTCACTGGAAAAGAAGAGATGCTTTTCACCCTGATGAACAATGCTATGGATGAGGCCCTGGAAACCCTGAAAACCGTCTGCGAAACGGACTCCCCACCCGAACAAAAGCTGCGGGACATGCTTGACTTCTACACCCGGTTTTTTGCCGGCGATCAAGATCGTGAAATCTTGCTCGTAAACGAAATTGACTCTCTCACCGAGGATTACCGAAACATCCTCATCGCCAAACAACGCAGCTACATTCATCTGCTGAGATCCATATTTGAACAATTAAAGGGTCATGACCTGATGAAGGACATCGATCCGACCGTCGCTACTTTTGCGTTCTTCGGCATGGTCCATTATACCATCAAATGGTATCAAAATAACGGACCTGTCAGCATATCGGACTTATCCAATACATTTGTGGAAATATTTACCAGGGGCATTTTAAAGTGACCCCCAGTAGCGTTTAAACGCCAAACGCACGCAAACAAAAATATTTTCACTGAACCATTAGACTATAACGCAGTGTAAAGATATTGGAGTGATAGTGTAAAGCCTTTACAGTTTTACGGTTTTAATAAGTCTGTAAATGAGTGCGGTATCAGGTAGTTGTTCAACATCTTCATTGTTGGCATAGTAATTGCTTCAAAATGAATTCACGACAATGATCTTTGACTTCATCAATGGGATGTAAATCTTTTTCAAAATGCAACAGGATTCAAAAACGGGCGGGAACCTCATTTGTGCAGGTTGTTGCCATGGGTTTCTTTATTCATCGCACATGGATCGAAAACGGTTACAAAAGTTTGGAAGTTCTTCTTTTTGAAGGGTCGTGAGCCAACAGATGAGACGGAGTTGAGAATGAAACACCTAAAGTACATGATCGTGGTATTGGTGCTGAGTGCATGGGTTAGTGGTTCCGCTGATGCGGCGGAGGGCAGGAAATTCCTATGGAACAAAGCCTATTTTTACAATTTTTACAGTGTCTCCCCCCTGCCGAGCGGCGACGTATGGGCAGTGGGCAGCAATAGCATGGTCTGCCGGCTAAACCCGGAAACATACGAATGGGACATTCAGGAACCCGGACTTCATGGCAACCTGTACAGCGTATCCTTTGTTGACGCCCAAAATGGCTGGATCTGCGGGCAGGACGGCCAAATTGCCAACACACAAGATGGCGGGAAAACCTGGCAGCTTCAAAAAAGCGGCACCAAGGAACATCTCTTCAGCATTTGTTTCAAAGATACCGAAAAAGGATGGCTGGTGGGCGCCTACGGCACCATCCTGCATACTCAGGACGGTGGGAAAAACTGGCATGTGCAGGGCGAAAAAGCAGACAAGATTTACAACCGCGTCTACTTTCTCGATAGCCAAAATGGCGGGATCGTAGGAGAGTTCGGCACCATCCTCCATACGGAAGACGGCGGTCTCAACTGGACCGAACAAAAAAGCCCCCTGGGAGAAAAAAACCTGTTCTGCGTATACTTTACCGATTCACAAAATGGGTGGATCGCGGGAATGGACGGCAGCATTCTGAACACCCGGGACGGCGGCAACACCTGGGAAGAGATAAAATCGCACATGGTTGAAAATCTTATGAGCATTCAGGTCATGGGAAACAAGGGCTGGACCATCGGACTAAAGGGAACATACGGGATGCTCGGAGAAGGCGAGTGGAAGGACGAAACCCACAGGGTTCCCACAAGAGCATGGTTGAAAGATTGTGCTTTTGTTAATGAAAAAACCGGCTGGCTGGCTGGCAGCGTGGGAACCCTGCTGCATACCCTAGACGGCGGTAAAACCTGGCTTCCCGCTTACAAGTCGGGGAAAAACTAAAAGCGCTGAATGATAAGATACCGGGAACGTCCCAAGAAAAGAGAGGTGTTGGCACATGATAGAGAAGATCGCACAATTCATTGTAAACAGAAGATTATTGATCGCCATACTGGTATTGGCCACCACGGGCTTCCTTTTATACCATGCCCTGCATATCCCCATTAATACATTTTTCCCGGATCTCCTCCCGCAAAACCATTCCTTCGTACAACTCATTAAAAAACATCCTAAATTCGGCGGAACCAACAGCGTCATTATTGGGATGGAAGTCAAGGACGGAGATATCTTTACACAAAAAACCCTCCAAAAAATCATTGATTTCAGCAACGCGCTTTATTTTCTTCCCAGTGTTGACCGAACCAAGGTGGTATCCCTAGGCGTTAACAAAGTGAGAAATGCCAAAATCACCTCTTGGGGCATATCCAGTCCTTCCATCCTCTTTCCGGAAGCCCCCAAAACCAAGGAAGGGATTGATCAGCTCAAAGCGGATGTCTACAGCAACCCGGCCTATTATGGAAACCTGGTGAGCCTGGATGCCAAGGTTGCCCTGCTCAAGCTGGGGTTTTTTGAAGACAAACTTCAACCCCGCCTCGTGTACAAGGAGTTACAGGACCTGAAAAACCGCTTTGAGGACGACAACACCAAAATTCATATTGTGGGCGAACCCTACCTGTACGGGGTTATTTTTTCTTACCTGCCCCAAACCGCCTTCTTCTTCCTGGTCACCGTTGTGGCCATGCTGTTGATCGCCTTTATCTACACCAGAAGCTTCCGGCTGATCCTCATCCCCTTAAGTTCCGCCTGCATCTGCGCCATTTGGGGACTGGGCTTCATGCAGCTGATGCACTTCAACCTCGACCCTCTGATCCTGGTGATTCCGCTACTGATCAGCGCCACGGCCCTCAGCCATTCCATTCAATTTAACTGGCGAATCAATGAAGCCTATGCCGACAGCGGCAACCTTCGTGAGAGCGCCATAACCAGCATCAAAGGTCTTTTTTTCCCAGGCCTGACAGGGATACTTACGGACGGAAGTGGTATTTTTCTCATCTCCCTGATTCCCATCCCCCTGATGAACAAACTGGGACTTTCCATGTTTCTATGGTGTTTGACCATGATACCGGTCATCCTCATCTTCAATCCCGTGATCAACCTCTATCTGCCGGCCATGAAAAATGTCAAAAGATGGCGAGAACGCAGACGAAAAGGCTTTATGGAATCGGTCTTGCTGAAAAAGGTCGGGAACCTCAACTGCCGACCCGGCGCGCCCTGGATCATTGCCTGCGTCTTTTTTGTCCTGGCCCTGGTCGCCTTTTATCTGAACATGGGCCTTCAGGTGGGCGACATTCAGGAAGGCACACCCATCTTGCAGGACTCATCCGAGTACAACCAAGACGTGGAATTCATGGCGAAGCGTCTTCCCGGCAGCATGAACCCCATGCTGGTGGTGCTGGAAGGAAAAGAAGAGGGGGCCATCAAAGAACCTGAGCTGCTGAACCTGGTGGATCAATTCCAGGCTCACATGGCCAAGATTCCCGAAGTAACCTACACCCTTTCCATCGTCGATCTGGTCAAGGGGATCAACATGGCCTTCTGGGAAAACAACCCCAATTATTTTATTCTGCCCGACAGCGCCAGAGGGATTTACGCCAACCTTCACCTGCTGACCAGCGGCGGCGCCGAACCCGGCGATTACGACACTTATTATGATTTTGATTTCAAGGATTTGAACATCACCGTATCCTGCCAGAACCACCTGCCCTCCACCATCGAAAAACTCCTGACGTCAGCCAATGAGTTCATCGCCACCCACAAAACCGACAAAGCGGAATTCAAGCTGGCGGGAGGCCGCGTGGGCGTGATCGCGGCATTCAATGAATCCATCGTCGTGCATGAAACCACCACTCTTGTGGCGGCACTGGTACTCACGGGCATCATCGCATCCATCGTCTTTCGGTCATTTTTAGCGGGGATTTTGCTGGTGATTCCCCTTTCCCTGGCATCCTGGTTCACCTTTGCCTACATGGCCGTCCAGGGCATCTCCGTCAACCTTCAAACCTTGCCCATATCCATCATTGCCATCGGCATCGGCGTGGATTACGGGGTTTATTTATTGAGCCGAATCCGTGAAGAATACGCCAAAAAGCGCAATTTGGACAGCGCCGTAAAGGAGGCCATCGGCACGGCCGGAAACGCCATTGTGCTGACGGCGATTATTATCATCGCCGGCGTGGTGTTCTGGAACTTTTCGGACATTAAATTTCAGGCGGACATGGGCCTGCTGTTATCCATCGTAACCCTGTTCCACCTGCTGGGAAGCCTGCTGCTTCTACCGGCAATGGTTCAAATCATTAAACCGCGGTTTCTGATGAAAAAATAAGTACTTAAAAGCGAATGACCAAAAACCAACGGAAAGGAGGTGTATATTTAGTTTTTAAATGGGAAGCGCACGTTCAAATTGACCCAAAAGGAGAGGAGAGAGAAAATAATGAAAAAGAGATGTTCCGTATTGTTTGTATTAATGGGGCTGATGGTCATGCTTTCTTTCGTGGCCATTCCCAACCTCGGCGCCATCACCCTTGATTCCAAAGGCGACTATGAGCTTGGCGGCTATCTGAGAAACACCACCGGCGTAAGGATGGAAGATAGCATTAATCCGACCACTTCCGGCCCCCTTGCCTCCGGCAACAAGGCCTGGAGTTTTTCCATGGTTCGGACCGAACTGTTTCTCGATTTTTCAGCAAAATTCACGGATGAACTTCGGTTCAATGGAACCGCCAGAGGATGGTACGAGGCGGTTTACGGACTGGATACCGGCGTCAACCAGTATCCCCGGGATCTGGACTCAGTACCCGGCCCCCACGCCAACCCCATGGAAATGGGTTTTGATTTCAGGGAATACTATGTCACCTATTCACCGGGAAATTTCGTGGTCAAGGCCGGCAGCCAGCAAATCGCCTGGGGTGAAGCCGACGCCCTGCGACTGGCCGACGTAATCAACCCCCTGGATTTGAGCTGGTACTGGTCCTTTCCGGCCTGGGAAGAAATCCGCATTCCCCTGACCATGCTGGACGTGGTCTACAACGTACCCGAGTCCAGGCATGACCTGCGCTTTGAGGCCGTGTGGGTACCGGCTGACTTTCGGCCCCACCAGTTTGCGGCGCCCGGCGGCAACTGGTCCCTTTACAGCGGCGGGTTTGGTCTGCCCGACTTTGTGGGCACCGCAGTCTTTAACCAAATGAATGAGGATCTTCCCACCAACGACCTGCGAAACGGACAGGGCGGCGTTCGGGTCCGCGGGAAATTCGGTGAATGGGATACCTCCCTTTTTGGCTACTACCAGCGGGATCAGATCGGTGTCGCCACCCTGGATCCTCAGGCGGCCCTGAATCCCCAACTTTATCCTTTCAAATGGGACTTTCCCCACATCATGAATATCGGCGGAACCTTCAATATGTATTCCTCCATGCTGGAAACGGTGTTCAGAGGGGAAGCGGCCTATGTGATTGATCAACCCTTTGGAACGAATCTGGGATCCAATAATGGAAACGGCTTTGCGCCCGTCTCCCAATACGGAGAAAGTGATACCTTCGCCTTCATGGTGGGCTTTGACAAGAATGTCATGATCCCCGCGCTCAACCGGACCAAGTCCTTTTATTTCAGCGGCCAGTGGTTCAATAAATGGGCCTTGAACCTGGACTCGGACAAGTATCTAACCTTTATGGGAGAAAACGACGCCAAGACCTATCAGACGGTTGGAAGCCTGATGATCAACACCGAATATTTTGAAGGTAAAATCATCCCACAAGTACTCGGCGTTCATTTTTTCACGTCCGGCAGCGGTTTTTTTGACGGCAGCATTACGTTTAAGCCCACCTACACCTTCAGCATTGCTGCGGGAATCCTCAAAATCTGGGGAAACGACAACCAGGCGGGACTCTATTTCGGTCCCATCAAACGCGACGATCAGTTGTACCTGACAGCAAAATGGAGTTTCTAAAAATGTTTCAAATGCTCATTTTGAGCATGGCGCTGGTCTTTTACAGTGCAACTTTTTTTGGAGGTAAAAAAGATGAAAAAATGGTTTAAATTTTCGATCTGTTTAATGGCGACACTGGGATTTGTATCCCTGGGCAACGCGGAGATGCGGGAACCCATGGACGGGGCCGGATGGCACTATCCCTGGAAAGACACTTACTCGGTATGGAAACCGGGAAACATGAAGTACGACGAAAAACTGTTCGACCAGGATGTGACGGCGGCCTATGGCTGGGAAGCCGAGGACGTGGACAAAATCAAGAAACTGCTCCCCCCTGCCCTGTACACCATCATGAAACACCCGGAGGACTGGGGCCCCAGACGGATCAACGTCACTGCCTATATGGAAAATACCGGCTTTCTGTGGAAACGGTTCCTCAAGGCCACTGAAGAATACAAGGGAACCGCCAAGATTGATAAGGTGGGATGGATTCGCAATTATAAAGCGGGCGTCCCTTTTCCCGACCCCAAAACGGGTCTTGAAGCCCTCTGGAACTTCAAGAAACACTTCAGCGAAGACGATCGAATTCTCTCGACGGTCACCATCATCACCAACCGCGGCGGCCAGGTCCGATACCAGACTTCCGACGGAAACCTCATGTATTTTGACGGCAGGCTGCAAGTCGACCCCAAACCTTTGTATGAACCCAACCCGAATAACGAAGTGCGGATCGACGTGTACGCCAACGCCCATCCCTATGAAATGCGGGGAACCCTGTCGGTCATCACCCAGTACAACAACCCGGACAAGGATGATTCCTTCTGGCTGTACCTGCCGGCCCTCCGACGCGTACGCCGCCTCTCCGCGGCCCAGAGAACCGACCGACTCCCGGGCGGTCAGGATCTCATGTGGGAAAACTTTGACATCTTCAACGGCAACCCCATCAACTACACGGCCAAGCTGCTGGGCCAAAAAGAGATGCTCGCCGTACACAACGGGGATCCCAAAGGAACATGGATTGACGGGAAACACCTGGCCGGCCCCAACGACTACTACCAGAAGGTGAAAGTTCATATCATCGAAATGACGCCAAAGGATCCGGATTTCCCATTTTCCAAGATGATGCTCTATGTGGATTCCCAAACCTGGATGCCCTATTACGGGGAATGGTACGACAAAGAAAACAAACTCTATATCTTCTCCATGTTTCAATATGCACCGGGCAAAAACGGTATCTTCTGCCCCGTGGTCATGAACCATGTGGACATACAAACCATCCACAGTACCGGATACTGCCCGACCGATCCCAAATACAACACGGGACTGACGCCGGACTATTTCAAGGTGGACAACCTGAAAAAGGAATATCCTTCCAGGTAAACGCTCACACTTTAATTCAAGTGCGGGCATTTGGCGCCCTTTCCAGGCGCCCAAATGCTCGCCCCTGGTTTTTAACCTAGTTTTTTTGGCGCAAACGGAGGATGGTGATGTACAAAAATATCCTGGTTCCCCTGGATCAATCTCCATTGGCGGAAGAAGGAATCGAATCCGCGATAACCCTTGCAAAGGCATTTGATTCAACGATTCATTTGCTGTACGTCTTTGAGATCATTCCGCTGTTGAAGCGGGACAAGGAAGCGGAATACCGAACATTAAAAAGTGAAGGGGAGACGTATCTTTCCGAACTGAAAGAACGGATTTCCGAATTCGGCGTTTCCGTCAAGACCGTCGTGATTCCGGGAGACCCGGGGCTCGTCATCTGCGACTATGCGGAAAAAGAAGATATGGACATCATCCTCCTTTCCGCCCGGGGCCGCGGCGAAATTGAACGGTGGGCACTCGGCTCCGTATCGGATAAAGTGGTGAGGCATTCACCGAAACCCGTATTGCTGGTAAAATCAGCGTCCAGGGATCTTCTTCGCGGTCGAACCATCCTGGCCGTGGATGACGAAGCGGACGTTCTGGAAGTCATCGAAGAAGTCCTTGACATGTGCATTATCGATAAGGCCCCCGACCATGAAACGGCGGTGAAATGCCTTAAAAACAACCGCTACGACCTTGCAATCCTGGATATCATGGGGGTGGACGGATTTGACCTTTTGAAACGGACGGCAGCAAAAGGAATCCCCACCGTCATGCTGACGGCCCATTCAGTAACGGAAGAATCACTGAGCAAATCCGCGAAGCTTGGCGCCGTTTCTTTTCTTCCCAAAGAAAAAATGGGAGAACTGGAAAGCTTTTTAATTGACGTCATCCGAAGCAGCGGAAAACCCGTATGGAAGAAGCTCTTTGATAGGATGTCCCCGTACTTCCGCATGAACTTCGGCTGGAGCGCCAAGGAAGAGGCGAAACTTCGCGAGGAATTTGAAGCAATCGGAAGAGAATAAGATACTCAAAAGAAATTGAAAGGAGATTTTCCATGAATAAAAGATACAGCAAGAAACTGTCCGTCTTTCTGGCAGCCCTGTTGGTCTTGGGAAGCATCATTTGCGCGACCCAGGCATTTGCCGAAGCCAAGGTTTCCATGGTCGGCGCCATCCTGGCCCCCGGAGAGAAGGGTGGCGTAAACGCCTATGTATTGTGGACCCAGGCCAAAAAATGGCATTTCAACATCACCAAAATTGACGCCATCAATGCGCTTGGCACTTCCCCAGATGGCTGGTCCATCCTCCATGAGGTCAGTCCCAACCAGATCAACATCGTGGGCAATAAGAAACTCCTTAAGGATTTTGCCGATGCCGCAACCCCCGGCAAGCAATTCCAGATCGATGGCGTCCTGTATGTGGCCGATGGCGTAATGATGATCGGATCCTTTAACGAAATTAAAAAATAGCACGGGAAAGTGATTGCCCCCCTGCTTAAAATGGGGCGGAAAACGGCCTGAAAGCCGTTTTCCGCTCTGGAAGAACGAACGTCATGAAAACAAATTGTAATCTGCATATATACCGTAGCAGTTGTTTTTTCACCCTCCTTTTTTGCCTGATGGCAATGCCGGCCTTCGGCCGGGACAAAACAACCACTGCCGATGAATACAAAAAAAAATACGCTGTGATCCAGGAGAAGGCCGTAACCCTCCCTTCGGGGGCGATTTTCAAAATCACCTCCATTGATCAACGTGCACTGAATCAACTATTGGGCCGATTGAATCTCTCCATGGATGAGTATAACAGGCTGGTCCATAAGAAATTTGAAAAGATGTCTCCCAAGGAAATCGGTCGGCACATGGACTTCTGGGAAGCCATGATCGCTCAGTCCGTTGTGGCGCCCGAGATGTGTATTGAGCCGGAAGACGGAAAGCTTGAAGTCCGCCTTCTGACCCCGGAAGACATGGACAAACTGCAGGAGGAGATCGGCAAACTCAACACCCGGATACCGGAACTGCCCCTGAAACCCCTGAGTGCAGCGCCAACAAGTCCGGATGCCCCTCAATACACCGTCAGCCGATTGCTCATGGACCCTGACAAATACGAGGGAAAGTCGGTGGACGTTTACGGCGAAGTAGACGGTGAATTGAGCGATATCGGCATTTCGCCCCGGCAGGGCAACAGCGTCAGCCTTCAACGATTTTATCTGACCGACGGCAAAAAAAAGCTTCTGGTAATCAGGTTCTACGTGAAAGACGACCGACTGCACATGAAATCCTTTCTAAGAGATATTTTTCATGGAAAAGACGATTCGGTAAAAGTTCACGTCAAAGACGCTAAATTCACCTCCCAATGGATTAATGAACCGGTTGTTTTGACCCACGGGAAAAAGATCGACAAAATCAAATCCGCCTGGATGGAAACCGCTCGCCGAAACATTGAAGTCTCAAAATAGTTTCTCTTTCTCTATTCTTCTGAAAGAAGCTTTCCCTATCAAATTGAAAGACATTTACAGGCCCTTCTTTTCAGCAGGTCGCGATGATACCCAAAAAACAATTAAAATAAGCACTTAGCACCCAGCAAAGACGATACTGCGATTTGGCATGCTTTATGCTTTTCGAAAGTAGGCAAAGCCGAAAAAAAACGGTTGACAGATTATTGGGTCCAATGTAATTATCTAACAATCGTTCGTTTGTTTACGTGCCCATCCAAAAAGCATGTGAAACGGCAGTGGCTTATGCCGCATAAATAATTGTCTAACCCTTGCAGGAGGTGTAACCCCTATGAAGTACGTAATCGGCGTGGACGTGGGAGGCACATTTACCGACCTGGTGTGCCTGGATGAACAGGGCAATGCGTTATTAACGAAAACACCGTCAACACCAGCTGACCCTTCAGTGGCCATCATGAATGGTATTTCCAAGGTATCGGGAATGCTGGGGAAAGACGCTGAGACGCTTTTGAAGGAGACATCCAGAATTACGCACGGCACCACCGTGAGCACCAACACCGTCCTCACCTGGACCGGGGCAAAAGTTGGATTGCTAACCACAAAGGGATTCCGCGATATCCTGGGCATCCGATTCGGCATCCGGGAAACCCCTTATGATTTTACCGTGCCGCAACCCAATACCTTATGCCCCCGCTATCTGCGCATGCCCATCGAGGAACGGATTGATTCCACCGGAAAAGAAGTGCTGCCGTTAAACGAAGACGATGTGCGGAAGGCCTGCGCCTATTTGAAAGCCCAGAACGTTGAAGCCGTTGCCATCTGTTTTCTATGGTCTTTTAAATATCCCGAGCATGAAAAACGCGCTCTTGAAATCTGCCGGGCCGAACTCCCCGGCGTGTATTTATGCGCCTCCTGTGAGATCCAGCCTGAAATCCGTGAATACTGGCGCATGAGTACCACGGTCATCAACGCCTATGTGGGCCCCAAACTGTCCAATTATCTCACCCATCTTTCAGCAAGTCTCAAAGAATCCGGGTTTTATGGTCAGCTATTGATCACCCAGTCCAATGCAGGGGTTATTTTCCCGGAAGTCGCCATCGAGCAGGCCGTCAGGACTGTCCTTTCAGGTCCTGCCTGCGCACCTGCCGCCGCAGCTTACGCGGGAAAACCACTGGACTTGAAAGACGTCATTACCGTGGATATGGGCGGCACCAGCTTTGACGTCTGTTTGATCAAGGACGGCAAACCGGTTACGGCCCTTGAAAGCGCGGTAGGCGGGGTCTACCACATGAAACTCCCTCTGGTGGATGTGCGAACCATCGGAACGGGGGGGGGCAGCGTCGCATGGCTGGACAAGATGAATGTACTCCATATGGGGCCGCAAAGCGCAGGCGCGGATCCGGGACCGGCCTGTTACGGCAAAGGCGGCCAGGAACCCACCAGCACCGATGCCGATGTGATCCTCGGGTATCTGGACCCGGATTATTATCTGGGCGGTGAAATGACGCTTCATCCCGATCTGGCTCGAAAGGCCATCAAAGAAAAAATCGCGGACCCCCTGCAAATAGACGTGACCGAAGCGGCCTGGGCCATGAAGCAGGTCATCGACCATCACATGATCGACGGGATCTCCATCGTATCCGTCCAGCGGGGAGAAGATCCAAGAAAGTACACCCTGGTGGTGGCCGGCGGCGCGGGCGCCTCTCATGCGGCCAACTTGGCTTCCGTGATCGGCATCAAACGCATGCTCATTACCAGAAGCTCTTCGGTTTTCTGCGCTTTAGGGGGTGTTATTGCGGATGTCCGACACGATTTCGTGCGATCCGTTCCAGGCGTTACCAGCAAAATGGATTTGGGGAAAATGAACTATGCCTTCGAAGAAATGAAATCCGTGGGCGACGAATACCTCAAAAAGGAAGAGGTCTCCGTAAAAGACCGCTACTATCACCAATCCCTTGACATGCGTTACAAGGGTCAATATCACGAACTGGAAGTGCCCCTCACCCTGGATTTGGAAAAAGCGTCGTCGAGCGCCGTTGATGCGGGCATCATTGAAGAACTGGTGGAGCAGTTTCACCAGATGCACGAATCGCTCTACTCATACCGGGATACGGCGGAGATCGAAATTTTAAATCTCAGGCTGGCCGCTTTCGGAAGAGTCCATACGCCTGAAATCAAAGAAGAGCCCTTCGTCAGCCGGGATTCCGAAAATCATCGGAAGGGTCAACGGGACGCCTATTTTCAAGAGAGCAATGGTTTCATTTCGACGCCTGTCTACGATGGGGAAACCATGGAAGTGGGCAATGTGGTGGAAGGTCCCGCCATTGTGGAACTTAAAACAACCACCATCGTGATTCCCCCAAAGGCAAACCTCGAAGTAACACCCTTTGGCAGCTTTCTGGTGGAATTGTCCTAAAACTCAGTGAAGGAGGGATGAGATATGACCGATCAAACCAAAATAAGAGTAAATCCGGCTGATTTTTCAGTCTTGACGTCCGCAGTATTCACCATTGCCCGTGAAATGGGCGTCAACATGGAGCGAACCGCCAGAGCCCCCATCTACTTCTCGGCCCATGACTTCTGTACATCCATTCTGAATACGGATGCGGAACTCATCGCCCTGGCCGAATATATCCCCGTCCTGGTGGGCGCCACCCCGTTTGCCGTCAGGGCCATCAAAACCTATTTCCAGGACGACATCAATCCCGATGACGTCTTTCTCGTCAATGATCCCTATACGCTGGATGGCGGGAACCAGATGGCGGACTGGTGCATTGTTTATCCGGTATTTCATGGGGACGAACACATCCTGTGGATTGCCAACAAGGCCCATCAACAGGATACCGGAGGGGGCGCACCCGGCGGCTACAATCCCAATGCCATCGATGTGTATGCGGAAGGTCTCCGGATACCGCCGTTACGAATTCAACGAAAGGGCCGGGAGCGCAAAAGCGTCATCAACCTGGTTATGACCAATGTGCGGATTCCCGACGTGCAGTACAGTGATTTGCTTTCCCTCATCGGCGCGGCCAGAGTGGCCGGAAAACGCCTGAACACCCTCATTGACACCTACGGCATGAAAACATTCAAGATGTTTCTGGAAGACCTCCTCACTTACGGAGAATTCCTCATGCGGGAAGAGATCACCAAAATACCCGATGGCGTCTACCACAGTGAAGTCAACGGCGATGCGGGCGCCCCCCCCATTGTGTGCCATCTGACCATCAAGGGAGACAGCGTCATCGTGGATCTCAGCGACAGCGGCCCCATGAGCAAGGAATACATCAACAGCCCCATTGCCAACACCTACAGCGCCGTATATCAAGCCATGCTTCAGTCCGTGGGTAAAAAGCTTCAAGTTAGATGCGGCGGATGTTACCGGCCCATTGAAATCCGCACCAAGCCGGGAACCGTTACCCATGCCACCTTTCCTGCCACTCACGGGAACTGCACCAATTTCGTGGCCAAACAGATCATTGAATCCGTCTGGGCAGCACTGGCCGAGGTAGCGCCCGAGGAAACCCCCGGGGGCTGGGGATCCATTCCCTACTGGGTATTCAGCGGCATTGACCCCAGGCGGGGGGAAGGTTACGGTTCCCCCGACTTCCTGTCCTGCGCGTCCGGCGCCGGCGCCATCTGGGGCACCCAGGGATGGTCCACAAACGGCCCGGTGATCTGCAGCGGCACCCTGTACTACCCCGAAATGGAAGTATGCGAAAGCCTCTATCCCATGTTCTGGCATCGGTGGGAATGGGCCCAAGACTCGGCGGGCGCGGGGAAATGGCGCGGCGGCATGGGAGTTCATAATGAATGGGTGGCCGATGCTGATCCTCAACCGGTCTTTTTGCACTATGCCGCGGACCCATTCGATTACGAACCGGCGCCTGCCATCGCCGGCGGAAAACTTCCCCCCAGAAACCGAAAGGAACTCTATTTTGCCGATGGACGGGAAGTGAACAATGATGAAGTACGGGAGATCAAATCCTTTGTTCTAGCCAACGGAGACAGGGTTGTAGATTTTGTGCAGGGCGGCTGCGGCGTGGGCGACCCCATGGATCGGGATGTGGCGGATGTGAGAAATGATGTCAGGGACGAGCTGGTATCATTTGAAAGCGCCATAAATGACTACGGCGTGGCCATTGACCCCGAAACCCTGGAAGTGGATATAAAAAAGACGGAAGCATTGCGGAATGCGCACCGACAACCGTAAATAACGCTGAGACCAAGGAGGTCGAGTATGTTAATTGGCGACGCTCTCAGAAGATCCGCCGGAAATTATCCGGACAAACTTGCCGTCAGGGACGATTATGGAAAATATTTTCCCGTCGGAACAGGCTATACCTATCGAGAATTAAATGAAACCGTGAACCGTTTGGGCAATAACCTGCTGGCATTGGGGCTTCAAAAAGGCGATCGGGTGGCGGTGCAGACCGGCACGGGACTGGGGCCTATTCTTTCCCTGCTGGCCCTTGCCAAAGTAGGGATGGCCATCGCCCCCATCGACAGAACCTTCATGTCCGAGGAAATCGCCTACCAGGTGGGAGACAGCGGAGCGCGGGCGTTTATCGCCGATGCGGACCTCTTCACAAAGAAAATAGCGCCCATTCGGGACCGGCTCAAATCCGTGGACTTTTTTATCGGAATCGGAGATGAAAACCCCTGTGAATACAGTTTTGAGGAAATGATTGCCGAAGGGTCAACGGAAGAACCCCAAGTGGTTGTTGCCAAAGACGATATGGCCACCCTCATTTACACCAGCGGTACTACGGGGAAACCCAAGGGCGCCCCCATGACCCATGGGAAATGGAGTTTCAGCGCAACCGTTTGGGCCGCTGAACTGAACATCCATCCCTATACCCGATGGGCACTGCTCTTGCCGCTGCATACATCGGGCGGCACCGGTTTGACCTTAACCGCCGTCACGCGGGGTTGCACGCTGATCGTCAGCAATCCCGACGCAGCCAAGATTCTGGATATCATCCATAAAGACAAGATCACCTTTACCCAGTTCAGCCCCACCCTCCTGGCCAATGTGATCCGCCATCCCAATGCCCGCAAAACCGATTTCTCTCACATTGAGCGCTGGTTCACGTCGGCTGCGCCCATCTCCGAAGAGTTGCTGAAAGAGGGGGCGTCATACCTGGGAGAAAAGTTCGTTCAGTTGTACGGCACCACGGAAACCGCCCTTCTGGGAACGGTTTTACGACCCGAGGAAGTCAGCGTCACCGGTCCACTGTCAAAACGGATGACCTCCATCGGAAAGGCCTGCCTGGGCTATCAAACCAAGGTGGTTGATTCGGATAACAACCCGGTTGGACCTGGCGGTATCGGTGAACTGGCCATTAAAGGCGAAGCAGTTTGCGATGGCTACTGGAACAAACCGGACGCGGACGACTTCCGCGATGGGTGGTGGCATTCCGGGGATATGGTCAGCATTGATGAAGAGGGTTTTTATTATGTGGTGGACCGGAAAAAAGACATGATCGTCTCCGGCGGCCTGAACGTTTATCCCCGGGAGGTTGAGGATGTAATTTCTGCCCATGACGCCGTTCATCTGGTGTGCGTCATCGGCATCCCCGATAAAAAATGGGGGGAATCGGTTAAAGCGGTGGTGGTGCTCAAGGACAACGCTCAGTGTACAGAGGCAGAACTCATCGAATTCTGCGCGAAGCGCATCGCTTCCTATAAGAAACCAAAATCAGTGGATTTTGTCGGCATCTCCGAAATGCCCATGACAGGCGGCGGCTACAAGCTGCTGCGGCGGGAATTGCGAGACCGATATCGCGAGCAAAGCGCCAAAACCGGTGGGAAGGCCTGGGGAGCGGTTTAGATGGCATCAAATTGAGGAGAAAAAAATGGATTTCGCATTATCATCGGAACAAAAAGATATTCGTCAGGCAGCCAGGGAGTTTGCACTGGGAGAATTGAAAGACATCGCGGGGACTTGCGATCAGAATGAAACCTATCCCCCCGAACTCATTAAAAAAGCGGGGGAACTGGGCTTCTTAGGCGTCTTCATCGATGAAGCTTACGGCGGCGCGGGACTCGGGTTTCTGGAACATGCCATTATCCTGGAAGAATTCTGGCGGGTGGATCCCGGTTTGGGGCAACAGTTGTGTTCGGTATCCTTTGGCGCGGAGGAATTCCTGCTTTTCGGCACAGAAGAACAAAAACAGAAATTTCTCCCTCCTGTTGCCGAAGGCAAATCCATCATGGGATTTGCCATTACGGAACCGGATGCCGGCAGCGATACCCTTTCCGCCGCCACCACTGCCGTACTCGATGGCGATGAATACCGGATCAACGGCAGCAAGGTCATGATCGGAAACGGCTCCGAGGGAGATTTTATCCTGATATTCTGTTTGACGGACCCGGAGGAAAAAAAGAGATCCGGACGGCACAGCATTATCGTGGTTGAAACGGATCGGCCCGGATATGAAGCGGATCCATTGCACGGAAAGATGGGCCTTCGCGCATCCAATACCGCCAACATCTTCCTTTCCGATGTCCGGGTGCCAAAAGAAAACCTGGTAGGAAAACGGGGCAACGGCTTTGCCCAGCTCATGGCCTTTTTTGACCGTTCCCGCGCCTATGTGGCGGCCCATGGGGTGGGACTTGCGCAAGGTGCCCTGGATCAGGCCCTGACTCACATTCGCAGCCGGGAACAGTTCGGCCGGAAAATCGGTTCATTTCAATCCACCCAGTTCAAAATCGCCGAAATGGCCACCAAGGTAGAACTGGCCAGAACCATCACCCATAAAGCCTGCACCCTTTTGGATCAGGGAAAGGGCAATACGGACACAACCGCCATGGCCAAGATGTTCTCAGGTCGAACAGCAGTAGAAGTGGTGGATGAAGCCTTGCAGCTTCACGGCGGCTATGGTTACTTCAACGATCAGGACATCGAGCGATTCTATCGGGCCGCCAAGGTCCTGGAAATTTACGAAGGGGCCAAGGAAGTGGAAAAAATGATCATCGGCAGGAACGTTATCGGGAAGCTTTAAGCTGAATCGGCGCGATCAACCCCAACTCAGGGGTTGATCGCGTTATCACGTTACAAATTCATTGTTTTTCTGATCTCTGCCCCCCCTCAACCTCAGAAATTCCCTATTCCCTAATCTATTTTACTTGACTTTGTTTCCATTCCAAGTATCATCCTTAATATGCTGCTGTTCAATCCATGCAAACCCTGAACGATTCGCCGAAGGTTTTCATATGGAGCATCCCCTTAAAACCTGTCTGTTCCGCTCCCGGCATGCCTGCCTTTTCCGCCGGGAGCGAAAATCTTTATCAAAGGTTCTGAAAAACGGATAAGCCGGTAAGGTTAGATGTTTAACTGCCGACTTTGCAGGTCGGTTACGGGATTGATGAGCGAACACATCAGGGCATATCGAATGGAAACAACTTCACAAAAGCCCATCCAAAGGGCTTCGAACTACCGAAATGTCCTTTTCCATTACGTGGGTGTAGATCTCGGTGGTCTTCACATCCGCATGGCCCAACAATTCCTGAACCACCCGAATGTTCACCCCGTTTTCAAGCAAATGCGTTGCAAAAGAATGGCGAAAGGTATGACAACCGACGGGTTTTGTAAGCCCCGCCTTTCCAACGGCGGCCTTCACGGCTTTTTGGAGCCCGGATTCAAGCACATGATGCCGCATTGTTTTACCTGATCGGGGATCCGTGCTGCGTTTTTTTGAGGGAAACACGTATTGCCAACCCAGGGATTTGGCGGCATTAGGGTATTTGCGAGCAAGGGCGTTCGGAAGATAAACGTCCCCATATCCATCCGCCAGGTCCCGCAGATGAAGATTTTCAGCCACTTCAACCTGATTTTTCATGAGGGAGTGGAGGGATTCCGGGAAAAGGGTGGTACGGTCCTTACCGCCCTTTGCGGCTCGAACGTAAATCAGCCTGCGTTCAAAATCAAGATCGCGAATACGCAAGCGGATGCACTCCATTAACCGCAGGCCGCTGCCATACAGGATTTTGGCCATGAGGAGATGTAACCCCTGCATGTGTTCCAAAACAATGGAAACCTCCCGTTGGCTCATGACGACCGGGGGGCGGGAGCGTCTTTTGGCGCGGACAGGGTCAAGATCTTCGTCAACCGGAATATCAAGGACTCTTTTGTATAGGAAAATAATCGCATTGAGGGCTTGGCGCTGGGTGGAAGCGGCAACGTGTTGTTGGACCGCCAAATGGGACAGAAAGGTTTCAATTTCCTTCTTTCCCATATTCCGAGGATGGGTATTGCTCCCATGGTACCTGATATAGCGCATGATCCAATCGCAATAAGTTTGTTCGGTGCGATAGGCGTAGTGGTGATAGCGTAGAACCTGTCGAACCTGATCCATAAGACGAAGCTTGGGATCCGGTCGGAATTTTTTCGATTTTTCCATGCTATTGATGATATTATTCAATAGATGGAAAAGTCAATAGGGTTTTTTCTATGTTTTGGGCTTTAATATCACAATAGATGGAATTTTTTCCATGCTATAGAGGTAATAGGTAGAAAATTTTCCACCTATTGGGACTGTTGGACAGACCCGCTGGACAGCGGGGGAACTTAACGTCGAAAATTGGTAGAAATAGGTGAAATCGCAGTGGAAACGACGATTCAGGGCATCTTTCTTCTTGGCTATGCCCTCTATAATCAGACGCATTGTCTTCCGGAACATATTCGTGAGGCGGCTCATCGTCTGATGTCCTGCCGCACGTCCATTCTGGGGGGGCACGTCCAGGCATGTCCGGATGGTCACTTCCAGAGGGTCTGGTATAACTCGTGTAAACACCGTATGTGCCCACTCTGCGCCTTCACCCAGGTTGAGCGGTGGCTGGCGAAACAAAAGGCCCGACTCCTGAGTGCCGAGCATTTCCACGTTATTTTCACCATCTCCGATGAATTGCATGACTTATGGCGGCTGAACCGTAAAGTCATGGCTAATCTGCTGTTCAAAAGCGCGACCGAGACCCTTTCCGAACTCCTTGGAGACCCGAAGCATTTGGGGGCCAAAGTCGGCATCATTGCCTCGTTGCATACCTGGAGCCGAAAATTGGATTTTCATCCCCATTTGCATTGTTTGGTGACGGCCGGTGGTCTGTCCGCCGGCGAGTGGATTGCTTCATCAAAAACGTTTCTTCTGCCGTTTGGCATTGTCCGGGCGGTTTTTCGAGGAAAATATCTCCACTATTTGAGAAAAGCCCTTGCCCGTGAAGAACTGATTCTGCCCGAAGGCATGGGACCGCAGCAGGCGCGAAACCTGTTTAATAAGTTGGGGCGCCGTAAGAAGTGGAACGTTAAACTCAAGGAGACCTATTCATACGGAGAAGGGGTCTTAATTTACCTGGCCCGGTATCTGAGAGGCGGACCGATCTCAAATAAACGCATCTTCCGCATTGAAAACGGAAACGTCACCTTCAATTACGGTCGTGAGCGGGTAAGACTCATTACCTTGCCGATTCAAACCTTTATCGGCCGCTACCTGCAACACGTTCCCCTGGCGAATTCCATGATGGTGCGTTCATACGGCCTTTACCATCACAACGCAAAAAAAGAACTGGCACGCTGCCGGGAAATACTGGGACAACCGGCACTTGAAGATACGGAATTTCTGGACTGGCAGAGTCTGTGGCAGCAGCGAAGCGACGAGCAACCGGATTGTTGCCCAGTTTGCGGGAAACGTCTTATTACGTTGAAAATAGTTGCACCGGTAAGAAAGTCAAAAAGTCTTCCGAGGTTCAATAAGGACCCGGATACGGTATATGCACAGGCAGCGTAAAACGATAATAAACATGAGCATATTCAAAAAGGCACTTGAATGGCGAGGCGTTTGGTAAAGGGATAAATAACGCGATATTTCAGGGTTTTTGACGGATCATGCAATTGAAAGCAGGAATTTTATCATCCTTAACCGGCCATGACGGGTTAAAAAGAGGTCACGCGACAGCTGAGAAGCTCCCTTAATCTCCATAGCCGATCTCCTGCTTCCGGCAAAGTATGTGCTGATGACCCGCGGCTCTGTCCAACACCCCGTTGAACTGGAAAACTGGTATTGGGAGATAAACCGAAATGCGTTGGTTCCTACGAAGTCACCAGCTGGAATGATAATATATTTTTTTGAACCCGTTTTCCAGTTAACTAAACGTTATGTTTTAGAAAAGAGGCCTGTTTTGAAATTCCGTTTTGATGTAATTCTCATTTTGATCTTCTTTGCTCCAATAAATAGTGTAACAATTACATCTGATACTGGTATGACAATTTTCAGCTCTGAAAAAATCATTGATGCAGGATTTCATACACGGACCTATGCACGTTGGGAGTTCGGAGTAAATGATTCAAAATTCATTATATCAGGCTACACATATATTTCACGAACTGACTCTTTTTTTACTAATAAGTTAAGTGAATGGCGAACACCTTTGGACATATCAATAATTCATTTATTTAAAAAAGCACTGTTAAAAGGCTTAGAATGGGACACTGTTGCTAAAAGCAACAATGTGGAGAACTATTCTAAGGAAATAGACAGCCTTGGCTACAACTTCAATATAATTTTTAAGGTCGATAACAACAAAAGCTATATACATGTTATAAGAAATGAATGGCCATATCCCCTAATCTTGGAGTGTGTAGATAACTATGACTTCATTAAAAATGCTCAACAATTGATATCTGCTATAGATAGTTTCCCAGATAAATACGAAAAATACAGATCTCAAAAGGCGTTGGCAGTGCGTGAAAAGCAAAAAGGAATAAACACTATACAAGAAGAAAAAAAAAGTGTTGATGCTCTATTTGAATAGTTGATTACATAAACTTGCAGTACAGAGGGATAGCAAGGGCGGGCAACTATTGAAAATAGAGGTTTAGCAAAAGACGAATCATTTATGAAGGTCAGTAGAAGCCCTTGCTACTCCTGACCGTAGTGTTATGCCACCCCAACAAGAAGGCAGAAGATGAAGGGAAACCTCTGGAATCGACTGTGTATAAAGAAGTACTCCACGGCGTTTTTGGTGAACTAACGATCGAGAAGGTGCAACTTTCCAAAAAAGCACTTCAGCGAAGGTCGGAGCAGACTTTTTAAGGGTACTGTTTGTATATAGAAAAGCAAAAGCAGCACAATGATCATTCGATAATATATCAAAGCAAAAATGGAGCTTACCATGCATTCTGTGATTCTTATTATGGTTGTTTCACTGGTTTTTGTAATTCCATCAGAATCTTTTGCGCGGTTCTATAAATGGGTTGATGGAAATGGAAAGGTTCACATTTCAGACAGAGAACCGACCAGACCTGAGAAAGAAATGAATCAAAGAGAAGCAGAAGATGTAGCGCAAAATTCGAACTTCGATTTCAGAAAAACAAACTGGGGTATATCTAAATACGAAGTTCTTCAAAGTGAGGGTAATAAAGACTTTAGAAATAGTGAGTATACTGATTTTGATGAGGAGATCATATGTGAAACCAAAGCTTTCGGAAAAACATGTGTTTTATGTTACGAATTTCTCAAAAACAAACTTGTATGCGCAAAATACGCTTTCCTTGGTGATAAGAAAAGAGGAGATATTTCCGTTACCGATTTCGTATATTTTGAGAGACAACTTAGAAAAAAATATGGGGAGCCAAAGGCAGAAAAAACTGATACTTTGCCATACAAAGTGAGTTGGGAAACTGACGCTACAGATATCCAGATTATTTACCGTAAGAATTCAATCCCTGGTGTTGATTATCACTGCTGCAATATTGAGTTTAAAAGCAAAAAATTAAAACCTCTTATGGAAAAAAAGTATGCGGAGAATAAAGCGAAACAGCAACAAGAATTTGAAAAAATGTTCTCTGAATTTCAGAAAAAAAATAAAGTATCAAATACAGAATACAATGGTGATTTCTCCGATGCAACCAATGTTATAAGAAATGACTGTGCAAACAAATGGCAAAATGATTTTAGAATGCAGGAATATTGTATCCAGAAACAGGAAGACGCGCTTATCGCTTTGAAAAAGGGTAAACCAAACGATATTCCTTCTGATGTGTTCGCAAAAATAAGATCCGAATGTAAATCTAAATGGGGAAACGATTTTCGAATGAGAGAACATTGTGAAAAGAAACAATGTTCAGCTTGGCGAAGGCTGAACCATTAGATTGTTGGATAGCAATTACCAAAAATATTTTTTTAGGGGGTTACCTTATGGCTTTCTGGAGTGATTTTCTCTCTAAACTGAAACTTTTTGATTTCCAAACTTCTCTCAAAACGGATCAGGCTGGAGCTGTAAATGTTAAGGTTCATAACAATACTTATCACTTACACTATCATGATATTCAAGCAGTAGAGAAATTTAAAGCAGCAGCAATAACACCAGATTTTGAACAAGCTGTAAAAGAAGAGGTTGATAGGAAACTGCAACCCTTGAATTACATCCTTAGCACACTTTCGCAAGCAGTATCGGGCGAGGTTGTTTTGGCATCAACGCTGGAATCAGCAATAGAAAACATCAAAATGTAAACTTGGGATGAATGAGAATGTGAGGCAAACAAATAGCCTTGTTTATGTAAGTGAATGCAAAAAATAAGTTTATAAGTGCTTGCTAAAGTTGATAGATAACAAAGGAGGAATTAATATGAAACATGCAAATGTTTTGGTAATGATTTTATTTAGCATTATCTTCTTGAATGCGAACGTTTGTAATGCAGATGACATATCGTCAATTAGCAAATTGGAATTATATGAAGAAAATACAGACTCAAAACCAGAGATGGATTCACTGAAAATATATGTCATATTTGGGGACAAACATGCTAAAAGAATTAACCCCCTTGATGGGATCACTATGGATTATACCTGCAAAATTTACAGTTATGAGGGCGGTAAAAAAGGAAACAAAATAAATGAAGATAGAGGTAAGTTGATTTCTGAAAGAGGATTTACATCGTTTGTAATAAAAATGCCACGCATAGCAGAAAAAAAGAGAGTGTTAGCAGATGTTACTGTTAAACTGCCAGATGGAAGAACCGTGCAGGGAAAAAGAAGTGATACCTTCGATCCAGAGAAATATTGATTTGCTGAAACAGGTATGTTTCAAAATTTCCTAATTGTGACGAGGCTTAATTGGAGTATTCATACATAACCCAGCGCTGCACCAGATGTCTGATAGTGAGGCGGTCCTGGCGGGGCACGACCATGGGTGTTTTGGATGCAGATTTGGCATTTTATTGCCTTTGAGTTATTTAGTTAGAATGAGCAATTTTGAATCAGAGCATTTTCCAGGTTTGGGTTGGTAGTCTTTACTCTTTTTGGCTGGTGTCAGGGTGTGGAGGGATATTAAAACTGATAATGTTAAAAAAGGGAGGTGTCGTTGTGAGAATTAGAAAAATTTTGTTTTGCGGAGCTATTCTTGTATCAGCCATTTTTTCCATGTTTTCATTATCGACTGCAGAGAAACGACTAGAATCATTGAACTCTGTGGATTTGATAACGGTTAGTTCATATGTCAAAGATGGCGTCTTGAGCATCAAATTTTTTTACAAGAATAGAGATGAGGATAAATATGTTTATTGGAAGGAAGGAACGGTAAGTTGCCAGTGTAAAGTTTATGAAGATGTAGGAAACAAGAAAAAAAAACAAAAGATTATCGGGATAGATAAGAAATTAAAACGTTACGACCAGAGGTTTTATTTGGATGTCCCTAAGCAGTACCTAAATAAAGGGAAAAAGGCAATCATTGAATGCTCAGTTAATATTGGATACAAAACATTAAACGTAACCGATGGTGGTGTATCTCTGGATGATTAAGGCATTACACAGGTAGTAATTAGGAGCCCTATAAGATGTATTTATTGAATGGTTTTTTGATTTTGTGCCTGTTGCTGTTTAGCTCATTGGATGGATTTGCAAAAGTATATAAATGGGTCGATAAAAATGGACAGACCCACATTGCAGATAAAAAGGTTCTCGAGGGTTGTCTCAGAGGCGACTGCATAAATGGAACGGGGACCTATTTTCTTGCTGATGGTCAAAGATATACGGGTGAATTCGAGAACGGAAAGTTTCATGGGCAAGGAATTGCGACTTTTCCTGATGGTAGCGAATATATGGGTGGGTTCAAGAACGGAATACCCCATGGACAAGGAATTTTGACCGATTCTGATGGTAGAAGATATGTGGGTGAGTTCAAAGACGGAAAGTTTGATGGGCAAGGAGCTTTGATCGATACTGATGGTACGATACGTAAAACAGGAAAACCACTCCCAAAAAACCCAATTTCTGTTATTGACCGAACTAAAGCAAAAAATGATTTGAAGGAGAGCCTATTAAGAAAATATGGAGATAGCTATTCTACTATTAAGCTTCTGTTAGATTCAGGGATGAAAGCTTATGAATACCTATGTGAAATACCAAGTAACTCAATTAACAATGGTATCCTAGCAAAACTAAACAGAGAGTATTACCCAAATTTTTCAACAATCGAAATGTTGTATAAATCAAACATAAAAGCATACTCAGAACTTAATCTCGAAGAACAAAAAAAAGAGGGAATAGATTCACAACCTCATGTCACAGAAATCACAACGTCAACAGAATATAAAACCATGAGCAAACAACTGTTTAGCGCAGGGAAATTCGATGAGGCTGAAGTCTTTATGAGCAATAGCATTGAGCTAAACAAAAATGATTTGGAAGCTTATTTTATCCGCGCTGTAATCTATCAAAAACTTAAAAAGAATAAATTAGCCATTAAAGACATTGATCGATGTGTCGAATTAGAACCAACCAATGGCAAGTACTACCACGATAGAGCCATTTTGCTCATAACAGAGAACAAATTCCAACTGGCATTTGATGATATCAAGACCGCTGAAAGATTAGGTTACATTGGAGAATTGACAGGAAAAATTAAGAACATAGAAAATGATTTTAATATGCTTCAAATACGTGCACGTTCCGGTAATAAGAAAGCACAGAGTCTTTTAACCGAAAAGGGGGTTAGCTGGTAGATACAAAAGCGTTAGAAAACACTTCATTTCATAACCAAACGCTGCACCAGACGCCTGATACTTCGGCGGTCCCGGCGGGGGCCGGAGGAGGCGCTGGTGAGCTTATCGTTCGCGCGCGCCCGTCACAGTAGCATCTACAAAAGGGAATGAAGAGGTTCAGTCGATAAGCGAAAGTGATGGTAGGAACCTGAACAAACCCTGAACAATGGATTTTGGTTGAAATTTTTTTTAATTAATGGAGGAGATGCCATGCTCAGAAAGAAATGCATGGTTTTGATTCTTTTCCTGACCTGTTTTATCGGTTTTCCGATTTTTTCGCACTCCGCAAATCGGACGGCTCTGGTCATTGGAAATTCCAATTATCGCACGGCACCACTGATTAATCCGGTGAATGACGCACGTGATATCGCGCAAGTACTCAAATCTCTGGGCTTTGAAGTGATATGCAAGGTCAACGCGGGGAGGCGGGAAACGGAGGATGCGGTGCAGCAATTTCACCGGAATCTGAACCGCGCACAGGTGGGCTTTTTTTACTATGCAGGTCATGGGATGCAGATCGACGGGAAGAATTACCTGCTGCCGGTGGATATTCAGGTAAAGTCATCAGCCGACATCAAGTACCGGGCAACTCAGGTGGATTGGATTCTTTCGAAAATGGAAGATTCTGGGAGCAAGGTCAACATTGTTGTTCTGGATGCATGCCGAAACAATCCTTTTCGCGGCTTTCGCGGAGCGAACGACGGTCTGGTGCCAATTCAGTCGGTGCGGGGTTCCTTTATTGCCTATGCAACATCGCCCGGATCGGTTGCGCAGGACGGCAGTGGTCGAAATGGTCTGTATACGTCGCACCTGCTACAAAACATCAAGAAGCCCGGTTTGACGGTGGAAGAAGTGTTCCGGGAAGTCCGAAGGAGCGTCGCTGAAAAATCGAATTTTAAACAAATCCCCTGGGACAGCTCTTCGCTGATGGGAGCTTTCTACATTGCGGGAGCAGGTGGCGGCAATGACGATGACCGCCGCCGTTTTGAGGAAGACCAGGCGCGACTGGAAAGACAGCGCCGGGAGTTTGAGCAGGCGAAAGCTGAATTTGAACGGAAGCAACTGGAAGCAAAACAACAAACGGTGGAAGTGGCAAGCTTACCTCAACGGCCGTCCTATTCACATAAAGAAGATACAGATGAATTACAGTTTCTTAAAAAATTAAAAGGTGTTTGGGAGGGGGAGGGCAAACAATACAACAATAAGAGTTCCTGGACTATCAAAATGAAAATAGCACCAGACGATTATAAAATTGATTATCCCTCATTAAATTGTGGCGGAAATCTTATACTTTTATCCCAAACGAATGACCATATTGAATTTAGAGAAAAATTAACTTATGGCCGAAATCGTTGTACGGATAATGGCAAAATTATTATTTCGAAGTCTGAGAAACACAAGTTAAAATGGCTATGGTATTATTCAAATGGAAAACTTGGCGCTGATAGTGTGTTAACTAATTCAACGATCAGCGCGCCATGAGCGCGGGTCGGCAGCCATGAATTCCAGGGACAGCATGTGGGGGTTGGGGTCGGACCAACAAAATGTCGAATTTTCAGCAAGTTGAGTTGTAAAACATGGTGTTTTTAGCCTTTAGAAGCACCTTTTGGCCCCCAAAACATGCTTCTAAGGATTTAGAGTATCAAAGGATGTCAGGCATACACTAAGGAAAACAGGACATGACAGGCGTAGGCCACTTTACGGCTTCATAAGTCGAGATCTGGAATCGAAAAGGAGGCACTGTTCAAATAACCAGTTGGAATCGCGAACCAAACGCTCCACCGGACCCCTGGACGCGGAGGGGTAATCTCGAAGTCCTGTGCGGGGGGCCGGTGAGCTTGTCGTTCGCGTGCGACGTGATGTCGCGTAAGTAGCTGTTTTGTATATCAATATAAACCATATAACAAAACCCTGTTTTCTGCAACAGGTATTCTACCGGGACATGCGTCCGGAGTAATCCGGGGGTGTGAAGCTCTCGGGACAATGAAGCCCGCGGAATTTTCCGGGAGAGGAAACCGTGAGGGGACCTCAACTCTGCAAGCATCATGCGGTAAGGGAGCTAGAATTGAGCAGTACGGTTAACACATGTGAATCGCTGCAGCGTCGTCACGAGAACAAGCCTAAGATGCTGAAAGGCTTGGACCAAAAAAGGTACGTGGCCAGGAACGGAGGCTGCGAACTCCTCCGTCGCGGATGTTGTGCCACCGGCGTAAAGGCGGAACCTAACCTGCTCTGGTACTTACGCGGAACATGGTAAGCCCGTAATCCTCCCCACGGGGAAAGCGAACCGCAAGGTGAGCCCATGGGGTTGCGGGTAAAGGATGTCAGAAAAAGCGAATGCCTCGTTGTAATGATGGGGATACGGATTGAAGGTGTAACTACCTACATGATCCGGCTCGAAAGAGAGCAGACTTCTGACCGGTGTTCCATTGCGAGATAATCTGTCGAATCTTTAAACAGGGGAAAGCAAATGACGGTGGCCGTTTTGGCGACTGGTGCACCTTTGGACGGAACAAACTGGTGGAAATCCATAAACTGGAAAACCGTCGGCGAGCACGTTAGAAGACTGCAGGTGCGTATCGCAAAGGCTGTGAAGGAAAAGCGATGGGGAAAAGTCAAGGTGATACAGTGGCTTTTGACTCATTCGTTTTATGCCAAGTTGTTGGCTATCAAGCGCGTTACTTCCAACCGGGGTAAACGCACACCGGGAGTGGATAAAGTCATATGGTCCACCCACATTGACAAAATGCAGGCGGTAAACGACCTGCGCCGAAGAGCCTACCGACCCAAACCGCTGCGCCGAATTTACATACCCAAGAAAAACGGCAAGAAACGCCCATTGGGCATTCCCACAATGAAGGACAGAGCCATGCAGGCGTTGTACAAATTGGCGCTTGATCCGGTGGCGGAAACCACCGCCGATCCGAACTCTTACGGGTTCAGACCCTATCGGGGATGTGCGGATGCCATCGGTCAGTGTTTTATTTCTCTGGCCAAGCGCCACTCACCCGTATGGATTCTGGAGGGAGATATAAAGGCCTGTTTTGATGAAATCAGCCATCAATGGATGCTCGAAAATATCCCTATGGATAAACGGACGCTTCAGAAATGGCTGAAATCCGGTTATGTGGAAGGAGGCAAGCTCTATCCAACTTACAGAGGAACCCCGCAAGGCGGGATTATCTCTCCAACATTGGCTAATATGGTCCTGGATGGTCTGGAAGCGGCAGCCAAAAGTACCGCCCCGATAAGAATCCAGGGCAATATACGGTCCAAGATAAACGTAATCCGTTACGCTGATGATTTCATCATCACCGGGAATTCCAGAGAGATGCTAAATGAGATCAAGCTGGAAATTGAAGCATTTATGGAGCGAAGAGGACTTTCGCTTTCAGCGGAAAAGACGTTGATCACAAGGATAGAAGAAGGATTTGATTTTCTCGGACAGAATCCACGCAAATACCAGGGGAAGCTCTTGATAAAGCCCTCTCGCAAAAACGTGAAAGCCTTTTTAGGCAATATCCGGCAAACAATCCGAAAGCATGCGGCATCAAGAGCCGACATTCTGATTAAAGTACTCAATCCCAAAATCAGGGGGTG
The DNA here is from genome assembly GCA_963662465.1 of Desulfatiglandales bacterium. Lineage (GTDB taxonomy): Bacteria > Desulfobacterota > DSM-4660 > Desulfatiglandales > Desulfatiglandaceae > NaphS2. The sequence continues at coordinate 3,298,918 of OY759599.1, forward strand.
GGCCAATTACCACAGGCATGTGGTTTCCGGTAGAACTTTCGGGCTTGTAGATCACCGTATCTACAGCTATATTTGGCAATGGATGAGGAGGAAACATTCGGGCAAGAGTAAGAGTTGGCTGGTGGATAAATACTGGTCAAAAGGATCTCGCCCGTGGTCCTTTTCAGCGGTGATCAAGGACGGCTATGCGAAATCCGCCAGAATTGAACTTGAGAAAGCTTACGACGTCAAGATAAAACGCCATGTCAAAATTCGAGGGGATGCGAACCCCTTCGATCCGAAATATGAACAATATTTCAGGAAACGATATGCCCAACGCAGTCAGCAGAAGGCAGACAGGCGTAAAGAGCATAAAACGTCACAACCGGGTAGCCCCGAAAGGGCTTGCCTTTGGAATGCTTGAGCCGTGTGCGTTTAACGGCGCACGCACGGTTCTTAGAGGGCTGGGGGATGGTGACATCCCCTGGCTACTCGACCGGAAAGCGCAGTCAGCGGCAGGTCAAGAGTCGGAAAGCGCAGTCAGCGGCAGGTCAAGAGTTCCTTTTGTTGGCTACATTGTCTTTTTGGGAGCCAAAACGAAGCAGAATGGGAGGCGCTTTTTTGGAGTACGTAAGGCTTATCTCAGGTTTTGGGTATCCCAAAATCTTTGAGGCATCCAAAAGGTACCATATTGTATCCTGAAAGAATCCGTGAGGATTGACGAAATGGATCATTTGGCTGGTTTTCACTGCCTTGTCGTTTACGGTTTCACTTGGCAAGATGGAATGAGTTGGTGTACTTGAGCGCCATAATGCACGTTGTTCTTTCCTGCATCAGGTTATCTGGCGAATTAATCGCCTCCTTTTATTCTGTGCTTATGTTTGACAGTCATAGCCAAAACATAAGAAAACCAAATACCACAAAGTTGGCCGGTTGCCATTGACGTCACTGCGAACATTTATCAAGAGAAAGGAGCAATTATGAGATTGAAAAAGGTCATCATCAAGATTCGGCAAAGTTCTTATTGGCTTGGTGTACTTGCTTTCGGGTTATTCTTGACAACTTGTTCTTCCGATAGCACTTCCAATTTAAAGCAACAGGATGAGGATTCGCAACTTGACTCCGTCGCTTTCTTTGGCTGGTCCAATGATAACCAATGGGCATTTACACAGCACGTTCGAGGTGGTGGCACCTTGGGCGAAACGCTCATGTCAGGCGAATGGCAGGACGATTGGCAGAGCATGGCCCGTTTCAATACCGCAAGCGGACAGTTTATCATGGGGATGAGGCAAACTGAAACTCTGCACGGTGAGTGGTTCATTCAGACATTGCTGCCCACCAGTGATCTAGGACGGAGCTCAACCGGTACATTTGAACACTACTATGAAACCCTTGTGGGATTTCGAGTCCCCGGGGGCGGCACATTTATCTTTGGGCAGACCTCCGGAGATGACAATCGCTGGTTTATCCAGGCCATCAATGAAGACGGAACCCTTGGTGCCACAACAGACAGCGGGCACTGGGCTCGTTTTTATGCCAATATCACGCCTGTAATCGTTGGATCCTCCCTCTATCTCTTTGGCCAGTCACAGGATGACGACAATCGCTGGTTTCTGCAACATGTTCACCCCGACGGTCATTTGGGGGGCGAGACAGATTCCGGGCACTGGCACCACATTTTTACCACCACGCTCGCCGTTCAAAAGGACGGCAGGACCTATCTCTTCGGCCAGACCTGCAATGAAGATGAGGACAATGACAAATACTACTGGTTTCTGCAAGAGGTACATTCCAATGGGAAGATGGGATCGCAAACCGATGCCGGATACTGGGAGCATTACTATCCAACCATGACGACCTTCGCCACGGGTGGCGAAACCTTTATTTTCGGCCAGACAATGAGTTCAGAACACCGCTGGTTCATCCAGAAAATCGACAGCGGAGGAAGAATGGGCAGCACAACAGACAGCGGACACTGGCGATATTACTATAATTTTGTATTTCCATATAGTTTTGAAGGATCATACATGTCGCCGTTGCACTGGATGACCAATGACTGGGACGTCATTAAAGACAGGACTTTGAAGGAACTGTCCTTTCCAGGCGCTCATGACGCCGGAATGTCTACGCATCAAAAATGCTATTGCGGCAATGCTTGCGATACGGTCGCTCAAACCTCGTCCATCAAAGGTCAGTTGGAAGACGGGGCTAGATATTTCGACATTCGGCCCATAAGATATCACCCCACTTCCACAGATTGGGGAACACTTTATACAGGGCATTTTGCTTTGTCAAATAGTATGCTTTACGGTTGTTGCGGTGTATCATTGGAAGATGTGATTACCGATGTGCGGGATTTTTTAAACAATTCGGACAATGCTCACGAACTGGTCATGTTGAACCTGTCACACTGCTACGTCTATAACGAGGGTTCGTCTGGCTGTGATTGCGATTACGATACGTTCAGTGATGTGCTCGACATCCTTTCAGACGATCTGAGTGATTTTATTTTCAAATGTGACGGATGCAATTTACTGGATCTGAAACTCAGCGATATACTCCCGCAAACAGGAGGAGCTGTTATTGTGTTTGCAACAAAAAGCTTTGCCGATCCGTCAGCCGGCATTTTTAATGGAAACGGGAGTGAAGGTTTAATCTATAACAACTACTCCCATAGCAATGATCTGGACTATATGGAAAATGACCAAAAATCCAAGCTTACCACTAAAGCCAATCATGAAGACAAGCTCTTCTTATTGTCGTTTACTCTGACCCTGTCGAATGATCAGGTTGTGAATTGTGCGGTGGCTCCCGATATGTCGACCAGCATATTGGATTTGGCCAGTTTGGCGGATCCCAAACTGATCAAAATGCTGGATTCGTGGATGTATTACAGCAAGCCGATCACACAAATTTGCTTTCCAAACATCCTATATGTGGATGATTTTCGTCCATTCGCAACCCGGGGTGCAAGGTACATGAACAGCCAGTACGGCAATTTGGATCCGTCGTAAAGAAAGGGCTTGGAGGTTGGAAGCGCCTGAAATTTGTTGGCATTTTGTGAAAGGTGAAGGCAAAATGCCTACCAAACGCCGAAATCTAAGCGATATATGGCCCAAAAGAGCCCGTAACCCTTTACCATGAAAATACAATTCATTGATATAGCGAAGACCCTTGCCAGAAATGAAGACGGAGTTGGCGAACCAAACGCTCCACCAGACGCCTGAAAGTCCTGCAGTCCCAGCGGGGGCCGGTGGAGGCGCTGGTGAGCTCGTCGTTCGCTGCCAATATTCATGGCTGGAAGGAGGCATGTTTTGAAACGCATACTTGTTTTGTCGGTTCAAGTTGTATGCTTTATCTTCTTACTCGTTTCCACAGCATATGCCCAATCTCAAGCCCCGAGTACTAGAAATATTGGTGGTCCCCTTTTTGGAGCGGCAATCGCGGCGTTAATCTGTTATCGAGTACGAAAACGAGCAATAGGTGATTGGCTTTTATATTATTATATCCAGCGCATAAGTCTAAATGTTGTGGGGTTGTATAACCCATCAAAATTAAAAGGCGTTTTCGGTAAACAAGAATGCATTATGAACATTCATAACTTGAATCCAAGGTAAGTCAAATGTTTGGCCGTTGGCTAATTCAAAGGGACTTTTATGAGCATTTTTTGCGCCAGGTAAAAATGGGACAAAATTCCTGATAGTCGCATGTGCTCGAAAGAAAAGACTTGCCCATTTCTTATCTCGAAAACTCTCAATTTGTTTTAGTTTACGTTTGATTCCTTTTAAATAATTGTCAACAATGGAGGTTGTTTGTTTTATCCCATTTCTATTTTTATGAGAGGTATAATGAGTGGCATTTTCTTTTAATTCTACTACCCTCTTTTTTAGTAATGGATGAGAAAATGCATCGTCATCTAATGCCTTAATCTTTACTTCCAAGTTAACTTTAGATGTGGATGTTTTCAAAACTTTCTTAAATTTTTTATAAAGCTTGTCCACTTCTTGGTCGGTACATTTTGATTCTTTTTGATATTTTGATAGTGCATCGTAGAAGTTTTTCAAACAATGACGATGGCAATATCCGACCCAAATGTTATGGAATACGGTCTTGATAGCATTGGTTGAGGCTTTCCACTTATCTTTTGTTACACCAAGGATTTTGAAGTCGATTTTTTGCAAAAAATCCTCAAATGAACCGCACAGGTTTTCTTCATCAACATGATCAACATAATCGGAGTGCCATACTAATAAATTTTCAGGATCGACCATAACTACAGAATAAGTTCTTAAATTTGGTTCTTTTTCAAAGCCCTCATCTTCCTGTAGATATCCTGAGCCTTTCACTCCTGCTCTTGTTAGTATTGTTGCAGGATGAAGTGTTCCTGCCCATCGATTCCAGTTCAAGATGGTTTGTTTGCTTTTGACACTTTTTTTGCCAATAATTTTAAGGCTTTCGATGGCTCCTTGAATGCTCGCATTAAAACGGTACATATTCCGAAATACGTGCCCAATAATCTCTATACCAAAATTCTTTTCCCTTGGGAGAAAGCTGGGAACAAGAGAGAACTTTTGTTTGCACTTCCGGCATTGTATCATGCGGATTGGGAATGTCTGTTGTTCTCCTCCATTCATTATTGTTTTTCGAGGATTCCCGCGGAAACCAGATAAAATATATTCTTTAGGTCCAGAACATGTTGAATTATGGCCTGTGTGGTGATCATATTTATCGAGTTTATCTAATACTTCAATGCGAAACTTCTTACTATCTTTTACGAGAGCATGATAGCTTTCGGTGTTATTATAAGGAAAGATATATGTTTGATTTCCTCGTTTAGAAACAAGGTCTTCCATTTTCTTTTTTACATTTTCGATTATGGATTTATCAAAAGATTTTAACATCCCTATCTCAAATGCAATACTTATTGTACTATCACGACTTTTTACATTATTCAATTTTTTAGTAATATTACTTATCATTGAACGAATTGAATAAAAGATTCTAATTTTCTGTCGATCCCGTTGTGTTTTTGGAATGCTTTTTTTCCCTTTTATTGGCTTACAAATATCCCATAATTGACTTATTAACCTACCAAGTTCATCAATAAGAGCAGACAATGTTACATAAAAATATTGCAATGATTGAAACATCTCCCTTTCATTGATCCATGATCTGATGGCATTAATGCATTTCTCAATTTCAAAGAAAATCTCAGGATACTGTTTTGGATCGTAATAACATTGTCTTGCAAGTCTGTTTTGAGCTTTGTCCAACATTGTCAAAGCTCTCTTAATATTATTAATCATGTGCAACCTCTCTAATTTAACATAGACTGTTGCACTATGATTATGCACACTTATCAAAAAAAGTCCCTAACTTTTTTCCGCTAAGGCGAATTCAGGAAAAAATGTTTGGCCTCACGAAATGCGCTTTGATTAGGATATTGATTCGGAACCGTTTAACAGATGAAATAATTTCAATATGTTAGAGTAAACCCCACAACATTTAGACTTATGCGATATCCAGCTATATGGCGGAGCATTAATTATTGGAATTATGACTCTTGCCTCCTTAAGCAATTATTACCCTCAAAATTGGGCTGACAAACCTCTTTATACCCTCTTCCTTTTATCAACAATCCCCACTTATATAACGAATATTTTTGAAATTACGGTGGCCAGCTTTCTCCTAAGCAAGCGTTTTAGAAATTCCTCAGCAGTAAATATTTTAAGGATTGTCTTCGTTTTTGCGTTCATTTTCTCAATAGTCGGTATATTCATCGATTTAGCGCATTGGAAAGAAAGCGTTCCCTTTGATATTTTGGGCCTACTATGGTCGGCTATCTGGTTATTTTATTTCACATTTTCAAAAAGAGTTGATTCAGTGTTTAGGAGAATTGATTGGGATTATTCATCATTTTCAACTCAAGACCAATTTACTGGTAAAATGGATCAGGTTAAATTTATATTGACACCTGAACAAGTAAAAAAATACCGAAAAAAAGCCACCTTATACATTGTCATAAGCATCATCGTACTAATTTTCGGTACTCTATTAATATCCCGGCTTGATCAGTCTCTCAAAGGGCTTCAAACGATAGCGGCAATAATTGTGATGGCTTGGGGTATGGGATGGTATTCAATCAGCAAGGGATACAGCAGGAGTCTGGGTTTATTGTTAGGTCTTTTAAGCTGGATAGGATTGATCATTTTGTATTTTTTGGAAAACAAGAATAAACCTGTAACAACATAAAACTTTAACTTTAAGGGTGAGATGTGATCGATAAACAAAGGGAGTACCAACTCAGGCTGATAGATAAATATAAAGAATCTATCAATGTTTATTGGGGTGCTCTTCTTACGATAAATGGGCTATTGCTTACATTCTTTTCTATAGATTCACTTTCTTCAAGCGAGCAATGGATAATATTGAATTACTTGCTTGTTGGGTCATGTGTTTTATCTCTATGGCTCCTTGTCTGGAATTTCAAAACAATCAAGAAAAACTACCAACATCTTGGATCATATACCATTGATGATTTGCCAGATGTACCTGCGGATATTCTTGAGACGGCAAAAAATGAAGATGAGATGCGAGAATTAGTGTCCGAGCATACAGCAAAGTCGAGAAAAGACGATTTAAAAAAGGCTGTAAGACATCAGAAAAATATGATGATTAGAGAGAAAATTATTGAATGGCTGTTAATAGCGGAAACATTATTAGTTGTGTCGATTATTTTGACAAGAAAATGCAGCTAACAACGGCACTGAGAACAACGCGCAAAAAAACGCACGCCTCGCATGCCGGGCGTTAGCTACCATGAATTACTTATCGTAGAAGGGAAGCAATGGGTTCGTCAAAGCTAGAATTTATTATAGAAATGGCAATCATGTTAGCAATAATCTTTGTCATTTTCTTCTTGGACAAGCCACCACCTATTTTTCGTTTTATCGCTAGAGGCCTGGTTTCACTAATATGTTGGATCATAGCTTTCTATGCTACCTTTATTCATGAGGATTATAGTGATTGGGATTTTGAAATTTCTGATTATATTTGGCTTAACAAGATATTTGAATATACAGTAAAGTTTCTTTCGATGATTTTCTGGACTATTATCCTCTATCTTTTTGCAGTTTACGGCATTGGAGGACAAGGAGGTCCTTGGGAAAATGTATGATTCTCTCATGCTTTTATTATTTTAGGGATCGGGGTCGCCCACAAAAATAGCTAAGAATTCCATTGGTTGAGTCATAAAACACAGTGTTTTTGACCCTTATAAGCGCCTTTTGGCCCCCAAAAACATGCTTTTAAGGAATCGTAGTAGTATCGAAGCAGTCAGGCGTACACTTGAGGCGTACCTGAGATGACAGGCGTAGTCCACTTTACGGGTTCATAACACGATTTTTGGCGTGAAATGATAAGCCCGGCACTACGAAATCAACGCATTGGAACCGCGAACCAAGCGCTGCACCAGACGCCTGATAATTGGGCGGTCCCAGCGGGGGCCGGAGGAGGCGCTGGTGAGCTTAACGTTCGAGTTGCGACACGAAGTCGCTTTAAATATATGTTTTCACAGAAGAATCGTGGAAACCCGGTGTTCCTCCACCGGCATCCTAGGGAGGCATGCTGCCGTTGCGCTGATGACGGGGTGTGAAGCCCTCCCGACAATGTACCGAGGACCTTTGAAGTTGGAAAGTCGGGACAGAAAGCGTGAGTGGACTGTTCCTCTGGAAGCCTCATCCGGATTAGGGCTGGGATTGACTGATATGGTCAGTATATTCAAACACCTGCAGTATCGTAAACAGCAACAAGCCAAAGAGGCCGATAGGCTTGGACCAAACGGTGTGCGGCCAGGTCGGGAGTCTCGAACGTACGCCCGGCGCGGATGTTGTGCCGCCGGTATAGGGGGTGGACCTAAGTCAGTTAACAGTATTTATTGCGGAACGTGGTAAGCTCGTAACATCGCCATAAAGTTTTGTGGCAAGCCAACCGTGAGGCAGGCCGCTGGTGTTGCGGGTGCAAAACGCCTTACCAAGCCAATGCCCTCCTGAATGGGTGGGATACGGAGTTATCTCCGGCCCGAAAGGGAGCTGAATTTTGGCGGGTGCTCATGCGTGAGATAATTTGAAGAACCTTCTGATGGGAGAATAGCAAATGAGGGGTCTTCGTGACTGGTACACTTCCACAACAAGCTCCAAACTGGCAACTCATTAACTGGGATGTCGTCAAGAGTAACGTGAAAAGGCTTCAAATGCGTATTGCGCAGGCGGTTAAGGCGCAAAGATGGAAAAAGTGAAGGCTCTACAGTGGCTTCTCTCCCATTCCTTCTCTGCGAAGTTATTGGCAAAAAAGGCCAAGAATGTTCGCCTTGCTTAGCCAATAACAACCGCCGGACTCTTCTGATGAGAAAGGGTCTTACTGAGGGCTTGAGCCGTATGCTGGGAAACTCGCGTCTACGGTTCTGAGGAGGGAAGGAGGCCGGATGGCCTCCGACCTATCCGGTCGGTGGGGCATCAGTAGCATCCTCAAAAGGAAAGGTGAAAGGCAGTATGTAACGGCAAGCAATTGGAACCACTATAGTTCTTCGCAAATGAAGTGAAACAAAGAATTCTTAGCAACCACATGATATTGAAATGAAATTGAAATAAAAACAAATCCAAAACTGGTGTCATTCCATTCGCGAGGCACTACAATAAGGAAGAAGAGTTATTTTGAAACTGCACTGTAAAAAGTCCGTTCGACCCTATAGCATTCTGCCGGATGGGCCAAATAAGGACTGAATCTGCAAAGGAAATATGACGTCATTTACGTGGGAAGAAAATATGAACTTAGCGCGCTAACGCGCGGGCTTTCTACCTTGCGCATATTTCATTGTTTCTCGATTGCACTGAGGGCAACCGAGAATGGGCATAAAGCCTTCCACATTCCTTCCTTCATATTCTGCTTTTGCAATCTCGACGTCTATTATCGCTTCATTTACCTTCATTTCATGCCGGCAATGGGAACAACGGTAAGGATATTCCTCCGGAGGAGGGCCGAACGGGAAGTCCTCGCCTTCCACCCCCGCTGTCATTTTGTCCTGTAACCGTGCCGTACCTGTCGTTTTTGATGTTTTCATATTCGTCATATAAAACTCCATATTTTGGATGCCATATCTTCCATAGCACCATTTCATGGCCACAATAACGACACAAAAAAGGATCTTGAGAGCTGATCTCCTTATAACGTTCTCGATATCTTTTCGCTTTTACGACTTGATACGTTCCTTTAATCCCACGCCCCAAAGCCTTCATCCCTTTCCGTATTACTTCCGACCATTTCTTAAAAGTTTTCGTAGCCTGTAGCCCATAATAACGAACCCGCTGGAACCCTTTGGGCATTATGTGTTGAACCATTCGACCGATAAAAACATCCACTTCCACGGTTTCAACCTTCCTGGATTTTGTCATGTGATCATTGTACCAATAGGTAACATATTGGCCATCATAACTGATTATCCGTCTCAGAGCTATCGGAGGAGATGCAACATATTTCGCCAAATATCGCGCCAGACCCCCACATGTCTCAGGAACATTACCCTTGCTCACATTGGCTACCAAACCTTTAGGGTATTTTTTCCACAGCTCATCAATAAGTTTATCGACCGCACTGCTGTTAAAATGGGACTTGAGCATTCTGAATAGATGATACTGCCATTTCTTATGTATAATCTCATACTTGAAGAACCTTAAATCAAACCAACCGCACAGATCTTCATTTATCCCACCGCTTGTCATGATGATATGCAAATGCGGATTATAATGACCGGATCGACCATGCGTTTGAACAACGACGATCGTTCCTATTTTCAGTTTCCGCCGAAGAACCGTTCCGACAACATCCTCCAAACATTCGTACCCGCATCTCATAAAAGCCGATAACAAACGTCCATCATTTCGAGCCTTATAAAAAACGATTCTCAGTTGCTCGGGAATTGTCAAAACAATGTGACGGTAATTCATGCCCCCATGAAGCACCCACGGTGAATTTGTTCTAACGCTAATCCATTGATTTGTTTGAATTGATGTGTCCTTCATAAGGTTTTGATATCAAAGGTTTACAAATAGAACAAATTTGCCCTGATGAAGCACCCTACTCACTTGACTGACAAAATCGTCAACATATTTCTTGGCGCAGGATAAACAAAAACAGCTCTTGCAACTAAAACCTATCCGGCGAACATCACCACCGCAATAAACACACCGGTGCTCGCTATATCCGGCGCTTTCCTTGCCGCAACCAAGCATTTTCTGAACCGGATCTTCATATTGCGAATTATCATACCCTGGATGATGCTCTTTGAATGATTCCCAATGATCAATAAAAATCGTCCGGAAAGTCTCCTTATCAATTTTTTGGTTTGATGGCATATGCATAATGTGCTTTTTTTGACACATTTAATGCCATCACTGCAACAACTATTTGATATGCCAAATCAAAAATGGAAATTCCTATGCTTTTGAATTACTTTGCAAGCCTTTCATTCTGGGATTGCTATAGAAAACTGCCGAGAGATATTCAAGAACTGGCAGATGAGAATTTCAAACTGCTAAAACGAAACCCGAGACATCCATCCTTACATTTAAAGAAGGTTGGCAGGTATTGGTCTGCAAGAGTCGGGAGGAGATATCGAACTGTGGCTGTTGAAGTTGAGGAGGGCTTGGTCTGGTTTTGGATTGGTATACATGCCGAATATGATAAGCTAATTCAGTAATTACCTAACCAAACGCGTCACGAAAGAGCAAAATAAGGCGTTATCAATGTCGAACGGTGCTGAACTGTTTCCATAAAATTCCGTACACTTGAGACCTTCAGAAGCGGCGAACCAAACGCTGCACCAGACGCCTGATACTTCGGCGGTTTCGGCGGGGGCCGGAGGAGGCGCTGGTGACCTTAACGTTGTGCGTGCGTTGCTCCGAGCGAATAAGGACTGCCGGTAAAGATAATACAATTGAAAAAGGGAAGCATGATATGAAACACAATTTACCCCCCCCCCCCCGAAAATCCAGATCGGGAAAAGGATGCGGAAACGCGCCTTGCCCGAATGCTCAGAAAACGGATTCGGATCAATGAAGCGGGGTTGCACGGTGCGGTTTTCAAGATCGCGGATAGCATTGAAGAACTGGCGGGGTCATATAGGCTGGTTCATGACGCCTATGTGCATAAGGGGTATATGGACCCGGCACCTTCAGGGATGCGGGTGACCGAATTCACATTGAGCCCGCGCACCACCACCTTTATCGGAAGGCAAAACGGCGACATCATCTCCACCATATCCCTTTTCGAGGATTCCAAAGCAGGACTGGCCATGGATGGCATTTACCAGGAGGAGCTGGATAAATTGAGAGAACAGGGGCGTAAGATCGCTGAGGTGGGGAGCCTGGCTGCTTCACCCGCCAACTGGAACGGAAGGCCTGATGCCACGTTTCACATGTTTAAGATCATGCTCAATTACGCCATGGACTATCTCAATCTGGACGATCTGGTGATTGCCGTCAATCCCAGCCAGAAGCATTTTTATGTTTGGGCGCTGCTTTTTGACGAGATCGGCGGGCTGAAATCCTATGAATACGTCAAATCCAACCCGGCTGTGGCCATGCGGATGCCTCTGGAAAAGTGTCAATACCGATACCTTGAAGCATACCAAGACCAAACCCTTAATAAAAATCTTCACCACTTTCTGTTTAAAATACAAAGCCCCCTGGTCCAACTGCCCGATGAAAAGAAACCGCACAGGGTGATGACCCCGCAAACAGCGGAATGGTTTTGTAAACGCTATGGCGTTGGCCATGAGCCGGAAAAGGCGGTTCAAAATGAACCATAACACCGTCCAGCTTTTCATGGACGTCCTAGGGACTTCAAATGTCGTGTTGGACCCCAAGCGGCTGTCTGAAGCCCTGCGCAACACCCTCGGCGTAAGCCGAGAGGTTCCGGGCATCCTGTACCCGTCTTCCGTGTCCCAGGTGGCAGAGATTGTTGCCATCGCCAATGAACACAAAATACCCCTTTATCCCATCAGCACCGGGCGTAACATGGGCTATGGAGACAAGGCCCCGGTTTTGGACGGGAATGTCATTGTGGATTTGAGCAAGATGGATGGTATCCGTGATTTCGACCGGACCCTGGGTAATATCACCCTGGAACCCGGCGTCACCCAGACGGCGCTTCACGCCTTCCTTACGGAAAACAATGCCCCTTTCTGGATGGACGCGACCGGGTCCGGTTATGATTCCAGTATTGTGGGCAATGCGTTGGACGGCGGTTTCGGCCACACCCCCAAAGGGAACAAACGGGAGAGCATCTTTGATCTTGAAATCGTCTGCGGAAACGGAACAATACTCAAAACCGGCGACCTTCAAGGCTTCGGACCGGGCCTGAGGGGGCTCTTTGTTCAATCCAATTTCGGAATCGTCACATCCCTTAAAACCGAGCTGATGCCCATCCCCCAACGATACGAATCCTTTGTGCTCAAGGTGCCGGAAGACCGGCAGTTGGAGGCATTGATCGATACCGTTCGAATTCTCAGGCAAAACGGGGCACTCACGTCGCTGGTACACATCGCCAACGCCACCCGCTCCCTTATGACCACCCATGACATACCCAAGGGGTACGGGAACCGGCTCGTAACCTGTGAGGATGCCATGCGGATCATGTCTTCGCCCATCCTGAAGGTCGGGTACTGGACGGCCATCGGAGGGCTTTATGGAGCCGTACGGGAAGTTGGCGCAAAAAAGAAGGTCTTGAAGGAAGCCGTCAACGGGATAGGGAAAATCGCTTTTTTCAGCGATGACAAAATCCGGAAAATAAGTCGGTTGAAGTTTCTGGGTCGGGGCATGGCCAAAAGCATTGATTCCCTGACCTATATCCACGGCCTGGGAAAAGGCGTGCCCAACGACATGCAGGTGCGAAACATCAAATGGCGGGTGCAAAACCCCGAGGACATGGGGCTCCTGTTTTTTGCCCCCAATGTGCCGGCCGAAAGCAAAGCCGTCCGGGACATGGTCAGAACGGCCAAAAGCCTTTACCGAAAACACGGATTCGAGTTTGCCATCACCATCACCTATATTCGGCCGGAACAGGTGGCGGGACTCATGAACATCGGATTTGATCAAAGAGACCATACCGAAAGAGCAAGGGCCTTTGAGCTTTACAACAGCCTGAAAGAGACTTTTTCCGGAAAAGGCATTCATCCCTACCGCCATCATGTCGCGGCCATGGCGGACATTCGGTACGAGCCAGGCAAACGCGAAATGCTGACGGCCCTGAAAAAAGCCTTTGATCCCAACAACATCATTGCGCCGGGAAGGTACGGTATAGAAAGCTGAACCGTAGGAGATGTTTTGCAGCGTTAACAGGAGATGCTCTATATGAAGAAGCTGTTTATGAAACTCCCCGACCCCATCAAGGGTCCCATCCTGCGTAAACGCGTGTGGATCGATGAAAGCAAACTGGACAGGACCACCTTCAAGATCGCGGATACCGTCGAGGAGCTGGAAAGTGCCTACCGCCTGGTGCATGATGTGTATGTGAAGGAGGGGTACATGGACCCCCACCCTTCCAAAATGCGCATCACAAAATACAACCTGCTTTCTAAATCCACCACGTTTGTGGGGAAGCACGACGGTCGCGTGGTACTCACCATGTCGCTGATTCCGGATTCGGAACACGGGCTCCCCATGGATTCCCTGTTCAAGAGCGAACTGGATCAAATGCGGAATCGGGGGCGATATATCGCCGAGGTGGGAAATCTGGCCAGTGATCCGAATTTCAGAAACCGTAACCAGAATGTGCCCACAGGTATCTGAATATTCATGATCTGGTGATCGCCATCAACCCCAGACATAAATGGTTTTACAGGAATATTCTCATGTTCAAAAAGATTTCCGGGAAACGGAATTATGATTATGTCAAAGGAGCTCCGGCTGTAGCGATGACTTTGGATCTTGTAACTGCCGAGAATCGATATAAACAGACTTATGGAAATTCTACAGGCTACCCCCCCCCCCCCCCGAAACCTTCATCATTTCTTTTTCATGGAAAAAAGCCTTTCAATCCATCTGCCCAGGGAAACAAAACCCCACATTACCATGAAACCGGAAATCGTCTCCCATTTCAAAAAACATATTTCACAAAACCGCTCGTGACCCCGGCGGGCGCTGGAGAATACCAATGGAACGTATCCTGGAACCTGAAATCATGGCGGATAAAGGTGAGGCCGAGGCTTACGACCAGCTAGTTTCGGACCCGCAGGGGGAAATGCTGGATACCTGCTTTGCCCTTTCCGTTTTGGATGCGGCGCCTGCTCACGGCGTCATTCTGGATTTGGGCGTGGGCACTGCCAGAATCCCCATAAACATTCGGCGGTTTTCCGACCGGCATACCATCTGTGCTTTGGATATCTCCCAGAGCATGCTGGAAATCGCCGCCAAAAATATTGAGACTGGAGAGGCATTGGATATTCACTGTGTCCGCGCCGACATGAAACGTCTCCCCTTTCCGGATGCCTCCGTCGATATGGTCGTCAGTCATGTGGCCATGCATCATCTTCCGGAGCCCACCCGAATGCTCAAAGAGGCGGCAAGGGTTCTCAAGCATGAAGGGGCCTTTCTTATCAGAGACCTCAAAAGGCCGCCTAACCGCATAGCCCTTGCTCTGTATGTTCAGATTTTCGGGGGGGGGGGGTACAATACGATTCAGAAAAAACTCTACCGGGATTCCCTCATGGCTGGTTTTACCGTACACGAACTGAGGCGAATGGCCGAAGATGCGGGCCTCGAAAGATTTACCGTAAAGAAATACTTCATCACCCATGTGGGGATCGAAAGAAAGGCACCGGGAGCCAAACCGGGACCAAAGTTTGAGAAAAAGGGCGGCAAAGAAAAGTTAATGCAGCGACTTTACAGACGCTAACGCGCAGCATGCCGGGAAGATGGTCAAAAAAACGTTTGCGGAGATGTTGACCGACAATAACATATTTGTTATATTCTAAATATGAAATGGAACATTAAATATTTCAGCTCAAAACTGGAAGAGGAAATTCTTGCCCTCCCGGATGGATTGCTGGCGCGGTACTTACGATTAACCGATTTGATGGTTGAGTTTGGTCCAAACCTGGGTCCCCCTCATACAAAGTCATTTGGAAATGCTCTTTTTGAATTACGGATCAAAAGCAAGGAAGGGATCGCCCGCGTTTTCTTCTGCACAAAAACCGGCAGGAAAATCATCATGCTGCATGTTTTCATAAAGAAAACCCAAAAGACGCCAAAAAAAGAGATAAACATCGCAAGGACCCGAATGAATGAGGTAACGCAAGATGGATCATTCTGAATTGAAGGAAAAGGCGTTAAAGAGAAAAAGTGTTAAAGCTGCCTATGAGGCCCTCGAAACTGAATTCTCACTGCTCCGTGAACTGCTGAAAGCACGCCAGAATGCGGGCCTGACCCAGGCGGAGATTGCGGAGCGTATGGGAACGAAAGCCCCCGCCGTTACAAGACTCGAATCGTCATTAAGCAGCGGAAAGCATTCGCCTTCTATTGCAACCCTTAAGAAGTATGCACAGGCATTGGGGTGCCGTCTGGAAATAAAGGTTGTCGCCGATAATAACCCATCGCCTTGATATCTGTAGAAATAATCACAACGATATCAAATAATTACCTTGAATCGCACAACCAAACGCTGCACCGGACCCCTAGACGCAACGGGGTAATGGGGACGTTGGGTGCAGGGGCCGGTGAGCTTGTCGTTGGATTGCGACACGATGTCGCATAGTTTGAGTGTATTCATGTAGTTACATGTAGTACCCGGTATGTTCCTACCGGACCCTACGCAGGCATGCTGCCGTTGCGCTGATGACGGGGTGTGAAGCCCTGCGGACAACGTACCGAATCGGGTTCAAATGGCGACAGGAGAACCCCTCCGGGAATCCTCCCGGTTAAGGGCTAGGGTCGGATGATATGGTGAAGGTATCTGAATGTCTTTAAGCGTCGATTACAAGCGAAGGGCCTACGAGGATTAATAGGTCTTATGCCGCTGCCCAGTGTCAGCGGATGTGGTCAGGTTGCAGGTCTGCTAACGGCCTGCACGGAACTGTTGTACCACCGGCGTAGAGGGCGCACCTAAGTCATCCACAGGATCAACTATGTGGAACGTGGAAACCCGTTCCCGTCGCCCCCTTTGGGGGCAGGCTAACGTAAGGCATGCTGTTGGCGGGCCGGAGTAGGAGGCTGAAAAAAGCGAATGCCGGGCTGTAATGGTCCGGATACCGGGTGAAACATTCCCGGCTCCGTAAGGAGGCAGACGTTCAGCGCGGTGCCCGATTACGTGAACACCGGAGGAATCAGATGAAAGCGGGGAAAGCAGCCAGTGAAACGGGCGAATGACGGCCCTTGAGGCTGGTGCGCCCCGTATGCCTTTGGCTACTCTGACAACCGGCCTGTAACGTGAAGTGGATGCAAATCCGCGGGAATCCCCACCAGGGAAACCTTTTCGGGGGCTTGAGCCACGTGAGGTGAAAGCCTCATGCGTGGTTCTGAGGGTAATAGCGGCATAATACACACCTCCGTACGTTATTGAAAATTAAAGACTTGTTGTTTTGAGTTTCTTGAAAGCGGGCTCTTTGGAAACCCGGAATGAGCTGCCTTTTTTATCACTTCAGATTCAAGGTCCTTTTTTGAAATGATCCATGGAGCACCGGAACATACTCGCTTGGCGGGTAGAATCTCATGTTGTATAAGTCTCCAAACTTTGGTGCTGCCAATACCCAGCCTTTCGCTTGCTTCAGCTACCGTATATTCTTCTCGTCGCTGCCTCTCTCCTTCATGATATACAGGGATATTATGCCTATTTCGAAATGAACGCAACCTTACCGGATTCCAGGTATATCCCTTTGTAGTCTTTGTACCCACACGGTTGAGAAAGGCCACGATGTGTTTATCAGGCATAATTCTAGCCAAATCGGCTAAAGCGTCATTATACGGTTGGATCCATCAGCAGCTTTAGCCTCACTGCAATGTGCGAGGAGCACGGCTACTGGCTGCTTTCTTGATGCGATGATTCATCTGATCCGTCCTAACCAAACGTCTATCTGCTGTCGATAGAGATGCTGTAGAAAGCTGAAGCTCTTTTTTAAGATTCACAATTTCTTGGGAAGGCAGCCATTTATTCTTCCTATTCCGGTTTTCCATATCTAATTGCGCGAATGCAAGAGGAAGCTGATCGATCGATCCACAAACTATATTGACGTAATCGGCGTGTTCCAGATTATATGCCAGAGCCGCTTCTGCCGGTAGATGTTCCAGATCCTGACCAAGATTTTTCCGTCCACTGCGCCGTCGTTCTCCATGCTTCATTGTTCCAAAGAAGTTTTCGAGCAGTTCGTTGGTTCGACTCATAAGCCGTATGCCGCCGCCTGTTCTTTCCGGCAAACATATGCTGTGCCCCCAAAGACTATCACCATGCGTGTCAATATGTTTGATTATAATATCAATAGCTTCCCGAATATCTTTTCCCGGGCCTCGTTTTGGCCGGCGATCTTTAAGGGCAGTCGTCCATGTTTCAAACTGATACCGCATCTCGTTAAGGTCTTCTATTGATTCCTTATCCGGGAGTTCTTTTGCCAACCGCAATTGATTTCGCAGCTCATCGAATAAAGCAGCACGGCGGTGCAACTGTTTGACAGTTTGACGAAAGGGCACTTCACAAGAAACCTTCGAAGCGATCCTCCTAAGCCGACGAATCATGCGCACAACATGCTTATCATTCGGAGGAATGCGAAGAAATGCATCTATTGCTCGCAGAGCAACCATACACCTGTTGAAAAAACTCAAATACGGTCTGTCAAAAGGAAAATCCAGGCCTGAAAGATCTGCCTTATAGTCGATTATCCACTGTGCTATGTTTCGTACAACGGCAAGGCCATCTCGTCCCGGTGGGAGACGATAGTCATCCCTCTCTTGCCAATCCAGAACCGCCTGCCGTGTTTCATTGATCTCAAAGCCTATCTCTCGCCCGATCTCACGGACTAAGTTATTGATTTTAGGTCGTACTTTTGTACGCCGGAAATGGTCCCGCAAAGCGGAATGGTCAGGTTTTATAAGGTCTTTACCAATGTCGGCAAGAAAGTGTTGATGGCAAGCTAACACGGGTATATCCAATTGCATCTCAGATACGAGTTCGTCGATGGCCGGCGATACCGCGCGTCCCAAGTCGCGCATGGCTCCGCAAGGCGGGCCGAATCGACTGACCGTATCCCGCATGCAGGGTAACAAAAGATCGGCTCGTTCAGTTGAAATTTTCCAGGCGCCAAGCACCCATTTTCTCCAACCAGCCATCACAACAAATAGGGTCCCTCGACCGGCTTCTCCAGTGGCATCCACTTGCATCGGCCAACCCCCATCCGCCTCCAGGACCCCTTTCAATTGCTCAGCCCGCACGTGATGAAGTCTGAGCAAGTATTCCAAAAAGTATCGTGTCAGATTGCTAACCTCACCGCAAGACAATTTGATGCCGTGCCTTTCCTTTAATTCTGCTTTTATTTCCTCTCTCTGTTTATAGCCGAGCAGCCTATTGAGACCCACATAAACCATTACGTCATAACCGACAATGCCGTTTGGCATAATGGTCCGAACGACCGATTCTGCTCTCTTGGTAAACAATGTCCCATCATCATTACGGCACCGCTCCGAACATACATGTACCGTTTCCCTAACATTAAACGTACCATGCTCGATGGTCCGTCCTTCATGCACAAACGTTTTTTGTACACGCATCGGTCCATTGCAGAGTTCACATACCCCAACCTCATCCTTAGCAGATACAACGATATCCGCTAACCCGACCACTTGTTTAAAACAACTATCATTCAAACGATGCGCCTGATGCCTTAGGTAGACCAGCGTTTTCAGCGGAATCTTGACGTTTTTTTTTCTGCTTGAATGCCATGTTCTGAAAAAATCCGGTTCACCTGATCGACAGTGACGGCCAATCCCCGAACGGCGAGGCGGGTTGCTATTTCAGATTGAGATACAATAACTTGGCCCGCCTTCAGCGCTTCCACAAGAACAGCAATGGTCGTTTCCATTGGGACCGGCCCGACAATTTGAACCCCTTCTTGTATATGTACGCGACGCGCCGCTATTTGCACTTTTCCTTTATCCGGATCTCCATTGGTATATAAGGAAAGCCCTTCGGATCGGTGCCGACTTATCTGCTGGGATTGAACCAGCCCATGAAGCGTGTTGTGCAACGTGTTGGGAATCCGAATCTTCAACAAATGCAACAGCTCTTTCGGTGTCATTCCGGCATTCGATAAATGCACAATTTCCACCACAGTCGCTTTTAGCGTGCCGGCCTTTGAAAAGCCGATTCCCCGATAAAACCACAAACCCCAAGAATCAAACGAAGGAATATCCTCAAGGGTGTAGTAACGACCGGCATCCGTAAAGCTTGTCAAGTATCCGATAAGTTTAAGCCTCCGGAATACACTCATCCGAGAACTTGTTTTCAGTACATGGAAGAGCTGATTGAGATCTGCGATGTATTTCTTCCTAAACCATTTATGTAAAGCCTTTTTGGAGTCTTCAGGAGATAACATGTGACCTCTGATACATTTATTTGTTTTCTGTGGCTATTTCCAAATAAATGTATCAAAATGCCAATTGCTTGTCAATCCTCCAATTCAATAAAATCAAGTGGTTACTGAAATATAAGGTTTGTTTCCCAGCGTTTGTGTGGTACAATTATGAAAAAAATATCAAAGATAATACCGTTAATTCAATGGCTTATTGAATCCAACCGTATCCTGACGCTGTAGCAAATCGGATATTATCTTTTTTGTATCAACATCGGTTTTCAATGGGTAACTGGAAGACTTATTCTTCAGTACCTCCAATTCCGTATGCTCACCCCCTTCCCAGTGAATGATTAATTTGATCTTTTGCTCTTCCAAATAAACAACGATCTCTTTGATAACCGTCCGGATTATACGCTTCTTTAAATCCAAAGAGCAACACGGATTATTCCATACACGAGGTAAATCTTGTGACAGATCTCTGATCTCGGTCTCTTCCTCAGGGGAAAGCGAAGGGGTGTTCGACCCCATAGCGGTAATCTCATTCTCCAACCTTGCTACCTTAACAAGAGCGTCATTCCAATCCTTCTCCAATGTAGATGCTACCAAACGATTATCAGGGTCCACTGCATTGTATTGACGTTTTGCCCGTAAAGCTTCATAACGCGCTTGTTCCAACTCCAGTTCCCGTTGCCGTTTCACTGAATCCGATTCATGGTTGATTTTCTTTATCGCCTCTAAAGAAGCTTCTAATCCTATCGGTGATAATACTTTCAAAAGAAAATCCGTAACAGCCCGGTCAACACGGAATCCACCAAATGATATACACGCCTTTCCTGTCTCGTTACCTCGTTTGCGGCTACACTCATAACGTTTATGAGTTCCATTACGGCCTTGGTATCGTACAATTAACTTTCTGCCGCAATGACCGCATCTTAACAAACCTCCAAGCAATGCCTTTCCTCCGCGAACAGCTCCTCTCACCACCGGCCTTTTCTTATTTGTATTTTGAGTTAGTATCTCCATGTTATACTGGTACTCTTCCCATGTGATGTAACCTTCATGGTGATCCAATATTAAAACGTCCCAATCCTTTTGTTCCTTACGAATACCCTTCCTCAGTCGCTTGCGCCCATTTTCAAAAGTTACCTCTGTTTTAGTCCGGCCATAGACGTAGGCGCCGGCGTAAATTGGGTTGTTCACTATATGCGACAAGGTATGAGCAGACGGTAGTTTCCACTCTATCCTACGTTCCCCTTTACCGCTGGAAACAACAGCAATCTCAATCTGTTCATCTAAAAACCAATGATACACCCGACGAAGAGTACCATATTCCTTGAATTTCGTGAATACCAAATCAATGACTTCTTGAATTCGTTTGTCAGGATTCTTTTTCAGCTTATTATCCCTAGTCTTTATATAGGCTGCCGGTACAGTAAGATATAATTCTCCCCGCTTCGCTTTTTGTTGTATTGCCGCCTGAGAACGCTCCTTTAATAGGCTCAATTCCATTGCACTCATTTCTCCCTTTAAGCCCAGGAGCAAACGATCATTTGACACGTTTAGGTCATAAACAGCTCCTTGATCTACAAGAACCGTTTTTTTAAGTGCACAGATCTCAAGCAACGTATGCCACTCTCGACCGTTGCGGGCCAACCTCGATGATTCAATCGAGAAAATACCCCCTATTCTTCCTTCACACACAGATGAAAGAAGATTCTGGAATCCTTTTCTGTCAACGCATCCCGATGCAGTTATTCCCAAATCACTATCTATCATCCATATGTTTTTCTCGTTCCATCCTAATTCTTTTGCCCTTTCTACCAAGCCATATTGTAAAAGTTGGCTTTCACGATGCTGTAGAACTTGGCCCGGTGTTGACTGACGGATATATATACATGCTTCCCGACTAATATGTTCAGCATTGATTTTATTGCTCATGCTCATTTCCACCTTTCTTTTCTCGAAATGTCAACCGAAAATTGACCTCTTGCGACAACCGAATTTTGCCCCCACATGAGTAATTGTAACCTGCGACGCGGTCATAGAAGGCTCCGGTGGCTCCTGCCGAAATATCCATTAAAAGAGCGACCATAACCGCACCTTAGTCAGCTTCCGACCAGATAATCATCTGGTAAGTCGAGAAAACCCTTTTTCGTCGCTAATTCGAGTTCAATCAAATACCCTATCTCGCCTTTCATTTTGATCTGTGAAACCATCCACTTCGGTAACCGAATCGTGACGGGGATACGCCTCAGATGTTCAGGACTCCTTTTTCGACCAGCGCCTTTTCGACTCCCACCTCTCATTTTCATCGCTCCTTTTCACCTTCAAATTCGTCCAATATTTTTGAATACCGCGTACGTTTTTCAATTAAACACCTATTTCTATCGGAAAATAAGGTATTTATGATTTATAGTTACGATTTTTCTGAGTCGGATTAAGCTGCTTGCTTCAACAACTCCAGTCTCTTGACTGCTTCCAATATCAGACCGCGATTTTACGTTAGTGAAACTACTTCTCTTTTCTATTTCTGTTACCCTCAGAATTTTGCCAGAAACCTGACAGAAGCTCTGCAAGGAAATCAATCAATCTATTTCGTGTTTCTATTGGAATTTCGATCGGTGATGGTAAATAATCCCAAAGCCGAAGTTGATGATATTTTTGTTTCGTCATCTTTCCTCCTTGTTTTCGAATTGACTTCATCAGGAGGAAACGGTATTTTTCTATTCACTATTAAGCAATATAAATTCTTAAGCGCCCTGATTTCGATAGCGGGTTTTGAGCCGAGGGATATCTTTTCATACTTTGGATTGGTCATCCACGCAGGTATCAATTCATGGCGACCATCAGGTTTCTTTGTTACAAAACAAGTTTCTCCACGATGGTTTCTGGTACCTACCACATAAATTTCTTCACCGGTTCTTGGGTGAAATGGGTAATATACCCGAGTTATAAACTGGTTTTGATGGGCATTATATAGTGGTTCTGAGGGGGCTCGGGGATGGCAACATCCCCCGGCTACCCGGCCCCCCCCTCAAAATCCAACGATTTACCTTGACAAACAGTCTTACTGTTGTACAATTGTCCAAAAAGCATTTAGATGAAGGTAAAATATGGACATTGTAATTGACACATCAGCACTGATTGCGGTGATCGTTGGTGAACCACAACGTACCAAAATAATAGAAATAACGTCAGGAAATACACTGATTGGTCCAGGATCTATTCCGTGGGAAATTGGTAACGCATTTTCGGCTATGTTCAAGCGAAAAAGGCTGTCACTTGAGGAAGCGAAAAAAGGGTTTTCAATCTTCGATAGCATCCCCATTCGATACATTGAGACTGATTTTATAAGTGTTCTAAACATATCAAAACGAGCAGCTATGTATGCATACGATGCCTATTTTTTGGATTGTGCATCAAGGCAAAAAGCTCCTCTATTAACATTGGATCGAAGGTTAAAAGCCTCTGCCCAAGATTTTAAAATTGATACCATGGAGGTTTAAAATGCAAGTTTATACATATTCAGAAGCTCGTCAAAAGCTTGCTACGGTTCTTGAGCAGGCTGAAAATACAGGTAAAGTGATAATTCGAAGGAAAGATGGGAGAACGTTCTCCTTGGTTCCGGAAAAAGCTGCTACATCACCACTAAATGTTCCAACAATAAAAGCAAATATAACAACACAAGAAATAGTTGACATCATTCGCGAAGGAAGGGAAAGGTAGAACCAAACGCTGCACCAGACGCCTGATACTTGGGCGGTTCCAGCGGGGGCCGGCAGAGGCGCTGGTGAGCTAGACGTTAGCTTGCGACACGATGTCGCATAGTTTGAGTGTATTCATGTAGTTACATGTAGCACCCGGTATGTTCCTACCGGACCCTACGCAGGCATGCTGCCGTTGCGCTGATGACGGGGTGTGAAGCCCTGCGGACAACGTACCGAATCGGGTTCAAATGGCGACAGGAGAACCCCTCCGGGAATCCTCCCCGGTTAAGGGCTAGGGTCGGATGATATGGTGAAGGTATCTGAATGTCTTTAAGCGTCGATTACAAGCGAAGAGCCTACGAGGATTAATAGGTCTTATGCCGCTGCCCAGTGTCAGCGGATGTGGTCAGGTTGCAGGTCTGCTAACGGCCTGCACGGAACTGTTGTACCACCGGCGTAGAGGGCGCACCTAAGTCATCCACAGGATCAACTATGTGGAACGTGGAAACCCGGTCCCGTCGCCCCTTTTGGGGCAGGCTAACCGCAAGGCATGCTGTTGGCGGGCCGGAGTAGGAGGCTGAAAAAAGCGAATGCCGGGCTGTAATGGTCCGGATACCGGGTGAAACATTCCCGGCTCCGTAAGGAGGCAGACGTTCAGCGCGGTGCCCGATCACGTGAACACCGGAGGAATCAGATGAAAGCGGGGAAAGCAAATGACGGCCCTTGAGGCTGGTGCGCCCCGTGCGCCTTTGGCTATTCTGACAGCTGGCCTGTAACGTGAAGTGGATGCAAATCTGCGGGAATCCCCACCAGGGAAACCTTTTCGGGGGCTTGAGCCACGTGAGGTGAAAGTCTCATGCGTGGTTCTGAGGGTAATAGCGGCATAATACACACCTCCGTACGTTATTGAAAATTAAAGACTTGTTGTTTTGAGTTTCTTGAAAGCGGGCTCTTTGGAAGCCCGGAATGAGCTGCCTTTTTTATCACTTCAGATTCAAGGTCCTTTTTTGAAATGATCCATGGAGCACCGGAACATACTCGCTTGGCGGGTAGAATCTCATGTTGTATAAGTCTCCAAACTTTGGTGCTGCCAATACCCAGCCTTTCGCTTGCTTCAGCTACCGTATATTCTTCTCGTCGCTGCCTCTCTCCTTCATGATATACAGGGATATTATGCCTATTTCGAAATGAACGCAACCTTACCGGATTCCAGGTATATCCCTTTGTAGTCTTTGTACCCACACGGTTGAGAAAGGCCACGATGTGTTTATCAGGCATAATTCTAGCCAAATCGGATATTATCTTTTTTGTATCAACATCGGTTTTCAATGGGTAACTGGAAGACTTATTCTTCAATACCTCCAATTCCGTATGCTCACCCCCTTCCCAGTGAATGATTAATTTGATCTTTTGATCTTCCAAATAAACAACGATCTCTTTGATAACCGTCCGGATTATACGCTTCTTTAAATCCAAAGAGCAAAACGGATCATTCCATACACGAGGTAAATCTTTTGATAGATCTCTGATCTCAGTCTCCTCCTCAGGGGAAAGCGAAGGGGTGTTCGATCCCATGGCGTCAACCTCATTCTCCAATCTTGCTACCTTAACAAGAGCGTCATTCCAATCCTTCTCCAATGTAGATGCTACCAAACGATTATCAGGGTCTACTGCATTGTATTGACGTTTTGCCCGTAAAGCTTCATAACGCGCTTGTTCCAACTCCAGTTCCCGTTGCCGTTTCACTGAATCCGATTCATGGTTGATTTTCTTTATCGCCTCTAAAGAAGCTTCTAATCCTATCGGTGATAATACTTTCAAAAGAAAATCCGTAACAGCCCGGTCAACACGAAATCCACCAAATGATATACACGCCTTTCCTGTCTCGGTACCTCGTTTGCGGCTACACTCATAACGTTTATGAGTTCCATTACGGCCTTGGTATCGTACAATTAACTTTCTGCCGCAATGACCGCATCTTAACAAACCTCCAAGCAATGCCTTTCCTCCGCGAACAGATCCTCTCACCACCGGCCTTTTCTTATTTGTATTTTGAGTTAGTATCTCCATGTTATACTGGTACTCTTCCCATGTGATGTAACCTTCATGGTGATCCAATATTAAAACGTCCCAATCCTTTTGTTCCTTACGAATACCCTTCCTCAGTCGCTTGCGCCCATTTTCAAAAGTTACCTCTGTTTTAGTCCGGCCATAGGCGTAGGCACCGGCGTAAATTGGGTTGTTCACTATATGCGAGAAGGTATGAGCAGACGGTAGTTTCCACTCTATCCTACGTTCCCCTTTACCGCTGGAAACAACAGCAATCTCAATCTGTTTATCTAAAAACCAATGATACACCCGACGAAGGGTACCATATTCCTTGAATTTCGTGAATACCAAATCAATGACTTCTTGAATTCGTTTGTCAGGATTCTTTTTCAGCTTATTATCCCTGGTCTTTATATAGGCTGCCGGTACAGTAAGATATAATTCTCCCCGCTTCGCTTTTTGTTGTATTGCCGCCTGAGAACGTTCCTTTAATAGGCTCAATTCCATTGCACTCATTTCTCCCTTTAAGCCCAGGAGCAAACGATCATTTGACACGTTTAGGTCATAAACAGCTCCTTGGTCTACAAGAACCGTTTTTTTAAGTGCACAGATCTCAAGCAACGTATGCCACTCTCGACCGTTGCGGGCCAACCTCGATGATTCAATCGAGAAAATACCCCCTATTCTTCCTTCACACACAGATGAAAGAAGATTCTGGAATCCTTTTCTGTCAACGCATCCCGATGCAGTTATTCCCAAATCACTATCTATCATCCATATGTTTTTCTCGTTCCATCCTAATTCTTTTGCCCTTTCTACCAAGCCATATTGTAAAAGTTGGCTTTCACGATGCTGTAGAACTTGGCCCGGTGTTGACTGACGGATATATATACATGCTTCCCGACTAATATGTTCAGCATTGATTTTATTGCTCATGCTCATTTCCACCTTTCTTTTCTCGAAATGTCAACCGAAAATTGACCTCTTGCGACAACCGAATTTTGACCCCCATATGAGTAATTGTAAGCTGCGACGAAGTCATAGAAGGCTCCGGTGGCTCCTGCCGAAATATCCATTAAAAGAGCGACCATAACCGCACCTTAGTCAGCTTCCGACCAGATAATCATCTGGTAAGTCGAGAAAACCCTTTTTCGTCGCTAATTCGAGTTCAATCAAATACCCTATCTCGCCTTTCATTTTGATCTGTGAAACCATCCACTTCGGTAACCGAATCGTGACGGGGATACGCCTCAGATGTTCAGGACTCCTTTTTCGACCAGCGCCTTTTCGACTCCCACCTCTCATTTTCATCGCTCCTTTTCACCTTCAAATTCGTCCAATATTTTTGAATACCGTGTACGTTTTTCAGTTAAACACCTATTTCTATCGGAAAATAAGCTATTTATGATTTATCGTTACGATTTTTCTGAGTCGGATTAAGCTGCTTGCTTCAACAACTCCAGTCTCTTGACTGCTTCCAATATCAGACCGCGATTTTACGTTAGTGAAACTACTTCTCTTTTCTATTTCTGTTACCCTCAGAATTTTGCCAGAAACCTGACAGAAGCTCTGCAAGGAAATCAATCAATCTATTTCGTGTTTCTATTGGAATTTCGATCGGTGATGGTAAATAATCCCAAAGCCGAAGTTGATGATATTTTTGTTTCGTCATCTTTCCTCCTTGTTTTCGAATTGACTTCATCAGGAGGAAACGGTATTTTTCTATTCACTATTAAGCAATATAAATTCTTAAGCGCCCTGATTTCGATAGCGGGTTTTGAGCCGAGGGATATCTTTTCATACTTTGGATTGGTCATCCACGCAGGTATCAATTCATGGCGACCATCAGGTTTCTTTGTTACAAAACAAGTTTCTCCACGATGCTTTCTGGTACCTACCACATAAATTTCTTCACCGGTTCTTGGGTGAAATGGGTAATATACCCGAGTTATAAACTGGTTTTGATGGGCATTATATAGTGGTTCTGAGGGGGCTCGGGGATGGCAACATCCCCCGGCTACCCGGCGTATTCTTTTAAGTGTGTCGAGAGATGGAGGAAAAACAATGGGATTGCTCGATTTTATAGGCGGAAAGAATTTTAGGCAATACAAGGTTGCTCTAAATTGTCTCATGGCAAAAGCAACTTTTGCACAAGCAGATGATGATATGCGGTCTGCTGCGGTTTTTCGTTCATGGCGTGTTCTTGAGAAAATGGGTTTCAGTGACCCGACAAAGAGTTTTGAAGAAATGTCGGAAAAAGAGAAATGTGCTACCCTTGCTTTTGCTTTCGCGGAAATGGACACTCCACCTCCTTTTGAAAAAGAATCTTGGCAGTATGTAGCTCGACCTTTCGTGAATATTCTTAATTCAGATATTGCATTTACAGCAGCACAGCGTCATTTAAAAAAAACATATGGTGTTGAGATAGGATTTTGAGCTAACCATGTGTTGCAGTGGATCGGGCGACAGCGCGCCTTCGTTAACCGCTGTCTTTTAACAATCTTTTTCGTTTTCTGGTCGGCTGCCTCGATTCGACGCCCGCCCACTAACACTACGTTATGGCCAATACAAAAATGAATACTATTGATATAATAAATTCATTACGACTATTTAACGAAAAGGCGGAAAAGCTTGAGCGGTTGAGTTTCGTTGAAACAATTCGCAAATATAACAGTGGCTTTTCTATCGAAATTAGCAAAAGAAAGGATGGCCTTTACGACCTTATACAAGAAAGGAGAGGGCCTCTTGAAGAAGCTATTGATGCCTTTGTTTTAACGATAAGATTTTTCATTCAAGATAACGAAGCAATTTCCTTTAAAAATATAGCGTCGTTATATGAATGTACTCCTGTAAATAACAAAATCAAAACTGACTTCAATAATATCAGAAAACAACTCAATGATTATCTTGATTCGAATTCAGGAATGGCAATTACCATCAATGATGAAACTTTAAATCACAGAAATATACTAGATATAATCACTTATGGTAACCTCTCACACGCAAATCCTCAAAAAAAAGAAAAATTTAACTTTTGGGTTAGAAGTCCTTTAAAAGCTATGTTAGAAAATGATTTCGTGTCTTCATTAACTGTTTTATTTTCAGCAATAAAGTCAATATACAAATTGAACACAATTGTTATTGATATCCTAGAGGAATCAAAGGATGTTCCGTAGCATTTGGCATCGCTACGAATGATCTGGAGCGACCAGAGTAGTGGAGGATTCAAGATGCCCAGAGCAGGTGAAACCAACCGATGGCCGCCCAAAACTAACGAAATGCCAAACCTTTTAAGGCCAGACACGAAACTATCCCTCAACGTCGCGTTTAACGCAACTTTTCGTGCGGCTGGGCCGCTCAATCGTAAAGCCAGAGCACTTTGGATCAATTACGTTCGGTTAGTTGATCAATTGATTTGGGAATACGAGGCTGCCCGTGATGCACTACAAGACTATGTGGACACACCTAACACAACGCTGAGCCCATTGTTTCGAGCCATTGCCCATATGGAAACTTTGGTCAACACGATGCGGAGAGCAATTCTTTTCGCGCGCAGAATGCGACGTCATAAAGACAGCCCACAAATCGAAAAACTAAACGTCCTGAGCGGAAATGCTGGGGATCGAATTGTAGAAATTCGCAACGCAATTGAACATCTCGAAAATAAGATTCTGGAGGGCAAGATTACCCAAGGTGAACCAACTACATTATTGGTCCAAAGCGACCGAATTGAATTGCTTGCGCATGAGATATTCTACAGAGAATTGGCCGATTGGGCAATCGAATTGCATGACCTCGCAATTCAATTGTCAGACTACCAAGATCCAAATCGATCAACATAACCTTACCACTTCAGCCAACGCCAATCAAAGGCGCGGCTGACTGGCCCGTTAGCCCCTTAACCTTAATTCTTAAATTGTAAAGGAGAAATAAAATGGGGTAAGGTTTTTGTTTTATTGGCAATGGTCAATATGGTGTTGTCTTTTCCTGTTTTCGCTAAAACACCTTGTAAAATTTTATCTGAAATGAATAAACCCTATGAAAAAGGTGAACGTCAAAAGGTAATAGATATAGGAAAAAAATTGAAGGCATAAACAGATTTGGAAAAGATAAATGTACAAGATCTGTCTATGCCACAATTGCCACTTGTTACATGCTAATGGGTATTGATGAAAATAAAGCTGGTAATTTCAAAAAAGCGACAGAATATTTTAAATACGCATCGAAGTATAATCGTGCGTTTGCGCTATCAATAGATTGCTTTGAAACCGGAGATTGCACAAAATCTAAAGAACTTTGGTCAAAATATTTGTGGATGTATGAATAAAACCAAATAGTTAAAATGGGGCTAACCCGGCGCTCAAGCAGATTTGCGGGGTCTCCTTTTCGTTCCGCCCCCTCCACCCTGCAAACCGCTGAGCCCTATAGCCCTCTGTACAACTACCGCACAGGGAAAGATAGCCGTTATCATGAGCATAAAGAAAATTTTATGCGGTAGGATCAGAGATAAAAAGGAGACTTCAATCAGATTGAAGAAATAAAAAATGCGAATATATTTAGATAATTGCTGTTTTAACAGACCTTATGACAACCAAACATATGAAATAATAAGACTTGAAACCGAAGCGAAAATATTTGTTCAGAATTGTATCAAAGACAACCGAATAGAACTTGTTTGGTCTTTTATTTTAGATTTTGAAAATTCAGCAAACCCGTACAGGGAAAGAAGAGAATCAATAAAAGAATGGCGGTCAATATCTGCTGAAGATATTAAAGCCACAGAAAAGATAAGAAATTATGCAAATGAACTGCAAAATTTATACGGAATAAAGCCGAAAGACTCTCTCCATTTAGCGTGTGCAATTGTGGCAAAAAGTGAATATTTTCTTACAACCGACAAAATTCTTATAAAAAAATCAAAGCATTTAAAAGAAATCAGAGTAATAAATCCGTTGGAATTTATTACTCTGCTGGAGGAAAAATGAGAACAGATACTATAATAATGTATGAAGGTATGAAAGCTCTCCGTGGGAAACTTGATATCATTGAAACAGAAAAATTTATAAGTCTGATTTTGAGAGAAAATTTTGACTATACAGAATGGCAACGGAATCTTTGGAAAGATAAAACTGTTGATGAAATTTTTTATGCTGCAAAAAACTATGATGAAAATATAAACAAAGAGGGCTAACCTGGCGCTCAAGCGGATTTGCGGGGTTCCGGTCGCTCCGCTCCCTCCACCCCGCAAACCGCTTAGCTTAGCGTTGGCGTGCGACGTGATGTCGCGTAAGTAGCTGTTTTGTATATTGATATAAACCATATAACAAAACCCTGTTTTCTGCAACAGGTATTCTACCGGGACATGCGTCCGGAGTAATCCGGGGGTGTGAAGCTCTCGGGACAATGAAGCCCGCGGAATCTTCCGGGAGAGGGAACCGTGAGGAGACCTCAACTCTGCAAGCATCATGCGGTAAGGGAGCTAGAATTGAGCAGTATGGTTAACACATGTGAATCGCTGCAGCGTCGTCACGAGAACAAGCCTAAGATGCTGAAAGGCTTGGACCAAACGGTATGTGGCCAGGTATGGGGGCTGCGAACTCCTCCATCGCGGATGTCGTGCCACCGGCGTACGGGCGGAACCTAACCTGCTCGGGTACTTACGCGGAACATGGTAAGCCCGTAATCCTCCCCACGGGGAAAGCGAACCGCAAGGTGAGCCCATGGGGTTGCGGGTAAAGGATGTCAGAAAAAAGCAAATGCCCCGTTGTAATGATGGGGATACGGATTGACGGTGTAATCACCTACATGATCCGGCTCGAAAGAGAGCAGACTTCTGACCGGTGTTCCATTGCGAGATAATTTGTAGAATCTTCAAACAGGGGAAAGCAAATGACGGTGGCCATTTTGGCGACTGGTGCACCTTTGGACGGAACAAACTGGTGGAAATCCATAAACTGGAGAACCGCCGGCGAGCACGTTAGAAGACTGCAGGTGCGTATCGCAAAGGCTGTGAAGGAAAAGCGATGGGGAAAGGTTAAGGCAATACAATGGCTTTTGACCCATTCGTTTTATGCCAAGTTGTTGGCCATCAAGCGCGTTACTTCCAACCGAGGTAAACGCACGCCGGGAGTGGATAAAGTTATATGGTCCACCCACATTGACAAAATGCAGGCGGCAAAAGACCTGCACCGAAGAACTTACCGACCCAAACCGCTGCGCCGAATTTACATACCCAAGAAAAACGGCAAGAAACGCCCATTGGGCATTCCCACCATGAAAGACAGAGCCATGCAGGCGTTGCACAAACTGGCCCTTGATCCGGTGGCGGAAACCACCGCCGATCCGAACTCTTATGGGTTCAGAGCCTATCGAGGATGTGCGGATGCCATCGGTCATTGTTTTATTTCTCTGGCCAAGAGCTACTCACCCGCATGGATTTTGGAGGGAGACATAAAGGCCTGTTTTGACGAAATCAGCCATCAATGGATGCTCGAAAATATCCCCATGGATAAACGGACGCTTCAGAAATGGCTGAAATCCGGTTATGTGGAAGGAGGCAAGCTCTATCCGACTTACAGAGGAACCCCGCAAGGCGGGATTATCTCTCCAACATTGGCTAATATGGTCCTGGATGGTCTGGAAGCGGCAGCCAAAAGTACCGCCCCGATAAGAATCCAGGGCAATATACGGTCCAAGATAAACGTAATCCGTTACGCTGATGATTTCATCATCACCGGGAATTCCAGAGAGATGCTAAATGAGATCAAGCTGGAAATTGAAGCATTTATGGAGCGAAGAGGACTTTCGCTTTCAGCGGAAAAGACGTTGATCACAAGGATAGAAGAAGGATTTGATTTTCTCGGACAGAATCCACGCAAATACCAGGGGAAGCTCTTGATAAAGCCCTCTCGTAAAAACGTGAAAGCCTTCTTAGGCAATATCCGGCAAACGATCCGAAAGCATGCGGCATCAAGAGCCGACACCCTGATTAAAGTGCTCAATCCCAAAATCAGGGGATGGGCCAATTACCACAGGCATGTGGTTTCCGGTAGAACTTTCGGGCTTGTAGATCACCGTATCTACAGCTATATTTGGCAATGGATGAGGAGGAAACATTCGGGCAAGAGTAAGAGTTGGC
The DNA here is from genome assembly GCA_963662465.1 of Desulfatiglandales bacterium. Taxonomy (GTDB): domain Bacteria; phylum Desulfobacterota; class DSM-4660; order Desulfatiglandales; family Desulfatiglandaceae; genus NaphS2. Next base: position 3,331,400 of record OY759599.1, read on the forward strand.
TGGTGGATAAATACTGGTCAAAAGGATCTCGTCCGTGGTCCTTTTCAGCGGTGATCAAGGACGGCTATGCGAAATCCGCTAGAATTGAACTTGAGAAAGCTTACGACGTCAAGATAAAACGCCATGTCAAAATTCGAGGGGATGCGAACCCCTTCGATCCGAAATATGAACACTATTTCAGGAAACGATATGCCCAACGCAGTCAGCAGAAGGCAGACAGGCGTAAAGAGCATAAAACGTCACAACCGGGTAGCCCCGAAAGGGCTTGCCTTTGGAATGCTTGAGCCGTGTGCGTTTAACGGCGCACGCACGGTTCTTAGAGGGCTGGGGGATGGCAACATCCCCTGGCTACTCGACGTGCGACGTGATGTCGCGTAAGTAGCTGTTTTGTATATCAATATAAACCATATAACAAAACCCTGTTTTCTGCAACAGGTATTCTACCGGGACATGCGTCCGGAGTAATCCGGGGGTGTGAAGCTCTCGGGACAATGAAGCCCGCGGAATTTTCCGGGAGAGGAAACCGTGAGGGGACCTCAACTCTGCAAGCATCATGCGGTAAGGGAGCTAGAATTGAGCAGTACGGTTAACACATGTGAATCGCTGCAGCGTCGTCACGAGAACAAGCCTAAGATGCTGAAAGGCTTGGACCAAAAGGTACGTGGCCAGGAACGGAGGCTGCGAACTCCTCCGTCGCGGATGTTGTGCCACCGGCGTAAAGGCGGAACCTAACCTGCTCTGGTACTTACGCGGAACATGGTAAGCCCGTAATCCTCCCCACGGGGAAAGCGAACCGCAAGGTGAGCCCATGGGGTTGCGGGTAAAGGATGTCAGAAAAAGCGAATGCCTCGTTGTAATGATGGGGATACGGATTGAAGGTGTAACTACCTACATGATCCGGCTCGAAAGAGAGCAGACTTCTGACCGGTGTTCCATTGCGAGATAATCTGTCGAATCTTTAAACAGGGGAAAGCAAATGACGGTGGCCGTTTTGGCGACTGGTGCACCTTTGGACGGAACAAACTGGTGGAAATCCATAAACTGGAAAACCGTCGGCGAGCACGTTAGAAGACTGCAGGTGCGTATCGCAAAGGCTGTGAAGGAAAAGCGATGGGGAAAAGTCAAGGTGATACAGTGGCTTTTGACTCATTCGTTTTATGCCAAGTTGTTGGCTATCAAGCGCGTTACTTCCAACCGGGGTAAACGCACACCGGGAGTGGATAAAGTCATATGGTCCACCCACATTGACAAAATGCAGGCGGTAAACGACCTGCGCCGAAGAGCCTACCGACCCAAACCGCTGCGCCGAATTTACATACCCAAGAAAAACGGCAAGAAACGCCCATTGGGCATTCCCACAATGAAGGACAGAGCCATGCAGGCGTTGTACAAATTGGCGCTTGATCCGGTGGCGGAAACCACCGCCGATCCGAACTCTTACGGGTTCAGACCCTATCGGGGATGTGCGGATGCCATCGGTCAGTGTTTTATTTCTCTGGCCAAGCGCCACTCACCCGTATGGATTCTGGAGGGAGATATAAAGGCCTGTTTTGATGAAATCAGCCATCAATGGATGCTCGAAAATATCCCTATGGATAAACGGACGCTTCAGAAATGGCTGAAATCCGGTTATGTGGAAGGAGGCAAGCTCTATCCAACTTACAGAGGAACCCCGCAAGGCGGGATTATCTCTCCAACATTGGCTAATATGGTCCTGGATGGTCTGGAAGCGGCAGCCAAAAGTACCGCCCCGATAAGAATCCAGGGCAATATACGGTCCAAGATAAACGTAATCCGTTACGCTGATGATTTCATCATCACCGGGAATTCCAGAGAGATGCTAAATGAGATCAAGCTGGAAATTGAAGCATTTATGGAGCGAAGAGGACTTTCGCTTTCAGCGGAAAAGACGTTGATCACAAGGATAGAAGAAGGATTTGATTTTCTCGGACAGAATCCACGCAAATACCAGGGGAAGCTCTTGATAAAGCCCTCTCGCAAAAACGTGAAAGCCTTTTTAGGCAATATCCGGCAAACAATCCGAAAGCATGCGGCATCAAGAGCCGACATTCTGATTAAAGTACTCAATCCCAAAATCAGGGGGTGGGCCAATTACCACAGGCATGTGGTTTCCGGTAGAACTTTCGGGCTTGTAGATCACCGTATCTACAGCTATATTTGGCAATGGATGAGGAGGAAACATTCGGGCAAGAGTAAGAGTTGGCTGGTGGATAAATACTGGTCAAAAGGATCTCGCCCGTGGTCCTTTTCAGCGGTGATCAAGGACGGCTATGCGAAATCCGCCAGAATTGAACTTGAGAAAGCTTACGACGTCAAGATAAAACGCCATGTCAAAATTCGAGGGGATGCGAACCCCTTCGATCCGAAATATGAACAATATTTCAGGAAACGATATGCCCAACGCAGTCAGCAGAAGGCAGACAGGCGTAAAGAGCATAAAACGTCACAACCGGGTAGCCCCGAAAGGGCTTGCCTTTGGAATGCTTGAGCCGTGTGCGTTTAACGGCGCACGCACGGTTCTTAGAGGGCTGGGGGATGGTGACATCCCCTGGCTACTCGACTTGCGACACGAAGTCGCATAGTTTGAGTGTATTCATGTAGTTAAATGTAGTACCCGGTATGTTCCTACCGGACCCTACGCAGGCATGCTGCCGTTGCGCTAATGACGGGGTGTGAAGCCCTGCGGACAACGTACCGAATTGGGTTTGAATGGTGACAGGAGAACCCCTCCGGGAATCCTCCCCGGTTAAGGGCCAGGGTCGGATGATATGGTGAAATTAATTGAATGTCTTTAAGCGCCGATTACAAGCGACGGACCTACGAGGATTAATAGGTCTTATGCCGCTGCCCAGTGTCAGCGGATGTGGTCAGGTTGCAGGTCTGTCAACTGCCTGCACGGAACTGTTGTACCACCGGCGTAGAGGGCGCACCTAAGTCATCCATTGGATCAACTATGTGGAACGTGGAAACCCGGTCCCGTCGCCCCTTTTGGGGGCAGGCTAACCGCAAGGCATGCTGTTGGCGGGCCGGAATAGGAGGCTGAAAGAAGCGAATGCCGGGCTGTAATGGTCCGGATACCGGGTGAAACATTCCCGACTCCGTAAGGAGGCAGACGTTCAGCGTGGTGCCCGATCACGTGAACACCGGAGGAATCAGATGAAAGCCGGGAAAACAGCCAGTGAAACGGGCGAATGACGGCCCTTGAGGCTGGTGCGCCCCGCGCGCCTTTGGCTACTCTGACAGCCGGCTTGTAACGTGAAGTGGATGCAAATCCGCGGGAATCCCAACCAGGGAAACCTTTTCGGGGGCTTGAGCCACGTGAGGTGAAAGTCTCATGCGTGGTTCTGAGGGGACTCGGAGATGGCAACATCCCCCGGCTACCCGGCCGGAGACATCATCAGGCATATACGGAGGTTAAATATGACGGAAGTCAGCAGTGAATTTTTTCGTGCATATGCTTTGCTGGAACAAGACTATGTGGATTGTAGGAATGAAATCGAAGCAACTGTGGTAGATGATCCTGAAAAGGAGAACGTTCTGAACAAACTGGTCGCAAAATATGAACCGATACGGCAAACACGCATGCAGGGACTGGGCGAAATGATGGCTGGATTTTCAGAAGCGGAAAAAGCATTGCACCAACAGTGGATAAAAGAGACCGGCCACTGGAAAAACATACAGGAAGCCCCATTCTGCTGGCGGATTATTAACAAACCCGAGGGATACCCAGGCGACTACAAACTCATGGAGATGATTTATGACCAGCGCCAGGAAGGAAAAACCGATTGGGAAAAATTTATTCACAAGCAGGCAGTTGATTCAGTAGCCTGTCAGGCTGTTCGAAACCGGAAAGAATTACTTCGCGACCAGATACTGCAATTGAACGTGCGGGGGGGGGGGGGGGGGGGGTAAAATATTGTCACTGGCAGCTGGACCGGTAAGGGAGATAGAAGAGGTACTCAACATCGATACAAAGAACAGTAAGCCCCGTTTTCTGGCCCTGGACCATGATATCAGCTCGCTCCGACATGTGACATCAAGGTTCGCTGATAATCGCCTCACGTACGGCATTGCCAATGCCTTTCAGATGATCAAAAAGAACTATAGGGTGGCTTATCCGCGAAAATACGCTCTGTCGCACTGCAATCCCAGAACCGATTTCAAAGGGTTTAGAAAATTTCTGGCGCCGTTGCGGTACCAGGTGGAGGACCTGGCCAACCAAAGATTTGATTTGATCTATTCCGCCGGGTTGTATGACTATCTTCGCGATAAGGGGGCCAGGAGACTCACGAAGAACCTCTTTGATCTTTTAAACCCTGGTGGAACCTTAATCATCGGAAATTTCAGCCCCAATAATCCTCCTGACATGCGATTCGCCATGGAGTACCTCTACGACTGGATGCTCATTTACAGGGACGAAAGCGAGATGTACCAGCTGGCGGACGGTATCCCGGAATCGGATATTGAACAAATGACGCTGCTTCAGGAACCGCGTGGCATCAACTACTTTCTGAAGATCGTGAAGCGGGGCTATACACATTGATGAACAGTTTAAAAACTTTGGATTCAAGAGGGCAGCAGATTGAATGCTTGCTAAATAGTGGAATTGTGGATAATCTAAATGAAAATAAGAGAGGTAGTTGATTGTCGTTCAGATACCATTTGATATCTTCAAAACTGTAGGGTAAAGACCGAGTCGTGGAAGCACGATCTAATCGACGCGTACACGAAAAGGAGGAACCATGCAATCCATTGCAATAAAAAAAACCGCCCTAAGAAACTGTATCCTTCGCCTTCCCGACCAGGAAATCGATGCAGTGGAAAAGTTCATAACTAAACTTCTTGCCCAAAGGTTGGTGAAAAAACCCAGGCCGATCAGTCTGGAAGGTATCTGGAAGAACAAGGGATTTGAGAAGCTGAAGGACCTTGAATCAGAAATTGGGCAAATCAGGGCTGAAATTGGCAATTCGATCTTGAGAAGAGAATTCTGATGCAATACCTGCTTGATACTGTCACAATTGTTCGCCATTTTTCCGCCATGGGCAGAATCGGGGAAAAGGCCCGTGAAATACTGAACAGTTCCGAAAACTCATTTATTATTTCCGTTATCAGTCTCATGGAAATCATGTATTTGTCAGAGAAGAACCGCATAGGTATTTCATTGACAGACACATTTGCCGAAATTGAATCATCATCCCTTTACAGCATCATTGACTTGACACCTGAGATTTTGAAGATCGCCGAAGTTACAGCCTTCAGAGAATTACATGATAGACTCATTCTTTCGACTGCAAAATGGCTGGATATACCTCTTATTTCTAGCGACAAAAGCTTCCAGGGGATTGAGGGGATACAACTGATTTGGAATTAAAACATTGGCCTTTGTTTTTTTTTGGGCTAATCTGCGCCACAACATCTAGTTTTGCACACCCATACATGGGAAGATTTTTCGTTAAAGGAATATACTTTTTTTTAGCATAGCTGTGCGAAGTCCATATTGTTTAATGAGATTTCGGAGATGAATCGGACAAATTCGGGCCGAGCCTGCTATGCAAATAAGCGGAAATTTGCGTGACAAGACGAAAGCATTTTATGCAATCATTCAGAGCAATTAGCATTGTCCGAGAGCGGTTAACCAAACGCTGCACCAGACGCCTGATACTTGGGCGGTTCCGGCGGGGGCAGGTGGAGGCGCTGGTGAGCTTGTCGTTGGCATGCGACGTGATGTCGCGTAAGTAGCAGTTTTATATATTGATATAAACCATATAACAAAACCCTGTTTTCTGCAACAGGCATTCTACCGGGACATGCGTCCGGAGTAATCCGGGGGTGTGAAGCTCTCGGGACAATGAAGCCCGCGGAATTTTCCGGAAGAGGGAACCGTGAGGGGACCTCAACTCTGCAAGCATCATGCGGTGAGGGAGCTAGAATTGAGCAGTACGGTTAACACATGTGAATCGCTGCAGCGTCGTCACGAGAACAAGCCTAAGATGCTGAAAGGCTTGGACCAAAAGGTACGTGGCCAGGAACGGAGGCTGCGAACTCCTCCGTCGCAGATGTCGTGCCACCGGCGTAGGGGCGGAACCTAACCTGCTCGGGTACTTACGCGGAACATGGTAAGCCCGTAATCCTCCCCACGGGGAAAGCGAACCGCAAGGTGAGCCCATGGGGTTGCGGGTAAAAGATGTCAGAAAAAGCGAATGCCTTGTTGTAATGATGGGGATACGGATTGATGGTAATCACCGACATGATCCGGCTCGAAAGAGAGCAGACTTCTGACCGGTGTTCCATTGCGAGATAATCTGTAGAATCTTCAAACAGGGGAAAGCAGCCAGTGAAACGGGCGAATGACGGTGGCCGTTCTGGCGACTGGTGCACCTTTGGACGGAACAAACTGGTGGAAATCCATAAACTGGAAAACCGCCGGGGAGCATGTTAGAAGACTGCAGGTGCGTATCGCAAAGGCTGTGAAGGAAAAGCGATGGGGAAAAGTCAAGGTGATACAGTGGCTTTTGACTCATTCGTTTTATGCCAAGTTGTTGGCTATCAAGCGCGTTACTTCCAACCGGGGTAAACGCACACCGGGAGTGGATAAAGTCATATGGTCCACCCACATTGACAAAATGCAAGCGGTAAACGACCTGCGCCGAAGAGCCTACCGACCCAAACCGCTGCGCCGAATTTACATACCCAAGAAAAACGGCAAGAAACGCCCATTGGGCATTCCCACAATGAAGGACAGAGCCATGCAGGCATTGTACAAATTGGCGCTTGATCCGGTGGCGGAAACCACCGCCGATCCGAACTCTTACGGGTTCAGACCCTATCGGGGATGTGCAGATGCCATCGGTCAGTGTTTTATTTCTCTGGCCAAGCGCTACTCACCCGTATGGATTCTGGAGGGAGATATAAAGGCCTGTTTTGATGAAATCAGCCATCAGTGGATACTCGAAAATATCCCGATGGATAAACGGACGCTTCAGAAATGGCTGAAAGCCGGGTATGTAGAAGGAGGCAAGCTCTATCCGACATACAGAGGAACCCCGCAAGGCGGCTTATGCAAAGCTTTGCATAACCCGCCTTATGCCAAGTTGCCGATTATGCAAAGTAAACCGCTAAAGCTACCAGATTTCCAACACGTTCACTGAGTTTACTTTGCATAATATCACGGGTACCTCAAACTTGAAATCCAATTAAACGATGCAGCATCCTTGGTTTATTTTGGATAAAATGATCTGGTTTTTTCCGACAAACGATTTTGTGAGCTTTTCGCTCAGTCATCATTAGCAAAGATTATGCTAAGTAAATCAAAAAGAAACCCTTGAATTACAATGCGTTTTATGGCTTACTTTGCATAATTACTTTCTTTGCATAAGGCGGGATTATCTCTCCAACATTGGCTAATATGGTCCTGGATGGTCTGGAAGCGGCAGCCAAAAGCACCGCCCCGATAAGAATTCAGGGAAATATACGGTCCAAGATAAACGTAATCCGCTACGCTGATGATTTTATCATCACCGGGAATTCCAGAGAGATGCTAAATGAGATCAAGCTGGAAATTGAAGCATTTATGGAGCGAAGAGGTCTTTCGCTTTCAGCGGAAAAGACGTTGATCACAAGGATAGAAGAAGGATTTGATTTTCTCGGACAAAGTTCACGCAAATACGGAGGAAAACTTTTGATAAAGCCCTCTCGCAAAAACGTGAAAGCCTTTTTAGGCAATATCCGGAAAACAATCCGAAAGCATGCGGCATCAAGAGCCGACATTCTGATTAAAGTACTCAATCCCAAAATCAGGGGGTGGGCCAATTACCACAGGCATGTGGTTTCCGGTAGAACTTTCGGGCTTGTAGATCACCGTATCTACAGCTATATTTGGCAATGGATGAGGAGGAAACATTCGGGCAAGAGTAAGAGTTGGCTGGTGGATAAATACTGGTCAAAAGGATCTCGCCCGTGGTCCTTTTCAGCGGTGATCAAGGACGGCTATGCGAAATCCGCCAGAATTGAACTTGAGAAGGCTTACGACGTCAAGATAAAACGCCATGTCAAAATTCGAGGGGATGCGAACCCCTTCAATCCGAAATATGAACAATATTTCAGGAAACGATATGCCCAACGCAGTCAGCAGAAGGCAGACAGGCGTAAAGAGCATAAAACGTCACAACCGGGTAGCCCCGAAAGGGCTTGCCTTTGGAATGCTTGAGCCGTGTGCGTTTAACGGCGCACGCACGGTTCTTAGAGGGCTGGGGGATGGCAACATCCCCTGGCTACTCGACCAGACCCGCTGGACAGCGGGGGAACTTAACGTCGAAAATTGGTAGAAATAGGTAAAATCGCAGTGGAAACGACGATTCAGGGCATCTTTCTTCTTGGCTATGCCCTCTATAATCAGACGCATTGTCTTCCGGAACATATTCGTGAGGCGGCTCATCGTCTGATGTCCTGCCGCACGTCCATTCTGGGGAGGCACGTCCAGGCATGTCCGGATGGTCACTTCCAGAGGGTCTGGTATAACTCGTGTAAACACCGTATGTGCCCACTCTGCGCCTTCACCCAGGTTGAGCGGTGGCTGGCAAAACAAAAGGCCCGACTCCTGAGTGCCGAGCATTTCCACGTTATTTTCACCATCTCCGATGAATTGCATGACTTATGGCGGCTGAACCGTAAAGTCATGGCCAATCTGCTGTTCAAAAGCACGACCGAGACCCTTTCCGAACTCCTTGGAGACCCGAAGCATTTGGGGGCCAAAGTCGGCATCATTGCCTCGTTGCATACCTGGAGCCGAAAATTGGATTTTCATCCCCATTTGCATTGTTTGGTGACGGCCGGTGGTCTGTCCGCCGGCGAGTGGATTGCTTCATCAAAAACGTTTCTTCTGCCGTTTGGCATTGTCCGGGCGGTTTTTCGAGGAAAATATCTCCACTATTTGAGAAAAGCCCTTGCCCGTGAAGAACTGATTCTGCCCGAAGGCATGGGACCGCAGCAGGCGCGAAACCTGTTTAATAAGTTGGGGCGCCGTAAGAAGTGGAACGTTAAACTCAAGGAGACCTATTCATACGGAGAAGGGGTCTTAATTTACCTGGCCCGGTATCTGAGAGGCGGACCGATCTCAAATAAACGCATCTTCCGCATTGAAAACGGAAACGTCACCTTCAATTACGGTCGTGAGCGGATAAGACTCATTACTTTGCCGATTCAAACCTTTATCGGCCGCTACCTGCAACACGTTCCCCTGGCGAATTCCATGATGGTGCGTTCATACGGCCTTTACCATCACAACGCAAAAAAAGAACTGGCACGCTGCCGGGAAATACTGGGACAACCGGCACTTGAAGATACGGAATTTCTGGACTGGCAGAGTCTGTGGCAGCAGCGAAGCGACGAGCAACCGGATTGTTGCCCAGTTTGCGGGAAACGTCTTATTACGTTGAAAATAGTTGCACCGGTAAGAAAGTCAAAAAGTCTTCCGAGGTTCAATAAGGACCCGGATACGGTATATGCACAGGCAGCGTAAAACGATAATAAACATGAGCATATTCAAAAAGGCACTTGAATGGCGAGACGTTTGGTAAAGGGATAAATAACGCGATATTTCAGGGTTTTTGACGGATCATGCAATTGAAAGCAGGAATTTTATCATCCTTAACCGGCCATGACGGGTTAAAAAAAGGTCACGCGACAGCTGAGAAGCTCCCTCAATCTCCATAGCCGATCTCCTGCTTCCGGCAAAGTATGTGCTGATGACCCGCAGCTCTGTCCAACACCCCGTTGAACTGGAAAACTGGTATTGGGAGATAAACCGAAATGCGTTGGTTCCTACGAAGTCACCAGCTGGAATGATAATATATTTTTTTGAACCCGTTTTCCAGTTAACTAAACGATGGTTGCAGTGGAAACACGCCGTGCTATTCAAATCTACAAAATGCTATAAATGCAGTTGAAAGTGGTGGAACGATCAGGGTAGGTAGGGGCTCTTTTACTGAGCCATACACCCTAAACAATCAAAAATCCATAAACGTGTATGGCGGATGGAATGAGACCTTTTCAATTCAAAGCCCGAATACAACTTTCCTGGTAACGCCAAGAGTATCCAACGGTGGATTGAAGTTCGGGTGCGTCACCTTTAAACCGTAAGGCTTTTTAGTTGCCGTCGTCTAAAGACGACTTTCGGCCATTACATGTAGTTCGTTTGGGCAAAATGAGAAGATTTTGGGAATGTAAATTATAATGAGTGAATTCGAGGTCATTGGAGAGATAGGTGCCGTCGAGTTGATCGCTAGAGGCCCTGGTATCCGCGACATAACCCGATTGAACCGTCAATACGGAAAGGGGAAATGGAGAAAACTTAAGGGATACGCCCCTGTTCGTTTAAGAACAGGCCGCGTCCGAATGGCTGAGCTTCATTGGTATGAGGCCCATGGAATTGGCAAAAGAGAAATGAAACGAAAGCGGTATGTGGAATAATCATGAAAGAATCCTTCGAAAAACAATATATATATGTCGTGTGTATCGATAACACCGACTATCCGACATCCCTAGAGCGGCACAAGATCTACAAAGTTGTTCCAGACGAGGATGCAGCGGCAGATGGCGACATTAGAGTCATTGATGAAAGCGGAGAAGATTACCTCTACTCGTCAGAGAGGTTCGTTCCAATCCGTGTACCTGCTGCTGTAAGGAAATCGCTGGAGATGCTTGCTTAGAGAAAGGCCGGGCTTGCTAATTTGGCCGATCAGGTGCGCCAATGCTAAGTTCAGGTTTTCGCACTGGGGTAGCTTTGGCGTGGATTATCCGGTTCTATGCCTTTGTTACGTCTGTATGCGTAGGGATTCGAATGTACAAAGGAATAAGTCGTCATGTTTTATGAAAGTGAGGCCTAATTACTCCGTGATCCCGTGTAGTTAAAAACTTCGAGATCGGTTATGGGGATAGGGAGGAGCCTCACAGCTCCCCCCTCCCACACCACCGTACATACGGGTCCGTATACGGCGATTCGGCTGGTCAGAGCAGGCAAGGATAAAACAGGTTCCGCCCTACCGGGTTTTCCAGAATGCGACGTTATCGACCTTTCAGCTACTGCTGCATTAGACCAATAAGTACACGTTCTTTGACAACCACAACCATTTACCCCTGCCATTCGGCAGGTGGCACCGTTCGGGCCTTCACCGGAGTGAGGCCTCCCTTTATTCAGGGCTCGTTTCTCCGGCTTAATATGCCCTCTGCTGACTCCCGTTACGCGGTGGGCTCCCCTTTCGGTTCGCTCACTCGTAGTTTCCGCAATCTGTCGAGTCCATTTGTTTGTGTTTCCCCGCATAAGTCTAAATGTTGTGGGGTTGTATAACCCATCAAAATTAAAAGGCGTTTTCGGTAAACAAGAATGCATTATGAACCTTCATAACTTGAATCCAAGGTAAGTCAAATGTTTGGCCGTTGGCTAATTCAAAGGGACTTTTATGAGCATTTTTTGCGCCAGGTAAAAATGGGACAAAATTCCTGATAGTCGCATGTGCTCGAAAGAAAAGACTTGCCCATTTCTTATCTCGAAAACTCTCAATTTGTTTTAGTTTACGTTTGATTCCTTTTAAATAATTGTCAACAATGGAGGTTGTTTGTTTTATCCCATTTCTATTTTTATGAGAGGTATAATGAGTGGCATTTTCTTTTAATTCTACTACCCTCTTTTTTAGTAATGGATGAGAAAATGCATCGTCATCTAATGCCTTAATCTTTACTTCCAAGTTAACTTTAGATGTGGATGTTTTCAAAACTTTCTTAAATTTTTTATAAAGCTTGTCCACTTCTTGGTCGGTACATTTTGATTCTTTTTGATATTTTGATAGTGCATCGTAGAAGTTTTTCAAACAATGACGATGGCAATATCCGACCCAAATGTTATGGAATACGGTCTTGATAGCATTGGTTGAGGCTTTCCACTTATCTTTTGTTACACCAAGGATTTTGAAGTCGATTTTTTGCAAAAAATCCTCAAATGAACCGCACAGGTTTTCTTCATCAACATGATCAACATAATCGGAGTGCCATACTAATAAATTTTCAGGATCGACCATAACTACAGAATAAGTTCTTAAATTTGGTTCTTTTTCAAAGCCCTCATCTTCCTGTAGATATCCTGAGCCTTTCACTCCTGCTCTTGTTAGTATTGTTGCAGGATGAAGTGTTCCTGCCCATCGATTCCAGTTCAAGATGGTCTGTTTGCTTTTGACACTTTTTTTGCCAATAATTTTAAGGCTTTCGATGGCTCCTTGAATGCTCGCATTAAAACGGTACATATTCCGAAATACGTGCCCAATAATCTCTATACCAAAATTCTTTTCCCTTGGGAGAAAGCTGGGAACAAGAGAGAACTTTTGTTTGCACTTCCGGCATTGTATCATGCGGATTGGGAATGTCTGTTGTTCTCCTCCATTCATTATTGTTTTTCGAGGATTCCCGCGGAAACCAGATAAAATATATTCTTTAGGTCCAGAACATGTTGAATTATGGCCTGTGTGGTGATCATATTTATCGAGTTTATCTAATACTTCAATGCGAAACTTCTTACTATCTTTTACGAGAGCATGATAGCTTTCGGTGTTATTATAAGGAAAGATATATGTTTGATTTCCTCGTTTAGAAACAAGGTCTTCCATTTTCTTTTTTACATTTTCGATTATGGATTTATCAAAAGATTTTAACATCCCTATCTCAAATGCAATACTGATTGTACTATCACGACTTTTTACATTATTCAATTTTTTAGTAATATTACTTATCATTGAACGAATTGAATAAAAGATTCTAATTTTCTGTCGATCCCGTTGTGTTTTTGGAATGCTTTTTTTCCCTTTTATTGGCTTACAAATATCCCATAATTGACTTATTAACCTACCAAGTTCATCAATAAGAGCAGACAATGTTACATAAAAATATTGCAATGATTGAAACATCTCCCTTTCATTGATCCATGATCTGATGGCATTAATGCATTTCTCAATTTCAAAGAAAATCTCAGGATACTGTTTTGGATCGTAATAACATTGTCTTGCAAGTCTGTTTTGAGCTTTGTCCAACATTGTCAAAGCTCTCTTAATATTATTAATCATGTGCAACCTCTCTAATTTAACATAGACTGTTGCACTATGATTATGCACACTTATCAAAAAAAGTCCCTAACTTTTTTCCGCTAAGGCGAATTCAGGAAAAAATGTTTGGCCTCACGAAATGCGCTTTGATTAGGATATTGATTCTGAACCGTTTAACAGATGAAATAATTTCAATATGTTAGAGTAAACCCCACAACATTTAGACTTATGCGTGTTTCCCGACCAATAGGCCGGGCTCGTCAGGGCTATGACTCGAAATGTTCCTGACGCCAGGGTTTTGTTTTACCGGTTTTCCCTTATATTCCGGTAGATTTCAGTTGCAGTTCCCTACGAGACGCAACGGGCCTCCCGGGGTAAACACGTGTCTTTCCGCACACGAGCGCCGACAACGTGCCTGGCCTATAGTAGTTAGAGGACTTTGTTCTGTGTTGCGGACTCGTCCCACCAGACCCGCCTCACTCGATTTCTGTTCGTCGCCCCGTGCGTTTGCGGTGCCCTGCCGCAGCAAGGCCACTGCCTCTCCAGGCCCGTTACCGGGTACCCGGTTGTGATACCGCTACACCCTTCGCCACTACCTGGCTGGGTCTGGGACTTGCGTAAAATATCGGAAGCATGGTACATTGCGCGCACCCTTAAGAACACGTGCCGTGCCCGGCACACAACCAAACGCTCCACCAGACGCCTGACAGTCCTGCGGTCCTGGCAGGGGCCGAAGGAGGAGGCGCTGGTGAGCTTGTCGTTGGCATGCGACGTGATGTCGCGTAAGTAGCTGTTTTATATATTGATATAAACCATATAACAAAACCCTGTTTTCTGCAACAGGCATTCTACCGGGACATGCGTCCGGAGTAATCCGGGGGTGTGAAGCTCTCGGGACAATGAAGCCCGCGGAATTTTCCGGAAGAGGGAACCGTGAGGGGACCTCAACTCTGCAAGCATCATGCGGTGAGGGAGCTAGAATTGAGCAGTACGGTTAACACATGTGAATCGCTGCAGCGTCGTCACGAGAACAAGCCTAAGATGCTGAAAGGCTTGGACCAAAAGGTACGTGGCCAGGAACGGAGGCTGCGAACTCCTCCGTCGCAGATGTCGTGCCACCGGCGTAGGGGCGGAACCTAACCTGCTCGGGTACTTACGCGGAACATGGTAAGCCCGTAACCCTCCCCACGGGGAAAGCGAACCGCAAGGTGAGCCCATGGGGTTGCGGGTAAAGGATGTCAGAAAAAGCGAATGCCTCGTTGTAATGATGGGGATACGGATTGATGGTAATCACCGACATGATCCGGCTCGAAAGAGAGCAGACTTCTGACCGGTGTTCCATTGCGAGATAATCTGTAGAATCTTCAAACAGGGGAAAGCAGCCAGTGAAACGGGCGAATGACGGTGGCCGTTTTGGCGACTGGTGCACCTTTGGACGGAACAAACTGGTGGAAATCCATAAACTGGAAAACCGCCGGGGAGCATGTTAGAAGACTGCAGGTGCGTATCGCAAAGGCTGTGAAGGAAAAGCGATGGGGAAAAGTCAAGGTGATACAGTGGCTTTTGACTCATTCGTTTTATGCCAAGTTGTTGGCTATCAAGCGCGTTACTTCCAACCGGGGTAAACGCACACCGGGAGTGGATAAAGTCATATGGTCCACCCACATTGACAAAATGCAAGCGGTAAACGACCTGCGCCGAAGAGCCTACCGACCCAAACCGCTGCGCCGAATTTACATACCCAAGAAAAACGGCAAGAAACGCCCATTGGGCATTCCCACAATGAAGGACAGAGCCATGCAGGCATTGTACAAATTGGCGCTTGATCCGGTGGCGGAAACCACCGCCGATCCGAACTCTTACGGGTTCAGACCCTATCGGGGATGTGCGGATGCCATCGGTCAGTGTTTTATTTCTCTGGCCAAGCGCTACTCACCCGTATCGATTCTGGAGGGAGATATAAAGGCCTGTTTTGATGAAATCAGCCATCAATGGATGCTCGAAAATATCCCGATGGATAAACGGACGCTTCAGAAATGGCTGAAAGCCGGGTATGTAGAAGGAGGCAAGCTCTATCCGACATACAGAGGAACCCCGCAAAGCGGGTTATGCAAAGCTTTGCATAACCCGCCTTATGCAAAGAAAGTAATTATGCAAAGTAAACCGTAAAAGCCATAATAATTCAAGAGATTCTTGTTGATTTGCTTAGCATAATCTCCACTTATGGTGAATGAGAAAAAGTTCAAAAAATCATTAGACAAAACAAAGGAGCTATTTTTATCCAAAACAAACGAAGAATGCTGCATCATTTACTTGGCTTTCAAGTCTGAAGTAGTCGTGATATTATGCAAAGTAAATTCAGTGCATATGCTTGAAATATTGCACCTTAACTGATTTACTTTGCATAATCGTTAACTTTGCATAAGGCGGGATTATCTCTCCAACATTGGCTAATATGGTCCTGGATGGTCTGGAAGCGGCAGCCAAAAGCACCGCCCCGATAAGAATTCAGGGAAATATACGATCCAAAATAAACGTAATCCGCTACGCTGATGATTTTATCATCACCGGGAATTCCAGAGAGATGCTAAATGAGATCAAGCTGGAAATTGAAGCATTTATGGAGCGAAGAGGTCTTTCGCTTTCAGCGGAAAAGACGTTGATCACAAGGATAGAAGAAGGATTTGATTTTCTCGGACAAAGTTCACGCAAATACGGAGGAAAACTTTTGATAAAGCCCTCTCGCAAAAACGTGAAAGCCTTTTTAGGCAATATCCGGAAAACAATCCGAAAGCATGCGGCATCAAGAGCCGACATTCTGATTAAAGTACTCAATCCCAAAATCAGGGGGTGGGCCAATTACCACAGGCATGTGGTTTCCGGTAGAACTTTCGGGCTTGTAGATCACCGTATCTACAGCTATATTTGGCAATGGATGAGGAGGAAACATTCGGGCAAGAGTAAGAGTTGGCTGGTGGATAAATACTGGTCAAAAGGATCTCGCCCGTGGTCCTTTTCAGCGGTGATCAAGGACGGCTATGCGAAATCCGCCAGAATTGAACTTGAGAAGGCTTACGACGTCAAGATAAAACGCCATGTCAAAATTCGAGGGGATGCGAACCCCTTCGATCCGAAATATGAACAATATTTCAGGAAACGATATGCCCAACGCAGTCAGCAGAAGGCAGACAGGCGTAAAGAGCATAAAACGTCACAACCGGGTAGCCCCGAAAGGGCTTGCCTTTGGAATGCTTGAGCCGTGTGCGTTTAACGGCGCACGCACGGTTCTTAGAGGGCTGGGGGATGGCAACATCCCCTGGCTACTCGACTTGATGAGCTTCTGCAAAGGAGAAGGAAGATGTTAAGCGTGTATTTGCCGGTAATTGGAAACATCAATAAGAGGCCTCGTATCTCGGACTTCGCTTCAGCGCGTTAGCCACTTGAAAATCAGCCTGTAAAGGAGAATGCTTAGCTATGCCAGTAGTCTTCAGGTACAAGGGATATCGTTTTTTCTTTTTCTCAAATGAAGGAGATCCACCTGAACCGATTCACATACATGTGCGACGTGGTGAGGCTACAGCAAAGTTCTGGATGTCACCTCAGATCAGCCTTGCGGAATCATACAATATGAACTCTTCTGAACTCCGCGAACTCATGCGAGTGGCTGAAAAAAACAGGAAACTCATTGAAAGGTATTGGGATGAACACTTTAGCATTTAAACCACGTGCCAAAAAAGTGACTTTTGACTCGGACAACATGTGGGTAGCACTCACCGATGGACGTCAGCTCGGTGTTCCTATTGCTTACTTCCCACGACTCCTCAATGCAACTGAAGCTCAAAGAGATGATTACATCATCAGCGGCGGAGGTAGTGGCCTGCATTGGGAGGAACTCGACGAGGACATTTCTGTTAAAGGCCTTTTATTGGGAATTGGTGATAGGACTCGACCTGACAGAAAGGCGGCATGACTGCTTTCAGCCACTTCCTTGCTAACAGTAACTACAGCAGACAGTCAGAGCGCTGGCGTAGTTGGCAGATAAGCGTGATTCGAAATTGAAATTGATCTTTTTATTCCAAGATGCGCGAGCACTGGTCGTTGCTCAATATGGCGTTAATCGCAACCCGTCATTAGCATTTTTGAAGGGGAAAGAAACTGTTCAGCGCTCATTCGCCGATAACGGGGATAACGAATAAGGAAGAAGATCATTTTTTAAAGGCGAGTTGTGCAATGTCCATTTATTTCTATCATATTCCGCTGAATGTGCCAATAGCCATCGAATGTGAAAAAAATAAGTGATATGCTTATAGCTAGGTCCAAGCTTTTTTGTCATATAATTCCGTGGGGTTAAGAAAATCTATGAGCGCCAACCAAACGCTCCAGCGGACCCCTGAAAGTCTGTCGGTTCTAGCGGGGACCGGTGGAGGGGCCGCTGAACTTGTCGTTCGCGTGCGACGTGATGTCGCGTAAGTAGCTGTTTTATATATTGATATAAACCATACAACAAAACCCTGTTTTCTGCAACAGGTATTCTACCGGGACATGCGTCCGGAGTAATCCGGGGGTGTGAAGCTCTCGGGACAATGAAGCCCGCGGAATTTTCCGGAAGAGGGAACCGTGAGGGGACCTCAACTCTGCAAGCATCATGCGGTGAGGGAGCTAGAATTGAGCAGTACGGTTAACACATGTGAATCGCTGCAGCGTCGTCACGAGAACAAGCCTAAGATGCTGAAAGGCTTGGACCAAAAGGTACGTGGCCAGGAACGGAGGCTGCGAACTCCTCCGTCGCAGATGTCGTGCCACCGGCGTAGGGGCGGAACCTAACCTGCTCGGGTACTTACGCGGAACATGGTAAGCCCGTAATCCTCCCCACGGGGAAAGCGAACCGCAAGGTGAGCCCATGGGGTTGCGGGTAGAGGATGTCAGAAAAAGCGAATGCTCCGTTGTAATGATGGGGATACGGATTGATGGTAATCACCGACATGATCCGGCTCGAAAGAGAGCAGACTTCTGACCGGTGTTCCATTGCGAGATAATCTGTAGAATCTTCAAACAGGGGAAAGCAGCCAGTGAAACGGGCGAATGACGGTGGCCGTTCTGGCGACTGGTGCACCTTTGGACGGAACAAACTGGTGGAAATCCATAAACTGGAAAACCGCCGGGGAGCATGTTAGAAGACTGCAGGTGCGTATCGCAAAGGCTGTGAAGGAAAAGCGATGGGGAAAAGTCAAGGTGATACAGTGGCTTTTGACTCATTCGTTTTATGCCAAGTTGTTGGCTATCAAGCGCGTTACTTCCAACCGGGGTAAACGCACACCGGGAGTGGATAAAGTCATATGGTCCACCCACATTGACAAAATGCAAACGGTAAACGACCTGCGCCGAAGAGCCTACCGACCCAAACCGCTGCGCCGAATTTACATACCCAAGAAAAACGGCAAGAAACGCCCATTGGGCATTCCCACAATGAAGGACAGAGCCATGCAGGCATTGTACAAATTGGCGCTTGATCCGGTAGCGGAAACCACCGCCGATCCGAACTCTTACGGGTTCAGACCCTATCGGGGATGTGCGGATGCCATCGGTCAGTGTTTTATTTCTCTGGCCAAGCGCTACTCACCCGTATGGATTCTGGAGGGAGATATAAAGGCCTGTTTTGATGAAATCAGCCATCAATGGATGCTCGAAAATATCCCGATGGATAAACGGACGCTTCAGAAATGGCTGAAAGCCGGGTATGTAGAAGGAGGCAAGCTCTATCCGACATACAGAGGAACCCCGCAAGGCGGGTTATGCAAAGCTTTGCATAACCCGCCTTATGCAAAGAAAGTAATTATGCAAAGTAAACCGTAAAAGCCATAATAATTCAAGAGATTCTTGTTGATTTGCTTAGCATAATCTCCACTTATGGTGAATGAGAAAAAGTTCAAAAAATCATTAGACAAAACAAAGGAGCTATTTTTATCCAAAACAAACGAAGAATGCTGCATCATTTACTTGGCTTTCAAGTCTGAAGTAGTCGTGATATTATGCAAAGTAAATTCAGTGCATATGCTTGAAATATTGCACCTTAACTGATTTACTTTGCATAATCGTTAACTTTGCATAAGGCGGGATTATCTCTCCAACATTGGCTAATATGGTCCTGGATGGTCTGGAAGCGGCAGCCAAAAGCACCGCCCCGATAAGAATTCAGGGAAATATACGGTCCAAGATAAACGTAATCCGCTACGCTGATGATTTTATCATCACCGGGAATTCCAGAGAGATGCTAAATGAGATCAAGCTGGAAATTGAAGCATTTATGGAGCGAAGAGGTCTTTCGCTTTCAGCGGAAAAGACGTTGATCACAAGGATAGAAGAAGGATTTGATTTTCTCGGACAAAGTTCACGCAAATACGGAGGAAAACTTTTGATAAAGCCCTCTCGCAAAAACGTGAAAGCCTTTTTAGGCAATATCCGGAAAACAATCCGAAAGCATGCGGCATCAAGAGCCGACATTCTGATTAAAGTACTCAATCCCAAAATCAGGGGGTGGGCCAATTACCACAGGCATGTGGTTTCCGGTAGAACTTTCGGGCTTGTAGATCACCGTATCTACAGCTATATTTGGCAATGGATGAGGAGGAAACATTCGGGCAAGAGTAAGAGTTGGCTGGTGGATAAATACTGGTCAAAAGGATCTCGCCCGTGGTCCTTTTCAGCGGTGATCAAGGACGGCTATGCGAAATCCGCCAGAATTGAACTTGAGAAGGCTTACGACGTCAAGATAAAACGCCATGTCAAAATTCGAGGGGATGCGAACCCCTTCGATCCGAAATATGAACAATATTTCAGGAAACGATATGCCCAACGCAGTCAGCAGAAGGCAGACAGGCGTAAAGAGCATAAAACGTCACAACCGGGTAGCCCCGAAAGGGCTTGCCTTTGGAATGCTTGAGCCGTGTGCGTTTAACGGCGCACGCACGGTTCTTAGAGGGCTGGGGGATGGTGACATCCCCGGCTACTCGACCCAGAATATTGGCTACAACTGGATCGCAGTGGCGACCAAATAAGTACACAGTGAAGTGTATAAAGATCCATATCCGAGGGCCGAAAATAGATGGTAAATATTGACAAACATATTTTGTATTGGAAAAGCGGCGCAGAAGAAGATTTTCAAGTGGCAGATCAGCTTATCAGGTCCGGCAAAACCCGTCACGGACTTTTCTTTCTTCATCTAACACTTGAGAAAATTCTCAAAGCCCATGTTTGCCGCAACAGTAGGGATATCGCTCCAAGACTACACAATCTTGCAAGACTTTCAGAATTGACTGGAATTGTCTTCAAACAGGAAGATTCGGATTTTCTTGCAGAAATGAATCCGTTCAACATTGAGGGACGTTATCCCGAAATGTGGGGACCTGTTCCGTCCCGCGAGGAAGCGGACACGCTACTGCTAAAATCAGGAGGGATATTCGAATGGCTCAAGAATCAATTATAAAATCAATCAGGAAATATCTGAACGAACTTCAACGGCTTGGCGTCCCAATCAAATTCGGCATTTTGTTCGGTTCACACGCTCGCAAAGACACAAACAAATGGAGTGACATAGATTTGTTAGTAGTGTCACCTCGATATGATGAATCTTACAACCGAGAAGATATCAATATGCTTTGGCGGACCGCAGCCCGCACAGACAACCGGATAGAACCCGTCCCCGTAGGTCTTCACCGGTGGGAAACGGACGACGAAAGTACAATCATCGAAGCAGCACGACGCGAGGGAATACTGGTAAACGCATAAGATATGACAAAAAACCACATGCTATTGAAAATAAGCATCCAAACTTACCCTATAGCGGTTATAGGGATAGGGAGGAGCCTCACAGCTCCCCCCTCCCACCACCGTACATACGGGTCCGTATACGGCGATTCGGCTGGTCAGAGCAGGCAAGGATAAAACAGGTTCCGCCCTACCGGGTTTTCCAGAATGCGACGTTATCGACCTTTCAGCTACTGCTGCATTAGACCAATAAGTACACGTTCTTTGACAACCACAACCATTTACCCCTGCCATTCGGCAGGTGGCACCGTTCGGGCCTTCACCGGAGTGAGGCCTCCCTTTATTCAGGGCTCGTTTCTCCGGCTTAATATGCCCTCTGCTGACTCCCGTTACGCGGTGGGCTCCCCTTTCGGTTCGCTCACTCGTAGTTTCCGCAATCTGTCGAGTCCATTTGTTTGTGTTTCCCGACCAATAGGCCGGGCTCGTCAGGGCTATGACTCGAAATGTTCCTGACGCCAGGGTTTTGTTTTACCGGTTTTCCCTTATATTCCGGTAGATTTCAGTTGCAGTTCCCTACGAGACGCAACGGGCCTCCCGGGGTAAACACGTGTCTTTCCGCACACGAGCGCCGACAACGTGCCTGGCCTATAGTAGTTAGAGGACTTTGTTCTGTGTTGCGGACTCGTCCCACCAGACCCGCCTCACTCGATTTCTGTTCGTCGCCCCGTGCGTTCGCGGTACCCTGCCGAAGCAAGGTCACTGCCTTCCCAGGCACCGTTACCGAATACCCGGTTGTGATACCGCTACACCCTTCGCCACTACCTGGCTGGGTCTGGGACTTGCGTAACATATCGGAAGCATGATATATTACGCGCACCCTTAAGAACACGTGCCGTGCCCGGCACACAACCAAACGCTCCACCAGACGCCTGATAGTCCGGCGGTTCCGGCGAGGGCTGGCAGAGGCGCTGGTGAGCTTACCGTTGGCTTGCGACACGGAGTCGCATAGTTTAAGTGTATTCATGTAGTTACATGTATTACCCGGTATGTCCCTACCGGACCCTACGCAGGCATGCTGCCGTTGCGCTGATGACGGGGTGTGAAGCCCTGCGGACAACGTACCGAATTGGGTTTGAATGGCGACAGGAGAACCCCTCCGGGAATCCTCCCCGGTTAAGGGCCAGGGTCAGATGATATGGTGAAGGTATCTGAATGTCTTTAAGCGTCGATCACAAGCGAAGGGCCTACGAGGATTAACAGGTCTTATGCCGCTGCCCAGTGTCAGCGGATGTGGTCAGGTTGCAGGTCTGCTAACTGCCTGCACGGAACTGTTGTACCACCGGCGTAGAGGGCGCACCTAAGTCATCCATTGGATCAACTATGTGGAACGTGGAAACCCGGTCCCGCCGCCCCTTTTGGGGGCAGGCTAACCGTAAGGCATGCTGTTGGCGGGCCGGAGTAGGAGGCTGAAAAAAGCGAATGCCGGGCTGTAATGGTCCGGATACCGGGTGAAACATTCCCGGCTCCGTAAGGAGGCAAACGTTCAGCGTGGTGCCCGATCACGTGAACACCGGAGGAATCAGATGAAAGCGGGGAAAGCAGCCAGTGAAACGGGCGAATGACGGCCCTTGAGGCTGGTGCGCCCCGCGCGCCTTTGGCTACTCTGACAGCCGGCTTGTAACGTGAAGTAGATGCAAATCCGCGGGAATCCCAACCAGGGAAACCTTTTCGGGGGCTTGAGCCACGTGAGGTGAAAGTCTCATGCGTGGTTCTGAGGGGGGAATGGGACTGAGAGGTCCCTGACCTACCCGATCAGACCCGCTGGACAGCGGGGGAACTAACGTCGTAACTCCCAGTAAATAAAGGAGGTTTCAGTGGAAGCGACGATTCAGAGCATCTTTCTTATAGGCTATGCCCTCTATGATCAGACCCATCTTCTTCCGGAACATATTCGTGAAGCGGCACACCGTCTGATGAGTTGCCGCACATCTGCTCTGGGGGGTCACGTGCAGGCGTGCCCGGACGGTCACTTCAAAAGGCACTGGTACAACTCGTGTAAACATCGCATGTGCCCCCTCTGCGCTTTTACCCAGGTGAAACGTTGGCTGGCAAAACAAAAGGCTCGCATCTTAAACACCGAACATTTCCATGTTATTTTCACCATCTCCGATGAATTGCACGACTTATGGCGGTTGAACCGCAAGCTTATGGGCAATCTGCTGTTCAAAAGCGCCACTGAAACCCTTTCCGAACTCCTTGGAGATCCGAAGCATTTGGGGGGCAAAGTCGGCATCATCGCCTCACTGCATACCTGGAGCCGAAAACTGGACTTTCATCCGCATCTGCATTGTCTGGTAACGGCCGGTGGGCTGATCGCCGGCGAGTGGATCGCTTCATCAAAAAAATTCCTTTTGCCCTTTGGCATCGTCCGGGCGGTATTTCGAGGCAAGTACCTCTACTATTTGAGAAAAGCCCTGGATCGGAACGAACTGGTTCTGCCCGAGGGCATGGGGCCTCAGCAGGCCCGGAACCTCTTCAATAAACTGGGCCGCCGCAAAAAATGGAACGTCAAGCTCAAAGAGACCTATTCATACGGTGAAGGCGTGTTGATTTACCTGGCGCGTTACTTGAGAGGCGGAGCAATTTCAAACAAACGCATCTACAGCATTGAAAACGGGAACGTGACCTTCAATTACGGTCGTGAGAAGGTAAAACTCATCTCCCTGCCGATTCAAACCTTTATCAGCCGCTATCTGCAACACGTCCCCCTAGCAAATACCGTGATGGTGCGTTCATACGAACTCTATCATCACAGCTCAAAAGAAGAACTGGCACTCTGCCGGGAAATACTGGGTCAACCGCCTCTTGAAGATACGGAATTTCTGGATTGGCAGACCTTGTGGCAACAGCGAAGCGATGAGCAACCGGACCGTTGCCCTGTTTGTGGGAAGTGCCTCATAACTCTGGAAATATTGACGCCGGTCAAAAAGTTAAGAGAGCTTCCGAGGTTCAATAAAGTCCATGACATGATACATGCCCAAGCAGCATAGATTAAGCATGCGCAGTCGAAAGGCAGGGCAAATTTGTTCTATTTGTAAACCTTTGATATCAAAACCTTATGAAGGACACATCAATTCAAACAAATCAATGGATTAGCGTTAGAACAAATTCACCGTGAGTCGAAAGGTCTTTAGTCGAGTGAAAGGTTTTTGATGTCGAGGTGTTTGGTAAACTGCCTAATAACACGATATTTTGGCATTTTTAGCGGGACCATGCGATCAAAAAAAGAAATTTTATCATTTTTAACTGGCTTAGACCGGAATGATGGGTCAAAAAGAAGTCATGCGGTAGCTGCAAAGATCGTTTAATCTCCATAGCGGCGATCCTGCTCCCATTAACCTATGTGCGTGTGACTCGCGGGTCTGTCCAACCAGCCGTTGAACGAAGCTTCGCAAACGCCAAAGCGGTAAAAAGTTTAGTGCTAACAAACCAGTTAAGTTGTTGCGGTTATTGGCATTATGTTGCTAAATCCAAAAAAAACAGCGGAAAGCAATCTCTAACAGCAAGTAGTGTGCCAAAACGACAACCATGTTCAACCAATGGTTCAAGTCTGATATTTTTCGTCCCAAAAATTGCATTTGAGATTTTGTCGCCGTTTTTTACGTTGGGAGGGCAGCAATTTTTGGGCCGAAAAATTACAGCTTAACTCAATGTTATGCCTCCCCAAAAATCAGTAAGGAGTTGAAACGAAATGCAAAATCGGGGAGCTGAATAGAAAAGCGGTTTGGGGCTATTTCGGCGACAATCTAAACGAATATTTTTGAGGAGAAAATAAAATGCAAATAAGAATCAAACTTTTTTGTTTTATGATGGCGATGTTTGCATCTATGAGTTTTATCGTTTTGACGTCAGCATTAGCAGATTCGACTACTGTCACAAGCACTGGCATTAAATTTCCCGATGGGACAACACAAACGACCGCAGCCTCTGGAGGAGCTTCATCATTCTGGTCGCAATCAGGCAGCAATATTTACTATAACAGCGGCAACGTAGGCATCGGCACGACGAGTCCGGAAACAATGATGCATATTAAAGACGAAATAAATAATCCGATTGTTTTTGTTGATGCTCGGCCGAGTGGGAGCAATGATGCAATGATTACATTTCACACTGGCGGTCGTGCTGTATCTATGGGGCTTGAAGATGGGGGCGAGGGTGAGACCTTATTTCATATAACTAATGGCGATAGAAATTTGGATAATGATGTATTCTTGTTAACTATTTGTCAATGAAGTTGAAGAGGACCTCTGCCTGGGCCGTCACATCCATATAGCAGTACCAGTAGGCCGTATCGTTATGGACTTTCATACGGCCTTCTTCATCCAGCGAGAATTCAACCATCGGCATGAGTGGCCTTGAAAAGGCCTCCAGGGAACCATCATAGTCTACAGGGTTTTTCAGCATGGTCGCTGAAATCGGAAACATAATAATGCCTTCAGGTGTAAAGCCTCTTCGTGCAAGAATTTATGGACCAGGAATCGGTGGATTCGGCCGTTGCCGTCTTCAAAAGGGTGCAAAAAAAACAAATCCATAGGCGATGGCAGCGGCATGGATAACCGGGGACACATCGCCTGTATCCATCCGCTGATGGCCGACAATCAGACCGTCCATCAGGTCTGGGAAATCTTCAGGCTTCGGACAAACAAAATGAATTCTTTCGTTTTGCCATGCAACCGTTTCGCCGACATAGTTCTGTGTTACACGGTAATCGGGATCCTGAAACCGAGGGTCCGCGATCCGGTTTTGAACCTCAATCAGTTTCGGTTTCTCGCAGAAGTCTTCACGCTCAGCCGATTGAAGCAGTGCCACAAAGCGCTCGGTCCGCTGCGGCGTGGGCTTGGCATGTTCGATTTCAAAAGAGGATTTTGTCTCCTTTGTGTAGAGATAGCCAAGTGCCCGTCTTAGTAATTGGGGGGAGTATCCCGAGATCACCTGGCTTCATCGGCCGGACAGATCGTTCCTTTCGAACTCCCACAAAGTATAACTGCGCCTGACCATGGGGCAGAACCGGCGATTGCCCAACAAATTATCGTTTATCCTCTGCCGTCGAACCTGGCGGGCCGGTGCAACCGTGTAGTATTCATCTGCTTCGAGCAGATTGATGTAGTTGCCGCGCTTCAGGTCGCTCAGTGGCAATTTCTTCCCTGTAAGGAATTCGTACAGATACCAGACTCGCCTGGCATACTTTCCGGTCGGCTTGGACCGAACATAATCAAGGATATCCTCTTCCGGAATGTTTTGAAACAAAGTGGCCAGTATCGCGAGGTTTGTAGCATCGTATTTGAATGCAAATTCAAGATGATGGCCGGTTTTGTCCCCGGGCCAGTATCTGGGCGGGTAAATCTCTATAACGACACCCGCTCTCGATTCGACACGGTGAATCCCGCTGGCCGTCACCAGGGATCTGTGCCGGTTCGGGATAACATCCAGGTTGTAATCCTCAATGAGGGCGGCATAGCCCGCAAGTCTGTAGGTGGTTATATTTCCGGCGGTATCGGACATGGCCCCTTCTGGAAAAACGATGATGGTCCTGGATTTTCTATTATTTTTGAGAGAGCGTCAAGCAAAACAGTTACACATCTGGCGATTTGCTTACACCGGGAACAGAGTTCCTGATCATTTATGACGCCCACGGCCAAACATGGCGGCAACCGCTGAAATTTCCCGGCATCCCAAAACACGGGCAACCAAAAAATACACCACAATTCCAATGATCACAAGGGCTGAAAGGCTTGTAATTTTTTCTGAAAGGCCGCTCGCGGCAGTTGTGTAAAACCATTGGGCGCGGCAATAAAAAAGAATCAGCCCCATCACCAGGCTGGCTGAAACCGATTTTAAGAAGGACTTTAAAACGGGTGCAAGATTATTTAGAAATTTCTTTTTTCTGAGAAAAACGACCAAACACACAAATTGAACGGTCGATGCTATCGATAACGCCAATGCAAGTCCCGCATGTTTCAAGGGACCCATGAGCAGCAGACTCGAAATCACGTTCACGCCCAGCGCAATAAAGGCGACCTTGACCGGTGTTTTCGTATCCTGGAGGGCGTAAAATGCGGAGAGTAACACCCGCATGCCGGAAAAGGCCCAGAGGCCCGCGGTGTAACAAGCCAGGGCATCCGTTGTCATGGCCGAAGATTCAGCGCCAAAGGCGCCCCGTTGAAACAGCAGCTCGACAATGGGCCTTCCCAATATGAGCAGACCGACCGTAGACGGCAGCGTAATGAAAAACACAAGACATAAGGCGTGGTTCAGCGTTCCCTGAAACTGAGGATGGTTTTTCAAGGCCGCATCGGCGGCAAGAGATGGCAGGGCGGCCGTGGCGATGGCAATGGCAAAAATGCCCAAAGGGAACTGAACCAGCCGGTCCGCGTAATAGAGCCAGGAAATACTCCCTTCCGGAAGAAATGAGGCCAGGAGGGTTCCCACAAACTGGTTGAGCTGATACACGGCCGACCCAAAAACAGCCGGGAGCATTAACCGCCCTATTCGTCTTACCGCCGGATGAAGCGGTTTCCATTTTGGAAAAAGCCTCAAACCCGCGCCAAAAATCCATGGCAGCTGCAATGCCGCCTGCAGAGCGCCTCCCAGGATAACCCCCATTGCTACCCCGACAATGGGTTCAACACAGTGGGGAGAAATAAAACAGGCAGCGCCGATAATGCCCACATTCAAAAAAATGGGCGCGGCGGCGGGGGCTGCAAAATGCCTCAGAGAATTGAGTACCCCCATAAAAAAAGCCACAATGCCGATAAAAAAAATGTAGGGGAACGTAATTTGGGTGAGTAGAACCGTCAAATCATACTTGATGCCGGAACTTCCAAAACCAAAGGCCTGAATTTTTACAATCCACGGCGCAAACAGGATCCCTAAGATCGTGACAACCACCAGGATCAGGGAAAGAACCGTGAACACAATTCTGGCCAGTTCAAAAGCATCCGCCTTGCTTTTTAACGTTAAGTATTCCGTAAAAACAGGAATGAACGCAATGGTCAGGGATCCTTCCGCAAAAAGACGCCTCAACAGATTTGGAATGCGAAGGGCCACAAAGAAAGCATCGGCCGCCATACCCGACCCAAAAAAAGAGGCAAGCACCATATCGCGAACAAGCCCCAGGATTCGGCTCATGAGCGTAAAGAGCCCAATGACGCCGGCTGTGCCGCTGAGTGTTTTTGTCTGCAATTTATGCGATTGAGCTGACATCAAAAACCCTGAATGCAAAAAAACCTTGACATATATAATAAATTTGCTATTATTTTTAGTTCAAAATAAACAGTTTGTTGTGAGTAAAAAAAATAAAAACCAACATCCTTTACCCCAAAAAACATTTCAAGGAGACTCAGCTTGGCGAACCATAAATCTGCCCTGAAGAGGGCGAAACAAAACGAAGTTCAGAGAATTCAGAACAAAGGGTACAAAACCAAGGTTAAAAAAGCTGTTAAAGAGGTCAGAACCGCTATCACTGAAAGCACACCGACCCAAGCTGGAGAGACGCTTATCAAGGCCGTTTCCATTATCCAGAAAGCCGCTTCAAAGGGCGTTATTCACAAAAATCAGGCTGCGAGAAGAGTCTCCAGGCTAACACTTCAGGTCAACAAGCTGTCTGCCTCGGAATCCTGATTGGCGGGATTATAACGACAACACGAAATTTTCAAGAATCAGATGCGCCTGAGATCCCGACTTCAGGCGCCCGTCAGCCTGGTAAAGCAACACCAAGGCCTTTTCCAGGTCCTCTTCTCGCCAGCTTCGCGCCTGGTCAAGGATCTTATTGACCAGAAAGCCGGGTACTCCCAATTTTTTTGCCAGCTCTCCCCGAGGGATACGCTCGGATGTAAAAACTTTGGCCTGAAAAATAATACGGATTTGCCGGGTCAGCATGCCGATAATCCCAAAGGCCGCATCCCGCCCTTCTTCTTCCAGATACCGGTTCAGGATGGACAATGATTGGGCTTTTCGGCGGTGGGAAATCTCATCCATCAGCTCAAAAATAGTGAACATCCTACTAAATATACTGAGTTCTTTTATTTCCGCAGTCCCGATTTCCTTGCTGCCATGGCGAAGATAAAGCTTTTCAAGTTCCATGTGAAGCGTCCGGGAACCATTGCCGGCGATTTCCTGGAGGTGACGACAGGCTTCCATGTTGATATTTAATCCCAGTTCCCGGGCCGTTGCTTTTATCCAGGGCAGCACTTGTCGGTCATTCAATTCCTTGAAATTGACGGTGTAGCCGAGTTTTTTGCTAAAATTGAAAAATTTCAGTCTAAAATCGGGTTTTAACGCCACAAAAATCAGGCAGGTAGAATCCACCGGCTTTTCCAGATATGGAAGGAATGCCTCCAGGTTCACGGATGCGATACGATCCGTACGCCTGACGATGACAAGACGGTTTGACGATAAAAACGGCATAGAGCGGGCCGCATCAAGGATGTCGCCCGGGTTTATGCTGCCATCCCCGTCAAAAATGTGAAGATTGAAGTCTCTGGCTGATTCAGGAAGAAATGTTTCTCGGATTTGGTTTAAGACTTTTTCCAGGAGAAAATCATCAGGGCCGTAAAAAAGATATACCGACCCCAGACCACCCCTTTTGAGATGGTTTAAAACAATTTCCGGCGTTAACTCAGCAGGCATCAGAATCTTTCCATGGTCTTCAGATAGATCCTTTCAGCCAACAACTGTGCGATTCTTTTAGTGGCTTGCCGCTGGTTATAGCGGGTTTTAAGGGGATCTGAATCCACGGAAAAGGAAGCTTTCTCTTCCATATCCGGGTCATTCCATATGATTTTTCCGGTTTTTCGATCCACCAGTTTTGCTTCAAGCTTGATCTTCAGCCAGCGTGAACTCGTGACGTCAAAGGTGCTATCCGTAACCCTGTAGCTCAGAGGTTCGGTTTTGATATTCGTAACCTTTCCAATCAAAACCGCAGCAGCCGATTCCTTTGAAACCAGCGGCACCTGGGAATGACTGACGAATTCCCGACAGACCATCTTGGTAAAATCCCCTTCAAAACCAAGCGAAGAGGAAGGACTCTCCATGAGCGGTATGGCCATGCTGGGGATGGTTATTCTCGTGGGCTTTCCGGTTGCCTGCAGATGATAACCGCAACCGGAGACCAGGCTCAGGCAAACCAGCGCAACAGGCAAAATCCTTCTGATTGAAATTCGATAATTGACCAAGATATCCATCACTTAAAACCTAAAACGTAAAACTTAAAACCGCTAAACAACCACATTCACCAGTTTTTTCTGAACCACGATAACGCGCTTGATAGATTTCCCCTTTAAAAAACGCTGGATTTTTTCATCCGCCAGGGCAAGGGCCTCAAGTTCCTTGTCGCTGCTGGAAGCTGATACCTCAATTCTATTTCTCACTTTACCATTTACCTGTAAAATGATCAGCTTTTTTTCGGTTATTAGCGCCGCTTCATGATAGGTTGGCCAGGAAACGTTCAGCAAAAAATCTTTATGGCCCAGCATTTGCCAAAGTTCATCCGTGATATGGGGAACCAGGGGTGAAAGCAAAAGGATGGCGGTTTCAATGGCCTTACGGACCACGGACCAGTCGACGGCATCTTTTTGACCATCAGCATTCAGGAATTGATTGGTTTCATTAACCAATTCCATGACCGCTGAAATCGCCGTATTGAAATGAAACCGGTTTTCAATGTCGCTGGTGACCTTCTTGATGGTTTCGTGGGTCTTTCGATGGACGGACTTCACGGGCTCCGTGAGCTCGGGGCCGCCATCATGGGCCGTCACTTTTTTCAGATCTTCCAGGTGATCGGAGACCAGTCGCCATACCCTTTGAAGAAACCTGTAGGAACCATCAACCCCTTGTTCACTCCATTCCAGATCCTTATCCGGCGGCGATGCAAACAGGCAGAACATCCGAACCGTATCGGCGCCGTAACGGTCGATCAATTCCTGGGGATCCACCACATTCTTTTTGGATTTGGACATTTTCACGATATTCCCGTCGATGACTTCCGCACCGCACCGGGAACACCGGCCTTCAACCACTTCTTTTGGAAAAAGGTAACCGTGTTCAGGACATTCCTGAGTGGCTTTACAGACCATGCCCTGGGTTAAAAGATGGGTGAACGGTTCTTTTATGCTGATGTGCCCCAGATCATTGAGAACCCGTGTGTAAAAACGGGAGTAAAGCAGATGCAAAATAGCGTGCTCAATACCGCCGATATACTGGTCCACGGGGAGCCAGTAATCAACCCGTTTTGCATCCAGGGGACCTTCCTTATAATCGGGACATGCGTAGCGATCAAAATACCATGAGGACTCCACAAAGGTGTCCATGGTATCCGTTTCACGCCTGGCATTGCCGTTACATTTTGGGCAGGTCGTTTCAAAGAAAGACGGCTCGAAAGGCAGGGGGGAACCGCCATTGGGCCTCAATTCCAGATCCAGGGGAAGTACGACGGGCAGGTCTTTTTCGGGTACCGGAACGATGCCGCATTTTTCGCAATGGATCATGGGGATCGGAGCGCCCCAGTATCGTTGCCGTGAAATGCCCCAGTCCCTGATGCGAAAATTCACGGTTTTATGGCCGATGCCTTTGTTTTCAAGATAATCCGCAATGCTGTCCAGGGCCGCAAGGTTGCGTTGTCCGTTGAAAGGACCGGAATTCACCAGAATCCCCTGATCCACATAGGCTTCCGTCATCTTCGTTTCGTCAAGATCGGAATCCTCGGGCTTAATGACCACCCGAAGCTTTAAACCGTATTTCCGGGCAAACTCGAAATCCCGCTGATCATGGGTGGGGACCGCCATGATGGCGCCGGTGCCATAATCGAAGAGAACGAAATTGGCCACGAAGATGGGGATTTCTTCCCGGGTCACCGGATTCAGGCAATGCCTCCCGGTAAAGACGCCTTCTTTGGCCGTAAAATCCGCGGTTCGCATGAAACTGTCCATCTTTAACGTGCGATCCACAAAATCAAACACCTCTTTTTCCTGGGGCAATCCCTTGATAATTTCCTTCACCATGGGGTGTTCGGGCGCCAGACACATGAAGGTAGCGCCGAACAGGGTATCCTGGCGGGTGGTGAAAACTTCAATGGCATCCTCCGCACCCACCATGGGAAACCGGATGGCCGCGCCATGGCTTTTGCCGATCCAGTTTTTCTGCATGCTCATGACCCGATCCGGCCAGCCCGGCAGTTTTTCACAGTATGCCAGCATATCATCGGCATAATCGGTAATCTTGAGGAACCAGCTGTTCATCTCTTTGATGCTGACTTCCTGCTCAGGGTGCCGCCAGCAGCAACCCTCTTCAACCTGCTCGTTGGCCAGAACCGTCTGGCATTTTTCACACCAGTTCACGTGGGTTTTCTTACGATAAGCAAGGCCTTTCTCATACATTTGGAGAAAAACCAATTGCTCCCATCGATAATACTCCGGATCGCAGGTGGCCAATTCACGATCCCAGTCATAGCTGAATCCCATCCGTTTCAATTGGATTCTCATGGCGTCGATATTGTCGTAGGTCCATCGCGCCGGATGGGTGTTGTTTTCGATGGCGGCATTTTCCGCCGGCATGCCGAATGCGTCCCACCCCATGGGATGAAGCACGTTTTTTCCGCACATCCTCTTGTATCTGGCAACCACATCGCCGATGGTGTAATTTCTCACATGGCCGATATGTATTTTCCCCGACGGGTAGGGAAACATCTCCAGAAGATAATATTTTTCTTTTAACGGGTCTTCTTCCGCCTTGAAAAGGCCTTGTTTTTCCCAATGGGCTTGCCATCTGGGTTCCAGTTCCAGAGGATTATATTTCATGTCGCCGTTCCCTGTATTATCTGATTCTTTCGGTTCGATAGAAATCGTTTCGGCGCCTAAATCGATTTCCGCATCTATTTCAGCGCCCATGGTGTTGTAAACGTTGTCCAGTACGCCGTTGATATACCTGCTGGAATCCTCGCCTCCGAATTTATTCCCGATTTCAACGGCTTCGTCAAGGGAAACCCTGGGTGGAATATCCTCCAAAAACATGACCTCATAGGTTGCCAGCCGGAGGATGCTTCGATCCAGCCGGGTCATTCTTTCCAGTCGCCAATGCTTGGACGAACGCCTGATGACCTTATCCAGGGTTGTTTTCTTGTCGCAAACACCCCGAATCAGCTGCCACGAAAAATCCGTTATCGATTCCGCCACTTCGAAATTTTCACAAATGAGGCGGAAGGCTTCTGACGGATCATCATCGCTGTATTCCAGATGAAAAAGAACCTGAACCGCCAGTTCACGGGCTCTTCTTCTTTCCCCTGCAAAATGTTTCATTTAATCCTAAGGCGGAAAACCGCAGTTTTAAGTTTTAGGTTTTAAGTTTTAAGTCATTAACATTTATCATGGCAGATCTTTGAGAAGGCTGACCATTTCAATGGCGGCCATTGCGGATTCAAATCCTTTGTTTCCTGCTTTTGAGCCGGCGCGTTCGATAGCCTGCTCGATATTGTCCGTGGTCAAAACGCCAAAGGAGATGGGAATGCCCGTCTCCAGAGAAACGGTCGCAATGCCTTTGCTCACTTCATTGGCCACATAATCGAAATGGGATGTGGCGCCCCTGATGACGGCGCCCACACAGATGATGGCATCATATTGGGCACTCTGGGCCAGTTTTTTGGCCACGACCGGCATTTCAAAGGCGCCTGGGACCCAAAATGCCGTGATGTCGCTTTTGTCACAATCGTGCCGGACCAGCGCGTCGATGGCGCCCGCCATTAATTTGCTCGAAATGAATTCGTTAAAGCGACTCGCAATAATGGCAAACCGCATTTCCTTTGCAATAAGCCGACCTTCTATAATTTTGACCATACGGTCCTCCTTTGTCGGGCTGCCGAGCAAACACACAGGTTTACCCCTACATATTGGGTAGGCACAGGAGCCTACCCCTACGCGATCCCCACTTGATGTAAGAGATGTCCCAACTTTTGACATTTGGTTGTCAGGTATCGGATGTTTTCCGGTTTAGGGGTACACTCGATGGGCACTCTGCCGGTCACTTTTAATCCGTAACCCTCGAGACCCACTATTTTTTTTGGATTATTGGTAATCAGTTTCATTTTCCGAACGCCCAGGGATACCAGGATCTGTGCGCCAACGCCATAGTCCCTCAAATCCGCGGCAAAGCCCAGTTCCTCATTGGCTTCAACCGTGTCAAATCCCTGATCCTGAAGAGCATAGGCTTTCAATTTGTTGGCAAGGCCAATCCCCCTACCCTCCTGCTGGAGGTACAGGATAACGCCTCGCCCCTCCTCCTGGACCATACTCATGGCCCTCTTCAACTGTTCTCCGCAATCGCAACGATAGGAATCGAAGACATCTCCAGTCAGACATCCCGAATGAACCCGAACCAGAATATCCTTATTCGGATCAATTTCTCCTTTTACCAGGGCAAGGTGTTCATAATCGTCAATGTCATTGACAAAAGCCATGGCTCGGAATTCTCCGAAAGGCGTTTGCAGGGGCGTCTCAGCGCCTCGCTGAACAAAGGACTCGGTTCTCATCCGGTAGCTGATAACATCGGCGACCGAAGCGATTTTGAGGTCGTGTTCCCGGGCGAATGTTTGAAGATCGGGAAGCCTTGCCATGGAACCGTCATCGTTCATGATGCCGCAAATGGCGGCGGCCGGTTTTAAACCCGCCAGGCGTGCCAAATCCACGGATCCTTCCGTCTGACCCGTTCTGAACAGGACACCGCCCCTTCTGGCCCGGAGTGGAAAAACAAATCCCGGCTGGACCAGGTCTTCCGGTTTGGCATCATCGGCAACAGCGGCCAGAATGGCATCTGCTTTGCCGGCGGCGCTCATGCCCGAAGACACCCCGCGCGCAGCGTCAATGGAAACCGTAAAGGCGGTCTTGTAGGGGGAGCGGTTGTCCTGAACCATCTGTTTGAGATTCAGTTGTTCGACAATGGTGGGATCGAGCGCCAGACAGATCAGGCCCCGACCATAACGGGACATAAAATTAATGGCTTCGGGGGTAACCATTTCAGCCGCCATGGTCAGGTCCCCTTCATTTTCCCGATCCTCGTCGTCCACAAGGATAACCATCTTCCCCTGCTTCAAATCTTCAATAACTTCTTCAATTTTGCTCATGTTCATTTTATTTACCAAATCCGTATTTTAAAAGGGTCTCAAGGTCGATTCCGGAAGACTTTCCGGATTTCCGATCGGATCGGTTAATGGAAAGCAGTTTCTCCACATATTTTCCGATTAAGTCTGTTTCGATGTTTACCGGTTCACCAACATTTTTTTTCAAAAGCGTCGTTTGCGTTCCCGTGTGGGGGATGATATTTACCTCAAAAAACGTTTTTTCACAAGCATTAATGGTCAAACTGATGCCATCAACGGCAATGGAGCCTTTTTCAATGATATAGCGAGAGAGTGCTTCATCCATTTCGATTTTTAAAAGCCAGGAATCATGTCGGGACTCCTTTTTAAGAATCTTTCCGATTCCATCCACATGCCCCAACACCAGGTGCCCGCCAAGACGATCCGTAAGACGCAGGGCCCGCTCCAGGTTAACATGATCGCCCTGCCCCATTAAACCCAGGGTGGTTCGCGAAAGGGTTTCCCCGGAAACATCCATATAAAGAGCGCCCCGTTCCATTTTGGACACCGTTAGACACACACCACTGACCGCAACACTGTCGCCCAATTTGCATTCCGTCATTTTAAATAATGGCGTAATGCAAACCTGCATATGATCCTGCATGCGACGTATGTTCTTTATCCTGCCCAGTCCCTCGGCCAGTCCTGTAAACATTCACAATCCTCCTCAACTATATCATAACTTGGGCATGCCGAAATCCAGGCACGGTTAACCTATGCCTCGCAACATAAAGTGTCAAGTTGTCAATTCAGGTCGAGGGCAATTTTCAAGACGTCCGATCGGGAGGCGCCGTCAAAGGCTTCTCCGGCATGTTCGATGGGATAAAAAGCCGTTATGAGTCTTTTCAGGGGGATATCCGGGTAGGCGTTCAACAATTTAAGCCCGGTTTCAAAAGCGCCGCATCTGGAACCGACAATCGTTTGCTCATTCACCACCACGGCGGATAAATTCATCATTTCCCCTTTAGAAACCGTTGACTTAAGGACAATGATGCCCCGGGGCCGGCAAATAGCCATGGCTTCGGAAAGCCCTGTCATCGAACCGGTAGCCTCCACCACAATGTCCGCGCCATATAAATCTCGATGAACCCCATGGACCGTTTTAAGGGTCCGCCATTTCGCTTTCTCCATTTTATCGGGATGATGCCCCGCAAGCGTTATGTCGGAAAGAATCGTATTCAGCACCCAGGCGCAGAGCATGCCCAATGGTCCATCGCCGAGAACCAGAGCGCGTTCAGTCCCCGTCAGTTGAAGTTGATCCAGTATTTCACAAGCCGCGGAGAGCGGTTCAATCAGCAAGGCTGTTTCATCGGAGATGGAAGGGGGCACGATCCGAAGATTTGAGATGGGCAGAACGCAATAATCAGCCATGCAGCCGTCCAAACCGCGAATGCCCAGCGCCTTGCCATGGGCGCAATGCCGCTTTAGTCCCCTTTTGCACCACTCACATTCACCGCATGAAACATTAATCTCGCCCACAACCCGGCGACCCACCCAGTCGGCACAATCACATTGATCGACAACCCCCACGAATTCATGCCCAAGAATCCCCTTGAACTGCTGATACCCTTTTAGAATTTCCATGTCCGTACCGCAAATCCCCGCAAGACCCACTCGGATTCGCGCCCAGTTTTCCGGAACTTCAGGAATGGGGTAATGTTGTGAAAACCGCAGTCGTCCGTCAAAAACCACGGCCCGCATGAATTCATTGTCTGACACGGATGTTTTTCTCACTAAAGCACTTCTCCCCTGACCCTGTCTCTTCCCTCATCCTTGGCCCGATAAAGGGCTTTATCCGCCCGATCAATGATGGCTTCATGGGACATCTTTTCATTATGCGCAGAAGACGCGAAGCCCGCCACGCCGAAACTGGCAGTAATGCGTATCTGTTCTCCTCCATATGAGGCAACACTTTCAGAAACAATCTTACGGAGTCTTTCCGCGGATAACATTGCGCGTTCAAAATCCGTTTCAGGCAAAACCATCAGGAATTCTTCTCCACCATACCGCGCAACCCAGTCAACATCCTTTCGCAGCCCTTTCCGGATGGATTGAACAAAGGTTTTAAGAACCAGATCTCCCGCCTGATGACCATGGGTATCGTTGACGCGTTTGAAATGATCGATATCCGCCATCACAAGTGATATGGGTCGACCATAGCGCCTGGCTCGGGCGATTTCCTTTGCAAGGTATTCGTCCATATAGGTACGATTGTAGCAACCGGTAAGTTTATCCGTGATGGACAGGATTCTGATTTTTTCATAGGCCTCTTTCAGGGATTTTTCCAGGTTCAGAACGCGCGTTGCCGTCTTCAGCCTGGCGATCAGCTCGGCGCGATCAAAGGGTTTGGTCAAGTAATCATCGGCGCCGGCTTCAAGACCGACGATAATATCATTCTTGGAATCCCTGGCGGTCACCAGAAAAATGAAGACATAACCTTCAGTGCGCTGTTCTCTGATCGCCTTGCACAATTGCAGCCCGTCCATTTCCGGCATACCCCAATCCGTCAGAACAATCGGAAAAAAATTCTTCTTGAAAATCTTCAGGGCTTCCCGACCGTTTTTTGCGGAGACCACATCATAACCGGCTCGGCGCAAGGTCATCTCCATCAATTTCCGGGAAACGGGATTGTCTTCAGCAACGAGAATTGGAAAAGGGTTTTTCAAAGGTTATCTCCTTGGATGCCCTTTGGGAAATTCATTTGAAAATTTACCATGATTCTTTTGTGATTTACCATGAAAATACAGCCATTAGCAGTTAGCTGTTAGCCGTTAGCTTAAAAGCGGTAGATGTTATTTTCATGTTGGGGGGTGAATCTCGCATAATGGGGGTTTACCATAAGTGTAATTTTTTGTTAAGGAGATATTTGCTGCGGAAAACAAAACAGAAAAATGAAAAAGCAGAAAACACCCGTACCGCGGGAAGTCAACGTCTTGACTCCACCAATGCCTGGCACTATATTCCTAACGGTTAACGGTTACAAAATTTAAAATTGGAGCCTCATATGCACGAAACATTTATACCCATAAAACAGGATATCCCCGGATTTAACCCTTTTTTCGGCGCCTGGGTCTGCCGGGGAGATCTAAATATGGTGGTGGACGTGGGACCCGCGAGTACAGCTGATCGCCTGGTTGATTCACTGAAATCAACGGGTATCAAACGTTTGGATTATGTCTTGCTGACCCACATTCACATTGACCATGGGGGAGCACTGGCCGGGGTCCTGGCCCATTACCCTGAGGCCAAAGTCATTTGCCATAAAAAAGGAATTCCGCATCTGGTAAATCCATCGAAGTTATATGAAGGCAGCCTGAAAGTACTGGGAAATCTGGCGCGGACTTATGGTTCACCGGGCCCCATTGCTGAAGACAGGCTGGTGCCCCATACGGAATGTGAAGTTGATGGACTGGAAGTGATCGAAACCCCCGGACATGCCCTTCACCACCTGAGTTTCACCTATCAAAAAAAACTTTACGCCGGCGAAGCCGGGGGGAATTATTTTCTTGTGGGGAAACAGGAATATCTGCGGCCGGCAACCCCTCCCAGGTTTTTTCTTGACGTGTTCATGGCAAGCGTCGATCGTCTTCTGGCCCTTCCGGATCAACCCATCCGCTATGCCCATGTGGGGGGCGCTGAAAGCGCTCATCGGTTGCTGGGACGATTCAGAAATCAATTGACGCTCTGGGCGGCCATCATCGGTGAATTGGTAACTGCGGGGGGACAAAAAGCAGACACCATCCAGGATTGCGTAGACCGATTATTAAAAAATGATCCCAACCTTGCGGCATTTGAAATCATGGACACAAATACCCAAAAAAGAGAAAAAACGTTCATGGCAAATGCCGTCAAAGGGTTTGTGGAATTTTTTGAAGAAAATCAAAAAGGCGTTGAAAAACGTAACAACTGAATCATGAAAAAAAATGACTTTTTTGAAAAAACCAACTTCCAGTCACTTATTGAAGCGGATGGAACCGATCGTATTCAGGACAAACTGAATATTGTCGATGTATTTTTGAACACGGAAGGCCACATTACCCTGGAAGAGATGTTGCGTCTTCTTCGGGAAAAAGGCTATGATTTTGAATCGGGTTTTGTCAAACACTGCATGCATCGAATGGTGGAGTTGGGGTTCGCGCAACGTGAACAGTTTGAGGGACAGCCCATCCGTTATGAGCATCGCCATCTGGGCAGACATCACGATCATATGGTGTGTACCAAGTGCGGAAAAATTGTTGAATTCGCCAACGAACAAATCGAGAGACTGCAAATGGAAGTCGCTGCGGGATATGGCTTTCACATGCTTCAGCACCGGATGGAAATATATGGTCTTTGCTCAGACTGTTACTCAAAACGAACCCCGTTGATGCCGTTGATCCTGGCCAAACCCGGCGAAAGGGTCGTCGTACGAGAAGTGGCCGGATGCAGATACAAGCAAACCAGACTGACCTCAATGGGATTGAAACCCGGCGATCATGTTGAAATCATCAATAATACCGGCGGCGGCAGGGTTATTTTAGGGCTTGAAAACACACGCCTGGCCATCGGCAGGGGGATGGCCAACAAAATCATGGTTTCCCTGTCGGAAGATTCTTGAAAATAATTATAATTCGATACGTTACACTGCTTTCTGTAATAGTTCCCTGAGCCTGTCCCGAATGGCCCTGATGCATTTTTCCCCCCCGCTTCGATAGGCATAACGGGCCTTTCTTTCCGCACTCACCCAATCCGGACAATGTCTCAAGGCCAGTTTCACGATCGCCATCTCATCATCCAGTATAAATCTTCGGAAAATCAGATTGAGAGGCGGGAACCAAAGTTCTTCCCTGGAAATGGCCGCGGCCCAATCGACGACATAGGGTATCCCGTCAGACCCCAACAGGGTATTGGGGGCCCGTTTCAAGTCGCAGTGGGCGACACCCCGACGGTGAAAGGCATTAACCAGGGTT
Organism: Desulfatiglandales bacterium; assembly: GCA_963662465.1. Taxonomy (GTDB): domain Bacteria; phylum Desulfobacterota; class DSM-4660; order Desulfatiglandales; family Desulfatiglandaceae; genus NaphS2. Next base: position 3,371,401 of record OY759599.1, read on the forward strand.
TCCATTGCTTCAAAAAATGTATAGGGAAGATGCATCTCTTTTTCCAGATTTTCGAGACTCCTACCTGGGATTTCCTCAACCGCCAGGGCAAGGCCCCCGATAACGCCGTAAAACCCGGGCACACCTTTAACGCCGCTGAGCTTTTGATAAGCCCTGGCCTCGCGCCGGATCAGGAAACGACCGACGGTATTCCTAAAAAAGAATCTGTTGCCGCTAAAATCCTTGACCACGGCTCGGATGCCGTTTTTTTCAACAATCCAGATGGTGGGTCTGGTATTGGAGGCTTTTCTAAGGATACCACAATTTGCGGTTGGAAGATCCGATAATTTCAATGTATTAAACATACAGTTAAAAAATCCGGTTCATTGCGGATTAACGTGAAATCGCGCTTTGGGATTGTTTCAGTTCGGGCTGTAGGTGCGACTTTAGTCGCACAGGGTAGGCTTAATGTGCGACTAAAGTCGCACCTACAATCGGCTCAGAAGCCAAATCTCACGCAAATCCACGATGAGCCAAAAATCCTTTCTAAAACCTTATATTGAATCAAAGGCTCGCGGTTGTCAACACAAAGAAAAAGAGAAAAAAATGCTGACGATAACGGATTTGGGGAATGATTGGAAAACCGTAAATGTAAACCGAGAAATAAAGGACGCCCGCAAGGATTCCGGATTGCCGCCATGGAACCAGCAATCACAAAAACATCAATTCTTTTTGCAATCCCGACAAAAATAAAGTAAGAATTAGTCTTGGTTCATGGAAGCAACATCAATGGAATGAATTTTATTAAGGAGGAGGAAAAAAGCATGAAAAAAGCAGGGATTTTGATCACGTTATTGTTGACGCTGACCCTAATGGCCGGATGCGTACACACAAAAGGAGAAGGAACAACGGCTCAACCGGTTACCACCCTTGACCGCATTGCCCAAAGCGGACAATTGGTGGTAGGAACCGCCGGCAGTATGCCGCCGCTGAATATGACCACCAAAGCCGGCAAAGTCATCGGTCTCGAACCGGATATCGCCAATGAAATGGCCATCGCCATGGGCGTGAAGGCAACATTTAAAACCATGCCCTTTGCCGAGCTTCTGCCCGCCCTCGAAGCGGGGAAAGTGGACATGGTGCTTTCCAGCATGACCATCACCGGCAAGCGAAACATGAAAGTCGCCTTTGTGGGACCCTATTTTATTTCAGGCAAAACTTTTTTGACCACGGAAACCTGGGTTGCCTCCGCAAAAAATCCTGAAGAGGTAAACAGCCCCAGCACCAAACTGACGGTGCTGAGAGGCTCCACCAGCCAGGAATTTGTGCAGGAAGCCTTTCCAAAAGCCACCCTGCTCCCGGCAAAGGATTACGATGAATCCGTTGCCATGGTGCTTCAAGGCAAGGCGGACGCCATGATCGCGGATTATCCCATCTGTCTGCTGTCCGTCATCCGCTACCCGGATAATAATCTGATCTCGGTTGTGCCGCCCTATACCTATGAGCCCATCGGCATTGCCATTCAAAAGAATGATACCCTGCTGACCAATTGGCTGGAGAATTTCCTGGGCGCCATGGCGGGAAGCGGGGATTTGAAAGAGTTGCAGGAGAAATGGTTTAAGGGTGGCAGCTGGATTAATGAACTCCCTTAGTATCCATCTCTACATTATCCGATGCTGAACTGTTTACGCCCCCGAAAGGGGGCGTTTTTTTTGATTTAGGGATAAATGCCGGGATGCAGAAGCCCTTCCGTCTCACCCAGGCCGAACATGATGTTCATATTCTGAACCGCACTGCCCGCCTGACCTTTGACCAGGTTATCAATCAAGCTCACTACGATCAGTTTTCCGGTTCGTTCATCAACATTCAGGGAAAGATTGCAGAAGTTGCTGCCGCGAACATGATTGCTGATCTGGACTTTTTCGGGACCGAAAACCCGAATGAAGGGTTCATCGCGGTAAAAGGATTCATAGGCAGCCTTCACTGTTTCCAGGGTCTGCCCCTCCCCCAGTTGGGCGTACAGGGTCGTTAAAATACCCCGGCACAGGGGAACCACATGGGGGGTAAAGGTGATGCGAACGTCCTTTCCGGCCACCAGGCCGATCTCTCGTTCAATTTCATAAACATGCTGGTGCCCGGATATTCGGTACGCATTCATGGCATCATAACGCGCCGGATAGTGAAAGGTGGCGTTGGGCGTTTTTCCCGCGCCGGAAACACCGGTTTTGGCATCGCAGATAATGCTTCCCGGATCGATGAGATTAAATTTCATGGCAGGGGACAGCCCGAGGATACAGCTTACCGCAAAGCAACCGGGATTGCCCACCAGACTGGATTCTGCAATTTCTTTTCGATGGAGTTCCGCAAGACCGTACACCGTCTGAGCCAGGAGTTCCGGGGATGCGTGCGCCTTGTCCCGCCCGATCCTCTCGGCATATCCGTGATATACATCAGGATCATTGAAGCGAAAATCTCCGCTATAATCAACGACTTTAATGCCTTTCCGCAACCAGTGGCCGGCGCCTTGCTGGCCAACGCCGTCCGGCGTGGAAAAGAAAACCACATCGAAATCATCCGGGCAGTTCGAATCGTCCGGATCCATAATCACCGTGTCGCAAAACCCGGTGAGATGGGGGTAAAGATCACTCATGGGTTTTCCAATATCCTGTTTGTCGATGAGCGCCCGGATTTCCGCATGGGGATGGGCGCTTAAAAGTTCTACAGCGCCGCAGCCGCCGTACCCCCCTGCCCCGATAATGCCTACCTTTATTTTGTCCATGAAATACCTCTATACATTAAACCGATAGTTAATAATATCGCCATCCTTGACCACATACTCTTTTCCTTCCAGCCGCACCAGTCCCGCTTTTTTCGCTGCCTGAAAGGATCCTTCGGCCTTCAAATCATCGAAGGCCACCACCTCGGCCCGAATGAACCCCTGCCGGATATCGGAATGCACCTCTCCCGCCGCTTCCAGGGCCGGTATGCCGCCTAAAATGGGCCAAGCCTTCACTTCATCGGCGCCGACCGTAAAAAAAGAGATGCGGTTCAACATCCCATATGAATGCCGGATAACCCTGTCCAAAGCCGATTCTTGAATATGATAGGCTTCCAGAAACTCTATGGCTTCATCGGCCGGCATGGCCGCAAGATCCATCTCAAGTTTGCCCCTGACAACAACAAACGGAGGCTTTTCCCGTTGAGCGGCCCAGGCGGGTAGATCTTCGTCTTCATCCCCATTGTTGATGAGTACCAGCATGGGTTTGGCGGAAAGAAACGTAAATCCTCTGAGAAGGGGATCCGTTGAGATTTCCGGCGCCTTTCTGAGGGGCTCACCCTTTTCCAGCATTTCCCGGCATGCGGTCAAGAGCGGCATTTCCGCCTCCCCTTCTTTTCGCCCTCTTTTCAGATCCAGCGCTATCCGCTCCATGCGCTTTTCCACGACCCCCAAATCGCTCAGCATCATTTCGTCTTCGACCTTTTGAAAATCCGCATCGCTATTTGCCGGGCCGGACCCGGGATCCTCAAAATTGCGCACCACGTGTAAGATGCCATCACAGGTGCGAATCTGGTTCCAGAACTCCCCTTCGGATTTTGCGTCGGAAACGCCCGGCATCAGTGAGGGAAGCAGATATTCTATTTTCGCATAGGCGATTTTTTTGGGTTGGTACATTTCCACCAGAAAATCGATGCGCTCATCTAAAACCGTAATGGTGGCAATTCTGGTGTCTTTACGCGAATTCCCTGGGACACTATCCCCCCGTGCGCCGGTTAACGCGGCAAAAATGGTTGATTTTCCAGACTTTGGACGTCCCGCGATTCCCAGTTTCATTGTTTTTATAAACCTCCTTTTGAACGTTTCAACAGTACGTAAACAGCGCCGGTGCCGCCATCGTAGGGTTTGGCCGTGGAAAACGCCAGTATGATTTTCCTGACGGGCCCCCGGCTCAACCATGTGGGGAGCCGATTTTTCAGTACAGGGGTGTGGTTTTCCGAATTCAATCCCTTACCATGAACGATCAGCACGCACCTGAGTCCACGACCATGACTCTGCATGAGAAAATCCCTGATGCGAGCCTCGGCCGCTTCCTGGGTCAATCTGTGTAAATCCACATAATCCTGAATGGGAAACAACCCATCCTTCAACTGTTGCATGAGTCTCGGGTCAACCCCCTTCACACAACCTTCCATGTATTCATCGCTGAAGGTAATGTCCATTTCAGCCGTGCCGCTAATGAGGTCGGAAAGGTGGGCCATGACTTCCAGATCCCCATTCCTCGGTGAATGGGGTGGCTTCAGGGCTTCCTCGTCAGGGGTTTTGATGATGATGCGGTTATTTCGGTTTATGGGCTCAACACCGTCCATGGCTTCAATGAACAGCAAATCTTCATCCGTAAAAAGCGCTTTTTCTTTTTTCTTGATCTTAAGCGCTGTTCCTTCAAGGGGTTCAGCCCCCTGATGTGCGCCTTTTCTCAAGGGCGCCAACTTCTCAAGGGCAGGGTTGAAAAGCGCTTCTTCGGGGAAACGTTTTTGCCCTTGCGCAGTGTTCTTTTTGCCTTTTTTTTTCCTGCGAGGCATCCTTTTTCACCTTATCTCGTGATCTCCGCACCGGTAACGCGAAGGATTTGACTTGAAATTCATTGTAATTTTTATTTATAACATAAAATTGACCGATTTGGTCCTATAAAAATATTTTTACGTGGAGATTGGAACAGTGGCCAAGATTGATGATTATACAGAGGCAGTGGCACTCGGAAAAAAGGGTCTTATGGAAAAAGACCCGAAGCAAATCGCCGATGACAGCGGTGCAATCCATGATGTGGACGACGATGGGAAAATCATCCTCTCCATTGATTTTTTAAATAGAAATATCATTTTTTCCTGGCCGGAACTGGATTTTCGTTACGGCGCCGATGGCGCGGAGGTGCCGATTCAACAACAGATTCTACTGCTTCACCACCTGAATCTTGCCAAGAATATCAAAATATCCAGTGAATGGATCGCTTACCAGGAAGTGCCCGACGGCAAATTCTACCTGGATGCATTTCTCAGGCGGGCCAAAAACCCCATGGTACAGGGCTTTGGCAACAATCCGGAACTGCTGGTGAAACTTGCGACCGAAGTATACGGGGCCACATTGCTGGATCAGGGAGATCTGGCTGTAGTGGTCCAAGCCTTGCCCCGGATCCCGGTGGCCTTAATTTTATGGAAAGGGGACGATGAATTTTCCCCGGAAGGAACGATCCTTTTTGACCGGTCCGTTTCCCGGATGCTCTCCGCTGAAGACATCGCCTGGCTTGCGGGAATGATTATTTACCCACTGCTGGGAATGGCTTCCGGAAAATAACGCTTTTTTGAGGTGAACCATGAATTCAGATAAGCCTTTAATCGGCGTGATTATGGGAAGCGTTTCCGATGCCGATATCATGAAGGGGTGCGTTGATGTACTGAAGGATATGGGTATCCCCCATGAAGTAAAAATCTTGTCCGCCCACAGGACACCCGAACAGACCCGGGAATATGCAATAAGTGCCGCCGAACGCGGCATTCAAGTGATTATTGCGGGGGCAGGATGGGCCGCGCACCTGGCCGGCGCCATTGCCGCCCAGACCACCCTTCCCGTTATCGGCATCCCCATTGACTCGTCCCCTCTGAAAGGCATGGATGCCCTTTTGTCCACGGTCCAGATGCCTTCGGGCATTCCAGTAGCCACGGTAGCGCTGGGAAAAGGGGGCGCCAAAAACGCAGCCGTCCTCGGGGCGCAGATTCTGGCTTTGAAATACCCATTTGCAGCGGAAGAAGTGGCCCGCTATCGAAAGGCCTTGACGGACGCGGCATCGGAAAAAATAGACTCTTGGGATATATGAAAAAACAAGTGATTGAAGCGGCCAACATCCTGAAATCAGGGGGGTTGGTAGCCTATCCAACGGAATCTTTTTACGGACTTGCCGTGGATGTCGGCAACGAAGATGCCATTTTGAGGCTTTTTCGCGTAAAAAAAAGAGAGGCGCATGAACCCGTTTTGATTCTGATCCCTTCCGTTGAATCTTTGGAACGCTATGTGCTGCATATTCCCGAAACAGCCAAACGAATGATCGAAACATTCTGGCCCGGGGGGTTGACGCTGGTTTTTAAAGCGGGTAAAGGTGTTTCATCACTTCTCACTGCAGGAACGGGAAAAATCGGCGTCAGGCTATCGAGCCATCCCGTTGCCATGGCGCTGCTCCATTGCATGGAAACGGCGATTACGGGCACCAGCGCCAATATTTCAGGAGAACCTCCCTGCGATACCGCCGATGGGGTTGACCGGATTTTTGGGGAGAGTGTAGACCGGATACTGGATGGGGGGAAAACGCCGGGGCAAAAACCCTCAACGGTTCTGGATATGACGACCCTGCCCTATCGTATTTTGCGGGAAGGGATGATCTCAAGAGAGGCACTGCTGCCTTATTGTGAATCGTTAATTGGAGAGAAAAAGTAATCATGAATCCTGCAATGCCAAAAATTGAAGATCGGGCAAGAATCAAGGCATCCATTAAAAAGCTGCTCAAAGAAAGAAACGCCATTCTGTTGGCCCATAATTATGAGCCGGCTGAAATACAAGACATTGCAGACCTTTGCGGTGATTCCCTTGAATTATCCATTAAAGCATCTCAAACCGACGCGGACGTGATTGTTTTTTGCGGGGTTCATTTCATGGCGGAAACTGCCTCAATTCTCTGCCCTCATAAGACCATTCTGCTCCCTTCAGCCGATGCGGGTTGTCCCATGGCGGACATGATCACGGCGAAGGGGTTGATCGAGAAAAGAAAAGAGATGCCGGACGCCGTGGTGATCAGCTATGTGAACACCAGCGCGGACGTCAAAGCGGAAAGCGATATGTGCTGTACCTCCGCCAATGTAATTCAGGTTGCCGAGTCCGTTGCTCCCAACACACCCATTTTAATGACGCCCGACAAAAACCTGGCGCAGTATGCCAAAAGCCGCACAGGGCGGAACATCCATTACTGGCAGGGATATTGTCCCATCCATAACAACCTGAAGGTAGAACAGGTGATGAAAGTGAAAATGGCCCATCCGGGGGCGCCTTTTCTCGCTCATCCGGAATGTCCGCCGGAAATCCTCGATCTTGCCGATGAGATTAAAAGTACATCGGGCATCCTCGCGTATGCGGCCCATTCGAACCAAAAAGAATTTATCATCGGCACTGAAGTGGGAATCCTGCATCCGCTTAAAAACGCCAACCCGGGAAAAACATTTATTCCAGCCGATCCCGGCATGATTTGCCCTGATATGAAAAAAATCGGTTTAGCCCAAATCCAACTTTCCCTTGAAACCATGGGTCCGGAAGTGCGGGTTCCCGAAAATATCAGGGTCAGGGCCAAGGCGGCAGTCGAGAGAATGCTGGCGATTCGGGCGAAATAACGCTTCATTTCCCATGAGGGAGACACTCCCAATGAATGAACCACCCAAAATAAAGTCCAATCTGGAATACCTTCGAAAACTCTTTATCATGCCCGATTCTCCTGATAAATTCATTGAGTTTGGCAATGAACTGCTGGCGATGATTCATGATTTTTTCCAGGAAAAAGGGGGCATTCACAGCAGTATCAGCCTGCCCGAACTCAGCAGAATTTTCAACCGGAAATCCATACCCGATGAGCCCCATCTCATCAAAGATGTTTTAGCCGAGATTAAACACAAGATTATCGCGCACTCGGTTAAAGTGGGCAATCCCTATTATATCGGCCACATGATCAGCGCGGTTCCCTATTTCATGATTCTGCTGGAAATGATCATCGCAGCCCTGAACCAGAATCAGGTCAAGATTGAAACAGCGAAAGCTTCCAGTTTTGTGGAGCGGGAACTGGTGGCCTGGCTTCACCGCCTGGTTTTTAATCGCAACGATCAATTTTATGAAAAAAATATTCAAAATCACCGGATTGCACTGGGAAATGTCACCTCCGACGGCACCCTGGCAAATGTAACCGCGCTTCTGGTGGCAAGGGAAAAGGCCTTTCCCCCCGATGGGAATTTTACCGGTTTCCGTATGGCGGGGATGCATCGTGCGCTTCAACATTATGGATATGACAGGGGCGTGGTGATGGTGTCGACACGGGGGCATTATTCCATCAAAAAGGCGGTGAATCTGCTGGGTTTGGGCGAAGAAAATGTTGTCACCATTCCGGTTGATGAAAAAAACAGGATTCATATCAGCAGCCTCCGCCGCAAAATCGATTCTTTCAAGGAACCCGGCCGGCAAGACAGGACCAAGATCATCGCCATTGTGGGAATTGCGGGGACCACCGAAACCGGCAATGTGGATGACCTTTACACGTTGGGAAAAATTGCCCGTGAAACAGGCGCCCATTTTCATGTGGATGCCTGTTGGGGCGGTTCAGCCTTACTGGCCGATGAATATCGAGAGCTGTTAAGGGGGATTGAAAAGGCTGACTCGGTATCCATTGATGCGCATAAACTGCTTTATTGTCCCATGACCATGGGCCTCATCCTGTTTCGAAACGAGAAAGATCTGAATACGATAAGGCATTCATCAAAATATATTATCAGGCGAAATTCCGTGGATATGGGCCGCTTTACGGTGGAAGGCTCCAGGCCTTTTGCCGCTTTGAAGCCCTGGGCTTCCCTTAAAATTATCGGGCGAGAGGGTTATGGGATTCTCATGAAGCAGGCTCAAAAGGCCACCGAAAATTTACTGAGTATGATCGTGCATTGTGGAAATTTTGAAGCGTTGAATGATCCGGACCTGTTTATCCTGACCTACCGTTTCCTGCCCGCACCCCTCAAAAGTCATATGGCGGTTCTAAAAGAAACCGTCAGCAGGACAAGCGGTCAAAAAAGGAGGACCGCCGAACAGAAAATCAAAAAAATCAATTGCCTGGTGAATGGCTTGAATATCAAGCTTCACAAAGCCCTCAGGCGGGATGACACCTCATTTGTTTCCCGGACCACCCTGGAATCCACTCGCTACAGGCCGCAGGATATTGTGGTGTTGAGGGCGGTCCTCATGAATCCCCTGATCAACCGGAAGGTGTTGAGGGAGATTGTGGATACACAAAATCGCATCGGGTTAAACATCTGGAAGGAATTTGAACCCGCCTACCGGAAAATGATCATCTCCCCTTTCCTCGCCGGTAGTCCCGCAACAGGCGAAGCCCCTTGACGCCTTCCACCGGGTCATTGAATACAGGAAAGATATTCAGTCTGTTGAAGTCCTCAATGTACCGCCTGTCGGAAAAAAAACTGAGCGCTATGGGCTTACGGTATTTCCGGCTCAAATTTCTGATGAAGTTCAGCATCTGCTCGGGAGTGGCCATTTCCCCGCCAAAAATCTTCGCCATCTCAGGCTCATACATAAATGACAACACAAGGCCGTCAATGTTGTCCAACGAAAGACATTGCTTCAGCGTAAATAGCAACGCACTGATATCGTGGACGTCGCCAAAATCCATGGGGTTTGACATGCGGATGACCCCCGCCCGCCGAAAGCTCTCGATTTTATGGATGAGTTCATGGGGCAAAGAAGGGCATGAAAACCCATATTTTTCACACGCATCCCCGAGGATTACGGAAAACCCGCCCGACATGGAGATAACGGCCAAACGATCTCCGTTCATGGGGGGGAGTTGCAGCGCTTTAGCGGCAACCGGCATATGGGACAGCTCCCGCACGCGCAAAACCCCAGCCTGTTTCAAAGCACAGTCCACGATTCGGTCGTCATTTGAAAGGGCCGCGGTATGGGAATAGGCAACTACGGACGCTGTTTGACTCACATTGGACTTAAAAATGACAATCGGTTTTTTCGATTTCCGGGCCAACGTCATCAGTTTTTTCCCGTCTTCAATACTCTCCAGATACATGTGGATCTGATCCGTATCCACATCTTCCATGAGATATTCCAGAAAATCGATTTCATTTAGGTCCAACTTATTGCCCATACTGATGATTTTTGAAAATCCCACATGTTCTTCGGAAAAAAGATAGGCCGACTGGGTGGTGACGCCGCCGCTCTGCACAATCAGTCCCACAAGCCCCTTCTTGAAGCTTTTGACCCGCATGGGGTTGAATGGGGTACAAAGACCGGAGGCGGTACAGATGACGCCGATGCAGTTGGGGCCGATAAATCGAATGCCGTATTCCCGGGCCACCCGGATAATATTTTTCTCCGCCTCGTTATCCCGGTGTTCAAATTCACGGAATCCTCCGGTGGAAACAACGGCATGGCGTATCCCTTTTTTTCCACAGGTTTCAAGCGTTTCCGCTACAAACCGCGCCGGCACCAGAATCACCGCCAGATCGATCCCCCCGGGCAGCGCGTCGGGGTTGGTGATGATTTTTTTTCCATGCACATAGCCGTTTTCCAGCCCAATTGGATAAATTGCGCCTTTGAAACCCATCTCAAGGGAATTTGAAATAATGGTTTTGCCCAGATTTCTTGAATTATCCGCCACGCCAAAAACTGCCAGGGAAGAAGGATTGAAGAATTTTCTCATATTATTTCACCTATATCGTACCGTTCATTTTCATTGATTTTCACACGAGCATAAATATTCCGCAAGGACAATTCAACGCCCACGGATTTAAGGGTGAACACGTCGGATTGCGATTTGTATTCATCCAGAACCCATTGGCCTTTGTCATTTTTTTGAAAATGCTCTACATGAAGGGAATACTGGTCCACCAGAATATAGTCTTTTAAAGAAACGATGTTGCGATAGGCCATAAACTTGCTTCCCCGGTCATAATCCTTCGTGGAGTTGGAAAGGATCTTAAAGAGTACAATGGGGTTTGTAATGACATCGTCCCCTTCCCCCAAAAATTCAACCTCATGGCATACAACGCTCACGTCGGGATAAACGTAGTGACGGGCCTTGTTCACCTGAATTTTCATGTCGCTTGCAAGGACATGACATGGGGAATTCCGAAGCGCACCGTGCAGGGCGGATGAAATATTCACGGCGATCAGATTGTGATTGAAGGAAGCGCCGGTCATGGCAAAGATCTCACCATCACAATACTCGTTCTTGTTTTCCGCGTGTCTCTCCAGCTCAAAATAGGCTTCAGGGGAAACATATTTCTTTTCCGGTTGCGCCATTGGGTTCCCTCCTTCTGAAATACAACAGACCCCCGTCGACTTAAAATATCCCGCACTTTTTCAAAGGGATATCCGTCATTGTTGGCATCCTTCCCGTTTTGAACACGATTCACAGGATTAAACACGATGAACAGGATTAGAATCCGGCGTCCGGACAAGTTCCTTCAAAGCCCTTTACACCCTTTTGTTTGCGTTTCATCAGCCAAGGGCAATCCTGTCCATCATTTAATCTTTCAAATCGTGTTCAAACATTTTGTCCCGGCTTGCGACTGTAGCCAACAGCATCACGCAATGTCGTCCTCAGCTCCTCCAAGCCGAAAGGCTTGGAAATTGCGCCGCAAAAACCGTGTTCCCGAAAGTTGCTGACAATAGGGTCATTGGTGTAACCGGTCGCAACAATCGCCTTAACGTCAGGATCAATCTCCAACAATTTCACGATCGTCTCGACCCCTCCCATGCCGATTTTATTGGTCAAGTCCAGGATAACCACATCAAAAGGTTTCTCCGATTCCATTGCCTTTCCGTATCTTTCAATCGCTTCAAAACCTTCCACGGCGACCTCCGCCTCATATCCGAGGTGCGTCAGCAACCTGTCCGTGACCTCCCGAACCTTTTCCTCATCGTCCATCACCAGAATTCTTTGGATTGTTGATTGGCGATTGGGCGCCAACATCATTACGCCGGGCGCCGGGCGCTTTGCTCTCCGGGCGTTCGGAAGCGGGGAGGTAGATGGAAAGCGTTGTTCCTTTCCCCAATTCAGAGGCGACCGTGATGATGCCATCGTGTTTCTTTACAATTGAATCAGATACCGCAAGCCCTAATCCCATCCCTTTTTCAGCACCCATCTCTTTGAACGACAGCAGATATCAGAACGTTTTAAAGAAGCGCCCACGGCGTCTTTTACCAGGTCGCCCATGCGGACGCTTTTCTTTATGGGTCCTCCCCCCTTGGCAAATGTAATCAACCGGGCCGTCAACGCCTTTGTCTTAAGGGATGCCTTTTCCGCCTTGATCAGGTATTCAAGGGCCTTGCTCTCCGGCTTCAAGTTCATTCCGGCCAGGGAAATATTGCCCAAAACGGCGGTCATAAGATTATTGAAATCATGGGCAATGCCACCCGCGAGGACACCAAGCGCTTTAAGTTTTCGGGCCTTTAGAAGGGCCTCTTCGGCCGCCTTGCGCATGGTGATGTCAGCCATGACTCCGAGGTTCCCGAGGTAGTTGTCCTCCGAATCGTAAAAGGGTCTGGGAGAACATAACACGAAGATCTTTTCCCCATCGGCCCGGACCAACTCAAGTTCATACTTTTCCGCTTTCCCCTGCCCGCGCCTCACATACTCCTCTTGAACCTTTGCTTGATATGCCTCGCTCGCTAATTCATGAAACCGACGACCCATAAGCCTCTCGCGGGTATGGCCCATCATTTCCGCGAACCGTTCGTTTATAAAGGTCATGCGCCAGTTTTCGTCCACCTCCACCAGTCCTTCATTCATGGTGTCCACCAGGGTGCGATACCGGTCCCTTGACAATCGAAGTTCCGATTGCGTTGTGCGAAGTTCCTCATTTTGCATTTCCAATTCGACCTGGTGCGCACGCAGCTCGTTTTTCAAGCGGTTGTTTGACAATATTAATCCGCGCTTTTCCAAAGCCCTGTTTACCGATAAAAGGAGGGCATCGATATCTTCCAGGGGCTTGGTCAGGTAATCATAGGCCCCGTCGTCCCTTAATGCCTGAATGGCATTTTCCAGGGTGGCATAACCGGTGAGAATGATGATCTCCACATCTTCGGCCAATCTCTTGACTTCCCTGACAACCGCCAGACCGTCCATGCCCGGCATTTTCATGTCCGTGATAACAAGATCAAAGTTTTCGGTTTTGAAAATCCGGATGGCTTCCCCGCCACTCAGGGCCTTTTGTACCGCAAACCCTTCTTCGGTTAAAATGGATTCAAGCAATTCAAGGATTTCCGGTTCATCGTCGATGATGAGAATTCTTTCATTCATTTTATTCACTCCTTTCAATCGGTAATGTGATCCGAAACGTTGTTCCAGCCGGCCCGGTTTCGCTCACCTCGATCTCGCCCCCATGCGCCTTGATGATCCCGTAACTGATGGAAAGCCCCAACCCCGTCCCCTGGCCCACCTCTTTGGTGGTGAAAAAAGGATCGAAAATATCTTTCAGTGCCTCTTGGGGTATCCCGCAGCCATTGTCCCGGACGAGGATCTCGATTGCGGATTGCGGATTGCGGATTGCGGATTTTCCCACCGGAAATGTGGTGGGTTTTGGGCTGCTTTCCGTGTCACGCACCCTTGTGCTGATCTCTATTTTTCCCCTATATTCAGGAGCTTTCCCATTTTCCTCCGGATCCCCATTCCGAAATCCGAAATCCGAAATCCAATGGCGTCCCGGGCATTGGTGAGCAAATTGAGAAGGATCTGCTCCAGCTGGTTGGGGTCTCCCAGAACCTTGGGAAGATCGTTGGAAAAATCCAGCGACACCTCGATGTTTCTCAGCTTGAGTTGCTCGCCGATCATCATAAAGGAATCCTGAATGATCCCGTTCACATCCACGGGCGCAAACGCCCCTTTTGATTGACGCGAAAAAGTCCGCAAATGGTTGATGATATTCATCATCCGCTTGGTGTTTTTTTCAATGGCGTTCAAACTTTCAACCAGTGCGGCCGTATCCAGGGAATTTTTGCCCTGTCTTCTTAAGGTGAGCTGAGCCGTACCTCGAATAACCATCAGGGGCTGATTCAATTCATGGGCCACGCCCGCGGCCAGCTCGCCGATGGAGGCCAGTTTCGCCGACTGGACCAACTGGGTCTGAACGTTCTTGAGATCATCGTAGGCCTTTTGGAGCGCCTCCTCCGCCTGTTTACGGTCCGTAATGTCAAACCAGCAGCCGATAATCTCCACTGGTTTTCCCTCGCCGTCCCGCACAAGCGTGATCTCGTCGCGCATCCAGCGATAACTTCCGTCTTTGTGGGGGAACCGATACTCGTGTATGAGGCGCCCATACTCAAAAACACGAGCCGCCCCGGCAAGGACGCGAGGGGCATCTTCAGGGTGAATACGGTCAGCCCAAAATCCTGAATCCTCAATGAACTCACGAGGCTGATAACCCAGCTGTCGGGTGATGTTGTCGCTGATGAAGGTGCCCCCATAGTTTCCCTCGGCCTTGCAGGTATAGATCACCGCCGGGCTGGACGAAACCAGATACTGGAATCGCGCTTTGCTTTCCCGCAGCGCCGCCTCCGTCCGCTTGTGCTCAGAAATATCCGTCACGGTTCCAATCATGCGCAAGGGTTGGCCGGTCGCATCCCTCTCAACCACACGACCTCGACCCAGCACCCATTTCCATTCCCCGGTTTTGGTACGAAGTCGGTGTTCTTTTTGCCAGGAATCAGTTTTTCCTTTAAGGTGATCTTGGAGCGTTAAGAGTGCAAGCGCCTGATCCTCCGGATGAATTCTATTTTCCCATGAACCATATTCTGAAGCGACATCTGATTCGCCCAAAATCTTTGACCACGACGGGCTATAATAAACTTCACCCGATAGCACTTTCCAATCCCACAGACCATCAGTCGTTGCATCCATGGCAAGCCGATAGATTTCTCCGCTCTCCCGCAACGCCTCCTGGGCGTGTTTACAGTCAGCGGTTTCGCTTTCTAATGCCTTTACCCGATTTTCCAATTCCTGGTAGGTTGGTTTTTTGACCATCAGGAAACTCTCCTCAAGACAGCCTCAAATGCCGTCATGGCTCATCCTTTGATCGCGGCAATTTGACAATAAAGGTGGAACCTCTCTTCAATCGGCTATCCACATGCACCGTTCCCCCGTGGGCATGAACGATGGCCTTCACAAAACTGAGCCCAAGTCCCAACCCTCTCTTGGATCTGCTGGCATCGCCGCGATACAGACGCTCCCATATCCTGGAAACCTCGTTTTCAGCAATGCCCATGCCTTCATCGGATACGGAAACAACAACGTTTAACCCCTCTTCACGGGCATCGATTTTCACGGTTCCGCCGTTACCCCCATATTTCAGGGCATTATCCAGCAGGTTGGCCAGCACCTGCAGCAGCCGGGTTCGATCGGCATGGATCATCAGCATATCGGGTGAGTTCACAACCACCGTCGTGTCCTGATCTTCCGCCACAATCTCATAAAGGTCTACCACATCGCGGATCATCTGGGAAACAGACAGGAGGGTTTTTTCCAATCGCATGGCCCCGGTTTCCGCTTCCGCCACATCCATTAAGGTATTGAGCATGGTCAGCACCCGCTCCGATTCTTCCATGCAATCGGCGAGCGCTTCCTGGCAGTCCTCCCGGTTTTCAGGGTCCTGGAGGGCAACTTCCGCCACGCCCCGAAGGCGCGTCATGGGCGTCCGCAAATCGTGGGCCACATTGTCCAAGGAATTGTGCATGGCCTGGATAAGCAAATCGTTTTTATCCAGCATCCGGTTAAACAGCCCCACCAGTTCGTCCATCTCTCCCCGTTCCCGGCGAACCGGCACACGAAGGCTCATTTCGCCGGTTTTCAGGATATTCTTGACGGTCTCAATGAGATTCCGGATGGGCTTCATGGCGCGAAAGGCGACCATCCCCCCGCCGATAACGCCCAGCAAAAGAATGGGAATCATGAATATAATGAAGACGGTTCTAAAATAGGAGAGGAGTTCCCGGCTTCGGGCCGAACTCTTTCCCACCTGAAGGGTAAGGCCGCCGGGCAAAGGCGCCATACCCACAGTCCAGGAGCCTTTTTCAGCGGTCCCTTCCAAGGAAAGCCAGAAATCTTTTTTACCCGGCTGGACCGCCCCTAAACGGCGAGGGTCGAGCCCTTCAAATCCAGGGGGAAATTTCACAAACAGAACCTGGTTCAAGGGTCCCACGATACGAACGAAAAAAATATCTCCCGCCGGGTTGATTTGTTCATCAAAGCGCGCCTTGAGGGCTCGAATCCCTCCTTCTTCATACCAGGCCTGGTATTCCAGAATCCGGTCCTTGACGATCTCCCGCTCCCGCTGTTCAACCAGATTGCCGATCAGATAATAGGCCACCACGAAGAGTCCGCCCGAGGCAATGACAAAAAAGAGCGCATACATAACGCTCAATTTCAGACTGAAGGTCAGCCCCGCCCGGCTACGGCGCCTTGACGACATAACCCATACCGCGCACCGTGTGGATCAGTTTTTTATCAAACCCCTTATCGATTTTGTTGCGCACACGACAGACCAGGACATCCACCACATTGGTCTGGGGATCGAAGCTGTAGTCGTAGACATGTTCCAGAATGGATGTTTTGGAAACGATACGCCCCTTATTTCGCACCAGGTGTTCCAACAGGGCAAATTCCCGGGACGGCAGGCTGATCTCCTGCTTTCCCCGTTCCACCTCACGGGTCAACAAATCCAGGGTCAGGTCTCCGGCATGAAGCGTCGACGGTTCCGCAACTCGGGTTGACCGTCGAATGAGCGCGTGAATGCGGGCCAGGAGTTCGGAGAATGAAAACGGCTTGGTCATATAATCATCCCCACCGGTTTGAAGGCCCTTGACCCGATCGTCCACGGACCGTTTTGCGCTGAGAATAATCACGGGGGTGGTGATCTTTTTCTGTCTGAGCCTCTCAATAAGGGATAATCCGTCAAGCCCCGGCAGCATGATATCGACAACAGCCGCATCATAGGGTTCGGTCTGTCCCAGATGAAGACCGTCCACCCCATCATGGACCACATCCACGGCGAACCCAGCCTCTTTTAAACCATTTGCAATAAAGGAGGCGATTTTAGGGTCATCTTCAACGACTAAAATTCTCATCAGGAGCTTCCCCTGTCATGAACCGGAATTTCATCAGATGTTGTAAAGCCCCCAAAAAAAAGCGCCCCCTCGAAATTCGAGGGAGCGCCTGGACAGTCAAAAAAGCTATAAGTTACGATACCTTAACATTCGCAGCCGAAGGACCTTTCTGCCCCTGCTCGATATCAAAGGTAACCCGATCCCCCTCGTTCAAGGACTTGAAGCCTTCCATGAGGATGGCGGAATGATGAACAAACACATCCGGGCCATCTTCCTGTTCGATAAAGCCAAAACCCTTCTGATCGCTGAACCACTTTACAGTCCCATTTGCCATTGTGACGTCTCCTTTTCTTTCCAAATAAATCCACACTACCATACTTGCGGCTGCCACTTTGAAAATGGTATTTCGTCTGAGAACGAAGCCAGCCTACGAGCTAGGGGGAGGAAAATTAATAATGGTTTGGAAATTACCATGATTTAAAAAAAAATCAAGCTTTTTTTCACCAATTTCTAATTCACACTGCATTTTTTTATAAATACCCCTTTAGGCCTCGCACCACAGCCCACATAATCGAACAATCACCTCCGCGCCCTTTTCAAGGGCAATCACTGGAATCCACTCGGTTTTTGAGTGAATCATCATGGCGCCGGTAAAGATATTCGGCGTGGGCAACCCCATAAAGCAGAGTCGCGCCCCGTCCGTCCCCCCGCGAATGGGATTTTCCCGTACAACTATCCCCGAGGCCTTTATGGCCATTCGGGCCTTCTCCGCCACCTCTGGATACCGACGCAAAACCTCCCGCATGTTATGGTATTGATCTTTGGCGTTAACATCGATCCGAAGTCCCGGATAGCGCAATTCAAATACCTTGGCCAATTGTTTCAGGCAATCCATACGACGCTGATTTTCGGCGCCGGCGAAATCCCGAATAATGAACTTGATCGTGGCTGAATTCTCATCGCCTTTTATTTGGGTCAAATGATAAAAGCCTTCACGATTCTCCGTATGTTCAGGGCTTTCCCATTCAGGGAGCGCCGCAACAAAACGGGCGGCCAGGGCCGCGGCATTCACCATTCTATTTTTAGCATAACCGGGGTGAATATTGCGACCATGAAAAACCAGGGTCAATTCCCAGGCGTCAAAACACTCCTGCTCAATGTCCCCCATCATGCCGCCATCCATGGTGTATCCAAATTTTCCCAGCCGTTTCGTTTGAATGAAATCCGTACCGGCGCCAATCTCTTCATCCGGGGTAAAGACAATTCGCAATTCCGGGTGGGGCAGTTCCGGAAAAGCTTGAAATGCGCTCAAGGCGGCCATAATCTCGGCAATGCCCGCCTTGTCGTCGGCGCCCAGGAGGGTGCGCCCATCGCTTGTAATGAGCGTTTCACCGATGAACTGCAACAGCTCCGGCGATTCCAAAGGCGTTAAAGCAGGGGCGCCGGAACCTGGAAACCGAATATCGCGCCCATCATAATCCGTAATCACCACGGGCGTCACATCCGCGCCGGATTCCGAAGGAGACGTGTCCAAATGCGAACAAAAGGTAATAGCGGGACCCACAAAACCTTCAGAGGCCGGCAAGACAGCATACCCATAGCAGTGGGCATCAAGCTCGACATCTGATAACCCCAGATCAAGGAGTTCTTCCCTCAAAAGTCGGCCCAGCACCCATTGACCCTCCGAGGAAGGATACATGTTGGCATCCGGATCGGATTGCGTATCAATCCGCACGTACCGTAAAAAACGTTCACGGGCCTCCTTTCGCAAAAAGGCCCTTATTTTCTTATTCATGAAGCAATCCTTTCCTGTTTTTTCAACTTTTACCGGACCCCAGGTTTTTCAGCTCATCATCGTAATGCCGAATCATACGCTGCCATGAAAATCGATTCATTTCACGAGAAAGCGTTGCCGCTTTGCGTTCCGATCCAAAGGTTCCGGAAAGCACCCGGGCCAGTTTTTCAACCAGTTCCTTCTGGCTTCGGTAGAGAAAATCATCGTGGCAGGATTCAGGAATAATCTCCGGATAAGACAAGCGGTGAGGCAGCAGGGGAATGCATCCGGCGCTAATCGCCTCCACTACGGAAATCCCGAAATTTTCCTGCCTTGCAGTACTGATAACGACCGTCCCCTCCCTCAACCACTTTTCATAAACCTCTTTGGCCGGTTCATATCCATATTGAACAATCCTTTTTCCATACCGTTTTCGGGCCGTCGTAAACGCCTTTGGGCAGTTCTGGAAATTCTCTCCCAGAAGGGCCAAACGAAAATCGAGACCCCGTTTCACCATCTCATCCAGGGCCAGGAAAAAATCTTTCGGGTTCTTGTCAAACTCCCACCGGTGATTCCAGATAATCAAAGGCGGCACTGAAGGGACTGAAGGGACTGAAGAAACCGCCTTGTTCTCAGAAAAAAGCCGGCATCCGGGATGCAGCACAGCGGCCCGTGAACGAATCTCATCCTTCACCCAGGTCGGTCTGTAATCGGGCATCATTTTCAAAAACTTCGGAAGTTTTGCAAAAAATGCATCAAAATGGGTTTGCGAATTAAAGAGGATGCGATTTGCGGCAAGTGCCGTGGTCATATCGGTAAAACCGAAATGAACATCCATGGCCTCTCCAGGGGGCAGGGGATAGGTAATCTGACTCTCATGAAAATAAACCAGGGCCGGAGGACAACATACTCCCGCAAGGGACCTGAAATCGGACAGACTCATGAGATCGCTGGTGATCAGGCCGTCATAATCTTCAAGGCAGGGAATCTTTTTCAAAAAGTAGAGTGCCGCCCCCCGCATGCGCCATTTCCAGAAGCGGGCGGGAAGGGTCAAAAGATCGATCCGGTATCGTGAATGGTCCACCCACCCCTCGGCAAAGTCCCGATGGGACCCACCGAAAAAGGGTTCCATAAAAAGAAATCTCATGGTTTACCTTTCATCCTGATCGCCTATGTGATAATTTCGCCAAACCGTTTCAACCGGAAGCAACCACATATCGCAATCACAGGGTGCAGTACACTGCCCCCTGCCCCCTGCCCCCTGCCCCCTGCCCCCTGTAAACGGCAACCATATATCATTGAATACAACATATCAATAACATCGGACATGAAACCAATGGAAACCTGCCCCAAAAAAGGCTTAAAGACATTTACATCACCGGCGATTTTTTGTCCTTTCCATCCCGCGCCCTTTACGATATGGAATCGGCGCTGCGGGGCGCCTCCCTGGACCGTAAGCACCTGCACAGCATTATCCGGGACTTTTTTCATTCTTGACCCCCGTAGTAGCTCGCATTAGAATGGATCAGAGAAAGGGTAAACGGAATTTTTATTGGGGAAAAACATATGGAACAAATCGTCGTTCAAATAAAAGATCAGCAAAAAGGCCGGATTCTACTGGAATTGCTAAGGACTTTGGATTTCGTCCATGTGGTAAGACCTACGGAGCAGGAAGCCGAGGAACCAGTGGATTTTTTTTCATTTTCCGGTTTATGGGCAAATCGGGACATCCACATTGACGACATTCGCCATAAGGCATGGCCGAGGCAGCAGCCATGATTCTGTGTGATACCAACATCCTCATCGAATTTTACAAGGGTCGCCAACAGGTACTTGAAACACTGAAACACATCGGCCAATCGAACCTGGCCATAAGTGTCATCACACAAGCTGAGCTGTATTTTGGCGCTTTAAACAAATCAGAGCTCAAAATGATCCGAGATCATCTTTCGGCCATTTCCCGGATACCGCTGGATATTGCCGTATCCAACAAATTCCTCCTCCTGATGGAAACATATTCCCTAAGCCACAAATTGAGTCTTCCAGATGCGATGATTGCCGCGACAGCCCTCGTTCATTCCATGCCGTTGTACACCTTTAATACCAGGGACTTTCGGTTCATCGCAGAGTTACAGCTTTACCAACCCATCGTTTGAGCCGTAACGGACGTCATTCATATGAAATCCACCACCTGCGATATCCTGATCATCGGCGCCGGCCCTGCCGGGTCTTCCGCCGCCATTTCCGCAGCCAAGAATGGCCTGGATGTACTCAAGGAAGATAGAAATCGCATACGACGTCAAATGGGAATGGCGACAGTCTAATTGAATTTTATTTTTCGTTGTGATAGAGTTGACCGCAAATGGCAACCATAACCGGAGGAAAAAAATGAAAATAATTAAAATCTGGATTATAGCGCTTTGTTTCTCCATTTTGATGGTGGGCGGATTTCAAAATCGTTTTGCCTGCGCCGGCACAATGGACTTGATTTCCACCCTGGTAGACGCTCTGGGGATCACCGAAAAGCAGGCGGAAGGCGGCGCCGGCGCACTGTTTAAAAACGCCAAGGAAAACCTTAGTCAGGAAGACTTCAACAAAGTATCCGACGCAGTCCCCAAGGTGGATGACTATATGGCCCAGGCCCCTTCTACCGATTCAGGGAGCGGCGCCGGCGGTCTTCTGAGCAGTGGATTATCATCACTGGGAGGCAGCGCAGGAAAAATCGGCGGCATGGCCGGTTTAGCGGACGCCTTTTCGAAACTCGGCATGAACACTGAAACCATGACCCAATTTATACCGGTTGTCGTTAAATTCATGGATTCCGAAGCCGGAAGCAGTGTCGCGGGATTGTTAAAAGGGCTATGGCAATAAAAAGTCTGAAACGCCTGCCTTGACGCCACCCGGCTTTTGATGATATTCTTTGGGCCTCATACAATAAAAAGACAATAGAGAATGGAATAATATCATTGTAAATGGGGTTTTTATGGAAAAGGTCCTGAGCATTACCGGTCGAATCGAAGACAAGAAACGGCAAAAACAGATAGAATCCAATCGGGACAAGTTTGATGCGGTTCAGAGAATGCTTCAATGCGGATCATGCCGTTTCAAGTGCGCCATGTGCGGACGTCATGCTGAAAATCCCACATCTTCGGATTCACAAGAAATGCCCTACTCCGAGTTCACGTTATGTGAAAGCTGTAACGCGGAATTTGAAGATTATATGAAAATCGCTGAAAAAAAGGGTACGCCGCACGATATTTTCTGGCACAACAGGGAATGGGTTGAGATGTGGTCCTCTTGGGTAAAATACCGGCGCTCCCTCAGTAAATTCAGATCTTCATTCCACTTTGAGCAGTTGCCCGGCAACGAAAGTGAGTAGCAACCGACCCTTGGCATTTCAAATCGCAAACCGGGGAATGCTATCTTAATTTTCTGAGCCAATCGCCTTGGCTGTTTTGTGATCGACATAAAACAATTCATCTAATAGAGAATCCATGCTATGGATTCTCTCATACTGGAGGTAACCCGATGTTTGGAATAGGCATGCCGGAATTGATTATCATTTTAATCATCATCTTGGTGATTTTCGGGGCTGGAAAATTGCCTGAAATTGGAAGCGGCATCGGAAAAGGGATCAAAAATTTCAAAAAAGCCACCCATGAAGCCAAAAATGAGATTGAAGAACCCAAAGAAAACGAGAAAAAATCTGAGGATGAAGCCTAGTCGCATTGATCAACCATACAATTCTCCAAGATCCAGGCTAAGCGTCTTTTCGTTAACTTCGGTCTTGAGATCCCTCACCGATTCGATCATAATAGATTTAAAATCAGAAAGAAAAGGGGTAGAAATGCGCCGGCGCGTTTTTTTTGGCTCTCACCGGATTGGAGGGAAAAAATGAAATGGGTCAAAAAGGAAGATAATCAGAGAGTCCCCATAAAATCATGGTGCGACCCTATTGAGGAGGGAGCGCTGCAACAAGCTTTAAATCTTTCAAGGCATCCTTCAGTTTTCAAGCATGTCGCGTTGATGCCGGATTGTCATCGAGGCTATGGGATGCCTATAGGGGGCGTTATCGCTTGCAAAATGGCTATCATTCCAAATGCTGTAGGGGTTGATATTGGGTGTGGGATGTGCGCCATAAAGACGGATTTTCCCGTTGGAGATATTACAGAAGAAGCCATAAAGAAAATCATGGGGCAAGTCCGCGAAAAAGTACCTGTTGGTTTCAGCCACAACGAAGAAAATCAAGAGTGGAATGGTTTTGATAATGCCCCCGACATCTCTATTGTTCAGCAACAGCTACTTTCCGCAAGAAAGCAACTCGGCACCCTTGGAGGAGGCAACCATTTCATTGAGATCCAAAAAGGCGATGATGGTTTTGTATGGCTGATGGTTCATTCCGGATCAAGGAATTTTGGTTATAAAATTGCCAATAAGTACCACACCAAAGCATTAATCCTCTGTGAAAGGTGGTTTTCCGATATCCCAGACAAAGAACTTGCTTTTTTACCGATTGAGTCACCGGAAGCAAAAGAATATTTTGAGTGCATGAATTTTGCTCTTGAGTTTGCAAAGGAGAATCGGCAAAGAATCATGGACCATTTCAAGGACGCTGTTCAGAATGTCCTTGGATGCCTGTTTTTAGGGGAGCAAGCCAATATCCATCATAATTACGCGGCATGGGAAAACCATTTCAAACAGAACGTAATAATCCACAGAAAAGGCGCCACAAGCGCTAGAAAAGGACAGATTGGCATTATTCCCGGTTCAATGGGTACTCCGTCCTATATCGTTAAAGGATTGGGAAACCCCGAGTCGTTCCACAGTTGCTCTCATGGGGCTGGACGAAAAATGGGAAGAATGGAAGCCTCAAGAATCTTAAGCAGGGAAGAATGCGACAAGGCCATGGATGGGATCGTGTTTGGTCGATGGGGGCAGAACCGAAAAGGCAACCTGGATTTTGGGGAAGCGCCGCAAGCTTACAAAGATATTGAGGACGTAATCCGGTCTGAGCTTGATCTGATTACGCCTATTGTAAAACTTCACCCCCTGGGTGTGATAAAAGGGTAATAACGCTCCCTTTTAGTCCTCTCGACAGGAGAAGGCGCGTTTGTTTCAGAGCCAGGCCGGAACAGATGCAAGATCGAGAAGGAGCAGAAGGCATAACGCCATGGTGAATCTTTGACTAAACAACCACCGTCTTGAAGACGGTGGGTTTAAAATCGCGGACTGAAAGTCCAGCAAGACCGGCTTTTGCCGGTAAATTATTCGATATCGAAACGATCGTTTGGGTCTTTTTCAAAATGGTGCTCAAGATAATCTTGAATCATGTCCTTGGTAAGCTCGCCAGACGTGACACAGAAATACCCCCGCGCCCAGAAATGCTTACCCCAGTATCGTTTCTTCAGGTGTGGGAATTCCTCAAAAATCTTACGCGATGCCCTACCCTTCACCCTTCGCATAATGTCAGAAGGGGATATATTTGGTGGTGCGGAGACAAGAATATGCACATGATCTTTGCTGACAACACCGCGCAATATGCGAATTTCAAAACGTTCACAGGTTTGTCGCACGAGTTCCCGAACTCTAAGGGCAACGTCGCCCTGTAAAACGTGATAACGGTATTTCGTTACCCAAACAAAATGATATTCAATCTTGTAGCGAGTGTGGCTTCCTTGACGATATTCCATGCCAAGTATTATAAGCCAGCTGCTAGCAAAATGCTACCCGCCTGAAAGGCGGGGGTTTTAACCTTGAACAGAAACAATAAACGAATTGTGGATCATCTTCATGGCATCAGCAAGGTATTTTGGCTCATCGTGGATTCGCGTGAGATTTGGCTTCTGAGCCGATTGTAGGTGCGACTTCAGTCGCACATTAAGCCGACCCTGTGCGACTGAAGTCGCACCTACAACCCGAACCGAAACAATCTCAAAGCGCGATTTCACGTTAATCCGCGATGAACCGGTATTTTTTCATATTGCGGGCCTTATCATAACGGGAAACTTGCAAAAAATGGAATAGGGACGGCAAATAATACCTAGAAATCAACGGTTTTTTTGCCAATTCAACTGAACCCATGCCATTGGCCTGGAACCAGATCCCGGAGGAACTGCTCACAGGGAAGGCAGAGGATGTCATTGATTAAAAGCCGTTCATTGCCGCGATAGAGGAGGAGCGCCCGTGCCTCTGGATAATCTGCTCTAAATGCACTTAAACCTTTGAGCATTTTGCTGTTAATCCCGGCGGAATTCTTAACCTCAATGGCCTGAAAGGTATCTTGACCGTAGAGGACAAAATCGACCTCAACCCCTGATTTTGTCCGCCAATAATAGAGATTGCAATTGTTGTTGCCGTATGCGATCCAGGCTCTCAGGTGCTGGGCAACAAGGCCTTCGAGTCCGGCGCCGTCAATTTCATGGGGACTGTCCAGGGGGCCTGTGGGTCGTACGGACCGAAAGATGCCGCTATCAAAATAATAAAATTTAGGATGAGAAATCAGGCGCCGTTTGGCCCGTCTGGAAAAAACCGGTAACTGGAAGGACAATAGCAGATCATCGAGTACAGCAAGATAGTTATCCACGGTTTTTCGTTTGACCTGGCATTCCCTTGCCACTTCAGAGACATTCAAGATGCTGCCATGGGAAAAGCTGACAGCCTCCAAAAAGCGGCTGAACGCACCGATATTCCGCACGATTCCTTCCATCTGCACTTCTTCCTTCAGATAGAGAGCGACATACGAGGCAAGCGTTTCACGGGGATCAGGAGAACTGGTGATCAAGGGCACCAGCCCGATCTGGAGGCTTTCCGCCAAGGAGAAGGATGCCCCAAGTTCAGCAGCCATAAAAGGGTGCATTGTTTTGACCAGCGCCCGACCGGCTAAAAGGTCGACCCCGGTTCTTTTCAGTTTCCGGGCGCTGGATCCGGTTAAAATAAAACGGCGCCCTGCCCCCTCTTCAATAAGTTCATGCACCACATCAAGAAGCTCAGGGATTTTCTGAACCTCATCGATAATAATGGTTTTACGCTTTGATCCTCTGGTTACCTCACGCAACCGTTCCGGCCTTGCCGAATATGTTCTGAAAACCTCAGGGGCCAGGAGATCAATCAGCTCGGCGTCTGAATAATGGCGCTTTAGCCAGGTTGATTTCCCCGTGCCTCTGGGTCCGAAGAGAAAAAAACTTTGTCGGGGTGCCTGGAAAAAACGATCCGTTGTTTCCATTTATGCCTCCTTTTTTGCATCTTAAATGCAAAATATCACATGTTTGAGGCGCGTGCAAGGAACAACCATCAAAAAGGATTAGAAAATTCTGTCCTCGGTGGCCCAGACGGGAACCCTCTAAAAGAAGAAAACGGGAACGTCTTATCCCCCCTTATTCAGGATCCGCCCATCGGATTGTCCACGTAGTTCCCCCGTCTCTGTTGACCTGCCAGGCGCCTTCCAGCTGCCCCTCGATTAACTCGGTAACGAGCTGCAAGCCAAGGGTATCGGCAGCGCCCGGATTAAGATCCGGGCTCAGACCGATCCCATTGTCGGCCACCGTCGCGACGATGTCATCATTTGCTTCGTGTACGACTTCAATCCGGATCTCTCCGCCGGTGCCCGACGGAAAAGCGTATTTCAGGGAATTGGTCAACAATTCGTTCATGATCAACCCGAAGGGGATCGCCTGATCGATTCCCACAATCGCCGTTTCAGCATGGATGTGAATATCGATTCCGCCGGCCGGCGCTGAGAAGGCCTGAAAAATATGACCCACCAGCCTTTCCAGATACGATTGCAGTTGAATCTCCCGGAGGTTTTCCGATTGATATAAAATCTCATGCACAAGAGCCATGGACTGCACGCGGCTATGGGCATCCAGAAAAGCGTCCGTAACCTCCTTGCCGGTGATCTTTGACGATTGAAGGCTCAGAAGGCTTGACATCACCTGCATGTTGTTTTTGACCCGGTGATGAATCTCTTTCAACAGGACTTCCTTTTCCCTCAGGGCGGCTTGCGTACGTTCTTCCGAACATTTGATGTCCGTGATGTCCACGCGAAAGCCAACGGTGCTGCCGTCCTCGGTTTTTCGTTCGGCGATTTTGATCCACCGCCCATCTTTCAACCGCTGGTCAACGCTGCCGGCAGGCAGGCGATGTTGGGCCATTTGATCGACAACCCATTCTTCCTCTTTTCCCACGGCATCGGGATATTGCCCTCTCATGGCCCCTTCGCGGACAACATCCTCAAACCGAGCCCCCGGCACCAGGAGATCTTTAGTGTCTTGGTAGATCTCCGCAAATTTTGCATTGAACAGGACCAAACGGTCCTGGTCGTCGTAGATGACGAAACCCTCATCGATCGCATCGATGGCGGCCAGAAGGCGTTCCTCGCTCTTTTTCCCGGCGGCTTCCATCTCCAGTCGCTCGGTAATGTCCCTGGAAATGCCGAATACCGCTTCCTTGTTATTCCAGAACCCCAGAGAAACCTTGGTCTCCACGGGGATCAGACGACCATCGGCCGTCAGCAGCGGAACGGGACAGTGGGTAGCGGTTCCTTCCAGCATATCTTTTACAATCCGGGCCGCCTCTTTCCGTCGATCAGGGGGGTGTACCGCCAGAACATCCATGGCCAGAAGTTGTTTTGGCGAATAACCCAGGCGCTTTTCCACGACGGGATTGAACCCCACAATCCGCCCGGACGAATCCAGCACGAACAGAAAGTCATCCAGGTTTTCGAACAGGGCGCTGAGGTTCTGTTGGCTGGCCTTCAAGGCCTGATCCGCCTTGATTCTGGCCAGTGCGCCCGCAGTCTGAGAAGCGATGTTTTCGAGGGAATATCGGGAGAATCGCGAAAACGATTCGTGGGTCTTGGACCCGGCATTCAAAACGGCGATCACCCGGCCCTCATGTTTGACCGGCATCACGCCAAGGGCAAGGAGTCCGCTTTCCCGCCTGGACTCCGCCCCAACAGGATCATTTACCAGGGCATCCACCAATTTGGCGTAAGACGTAAAGACAGGCTCTCCCTTGGCGATCATCCGGGCATGGCGGGACTGGCCCTCAAAATAGCGGGTCATCTCTGTGAATTCGGCGGGGAGGCCCTGGTGGACAGTCAGATTAACGGCGCCGTCTTCGGAATCGACCAAATAGATGCCCCCACAATCAATTTCCGGCACCTTGATCATCGCGTCCAAACAAACCCTCAAAGCCGCCTCAAGACCGCCGATGGCGCCTAAAGCCACACCGAGATCCCTTTGAATGGACAACAACCGCTCCATGTGCTTTTTATCGGTAATATCCTCGACCAGTACAACAAACCGTCCTTCTTCTTGTTCCCCACCCATGGGTGCATATTGGATCGCGCAGTCGAAGACTGAACCGTCCTTGCGACGCCATTGGGTTTCCAGTCCGGCAACCCTTTGCCGACGCAACATCTCCGTTATCTCCAAATCGGCCTTTTCGCCTGTTTCCTCATGCGCATAGAGGATCCGCGGGGACTTTCCCAGCAGTTCTTCCGGAGCATATCCGGTGATCCGGGTCATGGCCTCATTGTGCCAATTCACCACCTTGCCGCGCAACACCCCGATCCCGACAGGGGACGCAGTTAAAATGGTGCGCAGGGCAGCTTCGGACCGGGTCAGTTCTTTGGTCCGACCGGCCACCGTTTTTCTCAGCTGCAGGTTCCAGAACCAAACCAGCAGGATCATCACAACCATCCCTGCCAGCATGCCCATGAGCTGGACCCTGTATTTAACCAGAAAGGACTCCCGCAGGGATATTTGGACACCCAGCCACTTGCGTTGAATACGGTCCAGGACGCCACGCTTGCGGGTTATCGCAATCCCTTTGTTGAGAATGGACCGGAGAATGCGGTTCCCCTCTTTGACGGCCATACAGTTCCGACCCATATAAAGCGGTTCCCCCACCTTTTTGATACGCTTGATCAGCCCATCTGAATAGGCATGATACAAAACGATCTGTTCATCGCCGATAACGGCATCGGCCTTGCCGGATGCCACCAGGTCTACGGCTTCAGCAAAATTGGCGGTCTCAACCACATTAAAAGAGATGCCGCTGGATTGCAGGAACTCCAGGGCATAATCCCCCTTCTGCATGGCAATGGCTTTGCCGTTCAGATCCTCGACGCCCTTGATGTCCGGCCTGTCGGCCGCCACGAAAATGGACGCGGGCACATCAAACATCGTATCCGTAAAATCAAACTGCCGGTCTCGCTTCTCACTGTGGAAAAGGCTGGTCAAAACATCGGCTTCTCCAGACAAAATCGCCTGCTGAGCCTCATTTAAAAAGGTGTCGGTAAATCGTGCCTTGAATCCAAATTCCGTGGCCATCCACCTGGCCAACTCAATACACATGCCAGTGTGGTCGCCATTTTTCTCAACAAACTCGAAGGGGGGATAGACCGTCTGGCTCACAAAAACAATTTCCCCTTTGTTTTTCAGGTAGCGCTTTTCTTCTTCCGTGAGCGTTTCACCGCACAAGCCCCGAGGGAGAAAAATCGCCAACAACAGGATCGATACCGTCAAGCATGCGAAATAAAATTTTATCGGTTTCATGGGAACGTCGTATCGCATCATTTGCTTCGTTCCATGGATAGTGCGGCCTCAAACGTTTTTTTCAGCGCATCCTTCAGATCCGTCAGGCCATAGGGTTTCTGGAGAAACATTTGGGGCTGCGCCACATGGGCTTCGGCCATAATCCGAGCTTCATCGTACCCGCTCGCCAGGATCACCGGGATGTGGGGTTGTATTTTCCGAAAGGCCGCCAGGCTTTCCCAGCCATTCATGCGCGGCATGCTCAAATCAGAGATTATCAGGGAAATCTCATCCTTTTCAGCCTTGAAAATTTCCACGGCCTCGACGCCGTCACAGGCAATAACCACCTCGTAACCGAGCCGTTTTAACATGGCCCCGGCCACATTGCGAACCACTTCTTCATCTTCTACCAGGAGTATCCGGAGCCCTGTTTTCGCCGGCGCGGCACGAACAACCCCTTTACCGGCATCCGGCGCAACATTTTGATTCAGAATGGGAAGAAAAACCTGAAAGAGGCTTCCGACATCCGGTTTGCTTTCCACGGCAATTGCTCCTCCGTGGCGCTTTACAATCCCCAGGACAACGGCCAGGCCCATCCCCCGACCGGTAAATTTTGTGGAAAAAAACGGGTCCATCAGGCTGCCCATATCCTCGGAAGAGATGCCACATCCGGTATCCGACACCCCAAGCGCCGCATAACGCGATGCCGCCGGCTTCCAATCGGCGGGCCAACAGGATTCCCTCGGGATATCCTCGACATTCAGGGTTCGAATAAACGCCCGGATCTCACCTTTTTTGTCCCCAAGGGCTTCCCAGGCGTTATTGACAAGCTGGGCAAATACCTGCCCGATCTGGCCGACATCGGCCTTGACAACCGGGCCTGGAGAAGGAAAATCGGCCAACAGACGCACATGGCCGGGCATCATGTTCAGCAGTTTCGGAATCATCGGGTCGCAAATCTCCGACAGCGCAAGGACCTTCAGATTTTGCGCTGAAAGACCCGTATAGGTCAGCATGAGCCGACTCATCTCCGCGGCGCGTTCGGCCGACCCCCTGGCCTCGCGGATATTCTCGGCGATGTCCTTTCCCGAGCACAGATCATCCTGAGCCAGTTCCAGGTTGCCAATGACCCCAAACAGCATGTTATTGAAATGATGGGCCACAGCGCCGGCCATACGATTGAGGCTTTCCGCCTTCGTGACCTGTTTTTCCCGCCTCTCCAGCGCCAGACGCTCGGAAATATCCCTGCTAGTGCCAAAAATTACCTCCCGACCCTTCCATTGGCCGAGATGCACCCGGACTTCCACCGGAAGGAGAAGGCCGTCCCGGGTCTTCAATGAGGTAAAGAAGGCCTTGGTCTGTCCGGTCAGAATGGCGGTAAGCAAGCTTTCGACTTCTTCGTAACGATCCTTGGGATACACATAAAGGACGTGTTTCCCCGTCAATTCCTCCTTAGAGTATCCCAGTTTTTCACAAATCATTCTATTGTAATGGATAATGTTGCCTTCCCCGTCGAGGATGAAAAACATGTCATTGATTGTGTCGAAAAGCGTATTCAAATCCTGCCGGCTTTGCCGAATTTCCTCTGCCTGCAGTTCCTGTTCGACAAACGAACCGGCATAACGGGCAATCCGTTCCAGGGCCCTTCGGGCATGATCCGGCACGTGGTCCAGCGTATGGGCGCCGACATTCAAACAAGCAATAACGCGATCCTGGCTCAGCACGGGAATGATCGCAAGGGACTTCAACCCTTCCTCCGCAAAAACATCTTTGACCGTCTCGGGCAGATCTTCTATTTCAGCATAAACCGGGACGCCCTTTTGAACCAGTTGCGCATGCGCTGAATCGGCGGAATGGCACGAGACCTTGCCGACAAAGGAAGGATGCAATCCCCGGTGTACGGCGAGAACAAGACTGCTGTCGGTTTTATCCACCAAATAGAGCCCGCCGCAATCCATGTCAGAGATCTGAATGGCCATCCGGAGACAGGCCTCAAGCCTCTCATTGAAGGTGGTTGCGCTGCTCCATGCCGCCGCCATGTCCCGTTCGGCTTGCAACAGTGTCTCGTAGCGCTTGTTTTTGGTGATGTCCACGTGGGTTCCGATCATACGCACCGGTTTGTTGTCCTGATCCCACGAAACCACCCGGCCTCGGTCCAGCACCCATATCCACAAACCGTTCTTGTGTTTCATCCGGAATTCACAACGGTAGAAATCGGTCTCCCCGACGAAGTGTTTTTCCAGCTGTTCCCTGGATTTCTTCAAATCATCCGAGTGACAAAGATCCATCCACGTTTGAATGCTCACGGGTTCGAGTTCATCGAGGGTATAGCCCAAGATCTCGGCCCAGCGTTCGTTGAACACGGTTTTGCCGGTCTGGACCTGCCAGTCCCACAACCCGGCGTTGGTTCCCTTGAGGGCAAGGTCCAGCCGTACCTGGCTTTCAACCAGTTTCTTTTCCATCCTGGATTGAAACAGGGCCATCTCCAGCGTTGCGCACACCTGAGTGGGACTATATGGCTTGACCAGATATCCAAAGGGTTCCGTGGATTTCGCCCTTTCAATGAGTTCCCCATTGGAGTGGGCCGTCAGATAGACCACCGGCACACCCAGGCGCTCCTTTATCCGCCGGGCCGCTTCTATTCCGTCCATGGCCGACGCGAGCCGGATATCCATGAGTACCAGATCCGGTTGATCTTGCTCGGCAAGCGCAATGGCCTTTTCACCGGATCTTGCCGGACCCGTCACGGTATACCCATTGCGTTCCAGAATTAGTTTCAGGTCTTTTCCGGTAATGACTTCGTCTTCTACAATGAGGATCTTTCCACGTTCCATTATTTTCTCCATATCCTTATGATCAAATGGGACATCCAATGACGACGATGGCGCCGTTCACGCTTTGCCGTTCGATGGACCCATTGCGTTTTTTTCTATTTTCAGCGCATTGGCGAACAGTTGCCAAATGGGATGGTCCTGTCGGGTTGCATCCTGATGCAGGGAGGGATGGCGTCTATTCGAAACGCGCTGACACACATGACCTCCATCAGCAAATGATAATGAATGATTGTTCATTTACCAAAAACCGTCGGAGATCGCAAGAGAACTTTCTTAGGGGTTGAATCCACCATTGTTGAACTCAAGAAACTGCCGCTTTCCAATTGTCTCCTCAAACATACGCATGCCATCCTCCCATAAATCCATACCTGAGGACGATAGAATCTATCTGCCTGAAAAGTAAAAATGACAGGGAACGGCGCGTTGGGATTTTTTCGTGAGATCCTTTTATCTCCTTCGAGAGTACGATTGAACTCATATGTCAAGGAGCGTCTTTTCCAGTTTTCAGGTCTATCGGCCTCACTGGCAGAAGGCTCATTTATTCGATCAAACTTTTGTTCAGGCAAAATCTGATCTTTTCTTACTTTTATTTTGGGTGTCTTGGCCTGATCCCGCTTTATTTCGCGCAACCGGCAAAGCCTTTTACCGCTGATGTTCAATATTTTCTTGATGCAAGAAAAGCAATAAATGTAATTTCCGTGTGAATCAAATAGGTTGTCGAGAAGCCACTTATTTTGAAGATTTCTGTTTATTGTCTTTGGCTGTTTGGTTGACAGGTTATTGTGAAGCATATTTTGGAAATCGTCGGAAAATTTCCCTAAAGTTTCCAATCAAGTACATTTCGGAGTTATAGAGTCAATCTCATTTTCTTTCAAACCAGTGGCAATGTCTTTGCGTAGAACATAGGGCCGTCTTGCCTTGCCGCCTAAAAAATTTTCCACACTGTCTTGCCTTCTTCTTTTTCTGTATGTAGAATTTCAAAACCTGTAAGTTCAATTCCAATGCTCCAATCAACACAAAAGGCATTATCATACAGATTTTTGTTGCATAAATTGCCTGAGTTTCTGAGAGATGGCTCGCCGCGTTAACACAATTGGCTCATTGTGGATTCGCGTGAGATTTGGCTTCTGAGCCGATTGTAGGTGCGACTTTAGTCGCACATTAAGCCTACCCTGTGCGACTAAAGTCGCACCTACAGCCCGAACCGAAACAATCTCAAAGCGCGATTTCACGTTAATCCGCGATGAACCGTTTATTTTTCATTTGATGGTCTCCTTTTTTCTAAAACGGCAGAGCCGCGGTTTTAATTTTTTCCAGCAATGATTTTCTTGTTTTTTTGTCAGGGGCAATGGCGTTTTGATCTGCTGTTTTTGAAACATCGGGTTGATTCGGTTCAGGAGGCGTCAGCACCCACCCCCCGCCTAAGGACCGACACAGATCGATCCGGTCCTCCACCAGGTCCAGTTGGGCAGTCAGCAGGTTGATCTGCAGTTCCTGCTGGGAGAGCAGCGCGTCCAGCACCCGTTGGTAATCCACGGTTCCCTGCACATATCGGTCCCGCACCCGCTCCACCACCTGTTCCGCCAGCCTCAACTGCTTGTGGAGGCTGGCCATGAAGTCCCGCCGGCGCTGTTCCCGAACCAGGGCGTCTTCCACCTCCCCCAGGGCCTCGAGAATCGTTTGGCCGTAATTGTTCAGCGCTTCGGATGCAACCGCCCGGGTCCGGTCCACCTCGGCCTTGCGCAATCCCCCATCCATAATGGGCGCCACCAGATTGGCAGCAAGGGTCGCCAGCCAGTTGTCGAACAGATCCCGCACATGCCCCCCCGAGGTGTCCAGACCGGCGGTGAGACTCAACCGGGGGAAGCGGTCCGCAATGGCCGCCGCAACGTCGCTGTCGGCGGACCGCACATCGTAATAGGCGCTACGGATATCCGGACGGCGCCGGATCAGTCGGGCCGGCAGACCCGTCTCCGGCATGGGGGCGAGATCCGGAAACCTGAAAACCTTGGGTCCCACCGCCTGCTGGGGGGGATATCCCAGGAGGATGGCCAATTGGTGCTCTAAAATTTTGATCCGGGCCGCTGCCTGGACCTTTTCCCCCCGGTTGGACTCCACCAGCTGCCGCTGTTGAAGGATATCCGCGATGCCCACCTGGCCGGTCCGAAACTTCAATGTCACCAGTTCCAACACCTGTTCATTGGTCTTGATCTGCGCATCCGACATGTCCCATTGTCCGTGCTGCTCAACCAGTTGATACCAGGTGACGGCCACCTGGGACGAGAGGGTAAGGGCCGCGGTGCGCAGGTCTTCGGCGCCGGCCCGTGCATCGAACAGGGCGGCATCCCGGATCGACCGGATGCGGCCCCAGAGATCAATTTCGTAGCTGGCCACCAAACCCAGGGCATAGCCGCGGCTTTCGCCCGTTTGACCCGTTTCACGGTAACGGGTTCCGGAGGCGCCTGCCTCCCCATCCAATGCCGGATAGAGGTCCGCTCCCGCCATTTCAGCCAGGGCTTCCAATTGATGGAGCCTGTCCCAGGCGCTCTTGAGGGTAAAGTTTCCCACCAGGGCCTGATCCATAAGGGTATTCAAAATGGGATCTTCAAAAGACAACCACCATTTGTCCGGCAGGGGCGAACCGCCCGACTGGGAGAACTGTTCCGGAACCGCAACCGGTAGCTTGATTTCATGATTTGCCGTGCCGCAACCCAAAATCCACAGGGCCGGCACGGCCAGGAACAGAAGCCGGACCAATGGGTTTGCAGCCGGTTTTTTAGAATACTTACAGGGTTTTTGGGTTGGATTTGCCATCTCGCTCCACATGAGAAAAGTTGTTATGGTGACAATTAGCTTAAGGGATGTGAACGTGCCGTCAAAAAGATGTGAAAAAAAAGTGAAATGATTAGATGCGGCGCTTTCAGGCATCCTGCCAATAGATCCTGACCCGGGTTCCTTTTTTCGCTTCACTTTCAATGTCGAGCCGCCAGCCGAATCGTTTGCACAGGCGGCTGACAATGCTCAATCCCAGGCCGAAACCCTGGCTCTTCTCCCCTTTTATATGGGATTGGGTCACTGAATCCAGTTTGTCCGGTTCAATGCCCATGCCCGTATCCCGGATTTCCATGTGGGCATGGTCGATGGTGAGGGTGACCGACCCCCTGGATGTAAACTGAAAAGCATTTCGGAGCAGGTTCGTTACGACAATATAAAGGATTTCCTCTTTGACCCGGACCGCTTTGTCATAAAGCAAGTCCATACTCAACGCGATATCCTTGTTTTCGATGAGGTACCGGTTGTTTGAAAGGGCTTTTTCGGCTACGGGCGCCACCCGGCACGGTTCTTCGGTTCCGCCTTCTTCCCTGGCGAGCCATAAAAAGGTCTCAATGGTGGTTTCCATGTCCCGGGCCGACCGTGAAATCCGTTTGAGCGGTTTTTTCAACAAAGGGTTCGCTTCCAGTTCCGGCTGCTGCTCCATGATTTCCACCGCCCCCTTGACAATGGTCAACGGAGTCCTCAGTTCATGGCTGGCATCCCTTGTGAACTGTTTTTCCCGCTGAATAAAAGCGTTGATCCGGTTCATGGCGATTTCGATGGTTCGGGTCAGCATGCCCAGTTCGTTGCCGGCATGTTTTTGAAGAAACCGGGCCGGTATGTTGTCAGGGGTCAACCCCTTGACCTGCTCGGTCAGGGACGTTAACGGCTTTAACAGCATGCGGGAGGTGATGTAACCGATGATGCCGCCCGGAATAAGCAGAAGGGCCAGTGATATCATCAGGATTTGTTCGGGGTTGAGCAGGGAATTCTCTTCAAAAAACTCCCTGCCGTGGAAAAACATGAAATACGGCACGTCTTTTCCGGCCAGTGCCATGACGCCCACGTATTTAGGGGGCCTTTTGTCCCGTCCTTCGATGGCATGGATGCCCGGGGAAAGGTTTTTGACCTGTTCCCTAAGTCTTTCCGGCACCGCGTCAACGCCCGCGAACACATCGATATATTTGGAATGGGGCAAGGGCGTTGTGCGATCCTTTTCATATTTGTAAAGGAAGGTATCCACTTCCGTGTCGATGAGGTTGGCAATTATTTTCGACATGCTGTTGGCCATGACGAAAAAGGTAATGCTCATATTGAGAATCACCAGCAGGACGCCGAACAACAGGATGCCGGCCACGATCCTGAACCGGATACTCTGGTAAAATTTCATTGATGCTCTTTCCTGAGCCGGAAACCGACGCCGTGGACGGTTTCGATCATGGCCCGGTCAAAGGGTTTGTCGATCTTTTTCCGAAGGGTATACATATGGCTGCGCAGCACATCGCTGCCCGGCGGCATGTCCCCCCATAGATAGTTTTCCAGGTCTTTGCGGGATACCATATTGGGGGCGGATTCCATGAGCAGCTTCAGGATGGAAATGCAGGTGTTGTTCAGGTTGATGATGCTCTCCCGGCGGGAAACCTCAAAGGTCCCCAGATCCATGCGAAGATCATCCACCACCAGCACCTTGCAGGCGCCTGAACGTCTTTTGGAAAGGGCCTTAATGCGCGCTTCCAGCTCTTTTAGCGCAAAGGGTTTGACCAGGTAGTCGTCGGCGCCCGATTCAAACCCGAGCAGTTTGTCGTCCAGGGTATCCCTGGCCGTGAGCATGATCACCGGCGCCTGTCTGTCCGCCTCCCGGCGCAGTTTCCGGCACAGGGTGATGCCGTCCATGCCGGGCAGCATCAAATCCAGGACAATGACGTCGTAATCCCGGGTCAGGGCCAGGTGGAGACCGCCGATGCCGTCCATGGCGAAATCCAGGATATACCCTTTGGATTCCAGAAAATCAGTCATGTTTTCGACGATGGCCGGATTATCCTCGATGATGAGTAGTCTGATGTTTTGTGTCATGGTTTTCCTTCAGAGTTCGGATTCAAAACGCTTTCATTGTATTTTGGAATACGGAATTCAAACATGCAAGGAATAATCCGGCAATGCCTCCCGCGATCGTGAACGACTTACCCATTGGTGAATGTCTTCCATTAACAGGTACAGGCACGGCACCAGAATCAGGGTGATCACCGTGGCAAAGAGGATGCCGAAACCGAGGGATAACGCCATGGGGATCATGAACCGGGCCTGGCGGGAAGTTTCAAAAATCATGGGCGCCAGGCCGCCGAAGGTGGTGAGCGTCGTGAGGATGATGGGCCGAAAGCGGCGCAGTCCGGCCATACGAATCGCCTGGTCGGCATTCATGCCCTCCCGTCGCCTTCGATTGGCGTAATCGATCAACACCAGCGAGTCGTTGACCACCACCCCGGAGAGAGCCACCATTCCCATCATACTCATGAGACTCAGGTTATAGCCCATCAAGAGATGCCCCAGGATGGCGCCGAAAACGCCGAAGGGGATGGCCAGCATGACGATCAGCGGCTGGCTGTAACTGCGAAAGGGGATGGCCAGCAGGAAGTACATGGCCAGCATGGCCAGGAAAAATCCGCCCAGCAGGCGCTCCATGCTCTCTTTCATGTCCGCCTGATTGCCCTGGTATCCGTAAGAGAGACCGGGGTACTGGCGGGCCAGCTCGGGCAGAATGGTATTGTTGAGGGCGGCCTGTATCCGGCCAGTCTCGCCCATGGGCTCCACGTTGGCGCTCACCGTCACCGTGCGTCTTGCGTCCCGGCGACTGATGGCGGTGTAGGCCCGGTTTCGCCGCACGTCGGCAATCTCCAGTAGCGGCACGAAGGCGCCGGCCGGGGTCCGGATCATCAAATTCTCCACATGATATTCGCTTACGCGTTCATTCTCCGGCAGGCGCACCCGGACCGTCACCTCGTTTCGACCCCGTTGCTGCCTGAGAGCCTCTGCCCCTGAAAAGGCGTTGCGTACCTGGCGGGCCACCTCGGCGGAGGTCAGCCCCAGACTCCGGCCTTCGGGTTTGATGGAAAAATCGAGCTGCTGCTTGCCCGGGGTGTAGCCGTCGTCAATATCCTTGACGTTTGGAAATTCTGCCAGTCGTCCGGCCAGGGCCGCGCCTGCCCGGTCCAGCACCTGGATGTCGGAATGGGAGAGCTCTACGGTCAGAGCGGCCCCTGAGCCCGGGCCCCCGCGGTCCGACTGGAACCTGAGCGATTCCAGGCCAACCATGGGTCCCAGCGCTTTCCGCCATACTCGGGTCACCTCGCCGGTACTCAAGGGGCGTATTCCGGAGTCGGTGAGGTAGGCCTGCACTTCCACCTGGTTTTCATCGATTTTGGAGAAAATCCCTTTGAGAAGTTGATCACCGCCGTTTAAAGAGGCCACCGCTTCCATAGCTTCGGACAGTCTCTCTTGAGCGGCCTTGACTTTGGCCATGGGGCTGCCCACCGGGAGGACCGCGGTGACCACCGCCTCGTCCGACTCGGTCCGGGGCATCAAAATCATGCCGATACGGCCACTCAGGGCATAGCTGATCACCACCAGCAAAGCCGCCAGGCCGAGGGCCACGGTCAGGGTCCGCCAACGGATGCACCATATAAGAAACGGACCGTAAACCCTCTCGGTGAAACGGGTCACAGCCTTGGCGAACCCCTGCTGCCGCCGGTACAGGCGCCCCACGAAACCATGGTCCAATCCATTGGCCAATACGTTGCCCGGTGGGGTGGATGGACGGCCTTTGGCGTGGGCCAGGTGACCCGGCAGAATCAGCAGGGATTCGACCCAGGAGAGGAGAAAAACCGTGATCACCACCATGGGAATGACTTTCCAGATCTTTCCCATGATCCCGGGTATAAAGGCAAGGGGCAAAAAAGCCACCACATTGGTCAGGATCGCAAAGGTGACGGGCACGGCTACGTCCCGGGCCCCCAGGATCGCGGCTTTGACGAAACCCATTCCCTGCTGCCGGTACTCATAAATGTTTTCACCGGCAACGATGGCATCGTCCACCACGATCCCCAGGGCGATGATAAAGGCAAACATGGACATCATGTTGATGGAAGCCCCCATGGCCGGAAGAAAGAGCAGACTGCCCAGAAATGCGGTGGGGATGCCCATGGTGACCCAGAAAGCCAGTTTGAACTCTAGAAACAGCCCGAGCACCACCAGTACCAGCGCCAATCCCATGAAGGCGTTCTTGAGCAGCAATTCCAGGCGTTGCCGGTAGACGTCGGACATGTCGCGTCTGATGTGCCAGCGGATACCCGAGGGGAGATCACGCTCGATTTGACTCATGGACGAACGCACCGCCTCCGCGACCCCCATGGGGGTCTGGTCTCCCACCCGATAAACATCGATGCCGATGCAGCGACGCCCGTTGTAAACGGCGGACCGGTCGCTGTCCTCGAAATCCTCGCGCACCGTTGCCATGTCCTCCAGATAAACCACACTGCCGTCAGCGGTGGTCACAATGGGAATCCGGGCGAACTCCCGGGCCCAGTCGCGGCGGTCTTTGACCCGCAGCAGGAGATCCCCACCGGCCGTATCCACCGAACCGCCTGGAATTTCGGTGGAGGCGCTGTCGATGGTCTGGGCGATCCCGGTGAGGGTCAGGTTGAAGGCCCGCAAGCGCTCCTGGGAGACTTCAACCAGGATTTCGTAGTCACGGGCCCCGGCCAGATCCACCTGGGTGATATGGGAACTCTGTAAAAGCCGGTCGCGCACCTGATCCGCCGTCTTGCGCAGAGCCATTTCCGGCACGTCCCCGTAAAGGTCCATGGCCAGCACCTCCCGACGGTGGGTGACCAGTGAGACCTCCGGCTCTTCGGCATCTTCGGGAAACGTGGTGATCCGATCGATCTCCTGCTGGATCTCCTGATAGATTTTCTGCTGGTCGGCGCCTTCCGAAAGTTCCGCCATGACCGTCCCGTTCCCCTCCCTGGCGGTGGCGGTCAGCTCCTTGACGCCGTCAATGGCCCGGATGGCTTCCTCCACGGCCAGGATGATCCCCTGCTCCACCTCTTCGGGACCGGCCCCCGTATAGTCGACGCTGACCGTCACCATATCCAGGTCGAACTCGGGAAAGACCTCCTGTTTGATGCGGGTGGTCATGAACAGTCCCCCCAGCAACAGAAAGATCATCAACAGATTCGGTGTGACCCGGTTATGCACCATCCAGGAGATGGGACCCCGGTTTTCCAAAATACCATCCCGTTTCATGATGGGTTCTCCCGCGCGGGCGTTGTGGAACTTTGACCGATTTCCACGTCAGCGGTGCGCAGCGGCATCCCTTCCACGGGTGCGGTCAGATCGGTCACAACGAGCCGTTCCCCCGGGGCGATGCCGCCGGTAATCAGGACCCGGTCCGTTCCACGGAAGGCGATCTCCACCGGGCGGATGGCGAGATCCCCTTGGGGGTCCATGACCCAGACGTTTTTGCCGTTATGGATGAATTCACGGTCGACGGCCGCGGCCGACGGCACGGTTTTCCCTTCGATTTCCACCCGGACATAGGCATTGATCAGCATGGAAGGCTTGCCGGCATTGCCGGGCTCAAGGCTCAGGGGGTCTTCCACCCGGACCAGCAGCCGCGCCATGCGTCCCTGCTCTTCCAGGTCCGCTTCCAGGCGGATCACCCGACCTTCCCTGTAGACGCCATGGCCCCATGCGGCAGGATCATGGATTCGGACCAGCGCCCCTTTTTCTTCCTCGGATCGGGGGATCCGGATCCAGCGCAGCCGGCTTACCGGCACCGACACTTCCACCCAGTAGGCATCGGTGCCGATCAGGGTGGCCAGAACGGTGGATTCGTTGGCCCGGGTCCCGATGGTTACCTCACGGGAGTGGACCATGGCATTAAAAGGCGCTTTGATCCGGGTGCGCGAAAGATCGACCCGGGCCTGTTCCAGCTTGGCCTGGGCCGCTTCAAGGGTGGCACGCAAGTTCATCAACTGGGGCCGGCGCAGGATCAGGGCTTTCTCCGCATCGCTGACCGTCTCGCCCAACAGTTTGTACTCTTTTTGGGCCACCAACTGGTTGCCCTGTTCAAGCTGCAAGTCCGATTCGGCTTTTGCGACATCGGTGGTCAGATGCCGTACGGACAGGCGGTAGTCTGTGGGATCGATTTTGAGCAGTGTGGCGCCCTTACGGAAATGGCCCCCGGGAACCAGGTTGCGGTCCATCTCGATGATTTCGCCGTTGACCTGGGGTTTCAGGTCCACGCTGCGGGCCGCCACAACGGTTCCCATACCGGATAGAAGGGTCTTTTGGGGGCCGTATGCCACATTTTTCACCCCCACCAGGGTTGTGCTGCGCCCCCGGGGGCGCGGTTTCGCCTGGGGCCCGGTCTCCATAAGCCATCCGGCAATGGCCGCGCCCGCAACCAGGACCGCCACGGGCAGCAGGATACGGAGAATCCTCCGTCGTCGGGGGATGCTTTTGATACCCGCGTTGAAGATTTCGCTGTTTGAAATTTCCATATTGGGGTTTTTATCAGGATCGGATATTGAGCTTTTTTGTTTGGGCGACATGCGTTTCACCTCTTGCTTTTCCACTGTCGGATCGTATGAAGGGATCCTACCGTCAGGGGTGTGAACAGGCCGTCAAAAGAAAGTGAAAAAAACGTGAAATCCTCAAAATTCTCATGGAATTCAGCAATAAATGCTTCGCCGGTTCAGTTCCTCCTGGTTCCCACGCTCTGCGTGGGAACCTCAGAGTTGTCCATAATGAGAATTGCTGGTTTCACAATTCCGGCCTTGACCCACAAGCTGATTTTCTCTATGCTCATCGCTGAAAATAGTAATGTCTTATCACCTCACCAGAATGGAGGGGTCGCCATGATGCAACGTATAACAGCAAACCCAATGATATTAGGCGGAAAACCGATCATAAAGGGAATACGTATGTCGGTCGAGTTTATCCTCGACCTGCTGGCTTCCGGCGTTTCCGAGGGAGAAATTCTTGAAGATTATCCGCATTTGACAAAAAACGACATACAGGCGTGTCTAAGATATGCCGCGCGTTCCTGTAAAAACGAGATTTATGTAGCGCTGGAGACAGTTACCGCATGAAATTAGGTTTCATCAAGATTCTTGCGGATGAAAATATTTCACCGAAAGTACAGAATTCTATACTTACGGTTGAGGGACTTGAAACCAACCAGTGTCGTTCGTGTTTGCCGGCAGGTATTTCGTCAGGATCTGGATATTTTTCCCGGCACAATCCTTGTCATCGAAGAAAGCAGGATACGGATTCGGCATCCCTTTCTAAACGACTGATCATGGAGACTACTCAGAAGTTTATTCTGATAAAATGAGAAATGAAAGCAATCCCTATTCAGGATCTTTCACCATCAATTTTTTGGCTTGATGGTATATGCATAATGTGTCCTCTTTTGACACATTTGATGGTATCATCGCAACAAGTATTTGATATGCTGGATCAAAAATGGAAATTCCTATGCTTTCAAGTTTAGGATACAGCTGTTTCGTTTTTTCCAATAGACGAAAAGTTTGTAATTCTTACGGCGCCATCTGGGAAACGCGCTACAATATCAAGCTCCCCCCCCATAGCCTCAATAGTCGAACGTAAAGTGGAAATATAGATATCGGTGCGCTTTTCCAGTTTGGCTACATTCGGTTGCTTGATTTGTAAAGCTTTCGCCAGCACTTCTTGAGATAACCCTCTGGCACGGCGCAATTCGTGCAGAGGCATCTCAGCAAGCATCTCCCGATAACGGGCGTCGGAACGGACGATGGCTTCCTCCGACATTTTGGCTTCCAGTTCAGCAAATTTACGTGCCATTTTTCGAGTTCTCCTTTCACAAGGCTTCTAAATGTTCGTCATAAAGTCGATCCGCAATCGGCACATGTTTTTCATACCATCGATCCTTGCCCGTCTTATCGCTACCAATCAAAAGAATTGCGCAGCGACGG
Organism: Desulfatiglandales bacterium; assembly: GCA_963662465.1. Classification (GTDB taxonomy): domain Bacteria; phylum Desulfobacterota; class DSM-4660; order Desulfatiglandales; family Desulfatiglandaceae; genus NaphS2. The sequence goes on from OY759599.1 coordinate 3,414,267, forward strand.
GGATCAAAAGCATAGAGTATACGATATGGACGGCCACTGTGTTGAATTCGCAGTTCACGCATATTGCCATGGCGAGAGGTCGTCATGTCGCTGGAGTGCGGAAAACGCAGTTGAGGACCAAAGTTGGCCAGCAGTTTTACAGTGGCTCGAACTGATTCCTGCTCCCCTTCGGTAAGCCCATCCCACCATTGGCCGAACTCATCTATATACTCAATTTCCCATTTCATAGCACAATTATACCTTACAGGGAATATATCTTCAAGGGTATATTACGGTTTTTATAGAACTCTGCGGGCCTTGAGCATAATTCCGGGGATAAAATACAAAATTATTGGCCAGTTATGTTGCGGAATGGGTTATGTTGTGTTCCTTTCAAAATATCTTACACTCTTTCCAACAGATTTCTATGGGCGCTGGGTCGGATGGGAATTGGATGAGAAAAATTCGGATGTGAATTCCGATTACCGGGCGTTTTATTTTTGCATTGAAAAACACATTTGTGTGTACACAATTAACGTCAGGGTGGGTCTGGGATGACTACAACATATTGTATTTTCCGGAACTCTCCCAGAAGTCGTCCACATCCAGATTGGTGGCTCTAATCTTTACGTTTGGCTGCGTGACATATGTTGGAGATATCTGCAACGTCGGGGGTAAGCTGCCGCCAACATTGCGAGGCAAGTACCTCACGGGCGCCCCTTGACTGTGTATGGAGCAGTAGCCGTCAAGAACCGCGTTTCTGTTGGCAGTCAGCTTGACCCCATGGTTGGGCGTATCGTTTTCCGTGCGATGTCAATAGTTGGAGTTATGTTGCAGGTTTCAAGACAGCCTTCAGTGGCGTGACATTTTGCGTCCGCTGGAAAGCATAATTATACCTCAATTAAGGTTCCACCAGCATTTTTTTTCCTGCGAGCAAGATCTATCGGTGAATTTGAAGCCAAGCTCTTGGCTATGGCTTGTTCGGAGGCGCCAGAAGGTCGAGAACAATGGACAATGCGGCTATTGGCTGAGAAAATGGTTGAATTGGAAATCGTACCGAGTGTTTCTCAGATGACTGTGTGTAACACTTTAAAAAAAATGAAATTAAGCCTCACTTAAGCAAATACTGGAAAATACCGCCTTCTGTTCCCAAAAATTATATTTTTGGAGATTCATACATGATGTGAACTATTTAGGCAGAGCAACCAAGAATTAAATTGCAGAGGTTGAAGAAACTTTCTTGACATCATAATTGGGCAAGCGTATATTTCCGTAACAGCATATATGAGTTCAAATGAAAAAATTTATAGAAGTGATGAAAGCCCTTTCCGACCCCAACCGGGTTAGAATCATTAAGCTGCTACAGCACCGCTCCATATGTGTGTGAACTTCAGGCTGGATTGGGTATTTCTCAGCCCGCCGTATCCAAACATCTGAAAATACTTGAGGGGGCAGGTAGAGAAGATCTCTGCAAAAAGTAATTTATTTTGCGCTTGATATATCGCCATATAGCGATCCATAAATTCATAATACGGCCATCGGCCGTAAAGAAGGTTAAAGACATCATGGAAATTGCCAAGCACGGGGTTTTCATGACCCCTGCCGTGGTAGTGGACGGAGAGGTGAAGAGTGTGGGCAAGGCGCCTTCAAAAGAGGATATCAAAGGATGGATAACCCAATAATCAATCCATAACCCGTGCAACAGGAGTGAATGACATGGCACATCAGAAAAACGGGATACACGACCTGGTCAAGGAAAAATATTCCGCCATCGCCCAGGGCAAACGCGGCCTGGGAGCGTCTTCTTGCTGCGGCGGCCCCACGCCCCTTGTGGACATCCAGACCCTTTCGAAAACACTTGACTACGGGGATGAAGATCTTCTTCTGGCCCCCGGAAAGGCAAACCTGGGACTGGGGTGCGGAAACCCCATCGGCGTAGCCGATTTGAAACCGGGAGAAGCGGTGCTGGATCTTGGGAGCGGCGCCGGGTTTGATGCTTTTCTGGCGGCTCGGCGTGTGGGCGAATCCGGGATGGTCATCGGTACGGACATGACCTCCGAAATGATTGATAAGGCCAAGGCGAATGCGGAAGAACTGAACATCAACAACGTTGAATTCCGCTTTGGTAAAATCGAGGCGCTTCCCGTGGAGGACTCTTTTGTGGATGTGGTCATCTCCAATTGCGTGATCAACCTCTCCCCGGATAAAGAAGCCGTTTTCGGTGAAATCCACCGGGTCCTGAAACCGGGAGGCCGCATCGTTATTTCCGATGTGCTTCGATCAGGGGAAATGCCTGAAGAACTCAAGAACAACCCCCTCGCCTATACCGACTGAGTGGCCGGGGCCATTTCACCCGGTGAGGTGAAAGGGATTCTCTCCGATCTGGGATTTCAGCAAATCGACATCAGATCGAAAGAACAAAGTGACAACATCATTAAGAACTGGAATGTGGCCGAAGGCGCCGAAAAGGTGGTGTTTTCCGCCTACATTCTGGCGGTGAAACCAAACATAGGTTTTCAGGCATCAGGGCTTCTATGCAGAAACAAAGGCGCTGAAACAGTTTTTTTCAATCTAAAACCCAATTTTTAAGGAGGTCGATACGATGTCTGACGCACGCCTTTTAGCGGAATGGTTTCCGGAGTTCGCTGAACATCTGGACAAAATGGATGAAACCTACAAGGAAATGCGAACCATCGATGAAAAGACCTATCAGTTCATCTGCTTCGCCCTGGCCATTAAGGCCCGCTCAAAGCCTTGTCTGCTGAAGCATTTCATGGGCGCCCTGGAAGCGGGGGCCACGGTAAAGGAACTTTCATACATCATGGCGTTGACCTTCAGGGAGGCGGCGGGCGGGGACGACTGCTGGACCCATGATGCCCTTGGGGATTATAAGGCCCTCATTGCCGAAGGCCTGAAGAGTTCGGAGTGTTGCAAGCGGTAATGTCTTTTGGCCCCTGAGCATATGGTGTTTTCAACGCTCGTGGCCCAGGGGGCGAAGGGAGCGGTTTCTCTCTTGATGACTAAATGAATGTTTTTACACAATGAAGACCCTGACACCTTTTTTTTGTCCATCATATGTCACCGGACCAGGAGATACTGACCCATGAAAAAAGGCGGAAATGCAGGAAAGACATGGCGAGCCATCCGGCAGTCGGGGCTGATTCTTACTTTGGCTGCAATAACGGGCCTTCTGATAAACCAAGCCCGGTCCAACACCCTTCCGCCGGCAGCCAGTTGGGCGCCGGAGTCCCGTTTAACCACTGATACGGGGAATAGCATGGTCGTTTCTCTCGATGAGGCGGGAAGTCTCTGCCTTGAGAAGCAGGCCATATTCCTTGATGCACGATCTCCCCGGGATTATGCCATGGGACATATTCGTGGTGCTCAAAATATTCCATGGCAATCTTTTGACCAATATATCGACCGCATCTTCGACACGATACCGGAAGATACCCGGATCATAACGTACTGTGACGGAGAGCACTGTTCCCTGAGCGAAGACCTTGCCAAAGAGCTGGTTTCCATGGGCTACAAAAAGGTGCAGGTTCTTCTAAATGGCTGGACGAGGTGGCAGGAGGCAGGACTTCCCGTAGAAAAAGGAGAGATGGGTCCTTCGGATGGCCGGAAAGGATGACAATGGAAACGCACCCTAAAATCGGGCATGGGCCTGAGAACAGTGAGGCGAGGGATGAACGGCGCACTGCATCATCCATTAATTTTTAACGCAAGGTTTCCGACGATAGGCGTCGGGTTGAACAAACTGAGGTTTATTAATTTTTATCAGGAGGCATGATCATGAAAGATTTTCAAGAAATTTTCGAAACCGGTTTGAAATTTCACGGCCACAAATGCCCGGCCATGCCCATGGGGCTTAAAGCCGGTCTGGCAGCCATGGAAAAACTGGGAGTGGAACGATCCCGGGATAAAGAGCTTTATGTCAAATCAGAGACCGGAAAGGGGCATGCGGCCGGATGTTTCCTGGATGGCATAATGACCGCCACCGGCTGCACCTACGGCAAATCCAATATCGAAAAGCTTTACTATAATAAGATGGCTTTTACTCTGATCGATGTCAAAGCCGGTAAGGCGGTGCGAGTGTCGCTCAAACCGGATTTTTTTGAAATGGCGCTCAACTCCCCTTTCGTGCAGAAACGCAAGGCCGGCGTACCGCCCCAGGACATTGAACCGGAGATCACCGATCCGCTGGTGGAACGGATTAAAGGTTTGCCTGAAGCCAAGTTTCTGGATATCGGCGAAGTCCACACCGTGGATTTCAAGCCGGGCAAGGGCGTTTTCGAAGCCAAACGCTGTGAAAGCTGTGGGGAAATCACATTCGTCAACAAGCTGCGAGTGGGGACCGATGGAAAGGTTGTCTGCATCCCCTGTTCCGAATATGGCGAGTAGCCGAACCGGAAAGTAAAACCGGGGTGATCCTCCCCCGCCTGGTCGCGGGTGGTTCACCCCTGTTATCGGGAGGACATACAAATGATTATTGCTCTGGTTACAGGCGCCATTCTGATCCTTGCTTTTATATTCTCAATGCTGGGTCTGGGAGGTGCAATGCTCTATATTCCCGTATTTCACTGGTTCGGCTATGATTTTAAATCCGTAGCCATTCCAACCGGGCTGCTGCTCAACGGGATTACGGCGCTGTCCGCCGCGGTGTTCTATCTCCGGTCGAAGATGGTGGACATTAAAGGGTCCATTCCGCTTATTGTCTCCTCTTTTATCGGGGCGCCGGTGGGCGCGTATTTCACAAAATTGGTACCGACCCGGACACTCATCCTCCTCTTCGCCATTGCCATGGTCTTTGCGGGAGGCCGTATGCTAATGACTTCGGGGCGGGCTGATAAAGAAAAGATGATGGAAACGAGGCGCCGGATGACCCTGATGAGTATCGGGGGTTTTTTTATCGGCTTCATTGCCGGGCTTCTGGGAGTGGGCGGTGGGTTCCTGTTTGTCCCGATGATGATTGCCATGGGATATGCCACCAAACAGGCAGCCGCAACAAGCGCCTTTGTGGTGATCTTTTCATCTTTTTCAGGATTTGCCGGTCATATCGCGGAGGGGCATTTTAACTGGCCGCTGATGATCGCCACATCCGTTGCCGTCATCATCGCTTCTCAGATCGGCGCCAAGGTGATGAAAGAGAAAATGAAAGCCCGCTGGATCAAACAGATGTTCGCCGTGGTGTTGCTGGCAGTTGCTGCCAAGCTTTTGTGGAAGCTTTTCTTATGACGGCGGCTGGTGATTTCGTAAAATTCAATGTTGAGGACAACAACGCGCAACGTCTTTTTTTGCAGTGTACTTACCGGTTCCAATTTTAGCGGAGAAATGGAAATGCATCATAAAATCGAGCATGGGCCTGAGAGCAGCGAAACGGTGGCGCATGTTCACGGTTCAACCGGCGCCTGCTCACACCATCACGTGGATATGGAAGACACCAGTGGGTCCCGACTCTTATGGACATTGGCACTCAACCTCATGATCCCCGTAGCCCAGCTCATCGGAGGGGTTTACGCCAACAGCATGGCCCTCATCTCCGATGCCACTCATAACTTCAGCGACTTCGTGGCCATTTTGATTGCCTACATTGCCCATCGCATCGGCAAGAAAGGGCCTTCTTTTCAAAACACCTTCGGTTACAAGCGGGCGGAGATCCTGGCCGCTACCATAAACGTAGCCATTCTCATAGGCGCCTCGGCTTTCATCGTCTACGGGGCAGTGGATCGGTTTTATCACCCGCAGGCCGTTTTCGGCAATGTGGTCATTCTCTTGGCCGGTGTCGGGATACTGGGCAATGGTCTGTCCGCGTGGCTGCTCCATCGGGATTCAAAGCACAGCCTCAATGTCCGGGGCGCTTTCCTTCACATGTTGGGGGACCTTCTAACGTCCGTCATGGTGTTGGTCAGCGGGGTGATCCTCATTTTCAGGCCCTGGTACTGGCTGGACCCCTTGCTTTCCATTCTCATCGTCATTTTCATTCTGAAAAACTGCTGGTCCATCCTCAAGGCAAGTGCCGGGATACTCATGAATGCCACCCCGGAAGGGTTGAACCTTGAGGAAATCAAGAATTACCTGGAACAAATCCCCGGTGTTTGCGGCGCCCATTATCTCCACGCCTGGAATATATCCGCTTCCAGTGTCGGTTTTTCCTGTCATGTGGAAGTGTTGGACCAGAAGGTCAGTAAGACCGAGAAGCTTGGGGAGACGATACGTCACGAGCTTTTCCATCGTTTCGGGATTGATCATCCGATACTCCAGTTCGAAACCGGGCCATGTGGGAATGGAGGAGTTCTTTGCGAAATCTCTTGCGGAGAGGCTATAAATGGCTGAAGGTCAAACAGGTTTTCTCAGGGGAGAGTGGAAACGGGAAGGACTTTTAGCCCTGTGCGCCCGTTTGATTCTCGGGGGTGTCTTTGTTTATGCGAGTATTGACAAAATAAAGCATCCCGAAGCCTTTGCCAAAGCCGTCTATAATTACCAGATCCTTCCGGACACCCTGATTAATCTTACGGCGGTTATGTTACCGTGGCTGGAGCTGATTCTGGGCCTCTTTCTGATTATCGGTCTCTTTCGGGAAGGGAGTGCATGTATAGCGACGGTTCTGATGCTTGTCTTTTTGGGGGCCATGATCTTCAATCTGGCGCGAGGTCTTGACATCCATTGCGGTTGTTTCAGCACGAGCACGGATGGCGCTAGCGACATTCCTATGACCTGGTATGTGATGAGGGACAGCCTTTTCCTGATCCCGGCATTCTATCTATTCTATCACACTTTCAGAGCAAAGGGCCGTATGGTAAGGGTCAAAGAATCATGAAAAGCGATCTGGAGGACAACTAATGGTTCTGACCATTTCCGATAAGGATGAAGGGTTGATCGATGGCCGGGATTTTGAGGGACAACAAGGGAACCGCTTGGCTCATCGTGGATTCGCGTGAGATTTGGCTTCTGAGCCGACTGTAGGTGCGACTTCAGTCGCACATTAAGCCGACCCTGTGCGACTGAAGTCGCACCTACAGCCCAAACCGAAACAATCTCAAAGCGCGATTTCACGTTAATCCGCGATGAACCAAATTTTCAAGGGACCGCTTCACATGATGCTGCGGGAAGCGCTTTCTCATATCCGATCCATGGTCATCGAAGAAAAGGCAATTAAATACCCTGATCGGGCCGAAGCGGACCGGTTTTTCAATTATCCTTTCCCGGCCATTGAAGAGGCCCTGTGTAATGCAATATATCACCGGTCCTATGAGATACGCGAACCGGTCGAGGTGCGAATTATGCCCGATTGTATCACCATCGGCAGTTTTCCAGGTCCGGACCGTTCTATCCGCGAAAAAGACATGCGGGAATTCCGTTTTCTCTCACGCCGTTATCGCAACCGGCGGGTGGGTGAGTTTTTAAAAGAAACGGAAGTCACCCCGCAAGTCACCCCGCAAGTCACCCCGCAAGTCAAACAGATCCTTAACGTGTTGCAGAGTGAAATGACCCGGACCGAAATAATGAAGAGGCTTGGTTTAAAAGACAGAATGCATTTTAGCAAAGCATATCTTTTGCCGGCAATGGACGCCGGAGTTGTGAAAATGACACTGCCGGACAAACCGAAAAGCCGTCTTCAAAAATATCGACTCACACAAAACGGCCTAACGTTCAAGAAGTTGGCGAAGGAAACAACACAGGACAAAATATAGGAAGAGGATTCATATTTCAGAAAGGATTTTCCCCTTAGGGTCTTTCACCCACAGAACGAAAATAAGCAGAATAAACCCCATCATGGTGGGCATGGACACATGGTAATTGAGCAGCAGCAGGGTTTAGGAAGCGCCGATGAGGGTGAGGGGAATGGAGAGTACGATCATGAGGGCCACCTTGACGCTGTCAAACAGAGCCACCAGAGTGAAAAAGGTCAATGCCACGGCAAATCCGATGGCGAATGCCATTTTCCCCGCCGAGTTTTTGAACTGCTTCATGTCTCCGGTCTGTTCCATGGTTACCGACTTGGTCGGATGACGACTGGTCATCAACAGGGCAGTCACAAAATATTGGGGTTGTCAAACATTCCACTAAAGCCATTTTCAATTTTGGAACGGATCAGAGATGCGGCTCATATCACAACCCACTACCCCACTGATATATCAAATATATCAAAAATATTTACAGGTTTCGGTTCATCCAAAAAATCGTGCCAGGGGTCTGCTTTTTTCACGCATCCGGGCTCCAAGCCCAACAGAAGAATGATAGGAAGTCTTCACTTTTGGATTAACGACCTAATGCGGACGCGACCACACGATGTAGTGGTTCTCCCATTCTGGGTTCATGGGGTCAATGGACTACAGTTTTACTGAATATCTTGCCCGTTGTCATTTGAAACCGCATCTGAGATACGTTTGAGATATCTGCAACGTCGGGGGTAAGCTGCCGCCAACATTGCGAGGCAAGTACCTCACGGGCACCCCTTGACTGTGTATGGAGCAGTGGCCGTCAAGAACCGCCTTTCTGTTGGCAGTCAGCTTGACCCCATGGTTGGGCGTATCGTTTTCCGTGCGATGTCAATAAGGGAAAGGAGTGCATCATTCACAGCTTCCTCATTCGGGAAAGCCTGTGCAACCTCCGGCTTGAGAACGACGATATTAGATGACTCTTTCAAGCGTTTTGCATACTTGCCCCGCACAAAACCGCCAGGAAAATCAGCTCGCTTATATTCTGGGCGGAGTTCGTCTTTGTCGATTTTTTTATCCGTCTTCATAGAGATTTCGTTCTCCTTTGCTCGCCTTACGAGCGCTTATAAGCCTAATAGTTTCCCCTTCCTCAGTATGAGAGACCACAAGGAGTCTATTCCTTGCTGACACCCCGAACGTGACATATCGATCTTCATAATCAGAATGATCGGGATCAGCACCGGTGACGGCCATGGGGTCACTCAGAGCAGTTGCAGCTTCTTCAAATGCAACCCCATGCTTTTTAAGGTTAAGTTTTGCCTTTTTTAAATCCCATTCAATTTTCATAGTCTAAATTATACCACGTTCCTGCATTTTTGCCAGAGGCTTCGCAGTCGTTCAGAGCCCAACCACTGATTATCAGGTCGATTTGCTCTGATAATATGATATTGACAAAAAAATCAGGCAAAACCATTCACCAGCCACGTAGATCATCACATTTGACCAAAATAATAAAAGGTTCATCGCGGATTAACGTGAAATCGCGCTTTGAGATTGTTTCGGTTCGGGCTGTAGGTGCGACTTCAGTCGCACAGGGTCGGCTTAATGTGCGACTGAAGTCGCACCTACAATCGGCTCAGAAGCCAAATCTCATGCGAATCCACGATGAGCCTAATAAAACTACTCAGTGAAAATCAATGCAATTCGCCATCAATGACAACATCAGTAGTCACAAGATCTACGTTATTTGAGGAGTGTAGCCTGTTCTGGTGATATATTGAGTTATGTTGTGTGTTGGCCTAACCTATCGAAATAATAAGGGAGTTCGGATCTGGCTTAAGAAATGATGATTTGGTAAAGATTCCGATAGTTTACCTCCAATTTCCAGAAACGGTTTGAAGGAACTCGCAACATAATAATAATCCTTTAAACATACTTCTGTGTTCTGATCCAGGGGTTAAACTGCTCCGGGGAGGGTTACTGGATCAAGCGAGCGGGCCTACATCTTTCATAAAGTCTCATATCGCAAACCTCCTATAAGGAAGGTAATTCGACGTGGGGTAGGACATAACAGACAGCTTGCAACTTCTAAAATCAATCATAATAATAATATGAGAAAAACCATAAAATCAAGCTTGGTGTAATATATACCATGCTTGTAAGGCAAAGTCAAGCTCAGAATGATAAGAATTATATAGATATTTCAATTTTAAATATGAATTAGATGAATTAAATACACACAACATAACCAAACTCGCAACATAAATTGAGAATATATGAAATCCTCGAACATGTCAAAAGCAAGAGATATGGCTTTCAATGTTGGGAAATATGACCGGGGATACCGAACCTGATTGATGTCCTGCCTGCACAATATGTATGGGTCGGCCAATTTACATCGTTATTCCGCCCGATTCAATGATGCTTGCATAAGTCCTGCACGTTACTTAATCAATTTAAACTGATATTCAACCACTTGTAAAGCGACAAATTTATAAATATCCAACGGAAGGTTACATATGCCAGCCTTGAAGTCACAGATTTCGCTTCCGAAGACTAATTTCCCGGAATCTCACCAGAAGAAGAAGTACGTGCATTCCTCAGTGAGTACCTCCCCGATGTCCGCTACAATACCAGATCAATTACTGTTATTGAACGAGAAAATAATGCATTACCTGGCATTGAAATCAAGGCCGGTTCTGCTGTCGGAAAAAAGGGTTTCGAACCTTTTTTGGATAGGCTTTCCGGAAGAAATCTCATGCTGTTTCAAGGGTTGATGTTTTCACCCACAGAACAAAAATGAGCGGAATAAACAGTAGGGTCAAGAAGGTGCCCACGATAAGGCCGCCGATGGCCACTGCCCCAAGAGGCGCCAGACGTTCAAGACCGATGGCGGACCCCAGGGCCACGGGAAGCATGCCGGCGGCAACCGCAAAGGCGGTCATCAGTACCGGTCGCGTGCGAATGCGGATGCTTTCAAGCATGGCCGCTTCCGAGCTTAATCCGTCCGCCATCTTTTCCTGAGCAAAATGGATCAGCAAAATGGCGTTGTTCACAATAATGCCGGAGAGCAGAATAAACCCCATCATGGCGGGCATGGACACATGGTAATTGAGCAGCAGCAGGGTCCAGGAGGCGCCGATGAGGGTGAGGGGGATGGAAAGCACGATCATGAGGGCCACCTTGACGCTGTCAAACAGCGCCACCAGGGTGAAAAAGATCAATACCACGGCAAATCCGATGGCAAACGCCATTCTCCCCGCGGAGTTTTTGAACTGCTTCATGTCTCCGGTCTGTTCCATGGTTACCGACGGGGGCAGTTGAAAATCCTTAAAGGCGGTTTCAAAATCGGCCATGATATGGGTGATAGCGGCTTTTTCCCGTGAGGCGTAAACATTCAGGGTGTAATTGAGCCCTTCCCGGGTGATCATGCCCGGTTCCGTTTCACTGCTGACGGAGGCCACGGCCCCAAGGGGAATTTTCCCTTTCGGGGAATCCAGCAAGGTCGCCTGAATCACCGCCAGGGTATTGCGGTTCATTTCGGGGACCCAGACGCGGACGCCGAAGTCAACGCTGTTTTTAAGGGGAAATGAGGCGACCCGGGCGCCGCGCAGAACCGCCTGGATCCGGCGTGAAATATCCGCGCCGGTCAATCCGTAAAAGGCGGCCCGTTCCGGGTTGATATCCAGATTATAGACGGTTTTGTCATTGGACCAGGTTCTGGAGACGGAAGCCAGCCCCGGGGTTTTGTAAAGGGCTTTTTCCACCCGGTTTCCGGCTGTTTCAAGGTCTTTAAAGCTGGGGCTGGACAGCATGACGTCAATATTGGCGCGAATACTGGAAAGCGCCGTGGCCCCGTAATCCACCACTTCGAGCCTTTTGAGGTTCTCTATGCGGGCCATCAGGGGCCGCAAACGCCGTTCCATTTCCCAAACGGATGCCTTCCTTTTGTACCGGTCCACATAGGTAGCGGTGATGGCCATGTGATCGATGCCGCTGCCGCTGCCGATGCTGAGGACGCCGGGTTCACTGCCGATGGCGGATGACAGGCGCAACAGCCGGCCGTTTTCTCCCAGAATCCTGTCGGCCGCTTTCACCATTGCCTGACTTTTTTCAATGGGAAGGTTGGGATCGGCCACCATGTTCACCTTGATCCCGCCGGTGTCCATGGGGGGCATCAACTCCTGGCCCACAAGGGGCATGACCATGCGCATGCTGATCACAAAAAGAGCGGCCAGGACCAGGAAATAGGCCATGGACACCATTTTATACTTCAACCCGAGAGTCACCGCCATGCTGAAAAAGGCCTGGATACGGTTGTTGATACGGCCGGTGATGCGTTGAAAAAAATCCTCCAGTCGAAGGATAAAGGGTTGATCGATGGCCAGGATTTTGAGGGACAACAAGGGGACCGCCGTAATGGAGATGACGTAGGATGCCGCCAGTGCCAGCAGCAGGGTCGCAGCCAGGGGCCGAAAGACGGTCTGGGGGTAGCCGCCCACAAAGAGGATGGGGGCCAGCGCGATCATGGTGGTCATGGTGCCGGACAGATCCGCGAACATGATCTCCCGAGTGCCCGCAAGAACCGCTTTGTCAATGGCGCCTTGCCGGGTTTGATAATGCCGTTCAATGTTTTCCATGACCACCACCGCATCATCCAGGAGCAGGCCGAGGGCCAGGATAATGCCCGTTAGCGTGACCACGTTGAACTCGATCCCTACCATCCACATGAGCGCAATGGTGCTCGCATAGACCATGGGGATGGTCAACAGCACCACCAGCACCTGTCTGAAACTGGCCAGAAAGAAAAAGACCACCAGGGTGCTCATGATGATGGCATCCCGCAACGATTCAAACATGTTTTCCATGCTCTGAACGATGAGTTCCTTCTGGGTATCGGTGATTTCAAACTTCAGATCCGCGTATTTTGCCCTCATATCATCCAGCTTTTCTTCCACCCGGGTGACGGTTCTGATCACATCCGCATCGCGACCCCGTTGGATGGACAGGGCAATGGCCGGCTTTCCATTGCCGTAATAGGCGGCGGTATTCTCATCATGGCCGAAATAGATGCGGCTCACATCGCCTAACCGTACATCGGGCGTCAGGCGAAGGGACCGAAGCCCTGGAACGGTCTCTTCTTTTCCGGGAGATTTCAGGAGATAACGGTCTTTTTCGCTGGTGATAAAACCGATGGCGTAATCCTTGTCGTTTTGTTGCAGCACCCCCATTACCGTTCCAAGACCCAGGCCGTATTGATCCAGGGTTTTCTTGTCGATGATGATCTGCACTTCTTTTTGATAGCCGCCGAAGATATCCACATTGGCCACGCCCGGGATTTTGATCAAATCATGCTTCAGTTGGTTTTCCGCAAGCTGTCGAATGTCGGTGAGGGGAATGGTTTCGCTGCTGATGCCCACCACCAGGATTGGGGCCGTGGCGGCCGATATTTTGTGGAGCTGAGGTTCCATGAGGTCTTGGGGAAGTCTGGAACGGATTTTGTTGATGGCATTTTCCACATCGGCGGCGGCCATATCCAGGTTCTTGGTGTATTCAAATTCCGCCCGGATCACCGACACTTCATCGATGGTGGTGGAATAAACCCTTCGGATTTTATCAAGGGTGTACAGTTCCTCCTCCACGGGAACGGCAATGTTGGCGGCAATGGTCTTGGCGGAGGCGCCGGGCTGCACCATAACAACGGCAATTTCAGGGTAATTGGATTCCGGGAAGAGGTTTCGGGCGACGTTTTTGTAGCCTACAACCCCCAGGAATACAAACATGACCAGAAAGGAGTAGATAAAATAGGGGCGTTGCAACAGCCTCTCAATCCAGGATTTATTCACCCGCTTCTTCTCCATGAATAATTTGCACGGAGCCATAACTGGGAAGCAGGCTCAGCTTGGCCTCCGGGCCAAGGGCCACCGGGGAGGACGGACAGGGTTCGATGAGGGCCCGGGTCTCGTTTTGCCCCAGGATTCTGATGGGAAAAGGGGTGAACCGCTGGTTTTCATACACCATGACCTGTTCCCCTTCCTTTTGATGCAAAACTGCGTTTACAGGTACAACACATCCTTCTCCGGTAAAGACCACCACATCGATGGAGAGATAACTGCCGTCGGGTTGATCAAGGAGTTGGCCAGGGGGCTGGTCGAGAACGACCTCGGCCTCGAAAAGAGCGTTTTTCGCATCGCTGTACCGTTTTAGGACCGTTCCGATTTTTTCTTTCCCCAGAAAAACCGCCTGGCCCGGGGAAATGGGAGGGGTATCCGGCACATAACTGAAGGTGAGTTTCCGGTCCGGAGAATGGAGGGTTAAAAGGGGTTGACCGGGGGTCGCCAGATTCCCCTTTCGCAAAAAAACCGTTGCGACAATGCCGTCAAAGGGCGCGCGAATGTTTAAATAATCCAACTGGATTTTTTGCGCCGCAATTTTCTGGCGGGTCGCTTCCACGGCCGCCTGTTTACCGGCTTGGGCCACCGCTGACGCTTCCAGTTTTTCCCGGGCCAGACCCCCTACCTTAAAAATGGCCTGATTACGGGCATGCAAACCGTTGGTATAGTTCAAGTCCGCTTCCTGGGATTTCAGGGTTTCCTCAAGGGACTTTATGGCGGATAGAATCTCCCGATCATCGATTTGAACCAGCAGATCCCCTTTTTTGACCGGCTGATTTTCGGTTACCCGAACAGCCATGATGAGACCACTCAATCTTGAAGCGATATGTGCCGTGTCGACGGATGTCAATTGCGCCAAAAATGGCCTCGTCCGGCGCAGGGATGATTCCCTGGGTGAAACAGTCTTCACGGAAACAGCCATGGGGATCGGGACGGGGGCATCTTTTGCTTCCTGCATCCGTTTTTTGAGCAGAACCCCGGCGCCCGCAATAAGCCCCGCCGCCAGCAATATGAAAATGATTTTCTTCATTTCTCCGTTCCGTTCTCCAGCACATAATCGAGGTAAAACTGCGCGCTCAGGCAGGCATATTCGGCGCTGATCAAGCGGCTCAGGGCCTGGTGATTGCGGGCTCTGGCATAGAGCAGATCATTTACGCTGATGGCGCCGTTGTCAAATCGCACCTGCTCGATGGTTTGGGTTTCCGCCGTCATGCCCTGTTCGGCCCTGGCGCTCTTATATTCATCAAGGGCCGTTCTGATTTTGGCCGTTGCCTCAACCAGGGACTTTTTCAAATCAAGGGCCGTCTTCAATTTTTCCATTTCACTTTGCCGTTTACGAATTCGCGCTTTCTCGCCGGCGGATTCCCGTACCCCGAAATCAAAAATATTCCATGTGAGATTCACCACTGTCTGCCAGACTTCCTGGTTATTCCAGTCGCCGCTGTATCGGTTGGAATAGTCGTTGGGACCGAAGTTCCGGCCGAAAAAGGCATTGAAGGTCACCTGCGGATAATAGCCCGCTTTGCTTTTTTCCACCAGTTTGGCGTTCTTTTCCACTGCCATCACCGCATATTGATAACGATCCAGATCCTTGATGGCGCCTTCCGGGTCAATGGTTTCAGGGAGACGCCGGGTGACGGGAACCGCTTCCAGGGGGGGCAATTCCGCCACATTCAATAGACCGGCAAGCGTCGCCTTGACAATCAGGATGCTGGTTTTAATACGGCTCTCCTGGGCTTTGGCGTTTTCAAGATCGGCCGCCGCTTTCAATTGATCGACCCGGGCCTTTCTATCCAGTTTTACCTCATAACGGATATCCTCAAAAAGGGCCGCCAACGCCTGAGCGTAAGCATTCTGGGCCGTTTCCTGACGTTCCAGGGCGAGGGCGTTCACATACAGGCTTTTGACATTGTAGATCAACTGCTCTTCACTCAGCTTCAGGGCCACACCCGCCATCTCCTTCTGCATGACGGCGATTTCAACGGAACGTTGCTGAGCGAACCCGGTAAAAAGGGGCACCTCATACATAATGCCGGTGGTGAAAAGGTCCTGGGTGGTGGGCACCGCATAGGGGTCGGAAAGGATGGAGGCCGGCGTCAAGGGGGCGAGGGTTCGCGGCAGATTATAATGACCGTAAGATGCCACCAGCCCAAATTGCCCGAAATTTTGAGATTTTTTTTCAGCCAGATCGTTTTCACTCAATGTGTGGTTCATCCGTTGACGTTGCATGTCCGGATTGTTGGCAAGCGCCATGTCCACGGCTTCCTCAAGGCTCAGTCCGCGACCGAGCCCAGGGGACACGAACATGACGCCCATGGCCAGCAAGAGAGTGAAAAAAATGAATTTCAACATCGTTTAAGTCAATAACTCCGGTAAATGCCGTCTTTGATTTTTCTTGCCTTCATGGTAATCTCCCTTTTTCACAAGGTAATATCTGTGTCACAAATACCACTCATTTCCATCGTGTGTCTTTGCGCCGGCGCAAACAAGACGCTTTTTTCACAGCGTTCTATTGGCATGATTGTTGATTTTTTTTCGAATATCATTACTTTTGCAAAATAGGTCATGCTGAAAAACTCATGTTATTGGAGGCTTGCCATATTTCAATGCGGTGTCCTTCCGGATCGAAAATATAAAACACCTGTGCATCCCATGGATGCTTCCTGAGTTCCGTCGGTTTCATACCAGCTTTCTCGGCATATTCCCGTACGGCTTCAATATCATCAACCTCTAACGATATTGTGACGCCTTTACCGCCACAGCTATTGATGGAAGATCGGTTTTCGTCGGCGATGCTCAGTCTTGACATTGCATTTATGCGAAACTCCACAAACCAATCCGTGGAAAATATAATGGGCAACTTCAGCTTGTCCCGATAGAACCGAACTGTTTTTTTCCATTCCTTACAATAAAGAATCGTGTTGGTGGTTATCAAACAATTTTCCATCGCCAATTCCTTACACAATAGGCAAAGGCTAACTTTTTTGAGCAAATCATGGCTCCGGATATTTTCCTTGGGATTCTGCTCCGTCGACCACAGCCTTGTATTTCTCGTGAATCATCTTCCGGTCAAACTCCCAGAACTCCTCGAGCATGGACTGGTCCTCTTCATCTGTGAAATAGGATCTGGATGCCGGGAAGAAGATTTTATCTTCTTTTTGGATATGTTTGGGGTAGAACCCCACAAGCGTCTGAAGCTTGCTGACAATGTCCGCCAACGCGGATTCATCGCCGTTGCGATACCGTGTGTTGGCTTCAACAAGGGCTTTGGTGGTCTGCCGCCCAAAGACATGCTCTTCGAAAAGCTCCTTCATGAGACGCTTGTCTTCGGCGGACAATGACCGTTTGCTCAGGTTTCGAAAGAGGATGTCCTCTTCTTTGCCGTGATGCGTCCTGTCGGCGTAGGTGCGAATGAAATCAACCGCTGTATCCACGAACAAAGGATCAACCTTGCGTGTTGATTCGATTTGAACCAGAGCATCCTTGACAATCAACAGCATCCGTTCGATCAGGCGATGCTCTATCATGAGTGGACCACGTGCTTGCATGTTTGCTTCCTCCTCTACTTTAAATCTCAGAGCAAGTAATTGCATCGATTTTTGCCCCCGACTTCCAGAATTGGCCATCCTGTTCGGGTATTTCATTTCCGGTAATCATTGCTACACGAAATGATGCTCCTTGTGTTTTGCTGAAATAGCGGCAGCCAGGTCATCCAGCGCTTTGAAATCCTTTTCTGAAGGCGCCCCTTTGCAAAGGACCGGTTCTATGACTTCCACCTTGAGGTTGGGGATCATTCCCGCCAGTGTTTCCACCGTCTTCCCGCCCCATCCATAGGAACCGATGATGGAAAGAAATTTTGTTTTGGGTCGCAGTGCATTTGCCAGAAGCGCGGCGTAGGCCGCATACGGATGAGGGCCTGCCAAAATGGTAGGGGTGCCGATAACGATTGTCGCCGCATCAACCAGGGCCATGGCAAGCTTGCCGACATCGCTTACGGCCAGGTTGAACTGCTCGACCCTGACGCCATTTTCCACAAGGGCGCCGACAAAATGGTCAACCATTAACTTCGTGCTTTCATGCATGGACACGTAAGGCAGAACCACCGTATTTCCGGGGGGAGAGGAAACCCAATCGCGGTAGGCATCCATGATAAATGCGGGATTATTGATGATCTGACCATGGCCGGGAGCGATCATTTCGATATCATAGGGCGCAAGTTTCTCCAAATCTTTTTTGATGACGCTTCTGAAAGGCATCATGATTTCGGCAAAATAACGCTTGGCCGCCTCATGGAAGCGACCTTCATCCGTGACAAAGAGGTCGCTTGTTGCAATATGGGAACCGAAAAAATCACAACTGAAAAGGATTTTGTCTTCTTCCAGATAGGTCGCCATGGTCTCCGGCCAGTGAACCCAGGGAACATGTATAAACCGGAGGGTCTTGTCCCCCAGTGAGAGGGTTTCGCCATCCTCGACGGTCATGAAAGATGCCTCGGGTATTTGAAGAAGATCTCCCAGCATTCCTTTCGCCTTGGGGGTTGATATGACCTTTGCGCCGGGGTATTTTGCCAGCACCTGGGGAATTGTTCCCGAGTGATCCTGCTCAGCATGCTGTGAAACGATGTAATCGATCTTTTTGACCCCCTCGAGCTGAGACACCAACTCATGGGCCATGGGAGGATCAACTGAATCCAGCAAAGCGGTTTTCTCACTTCCTTCAATAAGATAGGCGTTATAGGTCGTGCCATCCGGAAGGGGAACCAACGCATCGAACAGACGCCTGTCCCAATCCACGGAGCCCATCCAGTAAATACGGTCTTTAATTTTTCTTGCCTTCATGATAATTTCTCCTTTTCATAGGTTAATATCTTTGTCAAAAATACCGCTCATTTCTTCCGGCGTCTTTGCGCCGGCGCAAACAATACACCTTTTATTTCATCCCCTCAGTCATATTGTTTTCTTATAAATATTCGAGCAAATCCCGGAACCTTCGCCACTGCAACACCAAAAGGATGCATAAAACGATGCTAATGATAATGCTTGCGATTCCGATATAGGAGCTTATTTTATACCGAATCTGTTCTGTATGGGTTATGTTTTTCACGATGTGGATCTGCATCTGATACAATTCATCAATTTTATTTGTAATCGGATCAACAGTTTGATAGAGGTCTTCCCTGATAAAGCGCGCAAGCGCTCTACGGTCTTCATTTAGAAGAATGCTGTTCAATTTCATCGCCATCTCGTCAGCCGCTTTAAATAATAATTGCAGGCGGTCAACCACCTCTTTTTCTTCCTCAACAAGGTATGTATGGATGTATTCATCCCACAAATCCGGAATTCTCTTTCTGGCGCCTTCTAAGCATTTTCTCCCTTCATGCCACGATATAATATCGTTAAAAACCTTGTTTGCGGCGTCGACCATGTTTATTGCGTATATGTCGGAAATCATCTTTAACTGTTTTAACGGCTTAACGCGATCTTCATAAACAGTTTCGAGACCCATATTTATGATTTTCACATTACTTAACTTCAAAATTCCCAATCCGGCGCCAAATGATACAAAGGTCATTACTAAAAAAATGATAAATAGCCTTCTCTTTATCTTTGCATATTTATCATAGAAGATATGGTTTTTCGGCATCTTTTTTTCCCATGCTCACTGATTGACCACCAAATTCATACGCTGTGAAATTTCCTTATGTGCGGTTTTTTTCCTGATCATCTCGTTCGCCAAAAACAGCAATCTCCGCGCAAAGTTTTTTCACTGCGTTTTCAAAAATGGATGGATGTGGTATCATCTTTAATCTTTCAGTTACGTTTCGTATTGACATGATTATTTTACCGCCAAAATCGTCTTGCCGATTTTTCAGCATTTGAATTAACGCATCGCCGGCAAGAATTCTGGCGTCGTAGTAAGTGTTGTCATCGTCCAGTATGCTGAGAACCTGGTGAATCAACTGATGGGACGGGCGTTGAATCTCTCCGACCCGTTTTAGCACCTCCTCGCGAAGCCGCCAGTTTCCCTTGTGTTTCAGTATCCGAATCAGACCGGCCTGACATTCCGGTAGTTTGCCGGCGTTCGCCAGTTCATCAAGGATATCCAGAACCGCCTCCCAATTATTGAGGTCTCCAAAGGGATCTTGCTTCATTGAACTGCTCCTTCGCAGGCATCGTCCTTACGCAGTGAAGACGATGCCATGAGAAAAAATGAATTCCTGTCCTGGTCATTTCCGATAATCGCGACCAGGTCTTCAGGCTCCAAAACAAAGTCGGCATCGGGATTGGCTTTTAAGACGCCTTCCCGGACAACGCCGACGATGGATACCCCCGTTTTTTTGCGTATTTCGCTCTTGTCGATCGTCCCATGGGCCATGGGACTTTCCTGCGCCAAACGGACCCATTGCAAATCGAATTGTTGCTCGGCGCCTCGGAGTTGGGACAATAAGCGATACTTGTCATTGTTATTAAGCAAAGCGGCATAGCGTTCCTGTCGAATGGTATCCGTGTGGCGTTGGACTTCCGTCGGCGGAACCCTCAAATGGAGAAGGGCCTGTCGCGTCATTTCGAGGCCCGCCTCGAATTCCGGAAGAACGATTTGCGCCACCCCCAGATCTTTAAAAACATCGAAATAATCCGGGCCGGATGCTCGTGCAATTATTTCGAGCCTCTCATTTAGCCGTTTCGACTGAACCAGGGTCGATTTGGCAGCCACAACCCCGGGGATGGTTAAGATCAGAAGGGTCGCATCTTTGATTCCTGCCGCTTCAAGAACAATTTCCTGGCCGGCATCGCCATATACAATAGCCAAACCAGCCGCCTTGGCTTGTTCAAAGCGCCGGTGGTCAAGCTCTATAATTACAAATGGCATACCGACCCGCTTCATGACCGTTGCTATCTGAAAACCCAACCTTCAACGCTAATCAAAACTGAACCAAGTTTGCTAATGGAAATTGAACCATTGGCTGTCACCGCCGGTGAGTACGGCCCTCAGGTATAGCGGACGATGAGGGATCCATAAGTGGCGGCAAAGGAGTCGTTGATGTAGATTTACTTTTCAATAAATTTTTATAAAATCTATTTTCTTTGGATTTGGTTTTCTTCTTCCAAGACAGAGGCTTGGTTAAGTGGAAATGCGATTTACTTTGTAGAATGGATGGTGAAGGCCCGAAGTAGCCGCTTCGGGCCTTCTTTTTTGACCACCGGATAGAGCCGGAAGCCACACACACGCCAATTTTATATAAGTGTGTTTCCGGCCAATTGCAAGGCTGGAATGATGGGAGATGTCCTTTTAAGAGTGGTTCAATGCCGATGTTGTGGTTGCTTTTTTCACGTCTGTCGGTCGTGTTGGCGTGGCCAGGCCTATTGTGGGGAACGATGTCGCAGGATACGCCAAAGACAGCTGCACCGGAAAGCTCAGGGGAAATACCGCAATTCGAAAAAAGGGAAAGAGCGCCGTCGTTTGTACGAAAAAACAAAAAAATCCAAAAAAAATGGACTGAACCCTGGTGATGATAGTTCAACACCTCAAAAAGACTGTGATATTGAACCCAAAAAGCGGTCGGGGAACCGACCCAGCTGTCTTTTTTGCGGGTCGATCGGGGTTGTTGTGGACCATTTTCCTCGCCGTGCTTATGCAGGGAGGGTTTTTTCAGATGTAACAGGCTTTGAGAAAACCCCATATCCATGACAGGAGAAAAAAATGATCAAAAAAAGAGTCCTTTTTCCCGAAAGAGTGCGTGTCATCAATGGAAGCTTCGGCTTTCTGGAGCATCGTTTTTTGAGAAACGGCTTTTGGGAGAGCCTGAATCATCATGAGCTGCTGCTCTACATTTTTCTGGTGTTGGTATCTGACAAAAACGGGCTCTCTTATTATGGTTACGACAGAATCTGCCGGATTTTAAAGGTGCATTTGGATCAATATATCGATGCCCGCGATGGCTTGTTGGACAAGGATCTGATTGGGTTTGATGGCCGTCTGTTTCAGGTTCTTTCGCTTCCCAGACGTCCTGTGATTGTGAAACAGGTAAAGGAGATCCGGCAAGGAAATTGGGTCAGTCTTGGAGAAACCATAGAGGAAATCTTTCGGGAGACTGGGTATGGAATCCATCCGAACCGTTGATATTCATTTGCTGGAGTTGCGTTACGCTCATTGCCGGATAATGAATCACCAGGCTTTAAAGCGATTGAGGGATTCCATCGAAACTTACGGGCAGATCGTTCCGGCCCTGGCTATTGAAGAAAAAGACAAACTGATTCTGATTGATGGCTACCTGCGTGTTCGAGCGCTTTGTGCTTGTGGAAAGGACCGGATATGTGTCCAATTCTCAAAAGAAAACGAACAAAATGCCATGTTTTCGCTTTTAACCAAGGCCAATGAACGGCAATGGGAAGTCATTGAGCAGTCTGTTTTACTTCAGGAATTACATCGGCGTTTTGGGTGCAGCCTCTCCCATATTGCAACCCGAATAGGGCGCGACAAGAGTTTTGTAAAACGGCGGCTGGACCTGGTTGAAGCCCTGCCGGAAAATATTTTGAGAACCGTGATTGCAGGCTCACTTTCAACCTGGGCTGCCAGCCGTGTCATGGCGCCGTTGGCGCGCGCCAACGGTGAAGACGCACAAAAACTGTTGGCCCACCTGGAAAAAGAACCTCTATCCACAAGGGAACTGGCCCGTTTCTACGCACATTACCAGAAAAGCAACCGGTCTGTTCGAGACCACATGCTGGAAAATCCATCCCTTTTCATAAAAGTTCTCGAACAAAGAACCCAGTCTAAACAAGCCAAAGAAGTTCATGATGGACCGGAAGGCAAATGGTTCAAGGATATTGAAATGGTATATGCGGTTCTCAAACGTCTGGTGAAAACCGTTTCGCATGTCCATTACCCAAAAAGCGATCAGTTGAAGAAACAAACGCTCAAAACCTGGGTGAAAAAGATAGAAAAACAAGCACTGGAACTCAAGAAAGCGACCCAATTATGATCCGACAATCCAAAAAAGATGCCATTGTGGAATTGAAAAAAACCGGCATGAGTTTGCGCGACATCGCCAAAACCCTGAAGGCCGGTCGCAATACCGTCACGAAGGTTTTAGATGATCATGACGAAGAGGCGGTACCCCAAAGGAACTCCCGGTATGAAGAACATGTCCCGTTGATCCGCGAGCTTTTCAAGGAATGTAAAGGAAATGCCGTGCGAGTAGCCGAGGAACTGGAAAGCCGCCAACAGATCAAAATCCCTTATCAGAGTCTGACCTGGATTATGAGAAAGTACGAGATCCGGGAACGTAAAAAAAGACGGGCGGGCCAATACCATTTTAAACCCGGTCAGGAGATGCAGCATGATACGTCACCCCATCTGGTTGTCATTAATGGGAAAAAAATGTCGACCCAGTGCGCGTCCCTGACCCTGGCCTTTTGCCGAAGGATTTTTATTCAGTATTACCCCTGTTTTACCCGGTTTGAGTGCAAGGTTTTCCTAAAAAAAGCATTCGAGTTTATGGACGGGGTGTGTTCCCGGTGCATGGTTGACAACACCAATGTTATTGTGGCCGGCGGCACCGGGCCTGATGCATTGATTGCGCCTGAAATGAAATACTTCGGCGATATGTATGGAACCCGGTTTGAGGCCCATGCTGTAGGAGACGCCAATCGAAGTGCCCGTGTGGAAAGGCCTTTTCATTTTGTGGAAAACAATTTTCTTCCCGGTAGAACATTTGTTAGCTGGCAGGATTTGAACCGGCAGGCAATCGACTGGTGCCGGAATACAAGCGATAAAAAGTTTAAACGGGCTTTAGGGATGACGCCGGATGAGGCCTATGTCATTGAAAAGCCATATCTCATTGATTTACCGGCATACCAGCCGCCAGTCTATGTGGCAGAACACAGGGTAGCCGATGTTCAGGGATATGTGCACTTGGACACCAACCGCTATTCAGTCCCTGAAGCGCTGATTGGGAACTCCCTGGAAGTACAGAAACATTGGCTCAAGGTCATCGTTTACGACAAAAACACAAAAGTGGCGGAACATGACCGCATACTGGATAAACGCAACACCCGAACAACCCTGCCCGGTCACCATGTTCCCATTCGAAGAAAAAAAGATCCCCGAATCCCTTCAAAAGAAGAACAGCTGTTGACGGGAGAGGATGCCATCCTGGATGAGTATGTGGCTGAACTGAAGAAAAGAAGTCACGGTCGCGGTGTGGTCAAGTTACGTCGGTTGCTTCATCTGAAACGCACTTATCCCGGGGAACCTTTTTTGAAAGCCATAACACAGGCGCTTAAATATGGACTTTTTGATTTGTCGCGTCTGGAAAACATTATTCTCGATTATATCGCGGGAGACTTTTTTGATCTATGAAAAAGAAAATTGAACAGTTACTCATTGATTTGAAGTTTAAAGGCATGCTGAAGGCTCTCGAAGAACAGTTGGCTTCGGCTGAAAAGAACGGTTTTTCCATTCACGAGGTCATCTACAATCTCCTGGCTGAGGAATTACGTTTCCGGCAGGAGCGCAGCATGATCTATCGGGTCCAGATTGCAAAGCTTCCATGGGAATGGACCCTCAACTCCTTTCCGTTTGATCTTCAGCCGGGAATACAGAAGAGCCGGATCATGACGTTGTCCGGCCTTGACTTTATCAGCCGAAGAGAAAACATCGTGTTCCATGGAAAAACCGGCGTCGGCAAAACGGGATTGGCCGTGGGGATCCTTCGTCAAGCCATTATTGCCGGGTACCGGGGGCGTTTTTATAATGTTCAGGATTTGCTGGATCAGCTCTATGCGTCTTTGGCAGATCGGTCCACCCCGAAACTCCTCAATGCCCTTTGCAGATATGACCTGCTTCTGCTCGATGAACTGGGATACCTGACCCTCAAAAAAGAGCAGATGAACGCCTTTTTTAAACTCATGAAAGATCGCTATGAAGCCGGTCGGTCCACAATTATTACGACCAATCTTCAACCTGAACAATGGTATTCGCTGCTTGAACCAAAGGACATGGTCGATGCCTTGCTGGATCGTCTCAACCATCGCTGCATCAACATTCATATTGATGGTCCTTCCCTCAGAAAATGAGATGTTCGCCAAAGGGCCGGTTTTGAGGTCTGAATATCACCGGTCTGTTTGAATCTCGTTACACGAATATCAGAAATTACCTTGTCTTGGAGCTTGAAATGAGAGGTGGAAAACGGGTAGGCGCCGGCCGAAGAAAGAAACCGGAACATTTGAGACGTGAACTGCTCACCATTCGTCTCCCCAAATGGATGATTCTACAGCTGAAAAAAAACGGGGAAATTGGATATTTGATTGAGGATCAATTGGCGAAGGGAGGCCTCCTGAATTTACCGGACGACTATGACATAGACAAATAGTTCCTCAATAAGCATTGCCCTTAACCGAAAAATCTAATCCCCTCTTCTCTGCCATCACCATATTGATGGTATCCTCATCACTGATTCTTCAACCAGAACGCTACGTGTCTCACCAGCATTTTTAAAATACCATCTGATATACTCTTTCATGCAACCTCTAACAAATTTACAAGAAAACCCTTCTAAAAGGAAAAGACCAGTGCGCAATATCTGGTTCCGTTTGGAGTAGCAAAACTGGTTCCATTTTGGTTAGCGCCCAAGAACCCAACCGACCGCCGCCGGCAATAACGGCATGGTTCTTAAGCCCGGTGTCGGGTATGCTTGACGACTCAAGCGGTTCATGACGAAACCAACGCTTTTTCAATGCATACAGCCGCGCAGTCTGGCCTGAAACCAATGGGGTCAGCACCATCGTCAAGACGGTAGTGGTCAGTATCAAAGCGTAGAGATCGTTGTTTATCGAATGGGTCGATAGCCCCAGGCGCGCCAACACGAACGAAAACTCGCCAATCTGAAACAGACCCAGCCCAACGGCCAGCGGGATCACGTTGCCGTATCTGAAAATCCGAACGATGACCGCGAAAATGATGCCCTTGCCGATACCGACGGCCAGCACCAGGGCAATCACCTGCCCGAAATGATCCACCAGAAAAACCGGGTCCAAGAGCATGCCGACCGAGGTGAAAAACAACAGCCCAAAAAGATCACGAAGGGGAATGATATCGCTCAGGGCTTGATAGCCATAGTCGGATTCGCTTAGCACCATGCCGGCGACAAACGCACCAAAGGCAAAGGAAAGCCCCAGCATGTGCGTAACATACCCTATGCCCAAACCGATGGCGGTGATGGCAAGCAAGAAGAGTTCCCGCGAACCCAGGTTGGCGATATGCGTCATCAGTCGCGGCAAAAGCCGGGTGCCCAGCAAGATCATTCCCGCGATAAAACCAGCCGCTTTTACCGCGGCGAAACCGATGGCAGGCAAACCTACCGCCGGGTTGTTCAGTTGAGGGAGGATAATCATCATGGGGATCACAGCCAGATCCTGAACGATGAGCATTCCAATCATCACCTTGCTGGAAAGGGCGCCTAACCAGCCCTGGTTCATCAGCGTCTTGAGGATCACCATGGTGCTCGAAAGGGAAATAAGGGCCCCGAGCCACAGTGACGCTTTCCAATCCCATCCCATCAAGTGCCCGATACATAAACCAAAACCAATGGTAAGGGTCATCTGGATAGGCGTACCGATCAAAGCCGCCTTTTTTACCGGTTTGAGATCTTTGAGGGAAAACTCAAGCCCCAGCGCGAACAGAAGCAGGGCCACGCCTATCTCGGCAAGCAATTCGATTTCGTGAATGTTGGAAACCGTAAGCCCCCCGGTATGGGGTCCCAAAATGACCCCTGCCGCGATATAACCCAGGATTAGCGGCTGGCCGAGTCGCTGCATAATCATGCCGCAAAAAAATGCCGCAACGATAAGAAGTATGATGTCGGTCGCAATACCCATTTTACCGCATCCCATGCCTTGGGCAAAATTCATTTAAGATGTCGGCATCGGCGGGCAACATATAACACGTTGGCTGCTCCATGCATGCCTTCACCCTGGAATATTTGTCGTTATTCCTTCACGGCAGTAACGCATCCCGTTATGCGTTAAGTACCAATGTAAAATCAAAGCAAAATGAATGCCAAACCCGATGGGGTTACATAACAACCGGATATGTATGGAAAACAAAGCTGAAGGGGGGGGGAGGGCAAAAAAATGCCGACGCGAAAAGATCGCCCACCCAAATTAATGAAAAACGATATAAGCTTCTGAATTATAAGGATTGTTAAATTGGGCGACATCGCCCGCCGGCGGGCGCTTCCGGCACTTAAGGGGATGTCATCTTCCGGAAAAGTGCTCGTCGGGATATGCCCAATAGCGTAGCGGCCCGGGTTCTGTTGCCATCCGCCTGATGCAGGGCTTTTGCAATGAGGGATTTTTCCAATTGTTGGACGGCTTCACGCAGGTTAGTGGTTGTTGTGATCGGCGCCGTTTTCGATTGGGAACCCGATACGAGAAAATCAACGTGGCCCAAGGTTACGTAGCGTTGCAATACATTGCGGAGTTCGCGCACATTACCCGGCCAATCATACGCCATCAGAATATCCAATGTGCGACCGGGGACCTTGTTCATTCCGGAAGGCGCTTTCATGTTGCGTAAGAAATGTTCTATCAACAAGACAATGTCCTGTTTACGATCACGCAATGGCGGCAACTGAATTTCTATCACCTGGATGCGGTAAAAAAAATCCTTGCGCATTTGACCGTTCGCGACTTTGTCGCCTAAAAGGGCATTTGATGCCGATATTATACGAAAATCCGTTGAGATGGCCTCTGCCCCGCCCACCGGTCGATATCCGCCACCTTCTATGGCCCGGAGCAACTTGGCTTGCATGTTGACGGTTAACTCACCGACCTCATCAAGAAACAGGGTCCCGCCGTCAGCCGTATCCAGATAGCCTGGAGAATCGGCATGGGCGCTGGAAAATGCCCCTTTGCGGTGCCCAAAAAATTCCCTCTCAAACAACGACTCTTGAATTGCACCACAGTTCACCGCAACAAACCGCTTATTTTTTCTGTCACTATGGTCATGTATGGCATGGGCGACCAGTTCCTTACCCGATCCGGATTCCCCGGACACGGCAACATTTGCATCCGTTGCAGCCGCTTTAAGAATGAGTTCATAGACCGCCTGCATGGCCGGCGAACGGCCAAGGATTTCCCCAAGTCGATACCGTTCTTTCAATGAGGATCTCAGGACTCGATTTTCGTTGTGCAATTGGGCAGCCATGTGCTGGGCAGCCATCTGTTGTTCCTTTATCCGAGTTATGTCTTTGAAAGTTGACAGTAAGGCTGGGCGCCCTTTCAGGGTAATCAGGTTATGACATACTTGTACCCATAAAATTTTATCGGATCGTATCAATTGGTGAACTTCATCAATCCTGACATCGAGGATACCATCTGCCGTGGACGCATAGAGGCTTGCGATCTCGTCCGCATTACCCCCTGGAGGGCGATGAACCAAACCATCGCACATCTCTTCCGCGGATGGAACGTTAAACACTTTGCAAAATGCTGGATTCACATAACAAAAACGTGAATTTTGGACCAGTGCAACACCTTCGTCAACCTGTTCGGTAAGCATCCGATAGCGCTCTTCACTTTCTTTAAGGGCCTCCTCGGAACGCTTTAACCACAGCACTTTACTCAAACGTTCGCCAATGGCCCTTAAAAGGCGGTCTTCTTCTAAAAACGCGCCCTTTTCTCCAGTCGGAGGTTTCTGGATGTAATAGACCTCCACATCGCCCACATGCTGGTCGTTCAGGATGATTTTGCTATCTTGCCGCCAGGGCGTCGGATTAAAATTCTCGGAGACATATTCTTGACCATCCACCCGAATGCGTGCGCATGCATTTTCCGGATACTGCCAGGCTGTGGGAATCAATTCGACGGCACGCTGCATAATCCACGACAAGGAGACATCCTGATTTTCAAACAGGTTGGAAATGCCGTACAAACAATTGAGTTCTTTGATACGTTCGGTAAGCGCGTTCGGGGCCGTGGAGACCCCCAGCGGTTTCAAATAAATATTATTCCCGTTATTTTTCACAAGTTTAGCGCCCATATACACTGTTTTTTCGTATCTTTTGGTGTTATGTCCGACTTATTACAGGACGTCGATCAACCGTTTTCGGCGAATTGAACCAGGGCGTGGGGATCGGTGACAACGATCTGCTCGCGCCCGGACTTGATCCAGCCGTTTTTCTCCCAGGCGCTGAGGGTCCGGCTGACCGTGTATAAAGTGGTCCCGGAATAATCGGCGATATTTTGGCGGCTAAGGGGCATATCAATTTGAATCCCGGACCGGGTTTTCGAACCAGCCCGCCGCATGAGCCGCAGCAGGGAGCGGGCGATACGTTGATCCACACGCTCGGTGCAAATTTCCAGATACCGGTGTTGCACATCGTCGATGCGCTCCAGAATAATGCTTAGCAGATTGATGGTGATATCCGGATATT
The DNA here is from genome assembly GCA_963662465.1 of Desulfatiglandales bacterium. Taxonomy (GTDB): domain Bacteria; phylum Desulfobacterota; class DSM-4660; order Desulfatiglandales; family Desulfatiglandaceae; genus NaphS2. Next base: position 3,443,237 of record OY759599.1, read on the forward strand.
GGCGCAGCCATTGCGTCATTGCCGATTTATCCCAGCAGGTGATTTCCGTCTCTTCTATGGATTCAGCCGTGACCGGATAGGGCCGGTTTTTGAGGACGGCGATTGCGGCGGTCAATTCTCCCGCGCCGATATAGCGGAGGATTATTTCCTTGCCCTGCTCGTTGAGTTGGGTCAGTTTTAAACGCCCCTGATTTACCAGAAAGCAACTGACGGCCGGATCACCCTGATGGAATAGAATGCTTTTGGATTGGAGTTTTATGCGACGCCCTTTTTTCAATAGATCTTCGTATTGCTCACTTTCAAGGCCCTTGAAAATCTCTGATTCATGCAGGCTATCCGATATATGCGGGTTCGTATCCATTCAGTTTTAACACAACCTTGCAGTCGTTCCAAATCTCTCACAACGGCTGTGAATTCATCGCCATTCCGAAGCAATAGACAAAAGCTGCTTCTTTCCAACGGATTATGGCACATTTCCACGTTTCCTGCCAGGCATAAATCCACCTGAATGCAGAGGCCCAAGAATACAGGCCCTCATTATTCGTTTTTTAAAATTTCAAATTGACTGGAAACAGGCGGACATGATAAATATTTCATCCCACCGTATAGGAGCGGTTTCCAATGAATGAAAAGCCGACATATGAGGAACTTGAGCGCAGGGTCCGGGAATTGGAGCAGGTAGAACGAGACCTAAAGCGGGCCGAGGAAGCGCTGTCGAAGAGCGAGCGGTTTTTACCTGAGGCAGCTAAAATCGCTAATCTTGGTGCTTGGGAACTCGATATTGATAAAGACGGCAGACCTATCCGCATATCTGGCGCAGCTCAGGATATTACTGAACAAAAACGGACGGAAGACCTGCTGCGGAAGAAGGCATCTGAACTGGAGCGCGCTCAGCAAGTGGCCCATATTGGGAGCTGGACCTATGATCCGGTCACTCGGATGCTTGTATGGAGTAAGGAGATGTTTCGAATCTTCGGGATGGAGCCGGCGCCTGAAGCGACCCCGTATATCGTACACCAACAGATTATTCACCCGGAAGATTGGAATCGATTTGACACGGCAGTGACGCGCGCGATGAATGAAGGCCGGGGGTATAACCTGGATCTTCGAATTATCCGGCGCGACGGTGAAATCCGCTATGTAAACGCCCGATGCAAGACCGCCCGTGGTCCGGACGGAAAAGTCATTCAATTGATCGGAACCACTCAGGACGTCACTACTCTGAAAGAGATGGAACGAAAACTGACTAAGAGCAGGGACCGTTACCAATCAGTGGTGGAAGACCAGACCGAAATCATCAGCCGTTTCAGACCGGACGGCAAGTTCACCTTTGTCAGTGACACCTACTGCCGGTTCTTTGGGAAATCATCCGAAGAGTTGATCGCCCGCAAATGGCAGCCGGTGGCGCACGAAGACGACCTGCCGCTTATTCAGAAGCGACTCAGTGAAGTGTCGCCTGAAAACCCGGTGGCTGAAGTCGAAAATCGGGTGTGGGACGCCGAAGGGCGGCTGCGCTGGATGCAGTTTGTCAACCGCGGATTTTTCAATAAAAAAGGGAACCTGACCGAGATCCAGTCCGTTGGGCGAGATATCACACCCCTGAAAGAGCAGGAACGGTTACTCATTGAAAAAGAGAGGCAGATACGGCGCCAGTCGGAAGAACTGGAAAAGGTCAATCACGCGCTCGAGGTCCTGCTGGATCAACGGACCCGGCAGATTTCGGATATGAGAGAAGGGCTGTTACGGGACTTCAACCGGTTGATTATTGCGGATCTTCATTCATTGAAACGTAGCATGACAGGAGATGCGAATCGCAAAACAATCGACTTGGTCATTGATAACTTTCAGCGCCTGTTGTCGCCAAAGTCGGATCCCATCACCTCAGAGAAATACCGCCTCACCCGGACCGAACTCAAAATCGCCACCATGCTCCGAAACGACATGACCTCGAGAGAAATTGCCGAACACCTCTATATTTCGCCCCATACGGTGGGCTTTCACCGGAAGAACCTTCGAAAAAAGCTGGGCCTTCAGGAGTCGTCCACGGCCCTGACCCAGTTCCTCAAGACCCATCTCTAATCCAGGAGGATTTATTACTGGTAGGTTTAACCTACCACAAACCCACCGATAAAACACCCATTTATAATGCCCTTAACATCCACTATAGTATTTCAAACATTGCAACCGTTTCTCCCATAACATCGCAGTTCAAGCCCTCCAACATGCGGGAGAGGATGAAACGGGCATTCATACCCAACGCCGAATTCCGATTGCGGCCGACATAAATTCGGCAACAGAGAGACCTGATGATCACAGCAGCGGAGCATTCAAAAGAGACGGCGCGAAAACTGACGATCAAGTATTTCCTGTGGATTTTTATCCCCGTGGGGTTCATCCTGTCCGCCTTCATGACCGGCATATATCTGATCGAAATTCAATCCGAAAAAACGAAACTGAAATTCGAGCAGATGGCCCACCTCAAGAATCAGGAAAAGTTGATTCGGGAGGTCTTATACAACATTTTGTCAGATGTATTGTTTTTGTCGGACCTGGAAAACCTCAGGGACTTGAATGATGCGGATGTTCCCCATCTTCCACATCATGTGGAACGGGAGTTCTTGAGTTTTTCTAAAAACAAGAAGATCTATGATCAGATTCGATGGATTGATCAAAATGGAAAAGAACGCATTCGTGTCGATTTTCATAACGGTCATCCCCTTGTTGTGCCGGAGCGGCTTCTGCAGTCCAAAACCGAGAGATACTATTTTAAGGAGGCCTTGGGGCTTCAAAAGGGCCGGATCTATGTTTCCCCCCTGGACCTGAACGTGGAACACGGACAAATCGAGATACCCCATAAACCCATGATTCGGTTTGCCACGCCGGTTTTTGATAAAAGGGGCCGGAAAATGGGCGTCCTGGTGCTCAATTATCTGGCAGGTCTGCTCATCAAAGATTTGGAGAATGCGTTCGAGGATACCCATGGGGAACTGATGCTCCTGAACTGGAAGGGATACTGGTTGATCAGCCCGCGCAAGGACCAGGAATGGGGATTCATGCACCCCGATAAACAGGGACTTCGGTTTGAAACCTTTTTTCCGGCGGCCTGGCGCAAAATTCAAACCGAAAGAAGCGGACAGTTTGCAACGCCGAACGGGCTCTTCTCTTTTTTAAAGGTATACCCGGTGTGTGAGAGCCTGTGGATGGCCCTCAAAGCTACCAAAGGGGATTTTGAATTTGGTGACTGTCCCCTCAAAGAAACCTATCAGTGGGTTGTGGTATTGCATACACCACCGGCGTTTCTGGCCGATTTGATACGTCCATACCGATACGCCTTTGCGGGTATTCTGGCCTTCTTACTGGTGATGGCAGCCTTTGGCGCCTGCATAACGGCGCGACAAATGGCGGCCAGGGAGACCGGCCAGGTGGTGAAGGAAGCCATGTATCGGCTCAAGGACAGCCTGCTGGGAGCGACCCTTGCCATCAGCGGGAATCTGGATCTGGAGGCGGCGCTGCGGGAAATTCTGGAGAACGCCAAGCAGTTGGCCGATGCCCGGTTTGCGGCCCTGAACCTGCCCGATAATATGGTGAATGCCGCCCCGTTTTTCAGTTTGGGCATGGATGAAGCGGAAAAAGAGAAGATCGAGCGATGTCCACCGAGAAAGGGCCTTATCGAGGCCATTGAAACAGAGCGCAAGAGCATTATGGTGCCCGATGTGACGTCGGATGCCAGATTTTGCGGATTTCCCAAAGGACATCCGAAGATGACCTCTTTCCTGGGAACGCCGATTATTTATCAAGGGCGTCTTCTGGGGAATATCTACCTGACGGAGAAAATCGGCCGCGACGCCTTTACAACTTTGGACAAACAGCTTATCGAGGCCTTCGCGGGCCATGCGGCAGCCGCCATTAACAACGCCATGCTCTATCAGGAGATTCGCGAACTGAACCGTCACCTGGAGGACAAGGTGACGGAGCGAACCCGGGATCTGCAGACCGCGCTTCAGTCGGCTGAAGTGGCCAATCAGGCCAAAAGTGATTTTCTGGCCGCCATGAGCCACGAACTGCGAACCCCCCTGAACGCGGTGATCGGTTTCTCCGAGGTGCTTTGGGATCAGTTCTTTGGTCCCTTAAACGATAAACAGCTGGAGTATGTGAAAGATGTGCTGGAAAGCGGCAGACATCTGCTTTCGTTGATCAATGATATTCTGGATTTAAGCAAGATCGAGGCCGGCAAAACGGCCCTGGAGGCGTCGTCCGTGGACCTGGTTTTGCTGGCTTCCGGCAGCCTGACCATGATTCGTGAAAAGGCCATGAAACACGGCATTCAGACCCACCTCCATGTGGAAAACGATCGAACCGAGTGGTTTATTGAGGCGGATGAACGCAAATTGAAACAGGTGCTTTTTAATCTGTTGTCCAATGCCGCCAAATTCACCCCGGACGGGGGCGTCATTGAAATCCATTTGACCCATGCGAAGCCCTTTAAAAACGCCCGGTTCGTTCAAAACGCGGCAAAGGATAACGCTGAGGGTCCGTCGGAATTCGTACGGGTCTGCGTGATGGATACGGGAATCGGCATTTCGTCCAAAGACCAGGAAGCTGTATTTGATGCCTTTTTTCAGGTGAGCCGGGGCTATACCGACAAAACCGCGGGCACCGGGCTGGGGCTGCCGCTTTCCAGACAACTGGTGGCGCTTCATGGCGGCAGGCTGTGGGTGGAAAGTGAGGGAGAAGGGAAAGGAAGTACCTTTTGCTTTGAGATTCCGGTTTCACAGACCGGAAAACAGGAAAATGATTCAACCAAGGGAGAATCTCAGTCATGAAAACACCCCAAATTCTCGTTGTGGATGATGAATCGCAGAACCTGCGTCTCATGCAAGCCATGCTGACGCCTCTGGGTTATGCGGTTCATACGGCGGCCGACGGCGCCGAAGGCGTTCAAGCGGCAAACGATTTGAAACCCGATCTGATCCTCATGGATGTCATGATGCCCAAAATGGATGGGTTTGATGCCACGAGAGCGCTTAAATCCGGAAAAGACACACACGGCATTCCCATCGTCATGGTTACGGCCTTAAGTGAGCGAAAAGACCGCATCCTGGCCATGGAGGCAGGCGCCGATGATTTTTTGTCAAAGCCGGTGGATACCACGGAGCTGAAAGCCCGGGTCCGGTCTTTGCTCAAAGTCAAGGCCTACCATGACCATCTTCTGAAAGATCAGGAAGAACTGGAGCAGAAAGTGCGTCGCCGCACAAAACAGCTGCACGAGGCCCTGGAAAAGATCAACCGGGCCGCCGCGGCGGCCGAATCGGCAAATATCGTGAAAAGCGAGTTTCTCTCCAACATCAGTCATGAATTGCGAACCCCCTTGAACGGCATTATCGGAATGAGCGACCTTATGCTGGATACGGACCTTTCAGAGGAACAGCACGAATACATGGCAATCGTCCGCCAGTCTGCGGATGCGCTTTTGGAACTCATCGATCGGACGCTGGATTTTTCCGAAATCCATAAGGGACTGCTGGTATTGAAATCCGAAACGTTCCATCTGCTTGAATGGCTGGATGATATCGTGCGAATGCTAAAACCCAAAGCGGAAGAAAAAGGAATTGTGCTCACGGTGTCGGCGGACCCGGATGTGCCGGAATCCTTTACCGGCGACGGAGGGCGCATGCGGCAGGCGCTGGTGAATCTCGCGGGAAACGCCATTAAATTTACGGAACAGGGGGAGGTGAACATTCAGATTTCCACAACCGGCGAAACGGCCGAGGATTTGCGGTTGCATGTGGCGGTTGCGGATACGGGTATCGGCATTGCCCCCGAGCATCAGGATCGTATTTTTGAAGCGTTTACGCAGGTAGATGGGTCCTCCACCAGACGCTATGAGGGAATCGGCCTGGGGCTGTCGCTGGCCGGCCGCCTGGTGCAGCTCATGGGCGGCCACATGGGGCTGGAGAGTCAGCCGGGAGAAGGGAGCCGGTTCTGGTTCACCATTCCCATGACCGAAAAATTGCATCAAAAGGCATGAGAGGGAGTTTTCATGAGCGATCAGTTAAGCCGCCAGGCATTGGAGGCCCGGATTTTGGAACTTGAAAAACAAGTCGCCGATCAAAAGGCGGGGGATATACGGATAAAAATCCTGTCACAGGCGATGGCGTCGAGCCCCGTGTCGGTGGTGATCACGGACCACAACGGCGTCATTGAATATGTGAACCCCAAATTTGAGTTCCTCACCGGCTACACGCTTGCGGAAGCTGTGGGAAAAAATCCCAGCGTATTGAATGCCGGGGTTCAGCCTAAAGACTATTACCGGGATATGTGGCAAAAGATTTCCGCGGGCCGGGACTGGAAAGGGGAGTTTTGCAATCGCAAAAAGAATGGGGAATTGTATTGGGAGCAGGCCCTGATCTCCCCCATTTTGAATGAAGCCGGCCGGATCACCCATTTTGTGGCGGTCAAAGAGGACATCACCGAACGAAAGCGCATGACCGAGGAGTTGTCCCGGGCCAAGGTCATGGCTGAATCAGCCAACCAGGCCAAGAATGAATTTCTGGCCAACATGAGCCACGAACTCCGCACGCCGCTCAATGCCATCATCGGTTTTTCCGAAGTGCTTCAGGAAGGCTATTTTGGTGGTCTGAATGAAAAGCAGCACGAATATGTGGCCGATATTCTGGGCAGCGGGCGGCATTTGCTCTCACTGATCAATGATATCCTGGATCTTGCCAAAATTGAATCCGGTAAAATGGAACTTGAGACCACCCGGTTTGCGGTGCATGGTCTGCTGGAAAACAGCCTTTTCATGATCAAGGAAAAGGCGCTGAAGCACGGTATTTCCCTGTCCGTGAACATGCCGGAATCGGATAGGGCCCTTGAGATAACCGCCGATGAACGTAAGCTCAAGCAGGTGCTGTTTAACCTGCTGTCCAACGCCGCCAAGTTTACACCCGATGGCGGCGGCATTGTGCTCGGCGCCCGAAAAATCGCGGATTTTGCGGTGCGTCGAATGGAATTAACGGGAGAAGGCCCCCCGTCGGGCAATGGGGTGCATGCCGTGGATCAGGGGCCGGGCGTTGAAATTCGCGTGAGCGATACGGGCATCGGCCTTGATGCGGAAGATTTACCCCATCTGTTTGATGAATTCTATCAGGTGGAAACGGGCATGAGCAGACAGGGCCCCGGTACGGGACTGGGACTGCCGCTGGCCAGGCGGTTCGTGGAACTGCATGGCGGGGTCATCTGGGTGAAGAGCCGGGGGGCGGAACTGGGAAGTATCTTCGGGTTTGTGCTGCCCCTTGAAGTTCCTCCCGCCGCCGTTGAAATGAAGCCCCAAAAACCGGTGAAACAGCTTTCACCGGTTCAAAGCGGGGATGGTTTTATGTCGCATTTATATGCGCCGACTCCAGGGGCTGAAAATCCCCGGGCCGATGCAAGTTCGGAAAAAACCCATCAACTGACTGAAAAACTGGCCCTGTTTCAGCAGTTGATCCTTCAAAGCAACGATGCCATCTTCATGGTTAGGGAAAGCACGGGCAGAATCGTTGACATGAACAACCAGGCCTGCCGGAGCCTCGGCTACACACGGGATGAATTACTGAAAATGACCGTACTGGATATCGAAGTCTCCATTCTTCACAGCCCTCGGGAATGGAAAGCGCACGTTAATGAAATGCGCGTTTCAAACGGAAAAATTCTTCGATGCAGCCACCGCCGCAAAGACGGCTCCATATTTCCGGTGGAGATCAGCCTTCGCCACGTGCATTATCAAAATGACGACTATATTGTAGCGATTGCGCGTGATATGAGCGCTTTTAGATGTGAAAAGGAGTGTTAAGCGTGAACAGAAAAATACTGGTGGTGGACGATGAGGATCGCAATCTGCGGTTGATGAAGGCCCTGCTGATCCCCATGGGACACGAGGTTTTGATGGCGCCCGATGGTGAGACGGCGCTTCGAATGATGCAGACCCATGCACCGGACCTGGTGCTGCTGGATATCATGATGCCGGGCATGGATGGGTTTGAAACGGCCCGAAAGATGAAGGCGGATGATGATGGGAAAATGATTCCCATTGTCATGGTCACGGCCCTGTCCGACGTTCAGGACCGGGTGCGCGCGCTTGAGGCGGGCGCCGATGATTTTTTGAGCAAACCGGTGGATAAAACCGAACTCAGGGCCCGGGTGGGTTCACTCTTGAAGGTGAAAGCCTATAACGACCACATGCGTCATTACCAGGAGGAACTGGAAGCCGAAGTGGCACGCAAAACCCAGCGCCTGCGTCAGGCCTATCGGCGTGTGCGGGACGCGTCCCTGGATACTATCTATCGACTCTCCCGAGCCGCTGAGTATAAGGATGAAGATACCGGCCGGCACCTGCTGCGCATGAGCCATTATGCGGCCGCCGTGGCCCGGCAAATGGGCCTGAGCGATCATGTGGCCCAGTCCATTTTGTATGCCGCTCCCATGCACGATGTGGGAAAGATCGGCATTCCGGATCGCGTTTTGTTGAAACCGGGCCGGTTCAATCCGGACGAATGGGAGATTATGAAACAGCATACCGTCATCGGGGGCAAAATCCTGGAAGGTTCCAAAACCGGTTTTATTCGCCTGGCGGAAGTGATTGCCCTGACCCACCACGAAAAATGGGATGGCACGGGATATCCCCTGGGACTCAAAGGGAAACGCATTCCCAAAATCGGACAGATTGTGGCCATCGGGGATGTGTTTGACGCGCTGACATCCAAACGTCCCTACAAGGAGGCCTTCTCAGTTGAAAAATCCTTGAAAATTCTCGATGAAAGCCGGGGGAACCATTTCAGTCCCCACGTGGTGGATGCATTTATGGCAATCCTGGATGAGATCTTGACGATCAAGGACCGGTATCAGGAACAGGAGCAAAGCCTTCTGCTGAAAATGACCGGCGGCAAAGCGTGAGGTTGGGGGCTTGAACATGGCAGGCGTGATACTCATTGTGGAAGACGAAGAAAAAAACATGAAGCTGGTGCGGGATTTGCTCCAGTTGCAAGGTTACACGACGCTTGAGGCATGGAACGGAGAAGAGGGCGTTATGCTGGCGAAGCAGAATAAACCGGATCTGATTATCATGGATATTCATATGCCGATCATGGATGGCATAGCGGCGTCCAGGGAGATCAAACAATCACCTGAAACCCACGGCATTCCGATTATCGCCCTGACAGCCTATGCCATGAAAGGTGACCCGGAGCGCATCTCACGGGATGGCAGCTTTGACGACTACATGTCCAAACCGATCAAGATCAAACAATTTCTGGAAACCGTAGCGGCCTATTTCCCAAAATTCGACAACCCTAAACAATGAGGATCATTTAAATGCCGCCAATCATACCTGGAAACCTGCTGACCACCGCCATGGCGGTCATGCCCCATACGGATGTAGAACGCGCCCTTGACATGGCGTTGTCACTGGATGTGCCGTTTTGGCCGCAATTGCCCCATTACAGTTATTATGAAGATATGTACGTGCAGGCGGCCGAACATTTTCCCGGCATTTTGCTGGATATGGAAAAGCGAACCCTGAAGTTTTCCATGGATAAATTCAATCAGGAACTGGAGGAGACCCTGCTCAGATTTGAGGACCCCGCCTACTTTGACGTGAGCGAGACCTATTCGGTGGTGTATCATCGGTTCCTGGAACAGGATCTGGCCGACCGGCCCGCAATTCGAGGACAGCTTGAGGGTCCCATCAGTTTCGGGTTCAACGTGCTGGACCAGGATGAGCGCCCCATCCTGTTTGACGATACGGTTCGACCCTTCATGCTCGACTTCATGGCCAGGCGGATCAATGCGCAGCTGGCCCGGCTCAAAAAGCGCAATGTCAACGCCTTCATGTTTGTGGATGAACCCGGTCTTCAATTCCTCTTTTCCGCCATGGCGGGCTATGGCGATATCAAAGCCAGGGATGACATGGACTATTTTTTCGCCCAGGTGAATCGACCCCGAGGAATACATCTGTGCGGAAACCCGGACTGGGACTTTCTGCTCAGAATGGATCTCGATGTACTTTCCCTGGATGTTCATACCAATGGCGAAATTTTCGTCTCCTACGCCAAAGCGATTCAAAAATTCCTGGACCGGGGAGGCGTGTTGGTTTGGGGAATGGTTCCAACCGGTTTTGAGGCATTTGCAGAGGAGGAAATCCCTTCTCTGACAAAACGCCTCGAAGACACCTGGAAGACGCTCTGGTCCAAAGGGATCGATAGGGATCTGCTGATCTCCCAAAGCATGCTGTCCCCTGCCACCTGCTGTCTGATCAACCCGGACCGGGAGAAAACGGTCGAGCGCGCATTTGCCGCCGTAAATCAAATGAAGGAGATTTTAAGCCTGAAGTATCTTTAGTATATTCGGTTATTTTTTCGGCCAAGGGATTAAACCCGGTAATCTTCAAATTCCCGTCGACCGTAAAAACCGCAGTGGGAAGGCTATCGATGACAAAGCGGTAGAAAGCAAGGTTATGGGAATCTTCGTTATCTCCAGTGGTCATATTCGAACCTTCAGGAATATCGTTCATAAAGCTTTTCCTTCCCTAGAACGTGTAGATCTCTCTCTTGTTCTCACGAAGATCCACCATATAAAGCAAATCGGTCTTTTGTTTCAGTTCTTCCTTGAGTTGCTGAAATTGAAACCGGTCAACCCCATACATGCGGATATAGACTTTGCGATGCCCTTCTCTGGCGCGATCGTATGAAGTCAGGATACTGACCATCCGACCGCCATATCCTCTGATAATATCCGACACCTCTTTGATGGACCCAGGCCGGTCCTCCAATTCAAAGGCAAATTGGGTTCCCTTTTTTTTCAGGCCCGTCAATGAGACCAGAGCCCGGAAAATATCCGCCTTGGTAATCACACCCACTACTTCGCCGTTCCGGCCCACCACCGGAACGCCGGATATCTTTTTCTCCAAAAGAAGTTCGGCGGTCTCTCCGATGGTGTAATCCGGGGGAACGGTAACGGGGTCTTTGGTCATCAGGTCTTTGACCTTGATATTGCTAATAAGATAGAGAAGCTCATGAACTTCCAACGTGGTGGCATTGGAAGCCGATGCCTTTTTAAGGTCCCGATCGGTTACGATTCCCACCAGTTTATCTTTTTTCATGACGGGCAGCATGCTGATATGGTGTTCTTTTAACTTCCGGGTTGCATCCACCATGGAATTGTTTACATCAATGGTCGTAACCCCTTTGCTCATCCAATTTCTGACTAACATGGTTATTCCTCCTGCTTAATACTCAAATTTTAAAATTGACCGAAATCTAGCGATATTCCAAAAAACAGGCCCCTCTCTTTTATCATAAATCCAGAAGCATAAAGCGTGCCGCCTGAGCATAGGTTGAAACAACAAATTATTCGAACCGGCAGCGAAAACGCCACATCCCCAGGCCGAATACGGTGCTTCCCACAGCCAAATCCTTAAAATCGGTCTTGACATGAGGTCCGCTTCAGGTATATCCAAAAACGGCAAAGGACCCCGCCCCCGGCGACCATTCCCAAACGGACCTTCAAGACGTCACCGCTGCCGAGTGCTTGAGATTATCGGGCCGGATGTCCCCAGCCCCATCGATAGTATTCAACCAACTTTATTTGAGGTTTCAACAGATTATGGTAAGACGTGAAACAGAAGAAAACATGTTAAAGGAGGCCCTGATAAAGCGGGAAGAAGAATACCGGCTGCTTGTGGAAAATCAAACGGATTTGCTTGTAAAGACCGATATGGAAGGGAGGTTGTTATTCGTCAGTCCGTCGTACTGCAAAACCTTCGGTAAGACCGAAGAACAACTGCTGGGACAGAAGTTCATGCCGATGGTCCATGAAGATGACCGGGAGAAAACGATTAAGGAAATGGAGAAACTATATCACCCTCCCCACACCTGTTACATCGAGCAGCGTGCCCTGACCAAGGATGGCTGGCGCTGGCTGGCCTGGGCCGACAAAGGGGTCGTTGATGAACAAAAGAAGGTCATTGCCATCGTCGGTGTCGGGAGGGACATTACCAAACGTATGGAGGCAAAAAAACAGCTGGAGCGATCAGAACACCAGATGAAAGTCAGAAATCAGATTGCCGATATATTTCTTACCTTCCCTGATGAAGAGATCTATGGAGAGGTGTTGAAAGTCCTTTTAAAAGAGTTTGACAGCGATTACGGACTCTTCGGATACATCACCGAAGATAGAACGCTTGTCATCCCATCCCTCACCAACGACATATGGGATCATTGCAAGGTTGCGGACAAGAACATCCGTTTCCCCCACGAGGAATGGGGAGGGATTTGGGGCCGGGCACTTACCCGTAAAAAGGCTTATTATTCCAATAGTTCTCACCATGTGCCTGAAGGGCATATGCCCATATTCAGATCACTGAATGTGCCGATCCTTTCTAAAGGGGAGTGCGTGGGGTTGATGGTCCTGGCCAATAAAAAAACCGATTATGATGAAACGGATAAAAAGTTGCTGCAAAGTATTGCTGACTACATAGGGCCGATTCTGAACCTGCGCATTCAGCGCGACGGCGTTAGAAAAGAACGGAAATCAGTTGCTGATGCGCTCATGGCAGCGAAAGAAAGGTATTATAAGCTCTTTGAAAATGCTCCCGTAGGGATCGGCGTCACCAATTTTGAGGGTCGTTTGATTGATGCTAACCGGCATTTTCTTGAAATCCTGGGGTATTCACTGGAGGAGCTTAAAGGCATCAACATGCTTGAACTCTATTATGAACCTGAAGCGCGCAAGCGGATCATAGAAGAGCTAAAGAACTCCGGCGTAGTCATTGACCGGGAAGTGCTCATTAAACGAAAGACGGGGGATGTTTTACATGCATTATTAAACATGAATCGTTTAGATTCAAAAAATCAGCCGCTAATCCTTTCTATTTTTCGCGATATCACAAGCCAAAAGAAAACCGAGAACGCTCTGCGCCAAAATGAATTGAAATTCCGCAGCATTTTTGAATTGTCCCCCCAGCCCATTTGCTTAGCGGAGATGAATACGAATAGATTTGTGGAGGTTAATAATAAATGTTGTGAGATATTGGGATACACGAAAGAAGAGATCGTGGGCGAGACGCCGGTGGGATTGGGATTTTTATCCGATGATCAGTTCAATCGGTTTATGAATCAATTGCGGACAGCTAAAACTGTCCAGGGACTTGAGATGGCCGTTAAAGCCAGGGATAATTCCATTGTCAACGTTGCCGTCTACTCAAAACTCATTAAGGTCGGAAGCAAACCTTTGGCCCTTAACATACTTCTTGATTTGACTTACAGAAAAAAAGTAGAGGCGGAACTTATCCAATCGCAGAAGATGGAGGCCATCGGCACCCTGGCGGGAGGGATAGCGCATGATTTTAACAACATCCTCAGCGCCATTATCGGATATTCCGAACTGGCAAAGATGGAAGCGGAAGATTTGGAAGACAGTAACATGCTTAAAGACCTGGATCAGCTGCTTCAGGCGGGAAATCGGGCAAAAGCGCTGGTGCAACGGATCCTGACCGTCAGCCGCAGACACAAACAGGAACGGCAGCCACTCCAGTTAAGATACCTTTTGAAAGAAGTGATCGGACTGCTCAGGGCTACCCTGCCCACAACCATTGAGATCCGTGAAGATCTGGCAAAAGACGCGGGTATTGTTGATGCGGACCCAAACCAGTTGCATCAGGTGATTATGAATCTCTGCACCAATGCGGGCTATGCCATGGGGGAGAGCGGGGGGGTGCTGTCAATCGGCCTTGAAAGTGCGACGCTGGATGAAATGGAGTCTTCACGATATCCGGATCTCCATGCCGGTTCTTATCTTAAATTGACGGTCAATGATACCGGATACGGCATGAACCCCGATACAATGGCGCACATCTTTGATGCCTATTTCACGACCAAAGAGATCGGTGAAGGCACCGGCCTGGGATTGTCTGTTGCGCACGGCATTGTCAAGCGTCACGGAGGCGCCATAACCGTGTCCAGTCGGCCAGGGGAAGGATCCACCTTTTGTGTGTATCTGCCCGTCATCAAAAAGATTGAAATACCCCAAGAGGAACCTGTACATCCTGTTCCCACTGGAAATGAACGGATACTTTTCATTGATGATGAGCCGATGATCGTGGATATCGGGAAGCAGTTGTTGGAAAAGTTGGGATACGACGTTTTTGCCATCATGAGCAGTGTTGAAGCCTTAGAACTGTTCCGAACAGAACCGGAACGTTTTGATCTGGTGATTACCGACATGACCATGCCCCATATGACGGGAGACAAGCTGGCCCGGGAGTTAATCAGGATTCGCCCGGATATCCCGATCATCCTTTGCACGGGATACGGCAAAGGGATCTCGGAAGAGAAAAAAAATGGCAACGGTATTCGGGCCGTTGTGATGAAGCCCATCAGAAGACGGGATTTGGGTGAAACTGTCAGGAAGGTGTTGGATAAGCGGTAATAAGGGGGGGGGTTAATGGTCTGCTTGGTTTTCACGTTTCTTAATCAAGCGGGATAAAGACGCCTCTATGGTTTGGGTCGTAAAAGGCTTATCTATGAAATCCTGTACGCCTAACTTTACTGCCTCTGAAACAATATCCTCACTCTTGTAGGCGGTGATGAGTATTGTCATGATATGCGGCTGTGTACCTCGAACATGTCTGAGAAACGCCAGACCATCCATACCCGGCAATCTGTAATCGGTGACTAAAATGTCATAGTCATGCTGCTTTATCGCTTCCATGCCTTCTTCAGCGGTCTCAAGTGCTGTTATGTGGCATCCCTCACTTTCAAAGAATAGACACAGGGAATCTCTTATCCATTCATCATCATCGATAAGTAATATCGCCATGCTCTTGAGTTTGTTGAACAGATCCATTGTTGCCTTTCACGCTTGAAAAACTTCGAAAATATACTCATGCATCTCAATTTATTTAAAAACAAAACGAACCGGTTTTCCTTTCTGCATGTAGCTTTGCATAATGCGTACCATTTAAGTATTATCATTAGAAATGTTTTATATTCAAACCGTTAGCCACCCCTACCCTTGCTGAAGGAACTGCAGGAACAGGATATTTAGAAAAATTGCTAAATGGCATGTAGCATATTTTCGAAATGAAAGACCAGCCACGCATCACAATCTGAAATGGCACGTGACGAGGATGATGAATTTTAAGGGGGCTTGAAAAAAGAATTGGGTCAATTGGCTGTCACCGCCGACAAGTATGGAACCCATGTACGGCGATTGATACGGGACCCACATGGCGGTATAGGGAGAACTTGATGTAGATTTATTTTTCTAAATTTTTTTATAAAATCTATTTTCTTTGGGTCTGGTTTTTTTTCTTTTCAGGCAAAAGTCTTGGGAGTAAGAGATCAGATTTGTTTTGGGAGATGGATGTGAAAGGCCCGAAGTAGCCGCTTCGGGCTTTTTTTTTGACCGTCAGATAGAGCCGGAAGCCACAACAGGGGATTTTTTTAGCCCCTTGAACCGCCATTCGAGTATACAATTGATGTGGGTGACACAACTGAGTTCAAGGCAGATTTGAGTTCAGGAGACTGTTTCCATGTGGCTATCCAGGCGCTTACAATGAGCAATTTATCCCATAAAATCTTGCTATGACGAAATATCCAAGATATGGCCGCTAATTTATAATTGCCCAAACTCGCCCGTTCAAACTTTGCCCAACACACGGCATTTACCATTAATATACAGGTAAGACAAAAACTTAACCACGTTTTCTGGGTAAATGTTAAACCAGCACCAGGTTGATATTGCCCCAATCTATTATTGAGGTCTTCAATGTATTTTTTGATAAATGGTGCAGATCCAGTTAGCATCACGATGGATAGACTCTTTTATAATGGGTTAATGTTTTGTCAATTGCCGCCATTATATTATCAAAATTAAAATTTAGTTAATCATAAAAACTTGATCATCGAGTATATGCAACATTTCTTTGATTTCGCTGAAAAATAGTGTAAGATTGTTCTGTCAGTGTCGCACGATTTTGGGCAGAGCGGTGTGAGGGCTAATGCACGTAGTACTTTCCTGTAACGGGATGAGCTAAAATTTGGCAAACTACCATATATTGTGGCCGTAAGGCTCTTCGATGTAACTTCCAATGCCTAAACACATTTATGGATAGCTAAAGCATATTCCCATGTTGTCAACTACCCCTCCTGAATCAAAGATTCAGAAGGGGCTTGTAAAAGCCCAAGTTGACTAGCCTAAGTCTTAACTGACTACGTTCGGCAGGATGTAGATACCTTTGGATGTAATCGCCAGTCCAAAGCTCTATCGTGGCTCTGTAAAAGCTCTGTGAGGTAGGAGCGGTCAACCACAGTGCGAAGCTTGCTGAACATTGGCGAGGCGAACTTTACCCCTCTTCGGAGGGTGCGAATAACCAAAAGATTTTTTATGAAAGTGTATGTCAAATCAAAATCAGGAACTTGGCTGATGCCGACAAATCCCGCCAATGCCAGGATTATGCTCAAGCAGGGAAAGGCCAGGGTGATTCAGAGAACACCGTTTACGATCCAGCTTTTATATGAAACTACCGAGTATATTCAGCCTGTGACAGTGGGGATTGATGATGGAGGGATCAATATCGGGATAGCGGCAGTTTCAAACGGAAAGGTTCTATTTCAACAGGAAGTTGTTTTACGCTCGGATATTAAGTCGAAACTGGGTACCCGGAGGCAATACCGGAGATCCAGAAGAAATCGAAAAACAAGGTATCGAAAGGCAAGATTTCTGAACCGAAAACAGTCCACACCAGTTTGTAAAGTATGCGGAGGCAATGCGCCGGCTTCAAAGATACTCTGTAGAAGGTGCCTGAATGCAGTGGGAGGCGTTCATCAAAAATATGCGGAGGTTAAGAAGGCAACTTTTCGGATTCCTCCGTCAATCAAGGCAAAGAAAGATATGATTGCCAGGATAGTAAAACAAATACCATTACCGATATCGAAAATCATTCTGGAAGATGTCTATTTCGATTTTCAGGCAATGGAGAACCCCGGTATTTCAGGGGAACAATATCAGCACGGAGATTTACTTTATCATAAGAATTTCAAACAGGCATGTATGGTCCGAGACAAATTCAAATGTCGTGTCTGTGGAACACAATCACGTCTACAATGTCATCACATCAAGGCAAGATCGAAAGGAGGAACTGATAAACTGTCAAACCTGATGAGCTTGTGTGAAAAATGCCATGATCGGCGCCACAAAGAAGGTCTGAAACTTCCCAGGCAGAAAAGCGCTTTCTATATTTCAGCGGCGCATGTTCAACAAGGGAAAAACTATTTACGGAGAAAATTATCTCAAATAGCGCCATTAACAACGACGTTTGGATACATCACAGCCCATTACCGAAATAAAGCTGGGATAGAAAAATCACATGTGAACGATGCCGTTATAATTGCAAATAAGCAGGCGACGCCTGTTAATCTGCAAATCACAACCAGACATGTGCAGGCACGGAAACGAAGTTTGCATGAAGCAACCGCAAGAAAGGGGCAAAAAACACCGAATCAAACGCAAAAGCGGAACAACAAAAACGTTTTCACTCTCAAGGAATTCCGCCGTTGGGATACGGTAAGCTACAAAGGGAAGACTGGGTTTATTTCAGGATTCTCGGGATCTTCAGCATGTCGGATTGTCGATATCCATGGTGATTACATAAAAAATCCGACTAAAAAATACACCCAGGTCAATCTAAGTGAGGTGGTTTTAATTTGCAGGAACCAGACAAGCATAAGTCAGCAACGCCAATTCCTCCCCCACTGAATCAGAGATTCAGAAGGGGACTCCTTGGCGAGAAGTTGAACCCACAAAATCAATTTGAGGTTGTCAAATTCTGTCAGGTAGATGCTGAAATGTAAGTAGCCACTATATAATCAGACCTCGTTACTCTAAAATTTTTCATTTTCAAAATTATACGGGAATACAGCAGGCAAGACAAACGATGAAAACTGGCAGTAATAAACCCATTCAGTTGACGATCACAATTTTGCTAATGCTTGTTGCCTTAATGGGGTTGTATTTCACAAGCTGGGTAAACTATCTGCTCTTTCATGCTCTTGCAGAAGGATTTAGTATTGTTGTTGCTTTTTCTATCTTTATGATTGCATGGAACTCAAAGAAATATATCCACAACCCCTATCTTCTGTTTATCGGTGTGGCCTACTTATTCATTGCTTTTTTAGATATGTTGCATACCCTGTCATATAAGGGAATGCCAATCTTCACGGATTATGACTATTATGCTAACCAGTTGTGGATATGTGCCCGATATCTGGAAAGTATAACGCTTCTTATTGCCTTTATATCCTTTCGCAATGATAAAGTGCTCAAGGTGGAGATCTTACTTGCTGTCTATACCGTGATTACATGTTTCCTCATCGCAAGCATATTTTACTGGAAAATTTTCCCTGAATGTTTTGTCGAAGGAAGGGGTTTAACTCCTTTTAAAAAAATAAGCGAATATGTTATCTGCGCCATTCTAATAGGGGCTATTTTCCTTTTATATAAAAACCGAGAAAGGTTCGAAGAAAAAGTATATTTGCTGCTCTTCTGGTCAATAATTTGCACAATAATTTCGGAGCTTGCCTTCACTTTTTATATCAGTAATTATGGGTTTTCCAATTTGGTAGGGCATTACTTCAAGATTTTTTCGTTTTTACTGATTTATATTGCCATAATAAAAACAGGGATAGAAAAGCCATTCGAGTTGATATTCCTGGATCTCGACAAAGCGAACAAGAGACTTAAGCAGGAAATTGAGGTCCGAACAAAAACCCAACGTGAAAATGAGGATTTAATTGATGAGTTAAAACAGGCTTTGGAAGAAATCAAAACCTTGACAGGCGTTATCCCAATCTGTGCTTATTGCAAAAAAATCCGCGACGAGAAAGGGGCTTGGGATAGGATGGAAGCCTATATATCTGCTCATTCAGAAGCTCAATTTAGCCATGGTATTTGTCCGGAATGTTACAAGAAAGAGATGGAGAGACTGGATCAATAGGGAAGAATCACCGGACAAAAATCTGTACCAGACTTCGCCTTGTTGATGACCAATCATCATTCGGTGCGGCCGACTTTTCTATGTGCAACATTCGCTTGATTTCGCTGGCAAATAATGCAAGATTGATTTGTCATCCTTGTACTATTTTCGCCTCTTTGATGTGCGGAATAATGCACGTTAATCCTTTTATGAAACCGGATAAGCGGAAACCGAATTGACCCCTATATGTTGTGGTGGTAGAACTTTATAGTTTAGGTCCAATACCCGTGAATGAATGACGTTCATCCTTATGGCTGATCTGTATTTCACCATGAAGGGCATGAAGACCATGAAGAAGTTCACTTTTGGAACTTAATAAGGGAAAGATAAAATCGGATTAAATGATGTTAATTTGAATATCTTTATGAGTTTTGAAAATCCGGTTCACTTTTTTCACCCAGCCTCTTCATGCCCTTCATGTTCTTCATGGTAAACCAAACAATACATGAATCAAATTCATTCACGGGTATTGAGTTTAGGTCCAGGAACATGAAGGTAATTTTAGATATGTAAGGGAATATCACCACTTCAGTGACACTTTTTTTTGGGGATACTCTCAATCTATTACAACCACGCCAGACTTGAGATATGAAATTAATATCTCAGGTTTACCCAGTTACCCCAATTTGAGTATATCACAGCTTTTTGACCCGCCAATATATGGGTATATTGTCAAGTTATTGCATTTAGCAGAACTTTAAAGCGCATTTTTCCAAACACTATATCTTGTGCCGGTGATTTTTCTGATTTTCCAATTTCATTGAAGGTCTCTACCATTATTTCCCGATAGGATTCCGGGAATTGGGCCACAAATGAAAAACCATTGCCTTCAATGCTGGCATTTGCTCCCGTGCTGTCACTTTTTGAATTTTTTGTTTACAAGCGTTTGAAAACCGATTTAAATTGCTGCAAAGGAAAAACAGTAATGACACCTTTAAGTTCTCCCGTGATGGGATGAGCGGCAACTGGACCTACCTACCCCCCATATTTGTTTATGTAAAATTTTTGATGTAACTTCAGAAAACCGACCTTACCCATGGGGTAACATTAAGGATTGTCTCAAAATGTAGGTGTCGAATTGTATGGCAGCCCGAAAGTTACCCGGGATTATGAATCCAGTGACACAAAAGCAAACCCATAACAGTGAATACGAGAAGTCCGCAGTTTCAGCAAAAAATCCAACTTCATAATGAGGTCAGACATCATGACCGGAATTTTTATTGTCGAGGACCAGACGAGCGATGCCCTTCTGCTCGAAGAAACATTGTGCGGCTCCGGATACACGGTTCTGGGGACGGCCACTACAGGCGAAGAGGCGGTGGTGAAAGCCCGAATGCTTAAACCCCAGTTGATTCTCATGGATATCGTTCTTCCGGGGAAACTCGACGGTATAGACGCGGCTGTCAAAATCAGGTCGGAAATGGACGTCCCCATTGTGTTTTTGACAGGTTATGCTGAAGAAGAACTCTTGGACCGGGCCAAACATATGGTGGCTCATGGTTATATCCTGAAACCGTACCATGAAAAACAGGTCCAGGCCGCTATCGAGATGGCCCTTTGCAAGAATGACATGGAGAAGCAACTGAAGCGTGCACAGGAGGAACTGAAAAGGCTCGTTCTGGACCGTACCAGGCAACTTATTAAAACGAAAGAACAACTGGAGGCACTCTTAAACGCCACCACAGATACACTCCTGCTCATCGACCTTGAAGGGCGTGTCATTGCGGCCAACACAGTTGCCGCCGGCCGTTTCGGAATGACACTGGAAGCGTTTGAGGGAAAGAATACCTATGATCTCATGCCTGTTGAACTGGCCGAATCAAGGCGATCAAAGGTTGAGAAGGTTATTCGGACGGGGAAACCATGCGGGTTTGAAGACACAAGAGAGGGCATCATATTAGAGAGCAGCATATATCCGGTATGCGACCACCAGGGGAAGGTGTTCCAGCTGGCCATCCATGGCAGAAACATTACAAGACGGAAGGAGTCTGAACTGGCCCTGCACCATGGTGAAGCCCGATACCGGGGGATTTTCGAGCACACAAACGCCGGTGTGCTGGTTCTCCATATGCCGGATTCCGGGGAGGATTTCATTATCGTTGATCTGAACAATGCCGCTGAAGAAATTCAGGACGTCCGGAGCATGAAAGTGATAGGGAAACACCTGTGCGATGTTTTCCCTGAATTGAAAGATATCGGTTTGTTCAGCCTTTTTAAACGGGTGTGGGCCGAAGGAAAACCGGAACACCAGACGGTTCAGCAGTTCGAGAATGGCAGTATTATCATCTGGCGGGATTATTTCGTTTACAGACTCCCCTCGGCCGAGGTGGTGGCCGTTTTTGTGGATCAAACCGAAACCAAGCGTGCTGAAGCAGCAGTAAAAGAGAGCCAAAAAAGCTACCGTCGTCTTCTGGACACCATGAATGAAGGCTTCAGGGTCATAGATGAAAACAAGGTGATCACCTATGCCAACAACAGGCTCTGTGAGATGCTGGGGGCTGAAATGGAAGAGGTTATCGGTACTCCCGCGGCAACCTTTCTGGATATGGAAAACAGGCAAATTCTGGAAATGCAATTCGCCAGGCGAAAAAGCGGTGAGTCCGACTCTTATGAGCTTGTCCTGACGGGCAAAGGGGGGCGGAAGATTCATACCATCGTTTCATCCAAACCGAATTTTGACGAAAAGGGCCGTTTCAGAGGCAGCTTTTCAGTTCTCACCGACATCGGGAAATTGAAAACCACGGAAAGGGCGTTAAGAGAAAAAGAGAAGGCATTGGAAAATGGTAAAGCGGCGCTCGAAGAAACCAACGCCGCGCTCAATGTGCTTCTGAGACGAAGAGAGGAGGACCGAAATGAACTGGAAGAAAAGGTTCTCAGCAACGTCAACGAGCTGGTTTCACCCTATGTGGAAAAGCTCAAACAGTGCCTCACGGCCGATAAAGAAAAGGCACTGGTGGAGATTATTCAATCCAACCTGAATGATATCGTTTCACCCCTTGCCCGAAAGCTTACCTCAAAATATTTCTCCCTGACCCCCAAAGAAATACGGGTCGCCGATCTGATCAAAAAGGAAAAAACCACCAAGGAAATAGCCGCTTTAATGGGTGTTTCCATGAAAACGGTGGAATATCACCGGGAGAACATCCGCAAAAAACTCGGCATCAAAAAAGAGAAGGTAAACCTTCGCTCTCACCTCCTTTCCCTTCAATAACCCTAGTTTCATACCCGTATTTTCCGGGTAAATTTTTAGGGTTGTGTTATCTGGATTTTTCGCTAAAATCGAATCGTTTATGTCGTCATCATTTCTTGGCTCTTGGAAGATTTAGATAAACCATCGTGAGCTTCGCTGATGGGGCCAATAAATAGGAGTAGCTACGGTGGATACATCACCTGGTGTTGGTCCTTGCTCACCAACAGCAGGTCTGGATGCAACCATATATGCAACGCGAAAGCGCATACTATACGCAAACCGAAATCGACGAAGCTCCATTTTATAGGCCATCTTATACAAGGAAGCCTAACCTCCGCTATTTTGGACGGCAAGTCAGGAACCCTACCATATACAGGCATTTGTAAGGCTCTTTATAGGAGGACAACGTGAAACGACGAAAATGGAATATTTGCCACTTTAGAATGATTATTTTTTTTGTGGGACTTCTTAATATTGCAATAAGCGGCCTTAGCTTTGCCCAAACCAACCTCACCATGGGCGTGCCATATTCAGACAGCGTAACAAGCTCTGGAGAAAAGAAATATTATAAAATAGATGTCGCTGCTAACGAACAACTGCTTATTTTGGTCGAAAAAACCATAAGCTGGGATTCCTCCGTTTACATCAAATACGGTCAACTTCCCACCACATCGGATTACGACGACATGAATTCTAGTTCTTACGACCAGTCCTTAGAGATCCCCAGCACCCAATCCGGCACATATTATATCATGTTGGTTTCAGGCAATCCCAGCAGCAATAGTTACACCATCACCCCGAGAACCTCTTTGGAGTCACTTACCATAGGTGCACCCACTTCAGGTACTCTTTCCTATTACGGGGCCAAACAGTATTATCAATTAAGTCTCGCTGCTGGACTCCAACTCTTTGTATTGCTGGAAAAAACCATAAGCTGGAATTCCTCCGTTTACATCAAATACGGTCAACTTCCCACCACATCGGATTACGACGACATGAATTCTAGTTCTTACGACCAGTCCGTAGAGATCGCCAACACCCAATCCGGCACATATTATATCATGTTGGTTTCAGGCAATCCCAGCAGCAATAGTTACACCATCACCCCGAGAACCTCTTTGGAGTCACTTACCATAGGTTCACCCACTTCAGGTACTCTTTCCTATTACGGGGCCAAACAGTATTATCAATTAAGTCTCGCTGCTGGACTCCAACTCTTTGTATTGCTGGAAAAAACCATAAGCTGGAATTCCTCCGTTTACATCAAATACGGTCAACTTCCCACCACATCGGATTACGACGACATGAATTCTAGTTCTTACGACCAGTCCTTAGAGATCCCCAGCACCCAATCCGGCACATATTATATCATGTTGGTTTCAGGCAATCCCAGCAGCAATAGTTACACCATCACCCCGAGAACCTCTTTGGAGTCACTTACCATAGGTGCACCCACTTCAGGTACTCTTTCCTATTACGGGGCCAAACAGTATTATCAATTAAGTCTCGCTGCTGGACTCCAACTCTTTGTATTGCTGGAAAAAACCATAAGCTGGAATTCCTCCGTTTACATCAAATACGGTCAACTTCCCACCACATCGGATTACGACGACATGAATTCTAGTTCTTACGACCAGTCCGTAGAGATCGCCAACACCCAATCCGGCACATATTATATCATGTTGGTTTCAGGCAATCCCAGCAGCAATAGTTACACCATCACCCCGAGAACCTCTTTGGAGTCACTTACCATAGGTTCACCCACTTCAGGTACTCTTTCCTATTACGGGGCCAAACAGTATTATCAATTAAGTCTCGCTGCTGGACTCCAACTCTTTGTATTGCTGGAAAAAACCATAAGCTGGAATTCCTCCGTTTACATCAAATACGGTCAACTTCCCACCACATCGGATTACGACGACATGAATTCTGGTTTGTACGACCAGTCCTTGGAGATCCCCAGCACCCAATCCGGCACATATTATATCATGTTGGTTTCAGGCAATCCCAGCAGCAATAGTTACACCATCACCCCGAAAACCGCCACTATTGATGTTCTTATTCCGGGCGAGTCTTATCAGGGTTCTATATTATCCGACCTATACAACCGTTACGTCCTTGAAACTGAAAGAAGCAGATCGCTCCTCGTGGAGATTGTCCCTCAATCGGGCATAAACTCTGCTATTTTTGACGGCAAACTGGGGACCATGCCGCTATATGCCGGCAGTGGCGATTATACCACCCAAGATGTGACCCCCCGTGGCAAATATGAACTTCTTATCTCACCGACCGAGGCGGGGACGTACTATTTTTCCTTGTTTGGACAAGACATTGGTGCATCCGGTGGGTCCTATACGATCAAAGCTTCATACGTGGACTATCTTTACCTGAGCAACATCTCGCCACGTTCAGGTGGAAACGAAGGATCCATCACCATTGATCTGAAAGGGCTTAACTTTACGCAAGAGATTCAAATTAGCTTAACACGAGAAGGCTTCCCCCTGATTGCCGCAGCAGAAAGAACAGTTATTTCATCAACCGGGATGTACGCGACCTTTGATCTTAACGGCGCCCAGCCGGGCATCTATGATGTCCGGATAGAGAAAGCGGGCGGGTCACCCTCCATTCTGGAAGACGCCTTTGAAGTGATTGGCGGCTTACCCGGTCATTTTAGTATAGTCGGAACCCCGCCCTCTGCCGTTCGCCCCTCCCGCAACTACACCTTCTGGCTTGAATACGGCAATGACGGTGGTTCCGACCTGCCCGCCCCTCTCTTCATCGTCTCCAACAATGTCAACGCCAAAATGCGCCTTTCCAAGGACGAACCTTACAAAGACGGGCCTATCCAGGTATTGGGGGTCGGCTTTGACGGCCCGGCGGGAACCCTGTCTCCAGGCAGTTCCTACCGCATCCCCATCTACTTCCAAGTTCCCTCAAATAGCGGCGACATCGACTTCACAGTGGAAAACATGACGGCGGATACAACACCCATCGATTGGGCAACCATTGAAAAGGATATCCGGCCCGACGACATGGACGATGATGCCTGGGCCGTTATCTGGACCAACTTCAAGGCACAGATGGGCGGCACCTGGGCCGACTATCTTAAAAGACTCAATCAGGATGCCACCTACATCAGCCTCTACCGCCGCGCCAAACAGGGAAGCCTGGTGGCCGGAGACCTCACGCTTCAATCCCTGACGGATGTGTGCATGTACGATATCCGAACCCTGTTCGGGTTTGAATTCGCCAAGGCCTCCGCCGGTATGTGCCCGCGTACCGCGCTGGCCGGCGCCCGGGATCTCTTTGTTCCGGCACCGGGCCTGCCCCTTGCATTTGGCAGATTCGCGGCCCAATCCATCGAGAACCGTTTCAAATCCGGCCTGCTCGGCCGGGGCTGGAGCCACACCTATGAGTACCGCGCCACAACCGATGACAACGGCGATGTCACCATTGCGGCACCAGGGGGTGGAAAACGGGTATTTACACTCGTTGGTGGTGGGGCCTATCAGGGGGCCGCGGGGGACTACGGCACTTTGACATTGGATGCTGGAAAACCAGTCCTGCGTGAAAAAACAGGCATTGTGTGGCGATTCGGCGCGGATGGAAAGCTTGCATCCATCGCAGACCCGAACAGCAACAAACTGACCCTTACCTACACCGACGATGACCTGACCACCATCACCCACTCCAACGGCCAATCCATCACCCTTGAATACAACGCCGCAGGCCGCATCATCCAGGCCACCGATCCCGCAGGCCGGGTGGTGGCGTACCAGTATGACGCCGCCTTCGAACAGCTTGTGAGCGTGGTGGAGCCGGGGGGTATGACCACCGCTTACGCCTACCATCCGGCTGATGGAACCCCATCGGCCCGGGCGCTCACCGCCATCACCTTTCCGGACGGCACTCATTATTCCTATGATTACGACAGTCAGGGGCGGCTGAACAGGGAATGGGGAGATCAGGATGCGGGTGAGACCTCCTACGCCTACGACTCGCAGGGTAAGGTCACCATCACCGATGCCCTGGGGAACAAATCCTATTTCTGGTCCGGTCCCAAAGGGGCACTCCTGCAGGCCCAGACTTCCCTGGGTGCCGTTGCCAAAACCGCCTATGACGATAAAACACAAATGTCCCAACTCGTTGGCCCCGACGGCCGATCCGCTTCTATGGCCTATGATACCAAAGGAAACCCGACGGGTGTTGAAAATGCCCTGGACCAGGTGGTTCAAATGACATTTGAACCGTCCCTGAGCCGCATGACCCAACTGGTGGACACCCGGTCCAATAAAACCCAATTCGCATACGATGCCGCTGGCAATCTCCTGAGTATCACCTATCCGGATACCAAAGCCGAATCCTTCGGCTATGATGCTCAGGGCCTGCCCACCACCTACACCAGTCGCCGGGGGAGTTCCATTCAGTACAGTTACAACGAGAGGGGACAGGTAACGGAAAAAAGCTACCCCGGTGGAAAAACCATTCAGTATCAGTATGACGCCAAAGGAAACCTCATCTCAGCAGAAGATTCGGAGACCGGGACCATTGTCATGCAGTACGATGACCGTGATTTTCTGACCCGCATCTCGTATCCCGGCGGGTACTGGTTTGCCTTCCAATACGACGATGCGGGAAAGCGGACCCGAAGGACCGGTCATGACGGCCATATTCTCAATTATTTCCATGATGACGCGGGAAGGCTCCAGCGGATGACCGATGGCGCCGGACAGGAGCTGGTCCGATACGAATACAACAAGAACAACTACCTCACCAAGGAAATCAAGGGAAACGGCACCTATACCACCTATACCTATGACACGGATTCCCAGCTCCTTCACATGGTCAACTATTCCCCGGGGGGAGCGGTGCAGTCCCGGTTTGATTATACCTATGACGTCAACGGCAACCGCACCGCCATGTCCACGTTGGAAGGCACCACCAGTTACCAGTATGACGCCACCGGACAGCTTGTGGGGGTAACCTATCCCGGAGGCCGGCATGTGGTCTATGATTATGATGCGGCCGGGAACCGCGTCAGTGTTACGGACAGCGGAACCGCCACCAGCTATACCACCAACAACATGAACCAGTACACCAAGGTGGGAAATGCCACCTATACCTACGATGCGGACGGCAACATGATCTCCAAAACCGATGCGTCCGGCACCACGACC
The DNA here is from genome assembly GCA_963662465.1 of Desulfatiglandales bacterium. Taxonomy (GTDB): domain Bacteria; phylum Desulfobacterota; class DSM-4660; order Desulfatiglandales; family Desulfatiglandaceae; genus NaphS2. The sequence continues at coordinate 3,470,673 of OY759599.1, forward strand.
TACACCTACGATGATGACAACCGACTCATACAGGTAAACACCCCGTCCAACGGAACCTGGGAATACACCTACGATGCCCTGGGGAATCGAATGACGGCCACCCATGACGGTGAACTGATCCGGTATGTCCATGATCCCAGGGGTCTGGTGGATGTGGCGGCCCAGTACGATACGGACGGCGCCCTGGTGGCCCGGTACACCCACGGGCTGGGGCTTGTATCCAGGTCCGACGAATCCGAAAACCCAGCCTTTTACGCCTTTGACGCCATCGGCAACACCCGCCAGATGAGCGATGCAAGCGGGGCTGTGGTGAATACCTATGATTATTCACCCTTTGGCATTTCCCTTGGATCAGATGAAACCGTTGAAAATCCTTTCCGGTATGTGGGCCGGTTCGGGGTGATGGATGAGGGGAATGGGCTGCAGTTTATGCGGGCAAGGTATTATGATGGGGGCCTTGGACGTTTTATTACGATTGATCCGATTCTATTCAATGGGAAGGATAATAATCTCTATCGTTACGTTGTGAATCAACCTCTTGATTTAGCTGATCCCCATGGTTTGGGTTCAAAAAGTACGACTCATTTTTTAAAATGGCCTCCTCACGAAGCTATCTTTTTTGATGAACCCCAAACAATCACCTTAACAATAAATGGAACACAAGTAACTTACAAAAATGTGGAGAACATAGGCTTTGGGCCTTGGGGTAAAAGTTGGTACAAAGGTGGAATTAGTATAAATAGCGAAGATAGAGACAATTATTATAATGGTTTTCCTTGGGGGATCGGAAATCTAAGAGATGATCTATTAGTGAAGACCATTGAGAAAACACCGGTCTATGACATCTATTTTCCCTTCTTGATAGATTGCAGGAGTTGGGCAAATGCAGTTTATGAGCAGTACTTGATAATTGAACTAGCTGAAAGCTCCTCCCAAGTCATCAAATCCGTCGACCCCAACGAAAAGGCAGGCCCTGCCGGTATCGGTGAACAAAAGTACGTGGTAGGCGGCGAAAAGATGGCCTACACCATTTATTTCGAGAACAAATCCACGGCCACGGCGCCAGCCCAGGAGGTGTTCATCACCGATTATCTGGACACGGATCTGGACTGGACAACTTTTCGCCTCGGAGAGGTGGCATTCGGCAGCCAGGTGGTGAATGACCTCACCGGAAAGGAGGCCGGCGAAACCCAGGTGATGCTGCCGGACCTGGCGGTGGATATTTCGGCCCAGCGGTACCCCGGCTCCGGAACCGTCCGCTGGACCTTGAAGAGCATCGACCCGGAAACCGGGGAACTGCCCGAGGACCCCTACGCCGGTTTTCTGCCTCCGGAAGACGGTTCCGGCCGGGGACAGGGGCATGTGTCCTTTACGGTCAAGGCCCGAAATGACCGGACAGCCGGCACCACCATTACCAACACCGCATCCATCGTGTTTGATACCGAAGCTCCCATCAGCACAAACCAGGTGTCCAACACCATTGCCGACGCGGCCCCCAGTGCGCCTACCAATCCGGGGGTGCCGGATGGATCCACCGATGTGGCGGTTTCCGCGGTGCTGAGCTGGACCGGCTGTGAATACGCCACAAGCTATGAAATTTACCTCTGGAAGTCGGATCAGCCAAAGCCCGCAACACCCACCGCAAACGGCCTTTCCACCCCCTATTATGACCCGGCCCCCGACCTCGTGGGGAGCACCACCTATTCCTGGCAGGCAGTGGCGGTGAATACCATGGGAAAAACCAGTGGCCCTGTCTGGGGGTTTACCACCCGTGCAGCCGCCTCAGTACCGACCGTAACCACAGGGACCGCCAGTTCCGTCACACCTGACGCCGCCACTCTGAACGGCACGGTGAACCCCAATAGCGCCGACACAACGGCGGTATTTGAATGGGGTACGGATTACAGTTACGGCAGCACGGTTACATCCGTCCAGAGCCCCCTTTCCGGAACCGGCACGCAGGCGGTGAATGTGGGTATCAGCGGGCTCGTCCAAGGCACCACATATCACTTCAGGGTGAAAGGCACCAACAGTGAAGGGATACGGTACGGCGATGATCAGACCTTTGCCACCGATGGTTCGAACCCTTCCGTTACGACGACAAAAGCCTCCTCCATAACCTATACCAGTGCCACAACCGGCGGCAATGTCACTTCCGATGGCGGCTCACCGGTAACGGCCAGAGGCGTGTGCTGGAGAACAACGGAAAATCCCACAACCGACGACAATGTGGTTCAAGGAGGCGCGGGAACCGGCACTTTCAGCTGTGAAATTACAGGACTGTCTCCCGCCGGAACGTATTATGTCCGGGCCTATGCCACCAACAGCACGGGTACCGGCTACGGCGATAATGTGGCGTTTACCACAACTTCTCCCAGTCCGACCGCTCCCACGGTAACGACATCCCCCGTATCCTCCATCACTACCAGCAGCGCCAAATGCGGTGGAACCGTCACCTCTGAAGGCGGCGCCGTGGTAACGGCCAGGGGTGTTTGCTGGAGCACATCCGCCAACCCGACCACGGGTCAGAGTCACACCACCGATGGGACAGGCGCAGGGAGCTTTGCCAGTGCTATTGAGGGACTGAAACCGGGCATGACTTACCACGTCAGGGCCTATGCGACAAACGTGGTTGAAACAGCGTATGGAACCGACCGATCATTTACGACTGATTTTTCAACTATTCTGTACGTCAACAAGAATGATGGGCAATGCGGCGAAAAAAGCCCCTGCTACACGTCGATTCAGGATGCCGTCGATAAGGCAATTGCCGGGGCCGCCATAAGAATATCCCACGGAGATTACGATGGTTCCTTCCGACTGGAACGGTCAATAAATCTGACCATCCAGGGCGGCTGGGATGATAAATTTAAAACACAAACAGCGAACAAGACTTTCACCAGAGCGCCCAGCGCACCAAAGGGATCGCTTACCATTCAGATGTTAACCGTAAAACCTTGATGCAAACAGGGCTTTTATTGCTATTTGATCAAGAAGGCAAAAGCTGGAAGAGAAATTGATGGGTTATCCCTCCTTTTGCCGGGAGAAAAGCATAATGGCAACCCAGAAAAACGGCAGGAACTGGCCGATCATCAATCTGTTGGCTGCTCTTGTAGTTATAACATTCTCATTCGGGGCCTTTGAAAGTCAGGCCCTGCCGAACAAGGCAAATACCCTTGCTCCAGCTCAGACAGGTCTCAGCCAAACAGCCCCGCTTACGCATGGAAACGGAAACAACGGTTCAGCCGGCGCCGAATGGGCACAGGGCCAGATCCTGGTGAAGTTCAGAACGGACAACCAGCCGCTGCGGGAAAAGCTCGAATCGTTTGAGGCAGTCCAGGCAAAGGCGCTTCTTCAAAAAACCGCTCAGGGGGCGGATGAACAGATCGTCACTTTTGGTGTTGAATCAATCGACTCCCTGAATAAACGCCACAATGTCAGAGCCATGAAAAGGGTTTTCACCTCGGTAAAGGCCCGCATACTGAACAGCCAAACCCGATCTAAAGAGCAAGCGAAAAAACTCCCTGGCCTGTCCACCATATACCTGCTGAATGTTGCAAAAGACGCAGATATCCCCAGTGTTGTCGCCGAATACCAGCGGGACCCCAATGTGGTCTACGCCGAACCCAACTACATTTACCGCACTTTTGAAACCATCCCCAATGACCCGGATTTTGATCAGCAATGGGCACTGGAAAAAATCCAGGCCCCTGCCGCGTGGGACATCGAAACGGGAAGCCTTGATGTAGTCATCGCCATCATCGACACCGGCGTTGACTGGGACCACCCCGATCTGGCCGCCAATATCTGGATCAATCCAGGGGAGGATCTGAACGGAAACGGTGTGGTCGATCCTGAAGAATTCAATGGCGTTGATGACGATGGGAACGGGTATGTAGATGATATCCGGGGCTATGATTTTGTCAGCATCTCCTCGGATTCAGTCTATCCAGGCGAAGACCCTGGGCCGCCGGATAACGACCCCATGGATTTTGATGGACATGGAACCTTTTGTGCGGGAATTGCCGGTGCCGTGACGGATAATTCTATCGGGGTGGCTGGCACGGCTTGGAATTGTAAAATCATGACTGTGCGGGCCGGGTACAAGGGTATAAGCGGCGGAGGCTATCTAAGTGTATCAGATACATCTGCTGGCATACATTATGCCGCATTAAACGGGGCGAATATCATCAGCATGTCTTTTGGCTCGCCTTTCCCATCAGATACTGAGCAGGATGTAATAGAATTCGCTCAATCCCTCGGATGCCTTTGCGTCGGTGCTGCTGGGAATGAGGGAGAGATTAGCAAAACCTACCCTTCTGCTTATGAAGATGTAATTGCAGTTGGGGCCACAGATACAAATGACCAAAAAGTGGGTTTTTCCAATTTCGGCATCTGGGTCGATGTTAGTGCTCCTGGTGTCAGCATATATAGTACATATGTTGATAATAGTTATGCATCTTTCTCAGGGACTTCAGCTTCAGCGCCCATTGTCGCCGGAGTTGCAGGACTGATATGGTCACTTCACCCAAATTACTGCAATACAGAGGTAAGAGATATCATTGTTAGCACCATTGAACCGATCAATTCAGAACGATACATCGGCTCAGGGAGAACGAATGCCTACAAAGCGGTAACCAGTGAAAAAATGCCAACCGCTAAACTTTCTTCGCCTGAAGATCAGACGCTTTTAAAAGGTATTGTTCCGATAATTGGAAATGCCTGTGGAGAAAATTTCCAAAGCTACACGATTGAATATGGTCAGAGTACTATCTTAGAGGTTCCAACAGTGTGGATACCTATCCATTCATCGAGCATAGAAGTAACGAGCGGTGTCCTTGCAGAATGGGATGTAACTAACCTATCAGGCCTGTACCAATTAAGGCTTTCCGTTTGGAGCGCCTCCGGGCTCAAAATAGAACGACGGATTGAAGTTATTGTGGACAACACTATTCGCGATGGGTGGCCTGTAAGAATTGATGATATCTACTCTTTCAACCCAGCAGTGGCTGATCTTGATGCCGATGGCCAAAATGAAATTGTTTGTTCGACAACAAACAAGCTGTATCTTTTCGATCCAGGCGGAAACATTTTGCCAGGTTTTCCTGTTATTATCGGGAAAGATGGAACATCGATGGCCAGTAGCAGAGATTTCTTTCCTTCAATAGGTAACGTTGATGGAGACGCCAATCTTGAAATAGTCCTCGGATATGAAACCACGGATTTATACGACATTCAAAGAAGAGCCGTATATGTATTTAATAGTGATGGCTCCATCTTAGACGGTTGGCCTGTCGAGGTATGCGGCAATGCTCCCTGGGGTGCTATAGCAATGTTCGACGTTGATAACGACGGCACACTGGAAATCATTTTCGGCTGCGGCAACCAGGTGTTTGTCTATAATGGGGATGGCTCTCCAGTGGATGGCTGGCCGCAGTCTGTTAACGGGTCTGCAGGTTATGTTTGCCCTGCGGTGGGCGATATCGACAATGACGGCATACCGGAAATTGTAGCCGTGCCTGAGGGGAACACCGTGTACATCTGGCATAACGATGGTTCCTTTGCATTTGGCTGGCCGCAAGAAATGGAAGGTGGGTCAGGGCAGGACGTCTTAAAAACACCTGTAATGGCAGATATCGACAAGGATGGTGGCATGGAAATCATAACTGCCTGCACAGGAAGTGATACATTTGGTCCTAAAGTCTATGTGTGGAATACCGACGGATCAATGCAAGTAGGCTGGCCTCAGACTATCGGCCTGAACAACGGCGTAATCCATTCCGTAGTTGTTTCTGATGTCGATAATGACCCCGAACTTGAACTAATCTCTTGTGCTTATGGGTCTTTCACGCCAACAAGTCTGCCGAACGAAGATCAAGAACTGCGTATTTGGAACCATGATGGAACAACAGTTGATGGGTGGCCGATTCAATATCTAGGACAGAAATCGTCTACTTTCGCTAAATCCATCTTAACGCCACCAATAGTTCTTGATATAGATGAAGACAGCGAACGGGAAATCATTGTGGCGATTGCGGAGACCACTGACGCTGCCACTTGTGGTTGTGATCGGCAATGTTGGCAAAGCCGATATCATGCCTTCAATCCAGATGGGACCGAATTACAGAGTGAGTGGCCCAAAGAGGTATTCGGTGCCTCTAAATTGCTTACGGCAGATATAGACCTTGATGGTTTCACCGAGATCTTGGGATATTCGGCAGTCAAACAGATTTGTGTGTGGGATTTAACTACTCCCTGGAATGAGAAACCCGATGATTGGCCAGTATACCGAAAAAACAACCAGCGTACTGGCTGTTATGCGACCGGACCGGTTACATTCCCGGAAGCGTTGATTTCTTCCCCGAGAGAGGGCGACGTTATGGATGCACCTTTCGATATTATGGGTACGGCTAAAAATGCGGCATTCCGTGACTACAAAGTAGAATATGGTGAAGGGTATGAGCCTGCTTCCTGGACCCTGCTTAATTCATCCAACTTGCCGGTAAACAACGGTGTTATGGCAACGTTAGACACGACTGGATTCAAAGGGCTCTACACCATCCGGCTAACAGTCAATTCAGGCTCTGAAAATGAGAAAATGGCGATGGTGCATTTTTTTTCTCACATTTATCTGTCCGGGTGGCCGAAGTTTTTCGACTTGGAAACTTTTCCCCCGCTCATAGAAGACATCGATCACAATGGGAGTAACGAGTTGATTGTTCTGGCAGGAGAAAATCTGCACGTTTTTGATCACACCGGAGCTGAAAAAGCGGGCTGGCCGCAAAAAGCTCTCAGAACATCTTATGGGGGCATTACCGTAGGAGATATCGATGCCAGCGGCAATAAAGAGATCGTATGTGTTGCCCGTGATAGCATATTTGCTTTTAGCTCAGAAGGGTCCATATTGCCTGGCTGGCCAGTTACCTTACCAAGCTCTCAACGTAATGAGGATATGTGCCCCGTACTGGGCGATATAAATGGTGATGGATTCCTGGAAGTCATCCTGGCGACACTGGAACATCTCTATGTTTGGGAAAAGGACGGGAAAATTGCCTCTGGATGGCCTAAGCCCTTGAACAACAATCGTTTTTCCAGGCCTGCCGTAGGTGATGTGAATGCCGATGGCACGCTGGAAATTGCGGTGAGCGATATGGACAACATATATGTATTCAAGGGAGATGGCACAGCCTTATCAGGGTGGCCCCAACATCACAACCTGTCAATATGGGGGCCGGGCAGGCCGTTAGTTCTTGGTGATCTTGATGGGGATGGTTGTTCAGAAATTATTGCTTACGAAAACTTATATGAGGATCAATTAGGTGTATGGCGCCATGACGGAACTAAAATCCGCAATATTAGCTCGCTGTCATCCGAAGAATTTTTGGTCGCCGATTTGGATAAGGACGGTGATTTGGAGATAGTGAGTGGTACTTACGGACTGTACGCATATCATCATACAGGAGAAAATGTAATGGGTTGGCCTGTTGAAATACATAATCTCAAAGGCAGGCCAGCCGTTGGCAACATTGACACTTCAGAAACCCCAGAAGCGGTCATGTGCGAATATATTGCCAATTACATGGAAAGTTATGTCCACGCATGGTCAAGCGCCGGGGAAGTCCTGAACGACTGGGAGCTTCCCCGGAGAATTGACACTTGGAAATGTCGTATGCCTGTGATAGATGATTTGGATAATGATGGCGACGTGGAAATAGTCGTTACAGGCATGGATGATCCGGGTGTCATTTATGTGTTTGATCTGGATGGGCTTTACAATGAGAACGAGATGGAATGGCCGATGTGGAATCATGACACCCACAACACATCCTGGTACGGGTATGAAAGCGTGAAACCGCAGGCCATCACAGACCTGTCCTTAATCCAAAGCGGGGATGATATCACGCTCCAGTGGTCACCTGTAGTGGATGATACGGAGGGAAATCCCGAACAGCTTCGTCACTACAAAGTGTACAGAAGCACGAACCCCGCGTTTACCCCAACCAACTCCGATCTTCTTGATATTACCACAGACAGTCAGTGCGTGGATGTTGGCGGCAATCTTGACAATTATTGCTATATAGTCAGAACTCTTGATAAATCCTGCAACCTGTCCCAGGTTTCGAATCGCGTGATGAATTTTGTTTCCATTGAGTTTTCGGCTGACAAGCGAGACACTGCTGTGGGAGAAGCCGTCCAATTCGCCGTTACTGTAGCAGGCGGCATTCCGCCTTTAACCTATGAATGGGACTTTGATAACGACGGCACCATTGACAGCACGGAGGAAAATCCCGGATATGCTTATGGGACGGCCGGCAATTACACAGTCTCGCTTACTGCAACCGATTCTGCCGGTAATAAAGATACGGTGACCAAAGTCGGCTACATAACCGTCATTGCCTCGGTAGTCTCATTTGAGGTCACCACCCAGCACTCGGGTACAGAGACTGCGGGCTATCCCTTCAGCGTCACGCTGACCGCAAAAGACGCTAATGGTAATACTGCAACCGGGTACGAAGGCGATCACAACATAGCCTGGGTCTGGGCGGCAAGCAACTCGCCCAACGGCATATCTCCCACAAAGCCCACAGATGGGAATCAGACCTACACGGCAGGGGTTGCGACCATATCGGGATTCATCCTAACCAACTCTAATGAGACGCCGACCATAACGGCGACGGCCAAGGACGTGAGCGGCACGAGCGATCCGATAACCGTAAATAACGGCGCCCTTGACCATGTGAAAGTTGAGAGTGCAGCCGGAGGGACAGGGGCGGAGATCGATACCTACAGTATGACGGCGGACGAGGCCTTGACGGTCCACGCCATCGGGTACGATGCCTGGGGCAACTACCGGGAAGACGTTTCGGTCAACTGGTCGGGAACCGGCGTTTGCAGCGGGCATCTCAATCCCACCGACGGTACCTCCACCACCACCTTCACGCCGGTAACTGCGGGTACGGGGACCATCCGGGCGGACCACGCAACGGCAGCAGATGATGCCACGGGCGAAGTTACGGTCACCGCAGGAGTGCTGGATCATATTGTGATCGAAGATGCCCCCGGCGGCACGGGAAACGCTGTGGACACGGTCATCATCAACACAGATCAGACTTATACAGTTTATGCAGTTGGATATGATGCCGAAGGCAATTACCTTGAGGATGTGCTGGTTACATGGTTGTGGACGTCTGGAGACTTTGATGCTGCTGACCTGAGTGAAACTGCCGCCACAGCCCTCACTATATTTGGTCCCAACAACCCGGGATCCGGCGTGCTGAAAGCTGATGACGGAGAAGGACACACCGACACGACGTCCACGTTCACCGCTATTGATGTCAACACCGACCGCATCTATTCCTGCGGTTTTGAATTGAATTCCCTGACCGAACTGAGCGGAACGGGCGGAACCGGAACGGCGAATTTGATTGCCTCACATCGGCACGGCGCGGATTATGCGTTTGAAACCAGTAAGGCCACTGATCCCGGAGCGGCCTTTGGGGAAGTGCAGTATGCCGTGGACGATACGGCCGGGGAAGCCTCTTACTATTATCGATTTTACCTTTATGCAAATGAGAAAGTTTCCGAGTCTGGTGAGATCATTGCTTTAAACACTTCGGCCGGCGACGCCAAGGTCGGAATCCGGTTGAGTACTCTCAATGGACTTACACTTTACAATCTTGAAGATGGACACGCCATTGGCAATCCATCGTCTGAACTTTTGACAAATACCTGGTACAGGGTTTCGCTTTCCTATAATGCCCGCACCAGAAACAACACTACGGTTTCCGCCCGAATCAACGGGACGCAGTTCGCCGGTGGAAGCATCGATCTGGATGCGGCTCCGTCAAAAGCCCTCTTTGGCCTGGTTACGGCCAATACGGGGAGACTGTTCTGGGATGACCTTGCCATCAACCGGGAGACCTGGCCGGGGGATGGAATTATTCACATTCTAATGCCCGATGGAGCTGGTGATTTTACGGAATGGTCTCCCATGGGTGGTGATAATTATGAGGTGGTCAATGAAAGACCACCCGATGACGACACGACTTATGTGAAGTCCATGTACAACTTTGCGGTCATCGATGATTACAACGTGACTAACTGGCCGGGCAATTCATCGGATACTCTGAACCTGATTCAAATCGGGGTGCGCTTTTCGGGGACGGAGAGTGCTTCAAACAGCTTCGCTGTGAGATGTAAGGCGGTCTCAGGAGGAACTGTTGCCCAATCACCCAATGTGTTCACGCATTTCTCCGGATATAAAACCAATGACAGAGATACGAACAACTACCCCCTCACCTTGAGCAAAATACCCGGGACGGACGCTTTGTGGACCGGAGCGGATATCAACAGTGCACAAATCGGAATCATAGACACGGACACCGCGTTGGACGAATACCCCGTCAGTACCCTCTGGATGCTGGTGGAAACAACGGAAGGAACCAAACCGACGGTAACCGTCTCAGTATCCCCTGATCCCGCCAAAGCAGGAGTCGTCACGTTTGATCTAACATTTAATGAGGCCATGGACACCTCCGTTTCTCCCACGGTGAGCTTTGGAAAGGTTGATCCTTACAATCAGGAAACGGTCTCCGGGGCTTTCACTGACGCCAACCATTGGTGCGGTACGGCTACTGTGGAGTCAGGTAATGATGGGACCAATACCATCAAAGTCTCCGCAGCCAAAGACCTGTCTGGAAATTCAATGAATGAAGACACCGCCAACAGCTTTGTGGTGGATTGCACAGTGCCCACCAAGGCTACCGTAACAACCCCGGTGGACAAAACCTATTATGAAACTTTGCCTGGGACTTTTGAAGGTTCGGTGGCCGACAATGCCGGAAGCGGTTTAGCTGAAAACTCAAGCGAATTCTATATCAAAGATGAAACAGCGAATAAATACTGGGACGGAGACAGCTGGGAAACAGCACAAACCTGGCTTTCCACAACCCATTCCTCCACAACCTATGAAACGTCTCAAAACTGGCAGGCCGACACAACATCCGTCTCCTGGACCGACGGTCATATATACACATCCTTGGCCAGAGCCACTGACCGGGCAGGGAACCGTTATGAAGGAAATGAAGCCACATTTTATTATGACGCTGCCGGAACAGGTTTTGTGGGTCATTTTGATTTTGCCACCATAGCCGGCCAGACCGCCGGAGCGGCCTTCGGGGTAACGGTTACGGCCAAAGATGCTGGCGGCAACAGGGTGACTACTTTCACAGGTATCGCAGATCTCACGGACACGACCGATACTATCGTGCCTGCAACCACCGGATCCTTTTCATCCGGAACCTGGACCGGGAATGTTACCATCAGCAAGGCGCAAGAAGGTGTGGTCATTACAGCAAAAGAGGGCTCATCATCGGGTTCTAGTGCCGCATTTAACGTGAATTCCGCGAATGGACAGTTTTTCAGAATTACCGGTAGCAGTTCAATGACGGCCGGCGGTTCAAAAGAACTCAGCCTTACAGCCTATGATAAACACGGCAATGTGGTCACCGGCTACACCGGCGACAAGACGCTTGTGTTTTCTGGTGCAACGGCATCGCCCAATCCGCACGACCCCACCTGTTCGGAAAAGGACGGCACGGATGTCGTTTTTGGAAACAACACAGTGTTGACTTTTGCAAACGGCGTGAGCACCACCACCCTCAAACTATACAATGCCGAAACTGCAAACATCAAAGCCAGTGAAGGGGATGTAACCACCTCGGACGAGGATGACCTGGATGTTACCGTATCCCCGGGTACAAAAAACAAACTCCTGTGGGCCACCCAGCCGCCTTCAAGCGTGAAAGCGGGCGAAACCTGGACCGCCTTTAGCATTGAAATTACTGACCTCTACGGCAACCGGACCGCTGATACGGATGCGGTTACCATCGCCCCCTCATCGGGAACGTTGGACGGAACCCTGACCCAGGCGGCTGTTAGCGGCCTGGCAACATTTGATCACATCTCTTGTGGCGCCACCGGCAGCATTACATTGACCGGTTCGGCCAGCGGCCTTACGGACACACCGGCTTCCAATACTGTTGAAGTAACGGCCGGCGATGCGGCTTCCTTTGCGGTGGCAACCGAGCACTCGGGAACGGAAACCGCAGGGACCGCCTTCAGCGTGACGCTGACGGCCAAAGATGTCAACGGCAACGCCACCCCCGACTACACGGGCGATAAAGCCATCACCTGGACCTGGACCGCCACAAACGCGCCCGCAGGTACCTCCCCAACCAAACCGGCGGACGGGACCCGGACCTTCACAGCCGGGGTCTGCAAGGTGTCGGGATTTACCCTCACCAACTCGAGTGAAACCCCAACCATCACTGCCACTGATGGCGCGGTGAGCGGGGCCAGTTCGGCCGTTACCGTCTATTATGGGCCATTGCACCACGTCCGGGTGGAAAGTGCCGCCCAGGGTGCCGGCAGTGAAATCAGCACCCACACCATGACGGCGGACGACACGCTGACAGTCTATGCCGCGGGATACGACGCCTTTGGCAACTACTGGGAAGATGTATCGGTGAATTGGTCCGGGGCAGGTGTGTGCAGTGGAAACCTCAACCCTACCAGCGGAAAATCTACAACCTTTACACCAGTTAAAGCAGGATCGGGTACTATTTCAGCAGATCATGCGGCGGCTTTGGATGACAGCACGGGCGAAGTGAGGGTTAATCCCGGCACCCTGGATCACATTGTGATCGAAGATGCCCCGGGCGGTACGGGCAGTGCCGTGGACACCCTCATCATCACCACGTTCCAGGACTACACGGTTTACGCGGTCGGTTATGATTCCGAAAACAATTACCTGAGAGACGTGGCGGTTAACTGGTCCTGGACGTCCGGGGATTTCGATGCTGGGGACCTTTCCGAAACCGGGCCGTCCACCAGTACTACGTTTACTCCTGACAATCCGGGTTCGGGTGTTCTTCATGCCGATGACGGAACGGGTCATGACGATAGCACGGGGAATCTTACAAGCACTGAAGAAACTGATTGCCCAGATTGTTCTGGAGACGATCCAATTGTTCAAAATGTAATTTTTGAAGCCGGCATGAATTGTGATTGTGAAGGTAAGAATACTCTAACGATCGGGCCAGGCGTAGAGATCAAAAAAGATGCGACCGTGAGATTTAAAGCGCCGAAAGTGACTATAAAAAGCGGTGTTAATGCCCATGAAGGTTCCACCGTGAGCATTCATCAGTAATAGCGACGGACTACCATATATGGGGGGTTGCACTATCGGCCGAAGTCAATTACCACCGGCAGAGCCGGTGGCTTGAATTATTGCACCTGGAAGGTGCATAGTACGTGTTTAGCTAAACAATTTGCCTTGGTGGGTCACAACATCGGCATCTTTATCTTTACTGCGTTGCCATTTTACATACTTTTTGATCCGTTCTTCATCCAAGCCTACCGTACTCACACAATAGCCTCTAGACCACACGTGTTGTCCCCCAGTATTTTTTTCGCAGTTGGGGAAACCAGTCGAATAATTGCGGAGCCAGTTTACCCTATGATACTTACATTCATACAAAGAATGTGCTAGTTTTTCGAATTGACGAGTCATTAATATACCTCCTGTTAGTTTCGCACCTTCCAGGTAGGTATATAATACTCGTCATATTCAATACACTGGTAGAACCATTTTTGGTTCCACTACCAGAGGTAGTGGTTTACCTTTATTAATTAATGTGATAACTGCTATATATACCCACTGAGGGAAATGTGTGATATCGTCATTTAGCTTAGCATTCAGAGGGTTGAGATATCCAATGAATATAGCAGTTTTTTGGATGACATAAAATCTGCAATACCTCCAACATATCTCATGCTTGACTTCAATGATTGTTCTGTCAGCCTCGCACAAATTTGATGATGTCGGGGTGAAGATTGATGTACGTAATCCTTTTATGAAACCGGATAAGCGAAAATCGAATTGACCACAATATGTTGTGCTGGTAGGATTTTACGGTTTAGGTCCAGGAACGTGAAGGTAATTGCAGATATGTAAGGGCATATCAACACTTCATATGCACTATTTTTAAAAGTTGCACATCGCGTCATATTATCAAAGTATATACCCTGGCGGATTTGAATGGGTCGGAAAATTTCCCTGGTAAATAACATCCAGGCAACGATAAAGGTAAGAGTCACCCATGACTGAATCACCCATGACTGACATCCAACTTTGTTCCGGAAAGAATGAGTGGGATGCCTACGTGTCTCAACATAATCATAGCTCTTTTTCCCATCTTCATGGCTGGGGGGAAACCCTGGCATCCGTCTATGATTTGCAACTATTTCGCCTGGCTGCCCGGGACCGGGAAAAACAAAATAAAATTGTGGGTGTCCTGCCCCTGATTTTATTTCCCGCACCCGGGCTGGATCCCCGACTTATTTCGCTGCCCTATAGTGATGCCGCGGGAATTATTGCACAAGATGCCCCAACTCAGGAGAAATTGCTGCTGGCGGGGCTGAAGCTTGCACAAGATCTTGGCGCGATTCACCTGGAGCTTCGCCAGTCAGGGGACCTGGCCATTCCCAGGACAAAGCCCCCTGTGGCCCATACTCCGAATACCTTTAAAGTCGGATTAACCCGCGATTTGCCGGATTCCGTGGAAGCACTCTGGCAAAAGATTGGACCAAAAATCAGAAATCAGGTACGCAAAGCAAAAAAAAGCGGGGGGAAGGTCATTATTGGCGGGTCAGAGCTCCTGCCTCAATTTTATGCTGTTTTTTCAGAAAATATGCGGGATCTTGGATCACCGGTCCATGACAGGATGCTTTTTGACCGGATGGCCCGTCACCTGCCCGAGCAGTTGAAAATTTTACTGGTAACCATCAAGGATCTCCCGGTTGCAACGGCCATGGTTTTTTTCCATAACAAGGCCCTGTTTAACCCCTGGGCGTCTTCACTGAGACGATTCAGGCCTGACTGCCCCAATATGTTGCTCTACTGGCGTATGCTGTCCTATGCAATTGAGAAAGGATGCCAACGGTTTGACTTTGGCCGTTCCTCCCCCCATGCTTCCACCTGCCGGTTTAAATGTCAATGGGGGGCTAAACAGCAGCCTTTGACCTGGCACGTTTTTTCACTGGCACATCCCCCATGGAAGCCTGAAGGTGAAACCCTTGTGAATGAGAAATGGAAAAGCCTGACGGTTGAGGCATCACAAACACTTGGTCCATCCATCCGGCGATGGATCAGCCTTTAAGGTTTATGATGACCGATATTCAACATAGGAATATCAAGATTACACTACCCATGCCGGTTTTCCTGGTCATTGAAGACGTCGGCTGGTGGCAGGGCGTTGACGGATCATCTTATCAGGAACCCTTTCGTAACAATTTGAAAAGGCGCCATTGCATAGAGGATTATCAGGCACTCGCCCATCTGGCCAAACGGCTTTCCATGCAAATTGCCCTTGGCATGGTGATGTGTGAATGGGACCGGACAGACTTCTTAAAAAATATCCCCGGCGCCACCTGGATGGGGAAGGCCTGGAACAATCAGAAAAACACAGGGCCACAACTGGATCAGGTTTCTGAGTATTTAAACGCCCATGGCCACCTGTTTGAGATTGCCCTGCATGGGGTTGGGCATGAATTCTGGAAGGGTGGGCAAATGGAACGATCAGAGTTCCATGACAGTAACGGAAACATGAGATCGAAAAATTGTATTATCCGTCATCTTGAAGCATTTGAACGGCTGCTTGAACAAAATCATATTCTATCTTTTCCGCGATTATTTATTCCCCCCGCCTTGAATCACAGCTTTGGCGACGGCTCGATCCAGGCCTTGCTCAAACGCTTTGGCATCGATTATGTAACAACAAAATTTTGTCGGTCCCGTCAGTTTACAGCGCCCAAACACCCTAAACTGACCTGGGAATCCGGTGTGATGCTTCTGGAAAGGGGAGACGCTTTGGCGGCATGGGACAAGGTGGCAAGTTCACCTGCCTGGAATGGGCCCCAGCCGATCCTGGCACTTCATTGGGGCAACCTTCTGCATTCTCAGCCGGAACGAAATTTTGAAATTGTCGACCTATGGGCAGATATGCTGCTCTCAAAAATCTCCGGCCCGGATCTTATTCTGGCCGAAGACGTAGCCGCCTGCTGGCGGCAAGCGGCTGTCCACTATCTGGCAAAAATTAAAACCGGAAACAACCGGATCCTCATCGATCTGAACGCCCTGCCAAAGCTTTCATCGATCTCTGGTGCTTTTTCCATAACCATACAGGGACAGCACGGTGTGTCCTGGCAGGCCGGTAACGCAAAAATTCTGAAGCAAAAAAAGGCATCAGAAGACCTGGTCACACTGAAACTGCTTCCCGAAGAAGGGAAAAAAGAAATTGTCATTTTCCCGGCAGATTCCCATTAATCCAGCCCAACCAACGTCTAATGCATCTTTGTCTGGCGCAAGGGTCGAAACGTATTTAATTTTACGGGCGCCTGTGATATCCTTTGAGCATGAAAATTCTTCACATTATCAGTCAGTCACCGGATTTTACCGGCAGTGGAAAATATATCCGGGAGATTATCCGGCAAAGCACAAAAAATGGTCATGATAATTTTTTATTGGCAGGGGCCCAGGCTGATTTTACCATATCTTCCTCATTAATCCCCCGGGACCATACTCTCTTTGTCCGGTTTGACGGCATGGACCTTGATTTTCCCATTCCGGGAATGAGCGATATCATGCCCTATTCGAGCAGCTTGTTCTCACGGCTTGATGACAATCATCTGTCAGCATACAAACTGGCCTTTGGGAAAAAAATCAAGCAGGCCATAGACCGATTCAATCCTGATTTGATTCACACACATCACCTGTGGATTGTTTCAGCGCTTACAAAACAAATAGCCCAAAACATCCCCATGGCGACAACCTGTCATGGGACCTGTCTGCGCCAGCATCACAATTGTCCGGATATCAGCAAAAAGATTCTTTTGGACCTTCAAGGAATTGACAAGGTCATTGCCTTGAGCTGTGATCAAAAACAATTGATCGTCAGTGCCTTGTCCATTGATCCCCAAAAAATATCAATTATCAGCGGCGGTTATAATAAAGATTGTTTTTACAGTGAACCCAAGCCTTTTGACGGTACAGTGGAACTGCTCTACGCAGGAAAAATCAGTTCATCAAAGGGCGTGCCCTGGCTGTTGAAAAGTCTGTATCTGATTCGAGAACTGCCTTTCAGGCTGCACCTGGCGGGCAATGCCAATGAGGAGCAAAAACAGATTTGCCTGTCTCTGGCGGATCATCTGGGTTCAAAAGCCCTCTACCATGGGGCCTTGAGCCATGAAAAATTAAGTGATTTAATGAGAAAGGCGCATATTTTTATTTTACCCTCTTTTTTTGAGGGACTGCCCCTGGTACTCATGGAGGCCCTGGCATGCGGCTGCCGAATTATCACCACCGCCCTTCCAGGCGTTCATGAGATCTTTAAAACAGATCATCCGGGAATGGTCCGGCTGGTTAAACTGCCAAGACTTGAAACCATTGATAAACCATTTAAACAAGACGAGATGTCCATGGAAACGCTACTTTCAATTACCATGGCGGAATTGATATCCCTGGTTGAAGAACACCCCCAGCCGGATATGGCATATGTTCAATCGAATTCATCTAATTTTACATGGGAAAAAATCTTTTTGAAAATTGCGGGTGTCTATGGGAAGTTGGCCGGAAAAACAATGCCATAAATCGATTCAATCTAAAGAAATGCCCCCCCTGCCTATGCTAAAGATGGACTGCAATGGCTGCAATATCATCATGACATTTGAACCTGGGGTATCGCCTGATATCAGGGTCCTGTGATTCAATTTTCCGGATGCTTTCCTTAACTCCGGTCAACCCCTCCTCTTGGAATTTTTGGGCAAGGAGGTCAAAGGATTTTTTTTGTGCAGGCGTTGTTGAGGGCAGTTGCAGTCCGTCTGTGAACAATAAGATGCTGGCGACATCTTCAAGGGATTCAAATCCATTTTGTGTAAAATTAAGTGCCTCGGGTTCTCCGTTGAGAACACCGTAAGACCGATTCATCTGGAACCTGACTTTTTTAATCTGATCTTTCATTGCTGCATTAAATTTAAACTTTTCTGCTTTGAGCATTGTCAGGGTTTCATAATCATGATCCTTCCGGTCTGCTAAAACTCTGAAAGATCCATCATTATAAAACAAAAGAATTTGAGCATCTCCAGTTTGAAACCATTCAAGCGCTTCTTCAATTCTTATGACCGCGGCACTGGTGCTCCATAAATTGTGGCGGTGTTCCATATCAAGGTTCTGACTGATCATTTTTGTCCGGATGGCTTGATTTGCCCGGATGCCCAATTGATCCAGTGAAAAATGATTTTTCGAAAACTCATGGCTGGCGGTTTGGGCTGCAATCATTCCACCGGTTTGCCCTCCCTCAAAGGCATGGGTGTCAAGGCTTGTGGCGCCGTCAAAAACACCGAAAAGGTTGTCAGCGATTACCAGGCTATCTTCATTAAGTTGTCCGGATCCCTTTTCAAGGATATGCTCTATTTTTATCTTGTAATTTATTTTTATTCCCATGGTAGATTAAAATAGAGTCGGGCAAGGAGATTGTCAAAATGGTAATTCCAATGGGTTTTCAACAATTCATAGGAATTTTCAATAGAACGATTTTGGTGGTGTTGGGGGTGAAGACTCATGCAAGTTATGTTGTCAGTTCGTTTATGTTGTGTGTATTTGATTCATCCCATCTAATTCCCCAGATTTCTTTTGTAAGAAATCCTTCTAATTCCTTTTATTCCATATTATTTTCCAGATCCCATCCTTTTAGCCTCGGATAAAAACCAATCTGCAGCGTCTTGATCAAAACCCTCATTTGATAGCGCAAAACGGTAGGCTTTTCGATAGCACTCTGCCGCCTTTCTTTTTTCTCCACGTGCCTCATAGACCATAGCCAAGCGGTTAAGCCCATCGATCTGATCAGGATATTCAGAGAGGAGCCTCCACGATACGGCTTCTGCTTCATCCAGGTTTTTCTGCTTTATGAGACCTGCGACGCTATTTGACAGTTGATCGAGCTCGGTGAAGACCGGTACGAACCGTTGCTTTTTGACAGAGGCAGGCCTTTTCTTTTCTTGTACCGCGAAGCAACATTTCTTATACTTTTTACCACTGCCGCAAGGACATGGTGCATTTCGACCAATTTTAACCATGGATGAATGTTCTCATTAATTTCTATTTGGGGCAAGGGTTTTGTCATGCAACTGAGGTTTGCAACGGATTTATCTGCCAAGGAATACGTCCGAAGAGAAGCCTGGAAAGACGTAAAACTTGAGGTCTGCCCTATTCACCCGGAAGGGGGATGTGGTTTCCATAAAAACGGCACCTACCGCAGAAAATATCCGGAAGGAACAAAAATCGCCAGATGGTACTGCTCGATGGGCCATGGGACATTCAGTTTTCTTCCGGATTGTTTATCTGCACGATTGCCGGGGGAATTGAAAGAAGTCGAAAAGGTCATAGAAGAAGTTGAGAAATCACCCTCGCAAGAGATCGCTGTTGCAAGGATTCGTGTTGATATTTTCCTTCCTGGCGCGCTTCGATGGGTCAGACGCAGAATTCTTCCAATCCGATCAGCTTTAACGATGCTGATCGAGCTTATCCCTTCCATGTTCTCGGCCTGTGAGCCGACCTTGTCATCCTTTCGTCGCGCGCTTTGCGTTACATACGCTCTTCCAGAACTCCGTCAACATGCCGGCCCATTCCTACACATCCTGCCGCCTCCTTTGGGTTTTTATTCCCACCCTGGATCAAAAAAAATCAAGAATAATCGTTTTCAACACAAAACGGGGACTGACCCACCCCTTTAAAGGCAGTAGATTGGCTCCACGGGGAGGAATCAGCATGAAAGATACAAAAAAGCGGTTTGTGAGGGTTGTTTTAAACCTGCTTGATGGATTCATGCATCCTGTATTCCCCAAATCAGTTTAAGTCGGAAAGGAGCCGATCATGATCAAAAAGAGAATCCTTGTCCCAAACCGGATCAGACGCATTGATGGCGGATTCAGTTTTATTCCACATCGTTTCCTTACAGATGGGTTTCTGGCTGCTTTGGATCAAAAGGAAATCCTTTTCTACCTTTTCCTCGTCCTGGTCTCAGATCGCAATGGTCTGTCCTTTTATTCCTATGATGTTATTTGCACTTTGCTGCAGCTCAGTGTTGATGATTACATCGAGGCCAGAGATGCGCTGATCAGAAAAAATCTTCTCGCCTTTGACGGAACCCTCTTTCAAGTTCTCGATTTGCCAAAGAAACCACCAGAAAAAGAAACGAAACTTCCGCCCCAATGCCATCGAAGCGCCGAGATCAGAGACCTTATCCGGCAATCCATTGGGGAGATTTAAAGTGGCTGATGAAAATGCCGAGATACGCAATCTATCAAGGATTATGAAAAATGAGTGAAAGATGTGCTCAAAATAAGAACCCGTTGCCGGACCTGTATGAAGAATTTCTGCATCAACAAAGTCTTCTGGTTTCCGACAAGTACGTTCGAGGAATAAGAACCCATCTCTTTCAGTTTCACACCTATTTAAAAGATAACCATATCAAGCTGCCCTCACTGACCATAGAACATGCCGATTCATTCATGGCCACCTTCAAGGTAGCCCGGATCACTCACAAGAATTACCGTCATCGGCTAAAAGGTTTTTTAAATTTCCTGTATCATGAAAAGAAGATCTTGAAAAAAGATCTTGCCCCCTTGCTGGTTGGCGCCCCTTTGTTTGCCTATAAAAAGCCGCCCAGGTTTTTGCGGCATCAGGAGGTGCAAAAGCTCTTTTCAAGCCTGGAACTTTCTACCCCCCTGGATATCCGGACTTATGCCATAATCCACCTGACCTATGCCCTGGGCCTCAGACCTATCGAAATCAGCAGGATTACCCTGGATGACGTCTCCTTTACCAAAGAAGAAATCACCCTCAGGGAGAGAAAGACAAAAAATCCGACGACTCTGCCGTTACCCAAACAAACCATCAAAGCCATTGCCGCCTATGTTTACAAGGCCAGGCCCAAAACAGCGCTCAGGACGCTCTTTTTGACCCATTCCGGTTCACCCCTTCAGTCTGTGACAGTGTCCGGCGCCATACGAAAAGCCATGAAAAAAGCAGGCCTTTCTTCTTCGGCCTATTGGCTCAGGCATACCTACGCTCAGAACCTTTTGGGCCTTGGACGCTCCATTTACGAAATCAAAGAAATGATGGGGCACAAAAACATCCAATCCACCCAAAGATATCTTCATATCGACACCGAAAAAATGAGAAAGGTCCTGTTTGATGAAACCCTTTGAAAGCTTCCTGGCGCCGAAATTAAACGAGTTCCTCGCTTACCGCCAAAGTCTGGGATATTCCCTGGATACAATAAGTTATCATCTTCGCCTTTTTGATCGATATGTGATGGAGAAAAATGCCGGGTGGCACTCGTTTCAACCCGGCTTTTTCCTTGATATGAGAACCCATATCAAATTGGCGAAAAACTCTGTGAATGCCAATGTCTGGGCCATACGCAACTTCTTCCAATTCCTGATACGACAGGACCACATTAAAGAAAACCCCCTTCAGGATATTCCGCTCGTTCAGAAAAACACCATCGTACCGTTTGTTTTTTCCCCCGAGCAAACCAACCAGTTACTGAAGGCTGTTTATAAAAGGATACGGAAAACAGAACATCGTTTTCTGGAAGACCTGGCCCTTTATGTTGTCATCTTTCTTTTGGCGCGATGCGGCATGAGGATATCAGAACCCCTAAAACTACAGCGGCGCCACTATCGCCGCGATGATCGAACACTTTACATCGAAAAGACCAAGTTTCGTAAAGACAGGTTGATTCCTATTCCAAAGGATGTTGTTTCCGAGCTAGAAAACTATCTCTCTGTACGCAAATCCATACTGCCTCGTGATGACAGTCCCTTTCTCCTGGTTCGTACGGATCAAAAACCGCCAACAGACCTGCAGGTCAGATTCCTGTTCCATCAAGCGGTAAAAGACATTGGCCTTGAACAACCCAAACGGGTGGTCGGCAATGTGAATTTTCTTAAACCCACCCCCCATAGCTTACGCCATGGTTTTGCCGTGAATACCCTGCTGAAAATCAGAGAGACGGGGGGAAATCCTCAGCATGCTCTTCCCGTATTAGCGGCTTACATGGGGCACAGTGAATATAAATATACCAGTGTATATCTCAGGGTTACGGATGCCCTCAGTCGTAAAAATCTGGTGGATTTTTCCCTTTGGCAGGAGCAGAAAGAATGAAGCTTTCCCCCTGCATTCGTCAATTTTTCGATCAGTATCTCCCCCATATCAAGGGGGTCAGTGAGCACACGATACAGGCTTATCGGGATGCTTTCAGACTTTTCCTACCCTTTGCGGCCAAGTTTTATGGTATCAAAATCGGTTCTCTCAGAGTGGAGCATCTCTCGTCGAAGTTAATCGTTACCTTCCTTGAAGACCTTCAGCGCGAGCGAAAGAACGGGGCCAAAACTCGCAATCAGCGGCTTGCGGCTCTCAAGAGCTTTGCCAAAATGATCCGTTTCAAATATCCGGAACAAAAAGAGGTGGCGGATATCATCTTCAGTATCCCCCAGAAGCGGACTCAGAAACCTCTCATTGGGTTCCTTTATCAGGACGAGATTTTGGATGTCTTCCAGTCCGTTGACCTGAAGACAAAAGAGGGTTTCAGGGATTATGCCCTCCTTCACCTGCTTTATGATTCCGCCGCCAGGGCCACCGAAACAGCAACATTAAATTTGGACTACTTTGATCCTCAGAAAAAAACCATGGCAATCCTGGGAAAAGGAAATCGGTTCCGACTCATACAACTTGAGCCAAAAACCTGCCATCTACTCCAGCTCTATATCAGAAAATACCGCATAAAACCACAGCCTCAATACCAGGACCGGCTCTTTATCAATCAACGGAGAAAAGAACTCACCCGCCATGGCATTTACCGCATCTGCAAGAAATATCTCGAAAAGGCCCTTCCTCCCAAACGCCTTAAGAACATCAATCCCGTTCACTCGTTTCGTCATTCACGGGCAATTGATATGCTCTACAGCGGTCACCCGATAACCGACATCAAGAACCATCTGGGCCATGACAATATCCAGTCTACGACCATTTACCTTCAGCTGGATCTAAACCGGAAGAGGCACATCCAAAAGCGTTTTATCAGGCATATGCAATCGGTCTTAGCGGACGATTCAAAGATAGAAGAATTACTTCAATGGGAAAACGAGGGGGACTTAATGGCTTGGCTTGATAGTTTATAGCAGGGGCAGATACACAATAGCCCTTTACGGAGAGGTGCGAATAGGGTAAAAATATTATGTTGTCGGTTGAAAAGGCGAGATTGTTAAAATGTGCGATAAGCCGTTGCTTTTCTTGGTAATTTTGAATATCTCAGGTCTATGCTGAAAATCTACGTATTTTCAGATAGTTGGACCGACACACAACATAATGAAAGCATCATTGAATCGGGCGGAATAACGATGTAAATTGGCCGACCCATACATATTGTGCAGGCAGGACATCAATCAGGTTCGGTATCCCCGGTCATATTTCCCAACATTGAAAACCATATCTCTTGCTTTTGACATGTTCGAGGATTTCATATATTCTCAATATATCACCAGAACAGGCTACACTCCTCAAATAACGTAGATCTTGTGACTACTGATGTTGTCATTGATGGCGAATTGCATTGATTTTCATTGAGTAGTTTTATTATTTTGGTTAAATGTGATGATCTACGTGGCTGGTGAATGGTTTTGCCTGATTTTTTTGTCAATATCATATTATCAGAGCAAATCGACCTGATAATCAGTGGTTGGGCTCTGAACGACTGCGAAGCCTCTGGCAAAAATGCAGGAACGTGGTATAATTTAGACTATGAAAATTGAATGGGATTTAAAAAAGGCAAAACTTAACCTTAAAAAGCATGGGGTTGCATTTGAAGAAGCTGCAACTGCTCTGAGTGACCCCATGGCCGTCACCGGTGCTGATCCCGATCATTCTGATTATGAAGATCGATATGTCACGTTCGGGGTGTCGGCAGGGAATAGACTCCTCGTGGTCTCTCATACTGAGGAAGGGGAAACTATTAGGCTTATAAGCGCTCGTAAGGCGAGCAAAGGAGAACGAAATCTCTATGAAGACGGATAAAAAAATCGACAAAGACGAACTCCGCCCAGAATATAAGCGAGCTGATTTTCCTGGCGGTTTTGTGCGGGGCAAGTATGCAAAACGCTTGAAAGAGTCATCTAATATCGTCGTTCTCAGGCCGGAGGTTGCACAGGCTTTCCCGAATGAGGAAGCTGTGAATGATGCACTCCTTTCCCTTATTGACATCGCACGGAAAACGATACGCCCAACCATGGGGTCAAGCTGACTGCCAACAGAAAGGCGGTTCTTGACGGCCACTGCTCCATACACAGTAAAAGTGAAAGATTGATCTGCCAGTCTTCACCTGAATATTTGCTTGACTACCTCGGGAAAACAAATAAATCACTCATTCAAATTGACATAACCTCTGTAAATATATTTTTTTCTTTCTTCTTTACTAATTTTAAACAGAAATAGCCATTCTTCCCTTTTCAGCTTACCAGTTTCATTAAATTTCTTTTCAATATCTTCTTTGTTCAGTTTTTCTTTCATAACTTACCTTTAATTTATTTATAATTTTATATTAAAAAATTTCGCATAAGTTGGCAAAAGGGATCTATTTTCTTTGCAGTTTTTTATGGTGGTAACGAAAGGTGTGATGGTTCATGTTAAGGAGTTTGGCGGCTTTACTTTCATTTCCGGCGGCCATTTGGAGAGCTGCTTCAATATAATGTCTGTCCAGGGACTCCTGGACCGCAGTAAGGTCGATACCGGTAGCCGGAAGAGGAGGAAATGCCGTATCGCTCTTGCCCTGCCCAAATCCTTCAGCCTTATTCGCCCCCTTAATGCTAAGATCCATATCTTCTAATTCCGGACCTTTTCCGATGAGAACCCCTCTTTCAATAATATTTTTCAGTTCACGAACATTACCCGTCCAATTGTACGCCATTAATGCGCTCTCGGCCCGGGGAGAAATGCCGGTAAATATCTTCCCGAATTTGCGGCTGAATTCGTATAGGAAATGCCTGGCGATGGGAAGAATATCATCGAGGCGCTCATTTAACGAGGGGACCTGGACCTTGATAACGCCCAACCTGAAAAAGAGATCTTTTCTGAACCGGCCTTTTTCTATCATGCTGTCTAAATCTTTATTGGTAGCCGAGACTATTCTGGTTTGAATTTGTCGTTTCTTTGTCCCTCCCACCTTGTAAAATTCACCTTCTTCAAGAAATCGAAGGAGCTTTGCCTGAGCTTCCAGACTTAAATCACCCACCTCATCAAGAAAGAGGGTCCCATTTGCCGCCTCCTCAATGAGGCCTTTCTTTCCGGTGGCGCCTGCCCCGCTAAAGGCCCCTTTTTCATACCCAAAGAGTTCACTCTCAATCAGGTCCTTTGGAATGGCTGCACAGTTCACGGTCATTAAGGGGCCTTTGAAATTGGGGCTTCCGTAATGGATGGCGCCGGCCAGAAATTCCTTGCCCGTGCCCGTCTCTCCAAGGATTAAGATAGGGGTATCAGGGCTTTTGGCCACCATCCCTATAAATTCCATTACATCCTGGATCGCTTTGCTCTCACCTATGAAGCATGGAAGGTTCTCCTTGAGATAATGCTCCTGTAGGTTCTGAATCTCCTTCCTTAACCGGATAGTATCAAGGGCATTATGAATGGTTACCTCCAGGGCATCCATGTGAAGGGGTTTCACCACATAATCGTAGGCCCCGAGCTTCATAGCGGAGATCGCCGTGCCCATATCTTCATAGGCGGTGATCATAATAACCATTGTGTCCGGGTAGAGGTTCTTAATCATGCCAAGTGCCTTAATCCCATCCATACCCGGTAATCCGATGTCGAGCAGAACAAGGTCAGGAGATCCATTTTCCATGGCCTCGATGGCGGCCTCGGCTGTAGAAAAGGCATCCACCTGATAGTCCGGCTCAAGGGCCATGCAGATCCCTTCCCTTATGGTCTCTTCATCATCAACGATATATATGGAATAAGTTATCTTGTTTGTCATCCTTCTAACACCATCCTGTCTAGGATACTGAGCGTTTCGGCTTATTTCATTGGAATCTTAATTGTAAATTCCGCCCCGCCCCATCTGCTTTCAGACACGCTCAGAGATCCACCGTGATCCGTAATGATCCTGTGGCAGAGACTAAGGCCTATCCCCGTGCTTTCAGTTTTGGAAGTAAAAAATGGATCAAATATCTTTTCTCTCAAATTCAAAGGAACGCCGGGGCCGGAATCTGACACCCTCACTAAAATAAAATGATTTTCCGCTGAAGAAATAATCTTTATTCGCTTTGTGCCATCCACAATTTTCATGGCTTCCGCAGCATTGGTGATCAGATTTAAAATAACCTGTTCGATCAACTGCGGATCTGCACGGACCATTGGCAGATCCGTAGCCAGGTTTTGTTCAATCTTGATACCTCTTTTTCGTAAGGCGACAGAGGAAAGACCAATGGCATCTTCAACAGGTTGATTTATGTCCGTCAAAGTTAACCTTGGCGTGCCCGGTTTGGAAAAATCCATGACCCTCTTAATCACGGACTCAATTTTATTTGAAGCCGACTGCATTTGCCGAAAAATTTGCTTCACCTTCCCTAAACTCTCTTCCTTATCGTAAAGTTTCTCCAAAGTATTCAAATATATATTGATCCCCGAAAGCGGGTTTCTTATTTCATGTGCAATACCGGCGGCTACACGCCCTAAGGAGGACATCTTATCCTGAATCTTCAAGATCGTTTCTAACTCTTTGGCGCGCGTAATATCCATCATATTGATTAATATGGCGTCTTTTCCTTGATATTCGATGGCACTCGCCTGACAATGCACCCATTTCAAATCAAGTTTGGTTCTCACTTTTCCCGGAGGATAAAACCTGAAATCCGTTTCCTGGGTTCGAATCATTTTTGACGATATATTCTTGTAAAATGCCTCCACCTTTTCAATATCGTCGGGATGGATGGTCTCTATTTCTACCAATTTTGTCTTTCGGGGCAAGGCGCCTAAGAGTTTCTCCTGTACGGAGTTTTGATAGACGACCTGGTCATCTTGAATAATGGAAATCCCGGTAATTGAATTCTCTACCAAATCACGAAGCCGCTTCTTCGTTTCAAATAGCGCCGCTTCTACCTGTTTGCGATCGCTGACGTCTTGCAGCGTTTCTATTGCGCCAATGATGTTTCCCTTTTCGTCCTTAAACGACGCCGCCGTGAAAAAAATCCATCGGCCTTTTTCCCCTATGGCGGGAAAAAAATCTTCGGCCTCGTATACGCCATCAATAACAGCAGATTTTCGACACTTGCCCCCGTAATGGGCGGCTATCACCTCCCCTGACGTATTCTCCACCATAAGGTCAGCCATAGACGGTCTCTTTTTAGGATAAAAAGCCATCCATTGTTTCCGGGTTCCGATAATTTCATTGGCCGAAATACCTGTCAGATTCTCGCAAGCCCTGTTCCAATGGGTAATATTGTGCTCGTTGTCAATTGCAAAGGTTGCCAACGGGCTTCTCTGAATAATACGCTCTTCAATTTTCCACTGAAATTTCTCGATATGTCTGAACGCAACGACTTCCTTTTTTAACGCCTTGACCGCTTGTTCCAGTTCTTCATAAGTAGGTTTTCCGGACATCGACAACTCCCTTAAAGCCATCGCACAACGAAATGCAAAAAAAAACATAATTCATTGTTTTAACTGGTAAATATATTACAGATCCCGTCTTTTGAATTGTAGTTAATTTTACCGAATTCAAAACATATTAAAGCAGAAAAGGCTCAAATGGAATATATCAAAATAGTTTCTCAGACGCAAGTCAACAATCACATGCAATGCGGTCTGGTTGTTGCATGCAAACCATTACATGTACCATTATCGAAAACAAACTTCCGCAAACAGACAGATGGGGGTTCAATCAAAATCCATGTCCTTAGCAACTAATAAATGTACGCCCCAAAAAGATCAAACCCAGGCTGAATGGTCTACCCAACGAGGAAAGGTTATCGTAACTTCCTTCTGTGGACCTGATGAAATCGAATCCTTATCGTTTATAGAAGCTTACACAAGATATGCCGGATACAAGTCTATTGTCTCTAAAAAAGAGACCCTCATCAACACCGCCTCACGGCCGGATACGAATGTGACCCTGGCTTTTACCCCGGATGGTAGAATTGTCGGGTTTGGCATTTTAGAATACCCCCATCCCGATGAACGTTGGCAAAGGGTAGGGAACCGGATCATGATGGAGGTTTCGGTCATCGAGATCGGCAGGCCATGGCGATCCCTCGGGATATCTAAAGAAATTCTTCGGTTACTTGTTGACCATCCGCGAAAAGAAGTGTGTATTTTCTACATGGTGGGGTACTCATGGACATGGGATCTTGAAGGAATCACCGCTATGGCTTACCGGAACATGCTGATCAGCATCTTTTCTCAGCAGGGGTTCAATACCTTTCAGACCAATGAAGCTAACATTATGATGCGTCCTGAAAACCTGTTTATGGCCCGGATCGGCGCAAACATATCAGCGTCGACCCGGGAAAGGTTCAAGCAGGTCCGGTTCAATTTGGACCAGTATGTTTGATGCTAATGGTTGTCCGGCCATCCTTTTTGGATATCATATTCTTCAATTTCCTTGATGGTCGTCAGAGCATCTATCGCCGCTTTATGATCCCAGGATGCTTTGTAGTTTTTATAGATCCAATTCGTCATGGCTCCATGAAAGTCCAGAACGTCTTCCCTGTTCATGGGAATGTTCTGATTATCTGATGATCGCCAGGCAAAACCATCTTGTAATGTGGCATTGGCAGCGGTGGCAGTGAGATTTAAACGGCTCTCGTTACTGCTGTCAAAAAGGATTCCTTTGAAAATAAAACCTCCTTCTATTTTTAGGCCGCGCAAAGAATTAATCTCTTGACACTTTCCCGCCACCACCTCATCGCGGGTTATCAAAATGTTATGTATGATAGCCATGAGGGCCTCCGGCTCAACCGGCTTTTCCAGAAAGCCATCAGGCCTTGAGTCGATAAAACGGCTCAACACCTCTTCCGTTGACTCATCTCCCTGGGATTCAGTATCCTCATGAAATACGCGAAGCTCGGACAAATGCTTCAGAAAGCCGCCTTCACCCGTGAGAATGATTATGGGGATATCCCGATATTCCAGCGACTTTTTAAGTTCATTAAATACAAATATCCCGCTTTTCTTGGGCATCCTCAGATCCAGAAGAATCAATCCCGGACCAACCTCCTTCACTTTGTCAAGCCCTTCTTCGCCGTCATAGGCGCTATGGATGTCTTTAAAACCGTTTTCTTCCAATATGGTGGTTAAATAACGTACATTTTCTTTTTCATCGTCGATGATTAAAACCCTTGTATTTGTCATGACTTCCTCCTCCTTTTGAATTTTATCAGAAAGATACTTGTTCCTTGACAACCACTTTTTCTGATGCTACTACATTTCTCGTCATCGGTTGACTTGAACAGAGGGGTGTCCATCGTTGGTAAGGCCCTGCTCCAAGTTGTTAACGAGAACAAAGTTGAAAACAGATAGATGTCTATTGCTTATCCAGTCATTAAAGTGATCGTAACCGCCGCGGCTGCCCCGGAGGGCCAACGCATGCAAGTTGGATCTACCTGGCAAACCGGCAATTTGCTCTTTCGCTCCCAAGAGTGTGGCGCAGACATCCAAATTAAGGCAAAAAACTGGGCGCGTGCCGTGGATCCCAAAGGTCGTCCGTATCTCCTATGGCTTACGGATCACCCAAAAGCCGCCGGATTGGTTATCCAGCCTCTCAATAGCCACTACTGCTTTGAGATATCGCCGGTCGAACCTTGATCCGGAGTTTTTTGAAGGCTGATGGTAAATATGGAACCCCTCCCCGGCGATGATTGCACCTCTATGTTTCCGCCATGCTCTTCTATGATCTTCTGAGCGACACACAACCCCAGACCGGTACCGCGACCGCCTTTGGTGCTGAAAAATCTGGAGAAGAGTTTTTTTCGGACTTCCTCGCTCATGCCGATGCCATTGTCGGTGACAATAAACTGTAGACTCTCTTTATTTTGTTTTACCAACACTTCTATCTTGGGGCGTTCCCCCTTTGCATACGACTTTTCCCTGCAGGCATCGACGGAATTGGTGATGAGATTCAAGAGGGCGCGCCCCATTGCTTCTGAATCGAACGCTATCCGCGATCCCTTTTCGCCGCGGCAGAAGATTGAAATGCCTTCCTGGTCTGCGGATTTAGATATTAAATCCGTAGTTTCAAGCGCAAACTTCATAGGATCCGTAAGGATCAAGACCGGTTCTCTATTTTTGCAATAACTGAGCATGTCCAGGCTTAGGGTGTGGATTTTTTCAATTCCCTTTTGCACATTTTCCCATCCTTCCTCCACCAAATCTGAATCTTTCCGCTTTAATCCCACATTCAGCATATAAGAACCGCCTTTGAGTCCATTAAGGACATTTTTTATGCAATGGGTGACCCCCGCAACCGTCTCACCCACAGCCGCAAGCCGTTCCTGATCCATGAGCTGTTTTCGCAACCTGTTTTCTTCCGTCACATCCCGACTGATGCCGACGGTACCCAATACCTTCCCAACCCTGTTTTTCAATTTTGATAAAGAAAGCCTGACCTCTATCGCATCTCCATTTTTAGCGGTAAGCGTTGTGGGGTAGTTATTGATTGCTCCCCGGGCTTTGACTTCAGCCATAAGCTTTTTTCTTGCCTCCGGAGCTTTCCAAAGTTTTGCAATATCAACGCCTAAGATTTCTTCGCGACGGTAACCCAGCATATGCTCGCCCGCCGGATTAATGGTGACAATGAAGCCCTGCCGGTTTGTTGTTATGATCATATCCGAGGAATGTTCGAGAATATTTTCTAAATATTCCTTGTGCATTCGAACCTCTTTTTGCAGCATCACTTCTTCGGTCATATCCCGCGCCATAACCGCAAAAGAAATCATATTTCCCTGATCATCCAAAATAGGAAATCGAACGGTGTGAAAATGGTACGTCTGCCCGTTAACAGTCATTTTTTCATTAAAAAAGAGCGTCCGCTTCTCAAGCAGTACTTCCTGATCGTGTGCGGCCATGGCCCGGGCAAGGGGTCCTCTAAATAGATCGGCATCCGTCTTCCCAATGACCTCATCGTTTGAAATCCCCACATAATGGATGGTCGCGGGATTGGCATAGAGATATCGGCCTTCGAGGTCCTTGATGCAGATAATATCCTGAGTTGACTCTAGAAACCGGCGAAGTTTCTGCTCCGCCTCCCTCTGGAAAATCTGTTTTTCCGTCTCAATCTGAACCAAATCCCACAACAGACGGGCGCCCCGGAAATCAATGGAACTGACATGCAAGGGCTTGGTACGGATTATCTTCTCCCGTACATCATTCGATCCGGTTAATTCGATGAGTAGATTTAAACCGGGGATGGTATAGAGCTGTGTGAAATCGTTGGTGGTAAATATTCCCATATCCCTGGCACGGGAGATACCCGCGGCATCCGGGACGGAATCGGCAACACCGACAATTTCCATGTCCAATCTATTGAGTCGTTCCTGGCTGAAAAGCATTAAAAGATCGTCACAAGCTTTTCCGCCGCCAATGATTGCAGTTTTGAGCGGCACATGCGATTGTGACCCCCTCCGAATCAATGGGAGCGGGCTGTTATCCATGTTTGATTTTTGATTCCAGTTCGCTTCATTTTCATTCATGGCATCTCCAAAAAACGCGTCTAAAAGGTGATAATACAGACCGGTTTTTCAAATCATAACGACATCCCTATCCCTTTCACAGTCTAATAAGCATCAAGCATGCCACGTCGCAAAAAAACCCATGCAATTAATATTATCAAATAGTTAAATCTGAAATTGCATTCAAATCCCAAAATAAATTCTTAAAATTCGAAAACTTGCGAAACCTGTTTTCGCAAATCTTCGAACCCGCGGCACAGCGACGTCTTAATGTTTAAGACCGTTTGACCAGACGGGAAACTTTTAACTTGGCTGGCGGCAATAAATGCAAAGCGGTCCGGTTGTTGCAGGTAAACCAACATACTTACCGCTATCGAAGAAAAAAGTTGCGCACGGATAAATGGGCTTCAATCAAAACACATGCCCATTTTCAAAGGGTGGGGAGCGGTTTAAACTTCAATTCAAAGGTGATTGCTATGCTGGGACTCGTCCTGGAAGGTGGGGCCATGAGGGCTGGATTTGCCGCGGGGGCGCTTATGGCCCTCATGGACAAGAAACTCGCGGATTTCGATGCTGCCGCGGCTGTATCTGCCAGTGTGCCAACCCTGGCCTATTTTGCCGCGGGCCAACGGAAGGAAATGGAGAAAATCTGGCGGGATGAATTGACCAGCCCGAAGCTCGTCTGCTACCGGAATATCCCCGCAACTTCCCTTGCCCTGTCCACGAAAAAACCGATTCTGAACGTTGACCGCCTGGTCTACGATATTTTCCAAAAGAGATACCCTCTTAACAGACCGGTCCTCCTGACAAACAAAATGGCCTGCCGTTTTTCAGCGACCACGGTTCCCGAAGGGAAACAGATATTTTTTAATCCAACGGAAAACGACATCTACGATGTGATCAGGGTATGCCTGGCTGTTCCGGGTTGTTATCCGGCACCCATTCCAATGAATGGCAGCGAATACATGGACGGCGGAATTGTGAATCCCCTTCCACTACCGGGGCTCCCAGCTGAAAAGACCGCAAGAGTTTTGGTAATTCTCACAAAACCCATCGACTGCGAAGAGGAACCACCGAACTTTTTGGAACGGGCCCTTTTCTGGCGATATTTTCATAAATACGACTGGATGCTGAAAAGCCTTTGGGAGGCAGCACAAATCTACAATTCCCAAGTCTTACAGCTTGAGGAGATGGCACGGGAAAAGCCGCCCCGCGCCTTGATTATTTGCCCGGATAAAATGCCGCCCGTTAAATTCGTAACCCTGGATAGAAGAAAAATAAACCGCACCATCGACCTTGGATACGGCAAAATAGAAGAACTTGAGGATGAAATTCGACGGTTCCTGGGAAAAGAGTCTTAACAGACGTGGGTATGACGGGCCTTTTTCTCCCGCACCTAAGAGCGTTCAATGTCTTTTGTTCGGTTCAATTTCCACTTCATCCGCAATTTCCAGGACTTTCATTCTGTTCCTGGCGGATTTACCGACCATCCCGTATTGGGGGCTTGGTCCTAACTTCGCCCACATTTAGAAAGTGCGGATCATTTTAAGTCCAATACCCGTGAATGAATGATGTTCATGCTGCCTTTTTGTACAGGACTTCCACATCTTGATTGAAATGGACGGTTTGCGATTTATCCTTGCTACGCTTTCGTTTGAAATTAGACATTTTTACTTTTATGACCCGTGGATTACGTCTGGGTCTGCGTGGTCTATCAATTTTTGATTCTGCGATCATTTTAAGCAGAAAAGACCGCTTTTCTTTTCTCTTTCCCGTTATCATACTCATGAGTGGGGCACTTTGTATGATAAGATCGACAGTATCTACGAAACTGATCAACAAAGGATCACCGCCTTCCATGTTTGTTGCTTCTTGGATCAAAGAGCGAATCAGATTGTATACGATCATTATTGAATACAATTCCTGTTCAACCAAATCACTGCGTTTACTACGAATTATGGTCGGCATTTGCCCTTTAAGAGTAGCGCACTGATGAGTTTTAATTTCAT
Source organism: Desulfatiglandales bacterium (assembly GCA_963662465.1). GTDB lineage: Bacteria > Desulfobacterota > DSM-4660 > Desulfatiglandales > Desulfatiglandaceae > NaphS2. The sequence continues at coordinate 3,504,521 of OY759599.1, forward strand.
CAAAAGCAATTTCTATATCCCAGCGCTTATGATAATGGGTGACAATCTCTTTTGCGCTGATATCTGAATCCAAGAGGCTTGTAATTAAACGTACAGGTCGAAAACCTGGAATTTGGAAATGAATTACACGAACGATTATTTCAACCTTTTTCCATTTTTTCCGGCCGGTTTTCGGGTCTTCCGATTCAACGATTTTCCCGTCAATTTTGCTCAGATAACTGCCGTCAAGCATTTGGGAACCAGGAATTGGTTTTAATTTTCCCGATTTTGCTATTTTCATAATGTGTTGAATCCCATTCTCGAACATATAATTGGCCAAATCAAATGAGTAAAATCCAGCATCAAAAAGCAATAATGCGCTTTCTATTGAACATCTTTTCAGGATTTGAAACATCAAGGTTCTTTCGCCGGTCTTTTTTCCTTTGTAGGGAGCATAAGCAATATCTATAATTCGACGGGCAGTCAGACCCATTAATGCAACCAATCTCATTTGCGGGAATGCGCCGTAGCCTCTTCCCGAGTTGTGTTTTCCAAACTTTTGCCAATTGCTTTCAGTGTCCGGCATTGTCAAGGAGGTACCATCAAACATAGCGGTTCTCATTCCATGAAAATCAGGAGGTTCAATGTCTTTGAAAGTCGAAGCAAATCTGTAAAAAATGGTACGAAAGACGTCAATTCCCATTTTGGATCGAGCATGGCTAATCGTGCCTGCTTTTACAAATTTTCCATGGAAATCCAAATCCTTCCAGCGCATACCGGCGACCAGCCAGTTCAAAGTTTTGTCGTAATTCAAGTTTCGACGCAAAGCTAATGCAAAGCATAGCCAAACCAAAACAACCGGCGTCAGAATCGTGCCTTTCCTGTATTTGTCTTTCTGATGTTCTTTGAGAGCATCCTCAATGATCGGTTGAATAATTTTTTCAAAAGGAGCAAACTCAAAATCACTTTCAATTTTGGAAAAAATTTCTGAAACCCTTTTGATCATGACTCTATCCTCGTCTAAGTTTTCTGATTAGTTGGTCTTTACATGAACCCATCAGAGTTTAAACGAGTATGAAGCGAATGTCCCGCTCCGTATTGCGGCATTATTCGCTAAAATCAGCCGTATGGCCTTATTAGATCGTTTTTTCTCGTTTTTATATAGAATTTCTTTTTATTTTGACGATTATCTTTACTGAGGATTGGCCTCAGAAAAAGTGAAGCCAATTCATTCACGGGTATTGATTTTAAGTCGACGGGGATGTTACATGTATCTCAGGCCTGAAGGGCCGTGACATAGACAGACCAGTCTGCCCCGGCACGCGCCAGGAAATTGCCCATAGCCTCTTCCCGCATGGGATGCACGGCAGTGATACTCAGTAGGTCTTTCTCGACGTTCCCCGTGAAAGCGAAGGAATTACCTTCGTAGCCTATAAGATATTCCACATGATCAATCCGGTCATGAAGGATATGATAAGCACGACTAATGATTTCCTCAGAAGGAGGCTGCGCCCATGCCTCCGCGGGTGGCCTTGTAGGCACGGCCAAATAGGCCCTGGCAGGTCTCAAACGATCCAAGAATCCGGCGATTTCCCTTAGCAAGGCTTCGCTGTCATTGAGACCTTTTGCCAGCATTGTCTCGGTTAGCAATTCTCCGCTGTAGTCCTTCGCAAATTCGAGCATCCCATCGAGAATCGAGGCTAATTGTAACGCCCCATAGGGCCTATCGATCCTTCTCCAGATGTCTTCTCGCGTAGCATCTATTCTTCATTTCTTATTCACGCTGCACGGAACGTCATTCCGGCCAATCACTGTCAGGGCCGCGCGCCGAAGGCCGTAAGCGCGGCTTTAGCAAGACCATCCCATTCATCTTGTTGCCAGACATGGATGTAGCGGTCAAACTGCCGCACGGTTGATTGCACGGGGAAACCCTGGGGACCACTGATTTCGAGCATCTCCCGGCAGTAGTGGCCGATTTTCTCTTTGGCCTTCTCCACACTCTCTTTTGCGCCGCCGTAAACGGCGCCCAGCATTTCCAGTTCGGCCAGGGTGCCGAAAGCCCAGGCCCGATCCTTCCCGACCGCGGCGGACAACTGCCAGCGGCTGATTTGCCGGGCGATGTTCCACCAATGGCCGTACCTTTCCGTCAGACCGGAGATGCCGCCCCCTTGCAAGCGTTTTGCGACCGCCAGCATTGACAGATATTGAGTGATGAGCCAGGGATTTGAGGCCGCGTTCCTGACGGCCTTTCCGTAGAAATCACAGGATTTTTCATAGGCCTCAAGGCTTTCCGCTTTTTTGCCGGAAGTTTGCGCATAGACAATGCCGATCCGTTTTTCACTTGCGGCGCTCAAGCCCAGACGTTCGGCCAATTCCGTTGGCCGGGATTGGGCGGCGGGTTCCTCCCGCCATGATTGAAGTTCCCAGCGAATGAGGCAGCTGAGATGATCTATCTCCCCTGAAACCCTTTTCCCGTCCGGCTCCTCAATCTTCCCCGCATTCAGCAGATCGTCGAGCCGCGCAAACAGGGTTTCAATCCGCTCGCGGGTCTGTTGGTCGCGAAAGTCGTCCACCTGTTTTTCAAAATCCCAGGGCACGGTGGCATAGGCCACAATACTGGCCCAGTCGTGGGTGCCCGGGCAGGCGGTACGCAGACGCTGCCGCAATTCGTGGAGTACGCGGCGGGGATCGGCCCCCATGAACAGGCGCTTGTACAGAACCTCGGTGAAAATATTGGAAGACCGCATCCAGAGGGGAAACTGGGAGGCAAAGACCCAGGGGATACCGGCCGCGTGAAGCTCGTGGGCTATGCTGCCGCCGGGGGTGAGTACGGAGTGTACATTGCCGGAATCGCAGGTTGCCAGGGAGAGGACCGTGGGTCGACGACGAGCGGCGCTGGTGGAAGCGCGGTTCCCGGTGAGTGCAATGCCGAGCGCCTCCCCATCGATCACGTCGGGCTCCCCGGGGTTTTTGCCGCTGCACAGGGCAAGCCCGTACCGCTGGTCCCCCGCACAATCATAGGGGGCGCCGTGGGCCAGGATATGGACGTGGCTGTACTCCGTATCCATGGAGGACTGCCGGATCTGATCGAGGGTGGCATCCGGCAACACGGTGAGGATTTTTTTCACCGCTTCCAATCGCTCTTCATCCGTGTCCCGGATCTTCACCCACGGGTCGATAGCCCGGCGCAGGGCCATCAGATGCCCCTTGACGGGAACCGACGCCAATCCAGCGGGCGCGGCGGAGATGAATAGGATGCGGGGCGAACGATTCCATTCCACCGGCAGGGGTCGACCGCGACGGACCTCCCGGGTCAGGGCAATGGGGATCTTGGATTGCAGAAAAAGGGGCGAACCGGAGCCGGGAAAACCGTCCGGGGCAATGGCCGTCTCAAAGGGCAGCAGCGCCAATTCAAAGGCGGAGAGTGACAATCGCAGATGGACAAACCGTCCCTTTTTAGCCCGGGCGCTACTCAGTTCGGCAAGGAATGGGGGAACCTGGCCAAACATCCGGCCGATGGCCTCGCCCAATTCGCGAAGTTCGGCCTCCCTCTGACTCGGGGGGACGGGCATCCCGCCGGTGTAATAGCGGAGCCGCTCCAGCCGGATGCGTAACTGCCGCTGTTCAAATGGGAGGTGTACGGTTGAGGGACCCGCGGCGCCGCAGAGGACCAGGTAGGGGGTAAGGGGAGACAAGAGCTGGTTATGGGCCGGGCCGGATCGCAGGATTTCCAATTTGATGTTATGAATTTCGGACATTTTTTCACCTCGTGAACCGTTTGATGATGTTGCGAGTGACGGGATCGGTCCCTTCTATGTGGGCCAGTTCGCCGATCACCTTTTCAGCTTCGCTCCGGATGCAGACAGCACTTTGCCGTGGGAGGACAAAGGATTTGCCGTCAAAGACCGCCTGGTCCAGTTCCGCCATTCGGCCTTTTTGGAGCAGGTTGTACACCGGTTTGAAGGTCTCCTCAGTTGCAAGCATCCCCTCCGTGAAGCGCATGAGGCGGATCCAGGCACCGCAATTGAAGTAGAAACGGCCGCAGCCCAGATCAATGGCGCGTTCCAGGTGGGTGTGGCCGGTTATGAGGAAATGGACGTCTTGCCCCACCGACGCCGCCGTTTCCTTGCAGGTATCATCCTGATCCGTTATTTCAAAGGTTTTGTCGTCCTTGAGCCAGTCCTTGAGGGCCCGGCGCAGGGCTTCAACCTTGGTGATGCCCGTTAACCAGCTCGTAAGCCGGTCCCAAAGATATTGGCCGGCGCCCAGGGTTTCTTCTTCCGGGTCGGTGGCGGCAGCGCCGTTTTGGTATTCCTTTTCCGCCGCAAGGAGCAGGTCATCGGCTGTTGTGCGATTGCCGCCCGTGCCGCTATGCAGTCCCGCCCTGAGGTTTGGACCCAGCAGACTGTAAACGTCGGCGGGCCGGGGAGGTTTGTCGGTGGGGGTGGTAAAACCATCGGCGGAAAGGCGCTGATCGTATTCCCGGTCCCCTTCCACCTTTTCTCCGATGACGGGGATGATGGAATGGATCTTGTCCAACTGACCGGGATCAAGGGCAAGGAGGACGCCGACCGCGCCCGGTATCTCCGGTTTTAAAAGGTCGATCCAGGGGTAACGCGCCTTCAGCACATTCATGATGTCCTTGACCATTCTTGTGCCAGCGTTGGGTTCCCATTCGCCCGGCTTGAGGGTGCAGCCGCAATTGAGCCGTCTCCCCGCCTTGGCCAGATCCTCGTAACGGATAAAGTTCCAGGGGTCCACTTCGTTGCCGTGGGTGCAGAAGACCCGGGCGCCCCCCACCTGGCAGGAGAACCCGGCCCCCATGGTGGAGAATTGGATGCGGCCCCGGGCCGCGGGGTCATCGCCGGCCAGTCGTTTTACAACGGCGCGCTGGACCACGGGAAAGGACAATTCCAGGTCGTGATTACCGATGTTGATAACCAGGGTGCGGTGCGGCTGTTTCACGAAATCCGCCAGGGCGTCCCAGACCGGCGCAAATGCAGGGTCCGCCATGATCCGCCCGATGACGGCCTCGGCATTGTCGACTGCGATATAATCGACGTTCTTCTCGGCCAGGGTGTCGATGATGTCGCCGTTCAGGACCAGGGCCGTCCGGCCGTCCGGTTGCTGTTTGGCGACCCAGTGGATGAAAGCCGCCAGCTTCTTGGTTTCGCGGAGAATCTGAAAGTCGTTCTCGCCGCCCATATGGAGGTCTGAGACGACATGCATTTCGTCGTATTCGGGAAAGGGCATTGTGGGTTCTCCTTGTTTTAGAGATTATTGGGAACAATCTGATTCTATTCGCATACGAAATCGAAGGCTCAACCCTATATCCTTTATTCTTTCGGGTCACACCAAAATTTCTACAGAGAGCTTAGTAAATACCTCCACCTCTAGCGTTTACGCCTCATAACGGACGCATAACCGGCATGGCTGAAGCGCCGGCAGAAGCCATGTCCGTGTTGATGCGATGGTTTGGCAATTCAATATCAAGTTTTCGGTGTTACGGGATTGAGCGCAAGACATTTCAGCCCAAATCGGTTAAGCCATCTCAAGCCTGTGGCTGAAAGAGACATTATTCGCGCCCGCATTCTCCAATTCGATTACCGTGATAGCGCAACAGTTTCCGCTTATGGGCTCAGATGTCTTATGCGATGAAACGATCAGGGGGATGGAGTCATAATTCCGCCAAATGCCATATTCATGCTCGTGACCGAAAAGCAGTAGCTCACAATTACCTCTTAAGGCATCCATGAGAAGCTTGGAACCTTTCAGCGCCGTAAAAATATGCGTCAATACTCCCGTAAAAGGGTGGTGATGCAAGAGGGCAATTCTCGTCTTGCCGGAATGCGATATCAGCAAATTCTTCAGTGCATTTGCCAGCGATTTGCTGATGTAGCCTCTGGCGCTGACCTGCTTATCTCTGGGATCCCCCGAATCGATTCCAAAGTATACAATAGAGCCATCTTCCCATACTCCAAGCCCCTCAACATTTCCGGGCGTTCGATCCTTTTCCATCCAGTGAACCGGAGATGGACGATTCCATCCGAGAGGAGAACCGAAATGCTCGGCCCAATTCTCCCACCCGTTAGGGTTTAAAATGTTTCCTTTCCATGCATAGTCGTGGTTTCCGGGAACAGCAAGAATGGGATTGGTTTTTGCAAGTTCATCTAGAATTGCCCGCGCATTTTTAAATTGGTTCTTTGTTGCCGAATCCGTCAGATCACCCGTGATAATGACCGGTACGTCGGGATAATCCGCTGATATCTTTTTTATGGTTAACCGGGTTAAATTACTCTCCTGCGACCTAAGTCCGATGTGTAAATCACTGATATGAATCAATTGTTTCTTCGCCATCAGAACACCTCCTGTCAAATTTTCGACATTGCCTGGTTTCCTTGCCATTTCCCGTGTGGTTTGTTAATGCCGGCGCCCGCGGAGGGTTGTCGGCAGGTACTGAATTGAGCCCTGCCATGAGATTTATGTTCTCCGCACTGTCCAAGAGTCGTGTTTCCGATTAATTCCCGTCTTTACCTCTTTTGATGCTCAGCCCATATGCTGCGTATAAAACTGAGCACGCGCCATGACGTCACTGCCATAATCATCTCCAGTGGTGCCAATGTCCATACGTTCAATGGTCTGAACATTGCTTACCCCGGAATTATATGCGACCACCGCACCCTTCAAAACGTCTTTGTCCTCCCACATTGGACGTTTTTCCTGAATCTGACGACGAAAGCGAACCAATATTTCCGTGGCTTGCTCAATATGTCCAATGCTATCCGGCCCACCGACCGGTGTGTGATGCCTTCTATCCACCTGCATGATACCCCAGCCATGCCCATTATCACCTGTCCCATCCGGGGCTAACGCTTTGCCGCAACGGGATTCACGGCTGGCCAGCGCCGCCAGCAGAGCAGGAGGGACATCAAACTTCTCCCCGCAAGAACGAAACTTCTCACGAAGGTTATAAACTCTCAAAAGATCTGTTTGCGCCATTTTATGGGAAGAACCCGCTCCCGGCGGCAGACCATCTTGACGGGCAGTTTTCGCGGAAGCTCCCGTCGTAACAGCGACCGCCAAGGCTTCATTCCACCGATTGCGAGTGTGCGTCACTGGGCTGGCGAAAGGAACTGCACTGCCGGCCCCGAGCATGCCAAGTGCGTTATCCAAAGCCATAAGGGTGGCAGCGTCGGTTTCACCGGTAACGGCAAGATTCCGGTCGTTTTGAAAATGCTTGATCGCCTCGGCGGTCTTAGGGCCATAAAAACCACGGTATTGTAGGTTTTTTCCGAGATCGACGTGATATCTGGGATTGATCGCGGCCAGTTGATTCAGAGCATCATGCAGCGCACCGCAACCCCCCACATCGTCACCCGTGGGTTCCAGCACCAGTTTCCCCGTGACAACCAACCACAGCGTCGTATCATATGCCAATAACGGGTGATGCAGCCGTGCATTGGGTAGCGGCGGCTCAGCTTCATCCTCGGCCAACCGGGGTTCCGGGAGGTCAAAAAGGTCACGCAATGCCGCGTAGTCAATTTGCATGATGCGGGTCTTGGGATGACGCCTGAAAACGGCGGTATCGGTTTCGCGAATCGCTTCACCATAGCTTGTGTCATTGCCTTTGGAGCAATGAATAACCTTTGAGGGTTTTCCGTTTTGTACTTCACTGATGATCCCCATATGTCCTTGCTTACCACCCGCATCAGGATACACATAGAGATCTCCGGGTTCTGCCTGTGCTGGAGTGGTCAGATCAAACAGACCCTCCCCAACGGCGCCTCCACCTTCCCAATACGTGGTCGTTTGGAGCCACCTACCGCTACGTGGCGGGAGTTCCCGGGGAATACCGATGGTCCAGGCAACAAAGCCGGAGCAATCGCATTCCGGGGTTAACGGATTGACCGGATTTATGCCGCCTTTTCCCAATTTATACCGCGTGTTTTTGCCAAGGCAACTCCGAGCGCGTGTGAGCGTGGCCTCCCGATCGGCTACCGTCAACAACTCTTTCCAATCACTCATATCTCTCCTCCTTTAATCTTTTCAGAAGTATTTGAAACGATAAACACGCTGCCGAACGGTGTGTTTCACGGGCGGCTGACCTCGGGAACCGCGCGTTGCGTAGATCCGCTGAAAAAGCATGGTTAGATGCCAATCAACTTGTTAATTCTGCCCAGTTGTCATCAGTAAATATCGCAAACCTCAATAGCATCGCAAGTGACGGATATGCTTCATTGTCTCCAATACCCGTTTTGTGACCATGGGCTGAGGTATCTCGCCAGTATTTAAGAAGTGTTGTGAACCCTCGGAATTCACGCTGAACACGTGCAGAGGCTTGTCCAATGACAATATTTTCGACTCTGGACCTCCCATTAGATCCAGAGTAGGCTTTGATTACTTTTTGTTCATCATTATTTTTTTCGATTGCAGCTGCCAGAAGAATCAATTCAGATGCAGATCCACACATAACGAAACAGGCCAGATAAGCATGTGCTCCATAGCGCCTAATCGCTTCTTGGGATCGTTCGCCAAAACCTGATCCGAATTTTTGGATGAATCTGTTGACTATCGATCCTTTCTTTTCTTAGGGATGTGGTAAATAAATGTCATATCCGTATGATCCAAAGCCGCCGTGATCTGGATCACGAAGCCATTCGATGAGATTTTTTGTTGCGTCTTCTTGATTCATTTTTATCCTTCGGCATCTAACGGACTCTTCAGCCGCACGGCTTTTTGTGTCGGCTGAAAGAGCAAGGTTAGGAAATTTTCATAAGGTACTCAGATTACGGCTTGCGGATTTAACGCTCCTTGATTCAAAATTTCAGCGGTAGACTAGGCCTCTTATTTTGTTCTCGCCATGTCTATGATTGAGTCGATGAGGGCATTGGTCTTCGGTGCATTGTCAGATTTGAGTGCCATCACGCGCTCGATTACACCTGCTTGTTGATCACCGGAAACAAAAGGCACTGCGCCTTTAATAACCAAAAGTAGATTGTACCGACCGTTCGCGGAAGCTGAGGGAAAACGGTCAAAGGCAATAGGAATCACCCTTGGATCGCCGAGATCATATAAAAACTCGCTCGCGTAGATTCGAATGGTCCTGTCCTCATCAGCGGAAGCATTAACCAAACGTTTCAGATCCTCATCCTTGATCCTCTCGATAATCTGAGTCCGGTAGGGCTTGTTCTCACGCATCATCTCGGTGAGGGCAACTATCACTCCAAGCCGAGAACGGTATGTTAAAGATTCCTCCGAGAGCTTAAAAAGCAACGGCTCAACCGCCGGAATACCTTTCTTCGCAAGCTGCGATCGGACATCACGGCGTACATAATTGGCGCTGGATTCGAGTTGTTGTATGAGCGTCTTTGTATCCTGCGGCATAGAAGCACTATCAGATTGGGCGAATGCCGTTAAGACGAGACGAGGCACCATCGAGAACAGAGATTTTTCATGTAAAGAAGCTCTATCCTTCGACAAAGTGATGTCTTCTCGACACGGACCCAACTCCGCGACGCGCTGTCGATCTTCGATGTCAATGAGTGTGGCATTTTTGCCGTCGAACGACCACTCGATCGTTTTCCCGGAAGCGAGATAAGGTCTCAATCTATCCTTATCGATACATTCGAACGGTCGCTCAGTCCCGTCCGGTAAAGTAATATACAAAGCTAGAACTGGTCGCTTGATCTCTTTACCGAAAACGATAAAATCGAAGGTTCTTTTAGATGGTTGAAAGGCACCCAAATAATTTCGGTCGCCAACGAAATCAATCTGACTTCCTTCCACATCCCCGCCAATTTTCACGCGGACATAACGATCGTCCATTTCGCTGATAAGAAGACTGAACAGGGCTACAGCGACGGCAGCGACTCCTACTAAGACAATGCTCTGACCAGGAATGGTTACCCTTGCCGTTGAACCGAAGGCTCCGAGAATGATGCTGAGACCAACGCAAACAACCATGATTTCTAAAAAGGTGTTGGTCAAGGACAGCCCCAAAGATATTCCACCAAACAGTATCAGAGCAAACCCTGTGGTAAGCCCATATTTAAAGACCGGCCCGGCCCGCCGATGCCAATCTATACCGCCGCTCGGATCGTTTTGAGGGACACCGCTTTCCGCCGGATCGTTGCCGTTTATGACAAACTCATTAGTCATAGCTTTCCTCCTAATCTCACAATAAAGTTTACTGTAATGAAAGCCTCAAATCCTAACGCCCGCAGTCACCAGCCACGAGGTACGAGCAATCAGGTGAACTGCGATGTTGGGTTGTCCTCTTGCATTACCTCAGGAGTAAAATCCATGAATTCAATATCATTCGGTAGTGAGCGGCGGGTGATGGTTGCGTTCAGGGCCTTTTCGAATTGGAACTGGGCGACGCCGCGATTTGTCCCGCGACCGAAATCACCGTCGATTAAAAATGCCCCGGATGAGGCGGTCGAATATCCAAGAAAAACCAGCAGGCGCTGAACCGCTTTGATGGCCGATTCACCCGCGGACCGGCGCGTCAGTGTTATGTCTCCGCGTTCGAGCCTGTCAAGATCTTCCTGCCAGTCTCTCTCATCGCCATGAAGGGAAAGAATTTTATGGATGCGCTCATCTTTAAGTTCCATGGGATCACCCTTTTCTATCCGTTTTAGGTGGGCTGCCTATGGGGGATGGCTTCCAATGGAAACGGATAGACACGGCCATTCCCGAGGACGACAATGCGCTACAGTTTGATATCTTCTATGTAATTGGTGACATAGTCTGCGATGCGGTCTTCAACCACCTTGATCGATCTTTCAAAGACAGCCGGATTGATGCCGAGATCCGCGCCAAAGTGACTGAGCGTGGCTTTTGCGGTCGAGAATTTGAAGAACAACACTTGCGTCAAGGAACGCGAAGCATCCAGTTCGAAACATACCAGTGAAATCCGTGGGCCTGCGTTTTCATCAACTGACGCGTAGCTGATTTGGAATTGGTTTGCTGATGCACGCCGGCTCTCGCGATCGAACAACGTGATCCAGGGCTTATCCTTGTCCATCTCGGCCAAGGATTTCAGCACGGAGATAACTACCACCGCCGCGGGTACCGCAGTTCCGAGGACGGCGATGAGCAGTGGTATAATTTCCTTGTGCACTTCCAGCGTGTTTGCGGAAACTTCGCGCATGGACGCCTGTTTGCTTTCCAACAGCCAGCCGATCTTGGTTAAAACCTCCACATACTTGTCATACCACTGCTTAGTGCCGCCACCCGTATCCTGTATTTCACGGTTTGCGGCCAGTTGCGCCAAAAGAAAGGAGTTGGATATCCGGGGACGCATATCAGCCGGCACGTCGGCGGCAAACTCGGCAATTTGGGAACCCACGGTTACCGCCTCATCGACCCCGGACGCGTACTCCGGAAGGGTCGGGATCGCATGACCCATGACACCTAGCAGTCCGTCTGGGGGACTGGGCAGTTTAACGTTCTCTAAATACGCTACGGCTTCCAGGGGGTCGATGACAGTCATTTGGCTTCTCCTTGTAAAAAATGGAACAGCCCCGTTTTCCGCCCAACAAAAAACCCCGATCTCTTTTGAGAAGCGGGGTTTTCAGATGCCGTGTGCCATGTTTTTTTCTCTTTTAGTTGAAGATGAAAAAAGGCGCTGTTGGCAATAGCCGTTAAATCATGATAAAATCACTTATTGTTTTTTGTATGTTCTCGGAGATTTCAAGTCAAGGAAAAAACGAATTCCCTCTCCATTCTTCTTTTGCTGAACCCTTGGATCAAAAGGACGACACGGAAGTCGCCCCGCAAGCCAAACAGCTCCTTTTGATACAGAGGCTACGGAAGACGGTCTCGAAATCCGGATTTAATCCCTCTCGGGATCATCCCCCCAGATAGGCTTTCTCCACCTGGGGGTTGGCGATCAACTCCGCCGAAACCCCTTTCAACGAAATAACGCCATTTTCAAGCACGTAACCCCGATGGGCGAACCTTAATGCCATGCGTGCATTCTGTTCAACCAGCAAAATGGTGGTCCCCTCCCGGCTGATGTCTTTTAACGCTCGAAAAACGTCCACCATTAAAAGGGGCGCAAGGCCCATGGAAGGCTCATCCAGGAGCATCACCTGACGGCCGCTCATAAAGGCCCGACCAATGGCCAGCATCTGTTGTTCTCCGCCGCTCAGGGTTCCGGATTTTTGTATTTCCCGTTCTTTCAGCCGTGGAAAAATGGCGAATACCCGTTCCATGTCCTTCAGAATTTCCGGCTGGTCTTTTCTTGCGAAGGCAGCCAGCTTCAGGTTTTCAAAAATGGTCATGTTTTCAAAAAGCCTGCGCCCTTCGGGAACATGGGAAATGCCCAGTTCACTGACCACCCGGTCCGCGGAATATTTGAGGAGGTCTTTCCCTTTGAATGTTATTCGGGATCCCGTCTCCACCGGGACCAGGCGTGAAATGGCCCGAAGGGCGGTACTCTTCCCCGCGCCATTGGCGCCGATCATGCAGACAATCTCTCCGTGCCCCACCTGAAAATCAATCCCTTGAAGGGCCTTGATCTTTTCATAGGAGACCCTCAGATTTTCGATTTGTAAAAACATCAAATCTCCATATCCTGCCCCAGATAGGCATCAATGACCTTGGGATTATTCTGGATTTCCAAAGGCGTTCCTTCCGCAATCACTTCACCGAACACCAGGGTTTGGATTTGATGGCAGAGTTCCATCACCACCTTCAACCGATGCTCAATGAGAAAAATGGCCGCGCCCTTTTTTTCATGGATCAGTCGGATGATCTCCATCATCTGGAGTAATTCTTCCGGGTTCATTCCAGCGGTGGGCTCATCCAAAAAGAGGACTTTGGGTTCCGTAGCCAGGGCCCGTGCCATTTCCACCCGCCTTTGGGCGCCGTAGGGCAGTTGAAGAACGTTTTGATGGACAAAATCCTTCGCGCCCACGAAATCCAGCAATTCCAGTGCCGTCGCTTCGATGGCGTCCTCTTCCCGGTTCCGCCGGGGGGTTCCAAAAAATGCCCCCGCCAGGCCGTAGTTCAGCCGCGAATACCGGGCCATTTTGACATGTTCCAAAACCGTCATATGACGCCATAATCTTATGTTTTGAAAGGTCCGACCCAACCCCCTGGAAGCGATCTTATGGGACATTAAACCCTCAATGTTTTCCCCGTCCAGGAGAATGCGACCGCTGGTGGGATGATAAATGCCGGTAATGAGATTAAATACGGTGGTTTTACCCGCCCCGTTGGGCCCGATCAACCCGCGAATCTGACCCGGTTCAATACTGAGATTGTACTCGAATACCGCCCGCAGGCCCCCAAAATAATGCGTCATGTTTTCCACCTGCAAGAGCGGCATATCATTCCTCAATTTTGGCTGTGGTTTTTGGCTGGATCAGATTCCCCACATTGAATTCCCGAAAGGCGATGAGTCCCGTGGGCCGGAAAATCATCACCAGGATAAGCAGAAGGGGAATAATGATCCATTTCAGAATTTCAAGGGGGCGTAAGGCTTCGCTTAAAAGGCTGAGACTGACGGCGCCCAGGATGGAACCGTAAACCGAATTCAGGCCCCCGAAATAGACCATGGCCAACCCTTCGGCCAGGCGCTGAATGCCGAAAACGCCGGGATTGATGTAACGCAGTACGTGGGCAAACAGACCCCCTGCCACACCAGCCCAGAAAGCGGCAAATAAAAATCCCACCATCTTGGTTTTCCGGGTGTTCACGGTCATGGCATCGGCGGCGATTTCGTCGTCTCGCACAGCATTTAATGCCTTGCCCATGGTGGATTGAACAAAGTTATTGATAATCCAGATACACAAAATGGTCCACGCAAACACCGTGGGCAGATTGGCGTAGTTGGGCTGGTTGCCCATCCCTCGGGGACCACCCAGGGCTTCCAGGTTTTCAAAAAGGCTTTTGACGATAAACATGAAGGCAAGGGATATAATGGCCAGGTAATCGCCGCGGGTTCGAAAGGAGGGGATTGCGACCACCATCGCTCCCAGGGCAGCAGCCAGGCCCCCTAAAATCAGGGCGACCGGAAACAGAAACGGCCCCAGGGCCGGAGGGAGAAGGGCCTCTCCAAAGAGCCTGTCATTTACAAAAAGGGAGAGGGTAAAGGTGGAGGCCACATAGGCGCCCAGAGCCATAAATCCGGGATGGGAACAACTGAACTCCCCCATATATCCGTTGATGACATTGAGGCTCAAGGTCAACATTACGGCAATGAGGGTAAATTTGAGGGTCAAAAGCCGATAGGCGCTTAAATCGGACCAGGCGTGCAAAATGGCGTATAGGAGGGCCAGATGGATCAGCACGGAAAAGGATTTTGAGACGTTTAGCAGGTTTTCCGCGGCCCGATTGGCGAGCCCCGCGCATAATCGTCCCACAAGGGCTATGGGCAGGCCGTAGATTGCCAGCACATAGAGCAAAACACTCGGGATCAACAGGGGCATTTTCAACATGATGAGGGCGCCGAAAAGGACCGGCATCTTGGGAAGGCCTAACAGCTCAGCGAAAGGGGTTCCCGCAAAATGTTCCAGAATGACCGCCCCAAAGGCGCCCAGGAGCCAGCCCAACAAAGGAACCGGGGCACAAAACCGTTTCAGTCTGAACCGCCATCCGTCAATTGATTGGGACATCATGGTTTTTCCTTTTATTTAAAGTCTCAACCGGGCGCTGTAGTCCTCACCAAAGAATCCGTGAGGTCGAAAAACCAGAATCAATAAAATAATGGAATAGGTAATCAAATCCCTTAGGGTGGAGGGGAAAATCATGGCCGTAAAAATCTCGATAAACCCTAAGAGAAACCCGGCCAGAGCGGCCCCCATAATGGATCCCCGCCCCCCGAGGATTGCGGCCACAAATGCCTTCCAGCCAAAGACAATCCCCATGTAAGGATCCAGAACCGGGTAGGCAATGCCGAATAGTATCCCCGCCACCGCCGCCAGGGCTGATCCAATGGCGAAGGTGAGCCGAGCCACCTTATTGATGGAAACCCCCATGAGGGGAACCACCGCGTAATCGAAGGCCATGGCCCGCATGGCCATTCCCCATTTGCTGCGCTTGACAAACTGGTGAAGCGCCACCATGAGGGAAATGGAAACCAGCACGATCATGATCTTCTTATTGGTGACAAAAACGCCCCCCAGGTCATAGGTGGTGGATTCAATCAACCTTGGAAATCTCACCCGCTGAGCGCCCAGGAGCATCAGGTTGCCCGTCTCCAGAATGATGCCGATCATTAGCCCTGTAATCGCCGCGGAAGCCCGGGGCGCTTCTCGAAGGGGGCGGTAACCCACACGCTCTACCAGCATTCCCAGAAAGGAGGTCAGGAACATGCTGATGATAATGGTGAGCGCCAGAATCAACCATCCCGGCGCCGCCACGGCGCCCATTTCAGCCAGGGCCACCAGCAGGGTAGCCATTCCGAACCCAATATAGGCACCCACCATGAAGATGTCGCCATGGGCAAAATTAAACAGCATCAAAATGCTGTAGACCATGGCATATCCCAGGGCAATGAGGGCATAAAAGCTGCCCCATTGAAGGGCGTTAACCAGATTCTGGAAAAAGAAGATCATTCAAGTCATCCTCATAAAGAAAAGGCGGGCGTGGGTGTTTTACCCGACCCGCCTTATCACCAAAAACCTAAAGCCTAAAGCCTAATACCGGTCACGGACACACGGACTTGTAGAATTCAAACGTCCCGGAATCGCTGATCCGCACAATGACGGCGCATTTGACCGGGTCTCCGTCTTCCGTAAACGTCATGTTCCCCGTAATGCCCTTGAATTCCTTGATGCCCGCAATGGCATCGCGAACGCATTTTCGATCCTTTTCCGGGTTACCGGTGATTTTTCCGCAGGAGCGAATCGCCTCCTGCATAATGCCCAGTGAGTCCCATGTGAGGGCAGCCACATCATCCGGCACATACCCGTATTTCTTTTGATAACGCTCGATAAACGCTTTGGTGGCGCCCCTGGCGCCGGCTGCCGCATAATGGCTGCTGAAAAAAAGCCCGTAGCAATCCTTGCCGCAAAGTTTCACCGTTTCAGCGGAACCCCAGCTATCACTGCCCACAATGGGTTTGTTCCACCCCAGCTCATGGGCCTGTTGCACGATCAGGGCCACCTCATTATAGTATTGGGGTGTAAACAGGAACTGGGCGCCCGACTGAATGATATTGGTCAGCTGGGAACTGAAATCCGGATCCCTGGTGGTAAAACTCTCAAAGGCCATCACAGAACCGGGCCCATGAAGTTTTTCCCACGCCTTTTTGAAATATTCCGCCATACCTTTGGAATAGTCGCTGGCCACATCGTACAGCACCGCCGCTTTTTTAAATCCAAATTCCTCGGTGATGAAATTGGCCACTACGGGGCCTTGGAAGAGATCCAGAAAGCACCCCCTGAAAACATAGGGTCTGCCCCTGGTGGTGTTGGGATTCGTGGACCAGGGACTGATCATGGGGGTCTCCCAGTTGTTGGCCACTTCACCGGCCGGAACGGCCTGAGCAGAGGCCTGGGGTCCCACTATGACCAGAACCTCGTCTTCGGTAATCATTTTGGTATTGGCTTTGACCGCTGATTCGGCTTTGGACTCGTTGTCCTCGATCACCAGTTCCACAGGATATTTTTTGCCGCCCACATCCATTCCCCCGGCGGCGTTAAGGTCTTCCATCCACATTTGAGCCACAAATTTCGTACCCTCACCCACTTTGGGAATGTCGCCGGTCAAAGGCGCATTAATACCGATCTTAATGTTGTTGCTCTTGCTCCAGGCAGTGGACGCAAACATCAAGATGGTGATAAAAAACAACCCGGTTAAAAGCCATCCCTTACGCATGTAATCCTCTTTTTTTTCCATTCCAAACGCAACACAGACGATTCACAATCTTGAATTTTCTATAGTGGTATCCATTGAGAAGAGAATCAAGGAAAAAAAGCAGGTTCCCATGAAATATCACGAGATTCTTTTGTTACATCCCGAAAGTAATTGTTTTCAGGAGCTATATCGTTCTGTCCGGTCCCGAAATTCGAGATTGTTCGGCAAAGGACCTGAATCGACGAGCTTCGTCTTCATTTCCATTCAGGTCATAAATCATACTGATTTTTTGATAATAATCCGTACGATTTTCCGGAACTTCCTGTACCAGGCCGAGGTACAGCTCCAGAATGCTTATGGAATGATCGCCTGTTTCCAAGCTTATATCCGCATATTTTTGTTTGATAAGCGGATCAATTCGGCTTCCGCAGCCCTGGCATCTGTTTATAATTTCAGCGTATTGCTTTAGGGCCTTCTCTTTTGACCCGAGTGCTTCGAATGTCCTTGCAAGGGCTAAGACAATGGCCTCATCCCAACCATGAGCATCGAGGGAATTCAAGTAATGGGACTCAGCATCATGATACCGACCGGCATGGAACAGCGTCTCTCCGATCAGCAAATGAATTACCGGAGAATCGCTGAGCGGCTCGGGGCAATTCATGAGCAATTGTTGCGCCTTGTCAAACTGTTCGTTTTGCCAGTAGCTTTCACACAACGGCGGGTAGGCTCTGAGTGATTCGGGATAATCGTTCAAAAAACCTTCCAGCAAAGAACAACCTTCGGAATCATTGCCAAGATTCAAATGGGCGGTCGCGAGTTCGAGTCGAATAAAGCCTTCGGATGAAGAATTGGCTTCCAGGGCCTGGGACAATAGCGTGACGGCATCTTCAAAACGACCCTGATTCAGCTTGACATACCCTTCCCTGAACAAATCTCCATAGCCAAGATAGAGTTCCTGCTCCGTCTTGGGCAATGCATTGATGAGCGCTGTGAAATACTCCTCTCCGGACGCTTGATAACCGAATTCCCTTTCGTCTTCCGAAGCTTCATCAGAAATAGATATTCCTGACGCTCCATGGGGAATAGAATGCGTTTTTACGACCTTCAGCCGTTCCTCAATCTCCACGGCAAGCTGTTTGTCCCGAACCAGTTCAAGCGCAAGCCGCAGAAGATCTTCGGCCTCTTCGTGGAGCCCGGCCTCAATTAAATTATCCGCGGCCTTCCTATGTTCAAGGGCAAGGGCATCTTTGCATTTGGCGATTTTCATCTCTATGTGATCGCCGGCCTCAGACGGTTCCGGGGTTTTCTTCGCCAATTTATGCAAGGCCTTTTCATATTCAAGTTTGGCGGCGCCATATTCGCCCACCTGGAAAAGTGCATCTGCGTTCTTTTCGATCTCACGATACGGTTTGCCGGTAAAGAGATGTGAAAATTTCATGGAATAATCTCGCTCTTCGATTTCAAACGCGGGGTCACATTGGTAAAAACCCCCAGTTCATGCCCGGTTCGGTCATTAATGAACCGGGCTGCCTCAACCATCCTCACCCGGTAGGTCATCCTGAGGGGCCAGGGATTATTCATGCGAATGGTGACATAGATCTTTTGCCCTGCTGATCTTTCGATCAACCCCTGAATCACCTTCCCACCGACGCCCATGCCTCGGAATTCCCGATCCACCGCCGTATACCCCCGCTCCAGAAAGCCTGAAAGATCAAGCCCGGTTTCAGCTTCGATCTTTTTCCGGTAATCCTCTTTCGGGTATTTGTGGGTGGAAGTGCCCACCACCCGACCATCGCAAACGGCATATCCGATGAGGAAGGCCTTTTTCAGGTTCTCTCTCAGCCAGGATGTGCCCACACCGTCGCCGGATGCGACGAGATCACAGATCTGGTCCAAAATAGGTGCGATCGTTTTATCTGGGCTGGTGTAAAAATAACGGACATCCATATTAAACAGCGTCACACTTGAATCGAAAAAATCGGTCGGAAAAACAATCTATATCCATGTATCGCTCTCTTTTTCGTTTGTGCTTGAAAAGCGTTAGCAGCGGTCTCAGGCGGTACAAAAGAGAACCAGCATGCCGGCGTCAGGTCGCTTCGTTTAGAAAAAGAAAAGCGTACCTGTTTTAGTACGCTTCCAGCTCGTTCAGCGCTCTGCGTGGAAAGGCATACAACCCGTGGAAAAACTCAAACGATTGGCAATCCTTCATTCTTTATTTGTCGTACAAAGGGATCATCATCATTGAAACTATCAAGATTGAACGGCAGAGGTTCAAGCCGATCATCGACAGAGATTGCCATCTCGGTCAATCTTATTCGTTCTTCAAAATGGGCGTTGCTTATTTGGGGAGAAACAATTGCTACATCAATGTCGCTCCATTTATCTACTTGTCCCCTGGCATAGGAGCCAAAAATATAGGCTTTTGAAATATGGAATCCAGCTCGACGGAGTTTATCTAAAAATAATCGCACATTTTTTAAAACTATAGATTCGATTTCAGCCATGCGAAAACCTCTTTGATCTTTTCCAGTTCCGTTGCGGTGAACTGCAATGTACATTTTTTTCTGAACTCTTTTTTGTAGTCAGGGTATCGAGATTCAAGGTTAAATGCTGTAATCCTTTAGACTATCCATGCTTGGTGCAACTTTACCCGAAGTAAAAAGAAATTCCAATGCCGAATTATGGTTTGGAGAATTTAATGCGGAACCCATCTATGAGCGTAGCAACAAAAAATATAGCCTACAGTGTTTTATGACTATTGTTCTCAGATTTAATGGAGTGCCGGATATGGAAAAATCTAAAGTTCTAAAAATCGTAACCGTTCACGGGCAACCACCCGTGAACGGTCATAAAATTCAGATCTGAATCATCCCACGCAGTCAATCATCTGCATGATCTGCGCGGTTTCAAAGCCTTTGAGATGAAGGGCCCCGGAGCGGCAGGAAGAAACGCAGAGGCCACACCCCTTGCACAGGGTGGATTCGATCATGGCCTTTCCGGATTTTTCATCGAATCTGGGGGCCGAGTAGGGACAGATAGACACACAAACCCCGCAACTGCTGCATTTGATCGGGTTCACCTGTGCCACGGTACCACTGACGGCCAGGCTCTTGGCCGAAAGCAGCGTCACAGCCCTGGCGGATGCCGCCTGGGCCTGGGCGATGCTTTCATCGATGGGTTTGGGCGAGTGGGCCAGACCGCACACAAAAATGCCGTCGGTGGCAAAATCCACGGGCCGCAGCTTAACGTGGGCTTCCGCGAAGAAACCATCCTCGTTCTGGGCCACCTTGTAAAACTGGGACAGGGGATTTGCTTTTTCGACAACAATGGCGGAGGCCAGCACCAGAAGATCCGAATGAATGATCATCTCTTTTCGGAAAACCGTGTCCGTAAACCCGATCTCCACTTCCTGGTCCCGGGGCTCTATCCTGAGCCCCTTTTCAAAGTTGTAACGCACAAAAGAAATCCCCTGGGTTCTCGCTTCCCGGTACAGGTCTTCTCTGAGGCCATAGGGCCTCATGTCCCGGTAAACCACATAGATGTGCATCTTGGGATTTCTCTTTTTCAGTTCCAGGGCACTCTTGATGGACTGGGTGCAACAGACTTTGGAACAGTAGGGCCGCTCCTTGACACGAGATCCGTAACACTGAAGGAAAACCGCCGTATTGAGGCCATTGAGTTGACTATCCCCTTTGACAAACCCCTGCTGCAACTGAAGGCCGGTCATCACCCGGGAAGACGCAATCAAGGCCGGATCTTCAGGGCTATGTTCCGTCGCCCCCGTGGCAAAGATGGTGACGCCGTGTTCCAGGGTTCGGCTTTCCTGCCCCTGGGAAATCGTCGTTTGGAAATTCCCCACAAAGCCGTCCACCGCGGTAATTTCAGCGCCCAGGCAGACCTCAACCTTGTCCGCCGCTTCCACCTCCCGAATCAGATCTTTCAGGTAACCCTGAATATCTTCCCCCCGCCAGGTTTCATGCAGGGACTGGGCGTTCCCTCCCAGTTTTCCTTCCCGCTCCACCAAATAAGTGAAATATCCCTGCTGTGACAGGTTTTTGGCGGCCTCCATGCCGGCCACTCCGCCGCCGATAACCACCGCGTTCTGGTTGATGTTGAGTACGGGCTCGGGCAGGGGTTCCAGGAATCCCGCCTTGGCCACACCCATCCGCACCAGGTCTTTGGCCTTGGTGGTAGCGGCTTCGGGATCATCCTTATGAACCCAGGAACACTGATTTCGAATGTTGACCATCTCAAAGAGATATTTGTTAATGCCCGCGCTGGTGAGGGTCTCCTGAAAAAGGGGTTCATGGGTTTTGGGCGTACAGGCCGCCACCACCACCCGGTTAAGGGCCTGCTCCTGGATCACCTGGCTCATCTTGTCCTGGGTATCCTGAGAGCAACTGAACATGTTCTGCTCGGAAAACACCACGCCGGGCAGTCCCTTTGCAAACTCCACCACGGCCGGCACATCCACGACGCCGGCGATATTGGTGCCGCAACAGCAGACAAAAACGCCGATACGCACGGAATCCCCTCTGATGTTGCGCTCCTCCGGAATCTTAGCCGTCTTGGTCAAAGACCACCGGGCATCGGCCAGAAAACTTCCGGCCACCCCTGCCGCGGCACTGGAATCCACCACCGACGAGGGGATATCCTTCGGCGCCTGACAGGCGCCGCAAACAAAGATACCGGGCGTCGCGGTCTCTACGGGCGTGAAGCTGTCGGTACTCACATAATTGTAATGATCCAGGGGAAGGCCCAATTTTTCAGCCAGAGCCCGTCCCTCGGCGGACGCGCCCAGGCCCACGGACAAGACCACAATGTCAAAGCCCTCTTCCACTTTTTGGCCTTGTTCATCGATGTAGCGGATCATGCTCATACCGGAATCATTATCCGGAACAATATTCGTCACCCGAGACTTCACAAACCGAACCCCTGCCTCATCCTTGGCCCGGTTGTAGTACCGCTCGAAGTCTTTTCCATTGGTGCGGATATCCATATAAAAAATGGCCGCGTCCAGATCTCCGGGTGCATGCTCCTTGGCCAGCATGGCTTCCTTGACGGCATAGGTACAGCAAACCCCGGAGCAATATCCGCGCCCTCCCAGATGCTCATCTCGACTTCCGATGCACTGCAACCAGGCGATTTTCTTTGGTTCCTTTTTGTCCGATGGGCGCACCATGTGCCCCCCATAGGGACCGGAAGCGGACAGGATACGCTCAAACTCAAGGCTGGTAACCACATTCTTGTTTTTGACGTAACCATAGGTATCGTGGTTCGCGGGGTTATAGGTTTCGCCACCGCCTGCAACAATCACCGCGCCCACGTTCAGGTTGATGCGCCGCTCTTTATCGTCATAGTTGATGGCGCCCGCGGGACAGACTTTTTCGCAGTTTCCGCATTTCCCCTTGGTTAATTTGAGGCAATATTCAGGATCAATGGCATATTTCAGGGGAACGGCCTGAGCGTATTTCACGTAGATGGCCTTTCGTTTGACCAAGCCCGCGTCATACTCGTTGGGGACCTTTTTGGGACATTTTTCCGCGCAGAGCCCGCAAGCGATACATTTATCCACATCCACATAGCGGGGATGTTGCAGAATGCTCGCCTCAAAATTGCCCGCCTCGCCCTTAAGCGCCGTGACCTCTGAAAGTGTGAGTAACTCGATATTGATGTGCCGGCCGACCTCGACCAGTTTCGGTGAGATAATTCACATGGCACAGTCATTTGTGGGAAAGGTTTTGTCCAATTGGCTCATCATACCGCCAATGGAACTGGTCCTTTCCACAAGGTAGACGTAATATCCGGAATTGGCCATATCCAGAGCGGCCTGCATGCCGGTAATGCCGCCGCCCACAACCAGGACGGAACCAAGCTTTTTCGTCGACATAAACTACTCCTGCGTTATAAAAGAGGTGACATTATCCATCGCCACTTGGTTTTTCTTAAGACCCAAATCTTTTTCATCGACCCCCATGCACAACCCCAGCAACTGGGCATAGAGTATGGAGGGCAGAGAATCGCCGGGTACGCCGTCGGATGTCATCATGCTTTGAACCTGATCAAACTGAAGCTGACAATAAGGGCAGGCGGTACACAAAAAATCCGCCCCGGATTCGCGCCCGCTGTCCAGTTTCCTGCGGGTCAAATTCATGGAAATCCGGTCATTGACGCCCATCAGGGGAGCGCCGCAGCAATTGAGTTTTTCGCTCCATTCCACGCTTGTTGCACCCGTCGCCTTTACCAGTTCATCGAACAGTGTCGGCGCCACCGGGTCATCGAACTGGGTAACCTTGCTGGGACGCAAGGCATGACACCCATAATGGGTGGCAATTTTGAGGTCCTTCATTTTGAGGGTCATCTTCTGTTTCAGCGCGCTCAATCCCACATCATGATACAGAACCGAAAGGAAATGTTTGACCTCCACCTGGCCCTGATATGCCAAACCTCTCGGTTTCAACAGATCATTGATCTCTCGGCGCAGCGTCTCACTGCGCCCAAGGACATACTGGGCCTCTTTCAAAGTACCGAAACAGCATTTACAGAGGGACATGATATTGACGCCGTCCCGTTCAGCCAGGGCAAGATTCCCGGCCGCAGAGAGAAGATAAGCTTTCCGGTCCACATTCCGCAGCGGGTAACCACAGCAAGTGAAATCGCGGTAATCAATCAGGCCTACGCCCAGGCGGGACATCACCGCACGAGACGCGGTCTCATATTGTTCAAGTCGGGCAGGGATATTACAGCCCAGAAAAAAAGCATATTTCATCGGTTTGCCTCAATTTCCTAGAAGCGCAGAGCGCATGGTCTTGTTCAGCGGCCCCCTATTGGGGCCCCTTGATCGCTATATTTTTCAGCTGATAGAGGATATCGGTTACTTCAACCAGCTGGGGGCAATGTTCCTGGCACTGATAACATGTCGCACAATCCCAAATCATTTTTGCGCCACAGGCCATATCCGTCAGGCCTAAGCCCAGGCAGTACATGATCTGGTGGGGCAGCAGCCCCAATGTTTCTTCGGGGTTGTCGCAGGCCGCCACCACCGGACAAACGGTGGTACAATTCTGACAGCCGAAACAAGCTCTAAAGGTTTCAGCGTCGAAAGGCAACACCGCGTGGTGGGAGCCCTCATCGCCGTTAAAGCTCAGGGGACCGGACTCCGCGGCAACAGGCCATCCCTTAGCCACCTCGCGCCGGGCCATTTCAAGGGATTTCACATAACCCCCGGGCGTCAAATTAGATCGATTCAAGCCCCGCACAAATGAAAAACCGCTGAGTATCAAGGGTTCCCCCATGGCGCCGGTCTGAATGAGTCCTTCCCGCACATTGAGCCAGAGATCCCTCAGGTTAATGCCCGAAGGGCACACCACCGTACATCGATCACAATTGGTGCAGATATAGACGCCTTCTCGAAGGGCCTGTCGTTCCGCCGGCGCAAGCATTTTTCCGGCGGCCAGTTTTCGAATGGATTGCAGCTTTTCCGAGGGAAGGATGCAATCATTTCCCAGGGCTTCGAATGCGGGATACGACGAACACCTGAGACTGCACGTGCCGCAATGGGTACAAGCATCCAGTTCCAACATCTGGCGCGTCAGGATATTGGCCGGATGGGAGCGTTCCTTATCCATGACCGCATTGGCCATAAGACTTAAGGGCGTTGTAATAATGTGGAACATCTTGCTGAAAGGGAGGTAGGCCAATCCAATAAAACAAGCCAGGATATGGATAATCCAGAAAAAGTATGTCGCCTCGGAATCCTCAAGGAATTGCGCCATGGGCCGCATCCCCTTGGCAAGGTTGACGCTGATAAACGCCCATTGCGGCACGGCATGGCAGCTCTGACAGCTCATTTCATGCAGTTCCCGACCCTGGGTCAACAGTTCCATTTCAAAGGGACCCGCGACCTTTGGCGAAACCACCCCGAATTCCTGGACCCAAAAGGCCTCCAACGCTTTCAACTCTTGTGGATCATCCGTATCCGAGTACTCTTCCACCATGCGCTGAAAAGCGCCATGGCTTATAATCTTAGCCCCTTCCAGAAAAAAACCGGTAAACATGATAACCGCCACAATGATAATGGCATAAACGTCCATACCGTTGGTGCGCAGCCGGGGAACCTTGAGAATACGCCGGCGATAAATGGCAATGGCCACACCCGCAAAAACCATCAGCCCAAAAAGGTTCCTGAGGAAAAGGTAGGGCTGTCCGGTGGAGGCATAGCCCTCAAAGAGGTTGCTGCTGGTCCAGCTTTCAAAGGCATGCATAAAGAGAAGCAGCATGAACCCCACAAAGATGAGCATATGCATGACCCAGCGCAGCGCATCTTCCTTCAGGATTCGGCGTTGCAGGATAACATCCAGGATCAGGACTTTCACCAGGACCACGATCCGACCGCTGAAAACAACGCTCAGAATGCCCTTTATGGCCTGAGAAATTCTCTGTCCCGTTGAATAGGGAAGTTCTTGCCCTGTGATCTGCCTGGAAACCCAAGTGTAGGACTTATAAACAGATCCAATAATAAAGATTAAGAGAGACCCGTACAGAAGCGAATCAAAAAACATGAACGTACTCCTCACTGACCCAAACATCAATAAAAGCGGCAGACCCCCCAAACACTATTTCGGTCGGCCTCGTTAGTGCGCCGGAAAAACCTAACGCCATTTTCAAATCCTCACCATATAGAGGCTCGATTTATACAGGACCCATGGGTTTGTCAAGAGAAAAGTTTCACAAAACCTCATTAGGCGTACTCTTCGGGCTTACTGTAAACCTCTTAAGCCGCCCCCTTTAAAGGAAAAAACCGGAAGGGATGTTAAACTAGTACTCCTAAATTCAGATAATTGCCAATATCAAATTTTCACCTCGTTCCCAAGCTCCAGATTGGGAACGTATTGCCTGGAGCCCCAACTTCCATAGCTCTTCCAAAGTCCAATGACTTTTGCTGCCGCTAAGCCATTCTTACGGGCGCACAGAGATGCTTCCACCAGCCAGGCAATGAGCCTGGAGTCTTGAATCGAATATTGATTTCCTTGGGCATAAACCCCTTTGTCTTTTGTCTCGTTCATAACACCCCAATCGATGAATGATCGGAGTACCCGTTGAGCAGCCCGTGATGCTGTTTCGCGCCCCCCGTATTGTTAAACGATAACCGCCGACCTGCCTGATGATAAGAGGCGCTATTTTCGGGTAGATCTGAGCCGGCAGCCTCGGAGTCATCTGCTCGGTGTTCATTGAACTATATCATTCCTGCAAGGTGTCTGATTCCGTGACGAAACACCTGAAAGCTTTTCGAGTGATTGGTATCTACATTGATATAAGGGGATATTTTTTCCGCCCATTCGCATTTTGCTTTTCCGGTATGAGGCCAGCCCAATTGTTTCAATTTTTGCGATCCTCCTGGATAGACGGCATCGGCCAGTTTCTCCCAGGTTCCGCAAATACTATCTTGCACATAATTGTTCAAAACCTGACCGTTTGGACCAAGAATTTTTTCTATAATATGCGCCAACGCAATTTTCCCAGACGCATCTTCAACAAGTACCTCAAAATGCATCACTTCACCTCGCATCCAGATAGTCGCTGTACCAAAGGCCGCCAAGTGGCAGCCCCTCCTCCACCATCGCTTTGACGGTCGCGTCATCGCTTGCCCTATGGATACTTGAAAAGCCATCAGGACCTTTTTCAAGAATCCATGTTTCTGCAGGCGAGAGTGCATCGACAAAATAGGGTTGATGTGTTGTGATGAAGAGTTGAGGTGCGTTCTTCTTGCCTGTTGCATGTTCGCGGAATTCATTTACAAGTGTTTCCAGCAGCTTATGATATAGACCGTTTTCAGGCTCTTCAACGCAAATGAAGGGCGGAGGCACCGGGTCTTCCAATAAAAGCAGATAGGCAAATACTTTCAGCGTGCCGTCAGACATTTGCTGCGCATAAAACGGATCATCAAATCCTTTGTCGTTAAATCGAAGAAGCAAACGCTTATCCGGGCTTTCTTCCGTATCAATTTTGTCGATTCCGGGGATTTTTTTTGCGATACGATTAAGGAGACTCTTAAACCGTTTAGGATGTTCACGCTCCATGAACTGAACGACATTTCCGAGATTGTCTCCGTGTATATTCAAGTGTTTTTGTGGACCGGCCAGTGGCAGGCTGCGGGCGGCATCCGGTGTAAAGTAACTTAAATACCATCCTTCGATGAACTGTCGAAAGGCGGATATGCGGGGATGTTGTTTCAGGGCGCCAAGGGTTGCGATGCCAAGTTTACGCTTGTCTTGCAGTTCAATGATTTCTGTTTCTTTGCTTTCTTCTTTTCGAGGGATTGCCTCAATTTCCTCAATTAATTTGAATAAATCAAAACCGGCATTACCTTCATCAATCTGCTGCCCCTGTTCGTCTCCTTTCCATACAACCCCTTTGCCTTCATTCAGCATAAGAAACGAGAAAGGCCAACCATGAGTTTGCCCTTTGCGCCGCTGGCGAAGACGTTCCAGTTTTACATAGGGACGACCGGTTCTATCCGTGTCAATTGAAAGTTCATAAGTGATCGGCCGGGAATTCCCATCTTGTTTATAATAAACCTGGAATTCAATCGGGTCATTCATCCCCTGAGAACGAATGCGGTCAAATCCACCCCTTCCTCTTGCATCACAAGCTTCTTCAACACCCAATTTCAGGCAATCAGCAAGAAATCCGAATGCATCGAACAAAGAACTCTTACCGACCCCGTTTTTACCGATCACAGCAGTCATGGGTGTTAGTGACTGCGCTTGCTGCATATTCCATAGTTTTCCAAGTGTTACGTCTTTTAATACACGGTAATTTTTTATCCTGAATCCTTCTATTTTTGCCATAATCACTTTTCTCCTGTTCTCGTTACCGCATTCCTCGAATTCGCGCATCAGGGGCCGCTCGCGCAGCTTTTCCAGGTCACCAGTGGTAAGCCGGTGAACCTACAGGGCATGAATGATCCAAAGCGCCATGGGTTCGTAAGCCGGACGCGTAAAGGCCTTTTGAATGCGGGATTCCAGCACCTGGCTGCAGTCGATGACCACCTTAATATCGGGCGCCGCCCGGAAGGACGGGTTCTCACGGAGATTGGTCCAGCATGTGTCGTAGGCAATGAGACCGGACTGATTCTCGGGCAGGTCTTGATCAAGCATCTTCTTCATGTCCAAAGACAGCGTCTTCAGCACCTCGCGCTTCTCCACCGCAGTCACCCGCTCAAAGGTATCAATCACATCGGCATTTCCGACGATTTCCCAAAGAAGACTGAGCAGTTGTCCACTGGCGCGCTGTCAAATCCAGCATCCGACGCGACCACCAACATCAGCCGGTCATAAAACTCAACAATCTGCTTGTACTTTCCTATGATCTGATCAACGAGAGATACCGCCCTCATTGTTATCTTCCTGCATTTCGGTTAAAATTCTATGTGGGCAAACAATTTAGACATTTTGGAAACTTGCTTGGAATATTGATTTTTAAAAATCGAACAGATCAATTTACCTACGGACAATATTCAATGTATACAACATCATTTATGCCAAAAAAGTCAATGGGAATGCAAAACATGGCTGCAAAACTGATAGATTCAATGCACCTCTTTCTACAAAACAGGCATTATTCAATACGCACCGGACGAAGCTACTGCATGTGGGTGAAACAGTCCATAAAATTTCACAAGAGGCTCGCATGAAAAATAAATACCTCCCGGCAGCCAAGCGCAAACATATGGGGGTTGAAAAAAAAATCTCCAATTCCTATATTGTCGAAACCGGATTCATAGAGCCCTTACAGAGGAGTTTACCATTTTGAGCTGCAAAATTACGTTGAAGGATGCATACAAGGGTTATACTTTTGACCAGGACAAAATTGTAACACCCGAAGAAACCGTCAGGCGTTTCAAAAACAAACTCAAAAAGATGGATCTGGATATCCTGGAAGAAACCGTTCGCATCGATAACGGCAGACTGGATATCCCTGTTTACTTCAGTGTTTGCGGGCGTGACGCCCTAGACATCATTGGAACCAAAAAACAGATGGGCAAGGGAGGGACTCCCAGCCAGTCCGAAGCCAGTGCGATAATGGAACTGGCGGAACGGTTCAGTTTTTTCAGTTTTTCGAAAAACCCCGCCAATTTCCGGGTAGATACTTATCGAAATGTGAAAAATACGGCCCTCCCCTTTGAAACCATCGCCAAATCCGTGCATGATGATTTCCATGAACTGGACAGGGCCCGGGAAATATTTGAAGAACTCCCCCTCAAATGGACCCTTGGCTGCAACATGACAAAAGATCAGGAAGTTCTGATCCCTTTTGACTGGTTTTTTGCCATTAATGAATTCAATGGGCCGTCAGCCGGAAACTGCGTCGAGGAAGCCATGAGCCAGGGGATCTGCGAACTGGTGGAGCGGCATGTATCCTCCATTATCAGCCGGGAACATCTGAACGTACCGGCCATTGATCTGGGGACGGTCTCGGATGCACTCACATGCGAACTGATTTCAAAATTCCGGAAAGCCGGCGTTCAACTCTTTGCATCGGATTTTTCCCTGAACACCGGCATTCCGTCCGTAGGGGTGCTGGCCTACGACCCCACCACCTTCCCTGAGAAAAGTGAAATCGTATGGACGGCAGGCACAACCCCCGATCCCCAGAAATCCTTGAGCCGGGCGCTAACCGAGGTGGCCCAACTGGCCGGGGATTTCAACTCCGGTTCCAACTACGTAGCCAGCGGCCTTCCCAAATTCCGGGATCTTGCGGACGCCGATTTTATCCTGAACCCGGATCACACGGTTCCCATTTCAAACCTTCCTTCTTTAGGCAACAATAACATCAAGATGGAGGTGCAAAACTGCATCGCGGCGCTAAATACCATGGCCATGGAGGTATTTGCCATCGATGTAATGCACCCAGGTCTTGAAATTCCGGCGTTTTATTCCATAATTCCGGGTGCCCATTTCAGGGAACGGGCTGTGGGAACCAGCGTGGGCATGTTTTGCGCAAAGCTGATTTCCCAGGCAGACAGTACCTCATGGGCCATCGACCAATTGAACAAAATGGACCGGTTGCTGCCCGATAAATACTATGTTAAATTTTTCCTGGGATTGGCCCATATTTCTCTAAACAACCCCCGAAAAGCCCTTGAATTTTTGGAAGAAGCCCTGAAGTTAAACCCCAAACGGGAGGACCTACCAAGCATCTATTCCTATATGGGGGTTTGCCTGAGGGATATGGAACAGTACCCTAAAGCCCTCATTGCCCTTGAAAAAGGGGTGGCCATCGACCCGGAACGAACGGACATTCACAATCTCATGGGGTTTTGCTACTTCAAGCTGAAGGAGCATATCAAAGCCATAGAGGCGTTTCACAAAGTCCTGGAACTGGACCCCGCATCCGCCATCGATTACGCCAACATCGCATCCAATTATCGGGACATGGGCAATAAAGACATGGCCGTCCGTTTTTATAAATTCGCGCTGGAACTGGACGAATCCATTGATTTTGCCAGGGACAATTTAAAGAAACTGGAAGGAAAACAGGGATGAGGCGAAAGCCCGACATCCGCATACAAAAAAACAATTCAACAGGAAGGAAACGCATGATCGAGGTCAAACATCTCACCAAATGTTTCGGAGAAAAGGTGGCGGTAAATGACATCGCTTTTACCGTGAGCCGGGGAGAAGTGCTGGGCTTCTTAGGACCCAACGCCGCGGGAAAATCAACCACCATGCGGATGATTACCGGTTTTCTCCCCCCCACCTCGGGAACGGCCATCATCGGGGGAAACGATATCATCCAAGACTCATTGAAGGCACGGAAAAAAATCGGATACCTCCCCGAGAATGCCCCGGCCTACCCGGATATGACGGTGGTGGGTTTTCTGGAATTTATCGCCGGCATCAGGGGCTTTTCAGGGGCTTCAAAAAAAGCAAGAATCGAAGACACCCTGACCCGATGCTTTCTCACGGAAGTTCGGTTTCAGACCATCAACACCCTGAGCAAGGGGTTCAAGCAGCGGGTCTGTTTTGCACAGAGCATCCTTCATGATCCCGAATATCTGATCATGGACGAACCCACGGATGGTCTCGATCCCAACCAGAAGCACGAAGTGCGAACCATGATTCAAGAAATGGCGAGGGATAAAACCATCATTTTGTCAACGCATATTCTCGAAGAAGTGGATGCCCTCTGTTCGCGGGTGATTATCATCGCCAACGGCCGGATTGTGGCGGACGACACCCCGCTGAACTTAAAAGCCAATTCACCCCTTCATGGGGCGCTCTGCTTTACAGTGCGAAAAGCGGGTGAAAAAAGTGCCGTGGATTTGATGGAACGGTTGACGGCAGTTCAAAAAGCGACCATTGTCAGCGAAAACGCAACCCAAATCACAATCCGCGTGTTTCCCGCTGCATCATCCCCTGCCAACGCCGTCATGGGCGCTCTCATTGAAAACGGGTTTGCCATTGATACTTTTTCCGTTGAAACCGGACGTTTGGACGAGGTGTTTCGAAGGTTCACAAAACCTGATGCCGGGGAGGTGGACAGATGAACGATTTTTTGAGAAATACGACAGGCATTTTAAAAAGGGAATTCGCCGGATATTTCGGAAGTCCGGTGGCCTACGTTTTTATTGTTATTTTTCTTCTGCTGAACGGATTTTTCACCTTTTCCCTCAGTAATTTCTATGAAATGGGGCAGGCGGATCTTCGGGCGTTTTTTGGATGGCACCCCTGGATTTTCCTCTTTTTAATCCCCGCCGTGGCCATGCGGCTCTGGGCCGAAGAGCGGCGGACCGGCACCATCGAGCTGATCCTGACCCTGCCGGTCACCCTGCCACAGGTCATCCTGGGGAAGTTTCTGGCAGCCTGGTTGTTTACAGGCGTTGCCCTGTTCCTCACCTTCCCCATGGTATTGACCGTGAATTATCTGGGGAACCCTGATCTGGGCGCCATCTTCTGCGCCTATTGCGGCAGCTTTCTCATGGCGGGCGCCTACCTGAGTGTGGGAAACATGACGTCTGCCCTGACCCGGAACCAGGTCATCAGCTTCATCCTGTCCGTGGTCATCTGTCTTTTTCTGGTGCTGGCCGGCTGGCCGCCCATTACCAATATCCTGTCGGGCTGGGCCCCGGCATGGCTGGTGGATGTGGTGGCGGGTTTCAGCTTCATGCCCCATTTTACCGCCATGGAACGGGGCGTGATCGATTTGAGGGATCTTTGTTATTATTTTTCCGTCATCTTCTTTATGCTCTTTGCAGGTGGCGTGGTCCTTCAAAACCGCAGGGCATCTTAAAAATAATTCTACTTTGTCACTCTCCATTTGAGGGTTATTTTCAATATATGCTATTGATTTAATTTATATTTTTCTCTTGACATGGTCAGAATAACATGTTAGTTTCGACCCATGAAAAAACGAAATCAATGGGGCGTTGGTATGAGTACCAACAGCCCACCAGAACAATCGTAGTCTTGATAAAGGAGCGACCCATGCCAACAGCCCCCTCGGGGGCATAGATGTGTATTTTGGTGAGTTCCACGATAGATATTCTCCGTTATTTCAAACACATAGCAGAGTAGCGGCAAGAAAGTCTCTTCAATATTTTAAAGGCTTGGTCCAAGCAAAGAAAAAGAACATGGAGCGGATGGCCGAGGCTGTTCCTTTTTCAGATGATCAAGCTCTTCAACATTTTTTGACAAATTCTCGGTGGGATGAACAACTGATTGTCGACCAAATTGCGGCAGACGCAAACAATCATATTGGGGGAAAACAAGACAGCTGTTTGATCATTGATGAAACGGGGTTCCCCAAGAAAGGAGATAAGTCGGTTGGGGTTAAAAGGCAGTGGTGTGGGCAACTTGGGAA
Organism: Desulfatiglandales bacterium; assembly: GCA_963662465.1. Classification (GTDB taxonomy): domain Bacteria; phylum Desulfobacterota; class DSM-4660; order Desulfatiglandales; family Desulfatiglandaceae; genus NaphS2. The sequence continues at coordinate 3,537,173 of OY759599.1, forward strand.
GGTAGACAATTGTCAGGTAGGCGTTTTTTCAGCGCTTGGGTGCAGGGAACACGCTACTCCTGTTGGCTTCAAATTGTACCTTCCGGAAGACTGGACTGATGATAAGGAAAGATGTAAAGCTGCTGGTATTCCAGATGAATCCATTGTTTTTTACAGCAAGCATGACCTTGCTTTCCAGCTGGTCCTTGAGGCCCGGAAACAGGGCATTCAATTCGGCTGGGTCGGTGCAGATGGTTTCTACGGGGAAAGCCCTGCCTTTTTACGGTCTTTGGATCAAATCAATGAAACCTTCATGATTGACGTTCATAAGAATCAACGTATTTATCTCGAAAACCCGGAGCCGGTAGTTCCACAGAGAAGATCAAATAAAGGTCCAGAGCCGAAAAAGGCAAAAGCCCAAACAGAACCTGTCAGGGTCGATAAGTGGTCAGAACAACAGCCGGAAGATGCTTGGCAGAGAACGAATGTAAGAGACACGACCAAGGGAAAGCTTCAGGTCGACGTTCTGCATAGACGTGTATGGCTTTGGGACGGGGAGGAACTGGAGGCACATTGTTGGCACCTGATTGTTCGGAGGGAGGTTGCTGGAAATAAAGTAAAATTTACTTTGAGCAATGCTCCAGAGAACACTTCGCTGGAACGTTTGATATTTATGCAGGCACAGCGCTACTGGATAGAGCGTTCATTTCAAGACGCAAAGGTTGAATGTGGTTTAGGGGAGTACCAGGTGCGAAAGTGGCGGAGTTGGCATCACCACATGGCAATGGTCATGATGGCAATGCTATTTTTATTAGAGCAACGCCTTTTATATAAAAGGGATATCCCCTTATTGAGTTGTTTTGACATTGTTTGCATTCTTTCATTTCTTTTACCCCAAAGAGCCTTCACAACGGATGAAGTTTTTCGGCAAATGGAAATTCGCCACAAAAAGCGTCAATCTGCAATTGACTCAGCATATCGTAAACAGCTCGCAGAATAAGCGGAAGGTTGGTTGTGGGAAAGCAGCAATTCTAATTACGGCTTTTGAGTTAAGCCGCAGTTTGTTTTTTTTGTTGCCATTCACGGGTAGCGAATTCACCTTATTCCCAGATTCTGTTCAGGAATAAGGGAAAAAACATTAGGCGCTGGATGTTATTGTAGGGGCAAGCCCCTGTGCCTGCCCTGCTGATGCTGTCCAAACGCCTTAATAGAGGACAAGCAGGGTAACCACGGGGGGATTGCCCCTACGGCACGACATAAAACTGGATGTGTAATGAGATGTGTTTGTGGGAGCAACTTTCAGAACTACGAGAAATTGTGGAGGAATGCCGTCTGTACTGCGTTTTGCGATTAAACGACATCATAATGAGAATTGCTGGTGGGAAAGTGACAAAGTAGAAATAAGGAGGATTTCATGACAACCCCAAAAGACAAGACCCTCAAGAAAACCTTCCTCTCCATAACGGGGCTGGTAGTACTGTTTCTGATTTTAATCCTGGTAAACATCATCGCCTCTTATGCCAATGTACGCTGGGACGCCACCGAAGACCAAAGCTATTCCCTGTCCAGGGGCACTCAAAACATCCTGTCTTCCATGACACAACCGGTCAACATCAAATTTTTCTACTCCGGGAGTAATCCGAATATACCTGTCAACATCAAACGATATGCGCGCCAGGTGCAGGATTTTCTCTCCGAATACCAGAATGAAAGCAAGGGAATGATCAAGGTTGAGATGCTGGATCCCAAGCCGGATTCGGACGAGGAGGAATGGGCTGAAAGATATGGCATTCAGCCCATTCAGGCCCCGGGTGGGGAAAAATTATTCAGCGGACTGGTTTTCACATGCGCCGACCAGGAAGACACCATCGACTGGCTCGATCCCTCCAAGGAACAGACCCTGGAATATGACCTCACCAGCATCATTTTGGGATTGCAGAATCCGGCAAAAAAGAGTGTCGGCATCATCAGCGCCCTTCCGGTTTTCGGCTCCCGGGGCAGATCCCCCGGACCTGGGCAGCCCCCAACTCCCCCATGGATTTTCGTCACGGAAATGAAAAAGAGTTATGACGTTCAGGAAATCAAATCCTCGGTTCGGTTGATCAATCCGAAGCTCGACCTGCTCATGGTGGTATTTCCCAAAGACCTGGACCCCCAGTTGGAATACGCCATCGACCAGTATGTTCTCTCCGGCGGCCATGCGTTAATTTTCCTGGATCCCCTGTGCGTTTCCTACAGAACGGGAGGACAACAGGATTTCATGCGATCCTCCGGCAACGCCCTGAGCAGACTATTGACGGCATGGGGCATCAGGATGGATGCCGCAAAGGCCATCGCGGACTTCGGACAAGCCACCCAGGTTCGAACCGCCAACGCAGGCGTGGAGGAAAATCCCCTGATGATTTCCGCCAGAGGAGAAGCCTTCAACCGGAAAGAGGTGATCACCGCGGGTCTTGAAAACATGCTTTTTCCAGTGGCCGGCGGCATCATGAGGGTGAACGGAACGGATAAAGAGGCACCCGCCGACGGTTACGCATTTGAACCCCTGGTAACCTCCAGCAAAGATGCGGCCATGACCGATGCCTTCAAGGCCTTCTTAGGGCTTGATGCCGTCAAAAAAGACTTTATCCCGGCGGAAAAGCGGTTCAATATTATCGTTCGGGTTCAAGGCCGTTTTAAAACCGCTTTTCCCGAAGGCCCCCCAAAGCCGGATGATCCGGACACGCCGCCCGTGGATGAAGCCCAATACCCCCAACTGAAAGAAGGGAAAAAACCGGCAGCCCTTGTGATCGTCTCCGATGCGGATATGCTGGCGGATAACTTTTATGTCCAGCGGCGCAATTTTTTCGGTGTCGCCGTATCTGAGATGTTCAACGATAACCTGAATTTTCTATCCAATTCTTCCGAATTGCTCACCGGTTCGGACGACCTGATCGGGCTAAGGTCCCGGGGGAAACTTGAACGGCCCTTTACCGTGGTGCTGGAACTGAAAAAACGCGCCAAAGCCCAGTGGCTCAGCAAAGAAAAAGAGTTGGTGCAACAGATCGAGGAGACCAACCGGAAACTTCAGCAGCTGGAGACGGAAAAGGACGCATCCCAAAAAATGATTATCAGTCCGCAACAGGAAGCGGAAATCGCAAAGTTCAAGGAACAGAAACAGCAGATCAGCCGGGAATTGAAACAGGTTCGAAAAAACCTGCGCGCGGATATCGAAACCCTTGGAACATCCCTAAAGGGGCTCAACATATTTCTGATGCCGCTGCTGGTCAGCCTTGTGGGCATCTGTTTTGCCGTTTACAAACGCAGAAAATTGAGGAGAAGATGAAAACCAAAACGTTTATCATATTAGTGGTGATACTGGCGGTTCTCGTGGGTATCGGCATTGCCCTGTTTCCATCGTCTGAAACTCCGGTGGGCAATGAAACCATGGGAACCTTGATCTTCGAGAATCTGCCGGCCAATGAGATTACAAGCATCATCATCGATCGACCCGATGATTCGGTAACAATGGTGAAAGAACAAGACGAATGGGTGGTGAAAAATCGCTTTGGTTACCCGGCGGATTTTTCCAAGATAACGGATCTTATCAGGAAGCTGAAACAGACCAAGGCAGGCCGAAAATTTCCAGAATCCGCATCGGTTAAAAAACGTCTTTCGCTGATATCCCCCGAGGATAAAGACGCCGCAAAAGAGGATAAAGCCACGAGAATTCTAATGAAAAACCAGAGCGAAACTGTTGTGGCTGATATTCTCCTGGGCAGCACGCGAAAAAAAGATGAGAAAGGCATACCCGATTCCCAGTATGTCATGCTGGCCGGGGGCACGGACATTTACCTGGTGGACCGGATTTTTTCCTCCTTTGAAACCGCCGCCCCCTCATGGCTCGACAAAAGCCCCGTCAAAGTTGTGGCGGAAGATATTCAAAGAATTGCCTGTATGGGACCTGACGGAAACATGCGTTACACCTTTGAACGACCGGAAAAAGGAAAAGCGTTGGCTCTCGTGAGTCCACCGACATCCGGGAAAATAAAGCCATCCGCCGTAAACCGCCTTGCCGGCGCTTTGAAGGGGCTTGAAATTGAAGATGTGGCTGATCCCTCAAGTCCACCTGAATCCCTGTCCGCCGGCATCTCACCCCGGATTGATTACACGCTTTTTAACGGCATCACCTATCATGTTTTTCCCGGGATAACCTGCTCTCCCGGAATTCCCTGTTATTTGAGACTTCAGGTGGCGTATAGTGTTCCGGCGGAACCCAAAGAAACCGATACCCTCAAGACGGTACCCGAGAAGAAAGAATCCGCTCCGGACGAAAATCAAGGCCAATGGGTTATGAAGGCCAAAGAATTGAATGCGCATCTGAGCCCCTGGGTTTTCATTGTTCCCCAATGGCAACATCAGGCTTTTTTCATTGCGCTGGATGAAATGCTGGAAAAGGAAAAGACAAAGGATGCCCCCCAAACATAATCCGGAACAGAGCGAAAACCTAATCGATGCCAACATAAAATGGAGCGCTGATATGAATGAAATCACCCCCCCCCGTCATAAAGACTTTATCCGCCAGATCATTGCCGAAAACGTGGCCGCGAACAAAAATGAGGGCATGGTGGTAACCCGTTTCCCCCCTGAACCCAATGGTTACCTCCACATCGGCCATGCCAAATCCATATGTCTTAATTTCGGCATTGCCGGGGAAAACCCGAGAGGCGTCTGCCATCTGCGGTTTGATGACACCAATCCCAGCAAAGAGGAGAGGGAATACGTTGAATCCATAAAGCGTGATGTGCGGTGGCTTGGGTTCGACTGGGGCGAACATCTGTACTATGCCTCCGACTATTTTGACAAACTGTACCAATATGCGGTTCAATTAATTAAAGACGGCAAGGCCTATGTATGCAGCGTACCCCCCGACAAAATCAGGGAATATCGCGGCACTTTGACCGAGCCCGGAAAAGACAGTCCTTACCGAAACCGAAATGTGGAAGAAAACCTGGATCTTTTTGAACGGATGAGAAAGGGCGAATTCGAAGACGGCGCCCATGTGCTTCGCGCCAAAATCGACATGGCCTCTCCCAACATGAACATGCGGGATCCCGTCATCTATCGTATTTTAAAGAAATCGCACCACCGAACGGGGGATAAATGGTGTATTTACCCCATGTACGACTTTACCCATTGCCTGTCCGATTCCCTGGAAGGGATCACCCATTCCCTCTGCACCCTTGAATTCGAAGACCACCGCCCCCTGTACGACTGGTTCCTCGACCAGTTGCCGGTGGATTGTCATCCTCAGCAGATCGAATTTGCCCGCCTCAACATCAGCAATACCATGCTGAGCAAACGAAAACTGCTGCAACTGGTGAAAGAAGGGGTTGTGGACGGATGGGATGATCCCCGTATGCCCACCCTTTCGGGGCTTCGCAGGCGTGGTTATACGCCCGAATCCATCAAAACTTTCTGTGATCGCATCGGATTGGCCAAAAAGGACAGCGAGGTGGATATGGCCCTGCTGGAACACTGCCTCAGAGAGGACCTGAATGAACGAGCGCCGCGGGTCATGGGGGTATTGCATCCCCTCAAAGTAATCATCGATAATTACCCGGAAAACCAGACCGAAGATCTTGAGTTTCAGAACCATCCGGGAGATGCCGCCATGGGGACCCGCATGGTTCCCTTTTCCCGCGTTCTATACATTGAACAAAATGACTTTCGGGAAGAGGCGCCCAAAAAATTCTTTCGCCTGGCCCCCGGACGCGAAGTTCGTCTCCGGTATGCCTACTACATCACCTGTGTGGGAATGGAAAAAGATGAGAAAACCGGTGAAATCACGACCCTTCACTGCACCTACGACCCCGCAACAAAGGGCGGCGATTCTCCTGACGGACGCAAAGTCAAGGGGACCATTCACTGGGTCTCGGCCGCCCACGCCCTTGAAACTCAAGTACGCCTTTACGATCACCTCATGCTGACGCCCGATGAAAATCAAAAGGCGCCAACCGACTTCACCGATCTTTTGAACCCGAAATCCCTCGAAGTATTGACCTCATGTCGGCTGGAACCGGGCCTGAAAAACGCCGCCCCCGGAAGCCGGTATCAGTTCGAAAGACTGGGCTATTTCTGCGTAGATCCGGTGGATTCTTCCCCGGGGAAACCCGTTTTCAACAGAACCGTTTCACTCCGGGACACCTGGGCCAAGATCGAGAAGGCACAAGGAATTATGCGAACGTCTGTCCCGTAGAACCTAGCCAAAGATAAGGGAAATCGGGATGGGATTTTACTCAAAAATATCTATTGCAAGAAAGCATGGAGAAGGAGTGGCCTCGCAGTGCATGGAGGGGTGGGTGTCGTAGATGTTCCGCAAATCCTTTTTGAACCACTGGTCGATCATAGGGCGGAACCTCGAATGCACAATAATTTTAATTGAATATCCTTCTCCAGTTGATCAGCGATGTAACCGAGATATGCCTGCTCGTAATCAAAATGGCGCCACTCATCACTTCTCCTCCTTTAACATTTCGAGCAAATCACCACGACGGAAAGTTGCGGAAAGCTGCTGTAATGAAATACGCCGGTTTCCATAACATGCGCAGAGGGCCTTCTGAATACTTTCGCACGCCTGCGTATGAAATTTTGCCGCGTTTGTTTCCAGTCGTTTCTTTACCTGCTTAAAGTTACGATGAGATAATTCAGGCAAACCGATGCTCTGTTCTTTCAGCAACTGACGTCCCATCACCATAGCAATGTAATGAGATGCATAAGGCAAAAAATCCGGCGGATTATCGACTGAGGGGCGCTTTCGTTCATTTTCAACCATCCTGAAAATGAGTATGCCGATAACAGCCTGGGCCGCATTCAGATTTTCAAATATCTCTTCATAGAGTTTCCCGAAGTGCTCTTTACGTCTGAATTTGGCATGATGGGGTTTCTCACGCCAGATGGCCAACACGCCTTCAGCAGTGGTCAAGCTGGTTACAACAGCAGGTCCGGTGCCCCCTTCTTCTCGTTGCCGTTTGTATTTGTAGCCAAGGTCAGACATGCCTATTTCCAGTTTTCTCTGAATCTCATCGTTTGATCGAAGATCCCTCAAATCCACCGGGTTCTGACTGTTGGTTGCATAGGTAATATCCTGAACAAAGTCCTTGTTTTGTTCCGGCATCTGGTAAATCCGAATCATGACATAAGCGGATTGCCCCGTCATGCCCGGAAACGTTGATTTCAGCGTTTCATGAATCGTTTTGCAGGTTTGCCCTCCGTTAATAACCTGCATGTTTTTCACCTGTACCTGATGATCGTTTTTCTGAAATGCATTGTAATCAAACCGGTCGCATACGACCGTTATGCCATTGTTAAAGAAGTAAAATTTATCGGATTTATCAGAAGCAAGGGTTTCATGGATCGCCCTGTTGACACGATTGCTGTGTAGACCGAGGTAACGACGGATATTGCGCTGCAACAACCTGTCGCCATGCTGCTCGAAAAGTTGTGATATCTCCTGAGCGGAGATGCGGCCCACCAAGACCCTCATGAAGTTCATGTCTTCCACGATCAACTGCCCGTTAAGCTGCAAAACGGCGTCAACTTTTTCAGGCTTTTGCAGGATGTTGACGATGGAATCGTGGTTGAAATAAAAAAAATCCACCTTGGCCGGATATTCCTTTTTGAGCCCATCAATCCACTGTTCCCCGTCTTCATGCCATTGTGCGCCATTGTTGCAAAGTATGACGCGAACTTTTGGAATATAGGCATCCCGGATTAAGGATCGTATCTCCTCAATTTTCGGGGCAAGTCTTTTATTCAGCGTCAGTTTTCGGAACGGATCAAACAGCACCTGCACCGTATTTGCAGCCTTTTGAACGCCGTTTCCCGGGAAGTTGGCGGTTCCAGTCAGGTCTTTCATTTTGTATTTACCCTGAAAGATGGTGACCAAAAACTCGCCGTCTTCCACTTCGCCGATGTGCAGGCCGTCAACGCCTGCATCATTACCGCCTTCGGTGAGCAGATCCAGGCTCTCGTCAAGGGGAATATCGAGGCTGTTCGCCATGCACAGTAAAACAAAAGCCGCTGATCGTTTTTTGTTATTATCGTTTCCAAACTGTTCGAACCAGTCGGCATTTTTTTCCAGTATTCCGGTTATCTGTTGATCGATGATACTCGCATTAATATTCATATGCACAACCCCTATTCATAAACGATCGTGTTTGTTCGTGTTTTCCCACCCTACCCATCCGCGTTTAGGTACTTCTTCAATTGATCTTTATTGAGCACCTCATAAGGAATCATTTTCTTTTGCTATACCTTCAACGCTTTCATTTCTTATCATTTTTTTCAGAAAAAATGCCATATGATTCTATGAAGAATCACCGTTTGTGACACAAGGCATGTGGAAGGGATTTCATATCTTACGGGATGGGCTTATCTTACTCCCCGTACATTTCCGTGATGAGGCGCCGCAGTTGGGCCGCATTTTCCGACGAGATTTGATCAATTTTCTGTTTAAAACGCTGTTTACTTAAGGTCCGTATTTGATCTACAGCAATCTCTGCTTCCCGGCCGGCACAGGTAATTTGCAGACGCGAACGCCACGAAGGGTGCAGTTTCGTGGTCAAAGGGCATATCACAACGGTCTCAAGATAGCGGTTCATCTCATTTTGGCTGACAATCACGACGGGTCGGATCTTTCTGATTTCGCTTCCAGGGGTCGGGTTCAGATCCGCCGTGTAGATTTCATATTGTTTCGGCGTCAAAGGGGTCTTCCTCCAGCCCGTCCAGCAAGGCATCGTCAAAATCTTCCCAGCTCTCTTTTTCTCCTGCCATGGCCTTGAACGTTTCTTCCCACGACAACTTGTATTCGTCCTTTTGACGAAGCAGGATGCCCCTTTCCGTCTCTTCCATGCAAAGTCTGTTTTGAAACCCGTATTTTTCGATAATGGCTTTCGGTATTCGGATGCCTTTGGAATTCCCGATGGCAATGAGCCGAACATCCAGAGTGCGTAACTGTTTTTCCATATTATTCCCTTTTGAGATCAGCGATGTTGGTAATTACCGTAATTACAAAAAATGAGCATGTCAACAAAAAACAAAAAACGCGGAAGATATTAGAAGAATTGCCTGTATGGGGCCTGATGGAACCATGCGTTACACCTTTGAACGACCGGAAAATTGTCGGATATGGCCTTACGGGAACACCACCTCAGAGAGGACCTGAATGAACGAGCGCCGCGGGTCATGGGGGTACTGCATCCCCTGAAAGTAATCATCTCCACCGGGGGAAGGAGCAGGAGCGATGTCTTTTTCACACCAGGAATCCTCTTTCTTTTTCACCCCGCCTGTTTTCCATTGACGCTTCCGCTTTCAAACCACTATATTCGCGCCATGATTCCAACATCTCTTACCAGTGAAGATATTCTGGGGGCAAACGGTCTGTTGCGCAAAAACCTCAACGGTTTCGAAGCCCGTTCCTCTCAACTTGACATGGCGCTTCTCATTCAGAAAGCCATCCATGAGCGATTGTCCGCCATCGTGGAGGCGGGAACCGGCACGGGGAAAACCTTTGGTTATCTCGTGCCTGTTTTACTGAGCGGAAAAAAGGCCGTTATCTCCACCGGCACTAAAAACCTTCAAGAGCAGATCTATAAAAAGGACATCCCCCTTCTCAAAAAGGCCACGGGCCTGAATATAGATGCCATGATCATGAAGGGCAGAAAAAACTACCTCTGTCTGCATAAATATCACCAGCATTTTCTGCAACAATCCCTCCCGGATATGGTACATGCGAAAATCCAGCAAAAGCTTGAAGCATGGCTCAAAACAACCCTCTTCGGAGATCGCGGAGAATTGGGCTGGCTGGCCGATGATGATCCGCTCTGGGATGCCCTTTCCGCCTCATCTGAGCAATGCATCGGCATGGAATGCATGTTTCTGGAAGACTGCTTTCTGGCAAAACTACGCAGCAGAGCCGCCAGAGCCAGAATCATCATCGTGAATCATCATCTGTTTTTTGCCGACATGAAAGTCAAAAAAGGAGGCTTTGGCGAAATTATCCCCCGATTTCAGGTGGCGGTTTTCGATGAGGCCCATACCATTGAGGAGATTGCCACCACCCATTTTGGAGAAAGCATCAGCACTCGCCGGCTCACCGAATTCATCAACGAAATGGAAAAGGAAATAAAGCAGCGCCCCTCCGAAGAAAGAACTGAAGCCAAAAAACCATTGGATAACATCAGAGGGGCATCGGCGCTCCTGAAAGACTTCTTCAATTCATCTGAGGATAAGGGACGAATTGATCCGGAAACCTTGTCCCGCATCAGAAATGGTCCGGCCCGTGATATTCACCAAAGCCTGACCGCCGTTTTGAACTCGCCGATGGAAAAACCCAACGCCCAAGGGACGCTGATTCTGGAACGCGCCAAAGAACTGGATCACCAACTCTCTGAAATCACCCAAAAAAGAGACGCCACCTGGTTGAACTGGTATGAAAAAAGAAAACGAAGCCTGGTCCTCCATGCATCTCCCCTCGATGTATCGGAAGCCATGAACAAACTTCTCTATGAAAAAGTGCATTCCGTGGTATTGACGTCCGCTACCCTGTCCACCAACAACACCTTTGCGTACATCCGCGGCCGCCTGGGACTTCCGGAAGAAACCCTTGAGGGCCTTCATGCATCACATTTCGATTTTAAAACCCAGACCCTGTTGTATTTGCCCAAACATCTCCCGCTCCCCAATGACCCCCGCTTCGCCGCTGAAGCCGCCGCCGAGATCATGCGAATTCTCCTTAGAACAAAAGGCCGGGCCCTGGTCCTGTTTACCAGCTATTTCAATCTTCATCGGGTTCACGAGATCATCGACGGTCAACTTCCCTACACGGTTTTTAAACAGGGAGACGCTCCCAGATCCACCCTGCTTGAAAAATTCATGGGAGATGTTCATTCCGTTCTTCTGGCCACGGGATCCTTCTGGCAGGGAGTAGACGTACCGGGGGAGGCCTTAAGCTGTCTCATCATTGACAAACTCCCCTTTGCCTCGCCCGGAGATCCCCTGGTGGCTGCCAGGATCGAGGCCATCCGCGCCAGTGGGGGAAACCCCTTTATGGATTACCAAATTCCCTCGGCCATTATTTCCCTGAAACAGGGTTTGGGTAGATTAATTCGAAAGGCATCCGACCAGGGGGTCATGGCAATCCTGGACAAAAGAATACTAACCAGCCGCTATGGCGGCATATTTCTGAAAAGTCTGCCCCACATCCCCATCATCCATGACAGGGTGGAAATCGACCGGTTTTTCGAATCTCAAAAAGGAGTGGCAAAATGAGTCCAAAACCATGGAAAATCATAAACAGCACCAAAGACCGCAGCTATCGCGTTTTCAATCTGAGAACCGATCTGGCCATATCACCCCGCACGGGAAAGGAACATCATTTTTTTATCCTGGAATCTTCGTCCTGGGTAAACGTTATTCCCCTGACCCCTCAAAATGAAGTGGTTCTGGTCAAACAGTACCGCCACGGCACACAGGATGTCACCCTGGAAATCCCCGGCGGCCTCGTGGAAGCGTCCGACTCCCCGGAAGGAGCCGCGAAACGAGAATTGCTGGAAGAAACCGGCTACAGCGCCTCAAAAACTATTCTTCTGGGAAGCGTTCACCCCAACCCCGCCATACAGAACAACGCCTGCTACACCTTCCTGGCGAAGGATGTGTTTCTCTCCGGCAAACAACAACAGGATGATAAGGAAGACATCCAGGTGGTCCTTCGACCCCTTGCCGAAATCCCCGGGCTGATTCAACGGGGAGAAATCACCCACGCCCTGGTCCTGGCGGCCTTTTACCGCTATTTTATGGAGTATGCGCCGGCATTCGGGAACCCTTGACGACCCAAACCGCGATTCTTATCTTTTTGCACCAATCACAGGGGGCAGTTGTCAGGGGGCAGCACAAAATTCGAAACTGATTTTTCTGCACCCTGCACCCTGTCGCAACCAAAAAAGGAGGACTAAAAAATATGGGCAACTGGGCAAAAACGACCCTTTTACTCGGTCTCATGACGGCCCTGATCGTGTTTATCGGCGGCCTTTTCGGCGGTAGACAAGGGATGATACTGGCCTTTGTGCTGGCCATGGGCATGAATTTTTTCAGCTACTGGTATTCAGACAAACTGGTACTCCGCATGTACCATGCCACGGAGGTAAATCCTCATGACTTTCCAACCCTGTTCCATGCGGTCAGTCGGCTGGCCCAAAACGCGGGGCTCCCCATGCCGCGCGTTTACATTATTCCCGATGCGTCTCCCAACGCCTTTGCCACGGGCCGGGATCCGGAACATGCGGTTATTGCCGTCACCGAAGGCCTGCTCCGAACCATGAACAATGAGGAGGCCACAGGCGTTCTGGCCCATGAAATGAGCCACATCAAAAACAGGGACATCCTCATCGGCTCCATCGCCGCCACCATGGCGGGGGCCATTATGATCCTGGCAAGCATGGCCCGATGGTCCGCCATTTTCGGGGGCGGAAACCGGGATGAGGAAGGGGGCGGCGGCATGGGGATGATCGGTCTAATTGCCATGTCCATCCTGGCGCCCATGGCGGCCATGCTGATCCAGATGGCCATCAGCCGGTCTCGGGAGTACCTGGCCGATGCGACGGGGGCACAACTGGCGGGAAACCCCGAAGGACTCGCAAGCGCCCTCGACAAACTGGGCGCTTATTCCCAACAGATCCCCATGAAGGCCGAACCCGCCACTGCACACATGTTTATCGTCAATCCCCTGACGGGCCGGAAAATGATGAATCTGTTTTCCACTCACCCGCCCCTTGAGGATCGAATCGCCCGTTTGAGGGGAAGCCGGGGACAAATGCCCCCAATGGAAAAATTCGAACAGGGTCGACCCAGCGAAGACAGAGGGCGGCAGGCGGCTCAGTCCATGTGGGACCGATTGTCAAAATAAAACGTCCAAGGCCCGGTATGACCTCCGACCTCCGACCTCTGACTTCTGACTTCTGACTTCTGACCTCCCCGTCAAAGAGAAAAATCCAGGCCCCGAAGCAGAATACAGCGGCTCGCGTCAATCTTTTCTTTCATGGAAAGAACATGATCCGGCCGCTCTTCATCCCGCCACCTGGGATATCCCCCCTGCCACACATACCGAATCAACGCCTGAAATGAAGCCCGGGTGAACCGGTAAACACCGATTGCCACCTCATTTTGGGCTTTATCCATGGTGAAGGGCGCCTCAAAAGGTGTTCCGTATTTCCCCATAATGGCCTCAACAACCTCCCGTGCCCCCGTCCCCTCGGGCTTCTGTTTAAAGTCCGCCTCTTCTTGAGGGAAGGGATATTTTTGATACACCTCCCCAATAAAACCACTGAAATGAACCCCATGAATGGCGCCCATGAGGTCCCCCACATCCGCAGGATTCGGAATATGGTAAACGGGCCAGGACATGGCCAGGGGTTCATCCGGGCCACACTCGGCGATTTCCTCAATATACCGACAAAATTCCGTTGAAAAAAAGAAATATCGATCCAGCAGCAGCATATCCGAATCAATATTAAAAAAGCCAAAGGCGATGGTGCCGTGGCTGATGGATTCAAAAGCTAAAGGCATAGGTGATCTCCTCTTGTTGGATGCACTTTTTAAATAAATGATGTTGACCGGCCTCCAAAAGTGCTTAGGTTTTAGAATCGTGTTTTTGAGGTTGGGCCATCAGGCCCCGCTCTCATCATTGAAGGTCGCCAATGTTTGACAGAATTTATGAAAAAATCCCGTTTTTATCAAGGAGCAAAAGCATGCAACCAGAAAACAGCGCACAGCAGAAATTTGCCGGCGCCACCAAATATGTCCTCGATGAAGAATTAGCCCAGATCGTCAATATCTCCATGGCCCTTGAGATGCCGCTTTTGCTCAAGGGTGAGCCCGGCACCGGCAAGACCATGCTGGCGCACGCCATCAGTCAGGCACTCAACATGAAACTTATTGTTTTAAATGTAAAATCCAGCATGAAACTCATCGAGGCCCTGTACCAGTACGATACGCTCACCCGGTTAAACGACAGCCGTTTCGGAGATTCAAAGCGGGATGTGAGCGACATTGAAGCATACATCAAAATGGGGAAAATCGGCCAATCGTTCAATGCCGATGAAAAAGTGATCTTGCTCATCGATGAAATCGACAAAGCGGATACCGACTTCCAGGATGACATGCTGGACGTTCTGGACCAGATGGAATTTGACATCATCGAGATCGATAAAACCGTAAAAGCCAGGAACAGACCGGTTATCATCATCACGAGCAACGCCAAAAAAGACCTCTCCGACCCGTTTCTGGGACGCTGCAACTTTCATCACATTGCCTTTCCCGATGCCGATATGATGCACAAAATCCTTCAGGTCCATTTTCCTGAAATCGGCAAGGAACTTCTCGAAAGCTCCATTCGCGCCTTTTACAAGGTACGGGATTTCAGGGGAATTGAGAAAAAACCGGCGACCCGGGAGCTGATCAACTGGATTCGCGCCCTGCAGGCGGACCCCGATTTCAAGGCCAAGGATCTGGTGAAGGGCGATCTCCCCTACCTGGGCGTTCTATTTAAGAAAAGCCCGGACTACGCCATCGCCAAAAATGCCTCCGCTCGCATGAGGATTTAAAGCGGCAAGCCGCAGTTTTAAGTTTTAAGTTTTTCTGCCAATGAATGCTTAAGGAAATACAATGTTTACCAGTTTTTTCTACCTGCTCAGAAAAGTGGGCATTCCGGTATCGCCCACCAGCTTCCTGCGCCTTCAAAAGGCCTTGGGCATGGGGCTGATCACCTCCCTTGACGATTTCTATACCGCGGCCAGGTCCATCCTTGTCAAGAGCGAAAAATACTTCGACCTCTACGATCAGGTCTTTGCCCATCGCTTTCAGGGTGCAGAGTTAAAAGATCCCGAAGAATTCGAAATCAGCCAGGTGGCCCAGGCCATGCTGGAAGAATGGCTGAAGGATCCCAAGGGCATCGCCGACGCATTGGGGATCGATGAGAAAACCCTCAATAAAATGAAGCCGGAAGAACTGCTTCAATACTTCCTGGACCGCCTGAAAGAACAAACGGAAGAACATCACGGGGGCGCCAAATGGATTGGTACGGGGGGTACCTCCCCGGTGGGCCATTCGGGTTATCACCCGGGGGGTATGCGGGTGGGCGGGGTTTCCCGCAACAAGTCCGCCGTGAAGGTGGCCATGGACAGGCGATACAAAGACTATTCCCAGGACGGTCCCCTGACCCAGTCCCAAATCGGCGAAGCCCTGAAACGACTGCGGAATATGGTGCCCAGCGGACCCAAGGATGTGGTCAATGTTGACGAGACCATCTACCAGACCATGAAAAACGCAGGGGAAATAGAGATCATTTTCGAACGGAGCCTAAAGGATCGCCTGAAAATCGTCCTGGCCATCGATAACGGGGGATGGTCCATGGACCCCTACATTGAAATGGTGCAGACCCTTTTCTACTACGCACGGGCCCAGTTCAAGGAAGTGAAGACGTACTTTTTCCACAACACCATTTACGACCAGATCTGGCAGGATCCGTCCCGTTATCAAAAACCATACCGCATTGATGATCTGATTCGAAGGGATCCGGAGACCCGAGTGGTCATCGTGGGCGATGCCAGCATGGCCCCCTATGAATTGATGGCCTCGGATGGCAGCATTCATATCGAGGAAAGATCCGGCAGGCCCAGTTATGAAAGGCTCCGGTTTATCGCCGAAACCTTTCCCCACTCCGTCTGGATCAACCCGAAAATGGCGGCAGAATGGCCCTATAGCCGGACCATCAATATGATTCGAGAGATATTTCCCATGTTTGAGCTGACCATCGACGGCCTGGAAAAGGCCGTGGGCCATCTCATGAGCGATAATTGAGTGCTATTTTGATCACTTCGTTCGTTACTCTGAAAAATTGAGAAGCGAAATGGTTTTGATTAATATTTTACCTTATCGAGACCTTTCAGACCCAAAATAGTTCGCGCTTCATCGGGGGTGGCGGGTTCCAGGCCCAGTTCTCTGCCGATTCGAATAATCTTTTCCACCTGCTCCCCGTTGCTTTTGGCTTTGACCCCCTTTTCCAGGTACAGATTGTCCTCCAGACCCACACGGGTATTCCCTCCCATAAGCAGTGCGAGATTGCACATGCGAAACTGCTCACGCCCGGCCGCGCAAACCGACCACACAAACCCATCTCCGAACATCTCTTTCGCGGTATTCAGCAGAAAGATAAATTTATTTTGCATTTTCTTAAACCCCTTATCAATTCAGGTAAAAATAATGGGTAAACCCTCATGAATCACGCGGGCATTCACCCCCAAGCATGTAAATGACATCTACCGCTTTTAAGCTAACGGCTAACAGCTAACGGCTGCATTTTCATGGTAAAAAAATCAGTTCTACAGCTCAATAACCCTTCCGACGCCCCCTTCCAAAAATTTTTCAGGATAAAGCGCCTTAATCTCCGCCTGATACTGGGTGCAATGGGTGGGGCAGATCCAATCCAGACCCTGGACCGATCCGAAATCATCGAACCCGTGCAACCCACCCATGAGCGCCGTCACCTTACCCAATGACGACGCACTCTCAAGAATACAGGCAACGCCGGGATGGGAACATCCGGCAAGCACCACCAGGCCCCGGGATGTCCTGACCACCAGAGACTGCTCAAAATCGTCGAGTTCACCCGTAGAAAAGATATTCTCATGCATCTGCATCGGTTCATCAACGCGAATCACGCGGGTCGCCCCACTGGGGTCCTGACAGGAGACGGGCACATAAACATCGCACGGGTTTATTTTCAAAAAATCCGCCAATCCGCCCGTATGATCCCAGTGTGAATGGGAAATAAAGACTTCGTCAATTTCCATCGGATCGATACTGAGAGATGCCATATTCCGAAGCAGAATATCCCCTTTGGCGCCCGTATCAAATAAAATCTTTCTCCCATCTATTTCGATTAAGCAGGAAAAGCCCCAGTCTGCAACGCAATTATCTTCAGCGGTCTCATTATCATAAAGAATCGTCGTTTTCATTTTCAGTTAAACCCTCCCGAAAAATGGGTGCCATTTCAAAATTACTGTGCTATTGTTAAGTGAATAAATTCACAACAACCTGAAAATAGAATAGGAGAGGAGGAAAAATCAATGAAAAAAGTAGCAATCGTGGGATGCGGCGCCTATATGGACAGCGGATATGGATGCCCCGGGGAGTGGCGTTGCCTGAAGGCGGCAGCCCTGGGTGAAGGCCTGTTTGATGAGCCCTCTCAGGTGATGGCCTTTGTAAAATGCGAGTGCCCGGGACGAACCCTTGTCACCAACATGGGCATGGCCATGAAGCTATCTGAAATAAAACCCGACGTGATCCATCTGAGTTCCTGTCTCGTCAACGCAAAACCGGGGTGTCCCTATGGCGCCGCCGAAGAATTTGCCCAACTCCTTGAAAGCAAAACCGGAATCAAGGTGATTTCCGGAACCCACGACTATCATTAACGGGCAAGCAAAAGCAAGCATCCAGCGCCTTCAAATGGACACGCTGAAGGCGCTGATGCGTGGATAAATCCCCATTGCCCTTGTTACTTCTCTTTCCACACCGGTTTTCGCTTCTCCAAAAATGCGTTGATGCCTTCTGCGGCATCCTCGGTAACGCACAGAGCCGCAAACATTTCATTGGAATATTCCAGCGCCTTTCCAAACTCCATATCCAACATGCCGTAAAATGCCTGTTTTCCCATTTGGAGGGCCAGGGGGCTTTTCCGGGCCAGCTTTTCGGCCAGTGCCATGGTGGCGGACGCCAGTTCACCGGGAGGCACCACCTGATTGACCAGGCCCCAGCGCTCCGCATCCTCGGCCGTCACCATGTCGCCGGACAGCAACATCTCAAGAGAACGTTTTTTCCCAAGGTGTCGGGCCAGAGGAACAGCGGGACCCATACAGAAAAGGCCCACATTAATGGCCGTTGTACCGATCTTTGTCCCCTCAGCTACAATGGCCAGATCGGCGGCGGCCAGAAGACCGGCCCCGTTGGCCACGGCAAACCCATGAACGGAGGCAATCACCGGCTTCTTCATTTTGGCGATCACAAGGTTCATCTGTTCCATGATGCCGACCCATTCCCGGTATTCCTGCTGAGATTTTCCAAAAAATTCCGACACATCAATTCCGACGCTGAACGCCTTCCCTGCCCCCTTAACCACCACAACCCGAATATCCGGGTCATTATCCAGCTGAAGTAACGCCTGGTTTAATTCCTTCGCCATTTCCGTGCTGAATGTGTTCATGGCCTCGGGGCGATTCAAGGTAATCACCCCCACGTGTTTTTCTTGATCCACCAGCACCGTATTGTAAGCCATTATGAATCTCCTTTTGAAAAACTTCCTTTTTTTGCATCCGACGACGCTTTCCACGGAATTCAACTTATTTTTTTTACTTCGGTCTGTCAAGAAAGTACAACTTCTTGCCTCTAATCGAAAAAAGCATTGTATCAGCGGCTATTTTGGGATAACCTTAATACACTTTTTTTCTTAAAATGGAGAATGCGAAAAAAGCTATCGATGTTGAACCGAGCATCATGGTTTTTTTTATCAAATAAGGGGAGGAAACCAATTGGATACAGAGATCCAAGGGATTGATGATTTGACCGGATTTGCCATGCAAGCAATTCAAACAGCCGGTAAAGAGGCGCTTTCCTACTATGGAAAAGCCAGGCCGGGAGAAAGATTTGATGAAGAGCTAATCACCAAAGCGGAACTCCATTTAACTGAGTTCTTCCAGGACCAACTCAGTAACCACTTTCCTGAACATCAGCTATTTTCGAACAACCAGAAAGATATCGGTTACTCCCACGAAAACAAACGGTACTTATGGGTTTTCGATGCCTTGGACGGGGTAGCCAATTTCCAGGGCGGTATCCCATTATGGGGGATGTCCTTGGCGCTGCTGGAAAACTCCTGGCCTATTTTCGGCGCATTTTATATGCCCGCAACCGGGGACCTGTTCCATGCCCGCGCGGAAGAAACAGCATTCTGGGGTGAGAAAAAAATATACGCCGTTCCCTCTTCAGAAATCAATGACGAAAGTGTTCTTCTGACCTATGCACATTTCAACCGCCATTATCGCCCCTCTTTTGCGGGCAAAATTCGAAGTTTCGGTTGCACATCCGCCCATATGTGCTATGTTGCCGCTGGTCGGGCGGAGGCCGCCATCATCGCTCGTGAGACGTTTCAGGACCTGGCCGCGACCCGGGTCATTATTGAGGCGGCAGGTCTGAAGATCTATAAAATGGATGGGTCCGGATTTTTCCTCAATGAATACCTGAACGGGAAAAAGATTGAAGAACACCTCCTGGTGGTGTCTTCCGAAGGCCGGCGCCGCATTCATGATTGTCTGAAACCAATCGTTTAGGACCTCGCTTCCAATATACTTTACTGTGAAAATGCAGCGGTTAGCGGTTAGCCGTTAGCTGTTAGCTGTTAGCTGTTAGCTTAAAAGCGGTAGACAATAGGCGTTTTACGACCACTACCGGAAAGAGTGCCAACAATGGACAGTCAATGAAAAAAATCATAAAAATGAGAGAGATGCTCGACAATCAAAAAGGGATCATCAAACGGGTTTCAGCAACCGGCGATATGGGTAGAAGGATCAGGGAGATGGGTCTGGTGCCGGAAACCCCCATTCAAATTCGAGGACGCGCCCCCCTCAAAGACCCCGTGGCCGTGAAAATCAGGGACTATGTCCTGACCCTCAGAAACAATGAAGCCGCCAGCATCCTTGTAGAAGTGGAGGAAACGCAATCCAGCTAAAGCGTTGAACCGATGGAACAAAAAATCATAATCGCCCTCTCAGGCAATCCCAATGCCGGAAAGACAACGGTGTTTAACGCCATTACCGGCGCCAGGCAGCACATTGCCAACTATCCCGGCGTAACAGTCGAAAAAAAATACGGGACCATCAAACACAAAGGGCATGAAATTGAGGTGGTGGATCTGCCGGGAACCTATTCCCTGACGGCGTACTCCATGGAAGAGATTGTGGCCAGGGATTTTGTGATCAACGAAAAACCGAGTCTCGTGGTGGATATTGTTGATGCATCTAACCTGGATCGCCACCTTTATCTGGCCGTACAGTTTAAAGAATTGGGAGTTCCCCTGATACTGGCCCTCAACATGGTGGACGTAGCCGAAAGCCGAGGCATTAAAGTAGACCACCGACAACTGTCCGCCCAGTTCGGGGTGCCGGTGGTTCCCATGGTGGCCAGAACGGGCAAGGGCATCCAAGACCTCCTGGACAAAGTGGTGGAAGAGGCCGCCAAAAGCCCGGAGTGGATCAATGCGCCCATGAGCTACGGCATCGACATTGATTCGGCCCTGAATCAGATTTCATCCATCCTCGAAAAATCCAGTATTTTCGACAAAAAATATCCCTCCCGATGGCGTGCCCTCAAATGCCTGGAAGGAGACAGCCAGATTACGGGGTTGTTGAAAAGAGACCCGGAATCGGGGCAGTCCATAGCCGCCATCTGCGAGAATATTTTAAAGCACACCATGGATACCCTGGAGGAGGAACCGGAAGCCATCATCGCGGACCATCGGTACGGCTACATCGCGGGCATTACCAAAAAAGTCGTTAAACGAAAAATTGAAAGCCGCCTCAATCTCTCCGATCAAATGGACAAGGTCCTCACCAACCGGGCCTTCGGCCCCATCATCATGGGGTTTATTCTCTACGGCATCTATTCCTTTACATTCTGGGCCAGCGAAATACCCCTTATTTGGTTTGAGCTGTTTTTCGATTCCCTCAAGAATCTCGCGACAGCCTATCTTCCCCCCGGAATCCTTCAGTCTTTAATTATTTCAGGCGTCATTGACGGCGTCGGAGGCGTATTGGGGTTCGTCCCCCTGATCATGTTCATGTTCTTTGCCATTGCCATCATGGAGGATTCCGGATATATGGCCCGGGTCGCCTACATGCTGGACCGGGTGTTGCGATGGTTCGGACTTCATGGAAATTCCGTAATGGCCCTGGTGGTAAGCGGCGGCATATCCGGCGGATGCGCCGTGCCGGGGGTAATGGCCACACGGATATTAAAGGACCCCAAGGAAAGGATCGCCACCCTTCTGGTCGTGCCGTTCATGAATTGCGGCGCTAAACTGCCGGTTTACGCCATGCTCATCGGGGCCTTCTTTACAAAGGACAAGGCCCGCATGTTGTTCATTTTGACCCTTATCTCATGGGGATTTGCGCTTTTTGCCGCCAAATTGCTCAGAGCCACGGTTCTCAGAGGCCCCACAACGCCCTTTGTGATGGAACTCCCCCCCTACCGGGCGCCCACCCTTCGCGGGCTGCTGATCCACACGTGGGAAAGAACCTGGCAGTACATCAAAAAGGCCGGCACCGTCATCCTGGCTTTTTCCGTTATCCTGTGGGCCATGATGACCTTCCCGAGACTTTCCCAGGAACAAATCCAACCCTTTGACCAGAAACGGGAAAAGATCACAGCCGCCTTTCTGGATGAGCAGCACGCTGAAAACAGGAAATTCCTGAAAACGGACGTCCAATACTTGGCATTTCAAAATAAAATGACCTATATTAACACCCTGCAGCAACAAACGGCTTTGAAGAGAACCATCGCGGGGTGGGTTGGCATGAAGCTGGAAGTCATTACACGCCCCTTGGGCTTTGAATACCGAACAAACATCGCACTGCTGGGCGGTTTCGCCGCCAAGGAAGTCGTTATTTCAACCTTAGGCACCGCCTACTCCTTAAGTGATGTGAATGAAGAGGAAACAGCTCCTCTCGCCGATAAATTGAAAAATGATCCTGCCTGGAACCCGCTTCAGGCATTTACGCTGATTATTTTTATTATGCTTTACGTGCCTTGCGTGGCAACGGTGGTAGCCATCCGCAAGGAAAGTTCCTGGAAATGGGCCGGGTTTTCCATTTTCTTTAACCTGATGGTGGCCTATGGGGTGTCGCTGATCATCCGACAGGGGGGTGCATTTCTGGGGTTAGGGGGATAATTTCCATCCCTCGGAATGGAAAAATGGCGTCAATTGAGGAGATTTACAAACTATGATGAAACGGAGTCAGAAATAATGGAAAAAATGCCGATCACAAAACAGGGTCTGGAAAAAATCAAGGCAGAGCTGCTTCATCTGCAGAAAACAGAAAAGCCCAACAACATCAAAGCGATCGAAGAGGCTCGGGCCCATGGGGACCTCAGCGAAAACGCCGAATATCACGCAGCGAAGGAAAAACAGGGGTTTATCGCCGGGAAAATCATCGAACTGGAAACCGCCATCAGCCAGGCGGAAGTCATTGACGTCAATGAGGGACCCATGGACCGCGTGGTTTTTGGCCGTACCGTTCTGTTGTATGACGTTAGCGCCGATAAAGAAATCACCTATCAGCTTGTGGGACACTATGAATCGGATCCTGAAAACGGACGCATTTCCATTAAAAGTCCCCTCGGGCAAGGGATTATCGGCAGGGAAATCGGTGATGAAGTCAAAATCAAAACCCCTCGAGGCATTCAGGAATTTGAAGTGCTGGAAATCAGGTAGCGCAACCATAGAGGAAAACCAGCGAAAGAGGGAAATCGGATGCGGATAACGGATTCGATCAACAGAATCTTCATTCATGGACTGGAAAGCAGCAATAAAGGGACGAAATCCGTCTTTTTCCGGGAAAAATTTCCAGACATGATCATTCCCACCTTTGTGGGAACGCTTCCCGAACGGCTTTCAAAACTCGATGGCATTCTTTCGGGAAAATCGAACATCCATATCATCGGATCCAGTTTCGGAGGACTGATGGGCGCCCTGTTCGCCATGGCCAATGAACCCAGGGTCAAACACCTGACGCTCCTGGCGCCCGCCATTCACATCATTAGCCACGCCCCCCAAAAGCTTAAGAAGATTTCCATCCCGGTGTGCATCTACCATGGCACGGAGGATGACGTCATTCCCCTCGGGGAGGTGGAAAAAGTTGCCGGGGAATTCTTTACAAGCCTAACCTTTCACAAAGTGAAAGACGATCATTTCCTTCACAAAACCTTCAAGACCATTAATTGGGAAAATCTTCTTTCTCAATCCGTGATGCGTACCAGTCCATCTGGCGACAAACCCCTCGAATAATACGCACTTCTCTTGCCCGCAACGGAAGCCTGGAAAGAAACCGCCGAATATTCAACATCCAGTGTTCGGGGTTCTGGGGATCCAGAAAACCGATCTTTGAAAGCACGGCACTGAGATGGTCGTACATCCCCTCCAGTTCAAAACTGTTGGCCAACCGGGGAACGGAAGCGGATTTTTGGGCGCCGGCCGTGGCCAGAAGCAATTCATAACAGACAATGACCACGGCCTGGGCCAGGTTGAGGGATGAGAAGAAGGCCGTGGGAACAGTGGCAATGGTATGGCAAAACCGGAGTTGATCGTTGGAAAGCCCCCGGTCCTCGGGTCCGAACAGAATGGCAACAAGATTATTTTGGGAGATGGGGATCAACTGTTGTGCAAGGGATCTGGGCCGGACCAGGGCGGGCCTTGAGGCCCCAATACGTGCCGTTGTGCCCACCAGATACTGAAAAGGCGCAAGCGCTTCCCTCAGGTTCTGGTAAATCTCCATTGACGCCAGCACGCTGGTGGAACTTCCCGTGGCCGTCTTTTTCATTCGATCAGGATCAGAGTTCTTGGGATCCACCAGTACCAGTCGATTTAGCCCCATGTTGTGCATGGCGCGGGCTGCCGCCCCGATATTTTCGGGGATCTGCGGTTGCACCAGTACAATGGCCACGTTTTCAAGGGAGACTTGTAAGGTCATCGTTTTAATAACGCGAGAATCTCATCATTGAGTTCATCGCTGTCAAAAGAAAACATCACAGTCCCATCCTTAACCTCAAAAGAAATCAGCCGGCACCGATACTGCTCCGCCACCGATTCCAGTATATCCTTGAACTGGCTCGCATAGGGGTGGTCCGTACTGTCCACTTCCGATGGAAAAAGATCCACTTCAAAACAACCCGATGAAATTTTCATACCCGATACCGCCCCCAGAAAATGATTGTACCCATGGCCATGACAACGCTTCCGGAAATGAATATGGTTCCGAAATTGAAAAAGTCAAGCAACATCCCCCCCAACAAGGGGCCCGCAAGCATCCCCACGCTGTGCCCCAGGGCGAGAAGACCCATGATGGCGCCCATTGCTCCGAGTTGCCGCCCTTCAATGACCCCGATGGCCATAACCGCCGGCAGGGAAACACCGCCGGCCAACCCCAGAATCCCATTGATCATCATCAACTGGGCAAAAGATTCAGCATGATCCAGACACAGCATGGCGACCATTGCCAGAAATCCACCGAAAAGGGTCAAAGAACGTTTGCTGAAGCGATCAGCGGCATATCCCATGGGCGCCTGAAGTAAACCGCTGACCAGCACATTCACCATGACCACAAGTCCAATGGCGGAACTGGAAAGTCCCAGGCGGGTGGCAGCCAGCAACGGCAAAAAGCTCCAGGTAATGCCGATGCAGGTTGTAAAACAGGTGCGAAATACAAAAATGGAAAAGACCGACGGCATCTTAATCAAATCCAGGTATTGAACCGGTTTCCTTTCCCCGTCGGAAACACCTGTTTTTATTATCCTCTCCGCCGGAAGCAGGACAAGGCAAAGGACAAAACCCAGAAACGTGAAGATCCCCATGCACATGAAAGACGCCTGGATATGGAACCAGTCCTTAATCAGGCCACCCATCACGGGGCCCGCGCTCAACCCGCCAAAGAGGGAAATATTGAACAGACCCATCAGGCGGCCCTCCTGTCTGGGCGGGATCATCTCCCCCACATAGGCTTGCGCAACAGGAAGCACCATAGCCGATGCAAAGCCCTGGCCCAGCCGAAGCACAATCAGGGCCGTCACACTTTCCGACGCGGCATAAAAAAGCGAGACCAGAAAATAGAGGAAAAGCCCGGTGGTAATCAAGGGTTTTTTCCCTTTCCGATCAGATAATTTTCCAAAGTAGGGAACAAAAAGGGTCCTGGTGAGCGAAAAAGCCCCGAAAATCAAACCGATCTCAAAACCGCCGGCCCCCAGTTCATGGGCATAAATCGGCAGCAACGGCGCCACAAACCCCGCCCCCATCGCGGTCACGAAGATGGCGATAAAAAGGGTCGCAAAGATTTTGACATTCGCCCGGTCCATAAAGCTCCCATGAATTTTGTCGGAAACCATCTGCTAACGCGGCAAGCCGCAGTTTTAAGTTTTAAGTTTTAAGTTTTCCTGTCAATGAATTTCTTTTTTTTGCAACAGGTTTTCAGAAAACAAGGCACTAATGGCTGTGGACCTTCCATGTCAAGCGTAATCTCCACATTTTTACCCACGCCGGGAATAACCGCTTCCCAAAGAATCACCATAATGGTTAAAATCGACCATCAGCAGCAACTATTTCTAAAACTTCTATTGCCTTGTTTCAAATGATAGCATAAACTTCGCGGAAATAAAAAAAACGCCTCTTTGATATCAAACGATTCAGCAATTATGACAAAACTGGACTATATTTCTCTTTTTCTGATCTTTTTTTCGGTGATTACGATCATTCTTGGCATCGTAAAAATCCATACCTACCCCGGAAAAATCGCCAAAGCACGAAACCATCCCCAGACCCAGGCCATTGAAGTCACGTCCCTTTTGGGCCTGATCATATTCCCCCTGTGGATGCTGGCGCTGGTTTGGGCCTACTCCGGCGCCGTCATCGGCGTCATGTACCCTAAAACCGATAACGAACATTCGACAGAACCTTTAAAAAATACCGATAAGCCTCCGGTTGACGCAACTGAAAATAACGCAGCGCCGACTGAAAACAAAACGACTTGATTTGACCGAATCTTTATGGAACTTCTGATCACAATCGCCTATTTTTTTCTTGTCCGCCTGATATTCTTCGATTTCAAATTGATGAAGTTCAACCTGTTCTGGAAATTTATTGTTTTCGGACTCTGGGTGGGGGCTCTATTGACGGAAATACTCATGCTGGGTCAATTTACCCCCTACAGCAAGGAGGCCTTCGTTCAATCCTATGTGGTACAGATGGCGCCCGAATACGGAGGCCGGGTCAAGGAAGTTTTTATTACCTCCAATACCCCCATTAAAAAAGGCGACCCGCTCTTTCAGATGGACCCGGAGCCCTGGCAGAACAGGGTCGATGAATATGAGGCGCTTCTGGCATCCGCCGGAACTACCGTTCAGCAGCTGGGTCAGCAGATTGTGGAGGCCAGGGCGAATGGGGCACGCACCCGGGCGAATCTGAAGGGGGCACTTGCAAAGCACGAGATGATTTCAAGGGCGGCGGAAAAACAAGCCGTATCCAGAATCCACCTTGAAGAAATTGAACAACGGGTGGCGGCACTCAGGGCGCAACTCCAGGCAAACAAGGCGACCCTGCAAGAGGCGCAACTGGCCTTTGACTCGGAAGTCGGAGACCAACACACTGGCATCGCGGAAGTCCTGGCCAAACTGGCCACCGCAAAATACAACCTGAAAAATTCCATCATACGCGCCCCATCGGACGGGTATGTTTCCAACCTGCAACTCTATCCAGGCGCCTTCATCCGCATCAAAAGCCCGGTGATGACCTTTATCAACAGCGAGCAGTACTGGATTGCGGCCAAATTGGACCAGCGGGGCATTCAGAGAGTTAGCGTGGGAGATCATGCGGAAATTGCCTTTGATATGTATCCCGGGAAGGTTTTTCCCGCAAAAGTGGTCAGCGTCATCTGGGCCAATGGCAACGCTCAGGGCGTTCCCAGTGGACGGATTCCCAGGGAAGGCACTGTTAGCGGCGGCTTTGATTTTATGGTGCGGCTTCATTTGACGGAAAATCATCCGGACTATCCGGTCCGGTTCGGGGCCAGCGGACTGGTGGCGGTATTCACCCATGAGGCCCCCGACTTTCTGGTGTTGCTGCGACAGATTGAAATCCACTCGGAAAGTTATCTTAAATATCTTTTCAACCCATTTTAAATCATCATGAATTGATTTTCGGCGCAAGAAGGGTAAAACGGCAATGTTCAGGGCAAGGACGACCATTCCAATTATCACATTTTTGATAGCCATCGCCTTTTCATCGAGCTGCGCGCCTGTCGGGCCCAACTACCGGAAGCCGGAAATCAAAACCCCGGATGCATGGCATGAAAAGGTGACGGAAGAGATGTCGAAACAGTCCGGCGCCTCTCTTCAAACCTGGTGGACCATTTTTGAAGACCCGCTACTAAACGATCTCATCGAGCAGGCTCGCCAATCCAACCTGAATCTGAAAATTGCCCTATCCGGCATTGCCGCATCGCGCGCCCGTCTGGGTATTGCCTCCGGCCAGGAACTGCCAGATGCCAATGCCCTGGGGTCCTTTTCCCGATTCAAGCACAGCGACAAAGGCCCACTGAAACAACTGGCCCCCACGAACGGATTTGACGGCCAGAATATGTTTATGGTGGGAGTGGACGCATTATGGGAAGTTGATGTGTTCGGCAGAATACGACGTCAGATCGAAGCCGCGGGCGCCCAGTATGAAGCCTCTATCGAAGACTATCGGGACGTTCTGGTAACGCTTTTTGCCGATGTGGCCCTGGCCTATGTGGAGATACGCTCCTGTCAACGTCAAATTGAATGCGCCGTAACCAATGCCGCCATTCAACGCAAAATGCTGGAGTTAACCCGGGCCCGTTACGACAGCGGCATCGCCTCCAGGCTGGATACCTCCCAGGCCATGAGCAATTTGGCCAATACGGAAGCGGCCATCCCCCCCCTGACCATCCAGCTCAATGCAGCCATCAACAGACTGGCTGTTCTAATAGGCAAGGATGCCGGCGGCCTTCAGCACAAGATGAAAAAACCCGAACGTATCCCCTTTCCAAGAACGGACATCAGCGTCGGCGTCCCGGCAGACCTCCTGCGCCAAAGACCGGATATTCGAATAGCGGAAAAACGGCTGGCAGCTCAGACCGCGTTGATTGGCGCCGCCACGGCGGACCTCTATCCCCGATTTGCCATTTCAGGGTTTTTCGGCATGGAAACCGGAAACTTTTCAGACCTGGGAGACGGCTCAATTCTGGCGTGGGGGGTTAAAACGCCTATCAAATGGAATTTTTTCAGTGGCGGCAAAACCCGCAGTAACATCGCCCTTCAAAAGGAAATTGCTCAACAGGATCTGTTCAAATATGAAAACACGGTACTCACGGCAATAGAGGAAGTAAGAAATGCCATTGTGGCCCACGCTCAGGAGAAGATTCGGCGCAACTGGCTGCTTGCGGCAGTTACAGCAACCCGTGAAGCCGTGGATCTGGTCATTGTGCAGTATGAAACAGGGCTAACCGATTTCAACAACGTCCTGGTGACCCAAAAAACCCTATTCAACCAGCAGGTTCAGCTGATCGCCAGCCAGGCCGGCGTGGTGCTTAACCTGATCCGTCTCTACAAAGCCCTTGGGGGCGGGTGGCCCATTAAGGATTCGCCGGAATCCAGCCCATGAAATAAACAACCATCAGGGTAGACAGCGGCGGCTATGGAGAAAAGTACCGAACCAGGGCACGCTTTCTACCGCTGATCCGCTGGTATTTTTCATTGGGATATCCCAGTGCGATAACCGCATAGGGTGTCTCACCATGGGACATACCGATTCCTTCAGGAATCCGCCGGTCTCGTTTCATGGCCTCAACGGCAAATCCGATGAGACAGGCGCCAAGACCCATAACATGGGCGGAAAGGAGGATGTTCTGGGTGGCCAGAAGAGCATCTTCGGCTGGGCAGGAGGCATCTTTTCCGGAACCCACCACAATGGCCGCCGGGGCGCCGTGAAAAAGCAGGTCCTTGCCGCCATTTTCCCATGTTTCAAGACCTTCGCGGATGGTTTCATAGTAGTTCTGAAAATAGTTTTCAAGCGCTGGCTTGCCCAATAGCCGCAACGCTTTCCTGAGACAGATATTATCAGCGGTTCGGTTCAGTTTCCTGAAAAAATCGCCGACTCTCCTGACCAAATGCAGCACCGCGGGTCGATCAGGAAGGATGGTGAAAGTCCACTGTTGGGAGTTGGTGCCCGAGGGGGCTGAAATCCCGATTTTCACCAGGTCCTCCAGGATATCCCTTGGAACCGGGTTCGTTCGATAGTTTCTGCAGGAACGTCTCGATTGCATGAGATTGACCAGTTCCCGGATGTTTCCTTTTCCGAAGGGCAACCACGCTGACTTTCCTTCAAAAGTCTTGAAAGTGGATAAATCCGGATCAAGTGCCCCCACCCGCACCGCACTGGTGGGGCATACGGCCTGGCAATGGCCGCAATTAAGAGACAGGGCGCCCGTGACCCATGCCTTTTTTCCTTTCATGGTGATGGTGTCGGATGGGCAAACCGCCACACAGCGGCCGCATCCGTTACAGAGGATTTCATCAATCGTGGTGGTGACGCTTCTGTCCATCATAGCAACACCTACATAACATGGCCCTGCCGCTTCAACGGCTTCACCTCGGCCTATCCTTCAGGTTTCTATCAGGGGTTGACTGACGTCAACTATTTTTTCCATTCAGTGGATAATGGGGGCGTCATAACAGGGGGGGCTTGATCTTTGTGAAACCAACCGCCCATAGTCATCCGTAGCTCTTCATAATTCTTGAAATCGTGAAGATTCTGCCTTATTTCATCAACGGATTGTGCCTGTTTAAGCCCGGTTCGCCATGCCTTTTTTTCGACTGTGCCGATTATCAAGTAATTGTTGCCAACATCTTGAGGCATCCGTTGGGAAAATAATAGAGTCAAGTGATGCTCAATTTCATGTTTGTGCCCGATAAGTAGATCACAATGAGAACAATACCGGTTGGTATAATTAAGGGATATTAAATTCATAGGATCGACATGAATGAGTAGCGGGAGCTTCCTCTGGCCTGTTTTGCTCTCACAAATCGGGCATTTTGAGAATTTTAAATCCGGATAGGGGTTAAGGGAAAAACTATATTCAGGAGCCAATTGACCAAAGTGCTTTCGTTCCGCCTTCGCCATAATACCTCTCTTTTACATTACTTTTTTCATTTTACGATTGCAGCGCAAACAAAACTGGAACGACTGTCCATCAGTATCCTTTTCATAACGGCATTGGTCATAATAATTCAGTTTGCATTTGGGACAAGCAAATACAATGGATATTCTGCATATAAAACATCTCGAAAGCTCTATTTCGGTTTGCCGGGATATCCCAGTGTTTCCAACGCCGCATATGCCGCATCATAAATAGAATCGTAACACAGCTTAAATGATTTCATTCCGTTGCTCAGATCCCAGAGGGGCAAATAGACAACCACTGAGACCTCGTTATCTGGATTGTATGCCATCAAGGAAAGGTTTCCCACCCTGGCGCCATTGTGACCATAACCCAGATTCTCACGATATTCGCAACCCAGGGCATATGAAGGGTTGCTTTCGGAAACATCGTGCTGCATTAGATGAACGGTCTCTTCCTGAAGGACATTTTCCCCACACATTAGACTGCGGATATACCGGTTCACTTGACTCATTGTGCCATAACCGTTGCCTTCAGCCACCTGTGCACTCATATTCGCTTCGCAAACTACCCCTGTTTCGCTTCCCGCGTAAATGGTTCCGCACACATACGGCTCCGGCATAATCTGGTCTGTGGCAAGATAGGGAAAACCCATATCCAGGGGCACCGGAGAGGTTCCGCCTGTTATATTTTCATTCAGATAGTCGGTGTAGGTCTTTGGGCTGTCAGATCGAAAAGAATAGACCCTGGCTATGATTTCACCCAGCATGGAATATCCCGTGTTACTGTAATGATAACCTTCCCCTGGAAAAAAATAAGAAAGCTGATTTATGGCTGCCTGCCCTACCAATTCATCCGCGGTAAACTGGTGATTGGGATCATTTAAAGTTACGTATTCAGTGTAAGTCCAGAGTTCCTGGTAAATGACCTTTACGCAACTTAACTGTTTGAAATCGTTATACTGGAGCTTCTCATAATTTCGTGTGCATTTCAGATTTTAGTGCAGCGTAACTAGCTGAAAATATTAGGTGGGGCAAAATATTTTTTTTATTGACAAATGAAAACTGAAAAATTATCTTCAGACCATGATTGTCAAAACAGAAAAAATTAGCGACCTATCCATATGGACCGAGCGGGATTGGAAGGAAAAAATCACTGTTACGGTTTATCATGAGTATCGTCCTGTCGTCAGTTTCGATCCTGGGAAGATAAATGATAGGAGACTCGCTGCCGTACAACTTGTCGAGCTTGGTTATTGTAAAAACCGGGTTGCCGGTAAAATCTGTGGGTTTCACCGCAATACGGTTGGCAAACTGCTTCGCACCAAAAGACTTTTAGGTGTTGAGGCCATATTTGAGGACAACCGTGGTCCCAAGGCTCCCTGGAAATATATTGGCAGCATTCGCAAAACCATCAAAAAACTTATCCGCGAGAATCCTGACTGGACTGACCAGCAGATTGCAAATGCCGCGGAAAAGCAAACTGAAACGACTATTTCGAGAAGTGCTGTAGCTCGTATCAGAACCGCGGACCAAGATGCAGAAACTGAAAAGCCTACAAAGCATGACTTGGAGCAACTGGCTAAAATTGCGGATAGTATTGATTTGAAGCAACACGACGAGCGACAGCTTTCTTTCAACTTTGAGGCTGATTCTGAGTTCAAAAAGAAGGTAGATGAATTTGCTGATGAGGATACACCCAAGCCACAAACCGATACAGATAAAGTATTCCTGGATTATCTTCAACAGGGACAACGCAATGTCTTTGCCGGCATGCTTCTTCACCATCTGTTTTTAGATTATATCAACTTCCCAAATGCCTTTGATTTGCCTTCTTATTCCAATAATATGTATGATAATTATGAAGTGATGGAAACTGTCCTTTTCGGGTTGAACATCGGGTTGCCATCTATCGAATCCCATAAGCTGGTCAACAGTAGGGACATGGGGCTTTTGCTGGGACGAACCAGTTCCCCCGATGAGACCACTATTCGGTTGCGTTTAAAACAGATGGCCGAGTTCAAGCCCTCAGAGAGCCTGATAGATTATTTCGCAAACCTGTTTCTATCGTTGGGGTTCATCAACCCAGAGGTGTTTTTTATCGATGGGCACTTCCTTCCCTATTATGGACTGAAAGTTCTATCCAAAGGCTACCATACCGTGAGACGAATTGTCATGAAAGGAAACGAGATTTATGTTGTCAGCGACCTTGACGGGAAGCCTTTCTTTTCAATTACCGAAGGGTGTGATATCGATTTCAGGCCGATCATCATAAGAGCGGCCGACAAGATAATCAGCCTGGGTGTCGACCGCCCCATTGTGGTTTTTGATCGCGGTGGTTATGGTGTTCACTTTTTCAGTCAATTATCGAAAAGGGCTGACTTTATTACGTGGGCCAGGTATGTGAAAAAAGATGAATTGAAAGACTTGGAATATACGAGCTGCTTGATGTTTAATGGGAAAAGATATCTCATTGCCGAGAAAACAAAACTGATTCGTGAATCGATTTCTACAGCTGCCAAAGAAGGCCGAACAGAGGCAACTTCGACAGAAGTACGTATGGTTGTTTTCAAGGAATTGGACAAGGATAGACCTGTGGCAATATATACCAGCAATCATCAAAAGCCTGCTCCTGATATTGCCGCATATATGCTTTCACGATGGGGAGAGTCTGAAAACTTTTTCAAAGAGATGATGTCCCTGTACAACTTCAATTATCATCCCGGTTATGATCTTAAAGAACTTGAAGAACAGCCTCTTGTAGATAATCCTGAGGTAAAAACAATCAAAAAAACGATCAAGGGAATTAAACAAAAGATGGGGCAATTGGCGCTTGCAAAACAACAAACAGAGTCCAAAATAGAAGCACGAAAAGATCTTCGTCTTAAAAAAAAGCTAAACACGCTCCAGGAAGAGATAGAGAAATACGACAAAGAGCTTGACGGTTTTCAGGCAGCCTTAAAAGAAATGCCTGACAAAGTATCGATAATTGAAGTGCTGAAAGGCAGACCAATGAACAAGGCAGATCTGGAGAAAAAGAAGCTCTACGACCTGATACAAATGATTGCCTTTCACTCACGCGAGCATCTGGTTGGCCTGTTCCGTTCATGTTATGATGATCCGCGGGATGTGAAACAGATCCTGACAAAGGTCACAAAACTCCCTGGTTATGTGAAATTAGTCGGGAAAACACTTGTTGTGCTTTTAGATTGGATAGAGGACAAAAAGCATCGGAAGGCAGCAACAAGATTTTGCCATCTGATAAACACTATGTCGCCCAAATTGAGAGGTCGCATGGAGTTCGACCTTTATTTTCGCATCTCCTCAATCCCTCAAGTGGGTTATTGCTGTTAAAGCCTTGCTCATCGTTTCAGCCATCCTACGCAGGGTATCGTGTTTCGACCACATGTAGGGGCGAAAAATCTTTCGCCCTAATGGCCGAAACAATGATCAAGGCCGCTGTTGAACTAAATGCACAATTTGAATTGAGAAAAAACGTCATTTACTATGATGTCTGGTAAGTCATGCCGTCACATCCGGGCACAACATTATTGTCTACATCGTAAACGCCGGCGCTGTGTTGCAACAGCTGTTCGATTGTGATGTCTTCCTTGAAAGGGACATCCCAATTTGACGTATCGGGGACATAGGAAAGGTTAGTGCCGGGTATTATTTCAACAACGCGATCTTTTATGTCCAACCATCCATCCTGATGCATCTTCAATATGGCTGCGCCTGTGAAGTTCTTGGTATTGCTTGCGAAACGAAAATACGTATCTTCTGTGATTGCCTGAGCTGGGATATCCGAAGCAGAAACAAAAATGGTTTCATTCACAGTTTGAATAATCAGATTGAGGGAAGGAACTTTATTCCCCAAATTAGCGGCCAGACTTCCTCGGACCTCGTTCACCGCAAATAGCACCCTGGCCTGTTTTGAAGAGGAACTGGAATCAGATCCACTACATGAGTAAATCAACAGCACAGCAGCAAACAACAATACAAAACCCAACACGCGCTTGTTTTTTGAAAGCCCACACATAAAATTCCTCCCTATTTTTTCGAACGTCATACAACCCAACCCGTTTTTAAAATAAGCCTTTTCCTCAACAACCGCCTGTTTGCCTTTTCCAGTCCGGCAACCTTGATCAGTTATGCGGCCACCTTTGCGGTTACATTTCTCATGAGTCTTTATCTACAGTTCATCAGGGGATCAGGAATGAAATTCCTTCCCCCAAACCCGCTCCTCGCCGTTATTACGGGGGAGCAGGCCAGGAACCATAACCCCACCAAGGGTCATAAACGAACGTTCCCATATTCTCCGTTTTTCAAAGGAATATCTTTGTAAACGGGCGTTCGTCAAACCGCTTTGCCTTGCCTCTGATAAGTTCTTCCACCGGGGAAAGATCAGCTATGATTGCCTCTTCAGGACAATCCCGTACACATTGAAAACAGCAAATACAATTTTCACCGAATTTTGGATAAGGCGAAAGCGTAATGGCCTGAACCGGACAAATTTCAGCACATACCCCGCACTCCGTACACAGTTCCTCGTTTATCTCCTTCTTCGGCATGTGTTCTTTGGCTTTCGCAAAAGTCACTTTTTCCATCTCGGCATGAACTTTTTCAGGCTGATACGCCAGGTCTGACAGGGACATAACTTCGGAGGATCCAGCCCCCATCTTTTTCAACACCCCGTTTACCAACGCCTGAATTAACCGATCATCCTCCTCATCCGGATGGCCTTCACCCAAAGGATTTTGACATCGCCACATCATTGAATGAAGCGATAGTACCTTGCCCGCTCCGACAAGAGAGAAACCCTTGGCCGTCAGCGCTTTTCCCATGTCGTGAAGAGCAATGCCACTGCCGGCCCCGCCCCAGGTGACAAACGGAACGGCACGGATATCCGCATTTTCAGGCAGGTCTGAAATAAACCGCATGATAGGCAAAACCGGACGATTCGAATATACCGGAGAGCCGACAAACAGACAAACTTTTCCGTTTTTAACCTCGTTGATAACCGAAGAACCGTCATCACCTTTTCCCAGGTCAGCAGATAAAACACTCACACCAAGATCTTCCAGTTCTTTCTCAATGACCTGAGCCACATGGCGGGTTGAGCCTCCGGGCGAGCAATAAACAACAGCAGCTTTCTCTAGCATCCTAATCTCCTTTTTTAATTTTGATATATTAAAAAATACCGGGCAGGGCGGTGGTTCGGCGATTTTTTACTATATCGTACGTCCTCTTTTGCTCCCATATGCGAATGGGATCGCCCATTATAAGGGCCTGTCAAATAAAAAGCCACCAAAATGAACTACTCGCCGTAAGTAGGTTTCCCCCTATAATGCACTGCGTATTCGATTGAATTCTTCACAGGCCACGACCAGTGAATTCGGGGGCAATTCGAGTTGTATATTCTCTCTGCAATAATCTACAAGACTGTCGATAAAGGGATGTACATCCTTTAGCACAGAGATCTTGCCATACTTTTTTTTGTAGGTTTCCTTGTCCGCTTCATTAACATTCTCGCCATGCAGGTAGGCTATCCAAGTCTCAATATGCCATTTGGGTATGATGTAGGCTATTGGCTCAGTATTGTTTCTGGGATGCTTTACTCATTTTCCCACCCCCTCGCCATAACTTCCGCCGTCGGCAAATCGGCTACTTTGGGGAAAGGATTTACGACAACATGCGCCCCCGCCTGTCTGGAAAACCACAGCTCCTCGCCTCTTGCCATCTTGTTTACAATTTCAGGATGATGAGATATGATCGGAGCCTGTTTGTCTTGTTCATCGCATATGTCGTTAAGGCTTTCAAGCCAGGGTTGGATTGCTCGAATTGAAACGAAGTTGTCCGGCTCATCAAATAGCACTGTCGAAAAGGTTCCAGCGCGCAACGCTTCCAAAACCGTATAGAGAACGATCAATTGACGTTGACCGTCGGACATATTCATGAAGTCGAAGTTGCGGTCTTTGCCCCCGATGCGAAATGTCGCCGTCAATTTTCGAGATTCGCCGATTTCTCTGAGGCTCAACTGTTCGAAACCTGGGAGAACGTCTTCCAGGAGTTGTTTTGCCCCATAACCAATAGAGGGTTGTTCCTGTAAGAGATGGCGGTACCACTGGGCAAAATTTTTTCCATGTTCCGATAGCTTGCGCGATTCGGATGCAGCGGCGTCTTTTACAACCAATGGAACCGGCTGAATCAGAAGAATCTTTTCAAGTTCTTCCCTGAACCGGATTAAAGGCTTGTTGTCGTCACGTTGTGCAATTGAAGGAGATGTCAAGACTTTTCAAGGGTATGACAGAGGGTATCTGAGATAAGCGAAAAGTGGCGCTCATTGCACGGATTCATCTGTCGCGCACCTGCCATCCATCAACCCAGGGAATTCCATAATAACCCGGATAAACGGCCAGTTGTACCGGCAATCCGCGGGAATAATCCCCCCTTGGCCGGGAGAATTCAGCCGAAGGTTTTCCGTCCAGCATGAATACGATTTTTCGCCCTCCCCTGCCCTTGTTCAAGGTCTCCCAGACCACGGCGTCAATTTTACCGGACGCACCTTTATCCAGCCAGCCGTTTCCGAAATAACGCCAGCCGGTGACGCCAAGGCAGCATGCGGGCAAAGCAAGGACAAGAACCAAAAGAATAACGAGATGACGATCCGTGCGCGCCCTTACAAACCGCCAGGCAGCTATACCATAGACGGCACCGCCCGAAAGACCCCACAGAAGCGCACAAAGCACCACCTGCCAAAAGACCGGAGATATCCAGATCTTCTTTGTATCATAAAACACTTTTGTATCACAAGCCAATGCGAGACAACCGGCAAGCCCACTCTTTTTGGACGATTTTTAATCATAACCTGCATGAATCTATACCTTTTATTTGAAAACCACTAACTTTCATAAAATAAGATCGATCACTTCCCTCTTCCAAATATTTTCCATAAGAGGTCACTTCCTACACAACCATATCAAAAACGAACCCATATCCCATGCTTATCTAACTTAGGCTTTCTTGAAACACGATTGTATCATAATGCCTTGTTTCCTAAAAACCTGGGGTCTTCGCGGATTAACGTGAAAAAGAGAATTTTGTTGTTCCCTCGGGCTGGTTCCCATGCTCTGCGTGGAAACACCTTGGACGCTCCCGCGTCCGACAATTCGTCTTTTGAACCGCTACAGGCCCATTTCTTAGGGGTCCAAACCGGGACGCAGAGCGTCCGAAAACCGTTCCCACGCAGAGCATGGGAACGAGTGCAAAAGCGAAGTCAGTAGCGATTTTCACGTTAATCCGCGATGAGCCAATAATTTTTGGCACAAAACCTGCTCGTAGAATTTGTAATTATTTCCTTCGGAGGGTGTAAGAATGAGGCCGTGTAACGAAAGTATTAAGAATACCATCGCTATCTCAAAAACGATGCTGAAGATTGCCGATGAAGGAGATATGGTGCGTGAAGACAATGGTTGCGGCGTACTATATGGCATTCTAAGGGATGCTGCTTTTAAGATCAGGAAATTCGCCGAAGCAGAGAAGGATGTCCATATCCGAAAAGGCTGGTGGGATATAGAAGCTGATTGAGAAGGGTATTTAAATAAATCAAGTTTCGAATTTTACCACTGAAAGGGGGTAAAGAACCATGATGGGATTAGAGGAACTCAAGAAAAACGGACTCCTTATCGAGTCTATCGATTGGAGTATGACCCCTGAAGAGGCCGTAAGACTGTATCTTGAATGGGGCAATAACTGGAGCAGAGGATACGAAATGGTAAGATCAAAGGATGATCAATCCCATTATTTTGTTTTGAATACATGGGACACGCCTGTGATCTATTTCATCAAAAGAGATTATGAAGGCGCGGAGGAACTTGCAAAGTTCGCGATTCCTGAATTTCTAAAAAATGAACGTCAGTATGACATTCCCATTCTCAAAGGGGTTTATGCGGTTGATGGTGAGTTACGGGACTGGCTGAAAAAAGAATTGAATGCGGCATAATTCCAGATTTTAAAAGGAGCAATCATATGGAGAAAGAAATTCTTGAAGCCATGAAAAAGGCCGGGAAACCAGTTAAACCTGGAGAAGTGGCAAACATGATTGGTGAAGAAAGCAAGGATGTATCAAAGGTCATCAGCAAACTGAAAAAAGATGGTAATGTTATTTCGCC
Source organism: Desulfatiglandales bacterium (assembly GCA_963662465.1). GTDB lineage: Bacteria > Desulfobacterota > DSM-4660 > Desulfatiglandales > Desulfatiglandaceae > NaphS2. The sequence goes on from OY759599.1 coordinate 3,575,369, forward strand.
CAAAAGATGTTATTATGCTTTAGCAAACCAATAAGGAGGCATCACAATGGCAGAACCGGAAGAAATGTGGCAGTGCCAAACCACCAACTGTGGTTACATTTTTGATCCTGACAGAGGGGACCGAAAAGGCAAGATCCCCAAGGGAACCCATTTTGAGGATCTTCCCGAAGACTGGAAATGTCCTGTTTGCGGGGCCGGGAAAAAAATGTTCAAACCCCTGGCTGGTCCCGGATCAACCCGGGACGCTTAATCTTGTAATTCTTGAATCAGAGGAGACATCCATTCATGGACCTGAAAGGGACAAAGACGGAAAAAAATTTACTGACGGCATTTGCCGGCGAATCACAGGCAAGAAACCGTTACACCTATTTTGCGAGCAAAGCCAAAAAAGAAGGTTTTATCCAGATCTCATCTATTTTTGAAGAAACCGCAAACCAGGAAAAAGAGCATGCCAAACGGCTCTTTAAATTCCTTCAGGGGGGAGAGGTAGAAATTTCCGCCGCGTTTCCTGCCGGCGTTATCGCCGGCACCCTTGAAAACCTCAAGGCATCCGCTGCCGGAGAACATCACGAACATACTGAAATGTATCCGGAATTCGCCGTCATTGCCCGAGATGAGGGATTTGCGGTCATTGCCGATGTTTTTATGGCCATCGCGGTCGCCGAAAAACAACATGAAAAGCGCTATAACGATCTGGCCGCGAACATCGAAGCCAATCGCGTTTTTAAACGGGACACCGAAGAAGTATGGCGATGCAGAAACTGCGGTTTTCTTTATACGGGAAAGGAAGCCCCGGAAACTTGTCCCGCATGCGCCCACCCCCAAGCCCATTTTGAACTGTTGGGAGAAAATTATTAGGATTTGTCGTGTGCTTTTTTTAAAATGGTTGCACCTTCCTGTATCATAGGTGTAGAATAGCGTTGAGCATTATAAAAAGGTTTTGCGAAGCTTTAATCATAACCACAACAATAGGGAGGATTAAATGGCTGAAAAATTGGAAATCTATAAATGCGAGGTGTGCGGAAATATTGTTGAGGTTCTGCACGGCGGCAAGGGAGAACTGGTCTGCTGCGGTCAACCCATGAAACTCTTTAAAGAAAATACCGTTGATGCGGCCAAGGAAAAACATGTGCCGGTCATTAATAAGTCAGCCGACGGCATCACCGTAAAGGTCGGAGAAGTAGCCCACCCCATGGAGGAAAAGCACCACATTGAATGGATCGAAATCATTGCCGACGGCGCTGTTTATCGACAGTTTTTAAAACCTGGACAAGCACCCGAAGCCACTTTCAACGTATCGGCGGATCAAGTCACCGCAAGAGAATATTGCACCCTTCATGGCCTTTGGAAGGCTTAAATGCGTTTTTTTAAAAAATAGCACGGAAGATATCGATTATTCAAGTAAAATACTAGAATGGAAGGAGCCGATTATGTCAACACCGCAGCATTGCCCAGGTTTCGAACAGGCTAAAAACTTAAAGGCGTTTACGTGTAAGTGCCCAAACTGTGGACAGGAAAAAGAAATTTTTTCAGACGAGTTTGACAAAGAGCATACCTGCTCCGGATGCGGGAAAAAAATAGACTTTACCCAATGTACCCTTGAAGGCGGCGCTTAGAAAATCTTCTGATATTTCATCATAATCCAAGCCCTCACAATAGACCCCGATTCAAGTCCTGTTGTGGGGGCTGAAGTTCCTATTTTTTTAGATACCATACTCCTTAACCCCCAATACAAAACAACCATAAAAAAAGCGGCAATTTTCCCACAGAAACTCATCACGGGAGAAATATCCTTGAAAGGACGCATTCGCAAACAAAAGATTCTTGAAATTCTCGCGAAAAGCGATGTTAACCTTGGGCTGGCGGAATTGAGACGCATGCCCTCCCAAAAAGTCATCAACGCTCTTTTTTCCTTCCTTTACAGTCAGCATGAAATCATCAAGTGGCGCGCCGTTACGGCCATGGGGTCCCTTGTTCAAGATCTGGCCGGCGAAAACATGGAGCAAGCCAGGATCGTATTGCGCCGTCTCATGTGGAATCTGAACGATGAATCCGGGGGCATTGGTTGGGGCGCCCCGGAAGCCATGGGGGAAATCCTGGCCCACCATGAAGGACTTGCCGGGGAATACGCCCCAATCTTGCTCTCCTATGCCATGAAAGACGGCAACTACCTGGAACTGCCCATGTTGCAGCGGGGGCTTCTCTGGGGAATCGCAAGGCTTTCGGAAAAAAGCCCCGAGCTTGTAAAGGATGTAACCCCCCATCTTATCCCGTACCTCAAATCGGAGGATTCGACCGTCAGGGGGCTTGCGGCGCAAATCGTGGGATTGATGGGGTCAAAAAAAGACCGGGAACTCCTTTTGCCTCTGATGAAAGATAATGCCGCCTATACAACCTATATTGAGAACCGATGTGTAACGCGCCTCGTTGGAGAAACGGTTGCGGAAGCCCTCAAATGTCTTCAAAGAAACAAATGGGCACATTAAATTGAAAAGATCAAAAAAAATCGGTTTTCTTGACTTAGGTCAAGGCAATGTTTGCGGCTGTGGTACATAGTGAAAACAAAGAAAGAACAAACTGATCCATTGGCATATAAACCTTCACAAATTTTAAACCAACTTGAAAGGAGAAACGCCATGTTTTGTTTTCAATGTCAGGAAACCGCAAAAAATCAGGGATGTACCATCAAGGGGATGTGTGGGAAACCGGAGGAAACCGCCAATCTGCAGGACCTCCTCATCCATGTATTGAAAGGTATCGGCATCTATGGAGAAAAGGCCGCTGAATTGGGGGTCCTGGATCGAAACACCGGGAAATCTGTTTCGGAGAGCCTTTTTTCCACCATTACCAATGTCAACTGGGTTGATGATTGGTTTGTTTCCCGAATCAAAGAGGGGCTAAAGGTCAGGGAAGATATTAAGCGCAAATTTCTGGCCGCCTACCAGGAGAAAAATGGAAAAGCCTTTTCAGAGCCTTTGCCTGATGCCGCAACCTGGTCTTCACAAAAGGCGTCCACATTTCAAACGAAAGCCAAAAAAGTGGGCATTCAGGCCACTGAAAATGAAGATGTCCGGTCTCTGCGCGAACTATTAATCATCGGACTCAAGGGTGTAGCGGCGTACGCAGACCACGCCGCGATTCTAGGGTACGAAAAAGATGACATCTATCAATTCATGATGGAAGCCCTGGCCTCCACCACCAAGGACCTTACCGTTGACGAAATGGTAGGTCTCGTTCTCAAATGCGGCGAGACGGCAGTCAATACCATGGCCCTTCTGGACGAAGCCAATACCAGCACCTACGGTCATCCCGAAATCACGGTGGTAAACATCGGGGTGAGCAAAAACCCGGGCATTTTGATCAGCGGCCATGACCTGAAAGACATGGCGGAACTGTTAAAACAAACCAAAGGGACCGGCGTGGACGTGTACACCCACGGCGAAATGCTGCCGGCCAACTATTATCCCGAGTTCAAGAAATATGACCATTTCGTGGGGAACTACGGCAGCTCCTGGTGGCGCCAGAACGATGAATTTGAATCCTTCAACGGTCCCATCCTCATGACCACCAACTGCATTATTCCCATTAAAAAGGATAACACCTATCTGAACCGCATATTTACCACCGGCATGACCGGTTATCCAGGGGCAAAACATATACCGGACCGGGCTCAAGGAGGTACAAAGGACTTTTCCGAAATGATCAATCTGGCCAAAACCTGCCCCTCACCCATTGAAATTGAGACCGGGAAGATTGTGGGCGGCTTTGCCCGCAACCAGGTCCTGGCATTGGCGGACAAGGTGGTGGATGCCGTAAAAAGCGGGGCCATCAAGCGGTTTATCGTCATGGCCGGCTGCGACGGCCGCCATAAATCCCGTAAATATTTCACAGAAGTGGCCGAACAGCTGCCAAAAGATGCCGTCATTCTGACGGCGGGTTGCGCCAAATATCGTTACAACAAGCTGGATCTGGGCGATATCGGAGGAATTCCACGGGTTCTGGATGCGGGGCAGTGCAACGACTGCTATTCCCTGGCCGTCATTGCCCTCAAATTGAAAGAAGTGTTCGGGCTTGACAGCATCAATGACCTGCCCATTTCTTTTGACATCGGCTGGTATGAACAGAAGGCCGTCGCCGTTCTCCTGGCCCTGCTCTTCCTCGGCGTCAAGGGCATCCGGCTGGGGCCGACCCTTCCCGCCTTCGTATCCCCCACCGTCCTGAAAGTTCTGGTGGAGAATTTCGATATCAAACCCACCGGTGAAGTGGCAGCGGATATTGAAGCCATGATGGCGGGGAAATAGCCCAGAAAAAGCTGTTAGCTATTAGCGGTTAGCTGTTAGTCTCTAAGCTAACAGGCTAACAGCTAACAGCCAAAGGAGAAACACCATGATGAAAAAAGTCGAAATTTTTAAGGAAAACGATTTCAATGACCTTCACATGAGCCGGCTGCTGGTGAACGACTCGCCTTACTTCAAAATTCTGAATTTCAATTTCAAGGCCGGTCAGGAGCTTCCCATTCACTCCCATGACATCGAGGGGCAATTGAGCATCGTCGTGCTGGAAGGAGAAGGTCTCTTCCTCGCAAAGGGGGGGGAAACCATTCCTGCCAAACCGGGTGATATTCTGATCTCCGACATCAGCGAACCCCACGGCATCAGAGCGACAGGTTCAATGCGCGTTCTGGTAACCATTGCGCCTCCCATATAAAAGAAGAGCTCGCCTCATAAGCATAAAAACAATTGACATGATTGTCCGATAAAACTATTTTTCAGAGCAACGTCTTGATAGGGTGCGATTTCATTCTGAGACCCTTATGGTTGTTGGAATCTATAGGCATGACTGAACCGGAATCAAAAAAAGAGAATAATGAGGCCATACCAAAACAATCGGCTGAGAACCGTATTGTTTCAGACATCGAAGAAGCGCTGAACTTTCTTGATTCGGAAGAATATCAAGAGGAAAGTCAACCCGTCTCCCGCATAAAACCCTCACCCTCCAAAATTGCCCCCGTCCAATCTCCCAGGCCAACAGATGCCACCCCCATAAGACCACAGCACAATATGGCATCTAATATCCAAAAAATTAAACAAGAACCCATAAAGAATCCATCAACCCCAACAACAGGCAAAAAAGAGTCCGGAAAGCGGTGGGTTCTTTACCTGGGAGGGATAGTGATACTTCTGGCAATTTTTATGCTTTATAAAATGGGCTACAGCGTCAGGATACGGTTGGATTCAATAAGCCATTGAATTAACGGTATTATCTTTGATATTTTTTTCATAATTGTACCACACAAACGCTGGGAAACAAACCTTATATTTCAGTAACCACTTGATTTTATTGAATTGGAGGATTGACAAGCAATTGGCATTTTGATACATTTATTTGGAAATAGCCACAGAAAACAAATAAATGTATCAGAGGTCACATGTTATCTCCTGAAGACTCCAAAAAGGCTTTACATAAATGGTTTAGGAAGAAATACATCGCAGATCTCAATCAGCTCTTCCATGTACTGAAAACAAGTTCTCGGATGAGTGTATTCCGGAGGCTTAAACTTATCGGATACTTGACAAGCTTTACGGATGCCGGTCGTTACTACACCCTTGAGGATATTCCTTCGTTTGATTCTTGGGGTTTGTGGTTTTATCGGGGAATCGGCTTTTCAAAGGCCGGCACGCTAAAAGCGACTGTGGTGGAAATTGTGCATTTATCGAATGCCGGAATGACACCGAAAGAGCTGTTGCATTTGTTGAAGATTCGGATTCCCAACACGTTGCACAACACGCTTCATGGGCTGGTTCAATCCCAGCAGATAAGTCGGCACCGATCCGAAGGGCTTTCCTTATATACCAATGGAGATCCGGATAAAGGAAAAGTGCAAATAGCGGCGCGTCGCGTACATATACAAGAAGGGGTTCAAATTGTCGGGCCGGTCCCAATGGAAACGACCATTGCTGTTCTTGTGGAAGCGCTGAAGGCGGGCCAAGTTATTGTATCTCAATCTGAAATAGCAACCCGCCTCGCCGTTCGGGGATTGGCCGTCACTGTCGATCAGGTGAACCGGATTTTTTCAGAACATGGCATTCAAGCAGAAAAAAAAACGTCAAGATTCCGCTGAAAACGCTGGTCTACCTAAGGCATCAGGCGCATCGTTTGAATGATAGTTGTTTTAAACAAGTGGTCGGGTTAGCGGATATCGTTGTATCTGCTAAGGATGAGGTTGGGGTATGTGAACTCTGCAATGGACCGATGCGTGTACAAAAAACGTTTGTGCATGAAGGACGGACCATCGAGCATGGTACGTTTAATGTTAGGGAAACGGTACATGTATGTTCGGAGCGGTGCCGTAATGATGATGGGACATTGTTTACCAAGAGAGCAGAATCGGTCGTTCGGACCATTATGCCAAACGGCATTGTCGGTTATGACGTAATGGTTTATGTGGGTCTCAATAGGCTGCTCGGCTATAAACAGAGAGAGGAAATAAAAGCAGAATTAAAGGAAAGGCACGGCATCAAATTGTCTTGCGGTGAGGTTAGCAATCTGACACGATACTTTTTGGAATACTTGCTCAGACTTCATCACGTGCGGGCTGAGCAATTGAAAGGGGTCCTGGAGGCGGATGGGGGTTGGCCGATGCAAGTGGATGCCACTGGAGAAGCCGGTCGAGGGACCCTATTTGTTGTGATGGCTGGTTGGAGAAAATGGGTGCTTGGCGCCTGGAAAATTTCAACTGAACGAGCCGATCTTTTGTTACCCTGCATGCGGGATACGGTCAGTCGATTCGGCCCGCCTTGCGGAGCCATGCGCGACTTGGGACGCGCGGTATCGCCGGCCATCGACGAACTCGTATCTGAGATGCAATTGGATATACCCGTGTTAGCTTGCCATCAACACTTTCTTGCCGACATTGGTAAAGACCTTATAAAACCTGACCATTCCGCTTTGCGGGACCATTTCCGGCGTACAAAAGTACGACCTAAAATCAATAACTTAGTCCGTGAGATCGGGCGAGAGATAGGCTTTGAGATCAATGAAACACGGCAGGCGGTTCTGGATTGGCAAGAGAGGGATGACTATCGTCTCCCACCGGGACGAGATGGCCTTGCCGTTGTACGAAACATAGCACAGTGGATAATCGACTATAAGGCAGATCATTGCTGTCCGGTTAACTTTTGTCGACTTATCATAACTAATTGAAATATATGCTTATACAACGCAAAGATGTTTTTGGGACAAAAAATCCTGAAATAATCAAAGGCTGTCAAATTTTGGCGTAACATCATGCAATTTCTTGGTATTCTTATCATGACGAGCTCTAATTCGTCTTAAGGTATTGTCATGCTATTTGGGTTTCGTTATAATGCTCAACCGGACAGCAGTACTGCAAATCTTATATCAGAAAAAATGAGCAATGTCTGGTCGACAATATGTATTCTCCCAATTCCTGAGTTTACTTCCGAGATACGAATTCCAGCGTATTGTAAACAAGTACAACGGCGATTATCGTACCAGGAACTTTAAATGCTGGAACCAGATGGCTTGCATGATCTTTTTGCCCACATGAGACAAGAAGATAGTTTGAGAGACATAGACATTGCCCTTAACGCTCATGCCAGCAAACTGTACCATATGGGAATCCAACAATGTCCACGATCCACTTTGGCCGATGCAAATGAGCGCCGGGACTATCGGATCTACGAGGAATTCGCAAAATTGTTGATGCAACGCGCCCGCCGAGAGTACGCTGGCACGAACTTGGCTGTCGATGTAGACAATGCGGTCTATGCGCTGGATGCATCGACTATCGACCTGACGTTGTCTCTGTATCCCTGGGCGAAATTCCGTAAGACCAAAGGCGCCATTAAATTGCATACCATGATTGACCTGAGAGGCAACATCCCGGCGTTTCTGACCATTACTGATGGTAAAGTCCATGATGTCAAGGCTGCGCCTCTAATCCCAATTGAACCGGAAGGGATCTATGTGGTCGACCGTGCATATATCGACTTTGATTGGTTAAGATCCATTGATGATATCTGCGCATTTTTTGTTACCCGCTTGAAAAGATCTATCAGATGGACCCGTGTTGTATCCCATCCGGTAGATAAATCCCTTGGCCTGAGGAGTGATCAGGAGATACTCCTATTCAGCAAAAAGTCCAAGGCGAAATATCCAAAACGTTTGCGAAGAGTAAGTTTTCGAGACGAGACCCAAAATCGAACGTTGGTGTTCCTAAGCAACAATTTTGCTTTTTCAGCAGAAACTATTGCCGCCCTGTACAAAGCTCGCTGGGAAATCGAGCTGTTTTTCAAATGGATCAAGCAAAATCTCAGAGTGAAGAACTTCTATGGTACTTCCCCAAACGCAGTAAAGACTCAGATCTGGATCGCAATGATCGTTTATCTCATTCTGGCCATCATTAAAGAGAGATATTCGCTCCAAAACAGCTTGTCCCAGCTATTACACTTTTCGGAAGTCAATCTGTTTGAGAAAAAGGCGCTCATTTCTATTTTTTGGCCCAATCCGCGTAATATGCACAGCAGGGAAGATAATGGATATAAGCAACTGACATTATTTGATTATTTACAACCATAATATCTTGAATCCATAAGCAACCTCTCGCAATTCTACTTGCAAGACTTATTATGCAGAACTACAAGTTGAAGGGCAAGTACGATTGTAACTATTTGATTTAACTGAAAAGTAAACCGGACAGCAATGAAGGCAGATCTTTCAGGCCTGGATTTTCCTTTTGACAGACCGTATTTGAGTTTTTTCAACAGGTGTATGGTTGCTCTGCGAGCAATAGATGCATTTCTTCGCATTCCTCCGAATGATAAGCATGTTGTGCGCATGATTCGTCGGCTTAGGAGGATCGCTTCGAAGGTTTCTTGTGAAGTGCCCTTTCGTCAAACTGTCAAACAGTTGCACCGCCGTGCTCTTGGGCGCTAACCAAAATGGAACCAGTTTTGCTACTCCAAACGGAACCAGATATTGCGCACTGGTCTTTTCCTTTTAGAAGGGTTTTCTTGTAAATTTGTTAGAGGTTGCATGAAAGAGTATATCAGATGGTATTTTAAAAATGCTGGTGAGACACGTAGCGTTCTGGTTGAAGAATCAGTGATGAGGATACCATCAATATGGTGATGGCAGAGAAGAGGGGATTAGATTTTTCGGTTAAGGGCAATGCTTATTGAGGAACTATTTGTCTATGTCATAGTCGTCCGGTAAATTCAGGAGGCCTCCCTTCGCCAATTGATCCTCAATCAAATATCCAATTTCCCCGTTTTTTTTCAGCTGTAGAATCATCCATTTGGGGAGACGAATGGTGAGCAGTTCACGTCTCAAATGTTCCGGTTTCTTTCTTCGGCCGGCGCCTACCCGTTTTCCACCTCTCATTTCAAGCTCCAAGACAAGGTAATTTCTGATATTCGTGTAACGAGATTCAAACAGACCGGTGATATTCAGACCTCAAAACCGGCCCTTTGGCGAACATCTCATTTTCTGAGGGAAGGACCATCAATATGAATGTTGATGCAGCGATGGTTGAGACGATCCAGCAAGGCATCGACCATGTCCTTTGGTTCAAGCAGCGAATACCATTGTTCAGGTTGAAGATTGGTCGTAATAATTGTGGACCGACCGGCTTCATAGCGATCTTTCATGAGTTTAAAAAAGGCGTTCATCTGCTCTTTTTTGAGGGTCAGGTATCCCAGTTCATCGAGCAGAAGCAGGTCATATCTGCAAAGGGCATTGAGGAGTTTCGGGGTGGACCGATCTGCCAAAGACGCATAGAGCTGATCCAGCAAATCCTGAACATTATAAAAACGCCCCCGGTACCCGGCAATAATGGCTTGACGAAGGATCCCCACGGCCAATCCCGTTTTGCCGACGCCGGTTTTTCCATGGAACACGATGTTTTCTCTTCGGCTGATAAAGTCAAGGCCGGACAACGTCATGATCCGGCTCTTCTGTATTCCCGGCTGAAGATCAAACGGAAAGGAGTTGAGGGTCCATTCCCATGGAAGCTTTGCAATCTGGACCCGATAGATCATGCTGCGCTCCTGCCGGAAACGTAATTCCTCAGCCAGGAGATTGTAGATGACCTCGTGAATGGAAAAACCGTTCTTTTCAGCCGAAGCCAACTGTTCTTCGAGAGCCTTCAGCATGCCTTTAAACTTCAAATCAATGAGTAACTGTTCAATTTTCTTTTTCATAGATCAAAAAAGTCTCCCGCGATATAATCGAGAATAATGTTTTCCAGACGCGACAAATCAAAAAGTCCATATTTAAGCGCCTGTGTTATGGCTTTCAAAAAAGGTTCCCCGGGATAAGTGCGTTTCAGATGAAGCAACCGACGTAACTTGACCACACCGCGACCGTGACTTCTTTTCTTCAGTTCAGCCACATACTCATCCAGGATGGCATCCTCTCCCGTCAACAGCTGTTCTTCTTTTGAAGGGATTCGGGGATCTTTTTTTCTTCGAATGGGAACATGGTGACCGGGCAGGGTTGTTCGGGTGTTGCGTTTATCCAGTATGCGGTCATGTTCCGCCACTTTTGTGTTTTTGTCGTAAACGATGACCTTGAGCCAATGTTTCTGTACTTCCAGGGAGTTCCCAATCAGCGCTTCAGGGACTGAATAGCGGTTGGTGTCCAAGTGCACATATCCCTGAACATCGGCTACCCTGTGTTCTGCCACATAGACTGGCGGCTGGTATGCCGGTAAATCAATGAGATATGGCTTTTCAATGACATAGGCCTCATCCGGCGTCATCCCTAAAGCCCGTTTAAACTTTTTATCGCTTGTATTCCGGCACCAGTCGATTGCCTGCCGGTTCAAATCCTGCCAGCTAACAAATGTTCTACCGGGAAGAAAATTGTTTTCCACAAAATGAAAAGGCCTTTCCACACGGGCACTTCGATTGGCGTCTCCTACAGCATGGGCCTCAAACCGGGTTCCATACATATCGCCGAAGTATTTCATTTCAGGCGCAATCAATGCATCAGGCCCGGTGCCGCCGGCCACAATAACATTGGTGTTGTCAACCATGCACCGGGAACACACCCCGTCCATAAACTCGAATGCTTTTTTTAGGAAAACCTTGCACTCAAACCGGGTAAAACAGGGGTAATACTGAATAAAAATCCTTCGGCAAAAGGCCAGGGTCAGGGACGCGCACTGGGTCGACATTTTTTTCCCATTAATGACAACCAGATGGGGTGACGTATCATGCTGCATCTCCTGACCGGGTTTAAAATGGTATTGGCCCGCCCGTCTTTTTTTACGTTCCCGGATCTCGTACTTTCTCATAATCCAGGTCAGACTCTGATAAGGGATTTTGATCTGTTGGCGGCTTTCCAGTTCCTCGGCTACTCGCACGGCATTTCCTTTACATTCCTTGAAAAGCTCGCGGATCAACGGGACATGTTCTTCATACCGGGAGTTCCTTTGGGGTACCGCCTCTTCGTCATGATCATCTAAAACCTTCGTGACGGTATTGCGACCGGCCTTCAGGGTTTTGGCGATGTCGCGCAAACTCATGCCGGTTTTTTTCAATTCCACAATGGCATCTTTTTTGGATTGTCGGATCATAATTGGGTCGCTTTCTTGAGTTCCAGTGCTTGTTTTTCTATCTTTTTCACCCAGGTTTTGAGCGTTTGTTTCTTCAACTGATCGCTTTTTGGGTAATGGACATGCGAAACGGTTTTCACCAGACGTTTGAGAACCGCATATGCCATTTCAATATCCTTGAACCATTTGCCTTCCGGTCCATCATGAACTTCTTTGGCTTGTTTAGACTGGGTTCTTTGTTCGAGAACTTTTATGAAAAGGGATGGATTTTCCAGCATGTGGTCTCGAACAGACCGGTTGCTTTTCTGGTAATGTGCGTAGAAACGGGCCAGTTCCCTTGTGGATAGAGGTTCTTTTTCCAGGTGGGCCAACAGTTTTTGTGCGTCTTCACCGTTGGCGCGCGCCAACGGCGCCATGACACGGCCGGCAGCCCAGGTTGAAAGTGAGCCTGCAATCACGGTTCTCAAAATATTTTCCGGCAGGGCTTCAACCAGGTCCAGCCGCCGTTTTACAAAACTCTTGTCGCGCCCTATTCGGGTTGCAATATGGGAGAGGCTGCACCCAAAACGCCGATGTAATTCCTGAAGTAAAACAGACTGCTCAATGACTTCCCATTGCCGTTCATTGGCCTTGGTTAAAAGCGAAAACATGGCATTTTGTTCGTTTTCTTTTGAGAATTGGACACATATCCGGTCCTTTCCACAAGCACAAAGCGCTCGAACACGCAGGTAGCCATCAATCAGAATCAGTTTGTCTTTTTCTTCAATAGCCAGGGCCGGAACGATCTGCCCGTAAGTTTCGATGGAATCCCTCAATCGCTTTAAAGCCTGGTGATTCATTATCCGGCAATGAGCGTAACGCAACTCCAGCAAATGAATATCAACGGTTCGGATGGATTCCATACCCAGTCTCCCGAAAGATTTCCTCTATGGTTTCTCCAAGACTGACCCAATTTCCTTGCCGGATCTCCTTTACCTGTTTCACAATCACAGGACGTCTGGGAAGCGAAAGAACCTGAAACAGACGGCCATCAAACCCAATCAGATCCTTGTCCAACAAGCCATCGCGGGCATCGATATATTGATCCAAATGCACCTTTAAAATCCGGCAGATTCTGTCGTAACCATAATAAGAGAGCCCGTTTTTGTCAGATACCAACACCAGAAAAATGTAGAGCAGCAGCTCATGATGATTCAGGCTCTCCCAAAAGCCGTTTCTCAAAAAACGATGCTCCAGAAAGCCGAAGCTTCCATTGATGACACGCACTCTTTCGGGAAAAAGGACTCTTTTTTTGATCATTTTTTTCTCCTGTCATGGATATGGGGTTTTCTCAAAGCCTGTTACATCTGAAAAAACCCTCCCTGCATAAGCACGGCGAGGAAAATGGTCCACAACAACCCCGATCGACCCGCAAAAAAGACAGCTGGGTCGGTTCCCCGACCGCTTTTTGGGTTCAATATCACAGTCTTTTTGAGGTGTTGAACTATCATCACCAGGGTTCAGTCCATTTTTTTTGGATTTTTTTGTTTTTTCGTACAAACGACGGCGCTCTTTCCCTTTTTTCGAATTGCGGTATTTCCCCTGAGCTTTCCGGTGCAGCTGTCTTTGGCGTATCCTGCGACATCGTTCCCCACAATAGGCCTGGCCACGCCAACACGACCGACAGACGTGAAAAAAGCAACCACAACATCGGCATTGAACCACTCTTAAAAGGACATCTCCCATCATTCCGGCCTTGCAATTGGCCGGAAACACACTTATATAAAATTGGCGTGTGTGTGGCTTCCGGCTCTATCCGGTGGTCAAAAAAGAAGGCCCGAAGCGGCTACTTCGGGCCTTCACCATCCATTCTACAAAGTAAATCGCATTTCCACTTAACCAAGCCTCTGTCTTGGAAGAAGAAAACCAAATCCAAAGAAAATAGATTTTATAAAAATTTATTGAAAAGTAAATCTACATCAACGACTCCTTTGCCGCCACTTATGGATCCCTCATCGTCCGCTATACCTGAGGGCCGTACTCACCGGCGGTGACAGCCAATGGTTCAATTTCCATTAGCAAACTTGGTTCAGTTTTGATTAGCGTTGAAGCCGTGCTGCTTTATTCGATGAGCTGCGAAATCAATTGCGGTTGGCAAAAGAACTCCCGGATAAGGAATCAATAGAAGACCTTAACGAGATGCGGTATCAGTTTGAAACATGGACGACTGCCCTTAAAGATCGCCGGCCAAAACGAGGCCCGGGAAAAGATATTCGGGAAGCTATTGATATTATAATCAAACATATTGACACGCATGGTGATAGTCTTTGGGGGCACAGCATATGTTTGCCGGAAAGAACAGGCGGCGGCATACGGCTTATGAGTCGAACCAACGAACTGCTCGAAAACTTCTTTGGAACAATGAAGCATGGAGAACGACGGCGCAGTGGACGGAAAAATCTTGGTCAGGATCTGGAACATCTACCGGCAGAAGCGGCTCTGGCATATAATCTGGAACACGCCGATTACGTCAATATAGTTTGTGGATCGATCGATCAGCTTCCTCTTGCATTCGCGCAATTAGATATGGAAAACCGGAATAGGAAGAATAAATGGCTGCCTTCCCAAGAAATTGTGAATCTTAAAAAAGAGCTTCAGCTTTCTACAGCATCTCTATCGACAGCAGATAGACGTTTGGTTAGGACGGATCAGATGAATCATCGCATCAAGAAAGCAGCCAGTAGCCGTGCTCCTCGCACATTGCAGTGAGGCTAAAGCTGCTGATGGATCCAACCGTATAATGACGCTTTAGAAAATGGGATATCCATAAGCAGGGGACTCAAATCCCCTATTCGATGATCTCTTTCAACAAATCTCTGCTATCGAGCATCAACACCCATCCTTCGATTTCCCCATCGATTCTGAGGAGTGAAACCGTCATTTGAACAAAGGTGTTGTTCACGACAACCGCAAAGGATTTTCGTCTTAATTGCATGTTTTGCGCTACCGCTTTCAGCCCGAACAATATTTTCTTTTTTTCATTTGCCGGGAAAACCGTGGTGATGCGACGCGACAGCAGATTTGAAAACGGTTGGTTCAGAATATCCAAACAGAGCGCATTCACAAAAACGATTCGGGCGTCTCTTTCAATGACGATGATGCCCATGCCCGCACTTTCAACAATCCCCTGCTGGAAACTCAAAGACTCCAGCAAATCCACCGTCGCCTGCCTGCGAAAGACCTTCTCCTGATCAAACAGATCTCGATCCGTCAATGAAAGAAAGGGGGCGCCTTCAATGAATTCCATAAATCTGCCCACATAATCAGTCATTTTCTCAATGGGCTGTTTCTGAAAATAATAGTCCGCACCCACATTTTTCTGCAACTCCCGCAGTTCGATAATGGAATCCGACATGCCAATAATGGAAAACTCGGCATCTGCATATTTCTCGCGAATAAAATGAATGAATTGTCTGCCGTCAATTCTGGGCATGAGAATATTGATGAAGATGTAATCCACCATTCGACTTTCCAACGCTGATATGCCCTGTTTGCCGTCATAGGCCTGAACGACATCGTACCCCCGTTCCTTCAGCAACTCTCCAAGAAACTTCACAAAAAAGAAATCATTATCGACAATTAAGGCAGTTTCCGGCATATTGAACCTCGGTTTAATCGGAACCTATTGATCCCTGCAATTTTCTACCGCATTTGCGTTTTAGCTAATGCAAACGCGACGCACCTCGCTGATATCCGTCAGCCCTTTAAAAACCTTCGAAATGCCATCCTGCGTCAAGGTTGTCATCCCTTCCTTCAACGCCTGGGCTAAAAGGACATCCAGGGGCGCTCGCTCTTTTATCAGCTGCTTAATGGGGGGCGTACCCTCCATGAGTTCATGAATCACGATTCGCCCCTTGTACCCGGTTTGTGAACAATCTTCACAACCCACCGGTTTATAAAGTAAAAGATCTTCGGAATATTCAATTCCCGTCTCTTTAAAATATTCAAGACCGTAATCCTTGGCAATCTCCTCAAAGACTTCCCTGGAGGGATGATACGCCTTTCGGCAGGAGAGACACAACCTTCGAATCAACCGCTGGGCTAGAACGCACAGAAACGCGTCTGAAAAATTAAGGGTGTTCAACCCCATATCCAGCAATCTGGCGACGGTCTCCGGCGCGCTGTTGGTGTGCAATGTCGAGAACACCAGATGTCCCGTCAACGATGCCTCCACGGCAATGGATGCGGTCTCATAATCCCGCATTTCACCGATCATAATCACATCGGGATCCGCTCGCAGAAAGGCACGCATGACCCGGGCAAAATCGAGACCAATTTTGGGTTTCACCTCCACCTGGCTCATACCCGGCTGGGTGATTTCAACGGGATCCTCAGCCGTCCATATTTTAATGCCCGGTTGATTGATGACCCCAAGCGCCGCATGCAGGGCGGTGGTTTTGCCGCTTCCCGTTGGGCCTGCCGCCAATATCAAGCCGTGGGGCTGATGGATGGTTTTTTTGAGGACCTGAAGGTTTCGGTCGTTGAGACCCATATCCTCCAACTTCATGGCGCCGGGATCGGCCAGTATCCGCAGTGCAGCGGACTCAAAACCGCCCGTGGTGGGAAGGGTGGCCAACCTCAATTCAAACGGACGAATGCCTTTCCGGTTGAATTTTATTTTTCCATCCTGGGGCAGCCGTTTCTCCGCAATATCCAAACCCGCCATAATCTTGATCCGGGACAGCATTCCCCTGGCCATACTGATGGGCGCCTCGATATAATTTTGGCAAACCCCGTCCGTTCGAAAACGGATATGGGTCTTTTTTGAAATAGTGGAGGGTTCGATATGAATATCCGATGCGTTATTCCGAAAGGCAGTGACGAAAACCTGATCAATCAATTTAACGATTTTACTTGAAGACTCGTCAAGCGTATCCTCTACCTCTTCTTCCACCTCTTCCTCAAAGCTGACAAAGGACATCATATCCAGCTCTTCGAGCATATCATCATCAGGCTTTTCAGGTTTATTTTCAAAAAAATGTTGAATAAATCGCTCAATATCCTCCCTGATACCCACCGAAAACTCAATCCGGTTGGCTTTCATCAATCCGGTGACCTGATCGATTTTCCTGAGATCCCTGGGATCATCCATGAGAATTTCCAAGCCCTTTTTGCCCCAGCTCAGGGGAACCCATCCGGCGTGTAACAGATAGGGCTGTTTTAAATTGCTGATGATCTCGACCGGAACCGGTAAATCCGCATCAAAACTTCGAAAAGGGCAATCATAGAATTCCGAAAGGGATTTCCCGATGGCATCCCGGCTGATTTTGAAATGATCGATCAGCACGAATTCCACGCTTTTGTCCATTTTTTTGGAAAGGGTCAACGCCTGTTGAAGCTGGGAAATCGTTACAATCCGCTGTTTGAGAAGATAACTGTACCTCGACCCCGGAGCAACCGCCGACATGCCGAGTTTAAGTTTCTGTGCGATCTCCCGGTTGGCGGGGTCCAGCTTAGAAGCGGATTTGAATTGCGACAGCGCCAGGTCCTTGTGCCCTCCGTGTTCCAGTTGAAGCCCCAGCGAATAATGAATCTGGGCCAGCTGCGAACCCTGAAGGCCCAGCTTGTGGACGGCCTTAAAGACCCTTTCCACGGCCTTATCCGGAGAAACCAGATTCAGCAGGCATTCCACAAAATCCGGAATAATTTTGATCACCGGATAATCTGTTTCAAACAGCTTTTCATATTCAGAGATAGACTCATTCATCAGACCCAGTTGCTTGAAGGCCAGTGCATTATCCAGTATGCCGCTTTGCCCATCCACGGCAATGGCTTCCTTGATGACCGAAATATCCTCCTGGGAAATCTCGGGGACGTACCTTTCCTGACTGCCCATTTCCTTCTTCAGAACCCGAACCGTTCCGAGGATAATTTCCATACGGTCGGGTGCAAGCTTCGGCAGCACCGCCAGAATTTCATCGTAAACAATCAAGGATTCCTTAAGCAACCCCATGGACCGATAAATTTCAGCTTCTTTTATTCTGATATCAACATCCATTTTCCACTCTCACAAAATTCAAAACGATCAGCACACTGTGATGAGACTAAAAAAACCGCCAATCTGTGTCAAGATTTAAGTTCCGGCGATGCACTTTACAGAAGTTGCTTGACGAGCTTTGTTTTTTTTGCATATGCTTTTACCCGGATTCCGTGCCATACTTAGGTTTGGCACCAAACTTGCTTATTCAATACCAAAATTAAAAATATTATGATATTCATTGATAAATTGAGAAAATTCGGAGTGCGATTACATGGCCAACCTTAACTTTAAAACCAAAGAGATGGAATGCAAAATCGTGTTCTATGGTCCCGGAAGGGGCGGAAAAACCACAAACCTGGAATATATTTTCAAAACCTACCGAAAACAAACCACCGGAGAAATGATTTCCATCAATACAAAGGGAGACCGTACCCTCTTCTTTGATTTCCTCCCCCTGAAACTCGGGAAAATACGCGGGTACGACGTACGGGTGAAACTTTACACGGTTCCCGGACAAGTGCGGTATGATGCCACCAGAAAAGTTGTTTTGAGAGGCGTTGATGGGTTGGTCTTTGTGGCCGATTCCATGCTTCTCAGGCGTGAACACAACATTTTATCTTTGCAGAACCTTCAAAAAAACCTTGGCGGATACGGCTTGAAAATTTCGCAAATCCCACTGGTTTTGCAATACAACAAAAGGGATCTGGCAAAAGACGGCATTCGCCTTTTGTCCGTTGAAACCCTGGAACAGGACCTGAACAGACAATTGAAAGTCCCCTCTTTTTCCGCCAGCGCCTTCAATGGTCAAGGCGTGGGCGCCACCCTGAAAGAGTGCCTGAAGCTAACCCTGGAATCCCTCCAAAACACACTGGCGTAGAGAGGAAACAATGGTTTGACCGAGCTGAATTTGTTTGATTTCATAATCATCGGATTTTACCTGGCCATGGTACTCACCGTGGGACTGCGGGCGGGACGTCGCGTCGGAAGTTTTGAAGAATATGCGGTTGAGGGACGCTCCTATTCGTCGTTTGTGGTCTTCGCAACCCTGTCGGCTTCTTTCATCGGCGGTGGATTCACCATGGGCAACGCCGAGAAAGTCTTCATCCTGGGCGTTGTGAGCGTGGTGGCGCTCTGGGAATTCAGCCTCAAGGAAATTCTGGTGGCAAAACTCATCGCACCGCGGATCGGTGCATTTCCCAACGCCATTTCCGTAGGCGACATCATGGTCCGTGATTACGGACGATTGGGGAAGATCATTACCGGCATCTTCTCGGTTCTTCTGTGCGCGGGGATTCTCGGCGCCCAGATCGGGGGCATGGGTTACATGTTCAACCTCTTTTTGGGGCTTCCCGTCTGGGCCGGCATTCTCATCGGTATGGGCATCATCATCCTTTACGACACCATTGGGGGCATGCGGGCCATTGTGGCGACGGATGTCGTGCAGTTTGTGGTTCTGGCCATCGGTGTTCCCATTTGTCTGATCATGGGTATCCGCGCCGTGGGCGGCATCGATGCGATTATGACGGCAGCGCCGCCCGGTCATTTCCAACTGTTCGGTTCCATCACGCCCGTACAGTTTGTTTCCCTGTTCCTGACGTTTCTATTCGGTGAGACATTGGTGCCCCCCTACGTGCGTCGCCTGTTCATCAGCCGCGATACCCAACGGATCGTACGCGGCACCTTTTGGAGCGGGATTTTCTCCGTGCCTTTCTTCGCGGTTTCGAGCGGCATCGGTCTGGTGGCGCTGACCATGAATCCCGGCTTGAACCCCAACCTTTCGCTGCCATACATCATCCAGTCGGCGCTGCCCGTAGGGCTTCGAGGTCTCGTGATCGCCGGCCTGATATCGGTGGTCATGTCCTCGGCCGATTCATTCCTCAACTCGGCATCCATTTCCCTCATCAACAACATCGTCAATCCGCTTCGGCGTACGCCGCTAAGCGACCGTGAGGGTCTCCGCTGGGCACGCATCCGCCACCCTGCTGACCGGTTCCTTCGCAGTGGTTTTCGCACTCAGGATCCAAAGTTTGCCGGATATCCTGATCTATGCCTATAATTTTTGGGCCCCCATCATAATGGTCCCCCTGGCGGGGCACTTCTGGGGCTACGAGCCCCAAAAGCGGCGTTCATTGCCGGGGCCACCGCGGGAATTGCGGGCGTCGCCATATGGAACGGACTGCTGGGGTTTCCGGGCGGGTTCGACGGTCTGGTCGTCGGGGTTTTCACCAATGCCCTCGCCTTTACCTCGACATACCTGTTGCGGGGACGGATGAAGCGGGACTGAACATTTCCATTTTTCGAGATCGACTCACGGTGGAAGTTGAAACATTTTGCAGATGAGCAAAGGAAAACCGAGCGTGGGTATGAAAGAAAAAAAGCTACTGATCCGCAACAGTACGGCGGAGTTTCTCATTTTCACCGGTCAGGCGGGCGGCCAAAGCATTGAGGCCCGGTACGAAGACGAAACCATCTGGCTGACCCAGAAGCTGATGTCAACTCTTTTTGAGAAGAAAAGTAGGCGTAGGGACTACTCGAACAGTAATTGGACGAGCGACACTCCGGAAAATACGTCGTATCAATGCTGGGATTCACCGCCCGCATCATAACACTTCTCTATCCCCGTATCCGGTAATTTGTAATCCCCGGCCACCACGCCGCCCCACAGACCCGTCAACAGCACCAGGCAACACCCCATCTCCACCACAACCTTTTTCATTGCGTACCTCCTGTTTCTCATTCTGCCTTCCATAGGTGCTACTGTAGGTGCGGCTTTAGCCGCACAGCCAAACCCCCAAACGACCCCGATCCCCACTGTGCGGCTAAAGCCGCACCTACAATCGCACTTGCTGCTTCCCCTATTGCGCCTCAGCCAACCGTTTCTCATCCGCCCATCGGCGCATCTCATCCAGGCTCTCCGCATCAAGAAACCGTTCCCCCAATTCCTCTATGGCGTCGGCATTCAAACCCTCGAACATGGGTTTGGCCATATCAGCGCCAACTCGAAAACGTTTAGCAATCAGCCGGCATAAAAGCGATATGCTCCCATCTTCTCTCCCAATTCTCTCGACACTCGTCACGTAAGGCATCTTTTTTCCCTCCTCATACTTTGACAATTCTTTCCAAAACAACCGTTCATGAGCTGCTGGAAGAGCCATCAGCCAATCAATGAACCGAAATAATTTGACGATATCCGCGCGGCTGTAACCGGCTGTATAGAGCTCTTTCACCAAAGCAAATTTGCGCTTGAAAAGTTCATCAGGGTCCTTCCCGCTTTCCAAAACCGACAAATGGGCGCGAACCACCACAACAAATGGATTCCCTTCTGCATCCGACAAAAGCTCGGGCTTTGCCTGGTAATCCAGAAGCTTGACAACCGGGTAACGAAACCGCATTTCGCAGCCCCATAGGCTATAGGTGAACGCCTCGGGACGCCATTTCTTCGAATCATCCGCCAGAACCGCAAGGCTTACGACCCGCCGGTGGTACCGATCAAAAATCCGGTAATGGTAAACAAACATCCTTTCTTCAAAATCCGTGTCCACCTGAGCCTGCACCTCGATATGCACCAGTATCCAGGCCTCCAGACCATCCAGAAGCCATATTTTCACCAGTTTATCCACAGTGCGCCTGCCCACCTCCGCATCGCGGGTAATCTGCCGAAGTTCCTTCTCCAGAAACGCATAGCCCCTTTCCCAATCGATCTGTTGGTGGGCCTCTGGGAAAAACAGCGACATGAACGGCTCGAAATAAACTTCCAGGATTTCTTTCCAGGGCGAATCAAAATCAGTCATGTTGAAATACCTCTTAAAAGCAGTCCGATTGTTGGCTTATGCTTGTTTTTAGGCTGGAGAAACCGTTCCCTGCTGTTTGATCTGCATGAAAAAAGCCTCATGTATAGTAACTTTTAATACTTTACTTTCTATCAGATCATTTCCAAAAGTCAATGGAGCTTTTTCGGGGGGTTCGGAATAAAGTGAGAAGAGGGGTTTTCAGCCTCGACCGGTACAGAGAGACCGAAAGACCCATGGAAAAACCGACAAAACCAATGTGCAGGGTAAAAGACATCCTAGCGACATCCCTTTGCGCAATTTAGGCTGGCCCCCGTCCCTACCGGCTTTCTTTTCTCCATAAAAGCCCTCGCTCCTCCCTGTGATCATCCAATTCCCGGAATATGGCAGCGAGTGCTTCCTTATGTTGACCTAAATCACATGACAAGGGGGTCTATTATCCCCTCTCTCCCCTTCCCACTATCTCCGAAACCTCCCTACTGACTCATCTTCACAACCGACCCTTCCCTGGCTTCCATCTTGCTCTTAACCACGATATCGCTCGATTTAAAGGTGGCCCGCGCCCCGCTTTCAATCACCACATTGGGACCTACGGTAAGCGATGTCGTGCCCGTACAGGTGCAGTCGGTGCCAGTCTTGAAGGTCTCGTCATGGACCGTCGGGTTGGCGCCGGAGCAATCGGGGCAACCGGCGGTGGTGAGCGTCTTGAAGGAACGGTTTTCCCCGTAGGCAGTGCCTGCGCTGTTGGTGGCGTAGGCACGGACGTAGTAAGTGGTCTCCTCGCTCAGTCCTGTGATGGCACAGGTAAACGCACCCGTACCCGATCCCGATGGGACCGGATGGTCACTGACAGTGGGATCTGTTGACGTACTCCAGCAGACGCCTCTGGCCGTCACCTCCGGAGCCCCTTCTTCCGTTGAAACGGTGCCGCCCCCGGTGGCGCTGGTGGAAGCGATGTCCGTGGGGGCCTTGGTGGTCACAGTGGGAAGGCTCTCTCCAGCTTCTTTCAACAGTACGGTCGAGGTATTATTCTCCTTGCTGTATTCGGGGGTTTCATCATTTGCATTGACCACCAGATAGATGCTGGTAGCAGCGGTCACATTCTCCACAAACAACTCCCCTTCCATAGATACGCCCACCGCCAGGGCTGAAATATCCACGGTTTTGAGGATCTCCCCATCGACGGTGTTTTTGCGAAACACCAGGTGGGTGGCGCCCGACGGCAGGACCCCGGTGTTTCGCACCCCGGCCTTGACAGAAAACTCTGTATCGGACACCCGGGTTTTGGAAACGGAAACCAGGCCCAAATCCGGAAGGGTCATCACCCGGCTCGCCTTGTTGTTGGTCCGGTCCCCGTCTTCAAAGGTGTTATCGGGGTCCACGATCACGTACAGGGTCAAAGGGGATGCCGTGGCCGCGGGAACCGTCCAGGTCAATTGAACCTGTTCGCTTGCGCCCGGCTCCAGGGTCTGGGCCGTTTGCGTGCGACCGATCTCGGTACCGCCGGTCGCCGGATCTCCATTGTAGAAGGCCGCAGGAATACTGTTTTCAGGGATATCGCCGGCATTCACCACATTGACCGTAAGGAGTACCGAATTCCCGGGGGCAGGATTCCCCGGTGCCGCCAGGAAAGTGCCTGCACCCACGCTCAGATCGCCGGTCATGGCATATTGGGCCATATACAGGTCCGTCTGGATGAGGACAGGCTGTTCGTAGGAAACGGTTGCGCCGTAAGCCGTCCGTCGGCTCATCTGTTCCACCTGCACCACGGTTCGGTCATAGACCACCATAAGGGTCTTTTCCGCGGAAAAGGCTGCGGTCATTTGCTGTTCCGTCTCCGGGTCATTCGTTAACTGCCGAGGGGCTCCCCACATGTCAAAGAGCGGGTCGTAGAACACCGCAAACAGGTCCGAACTGAATTCCAACGGCTCGGCCCATACCAGGGCCATGCGGCCGTCGGGCGTGTGGGCCATGGAAAAATCCGCCAGATTGCTGGAATATTCGCCTTCCAGAATGGTGGTCACCGCGTTTGATTGAAAATTCTTCTCGCTTACCAGGTCGCCGCCCCGCAGCCAGGCCATAATGAAATCCCCGCTGGGATCGATGGCCAGTTTCGGGTTTTCATCGGGCACGCTGTCATTGGTCAACCGTTCGAGAGCGCCCCAGGCGCCGGAGGAATAGGTCATGGAAAACAATTCCCGATCATCCACGGTTTCCGGATCATTATCCGCATCCAGGCTCAGCACCGCATACCCGGTTGTACCGTCGTAAGCCAGGTCGTATTTGATCATGCCGTAGGGAATTTCCCCTGCCTGCCGCGGGTCGGTCCAGGAAGTGCCATTCCAGCGGGACCACCACAAGGTGTTGGGGGCTTCGGCATCACCCCGAATATCGTTTGCCGTATTAGCGATCCATACCAAAAGCACATCATCGGATGTGGGACCTGACAGTCTCGGGCTTCGGTCCAGGTAGTTGTTTTGGGTCAATTTTGAAATGTCCGTCCAGCCGGCGCCGGCATCATAGCGGGCCACGGAGATCTCCAGGTATTTCACCATATCTTCAAACTGCGCGTCATCGGGCATGACCTGCCCCTCATTTTCCCAGGCCAGGAGGCTGTTGCCGTCTGAATAGGCTTCCAGATCGGAGTTGAAATCCGCCGTGCCGTCATCTGAAACCGCCGCATACTCGCTCCAGTTGGCGCCGTTCCAGGCTGAGGATACCAGGACGGTGCGGTTGAGGGCAGTGCGGGTCGGATCGTCATAGAGCCATGTGAGCCGGACATTTCCGGTGGCGGCCGAGAGACACGATTCCGAATAGGGAAAGACCTCTCGCTGTACCGAGGAAAGCCTGGCAGCTCCTGCCTGGCGCGTGATGATTCTGCCGGCTGTGAAATCGCCGTATTCGGTGCTTTCCAGGTAGTTTCGCGAGGTCCATCGGGGTGTAACGGGGTTGTTTTGAACAGAAAACATCATACTGTCGGCATCGCCGCCGTACTCCCAGTCCCAGCGGAGCAGCTCGTTTTCCCAGCTCCACAAAAAAAGGTAAGCGCTGTACCCGCCGTTCAGGTATATGGTCAGATCGGCAAGGGTGGGCTCTTGAGGAAACTGAAGACCAAAGTCGGCGCCGCCCCCAATCCAGCCCTCCACCGCAATGACCGAATCGGCCCCAACTCCAAGGGAACCCCTGGCGTATGGTGAAACGCCAAATATGCCATTGATTTTGAAGGGACTCAAATCCACAATCCCCAGAGACGCATCAACACTTGCATTCACTGAAGCCTTGCCGTACATGGGGATCAACACGGGACCTACCGCCACAACAAAAGGCCAGGATTCCTTGGCCTCTCCCGAGCCCTTAATAGTCAGATATCCTTCCCAGTCCCAGGCGCATGAAGAACTGAAGTATTCCGCCTCAGCATCGAGGGCCACCTTGAACTCGACTTTCTTGCCCATAATTTTGAACTCCGCCAGCTTGCCGGTCTCAAGAGATGCCTCGCAGGTTCCGTGGCTGTCCACCTTGGCGCTGATGCGAGGCAGCCATTCCAGTTTGAATGCCTTATCACCGAACAGAGGAATCTCTGCGGGAATCACGCCCACGTCAACACCTGCCTTAATTCCATCGCTGTTAAAACCCATTTCAGTTTGGTAGAAAAACCCATCGCCCAAATCCAGTCCTTTTAACATCACGGGAAAGGGCTTGCCCGCCACCACCAGAGGCGCTTGCTTTTCAGCGGAAACGGCCCCATCCGAGGAAACGGCCTTCACCTTCAAGCCGTTGCAGTTCCCGAATTCAGAGCCCATATTGAAGGTTTTGGATGCGGTCGTTCCGCCGGTGGCCACTTCATGGGTGGTTGTGGGGGTAATGAAAAGTACCTTCTGCGGTGTGTGTCCGCCCCAGTCCACATTGGCGGTGTAGGTGGCATTGTAGTCCACCCCGTCAAGGTAAACCACATCCCCGTCATAGCGGGAAGTGATGTCCGTCACCACGATGCCGCCCGAAGAAGCGGTTTGCAATCGAAAATCCTGACGGACGGTTGCGCCGGAAGGGAGATACACGGACTGCACCGTATCCGCATAACCGGATTTCTTGACAGTAACGGTGTGATCCCCCGACGAAAGGCCTTGAACCGTATACCGGCCACTGCCGTCGGTGGTGGTTGAAAACCCGGTGCCGCTGACGGTGGCGATGGAAAGGGCGCTGTTGTCGGATTTGTCGTACACATACCCTTCCAGGGTTGCCGTACCTCCGCCGGTGCTGGTAATTTCATAAGTGACTACATTGCTTTTCCCGCCCGTTCCGCCGTCAATGGCCCACCATTCATACTGCCCTGCCGGGCGATCCCAGGGCACGGTGTAGGAGATTTCAAACCGGCCGTAAGCATTCACCCCCACCTCCTGGGTGGGGAATTCGGAGCCATCCGGCTTTTGGAAATGCAAAACAGCAACCGTATAAGGGGTGAACCCCATACCCCACTGGGTCAGAACACCGCTGGGAGATGCGGACAACGGGGATTGGCCGATCAAATAATCAAATGATCCAGATGGTCCGGCGCGCACACAACGAACATAGTAGTGGTTGGCCTTATTGTTGAAGTCCACGTAGCCGTAGTAGAAAAAGACGGACCACGCGTAGTACGAATAGTTGGCGTAGGGACTACTCGACCAGTAAACGGACGAGCGACACTCCGGAAAATACGTCGTATCGATGGCGGGATTATAACGGTCCCAGGCAACCAGCGTCTCCAGCTCCCGCACATTGGGCAGTCGCCAGTCCGAATGTCCGCCCGGGGAAAGGTTCTCGCAATAGTCCAGGGCTTCCTCCCAGGTGCGGGTCATCCCATCGTCGCTCTGCTGCCACATCAGGCCGGTCACGGAATCGGAAACCGTGCCGTTGCCGTTGTCGTTGAACGCGGCAAACACGGTTCCGCCGCTGTACAGCAGAATGCTTGCCAGCAAAACACACGCGCACGCCAAAGTTCTTTTTCTTCTCATCTTTCAAACCTCCCGGCAATTTTTCATCTGTTCCAATCCACAAATCATTTTCCCCCGAAAAAGCTTCACCAGCCTGCGATGCACCATCCCATCCAGCGTCTTTTCCGCTCGAATCAGGGCAACATGATACCCGGCATTCAAAGCCTTCATCAGAAAACGGCCCAGCCACCGCCGATGGAAGCCGCACCCATACCGAAATCCTCGAAGACCCAAAACCGGTTTGAGACCCAAAACATTCCGGGCCAGCCACGCCTGATAACCATAAAACTCATAAAAGAGGCCGACCGGGAAAAAAATCAGCGCTTTTGTTTCAAAACCTCCCCCGGTCCACAGCGGATAAAAATGCCCCCGGACTCCGGGCGCGACCGCGCTTCCCTTTTCAGGCGCCCACCAGCGATAGGCAGCCCGGAAGGTCGCATTTTTTCCCGGCGGCGCATACCTCGGAATAAGCCGCCCGTCGTCCAGGATAAAAGCGGCCCTCAACACCGCATGTTTTTCAAAAAGCTTCAGTACAAGACCATGCGTATCCGCCCACGAAAAATGCCCGAGATAAGAGGCTGTCACGGCGCGCAAGGCGTCCATGGTCAAAACAGGGTACTGCCAGGCTCTGATTTCCCGCCCCCTGCCGCTTACAGGAACCGGCTCCGCCAAGCATTTTTCAAAATTCGCCAGTTTCTCCTTAAAATGGTTCACCACCCGCCGCCGGGCCAGCACATAACGTCGGCGAACAATATAACCCAAAAAATCAATCCCCGATGAGACCGGACGGAGGCGGTCCTGCTGCACGTTGGGCCGAAGCAACAGTTCTTCCCTCAAAAACCCTTCAATGGTCTCCCGCCATCTCATCAGCTTTTGAGGGGACGGATCCAGCAGCAAAAAGTCATCGCAATACCGGATATAATACTTGCATTTCAGCCGATGTTTCACAAACTGATCCAGCTCATTCAAATACACATTGGCAAAAAACTGCGAACTGAGGTTTCCGATGGGAAGCCCCTTGCCGGAAGGCACCTTAAAAAGAGTCTTGTGCGGCGGTATGCGCTCCAACAACCGTTCATTACCCTTGAACCGGTAATCCACGGTGCAATCGTGAAATATCATCACCTGCGTCAGCCACAGCGCATCCTCCCGTTTGATTTTCTTTTTGATGAGCCGGCAGAGAATCTCCTTGTCCACGTTCATGAAAAACCCGGCCACATCGGCCTTCAAATAGGAGATCCGTTGGGTTCCGTTTTTCGTGGCGCGGTTCAAAAACTCCCGGAGCCGAGAAACGCGGCGTGGACGCCCTTCCCTTTCCGGCATGCATAGGAATCATAAATAAACATCTTATTGTCAGCAATTCCCGCTTAGATTCTAAAGGCGCTAGGACAGTACCTTTTGGCATTTCCTTTTCGTAAAGCTTTACGTTGAATGAATAGCCTGAAAAGGCTTTTTTCTCCAATTTTTAAAATAAAACAGGAATTTTTTTGGCAATTCTCAGAAAAAGCTGGACTTTCAGATCAACTTGGCCGATGATTACTGCCTATGGGAATCAGAAGCCAAAAAGGAAGAAAAGAGAGAGGCAAGATTGGAGTTCGCAAGCATCTTAATGCAGATGCAATTTTCAAGCGTCTGCATAAAGATTTTTCTGAAGTCTCTGACTGCCGTGAGGATCCCGATATTACTATTGCGGATGCCTTGATGTCCGGGTTTGCAATGTTTTCGCTCAAGGAGCCATCGTTGCTTGCCTTTGATGAAAGAAGAAAAACCGATAGTAATCTTGGGAACATATACCATATTGGAAAGATCCCATGTGACAGTACGATGCGCACCATTCTTGATGAAGTGCTCGCAGAAGAACTTCGGAAACCGTATAGGAATATCTTCTGGGAACTGCAAAGGGGAAAGGTGCTTGAACGTATGGTATTTTTCGAAGGTTGTTATCTTCTATCTTTGGATGGAACGGGTTTCTTCTCATCGAAGAAACTTTCCTCTGATAGTTGTTTGGTAAAAGTATCGAAAAAAACCGGCGAAAAAACCTATTATCAGCAGATGTTGGGGGCAGCAATTGTCCATCCGGATTTCAAAGAGGTCATTCCGCTTGCTCCGGAATTCATAGTCAAGCAGGATGGCCAAAGCAAGAACGACTGTGAGCGTAATGCCGCGAAACGTTTCTTGCAAAAGCTAAAAGAGGAGCATCCCCATCTGCCTATCATTATAACAGAGGACGCGTTAAGTTCGGATGCACCCCACATTGAAGAAATACAAAAGCAAAATTTTCATTATATTCTGGGAGTTAAAAAAGGAGATCACCATTTCTTGTTTAATCACGTCGAACAAGCGCGGATAAATGGTGACGTCACTGAATTCGAATTGGTCGATAAAGAGGATCCGGAAAAAATACATCGTTTCCGATTTATTAACCAGGTACCTCTCAATGCCTCTAACAAGAATATGCTGGTTAACTTTCTGGAATATTGGGAAATTACACCGAAAAAAACAAAACATTTTAGTTGGGTGACAGATTTTTTAATAGGAAAGGACAATGCATACCAGCTAATGCGAGGCGGCCGTGCGAGATGGAAGATCGAAAATGAAACCTTCAATACTCTTAAGAACCAAGGATATCATTTTGAACACAACTACGGGCTCGGCAAGAAGAATCTGAGTGTTGTTTTTGCGATGCTCATGATGCTGGCATTCTTGGTGGATCAAACTCAACAGCTTTGTTGCCCTCTATTTATAGCCGCATGGCATAAACTCGGCTCAAAAAGGGAATTGTGGGAACGGATGAGAGCTTTGTTTAGAGATTTTGAATTCAAATCGATGAGGATGCTCTATGAAGCCCTCTATTATGGCGTAAAGTTTCAAGCGCCAGTTATTCTATATAACAGTGGTTAAATTTGTCATGCCCAAGTTCGCATACAAAAATGCTCTCATTAATAAAAAACTGGAGATTCCGGAAATGGATATCTCTGCCCTAACTCGTGCTTTTATGCTCTTACTCTTGTCAAAGAAGCTCAACCTGCAAGAAATCGAGGGAGGTAATAGTGGATTTAATACAATTTTTCTGAAAAGGATCTGATCTCAGGGTTTGTTTTTGAAATATGTTTTTCAAACTCTGTGAGTAAATTCTTGACCGGGAATTGCTGTCTTATTGTTGTTGTTCACGTTGCCGTTGTTGAAATTGACGTTCCACGCGTTGTTCGAATTGTTGGCGTTGGGACTACTCGACCAGTAAACGGACGAGCGACATTGTCCATCCACTTTATGGCCCGGTAACATCCGGGCCCCACTGCTTTCCGGGACCGTTTAAAACGGCTGCGAAAAGCTGTATGCATCATGCCCCCAAATCGCATGAGGGCGGGACGGACGCACCATGAAAAAAGCACGCTTCCTCATCCCGCGGGATGGGAATTCAGGCCTTACCGCCGATTGTTCGAACGCTTTACAACCATGCTGCCGGGCTTATTTCCGCCCGCACTTTTTAACCACCCCTCATTTTGCCGAGACACATTGACCACCTTCTCGGCAAGCTGCAAAAATGTTTTCGGTTTATTGAATGCCTTCACCTCCCTGGCAATTACCAGGTGGATCTTAATCCTTTCCAGTAATACGCGTAATCTCAAAAGCGCCGGTGTTTTATCTACCAGCGAATTGGCTTCCATAATCAAGCCCAGCGCATCGTGACACATGCTTCTCAATTCGGTCCCGATGGTGTACTTGTGGTAGCGGGAAAAAAATTTGACCGTATTTTCCACCAGCACCGTCTCTTCC
This sequence comes from Desulfatiglandales bacterium, assembly GCA_963662465.1. Lineage (GTDB taxonomy): Bacteria > Desulfobacterota > DSM-4660 > Desulfatiglandales > Desulfatiglandaceae > NaphS2. The sequence continues at coordinate 3,605,504 of OY759599.1, forward strand.
ATCATGGCTTTGAATATGGGGAGATGATCGTAATTCGCCATATAACCCTTTAGCCCGAAACGCTTAAATAACCAAAGAAAAAAATAATCCAATATTCAAGGTCCGGCGCGCACACAACGAACATAGTAGTGGCTGGCCTTACCGTAGCCGCCCACGCGGCCGTAGCTGAAATGGACGAGCCACGCGTAGTCCGAACCGTCGGCGAGGGGACTACTCGACCAGTAAACGGACGAGCGACATTCCGGAAAATACGTCGTATCAATGCTGGGATACACCCGCCCAAAATCCACAATAGACATTAGTTCCCGCCGATCCGGCAGGCGCCAGTCCGAGTACCCCCCCGATGGAAAGGTCAGGGCCGCACAATAATCAATGGCCTCCTGCCAGGTGCGGGTGGTTCCGTCATCGGCTTGCTGCCACATCAACCCGGTGTTCAGGTCGGTCACGGTCCCGTTCCCGTTGTCCCGGTAGGCGGGTTGGGGCCCGTCGTATTGCGCATCCTGGCCGTAAAACGGCGCCCCGGACTGGGGACAGGGAATTTCTTTACCCGCATCGTAACATTTGTGAATGCCCGTATCGGGTAATTGGTAGTCCTCGGCCACCGCACCGCTCCACAGGCCCGCCAGCAACCCCAGCCAACACCCCATCGCCACCACAACCTTTTTCATTGCGTACCTCCTGTTTTCTTATTCCACCTTCCATGGGTACACCTACAACACAAAAATCACGCAGATGCGGCCCGACAAAAAAACATCACCAGCATAACCCCTTCAGACCCACACTGCAACCCACAACGGATAATCCCCGATTTTTTCCATAATACCGGCCCGGATGGGGTTGGCAACAATTGTAAGAATTTATATTTAACGGCATTTTTTGAACCGCAGAATATCGAAGAAGGAATAACGGCAATCGTTCACGGATTTATCGCGTCCTTCGGGATGCCGTTGTGTCGGGGTGGAAGGGGGACGGTTTGCAGTGCCCGTGAGGGCATTGCCGGGAAAAACGCCTCACGGCGTCACTACGAACGTCGCAACAGGGCTCATTAACCCCATACAAATCACACTTTCGCTGCCGAATAACCTTAGAACAATGAACACTGAACCCGTGAAAGGTTACCAATAACCAGTGTCGAAGGAAAACTTCATAATTCGACATTCCTTGTTCGATATTCGATATTCGTTATATTCGATATTCGTTTTAAAAATTTCAAATATCTTTGGATAGAACTCCGAAAACCGGAGCGCGCCCTGCCGCAACCGCAGTCACCATGTAGCATCGGCCCGATTCATTCCACCGACCGCGCCGAAGGGCGCCGTAGCCGGGGTGGGTATTCGGAAGCGTCTTTTTGCATCATCAATACCATGCTTTCGATAACAGGGGCAATGGCGTTTTTGAAACAATCGGGTGCAACCCTCAAAATAACCGGCAGGCGCCAATTCGCCGGCAGACTTACGCCCATATTAGCCCCGTTGCAGGTGCGGCTGAAGCCAACACCTCTTAAAAGCGGCTAATGTCGGCAACCTTCAGGCGCACAAAAATGCACCCTGAAACATCAATCCCAATGGGTCTCTCGGTAGGTGCGGCTTCCCCCTATTGCGCCTTGGTCAACCGTTTCTCGTCCGCCCATCGGCGCATTTCGTCCAAACTCTCCGCATCAAGGAACCGCTTCCCCAATTCCTCAATGGCCTCGACATTCAAGCCCTCAAACATGGGTTTGGCCGTATCAACGTCAACTCGAAAACGCTTGGCGATCATCTGGCATAAAAGCGACAGGCTTCCCTGCAGCATGCCCTGCTGCATCCCATCTTCTCTCCCAATTCTCTCGACACTCGTCACGTAAGGCATCTTTTTTCCCTCCTCATACTTTGACAATTCTTTCCAAAACAACCGTTCATGAGCTGCTGGAAGAGCCATCAGCCAATCAATGAACCGAAATAATTTGACGATATCCGCGCGGCTGTAACCGGCTGTATAGAGCTCTTTCACCAAAGCAAATTTGCGCTTGAAAAGTTCATCAGGGTCCTTCCTGCTTTCCAAAACCGACAAATGGGCGCGAACCACCACAACAAATGGATTCCCTTCGGCATCCGACAAAAGCTCGGGCTTTGCCTGATAGTCCAGAAGCTTGACAACCGGATAACGAAACCGCATCTCGCAACCCCACAGGCTATAGGAAAACTCCTCGGGACGCCATTTCTTCGAATCATCCGCCAGAACCGCAAGGCTTACCACCCGCCGGTGATACCGATCAAAAATTCGGTAATGGTAAACAAACATCCTTTCTTCAAAATCCGGGTCCACTTGCGCCTGCACCTCGATATGCACCAGTATCCAGGTCTCCCGGCCATCCAATAGCCATACTTTCACCAATTTGTCCACGGTGCGCCTGCCCACCTCCGCATCCCGGGTGATCTGCCGAAGTTCCTTCTCCAGAAACGCATAGCCCCTTTCCCAATCAATCTGTTGGTGGGCCTCTGGAAAAAACAGGGACATGAACGGCTCGAAGTACACCTCCAGGATTTCTTTCCAGGGAGAATCAAAATCAGTCATGTTGAAACACCTCTTAAAAACGGTTAATGTCGGCAACCTTCAGCTACACAAAAAAGCCCCCTGAAACATCAATCCCAATGGGTCCCTCAGTAGGTGCGGCTTCAGCCGCGCAGCCAAACCCTCGGACAGCCTCAATCCCATCGTGCGGCTAAAGCCGCACCTACAATCGCACCTACAACCGCATTTGCAGTTTCCCCTATTGCGCCTCAGCCAACCGTTTCTCATCCGCCCATCGACGCATTTCATCCAGACTCTCCGCATCGAGAAACCTCTCCCCCAATTCCTCTATGGCTTCGGCATTCAAACCCTCGAACATGGGTTTGGCCATATCAGCGCCAACTCGAAAACGTTTAGCAATCTGCCGGCATAAAAGCGACAGGCTTCCCTGCTGCATCCCATCTTCTCTCCCAATTCTCTCGACACTCGTCACGTAAGGCATCTTTTTTCCCTCCTCATACTTTGACAATTCTTTCCAAAACAACCGTTCATGAGCTGCTGGAAGAGCCATCAGCCAATCAATGAACCGAAATAATTTGACGATATCCGCGCGGCTGTAACCGGCTGTATAGAGCTCTTTCACCAAAGCAAATTTGCGCTTGAAAAGTTCATCAGGGTCCTTCCCGCTTTCCAAAACCGACAAATGGGCGCGAACCACAACAACAAATGGATTCCGACCGGCGTCCGACAAAAGCTCGGGCTTTGCCTGATAATCCAGAAGCTTGACAACCGGGTAACGAAACCGCATTTCGCAGCCCCATAGGCTATAGGTGAACTCCTCGGGACGCCATTTCTTCGAATCATCCGCCAGAACCGCAAGGCTTACGACCCGCCGGTGGTACCGATCAAAAATCCGGTAATGGTAAACAAACATCCTTTCTTCAAAATCCGTGTCCACCTGAGCCTGCACCTCGATATGCACCAGTATCCAGGCCTCCAGACCATCCAGAAGCCATATTTTCACCAGTTTATCCACAGTGCGCCTGCCCACCTCCGCATCGCGGGTAATCTGCCGAAGTTCCTTCTCCAGAAACGCATAGCCCCTTTCCCAATCGATCTGTTGGTGGGCCTCTGGGAAAAACAGCGACATGAACGGCTCGAAATAAACTTCCAGGATTTCTTTCCAGGGCGAATCAAAATCAGTCATGTTGAAATACCTCTTAAAAGCAGTCCGATTTATTGGGTTACGCTTTTGCATTGCATCTTTTTCAATACTTTACTTTCTATCAGATCATTTTCAAAAGTCAATAGGGGCTTTTCATGGGGATATGCTCATTCATAGGGGGCTTTTCGGGGGGTTCTAAATAAAAGACATCATGGCAACATTCCTTTGCTCAGTTGAGGCTGGCCCCCATCCCTAATAACCCCTGTAAACCGGCTTTCTTTTTTCCATAAACGCCCTTGCCCCTTCCTTCATGTCCTCGGTGGCCGTCAGGTTGGCCCAGTAATCGCTTTCCAGCGCCAAACCCGAAGGCAGCCCCATATCCTTTGTACGGTTCAGCACTTTTTTGGCGGCAGCCACCCCCAATGGCCCCCGCCGAGCGATCTTATCCGCCAGGGCCAGGGCCGCATTCATGACCTCTCCTTCGGGGGTCATTTTCTCAACCAGACCCAATCGCAGGGATTCCGGTGCATCGATCATATCACCCGAATAGATCAGCTCCTTAACCTTTCCCAGCGGCACATGATAAAGGGCTCTTTTTGTCCCGCCGTTTCCCGGAAAAATCGAGAGCCTGACCTCGGGAAAACCCAATCGAGCGCTTTCATCCGCATACCGGATGTCGCAGCAGAGGGCCAATTCAAGACCCGCCCCCAGACAGAATCCATGTATGGCCGCAATGACCGGCCATTCGAAATTTTCAATCATGCCGTAAATCTCGTGACTCCGTGCAAGGCGACGTTGGGCCGTATCCGGCCTCAATTCCAAAAATGTTTTGATATCGGCCCCAGCGGCGAAAGCCTTTTCCCCGGCCCCCCGCAGGATCACCGCCCGAATTTCCGCTCTGCGATCATCCAATTCCCGAAACACGTCAGCGAGCGCTTCCTTGGTGGGCACATCCAGTGCGTTCATGGGGGGATGGTCGATGGTGACAACGGCAGTCAGGTCTTCAATATCGTAGTACGCAAGTCCTCTGCCCATGTTTCATCCTCCCTGTTTGGTACTGTCTTCCCCATAGCAATACCATCCCCGACCGGTCTTGCGGCCCAACTGCCCCGCCTCCACCTTGCGCCGCAACAGCTGCGGGGGATAATAACGCATATCCTTGCTGTCTTCATAAATGGCCGTAAGCGCCCCACAAGAAACATCCAGGCCCACCATATCGCCGGTTTCAAAGGGCCCCATTTTTCTGCCGAAGGCAAGTTTCACCCCTTTGTCGATGTCCTCAACGGTTCCGATACCCTGCTCCAGCAGACGAATGGCCTCCACATAACTGATGAGATTGATACGATTGAGCAGAAAACCGGGTACATCGCTTTTTACATGAATGGGCGTTTTACCCAATCGCTTCACAAAGACTGTACCCGTCTCAATAGTGCCATCTGAAGAACCAATACCCCGGACCACCTCCACCACATGGCTCATGGGGACGGGACTGAAAAAGTGGAGCCCCAACACCCGGTCAGGGTGTTGGGTCACAGATCCGAGGGACGTAATGGGAATGGCGGAGGTATTACTGGCCAGCACCGCATGGGGCCGACACACTTCATCCAGTTTTCGAAATACTTCCTGCTTTAGTTTTAGGTTCTCAGGCACCACCTCAATGGCCAGATCCGCATCCGCCCCTCGGGAAAAATCCGTCGTCCCTTCAATCCTGGCAAGGATGGCGTCTTTTGTTTCCGACAGTTTTCCTTTCTCAATGAATTTTCCCACCGACCAGGCAATGCCTTGAAGCCCCTTGTCTATCACCCCCTGACTCACATCATTCAAAATGACCTGAATGCCCGCCTGGGCGCATACCTGGGCGATCCCGCTGCCCATCAACCCGGCGCCTACAATGAAGATACGGTTTATTTCCATGGCTTATCCGCTCCTTATGTTTGTGTGTAAGGTCTTTAAAAAGATGAAATAAAAAAAACGTTTCGGATGCTATTCCATTTTTTTAAATGCGTCAAACAAATAGTTTGACATTTATATGTCAGTTCATTATACATTTGCACAATCAAACTGAAGATGCTCATTTTTCCTCTCAGGAACGGATGCCGCCATGTTTACCAAAATAAAACAGAATCGAATGTCGGAAGATATTGTAAACCAGGTGCTGGAAGCGATCTCCCGGGGGGATCTGGCCCCCGACGATAAGCTTCCCTCCGAAAAAGAACTGGGAGATATCTTCGGGGTAAGCCGCGTTACCATCCGGGAAGCCATCCGATCACTGGAACAGTTCGGCGTCATCGTGGTCCGACAGGGGAGCCGCGGGGGCGCCTACGTCAAAAAGATGGATCAGGAGGCTGTGGTCAATCAGATCGGCAATGTCTTGAAGATGGCCAACGTAACCTTTCCCCATCTGGCCATGGCCAGGGCCTCCATCGAAAGGGAAATACTCGTTGAACTGATTCCATCAAAAATAACGCCCGCGGACTGCGACAGACTCACCCAAAACATCGATCTGGCCGAGGCCCATTATCGAGACAGGGAAAGTACGGAAAGGCTTCACACCAACTTCGGCTTTCACACCACCCTGGCCCGGATTACGGAAAACCCGGTGATTATTCTCATGCACAAGGTCATCGTGGATCTCTCCAGCCATTTTTTTGAAAATGTGGAGGCTACCACCCCCATGGTGGAAAAGACCTTTGCCCAGCACCGGGAGATTGTGGAATTGTTAAGAAAGGGGCAATTCCAGGAAGCGGGAGAGGTCTGTTTTCACCATATCGCGGACGTTAGCAAAACCATCGTGGACAAATCCAAGCAACAATCACTACTGGTCTCAAGGAGAATTTGATTTGGAAAAAAATTTTTATCTGGTTCCTGAATTGAACCGGATGTCCCAGGAAGAAATCCGTCGATATCAGGAGAAAAAACTCACCCGCCAACTGGCATACTGCTATAAGGCCTCGGAATTCTACCGGCGGAAGTTCGACGACATCGGCGCAAAGCCCGAAGACATTAAAACCATTGAAGATTTGCGCAAACTGCCCATTTTCATGCTCAAGGACGATGAAAGAAAAAGCGCCGAGGATTCCCTGAAACAACAGGGGCACCCCTTCGGTCTTCATCTTTGCGCGCCGGTGGAGGATCTCTACCTCACCGGCACCACCTCCGGCACCACGGGAACTCCCACCTTCAGCTACACCTTTACGGAAAAGGACATCAATTTCGTGGGGCGTCATCTGGGCCACAGGCTGTCGCTTGCGGGCATCGGCAAGGGAGACCGGGTGGTCTTCTTTTTTGCCCTGGGCATTTACGCCACTACCATGACCCTTTGGGGACTCAGGCATCTGGGGGCACTTCCCATTGATATCGACGCCAGGGCCGGGACCGATTTACTGCTCCAATTCATTGAACTGACCCGTCCCACCTATTTGGCCTGCACCCCGTCCCTGGCGGAGTTTCTGGTTTACAAATCGCCCAAAGTCTTAAACAAGTCGGTGGGTGAATTCGGTCTCAAGGGACTGCTGACGACGGGAGAAGTGGGCATTGCCTTACCTGAAATCAAAAACCGCCTTGAAACCGCCTATGGGTGCCGGGCCTGGGACTATTGGGCGCCCTGCGGCAACTGCATGGGCATTTCCTGCGACTCGGATGAATATTACGGCCTTCATGGGGTATCCCCCGATGTCTGCACCAGTTATGACGATCTGGTGGATCCCATTACCAAGGAACCGGTGGATTCCGATGTGGACGGGGCCGTGGGAGAAATGGTCATCACGAGCCTGGAACGGGAAGCCGCTCCAGCCATCAAATATGCCTACGGCGACGTGGTGGAGATTTCCACCAAAGAATGCCCGGCCTGCGGGTTCAAAGGGAAACGAGCCCGGCTCATTGGCCGGGCCGACGACATGCTGATTGTCAAGGGGGTCAATGTCTATCCCGTGGCGGTCAAGGACATTATCTGCGGCTTTGCGCCGGCGGTCACGGGAGAGATGCGGGTGGTATTAACGGAAAAACCCCCTCGGGTAACACCGCCCCTGCACCTGAAAATTGAACACGGCAACCATATCGGCCAATCCGACCTGCCGGATCTCGAAAAAAGAATCATCAACGCCCTTCATGATAAAATAAAGATCAGACCTCAAATTCAATTTGTGGCACCCGGGGAACTCCCCAGAGAAACGCGCAAAACACCCATCTTTGAAAAGCAATACGAGCATCGGTAATAGGTAACGGCTCTTTTTATATGGCGATTTTCATGGTCTCAAAGTGTTTACCCCAATCCGGAAAGGAGGTGAAAGTTCAAACAGCGACCGATTCAGAAACGATTTGAAACATCACCCGAAAACAAAGGAGAAACCGCATGAAAACCAGATCCTTATTCTTCAAAATGATCCTGCCAATGGCTTGTTTGGGGCTGGCTTTTTTACTGCCCGGCGCGGCAGCGGCCAAGAAGGCCCCGAAACTGTTGAGCTGCACCACCTATTCAGTGGGCTCAACGGGCTATGCCACATCCATGGGGCTCATGGAAGCCATCAAGAAAAACGAGGGCATCAAAGTCAAGGTGGTGCCCGCGGGAACCGACAAAAGCAAGATCATGCCCCTTAAAAACGGAATGATGCAATTGAGCCTGTTCACCGGCGCCGGTCAATACTATGCCCTCATGGGCCTGGGCGACTTTGCCGCCAAGGACTGGGGCCCCCAGCCCCTGCGTCTGGTGTATGGTTGCCCCGAAGGATCCATCGCGGGCATGATGGTTCGGGAAGATTCCGGCATCAAGACTTTGTCCGACCTCAAGGGAAAGAAAGTCGCCATGATCCCGGCAAGCCCCGCCTGCAAGGCCCTGCATGAAGGGTATCTAGCCTTTGGGGGACTGGGCCCGGACGATGTAACGGTGGTTCCCGTTTCCAGTTGGGGGGCGGCATGGAAAGCGGTGATCGATGGTTCGGCGGACACGGCCCATTGCCTGGTGGCATCGAGCAAGGCCGTTGAACTGGCCGCATCTCCCCATGGCATCCACTGGCTCCCGGCGCCTCCCGAAGACAAGGAAGGCTGGGCCAAACTGAATTCATTCTGTCCCTACCTGCGTCCATACAATGCCGTCAAAGGGGCCGGCGTATCACCTGAAAAACCCGCTCAAGTGGCGTCCTATTACTATGGGCTCGTCGCCTACCCGGACCTGGACGAAGAAGTGGTTTACAAACTGACCAAGGGCATATGGAACGGCTATGATATTTACAGCCCCATGCACCCATCCCTCAAACTATGGACCCGGAAAGGCGCCCTCGAAACAGACCGTTTTCTGAGCCCCTATCATCCCGGCGCCGTGAAGTTTTTCAAGGAAGTGGGCGTATGGACCCCGGCCCATGAAAAACGACAAGCCGAACTGCTGGCCGGGGAGCAGGAAAGAATCAAGAAGTTCAATAAATGACGGCATCGGTTCAGGGAGGGGAAAAATAAACATGGCCAAAACGGATAATCTCAAACCATCCTCCGATAGATATCGGACGCTTACAGGGCCCCTGCGATGGATCTTCATCCTGTTTTCACTTGCGGGGATTCTTGTGGCGATCTACCAGTTGTTTCATTTCAGTTTTCTGGGCGTCATGGTGGGGGATGCATATTATTACCTTTTGATCACCCTGTTTCTTCCCCTCCTTTTTCTCATTTCACCCATAAAGAAAAGCCTGAACCGTCAAAAGGTGCCCTGGTACGACCTTTTGTTTGCTCTGTTGAGCTTCATGGGTCCTCTGTATCTTTTTCTACATTCATACCAAATCATCCAGAACGGCTGGGAGATCGTTCCGCCCATTGAGGCCTATGTCCTGGGCGTCCTCCTCATGATGATGGTCCTGGAGGGGGCCCGCCGGGCCGGGGGCTCAGGCTTTGCGCTCATCTGCCTCTTTTTTGTGACCTACGCCCTCTATGCCGAACATATGCCGGGGCTCCTTGAGGGGTACGGATGCGACCTCAGGCGACTGGTAGGCTTTTTCACCATGGGCACGGAAGGGGTCACCGGACTCCCCATGAAAGTGGTGGGGAATATCCTCATCGGATACATGGTCTTTGCCGTGGCGCTTCAAGCCACGGGAGGCGGCAAATTTTTCATGGATCTGGCAACCTCCCTTCTGGGAACCTACCGGGGCGGACCCGCAAAGATGTCCATCGTGGCCAGCGCATTCTTCGGAAGCATCAGCGGCAGCTCCATCTCCAATGTGCTGACCACGGGGGCGCTGACCATCCCCACCATGAAGCGCACGGGCTATCCGCCCCACTACGCCGGCGCCATTGAAGCGGCCGCCTCCACCGGCGGCGTTCTCATGCCCCCCATCATGGGGGTCACGGCCTTTGTCATGGCGGAATTTCTGGCCGTCCCCTATTCCACCATCTGCATTGCGGCCGTCGTTCCATCGTTTCTCTATTTTAGCGGGCTGTTTCTACAGATCGACGCCTATGCCGCCAAGGCGGGTTTGAAGGGGCTCCCCAAATCGGAACTGCCATCCGCTAAGAAGACCCTGGCGGCGGGCTGGTTCTATATCGTGGGCATGGCCTTTCTGGTCTATGCATTATTGTACCTGCACTGGGAAACCCTGGCGCCCTTCTGGGCCAGTCTCCTCTTGCTCGTGACCTGCAACATTCGAAAGGAAACTCGGCTCAACTGGGCTAAATTCGTCAATTTTATTGAATCCACGGGAAAAGTATTGACCGAACTGGTGACGCTGCTCTGCGCCATCGGCAGCATTATCGGCGCCCTGTCCCTCACGGGCGTTGCCCATTCCTTTTCCAGCGACATCATCGCCCTGGCCGGCGGGAATATCGCACTCTTGTTGATTCTAGGGGCCTTTACCAGTTTTATTCTGGGAATGGGCATGACCATCACCGCCTGTTATGTGTTTCTGGCCCTCATCCTGGCCCCGGCCCTGGTCAAGAGCGGTCTTTATCCCCTGTCCGTACACCTGTTTATCATGTACTGGGGCATGGCTTCCTACATTACCCCTCCCGTGGCCCTATCGGCCTTTGCGGGCGCGGGGCTTGCCGGGGCCGACCCCATGAAAACGGCCTTCAAAGCCATGCAATTCGGGTTCGTCAAGTATTTCATCCCCTTTTTCTTTGTTTTGAACCCCGCCATTCTCCTTCACGGATCCGCCTGGAATATTCTGACAAGCTTCATCCTGGTCTGCTGTTCCGTAATCTGCATCAGCTACTCCCTTGAAGGGTACGTACCCAAATACGGGCTTGCGCCCCGATGGATGCGGGTGGCCCTGTTTGCCGGTGGGATGTGCCTGGGGCTCCCCTGGTGGAATATCAGATCCGTGGGGGGAATCCTGGCCCTGGTGGTGTTGATTTTCGGCTTTGGTTTTCACAAAGGCAAAAGCCCCATCACTGAAATCGTAAAAAAACCCATGATGGGTTAAGGACGCTTTAAAAAATGGACCTTGACAAGACCCTTCAGCAACTGGACATAAAGCGGCAAAAAGCCCTTCAAATGGGAGGCGAAGATCGGATTCGAAAGCAACATGCCAAGGGGAAGCTTTCGGCCAGGGAACGCATCCGTAAACTGCTGGATGGGGGATCCTTTTTTGAAATGGGTCTGTTGGCCCATTCGGCAATGCCGGGCATGGCGGATCAGACCCCGGCGGACGGCGTGATCTGCGGATACGGGACCATAGGGGGCAGGCGGGTGGCGATCATTGCCAATGATTTTACCGTCCTGGCCTCAACCAATGCCGAGACAAACCTGAAAAAAACGCTCCAATTCAAAACCCAGATCAAAAAAAAGGGCGGCATGCCCCTCATCTGGCTGGGGGAGTCCGGCGGCGCGCGAATGCCCGACTGCCAGGGGGCAAGAGAGTTCTGCACCCTTTCCGGCGGCGGCATGGACACCCTGGCGCCGGCTTACACCCATCTTCGAACACACCCCTTCATCTTTGCCGCCATGGGGGAATGCTACGGCATTCCTGATTTTCAGGCGGCCCTGGCCGATTTTGTGATTCAGGTGAAGGGGAGCGTTCTTTCCGTGTCAGGTCCTCGGGCCCTGGCCAGGGCCGTGGGGCAGACGCACTCCGGCGAAGAGATGGGGGGCTGGAAAGTCCACTCCCGAATCACCGGCATGACGGACCGGGTGGTGGAAAACGAGGAGGAATGTTTTCATATGATCCGGACCTTTCTGGATTATATACCCGACAACCGCGATGAACTTCCCCCATCACGGCCGATCCCCGAACCACCCCAAAATCCCGCGGCCCGAATTCTCGATCATTTTACCGCCAATCGAAAAAAACCCTACGACATGCACCCGATTCTGGAGTGTCTTTCGGACGGGGAAAAATACCTGGAACTGAAACCCGAATACGGCGCCATGCTCCTGACCGCTCTATCGCGAATTCAAGGAGAGGTGGTGGGCTTTATCGCCAACAACCCAGCCATCAACGCAGGCGCCATGGACGTGAACGGTTTGGACAAACTGACGGGATTCATCTGCTTATGCGATTCGTTCAACATTCCCATGATCTTTCTTCACGATACCCCCGGACATTTGGTGGGAAAAGCGGCGGAGCAAAAAAAGGTAGGCGCCAAGGTGGTCCAAGCCCAACAGGCCCTGTTTCAAGCCACCGTTCCCAAAATCAGCATCATCATTCGCAAAAGTTATGGAAAGGCCTGCACCAACATGTGCGGACCGGGCGCGGGGTATGATTTTATCGCCGCATGGCCCACCGCGGAGATCGGTTTCATGGATCCGGAGATTGCCGCAGACATTGTTTACGGTAATTTTTCCGAACAGGAGCGCAACACTTCCCTTCTAAAAATGATCGGGGATCTTTCCCCCTACCCGGCGGCAGGGTCCTACCATATTCAGGATATCATTGATCCCAAAGAGACCAGGGCCTATCTGATCAATGCCCTTGGGGTAATACGGGACTGGAAAAACAAAGGGATGGGTCAACATCATCTCGCCAACTGGCCTACGAAGTTCTAATACGGAGACGCAAAACAATATGTGGAAAAATGAGCTGGACGAACTGAAAAAAAGAAAAAAAATCGCCTATGGACTGGGGGGTGAAAAAAATATCGCCAAACAACATGCCCACGGGAAAATGACCGTTCGGGAACGAATCAACGTTCTGTGCGACGACGAAACCTTTCTCGAAAGGGGCATTCTGGCGGGGGCCCCCACGTACGATGACCATGACCCGAACAAGCTAAAAAGTTTGACGCCCTGCCCTTTTGTCATGGGCATCGGAAAGATTGACAGCAGACGGGTTGCCATTCACGGCGACGACTTCACCGTCAAAGGGGCGTCCGTGGGAAGGATGTACAAGGCCAAGGGCGCCTATTTTGTGAAGATGGCTCGCTCCATGAGGCTGCCCATGGTACGATTGGTGGAAGGGGCCGGGGGATCCATCAAGGAGATCCTGGAGATCGGCCACACCGAACTACCCAGCTCCGGGGATGAGTGCGCCCAGGATCGGGTGGAGGTCATGTCCGAAATACCGGTGGTGGCAGCCGGTTTTGGGTCCGTGGCGGGGCTTGGGGCCCTTTACATGGTGCAAAGCCATTTTTCCGTGATGGTTCAAAACATGTGCCATGTGTTTGTGGGTGGGCCGCCCCTGGTAAAATCCGCTTTCGGAGAAGAATTCACCAAGGAAGAGCTGGGGGGCTACAAGCTGCATACGCGCCTCACGGGCGTCATTGACAATGACGCGGTGGATGAACAGGACGCCCTTGATCAGATAAAACGGTTTTTGTCCTATATGCCTTCCAATGTGTGGGAAATACCCCAACGGCAGAAAGCGGATCAGGACGACCCGGAACGTCGGGAAGAAGATCTCATTAACATCATCCCCCGGGACAACCGAAAACCCTACGACGTGCGACGGATGTTGAATCTGGTGTTGGACAGGGATTCCATCTTCGAAATCGGAAAATACCAGGGCCGTCCCCAAATTACAGCGCTAGCCCGCCTGAACGGCTACCCCGTGGGAGTGCTGTCCAATGACCCTATTTTTCTAGGGGGGTCCTTCAACTATGATGTGGCGGAAAAATTTCAACGGTTTATCGACATGTGCGACACCTTTCATATTCCCATTGTCAACTTTTCCGACCAACCGGGTTTCACCATCGGACTACAGAGCGAACTCCACGGCACCATCCGAAAGGGGGTCAGGGCCAGTTTTGCCATCATACAGGCCACAGTCCCCATTGCTGTCATTTACCTACGCAAATGCTTTGGCGTGGCGGGGGGCGCCCAAAAAAGCGGCCTGCGATTGAGCTGGCGGTATGCCTGGCCTTCGGCGGTGTGGGGAAATATTCCCGTTGAAGGGGGTGTTTACGCAGCCCATCGAAAAGAGATTGAGCAAGCGGAAGATCCGGACTATCTTGAGAAACTGCAGGAAACCTACCGGGGTGTGGCATCGCCGTTTAAGACCGCCGAGGCATTCGGCATCGAGGATATTATCGATCCAAGGGACACCAGGTCCCTTCTATGCGAGTGGGTGGAAATGGCCTACGACGTGGAAAAAAACAACCTGGGGCCCAAGAAACGGGGGATGCGGTGTTAAAGCGCAATCGCATAAACCCAATCCGGATGATTTGTTTGTCGCGTCTTTATTTCTCTTGACCCAAAACCGGAATTTCAATACAGTCTTTAATCAAAAGGCAGCTTTTTATCAGATCGTCTTCCTAAATGGCGCTTATGTCACCATCGTAACCCCAACCTAAAACCACAATTGGGGAGGAATTGGTATGAAAATTTCCAAGTGGCTCTCGGGAACTAAAACACTGGGGCATATTCATAGGACCCCACGAACAATCCAGACAACCCTGCATGAACAGATCCCGATTCGGCGGTTACGGAATCTGAAGCAAGGCAAAAGCATCAGAGGAACAAGGGATGTTGAGCGGTTGGGATCCACTGATTGGGATCGCCGTATTTCCAACACCGCCCAAAAACGGACATCCCGGAAACATCGCTAGAAAACGATCTTTTGCTAAGGAGATAAACCACTTCAGCATTGCTGCCCTGGGCGTCGCGCGCCCAGTAGAACAATTCCGGACCATACCAGGCCGGAAGCTCCCAGGCGACATGTAGAAAGTCAATGGTTTTTCGTAGATTGCTCACAATAGAACGTCATCGGTTCATGCGGCGCATCTGCCTTTCAATGACGTCAATGACCTCATCTTTTTTGATGGGTTTGGTCACATAATCATCCATGCCGCTTTCTATGCATTTCCGACGGTATCCTTTCATGGCGTGGGCCGTCATGGCCACAATGGGTAAATGGTCGAAACCCGCGGCCCGGATGGCCGCCGTCGCTTCAAAACCATCCATTACCGGCATTTGAATATCCATAAAAACAAGATCGAAATCCTTTGGCCTTTTCCGCAATGTATTGACCGCCTCTTGTCCATCGGAGGCAATATCCACTTTAAACCCGGCCTTGGTGAGCATCATTTTGACCAGTTTCTGGTTGACCTTGTTGTCTTCCGCAATCAATATCCGCACGGGGCTTACGCTCGGGTCGCCATCCTCAACGAGCAGTTGCTTAGCGGCTGGGAAATCAGAGGGATATCGGTTGACCTCCTTTTCCTCGGCCTTAAAAAACCATGCCGTAAAATGAAATGTACTCCCTTCGGAAACTTTGCTTTCAGCCCAGACATCTCCTCCCATCATATTGGATATCCGTTTGCAGATGGACAATCCCAGGCCCGTCCCCCCGTATTTTCGCGTGGTGGATCCGTCCGCCTGATGAAAGGGCTCAAAAATGGTTTCCAGTTTTTCAGCGGGTATGCCGATGCCCGTATCCCGAATGGACGCATGGATCAGAACCCGTTCAGATGTTTCCTGATCCACACAAAGTTGCAAGGCGATCTCACCGGAATCCGTGAATTTGGGGGCATTCCCCATGAGGTTGACCAACACCTGGCGAAATCGCATCTCATCCCCTTTTACGCGGGAGTACATGTTCTCCGAAATGTTGCAAACCATTTTCACGGGCTTATGGCCGATACGCGGCCGAATCAGGTCACACACCTCATGAGCCGTCAGTTCCGGTGAAAAAACAATCTCTTCCAAATCGAATTCACCGGCTTCAATCTTGGAAAAATCCAGGATATCATTGATGAGCGTCAGCAGTGATTGGCCGCTGCGTTTAATGGTCCCCACAAAATCTTTCTGGGTGTCATCCAAACGGGTTTCCACCAGCATGTCGGTAAAACCGATCACGGCGTTCATGGGCGTCCGAATTTCATGGCTCATATTGGCCAGAAACTGACTCTTGGCCTGGTTGGCCTCATCGGCCCGGGTTGCGAGTTCATTGGCATGCCGGATGGCATTGCTCAACTCTTTGTTGATGCGAACGATATCTTCGGTACGCGCCAGGACCAGGTCATCCAGATGGTCCCGGTGGCATTTTAATTCTTCAGCCGTCCGTTCTTTTTCCGCAATCTCAACTTTGAGGGCTTCATTGCGCTCTTGAATTTGCCGGGCCAACTCCTCATTGCGCTCGTACACCCATGAAAACCGCCTGATGAGATTATTTTTTTCGTCCAAATGACCACTTTTCTCGTCGAGTTCCAGGGTCAGTTCATCAATTTTTTGGAAAATTAGGGACAGGGCGTGACACCACGGTTCCCAGGTCCGGGGCAGTTTGTGAACTTGGGGAAATTGATCGCCCCGGCTCCGTGCAACGAGGTAACTGATAAAATATTCCGAGGGAAAAATAAACCGCGTGACCACCAGATGCGCGACCGCGCCCAGGATAACCGCCAGGCCCATCAACAGGAGGACTGTCCCCATCGCCCCGCCGAGCCACGGGGATGGGGCCGGCATTGTCAGAATCAGGAACCCCAGGACCGCGAATACAAAGACGATGATCCCCAAAAACAACCGCTGATCCTTCCTGAGGAAATGCAGAACCGAGCCCATGCGCTTAAGGGGAGTGGGTAATATATGGGTTTTACGATCATTCATACTCAGGCATCGTCAGGAGAATCAACGGACTGGAAATGAAACTGGAGTTTGGTGGAACCAATCTCAATCACGTCGAATTCGTTCAACACGACCTCCTCTTTCACTGCCTGGTAATTCACCTTCGGTCTGGTAAATCCTTCGGACGGCGCCAATCGGAATTCCTCACCAACCCGGCGGATGACAGCAGCGGTTTTGCCGGCAAAAAAACCTTTGATCTGAATATGGTTTTCAGGCGCTTTTCCGATTTTGATGGGGAATGTTGTCATCGGGAAACTGCGATTGGAGCCATCCATATAAGACAGGACGGCGATGGTCTGTTTGGGGTGGCCATCATCGGCCAGATGAGAAACGCTGCGGGCCAGTTTGGATCGATGCTGCAGGGTATCCAGGGTCATGGTCCTGCATGCGCTGAAAATTTCGGTATCCGAGGGAATGGTCTCTCCCTCTTCATAGGAAAATTCCAGAACATGTTCACCCACAGTGATGATATCTCCCTGGGTGAGAACCCGGGAGATGATGAATTCGTCGTTGATAAAGGTGCCGTTTCGGCTCTGCTGGTCCGTAATATAAAAAAGGCCGCCTTCGGCTTCTATCTCGGCGTGATGTCTGGAAACAGCCGGATCATCAATTACCAGGTCATTATTCGGCAACTTTCCGATGGACAGGGGTTTACCCTTGTCAAAGGAAACGCGCTCTATAATCGATGCTCCTGATTTCAGTGTTAGTAACGGCATTGCGCCCCCTCCCAATCCGATAAAATCCAACCGGCCCCCGATTGCATATCCGATAGCGGCACTATATCGGAAATTTCCGACGCTGTCGATGGTTTCCATAAATGGTCGATTTCTTTTTTATGAGAATTTTTTCGTTTTACCGTTTAAGTTATAAGATTAAAGTGATAGATATCACAATAAATGATCAATCCCGCCGGACAAGGCTTCAGGCGGGACTAAACCGTAAAATGCAATACTCAAAACATTGGAAAAAAAATGAACCATCCACCGGATTCCAATCACATCGTTCACTTTTTCCTGGATCTTTACCGGCTTCAAGTGGGACTCCCCGAACCGGATCTCCGTCTCATGAGCGCACATGCCCTGACGGACCCCCAAAAATCCAGGGAAATAACCTATGAACTGAACGTCACCCACAGGGGGAAAGGCCATTCTCGTCGAATGAGCCTTTGCCAACTGGGCGATGACGCGGCAAGCAAGAGCACCTGTTATAAGATCATTTATGACGATCTCCTGGTACTGAAAATTCCGCCCCAACCGGTGGTTGATTTCGACCGATACCTGCAAAACATCGAATGGGAAAGACGAATATCCAGTCAACTGGCCCCGGAGGTCGCCTGCGTCAACCCCAGCCTCGGCGCAATCCTGAAGAAATTCCCTGAATTTCAAAATGACAACGAATTATCCCAAACGGCATCCGAAAAAATCATCACGCGTCGGCTGAAAGAATCTCCGGATCTTCAACGATATTTGAAAATACGGGGAACCTTTGTTCTGTTCATGAATCTTTCCAAGCACCTGTTCTTTGACCAGGTGATCGGCAAAATGCACCAACAGGGGGATCAGCTCAGCGATACGATTGCCGGCAGTCTCGATATTATGGGCGACATACAGGCTTTCGAAGCCACCTTTGGGAAAGGCAACGATGCAATTTTTTTCAATTTTGCAAATCTTCAGAATACCTCCTACCTGAGGGAGATGGACCGACTGCTTCAGCAGCATGGCAAAGACAGCCATGAGGTACCGGAATACCGAAAGCGACAGTGGATGTTCGATCAGCTGGCGGGAAAAGACATCGACAATGAACGGGATCAACTGCCGGAAGCGTTCATCCTGAACCGAAAACGAATCGGCGCTCGAATTTTTTCCCGGGAAAAGAAAGCCATTGCCCAATTTTTTCAACTGATACGATCCGAAATCCGAAAAACCACAGACATTCGGAACCGCAACATCGCCGGTGGCATCATTTCCAATCTAATGGAAATGCTGTTTCACCTCAGGGAAAAAGATACCGCCATCCGCGATCTGAAACCGGACAATATGTTTTTGGCGGGAAATTCCGACAATCCGGATTTTTTCCTGACATCAGCAGATCAATACGCACTGGGACTCATCGATCTGGAAACCTCCGTCAATTTTGATAAAACCAAAGCCCTGGAACAGCCGATCCTGGCCGGAACGCCTTTTTTCGCCACACCCTCTCACCTTTTCGAAAACCGGTATCTGGCAGAGGTCTTCCATGACGTCCCCAAAACCCTTTATTTGCAGGACTGGTTTGCCGCCGTTGGGATTATCTATAACGTCGTAACCGGCAAAACCCTATTTGAAAAAACCGGCCAGCTGCTGCCGGAAGTGTTCCGGGTGCGCTCCAAAGCCATCGCGAAGGGTGAACCACCGGCAGACGTCCTGAAACATGCCGGCTGGGCCTTTTGGCACACGGCCTGCGCTGAATTCAGGAAGGCCATGGTTACAAATCAGGCAATTTTCAAAAGCATTTTCCTGTCCCTTGGGGAAAGGGAAAAGGAAATGCTGCTGGCGGAAACCCTTGGGGCGGAATGTCTTCTGCTGAATCAGATAAAGCGATCCATTCTGAATCAATCTTTTTTCAAGGGAGATCAAGTCCGCAAAAACATGGTCATGGCCAGTGCGGAAAAAATAGCCGACCTTGAGAAAAACTGGCCCACCGGTAAGGATGCACAAAAGGCATCACCAGAACTCAACAGCGAAATCATGGCTTTTTTGCGTTGTCTCGCCCATTTGAAAAAAAGCCGCGCAACCGTGTTGCAACTGCGCCCCTTGTTCGAAAAAGAAAGTTCCAGCATGACCGCCCAGCACCTCGTTTTTCAGTTGTTCCGGCTGGTATTTTTCTTCATGTACCGCCCGGAATGGACCCCCCGGAAACACCCGGAACCCGTTTGATCATTCCGCCGACAGGTCCTTTTTGAAAAGCTGTTTATTTCAAAACAAGCATTGCCGCCGCCACAAATTTATTGCGAGGTCAACGGACAGTCTGATAGAATTGTCTCGAAACGCGGCACATTTACGGAAATATGAAAAGGGAGGCATCATGATCGAAAAAGTGATCATCATGGGCGCGGCTGGACGTGATTTCCATAATTTCAACGTTTACTTCAGGAATAACCCACGATACCGAGTGGTGGCCTTTACAGCGGCCCAGATTCCCGACATCGAAAACCGCATCTATCCCGTTGAACTGGCGGGAGAAAGCTATCCTGAAGGCGTGCCCATATTCCCCGAA
Source organism: Desulfatiglandales bacterium (assembly GCA_963662465.1). Classification (GTDB taxonomy): domain Bacteria; phylum Desulfobacterota; class DSM-4660; order Desulfatiglandales; family Desulfatiglandaceae; genus NaphS2. Next base: position 3,625,390 of record OY759599.1, read on the forward strand.
GATCAACTGGCGGCGCTCATTATCGAACATCAGGTGGACCTGGTGGCCTTTTCCTACAGCGACGTCCCCCACATGGAGGTGATGCATAAAGCCTCCCTCGTCATGAGCAAGGGGGCTGATTTCATCCTCATCGGGGCGCCCTACACCATGCTGAAATCTTCAAAACCTGTGGTTTCCGTATGCGCCGTCCGAACGGGGTGCGGGAAATCCCAGACCACCCGGGAGGTCTGCCGAATCCTCCACAAGATCCGCAAAAAGATCGTGGTGATCCGTCACCCCATGCCGTACGGAGACCTCAGAACCCAGGCGGTTCAACGATTCTCCGCTTACGGGGATTTTGAAAAACATCGGTGCACCCTTGAAGAACGGGAGGAATACGAACCGCTGGTGGAAATGGGCATCGTGGTCTATGCCGGCGTTGACTACGGGAAAATTCTGGCGGCGGCGGAAAAGGAGGCGGACATCATTGTGTGGGACGGCGGCAACAATGACACCCCCTTTTATAAGCCCGATATTCACATCGTGCTCTTCGATCCACACCGGGCGGGTCATGAACGGCTCTATTACCCGGGGGAAACCAACATGCTCATGGCGGATATTGCCCTGATCAACAAGGTGGATACCGCGCCCCCCGGCAAGGTGGATGAGGTCATGAACAATATTCAGCAGTACGCATCCGGCGCCCGGATCGTAAAGGCCCGGTCGCCCGTCCTCGTCAGCAACCCCGGGCGCATCAAGAACAAGCGGGTGCTGGTGGTGGAAGACGGTCCCACCCTCACCCACGGTGAAATGTCTTTTGGCGCGGGGGTCATTGCCGCCAAAAAATACGGCGCAGCAAACATCATCGACCCCCGTCCCTATGCGGAAGGGAGCATCAAGGCGGTTTTTTCCCGTTATCCCCACATGGGTCCGGTACTCCCCGCCATGGGTTACGGCGCAAAACAGCTCGGGGATCTGGAGCATACCATCAACCGTGTGGATTGCGATCTTGTGCTCTTTGCCACCCCCATTCACCTGACCCGAATTCTCAACATCGAGAAACCCGCCATTCGCGTCCGTTACCGCTATGAAAACCATGACCAACCGTTTCTGGAGGACATCCTGCTCAAAAGGATCCGCAACATTTTTCAGGACGAGTCGCCATGAAAACAAAGAAAGAGATCCTGCTCGTTGCCCTTGGCGGCAATGCACTGGTGGGGAAAAACCAGGAAGGCACCACGGAAGAACAGCTGGAAAACCTGAAAACCCCCGTAAAACAAATTGCCGCCCTTTCCAGCCGATACAGAATCATCATCACCCATGGAAACGCCCCCCAGGTGGGGAACCTGCTGCTCCAGCAGGAGTGTTGCCATACCGCCCCCCGGCTTCCCCTGGAAATACTGGTGGCCCAAACCCAGGGACAAATCGGCTATATGATCGAATCGACGCTGGACGCCGCCCTCATGGAAACCGGGCACGATACCCGCACCTATTTCGTAAGCCTTCTCAGCTACGTTGTGGTGGACCCGCATGATCCTGCTTTCCTGAACCCCACCAAACCCATCGGCCCCATCTATTCGAAAGAGAAGGCAGCTGCCCTTCCCTTCCCCACAAAAAAGACGGCCAAGGGATATCGGCGGGTGGTCGCCTCCCCCGCTCCAGTCACCATCGTAGAAAAACGCGAGATCAAAAAACTGATGGACATGGATTTTATGGTCATCTGCTGTGGCGGAGGGGGTATTCCCGTCATCCGGGAGGAAAGGAGTTTCTGTGGTGTTGACGCGGTCATCGATAAGGACCTGGCGAGCGCCAAGCTGGCGGAAGAGGTGGGCGTCGACATTTTTCTCATGGCAACGGATGTGGAAGGAGCGGCCCTTCGGTATGGACGCAAGGACCAGGCGTTCCTGCGCACCCTCACCGTGAAAGAGGCCGAATGGCGGCAAAAACAAGGGCATTTTCCGCCCGGTTCCATGGGACCCAAAGTAGAAGCCGCCGTTCAATTTGTCAAAAAAACGGGGAAAAGAGCGGTCATTACCTCCGTAAGGAACATTGCGAAAGCTGTGACAGGAGATATGGGAACAGAAGTGATTTCGGATTAAAAAAAACCTTTTATGTTCCCAATAACCCTTATTCCCGTCTGCTCATGTACATGCCGGCTCGGGTAAAAGCGTCCTTTTCAAAAATTCAAACCTCTTTTCCCGTCATGGCGCCATAATTTATGTTATTTAATCCAAAATTTTTCTCTTGACAGATAAACAATGATGTTTATTTTTTTGAAAATACGCAATATCTGCGTAACTTTCTGTTTTAATTAACCTATTTTTCATATGGAGTTTTTTTGGAAGGAGGGTTGAATTATGATTTTCAGAAGGATGAACAGTTGGCCAACATGGCATTTTGGAGATCAATGGGATCAAACGGATCGACTGAGAAAAGCGTTAAATACCCTCACCGAAAGTCTATCCGGCAGGGATTTTGGAGAACCTTCAGCGGGCGTCTTTCCATTGATGAATGTGACCGAAGATACAAACCATTTCTATATTCGCGCCGAGCTTCCGGGAATAAAAGCCAACGAACTGAACATTTCCGTCACCGGCGACAGTTTTTCTATTTCAGGGGAGAGGAAAACGCCCCAAGAGCAGGAAAATTCGAAATACCACCGAAGAGAACGGGAATTCGGCAAGTTCAGTAGAATCATGAATTTACCGTCGCAGGTGGACACCAACAAGGTTGAAGCCGCCATGGTGAACGGCATTCTTAAAGTTACATTGGCCAAAAGCGAAGCGGCAAAACCAAAGCAGATTACGGTAGCAGGCGTGTAGGAAATATTTATCAAGGAAAGGGGGTCGTAAAAATGACGGATACGGAAAGCAAAGCCTTACAGGCAAAAGAGAAATCAGAACTGAGATCCACCGCCGAAGAAACAAAACCGGGCCCCATCTTTACCCCGGCCGTGGATATCTTTGAAACGGAGAAGGCCCTTACGCTGCTGGCGGACATGCCGGGTATTCAGGCGAAGGATCTGAGCATTGACCTAAGAGAAGGTGTTCTGGCGCTTTCGACCCATGTGCCGTTAGAGGGAACGTCTGAAGAGATGGACTTGCTGAGGGAATACCAGACCGGAAACTACTACCGAAAATTCAATTTGTCCGATATAATTGATCAGTCCAGAATTGAAGCCAAATTAACTGACGGTGTTTTGAGGTTGACGTTGCCCAAAATTGAGGCGGCGGCACCTCGAAGGATTGAAGTAAAGACCGGATAGCCTTTCATCCACATAACCCGAAAAATCGTATAAAACCCCGGTGGGGAGATAATGCCCGTCGGGGTTTCATTAAAAAATTCAAGATCAATCACTTCGGGAACGCACCGCAAAAACCCGCTCATTGCAGGAATTGCCGCGAAAAATATACCCCCTGTAACCGTGGCCGAAGGAAAAGCTCCTCGCCTCGGCTGAACCCTCAAGTTCTCCTGACCAAACCCACCATCCTCGGGTCTTCAAATGGGGCGTCATATTCCGCAAACCCGTCCCTTTTTTGTAAAGACTTTCCAGTTCATCCAAGGTCGGCATTCTCCAACCGCCGCCGTCGATGTCGAGACTTTGCACCCAGGAGTTTGCTTCATCCCAAGTTGTGTTCTTATCAGGACCGGCAAGCCACTCAAGACCCATACGGGTGTCCCGTACGATCCCATTGGCGAAAACCAAATAAACCCCATCCCGATTGGCGGGATTGGACCTGAAGGTAGGTGGTACGCGTATTTTATAGTCATCCCTTTTTGCAGTTGTGCTAACATGACTTGATTCGTCATTAGCAAAAAAAGAACGGCAATAAAAATAATGGCTTTCATTGTCTTCATAAAGACTTTCCGGCATAAACCCCATCCCGATTGGCGGGATTGGACCTGAAGGTAGGTGGTACGCGTATTTTATAGTCATCCCTTTTTGCAGTTGTCAATGAATCTTGATTTTCTGCTTGTGCTAACATGACTTGATTCGTCATTAGCAAAAAAAGAACGGCAATAAAAATAATGGCTTTCATTGTCTTCATGGCATTCCTCCATTGTCTTGGGCTTTGATCATAATGGCATCACATCCTACGAGACAAAATCCCCCCGAGACCTTTAAAAAAGATAATTGACCAAATAGGTTGGAATGGATCATAGTGTAAAATTGTTTGAAGGAAAACATAAAATAGATGAAAAGTAAAGTGCGTAGAGAGGAATTTTAACTGGATATTGCCAATAAAGGAGACCCTCGGCTTATTTGTCCTGGATCGTCTGGGGATTGGGCGCCACTTTTAACCGACCACATTTGGGATGATGAAAAGAGACGGTTGAAGCATTTATAAAAACGTGTTGGAATATTTTTTTTCATCGGAATCAAAAACACATTGACCTATGGTATGACTTTCAGGCAAAATAGAGATTAACTGTATTTTCAGAGTAGGGTTGTAACCGTGCTATTGATGTTGAGTAGGCGGTCAAAACATAAATGGGCTTTTGGCTCAAAATTCTAAGGAGGAAGAATGATGAAAAGAAACAGCTATTGGAAGGTTCTCTTGTTTGGCTTAATGGGTTTACTTCTGGCCGCCTGCGCCACGACAAAACCCGTGGCGCCATTCAACGCGCTTGATCTTAACCCCATGTTGCAGAGCGGGGACTATGTGCTCAAGGCTAATAATTTCATGGTCATCCTTGATAAATCCGGATCCATGGGGGAAATGTACAAAGGAAACCTCAAACTGGATTGTGCCAAAGACTTGGCAAGCGGCTTCAGCCATACCGTTCCCAACGCTAATATCACCGGCGCCCTCAGAACGTTTGGTAAAAAAGAAAATATGAGTTCCGTAATGACGGAACTTCTGTGGGGACCGGCAACCCAAAACAACGCCGCATTTGACGCCGGTCTGAACAAAATCGGATTCAGTAACGGCGAAAGCCCCTTGAACCTTGCACTGGATGCAGCAGCTCAAGATTTCAAATCCGCTCAAGGCAATGTCGCGCTTGTCATTTTTACGGATGCCAACGAGGACGTCATGAACTATGACGCCGTGAAAAAATCCGTTATGGCTCTGAAAAGTCAGTATGGCGACAGGCTTTGCATCTATCCCGTACTCATCGGCGACGACAAAGAAGCCGCAAAGTTCCTGGGACAGGTTGCGGAAGATGGGAAATGCGGATTCATGGTCAAGGGCGATGATATCGCCTCCAGCAAAGGCATGGCCGATTTCGTGGCAAACGTCTTCTTGCAGCAGGCGCCGCCGGCAGTCGTGGAAGAAGTGGTGATCATTCTGGATTCCGACGGCGACGGCGTGCCCGACAACCTGGACAAATGTCCGGGAACCCCTAAAGGCGCCAAGGTCAACGAGTTTGGATGCTGGGTATTGGGAGAAATCCTGTTTGACTTTGACAAATACAACATCAAACCCGAATATTACGGCTTCCTGGACGATGCCACCAAGGTGTTCGAAATGAATCCCTCCATGAGAGTAGAGGTTCAAGGAAACACAGACAATATCGGAACCAAGAAATACAACAAGAAGCTCTCCATGGAGCGTGCAAATGCCGTGTTGCAGTATCTGGTCAAAAAAGGCATCGCTCAAAGCCGATTGACCGCCAGGGGCTTCGGTTTTTCACGTCCCGTAGCCACCAATGACACAGCTGAAGGACGCGCCCTGAACAGAAGGGTTGAGCTGACACCTATGCCGTAAAATCGGTTAGGACACTTTAAACCATTAACCACAAACATGGGGATCGGGTACTCTGTTATGTACCCGGTCCCCATGTTATTTTTTATTCACCGTAAACTGCAAATCACAACAGGTTGTTATTCTTTCGGCCGTACCGAGAGAACTGGACAGGGCGCCTGCCGGACAACGCGGTCCGTGGTTGACCCCACCAGAAGCGACTCCATAACGCTGTGCCCTCGAACCCCCAGCACAATCAAATCCACCTCATTCACCACAGCATACTTGGTAAGCTCATCGGAAGGGTGTCCCGCCAGAAGCAGTGTTTCCGGGATACACCACTGTTTTGCATCCTCGGGTACCATATCTTCAAGCTTTTGGGTCAACTTCTCTCTCAATCCTTCCCGACCGGAATCGGACGCCCCCGCCGTCGAGGACAACATGTCTTTATAAATCCTCGGCTCCAGCACATGCGCCAGATACAATTCCGCTTGAAATTCCTGGGCCAGACTGAGCCCATACTTCACCGCCAGATCGGAATCGGCGGAAAAGTCACACCCCACCAGAATCCTTTTGAGTTTTATCTCTGCCGTAACAGGCGCCGCCGGCTCCCGTTCCAAACTCCGCACAATATACATGGGACAGGGGAGTGTTCGCATTAAGCGCTCCGTCACGGATCCCAGGATCAGCCGCTTCAATCCGGAACGGCCGTGGGTAGCGGAAACCACTAGATCGGCGCCCTTTTCTTTGGCAATCATAGCAATTTCATCGGCCGTATGCCCCACGGAGGTCAGTGATTCCCAAATGATATCCGTATCTCCAATCAAATCTTCCAGATGCTTGTGCGCATAATCGGTAATTTTGGATTCCAGCATCAAAGGATCCGAGAATCCCTCCCCGTACATGGCAACAGAAGACAAATCAATTACATGACACAAATAGAGCTTGGCGCCGAACTCCTTGGCCAGGGCAACGCCAAAAGGGACGGCGCGGTTTGAAAAATCTGAAAAATCAGTGGTACAAACAATTGTTTTAATATCAATTTTCATAGCTCAATACCTCCTTTCTCGTTGTTTCTCATAACAGAATTTCTTTAAACTAAAAAACCCCGCAAAAATCTAAGCAACCGACAATTCTCCATTCGGGAACCACCGGTTGCCGAAGCCACCCTTAACTGAAAAAACATTCATTTGCCTAAAAGCAACCCTTTGCCCGCAACAACACAGATCCCATGGCCGCAGGCGCTACATTTCATGATAAACCGGTTTTTTCATTTCTGAAAAAGGGAAATTATAAAAGACATTATGCCCATCATAATCCATTACCCGTAAATCATCTGACTGTTTGAGATCGCCCATGACCACCTCAAAATGCTTGCCGTATTTTTTCTTGACACTTTCGATCGGAACCTCGGAGGCAATAAATTTCTTAATCCCCTTGGCCGCTAGTTTTCCCACAAATTTTTCATCGTCAAAAGATGCATAACTGGTTAAAATCAGTATCGGACCTGTTCCTCCAAAAATAATACCCGCTATCATGACAATTCCTCCTTTCAATAGTTAAGGGCGGCGGTTTCCCGTATCTTTTCGTGGACGGCTTTAATCCAACAGCCTTCCGAATATCCGGTTTCAGCGAAGATCCTACCACAAAATCCAGAATTGCACTTATATAGAGCATCCCATCAGGGAATGAGGGCCAGCCAGAGGATAAATGTCCCCGAGGAAATGATGGTGCAAAGAGAAATGGCCGCATTGGCAAAATCCGGATCCCCCTTCATTTCCTTTGCCATTACATAAGTGACGGTAGCAGTGGGGGATGCCAGCAGAATAATCCCCGGCAAATAATCCACGGCTATTGACTAAAGACATGATCTGAAGTATAAAAACGGATTTTATTCATTCTGTTCAAGGGTGTATTTTTAGCGGTTTTATTCAGCCATAACAGGTCTACATCACTAAGGGACCGGAAACAGTCAGGGGATTTTGATGACTTGGAAAGAAAGGGCATATTGCGGCGCGTTGACCGCTTTAGATGCAGGGAAATCAGTGCTGCTCATGGGCTGGGTCGATGCCATACGGGACCATGGCAACATTCTTTTTTTTCATATGAGGGATGTGCGCGGCATTGTTCAGGTGGTTTTTGATCCGAAAGAAGACAGCGCGTTTATAATGCAGCATCCCTGATACGCGAAGAGTATGTGATTGAGGTGCGAGGCCGGGTGACCCTGAGGCGAAAAGACGCCCTGAACCCCGCCCTGCCGACGGGTCAAATTGAAGTATTGGCCACGGGGTTGAGAATATTGGCAAAATCAAAAACCATGCCCTTTCAGATCAGTGAAAAGGCCATGGTATTCGGCGAGGAGATTCAAGCCGGCCCCGAGAATGTGGATGAAGAAATAAGGCTCAGATACCGATACCTGGATCTTCGCAGGCCTTCCGTACAGGACACCTTTATTAAACGATACCGGATCATCAAATGTATTCGAGATTTCCTGGATCCCTTAAACTTCATTGAAATCGAAACCCCTTTTCTGACCCGAAGCACCCCTGAAGGGGCAAGGGATTACCTGGTTCCCAGTCGGGTTCATCACGGAAAGTTTTATGCCCTGCCCCAATCGCCGCAACTGTTTAAACAACTGCTCATGATCGGCGGCATGGACCGATATTTTCAGATTGCACGATGCTTTCGCGATGAAGACCTGCGGCCCAATCGACAACCGGAGTTTACCCAACTGGACCTGGAGGCTTCCTTTATTGACGAAGAATTCATCTATGAAACCATTGAAGCATTGATCGTCCAAATGTTTGCCATCGGCGACATAGCACTTCAAAGGCCCTTTCCCAGGATGACTTACGAGACAGCCATGAATCTTTATGGAACGGACCGGCCGGACCTCCGTTTTGGTATGGCTTTTGTGGATGTAACGAATATTTTTCAGAACACCGACTACGCCATATTCCGACAAATCATCGACAAGGGAGGAGAAATCAGAGGATTCTCCGTCAAAGACCCGACTGGCGCCCTCAGCAAAAATATCCTGCAAAATGATTATGCAAAAACCATCGTGCCCCGATTCGGCGCAAAGGGATTGAGCTGGATGAAGGTATTTGACGGAAAACTGCAATCCAATATCGTCCAGTTTTTCAGTCCCGGGGAACAGGAAGGACTGATGGAATGTTTCGGGGCCCAGGACGGAGATGTCCTCATGATGATTGCCGATGAATCCGGCGACCTGGTCAAAAAAGTACTCGGAAGACTTCGACGCCATGTGGCTGAACGACTGAACCTGATTCCCGAAGACCAATGGCGACCCCTTTGGGTCACGGATTTTCCCCTCTTTGAATTGAAGGACGGCCAAATCGGAAGCCAGCATCATCCCTTTACCATGCCCGACAAAACGGATTTTGATCCCGATAATATGGCAGCGCTTCAGGCCCTTAATTCAAGGGCGTATGATCTGGTCATGAACGGCGAGGAACTGGGCGGCGGCAGCATCCGTATCCACAGCATGGATATTCAGAAAAAGATCTTTCACGCCCTGGGACTGAGCCGGGAAGAAACCACGGCCAAATTCGGTTTTTTCCTTAAAGCCCTGGAATACGGCGCCCCACCCCATGCGGGCCTGGCCCTTGGACTGGATCGCGTCATTGCCATGATACTCCGTACACCCTCCATTCGGGATGTCATCGCATTCCCCAAAAACCGTAAAGCCTTCTGCCCCTTGACCGAGGCCCCTTCCACGGCGGATAATCTCCAGCTTGAAGAGTTGGGCCTGAATATTTTCTCAGGCGTTGAGACGGAAGAATCCTTGAAAAGCTCGGGAAGATCCGCCAAAGAAACAACACCCCCAGGCAACGTAAAAACCGAAAAAATATCCAGGGAAGAGGTCAATCACGTGGCCAAACTGGCGCGACTGAAACTTTCAGATCAAGAGACCGATTTTTTCCAAAAAGACCTCAATTCCATACTGGATTACGTGGAAACCTTAAAAGAACTCGATACGGACCACGTTTCCCCCATGAGCCACGTTCTGAACATGGACAACGTCTGGCGGGAAGACCGGCCTGAAGCGTTCAAGGAAACGGAACCCTTGCTTCAAAACGCCCCCATGAAAGAAAAGGGCTACTACAAAGTGCCCAAAATATTGGAAGGTTAGAATTTTGGAAAGTCAAACCACAAAACTGTGCGACCTAAGCGCCATGGAACTGGCCCGAATGCTGAGGAAGGGGGAAATCAGCGCAAGGGAAATCACCGAATCGGTTTTCAAAAGAATTGATGAGCGGGAAGACACCATCAATGCCTTTATCACCACAACCCGGGAAACCGCTTTCACCCAAGCCGATGAAGCTGACGCAAAATTCAAGCGAGGCGGCGATATTCCCCCTTTAACCGGCATCCCCATTGCGGTCAAAGACCTCCTGTGTACGAAAGGCGCCAAAACCACCTGCGGCTCCAGAATCCTTAAGGACTTTGTCCCCACCTACAATGCCACCGCCGTGAAGAAAGTTCTTGACGCCGGCGCCGTTCTGGTAGGCAAAACCAACATGGATGAGTTCGGCATGGGATCTTCCACGGAAAACAGCATTATCGGCCCCACCCGGAACCCCGTGGACCCGGAACGGGTAGCAGGGGGCTCCAGCGGCGGTTCGGCGGCAGCCGTCGGCTCGGGCGAAAGCATTCTGGCCCTGGGCACGGATACGGGCGGGTCCATCCGTCAACCCTCAGCCTTTTGCGGCGTCACCGGCATTAAACCCACCTACGGCAGGGTTTCCCGCTACGGCTTGATCGCCTATGCCTCGTCGCTGGATCAAATCGGCGCCATCGGAAAAACTGTTGCGGATTGTGCCATGCTGCTGAACGTCATCTGCGGCCATGACCCACGGGATACCACCTCCGCCAATGTGGCGACACCAAATTTTCTGGAAACCCCGCAACAGGATATCGAGGGCATCCGAATCGGAATTCCCGAAGAATTCTTTGCGGAAGGACTGGACTTACGCATCAAAGAGACGGTCCTTAAGGCTGTCGGTCTCCTTGAGAAGAACGGCGCACAAATTGTTCCCATCAACCTGCCGCACAGTCCCTATGCGGTCAGCGCTTACTATCTGATCGCCACGGCTGAAGCGAGCAGCAATCTGGCGCGATATGACGGCGTCAAGTATGGTTTCAGAAATGAAGGGGATATGGCCGACTGCATGGAAATGTATGAAAAAACCCGAACCACCGGCTTCGGCATGGAGGTCAAACGGAGGATCATGCTCGGCGCCTATGTTCTCTCAGCAGGCTATTACGACGCCTATTACCTGAAAGCCCAGAAAGCCAGGACATTGATCAAGCAGGATTTTGATAAAGCCTTCCAAAAGGTGGATTGCATCATGACCCCGGTTTCCCCTTGTCTGCCCTTTGCCCTGGGTGAAAAGATGACCGACCCCCTGCAGATGTATCTGGTGGACATCTACACCGTTTCCCTCAACCTGGCGGGACTCCCCGGCATGAGCCTTCCCTGCGGCAGGGTAGACAACCTGCCGGTGGGACTTCAAATCGTGGGAAAACACTTTGATGAAGAAACGGTCCTTCAGGTGGGGGCCGCCTACGAGCGAATGTATGGAACAAAGCAATAAAATCATTTTGTTTCAGGATCGAAAAATACGCAGGATATGGCTCGAAGATGATTGGCACTTTTCTGTTATTGATATTGTCGGGATTCTGACTGATTCTACAAACCCTCGTGATTATTGGTACAAAATGAAAATTCGTGTTAAGGCTGAAGATGGTTTTGAACCGTCGACAGTCTGTCGACAGTTCAAGATGGAAGCGCCTGACGGCAAACAGAGGAAAACGGACTGTGCCAATACAGAAGGAATTTTACGCATAATCCAATCTATCCCATCGCCAAAAGCCGAACCTTTCAAACGCTGGTTGGCAAAAGTGGGCTATGAGCGAGTAGGCGAAAAAGTAACCACGGAAATATCAGAGCAGGAAAAACCAGACACTTTTACCGACAATAAAAAAGTCGCTAAGCGTGGCGGCGCCGTTGCGGGTAATGCTAGAAAAGACACGGAAAAAGAATTGGGAAGAAGTATTGTTTCTGAAGAAAATTATTTGTCGGATCAATTACCTAATAATAGGCAAAATAAGCTGAGCAACAAGTGAACGCTACGAAGCTGAGCAACAAGTGAACGCTACGATTATGAACTTGCCTGGTTTCCATACTCCGGTGTGGGCGCCCATAGATATGTACGCATTCCCACGCTAGAGCGTGGGAACGAGAAAAGCTAACGGCTAAAATCTCAGGAATAACAACCATGGAATACGATGCCATTATTTGCTTTGAAACACACGTTGAACTGAAAACCAAAACGAAACTGTTCTGCGGTTGCCGGGTGGCTTACGACATCCCTCCCAACACCGAAATCTGTCCGGTTTGTACGGGACAACCGGGCGCCCTTCCCGTTCTCAACAAAAAGGCCGTGGAATACGCCGTTCGTGCGGGCCTGGCCCTTGATTGCAGCATCAACCGGCGATCGCGGTTTGCCCGAAAGAACTATTTCTATCCCGATTTGCCCAAAGGGTATCAAATCTCCCAGTATGAACTGCCCTTTTGTGAAAACGGGCATCTTGAAATCACGGGAGACGATGGAAAGCCCTACCCCGTCGGCATCAAACGAATTCATTTGGAGGAGGATGCCGGGAAACTGGTGCATTCATCTGATTCCTTTGACGACGCCGACTACAGCCTGGTGGACTATAATCGCAGCAGCGTACCGCTCCTTGAGATCGTGGGAGACCATGAACGAAATCCCCTACGTTCCATTCCGGAAGCCCGGGCTTATCTGGATAAGTTGAAACAGATTCTCCGATACATCGGCATCAGCGACTGCAAAATGGAAAAGGGACAGCTTCGTTGCGACGTAAACCTCTCCATGCGCCCCGTGGGGAGCCGAGAATTCGGCAACCGGACCGAAGTCAAAAACATGTCCTCCTTCCGATTCATGATGGAAGCGCTGGAATACGAAATGAAGCGGCAGGTGGAAATCCTGGAATCCGGCGGCGCCATTGACCAGGAAACCCTCCTTTTTGATGAAATAAAACGCATCACCCGTCCCATGCGAAGCAAGGAAAATGCTCCGGACTATCGCTATTTCCCAGACCCGGACCTGCTGGAGGTAAATCTCGAAGCCCCATTTATTCAAGACATTGAAAAGGCGCTGCCTGAACTGCCGCACCAGAGGATCAAGCGGATCATGGATGAACATGGCATTCCCAAGGACGATGCCTTGATCCTGACCAAGGACAAAGGGACATCGGACTATTTTTCCGCCTGCGTTCCCCATTGCCGGAATACCAGGAAGCTGAGTCATTGGATCATCAAGGAGCTTTTCCGCCTTCTCAAAGAAGCATCCCGCACCATGGAAGAATGTCCGGTCCAACCGAAAGACTGCGCACAACTGGTCAACCTGGTGGATCAAGGAGAAGTAACCCCTGGAATCGGCAGAGAAATCCTGGACGACATGTTTAAGACCGGACAAGATCCCAAAACCATCATTGATCAAAAGGGTTTGAAACCCATCCAGGACGACGACCGGCTGGAAACCTTTCTGGATGAAGCCATAAACGAAAATCCCAAGGTGGTTTCCCAAATCAAGGAAGGGAATCTAAAACCCATTGACTTTCTGGTGGGTCAGGTCATGAGAAAAAGCAAAGGCAAAGCCAATCCCAAGTCGGTCATCCAATTGATTCACCGGAAGCTGGACGTATAAAACGGTTTACAGTTACCGGTTCACGGTTGAAAATGCGAAACCCCCGCCCCAACCGAGCCCTTTCCAAGACCATCAGATATGGGGGCTATCTCCTTATCCTTCTCTTCATGGTGTTAACAAACGCCTGCATCGACAAGGATGAAATTCTCCGGGAAGGCGCCCGCATCAGTATTCCCGGGGACGACATCGTAATGTCCGGCATTCTCTATAGCCCCGATGATCCCGGCAAAAGTGATCCTGCCATCGTGGTTCTCCATGGCTGGCTGGAGCCCGAGGAAAACGGCGCGGAAATCGTCAGCATCGTGGCCTGGCACCTGGCCAGGGAAGGTTATGTAACACTGGCCCTTTCCATGCGTGGATGGCCCGACACGGGGGACAAAGACGATTGCGGTGGAAAACAACCCGTTGATGTAGTCGAGGCGGTCCGGTGGCTTTCCCGACAACCCGGCGTCAATCCCAACCGCATCGGTCTGCTGGGGTTTTCCCAAGGGGGACAGGTAGCCCTTCTAGCAGCAGCCCTTACCCGGGAAATCAAAGCCGTTGTGGCCTTTTTTCCCGTCGCCGATCTTAACCGCTGGGCCCAAACCACCCAAACCCCAGGCATCAAAGAGGGATATATTCCCAACGTCTGCGCCAAAGGACTGGGATTGAAAGCGAAATCCCCCATAACCGCTGCCTGCGCCATTGACGCACCCACATTGCTGATCCACGGGGACCAAGACACGCGGGTTCCCATGGATCAGAGCCTCGAAATGGCAAAAGTCATGCTGGATTGCGGCGGAAAGGTTCAGCTTCAACTGGTTAAGGGTGGCGAACATATGCTCAAGAAAGGGCACGAGGGATGGATTGAGGCTTGGGAGCAAGCAAAAGCGTTCTTAGGAGAACACCTCAAACAAATGCCGCCTCAAAAACCGATAAAAGCTGATGGTAAGGGAGCGGACAGGTGAAGTGCCGCATTTCATGAGGATGCGACGTTGGCCATCCGGTCCAATACCAGAACCACCAAAAAACCAACCCCCACCAGGCAAAGCGCGTAACCCACCTCCAGGCTCCATTGGGTGGGAAGGATATTGTGTTGGACAAGGGGTACGACCTTTCCCCCACTGCCCACGAAACTTTCCACGGTTTCCTTAAAGGGCCAGATCTTTCGCAGGGACCCCAGCATCAATCCAGTCAGGAAAGCCACCATATAATCGTGGTATTTTGTCAGCAACCAGCCCAACAGGCGGGAAAAAAGGGCGAGACCCACGCATGCCCCCGCCGCCACAATCAAAAGGACCAGCAGGTTCCTTTCATTGACCGCGTTAAGGATATACTGATATTTTCCCATCAGCACCAGGATAAAAGAACCGGAAATACCAGGCAGAATCATGGCGCAAATGGCAACGGCCCCGGAGATAAAAAGGAACCACGGATCATTGGGCGTGGCGCCGGGCATTAATCCCACCAGGACATAAATGCCCACCAGTCCGCCCAGCAAACTGCACCAGGTAAGGGGCTTCCAGATTTTAACCCGCTTTACGACCGTCAATACCGAAGCCAGAATCAACCCGAGAAAAAAAGACCAGATCAGCACGGGCCGGTTCTCAAGCAACCAGGACAAGACTTTTGAAAGACTGAAAATCGCCAGGAGAATGCCGCATCCCAGCGCCAGAAGAAAAGGCCATTTTGTACGGTTCAAGAGGTCCCGAATTCTAAGGGTCGCCATCAACTTGAGACTTTCCAAATCAAAGGACCGTATGGCATTGATGAGTTCTTCGTAAATACCCAGGATAAATGCCATGGTGCCGCCGGAAACGCCCGGCACCACATCCGCCGCGCCCATGCAGAACCCCTTGGCGGTCAGGAGCAGATAATCCCTGAAAGATCTGTCGTCAGATTGCATTATATTTCCAAATTCAAAAGTTGTCCGGTTTTCCCGGGATCAGGAAAGGATGAGGGTCAAGGCGCCCACGACCCAGCAATAGGGCGCAAAATAATAAAAATGTCCCTTCTTGACCATGCCCATCAGCAGTTTCAAAGCAAAAAAGCCCACCACTGCCGATGAAACAAAGCCCACCGTCAGGGGCATCACACCGACCCTCGCGATGGCATCCGTCTCCAACTGGAGACCTACGGCCCCGATAATGGCCGGAATAGAGAGCAAAAAAGAGAACCGGCCCGCGGTTTCCCGCTTCAATCCCAGCAGAAGGGCGCATACAATGGTGGACCCTGAACGGGAAATACCGGGAATTATCGCCAACCCCTGAACGGTCCCAATAGCAAGGGCCATCCAGACCCCCACCTGATCCCATTTGCCGTGGTTTTGGGAAATGAATTTGGTAACCCCCACAATCAAACCGGTCGCCAACAGCATAACCCCCACGGTGGCGACCGAGCCAAACAGCGCCTCAAGAGGATCCTTGAAAATCAGACCGATGAAAGCCGTGGGGATGGACCCCACCACCACCATCAATGCGAGCAAAGCATGAGACCCAAGCCCAGCCCCGCTCTTACTTCCCGGCGTCAGCCAGGCCCACAGTTCCTGAATCATTTTTTTGAGATCCGACCGAAAATAAATACATACGGCCAACAAGGTTCCCAGATGCAGGGAAGCGTCCAAGAGAATTTCAGGCTCCTTGAAACCCAGCAGATTCTCAAATATGACCAAATGACCCGAACTGCTGACCGGCAGGAACTCCGTCAACCCCTGAACAACCCCCAGGAATATGGTTTCAAGATTGGTCATTAAATCATCTCCTTGGCTTTATGAATACACTGCAAAAACGAATAAAATTAGCGATTACTATGTTATTATAAGGCCTTACTGGTATTGTCAACTGATTTATGAAACCGATGTTGAATTATGGGGCCGAAGCTGTTAGGCTGTCTTCAATATCTCATTCATTCACAAGGAGGGTCAAAAAGAATGGTTATCGCGAATATACTGGTGGGCCTTGCACTCTTAATCCTTGGCAAAAAACTCTTCTGGCTCTTTGTAGGCGCCATCGGCTTCATCGGCGCAAGCGATATGGCCACCCGGTATTTCAGCGGTTTGCCCGATTGGCAAATTCTGATTATCGCCCTTGCAGCAGGGCTCCTGGGCACTTTGCTGGCCGTCTTTTTTCAAAAAGCAGCCATCCTTCTGGTGGGGTTTTATGCCGGAGGATACCTGGTAGTTTCCCTGTTCAGCATGCTGAGCATGGCGCCGCCACCTGCCCTGCCCTTTATACCGTTCGTTGTCGGCGGTATTCTGGGCGCCGTATCGCTGTATCTCCTTTTCGACTGGACACTCATTGTTCTGTCGTCTTTTGCCGGCGCCGCCTATATTTCCCAAACAATTCAAACGAGTGCCGTCTCTTCCGAAATACTCCTGGCGGCGCTGTTTCCGGCAGGGGTCATCATTCAGGGCATCATGCTGAAAAAGGGAAAAACTTGAACATGATTCCTGAAAAAATGGTTTGATTTTTAAAAAATATGCCACTACAATTTGGGCATTGGCAGCATTTACCTGAAGCCCTGTTTCTCCGTTAATTGGAAACTCCGCAACCCTTGACATAACCTGAATCGTTTCCATCGTACCTGCGAAGGGAGATTTATGTCCTCAAAGCATTAAGCGTCTTTTCGTTTTTAAACCCTAAAAAAACCGCGAGGAGGTCTATTCATGAAACGACTGGCAAAGGCAACATGTATTTTTTCAATTTTGGTGTTTCTGGGAACGATGGCAACAGGTCCCGTAATGGCGGAGGACAGCATCAAAGTGGGGGTGGTTCTTCCCCTGACCGGAAAACTGGCTAAATTCGGGGAAATTGAAAACAAGTCCTTCCTGATGGCCGTGGATGAGATCAATGCGGCAGGCGGCGTTAACGGAAAGAAAATCGAACTCATCATTGAAGATACCACCGGAAAACCGGACGTGGGCCGCTCGGCCATCGAAAAGCTCATCAGCCGGGACAAAGTCATCGTGTTGGGCGGCGGGTACTCCAGTTCCGTAACCTGGGCCACCGTCGCCGTAGCACAGCAGCGGAAAGTCCCCTTTCTGGTCAACACGGGCTCCGCCGACCGGATCACGGAACAGGGATGGCAATATATCTTCAGACTCAACCCCCCCGTGAGTGAATACCCCAAGGCCTTTGGCTCTTTTCTTGAAACCGTGGCCAAGGATGTTAAAACCGTTGTCATTCTTCATGAAAACTCACTTTTCGGTCAGTCGGGATCCAAGAAATTTGCAAAAACGTGCAAAGAAATGGGGCTTAAAGTTCTCATGAAAGAAGGATATGAAGCGGGCGCCATTGACTTCAAGCCTCTTCTCGTCAAGGTCAAGGACAAAAATCCGGACCTGGTCTACATGATCAGCTATATCATGGACGCATCTCTTCTCATGCGACAATCCAAGGAACTCAATTTTAACCCCAAACTTTTTGTGGGGGGAGCAGCCGGATTCACCCTGCCCGAATTCCGGAAAAATGCCGGGGCCGCCTCTGATTTTGTGTTCTCCGCAACCCTCTGGACCCCCTCCGTCCCCTACCCAGGCGCCAAGGAATACTATGACAAATTCGTAGCCAAATACAATACCCCCACCGAATACCATGGCGCCGAAGCCTATGCCGCCATGTATGTACTGGCGGATGCTTTAAAACGGGCCAAGACGCTGACGCCCGAGGGCGTAAGAGAAGCCCTGGCCACAACCCATATGATGACCGCATTCGGTCCTGTAAAATTCATTTCCTATGGGAAGATGACCCAGCAAAACAGTCTTCCCACCTTTCTCGTCCAATGGATCAACGGCAAGCTGGAAACGGTCTGGCCGAAAGACGTCTCTACCCATCAATACGTCTACCCAACACCCGAATGGAATAAGCGATAAAACAAATAAGGGCGGGGGTTTTCCCGCCCTTATAAAACAAACACGGGGGAGATTATGGAGGTTTTTCTGCAAACCCTGGTAGCCGGCATCCTTAAGGGCGGCCTTTACAGCCTGATCGGTATCGGAATGACTTTGATTATGGGCGTCATGGGGATCATCAACCTGGCCCACGGGCAACTCATGATGGTGGCCATGTATGTGACCTTTGTGTGTTTTCACTATCTGGGAATCGACCCCTACATCACATTGCTGGTCAGTATGCCGACGCTGTTTTTTTTGGGCATGGCCATTCAGAAATTCGCGCTTAATCCCCTGATGGAGGTCGAATCGATCCTTCCGGAAAACCAGGTGTTGATGACCGTGGGCGTCGGGATGGTGTTGACCGAAATCGCCCGGTTTATCTTTACATCGGATTATAAATCCGTGAGTACCAAATACAGTAACGCCACTTTCTTCATTGGGAATATTTCGTTCAGCGTCGCCCTGACCATCGCCTTTTTTATTGCCATCCTTTTCACCTTTTTGATGTTCTGGTTCCTGGTCAAAACGGACCTGGGCAGATCTATCCGAGCAACGGCCCAAGACAAGGACGCCGCCCTGTTAATGGGGGTCAATTCCAAGCGGATCACCACCATGACTTTCGGCATCGGTTCCGCACTGGTGGCCGCCGCCGGAACCCTGCTCATGCCCATCTACTATCTGTTTCCCGATATTGGCGGGCCATTTACCCGGAAGGCGTTCGTCATTACCATTCTGGGGGGCCTGGGTTCGACGGTGGGCGCTATTTTCGGCGGGGTGACCCTGGGATTGGCTGAGGCTTTCGGCGCCACTTATATTGGTATGGCCTTTGACGATATGGTCGGCCTCTTGATCTTCATACTGGTACTCCTCTTCCTGCCCGGCGGATTCAAACGACTAACCAAGATCTAAGGAGAGCGAACCATGAGAAAAATTGCACCGTTAATTTTGCTCGCTGTCCTGCTGGTCTTCCCGCTTCTGGTTCGAGACCATTATTATCAGCACCTGATGATCCTGGTCCTCATGTGGGTCGTTATCGGGTCGGGATGGAATATTATCGCGGGGTATACGGGGCAGGTATCCTTTGGGGATGCGGCTTTTTTCGGTACCGGCGCCTATACAGCGGGACTATTCGCCACCAAACTGGGGATCTCTCCCTGGTGGGGCATGGCTTTCGGCGGAGTAGCCGCCATGGCGGTGGCCTTCCCCTTCGGCTGGATTACCTTTCGACTGAGAGGCGCTTATTTTGCGCTCGCCACCCTGGCCCTCAACGAAGTAATGCGGCATATCGCCACCATCTGGGAATCCCTCACGGACGGCATGGTAGGCATCCTGATCATCCAGACATTTGTCAGCAAGGTCCCCTATTACTACATTGCGCTGGGGCTGGCCGTTGTATCCGTTCTGAGCATTCAGATCATTATGGACTCCCGCTGGGGCTATTATTTTATTTCCATTCGGGAAGACCAGGACGCAGCGGAAAGTCTCGGCATCAATACCCACTACTACAAAATGGTCTCCTTGAATATCGCCGCTTTCCTCACCGGCATGGCCGGGGCGCTCTATATGAATTACATGGGATTTATCGATCCCGAAGTGGTGTTTTCCCTTCACGACATCTCCATCATGGCCATCCTGGTGGGTATTGTGGGCGGTGTCGGCACCATCTACGGTCCCGTCATCGGCGCCTTTCTCATGGTGGCCGTCCATGAGTTTTTCAGGACCGGCTTCTTCGGGTTCTTCAAGGGGCTTGCCGCCATAACAGGATCTAATGCCGTCACTGTTTTTGCCAAGTATGTGAGCCAAGCCCATGTCCTGGGGTTTGGCATTCTGGTGGTGCTGGTAATCCTTCTACTTCCCAACGGAATTGTGGGGGATTGGCACAAAATCATCTCAAAGCTGTCGCCTTTCAAAAGAAAGGAGGTCGTGAGTTGAGCTTTTTCAAGATACAGCATCTGGTAAAATATTTTGGAGGCCTGGCCGCCGTAAACGGTGTCAGTTTTGAAGTGAAACAGGGGGAAATATTTGGTCTCATCGGGCCCAACGGCTCAGGCAAAACCACCCTGTTCAACATGATCAGCAATTTTCATCAGCCCACATCCGGGGGCATTTTTTTCAAGGACCGGGAAATAACCGGTCTCAAAACCTACAAAATCTGTCGTCTGGGAATCGGCAGAACCTTTCAGGTAGTAAAGCCCCTGGGTCGAATGACGGTGGAAGACAATGTCATTGCCGCTGCATTTTCGAGGGTCAAATCCAAACGCGGGGCCCGGGATCTGGCTTTGGAAACCCTTGAGTTCTGCGAATTGGCCCATCGAAAAAATGTACTGGCCAAAAGCCTTCCCATAGGGGAAAGGAAACGGCTGGAAATCACCCGGGCCATGGCCACCCGACCGCAGTTGCTGCTTCTGGACGAAACCGCTGCCGGGCTCAACCCTTCCGAAGTGGACGATGCCATCGAACTCATCAAAAAAATCCGTGAGAATGGCACCACCATCATCATCGTGGAGCATATCATGAAGGTGATCATGACTATTTCGGACCGAATTCACGCTATCAATTTCGGGCAGACCATAGCGGAAGGACCCCCTGGGGAAGTTGCCAACAACAAGAAAGTCATTGAAGCCTATCTCGGAGAGGAATATGCTCAAGGTTAACGACATTGATGTCTTTTACGGAGACCTTCAGGTCCTCTGGGATGTGTCTTTTGAGGTGAAAGAAAAAGAAATCCTCGTGTTGATCGGCGCCAACGGCGCGGGAAAATCGACCACCATCAGAACCATTTCTTCCTTGCTGAGACCCACAAAAGGGAGTATTAAATTTAACGGGACCCTCATCAATGGGTCGCCGCCACACAAAATCATCGAACACGGCATTGTTCACGTACCGGAGGGAAGACGCCTGTTTTCCGAAATGAGCGTGGAGGAAAACCTGATTATGGGCTCCCTGGCAAAGAAGGCCAAACAACACCGCCAGAAAACCATGCAG
This sequence comes from Desulfatiglandales bacterium, assembly GCA_963662465.1. Taxonomy (GTDB): domain Bacteria; phylum Desulfobacterota; class DSM-4660; order Desulfatiglandales; family Desulfatiglandaceae; genus NaphS2. The sequence goes on from OY759599.1 coordinate 3,646,668, forward strand.
CATGTATTTGAGCTTTTTCCAAGAATGAAGGAAAGGCGGAAGCAGTCTGCAGGCACCCTTTCAGGGGGCGAACAGCAGATGCTCGCCATCGGTCGGGGCCTCATGAGTCTGCCCAAGCTGATGATGTTCGATGAACCCTCCCTGGGTCTAGCGCCCATCCTGGTCCATGATATTTTTGAGATGATCAAGCGGATCAATCGCGAGGAAGGGGTCACCATCCTTCTGGTGGAGCAGAATGTCAGGCAGACCCTTGCCATGTGCCATCGCGCCTATGCCCTTGAAAACGGTCGGGTCGTGCTGGAAGGCTCGGGGAAAGAACTGTTGGCGAATAAACACGTAAAAGAAGCGTATCTGGGAATTTAGGGGAGAATATAAAATGAAAAAAGCGTTTGTTTTGAAAATTTTCCGTCACCATGTCGCTGCCATGCTAACCCTTTTGTTGATTATTTTGGCAGCCGGTTGCGGCAATGATTCTTCCGAACCCTCTTCAGAGTCGAAGCTGCCATTGGTGATCATTTCTGATGTTCATTTTACGCCTTTTTACGATACAACCATTTTTGATGATCTGTTCAATGCACCTGTTGAGGACTGGGTTCATATTTTTGAGAACTCAAGTGTAACCGATCTTTCATCATGGGGGCAGGAAACCAATTATCCCCTTTTGAAACAGACTTTGGAGGCCGCGGGCCAAAGTGGGAGGACGGGTCAGGCGGTTATATTTTTAGGTGACATCCTGGCCCACAAATTTCCTGAAACCTTCTTTCAACTCTATGGCGAAGAAGACCATGAAGCATTGCGTTCTTTCGTCTATAAGAGCGTGGTCTTTTTCGCAGCCCAGGTACGTGAACGATTGGGCAATGTTCCGGTGATGTTTACCCTGGGCAACAATGATTCCTACGCGGGCGACTACCTGCTGGTTTCCGGCGGGGCATTTCTGGCCGACACGGCCGAGCCATTTTACAATACATTGCTTCTCGGCCAGGCGGATTGGGAAACTTATTTCAGCACCTATTCCACCGGTGGATATTTTGTCGCGGAACCTCCCGACGCAAAGGTTCTGTTTGTGTGCTTGAACAGTGTGCTTTTTTCAAACCACAGGAGCGAAGAGTGTACGGATGACGCCGACAATGTCCCCGGGGCGCAACTTGACTGGCTGGAACAAGTCCTGGAAAAAGCTCGTGAGGACGGAAAGAAAGTCTTTCTGGTCACCCATATTCCCACCGGAATGAGCATTTACAGTACGGTTAAAACCTATATGGACGCGAGCGGAAAAATTTCCGATGCCGACGTATTTTGGAAGGAATCCTGTCAAAGTCGATTTCTCGATATATGCCGGGAATACGCATCCGTGATTGAAGCCATTTTCAATGGTCATACCCATATGGACGAATACAGATTGATACTTGACCGCGACGGTGACGCCTATAAAGCGGCCATCGTTGCCCCGGCCATAAGTCCTCAGTATGGCAACAATCCGGCCTTCAAAGTCCTTACCCTGCGGGGAGAGGACTGGAAACCACTCGATTACCGCTCCATCAGCTGTGATCTGAACCTTTCATCGCCGGATTTCAGCACCTATTATGTTTTCAGCGAAGCCTATGCCACAAAAGAACCTCTGGAGGAATCCCTGGTTGACCTTTTTCCAAAATTGCCAATCAATGAGAGTGACCGGCAATACTATACGCGTTTTTACTACTCCGGACACGATGATGCCAATATCATCGATGATCGAACGTGGCCGGCCTATTGGTGTGGTATTGGAAACATGGACAAGGCAACCTATATGGAATGTGTTAACAGCTATTGATGTACGATGCAGCCGCTATCGCCTCTTTTACAGCCCCTTCAATATCGGGCTTGCCGGTAACAACAACTTCGTCAGGCAGATGCTTGTGATGGGGATAACTCGACAAACCGGGAAAGTGAGGCGTATTTGTCATAGCGAAAAATCAATTGATTCTGCTTATCCTGGCAGTGATAACGGTAATCAAGGGAAGCAATCACGCCGTTTTGCACCACCACTGCTTCATTGATTTCCAGCAAGTGCCCTTTTTCAAACCGTATCCGAATCCGCAAATTGGCCCTCTCAGACGTTATGATTTCTTCAGTGTACCGTTCAACATAGGCATGGCCGCATTTGAGAATCGCCTGTTCCACCCGTTCGAGATAATCCGCCAGAACTTTATGCGGCATTTTCGAGTTTTCTCTCTAATTCATAACGAAGTTCCAGGTAATGGCGATAATCGTTAGCCCACTCCACAAACACTACTTCATCGGACAGTTGCCCTCGACAATACCGGTCAAAGAACTGCTCCGAGTCCATTTTCTCCCTACTCTCGTATTCATTGAGTCGCTTGGTCACGGCAATCAGGGCATCCAGTGGTGATGAATACATTACAGTTTCTTTTCGCATTCATGTCTCCTTTGTGTCTACCCAGAACCCATCATAGGTTGGGATGATAGGTGGAAAGAAAACTCTGGAAGAAGCAACCATGTTAATGACCTTAAACCCGCTTTTTGAGATAAAACAACTGAGCAATAATAGCAAAAATGCCGCCAGTGGCAATGCCTGACTTGAATACCGACTGAAGGGCGTGGGGCACATGATTGAGAATTTCCGGATTAAATTCCACTCCCAGTCCCGTTGACAGTGAAACCGCAACAATCAGAACATCACAACGGTTTATTGGAGATTGCTGAATGATCTTGATCCCCGCCACGGCAACAGCACCAAACATCAACAGAGTGGCACCCCCCAGAACGGAGGGGGGAACCAGAGAAAAGAAATTGCCCACCATGGGGAAAAGCCCCAGAATGCTGAGAAATGCCGCAATGAAATATCCTACATGCCGGCTGGCAACCCCTGTCAGTTGAATGATCCCGTTGTTCTGACCAAAGGTGGTGTTTGGAAAAGAATTGAAGAGGGTAGCCAGCATACAGTTGACCCCATCCCCCAGCACGCCTCCCGAGATGCGCTTCATGTAGATATCCCCCTCCACCGACTCCCCCGAAACGATGGCGGTTGCCGTTATATCACCTACCGATTCAATGGTGGCAATCAGGTAAATCAGTGCAATGGGAATGAATGCGGACAGGCTGAAATCAAGTCCGTACTTGAGCGGCACGGGAAGAATGATAAAATTTGGGGTCAGGAAACCTGAAAATTCAAAATCTCCCGTCATAAACGAAACGACGATGCCCACCACCAGGCCGATCAGGATGGAACTCATTCGCAGATACCGGTTCTCCATTCGGTTGAGGCCCACAATGGTCAAAAGCACCAGAAGCCCCGGCAAAAGATGGTTCAAAGCCCCGAAGCTCCCGTCCTTCAGCGCCTGTTGACCGCCCCCCAGTTCAACCATTCCGGCCTTTACGAGGGACAGTCCGATCAGCATCACCACCGAACCACTGACCACAGGGGTGATGATCCTCTTTAAGCGGTGCAAAAAGCGGCTCAAAACCATTTCAATGGGGGAACCGGCGAGACAGATGCCGAACATCAGGGGAAGGCCACCTAAATGCCCCGCGGCAATCAGCGGTTCAATAAATGAAAAACTAGTCCCTTGAACACTCAGCAATCCTGATCCCACCGGACCCAAGCGCCGCACCTGGATGAAGGTTGAAACACCGGAAATGAAGAGGGAGAGGCTAATCAAGTGGGAAGCCGTTTCACGGTCAAAATTCAGGGCACTGCTGATGATCAATGCGGGGGTCATGATAGGCACAAAAACGGCCATCAGGTGTTGAAGCGCGGCAAAAACAGTTTCCGGCAGCGGAGGCTTGTCATTCAGGCCATAGAGAATCTCCGGCCGATCGTCTTTGGCTTCCCGCATCTTTATGCCACAGTCCATGCCATTCAGGCGTAAATATCTATCATCGAACCGGTTTCCATGGAACTGACGACATCTTTCCCATCGGATCCATAAAAAAGCGCCGGCTTACCATGAGTAGAAGCGCCGGAGTATCCCTGTCTCTCACCAATATAATCACTGCCCTGGTAGGGATGCTCTCGGAAACCGCCAACACTGGAGGCACTAAAAACCTGAGATGGCACTAAGGAAAGCGCAATATCCATGGTCAGAGGGCGACTCTTTTTCAGGGTTTCAAAATTTTAACAAATCAGATAGTCGGTTGCGTATTATCTGAATAAAGTATGACGCGGTTATTCGGTTTGTCAAGGTCAAAGGTGAATCTTCAGTAGTTCTTGTATGTTATAAAAAATCATTGACAAACATAACACTAATCTTATAGAAGCAGGGGGTATGAATCGACAATGAAGGAGTATGAACAATGTATTGTAAACTCACGGGCTTTTTTTATTTTAGGTTTATGGGAACACCTCCGCCCGTGGATTGATGTTGATGTTGACAATTTTCAAGCCGTGGGCATTAAAAAGCCCACGGCTTTTTTTTGCTTCTTTTTCAGAAACGGGAAGTCTGAAACAAGCGTTTAAACCATTATGATAATAAGGTGAAAAAATGAAACAGAAAATCCCTGAACCCCTTGCCGTAACACCGAATTTCTATCGACTGGGGACCCCCGCCTTTCCCGCTTTTCTATCCCTGGGAAAGGTCGGTATGATCATTGAGGGCGGTACGGGACCCACCACTGAAATGATCATCCGGCAGATCAAAAGCCTGGGTGTTGATATGGAAAAAATCGAATACATCCTGCTCACCCATACCCATGCGGATCACATCGGCGCATTGCCGCACCTGAAGCGCAGGTGGCCCCATCTCAAACTGGTCGCCAGCGGACCTGGGGCAAAGATATTGAATACCCGGGAGTTGTATAACGAATTCCTTCTGGTGGACCTGGGCATTGCACAGCTCATGAGAGCCAAATCCGAAATTGATGACATCCTTCCCACCCCTGAAGATTACCGCTTTGAAGTGGATCTGGTGGTCAAGGGAGGGGACACCCTGGATTTGGGGAATAATGTGGTTTGGGAAATTATTGATACCCCAGGCCATTCGCCGTGCCATATCTCGGCTTATGAAAAGACCGAAGGCACATTGGTGGTTGGTGATGCCACGGGGTTCTATGTTCCGGAAAAAGACGTTTTCTGGCCCAATTATTTTGTTTCCCTGGAAACCTACATTGACAGCATTAAAAAACTCGCCGCATTTCCAGCCAAACGCGCCGTACTCTGTCACAATGCCGTCATAGAAGGCAATGTTCACGGGTATTTTGAAAAGGCCATGCAGGCAACCCGGAGGTATCATGAAAATCTTTTAAACCAGCTCAATCGCGGAAATTCCGCCGAAAGCATCGCCCTGGAAGGGGCTCAGTTCGTCAGCACCCTTACGGACATCCAGCCCTTTAAAGTCATGTACGATCTCTGCAAGCTCATGATCGACCGATCCCGGAAAAATGCCGTTCCATTATCGTTCAGCCTTTCCAGGGAGGAAACATCCCCCTCCCACGAAAAACCCGTTCCAAAGCCGGAAAGCGCGAAGCAAATGATTTCGGAACCGAATGCCGTCACGCTGCCTGAAACGAAAAAAAAGCTCAACCTGAACGAACGGCTGAGCCTGGTGGCGCTGATCGATGAGGGTATGCGCCGGGGATTGGCGGAGGCCCCGGTTTCAGCGGACCTTTTTAACAATCTATGGGAGTTGGTGGGCGCCACCGCAAAGGGAGGAAGGATCAACAGACTGAAATTCCAGGATTCACAAAATGGGTTTCAGATGTTCGAAATCAAGGCGGAAAGCGGAGAAAACCTGGCTCGCCTCAACATGATCTACCTGAAAAAGCCGATTCCCTGTTACTACCTGGTGTACGTGGAAGTAGCGGCCCCTTTCAGGCGAAAAGGCCTGGGACATCACATTTTGAAATCCTTTGCCGATTTTCTCACCGAGAAATCGGCGGTGGGCATTCTCGATAACATCATCCCCCGGGAGGATCCCACCAATGACATCTATTTAAAACAGTCCTGGATTCCCGTGGAAGACATCATCGGAAACCTGATGTTTTATAAAGACCACAACTACATGATTTTTATTCCGCCCTACTTGAAAACCAGGGATCTGAAACAACCGATCCTCAAGGTCATGTATCACCTGAAACGGAAACGGGCGGTAATTGATATTCGAGAAAACGAAACCATGGTCAGAAAGACCCTCAATGAATTCAAGGAACTCTACGAAGCCCTGATGACTTATTTTCATTCAGAACTTGAAGCCCCTCAATCTTCCGTATTCATGCGGTTTCTTTTCACCCGCTTTGTAACCAAATTCATCGCTTTCAGACGGCGGATCGGTGATCTGGTGGGATATACGGGAGGAGAGTCCACCGAACAGGTGGTGCTGAACGCAAGCATCCATAAATTACAGGTAAAATCCTATGCTCCGAAAGAATTCGTGAAAGAAGGCGCTATCGGCATGGGAGACCTGGGATTGTTGTCAAAACTTCCAGAAGCATTGACACAGGAACCGGCCCAGATCATTGAGTCATTGCCCAATTATCGGAGACCCAATTTTCTGTTGTGGCTTAAAGAGAACCAAAAAACCTATGAAGACACCCTGACCCTGGGAGATCTCATGGATCTGGGATTTGACCCCACCCGGCTGAAAGAAATTGAAATCGACAGCCAGACCTTCATCTTTGAGCGTGTTCAGGCAAGACAGATCGATGTCCTTCAAAAAAGAGGGGAATTAGTGGCCCGAATTACGGCTGAAATGCCCAACACCAAAATCAAAAGCGCACACTTGAAAACAAATCCTATTCTGCTGATCATCGGCGACAGGGGAAACGGATATGTTCTGCGCCGAAAAATAGACGCCATTCACTGGGAAGAAGCCATCGAGCAACTTCAAAGCAACGATAGCTTAAAATCGGTTAATGAGGCGATAAAACTGGATAGAATTATTCTTGAAACCGTCAAAGCCACGGCTACCACCGTGAGCCGGCAGCTGGGAGTGGAAAGGGAGATGGTTGTTGAACAGTTAACCCCCTTTGTTTCCTGGGATTTAGAAAATAATCGGCCAAAAATGGTCATTGACTTTTCGTTCTCTTACGTGGAATCCATCTGGATAGCGTAAGGCGCGGGCCTCGGGAGCCGTACATGCCGGATTTAATCTGCATCTTCTGTGGTGGACAGGCTGAGCTGCATGGCCGGTGAGCAAATGCAAAAGTCACCTGCCGGTCATGCGGGATGGAAACCAGTCCAAGTGAATATCGCGATCAAATTGAAAAATGGATGGATACGGTTTGTGAAGAAGTTGAAACGATACCGCCTCAGTAAATCATTCCAACAAGGGCGCCGGTCATACAGGTGGCAATGGTTCCCGATACGATGGATTTGAGACCCAGCCCCACAATTTCATCCCGCCTTTCCGGCGCCATGGCGCCCAGGCCCCCGATCATAATGCCCAGGGAACCGAAATTGGCAAACCCGCACATGGCATAAATCATGATCAGCCGACTCCTTTCACACAATGCTCCCTGGGGCAGTGCCGCCAGATTGATATAGGCCAACAGTTCGTTCAATACGGTTTTAACCCCCATCAACCCCCCCGCGGTCACTATCTCCGGTGCGGGGACACCCATGAGCCAGGCGATGGGGGCCATAACAAACCCCACAAGCCGCTCGAAGGTCACCGGTTTCCCTGAGAACTCGGGCAAAAAAGCCAGAAAAAGGTTGACCAGGTGAACCAGGGCCACGAAAACAATCAGCATGGCGATGATATTGATCAACAACTGGATACCCCCCAGGATACCATTGGTAATGGCATCCATGGCGCTCCGTGCCCCCCTTGGCGCTGAAAGGGCTTCTTCGGACAATCGGGATGACTCAGGCACCATGAGTTTACTGATGGTAATGGCCGCGGGAGCGCTGACAATGGATGCCACCAGCAAATGCCCCATGATGCCGGGGACCACATGTTGAAGAATCGATGCGTACAATACCATGACCGTGCCCGCGACCGTGGCCATGCCGCACACCATGATGGTAAAGAGTTCGCTCCTGGAAATCTTGGAAAGATAGGGTCGGACAAAGAGGGGCGCCTCCACCATGCCGATAAAAACATTGGCCGCGGCGCCGAGGCCTTCCACGCCTCCGATTCCCATCACCCGCTTCAAAATCCACGCAAAACTATTCACCACCAGAGGGATGATGCGCCAGTAAAAGAAGAGGGATGTCAAGGCACTGATCACCAGCACCAGGGGCAGCCCCCGAAAGGCCAGCACATAGCTAAAAGCGGGATTTTTTTCATCAAAGGGAAGATGGCCACCCCCCAGATAGCCGAATACGAAGCCGGTCCCCGCCCGGGTGGAGGCTTCCAATGCCCGCACTCCCTTGTTCAACCAGAAAAAAGCATCCTGACTTCCCGGAAATTTCAGGAGCAACAGGGCAAGGCAGATTTGCAGCAACAACCCGGAAATCAGGGTTCTGAAATTAATATTCTTTCGACTTTCCGAAAAAAGCCAGGCCAGGAAAGGGAGTGTTAGAAAACCCAGGAAACTTTGAAAATGAATCAATTTTTTTCTCTCAGCTGAAATATCTCAAAAAAGCCCTATTTCGTGGAGGTAATGATAGGTCACAATTCCCACCGTGGTTGAAAGGTTCAAACTGCGAACCTTGCCCCAGATGGGAATCCGATAACAGGGATAAGTTTCCCGCACTTTCAACGGCAATCCGAGGGTTTCCCGACCGAACAACACGTAATCCCCATGGTTCACCTTTGCCCCGGTATAGACCGCCTCAGCGTGTCGGCTGAAGCAAAGCAGCTGACGGCGTTTATCCCTTTCCTTCAGAAACGTATTAAAATCCGGATGGTGCCATACGTCAATTTCGGGCCAGTAATCAAGACCTGCCCTCTTGAGATGTTTGTCGTCGACGGAAAACCCCAAAGGATGGATCAGGTGGAGCCGCATGCGGGCGGCGCCGCACAGCCTTGCAATATTCCCGGTGTTGGCTGGAATCTCGGGCTGAAATAGGACCACATGAAGGTGTGGGTCCTTCAAAACCGCATATCCTGTCGGGCCTGACACCGTCATTACGGGACCACCGCAATCCGATTCATCCCTTCACTGGGATAATCGATGGTTTTCAGATGCTTCCCATAGTCAGCCAACACCTCGTGGCACACTAAGGCGGTTTTGTTCCAAACCACCGACCCCGGTTTGAGGTGAAGGTATTTTTCCATATTTTCCGGCCTGGTACAGTAAGCATTGTGGGCAAAGCTGTACATGCGGTCAAGTTCAAGGGGTTTTTCGCCGACCATAACGTCAAATACCCTTGCCCCAGCTGGATTTTCCCGGTTCACTTTATACGTTATTCCGGATACCTGGTTGGAAAATCGGACCGCATCCCCTTCAAAAATCGCCAGAATCTGCCGACCGGAAACCGAGCCGGTAACCAAATGATCCCCGAAAGGGTTCAGCACCTTAAAATCCCCCTCATAAAGCACCCGGGGTTCCCCTGGGAAAACCCTGAAATCCATCCTCAGAGAAGCGCTGTTAGTCATGGCTACATCGGTTTTGGCGGCCCACCTAAAGGCATCGGCGGCAAAATCTCCGAGGCTGTTTTCACGACCCGGAAGGCATGTCCCCAAGAGGGATTGCTTCAGAATAGCCACCGGCGCCCCTTCCCGCCTATCCACATGTTCCTTGACCTGCAGGGTCACATGGGCAAGCCCGGAGGGAATCAGGGGGATGATGCTGTTGGTAACCGACGTAACAATGCCATTATCCACCAAAATATCCGCCCGACCATAATAGCCGTTCATGGCGCCGGCCTGAAAAATGTAAATACCGTTTCTAACAAGGGGCTCTTCAAGCATCATGTGGTTGTGGCCGCTCAGAATAATATCCACGCCCAGTCGGGCCGGAATGACCTCCGCAAACCGGACAATGCGGTGCATATACTCATGCACCATGAGAACAGTCAAATCCAGCTTTCCCATCTCGGGAATGGTTTTTTCCAGGGCCTCCAGCATGGGCATCACCGTAAGGCGTTTTTTGGTTACGGCAGCCAGCACATGCGCATCCTCCGGCAACAGCAGACCCACGAAGCCGACTCGCAAACCGGAAGAAGACGTTACCACGCGGTACGGGACATAATAGGGATGATTGTCGGCATCAACCAGGTTGGCGCACAAAAGACCCGACGAAAAGGCATCGGGCGTTAAAACACCGGCGTCAAAATCATGATTCCCGGCGGAAATCAAAACCCTGTCGCCAAAACCTTTGGCCGCCAGGGTTTTCCAGAAATGGTTCCACAGCCGCAACTCCGCAACGCCCTTCATTTCCGGCGCAAAATCAGGACCGGTCAAAAGGTCCCCGCTCATGGCATAAAATGAATTGGGGTTCTTTTCAAACAGGGGCATAAGAATTTCCGCCACCTCCGCCATGCCCACACGGCTGGATGAGGGGAAAAGCCACCCATGCAGGTCATTTTGGTAGATGAGGGTTGCCTTTTGCGCGGCGGCAGCCGAAGCGGAAATTGCAAGCCATAAAATAACAACAAGGATCAACGTTTTTTTCATGGGGTTACTCCAAATCAGATTTCAATAAGCGGTAAGGCTTCATCCTGATTTCCAATCAGAATCCGGGTCTTTGTCAGTCCACAGTGATCCAGAACAGTTTGCGCCGCGTGAAGGGCTTTGGCGGCGTCATTGTTGGTTTCACTGAGGTGCGCCAGAACGACCCATTTAAGATCCGGGTGGGAAATGGTTTCAAGCAGTTCACCGGCCTGTTGGTTCGACAGGTGCCCCTCGCTGCTATGGATCCTTTGCTTGAGATGCCATGGATAAGGCCCTTCACTGAGCATCGTTGGATCATAATTGAATTCCATAATCAAGGCGCTGCACGCCCTTAATCGATCTTCCGCCAATCGCGTGCTTCGCCCCAGATCCGTAATATGACCAATCCTCACCCCATTATTTGAAACCACCAGACCCATGGGATCCGCGGCATCATGGCATTTGGTGAAGGTCTCCAGGGAAAGATGGTTAATTTTAAGGGTTTCACCGGTTTGGATGGAAACAACGGCAGGCAGTTTTCCTAAGGTTTTTTCACCACGTGCAAGGGTTTGTGCATTGGCGTAAACGGGTAATTTATACCGCCGCGCCAAAACCCCCACACCTTTGATATGGTCGGCATGTTCATGGGTCACCACAATGGCGTCGAGGCTTTGGGGAGAAACGCCCACAGCCGCCAGACGCCGTTCGATCTCGATGCCGCTCAGGCCCGCATCCACCAGGATTCCAGTATCGCGGCTTTCAATATAGCAGGCATTGCCGCGACTCCCGGAAGAGAGGATGGAGAATTTCATTGCGTTTTTCATCGGATGCCACTGTGGCCGAACCCTCCTTTGCCTCTTTGGGTCGTACCCAGTTCCGCGGCGATTTGGAGCTTGGCCCGATAAACCTTTGACAACACCATCTGGGCAATGCGATCGCCCATCTTGACAACGAAAGGCGCCTCCCCGTGGTTGATCAGAATAATGCCGATCTCGCCCCTGTAATCAGAGTCGATGGTGCCGGGACTGTTGACCAGGCCGATACCGTGTTTGAGGGCCAGGCCGCTTCGAGGACGAACCTGCATCTCGTACCCGGGCGGTATGGAGAAGGCCAGACCCGTGGGAATCAGTTTTATCCCCCCCGGGGCAAGGGTGACGGGGGTTTCAACACAAGCCCTGATATCCATGCCGGAAGCCCCATCGGAGACATAGTCTGGAACCGAAAATCCCTGTTCCGCTAAAGCGGTATTACAGATTTTTATTTTGACGGGAATGGCATCCAAAGGGGACCTTTTGATGGATCAATTATAAACGATGAAATCCAAATCAACCTCTTCTTCTTTTACGGGGCCGAGAGCGGCAAAAGCCATCTGATCGCCGCCAAAAACCGTGTTCACCATTTCCACCACCTCGTCAACGGTCACCCGCTCTATAGCGGCCGCTACCTCCTCATAATCCACATATCTTTCAAAAACAAACTCATTCTTGGCCGCCCGCATCATTCGGTTATCCGCACTTTCGGACGACAGATACATACCGCCCACCACATTTTCCTTGGCAGCCGCAAGGTCGTCTTTGGTCAATTGCCCCCGGCCCAGTTTTCGGATTTCAGCTTGCGTTATTTCCAAAACGGAATTCATATTCCGTGCGTCCGTTGCCGCATAAACGCCAAACAACCCGGCATCCACATAGGGCGAAAAAAAAGAATACACGGAATAGGCCAGGCCTCGATTCTCCCTTATTTCCTGGAAAAGTCTGGAACTCATGTTACCCCCCAGAATGGTATTGAACAGGACGCAGGCAAATCGCGATTCATCCACCTGGGAAGGCGCTTCACCCCCCAGGCAAACATGCACCTGTTCCAGTTCCTTACGCTTCACCACCACGCCACCGCCACAGCGCGGAAGCTCCCTTGCGGGAGACACTCCCCGTGAATCGCTCTCGATTTCAAAAATGGGTCTAAAATACGCCACCATTTCCTCGTGATCCACATTGCCGGCCGCCACCACAAGGACTCGCTCCGGAACATAAAAATTCCGGATGTATTCACGAATCATTTCCGGGTCCATTCGGGCAACGGTTTCAGCTGTTCCCAGAACGGAACGCCCGATGGGATGGTCGGGCCAGAAAAGGTTTTGAAAAAGCACATGAAGGTAATCGTCGGGGGTATCTTCCACCATGCTGATTTCCTGGAAGATCACCTCCCGCTCACGTTCCATATCCTCGGGCTGAAAGGTTGGATGAACAAAAATATCAGACAGAATATCCGCCAGAACCGGAAAATGCCGATCCAGTACCCGGCCATAAAAACAAGTGGTTTCCTTGCCGGTAAAGGCGTTTGAAAGACCGCCGATGGCATCCAGATCTTTGGCGATCTGGAAGCCTGAACGATTTCGGGTTCCTTTGAAACTCATATGTTCAATAAAATGGGAAACCCCGTTTTCCAAAGGCGACTCGTCCCGGCTTCCGGTATTCACCCATATGCCCAACGAAACGGAACGAAGATGGGGCAACCGTTCCGAGACGATTCTAACGCCGTTTTCCAGTACCGTTTTACGATACATCCGGGTTTTCCCCCAGAGCGGCTTTCCGGGAAAGGCGAATTCTGCCGTCCTTTCCCACTTCCAGCACCTTGACCAGCACCTCATCCCCTTCATTGAGTACGTCGGTGACTTTGTTCACCCGTTCCGGCGCCAACTGGGAGATATGAACCAGTCCATCGGTACCGGGAAATATTTCCACAAAGGCGCCGAAATCCATTATTTTGACCACTTTTCCCTCATAGATTTTTCCAACTTCGGCTTCCTGTACAATTTCCTTGATCATTTTCAAGGCCGCATCCGAACACTCCTTGTCCGGTGAAGAAACAGTCACCACACCCTCGTCATCCACATCAATCCTGGCGCCGGAGACACTGCAAATTTCCCGAATGGTCTTGCCCCCAGGACCGATGAGAACCCGCACCTTTTCGGAGCTGATCTTGACGGCGGTAATGATGGGTGCGTATTGGGAAACATCATTTCGGGGCTGTGAAATGGTTTTGCTCATACATTCCAAGATGTGGAGCCGACCTGCCTTGGCCTGATCAAGCGCCTGTTCCATAATCTCCCGGGTCAGCCGCTCGATTTTAATATCCATCTGAAGCGCCGTAATCCCTTCCCGGGTGCCGGTCACCTTAAAATCCATATCCCCATAGTGGTCTTCATCGCCCAGAATATCGGTCAACACGACCACATTGTCCCCTTCCGCCACCAGTCCCATGGCCACGCCCGCCACAAGGTCCTTGATGGGGACGCCCGCATCCATTAGTGAGAGACACCCCCCGCAAACGCTGGCCATGGAGGAAGAACCGTTGGACTCGAGAATCTCGGATACCACACGGATACAGTATTGAAATTCATCCTCTTTCGGCAATACCGGCAAAAGGGCTCTTCTGGCAAGTGCTCCGTGACCGATTTCCCTGCGCCCGGGGCCGCCAAGCCTCTTGGCCTCACCGACGCTGTAGGGCGGAAAGTTGTAGTGCAAAATAAAAGACCTTAACTCCTCTCCAAAGATGGACTCAATTCTCTGCCTGTCTCTCTCAGTGCCGAGAGTCGTCAATACCATGGCCTGGGTTTCCCCCCGGGTAAACAGCGCCGACCCGTGAATCCGCGGCAGAAGGCCCACCAGACACTCTATGGGTCTGACTTCATTGAATGCGCGTCCGTCGATCCTTTTGCCCTCATTTAGAATCATGCCGCGAATCATTTTTCTTTCAAGGGAATGGAAAGCCTCTTTAATCTCTGATTTCCGCCCTTCATATTCTTCTAAAAGGGCATTGACCACCTCATGTTGGGCCTCCCGCCTCTTCTGCTGCCGCATCATTTTGTCGGCAATGGTCAAGACTTCCTTAAGCAAAGGTTCCCCCACCTGATCGACCTTTGTCTGAATAGAGACGTCTGCCGTTTCCTCGGGAATAATTCGTTTTGCCTTTCCCACCTCTTTCTTAAGGGCCTCCTGCATATCCAGCATGGGCTGAATCGCCTCGTGCCCATAAAAAATCGCATCGATCATGTCGGATTCGGAAACGAATTGAGAACCGCCCTCCACCATCACAACGCCATCCCGATTCCCCGCCACAATCAAGTTGATATCGCTCTCCGCCTGCTGGCTGAGGGTGGGATTGGCCACGAACGCCCCATTAATTCTCCCCACCTTTACCCCTGCAATGGGCCCCAGGAAAGGAATATCCGATATTTCAAGGGCGGCAGAAGCACCCAGCATGGCCAGCATGTCCGCCTCGTGTTCCTTGTCCGTGGAAAGCACCGTTGCAATCACCTGGGTTTCATAATGATAATTATCGGGAAACAAAGGCCTCAAGGGCCTGTCGATCAAACGGGAAATAAGGGTCTCTTTCTCCCCCGGCCTTCCCATATCCCTTCTGAAAAAATTCCCGGGTATCTGTCCCCCTGCATAAGACATTTCCTGATATTCCACCGTCAGTGGAAGAAAGTCGATCCCCTCGCGAACTTCGTCCGTTGCAACGGCGGTCACCAGAACAACGGTTTCACCGGAAGTAACAACAACGGACCCGTTTGCCTGTTTGGCAATACGACCTGTTTCCACATTGACATTCTGGCCACTAATTTCAATCGAATAATTTTTCACCATTATTTCACATATCCTTTCAAATAGACGTTTCCGGGTCTTTTTGTAACCCGTGTTCCGAAAAAGCGCACTGGCTCATGTTTGGCTGCAATTGCTTCTAAAATCAACTTATGGGATCTTTATTTTACGACAACCTGAACAAAAACTTATCAATCCTTTTGCAACCACCGTCATTTGTTTACAATTCCGAAACACGGGGTGAAAATCAGGACAGGTCCTTGCAAGAGCAGTCACACTATTTTCGAATGCCGAGTTCCTTGATAAGGGTGCGGTATTTTTCCATATCTCTTTTTTTCAGGTAATTCAAAAGCCTCCTCCGCTGGCCCACCAGTTTCAATAATCCCCGACGTGAATGATGGTCTTTTTTATGGACCTTAAAATGTTCTGTAAGATATTTGATTCGACTGGTAAGTAAGGCAATCTGAACCTCGGGCGAACCGGTATCCTTCTCATGAAGCTTAAACCGATCCAGAATTTCTTTCTTTGCTCCCGCTGTCAAAACCACTTTTAGTACCTCCTAAAATATTGATGTTTCAAAACGCTAAAAATGAAAAAAAAGATCAAGAAAACACTCTCTCAAATTTTATCTTTTCATGACCGCCCCCCCCGTCGTTCGTCTTTGCAATCGCCACAAGTTTGTCGTCGCTGATCAGTTTTATGAACCTTTCCTGATCATCCCATGGGCCGCCGGCGTAAACGCAAGCAACCCCAACGTCATCGGAATCACGCTGCAATTCATCCCAAGTAGGCTGATATCCCCGCCGTACTTTTTCAGCCAACATCCCATTAAGATCCATCTGCCCCATGTCCGGCAGGGCCTTTGGCAAAGGCATCGCCATTTCCAGTAAAAGCTCAGCATGGGATTGGGGGGAAATCTCCCCCGAAGGAATGGCCGTGGCCACATCAAATGCGCCGCTTTTCAATCTTCGCAGGGTTTTCAGCCGCCCTCCCGTCCCCAAATCCCGGGCCATATCAGCGGCAAGACTTCGGATATAGGTGCCACCGCCGCACCTGACCCGCATGGCAATATCAGGCAGATCAACCGAAATAATGGAAATGGAATGGATGATAACCTCTCTCTGTTTGAGTTCAAAGGACACGCCTTTTCTGGCCAGCGCATAGGCCCGTGAACCTTGGTATTTCACAGCCGAATAGGCGGGCGGCGTCTGCCTGATCCGCCCCTCATACCGACGGGCCGTTTCTTGAATGCGGTCGAAACTTAACTTCGGAACGTCGTGAATGGCCGTCACCTGTCCCGTGGGATCCAAGGTATCGGTTTCCATGCCCAGTTCCAAAGTCGCCAGATACTCTTTTTCACCGGCCATCATAAACCGGGAAAGTTTGGTCCCCTGTCCCAGAAGAATCACCAGCAATCCCGTGGCAAATGGATCCAGGGTTCCCGCATGTCCAACCCGATATCGCTTGCCCCGACGCAGCACGGATCGAATTTTTTTGACAACCCCATGGGACGTTTCCCCTTCCCCCTTGTCAACCAAAAGTATGCCGTCATCGGGGTGTTTCATTCAACAACCGGCCCGCTTCAAGCAAAAAATCATGTTTTACGGTCGCAAGGCTTCCGTTGCAGGTAAATCCCGCCGCTCTCGCATGCCCCCCGCCCCCGAACCGCGCCGCCAATTCGGCTACATTTACCCACCGGTTTGAGCGGAGGCTGAATTTATAGATATTTTCATCTTTTTCCATAATCATCACCGCCAGCTCAACCCCGTTGACATATCGCGGAAAATCTACAAAACCCTCACCGTCGGAACGGCGTGCGCCGCTTTTCTGAAACATATCACCTGAAAGCACCATCATACCAATTCTGCCTTCGCCGTGAAATTCAACCTCTTTCAGCGCCATGGCCAGCAATTTCAACCGCACGGGGCCGTATCCACTCATGATCCTTTGGGATATTTCCCATGGTCTGACCCCATATGCCATCAAATCCGCCGAAATTGTCATGGCAACTGATGTCGTGTTACTGAATCTGAAGGAACCGGTATCCGACTGTATTGCCGAAAACAAATTTTCGGCAATCTCGTAATCCAGAGGAAAATCACCGGTTTTTATCAATCGATACACCAACTCCCCGGCCGAAGAGCTATTCGCGTCAACCAGGTTGATTTCGCCAAAAAAGGTATTGGTCTCATGGTGGTCAATGTTGATGGTAAGGCCTCGGCCCTGCCACATCTCGCACGCCCCCAGCCTCCCCCGATCCGCGCAATCCAATGCCAGAACCGCATCAAAGCTTCCATGGGATACAGAAAACCGGGTCGGTTCCGACATGACCGATATTTTTTCGGCGCCCGTTAAAAGCGTTAAAGGAGGATGGATGGCTTTCCGGATCAGCATCACGGTCTCTTTTCCCATGTCCGCGAGGCTTTTTCCAAGGGCCAGCATGGAACCCAACCCATCGATATCCGGGTCTTTGTGGGTCATCAGCAAAAACCTTTGGCCTCTTTTCAACACCCCGGCGATCCGGGTCAAAGGACCCTCAAAAAGATCATCCGGACCCATCCCCTTATTCTTCATCAGGCTCTCGCAGTTTTTCAAAAACACGCTCCATATGGCTTCCGGTTTTCAGGGAAGGGTCATAAACAAATGTAATTCCGGGAATATACCGCAGGTCAACACGCCGGCCTATTTCCCTTTTCAAAAACCCCGTCGCACTGTTCAAACCTTCCTGCGCCCTTTCCACAAGGGGTGCATCATCGCCCATAACGCTGAAGTATATCCTGGCCTGTTTGAGGTCATTGCTAAGGCTGATTCCCGTCAGCGTAACCCCCAGAACACGTGGATCTCGCACCCTCTCCAACAGAAGGAAAGCCACCTCTTTTAAAATCACATCCCCAACACGTACGGATCGTTTACCCGGCAACATATCAAAATCCACCTCTTTGCTTCAAAAAAGTCACAGGTTGTGCAAGCATTTTATCAGGACGGACACACAGGTCCGCCCCTACATATTGATAATATCCATTTCCGTATTCACAATTTGCGCCAAACAAAGAGAATCAAGAAAATCCAAAATGTGATTTAAGGAAGAATCAACATGGCGTCGATCATTGGCGACGGTGGTGACGCCCAACTCAATTTTCTGCCATTTATCGTTGGCGCCCACTTCCGCAATGGCAGCGTTGAACTTGGACCTGACCCTGTCGATCATGCTCCTGACAACTTTTCGTTTCCCCTTGAGAGACCGATTGTCAAAAAGGAGAAATTCGATCTTTAAGGTTCCCACCACCATAATTAAAGTTCCGCGGCGACTTCTTCTATCAGATAAATTTCGAAAATATCGCCAGGTTTGATATCACCGAAATTATCCAGACCAATACCGCATTCATACCCGGTCTGCACCTCTTTGACATCTTCCTTAAACCGCCTGAGAGATGAAACAACACCATCAAAAACAACCACATCATCACGCAACAACCGTGCTTTGCCATTTCTTTCCACATGGCCGTCCGTAACATAACATCCGGCGATGGCGCCTATTTTAGGCACACGAAAAATCTCTCGCGCTTCCGCATGTCCAATCACCTTCTCTTTCAAAATCGGTTCCAAAAGACCGGTCATGGCCAAACGAACATCATTAATGGCGTTATAGATAACATCATAAAACCTGATATCGATATGCTCTTTCTCGGCAAGCGCCATGACGCGGGGATTGGCTCTCACATTGAACCCCAGGATAATAGCCTCTGAAGCGGAAGCCAGAGTGACATCCGATTCCGTGATGCCGCCGGTTCCCGAATGAATCACCCTAAGCTTTACGGCATCCGTACTCTGCTTGACCAGAGATTCGGCAAGGGCCTCCGCGGAACCCTGAACATCGGCCTTAAGGATGATATTCAACTCTTTTATGGCGCCCTCCTTAATCCTCTCATACAGATCTTCGAGGCTCACCAATCCCTTCTTTGATCCATCCTGTTTCCTGGATTTTTCTTTCCGATGTTCAATGATCTGTTTGGCGACTTTTTCGTCTTTCACCACCATAAACTCGTCGCCTGCCATGGGAACGCCGGATATACCATGCAAAACAACGGGGACCGAGGGACCTGCCATGCCGATTTTGCGTCCCCTGCTATCCAGCATGGCCCGCACACGACCGAAATGCTCGCCGCAAACAAACTGATCGCCCTGATGAAGCGTACCATTTTGAATCAGGACCGTGGCCACCGGCCCGCGGCTCTTGTCCAATTCCGCCTCAACCACGGATCCTCTTGCTTCCTTGTCAGGATTCCCCGACAATTCAAGCATTTCGGTCTGCAGCAAAATAAGCCCCAGAAGATCATCAATCCCGTCTCCCGTCTTGGCCGAAATCTGACCCAACAGGGTATCTCCCCCCCATTCCTCCGGCGCAAGATCCAATTCCGCCAACTCCCTCTTGACCCTGTCGGGATCAGCATTGGGCTTATCCATTTTATTGATCGCCACAACAATTGGGATTCCCGCCGCTCGCGCATGATTAACGGCTTCCTTGGTCTGGGGCATGATCCCATCATCCGCCGCCACCACCAAAACGATGATATCGGTAATCTTCGCTCCCCGAGCTCTCATGGCCGTAAATGCTTCATGACCCGGCGTATCCAGAAAAACGATATCACCGGCTTCACGTTTCACATAATAGGCGCCGATGTGTTGGGTGATGCCACCGGATTCCCCACCAATGATATTTGATTTTCGAATATAATCGAGCAGGGAAGTCTTACCGTGATCCACATGCCCCATAATGGTCACAACCGGAGGTCTTGAAACAAGATCCTCAGGTAAATCTTCCACATCGGAAAAGAACTGCTCTTCTTTGAAAGAATCCAGTTCCAATTCAAAACCGAGTTCATCGGCAACCAGAGATGCCGTATCAAAGTCCAGGGATTGGTTAATGTTGGCCATTACACCCAACTTCATCAACCGTTTAAGCAATTCCGTGGCTTTGGTTCCCATGGCCTTTGCCAAATCCATAACAGTAACGGTTTCCTGAACCTTAAGCCTTCTTTTGATGGCCTTAGGGGTAGTAATTTCCGTCTGTTTGAATTTTCGGGGGACTTCTCTGGCTTTCTTGCCGCCTTTTTTTCCCTTATGTTTCTTGCCGCGACCCTCATAGAGATCCGCCCTCTCGTAAACCTCCTTTTTTCGCCGTTTCGCGACGCCCCGTTTTAAAGCTTCGTCGTCTTGCTCTTTCTTCCAATCTTTCTTCTTTTTTGCAGGTTTCCCATCCATCGACAAACCCTCGGGCACAGTGGGGGCCGGAGGTCGTTTGGGTGTGTCGAGAACCGTACCAGGAACCCGACGCTTTGGCTTTTCAGAAATAAGTTTTGCCTGTCTTCTTTCGGCTTTTTGAGCCAGGATATCCTTAAGAGGGCCCTCTTCCGGCGGGCTGATAATCTTGGCCGGTTTTTCGGATTTTCTTTTCTTGCCCTTCTTCGCCCTGACTTTGGGGGACTTCTCAGGTACTGGAGACTTCATTTCTGGAACCGCCGCCTTCTTTTTTTCAACAAGCATTTCTTTTTCAGAGAGTTCTATTGAAACCTCCGATTTTCGAGCAGGGGCATCTTCCTCGGAAACTTCAGATACCTCAACAACCGGTTCGGCAGGCGCCTCGGGGGCAACGTCAACCGTTTCCAATGGAATCTCCGGTTCCTGAACAAGAACACGTTCCTCGGGAATTTCAGATACCTCAACAACCGGTTCGGCAGGCGCCTTGGGGGCAGCGTCAACCGTTTCCGATGGGGCTTCTTCATCAAAGACTTCCGGCGCCTCAACAAGGATTTCAACCGGCGCTTCGACCGTTTCAGCAGATACCGCAATTTCATTTTTTTCCGGCGTTCCCACTTTGCCCGCCTCTTCCGACGCCAAGGGGGAAGATCTTTCAATAACAGGGGTTTCCTGAATCGCTGGAGGGCTCGTTTCAGCGGACGGTTTTTCCTCGTTTATCGCCAATTCATCCTTCGTTTCAACGGATTCCTGCTCAGGCTGAACGACTTTTTTCCGTCTGCGAATAACCCTGGGCTTAACCCGTTTTTCAACCACCACTTCCGATACGGCGCCGGAAACAACCTTTCTAGCCTTTGAAACCGTTTCTTCGTCAAGGGTACTCATATAATTTTTAATGTCCAATCCACCCGCATTGAGATCTTCCACAAGCTTTTTACTCTCTATTTTAAGTTCCCTTGCTAATTCATAAACCCTGATTTTAGCCATAAATTCCCCCAGAAATTGTTCAAAGTACCGGCGCCCCTTTCGCTCTTTTATGGGTAACCAAAACAGCGCTTCGTCGTCAATCAGGAAAATGATTCACAAGAAAATAGGAACGGAAACTTTCCGCCTGAAAGCCCTGCTCAGGCCCTTACCTGTTTTCAGTACGGACTGACAATCTTCATTCCCGCAAATGTAGGCGCCCCTGCCCTGTCCCTTTCCACGGTCATCTCTGCCAACCAAGCCGTCGGGATCTAAAACCAACCGAACCAGTTCCCTTTTATTTCCTTTAGCCCCACAGCATATACATGTTCTGATGGGGATGTGCCCCCGAGTCCTACCCATCAATCGAGGCTTTCGTTGCTGAAACCGTTTCATTTTCGACTTCTTGAGAATCTTCCACTTCCACTTCCATTGGCGCATCATCTTCGACTTCTTGAGAATCTTCCACTTCCACTTCCGATTCCATTGGCGCATCATCATGATTTCGGTCACCGCGCAGATAGCGATTCGCCTCGGCTATCAGCGTCTCCGCTTTCTCCTTGGTAATCCCTTTGACCGCCAGAAGATCTTCAACGGTTGAACCCGCCAGGTCATGAGCAGAACGAAAATCGGAATCATACAAATCGGTAGCGCCTTTTTCACCCACACTCTCTAAATCCAACAGCGATTTATAACCATCCTTGAGTGCATCATTATATTTGGTTTCGCCGACAACATCCAACCGCCATCCCGTCAATTTTGCCGCCAGTCGAACATTCTGTCCCCGTTTTCCAATGGCCAGGGACAACTGATCATCGGGAACCACAACTTCCATACTGTGGTTATCCTCATCCACAATGACACGGGTAATTTCAGCGGGCGCCAAAGCGTTGCATATAAATTTAGCCGAGTCAGGATCCCAGGTCACGATATCGATCTTCTCCCCACGCAATTCCTGAACCACAGCCTGAACCCGTCTCCCTTTCATGCCGACACATGCACCCACGGGATCCACGTCCGGATCCTTTGAACTGACCGCAATTTTGGAACGCCCCCCAGGCTCACGGGCTACCTGCATGATCTGGACAATCCTTTCCGAAATCTCAGGCACCTCATTTTCAAACAGAATGGCCACAATATTGGGATGGGTTCTTGAAAGGATAATTTGAGGCCCCCGACTGATTTTTCTCACATCCAGAATATAGGCCCTGATGCGATCACCCTGTTTATAGGATTCCCTGGGAATCTGCTCCTTATGGGGCAATTCCGCTTCAGCACGCCCCAGATTGACAATAATGGCGCCCCTGTCAAACCGTTGAACGATCCCGTTGACGACTTCGCCCCGCCTGTCTTTAAAATCATCGTATACAATGTCTCGCTCCGCTTCTTTCAGCCGCTGCATGATCACCTGTTTGGCGGATTGAGCCGCGATCCTTCCGAAAGTGTCCGGATCCATTTTGATGCCCAGGCTGTCTCCGAGTTCGGTCTCCGCATCCAATTCAAGCGCTTCCTCAAGCGAGATTTGAAGGTGTTCATCTTCTACTTTTTCAACGACTTCCTTAAATTCGAACGCCTCCACTTCCCCCATCTCGTCATTGTAGATGACCTCAAGATCATATTCCGTGCCGTGCTTTTTCCTGGCGGCCGCTTTTACCGCTTCCTCAAGCGCCCCGATTAAAACATCCTGACCAACACCCTTTTCACGGCTTACCTGGTCAAGCACCTTTTTTAAGTCAGAAACCATTCCCTTGCTCCACCCAAAAGTTGAATTTCTCTAATCTCCGAAATCGAATACCAGATTGGCCTTACCCACATCCTCCCTGGAAATCGGAATAACGGCATCGTCCAATTCGAGTTGTAGCACGCCACCTTCAAAAGATTGCAGAACCCCCGAAAAATTTCTACGGCCCTTCACGGGGACAACCGTTTTGACCTTGATCTTCCGTCCAACGGCACAAAGAAAATCTTTTTCCCTTTTGAGAGGTCTATTGAGGCCGGGGGAAGACACCTCAAGAACATAGCGCTCCGGAAGCAAGTCTTTTACATCAAGGAGATTTCCGATTTCCCGACTGACCATGGCGCAGTCATCCAGATTAATGCCGGTCGGCCGATCCGCATAGACCCGGAGTATCCGTCTGTTTTGCTCGGAAAGGTACTCAATATCCACCAGCTCAATCCCCATTTCCTCAAGAGCCGGTTCAATAAGCCGCTCTATCGCTTCCAACACGGATTCGGCCATTTCTGGTTCCTTCGTTACCTCAACTTTTCCCATTCATTTCGATATTTCGGGGCCTAAAACCAAGAAAGCGGACCATATGGCCCGCTCCCCCCGTGCAGACAAAATTGTAAGGCGCCTGATTACATAAACCTTCTCCGGTAACTTAAGGAATCATGAAACACCAACGCCGCGTCCGCAATTTAAAGTAAACCAATCACACTGAGTATCCGATTGACAACCTTAAAAAGGGGGAATCAGGATCGATTAATTTTCTCAACCATAATATGGAGCGGGCAACGGGGGTCGAACCCGCGACACCAAGCTTGGGAAGCTTGTACTCTACCAACTGAGCTATGCCCGCATAGATATTCCTGATCCGAAGGATGCACCCGCAGTAAAGGATACACCCCGTAATTTGATAGATTTAACTTAAGGGAATTATAAAGTCAAGCAATATTTTATTTTTTTGATTTATACAGTGGACCAAAAATTCTTGACATTGTCAAGGGATGTGCATACTATTTTTGGTTATGCACGGTCGGGTATTGAGATGCATTTCAACCCGTACCATAACAACCCAAATCAGGAGAAAATAACATCCTTGGAAGATGACCCCGAAAGAGGATTTTTAAGCTTCATTAAATCTTTTTTCAAACGAAAAAACCACCTCGACAACTGCAATGATCTTACCGAAGGAATCCATGATCTCATGGATGAGGGGCAGGCAAAGGGCCTTATCACTGATGAAGAGTCCCACATGGTTTATGGCGTACTGGATCTGAAAGAAACAACGGCTCACGCCATCATGGTTCCGCGGACAGAGATTTCATCTGCTTCGGCGAATTTCACCCTTGGAGAAATGATCGATCTGGTCACAGAATGCGGCCACACCCGAATTCCCATCCATAAAGACGACATCGACCATGTAGTGGGCGTTCTCCATGCCAAGGACCTGTTGCGGCTTCTCGGCATGGCGCCCGATTCCAAAATTCCATTTGATATCTTCAGAAAACCATTTTTTGTTCCCGAGAACCGAAAAATCAGCGAATTATTGAAAGACCTTCAGGAACAAAGGACCCATTTGGCTGTGGTAACCGACGAATACGGCGGTACGGCAGGCATCATTACCACCGAAGACATCCTGGAAGAAATCGTCGGCGAGATTCTGGACGAACATGACCATGAAGAACCCCTTTTTTCCGTCCTCGAAGACGGCGCTTTCATGGTGGATGCACGACTGGACGTGGAAAAACTGGAAGAGCAACTCAAGGTGACCCTGCCAAGCGGAGACTTCGAGTCCGTGGGCGGTTTCATTATTCACCTCCTGGGGACAATACCAAAAATCGGTGAAAAGATATCGTTTGGAAACTTTGAAATGACCATTCAAAAAGGTAATCAACGAAAAATCGAAAAAGTCTTGATTTCACCGAAAAAAGGCGCCGAATTAAATTCCGCCGGCCTTGCCTCAACTTCAGGGCTCGCCTAGGCCATTTTTCCATGACGCCGACAACAAAGCAAACGCCTCTTTCCCTTCGAAACCTGCTGGCAGCTATTCTTTCAGGCATTCTGTTGACGGCGTCATTTCCACCCGGAAACCTCTCATTTCTCGCATGGGTTGCCCTCGTTCCCCTGCTCATATCCATTCGAAACGCACCCTCAGCCAAGGCATTCAAATTGGGGCTCATTGCGGGCTTTTTCCATTACATCACCCTTTTGTACTGGATCATTGTTGTCCTTGGGCAATACGGGAATCTCTCCCTGCCCGTGAGCCTTTTAGCGCTCCTGCTTCTCGGGCTCTTCCTGGCCCTGTATCCGGCCCTGTTTTCCTGTCTCGTTTCCCGACTGAGCCAAGCGAATTTCTCCGTCTTTTTCATGGCGGCTTTCTGGGTTTGTCTGGAATATGCAAGGGCCCATCTTGTCACGGGATTTCCCTGGTGTTTATTGGGCTACAGCCAGCACCAACACCTTGCCGTGATTCAGATCGCCAACCTCGTCGGAGTATATGGAATTTCCTTTCTGATCGTTCTGGTCAATGGACTGCTCTGCCACTCATTTTTCAGACATAAGGAAAACAATGACCCCTATCTAAAATGGGAATGGCTCTTTGTGATCCTGTTCACGGCGGGGGCATTGACCTATGGGTTCCATCAGCTTTCAGAAAAAAAGACCCGGAACCAAAAAGCCCCGCACGTCAATGTTGCCGTCGTACAGGCCAATATCGATCAGTCCGTCAAATGGAAAGCCGCATATCAATTGCGGACCATCGCCACCTATTTCAGGCTCAGCCGCTCGGTCGGTCATTCAAAACCGGCATTGATCGTATGGCCCGAAACGGCTTTGCCCTTTTTCTTTCAGGACGCACCCGGGTTCTTGCCTGAAATAACGAGCCTTTCCCAAGAACTGGGCGCTGCTCTCGTTTTCGGCAGCCCCGCCTATCAGCGAACCAACGGAAAAATCAGTTACTACAACCGGGCCTACATGATCAGCCCCGGGCTTGGGTCCATCCCATATTATGACAAACGACATCTGGTGCCTTTCGGGGAGTATGTCCCTTTAAAACAGTATCTGCCCTTTATCAATCACCTGGTTCAAGCCGCCGGAAATTTTGTCCCAGGGGAGCCGCAAGGCCCCCTCAAGGACAAGGATCTCTCCCTGGGCGTCCTCATCTGTTTTGAAGCCATTTTTCCCGAACTGGCCAGGGACCTTTCAAGGGAAGGCGCCAATCTCCTGGTCAATATCACCAACGACGCCTGGTTCGGCAGCACCAGCGCCCCTTATCAGCATTTGGGCATGGCGGTATTCCGATGTGTGGAAACCGGCATTCCCATGGTCCGAGCCGCCAACACCGGCTTCAGCGCCTTTATCGGGTCCGACGGCGCCATTCTTTCAAGAAGCGACCTCTTTGAGGAAGCGGTGTTGGATCGATCTGTTCCTGTTCTGCCCCCAATACCTACCTTCTATACCCGTTTTGGAGACCTGTTTGTCGGTGGGCTGATGCTTGTTTCCCTGCTGGGACTTTTTTGCGCCTTTCGAAAACGGCGGGAATACTTGCGTTAATCGCGCTTTTTCACGTCGCTCACATTCGCGCCAACCCTGAACAACATCTTGGTTTCAGGCCAGTTGTTTGCCCGCCCCCGGCCCGGGCGAGACGCCGTATATCTCCTCAACATTTATGAGGATCGCACCCTTGGACTTCAGTGGGAACCCGATCTTGTTTCCCAGGTCCTCGATCCAGGCGGCCGTCTCCTCGAAACGGTCGCCTTTTGTTTCGATGGTAACCGTTCCTTTCAACTGGTAGCCCTCTGTCCCTTCCCAAAATGTGACGGCTACTTTAGGGTTGGCCTTTATGTTGGCCAAAGTCTTGTTCATGAACTGGTCCGAGAAAAGGATGGTGTTGTCGTCGAGGATCTTCTTGGAACCGATAGGCACGCCGTTAGGCGTCCCGTCCGGAGTCGCGGTGGTCAGCACTACGATTGGAACTTTGTCAAACAGCTCTTTCATACGCTTGGTCATTTCAGCCATTGTCTTTAACTCCTTTGTTTAGGGTTGTCTCTTCCTCTGACATCATACTACCAAGTGTAAAATCAGAGAGTCGGTCCGAGCAGCCGTTCGACTTTAACGTTCATATTTAGCAGGTCCACCGGATTGCCGAATTGTGTGTAGATGGCAACGTCGGCCGCGTCGCGGCCAAAAGCGATGGAGACACGACCTCCTTGCAGATCGGCTTGTGTGGAATCGAACGTGTACCACCGATTTCCAACATAAGCCTCGAACCAAGCGTGCAAATCCATCGGTTCAAGCGCCTCAAGGTAGCCCACTACCATGCGAGATGG
Source organism: Desulfatiglandales bacterium (assembly GCA_963662465.1). Lineage (GTDB taxonomy): Bacteria > Desulfobacterota > DSM-4660 > Desulfatiglandales > Desulfatiglandaceae > NaphS2. Next base: position 3,674,011 of record OY759599.1, read on the forward strand.
TATCGATAGTGCTCGACAACAAGCAATACCCAAGTGGGCCATGTCCCTGCATACTCCGCGCCCCAACTGGTTTAGCTCGGAGGCACTGATAATCTGCTGTCCAACGCCAGGTGTGTATCGTATCGAGTTGCGGATATAGTCAACGATGGCATTACATTGATCGTAGCCTGAGGCCCAGCCCTTCGTGAGCGATGCTGCCATTTCAGTGAAACGATCCGATTCACAATACCGGCTTGGATACAGGAAAGGCAGGGTTTCATTGGGCAACTGCTGCACTTCGACAAACGGCGCCCCAGGGGCCGTGTCAGCTGCGTCCGCGGTTTCAATTTCAACGGATGTACGCACTGAAAAATACCCGGCTGGTGCAACCAGCCTCTGACACAGGTTGCCAAACGAGTCTGTGAACTCGACCGCAGGTACGCTGGGCAACAAAACGTACTCTTCGCGTGCGATCCACTGCTGCCACCCACTCCGGGGGCGCAACATGAGCAAAAAAGGAGTTTGAACCGGAATATTGAATTCAAGAAAGCAGGATGCGTTTAACCACATGATAATCCTTCACTAATTGAAGTGCAGCGTTCATATCCCCCGGTGTCCTAAAGTGAAGATGGGGACATTCTTAAATGATCAAATATCTACAAATCGGAATAAAGTTATTTTACAATTTAAGGACGTCCTATCAACAGCACAGCCTGGATTCTCGTTCCGTCCAGCTTCGTACGCCGGTTACCCGGTTTGCACGTGGACTTCACTACCGAGCGGGTGGCTAACCTTTGCTCGGGTGGGACTTTCGCTTTCCGCGATCACCCACTGGATAACAATAACCAATTTCATCCCGATTTACGCGGGTTCCCAAGATTTCGGGCTTACCTCGGCGCGAGCAGCGCTTGGTTATGAAACCGGTTGCCCATTACTCCATAGTTCATATTCACTGAGATCAATATTGCTATCCCATGCCACTGCATACCCGCCTTGCTCTACTTTAACAGATTTGAAAAAGGCACCGTTTTTTAGAGGAAAGAACATCTCCTTTTTCAGCAATGGCGTAATGTCATATTTCTTCTTTTCCTTATTGTCAAACTCAAGTAATAACGTGCGACTATCAATCGCTGAAGCCGATAGTATTTTTGGATATTTCATTTTTTTTACTCCAAAGGTGGGAGTTTACGAAATTCCTGGGTTTCCCACATATGCTTTAATTCTAACTTGTTTATATTTGCCCATTCAGAAACCAGTTTTTTCGCTCGGTTTGGCAAATCACCCTCTATCATTTGGAGAGTATCGATACTGAACAACCCAATATTTTCACCATAAACTGCATGAAAATGTGGTGGAGGATGGTCGCCAAAAAACAGTTTGATAACAATTCCATAAAACCTTGCTATTTCAGGCATGTTTGTTTCCTTTCAGAAGCCATGTCATCATAAAAGACTATGTGGTGTAACTTTTTTTGCGTTCATGCCAGCAACAGATTAGAGTTCTTCTTTTTTCTTGCCTTTATTGACGCTTTTGCTGCTTGTTCGTAAATAGATGTTTCCCATGAGTCAGGGAGCTTTATTCCGTATTCATAACGACCCACTAAGGTGCGCCGCTTTATGGCTTGAGCAGTCTAATACGATAAATACGTCACCGTCTATTTGATAATCAGCAGTCCATTCAATCTTAAAGTTTTCATCAGTTTCATCGATATAAACGGATTGTGGCTCACCTTCTTTTGCCAAACAGAGCGCTAACCCATCTCCAGGATCAAGCACCCAAGTGAGGAGCCGATGCGGCTTTGTAAAATCATGCTTCGCTGATGCACCAACGTTCCAAAAATAGAAAAAATAGAATAAAACGTGACCCTTTCCATACAACAATCGCCGGACCACCAACCGGGCGGACACACAGGTCCGCCCCTACGAAAATCCAACACCGGGGGGACTTCCATCAACCCAATGGTTTTGCCTCGTCAATCAACATGATTGGGATATCATCCTTGATCTCATACAAGAGTTTGCATTTATCGCAGATAAGCCCATCTTCCGAATCCGTCAGGTAGATATCCCCTTTGCACTTGGGGCATGCCAGTATATCCAGCAGTTCCTTACTTATGGCCATTTCAGACTCCTTTCGACTTCATCACCTTTAAAGGTTTTGCATTTTTTTCCCGCAAAAAGACTTCTTTCACCGCTTCATAGACGCTGTCCACGGTAATCTCCCGCATGCATGACCATTGATCGCACGCTTTCTTAAAACAAGGGCTGCAGACGGCGCCCGATGTAATGACCCTGTGTCCGGGACCATAGGGACCGGTTCGGAGGGGGGAGGTGGGTCCGAAGAGCGCCACCACGGGACAATTCATGGCGGCCGCCATGTGCATGGGTCCCGTATCCGTTGTCACCAGGACCCGACATCGGCCATAGAGATAAGCCAGTTCCTTCAATCCGGTCCTGCCCGCAAAATTCAAGGGCCTGGTTTTCATCATGGATGAAATTTTATCGATGACCTGCCGATCCTCTTTGCTTCCGGTAAAAACCATGTGACAGGAAAAATCTCTCAGTATCCGGTCCCCGAGGGCCGCGAAAAGTTCCGGTTCCCACAGCTTGGTTTTCCATTTGGCCATGGGGTTGACGGCTACCAGGCTGCCGTTCTCACATCCATCCCCCTGGAGCATTTGATCCATCGAACGTTTGTGGACCTCAAACACCGGTATTCGGCTGTCCCATCCATCCCAGGCACATCCCAGGTAAGACGCCACTTCCAGATAGCGATCAATGGCGTGCTGATCGTAATTCACCGAAACGGACGGTTCCCTCAAAAAAAGCCATGCCCCCTCCCTGGCCCCCTTCATGCCCACCTTCCGCCCACCCTTGGCCAGCCCCACCAAGACCCCGCTTTTCAGCAACCCCTGCAAGTCAATCACCCAGTCGTAGCGATAACGCCGCAGGTCTTTCACGAAAGATAAAATCTCTCGGGAGACCTCCGAAAACCGTCTCTCCTCAATCAGCCTTCGTCGCCACGTTTTTCTTCGGGAAACCATCACCCGACGAATGGCCGGATGCCCCTCGATAATGCCCGCGGCCCCCTCTTCCACCACCCAGTCGATTTTTGCCCGGGGGAAATTCCGGTGAAGCACATCAAGGAATGGCAGCGTATGCACCACATCCCCGATGGCGCTCAATTTCGCGATTAGGATTTCCGTGGGGTCAGTTTTGTTTAATCCCATCCTCACCCCAAAATCCATTTGACCGCACCCAAAAGATCTTCCGCCACATGAACGGGCTGAAAAGGAAACGCCGGAAACACATATTCCAGATCCCCCCTGCCATAACCGGTCTTGACCAAAATCCCTTTCAGATGAGCTCTATGAGCCATTTCAATATCCGTACACCTGTCCCCCACCACAAAAGAATGTTCCATATCGATGTCAAAATCGGCGCACGCCTTTCGGATCAGGCCGACGCCGGGCTTTCGGCAATCACAGCTGATACCGTAGGGGGAAACCTTTCCATTGGGGTAATGGGGGCAGAAGTAGATACCGTCAAGGGCCGCGCCTTCTTTCTTGATGAGACGCGTCATCTTGTCATGCACCCGGTGCACCAGATCCATGGGGAAATACCCCCGCGCCACCCCGGACTGATTGCTCACGATAATCGCCGGATACCCGGCCTCATTGAGCAACCGAATCGCTTCGCCCGCGCCCGGCAACAGCACAAACCGGTCCACATGATTGATGTAGCCCATCTGCTCATTGACAGTGCCGTCCCGATCCATAAAAACAGCCGGTTTTTTCAAAAAACATCCCTCCTCAGTTCTTCCATTGTTTCCCAAACCGCTTCAGGCGTGATATCCAGCATACACCGATGATCGGTCGGGCATTCCTGCTTCAAGCAGGGCGCACACGAAGCAGCACGCCTGACGATTTTCGCATTCGGCCCCCTGGGGCCGGTGGCCACATGGTCCGTGGGACCGAACACGGCCACGGTGGGAAGCCCGAGGGCCGCAGCCACATGCATCAATCCCGAGTCATTGGTCACAAAAAAACGGCACAGCGCCATAATGCCCATGGTCTCCCTCAGGGACGTCTTTCCGCAAAGGTTCAAAGCCCCGTGCTTCATGGCCGCACAGACGCGGTCGCCAATGGCCCTCTCCCCACCGCTGCCGAACACGATGACCCTGGCGCCCCATCTTTCGACCGCCCGATCGCCAATCTCGGCAAACTGATCCGGAGGCCATCGTTTTGCACTGCCAAAAACCGCCCCGGGACTCAAACCCACCATAAAATCAAGGGGATCAATGCCGTTCGATTTCAAAAGCCCGGCCGCCTGTTCCCGAGCATAAGCGCCAATATGTAGCGATGGATCCCGGTCCCGTGCGAGCCACCCCATGGCATTCAACATGGCGCAATAGTAGCCTACCTGATGGATTTGCAGCACCTGGTCGGTGCGAGGGACACCGTGGGTGAGCAAGAGGCTTCTTCCGTCGGTCTTGTAACCCACCCTCTGTTTCACGCCCCCCAGAAAAGCCACAAGGGCCGCTTCAAAAGCGTTTTGAAAAAGGATGGCCAAATCAAACCGCTGCTTTCGAATGATGCCGATCACCCGGTTCATCTCAAGGAAACCGGCCTTGGGACCTTTCCCCTTGTCAAACACCAGGACCTCGTTCACGGCGGGATGATGGTCAAAAAGAGGCGCCACCCAGGGCTTTGCCAGGACCGTGATGCGACTGACGGGAAAATTCTCCCGCACGGCATCCAGGGCCGGCAGGGTCATGACCGCATCTCCCACCCAATTGGTGGCGCGGATGAGGATTCGTTTCACCTGATTTTTTTCGATCCTTCCACTAGAAAAAAACGTCAACGCAAATCCTTTTCAAATTCGAATTAAATACCCTTTACAGCAACCTCATTCCCGCGGGAATGGACAACTGTACCTTGTTTTCCACCGTTTGTGAAACCAGAACCACTGTTCCGGATACCAACGAATGTATTTATCGATGATCCGGTTGAAAAGTGCCGTATTCTCTTCCGTATCGCTCAGCTTGCTTTCCGAATGAATCAACGCCACCGCCTCTTCAAAAACCACACGGTACCGGCCATCGGGTTGCCGCACGCTGAGTACGGGAATCACCGGCGTACCCGTTTTCATGGCGATCAATGCCAGCCCCTTGTTGGTACAGGCCGGCAATCCCAGAAATGGAACAAAAACCCCCTCGTACCAGTCAACGTTTTGATCCAGCAAAATGCCCATGGTCTTGTTTTTTCGAGTTCCCATCAGCAGCTTTTTCATGGCCTTTTTCTTGGGAATAATTTCCGTGCCGAATCGGGTCCGCAACCGCAGCAACAATTCTTCGACCGGTGAAAAATCCGCGGGGCGCGCCACCGCTATGCCGTCGGTATTAAACCGCAAGGTAATGGCAGCCGACATGAGTTCCCAGTTTCCAAAGTGGCCGGTGAGAATAAAACATCCCTTTCCCCTAGCCAACGCCTCGGTCAGGGCCTTTTCATTTTCAAAAAAAACATATTTGTGCAGGTTTTCTAACTTCAAGTTTAAAATGTGCGGCACTTCAAACAACATTTGTGAAAAATGCAGCACCACCCGGCGATTCAATTTTCGCAGTTGTTCCTCCGACATTCGATCGCCAAAAACCTGTCGCAAGCCATTCAAGGACGCCTTCATGGGTCCAACCGTCGCCGGCCCCAGAAAACGTCCCAACATGCGCCCCATGAATTGTCCCGCACGAATGGGAATCAGCGCCAGTAAGCTCACCAAGCCGTTAAGCATCAGGGATATGGCGTTTAACGCCATTTCATTGTTTTCGATACGCATCATTTATCATCCTGAAAATTCCTTCCTGCCCCGGCAGGAAGGAAAATTGAATCCTCAAATAACCGATTTCCGAACATTTTTCCCCCATGGAAGCAATCCTCATCCAGTCCTTTTCCGTGGTCAGGAGGGATTGCGCATCCCTTTGGAATGCCATATGAACAAGATGGGCAAGATCCCCCTTCTGATAGACATAATGATCTCTGAACCCGCAAAAACCGACCACTTTCGCGCCCAATTCCACCAAAGTCTCTTGAAAGGCCCCCGGATTACCGATTCCCGCAAAGGCCACCACCCGCTTTCCCTTCAACGCATGGGGAGAAAGAACCTGATCCGAATGGGGAAAGATCACCTTGTCCGGCAGGTGATCCGCACAAAAAACCGGGATGTTGGAATAATGCTCCTTCAAAAAAGCCAATGACCGATCGCCGCAACCACTCCTGAACCGCGTCAGGATAACGGCATCCGCACGGCTCAGTTGATCCAGGGGCTCTCGCAAGGGTCCCCAGGGCAGAAGATGCCCATTCCCAAAGGGGTGGACAGCATCCATCAGCACCAAATTCAAATCCCGCTCCAACCGCACATGCTGAAACCCATCATCCACAACGAAAAAATCGGACCCGAACCTTTTATGGGCATACATTCCCGCCAGATAACGCTCTTTGGACAACACCACCGGACATCCCGGAACCTGTTGTGCCAGCAAAACCGGCTCATCGCCGGCTGCCCCGGCATCCGCCCGGACCCGCTGTCCATCGGACACTTCCAACACTGGGCTTTGATACGCCCCACCGTAACCCCTTGAGATAATAGCAACCCTGAACTTTTCCGCCACCGCCCATTTTGCCAGAGCCGCCACCGCCGGCGTTTTACCCGTCCCCCCGGCGGTAAGATTCCCCACGCTCACCACAAACCCCGGCAACCTCTTTTTCTTAAAAATACCATAACCATATGCGGCGAAACGGAACTTAAGTCCCAATCCATACAGCCATGAAAAAAAAGCCAGCACAGGGGTATAAAACTTCCAGGATCTCTCCCGGTGAATGGATGACCAGTCTATTCTATTCAGAAAATCGCCCATTGGCCGAATGGCGTCACCCTTTCCCCATATTTTGGGCGACATAAGCCATGACCCTATCCAACGCCCCCCGATTTTCCATCACAAACGCCTTTGCCCTGCTCCCCATTCCCATGCGCAAACGGGCATCCGACAAAAGAAGGATCATGGTTTCAAGGAGTTCACCCTCATCCTGAACTCGAAAGCCTCCGCCGACCTTCAAGATCGATTCCGACATGAATTCAAAATTATGGGTATGGGGCCCGAACAGGACCGGGATGCCGAAAGCAGCGGGTTCCAGCAGGTTATGCCCCCCAATGGGAACAAAGCTCCCCCCCACAAACGACACACAGCCCAAGCCATAGACATGCCCCAACTCACCCACAGTGTCAAGCACCAGGATATCACGGGAACGACACTCTTTTGAAACCGCCGTTCTCAAAACCGCCGTCATCCCCAGGGTGCTGACCAGGCTGGAAATGTCGCGGGATCTGCCCACGTCTCGCGGGGCGATCACCAGTCGCAACAGTGGGAAGTCGGGTTGCAGTTGCTGAAACACTTTCAGCAAAACCGCCTCTTCCCCCTCGTGGGTACTGCCGGTTACCCATATCTGCATTTCCGGCTTCAATCCCAGCATTTCCAACCAGCGGCCTTTATCTCCGGCATCCAGGGCGGGCATCTCACGGTCAAATTTGATATTTCCGACGGTCACCACCTTTTTTCCATCCACTCCCACCTGCAGCAACCGATCCCGATCCAGATGCGATTGCATGAGACAAGTCAAGGGAGCGAACATGCGTCTCACCACAGCCGGCGCCTTTTGGTAGGATTTCAGTGTACGGGGGGAAATCCGGCCATTCACCAGAAGACTCCTGACGCCTTTCTGTTTCAAAAACACCGGCAGGGCCGGCCACAAGTCCGTTTCAACCAGGATAAAAACAGAGGGATTCACATAATGGACCATACGACGCACGCACCACCAGGCATCCAGCGGAAAGGTCACAATGCACGCAACCTGACCTGAAAGTTTTTCCCTTGCCACGGCCATACCGCTCCTGGTGGTCACGGAAAAAACAATGTCTTTTTCGGGGAACGCCTTTTTCAGTCGCTCTACCAGGGGAATCGCCGAAATCACTTCTCCCACCGAAAGGGCGTGAACCCAAAGGTTGTCTTTCTTCGGCAACCTTTTCGGTAATCGCAGGGCAAGCCGCGCATTGAGCCGCCTGCTTCCCGAAATAAAAGCAGCCGTCACCAAAAAAACCAGCGGCAAGGTCCATAGAAAATGATAGAGAATGATCATGCGATACCTTTTTTTTTCACTTTTCACATCCGAACCGGAAGCTCAATAACGAATCTCGTTCCAGCAGGAGCATTATCCTTCACCCTGATAAACCCGTTATGATCCGTAATAATCGTGCTGACGATGGCAAGCCCCAGGCCTGTTCCATGCTTTTTAGTGGAAAAATAGGGTTCAAACAACCGCGCTTTGTTTTGGGAATCGATCCCCCGACCGTTGTCCGCCACCTCGATACGCACCATTTTCAAAATATTGTCATAGGTAAGGTCAATCACCACTTCTCCATGGCCTCCGGTGGCTTCGATGGCATTGTCCAACAGGTTGATCATAACACGCCTGATCTGCTCCCGGTCAAGGTTGAAAATCGGCGCCTCGCCAAGATGGTTGAATACAAAGGAAACATCCTTGTGCGCTTCTCTGTAAAGGCTTAATGCTTCTCCAATAATTTTAACGATATCCGATGGAACCGGGTTCGCGGCGGGCATACGGGCAAAATTGGAAAACTCATTGACGAGGCGCTTCAATTCTTCCACCTGGGTAATAATCATCCCGGTACACTCGTGAAACACCTTTGCGTCTTCCGGTCCCAGCATCCCCCCATACCTTTTTTTGAGTCGCTGAGCGGAAAGCTGAATGGGCGTTAACGGGTTTTTGACCTCATGGGCGATACGCCTTGCCACCTCGCGCCATGCGGCCATTCGCTGCGCTTTCTCAATCTCGGTCAAATCCTCCAAAACAGCCACAAGCCCCAGATACTGCCCCCGATCATCCTGAAGCACATTGAGCGACACCAGCAGACTCAACTGCCGGTTTCCGGCTGACAGACGGATCTGTTTATTCATGAATCCTTTCCGAAAAAGTCCCTCGTTCCGGATAAAGGAGTCAACGATTTTCCGATTATCATGGGAAAGAATCTCTTTGTAGGTCTTTCCAATGATATTTTTTGCCGTGATATTCAGCATCCTTTCCGCGGATTTATTAATGGTCAGAATTCGACCTCTGCCATCCGCGGACACAACGCCCGCAGCCACATTGGCCAGGACAATCTCCATATAGAGCCGCCGCTGCTCCAACTCCAGATTGCCGGCCATGAGTTCCCGGTTGGCCGCCTCAAGCTTGTTTTTTCCGGTCTTCAGGTCCATGGTCATTCGGTTAAAAGAATTCACCAGCAGACCCATCTCATCTTTCGTTTCCAAGTCAATAAAGAAATTGTAATCACCGGAAGCAATACGATTGGTCGCTTCAGCCAGTTCCTTGATGGGAACGGTCACCTCTTTGGAGAAATAAAACCCGAACCACACGGATGAAAAAATGATCAAGAGGGTCACAATGGAGAGGGTAATCATGTGACTGGCCTTTATGGGCGTCTTGAGCATCTTGAGTTGACGATATTCCTGCAGGCCCTTTGAAATGGCATGAAGGCGGTTCACAAAGGACCCGGGAACAAAACGCGTCAGGACCAGCAATCCCACCACGGCCTTGGATGCCGTTCGTGAAAAAATCGGCACGATCCCCCCCACAAGATCTCCGTGCGGCGACGATTGGATATACTGTCCATCCATCCCCTTCAGGACCGTGCGCTCCAAAATGCCGCTTGCGGGATTCGTAAAAGCGGTGAGGTCGATGCGGTGATCCTTTGAAACCGCCATCATCGTCAATTCCTGGGAAAAAACCTTTAAGGATGCAAGGCCCAGTTCCTTTCTTTTTTCATCGGTGAATCTCTCGAGATCCTCTTTTTGGCTGGGAATCAAAAAACCCTCGTAGGTCATCACCCGACTCAGCACATTTCCGAAAGAGAGCATCTCATCCGTAATGCCGGTGTAGTAATCCTGACCGACCTCCAGCGAGGAATTCAAGGACCGCTCGATCTGAAGGTTGAACCAGTAGTCAATGGATGAAGAGATAAACTGCGCGGAAACAAAAAATAAAATGATCGTTGGGAAAAGCGAAAGGGTCACGAAAGCCAGCACCAGTTTAGTTCTGAGCCTGGCCCCCATGATGCCCTTTTTCCGCTCAAACAACAGCTTAACCACATTCCTCACCGTGAGAAAAAGCAGCAGCAGGAGCAAAATCACATTGATGTTGATGAGGGCAAACGCGATAATACTGCTTGAAAAGGGAAGGGCCTGTCCGAGATGAAATACCCGCAGACTCAGATAAATCAAAATAGAGATTGTCACACATAAAAAAGCAATCACATACCGTTCGCGGCGGCGTCTTTTGAGATCACTTATTTCAGCTTCGCGATAATCTTCCATTGAAAGCAGTCTAGTATCTAAAATCCACCGAATACCAATCTGTCTCAAAATCCCATAAAGAAAGGAAGAAAAAGACGTAATGAAAATAGAAGGGCAACTTGATAGTGTCGAGTTCCGCCATCATATTGATCTGATATCGATTTCCTCGATGCAGATTTCGAAGTTCGGTTACTTTCAACCCCACAATTTCAGCCATTAACCTCTTGGCATGGTCAAAATCCTTGGCAAAAACAGCCTTATCGTCATTGGAAGACAGCCTCACTTCATAGACCTTTTTCAAACTGTCGTATTTTATTTCATGGCTCACCTTCAAATCGGCAATTTTATTGTCCCACCACCATTCCCGAACTTCCTGCAATTTTACAAAGAAGGTGAATGTGGTATTGACCCCGTTGTCAATGGCCTTTTTCATATTCTCCGTAAAACAATCCGTTACCGTAAAATAGAGCAGGAGATGATCCCGAGTGTTGGTAACCACAATATCCGCCAGCCTGGCATCCTCCGCCATTGCCGGCGCCGCCCAAAACGGTCCCGTGCAGATGAGAAGCAGCAGCAACAGGAGCGGTTTAAGACCTTTGTTAAGGGTTGGAATAATCTTCATCTCCAAGGTTCCATACGGATCAAAACAGGGTAAATTTGAAGGGAAGATAATAAAGTAGCATCCGGTAAAATGCAAGGCATATCCCCGAGAAGACACATTTTACCTTTCGGAGGTTTAGTAACGAGGAGTGGCACGTCACTTTCAAAACAACAAAAAAAGGCCGCCTCCCCCCATTTACGGTAAAGAGACGGCCCAAGAATACAAAAGGTTAATGATCCCCGCTAAATCATATGGGAACCAGTTCCGGCAAGCCGAAAGCCGGAATACTGAGACTGTTTCGCCTGCATTCCTCAGGGCTCACAAACGTCAACACCTTCCAATGTTTTTTGGATGCCATCAATTTTGTCAACATCTTCTGGTTCAGGAAATGGCCTGATTTTTTCACCACGAAATGACCGATGACAGGCACCTGGGAAAGGGAGAGATCCCCAATAAAGTCAAGGATCTTATGGCGGACAAACTCATCTTTATATCTGAGTCCGTCCTCGTTAAGTATTCTGAAATCATCGATGACGACGGCATTGTCAAGGGAGCCGCCCTTGGCAAACCCATTTGCTTTCAGGGTTTGCACATCCTTTAAAAAGCCGAAAGTCCTGGCCCGGCTGATCTCCCGAATAAAATCCCCACCTGAAAAACATAATTCATATTCCTGATTTCTCAGTAACGGGTGTTGAAAATCGATCATATAGCTGATCTTGAGTTCGTTTGAGGGATACACACGGATGGAACGATTCCCATCATCCAGTTTAAAGGGCTTTTTGACCACGATAAACTGTTTCGGATCTTTCTGCTCTTCAATACCCGCGCTCTTGAGCAAATAAACAAAGGGGGCTGAACTACCGTCCATAATGGGTACTTCAGGTCCGTCCAGCTCCACTCGTGCGTTATCAATACCCAAACCGTAAAAAGCGGCCATGAGATGTTCAATGGTAGAGACGCGGCAGCCATTGGAACCGATGCTTGTGGCCAGGGTCGTATCAAATACATTATCAAAACGGGCATCGACATACGAATTCCCCGGCAGATCGGTTCTCACAAACCGTATTCCCGTCCCACACGAGGCGGGCCTGACCGTAATTTTCACCTTTTCACCTGAATGAAGGCCCAATCCGGTACAACCGACATCGGTCTTTAATGTGCGTTGCTTAAAATTCACAGGTTTCTCCTTCTTGTAAGTAGCGCCAGCCGCTCAACTCTTTTAACTATGTCTAAATTCGCATGCAAATGTTGTACCACAGATTGAAAAAGACCTCCCAAAAAGAAAAAAATCTATCTACACAGCTGGTTTTACAACATATTAACACAAAAAAGATTTCAAGGATCTTTGAATAACGGAGGCAACGACCGATGATATGTGGCAAAAAAAACACACTTTCAGGTATCCCCCACTTGAAAAAAAGTGGCGATTGCATTATGAGAAGAGGAAATCTACCCATCAGAGGAAAGCATGTCCAATCAAAATTCATTCCATCTCAATGTTTTTCTGTTGATCATTTTCCTGACCTTCTTTGCCTGCCACCCGGCACTCAAAAAAGAGATTCGAATATTTGAGGAAACATTGGAACCGGTGCGTTTTTTTTACCCCACCTTCAATGATGACATGAATCGGGAATCCCTGATCTCCGCACTGAAAAGCAACCAACGCTACTTAAACAAGCTTGATCCCGAATATCTGTTCCATTATGGCCCGCACACCTTCACCTGTCGTCAGGTGCTGGAAAGCCAGGAAACATTCCTGAATCTTATTTTGGAAAATCCCAACACCGCTCAATTAAACAAAGCCATCAGCGAAAATTTTCTGGTTTACCGTGCCACCGGGCATAATGGAAACAACCAAGTCCTCTTCACCGGGTATTTCGAACCCATCTATGACGCAGGGCTGACGTCGGATGAAATTTTCAGATATCCTCTCTACAAAAAACCCGAAGACATGATCACAGCGGATCTTTCTCTTTTCAATGAGGCGTTCAAAGGCCGGAAAATCACCGGCCGCATCGAGGGAAAAAAATTCCTCCCCTATTTTTCCAGGAAACAAATTGAGGAAGGGGCACTGAAAGGGAAAGACCTGGAACTGGCCTGGCTGAAAAGTCCGGTAGATGTGGCCTTTCTGCATATTCAGGGCTCAGGTCAACTCCGGTTAAGGGATGGCGGCGCCCTCAACGTGGGCTACAGCGCCGCCAATGGCGGCACTTACCGGAGCATCGGGCGCTACATGCTGGACAAAGAGCTCCTGACCCGGGAAGAAATGTCCATGCAGGCCATCCGGCGATATCTCTCGGAACATCCTGACCAGGTCCCCGAGATCCTGAATTATAACCCATCCTACATATTCTTCAGACCTCTCTCAACCGGACCCGTCGGCAATATCGGGGTTCCCCTGACGCCCGGCAGGTCCCTGGCGCTGGATTCAAAACGATTCCCCAAAGGGGCACTGGCCTTTATTTCATGCTGGAAACCGACCCTCAACCCCCAGGGCGAAATCACAAAATGGCATCGGTTCTCCCGTTTCGTTCTAAATCAGGATACCGGGAGCGCCATAAAGGGTCCGGGAAGGGCCGACATTTTCTGGGGAAACGGCCCCTACGCCGAAACCGTCGCGGGGCACTTGAAACATGAAGGTGAACTTTATATTCTGATCAAAAAACCCCGGCTTTGAAAACAACCCAAAAATTACAAACTGAAGAAAGGAAATCACATCCTACGGTTATGTAATCAATTAGATTCACACAACATAACCGGTACAGTGCATAAGGGTTATGTTGAGTAGTTAAGGATTTGGAATGCCAATGTCCCCCCTTTTCCATGGGTAAAAAGATATTATGAAGGAAAATTCGACAGTTTCAGCAGTGGAAATGAAAGCCGGGGCATCCACGCCACACAGTTGGCGTTTTGTCAAACTTGGCGGCTTTGACCAGGTAGCGCTCAGGGACGGCGCCGATTTGATGGCCTTGGACCGTCTGGATCAAAAACTCTGGGCTGCCTTAAGCTGCCCGGCCAGTGGCCTTGAGTTTGATGAGCGAACGCTCTCGCTGATCGATACCGATGGAGACGGCCGCATACACGTTCCGGAGATTGTGGCTGCCGCCAAATGGGCGGGGTCCCTTCTCAAAAACCCCGATGATCTCCTGCTCAGCGCCGATGCTCTTCCACTCTCAACCATTGATGATGCCACGACCGAGGGGAAAGAAATACTCTCGTGCGCAAAAGAGATCCTGTCGAACCTTGGAAAATCAGAAGCATCTGAAATCACAACGGAAGACACTTCAGATACAGAGAAGATATTTACGGAAACCCGTTTCAACGGCGACGGTATTATACCGGTCGCGTCTGCTGATGATGAAGACACGAAAAGCGTTATTACGGATATCATTGCATGTATGGGATTCGAAAATGACCGCAGTGGCGCACCAGGTATTTCCAGGGAAAAATTTGAAGATTTTTTTTCTGAGGCGGAAGCTTTCGCCGCCTGGTGGAAACAGGCCGATGATGATGCGGCCAATACCCTGCCTTACGGCGATAAAACCATTGATGCCGCTGACGTTTTTCACAAAATCAGAGAGAAAGTCGAGGACTACTTCATCCGATGTCGCCTGGTCGAATTCGATCCGAATGCAACACAAGCCCTAAATCCATCAAATGAAGCCTATGAAGCGATTTCAGAGAAAAATCTGTCCGATACCGATGATCAGGAAATAGCGGTTTTTCCCCTGGCCGCAGTTGAGGCGGGAAAACCCCTGCCGTTAAAAACCGGTGTTAATCCGGCCTGGACAGCGAATATTGCAAAACTTTCATCTGTAATTATCACACCGCTTTTTGGTGAGAAGGAAAGCCTTGATATGGCGGAATGGGGCGTCATTTGCACAAATTTCACGGCTTATGAACGCTGGCTTTCCCAGAAGCAAGGTACACGGGTCGAATCGCTGGGTATCAGTCGGGTTCGAGAGATTCTGGCCGGCGACAATCGCGCCAAGCTTGAGGCCCTCATTGAGAAGGACGAGGCTTTGGCGCCGCAGGTTGAAGCGGTTTCATCCGTAGACAGGCTGGTGCGATATTACCGGTACCTATATACGTTTTTGAATAACTTTGTTTCCCTTTTCGATTTTTATACGACCCGCGAGAAATCCGTGTTTCAGGTCGGGACCCTCTATCTGGACGCTCGAAGCTGTGACCTTTGCGTTAAGGTAGATGACATGACAAAACACAGCGCTCTAGCCCATTTAAGTCAGACCTATCTGGCTTATTGTGAGTGTACTCGAAAAGGCGCCAATGCAAAACTAACCATCGCCGCCGCTTTTACCAACGGAAGTTCGGACAATCTCAGGGTCGGCAGAAACGGGCTGTTCTACGATCGAAAAGGACAGGACTGGGATGCCGTTATCGTCAAATTGATTGAACATCCCATCAGCCTTCGACAGGCGTTCTGGTCTCCCTATAAGCGGATTTCTCAGTTCATCTCAACCCAAATAGAAAAGATGACCACGGCTCGCGACAAAGAACTCCAGACCAATATGTCCAAATCGGTTGACGGTGTTTTGCAGACGCCTCAATCTAAAAAAACTTCGTCAAGTCAAGCATTTGACATTGCCAGATTCGCGGGCGTATTCGCGGCAATAGGTCTTGCCATCGGTGCAATCGGCACTGCCATTGCATCGGTGGTCACTGGATTTATGGATCTCGACTGGTGGGAAGTCCCCCTCGCGATTTTAGGAATCATTCTGGCCATCTCAGGGCCTTCCGTCATCAATGGATATCTGAATCTGCGGCGACGAAATCTGGGGCCCATTCTGGATGCCTGCGGATGGGCCGTGAACACGCGGGCCAAGATAAATATTCCCTTCGGAGCCGTGCTCACGCGAACGGCGGTTCTGCCGCCAGGCTCCCATCGGGCTTTGAAAATGGACCCCTATGGGCAAAAAAAGCGTACCTGGAAGTTCTATGCCATCATTGTGGCAATGCTCGCGGCCATGTCTTTCTTCTTTTATTCATCCTATAGAAACAAATGGGGATTGTGGCGTAGTACACTTGAGAAGTCCGTTCAGACTCTGGAGCATTTGCAGCCGACAAAAAGTCCATCTCAAAAAGCGCCTCGAGAAAAGGACGGTAAATAGTTGAACACCCTGAAATGAGAACAGATGGAAACACCTTCTCGAATTGCGCCACCCGCTCTCTCTCTCATATTGAAAACTTGGAGAAATCGGCAAGGGTCAGCACAAACTTGCTGATCACCTGCAGCAACCCCACCCGGTTTTCACGCAGCGCATCATCTTTTGTCAAAATCTCCACCTGATCAAACAACTGATCCACAGGCGTTCTGAGCCTTGCCATAAGACCTAAGGCATCCAAAAAAGCGCTCTTTTCAATACAGCTATCCACATCATCTTTGAGCGCCCGGTATGTTTCCCACAGATGCTTTTCAGCACTTTCCTGAAACAGCTCCGGATTCACCGCAAACACCCGTGTCTGTTTTTTGATAATATTGTTCACCCGTTTAAAGGTCAGGGCCAGCGGCACAAATTCATCGGACGACAACGTGAATGCCTTGAGCTGCTCCATTTTCGGGCGGAGGGATAAAATGCAGTCAAAGACCTCACAGATAGCCGCCTCAACCAGGTCGGAGACATAATCCGACCTCAACATCATGTTCTTGTAACGATCCCGAATAAAATCCAGAACCCGCGCAAAAACGGCGTCAAAATCAAAATCGATTTCCTTGGCCAGTTGGGACAGCGTTTTTTCCACAAGCTGCTTGAACGACAAATCCCAACCCGTATCCTCCATGATCCGGATAATGGCCAGAGCGTGCCTTCGAAGTGCAAAGGGGTCGGCTTTTCCCGTGGGTTCCAACCCAACGGCAAAACACCCGGCAATGGTATCCAGTCGGTCCGCCATCCCCACAACAGCGCCGATTTTCGATTGGGGAAGTGCCGCCCCCGCTTTCAAGGGAAGATAGTGTTCAGAAATTCCCGAACATATGTCGCCGTCATATCCCTCCATCGCCGCATAGGCACTGCCCACCTCCCCCTGAAGAGACGGGAATTCAATCACCATGTGGGTGACCAGATCGCATTTGGAAAGACGCGCCACTAGTTTCACACGGTCAGTTTCTTCCGGCAGGACCCATCCCGCAATATGCGCGGCAAGGGCCTCTACCCGCATCACCTTGGCATAAGACGTGCCCAATTGCGCCTGGTAGATCACCTGCTTCAAATCCTCCAGTCGATCCAAAAGGGGTCGTTTGCGGTCCTCTTTCAAGAAAAAATCCGCATCGGAAAGTCTGGCCCGAAGCACCCGTTCATGCCCCCGGCACACCACGGATTCGTCCCGGGTCCTGGTATTGTTGACCGCCACGAAATTGGGCATAAGAGTGCCCATTTCATCATACACCGCAAAGTACTTCTGGTGCTCCCGCATGGCGGTGATCAGAACCGCATCGGGCAAATCCAGAAAAGCCTTTTCAAAACCGCCGCAAACCGCCGTGGGGTATTCGGTAAGATTCGCCACCGTTTGAACCAGTTCCGGATCATCCACTGGAACGCCTCCCACGCTCGCGGCCGCTTCACGGGCAACTTTCTCAACAACCCGGCGTCTTTCCATCGGATCAAGGACCACAAAGGCACCTTCCATGGCCTTCCGGTAATCGGCGATATTTTTGACGCTCACTTCTTCCGGCCCCATGAACCGATGGCCGCGGGTGGTATTGCCGCTCTTGACGCCGGCCGCTTCAAAGGGCGCCACACGACCGCCTAGAAGACACAGAATCCAGTGTACGGGACGCACGAAGGGAAACCCCACATCCCCCCACCGCATGGACTTGGGCCATGGGATTTCTCCGATGATGCCGGGCAACCGTTCCGACAGGATCTCGTGGGTCGATCTTCCGGGAACCTCCTGCTTCACATAAAGATATTCCCCTTTAGGTGTATCAATGGTGCTCAGTTCCTCAACGGATACCCCCTGTTTTTTAGCAAAGCCGGCGGCCGCCCTGGTGGGAGCCCCATTCTGGTCATAAGCCACATTTTTCGGGGGCCCCGTCACTTCCTGAATCAGGTCTTTCTGTTTCAGGGAAACAGCCTTTCCCATCAAAACCAGACGTCTCGGCGTACCGTAAACCTCAAGGTCGCCCTCCCAATCAATTCGGCTTTCCGTAAGACATGCCTCAACCCGTCTTTTTAGCGCACTCAAGCCATCTTCCAGGTAACCCGCTGGAATTTCCTCGGTCCCGATCTCCAAAAGCAATTCTGCCGTCATAATCGTCATCCGTTATATAGATTTAAGGGGGTATCCCATTTCTTCGCGCTGGGCCAGATAGTTCTTCGCGCTCAAGCGGGCCAGACGCCTGATGCGATCAATATACCGGGTCCGCTCGGTCACGCTGATGGCGCCCCTGGCATCCAACAGGTTGAAGGTATGGGAACATTTCAGGCAGTAATCATAGGCGGGCAGCACCAGACCTTCCTCGCCAACCCGCAAACCTTCCTTCTCATACTTGTGAAACATATCCAGCAGCATATCCACGTCCGCCATCTCAAAATTATAAACCGAGAGTTCCCATTCGCCCTTCTTATGGACATCGCCATAGGCCAAACGATCATTCCACATGAGATCGTAAACACTCTCTTTCTCCTGCATATACATGGCGATTCTTTCCAGGCCGTAGGTCACTTCCACGGAAATGGGGTCCAGCCGGATGCTGCCTGCCTGCTGGAAATAGGTAAACTGCGTAATCTCCATGCCATCGAGCCAGACTTCCCACCCCAGTCCCGAAGCACCCAGGGTCGGAGATTCCCAGTCATCCTCCACAAAACGGATATCGTGCTCAAGGGGATCAATTCCCAGAGCCTTGAGGCTTCCCAGATAGACATCCTGAATGTCAATGGGGGACGGTTTTATGATCACCTGGTACTGGTAATAATGCCCCAGCCGGTTGGGATTTTCCCCATACCGGCCGTCCGTCGGTCGCCGTGAGGGCTCCACATAGGCAACGGACCACGGTTCGGGCCCAAGAACCCGCAGAAGGGTTGCGGGGTTGAAGGTCCCCGCTCCGACCTCCAGGTCGTAAGGCTGTTGAATAATACACCCATATTCGGCCCAGTATTGTTGAAGAGCCATCATCAATTCTTGAAAGTTCATGAAATCCCCCAGCTTTCTCCTGATTATTCACCGACATTACGGTTTGTGGAAAGGGTGGAAAGTATCACCTTGACAAAGGGTTGTCAATATGGTCTTGGGACTGCGCCTTAAAAGCATGCAACCGTTCACAGGGGACAAAACGATTGAAGCTGTTTTTTCTGCACCCTGACAACTGCACCCTGTAAACGATTACAAAGCATTTTACAACGGAATTAATTTTATGATAGCATTGCGTTACTTTTTGTCATCCGCATAGAAGAGAGAACGTCATGAACCTTCACCCCGATTATCGGTTGGCCAGAGAAAAAATGGTCAGAAGCCAGTTGATTTCACGCGGCATCAAGGACGCCAGGGTCCTTTCCGCCATGGGAAAAGTCCTCAGGGACCGATTTGTGGAAGAAGCCCTCGTGGGCAAAGCCTACAACGACCATCCACTGCCCATCGGCCATAAACAGACCATCTCACAGCCCTATATGGTCGCCCTCATGACAGAGGCGCTGATGCTCACGGGAAACGAAAACGTACTTGAAATCGGTACGGGAAGCGGGTATCAGACAGCGGTGCTGGCGGAACTGGCCGAAAAGGTTTACACCGTCGAAAGGATTCGCGCACTCATGGTCCGGGCAAGGACCATCCTTGCGGAACTGGCATGCAACAATGTGCTTTTCAAAGCCTACGACGGCACCCTGGGCTGGCAAGAGTTCGCCCCCTATGATGCCATTATGGTAACAGCGGGTGCTCCGGGAATCCCCGAACCGCTTCTGGAACAACTGGCTGAAGGGGGAAGGCTCGTCATTCCCGTCGGGGACAGAACCAGCCAGGACCTGAAAAGGATCACGAAAAAAAACGGAAAGTACCTTGAAGAAAGCCTGGGCGGCTGCCGCTTTGTCAATTTGATCGGGGTCCATGGCTGGGAGGCGTAACCGTCGCTACCGCCACCCGGACATGATCTTCATACATATTTCGTTCATTTCCTCAGCGCGTTTTTCCGTGTCGGCTTCGTTATAACACCGAAATTCAGGGGCATTGCCAGATGGCCGAAGGTGTACCACCTCATTGTTTAAAAAGGTAATCCGCAGGCCGTCGGTGGTGTCGATGGCATTCACCCGCCCGAAATGAGGCCCGAACACAGTTTCAATGGTCCGGCGGTCTTTTTCCGCATCTCCCCCATGAAGGTTTTTCATTGCCCCCCGGCTTTTTTCGGTAGGAAAATCCTTCAAGCGATTGCTGTGAGTGAACCGCTGGGGCAAATCAAACAGGAGTTCACTGATCTTCTTTCCTTTCCGGATGGAAAGGAGCAGGATTGCCAGATGCACAATGATGGCGTCCCGCGTGGGCAGGGCCCGCAATGTTTTTCCATGATGCCGTAGATCGGAGGCAATCAGAAAACCGCCGTTGGCTTCATACCCCACCACCCGCTTCGCCCCTGATGTCAAGGCCTGCCCCATCCCTTCAATCACATAGGGGGAACCAATCCGGGTTCGATAAACCGATTCGAACCACCCGCTTTTTTCAAGGGCTGTATTGCAGGAAACCGGCGTCGCCACAGCATCCGCCCCGAAGTAGGCGGCCGTCAGTATCCCCGCCACATCTCCCCGCAACCATTTCCCCGTTTCATCGCTGATCAGAGGCCGGTCGCTGTCCCCATCCGTGGAAACAATGGCATCAAAACCATATTCCCGCGCCCATTCTCCGGCAGCCGTCACATCTTCCGGTCGAATGGCCTCGGTATCCACCGGCACAAAAGCATCTGAAAATCCCAACGTTTTGACCTCGGCGCCCAAACCTGACAAAATTTCCACCATCAGTTCACGACCCACGGCAGAATGCTGATAGACCCCGACTTTCCTGCCTTTCAGGCAACCGTCCGGAAAAAAGTCCAGATGCCTGGCGATATACATTGCCACCGCCTCATGGTCTTCCTTTAACGGCGCCGGATTTCCTGTAAACATGCCGTCATGATCAAAACGCCCTTCAGGCACAGCCACCGCCTCCTGCTTGATACCGGCCTCGTCCGACTTCAGAATCTCCCCTTTTTTACTTGTATATTTGATGCCGTTCCGATCATCAGGAATGTGGCTGCCGGTCACCATGATGGTGGGCATATTCCGGACCAGCCCATAGTGGGCCAATGCCGGAGACGGAAGCCTCCCGCAACCGATGGGGGTGTATCCCGCGTCCGATACGGCCCCGGCCGCTGCCCGCATGATACGCTCAGTGCTGGACCGCAGGTCGCCCCCCACGGCCATTGAACCCCGGCCGTTGAGTTCCCCGATGTGTTCCAGGTGCTGAATAAATGCCGCTGTGTACAAATAACACACCTCATCGGTCATTGCGGAAACCAGGCCGCGAGCCCCGCTGGTCCCGAATTTGACGCCGCTTTCAGCCATCACTTCTGCAACCTTTCTGGGTTTTGCCATGGATCACCTCGCTGTTTCTTTGGAATTCGTTTTTTCCCTCACCCCCGCATATGCCACCAATGCAGCCATGGCCCGAACCGCACGTTCCGCCCCCTGAAATACCGGAACGCCCCTTGCAATGACCTCGCCCATGATATGCGAATCCGGACGGTGAAAGGAATAGCCGATCATCGGCTTTTCCTGCGTCTTCAACAACCGTGCGAATTGGCCGGCATTGCTCGCGATGATTTCCTTTACCTGAACCTTGGCCTCTTCATCGGACAGTCCCATCCCTTTCAGCACCCTTTCCACCACCCGGGGTGGGCTGAGCAGATAAACCATGAGGATATCCGCATTTTCCTCCGCCAGAAGGATACCGGGAATCTCCGAAAAAAAAGAACTGTAATCCTTGGCAAAGGTCAGATCAACCGGATTGCCGACACTTCCCGTAGCGGGAATAAAGGGGGCCAGTTTCTTCAATGTTTCCCCGGACAACACCGAAAGTTCCAGGCCCGCCCTTCCACAGGCATCCGCAGCCGCGGCCCCGGGCCCTCCCGAGTGCGTTTGTATCACCACCCGATTCCCTTTGGGGATGGGCATGGACCCGAGCGCCCAGCAAAAATCAAACAACTCCACAATGGATCTTGCCCGAATCACCCCCACCTGCCGAAACATGCCGTCGTAGAGTTCATCGGGTCCCGCCATGGCCCCGGTATGGGAAAAGCCAGCAACCCTTCCGGCTTTTGATCCCCCCGCATAAAAAGCCACAATGGGCTTGTGGGGAACAATGGCCCGGGCTGCCGCCATAAACGCACGCCCCCTTTGAATCCCCTCGATGTACAGGGCGATCACCCTGGTATGGGGGCAGGCGCCCAGATATTCCATACAGTCGACGATATCCAGAACCGCTTCGTTTCCCACGCTGAAGGCAGTGCTGAAACCCATGCCGAAACCTGAAAGATATTCAAACATCTGGGTCACGAAACTGCCGCTCTGGGATGCCAATCCCACGAAACCGGGGACCCCATCGTTAGGAATAAAGGTCGTGTTGATGTTGCAATGCGGGTTGGCCACCCCCAGGCAGTTGGGGCCCAAAATCCGCATGTTATGGACAGCGACAATTTTTTTGAGCGCCGCCTCCAATTCATAACCTTGCTCCCCCACCTCCTTGAATCCCCCGGAAACCACCACGGCCTGTTTGATGCCCTTTTGTCCACAGGACTCAAGCGTCTGGTTCACAACGGCGGTGGGCAGTACGATCACCACCAGATCGGGCACTTCCGGCAAATCCTCCACCCGCCGGTAAGCCTTCAACTCCAGCACCTTTTCTTCCTTGCGATGAACCGGATAGATGGCCCCTTTAAAACCGCCGGCCAGCACCGTCATGAGAAGATGAGTTCCCATGGAAGTGATACTGTTGGATGCGCCGAAAAAGGCCATGCTTCGTGCATTGGCTATCCGGTAAAGGGGACTTTCTTCGATAAGTTTTAACATTTGATTTCCCTGATAAAGTATGCAACAATGAATGATGCCTCATTTAGCAATCAAATGAAACATAGAATAGAAACGGTTTCATGTCAACCGATTGCGGTGTTTGGTTTGTCATTGACTTTTTTCCAAATCACAATGATGCCAAATGGAGGCAATGCCCGTCATGGTTTTGGATCAACAACGTTTATAAAAAAATCTTACGGCCCATTTACCACAAGGAGGAGAACCCATGTCTTACGACCTTACCGAAGAACAGGAAATGCTCAAGGAAACCGTTGCGCGTATTGCCAAAGAACAGATTGCCCCCGGCGCCTCGGAAAGGGATGAAAAAGCCGAATTCCCATGGGACATGGTGGCGTTGCTGCGGGAAAACGCTCTTTTCGGCGCTGACTATCCGGAAGAATTCGGGGGGTCCAAGATGGGACTTTTTTCCCTATGTCTGATCATCGAAGAAATCGCCAAGGTCTGCGCTTCCACCTCCGTGGTCCTGCTGGTCCATGAGCTGGGCGCCATGCCCATCATGCTGGCCGGCAACGACGAACAAAAGAAACGATATTTTCCAAAATTGGCAAGCGGTGAAAACCTTATCGCATTCGGCCTCACGGAACCCAACGCCGGCTCCGATGTGTCCGGTCTTAAGACCAAGGCCGTCAGGGACGACGACGATTATATCATTAACGGAACCAAAACATTCATCTCCCATGCGGACGTGGCGGACGTGGTATGTATCGCAGCCAGAACCAATCCTTCCGTGGCGGGGCCAAAAGGCACCGGCATATTTATCGTGGACAAGGGCACGCCGGGTTTCAGCATCGGCAAGCATGAGAGCAAAATGGGCGTTCGCGCTTCCTCCACCGTGGAAATCATCCTGGAAGATGTCCGTGTGCCGGCAAGAAACATTCTGGGGGGCGAAGCGTTGGGCTTTCCGATTCTCATGAAAACACTCGATCTGACCCGCATCCCCGTGGCCAGCCAGGCCGTTGGCATTGCTCAGGGCGCCCTTGATTTTGCCGTCAACTACACCAAGGAACGGACCCAGTTCGGCAAGCCTCTTTTCTCTTTTCAAGGTCTTCAGTGGATGATGGCCGATATGACCACCCAGGTAGAAGCAGCCCGACAGCTGACCTACAAGGCCGCCGCCGTTTTCGAAAAATTCCCTAAAAACCTGGATCGTCTCCCCAAGGAAGCGGTTCGGCAATCGGCCATGGCCAAACTCTTCGCCGGGGAAACCGCCATGAAGGTCACAACGGATGCGGTTCAGTTGTTGGGCGGTTATGGTTACGTCAAGGAATATCCAGTGGAAAGAATGATGCGCGACGCCAAAATCACCCAGATATACGAAGGCACCAGCCAGATTCAAAAGGTGGTGATTGCCGCCACCCTGTAAATCCCCCGAGCCACAAACCGGACGCCCGCCGTTAATATCGCGGGGGCTTCCGGTTTGTTCCGAATTGTATTCAATAATCCCGATAGTCCGACAAAATGTTCTCCCTCGGGGCTCCTGGATCTCATTGTAACCGCTGAATGCCCACATCGATGGATGACTGACGGCTCCGGCACGTACCATATTCGTATCTATATAGACCATAATGATGCGGTATTAATCAAAGTCAGCCGGGCTCTGGACCGAAAGCACCGGTCTGTTCAGGACAAGGGTTTCGTTTATATGATGCCGTCGGACCATCCCGCTTCGAGGGGGCTCGGGGATGGCAACATCCCCCGGCTACCCGGCAATCGAAATTTACTCCCAGCAAGGTACCATAAGGCATAAATTAAAGTATTGACAAAGGTATGTACAATGTAAATAATATTGGTACAACATATATAAATATTATAATTGGAGGTGCCTAAATGCCTGGTGTAAAAACTGCGATATCATTAGAAAAGGATTTATTCAATCAAGTCAATCAATTAGCCAGTGACTTACATGTGTCACGGAGCAAATTGTTTACTCTAGCCGTCAAAGATTATCTAAAAAAACAAGAAAGTAAAAAGCTGCTGGTTCAACTCAATGCGGCGTATAGCGATTCACCAACCGAAGAAGAAAAGACAATTTCAAAGGCCATGAAGAGAAAACAGCTCAAAATTGTGGAGCAAGAATCATGGTAATAAAACAAGGTGAAATATATTGGGTAGACCTAGGTGAACCAAGTGGGTCAGAACCTGGATATAGGCATCCACATATTGTAATTCAAAATAACATTTTTAATTCGAGCAATATAAATACAGTTGTTGTTTGCTCTTTAACTACAAATTTAAACAGAGCAAAAGCCCCTGGTAATGTCCCTCTTAATAAAGGGGAAGCTAATTTGCCGAAGAAGAGTGTTGTTAATGTTTCTCAAATATATACCGTCAACAAAAGCGACCTTTCTGAGAAAATCGGTCAAATATCTGAGAAAAGAATGTATGAAGTTCTTGAGGGACTAAGCCTTCTCACTGAGCCAAGGGATATTTAGGTAACTCAAATCAATAATAACAAATACTGCTAACAAGTTACTGCACCAGACCCCAAGGGGCTACCTGTATCGGCTTTAATAAGTTTCGTGTTTACGTGCATTTAATTAATACTGTGTCACCTTGGGGTAGGTGAGCATGGCGTTAGGCAGCCGGCCATGGCCAAACTCTTCGCCGGGGAGACCGCCATGAAGATCACGACCGATGCGGTCCAGCTGTTGGGCGATTATGGCTACGTCAAGGAATATCCGGTGGAAAGAATGATGCGCGACGCCAAAATCACCCAGATATACGAAGGCACCAGCCAGATTCAAAAGGTGGTGATTGCCGCCACCCTGTAAATTCCCGGGTTTACAAACCGGACGTCCGCCGTTAATATCGAGGGGGTTTCCGGTTTTACGACGAGATACAGTCTGAGGCCCTTATTTCGATAAAACAACAGGCAATATTCAAGATCATAAAGGAGGATGATGATGCAAAAAATAACCATATGGGCCACTTTGATTTGTTTCGGAGCAATTTGTACCATCGGGATAGCCCCGTCCCGGGTGGATGCGAAAACCCGGTTCGTCACCATCGGCACGGGCGGGATTACGGGGGTATATTATCCCACGGGCGGCGCCATTAGCAAGATGATCAACGATCAACGCAAGACATACAACATCCGTTGCACCGTGGAATCCACGGCGGGGTCGGTTTTTAACGTCAATGCCGTCATGGGGGGGGACCTGGACTTCGGCATCGTGCAATCCGACCGACAGTACCAGGCAATCAACGGCAAAGCGGAATGGAAAGCAGCAGGCCCCCAAAAAGATCTGAGGGCCGTTTTCAGCATTCATCCGGAAGCTGTCACCCTGGTGGCAGCCCAGGATGCCGGCATCAAAACCATCAACGATCTTCGGAGCAAACGGGTCAATATCGGAAACCCCGGTTCCGGACAGCGGCAAAACGCCATTGACGCCCTCTCGGCTGTGGGCATCGATTATCAAAAAGACCTTCACGCTGAACAAGTCAAAGCATCGGAGGCAGCAGGCCTCCTTCAGGACGGTCGCATCGATGCGTTCTTTTACACAGTGGGACATCCCAGCGGTTCCATCAAGGAAGCCACAGCGGGGAACAGAAAGGTACGGATTATCCCCATCACGGATACCAAAGCCCTTCTTGACCGTTTCCCCTATTATACGCAGGCCACCATCCCCATCAAATTCTATCCCGGAACCGATAACCAGGAAGACATCCCTACTTTTGGGGTTAAAGCCACCCTTATCACGTCATCCAGAGTGCCGGATGAAATGGTCTACGCCGTCACAAAGGAAGTTTTTGAGAATCTCGATGAATTTAAAAAACTCCACCCGGCCTACGAAGTTTTGACCTCTCAAGGAATGCTTCAAGGGCTGTCGGCCCCCATTCACCCGGGAGCAATGAAATACTATAAGGGAGCTGGCCTCTTAAAATAGGCGCAGCACTCGGTTTATCGGTTCGGGATACCAGAGGGAACCTTGAAAAATTGGCAAAGGGTACTGACATTGTGGTACACGAAGTCATCGATAACACCTGGGTTGATGTCTGTTCTGGGAACCTGATCGTTGGTGAAGACCTCATGCAGATTACTTTAGGCAAAGCCGGCAACACAATTTCCAGCGGTCGAGGTTAATGCCCGCGCAACTATTTGGGGAAAGGCCATGGACACGCTGCTTATGGATAAAGCTCTAAAACAGTATCAAGCAGTGGCGGGGGAGCAATGAATAAGTTATTTCCTTACTCAAAATTAATCATAGTTCAGCAAATTGGATAATTTTTTAGGGTAAGAGTCATGATCATTCAACTGGCACACAAAATAGCATTGGACCCAACCAACGCGCAACGTGGGTATTTCGTTCGTGCCTGCGGAACGGCTCGGTTCACCTGGAATTGGGCGCTTGCTGAGTGGAATCGATTGTATGAGGAAGGACAGAAACCTTCGGGTTTGGCGCTGAAAAAGGCTTTCAATGAAATCAAAAAAGAAGCGTTCCCGTGGATCTTCGACGTTTTGAGAGACTCCAATAGTCAGCCATTCGCCAATTTACAGACGGCATTCAATAATTTTTTCAAAGGGACTGCAAAACACCCGATATTCAAAAAGAAAGGGAACCATGACAGTTTCTATATTGCCAACGACAAGTTCAAGATTGAGGATCGAAAAATATACATCCCCAAGCTCGGATGGGTACGGATGACAGAATGTCTCGGATATACCGGTAAGATCCTGAGCGCTACGGTTTCCAGGGCAGCGGATAAATGGTTTGTCAGTATCAATACACAGATGGAGATCACCCCGGCAACATGCGAAAACCAAGCGGTTGTTGGCGTGGATCTCGGCGTAAAAAATCTGGCGACCCTATCCAATGGTGAGACGATCGAAGGCCCAAAGGCATTGCGAAAAATGGGGAAAAAGCTGAAAAGATTGCAACAATCGCTATCTCGGAAGAAAAAAGGATCGAAAAACCGAGAAAGGCAAAAACGGAAGGTAGCCCGTCTGCACTATCGGATTTCATGTATTCGGCTGGATGCTCTCCATAAGCTCACCTCAAGGCTTGTCCGTAAGTATTCCGTCATCGTGATCGAAGATTTGAACGTACTCGGGATGATGAGTAACGGGAAACTGGCAAAGGTCATATCAGACATGGGATTCCATGAATTCCGTCGTCAACTTGATTACAAGGCGCCGATTGCCGGCACCCATGTGATTATTGCAGATCGGTGGTTCCCATCATCAAAAAGATGCTCATCTTGCGGTGAAAAACACCAGGAACTTACGCTTTCGGATCGGACTTTTGTTTGTCCGACGTGTTCATTTAAAATTGGTAGGGATATCAATGCCGCCAGAAATTTAGAACTGTATCCCGAATTAATGGCAGCATAATCAATAACAATACCGTCGGTTCGACGGAATTTAAAGCCTGTGGAGAGGAAATGAGACCTAAGCAGTTAATTCGGGCGCACTCTATGAAACAGGATTTTCCCATCGCTCAAACTCAAATGAGCAAGAGTGAGTAAGAAGAAAGGAACAGTTACTTGTGGAACCCATATGGAGGTCCACTCAATGAGTGTTACGGCACTCTGGCACGGATGTGGTCGGATTTGGGGTGCATGATGCAAGCATTGTCGCATTTTGACGGCCTTCAACAATCCGTTGACAAAAATTGGATCGACGCCCATATTGGAATCCGGTTATTTTCAACAATTGATCTGGCAGCCTTGCACGATCTTGGGCGGCATTGGGGTGAATATTAATGCACGAAATATTCACGTGAGATATCAACGTGGGTTGCCAGAAGAAGTCTTACTTGATTTCCCATAACTTAGTTGGGAGGGCCAACCACGAGGCATTTCATTTATAAAACACTTGCAAGAATGAATTTAAAGCTACTATAATCTCTCCGATAAAGAGTTCACTGACAAAAATCTATGATAAAAACCTGCAGAAGAGGGCGAAATGGATGTTGACTGTGACTACTCCACCCCATTCCTGAATCAGGACTTGGGGTATTTTTTTTTGGTGTGGAAAAGATGAGATAATAAAAGTAATTTGGTTTAAGGCGGGGAAGAAATTGAAAGATGCAGTATAGGATTTTCCGGCTGATATGAAACTATGATATAATCAGATTGAGAACAAAGGGATTTACCCAGCAGTATTGCTGAAAGACCATAAAAAATTAGAAAGCAGAAAGGTTATTTCATCATTTAAAGAGCGTTATTTGCTACGTTCTGAAGAGGGCAATATCCAACAACCCATAAGGGAGAACAAACAAATGGTGAAACCCGGCAAAAACATTCTTCTCACTCTAATCATCTGCGGGATACTAATTCCCGCCGCAAACACCCTCGCGGGCAGCGGAGATATGACTGTCTCCGGCGATTTAGCCGTTGGGGGCAGCCTAACCGTCGGAAATGTCGTTATCAATCCTTCGCCGAAAAATATTCTCTCGGTATCCAAGGATGGCAATGGAAACTACGCCACCATCACCGCGGCCTTGGCCAGCATTACCGACAATGATGTCAATCACCATTATCTGATAAAGGTGGCACCCGGCGACTATATCGAGCAGGTCGTGATGAAGCCCTACGTGGACATTGCCGGCTCCGGCATGACCAACACGGTCATCAGGTATCTGGGCAGCACCTCAGAAAGCGACGCCACGGTCAAAGGCGCGAGTAACGCCGAGTTGCGCGATCTGAAGGTCTTGGCGAACAGCTTGATCCTGCTCCCCAAATTCTATTGCACGGCCATACGCAACGAAAACGCCTCCACATGGATCACCAATGTGGCGATTTTAGCCAGCGGCAGCACGCAGGCCAGCTATGGCATCCGGAACGTGGATCATGCCGATGCCATCATGCGCAACGTCGCCATCACGGTCAGTGGCGGCGGTTACAGCTATGGTGCCTATTCGGAAGACTACAGCGACGTTACCATCACCGGTTCGACCATAACCGCCAACGGGACTGGCTACAATTACGGCATGTACACCGATGACTTGTGTGAAACGACCATGACGGATGCAAAGCTGTTCTCAACCGGGGGCAGCACCAGAAATTATGCCGTGTACAACAACCACTGCAGCGCGACCTTGATCAGGGTAACGGCCATCGCGTCGGGCTCAAACAGCTATGGCGTCTACAACAGGCTCCATCAGACGTCGGGGGGGATCGTCCTGGCGGATGTGACCACAACGAATCATATGTGGATGCAGCCAGAGTATGGGGTCTACAACACGCTGGGTGCCTCGGTGAGAATCCTGAAATCGATTGTGGTCGGTTCGGTCAACGCAGTCTACAACAATCAGGACGTGTCAGGGACCTATGGCCTGTCCAGCGCCAGGATCGCCGATAGCATGCTGTACAATGCAGTGGCTGGCGGTGAATTTACCTGCGTGGGTTGCTATGACGGGGAGTTTGGGAGCCTCGGTATACATTGCGAGTAGTCCAAAATCTGATCATGCTGCTGCACGATCTTGATCCTGATACTATCAGAAGTTCTGGTAACGGAAGGGGAGAAGGCTTTAACCAAGTATCGGTTTAGGAATGGCAAAACGTGAGCCAGTCAGTGGTTGCAACCACGTGTTTTGTGATCTCTGGAGGTGTTTCGGAACAAGAAAACGTCAAAGGGCGATTGAACTTCTTTGTCTTTCCGCCAAAGCCGGTCGGTGGCTGAAGGCACCGGCTGCATTGGGTCACCCCTTCGGGGTGCCTGGAGCACGCGCCGGTCGGATGAGTTTGGTTCCCCGGGAAAGGGCCGCTGCCTGCAAACTTCGGAGGGAGCCGGCTGAGGCCTAGTGTGGCAGGTTGTCCCGGATAATCCTGTCCAGGGAGCTGTCATGGCGTTGATCCTGGGCACCAGGGCGGCGCAGGGGGAGTTGCGGGAAAAGGCCATGTATACGCCGGTTTGTGGACACGGGCTTGTACAGGGTCGTAACGGTGTCCTCCAGGTAGATCGTAGTGGTCCAGATAGTTCTGAATGAAGTAGTCAGCGTGGCTGGCGAGTACCATGGCCACCATCTGATCCTTGTTCTCCACGCCTACCAGCTTTAGATCGTTCTCTCTGGCGAACGTGTCGAAGTCCTCGCCGAAGCCGCCGGGATGCTGCTCTCCTTGCCCTTGAGGTCGGCAAGGTGAAAGCAAACTCTTCGCCCATACGGACAAAGATCCGCGCCTGTTTTTCCCAAGAGAGGATGACCTACATCCCGGAAGAATCCAAGGTCGTTTACCAATCGAAGGATGGCAACGAGGAAAAAATATTCGATGCCCTTGAATGGCTGGCTGCCATGTGCTCCCATGTTCCCAAGAAAGGGAAGTACATGGTCCTGTACAACACTATCGCAGGCATCGAAGGCGTTGAGATATGGGGCACATCTCCAAATCTTGGCTCAAAATGCTTTGTGCCTCCCTTAAGTTCAATTTCACTATTTCGGTCGGAATGGATATCACAAACGATTTCTCGCAGCCGAATGGCTGTGATATCATCATTGAGAGGGCGCAGACTGAGGTTTGAGAGATGCATAGAATTGATAGTTTATTGGAGGGCATAAGACTGGGGATATCTCCAACGTATCTCAGATGCGGTCTCAAATGAGAATGGGTAGAATATTCAGAAAAACTGTAGACCATTACCTCATAAACCCAGAATGGGAGAACCACTACATCTTGTAGTCGGTTTCTTTTCAGACTGTTAATCCAAAATTGAGGCTTTCCTAATATGAATATTCTGCCAGATCTGGAGCTCGGAGGCCTGAAAAAGCACCTGACTTGGAACTTCTGTTTTGGTGTAGCGTAGAGAAGGATGGCAGATCAAACCTTCACCGCTCCGGGCTGGGGCGCTTCCGCTCTCAACCCGGTTGGCTTTCCATTTATCCGTGAATATTATCAATCCATCTCATAGCCTCCATATCACTGACCTTTCCCAAATATCTTTGAGTGGTCGACAGGTTGGAATGGCGGAGGATGATCTTGCTGACAATCTCCAAAGGGGTTCCAGCCCGGGAGGCAAAAGTTGCGGCATGCCTTCTCAAATCATACGGCCTCAATCTGACACCAACCAACTTACCGGCTTTCATCACAACAATCCTCACAGCGGAGTAGCTTATAGGGAAAATTCTTTCACCAGACTGAATTCTTTTCTCTCGAATATACTCCTTGAGCCTATCAGCTACTTTTTTGGGGATGAAAACGACCTCCATTTCTTTTCCGCTTTTGGGATCGCGGATGAATATCTTCCTGTCTTCAACGTCAGCAGGTGTGAGTTTCAGAACTTCTCCTACTCTCATGCCACCACGTCCCATAAGTTCGAGCATGAGACGGTTTCTGATGTCTTCCGTTCTGAAGATGATTTCATCCACAACGTCTTTTTCCAAAATCTTCCAATGGATCGGTTTCTGGACTTTGAAAAGTTTCTTCAGTATAGGGGAATCACAAGGGTTTTGAATTTTGGGGTCGAAAGAGGTCTTGATAAAATTGAAAAAGGTCGACAGGAGGGAGTAACGGAGTTTTTTTGTAGACTGCTTCGCCTCTTTTGATATCTTTGTGAGAAAAGGGAGGACATTTTCAGTGGTTACGGATGATAACTCAATGTTGCCGAAATGGTGCTCGAATCTGGTTAGAACGAACTCATAGTTTTTCAATGTGCTTTTTTTGGAATTCATTCTCTGATAGTCAAAAAAAATTCGTGGCCTCCAACAGTTCCATAGTGCGCCTCCCGTTTTTTGAGGGTTAATGAAAAATGAATTGACCTCAACATATCCTATTGGTTAAAGTTACGACTTCTGAGGTAAATATTCAATTTGAGTCAGGTTGTTGGCGGTCAAGATTACTACATATTACATATTGGTAAAGCTGAACTGGTCGGGCAAATGGCTAAAGATGCAAACATCAGCAAATCCGCTACCAATGCGGTGCTAAATTCATTTATCGACAGCATTACGAAAGAGCTGAAGAAAAAGGATGGAAAAGTAACCGTGATTGGATTTGGTACATTCTCAAAAGTCCACAGTAAAGCCCGTAAAGATCTGGACCCGAGTACCGGAGAACCAATCAAGATCAAGGCATCTAATACCGTTAAGTTTTAGTTTAAAACAGGGAAGAAGCTGAAAGAAGTGGTTTAGGATTTCGCAGAGAAACTGCATACATTTTCAGCGGTCGACTTGATTTACCCCATGGGGAATGTCGATCCACCGCATCATGTTTTATCCTACAGAAGCAGATGGTGTAAGATTGATCTGTCAGCCTTGCACGGTTTTGGCGGCGTTGGGGTGAGGTTTGATGCAAGAATGTTAGAATCAGAGGGTCTTCCAAATATCGGTGATTTTCGATTGTTTTTCCTGATTTTCAAAATACAAAATTGCCGTACTGAACGTACCCTTAGTGTGGCCTCATTTTCTAATGAACTACAATCGGCCTATTCCAAGCAAACTTGAACAGTGCGTTGCTTATCATGACATACGAAAAAGCGTTAAAAATTTTAAATGAGTATGGTGAAGGATCGGCTTGGATTCAACATTGCTTCGCCGTTTCCAATATGGCGGAGCACCTATCCGAAGTTCTTACGCGGGAGTTCGAAATCAACATTGAATTTCTACGTTGTGCTTCATTGCTCCATGATATTGGAAGATATGTTACTCATGACCCGATTATGCACGGTGTAGAAGGGTACAACCTTCTTGAAGCTTTGAACTATAGAGAAGAGGCCTTTGTTTGTGCGTCTCACATTCTGTATGGTTTTTCCAGAAACGAGGCCACCCATTTTGGACTACCAGCAATCGATTTCAAGCCGAAATCAATTGAAGAAAAGCTTGTTCCTTTGATCGATTTCATGGTTGAGTTCGATCAGCCTACTACATTGGATCGGCGTTTTGCCTCTTTACGAGAAAGAAACTTTAAAAATGCATTCTTTATGAAAAAACTGAAGGAGGCTGAAAAGACCGCGAAGAGTTTTATGTTGCAGTTGAGCGAGAAAATCGGGGAATCCATCGAGAAGATCGCTCTTTCGTTTTAGTACACCGGCAGGCGCCCAACAACCGCTTGTACGCTGAACCGTAGTTTCGTTCATGTGAAGCTTATTACAGCATTGTGTTGCCACGGATTATTTGGGATGATCTCAATATACACCTGATCGGCTACACAACTCAAATAACGTAGTCCTTGTAACTGCCGATGTTGTCATTGATGGCAAATTGCATTGATTTTCACTGAGTAGTTTTATTATCTTTTTTAAATGTGATGTTCTACGTGACCGGTGAATAGACTTGCCTGATTTTCTCGTCAACATCATATTATTCAGAGCAAATCGACCTTATAATCAGTGGTTGGCCATCGAGAGGAAGGAGCAAAGACACATGAAAGCAGAAATCACAATCAGAAGCGAGACGTATGCCGATACTGATGCCATAACCAATGTGACGATTGCAGCATTCAAGACTTTGGAAATCAGCAATCATACGGAGCAATTCATTGTCGAGGCGCTACGTGCCGCCAAGGCCCTCACAATATCTCTTGTCGCAGAATTGGATGCCGGAGTGATAGGGCATATTGCTTTTTCTCCTGTGACCATTTCCGATGGCACCCGAAGCTGGTATGGACTTGGGCCTGTTTCGGTGCTGCCAGAATACCAGCGACAGGGGATTGGCAAGGCTTTAATAGGGGAAGGTGTGTCACGACTGAGAGAAATGAACGCTCAAGGATGTTGTCTCGTGGGACATCCGGAATACTACAAACAATTCGGGTTCAATAATACCCCGGAGCTTGTGCTTGAAAATGTTCCCCCGGAGGTGTTTTTCGCTCTGTCTTTCGATGGGCACACTCCGCAGGGCACCGTCACTTTCCACGATGCATTCAAAGCTGATGGCCAAAGCGCTGCAGCGGACGGCTGACCCCCGCCGTTATGCTTGAACGCCTCCTGTGTCAGAATCATTGTCAACCGCCGAACTTTGGAGCAACAAAAGGTGAGGATCTTCATTATCAACATTGCACGGGCGACAACTTCCGTCCTAATCATCATTGCAGGATGGCAACTGGGACACGGTTTGCTCGTTATGTCACATGGAGCGCTGCGAGAGGGACTGACGCGGTCCCTTTTCGCATCCGGCGTCATTGTAGTTCTGCTTCTGGGATGGCGCGTGGCAACTGGCACCAAACGTGGCCTGACCACGAGACGAAAGGACGACTGAACAATTGCACACAAGATAAGTCGCTAGGCGACAATCCTGATGCCTGAAGTTATCAAACTGTGATAACTCCAAACGTATGTCAGGCCCGACTTCAACAATTGATCTGTCAACCTTGCACGATTCTGGGTGGCGTTGGGGTGAAAGATCATGCACGTACTCTTCTGCCGCGACCGGATAGTCGGAAAATGGGTTGACCTCCATATGTTGTGGTGGTAAAATTTTCCGATTAAGAATCTGAAATCTGAGGACACTTACAGATATGTAAGGGGTATTGCAGGGTTTTGATGGTGTCGGTTTTTTTGGATAATCTCAATCTATCTGCAATGCGACCAAACCTGGCAGATGGTATCGATCTCAGCGTTCGGCCAACCCTTCCGATTAGGATATCACATGCTCTTTGAACCAGGAAATCGGTTATGATATTGTTCCGATCGAAAGTCTTGCCATGGTTGACAGGTCAGAAAATTTGTAGTTTTATATATTTTTAATGACTTTTTGATTGTCTGATATTGATTTTCTTACAGCCATTTACAGCCGGATGCTAAATATTTCTGTCAAGGCAATCTAAACATAAGCGAAAGGAATCTCCGGATGAAAACAAAAAGAGGCATGACAATATTGTTGGTAGCGGGCCTATTCTTGCTGGGTGCGATAGGATTATTGGGGTGCGGGTCGGATTCCTCTTTCTCCGATGTAGTCGAAAAGCCCCGGGACTTGTCCGGAGAGGGAACCAGTTATTTTGGCGCTAATATTGAACAAATTTTAGAGGGTCTGAGAGATGGTGCTACAGGTGAACTCGGTGGGGATACGATGGGGTATATCCTGCAACTAATTTTTGGAGGAGGCAGCGGCCAACAAAACATCCTTGACGATATGAATAAAAAGGTAAACGAAATCTTAGCGATGCAAGAGGAGATTTTGAATAAGCTCGATGAACTTTTGAATGAGATAGAGATAACAAAGGATGAGATTATCGCTAACACAAATGACCCGACAAATGCGATCAGCAAGATTGATACCAGCTATAAAAGGCTTAAAGGATTGTCGACTGCCAAAGCCGGAACGGTGAGCAAGGAGACTATCTTAGCCTTCATCGAATATGTAGAAAATACGGAGGATATCTATAATCGGGTTGATCGGATCAACAGTGCGATCCTTCCTTTAACGAGTGTCAAGATTCCCGTTATCGACAATCTTGTCGATCTCGCCCTGACGGAGTGTAACAGCAGCAGTAGTTGGGAGAGCGAGCTTGCCAGTTCCTATGCGGCACTGGAAAAATATTTTATGCAGTTGATCTATTGGCAACTGATGGGGGTGAACCTGATCATTGAAACCAAGGTCTTTAGAAAAAAAAATAATATGCCACAGATTGACAACTATAGCGCCAAGCAGTACCTGGATCTTTATGTATCCCAAATGCTCGTGCCGCAAGTTGAAAACTTTATGAAAAATGTCAGCCGCCTGATTCTGAATCAGAGCCACATGAATGTTGTCGAGACCAATTTCTTGCCGCAGAATACCGCCGACATCCTCAGTCGGGCCAACTTCTTTCATATTCAAGCCCTCAACCAGGCCCACTACGGCTTGAGGGGATCATTCATCGCGACAATACCCATGGACGAAGCCTTAAGCCTGAGGGCCTCCAATGATGATAGCGGGGATGTTTATCAATCCGAGAAATCCACGTTTAGCCGGGCCACCGGCGTGCGTTATGATTACTGGAAATATCATGACGTAAAGCCAAGTACGCAATATAATATTTGCACATATGACTTCGGAGATCTTCCGGTGGGACCGTATTCCATTCTCGATGATAACAATAAAAGCCTTGCGAAGGTCGATGTGGAAACCTATAAGGCTGACTACACCAAAAGCTCCGAAGGAAAAATCAAGTATGGGCATTTTCTTTCTTATGACGTGCCCGGCGCTAAATTGGCGTTTTCACAAAATGCCCATTGGCATTGGTGGTCCAAAGATTGTTATAACGTCAATGTGCGCGGGTCGGGCACTGCTGGAGATCGCTATACCCATCTTGATCAAAATGTCAGCTATGTGGATGATAAAGACACATATCATGGTACCGCTGAACTCGATTCAGCCTTCACTTTCAACGGGGATCGGGGGGAAGGCGTCACAGTGCATTATTCCGCCACTGCCTATGGCAAAGCCAATGTGGATGGGGTGGCATGTGGCGGAAGCACGATCTCGTATGAAATTTTGCTCTATGACAATACTACCCACCAAACGGTTCGTGATTTCGCTAGCAATAAGAAGGAGTCTAGCTCATGGACCAGAAGCATCGACGAAAAGCCCAGTGGTAGTTTCTTCTTTCACGATCCCAGCCCCGGTCATGAATATTATGTCGCCTTTGTCGTCCATATTGAAGGTGAAGCCATTGAATGCGAGGTAGGCGCCGAGATGTCCCTCAAGGACATGGTAGTGTATTTGACCTTTTGACCAGGATTCTGTTTGAATGGACTCTTTTAGGAGGCCGTTTTCACGGGATTCATCGCAAAATGCCACTGTCAAGTATGGTGTATTCAAATTTCGGGATACCTGTGAAATGGGGACATTCTGGAAAAAGAGAACTGAAGCGTCACAAATAAACTGCACTGACCGATATTTCAACCCAGTTTCACCCCGGAGACCTTTGTGATTTCATTCGAATGATAAACCTCAGAAATGAAGGAGGCCAAAATGGAACGTTTGTTTTTTCTCTGCCGTATTATTTGCTGCGGTTTGCTCGTATTAGGCGCTTTTTACGGATGTGACAGTGACGGAGGCGGAACGCCGCCCCCTCCTGAACCCCAGCCCACCTTCACCGCGCTCCCCTTCTCGAATGATATGTTCTGGGAATCCTGGGTCAGCGCAATGAGCCCTGACGGAAAGAGACTGGCCGGTGGCTGTCGAGCCGAGAACTATGAAGTTGAAGCGGTGCTTTGGGTCGATGGGAAACTTGTCGATCTGGGACACATGGGTCTGCCGGAACCGGAACCACGAACCAGTTACGCCACCGGGACCACCGATAGCGGCGTGGTAATAGGCGGCGAGGGCTATGCGAATCTCACGCCGACAGCCTATTATTACGATGATCAAACATGGACTCAGATCGTAAACCCGACCACGGAAAGGCCCGCCATGGAGGCCACCGGCATTTCTTCGGACGGCACCGTCATCGTTGGAAACACGACCGACGTTATTGACAACGAGGGCGCGGAAGAGCAATTCGAAGGGGGGTATTCGTGGGACCGAATCACTGGTGAATATAAACTGGCGCCATCGTCCTTTTTTGCTGACATCTGCGACAGTTACGCGGATTGTCACATCTTCTTTTCATCGGTGACCGCCGACGGGAAAGCCATCGTGGGAAGCGATACTTACAGCACTGAAAGTGCGACCACGAATGGTTCTTATTTCGTGGACAGGTCTTGTATGGACACATCCTGCGAGGTTCTGGCGCCGGCGGCGGAACTTGCGGCAGAAGATAAGTTGGTCCCGGTTTACTATGAACTGGCGGGCCACGTCCCGCCCGTTCGCCTCCCGCTGCCAGGCAATTACCCCAAAGGTGTGGCTCAGGGTATTTCCCGGAACGGCTCCTATATGGTGGGAGCGGCGTTGGGCAACTTGATGCCCACCATCGCGGTCTACTGGGATCAGAACATGGCCGTTCACATAATCGGAAGTCTGGGACCGGACACCAATTACCACGACACCCTGGCATACAGTGTCACTGATGATGGCAGTACCATTGTCGGCCGTTCCAATGGGAAGGCATTCATTTTCACTACAACAGACGGCCTGATGGCATTGGAAGACTATTTGAAAGAAATCGGTCTTGGAGATGCTTTGGCGGAGTGGGAACTCCTAACGGCCACGGCCATATCCCCAGACGGACATTACATCGCCGGCACCGGCATTTATAGGGAACATTATCCAAGGGGATACGTGGTTTATATTCCTTGACCATCATCGGGAGGGTGGCGGACTGGGGTTTGGAAGGTACTGAAACTGGCATTTTTTTGGATGACCTTGGCCGGGTATAGCTCCAACTTATCAGGTGGCTACCGGGTTGACATATGAGCCACATATGTCAACCGAGCATGATTAAATTTGCCACTTTATTAATCGTCCAATACCACTATATCTGGTGGTCGAGACCTTTTAAAATTGTTAATCCAAAAGTCAACAATACCTATATTAATCCCGAATTTGAATATTTTCGAAAAGGGTGAAGAATTGATCTGCCAGTCCCAGCCCAGCTTACCACTCTGCTGTGGCAAGAAATCCATCCTTCAATTGTGTTTCAGCAACCAGAATGGTCGCTATTATTTCCTTCGGTGGACCAGCAAATTGGTGTCCAAGTGCATCCTCCAGGGGGAGTCGGCTTCAAAGGCCGGCGTGGAGACAAAGAACTTAACCCTTAAACTCCAAAACCGAGGCTCGCCGCCTCAACCTCACTTTCTGGGAAAGAATAACAAAACCGTAAACAGCCAGGCCCAGCGAAAAAAAGTAATATTTCAAAGCCATGTCCACATGAAACAGGGCCGCAACGGCCCCCGGATGAAACAGGATGAAGGCCGCTCCAATGAGAAATGGAATTTCATACCAGCGGTTGCGGGTCAGACACCACCCCTGGGCAAAGCACTCAAAGGCCGACATGCCCACGAGCGCCATACCGAAGATCAAGAGCGCCTGAGGCCAACTGCTGATGCCATACAGTATCAGATCCGGATTAAACACAAACATAAAGGCGATACAGCTGGTTCGGATATCATACAAAAACCCCTGTATGCCGGTGGGGATGGGATCGGATTCCGCGATGGCGGACGCCGCATAGGCGGCAAGGCCCACCGGCGGCGTATCATCGGCCAATATCCCGAAATAGAAACAGAACAGATGCGCTGCCATCAGGGGAACAACAAGGCCGTACAGCCCCCCCACTTCAACAATGATCGGCGCAGTCAGGGACGCCATGACAATATAGGTGGCGGTTGTGGGCAGGCCCATGCCGATCATGAGACTTGCAAAAGCCGAAATAAGCAGCAGCAGGAAGATGTTCCCTCCGGAGAGATATTCAACGATGCCGGCGATCATCCCACCGATCCCCATGTTCACCACGCCCACGATAATGCCTGCGCAGGCGCAGGCAAGGGCCACGGACATCATATTCCTGGAACCTTGCACAAAACCGCCCAGAATAATGCCGAGGCTATTCCCGATGGCCCCCTTGACGCTTTTTTGTTCCGCCATGGCCTTTTTAATCTCCTGATAAAAAATCACCGGAAACAGGAGCAGAATCGACTTCAAAGCCGCCATTTCGGGGGAATGCCGCTGCCAGATCAGTTCGTACAGAAGCATTCCAATGGGAATCAAATAGTGAATGCCACCCTTGAGGGTACGAAAAAACCGGGGGATATCTTGCGGTGAAAGGCCCTTGATGCCCAGCTTGGAGGCCTCCAGATGGGTAATGCAAAACAGTCCAAAGTAAGAGGCGAATGCCGGAATAGCGGCGGCTTTCACCACCGCCAGATAGGGGACATTCACATATTCGGCAATAATAAATGCGGCAGCCCCCATGATGGGCGGCATCAATTGGCCGTCCGTACTGGCGGCCACTTCAATGGCCGCGGCCTTTTTCGCGGGGTAACCGATTTTTTTCATCAAGGGGATGGTAAACGGTCCAGTGGTCACAATGTTGGCGATGCTGGATCCGGACACAAGACCCGTTGCCCCGCTGGCCATCACGGCCGCCTTTGCGGCCCCGCCCTTGTATCGGCCCAGTAACGCCAGTGCAAGGCGAGTAAAAAAGCGCCCGGCGCCGGCCTTATCCAAAAGTGCGCCCAGCAGGACGAAAAGGTATACGATGGAACATGAAACACCCAGCGGAATGCCGTAGATGCCTTCGGTTGAAAGCGAAATATTGCTCAGATAACGGCTCAGAGAAACGCCCTTAAAGGCCAGAAAGTCTGGCATATGGGGGCCTGAAAACGCATAACCGGTAAACAACAGGGCGATGACGGGAAGTGCCGGACCGATGATCCGCCGGGTGGCTTCGAGCAATAAAATGACCAGGATGCTTCCCATAATCAGGTCCCGAACAGTCGGGATACCAGCTCTCATGGCAATCCCCTGATAGTCCAGAACGATATAAAGCGCGGCCAAAACGCCGGATACGGCTAACCCGTAATCCACTGCCGGAATCCGATCCTTGACCGAAAGGAAAGCGCAAAACTTGATAGGTTTCCTCATGCACGGGTTCACCAGAAAAAGAAGGACCATGGCGAAAGCCAGATGAATGGCCCGTTCTTTGGTGCTGTCAATGATGAGGAAGCAGGGAAGCGATAGTTGAAAAAGCGCCCACAATATGGCGATTAGGGAAACCAGCCAGGCTTCAAGGGGGGGCAAATCCCGAATAAAGCCACTTTCCGTTTTCAGCAACGCTTCAGCGGATTTTTCTTTGAACATCACCCTTCAGTTTACGTCTGATCATTAAATAGCCCCCGGCGACAAAAAACAGACCCGCAATGAACATCACGTTGTTACCGCTGTTCATACCGTATACCACACCGGAAACACCCAGGATGCAACAGAGGGTCGCAATGGTTTTATCCCTTTTTGTTTTCATAACGAGCCAAGGCTTCTTAATCATGTTCCAGAGACGCCGACCACCTTTGGTTTATTTGAGGATCGAGGACGTCTTATGGGGGGTTTGCGTACCCCCGACCCCCGCTTCGGATGCCGTTTTGCGGACGGTGAAGACGCCTTTTTTCCGGCATAAGCACCCTTTTGGGTGGCAGGCTTTTTCAGAGGAGGCGGCGGCAATAATGTCAACATAGCTTCATCCGGCTGCTCGCAAACAAGGGAATTTCCAAGAAATTCCTCAATGGCCGGAATATAAAACGAATCGTCCTCACAGGCAAAACTCACCGAAATCCCGGAGGCCCCGGCACGACCCGTGCGACCAATACGATGCACATAATCCTCAGGATCCTGTGGCAGGGTGAAATTGATGACATGGCTGATGCCCTCCACGTGCAACCCACGCGCCGCCACATCCGTGGCCACCAACACGCGAACATGCCCGTTACGAAAATCCTCAAGGGTTTTGATCCGCTTATTTTGGGGAACTTCTCCGGATAGGATCGCGCAATTGATCCGGTAGCGCTGCAAGCGCTCGGACAGGCGGCGAGTTTGGTCCCGGCGATTGACAAACACCAGTACCCGCTCCAGTTTCTGCCCGACAATCAGGTTTAATAAAAGCGCGAATTTTTCGTCAGACGTAACAATATAGACCAGTTGCTTGACCGATTCAGCCGCCACATGGTCGGGTTCAATCTCCACGTGAACCGGATTTCGGGTCCATTGCTCTGCCAATCGTTCCACCTCCGGCTTCAAGGTGGCGCTGAAAAACATGGTTTGACGCTCGTTTTTATGGGGAGTGCTATGGACAATCTTTCGGATATCCGGAATAAACCCCATATCGAGCATACGATCGGCTTCATCGATCACCAGGATTTCAACTTTGTTAAGATGAAGGATTTTCTGCCTCTGGAAATCAAGCAAACGACCCGGCGTCGCTACCATGATGTCAATGGGGTTTTTTATCAGCACCTGCTTTTGTTTATCATATTGCATACCGCCCAGTATGGACTGAACGCGAACATGGGTATGTTTTCCGATGTCGCGAGCGTCTTTTTCAATTTGCAGCACCAGTTCCCGCGTGGGCGCCATAATTAAAACCCGAGGCGCTCCCCGCAATCGTTTTCCTTTAATGGGGTTCTTTAAGAGATGCGCATA
Organism: Desulfatiglandales bacterium; assembly: GCA_963662465.1. Lineage (GTDB taxonomy): Bacteria > Desulfobacterota > DSM-4660 > Desulfatiglandales > Desulfatiglandaceae > NaphS2. The sequence continues at coordinate 3,717,000 of OY759599.1, forward strand.
GATATTGATTAAAAAAGCAGCGCTCTTTCCGGTGCCGGTCTGTGCCTTTCCGGTGACATCCGACCCGGATAAGGCCTTTGGAAGGATCTCCGCCTGAATCGGCGTACAATATTCAAATCCCAGATCCGAAATGGCGTGCATAATACTCGCCGGAAGCCCCAGGTCGTGAAACCGACACTGTCCATCCACCTCGGGAACCACAAATTGGGAAGTCTCCCAGGAAGGTCGAGGGACACTTTTATGGGAAGGGTCGGACATGGGTTTTCCGGATGTGCCTTTTCCTACCGCCGGCAAGGCATCTGCCAAAGGCTTTGCAAAAACAGGCAAAACAGGTTTAGGTTTATCCGGGGTAGTTCTTTGGACCGGTGGTGCTGAAAGCGTTTTTTTTGAGGACGATTTTTTTAGAACAGTGTTTTTTAGGAAGGCACGAACTTCTTGAAATAAATGTTTAATCAACGATTTTCCTTTCACACGAATACCGTAAAACAGGCAAGGCGTACAGCAGTTTGGTCTAAATAATGTGGTTCCATACCGAACCAACGGCATTGCACCCCTCGGTTAACCAGGATGGAACCACAAAATGAGTTGAAATGTTTTAAGGTCTCAGAGGACTAGTCATTCACCATGGATGCCACACTATCCTGCGAATCGTCCGACTCCAAATCCATCATTTTTTCTTTCAGCAAGGCGCCCAAATTGGAAGTTGCCTTTTCCTGGTTATTCACATAATTGGTATAAACCTTTTTCTCAGACTTTCTTGCAGTTTTCGAATGGAAAGGCCGATTCTTTTATCCTTCTGGGAAACATTCACGACCTCGGCATCCAGTTCATCGCCGACCTGAAAATCCTTCAAGTCCTTTGTCCCCTGCTGGGTCTTGGGAAGCTGGGAAACATGGATCAAACCTTCAATCCCTTCTTCCAATTCCACAAAGAGGCCAAAATCGGTAATATTGGTGACCTTGCCCGAAACCCGGGTGCCGGGTTTATACTTCTCGGGAATCTCATTCCATGGGTCGGGCGTCAAATGTTTGATCCCGAGAGAAAAATGTTCGTTCTCTTTATCAATGCGCAGAATCACCGCTCTTACATCATCGCCCTTCTTGTAAAGCTCCGAAGGATGTTTGATCTGCTTGGTCCAGGAGATATCGGAAATATGGACAAGACCGTCAATGCCCTTGTCAATACCGACAAAAACACCGAAATCGGTAATATTCTTGATCTTTCCTTCGATGATGGCGCCGATTGGATATTCCTCTGTGATGACGTCCCAGGGATTGGGCTCAAGCTGCTTGACGCTTAGAGAGATCCGCTTTTTGGCCACATCCATGCTCAACACCATGGTTTCGACCATATCGCCCACACGAAAGAGTTCCGAAGGGTGCATCACTTTCCGGGTCCAGCTCATCTCGGAAATGTGGACAAGACCTTCAACCCCTTCTTCCAATTCCACAAAGGCGCCATACTTTTTCAGCGTTGCAATACGTCCCGGAACCTGGGCGCTCACGGGATATTTTTCTTCTATCCCCGTCCATGGGTCGGATGTCAATTGCTTGATGCCAAGCGAAACCCTTTCCTTTTCCCGATCAAAGCTCAATACTTTTACCTTGATCGTGTCGCCGATCTGGTATAGTTCGGACGGATGTCCGGTCTTGCTCCAGGCAATGTTGGTCACATGAACCAGGCCGTCAATACCGCCCAAATCGATAAACAAACCATAATCTGTAATATTGGTGACCGCGCCCTCGACCACGACGCCCTCTTCAAGGTTTTCAAGGACTTTTTCCCGCAGAGCCGCTCGCTCCACTTCCAGGACTGCCCGTCTTGACAAGACGATATTTCCCTGGCGCCGTTCATACTTGATAATCTTGAAATCATGCTCAACACCCACCAGAACATCCAGATCCTTCACCGGTCTGAGATCCGCCTGGGAACCGGGCAAAAAAGCCTGAAGACCCACATCCACTGAAAGGCCCCCTTTTACCCTGGAAATAATTTTACCTTTGATGGTTTCATTATCCTTGTAAGCCTTTTCAATATCATCCCATATCTTGACGCGCGCGGCCTTTTCCTTGGAGAGAACGATGTTGCCGTCTTTGTCCTCCTTGCGCACCAAGAGGACGTCCACGGTATCGCCCACCCGGACAATGAGATTGCCTTCGAGATCTTTAAATTCGTTGATGCGGATTTGTCCTTCCGATTTGTATCCAATGTCAACCAGCACGAATTCATTGTCGATTTGGACAACCTCGCCACTGACGATTTTCCCTTCTTGAATACTCTTCAGACTTTCTTCGAACATCTCCATGAAGGAACGTTCATCCTCGGCGTCCGTCCCGCTTTCGCTGGAATCATTCGCCAATTCCTCGGTAATGCCATCTGAATTCGCCCAAATGGCGGCATTTATGTTTTCGGTTTCTAATGATCCACTTTCGGACATTTCGTTTGTTCCTTTACTCATCAACTTGCGTACCCCCCGGTTTAATTAAGATTTTTGATTTTCATCAAACAATCAGCCAAAAAACAAGGGCATCCCGTGTCAACGCACCAAGATGCCCCTCATCAATCGTTCCAAAAATACAGTTCTAAAGGTTTTCGACCCGCCGCAACCATCTCTCCACGGATCTTGGGCTATTTTCTTTGACGTCAAAACACACTCAGCCGCCTTCATCAACGTTGATTTCAGGCGAGCGGGATGGTGAAGCGGCAAACAGGCGAGGCCCCTCCACGTTCAATAAATTAAAAAAACTTATTCCTTAGACTTAACAACATTCGGTATATTAACCATATGGATTTAAATGTCAACAAAAAACCACCCTTTTCGAAGGGCTTTTTAGAAATCACACCTCATTTGGCCCTGGCGCTTTTCTTCTTGCGTTACGGGTCGGGATGGTTATTGTGGTGCTGTCGGCTGGCGTGGTTTTTTTCATTTTGGAAAAAACCGCAATGCCAAAACCCCTGGAAAGCCAGATACACCATCAGTAACAGGGTGTAAAGCAATAAATCAAAAATGTCAAAAAAACAGCATTCCTTTTTTGCCACCTGCCCTAAAGGTATCGATGAAGTCCTTTACCATGAAATTCTTTCGATGGGCATCTCACACGTAAAGCAAACCCGTTCAGGGGTTTATTTCAAAGGCGACCTTCAGGCCGCCTACAAAGTCTGCCTCTGGTCCCGTCTTGCCAATCGTGTTTTCCTCCCCCTGGCCCGCTTCGAGGCAAAGACGCCCGATGAACTCTATACGCAAGTCTACGAATCGGTACAATGGCATGACCACCTGAAGGTAAATAACACCATTGCCGTTGATTTTACAGCCAACCACGCCAACGCCTTCCATTCTCACTACGCGGCCCTTCGTGTTAAAGATGCCGTCGCCGACCAGTTTCGCGATAGATATGGATCCCGCCCATCCGTTGACAAGGAAAATCCCGATGTTCGCATCAATGTATTTATGAAGGGTGACCTGGCGCAAGTTTCCCTGGATTTGAGCGGCAACAGTCTCCACAAACGCGGCTATCGCCTCGAGGGCGGCAAAGCGCCGCTAAAGGAAAATCTGGCCGCCGCGATATTAGTCCGCGCAAATTGGCCCGAATTGGCCCGAACCGGCGCCCCGCTCGTGGATCCCCTGTGCGGATCGGGAACCCTTCTGATTGAAGGCGCGCTCGTGGCCATGGACAGGGCGCCGGGGCTTTCGAGATCCGCCTTTGGCTTCACAAAGTGGAAACAGCATGACCCGGCGGCCTGGCATGCCCTGTTGGCGGAAGCAAAGGCACGGGCGGAAAAAGGAATTCAAATCACTACCGGAAATTTTTTCGGTTTTGACGCGGATCATGAGATTATTGCCCAGGCAAAAGCCAACGCGATCCGTGCAAGCGTTGAGAAGGTGGTTTCATTTCAGGTTCAGGAACTTCAAAACCTCAAGGCGCCGAAGACAAAAAATCCTGGATTACTGATTGCCAATCCGCCCTACGGCGAACGGATGGGCAAAACAACAAACCTTGAAAATCTATACAAAACCCTTGGGAATCAACTGAAGCAGCACTATAAAGGCTGGTCGGCTGGGGTATTTACCGCTTATCCGGACCTGGCCAAAAAAATGGGCATCCGGTCCAATAAACAATACCACCTCTTTAATGGTCCCATTCCCTGCAAACTGCTCAAGTTTGACATCCAGGAAAAATGGGTCATGCACGAAAGGTTGCCCGGTCGCCCGTTGTCTCAAACCGGCAAAACCATTGATATCGACCCAACGTCGGAGATGTTTCAAAATCGACTTAAAAAGAACCTGAGAATCCTTGGGAAATGGGCGCGCAAGGAGGGGATCACCTGCTATCGGCTCTACGATGCGGACATGCCCGAATATGCCGTGGCCATCGATGTTTATCAAGACCACTTGCACGTTCAAGAGTACAGGGCGCCTGACACTGTTTCTCCTGAAAAAGCAAGAAAGCGGTTGAAACAGGTCCTGACCGTCTTGCCCGAGGTACTCCGCATACCGCCTGAAAAAATCATTTTCAAGATGAGAGAAAAGAAAAAGGGCGACACACAATATGAGCGGTTTGATTCCCGAGGCCATTTTTTTGAGATTAGAGAAAACAGCCTGCGGTTTCTGGTAAACCTGACCGATTACCTGGATACCGGCCTGTTCCTGGACCAGAGACTTTTGCGCCAATGGGTGAGAGAGCAGGCGTGGGGAAAACGCGTATTAAATCTGTTCTGTTACACCGCAACGGCTACGGTCTACGCTGCTTCAGGCGGCGCCGCCACCACCAAGAGCGTGGATATGAGCAAGACCTACCTTGGCTGGGCAAAGAAGAACCTGGGCCTCAACCATTACGATAACGCCAACCACCAGCTGGTGCAAGCCGACTGCCTGGAATGGATTGCCGCCTGCAAAGAGAAATACGACCTGATTTATCTGGATCCCCCCACCTTTTCCAATTCCAAACGAATGAAAATCGCCTTTGACATCCAGCGGGACCACATGCAGTTGCTGTCTCAAACCCTGCGCCTTCTAGCCCCCGACGGGACCCTCATATTTTCCTGCAATCATCGGAAATTTAAACTGGCCCCGGAAGCCAAGGAGCGATGGGACGTTAAGGATATCACCCGGCCCACTATTCCGAGGGATTTTCAAAGAAACCAACGCATCCACAACGCTTTTGAGATCAAAAAACGAATCTGAAAACCAGGGAAAAATCCTTGTAGAACCGTAAAAAAATAGGATTGTCGCCTCTCCCATAATGTGCTATGAGTAGCTCGATTTTCAAAAAATCCTCATAACAGAGAAAACAAATGACTGATCATGAAACATTTCTTCGGGATGCCGGAGAAAGCCTCAACGAAATCGTCAAACCCTATCAGGTAGAAATCAATCGACGGCAGCGAATGGCCGATTTTATCAAAACCTGCATGCGATGCACAGACAGAAATGACTTTCTTCAACTGGATGAACTGTTAAAAACCAAAATGGCCGGGGATATCCGGGAAGAAGCAGGTCTTAATGAAAGCAGCGCCATTTTCCAAAACCTGAGCGAATACGCCAATGAGCAGGTGGATCGCTACCGAATTGAATTCATTGAAGATCTCACGGATCGGGCACGGGAAGCAAACCTTGAAATGACCATCGACTTTCCCCGATTCCATTCATTGAAGGGAATTGACGGCGAAATCGATTTTTCCAGTCGCGCCACCACCATCAACGGGAAACGCCTCAAATCCATTGACCCCAGGCGTATTGTGACAGCCCTGCTCCGTTTAAAAAAACAGCTCTATGACCGCCCCTATGACCCCCGGACCTTCATTGACGGCCTGTTTGCCATCTACAATGAGATTCTGGACAAGGAAAAACTGCCCCCGGGCGCCAAGATCCCGGCCCAGCGTCTTTATCTGGATTATGTGATTTCCCTGCAAAATAAATCCTTTTTTCAGAACATGGACAAGGGCAAATTCCGGGGTTACAGCGGCGACCAGTTCAATGTGGACCTGTGGCGCTATTTTCAGGCGGGCATTGAAGGAACATCCAGCGGCCATGTGCTTAGAACGACGCCGGGAAGAATCAGCGCCCTGTGGCTCATTGACAGCGATGGCGAAAAACGCCGCATCAGCGGCATATCATTCGAGGAGAAAGACGCCTGATGACCCCACAACAGATGGAACAGTTAAAGCCTTTCGAGGCGCGGGCCATTATCGAGGAACTGAGAAAAGGCAGCGTTCCCGCGGATTACGTGCCCTTCTTTACGGTGGGACGGGAAAACTGGCTCACCTTTATCGAGGACGATCTGGATAACTACATCGCCGAAGGCGGCGCCAAGGTCCGTTTTCTGAGCGGCGATTACGGGGACGGCAAAACCCATTTCATGTCCGTGATCCGCCACCTGGCCCTTCAAAAGGGTTTTGCCGTATCCTTTGTGGTCTTGACCCGGGAAGTGCCCATCCACAAATTCGAGGCGGTTTATCAGGCCATCGTGAAACAGCTCCGCGGCCGATTTGGGGGGATCGGCATCCACCCGCTGCTGGACGACTATGTGACTGAAGCGGTGAAAGGGCTGGCGCTTGAAGACGGTTCCCCCTCTTTGGAAAAGCTGGCCGGCCTCTCGGACGAAATTCGCGCCCTTCCCGGCATGGACATCAATTTCGCCAACGGCATCATCGCCCTGTTGAACAACCGCTTGCAGCCCCTTTCAGAAGGAGAATCGCGGGAAGAGCGGGACAATGCCCGCGAGGTACTCTATCTCTGGTTTGAAGGCGGGAAGGTCGCCAAAAAAGATCTCAAGCCCTTTCATATCTTTGAGGTCATCAACAAGAGCAACAGCAAGAACTTCCTGAACGCACTGGTGGCATTTCTGCGCTTTGGGGGATATCAGGGGTTGATCCTTCTCATGGACGAGCTGGAAACCGTAATCAGCCAGGGCAAGTCCATTCGCGGGGCAGCCTATGAAAATGTCAGACTGCTCATCGACAACACGGAACAGGCGGGCTTTCTGCACATCTTTTTTTCCATCATTCCCGATATTCTGGAATCGGAAAAGGGATTCAAGTCCTATGACGCCCTTTGGAGCCGGGTTCGGTCCATCGGCGAAAACAAGCGGCTCAACTATCGCGGGGTCCTCATCGACCTCCACCGAACTCCGCTAAAAACCGGTGAACTGACGGCCCTGGGCAAAACCCTTCGGACCATTCATGGCATCTCTTACCGGTGGGACGCGGAAGAACGCATCCCGGACAATCTCCTTGCGGATATCTGCAAAAACCAGAAAAAAATGGGTGTTTTGAGCGAAGTGCGGCTTTTCGTGAAACAGGTAATCCGCATCCTGGACATGGGGGAGCAGGGTGATGACGCCATGGACGAACTGGACCTCACAGCCCAGATGGTTCAAAGCCAGGACGAAATGGAAAGAGAAAAAGTAGAACACCTGGAACCCAAATGGGATTCGTAAAGCGGCAAAACCGCAGTTTCAAGTTTTGAGTTTTGAGTTTTGGGTTTTCGCGACGCTGAATACGGAAGAATGCATTTGCAAAAGTGTGTTCAAAGGTAAAAACAGTTTTAAAGAATGGTCGGACAACGGAATAAAACCAAAGTTCGAATAGTACTCTTTTGCACCTTGGTTCTTGGCATCCACAAATAATCCGATAATACCGACATTCTCCGAAATATGAATGACCCGCTTCATGGCATTGATCATCATGTGTTTACCAATACCCTGCCTTTGAAGTCTTTTGGCAACGGCGAGACGAGCAATCTTAACTGCTGGAAGGTTTCCTTTATATTTTTTTGCAAATTTGCGGGGCAGTTTCTCTGCGGAAACTTCAAAAACGGAAAGCGTATAATACCCCAGAATTTCTTCTGGAACAATACTGCCGGTCAATACGAATGTTCGGGAGAGCCCTTTCATAAGATTTTGCCGGGCAAGGTTTTTAAGAAACTCATTCAGCTCTTTCACGCCGCAGTCAAAGCCTGCTCTATTATGTGAACGGTTCAGCCCTTCAAACCTGTTCATTCCCGAATTCCTTTTTATAGGCTTGAGCAGCTTCCATCAACCGGTCATTCGGCTGCGGTGGATTTTCAACGGCTTCAAATATTTTCTCCGCGTCGCGGAGCGTCAAATTCAATACCCACTCCCGTTCCAAAACTGAATTGGCTTTCTCCAATGCCGATTGCACAACAAACTGATTTAAAGTTGCCCCTGACAAGGCTGCCGCGCTTATCAGTTTTTCATGGACATGAGAAGGCATTCTGGTTTGAAATCTTTTTTCTGCTATTGCCATTGTCACCTCCTAAACTTTGATTAGAGCGTTTATCAACCGTTGAGGAATGAATAACATATTTGTGCCAAAATGACAACATTTGTCGGATGAACGATTGGAATTGTCCCCTCACCCGTAATATGTTATAGGAGTCCAACATTGTCGGAAATCACCAGAAAATTGGAATTTGAATGTGGACCTTCAATCTTTAAAAAACACAATCCAACAGGAACCTAATTTCACCCTCAGGCGCGCCATTGAACGTCTGCGGGAAGGGATATTCGATCCCTTCGCAATCCGATTGCTCACCGCCCGGGAGGAACAACTGGCTCAAGCCTTTGAGCGGGGATTTGCCTCCCCCAGGGACAACTTTTTCCCCCATCTTTGCATCCGCGGCAATTACGGGCAGGGGAAAAGCCACTCCCTGGCCTATCTTCAGGAAAAAGCGCTGAAGGACGGGTTTGCGACCAGCATGATCAACCTCGATCCCCGGGAGGTCCCCTTTCACGATTTCAGAGGGGTATACCGGGAACTCCTGACCCAAATTCACTTTCCGGACCATGAGGGGACCTTTTTTTCAAAATGGAAATCCTGGTCGGAAGAGAACCAACCCCTCATTCACCTGCCGGATGAAATGCCGCATTTTTTCAAGGCCATGCTGACGGCCGCGGCCAACAAAACCATTCCGCTTTCCGACAAACAAAAGACCCTTAAAAAGCACCGGCAATACCATCCCCGGGAGTTTCCCTTTCTTCTCAAACGCGCCCTGTCAGGGGCCGTTGTACCGGTATGCCGATTGAAAAATGCCTGCAAGTACCGCGATGTCGAATTTTACAAGGACGCGCCCCTGAAATGCACGGACCCCCATGACTACCTCACACAGATATTCTGTCTGGCAACCCTTTTTAAACACATGGGCTACAAGGGGTGGGTGGTTCTCTTTGATGAAGGCGAATCCATTGCGCAAACCCGGGTGACTTGCAGATCCAAAAGCTATCAGTTCCTTCACCGGTTATTTCTTCACAACCGCTCGCTTACGGGACTTTATCCGATCTTTGCCTTTACCGACGATTTTTTCTTTCGCGTCAAAGCGGAAGCTTACGATCGTATTCGGGTCACTAAAAAAGGGGAATTCCCCTGCTTTGACATGAACTACGCCCATGCATGGGAAAACCTGGGCGTCCACCAACTCCATGATTTGTCCGAAAAAGAATGGGGGGAATTGACCCGGAAACTCCTCTTGCTTCACATGGGGGCCTATACATGGGTCCCCGAAAACGGCCACATTCAAGGGGAAATGGAAACGGTTCTGGCGCAAACCCTCAACCGGGAAACCCGCGCAAGGATGCAATCCCTGGTCAACCAACTGGATATGGCCCACCAGGAACAGGTGCTGCACCTGACATAGACCCCGGCCATAACATATTGGATTCTCCACTCCTCAAGCTCCCGAATACCTTTCGCGCCTTTTACGGGGCCTTTCCGTCGCTCTTCCCCTTTCAGGTTCGGGCCATTGAACCGATCCTTCAGGGCAAAGACCTGATCCTTCAATCCGGAACCGGTTCCGGCAAAACCGAAGCGGTTCTAGCCCCCTGCCTTGAACGGATTTTCATGTCCAACGGCATGGACCGCCTGGTTTATGTGGTACCCACCCGCGCCCTGGCCTTTGATCTGAAACGCCGGTTTGCCCCCATCATCACCCCGCGCCTGGGCCTGGGTCTGGGAGTCCGCACCGGCGATATCAAAAGATCCGGCGGTAGAACCCCGCACATCATGATCACCACGCCCGAATCCCTGGACGTACTTCTGGGGAGCCGGAACCCCGAACTCAGAAAATTTGCTTCCCAGGTGCGCATGGCCGTCATCGACGAAGTCCACCCCCTGGTACACCAGTATCGGGGCCGCCACCTGGCCCTGGTGCTGAAACGACTTGAACGCCGAAGCGGCGGGCCCTTGCAGAAAATCGCCCTATCCGCCACCATCGCCGATATGGAATCCATCGCCCGGTTTTTTGATTTTTCGGCCACGGCAAGTCGCATTTCCGAAGACGTGCGCAAGGAAATTGTACCCCACCTGGTTCACCTCAAAAATGAAGCGGAAGAACTCACAGCCCTTTTTGACGACCTCTACCGTTTTTTCGGATACCGAAAAATCCTGCTCTTTGCCAACAGCCGCAGCGCCTGCGACCGATTGTTTGCCCTGCTGGGTCAACAGGGACGTTTCAGTGGGGCCTGCGGCCTTCACTATTCCAATCTCAAACCCAAGCAACGACGAGCCGTTGAACGGAACTTTCGCAAAAACCCCCATGCCCTGTGCGTGGCCACCAGCACCCTTGAACTGGGAATTGACGTGGGCGATGTGGACGCGGTGGTGTTGTATGAACCCCCGGACTCGGTTTCCGCCTTTCTGCAACGTATCGGCCGCGCCAACCGACGGGTTCAAAAAACATTTTTCTGGGGCATCTGCCGAGGCGCAAAAGCCGGTGAACAGTTGACCCGTTTCTTAGGCCTTCTCGCCCTGGCGGAACGGGGAAAAGTGGAAAGGCCGCTGCCGCGAAAATTGCGCAGCGTTCTAGGCCAGCAGATCGTCAGTTGCATTTATGAAAAACAGCGCATAACGCCCAGCGCCATGAAAGATCTGTTCCCGGAAGAAAGCCCGGCACTGGATGAAATTTTTAAAACCATGGAAAAAACGGGCTGGTTGACGAAAGGACCCGTCAACGGTCTGTTCCGGGGCGGATGGCAGTACACCAACTGTCTCTTTGAATACGGCATATGGAGCAATTTCCCGCCGGCCGAAGAAGACTACGCGCTGGAGTTGTCCCAAAAGACCATCGCCGATATCCCGCGGGCGGTAGTGGCGCAACTGGAACCGGGTGACCGGGTCAATCTGGCGGGAAAAAGACTCTTAATTACTGAAATCATCCATGCCCGGAGCGCAGGGCGGGTTCTGGCCGTCCCATCGGCCCGCACGGACAGCAAGGAAATATTCTGGCTGGGCCCCGGACAACAGGTTTCATATGAAGTAGCCCAATCCGTTCGGGAGATCCTCAAGGGTTCGGGAGTTGATGAAAAAGGGCTCTTTTCGCGAACGCGCACTCTACTTCAAAAGGAGCGGAAAAAAACCCAAAAGGCCGTCATCCTCAAAAACGGCATCGAGGTCATCTTAAGCCCCAACGGCTTTTACCGGTATCTGACCTATATGGGCTCCGTGGGCAACCTCATCCTGCGCTGGACCCTCCAACACAGCTTGTACACATCCGGGGAGGAAGATGTGTTTGTGGCCTCCGACGCCCTCGGCGTAGATTGTTCACACTGGATTGATTTCAGCAAACTGCGACTGCCCCTGGTAAAAAAGGATCTGATCACATGGACGGAACAGAACTTCAAACTGCTTAAGGCGTCATTTCCCTTGAACCGGTTTTGCAGCACCCTGCCCAAAGAACTTCATATGGCGGAAATGGCGGATTTTCTCTTCGATGAGCGCGTAATGAACGTCTTTTTGCATTATCGTGAAAGTTCTTCCGAGATCCTCTCAGGCAACCCGGGACTTCTTGAACGGGGGCACAGTGGGGGAGATACCCCCGATCCCGTTGAAATACCGGCAAGGGGCGAACCGCTTCTTGAAGTGGAAAAAAACCGTGTGAAGTTCACTCCGGAAATCTCCCTCGATTGCGCAACCCACACCAACCGGCCGCTCACCGGCAGCATTCTGGCGGGGTATTTCAGGCACCTTCAGTGCGAGCGCTTTTTGCGCCTTCATTTTGTTCCGGTTCACCATCAGCCCCCATCCCCACCCCCACTTGACAAGGAAGCGGCAGATAAACGCATTCATGAGGGCCGTCAGTTTGAAAAAACCGTTATGGTCCATTTACAAAACAATGGCGCAACCGTGGTCCAAATACCCGAAAAAGACGTCAATGGAAATTTCAGATCCATGGCAGTACGGCATCGGGAAACCGTTGATAGCCTGACAAAATTGCTGCAAATACCGCTCGGGGAAAACGCCGCCCCTCATTATCTTTCCCAGGGTGTACTCCTTAACCCCCCCCTGTTCCAGGATGTGGATGGCATAGGCATTCCCGATCTCATTCGATTTTCACGGGAAAAGGGAACGTATCTCCTTACGGTGGGAGAAATCAAAAACAGCCAGGCCCCTCAGTTTCACCACAAGTGGCAGGCGGCCTTCTATGCCTTCCTGCTCAAAAAAATGACGGCATCGTTAAAAATTCATGAACCCGTCGTCATTTCAAACCGGGGATTTCTGGTATTGCCCGCTCAAAAAAAATCGGAAAAAATGGTGGAACACGAGTTTGATTTGCATCCGTATCTGGCGGCTTTCCCGGCATTGATTCAAAATCTGGAGACCGTCATCTCAAAAAATGCCCGAGAAGCAGGGTTTCAGCTCAAGCGCCATTGCGTGTACTGCCAATGGTTCAACTTCTGCTATCAAGAGGCCCTGAACCGGGAAGACCTCCAGTTTCTGCCAAATCTGAGCCCCGGACAACTGGATCAACTCAGAGCGCTGGATCTCAAATGCATGGATACGGCCAAGCAGTGGCTGGAGACCCCACAGGTCAATCCGACCTCCATGGCGCCCCGCACGCTCGAACAGCTGAAAGCCGGCATCAATGCCTTCTCAAACCATCACATTTTGTTTAAAAATAAGGTTACGCAACTTTTCCCAGCCAACATCTCAACATCCATAATTCTCTCTGCAATTCCCAAACCACTGCCGCATCACCCGACCCTGGGACTTTTCATTGCGGACGACAAAGGCAATGGCTCAACCGTTCACATTTGGAAAATGCAAACGGGCGGCAACAACGAAGAATCGGAATGGCATGATTTCGCAAACACCTTTTTTGCCATCTGGAAGCAATCGATGGAAAGCGGCAAAGGACCCCATGTGTTTTCCTTTGGCGGTAGAACCCCATCCCTGCTGCTCAAATGGGCAGGGGAGATGGGAAAACCGACACAATATGAATGGATCACGGACATGGTCCAAAACCATTGGACAGATCTCGCACGGGTTTTCAGAAACCATTTTACCCTCCCCATTCCCGGGGAACTCACCCTGCATTCCCTGCATCATGTTCTGGGGCTTACGCCTGCCCTCAAAAAGCCCCCCAGTCTATTTCACGGGGACCGGCACGATATGGATCCGAAAGAGACACTGCTTTTCTGCGACAACCTGCGAAAATGGCTCATGGCACGCCTCACCAGCAGCCGGCAACAGGAGGAATGGAAAACGGGGAAGGAACAAGAAGACCCATCCCAGACCTATATTCAGTTCGTGAAAGGGGAGCAGCGGTTAAGGCAGGAAGACATCCTGTCTCTCCGAGAATACTCCCTGAAAGAACGAGTGGATCGCTTTCGCGCCATGGGACCGCTTCGCTTTACGGGAAAAGAACTGGATCATGAAGGGAAATTCCGATACAACTTCGCCGCAACCCCTGATCACGGCAAATCCAAATTCCGGGAAGGGGATTTCTTAAAACTGGCGTCTCCGGGGATGCACGACCTTCAAAACGGGTTTTCCGTTATCCTGAACCGCTATGCGCCAATGGATCAAACCCTGTCCATCGCCTCCCGACAGGGACACCTGGCCTTGAACCGAAGCATTGAATACTCCCTGGAAGAGGACGCGGAAGACTGGAACACTCCCAAACTGCTCCACGCGGTCAAAACCGTGCTGGGCAACAATGAGCATCCAGTTTCACGAATGTTGCAGCGTGATCCCACCGGCGCACAGCATCAAAGTTCCTCCTCCTGGATACGGACATGGCTCGTACAAAACAGTGCCATCATCGGGCTTAATACCGCACAGAAGCAGGCCATGGAACTCCCTTTCTCCCAGAACTTAGGCCTCATCGACGGTCCTCCCGGAACCGGCAAAACCCATCTCCTGGGCTGGATGCTGATCGCGCTTATCCTTCACGCCCATGAATCGGGGAAACCCCTGCGTATTGCGATCTCCGCCCTGACCCACCAGGCCATCGACAACGCCCTTATGAAGGTTTCGCGCTTGCTGAAACAATTCAAACTTCACGGCTTTCCCGCGAAATTGATTAAATGGGGCAGTCCCCATGAACCCGGGGAAAGAAACAATCCTTTCAGCGTTGAAACATCCAATGATCCCGAAGATATTTTCAGTTGCCGACATCTGATCCTCGGCGCTACCGGATACGGACTTTACCACCTTTGTGACAGCCGAAACGGCAATTTTCCACTGTATTTTGACTGGATGGCATTAGATGAGGCATCTCAGATGCTGATTCCCCAGGCGGCACTGACACTGGCCTATGGAAAGGGGCATTATCTTCTTTTGGGAGATATCAAACAATTGCCTCCCATTGTTCTGGGCCATAATGAAAGGGAAGACACAGCACTCATTTCATCGAACCCAAATCCCCTGGAAGTTCAAAAATCCATTCTTGAGCATCTCTTAGGACATTATGGCGCCGAACATCGTGTCCGTCTGAACGTCACCTACCGAATGAACCGCGAACTCTGTCAATTTCCAAGCCGCACCTGGTACGACGGCATCCTTCATCCCGCCCCCGAAAACGCCGGATTGCGACTTGCGTTGAAGGAGGAACTCTCCCACGACGAAATAGACCAACTGATCGACCCGGAGCGCCCCGCGGTCCTCGCGATCCTAAATCACCACCATCACCACCAGGAATGCGAACCGGAAGCCGACATCATCTCCCGCATCGCCTTCCGAATGATCACCCATTTCGGCGTTTCACCAGAGCAGATCGCCCTGATCTCCCCCCATCGCGCCCAGAACAACCTGATCTCCGTCCGTCTTTCCGGACTGCTTGAGGGAACGAACTGCAAACTTCCTCTCATTGATACGGTGGAGCGTGTTCAGGGGGCGGAACGGGACGTAATCATTTTCGGGTTCACCACATCGGACCGGGATCATGTGACATCCGCCTTCTTAAATAATCCCAACCGCTTTAATGTGGTCATAACCAGAGCCAGGAAAAAGCTCATCGTAATCAGCGGCAATGCTTTTTTCTCCAGCATTCCAAATCGAGAAAAAAACCTTGATCGCAATGCCTGCTTCAAGGAATTCCATGAGTACTGCAATAAAAAGGGAAGCCTCTTTTTTCTTTGATAGTTTTCATGGGGGGCACAAAACGGAACAGCTCTGCCAAGAGCCTTACCTTAAAACCGCGCCTCCTGAATATCCCTGGCCCTCATCACCCTTTCCAGGACCAACGCGGAAGCCTCCCCGTCTGAAATACCGGAAAGGTCTCTGTAGGGCGCCGCCGGCACCGCCAGATGAATGTCGATCCGGTCCAGCAGGGGCCCCGATATTTTGGTCCTGTATCGCTGAATCTGTAAGGTAGAACAGGTGCATTCCCGCTTGGTGTCGCCCAGAAAGCCGCACGGATGCGGGTTCAACATGCAGGGACTCACATATCCATTTGAATTACCTGAATATTTCTGTGAATCCGCCATATTTGAAACCCCCAAAAACCCCAAAAAACGAGTTCGGGCTACCAAACAAAGATTACTATTTCACACGGGATGTATGCAAGGCATTAAACATCAAACCAGACACTTTCAGATCAAGAATTTATGCAGGGCATTATCCTGAATATGGAAAGATCGGCGTAAAGAGAATTTCCACAATCGAATAAATTCAAGAACTCATCTACAAATGATGTCATATTTGTTAAGCTCCATTTCAAATTTTGTTCAACATAGAGGTAAAAGGGTCGTTGGCGCGCGCCAACGTGCGCTTCGTATTCCAACGCTAAGAATAAAAATTCAGTTATTTCAATTATTTAAAAAATAAGGAAATCCATTTTATAAATCCTGCCTTTTTTCTAGCAGCCATATGGCCTCAGTATATGCTCAGTTAAGGCCATCGTTCATCCACTTAAGAAAATCCAAATATCTACTTTTCTTACCTTTCGATACCGGCTCCATGCGCCATTGATGGTTCTCTTTTTATTGGCACAAGTGGTTCCGCTTTGGTTAGCGCCCAAGATTCCTTCCTGTAGCTGCGCTTTCCACCTGCTGATCACCGTAGGGTGAACACCATACTGAGATTATAGCTCGGCAGCAGTTTGATTTCCTTTTAATGCATCCATGGCGATTTGAGATTTTACTTTGGGGTTGTAATTTTTTCTTTTCATTTTTTTGTTTGTCTCCCAATTTTTTGGTTTGAGCTACTTATATTTCATAGCTTAAATACCTGTCCGGAAATTGAGGTTAATTATACTTTTCAGTCTTGGACAAACCGTCAGAATAGGTAAGCTGAAAGTCCCAATGGCTTAAAGAAGCAATCTTTTTCAAGTTAGGCAGCCTTTTCATCCGCCTTCATGAATGAATATTTAAAGGCATTATCGATCAGCCCTCGAATTTCCTTTTCCCCAAACTGAAAATGATCCCGTAGAATTCCCAGCTCCCGGCTCAGTGTGGTGTTGAAAAAGGCGGGATCATCCGTGTTGATGACGATGGGCACACTCATCTCAAAGAGACGCCTGATCAGGTGGGCTTTCAGCGATGAAACTGCCTTTAACATGACATTGCTGGTGGGAGAAATCTCTAAGGGAACATTTCTTTTCGCCACGCGTTCGACCAGTTTCGGGTCTTGGACGAGGCTGATGCCGTGTCCGATCCGCTCGGCGCCCAGGATGTCCAGGGCCTGCGCGATCTGGTTTGGGGAGGCAAATTCCCCGGCATGCGCCACACGCCGCAAACCCAATTCACCGGCCCTGCGAAACGTGTTGGCGAAGGGGGCCATATCGTTTTCTGTTTCAGTGCCGGCAAGATCAATACCCACGATCCTTTCCGTTCGGTGTTCTAAAATAAGATCCAGGGTCTGTTCTCCCGCATCAGGCCCCGCCGTTCTGGGAATAGCGCAGATCAAACGAACCGTTGATCCGTGACGCTTTTCACCCTCGGCAAGACCCGATTCGATGCCGCGAAAGAGCGCTTGGGCGCTTGCCCCCTGAAACACGTGAAAAAGAGGCATGAAAGATGCCTCGGTGTACCGAATGTTTTGGGCGGCCTGGCCGGCCACGAAGTCAGCGGCCATGATATGAAAGTCTTCTTCGTCTTTAAGGTATTCCGAGATAAACAAAAACACGGCGTTAAATTCGTCGAAGTTGTTGAAAACATAAGGGCTTTTGTGTAGCGGCCCTTTTCCTCTCCGTCCCCTGAGCCGGTTCAGGGTCCTAATCCCAATGCTTCCCTCAAGATGAACATGCAGTTCCGCCTTGGGCAATTGTCTGATCTGATGCTCAAATTCGTTATTCACCAGGCCCTCCGACTTTTTTCCAGTCCTCTTGGACCATTTCCAGAAGCCTTTGAGCCCGTTGAAAATGAATGTGGATCCCTTCCCAGTGGGGCCGTCGGGCTGTTTTCTGCATGAGCAGCCCATCGTTTTCGAACCATCCGGGCAACAGACCGCTCAGGAAGAACCGGCGCTCTCTCAGGATGTCCACGGCAGTACCAATCCATGGCCAGGCAAGGTTCAGCCAGACCTGCACCACCTGAACGTCTTTCTCTTTGATGTCCTGTTCCAGTTTGTTAACGGCCGACGCAAAGTCGTATCCCGCCTCATGGACGGCCACCCGGGCCACTTGGGCAAAGTCAAAGATTTCCACTTTCATTCGAGTCTTGGTGTTGGAAGGCAAGTCCTTTTCAGAGGCTACGAACCGGCGTTCGTCGTCAAACCCCTCATAGATGAATGTAAGCGGTTTCCGGTAAGCGTAAGGGATGTGGACCGGATGCGGCCGGGACCTGAGCGTCTTCACATCCAGCAATACTGAGACGCGGCCTACGGCGCTCATTTCCTTTTCGTAGGCAGATGCGGGCATCAGGTCAACCTGGACGGCATGGGTGATCCAGCCGAGACCATGGCACATTTTCTGGCTGAAGGGATGGTTGCAGACGGATTCGCCATAGATGGCCTCGATTCCAAATTTGTGTGCGGCCACTTCCTGGCCGTGGGCCACCAGTCGGGTGAAAATCCCCTTTCCTCCCCGGTATCCGGCGTCTACCAGACCCGCCCCCGATTCGTAAATGCGGTCATGGGGGGCGCTTCTAAAGAGTGCATTGTGACCCACGATGTCGCCCGTTTCAGTCCTGGCAACGCTTGAAATGGTCACGCCCCTGGCGTTTTCTTCTTTGAGCCGTGCCGATTCCACGTAGGTGCGGATAGGGTAGTTCTCCCCATAAACAGCCAGAAAGAGCCGGACCACGCCTTCCGCGTCTTCGGGACGAAAGAGGTCCACAATCCAGTGTTGACCCGGTTCAATGGCAGATTGTTCTTTCAGTTTCCTCATGGTTTTCCATTTTCGTCAGCGCTTGTCGTTGATGATTGTTGCCAGTGATGTCACGAATGCTTCCATGGCTTCTGTTTTCGAAATGGTCAGGCGGATATAATTAGGAAATCGAAATCCGGTCATGGTGCGGACCATAACCCCCCGGCGCATGAGTTTCCGGTATGCCAGGCTGTCGCTCATGGGGAGTTTAATCATCAGAAAGTTGCCTTCGCCGCTCACAAAAGGAAGGCCCATGAGCGAAAGTTCCCTGGTTACAAACCGCTTTCCCCGGGCCACCATGTCCCGGGTTTTAAGAATATGTTCCGGGTCGTCCATGGCCACCATGGCGGCTTCCTGGGCCAGGGCGTTTACCGAATAGACCACGCAGGTCCTTCGTATCATGTCCACCACCTCCCGGGAACCGGCCAGATAGCCGATGCGGAGTCCCGCCAGGGCATACATTTTGCTGAAAGTCCGGAAGATCACCAGATTCGGGTATTCTTCAATCATGGAAATGCCGTCCGGATAGTCGGGGTTTTCGACAAACTCAAAGTAGGCTTCGTCCACCACGACGATTCTGCGTCCACCGATCCGTTCCAGAAAACAGCGCAGCCGGTTTTCACTCCAGTAGGCGCCCGTGGGATTGTTGGGGTTGCAGAGAAAAATGATTTTGGTGCGGTCGTCGATCAATTGAAAAATAGCCTCTTCATGGAAGGCATGGTCCACGAGCGGCGCGAGTCTGACATCAAACCCCGAGAATTTGGCGACCCATTCATATACAGCAAAGGTTTTGTCCGCCGTGACGATATTATCCCCTTCGCGGCAAAAGGCCTTGATCACGAAACCGATCACCTCGTTTGCGCCGTTTCCCACCAGGAATTGATCGGGATGGAGTCCCAGATAGCGGGCCAGTTTGCAGCGCAGATGATAGGCGTCTCCACTGGGATAAACGGATGCCCTGGGGGGTGGAAACCGGTCAATCACCTTCCGTGCCGGTCCCGGGGGACCCAGGGGATTTTCGTTGTTATTGAGCCTTATCAGTCTGTTGCACCCATATTGCCGCATGAGTTCGTCATCGGGTCTGCTGGGGATATAGGGCTCAAAGTTTTTGACGTGGGCGGGGACCAGCCGGTTCAGGGGGGGGGCTTTCATTGTTGTGGCCCTTTCCATTGAAAGAACACCAGATCGCCCTCACCCCCATAGGGAAGCAGGATTTGGGGCTCAAACCCATTGTCGAGAAGGGCCGGCGTAAAATGGGCCTGCCAGGAAACCCCCAGATCCATCGTAAAAAATACGTTTGGAATGGATTCCCTGCTGAAGAGCGACAGGTGATTCACGATATTTTCCCGAAAATCGGTTCCGAAGCGTATGGGTTTCAGGAAAACGCTGTTTTGGGCACGGTTAAACCTTGCCGTAAAAACCGAGAAACGGGATTTGAATTCCCCCCGGTCGGTTACCAGGTGGATTTCCCGCGGCAGTACCAGTTCATCAAAGGCCTTTGAAAGAAAGTCCTGAAGCTGGGGATGGGACCACACGAATGCGCCGGGATCTTCGTGCAGATGTCGAAAGTAAATGTCCTGAAAAACCGTGGACCCGTCTTCCCGATGCAGATCAACAGTGCCCACAGCTTCGAAATAGCCTTCGGGAAGATCATCGGTGGGAAACTGATTTGAGAGAACCACCGCCTGGGTGCGTGCGATGGCCGTAAGACATGCGTCCAAAAGTGCGCTTCCCATTGAAGCGTGGGGCCCCTGGTTGAACAGGTACGGACCGTAACATTCCACCAGCCTGTCACTCCGCCGGCGCCAGACGATGCCGCCTCCCACATGGCTGTCTTTTCCCACCGCCAGGGCGGCCCTGTAGTCCCCCCCCTTTACCATGTCAACCAGTTTTCCCGGGTATTTGAAAAAATCAGGTGTTATCTTTTCCCGGTAATACTGATTCACCAGCAGTGAGAAAATTTTCAGTTCTTCCGATTCCACGTCGCGGATCGTAAATGCCGAAAGAGGCCGCGCACAAATGCCGGGCTCACGGTTTAAAGGGGGGGTATTCCTTTTCCTTGATGAGCAAAAGCCGCAGGCCACCTTCATTTTCCTCAAGGATCTCAAAGCGATCTAAGGCGCGGGATGCGATCAGAAGTCCCATCTCATCGAGACTGGTCTCATCATCAACGGATATGCTGGCCGTGAGATTGAAGGCATGCATGTTGAAATCTTCAACGGAAAAGGCAAAGGCCGCCTGAACATAATAACCGCCGCTGGTGCACTGTATTTCAACGGCATTTTCAGGGGTGGAAGTCCCGCAGAGATAGGAGAAGATTTCCTCCGTTGCCAGGGTCAGGGACAATGCCCGGGTCTTTTGCAGTCCCAGACCCACTGCCGCATTTTCCACAAACGCGGTTGCCAGCGGCAAAAACACGGGATCCACATACGTTTTCAGGATTACATTTCTATGTGGTCTGTTGGTCAAAGGCACCCTCCCGATAGCCCAGGTGAATACACACACGGTTTATCACCGCATACTCACATGGGGCCCGAATTGGAAATGTCGACGTTGTTCCAGAAAAGACGGCATAACAAGTGCCGGCAGGATACTTGAAAGGGAGATACCGGTCAAGGTGTTAGCCTTGCGACTGAAAAAAGCGCCGAAATCAACATCGAAATCGGTTGGGATATCATTCCGGCCGGAACCCAAAAATAAGCGGTGAAATCCGGTTCATTTTAATTGCTGGGATAGTTTGTCGTTGGATATCATCCATTTTAAACATTCTGCAATAGAACCGGTTAAATAAAATGGGAGGTTGAGCAGCAAGAATTCTTTCCCATTAAACGTTTTGATTTGATTGATTTCCAATGGTCCGGAATAAATCCTTACAGCATATTTATGAGGTGCGCGGTCCATGAACTGATGAAGAGAGCGAAGCCGACCCGTGGCAGCAGATTTTACTTCAACGGGTATGACCAGCCCCTCATATTGAATCAGGAAGTCAACTTCGGCATTGGACTGTTTTTTCTCTCGGTTCCAAAATTGCAGCCTGTATAGAGGGGATGTTTCAGCAGCGAGAAGTTCCTGGCCGACAATATGCTCTGCTATTTTTCCCTGATAGACGGAATCAATACCGTTGGCTCCAAAAAGGTCTTTTTGAAATCCACCAAAATAGTTTAACATTCCAGTGTCAACGACTTGAAGCCGTGGTGATTTTTTGGTGTTTGGCCGCAGCGGAGGCGCCACAGAGGAAGAAGGATATAAAAGATAAATCAACATTGCTTTTTCCAATACTCTTAATGCTTCACCCATCTCCCTTGATTTATAGTTAGAATTGCCAAAACCTTGGAATTTAATCCTGCGGCCTGCTTCATAGAACGCATTTGAGACAGCATGACGAATTACATTTACCATTGTTCTGTTCCGAGCATATTTTTCGACGTCATCAAGATAAGAGACGATTAAACTGTCAAATATGCTGCTTAGAGCAACGATATCTTTCCGAGCAGAATAATTTTGAACTATTTCCGGCATACCCCCGATGAGTGCGTAGGTATTGAATAATTTCATTAACTTGTCATGTGCAAAATCCGGGACGGGGATGCCTCCATTAAGAATGTCCAAGCTGGACTTTTCTGATAAAGCATTTAAAAATTCCTTAAAGCTAAGTGGCTTCATCACAAGGTATTCCACCCTGCCAACAGGGAAGCTGATATGTGTATCAATGAGTGTTTCTAAAAGAGACCCGGCCGCAATGACGTACAATTCCGGAAATGCTTCATAAAAATATCTGAGATAAGAAACAGCTGATGGGCTGTTTTGAATTTCATCTATGAATATTAAAATACTGCTGTTATTTCTTACCTGGTTTTTATGAAAGAAAATTGCCTGAAGCAAATCTTCTATTGAATGATTCTGCTCGAAAATATTTTGCTCCGCTTTAATTTCAAGATTCAGATATAGATACTGTTCGAATTGTTCTGAAAAAAGGTTGATGGCAGTTGTTTTTCCGACTTGCCTTGCTCCTCTCAGAATCAGTGGTTTTCGGTCTTTCTTTTTTCTCCATCCTGATAAATTTTTCAAAATATCCCTATTGAACATTGTTGTCCCATTGCTTGCTTGTCTTTTTTGTCATGAAGTAAGAGATATTTAATGTCTTAATTGAGACAAAGTCAATGATAATTTTTATTTTTCTTGTAAGATAGTCAGCCATTTTGAAATCCGTGGACATAATACCTGTTTTTATGACTTTTTCGTTTTCTTGTCGGACCAAACTAACGGCCTACAATACTGGGTTAGGAATGTGGACCGAGTGCGACCGGGACCTGAGCGTCTTCACATCCATGCCGGTCAAGGCCGTTAGCCTTGCGACTGAAAAAAGCGCGGAAATCAAAATCGAAATCAGAAAAACAGTTCATTCATGTTAATGCGCCGAAAACAGGTTGAGGCTGGTCGGTTATGTGGTCCTCGAAAACCACCTTCAAATCGTGGGGCAAATCTCCCAGATGTGAATTCCGGGCATCGGGTGCTTCATTTTTGGATTGGCATCACGTTTTTGGGGGATACAATTGTCATCAGGTTGATTTTGGGATGACTACAACATATTGTA
The DNA here is from genome assembly GCA_963662465.1 of Desulfatiglandales bacterium. Classification (GTDB taxonomy): domain Bacteria; phylum Desulfobacterota; class DSM-4660; order Desulfatiglandales; family Desulfatiglandaceae; genus NaphS2. The sequence continues at coordinate 3,740,132 of OY759599.1, forward strand.
CCCTCCGGCTCTCTGTTAGAATTTATCAACATCCAGGTATGAGGCTCATATCTGTAATTTTATAATATTTCAGGTATGTTGGAGGTATGTCAAGTCTGATGGCATCAAAAAAATGACACTTTTCATACGTCCTTCGACACTCAGTTGGCCCTCTCCCAATGATGATATCACAACCTTTCAGCTGCGAGAAATCGGTCGTAATATCCATTCCGACTGGGATAGTAGAATTGACTTCCGAAAAGGCGAAAAGTATTCGGGCAATCATCAAAACTGGAGGGGAGGTGGTGACCCCGTGCCAGAAGCCACCTGACGACTTTATTTAATTGGCGACAGGCCAATCCTGCCGTCAAAAGGACCGTGTAATCCCTAATCGTCCCTCCCCATATATAAATTTCTTATTTTTGGACTTAAAAACAATTTCTTATTCGGTTTTTCCCTCCAGTAATTTATTCAATATGAAATCTGGATTTTGATAAAAATTCAATCATTTTAAATTCAAAACGGCTCCCTCTTCAGCATGAACATTGGCTTTCACATTTATTTTTTTGGAATCAACCGTAAGTTTGGAGCCCTCTTTGAGGGTTACATTTGGACCAATAGTGACTGATTCTGAGCCTGTGCATTCACATTCAGAGCCATCATAAAGCGTTATGTTGTCAATGGTTGGATTCGCACCATCGCAGTCAGGACACGATGTTGTTACAACAATAAAATCAGATTTTGTTTCAGTATCAGTGCCGCCATTTCCGCTTACCTTCAAAGTAACCGCATATTTTCCCGGCTGATCGTATTGATGAATCGGGCTTTGAGCGTTTCCTGTATTGCCATCGCCAAAGGTCCATTCCCATTTTTCTATATCACCCGTAGATTGGTCTGAAAAAAGTACGCTTAACGGGGCTGCCCCTATCTTCGGTGTTGCCGAGAAGGCGGAACAGGCTTGAGAATAGACGGTGATTGCCTCTTTTTTGGTCGTTTCACTAGTCCAAGAGCGCGGGCCATAGACTTCCAGTTTTACAGAGTAGGTCCCAGGCTTTGTATAAGTGTGGGTTGGGTTTTTTAGGGTACTCGTTGCTCCGTCACCGAAGGTCCATTTGTAGGCCTTTATGCTTCCGGTCGAGTTATTTGTGAAGCTAATTTTAACCGAACCTATTCCGGAATTTGGTGTCATGCTGAATTTACTTGTTGGTGGTGTCATATTTTCTGTAGGAACGTACCAAGCAATACCCTCGTATACCCATTGTCCAGTCACTACAAGTTTGTCTTTTTCTGATGCAGATGCGGTAAAAAAATGATCTTGGACCGTTGAATTGTTTAAGCGGTATACTGGTTTTGTGTCTGTTTCTTGAAATGTGTATGCATAGAACGCAATTCTTTCATATTCCCATCCTTCAATACCAAGCAACCTATCCTTTTCTCCTGCTGAAGCCGTGTAATGGTGGTCAGTTCTACTTGAACTCCAAAGACGATATATTGGGGATGTGTCTGCCTCTTTTGAATCAAATACATAAAATTCAATTCCTTCGTATTTATATTCACCTTGTTCTATCAGCTTGTCCCGCTCTGATTCGGAAATAGTATAAAAATGATCATTCGTATTATCATTCCAAAATCTGTAGACTGGCATTCCATAGGCTGTTTCTCCCGCGCAAACGATGCTCGAACTTCCTAGAAGAGGGTTGGTGCCACCGGAACTATCGATAGCATAAGCATAAATTGCATGAATCTTGCCATCTTTAAGATTGTCAGGAGTAGTAATATCGAAACCATGATTCTTGTCTGAAAAAGGAAGGTCCCCTCTGTACTTATCAGCCCTAGTCTTGCCCATGTAGGTGCCGATACCGGAAGGGCCATCCCGATAGGAATGAACATCGATAGCATTTGTTGTGTCAGGATCTCTAGCCCACCCCGCAATGTGGGTGCAATCTGCAACATCCAGGTAGCCAACGGGTTTCTGATTTCCGACTACAACTGTCAAAACCGCATATTCTTCTGTATCCCCATCATCAGAATAATTATTACTTTTATGCTCTTCGTCTTTTTTATAATCAATATATACAAAAATGTAATAAGTTCCTGGGGTAGAAGGAGCTTGGAGATTTCTCTTATGGTCTTCGTGGTCCTTACCAGAATCAAGATCATCAATTACATCTTTGCCGAGGCGGATATCATCGTTTTTGTCGAAATCCTTGTCTTCTGATAAATAGTATTCAATTTCTATGTCGTCGTCAGTGTCTCCATCTCCTTTATTTTCGATTTTGGTTTCAATGTCGAATTTAAAGGACTGCCCGGATTCTACAGTAATTGAATGCTTCCAATCATTTTTGCCCGCCTGGGAAATTTCGACTCTTTTGACGTTTAGGTCGGGGAGGTCATTGGAAGAGCCTCCGAATTTAAGATATGTTAAAGGGTCTTTCCAGCCTTCTGACTTAGCAGTGTCACATGAACAGTCATATCCCCATCCGCTTGAAACCCATTGCGTGTTCACGCTGAGGTGTAGGTGATCAGTGTAGCTACTATCATGCCTAATAGTGGCAATCTTTTGCCCAGCATCGACTGAGTTTGAGCCAACTGTTCTGGATACATGACCATAGTAGCCATATATTGTTTTTCCGTTGCAATTGTGTTTTAAAATTAGGAATGAATTCCAGTAATCAGCACCAGTGTTGTCATAGAACACATCACCGTCACACATGCTATAAACAGAAGTTCCACTTGGAGCCAAGATGTCAATGCCATTATGTATATTGCAGCCAGTCTTATAAGGGTTAGCCTCGCAAAAGCCTAATGTAATATTATCTGATTTCATATAGGAATCTGGTAGAGGAGATTCTACATCAATGGACCCTGTTCCTAAACAATATGCGATATTTGATATGAAGATAAAAATAATTTGGATAACAAATATTTTCCAAAAAAGATCAAAGCAATTTCGATGTAATTTAGTTAAAATCATAATAGCAAGCCTCTCGCTTTAAGGAAAAGAAGACTACTCTACCGCACCGCTTGAATTGAATTTTACAGCGCATAGAATTGAATCCTTTATCCAGATTTTAAAGGGGCGTCTCCTTGCTCTCGCACGCACAACGACAAGTTCACCAGCGCCTCCTCGGGCCCCCGCCGGAACCACCAGTATCAGGGGCGGCTGGTGCAGCGTTTGGTTCGCTGCTCAGATTTCAATCTTGTTCCATATGCTCTGATAAATCTTTCTTGATTGCTGTTCGTGCCATTTTTAGGGAGCAATTACCTTGATATTGGGCTGCAGCCTGATAACTCCCCCTCCAATTGCCCCCGGAGCATACATGCTGGTCGTACCTATCTTTTCACTGAAATCACTGTTCCAGCCTCCGCTGATGGTCACAGTCCCAGCCGTGCTTTTCGTTGGCGCCTCTTTATACGTTCCCTGGCATACCTTTATCACGGTCCCATCTCCGGCCATGCTTATGGCTGTGCTGATTTGTTTATAGCACGGTTTTTTGCTCCCGCACGATCCGGTACTATCAACATAAAACGTGGTGGAACTGGTAACTGGTCCAATCCATGCTGATGTGCTGGTCACAACAACCTTGGTTATGGTGCCGACATTCGAAATTGTATAAAACTCGGGCGTGGAGCTTGTGATGTTGACGGATTTTAATACTTCATCATTATCATACGCAACAAAAGTCGTGTTGCCACCGAAGTCGGCAATGTACGCAACAACGTCAGTTACCGGATTGGAAAAAAGAAATGTTGCTGCCGAAGTTTGTTCATCCCTTGTAACATTCTCATTTGTATTCTGGATGTTTTCACTACCTATAATGAGTCCTTTGATGTAATTCCATATCTTTACAAATATATTCCCGGAAGGTGTAAGTTCTGTATTTTCTGTAAGCTTAGTAGATGTAGTCACCGTATCGCCGTCCTCAAGATTGATATAGTTCGCCGTGTCAGCCGGGGTGAGATTTGGTCTGATAAAATGGCTCGGGTTTCCTTCAGCTATGGTCCGCTGACCATATGCGCAAGGATTATTCCAATTATACTCTGATACCAGTATACTGCCATCAGCGTTGACCTTTTCCACATAGGCCACATGACCATAACAGACTGTCTTGTCATTTTCGGTATAACATGCAACGTTGTTCCATTGTGCGACGTCGCCTGCTTGAGGCTTGCTGGTGAGTTCAAACCCATTTTTTACGTTATCGTCCCAGTTGCTCCCGTTACCCCAATGCCCGCCATCCATGTAATTTGAAAAATTTCCTTCACCAAGCGCCTTGTTTAGGCGCCATGCGACATAAGATGTACAGTTTTTGATATAGAAATCCCAAGGGTCCGAACCACAGGGCTCCTCAACACAATTAGAACAGGCCTTTTTCCTGTATGGATAATCATCAATGTAGCCCTGACCTAGTGTGCGAATATAATCGATTGTGCAACCAACCCAGTCACATGTTTTCCAATAGGCGAAATACGCATTACCAATTGCCAAGGTATTTGGTCTTAAATCACTCGCTACAGGGCCTCCTACCAAATCTCCATTTAAATAAACATAGAATTTTCCAGCAAGGTATTTAAGCTTCAATGTGAAAAATTCAGATGGATTTGTTATTTTCGATATGTAATTACCCAAAAGGTAAAGTCGACCACTGCTAAAATCACACCAAACCTGTAAAACCCTGCCGTCCTCTGGTATCCAGGGATTATTACCTGAAGTATCGGTATTGGGATTATAAAAAACAATCATTCCTTCTCCATTGCAGCCTCCAAGAGAATCGAATCTCATCCTTACTTCCAGAATGAAGTCGCCACTTTCTGGAAATGGGGTTTGTCGGCTAGGAGGACCAGCCCAAACATATGGAAAAGTATCAGAATATCCGGAGCTAAAACTTGCCAGCCCATTTTTCACGATAACTTGACCATACGGCGATTCTCCGGTATGCCCGTAACAAGTCTCGCTCTCTACATTTACCCAATTCCCAATGGCACTTGAATGATTTGGGTAAGCCGCAGTACACCACCGTTTGGAAGCTGTAGCGATGTCCGTATTCCATTTCTTGCTGTCTAAGCTCAAACCGTCAAAAGCATCATACCAGTATTGGATATGAGGTTCTTGACGGTAAATAAAACCAAGAAAATCAGGATCGTCCACGGGTCTGGTTTTATAATCGTCCGTTTCGCTTGTGAACTGATATGGGTATGCTGCGCTACAATTCATTTCAGTTGAATAAACCGTGTTTTCTTCAATCCGAAAGACATACCCAACATGTCCTGAACCCTCAGAAGAAACGAAAATACAACCTTCACGTGCTCCATCCTCTGGAGTTCCCGTGGTAAAGCCTGCTTGTTTTGCAGCCGCCAGCCATCCCGTGCCAGCATTTCCCCAACTTGCAGCCTGGTAGCCCCAGCGATCAGACATCATTTTCCAAGCCCACCATGTGCAGTTGCCATCCTCGTGTTCACCATTAGGGCAACAATCATACACATTTCCGGTGCTGGTGAATCCATCACATTTATCGCTTCCAGCTGCCATAACGTTTGTGCAAAAAGATGTTGAAGAGAAAAGGAGAAAAATGATGGACATCAAGATCCACTCTAAGCGATTCTTGTAACTCTTGCTTATCAAGAATGATCTCATGAGTTTTCTGCACATTGTTGCCCCCCGCTTGGTTTTGTTCTGCCCGATGGGTCAGAGAATGCTCAGGTCAAAAAAGGCCAGCTAAACTACATGAACCCATGCACGCGAACGTTTTAGTTAACAGGCGAACGGGCAAGAAAGAAATATGCGACCAATCCACCCGGAAGCGTGATACGGAAAAATCAATTTCAATTTGCTCCAATGACCAGTTTGCCTGTTCAACGGCTGGTTGGACAGACCCGCGGGTCACACGCACATAGGTTAATGGGAGCAGGATCGCCGCTATGGAGATTAAACGATCTTTGCAGCTACCGCATGACTTCTTTTTGACCCATCATTCCGGCCTAAGCCAGTTAAAAATGATAAAATTTCTTTTTTTGATCGCATGGTCCCGCTAAAAATGCCAAAATATCGTGTTATTAGGCAGTTTACCAAACACCTCGACATCAAAAACCTTTCACTCGACTAAAGACCTTTCGACTGCGCATGCTTAATCTATGCTGCTTGGGCGTGTATCATGTCCTGGACTTTATTGAACCTCGGAAGCTCTCTTAACTTTTTGACCGGCGTCAATATTTCCAGAGTTATGAGGCGTTTCCCGCAAACAGGGCAACAATCCGGTCGCTCGTCGCTTCGCTGTTGCCAGAGACTCTGCCAATCCAGGAATCCCAGACTTTCAAGAGGCGGTTGACCCAGTATTTCCCGGCAGAGTGCCAGTTCTTCTTTTGAGCTGTGATGATAGAGTTCGTATGAACGCACCATCACGGTATTTGCTAGGGGGACGTGTTGCAGATAGCGGCTGATAAAGGTTTGAATCGGCAGGGAGATGAGTTTTACCTTCTCACGACCGTAATTGAAGGTCACGTTCCCGTTTTCAATGCTGTAGATGCGTTTGTTTGAAATTGCTCCGCCTCTCAAGTAACGCGCCAGGTAAATCAACACGCCTTCACCGTATGAATAGGTCTCTTTGAGCTTGACGTTCCATTTTTTGCGGCGGCCCAGTTTATTGAAGAGGTTCCGGGCCTGCTGAGGCCCCATACCCTCGGGCAGAACCAGTTCGTTCCGATCCAGGGCTTTTCTCAAATAGTAGAGGTACTTGCCTCGAAATACCGCCCGGACGATGCCAAAGGGCAAAAGGAATTTTTTTGATGAAGCGATCCACTCGCCGGCGATCAGCCCACCGGCCGTTACCAGACAATGCAGATGCGGATGAAAGTCCAGTTTTCGGCTCCAGGTATGCAGTGAGGCGATGATGCCGACTTTGCCCCCCAAATGCTTCGGATCTCCAAGGAGTTCGGAAAGGGTTTCAGTGGCGCTTTTGAACAGCAGATTGCCCATAAGCTTGCGGTTCAACCGCCATAAGTCGTGCAATTCATCGGAGATGGTGAAAATAACATGGAAATGTTCGGTGTTTAAGATGCGAGCCTTTTGTTTTGCCAGCCAACGTTCCACCTGGGTAAAAGCGCAGAGGGGGCACATGCGATGTTTACACGAGTTGTACCAGTGCCTTTTGAAGTGACCGTCCGGGCACGCCTGCACGTGACCCCCCAGAGCAGATGTGCGGCAACTCATCAGACGGTGTGCCGCTTCACGAATATGTTCCGGAAGAAGATGGGTCTGATCATAGAGGGCATAGCCTATAAGAAAGATGCTCTGAATCGTCGCTTCCACTGAAACCTCCTTTATTTACTGGGAGTTACGACGTTAGTTCCCCCGCTGTCCAGCGGGTCTGTCCAACCATTGATTATCAAGTTATTTTGCCCTGATAAACCTTTAGGTCGTCAATATAAGGGCATTAACGCCCTGATATTTTGATATCAAGGCAACACCCTCGATATGTTTATTTTCGGCACCCAATGCTTCACTATCGACATGTTTATGAGAATTCCTGTAACAAGGAAAAATGTCAAAAAAATACGTTGGTTTTTTGAGTCCAGTCGGTGCGACATTTTTTGGGGGACCCGCTAAATGTATAATGGCTGAAACGCTCTATTCTTTCATCATAAGCCACGTATCTGAATGACCCGTACCGGTGTTGACCAAAGGCAGTATTCCCTGAGATAGAATCCAAATTCTCAACTATTTTGAGCCATCGAGACCTGGTAAGCCTCACATTCTTCGGCGAGAATATTGCCTCGGATTTTAGAGAAGACCAGCCTTACCTTGACTCAATTTTTATACCAAAACCCAAAATATCGTAAAGCCCAAAAAAACTGTGATATCATCAAATCAGCGTGCTTGACCGAACTTTGAAACTGATTGCATCTCTCAGGGTCGGTCGCTCTGGGTATATATTGAGTTATGTTGTGTGTTGGCCTAACCTATCGAAATAATAAGGGAGTTCGGATCTGGCTTGAGAAATGATGATTTGGTAAAGATTCCGATAGTTTACCTCCAATTTCCAGAAACGGTTTGAAGGAACTCGCAACATAATAATAATCCTTTAAACATACTTCTGTGTTCTGATCCAGGGGTTAAACTGCTCCGGGGAGGGTTACTGGATCAAGCGAGCGGGCCTACATCTTTCATAAAGTCTCATATCGCAAACCTCCTATAAGGAAGGTAATTCGACGTGGGGTAGGACATAACAGACAGCTTGCAACTTCTAAAATCAATCATAATAATAATATGAGAAAAACCATAAAATCAAGCTTGGTGTAATATATACCATGCTTGTAAGGCAAAGTCACGCTCAGAATGATAAGAATTATATAGATATTTCAATTCTAAATATGAATTAAATGAATTAAATACACACAACATAACCAAACTCGCAACATAAATTGAGAGTATATGCAAAAAAGGGCACCCTCAAAAACTTGTGATATTCCTTTCATACCATCAGAACTAAAAATTCACACTATCGCCCCTGAGCTTTCCACATCTTGTACCCAATTATGTATTATTAAATTCTACGCAATTTATCACAGCACAAATTTCGATGCAAGCCAAAGTGACAATTCCGAAAGGAGATTCAATGCCCCAGATATGGAACGTGCACGGTAAATTTGTTCTAACAGGTATCACGCTTGGGGCACTGAATTTTTGGTCATCTTGAGATAGTCGAAGACACCCCTTACGTTCTGCGTGAGCTGGCGCATTTTCTGGGCTACACTGCGAACACCTTTCGCCTTAATGACGCCCACCGCGAATCTACGCAGCCTGGTCATGTTTTCAGGACCATTGCCGGTTCTTATTCGGCTTCGATCTTCGTCGTAGTTCCAGTCGATGATGTAATGGCACTCGTTTTCAATGCTCCAGTGACCGCGATTGATAGAAAGTACACGTTCGGGATTCGCCTGATCAGGTGATTGACTCGTTATGCCGTAAGCAACCTCAACTGTGCATTTACCGGTTTTCTTGTTTGTAACTTCTCTCTGGATCATAAAAGCCTGGCCGACATACGGGAAATCCAGGTATAGGTTAAGTTCGGTAGTCGTCCATATTTTGCGCACTTCGATGCGACCATGATCGGGAGCATCGTGTTGTATGAAATCAGGATCGTTGCAGCCCTCAAAATACAGGGAAATGTCTTGAAGTAATGTGGGCTGGTTGTTTTTGGCGATGAAATGGTAATGGGCGTTGCGTTGCTCGACCAAATATTTAGCAAAAGTCCTTTGGGTTAGCAGTGCGTCAGCTGAAATGACTTTGCCTTCGATATCGATCGCGTCCAGTAAAGGGGCAGCCGTTTTGATTTCATTGGTTCGCTTGAGTTCGTCTTTGCCTTCTACAGGGAGAGAACCGACTTTTTTTGGGTGTAACAGGTCTTAGTTTGATGGCCGACAGCACTCATGATGTGAGTCTGATAACCTTGTTCATCGATGGCATTACACATGGTTTTTCCATCGATGGCCAAGCTTTCGTCCTGTTCACCGTAAAGCAGATTCCAACGCTGGAGAGCTTTGTCGAGTTCTGTGGGGTCAACGCGAACCAGAACATCACGGATAGTAGACTGACTGGGAGCTACATAGCGCTTATTTTCATATCGGCAACGGAAACGCTCAAGGGCTTTTTGTCCAAGACCATTTACCCAATCGGATATCGCCAGATAACCGCGCATTCCGCACAGTGTTGCGGCGGTGGCAATGGCCAGAACAGTGGAGAGCCTGTGACGTCGTCCCTGGGATCGACGCGGGTCGGGAATTTGAGCAAAAAAGTCGGGTAGAGATTTCATATGTTCCGCACTGAGCATGATTTTGTAACCTCCTGTAAGATATGGTTTTTTGAGAACAGGTCGGGATAACAGTGCTTGAACATTGGAAACCAATGGTTTAAGAAAAACCATTTTCGGTGAATCCGCTTTATCGCTGTAGCCTTGGCGAGTTCGATGAAAACCCTTTGTTTTACCAACATATATCCAATTGGACGCTCGATATACGGTTCCGTGGAATTGCTTTGGGTCCACAAAGGTTTCCAGGAGTACAACCGGATGCCCGAAACGCTCCTGCCAATCAGCCTGCATTCGCTTCCGGCATAATGAAAGGATACGGGATGCGAGATTCGGAATATGCCATTCGGGCAAAATTAGAAAACGACTGTTATTGGTTACCAGTTTCAGTCGATCGTATTGATGGCGAAAATTCCATCCGATCCAGCTGTCCCTTGGTGTACATTTCAAAGCGGGAGCAGAAAAACTGACAAGCGCAATCCACTCACTATTTAGTCTAGCTGTATACCAGAGGGTTTCGCTGATCTTGGGAAGAGCGCCCAAATAATGATGCGACTGCATCAGATGCTGAAAGCGTTGTTCTTCAAGCGGGCGGACTATTTGAATGCGGACTTGCTTAACGTTCAAGAATTTAAACCCCGAATTGGTTTGGTGCCTGTCACAGTATATACACCATCCGAGGGTTTCTGTTCATAATGTAGCGCAACTTTTATATTTTATTTGGATAATTCGGAAGAATAAATTCACCCTGATGGAACGTGGCTTGACATGGTATTAAATAAATACTACTTTAGTATTCCATATGGAGTATTGGAAGGGAGGATTTGTTATGAAAGTGAAAACATCCATCACCCTTTCGGAAGAAATTCTGAAGGAAGTCGATCGCCTGTCCTACGGATACGGAAACCGGTCAGCCCTTATTGAAAAGGCGATTCGAGAATTCCTGGCCGCAGGGGAAAAGCGGAGGCGTGATCGTAAAGACATTGAAATTCTTAATCAACGGGCGGATGCTTTGAACAAAGAAGCGGATGAAGTTCTTCGCTATCAGGTAGATTTATGAAGCGCGGGGAACTCTACCGGGTGTACAAAGCATCTTCTCATGATCCGAAGGCTTACAGGGTGTTTGTGATTGTGAGCCGCCAGGTTCTGCTTGACTCCCGTTTTTCAACCGCCGTTTGTGCGCCGGTTTATTCCACCCATGACGGCCTTTCAACCCAGGTACCCGTTGGGGTTGACGATGGTTTGAAACATGACAGCAGTATCCATTGTGATGAGTTGATCAGTATCCCCAAATCGGCTCTAACTCATTTCATCGGCACACTCAGCCCACGCAAAATTGAGGTTCTGAACCAGGCCTTACGGGTTGCTCTGGGGTTGGATTGTTTTGACGAGATCTCTATCAAAAAATCCATTGACAGACAACCGTATTCATGCAGAAAAATGGTGCCTATGTCAATTTACATGTATTTCCTCGGAGAAACGCGCTATGTATACAAGACTATTGTGGTTCCCCGCCAACCCCAGGCGAAGTTTTTTCCTATGGGGACCCAGGCAAACCGGAAAAACCACCCTGTTGAAGTCTGTTTATCCGAAAGGGCACCGCATTGACTTGCTGAAAACCGATGAGTTGATGCGGTATTTGCAGCGTCCCTCATTGTTACGCGAAATCGCGGCTGCGCTACCCAAAGGAAAAACGATTGTCATTGACGAAATTCATTATCTGATTCAGGCGCAAGGAACCGTCTTCGCACTCTGCGGTTCTCCCAGATGCACTACGATATTTCCTACTGGCGCTTGTCAAGTGGTATTGAGGTCGATTTTATCCTGGGGCCTGGTACCGTAGCCGTGGAGGTTAAAGCAAAAGTACGCGTTACCGAGAATGATTTGGGAGGTCTCCGCCACTTTCGCCGGGAATACCCAAAGGTTTTTCACCTGATTGTGGTTTGTCTGAAAACCCGGCACCGCGGGACTGAAGATGGTATCCATATTCTGCCCTACCGGAAATTCATTCAGTCCTTTTGGGAAGGCACATGGGATGGAATACTGCCATAGTCCATTCCGCTCCTGGGCATCAAAAAGACCAAAACAAACGCCACAAACGCCAACAGGCCGCAAATGCCGAACAACACCTCAAGCCCCCAGTGCGCCACAATCACGCCGCCCACGAAGGGGCCCGCAAAAAAACCGGCCTGCTGCATCTCCATCAGATAATTGGTGTTGAGACCGCGCAATGCCGGGGGGCTGTTCTGAAACATCAAGGCGTTGCACAGGGGGGAGGTCAGGCCCCAGCCCGCGCCCAAAGCCATGGCCAATAAAAAAAAAGGGATTTGCCCGTGTACCAGGCCCAATAAAAGAAGCGAGACGGCGAGCAGCCCCAGGGCCGCGGCAAATAGATGACGCGCCCCCACTTTGTCGGCCCAGGGCAAGGCCAAAAGCCGGGTGCCGACCATGCTCACCGTTACAACGGTAAAGAAGAGTCCCGCATGGGCCAGGCTTCTGCTTTCGGCGAAGGTTTTAATAAAGTAGAAAACCGGCGCATAGCCCATGTAAATCAGAAAATAGATCATCAGCAGAATCGCCACGGGTCTTTGGGTTAAATTCCGTCGCAGACCTTGCGCACTCAGTCTTTCAAAAGGACCTTCCTCCTGATTTGCGCCCCGGGTCGGCGGTTTGGCCACCAGTAACAAGGGAAAAACAGCCAGCATGCAAAGGGCAACCAGCTTGAGCACGCCTGGGAATCCGCCCATTTCGGCGGATAGAAACCCCATCAGTGGGGGGAGCACGGCATAGGGCAGGAGGTTTATGTTCATTACGAAACCGAAAGCGCTGCTGCTTTTTTCTTTGGGGATATAGGCCATCAAAAGAGCGGTCAGGGCCGTGACCAAAAAAACATGCCCCAGGCCATGGACCACACGGACCGCCAGCAGACCTGAAAAATTCTGAAAATAGCCATAGGCGAGAAGGGCCGCCATCATCAGTGCCGCACCCAGCGCCATGTAGGGCCTAGCATTATCCGGATGGAACATCGGCGCGATAAACGGGCGCACCAAAAGGGACGTAAAAGAAAAAACGCCGATAATCAAGCCAAACCATCGTGGGTCAAGATCCAGGGTTCCCAGATAGGTGTAAAACTGGAAGAAAACGGCCATGTTGCAAAAGGCCAAAAAGAGAATGCCATTTAAGGCAAAGAACGCCTTGTTCATGAAACCGGGACGGGTTGGATTCTGTTTTTCTGTTTTCATGTCGGCGAAAAAATTTGGGCAGGTTTATGACGATCCGTTTTCAACAAGATACGGCTTTCTTCGGTTCCATGTCAAACAGGCCTTCCACCGTTGTTTGGACAGCGGGATTCTACATAATGGCCTTGCAGGGGTCAAATGTAAAAAATGCATTTACGAATTATTACGCACATTTTCATGCGAACATCGCTTCGGGGTTTCCGTCTAAACCTCAATTTAAAGCTTGATTTTAAGTAAATCCGAAGTTAAGATTTGCAATATCATAAATACAGGAAGAGGATATGTGGGTAAAACGCCAGCTAAAAAATAGAATTCTTCAAATGACGGCATCCAGGCCCGCCCTGCTGTTAACCGGGGCCAGACAGACCGGGAAGACATCTTTGCTTCAACGGCTGTTTCCTGACGTGGAATACATTACCTTTGATTATTTGCGGCAGGTGGCGGCCGCTAAGGAATCTCCGGAACATTTTCTCAGCCAATTTGAGAAGCAGGTGATTCTCGACGAAATTCAATATGTACCCGAATTGTTCCGGGAGCTGAAAATCGTTATCGATAAAGAGCGGCGGAATTACGGCAAATGGATCATGACCGGCAGCCAACAGTTCGGACTCATGGAAAATATCAGTGAAAGCCTGGCCGGAAGAATCACTATCTGCCACCTTGAAACGCTCAGTGCCGCTGAACTGAGAAATGAAAAAATTGACCCTGTCCATGATTTTTTGTGGAAAGGGGGCTACCCGGAACTCTGGTCAAATCCATCCCTTGAAATATCGGATTTTTTTGAAAGCTATATTCGAACCTATGTTGAAAGGGATCTGAAAACAATTATCGATGTAAAAAACTTGAGCGATTTCAGACGGTTTATTAGAATGATCGCTGCCAGGTGCGGTCAGCTTTTAAATTACAGGAGCCTGTCTTTGGATGTGGGGGTATCGGATGTCACCATCAGAAAATGGACCCACGCGCTGGAAATCAGCGGATTGATATATCTGTTGAATCCATACTACGCAAATATCGGAAAACGGCTCATAAAGTCTCCCAAAATTTATTTTGCCGATCATGGACTGCTGTGTTACCTGCTGGGAATCGAAAACAGCGGGGACTGGCACGCCCACCCTCTGAAAGGGAGTTTATGGGAGAACCTGGTCATGACGGAGCTGGTCAAGAATCATCATCTGGTCCCGGGAAACAATCTGTTTTTCTACAGGGATCAAAACGGCGTTGAAATCGATTTTGTTATAGAAAAGAAAGGGAACTTGTTTTTCATCGAAGCCAAGGCAGGGGAACGCATTGATCCCAAAAAGCTTCATTTTCAAAAGGTCGCGGCACTGTTCGGCAATCAATTTCATATCGAAAAAGCACTGGCGCAAAATATCAATGAAACAAGCGTCATGCGGCAAAAAAACTATCGGACGTATAACCCATTGTATTCAACGTTAGATTTTCTGTGAGCAAACCGGGGTTCGAGCAGACGCAAAAGAAGCCGGCCGGCCACCCTGCGGCGGTATTCGGCCCCTGCCCGCAGGTCTGTTATGGGCTTGATCATACTGCTCACCAAACAAGCGGCTTCATCCAGCGTTATGCGATCCAAACGATGACCCACAAGGGTCTCTTCCACCCCGGGCACGGTCTGAATTGTGGGACCCACACTGCCCCAGGCCAGACGCGCCGCTCTGATGATCCCCCGACGGTCCAGATGAAGCATGGCAGCCAGGCTGACCAGCGAAATGGCTAGCACGTTTCTTTGTCCTACTTTTTCATAATATTGCAGGTTGTACCTTTCCGGTTCCTGGATCCAAACCGTCTTGAGTATTTCACCCCGTCTCAGGGTGGTGGCGCCGGGACCTGTTATGAATTCGGAAAGGGGGATATGGCGGATCGCTTTTTCACTCACCAGTTCCAACCGTGCGCCCAGCGCATACAGGGGCGGCAGCGTGTCTCCCGCGGGAGAAGCGGTACAGATATTGCCGCCCAGGGTGCCCATGTTGCGAATAGGCGGCGAACCCAGAACCCACAAGGCCTGGGCAAGTACGGGCAGTTTGTCCCTGACCAGGGGTTCCGTCAACAGCCGGGCATGGGTGCATCCGGCGCCCAGGCCGATCCTGTCGCCTTTCTGAATCACGCCCTTAAGTTCCGCAACCCTTTCCAGGCAGATCAGATCAGGCAATCCGCTTTGTCCTTTTTTGGCCGCCAGGACATCCGTCCCCCCGTTATAGATCATGGCGCGGGGCATCTGTTTCAATTGCCTCCAGACTTCGTCCAGGCTTTGGGGGAGCGCCAGATGATTCATTGCTTGCTTTCCCCGTCCGGTTGCAGGGATGCTGAAAGAATGGCATCAACAATCTTTGTATACCCCGTGCAACGGCATATATTGCCCGAGATGGCCCGTTTAATCTCTTGCTTATTGGGTGAAGGATGTTTTTCCAAAAATGCATGGGCGGCCAGAATCATTCCCGGCGTGCAAAATCCGCATTGCACCGCGCCCTTGTCTTCAAAGGCTTTTTGCAGGGGGTGAAGCGTCTTTTCCTGCCCCAGACCTTCTATGGTAACCACCCGGCGTCCGTGGAGCTGGCCGGCCAGCATGAGGCAGCTAAGCTTTTGTTCTCCATCGACCAGAATGCTGCATGAACCACATTCGCCGCTTCCACAGGATTCTTTCGTACCGGTGCAGCCCAGGTCATACCGGAGCAGATCAATGGCCCGTCTGTCCGGCCGAATGTTCAGGGTCTTTTCATGACCATTTAACGTAAAGCGTATTTTCAAGGCTCGTCCTTTCCCTGATTTTCCATCAACGCCCCGAGCACGCGTTCAGCGGTCAGCGGCGCCCTGTACACACGCACGCCCAGGGCATCGGCCACACCGTTGGCCACGGCGGGCAAAGGCCCGCAGATGGGGAGCTCGCCCACGCCTTTCAAACCATAAGGGCCGCTCGATTCATGGGTCTGAATTGCAATGGAGATCATCTCCGGCACATCCAAACTGGTGGGCAGGATATAAGTGGCAAAATCCTCTGTCTCAATATGACCGTCACGCACTTTAAAATCTTCTAGGAGCCCATAACCCAACCCCTGAACAATGCCGCCCTGCACTTGTTGTTCAAAAATATGGGGGTTGATCACTCTTCCGCAGTCTGAGACGGCCAGGTATTTGGCAACCTGCACCCGGCCCGTGATTTCATCCACCTCCACCAGGGCCATATGCGCGCCGTAGGAAAAGAGCCCATGTCCCATGCCCAAACCCGACATCCTGAATTGGGCCCTCGATACATCCGGCGCGGTGGGGGCCCTGAAATATCCGGTGGCCGTACGCTCCGACCGGGCCATGTAACCCGCTAAGCGGGTCAAGGGAATACGGTTCCCGGTGGGCAGATGGCGGATCGCCCCCGGCAACAAAACAAAATGGGTTAAATGATCATCCGCATTCAGGAAAGCAGCGGCTCGTTCCAGCAAGGCTTTATTCAGGTTTTCGGCCGCCTTGATCAGTGCATTGCCGAAAATATACGTGGTACGGCTGGCCGAGGCTGAACCGGAGGGAAGGGTTCGACCGGTATCGGGCAAAACCAACTCCAGATCAGCTATTCTTTGGTTAAGGCGCTCGCCTGCAATCTGCAGATAGGTGGGGGCATTGCCTTGCCCCATATCCACAATGCCGGAATAGACCCGGAACCTGCCCTCCCGGGTCAATCTGATTTTGGCGGTGGCATAGTCCGGCACCTGGGGTCCAAAGCCCACGGAATGAAGAATACAGGCCAGCCCTTTACCCCTTTTTCGAAAAGGCGGCGCTTTTTTTTTCCAGGCTTCAGCCGTCTGCCACAGGGGATGATCCGCCAGTTCTTCAATACACATGCCGATGCCGGTTGACGTCTGCAGGGTTAGACCCAAACTGTTTTCATCCCCCCGCTCAAGCGCATTCATCCGCCTGAGATACAAAGGATCCATATGAAGGCGGTGAGCCAGAATATCCATCATCTGCTCCATGGCAAAAGCGGCCTGGGGCACCCCGAATCCTCTGAAAGGGCCCGAAACGGGGTTGTTGGTGTAAACGGTTCGGGCATGAAGACTCACATTGGGTATGCGATAGGGCCCTCCGGCACTCTCCAGGCATTGACTGAGCACCTCGGCGCCCAGGTTGGCATAGGCCCCGTTGTCCATATGAATATCGCATTCAAGGGCCAAAAGCCTTCCCTGGTCGTCCGCTCCCAAACGGTATTTCAGCCTTCCGCCAAGGCGCTTGGTACTGGCAGTGAAACTCTCCTTGCGATCCCAGATCATCATGACCGGTCGGCCACGGGTATTCAGAGCGGCCAGAGCCAATAGGCACTGAACGGAAGCGCCATCCTTGCCGCCGAAACCGCCTCCCATGGCGGGCGTTTTGATTCTGATCCGCAGGGGATCAAGACCCAGAGCCTGAGCCACTTCCAGGCGATCCCGAAAGGGCGCCTGGGTGGCGACGGTCATGACCAACTGACCATCCGGCTCCAGACGGGCAAAACCGGCTTCGGTTTCCAGATAGGCGTGTTCCTGGCAAGGGACCCTGAACTCGCCTGTCACCACGGCCTTGCAGTCGACAAAGGCCCTGCTTCCTTTTCCGGTTTCATGATTCAACCCCACCAGCAAATTGCCCCCTTCGTGTTCCGGATGGACCAGAGGGGCATGGGGTTCAAGTGCATCCAAGGGATCAAAAACGCCCGGCAGTTGATCGATGGTAAAGGAAATATGGTCCAATGCCTCTTTAAGGCCCGACTTGTCTTTGGCCACCACAAGGGCCACGGGGTCACCTGTGCGATGAATGCGATCCTCAACAAGAACCGGTTGATCTTTGTGTGTGATTCCCTGCCGATTGCTTCCCGGTACATCCTGGGCCGTCAAAACAGCGACTGTTCCCAAAAGGGCTTTGGCGGTTTTGGTCTCAACTGAAAGCAGCCTGGCGCAAGGCACATGGGCCCGCTTTACGCCGGCCCAGAGCATGTCGGATTGAAACAGATCGGCCGTGTATTTTTCTTGTCCCCGAACTTTTTGATGGGCATCGACGCGTATCAGGGATTGACCTATTTCTATTGCCATGAAAACATTCGAACCCCTTAGGGAGTTGATAATTGATGAGGTAATAAGGCATTGCTTTTTCCAGCGATGAGAATAGAAAAAAATCGTTTTGTGGGTCAAGAGAAAAGGAACCGACACATGTAATGGATATTCTTCATAGCTCCCATTAGGCAACCGTTAAGGCTAATTCCCCCGTTTTAAAGCATAGATTTCCATTTATTACAGCTTTTACAATCTTCTTAAAATTGTGAACCGCGCAAGCCAACGAATATTCATTTTCCATTTGCCTTTGCATGCCCCAGCAAATTGAAATCTCTAAATCCGCTATCCTCGATTTGACCAAAACATTCAGCAATTTAAAATAATTGTGATCAATATAGGCTTGAAAGATTGGCTGATTATGAATTAATTGTCCAATGGTATTCAGATTTTTCTTCTTCATTCACTGCATCAATGGATGGTTGAATTTTTGATAATGCCTTGAAAAGTACGACATCCTTCATGTTACGATGTATTTTCGCAATGGACGCATTCGATTGAAGGGCAGCATTTGATACGACCAACGGATGATTATAGATTGTGCTGGTCAGGTGGGTGAGGGTACGGATTTCATATAGGGTAAACAGACCAAAAACTAAGAATATGGTAATCAATGCAGCAAAACTCAATACCAATCTTCGCGTAACGCTTACTTGTTTTGGTTTCCCCATCATATGTCTCCATTATAAATCATTTTCAACAAGAATAAGGAAACAGGAACCTTGTATTTACTTGAGTTTTCGAAAAATAATTCTTTCCAAATCGCCAACGTTGGCATAAAACATACTGAGACAGTAATTTACAACAAAAATCAATGGCTTACGATTTTTCAATTCGATGATCTAAATTCTTCTTGTGATTTTCACACTGGTGTTTTTTATTTTCGAAAACACGAAAAATTCGATCTGCATGCTAAGTGTTTAACAATAAAAATTTTTTACCTGCGTCAACTATCTGAAATGACAAAGCGAATAAAGTTTCTAGCAATTTTTATGCCAATTATCTAAGTTTTGCGCAAACCAATTTTCGAAAACTCAAGAACTTAAAACCTAAAACTTAAAACCGTGCCTGAACGGGGTTTTCGTTCAGGCACTATACAAACGTTTCAGAACATCGCCCGCGCCCGTGGACAGGAGTTTTTGGGCCAGGCGTATTCCCATTTCTTCGGCCTGGTCCCGCTTGCCGGTCACGGTTTCCTTGAAAATTTTTGACCCGTCCAGCTCCGCCACCAGACCTTCAATGAAAAGGGCATCCCCTTTGATTCGAGCGAAACCGGCGATGGGCGCCTGACACCCGCCTTCAAGGGTTTTCAGAAAAGCCCTTTCAGCGATAACCTCGGTTTGAGTATCCGCATGGTTTAAAAAATCGAGCAGACCTATGGTCTTCCGATCCTCTCGCCTCACTTCAAGCCCCAGCGCCCCCTGACCGACGGCCGGCAGTACCTGGTGAAAGGGGATGGCCTGGGTGATTAGATGGGAAAGTCCTAGACGGTTGAGACCGGCAGTTGCCAGTATGATGGACTGGATATCCCCTGATTGCAGTTTGTTAAGCCGCGTATCCACATTCCCTCGCAAGGATACCAGCGTCAGATCCGGGCGAAAATGAAGCAACTGCGCTCCTCTTCTGAGGCTGCTGGTCCCCACACGAGCGCCTTCCGGCAATTGATCCAGCGGTTTTTGTCCTTGGGAAATCAGCGCATCCGATGGGTCTTCCCGCAGGGGAAATGTGGAAAGCACCAGACGCTCCGGTAATTGCGCGGGTACGTCTTTCATGCTGTGAACCGCCACATCGACTGTTTTTTCCAGGAGCGCCTCTTCAATCTCTTTGACGAAGAGGCCTTTGCCGCCGACTTTGCTCAGCGGGACATCAAGGATCTTATCCCCCGTTGTTTTAATCTTTACCAGATCAACGCGGATGCCGGAATGCCGCCTCTCCAATTGTTCCTTGATCCATTCACTTTGTACAAGGGCCAGTTTGCTGCCCCGTGTGCCGATTCTGATGTCCACGGTCATTTCACCAAAGGATGTTTTAATTTTAACAGAAATTGGGCCAGCGCCAGGTCATGGGGAGTGGTCACCTTGATGTTATCTTCCGACCCTTTCACCACCCTGACCGGTATGCCCAGTTTTTCGATGAGATGGGCGTCATCGGTGGCGTCCGTCAACCCTTGAGCCAGGGCTTCCCGGTGAGCTTTAAGGATATCTTCATAATAGAAGGCCTGAGGCGTTTGAACCATCCATACCTTTGTTCTGTCATAGGTGGTGGTCACCTGGCGGTAGTTCACTTCCTTGACGGTTTCCTTGGCGGGAAGGGCGGCGATGGCGGCGCGGTGTTTGATGGCGGTTTGGATAACCATTTCCACCAGGTCCGGTTCGATTATGGGACGAACCCCATCGTGAATCAGAACGAGATCATGCCCGCCGTTTACGGCTTCGAGACCCAAGCGAACCGAGTCCTGCCTCAGTTTGCCCCCGGGCACCACTTTCACGACTTTAAAAATGCCGAATTTTTCGACAATCTCTTTTCGGCAGTAATCCACATCTTTTAAGGGGACAACCAAAATAATGGCATCCACCATTGTGCAGTTCTGCAGTGCGCCAAGGGTTACCGCCAGAATGGGCCGGTCTTCCAGATGAAGGAATTGCTTGGCGCGATTTCCGCCCATTCGAACGCCTGCGCCTGCCGCCGGAACGATTGCCACGGTTTTAGACAATGTTTTACCATGAAAATACAGCCGTTAGCAGTTAGCTATTAGCCGTTAGCTTAAAAGCGGTAGATATTATTTTCATCCGCGGGGGTGGCAAATCCTCTTGTCATGAGGGTTTACCTCGAAACAACAAAAGCAGGCAGAAGACCCGAAAACCCCCGATACCTGCTTATTGAAGCTGAACATCAGGCGATGGCGGCCTTTCGGGTCAATTTTTTCAGTCGATTGATCCTGCGACGCAAAATGTTGACCGCTTTGGGGTCGCCTGCTCCCCGGACCTCTCCTTTTTTTCCTTTCAGGTTGATGATCTTGCCTTTCAGCTCTTTAAGGCTCAACTTAGGCTTGGTTATTTTCACTTTTCTCTTTGGTTCAACCACCTCTTCTTCAATGCCGTAGTATTCTCTGATGCTGGAAAGCAGATCGGCTTTCTCCATGGCGGTCACCCCGACGGCGCCGGGAATTTCCATGGCCACTTCCTTTAATTCCACTACCGTCATTTTGTTCAGGGGTTTCTTGAATTCGGGTACTGCTGGTTTGGTTTCTTCTTTAATCTCTTCTGCCATTTTCTTTGTTCTCCTGGTTTATATGATCTGGTGAGCCATTTTTTTTACCTGAATGAAGTATCCTTAATATCACAAACGGTCTGAAAAATGCAATAGGCCACCGCTTTTTTCCTACCCTTTCTTGAGAAACGGCGCCAAAAGATCGATGGGGAGAGGGAAAAAGGTAGTGGAATTCCCTTCAGACGACATTTCTCTCATGGTTTGCAGGTACCTCAACTGAAGGGCTTCAGGGTGTTTCTGAATAATAGCCGCGGCATCCGCCAGCTTGTTGGCGGCCTGGTATTCCCCTTCCGCGTTGATAATCTTGGCCCGTCGTTCACGCTCCGCTTCCGCCTGTCTGGCCATGGCCCGCTGCATTTCCTGCGGAAGATCAATGTGTTTGACCTCCACGGTGGACACCTTGATGCCCCAGGGATCCGTGTGTTTATCCAGAATATTCTGAAGGCGGGTGTTGATTTTGTCCCGTTCCGCCAGGAGTTCATCCAATTCCACCTGGCCGCATACGCTTCTTAAAGTGGTTTGCGCCAGTTGGGACGTGGCGAAGAGATAGTTTTCCACTTCAACGGTGGCGTTGTTGGGATCCATGACCCGGAAGTAGATCACGGCATTGACTTTGACGGAGACATTGTCCCGGGTGATGACGTCCTGGCTCGGCACGTCCATGGCCACGAGCCTTAAACTGACCTTGACCATCTTATCGATAACGGGAATCAGGATAATAAGGCCGGGGCCTTTGGTTTTAATCAAGCGACCGAGCCGAAAAATTACGCCGCGTTCATATTCCTTTAAAATCCTGATGGCGGATGCCAGAAAGAATCCAATAAAGACCACTGCCACAATATAGAACATGATTTTCCTCCTAAAAAGGTTAAGGGTTCCGGTTCGGGGCTTTTCTCACCTTTAGGAGCAGACCCTCTATGCCGACCACTTCCACTCTCTCTTCAGGTTCAAATTTTTCATTGGAAAAGGCGCGCCAGTATTCGCCATGCACAAAAATCAGCCCTTCGGGTGCGATCGCTTCCCTGACCACGCCGATTTCCCCCATGAGACCATCCACCCCTCCCATGGGCTTTCCGCGAAGGGCTCGAAAGGCAATGCCCGCCACTATGACAAAAAAACCACCCACCAAGAGAATTGTCGGCATCATGAGTTTAAGGGAAACCCGCATGTCTCTAAAGAGCATCAGGGACCCCAGGGTCAGGGAGATCAGGCCCCCGATAGATAGAATACCATAACTTGCCACTTTGACTTCGGCAATGAAAAAGATGATGGCCAGAAAAATCAGCACAACCCCCGCATAGTTCACGGGAAGGGTTTGGAAAGAGAAGAAGGCCAGGATCAAGGATATGGCGCCGACGACCCCCGGAAAGATCGCCCCCGGATGGGACAGTTCAAAATAGAGTCCGGCCAGGCCGATCATCATGAAAATGTAGGCAATATTGGGGTCGCTGATGATTTTGAGTATTTTGTCCCGAAGGTCCGGCTTGTAATGGACTTTTTTGAGGTTTGCGGTTTTGAGGGTGATTTTTCCGAAAGGCATGTCAATGACCCGGCCATCAAGAGATTTCAGAAGATCGTCAATGTTTTCCACCACCAGATCCACCACTTTTTTCTCAAGGGCTTCCTCGGCGGTAATAGATACGCTTTCTCGGATGGCTTTTTCCACCCACTGGCCGTTTCTTCCCTTTTGCTCCGCGATCCCCCGTGAGTAGGAGGCCATGTCGTTGACCACCTTTTCGTTCATGGTTCCCCCGATGTCCTTGCCGTCGGCATTCACCGGGTGTGCGGCGCCGATGTTGGTGCCTTTGGCCATGGCGGCCACATGCCCCGCCACGGTCACCATCACGCCGGCGGACGCTGCCCCGGCCCCGCGTGGTCCCACATAAACTACCACGGGCACGGGTGAGTTCAATATGGCTTTGACCATGGTTCTCATGGAGGAGGCCAGTCCGCCCGGGGTGTCCAGCCGGATGACGGCGAGAGACGCCCCCATATTAACGGCATTTTCCAGGCCCCTGACCACATAGTTGGCGGTTCCGGGATTAATGGGGCCTTCCAGTTCTATGATAAGAATCTCCGTTGGAGCTGAATCGGCGGGTGTCGGCAAGAGAAGTAAAGGGACTGAAAAACAGAAAAATGAGAACAGGCAAAGCATTGATTTGGATAGCCTAGCCATTGCGACTTACCTCCAGCCCCAGTTTTTGCATGATCTTTTGAACATCTTCCCAGACCGGGCGTTTTGCCGAGGCGTTTCTCAGCAGATAGGCTGGATGAAAAGTGGGCATGAGGGGAATGCCTTCGTAGGTCTGCCATTTCCCCCTTCCCTTGGTGATTTTAAAATCGGTTCCAAAAAGGGCCTGACAGGCCACCCGGCCCAGGCAGCAGATGACCCGGGGCTTTATGATATCGAGCTGGCTTTTCAGGAAGGGGAGGCATATTTTGATTTCATCGGGATTCGGGTCTCGATTGCCGGGAGGGCGACACTTGACCACGTTGCAAATATAAACCGCATCCCGGGTAAGCCCCATGCCATTCTCGATAATTCGGGTCAGCAGTTTCCCTGATTTCCCCACAAATGGTCTTCCCTCGCGATCTTCATCGAACCCCGGTCCTTCGCCGACAAAGACAAGTTTTGCGTTGGGATCGCCTTCTCCGAAAACCAGGTGGTTCCGATCCTTGTGGAGATCGCATCGTCGGCAGTCGCCTATATGGGTTCTGAGGGTTTCCAATGATTCGAAACGAGGCGGAAACAGCTTCTTTTCAGGGACTTCCAGGGGTGCTTCTCTTTTGGGCTTTGGATGTGCCGAGGGTGGGGAGGGGCTTTCCCTGTCGGGGAAGTCAAGGGCGTTCTTTGGCAGCATGGGCGGTTCCAGCCCCATTTCCTGGTAGGCCGTCATCAACTGCCTTGTTTGAAAAAAGATCTCTTTAAGTTCCTTTAAATCGTTCAAGACCGTTCATCCTTTTTCTCTTAGTGAAAAGTGAAAAGTAGGCCGCCATTCACTCTTCACTCTTCACTCTTCATTCTTCACTCTTCAGCGCCTTGGCCCGGTCCAGAATCAAATACGCCACCTCTATTTTTCCCATGAGCGGGGAATCTTCCACCCGACCGTCGGCGTAGATGATTTTGACCGCATTGGTGTCGGTTTGAAACCCTGCGTCCTTCCTGGAGACATCGTTTGCCACAATCATATCCAGGTTTTTGGCCGTTATCTTTTTTTGCGCGTTTTTTAGGAGATCCTCCGTTTCCGCCGCAAAACCCACCAGTATGCAGGGATGGTCCTTTTTGGTTTCTCCCA
The DNA here is from genome assembly GCA_963662465.1 of Desulfatiglandales bacterium. Lineage (GTDB taxonomy): Bacteria > Desulfobacterota > DSM-4660 > Desulfatiglandales > Desulfatiglandaceae > NaphS2. The sequence continues at coordinate 3,764,800 of OY759599.1, forward strand.
GAAGCGCCAGGATGTCCGGATTTTTAACCAGTTCCAGGGAAAGGGCATTCGCCCCCTTTTTGATCTTCTGTTCCGCTTTGTCCCTGGGCCGGTAATCCGACACGGCGGCGGCCTTGATGATGATGTGGCAACCCTTTCGATGGTCAAAAACAGCTTGCTGCATATCGTAAGCGGTGTTGACGGGACAAAAAATGATCCCGGGCGGCGGTTTCAGGGCTGTGGGGCCGCTCACGAGAACCACTTCGGCGCCCCTTCTAACGGCGGCTCGGGCCAGGGCGTAGCCCATTTTTCCCGACGATCGGTTGGTGATGTATCGCACCGGGTCGATAAATTCCGTGGTGGGACCGGCCGTTACCAGAATTTTGAAACCCTTGAGGTCTTGTTGCGAGAGCAGAATCAGGGCCTGTTCCAGGATATCGGCGGGGTCTGGTAACCGCCCGGGTCCGTTGCTGCCGCAGGCCAGTTCGCCGCTGCCGGGGGGCATAATGAAAAAGCCCCGTTTTTGGAGTAGGTTCAGGTTATCCTGGACCGCCGGGTTCATAAACATGCGATCGTTCATGGCAGGGCAGATCAGGATTTTTGCGGTTGCGGCCAGCATGCAGGTGGACAGAAAATCATCGCCGATGCCGTGGGCGATTTTTCCGATGATGTTGGCAGTGGCAGGCGCGATGATGACAAGATCCGAATCCTGGCCGCATCGAATATGGTCCATGGCCATGTCTTCCCGATCAAACATGCCGGCGATCACCTTGTTCCCGGAAAGGGTCTCAAAGGTGAGCGGCGTCACAAACCAGGCGGCGCTCTGTGTCATGGCCACTTCCACCTGAAGATCCGCTTTGATGAGGAGCCGTACCAGCTCCGCTGCTTTATAGGCGGCGATGCCGCCGGTAACCCCTACCAGAACTTTTTTTCCTTTCACGGTTCTCCTTCATTTCAACTCTTGTCAGCTTGATCCAGATATGACTTCAGTGATTTTAAAAAAATAACGGCGTCAGTTTAGAAGACTGAGAACTCAGTGTCAAGATGCAGAACATGCCCTGTCGCAATCCAACAAAAAATTTTGCCCTTGAGGGTTCTAAAGCGAGCCACTATGATGTCATGAAATTGTTTTTTAAAGTGAGGTGTTTCAATGGAAAAGATTGATTTTGATCTGAAGCAATATGAAGCCGATTTCGAAGCGCTTCAACAGTATGAACATCATGCGGTTGAAGACCTGAAACGGGTGGCAGGCCTGGCAGCCTGGCTCCCCACCAATTATGAGAGATACTATTTGTCCCGGCTTCGCCTTTCAGGCATCAAGGACAAAAACCGGATTGTACTGCAGAATGTGGCGGATCTGCACATGCACACCCAGTGGTCTGACGGCGACGATCTCGACAGGGTGCTGGATCGAGCCCTGGAAGTGGGACTGGATGCCATCGCCATCACCGATCATGATGAAATCGAGGGGGCCTTTGAGGCCCGGCGGCGGGTCCATGAGCGGCGTTTGCCCCTGGCGGTGGTTCCGGGAACCGAAGTCTCCTCCCTTGATGGGCACATCGGCGCACTTTTCGTGATGAAGAAGATTCCAAGGGATCTCAGCGCCGCCGAAACCGTGGATCTCATTCATGAGGCAGGCGGCATTGCCGTGGCCCACCATCCCTACTCGCCCAAATGGTTGAACACGCTGCTCCGAGTGCAGCTGGGGTGCGGAGATTTGATTAAAAGCGTCCCCTTTGACGCCATCGAGTGTACCAATGCGGTGCCGGGATCCGGGGTCAAATATAATATTGCCGCCATTGACGCCATGCGAAAACAGCACATCAGCGTGGCTGTTACCGGGGGAAGCGATGCTCATTTTGCCGGGTTTGTGGGTAAGGGGAAAACCTACTACGGCGGCAATGAGGGGATCTTATCCCTGTATTACTCACTCACCCTGGGGTTTACCCGAGGGGCCGAGGGATATTGGCGGACCCGGGAAAAAGGCTATTATTACCTCCGGCTGATCAGGGCCATGATTCGCAATGCCTATCGAAAAACCGGCTCGGTAAATTAGCGTCTGAACGAAAACCTCGTTTCGTCCAAAGGCCAAGCTGGAGCCGCCATCCGCAACATTAGAAAAAATATGAAGACTGCATTGCAGTTGATTTCCGCGCCGGCGGTAGATATTTCCTGCTATCTCGGCAAGACCCGTTGCAACTCAAAATTGTTTTGCTTTCAATGTTTAATCTCTTGATGCGCATTGTATTTTTTTATCCGGTGCCTGAGGGTATTCCGGCTGATACCCAGCATCGCAGCGGCCTTGACCTGATTGTTTCCGCACTCTTCAAGAACTCTGGAGATAATGGTTTTTTCAACGGTTTCAATAATATTGGCATAAATGCCCTGATGTTGAAGTTGCATTATGTCCGGCAGAATGGATTGCACTTTTTCTTTCAGCCGGTTCATCACCTGTTCATGGCTTACAGACTGAGCATTCTTCTCATCATGTTCTTCCAGCACTTCAACATGTTCTTCCGTGATCAGGTCCCCGGCACAGAGAATGACTGCTCGACGGATACAGTTTTCCATTTCCCGAACATTTCCAGGCCAGGAATAGGCGCTAAGTTTTTTTAAAACGCCTTCAGAGACATGCCGGATGGGTTTGTTGTATTCCAGCCCGAATCGGGCGATGAAATAGTCTGTTAATTCCTTGAGGTCTCCCTCTCTTTTTCTCAGGGGCGGAAGATCAATGGTGATGACCTTCAACCGCCAGTAAAGGTCTTCTCTGAAATGACCTTTCCGGATGGCCAAAGGAAGATCTTTGTTGGTTGCGGCAATAATTCGGGCATCCACTTTTATGGTTTTTCTGCCGCCGAGTCTTTCGAATTCGCCTTCCTGCAGAACACGGAGCAATTTTGCCTGCATGGCCATCGACATGTCCCCGATTTCATCCAGAAAAAGCGTGCCGCCATTGCATCGCTCAATTTTACCGATTTTTGTCATATGGGCATTGGTAAAGGCGCCGGGCTCATAGCCGAACAGTTCGCTTTCAAAAAGCTGTTCCGGTATAGCGGCACAATTAACAGCAAGAAAAAGGCCTTGCTTTCTTCGGCTGTGATGATAAATGGCTTTTGCCGCCAGTTCCTTGCCGGTGCCGCTTTCGCCGCAAAGTAAAACCGCTACATCCTTTTCAGCAATCTGGCCGATGGTTTTATAAACATCTTGCATGGGTTTACTGCGGCCGATCATTGTCAAGGTCCCTTTTTTGGGGGGGGGCTGCCATGGGCGATAGCGAATTCTCAAGACAAACGACTTCCTTCATCCGGCGGTTTAATTCCAAGGCTTCGCTGACAATGCGGCTGAGTTCCTTTCTTTCAAAAGGCTTGTTCAGATATTCATAGGCGCCTCGCTTCATGGCTTCGATGGCGGTATCGGTATCGCCATAGGCGGTCATGATAATAATCGGAGTCTTTACCTGTGCTTTCTTAATTTTTTCCAAGGTCTCCAGTCCATTGAGCCCCGGCATTTTATAATCGAGCATAATTAGATCAAAGCCGTCATTAGCAATGATTCGGATAGCGTCTTTACCGTTAAGACAGCTGGTAACCTCGTACCCTTTCCTGTTAAAAAAGCGGCTTAGAAAATGGGTCAATCCTTCGTCGTCGTCAATAAGTAATATCTTTTCAATAAGCATCATTTTATTCCGGTTTGACCGGGAGAAAAAGCGAGACCACAGCGCCGCAGTTTTCCCGGTTTTTTACACGGATTTCTCCATGGTGTCTTTTGACCGTGTTTAAAACCATTGGCAGCCCAAGACCCGTGCCTGAAGATTTTGTTGTAAAAAACGGCTCAAAAATAGAATTAATGTCTTCCTGCAAAATTCCAGGACCCGAATCGGAAATATCGATCCGGATACAAGCGACCTTATTTTTTCCGGAACCCAATGCACCCATTCGGGCAGTCACTTGAATCCCGCCTTTCTTCGGCATGGCTTCCAAAGAATTGATAAAAAGATTGATGATTGCCTCTTCCAGTAATTTTTTATCTGCATCCATCGGCGGCAAATCCGCATCTACACGGACTTTGATTTCACATTCCTGTTTGTTGGCCAAGGGTCGTATCAAAGACACGATACCGGCAATCAGGTGGTCAATATAAAGTTGAGAAAAATCCAGTTCCTTTGGTTTTGTATACTCCAGCAATCGGTTGATCGCTCTTTCAATCCTTGAAATTTGATCCATTGCCACCATAAAATCCTCTACATATTCCCGTGAAATTTCAATTTCATCCTGGATGGATTCCAGAAACAGTTTAAGCGAGGTTATCGGCGTCCTTATCTCATGAGCTACCGCCGCTCCCAGGCGACCTATTGTAGCAAATTTTTCCGAACGTTCAGCAATGAGTTTGAACTGGCTTAATGTATGATCAACTTCTTTGAGTTCAGCCGCCTTTAAATTGAATTTTTCTTCCAGGAAGTCGTGCCGCTGTTGAATCTTTTGGGCCATGTCCACAAAAGCTCTGCACAGGACGCCGATTTCGTCCCGGCGGCTGGTCTGGATCATTTCCGAATTAAAATTGGCCATGGCAAGCGTACGGGCCGATCTGCTGAGATTGCGCACCGGCCTTACAATATGATAAGAAATCACCCAGACCAGAATCAATGCGCTGCCGATGGACAGAAAGATTGTGAAATAAACATGATCTTTCAGGATGTTCATGCTTCCAAAGGCTTCCTCACGGTCCTGCTCCACCACAAGATACCAATCCGTATCCCCGACTTTCCTGGAGGCGCCCAGAACTTCAACATTTCGATAGTCTAGATAAATTTTTTCCCTGTCCCTGCCGCCGAAAATATTTTTGAAGCTTTCAGACTGGGAGATGTTTTCCGTCAATATGCGCCGGGGTTCTTTGTGGGCAAGAAAGGTTCCGTTATTGTCTACCAGATAACATTCACCGGTTTGCCCCAACGAAACCTGCAAAATGATCGTGATAATTTTATGGGTGCCCACAGTGCCTATAACTCTTCCCACAAGGGCGCCGTTGTTGAAAATTGGGACGGCAATCCGGAAGGTGGATTCTCTTTGCCTGGGTAAATAGGTGATGGAAGAAATGATCAGGGGGTCGCCGGCGCCTGAGACCGGAGGGCAATGCGCCACGGATGAAACCGGGGACTGGGTGCTGAAGATTATTTTATTTTCAGCGGAAACAACGGTGAGCGTGTCGTACACTTCATAATGGGTTTGAACCAGTTCAAGATAGGGCTTAATCACCGACGGATCCATGGATTGAACCAGTGATGTTCCCGCAACCACCTGTAGGTCTTTTTTGCGTTCTTCCAGCCATCGGTCCAGGATGATGACTTTGTCGGCCGCAACATTTTCAAGCTGGCGCATTACCAGGTTACCGACGAGCGATTCCGTGGTCATGATCGAAAAAATGCCTATGGTGGCCAGAGGAGCAAGGACGAGAATTAGAAACAGAATAACCAATTTGGCCCTAAGGGTAAACAGGGTTTCTAAAAAACTCAAAATAATAACACCTTCCTTTTTATCCTTTGCTCGTTTGCCGGTGATGAATTACCGTCTGTAACATACCAGCTCCTGGGTTACCACATCAGATTGAACAATTAATTCACGATTTTTCAGATCAAAGACTTTCACCATCGGGGCAAACCGCTCTTCCATGGGAGAAATCCGGTCAAGGGTATTGGGCAGGGATGAAAGCCATTCCGGATGGAATGCCTCATCGGTGTTTTCCGGATAGACCGCTGCATAGAAAATTCCCGTTTCCGTAAGATCATGAAAAAAATGAGTGCCAAAGGATAGATCCGGCACCATACTGCCTGCCTGGTAGCTGATTTCCGCAAGGGCTGTCATGCGATTGATTTCCGAGAAGGTCACGGGGACCCCCATGGCCGGGGTTTGCGTCCCCCACCTTCCCGGTCCCATGAGCATTGTGGGATTGTTCCTGGGGTCCGCAATTTTCTTATTGAGTTTGCCGATCAGTCGAGCCACGCTGTATTTCTCCGACAGAGAAGCTGTTGCATAATTTTGCGGGTCCACCCAGATAATGCAGGCAATGGGCAAAGAGACATTTCCTCCCATGAAATGGCCCTTGGCTCGAATAAATATTTTTTCAGGGTTTATGGTTTCAGGGACGTCGATGTGGAGAGTGTTTCGGATGATTTTAAACGGCCGGCATTGCAGAAGATTGATCTGAATTTCATCCGCGGGGTTGTGGTTGACTGTAAATTCAATCTCTACGGGTACTCCGTAGGCATTCTCAATGGTTTTGAGCATCCGGCTCATGATGGGAACAAAGGGAGTGTTTGTCAAAAAATCATCAAAGGTCAGAATCCATCGATCTTCCTGAAGCATACCTGTTTTGGCGCCATAGCTTGCGGCTTGACTGTCCTTGATTGCATAGGCTGCCAGACGAATATCGGATTTTTTCCCGACAAGTTCCCACAGAGACAGGGTTTCAAGCGTATTGGCGGTCAGGTCCAGATAGTCTACATAATGCTGTGAATATTTTTTAATATCCTGAATGCCGGCCAGAGGTTTTGTCGTAGGGTCATCCATTGCCACAATGCGTGGATAATCATATTCAACCCGGTTAACAGCCCGGGTCCCGAGTCCCAAGACCAACCGCAGCATGCCGGCGTCAGCATTCATGCTTTTTTTCCAGACATAGGGATTGTGGGAAAGGCCCACTCCGGCAAGTTCCGGAAAAAAACAGTCCTGATGTTCCGCACCCGAAACCCTCTGAACCATGATGGCCATCTGTTCGTCCATCTGGTCGAGACCGCGTTGGAGGCGATAGGCCAGGGCATCCTCATTCATGGTTCCGGCAAAGATGCGCTTGATTGATTCTTCGAAAATCTCATACCGTTTTTCCGGAGATGTCTGGTTGACGCAAAAAAAACTGTCATACCGGCCCGCAAAAGCGCTGCCGAAGGAATCCTCCAGAAGACTGCTGGATCGGACAATGATGGGCGACTGGCCAAAGTATTCGAGCATGAGTCGAAAACGTTCCCGGATTTGTTCAGGAAAGGTCCCCCCAAGGATTTTATCTTTCAGTTCCGAAGCTTTAGAAAAATAGCCTTCCTGGGTTTTCTGCGCCATAAATATCTTCCACCAGCCGTTTTGAACAATATAAGAATAAAATACATCCGAGCCTATATAAAATGAGTCATGGCGCTCTAAAATGGATTCCCAGCCGAAAGTCCCGTCTTTGAGGAGCATTTGTCGCGACAGAAGCATCCCGAGGGCTTTACCGCCTATAAAACCTGTTCCGATCAATCGTTCTTTTATGTAAAGCAGATCCTCTAACGTCAGGAACCGTCTAATCAATAAAAGAAGCTGTTTATTGCGGCTGAGCAGGAGACGGCTGAGCTGCTCTACCTTATCCTCTTTTTCCCCGGGATCGGCCGGGCTTTCCAGAAGATTTTGCGCCTCAATGAAAAGATGGTCCCAGTAATCGAGTATTCTTTGAGAATTTGTGGTTTTTTCGCGCAAAAGGCCGGCGAACAGCCGGGTGGCCTCCATACTGTTTATCAACGGCGCCAGGATATTTTTTTCCTTGATGTGGGGAAAGTACATGGTGGCGGAATACCGATCCTTGATTTTTATGGGATGCACGCACAGTTTGCGCTTATAACTGTAGACATCAATGAGTACCTGTGTGGTTTCCCGAATGCTTGCAATAGCCTTGAAGGAATGACGGTTTCGTAAAATTGCAAAATAGGCAATGGCATTGAGTTCAAACAGGTAGGGGCAGGTGACAAAAAAGAAATTGATGATCATCAAATCAGTGGCCCATTCATGGAGCAGATCGGAAAGGGAGTCAAATACATAAAAAATATTTTCGCCTTCCCGGGTGATAATGCTGTGTACCTGTGCGGTAAAGGATTCAAAGCCGCTGGTGACATCCAAGTCGTATCTTCGGATATTGCGTCGTGATACCAGCAAAGGCGAGTGACGGGCAAACCTTATGTAAATCACCTTCTCATTGCCGGCTGCCGCGTTATTTACAAAATATGAGACCAGCTTGCGATAGGCGTCCAGGTCGTCCACCTGCCAGACCACGTTGTCTCCCCAGCGCAGATGGTCGATGATATTGTCCAGGCTCTCCCAGCCCGTGCTCACATGTGAGTAGTATGCCATTTATATTTTTTCCCGTAGGCTTGCCGGCCCGTATATAAAAAGAATGACTCGAAGACCTGCTGACTGCCTTGCGAATCATTCTTTTCCCGGTTCAAATAGAGGATGTACCCTCTATACGATTCCGTAGGCTAACATGGCCCGGCTCACTTTGATAAACCCGGCAATATTGGCGCCGACCACATAGTCGCCTTTGCTGCCGTATGTTTCCGCGGCTTCCAGGCAGGACGTGTGAATGCTCTTCATGATGAGCAGCAGACGCTGATCCACCTCTTCCCTGATCCAGGGCATTTTCAGGCTGTTCTGGCTCATTTCCAGACCGGATGTAGCAACACCGCCGGCATTTGCCGCTTTCCCGGGACCGTACAGGATTTTATTCTCCTTGAAAACTTTTACAGCCTCCGGCGTAGTCGGCATATTGGCGCCTTCAACCACACAAACGCAACCGTTATTCACCAGCGACTGGGCATCATCGGCATCCAATTCGTTCTGGGTGGCGCAAGGCAGGGCGATATCGACCTTGATGCCCTGTTTCCTGAGCACCTCCCATACATTTTCTCCCTCAATACACTCGCATTTGTATTTATCGGCATATTCCTTGATGCGGCCCCGCCTATTGTTTTTCAAGTCCATGAGATAACAAAACTTATCTGTGTCAATTCCGGATTCGTCAACGATGGTGGCGGTTGAATCACAGAGCGTGATCGCCCGTCCCCCCATCTGGGTAACCTTTTCCACCGCATGTTGGGCAACATTGCCGGAACCGCTGACGGCAACGATTTTGTCTTTGAAATCCAGGCTTCGGGTGGCCAGCATCTCGGCAGCAAAATATGCCAGGCCATACCCTGTGGCCTCCGGTCTTACCAGGCTGCCGCCGTATTCCAGACCCTTGCCGGTCAAAACGCCCGTATGAATATTTTTGATTTTTTTATAGTATCCATACATATAGCCAATCTCTCTGCCGCCCACACCGATATCTCCGGCGGGTACATCCGTTTCAGAGCCGATATGCCGGAAAAGTTCCAGCATGAATGCCTGGCAGAACCTCATGATTTCAGGGTCGGATTTGCCTTTGGGATCAAAATCCGATCCGCCTTTTCCACCTCCCATGGGCAGGGTGGTAAGGGCATTTTTAAAGATCTGCTCAAATCCTAAGAATTTTATAATGCTCAAATTTACGGAAGGGTGAAACCGAAGCCCGCCTTTAAACGGGCCGATGGCATTGTTGAATTGCACCCTGAATCCACGGTTCACATGCACCTTCCCTTTGTCGTCCATCCATGGTACGCGAAACATAACGGTACGTTCCGGTTCAACGATTCTTTCATAGATTCCGGCCTTGACAAATTCCGGGTGCCGTTCGACAGTTGGCTCCAAGGTTTCCAGCACCTGGGAAACCGCTTGGTGAAATTCGATCTGTTCCCTATCCAGTTGTTTAACGCGAGCGATTGTTTCTTGAATAACCGACACGAATGTTCCTCCTTATTTGTTAGTTTGCGTATTGATATTCCATGACATCATAATTTCCGTCCTGTTTAATCGTGTATATCTTTGCCGATTTCTGACTGCTTTCCTGGGAAGAATGCTTCATTTTGTAGTAGGCAATATCGTTGCTGGTAATGCCATCGATCCCCACAAACTCCCTTTCAAGTTCTTTAAGACTGTCAAACCCGCTTCCAAAAAACGGCAGCTTGGAAAAATAGGGCTGTGGGCTTTTTATGTCCGCCACAACGGCAAAATGGCTTGGAAACATCGGATCCCCTATGACCAGAAGAAATTTATCCGCGGATTTTGCAATCTGATAGTCAGGCGGAATTTTTTCTTTTTGGATCTCAAAAAAATATTCCCGCAAAATGGATCCAGCCTCCACAAAATCTACGTCATCTGCGGATAAAAGATCCGAGCACGAAAAAAAACCGAATACATACAATGCAATGCTGAAACTGCTGATCTGTTCATAAATGGGTTGTTCTCTATCGCACATTGTTGTGATTTCTTTCATTCGTTCTTTAATAAGAAGCCCGTTCCGATTCATGATAATCCCCCTTCTCTCCAAATGGATCATGCTAATGCCTTCTGTACAGGAGACTGTTGCAATAGCCTTTGTACGAGTAACGCGTCTTAACAAGAAGCAGAGCAAGAGACATGCCAAATTCAAAGAAAAAGAATGTGCGATGTAACACATTTAAATTATGCAATAATTTGCAATCTTATCGTAACTGCGCCGATAACGGTGGTAAAAATTCAATCTGCTTATTTTGTGTCAGGACTTGAATTTTCCGGGATGAGCTCTGTAGAAAAGGATATACGGAGGGATTCGACAATATGTTCAAAATTTGCACAGGATGGTGGAAATACAGCACGGAATCGAAAAAAGGGGGGTTCATCAGGTTTTCTGTAACAAAAAACAAGAAGTTCATTGACAAAAAAACTTAGCCCATTTTCGGGTCTGGGACGTTTTGATAGCGCTTAATCTTTCGAAGCAGTGTTTTGTAGTCAATCCCAAGCCTTCTGGCGGTTTCGCTTTTGTTGCCGCCCGTCTGGATCAGGGTTTGCCGGATGGTTTTTTGTTCGATATCGTCTCGGATGCGGCCGATGGTTATTTTGAGGGGTTCTTTGCCCTCATAGGGTTCAGAAAACGGGGAGGGTTTTTCTATTGGCTCATCTGCCGGATGAGTATTGAGGGTCAGGTGAACCGGTTCGATGGCCATGTTCTCTTCGCACAACAGCACGCTTTGGCGGATAGCGTTTCGCAGTTCCCGAACGTTTCCCGGCCAAGCATAGGCTGATAATGCCGCCAATGCTGCTTTGGACAGCCCGGCACATTTTTTGTTCAGCTCCTTTTCCACTTCAGTTTTAAATTTTGTGGCCAGATAGGGGATATCTTCGGTCCTTTCCCTGAGAGCGGGAATTTTGATGGTAAATTCATTGAGGCGAAAATAGAGGTCCGATCGAAACTTGCCGCTTGCCACATCCTTTTCGAGGGACTGGTTGGTCGCCGCCACGATGCGACTTGAAATGGGCGTCGGTTCTCCACCTCCCAGGCGTTGGATCTTTCGTTCCTGAATCGTTCGAAGCAGCGTCTGTTGTACCGAATAGGGGAGATTTCCCACTTCATCCAGGAACAGTGTTCCGCCTTGCGCCAATTCGAAATGTCCGATTTTGTCCGTATGGGCGCCGGTAAACGCTCCCTTCCGATAGCCGAAAAGTTCACTTTCAATGAGGGTTTCGGGAATGGCCCCGCAATCCACTGCCACGAAAGGCCCGTCCTTGACCCTGCTCAGATCATGAATGGCGCCGGCCACAAGTTCTTTTCCCGTACCGCTCTCCCCCTCGATCAGGACCGTGAACGCGGTTGGCGCGACCTTTTTTACGTGCCGAACCAGGGTTTTGACGGCATCGCTTTGCCCCATGCGCTCGTAGAGGGGGGGGCGATCGTTCAGCATGTGTTTTAAGTGTGCTACTTCCTGCTCAAGGCCCTGTTTTTCCAGTGCCCTTTGAATGGCAAACATGAAATTGTCCGGGTTAACCGGTTTGGTAACGTAGTCGTAGACGCCCATTTTCATGGCTTTGACGGCGATTTTGATCTCTGCGTATCCCGTTATAATGACGATGGGCGCTTTCGGCGACAGGCGTTTGATTTCTTCGGCAATTTGAAGACCGTCCCGTCCCGGCATGCGGTAATCCAGCAGGACCAGATCCGGGCGATCATTTTTAAAGCGTGAAAGGGCTTCTTCTCCGTCCCGGGCCTGAAGGACCTCGTAATCCGTTTTTTCCAGCATTTGGGTTGTCAGCCAGAGGAAATCCTCATTGTCATCCACCAGCAGTATTTTCTTTTTGGGTGTACTCATCCCTGTCCCCCGCAAAACACGGCATCGCTTATTTCTTCTAATTGCGCCACGCCACGAACCGGATTGGGAAAAAGGGGCGCCCGCACGATGGTCCTCTGGTGAAAACGGGATTGGATTTCCCGAATACAGTCTTGCTGCTCGTACCGTTTGAGGGTACAGAACCCGCAATCCGTCGGGGGCAGCACCATATTGACGATAATATGTTCGCACGGTACGTTGGCTTTTAGAAGGGCGTTCATGAGGCGTTCCAACTCCAGAAAGCCCATCCGTTCGGGAATGGTGACGCTTACGAACCGGGTCTTTTGCGTATCGATCAGCGCTTCCTGAATTTGCCGCACATTTTTTGAAAGTGCCAGCGCTTTCTCCGCGGCCCCCGTTAAACGGACCACCCCCTTATATTTCATCAGGAGTCTGAAAAAGACCCGAAGCCATTGTCTCACCAGGTGGGGCAGTTCCAGAAAACGCAGGAGATGGCCCGTGGGCGAGGTGTCCAAAACAAAAATGTCAAATTGATTTTCCTTTCGTAAATCCATCATCTTATCAAGACTCATGATTTCATCCAGTCCGGGCGGGGCCATCTCGAGGATTTCGGTCATCACCTGGCGATCGAATTGGATATCCGTCCCTTTGGACAGAAAATGGTCAAACAGATCTTTCACCTCCTGCTTAAAGGTCTCTTTGAAATTGAACCATAGCTGTTCCGGATCAATTTCAAGGGCATGGAGGTTGCTGTCGGCATTAGATGCTGGATTGTATGGTATGGGCGTCAGACGGTTGCCAATGGGGATATCAAAGGAATCGGAGAGGGAATGCGCGGGATCGGTAGAGAAAAGCAGTATCTTTTTCTCCGGATGCCGATGGGCCAGATGGAGGGCCGCGGCAGCGGCAAGGGTGGTTTTCCCGACGCCGCCTTTTCCCCCGAAAAGAATGAATTCCAGGTCGGAATTTAAGGAAACGCAGTCATCGGATTCCGGAACGGATGCTGTGATTTTAACCGGGTTTTCCGATACGGGAAGTCCAACGAGATAATCCGCTGTTTTTTTCAGGGCCGAAACACCGTTTATTTCATGGGCAAAAAGGGGGACCTGAATTTTTTCCAAACCGGAAAACGCCGTATCTATTTTTTGAAGCGCCTGTTTCTGATTTTCCTTTCTGGACCTGCAAAATGGACACGCATCACCTTGCGCCACACGGTTGACAAGCATTTCCCGAACTGGAACGTTTATTTTTTCGAGGGATTTCAACAATCTTATGGTTTCAAGGACGCTCATCAGTTCCGGAATCAACACGGGAACAAATCGTGTGCTTTCCCGGTTGGAAAGCATCTTTCGCACCATGTTGATGTCTGAGGAGAGGTTGATTAAAAAAAGGTCGCATTCATCTTTGATATACTTCTTTCCCGTGAAGTGCCTGAACATATAGCGATGTTTATGCTGCATCAGGTCCATCACGGCAATCCACTTTTTCATCTGGTTTGGCAGGTCAAGCATCCTGACTGTGTGTCCCGTGGGCGCCGTGTCTACAATCAGGGTGTCGAAGGCGTGTTCTTTTAAGAGTCTCGCCATTTCAATAATGGCCATGACTTCATCCATGCCGGGCAGGGAAAGGTCCAGAAAGTCGGCGATGTCCTCCTGGTCGAAATACGTCCCCCGTTCCGCCAGTTTCCTGATGACCTCCTGGTTTTTCTCTTTGAAATGGTTCATGAGTTGGGCCGCATCCAGTTCATGGGCGAAGAGGTTGGACGTGGGGCCTGCCACGGGGGTGATATGATCCCCGATCTGAATGCCGAGGCTGTCCGACAGGGAATGGGCCGGGTCCGTGGAGATGATGAGGATTTTCTTCCGTCCACGGGAATTTTCGGCAAGATAAAGGGCCGTCATGGCGGCCATGGTGGTTTTGCCCACGCCGCCCTTTCCACCGAAGAGAATGAGGCGGAGGTCTTTGTTTTGCAGGAATTCAGGGATATTGTTCGTCATTATAACCGCCCAAAAACATTGATTTACGCGCCTAAATGTGTTAAGCGGCAAACATGGAGATAACAGATGATAGATTAAAAAACTTGGCTAAATTAATTTACGATGTCGGTAAATTGACGTTTGGTGCGCTTGTCCTTGGTAGTTTGATCTCAACGGATCCTTTTAAGCTAAAGTATTTCATAGGTGGCTTGACCTTATTCATAATTTGTTTTGCCATCGCATTCATTCTTGACAGATAGGAGATTCTTATGGATGGTCTGACCCTGCTTCTTTTTGGTGGTTCATTGTTCATCTTAGTATTTGGTCTGTTCGTTTACTATTTAAAAAAACACCAACAGGCTCAATAGCTCAAGAAAGTACCGAACCGAAAGAATCCTTGTTGAATCTTATTTCCAGCAGGTTGTTTCGAATCCGCAGTTCATAGCCTTCCGGGCTGACCCTCGCCCCCAGGGAAAGATCCACCCGTAATGAAGCACCGATTTTGTGGCATCTGACCGTGACATGGTCGCCGTGAAAATCAAGCTTCAAATCGTCCGGCAAAACCCCTTTGATCTCCATGATGACCCGGATTTGTTCTCCTTCGTCAAAAATGTCCACCAGTCGATCCCCATTGGGCAGGAAACGCTCTTTTCTTCCAATGAGCCACCAGCTGAAGGTGATGATTTCTCCGGTTTCCGGATCGGGTTTTCTTTTTTCAAAGGAGAGGATAGGGCATCCCAGCTCTTTTTCGGCAATGGGATTGATGGTTTCGCGAATGACCAGCAGGACATGCATATGATTGGGGGCCTGGATTACCTCAGCCAGGCGGTTGATCGTGGAGTGCCCGTTTTCCCAGAGATGCCATAAAATATCCCGACCGTCGGAATCCAATTGTCCTGAAATTTTTTGAATGGTTGCCAGATCCACCTTCAGGAAACGAAGCTGCAGTATTTTCTTTTTCCATATATGGATCTTGTTGGTGACAAAAAGAACATTGCCGATTCTTGAACCCGTTTTACCCTGATAAGTGATTCGCAGGGTGGGCCTGGTTTTCAGAACGTAATAATGCTTTTCATCGTGCAGCTTTTGAATGTCTTCAAGGGAAACCTGAAATCGAATCTCGGGTCTCAAAAAAAAGATCAGCCGTTTGTTGGTCAGAAAACACTCCACGGGTCGCCAGCCGGCCCGATGGGTTTGCCGAAAGCCGCCCTGATCCGTGAGAATGACATCCTCCCCGGGCAGAAACTCAGGTTTTGATCTGGGCAGCGGCGGCATGCTTCGTTTGGCCTGTCTCATAGGTCCTCAAATGGATTTTGGGTTAAAGGGCAACCACAGGGGGTTGCCCCTACGCCTCTTTCAAAAGCTCCCGTAACTGCCCGGTCAAGTCTTTTATGATGCCGGGGTCGCCTTCAAACAAGGCCTCTTTCAGATCAAAAACAACGTCTTCGATTTTATTTTCATAAGCCTTTGACATGCCCTTTTTTTCCGTCAGGGTGCATTCCGCCGCACGCATCATGCTGTCGGCCCGAATGTTGATCTCGGTTTCTTCCCGTCTTTTCATGTCCTCCAGAACAGCGACTTCCGCTTCCCCAATAGCCCTGGCCACTTCTTCGTCGGACAACAGGTGTGAGGCGTCGATTTCGATGCCCGTTTGTTGTTCCGTATAGAGGTCCGTGGCGGACACGTGAACAATGCCGTTCACATCAATTTCAAAATTGACCTCTACCTTGCCTTTTCCCCTGGGAAGGGGCGGAAGTCCGGTCAATTTGAACTGGCCGAGGCTGATGTTGTCTTCGGCCATTTCCCGTTCTCCCTGAAGCACGTGAAAATCCATTTCCACCTGGTTGTCCTCCGCGTTGGTGAAGATCTGTCCAGCGGAGGTGGGGATGGTGGCATTTCTTTCAATGATTCGGGCAAAAAGGCCCCCTTCCGTTTCAATTCCCAGGGAAAGAGGCGTGACGTCCACCAGAACCACATCGTCAATTTCCCCCGTGAGAACGCCGGCCTGAATAGCGGCGCCGATTCCCACCACTTCATCGGGGTTGATGCGGATAAAGGGCTTTCGGTGAAAGGTCTTTTCCACCATACGTCGTATGGCGGGCATCCGTGTGGCGCCGCCCACCAGAACAACCCGATCGATTTGCTCGGGGGTCAACCGGGCATCTTTCAAGGCCTGCAGGGTTGGGGGCAGGAGTCCATCGCGCAAATCAGCGGTGATGGCTTCAAAGGTGTCCCGCTCCAGGGAGATGGTTTCCGTGTCTCCCGTATGATGGGCTATTTTCAGGAAATGCAGGGGGATATCGATGCGCGGTTTGAAAGAAAGGTCCCTCTTGGCTTTTTCCGCCACTTCCTTCAACTGTTCCATTTCCATTGCGTCGGAACGGATGCGGCGTCCGAATTGATGCAAAATCTGGTCGGATAGATGGGCGACCAGCCTTTCATCCCAGTCGTCCCCGCCTAGCCGGGTATTGCCGTTGACCGCTTTTACGTGAAAGATGCCGTCTCCCAGCTCCAGAATGGATACATCAAAGGTGCCGCCGCCCAGGTCCCATACCAGAATGGTTTGAATGTTTTCGCGGTCCAGACCGTAGGCCAAGGCGGCGGCCGTGGGTTCATTGATGATGCGCATCACATCGAGGCCAGCCAGGATTCCCGCCTCCCGGGTAGTTTGGCGTTGGGCGTCAGTGAAATAGGCGGGCACGGTAATGACTGCCTTTTTAACTGGCATTTTCAGGTAGGTTTCCGCATCGGTTTTTATTTTTCGCAGGATAAAAGCGGAAATTTCCTGGGGGGAATAGGCCTTGCCATTAAGGGAGACCCTGTGATCCATACCCATATATCGTTTAATAGAGCTGATGGTATTGGCTGGATTGGCCGCCGCCTGTCTTTTAGCCACTGAGCCCACCAGGCGATGTCCGAGGGCTGTTTCCGCCACAACGGAAGGCGTCAGATTTTCGCCTTCAGCGTTGGGAATGACCCTGGCCCGTCCGTTTTCTATTACGGCAGCCACCGAATAGGTGGTGCCCAGGTCTATGCCGATTGCTTTATCCATGTCCATTGCTATCGCTTTCCTGAAACTGGTTGAGGGTCTGAAGGATTTTTTCTTCCGTGAAGGGTTTATCGATAAAGCTGTGAACCCCTTTTTCCTTGGCGTCCACCATCCGGTCCTCGCTGCCGTATGCGCTGATAATCACCACAAAGGTTTCAGAGCATTTTGCCTTGATGACGGGAAGCATGTTCATTCCGTCGCCATCGGGCAGTTTCAGGTCCAGCAAGATGAGATCGGGTTTTTTTCCCAGGGATCGAATGCCCTCACGAATGGTGTTGGCGGTGCATACATTGTAACCCTTTTCCTTCAAGGCGATCGACAGGAGCCAGCACAGATCTTCCTCATCGTCTACGATCAGAATATTTCTGATCTTTTTTTTGTGAATGAGGGGAGGGGCTTGTTCGGCCTGTTTTCTTCTCAGCCGTTCTTTTTCTCGCTTTTCAAAATATGGTTTTAATTCTTTCAATTCTTCGGGCTTGCGCCACCCGGAAAGGCCGCTTCGCCATACAAGGGCCTCGTCCCGCTTGATGATTCCCTTGAGTATCCAGCTCTTGAGCCTGGCATGATACACCGCGCTGTAGGTGTCCGCTCCTCGCCTCACATCGTATTTGAATTCTCGCATAAGCCTTCTCTAATGCATGGGTAGCGAAATGGTAAAAAGTGCCCCTTTTCCCCGTTGACTTTCGACGCTGATGGTACCGCCATGACTGACCACGGTCCCATAGGTCACGGACAATCCAAGACCGATTCCGGAAGCCTTGGTGCTGAAAAACGGGTCGAATATGCGAATAATATCCTCTTCCGGGATGCCGAGCCCCGTATCCTTGATTTTGATCACGAAATAGCGTCCTTCAATCCCGGTCTCAAGGGTCATGACGCCCCCGTCGGGCATGGCGTCCAAGGCGTTGATCATGACGTTTGAAAAGACCCGGGTAATCTGTTCCCGGTCCACGTTGATGACCGGGAACCCCGGGCAATAGGCTTTGCGGATGCCGACCTGTTGGGCGGTAATCTTGGCTTTGATGGAATCCAGCGTGTTTTCCAGGATGCCGTTGATGTCATGGGGTTGAATATTGAGCTTGGGGGGCCTTGCACAGTTTAACAATTCGGTAATCAAAAAATTGATCCGTTCCGTATTCCGAACCAGGATTTCGATATGTTTGGCCCAGGGACTATCCTTAGGAAAGGCTTCCCTCAGTTGTCTGACCGACATGGACACATTGGTCAGGGGATTTCGGATTTCATGGGCGATGCTGGCGGCGATTCGCCCTGTAAAGGCAAGCCTCTCTGAGAGAACGAACTCTTCCTTTCTGGTTTTTCGTTCTTCGCTGTCGGTTGTAACGGGTGCGTCCATTTTTTCCCTCATATGAAAGTGGCGGGTTAGACCGATGCCCTGATCTCCGGAATTTTTCCAGCTGAAACAGGACTGCGCCAGCCACATTCGGCGCAGCCGTTTTCAAGCAGTATTTGAACCAAATCAAGCTTCCCGCATTGGGGGCAGGTCTCTCTTTCTTTTTCCGAAAGGTCCTGAACATCGAAACCTGAATCGAGAATGGCGGCTTCCAGGTTTTTGCGCAATTGCCGAATATGCAGCGATGTCAATCGGCGCCACCGGTTCCCTTTCAACAGAAGATGCAGTTCCCGTCGCGGTTTTTTCCCGGGAGATGCTTCTTCCTCACTGTGCGCCAGGCCCCGTATTTCGGCAAGGGGCGTTTCGAACAGGATCTTTTGGAAATCTTCATGATAAAGGATCAAACGCCCGGGCGTCAGGTAAAAGCGGCCGTACTGCCAGGTATTGAACAACCCGTCGGTCGAGTGGCAGGCGCCCGGTACTTTGAGGAGTACTTTTTCCCCGGCGATCAAATCATCCTGCTTCTCCTGTCTGTTTTTCCGTTCCCACTCCCTGGTTTTCTCGTCCCACGCCTGCATGACCCCGTATTTCAGCATGGTTTCCATGCCTGCCAACGCCGCCCGGAGATTGACGCCAATGAGCGGAATGCCCGCAACAGATACGATGAGGTCCGCATGAATGACCAGGCCCTTGTCCAGAACGCGATCCAGGAGGTCGACTAACGTTGCGTGGGTATTTCGTTTGGGGATCATAATATCAGTTTTCAGTGGTCAGTTGTCAGTTATCAGAAGTTTCTATTCAGTGATCCCTGTCCCCTGATCCCTGCCCCCTTTTAAACAAAACTGTACGGTGGCCATGGGCCGGTGTAACGAACGGAAAAGCCTTCCCGCCCGTCAATTTTTTCCAGCGCTTCGCCCAGTTTTTCACTTTGATCTTTTGGGAGCAGGCAGGACAGGTTCAAGAGCATCTGCCGCTCTTCATCATCGGTTTTTTTGGTCTTTTCAACCCGAATATCATCGGTATAATTTCTGATCTCTTCATAAAATTCCTGAAAGCATTGATCCGCCTTGTTTGCCATCTCATTTTTCAGCAGTTCTTCCAGTTTTTGGCGATACATATAGGCGATTCCTTTGGGTTTTGTTTTGATCTCCTCCCGCAATTGGTTTATTGGGGCGCTCTCATCGCTGATTTGTTGGGCCATGGTCTTCGTTTCCCAGAAGATTTGTACGCCGTATTCGGCTTTATTCCTGATTTTGGTCATTTTCAAGGTCAAATTGTCGTAATCGCCTTCAATCCATTGTTGCATATTCTTTTTCGGGTCTTGATCCCCTTTGCCGCAAATGATGGTGTCAAAGCCCATGGGAATGATGGTCCCGAATTTTTCCCCAGCCGCATCCACCACCTTCTGATGGGTTAGCACCCAGACTTTGACAATGTCTTGGTCGTCAGACTGATAGGGTTCGGCGGTGCAGTTATGGACGATTGCGGAGAGGTTGCCGAAGGGAATGGTGTAAACTTCATTTGCTTCAAGTCCCATATTGCCGAGGGTTATTTCGTGGTCGCCGTCGGCAATGCCGTAAAGATAAAGGCCGATTGCGGATTGCGGATTGCGGATTGCGGATTGCGGGTCTCTCAACTCAGGCTTCCGGGTTTCCTCCTTTTCATCTTCAGGATTCCATTCCGGTAGTTCACCCAGGGTATGGGTGATTTCCGCTCGAATGGCCGCTCTGAGTTGCGGCAGAAGGGATGTTGCCACAATCTCTTTTATGGTTTCCCTGTTTTCCGAAAGGATGGCGTTGATTTCCTCTCGTACCATTTTTTCGATGATTGCTTTCAATTGACGGCTTTTCGCTCCCTAATGATCTCTATCTTCCCACCTTTCCGGGTTGATGATTTGATCCAGTATATCGTCCACAATGCTGTCCAAACCGTCCCGGACCGACTTAACCGATTCCGTGATGCCCTGTTCGATCTTCATTTCTTCGATGGCCGTGTCCAGGTCCATCAGGGCTTCACCCAGTCGATTGGTTTCCTCTTCCGTCAGGGTTCCCCCTTCCATGCGTTTCAGGGCCTGCAGCCTGAGCGCGTCCTTGATGATTTCCACCAGGGCCACCACCAGGCCCAGCACCCCGTGCTTGAGGTTTTTTTCGTCAATGTCGATGGACATTTTAGTGAAAAGTGAAAAGTGAAGAGTGAAGAGTGGGTGGAACTGCCGGCCACTGCTTACTAGTCACTGATCACTTCCTTTGCCTTGGCACTGATCCAGCCGCACCAGGGACAGCCGGTGGTGATAAGATCCTCCAGTACAACCCTTTTTTCGCATTGGGGACAGTGCTCCTTGGCGATGACCGCGTCTTCCCAGGCGGGGGTTTTCAGACTGGTCCCCGAGGGAAATTCCAAACCGTATTTGGCGGCGGTTTCAAAGGACGCCAGCGCCGCCCTGATTTTGATGCCCAGCAGTTCAACGCCCACCACCGATACGGTGATGTCCGCATTGATGACCAGGCCTTTGTCTAAAATTCTGTCGATGACGTCCGCCAGGCCGCCGGCCCTTTCGTCTCGGGAAGGTTCCATGGCCATTGCGTTAGTTTCTCCCGCCATTGCTTCCGGCGATGTGATTTTCTCTCACATGAACAACGCCCTTGCCGCTGCATTTGAGACAGGTCAGGCCGGTTCCCTGCTCGGTTCCCGATCCTTTACAGTCGCTGCACGGCGCAATAGGGGGGTGAACCGAAACAACGCCTTTGCCGCGGCATACGGGGCAAGTTCGTCCTGATTTTCGTTCCATGCCCCGGCCTTTGCAAAAAGCGCATGAAACGGCCGGAGGAGCGATGCCGACACTACCGCTTCCCCGGCAGATGGGACATTTGGCCCCCTTCTCTTTTTTCCCGGTTCCCCCGCAAAATCCGCATGCGTGGGTGTTTTCGGTCATCAGGCGTGTTCCGCCGTTTCCACCGGCCCTTCCCGACATGGTTCCATTCCCGTAGGTCATGGTGTTCCAACCCACCTCATCCTGGCCCGGTTTAAAAAAACTGTTTGGGGACTGGTTGGGGTTTGCCTTGAAGGTTCTGAAAGACCGCCATTGGAATTCTTCTCTCTGGAGACTTTTAAAGGGGACCCTCTGTTCCGTTTCGATGGTTCTTTCTTCATGGGACCAACCCAGCGCTTTTTTCCCCTTTGACGTGATTTTAAAGCGACCCCGGTCTTCCTGATCAAGATGTTTGCTTTTGATGAGGTTCGTACATAGAACCGTTGCGTAGTAAGCGTCAATCCCCAATTGTCGGCTCACCAGGCGAGTGGTTGTTTTGCCGTGTTCCCTGCTTACGGTCTTCAATGCCTTCATTTCGCTCCCTGAAACCATCAGAAATGTCTCCTACTCCGACGCCGATTCGGTATCAATACGCCTTCTCATGCCGGTGCGCCGAAAATCCAGCATATTGCCTTCCCCATCCAGCCGGGTTTCGTAGGCGGCCAGGATATCCATACTTTCGGGGATAGAATGTTTTTCCACCACTTCAAGGACGACCCGCCATTCATCTTCTTCTCTGGCGACTTCGATGGTGGATGAGACCTCCAAACCCGTTAGGGCATTCAATTCGGACCTTGCATTCTTGACGATTTGTGCCATGCCGACAGCCATTTTTTTCTCCTTTAACGCTAGATTCCAAAAAGCTCAATTATTCAATTTTAATGACAAAAATGAAATCTACATGAATCCGCAATCCGAAATCCGCAATCCGAAATCCCTATCCCTCTTCCTTCATCTTCCGGATCATCTCAAGTTGTTCCATAAGGCGTGTTTCCTGTTTCTCATATTCTTCTTCGCTGATTTCATCCATTTCAAACTGCATCTGGAGATGAAGCAGCCCTTCGTGGATTTTTGATTCATCCGTCATTTCGTTGTAAGCCGCGTCCCGCAATTTTTGACCCAGCCAGATGGTCAGCTTAAGGGGTGAAAAAAGAATGTCATCCAGAATAAAAGCCATAACCTAGCATCCTCCCCCTGCACCCTGCACCCTGCACCCTATTTTCTACCATTTCACCACGATTTCCACGAAATTGCAGGGCGGAATAGGCCCCACATACTTCAGCGTCATTTTTCCCGCATAAAGGTCCTTGACTTTTTCAACCGCAAGATCGAACGCTTTTTCCTTTTCTTTTTCTATCAGAAATGCCGTGTTGGTAATCATTTGATCTCCGAAATGATTATTCAGTTTTCTTTCCACCCAGAGCCCTTCAAGGGGGACCAGGATGGATTGTTCTTTCTGTTCTTTCCAGGCCTCAAGGGCCTTTTTGACCATCTCTCCCAGGCGGACCTGATCCCGCTGAACGCCGCCCCGGCGCTTAATCAGTCGGTCGCGCAGTCGACTGATATCCGTGTTCTGGGTGGCAATTTCATCGAAGACGGGCTTCATGTCTTTCCAGATGGCCTTGATGCCCAATTCAATCTTGCCGTGCATATAGGCTAACGCTTCAACCAGTTCCCCTCGCCTGTCTTTCAGGAGTTTTTCCCGGATCGGAAGCAATCCCTCGCTGACCGTTCCGAATCGTACCGGGAGCATGGGATATTCCAGCATCACCCTTTCCATGACTTTCTGATGGGCCATGGTATTGGCCCGGGTAACCGGGTATTGCTTGATGGGAGAATCGCTGACCACCGCCCCGAGCCCGTCCTGAACAATGGTATAGATTTCGCTGTTGTGTTTGCCGACGCCGGCGTCGCCGAAATGTGCTTCCCGATCCGTTTCAATGATGGCGTAGATGTATTGTCCTACCTCGGTCATATCAGTGGTTCCCTTCCCCCTAATTGCCCACGGTCGTTATGGAGACCCAGCTTTTGATATCCGTTTCCCGAAAGGAACAAATCGGGTCTCGGCAGTAATCATTTACCAACTTGTAGGCATGGCTGATTTTTTCGAAATGCTTCTGGGCGTCCCGGTCGCCCGGGAATTTGTCCGGATGGAATTTTTTGGTCAGTTGCCGGTAATTATCCCGGATCTCCTGTTGGGTGGTTTCTTCTTCCAGTTGAAGCAGCTTCCTGGCATCGTTCAATGGCGCATATTCGGCGGTTTTGATCTCAAAGGTATGAAAACTGTAAGGGGGCAAAGGGCCGATGATGCGAAAATTGATCCGGTCTTCATAACGCTGGTCCAGTCCCGAGACGATGCCTTCCAGCCGGGGTGCATTTTCCTTTCTAATCAGGAAAGCGGCGTTCATGATCATGCCATCGTCCATGAGGGAATGAATGCAGTGCTTTTCCGCGATGCTCAGCAGGGGGGGCAAAATGACGGATTTCAGGGATTCCCGTTTTTGGTCCAGCAGGGCCTTTACCTGTTTTCCGGCTTGGATCCTTAGTTCCAAACCATTGCCGTCCGATTCGGCAGCTGCGGTTTCCTTGAGCGCCTTGATCTCCTCGGTCTGTCCAATTTCCGCCAGTACGGCATTCAAGTCCGGCCAGAGCGCCACCACGTCAAGCTCGATCTTGTTTTCCATTTCGTTCAGACTTTTAACAATTTCATCCTCTCCCCGTTTCAAAATCCGGATGACCGCCTCATCCCCTTCAAGCAGTGCCCCGAATTTGACGGGGATCACCGGATGCGCGTTCATCACCTGCTCAATGACCGATTGGTAAACCGTCAGATTTCGCAGGAGGGTTTCCTTGGGCAGCGCCTCAAACCCCTGGCGGGGCAGGTTACTGACGATGGCGGATATGCCCTCAATCGGCACGGTGTAAACTTCCCTGCCGTCAATTCCGATGGCGCCGAACCCGCGGGGTTCATTCCCTTCGATGAGTCCGTAAATGGTTCTCCCTTCATCCGGCATTCCGGTTCCTCCATTCTGGTTCTTTTGGGGTGAATCAGGGCTTGTTTATCTCTTCAAGAGCATTCTGAAAATGTTTTCCCCGTATTTTGAATTCGGCATAGTCGCTTTCTCCGCTTTCGATGAATTCCCGAATGGCCTTCATGGCCGCCTTTTTGCAGATGGATTCCAGGTCGGCCCCCACCAGATTTTCGGAAGCCTCAGCAAGGACTTCAAGGTCCACGTCTTCGGCCAGAGGTTTTTGCCGGGTATGCACTTTCAGGATCTCCAGCCTGGCCTTTTTGTCCGGAAGCGGGATTTCAAAATGAAAATCGAACCTTCCCGCCCTGAGCAGGGCCTCGTCAATGATATCCGGACGGTTGGTGGCGGCCAGAACCATGATCCCTTTCAGTTCCTCGATGCCGTCCATTTCCGTTAAAAACTGGCTGATAACCCGATCCGCCACATGGGAAGATCCATCCATCCCCCGCCTGGGGGCCACACTGTCGATCTCATCGAAAAAGATGATGCAGGGGGAGGCCTGTTTGGCCTTTTTGAAAATTTCCCGGATCCCTTTTTCGCTCTCCCCCACCCATTTGCTCATGAGTTCAGGCCCTTTGACGGAGATGAAATTGACTTCCGATTCCGATGCCACCGCCTTGGCCAACAGGGTCTTTCCGGAACCGGGGGGACCGTATAGCAGGATGCCTTTGGACGGCGTGGTTCCGGCGTGTTCGAATAAATCGTTGTATTTCAGGGGCCATTCAATGGTTTCCTTGAGAACCCGCTTGACCTCTTCCAGGCCGCCCACGTCGCTCCACTTCACGTCGGGAACCTCGGTAAAAACCTCCCGAATGGCGGAGGGTTCCACCTCCCTGAGGGCTTCCCTGAAGTCGTCCATGGACACCTGGAGCTTCATCAGGGTTTCGTAGGGAATTTCTTCCAGCTCAAAATCGATTCTGGGAAAGATTTTTCGAAGGGTTGCCATGGCCGCTTCCCTGGAGAGCGCCTCCAGATCCGCCCCCACAAATCCGTGAGTAATTTCAGCGAGTCGGTTCAGATCAACGTCCTCTGAAAGGGGCATGCCCCGGGTGTGCACATTCAGAATGGCCAAACGTCCGTTCATGTCCGGAATGCCGATTTCGATTTCCCGATCGAAACGGCCCGGTCTTCTGAGTGCCGGATCAAGGACATTGGGAATATTGGTGGCGCCGATAACAATGACCTGGCCCCGGGACGCAAGACCGTCCATCAGAGCAAGCAGTTGGGCTACCACCCGCTTTTCCACCTGTTTCTCTCCGCCCATCTCCTCCCTTTTGGGAGCAATGGCGTCAATTTCGTCCAGGAAAATGATACTGGGGGCTTTGGCCGTGGCCTCGTCAAATATTTTACGCAGGTTGGCCTCGCTCTGGCCATAGAATTTGTGCATGATCTCCGGGCCGCTGATGGTCCGGAAAAAGGCGTCGGTCTCGTTGGCCACGGCGCGGGCAATGAGGGTTTTTCCACAGCCCGGAGGCCCGTGGAGGAGTACCCCCCTTGGGGGATCAATGCCCAGCCGTTCAAAGATCTGGGGATATTTTAGCGGGAGTTCGATCATCTCCCGGATTTTTCGAATTTCCCGCCCCAGGCCCCCGATGTCTTCATAGGAAATGCGGGTTTTTCCTTCGCCCGGTTCCTTTTGCTGCTGAACTTCCATTGCCGTCTGGGGATGAATCATGACCACCCCCGATGGGCTTGTGGCAACCACTTTGAAATCCTGGGTTCGGGAACCAATGAGCCTGGCCCGTACCAGATCCCCTTCCACCAGGGGAAGCCCTTCCAGAAGGCTTCCGATATAGCGGGCATCGTAGGATCGCATGACGGTGAGGGGCGCCACCACAATTTTCCGGGCCGGCTGAAAGTCGCAGGCGGCGATTTTCACTTTTTCATCGATGCCCACTTGCGCATTTTCCCGGGTAATGCCGTCCAGCCGGATCAACCCTTGTCCACGGTCCTCCATGTAAGCGGGAAGCACCTTGGCAACGGTTTTTCGTTTGCCTTCCACCGTCACCACATCACCCACCTGAACGCTCAGTTTTTCAAACTCCCCCGGGTCAAACCGGACAATGCCGCGACCCACGTCCTTGGTGACCGCTTCCGCCACCTTGAGGGTCAGGGGTTTTGCCGTTGTTGTTTTCTTTTCAGAAGTCATGGGTAATCCTTGTTGGTTATTAGAAGGTTACAGCTTCATCTCAATGCTCACGAAATTGAAGGGGGGCGCCGGTCCCACAAGCTTGAAATCCGCTTCGTTGCTGTATTCATCCGCCAGGTCTTCCACCAGGAAATCAACCTGTTTTTCTCTGGTTCTGTCGATGAGGAATACGGCGTTTAAGAACATGTCGTCTCCCATCACGTCGTTTTGGTGCGTATCCAGGGTCAGCCTCTTGAATTGGCGCAGGATTTTCTCGGCGAGTTGCTTCTTTTTTTCATCCAAAGCCGCCTTCACTGCTTTTCCCAGATCGACTTTTTCATTGCCGTCGGCTTCTTTGCCGTGTTCCGCAACCTTCTTTTTGAGTTCTTTCACGTCGGGGTCGGTTTGGGCGATTTCCTCAAAGATCTTTTCCATGTGGGTCCAGCGGGCTTTGAGTCCCATTTCCACTTTGTTGTCGAGATCATGAAGCAGCCCTTTGAATTCAGCATGTTGTCGTCTGAGAAATGTGCGAACCTCCTCGGCGCTGTTGGCGATGGTGCAGAATCTCACCGGCAAAACCGTGTAGTCCTTCATAACTTCTTCGATGACCTTTTCATGGGCCATGAGATTTTCGGGGTCAATTACGTACCGGGTGATCGGCGAGCTGCTGATGACCGCGCTGATGTCGTTGAACCCGATGGTGGATACAATGTCGCCCCGTTTGCCGATTCCCATGGGACCGAAGTTTCTGCCTTCATCGCCGTTGATGATGCAGTATATGTATTTACCTTCTTTGGCCATAATCTCTCCACAGTCGCTGTCAATAATCCATCGTCATGACCTTCATGTTGCCCTTGGGCCTGATTTTCCGGGCATCGTTGCCTTCCAGCAGTTTTGCCTTTTTTTCCAATTCCTGGGCATCCAGCTCCGCGATCCTGTTTTCGATATCTTCAATCCGGGTTTCAATCACTTTTTTTCGCTGGCTGACGCTTACCAGTTCTTTCCTGGAAAGGGAGAGGTTATTTTTCAAAAGGTAGATCTCGGCGTCATTTGCCCGATCCGCCTTGGGGAGGGAACGGTGTTTCATTCCCATAAGCGTTTTGATGTGACCCAGCGAACGAATCTCTTTTCCCATGAAATCTCTCCTTATGATCGCTAACAGATTTGATCGATTAATTCGTTGATGACCCTTTTAACCCTTTTCTGGCTTCCGGCGGTGCCGATGCGGCTGGTTTCGGATGATAGGATATCCATACAGGTCTGCCTGAAAATCGGGTCATTCTTGTCTACCGCCGCCTCGCGGACCACCAGGGTTTTGGCGATCATGATACATCCCCGGATGGTTGGGGCGAACTCATAGACGTCGGATTCGCGCAATCCTCTCACGATGCGGACAATTTTCGTCGCATCCCCATCCAGCAGACCGGATTTGAACTCGGTGATGCGAATTTCCGTCTCTTCATCGAAATAGTCCACATCCAGGGTGATCATTCGGTCGCGAAGGGCGTCCTGACTTCGGTGAACCCCCGCATATTCTTCCGGATTGCTGGTGAAAATGGCTGTAAAATCAGGGTGGACCTTGAGATAATTCCCTTCTCCCTGTCTGGGGGCCGGCAGATCCAGCATCCTTTCCTGAAGCACCGACAGCAGAATGTTGTTGGCCTCGGGTCTGGTTCGGGTGAACTCATCATAAATGAGGGTAAACCCGTTTTTACAGGCCACGGTGAGACGGTTGTCGGCCCATCTTTTCTGCATGTCCTCTTCAGTTTTCTTGACCGTGTGAATATAATTGTCCACCACTTTGCGTCTGTGAAAACCGGTCTCTCCGCCCACAAGGTCCGATGTAGAAAACTCCTCGTCCCCATGAATCATGACTACGGGTCGCCCGATCATGGCCGCCACATGCATGGCCAGGGTGGTTTTGCCGGTTCCCGAGATGCCTCGAAAATGGATGGGAAAGCCCGCAGCGATATAGGCCATGGCTCTTTCCGCCATGTCCTGGACATAGGGGGTTTCTACGAAGTTCGGCAGAGAGCGAGGCTCCAGAACCGTTGTACTGTTAGTTGACATAAAATTCTCCTTATGAACTGGATAGCGGCAGGTTGAAGGCGGAGCGCCGTTATGGATGCCGATCGCGCTCCGCCTTCTGCGTACTGCCTACTTTTTAGTAACCACGCCTTTGCCGCCACAGGTCAAACAGGGGAGGTATTGCCCCGGCTGTAAGCCTTTCCCTGCGCAATCAGGACATGTTTTCAGGGGTTTCACGGCTGAAACCACCCCTTTTCCGGCACAGACCGTACAAACCATTCTTCGCTGGGGTTGGACCGCTGTGCCGTTGCAATAGGCGCACGGTCTAACCGCTCCGTATATGCTGATCCGTCCTTTTCCGCCACAAACCTGACAACGGGAAGCGCCGTAGAGCAGTCCAAACGGGTCAATGCCGGTTCCCCGACAAAACGTACACGCCAGGGTGTTCTTTTCCTCAGTGGTCATGCTTGCTGAGTCGGTCATTGCACTTCCTTCCATTGTCTCCGGCGGGCCATGGCGGTATCCGGATCACGTTTTCCCTTCCATCCACCGCCTTAGGCCTGTCCGAGGACCGTTAAATCGCAAAGTATGTTAAGTCTTCTTTTTTGACTTCGCCATCATCCAGCAATTCTCTCATAACGGAGATCAGGGAACGCCAGTTTTCCACCCCCAGTTTTTCCGCAATTTCAACCATTCGCAGCCCATCCGGGGCATCCTTCAAAATGGCGACGATGTCACTGTGTGAGGTTTGCAAATTGATTTCAGCACCGTCGGTCTGGAAGGATTCTTCCGAGGTTACTTCCGCCTCCTTTTCCTCAGCATCTGTTTCTGACGACGCTTCGCCCCGGGGTTCTATGACGTTTTCTGTTGCTTCGACTGGTGCTTCTTCGGTTTTCTTATCCTCGACAACCTTAACTTCCCTTTCCGGCGCCGACGCCGCTTTTTCGGGGGTGGTGAGGGTCATGGTTCCGGTGGAGGAACGTACGGCTGAAAGGATTTCGTGCCAGGCCCGGGCTGCTTCCGAACGATCCTTATTGAGCTCTCCCAGCATTTGCGTCACACTGGTGGACAGATTTGAGCTGAAATCGCGCAGGTTTGCTTTGAGCTCTTCGCCCTTTTCCTTCATGTCACGCACGACGGTTTCCAGTCGTTCCTTCTCACCGTTTTCCAGATCCGCCTTGAATTGAGCCAGTCCGGTAGTAAAGGATTCCAACTCGGACTTCAAAGTGCGCCACATCTCTTTTCGAGCGTTTTCGAAGTCGTTGATCATATTGCGGGTATCTCCCTTGAGATTCCCGATATGCTCGCGGCGGTCCGCTATTTCCCGGCCCATGGTCTCTTGTCGATCCGCCTCCGCTCGGTCCAGATCTGCTTTGAATCGGGCCAATTCGGAGGTAAAGGCATCCAGTTGCCCTTTCAAGTCCGCCCACATTTCTTTTCGCGCATTTGAAAAGGCTTTCAGCATATCCTGGGTGCCGCCGAGAATTCCCCGCAGATCCTGCTTCCGTTCACCGATTTCCGCCAGCGCTTCGGCCTTCCGGTTGCTTTCAGCTTGATCCAGGTTCCCCTTGAACTGTTTCAACATAGACATAAATCCGGACAATTCGTTTCTGAGGTTATCCCCCATTTCCTTGAGTTCAGTGCGGATCGTAGCGATACGTTCTTCGTTGGCGTTAACCATCGCATTTCTGAAATTCGCCAGTTCCGACGTGAAGTTCTGCAATCTGGATTTCAAATTTCCCCACATTTCCTGCCTGGCGCCTTCGAAGTCGTTGATCAGGCTTCGGGTGTCATTGCGCAGACCTGAAATATATCTGCCGCGATCGGCGATTTCTTCTTGGGCTTCGTTCTTGCGATTTTTCTCCGCTTCATCCAGATCCGTTTTGAATCCGGCCAGTTGGGTGCTGAAGTCCTTCAAATCGGACCTCAGGGTATCGCCCATGTCTTTCAGTTCGGCCCGGACGGTGTCGGCGCGTTCTTTATTGGATTCCTCCAGATTGTTCCTGAAATCCGCCAGTTTTTCCGCTGTTTCCGTTTTCAGTTCCGAAATGCTTCGCATCCGTTCCTCGTATGCGCCCGCAATTTCTTCAGCCAGTCTTCTCAAATCATCTGCCAACATGACCACTCCTCCTTAAAATTTTGATTTTTTGAAGACATGCTTGAGATTCCCGTATTCACGGAAATGCGGTTTTGCGAAAATGAGGGTAAGCAAGCGTACACTCCATCGCATCCTCAAGGACATCTTATAAATTTCCGTTGGCGAATCCGGCGGGGATATGAATGGCTCCGGCGCGGATTGGCAAAGGTTTAAATTTACGGTTTACGGTTGCCGATTTCAGCAAAGGCGAAAAATCTTTCGCCGCGACGTCAACCCGCTACCGCCGTCTGCCATTGACTTCGAACTCTTTCCCTCACCAGATCAAGGTCTTCCAGAAGCCGGCCAACCTGATTGTCTCGAACCCCTTGCTGAACTTTGAGGGATTTGAGCATGAGCTTAAAGTCTTTGAGTTTTACGGTTTCTCCCTTAAGCAGTAGTTTCTTGAGAGCTGTTTTCAACTCTTCCTGCTCCATCTGAATGCGCTTCAGCGCCTGAACGATTCCGGTTTCCCGTTCTTTCTGCCTTTTCAGAATATCTTCCTTGATGATTTCCATATCGTCGAGATTTGGCCGGCCTCCGGAGACAATAACGTTCCGCAATCGACCGATCATCTCTTTTTCTTCCTTATGGAAATTTTGAAAAACCCTTTCCGCTTCCTCTTCCCTGGCGTTTCGTCTGGCCGTGAGCCCACTCATCATCCGGTCAAAATCCTTCTTTCGAAGACTTTCCGATTTGGCGAGGTTATCTTTCAATTGAACCATCATCTCTTGCAGTTCCGTATGAAAGCTTTCCAGGAAATGATAAGCCTGTTCCATGAGATTGTTTACAGTTTTGACGCGCATTTCATAGGAATCAATGATGCTGTTCGCCAGGTTTCTTAAGTTTTCTTCGGTTACCACTTTTTTTACCTCGTTAAACAAAAAAAACCGCAAATAACTCAGACAATTTGGTCTACCCATACCAACAACGGGAAGGGAGCATTGTCAGACTTATTTACGGTCTTCCAGTGGTCTGATGGAGATTTCAGATATGCCCAAGACTTTCCTGATGAAATCCTTTGCGTCGGGAGAGGGGTTCATGGAACGCCTCTCGGATCTCAAGGATATCCGGCAATCTCCCTTCGATTCTAAATATGCTGCTTAAGAATTACGCGGTCGCGGTAAGCCCCACGGCCTCGGCATATTTGAGGTATGTCTCAACGCCGGCAACCACGGCCCTTGCTTCGATGGCCAGCAGTTCAATTCCCACGAGAGAAACCCTTGCCCATGCGTCGACGACCACGCCCTTATCCAAAATTCTGTCGACTACTTCAGCCAAACTTGCGGATGCCATTGATTTTTCCATTGCCATGATGAATCTCCTTTCATAAATGAGTCAGGTATGTTGCGTTACGCCCGTTGTGGTACATTAATTGCTTACTATGCGGTCGCGGTAAGTCCCACGGCCTCGGCATATTTGAGGTATGTCTCAACGCCGGCAACCACGGCCCTTGCTTCGATGGCCAGCAGTTCAATTCCCACGAGAGAAACCCTTGCCCATGCGTCGACGACCACGCCCTTATCTAAAATTCTGTCGACCACTTCAGCCAAACTTGCGGATGCCATTGATTTTTCCATTGCCATGATGAATCTCCTTTCTCATTTTGGGTTTTTCAGTTAAACACGATTGTTTTCTAAGGATGCATTTGTCGTGCCACAACGAGTGTTATTCTTATCTGACCGGATTTGCTATGATATTTTTTGATCCATTTAAATATGTGAGGACTTGGGGCATGAAAGGGTATGGCATTGAACACCCAATTGGGGCTTGGGTGCCATAAGCTACGTTGAAAGCCGCTTTGACTTTTCTATCCCACCCGCAACAAAATGCCTGAGGGAAGGGATTCCCCGAAGATCCGGCTTTCCTCCTGGCTTGCGACGGGGATCACCTCCTCAAGAACATGAATGTAAGGCGCCGCCCACTCGTGGGGCAAAAGCCAATCGATAATCTCTTTGATGACCACAGGCGTCACATCCCGTTTTCGGTCTCCGGTAAGTCGAGCCATCTGGGACAGGGCCATACCCACGGGTCGGGGGTTTTTCCAGTTTTCAGATAGAATGGTTTGGGTCCAGGCCTCAATCACTTGGGGTGAAATGACCCGGTCAATGGGGCCGTAAAGAGGCTCCCGGGCGCCGATCCTGGACAGGGCCCACCAATGCTGGGGCCGGGCTTTCTTGGGGGACAGGCCTTTGAGCAGCTGTTTTCCCCTGGCGACCTTGTCTTCTTCTGAAATCCGTTCCAGATTGGCCAGGGTCATCCACATTTCCATTTCTTCCTGGGGGGCAAGATTGGGTTTTTTGCCGCCTTTTTGGGGTTTAACCAGGGATGAAATGCTTAAGAATACCTGGCGCTGCTGGCTCGCGGAAAGGCCGCCGGCAATTCGACGCCACAACACCCACCATTCCGACCTGACCTGAACATTTTTGACATGGTTGGGCCCATCACGGAAAAATTTCCACAATTTTTCGATGCGGTGTTCATCCAGCGCATCCCCGAATCCGGGTCTCAGACAAAATCCGATCAAATTGAGCCAACGGCTTTCGTGTTCAATGCTGAGGTTTCGGGATGAAACCAGGCTCATGAGCTCATCGGCTGCCTGGCGAATAAATCCGAGAGGCCATTTTTCCTTGGGCGTATGAACCGTTTCCGTGATGCCCTTGATGAGGCTTGCCGGCTGGTTTTTGGCGGCCTCACCCGAAAAGGTCTCCCTGATCAATTGTATGGCCTGGTTCACAACGGATTCTTCAAAAACCTCCCTATCCGAAACTGGAACAGGCTGCTCCGCGGTACGCAGTTGAAATTGGAAACGCCATCGGTGAGGACTTTTTATGGACTGACACCACAGGGCCAGGGTGCCCATTTCGGTATAATGGGCTTCCATTTTTACGGGAATGGAAACACCCCCCTTGGCTTTTTTTCCGAATTTGATCACCGTGTGAAGGGGGGGAAGGGTTGTCAAGGTATCATCCACATGAATGACCTTGCCTACCGTGTCTCCCGAGCGAAAACTGGAGCTGTACAGGTGAAAGCGTACCGGCTGGTTGGCCAGGACGGAAAACTGTTTGTCATGAAGTTCGTTTCGGGTTCCCTCGGGCATGCCCCGTTCCACCAGGCAGACGGCCATGGTGGGATCCCCATTGCCGTTCTGATCGCTTTGCGTCGTGTTTTCATCCAAATGAACACCCAGATAATATCCCCTGGCACTGCCGCTGTCCACCTGGACGCCGTATCCCTTTCGAACCCGTCCGTAATAAGAAGCGCCCAGGGCCACGGCGATATCCGGATCAGGATTGGTCAACATTCGCGGCGGGAATTCTCTCGTATCATGAAAGCGCGTGGAGACAGCGGCCCGGATACGCTCCTGGAGGATGGCGGGTTTGAGGGCCGCGCCGTTGAACATGATCAGGTCCGGTTCAATGTTATCCCGATCCAGGATTTCTTTCAGGTCTCCTCGATGCTGTTCCAGAAATCGAATAAGGTGCCGTGTAATGGCGGGGTCCTGGGCGTAGGGAAGGCCGAACTCCGTCATGCCCCGGCGGGGTTTCAGATCGAGAGATTCCGTAAGGGAGACCAGGGGAAAGAACCCGTCCAGAATAACATCTTCCACGTCCGAACGATTGAGTTTGCTGGTTTTGGTGCCGGCAATCAGTTTGCGGCCTTCACCGATCAGGGTGATGGTTGCTTCATCTTCAAGCTCTCCCAGGATATTTTCCTTGGCCTGGCGGCACTGGTTGCACAGGGACTGCCAGCGACCCAGACTTAATTTTTCCTTCCGGTCTCCCTGAAGTCGGCTTTCCGAAAGATGGGCCAGGGCCAGGTCCATGTTGTCCCCGCCCAGAATCAGGTGGTCCCCCACGGCAATTCTTTCAAATACGGGATGACCCTCTTTCTCCCGCAGGGTAATCAGGGTAAAATCCGTGGTGCCGCCGCCCACATCGCAGATCAGGATCAATTCTCCGGGGCTGACCAATTGCTCCCATTCCTGTTCGTGAACATCCAGCCAGCTGTAAAAGGCAGCCAGGGGTTCTTCCAGAAGGGTGATATTGGTGATGCCGGCTTTTGACGCCGCTTCCACGGTCAGGTCCCGGGCCACCTCGTCAAAGGAAGCGGGTACGGTAATCACCACGTCCTGGTTTTCGAGGCGGGATTCTTCATCATCAACGACGCTATGGTTCCACGCGTCCTTTATGTGCTTTAAATAAGC
The DNA here is from genome assembly GCA_963662465.1 of Desulfatiglandales bacterium. Taxonomy (GTDB): domain Bacteria; phylum Desulfobacterota; class DSM-4660; order Desulfatiglandales; family Desulfatiglandaceae; genus NaphS2. The sequence continues at coordinate 3,799,467 of OY759599.1, forward strand.
GGCGGTGACGGTTATGGGAGACCGCTTTTCGCCCGGGTCGTCCGCGCCCCATGGGAGGATGGGGGCGCTTCGATCCACCTTCCCGTGGCAAAGCCATGATTTGGCGGAAGAGACCATCCGTTTGGGGGATTTCGCGCCCTGTTCCCGGGCCAGTATGCCCACAAAGTCCCCGTCATGGGCGGCATCCCAGGGCAGGGCCAGGGCGTCGGCGGGAAATTCGTGATCGCTGGGCAGGTAAAGGAAAGACGGCAGCACCTTCTCCTTTGATATCTCTCCGGGTCCCGTGAGTTGAGGGATTTGAAAATGCCGGATAACCGGCCTTGATCTGTCCTTGTTTGCGGCGAGATCGATATAGGTAACCGCGGAATTGGTGGTTCCCAGATCTATTCCGATAATATATTTCATGAATTATTCATTCTCTTTCTCTTCACTCGTCACTTTCTCTGACATTGAATTCCAGCTTGAACTTTTTGTCATCCTCCTGGGATACACACCACAGCTCCAGGGTACCCACCTCCGTTATCCGGGTTTCGAGGGTGACCGGAACGATGGCGCCGGGTTCGCCTTCCAGACGGGTTTCAAGGGTGGCAACCGGTTCAATTTCCCCTTCCCAGTCTTCAGCAACCGTGCCCATGGCATCGTGATGCCGGGTGTTGGACCCCAGGAATTCAAATTTAACCGGTTCTCCCACCACCAGCCCGAATTCTCTGTTTTGAAGCGCCATTTCCGTCCCTTCTTCCATGCCGAAGGGCGCTACGCACAGGGCTTTTACGGGAGCGGGAATCCCCGGCACCGCCGGCATCGCCGCTTCCACGCCGATATAGTAGGTTTTGGCAAGACCGCCGCGGATGCGGATCCCGTTGCCTTTTCTCGCCAGGCCGTAGTAGGCCGCTCCCCGGGCAACGGCCAGATCAAAATCAAGGCTTTCAACCTCTCTGGGTGCGGGACAACCGGCCTCGGCGGTCCAGGAGGAGAGGATTTCCAGGATCCTGTTTCTCAGGCCTCGCGCTTTCATGACGCCGCCGTTAAAAAGAATGGCGGTAGGACAAACAAAGTCGCCCCGAGCTGATCCGGAAGTGTCCTGCTGGTTCAGAAATTGGGCCAGATGATGGCTGATGGCGGGATCCGACGCATAGGAGAGACCCATCTCCCGCATGCCGGTTCGGCGGTCCTCCCGGGGGCGGGAATCCCTATTGCATTTCGGGAAAAACCCCTCTTTCAGGACCGATTCGACCTGCTCTCGCGTTAATTCGGTTTTGATAGCGCCGCCAATGAGTTTGCTGCCCCGCCCCAGGATGGCAATGGGATAGGATTGTGCTTCTACATTTGAGAAAAGATGCTCTTTGGCCGATCTGCAACCATAGCAAAGTCCCCGCATCTGGTGCGCATTGAGCTTCTGACCCGTTGCGGCCATTTTGCCGGCGATGTCGTAGGCCAGGGTCAGGTCCATGTTGTCCCCGCCTACCAGGAGATGCTTTCCGACGGAAATCCGTTCCAGGTTTAAATCGCCCTGAGCTTCGGACACCTTTATGAGGCTCAAATCGGTGGTTCCGCCGCCCACGTCCGTCACCATGATCAGATCATCTACTTTGATTTTATTTCGCCATTTGCCGCGCGTACTGTCGATCCAGGCGTAAAATGCAGCCTGGGGTTCCTCCAGCAGGGTGGTTTTGGGAAGTCCCGCCATTTCAGCGGCTTCGATGGTGAGGTTTCGGGCCACTGCGTCAAAGGAAGCGGGCACCGTCAAAAATATCTCCTGATCCTCCAGGCGCAACCGGTTGTCCTCGCGGGCAAAGGTATAATTCCAGCTTTCCCGGATGTGCCCGAGAATCGCTGCGGACGCCGCTACCGGCGAGAGTTTTTCCCGGTCGTCGGGTCCTTCCCATGGCAGAATCGGTTTGTTTCGGTCCACGCCGGTGTGACAGAGCCATGATTTGGATGATGCGATCATGCGCATGGGGATTTCGGCGCCCCTATCCCGGGCAAAGGTTCCGACGGCCATGTTGCTCTGGGGGTCCCATGGCAGTGCCAGGCCGCCTTCCGCAACATCATGGGGACCCGGCAGCAGTATGAATGAGGGCAGAATGCTCTTTTCCCCCAGAGAGCCCGATGCCACCAGTTGAGGGATTTTGAAAATTCGAATATCGGGTTCCCTTTGATCATTTACAGCAGCTTCCGTATAGGCCACCACGCTGTTGGTGGTGCCCAGGTCAATGCCCACCACGTAGGTGGGATTTGGATTGGTTTCGTTGGTCATAGCTCACTCTTCACTTTTCACTAAAAAAATCAAGGAATCTCCACTTCCGCGGGTGCAATAACGCCGGGGTCCGGAGAACCGGAAAGGGTCGGCAGGTCAAATTTTCCCACCCGCCAGCCCCGGTGTTCCAGAGCGCCCTTGAAGGGCGGTTCTCCGGATACATTGCCCGTCAGCTTTATAGCGGAAGCGTCAAAGCCTTTTTCCACCGTAATCTCTTCACCTTCTTCCCGATCGATAACAGCTTCCAGGGACAGATATTTTTTCAGGGCCTTTTGACAGTTCTCTTGAATATTTCGAACAGCCGCGCCGATCTGAGCGTCTTCATAGCCCTTAAGGTCTTCCGCCAGAAAATCCACCAGGCGCCCCTCTCTTTGAAGCAGGCTCAACAGATGCAAGGACCTGCGCTGGTCTTCCCTGGCGCGGACTTCTTTTTCCTCCGGCGTTGGGCGGTGCGGCTGGGCTTTCGTCACTTTTTTCGGAGTGGGCGCAACGGGTTTGGGCTGCGCCATTTTTGCCAGGCTTCGCCCAATGGAAGCGCGCAGGGTCAACCAGAGGAGGATTCCAAAAATCACCAGGCTTCCCCCAAGGACCTGCAGGGATAGTATTCCACCGTTTTCCAACAGCAGTATTAACCCTTCCAGGCCAGCTTTCCCCGGAATTTGCTGCTGAATTTTCCAGTAACTGAAGCCGGCAAGGGCCAGACCCAGCAGAAGAAGCCACACGAATATCCAAAGGGATAATTTGCTTGAGATTTTCTTTTTCGTTTCCATGATTGCATCCTTTCTCTTTGCTGAGGTCCTTAAACCCATAAATTCGTCTCAACGTTCAATAATTAATGGCCAGACCTTTGACTTTTCGAAGCAATGTTTTGTAATCCATTCCCAGCTTTCTAGCCACCCGGCTTTTGTTTCCATTTGATTCCTTCAAAACCGTTCCGATGATTTGTTTTTCCACGGCTTCCACATGGGCGTTGACGATTTCCTTGAGGGATTTTCCACCATTAAGCGGCTTTCCGGAAACGGCGTTTGTATTTGTTGATGCAGAGGCAAAAAATGTTTTGTCCCCACATTGCGTGCTGAACATTAAGTGCTGTCTTTGAATGGGCACATTTTCTTCACAAAGGAGTACGGCCTGGCGGATCACGTTTCGCAGTTCTCGCACATTTCCAGGCCAATGATAGGCATCCAGCGATAGCAAGGTTTCCTTGGAGAATCCACCGCATTTTTTGTTCAGCTCTATCTCCACCTCATCCACGAACTTCTTGGCCAGATAGGGGATATCCTCCACTCTGTCCTTGAGAGCCGGCATTTTCAGGGAAAATTCATTTAATCGAAAGTACAGATCCGATCTGAAATTCCCCGATTTTATGTCCTTTTCCAGGGACTGGTTGGTGGCGGCAATGATTCGGACCTTCACGGGCACGGAATTTTTGCCGCCCAACCGCCTGATCATCCGTTCCTGAATCGCCCGAAGAAGTTTCTGTTGCACGGCATAGGAAAGATTTCCCACCTCGTCCAAAAAAATGGTCCCACCATGGGCCAGCTCAAAATGGCCCGGTTTGTCACTGTCCGCACCGGTAAAAGCGCCTTTCATGTAGCCGAACAGCTCGCTTTCGATGAGCGTTTCGGGAATGGCGCCGCAGTCCAGGGCCACAAAAGGGCCATCCTTTACGTGGCTCGCGTTGTGAATGGCGCGGGCAACCAGCTCTTTGCCCGTACCGCTCTCGCCTTCTATGAGAACCGTGAACAGGGTGGGCGCTACCTTTTCCACGTGACGGACCAGTTTTTTGATGGGATCGCTGTTCCCCATCAGTTTGTAGAGGAGGGCGCGTTCATTCAGAACCGTTCTCAGATGTTCCACCTCCTGCACCAGATCCTGTTTTTCCAGGGCCCGTTTGATAGTAAACAGGAGATCGTTGTTGTCAATGGGCTTTGTAACGTAATCGTAAATGCCCATTTTCATGGCCTGGACTGCGGAATCAACTTCCGCATAGGCCGTGATCATGACGATGGGCACCGCCGGTATTTTCCGCTTTATCTCAGCACTGACCGTTAATCCGTTCTCCCCGGGCATCCGATAGTCCATGAGTACCAGGTTGGGGATATCCCTTTCCAGAAAGTTCAGCGCTTCATGGCCGTTCACCGCATCAATACATTGGTATCCTATGGCGCCCAGGATATTCCCCATGGCCCATCGAAAGTCTTCGTCGTCATCCACCACCAGTATTTTGATTTTGGGTTTAATTTCCGTTTCAGCGGTCATAGCGATGCTCGGTTGTTTTGTCCTGTTTTACCATGAAAATACAGCCATTAGCTGTTAGCCGTTAGCTTAAAAGCGGTAGATGTTATTTTCATGTTTAGGGGTGAATCCCGCGTAATTCATGAGTGTTTACCGGTAGTTTTACAGTGATTCGGGTCCCCCCCTGTTCTCCGCATTCCACAGTGATGTTTCCATGGTGTTGTTCCACGATGGCGTGGCAAATGCTGAGACCCAGACCCGTGCCGCCATCCTTGGTGGTAAAAAACGGGTCAAATATCCGCTGTCGGTACTCCCGGGGGATCCCCGGGCCATCGTCCGCAACGCTGATTTCCAGCATTTGATCCCCTGTGGGGGCCACCCTGGTTTCAAGGCTAATGGTTCCTTTTCCGGGCAGGGCCTGAATGGCATTTTGGATCAGATTAAGGCAGATCTGCCCCAGTTTTTCCTCATCGCCCGGGATCTCGGGCAGCCCCTCTTCAAGCCGCTTTACAAAGGTAATACGGGAAGAATCCACCTCCAGTTCAGCCATACGCAGCATTCTTTCAAACAGTGGGTTCAGGTCCACGGATTTCAAGTTAAGGCGGTCCGGTCGGGCAAAGGCCAGCAATTCGCTGATAAGCTTGCCGGCCCGCTGACTGTTTCGATGAATGACCTGGAAATTTTCAGCGACCAGCCCTTCAGGGTTCATGTTTTCCATACAGAACTGGGCACATGAGCTGATGACCGCCAGTGGATTCCTGAGTTCGTGAGCAAGTCCCGCTGAAAGTTGTCCCAGGGAAGACATTTTTTCCGACCGGATCAGCATCTCTTCCATGCGTTTCTGTTGCGAGATATCCCGAAGAAAATTGAAGGTAGCCGGTCTGTCCTGCCATGTGGTGGCCACTGTCTGGCACACCACCCATAGAAAAGAACCGTCCTTTTTCCGTATTCTGAATTTGTTTTCGGTGGGCAAATGCTTCCCTGCCATTCGCTGACGGTATCGTTTTAGGGCTTCGGTACGATCATCGGGATGAAGCAGGGTTGAGAGGGGCGTATCCAGAATTTCGTCTCGGGAAAAACCCGTCAGTTCCACTCCCCTTTTATTGACAAACTTCAAGAGACCATTTTGAAGGACCACGATGGCATCCGTGGAGTTGTTGACGATATTTTTATACTTGATCTGGGATTCCCTCAACCGAAAGGTTTTTTCCTTGAAGTCCCGTTCCAACTCAACAATACGGTTTCTCAGTTCCTTCAGAACGGAGGTGTTTCTTAATGTCTGCTCCCTGTTGTTCAGTGCCCGTTGAACCGTCAGTTTGAGTTCCATCATATCGAAGGGTTTTATCAGGTAATCAATGGCGCCGTAGCGAAAAAATACCTTTTTGAGACCTCCCAGTTCAATGTTCCCGGTAATCATGATCACTTGAATATAGTGATCAATTGCCTTGATCTGCTTGAGTGCTTCCACACCGCCCATTTTCGGCATGGCCACATCCAGGATGGCCACGTCGATGGGGTGCTTTTGGGTAAGCGCTACCGCCTCTTCGCCATCGCATGCGAAAAACAGGCTGTAGGCATCGTTTCGAAGCAGCTTTTCAAGCATTTTTCGAATACTCGGTTCGTCGTCGGCGATCAGGATGTTTTTTTCAGCCATGGAGATTTTTTTCAAGAAATTGGGTTCAGGTCCGTCGACGCCCGTTCGGGCACAAGGGAAAACCGAGGTTTAAATTTTAATAACTTGCCCTGCAAAATGGCTGCAACATGCTGGAATAGCAGATTTAGTCAGCTTTTCGAGAGGACCAGGAAATAAAGAATGCTACTCCAGTTTTGTCGAGGATGTCAAGAAGAGATGTGCGAGACCATATAGTCGGACAATATTGCCTGTTTTTCCCGCAGCCCTGGCGTGTACAGGGTTTTGAAATAATCCCGCACCTTTTTGATTTCTTTGAGTTCCAAAACATCTATGTCGTCTTCAAGATAAGACTTCACTCGATGGAAAGCCCCCATAAACAGAACGCCGCGACGTTCCAGGGTTTTGTTGATGCTTTCAGCCGTAAAGCGATCCCGATCCGCCATTAAGCGATCGCCGGTGAGACGCTTCCGAAAGGTTGACATTTCTGCTTTCCCATGGGAATTTTCCCGGGAAAGTTGGCGTGTTCGTTGGAGTTCCTGTTGAAGTAGCGCAAGGTCTTCGGTTTTTTTGATGATGCCGCCCCGGTTCATCAAGTCAAGGACAATCCGGTAATTGATACTTCCCCTTTTCACGCCTTCCCGGATAATTCTGTGGGCGAGTTCCCCGCCCACGGGAAGGCCGTCCTGAAATATTTCCAGACCATTGGCATCCATTTTAGCAAAATAGTCGGAGATTCGATCCCAGAACAATGCCACGGTTTTTTGGTGGTTTTGCCATTTACTTTCCCCGCATATTTCAAGTCCTTTTTCATTGGCAACGGCTGCCAGGCTTCCCAGGTCCGCTTCCTCGTGAATGATCGGAACATAAATCAAGCTTCTCATGGAGCGAATCTCCTTTTGATCAAGGGTCGGATGCAGGCAGCCGTAAACATTCGTCAATCAATGCTTGCCCGTTGGCATTTTTATTTCCAGCATGCCATTCTTATAGGACCAAGTCATCTGATCGGCAGTTGCTTCGCGGGAAAGAAGAATTTCTTTCTGGTATTTTCGGTTGAGCCCGTCAGCAGTAATATTCAGGATGTCTCCCTTGATTTCGATGTGGACATCCTTTTCATCGATCCCGGGCATTTCAGCCACCACATTGATTTCTTCCGGTTCATCAAAGACGTCGATGATGGGTTCGCGCATCTCTTCCACCACCGGGCCCTTGGGTGTCTTTTTAATCGTCTTCTTAATATTCCCGAAAGGCTGAACCGATGGCCTGCCGTTCGCCATGGTGCCCACCCGGACACCGTAAACACCTTTCAGATCCTGGAGTCCCTTGATTTTATCAAGGCCACTGAAATCAAATTCTCCCGATTTAGATAATCCTTCGCCCTTTTCCGCCAGTTTTGACGCCGCTTCAATCAAGTCTCCCAGCCCTTTAAAAAGGCCGCCAAGTCCAAAGCCCGCATCCACTTTTTTTTCATCCATGTCCGTTCCCTCCTGCTTAGTGTCTGTTTGTTGCTTATGGGTTATTTCCCAAACCCCTTCTTTTTCCGCACAGTTCAGATCGTTTGCTTCAAGAATCGCTTTGAGTCCCTTGACAAGTCCATATCCGGCCAAACTTGAAAGAACTGGGACAGCGCTCACGACGGATGTGGATAGGTCCAATGATGCGCTCGCGATGGTTCCCAGCCCGGCCAGAATGCCCGAAGGCGTAAGGGCCTTCATCATATGGGTATTGATGTCATTAGCAAAATCATCAGCGTTTTCCCCGATTTCAGTCATGAACAGCGCGAATCGACCCCTGTCTAATTGAGAAAGTTCTCGAAATTTGGATAGACCGATCAGTTGAATGGCTTTGAGTCGATTTAAAAGGTCTTCCGACGGGATGCTTTGTCCCGCTTCGATCCTCATGACCGTGCTTCTCGATACGCCGAGTGTTTTGGCCAGGTCCGCCATGGACATGCTCCCGAACCGCTGCCGTATTTCTTTCAGGGTTATGCCACAGTTGTCACGCGTTACCTTTTGGGGCATTTCTTTCATGGTGCGAGTCCCTTCTCCGCGCCTTGTGTTGCAATACGTTGCATGTTGTTCCGATTGAATCCAAAAGTAACCATTCGGAAACGTGTGTCAACTTTTTTTCCTGAATTGTAACTCTGGTTTCAATGCGCTAAAGGTTGATTGCAGATTAACGTGAAATCGCGCTTTGAGACTGTTTCGGTTCGGGCTGTAGGTGCAACTTTAGTTGCACAGGGTAGGCTTAATGTGCGACTAAAGTCGCACCTACAATCGGCTCAGAAGCCAAATCTCACGCGAATTTACGATGAGTCAAATGAAAGAAAGAATGCCGCTGGAACGGATTAATGTAGCTTTTGATGATCCGGATATAAAGTGGAGCAAGATGGTCATGGCGGACGCCATTGTAAAACTACCAACGTGGAAGAAATGTATGGCAAAAATGAGACAAGGGGATGTTAATCCATCACCCCTCCTTCCGACGTTCCTCCTCGCTTCGAATCTCGCGCCGGAGCAATTTCCCCACCTTGCTTGTGGGGAGCATATCCCGAAACTCGATATGCTGGGGCACCTTGTATCCGGCCAGCCGTTTGCGGCACCACTTAATAAGATCGTATCCGGTGACGCCCTTCACATCCTCCTTGAGAACCACGAAAGCCTTGATGCGTTCTCCCACCTTTTCGTCGGGGATGCCCACCACGCAGGCGCCGACGACCGCCTGGTTTTCCTGCAAGACCCCTTCGATTTCGGAAGAGGACACCCGGTAACCTTTATGCTTGATGGTGTCGACCGTGCGGTCCACGAAATAATACTGACCTTTCTCGTCAATAGTCAAGACATCGGCTGTCCGGTAATAGAGCAGATTGTCGATTTCCACAAAGGCTTCTTTGGTTTCCTCCGGTTTGTTCCAGTAGGCCCTGACCATGCGGTCCGAATGCACCAAGGCCTCGCCCTGCTCACCCGGGGCAACGGGTTCCAGGGTAGCGGGATCTACCAGCTTGACGGTTTTGCTGGGCACCACCCTGCCGATGCTCTTGGGGGGATTGTCTTCATCGGTATGGCACATGGTAACCCCGCCGCAGGTTTCGGTGGCCCCATACCCCTGGTAGATGGGACGATCAAACTTTTCATGCCACCGTCTGCTGATTTCTTCCGGCAGAACGTCGCCTCCGTTGAAAGCGTACCGAAGGGAAGAGAGATCATAAAAATCGATGCGGTTATGATCCAGGATCATGCGGTAGAGGGTGGGAACCCCGATGAGCGTTTTGGCCTTGTGCCGATGAATGGCGTCAAAAATGGCGTCCAGATTGACTTTCGGCATCAGAATAATGGCCCCGCCCACCAGAAGGGTACTTAGGGAACAGGTCTGCCCCAGGATATGAAAGAGCGGCGCGGACCCTAAGACCACATTTTCCTCGGGTTTAAAAAGAGGATCACAGACGGAAATCTGTTCGCCTGCCGACTCCAGATACAGACCGTGGGAGATGGGAACCCCTTTCGGAAATTTGGTGGTGCCGCCGGTGTAGATGATTTCCACCGTATCCGTTCCTTTCCGGTTCAGGGACGGCAAAGTCTTGGCGTTCCCCTTGACCATATCCCCGAACCAGAGGGTATCGTCTTCCCGGGAGACCTTCCCCTTGGGCACCCGGTCGAAGGTCCAGCCGAAGAGTTTTTTCCATCCCGGCAAGAGATCCGTAAGTTTAATGGCAATGGCTTTTTTGAGATCGGTTTCGGGAATGGCCTGTTTCACATAACCGAAATTGGTATCGGAGCAAACGATGTGTTTTGCTCCGGAATCATTGGCAATATAGACCAGGTCATGTTTCGTATAGATGGGCGTGATAGGAACCACCACAGCCCCGGCTCGCTGGATGCCCAGCCAGGCCACCACCCAGTGAACGCTGTTGGGCACATATAGGATGATACGCTCCCCTTCTTCCACACCGACTGCTTTAAGTGAAGCGGCGAAATTTTCGGCAAAATTTAGAATGGCTTTGTAAGAAAAGCGGGTGCCCAGATAAATGATGGCCGTTTTGTTGGCGTTTTTATTGGCAGCCGAAGCAAAGGCGTCAAAGATATTTCCGTCGGGGTTCAGTGAGGTCATGGTTAAATCCCAAAATAGGCGGCTTTGACTTCCGGGTTATCCATCAGTTCGGCGCCTGTGCCGGTTAATGTCAACATGCCGTTTTCAATGATGTAGCCGAAATCAATCATGGGGAGCACGGGCCGGGCAAACTGCTCGCTGATAATCACGGTAATCCCCGATTTCGCTTTCAAGCCCTTGATAGCGTCCACCAGCACGTGCTGCATCATGGGGCTCAGGCCCAGGAGGGGTTCGTCCAACAACAGTAGTTGCGGTCGGGGCGCCAGGGCCATACCCACGGCCAGCATCTGTTGCTCGCCGCCGCTCATGAACCCCGCTTTCCGGGATTTTAAAGGAACCAGCGCCGGAAACAGCTCAAACACCTCCGAAATGTTTTTCCGGATTTCCGATTTTGTACGCAGATACCCCGCCATTCGAAGATTCTGGAGAACATCGCTTTCAGGGAAAATAGGGTGGCGCTCGCGGCAGAGGACAATCCCCTTTCTGACCCTTTCGCTGGGCCGGGTGTCGGTGATATCCTCCCCTTTGAAGAAAACCTTTCCATAGACCGTAATCCGTTCGCCCCCCCGGCGTTTTTCCTTGATCCGCATATCGATGATAAGCCCAGACAGGGTGTTCATCAAGGTGGTTTTCCCGGCGCTGTTGCTCCCGATGACCCCCACCACCTGCCCCTCGCGCACTTCCATGCTGAAATCATTTAAGGCCAGGGCGTTTTCAAAAAAGACCATCAGGTTTTGAACGTCAAGCATGGTTTTCCCTTTCACTCCGCTTCGCTGCCCAGATAGGCTTCCTTTACGTCCGGGCTTTCCATGACATCCTTCGCCTGGCCCTCGGCAATCTTTCGACCATAGTTCAGCACCATCACCCGGTCGGCGATGCGGAACAGTTCTTTTAAGCGATGTTCAATCATGATAATGGTTTTGCCCTGGTGTTTGAGTTTCTCGATAATAGGCACGATACTGGAGACTTCCGCCAGACTCAGGCCTGAAAACAGCTCATCCAAAATGATCAGATCCGGCCTAAGGGCCATTGATTTGGCCAGTTCCAGTCTTTTCAAATACCCTTGGGGAAGTGCGCCCGCTTTTTTGTAGCTCACATGGGCGTCCCGTTCAAAGCCCACTTCTTCCAGCAGGTCCAGGGCCACCGCGTCCCGATTCCCGTACTTTCCCCCGGCCAGTTTTTTGACCCGGGGGGAGTAGAGTGGGACGATGAGGTTCTTGTAGGCCGGCAGTTGGTAAAAGGGGCGGACCATCTGGAAGGTTCTGGAAATCCCCTGGCTCACCACATTGTAGGGAGGCCACCCGGTAATGTCTTTCCCCCGGAATTCAATGTTGCCCGCCGTCGGCTTCACAAACCCGGTGATGAGGTTTACCAGGGTGGTTTTCCCGCTGCCGTTGGGACCAATCACCCCCAGAAGCTTTCCTTCCTGAAGATCGAAACTCATGTTCGAAACGGCGGTGACGCCACCGAAGGTTTTGGTCAGTCCTGATACCCTGAGCAAGGGCGCCGAAGCTGTCATGATACGTCCACCCATCTTTCCACCTGCTGATATTTTCGCTGAATATAAGCAAAGATCCCCTCGGGCATCCCCACCACGAAGACCACCAGGAACAGTCCATAGAAAACCATCCTGAGCGCCCCCAGGGCCCTTAGCATTTCCGAGAGGGGTACCAGGATAAAGGCCCCGATCAGGGGGCCTGCGAAGGTACCGACGCCCCCCACCACGGCGGCCGCCACCGGCATGATGGAGTAATCCAGGGCAAATCCGGGCATACCCGCAAACATGTCCATGTGAGTGCCGAAGGCCCCCGCGAAACATCCTACGGATGCGCCCAGAAAGAGGACCTGGGCCTTGTACCAGTAGATGTTGAGCCCTGCGCTCATGACGGACCGGTCATTGTCGCTGATCCCCTTGACCACCAGGCCGTAATCGCTTCCCATAATCCGCCGGAATCCAAAGAGGGTTGCCAGAAGCGCCAGTTGAATGATAAAGAGCGCCGTCAACTGGTTGGGAAAAGGGGTCAGTCCCGTGAGCCCTTCCGTACCCCCTAAAATGCGCGTGGCCTCCACCAGCCGGCTCAGCATGAGGGGCACCACGAGGGTCACCATGGCAAAATAGATGCCGCGCAACCGCAACACGGGCAGCAACAATACCGTGCAGAGCAATCCCCCCCCGATGGTGGCAATGGGCATGGTCAAAATGGGCGGCAATCCCCCGTAATAGTTGAGGGAACCCGCAAGATATGACCCGATCCCGAAAAAGAGGGACTGCCCCAGGGAAAGGAGACCCACGCACATGAGCATATCCCAGCTTATGGCCAGAAGGGCATAGATGGCCGTTGAGATAATCACTTCCCGCCAGTAATCGCTGAGCATGGGCGAAAAGCAGATGAGGGCCACCACGGGAATGGCCCCGGGAATCATTAAATACAACATCTCCCGGTAGCTTGTGAGGGCGAATATGTCCGCCGAGCGGGCTTTAACGCCGCGATCGATTCGTTCCTTACGCCGTTCCATGTTTTTCTCTATATTCTCTCTTCAAGTTCTTTCTGGTGGCTGAAAAGCCCGGATGGCTTGACGATCAACACCACGGCAATGGCGATGAGGCTCACCAGCATCATCCAGTGGGGTTCCAGGTAATTGGCCGTAATGGTCTGGGAATACCCGATGAGTACGCTGGCCACCAGAATACCCACGGTACTGCCGAGCCCCCCTACGATGCACACGGCCAGGGCATTGATGAGAACCTCATACCCCCCTTCCACCGCAATGGTACCCAGCGGCAGGATCACCACCGCCGCGATGGCGGCCAAGGCGCACCCCAGGGCCATACTCAGGGCCCCCACCAGGTCGGCATCGATGCCGAAGGTCAGGGCCGTCCGCTCATCCTGGGCAATGGCCCTGAAAGCGAGCCCCGTCCGGGTATGGTTGGTAAAGAGGTACAGGCACAGGGTGAGACCCACGGCAATAAGACCGATGATCATCCGCTGGTAGTCGATGTACACATCTCCCATGCTGAAGCTGCCGTCGACGAAGACGGGCAGGGTATAGCGAAACCCCACAAAATCAAAATACCGGAACAGCTCCATGATGGCCAGACCCAAACCGAAGGTGGCCATGACCTCGGATAAGGGCATGCCTTTGATTCTCAAGATAACCCCGTAATAGATGGCTAATCCCATGAGCGCTGCCAGCAGGATGGCAATCAAAACGGCCAACAGGTAGGGAATCCCCAGGGTGTTTAAGAGAATCCACACGGAAAATCCGGAAAAAATGTAGACGGCCCCATAGGCGAAATTGGCCACGCCGCTGATGCCGAAGGTCAGGTTGAACCCCATGGCCAAGAGGGCCAGGATCGCACTGTTGACAAAACCGTAGATAAGGGTGCCTAGAAGCATGGAAATTCCTTTTTTGAAGACTTCAGTTATCAGTTGTCAGGGTGCAGGAGAGCACTTGCCCGCTTCTTTTGACAACTGATAACTGATAACTTATTTTAAGCTTTTGAGCCCTTCGGGTAATTGAATCTTGGCTTCTGCCACCGACGGGGGATAGACGATGACCCGTTTTCCCGGTTCCTGCCACTGGATCATGCATCCCAGGGCTTCCACTTCGGGGTCGTTGCCGTAGATGACCTGGTGGTCCTTGCCGAACTTGATGCGGCCCATGGCGCCCTGGCGGTCGGTTTTTTCAAGCGCCGCCACCACCTTGTCGCCATTAACGGAGCCAGCCCGTTCAATGGCCTCTTTCAGCATATAGACCATCTCGTAGGCAGGGGCCGGGGAATGGCCCGCTTCAATGGGCTTGCCGTATTTTTTCTGATATTTTTCGTAGAACTCAACGGATTTGGGAACTTTCGGGACCGGCATGTTGCCGATTTCAAAGATGCAGTTCATGGCGCCGGAAATTTTTCCATCAAAGAGTTTCCAGGCGCCGGGTCCTGCCAAAGGTGAGATAAATCCGGCCATGAGGGCGGGGATGCGCATAATCTTCCACTGTTTTACCAGTATCCCGCTCTGGGGCATGTCAAAGATGGGCAGGATCACCTGGGCGCCCTTGGCCTTGGCCTTCATGAGGCCGGCTGAAAAATCTGAGCTTCCCGTGGGATACTGCTGGCGGCCCACCACTTCCCAGCCCATTTTTTCAAAAACCAGTTTGATCATGAGATCGCCGGTCTTTCGGGCCCAGGCCACATCCTGATTCATGATATAGACCTTGTTGAAGCCGAATTCCTTGTTCAGGTAGGCCATGGTGCCGCCCAGGTATTTGATGAGGTAGACCGCGTTCAAACAGGCCCTGAAGGTGTATTTGTACTTGTCGTAATCGGTGGTTACCTTTTTTTGCATGCCGGGAGACATGGCCGTTCCGAGGATCATGGGAACCTGGTGCTGGGCCACCACATCCATGCAGGCGATGGCGCACTCGGACCGAAATGATCCGAAGACGATGAAATCCGCCTTGTCTTCCAGGATGAGCTTTTTATGGGCTCGAATGACGTCGCTTACGGGAACGCCGGGTTCCGCGCCCCGAGCGTCGATGGCAATGACCTTGAAGGGACGCGTTTCATTGCCCACCTTGACGCCCCCCGCTTCGTTGATTTCATCCACGGCCATATTGACGCAGGCAAGCCCTTCCTTCCCTTCAAGGAACCCCAGCGATGTGGGAACCCCCAGGATAATAGGTTCGGCGGCATGGGAACGATGAACCGGAACCAGCAAAAAAACCAGTAAAGCCAACACAACGGACAAAAAACAGACGCTCTTTTTCATGAACACTCCCTCCTCATCAATAAAAGATTTGGTATATCCATCAAGGACCTATTGTCCTTTGATCAACGTCTTAAATGTTGAAGAGCTTCCCTGTTCTTTGCCCGCAAACAAAGCGGAAAAACACTATTTAAGGAAGCAACCCAGTCTGGGTATCGAGATCCTTTCTAAGCTTATATTTCAATATCTTCCCACTGGCACTCATGGGCAAAAAATCAACGAAAAGAATTTTTTTGGGAATTTTATACCCGGCAATCTCGCCCCGGCAAAAAAGCTTGATATCCTCTTCCGGGATTTCCGATCCATTTTTCTTGACCACCATCGCCGTTACAATTTCTCCCCATTTCCGGTCCGGCGTACCGATGACGGCGGCCTGTGAAATCCCCGGATGCTTGTACAGAACATTTTCAACTTCGGCCGGATAAACATTTTCACCGCCCGTGATGATCATATCCTTTTTCCGATCCACCACGTAAATGAAGCCTTTCTCGTCGACCCGGCACATGTCCAATGGATAGTACCAGCCATTTCTGAAGTCCTTTCTTGTTTCAGCCGCCTTGTTCCAGTAACCCAGGGTATTTCCCAATCCCCGAACCTTGATTTCACCCACCATACCCGGTGAAACCGGCTGGTCATTTTCATCCACAACGACGCTCTGCATATCGACGAAGGATCTGCCGCAGGAACCCAGAATTTCCGTATTGCCCGATTCCAGGGCCTTGGCAACATCCTCGGTTTTTAGAATGGTCGTTTGCCCCACTGTTTCGGTGGTTCCGAAAAGGTGCAGAAAAACATTGCCGAACCGCTCGATGGCTTTCTGAAAGATCACGGGGGTCACCGGCGCTCCCGCAAAAAACATTTTTTTCAAACTGCTTAGATCATATTTGTCAACATGAGGATAGTCAATAAGAAAAAGCAACATGGGGGTTGCCAGCATCCCCATGGTCACTTTGTGTTTTTCCACAAGACCCATGAATTCTTCCACATCCCATTGGGGCATGATGACGGCCGTGGTTCCGCTGTACATGCAGGTCATCAAGACGACTTCGCCCGTGGCATGAAACAAAGGCGATGGGATGATGCCGAAGTCCTCCGAATCCATTTTCAGCTCAAGGGTCAAGCTTCTGCCGGCATGGTAATAGTTGCGGTGAATGGCCATGCACCCTTTCGGGGCGCCGGTTGTGCCGCTGGTGTACATGAGGGCGGCCAGGTCATTTTCCGTGACATCTATATTTGGCGTCTCAGGGGAAGATTCCTGGATCAGCGTTTCATAATGATGCCAACCTTCCGGTGTTTTTGATGAATCGCCAATGAATATAAAGTGTTTAACAAAAGAAAGTTCGTCTTTTATTTTTTCAATATGAGGAAGATAACTTTCCCTCACCATGAGTACGGAGGCTTGGGAGTCGGACAGAATCGTTTGAATTTCCATGGGGGCCAGCCTGAAATTCAACATCACCAGGGCCAAACCGGCATTGGGAATGCTAAAATATGATTCCGCGTTTTCCATGCTGTTGTGGCTTAAAATGGCCACCCGATCCCCTTTGTTGAGTCCCATGGCCAACAGGGCGTTGCCCATTCTGTTGGTTCTTTCCGAGAATTCTCTGAAGGTATATTGGCGATCCCCTTCAATCAAGGCCGGTTTATTCGGATGGTATTCCAAATTTCGGGTCAGCATATTTCTGAGTGTACATATTGTATTCATTAGATGTCCTCACTGATATGGGTCTTATATAAACAGGATGCTCGGCGTTTTTTTTATTGATCAGCCTTTCGAACAATCCTGAAGGAAGTAATCATCCTACCTGCGCAAGCAAAGGCCGTGCCATAAGAAAATAATAAGCTTAACATGCTTAAAATAAAAGGTTTATTCCTATGGATCTCTCCTCAACGGAATTGACCGTGACTGTAAGAATTCGTTACAATCGGTTTGGAAGAAGAGGGTTCCGGATAAGATGGAGAAATAGAAATATGTTTATAAACAATAAGTTGACTTGTTTGTCCTGCCAGGCGTTACCAAAGGTGACGCGCAGAGGGAATGC
Source organism: Desulfatiglandales bacterium (assembly GCA_963662465.1). Taxonomy (GTDB): domain Bacteria; phylum Desulfobacterota; class DSM-4660; order Desulfatiglandales; family Desulfatiglandaceae; genus NaphS2. The sequence goes on from OY759599.1 coordinate 3,816,504, forward strand.
GTAAGAAAAGGTAACACCCGTCTGGTCAGTGGGACTTCCCGGCGGATTTCATAAAGGCAGGGAGCGCAATATGTCCCTCGGCGATGGTGTGGGGGAACACAATGACGCGTTTTCCGGGCGGCTGCCACTGAACCACGCAGGCCAGGACATCTTGTTCGGGATTACGACCGAAAATGGCCTGGTGACCCCTGTGGAAAATAACACGTCCCATCACCCCTTTTCGATCGGTGGCCGCCAGTGCTTCCGCCACTCGATCCGGGTCCAGGGTTTGGGCCCGTTCAAAAGCCTGGGCCAGAATGTAAACTGATTCGTAGGCCGGGGCCGGTCCGTGGCCCGCCTGAATAGGAGAACCGTATCTGTCTTGATAGGCTTCGTAAAAAACTTGTGCCGGAGGATATTTGAGTGACGGCAGGTTCCCCAGTTCAAATATGACGTTGATTACACCCTCCACCCCTCCCTGGAAAGAGGCCCAGGCATGGGGTCCGGAAGCCGGTGAAATGAAGCCGCATAACATGGCCGGCGGTTTCATTTTATACCACGCTTGAACCAGGTTTTTACTGGTGGGCATGTCAAAAACGGCCAGAATCACTTGCGCTCCGGTTGCCTTTGCCCGGCTTAGCGACGGGTGGAAATTCGTTGTTTCAGCGGGAAGGTTTTCCTGCCCCAAAACTTTCCATCCGGATCGATCCAGATACAGTTTCAACATTAGGTAAGCCGTGGAACGGGCCCATGCCACATCCTGATTCAAGATAAGTACTTTTTCAAAACCGAATTCCTGTTTCATCAGCTTCATGGTTTTGATGAGATAAGCGACAAGGTATTTGGTGCTGAGCCCCACGCGAAAAATGTACTTATATTTGGCATTGCTCAGGATTTTGGCATCCACGGCCGGAGACATGGCAATACATTCCAGGGTGGGCAGTTTTTTTTCAGCCAGAAGATCCATGGAAGCCAGAAGCACTTCCGAACGAAATGGCCCGACGACCAGAGCATGGGGGTTTTTCTCTCTGATAAAGGTTCGAAGTTTTGTCACAACTTCGGCGGGAGAAGAGGCGCCCGGCCCGACCTCATTCAGATCAAAGGGCGCCACCCTGAACTTGTAATGTTTCCCTTTCAGGGTTACGCCTCCGGCGCCATTGATTTCCGCCACGGCCATTTGGACCGATTTTAAACTCTCCGACCCTTCGAGTGTTTTTAAGGATGTGGGCGCGCCCAAAAGGATCTCACTATCCCCACCGGCGATAGCAAACGAGACCCAATAGAGTACCATTACAAAAAGGGTCAGTATCCATAGCCATCTGCTCATTCAGACATCTCCCGGCCGGGAACCATGATGTCTCTGATTCCCAATCGCTCCATCTTTTCGTAAAGCCCTTTCCGTGATATGCCGAGTACTTTGGCTGCCAGGGTTTTGTTGGCATGGCATCGTTTCATGGTACTAATAATCAGATGGGTCTCCATATCCTTGAGGGTTGGGCCTTTAGCGGAAGGATCTCCCTGGATTTCCGGGCCGAAAGGTCCCTCCGCGTGAGATGCCCGGCATACAATTTTCCGGGGAAGATCTTCCATGGCCAGATAGGGTTTTTTGGAGAGAATAACGGACCTGGCGAGAGCGTTTTTCAGCTCCCGGATATTGCCCGGCCAATGGTAGTCCATCAATGCCCGCATGGCTTCCGGGGATACCCCCTCCATGGCTCTCAGATACCGTCTGGCATATCGATTGACAAAATGCTCCACCAGAAGGGGAATGTCTTCCGTTCGCTCCCTGAGAGGGGGGAGGTGGATGGGAATGACTTCGATGCGGTACAGTAAATCGCTCATGAACCGGCCGGAAGCAATTTGTTCCTCAAGGTTCGCATTGGTAGCGGCCACCAGTCGTACATTGACCCTTTTTTCTCTGTGATCCCCCACAGGCTCAAAAGTGCCGTCCTGTAGAAATCTCAGAAACTTGGACTGGAGGTTCAAGGACATATGACCGATCTCATCCAGAAACAGGGTCCCCTTGTGCGCCGATTCAAGCCTCCCTTTTCTGTCTGCCAAGGCCCCCGTGAAGGCCCCCTTTGCATGACCGAACAGTTCCGCCTCCAGAAGACTTTCCGTGAGCGCCGCGCAATTGATGCAGACGATTGGTTTTTCCCGTCGCCCGGACTCTATGTGGAGTGCCCTGGCCAGGAGTTCTTTTCCGGTGCCGGTCTCTCCCGTGATGAGTACGGACGCGTCTGTTGGACCTACCGTATGCACCATCTCAAAGATATCCCGCATGGTGGAACTGGCCCCCAGAATGCCGTGAAAGCTGCTCTCCTTTCTAACCTGACGTTGTAAGGTCGCCAATTTGAGACTTATTTCCGCCTGACGGCAGGCATTGGACAACACAATGGGAAGTTCCTCATAATTGAGGGGTTTGATGAGATAATCCGTTACCCCTTCCTTGAGGGCCATAATCGCCGTTTCCACCGTGGCATAAGCGGTCATGATAATAAAAGGAGGTGTGGGACCGGCGTGAACCATGGACCGGTAAAGATCCAATCCGGTCATGCCCGGCATGTTCATGTCGGCCAGCACCACGTCGATGTCTGTGTTTTTCCCAAAAATTTTCAACGCTTCCCCGCCGCTGGATGCTTTTAAAACCCGGTAGCCCTTATCGGCCAGAAACAGCATCAACACCTTCAGGGTGTTGATTCTGTCGTCCACCACAAGGATGGTCCTTTCCGATGCAATCATTTTTTATGTCCTCCCGGTTCCGGCCACTGGCAGAAAAATGGTGACCTGGGTCCCCCTGCCCGCCTGGCTGTCGATCTGGATGGCGCCCCCATGGGCTTCGACAATGCCAAGGCTGAGGGGCAATCCCAGCCCCGTACCGTCCTCCTTTGTGGTGAAAAAAGGGTCAAACACGTTGGGCAAATCCTGATCGTTGATGCCGACGCCGTTATCTTTCACCACCAGCAGCAACTTTTGTCCACCGGCCATATCAAGAACGAGGGCGCCCACTTCAATTTCACCCCCCTCCTTCAGTGCATCCATGGCATTGATGAAGAGATTGAGGAGAACCTGTTCCATCTGATGGGTATCCAGTTGCACCAGTGGGAGGGAGGGTTCCAGCCGATTTTGGAACCTGATGCCCTTCTTTTGCGCCTCCCCAGCCAATAGATCCTCCGTCCCCAGAATGATTTTATTGATCTCAACCGTCTCAAATCTGGGGGGCGCCTGTTTGGAGAAATACAAAAATTCCGATACCACCCGGTCCAGACGATCGATTTCCTCCGCCACCAACTGTGTATACTGCCGTATCAATGGTTCATGCCCATATTTTTGTCCCAAATGAACCATGGCGCCCTTCATGGCATTCAACGGGTTTCGGATCTCATGAGCAACGCCGGCTGACAACCGTCCCAGGGAAATGAGTTTTTCCGAGCGGACCAGTTCTTTTTGAATGCGGGAAAGGTTATTGACCATTCGGTTGAAGGAACGGGTCAAATCCCCTAATTCGTCGCTGGATTTTACCGGAATCATCTGACTCATGTCGCCGCCGGCCAGGCGGTTCGTAGCCGTCACCAATCTGCGTACGGGTCTCAGAAGATGGTATGAAAGGACAAATGCACCCAGAAGGGTTACCAGAATCGTCGCCACAACCAGCTGAATGACCTTGGTTCTGATGGCCTGGGCTTCCTTGCCGAATTCCTCAATGGGAATGGTGACGGCCATGGACCAGTTCATGGTGGGAATGGGGGCAAAAGCCGCCACCTTCTTTCGGCCCTGGAAGGTGTATTCCTGCCATCCCGTGGCCCCCGCTGCCATGTCATTGGCCAAACGAACCAGGCTTTGGTCCGGACTGTTTTTGGCATCATACTCATATGGCCCATAGAAGGGATGGACCAGGGTTTTCCCCTCATTGTCCGTCAAAAATGAATACCCCTCTTCGCCGATGCGGATGGCGCCTATAAAATGCCTTATTTTTTTAAAATCAACATCAATCACGATAACGCCCGCAAATTCCTGCCAACCCGTAAAAAATGCCTTGCTGCAATGAACCACATACCCCTCCCGGTCCCGGCAATGGACCAGACCCGAAAAATGGACGCCCACGGGTCTCATGGATGGGTTTTTCCCGAAAAAAAGCTTCCGGCTTTGATCATCTAAGGGATTAACAGCGCCGGGGCCCCCTACGCTGATCAATTCCTCTTCATGTTCATTCAACACCCGTATCCCGTAATAAAAGGGGGTGCGGGCGAGAATATCCTCAAACAATTTACGCAGGTTGTCCCGGTTGAATTCGGCTTCGGCCTCCAGACGAAACAACCTGGCGAGATGATACTCGGCCAGGATCGGGGACCGCGAAATGGTGGTCAAATCAACCCGGCAATGATAGAAAATATCATCGATTTTGTTGGCGGCCGCTTCCACCTGGACCATTTGTTCCTGGCGAACCAAACGGTTGACCCTTTCCACCGAAGCCTGAATGGAGGAATAGCCCACCACCGCAACCGGCAGGCATACCATGGGGATAATAAACATCAGCAATTTGCTGAAGATGGAAATGCGGATCCGCAAATGTTGCCTCCATCCACCCTTTCCGGGTAGGACTTACCGTAGGGGCTCACCGTTCCCCTGTTTTCATCGAAAATCAATTCTTACCCCTTTTCGCTTTTAGAGTCAATTCCGGCAAAAGCGCCTGGATTTTATCTAAGTAGGGTCTGACGACTTTGGTTTGACATTTGGTCATGCTTGTATAAAACTGTGAGGAAGTAACAACGAAGCGTTGTTCCCTAAATTGACGACCAGGAGATTGAAAATGGAGCATCTGCCGGCGGAAAACATTTTTTTGAACAGGGCGCGGGAAACAATGAATTGGAAAAAGCGTCGTGACCGTTTGGACCGGCGGTTTGCGGCAACGGTTGCCCACGCTTATGGGCAATCGAAGGCCTACCGTGAAATGTTTGATGCGGCGGGTATTGACGTTTCGAACATCCGCGGTCTCGATGATCTGGAAACCCTTCCCATCCTGAGGATGGCGGGTCTTGCGGAGCGTCAGCAGAAAGATCCGCCATTTGGTGGGTTCAATACCGTCAACCCCGAAGACCTTCAAAGAATATATGTGAATCCCGGATTTATCCTGCAGCCGGGCGAACGGCAATACGAGGACACGTCATGGGCCGAAGCGCTTTGCGGGGCCGGGTTTTCCGCCGGAGACCGGATTATCAATACCTTTAACTATCATCTCTGGCCGTTGGCTTTCATGTTGGATGAATCCGTGAAAATGATTGGCGGAACGGTTGTTCCCACGGGCGTCGGCAACACCATGATGCAAGCTCGGATCATGCAGAAACTAAAGGTCAACGGATTTGTGGGAACCCCCAGTTTCCTGATGACCATTATTCAGCGGGCCGAGGGGATGGGACTCGATTTCAAGAAGGATATGGCGTTGAAAAAGGCGTTTGTGGGCGCTGAAATGCTGCCTGAATCCATGCGGTTACGGTTGGAACATAGACTTGAAATGACCATCCGGGAGGCGTATGGTACAGTTCTTCTGGGATGCATTGGGTATGAGTGCGGGCATAGAACGGGTCTCCATGTCCCGGACGGCATGGTGGTGGAGGTGGTGGATCCTCACACGGGAAAAGGAGTGAAAGAAGGGGCGATGGGCGAAATTGTTGCCACGAATTTCAATGAAACCTACCCCATGATCCGCATGGCTACCGGGGATCTTTCCGTATTGACCCACCAAGGGTGCTCTTGCGGGCGAACCGGTCCCATGTTAAAGAAGATATTGGGCCGGACCGATCAGGCCGCCAAGGTGAAAGGAACCTTTATTCACCCCTGGCAGACGGATGAGGTGATGCACCGGTTTCCCGAAGTGTTCAAGTACCAGGTGGTGATCACACGGAAAGAATTGAAGGATGTGATGACCTTTGTGGTGGAGTTGAAAGAAGATATGGCCGAAACCTCCGTGTTTGGCGCACGCATGGAGCGGGATATCAAGGACCTCCTGACCGTCAGAGGGTTCGTTCGGATTGTGTCTCGGGGAACCATTCCCGATTTCCACAAAAAAATTGATGACCGGCGAACCTGGGAATGACGCCCTTGGCTGGGAGATGGAATGCAATGGAAAAGGTGAAAATCGGCGGCATCATGCAAAGCGACGGGCGGGCCCTGGTAAAGATCATGTCCGTACCCGATCATGTGGGTGTGGCCGGCGCCGTTCTGGGCGCCATGGGAAAGCATCATATCAATATAGAATTGCTGGTGGAAAGCTTTGACCTGGATGACTGCGGCAATTTTGCGATGGTCATTGACCAAAAAGATCTGGATCAGGCTCTTTTGGCACTGGAAGAAATAAAACCCGCCACCCATGCCAAGGCCGTTTCCTATGCGCCGGATGTAGCGGTCATTACGGTTTTTGCCCCCCATTTAAGGGAGAAACCCTTTGTTCATGGCGCCATGTTCGCTTCATTGGCCGCCGAGGGCATCAGTTCTCTTGCCATCTGTACCTCCATTTCGAGTATCTCCTGTGTGGTGGAAGGGCAATATATGGCGATGGCGGTTTTATCCCTTGAACAGGTGTTCATTACCCCATCCCAGGTGAAGGAGCGGCCCAAGGATTATTAGGAGGTCCAACATTAAATCGATCATCCTTCAAAATATTCTGGAAAGTATTCCGGTCGGTCTTCTGGTAATTAACCCCGATGGCGAGATTGTCACCAGCAATCAGTCGGCTTCGGTGATCCTGGGGTATCCCTGCTGCATGTTCGAAGGAAAGGGGTGGGGCGACCTGTTTCTGGAGGATTTGAGAAATCTGGCATTTAACCAGGTTATACTGGATGTAATTCAGGAAAAAAAGGTAAATCTCCATCGCAGGGTCTCCTATGTACAACCGGGGGGTAAGATCCTTCAATTGTCCATTAGGGGATCTTTTTTAAGGGAGGATGACGCGATCGCGGGCATTGTCCTGATCCTTCATGACGTAAGTGAGTTGACACGGCTCCATGACCGTGAAAAAAAGGTCTTGAAGGAAAAACACCGTTTGGAGCGGGAGCGGGCTGAAGGATTGACGCGGCTGGCCCTGGCCATTGCCCACCAGATCCGTAATCCCGTGATGTCCATCGGGGGATTTGCCGTGCGAATCCTCAAAAAAATCAATGGAAATGCCACGATAACCGCTTACTTGAAAAATATTTTGAGCGATGCACGGCGGCTTGAAGAGATTGTAAAGGTGGTCAGCAATTACACCCGGATTCCTACGCCGGCCCCTGTAAGGGTTTCTCTTTCAGCTATCTTTGAAAAAGAGATGTTGCGGCTTCAGGGGAAAGCCTCCGAACTTTCAAAAACGGTCACGGGGTCTCTCCAGCTTGTGGTGACTGAGTTTATGGTTGATCCGGCGCTTTTTTCAAGAGCGATTTATGAGGTGTTGTTAAATGCTCTGGAGTTTTCAAAAAGCGAGGGATGCGCCGTCAAAATTTTTGTGACAGCGGATCAAAACGGCTTGTTGGTAGAAATCATCGATGACGGCATCGGCATTTCGGAAAAAGATATGCCCTATGTTTTTGATCCATTTTTCACCTCCAAGGCCGTCGGGGTCGGCATGGGTCTGTGTCATGTGCGGCGGATTATCGGCGAGCATGGGGGGGGTGTACGGATTGACAGCGCGCCCGGAAAAGGCGCCAGAGTGATCATAAGGCTCCCCAACCGGTTATTGGAACCGGTTTTAACAACATCAGGCATGGAGGAAATAATGGATGTTGCCAAAAAAAAATGATACGGTAACACGAAATTATCATGTTTTCCTGTTGCTTTTGGTCTGTTGCATGGTCTATTCCTGCACCAGCCCCTACAGGGGGAAAGAATGCGTCGATGTCAGGGAGATTGTCTGGGATTGTCAGTCTTATTGCGAAAATTCTAAAGATCAGGGCATAACCGACCCCATGGCGTGCAAGGGGGGATGCTGGTTGATATCCGAATATGCAAAGCCATTGTTCCGTGAAATCGTCAGCATCGGCATGTGTGTGGAGCCGGACTATACCACCCGGTGTTGCGCGGCGCTGGATGAGGCACTCAGGGAATGCATGGATGAAAACAGGGAAGTGATGACCTGGGATGTGGAAGCGGGTGTGTTCAAGTTTGTGCATGATCTGGAAGACCGTTGTTTCAAGCTCTCTGAAAACGGCACTTGAGTAAACAATAGGGATGGGGAGGACCGGAATGGGAAAAGGATTGCTCTTTTGGGCGGTCGTGGTGGTACTTTTTTTCGGCGCCTGTGCGTCGTCGAAACCCGTATTCAAGGGGGGGTCGTCTGAGACGGAGGTTGCCTCCGAAGGGGAACCCAACCTGGTGAGGGTGAGTTACAACCTGGCCGATAGCCTGATCCTCAATCTGAGGGAACCGCTGGCCCGTGATAAAACCATCCTGGTGGCCTCTTTTGTGGATGTCCGGTATATGCAGCGGTCATCCAATTTTGGTCGAATGATGGCGGAATACATTTGTTCCCGTCTGGGGCAGAAGGGCTATAAAGTCATTGAGATAAAGCTTCGAAATGCTGTCTATGTCAAGGAGAAGGGCGGCGAATTCCTGCTGAGCCGTGCCGTCAAAGAGATTTCAGATGCCCATGACGCCCAGGCGGTGGTGGTGGGCACTTACGCCCAAGCCATGACGAATGTGTATATTTCAACGCGGGTTGTTCAAGCCGACAACGGAGAAATTATTTCATCATGCGACATCAAACTGCCCCTGGATATCGGTCTCAGGTCCATGCTGCATTCATCCTGAAACGGTACGGGCCCATAACCGGGAGCAGGTTGGGCGGTGCCAATGGGAGAAAACGGGATGGAGATAGCGGAAGAAAATGTTAATGACCTTAGTGTGATAACGCTAAACGGGCGATTGGATGCAGGGACCGCGAAACGCCTGCTGGCCTGTGTAAAAGAACTGGTGAAGTGCAATCGGCTCAACATCATACTTGATATGAGCGGTGTGGCGTTTATTGACAGCGCGGGAGTGGGCATTCTTCTGGCCTCTTACCGGGCGGTTGACGCTCAGGGCGGCGTTATGAAAATATGTGCCATTCAGAACCAGGTAAAGAGCGTCTTCAGCCTGACGCGGCTGGGGGAATTTTTCGAGCTTTTTGATGACCGGGCTTCCGCTGTAAAGGATTTTGATGCGGTTCTTCCGTAGATCCCGGTTTCTTTGAAAAGCCATGCAGGATTATGAACATCATTGTAAGAGGTAACAGCGAATGAAAATTCTGATTTCGGGTGGCACCGGGCAATTGGGACGGGATTGCACAACGGTTCTGGAAAAAAACCACCAGGTGATCCCTGTAGGTTCAAAAGCCCTTGATATTGGGGACGGTACGGCGGTAAATGCGTTTGTTCAGGATTTGCAGCCGGATGTGATCTTAAATTGCGCGGCATTTACCAGGGTGGATGACTGCGAAACAAAAAAGGAATTGGCCTGGCGGGTCAATGTGGAAGGGCCCAGGAATCTGGCGGCGGCAGCCGCGAATCGGGGGGCGCGGTTGATCCATATTTCAACGGACTATGTGTTTGATGGAAAAAAGCCGGTTCCGGAATATTATACGGAAACGGATAATCCCCATCCCATTTCCTACTATGGTCTCACAAAGCTGGCGGCGGAGAAGGCTGTTATCGGGGAAACGGACCGTTACACGATTCTGCGCACAGCCTGGTTATATGGGGCGCAAGGGCAAAATTTTCTTAAAACCATGCTGAGACTGGCGCTTCAAGATCCCCAAAAAGCGATCAAAGTGGTCAATGATCAGTTCGGTTCTCCCACCTGGTCCTACCGATTGGCGGAGCAGATTGAAAAAGTGATGGATGCGGATATGAGTGGTATCTTTCATGCCACATCAGCCGACTATTGCACCTGGTATGAACTGGCGACAGTATTCCTTCATGAAATGAGCATCCCCAACGCTTTTGTTCCCTGCACCACCGCCGAATATCCCACCCCCGCAGCCAGGCCCGCCAACTCAATCCTGGAAAATCAGCGGTTGAAGGAAACGGGCCTCCATATCATGCGGGATTGGCGGGCGGACCTGATGCAATTTGTTACCCTGTTCAAAGACCGTTTGCTCGATGAGGTGAAATAATGGAAAATATGCTGGTAACCGGTGGATGTGGTTTCATCGGGGCTAATTTTATTCGATATCTTTTGGACGAAAGCGACTTCAAGGGCCGCATCATCAATGTGGACGCCCTGACCTATGCGGGAAATCCCGAAAGCCTGATGGATATGGCGGAAAAATACAAAGATCGCTATGTCTTTGTGAAAGCGGATATATGCGACCGGGAACGAATGAACGACCTGTTCGATGCATACAATCCGGATTCGGTCTGCCATTTTGCCGCCGAATCCCATGTGGACCGATCCATTGTGGGGCCCGGCGCTTTTATTCAGACCAATATCGTGGGGACCTTCAACCTGCTGGAAGCGGCTAGGAACCATGCAGACCAAATTAAACTTTTTCACCACATCAGCACCGATGAGGTGTTTGGAAGCCTCAGCGCCGAAGGTCTGTTTACGGAAACCACCCCATACCAACCCAACAGTCCCTACTCCGCTTCCAAGGCCTCTTCCGATCACCTGGTGCGGGCCTACCACGAAACCTACGGCCTACCCGTTACCATCAGCAATTGCTCCAATAATTACGGCCCCTACCAGTTTCCCGAAAAACTGATCCCCCTGGTCATCCTCAACGCCATGGAGAATAAGGCCCTTCCCATCTACGGAGATGGTCTGAATGTGAGGGACTGGCTTTACGTGCGGGACCATTGTACGGCAGTCTGGACCATCATGAAAAGTGGAAAAAGAGGGGAAACCTACAACATCGGCGGCAACACCGAAATGGAAAACATTCGGATCGTGGAGACCATCTGTGATTTGATCGATGATCTTCCCGCCATGGAAACAATGCCCTCCCGGCGAACGTTGATTACCTACGTAAAAGACCGCCCAGGCCATGATCGCCGATATGCCATCGATGCCGGCAAGTTGTACAAGGAACTGGGATGGGTTCCGGAAGAATCCTTTCAAACGGGAATCGCGAAAACCCTTACATGGTATCTGGATCACCCCTTATGGATTGACCGTGTCAGGAGCGGGGCGTATCAGGAGTGGATACGTGAGCACTATGACAGATAACAGAGGTCAGAGGTCAGAAGACAGAAGACAGAGGTCAGAGGTCAGAAGGCGGAGATCAGAGGTCTGTCGTCCGTCCTCCTCACTCTTCACTCTTCACTCTTCACTCTTCACTTTCTTTCTGTGCCTGATCTTCTCCGTCCTCTGTAGCTGTTATCCCGCGCCCGTTGAGATTAAGGACGATACGCCGTTTAAGACCGTTGCATTCGAGTCCAGTATCCCCTATGTAACGCCTGAACTTCTGAAAATCTACGACGCCAACCTGGACAAGGTGTATCTCATTGGTCCGGGGGATGTATTGAAGGTTGCCGTCTGGAACCGTCCCGATCTGGCAGGGGAACATGTGGTGGGACCCCACGGGCTTATTACGCTGCCCATGGTCGGCGTGTTCAAGATTGGCGGCATGAGCCGGGAGGATGCGGCACAAGCCATCAAGAAGTTGTATGTGAAATATTATGAAGATCCTTTGGTGACAGTCGGCATCACCGAATATAAAAACAACAAGGTTTTTGTTCTGGGCCGGGTGGATCATCCGGGCATTATTCATTTTGATGGGGCCGTTACCCTGCTTGAAGCCCTTTCCATGGCCGGCGGCCTTCCCACGGAGGATAAAAGCGTATTTCTATCAAAATGCTATATTGTTCGGGGCCGGGATCAGATCATCTGGGTAGATCTGCTGCGGCTCTTGCAGAAGGCGGACATGCGATTGAATGTGCGCTTGGCCAATAATGATATCGTTTATATTCCCGACTCCATGGATGCCGCCGTCTTTGTGATGGGCGAAATCAATACGCCGGGTTCAGTGCCTATTCAGACCACGGCACTGACGATTCTGGATGCCATTAATCTGGCCGGTGGACCCACGGAAAATGCCAATATCGAAGAGATTCGCCTGATCCGGAAGGTGAAGGATCTGGAAGGGGTTAAAACCGTGAATTTAGAAACCATTCTGGCCCGGGGAGATTTCTCCCAAAACTATGTCCTTCAGGACAATGATATTATCTATCTTCCCAGAAAGGGGATCGCCAGGTTTAATTATTACTTAAGACAGATTGATCCTTTGTTGAGAACCTTTATCAGCGGATCGGTTTTGTATGATATTTCAAGACCGAGCGACTAAATTTCGTGTCATGAGCTTATAAAAAAAAGCATACTGGAGAAAATGATCATGAAAATTTCAGTGATTGTTGTCAGTTTCAATACAAATGCCATGCTCAAAAAATGCCTGGAATCGCTGTTTCAATATCCCGGCGGCCATGAGCTGGAAGTCTTTGTGGTGGACAACGACTCAAGAGATGATTCCGCGGCCATGGTCCGGGAATTCTTCAAGCAGGTCCATCTGATCGAAAATAAAACCAATCTCGGGTTTGCCGCAGCCAACAACCAGGCCTATGAACTGGCGACCGGTCAATATATTGTTTTGCTGAATCCAGATGCCTACGTTAAACCGGGGGCCATGGAAAATGGAGTGACCTTCATGGAAGATCATCCGGAATGCGGACTCTGTGGCGGTCGTCTGGTAAACCTGGATGGTGATCTGGACCCATCCGCACGAAGATTTCCCAACAGTTTGTACAAATTCTTCACGTTGAGCGGCCTCAGCGATAAATATCGCTCTTCAAAGATTTTTGGTCGGGGGGATTTTAAGTATTTTGATCACAACAGCGTTCAGGAGGTGGATTGGGTGCCGGGAACCTTTACCATCTACCGCCGTCGCATGCTGACCCAGACCGGTCTTTTTGACGAGCGGTTTTTTATCTACTATGAGGAGACGGACCTTTGCCTTCGCGCCAAACGAAATGGTTGGAAGGTGTTTTTTGTTCCCGATGCCGAGGTGATTCATGTGGGGGGCGGCAGTGCCAGGACCCGAAAGGACCAGAAGTTTGATAAGGGCGGCAGCCAGGTGCTCAAGTTCAGGATGCGGAGCGAATATCTCTATTTTCGAAAAAATTTTGGGTTTTTTTCGCTCATGGCCAATGCCGGTGTTGAAATTGGTTGGCATGCGTTGCGGTATCTGGCAAACCTGAGACCCGGTAGTGAAAACCGTTCCCTGAAACGGGAGGAATCCTTTGGTTTTATTCAGCAGGGGGTTCAGGCTTTGTGGGATACCCGGCTGGGGCGGGTTTCGCCGGAGATACCCTGGTAGATTAGTTAAGAGTTAAAAGTTAAGAGTGACAGGTGACGAGTGGTGTGAGGGGATGGTATGGGGATTTTTCCGAATTTAAGAGAGGATTTGAAAACATACGGGGGGGACTGGGGGTGCCAGGGGTTCTGGGTCATGATCGTTTACCGGTTCGGTCGGTGGCGGTATACCATTTCTAATCCTTGGTTCCGAAAACCCTGTTCCTTTATGTATAAATTTATGTACAAAGGGATTCAAATCATTACGGGGATTGAGTTTCCCTGTGAGGTGCGGGTTGGTGAAAACTTCAGGATCGATCATTTCGGCGATATCGTGGTGAGCGGGTATGCCGAATTCGGCGATAACTGCATTATCCGGAACGGCGTCACCGTGGGGTTGAGCCATACGGCCCATCCAGTGGCGCCGCATATCGGAAACAATGTGGACATCGGGGTGGGAGCGAAAATCCTGGGAGACATTACGGTGGGCGACAACGTGGTCATCGGCGCCAATGCGGTGGTGATCCGGGATGTGCCCCCCGACAGTGTTGCGGTGGGTATACCCGCCCGTATCATTTTTAAGTGTTAAGTTTTAGGTTTTAAGTTTTAAGTAAAAAAACGAAAGCGGAGTGAATCCATGGATATTGATGTGGTAATCATCGGGGTCAATACGGAGAAGACCCTTGGAAAATGCATTGAAAGCGTCAAGGAAAGCCCTTACAAGGAAGGTAAAATCCACATCTGGTATGTGGATGGGGGGTCCATGGACGGCAGCGTCGCCGTTGCCGAAGGCCATGGTGGTGTAACGGTTATCCGGATTCATCCGGCCCATATTGTACAAACGGGGCCGACACCGGGTCTGGGTCGGAATGCGGGCTGGCGGGCCGGAAGCGCCCCTCTGGTTCAGTTTTTGGATTCGGATACCCTTATGGATGCGGGCTGGCTTGAAAAGGCCGTTTCCACCATGTCGCCGGATGTGGGGGCCGTCCGGGGCAACCGCGAGGAGATCAACCCTTACGTATCGGTTTACAACTGGATCGGGAGTTTGGAATGGAATGCGCGCCAGGGAGAATGCGAGGCTTTCGGTGGGGATGTGCTGATCCGACGTGCCATTCTGGAAGAGACGGAGGGTTACGACGAAGTCCTGGTGGGAGGAGAAGACCCCGAGCTGAGTCAGCGGGTGCGGCTCAAGGGGTGGAAAATTATTCAACTGGATGAACCCATGACCCGGCATGACCTGGCCATGACAAGGGTGAGCCAGTACTGGAAACGCTGTTTTCGCACCGGCTATGGGTTTGCCGCGGTAACAGCCCGCTTCGGCACTGCCACCAAAGGCTTCTGGTTCCATGAGCTGATTCGCATCCTGATCCGGGGGGGTGGTTTTCTGGGGTTTGCTCTATTGGCGCTGGTGGGAATTTTCTTCAGCCCATGGGCCATTCTTTTTCTGCTGCCGGGGTTGCTGCTCCTTTTTTTTCCCCGTATATTCAGGCTTTCTTATTTCATGAAGGACAAGGGGTTAACGCTGGATCAGGCAAAGACCTATGCGCTGCACTGTTCCCTGATTGTGATTCCTGAATTTTTGGGTCTGGCCCGGTTCTTTTACGGACATCTGACGGGAAAGCCGTTGCGGAACAAGCGATCCGGTCTGGGAACCCCTATGACGATCACAAAGGAGAGAAGCATGGGAATCATGAAAAAGGTGGTTTATCTGGCCAGCGAGTATCCGGGCATTTCCCACACCTTTATTTTCAGGGAGATCCGCTCCTTGAGACAGCAGGGGTTTCATGTGATGACCGCTTCTATCAGAAGGCCCGGGAACCTGGAAAAAATGACCGCCGAGGAAAAAGCGGATGCCGAAAAGACCCTATATATTAAAGATTCTTCGCTGTTGAAGGTGGTTACTTCCCATCTGGCACTGCTTTTTAATGGGCCGAAACCTTATTTCTTCATGCTGCGCCAGACCTTCAGGTTTTCGCGAATGGGTTTTCGCAATAGCCTCAAAGCCATGGCCTATTTTGCAGAGGCCGGGGTTCTGATCAGATGGATGCACCATCATCAAATGACCCACGTGCATGTTCATTTTGCCAACCCGGCTGCCACCGTTGCCATGATTGCCGCCACTTACGGCACCTTGTCCTACAGCCTGAGCGTCCATGGGCCGGATGTGTTCTATAATGTGGATACCATTCTGCTGGCGGAAAAGGTGAAACGGGCCCGGGCCGTTCGGTGCATCAGTTATTATTGCCGAAGCCAGCTCATGCGTCTGGTGCCCCATGAACTGTGGTCCCGGTTTCATATCGTTCGCTGCGGTATCGATCCGGCCCGTTTTGCACCCCGACCGGACCCGGAAAATGAGATTCCCGAACTTCTCTGCCTGGGAAGGCTGGTGCCGGCCAAGGGGCAACATATTCTGCTGGAGGCGTGCGGGCTCCTGAAGCAGCGAAACCTGCCCTTTCACCTGACCTATGTGGGCGGCGGTGAGGACCGGGATTCCCTGGAAGCCCTGGCCCAAGATCTGGGGATCAGCCATCTGGTAGAATTTACCGGCGCTGTGGGCCAGGACGAGGTTCACGGGTATTACGACCGGGCCGATATTTTTGTTCTGGCCAGTTTTGCCGAAGGGGTTCCGGTGGTCCTCATGGAGGCCATGGCCAAGGAGATTGTTTCCCTATCCACCCGGATCACCGGCATTCCGGAACTGATTGAAGATGGGGTGGATGGGGTATTGGTAGCGCCTTCTGATGTGGAAGGATTGGCGGACAGATTGCAGGCGTTGATTTCAGATCCGGATCTCAGGCGGAAATTGGGTAAACAGGGTCGTCTGAAGGTCCTTGAAATGTACGACCTGGATCGAAACTGCAAGGAAATGGCGGAATTTTTCAGTTATTGCTGACATAAAAATGAAGCAGCGAATCGAGTGGCTCGACAATTTAAGGGCGATCGCCATATTTTTCGTGGTGCTGGGGCATACGGTGGGTCTTCCTGAGCATGTGGAAAAATTGATCTTTTCCTTTCACATGCCCATTTTTTTCTGGATTTCAGGGCTTTTTGCCAAAGAGAGCATTCGCGATGAATCCTTTTCCGGGTTTATTTCCAAAAGATGGCGAAAGCGCCTGATTCCCTACCTTTCCTTTTCCATCATCAGCTATGTGGCCTGGTTTTTCCTGTTCAGGCATTTCGGGAGCCAGGCAGAGATGAACATCAGCCCCATTCGACCGCTCATCGGGTTTTTTTATGGCAACGGCATCAACGACTGGTTGGTGACCAATACCGTATTGTGGTTTTTTCTGTGTTTGTTTATTACGGAAATTTTTTTCTACTTTGTGATCAAGGTCCCTTCGAAGCTTTGGATGGTGCTGCTGCTGGCGGGGTTTTCCATGGTGGGATATCTGGATGTTCACTACAACCCGCCCGATAGTTTCAGACTGCCCTGGGACATGGATATTGCGCTTACCACAGTTGTTTTCTATGGTGCCGGCTATCTTTCAAAAGGATACGTACTCGGAAATAAAAAAGCCACCCCCTGGCGGTGGCTCGTCATGCTCCTCAGCCTTGTCATTTATACGGTTTTCAGCCTCTTGAATCGGAAAGTAGCCCTGGTGGCGGGCGTGTACGGCAATTATTTTTATTTTTATGCAGCTGCCATGGCGGGCATCTGCTTCTGGATGGAGCTGGCCTACATGATTCCGACGTCACGGTTTTTTTCCAAGATCGGCCGGAACACCCTCACCATATTCTCCCTGCACCTGCTGGTGTTCCCATTCATTACCGCTGTTTTGGTCTACGGACTGAAGATGCCTTCCCAACTGAAATTTGAGTCTGCATCCCTCTCCCTGGCCTATGCGGTCATCAGCATCCTGGTGCTGCTGCCCATATCCGATCTGATCAATCGATATGTTCCCTTCATTCTGGGGGAGTCCCGAAAACCGGCGTCACGAGTAACCCTTTAACCTATAATTCCAATTGAGGTTCAAAATGTTTATAATTCATCTTATGTTCACCCTGGTATTCCTGTATGTGATCATCACAACCCTTTACCTCGTCATCCTGACCGTTGCCGCCTATTGTTTCACGAAGAAGCAAGGCTCTATTCCCGGCCCCTTTTCCATAGCGCTCATCATCCCCGCTCACAACGAGGCCCTTGAAATCAGGAAGACCATTGAAAATGTCAAGGCCTGCGGTTATCCTGAAGATGCCCATGGTATTGTGGTGATTGCCGATAATTGCGACGATGAAACCGCTTCCCTGGCCCGGTCCGCGGGGGCTGTGGTGGTGGAGCGGACGGACATGGCAAACCGCGGGAAAGGCCAGGCCCTGGACTGGTTTTTCAAGAACCACGCTGACATTTATGGACGCTACGATGCCGTGGCCATCATGGATGCGGATACCCTCATGCATCCGGATTTTCTCTCTGAAATATCCTCGAGTCTTTCTTCTCCGGGGGTGAACGCGATGCAGGGCTATTATGGGGTTTCCAATCCCGAGGACAACTGGCGTACGGCATTGTCTTCCGCGGCCCTGAATGTATTTCACCATATTCGTCCCGCCGGCCGCAACCGCATCGGGGGGACGGCAGGGCTCAAGGGAAACGGTATGGCCTTTAAAACCGACATCCTCAAAACATACGGCTGGCCCGCTTATTCTATTGTGGAAGATATTGAATTTTCCATGATCCTGCTTCACGACGGCATCCTGGTGCATTATAATCCGGACGCCATCGTTTATGGAGAGATGGCTACGGAAAAGAAACAGGCCGAAACCCAGCGAAAGCGCTGGGAAGGGGGGCGTTTCGAGGTCTTCAAGAAATACGGTTTGCCGCTGCTCAAAATGTGGTCCAAGGACAAAAAAAAGGTGTGCTACCTGGATGGTTTCATGGAGTTGTTTACCCCGCCCCTTTCGCTTCTGGTGATGGGACAGATCCTCTTTTTTGGGGTGTCGGCCTTTATGTATCCGGCCCTGTTCAAACTTTCCATCTATTGCCTGCTGGGAACTGCCTTCTATGTCTTTTCCGGATTGATCCTCAAGAAGGCCCCTCTTTATGTTTGGAAATGCCTTTTTTCCGCCCCTTTCTTCATCCTGTGGAAAATTCCCATTTATTTGAAAATCGTAAAAAAAGGGGAGCAGCGTACATGGGAGAGGACTCAGCGAAAATCTGAATTGGAGAAGAAAGAGTGATAGGCCATTCGGTTCGAGCGGGTTTGGTCAAAAAAACACACAGGATAAACCAGTGGTTTTCATGCTCGGTCCCTGTCCCTTATTGTTGGAGTAATTGACAACGGACGCGGAGATTGGTATTATTTCCAACATGAAAGCCTTTGAGCTCATTCGCACACGTATCGCCTATTCTGAGTCGGCCTTTGCTGAGCTGGTATTGTGGCGTCTCCCAAAGCCGATCGAAGGATCGTTACATGGATTCAAGTACAGGCTGGCGTACGTCGCACGAGGAGAGTGCGTTTTGCGTTACGACAACGAGGTCGGGAAAGGCGATCACCGGCATTTCGGTGGAAAGGAAAGTGCTTACGTGTTTACGACACCGGAACAGTTGGTCGCGGATTTCCAGAATGACATTGCGAGGTGGAACCATGAAAACCTTAACCCTTGACGTACAAACGCCTACCGATTCAATGGCGAACTTTGCACGTGCTTGGAAGACAGGCAAACCCCAAAAGTCCACACGTATCAGCTTCGCAACTCCGGAACTGCTTTGGCGCGTGCTGACCGCAAAACGGTGGGTGTTGCTCAAGGCTCTTTGTGGAGCAGGCCCTGTATCAATCCGCGAAGCTGCTCGACGTGTTGGGCGCGATGTTAAAGCAGTCCACGGCGATGTTACCGCACTACTTAACGCCGGCGTCCTTGATCGCACAGACGACGGACGGATCGTTTTTCCCTTCGAAGCCGTGAAAGTTGAATTCTTGTTGCATGCGGCATAGCCCGGTGACATCTTGGGCCGAACAATTTTGATCTATGGCAAGCAGAAACGGAATCAGAGGAGTGGTGTCGGCGTTTATGTATCCGGCCCTGTTCAGATTTTCCATCTACTGTCTGCTGGGAACCGTGTTCTATAGAGGAAATGATCCGAAGGGATATATGAAACAAGATCGCCCCAGCCTGACTGCACATAAAGTCGCGATAATGCGGGCAGCACATCAGGTCCTCAATAATCCGAAAGTATTTGAAGATCCGGTAGCGTATGGAATTGAGTCGGAAGGGGGAACAACCCTCTGTAAAGGATTTGACCGAGAAGGAGAAAATCCAGCAGAAGGTGCTGGGTTTGTGATACCTGTTATGCCTATTCTTCTGCTGGATTTTTCGGGGAAAAAGCCAAGATTAGATACGGTAGTTTTGACAGGATACGACCGATATAAGATACAAAGATCATGCAAGCTATTTTTTTTGTGGCCGGATAATCGGAAAATGGATCGGCTCCAATATGTTGTGGTTGTAGGATTTTTGGATTAGAATTCAGGGACGTGAGGGCTATTTCAGATATGTAAGGCATATCGCAGGTTTTTTGACCTGCTGAAATGTTGAGATGTTGGAGTTATGTCAAATGGTTGGAGCCCCAAAGCGAATTTTTGCGCCTACTATATCTTGTGTCTGCGTAGCGTTTATAAATTTTCCGTTGCTATAGAAAATTTTCTTCATTTCCTGGTGAGATCCCAGGGGATTGGTCTACGAAAGCGAAATCTGTGACTTCAAGGCTGACATATCTAACCTTGCGTTGGACACTTCTAAATTTTTCGCTTTACAAGCAGTTGAAAATCGGCCTAAATTGGGCGAAACGAAACGCAAGATTTATGCACGAATGTGCGCCACGAGCGCATTTTATATAGAGTGCGCGCAACTGCGCGAGAGATGAGGGTTTGGCCCCTCGAAGTCGGCTTGCAGGAGCAGGCTTCAAACCACCTTAAGCTGCTGTGGTCAAAAGCCGTGGTGGTGAGCGTTAAGGGAAAGTCGCGGCTTAGGATCGTGGCAGGCGTGGATCATGGAGATGAGCGAAAGCAAACCACTGATGAGGTGTCGAAAATAACAAGACGGTGTCAAAACTGGGGTTCATGCTTGGTTCCAGGATGAGTATGCGGGAGACCTGCTTACTGCCCATGCGGCACCCGGCATAAAGGTGGCATGAACTTGATCCAGGCTCTTGTACGGAACGTGGGAACTCTTCATGTGATGTTAAGAGAAAACCCTATAAGTGAGGCCCACGAAGGGGGAAAGTATCGATGCGCATGAAGGGGGCGGATCATCCTGTAGTAGCGGGGACCGGAGGTGAAATTCCTCCGGTCTACCCGACCAGGCAATATGTTTTCAGGCCAACTGACAATGTGCATGTGCGGAAGTGATCCCACACCCGGTTTATTCAACCTGAAGGAGGCAAATCGATGAAAGAGCTTATTTTTTCAGAAATCAAGAGAACCCTGTTTTCCGCTTTTTTCCTGCTGTTTATTCCAATCGTTATACTGTTATGTCCTTCCGCTTCATCAGCCGTCTGCACGTGGACTGGAGCCTGGGACATTACGCAGCGTGTTGCTGGTCAGGAGATAACCCAAAGATTTACCCTTGACCAGAGCGGATCTCAGATAACCGGGTTCAGCGATAATGTAGGAACGGCCTCAGGCGAAACGGTCAGCTTTCCTGCCTGTTTCGTCAGCAATTCCCGCTCAGGAATTTACTCACCGAGTTTGTAACACAAATTTGAAAAATAAACGGTGAGATCAAAAACTTTTCAGAAGATTACTCCAAATTCACTGTTGGCTCCTTCGATTTTTCACAGATTGAGGCTTTCCAGAAGAGAAAGAACGTAAAAAGATCTGAGTCAGGACAGAGATATCCATTTCCGGAAACTCCAGATTTTTTATTGAGAGCACTCTTGTATGCAAATTGGACATCGCAAATTCACCCAGTGTCATACAAAATGACTGGCGCTTGGAATTTCACACCATAATAGAGAGCTTCATAGAGCATCCTCATGGATTTGAATTCAAAATCTTTAAACAGAGCTCTCATACGTTCCCATAATTCTCTTTTGGAACCGAGTTTCTGCCATGCAGCTCGAAATAAGGGACAACAAAGCTGCTGCGTTTGATCAACCAGAAATGCAATCATCATAAGCATCGCGAAAACAACACTCAGATTTTTCTTGCCAAGGCCGAAGTTATGTTCAAAATGATAACCTTGGTTTTTAAGAGTATTGAAGGTTTCATTTTCGATCTTCCATCTCGCACGACCGCCTCGCATCAGCTCGTATGCATTGTCCTTTTCTATGATAAAATCAGTCACCCAACTGAAATGCTGTGTTTTTTCCGGTGTAATTTCCCAATATTCCAGAAAGTTAACCAGTACATCCTTGTTAGAGGCGTTGAGAGGTACATGGTTAAGGAATCGGAAGCGATGCGTTTTTTCCGGATCCTCTTTGTCGACCAATTCGAATTCAGTAACGCCACCATTTACCCGCGCTTGTTCGACATGATTAAATAAGAAAGGATGATCGCCTCGTTTAACTCCCAGAATATAATGAAAGTTTTGCTTTTGTATTTCCTCTATATGGGGTGCATTCGAACTTAACGCGTCTTCTGTAATGATGAGAGACAGATGCGGATGATCCCTTTTCAGCTTACTCAAGAAACGTTTCGCTGCATTACGCTCACAGTCGTTTTTGCTTTGGCCGTCCTGCTTTACTATGAATTCCGGAGCAAGCGGAATGACCTCTTTGAAATCGGGATGCACAATCGCTGCCCCCAGCATCTGCTGGTAATAGGTCTTTTCGCCGGTTTTTTTCGATACTTTTACCAAACAATTATCAGAGTAGAGCTTTTTCGAAGAGAAAAAGCCCGTTCCATCCAAAGATAGAAGATAACATCCTTCGAAAAAAGTCATACGTTCAAGCACTTTTCCTCTTTGCAGTTCCCAGAAGATATTCCTAAACGGTTTCCGAAGTTCTTCTGCGAGTACTTCATCAAGAATAGTGCGCATCTGACTGTCGCAAGGAACTTTTCCTATATGGTATATTCCAGCCAGATTACTATCGGTTTTTCTTCTTCCATCAAAAGCAAGCAATGAGGGATCCTTGAGCGAAAACATTGAAAACCCGGACATCAGTGCATCCGCCATTGGGATTTCGGGATCCTCACGATAGTCAGACACCTCCGAAAAATCTTTATGCAAACGTTTGAGCATTGCGTCTGCATTTAGATGCTTGCGAATTCCAATCTTGCCCTTTTGTTTTTTTCTTTCTTGGCGTGTGATTCCCATAGGGAGTAATCATCGCTCAAGTTGCTCCCAAAGTCCAGTTTTTCCTGAAAGATGCCAAATTTTTTTTATTTCTTTTGAAAATTTGAGAAAAAAGCCTTTCTGGGTTATTCATTCAATGTAAACCTTTACGAAAAGGAAATACCAAAATGTACTGTTTTCAGGCCTTTCAAGGGTGAGCGGGAATTGCTGCTGTTTCGTTAAGAGCAACGGAGCGTGCACCGCCTCAGGATATATTATCTGGACCATCCAGCCGGACTGTAACCATTTTACAGGGTATTGTGAGTGGGACTACGATAAGACGGAATGTGCTTTCACGTGGAGTGGCGTACGTGTTGATGTGCCGAATCAGCCGCCTGAAGTAACTCTGAGTTATGACCCCATCCACCCCTTTGCGGGCAAATTGATGACCTTTACTGTAGACGCCTTTGACCCTGATGGAGATTCCACTGGAATATACCTGGTATCTGGACGGCGCCGAACAGGCCGGCACATCGGAATTCCAATGGTCGAACCCGACCGTTGGTTACCATATTGTCAGTGTGCTGGTTTCAGACAAGAAAGGGGGAGATGAAGAGGACTTTGTTGCGTTTGATGTGATTGAGCCAAAACGATACGTCATAGCGCCTGGAATGCAGGATGGGTCGGGGGAAGCCTGGGGGTTCGTTGATAAAATATTTATTGACGGCAAAGAGGTTACCGATGTTGAAAACACCGTTTTGTATTCCGGTTCTCAAATCAAGACCGGCCCGGGTGTGGAAATCCTGGTGCGGAGTTCCTATGGGGCGGTGACGAGGATTACAGAAGGCACGCAATATGAGGTAAAATCAACGCAGGTTGCAACCCCGACGACTCAAGAGGTATCCGGAAGACTTCTAAAAGGAGTTTGCGATTTCTATTGGCCGCCGGGTCGCGAAGCGGAAAAAAAGTTCGGAGTGGAAACAAACCGTGCAACCGTCGGTATAAAAGGCACGACGTTCAGTGTATCCCACTTTTTTGATGTCACCACTGTGGAGGTGGAAGAGGGCGTCGTTGAAGTAACCGATCTTGATACGAAAGTTATCTATACCATGCAGGCTGATGAGGAGCTTTCCTTTGGAAGCAATTGCATCCCCATTGCTGATGATCTGAGCATCTTCTTCTCCTGTGCCGAATATGATGAGGTAGGCTACAGTTTTAAGCTGGACTATTTTCCAAACCCGAATGATCCGTCCAATATTTATTGGAAGATGGATCTGTCAACGTTTAAGGCCGTCATGGAAAAAGACTGCATCCCGTTAGGGGGCGACCTGACCATAACCATTCCATGTGCGGAGTATGCTGGAATGCAGTACAGCTTTGCGCTCGATTTTGTTGTAATACCGGCAGACCCGGGAGGTATCTACTGGAAGATGGATATAAGCACTTTCAAGGCGGTTCAAAGACCTGTTCCCGAAGCGCGATTGAGGTCTATTTTCTGAATATTACAGAGCCTCTTCGCCATAACTTGTTCATTCTCCATACGCTTCCGTGTTGTATTCCCTGTTTCCTGAAATAAAGGAAACAGGGAATATCCTCCCCCAAGACCCGCAAACGGGAATGCAAGCAGATGAATTTTCTTTCTATACGGGGGCTGAGTCGGACTTGTTCTACTGTTCCGGCATTGGGGTGGGAGAACTCTCTCCGGAACCGAAAAGGCAGATATCGCCTGGTACTCTGTCCCCTGCTTTTCTTTTCTTCAGAATGATCCTGGCGACGAACGGTCACTATGCATTAAGGAGAACAATAACGATTCAAGTCCTACCTTGATTGTTACGGGGAGAGAGCGCCGAGCGCTTTCCACCACCTTCAATCATTTCACTTTGTAGTAATCGAACTTGTGGTCGGTCGTTCTCTTGCCGTGACGCGTGTAGTAGCCGGTGATTCTCGAGTTATCATTGGAAATCGTCCAGTGATACACCCAGCCCTCGTCAACGCTGCGCCCGTACCGATTGGAAGGCATAACTTGGAATACCATTTGGCGGCCTTGAAAAGTCCCCTCTCCCTTGTAGCTCTTCCAGATACCGGCCTTGTGGTCCGCGGCGGTAGACGGCCACGAGGTTATGACGGTGAAATGCTGTCCGTTTTGCCAGATATGCACTCTTCCGAGCTGATTTCTACTACCCTTGTAACTCCAGCTTCCCGCAACGTATACGGGCAGCGTTTTTCCGGGGGTGACAGAAGGCTGAGGCGGCGCTGGAGGAGCAGGAGTGGACGAGGATCTTCTCAGGGGGACCACCGAGGTAGCGGTCCACTGAAAGTTTCCCTTGAGATCCTGGGTGAAGGTGCCTGTGATCGTTCCTTTGCCGTCGGCGCCAATCGTCAGTTCACCTGTGAAGTCCTGTCTTAACTTTTTGTTATCCCACTTTCGCGTAAAACTTATGGTGTTACCGGCAATGATTCCGTCAACCATTCTCTCGTTGTATACTGTGCCAGAAAAACGAGAGCCGGTCTGTTTGGAAACAACCAGCTTTCCGGGATAATTATTACCGATAATACGCCATTCCCCGGTCAGATCCGGAACATTGGAGGGCTGCGCCAAGGCAAACGAAGACTGACAGACAAGAAGTCCAGCCAGAAACATTGAGGATACCAGCCGCGCAACGGCACTCATTCGGATGCTCATGTCTAAATCCCCCTTTTAGCTGGCAGGAAACCGTTTTTTTAGATTTGCCAAAAAAACCATACATCATAAACATAGGATAGAAACTTGCTTTTTGTCAACGAGAATGCGACAGGCTTTTAAAATGTTCCCCCGTCCGCGAGCGGACGTGGAACGGCATGGCAGGGAGGGAATGGGCAAAGATCGGCAAAGGATTGAAACCGGTTCAGCAAAAACGGAAGTTGCTCGGAAATTAAGGGCAAGAGCCTGTACAATAGAAAATAGGGGACGTTTGTGCAGAAATTGACTAGAAAAGGAGGATGAATTCAAAATATGGTATAAATTGATAGGGAAATAAAGGGCAAGTCGATTCTATTCTTTCTTTGGTTCGTTATCCTACCTTTTGATTTCCGTATCATTTTATGAAAATGTTTCAGCTACTTAAGCTAAGTGCTGATGGCTAAAAGCCGATTGCGGTTTTCAGAATTAAATATAGCTTCGGGATAGTGTTCTCGAAGCCCCATATCTTGTGGCTTCCCCTCTATTAGATGATCCTCATCCAATTCAAGCTTTCCTATATGCAACATTCTTTTGATTTCACTGGTAAATAGTGTAAGATTGATCTGTCATCCTTGCACGGTTTTGGCGGATGTGCTAAGAGGGTTGATGCAAGCATTGTGGAATCACACCCGGAGAGACTGAAGATCTTCCCATCTCAATATCTGGTGGTTCAAAAGACGACGATGTTACCTCTGATACCGAACCTGGGATAGCATATCGGAAAATAATTTTTTGGCTTTTGACAATTATGGCGATTCCATGTATTCCCAATATATATCGACCATGCCAGACCTGAGAGAGGGATCTACCGCCCGCGCACGGGGATTGAACAGAAAACTGACACTCGAAAGGAGCTGCCAATGCATAGAATGAGAGTAACGAGATATTTGTTTACCCTGTTCTTGTTCTTGTTTTTTTCTTTCCTGACACTGCGCCAGCCGCTGTCTTCCCCTACGGATTATGAACTTATGCAGGAAGTCATAAAGAACTTTGTAGAGCTGACCGGGGATCGAATCGTGGGGAGTGGTTCCTGGATAAAAGGCAGTACTTTTGAACCTGGGGTGTCTGATTTCGATATGCGGCTGTTGACGCGATCAGGAGATCCGGCTATTCAGATTCAAAAATGGAAAGAAAGCCAAGGGAAATTAGTCGAATTGATTCAAAAGAAATTTGGCTCCCGCGCAAATGCAATCCTTACCAGAACCAACCTGTATCCCCCCGACCAGATGATGTTTGGTGTCGAAGACCAATCTGAAGCAGCTGCGCGGTTTGCCGAATGGAGGCGCATGCCCAATCTCAAGAAGGGAGGTAAATTTACCTCCGCCAATGATATTGAAGGGCTGTGGGGGGAGCCAGGAAGGTTGATGCGACAAAAGAAGGAGCTATCCGAAGGCCTTCTATTCTATAAAAACCCTGAGACCTTCGAAGCTATTACCAGCTCACCTCGAAGCATTCACAAGGCAGAAGGGATACTCAGGTACAACGCTGAACTCGCAGCCAAGAGTACCGCGCAGTGCGCCGACATAGGACTTGCATACCTGTCCAAAGGCAACTCTCATGAACTGCTCAAGTACCTCGGACGGACCGACAGGGAATTGCAGCGTTGCCGGGAGCTGAGTGGAGCGGCTATTGATTGGGATTTCATAAAAAAACTCCAGAAGTTACAGACGGACATCGAACTTGACCCCAAGCTCTTGAAAGATCCCAAATTTGCGGCCGGGGCCAAGCAGGTTCTGTTGCGCGCCAAATCGGAATCAGCCATCCTGGCCAATTACGCCAAAGCCGGCCCCATGCAGAAGGCCTATCTGAGGGTTATGCTCGATGGCGTTGCAGCAAAAAACCAGTTGGGGGACCTGATTGATACCATCGGTACACACACCCCGGACTGGGTCAATTTTACCAATGCCGTCAAGTTCATGATGATTGCCGCTGGTACGGCCCAAGTCGCCGAGGCCGCCGGGCACGGAGATACGGATGAGGCTGTACGCAGTACTCTGATTCTCCTCAAATCGGCCAGTGTCAAAGGACTTTCCTTGTCATCCCTGGTGGCCAGCATTCCCGGATACTCTGCTCTCTTGTTGGCGCAAATGATCGTTGAAATCCGCATGGAGGCCAAACAAGCAGGAGTGTTACTGGCAGTGGGCAGGCAAAATCCTTGGGAGCTTATCAGCGGCATCTATAGGGCATGGGGAGCAGGGTATGATCCTGATCCCAGGTACGGCAAAGAAAGGACCCTGGGTGACCTGGTGGCTCGATTTCACAGCGAGAGTCGCCTCGAGGCCTGGGTGCTTCACATGTGCGGCCGGGCGGTTTCTCAGGGTGCAAGGCCTCCGGAATGGGGGCCTAGGGTCAGGGCAACGGTAGAAGATACGAAAAAAGCCATCTTCGACAGGTGCTGGCCGATTATCCGTTTTGCCTGGCTATGGGAGCGAGAGATGCTGATGGCCGAGTACCTGAACATACGGAGTGAACTGGTTCACACGCCGCTGTTTATCGGCTATACCCCACAGAAACCCAAACTCAATGAAAGTGTCATCGCCTCTGTACACAATATGGGGCAACATCTTGAGCAATCCTTATTCCGAATGGAGGTCATCCTCAAACTGCTTTATGGGAGCAAATCATTTCTTGGTTGGCAGTATTTTTGGGACCCGGAAGGCTCTCATGTCAGCTTGAAGAATCGGCGAAGCTTCATCTTTCAGACCCTTGGGAACCATCAGGTGGATGTTCGTCTGTCTTTGAAACCTTATCCGGGAGGTAACGATCCCGCGGGATTCCGCTCCGAAAATGTAACCGAAACCCGAATCATGCGGGAATACGAACTCGAGGCTTCAGTTTATGTAGAAATAGTCGGCGAAACAGGTGATCAGGTTCAGGTCCCCGATGTGGTCGGTCTGCCCCAGGCAACCGCTGAAAAGGCAATCAAGGATGTGGGTCTTGAACCGTCTTCAACCACGGAGACGCTCGATACCGCACCGACCGGACAGGTTGTCAAGCAGAATCCGCTGGGTGGGACAAAGGTTCAGAGCGGAAGCACTGTGAATATTGCAGTTTCATCGGGAGCTAAAGGACTTCCGGTAAGTGGTGTATTTAAACCACACCGCATGGAACCAACAATGCCTGGTCACCCGGCTTATTTTCAAGATTTTCAAATCGAATATACCGTGAAGGGGTTGTATGCCAGGCAAGTCACGGATACTATCGGCCAGACTACTGGAAGAAGGTCTTATTCAGGATGCTGTATTGATGGAGATCCGGGGGAATTGAGGGTTTCAGGGACGGCCTCAGGCAGCAACCTTGGTAATTCTTCACAGTATGCAGGAAGAATTGTTGTAAAAGTTCGACTCTGTTCATCCCCGGAAGAGGTTGTAACCTATCCCATTGCAATCAATACTTCGCCCCCTTACGCCTTTGATGTTTCGGTACCTGTTCCCTCTGGATGTACACGGGTTTCTTTCAGCATTACAACCGGTATGGCGTGGCCCAATGGGTTTTTCAACATTTCCGTAAGCGGAGGGTAAAAAAACCGACATGGCGCTGCAGCGGAGGACAGCGCTACCGAACGTTACAGTAACCGGAAAGTTTTACTCGTTGTACCGTGTTGAGATAAATACGGTTTAGGCCCTTGCGGCCTGGTGTTGTGTCACAAAAAACAAGAAAATTTCGAACTTCGCAAAAAGGAGTGTCAAAACAGTATTTTGACATGCCTGGCCTGACTCAGTTTAGAGGTGCCAAAATTTCATTTCGACACTTCTACGGTTGCGGGGGTAGCCCGCCTTAGAGGTCTTATAGCCCTTTGGTTAATTGCTTTGAACAGTCACCTAAATGGAATGAGTGGAAAACAGACAGGAGATGAGACCATGGTCATCAACACGGATCATACTGCGCGCTATGTGTTTGTTTGTTTGCTGACAACGCTGTTGTTACTGGTTGTGGTACAGAATGCTATCGCACATGACCTGAACGGAACGTGGGGTTCATCGCAGTACGAGGCGGAGCTTTCCGTGTTGGGCGAAAGTGTTAAGGGTACCTTCAGATCCCTGTGGTATCCGGAACATGCCCTGGGAACCATTGCAGGAGATCTGAAGGAAAATGCCTTTGTCGCCGAATGGAGCACACCCGAAGGGGAGGGTCCAGGGGACTTCAGCACAGTGCTTGTCCTTTCAGCCAAAGGAGAAAGCCTTACCGGCTATAGGTGGAGCGAAGGGTTGTACTTTACAGGCTTTGCCCTGCATCGGGCTGTTGATGGAGAGATTCCAACGCTTTTTGATGAACAGATGTTTTCAGGCCCGGCATCCTCTGATACGTCTATAAAAAGGATCGATGACCCGCCAGATTTAGACGGCCGACAAGGTCTGGTAGGACAGGCCATTCAGGAGGCCAAAAAGCTCCTTCAACAAGCCCGCACCCAATGGAACAAAGGGGATCTGGACAGGGCAATAGCAACCCTGCGGGAAGCGAAAAAACTTGATCCGGATAACAAGGAGATCGTCAAGACGCTCGAAATTATGGAGCGCCAGAAAGATGAATGGCAGAGCCACACGCCCATAACCAAAAATCCACAGCCCACCCCTCAAAGACCTTCTTCTGACGATGGCTGGGCGCCCATCGGTGGAACAGGCTCCTCTACTACGAGAGATAAAAGTGGGAATTCGGAAGGGGAACGAAGCATACCCAAAGGGCACTCAACGCGCTACGGGTTTTAGAGCTAAAGAAATTACTCCGGGACTGGAGACTGAATATTCCCTGGTTTTGCCTCTGAAAAATGGCCGTTCCCTGCAAACATAAAGATAATATGCCAGGCCTTGCTATATCCGTCAAAAATAGCGGATACGTCCATTAAATTCAACTGTAGCAAATAATGTGATATCGTTGTTGGGAGGGGGCAGACTGTGAGTTGATAGGGGCATGAAATTGGCA
This sequence comes from Desulfatiglandales bacterium, assembly GCA_963662465.1. Taxonomy (GTDB): domain Bacteria; phylum Desulfobacterota; class DSM-4660; order Desulfatiglandales; family Desulfatiglandaceae; genus NaphS2. Next base: position 3,846,622 of record OY759599.1, read on the forward strand.
GTTTTCTGGGTTACATGAGATAGGCATATCTCCAACATACGTCAGGCAGCGAAAAGGTGCCTTATTAGCTCGTTTTCACAAAATATGGAAATTATTGGGAGGGACGATTACGGATTACACGGTCCTTTTGACGGCAGGATTGGTCTGTCGCCAATTAAATAAAATCGTCAGGTGGCTTCTGGCAAATGGTCACTATTTCCCCGCCAGATTTTATCTTGCCCTGAACTAAATATAGTGATTTGTATGTCCCATGAAGTCAACTCCACTATTTGTCTGAATCGATATCTCAAACGATTTCTCGCGGTCGAATGTTTGTGATATCATCATTGGGAGGCGGCGGATTCAGGGTTGAGAGATGCATGGAGCTGGAAGTTTTCTGATCACACCAGGCTGGGACTATCTCCAACGTACCACAACCAAAGACGACGTTGTGATATGATCCACATATTACATCCGGTCCGTATTTGAAAACCGCTTTCGACAAATGATTGAGACCCCTACATCTTGTGGTCGCGCCTTTTTCAGATTGTTAATCCAAAAGTGAAGACTTCCTATATGAATATTCTGCCAAATCTGGAGCTTGGAGGCTTGAAAAAGCACCTGACTTGGAACTTCTGTTTTGGTGTAGCGTAGAGAAGGATGGCAGCTCTAATCTTCACCTCTCCGGGCTGAGACGCTTCGGCTCTCAACCCGGTTTTGTTTCCATTTATCCATGAATATTGTCAATCCATCTCATGGCCTCCATATCACTGACTTTACCCAAATATCTTTGAGTGGTCGACAGGTTGGAATGGCGGAGGATGATCTTGCTGACAATCTCCAAAGGGGTTCCAGCCCGGGAGGCAAAAGTTGCGGCATGCCTTCTCAGATCATGCGGCCTCAATCTGACACCAACCAACTTACCGGCTTTCATCACAACAATCCTCGCAGCGGAGTAGCTTATTGGGAAAATTCTCTCAACAAGTTGAATCTTTTTCTCGCTGATGTACACCTTGAGTCTGTCTGCTACTTTTTTGGGGATAAAAACAACCTCCATTTCTTTTCCGCTTTTGGGCTCACAGATAAAGATTTTTCTGTCTTCAACGTCAGCAGGTGTGAGTTTCAGAACTTCTCCTACTCTCATGCCGCCACGCCCCATAAGTTCGAGCATGAGACGGTTTCTGATGTCTTCGGTTCTGAAGATGATTTCATCCACAACGTCTTTTTCCAAAATCTTCCAATGGATCGGTTTCTGGACTTTGAAAAGTTTCTTCAGTGTAGGGGAATCACAAGGGTTTTGAATTTTGGGGTCGAAAGAGGTCTTGATAAAATTGAAAAAGGTCGACAGGAGGGAGTAACGGAGCTTTTTCGTAGACTGCTTCGCCTCTTTTGATATCTTTGTGAGAAAAGGGAGGACATTTTCAGTGGTTACGGATGATAACTCAATGTTGCCGAAATGATGCTCGAATCTGGTTAGAACGAACTCATAGTTTTTCAATGTGCTTTTTTTTGAATTCATTCTCTGATAGTCAAAAAAAAATTCGTGGCCTCCAACAGTTCCATAGTGCACCTCCCGTTTTTTGAGGGTTAGTCAATGACCACCACCAAAGGTGGTGGCTTGAATTAATGCACCTGGAAGGTGCATGGTACCTATTCTATTTGAACAATTTACCTTGCGTCACATCGGCATCTTTATCTTTACTATGCTGCCATTTTACATACTTTTTGATCCGCTCTTCATCTAAGCCTACCGTACTCACACAATAGCCTCTCGACCACACATGTTGTCCCCAGTATTTTTTTCGCAGTTGAGGAAAACGGTCAAATAGTTGTAGAGCCAGTTTCCCCTTCAGGAACCCCATGAACTGCGATATGGCGTATTTCGGAGGGATTGATACGACCAGGTGAACATGGTCAATTTGCACATTACCTTCCACCACTTCTACGTCATCTTTTTGATTACATAACCGATATATCTGTTGCATCACATATTTTGCCACTTCTTCCTGCAATATTTTGTAGCGATATTTCGGGCAAAACACCACATGGTACTTACACTCATACAAAGAATGTGCTAATTTCTTGAATTGACGTTGACGAGTCATTATATGCCTCCTGTTAGTTTCGCACCTTCCAGGAAGACATATAATACTCGTCATATTCAATACACCGGTAGAACCTTTTTTTATTCCACTACCAGAGGTAGTGGTTTACTTTTTAATAAAAAATGAATTGACCTCAACATATCCTATTGGTTAAAGTTACGACTTCTGAGTTAAATATTCAATTTGAGTAAGGTTGTTGGCGGTCAAGATTACTACATATTGGTAAAGCTGAACTGGTCGGGCAAATGGCTAAAGATGCAGCCATCAGCAAATCCGCTGCCAATGCTGTACTAAATTCATTTATCGACAGTATTACGAAAGAGCTGAAGAAAAAGGATGGAAAAGTAACTGTGATTGGATTTGGTACATTCTCAAAAGTCCACCGAAAAGCTCGGAAAGGTCGAAACCCGAGTACCGGAGAACCGATCAAGATCAAGGCATCTAATGCCGTTAAATTTAAAGCAGGGAAGAAGCTGAAAGAGGCGGTTTAGGATTTCGCAGGGAAACTGCATACATTTTCAGCGGTCGACTTGATTTACCCCATGGGGAATGTCGATCTACCGCATCGTGTTTTATCCTACAGAAGCAGATGGTGTAAGATTGATCTGGCATTCTTGCACGATTTTGGTGGTGTTGGGGTGAAGACTCATGCACGTACTCTTTTTCTGTGACCGGATAAGCGGAAACCAAATTGACCACAATATGTTGTTGTGGTAGGATTTTACGGTTTAGGTTCAGGAACGTGAAGGCGATTTCAGATATGTAAGGGCATATCAACACTTCAGAGACACTGTTTTTTTGGGAATATTCTCAATTTATGTTGCGATGAAAAAGCTGACCACAACATCTGGGATATCGTCCAAACGGCTTTGTTTCCAGATACTGTCTGTCAAAAGCTATTCCCAAGGAAATTTGAAGTATTGATCTGGCTGTCCTTTAAAATTCGGACCGCTATGCTACGGAAGTAGCAATGCACGAATTTTTGAATTGAAAGTGCTGACAAGTATTGAAAGATTCGGTTTTTCCGTTGACTTGTTTTAATCGATGAGCGGTTGAAAATAATAGTGTGACGACTTGGCCTTTGGCGGTGTACAAAGGGGCATTACAGCTTTAAAACATTTCAGAAAGAGGAAGAAATGAAAACAGCAAAACTTTTGATCATCCTGTGTGTTTTTCTTGCGACTTTCCTGGTTGGAGGGATTTCCCTGGCTCTTGAAGCACCGACCTTAACGGTGTCGACCGCCGGAACTACACTTTCACTTTCTTGGACATCAGTAGCTGGTGCAACGGGATATACTCTATCTTATGCTCCAGCCCCATATACCGGGCCTGACACGATTGGAAGTATTCCCATGGGAACCCAAACATCATGGTCGGCCACTCTTTGGGAAGGTGCTGCCTATTTCGTGGCTGTCCAGGCGTATGACAGTGTTGCAAGCAGCGTCTATTCCAATATTGAGTATTTTGCTATTGATTCGTCTCTATTGAACCAACAGCTTCAAAACATTCTGGATACTGCTGTCGTCGACACAGGAGCGACAGGCGCTGTTCTTTCTGTCAAAAGCCCTTCCTTTCAGTGGACAGGTTCCAGCGGCTTTTCTAATCGTGAGACGAAAACAGCCATGGCGCCCACCGATATGCTACGGCTCGCCAGCATGACGAAATCCTTTGTCAGCGTTGTTGTTCAAAAATTGAGCGAGGAAGGGAAATTCGACCTGGATGACAAAATCCAGCAGTACCTCCCCGCCGCGATTGTGGACCGTATTTCCCATGGGTCGGAAGTCACCATACGCCAACTCCTTAACATGACCAGTGGCATATACAGTTACACCGAAATTGACAACTACAACGATGAAGTAGAGAGAAACCCCTATCGGTCGCCTTGGACTCCAGAGGAAATTTTGGCGTATGTCTATTCAGAAAAAGCAGTTTTTTCTCCCGGAGAGGGATGGGAATACTCGAATACCAACTATATCTTGTTCGATATGCTTGTCAAAGAGGTGAGCGGCACTTCGCTTGCAAGCGAAATGCGACGAATTATTCATAAGCCCTTGGGATTAAGCGATACGTTTATGGAAATTCAAGAACCGAGGGATGGAGGATTTGGGGGGCTAATTGTACGGGGGTATGAGAAAGATGGGGAGGATGTTACGGAAATTCAAGATGCACTCGGCTTGGGGGATGGTGGATTGATATCAGATGCTGAAGGGGTCGTGAAGTTTCTCCAAGGCCTCTTTGTGGATAAGGTCCTGCTGAGTGCGACTTCACTGAATCAGATGCGTAATTTTCATCCCATCGAAGATTATGGATTGGGTCTGGAACGCCGAAAGACCAAATTCGGGGAAGCATGGGGTCATAGTGGCGGTTCCAGTGGGTTTGAAGGAGACATGCTGTATTTTCCGGAAAGTGAAGTCATTTTTGTATTTTTGACCAATACCATGGATACTAACGTCTGCGAAGAGGTTTTTCAGCACAGCATGGAGTTGCTCTTATCCACCAATTGAAACATTGCATCATCCCAAAAAACACATGACCCATCAACTCGGTGTACAGATAAAGGGCTGATTCTCTCCTGCTCATGGGCATGTTGAAAGGATGAGGATGCCCTCGGAACGGGATACTGACTTTATTATGCCTATCTGGTATTTGGAGGATAGAATCCACGGCTATACTCTCAATTTATGTTGCGAGTTTGGTTATGTTGTGTGTATTTAATTCATCTAATTCATATTTAAAATTGAAATATCTATATAATTCTTATCATTCTGAGCTTGACTTTGCCTTACAAGCATGGTATATATTACACCAAGCTTGATTTTATGGTTTTTCTCATATTATTATTATGATTGATTTTAGAAGTTGCAAGCTGTCTGTTATGTCCTACCCCACGTCGAATTACCTTCCTTATAGGAGGTTTGCGATATGAGACTTTATGAAAGATGTAGGCCCGCTCGCTTGATCCAGTAACCCTCCCCGGAGCAGTTTAACCCCTGGATCAGAACACAGAAGTATGTTTAAAGGATTATTATTATGTTGCGAGTTCCTTCAAACCGTTTCTGGAAATTGGAGGTAAACTATCGGAATCTTTACCAAATCATCATTTCTCAAGCCAGATCCGAACTCCCTTATTATTTCGATAGGTTAGGCCAACACACAACATAACTCAATGTATCACAGACTGGCGATGAAAAAGCTGACCACAACATATAGGATATTGTCCAAACGGCTTTGGTTCCAGATGCTGTCAAGAGCTATTCCAGGAAAAGGTGAAGTATTGATCTATTGATCTCGCAGTATTGCGAAATTCCAACCGCTATGCTATGGAGATATCATGCACGGACCCTTTTGCCGTGACCGGATAAGCGGTAAATTGCCCTACCCGCACATGCTGCGGCCGATGGAATTTCCGGTGTAGCTTTGAGCTTGAAGGGCCACAAGAACAATACGGCACCTGTCAAAATTTCGACAGGGCTGATTCTTTAGGATAATGCCAATTGCGAAAACTCAATTTATTTCTGCAAGAAGAAGACATAGAAGCATTTCGATTCGGCGAAGGGCTAATCCTTTCCCGTCCACAGAAGCTTTACGTTCTCAACGCCACTGCCACCTTTTTATGGGTGGACCTTCAAGAAGGATATACATTAGAAGAGGCCAACAAGCGGCAAGCCCAACGTTTTGGACTCTTGTCGGCTGAACTTCTTCCAGATAGCGAGCACATCTACAAACAGTGGGCTTTTGAAGGCCTCATTCCAGGCTCCCCCCATCGTTTGGCTGAAACCAATAATTTACTGGTCAAATCTGAATTTGATGTTCGTTTTCGAGCAGAATTCTTAAAACCTGCTTCTCCGATTACCAGAACATACCGTTTCCCTGAAAATATGATAACATTGGGCTTTCAGAACCCAGCACTGGAAAATCTCATTCACCCGGCTTTCGCTCACCTAGAGGAAAAGGATATAACTCCCGATCGTGCCAATATTGAATTGAGAATGGAAAACGAGGCTGTCATAATTCACTGTGATGGGAAAGAGCCACTTTCCACATTTGATTTGCGTGAAGCCCGTACCAATGCGCTAAATCACATTTTGGATCACACATCCGGAAATTCCGATTGGTGTGCACTGCTTCACTCCGCCGCTTTAGCTCGTGGAAAGGAGGCAATTGTTTTAGCTGGAGCCTGTCAAAAGGGTAAAACGACTTTGACTGCCTATCTCATTCAAAGGGGTTGGGAATATCTCAGCGAGGATATAACTGCAATCGATGTCCAAATGGGCGCTGTATATGGTCTCCCTTCAGCGTTGAGCCTAAAACAAGGTAGCTGGGACCTTCTTTCTGCTGATTTTCCTGAAATTGAAACCTTAACCGTTTATGAAAAGTTTGGTTCCAAAATTCGTTATTTGCCTCCACCAAAGTACGAAATCGGCCCACGATCCTTTGGATTTCTTTTTGCTGTCGATTTTGATCCAAATGCAACACACTCTTGCCAAGAATTACCTCCCTTAGAGACTTTGGAAAGTCTCGTCAGTGGCGATTCGTGGATAAGTTCAGCTTCAGATCATCTTATGTTTTTCTTGGGGCTACTCGAAAATGTTCCCGCTTATCGGTTGACGTATAAGACATTGGATCAGGCTCTATCTTCTATCGAAGAGATAATTTCATGAAAGACCGTGAAGCCCACCTTTTTATCGGACTTTGCTTATCTGCCCTAGTGGAATCACATCGTTCGCCAGTGCTTGCTGCGAAGTTAAAAAGCGGCCAGATCAACTGGCCCTTAATTGTTACAATCTCTAGTCGGCACCTGGTTACACCCGCCCTCTTTGCCTCGTTTCAAGTCCATGGGCTAACGGAAATACTTGAATCAGAGGTTCGAAACTATCTGTCAATCATTCACCAACTGAATCTAGCTCGGAACAAAAATATTTTAAAGGAAGTGCATGATGTTGTATTCAAACTCAACGATGTCGGGGTTCAGCCAACCCTCATTAAGGGGGCGGCACATCTAACCAGCGGGCTTTATAAAGATCCTGGAGCCCGAATTATGAGCGACATTGATATGCTCGTTCCCGAAAGCCAGCTGATGTCTTGTGTGGGAGCCCTTAAATCATTGGGATATGGTAGCAAAAACCCATTTGATGGTGAATTGAAAGGCCATCATTTTCCAAGATTGATTCACCCAAATCGAGAGGTAGGAATAGAACTTCACCGCTGGGCTACATCCAAAAATGCAATTAAAGCTGAAGAGATTTTTGGAGCATCTAGCCTTTGGGAGATAAACGGCAATAAATTCAGAATTCCCTCCCGTGAACACGCTCTCATGATTAATATCATACATGCCCATACGGGAGCGCTTAGATTTCCAGGCCAGATAAATTTCAGGGCTAACATGGACCATGCCCTTTTGATTCAAGCGCCTGGTGAAAAAGTCGATTGGGCTCGAATATCCGAGGCACTTTGCTCCGTCAGTGAAAAAAAAGCCATGGAAGCTTTTTTAGACACCAACTATTGGCTAATGGCAGTTCCTCTTCCGCTACCATTGAGAACAGGCTTGCAGCTATATTTAGGACGTCTTGGGAGGAAAGTTTGCGTCACAAACCATTATTTTGAGAAGGGAATTCTGTTGACGTTATTTTTCATTCATTATATAAATTCTCTAATGTTACGGTTTAAAGACCTTGGTCTTAATGAATTTCTTTTGCGATTAACCAGCCCCAAAAAATGGAAAAATCAAGCAACTGCTTTAAAGAATGTAGTAAAATCGTTAAAGTGACCTGCGAGTTCTAACGGAGGATTAGCTTTGGAAAGAAAAGATCGAGAGTCGTTTGGTGAATCGAATTTTCAAGAAAAGGAAGATCAAAAAGCATCTGAGGGCCTTGACCGCCGTGGCGCTTTCCAGGTAGCTGGAAAGATGGCGCTCTATACTGCTCCTGCAATGTTGGCGTTGTTAGTTGCAAAAAAGGCTCATGCTCACGGTGAATTTGTTCTAACGCTAATCCATTGATTTGTTTGAATTGATGTGTCCTTCATAAGGTTTTGATATCAAAGGTTTACAAATAGAACAAATTTGCCCTGGTCTCATGCTAGTCCATAATGAAGATTTCTAAACAGAATTTTTTCATCCCAATCTGATTTTATATCGGCCTCTGTCAGATTTTCAACCGATGCTTGTTGGATTCCCTCAAGGTTTTTTCACACGGGAACATGACGGTGTTTGTTTTTTTGAGAGTTTTTTTACACAGAAATCATAATTCTTTAAAAAAATCAAAAAACCAAAGGAGGAGGAAATAGCTTTGGAAAAAAAAGATATAGAGTCGGTTGGTGAATCGAATTCCCAAGAAACAGAAGATCACAAAGCATCTGAGGGCCTTGACCGTCGTGGGGCTTTCCAGGTAGCTGGAAAGATGGCGCTTTATACTGCTCCTGCAATGTTGGCATTATTAGTTGCAAAAAAAGCTCATGCTGGTTCCGAATAGAATTCTTTCATCAGATTTTGATTTTTTCTTTCAAAATCGATAGATGGGTTGTTTGAAATCTTTACAACGCCAAGAGGTAGCCTTCCGTTGTAGGCGATTAAGTTCCGGCCTCACTTAGCGGTTCTCAAACGAGACGACAGCGCCTTTCGAATATTGGGCGGTCATACCATATATTGTGGTTCCCACATTTTTGGAGAAACCTGCACTATCTCCAACGTACCACAACCAAAGACGACGTTGTGATATGATCCACATATCCCAATCGGACAAGACTGAAGTTGCGATTTCACTCATTATCCAACACCACTACATATTGTGGTCACGCCATTTTCAGATTGTTAATCCAAAAGTGAAGACTTCCTATCATTGTTTTGTTGGACCTGTAACCCGGAGGCCTGAAAAAAGCAGCTGCCTGGCACGAAGTTTTTCGGTGCAGCATGGAGAAGGATGGCAATTCAATTCTTCCGTTTTGAAACTGAAGGCACGCCCGAAAATCATCGATGTTAACTCTTCCTGAAAAGAATCAAAAATCATCAAGAGTCGCCCGTTAACGTCTTGCGGCTACCCCAAGATGCGGGGGTTGCCATCCTTATAAAAATTTTTGGCATAACTATCACAATATTCCAATAGGTTGTGATAAGAGCTCAATATCTCATCCGAGCAAAATTGAATTTGCCGTTTCACTCCTTGTCCAGTACCACTATATCTTGTGGTCGAGACCTTTTCAGACTGTTAATCCAAAAGTGAAGGTTACGTAATATTATGTTGCATTCGAATCTATGGAAAAAAACAGAATCTTACATCTTGCAGCCTTCACCCTTTGTGACTGTCGAAAAAGAAGCTAGGGACATAAGGCGGGACAATTAACAAAAGCGCTTGTTCCCACGCTTTGCGTGCGTCAAGATGAGGCCATTGTGCGGGACCGTTGCAAGAAAAAAAGGACGCATACAGCACTACGGCTTCACCCACAAAAAGGTGGATTTCATCATGAACCTTCGACATTAAGTACCGCATATGAAAGGCATTGTACAATGGGAATGCCGGAAAATGTTTGAACACGATTTAAAAGATTAAATGATGGACAGGATTGTCATTGCACGAGAAAACACCAATAAAAAGGGGTAAAGGGGTCTGAAGGAACTTGTTCAGACGCCGTCTCCTCATCCTGTCCATCCAAAAAATCCTGTTCATCGTGCTCAAAACAGTGGAGAGGCCAACAATGCCGGATAACCCTTTGCCCGTTTTTGAAATCTATAAAATCCGGACATCAGCGGCGGCCACAAGGCGGGACAATTAAAAAAAACGCGCTCCCACACGCTGCGTGGGGATGGATGAAAGTCAGGCCTTGGCCAGCCTGCCCCGCTTTTTGTCCGTAGCCATTTTTTGTGTATGTTATGAGTTGTTGATGGTACGATGTGTTCCTCATAATAGAGCGTGTTGTTCTGCCCCTTAACGTCGTCCTTTTTGGGACTCATATCCTAATCTTGAAGTCAAAATGTATGATCTGGATCGAAACTGCAAAGAAATGGCGGAATTTTTCAGTTATTGCTAGAGAGGGTAAAAGTGGGGTATGGTACAGTTGCATTTGAGGTGAAATCCCGAAAAAAACACTGATATCATCATGGATTTTGAAATTGCAGAAAATATTTTAAGAATTGAAACCATCGCTGTCGGATCTTCAATTCGTGATTTAAAGCGTTTGATCAGAGTGTACGACAATGGGCGGTGGCGCAAGTTGAAAGGGTTTGCAACGGTACGTTTGATGGACGGATCTTTTCGTAAACCAGAGATCCATTGGTATGAGGCTCATGGAATAGGGAGAAAGGAATTTAAATTGAAACTCCCGTTTCTGGATTAGAGGGGGACAGCCATGGAAGAGAAGGTCGCGCTGACACAGGGATTTGTGCTTTGCCTCAACAACCAGGGATACGAAGCTTCTTTGGAGGTGGGGAAGTTGTATCGTTTTATTGAGGACAAGGATGCGGCATCGCACGGATATGCGCGTGTGGTCGATGAAAGCGGGGAAGATTATGCCTACTCCAAAAACCGGTTTTTTCATCTCCAGTTACCAAAGACTGTTGAAGAAGTATTGATGTCTTTTTCTGAACAATGTGTGGCATAAATCTATAATTTACCACGCAAGAGCATGTGGGTCCATTATGGGCGTGAGGCAGATGGATCAAGAAAACAGAAAATGAAGCAGCGAATTGAGTGGCTCGACAATTTAAGGGCAATTGCCATATTTTTTGTGGTGCTGGGGCATACCGTCGGTCTTCCCGGGCATGTGGAAAAATTGATTTTTTCTTTTCATATGCCCATTTTCTTCTGGATTTCAGGGCTTTTTGCCAGGGAAAGCATTCGCGATGAAACTTTTTGGGGTTTCATTGCCAAACGGTGGCGAAAACGCCTCATCCCCTACCTTTCTTTTTCCGTCATCAGCTATGTGGCCTGGTTTTGTCTGTTCAGACACTTCGGGAGCCAGGCGGAGATGAATATCAGCCCCATTCGGCCGCTCATCGGTTTTTTTTACGGCAACGGCATCAACGACTGGATGGTGACCAATACCGTATTGTGGTTTTTTCTGTGTTTGTTTGTTACGGAGATTTTTTTCTACTTTGTGATCAAGGTCCCTTCAAAGCTTTGGATGGTGCTGTTGCTGGCGGGGTTTTCCATTGTGGGATATCTGGATGTTTACTACAACCCGCCCGATGGTTTCAGACTGCCCTGGGACATGGATATTGCGCTTACAACGGTTGTTTTCTATGGCGCCGGGTATCTTTCAAAAGGGTACGTACTCGGAAATAAAAAATCCACCCCCTGGCGGTGGCTCGTCATGCTCCTCAGCCTTGTCATTTATGCGGTTTTCAGCCTCTTGAATCGGAAAGTCGCCCTGGTGGCGGGTGTGTACGGCAATTATTTTTATTTTTATGCGGCTGCCATAGCGGGCATCTGCTTCTGGATGGAGCTGGCCTACATGATTCCGACGTCACGGTTTTTTTCCAGGATCGGCCGGAACACCCTCACCATATTCTCTCTGCACCTGCTGGTATTTCCTTTTATTACGGCCGTTTTGGTCTACGGATTGAAGATGCCCTCCCAATTGAAGTTCGAGTCCGCATCCCTCTCCCTGGCCTACGCGGTCATCAGCATCCTGGTGTTGCTGCCCATATCCGATCTGATCAATCGATATGTCCCCTTCATTCTAGGGGAGTCCCGAAAACCGGCGTCACAACTAACCCTTTAACCTATAATTCCAATTGAGGTTCAAAATGTTTATAATTCATCTTATGTTCACCCTGGTATTCCTGTATATAATCATCACAACCCTTTACCTCGTCATCCTGACCGTTGCCGCCTATTGTTTCACGAAGAAGCAAGGATCTATTCCCGGACCCTTTTCCATAGCGCTCATCATCCCCGCTCACAACGAGGCCCTTGAAATCGGGAAGACCATTGAAAATGTCAAGGGCTGCGGTTATCCTGAAGATGCCTACGGTATTGTGGTGATTGCCGATAACTGCAACGATGAAACCGCTTCCCTGGCCCGGTCCGCGGGGGCTGTGGTGGTGGAGCGGACGGACATGGCAAACCGCGGGAAAGGCCAGGCCCTGGACTGGTTTTTCAAGAACCACGCCGACATTTATGGACGCTACGATGCCGTGGCCATCATGGATGCGGATACCCTTATGCATGGATTTTCTCTCTGAAATATCATCGAGTCTTTCTTCTCCGGGGGTGAACGCGATGCAGGGTTATTACGGGGTTTCCAATCCAGAGGACAACTGGCGTACGGCATTGTCTTCCGCCGCCCTGAATGTATTTCACCATATTCGTCCCGCCGGCCGCAACCGCATCGGGGGGACGGCAGGGCTCAAGGGAAACGGTATGGCCTTTAAAACCGACATCCTCAAAACATACGGCTGGCCCGCTTATTCTATTGTGGAAGATATTGAATTTTCCATGATCCTGCTTCACGATGGCATCATTGTGCATTACAACCCGGACGCCATCGTTTATGGAGAGATGGCCACGGAAAAGAAACAGGCCGAAACCCAGCGAAAGCGCTGGGAAGGGGGGCGTTTCGAGGTACTCAAGAAATACGCTTCGCCGCTGCTCAAAATGTGGTTCAAGGACAAAAAAAAGGTGCAATACCTGGATGGTTTCATGGAGTTGTTTACCCCGCCCCTGTCACTTCTGGTGATAGGACAGATCCTTTTTTTTGGGGTGTCGGCCTTTATGTATCCGGCCCTGTTTAGACTTTCCATCTACTGCCTGTTGGGAACCGCGTTCTATGTCTTTTCGGGATTGATCCTCAAGAAAGCGCCCCTTTATGTCTGGAAATGCCTTTTTTCGGCCCCTTTCTTTATCCTCTGGAAAATCCCCATCTATCTGAAAGTCGTAAAAAAGGGCAACCAGAACACCTGGGAGAGGACTCAGCGAAAATCCGAACTGGAGAAGAAAGAGTGATAGGCCATTCGATTTCGCAACTCCGGAACTGCTTTGGCGCGTGCTGACCGCAAAACGGTGGGTGTTACTCAAGGCTCTCTGTGGAGCAGGCCCTGTATCAATCCGCGAAGCTGCTTGACGTGTTGGGCGCGATGTTAAGGCAGTCCACAGCGATGTTAAGTACCCGAACAATAGTTTTTTGGTATGAACTTAAGCAAAATTAATTCGGAATTCTCTGCCAATGTTTTTCAAAACATTTTCAACTTCATGGTCTAAATCTTTTAAAGAGTTATAGGCTGAGAAAAGCAACCATTTATATTTGACAAATCGCCAAAGAATGGGGATACTCAATATATCACACGTTGGCGATGAAAAGGCTGACCACAACATCTGGATGTCATTCAAACGTCTTTGGCTCCATACTGTCAAGAGCTATTCCAGGGAAACGTGAAGTATTGATCTCGCAGTCTTGCGAAATTCTGACCACTATGCTCCGGAAGTATCATGTACAAAAGTCCGCGTTTAGAGGACCACCGAAAACATGTAAGATTGGATGTGTAAACATGAATCGGCCAATTTCATGACCACCGGAAAGATGGGTTAATGAGTTATTCACTTGTTTCAATGTCAACCTTTAACGCAAAAGGGGTGAGGAAAGATGAGAATAAAGATCGCGGGTATTGTGCTGTTTTTCTGTTTTGTGGTAACCGGTCTTTTTGGGGCTTCCATGGTCTTGTCATCTGATGACATAATTAATCCGCAGGGAAGCGAGACAGGGGATAACGTCTGGTATGGGGAAGCTGCATGCGATAGCATCACGAGCGGAGCAGGTAACTCCTTTTTCGGAAGGGCCGCCGGGTATTCGAATACCACCGGTAACGAGAACTCCTTTTTCGGAAGGGCTGCCGGTCTTATTAACACCACTGGAAACAACAATTCCTTTTTCGGAACAGATGCGGGGCATGAGAACAAAGACGGACACTCCAACTCCTTTTTCGGATGGAAAGCCGGACATAACAACACTTCAGGATACTCAAACTCCTTTTTCGGGCTAAACGCCGGTCTTAGTAACACCACCGGAGACAACAATTCCTTTTTTGGAAGGGCCGCCGGGTATTCGAATACCACCGCAGACAACAATTCTTTTTTCGGGCAGGGCGCCGGTATCAATAACACTGGAGGAAGCGATAACGCCTTTTTCGGGCAGGATGCAGGGTGGAATAATACTAGCGCCAATTATAATACCTTTATCGGACAGGAAGCCGGACAAAGTGTAGATAATCCCCTGACCGGAGGTAGCAACGTCTTTGTTGGACAGCGCACTGGATGGAAGAACACCAGCGGGCATTCCAATACTTTTCTCGGAAGAAATGCCGGTGCGTTTAACACAGAGGGATCCAGCAATACCTTTGTAGGGAGGGCTTCGGGATACCACAACCTGACTGGAGATCTTAATGTGTTCCTGGGTTATAATTCGGGATATAATGAAACCGGATCCAACAAGCTCTATATTGCTAATACCGGCACTATTAACCCTCTTATCTGGGGTGATTTTAACACCAGAAACCTGGTGATAAACGGAAACTTCCGGGCTATTGCAGTTACAAGCCCTTCGGATTTACGCTTAAAAAGGAATATTAAACCATTGGAATCATCCCTAGACAAAATATCCAATCTTCAGGGTGTGACCTATGAGTGGAATCGAGAAGACTATCCCGATGCGGGAATGACCGAGGGCAAACAGATCGGCCTGGTTGCACAAGACGTTGAAAAAGAGTTCCCTGAACTGGTCTCTGAGGACAAGGACGGCTATAAGGGTTTGTCCTATTCAAAATTGACGGCCGTGCTCGTTGAAGCTGTTAAGGAGTTGAAGACTGAGAATCAGAGTCAGAAAAAACTGATAGAGGCGCAACGGAACCAATTTAAGAAACAGCAGGCCGAAATTGAAGAATTACGTTCGATGATAAAAGAATTGAAGAGCTGATTCATATTATGTCTGCAAAAGAAATATGGGGAGGAACGATTACGGATTACACTGTCCTTTTGACGCCAGGATTGGCCTGTCGCCAATTAAATTTAATCGTCAGGTGGCTCTGGTATGGGGGTCACCACCTTCCCACCAGTTTTGTCTTGCCCTGAACCAAATATAGTGATTTGTATGTCCCATGAGGTCAACTCCACTATTTGTCTGAATCGATATCTCAAACGATTTCTCGCGGTCGAATGTTTGTGATATCATCATTGGGATTGGGAGGGCGGCGGATTCAGGGTTGAGAGATGCATGGAACTGGAAATTTTCTGATCACACCAGGCTGGGACTATCTCCAACATATCTCAGGCTCGGTTTCAAATGAGAAACGGACAGGATATTCAGAAAAAGTGTAGCACATTGACCCCATGAACCCAGAATGGGAGAACCACTACATCTTGTGGTCGCGTCCTTTTCAAACTGATAATCCAAAAGTGAAGGTTTCCTATATTTATGTTTACTGTTACACTGTGCTCTTGGGAGCCTCAGAAAAATGGGTTTTTGACGCCCATTTTTCCGATAACAAAAAGTGAAGGATGCTGATTCTATTTTTCCGTTCGAAAGCTGAAAGGCATACCCTTTGAATCATCGTTTTCATATTGAGACTGTTAAATTTTTTAAATGTTTCATACTGAGACTGCTGTTTTGTTCTCATCACCGCAGGCCGTTTCTGGTAGGCCTGTTTATTTATTAATTATTCCTTACTAATACAACATGTTATGTTCAAAAACTGTTTGGACGCCAACTATTCCCCAATTTGAGGCACACAATTTGCAGTTATAAATTTGAGTGTAGAAGATATACTGGTTCTCATATTCAAGTTCGATGAAACAGGAACCTGATTTGCCTCTTACTGGAAAAGCGTATTAAGGAGCCAAAATAATGAAAAAGCCGCTCAAAAAGATACTGTATTTGTTACTCTTGTTTTCATTGGTTGCAATAGGAACGGATGCCAACGCAACTTTTTTCTCCGGCAGCGTAACCGGAGAGTGGGGAAATGTCATTTCTACCGACAACAATGATGTTTATAGTATCAGCAATAAGGATGATCGTGGGCGGAATGGTGTTGCCAAATTCAATTGGGGAGAGGGTGGCTCATATCCTGCTACCTCGTTTGACAACCAATTCACCTTTGATGGCGTCGGTAGCGACCCTGGAGAATCGGAATGGGACGTAGAGGAAGCGATTGCGTTTCTTCTGGGGGATTTTACCTATCGAAACGGGTCGACCTATAATTCAACAGGCGTCGATGGCGTTGATCTCAATGTAATGGTTTCCCTTTCAAGCCCTGTAAATACAGACTATAATTTTTCAAGTTTTGGATTTACAATAACAAACACGCCCAATTCAACAGGAAATTCGGTAACGGATGGTGATATTGTCATCCTTGCCAATAACACAACAGATAACACCTTTAGCTATGCCGGGACTGAATACACGCTCGAAGTCCTTGGATTTTCGAAGGATTCTGGAAATACATTTGCCTATAATTTCAGCAGCCCAGAAGGAGCAACTGCAAGTGCTGGGCTTTACGGAAAAATCAGCAAAACAGGTGGTAGCGCCCAAGTCCCCGAACCAGCAACCATTTTCCTGTTGGGTTCCGGGCTATTGGGTCTCTTCGGATATCGAAAGAAATTCAATAAAACTGATAATTGACAGCAAACCCTATTTAATGGAACCCCAACTCGAAGATTTAACCTTTGGGTTGGGGTTCTTTGTGTTATGAGCCACAAAATAACCATCACTGTATATTTAAGAACGATCTCAGAGCGATGCTTGCGTCCCCATTACCGTAGACTGTCGTTACATAACGGAAGGTTGCCTATATTGTATAGTTGCGTCAAGATGCAAATACCAATAAAGGTTGTGTTTTTAAAAGATTAAATGATGGACAGGATTGTCATTGCACGAGAAAACACCAATAAAAAGGTGTAAAGGGGTCTGAAGGAACTTGTTCAGACGCCGTCTCCTCATCCTGTCCATCTAAAAAATCCTGTTCATCGTGTTCAAAACAGTGGAGAGGCCAACAATGCCGGACAACCCTTTGCCCGTTTTTGAAATCTATAAAATCCGGACATCAGCGGCGGCCACAAGGCGGGACAATTAAAAAAAACGCGCTCCCACACGCTGTGTGGGGATGGATGAAAGTCAGGCCTTGGCCAGCCGGCCCCGCTTTTTGTCCGTAGCCATTTTTTGTGTATGTTATGAGTTGTTGATGGTACGATGTGTTCCTCATAATAGAGCGTGTTGTTCTGCTTAATATTGATTTTTACATAAACGAATATCTGCTGTACGAAGATGCAACTGAAGCAAAGGATGGGGCATCTTTTGCTGGGATGTTTTTGGGTGACTGGTTTATAAGAAAAGCAACGTGGGCAAATAAGTCAAGTATTAAGGGGTATGTAGCGAGCCTCAAGAAGTTCTACACATTTTTACAAGAGAAAGGATTGATCGATAAAGAAGATCTGACTGAGTTGAAGCAAACGATAAAAGAAGAGATGCCTGAATGGTTGGCAACCTTGGAGGAGTATGATGATCCGTCAATTGAGGACCTTTGGTAAGGAAAAACTTGACGCACAAAAATTCCGCAACCGATTACATCGATTTTAATGCACTGTATGAGAAATATCAGGCGCTGCTTGAAGAGAACCTTTCTCTCAAAGCTGAAATCCGGGAACTGAAAAGACAACCCCTGTTGCCCTTCTATCCGCATCCTGTGTTGGATACCCCACCATTGCTTCAGGAACAGCTTATCGGCGAGTCATCAAAGCCGACAATTTCAAATACGGGGACCGTCACCAACCTCTCCCGGCCCGCCGATAAAATTGAACTTTTTATGTCGCTTTTTAGAGGCCGGGAGGATGTCTATGCCAGGAGATGGGAAAGCAAAACCGGAAAACGCGGATACAGCCCTGCCTGTTTGAATGAATGGAAACCGGGCGTATGCCATAAGCCAAGAACTAAATGCTTCAATTGTAAATACCGATCTTATGCGCCTTTGAATGAAAAAGTGGTTGACAGCCATCTGCGCGGGGAAATGGTGATTGGGATATACCCGTTGTGCCGCGATGAAACCTGTCATTTTCTGGCCATTGATTTTGACAAAGACGGCTGGCAGCAGGATGTTGCAGCAATAAGGGCTGTGTGTGGGGAGTTTGGAATTCCCATCGCTCTTGAACGTTCCATGTCAGGCAATGGCGCTCATGTATGGATCTTCTTTAAAATGAATATTCCTGCCGCTACGGCAAGGCGATTGGGTTCAGGCCTCCTCACCCATGCCATGGCGCGACGTCATGAGATCAAGTTTAAATCCTATGACAGACTTTTCCCGAACCAGGACACGATGCCCAAAGGCGGTTTGGGAAATCTGATTGCCGCGCCCCTTCAAATGGCAGCGCGAAAAAAAGAAAACAGCGTTTTTGTTGATGAGCGTTTTATCCCTTATGAAGATCAATGGGAATTCCTGGACCAAATGCAAGCCCTTGGGCCGGAGGAGATATCAAAACTTGTCACGAGGCTTTGTCCGGAAAACGAACTGGGATACCTGAAAGCGGATGAATCTGTTACAAAAAAACCTTGGGAACGTTCCCATATGGATCTCAAAAGAAAGGATTTTCCGGAAACTTTTGATATCGTAAAATCCGGTATGCTTTATGTGGATAAGAAAGGCTTTTCCCAAAAGGCGCTGAATATCTTGAAACGATTGGCGGCCTTTAACAATCCGGAATTTTACAAAGCCCAGGCCATGCGGATGCCCACTTACGGCAAATCCAGAATTATTTCCTGCTTTGATGATTTTGAGACTCACCTCGGCCTGCCTCGGGGGTGCGAAAATGATCTGCGTGAACTTTTCGATGGATTCAGCCTCCAGCCGCGCTGGTTTGATGAAACACAGCATGGGAAGACCATTCGGGTGGAATTCGAGGGTAAACTCCGAGAAGAACAGCAAGCGGCACTTGATGCCTTGATGAAGTATGATATTGGCGTTTTGTCCGCTACAACCGCCTTTGGAAAAACCGTTGTAGGCGCCGGACTCATCAGTGAACGGAAGGTTAACACATTGATTCTGGTACACCGGCAACAGCTTTTGTCCCAATGGATGAAGCGATTGTCCGATTTTCTGGTAATACGGGAGGAACTCCCCGAACTGCCCGAAAAGAGGGGACGAAAAAAGGAACAGGGACTCATTGGGCAGATGGGCGCGGGGAAAAACCGGCCGAGCGGCATTATTGATGTCGCCATGATGCAGTCTTTGAATTCGAGGGAAGAAATTAAAGACTGCATAAAGGACTACGGGATGGTGATTGTTGATGAGTGCCATCACGTGCCGGCCTTCAGTTTTGAACAGATATTGAAAAATGCAACAGCAAGATATGTTTACGGTTTAACGGCAACGCCCGCCAGGAGGGATGGGCATCATCCCATTCTTTTTTTTCAATGCGGTCCCATCCGGTACAGTGTTGATGCAAAAAAGCAGGCTCAACAAAGACCTTTTGACCATTACGTTCTTCCAAGATTCACATCCTTTAAACTTCCATTCCGAAAAGGTGACGATGATCCTTCCATTCAGGAGATTTACTCAACACTTGCCTCCGATGAAATTCGCAATGATTTAATCGTTGACGATGTGACGGCATGCCGTCAAAAAGGCCGGAATTCCCTTGTGCTGACCGGGCGGATTGCCCACGTTAAAGCATTGGCTGAAAAACTCAGACACAGTATCCCGAATGTGGTTGTCTTGACAGGCGGTATGGGAACCAAAACAACCGGCAATTTGCTGGAGATGATATCCTCAACGCCCCGGGAGAACCCGCTTACGCTGGTTTCAACGGGAAAGTTTATCGGCGAAGGGTTTGATGAACCGAGACTTGACACCCTGTTTCTGGCCATGCCCATCTCCTGGAAAGGCACGTTGCAGCAGTACGTCGGAAGATTGCACCGGTTATGCGACCATAAAAAGGATGTTCAAGTCTATGATTATGTGGATATCCATGTGCCCATGCTGGAAAAAATGTATGGGAAAAGATTAAGAGGTTACGCTTCCATCGGGTATCAGGCAAAGGGAGAGAGCATTCCAGGGGCGCCCGCTGACATTATCTTTGACAATCGCAGCTTTTTTAGCGTTTACACAAATGATATCGAAAATGCATCCAAACAAATCTTGATCGTCAGTCCCTTTGTCACTGAAAAACGAGTCTCCCAGATGATGCCGTATTTCGAAGTGCTTCTGAAAAAAAAGATCGCCGTTACCATCCTTACCCGGCCCGCGGAAAATTTCAAAATTGAAAAACTGAGGATGCTGAGGAGCATTTTCAGAAGTCTGATGGATGCCGGGATCAGGGTCATTTTCAAATCCCATATTCATCAGAAATTTGCCGTCATCGACCGAAAGATTGTCTGGTACGGCAGTATTAACCTGTTAAGTTTCGGCGTTTCCCAAGAGAGCATCATGCGGTTGCTCAGCGGCGGGATTGCATATGAATTACTGCAGAGCGTTAATGCCGATGATCTTGATTTAAGGCTTTGAGAAATAGACGGTTCAATTACCATTTCAGAGCGATTTTCGGGGGTAGCTGGAAGATGGTATTGAATATGGAAGTATCTGGGGATCGGAGATTGTCCATGGATCGGGTGGATCTCTGGTGGGAAAATATTGACAGCCGGCCTCAAAGGATCTCCGAGTTCTGGAAAATGCTATCTGAAGATGAACGGAACCGTGCTGAAAGATTTCGCTTTGAACGCCACCGAGAGCGCTTTATCGTTCAAAGGGGCAGGCTCAGGGAAATTTTGAGCGGTTATGGGGATGTGCCACCCGGCGCAATCCGATTCCGTGAAGGATCCGACGGAAAACCGGAGATTGAAGGGGATAACCCCATAATTCGTTTCAATCTCTCTCATTCAGGCGGACATGCCCTCTATGCGGTTGCATATGGCAGGGAAGTGGGGGTCGACGTGGAGGTGGTTCGACCAAAACCGAAAGCCGCTGGATTGGTGGCGCGTTTTTTTTCACCCAATGAAAAACAGGCTTTTCGAAAGCTTGAACCCTGTGAAGAAGAAGCGGCCTTTTATGCCGGCTGGACGCGCAAGGAGGCCTATGTGAAGGCCTTGGGCAAGGGGTTGCGGTTTCCCCTGGACCGGTTCGATGTTTCCCTGAAATCCGGGGATCAAGAGGCCCTGCTCCATGTGGAAGGTGCGCCCGAGGAATTGAAGCGCTGGTCCCTTCGGGACATCGATCTGGGGCCGGGTTTCAAGGCCGCTTTGGCGGTGGAGCTGACAAATTCATCTCCCGTGGCGGGTCTTTCAATTCAATTCAGAAGTTATCGCCCTTGAAATCCACTAAATTCGTTTTTCCGACTCTTCAAGAATCTTTTCAACTAGTTCAGCGTAAGGACTGTCCTTTGGGAAAGCATCTGTCAATAGCGTTGCATAACCCGTTATCTTTTCGAGCGCTTTTGCTTGAACATTGATGACGGTCTCATATTCTTTCTGGATACCGAACAGATGATCAATTTTTCCGCCCAATGATCTTAATAAGGTTTGAAGCCGATCATCCGGAAGATCTTCTCTATTAATCAATAGCTCCAGAACTTGATGATGAAGTCTCTTGTAGGTTCCAATGGTTTTTTCCGAATCAATGAAACGCCTGTATTGCAGGACCCTTTCGATTTTTTCTTTCAAATCATGGAGTGGAACGGGTTTTAGGATGTAATCAAAGGCGCCCAATTTCATGGCTTCCACGGCTGTGTCCACTGTGGCGTAACCCGTGATCATAATCACCTCGGTGGCAGGCGCATATTCTCTCGCATGTCTCAAAAGGGTCATGCCGCCCTCCCGGTTGCCATCGCGATCGGGCATGTTCTTATCCGTCAGAAAAAGGTCATAGTTATTTTGGCTGAGCAACGCCAATGCCGTGTCCACGCTTTCAGCCAGGTCCACCCGGTATCCAAGACCCGTCAAGTAATCAAAAAGCATATCCAGAATGTCCTTTTCATCGTCGGCAACCAGTATTTTTGCTTCCATTTCTCTCTCTCACCTTACCCAGGTTAACTTCTTTGAATAAAAGCCCCAAAAGTCGAGCGCAAAAAAGGTGGAAATAAGCGTCTCATAATTTTATCCGGGGTAGTTTATTGCAAAGCAGCCGAAGCGTCAAGAATGAATTCTTTTTCACACGAAAACAAGCATTTTGCGAAAACGGCGTCGAATGTAGGATGATTTAATGGGTTTGGGGGCGCTGGTGATACTATTTGGAGATGATGCGAAAAAGATCATTAATCAATTCAGTGGCCATTCGCACATAGATGTGGGGCGGGAAATTTTCAAGGTTCATGCCTAAAGCGCCCAGGGCAGCCAGGAGGCAGCTCATGGCGTCATGTTCGCTGCATTCCAGAGCGATGCATTGTTTGCGAATGATCTGTTTTGTGAAAAGAGCGGGAAATTTAAAGCTTCGCGCCAATTTCATCAAATCAAAAAATGCAAAGCCCCTTGTGGATGAACCGGCCCAGTCAATGACCGCAAACTTCGGGGATGTTTTACCGGGCTCATCGGGCCCCGGCAGCATGATGTTTCCTTTCCACAGATCATTATGCGCCAGGATAGTTTGAGGTTGCCAGGCCCCGGATTCAATACGCTTGATGGAAAGCCTTGCCTCCTGCCTGAGATCCATGGGAAAATTTTCGTCTTCGGTAAATGCCCTTAGCGGCGCAATGGCGGTTTGTTCCATGGCAGGGTCGAGGATGGGCCTTTTCGACTTTCGAACCACTTTTGTTAACCAGGCCGTTACCGGCCATGCGAGTTTTGCTTTTTCCCAACGCCATTGCCAGGGATTTTCGGAAAGGGGCTGCTTCATGGTAAAAAGGGCCCAGGTCAATCCTTCAAAGCGACCTTCTTTAACAGGCATCTGAATGGTATCGCCCAGAGGCGTGTTCAGCAGTTCTTTTGCCTGCCTGGCCTTTTCCACGTTTCGCGCGATCAGACCGGGATTGCGAGTGTTTGAGCAGAGAAGAAATAATTGGGGTTGTTCATCGGCATTTTTGAAAATGGACTTAAAGGAGGCATCGGCCGGCGCATCTGCCAGGCTCAAGGTACTCGGTAAAAATGGTGATTTTTCAATAACGACGCCCGACCGTTTCGCTTCCTCCCCGGTTGCAACGTATTTTCTCAAGGCCTCTACCGGGGCCGGCGTTTTTGAATCCGTCATGTTTTCTCTCCAAATGGTTGTCTTGTATCTTGACTAATATAAGGACTGCGTTACATAATACGCCGCTAAAAGAGATCGACCCTCAATCAAGCTGTCATTATTCGTTAATGACGGCATATTGTCAAGGGGTTGGCCAGGTATGTTCAAAAAGTCAAAAAGGAGAATGTTTGTGGATGATGAGCAACTAAAAAAATATCTGTTGATGGCTGTTCGTGCGTCCATGATGGCCGCTTCAGCCATCATGGAGGTTTATTCACGGGCTGATTTCAATGTGGATATGAAATCAGATAATTCACCGCTGACGGATGCGGACAGAAAAGCCCATGAAATTATTGTGGATGCATTGAAGCATACGCCGATTCCCATTCTCAGCGAAGAAGGGCGTGATATCCCTTATGTTGAACGTAAGGATTGGGACCCACTGTGGATTGTAGACCCCCTGGACGGTACAAAAGAATTTATCAAGCGAAACGGCGAATTTACGGTGAATATTGCGCTTATTCAGGATAATTCGCCTGTTTTCGGTGTGATTTATGCCCCTGTTTTGAAGCGACTCTATTTTGGCGGTCGTGATTTCGGCGCTTATGGTTGCACCCGGGAAATGGAGGCCCTCCCCGACCGTCTGGATGAATTGATGAAGCAGTGTGATAAGCTGCCGTTGAAGATTTCCCGTTCTTCCTATGTGATTATGGGTTCCCGTTCCCATGCGACCCCTGAATTGGAAGCGTTTGTTCAGAAAAAACGAACGGAAGTGGAAGCGGTTGAATTTATATCGGCGGGCAGTTCTTTAAAGATATGCCGGGTGGCGGAAGGGGCCGCGGACATTTATCCGCGGCTGGGACCCACCATGGAATGGGATACCGCGGCAGGTCAGGGCATTGCCGAGGGGGCGGGCCGAAAGGTGTTGCTCTGGGAAACAGACGAGCCACTCATGTACAACCGAGAGAATCTACTGAATCCATGGTTTGTGGTTCAATAAAAAAAGAATGGATAAAGGGTGCTATGGAAAATCATGATGCCGCCCATGGGGGCGAACTGGTTCAGTTGATTGTCGACGGGGACAGAGCGGAAGCCTTGAAGGATCTGTCAAGGGATCTGGAAAGTGTGACGCTGTCCGATTGCGCCGTGTGTGATCTGGAATTATTGATGAATGGCGGTTTTTCACCTTTGACGGGGTTTTTGAATCAAACGGATTATGAATCGGTCCTGGATCGGATGCGGTTGAAGGACGGCGCCCTCTGGCCGATTCCCATTTGTTTGGATATCTCGGAAGGACAAGCCAAAAGCCTTGATGTGGGTCAATCCGTGGCCATTCGGGACAATGAAGGTTTTATGCTGGCGGTCATGCGTATTGAGAGTATCTGGCCCATCGATAAAAAGCGGGAAGCTGAAATCCTCTTTGAGACCCATGATGATCAGCACCCGGGCGTAGACCATCTGTTTAACGGAAAAGGGGCCTATTATATCGGCGGCGCCATTGAAGGACTCCAATTGCCCTTGCACTCCGCCTTCAAACGATACCGCCATACGCCGGTGGAGCTGCGGGCTCTTTTCAAAAAACTGGGCTGGCGGCGGATTGTGGGGTTTCATACGCGAAACCCCCTGCACAGGGCACAATTTGAAATGACCTTGAGGGCCATGGCCAAAGCAAAGGCAGGTCTTCTGTTGCATCCCGTGGCCGAGCAGGTCCGGCAGGGCGAAATTGATTATTACACCCGAATCCATTGTTACCTGGAAGCGGCCAGGTATTATCCCCCCAACATGATGCTGTTAAGCCTGCTCCCCCTTTCCATGAGAATGGCCGGACCCAGGGAGGCTTTGTGGCATGCCATTGTCAGAAAAAACCATGGTTGCACCCATTTTATCGTGGGGCACGGCCATGCGGATCCCGGCATGGGGAAAAATGGTGAATTATGGTATGAGCCGGATAGCAGTTGGGAACTGATGAAGCGTTACGCCGATGAAATCGGGATCGAGGTGGTTTCATTTGACGAAATGGTCTATTGGGTGGATGAGGATGTGTATCTGCCCGTCAGTGAGGCACCTGCCGGCAGCCGGACCCTGTCGCTTTCCAACGATCAGTTTCATAAGAAATTGAGAACCAGCCGGCGGGTCCCGGAATGGTTTACCTTCCCCGAAGTGGTGTCGGCGATTCAGCACGCTTATCCACCGCGACATCAACAGGGGTTTACGATTTTCTGTACAGGTCTATCGGGGGCGGGGAAATCCACCATTGCCAAGGTACTCCATGCCCGTTTTATGGAAATGCGGTCACGCCCGGTGACACTCCTTGACGGGGATGTTGTGCGGACGAATCTTTCCAGTGAATTGGGCTTTTCCAAGGAACATCGGGACATCAATGTGCGGCGCATCGGCTTTGTGGCCGGTGAAATCACCAAGAACCGCGGCATCGCCATCTGCGCGCCCATTGCGCCCTATACGGCAACACGGCGACAAATCAGGCGCTTGATTGAAAATTATGGCGGGTTTGTTGAGGTTCATGTGGGAACCTCCCTTGAGGTGTGTGAGCAACGGGACCGAAAAGGGCTTTACGCCAAGGCGCGGGCCGGCCTTGTCAAGGGCGTGACCGGAATCGATGATCCTTATGAAGCCCCTGAAAACCCGGAAGTTTTTATTGATACATCGGACATGACGCCCGATGAGTCGGCCCAGGAGGTGCTGCTTTATTTGGAACGGGCGGGATATACAAAATAGGGCGTCGTTTACGGTTGCCGGTTGATAGTTTTCGGTTTTTTACCCATGAATTCAAGAATCGCCCGGTATTTGGGGGGTACATCCTGGTCTGAATGTTCCAGGAGGCCCCAGCTTCCCCATTTCCCGTATTGACCCATTGAGGCAAAGGTCGTAAACAGTCCGCCTCCGGCGTTTTGCCATCCCTTCAGGTCTTCCTGGTACAACCGCCCCATTTGGGGATCACGGTTGGCGGCCATGAAAAGGGTTGTGAGCTGTTCGTTATTTTCGGCACCCCCGGTTCCCACCAGATGTTGTCCCCCCTCATAGGCGATGAGATCCAACCCATATTTTCCTGCCAGGGCGGCGTGTTCAGCCACCTTTTTGCGCTGCTTAAGCATGTCTTTCCCGCAGTGATCCAGAATCTGCCCCACCGCCATGCGGCTGACGGCGCTCTGGGTGTCGGGTTTTCCGAGATGCCCTCCGAAATAGGGTGCAATAGCCAGCGCATCCGCGGATTCATAGGAATTTTCAAAGTCAAGAATTTTTTCGCTGGTCCAGGGATTGCTGCTTTGAGCCGCCAGGACCCGCACAAGCCGATCATTGCCGCCAAAAGCATCTTTCCATATGGTAAAAATTTCTTTTGCGCGTTTGGCATAGAAAAAAAGGGAAGCTTCAAATGGATTTTCGCTGAATCCCATCCCTTGTCCCACCCGGGCGGCATAATGGGCTTGTTTAAACTGGAAATTCCACACTTCGTTGCTGTATTCCACGTAAATCTTCAGGGAGGGGTCCAGTTTTTCCTTCACCATTTTAGCAAAATTTTCCACATAGTCGTGGGATGCTTCGTGGGGCATGCAGAACCATGGATTGGCCTTGAGCGTATTGGCCAGCAGGATCATGTATTCGAGGGCGACGCCCTTATCCCCGCCCTGGGTTTGCATATGGATGGTGGGTCGTTGATCCCAGGTTTCAACCACGGAATTGTTGGTGCGCATCCAGTCCATAAAACGGATCACTGTAAATCCTTTCCATCGTTTCAGAAACTCCGGATGGAAGATCTGCTTTTCATGGGTGTTTTCGAATCCCGGCATGACGAGGCGAATATTGCGAATGGGATTATCCGGGTTTGTTTCCGCAATCCTGAGAAGGATGCCTCGCTTTGAAGGGCTGACGTCAAGCGCAATGCGTCCTTTTCGACGCTCTTTTATTTTTCCGTCAAAGCCGAATTCAATTCTTCCCTCTCCATCATAGAAACAAATATATTCCCCTGCTGGATAGTGCCCCCCGGCCCTGCACATGACGGTATCCGCCCATTGACCGGGGCTGAGCTGTTTGAGCCATCCGTTTGAATCCAGAAGCAATTGACCGCCTTTACCATACGGGGCCCCCTTCATCTGTGCCTGAAAAAACTGTGATTGTTTGAAGATATCCACAAAAGGGTTTTCCGCTGACCAGTAGCATACGGACGTCAGGTTGATCCCCATGGGGAAGGCCTCATCGGCCGGTTTTTCCGCTGATGCCAAAGCGAAGGGGAGCAAGGTTAGAAGGATGGTGAACAGAGGTCGGAAGTCGGAGGTCGGAAGTCGGAAAACTGACCTCTGACCTCTGACCTCTGACCTCCGACCTCTAACCTCTGATCTCTGACCTCTGACCTCTCTCATTTCCTCACCATCTCCTCGTAGATATCAACAATCCGGTCCGCTTTGGTTTCCCAGTCAAACTCCTTGACCCGTTCAATGGCTTTTTCAGCCATTGCGTGCCGTAATGTTCTGTTTTCAAACAAAATATGGATTTTATTCGCCAGCTCATTGACCAGAAATTCCCTTGAAGTGGGTTTGATTTTAAATCCGGTTTCTTCCGTGACATATTCTCCCAGACCCGCATGATCGGCAACGATGCATGGAAGACCGCCGGCCATGGCCTCAAGGGCGACAGCGCCGCCGAATTCCCTGACCGACGGAAAACAGAAAACATCCGATTGACGGTAATACCGCAGCGTTTCTTTCTGATCGATCCAGCCCGTGAAGGAGACCGTTTGGTTCAGACCCAGATCACGAACCTGTCTTTCCAGCGTTTCCCTTTCAGAACCGTCTCCCACAATGGTGAAATGAACCCGTTTCCTGATCCGCCGATCCAGGCGGCTGATGGCGTCTATGGCCATATCCGCTCCCTTGTAGGGCACCAGACGACCCACAAAGAGCAGTTCCAGCGTTTCCCCCGTCCGCTGCTGAGGCTTGCCGATGAATTCACGGAGAATGCCGTTTTCGTAAAAAAGGCTGAACCGCCGGGGGTCGTAACCAAACATATCTTTTAACATCTTCAGCGTGTATGTGGAGCCTGCCAGGACCCTGTCCGCTTTTTGGTAGGTTTTAGCATAACCGGGTAGCATTCTTGAGAAAATTCTCAGGAAATTAAACTGTGCGAACTCTTTTTTGGCCACATCCGTAAATCCTTCCGGAAAGGGAACCCCCCCGTTGACCGGCCCCAGCAGGAACGGAACGCTGCGACAGGCCTGAACCATTTTTACCGGATAACGCGGAAGGATGGGAGTCATGGCATGAACCAGATCATATTCCCCTTTCATAACGCGTGGTGCGTACCTTTGGTAAACCCGGCGGTTGAATTCTCCATAGATAGGATAGGTAAGTGCGTGCTGAAGTGGCCAGTTCACCCCCCCCCTGGATGTCAATCGACTGACGAAGCCATAATATTTTTTCAGATGTTTACTTTCATCAATATAGTCGATTCGATGGTCATTCCTTATTTTTTCCAGCGCCTCCCGGTTCCGCTCATGGGTAACCAGGGTCACTTGAACCCGTTTCCGAATACCCTGGTAAAAGTTGTACCCCACAAGGGGGACGGAAGCCCATTCAGGATTGCATTGTTCCATAATCAACAATACATGCAACATTTCGGGTGTTTTCATGTCCACTCTCCTTTGCGGTCTGTTATAAAACGGGTATCACCTGGTCACGGGACCGGATAGGGTTTTTAAGAAACCCTTATGGGTGATGTAAACCGGTCTGTTTTCTTTATTTTTGAAAAAGGCGAACCTGCCATGATGTCAAAGGCTGGTTTTAATTCAGGCTCCGGGGTAACGGTGGGAAGGTGCATTTCGGACGCGGAATTCAAAACAGATGGAAGTTCAGTTTCAATAGGAGCAATGCCTTCCGGCACCGGTTTCACCATATCCCATTCGGAAAATTCCAACTCGTGAGCTTGAGAATCCCTGGATGTTTCTACCATTACCGCTGCCTGTTCCAGCGAAACTATCCCTTTGGGTTGTGGCTTTTTGAGAAACCTTTTGGGTGATAAATGATCTCCTGCAATGACCCAACCCAAATACCCCAGAGCAAGCAACAACATCAAAATCATCATTTTTGCACGCCATTTTTTTAAGATCCCCGGGCTGACATGGGGCGTTTCAGAAACGGATTGCGGAACCTGCATTTCCGCTTTTGTTTCCCTTTCATCGGTCTGGATAATTTTTTCTTCTGCTCGGTCGTTAAATACATGAAAGGCGTTATGGTTTTTGCCCCTGTATTTGAATTGGCCGGTCCGAAAGAAAAAACGAATGGCCAGGGCCAGAACGATGCCGATAATAGCACCGATATTGTTGGCAATCATGTCCCCGGGGGAAAAATTTCGGCCCGGCACGTATTTTTGAAATATTTCCAGCAAAAACCCTAAAGGCGCAATAAAGGTTGAGACCATGAGGCCCATTCGAATGGAAGGGAAAAAGGCCGCAGGGTAGAAAGATAACAGCATAAACGTCACCACGCGCGCTGCTTTATCCCGGCCAAACCCGGAATCCATCTCGGAAAGACCGGCCTGGGGTATCAGGGAGGCGACAACCATCGCAAAGAGTCCGCCGAACCACAAGAGAATCAGCGGATTAGACAACATCCCCTTGAAATAGGCCGCAGGGCTTCTATGTTCTTTTTTTTCCATAAAAAGACCAAAAAAACGCTAGAGAGAGAGTTTTTTCGTATCCTATTCAAAAACCATGGTAAAAATCATTTTTGATTTGCAAAAAGGCTTTATTTACAAGCAGTTATGTTTTTGCAAACTGCTCGTTACCAGGGAATTTGAATAGGATACGTTTTTTCTAATTTCATACACGTCTTACCCATTTCTCTTCCGTATGGATGTAGCCTTCATCCAGGCTATCCTCACCCGGTTTCTTTTGAAGATCATCGGGAGATGCTGTTTCTTCCTGAACACGTAATTTGCGGGACATTTGCTCGGTTTTATTTTTTCCGGGATCCGTAAGATTTCTTGGACCTCGGTACCGTGATTCCCTTTTTTCTGTTTCACCCCTGGCGGTTTTCATTTTGAGTAAGGGGAAAGATCCCGTGATCTGTTTCAGTCTTTGCAAAAACCGGGGTTCGGAATTTTCACTTTGAAGTGCTGCAAGCCCGAACCTCATGGTATAGCCGCGAGCGCCGTCGGACATTTCCTGATTGAGCAGCGGTCGAATTCCCAGTTCCGCGGCCATGCCGCCTTCTGCTGTTTTTCGAAAACGGACGGACCCCAAAGTCGGTTGCGGTTGAGGCGCCACTTCTGATGGGGTCGAATGATCCCGCAATCTCCCCTTTTCAGATACGGCCTGTCCTTCCAGTCTCCCAATGCCGTATTGGGCCAGCATGCCCGCCGTACCCCCCGCGAAAATAATATAAGCCTGGTTGACCATGGCATTTAACATGCAATCAATCATAAACAAAAGGGGGATAATACACAACACGGCAGTTGGCGAAAATTCCGGCTTTCCCCACAGTTTAGCCGGACATTTAAGCAAAAAGAGAAGCGCCGGCAGAATCATTGCCAATGTGATAGAGAAAAGGCCGAAATAGCCCCGGGTTCCCAGGGTAATAATCCAAAACCCATCGGTAACACTCATGTCTTCACCGGTTTCTTCATCATAGACCCGTGATCGCCCCCATCCGCCCCATCCAAAAAGAGGTTTCTCCAGCGCTTTTTCCACCAGGATATTTTCATTGTCAAACCTGAACTGAAGGGAAGCGGCGCGATCCGCACTGAATTTTTCCGTGATCAAATCGCACAGGTTCTGACCGTCCCAGTATCCCGTGGCCCTTGTACCGACATAGGCTGGGGGAATCATGAGCAGCACCCACACCAGCACTGAAAACTTGAGTTTTGAGGTCACCATCAGAACCAGAAGCCCAATGATGCACAACCCAATGGCGCCGGATGATTTGCAGGCAATGGCAACGCACAGCAGAACGACTACCAGCAGAAGGGTTGGCGTGTGCCACATTTTCTTGGGAAACACCCGGGTCCAGGTACACCATAGCCCCACCAGAGCCGCCATGCACATCCATGTCCCCAGCATAATGCCGTGTTCCATAAAGACCATGGGTCGATATCCGTCTCCCCGCATGACCTGTGCAAAGGAATGCTGCATATAACCGTAGACAATGGCATGAGACTGAGGGCTCATTTTGAGTTCAAAAAGCACAAAGGGGATATAGATCAGCCCCGCCGCGAAAGTGGATCGGCATAAAAGCCTCATCCCCTCGGCGCTTGAAAAGTAGATGCGGCCGGCAATATAGGGAATCCCCCATGTGGTGAATGTGTTGAAGCATTCCTGGAGCCCATCTTTAACCCCCAGCCCATTGGTAACGGATGCCGGAAAACCGGAAAAAATCCACAGGATCATGGGAATATCCACGGGGCTGATGGAAATGTTTTCCAGCTTTTCCGGGTTAAACACTTTTATGGCGATCATCACCCCAATGGCCGTTGCGGTCATCTTGTTGTAAAGGATGAGCGGAATGGGCAACTTTTCCATGGGAAGAAACATGAGTGCGCCGAAAAAAGCAATGACGACGGCCTGCTCCGGTTTATACTTTGAAAAAAGATACAGAACCATCGGAATGCAGCCGTAAAGAGCAAGTAAACAGATAATGTTGCCGCGCATGTCAAGATCCTGATTTAAATGAATCTTCCCGGTTGCCAAGCCGGTCCAGAATAAATTTAAAGGAAGGTTTCTTCAGAAATTTTTCCAGTTTGGTGGTGTATTTTGCCCCACCCCAGTTGAGTACCGAAGCCATGGCCGGGATTTCCAGCCGCATGAAAAACTGAGCAATTTCCCGAACCGAACGATACAGGGTGCGGTCCCCCTGAATGACCATGATGACCACATCCGCATGCATGGCGAGATACTCGGTAAAATCACTTTTCATGATCTGAGTAGAGTCGATGAGGACAATATCGAAGTTCTTTTTAACTTCGGCTAAAACAGACTGAAATACCAGACTGGCCTCAAGCGCATAGGCGGGCTCTGATGAAAAAATGAAGTTAACGTTCCGTTCGTAATCCGTGTAAATGGCATCATCAATGGTTACCTTTCCGGTCAGGACATCAGAAAATCCAGGGTGCTCAGGAGGAATAGCCAGCAGCTTTCTCAGGGTAGGATGGGCACTGGTGGCTTCGATGATCAGAACGCTGGGCAGCATCTGCCCCAGGTGATGGGCGGTGTTCAAAATGATTTCAGTGGTGCCGCTTTGATGGTCCACCCCGTTAAAGAGAAAGAGTTTGGTATTATTGCGTACGGAATCGCGGTGCAACCGTAATGCCAGACTTCGCAATGCTTTGCTGGTGACCGATTCCGGCGCATCCAGGGTCACCCTTGCAAAGGAAACCCCTTGGGGCGCCCTCGATATGGGCCATGTGGCGGGATATCCCAGTGCACTGACAATATTTTTGGGGCTTGTAATGCGATTATCCATGAATTCGATGATGAACAGGATAAATGTGATCAACCCAAAGGGCAATGCCAGACAGACCATAAAAAGGGTTTTGGCATTACTCCCGGCCTGGGAATTGGGTTTTCGCGCCTTAGTGGAAATGGATACGCGACTGGCCACATTGGACTGAACCACCAGCTCATTGATTCGGGATTCATACTTGAACTGGAGTTCCCGCATATGCCTTAACTCCGCCTGAATCTGTTCCCCCAGGATGAGCCGTTCCGAATTGGTTGCCGCCTCATCCTTGGCGGCCTGCAATCGCAAATGGATATCCGCCATGGATGTTTTAATGCTTTCATATTGCGCTTTCGCCTCAATCAGCTTTTTTTCCAGATCATATTCCCGTTCGCCGTAGATGACCTTCCTTGCCAGTTCACGAACTTCCTCCGTCATGTCCAGCTCATACTGGCGCATGGATTTCATTCGTTCCTCGGTGTATTTTCGTTCCCTGTTTTCCGAGGTCAATCCATCAAGGCTGGATCGCATCTCCTGCATCTTCTGATAGGTCCAGGACTGGGTCGAATCAAGCCCCCAGTCGTTGGCAACCATTTTTTCCACCTGGGGTTCCATTGAAAGCTTTGAAATTTCATTCTTTTCCTTGGTCCGTTGCCCATAAAGATGTTCCGCATCCACCAGTTGCAGATAGAGCTTCACATAGGCATGCTGGAGTTGCTCCGCCCGTTTGAAATAGAAGTTAAAGGCTTCACTGAAACTGCTGGTATTGGTCAATTTGGCCAACTCCTGAAGTCGGGTCTGTTTTTCAAGAATCTGATTTTTCAGTACATTACGCTCCGAGCGAAGGTAGTCAAGACGCAGGTCATTCTGGGCCCGCTTCTCCGAGTCAACGGTTTTCTTGTATACCATCATGATATTGTTTAAAGTGGCGGCAAGCCCCTCAGGTTTATCCCCCTGAATGGCCAGGTCAATAAGATACGTGCGACTAACCGGTTTAATATAGAGTCTCCCAGCCAGCAAAACAGCGCAGGCTCTCGAGGAAAAACCTCTTGGGAAAAGGGCGTTTTTCTGTTCAGGCGTCAGTATGTCGATGGCTTTTTCAAGAATCTTCAAATCTCGCAGGCGCATGGCCTGGGTCTGGGTAAAATCCTTGTATTGCATCAGGATCGAACTTTCTTCCCCTTTTCCGATGATGGATTGGACCACAGGCTCGATTTTCAGACAGGCGGAAGCTTTATAGAAAGGCTTGATGCCCAGAAGGGCAAAAGGCGCCAGCAG
Organism: Desulfatiglandales bacterium; assembly: GCA_963662465.1. Lineage (GTDB taxonomy): Bacteria > Desulfobacterota > DSM-4660 > Desulfatiglandales > Desulfatiglandaceae > NaphS2. The sequence goes on from OY759599.1 coordinate 3,880,548, forward strand.
GGTAAAACCGAAATTACCCATAACAAAAATGATAACGATATTGCGGGAAAAGAACCTGACAATATCAATGGGCTTGTTTTTTTTGGTCCCCGGAAGAAGCGCCCCGTCACTGCCTGCCATTGCCATTGCTAATCCTTGGATTTTGAAGGATTGAAACGATTGAATGCTGAAGAAATGGTTCTTTTTTCTTCCCTGGATAGAAACAGCTTCCAAACCAGCAGAAAAGTGAGCGTCAGATGGAAACACCCCAGAATTAGCACTTGGGCGGCGGAAGTCCAACGACCTGTTGTGGGCACCGCAAAGGTCAGAACATACACCGCCGCGGCTGATAGGGCCGGCGCCAGACCGGGTCCGAGAGCTGTCCCCAGGGTTTCATGCCAGGATATATGAAATGCATGGTGGGTTCGCCAGAAAAAATAAACGCTGCCCAGGGTCGAACTGAAAAGGATGCCGAGTGCCGTCCCGGTAATGCCGAAAAGGAAGGTGCCGGCGGGTATCCAAACCAAGGCCAGCACAAACTGTATAATGAGGTATTCCAGTTCGCGTCCGGCCCGATTGATGCCGCGAACCATGAGTCCGGCCGGTCCCGTGCCTTGATGGATCATGTTGGCAAGGCTGATCAGAACCAGAACGGATACGGCAGGCAAATATTCATTACCCACCCAGGCGGTAATCAGGGGCCTGGCCGCGGCCATTAGAAAGGAAAAGATGGTCACATTGATCAGGTTGATATGCCGAAGACCTTTTAAATAAAGGCCCCTGAGACTTTCTCCCAGAAGGCGGTCCTCGGAAAGGAGCCTTCCATGGAACTTCTTGAGCTGCAATAGGAGCAACATGACGATCAGAATAGCTGCAATGGCGACAAAGTGATATGGAATTTGAATGCCCGGTACAATTTTTTCCCCGATTTCCTGGATCCAAAAGAGCCCGGGAAGGAGTGCCACGATTGCGGAAGCGAGGCCAAGGCCGAGATATTTTTTGGCTCTTTCGGATAATGGAATGCTGTCCCCTCTCTCCCATCTGCCGCCCATGTGCGAAGCGGCAGGGAGTAGCGGACCAAAGGCGGCGCGGGAAATGTTTCTACCGGTAAACGGAAATTTTCGCCCCACCTCGAAAAGACCCGTTGCTTTGAGACCGAGCAGGGCGGTGATCACCATGCGATCCAGGGATGCCAGGAAAATGGCAAGGGCGCCAAGGACCTGAACTTTGCTGCCGAACACAAAAAGGTCTTTGAATGCCTGTTTGGAAATCAGTCTCGGATGAAGCTTCAGGCTTGGCAGTTTTTTGAAGGCCAGCCATGTACAGGCGATCATTTCCGCCAGGGTCTTAATGATGTATGCATAGAGCAGCCCCTCAATGCCAAATCCGAGGGGAAGGAATAGAACGACCATGGCCACTTCAAACAAGGACGCCGATACGTTGATCCCTTTGGACAGTGCGATTTCCTGAAGACCTTCAAGGGTAGCCCGGAAACCACCCAGGGTAAAATCAAGACAGAAGGCCAGGGCCGTTCCCAGAATCATGAATGATGCAATGGGCATGAGCTCCGACGACACATGGAAGAAGCGAAGGATATAGGGAAGCGCCAGATATAGGACAGCGTAAAATACCACGCAAAAAACGGTCATACACAATATGCCGGTGGAAAGGAGACTTCCGATGGCCGAATGGTCCTGTTTGGCATGGTATTCGGCCGTAAATTTTATGTAGGCGCCATTTACGCCGACGGCCCCCAGTCCAGCATAGGAAAGGATGACGAAACACATGGACCACAAACCGAATTGGGCCAGGTTTACATAGTGAAGGATGAAAGGGGTCAGCGCCAGACGGCTCAAAAAATAGATCCCCACGGCGCCCATGCCGGCAATGGAATTTTTGGCGACTTTCCGGCCGATGCGCCGATTATTGTCCTGTTCGAGGACTGTTGATTCGGATGCCATTGTCAGTTTCAAGCCTCTCATCTCTTTTCCCGGATAATAGCCGGAAATGAAGGACTTCGTCAAGGTCTTGCACCTTTTTCAACATCATTTTGGCGGTTTTAGGGAGCACTCGCAACAATTTGATCTTTACTTGTGTTGAATGGAAATGTATCATAAACCCAATTTATTCCCATATATGAATCATATCAAGGCATTTTTGGGGTTTAAATCCATTGCAAAGGAAAGGTTATCTGAAATGAAAGGAATTATATTGGCCGGCGGGTCCGGGACACGCCTTTACCCCATCACCCGCGTGGTCAGCAAGCAGTTGATGCCGGTTTATGACAAGCCCATGATTTATTATCCACTCTCGGTCTTGATGCTGGCCGGCATTCGAGAAATCCTGATTATTTCGACCCCTGAAGACCTGCCCCGTTTCAGGGAACTTCTGGGAGATGGCGCAAATATCGGCATCTCCCTTTCCTATCGTGAGCAACCCAAACCCGAAGGGCTGGCTCAGGCGTTTGTCATTGGAAAAGAATTTATTGGCGAAGAAAATGTCGCCCTGGTGCTGGGGGACAATATCTTTTATGGTCACACCCTGTCCTTCATCCTTCAGAGAGCTGCCGCCCTTGAAAGCGGAGGGGTTATTTTCGGTTATCTGGTGCGGGACCCACAGCGGTATGGGGTGGTGGATTTTGACGAAACCGGAAGGGTCACCAGCATTGAGGAAAAACCGCAAAATCCCAAATCAAGGTATGCGGTTCCCGGGCTTTATTTTTATGACAACCAGGTGGTTGAAATCGCGGAAAATCTGAAGCCATCCCCCAGGGGAGAGCTTGAAATTACGGATATCAATCTGGAATATTTAAGACGGGGGGCGCTTCGCGTGGAACTTTTGGGGCGTGGTTTTGCCTGGCTTGATACGGGAACCCATGAATCGTTGCAGCAGGCGGGGGATTTTGTCAAATCCATCCAGGACCGGCAGGGCTTGAAAATCGGCTGTATCGAAGAAATTGCCTTTCGCCTCGGCTATATTGACGCCGATCAGATCAGGGGGCTCGCAAAAGACATGCTCAAAAATGATTACGGCCGATATCTGATGGAAATTCTTGAAAACGAGGACAACCGGAAAAATGACCCTGAAATTTACTGAAAAGTCACTGCCCGACGTTTTGTTAATCGAACCCAAGGTGTTTCAGGATGATCGAGGGTTTTTCATGGAAACCTTCCATGCTGAAAAATATGTTGAGATCGGCATTTCCCGCCCCTTTGTTCAGGATAACCATTCCCATTCCCGGCGCGGCACCCTTCGCGGGCTTCACTACCAGCTCAAACATCCTCAGGGAAAACTGGTCTATGTGGTGAAGGGCGAAATTCTGGATGTTGCGGTGGACATTCGGAAAGGTTCCCCCGGTTTCGGGCGATGGACCGGCAATCTTCTTTCGGAAAAAAATAAATATCAGCTTTATATCCCTGAAGGGTTTGCGCACGGTTTCTGTGTTTTGAGTGAAACAGCCGATGTGCTCTATAAATGCACGGATCTTTATGCGCCGGGCGATGAGTATGGGGTGTTTTGGGCGGATGATGCCATTGATATTGTCTGGCCCATGGAAAATCCGATCCTTTCGGAGAAGGATTTGAAAAACCCCATGCTTGCGGATATCGAGGAAGCGCATTTGCCCCTTTATAAAAATGGGAAGGAATAACCCATGAGCGATGAGACCATTGTAATTTTAGGAATCCCCGTGGATAATCTGACCATGGATATGGCGGTAAATCGCATCTTTAGCATGGTGGACGATTATGCCGAAGACGAGCGCGCCCGCCTGGTGGCCACGGTCAATGTGGATTTTCTAGTCAACACCCATGCCTGGTTGAGAAAACATGTTCGCCATCCGGAACTCCTGGATATTCTGAGGCGCGCGGATCTGGTGACTGCCGATGGAATGCCCATTGTCTGGGCCAGTAAACTTTTGGGAACACCGCTCAAAGAACGGGTCACCGGCGCCGATCTGGTGCCCAGGCTTGCGGAAGAGGCGTCAAAACGCAGGAAATCCATCTTCTTCCTGGGAGGGCGGGGAGACGTTGGGCAAAGGGCCGCAGATTTGCTCAAAGAGCGGTATCCGAGCTTTGAGGTTGCCGGCGTTTATTCCCCCTTCGTGCATGTGGAAGGGGAAGCGATCCTGGAAACGGAAGAAGTTGATCGGGAAATCGTGGAACGGATCAACCAGTCCGGGGCCGATATCCTGCTGCTGGCATTCGGCAATCCCAAACAGGAGATCTGGTTTGAGCGAAACCGGCGACAGTTGAAAGTCCCTGTTTCCATCGGTATCGGCGGCACCTATGAGTTTATTGTGGGATCGGTGGCGCGAGCCCCGGAATGGATGCAGAAAAGCGGCACCGAGTGGATTTTCAGAATCACCCAGGATCCAAAACGGTTGATCAAACGGTATCTGGTGGGATTTTTAAAATTTGGGTTTATGATTGGGCCGGCGCTTCTTTACTATCGATACCGGAACCTTCGATACAAGCGGTCGAACCTTGCACCGTCCGCTCCGGAAAGTGAACCGTCAACCATTGCCGACGACATGAAAATCATCCATTTCCCATCGCGTGTGGATGCTCTTTTTGTTAAGGAGAGTGGTGAAAAAGTTGCTGATGCCATTGGTAAAGCGGCTTATCTGGTTCTCAATTTCAAACAAACCGACTTTATTGACTCATCGGGGCTCGGACTCATTGTCAAACTCTGGAAACGCGGTGCTGAAACGGAAACGGGAATTTATTTTACAGGGATTCATGCGACTGTTGTGCAATTTTTCAAGCTGACGCGATTGTGGGATCTTTTTTCGGAAAAATCCTATGATAATTTGGATCAATTGCTGAAACACCTCCATCAGGACAAGCTGTTGCCGCCATTTTTTATGATGGTGACCGATGAGACGCCCGATGTGGTTGTCCTCCGGCTTTCCGGAAGGCTTGATGGGGTTCTGATGGCCAAAATTCGAATGGATGTGGTGATTAAGAATGTGGGTGAACGACACTGCATTTTCGATCTATCCGACATGGCGTTTGTGGATAATTCAGGCATTTTCTTCTTTTTAACAATCCGGAAGGCCCTTGCACAAAAGGGTAAAACATGCGCTCTCTGCAATGTGAGCGGCAACGTGCTTCAGATTTTCCGCATCTCAAAGCTGATTCATCTGTTCACCCTGGCAACCGATGTGGATAAAGCAAAGAAAAAGCTTAATTGATCACAAGCTGCCGACCCTTATCTCTTTCTGGAAAAAACGCCACGGATATAGGACGCAAACAGCTTGAAATCGTGCCCCAGTCCTCCGATGGAGGAATAGAATACCTCCGCCGTGTAAAGCTCATCTTCCGTGGGTATTTCACCGTAGTTGACGTAGGCCTCGGTGATAATGCCCGGTTTGGATTTCAAATACAGATCCTTCCAGTCAGGGCTCAATGCCTCGATCTCTTCTTTGGACCTGGGATGAACGCCTACGAAGTGCAGGTTTCCCTTTGCGATGCAAACCAGGGCCGGTAGAAATTGAAAGATAAGGTGATGAAGCTTTTCGTTTTTTGAGGGCTCCCTTCTTTGGAGTGAACTCCGGCTATGGGGTAGAAAGCTTAGGAAGTTGAATGTCCGCCAAAAAGCGTCATCGGCTTGCGTCGGCAGCCTAACCACCTTTTTCTTGAAAATTGCAGGACCACGCCGAAAAAGCTTCAATACCAACGGGACCCCCAGCAAAAGTGGCCAAACAAGAAGCAATAACGCGCAGGCCGCGATTTGAGAAATTACCGTTCTTAAGCGACGCCCCAGTGTTGAAGCGGATACGCCGCCTAAAATAAAATTCTCGGGGATCGAAACCGCCGTGCCGAATCGGGTATTGATCAGGCGGTTTTTGTCTACGATCACATCCTTTAATTCAAGGCCATCACCCACGTAGGTGTTCGAAAAAATGACGGCGTTTTCAACAATGGAGCCCGAATCAAGGACGCATTCCTTGCCGATAACGCAATTGGGTCCTAACTGAACACCGCTGCCGATCCGGCAATCTTCATCAATGTAAACCGGTGATTCAATCTTTGTTGTGGGATGGAGACTCACATTTCGGGAAATCCAAATACCGTCTTCCGCTTCGGCGCCTTTCAGGAAAAGGCCGGTGAATTCTTTTTTAAGGAGGACGCGATGGCTCATAAGTATGGCTTCATAGGTTTGAAAACTGAGCTGTTGGGCGACGGTTACCCAGGATGCCGTTTCCTTGGCCTGGGACAGAAAATGCGTTTTAAGATGCCCTTCATCCGTATTTTCCGGAATATTTTTGATGTAGGTTTCGGGGATCAATGCCCAGCCTGTCCAGTCCCATTCATTTGGGCTTTCGGATTCGGACGGGTTGGCCCAGAATGTGGGCATGCCCTCCCCTGATTGAAAATTTTCAACCGCTTTTTTAAGATTAATTTGGGGCAGACGATCCGCGTGGGCCAGCAGAAGGATTTCGTCGGGGTTGTCAAATTTCAAGGTCTTGAGCGGTTCGTAGGGTGATAGAGGGTCTTGCGCCAGATGGTATCTGAACGTGGTTCCCCAACGGCTGCCGTCTCCCAGCAACGCTTCGATTTTTTCAGGCAAATGGCTGAGAATAAATTCAAAGCGGGTAACGCCCTGCCCGATGAGAAATTCGACAGCATGCTGAATAAATGGGCGATCTACCAGGGGCAGAAGGGGTGTCGGATAATGTTTGTTCAGGGCTTCAAGCCCAGGGTTGAGGCCCGGGGCTATAACGAGGGCAATCATAAGCCTATCCTTTCAGGGGTTTGACGCTTAGAATTTATTTCCGAGTGTTGATTCCGTTCTCAATAGGCGCCTTTTCCCAACAAAACAGCCGGAATCGTGCTGAGAAGGAGCTTAATATCGAACCAGAGACTTCGGCTTTCGATATACTGCACATCAAGTTCTACCTGCTCATTAAAAGGGATGTCGCCCCGGCCGCTGACTTGCCAGATGCAGGTCAACCCAGGGATCACATCCAGCCTGCGTCGATCGGCCAGGGTATATTCCGCCACTTCCCTGGGAACCGGCGGTCGGGGGCCCACCAGGGACATATCCCCCTTGAAAACACACCAGAGTTGTGGCAGTTCATCAATACTCAATTTTCGAATGATCCGTCCGATCCAGGTAATCCTCGGGTCTTTTTTCATTTTGAAGGTAACGCTGTCTTCATGATCGCTTTGTTCCAACAGCTCGTCTTTGAGCGCTTCGGCATTTACAACCATGGACCTGAATTTGGGAAATGGAAACTCCCTCCCCCAAAGCCCGATCCGCGTTTGCCAGAACAATACGGGGCCTCCGTCCGTGAGTTTGATGCACAGGGCGACCACGAGAAAGATCGGCCAGAGGCAGAGCATCAAAAATCCGGAGGCAACCACATCGATAATCCGTTTAAGAAGTTTTGCGCCGCCAACCACAATCATCCAGGCGTATTTTTTTCGCCAGAATCGGATTTGACGAATAAGTCCTGCGGGGCCCCCGGCGGCGCCGCCATATTTCCGGTAAAGTTCCTCCATCAGAGCAATACGTTGCCGACCCTCTGTTAAATACGATTTTTTTTCAGATTCCATCGGTTTCCCCATGTTGATGATGGTCATTCAAAAACGGTCCCATAATCTTTTTGTTACCTTCTGTTTTTGTAATCGCTAACCGGCAACTGTAAACCGTAAACGATTGCCTTTTTATTAACACCTTTTTTTGATCCTTGCAATCATATTGCCTCCGGTTCTCTAGAGACAAGGGATGCCGTGTCTCTACAGTTGCGATCGGAATTCCTGAAAAAGAACGGTTGCCCTTCGATGAACATTTTGGGTATCATAAAAAAATAATCACCTAAAAATTTGTTGGAGAAAAAATGGAAAACCAAACCATTGTTATTTCTTTGGGAGGATCGATTATCGTTCCCAACCGGATTGATGTACCCTTTCTTAAAAAATTCAAGCAGATCATTATGGGATTCCAAGCAGATCGATTTGTGATCATTTGCGGCGGCGGCAAGATTGCCAGAGATTACCAGGAAGCCGCCAAAGCGACTGCCGTTATTTCAACGGAAGATCTCGACTGGATCGGCATAGCCGCCACGCGCCTCAACGCCGAGCTGGTTCGGTCGAGTTTTGCCGATGAGGCCCATGAGAAAGTCATCCATGATCCTGATGAAAAAATTGATAACTCAAAACGCATCGTTATCGGCGCCGGTTTCAAACCTGGGAGTTCGACGGATTTACGCGCCGTGCAACTGGCAAAACGGTTTAACGCCGTCCGTGTGATCAACATGAGCAATATCGATTATGTATACAGTGCAGATCCAAAAAAGGACTCTCAGGCAGAAAGAATGGAAAGCATTTCGTGGCCGGCATTCAGGAAGCTGGTGGGCAATGAATGGGATCCGGGATTGAGCATGCCTTTCGACCCTATCGCTTCCCGGGAGGCCGCCGCGCTGGGACTTGAAGTGGTGATTATTGGGAATGATATGGAGAACTTTGAGCGGCTCTTAAAAGGCGAAAAATTCCGGGGAACAATTATTTCCTGAAATGTTCACGGTTGTCGGTTCACGGTTTATGTTACCGTTAACCGATAACCGTTGACACTTGCCTTTATCCCTGTACCAGTTTTCCCAGGGTTTCCAGCTTTTCCCTGATTTCTTTCACCCAGGGCTCAATCAATTCCAGATGGTTATTCCGAATCTCCCCTTCGATGGTTTTAGCCAATTCATAAATGTCCATCAAACCAAGATTTCCGGAAGCGCCTTTTATCGAGTGCGCCGCTTTGGCGGCTTTTTCCGCATCTCCAGCTCCAACAGCCGATTCCAACTTGCTTAAATCGGCCATCCCTGTTTCCACGAGGAGGTCCACCAACTCCAGATATTCGTCTTCTTCCAGACCTAGATTATCCGCTAACGCTTTAATATCCATCACTTCTCCTTATCTTATGGTTTTGAGGCATGATATGAGTGCCCATTTTTCAAGGACCCCCATGACAATTTCCCTTTTTATCGGTTTTGCAATATAATCATCCATTCCGCCCTCAAGACACTTTTCCCTGTCTCCTTTCATGGCATGAGCGGTCATTGCGATGATGGGTACCCTGTGAATGAATGATGGTTTTCCCTGCTTTGCAGTCGCTTCCCCCATTATGGGTTCATTGAGATTTCGGTTTTGGATTTCAAATTGTCGAATCACTTCAGTGGCTTCAAAGCCATCCATTTCCGGCATCTGAATGTCCATCAAAACAAGATCGTAATCCTTTGGATTTGCGCAATATATTTCAACGGCTTCCTTTCCATTGTTGGCGATATGAATATGATATCCGGCTTTTTTAAGCATCATTTTTGCCAGCTTCTGGTTCACAGGATTATCTTCAACGATCAAAATACGAACGGCATTTTCCGTCTTACCGGGATGGGGATGTTCCTCGGATTGTTCTTGGCCGGCTGGTTTTTGCGCTTTCAGTTTGCGATGATTCCTTTTTTCAGCCATGTTTTCAATGGATTGAAAAACATTGCGTTTACGAATGGGTTTTCTCAGAAAATCGTCGAAACCAGCCTTTTCAAATTCCTGAGGGTTGTTGGCCATTATGGATGACATGGCAAGGAGAGGGGTATTGCTGATGGCAATTTGCCTTTCTTTTATCGGTGAGCGGTACATTCGAATTTTTGCGGCAAGTTCAAATCCGTTAATTTGTGGCGCTGAAATGTCGATAATACAGATGCAAAAAGGCTTTTCGTCACTCAGGCCCTTTTCCAGTGCCGGCAAAACGGCCTCACTCTTATCCAGCGAAACGACTACCATGCCAACGGATTGCAGCATATGGGTTAAAATACGAAGACTGTTAGAGTTCCCATCAGCAATCAATGCTTTCTTGCCGGAGAGCGCCATGGAGACGGATTTAGGGGGTATTTCTTTTTGTGCTTTTTTAAGCCAGGCGGTGAAATGAAACGTGCTTCCCGTTCCACCGACGGTTGGGCTTGAAGGGGGCTTTCCGGCGTCTTCTATTTTTTCGGTTCCATTCACATCCGCCCATACGTCGCCATCCATGAGATTGGATATCTTTTTACAGATGGATAGCCCTAAACCGGTACCGCCGTACTTTCGGGTGGTTGAGCCGTCCGCCTGCTGGAAGGGCTCAAAAATCTTGAGCAGATTTTTATCCCTGATGCCGATGCCGGTATCCCTTATGGTGGCATGGAGTTTTACCCGGGTTCCTTCTTCCTTTTCCAGTGCCAGGGATAATTCGATTTCACCCGCTTCAGTGAATTTAGGAGCGTTGTCCATGAGGTTGGTCAAAACCTGCCTGAATCGTACGGGGTCTCCTCTCACCAGGGTTGGAACATCCTCTTCCATGTGACAGAGCAGCTCTATGGGTTTTGTACCGATTTTGGGACGGATAATATCACAAATGTTGAAGATCAGCGATTCCGGATCAAAATCCGTTTCCTCGAAAGTCATTTCGCCCGCTTCGATCTTTGAGAAATCCAGGATGTCGTTGATCAATGAAAGCAATGCGTCGCTGCTGTTTTTAATCATATTGGCGTAATCAATCTGAGTATGGTTGAGCCGGGTTTCCAACAGCATGTCGCTGAAACCGATAACGGCGTTCATGGGAGTCCTGATTTCATGGCTCATATTGGCCAGAAATTCACTCTTGGAGATACTGGCCAGCTCCGCTTCTCTGCGGGCATCGATAAGCTGTTTTTGGGTACCTTCCAGCTTGTCCATCATCAGATTGAAATCGACCCCCATATATTCAACTTCATCAAGATTTTTACCAGCGGCTTTAGCAGGCGGCATTTTGAGCCTGATGCTCAGGTCTCCTTCTCCTTCGGTTACTTTCCGGAGGGCAGCAATTAACTCTCTTATTTTATTGAATACCCTTAGCTTAAGAAGGGCAAAGAGGGCAAAAGAGATAACGATGGAGATGAAAAAAGGCGTCAGGTTATTAAAAAGAATCCATTTTCGTTGCGCTAAAAATGGCTTTTTGTTAATGGCCGCCGCCAGGGCGCCAATGGTCTGCCCCGTGAAGTCGGCGATTCTCTTTTGGAAAACAAAGTAGGGTTGACCCTTAACGGTAAGGCCATCCGAATCCGGATAGGGGATTTGAGAATCGGCAAAACTGGTCAATACGGTTCTTTTATTCTGATCATAGTACACGACTTCCGCTTCAGCAATGTGGGCCATTCGCTGAGCCAGGGTTTTATTTCCGTTGATCAGCTTTATCAGCACCACATAGCCGTAAATTGCACCCGTATCATGCAGTAGCGGGATCACGGATTTGAAGCACAGGACCTCCGATGTTTGGACGTATGTGGCCAATTCCGGCAGGTGGCCTTCCACGATTTGTGCCGGTATGGTCTCTATGCTGACCCTTTTGCGCTGATCGTTGAGGAGCCTTCCGTAGACCGGCAAATCCTGCCCGCCTTTTGGATAGGACGCCAGCAGGTCTCCGTATTCGTCAAATACAAAGGCCAGATCAATATTGTGAATGGCGGCAAGAGACTTGAGCATAAACCTTATGGCGGTATGGTTGTCATAATCTATAAAATCACAATACCGTTGACTCTGTTCTTTGACAATTCCCGAGATAACATTCAGTTTTTCCAGGGCGTTATTTTGCAGGGCCGAGACAAAATTCAGCTTTGTTTTAAGATCTTCATAATTGTGATGTTTGGCGTATTTGTCTCCCTGGTAAGTAACATATAAGGTGTTTCCGATGATGGCGGCAATGAGCAAACCGAACAGAAGAAAAATATTTCGAATAACCCTTTTCCTGGGGCGGTTTGAGGGAGGGGACGCGGCGTTTTGGTTTGTTTGATGCATGAAAATCAATTATGCCTCAATCAAAAAGGAGTTTTCAGTGATGGGCTTTTTCATCACGGGACGCTAACGGCATGATCTTTGTAATGGGCTTTCGCTCTTCAACGGGTAATTTCTCGCTTTCCCAACGTTCGATGCCGCCTTTCAAAACGCCCAATATGGCGTATCCCTTGGCAATGAGGAATTTCGCGGCCACGGGGGATTGTTTCATGGCCCAATCCGTAACCACAATCGGTCGGTCTCTGGGAATTTCCGGGTATCGCGTCGCCAAAAAAACCAGGGGACATAAAACGCTTCCCTTGATGAAAGAGGTATTTCGGGTGAAATTTAGAGGTCGGACATCAAGGATATATAAAATTTCAGCGTTCATGCGTTTTGCAAGGTCTTCAGGGGAAATTTTTTTGACCTTTATCTTTTGCCAGTCGTGGTTGATAAACATCGGATAATTAAACTTGCGCCATTCCGGTATGCCTCCCACAAAGGCATATGTTTTGGTGTATCCTTTTTCGGTCGCAATCCTTGCAGCCCGAACTGAGTAGGGTCACCTTCTCCCCATACAATAGAAAACCAGTGGTGTATTTTTATCCCGGGGCAGCGCGTTTGTGGTTTTCATATCAATGATCGGGATGTTGATGGAGCCGGGGATATGCTGCATTTCATATTCGGTTCCGGATAATACGTGAATAACCACCGCCTGGCCGGCTTCAAGCATGTTTTTGACTTCAGGAGCGGAGATTTCCTTGATGGTTCCCGACTCCGCTTTCGCGGAAATCGCCATGGCGTTCAAAAAAAATACGACCAGCAGTAACAGGGTTCTTTGAACCGGTTTTTTCATGGTCCATGCCTCTATTGTTTTTAAATAAATCGCCCTATTTTCTCAAATTCCTGGGAAAGTTGCAACGTTAATACCTTTCCAGGCAGTTTCGGCAAACTGCCATGGTTGCAATGGAGATGCAATTGAGGGAAAATTCAATCATGTTTTTGAGTGTATTGCTGAGTTGATCATATTCGCTTTGCAGCGCTTCCGGGTCCAGGGGGGTGGATTTCAGTTCGGTTGAAAAGAGAACGGATGCGGAAAAAGGCTCATGTCCCATCTCAAGAAAGGGAAGCGGACCGAAAAAATCATCCGGGCCCAAGTTGATGAGGGGAAAAGGACGATTTTTTATATCTTGAACAATGGTGGCATTCCCTTTTGAGATCAGGAAAGGGGTTTCAATCCTTTTTCCTGTTGTGGCTTGTTTTGTCGGACTGGAAAAAGTGTTTTTACCCACATTAATTCCGGAGTGAATTTCCGAGAGCCTTTCGGTTATTTCCCTGAAGCGATGGTCGAGACTTAACAGAACGCTCCTGAACTCATCGGAAAGGCTGGAATATTCCGCATAAAGGGGCTCAAGATCGAGAACCCCCAGACGTATGGTTTCGGTTGCTGTGAATGTGGCGATTCGACGGCGGCCCATAGCCATCATGGATGAGATATTGCCGATAAAAGCGCCTTGCCCCACCCTTAAAATCTTTGTGGGTCCGGCAATGGTCTTTTTTGACATTTCCGCCATCCCATGAAGGACCATCCAGATCCAATTACCGAATTCTCCTTCTTCAATGATGCTTGTTCCCTCGGGGAACTCTTCTTCCTCCACCATAAAGGCATAATGGGTGATGGGTTTCTTGAGTAACGGAAGTCTCGATAGAGGGTCCATCCGGCCCGGGCGGTTTTTTGCCTCAGATCCCGGTCCCAGCCTTTTGATGATGCCTTCATCCAGCATGCGGAGACCGTCAAGGACGATCTCCATTTGTCCCCTGCGGATGGTTTTTTGACTGTCAACCTTTTCCTGGCTGAATTCAAATCGGCCCGTTGTCCAACCAAACAAAGCATAGAGGGCTTCGATACCTTTCAGCAAACCATAAACCGCATGTATGGGATTGCCCATCAAGAAAACGACGGAAGCCGGCATCTGAGCGTGAGGGTTTGTCAATCTCAGGACTCCCGTACTGTTATTTGTTGCAATCAACTGCAGCAAATCCGGGATGCCAAGGAAGCGAAGGTTACCCGAAAAAACCACATTCATATTTATCTCCGATCCTTACCTTCCACACTTCAAATAAAAATATTTTAACATAATATTTTCGTTAATTCTACCGCTTGGAAGAAACTCCCAGGGCAAATTTGTTCTATTTGTAAACCTTTGATATCAAAACCTTATGAAGGACACATCAATTCAAACAAATCAATGGATTAGCGTTAGAACAAATTCACCGTGAAGAAACTCCAGTTTGAAGGAGTTGAAACAATAAAAAAACCCCAATTCAAAGGTCCAATCTTTGAATTGGGGTTCAGGAGATGAATTTTGTCAATTTCCAGATTTCCTGATTTTTTTTCGAAAACCGAAAAATCCTAAAAGCCCTGAACCCAGTAAAAAGAGGGTCGCTGGTTCAGGGACTGCAGCGGATGTGTTGCCGCCGCCGGTTACGACATCATTCCCACATTCCTCTGAAGACCAGAGATTAAAATTCGTATTAGACCCGAGAAAAGCGAGGTTTACAATTGCTGCATTGTGAGAACCTCCCGTCAAACCGCCTCCCATTTGACTGTCACTCTGATTACTGAGGTAGTTCAAAGCAATGTTGTCAAAACCTGTGACCACTGTCCCGCCGCCCGCATAGGTCCACGCCTGCCCCTGCGTCCCTCCTGCGGGGCCGTCATAGGTTGTATTAAATGTGATTGATCCACCGGTATTCTCATATGCTGTGTAGGTGCTATTGTTTTCCTCGTTATCTTCGCCGGGGTTGGATATATCGAAGTTTAAATCCAACACATATTCATAGTAATCATTACTCATATCCGTATCTATGAATATGTCTCCCGGATCGACCCAAAGCTCTCCCTCAGCAAAATCAAATCCACCCACCATTGCCAGCGAGTTCATTACCACTCCGCTTTCCGTACCGTCGGCAAAAAAGAAGCCTTCCATATCCCAGATCTGGCCCGTGGCAGCGCCCGGTTCAACTTCTTGATCTTCGTTTTCTGTATTCCACCAGGTATTACCGCTTCTTTCGAACCCATCATAGGTGGTAATGTTTTCCCAACCTGTGTCAAGATATCCTGCGTTGACGTTGGAGATCAAGAAAAACAATCCAAAAACGGCAGCTGTGATAATCAATATTTTCAGTTTCATTTTGCTTGCCCCTTTCATTCTGACCATCCAGTAACCTATAAGATTGAGATGAAGATTAACAAAAATCTTCTAACCTTTTACAATAAAGCGATTTAAAAAGCAATATCCGCGCCGAAAATTCCCTTTCCACTATTCCTTCGGGTTCGGGATGGATTTCCGGAACTTTTTTCTATAACCGAACAGTCCTAGCAGACCGGAACCCAGCAGAAAGATGGTCACCGGTTCGGGGACTTGCGCGCCGCCTCCGTAGGTGGGATAGATTTTTGCGCTCCCTCCACCTGTGAGTCCCTGAAATCGAACTACTGCAAAGTCTTGGTCCTTTACGAAATCCTCACTGGTAAAGTTGGCGCTTGCGTTAGTGCTGATTCCAAAGGTAAATGTAGCAGTTTCTCCAGCGGCAATACCTTTACTGACCGTACCGCCCCAGAGGTTTTTATCTGTTCCCGCACCGCCGTCAAATCCTTTTAGATTTTTTTCATCAGTGATTTCGTCAAAGTCGGTATCACCTGAACTCACATACTTAAATGAATCGACTTCCATCCATTCGCCTTCTCCCAACAGCGGGAAAAGAAAGCCTAGGGCGGTAATAGTCCCTATGCCATCGGTGGTTGTATTCGTAAGAGATATAATTAAGTCGTTATTATCAAAATTTAAAGTTCCCGCGAAACTCGCAAGACTATCAGGATCGCTCCCTGAAATATCAATGTAAGTTCCAAAACTGATTCCGCCAAGAGATATGCTCATGTAAAAAGCAAAAACCACCATTAGTCCTTTAAGTTTCATTTTTTGTACCCCCGTTTTAACAGAATGATTTTAATTTATGCAAAATTTATACCTAAAAAAGACAGAGGCCGGACCTCAGGCGTATTTAAAGTGTAACGTTCTGTATCTATGGAATAAATTTTTAAAAAAAGCAGCTATGCCGGAAATGAGTTGAAATGACGAGAACAAAAAAAATGATTTCATTATGAAACGTTTTGGAAAAAAATGTTCTCAAAAAGAGACGGATGTCCTATTTTGTCACAAGTCCTTTTCTCTGAACCTTCGATACATCCTCAAAGGAAAAATCAGTCCAAAAAAGGGAACCATATACATGGCGGCCAGCGTAGGTTCCAGGGGACCAAAGAATTCCGAAGCAAAAACCAGTACCAGCACATTGTTAATGTTACCGATACTGATGACGGAAGCCAGTTGATTTTCAACCGGTGCTCTAGGAAATACCACCAGCCCCGCAACCAGGTATATGCCGCCAAGGGCAACGGCAGCCAGCGTTGCCTCAATGATGATGGCGGGGTGTTTGTGAAAGAAAACGCTGTATTTTGAAAAAACCGCCAGATTGATGGACGCGAAGACCGCCAGGGAGATGGGATAGCGGCGTTTCATGATGCCGTTTATCAGCTTTGGCGAAAGACGTTTCAGTGTTTCCACGACAATAACCGGCACAACAATGACCAGAAGCAGCATGCGCATCATGGTCAGCAGTGAAATGCTCATTTCCTGTTCAAGAAGAATCTTCACAAGGGTCGGCAGCGTAAAGGGAACCACAAAGGAGGAAATAACCACAATCACCAAAACCAGAGGCCCGTTGGCGCCCACCAGACCGGAAATGAACGGCGCTACAACGCCGGTGGAAACACCGGTCAGCAGGAGGGCGCCAATGGCATAAGCGGGGGCGAATTGTAGAAAAAGAAAATATACCAATACTGGAAGCAGAATCATCTTGAAACAGGTCAGCCACAGAACCGTGGGGCCGTTGTCCCGAATGAGATGCCAGATGGAACCGAATTCAATGGGCAGAAAGCTTAAAAAGAGGAGGAACATCATCAAGTACAAGGGGTACGGTTGAAATATTGCCATGGGTTCCGGAAACAGGATGCCCACCAGCATGGAAGAGAAGATAACCAACAGCAGTATAAGATCGTTCAGTCGGAACATGGATTACCTTGAGGCGATTAAAAAAGACCCGCTATTCGCGTTCCACTAAAATAATGGCCTTCCCGGATAGACCCGCCAGAACAGGGTTTGTTGAATGAGATTGATTCGAGAGTCGAGGGAGCGTTGTTCGAATGATCCTTAGCCCCGGTACGCTTGTCTCGGCTGCCGCTGAAAGATTCGGATCACCGGAGGGTTGAATATCCTTGCCGTCAAAAAAATCCGCGGCATGATTCATGATTTGCCGGTCCAGAGTGAGCAATGTTGCCTTCTTCCCAACTTGGCTCCCAAAAAGGCCGAACCACGCTTCAAATATCAGGTTGAGATGATGATCCGTGATGTAAGGATAGGCGGTGGAAAGAGGAAGGTCTTCAAAAATATCGGGAACCGGGTCTCCGCCTTCCATTGCCTCTGCCAGAGGGGATTTGGTTTTTGTTATCCGGTGCAGCATGGCCTCGGCGGATTTACGATCCTCTTCCAGACTTCCGGCAAGGTGAAGCATCAGATGCCATTTCAGGGTGTTTTTCCGAGCGGAATCGACCGCATCTTTTTGGGCATCGCGGATGGCTTTTCTGATGGCCCATGTTTCATCCCCTGTTTCGCCCCCTGAAAAAGCGACCGGATGGGCTTCGCCACGGTTTTCCATCATCCACCCTTGATACTCGGAAAGCAGCACCTTGAAATCCCCCGGAGGTTTCAGGGTTTCAGGGGGAAAACAGACATTTAACGCTCCCTGCTCAAAGGGGCTTGACAGGACCGGCGGTTCCGTGAACCAGGGTTTAAAGAGGGTCAGGGAACCGAATGTTTCAATCAGGCGTTTAAGAATCCCTTCCTCAATATTAGAGTGGGGAAACAGGACTATGGGTGTATCGGTCAATGGATTTGCTAAGCCTCATTCAGTTCTGCTATGTTTGCGTAAAAGTCCAGAGCGTCCGGGTTGCTCAATGCATCCTTGTTCAGCACCGGTTGTCCCTCGATGGTTTTCTTCACGGCCAGTTCCACTTTTTTCATATTCAGGGTGTAGGGGATGTCAGGCACAGCGATGATTTTGGCCGGTACATGTCTGGGGGAGGCATGGGTTCTGAGGGTTGTCTTAATCTGTTTTTTCAGATCTTCGCTAAGGGTTTGGCCTTCCGCCATTTTTACGAAGAGAACCACCCGAACGTCATTTTTCCACTTTTGCCCCACCACCAGGCAGTCGGCGATTTCAGGAATCTGTTCAACCTGGCGGTATATTTCCGCCGTTCCGATTCTCACGCCCCCAGGGTTCAATGTGGCGTCGGACCGTCCATAAATAACCACGCCCCCCCGGTCGTTGATTTCGATAAAATCCCCGTGTCGCCAGATATTGGGATACACATCGAAGTAGGCCGAATGATACCGTTCGCCCTTAGGGTCGTCCCAGAAATAGATGGGCATGCAAGGCGCGGGCGCCGTACAGACCAGTTCCCCCTGTTCATTGATGACCGGTTTTCCGTCGGGGTCAAAAGCCTCCACCTTCATGGCCAGCTGTCGGCACTGAAGTTCACCGGCATAGACCGGGCCCATGGGGTTGCCGCCGGCAAAGCATCCATTGATGTCCGAGCCTCCCGATATGGAAGCCAGTTGCAGGTCGCTTTTGACTTCGTTGTAGATGAATTCGAACCCTTCCTCGGAAAGGGGCGAACCCGTTGACATGAGGGCCTTCAGTGGAGAAAGATCGTATTCTTTTCCGGGGCAAACGCCGGCATTCTGCAAGGCAGCAATGTATCCCGCGCTGGTGCCGAAAATGGTGATTTTTTCGTCCTGGGCCATTTTCCAAAGGGCGCCTGGATTGGGATGAAAGGGATTTCCGTCAAAGAGTACGAGGGTCGCTCCCACGCTCAGTGAAGTTGTGAGCCAGTTCCACATCATCCATCCGCAGGTGGTAAAATAAAATATTCTGTCCTTACGCTTAAGATCCGCATGGAGCAGCAGCTCTTTCATCTGATGGATCAGGATGCCCCCCGCGCTCTGGACCATGCATTTGGGAAGCCCCGTGGTGCCGGAGGTAAACATGATGTACAGGGGATGGTCGGCGGGAAGTTGTTCAAACTGAATTTCAGTCGGTTCAAAGGTGGATCTGATGTCATTGTAGCTGACGGCATTGGGAACATGGCTAATGTCGGGATTTTTATGAACGTAGGGCGTCACGACGACCTTTTCAATGGAAGGCAGGTTTTTCAAGATATCCGCTACCCGGCCCAGGGAATCCAATTCTTTCCCCTTGAAGAGATACCCGTCGGCGGTAAACAGGATTTTGGGTTTGATCTGACCGAAGCGATCCAGTACGCCTTTGATGCCGAAGTCAGGTGAACAGGAGGACCATGCGGCGCCAAGGCTGGTTGTCGCCAGCATGGCAATGATGGTCTCGGGAATATTCGGCATGAAGCCCGCTACGCGATCATCGGGACCCACGCCCATCTTTTTAAGGTACTGGGCCAGCTGGGACACCTCATCATAGAGCTGTGCATAGGTGATTTGAATGGTGTCGCGACTTTCGCCTTTAAAGACAATGGCCACATGGTCGTCCCGGTAGCGGAGAAGGTTTTCCGCGAAATTGAGTCTCGCCCCCTGAAACCATTTGGCGCCGGGCATTTTGGTGATATCGTCCACCACCTGTTCGTAGGGTCTGGAAGACTTGATTCGGGCAAAATCCCACATAGTTGCCCAGAAATCAGATATGTTGTCAATGGACCATTGGTAGAGCTGCTTGTAATCGACGAAATCTTTGTTGAACTTTTCGTTGATGATGCCCATAAACCGGTAAATGTTGGAATTTTTGATCCTGTCTTCGGATGGTTGCCATAACAATTTGCCCATTTTTCACTCCTTCCGCTATTTAAGATTTGGCCGGCGCTGAAAAAAGTACCCATATCACTAATTGAACCGGTTTTCAAAAGAAACCGCATTTTATGTTGGATGTGGCTATCTCCCGCCGTTCAGTGATTTCAGGGCAAGGAATAGGGCGTGGGTACCTGAACGGCCATGCCCCTGCGCTTTAACCGCCAGATATAATTGCTGCACCAAGGCCAACCCTGGAAGGGCCAGCCCAATTTCCTCGGCTTCCTTGAGGGCGATTCCCATGTCTTTGATGAAATGTTCAACGAAAAACCCGGGATTAAAATCGCCTTTTACGATTCGAGGTCCTAGATTGCTGATGGACCATGAACCTGCCGCGCCTGTCTCAACAATGTCGATGACCTGCTGCATGTCCAGCCCCTGCCGGTGTGCATAAAGAAGGGCTTCACAAACCCCGATCATGGTGCCCGCAACGAGGATTTGGTTGGCCATTTTAGTGTGTTGGCCATTGCCCGCATCGCCCATAAAGGAGATGGTTTTTCCCATGATCTGGAAGAGCGGCAGTACGGTTTCAAAAACCTCTCTTTTTCCGCCGACCATAATCGCCAGTTTTGCCTCTTTGGCGCCCACGTCGCCGCCTGAAACCGGCGCATCAAGGCTTTCGATCCCCAATTTTGCTGCCGCCTCATAGATGATTCTGGCAAGACTCGGCTGGCTGGTGGTCATGTCCACGACGATTTTGCAGGTGGCATTTTCGTGAAGAATGCCTGTTTTCCCCAGGAAAATATCCTGAACATCTTCCGGATGTCCCACAATGGAAAAAACAATCTCTGAATTTGATGCCACATCCGCGGGTGAGTTATACCATGTGGCGCCATGGTCAAGCAGTGTCTGAGCCCGCTTTTTGGAGCGGGTAAAAACAGAAATATCATGCCCCGCCCTCTGAAGGCGCCCCGCCATGGATGCACCCATTACGCCTGTGCCGATCCAGCCGATTTGCATCATAATGGTTCTCCTTCGTGCTTTAACGCTATCCTTCCTTCATCGCATATGTATTATGTAATATGAATTTGAGCTTTCAATGTCAATCAAATCTATTTATAAAGAGGGAGGGCAATACCCATGAAAAAGATGATGGTCTGTTTGATGATGCTGTTGTTTTTGGTCGTTCCGATTTTTGAAAAAACGGCTATTTTTCGATATAACCCCGGCGCCGAGGTTAACAGTCTTGGAACGTGTCAAAGCGGAAGCAACATAGCGTTGTCTGAAAACGGGGACCATGAGGATGACGATGCCACGGATAACGGTGAGGATCGTATGGATGGCGAATGCACCGAGGTTTTTCTTGGTGACGAAATATTTTTTCACGTTAATCCGTGTTGAGCCTTCTTTTTTGACTTTTTCTCCTTCTTGCCTATTTGTTCCTTTCTCTCTTTTTCCGAGGATACGTCCTTACCTTTGCCGCCTCCTTTATTACCACGGATATTCGGTTTGCCCTGCTCCCCTTTCAACCTGTTGTTTTCATCGCGCAGTCTCTGGGTCTCAATCTTCAATTTCTCATTTTCTTCACTCAATCTTTCAACAAGATTTAAAAGGACTGAAATGGTTCTAGACAACGCTTCGTTGTCGCGAATACCTGCGTTAAAATCGATATTGTGAAGGATTTCTTTTATCTCTTGAGGGCTCATATTTCAAGCATAGCATTATCCGTTCAATTTGTTCTCCAAAAATTGAATCTTTTTTCGTTCCCCATGCCTTTTTATTTTTTTGCTGAAACTACCAGGGAATTTGAATGGGTGCGGCTCTTTTTCGACGACCCGTGAAACAGTTTGCTGTAGTTCATAGCTCACCTCATCTACCAGATTATACTATTTGATTACTTTCAGATGACCGCTCTTGGAAAACGGAAGCGGAGTGGAGGTAGGTGGAACGACGCCGCCTGCGTAGAGATCCTGATGCTTCCGTTTGTATTCACAGGCCTCATGGAAGACCCAATACTCGTCAAAATCCTTGCTGGAGCGCAGGGCGCGCAAGCGTAGTACTGCTTCGGCGATACTCTCCAACGGTCGTGATTTACACCCTAGGGCGACTTGTTCAGTAGGTAAGTTGCACAGGCATCCACGGGCTCATCTCCGAGTTTTTTGCGTGTGGCACTACGACGCATCCCACCTGCCATCAAGCCGGCTTTTCCCTTAAGGACTCCGAGAAGACGATGTCGGACCCAATTCTCAAGCTCCGGGCCGAATTTGGGGTGAAATACTCTGCCTGCTTTCCACACATCGATCACGTGGATAATATCGACGATGACCGTAATATCCACCCCTTTTTCCCTGCCCATACGGTTCAGAATATCAAGCTGGGTATTATTGCTATCGACCAGTGCAACCCAGTGCTTCTCCTCATTTGGATCACGGTGAGATGCTTCGTCAAACGCATCTCCGATGACCTGCTCGGCGGATTTCTCGATACTCGACCATACCCGTTTTTGTTCTGGACGAGGACGTTTCGTCTTAGCGATAGCACAGCTGACTTCGGAGACTATCTCTTCCGGAGTGCGTTCGAGGGTGTCGGTGGTGTACACGGCCGATACGGTAGCCATTCGCTTGGAATCCTTCTTTTCACCCTGAGAGAGTCGTTTTCCCATCTTTTGCTTACGCTTTTTGGCTGCCTTCCGGGTCTACTCTCTAAGATCTTCTTCGTGCATCACCACCCCTTTCCCATCGGCAGTGATCACCAGCACCGGGCCCGTATCCTCGCCCCCTCCGGGTTCGCATTGGCGTATCTCGTAAAAGGCGTCGAAGTCCTGGGCCGCTCGTTGGGTCAATTCTTCGACCTGGCGCTTAGGAACATGGCCGCCGGTGGTCTTTGCGATCGTCTCTACAGTCTCGTCGAAGGAGTTCTTTGCCACCTCAGTGGCCACCCGGTGGCGAAGTTCGAGCGAATAGCGCTCGGGGGAAAGATTGAGCTCTGCATCCAGCGGATAGAGGCTATCTGTGCTCTCTTGCCCGTATCCAGTACGGCTTGCCCTGACAGTACCAATGGTCTCAAGGTTCCGCTCATGAAGCCTTACTTGCGGTCGCTCGATACCGTCAGCACCGCGGACAGGTTCATCGCAACGCCCGGGGCTTCGGCTGTCCAGATGCTCCTGCAGCAGGATGCGCATCAGTTGCCGCCCTCTTTTTTCAAGTTCTCGTTCCAGTTCACTGTGGGACATCGAACAACCCTCCCCGGAATCAACGAAAAATCGGTTGAGAGCCTAAAACGGAAACGCTCCATCTGTTTTCTTCTTTACACAACAAAAACTTTGACCTATAAGGATATTACAGTGAATACACGGATGTTCTTCAGAGGGAATATTTTCTCAAATATTTCACGCCATCTGAACGTGAGGATGTCATTGGCTATCTTGTCAAAAATTCCCATTACACCTTATCAAAAGTTATTGCATGAGATATGCCTGATGAAGGCGATGCGACCTTTCTGGAAATCGCCTTAAACGAAGGGGTTCTCCTGATCACCGGAAACCTCAAACATTACCCTGAGCCCGCAAGAATGGAGTATCGCGTCTTAACGCCCCGGCAATTTATCGATGATTATCCGGCAATAGCAGAGCAACGTGGCGAAACCGGATAAAGCGTAAAAAACTTTTGGGCATAAATTTAAGGAGGGGATCACTGATGAAACATCAAGAAAACGAATGGATTGTTCCGGTTATTCTGGCGGCGCTGTGTCTGGCCCTGGCAGGCTGCGCGGCATTGCAAAAAAATAATGTAACCGATGTGGAAGGACTGCTTGAAAGGGCGGGTTTCAGCAAAATGGCGGCCGACACCCCGCAAAAGCTGGCCCATCTGAAGTCTCTGCCGCAGCATAAGTTCATCCCGCACGAACGCGACGGCAGGAAATATATTCTGTATGCGGACGCCGCCTATTGTGAGTGCCTCTATGTGGGGAACGAGACCACTCTTCAACACTATCGAATGCTTGATATTCAACAGAACGAAAACCCGGTGGAGTTATTGAACCGGCCCGATATCGTGACGGGGGAGGAATTCTCTGATATCTGGGGACCCTCCAGGTAAAACGCGAATGGTCGGAATATTGCCTACGGCCAGTGGTTCGGTTTAAGTTGGCGGAGAAAATTGTCAACGGGCCAACAGAGAATTCCATCAACCATCAGTTTCTCTGTAATGGATGGAAACGGGTTAAAAGAGCACGACCCACCATCAAGTTTACGCCGCTGCGGCGCAGTTTTCGAGCACTGGAACCCATCAGGGTAAAGTGGACTTTCCAGTAAATTTTTCCGTCATTTCCCCATTTTACTATCACAAAATTAACCTTCCAGGTAAAAATTGCGCCCCAATTTTACCCTTTCAGGCTAAAAATGCAAAGCATATCTTTTCGAATGGCGGCAAAATAAATCGCCTGGGTACGTCGTCGTACAATATCATTTGGCACAAATTCAGAAAATCTGCTAGAAGAAGAGCATTGAACATATACGAAAAGCAATCACTGACAGAGGAGCTGGAATGAAAAAGCGAATCATTATCCTGTACATCTGCTGCCTGCTGTGGGCCGCCGGATGCGCCGTGCATCAACCGCGCAACACCATCACCCAGACATCCACCATCGACGCCCTGCTGGCGGGAGTTTATGACGGTCAAATGTCCTGCGCCCAACTCATGACCCACGGCAACCTGGGAATCGGCACCTTTGACCATCTGGACGGGGAGATGATCCTCTTGAACGGAGAGATTTACCAGGTAAAATCCAACGGAAAAGTCTACCGACCTCATACGACCCTCACCACCCCCTTTGCTGCGGTTTGCGAATTTTTGCCGGATGATGCCATTGCCTTTGAAACCCCCATCACCTATGCCAAACTCAAAAAACGCCTGAACGAACGAATACCCAACCAAAACCTGTTCTGCGCCTTCAAAATCACGGGCCATTTCAAGAACGTCCATACCCGGAGCGTTCCGGCCCAACAAAAGCCCTATCCGCCCCTGGTAAAAGTGACCGCCAACCAACCGGAATTCAGGGCAACAAACATTGACGGAACCATTGTGGGGTTTCGATGTCCGCCCTTTGTAAAGGGCATCAACATTCCGGGCTACCATCTGCATTTCCTGAGCAATTCCAAAGAATTCGGTGGGCACCTGCTGGGGTTTGAAATGGAAAATGGCCGATGCGCGGTGGATATCTGCAACCAATTTGTTTTGATATTACCGGAAAACAGGGATGCCTTGAAATCCGTGGACCTAACCAGGGACCGAAGCAAGGAGCTGAAACAGGCTGAACAATAGACGCCACACGAACAGCCCTCACAATATGGGCAGAACAAATTCACCGTGGGCATGATGATATTTTTATTGACACGCCAAACCTTAAGGATTATAATGAAAAGTTATTTTTCGCATAAATACTATTGCAAGATTGTAATGTTCCTGAAAGGTTGAGGTAAGCTTCAGCAGGTATCCTCCCGGTCAAGTCCGGCATTTTTGCCGAGGAAAATCCCACAGTAAAGCATTTTACCGGAACCTGATGTTTTGGAATAGGTTTTTAAAAGGAGATATCATGTCAAAAAAAAGAGTCATCAGCGAAGAGGTCTTTGCCGCCATGTTGGATCAGGCCATTGAAGATTTAAAGCGGAGCGGTCTGGATGCCATCGAGGTCTTTTCCATTGTAGAAGAGAACTTCGGCATTACCTATGCCCGCAGGTTCTGCGGCAACTGATAAGCAACCCGGAAGCGCCTGTCGACGGCAGTTGAAGGACAACCCAACTCATGCCCCCCTCCCCTGCAACCCTTGAAATTTTTACCGATTGCACCTGTCCCTGGTGCTACTTCATGGCCGGGCGGATTGCGCAACTCAAAAAAGAATATGTCATTCAAATCCGGCGTCGGGCGTTTCCCTTCCATTCGGATGCCCCGGAAGACGGTGTATCATTAGGAGCCTTTTTTTCGGATAATCTGCTTGTCATTGAAGAAAGGATGCGAAACCTGAAGGAAACAGCCAAGGAATTGGGTCTGCCTTTTGTTTTGCCGGAAATGATCTATAACAGTCGTTCGGCCCAGGAACTGGGCTTTTGGGCTGAATCGAAAGACAAAGGAAATGTTTTTCTCCAGGCCCTTTACAAAGCCTATTTTGTGGACGGAAAAAACATTGCAAAAATTCCTGTATTGGCCGATATCGCCACGTCAGTAGACCTTCCGGGTGAAAATATTGCCAAAATCATTAACACTGGGGCGTTTAAGGAATATGTGAGCCGGGATTGGGTCTTGGCGGAAGAGATGAATATTCTGGTTCTGCCCACATTTATGCTGAATGGGGATCGCCTGGTTGGGGCCCAGCCCTACCACAAACTTCAGCGGCTGATGGAAAAAAACGGCGTTGTCATGAAAAGAAGGTAACCAATGGGTGACGGCACTCGAAATGAACAGGAACTGTTTTCTGAAAAAATGGTTCAAATACTCAATCAAGGGGCCTTGAACCTTGCCATGGGACTTGGGTATCGAATGGGCCTTTTCGATGTTATGGATACGTTTAAGGGGCCCGCTTCCGTATCCATGATTTCCCAGGCAGCCGGCCTGAATGCCCGGTATGTTCTGGAATGGTTGGGCATTATGGCCACGGGCGGTATTGTGACGCTGTCCCGGGACAGTGACGGCCAGGATCTTTTCCGCTTGCCCAAGGCCCACGCGGACGTGATTACGCGCCGGTCCGGAAACGCCAATCTGGGGGTTTATACCCAGGAGATTCCCCTGCTGACCGCTTCCGTCTATGATGCGTTGGCCCACGGGTTTCAGACGGGAGAAGGCATTTCATACGAGCACTACCCCAGGTTTCAACGGTTCATGGGACAACTGGCCGACGCCAAACATAACCAGGTCCTGGTGAACCTGTTTCTGCCCTCGGTGGAAAATGGAGAGATGGTTAAAAAACTGAACCGGGGTATCTCCGTTTGCGATCTAGGATGCGCCGAAGGGGTGGCCCTCATCCTCATGGCGGAGTCCTTTCCGAACAGCCGGTTTGTGGGCATCGACCTATCCGAAGCGATCATTTCAAAAGCAGAAGCCAAAGCCAAGGCAAAAGGATTGCGGAACATCTCTTTCCTGAACGAAGACGCCGCCCTCCTTGAGGACCAACACCTTCGGCTCAAAACCTTTGATTATGTGACCGCTTTTGATGCCATCCACGACCAGACCCGACCGTTGGAAACCTTGAAAGGGGTCTTCGCCATATTGAAGGACGGGGGCGTCTTTTCCATGGTGGATATTGCGGCCGCAAGCAATCTTTCCGAAAACATGGCCCACCCCATGGGCATGTTTCTCTACACCGTCAGCCTCATGCACTGTATGCCGGTGGGGCTCATGGATGGGGGCGCCGGACTCGGAATGATGTGGGGCCGTGAAAAGGCGGTTTCAATGCTCAAGGAAAGCGGTTTTGATCAAGTTTCGGTTGAAGAAATACCCGAAGATCCGTTTAATCTTCATTTCTTTTGCAGGAAGTAACCTCTTGGTTTTTGGCATCTTTCAAAAAAGCGCAAAAGTAGTTTACATTTTTCCATGAAAATACATCCTCCAGTGTGGTATTTCCTCCTGTGGGGGAGACTTTCAGCCTCGACTGTCGCGGCGGAACGCCGCTCTCACAGGGGAGTTTCGTGCTTGGAAACGAGAGGTATGGAGACAAAAGTGTAAACTGGAAAATGAAGAATACCACAAGGATGCCAAATTTTTCCTTCAGAAAAATACCATTCCGAACAAGGAAGTCAGTCTGTCAATGATGACTTTGTCGCGCAAAATATTCCCGGAATCGTTCCAGTGAGCCATTGAATCGCCAAAAACAAGCTAACAGCTAAACGGGTCTGTACGCCAAGGTTGCACCTGAAAATAAAATTCCCCCTATATTCAACTAGCTGATCTCCAGCATACTATTCAAATTGGTTCGTTGAAAAACCAATAACCACAATTTTGCTTTATCACAGAGATTTCGTAAACATTTTTTCCTTGACATGCAATTCCAATTTTTGTAAGCGTTTTGCTAAAAATAATGATTTTTCTACCGATTCACTTTGCCACTTCCTGGGTAGATATAAGCTAACAGGTAATTCTTTTTCATTATTACAGGACTTTGTTCAAAAAATCACATGGTCCAGATTGATTGAGTAACATTCAATGCCAAAAGCCTAAATTGTCAAAGTACAATTTTTCGAAAACTCAAAAATTTTAGGAGAATTGAAGAAGTGACGAGTAAAAAATATTCCCAACAAAGCATGATTCGGATGCTGAAGTTTGTTAAGTTCTCTTTATTATTTTTTTCTATCCTTCTTTTTTCAGAAAATGCGATTGCTGATACTGCAAATTCAGAACGTTACACCGAACCTATTGTAGTAACTTACAGAGATCCTGGTAAATGACCTTTTTTTGACGTAACCTATTGAAATTGCGAGAAAAGTCCTTTTCAAAATTGATTGCGTATTGTCAAGCTACAACTGATTGATTTTATTGATATTTATCTAAAAGTTCTGCACGCGTTTTTTGAGAAAAAAAGGCATTTACCATGATCTCTGAGGTTTTGCAAAAAAACCTTCTGACGCTGATATCCCAAATGATTCTCTAGGATATTACGATGGCGACTATCAACTGGTTGCCAAACCGTAATGTTGGTTTTGCAAAAAAACCTTCTGACGCTGATATCCCAAATGATTCTCTAGGATATTATAAGATCAACGATTCTAGCGGTTCAATTAAGTCAACGACAGCGGTTCAATAAAAAACGCGTTAGATGAAGAACAATATGCTGTAACCGAGACGAAAAGCAGTTCAACCGAAGCAAGATGGGATGAGTTTATTATTGCAGACTCAGTCTATCTTGAAAATGGCTACTACATAAGAGCGTCGGATATTTCAAAAGATATAAATATTGACGCAATAAGGTTCAAATATTTACACGATTAGATAGTAGTAACGGAAATCGAGTCAGCTTGAATTAATCGGCTCATTGTGGATTCGCGTGAGATTTGGCTTCTGAGCCGATTGTAGGTGCGACTTTAGTCGCACATTAAGCCTACCCTGTGCGACTAAAGTCGCACCTACAGCCCGAGCCGAAACAATCTCAAAGCGCGATTTCACGTTAATCCGCGATGAACCAATTAATCGAAGTACGCAAAAATCGGGTGAACCAAAAAGACATAACGACAGGGGTGGAGAGGGATTTCCTCGATCGCTTGGCAAAAATCTTGCCCGAGACTCAACGGCCTGGAACAAGGGTACGGTTTGGGTCGAATTGCCGAAGAGGTCGCCGAAATCCATGGCGTGGAAATGCGCGAAATAATATCGAGAGGAACGCAGCCTCGAAAAGTGAAGGCAGGGCGTTTATCCTGCTTTTGGGGCGTCAGCGAGTTGCACACGTCAATCACGGGTAAAAACCTTCACGCAGGATATCATCTGTGGCGTATGTGCATTCCGGAGGAAAGGAATCACGAATCAGCCCTGTTTCCAACATGGCGAGACGTTTTGCTTTTGGGTATGCCGCGTTAACAAAGGCTTCCAATTCGCGCTTCAAGGACGGACTGTCCTCCAGTAGTTCCGATATCTGAAAACGCTGGGTCTCAATGGTGGCCTTCCAACTGTTCGATTGCCGCTCCGCTTGTATTTGCCATTTCAATAAATGCATGATCAGGATCACAAGCCTGCTTTTCAGTTCCCGACGTTCATGCTTTCCCATGGACTCAATCTCCTCGATCAGATTGTTGATATCAACCTCTGAAAGCCGCCCGGATTTCAGCAACGTTGCCTGTTCCTGGGTCCATGCATGGAAATCCGTATTGTATAACACCTCCATCATACACACCTCCTTAGCCTTGCTCTAATTTTCATAATGGCGAAATCATACCATAGTTCAGAAGAATTTCCACCAAAATTGAAGATGGCAGTCTGTTGCGGAGATCTCTGTGGATAGAGACATCTTTAAGAAAATGCTCCAGAATCTGATCCTTGATTGTTTCTAACAAATTGGATATAGTTTCCTGGTTGATCAAACGGTATATTTCGGAATACAGCCGTTGCCCGAATGCCATAGCCGCCTCTTTGTTCAAGCGGAAGAAGGATCAAATCATGATCGACTTCGAATGGGACCTTGATAAGGCTGAAAAGAACGTTCTCAAGCATGGTGTTGCCTTCAGTGAGGCCGCGTCCGTTTTTAAGGACGAACTCAGCATTACCATTTATGACCCTGATCACTCCGAGGAGGAAGATCGATATATCACCATTGGGAACTCGGTCACGGGTCGATCCTTAATGATTGCCCACACGGATAGGGGTGATCGAACCCGGATCATCAGTGCGCGGGGACTTACCCGAAAGGAGCGTGAAGCGTATGAAAAAGAACTCCAAAGAAGAAACCGCTGACGACCTTCGTCCTGAATACGATCTCGCCACCCTGCTTAAGAAAGGTGTACGCGGGAAATATGCCAAGCGTTACAAGAATGCGACGAACCTGATATTATTAGCGCCTGACGTCGCCAAGGTCTTTCCGACGGACGAAGCCGTGAATGAAGCGCTTCGGTTGGTTATCCAATTAAAAAGAATTCCCGAAGGTGGGAAATAAAGGATAGTCGGCGCATAAGAAAAGGCATTCGCCCGCTATGTTCAGTGCCATTCGACCCTCTTATTTCGGCTTATGGTTAATGCTTTTGCAACGAAACTCATAATCCCCTAATCTTAGGGTGGAGGTCTTAAGCGTGTATTATTATCTGCGGGATCTTTCGGTTACCCTGATCCTGTGGTGTTATTACACCCTGGGTTTTGTTCTTTTTTTTGCACCGTTTTATCTTTTTGCTTACTGTTTTACGCCAAAACGGCAAGATGCCTTTCAAAAACTCAACCATATCTTCTACAAAGGGTTTTTCGGTCTCATAAAGGCGTTGATTCCCTCCTGTGGATGGCAAATCCCCAAGGCGGTGCGAGAAATTCGATCTTCGGTGATCGTATGCAATCACCGGTCCTATATTGACCCCATTTTACTGATTTCCATTTATGCGCGCCATACCACCATTGCCAAGGCCCGCCTGTTCAGCATTCCGGTTTTCGGGAAAATGCTGGCCCTGTCAGGATACTTACCGTCCACGGCCAGGGGCCGTTTTGCGGATTTGATGGTGGACTGCATGGCAAATATGGACGGCTTCCTTGCTTCGGGCGGCAACGTGTTTATCTTTCCCGAAGGCACGCGCAGTCGGGATGGCCGTATCGGCAGTTTGAACAAAGGGGCCTTTAAGCTTGCTAAAATATGCAAAGCACCCATAAAGGTTCTCTTTATTGAGAATACGGACAAACTGTTGACGCCGGGGAAGTTTCTGTTTAACGCCCACCGTCCCAATACCATTGCCGTGTCGCTGGTTGGGGAATTAAATCCGGATTACCGGTCCCATCAGTTTTCAATCAACGGTTTAATGGCCGAGGTTCAATCTCTCTTGGAGAAAACATGAAAATTGTACTGCTTTCCATGCCCGATGTGGCGCCGGTCATCATGCACGAATCAGCCTTCCATATGCCGAACCTTGGAATTGCCGGCATCGGCGCCAATGTTGACGAAAAAAATGAGGTTTATATTGTCGACCTGATCCGCAAACGGCGACATGTTCGGCGCTACCTGACCCGGGTTTTGTTGAAAATCAAACCCGACCTGGTGGGACTTTCGGCCATGACCTGGCAGTACGACACCTGCGTGAAGCTGGCGAAGCTCATCAAAACATTGCTCCCCGACGTAAAGGTGGCGGTGGGCGGTTATCATGCAACCCTCATGTCCGAAGAAATTGCCGAGGGCAGAGAGGCTCAGTGGATTGACTTCCTGATTCGCGGAGAAGGTGAAGAGGCCTTTAAGCGCCTGGTCCGGGCCCTGGAGGGAGATGACCGGATTGAGGCCATCCCCTCTTTGTCTTATAACATTGGCGGAAAATTTGTTCACAACCCCAAAGGTGAGCTTCTGGACCTCTCCCGTTTGAAGCTTCCCATTCGGGACAAGCGGCGCTTGACCTGGGGCTACCATATCATGAATCACAAGGTCGAAGTCATGGAGACCTCCAGGGGGTGTACCGGAAACTGCAATTTCTGCAGTATTCGGCATATGTATGGCCGTTCCTTCAGACCTTTTCCCGTGGAACGGGTGATAGCGGATGTGGATGATATTTATTTCAAACGAAAGGCCCGATGGATATTCGTGTCCGACGATAACTTCGTACTGGATCCCAAACGGGTCATAAACCTTTGCGATGCCATTATCGCCAGGCGGTATCGGAATCTGTATTTTGTGGTTCAGGCGGACTGTGTGACCATGGCCCGAAACGAGGAAATGGTTCGGAAAATGGCCCTTGCAGGGTTTAAATCCGTTTTTCTGGGAATGGAAAGCGCCTCCAGGAAAAATCTGAAAGCCGCACGCAAAGGGGATATTCTGGATGCCTCCCGCAGGGCTGTCCGCAACTGCCACAAGCACGGCATCATGGTGGTGGGGGGCATGATCTTCGGCTTTCCCGATGACGGAGAACCGGAGATTATCGAAAACTACCGTTTTCTGAAATCAACGGGGGCCGATACGGCCTATTGTCAGATTCTGACCCCCTATCCCAAAACGGAGATCCGGCAGGATCTGCTAGATCAGGGGTTGGTGACAAACGCTTTGGATTATACCCGTTACAACGGCATGTGGGCCAACGTGAAAACCCGGAAACTGACTGCCGAGACCCTTCAATATCTCTTCTGGCGCCACGAGCAAACCGTCATGGGGTGGTGGGACCCATCGGACAGGTTGCGAGAGCAGGGTCGGTTTTGGACGGGGATCTGGATTCATTTTCTCAAACCCCTGATGAAGGTGGTGGTTCTCCGTTCCCAGAAGAAATATGGATGGGAAGGGCGTTTTCAAAGAGAAATGGATCATTTGGCAACCGTGAACCGTTTCAGGGACCTTGAGGGATTGTAATGCAACAGGATTATTATAAGATACTGCGGGTGGAAACATCCGCAAGCCAGCAGCAGATTAAAGAGTCCTACCGAAAACTGGCATTTGAATACCATCCGGACCGGAACAAAGATGATGCGGCGGCAGCACAAATGAAAGCCATCAATGAATCCTACGCCGCACTCTCCGATCCTCAAAAAAGGAGCCGTTACGATGCGCTGCGGCAGGCATATGGCGATTCCGCCCATGATCGTTTTAAGCAAACCTATTCCGAGCAGGATATCTTCAAAGGAAGCGATATTCAGCAGATATTCGAGGAATTCAGCCGTGCCTTTGGGCTCAGGGGATTCGACGAAATCTTCAAAGACTCCTACGGGTCCGGATACCGCAGTTTTGAATTCAGGAGGCCCAACGCTTTTGGCAGGGTTTTCGTGGGAACGCAAGGCCGAAGAGGAAACGGTTTGACTTCCGGGCCTCCCCTGGGCGGCCAACTGGGGCGGTTGATCAAGTACGGACTGAAGAAAAAGTGGGGTATTGAATTGCCTGAGAGAGGAAAAGATCTTCGAGACGTTATTGCGGTGTCTTCCGAAATGATGCAGTCAGGCGGAAAAATCAACTATTCCTGCCGGATAAACCACAAGGAACTGCTGGTCGCCATTCCCCCCGGCATGAGGGCTGGACAGAAGATCCGATTGAAGGGAATGGGCGAACCGGGAAAAGGGGGTTCTGAGTCAGGGGATCTCTATGTGGAAGTGCAGGCAAAAAATCCGCTGTTTCAAAAAATCGGTGATTCCGCCAGAGGAATCCTGTCATCTCTGAAAAAACTGGGTCGTTCCTGACAGCGACGCCGGCCTCCCCGGTTACGGATATCCCTTCCGCTTTTGTCTCATCGGATTACGAAAGGTACGGCCCCCACTGCTCGGCGGTTTGCCGGATATAACCTGCCGGAAGATTCGCCGCGATGCGATTGTGCCCGGGTAGAAGGATATCCACTTCAAGGCCCGCCAGTTTGAGAAGCGATTCCTTGAGTTGGGCGCCGCTGGCCCCATGAAGGTCAAACCGACCAATGGCATGATCAGCGTATATCGTATCCCCGGGGATCAGTATTTTGCCCTGGCGATGGTAAAGGGCGATACTGCCGGAGGAATGCCCCGGGATATGCAACACCTCCCATGTTGACCCACCGATTTCAAGGGTTTCACCACCCATCAGCTTTCGGTCAACGGGGAAACAAAAGTCGCCAGGTTTGATGCCGTATTGGGCCTGGCACATGCTCTCAAACATGTCCATGCCGTAAACCGCCTTTTCGTCCCCTCGTTCCAGAGGGTCTGCTTCGTTTTGGTGTATCCACAACGCCGCATGGGGTATGGCCTCGCGAATTTCACCCAGGCACCCGATGTGATCCAGATGAGTATGGGTCATGATAACCCGCTTAATGTGTAAAAGAGAAACACCTGCTTCTTGGATGGATTCAATTTTATAGCGCCCCTTTCCCATTAATCCCGCATCGATGAGACTCAAATCCTCGGAATCGGGGGCGCCAATCAAGTATACATGGGAATCCGGGATCATTTCGTCCTGCCCCGGAATAAAAAAGACATCCTTTGTAATCTGTTTCATACGGTTCTCCTCATTAAAAAATTTGCTCTACCATACCTGAAGAGGCGCCT
This sequence comes from Desulfatiglandales bacterium, assembly GCA_963662465.1. GTDB lineage: Bacteria > Desulfobacterota > DSM-4660 > Desulfatiglandales > Desulfatiglandaceae > NaphS2. The sequence goes on from OY759599.1 coordinate 3,914,874, forward strand.
GTTTTCAAGAAATCTTGTCGGCGCATCCCGGTTGACTGTGCCGGCGCCGCGCCGTTGTCCCTGCGGTCCTTTTTGCATTATTCAGATTTCAGGCGTTACTTTGTCTTAGAGGACTTTCTTCAACGGGTTTAAGGAAGAGGCTACAGAAGCTTAACCAGGGTGGCAACAATAGCAGCCTGGGCAACCAGCATACCGGCAACCCATTTGATGATTTCAGACTTTACATTTGCGATTTCTTTTTCAAGCCGAACAATATCACTTTTTGTTGCAACCGTAGTGTCAAGAATGCCAGATAAAGATTCTTTTTGCGCTTCCGATAAAGCTTCAGCCTGTTTTTCATTGAAACCAGCGGCTTTGAGTTTTTTGGTGTAGGCCAGGGTGTCAAATGTGATGATGGTTCCCATGATGATGAACCCCTTTCTTGAAATACATATGGCGGATTTTACCATGGAAAACGAACATCGACAACTTTTTATTGACAGGGGTGTACGTTTACGAAAGATTCAGGGGTAAAACATGCACAGGATAGGAAAACGCTACCGAAAGGCGCCACAAAAGCAGAAAAATAAAAAGGGGTTACGCCTTATAACGTAACCCCTTGATTTTTTTTTGGAGGCGGCAACCAGATTCGAACTGGTGAATAACGGTTTTGCAGACCGCTGCCTTAGCCACTTGGCTATGCCGCCTTTTTATGGAGCGGGAAACGGGACTTGAACCCGCGACAATCACGTTGGCAACGTGAGGCTCTACCACTGAGCTATTCCCGCAAAGTCAGGCTATTCTACAGAACCAAGCTGCTTTGTCAACAAAAAACGCTACGACGCCACAAGGATTTTCTGTTCGTTCAACACCCTGCTAATCCAGCGTCACTATGGAAGATGACGCCAAGACATAACTAGTTATTATATTCAGACAGCTTGGTTTGTCAACAAAAAAAAGAGCAAAAAATATTTTTTCGACCCAGTCAAAATTTCAAAAAATACAATCTCTTCAATTAGCGGCTGTCTTGTAAGATTGATAGTAACGCATCACCCTTTCAACAAACGCACGGGTCTCAGGAAAGGGAGGAACCCCCTTGTAGGTGTTCACAGTTTCAGGGCCGGCATTATAGGCCGCTAGAGCCAGGCGCTTATTGTTATTGAAACGCTTGAGCAACAAACTGAAATAACGGGTACCACCCACGATATTTTCTTCAGGATCAAGGGGATCAGAAACCGCCATGTCATCCGCCGTCCCAGGCATCAACTGCATCAGACCTTTAGCTCCCTTACATGAAACCGCTTTATGATCAAAACCTGATTCGGCCCTGATAATCGCCTTGATAAAATGGAAATCGATTCCAAAGCGATCCGATGCTTTTTTTACGATATCACTGTACTCAATCAAATATTCAGATGGGGTTTTGTTGGCGGAACGGATATAAAGGCGATAACGGCTGTCGGTTTTACGGTTTGTGAAATGCCAGACCCCATTTCTGTCCACATACCGAAAAATCTCCGCCAACACCTGCCCATGACAACACACGGAAAGGATCAGTAAAACTGCGCCCCCCCAGAGACATTTTTTGATATTTTTTTTCAGCTCAATTTTTTCCAATCCGCTAAAAATTTCTCCAAACCGATATCGGTCAAGGGGTGCTTAATCAACTGCCGGATGACTTTCAGTGGAATCGTCGCGATGTCAGCGCCCATCAGGGCAGCATCCAGAACATGGGTCGGATTTCGCACGCTGGCCACGATGATCTCCGTCTCATAAGCATAGTTTTCATAGATGGCGGCGATTTGTTCCACCAGATCCATCCCCACGAAACTGATGTCGTCAAGTCGTCCTACAAAAGGACTGATATAGGAAGCCCCCACCTTTGCGGCCATTAACGCCTGAACCGGTGAAAAGCACAGGGTCACATTGGTTTTGATCCCTTTTTCGGTCAGCACTTTAACGGCCTTAAGGCCCTCTTCAATGAGCGGAATCTTAACAACGATATTGCTTGCCATATCCGCCAGATCCTGAGCCTCCTCAACCATTTTCCCTGCCTCGAGGCTAACCACCTCGACGCTGACAGGACCGGAAACAATACCGCAGATTTCCTTAATCAGTCCTTTAAATTCCTTTCCCTCTTTGGCCACCAGGCTGGGATTGGTCGTAACACCATCCACCATGCCTAGATCAATTGCTTCTTTGATCTCATCAACATTTGCCGTATCAATAAAAAACTTCATACATATCTCCTACTCCGGTTAAACCGGCATCCCAAAGACGCCTGGATTTACAAACTCATAATCAATCAATAAAAATCCTTTATTCTCCAAAGTTTTCTATACCATAAAACGCTCATCTTTTGCGTTTAAATTCGTCAACACACGCCTGGCTGCAAAAAAAATATGTTTCACCGTTTACAGTCTTTCTGATGGCGGTGCTTCTGGGGATATAGGTCAGGCAATTCGGATCCTGAACCATTGGTTCCACAGGCCCCGCATCGGCATTTTCGTAGCGTCTGCCGCCTGAAAAAAGAGATTTTCGCACAAAACGGAAAACAAAATAAGCCAGAAGACCCAATATCAGAAATTTTAACATTCAGTGCGCCTCACAGAGAGCAACCGCCTGACCGTCCCCTGTAAGTTCCCCTGCCAGTTCCCGCATGGACTTACCCAGAACCGGGTGAATCAGATTTGGATCAATTTGCAACAAAGGCGCCAACACAAAACGCCTCAAATGCATCAATGGGTGAGGAACCATCAAATCCGGTTCTTCAATCACGTGGCAGCCAAACAGCAGAATATCCAGATCAATCACCCGGGCATCCCACTTTTTACGTCTCACCCTTCCCATATCCGTTTCAATCTTCAGAAGGCATTTCAGCAAAGAACCGTGCGAAAGATCCGTCTCCATACGGATCACTGCGTTGATGAAAGTGTCCTGCCCTTCAACCCCAACAGGCTCAGTCCTGTAAAAAGAAGACTGTGCCTTTACCGAACACCCTTCCAGTCGTTCCATCAAGGAAATGGCTTTTTCACAGTTAGCCATCTTATTCCCAATATTTGAACCGATACCGATATACGCGCTTTCCATTGACTCCGACATCACTTTTAAAGAACTAAAGGTTCAGACCTTTCAGCCTTTCAATGGCCTCCCCAAGCCGTTTTCGATTCTGAGTCAGGGCAATCCGAAAATACCCTTCACCGGGTTCGCCGAAACCATTTCCCGGCGTAACTACCAGCCCCGCCTCTTCCAGAAGACGTGTCGCAAGGGTTGCGGACGTGTACCCGGCAGGCGTCCGGATCCACAAATAGAAGGTCGCCTTTGGCGGATCCAGCTCAAACCCTGCTTCCCTGAGCCCTTGCACCATGAGATCCCGCCGGGCCTCATATATGCGATTCATTTCCGTCACACAGGCCTGGTCCCCCTGAATCGCTTTAATCCCGGCCTTCTGCACGGCCTGGAAAACACCGGAATCAATGTTGCTCTTGATGGCGCCAAGCCCCGCTACCCCTTCGGGATTCCCCACGGCGAAACCGATTCGCCAGCCGGTCATGTTGTAGGTCTTGGAAAGGGAGTGGAACTCCATCCCCACGTCTTTGGCGCCGGCAACCTCCAGAAAACTGGGGGGCCGGCAGTCATCAAAAGTCATCTCCGTGTAGGCCGCATCGTGGCACACCAGAATTTCGTGCTTTTGTGCAAAGGAAACCACGCGGCGGAAAAAATCCAGATCCGCCACCGCTGAGGTGGGGTTATTGGGATAATTAATAAACATCAACTTGGCCCGATCCGCCAGGTCTTCGGGAATAACGCTCAGGTCCGGTAAAAAATCATTTTCGCGCAACAGCGGCATAAAATAGGACTCTCCGCCGGCAAACAGGGTGGCAATATGGTAAACCGGGTAGGCAGGGCTGGGCACCAGCGCCACATCGCCCGGATTAATAAAGGCCAGGGGAAGATGTGCAATGCCTTCCTTGCTGCCGATGAGGGATACCACTTCCGTGCCCGGATCCAACGCCACGCCAAACCGTTCCCCATACCACTCGGCCACGGCTTCCTTGAAATCCGTCATCCCCGAATAGGACGGATACCGATGATTTGCCGGATCATCAAGTGCCCGCTTCATCTCTAAAATAATATGTTCCGGCGTCGGCAGGTCCGGATCACCCACGCCCAAATCAATAATATCCACGCCTCTGGCCTTTACCTCGGCCTTCTTCCGGTCGATCTCCTTGAACAGATAGGGGGGAAGTTGTTTTAGACGTTCGGCTTTTTCAAATATCTCCATTATGATCCTTTCAATAAAATCACTTAAGTCCCAACACGTCCTGCATATCGTAAAGCCCCGCCGGCCGCCTAACCACCCAGAGAGCCGCCCTGACCGACCCCCTGGCAAAATTATCCCGATTATGGGCACGATGCACCAGTTCCAGGCGCTCGCCGATACCGCCAAACATGACCGTGTGTTCTCCCGCGATATCACCGGCTCGCCAGGTCTGAATGCCGATCTCTTCATCGCTTCGCTCGCCGATCATTCCCTTACGGCCATAGACGCCGACTTTTTCGAGATCGCGACCCACTGCATCAGCCAAAATCTGCCCCAGCCGCATGGCTGTTCCACTGGGCGCATCCTTCTTGAGCCGGTGATGGGCCTCAAGAATTTCCATATCATAATCATTTCCCAGAATACGCGCCATTTCCCCCGCAATCTTGAACATCACATTGACGCCCACACTCATATTGGGCGCCATGACACATGGAATTTTTCCGGAAAGGGTTTCAATTTCCGCTACGCCATCTTCAGAAATCCCGGTCGTTCCGATGACCATGGAAATCCCTTTTTCCGAGGCGCTTCGCATATTTTGGAGCGTACTTTCCGGCTGGGTAAAATCGATCAAGACATCCGCCCCTTTGACCGCCTCATCAAAAGTTCCGCGAATCTTAATCCCCAGCTCACCCATTCCCGCGACCAATCCCACGTCTTGACCCACACTGGGGTGATCGGGATGTTCAAAGGCCCCTGCCAGCTCACTTTCAGGGTTTTGGCAAATCATAGCGACGATTCTTCCCCCCATGCGACCGGCGGCGCCCGCAACAGTTATTCTGACCATTTTGTAGACTCCAGAGAATACAGCTGTTAGCTATTAGCTGTTAGCCTTTAGCTTAAGCGGTAGATTTCATTTTCATGTAAATGTGAATGCCCGCGTGATTCATGAGCGTTTATATAAGCCCATAATCCGCAAGCACCATTTTCAGTTTTTCCAGGTTCACGGGTTCCATGGCGCACATGGGCAGCCTCATTTCATCTTCAATCATTCCCATTAACGCGGCAGCGGTTTTTACCGGGATGGGGTTGGTTTCAAAAAACATGGCTTTACACAGGGGCAACAGTTTGTAGAAAAGCTGTTGCGCCGCCGATACATTCCCCTCGGCCCAGGCTTTGACCAGATCCGCATTGTCCCTGGGCGCGATATTGGCCACAACGGAAATAACCCCTTTTCCGCCGATGGCAAGCACAGGCAGCGTTAAATTATCATCCCCTGACAACAGGGTAATCTTGTCTCCGGCCATTCGAACGATATCGGCCATCTGACCCACATTCCCGGAAGCCTCCTTGATGGCGACGATTTCCGGAAATTCCGCCAGTCTGGCCACTGTCTCGGGCATCAAATTAACGCAGGTTCTCCCCGGCACGTTATAGAGGACCTGGGGCAGTGGAACCGCTTTCAAAATGGCCTCAAAATGACGGAAAAGACCCTCCTGAGTGGGCTTGTTGTAGTAAGGCGTTACCTGAAGGGTGGCATCCACCCCCACTTCCTTGGCATGCTTTGAGAGCAAAATGGCCTCGCTGGTGCTGTTTCCGCCAGTGCCGGCGATGACGGGAACCCGCTTGTTTACCGCCGCAACGGCAATATCGATCACCCGGGCGTGTTCGTTCACATTCAGGGTTGCAGATTCTCCGGTGGTGCCACAGGGAACTATGGCGCTTGTGCCGTTTTCGATTTGAAATTCAATGAGTTTACGGTACGCCTCTTCATCCACCTGCCCATTTTTGAAAGGGGTCACGATTGCCACAATAGAGCCTTCAAACATAAGGAATCTCCTTTTCTGGTTCTTTTGAATTCATTGATCAAGACACGCCCAAACATGCCGAACGTTTATATGGCCTCTCCATGAAGCGTCGCCTTGTAGATGACGGACGTATTTCCTTGAAGCCAAATCCGTTCGCCGATCCCGAAATCAAAGCCCTCGCTGTTTAAGTAGATCGTCAATACTTCTCCGCCCCGGGTGTGGACCTTAACCGGAGACGTCACCATGCCGCGCCTTGATGCCATCAGCGCACAGGCGATGGCCCCCGTGCCACACGCCAGGGTTTCATCTTCCACGCCCCTTTCATAGGTTCTAACCGCCAATTCATCAGGACCTGTAACGGTCATAAAATTGGCGTTGGTTCCTTCGGGGGAAAACCGTGAATGACGGCGAATCCAGCGGCCCTGCTCCGTAACCCCGTGATTTTCCAGGTCCGCCACTTGAACCACCACATGCGGCACACCGGTGTTCACAAAATCGCAGCTTCGCCAGCCCGGCATAAATTCTAGTTCTACATCCATCGCCTCGTTTTCAGGCTTTGGCATCAACACCTTGACCACACGGCCCTCCACCTGCGCGGAAATGGGGCCCACACGCGTTTCAAAGGTCATTTTGGAACCGGCAATTCCCTTTAAAAAGGCGAAACGAGAGACGCAGCGTCCACCGTTACCGCACATATCCACCTCCCCGCCGTCAGCGTTGAAAAACCGCCATCCAAAATCATATTCTTTCGAATCCGTCACAAATATCACGCCATCGGCGCCCACGGATTCTCTACGCCGGCAAGACCTCTCCACCAACCGGCTCATGTCCTGTTCCTTTACAACGCCTTCCCGGTTATCAACGAGAATGAAATCATTGCCGCTGCCGCTCATCTTCCAGAATTCAATGGGTTCCATTTTTCGCTCCGGTCCCGTTATGATCCACCTCAATCCGCCGACAAAAAGTCGGGGATGGATTCCCCGCGAACAAGATCCTCAAAGGTTTCCCGTTGCCGAATAATTTCATGGCGGTCGCCCTTTACCATCACCTCGCATACCCGCGGCCTCGAATTGTAGGTAGACGACATACTAAAGCCATAGGCGCCCGCACTCATGACAGCAATCAAATCCTCCGGCGCCAGGGGTTCCACCCATCTCTCCTTGGCCAGGAAATCACCGGACTCACAGATGGGACCGACAATATCGGCTTTCACCTTTTCACCGGGCGTCTGCTTCACGGCTTGTATCCCGTGGTAGGCCCCATAAAGACTCGGCCTCATGAGATCATTCATGCCCGCGTCCACCACGAAAAAGTTTTTCTCATGGCTGGTCTTGGTGTAAAGCACTTTTGTGATCAATGCACCGGCATTGCCGACAATGACGCGGCCCGGTTCCAGAATCAGGGTCCAATCCGGAGAAGCCAGTTCCGATTTAATGTCGCGGGCATATTCGCCGGGATCAGGCGGCGTCTCATTATCGTAAGTAATGCCCAGTCCCCCGCCCAAATCCAGATAACGAATTGAAATATTAATATTTTTAAGCTTTGCAATCAGCTCTTTCAGCTTTTTCAGGGCGTCCACGAAGGGGCTCGTCTGCGTGAGTTGGCTGCCGATATGGCAGGAAACACCGACCACCGCCAAACCATCCAGAGTGGATGCTTTCTGATACTGCACAAGCGCCTCCTCGACGCCAATGCCGAATTTGTTCTCTTTAAGGCCCGTGGAGATATAGGGATGGGTCTTGGGGTCCACATCCGGATTGACCCGGATGGAAATACGCGCCTTTTGACCCAGGCTCAACGCCACCTGATTCAGTTTCAACAATTCCTGGGGGGATTCCACATTAAACATGAGGATCTCCGATGATACCGCATATTCCAGATCCGACCGGCTTTTCCCGACCCCTGAAAAGACAATCCTGTCGGGGCTCACCCCGGCCTTCAAGGCCCTGTAGAGTTCACCGCCCGACACGATATCAACCCCCCCGCCCCGCCGGGCAAACAAAGCCAGAAGCGCCATGTTGGAATTTGATTTCATGGAATAACAGGTCAGGTGTTTCATATCCGAAAAAGCGCCATCGAAAGCCTCAAAATGCTTTTTCAGCGTTGCGTGAGAATAGACGTAGAAAGGTGTTCCCACCGTCGCGGCAATGGATGATACGGGAACATCTTCACAATACAGTTCGTTATTTTGGTAGTGGAAGTGATTCATGGGTCTCTCCGAGTAACAAGTGAAAAGTGAAGAGTTAATAGTGAAAAGTAACCGCTCTTCACTTTTCACTATTCACTTATCAACTTGATTCTATCCGATGCGGGACCGAGGCGCCCCTCTTTTTCCATGATCCGCACCGTGACAAAACAGACGCCTTTCTGTTTAAATGCCGGCAGACGGCACTCGAATTGACGATCATCGATGATCCTGCCTGTAACGTCCCGGAAACTCTTCATTTCAATGGGACATCCTTCACACGGGGGTTGTTCCGGAGGATACCAGACATAATAGACCCGGCAGCCGGTTATGAGAGATAAAACTTCATCGTCTACTTGAACGACACCCCTAAGGATTACAGATCCATCCTCCCAGGCGCCTTCCATCTGGTCCACCCTCACCATGGAATCTTTCTCCTGAGACAGAAAAGGCGGCGCCTTTCTCCCGCACCCGGAAAAAATCATCAAGTTGAATGCCAGTAACAGAAGACAGACGACGGACGACGGACGACGGCGGGGGGATTTCCGACTTCCGTATCCTGCCCTCTGCCCTCTGTCCTCTGCCCTCTGCCCTCTGTCTTCCGTCATCTGTCCTCTGCCCTCTGCCCTCTGTCTTCCGTCTTCAACTGCTGTTTCGCCGTTTCGATTTGTCTTTTCACGGCGTCGGGACCGGTTCCACCGAAAATGTTTCTCCTGCCCACGGTTAATTGAGGATCAAGCCATGCGTAGACATCTTCACCAATCTGCCGGCTGTGGGTCTTCATTTCTTCCAGGGTAAGTTCATGAAGTTCCTGGTTCTTTTCCATGGCAAACACCACCATTCTACCCACGATTTCATGCGCTTCTCGAAAAGTAATCCCTTTTCCCACAAGATAATCGGCCAGGTCCGTGGCCACCAGATAACCTTTCTCCGTAGCTGATTTGAGCGTGTCCGTTTTAAAAGAGACTTCCCCCAGAAGACTGCCCATAACCGTGAGACACATTTGAACCGTGTCGGCAGCATCGAACAGGGCTTCCTTATCCTCTTGCATGTCCTTGTTATAGCTAAGCGGCAAGCCCTTCATGGTGGTTAACAGGCCCATAAGATGCCCATAGGCCCGCCCGGTTTTTCCCCTGATGAGTTCCGGAAGATCCGGGTTCTTTTTTTGGGGCATAATACTGCTGCCGGTGGAAAATGCGTCTGAGATCACAATAAAACCAAACTCCTGGGTGGACCAAAGCACCAGTTCCTCACTCAGACGGCTGAGATGCATCATCACCATTGATGCGTTGTAAAGAAAATCCAAGACAAAATCCCTGTCGCTCACCGCGTCCATGCTGTTCCTGGAGATCCGGTCGAATCCCAACTCTTCCGCAACCATTTCCCGGTCCAGATCAAACGTGGCGCCGGCCAGGGCCGCACTGCCAAGCGGCATCACATTGACGCGATCCAGACTTTCCTCAAAGCGGGCATAATCACGGGTTAACATTTCATAATAGGCCATTAAGTGATGGCTCAAAAGCACGGGTTGCGCCCGCTGAAGATGCGTATACCCAGGCATCAGCACGTCCAGGTTGTCTTCGGAAAGGCGAAGAATGGTTTCCTGACAGGTCCTGATAGACCCCATGACCCCGTGAATAACATCCCGCACATACAGCCGGGTATCAAGGGCCACCTGATCGTTTCGGCTTCTCCCCGTATGGATTTTTTCTCCCAGGGCCCCCACTTTGTCCACCATGGCTTTCTCAACCAGGGTATGGATGTCCTCATAATCATCATCCGATGAAAAGCCGCCGCGGTCCAGTTCCCGCTTGATCTCACCCAGCGCCACAAGCATGCCCGATGCGTCTTCATCTGAAATAATGCCCTGCTTTGCCAACATGCGGCAATGGGCAACGCTGCCCTGGATGTCGTAGGCATAGAGCCGCCGATCAAAGCAGATGGAGGCATTGAACATATTGACCAGTGCATCGGTCTCCTGGCTGAAACGCCCTCCCCATACCATTTTCGTCATACTGATTCCTCAGTTTTAGATTTCAACAGACTCGCAATTTTGAGTCTCAGGCCATTGAGCCGAATAAAGCCTTCGGCGTCTTGTTGATTGTAAACCTCATCGCCTTCAAAGGTCGCAAAATCCGGGCGATAGAGGGACACATGGGATTTTCTGCCCACCACCATGCAATTTCCTTTGTACAGTTTCAGTCGCACCAGGCCGGTCACATTTTTCTGTGTCTCGTCCACGAGGGCCTGAAGCATATCCCGTTCCGGGGAAAACCAGTATCCATTATAGACCATTTCGGCATATCGAGGAATCATTGCGTCTCGAATATGCATGGCTTCCCGGTCAACGGTGATGGATTCCATGGCAATATGGGCCGACCTTAAAATAGTGCCTCCCGGCGTCTCATAAACGCCTCTGGACTTCATGCCCACAAAACGATTCTCCACCATGTCAACGCGACCGATGCCGTTTTTTCCCCCCAGATCGTTCATATGGGCCAGAAGGGTCGCAGGCGTCATCTTCTTCCCATCGACGGCCACGGGGTTTCCCTTCTCATAGGCGATTTCCACATAAGTAGGCGCGTCAGGGGCTGCCTCAGGGGAAACCGATAAAACAAACATGTCTTCCGGCGCTTCATTCCAGGTGTCTTCCAATATCCCCCCCTCGAAACTGATGTGCAGCAGGTTGCGATCGCTGGAGTAGGGTTTTTCCTTGGTCACGGGAACGGGTATGCCCCTTGAGCGGGCGTATTCCATGAGGTCTTCCCGCCCCCTGAACTCCCATGTTCTCCATGGGGCAATAATCTGAAGGGTTGGATCCAGCGCCATGTAAGCCAACTCAAACCGCACCTGATCGTTCCCCTTGCCGGTGGCGCCGTGACTCACGGCATTGGCGCCCATAAGGCGTGCCACTTCCACCTGTCTTTTTGAAATCAGAGGTCTTGCCAGCGACGTTCCCAGAAGATAGGTGGATTCATAAACAGCGTTGGCACGCAGTGCCGGCCACACAAAATCGCTTACAAAGTCCTCTTTCAGATCATCCACGACAACATCGTCGGCGCCGGTGGCAAAGGCTTTTTCCTTGATCCCCTCAAGTTCCTCTCCCTGGCCCAGATCGGCGGCATACGCCACCACGGGACACTGATAGGTTTCCTTCAACCATTTCAAAATAACGGATGTATCCAGACCACCCGAGTACGCCAGGACAATTTTTTTGATTTTCTCAGCCACGTTTCGTCTCCATGTCGTTGAATATGTTATCAAGCGCTTCCAGCAGAAGATCAATCTCTTCTTTTTTCACAATCAAAGGGGGTACAAACCGAAGAACCCGTTCCTGCGCGCAAATAATCAGGAACCCTTTTTGCCGGCATGCTTCCACAACGGGGGCGCCAGGCCCCTCCAACTCCACCCCTATAATGAGACCCAACCCTCTGACCTCTTTAATAAAAGAATGTTTTTCCGCAAGCCTGTTCAACCCCGCCTTGAAGTAATTCCCCATTTTTTCCGCATGCGCCAACCACCCGTCATCCAGAAGGCTTTTGAGTACGGCCTTTGAAACCGCCGTCGCCAATGGGGTTCCGCCAAAGGTGGTAGCATGACTTCCCGGCCCAAAGGCCTGGGCCAATTCCTCGGTAGAAAGCATGGCGCCGATAGGGAGTCCATTCCCCAAAGCCTTGGCAAGGGTCATAATGTCCGGAACAACGCCGTAATGTTCATGGGCAAACAGCTTTCCGGTCCTACCCATTCCCACCTGAACCTCATCAAATATCAGGGCAACGCCCTTTTCGCTGCAAAGCGCCCTAACGGCTTTCAGGTAACCGGCATCCGGACATACCACACCACCTTCTCCCTGGATGGGTTCCAGCATAACCGCACAGACAGCGTCATCCATTGCCGTCTCAAGCGCTTTAACGTCATTGAAAGGCACAAAGCGAAACCCCTTCAGCAATGGGTCATACCCCGCCTGAATTTTTTCCTGGCCCGTGGCGGAAAGGGTGGCCATGGTACGGCCGTGAAAGGAATTTTGCATGGAAATAATCACATGCCTGTTGGGGCCGAATTTTCCCATGGAATACCGACGCGCCAGCTTAATGGCGGCTTCGTTGGCCTCAGCCCCGCTGTTGCAGAAAAAAATCCGGTCCGCGAAAGAGTTCTCCACCAGCAGTTGGGCCAGTTCCGTCTGGGGTTCGGTATAGTAAAGGTTCGACACATGAATCAGTTTTCCAGCCTGTTCCTCCAGAACGCGTCGCACCAGCGGCGAACTATGCCCCAGAGAACAAACAGCAATTCCCGCTACGAAATCCAGATATTGATTTCCTTCATCATCCCAGACCCGACAACCTTCCCCTCTCACCAGTGTAATGGGAAACCGGCCATAGGTCTGAAACATGTATTGGTCCGCTCTGGCCATGGTTGACGTGGCTTCAGGCTCTTTTTTCATTTTTTCTTTCCTTTCATGGCATTCAAGCGTTTTTACGCCGCAATCTACTGCACAATTTCCGTCCCCACGCCTATTTTTGTCAAAATCTCAAGGAGAATGGCGTGCGGCTCCCGTCCGTCGATAATATGGGTCTTATTCACCCCTTCCCTGAGCGCCGTCAGGCAGCAATTCACTTTGGGGATCATCCCCCCCTTGATCGTCCCGTCGGCAATGCCGTCCAGGGCCTCCTGCATCTTCAGGGTGGAAATCAGGTCTCCCTGTTGGCCCAGCACCCCTGCCGTGTCCGTGAGGAGAACCAGTTTCCGTGCCCCCAGGGCCGACGCCACCTTACCCGCAACCAGATCCGCATTGATGTTGTAGGTCTCCCCGCTGGACCCGAACCCCACGGGCGCGATAACCGGGATAAATTCCTTTGACATGAGGTTCAAAAGAATGCTCGTATCCACGGATGTAATCTCTCCCACCATGCCCATATCGATAATTTCAGGGGCCTGATCTTCCCCTCCGGTTCTCATGTATTTCAATTTTCCGGCGGAAATAAGGTTCCCATCCTTACCCGAAAGACCCACGGCGATACCGCCGTTTTGGTTGATCAGGCTCACAATTTCCTTGTTCACTTTCCCCACCAGCACCATTTCCACCACATCCATGGTCTGCCGATCCGTCACCCGCATGCCATCGACGAATTCGGACTTGATAGACAAGCGTTTGAGAAAATCGCCGATCTGCGGTCCTCCCCCATGAACCACCACGGGATTCATCCCCACGTACTTCAGTAGAATAACGTCCAGGGCAAATTCCTGTTTTAACTGCTCATCCACCATGGCGTGCCCCCCGTATTTGATGACAATGGTGGCCCCGTTAAATCTCCTGATATAGGGAAGTGCTTCGATCAGGACCTTGGCCCTGTCTTTATAGCTGATCATAGAATATACCGGCTCAAGTTTTCGTCTTCCAGAATATCTTCCAGTTTTCCCACCACATAGGCCTCGTCGATGGTAACGGTCTTTTCAGTCATATCCGGCGCATCAAAAGAAATTTCATCCACCAGCTTTTCCATGACCGTATGGAGCCTGCGAGCACCGATATTCTCCATTCTGTCATTCACCTTGCTGGCCATTTCAGCAATTGCCGAAACAGCGGAATCCTCAAAAATCAAATCAATCCCTTCCGTGGCCAACAGGGCTTTATACTGGGTAATCAGGGCGTTTTTCGGTTCAATCAGAATGCGCAGAAAATCTTCCATAGTCAGGGAATCCAGTTCCACCCGAATGGGAAATCGCCCCTGGAGTTCAGGCAGCAAGTCCGATGGTTTGCTCACATTAAAAGCGCCTGCCGCAATGAACAGAACATGGTCCGTCTTGACCATGCCGTATTTGGTGGCCACAGTAGATCCCTCTACGATGGGCAACAGATCTCTTTGCACACCCTCTCGGGAAACATCGGGACCATAGGACGAATCGCTCCCGGCCACCTTGTCCAGCTCGTCCAAGAAAATGATGCCGTTTTGCTCCGTAATGCGAACCGCTTTTTCCACCACCTTATCCATATCGATCAGGCGTTGGGATTCCTCCTGGAACAGAATCTCCATGGCCTCCGGAATCTGGACCCGCCGTTTCTTTTTCTTGGCGGGAAACATGTTGCCGAAAATTTCCTTGACGTTGAACTCCATCTCTTCCATGCCGGCGCTGGAAAAAATCTCCACCATGGGCATGTTGTTCCCGGTCACCTCCAGATCCACATAACGTTTGTCCAGTTTTCCGCTTCTCAGCATGCGCCGCAATTTTTCGCGAGTGGAAGGAATACCCTCCCTGTCCGACTTGACCACCTCCAAAATCCGCTCTTTCTCACCCTCTTCCTCTTCCTGGGTCTCTTCGCTCTTTTTGGGCAGCAGGATGTCCAGCAAGCGTTCCTCGGCCAGCTCCTCAGCCTTGGATTCGACAAGCTCCTGTTCATCTTTCTTGGCCATATTAACAGCCAGCTCCGTCAGGTCCCTGATCATGGACTCCACGTCTCGACCCACATACCCCACCTCAGTAAACTTGGTAGCTTCCACTTTTAGAAACGGCGAATTGGCAAGCCGCGCCAGACGTCTGGCAATCTCGGTCTTGCCGACGCCGGTGGGTCCCATCATGATAATGTTTTTCGGCGCGATTTCATCTCTCAGTTCCGGCGCCACCTGCTGCCGCCGCCACCGATTCCTGAGTGCAATGGCCACCGAACGTTTGGCCCGATCCTGTCCGATGATATATTTGTCCAATTCACACACAATCTCTCTGGGCGTCAGGACCTTTTGGAACACAATCTCTTCTTCCGCAGCCTTTTCCATACTTACCTCATGATCAAACATCAATAATATCCTCTACTAAAATACACCTGGCCCAAACCCCGTTTCCGGACGATATCACGGTTCCAACTCTAAAACCGTGATATGGTCGTTGGTATACAAACATATGGATGAGGCAATTTTAAGCGACTCCTGAACAATGGCGTCCGCTTCCAGATCCGAATGCACAACCAAGGCCTGGGCTGCCGCCTGAGCGTAGGGCCCACCTGAACCGATAGCCGCCACACTCATATCCGGTTCGATAATATCCCCGGTTCCGGATATGATCAGCATATGCTCTTGATCCGCCGCCAACAGCAGCGCTTCCAATTTGCGAAGTATCTTGTCCGTTCTCCAATCCTTTGCCAATTCCACCGCGGCCCTGACCAGGTTTCCACCGTAGCTTTCAAGTTTTGCTTCCAACCGCTCAAACAGGTTAAACGCATCCGCCGCAGCCCCCGCAAATCCCACCAGCACCATATCCTGGTACATGAGGCGAACTTTTGAGGCCTTATGTTTCATGATGGTATCGCCAAGGGTTACCTGGCCGTCTCCCCCCATGACGCATCTACCGTTTTTCCTGACGGCCAAGACGGTCGTTGCCCTTATTTTCCCCCACCCATCATCTCTCATTCATCTATCCTCTACATTCATAAAATCCTGAATTGAAAAAAAGGTCCCATTCGGCGTCAACCACTGCGCGGATGGGCCTTATCGTAAACTTCCATAAGCCGGTCAAGGCTCACATGGGTATATTTCTGCGTCGCAGCAAGACTTTTATGGCCTAGAAGTTCCTGGACGGAACGAAGGTCCGCGCCGCCATCCAGCAAATGGGTGGCAAAAGTGTGCCGCATACTATGCGGGCTGATCTCTTCCGTCAAACCCGCCAATCTTACATACCGTTTGACAATTCTTCCAATGCTCCGGGTTGTCAAACGTCCCCCTCGAAAATTCATAAAGAGCGGGTCGCCCCGCCCCGCCGCTGATTTTTTTTTTCGAAACGCACCGGTATCCGCCAGGTACGCCGCAACAGCCTTCAATGCCTGCCTTCCAATGGGCACAAACCGCTCTTGGCTGCCTTTCCCCATCACTTTCACGAGACGTTGATCGCAATCAATACTGGAGACATTCATCCCCGCCAGCTCAGCAACCCTGATGCCACAGGAATAAAGGACTTCTAAAATAGCCAGATCCCTCAAACCCAACGGTTTTTCCCGGTCAGGCAATGCCATCAACCTGAAAACATCATCCACCGGGAGGTAGTTGGGGATATATTTTCCCAATTTTGGGCTTTGTACCCCCACAGCCGGATTAATTTTGATAAACGCCTCTCTTTCCAGGAAAAGAAACAACGATCGTACAGCGGAGAGTTTACGGGCGATGGTTGAGCGTTTAAGATTCCCATAAAGGCTCCCCACGTATTCTCTTATGGCGGGACCATCAATCCTTTCAACGTGAAGATCACCCTGTTTTTCTTTCCGGAACCGGGCGCTTTCAGTCGTCAAAAACGACGAAAACTGAGTCAGATCAACCCGATAATTCCTCTCCGTATGTTCCGAACACCCTTTTTCATCCCGAAGGTATGTCAAAAAAAGCGTTTTAGCCTCTTCCAGCAACAAGGTGGATCCCCCCCAAACGATTCTTTTTATCGAGGCCCTGATTTCACAATCTTAAAGAATAACACATTTCCCAAGATTGGCAATTAAAAAAAATGTACCGGAATTCTTGACTTGACTTTATTTTGCCGGTTGATGTAATTCTTTTATCTTGGTTATTTGCCCTTCTTTTGCTTGGGGTTGTGGGCGCCGTCTTAATCGCTCACCCCGTTGTAAGCGCGCCACAAAATGAAAAAAGGTGAAAAGTGATGAGGTCCGAGCAAGCGGCTATCTGTAATCGTAATAAAACCAAACCATACATGCAATGAAATTGATCAGGAGAGGGTTCTAAATGGAAAAAAAGGCTGAACAATTGAGAAATGCTGCTCTCATAGCGCATGGGGGCTCAGGGAAAACATCTCTGGCGGAAGCAATGCTGTTTAACGGAAAAGCCACAACCCGGCTTTGCAAAGTAGATGACGGCGCTTCCAACCTTGATGTTGAACCGGAAGAAATCAAACGGAAATCCACCCTGACCACCGCATTTCACCACTGCACCTGGAAAAAACACACCATCAATATCATCGATACGCCGGGTGATGATAATTTCCTTTCCGATGCCAAATTTTCCTTGCAGGCCGCTGATGGTTCGGTGGTGGTAATTGACGCCACGGCAGGCGTAAAAGTCGGTACGGAAAAGGTATGGACCTTTGCCGATGAACAGGAACTCCCAAAGATTGTTTTTATCAATAGAATGGATCGTGAGCGGGCGGATTTTTTTCAGGTGGTGGATGAGCTCAGCCA
The DNA here is from genome assembly GCA_963662465.1 of Desulfatiglandales bacterium. Taxonomy (GTDB): domain Bacteria; phylum Desulfobacterota; class DSM-4660; order Desulfatiglandales; family Desulfatiglandaceae; genus NaphS2. The sequence continues at coordinate 3,932,273 of OY759599.1, forward strand.
AACCTTTGAGATCAAAGCCACTCCCGTGGTCATTCCCATCGGCGAAGAAGACCGTTTTTCGGGCGTTGTAGACCTCATCAAACAAAAAGCCTATATTTACAGCAAGGACGGCAGCGGCGCCTTTGAAACTGCCGACATTCCGGAAGACATGAAAGATACGGCCGATGAGTGGCGCGAAATGATGATTGAAAACGTGGTGGAAATCGATGACGATCTCATGGAAAAGTACTTGGAAGGCGAAGAACTGTCCGATAAAGAAATTGAAAAGACCCTGATGCAGGGGATTAAATCCGGATTGCTCACACCCGTTTTGTGTGGATCCGCGGTACTCAATATGGGCGTTGCGCAACTGATGGACCTCATTGTGGAAGGTCTTCCCTCACCTCTCGAAAGAAAACCCAAAAAGGGGACACTCCCGGACAGCGACGAAGAAACGGAAAGGGCGCCCTCCGTCGATGCTCCTTTTTCAGCGCTTGTTTTTAAAACCGTTGCAGATCCATTTGCGGGAAAACTAACCCTGGCAAGGGTTTTCTCGGGCACGCTTTCCTCGGATTCCACAGTGTACAACGCCAATAAAGACGTTAAGGAAAAAATCGGTCAACTCCTGATCCTGGAAGGAAAGAAACAGCAAGCCATTGAAACGGTCGGCCCCGGAGACATTGTTGCCATGGCCAAACTTAAGGAAACCGTCACCGGAGATACCCTTTGTTCGGCGGGAGAACCCATCATTTACAAACCCATCGAAGGATTGCCATCGGTTATCTCATACGCGGTGGAGGCCAAGGTCAAGGGAAGCGAGGACAAGGTATTCACCTCGTTTGCCAAGCTCCTGGAAGAGGACCCCACCCTCAAACTGGGCAGGGATCAGGCCACGGGCGAAGTGATCCTGTCCGGCACGGGACAGATCCACCTGGAAATTGCCTGCGAAAAATTAAATCGAAAATTCGGTGTGGAAGTAAACCTGAATCCGGTGAAAGTGCCCTACCGGGAGACCATCAAAAAATCCGCCAAAGGGGTTGTCTACCGTCATAAAAAACAGTCGGGCGGCAGGGGACAATTTGCGGAAGTCCATTTCGACGTCATGCCGCTGAAACTGGACTCAGGCTTTGAGTTCATGGAAGATTTGACCGGCATGAACGTGCCCCGAAATTTTGTGCCCGCCGTTGAAAAAGGCCTTGTGGAATCTTTAGACAGCGGCGCCTTAGCCGGTTACCCGGTGGTGGACCTGAAGGTCAGGTTTTACGACGGCAAGTCCCATGATGTGGACTCCTCGGAGATGGCCTTCAAAATCGCGGCCCGCATGTGTCTTAAAAAAGCCATGCAGCAAGCTAATCCCACCCTCCTTGAACCCATCAAAAAAATGGAAATAACCGTCCCCGAGGAGTTCATGGGCGACGTTATGGGTGATCTCAACAGCCGGCGCGGCAAGGTGCTGGGCATGGACGCCAAAGGGAAATACCAGGTGATCAAAGCACAGGTTCCCATGTCCGAAGTGTTGAGATACGCCTTGGACCTCAATTCCATTACCGGGGGAAGAGGAACATTCGTGATGGAGCATTCCCATTACGAGGAACTGCCGGCCCAGCTGGCGGAAAAGGTGATTGCCGCGTCTCAGGTTGAAGAGTAAGGGCGCAATAATGGAAAATAAGATCAGGGCAGGTGTTCTCACCATCAGCACCAAAGGGGCGGCAGGCCTCCGAAATGATGAGAGTGGCGAAGCGGTCCGGCGCATGCTGGAGGATCAAGGATTTGCGGTGATTCGAAAACATATCATTCCGGACCAACTTCAAGAAATCGCTGATACCCTCATAACCTGGGTGGATGAGCACAGCCTTGCCCTGATCGTCACATCAGGGGGCACCGGCCTGAGCCCCAACGACGTGACGCCTCAGGCCATGGAAAAGGTGATCGATTTTCCGGTGCCCGGCATGGCCGAGGCCATGCGGGCGGAAAGCCTTAAAAAAACCCCCCATGCCATGATTTCAAGGGCAGTGGTGGGGGTTCGGAAAAATTGTCTCATCATCAACCTTCCGGGGAGTCCCAAAGGCGCCATGGAAAATCTTTCGGTGGTATTGCCGGCCCTCAGTCACGGTCTTGCGAAACTGGGCGGCGATACTTCGGATTGTGTTCCCCAATCCCAGCCCAATAACAAATAGCGTTCCGGGCTATTGCAAACCATTCATGGAGGTTATCCCTTAATGGCGTTCGTTACATCTGAAACACCGAATGGAAAAGTGGTTATCGTAGAGGGTCCCGACAGGCTGGCGGCAAACATTTCGGACGATTTCAGAAAAATGATCAATGACCTCGTGGACCAGGGAAAAACGCGCCTGGTCATTGATATGGAAAAAACGGATTTCATGGATTCCAGCGGACTTGGGGCACTGGTTTCCCGCATCGCCGCCACCCGCGCCAACCACGGGGACGTCCGTCTGGCAGCCCCATCGCCCTTTATCCTCAATCTCCTTAAAATGACCCATCTGGACAAAGTATTTAAATGCTTTGACGATGTTGCATCCGCCATTCTGAGCTTTGACCAGGGCTGATAAAAAAATGGATAATCCTTCCGAATTTCATCTTTTAGAACCGGATTACAATCGAGAAATATTTAAAATCCCTACCCAATTCAAGAAAAAGATCCTGAACAAACTGGCATTTCTATACGGCGAACAAGCCACCGGTGTGTGCTATGCGGAACTTGAGAGAATCATGAAGGTCTATTACGCCTACAAGACCCCCCACATGATTCACATGGAAAAGACCTTTAATGCGAATGAGCGGTTTACGGAAAAAGACGTTATTCTCATTACCTATGGCGACCTGATTCAGGGGCGCCGTCGGAAGCCCCTTGAAATTCTGGCGGATTTTACAAAATATTTAAAAGAGGCCATCAACACCCTGCACATCCTTCCTTTTTTTCCCTATTCCTCGGATCGAGGATTTTCCGTCACGGATTTTGAAGAAGTGGATCCCAGGTTAGGGACCTGGGAAGACATTCTAAAACTGAAATCTTCCACAAAATTGATGTTTGACGGGGTTTTCAACCATATTTCCGCCAAAAGCCGGTGGTTTCAGGAATTTCTGGACGGAAACCCCAGGTTCCAGGATTTTTTCACCGTTTTCTCCACCAAAACAGCCATTTCAGAGGAATATCTGAGCCTGATTCTCCGTCCGCGCACATCCGAACTTCTCTCCACCTTCAGCACCCTGAACGGAACGCGCTCCGTGTGGACCACCTTCAGCCGGGACCAGATTGACCTTAACTTCAAGAATCCCGAAGTATTGCTCAAAATGGCGCAGATCCTGCTGCTCTATGTACGACGCGGCGCCGATCTCATCCGTCTGGATGCCATTACCTACCTCTGGCAGGAACTGGGGACCACCTGCGCGCATTTGGAGCAAACCCACACGGTCATCAAGTTGTTTCGAGACATCCTGGATGCGGTAGCGCCCCACGTGGCCCTGGTTTCCGAAACCAATGTCCCCCATGAAGAGAATATTCAGTATTTCGGCAATGGCCATGACGAAGCCCAGATGGTGTACAATTTTGCCCTGCCTCCCCTGGTGTTGCACACCTTTCAAACCGAATCATCGGCCGCCTTGACAAAATGGGCCATGGACCTTGACCGAATATCCGACGCTGCCACCTACTTCAACATCCTGGACTCCCATGACGGCATAGGCGTCTTGGGCGCCAAAAACATTCTCACGGATGAAGAGATCGAGATGATGGCCCTGCGGGTGGTGGAACATGGCGGATTCATCTCTTTCAAGGATAACGGGGACGGTACCACGAGTCCCTATGAATTGAACACCACCTGGTACAGCGCCCTGAACCGGGACGACTGCGATGAAACCATGGACTTCAAAATCAAGCGGTTCCTGGCCTCCAGATCCATAGCGCTTGCCATGATGGGGGTACCGGGAATCTATCTGCATGGTCTTTTCGGCTCCAAAAACGATGCCGATGCAGTCCTGGATGAAGGAGAGACCCGAAGCATCAGCCGACGAACCTTTGACCGAAAAAGCCTATATCAGACCCTTGACGACCCCGATACGTCCACCCATAAAATCGCCTTTGGGTTCGGCGATATGGTCGCCGGGAGAACCCGGGAAAAAGCATTTCATCCCAATGCCGCCCAACGCATCCTTTACCTCTCCGACGACGTCTTTGCCCTGGTGCGAACCAGTATTGACAAGAAAGAACAGATCCTCTGCATCACCAATATCACCCCTCGGGAACAGCAGATCACAGTGGACATGTCCACGCAGGGGTTGACCGCCGTTTCCTGGCAGGACATCCTTTCAAAACAATCTCTTTCCGCGAATCGCGGCATCCTTTCCCTGAAACTTTCGCCTTATCAGGTGGTCTGGATAAAAAACAGATAATTTCGGTGGAATTCATTCGGTTGTCGGGCAACATACACATCCATAGTGGGTTCCTACCTTTCTATCTGCCCTTCCTTCTCTCACCTCACCCCACGGAACTCAAACTTCGAAACCGTATCTGACGCCTGAAAGGTGATGAACGATCTTTTTGCAGAGGATATCGGGGGAAAGTTCAATGGAGAGGGTCAACGCAACGTCGGGTTCTTCCAATGTTTTCAGCTGACTGTTCAGTAATTCAGGGGACAGAAAATGGTTTTTCCGCTGCTGCAGCCGCCAGTAAAGAGTATCCCGCGTTCCCTTGAGGTACACCAGCAGCACCGGAAAAGCTGAATAGCCCAAAAGAACATGACGGTATTGTTCCTTAAGGGCCGAACAGGCCACCACGCCGCCCCCCTGCCCTGCCATTTCAACCATTTTTTCCGCCACCCTTTTGAGCCACGGTGTTCTATCGTCATCCGTCAAGGGAATGCCATTTTTCATTTTTAAAATACTGGCCGGTGAATGAAAATCATCCCCATCCAGAAAAGGGACCTGAAGCGCATTGGCCACCCGCCTGCCGATGGTGGTCTTGCCGCATCCGGAAACCCCCATAATAACGATGATCTTCAAAAATCCCCCCCTATACACAGATGATCTTCAGTGCAACATCCCGGAAAAACGCACGGGACCAAAGGGCTAAGTTTTCAGGGTTTTTGACAAAAGGCGCGACCTCTCTTCCAGCCTGATCAACATCCAATTTATTTATGGTTTCAGATAACAAATCCAGCAATTCACTTGACGTTAAGGGAGCATCATTCTTCCAATCCCCGGTTTGTCGCATTCGCTGCTCAAGATGGCGTAGATGTAACTCAGGATGATTGGCAGCATACCAGACAAAATCATACCAATCACGCCCTTTTACCCTGTTTTTCCATCTTCGGCACAGAATGGCGTGCATTTTACCGGCAAACAGATCCGGCAGTGAAAAGACGCGCACAGCGAAAGGAATGGGCCGCAAGAGATAGCGGGTCTGCGTTTCAAAACCAGACGGCGGATCGGTATCCACCTCCAGCTTGATTTTCAACATCTGTCCCTTTGGGATGGTTTTAACAATCTCATCATTTGCTTCGATTACCATGAGTTGTGTTCGGGTATTACCCTTCAGAAAAGCCGACTGTATGGGTGATGTGGTTGTTTTTTGAACCTTTTCAAACCGGACATCAAAGCCGAACCCTTCGGTCTCTTTCCTCAGAAAAGCAGCATAGCCGGTGAAATCAAAGGCGCCAAACGGTTCCAGTAAAGAGAAATCCATGTCTTCCGAAAACCGATCCAGCCCGTAGAGAATCCGTAAGGCGGTTCCGCCATAAAAGGCGGCTTTATCAAAAAACTTGCCCCGCCAAAGCCCAAGAAGCGCTATTTCCTGAAGGATTTCCCGCAGCGCATTCATATAATCATAATGCTCTCGGCATTCGTACCTGGAAAGCATGGCGTTAATGGCTTCATGCATGGAAGACGTCCTTTTCTTCTTTCTGAGCGACACTTTTGACCAAATCACTCAGTAATCTGATTTTTCGGGATCGATAACGGCGGGCCATTGCATCAAGACTTATGGCGTTCAGGTCTCTCAAAGCGGCTAAATCAATTCTGAGATTGTCTTCAAGATAGCCACAGAGTTCAGCTTTCGTTTGAATGCCAACCCCTCGGCTGTCATAAAGCTTATCCGCCAACGCTTTTTCCGGTGTGGCAATTAAAAAGGCGCGGCCGCCACCGATTTCAACCCGGTCCATCCCCGTACGGAAAGCCGCCAAAGGAATCCGGCGATAGGTGAAAAGCCCAATCGGTGTAAAAAACCTTCGGGAACGACCGGTGGTTACAGAAGTTACCGCTTCCACACGCTCCGGGATCAGACCATAATACTGTAATGCAAAATCGAGAGATATGTAAGATGGACCATAGATGAGATTGGCAAGAATCTCCCGAGAAAAGGATCTTTGGCGGTACTCATGGCCAAAGATGTAAAGACCCTTTTTAATTCTAATGATAGAACCTTTCCCAAGAAGGGAAGAAATCTTGTCCCTCGGACGAGCATAATCCTTCAGGCAAACCAGAAGCGTCTGATAATCAAACTCCTCGTATTCTATTTTATTTCGGATATTCTCAATCATCCCAATGGGCCCGGATATATTATGGAGGGACCGAACAAAATTCAGTTAACCGAGGATACCATTTTCGGACATAGTATGTCGACGAAATTCCGACATACTATGCTTAATACCGTTTAATCAGCTTCTCACCCCATCCAAAACTTCCCTTAGCTTCCGGGCCAGTCTATCCGCCATAAAGGGTTTTTCGATGAAATGAACGTCTTCATCCAGAATGCCGTGGTGGGCAATGGCATTGACAGTATAGCCGGACATGAAAAGCGTTCTGGTTTCCGACCGAATCTTCAGGACCTGTTCAGCCAGGTCCTTTCCGTTCATCTGGGGCATTACCACATCGGTCATGAGCAAGTGAATCGTGCCGGTGTGTTCCCGGGCCATCTCCATGGCCTCATACGGGCTGTTTGCCGTGAGTACTGCATACCCGAGCCTTTCCAGCATCATCCGTGCCATTTTCAGGATACCCGAATCATCCTCCACCAGCAGGATCAATTCCCCATTCCCCCTTAGGGTCTCCTCAAATCGCGTCGAGTTTTCCCGGGTGTTGTCTCCGCGATGCCGGGGAATAAAAATCTTAAAAGTGGCCCCTTTTCCGGGTTCGCTGTAGTCGGAAGTCCTACTTCATGACCATTTGGTACGGGTCGCCCCCTCCGATCTGATTAGCCAGTTTGGCGGGGCCGGAAAACGATTTCAGCTCCACGATGTAGCCCAGGAGCTTTTCTCTTGGCATGCCGGCCAGCGTTCGAGCCATTTTCACTCGGGCCACCCAGAACATGGGGTTGGACGGACCGCCTTTGCAATAAAACTCGTCGGCCTTGACGCCGGTGGCGTCATAGGCTTTGTTCCAGTCAAAGCCGAGCACCAAGCCGGTACATGAATCCTTCTTCTGATTGATGCGCATGGCCACGGTCATGGGATCGACGCCGTCGGCGCTGTACTCTTTTAGCTTTTTCTCGCTAATGGCCATTGAATAGCCAGCTGACTTGCCGGGAGTGGCGTTGAACATGACCTGCAGGGCGTCCGCCCAGCATTTGGCCGGAGCGCTGGAAAAGACGTATTTGTCGCCGGGGCCCAGAGGCAATTTATCCATAACGTACTGACCGACGATATAGCCGGCGTTGACGCCGGGGCAGAAATGGTCGTGAAAGGCGGCGGACAGCAAGAGCGTCCAGGGCGGATTGACAGCCCAGGCCAGACTGAAGCTGACCACGGAAAAGGTGTTAGGACCGATCAGACCGGAAGCGGCCTGTTTCCAGCCTTCCGGCGTCAGGATCTTATCCGGCGTGCCGTCCAGAATTTGCTGCTCGAACCCGGAGCCGGTCCATTTGACGAAGACAATTTTATTCGAGCCCTTTCGATACAAAGAAAACCAGAGCGGATCGAGAATTGAGCCGTGGATGAGCATCAGGTTCCGTGAACCTATGCTGCATCCGACATCCTTTTGTCCCAAATCGATGAACTGCTCGGTGCTCCGGCCGTCCACCATTCCGTAACCTGCATTGGTCAGGAGCAGCAGGCCGTCCTGACCTTTTGTGGCGCCTATTTCCGAAAACGCCCGTTGCAAAGCGGCGTCAGCCGCGCCCATCCACGGTTGCGGCCCGGCGGCGAACGCGGATGTCCCAATCAAAAGCATAATGCAGAACAGTAAAGCACAAAGCAAACGAATACGTTTCATACCAACCTCCTATCTGACGTAATTTAATCGATTTTCAGTTCCTTTCTTCAGAAAGCGGTTGTTGATTCTCTATCAGTCTGAACCGCCATGCGGCTTCATGCCGGTGTTGGAAAACGGCGGGCTGGTGCAGAATTGATGAAATCCCCCTCAATCTCCTTCCCAATGGGGGAGAGCATAAAATTGGAACTTTTTTATGAGCAGCGAGTCGACATCCCGACTGATCGTGGAAACAAAAGTCACCGGCAAGGACATGACCCCTTCCCTCATGAATGGCTTCAAGATCATGACGCCTTCGTGGCGTTTGTATGGATTGTGTTCGGCTTTTACGAGTCGGACTTCGTGCCCGTGCTTCGGTTATAAGAACTCGCTTTTTTGGGACCGGAACGTACGGGATTTCGCCTTGTGTGTCAAGGGTAAAGTGGACATAAAGGGCGGTTCAAGTCTTTGATTGACTTATCTTTCATGGTCTGATGATAGACGTGCAAACCATGTCGAGACCACTCAGGATAGAATTCCCAGATGCATGGTATCATGTTATGAACCGTGCCAGGCTCGGGCAGGATGCCTTTCCCGCCGTAAAGCATAATCTCGATCTTGAAAATCTCAGAATAAATAAGCCGGAAAATTTTCGTTTACATCAAAGTTCACATTGAGTTTCATGTTGATATGGTTTATGTCCATTGCTGATATGTGATCCAATCACTTCAGCTGAGTCCGTACGACCGATTTCATAAATCTGATTGTAAGGCAATCCCCTGAAAAACATCTATAGCTTAATTAGACGATAGAATGTTTTTACTGCGGTAATAAAGATCTGATCTCCCACATAGGTGAAAAAATTGCTAAATAACGGACAATTATTCAAAAACGGTCAGGTAAGGAATTTACAATATACCGCCTCATCCGTCGAGGTTTTAGAAGGCCTGGATCCGGTAAGACGCCGCCCGGGAATGTATACGGACACCCAGCGGCCAAACCATCTGGCTCAGGAAGTTATTGACAACAGCACTGATGAGGCCATTTCCGGTTATGCCACGCGTATCGATGTGATCCTGTTTGAAGACGGCTCGGTTCAGGTCGCGGACAACGGGCGCGGAATGCCGGTGGACATGCACCCCACGGAAAAAGTTTCAGGCGTCGAGGTCATTATGACCCGGCTGCATGCCGGCGCCAAATTTTCAAATAAGGATTATCAATTTTCCGGCGGTTTGCACGGTGTGGGCGTATCGGTGGTCAACGCGCTTTCAAAACGGCTTGAAGTCGAAATCTATCGGGATGGCCGGCAATACGAAATTGCTTTTGAGGGTGGAAACAAGGTACGGGATCTGGAAATGACCGGAAGTGTCGGCCAACGGCGAACCGGCACTAAAATCAGGTTCTGGCCCGATCCACGGTATTTTGATACCATCACCTATTCAATTCCCAAGCTGAGACACAACCTGAAGGCCAAGGCGGTCCTTTGCCCGGGGCTGATGGTGAAGTTTGAAGATAAAATATCCAATGAAACCGAGACCTGGCATTTTAAGACCGGGCTGGACGAATATCTCGTCCAAAGCCTTAACGGATATGAAATGGTACCGGAACCCCCTTTTGGCGGCATATTCGAAGGCCGGGATGAGCAGGTTTCGTGGTCTTCGGTCTGGTTGTCCAATGGGGGAGAGGCGGTCTGCGAAAGCTATGTCAACCTGATCCCAACGCCGCAGGGCGGCACCCATGTCAATGGTTTCAGGCAGGGGCTTTTGACCGCGCTCAGGGATTTTTGCGACCTGCGCAAGCTTCTGCCGAGAGGGATCAAGCTGTCCCCGGATGATGTATGGGAAAAATGTTCTTACGTTCTGTCGGTGAAGATGACGGAACCCCGATTTTCCGGCCAAACCAAGGAACGGCTCTCATCTCGTCAGTGCGCAACGTTTGTTGCGTCAACGGTCAAGGACGCCTTTACCTTCTGGCTGAACAACCATCCGGAAATCGGAGAGCAGATTGCCGAAATTGCCATTGACTCGGCCCGTCGGCGGATCAAGAGCGATAAGAAGGTGGTGCGCAAGAAGGCCACCAGCGGCCCCACGCTGCCGGGCAAATTGTCCGACTGCATCAGCCAGGAATTTGAGCAGTGCGAACTTTTTCTGGTGGAGGGCGATTCAGCCGGCGGATCCGCCAAGCAGGCCAGAAACCGAAATACCCAGGCCATCCTGCCGCTGCGCGGAAAAATCCTGAATACCTGGGAGATAGAATCCGAATCGATTTTATCCTCAAAAGAGGTTCACGATATCGCCGTTGCCATTGGGGTTGATCCCGGCTCGTCCGATATCAGGGGGCTTCGTTACGGAAAAAACATTATCATGACCGATGCGGACTCCGACGGGCTTCATATCGCCACATTGCTATGCGCGCTTTTTCTAAAACACTTCAAGCCGCTGGTAACAGCCGGTTACGTGTATGTGGCGCTGCCGCCGCTCTATCGAATCGATATTGGTAAAGAGGTGTATTATGCCCTGGATGAAATCGAAAAAGACATCATTATGAAAAAAGCTGAAAAAAAGAACCGGAAATCAACTGTTCAGCGATTCAAAGGCTTAGGAGAAATGAATCCGGGACAGTTGCGCGAGACCACCATGGACCCGGATACCCGGCGGCTGGTCAAGCTGACCATTGATGAAGAGAATACGGAACATTTGTATGCCGTGATGGATATGATGCTGGGCAAAAAGAACGCCGGCGCCCGCAAAGAGTGGCTGGAAGAAAAAGGAAACCTGGTGGACATATGAGTGAAAATCTACAAAACGGATCTGAAGTGATGCTAATTCATGAATACTCTGAAAAGGCCTACCTGAATTATGCCATGTCAGTGATCATGAACCGGGCCCTGCCGTTTATCGGTGACGGTTTGAAACCTGTTCAGCGGCGGGTTCTGTATGCCATGAGCGAACTGGGCCTCAAGAGTACGGCTAAATATAAAAAATCAGCCCGCACCGTTGGCGATGTGCTTGGCAAATTTCATCCCCATGGGGATTCAGCCTGCTATGAGGCCATGGTGCTGATGGCGCAATCGTTTTCATATCGGTACCCTTTGGTTGACGGGCAGGGCAATTGGGGATGCGTCGATGACCCCAAATCGTTTGCCGCGATGCGCTATACCGAAGGCAAACTGTCGGCCTTTGCCGAGATATTTCTCTCTGAAGTGAACATGGGCACGGTGGAATGGGTCCCTAATTTTGACGGCACACTCAGAGAGCCGGGCACACTGCCGGCAAGGTTGCCGAATATTATCTTAAACGGAACCATGGGAATTGCCGTGGGTATGGCGACCGACATTCCGCCGCACAATATCCACGAGGTGGTAGATGCCTGTATCCACCTGCTGAACCAACCCAAGGCATCGGTCGAGGAATTGTGCGAATATATTCAATGCCCGGATTATCCGGGAGGCGCGGAAATTATTTCTTCACGAAAAGATATTGTGGAGATCTACCGGACCGGACATGGAACCATCCGGCTGCGTGCCCTTTGGAATACTGAAAACGGGGACATCGTTATATCTGAAATGCCTCACCAGGTGTCGCCGGCAAAGATCATCGAGCAGATTGCGGCCCAGATGGAAGCGAAGAAGCTGCCCATGGTGACGGATATCCGGGATGAATCTGATCACGAGGACCCGGTTCGGATTGTCATTACGCTCACTTCCAACCGTGTGGACCGCGAAGCGCTGATGCTGCATCTGTTTGCCACAACGGATCTTGAGCGCACAAGCCGCGTGAATCTGAATATGATCGGCCTCGACCGCAAGCCCAAGGTAAAGGGGCTTTTAGAACTCCTCACCGAATGGCTGACGTTTCGCATCGAAACGGTCCGACTGCGACTTTCCCACCGCCTGGCACAGGTATTGGACCGCCTGCATATCCTGGAAGGTCTGTTAATCGCCTATCTAAACCTGGACCGGGTGATTCAGATCATCCGTCAAAACGATGAACCAAAGCCCTTACTGATAAAAGAATTCAATCTTTCCGATAGTCAGGCCGAAGCCATTTTGTCCTTAAGATTACGAAATCTGGCTAAATTGGAAGAGGCCAAAATCAGGACCGAACACGACGCGCTGGAAGAAGAACGCCGTGCAATTGAAAAGATTTTAAATTCAGAAACCCGGCTCAAAACACTTGTCAAAAAAGAACTCCAGGCTGATGCCAGGGCTTTTGGCAACCCTCGCCGAACAAAGATCGTGGTACGTGAGGAGGCAAAGGTTATTGCCGCCATCGACAGGGGGCCGGTGGAACCGGTCACCGTAATTCTGTCTCGTCAGGGTTGGATCCGGATGGCCAAAGGCCATGATGTCAAGCCCGAGGATTTGAACTACAAATCCGGTGACGGCTTCCTTGTTGCCGCTAAGGGTCGGAGCAACCAGTCGGCCATGTTCCTGGATACCACCGGCAGGGTCTATGCAACACCTGTTAATGATATGCCGTCTGCACGCAGTCATGGAACACCACTGACCGGTTATTTCAAGAATCCTGCCCAGTCCCAGTTTATCGCAGCGCTAATGGGCGCGCCAAAGCAAAAGCTTCTGGTTGCCAGTACAGCCGGGTATGGGTTTGTAACCGAGCTGGAAAACTTAAACACCCGGAACCAAAAGGGAAAGGTTCTCATCAGTTTGTCGGCCGGCGCCTTGCCGCTGGCGCCCATTCACATTACCGTCAATATGGCCGGAACTTATGTGGTCTCCATTACAAACGAAGGCCGCATGCTGGCGTTTCCCATAAAAGATTTGCCTGAGCTGGCCAAGGGCAAGGGGAATAAAATAATCAATGTGCTGACAAAGGATTTTAAGGCCGGCACGGATTTTATCAAGCATTTGTTCCTGCTGCCTGAAGACGGCCTGCTGACATTATTCTCCGGTCGTCGTCATTTTAAACTGACCGCTTCCAACTTCAGCAATTTTATCGGCAAGCGTGCCCAGCGCGGCAAAATACTGCCCCGTGGCCTCAGAAACGTTGATTCCGTATTCGTTGAACTGCCTGCCCAACAGACATTGCGATTGCCGGGAGACGAATCGACTACGGGAGATTGCGTCGAAGCGATCAAGAATAGTTAAATTTGAAACAAAACAATATCCTAACTGCCCTATGGTTTGCTAAGCGCTTTTGGCCCAACGCGGATTAAACCGTGCCAACACCTCAGCCAACACTTCTTTTCCCACCGGTTTGGGCACATGGTCATTCATCCCGGCCGCCAGACACGCCTTGCGGCCCTCTTCTCCCGTATCGCCGGTCATGGCCACGATGGGAACATCTGAGTTTTGGGCCGGCCTGGATTTCCGGATTGCCCTTGTGGCCTCAAAACCGTCCATTTCGGGCATCTGGCAATCCATCAGGACCAGGTCAAATGCTTCCCGCGCCAAAGCCTCCAGAGCGGCTTTTCCGGTATCGGCAACCACAACCGTGTGCCCCTGTCGCTCGATCAGTCGACGCATCAGTTTTTGATTTACGGGGTTGTCTTCCGCAACCAAAATGTGAAGGGTGCGCGGTTCTTTTTTCAGTGAAGCAGGTGGACTTGCGGGCATCGGCTTTTCTTCCAGAGGCAGATTGTGAAGAACCGCTTTGAAAACCGTCCCCGATTCGGGCGATGTGGCAAAGGAAACCTGACCTTTCAAATACCGTTCGGTCAGCAATTTGATGCTGTATGTGCCTAAGCCCCGTCCCGAACCTTTGGTGGAAAAGGAACGTTGAAAAATCTGCAATTGAACATCCCGGGGGATAAACCCCGGGTTGTGTACCCGGAATGACACGCCACGATCGACCGCTTCACATCCCAGTGTTACGGTTTCGCCGGGCCTGGACGCTTCCAGGGCGTTTTTCGTCATGTTCCCGAGTACCCGCCGAAGCAGCCCGTGATCCGTTATGACTGTTCCTTGACAGGGGTGATCTTCAATCCGAATATGACGTTCGCGCGCTACTTCATGTCCGGTGTACAGCTCAGCGATTTCCAGCAGCATATCCCCTGTATCAACAGCACTGGAATGTGTTTCCAATTCATCGTTTTCCGCCGCCGCCAGTTGTCGCTGGGCCTGAATTTCCTCAATCAAATCATTGGAAAGCCGTAGAATGATATCCTGAAATTCATTCAGTTCTTCCAGGTTGGCCTCGCGAATCAGTTCCGCCGAGCCTTTGAGCCCCCCCGCCGTGTTCAGAATATCGTGAAAGAAAATGCGCTCCAGCACTTTACGCCGTTTCTCATGACTGATATCCACCACCATAAAGGTCGTAAACAACTCATCGCCCAAAACCAGGGGTTTTGCCCAGACACGCAGATCCAGCGCGTCTCCTGTCTGATCCTGAAGAATGCGGCATTCCCGCACATCGCTTTTGTTTTCCTGGCTTGTGAGAATGGCCATTACCGCGCCGCAGGTGCTGCAAAACGGCGTGGTGCCACAACCGCCCTCCGATTCAAATGCGTGCATGCATTTTAACACTTCTCCGGGACGCCGTCCGAAAACGCGATCCATATCACCCGATTTTACGCCCAGCTTATGGTACAGACTTTGGTTCGCATACACGATCTGTCGCTCCCGGTTCAGCACCATCAGAATATCGGGGACGACATCGAGTATTTGCGTCATCAGCGACGCACCTTGAAAAAGCCGACCCTGTCGCGCTATTTCATCATCCGAAGCGCGCTCGGCCGGGGCAAATTCCGTATGGATTTTAATCGGTTTTATCATGTTGCCTCCAATCGAAAATCGGGAACTGAAAACCGTCAACTTTCATGTCAACATGCTCGGTGATCATTTGCCGCAGCATTTTTTGTATTTTTTGCCGCTGCCACAGGGACAACGGGCATTTCGACCGATTTTATGGTTGATGTCGGACGAGGATTCAAGCAGGTCTCCATCGACATAAAACCATTGATTATTTTCTTTTACGAAACGGCTGACTTCATGAAGGTTACAGCTCTCTTTTTCGCGAATGAATTTTGCGATGAACTCAACGACCCCATGATGATCCCTTTCATCCCCCGCTTCAATGCGAACAATCTGTAGATCGTACCAGTCAGGAATTGCCGATGCAACAATGGTGGAAGGTTTTGTGGATGAATGCCAGGTTTTCAGCAGATAATTTACGTCTTTTACAACATATGCGGTATATCGCGATCGCATTAACGCTTCAGCGGTAACGGCACATTTATTTCCGGATATCAATGGGCTGCAACAAGAGACATAAGATAGCCCGGAATTACACGGGCAAGGGTTGTAGGCAGTCATGGTCTTTCTCCGAATAAAATAAAATGGGCTTGCCCAGAAATCCATCAAATCCCGGGCCTTGATCATCGTTTCGGCCATTTGCCACCAGGGGTTGAAACCCCTGGCTATTATCAACCGTCCCTACAGGACGGTAAAAGCCCCATCGGGGCGAAAGACAATAGCCTGGCAATTTATTGCCTGGTGGCCGAAAAGATGATCAAAGCCGAAAACTCGAATTATCGGGAGTGAAGCCGGATGATTTACCCGATTTTGCAGAAAAGCCCCGGCCGGACATCGTACGACCGGGGCTCATCGTTGAACCTGCGAAATTAATCCCGGCATAGCCTCAATTGCATAGAGAGGAACAGACAAAACTGAGTCGGTAAACGATAAAGGATGGAGAGAAAAGCGGATGCCGAAGGAAACATTTTTTTCAGAAAGATATATTCTGAGGCTCTTGAGCGTTCCCGTCTTACCGGCTTTAACTTCAATGGGTAGAATATCTTCGCCCTTTTGCCATAAATAATCGACTTCCGCCGCACTACCCCTTGCCTCTCTCTGCCAGTAATAAAGTTCCGGTTCGACAAAATGCCTTCCCAATGCCAGAAGCTGCTGACCAACAAATTGTTCAGCAACAAGCCCTTTATACACCGCCAGCAAATTCTCAGATAGATATGTTTCCCTGGCAATACCCATGGCACTTTGCAAAAGCCCCACATCCAGAAAAAGAATTTTGAAGTGCTTCTCATTACAGTGGGCGGCAAGCGGGAGACCAGAGCCCGAAGCAGCCGTCACTTTATAAAGGATGTGGGCTTTTATCAACAAATTCAGTGGCTTTTTTATGTCGCGTGCATTCACACCACTATCAATACCAGCGTATTTAAATTTATTACCCACGGTTGCCGGTGATTTGGCAAAGACTTTTTCAAGAAGTCTGAAATTGACATGTCTTCCGTATTTACCAAAATCATTTTTGTAACTCTGCAAAAGAAGTTGATGTATTTCATCGGTTTTTTGTAAGTTCTTTGCAGCTAGAAAGGTGGCGATGGTTTCGGGCATACCTCCCAGGTATAAGTATTCCCGTAGCAGGGTAACGGACTTCACGTGGATGGATTCAGGGATGTGTTGAACTATCGACAAATTCTGAAACCATTGCCTGAGTTTATATTCACCACAGGCGGACAGGAACTCTCCAAATGACAACGGGAGCAGATAAATGCTTTGAACCCGCCCCACGGGAAAAGAAATGGCTTCTGCTTCCATAATGAACTCGAGCAGAGAACCTGCTGCAATAAGATGGAGGGCGGGAAGTTTTTCGTAGAAATAACGAAGCGCTTTGACGGCCTCCGGACATTCCTGAATTTCATCCAGGAAAAGCAGGGTGTTCCCTGGAATAATATCAACATTTAGCGACAACTCAATACGCTGAATAACTTCCTTTGGATCAAGGGAAGTAAAGCAGGATTTCATTTGTGGTCGAAATTCAAAATTAATTTCAATGAGCGTGTCAAATTCAGTCCGGCCGAACTGATTGACAAGCCATGTTTTTCCGACCTGTCTCGCTCCCCGAATGATTAGCGGCTTCCGATTTTTTTCAGTTTTCCAGGTTTTTAGCCACTTATAGACATCACGTTCCATAAAAAACGCCTGCATCCTCATGTTTTTTCAAGCCCTGATCATCCTTTCAGCCGCGTTATTCCGGTCAAACATCGCTTTTGGGAATTATAGATGCAACAAAGCGATTTGTCAAATAATAAGCCATGTATTGTTCTATGTTGTCATAATCACCACTAGCTAATTGCCAGCATTGTCAAAATATAGCGGTTCATAGCTGAGTTTGTTTATTCGGTTAATAGCATTTGGATGTCGCCTTCGTAGCCCCGAGCCATGTTCAGTGCCTCTTTCGGACTGTTCGATGTCATCACCGCATAGCCCAGCTTTTCTAAGATTTCTTGGGCCAACGCCAACACCCTTGTATTATCCTCCACCACCAGGATGGTCTCACCATGGCCTCGGGGTTTAGACCCTAATTCCCAGGTTTTCTGTAAAGTATTTATTGATTTTGGCAAGATCATATTTGCAGCCCTTGTAGTCGGCAACTTCTTGCCGAAAAACATTGTCCTCATAAACTATACACTGATAGGCATCGGTTTGCTGATTTCCGCTATATCCATTATTTTCGGCGTCTTTCTTCTCAAAGGAGTTAACAATAAAAATGACCGGCTTGCTTTTAATAGGCGCTTTCATAATCGTAGGTGGCCTGGTAGCGCTTTATTTTGCTCGCGACAAAAAAGCCCGGTACCGATCTCATTAAGGGAATAAATGAGTCCCCTCACGGGCCTTTTCGGATTATGTCAAAAGCTTTGGTTTCAGCAACTGCTGGTGAGGATTCTTTTCAGGTTTCCTCTTTTCCAATTCTTCCTTAACGGCAATCCCAACCTTTGCCAGGGTGTAGGGTTTCTTTATATATTTCCCTGCCCCTAATTCTTGGGCAAGGTCTACCTCTTTCGTCTTGACATACCCGCTCGCGATGATTGCCTTCTGTTCGGGACGGATCTTGACGATCTCTTCGTATGTCTCACGACCGTTGATCCCTTTGGGCATGACCATGTCAAGGACAATAAGATCCACCGGATGTTTTTTCACATATTCAACGGCTTCTTCCCCGCTTGAGACAACTTCAGCGATATAACCCAGTCTGCTCAATATCCCGCTCGCGATCTCTCTCTGCCGCTCCTCATCATCGACCACTAAGATTTTCTCGCCTTGCCCGAGGTAATCTTCCAGGGGAACTTCTTCCTTCTCAGCAGCTACTTCTTCTCTTGTCACGGGGAAATAGAGTTCAAAGACCGTTCCCTTCTCACCGGTATTTACGTTTATGTACCCCTTATGGTCCTGGACCGTGTTCCACACAACAGCCAGCCCCAGACCTGTGCCGCTCCTGCCCATGACCTTCTTGGTATAAAAGGGCTCAAAGATCCTCTCAAGGTCTCCTGGCGTTATCCCGGAACCGTCGTCTGATACGGTCATTACAGCATATTCTCCTTGACGGACATCCTCATAGCCCTTCAAAGGCTCATCCAGGTAACGGTTTAAGGTGGAAACGGTTACCGTACCGCTACCCCCAATGGCTTCCGAAGCATTGGCAATCAAATTCATCAAGACCTTTTTGATGTGGGTGGGGGAACAGTTTATATTCAACAGATCCAAGTCAATCTCAGTTTCAAAGGTTATAAAAGGGTGCGTTTCAACAAGTTTCCAATGCTCAGCGGAATTCAGGTATTCTTCGATTAGGGTGTTCAGATTGGAAATCTCTTTACCAATGGCAACCCCCCTGGCGATGGTCAATAGATCCGCAACCACGTCAACGGCTCTCATCCCGGATTCCTTGATTGTTTTTATGGGTTTCCTGAGTGGGCTGTCCTCGGGCAGGTCCATCAGAATCAGCTCAGGGTAGCTTACAATCCCCGAGAGGATGTTGTTCAGATCGTGGGCAACACCGCCTGCCATAAGACCCATGGCTTCCATCTTTTGTGCCTGGTGGAGTTGGTCTTCAAGGCGAGTTTTCTCTTCCAGAGCAAGTTTTCTCTCCGTAACATCACGAACAACCCCCCGGAAACCAATGGGGATACCGTCTGAATTTCTTTTCAGAGATATTGAAGATTCCACACATCCCTTTGTGCCATCCTTCTTCTTGATTTCCCATTCAAATCCTTTGATCGGTCTGCCCGTAGTATAGACTTTATGATAAATCTGATAGACGCTCTTCGCTGTTGCCTCATCCATACACTCCTTATAATTCATGACCGTCATTTCGTTCCTGGAATATCCACGGATCCCAAGCATGGCATCATTAAAAAATGTAAAGTTTCCCGCCAAGTCAACCTCGTAATAACCCTCTTCCATTTCTTCAAGGATGGTTCGGTATTTCTCTTCACTCCGCCGCAGTTTTTCTTTTTCCTCATTTAGTTCCTCTTTACGCGCTATAAGCGCTTCTTTATTGGTCTCGACAGCCGTAATAAGACTTTCAAACGTCTGCATCATCAAACCAATTTCATTATTTGACTGAAACTTCAAAACTTCTTTCAGTCTGCCAGAGATATCGGCATCAGGGCGTTCCCGATATTCTTCCATTAAGGCTGTTGTTACCGCCAATGGCCTGCCAAGCTTTTTCTTTAAAAATACAAAATACATTAGTATTGAAATCGAAAGCAAAACCAGTCCCAATCCGCATAACAGCAAAATGGTTCTTATGATTTGGGCTTTAATATATGCATTTGACAATCCAATTCTGACGATACCAATGATCTCCTCTTTATTTGATAAACCGGCAAGAATTTCCTGAGTATCATCGTTTTTTAAAATATGTACGGATTTGTCTGGAATTTCCTGATAATAGTCTTTCAGTTGTTCAATGCTCAGGCCCTTGCGCTCCACCAAACCGCCTGAAGCAACAACATTCCCCGTTAGATCGTACACGGCGATATATTTTATATGTGGTGTAGACCCAAGCAATTCATCTATTACCCGGGGAATTCTGTCATAAGCCAATGTTTGAACAATGGGGTCTACAGCGGCAATGGAAATATGGCTTGATACGAACATGCCGGTTCTCATCTTTTCATTGGTAAGATTACGGTATTGAATAATGCTTAACATACCGGTTAACAGCAAAATTAGGATACTGCCGGTTATAATGTGCATAGCCAATGCTTTATTAAACAATCGTTCTTTTTTTCCAATCATTGCTTAGCCTCTATTCAGGGATTGGATAAATAAACGCATATTCAGTTGCATTTTCAGGCCACACCAGTCTTTGCTTTCCATTTTGAATTTGAACCAAAACCATTGGATGGCCGATATTAAGCCCCCTTTTATCAAAACGAATTTTCCCATAGAAAAGTTCAATGTTCAAGTTGCGAATGTTTTCCAGAACCTGTTGTGCGTCCAGAGTACTGCATTGTTCTATTGCCAGTTGATAAATTAAACAGCCGGTTGTAGCCTGTGCGTTTTGATAGGTAGGATGCCGGCCGTATCTTTTTTCAAATATTTTGGCATATTCCTGACTGCTGCCGAAAAATGGACCTTTATATCCTGCGTTGCTTGACCATTGGCTTATGCCGGTCATGTATTCAGCCTTTTGCCCAAGGTCTTTCACAAAATTTATCTGGGTGGGGCCAAGCGTCATTACAACTGCTTTAGGACGATAATCTTCTTTTTTATGCAGCATTTCAACCAATAGAACCGCATCCTGATAATGCCCGGTAAAGACAATAATATCGGGAGATTTTTCGCTTAATTCTTCGATAAAATTAATCCAGTTTTCGCTGCTCGTATCTATCACTTTGTAATAAATCTCCTGAAAACCAACTTTACCACCCCAAATACGGGCGCCTTTGGCTACACTTTTCGGAAACAACTTATCTTTGGAGGTAAACGCAAGTACTGCATACGTGAGCTTTTCTGAGCTTTTTTGGGACATCATTATGAAAAACTCTCTTGTATACCAGGAGGCGGAAGTAAGCGCGGCAAAGGTGCATCTTGTATTTTTTGAAAAGATCACTTCTGAGGCGCCGCATGTTTCTACCAGAATTTTTCCATATTGTTCAGCGATCTCACTTGCCGCCAGGGTCAGGCCGCTGGAATATGGGCCAAGCAAAAAATCAACTTTATCTTCGTTGATAAGTCTGACAATATTTTCCCGAACTTTTTCCTTATTGCTTTCATCATCATAATAAATGATTCGCGCTGGATATCTTTTGTCGCCTACTTTCAACCCGCCTTCATTATTGACTTTTTCAACCCACAGATTATATCCCTCCATAACCCGTTGCCCTTCAGAAATATAGCAGCCGCTTTCTGAAATAGAGCAGCCGAATAATATTTCCGACCGATCCGGTTTTTCCGGGAGTGGCGATACGGGCTTAGCAGCTTCCTTTTGAGCAGCCGTATCGCTTACTTTTTCATTTTTTTCCGGATTATGAAAAACCGACACAAGAATCATCACGATTCCCACAGTGATCGCAATTGAAACCAACATGACAACTTTTTTAGTTCCTGAAGCTTCTTTATTTCCAGAATGTTTCATGATTATTCCCTTTTAAATGTATAATTCATAGCGATCATAATCACGCAGGGATTGGAAGGGTTTCATGGCGAGCTGTTTGGGCAATTACCTCGGTAATAGTGCAATTCTTGGTCTGAGACTGGATCGCCGCCTGATATTGTCCGCGTCGTCGAAGCCGGAGTTTGTACGCGCCGGCCCAGGCCGTCAAGTCACGCACCCACGCTTCATCAGCAGGCTTCTCACCCGAGAGAGTATGCCTGGTAAAACGTTTCAGATAGCACGCCGTATTTCCGTTCGTAAGTTCGCATTTCATCTTCTAGCGCGTACATATCAAGGTTCCTTGCGATCAATTTCAAATTTGTCAAAGTCACGATCATAGCTGTAAAGGATATTTTGCTTATCTCCTTCCAAACAGGCAATTAGATAACAATCCACGATGTCTAATCGGTTATCATGCCAGAGTGTCAGCGTCCTGCGAACAATTCTTTTGTCTTTAACAATAATTCCCTTATATTCAAGGATGCTCAGCATCCCCTTTGCGATCTCTTCCATGGGGACAGAGTAAAAGCGCTTTAAAACAAATACCACCTGGAACAAAACAATCAATTTCAGCTCAACCCGCAAATCTCCACGTTCCAGAGATTCAAATAGAGTATATACCTCTCGAAACTTCTGTGTGTTGTCGGATGTCAAAAAACGAACCAGAACATTGGTGTCCAATAGGGCTATCATTTTCTCCACTCCTGAATAAAACCTGCTTCGGTTGCCCTATTGATATCCGATTCATCAAGCGTTGGCTTCTCTTTCGCGTATTTTCCAAACATTCCAAATAAGCAGTCGGTCAGAGATTTCTCTTTTTTTTCTTTTTGCACAGGTTTCAGTAAGATGCCATCGGCTTTTGAAATGACATCAATACGATCGCCAATCTCAATCTGATATTTTTTTCTTAAAGCAACAGGAATGACAATTTGTCCTTTAGGAAAGACTTTCATTTTCACAGATTCTTTTGAAGTTGCAGCCATACTTTTTCCTCAATATAAGTGTTATACTTGACAATATGAAAAAGTATAACCAGGTGTCAATTCCTATTTTGGAGAGTATCCAAGTATGCTATCCGCCGTTGACCGGCCAACCCCCTACCCTTTGTGAATGCCCTGGTTTTACACCCTACATTCCGCACCTTTCGAGAGAGGGTTTTTGAATAAAAAAATGAGCTTCGAAAGCATGTGGAGGTCGATTTTAGCAGACAAACGCAAAGGCCTTGATGCGACGCTTGAAGGGAGGGTGAACCACAAAAAATGGACGGATAATCTGAAAGCATTCGGGTTGTTTCCCAAATTTTCTCCGCAACTTTTGTGGCCGCTTCAGGGCTATCCTTTATTTCACCGGGGCGGCAATCGTCGTTCGTCCTTCCAACACCTCTTTCAACTTCTCAGCCAATGTCGAGATCAAGAACGGTTTCTGAATAAAGGCTTAGGCGCCGGCCTCCAGTATCTCCCGGGCAGGGCCATCTATCCTATAGCCACTGCACACGATTACTTTCAGATCCGATCTGGCTTCCATGATAAGGGGATAGACCTCGTTACCACCCATATCAGGCAGTTTTATGTCAAGGAGAGCAAGGTCAATCCGGCCATCAAATGTGAGCTTATTCAGGAGAAATAGGTTGATTAATTCAAAACATCTATTGTATTTTTGCCGGAACCAACTTTACGAAAGGCCGCAAATACATCTACGAAAAGGCTTGCAATGTTGGGAAAAACTGGGCCTACTCGACTCACATCTATGTTAATGAAAAACATCCAATTGGGTTTTTCTAAAGCCATTTCGGGCGGCCATTCGGCGCGGTCAATGATGTTTATGGACGGCGTTCTGACGACGCTGCTCGCCAGCAGCCACCTCAGCCATATCCATATTCATTAAAGGAGCCTTCGTCATGACCGACAAACCAGCAAAAGACTTCACCGACCTGGTGGAGGCCGTACGACGGGTGCACAGCGAGTGTGCTGCTGCGGTCAACCGCACGGTCAACACCACGCTCACGATTCGCAACTGGCTCATCGGCGGGTATATCCGAGAGTTCGAACAAAATGGATCCGACCGGGCGCAATACGGGGCACGGCTGCTTCAACGGCTTTCGGAATCTCTGCAAGCATGTTTGGACCGATGTTATACCGGACGCTACCTTGGGTTATGCCGCCAGCTTTTTGATGTATATCCGTCAATTCGGAAATCAGTGATTTCCAAATCGGGCATTGGCCTTCTTCCAGGAATTTTAGAAACACCTGTCGAACCATCTGAGACAACGCTTCCTCCAGAACAAACGCCGTGAAATCACGGAAGGATGACATCGTTTCCCTGACCTGTCCCAATCTCCTTGCGATCCTATCCTGGGGGATGCCGAGGCGGTCCATTCGGTTCCGACATTTCTGATAACCTCAGTACGATCTGCCGGCCTTTTCCCGGTATTTCTACGTGTTTGGTCGATCCTGAAAGAGATGATCGTTCCGACTGTGCCTGTGGTTAAATCGTATTACGTAGCCGGTCAAAAGCCTTCGCATAACGGTTGCGATGGGAATATTGCCGGTCTTCAGCAAGAGATGAAAGTGGTTTTGTACCAGACTCCAAGCATAACAGAGGGTATTGGATTCCTCAATAATATGCTCGACACGCGACAGAAAATCATCACAGTCCGCATTGTCGGTGAATATGTTGCGATGTTCAATTCCTCTCGCCATGACATGGTGTAGGGCACCCGGCGCGTCTATTCATGCTTTTCTCGGCATAGGCGGTCAATAACACATTGCGGCAGGCGTATAAATATAAATATGTAAAGGGCGTCCCCTTACTCCGGAAGCCGCAACCGACCGCAGCAGGGATAATTTTTAAACAGGCTCTTCAGGCTTGCGAGCAGGTTGGACCCAAGAATTGAACCTGTTCCAGTATCTTCAAATGCCTTTGTGAATGACACCTGGATACCGCTTATCTACGAAATTAGAAAAAACGGAATAGAAATCCCCCTGCAATATAGGTTTGAGAATCGTGATGTACCTGTTCCCGTTTCTGTTTGTTTAACCGGGGCAAGAGACTTTTTTAGAATTTCATGGTCATTCCACAGATATCTTGGTCCTTTGAGCTTTTGCCGACAGTTTCTCCTCCGCCCAATTCCGAATCTCATCCAAACTCTCAGCCTCAAGAAACCTCTCTCCCAATTCTTCAAGCTGCTCTGTTGTCAAGCCGGCAAAGATCGGATGAACAGAATCAGAGCTGACCTGAAAACGCTTCGCAATTAGACTGGACAGAAGCTTCATAGTTCCCTGCTGCATTCCCTGCTCAATGCCTTCATCTCGTCCCTCTTTTCTTAGTACACTTGCCAGTCCCATAATATCTCCTTTCTCGCTTAGATAGCGATCGCGATAGAGTATGACTTCCTCTTCGCTCAAATCGGCATAAAAGTCGATGAAGTCTGCATATTTTCGCTGCTTTTCCGGGCTCGTCTCAAGCCGGGCCAAGCCGGTTTGCGCCGCCAGATACATCTCAAGACGATCCTCCGGAGGATAAGCCATATTGGGAAGATTCAACCGCGCAACAATGTTGTCGCTGTCATAATATCGAGCCGATGGCAAGCCTTTGAGTTTGCACATCAAATATCGAAATTCCAAATAGGCGCATGAATTGCCGCCCAATCGCAGATAGGTCCGATGGTCTCCCGTTCTCAAAAAGATCACAACCGGAATCACACGGTCCGTTCCCATCAATTCCGCCAGATCCAAACAATAGCGGGCTAAACGGTATATTGAAAACTCGCTGGTTTTGGTCTCTTCTTCGAGCACAAACAAAATGGCTTCTCTCCGGCCATCCGACCATTCCACCAAAAGCGGCGTATCCAGCTCACGGAAACGATCCCCCAACCGCTCCTTCAGTTGTTCTTGTCGCACGGGGATTATTCTGGCTTCAGATAAATCTGATCCCGCTTCTTCCCCGGCAAAAAACTCCAGTGCCTGGACCGGATAATCTAGAATCAGGTTTTTGAAATTTTGATCATGCATTACCTTACCTCTCCAAAGCCAGGCAAGCAACCGGAACCTGATAATCGCCTACCGCGAAATCTACGCTTCCTTACTCCGACCCCTGTCCTTTGTCCCTTCCAACGCTACGCCTTTTTGCACGAGACATTTTTGTAATTTTATAGGTCCCCCTATATCGCACTTCGCGTATTGCTGTTGAATATTTCTTTTCGGAACTTCAGCTTGATAGAGTCTAATTGCAAACCAGCCCATTGTCAAATTAACTATCCGATTGAGCCCCTGAATGCTTTCGGTAATGGCAAACAAGTGCTTTGCCCTCACGACGGCTGATAATCTGTAAATCTTCCAACGGCCTTGAAAGGTAACGTTTAGGAAGAATATTGATAAGAAGAAAAGACCCGGCAATGCTTCCGAAATTTTCTCAAATAGTGCCATCCGCTTTCATTTGTTTCAACGCTTCAGTGATGTCCTCGATGGCCAGGAGGATGATCCGTTCCTCGCCCACCCCCCGTTCAATCTACCGGGCATTTAACAGCATTATGCGCCTGCCGATTAACAGCCCACATGCCTTCAATGATGTGGCCGCGCCGAATGTCTCGAACCGTTGGCGGAGACACGATTCTCCGAGAAGCTTCCGTCAGACTGGTGGGTTACCTGTTGATGTCTCGGGCTTTTCTGGTATGGCGCAATACCCTGACTTTTCTCATGGTTGACCCCCTCCTTGGTTAGGCAATGCGTGGATCAATTCAATGATTTTGGCGCCAATCCGTGCCATGGGCAACACATAATCCACCGCGTCCGCCACGATGGCCGCCTGAGGCATGCCGAAATATTTGGCGGTTTCTTTATCCTGGGCGATGGTGACGCCCCCTTTTGATTTGATGGTGATGCAGCCTTTGGCCCCGTCACGACCGGTACCGGACAAGATGACGCCGATGACCCGGGAGCCGAAAACTTCGGCTGCCGAAGAAAACAACACATCCGCCGAAGGGCGAACGTAATTTACTTTTGGCATTGTAGGAAACCGGGATAACCCGTCCATCTGAATGGCGTATCGCCAGAGGGTATTCCCGCACCGACCCCTCCTCAAAGGCCTTGGCATAGCCGATCCGGGCCTTTTCCGGATCGACGAAGTATTCCGAGAAATCCGTGCCGAGCAAATCCTCACGCGAGCGTCCGGTGATCTTTTCGGTTTCCCGGTTGAGATCCGTTATTTTACCGTCGATGCTGATGGTAATCAAGGGATCCAGACTTACCTCAATGAGGCTGCGATTATAGCCGGCGGACAGACGGAGTTCCTCCTGCACCTTGGCGATTTCCGTCATGTCTCTGGCGGTCCCCACCACCCCCACAATCCGGCGCCCACTGACACACAGGGGTGTGGCATTGAAATCCAGGGGAACCTCCCGGCCCTCTTTTGTAACCAGCATCAGTGCGTAATCTTTGACCATCTCGCCTTTCAGGACCTTTTCGACACCAACCCGAACCTTTTCCGGATCCGTGAAAAATTGGGCTAAGGCTTTTCCCACAAGCATCTCCTGGGAAAAACCGCTGATCCTTTCCGCGGCCTTGTTCACCTCGGTGACCACCCCTTTGCGGTCCGTGGTCAAAAGAATGTCCACCATGGAGTCCGTTAAAATCCGGCGATAGGCGCCGGCACGTTCCAGTTCTTCGCTGGTGGCATGGAGTTCCTCGTTGGTGGCATCCATCTCCTCATTGGTAGCCTGGAGTTCCTCATTGGCGGCATCCATTTCTTCGTTGGTGGCCTGCAACTCCTCCCCGCGCTTTTGCACTTCTTTCACCATCCTTTGACTGTCTTCCAGCGCATCGTAGAAACGATTGTTGTTCCCGAAGACCTGCAGCGCACCCACCCGCTGCATCTCCGCTACCTCTTTTTCCCACGCTTCCCACTCAATATGATTCATGTCCCTCATCCCGACGATAAGGTGGCCCCGCCGGATATTCCGGGTGGAACGGGGCGGCACTATTTTTTTAGAGACATCGGAATGGGTGGTGGGACGTTTTTTGATGTTCCGGGCCTGATTTGAATGACGTAACACTTTAATCTTTCTCATGATGCCCCTTTTACATTAAAGATTGAAATTTGAATGCAGGCATATCTCACTGCTGCAATTTCGTGCAAAAACCGCGGTTTGTCGCGTTAGATTCATCCAACACCCTCCTCACCATCTCCGCCAGAACCCTCATGCTCAGCGGTTTCATTACAAAGGCCTTGATTCCCATCTCTTTGGCCTTTTCCTCCGACATCCGTTTACTGAGCCCAGTGCAAATGACAACAGGGATGTCGGGACGGATTTTCATCAGTTCCCGGGCCAGAATGTCTCCCGGCATATTGGGCATGTTGGTGTCGGTCATCACCAGATCGAACTGGTTTGGCCGGTCTTTGAACAAAGCCAGGGCCTCGGTTCCGCTTGTGGCAGCGGTCACATGGTAACCCAACGCCTTTAACAGTTTCTTGCCCATCCTGGCCAGGGCCGCTTCATCGTCAACAAAAAGAATACGTTCATCGCCTTTGGAAAGCGGCGTCTCTTCTTTAACCTCCGGCGGCGCTTCCGCTCCCTGTGCCAACGGGAGATACACATGAAAGGTCGAACCTTTTCCCGCTTCACTTTCAACCGTGATAGCGCCGCCATACTGCGTGACAATCCCATGGACCACGGACAGGCCGATGCCCGTTCCCTCACCCTTCTTCTTGGTGGTAAAATAGGGATCGAAGATCTTCTCCCTTATCTCCGGAGCCATACCGTACCCGGTGTCGGCGACGGTCAATTCCAGGTAACGGCCAGGCCGAAGGCTTGGTTCAACGTTTTCACATTCCGCAATCCGCAATCCGCAATCCACATTCCCAAGGCTCACCGCCAGAATGCCCCCGTTTTGCTCCATGGCGTGGCCCGCGTTGGTGCATAGATTCATCAGCACCTGGTGCATTTGCGTGGGGTCCCCATCAATGACGCCGATATCCTTGTCGTAGGTCTCTCGAATCTCAATGGTGGAAGGGAGAGTGGACCTTAGAAACTTGAGCGCTTCCTTGACGATAAATTTGAACTGCATCGGGCGCCTTTCCTGCTCCTGACCACGGCCGACGGCAAGAATCTGTTGTATCAGGAGCTTGGCCCGATTGCCCGATTGAAGCACCTCTTTCACGTCCGCATAAGCCTCACTCTCCGGGTCCAGTTCCATCTGAGCCAATTGCCCATATCCAATAATGGCTGTTAGAATATTGTTGAAGTCATGGGCAATGCCTCCGGCCAGAGTACTGATGGCCTCCATTTTCTGGGCCCTTCGAAGCTGACGCTTCTTTTCCCGAAGCGCCGTTTCCGCCTGATGCCGTTCAACCACTCTACCCAATCGTTTGGCAATGGTTTCTATCAACACCCCTTCCTGGCGTAAGAACGGACCTTCATCGGCTTTTGGCATCAATTCCAGATAATAGACCTCCACCCTTCCGACAGGTTTTCCATGGGCAAGCATTTCTCTCGCCTGCCGCCACACGGTTTCCGTAAAATTTTCCGTCCTGTACGCTTTGCCTTCATAGAAAATGCGCGCACAGGCGATTTCCGGATACTGCCACCCGGATGGGATCAGATCAACGAGGCTTTCCAAGAGATCATCCAGAGAATCTCCTTGTTTCATGAGTATTTCCGAAATGTCATGAAGACAGGCGAACTCCTTGACCCGCTCATTCAGATCATGGGTTCTTTTTTGCAGCGCCTCCGCCATCTGCTTGCGCTCGGTGATATCACTTACCGCCGTCCTGATCTCCTTTAAATCAGCCTTGCCTGTGATGATGGTGCATTCTAAACGGGCATAAAACGCATGACCGTCTTCTTTTAAAAGCCGCAACTCACAGGACCGGGGTGCATTTGTTTCCAGAAGTTGCCGGCGGTGGTTGTAAAAAGTATCCTGGTCGTCCTTCAGAACAAAACGGGTAAAAGGTTGTCCGATCAAAGGGCCCCGCGCTACGCCCAACATGGAAGCGAAAGTGAGATTGGCCTCATCGATAAACCCCTTTTGATTCACGGACAAATAGCCGATCGGGGCGAAATCATATAGCTCGGCATACCTCTCCCGCATATTTTCAAGTTCATCTTTTACGCGGCGAAGTTCTTCGTTCCGCATTTCCAACTCAATCTGACAGCCCTGACAGAAGGGCGCTTTATCAATCATCTGCCAACTTCTCCCCCGCTGAACCGCGGTTATTTTAATATTTACGCTCGCACAAAACGCCACTATCTTTGGCTATAATTTCTCCGGCCATTTTCTCGCACCGTGCAGAACCCTGAGGATTTGCACCTCATTGGCGACTACACGGTAGGGCACGATATAACTGGGGCTTTTTCTCCACTATTTTACCGGGGCAACAATCGTCGTTCGTTCTTCCAACACCTCCTTCAACTTCTCAGCCAATGTCGAGATCAAGAACGGTTTCTGAATAAAGGCTTGGGCGCCGGCGTCCAGTATCTCCCGGGCAGGGCCGTCTATGCTGTAGCCGCTGCACACGATCACCTTCAGCTTCGGCCTGGCTTCCATAATAAGGGGATAAATCTGGTTGCCACTCATATCAGGCAGCTTTATGTCAAGGAGCGCAAGGTCAATTTTACCATCAAATGTTTTGGCGATATTAACGGCCTTCTCTCCGGTCCCCGCCTCAAGTACACGATAACCCAGCGTCTCCAGTATCTTTCTGAACAATATCGCCAGCGGCGCTTCGTCTTCAATCACCAGGACGAACCCCTCATCCGTGGGCAAACCAACCGCGGGCGCGGAAACGACCCTTTCCACCACCTCCCCTTCAACCCCTTCCACGGTCTCCAAAGCAGGCAGGTACAGGGTGACCGTCGTCCCTTTGCCCGGTTCTGATGCCACGGTGATGGTGCCGTCATGGTTTTTTATAATACCGTAAGCCGCGGGCATCCCAAGCCCGCGGCCGATAAAGTGGGTGGTGAAAAAAGGGTCAAAGATACGGTCTTTTGTCTCCTTATCCATGCCCTTTCCATCATCTTCAATGGAAAGGTAAACATACGAACCGGGCCTGAGACCCGGATGATCCTTTATGAAACCCCGGTCAACCACCATGTTTCCGGTGGAAATCCGGATGCGGCCAGGGGTCTCCATGGCCTCATTGGCGTTGGCCATTAGGGCGGAAAGGACCATCTGCATCTGGGTGCGATCCACCTTCACATTCAGGAGATCCGGCGAAAGATCGGTCTCCACACGGACGGCGGGATCAAGATCACGTGAGATTACGGGTAGGGTGTTTGCAACGAATTCGCTCAAGGAGATGGGCCGGGGACTATATTTACCCCCTCCTGCATAGGCTAACAACTGGCTGGTGAGATGGGCCATGCGATGGGCTGCCTCTTTCATGGTTTCAGCAGAACCCAATACTTTCTCATCTTGCGGATAATCCATCTCAAGCAATTCGGCATGGCCGGTGATGACGCTCAGGGCGTTGTTGAACTGGTGGGCAATGCCGCCGGCAAGCACGCCAAGAGATTCAAGCTTTCTTATTTTCAGGAGTTCTTCTTCCATTTGCCTTCGCTCGGTGATGTCCTGACCTATGGCAACAAGGCCAATTGTTTTGCCATCCGCATCCTTCAAGGTCTTGTCATACCATTCCACAACGATTTCACGTCCATCTTTTGACACAACCGGGTTAATGTTGCCCTGGGTCTTAATATCATCCACGGCTGTCCGGAAAAGCCCCCTGATGTGGTTGCCGTTCACCTCCGGCAAAAACGTGGAAAACCAGTCTTTTCCCTTAACTTCATCAAGCGTATACCCACACAACTCTTCCATATAAGGGTTGAAGCGGATGATCCGACCTTCGGTGTCCAATACCAAGATGATGGCCTGTGCCGTATCGATCAGGCTTTCAGAAAAATCTTTCTCTTTGCGCAGCGCCTCCTCACCCTGCTTCAGATTTCTAAACAGAAGGCTGTAAGGTTTTATCAGACCTGTTTCGATAATGGCTTTATAGATGAGGTAGAAGGAAATGATCTTAAGGTAATGACCCACCATATTGGAAAAATCATAGGCATGAATATAAAAAGTAAAAACCAATTCTTCAGCGATGGTGATCGCCATGGCTGCTACCAGCAATTGGAACACGCTCCCATCGAATTCTTTCCGTTTTTGAAACAAGAAAGTAATGGCGCCGATTAGAATCATTGAGATGACATACTCGCTGATCTTTTTAAACGGGGTCAACCCCGCCCCCTCAACAAAGCATGTGGGGAAAACGTGCCAATAAAACACGGATCCCAATACAAGGAAGGTGGCCAGGACATACGCCATAAAAACAAGGTCCGCTCTTAACCTTCGACTTAAGAACACCGGCGCGATGAGAAGAGAGAGGCTTTCCATATATCGAGCGGCAATCCATAGTTGGGTCGGCAGATTGGTTCCATAACCCTGAAAGACATTCATACCTTTGTAAGCCAGCGTGTGGACAAGGTCCAATCCTCCAATGAACAGATAGGCAATGCCGACAAAGAGGAAATAATTGTTATCCAGGATGCGACGGGAATTCCAGGCAACAATAAAAATGCCACAGGCCACCACAATACTGAAAAGTTCGGCGAGGGTATGAAAGAGCAGGTAGTTGTAAAAAGTGGAAAGGTACAGTCCAAATAAAATCAGGATTCCGGCTGTGAACGTCACTGATTTCTTCGCAAAAAAAGATTCTTCCGGTTCCCCTTGTCCGCTTTCATTCAACCGTTTCATTCTCTAACCCCTTGACCTGGTAGCAAAAAATGATATCGTCATATTTACGAACCGCAGCTTGCCGCTTTAGATTCATCCAACACCCTCCTCACCGTCTCCGCCAGAACCTTCATACTCAGCGGTTTCATTACAAAGGCCTTGATTCCCATCTCTTTGGCCTTTTCCTCCGACATCCGTTTGCTGAGCCCGGTGTTGATGATAACTGGGATGTCGGGACGGATTTTCATCAGTTCACGGACCAGGATGTCTCCCGGCATATTGGGCATATTGGTATCGGTCATCACCAGATCGAACCGGTCCGGTCGGTCTTTGAACAAAGCCAGGGCCTCGGTTCCGCTTGTGGCGGCGGTCACATGGTAACCCATCGCCGTTAACAGTTTCTTACCCATCCTGGCCAGGGCCGCTTCATCGTCAACAAAGAGTATCCGTTCATCGCCTTTGGGAAACAGCGTCTCTTCTTTGACCGCCGGCGGCGCTTCCGCTCCCTGTGCCAGCGGGAGATACACATGAAAGGTCGAACCCTTTCCCGGTTCACTTTCAACGGTGATAGCGCCGCCATGTTGTGTGACAATCCCATGGACCACGGACAGGCCGATGCCCGTTCCCTCACCCTTCTCCTTGGTGGTAAAATAGGGATCGAAGATCTTCTCCATGATCTCCGGGGCCATTCCGTATCCGGTGTCCTTGACGGTCAATTCCAGGTAACGGCCGGACCGAAGGCTTGATTCAACGGTTTCACATTCCGCAATCCGCAATCCGCAATCCACATTCCCAAGACTCACCGCCAGAATGCCCCCGTTTTGCTCCATGGCGTGGCCGGCGTTGGTACACAGATTCATCAGCACCTGGTGCATTTGCGTGGGGTCCGCATCGATGACGCCGATATCGTTGTCGTAGGTCTCTCGAATCTCAATGGTGGAAGGAAGGGTGGATCGCAAAAATTTGAGCGCTTCCTTGACGATAAATTTGAACTGCATCGGGTGTTTTTTCTGCTCCTGACCACGGCCGACGGCAAGAATCTGTTGAATCAGGAGCTTGGCCCGATTACCAGATTGAAGCACCTCTTTCACATCCGCATAAGCCTCACTCTCCGGGTCCAGTTCCATCTGGGCCAATTGCCCATATCCGATAATGGACGTCAAAATATTGTTAAAGTCATGGGCGATGCCTGCGGCCAGCGTACTGATAGCTTCCATCTTCTGGGCCCTTCGGAGTTGACGCTCCTTTTCTCGGAGTGTCGTTTCAGCCTGATGCCATTCAATCACGCGACCCAATCGTTTGGCAATGGTATCGATCAAGAGCCCTTCCCCATGCAAAAAAGGACCTTCATCGGCTTTCGGCATCACTTCCAGATAATAGACCTCCACCCGACCGGCAGGTTTGCCATGAACAACGATTTCTCTCGCCTGCCGCCACTCGGTTTCCGCAAAGTTCCGTGTCATGTACGCTTTGTCGGGCAGGAGGATTCGCACACAGGCGATTTCCGGATACTGCCACCCGGATGGGATCAGATCAACAAGGCTTTCCAGAAGATCATCCAGGGAAACGCTCTGTTTCATAAGAATTTCCGAAATGTCATGAAGGCAGGCAAGCTCCTTGACCCGCTCATTCAGATCATGGGTTCTTTTTTGCAGTGCCTCCTCCATCTGCCTGCGCTCGGTGATATCGCTTACCGCCGTCCTGATCTGCTTTAGATTGTCCGTCTTTTTTGTGGTGACGGTGCATTCTAAACGGGCATAAAACACATGACCATCTTTTTTCACGAGCCGCAGCTCACAGGACTGGGGTGCATCTGTTTCCAGAAGTTGCCGTCGGTGTTTGTAGAAAACGTCCTGGTCGTCCTTCAAAACAAACCGGGTAAAAGGCTGTCCCATCAAAGCGCCCCGCGCTACGCCCAACATGGAAGCGATGGTGAGATTGGCCTCATCGATAAACCCCTTTTGATTCACCGACAAATAGCCGATCGGGGCGAAGTCATATAACTCGGCATACCTGTCCCGCATATTTTCAAGTTCCTTCTCCGCCCGCTGCCTGAATTCGGAATCACCAGGCATGTCTTTTATCGTTTCCATCGTTTCCTCATTTATTTTATATTGAAAAGGCTTCCCCCTTCAAGGCTTTTTCAAGGGCATGCGCCAGCTCCTTCAGGGTAAATGGTTTGGGCACGACGCCTTTGAAGCCGTACGCTGTGCATTGAGCCATCACCGGGTCGTTGGCGTAACCGCTGGAGACCAATGCCACCGCCTTCGGGTCCAGCTTCAGCAGTTGCCCAATGGCCTCTTTTCCCCCCATGCCGCCGGGGATGGTCAAATCCATGATCACGGCGGAAAAGGGCTCGCCCTTCTCCATGGCTGTTTGATACATCAAAATGGCCTCTTTTCCGTCTTCTGAAAGGGACGCGCGGTATCCCAGTATTTTCAGTTGGCGGCCCACCATTTTACGAATGTTTGGATCATCGTCCATGAGAAGGACCTTTCCCGTTCCTTTGAAAAGGGGCTGTTCCTTGACAGGGGGTTCATCCACCGCGGAACCGCTGGATGCGGGCAGATAAATGGTGAAAAGGGTCCCATGGCCGGGCTCGGAGACCACCGAAATGTAGCCCCCGTGCCGGCAAATGATGGAATGGGTGGTGGCCAGACCCAGACCAATGCCGGTCTGCTTGGTGGTGAAATAGGGGTCGAAAATCCGCGGCAGGTGGTCCTCCGGAATGCCCACCCCTTCATCCTGAATGGCGATGGAGACAAATGGACCGGGCTTGAGGGGAACCCCG
The DNA here is from genome assembly GCA_963662465.1 of Desulfatiglandales bacterium. Classification (GTDB taxonomy): domain Bacteria; phylum Desulfobacterota; class DSM-4660; order Desulfatiglandales; family Desulfatiglandaceae; genus NaphS2. Next base: position 3,967,315 of record OY759599.1, read on the forward strand.
GAGGCGGCATCCAGCACCACGTTTCGAGCGGTTATCTGAATGCAGCCCCCCTGGCGCATGGCCTGCCTGGCGTTGATGAAGAGATTGTTCAAAACCTGGCCCATCTGTTCCACATCCGCATCCACGGGCCAGAGTTCGTCGTCAATGGCGTATTCGCATTTGACGTTGGAGCCGCGAACGGCAAACCCGCAGGATTCCCGAATGGCCTCGGACAAAACAGCCGTCTTCTTGACCGGCGTTCCCCCCTTTGCAAAGGTGAGAAGCTGCAGGGCCAGGGCTTTGGCCTGACGTACGGCCTGCTCCGCCTCCTTTACACACTCATGGACTTCGCTTCCACGATCCGGCGCCATTTCCATCAGGTTGAGATTTCCCAGGATTACCGCCAGAATATTGTTGAAATCATGGGCAATGCCGCCAGCCAGAACGCCGAGGGATTCCAGATTGCGGGTGCGGGCCAACTCCGCTTCCATACGGTGCTTCTCCGTTATGTCCTGAAACGCCAGAACCACCCCGTACAAACGACCTTCCCGATCTTGGATGGGGCTGCCGCTGTCGGCAATGATGCGCTCGCCACCCCCTTTGGCAATCAAAACCGTGTGGTTGGCCAGCCCCACCACCCCGCCGGTTGCAAGGACCTTTTCCACCGGGTTTTCACAGGGCTTTCGGGTATTCTGGTTGACGATGGAAAAGACCTGGGGCAGGGGTTTACCCAAGGCCTCTTCAAAAGACCATCCGGTCATTTCCTCGGCGGCCCGGTTGATCATGGCCACCCGTCCGTCAGTATCCGTGGCGATGACCCCGTCGCCAATGGACCGCAGGGTGACCGCCAGCCGGTTGCGCTCCTCTAACAGGGCGTCTTCGGCCTTTTTCCGACGGGTGATGTCGCGGGCAATGACCAGAAGCGCAGGGTTGCCGTCCCAGTCAATGAAGACGCTGTTGCTCTCCAGCCATCGCACCTCAGAGCTTTCCCGGGGGCTGCAAATGGGGTAGGCAAACAGCGTTTCAATGGGTTTTCCCACCATCCGATCCTGAAAGCGTTGCTCAAGCCGGGCCAAGAAATCCGGATCAACGGCATTTCTGAGTCGATGGAAATCCTCGGCTTTCTCATGGGGCAGACCTGAAAACCCGAATAGATCTACGGCCGTTGGATTGGCCGCCGCCAGTCGCTCCTCCTGAATCACGAAAACAGCATCCCGGGCGTTCTCAATCAGGGTGCGGTAACGACGTTCCGAGGCGGACAGATTCACTTCCCGTTCCCTGCGCTCGGTAACGTCATGTATAAGGGTGACGATGCCGGTGACCTGGTCTCCCTGTTTGACCGGCATAATCTGAGCGGTCTGCTGCATGCACTCAAAGAGATTTTGCGCGCAATCACTGGGCATGGGAATCAGATACCCGTGAAACCGTTGGGCCAGTATGGCGGTTTTTCCGGAAAGGGCCTCCTCGTAGTAACAGCCCTTTCCCCGGGTCTCGATCTCCGGACAAAGGGAAAAGAGCGGTTTTCCCGCCACAAACTCAGCGCTTTTTCCCGTGTGACGGGCCATCCACCGGTTCCAGAAACGGATCTTCAAATCCGTGTCCACCACGAATACGCCCATGGGGGCGTAATCGCTGAGCCACTCCATGGCCATGTTGTTCCAGTCCATCATAACGGCATCCCTTTCTATCCCAGTTTATCCAGTTCATCCAAGAGGATTTGCAGGGAACTGACCCCCAGGACCATCACCAAAAATCCGGTGATCTCCGACAGCGACGCGGCGGCCCGGGAAAAGGCGATGTTGATCACTTCCGTGAGGGCATCGCTCTGATTTTCCGTGAGAAACATCATGGTTTTTCTCCTTTCAGGGCCTCTTCAACAATTGAAGTATCTATTCCAGAACATCCAGTGCATGTACCCCTCTATTTTTTAACCGCCAAGACCTTGACCGGCGGCCCGGCACAAAAAAAACCCCGGCGCTTTCACAAGCGCACGGGGTATTATGAGATAGGTTTTAAAGGATCTTCTCTTACCATTGAAAGGTAAGAGAGAGAGAGAGAGAGAGAAGCAAGGCTTGTGCCATCAAACTATGGAACATGGCGGTACTCCTAAGGCGGCAAGCCGCAGTTTTAGGTTTTAAGTTTTACGTTTTCCTACCAATGAATTTCTGTTGTTATATTGATCATCTTGTTTTTTTTTCGAAGCATTCAATCTGTAAGTCACTAATAAATGCTCGCTTGATCGGAATGTATCCTCAGTTATCCATTCTTTCCGCAAACCTGTTTTTTGTCAACCCTAAAGCAGTCGTTGGTGAGCAACATCTTTTATCCCGTTAATCCCATTGGAAGCGTGATTTATCCTGTCAAAGTATTGAGTCTGTTTGAGAATCATGATGTGCCTGTTCCCGTTTCTGTTTGTTTAACCGGGGCAAGAGACTTTTTGGGAATGTCATGGTCATCCCACAGATGCCTCGGTCCTTTGCGCTTTTGCCGACAGTTTCTCCTCCGCCCAATTCCGAATTTCTTCCAAACTCTCGGCCTCAAAAAACCTCTCTCCCATGGTCTCCCGTTCTCAAAAAAATCACAACCGGAATCATACGGTCCGTTCCCATCAATTCCGCCAGATCCAAACAATAGCGGGCTAACCGGTATATGGAAAACTCGCTGGCTGGTGAAGATTAGATCTGCCATCCTTTTCTATGCTTACACCAAAAAAAAAGGCCCCAAGCAGTTGCTTTTTCCAGACCTCCGAGCTCCAGATCTGACAGAATATTCATATAGGAAACGTGGAATCGGATGATGATCGGCGAGAGGGCGACCACAAGACGTAGTGGCATCTGAGAATGAGAGAAACGGCAAATTCAAAGATGCCCAGAGGAGATACCGAGCTTATATCCCCAACTTTCAACCGCCTGATATACGTTATTGCAGGTTTCTCCAAAAATATGGGAACCACAATATCCGGTATGACCGCCCTATATTGGAAAAACGTTGTTTTCGGGTTTGAGAGCCGCTTAGTAACCGAGGACTTACTCTCTTACAACGGAAGGCTGCCAGAGGTATTGTTCTGTGGGATTAAAATCGTTTGACGGAACAGTTATATAGGAATCGTTCATCCGTCCTCAAAAAAATCAGGCCGATTCTTTTGATTATTTCTCATCCAAAACCTCTCGAATCGATGAAGCCAGGTTCCGTAAGTCTATGGGCTTCTCAATGTATTTGCTTACACCGAGGACTTCCGCCTTTTCTGCCGACATCCTCTCGCTGAAGCCGGTACAGATGATCACCGGTGTTTTCGGTCGAATTTTTAGAACTTCTGCTGCCAGCCTGTCTCCGGTCATTCGAGGCATGGTCATATCAGTGATGATGACATCAAATTGATCTGGATCGATTTTGAACCATTCCAGGGCCTCCACAGGTTTTGTGGTGCTTTTGATCTGATAGCCCAACCGCTCCAACCGCTGGCGGTTCAGGTTCACCAGGGACTCTTCGTCATCCACAAAGAGGATTCTTTCAGAACCCCCTCTGATTTCTCCCTCGGGCTCTTTTTCTTGCTCAGCAGTCTCTTCCAATGCGGGGAAATAGATCTCAAAGACCGTTCCCTTTCCAGGCTCACTCTCAACCCTGATGCCACCACCATTTCTCTTCACAATACCGTGAACCACCGAAAGGCCCATTCCCGTACCCTTGCCAACCTCCTTGGTAGTGAAATAAGGGTCAAAGACTCGGTCTATGATTTTGCTCTGGATACCTTCCCCCGTGTCGCTTATTTTCAACCTGACGTAGGCGCCTGGGGATAAAGCCCAATTAAAACATGCTATTTCTTTCTGAAGGATAATCTTTTCAAGGATCACTTCCAGGAGTCCCCCTTCTTCGGACATGGCATCGGCCGCATTGGTTACCAGATTCATTACTATCTGATTGATTTGGGTGGCATCACCCAGAACGTTACATGGATCATCAGAAATGTGCTCTTTGAACGCCACGCTGGTGGGAACGACAGATCTGAGCATTTTCATGGATTCCTTCAGGATGGGAGCCATATCTAAAGGCTTGCTCTTTTCGTCGCTCTTGCGGCTGAAAGCTAACAATTGCCGGACCATATCTTTTGCCCTGATAGAAGCCTTACGGATTTCCTTTAAAGACCCGCTTACGGGGTTCGTGTCAGGAACGTCATCAGCAGCCAGTTCCGCATTTCCGAGGATAATGGCCAGAATATTGTTGAAGTCATGGGCAATACCCCCTGCCAAGGTCCCGACGGCTTCCATTTTCCGGGATTGCAGGAGTTGCGCCTCAAGTTGCCTTTTTTCAGTTATATCAATCCAGTTGCATACCACATTCGTTAACGCACCTTCCGGATCGTGAATCGGGAACATGTTCACTTGGATACTGACGGACTTGGAACCTTTCAAATCCATCGTCGGAATATCCTCTCCATTCCAATCGGCAGTAAAATTGATGGTTTTACCTTCCTCATATACAGTACGAATAAGCGTCATCAAACCCTGTTTTTCGGCAAGCGGATCTTTAAGCATGTTGTATTTACCAACCAATTGATCATCCGTTAAATTCAGGAGTCTCTTCAAAGCAGGGTTTACGTGCTGTAAGGTTCCTTCTGGATCCGATATCCAAATTGCAAAGGGGCTTTGATCAATAATACGATAAAAGAATTTTTCCCTCGCTTGTAGCGCTTCCTCCGCTTGTTTGCGATCGGTGATGTCCTGAGTAAAGCCAGTTCCGCGAATACATTTCCCAAGTTTATCAAAATGCAGTTCGGCTTTTTCCCTGACCCATTTAATGTCGCCATCAACCAGCAAGCGATGTTCTATATCATAGGGCTTTTTGTCAAATGCAGCTTTCCATTCTTTATCGACGTATTCTCTGTCATCAGGATGAACGCAATTCAGGAAAGTTTCATAAGTGAGCTCCGTTCCGGTGGGAAGCCCAAATATCCTGTAATTCTCATCCGTCCACAGTAGTTCATTTTTCTCAATATCTAATTCCCATGTGCCGATGTGCCCGATCTCTTGCGCTTTCTGAAGGAAGTCTTTCTGCGTCAGCAAGGCTTTTTCAATCTCTATTCGGTCGGTTACATCATGGATGATAGAATAAAGTATGGTTTTCTCTCCCAAATTTACAGGACCGGAATAAACTTCAACATTCCGTATCTCTCCTGACGCCAATCGATGAGGAAAGTTAAAATATAATCGCTTTTCACTCTTAGCATTTTGCATCTCTGAATGGATTTCCTCTAGCGGCAAAGCATTGATATCCGAAATTTTCAAGGTCTCCAGTTCTCTCTTGGAATACCCATAATAATTGCACGCAGCCCCATTGGCCTCTAAAATGGCGCCACTTTCGGGATCGATCATCAGTTTTACTGCCATATTCGTCTCAAATACTTGCCGATATTTTATTTCGCTCTCCTTCAAATCTTCTTTTATTCTCCGCCTTTTCTTAATTTCATTTTCAAGCAGTTCTAAAGAGGTGGTCGTCTGTTGAAGCTTACTTGCCATATTATTGAATGACTTGGCCAAATTGCCAAATTCATCCTTTCTGCTCATAACGATTCTGTATCTAAAATCTCCTTTTCCAACCTTTTCCGTAGCCTTGTTGAGTATTGCAATGGGTTCAGCTTCAACGCTAATCAAAACTGAACCAAGTTTGCTAATGGAAATTGAACCATTGGCTGTCACCGCCGGTGAGTACGGCCCTCAGGTATAGCGGACGATGAGGGATCCATAAGTGGCGGCAAAGGAGTCGTTGATGTAGATTTACTTTTCAATAAATTTTTATAAAATCTATTTTCTTTGGATTTGGTTTTCTTCTTCCAAGACAGAGGCTTGGTTAAGTGGAAATGCGATTTACTTTGTAGAATGGATGGTGAAGGCCCGAAGTAGCCGCTTCGGGCCTTCTTTTTTGACCACCGGATAGAGCCGGAAGCCACACACACGCCAATTTTATATAAGTGTGTTTCCGGCCAATTGCAAGGCCGGAATGATGGGAGATGTCCTTTTAAGAGTGGTTCAATGCCGATGTTGTGGTTGCTTTTTTCACGTCTGTCGGTCGTGTTGGCGTGGCCAGGCCTATTGTGGGGAACGATGTCGCAGGATACGCCAAAGACAGCTGCACCGGAAAGCTCAGGGGAAATACCGCAATTCGAAAAAAGGGAAAGAGCGCCGTCGTTTGTACGAAAAAACAAAAAAATCCAAAAAAAATGGACTGAACCCTGGTGATGATAGTTCAACACCTCAAAAAGACTGTGATATTGAACCCAAAAAGCGGTCGGGGAACCGACCCAGCTGTCTTTTTTGCGGGTCGATCGGGGTTGTTGTGGACCATTTTCCTCGCCGTGCTTATGCAGGGAGGGTTTTTTCAGATGTAACAGGCTTTGAGAAAACCCCATATCCATGACAGGAGAAAAAAATGATCAAAAAAAGAGTCCTTTTTCCCGAAAGAGTGCGTGTCATCAATGGAAGCTTCGGCTTTCTGGAGCATCGTTTTTTGAGAAACGGCTTTTGGGAGAGCCTGAATCATCATGAGCTGCTGCTCTACATTTTTCTGGTGTTGGTATCTGACAAAAACGGGCTCTCTTATTATGGTTACGACAGAATCTGCCGGATTTTAAAGGTGCATTTGGATCAATATATCGATGCCCGCGATGGCTTGTTGGACAAGGATCTGATTGGGTTTGATGGCCGTCTGTTTCAGGTTCTTTCGCTTCCCAGACGTCCTGTGATTGTGAAACAGGTAAAGGAGATCCGGCAAGGAAATTGGGTCAGTCTTGGAGAAACCATAGAGGAAATCTTTCGGGAGACTGGGTATGGAATCCATCCGAACCGTTGATATTCATTTGCTGGAGTTGCGTTACGCTCATTGCCGGATAATGAATCACCAGGCTTTAAAGCGATTGAGGGATTCCATCGAAACTTACGGGCAGATCGTTCCGGCCCTGGCTATTGAAGAAAAAGACAAACTGATTCTGATTGATGGCTACCTGCGTGTTCGAGCGCTTTGTGCTTGTGGAAAGGACCGGATATGTGTCCAATTCTCAAAAGAAAACGAACAAAATGCCATGTTTTCGCTTTTAACCAAGGCCAATGAACGGCAATGGGAAGTCATTGAGCAGTCTGTTTTACTTCAGGAATTACATCGGCGTTTTGGGTGCAGCCTCTCCCATATTGCAACCCGAATAGGGCGCGACAAGAGTTTTGTAAAACGGCGGCTGGACCTGGTTGAAGCCCTGCCGGAAAATATTTTGAGAACCGTGATTGCAGGCTCACTTTCAACCTGGGCTGCCAGCCGTGTCATGGCGCCGTTGGCGCGCGCCAACGGTGAAGACGCACAAAAACTGTTGGCCCACCTGGAAAAAGAACCTCTATCCACAAGGGAACTGGCCCGTTTCTACGCACATTACCAGAAAAGCAACCGGTCTGTTCGAGACCACATGCTGGAAAATCCATCCCTTTTCATAAAAGTTCTCGAACAAAGAACCCAGTCTAAACAAGCCAAAGAAGTTCATGATGGACCGGAAGGCAAATGGTTCAAGGATATTGAAATGGTATATGCGGTTCTCAAACGTCTGGTGAAAACCGTTTCGCATGTCCATTACCCAAAAAGCGATCAGTTGAAGAAACAAACGCTCAAAACCTGGGTGAAAAAGATAGAAAAACAAGCACTGGAACTCAAGAAAGCGACCCAATTATGATCCGACAATCCAAAAAAGATGCCATTGTGGAATTGAAAAAAACCGGCATGAGTTTGCGCGACATCGCCAAAACCCTGAAGGCCGGTCGCAATACCGTCACGAAGGTTTTAGATGATCATGACGAAGAGGCGGTACCCCAAAGGAACTCCCGGTATGAAGAACATGTCCCGTTGATCCGCGAGCTTTTCAAGGAATGTAAAGGAAATGCCGTGCGAGTAGCCGAGGAACTGGAAAGCCGCCAACAGATCAAAATCCCTTATCAGAGTCTGACCTGGATTATGAGAAAGTACGAGATCCGGGAACGTAAAAAAAGACGGGCGGGCCAATACCATTTTAAACCCGGTCAGGAGATGCAGCATGATACGTCACCCCATCTGGTTGTCATTAATGGGAAAAAAATGTCGACCCAGTGCGCGTCCCTGACCCTGGCCTTTTGCCGAAGGATTTTTATTCAGTATTACCCCTGTTTTACCCGGTTTGAGTGCAAGGTTTTCCTAAAAAAAGCATTCGAGTTTATGGACGGGGTGTGTTCCCGGTGCATGGTTGACAACACCAATGTTATTGTGGCCGGCGGCACCGGGCCTGATGCATTGATTGCGCCTGAAATGAAATACTTCGGCGATATGTATGGAACCCGGTTTGAGGCCCATGCTGTAGGAGACGCCAATCGAAGTGCCCGTGTGGAAAGGCCTTTTCATTTTGTGGAAAACAATTTTCTTCCCGGTAGAACATTTGTTAGCTGGCAGGATTTGAACCGGCAGGCAATCGACTGGTGCCGGAATACAAGCGATAAAAAGTTTAAACGGGCTTTAGGGATGACGCCGGATGAGGCCTATGTCATTGAAAAGCCATATCTCATTGATTTACCGGCATACCAGCCGCCAGTCTATGTGGCAGAACACAGGGTAGCCGATGTTCAGGGATATGTGCACTTGGACACCAACCGCTATTCAGTCCCTGAAGCGCTGATTGGGAACTCCCTGGAAGTACAGAAACATTGGCTCAAGGTCATCGTTTACGACAAAAACACAAAAGTGGCGGAACATGACCGCATACTGGATAAACGCAACACCCGAACAACCCTGCCCGGTCACCATGTTCCCATTCGAAGAAAAAAAGATCCCCGAATCCCTTCAAAAGAAGAACAGCTGTTGACGGGAGAGGATGCCATCCTGGATGAGTATGTGGCTGAACTGAAGAAAAGAAGTCACGGTCGCGGTGTGGTCAAGTTACGTCGGTTGCTTCATCTGAAACGCACTTATCCCGGGGAACCTTTTTTGAAAGCCATAACACAGGCGCTTAAATATGGACTTTTTGATTTGTCGCGTCTGGAAAACATTATTCTCGATTATATCGCGGGAGACTTTTTTGATCTATGAAAAAGAAAATTGAACAGTTACTCATTGATTTGAAGTTTAAAGGCATGCTGAAGGCTCTCGAAGAACAGTTGGCTTCGGCTGAAAAGAACGGTTTTTCCATTCACGAGGTCATCTACAATCTCCTGGCTGAGGAATTACGTTTCCGGCAGGAGCGCAGCATGATCTATCGGGTCCAGATTGCAAAGCTTCCATGGGAATGGACCCTCAACTCCTTTCCGTTTGATCTTCAGCCGGGAATACAGAAGAGCCGGATCATGACGTTGTCCGGCCTTGACTTTATCAGCCGAAGAGAAAACATCGTGTTCCATGGAAAAACCGGCGTCGGCAAAACGGGATTGGCCGTGGGGATCCTTCGTCAAGCCATTATTGCCGGGTACCGGGGGCGTTTTTATAATGTTCAGGATTTGCTGGATCAGCTCTATGCGTCTTTGGCAGATCGGTCCACCCCGAAACTCCTCAATGCCCTTTGCAGATATGACCTGCTTCTGCTCGATGAACTGGGATACCTGACCCTCAAAAAAGAGCAGATGAACGCCTTTTTTAAACTCATGAAAGATCGCTATGAAGCCGGTCGGTCCACAATTATTACGACCAATCTTCAACCTGAACAATGGTATTCGCTGCTTGAACCAAAGGACATGGTCGATGCCTTGCTGGATCGTCTCAACCATCGCTGCATCAACATTCATATTGATGGTCCTTCCCTCAGAAAATGAGATGTTCGCCAAAGGGCCGGTTTTGAGGTCTGAATATCACCGGTCTGTTTGAATCTCGTTACACGAATATCAGAAATTACCTTGTCTTGGAGCTTGAAATGAGAGGTGGAAAACGGGTAGGCGCCGGCCGAAGAAAGAAACCGGAACATTTGAGACGTGAACTGCTCACCATTCGTCTCCCCAAATGGATGATTCTACAGCTGAAAAAAAACGGGGAAATTGGATATTTGATTGAGGATCAATTGGCGAAGGGAGGCCTCCTGAATTTACCGGACGACTATGACATAGACAAATAGTTCCTCAATAAGCATTGCCCTTAACCGAAAAATCTAATCCCCTCTTCTCTGCCATCACCATATTGATGGTATCCTCATCACTGATTCTTCAACCAGAACGCTACGTGTCTCACCAGCATTTTTAAAATACCATCTGATATACTCTTTCATGCAACCTCTAACAAATTTACAAGAAAACCCTTCTAAAAGGAAAAGACCAGTGCGCAATATCTGGTTCCGTTTGGAGTAGCAAAACTGGTTCCATTTTGGTTAGCGCCCAAGGAGTACTTCCATAAATCCTCACCCCAAACCGGCCAAGATCGTGCAAGACTGCCAGATGAATCTTACATTATTTGCCTTTAATTTGTTGCCAAAAATACCTGCCTGATTACCCCAGGACCTTCTTCAAAACATGTTCAAGATCAGATATTTGATACGGCTTGGCCATGGCCCCCCGAAAGCCGTATTCCTCAAAATGGGCCAATACCGGGTCATTGAAATAGCCGCTGCAGACGATGGCCTTTACATCCGGATCGATTTTGAGGAGTTCCTTGATGGCCTGTTCGCCACCCATTCCCTCTTTAATGGTCAGATCCAGAATAACCCCGTCAAAATGTTCTCCTGAATCCAGATGGTTGTTGTAAATTTTAATGGCTTCCACACCATCCTTTACGGTTTCTACTTCATACCCCAATCGTTCCAGCATCCTCCGGGCCAGATTTCTCAGCATTTCCTCATCGTCCATGACCAGAATTTTTTGGATTGTTGATTGTTGATTGGCGATTGTTGATTGGGCTTGCGCATCATCACGCTGAGCGGCTGCTCCGTGCAATGTGGCGCCTGTTTCACCAGGGCTCTCTGAGCATTCGGAAGCAGGGAGGTACATGAGTACGGTGGTTCCCTCGCCAGGAGCCGAAGTCACGGCAATATGTCCGCCATGATTTCGAAGGATGGCGTAGGCAGTGGTCAGCCCCAGGCCCATTCCCTTTTGGACGCCTCTTTCCTTTGTGGAAAAATAGGGATCAAAGATTTGACTCAGGTGTTCTTTTGAAATACCTCGCCCCTCATCTTTGATGGAAACCCTCACATACTTCCCTTTCTTGAGAGGCAATTCGGAGCCCAAGCCTTTATCCTCAATGACTTTATTTTCCGCCTTGATGATGATGCTCCCGCCCTGGGCCATGGCCTCAGCGGCGTTCATAAGCACATTGCTGATGGCGTACTGCATCTGCCTTAGATCATATTCCACGAGCCAGAGATTATCCTGGATGGTAAAGATCGTCAATACTCCATTGGCCCGGGTCTGTTGCGGGATATCTTTCAGGAGGCTCTCCATAGACCCCGGTTTTTTTACGGGATGCCCTCCCCGGGAGAGGGTCATAAGTTCATGGGTCAGATCCCGTGCTTTCAAGGATGCCTGTTCAGCCTCATCAAGGAATCCTGACAGGTGCGAATGGGGTGCGGTTTCCTCCCGGGCCATGGAGAGGTTCCCCATGATCATGGCCAAGAGATTGTTGTAATCATGGGCAATGCCGCCTGTTAGCGTGCTGATGGCTTCCATTTTCCGAGCTTGGAGAAGCTCCTCTCTGAGTTGCCTTTCTTTGGTTATATCGATGAACAATCCTTTCAGACCCCTGAAGCGATCCCCGACGTAAATCGGTCGCGAGGAGGACCTGACCCAGTGGTATTCCCCCGTTTTGGCCCGCAGCCGATATTCAGAGGGCCTGAGGATTCCCTTCTCAATGTCCTGAAATCTGCCCTGTATGACGGGAAGATCATCGGGGTGCAAAAATTCAGTAAAAGACTTTCCCATGAACTCCGAAAGATCATATCCCATAACGGGTGTTGCCCGGGGGCTGATGTAGGTAATAAGACCATCCTCATCGATGGAATAGATCACATCATTGATGTTTTCCACCAGATCGCGATAGCTTTCGGCGGTCTCCCTGACCCTGGCAAGCAGGATGTCATGTTCCGCCTCCAGGGCCTTTTGCCGGGTCACATCCCGCCCGCAACCCACAGTGCCGATAATGCCACCGTTTTCATCCAGAAAAGGCGCCTTGAGAACTTCCAGATGAACAAATCGACCCTTTACGTATCCGGCTTCGTCAAATTTCCCCGGCTGTTTGCTTTCCAGGACGATTTTCTCCGAATCAGCATGACCGTCCCCCAGGGTATGCCGCTGGGGATCACCGGGCCGCCTTTGCTTCTCCCGATCGATGAAATAGGCCTCTGTCTTACCGATGGGCTCATCCGTATCTTTTGCCATCAACCGGTTTCGACACGTGGCTTCATTTGCAAAAAGAAACCTTCCTTCCAGATCTTTGGCCCAGATCATGTCGGGCGCATTGTCGAACATCAACCGCATGGCGCCGTAGAGGGATTTATGTTTCAGTTCACTTTCCGCCAGGGTTTGCGCAGTCTGTTTCTGGTCTGTAATATCAAGAATTTGAACCAGATAACCCCTAATGGATTCTTCTTCGGTAATTCCCAATGGCGTAATTTGCACATCGAGATAGGCAATGCCTGATTTTGTCGTTTTATACAGATTCAGTTTTTTAACTTTTTCAAAATCAAATGCCGCTTCATATCTTATGCTTTCATGTTTCCGGAGCCGCGTTTTATTATCATCAGAGATATTGGGATCATCAAATAATTTGAAACCCATTATTTCCGAAACCGCTGAAAGACCGAAGATATCCAGACAGGCTTTATTGACATGCTGGAGTTCTCCACCAACGTTGTAAATTTCAATCCCGATGGGTGATTGTTCGTAGATGGTTTTGAAACGCTCCTCGCTCGCCCGCAGCGCCTTTTCGGTTTTCTTTCGTTCTGCTATCTCCCGCTTTAAATCAAGGTTCGTTTGCTCAAGATGATCATAGGCGGCCTTGAGTTTCAATTCCAGGTTCCTTCTGCACAGCACAATCTCGATAACCCCTCTGATTTCATTTTCGTCAAAAGGCTTCATCACATAACCGAAGGGTTCCACCTCCCTGGCTCTTTCGATATATTCCGGATCATCGAATCCGGTAATAAACACCACTGCCGCGTCTATTTCCCCCTTGATCTTCCGTGCGGCGGAAATACCGTCGAGTTCTCCCGGCATGACCACATCCATCAGAATCAGGTCGGGCTTTAAATCACGGGCCATTTCAACCGCAGACAGGCCCGTATCGGCAACCCCCACAACATCATAGTTTATGTGGGTAAGATATTCCTCCAACTCCATCTGAATGGCGGCATCGTCATCGGCGATCACGATTCTCGGCATAATTGAGGCTCCTGTACACAACGTGTTCTAATGGATCCCAGGACAGTTCCTGGGGATTTTTCTCTTCTATTTGACCGGGGCGGCAATCGTTGTTCGTCCTTCCAACACCTCCTTCAATCTCTCAGCCAATGTCGAGATCAAGAACGGTTTCTGAATAAAGGCTTGGGCGCCGGCGTCCAGTATCTCCCGGGCAGGGCCGTCTATGCTGTAGCCGCTGCACACGATAACCCAGCGTCTCTAACATCTTTCCAAAAAAGTTTCACGATCGGCGCTTCGTCTTCAATCACCAGGACAACCCTCTCATCCGTGAGCAAATCAACCGCTGGCGCGGAAACGACCCTTTCCACCACCTCCCCTTCAACCCCTTCCACAGTCTCCAAAGCAGGCAGGTACAGGGTGACCATCGTCCCTTTGCCCGATTCTGATGCCACGGTGATGGTGTGCCGTCATGGTTTTTTATAATACCGTAAGCCGCTGGCATTCCAAGCCCGCGGCCGATAAAAGGCGGGACAGATGTACCGTCCCCGGGTAGTTGAGCATGAGCATGGCGTCTTCCGCCACGGCGCCGGTAAAAATCTGGTGAACCGTGGCAATTTCTTCATGAACAAATTCGCCCAGACAATCCTTAAGTTCATGAATGGGATGAATGCTCACCTTCGGGACTTCCAGCAGAACCCGATGGCCGGTGAGCTCCGACAGCGACGCGGCGGCCCGGGAAAAGGCGATGTTGATCACTTCCGTGAGGGCATCGCTCTGATTTTCAGTGAGAAACATCATGGTTTTTTTCCTTTCAGGGCCTCTGCAACAATTGAAGTATCTTTTCCAGAACATCCAATGCATGTACCCCTCTATTTTTTAACCGCCAAGACCTTGAACCGGCGGCCCGGCACAAAAAAAACCCGGCGCCTTCATAAGCGCACGGGGTATTATGAGATAGGGTTTAAAGGATCTTCTCTTACCATTGAAAGGTAAGAGAGAGAGAGAGAGAGAGAGAGAGAGAGAGAAGCAAGGCTTGTGCCATCGAGCTATGGAACATGGCGGGACTCCTAAAGCGGCAAGCCGCAGTTTTAGGGTTTAAGTTTTAAGTTTTAGGTTTTAAGTTTTAAGTTTTTCTATCAATGAATTCATGTTGTTATATTGATCATCTTGTTTTTTTTCGAAGAATTCAATCTGTAAGTCACCAATAAATCGTCGCTTGATCGGAATGTATCCTCTGTTATCCATTCTTTCCGCAAACCTGTTTTTTGTCAACCCTAAAGCAGTCGTTGATGCCTCGGTCCTTTGCGCTTTTGCCAACAGTTTCCCCCTGTCACTGCCAATACCCGCAAATCCCAAAAAAAAGTTGTCCTTATTAACGTTACAGCTTATAATAAAAATTAATTTAAGCATTAAGCTTTTGAGGAGGCACATCATGGAAGCAATTGAGTTTAAAGCGAAAATCAAAAACGGGTTTATTCGAGTTCCTGAAAAATTTAAACAAAGAACCGACAGCAACGTAAAGGTCATTTTAATAAGTGAACAAAAGGTCAGCCAAACCGATATAATCGATAAGCTGTTGTTAAATCCTATAAAATCAAAGGATTTTTCACCTTTTTTGAGAGAAGAAATTTATGAACGGTTTTAATGTAAAGCCTGAGAGCCTGTCTAAAAATTATCTCGTCGCGAGGTTGAGCGAGGTTTTCGAGGGCAAGGAAGCGATAAAAATGGGGCTGAAAGCGTAGTAGCGCTACGGTGAAGACCCATTTTTGTCGCTGACGCAGCCACCGGAAACCGCAGCCGACCGCAGCAGAGATAATTTTCAAACAGGCTCTTAGCAACGCTGCGAGGAGGATTTTGGTGGAACGTTAAACGGGTTCCTATGATGAAAGGGTAAGAGAGAGCAAATTTTGCGCCATCTCATCGTCGGACACAGGTGGGCTCCTCCTGAAATGTTACCTTGCCGGCTAATGAGCCTAATATAATTGAATTATGCGAAGCCCTGCATACCATCAATAAAAAACCCCGCCGTATTGCCGGAGTTTGAGACGTCCAATCTTCTGTCGATTTACCTTGACAGTACAATGAGATGGTTGGTAGCATCAAAACAAACCGGTATTGAAAAAATGATATTAAATAACAAACAATTAGAGACGCTTTCAAAAGTATTTATTGATTTCGGCAAGATCATATTTGCAGCCCTTGTAGTCGGCAACTTCTTGCCGAAAAACATTGTCCTCATAAACTATACACTGATAGGCATCGGTTTGCTGATTTCCGCTATATCCATTATTTTCGGCGTCTTTCTTCTCAAAGGAGATAACAATAAATGACCGGCTTGCTTTTAATAGGCGCTTTCATAATCGTAGGTGGCCTGGTAGCGCTTTATTTTGCTCGCGACAGAAAAGCCCGGTACCGATCTCGTTAATCCGCGTTGAGCCGATGGTTTTTTCTATTTGGGAGATTTGATATAGTGGTTTCTATGAATTCTCGGCTCTTTACGGGGAGGAGACTTTGTGGCCCCTCCGGGTGTTCCGATGGGAATGATCCCGGCGATTTCAAGGTGTTCCGGAATATTCAGAAGCGGACGCAGTTTTTCAGGCCTGAAGAATGTAAACCAGAGGGCGCCCAGTCCCATATCCGCGCATGCAAGGAGCATATTTTGGACACAGGCTGAAGCAGCCTGGATAGCGCCATATTCCTGACCAAAATACGCCCCCAAACCCCCACGGGACGGATCGACAACAACCACTATCAGAAGGGGCGCTTCCTTCAGAAAGTCCATTTCATACCCTGCTGCCCATGAGGGGCCGTTCTTCGCCTTGACTTCTCCTTTGGCATCTTCACCGACCATCCGGACCTGAGCTTTGAGTTGGGGGTCATCAATAAGGATGAATTCCCACGGCTGCAAATTCAGGGGACTCGGCGCCCATCGGCCGGCTTCAAGAATACCTGCCAATTGAGCCTCGGAGGGGGTGGTTTTTTCAAACGATCGAAAACTCCTTCTTGCTTTTACCAGTTTCTCGAATTCCATAACACTCCTCATCGTATACGCTGATATAATGTTAAAGTTCTATGGCTTGCCCCGTTTTTTTTATTTCATCTATAAAAATACCCCCCCCCGAAAAATCCTCAGGAGTGAAAGGTATTGGTTCGATCCTGCTATCAACCCCTCTTCTGAGCGGAACAATCATTCTTCTATCAGAAAATCTGTCTCCCGTAAAATTACTTGACACGATGGCAATATCTATATCACTATCTTCCCTGTAGTTACCTTTAACATACGACCCAAACAATAAAGCTTTTTGGATGGGAATATTTTTCCCTTTAAGTATTAGGAGGTACTCTTTAACCAATTCTATGATTTGTTGATTAATAAAAGAAGCCATTCTCTCATCTCCTCAATCTGTTGCATCTTGGCACTTGTAAAATCCAATGTACATTTTTTATAAAACGACAGTTTTTCATCCGGATACCTTGCTTCTAAATTATAGTCAGATATTTCCTCTAACAAATCAATTTTCTTATCGCTCATGCCTATAGATGCTTTTTCAGCTATATATGAAAGATTGTGCGAAAATGGCGGTGTTTTATTCATTTTGTGAACAAAAATAGCCTTCAAAATTTTCCAGGATAATTTCAAGCCCTTATTATGCTTATCAGGGGTCGCCCATTAAAGGGCTTGTCAAATGGGATGGGGATATCCCCATCCCAGAGGGAACGTCTATCGGCCTTTGATCTGTTTCAATTCTTCGGCGGAACGGCAGATTTCCGCACCCTGTATGGCATCAAAGCTTTTGGGCATTGAAAATCCGTATTTTTCATTGTAGGTGGTCAGGCCCCAAAGGCAATCTTCAACCACCTGATGATCTTCGGGTCTCATGATTTTCCATCCTTCCGGGGTGTCCCAGGCGAGGGGCTCCCGGTCCACGGCCGCGATAATCTTTTCCGTATCAGTGGCGCCCGCTCGCTCTATTGCCGCCTTGATGAAATAGACCCCGGCATAGGTCTCCCCGGCCATATAGTCGGGGTATTCTTTGTACCGTTCGTAATAGGCCTTTACAAAATTTCGGTTCAAAGAGGAATCGGGTGTGGTGAAAAAGTACCTCGATGACACATAGATCCCTTCCGGCATATCCTTTCCCATGGGCACCAGAACCTCGAGTGCCCCGGCACAGGGGAATGCAAATTTGATGTTCTTGAAAATTCCCGTGGGCAGGGCCTGCCTGATGAAATTAACCGCGTCCTCGCCCCACAGGGGAGACCAGACCACATCCGGCTTGGCTTCCTGAATCTGTTTGATGTAGGTTGAATAATCCTTTGCGAAAAATTTGGGGAACAGCTCCCCCACGATTTCTACATTCGGATTCAGTTCCTTGAGTTTTGCTTTAAACATATTCCAGGAAGAGTGCCCATAGGAGTAATCGGGAGCAATACACATATACCGTTTATAGGGCTTGGAGGCCAGCAGATAGGCACCCGAGCGGGCGTGCATCATGGCGTTGCTGAGGGTGCTGAAGATGTAGGGATGGCGTTTGGCGCCCGTGAGGACATCGGCCGCGGCCTGGGTGACGATCAGGATTTTTTTGTTTTTCCTGGCGATTTCCGTGAGCGGCATGGCCAGCCCGCTGGAGGTGGGGCCCATGAGGAAATCCACCTTGTCCACATTGATGAATTTTTCCGCAAGTGCAACGGCGATATCCTTTTTGAGCTTTGTATCTTCAACAATCGCTTCCATCTTTCGGCCCAGGATGCCGCCGCCGGCGTTGATTTCATCAACCGCCAGTTGAATGGCCTGGCGACCGTGTTTGCCGTATCCCCCCACTTTTCCCGATGAAATAAACATGGCCCCCAGTTTGATGGGCGGCATTTCCGCAAAGGCATTGCCCAGGGCAAAAACCAGATTCAGAAAAACAACGGCAAATCCTGTCAACCATCTCTTTTTGTTCATTGCGACCTCCTTGAGTTGTGGGTAACCGTTCACGGTTTACGGTTACATTTGTGGTTTGTTTTTATCCCGAGGGCTTAAAAATCCCTTAAACGCCGGTTGCACGACTACTTTTTCAAAATAACGGGTTCCGGATTCTTTTCCGAAATAACGCTGTCCCAGAATGCTTTTTCTCCTTTCTGCCACCCGGGACCAAAGGCCTTGTTGAAAAACCCGCCCAAACGATCAAAAACCTTTCGCCACCCCCTGTGATGGCTCAGGGTCAAAACGTCTTCCAGAAACTTCGTAATCTCAGCCATTTTTTCCTTGGGAATAAAAGCCCTTGCGCCCAGTTCAATGGATTTCTTAAGGGATTCCCGGGTCATGGCATGGGCCGTGAGCATGACGGCGGGGTAGCCCAGTGCGCAGGCCGCGTTTAACAGGTCAAAGCCCCTGACCCCCATGATATCCAGAATGACCACATCGTAGGTCCAGCTTCTGAGAAGATGGTAGCCCGTTTCGTAATCCAGTGCCTTGTCAAAGATGAGACCGTCGAAATCCTCCAGATGTTCCTCCAGCGTTTCCAGGACATCCGGTTCATCATCTACCGCCAGTATCCGTTTGTTGTTGAGTGTACTCTCAGACATTCCGATGTCTCCTCGTCCCCTGGTGTTTGTCTGTTTTTCAGGCTTTCTTTCCGGACTTGGTCATACGCCTTCTCTCTTCGTCGCGCACTTCCCTTCTCAGCAGTTTCCCCACCTTGCTCTTGGGGAGCATGTCCCGGAATTCAATATAGCCCGGCACCTTGTAGGAGGCCAGTCGTTCCCGGCACCATTTGATGAGATCCGTTCCCCCCACCCCTTTGGCGTCTTCTTTCAGAACCACGATGGCTTTGATGCGTTCTCCTACTTTGGGTTCGGGAATGCCCACGACGCAGGCGCCGATGACCGTGGGATGATCCTGCAGCACCGCCTCGACCTCGGAGGCGGAAACCCGGTATCCCTTATGCTTGATCACGTCGGCGGATCGTTCCATGTAAACCAGTTGTCCATCCTCGTTCTGACTCACAAAGTCTCCCATGCGATAAAAGATACGGCCATCGATCTCGATGTAGCTGCGTTTTGTTTCATCGGGCTTGTTCCAGTATTCCTTCATGCTGTAAGGGGAAGTCACCAACAATTCCCCCGTTTTGCCGGGCGCTACCGGTTCCAGCGTCTCAGGATCCACCACAATACAGCTGCGGCTTCTGAGGGGCAATCCAATGGTGTTGGGGTCTGGATCTTTCTCGATGCGACTGTAAGCAACGTGTCCTGCTTCCGTGGAACCATAGACCTGATAGATGGGCACATCAAAGCGCTCTTTCCAGCGATGAAAGACTTCCGCCGGCAACACGTCGCCGCCGCAATAACAATAGGCGAGACTGCTGAGATCATAGGATTCCAGACGGTCGTTTTCCAGAATCATGCGATAGAGGGCCGGAACCCCCAGAAACCACCGGGCGCCGAATCGCTCGATGGTACTCATAATGGCGTCCACCTGCGGGACCGGCATCAGCAGTACGGCATTTCCCTTGTTGAGTCCAACGGCCATGCAAAGACCCAGGGCCATGATGTGAAACAGGGGATTGACCGCAATGTACACATCCTCTCCTTCCTTGAGGTGCCCGTAGGCCACGTCGTCGGTGACATCGTTCACGTAGGAGGTCATGCCGATATGGTTTCCCGGAACGCCTTTGGGAAACCCGGTGGTGCCCCCCGTGTAGAGGATGTATGACAGGTCTTTCCACGGATCCAGGGAAACGGGAGTGGAAAGGGGCTGATGTTTTAAAAGGGATCTGAAGGAGTGAACCCGTTTGTCCTTGTCCACCTTGCCGCTGGGAACCTTGTCGAACAACATGCCGAGGGAGCGTTTCCAGAGGGGAAGGAGATCCACCAGATTGGTGACGATAATGTTTTTGAGATCCGTCTTATCCGCCACTTCCTTGACATAACAGAAATTGGTGTCCAGGCAGATGATGGTTTCAGCACCCGCATCCTTGACCATGTATTCCACTTCAAAGGAGGTATAAATGGGAGACACGGGAACCAGGACCGCGCCTGCTTTTTGAATGCCCAAAAAACCTACCAGCCACTGAATGCAGTTGGACAGGTATATGATGACCCGATCTCCCTTTTTGACCCCCAGGGCCGTCAGCGCGCCCGCGAACCGATTGCTGAGATCCTGCAATTGGGCATAGGTGAAACGCTCTCCCAGATAAACCACCGCCGTCCGGTTGGGGTAGGTTTCACACATTGCGTCAAAACGCGTAAAAGTCAATTCCTTTGCCAGTGCTTGCTCATCTCTTTCCATGGGTTCAAAAACTCCATCAAGGTGTGTACAGGGCCTTAAACCCCAAAGTAGGCCGTACGGATATCCGGATTGCTCAACAGTTCTTTACGGGTCCCTTCCATGACCGCCGTGCCGTTTTCCAGGATAAAGGCGTAATCCACGATGGGAAGCACGGGTCTGGCGTACTGTTCGGTTACGATGATGGAGATCTTCCGCTGATCCCGAATGACCTTGGTGCCGCGTATGAGGATGGCCTGCATGAGGGGACTGAGACCCAGGAGCGGCTCATCCAGAAGCAGCAGCCTGGGTTGGGCCATGAGCGCCCGTCCGATGGCCAGCATCTGCTGCTCGCCGCCGCTTAAGAAGCCGCCGGTGCGCTTTTTCAATTTCAACAGGGCCGGGAAAATTTCAAACACATATGCCATGGTTTCCCTGGCCTGGGACGCATTGGCCAGGTACCCCCCGATGCGCAGATTTTCCAGCACGCTGCTTTCCTTGAAGATCCGGCGTCTCTCGGGGCAGAGCACGATGCCCTGTTTGGCGCGGAGGCTGGGTTTAAGGTCCATGATGTCTTTTCCCAGAAACTGAATCTCTCCCATAATGGTGATGCGCTCCCCGCCGGCCATGGCTTCTTTTTTTCGAATATCTTCCATGATGCCGGAAAGGGTATACATAAGGGTTGATTTCCCGGCACTGTTGGCGCCGAAGACGCCGACAATCTGATTCTCATCGCACTTAACCGCCACGTTGTTGAGCGCCAGCATATTTTCGTAAAACACCATCAAGCCGCTTGCCTCAAGCATAGGACATGACCTCCTCGATGTCTTCGGAACCAAAATAGGCTTCCTTCACTTTTTCATTGGCCATGACTTCATCGGAAGTGCCTTCGGTCAGTTTTTCGCCAAAATTAAGGACCATGATGCGATCCGCCACGCGGAACAGCTCCCGCAAACGATGTTCAATCATGATCAGGGTAATGCCATCCATTTGCAGCCGTTCGATGAGGGGCACCATACTGGCGATTTCACTCGCGCTCAGCCCTGAAAAGACCTCGTCGCACAGAATAATGTCCGGTTTCAGGGCCAGGCATCGGGCCAGTTCCAACCGCTTGAGATAACCCGTGGGGAGGGTGGATGCCAATTTGTAGGGCACCCGTGAATCTCGCTCAAATCCGATTTCTTCCAGGATGTCGATGCCCACCGTGTTTCGGTCCCCCAGATTCCCGCCGCCCCGCCAGCCCCCGGTCCGTTTGGCTCGGGGTGAGGAAAGGGGGATCACCAGGTTCTTGAAAGCGGGGAGGCTGTAATAGGGTCGCATGATCTGAAAGGTACGGGTGACGCCCATATCCGCGATTTTGTGGGCGGCCTTTCCGGTGATGTTTTTGCCCCTGAAAAAGATTTGGCCCGAGGTCGCCCGGATGAACCCCGTGATGCAGTTGACAATGGTGGTCTTACCGGAACCGTTAGGACCGATAATCCCCAGAATTTCACCTTGGTTCAAATGGAAATTGACCCGGTTCAAGGCCAGGATGCCGCCAAAGGCCTTGGTCAAGTCTTTGACTTCCAGGATCGGTTGATCGCTCATACTTTGACCCACCTTTCAATCTGATGATATTTTCTTTCTCCGTACACCATGAGGCCTTCACTCCGAAAAACCACAAAGCCCACCAGCAGCAGGGCGTAAAATACGATGCGAAGGGTGCCGAAGTCCCTGAGCAGTTCGGATATGGGGACGAGAATCAGACAGCCCAGAACCGGACCCACCAGCGTACCGCTCCCCCCGATGACCGTGGCGGCGATGGGCAGGATGGAGAAATCCAGGGCGAACAGGGAAATGCCGCCCCACATGTAGATGTGTACCAGACAGGCGCCGCCCATACATCCCATGGCCGAGGCAATGAACACCGCCCCCGCCTTATAAAGGTTTACACTGATTCCGGAAGCGCGGACCGCCTGGTCGTTGTCCTTTACGGCCCGAATCACCAGACCCACATCCGTGTTGACCAGCCGTCTGATGCCGAACAGAAAGAGGAGTACCAGCAAAATGACAAAATACTGCTCCATCCACGCATTGGGGAAACTGTCAATGCCCATAATGCCGTCCGTGCCGCCCAGAATGTCCGTGGCTTCAATAACCCGGGCAATCGCCAGGGGATACATGAGGGTGACAATGGCGAAATAGACCCCTCTAAGGGGCAAGCAGGGGAGCAGCAGCACGGTACAGATGATGGCGCCCAACAGCGTAGCAATGGGAATGGCCAGAAACGGGGGGGCGCCGAAAGAAGTATTCAGGATAGCCGAGAGATACCCTCCGACGCCGATGAAAAAAGCCCCCCCAAGGGACACAAGGCCCACAAAATGGGCCAGAAAATCAAAGCTCAGGGCCAGCAAGGCATAAATGCACACGATGGTGATCACGCGCGGCCAGTACATGCCGGGCATTACCAGGGGCAATGCCAGCAATCCCACAATCAAAACCAGTCTCGGCAGCGTCAGATAAGACAATTCCTGCCAGCCCATGAGTGCGTAGAGACCATCGGAGCGAATCTTAATGCCCCGGTCCAGACGCTCCTTTCGTTGTTGTTTTGTATTCACCCCTATACCCTCTCTTCCAGTTCTTTCTGCTGTCCGAACAGACCCGACGGTTTCAGGATCAGCGTTATAATGATGGCCAACAGGGCCACGACCATCTGAAAATGGCTTCCCAGATAGACGGTGGTTAGAATCTGAGCGAATCCGATCAAAAATGCCGCCAGAACCGCCCCCATCCAGCTGCCAAGCCCTCCCACGATACAAACGGCGATGGCCTGAATCAGAACGTCATACCCTTTTTCCACCACGATATTGCCCAGGGGCAGTATCAAAATCGCCGCCAGTCCCGCCAGCATGGCGCCGAAGGCCATGGCCACCATCGCCATGGTATCCGAGTCGATCCCCAGCATCAGGGCTGCCCGTTCATCCTGGGCCATGCCCCGAAGGGCCAGGCCGATGCGGGTGTAGTGGGTGAACAGCCATAGAAAAGCCACCAGCAGAACCCCGATGGCGACCACCATGATTCGCTGGTAATCCACCGGGATGTCTCCGATGGTGATGCTCCCTTCGATGAATACGGGGAGGGTGTAGGTGCTTCCCTTGAACCCGCCCCACCGAAGCCCTTCCAGAATGGCGAGTCCGATAGCATAGGAAGCGATGATTTCCGAGATGTTCATGCCGCGCACCCGGATCAACACGAAGCGGTACATGAGTGCGCCCAGGAGCCCCGTCAAAGCCAGGGCCAGGACAATGCTGATGACATAATTGAAATTTAACCCCCGAACAAACGCCCAGGCGACGAATCCGCATAGCACATAAATGGCGCCGTGGGCAAAATTAGGAATGCGGCTGGTCCCGTAGACCAGGGCGAACCCCAGGGCCATGAGTGCCAGCATGATACTGTTGATGGTACCGTAAATCAAAATATCCATAGCCTGATTCCCAAGATGAGATTTCCAGGATAAGGGCCCACAAAAGGCCCCATGTGTTATCGCTTTTGGATTCGCTCGCCTTTTTGTCCGGGGCTTTGTCAGGCCGGCAAAAAGGCGATTAAAAGGCTGTTATTTGGCTGGTTTCATCCATGGGGGGAGTTGAATCTCACCCGTGGCGATGGATTTGGGAAAGACCACCACCCGTTTTCCGTCCTGCCACTGGAAGATGCTTCCCACAGCGCCTTCTTTGGGATCAAAGGCGGGAATGACCTGATGGCTTTTGGGGTTGAACCGGAGTCTGCCGTAGACGCCCACCATGTCGGTTTTTTCAAGGGCCGCCACCACTTTGTCGGGATCCAGGGACCCGGCCCGTTCAATGGCGTCTTTCAACACGTACACCGCCATGTAGCTGCTGGAACTGCCCAGACCCTCGGGCTCGATATTCCAGCGGTCCTTATAGGCGTTATAGAACTTCATGGTCCAGGGAGTGGCTTCGCTGGGCGCGTTTCCGGCATTCACCACGTTGGCCAGGCAATACTGACCCTTGCCCTTGGTGGCCTCCCAGAAGCCGGGTTGTTCAGCCGCGGCCAGGGTGGAGCCGAAGGGGAGAGCCGGAATTTTCATGTCATACCACTGTTTCAGCAGAATGGAGCTTTCCGGCATATCCATCCAGATGGAGATGACCTGACTGTTGGTCTTTTTGGCTTGGATGAGGCCCATGGAAAAATCGCTGGTGCCGGTGGGATATATTTCGGTACCCGTGACGTCCCAGCCCATTTTCTTGGCCAGTTTGCCGAGGATTTTCCCTGCTGCACGGGCATGGCTCACATCCTGAACCATGATAAACAACCGTTCGAATCCATATTTTTCCTTGATTTCCGTCAGGCAGGTGAGGATTTCCTTAACCAGCCATTTGGCTTCCCCATGGATCCTGAAGCAGTATTTGAATTTGTCGTATTTTTTCTCCACCATGGCATGATATTTGGGGCTCAAAGCGCCGGTGGTGAGGATGGAAACAACCTTATGTTTGGAGAGAAGGGACATGGCCGCCAGAGCCGCTTCGGAACGGACGGGCCCGCCGATGATAAAATGAATCTTTTTTTCGAGGATCAGTTTGTCCATGGCCATGAGGGCTTCGCTCACCGGCACGCCCGGTTCCAGGTCCCGGGTGTCGATAACGTCCACGGCGAAAGGCCTTTTTTCCCCTGCCACGGTTACTCCTCCCTGGGCGTTGATTTCCTCAACGGCCAGTTTAATCCCCCGCTCGGCGTCCCATCCATAGAGATAGGCCGTTGACAGCGGTGCTCCGATCTTTATGGGTTCCGCCGCCCCTCCCATGACGGGAAATACCAGCAAAAATGAAAACAACGCAATGGCCAGGATCAGTCGATTTTTGGTGTACATTCTTTGTTCCTCCTCAAAGGTTAAAAAAGAAGTGGTTCTATTTCAGGAAGATTCAGGCGGTATTAACCCATGTTTTCGAATCTTCCGTTTCACCCGTGACACCGATATCTTTAACAGGCGGGAAGCCTTGTCAATATCCCAATTCGTCTTTTCCAGAACCGTCAGGAGATGTTCTTTTTCAATTTCTCTGAGGGTTTTGAGGTTCATCGCTGATTCCTCTGCGTCAGTTGACGTTAGAGTGAGCAATATGCGTGCCATACAGCCTTCCATGAATTCGCAACGGTATTTCAGAGGCCATCTATCTTATATTGTTATGAAAAATTAACATACCGAAAATGAAGCACCCCCGAAGCGTGTTCCTCTGTTCTGAAAAAAAGTTTCAGGGTATGGAAAATTTTTTTGTAGCGAAGGTCGATTTTCAGGCCATGCTCAGACTGGTGGCGCCGCGATGTGGTATTTTCGGATTTTGCTGCGCAAGGTGGGAAGTGAGATGCCCATTGCCTGGGCTGCCTTTGTGCGATTCCACCCCAGGAGACGAAGGGTCTTTTCGATGTGCTCTTTTTCCATTCGGAGCAGGGAATATCCAGGAATGCCGCCGGAGTCAAGGCCGGTGTCGGTATTGAGAATATCTTCCATATCTTCCAGAAGGATCACATTCCCTCTGGCCCTTACCACCGCCTCCACCAGACAGTTTTCCAGCTCCCGAACATTTCCCGTCCATGGGTGAAGCATGAGCCGTTCAATCAGGCCTTGCTGGAGCTTTGAAACCTCGGTATTCAACTCATGATTGATTTTTTGAAGAAAATGCTTGATCAGGCTCGGGATGTCCGACAAGCGTTCCCGTAGCGGGGGAACCTGAAGCGTGACCACGCGCAGGCGGTAATAGAGATCTTCCTTGAATTCTTTCTTCCGGACCATGGCCGTCAACCCTCGATTGGTGGCGCCGATGATGCGGCATCGCGATTTCAGAATTTCGTTTCCCCCCACCCGGGTAAACTCGCGACGCTGAAGAAAACCCAGGAATTTGCTCTGAAGCCGCGCCGGCAATTCGCCCAGTTCATCCAGAAAAAGGGTCCCTTTCCCAGCCAGTTCGATTTTTCCCTGCTTGGTGGTGGTGGCGCCGGTGAAAGCCCCTCTTTCATGCCCGAAAAGCTCGCTCTCCAGAAGAGTCTCCACCGTGGATGAGCAATCCATGGTGATAAACGGTTCCTTATTGAAGCGGCAGTTCCGGTGAATGGTCCTGGCAATGAGTTCCTTGCCCGTACCCGTTTCCCCTTCAATCAGGACCGTGGCCCGGTTCTGGCATACCAGGCCGATCATTTTAAAAATCCGCCGCATCTTGTCGCTTTTACCGATAATCACGTCTTTGTTCGCGGGGGGATCTTCCACTTTCATGAAGGGCGTTTCACGGTCCACTTGAAGGATATGCAATGCACGGTTTACCGTTTTTTCAACCAATTCAGCATCCAGAGGTTTGTGGAGATAGTCGAATGCGCCCCGTTTCATGGCTTCGATGGTCGTTTCCATGTCCTGAAAGGCCGTCATCATAATAACCTTGGCGGGGCGTTGGTCTTTCTGAATTTGCGTCAGTACATCCAGACCGTTCATATCCGGCAGGCGGATGTCCATAATAACCACTTCCGGCCTTTCACGAGAAAAGAGGGCGTATCCCTTTCCGCCGACGTCCGCTCGAAAAACCTCATGACCCTTTTCCCCGAGAAACATTTCCAGGGATTCCAAAATGGAAACCTCATCATCAATGATCAGAATCTTGGCCATATTCACCGCCCGTTGGAAGGTTCACATGAAATGTCGCGCCTTTGGATGAACGGTTTTCAGCCTTTATCCAACCGCCATGAGCATGGACAATCCGACTGACATTGGAAAGTCCGAGGCCCGTGCCTTTGGTTCGGGTGGAAAAAAAGGGTTTGAAAATTTCATCCATGAATCGGGGTTGAATCCCGTGCCCTTCGTCTTGAATGAGTACTTCCACATAGGGCTGTTTGACCTCGGGATGATAAAGGCTGCGTACCGTGATGCAGCTTCCCTCGCTGGAAGCGTCAATGGCATTTAAAAAGAGGTTGAGCAATGCCTGTTCCAATTTGCCCGCATCCGCCTGAAAAACAGGGACTGCCTCATCCAATACGGCTGTAATACTCAGGTTGTTTTCCTTGAATCTAACGTCCAGGGTTTCCGTGCAGGCGGACAGAATTTCATTGAGGTCCGAAGATGAAAAAGCCAGATCGAGGGGTTTGGCAAAGTCCAGAAGTTCGGTCAGAATCCTTTCCAGTCGCGTTGTCTCGCGAATGGAGATGTTGACGCGACGCTTGTCGTTGCCTTGTATGTCCGGATTTTTCTCCAGTATTTGAAGGTTCATTTTGACGGCCGAAAGCGGATTGCGAATCTCGTGGGAAAGAGAGGTGGTGATCTGACCGATATAAGCCATTCGTTCCGATTCCCTAACCTTCTTTTCCATTTTCACCCGTTCGGTAATATCCCTGCAAATGCCGATGTTGGACATCCGTCCTTCATAGGCCGCCACATTGGCTCGGATCTCGGTGGGATAAGTATGGCCGTTTTGGGTGAGACGCATATATTCAAAAATGGCAGGGCTGGGTTGATTTTCAAGACTCCTTTTGTAAATATCAATGACCTCTTTTCGGCTCATGGGGGCCAAAAAGGCGTAAAATTTTTTTCCCAAGACCTCTTCAGGCAGATAGCCGTGCATTCGACAGAAGGCACGGTTGGCAAAAACGATGACTTGGTCCTGAATCACAAAATATCCGTCATTGATTTCCTCCACCAGTACTTTGTACCGCAATTCCGATTCCCGCAGGGCTTTGGTCCTGAGCCGGACCTCGTCTTCCAATTGCCGGTTGTGCGCCAGAATCTTTTTCTCGTGCATGTTTTGAAAATGATCACTGAAACGACGAATGGTATAGGCCAGGCAGCGATTGATATTGACAACCCCGCGAAGAAAATCGTCAGCGGTACACTGTTCCACCAGAATGGGGATCGCAATAGTTCGGTACAATTCAAATGCGGTTTGAACATCCGACAGGTGAAACCCGGCTTCGAGACGCATTTTGCATATTTTATTGATAAATCGGTTGATTGGACCCATTTGTTCATCAACCAGAAAATGATAGTTGGCCTCGAATGCCTCGCTAATGGTTCCAAACAGCTCTTCGCGAGGTCTGGAAGCGTATAGCGGGCCGGCATTCTCTTTAAGCCTGTTGACCCATTCGTCAATAATCTGGGAGCGATAAGTGTGGTGAAATTCTTTCAGACTCAAGGGCATGGGGAAATAGCTCGACCTGTAAGGGGGGCAAGTGTTCGCATATTTGCCAAGAACTATAGGTAAATGCAATTTGGCAGTCAAGGGAATTTCTTCCGTGACGGCAGATTGCATAGGGGCGAAACCGCGGCTATTCTAATATTTACGGTCCACAACCCTTCACTCATCTTTATTCGAAAAGACTTCGCTGTTTGCTTTTTTGTTTCTTTGAAACGGTTGCTTCAAAGCGACCCGTAAGGGAGGGGAATGCAGAAAGAGAAAGGTCAAATCATTGAGAAAGTGCGGGATATTTTAAGTCGACGGGGGGGCCGATGTATCTTAGGCCTGAAGGGCCGTGACATACCAGACCAGGGCAACGCCCTGGGAATAGGTTGCAAAGATCGTTTAGCCCTGTAAGGGCGTGACATTCCGCCTAAATGCATTTGACGCGAGAACATTTTAAAAAACAGCTTGCAATAGTCCCAGATTGGGACTACCATCATCAAAATGAGGATCATCGCGCTGTCCGCACTCAAGATATTCTGGGAAACACGTCCGTCCTATGCCGATGTTAAGGAACCGGCACTAGCGTGGTATCGTCGTGTGTTGCAGGCAGACTGGGAAACACCTGCGGATGTGAAAAAGAATTTCGGAAGCGCCAGCATTCTCAAGGACGGCAGGGTGGTTTTTAATCTTGCAGGCAACAAATACCGTTTGGTAGTATGGATCAATTATGCATATCGAGTGGTGTATATCCGTTTTATCGGCACCCATGCTCAATATGATCGAATTGACGTCCAAACGGTTTAGCCGGGGGGATTTCGAATGGATATAAAAGCGATAAAAACCGAAGATAATTATCGTGAGGCTTTGAGTGAAATTGAAACCCTAATGCAGGCGTCAGCCGGAACTCCTGAAGGGGAAAAGCTTGATGTGCTGACTACATTGGTTGAGGCCTATGAAACGAAACACTATCCGTTGGATCTGCCAGATCCGGTGGAGGCGATTAAATTTGAAATGGAGCAGCAATGCCTTACGGTGAAGGATCTTGAAACCATCATCGGTAAAAGCAATCGGGTATACGAGATCCTTAACCACAAACGCACATTGACCCTCAGGATGATTTGGCGTTTGCATGAACGGCTGGGCATTCCGGCAGAATCGTTGATTAAGCCACCGACACAAGAACGATCAAACAGAGCGTTGTAGAAGAATTGTTTCACAGAAGGCAACAAAGAAAAACCCCCTGGAACGCCTCCCGCACATGCTATTGAACAAATCCGGGTCCCGGATAAAAATTGGGCTGTTGCACTGATACCCAGTTCTCTTACGGCCCAGCCAACCGGGCTCGAATGGAGGGCTGTCGCCTCGCTTATTACAGGGCTTGGCGGTGACATTCTCCACGGGGACGGTTCCAGGATACGTAACCGTTCACGGTTGCCGGTTTACAGTTGCCGGTTCACGGTTGCCGGTTCACGGTTTTTCAATGAATTATGGGTTTCCTTCATACAGATTTACATTTTCTTGATGCATCGTTTTTTCAATTTTAATGAAGGATGCGGAATTATGTTGGGATTGATAACCGTAATTTTTTAAATCTTCACAAGAGGACCCCATAATCTTCCGTTATCCTCTGTTTTTCAACCGTAAACCGGCAACCGTAAACCGTGGACGGTTACCAGGATACGTATTGATCTCAAAGGTGAATCGGTCAACATACACAGTCCTCATCCGCAAAAGGAACTCAAACGATACGCCGTGAGGCTTGTCAGAGAATTACTGATACGAACAGGAAACATCCCGTGAAAACAGTTACCTACAAGGGATACATCGCCAAAATCGAACCGGATCTTGATGACGGCATTCTTGTCGGACGGGTCATCAATACCCGGGATATCATCGGGTTTCACGGTGAAACCATTTCTGAAACCATCGAAAGCTTTCATTCGGCCATTGAGGCGTACCTTAAAGACTGCCGCCAGAGGGGTATCGACCCGAAAAAGCCCTATTCGGGCAAATTCAACCTCCGTCTTCCCCCAAAACTTCACAGCGAGATTTCAACTGCGGCGATAAAATCGGGTAAGAGCCTTAACCAGTGGGTTATCGAAAAGCTTGAACAGTCTCATCATCGTGGTTAAAAGGTTGCGTATTAGAACGGTGCTCATTCTTTTATTATTTCGCTATGCTTCCATTCCGTTTTTATGATAGCATTAAAGTTATCGCATTGATGGGTATGATTGGGACAGGGCAAATTTGTTCTATTTGTAAACCTTTGATATCAAAACCTTATGAAGGACACATCAATTCAAACAAATCAATGGATTAGCGTTAGAACAAATTCACCGTGATGATTGGGAGTCTGATTATACTATCATGCAAAAAATCATGAGCAAAAAAACGAGGACAATATGAGAACTGAAAGAACCCTGATAATTTTTCTTTTACTATCCCTTTTGTTCGGGCTGACAGGCGGATGCGGCGGCAACAGCGACGATGCGGCGAATCCCGAACCGGAAACCGGGAAGTTCGATCTCGAAACCGCGATTAAACTCGGAGAACTGAGCCTGGTGGCCTATGAACAGCTGGAGCAGTGTATAGACTCCGGCAAAGACGCAATCACCGTACCTGCGCCTTATACGCTGGAGGAGGTTCTGTTCGAAGGTGTGGACAGCGAGATTAACCCCACGTGCAAAGATGATACGAGTGTGGCGCCGATTGCGTTTATAGCCACAGAGGGGGACAATATATACCTGGCTTTCAGGGGGACGGCCAATATCGCCGACGCGCTTTCCGACGTCCTTGATATTCAGGTTCCCTATACCCTGGTGCCCGACGGCGGAAACGTGTCGGAGGGATTCCTGAACAAATATATGGGAACCGATGTGAACCCGATACGGCCCGACATCCTCAGCAAACTGAACGCGCTTGTTAAGACGGGCAATTACAACAACCTTTATATGACGGGGCACAGCATGGGGGGAGCGCTCGCGGTTACCGCCTTCCCCGATCTCTCTCAAAATATATCTATTGCAAACTTGTTCATGTATAACTTCGCGGGACCCGGAGTGGGGGACAGCAAATTCGTAAGCACCTATGAGGGGGAGTACGGTGCGAGCAGCGTGAGTTGGAGAATAACGAACACGAACGACCTCGTTCCGAAGCTTCCGCCGCTCGGCCTCGACTGCACGGATCTCATGTACGAACACGTAAGTGGAAAGCATGAAATAACCTTTGGCGTTACCCTTCCGGATCTTCCCGATTTCAGTGACTTCGATTGCAACCAGGTAGCAATAAACGCGGCTATCCTTGCCTATGGTGTTTCAAACCGGGAGGATATCATAACAGACCACAAAATGTGTACTTATTTCAAAACGCTCTGCATGCAGGGCGCCGACCCTTCCACCTGTGACGAAAGGGCAATCGGGTGCGACGGGGACGACAGCGAGTGAGTGCAAAAAAACACTTCAAGTCCAGTCACCCGGGTGTAAATCACGGCTGTTGGAGAATCAAGCTGTCAACTGTTTCAGAGTGTCGGTGGTTTGGTCGCAAGTGGCCACATTTGTTGTGCGACTAAAGTCGCACCTACAACGGTGCATCACTGGTCTCGGGATGTAGGTGCGAATTCATTCGCACATTTTTCCTTCGTTCCCGAGACCAATGGAATCGAGGGACTCTCCAACAGTCTTGATTCGCACCCCAGCCACCCTCATTTTGATGGCCGGAACAGCTTGTAATCCGTATACCCTTCCGGTCCCGGTGAATACCACAAAGACATATCTTCAGCCGGATTTATGGGCCGGTGATGTTGGAATCGTTCGGGCAAATCCGGGTTTGTGATAAATGGCCTGCCAAAAGCAATCATATCGGCATGACCCTCCGAGATGGCTTTTTCTGCTGTTTCCTGATGATAACCACAATTCCCCATCAGCATTCCCTGAAAAATCGGCCGGAATTCCGCCAATGTCATTGGTTCGCCCTTTCCGTGAAACCCGAAGGCCAGGCCATCCATGACGTGCAGATAGCCAAGGTTCAGTTTGTTAAGGGCTTCGGCCACATAAAGATAGGTCTCCCTGAAGTCCTCACTGCCCATATCATTGAAAACACCGTTTGGCGAAATACGGGTGCCGACACGACCCGGTTCCCAGACCTCAAGAACGGCTTCAATCACTTCTTTGAAAAAACGGAATCTATTTTCAATACTCCCGCCGTATTGATCCTGACGGCGGTTGGTTTTTGAATCGAGGAATTGATTGATCAAGTACCCATTGGCCCCATGCACCTCAACCCCGTCAAAGCCGGCCGCTTTGGCATTCATGGCGGCTTTTCGGTAGTCCTTCACGGTCGCTTCAATTTCATCCACGGATAGAGGGCGTGGCGTTTCATATGATTTTTTACCGAGGGGCGTGTGAATGGCATCGCCATTGAGCTTGACCGCGGAAGCCGACACAGGCAGTTCACCCCCGTGAAAATCACTATGGGATGCTCTGCCGCAGTGCCAGAGCTGAAGAAAAATGGGCGTTTCGGTCGGCTTGATTCGATCTGTGACCTTACGCCATCCTTCGACCATCTCTTCAGTAAATATTCCCGGTGAATCAATCCAGCCGATTCCCTGTCTCGAAATGACGGTCGCCTCGGTGATTAAAAGTCCGGCGCCGGATCTTTGATGGTAATATTCGGCCATCAATTCATTGGGAATACGGTCTTTGCCGGCACGCGCCCGCGTCATGGGCGCCAGAGCGATTCTGTTTTTTAAAAGAAGGCCTCCGATGGAAAATGTTTCAAATAATCGGCTCATTTTTTCATCTCCTTTAAAATTAGGGGTTACAAATCAACCTCAACTTTCCGTTTTGCACCCATCAGGTTATGAAAATCGTCCAGAATGGCATAACCGCAGGGCACAAGAAGGAGGGTGATGCCGGTGGCGAACATGACGCCGAAACCGAGGCTCACCGCCATGGGGATCAGGAACTGGGCCTGAACACTCTTTTCCAGGAGCATGGGGGTCAGGCCCGCAAAAGTGGTCAAAGACGTGAGAATAATGGCCCGGAACCGAAGCCCCCCCGCACGAATCACCGATTCCCTGGCATTTACGCCCTGTTCCCGGAACCTGTTGGCGGCATCGATCAGCACCAGGGAATCATTGACCACCACACCTGAAAGGCCCACCATGCCCATAAGACTCAGCAGGCTCAAATTATATCCCATGATGAGATGCCCCGCAATGGCCCCCACAACGCCGAAGGGGATGGCGGCCATGACCACAAGGGGTTGGCTGAAGGATTTAAAAGGGATGGCCAACAGTGCGTAGATGCAGAAAAGGGCCACTGAAAATCCGCTTACCACATCGGCCAGGGATTCCTTCTGCTCTTTGCCTTCACCCTCCATGGCATATCTTAAACCGGCATACTTGAATTTCATTTCTGGCAAAATACGGCTTTCCAGGTCCAGGCGCACCTCGTTGGCGTTGGCCACGGATTCATCCACATCCGCAATCACCTTAATGACGCGAAGCCGCTGAGCACGCTCGATGGAGGCATATCCCTGCTCCATTTTCACTTCCGCCACCTGACGGAAGGGCACCTCCAAACCCTCGGGGGTGCGGATTCGCATCTCCTCCACATGGCCCAGGGAACGCCGTTCCTCCTCCGGATAGCGCACCAGCACTTTAACCTCGTCCTGGTCTCGCTGAAGCCTGAGGGCCTCCGCCCCGTAAAAGGCATGGCGCACCTGCTGGGCCAGATCGTTCAAGGTCAGTCCCAGACTTCGGGCGGCGGGCTTTAGTTTGAGCTGCATCTCTTCCTTTCCGGGCAAAAAACTATCGCTCACATCAAATACCCCGGGGTATTTACCCAGCTCCCGCTTCAGATCATCAGCCGCGGCCAGAAGCTGCTCATGATCATCCAGTGACAGGTGGACCTCCACCGGGTTTCCGGCGCTGAAAAGATCGCTCTGAAAGGTTATGGACTCGACATCGGGAATAACACCGACCTTTTTCCGCCACAATTTGACCAGGTCCATGGCGCTCACATCCCGTTTTTCACCGTCCAGCAGTTGCACAAACACCTGGGCCAGGTGACTCCCGGATTGTCCGGCCCCTCCATGAGGTCCCCGTCCCCCCGTATGCATCCCCACCAGTGAAATCATGTATTCCAGAAGGGGTTCTCCGCCATCAGGTCTCTTCTTCTCCACTTCTTGAATGGTTTCCCTGGCCGATGCCTCCAGGCGTTTCACGATCCTTTCCGTTCGGGAAGCTGAGGTGCCTGCCGGCATGGTAACCGAACAGGTGAGGGTATCCCCTTCCACTTTTGGAAAGAAGGTAAAGCGGATCCACCCGCCTTTCCAGACCCCCACGGACAACAACAGAACGGCAATGCCCACGGCCACGGTGGCATACCGCCATCTCACGCAAAAGGTCGCCAGTTTCGTATAGGGTCCTCGAATAAACCACTTGAGGCCCCTTGAAATCAGCTTCTCTTTCCTGGGTTTAGATCCGCGCCTGGCCTTGCGTTCCCGGCTTCGATTGAGATGGGCCGGCAGAATCGCCAGGGATTCCACCAGGGACCCCAGCAGCACCAGGATGACCACAATGGGAATGTTGCGCATGATCTTCCCCATGTTGCCCGTTCCCGACAAAAGGGGCCAGAATGCCGCCACGGTGGTCAGAACCGCAAAGATCACGGGCCTTCCCACCTCCACGGCGCCGTCGATGGCGCCCTGCCGGGGAGCCATGCCCTCTTCATATTTCCGAAAAACGTTTTCCCCGATAACAATGGCATCGTCCACCACAATACCCAGGACCATGATAAAGCCGAACAGGCTGATCATGTTGATGGACACATCAAAATAGGGCAGCATCCAGAGTCCCGCCAGAAAGGAAATGGGAATGCCCAGGGTCACCCAGAAGGCCAGTTTCAGGTCCAGAAACAGGCTCAGCAAGATGCTCACCAGGATCAACCCCAGGGCCATGTTCCTCAAAAGCAGATCAAGACGGCTCTTAAGCATCACCGATCGATCATTGTAAATATCGATGCCGATGCCTTCGGGAAGCGTGGGTCTGATCTTTTCCGTAAATTTTTTGATGGTTTCCGCCACGGTCAATGCGTTCTGGTCCGCCACGCGAAACACTTCGATCAAGGCGGTAGGCTTTCCCTGGAACCGGGCCGCCAGATCCAGATCTTCAAATCCATCACTTAATTCGGCGATGTGTCCCAGGGTCACATTGCCGCCGTCAGGGTTGGTGAGAATGGGAATGCCCCGGTATTCATCGGCATAATACCGCCGCCCCTTGGTGCGAATCAAAATTTCCCCACCGGCGGTTTTAACGCGACCCGCCGGCAGATCCAGACTCCCTTTCCGGACCGCCTCCGCCACCTTTCCAAGGGTTAACCCGTACCGCCTAAGGGTCTCCTCGGGAATCTCCACATGGATTTCCCCGGTTTTAACGCCGGACAAATCCGCCTGGGTAATGCCCGGCAGGTTGATAATTTCGTTTTTGATGGTCTCCGCCAGGTTCTTGATGGTGGACTCGGAAGCATCCCCGTACACCGCCAGACTAATAACCCGATTGCGCCTAGTCACTTCCCGGACAATGGGCCGTTCCGCCTCATTGGGAAAGGTGGTAATGCTGTCCACCTCGCTTTTAACCTCATCCAGCAGCTTCTTGAGGGGCCAGTCCTTCATGACTTCTATGGTAACGGTCCCCAGACCTTCCCGTGACGTGGAATCGATTCGTTTGATGCCGGAAAGACCCGCCACCCGTTCCTCGATACGCCGAACAATGGCTTCTTCCACCTCGGAGGGAGAAGCGCCGGAATACTGGGTGGTCACGGTGATCATATCCAGGGAAAATTCGGGGAAAACCTCTACCTTCATGGTCATCCCCGTCACGGCGCCCGCCAGCACCAGAAACAGCATGAGCAGATTGGCGGCCACATGGTTTTCCGCAAACCAGGCGATCATCCCTTTCATCCCTGTTTGTCCTCCATTTGAGGCACGGCCCGAACCGCCATGCCGTCGGTGACGGTTTTCAGTGGGGATATGACAACCTGATCCCCGTTCTTAAGCCCATTCTGAATCTGTACCTGTTCACCGTCGATTCTTGCCACCCGGACCTTTCGATAATGGAGCAAATCTTCCGGGTCCACCACCCACACCGTATCTCCCTGGTGCAGCGCGCTCCGAGGAAGAACAACCAGATCGGGCATTTCACGCCCCTTGATCTCCACTGTAACAAAAAGACCTACGGCCAGGGGGGGCCTTGCGACATAGGGGTTGCTTACGCGGACCACCACCCGAACCATTCGGGTCCGCTCATCCATCTTACCCTCGGCCCGAACCACCTGACCTTCCCAGGTGCATGACCTTCCCGCAAGGCGCGCCCGAACCGTCGCCGGAGCGCCGGCCCCATCTCCCGGCGTAAAACCGGGCACGTGAAACCAGAAAAGGCTCTCGTCATCCAGGGGAACCACAATTTCCACCACCTCGGTGGAAAAAAGCGTGGCCAACTCTTCCCCGGCCCTCACATATTGACCCAACCCCACATCTTCAACTTCCACCCGGCCATTAAAAGGGGCTTTGATATCCGTCCGTTCAAGGGCCAGCAGGGCATTTCTTAAATCGGCTTGATCGGCCGACAGCTTGGCCCTGGCCGCCGCCAATTGGGGCTTTTTGAGTACGAGGGGGGACGGGTCCTTCCTCTCTCCGGCATCGTCCTGGTAAAGCTGACCCCATTCCTCCTTTGCCGCTTCGCTCTCCTCCTCCGCCAGGCGAAGTAAACTCTGTGCGTTTTTCACCTTGGCCTCCTGGAGGGTCGCAGCCAACCGATAATCCTCGGGCTCGACACACAACAGGGTCTCCCCTTTCTTGAAGGCGCCCCCATTAATCATGGACGGAGAAAGAAAAACGACCTTGCCGCTCACCTGGGGCGCCAGGTCAATCTCGTTAAGCGGCCTGACCGTGCCTTCCCCTCGAATGATCATGGCTTTTGAGGCGGTTTGAACCACCATGGTTCGGACCATGGGCAATGGCGTCGCTATTTTACGCTTTTTCATCTGTGGCTTGCTTTCAGTTAGCTTTATCATCCCAAAAGCGCCCAAAAGAATGAGGACAATGGTAAAGGATACCTGAATAATTCTTTTTTTTGTTTTTCTCATAATAGGCCCGTCTCTTTCGGGCGGACACACAGATCCGCCCCTACATTATCTTTCTCTTCACCAGATCGTATAAGATGCCGCCCCTTCGGTCTCTTTTCCCGTGACCGGGGGGAGCATTGCCCAACCACCACCCAGGGCCCGATGCAGGGAAACGCGATTCGCCAGGATCGTCAACTCCACCAGCAGCAATTGATCCTCCGCCTGAAATCGCGTCTGCTGCGCATTCAACACGGTCAGGTAATCGGTCAGCCCGCGCATATACCGGGATTCCGCCACCCGTTGGGTGGCGCGGGCTTCCAGCACAAAACTCAGGACATCCTCGCGACGCTCAATCTGTTTTTTGCGGGTTAAAAGCGCATTTTCAACCTCTCTAAAGGCATTCAGCACCGCTTTAGCGTATGCGGCAACCCCTTGGGCATATCGTGCTTCGGCGGCCCGTTGATTGGCCTTTAACCGACCGGCATCGAAGAGCGGCTGCGCCAGAGCCGCGGCCAAACTCCAGGCAGCCCCGGGCTGAAAGAGGTTGAACAATTCTTCGCTGGCATAGCCGTAGGCCCCCGTCAAATTGATACTGGGAAAACGGCTGGCCTTGGCCACACCGATCTGCGCATTTAAGGCCTTCAGCTGCGCTTCGGCCGCCCGAATATCCGGTCTGCGCAGCAGCAGTTCACTGGGAAGACCAGGCGGTATGGCCCTGAGCTTCTTGTAATAGTCCTCGGGCTGAGAATAGGGTTTATGGGTTTTGGGATATTCCCCGGAAAGCACGGAAAGGGCCTGCTGTGCGGCGCCCAGTTCCTGCCTGAGCTGAGGGATATTTCCCCTTGCCTGGTTCAAGGTCCGCCGGGCCTGTCTGAGATCCAGAATGCTGGTCAGGCCCCGCTTATAACGCCGCTCCACGAATGTGACGCTTTCCTGGTAATTATTCAAGCTTTGAAGGGTGATCTGGATCCGTCTTTCAAGGGATTGAATTTGCAAATAAAGGCTGATGGCCTCGGACACCAGACTCTGGGACAGGGTCAGCCGATTTTCTTCCTCTTGCAACAATTGGGCGCGTGCGGCTTCTTCGGCCCGTGCATATTTCCCCCACAGGTCCACCTCATAAGAGGCCGGCAGGGAAGCGCTGTACTGGCTCACGGTTCCACCCATGGGAATCCCCGCGAAAAACGATTCGGGCTCATGTTGCCGTTGCGCGCCGCCTTGAACTCCAAGCGTGGGAAAACGATCCGCCCGCGTCTGAATGACCTGGTATTGCAATTCCAAAATACGCGCGGCGGCCTGCTGAAGATCCGGATTGTTTTTCAGCACCCGGTTCACCAAACTGTTAATCTCAGCATCTCCAAAAACCTCCCACCATCGATCCTCTGCTGTAACGGCAATCGCATTTTTGGGTGTATACTGAAACTTTTCCGGCGGGGACAGCTGAAGATCCGGTTTTTTAAAATCCGGCCCCATCTTCATGCACCCACCAACCATCAGACAGAGGACCAGCAACATCCAAAATAACACCCTCACCGGTCTCATGGGTTGCCTCCCTTCCCAACGCCATTCAACCCACTGAGGCAGAATTGAACCACATGTTCCACCAGTTCATCCTTGAACCGGGCATCATATTCCCGGCCCGTAATGCGCATCACCGGGTTTCTGGCAAAATTAAAATGGATCACCATACTGATAATGCTCTGAATCTGAAGCAGCAACGATACCTGCCCCATCTCCCGGTCCATGAAAGGACGAATCAAGTCCGCCAGCTTTTGCTGAAAGGGCCCGATCACCTCTCCCACAACCATTTCAAAGGCCTCCGTGGGCTTGGCCATTTCCCGAACCATTAACTGGGAGTGACGTAACCGTTCATCGTCTGAAAGCGGTCCCTTGATAAACGCTTCCGCCACCGCACGGACAATGCCCGCCAGCGTCACCTCTCTTTTAGCCCCAAGAATACTCTCGAAGCGTGCCAGAACCCGTTTGGCCCTGGGTTTCCAGAGGCATCTGAACACCTCCATGTAAAGATTTTCCTTATTGCCGAAATGGTAATTCACCGCGGCCAGATTGCAATGAGCCGCTTTTGTAATTTCACGAATGGTCACCGCATAATAGCCGCGCTCCGCAAACAGGGCTTCCGCTTCACACAGGATTCGTTCTCTTGGGATATCGACCTTTGGGGTCCCCGCCATAATATTTAAACCTCCGTTTCATACAAACATATGTATTAAACAGATGTTTTAATGTCAAGGGTTTTTTACATTCTTAAAAAACGCAAAAAGCAGGCTAGAGTGTGAAAATAATTTGAAAACCGTAAACGTAAACCAAGAGGGAGGGGGTAAACAGGCCTTTAATCACAATGTTCCGGTTCGATGTCAAAAATTAAAGCGATCGCCTTCTTTATGGCGTCAACTTCAGCGATTGTGACGTTCCCGATCCTGTTGACAAATCTCTTATGGCTCAGGGCCCTGACCTGGAAACAGTCAACTGCCGATTTTTTTTGAAGGCCATTAACCGCATTTGGATTTAGGATCACAAAAAAGGGATTTTCCTCCCAATACGGACTCCACGAGGTGATAGGAACAACAATCGCCAGCCTGAGATGTTTCTCATGACCGCCATTCAAGACAATGACCGGACGCGTTTTTCTAATTTCATCACCCATTGTTGGCGCAAGATTGACCCAGTAGAGTTCACCTGTTTTCAAAATCTTCCCCTTCGATGTTTTCAAAAAGGTTATGATATTCCCCTTTTCCGATCATTTCCATGGCCTTTAGCCTCTTTAACACTCGAAGTCTTTTTCGATCTTCCCGCACTTTGGCATTGATCGCCTCGCGTATATACTCGCTCAAACTTCTGTACTCCAACTCTTTATATACTTTTTTGATGAAGCTGTAATTTTCGGGCTCGATTTGAATTTTGGTCTGGATCAGCATGCGCTATCCCCCTGTTTTCCTGCTTTGAAACAACCATCAATAAAAAAAACGGTCTCTGCCGCAGACAGCCAAGGCATCCATTGTGAGCAAATATAGGCCTTATGTCAAGGGACATTAAATAGGGGCACCTGTTCCTTTTTTAAGCTAACAGCTAACGGCTAACGGCTGTATTTTCATGGCAAAAGATCGGATACGACCCCAGCCGCCATGAGTTCTTTGATTTCGGGGTCCGTATAACCATTTTCCCGAAGAACCATTACGGTATGTTCGCCCAGTTTCGGGGCCAGGGTGCGGGTTCCGGCGCTGCATGCACTGAAATGAATGGGATATCCCGGAATCTGAATTTTTCCCAGGGTTGGGTCCTCAAAATCGACCACATAATCATTGGCCAGCGCCTGAGGATCATTTTTAACCTCGCTGATATGCTGAATTGAGCAGAACATGAGACCGCGGGCCAGAAATATGGCCATCCACTCATCCCGTGTTTTGGCGGCAAAGACCCCATCGAAGTAATCCATTAATGCCGAGCTGTTGGTCGCTCTGGCCCCACCGTCCGCATATCGGGGATCGGAAATCAGTTGGGGCTGCCCCGTGGCCTCACAGAAGCTTGACCAGTATTTCTCTTCCGGGTGATGTGCGCCGATAATCCATTCTCCGTCCCGGCATAGAAAAAAGTTTCGCAAGGGAGAGTGATTTTTTCGGTCATGATGCACAACGGGTTCAATGGAGAGGAGATTGCCGATCATCAAGGTCGGGTGCATCAACCATTGCGCCGTTCCGAATAGAGACACGTGAACTTCCTGCCCCATCCCACGTCGTTCGCGAACAAACAGGGCTGTGATAATGGCGTGGCTCAGCGTAATGGACGTGGCCTGATCCAAAATGCCGATATGCATCAGAAGCGGCTCATCGGTCCCCGAAACAAACATCATACCCGAACGGGCCAATCCCAGGGGATCAAAGGCCCCCAGATCGCTCATAGGTCCCTCGGGTCCGTATCCGGACACATTGGCATGGATCAAGCGGGGATTTACCCGGGACAGGGTCGCATAATCGATCCCGATCTTTGCTTTGGTGCTTTTGCGAAGGTTGGTCAGAAAAACATCCGATGTTTTGATAAAATCATGGAAAACCGCTCTCCCCCTGGGATGATTAATATCCAGACAGATTCCTTTTTTACCGCGGTTAGAGGCTTGAAACATGACGCTTTCGCCTCCCGGCAGCGACAGGTCCAACTGACCCAATCGCGTCCAATAGCGCTCCGGATCTCCTTCCGTGGGCTCAATCTTGATCACTTCGGCGCCAAGATCTCCCAGAATGCCGCCGGCGCCGGGTCCGGCGTGAAAGAGGCCATATTCCAAAACACGGATTCCCTCCAGGGGGCGCGGCAAGCTGTTTTCTTGTTTTTCACTTTCAATCATATGAGAAACATCTCCAATAGAAATTAGCGGAATCCCAGGCTAAGCCGGTACATCCAATTCAGGAAAAAAACGGCGGCAATGATCCACCACGCATAAGGTGATTTAAGCATCCGGTAAACCCCGGACTCTATCCTCACCCCCAACAACAGTGCGGCTGAATGCCAGGCAAAAAAGGCGACCATCAAACCATAAACCCCCAGGGAAAGAGGGCAATTGCGCACCGCAAATTGCCAGTCACCCGCTGATATGGCCCAGAACGAACGGGTAAACCCGCAAAACGGGCACGGAAAACCGGTCAAATATAAAAATGTGCATTTTTTCAGGGGAAGGATATCACGGGAAACCCATTGGGGTAGAACCAATCCCAAGCCGGTTATCAAGGCCATGGGCAAATGCGCCACCACCACGTCCCAGTAAGAAGTGGGTTTCATCCATACCATGTTGCCGGTTACATGATGATGACGTTGTTCTTTGTAACGACGATCGTCCCGCAAGACGTATCACGAATCCAGAGATTCTACCGCAACACCATCAAAAATCTCCCGGTACGCCACGGTAAGAATACACACCTGAATGGGCAACGTAAAAACAACGCCAATGCCGCAGGCCACCGCCCCAATGCCGCCGATCAGGTTCGATACAATGGAGAAGCCCAGAAAAGGCCAGAAATTGCGTTTCACCATATTGAAGCTTGCAACGGAGGCCGGCCAGAATTCCATTTTTTTATCCACAATGAGAAACATGCCGAACATCAGCAACGCATGGGCCACAAAGACAACGAAAAGGGACGCCAGTTGACCGAGGCAGGGAACGAGACCCAGGATAAGGCTCACCACAAAGATGGCAACCCCCCAAACAACAAAAAAAAGAAAACTGTTCAGAAAAAAATCAAACCCCCTCAAAAGGTTTCCCACCTCGGGCTGAGGTTCTTTTCGGTCGTGCAATTGAAAT
The DNA here is from genome assembly GCA_963662465.1 of Desulfatiglandales bacterium. Lineage (GTDB taxonomy): Bacteria > Desulfobacterota > DSM-4660 > Desulfatiglandales > Desulfatiglandaceae > NaphS2. Next base: position 4,010,454 of record OY759599.1, read on the forward strand.
ACAATGAGAAGGATACCCGCCGCCATGGGGCCGGCGAGGACCCCGACAGTGATGCTGCCGACAATTACGGCAATCAGGGAAGCCAGTACAAGAATACCGAAATTTTCCTTGTAAAGGTTGAAACCCCGCTCAATCCACTCTCCAAATTTGACATCTATTTTATCCATGTGCCTCCTCCAACAATAATAGTTAAATTTACCCTGTCTCACACCATTTTAACGGCGCATTTATGGATTGCCGTTTAAAACAACCCAGAGTTTTGTTCCTATATGCAAAACTGTTTTCGAATTTATTTTGTTCAGGCGACACAATTGATCAACGCTCATGTTGTGCTGCTGCGCAATGCGGAACAGGCTGTCCCCACGTTTAACAACATAAGCCTGTTTTCCCTTTTTATTTTTATCGAGCCGCACCACCTTTTTGTTTTTATCAGGCCGCGCCGCTTTGGCTGGGGGCGCAACAGTCTTCTTTGGAACAACCGGGGCAAGACGCGCTGTAATCGCCCGCTCCCAGGCATCCATGGATTGCTGGAGTTTTCGAAGTTCAACCTCCAGGAAAGCCGTCTTTTTCGAGGATTTTTCAATGTTTGCCAGCCTGTCTTCTATTTTCTCAAGCCTTGATTTGATCGAACTGACGTCCTTGGATACTTTTTTATCGGAGCATCCAAATAGACAACTACCCAAAAACACCACAAAAAGGGCGCCGTAAAACATGCCAAGGCATTTTTTCATTTAACATTCCTTTCTTTGCGAATTTTCTTTGTGAGAGATTAAACATTTTCAAAGCTTCAGGTCAATCCATTTTTTACATAGAACACATGCATCGTGCCCCTACTTGAATTTCACGGTAAGGGATGATACAAAAGCAAAAATACAATAATAGGATCAGCGATGTGGAATTCACTTTTATCATTATTTACGCATACGGGAATCAAAAATCTTCGATTCCTTCAACACATCCGCCAACCGGTAGTCGTGATGTTTTTGCTCATTTTAATGCTGTCATTAATATTCTTCAATGAGCATTGCAGCGCGAAACAAAGCAGTCCCCTCCCCCCCGAACCGATTCCCTCCAAACAGCTGCAACAGACGCTGGATCAGGTCGTGGCCATGAACCTCAAGGAGCAACCCGGCCTCGCACCCAACCAAGTGCATTTGGCACTCATTGACATGTCAAAGCCCGGACGACCCCGACTGGCCCAATATAACGGTCGTAAACCCGTTTACCCCTCAAGCGTCATCAAAATGATTTATATGGGGTATGTTTACCACCTGGCCAGGGAAGGCACTCTCAACATCACCCCCCAGGTTCATCAAAAACTCTATCAGATGATACACCCTTCCAGCAACACAGCCACAGCCTGGATTGTTGATTTATGGAGCCGAACATCAGGAGAAGAAATCCGGTCGCCTGAAGCCTATGAAGCATTTTCATTTAAGCGAAATGCCTGTAATCGCTGGCTGCGCTCCCTGGAAATTGACCCCATCAACGCCTGTCAGAAAACATGGGGTTCGCCCATACCGCCCGGTGAAAAGCAGTTTTTGAGAAATGGGAAATCCCCGGGCCACCCCTGGATCAATCGGAATTCCATGACGGCGGTTGCCGCCGCCAGGTTTCTTCAGATCCTGGCCCGAAATGCACTGGTGGACCCTGAAAGCTGCAACGAAATGCGGAAACTAATGGTCAGAGACGTTAAAAATCAGTCCTACCAACAAATGAGAATCGCGGGAGGAATACCAGGAGGAGCAACGGTTTTTTCAAAAACCGGCACCACCGCCGACACATTCCATGATGCCGGCATTGTGACACTGCCCGATGGTCGAAAATTCGTTTTAACGGTTTTCATTACAGGAAAATACAGAGGCGCCTTTATTCGGGATGTATCACGGGATGTATGCACCTATTTCATGAAAAAGAAATGAACGTCCGTTAAAGGGTGTACCCATCCTCCTCAAAAAGCGCCACACAAGCATCCACCACCCGTACATCAAAAGTTGTTCCGCGTCCGGCCTTGATTTCCGCCAACGCTTTTTCAATACCCAGTGCCGGTCGATACGGTCTGTGGGAGGACATGCTCTCCACCACATCCGCAACCGCCAAAATCCTTGATTCCAACAAAATTTCGTCCCCTTTAAGGCCAAAGGGATAGCCTGAACCGTCCAGACGTTCGTGATGCTGAAGCTCAATCTGGGCCACGGGCCATGGAAAATCAATGGTTTTCAAGATATCATAACCCACCTGGGGGTGAGACTTAATCAATTCAAATTCATTAGCCCTTATTTTCCCCGGTTTATTTAGTATTTCAAAAGGAACATAGATCTTCCCCAGGTCATGGATGGAACCCGCCATGCGAATACCATCCACCTGATCCGGGGGAAGACCCATTTTTTGGGCGATGGCCCGTGAAAGATCGGCCACCCGACGCTGGTGCCCAGCCGTGTAGGGGTCCCGGGCTTCCGCCGTCAAAGCCAAGGCTTGAATGGTTGCCTCCAGGGATTTTCGCAGTTGGGTCAAGGTTTTTTTCAGTTCTTCCTCGTTACTTCTCAACTGCCGGGTTCTCTCCTGAACCCTTTTTTCCAGACCCTGGTTCAGGTCGATCAATTCCCGGTTCTGTTCTTCCGTCAATCGCGTCAACTCCCGGTGTTCGTCGACAAGACGGTACTGGCCAATGGCATCCTTCACAGTCTGCTTCAGCTCACGGATTTCCCAGGGTTTGGTGACAAAACGGAAAACGGCGCCTTGATTAATCGCCTTGATAACGGTCTCTGTTTCAGCATAACCGGTCATGAGAATACGCACGGTATCCGGCCATCTCTCGCGCACCTCTCCAAGAAAGGCGGTCCCATCCATTTCCGGCATCATCTGGTCCGACACCACCACGCAAAAAGGATTTTTTTCCATCTCCTTGATCGCTTTTGAAGGCGTGTCAAAGGTAAATACTTCATAGGGTTCCCGCTCGAAAATCCGGCTCAGGGTCCCCAGAACAAGCTCCTCGTCGTCAACAAAAGCAATCCGTTCAGGCACGTTTTACCTCTCTGGCATCAGCTATCCGGCAAAATCTCAATTTGAAATTCCGGCTTCAATATAGTCATGAAACCCACTGGTACAAACAAAACACAAAGACTTAGTATAAGAAAGTTAAGATTGTTCGTCAAGGTAACATTGGAAAGCGCATTAGAGAAGAAAATGAATGAAGAGAGTCAATAATAAATCGAAACCGGTGAGGCGGCAACGTGAGTTAGCTCCTTGGATATGAAACGCACAGTTCTATTGCGGCTTGATTGAGACGTCGATCAAAAGTCCAAAGAACAACATTGTCGATAATTGCGGAAGCTAATAGATGGATATCTACGTATCCAAGGCCACGCCCCATTAGTGAATTATTTTCGATAAATTCCAAAACTTCTATAGTCTCAACAATAGGTGTTGAGGGAAGTGCCTGGAGAAGCATTAAAATTTCCGTGCCTAAGTTACCACAGGCTAATTCTCCGATAATAAACGGATGGCAAGCAACAAAGCCAATATTCAAATGAGAAATGAGTTCAGCATCAGATTCTCTAAAATGATTGATCCAAACATTTGTGTCGGCAAGAATCATTTTATAGCTCCGATCTCCGGCGACTTGGCATCCGGATTTTTTTCTCGCTTCCCCCAAGTGCAGCCAAACGCTTACTACTCTCCAGAGTAATCAGGGCTTCAAGTCCCTTGCGGACAAGCGCTGTTTTTTCATTTATTCCTGTGAGTTTTGCGGCTCTTTCGACAAGAGCGTTTTCAATATTTAACGTTGTTCTCATTTCTGTACTCCTCCCCTCTTATTTATGTATCAATTATGCATATCAATATGTACTATAAGTATGTATTTTGCAAGATATTTTAACCTAAACTGATCGATTTTCAGGGTTAAATATAATTCTAACGTATCATCTCAATAAAAGGGACTTCCGTGATCCCTGGAAAATATTTCTCACTTTGCCTTCCTGTCAGCATACTTCATGTCAGAAGGATGGCCGAGAGAAGGAATTATACGATATTGAGTGATTACGGTTTCTTATGATAGATACGGAAATGATATTGATAAAATTTCACACTTTTCATGGTACACTTGGTCCGTGCAATTTATATGAAGTCTCTAAAACATACCCCCCGGGTTATAGATTCGGCGAAAATCCAATTTAGAGGCGGAAATGGCAAAAAAACGATTGATCCTGCTGCTCAGTTTGACACCGCAAAGGATTCGAAGAAATTGCTGCACTGTGATCACTTTGATATGGTATGCCCATTCATGAATAGGAACATATTGTTGTAAATCAATAGGCTGTTAACAAATAGGTTAGGAGGAAACTAGCAAGCGCCTACCCCCCAAAATCCGGATGAATAAACTCCAGAATGTCTCCAGCTTCAGGAAAAGTAGTATCATAATCCTGGGGATAAACGAACCGTCCATTCCGCTCCACCATCATGGCAGACTCCATTTCGTCATATTCCAGAATTAATTGGGTAATGGAGAATCCTTGGGTGACTTTTTCTTTAAAACCATTAAGGGTCACTTCAATTTCTTCGGCGTCTTTATTCATGAGAGAATTCTCCTTATCATAAATCGGCGCCGCACACACGGCATCGGGAATTCCTTCCCATTTCAATCATTTTAAAATTCATGGCAGCGCCATCCACATATAACATTCGGCCCGCGAGCAAACCGTCAGGCACTCCCACCAGAAAGTTAATGGCCGCCAGGGCCTGAAGGGACCCAATGATCCCCGTCAATGGACCCAAAACCCCCGGTGGGCCCTTATCGGGCGTCCCATCAGGGAAAAGACATTCAAAACAAGGGGTTTTGCCGGGAATGAATGTAGTGGCCATGCCCGTCAATCCATCTACACCGCCAAAAAAGAAGGGAATCCCGTTCTTTAAGGAAACACGATTTAAAATCTTTCGTGTCTCTAAATTATCGGTTCCATCCACAATCAAATGGGCGTCTCCAACCAGCATTTCCCCGTTATCCTCGCTGATCGCCTCATGGAGCGCTTCAATCCGGCAATGGGGGTTAAGGCTTTGAAGCTTTCGCTTCGCGGATTCTGCCTTTTTTTCACCAATATCTTCTGTAAAGTGCAGCAACTGCCGGTTCAGGTTTCCCAGTTCCACCCGGTCCTTGTCCACCAGCCGCAAGCGGCCTATGCCGGCTGCCGCCAGATAGTAAGCCGACACGGAACCCAGGCCTCCCACACCCGCTAGAAAAACCTTGGCCTTTCGCAGTTTAAGCTGACCTTCCTCGCCGATTTCGGGGAGAATTATTTGTCGGTGATAGCGAAGGGCTTCTTCCGGCGACAAGGGACTTGACATTTTTTCTCCGCTGTTAGCGGCTGGATTCTTACACATTCACTCTGAGAGTTCATCTCTCACATTCATAACGTATTGCATTAAATAGTATTTTTTTGAACCGCAGAATATCGAACAAGGAATAATGAATGTCGATGTAAAAACTTCTTAATTCGACATTCCTTTTCGACATTCGATCTTCGTTTTTTCAAATTTCAAATATCCTTGACTAGGTCTCAGTCATTATGCAAATCAGGAAATACCCCGGAAAAAAGTGAACTTTCCGGGGCTGACAACAGAAACAATACTGCTATTTTTCCTTTTCTTCCTTTGCCTGAATGGCCTTGAACACCCGCTCGGGCGTCAGGGGCAACTCCTGAATCCTTACGCCGGTCGCATCGTAGAGCGCATTCAGAATAGCGGGAATGGTGGGCATAATGGCCCCTTCCCCCACCTCCTTGGCCCCAAAGGGACCATTGGGTTCATTGCTTTCCACAATGATGGCATTCACATTGGGCATATCCAGGGCCGTGGCAATCTTGTATTCACCCAGATTTGCATTCAGGATTTTGCCCTTATCATCGAATTTCACTTCCTCAAACATGGCCTCGCCCAATCCCATGGAAAGCGACCCCTGCATCTGGGCTTCCACGGAGGTACGGTTGATGGCGAAACCACAGTCGTGGGCATCGGTCATACGATCGATGGTAATCTTCCCCGTGCCCTTGTCCACGGTGACTTCCACCACCTGAGCGGAGGGTCCATAGGCCGGAGAAGTGCCCACCGCGGCGCCCTTGAACTTACCCCCCAGCTCCCCGGGTTTATAACTGCCGGTCCCTACCATGGACCCCCGTGTCAAATAAGCGATCCGGGCAGCCTCCTTGAAGGTGAGCGGTTCATCCGAACCCGGATTATCAAAAAAGCCCCGATGCTCCTTGGCATAAAGGGTTCGAATGCCGCTGAAATCAGGGGTTTCACCCTTAAACACGATGAATCCGTTTTTGATGTCCATCTGATCCACCGGCACTTTCAGCTTTTCACCCAGCACGTTCAGCACCTGGGACTTTAAATCCTCAGCGGCGCTCTTGGTGGCATGCCCCGTCATGAGGGTCTGACGGCTGGAATAGGCGCCCAGGTCCACGCTATAGTCCGTATCCCCGGAAGAAACCTTAATGTGATCCAGCGGCACCCCCAGGGCCTCGGCGGCAATCATGCCCATGGTGGTATCGCTTCCCTGGCCGATTTCAGCGCTTCCGGTCAAAACATGGGCCGTTCCCCCGTCCTCGTTCAACTTAATCACCACGGTGGAATGGGCTGTTTCCGATCGGTAAATGGGATACCCCGCGCCTGAAACAAAGAAGCCCGTGGCAATGCCGATCCCTTTTCCCTCGGGCATTTTTCCCTTTTTCTCATTCCATTTGGACCCGTCTTTTACGGCTTGGATACATTCTTTCATGCCGAAACTGCTGGTATTGAAGTCGTTACAGGTAATATCGCCCGCTTCCATGGAGTTTTTCATTCTGATCTCCACGGGGTCCATGCCCAACTCTTCGGCAATGAAATCAAGCTGCTGTTCCCAGGCAGCACGTGCCACGACCCCGCCATGGCCGCGCTGGGCCCCGCAGGCAGGCCGGTTGGTGAAATATCGATAGCCGTCATACTTCATATTGGGCAGCCGGTAGGGCGCCCCCAGAAGGGAACCCGCATAGTAAACGGTAGCAATCCCGAAACTGCTATAAGCGCCCCCTTCCAGGGAACATTCGTTGGTCAAAGCCATGAGGGTGCCGTCTTTTTTGACGCCGGTGGTCAACGTATGCTTGAACTGATGCCTGGCCCTGGAAAACAGAAAGACCTGTTCGCGAGTAAAATTCATTTTCACCGGTTTGCCGGTCTTCATGGAAAGGAGGCACGATGCCAGTTCCATGGAATTGGTGCCGGCCTTGGGTCCGAAACCGCCGCCCACATAGGGCTTTTTCACCCGAACCTTGCCCACCGGAATGCCCAGCACCATCGCCACAATCCGCATGATATAGTGGGGGACCTGGGTGGATGAATGGAGGGTTAAATACCCGTTGTAGTCAAAATCCGCCACCACGCCATTGGGCTCCAGGAAAGCGCCGTCCTGTCTTTTGTTCAAAAAGGTATCGGTTCGAATGAGGTCGCACTGAGCAAAGCCTTCCGCCACATTTCCGAATTCCTGATGGACTTCCGCACAGAGATTTCCGGGATACTTATCATGGAGTTGCGGCGCGCCTTCCTTCATGGCGTCTTCCACCGTAAACACCGCCGGCAGTTCCTCATATTCCACGTCGATCAAAGACACGGCTTCAAGCGCCGTTTCCATATCCACCGCGGCAACGGCTGCAATTTCATCGCCGATATATCGCGCCCGGTCCTTTACAAAGAGTGTTTCGTCGTATCGTGCGGGACTGACGCCATAGGGCGTCATGCCCGCATCTTCAGCGGTCACCACTGATTTCACCCCGGGAAGTTTCCGGGCTTTGGAAGTGTCGATATTGCGGATCCCGGCGTGGGCCAGGGGGCTCTGCAACAAAGCGCCGTAGAGCATCCCGGGCAGTTTTATGTCATCCACATACATGGCGCGCCCAGTGGCCTTGGCAGGGGCATCCAGCCGGGGCGCACGTCCATTGATTACATGATATTCGGTCATTGTTTATCTCCCTTCACTCACGTCCTTGATGGATTCCACAATCTTCTGATATCCGGTACATCTGCAGAGATTCCCGGATATGGCCGTCCGGATCTCCAGTTCATCAGGTTTGGCATTTTTATCCAGAAGGCTTTTGGCGGAGAGCAGCATACCAGACGTACAAAATCCGCACTGAATAGCGCCGTTTTCAATGAATTTTGCCTGCAAGGGGTGCAGACCGTCCTCCGTCTCCAGACCCTCCACCGTGGTAATCTCCTTGCCCGAAGCCTGAACAGCCAGCACCAGACAGGAGTTGACGGCTTTTCCATTCATAAGTACGGTGCATGAACCGCAATCTCCCAATTCACATCCTTTTTTTGTTCCCGTCAGTAAAAGCTCTTCCCTGAGAAGGTCCGCCAAGGTCATATTAGGCGCCGCGGCCAACTCATATTCCTTGCCGTTTATGGTAAGGCAGATCATCTTTTTCATGGTCATTCTCCCTTTTCTTTCTGCGATCGCTGTTTTTATATGCTGTCATCGCCTGAATCACTTCAAAAAGCGATCATCTATGCGTTGCGCGCACGGTCATAGGCTTTGGCTAAAGCCCTTCGGGTCAATTCCTTGACCATAGCCCGCTTGTAGTCGGCGGACGCCCTGAAATCATCGATAGGCCTGCTATCCATGGCCGCGGCCGCTCCCGCCGCCAGAAAAAGAGCATCGGAAGGCTTTTCCCCCAGAAGGGTTTTTTCAGCGGATGGGGCCAAGAGCGGCGTAGGCCCTACGGAGCCCATTACAACCCGCGCGGCTTTAATGGGACCATCAGCACCATCAAGGGTTATGGTAACCGCCACGTTCACCAGGGAGATCTCCAGGGCTTCCCGGATACCCAGTTTGAGATAGGCACTCCCGGAATAGGCTTCCGGTTTTGAAAGCACGATGGCTTCAAGGATCTCCGAAGACGTTATCACGGTCCGGCCCGGCGCCTGAATGAAATCCGCCAATGCCACAGTGCGTTCACCATCGCTGCTTTTTAAAACGGCCTTTGCCCCATAGGCGATCAGGGACGGCGGGAAATCCGCGGCCGGTCTTGCGGATACCAGGTTTCCACCGATGGTGGCAAGATTCCGGATCAGCGGCGAGCCCAGCTTGGACGCCCCTTCCGCCAACGCCGGGAAATCCCCTTTGACCACATCCGATTCCGCAATTTCGGACGCTTTGACGCACGCCCCGATCCGCAGGGTTCCGTTTGAAGGCCCCAGTTGGGCCAGCAATTCGACCCGATCCAGTGATACCAAATGCTCCGGCGTCAACAGTTTCTTTTTCATGTTGACGAACAAATCAGTGCCGCCGGCAAGGGTTTTGGCCTTTTCGCCCAATTCGCCAACCATCCGGCAGGCCTCTTCGACCGTTATCGGCTCATGGAATTCAAATCTTGGTAAAAGCATTTTCCCCTCCTGATTTTCTTGGGACTTCAACACGCTTGTCCCGGTTTATGTTGAAACGACCCAAGCGCCATCACACGCTTAAACCGTTCTGCATCGTGAACCCAAATTTCCCTGGAAGGATACCATACCGGTAAACCATGTCAAGCGGAAATAGGGGTAAAAATCAATTCATGCTGCTTTTTTTACTGTTTTTTTTAAATCAATATCCCGGTTGACAAATGATGCCGCACAGGATAGGATCAACGACAAAAGTTCAGCGAGGTGAACGCTATGGCCGGAAAATATCAAGCCCCCTCCGTCAGGAAGGCATTTCACATGCTCAGGCTCATATCCAAAGCCAACCAGGGGTTGGGGATCAGCCACCTGGCAAACCGCATGGAGATCAGCAAGGGAACGGTTCACGGCATTATCAGCGCCCTGGAAGATCTGGGCGCTCTCATCAGGGATCCTTCCTCAAAAAAATATACCCTTGGCCCTACGCTTTTTGAACTGGGAAAATCCGCTTATGCCGAGCTTGACCTGCGAGACCTTGCCCGGCAACCCATGGAAAGACTGATGCAGCAGACCAGCACATCGGTCTTCGTGGGAATTCCGAACGGGGACCGCGTCACCATTCTGGACGTCGTCGAATCCAACCGGAATCTTAAGATCACAGCCCCCCGCGGGAGTACCGTGCCTTTTCTGGCCGGCGCCATCGGAAAAATTTTCCTGGCAGCCATGGATGAGGAAAAAGCCTTAAATATCATTAATAAAAATGGGATTCCAAGGTTTACGGAAAACACCATTACGGACCCGGAGCAGTATCTCCTTCACATCCGACGCGCCAGGCAAGAGGGGTATGCGGACGACGACGAAGAGTATATCGCCGGCGTCCGTGCCGCGGCGGCCCCCATCATGGGAAAACAAGGCATATTGTCGGCCATCTGGGCGGTAGGGTTTAAAACGGCCCTTGACGATGAAAAAATGTCGGACCTGATCAACGCGATCCAGGAAGCAGCTCAGGAAATCAACGCCCGGGTCAGGGAACACCCACTGCTATAGAACCTTGTTTCCTAAAAACCTGTCATAAGAAATAAGAAATCCATTGACAGAAGAACTTAAAACTTAAAACCGCGGCTTGCCGCTTACCCCTCCCACCGTCTGAACAGATCATGCTCAATTCCCATGTAATCAAAGACCTTGCCGATGGTTTGGTCAATAATATCCTGAATGGTTTTGGGTTGATGGTAAAATGAAGGTACGGGGGGCAGAATATGCGCCCCCATGTCCGCCGCCATGGTCATCAGCCGGAGATGCCCCTTGTGAAGGGGGGTCTCCCTGACCACCAGAACCAGCTTTCGACCCTCTTTCAAATTGACATCCGCGGCCCGAACCAGCAAATTGCTGGTGTATGAATTGGCAATGCCGGAAAGGGTCTTGATGGTACAGGGAACCACCACCATGCCGCAGGTCAAAAAAGAACCGCTGGCCAGTGCCGCGCCCACATCCCGGTCCTCATACACCTTATCCGCCATGGCTTCCACCTCGCCGGCAGTGTATTCCGTCTCGATCTCGATGTTTCGCCTTCCGGAGTCGGAAATAATGAGATGGGTTTCAAAATCCGTTTCCCTGAGCAAACCGAGCATTCTCACGCCATATATGACGCCGCTTGCACCGGCAATCCCCACCACCAGCCTTTTGGATTGATGATTGTTGATTGTTGATTGTTGATTGATGATGCGCCCCCCCTTTTGGATTGTTGACTGTTGATTGATGATTGCCCTACAAGAAAAACCTAAAAGCGTGCCTGAACGAGGTTTTCGTTCAGGCACACCATATCAAAAAATCTTCAACGCGACATCAATAACCGCTTCAGCGAAGGCCGGATCCTCCATATTGGCATCCACCTCCGTGATGGGAATGTTCGGATTCAACTTCTCTCGGAGTACCGCTGTAAATACCCGGTCTTCCTCCGGATCGAAAGTGGCGTTTCCCGGATAATCCGCCCCGGACCAACCCTTTTGGGGCACCATCACCCGCACCGGCCCTTTCGCCCGGTTCAGTTTTTCCGCAAATGCCGCCGCTACCTGTTTCAACTCGTCAGGAGAAAGCCTGATCCAGGTACGGAGTTTATCCAGGTCATATTTCCTGCGCTCATGGTATTCGGGTTTGTATTTGCGTTTGGAAGGGGTCATATGATTGACGCTGCAGGTGGAAATGATCTGCGGCACGCCCGCGTTGCCGGCGGCCTCCATCCGGTGAGGGCCCGCATCCCTCATGAACCCGAAGAGATGTTCGCCCACGCCTCCCGGCGCCAGATCGATCACCCCCTGAAAAAGGCCTGCCGCCATCATTTCTTCCATGGCGCGATCGCTGATGCCGGCCGCTGAAAAACCGGTTACCTGGTAGCCTTTCCCTTCCAGGGCCTTTCGAACCGAACTGGCGCACTGCTCGCAGGGCCCCAGCATGGTCATGGCAATGGATTTTGCCGTTTCAGCCCGGGATGATGTCACCACACTCTGAAGCATACCGGCCAGGGCGCAGGCGGCCCGGTCCATGACATTTTTCAAGAGATCCGTCACCCCTGCTATTTCGATGACCGAATGAAACAGGATGATATCCCCTGTGCCGATGTACCGGGTGGAGAGCCCGGGTAGCGCCGCTGTTGAGGAAATCATGAGCTTGGGAAGACCAAAGGGGAGGGACCGCATGACTTCGGTGGCCATCAGACTTCCGGTGGACCCCCCCATGGCAATCACCCCATGCAGCTTCCCCTGGGCAAACAGGTCGCCTGCGATTTTGGACGCCCCTTTAATGGTAATATTCGTGTTTTTAGCGCGATCCCTGGAGGCGTGTATCTCTTCCAGACTGCTCCCCCCGGCTTCGGCAACCTGCGCCGGGGTAATATCCGCCGGAGATGCCCCTTTCCCCCGCATGGAAATATCCATGAGCAGGGGGGTAACCCCAAGGGACAAAATCTTGTCCCTCAGGTACAGGGTCTCAACGCCTTTGGTATCCAGGGTGGAAATAATCAAGGCTGTTTTCGGGTTTGAATTTTCCATCAACCCTGCTCCGCCTCGACTTTTTCTTTAATCATCTTTTTCAATGTTTCCTTGTTGACCTTGCCGGAATCCCCCACCGCCGGGAATTCGGCCACCACTTCCAGACGTTCCGGGAGTTTAAACATGGCCAGTTGCTTTTCTTTCAAAAAAGCCAGCATTTCATCAAAGGTAAAGGTTTCACCCGGCTTGGGAATCACGTAAGCGGCGCACTTCTCTCCCATGGCCCGATCCGGATACCCCACAATGGCCACGGATGAGACCTTGGGATGCTCATTGAGCAGACCTTCCACTTCCGCGGGATAGATGTTCTGACCGCCGCGAATGATCATATCCTTGGCACGACCCATGATCCAGAGGCAGCCCTGGTCGAAACACACGATGTCTTCGGTGGTACACCATCCGTCTTCATCAAACACCGTGGCCGTCAATTCCTCGTCCCGGTAATATCCGGCCGGTGCGTGGGGGCCTCTTAAATAGAGAATTCCCGGATCGCCCTCGGGCACCACATTCCCCTCTTCATCCACAAGACGCACCTTGTTGCCGGGGAGCATTCGGCCCACGGTCCGCCGCCTGAGTTCCTTGGAATCTTCCACGCTGCAACCGGAGACAGACCCCTTGTCCTGGGTGCCCAGGTCGCTGGTAATACTGGCCCCGAAAGCCTCTTCCGCTTCTTCCGCCACCTGGGGAGACAGATATCCGCCGGCAGACCGAATAAACCGCAGGGAACTCAGATCATATTTTTTAACATCCGCTTCCAGCATCCGCACCAGATGGGTGGGCACCACGCCGATGGCCGTGGCTTTTTCCTTCTCGATGAGGGCCAGTGCCCCTTCGGGTGTAAATTCCTCAAGCATGACGGTCTTGGCGCCGGCAATGGGGGCCGCAAAATAGGTGAGGGTTCCGGCTGCCCCACCCGCATGGGGCGCTATGGCCATGGTGATGTCATCTTTATTGAGATTCCAGATGCCCACCCGACCCTTGGAGGTGCAAACCCGGGGCGCTGTCGGCCATTCCACCAGCTTGGGAATTCCCGTAGTGCCGCTGGTGGTGGTCAACAATGCCACATCCCATTTGGCATCCAACCGTCGGTCGTTTAAGACCGCTTCGTCTATGGGCTTTTGCATCCGTTCTTCCACCATTTGAACCACCGAATAGGTCCCTTCCGGGGCGCCTTCGGGAACCTTATCGTCAAACAGGAAAAAGTATTTCAAGTGAGAGAAGCGTTTCTGAAGATCCTTGTACATGTCCAAATAATTGAATTTGTGATAGACTTCCGGGATTACCACGGCCGCGGCCTCGGTTTTCTCCAACATGTACTCCAACTCCCGCTGTCGCAGATAGGGATAAACCGTGAGAGAGATGAGGCCCGCCCGTTCACAGGCAACCCGGGCCAGGAATCCGTAAACGCTGTTGGGGGACTGGATAATGACCCTGGCCGATTTGGGAATGCCCATTTCCACCCAGGACATGGCCATGGCATCCACCATCTTTTTGGCCTGGGCCCAGGTCACGCGATATTTGGAATCCACCAGCGCTTCCTGGTCGGGCATTTCCCTGGCGTTGCGATCATAAAAATCATAGAATAATTCTTCGGTCCAGTGTCCGTCATCTAAGAATTCCTGCACCATTTTTTCTTTATATCGAATCGGTTTCATGTGACGCCTCCCTAATAATCAGGTAATGGGGTAATCGGTAATGAGGTAATGGGTAATGGGCGACAGGCCCGAAATGCACGACCCGTCGCCCATATGTCGGAAATCCTAAAATCCCAGCTCGGACCAGCGGCCCTTGACCTTGGCGACCATATCCGGATCCAGAACAATGGGGATGGGTTTGTCTTTCCATTCATAGGGGATGGTGGCATCGAGAAGCAACCTGCCCGTAATCTCCCGGCTCTCAATGGGCAGAGAGGGATCCAGAGGTGTGGATCGGCCCCGTTTGATGACCTGGCTTCGGTTGGGCTGGAACCGGAAACTCAAGGCGTACATGACCCTGGGGATATCCCAGGCATCGATGTCGTCGTCCACCACGATAACGGTCTTGAGACCGTAGGCCCCCATTTCCGTCGAAATGGCTGCGGTCAGCACCTGATCGGCGTGACCCGGGTACTTGGTCTCCACGGAGATAATGGCCAGAAACCGTCCGGAACCTTCGGGCGGGCAATAAACGCTCTTGATCCCGGGGATCCGCATCTCATCGGTCAACTGCTGCCACAGGGTGGCGCCGTAGGAAAGGGCCATGACCATATGGGTGTCGGTGACGGCCCGACCCACCGTGGTGGAATACATGATGGGATTGTCGCGGTGGGTGATGCACTTGATGTCCATAAAGTTTCTGGGATCAGTCCCCACGCCGGAATAGTATCCGGTGTACTCGCCGAAGGGGCCTTCATCCATGAATTTTTCGGGATCACACAAGCCTTCCAGTACGATCTCCGCATGGGCGGGAATAGGAAGATCCACGGTTTCTCCCTGGACCACTTCGCAGGCCTCGCCGCGAATGGAACCATAAACATCGTATTCGCTGATGTTGGCCGAAACCCTGGCAGCGCCCAGGATAAACAGGAGAGGATCGCAGCCAATGATGGAAGCGCAGGGCATGGGTTTTCCCATTTTCTGGTATTTTTTCAGCATCTGGTCCGCATGTTTCCCTTTAATAAACTGGGTTCCGATTTTGTTTTTGCCCAGCAACTGGCTTCTGTAGGTTCCCAGGTTCACCCACCCGGAATCGGGATCCTTGGTGATAATAAAATGGGCCGTCCCGATAAATCGTCCACCGTCCAGGGGGAAGAAATGGGGCACGGGAAACTTGTAAAGATCCACATCGTCGCCCATGATGATATTCTGTTTGCAGGGCGCGTCTTTTTTCTCCACCATTTTGGGAGGAATGGGGTTTCGGCCCATGTTCACCCACCCTCGCAGAATCTCCGGAAGCGGCGTATCCTTGGGCATTCCCAGGATGAGGGCCAATTTCTGGGCGGAGGTGCAGGTACTGGTAATCACCGGGGTATCATAGTCCTTGACATTTTCAAAGAGAAGCGCCGGACCTTGGGCTTCCTCATTGAGCTTGGCAATGTGGCTTAACTCGAGGTTCCAGTCCACTTCCGCGGTGATTCTCTTCAGTTCGCCTTCCTTTTCGGCCAGTTCAATAAAATCTCGCATGCTTTTCATCAGATCATACCTCCCTAAATGGATATTTTCCGCGTTTCACCGAATTACTCTGCAATGTCCCATCGACACCCATTATCAGCGACAAAAACGCGATCACAAGCATTCTTTTTTTGCAACTTTTCCAAAACACAACTCCCGCCCCCCAAAGACCTTCCAAACGTTCACTGAAACGAACAATCGTCCTCAAACACCGGCAGGGCCGCGCCCGGGCGACAGGCCTCCAACATTCCGGGGAAAACAGACTATCGAATTGAATAATCTAACAAAAAAATAATCAAAAACCGAAGCAGTCGAATTGTACGGCGGGTTCATTCAGACGAAAACCAGTATTAAGTGGAAGCATAATCCTTCATAAAAAAAATTGTGTCAATTGCATTATTTTTATGGTATTCATAACCTCTAATTATGAATGGTTCCGTCCCATAAAAAACGTGATATTATTACCGTTAAGTGATTAAGATGGATGATTTTCGACCATGCTGAATTTCAACCAACTCCGCATCTTTTACCATGCAGCCAGGAATTTGAATTTCACCGCCGCCGCCAGGGATCTTTTCATCACCCAGCCTGCTGTAACCGCTCAAATTAAACTGCTGGAAGAATATTGCAGTTTGAAACTATTCAGAAAAAAAGGTCGCGGCGTCTATTTGACCGATGAGGGCCGGGCACTTTTTGAATACACCAAACATGTATTTGATTACGAAAAGGAGATCGAGTTCGCCATCGAGGAAATGCGGGAATTGAAACGGGGCATCCTCAGACTGGGAACCACCAAGACCTATGCACGGTACTTCATGCCCTTTCTGCTGACGCGATTCCATCAGACCTATTCCGACATTCGCATCCACCTGGACGAAGGCAGCTCTCAGGCCATGGTGCAAAGCCTCATTGATTTTAAAAACGAAATCGTCATTATCGCCAAAATCACAAGCCATCCAGGGGTCCGCTTTCTGCCCCTCAGCCGGGAAGGCATTGTGGTAATCGCCCATCCCGACCATCCCCTGGCCGGAAAAGCCGCCATTTCAACGGAGGAACTGGCAGAGGAGAGAATCATTATGAAAGAAGGGGGCTCCGGAACAAGGCATCTCATTGACGACCTGTTCATCCGAGCCAACCGGACGCCCAACATCGTCATGGAAACCAGCAACACGGAATTCATCAAACTGGAAGTCCAGCGGGGAGAAGGGATCGCCTTTCTGGTGGAATCCGCGGTTTTGCTGGAACTGGAACAAGGGCTATTGACATCTCTTCCCATCCATGATCAGACCCTCTTTCTGAATGTGAGCATCGCTTATCTGGAAGATCAACAACTCTCCCCCCCTTCCAGGGCTTTCCTCGAAACCCTGACAAACCTGAGCGGCAACGACATCCCCGCTTTGGGCATCGGCGCCCTGATGACGAAGATCCGAACCCATCGCGACGGCCTGACGGCAACATGAAACCCAAAGCACCAAAACCACCGAAGTCTTCACGGAAAGCAAAGCAGACCCTACTGGTAACGGCATTTCTCTTCCTGTCATGCCTTTTGCTCATTGCCGCCTGGGGATACCAGACTTTTCAGCCGGTGAATAAAGTGGGGAAAAACCAATATTTCGTGGTGCGGGAGGGGGCAACCCTGAAACAGGTGGCACTGGACCTCAAAAAAACCGGCATCATCCGGAGCGCCCCCCTCTTTCGCCTGGCAGGCCGCCTCAAGGATTATGACAACCGGATCAAAACGGGAGAGTATCAGTTAAACAGCGACATGCCGCCTTTAGTCATTCTTGAAATCCTGGAAAAAGGCCAAATCTTCACCCACTCCGTTACCATTCCTGAAGGCTTCAACCTGGAGCAGATTGCGGAATTGCTGAACGAAAAAGGCCTTGTCAACAAAAAAGCGTTCATGGAACAGGCTAAAGACGAGACACTGGCGAAGCGCCTGGGATTTTCCGGGGGAACACTGGAAGGATATCTCTACCCGGATACCTACCGGTTTCGACGGGATGAAACCCCTGAGAGAGTCATCGGCGTCATGGTGAAACGTTTTCGGAACATTGTCTCACCCCTGGATCCACAGATAAAAGATTCGGGCATGACGTTGAAACAGGTCATCACCCTCGCATCCATCGTGGAAAAAGAGACGGGTTGCCCGGAAGAAAGACCCATGATTGCCCGCGTCTTTCTGAACCGTTTGAAAAAAAACATGCGCCTTGATAGTGATCCAACGGTCATATACGGCATCAAGGACTTTAACGGGAACCTTACCAAGAAGGATTTAAAAACCAAAACACCTTACAACACCTATGTCATCAAAGGGCTCCCCCCCGGCCCCATCGCAAATCCCGGGCTGGCATCCATCCAGGCCGTTTTGAATCCCGCGGAGAGCAACTATTACTATTTCGTTTCCAAAAATAACGGCGCCCATTATTTCTCGGAAACATTGAATGAACACAACCGGGCCGTGAGGCGGTTTCAGAAAGTCAGACCCAAAAACAGAGGTTAAATGTCTTGACATAGCCCAATAATTTCCAATATATGAAAGGTTTTCCGGCACGGGGCAACAAAAGACCTTTTTGTCGGACCGTCATGATATCAAGGAGCATCCGAATGGATCTTTTTAAAAATCTCACCGTGTTATCCCTGGAACAGGCTACCGTATTACCCTATTTGACCTATAGACTCGCCCATGAAGGGGTGCAGGTGATTCGATTGGAACACCCGGTTTATGGGGACCCCAACCGGCTCATCGGCGAAAACGTTCTGAACGAAGAGCGCATGAACAGCTATTTTTTGTGCATCAATGCCGGAAAAAAGGCCCTCACCCTGAACCTGGCCGAACCGGAGGGCCGGGAAATTTTCCACAAACTCATCCGTGAACTGAAAATCGATGCCTTTACCACCAACCAGCTTCCCAAAAACTACAAAAAACTGGGCATCGACTACGAGACTCTGAAAGCGTTGAAACCGGATATCATATGGCTCGGCGTCACGGGATTCGGACCGGACAGCAACGAAGGGGCCTACGATCCCATCCTTCAGGCCAGAAGCGGATTAATGGAAATGACCGGAGAAGCAACGGGCGCCCCCCAGGTTCTGGGCATTCCCCTGCCCGATATGGGGACCAGCGAACATGCCTATGGGCAGTTGATGAAAGCGTTCTACCGCCGCGAGGCCACGGGACAAGGGTCATGCATCAACCTCTCCATGTTTGAATCGTCCCTTTCCTGGCTGACAGTTCCCATCACTTTTACAGCCAGCTTTGACAAGAAAAGCACCCGGCGGGGCAACACCCATGAGTTCTTCTGCCCGGTTTCGGTTTATAAAACCCGCGACGGCTTTGTTTATCTGGCCGTTGGAAACGACCGACAATGGCAATCCCTGGTCTCCCAGGATATTTTCAAATCCCTGGACAGGCCGGACTATCAAAAAAACGCGGGGCGTATCGCGGATGTTCATCGCGTAAATCAGCTGATCGAGGAAATCACCATCAACCACACTGCCGGTGATCTGATTCAGCTATTCAAATCCATCACCCTTCCCGCAAGCAAGATTAACACCATAGCGGAAGTGGTGGCGGATCCTCTTGTGGCGCGGCGGCTTCTCTTTGCCGAGGATGAAAAAACCGGCGCTAAAATCACGTTGGCGCCACCCCCGTACATGACCCCATGGCTTGAGCAATCCAATCGAAGGTTGTCTTTCCCTCCCCGTTTTGGTGAACATAACCGGGAGATTTATGGCGAGCGTCTTGGATATACCCCTGATGCATTGAAACGCCTGAAGGAAAATAAGGTGATATAAAATTTACTGATAGACTGTGATATCAGGCACTTGAAACATAACACTTAAAACTTAAAACGTTTTTTGAAAGGAGCAAACATGAAAGAAGTCGTCATTGTCTCGGCATGCAGAACAGCCATCGGTGCTTTTGGCGGAACCCTGAGGGATATGAACGCGGCCGTTATCGGAAGCATCAGCATGAAAGAAGCCATTCGCAGGGCGAGCATTGATCCCGGAATCATTGATGACGTCCGGTTTGGATGTTGCCTGGAACCGGCGGATGCCCTGAATGTAGCGCGGGTTTCGGCCCTCATGGCGGGCATCCCTGACCATGTGGCGGCGGTCACCATTAACCGTGTCTGCATATCGGGCATGGAATCGGTGCTGTCCGGAATGGCCATGATACAGGCCAACATGGCCGATATCATTCTGGCCGGCGGCACGGAACATATGTCCGGAGCCCCCTACACGGTTCCCGGGGCCCGGTGGGGCTGCAGACTTCAGGATCAAGTTTTCGTGGATTCCATGATTCATGCCCTTCACTGCGGTTCTCACCTGCTACCACACCCGGAAGAGGGCCCCGTAAAAGAAGGCATGCCCCTTGAACTCTTCAGGGGTAAACCCTATATCATGGGCCAGACTGCGGAACTCATCGCCCAGCTGCACAACATCAGCCGGGAAGAGATGGACGAAGTGGCCCTCAGAAGCCACAACAACACCGAGCGTGCAACCTTGGAAGGGGACTTCAAGGATGAGATCGTGCCCATCGAAGTGCCTCAGAAAAAACGAAAACCCCCCATTATTTTTGATAAGGACGAACATTTCCGGCCCGGGATTACCCTGGAGCAACTGGCCAAACTCCCCCCCGCCTTCGTCCCCAAAATTGGAAAGGTCACTGCGGGAAATGCTTCCGGCATCAACGACGGGTCCAGCGCCATGATCATCATGAGCGCGGAAAAGGCTAAGGAGCTGGGCCTTGAACCCATGGCCAGGATCAGAGCCATCGGTCGCGGCGCCTGCCACCCCTCGGTCATGGGACTCAGTCCCGTACCGGCGGTAAAGGATCTTTTCAAACGGAATCCCGATCTCAAGCTGGCGGATTTTGAACTGATCGAAGTCAACGAAGCCTTTGCGGCCCAATACCTGGGGTGTGAAATTGAGCTGGGCCTGAACCGGGATATCACCAATGTGAACGGGTCAGGCATCGGCCTCGGGCATCCGGTGGGTTCCACGGGATGCCGCATCATGACCACCCTGCTCTATGCCATGAAAAACAGGGGTAAAAATCTGGGGCTCGCCACCCTTTGCGGCGGCGGCGGCGTATCCATGGCCTGCGCCCTGGAGATGTGTTAGCCTTAAACGATTGTTCCCACGCCCCGCGTGGGAACAAAAATCAAGCCATACTGGAGACGTTTGGTGGAAAAAGCATCCATCTTTCTCACCACCAGGGAGGCCATCCAAGCCATTATAGCGGATTTCCGCCAGTATGACCCCCAAATCATGCTCTTTTCCGGCATTATCAGTCTGATCACGGACAACAAAACCTATCTTAAACAACAGCGGGGAAAGAACGGCGCATGGATCAACCTGCCCGGAAAGACCCACATGAAATGGTTGGCGGGTCCGGAACTGGTGGACCATATGTGCGACACCATCGCGCAAACCCGGTGGCATCCGGATCTGCTGGCCGACGTCTGTGCCCGGGTTTTTCAGTCCCGGGCAACACCTGAGATAGATGCCGATACAGGGAAAGCGGGCGTTCGCATTGAAACCCATATGGAGGATTTCGCCTGCAAAAGATGCGGGTGCTGCTGCCGGTTCCTGGATTACCACAACGAGGTGACCGCCGGGGATGTGGCAAACTGGAAAGCGTCAGGCCGAAACGACATTTTAAAATGGGTGAATGAAATCAGACGGGACGGACGGATTCAGGGGTATCGTGCATGGGTCATTCCGGGCACGAGAACATTGGCGGAAATCTGTCCCTTTTTAGAGAAAGAACCCGGCGCCCCTCGATGGAAATGCCGCATACACGATGCCAGACCCGACATCTGCCGCCAATACCCCCTGAACCGCAAGCATGCCGCCATGACCGGATGCAGGGGTTTTGAAAAAGGGTCGACCGACAAGCCGGCTTCGAAGAAATAATGCCCGTTATCAAGCCCTTGACAATTTAATCAACCGCCATTAGACTGGTCTGAAACTAGTCTAAGGAGATGCCTTATGGAAACGGTAGGCGCATATGAAGCCAAAACCCATTTGCCCAAGATACTGGATCGTGTGGTCAAAGGTGAGCGTATCACCATTACGAAGCACGGTGTACCGGTCGCTATATTACAACCCCCTCATCTTGAAAAAAAGGTGGATACCAAATCAGTTATCCTTGCTTTACAAAAATTCCGTGATAAACACACGCTGGGTGGAATCTCAATTCAAGACATGATTGAAGAGGGAAGACGCTAAATGGGCGAACATTTTGTTGTCGATAATTCTGTCGTGATGTCATGGTGTTTTAAAGATGAAAACAACCATTACGCAGACATTGTCCTGAACAAGCTCATGGAAGCATCCGCCATCGTGCCGACCATCTGGCCCCTCGAAGTTGTCAATGTTCTGTTGGTTGCCGAGCGAAAAAAGAGGCTAACCCAATCCGACAGCATCCGATTTATAACGCTGTTAAATCAACTTCCCATCTTTGTGGAACATGAACAAGCATCAAGGATGATGAAGGAACTCCTGGCACTGGCAAGGACCGGCAATCTATCGAGTTATGATGCCTCATACCTGGATCTTGCCATGAAGAACGGCTGTCCAATCGCCACGCTGGACAAAAAACTCATCGAAGCCGCCAAAAAGATTGACGTCCCAATTTTGTAACCGTTCACGGTTTACGGTTACCCAATTTTTTCAGCCTGATACTTCTAATAAAATATTATACTCTTCCGGAAGCCCACGGCAGGTTCCGGTTCACTTTGCAGATCACAGGCCCCTTCCTGAGGGACGCAAAGCAAGCCATGCACTCCCGGCAGGGAATGATATCGCTTTCCTTCCCCGCCAGAATTTTGCCGGCGGATTCAGGATCGGCAATCATCTGCCGACCCACGGCCACGAGATCCATAAACGACCCCTCAACACATTTGGCGGCCATGGCATTTCCAAGCTTGCCCACGCCGATCACCGGAAGGCCCGTTGCTTCCCTGACCTGGGCCACAAAGGGAATGTTTGCGCCGGGAGGCTGTTCTTTTGAAAAAGCGGAAGCGGGAACCAGAAATTTCCTGCCGTCCTCTTCCTGCAAGGAACCCTGCGTCACCAGCGACACATCCAGCGCATCCACACCCGCTTGCGCAAGACTCCGGCTGACCTCAAGGCCATCTTTCAGGGTCTGCCCCCCTTCCACATGCTCCACCACATTGAAACGAAACAGAATGGGATAGTTCTCGCCGAGCTTTTCCCGAACAGCTTTGGACACTTCAATGGCCAGGGTTGCACGTCCCCCCGCATCTCCGCCATAGCGATCATCCCGTTGATTGCTAAGGGGGGACAGAAACTGGCTGATCAAATAGAAATGGGCGCCGTGAATCTCCACCCCATCAAAGCCCGCTTCAGCCGCTCGATCCGCCGCAACCGCAAAATCGGAGACCATGGCGTCAATCTGGTTGTGGTTCATGGAAAAGGGTGTTACATCGCCCCTCAAGGCGAACCCGGACGGTGATGCCCCCTGCATTTTTCCGCCGCCGGGAAACCCCCTGGCGCCTGCGTGGTTGAGCTGAACCACCGCGGCAGCACCTGATTTTTGAATGGCACGGGCAAGGCGCGCCATTCCGGAGATCTGATCTCCCTCCCATAGCCCCAGACTGCCAGGGACGATGCGACCGTCACGCCGCACCGAGGCAGCTTCCACAATGACAAGGCCCACCTCTCTTGCCCGCTCCTCATAAAATTGAATAACATTATCCGTAACGCGACCCTCAGGACTGCCGCAGTTCGTGGTCAGGGGCGGCAGAACCATGCGGTTGCGCAACCGCATTCCATTGATTGTCACCTTATCGTGCAGTGTAGGCATTACAATTACCTCCTTTACTCACAAGACGCCTCATCATCCATCGCTTCTCTCACCTTACGGCACAGAGATTCAATCGTAAAGGGCTTCTGAATGAAAGATATATCCGATTCCAGTATATGGTTTTGGGGCAAGGCCTTGTTCGGGTATCCTGACATGTAAATCACCTTCATTTTCGGTCGCAGGGACAGAGCCCGCTCCGAAAGCGCCTCCCCCCCCATTCCCGGCATCACCATATCCGTGAGCAGCAGATGGATATCCCCCTCGAACCTTCCTATCCACCGAAGGGCCTCTTCACCGTCAGCCGCTTCCAGGACTTCGTATCCCGCGCTCCGGAGGCCCCTCCCGGCCAATTTCCGAAGCGATGCATTGTCTTCCACCACCAGCACCACTTCACCGCCGCCTGATTCCTCATGGGAGGATTGCCTTTCCGGCGCCTCGGGGACAGTCTCCACCCCGGGAAGATAAACCTTCATGGTCGTTCCCATACCGGGTTCGCTGTACGGCAGGACATAGCCCTTGCTCTGTTTGACGATTCCATATACCGTGGAGAGTCCCAGCCCCGTACCGGTTCCCCGCTCCTTGGTGGTAAAGAAGGGTTCAAAGATCCGGGCCTTGGTCTCCTCGTCCATGCCGCATCCCGTGTCCGTCACCGCCAGCATCACGTACTGCCCCGTGTCCCCTTCCACACCATGGGCCTGAAGATACACCCTGTCCAATTCCACATTGGCCGTTTCAATGGTCAACACTCCCCCCTGGCGCATGACATCCCTCGCGTTTACCGCCAGGTTCATGATCACCTGTTCCATTTGTCCCAAATCCGCTTTAACCTTCCACAGCCCGGGCGTCGGGACAATCCGCAGCTTGATATTCTCTCTGAACAGACGCAGGAGAAGCTTCTCCATATCGCGAACAACGGTATTTAAATCCAGAATCTCGAGATGGCAGGTCTCCTTCCGGCTGAAGGTCAGAAGCCGACGGGTCAGCACGGCGCCCCGTTCCCCTACCTTCTTGATCTGTTCGATATCACCGCGCAGATGATCATCCTTTGGCAGATCGGCCAACGCGAGTTCGGCGTTGCCGATAATTACCGTCAGCAGATTGTTAAAATCGTGGGCCACACCACCGGCCAAAACACCGATGGACTCCATCTTCTGGCTCTGATAGAACTGGGCCTGCAATTTCTCACGCTCTTCTTCGGCCCGCCTGCTCTGGGTGATATCTTCGACGATACCCTTGTAATGCGTAATGTGCCCCTCATGATCCCTGACCATGTAGGTCCAATCCCGGACAATCTTCTCCGAACCATCCTTTGCCATAATACGATAGGGTTCGTGGAAGAACTCGTTCGTTTCTCTTTTGTTGCTGAATACGATTAACTCTTGGGTCACCCGATCGAGGTCCTCAGGATGAACACAACGCGCATAATTCATGTCTCCGCTCATGAATTCCTCGACCGTATATCCTAAGAGCCGCTCAACATTTTCAGAAACAAAGACCACCGGCCACCCTTCCTGATTCTTCCAGGTGAAAGCCACGGAAGGACTTCGGTTGATGATGTCGTACGCTTCCTTCAGTGCCTTCTCAGCTTCCCTGCGCTCGGTGCTGTCCTGGATTGTCCCCATCAAGCAGGTTGCCATGCCATCGTCGTCATAGAAACTCTGGAACTTTTCATTGATATATCTGACGGTCCCATCCTTTTGCAACAAACGATATTCGATATCGTATGGCGTTTTTTTTGATAACGATTCCGTGTGGGCCTTGCTCACATACGCCATGTCATCCGGATGAACAGCCACCATTAAAGCCTTGTATGAGGGATCGATCTCCCGGGGTTTCAGCCCTAAAATGCGGTAGATCTCATCAGACCATTTCAAAGTATTGCTTTTCAGATCGAGTTCCCAGTGCCCCACATGGGCCAGTTCCTGGGCCTCCTTAAGCCTTTGTTCCGATTTTACCAGGGCTTTTCGTTCGTTCTGGAGTCTTTCCACCATTTCCGCAAGCTTACGGGTAACACTGGCGTCATACATGTCGAGCAGGATATCTTCACCCTCCAGGGGTCCTTCAGGAATCGGCAAAATTCCGTTTCGGTGTTCATTCAGCACCTCATCGAGGATTTGGATGAAGGTTTCTCCTTCGGCGGGTTTGATAACAAAACGGGACGCACCCAGACTCATGGCCAGGTTCTCATCCGTCTTCTCAACGAAGGTCGCCGTATAAAAGATGAATGGGATATTGCGAAGATCGGCGTCGTTCTTTACTTCGCGACACAGCCTGAATCCGTTCATGACGGGCATCATGATATCTGAAATGATCACTTCAGGCGGGTCCCGACGGGCAAAGCGCAATGCGTCCTGGCCGTTTTCCGCGGCGGTAATGCGGTGGCCCCTGGATGCCAACAGTCGTTCCAGCATATAACGGCTTTCGGCATTGTCTTCAACGATCAGAATGTTGCTCATGCAATCTCTCCTTTCAGCCGTTTGGTCAAAACGCTCCGCACCTGCTCAACAAAGAGGTCGGGATCGATCGGTTTCTCAATATACCCTTCACAACCGGCGGCCAAAACCGCTTCCCGGTCCCCTGCCATGGCATAAGAGGTAACCGCTGCAATGGGAATCGATTTTGTTTCCATGCCCTGCTTCAGCCGCCTGGCCACTTCATACCCATCCATTACCGGCAACTGGATATCCAGAAGGATCAGGTCCGGTTGTTCGGAAACAGCCAATTCCAACCCCTGCTGCCCGTTCCGGGCCTGTATCACGTCAAACCCCTGTTGCTCCAGCATAAAGGTTTCCAGATAGATATTCTGTTCATTATCTTCAACGATGAGAATTTTCTGTTTCATCATTTTGTTCCTCCAGGTTCAATGGCAACGTGACGGTAACGGTGGCGCCTTTCCCCAATTGGCTCTTCACATCAATAGTCCCCCCCAATATATCCAGGATTCGCTTGCAGACGGACAGGCCCAGGCCGGTCCCTTCGTACCTGCGGGACGTCCCGGTATCGAGTTGTTGGAAGGGTTTGAAGAGCTTGTCCAGATCCTCATCCCTGATGCCGATGCCGCTGTCCGTCACCGCCACCTGGATGCGAGAATCCTGCCTGCGGCAAACGATTTTCACAACGCCCTTCTCGGTAAACTTGATCGCATTATTGACCAGGTTAATGAAAACCTGCCGAATCCGGCGTTCATCACTGACCACCATCTCCACTTCCGGGGCAATTTCCACCGATAAGGTCAGGCCTTTCTGTTCCGCCATGGGCAGCAGCGATGCCGCGACCTGATTGACCACATTGCGGATACTGAATGGCTCACAAGACACCTTCAGTTCACCTGCCTCGATCTTTGAAATATCCAGCACATCATTGATCAGATTCAGTAAATGGTGAGAACTCCCCTTCACCATTTTCAACTGTTTTTTCTGCTCCAAATTCAATGGACCCACAAGCTCATTTAAAATGATGCCGGTAAAACCGATAATCGAATTGAGAGGGGTCCGCAGTTCATGCGACATGCCGGCCAGAAAGGCGCTTTTAACCCGATTGGCCGATTCCGCGGCCTCCTTTGCCTCCACCAGTTCGCCTTCCACCATTCGGCGAAGGTTGATCTCCCGGGCCAAGCGACGGTTCCAATAGAGAAACACCGAGAAAATCAGAAATACGCCGAGGAGAACCTTCCATAACAACTGGTAGTTGAAGCCACGCTCATAGGTAACCGAAATCCAGCGCTGAAAAATCGCGTTGCGATCTTCCTCGCTGATGCTATCCAGGGCTTTCTGGATGATGCCCGCCAGTATGGGCTGATCTTTGCGGACCGTGACGGAAAGTTCATAGCTGTAAGGTGTTTCGCCGGAAACCTTGACGCCGGACATGCCTTCCCGGGCAATGACATGGCTGATGGCCGCAAAACTGCCGATAAAGGCATACGCCTTTCGACGGATAACCGCGTTAAGTCCCGCCGCAACATTTTCCACAGGCATCAAATCGAGTTCCGGATGCTTTTGTTTCAGAATATCATGACTGGCGTATCCATTAACCACGGCAATGTTCTTCCCCCTCAAGTCATTCATATGGCCGATATAGGGGACATTCCGGTCGGTCACAATCACCATGGGAAAACGGAGGTACGGTTCGCTGAAGAGCAGAAATGCCGCACGCTGGGGGGTACGGGTCGCGGAGAAAAGGATATCCAGAGACCCGGCCCTGATATCCCTCATGGTTTTTTGCCAGCGCTGGGGTTTCGTGGGTTTAATGGCAATGCCCATGATGGTGTTGAGTTCATGGATAAAATCGGCCGACATGCCCACAAACTGCCCCTCTTTGTCCACATATTCGACAGGCGGCCAGTCGGTGTCATACCCCAGGCGCAGGACCGGATGATCCCTCAGCCAGGCCCGTTCTCCAGGGGTGAGATCCAGGGATGTTTTCACATCTTCCATGGCTTCAAGCCACTTGCGGTGAATCCCCCGCACTTCCTCACGGGTAACGGCGCCCAGGGCGCGGTCCAGCAGTCCCCCCAGCACAGGCCAATCCTTGCGGACGCCGATGGTCAGCACCACCGGGGGCTTCGCCATCCGCCCCATCACCCGCAGGTTGGCCATCAGCTCTTTCTCGATCAAATAGGTAACTACCGCGCGATTGCCGGCATAGGCATCGGCTTCACCCCTGGATACCGCATCCAGTGCTTCGCTGGTGGTATCATATTCTTGAGTCGTTATCTCAGGGTAATTCTTTTTGAAATACCGAACATTGTAATATCCACGTTCCAGGGCCACAATCTTTCCTTTCAGGTCCTTTTCGGACTTGAAATGGGGCCCGTCCCCGCGGCCCACAATCACATGGGGAATGGTGAGATAGGGGATGGTGAAATGGAAAAAAGGGTCACGCTCTTTTGTCGGGGTGATGTCCATCAGAGCATCCAGTTCCCGATTCTTGACCCGGTCGAAATTTCCCTTAAAAGATCCCGGTTCAAGGGTCAGGATGCCCCTTAATCGGCGGTTGAGAACTTCGATAAAATCGACGCCGATCCCTTGGGGCAGCCCGGTTTCATTTACGAAATTCATGGGGGGCCAGGCATTCATCATGCCGATGCGAACCTTTGGATGCTCACGGAGCCAATTTTGTTCAGTCTCCGTCAGTTCAAAAGGTACGGCGGTCTTTGGGGCAGCCTCCACGCGGGCGATCTCCGGAAGACTCCACCGTTGAAAGATTCGCAACCGTTCCTGTTCAGAAATGGAAGAGAGAGCCTTATCCAGGATGGCGGCCAGTTCCGGCCAATCCTTGCGGATCCCGAATCGCTCATCAGACTGCCCCTGGGCGTAAAGCGCCGCAAATTTCAGGTTGATGAAACCTTCCTTGGCCATCAAATAGTGGGCCATGCCCATACCGGCTACCGTCGCCTCCGCCTTGCCGGTGGAGACGGCCTCCAGGGCCGCCGTCAGGGTATCCACCTCGTATGGCCTGACCGTGGGGAAGTCCTCAAGAATCTGACCGGTTGTCGCGTATCCCTTCACAAGGGCAACGGTTTTACCGGCAAGCTCTTCCCGACTTCTGATGGCATCACCGTCTTTTCGGGTGATGATGTATTGTGCGATGAATAGATAAGGTCGACTGAATTCGAACCACTCCCGTCGTTCAGGGCGCAGCACCAGGGTTGCAATAACATCGACCTCCCCTTTACGGGCCGCCGCATACAGGCGCTTCCATGTGCCTTCGGGGTAAATGTTGAGCTTAATCCCCATACGGTTTGCTGCTTCACGGGCAATATCGACGGCGATACCCATAAACTCGCCTTTTTCGTTCCGAAAGCTGTAGGGAGGGTAATCGCCGTCAAATGCCATGGTAATCTCCGGGTGCATTTTCAACCAGGCCTTTTGCTTTGGCGGCAGTTGAAGCCTTGGAGCCCCCCCTTCCCCGTCAACATCCACCCACTTTCTGAGGATGGCGCTGACCTCGTTCCTGTTAAGATTATTCAGGGATTTTTGCAGGATGTCTCTCAACATGGGCCAGTCCTTGCGAACCCCGATGGCATTGCTGGAAGCGGTTTCGTGGATCTTACCGTGAACTTTCAAATTGGGAATTAATTCCCGTTCAATAACATACATGGCCACGGCACGATTACCGACATAAGCATCCGTGATCCCTTTTGAAACGGCATCCAGGGCATCGCTGGTGGTATCGAACAGCTTCACCCGGATATGGGGGTATTTCTCCCGAAGCACGCCTTCAATGAAGAACCGACGTTCCACACCCACCGTCTTGCCCGCGAGACAGGAGAGATCCTCGTAATACGGTGCATCTTTTCGTGCAATAATGCTGTGGGGAACCGTCAGATACGGCTTTGTGAAATGAAAGAAGGGTTCACGGTCGGATCTGGGCGTGATGTCCATCAGCGCATCGATGCGTTTTTCCTTGACCCCCTCAACCATTTCCGTCCAGGGGAGGGGCACAATCTTCAGCCGGTTGCCGAGCCGGGCATTGAGCGCCTTGATAAAACCGACGCCGATCCCCCGGGGCCGGCCGTCCGTATCCACATAATCCATGGGCGGCCACGCCTGATTGATGGCGATGGTGATTTCCGTATGGTCGCCCAGCCAGTCCGATTCCGCTCGGGTCAGGGAGAGATCCGAAGAAACCGGTTTCCCCTGTTCGCCGGTAGGAACACCTGCTTGGCCCTTGTGGATAGGCGCTTCGGCCGCAACGGAGGCACACGAATGCTGGATAGTCTGCATCTGAACCAAAAACACCGCCAGTAGGACGACGCCGAGGTTTTTTCGAAAAGGATGAAAACCACGATTTGCTTTCGGGGCCATTGTCGACACTCAGAGGGAATGATGGGAATTTGCCTTCTTTTATGCGAGTATAGAAACATCTCCGTTTCGGGTCAATAGCGAAAATTCATGATCTGACGATGGATCTTGATTGTCCCATGGACTATGATAGAGGGAAAATGGTAAGGTATGTCATCCTGAAAAGCCTCATATCCCGGCACAACGGGTATTTCTTGCCCTCACAAAATTCAAGGAGGAAATAACAATGCCCCTCGAAATCATTGCCGTATATGGCAGCCCCAGAAGAAAAGGAAATACAGCCACTCTCATGAAAGAAGCCGTTCGCGGCGCCAGAGACGCTGGTGCAAGCGTTTCGGAGTTTGTACTGCGGGATCTCAAAATATCGCCCTGCCTTGAAATTTATGCCTGCAAAAAGGAAGGGGAATGCGCCATCAAAGACGACTTTCAAATGCTCAGGGATAAAATATTATCGGCAAAGGGCCTTATGATCGCCTCCCCCATCTTTTTTTATTCCGTCAGCGCCCATACCAAGGCCATGATGGACCGGTTTCAATCCCGCTGGGTCAGAAAGTACTGGATTGACGAAATCCCCTATGATCAGCGGGTTTTTAAGCGACAGGGGCTCTTTATCACCGTGGGAGCCACCCAGGGAAAAAAGCTGTTTGAAGGCGTCCAATTATCCATGAAGTATTTTTTCGACACACTGGACATGGCCCTCTGGCGTACCCTCGCCTATCGCGGCATCGATCTTGAGGGCGACATTAACAATTATCCGGAACACTTGGAAGAGGCCTATCAGTCGGGAAAGGAACTGGCCGAAAGCCTTATGGCCGGTTTGGCCGCTTGACATAATTTTGGCGAGCATAATCAAAGAGATTACTTTATGATGATAGGAAAGCTGCCCTTTCCTATATTTACATTTCTTTTTTCTTCTGGTATCTTCCGCGAAAATAAAGATTTGGAATAGTAGCCACCAAACCTCGAGGCGCCATGCCCACAAAGACCTTTCGAATCATTGTTTCCATACTTTTCGGCATGGTGGGATTTGCCGCCAATTTTCTGGATATCCAGCTTTTTACCTCCCCCTGAATTCAAAGTAAACATCCTGATCGGACTTCTCTTTCCCCTTCTCATCACCATGGCCTGGGGGTGGCGTTACGGACTCCTTTCCGCCCTGGCCGGCGGCTGCCAGTCCATGTGGTGGCTCTGGCAAAACGATGGATGGGGCATCGTTTATGCGGTCCCGGTATTCACCCTGTGGGTCGTCTGGCACGGGTATTGGTCTAACCGGCGAAACAACATCAAACACTTACGCTGGTTTCATTCCCGTTTCGTCGTTGAGCTCCCCTTTCGCCTGGTCAGTGAACTGGGATTTTATACCCTTTTCCGCTGGCTCGTCTCCTTCAACCCGCCTCCCTGGAATTCCGCAATCACCTGGGATCATGTGAGCCTTTCATGGGTGAATGTTGTGGCCGTAAAACACCTGGTCACGGCCTATATTCTGCTCTTCTTAGTCCATGTACTCTTGCGGATCAGCGTTGTACGGCGTTTCTTCAAACTCGAAGATCCGCCCGAGCATTAGAAAATCGGCATTACCGGCCAACTCCACGTATCGAATTTTTCGTGCCAGAATCTGAGCTTTTTTCGTTGTGCTTTGGACAAAAGCACGGCCTTTGCACCCATCCCCGCCGCGTTTCCAACCTGACGAAAACGGCAAATGGGATTTTAGGCAGCATGCCGATGCAGACGGCACTCGATATATTCAGATAACTTCCAAAAGCGCCCGCCACAATGATCTCATTGATGGCCTGAGGCAAGAGACCGTTTTCTTTCAGCAGGATGTCAATGCCCGCACGGATCGCCCCCATTGCCAGTTTGAGTTCCCGTATCTCTTTTTGGGTGATAACAATGGCCTGCCCCCGCCTTCTCGTTCATGGACCAAAACCAATTGGCTCATTGTGGATTCGCGTGAGATTTGGCTTCTGAGCCGATTGTAGGTGCGACTTTAGTCGCACATTAAGCCTACCCTGTGCGACTAAAGTCGCACCTACAGCCCGAACCGAAACAATCTCAAAGCGCGATTTCACGTTAATCCGCGATGAACCAACCAATTCACGGCCGCTTTGCCCTTCACGAACCAACGGATGATCGCCCTTTATCCTGCCACTTTTGTCGATAAGCCCGTTGGAAAACAGCTGAGCAACGACATCAAATATGCCTGAACCGCATATCCCAACCGGCCTGACATCTTGAATAAAGTGGGAACGGGAACGCTGGTGAAACAAGGGCCAAAATGCAGAGTTATTCAAAGAGATCGCTGTGAGACCCGATATCGATCAACTGAACCTCATCTCTGTAGATTCGATAAATGAGCAATAGATCTGGTCTTAAATGGCATTCTCTGTATTGCTGCGGGTTTCCTTTCAGGAAATGGTCCTTGTATCTCTCGTCCAAAAGTATCCCATTGAGAAGTTTTGAGACGACATCAATATAAATCGCCTCATCACTGTCTTTCAGATGAAGCTTCCTGAATGATTTTTTAAACCTTTTTGTCCTGGCCAATCCAAACTTCACGACTTCATATCGCTCATCATCGCTTCAACTGTATCGTATCGCACCAGATCATTATTCTCAGCCTCTTTCATAGCTCTTTTCAACCTTGGAGAGGGTAGGTCAAGAGGGAAAGGGAGCCCTCGTTCAAGTCGTACCCGGTTGAGGAAGATATTGATGGCATCAGCCACAGTTAAATTATACTCCTCAAAAACCACTTTTGCCGCATCCCACGCTTCTGGGTCAACTTTGATGGATGTTTGTCTCCTTACGCTCATAATGTCACCCCTACTGTTTTTTGAGGAAAATATACTTCAAAAGAAGTTTTCGATCAAGAGAAAAGAGACTGCCCATTCTTCTCCATGCCGGAGCACGGGAAGCCGGAGCTTCCATCGTAAGGACGTTCCCAAACCGGAGCTTGGGAACGAAGGGAAAGCATTTAGCCCGCAGCCCAATTTTTTCTATGATCAACGCCCATCTGCATGTGCATTATCTGGAGTGCCAAAATGAAATTTTGGCAGACGGCGCCATGGCCGCAGACGGCGTCAAAATTTCATTTTGACACTCCCAAGCTATTCAGGCTAATCCTGTAAGCTCTTGATAACGCTTGACTGAGTCGCCGTCCAGTCATAAGCGCCTGACACGCCAGAGACCTGAAATGTTCCGCTTGCCGTTGTAACACCAGTATTTGTATTTGTTGTCACTGTTCCGGTATATGTGCGTTTGATTTGATCTGTAGAGTTGCTGTCATAGCCCCCATTGCAGTCGACAGTTATGCTGTCGCCATCTTGCGCAATGGTAATATCTTCAGAGGTTATATTAGGAGGAAATGCTATTGGCAATGCCATAATATGAATCCCCATCCTTCTGTATCCACGAAAAATTCCATGCGACATTGTCGTCAGTTTCACTTCCATTCCACATTGTTGTATATACCCAGGGGTTTTGAGCGATTATGTCGTCTACGTTGATCGGATCCTGATTTGACTGGGGGGGTGGATCTGTTAGGGCTATGGGCGCATGCCACACGCAGTCCCCGAAAAAATGGATATTTTTCAATAAGGCGAACAGAACCAGGGCTTGCCCCACCTAAAGGTAAACCATGGTGTTCGAATTGGGAAACAGGCTGAAAGGGGCGATATAATCCGTTATGTGAGATGTCCCGGGCCGTAAAAAACCGGCATAGGCGGCGGTGAACGCCAAAAACATGAGAATAAAACCGATCATCAATTGAGGCGCTCAAACTGGTTAATGCAAATGAATTTGGCCTCCTTATCGGACGCGGTCGCATCCCCGACAAAAAGACCTTGAGAGAGAAATATAGCAGTATGGCCGAACACCACCTCAGTGGAAGCCTGATTGATTCCTTTGCACGATGCCTTCTCGAACAGGAAAGGATTGATCGTGAGGTCTTTTTCATTGACGGCCATTTTCTCCCTTATTACGGTCTCAACGTTATTGCAAAGGGCTATTTTACCGTGCGGCGGATGGCGATGAAAGGGAATGAACTGTATGCTGTAACAGACCTTCAGGAAAGGCCTCTTTTTTTTATCACTGAGTCAAATGAGATTGACTTCAGGCCGATTATCGCTCGTAGCGCAGAAATGCTGGTAGATTTTGGCATTGACCGCCCAATTCTTGTGTTTGATCGAGGTGGATACGGCATCCATTTTTTCAAAGAGCTGAATCAAACCGCCGACTTTATCTCATGGGCCAAGTATATCAGCGAAAAATCACTGAAAAACATCCCCGACGATTCCTTTTCTGTCGGAGTATTCTGTAGTGATAACCGTTTTATGGTGGCCGAAGAAAAACGAACGGTCTCCGAATCCATACAAACAGCCTTGAATGATGGTCGCAAAACCCCAAGTTCGCTCGAACTGCGACTGGTTGTCCTTAAGGATGCCGACACTGGCAAACGTCTCGGGGTTTTGACCAACAACACCACCAAACCTGCCCATGACATCGCATATTATATGCTCCAACGGTGGGGGAAGTCTGAGAATGTTTACAAAGATCTCATGGCGACCTTCAACCTCAACTATCACCCTGGCTACGATATCGAGGAACTGAAACAACAACCGCTCATAGACAATCCAGAGATCGCTATAATCCAAAAAGCTCTGAAAGTTCTCAAAAAAGAAGCCAAATCCATACAAGACCAGATACTCATCATTGAAGCAAAGCTTGTGAAACGCAAAGACAAAAGGAACGAGGCAAAACTTTCGGCTTTAGAGATCTCGTTGGCTGAAAAACAGAACGACATTACCGAATTTCAACAAAAAATCGCAACCCTTCCCGGAAAGGTCTCAATCATCGAGATTCTTAAAGGACAACCCATGTCTCGTTGCGATCTCGAGAAAAAGAAGCTGTATGATTTAATGCAGTTCATGGTATACCACTCTAGAGAAAGGCTCATTGAACTTTTCCAGGATTGCTATGACGATCACCGGGACATCAAAAAAGTTCTTCAAATGATAACCCGACGTCCGGGGCTTGTGAAATTGGTCGGACAAACCCTGATCGTCATGCTCGACTGGATAGAAAACAGGAAACACCGCCAGGCCGCCGAAAAATTTTGCCGTAAGCTCAACCAACTGAATATCAGAATGGTCGGGCCTTTGAACCTCAGGCTGTCGTTCCATGTCGTGCGTTTCCCCTAGCTCGGTACCCAATCACGGGGTGCAACTTTCTTCTTGAGAAAAAACCGGATTCTTCCCGAACTCTGATCCTCCCAGTTCAGCGTTCAAATAGGGAAGCACCTCGCTGATGTCCTGGAGCAGATGGGCGATGCAGTCTACCGTTTGAAATCCGGGATTGCATTTGGGGCGTGAAATCTCTGTTGTGTATCCTTTTAATAACATAGGCCTGACCAAAGTTAATTGAAATTAGGGTTAAGAAGTCTTTCGAGCCACTATAACAAAATTGCTTTTGCGAAAACAATGAAATATGATCCGTTGACACCGATGGATCCACGGACGTCTTCATATTTAAAACGATTCAATAATGGGCATATCACCCATTTCATTGTGTAAGGAGCAACCCCCATGGTGTCACATCATTTTAGAGATGAACGGCTGTCAACCACTATTTTCGGCATCCTGTTACTGTGCTTCGTTTCCGGCTGCGCAATGGTGGGGCCTGCATCCGTCAGTTCGGGACGCGGGGATTATAACGAAGCCATCAGCAGGACTGAAAACGAGCAGATGCTCATGGCCGTTGTCAAGGGTTGCTATGGAGAAACCTTTTCGCTTTTAGCAGTCACCGGTGTTGCGGCCAATGTGCGTTTCGCTGCCAATGGCGGTTTTCAGTCAGGCATCGGCCCTTCTCAGAACTATATTGGAAACCTCATCCCTTTAAACGCCGGTGTGGCCTATGAAGAGAATCCCACCATTACCTATCAACCGGTTCAGGGGGAGCAGTACCTTCGTCAGTTGATGGCGCCCATACCTCTGGATGTTCTGGTGATGTTTGTGCGCAACAGTATCTACCCGGCAGCCTCCCTCATCATGCTCGCGGAACGGATTAACGACCTTCCCAACCCGCACTTCCTGAGTTCAGCATTAGGGGAACCGGAGCTTCGGTTTCAGCGGTTTGCTGAACTCAACAAAGAGCTGATTCAAGCCGGTATCCTTCAGTGGGTGGAGGACCCCAGAGAAAAAATTCCCTTCGCCATTCTCATAACCAACTGGGATTCCACTCACCTGGCAAAAGTTCGCGACTACCTTGATTTGCTGGAACTTCCCATGCCCGCGGACTCCTCAGAAGATATTGTGCTTCCGGTATATTTCGGCATCAGGGGAAAGAAAGCAGACTGCGTTTGCATTTCAACCCGATCAACTTTGAATCTGATTCAGATCTTGAGAGCCGCCACCAGAATCCCCGCTGAACACCTGGCCAAGGGGCTGGTGGCACCTTTTCCAGAACTGGGGCTTGTGGGCAAGTCCATTCGAATTCATACGTCACGGGATGAGCCTGAAAATGCTGCCATAGCGGTAGAATATCGGGATTACTGGTTCTACATCGATGAAAGCGATACAAAAACCAAATGGTTTTACAATATCATGCGTACCTTGTGGTCCGCTACCATCTCCGGCAGCGCCGATCAAAAAGCGGCACCCATATTGACCATCCCCCTCAGTCGTTAGTGAGGTGGGAACGACCCTTAATAATTCATTTTTTCGCGTCCCATGTGACACACAACCGAGGAAAATATGCACCATCATAAATCGTTACATAAGCGGTATGAGTGGCTGGATCAGTTCAGAGGCTTTGTGGTGTTATTCTTGATTCTTTCGACCATCACATGGGAGCTTTCCGGTGACTGGTCCGGCAAAAATCCCATATTGGGTCCAACATTTTTAAACCATGGCTTTTGCTATTATGATGGATATCCGGCAATTATAACCATCATTGATATAGGACAGCAAATCTTCATGTTTGTACTGGGCTTCGTTGCCTATCTTGCCTTTAAGAGCCGGTTGGAAAAGCTCAGTCCCGGCGCTGCCTGGAAACACGCACTTATCAGGGTCGGGGTACTCTATGGTCTGGCTTTTCTTGACGATGGTGTTCTTCATTTCTTCATGGAAGGGTCTTTTGGAACGAAAGATGTTATTTATAATGGTACGTTTGCTAATTTGGCGATTGGTTCGCTTGCAGCATATATCGGCGTCTATCTGATTAAAGATGCGGATAAAAGAGTGTTTTTGTCCATTGCCGTCATGATATGCCACGCCATATTCTATGCGCTCCCATACTTCAAGCATTATCACACGCAAACAGGAATACTCTTTCCATTTAACGCCATTAATCATGCTGCAGTTGCCATTATGGGAACATGCTTTGGTCAATGGTATCGAATGAATGTGGAAAATCCATCGGCGGTTTTCAGACAAAAGATCCTTCCCATATCTACGCTCTGTTTTATCGCATGTTATCTGCTTGATTGGGTTCAAACCGCCGAACATCATGATGTAACAACGTCTTTGGCTTTAATGGCGATCGGCAGGGCGGGTTTTGTGATGGCGCTCTTCTATGGCTTTGAACAACTTGAATTTAAAATTCCTGTACTAAGTGAATTTGGCAAAAACATGCTCTTAATGTTTATTTTAACGCCGGTTTTACAAATATATATTGGGTTATTTTCAAAAAAATTTCTTGCGGCCAACCCTGCACCGGCTTTACTGTTTGTGGGAATCCTTCCCGTTATCGTACTGGCGGGGTTAGCGGTAATTCTGGACAGAAAAAAAATCATTATCAAAATTTAGGGGATAAAAAATGGAAAGCAACTATTTTAAGGAATTCATTACAATGAAAAGATTTTTTTGTGTTTCATTCATTTTCGCAGCATTTTTCTGTCCTTTGTTTCTCTCTTGCAGTGACGATAGCAGCGACAATCACATCAACCCCATTTACGATTTAAGACCGCTCACCCGGGTTTCCCAAGAGTTTGATTCAACTATTGAGCGTCCAAATTTGCTGATGAACCACAAGAAACGCCTGGGGCATCGGTTGGTTCCATCAGAAGAAGAAATGATGCCGGGAATCCATGACGCCTCGTTCCAGGGATCCGCCGCCATCGAAAAAACCTATACCTTTACATACGGCAACAACGCTCACCTGTACTGGACAAAAGCCATCGGCAAAGACACACAGGGAACCACTGTGGCCACCGCCACACAGGCCCTTGATGATGCAGGGTTTCCCACGCGCGTTTTATGGTATGACGGCGAGGGGAATTTCATGTATGCCTATGATTACACCTATGACGCGACCCTATATTTGATAACTTCCGTTATCCGTTACCGGGACGACCCTACAGACAATCCGGACGCCGAAAAAGATTATGAATTCGAGAACGTATGGAACGAAGACGGCATTCTCACCACCCAGAGCTACGTCGAATACGATTCAAACGGCGTCAAAGCGTATGCGTGTAAATGGCGATCCACAACTATCATGAACTCCCTGAGAGGTTCGGGCGGCATGGGCTATGATGAATATTATCGAGAATACGAGGCGGAACTGTTGACATATCAGGAAGAAACCACGTTCGATCAGGATGGATACCCCGAAATCCTGCGTATCGACAATCATGGCGACGGAACCTTTGAAGAAACCTACAACACCGAGATTGCAAAAACCGCTCAAGGTTATCTTGAATCGCTTATCTGGCTGGAAGCGGATACAGGCAATAAAGAGTGGAAGGAAACATTTGCCTATGACGATAAAGGCCTCCTCAAGACATCCAAGGATTACGATTGGGTTGACAATGAATTCTTCCTGAATAGCATCATTACGAATGTGTGGCATCAAAACCCTGTCAACGGTCCCACAGGGGGAATCAGCGTTTACTTTGAATCGGATGAGGCGGGGAACCCCGTGGGGGAATATGAAACAGTGGACTGGACCGAAAGATTAAAGACTCGCCATTATTTTAGAGCCCTGGAAGAAGAAGAGCTTAGGATATCGGAATCGCTGGAAAAGATAAGACTTTAATCATTTTCTCGAACGGCCTTGATGAGAATTTTATGGGCTTGGCTTAAAAGACTTCCCACATATTCGGTGTTGGCAAGGATGACCATGCCCACATTTTTCTCCGGCAACAAAATAACGATGGAAGTAAAATTATTATAAGCACCCTCGTGGCTGACAACCCGGGTTCCATCAACGGTTCTTGACTCCCAACCCATGCCGTATTTTTCCTCTAATGAAATCCGGGTCGGCGCCCAGGTCCTGGTCAGATTTTTGGAACTGACGACCCGGGTTCCATCCGGGGCCACCCCCTCCCGAAGTTGGGTCATAAGGAAGTTATTCATATCATTGACATTGGATTTGATAGAACCCGAAGGCGCCAGTGGATCATCGTCCCGGTCCTCGGAATCGACGACCACCAACCGGTTTTTGATTTTTTTCTCGGAACCGGCGACCACCGCCCGTTTTTTGATTGTTTCATGAGAAACCGCCATATTGCCGTTGGCCCGGGCTTCGGAGATAAAAACCGTCGAGTCGTTCATTCCCATCGGCATAAGTACATATTGCCATAGCAAATCGGAGTAACCCACGTTCAGGGGTTTGTTGACCCCAGCGGCAACATAGACAAACAGATATCCACCCAAAGACACCGCCAAATTGCTGTAGCTGAATTTTTCCCCCGGCGATTTCGACAGTCTAAAGCCGGTAAAAAAAGGGACAATGTTCATGGGAACCGCGTTAGCACCAAAATCGTCCCAGAAATCATCCTCATCACCGGCGAGGATACCACTGGTCATGGAGAATAGCTCGAACACCGTGACGCTTTTCAACGTCTCGTCTTTCAGTTGCCACCCGGGACACATGTCATGGATGGTCGAATTCCAGTCAATGACCCCCACGTCAACCAGACACGCCGCCAACATGGATGTAAAACTTTTATTGACCGAACCAATATGGAACAGGGTATCGGGGTCCACAAGTTCATGGGTGGCCACACTTTTGACGCCGTATCCCTTGGCCAGGACTATTTCGTTGCCTTCCACCAGACCGACGCCAACCCTATAATGAGAATTGCTGCAGAATTTGGTACACTAATGACATTCGTAAACAATTGTGGTAGTTGTTTAGCTGTCACTTCAACCACATATCGTTTACAAACGCGTCAAATGCACAAGGAGATTTATACATGGGACATCCCTTGAGCAGGATATCCATTTCAGGGTACAAATCCATTCAAAACCTTACGGACTTATATCTTGGTCCTCTTAATATCATTATCGGCGCAAACGGCGCCGGAAAAAGTAATTTTGTAAGCTTTTTCAGGATGCTTCGTGCTATGTCCGAGGAAAGACTTGGAAATTTCGTAATTGAAAACGGCGGAGGTGACAGCTTTTTTTTTGGCGGTCCGAAAATGACGCCGGCAATTGAAAGTCACCTGGCATTCGGGCAAAACGAATACAAGTTCATCCTGGCACCCACCGCTTCAGGCAAGATAATGGTTAAGGAAGAAAGCACCCTCTATGCAGGAGGCGGCGGTTGGCAGTTCCATGGCGGCGGCGCCCACGAATCGCAACTCAAACAATGGAAGAACAAAACTTCAAGATGGGGACCATATGCTGCCGCGGAATCTTATGTAGTTGAATCTGTTTCGAGCTGGCTTGTTTATCATTTCCACGATACGAGCATGACAGCACCCATGCGTCGTTATCATTCTATTCGGGACTGGCGAGAACTAAATCCTGATGCCTCAAACATCGGCGCCTTCTTATTGCGGCTTCAAAAGAAATACCCCGATGCTTATAAACAAATCAGAGAAACCATCCAACTTATCGCACCATTTTTCGACGATTTTCTCTTGGAACCGGAAGAACAAGGCAACAACGAAGTTGTCCGACTCGAATGGCGTCAAAAAGGATCCAGATACCCATTTCAGCCCTGGCAATTTTCCGATGGCACCATCCGGTTTATCTGTTTGGCAACAGCCATGCTTCAACCTGATCCACCATCAACCATCATTGTGGATGAGCCCGAACTCGGCCTCCATCCCTTTGCCCTTGACGTTCTGGCCGGTTTATTTCGTGAAACCGCTGATCGAACCCAGCTGATTGTGTCCACCCAATCCGCAACATTATTAAACCATTTTAAACCAACGGAGACCATTGTCATCGACCGGGAACAAGGAGCTTCCCGCTTCAGACGCCTCACCGGGGAATCCCTGATCGAATGGATGAAGGACTTTTCTTTGGGTGAACTCTGGCAAAAAAACGTATTTGATGGAGGCCCTTCCCATGAGTAGAGTACTAAACTCGAAAATCTTGTGTAAAGAGGAGAATAGAGCGAACGACGACACCAAGGGTTTTGGATATGCCGCGCGACCTCTGTTTCGCGTTTGGTTTCTGAATTTTCGTGCGGCACGGTATTGAGGCCATCCGTGTATTCGCGGGGGGCAGCCCACCAGGCGTGCGGGCACCGGCCGGAAAGCGGTTTATGGCCGAGCAGCGCAGAGAGCACCATCCAGTGAAAGATTGCCGCATCTGGCCGGGCCAGTGTGGCGGGGAGGACGAAATAGTTCAGTTCCGCTGTCGTCGATGCGGTGCAGTCCGCCACCAGCGGTAAAACCATATTACCGTAGGGGCCACCAAAGGAAAACAGCTGTTTGACGGCGCCCGGTTATCCATGAAGGACACACTGGACATGGCCCTCTGGCGCACCCTCGCCTATCGCAGCATTGATCTTGAGGGCGACATCAACCACTATCCGGAACACTTGCAAGGGGCCTATCAATCGGGGAAAGAACTGGCCGAAAGCCTTATGGTCGGTACCGTTCAAATTTAGGTAATTCGGGTTATCGCATATACATACAGGACACGATATCCTGCAAGATTAAGTGTGGGTCTATCCGTTGAGGAAAAACCAGCCAAATTGACGCAGCTCCCCCCAGACGGGTTAAGGTTAAGTCTTTTACCCCAGAACCCATTCGAATATAAGACATGCAATGGAACAGAAAGGGAAGTAACAATCCGCCTATTTTTTCCCTGCTGGGATGTTGTCTAACACCAAGATATCCTGCGTTCCTATAAATGCCATTCCATCACAATCGTACCCAATTAATGTCAATGTATTATAGTCGCCTATTTTTAGTCCCTCCAATGTTTTTATTTCATCTGACACGAACTTGGCAACAAAGTTACCTCGGTCATCAGCTTTCCACCAATCGATTGCAACACCGTTGAGTAATACCGACGATCCAACCACTAGGTCATAGGCGATATTCGTATGAACAGTGACGACAGTGCTTTGACTCTGAATATTGAGGACATTCGGTGAAACATCAATCTCGATGTCATAGGCCTGACATTGGGCAGGCATCTGGAACACAACCAGAGCAAAGGCCATGAAACACAACACGGGCAGGCAAAGGGTTTTCGCTTTTTTGAGCATCATTTTTTTCTCCTTATAAGGATTTTGAAGGTTATTGATAATCCGCTATGGAATTTGTTCCATGATGGACATTATACGCCTTATTGGGAATGCCTACAACTAAAAATCGTAGACGATGCTTTATGTTAATAAAAAGCGGTTTGTGTTGTCCCCTTTGTCCGGTCACTTATCGGTTCAACTTTTAAAAGGTTAAATGGGGTTACACGGCTGTTGGAAAATTAGACTGTGAACTGCTTCAGGATATGACAAAGTGGCTGCACAGTCGGAGTTGAAAAAATCCGATCCCACCTTTACATTTATTTTGTCTTTTAGTATCTTCCGCGAAAACAAAGATTTGAAACAGAATTCACCAAACCTCGAGGCGGCATGTCCACAAAGACCTTTCGAATTATTGTTTCCATACTTTTCGGCATGGTGGGATTTGCTGTAAATTTTCTAGATATCCAGCTTTTTACCTCCCCTGAATTCAAAGTACACCTCCTGCTGGGGCTTCTCTTTCCCCTTCTCATCACCATGGCCTGGGGGTGGCGTTACGGACTCCTTTCCGCCCTGACCGGCGGCTGCCAATCCATGTGGTGGCTCTGGCAAAACGACGGATGGGGCATCGCTTATGCGGTCCCGGTATTCACCCTGTGGATCGTCTGGCACGGATATTGGGCTGACCAGCGAAACAGCATGAAACAGTTGCGCTGGTTTCATTCCCGTTTCGCCGTTGAGCTCCCCTTTCGCCTGGCCAGTGAACTGGGATTTTATACCCTTTTCCGCTGGCTTGTTTCCTTCAACCCACCCCCCTGGAATCCCACGATCACGTGGGATCATGTAAGCCTTTCATGGGTGAACATTGTGGCCGTAAAACACTTGCTCACAGCCTATATTCTCCTCCTCATCGTCCATGTACTCTTGCGGATCAGCGTTGTACGGCGCTTCTTCAAACTCGAAGATCCGCCCGAGCAAAGGATGATTGACGCCGTATACAGCGCATCCCTGCTTCTGGGATGCCTGCTCTGGGTTTTGGACGCCCTGGCCCAGTACCTGTTTTTCAATCAACGGGGACGTGGCTTCTGGGATGTGGCGGTACTGGCCGTTGACTCCCAGGATCTGTTTGCTCGGAATGCTTTTTTCATTGTAAGCCTTATGGCGGGCATTTGGGTGGCACGACTCGCCGCTCGTCGCATTCGACTGGAAAAACGACTTCAGCATCTCAACAGGGTCCTCCTGGCGATTCGCGGCGTGACCCAGCTCATCTGTCACGAAAAAGATATGGACCGTCTTTTACAGACAACCTGCGAGACCCTGATTGAAACACGTGGTTTTCATAACGCCTTGCTCCTCATGCTCGACGACAATGGCAAATACCATAGGTCCTATCACGCAGGTTTCAGCGAAAACTTTGAAGCCATGGCCAACTCCCTGAAAAATAACCGGTTTCCCCTTCAAATGAAAAAAACCCTCAAACGCCTGACCATTACGGTGGTCGAGAATCCTTTGGAAAAATGCACCGACTGCCCCTTATCTTCCGATTACGGAGGCCGCTCGGGCATTTGCGTACCCATCACCCATGAAGAACAACGCCTCGGGTTGCTCACCGTAGCCGTACCGCGCGCCCACGCCCATGACGCGGAAGAGCATGCGCTGCTGAAAGAAGTGACCGAGGACTTAGGATTTGCACTGCATGCAGCACAGGTAGCAGCGAGGCAGCTGAAACTGGAAGAGGAGTTGCAACAGGCCCAGAAAATGGAAGCCATCGGCACCCTTGCAGGGGGCATCGCCCACGACTTCAACAATATCCTGTCCAGCGTCATCGGTTTTACCCAACTGGCCCTGGAAGATTCCGATGAAAAAACCATCAAAGCGGACTTGAAAGAAGTTTTGAATGCCGGCATACGGGCCAAAGAACTGGTGAAGCAGATTCTCACATTTGCCCGCCGCTCGGACGGCGAACTCAAACCCATGCGACCGACCCCCATTGTTAAAGAAGCACTGAAACTCCTCAGGTCCTCACTCCCCACAACCATTGAAATTAAATCCCAT
Organism: Desulfatiglandales bacterium; assembly: GCA_963662465.1. Classification (GTDB taxonomy): domain Bacteria; phylum Desulfobacterota; class DSM-4660; order Desulfatiglandales; family Desulfatiglandaceae; genus NaphS2. The sequence continues at coordinate 4,055,176 of OY759599.1, forward strand.
ATCGAAAACGACATCACCATCAAGAGCGACCCCACCCAGATACATCAAATTCTCATGAACCTGTGTACCAACGCAGCCCATGCCATGGAGGACGACGGAGGGACCTTGCGGGTCACCCTCGAAAAAACAGGGGTGGATTTGCTCCCGGAAAATCAAAAGGGCGGTTTTCAATCCAAAAAGGTACTGCTGCTCACGGTCGCCGACACCGGATGCGGCATCCCCCCGCACATTATACCATCCATATTCGAGCCCTATTTTACCACAAAACCCCCCGAAAAAGGCACCGGCATGGGCCTGTCCATGGTTCATGGCATTGTTAAATCCCACGGGGGCGACATTACCGTTGAGAGCGACCCAGGAAAAGGAACGGTTTTCAGGATTTATCTACCCATCATCGAAACCGATGCCGAAGCGAATTTCCCGAAGGATGAAAACATCCCCACGGGAACCGAAAAAATCCTGTTCGTTGACGACGAATCAAGCATTGTCGAGGCGGGCAGTCGAATGCTTGAACATCTCGGATACCACGTCATCACCCAGACAAACAGTCAGGATGCGCTGGCCCTTTTTCGCCAAACGCCCGATGATTTTGATGGGGTGATTACGGACATGACCATGCCCCATATGACGGGCGACCGGCTGGCAGCGAAACTGATCGAAATAAAACCGAATATCCCCATCATTCTCTGTACCGGTTACAGCAGCAAAATGTCTCCTGAAAAGGCCTTCAGAATCGGCATCAAGGCGTTTATCCACAAACCCCTGACCAAAACGGAACTGGCAAGAACGGTGCGGAAGGTGCTGGACGAAATAAAAGCCTGAACCCACAACCGTCCCTGATAAACCAAAACCCCAACTTCAACCGGATGCGGCTTTCCAAAGAAGTGTGCCGAATACTTCAATGGCTAAAACCCGTAGGTTAAAGTACAGACTGGTGTACGTCGTGCAAGGAAAATGCGTTTTGCGCTAAGACAACGAGGTGGGGAAGGATGATCACCGGCATTTCGGTGGAAAGGAATATGGGCCTGGGAAGGGATAACGGTTTGCCATCCGTCACAAGCGATTGTGATCGGCCCCGGCGCCGAAATCGCATCGTGGAATACAGACCCGTCTGCCGACCGCCTGAACATGGCACACATCGATATCAACGCCATAAGCCTCAAAAAGGATCCGGGGGGTGATGACCTTTTCGGCCTTACCGATGGCGATGAACTTCCCATGCTGCATTACCGCGATCTGTTGGGAGAGCAAGAAACCATGGTCGGGGAAATGGGTGGTCATGATTACGGAAATTCCTTCGTTCGATAGCATTTCAATAATCGAAAGAACCTTGATCTGGTTCGCCACGTCCAGATGGGAGGTGGGTTCGTCCAGTATGAGAAGCCGAGGGAACTGGTTGATAGCCCGGGCGATCATGACCATCTGTCTTTCACCGCCGCTGATGTCGGCGATGCTCTGTTCCGCCAGGTGTGAAATGCCGACTTTTTCAAGTGTTTGGGCGGTCATGCGGGCATCGGCGCGGTCAGGCGTCTTGAACATGGAGATATAGGGAGCGCGTCCCATGAGAACAAATTCAAAGACCGAAAACGGAAACGCCACTTGACCCATCTGCGGTACGTATCCAACCATTGAGGCCATATCCATCAATTTCAATCCGGTTGTATCCCTTCCCGACAACCGGACACACCCTTTCTGTAAAGGCATGAGATTCAGAATACACTTAATCAGCGTGGATTTCCCGATTCCGTTTCTGCCGAGAATGGACAGGATTTCGCCCTGGGCCACCGTAAACGAGATATGCTGAAATACAGCCTTGTTACGGTTGTATGAGAATGCGGCGTTTTCCACTTCCAATATCACAGCCATCCCACTTTCTTCCGTCCCAGGAGCCAGGCAAATACGGGTGCGCCAATAATGGCCGTCAGTATCCCCAGGGGTATTTCAGTGGGAAAAACGGTTCTGGATAGATTGTCCACCGTCAGCAGAAAAGCCGCGCCGATCAAGGCGGAAGCCGGCATCAGCTTGCGGAAATCGGGGCCCACCAGCATCCGACCCATGTGAGGCACCACCAGCCCGACCCAGCCAATGAGGCCGCTGATGCAAACTGCCGAGGCCGTGATCATTGTGGCGCAGATGATGATGATTTTCGTCATTCGTTTGGTGTTGACGCCAAGGGTTCTGGCTTCATCATCACCCATGGCCAGGAGGTTGATGCGCCACCGGATGATGAAGAGAACCATGGAGGCCGCCAATATGGGGAGCGCCGCCATCTCAAGATCTCTGCCGGTCACCGAGGCCAGACTGCCCATCAACCAGAAGACAATGGCAGGCAGGGTGTCGTAAGGATCCGCCACGTATTTGATCAGAGAAATCAGGGCTGAAAACAAGGCCCCCACGATGATTCCCGAGAGTACCAGCACCAGCATGACCGTGGATCGGTACATTCGGCTGATGGCATAGGTGATGGCGACCGCAATGATCCCGGCCAGAAAAGCGGAGGCCTGGATCACCATGGGACGACCCGATAGGAGGATTCCCAGGGCCGCGCCGAAGCCCGCGCCCGAAGCGACGCCCAGCAGGTCCGGCGAGACAAGGGGGTTTTTGAAAAGCCCCTGAAAACTGGCCCCCGCAATGGAAACGCCGGCGCCTACCAGCATGGCCGCCAGGATGCGGGGCAACCGGATTCGGAATATGACTGTGTAATGAAGGGTCTCGGCTTCATGGGGAGCGATGGGAGTAAGGGTTGAACCGGATGCGTTGGAAACCCCGAGCAACCACCCGTCAAAAAAATTATTTGCCCATTGGTGAAGACCTGAAAAAAAAGTCGCTGCCACATCCCAGGGGGCAATAGTGTATCGGCCGAGAAAGATGGATAGGAAAAAGAGGGCGAACGTAAGACCGATCAGCAACCACCAGTAGCCGATTTTGAATTCTTTCATCGGGTCATGTCTCCTTCCGATGGGGCAATACATCGATGGGTGCAAATGGCGTGAGCATGGGTTGCTGGTAGAATGAGCGATTCATGATGAAATGCTCCGGCGGCGTCTGGTAGAAGGTGTGATAGAAGCGATCGGTTTCGTCGGTCAAATGGAAATGACACCGGTCGGGATGCAGGATGTTGGCGATTTGCATGAGTCCCAGAATCCACCTGGGATTCCCAAAATCCCAACCCGGTGTGATGGCGTGGATATGATGCCGGCATACCGCATCAACCCAGACGCCGTTTTTTTCGCAGGTGTGACGAAACTCGTCCTCGGGTGAGGAGAACAGACCCGAAATGAAAATGTATTCCGGATCCAGGTGCAGCAGCTCCTCTCTGGAGATGTTTACCCCCGGTTTGCCTGAACGTCCAATGGCCTTGTTTACACAATGCCCGCCGGCGGCGGCGACGAGCTGAATTTCAAAGCGTTCGGCATTCAGGGCGAAAAAGGGGGTACTCATGGCATAATAGACCCGTGGCCGCGGCTGGTCCTGGACGGCTTGCGTGACCCGGATGACCCGTTCCTGAATGTATGATGTGAGGATTTTCGCCTGTTTGGTTCTGTCGAACCGACGTCCCACCTCGGCAATGAAGTCCAGATAGTTATCGATGCGGTTGATCTTGCCCTCAAGTTTGTGAATATCATCATGTTCAATAACATTGCGCCAGACATGGGCGATATCCTCCTCCGAAGTGATGCCGAGGCATTCCGAGAGAGCCAGTATGATCTCAAGTCCCCGGGTGAAACGGTATCCGCCGCTCATGCCGAATTCTTCATAGGCCTTTTTTCGGACGGGTCCCGTCATGGGAATCTTGTGGCCGCGGGGACAAATGGCATCGGGCGCGCATGCCACCACCCGGCTGCCCATGGGTCCGTAAAATTCCCGGTAAATTATCGGCGTACCGCATTTTGGACACGGTGTGTGCAGATAGGAAGTTCCCGGCGTGTTGAAAAGATAGGTATAGGGCAAAACATGTCGTACCTGCCCGCACAGATTTTCCGCGGTCACGGCCGTGGGCTCCAGACGCATGGGGGCGTCTCCAAAAGGCAGGAACCGCATGATCTGAAACGGAATATCCTTTGAAATATTAGATATCTTATCCGCCGCCGCCATGACCTCCGCTTCATTTCCCTTGCTGTACATGATCGAAATCTCAATGTGGATGCCGGCATCATAAAGGTAACGAATATTTCTGAATACCGGATCCGCGGAGGGTGCACCGCACCGGCCATAGGCCCGGTCCGAACCGCCTTTCAGTCCGCAGTTGATAAAATCAAGAACTTCGGCCAGTTGCGCAGCGGCTTCCGGGGTATGATAGATGTTGGAGGAGCAGCCCACGAGAAGCCCTTCCGCCTTGGCTGCTTTTCCCAGTGCAAGGAACGAGTGGTGACTGACAGTGGGGTCGTTCATGCACCAGACAATCCCTTCGCAGCCCATGGCTTTCGCTTTTTTGACCATCTCTTCCGGAGCGAAAGGTTTGAGAGCCGGTGCGAATCGATCGATATTGCGCGTAAAAAGACCCGAAACACAGCCTTTACATGCGAAATTGCAACCAATTCCGCCCAATTGAAGCAATTTGGCCCTGGGTCGGAAATGGGTCATGGGAATGGTTTCAATGGAGACCGGAATGGCCGCCATATGGGTAAAGGGGAAACGCTCGACCACGGCGCCGCCGTGATTTACATACATGTTGCAGCGGCCGTGGTCACCGGACCCGATTTGACAGCCGATTTCACAGATTTCACATTTCACAATCGTCACTCCTTTTTGATGATGATCCAGAATCCCGAATCATCGCTGATGATGTCGTATTGAACGGCGGCCGCATGCAGCGCCGCAATGAATTTCCGTTTGGTGGAGTCTCCGAGGTTGCGGTCTCGGAACGACCGCCAATCCGGACGTATTGCCGTCATCTTTTCACAGATGCGATCCCGCAGATGGGCATTGCCGAAACCGCCGCCCACGTATGACCTGCCGGAAGGCGCCAGTACACGGTGGATTTCCCTGAAGGCACGCTCCGGATTTTCCCAGAAAAAGATGGATCCACGGCTGACCATCAGTTCGACGGCATCATCATTTAAGGGAATATGATGAACATCGCCGCGAAGCAGGGTGAAACGGCAATCATGCTTGGAAGCGGACAGACGCCTTTTCGCCTTCATGTGCATGGGCATGGAAGCATCCAGGAGGATCATCCTCAGGTCAGTGACGGCGGCCAAAGCCAGGGAGAGCAATCCCGGACCACTGCCGATTTCCACGCAACGCCCCCTTGTGATTCCCAGACGCCGGACAATCTGGTTGGCTAAAATGGGATAGATGGGTGCAAAAATTTCAACGGCGGTGCGATCCATTTGCGTGGCGCCCGCTTCATCGAACCGTACTTCCCGGGTTTGGCTTGGTGATGTTTCCATTTGAAGAATCCTTATTTTCGAAGGTTCGGCGAGGGGTCGAGCAATTGATTCAGTTCAACATCGGTCATCCGGTAATGGTAAAAGTCCGCATAGAACCGGCGAGTTATATCCCTCAAATCAATATCCTGGAACCTGTCCGGATGCAGTTTCATGGCCGTCCACAGAATGCCGAGGATGGTGCCCGCGCCCGGCGGGCGGTCAAACCAGCAGAACGGTCCGCGAGGGGTCAGGTAGATTCTGTTTGTCCGGACCGCTTCGATGCCCGCCCAGAGCGGATTCTTCCCGATGGCGTCATAGATCTGTCTTTGCTCCGCAATGATCACATCCGGGTTCCATTGAAGCACCTGCTCCATGGACACCTGGGTCAGGCCCATGCCCTGTTTCAGGGGACAATCCGCCACGTTGATCCCGCCGCACATGCGGATCAGGGCGGAATGACGCGATCCCGAAGGATCGGTGGAGAGGCCGTCCGGCCGTTCGGCATAGTAAACCCGCTTCCGGTCTTCTTGGGGGATTCCTTCCAGCCGATTGGAAACTATCCGCACGATGTCTTGATGAAATTTCACCAGTTCCCGTGCCTTTTTTGGGGTATTGAGGATATCTCCGATGAAGCGTATGGGCTCGTCCACACATGAGATATGGTCGGACCCCGAAATCCCCACAACCGGTATGGCGCCGAATTTACGCTGTCGATCTTTGAGAATCTCCAGGCTTCCGCTACCCGGATGATCCAACATGGTTTCATACAGGATCACATCGGGCTGCATATGGATCATGGTTTCGTAATTGCCGCTCCATAACCCGAACCATCCCCCCAACACCGGAAGTGCTGCATACTGGGGCGGCATATTTCGTGTGTCCGGTTTGAAATTCCATCCCACCAGTTTTTCGGGGGCCAGCATATAAACAATGGTGGTTATGGGTGGGTAGGTGGAGATCACGCGGTGTATTTTTGTTGGGATTGTGATTTTTCGTCCGAGAAAATCGGTGACGACCCGGGTGGAAGTTTCCGCAAGGCATCCGGAGTTTCCTGAAATGATAAGAAAAAAGAGAACGAAGCAAAGGATTGCGGGTGAAAATAGCAGCCATCCATCCTTAAAACACGCGAACTTGAAGGTTAAGCGATTCATATTTCAATAATCCGTAAAATAGAGATTGTAAATTTAGGAAGGCTGAGACCTGATCCATTTTATTGCGGAATGGAATACTCCATTATGAAATATAATGTCAAGCAATTTTTCCCGAACCGGCTTTTTCGGGGGAAGATATCACCTCTTTGCCGGAGGTTGTTGTAAAGGGCAAATTCGCGGAGCAGGATTTTTTGAGTTTTTAAGGAGGTCACCAAAGTCTTATCACTTCCTGAACGATTCTTCTTGACATTCCGTTTGACTGCCTCTAACAAATACGGATAATTGTTTTATCCATACAAACCATCGACGATCCGATGGAGGTTTTCATATGGTGTATCCCATTAAATGCTGCTCGTTCAACTCCCCCGGCGCAAGACACTTTAAGAAGCATTTAACCTTCAAAAAAAGCGACTGGTTTCAGGTGCCCCCCCCATATCTCAAAAGCATGGGTGCTTTGGCATAATTATTGCTTTTATGGGCAACACTTCATTTTGGATATTGATGGGGCGAAATCCGTCCCTTCAATAACTTGTTCGGGTGAAAGGTTAAATCCTAATGGACTTTTGGAAAGACTTAACTTCAATAATACAAGCAGCAGTAACAAGCATTGGAATTATTGTTGGTGCTGTATGGACTTATTTAATTTTCGTGCGCGAAAGATTAAGATTTCCAAAAGTTAATATCGACCTGATTATTGAAGAAATCCTGATTATAACGGATTTGGGGGAACGCAATTGAAACCTCCCAATGACGCCGAAATCAGCAGATTTTGCAACCAGTTTTCGTGATACCTGAACTGATTGAGTCTCTCAGCGGGACTGCGCCAGTTATTATGTTTTTTGACAGTTCTGGGGTTGCAGGGTGCAAAATTGTAAATGAGCGCCCAACCTCTAATGCTGAACTCGGCAGACTTTAGATTCCCATGAAAATATAAAGTAGAAAACAGATGACGATCCATTCTCTGCATTAACCGGTCTACCATATTGCTGGTTCTGTGACAGCCTGGCAAATCGTAAGCTTTGGAATACCTGCATAGGTTGTCTTTGAGTTTCGTTATCGGCTTTGACATAACGTCGGGCAGATGTTCTTTATTGGCCCACTCATAGAGTCTTCGAACCTTTTGTGAAAAAGACGATTTTGTTTCGGCTTTGTAACAATCCCATACCTTGTCCGCAACAGTGTCGAAGAGTACTTTGTACTTTTTGCTGGCACGGTCACGAATTTTGATAAACACATGTAAAAAACAGCAAATAACAAAAATGCCCGTAAACAAAGATTCCCAGGCATTGATCGTTGCCTTCCATCCATCGGTATTCACGGATTTCGGTGTATATGCAGGATCAAGATTGCAGGCTTCCTCTTTGAATTTGCCATAGGCTTCCGTCAGCCCTGTTTCATTCGCATTTTCACTTACAGAAGCCCCCAATATACACTGACTACCGACAGTCGTTGCAACGTATACCTTCTCTCCAAGTAGGCGAGAGTGTTTTTCATCTGCTGAAAGATGTTCAGGCAAAAGCTTTGGATCTTTGATTGTCGTTCCCACAATGCTGTTTCTACCCAGGCTTTGTTCAATTCGATACCAAAACATCGGATCTTTTCCCAAGACATAGCTTAAAGCCCAAAAGGGAACGTTAAACTTTCGAAGAAAAATGCCTTTTTCTACATCGTCGGTAAAACCAGTATCATAGGGCATCACAAAAGATGGCCTGACCGTATACGCAATTCCATCAACTTCAATTCGTCTGGTGTCTATTTGCAATTTCTTCGAAGGTCGTCTATCCTTCATAAGATATCCCATTTGGATGCCTTGTGGAAATAGTTCCGGATTGCTTTTGATAATGACATCCAGCTCATTTCGAAAAATGTTTGGTTCTTTGATGACTTCCAAATATTTCTGTTGATCAAATGGAACAGTGATTGTACGATTTGCACGGGGAGTGGATTGATTTGCTGGAATTTTATTAGCCCTCTCTTTCTCATGGTTAGGTCTCCAACCAAACCATAATTGAAAAGGGCTTTAATTCCCAGTAAATAATGTACTCCCCCAAATCCGTTATAACCAGAAGAAATCAAAATTCAGAATAATGCCAGAATCGTTCATGCTGAAGTTAAATTAAATAATATCGGACATGTATTACTTAAATCACACCATTCAGAATTACGATTACGTAAAATTGTACCAATACATGATGAGTTAAAACCAGATGTTGAAAAAGGTTTTGATCCTGTTAGCAATGATAGAACAGAGCTCGAATGGCCTCTAATTGCAGGACGTGAATGGAAATGGGACGAAAATGAATTTGAAATTGAACCAGGTGAAGTAGATTCGCTACACGCGGATTATATTATAAGTTCGGACGTTCAAGTTGTTGAATTCTATTTCTATATAGCAAATGCAAAAAAAAACGCAAGGTATTGGATGGACATTAACCAAAATTCATGAATTTGAAAATAAAGGAGGCACTATCATGCCAGACCATGAAAAAGGCAACAACTCCAAAGAGTCTTTAAATGAGCAACAAAGACAGCAAAAGCAACAAAAACCTCAGCAACAACAGCAGCAAACTCAACAGCAAACACAAGATAAGAAAAATAATTCTATTAAAAATAATGGCACTTCGGATCATCATTGAAGGGAGGAATTCCCGAACCATTTTCTGCACCTGACCAGTGTTCCGCTGCCGCTACACACCGTCAGGTGAGAAATACGTTAGGGCCACGAGAAAATTATGAGTGCGAATAAAAAAACCAAGAACTACAAAATAGGCATGGATGGTGATTGGTCATTGGAAGATTTGTATTCATTTCCTCATACATACATCCAAATTTATTCATTTCTATATTCATTTCTGAGGCCAATAGCCGATTTCGATGACGAAGATGATAGGTTGGTAATAACTTATTCAATTCACCCGTGGAGAGGGGGTTATAGCGCGGTAAATTTTTATAACAATCTAAAATCCATTGTTGAGCCCGAGCATCGTCCTCAAATAAAATCTATACAATACGCATCTCCAGGGTGGATAGAACTTACTGTAATTGTTGGAATTGCTCTAAATATTAAGAGAATAGTTTTATGCTTCACTGAAGCAGCCAATGAATTAAATAAATTATACAATAATATTTACAAAGGAATGCATGAGAGAAAGATGATGGATATAGAAGCAAAAAGACAGACACTGCTTCTTACAAAAGATCAGAGCGATTTTGCAATTGAATCAGCTAACAAACTATGTCACTTGTTGGGTTTTAAAAACGTGGCTCAAATTCAAAAATTAACAAAAAACCCATTAGCCACTTTAAAAATTCTGCTTTCCTTTTATCGCAAAATTAAAGTGCTTGCTGAGTTTAATGTTAATGGAAAAACAAAGCTTTAGGCCCTAACAATAGCGTCAACCTGACCGCGTAAACGGTGGCGGCGCTACGCGGCAAGTTTAATAGCGCGGTCAGGTTACGCAAGACATTAGCCCACGATAGGGGGTTGCAGATGGGAACCGATATCAAAATAGAGAAACGTATAGTTGCTTTAATTGAAAAAGGTGAGACACTTCGACAAGGTGACGACCAAGAAGGTGGTGCCATTGATGAAAACCATAAACAAAATTGTTCTGGATGGATTGCCGCAGCGAGAAGCGTCACCCAGTTCATCCTTCCGTATCCAGAATTATTGTATAGAAAACACATTGAAGAAGTTGCATCTATAGATCGTGGGTGGATGATAAATAATTCTGTAGGTGAAATCACAGAGCTACTAAAACATCTGCTCAGCGATTTCAAAAACGGGCTTTTGTTTTCTATAGTAAACCAAACTCGCGCAGAGGTTTTTGACGACTTTCTGGATCATGCGCGAGCATATTTGGCAGATGGTCGCAAAAATGAAGCGGGTGTTATTGCAGGCGTTGTTTTCGAAGACACATTGCGCAGAATATGTAAAAATCATAAAATTGAAGAGACTGGAAAAAAACTCGACTTCCTTATAACCGAGCTTAACAAAGAAGGCATAATAACTGGCATAATGGCTAAAAGAGGTAGAGCGTGCGCGCATGTAAGAACTAAAGCAACGCATGCGCAGTGGGATGAATTCGAAGTTGGTGACGTTGAGGCAACTATGGCTTTTACAGATGAACTTATTCTCAAAAAATTAGATAGCGAGAGAAAAACGGGGACAGGCAAATAATGTTCTGTCGAAAACAAAACCGAACAAAGCAAATCCAGCCGACGCCAAAAGCCGCGCGGCTAATTAGCGGCGTTGGGCGTCAAATATGACGAGAAAGGAATCTCGTGACAGAACTTGCCCCCAAACTAAAAGTTGTGGTGACGCATCCGCTTTGGATGTACGACGAGGGCGAGCAGCACCTTCTATCGTCCCTGCTCCTCATATGTGACAAGATTATAACGTTGGACCTTCCCAAACATTGTTATAAGCATGATCATGTCGACAAGGCACGTGGCTTTTTCGCCGCATATATCCACGATAATTGGTGCTCGGCAGCTTGGGATGAAGGTCTTCTTGAAGAACCCGATGGTATCGACGAAGTTGTCATAAAATGTAGGGACTCCTTGAAGGAGCAGGCCCAAAGAGATGGCACGGTCAACAAACTACGTTGGCCCGTGAACCCGGAAGAACTTGTCGCGAGAGCGTACCTTGAGTTGTCGCGGAAGGGCTCTCTCCAGACAAGAGGCCAGGTATACCCGCTCTCGATTTCGGATGAGGCACCAGCGACCGATGTTCACTCGAACACCGCTGTCGTTGCCCACTACTACCTTGCGAGAGCGGCACTTGCAGTGGCACTTCCCTCCATCCCGGTATTCGAGAACGCGGAACAGGTTCTACAGGTGAGGACTACTTGTCTTCAATCAGGCGAATTGGCTCAGTTCCAGGCACTTATTCGGCGTTTGACTAGCGATCTCAATGCCATGATGCTTGGGTCCGCAAGTGCGATTGATATAGAAGGGTGGGCATCCGCCAAGGCCGAGACGGATGTCAGACTTTCCCTCTATGAGCTTGATCGAAAGATATCGAGTCTGAAGTCTTCTCGCAGATTCGCATTCCTCAGAGACAAGGAATGCCTGACTTCATTGTTTAGCCTGATCGATCCAACGTCATGGGTTGGTTTTCTCAAGAATATAGTCGTCAATTTGCCTGGCATCGCTGAAGGCCTTCAAACATTAATTGACCCCGAGACGCAGACGCTGAAGCGTAATCCAAGTCTTGCGTATCTGTATCGACTCTCAAAGGCATCGACATCTGTGGGGAGGCGTGCCATGCCCAACAAGGCTAATTCAGCCGACGTAAAAAGCCGCGCGGCTGATTAGCGGCGTTAACCGCGCGGCGTGAGTAGCATATACGAATTAGGGAAAATGGGTAAAAATGGGTAATCGGAAGTAAAGGGAACTACCAATAAGGAAGAAGCTTTTTTTAAGCTTATTGCCGCAGATAACCCAAGGAGAAAAAGGCCAAAGAAGAACCGTAAACGTAATCGCGAGAAAATAGGTTCTAATAAATGGGTAAAGTTGACGTCCTGAAAAGAGGGCTCAAGTTACCTTTTTCGTTTGATGTAAATGGCAACAATTTTCAAAGGAAAGGTGGTACATTATGGCCAACACGTATAGGGCTGTCACAAAGCAGGATGGCGAATGGTGGATTGGCTGGATTGAGGAGGTTCCTGGTGTGAACTGCCAAGAGCGTACTCGTGATGAACTGCTCAATAGCCTAAAGGTGACTCTGATGGAGGCCCTTGAGTTCAACAGGCTGGAGGCAATTCAAGCAGCCGCACCCAACTATGTTGAGGAACTGGTGACGGTATGAAGCGTGGGGAACTCATCAAACATATGCGCAGGCATGGCTGCGCGTTTGTACGTGAGGGTGGTAGTCATTCCTGGTGGGAGAACGCAGCAGGAAATGGTAGATCCTCTGTGCCGCGTCATAACGAAATCAGGGACAACCTCGTACGCAAAATATGCAAGGACCTACGTATTCCTTTCGTGAGATGAGGCACCGAACAGACGGGTGAAGTTGATGTTCTGAAAAGAGGGCTCAAGTTGCCCTTTTATCGTTAACCAGCGGCGTCAGTAGCATATACGAAGATGAATGAAGCTGGTCAGAGTGTTTGACCGCAAGTGAAATGGGGCAGGTCTACTGTTGGCTGTTAGTCCTTTGAATGATAATTGGAATTCCGAGGATACTTAATTCCAACCAAAAAAATCACCGGATAAACCGGTGATTTTCATGTTGGGCCTGTGATGGCAAAGTCCTTGAGAAACAGTGCAAATACACAGATAGAAGTGTCTTTTTCAGCAACTTACGGTATACTATAAGATCCTAAAAAGAGAAAGATTTGGTTCGACTCGGTGAATGTAATTATAATCAGAAGTAAAGGAAAACAAAGAATGAAAATCACACAATTGGATATTGAGGGTTTCCGCTCTCTTCGAAATGTAAGCTGGTTTCCTGGTGATCTCAACGTGATTATCGGTCCTAACGGGACTGGCAAATCAAATTTGTTACGATTAATGGAATTAATTTCCGTATCAGCACAGGGTAAACTCGGCAAATATATTCAATCGTTGGGTGGAATGGATCCGATTGTTTGGGACGGCACAGCTACTTCGATAAAGTTTGCCCTTGAGTCAATCCCTGAAGGAGGAGAGCTAGGTCCTGAACACTACGAGCTTGAACTAGCAAGGCTCGGGGCTGGAAGTTCATATAAAGTTGAAAAGGAACTTTTGATCAACTCTCATAAATTAAGGAAAAATATTGAAAAAAAACCATTTAAATTTCTAGAAAGATTCTCAAGGACAGCTGTTATTTTTGATGAAACGGAACATACCTTTACTACTCCTGAAGAGTTTGTTTCAGAGGAGGAAAGTCTTCTTTCAATAGCATCAGGGCCATTTGTCAATAATCACTACATTCCACCTTTTCAACGGGAATTGGCATCTATTGCTGTTTATCATGATTTGCATACCAATAAGGACGCCTCTGTTCGTCAACCTGCTATCTCTCGAATGGAAAAACGAGTTGATCCTGATGGACAAAATCTCATATCGGTTATGCATACGCTTTACACAGGTGATCGTGATTTTAAAAAAGATATAAATTCTGCCATGCGAGCAGCATTTGGTGATGATTTTGAAGAGTTGGTTTTTCCTCCTGCGTCTGACCAGAGGATTCAAATGAGAGTTCGCTGGAGATCACTAAAGCGTGAGCAATCAGCTGCTGAGCTTTCAGACGGAACACTACGTTTTTTATTTTTGTTAACGGTGCTGGCAAGCCCATCACCGGCTCCAATTATCGCGATCGATGAACCAGAGACAGGGCTGCATCCATCAATGTTGCCTTTGGTTGCGGAGTATGCAGTTGACGCAGCCACTAGATCTCAAGTTATTCTGACGACGCATTCCCCACAATTCTTGGATGCTTTCGGTGGAACTCAGCCTACAACCACTGTTGCAACCTGGGAAAATGGTGAAACTTTATTAAAAACGCTAAAAGGAGAAAACCTTGACTACTGGCTGAACGAATACTCTCTGGGGGCTCTTTTTAAATCTGGAGAATTGGAGCAGATGATATGAGATTTGTTTTTTTTGTGGAAGGCTATACTGAAAATAAGTCGCTACCTAAATTTTTAAAAAAATGGCTTGATCCAAGATTAGATAATCCTGTCGGGATTCGAACTATCCGATTTGAAGGATGGTCTGAACTAGTAAAAGACGCTCCTCGAAAAGCAAAAATGCATCTGAATGGGCCAGATAAAGGCGATATTATTGCCGTGATTTCTTTGTTGGATCTTTACGGCCCGACCTTTTATCCGAATCATATTGAAAACTACGATGAGCGTTATGAGTGGGGGAAAAAATATATTGAAGACAAGGTAAATCATTCACGTTTTTTTCAATTTTTTGCAGTTCATGAAGTTGAGGCATGGCTTCTGAGTCAACCAGATATCTTCCCTCTTAAAGTCAAAAATGCATTCCCCCCAAAGATTCAAAATCCGGAATTGGTAAACTTTAATGAACCGCCGGCAAAATTATTGGAACGTCTTTATCGTTTGCATGTAAAAAGATCATATAAAAAAGTCGTGAACGGGAAAGAACTTTTCGATAAACTCGATCCGAATATCGCATATCACAAATGTCCAAAATTTAAAGAGCTTCTGGATAAAATGTTAGAGTTAGCCCAACCAGACGCTACACATTGACCGCAAGGGGCGCGGTTTTATTACCGGTTGTCCCTTTTGTGTTTCCGGTTCTATTTGTAAGCGCTGAGTTCCCTTGCGGCAATTGAACTCGATTGTTATAGCATCACACGAATAGATGCAACTCACAGGTCTCGTTTAGCCTTTCGGGGTGAAAGCAGTCCTTGACAAATTCCACTGCTAAAATGGAGGTACGATGACGTCGCCAATTAAAGACAAGTATGCTATCGTTGGAGTGGGATACACGCCCCAGGGCCGTGTCCCTGGAAGAACATCTCTCAGTTTCCATTTGGAGGCGTCAGCCAATGCCATCAAAGATGCCGGCCTGAATAAAGACGATGTGGACGGTTTCATCTGTTACCGCCACTTTCCCGCCGCTTCGGATGAGGACGACCTGACGCCCCAATTTATCGCTCAGCAACTCGGGATTTCCCCCGCCTACGTCAGCCAGGACGGCAACTGATCGCGAAATCACCTTCAGCACGCAGTTGGCGCGCTCGAACTTGGTTTATGCCGTTACGTTCTTATCTCCTATGGTCACAATGCCCTTTCCAGCGACAGCATGTTTCAGATGCTTATGACATTATCAGGCGATGATGCCGTCTTCGGCCATTTTGGCGCCACCGGCGGTTATGCGCTCGCTGCCAGAAGGGCCATGCACCAATTCGGCACTGGACCTGAAACCTGGAAACAGATTGCCGTTGGGCAGCGAAAGTGGGCCAACCTCAACCCGGCCGCCATGATGCATGACAAGCTCATGACCGAAGCGGATTACGACAACGCAAGGTGGGTTGTCGAGCCGCTACGCCTGCCTGACAACTGCCTGATTAATGATGGCGGCCGCGCTATTATCGTCACCTCCCTTGAGCGGGCACGCGACCTGAAACAGCCTCCGGCAGTAATAATGGGGATGGGGATGCACAATCCCTCGACGGTCATTGCTCAGTCCGACTGGATGGCTGGGCCCAGCGGCGCCAAACAGGCCGGAGAGGCAGCTTTTAAAATGGCGGACATCACCCTGAATGATGTGGATGCATGCCAGACCTATGACTGTTTTACCTACACTGTGGAACTCACTCTCCAGGACTATGGTTTTTTTAAACCCGGCGAAGGGCGCGATTGGTTCCAGGGCGGAACGATTGAACCCGGCGGCAGGATGCCGGTGAATACTTCAGGCGGGCAGCTTTCGGAAGCCTACTTCATGGGTCTGACGCCCATCGCCGAAAGCGCTGTGCAGCTTATGGGCCGGTGCGGGAAACGACAGCTCGGCCCCGCCACCCGGACCAAAGCGCCTGAGATTATAATGTGTAGTGACAATGGTGGTATTTTGCAGAGTCACGCATGCATCCTGCTAAGGAGGTTGTAACGATGCCATACGAAAAACCATTGCCAAAACTCAATGGCGACAACACCCCCTTTTGGGAGGGGTGTCGCCGGCATGAACTCAGATTTCAGCAATGCAACGATTGTGGCCACGTCAGATGGCCGCCGTCCGATCTTTGCCCCCAGTGCCATTCCACTGAAATCAACTGGTTGATTTCCAAGGGGATCGGCAGGGTATACACATTTGCTGTCTACCACACCGCATTCCATTCGGGATTCGCAACCGACGTGCCATATACTGTGGCCGTCGTGGCGCTCGATGAGGGACCCCACCTTCTAACCAATATTGTCGACTGCCGACCCGATGAGGTGAGATGCGACATGCCGGTAGGGGTATTTTGGGAGGATGTCGACGAAAGAATAACACTGCCGAAATTCAAGCCATTATCGTGTGTCCGGGCATAAAGCGACGATTGGCCGTACCCTGCCTGCTTA
This sequence comes from Desulfatiglandales bacterium, assembly GCA_963662465.1. Taxonomy (GTDB): domain Bacteria; phylum Desulfobacterota; class DSM-4660; order Desulfatiglandales; family Desulfatiglandaceae; genus NaphS2. The sequence continues at coordinate 4,071,718 of OY759599.1, forward strand.
ATTGCATAAAAAAAGAGGGCTAAGGGAACTTCCCTTCATATTCATGCGTTGGTCGTGAAGCACCAGGATGCGACCCCATTGCATTTTTCCTTGACATGTTATTCCAAAATAGAATATTTCCATTTAGACTATTTTATCATACCGCAGTCGAGACCCGGTGATATTGAAAGGAGCAGCGAAATGAAACGGATATTGTGGATGAGCATCTTGATGGGGTTTGCTATTTTTCCCGAACCGGTTTTTTCGGGAGAGGATATTACCGCCTTGCCTGACGTTGTCGTAGAAGGCAAATTCGCGGAACAGGATTTTGTGGGACCCGTGTTTACGGAAACCAACACCAAAACAAAAATCACGGAAAAAGGGATAAACGCCCTCGGTCCCGGCTCAAAAATGTCCGTGCCAAGAGCCATAAGTCTTATTCCATCCGTGAATCAGCAGAGCGTTGATCCAAATGGTCTTGCGGATATCAGCAATTATCACGAATCTTTCAGGTTCAGGGGGATTGAACCCACCGGTGGCGGAAACCCCTCCACCCCAGTTAATGTGGAGAATATCCCGGTTACCGGAAGACCTGGGGGCGGCGGAAACATCTATGATCTGGAAAATTTTGGAAGCATATCCATTTATAAGGGAGGCGTTCCAGCCGATAAGGCATTCGGATTGACGAATATCGGCGGAAAAATTGATATGGCGGTAAAAAAACCCAAGGGAGAATTCGGTTTCGATTTGAAGCAGGCCTTGGGAAGTCATGACTTCAGAAGGACTTTTTTGCGTCTTGATACGGGATTGTTTTCCACCGAAACCGCGGGTTTCCTGTCATATTCCAACACCAACGCCGACAAATGGAAGGGCGAAGGGGATTCCAATCGAAATAATGCAATGCTCGGTTTGACTCAGAAAGTCGGCGACGGATTAAAAATAGAAGCATTCTCCATCTACAACAACGCAAAGATCAATCCCTACAGACCGCTTAATTATAAAGAGGCGTCATCGCTAAGCAAGAATTACAATTTTGATTATACGGATAATAGTGCCGACTATTTCTATTATGGTTACAATAAAAGTGATTTTGAAGATTATAATATTTTTGCAAATATTGAATATAAGTTTAATAAAAATTCCAGCATAATGGTGAAGCCGTTTTATTGGAAAGATGATGGCTATTATCTGGAAACCATCACAATGAAAAACGGAAAAAACCGGATCAGACGATGGGACATAGACCATGAGTTGAGCGGCGTTTTAAGCCAATATTCATTGAAAATTCAATCAGCGGACTTTAATGTGGGCTATTTTTATCTTGAGCAGGAAAGACCCGGACCGCCCACCTCATGGAAATTGTATAAGGTATCGTCCGGCAATCTTGATTTCGACAAATGGCAGGTCCTTTCCAATTCTTCAAAGCACCGTCAACATGTTCCTTTTGTATCAGGGAAATATTCAATAGGGCCCTTCAATATTGAAGGCGGCATCAAATATCTGAGATATTCAATGCCGGACATCACCACATACGACACAACCGGCATCCCGGATGTCAGCTATGAAGACGCCCTCGGCATGGTGACCGGCACTGAAGCGGATGCAAGTGCCAATTCAAAAGATTTCAATGAAATTCTTCCCAATTTCGGTTTGAATTACAGGATAAACGATGAATTGAATGGCTATTTTTCATATGGCAGAAATTATGGCATGAGTGTGGCCCTTTACCCCTATTTTATCTCGCAAAAAAGTGCTTTCTATAAAAAAGGCATCACGCTGCAGGATCTCTGGAATAAACAGGAACTCGAAATTGCGGACAATTTTGATGTGGGGTTGCGATACATCACGGACAACCTGTATGTGGCGCCCACCCTTTATTATGCCAAACACAAAAATAAGACCGCACCTTATTACGACGCCTCCATCGAGGCCACCTTCCCCGCCGCGGTTTTTGATGCGGATGCATACGGTTTCGAATTGGAGGCAGGCGTTATGCCTTTGGAAAATCTGTCTCTCTATGGATCCTTTTCCTACAACAGATTCTGTTTTTCCCAAGATATTTATGATCAGGCGGGCGCCGCTATTTCAGTAAAGGGCAACCAGGTGCCTGATGCCCCGGAATTTCTGGCGAAAGGCATCGCAAGTTACAGCATCGGATATTTTACCTTTTCTCCCGTTGTGAGATATACCTCCAGCAGATATGGCGACATTTTGCATGAAGAAAAAATTGACGGCGCAACGCTCTTTGATTTCGATATTACCTATACAACAGCCTTTCCAAAGATTAAGATTCAAAAACTGGATCTTTCCCTTGCTTTTAATAATATATTTGATAAAGAATACATTAGCATTATCAATACCGCTGATTATAAGACCCTTGGGTCATCCTATCAGACAGGTGCGCCGTTTAATGTTTTCTTCTCTGTTTCGGCTTCTTTTTAAATTTACGCCTTGTCTTTATAACGCATGGCATTAAGAGAGGTCGGCCTAATGGTTTCCCTCAGCTCTTGAAGCATGCGGGTTTTCCGGCCGCTGCAAGCGGTAAGGAGTCATATTGATGTTTTGTTTTGGTCGTTTTTTTTGGTTTTCATGCCTTTTTGGGGTTATACCCGCTTTGATATTCTTCCCTTGCGGAGCCGGCTGTGAATCGGAGATGCCGCCCACGGCCCTACAAGTCAAGCAGAATGCCGAAGCATCCGTGAAAATCCGTCGTATGAGTCAGAAACGCATCGATGCATGGGCGGATGAAGAAGAAAAAATGCGTTCAGAAATTTCGAGTCTTGAGAAAGATCTAGATACGCTCAAGTGGAGACGGCAAAAGACCGACACGTATCTCCTGGATCTGGAACAAAAAATGGCGGCTTTAAATGAAGGAAGCCGTGCGGCTAAAGAGATTCAGGATGAATTGGAACCTTTTCTGGAAAAAACCCTTCAGGATCTGGAAGCGTTTTCCGAAAATGAATTGCCGTCCCTGAGGGAACTTCAAAGCCCCGGTCTTCAATCGGCCAAGGAAATGCAAAATGATGCGGATGCCGATATGGTCCGGAAAACCCGCGGCCTGCTGGAGGTTCTCATGCGGGCCGTGGAATACGGATATTTCGTGGAACCGGACCAGACCGATATCGGTATCGATGAAAAGACCATTCGCGTCAAACGCATCAGCGTAGGACGATTGGGGCTCTTTGCCCTGAGCGCCGACGGAGATCAAGCCTGGAAATGGCAGACTGAGAAAGAGCAATATGAACCGATTCCCCATTTTGCCGGCGCCATTCGGGAAGCCATCCAGATTTGTGAACGAAGGCGTTTGGTGGAATTGGTGAAATTGCCCATGGGACCCCCTGTCAGCCCCCCCGTTAGCTCTGACAAGGAGGTGAAAAAGTGAGGGTTTTGCTCTGTCTGGTTTTTTTATTCACCTTCCCGCCATTGCTTTTTGCCCAATCGTCCTCATTCAGCCGGGTGGCCCAAGAGGTAGAGACGGATTTGAAAAAGGCGCAGGCGGAAGAAACCCTCACCCTGGCCGATGTGGCCGAGAAACGCAAAGAACTCATGACCCGGCGGGATCGCCTGATATCTGATATCAAAAGGGAAAGCGAAGCCCTTGCAGCTGACGAACTGCGGCTTTCGGAAATGCGGAAAAAGCGGCTGGAACTGATCCGTATGGTTCAGACCCACGCGGGCCGCATGAAAGAGCTGGATGCGGCCATACGGGATTTTGCTCGTAATTTCTATGGTTTAGCTGAGCGTTCCGCCTATAGTGCTGAAACGCCCGACCGGTTGACGATTCTCAAGCATTTCCTGGATAAAAACAAAATTCTCGGGATTCAGGATATTCAAACCCTGGTGGCATTGGCTTTTAAGGATATGACGGCATCAGGGCAGATCATCCGGCGTGAAGGGGGAATGGTGGATCGTCGGGGAGAAACGGTCCAGGGGGCGATTATCCGCATGGGCAATCTTACCGCCATCTACCGGAGCGGGGGAGATGTGGGGTACCTCAGCCCGAGTCCCGCTTCAGGGAGGCTTTTGGTTTCCGCTCCCCCCGGATGGGGTGTTTGCCGGAATCTGAAACAGTATTTTGAAGGGGAAACCGATGACGTCTATATGGATATCTCGGGGGGCGCAGCCATCAAACAGATGGCGCGTAAAGCCACCTTATGGGAGCAGATTCAGAGCGGCGGCGTGTTGGTATGGCCTATCCTGCTGGTGGGGTTGGTGGCCGTCATTCTGGTGCTTGAACGGCTTATCTTCCTGGGTCGGGTGCGGCACAACACCGACAAACTCATGACCCATGTGACGGAGCTGGTGGAAGCGGGCGATTACCGGGGCGCCATGAAGGAAACCGAGTCCCTGTCCGGCATGCCCACCAGCAATGTTTTAAAGGCCGGGCTTACCCAGCAGGGTCAGCCCCGGGACATCATTGAAAGCAGTCTGGCCGAGGCCATCCTCAAGGAAACCCCGCGTCTGGAACGATTTCTGCCCGCCCTCAAGGTGCTGGCGGCCATTGCGCCCCTTCTGGGGTTGCTCGGGACCGTGACCGGCATGATCAACACCTTTCAGGTGATTACCGTTCATGGGACCGGCGACCCGCGCCTTATGGCCGGCGGGATCAGCGAAGCCCTCATCACCACCCAGCTGGGTCTGGCCGTGGCCATTCCCATACTGGTGATCGCGGCCCTCCTGGGACGAAAAGTGAACCGCATTGCCTCGGATATGGAGGAAAAAGCCATGGCCCTGATCGCGGCCCTTTTAAGAGATCAGAGGGTTTCCTATGAACTGTCTTGAAACCATGTGGCGCTTTGTTCAAACGGGTGGACCCATCATGATCCCATTGGTGCTGATTTCCATCTGGATGTGGTATTTGATTGTTCAAAAGCTGCTGTGGATATTCCGTATTCGCCGCTATCCCCTGAAAATATCCGAGGCCCTTAACGTCATGGCAGCCCCCCCCAAACAGTTGGGAGGGCATGACACTCCCAGGTCCGGGGCCCTCAACTATTTTCTGGGGCAGCGGCGTTTCAACCCGGAGCCCGATCGGATTATGTGGGAAGTGGCAGTCAAGCGCCAGCTTTTCCCCCTCAACCGGCACATGGCCGCCATTCTGGTGCTGGCCACGGTGGCGCCCCTTTTGGGATTGCTGGGGACGGTGACGGGTATGGTGGATACCTTCAGGGTGATTGGCGTTCAAGGGGCAAGCAATCCCCAGGCCCTTGCCTCGGGGATCAAGGAAGCCCTGATTACCACGCAGACCGGACTGCTGATCGCCATTCCCGGTCTTCTGGCCGGGCAGACCCTGCGTAAGATGATCCGCAACATTCAGGGGGATCTCATGATATTTTACCGGGCCGTGGACCAATGGCTGGAAAGGAATACGCCCCATGTTTAGAATCGGCAGCAGTCTTGGCGGCAACCGGGGGCTGGACGGCAGTGAAGACGCCGAACTCAACATGGCGCCCCTCATCGATATGATTTTTATCCTTTTGATTTTTTTCCTGGTCACCGCCACCTTTGTGAAGGAATCCGGGGTGGAGATCCAAAGGCCCGAAGCCGCATCGGCCCAGGACAAACCGGAGGCCGGACTTTTCATCGGCATCACCGAACAGGGGGAAATCTTCATTGACAAAACGCGGGTGGATTTAAGGAGCGTTCGCGGCATGGTGGAACATTTTTTGTTGGAAACCCCTTCGGGAGGCGTGATCCTTGAAGCCGACCGTTCCAGTCTCACGGGACGCCTCGTGGCGGTCCTGGATCAATGCCGAATGGCGGGGGCCGAAAATATCGCCGTATCCACCCTCAGGAGCGAACCGTGAGAACAGGGCCGGCAATGGTTTTTTCCAGCCGGAAAAAGCACGGTTATGGCCTTTTGGCCTTCCTTCTGTCGCTTCTCATCAATGTCGTTATTTTCGCCATTGCCCCCATGCTCCTGGAACAGACCGGCGTGACGGACTTTTTGCCCCATGCCCTTCTGAATTTGAAAATGCCCCTGCGGTCGGAACAACCGGGATCTGAGTCAGAGCAAGACATTGAGATGAGGGATGAAAATCCCCAACCGGCACCCATGGAACCGGAATTGGAAATCGATTCACCGGACGTACCGGAGATGTTGCCCCCCGAACTTGAAATCCCCCCACTGACATCTCCCCAGGATTCTTTTGATGAGCCTGCCCCTGAAATATCCCGGTTGGAAATTCCCCTCAAGACCGTGTCCATGAAATCCGTACCCGTGGCCTTGTCCGCGCCCGCTGCCGCCCCGGCATCCTCACCCCCCCCGGCATCCGCGCCACAACCGGCTGCGCGGTCAAACCCGCAACCCGTCAAGGAACATAAAAAAAACGGCGGTTATTCCCTGGGCCAGGTGGATGCGGCGCCGAGGGCCATGTATCAGGCGCTCCCTCGCTATCCGCGCCGCGCCAGACAACGAAACATCGAGGGATGGGTGAAAGTCCGTTTTCTGGTGGATAAAGAGGGGCGGGTTCGGAACCTTCGAATACTGGAAGAATCCCCGCCGGACGTTTTTCATGAAACCGTCATGGAAACAGCGCCCCGGTGGCGCTTTCGCCCGGCCACAAAGGAAGGACGTCCCGTGAACGTCTGGGTGGAACAAACCATTAATTTCAGGATGGACGACGCATGGTAAACCGGAAACGCACCTTTCTGATTGTCTTTATGCTGGTGTTTCCATGGGGCGGCAGCCTTTTCGGCGGACAATGCCCCCAGGAGATGCCCCCCATGAACCCGGACCTTCACAAGTGCATGGTCCAGGCTGAAAAACTGATGGACCGGGGCCGGAACACGGAAGCCCTGACCCTGTTGGATTGTTATGCTCGGGAAAACCCTTCTGAAAAACATCCTCATCCGGTTTTTGTCAGGGGGCTTTTGAATTACCGGCTCAAACGGCTGAAAAAAGCAGAGGCCCTTTTCAAAACCGCCGTAGACCGTAACCCTTGCTTCGTCGAAGCCTGGCAAAACCTGGCGGTGGTGTATCATGACCAAAAACGACCGGCCCGGGCCGCAAAATCAATGGAACGGGTGCTGGCCCTGTCAAAGGATGAACAGCCGAGTTTGAAATACCAGGCCGCCCTGTGCTGGCTGGCGGCGGACAAACCCGGAAAAGCCCTTCCCCTGCTTCAGGCCTTATCCCGAAAGAAACCGCCTCGTCCTGAATGGTTGACCCGCCTGGCGGAAGCCCAAAAAGCCCTTGGGCAGCCGAAAAACGCTGCCATGACCCTTGAAAAAGCCTACCGCAACGACCATGATCCTGAACGCCTTTACCAGGCGGCCCTGCTTGATTTGAAGGCGAAAGCGCCGGATAAAGCCCTGCCTTCTTTGAAGAAACTGGCGGCAAGCCCCCACCCTGACGCTAAATGGATCATTCTTCTAGCGCTGACCTTAGACCAGCTGGACCACTGTTCCGAGGCCATGGAGATCATGGAAAGAACAGAGGTTAACGCCCCGTCCCTGCCGGCTGAAATGCGCTTTCAGGTGGGGATCTTCTGGTTGAAGCATGAGCGTCCCAAACAGGCCCTGCCCTGGCTTGAAGCCGTTTTTAAGGATCCCAATCCCCCTGAAGGCGCCCGCCGGGCTTATATCCGGGCACTGGTCTTGGCCGGAAAACCCCATCAGGCCGACCCCTTGCTTAGCGCCCTGTTAAAAAAAGATCCGGAGGACCATGGCATCTGGCGTCTTGCCGCATGGATTTATATGGAACAGAAGGATTATCCCCGTGCGGCCGCCGCCCTCCACGTGGCCTATCGTCTTAATCCTCCGAACCCCGGCGAGTGGAAACGCCTGGGAGACCTGTATCGGCTTTCCGGCGTTCCCATGAAGGCCGTCGACGCTTACGAAAAAGCCTTTGGTCCATCGCCGGGAGCAAGGGACCTGGATTTGCTGGCTGAAACCTATATCGCAGCGAACCGGATGGAAAAGGCCCTTGCCGCGGCAGAGCGTGCCGTACGTTTGAAACCCACGGCGAAACGCTGGGCCAGACTGGGAGACCTCTGCCTGAAATGCAGGGAGTGCCGCAAGGCAAAATCCGCCTTTCAACAGGCAGCGAGAATTGACGACAGGGGTGGGCTAATGAGCTTAAAGGAAGGATACGCCGCCTGGCAGATGCAGGAAATGTCATGTGCGAAAAATGCCTTTCAGAAGGCGCTTCAGCACGCGGAACCGAAAAGCGACACGGCTCTGAAAGCGTCCCATGCACTGGCGGCTATCCGGAAAATCACGGATGCGGCAAAAAATTGAAATCGGAGGTGTTTCGTTCAGTGGCCAAAGCCATCAGCTTATAGTATCGGCAGTATCCTTGCCGGTATCCCGGTGTATTATGCCTGGTCCTTCTACGTTCGCCACTTCGCAAGGCCTGCTCGATTATAATTCATCGCCGGCAACCGGAGTACGTGCAGGTACATTGGACAGAATTTGATGAATTTTTTCAAAGTCAGTTCTGGCAGCGCGTGCGTTAATGTATTCTTCTGTCAGGAGTGCTGAAATTTTTTCAGATACTGCTGAGGAAATGAACTGATTGATCGACACACCTTCCTGCTTCGCAATCTCGCGAATGTGTCTATGGATTGACTCCGGCAATCTCAAACTTAAAGCGCCCATTTGATTTCCTCCAATAGTGTTTTGGGAGAGAGGATTTCCACCCCAAAATCTTTAACTCCTTTGAAATCTTTCCTGTTAAAAGTTGTGATGCTTTTTACACCAGACGCCACCGCCAACTCGAGAACGTGATCATCTTTAGGATCAGGGAGAAACGGTCGCCACAAATAGTGGATTTTGTGCAGCGAACACAAAGCGCAAAAAGCGTCCAGCAGAGTCTCAATTTCTACATCGGTTAAACCCAATTTTTTGCTGTTTCGTTTCAGAACGTCCTCATATTCAAAAAGCAGGGCCACAGACATTACAGGCTTGACGCGTTTTTTCATGATGGCCTTGATAACCTGGAACGATGCACCAGTACTGGAATAAAGTCCTGCGTAAAGTATGTTCGTATTGATTACGGTGCGAATACCAACCACCTCCCAAAAAATATCATAATACTATATGTGGTATCATTGTAGTCGTCAAACAAATAATATGCATGGGGAAACTGTCCGAGAATAGAAAACTTAGCAATTTTAACATAGGGGTTAGCGTTGTGTAGTTGCTGATTTTAACCACTTCAATAAACATGGGGGTGTTTTAACGCCTGATGTTTATGGAAATGGCTGTGCAGCGTTCCGGCCGCGCCGTTATAGGCAATTTTTCCGGCCGTCATAGTGTAGATTTTCCGGGTGGTTTCCTCCAGAAAATCGTATTCGTGAGAGACGATGACATAGCTGATGTCGAGACGGTTCAGGAGAGAGGCGATGGTGCTCCGGGCCTCTTCATCCAGGCCGGTGGTGGGTTCGTCCAGCAGGAGCGCTTTCGGCTGCATGACCAATACCGTTGCCAGGGAGACGAGCTTTTTTTCGCCTCCCGAAAGCCTGTGGGTAACGCGGTTTTCAAATCCTTTCAGTTTCAGCATTTCAAGGGTTTCCATGGCCATGGAACGGGCCTCTTTGGGTGTTTTCCCCAGGTTGAGTGGGCCGAAAGCCACATCTTCCAGTACGGTGGGACAAAAAAGCTGATCATCCGCGTTCTGAAAAAGAAAACCGATGACGCGTCTGACCGTCAGAAAATCTTTTTTGCTTTCGACTGTTTTTCCCAAAACCCGGATACTTCCGGATGAGGGTTTGAGAAGCCCCATGATGATATGCAGCAGCGTGGTTTTGCCGCTGCCGTTATATCCGATCAATCCTACCTTTTCTTCTTCGGGAAGGGAGAACTTCAGATTGTTCAGTACCGGCTTGTCTTTTTCATGGGAAAAGCAGAGGTTATCCAGTTCGAGAATCATTATGCGTGTACCCATTCAAGGATTAGTATGCCCAATAGGGTTGTGATGGTGCAGAACAGCCAGATCAAGTCCCGCCGCGATCGGGAAAATTCGGAAAGGGAATGGAATTTCCCGTTGAACCCGCGGCAAAGCATGGCCATGTAGACCCGCTCGGCCCGCTCCGAGGCCCGCACGAAAAGCATCCCCACGAGATAGGCGAATGTCCTGTAGGTGTGCAGCCGAGTGGACGGTTGAAACCCGCGGACCGCTGCTGATCGGACCAGCCGGTGATATTCCTCTTCCATAACGAAGATATACCGGTAATTCAGCAGCAGGAGATGCACCATTTTTTGTGGAACACCCAGCCTGCCGAGAGCTGCCCCCAGGCTTGCAACGGAACTGGTGGCGATGAGCGCAATAAAAGCCAGCAGTATGGCATTGCTTTTGAGCGTGATTCGGGCCGCAATCAAAACCCCCTCATGGGTTGCCGTGAAGGGTCCCAGGGAAAAAATGGGTTGGCCGGGGTAGGTAAAGGGGATCACAAACCAGAAGAAGAGAACAAAACCGTTTACTATCGCAACCCGTTTGCCCACTTCCCACAGGGGCAAGCGGGAGGTGCCCAGGAGAACAAAGGAAAAGGCGAGACTCAGAAAAAGAGGGGGAAATCGGTTTGAAAGGGCCACGACAAAGGCATAGAGCGTCGCCATGACAATCTTGAACCGGGGGTCGAGGTCGTGGATGGGGCTGGCGCCGTGCGCAAAGGGTTCCTGTAACATAAATCCATCAGCCTTTCTTGCGTGCGTCTATTTCACGGATTTTGCGGCGAAAGTGGATATAGGAGGCCAGGCCCAATAAACCCAAAATATAGCCGATGCCGCCCAGAATATCGTGGAGGGTGGGCGCTTTGTCCTGGGATTCCGCAAACATTTTGAGTACCGGTCCGAGCCTTCGCTCCAGGGATTGGTCCAGAACGTCGCGCATTTGGTTCAGGTTGACGGAGGATGCTTCCATTGAATTTGCTTTCCGTGTGAACGGTATCGCCTTCCACCCATGCGAATATGTTTACCCTGTGGGCCATTGCGGAACCGGACCACAGCAGGCAAAACATGAAAAGACATGCCGATCCAAAAGTAATTTGCCGGCATTGAATAGCATCAAAACTCAAAAATGTTTTCATGATCTCCTTTTCACGAAATATTCCCGGACAGCATTTCAGGTTGAACTTTTTTCAAAAATGCCACACAGAAAGCGGTGATGATCCCTTCGATGATCATCACGGGAAGGTGCGCCGTCACCACCAGATAGGAGACTTTTAAAAAATTTTCCTCGGTGAAGGTCAGGGCCAAACCCACCATGACGGCGCCCAAAAAGACGGAAAGCGATCCGCACAAAAAAGCCGCCGGCAAGGCAATGCGAGGCCCCTTTCCCACGAGCTTACCGAATAGATAATAACATAAAACGGCGGGCAGGGCCATGATCAGGGTGTTGACCCCGAGGGTCGTGATACCGCCGAACTGAAAAAAAACGGCCTGGAGCGCCAACGCCACAAGGATGACGGGAAAAGCCCCCCAGCCGAGAATAAGGCCCACAATCCCGTTCAGAATCAGATGAACACTGGAGGGACCGATGGGAACGTGAATCAGGGAGGCTACAAAAAATGATGCGGAAAGAATCGCGGCACGCGGGATGCGGTCGTAATTCAGTTTCTTAAGCCCTATGGCAGTGCCGGCAGCGGCCAGCACAATGCCCGAAATAATCACCGGCCCGGACAGGACGCCTTCGGAAATATGCATGATATGCCTTTCATAATTAGAGAGAAGCAAAGCTGTTTGATCAAAACCAAGACCGTTATGCTATTTTTCTTTCCAATCAAGGAATTTTACCCAGAGGACCGCTCCCAGTTCCACGATTCCCTGAAAAACGTTTCCGGCATAGAGACCGAACGGCTTTGACAGGGGAACGATCTCGGTTTTGAGTCCGATTTCCCGGTCCCAGCCTTCATCATCCCCAAAAGCCGCGACAACGGTTTTCGTATAGTGAACGATGAAACAGTCTTCCGCCGGTTCCCATTATGATCATTTGCGGCCGCTCTCGAAGCGACCGTTTTGTTTTGAACCGATCCGATCGGTTCGTCTCTCAGTTCGCATGCGCATGCCTTGCTGAAAACAGCCAAAAAAAAGCCAAAAAGACAGTTTCGGGTACACCCCCGATCCAGCCTTCTTGGCTTTTTTGGTTTTTGCTTCAGATTTATTTCAGATGTGCAATTTCGTATTGCACGTGCTATCGAGTGCTGAATAAACTCTTATTGCCGGGTTGTCAAGATATTTTCCTAGGGAAGGAATGCACCACCACCCAAGATGATTTTCGTTAAACCTCTGGCAGAGAATTTAGTACACTTTTGTGTTCAGATCAACTGAAAGGGAAGGTGGAATGATGCGCAATCAAAAGGATGCGTGCTTCAGCACCGGCGCTTTGATCTTTTGCTTGACAGAAAAACCGGTACTTGTTATAGGACCCGAATTCCTACGGCGCAAAACGAAATTGCGCGCATGATTCAAAGCGTAAAGACTGACACAATTTAGGTTTTAACAAAACAGGCCAAGAAGGCAATGTCGGATTGAAGTCCGGTGGTGTCTTCCCGGCCTTTTTTTATGTGCTATGGAAAAGGGAGGGGGTGATTGAAAAGAGTGAGACCATAATCGAAATCAGACATTAAGGATGGGAAGACAGCCAAGGTTCCCGCAAGGATATATGGCTGCCTTCCCGGTGGAAGCCCCTCGGATGGAGAGACGCCCGAATATTCTTTTACCATAAGCGTATTTTCCCCGTCAATTTCCTTCTGCTTCCAATCCGAGGATAAACAACCTTGAGCCGCTCTAATGCGTCCAAAACGCTACGGCGGAAACAACGAAGGAAACAATAATGAAAAAGTATTCAAAATGGGGTCATGGGACCTTTATGTTCCTGGGTCTCTGGGTCGTGATGGTTTTTCTGCTGGGGGCGTCGGTTTGCCCGAGTGATGCGGAAGAGCCGGAAGACAAGAAGGCAATCGCCCAAACGGGAGAAAAAAAGGCAGGCGCCGGAAAGGCCGTGCAACTGGAAGATGTGACGGTGATGGCGGCGCAACCGGGCGTTGAAATTACGCCGGATAAAACCGTCATTCGAATGGATGAGTTCGTTAAACCGGGAGATGTGCGAACCCTTACGGACGTGTTGAAAACCATGGGGGGCATCGACGTTATGCGCGTTAATCCCATGATGGCCAGTCCGGGAGATGAAGTGTCCATTCGCGGCATGAACGAAGGCCGTCTGGTGGTGGAAATCGACGGCAGGAGAATCAACCACAGCGGCTACTATGGAAGGTATATCGTGGACTGGTCAACGCTGAACATGGACGATGTCGAAAAAGTTGAAATCATCCGGGGTGGTCATTCGGTGCTGCATCCCTTTGCCATCGGCGGCGTGATCAACATCATCACCAAAAAGGGCAAAAAAACCGATGATCCCAAGCCCAATGTGCGCGCCAAGGCGGGTGTGGGGGCCTTCACCACCACCACGGAATCCCTTTCCATTGACGGCGGGGCATTCAATGTGGTGGGCTATGATTTTTCAGTGAACAATGGTTCCACCAACGGTTACTTGCGGAACAACTACCAGGACAGCACCACGCTCAATGGACATTTAAGTTTCTTTATGCCCATGGACGCAGTGCTGGAACTGGGGGTCAAGCATGCGGATGTAAATTACGGATTTCCAGTGGTAAACGACCCCTCCCGGGCCGATTACGATGCCGGCTCTCCCAACTTTTATGCCAATGCCGACCAGCTCAGGCATCTGAACTGGCCCCAGTATGCGGAAAATGATCCCAGTTGGAAAAAACATACCACCTACCTCGACGGCATATTCCGCATGCCCGCGGGGCCCGGGACCATCAATATTCACGGATACCTCACCAATGGCAGGCGCTGGACCAGCCTCTACAATAAAATGGGTGTTCTTGAACCCGATGTGTTCATGGATGACCGCACCGAGGGGGTTATCGCGGAGTACCGGGATATCGATTTATTCGGATTCAACAAGGTGACCGTGGGGTATGAATATCAACTCCTGGGCGCCCCCAGTGAAATTTCGGACCTGTTCCGGGTTAGCTCCGGGTACATCCAGGACGTGATCACCATAGGGGATCAATGGCGCCTCACACCGGGGGTTCGTTATTACCATGTGGATATGAACACTTACTACTCCCAGTTCGGCAAAGGATGGCCCGTAGCCGGCAATACGGAGACGGATGAGGGGTTTTATCCCAGCCTGAGGGCCGACTTTCAAGCCACCGATGAAACCGCCCTTTATGCGGCGGTGAGCCGGTCCTATCGGCTGCCGTGTCCTTGAGACTACTACTGGTGGGCGCGGTGCGCGTCCGAGGAGAATCCCACGTTAAAACCGGAATCGGCCTGGGAATACGAGTTGGGCCTGATTCAGGATATGGATCCCATTAATTTGAGAGCCGCCATATACTACTATGACATCAAAAACTTCATCAACGACAACGGCATTACGTCTCCCGGAACGGGCATCGGGAGCAACTGCCTTTACAACATTCCCCACTTCAAACTCTGGGGCGGTGAAATCGAGACGAGCCTTCGCTTGGGCCGGTTCCAGGGGACCCTTTCCTACAACTATCAAAACTACAATGCGGACAATACCGGATTTGAGGCGGACTGGTCCTATTATCTTCCCGCGCTTCTGCCCCAGAACAAAGTCAAGTTTCTGGGCAATTACGAGGTCTGGAAAGGCGGGATGGTTCAGTTGAGCAGCATCTTCGTGGATGAACGAAAGACCCAGCAGCCGGGGGTGGACGATCTGGACAGCTACATCACCTTTGATGCGGGGTTTCAGCAGTCATTTCATTTCGCCGGCGTTAACTGGCGGGCCGAGACCTACTGTAACAACTTTACGGGGGCCAATTACCAGGAACAGGCGGGATACCGCATGCCCAAATATGTTTGGGGGTTTCTGTTGAGCGCCCGATTTTAAAATAGCCAAAAAAATGAGGTAAGATCATGAAATATTACACCAATAAACGCATTTCAACCTGGTTTACAATTGCCTGTCTGGTCCTGGCGGCGGGATGGGTATTGCCATCCCCGGTCGCCGCCTGGGGAGGCCGGGGCCATCTGTACGTTATCGGCACCGGACCCGCGGGTCCTCAAACCGCCACGCTCCAGGCCCTTGATACCCTCAGAAGCATGGATATCATTGTCGCCCCTCAAAAACATGTCAATCTGTTTGCGGAATATGTGGGCCAAAAACCCGTTCTGTTCGATCCGTGGACGGACATCTGGGACTACAAGGGAAAAAGCATGTGGAAGCTGGATGAAACGGAACTGGCGGCATTTAAGACGGAGCGCTTTAAAATCCGTGATGAGCGGGTGGCCAAAATTAAGGATGCACTGGCCCGGGGGAAAGATGTGGGTCTCATGGACCACGGCAATCCCTGTTTATACGGTCCCAGCCACTGGTATGCGGAGCAGTTTGATCTTGATGATGTGATTATCATTCCGGGGATGGGGTGCGACGCCGCGGCCATGGCGGCTCTTAAAAAAAGCACCATCCCCGCCCATGACAGCCATTTCGTCATTCAGACCGCTCCCTTTTCGCTGATGCGCTGGGGAGGGAAAGAACAGGCAATCCTCAAGGATATCGGCAAATACCCTTCGACCCTGATTTTCTATATGGCCCTTTGGGAGCCCGAAGCGTTGTTTACGGCGCTCAACTCAAGCTTTCCCCCGGATATGCCCTGCGCCGTGGTTTTCTGGGCCGGTTATCCGGAAAAGGAGCGGGTTCTTCGGGGAACCCTGGCGGATATGCCGGAAAAGCTTTCAAAAGACAAGGAAAAATTCATGGGATTGTTATTCGTGGGTCGGTTTCTTGAAGGCAACCCCTATGATGCCGCCATGAAACGGTCTCAGAAGGAATTGGGGAAAAACACGCCATAAGGAGGGCTTTACGAATATTTTCAGAAGGAATTGCGGAAAAAGGGGAATGGTTTGTTTCCGTGACCCATGAAATTCCCTATGACGATAAAAGCGAATGCGACACCCAAAAATATAATGCCACGTTCACCTTTGACGTGAAGTAGGGGCGAAAAATCTTTCGCCCCCGCCATGAGGATTTAAAAATGCTGTTTCGAAAGTTGATTTTGACCTGCATTCTAGTTGCGACGCTCTTTTTGATTCCCTGTTCTTCCCATGCCCACACGTACAGGGTTCCGGTTCTGGTGGACACGGACATGGCCCTGGACGACATGCGGGCCATTATTATGCTGTTAAATTCCCACATGGTGGATATCCCCCTTGTTGTGGTATCCGACGGCATTTCATCCCCTGAAAAGGGGGTTGAAAATCTCAAGGCCCTGCTGTCGCGCTTTGATCGAAACGGCGTCCACATGGCCAGGGGCAAGCCATCGGACATGCCGCCGCCTCCCGTCCGGCCGCTGTCTGAAAACATACAGTGGCCCCATAAGGGGGCATCATTTTCCCGGTCCATTGCGGCAAAAGATGCGCCTGGCGCCATTATCGAAACATTGAATGGGTTGCCCGGCCGGGTTGTTTATCTCTGCCTGGGACCCATGACCAACCTGGCCGAGGCCATTCGACAGGCCCCCGGAATTCAATCCAAAATTTCCCGCGTCATCTATTTCGGGGATCATCCGAAAAGCGCCGACCCCGGTTGGAACACGACCCGGGATGTTGACGCCGCTGCCGGGGTTTTTGCATCGGGCATGGATATCTATTGCATTCACCCGGCCAAAAAAGACCTTCGTCCCTTTGATCGCAACATGCTGGAAAAAATGGATGCCATTGGGTCCCCGGCGGCCAGGTTGGTATCCACCATTCACAAAGGGATTACGGTTCAAAAAGCCATTGATCAAGGGCATCTCATGATATGGGACGAAAATGCCGTGATTTATCTGGAAAGCCCTGAGCTATTCAAGATGGAGCCCGTCTCAGGAGATCCATACCTCATGCGGCTGAACGGCTTCGATGCCGAAGGCGTACTCCGGGCCTATGT
Organism: Desulfatiglandales bacterium; assembly: GCA_963662465.1. Lineage (GTDB taxonomy): Bacteria > Desulfobacterota > DSM-4660 > Desulfatiglandales > Desulfatiglandaceae > NaphS2. The sequence continues at coordinate 4,088,621 of OY759599.1, forward strand.
CGAATGCCTGGGGCGCCCGGCGGACGCCCATCTGGATGCCCGTCATGCGGTTGTGCTGAAGATGTTCCCCCATGATCCGCTTATGTTCAAACCGGATGTTGCGCCCCATGTGGACCGGATTATCAAACGGTACGGCATTGAAGAGTGGAAGGCCGCGGTTCTCACCCACGAGTTGCACCGGCACCTGGGCATCTATTCCCTGATCGGCGCCAAAATGGGCGTCAGGGCCAGGGAAATTCTGGATGCCCCTTTCGACGCCCTGAAGGTGGTTTCCCATGCGGGAAACAAACCGCCCCTCAGTTGCATGAACGACGGGCTTCAGGTGTCCACCGGCGCCAGCCTGGGGCGGGGAACCATTCGGATTGATGGCGAAAATCCAATGCCTTCGGCAACCTTTATCTACCGAAACGAGAGGCTTGAATTGACCCTGAAACCCCGGTGGCGGGAAAAAATAAAGGCCGATATCAAGGCGGCCATTCAACAATTCGGTGGCTTGAACAAGTCCTATTTTGCCCATATTCGAAAACTATCCATTGCATACTGGCATGATTTTAATCGTGGGGAGATTTTTGATGAAAAGCTGGGCCTGGCCAAATAGTTTCGTCCTTTTTATTGCGCTTCTGCTGATTCCCTGCGGACTTTTTGCGCACGGGGTCAAGGGAGAGATTGCCGTAGGGACCGGCGCTATGATTGTCACGGCCCGGTACAGCAACGATGAAGCTATGAGCTATTCCGAAACGACCATCCGCCCACCTGCCGGGGAATTGGATTTTCAGACGGGCAGAACCGACCGAAACGGCCGGTTCTGCTTTTTCCCAGATGCGGACGGCGATTGGGAGGTGACCGTTAATGATGGAATGGGACACCGGCTGAGGATATTGGTTCCCGTCAGCAAGGATAGCCCCCTTGCATCAGACCCCGTGGCTGCCCCTTTAACCGGAAATTCATCCGCTTTGGTTGCAAGAGCCCTTTCAGGTCTGTGCATTATCTTTGGCATTTCCGGGTGCTTAATATGGTGGAGAACCCGGAAGATCCATCAAAAAACGCCATAGGGAAGAAACGCTTCCAGTGGTAAGGAGCAACATTGATGTCTCGTTTTTGTAGTTTTTTCGGGTTCTTATTCTTTTTTTGGGTCATACCTGCGTTTGTATTCTTCCCTTGCCAGGCCGGCTGTGAATCGGAGGTTCAACCCACGGCCCTGCAAGTCAAGCAGAATGCCGAAGCATCGGTAGAAATCCGTCGTCTGAGCCAGAAACGCGTTGATGCCTGGGCGGATAAAGAAGAAAAAATGCTCTTGGAAATTTCACGCCTTCAGAAAGATCTGGATGCGCTCAAGTGGAGAAGGAAAAAAACCGATACCTATCTCTCGGATCTGGAAAGTAAAATGGCGGCCTTAAATGAAGGAAGCCGTGCGGCAAAAGAGATTCAGGATGAATTGGAGCCTTTCCTGGAAAAGACCCTTCAGGACCTGGAAGCGTTTTCCGAAAATGAATTGCCGTCCCTGAGGGAACTTCAAAGCCCCGGTCTTCAATCGGCCAAGGAAATGCAGAATGATGCGGATGCCGATATGGTCCGGAAAACCCGCGGCCTGCTGGAGCTTCTCATGCGGGCCGTGGAATACGGATATTTCGTGGAACCGGACCAGACCGATATCGTCATCGATGAAAAGATCATTCGCGTCAAACGCATCAGCGTGGGACGATTGGGGCTCTTTGCCCTGAGCGCCGACGGAGATCAAGCCTGGAAATGGCAGCCTGGGAAAGAGCAATATGAACCGATTCCCCATTTTGCCGGCGCCATCCGGGAAGCCATCCAGATCTGTGAACGAAGGCGTCTGGTGGAATTGGTGGAATTGCCCATGGGACCCCCTGTCAGCCCCCCTGTCAGCTCTGACAAGGAGGTGGAAAAGTGAGGGTTTTGCTCTGTCTGTTTTTTTTATGGTCCTTCCCGCCATTGCTTTTTGCCCAATCGTCCTCATTCAGCCGGGTGGCCCAAGAGGTAGAGACGGATTTGAAAAAGGCGCAGGCGGAAGAAACCCTCACCCTGGCCGATGTGGCCGAGAAACGCAAAGAACTCATGACCCGGCGGGATCGCCTGATATCTGATATCAAAAGGGAAAGCGAAGCCCTTGCAGCTGACGAACTGCGGCTTTCGGAAATGCGGAAAAAGCGGCTGGAACTGATCCGTATGGTTCAGACCCACACGGGCCGCATGAAAGAGCTGGATGCGGCCATACGGGATTTTGCTCGTAATTTCTATAGTTTAGCTGAGCGTTCCGCCTATAGTGCTGAAACGCCCGACCGGTTGACGATTCTCAAGCATTTCCTGGATAAAAACAAAATTCTCGGGATTCAGGATATTCAAACCCTGGTGGCATTGGCTTTTAAGGATATGACGGCATCAGGGCAGATCATCCGGCGTGAAGGGGGAATGGTGGATCGTCGGGGAGAAACGGTCCAGGGGGCGATTATCCGCATGGGCAATCTTACCGCCATCTACCGGAGCGGGGGAGATGTGGGGTACCTCAGCCCGAGTCCCGCTTCAGGGAGGCTTTTGGTTTCCGCTCCCCCCGGATGGGGTGTTTGCCGGAATCTGAAACAGTATTTTGAAGGGGAAACCGATGACGTCTATATGGATATCTCGGGGGGCGCAGCCATCAAACAGATGGCGCGTAAAGCCACCTTATGGGAGCAGATTCAGAGCGGCGGCGTGTTGGTATGGCCTATCCTGCTGGTGGGGTTGGTGGCCGTCATTCTGGTGCTTGAACGGCTTATCTTCCTGGGTCGGGTGCGGCACAACACCGACAAACTCATGACCCATGTGACGGAGCTGGTGGAAGCGGGCGATTACCGGGGCGCCATGAAGGAAACCGAGTCCCTGTCCGGCATGCCCACCAGCAATGTTTTAAAGGCCGGGCTTACCCAGCAGGGTCAGCCCCGGGACATCATTGAAAGCAGTCTGGCCGAGGCCATCCTCAAGGAAACCCCGCGTCTGGAACGATTTCTGCCCGCCCTCAAGGTGCTGGCGGCCATTGCGCCCCTTCTGGGGTTGCTCGGGACCGTGACCGGCATGATCAACACCTTTCAGGTGATTACCGTTCATGGGACCGGCGACCCGCGCCTTATGGCCGGCGGGATCAGCGAAGCCCTCATCACCACCCAGCTGGGTCTGGCCGTGGCCATTCCCATACTGGTGATCGCGGCCCTTTTGGGACGAAAAGTGAACCGCATTGCCTCGGATATGGAGGAAAAAGCCATGGCCCTGATCGCGGCCCTTTTAAGAGATCAGAGGGTTTCCCATGAACTGTCTTGAAACCATGTGGCGCTTTGTTCAAACGGGAGGCCCCATCATGATCCCATTGGTGCTGATTTCCATCTGGATGTGGTATCTGAATTCAGGGGGATCTCATGATATTTTACCGGGCCGTGGACCAATGGCTGGAAAGGAATACGCCCATGTTTAGAATCGGCAGCAGTCTTGGCGGCAACCGGGGGCTGGACGGCAGTGAAGACGCCGAACTCAACATGGCGCCCCTCATCGATATGATTTTTATCCTTTTGATTTTTTTCCTGGTCACCGCCACCTTTGTGAAGGAATCCGGGGTGGAGATCCAAAGGCCCGAAGCCGCATCGGCCCAGGACAAACCGGAGGCCGGACTTTTCATCGGCATCACCGAACAGGGGGAAATCTTCATTGACAAAACGCGGGTGGATTTAAGGAGCGTTCGCGGCATGGTGGAACATTTTTTGTTGGAAACCCCTTCGGGAGGCGTGATCCTTGAAGCCGACCGTTCCAGTCTCACGGGACGCCTCGTGGCGGTCCTGGATCAATGCCGAATGGCGGGGGCCGAAAATATCGCCGTATCCACCCTCAGGAGCGAACCGTGAGAACAAGGCCGGCAATGGTTTTTTCCAGCCGGAAAAAGCACGGTTATGGCCTTTTGGCCTTCCTTCTGTCGCTTCTCATCAATGTTGCCCTTTTCGCCATTGCCCCCATGCTCCTGGAACAGACCGGCGTGACGGACTTTTTGCCCCATGCCCTTCTGAATTTGAAAATGCCCTTACGGTCGGAACAACCGGGATCTGAGTCAGAGCAAGACATTGAGATGAGCGATGAAAATCCCCAACCGGAGCCCATGGAACCGGAATTGGAAATCGATTCACCGGACGTACCGGAGATGTTGCCCCCCGAACTTGAAATCCCCCCACTGACATCTCCCCAGGATTCTTTCGATGAGCCTACCCCTGAAATATCCCGGTTGGAAATTCCCCTCAAGACCGTGTCCATGAAATCCGTACCCGTGGCCTTGCCCGCGCCCTCTGCCGCCCCAGCATCCGCGCCACAACCGGCTGCGCGGTCAAACCCGCAACCCGTCAAGGAACACAAAAAAAACGGCGGTTATTCCCTGGGCCAGGTGGATGCGGCGCCGAGGGCCATGAATCAGATGCTCCCTCGCTATCCGCGCCGCGCCAGACAACGAAACATCGAGGGATGGGTGAAAGTCCGTTTTCTGGTGGATAAAGAGGGGCGGGTTCGGAACTTGCGAATACTGAAAGAATCCCCGCCGGACGTTTTTCATGAAACCGTCATGGAAACGGCGCCCCGGTGGCGCTTTCGCCCGGCCAAAAAGGGCGGGAGACCCGTGAACGTCTGGGTGGAACAAACCATTAATTTCAGGATGGACGACGCATGGTAAACCGGAAACGCACCTTTCTGATTGTCTTTATGCTGGTGTTTCCATGGGGCGGCAGCCTTTTCGGCGGACAATGCCCCCAGGAGATGCCCCCCATGAACCCGGACCTTCACAAGTGCATGGTTAAGGCTGAAAAACTGATGGACCGGGGCCGGAACACGGAAGCCCTGACCCTGTTGGATTGTTATGCTCGGGAAAACCCTTCTCAAAAACATCCTCATCCGGTTTTTGTCAGAGGACTTTTGAATTACCGGCTCAAACGGCTGAAAAAAGCAGAGGCCCTTTTCAAAACCGCCGTAGACCGTAACCCCTGCTTCGTTGAAGCCTGGCAAAACCTGGCGGTGGTGTACCATGACCAAAAACGACCAACCCGGGCCGCAAAATCAATGGAACGGGTGCTGACCTTGTCAAAGGGTGAACAGCCGGATTTGAAATACCAGGCCGCCCTGTGCTGGCTGGCAGCGGACAAACCCGGAAAAGCCCTTCCCCTGCTTCAAGCCTTATCCCGGAAGAAATCGCCGCGTCCTGAATGGTTGACCAGTCTGGCGGAAGCCCAAAAAGCCCTTGGGCAGACGAAAAATGCGGCCATGACCCTTGAAAAAGCCTACCGCAACGACCATGATCCTGAACGCCTTTACCAGGCAGCCCTGCTTGATTTGAAGGCGAAAGCGCCGGAAAAAGCGCTGCCTTCCCTGAAGAAACTGGCGGCAAGCCCCCACCCTGACGCTAAATGGATCATTCTTCTAGCGCTGACCTTAGACCAGCTGGACCACTGTTCCGAGGCCATGGAGGTCATGGAAAGGACAGAGGTCAACAACCCGTCCCTGCCGGTTGAAATGCGCTTTCAGGTGGGGATCTTCTGGTTGAAGCGTGAGCGTCCCAAACAGGCCCTGCCCTGGCTCGAAGCTGTTTTTAAGGGTCCCAATCCCCCCGAAGGCGCCCGACGGGCTTATATCCGGGCACTGGTTTTGGCCGGAAAACCCCATCAGGCCGACCCCTTGCTTGGCGCCCTGTTAAAAGAAAACCCGGAGGACCATGGCATCTGGCGTCTTGCCGCATGGATATATATGGAACAGAAAGATTATCCCCGTGCCGCCGCCGCCCTCCACGTAGCCTATCGCCTTAATCCTCCGAACCCCGGCGAGTGGAAACGCCTGGGAGACCTGTATCAGCTTTCCGGCGTTCCCATGAAGGCCGTCGACGCTTACGAAAAAGCCTTTGGTCCATCGCCGGGAGCAAGGGACCTGGATTTACTGGCCGAAACCTATATCGCGGCGAACCGGATGGAAAAGGCCCTTGCCGCGGCAGAGCGTGCCGTACGCTTGAAACCCACGGCGAAACGCTGGGCCAAAGTGGGAGACCTCTGCCTGAAATGCAGGGAGTGCCGCAAGGCAAAATCCGCCTTTCAACAGGCAGCGAAAATTAACGACAGGGGTGGGCTGATGAGCTTAAAGGAAGGATACGCCGCCTGGCAGTTGCAGGAGATGGCATGTGCGAAAAATGCCTTTCAAAAGGCGCTTCAGCACGCGGAGCCGAAAGGCGACACGGCTCTGAAAGCGTCCCATGCACTGGCGGCTATCCGGAAAATCACGGATACAGCGCAAAATTGAGTTCGGTGGTATTTCATCTTCGTAAAACCGGTTGTGAGGGCATCCGTCCCACTTGATTACGGTATCTTTGGAAAAGGGAAATGGCACGAGAAGAGCTTCAACGAGAATTCGGGCTGTCAACAGCCACCTATGTGGTCATCGCCAGTATGATCGGAACCGGGATTCTGGTTTCCCCCGGGTACATGATGGCGTCTCTCGGGAATTACCCCGTTATATTCGGGCTTTGGGCCATCGGCGGGTTGCTGGCCCTTTGCGGGGCACTTTGCGTGGCGGAATTGGCGGCCGCCCTGCCGCGGGCGGGTGGGGAGTACGTTTACCTTCGTGAAGCATACGGTCCCATGCCCGCTTTTCTCTCCGGTTGGACGTCTTTTTTTGTCGGTTTCTCAGCGCCCCTGGCTGTTGCCGGCTACGTTGCGGCTTCATACCTTTTGACGCCGTTTCAGTTCGCTAAAGACGAAACAGAACAAATGATCAAGGTGGTGGCCGTCGGCATTATCGTTGCAGTTACGTTGCCCAATCTCCTGGGTCACCGTCAGTCCGCCTAGACACAAAACCTCACGACAATTCTCAAGCTGGGTCTGTTTGTGGTTCTGGTGGCGGCCGCGTTTTTATGTGGCGATGGGCGCCTGGCGGCGCATATTTCACTGGGGCAGCCAATGGAAAAGGTGGGGCTGGAGACTGCGGCAACACAGTTGTTCTATGTCATGTTTGCTTACAGCGGTTGGAACGCTGCCAGCTATATGGCCGGCGAGGTGAAAAATCCCGCGAAAACCCTCCCGCGGTCACTGCTTCTGGGCACCGGGGTTGTCATTGTGCTATATTTAGCGCTCAACCTTGTTTTTGCCTATGCGGTTCCTCTGGCCGGGGTGGGATTTGACAATGCGGAACAGGTCCCCCAGATGGCCGTCCGAAATTTATTTGGCGTAAAGGCCGCGAGTGTTTTCAACGTTATGCTGGGATTGACGTTTCTGGCTACGGTGAACGCTTTCATTATCACCGGTCCCCGGATCTACTATGCCATGGCAAAAGATGGATTGTTCCCATCATTGGCGGGGCATGTCAGTCCCAAAGGGCGGGTCCCCGTCTATGCGATGATCTCGCAGAGCATCTGCGCCATCACTATTTTGTTCGTGACGGATTTTCAGAACCTGTACCGGTATACCTCGGTGGGATTATCGGTTTTTGCATTGCTTATGATCGCCGCCGTCTACGTCCTCAGGTGGCGCCGGCCGGATATGGAAAGGCCGTTTCGTTTGCCCGGATATCCGGTTGTTCCGGCGATCTTCCTGGCGGTAATTCTCTTCATGACGGTGTTCGCATTCAAGCAGTGGCCAAAGCCATCGGCTTATAGCATCGGCAGTATCCTTGCCGGTATCCCGGTGTATTACGCATGGTCCTTCTATGTTCGCCATTTCGCAAGCCCTGCTCGATGATTTTAACCACTTCAATAAACATGGGGGTGTTTTGACGCCTGATGTTTATGGAAATGGCTGTGCAGCGTTCCGGCCGCGCCGTTATAGGCAATTTTTCCGGCCGTCATACTGTAGATTTTCCGGGTGGTTTCCTCCAGAAAATCGTATTCGTGGGAGACGATGACATAGCTGATGTCGAGACGGTTCAAGAGAGAGGCGATGATGCTCCGGGCCTCTTCATCCAGGCCGGTGGTGGGTTCATCCAGCAGGAGCGCTTTCGGCTGCATGACCAGAACCGTTGCCAGGGAGACGAGCTTTTTTTCGCCGCCCGAGAGCCTGTGGGTAACGCGGTTTTCAAATCCATTCAGGTTCAGCATTTCGAGGGTTTCCATGGCCATTGCGCGAGCCTCTTTGGGCGTTTTTCCCAGGTTGAGTGGGCCGAAAGCCACGTCTTCCAGTACGGTGGGACAAAAAAGCTGATCATCGGCATTCTGAAAAAGAAAACCGATCGTACGCCTGACTGACAGAAAATCTTTTTTACTTTCCACCGTTTTTCCCAAAACCCGGATACTTCCGGATGAAGGTTTGAGAAGCCCCATGATGACATGCAGCAGCGTGGTTTTGCCGCTGCCGTTATACCCGATCAACCCCACTTTTTCTTCTTCGGGAAGGGAGAATTTCAGGTTATTCAGTACCGGTTTGTCTTTTTCATAGGAAAAGCAGATGTTATCCAGTTCGAGAATCATTATAAATGCACCCATTCAAGGATTAGTATGCCCAATAGGGTCGTGATGGTGCAGAACAGCCAGATAAAGTCCGACCGAGACCGGGAAAATTCGGAAAGGGAATGGAATTTCCCGTTGAATCTGCGGCAAAGCATGGCCATATACACCCGCTCGGCCCGCTCCGAGGCCCGCACGAAAAGCATCCCCACAAGATAGGCGAATGTCCTGTAGGTGTGCAGCCGAGTGGACGGTTGAAACCCGCGGATCGCCGCTGATCGGACCAGCCGGTGATATTCCTCTTCCATGACGAAGATATATCGGTAGTTCAGCAGCAGGAGATGTACCATCTTTTGCGGAACACCCAACCCGCCGAGAGCAGCCCCCAGGCTTGCAACGGAACTGGTGGCGATCAGCGCAATAAATACCAGCAGAATGGCATTGCTCTTGAGCATGATTCGGGCCGCAATCAAAACCCCCTCATGGGTTGCTGTGAGGGGTCCCAGGAAAAAAATGGGTTGGCCGGGGTAGGTAAAGGGGATCACAAACCAGAAGAAGAGAACAAAACCGTTTACCAGCGCAATCCGTTTCCCCACTTCCCACAGGGGCAACCGGGAGGCGCCCAGGAGGACAAAGGAAAAGGCGAGGCCCAGAAAAAGGGCGGGGAATCGGTTTGAAAGGGCCACGGCAAAGGCATAGAGTGTTGCCATGACAATCTTGAAGCGGGGGTCGAGGCCGTGGATGGGACTGGTGCCGTGCGCAAAGGGTTCCTGCAACATAAATCCGTCAGCCTTTCTTGCGTGCGTCCATTTCACGGGTCTTGCGGCGAAAGTGGATATAAGCGGCCAAGCCCAACAAACCCAAAATATAGCCGATGCCGCCCAAAATATCGTGGAGGGTGGGCGCTTTGTCCCGGGATTCCGCAAACATTTTGAGTACCGGTCCGAGCCTTCGATCCAGGGATTGGTCCAGAACGTCGCGCATTTGATCCAGGTTAACGGTGGATGCTTCAATTGAATTTGCTTTCCGTGTGAACGGTATCACCTTCCACCCATGCGAATATGTTTACCCTGTGGGCCATTGCGGAAGCTGACCAGAGCAGGCAAAGTATGAAAAGACATGCCGAAACAAAAATAATTTTCCGGCATTGAATAGGATCAAATCTCAAGAATGTTTTCATGATCTCCTTTCATGGGGCATCCACTGACAGCATTTCAGGTTGTACTTTTTTCAAAAATGCCACACAGAAAGTGGTGATGATCCCTTCGATGATCATTACGGGAAGATGTGCCGTCACCACCAGATAGGAGACTTTTAAAAAATTTTCCTCGGTGAAGGTCAGGGCCAAACCCACCATGACGGCGCCCAAAAAGACGGAAAGCGATCCGCACAAAAAAGCCGCCGGCAAGGCAATGCGAGGCCCCTTTCCCACGAGCTTACCGAATAGATAATAACATAAAACGGCGGGCAGGGCCATGATCAGGGTGTTGACCCCGAGGGTCGTGATGCCGCCGAACTGAAAGAAAACGGCCTGGAGCGCCAACGCCACAAGGATGACGGGAAAAGCCCCCCAGCCGAGAATAAGGCCCACAATCCCGTTCAGAATCAAATGAACACTGGAGGGACCGATGGGAACGTGAATCAGGGAGGCTACAAAAAATGATGCGGAAAGAATCGCGGCACGCGGGATGCGGTCGTAATTCAGTTTCTTAAGCCCTATGGCAGTGCCGGCAGCGGCCAGCACAATGCCCGAAATAATCACCGGCCCGGACAGGACGCCTTCGGAAATATGCATGATATGCCTTTCATAATAATTAGAGAGAAGCAAAGTCATTTGGTCAAAACCGAGACCCTACGACTTTGCTTCTCATAAGGCCCAGGAGGAGAGAGAGTTTTGGACCGTTTGTCAAAAAATTTTAGAATTCCGCGGTTGCCCGCAGACCGAAAATCCAGCCACTCGGGCTGTCGCCCTCTTTCATGGAATCCTTCATGTACTGAACATCTCCCGTAATGGCGAAGATATCATTCAAGGCAAAGCGACCGTAAACCTCGAATACGTCCGTGTGGTCAAGTTCCAGATTTCCGCCCCTCAAATGGGCGTAACCGATTCCGACATTGTCGTTTTCACGGCCCCACAGATTGCCGCCGATGTTCAACCCACCGGAATAGAGATCCTTGCAGTTAAGGGCCGCCTCATCGTCCAGTTGCCAGCCGAAACGGATCCACGCCCCCAGGATCTCCCCAAGTTGCTGATCAAAGGAGATCATGGTACAGCTCATCCGTTCCTTATTGGTGCCTGCCACATTGCTGAAATCACTGCTGGTGGTGTCCACGAGCAAACGGTAGTTTCCTTCACCCAGTCCGAAGTCCACCTTGTAACCCAGCTGGATTCCGTAAAAGTTGTAGGGTTCTTCGAATTCCCCTTCTTCGTCGTTGGTTCCCATTGCCATCACCGCGCCTTTCACGGAAAACGCGCCGATTTCCCATTCCACGGCGCCGCCGATATCGTAGGAGGGCAGAAAGGCATTGGGGCCGTTCACCAGGGCTTCGTTCATGAACTGGGTAAATTCGTCGTTGGAAAAAGCGTTTTCATCCAGGTAATCCGTTGCGTCGATGATGCCGCCGGTGAGTCCCAGGGAGTGGTTTTCGCTGAAGGTGAAAGTGTGCTTATACCAAACCGTGAGCAGGTAGTCGCGATTTCGGCCGTTGATGTCTTTATAATCGTCTTGTACGTCCGCGGCCCATGGCGCCAGAAAAAAAGGGGATCGCCCTTCTTCCATCAAACCGTTCCCGGCGCCGAATCCGAACTTGGCAAAGACCTCGTCGCTGTCGGTGGGTGTGAAACTGATCTCCGGTTGAAAGACCATGGCGCCCCTGCCCTCGGATTCAAACCCTTCGGCATCGCTTAAGTCCTGATATTGCCATTCACCGGCGATAATACCGCCGATTGATAATTTATCGTTAATCTCGTAAGCAAATGCATTGCTTGCACAAAACAGAAAAATCCCCAGCATTGCCGGCAGCAAAGTCCTGTTTGGCTTCTTGATGTTGTTCATGTGTTCTTTCCTCCCCTACGGTTATGCTATTTTTCTTTCCAATCAAGGAATTTCACCCAGAGGACCGCCCCCAGTTCCACGTCTTTTTCCTGACCATCATGCTTGATTTTTTCGTTCGAGGTGTTCAAAGCGGCAAATCCCCACCAGCCCGCTTTTGGCGCGGCATAGGTGAAAACGCCGTTTTGATCCGCCTTGACGACTTGGGTGACCATGTATTCGGTAGGCGCTTCTACTTTCTTTTCCCGATTGTAATATTCGATCTCAACTTCGGCGAAGGGGACCGGTTTTCCATCCAGTTTCACGATTCCCTGAAAAACGTTTCCGGCATAGAGACCGAACGGCTTTGACAGGGGAACGATCTCGGTTTTGAGCCCGATTTCCCGGTCCCAGCCTTCATCATCCCCAAAAGCCGCGACAACGGTTTTCGTATAGTGAACGATGAAACAGTCTTCCGCCGGTTCCCAGTAGGGTTTGGGAACCATGTAGAACATATAGATGCCGGGTCGTTTAACAGTGTAGTCAGCCTTCCAGGACATGTGTCCCATGACCTTTGTTTCTTTCAGATTACACAGAAGATTCTGTTTTTTTCCGTCCGTCATGACGCCGAATTCCTGGGGTTTTACCAGCGGCATGCCAACGCCTTCAAAAGGGTGGGAGAAAGACAAAATCAGTGAAACCGTCTTGGAATCCCCCTGCATGATCATGCTATCCGACGGAATGAGCATTCCGAAGTGGGCCATGGCCATATGGCCCGTGAATAGAAAAGACAATCCCAATATCAGGCTAAACAGATTTTTTTTCATTTTATGATGCCTCCGTTTATGTTCTCGCTTCAATTTATGATCATTTGCGGCCGCTCTCGAAGCGACCGTTTTGTTTTGAATCGATCCGATCGGTTCGCCTCTCAACCCGCATGCGCATGCCTTGCTGAAAACAGCCAAAAAAAAAGCCAAAAAGGCGGCTTCGGGGGTACACCCGATCCAGCCTTCTTGGCTTTTTTGGTTTTTGCTTCAGGTTTATCTCAGATGTGTAATTTCGTATTGCACATGCTATCGAGTGCTGAATAAACTCTTATTGCCGGGTTGTCAAGATATTTTCCTAGGAAAGGAACGCACCACCACCCAAGATGCACGGTAAATTTGTTCTAACAGGTATCACGCTTGGGGCACTGAATTTTTGGTCATCTTGAGATAGTCGAAGACACCCCTTACGTTCTGCGTGAGCTGGCGCATTTTCTGGGCTACACTGCGAACGCCTTTCGCCTTAATGACGCCCACCGCGAATCTACGCAGCCTGGTCATGTTTTCAGGACCATTGCCGGTTCTTATTCGGCTTCGATCTTCGTCGTAGTTCCAGTCGATGATGTAATGGCACTCGTTTTCAATGCTCCAGTGACCGCGATTGATAGAAAGTACACGTTCGGGATTCGCCTGATCAGGTGATTGACTCGTTATGCCGTAAGCAACCTCAACTGTGCATTTACCGGTTTTCTTGTTTGTAACTTCTCTCTGGATCATAAAAGCCTGGCCGACATACGGGAAATCCAGGTATAGGTTAAGTTCGGTAGTCGTCCATATTTTGCGCACTTCGATGCGACCATGATCGGGAGCATCGTGTTGTATGAAATCAGGATCGTTGCAGCCCTCAAAATACAGGGAAATGTCTTGAAGTAATGTGGGCTGGTTGTTTTTGGCGATGAAATGGTAATGGGCGTTGCGTTGCTCGACCAAATATTTAGCAAAAGTCCTTTGGGTTAGCAGTGCGTCAGCTGAAATGACTTTGCCTTCGATATCGATCGCGTCCAGTAAAGGGGCAGCCGTTTTGATTTCATTGGTTCGCTTGAGTTCGTCTTTGCCTTCTACAGGGAGAGAACCGACTTTTTTTGGGTGTAACAGGTCTTAGTTTGATGGCCGACAGCACTCATGATGTGAGTCTGATAACCTTGTTCATCGATGGCATTACACATGGTTTTTCCATCGATGGCCAAGCTTTCGTCCTGTTCACCGTAAAGCAGATTCCAACGCTGGAGAGCTTTGTCGAGTTCTGTGGGGTCAACGCGAACCAGAACATCACGGATAGTAGACTGACTGGGAGCTACATAGCGCTTATTTTCATATCGGCAACGGAAACGCTCAAGGGCTTTTTGTCCAAGACCATTTACCCAATCGGATATCGCCAGATAACCGCGCATTCCGCACAGTGTTGCGGCGGTGGCAATGGCCAGAACAGTGGAGAGCCTGTGACGTCGTCCCTGGGATCGACGCGGGTCGGGAATTTGAGCAAAAAAGTCGGGTAGAGATTTCATATGTTCCGCACTGAGCATGATTTTGTAACCTCCTGTAAGATATGGTTTTTTGAGAACAGGTCGGGATAACAGTGCTTGAACATTGGAAACCAATGGTTTAAGAAAAACCATTTTCGGTGAATCCGCTTTATCGCTGTAGCCTTGGCGAGTTCGATGAAAACCCTTTGTTTTACCAACATATATCCAATTAGACGCTCGATATACGGTTCCGTGGAATTGCTTTGGGTCCACAAAGGTTTCCAGGAGTACAACCGGATGCCCGAAACGCTCCTGCCAATCAGCCTGCATTCGCTTCCGACATAATGAAAGGATACGGGATGCGAGATTCGGAATATGCCATTCGGGCAAAATTAGAAAACGACTGTTATTGGTTACCAGTTTCAGTCGATCGTATTGATGGCGAAAATTCCATCCGATCCAGCTGTCCCTTGGTGTACATTTCAAAGCGGGAGCAGAAAAACTGACAAGCGCAATCCACTCACTATTTAGTCTAGCTGTATACCAGAGGGTTTCGCTGATCTTGGGAAGAGCGCCCAAATAATGATGCGACTGCATCAGATGCTGAAAGCGTTGTTCTTCAAGCGGGCGGACTATTTGAATGCGGACTTGCTTAACGTTCAAGAATTTAAACCCCGAATTGGTTTGGTGCCTGTCACAGTATATACACCATCCGAGGGTTTCTGTCCATAATGTAGCGCAACTTTTATATTTTATTTGGATAATTCGGAAGAATAAATTCACCCTGACCCAAGATGACTTTCGTTAAACCTCTGGCAGAGGATTTAGTATACTTTTGTGTTCAGATCAACTGAAAGGGAAGGTGGAATGATGCGCAATCAAAAGGATGCGTGCTTCAGCACCAGCGCTTTGATCTTTTGCTTGACAGAAAAACCGGCACTTGTTATAGGACCCGAATTCGTACGGCGCAAAACGAAATTGCGCGCATGATTCAAAGCGTAAAGACTGACACAATTTAGGTTTTAACAAAACAGGCCAAGAAGGCAATGTCGGATTGAAGTCCGGTGGTGTCTTCCCGGCCTTTTTTTATGTGCAATGGAAAAGGGAGGGGATGATTGAAAAGAGTGAGACCATATGGGGTCATGGGACGTTTATGTTCCTGGGTCTCTGGGTCGTGATGGTTTTTCTGCTGGGGACGTCGGTTTGCCCGAGTGATGCGGAAGAGCCGGAAGACAAGAAGGCCATCGCCCAAACGGGAGAAAAAAAGGCAGGCGCCGGAAAGGCCGTGCAACTGGAAGATGTGACGGTGATGGCGGCGCAACCGGGCGTTGAAATTACGCCGGATAAAACCGTCATTCGAATGGATGAGTTCGTTAAACCGGGAGATGTGCGAACCCTTACGGACGTGTTGAAAACCATGGGGGGCATCGACGTTATGCGCGTTAATCCCATGATGGCCAGTCCGGGAGACGAAGTGTCCATTCGGGGTATGAACGAGGGCCGTCTGGTGGTGGAAATCGACGGCAGGAGAATCAACCATAGCGGCTACTATGGAAGGTATATCGTGGACTGGTCAACGCTGAACATAGACGATGTCGAAAAGGTTGAAATCATCCGGGGTGGTCATTCGGTGCTGCATCCCTTTGCCATCGGCGGCGTGATCAACATCATCACCAAAAAGGGCAAAAAAACCGATGATCCCAAGCCCAATGTGCGCGCCAAGGCGGGTGTGGGGGCCTTCACCACCACCACGGAATCCCTTTCCATTGACGGCGGGGCATTCAATGTGGTGGGCTATGATTTTTCAGTAAACAATGGTTCCACCAACGGCTACTTGCGGAACAACTACCAGGACAGCACCACGCTCAATGGACATTTAAGTTTCTTTATGCCCATGGACGCGGTGCTGGAACTGGGGGCCAAGCATGCGGATGTAAATTACGGATTTCCAGTGGTAAACGACCCTTCCCGGGCCGATTACGATGCCGGCTCTCCCAACTTCTATGCCAATGCCGACCAGCTCAGGCACCTGAACTGGCCCCTTTAGCAAGGTGACCGTGGGGTACGAATATCAACTCCTGGGCGCCCCCACTGAAATTTCGGACCTGTTCCGGGTTAACTCCGGGTACATCCAGGATGTCATCACCATCGGAGATCAATGGCGCCTTACGCCGGGGGTTCGTTATTACCACGTGGATATGAGCACCTACTACTCCCAGTTCGGCAAAGGATGGCCCGTAGCCGGCAATACGGAGACGGATGAGGGGTTTTATCCCAATTCCCCACTTCAAACTCTGGGGCGGTGAAATCGAGACGAGCCTTCGCTTGGGCCGGTTTCAGGGGACCCTTTCCTACAACTATCAAAACTACAATGCGGACGATACCGGATTTGAGGCGGAATGGTGGATCGCCGGGGAGAAACGGTCCAGGGGGAGATCATCCGCATGGGCAATCTCACCGCCATCTATCGGAGAGAAGGAAGGATACGCCGCCTGGCAGTTGCAGGAGATGGCATGTGCGAAAAATGCCTTTCAGAAGGCGCTTCAGCACGCGGAACCGAAAAGCGACACGGCTTTGAAAGCGTCCCATGCACTGACGGCCATCCGGCAAATCACGGATGCAGCGCAAAATTGAGTTTCCAGGACCAAGGCAACTGCACCTGAGCTATAATTCGGCCCCGTCAATACAGTCCACGATTTCACGGGGTGAACGTCCAGGGGGGCAATGAATATTTGCCTTAGGGTCAAATACTAAATAATCCTCCGGTGTAAAGCACTTGAGATGAGAAACTTAAGGTTCAATACTCGTTACGGAGTTTCGCAACGCTCGCCATTTCGCAAGCCCTGCTCGATGATTTTTAAATCGATGGGGACACCATACCATGGCGCGTCCCACTGTGCCCGGGGGCGATGAAAAATCTTGACTTTCCGGAAAGCCTTCAGTACAAATGGCATCCTAAAATTTCGGTTGAAGCCGATCGCATTCGGATTTCAGAAGAAAATCCACAATAAAATTGCTTTGCCGCCAGTATAGTGGCGGAGACGTAGAGAGCTGGAACAAAAAGGCCACGAAGGTCTATGTCCCTTAAAGAGGGATGTGGATTCGTGGCCTTTTTTTGTTGAAGGCAATTTCGACAATCGAAGTCCGGAGGACGGTGTTCGCCTGCCAGGGTCATCCGCCGTCCTCCGGGTTAAGCGCCCCCGTGAAAAAGGAGGCTCGGTTCAATATTACCGGTGCATCTCTTTCTCGTCAAGCGGGGAATTCAAGATTTTGAACGGATTGACACAAGGAGGAGAGGCATAATGAAAATGATGTCGTACAGGAAAAAGTTATGGGCAGGTTTCATCTTCATCGGAATCATGAACGTCATGTTGCCGTTAACGGCGGCGGCAGAGGAAGAAGCAACGGATCTCGGGAATCTCGTCGTCACCGGCGAGAAGCTCTTTGTCCCCACGATGGAATCGGATGAAACCGTCTATACGGGCACCAAAGTGACCAAAGAGGGGATCGAGAGTGAAGGGAGCAAGGCGCAAACCAGCGTTTACCAGGCCATCGATATTCTTCCCGGAATCAGTGTGGAAAGCGCTGATCCATACGGCCTTGGCGCAGAGCAAAGCGCTATCCGGGTCCGGGGCATGCGCGGCTATCTTGGCGCCATGACAGTGGAAGGGGTGCCCAATTATGGCGGCAACCCCATCGGTCCTCGGGAATATCTTTACGACACGGAGAATTTCCAATCCATTTCAGTCTACAAGGGGGCTGTTCCGGGGGACCTGGGAACGGGCGTTGGAGATCGTGGAGGCGCTATTGAGTTGAGTCCGCAATGGCCCGGTGAAACCTTCGGAGCGCTGCTCAAGCAAGGGGTGGGCACGGATGGTTACCATCGGAGCTTCTTGCGACTCGAATCCGGTTCGTTGACCGAGGCTGACACCCGATTTTCCGGATCCTATTCTTACACCCAGGCCGAAAAATGGAAAGGACCGGGTGAAGCCGGCCCCAGGAACAACGCAAACATAGCCTTGTCGCAACCGATCGGCGACCATGTGGATGTGAAGGTCTGGTTCAATTACAATGATCTGAAGAAAAATCTTTACAGGACACTCAATTATAACCAGATTCAGAGCCTGTCGGCCAATTACAAGTTTGATTACAATCCGGATCTTACGGGAACGAAAGCTCAGGATCTCTATTATTACGATTACAACCGGGGCAGCTTCGAAAACGATGATGTTCTTGCCCTTATCACGATTACACCCTTCGATCGGTTGAAATTTACCTTCAAGCCCTACTACAGCCATGAGAATTCGGAGATTTATCAGGGCGTGACCTCCGGCGGCGGCCGCGTCCAGAAGAGGAACAGAGAGATCAAGCGCCCAGGGGCAATTGGTGAAGTGACATGGAACAGCCCGTTTTTCACGACGGCCCTTGGTTATCATTTTGAAAAAAGCGATATGAAGATTTACACAGAGAACTACGGCATCACCTCATCCGGGCTCAACTGGCAGGGCTATGGCAACTTTGCCTCACCCAGTGACTCCTATATCAACAGCCCTTACTTTAAGATTGCCGGGAGTCATGAGCGCTTCGACTGGCAGGCAGGGCTCAAGTATTTCAGATATGATGAAGGCGCCAGCGAAGGATATGTCACGGATTCAAAGACATATGAGTTGATAAGAGCGCCTGATCTTGACCGGGAAGAGAGAGTCTACGATATTCTGCTTCCCACCGTCGGGGCCGCATTCAAGTTTACTGAAAGCGTTCAGGCCTATGCGAGTTATGGAAAGAACTTTATTCGCCCCTACGCATACATGCCCCTGGTAAATCTCTACAATAACTACCGACAGAGGTTCATCGATGCCGGGATCACCTTGAACGACCTTTTTAGCGGGTATGAAATGGAGCAGACAGACGCCATTGATTTCGGCGTACGATGGAATACCCCCTGGTTTGACATCACGCCCACAGTCTTCTTCAATAAAAGCAAAAACCTGTTCACCAATGTTTATGACCCGCGGGTCGATCTCAGCTACCAACAAAACAATGCAAAGGCTACAGGCTACGGTATCGATGTGGGAACCAACTTCTACCTTGCCAGACCCCTGACGTTTTTCGTCAATCCAAGCTGGACGGTTCTCACATATGATGACGACATTACTGATTCCAAGGGAAATACAATTCCGCTGAAAGGCAATCAGGTGGTGGATACGCCCGAATTCATGATAAAAGCCGGTTTGGTTTACAAATGGAGTGATCTTGAGGTTATTCCCATGGTGAGATGGCTAAGTTCGCGATATGGAAATGCGGAGAACACCCAAAAGGTCGATTCCTACGCTATTGTTGATCTGCGACTGACCTATGCACTGCAAAATATCCCTGTTGCCCGGGCATTGAAATTCTCTTTGGACCTGAACAACCTGTTCAATAAGGAGTATATTTCCGTTATCAGTGCCTCGGATTATACCACGGGTGGAAAGGCCGGCTATTACACCGGTAGCCTGTTCACGACGGTGTTTACGGTATCTCTGGAGTTTTAGATCCCTTCGACGAAAAGAAACAATAGCATCCAACTGGAGAAGAAAATAATGAAAAGCGTAAAGATATGGACCGTAATGATGGCGATCGGCTTACTTATGGCCTGCTCGATGGCCGCAGGGGCCAAAAAAGTTGAAGCAGGGCCGTCAGGCAGTTATTGCGTGGTGGGCATTGGGCCGGGGGATGCGGACCTTTTGACGGCAAGGGCCGTATCTGTCATCCGCAAGGCGGATATTGTGTTCTGCAACTCGGAAACCCGTGAGAAGTTGGCTGGGCTTGTGGACTTTCAGAACAAGCAGGTGCTGGATGGCTATGGGACCCTGTTCCGTTTCCATGGAAAGGTTTGCGGCGCCCTCAGCGAGAACGAGCGCACCCGGCATAAGATGACCTGTGAAGAGTACCACAAGAAGCAGGCGGAATTCGCGACCCTGGTTCGCGGAGCAGTGGCCGAGGGCAAGAACGTGGTCATGTTGAGCCATGGAGATCCTACCATTTACGGACCGGACATCTGGACGCTCAAAGAACTGGCCGATCTGCATCCCTTTGTGGTGCCGGGCCTGAGCGCCTTCAACGCGGCAAATGCAGCCCTTCAGGTGGGACTGGGCGAGGTGATTCTCACCGCACCTTTTCAGGGAAAGGACGAAGAAAAGGGAAAAGACAGCATCGAAAACCTGGCCGAACACCAAAGGGCGACCCTGGTGATCTTCATGCCCCGAAATATTGAAAGACTTTTGGCAAGGCTTAGAACCTCCTGTAATCCGAATACGCCAGTGGCCGTTGTCAGCCATGCGGGGCAACAGGGCAAGGAAAAGGTGATCACCGGTACGGTGGCGGACATAGCTCGGAAATTAGTGGGACAGAACACCAGGTTTTCCCTGGTCTATGTGGGCAACGCATTGAACGAGGCCCAGCACAACGGGAAGGTTTTGAAAAAGGGTTCAAGACCCGGCAAGTTCTATCTTGTGGGGGTAGGGCCCGGCGACCCGGATCTGGCCACCCTCAGGGCGCTTGAGGTCATGGGAAAAGCGGATCTGATCTTCGCCTCAAAAAGGCTCGCTGAACGTTTCCAAAAGGAACTTTCCGGGAAAGTGGTCATAAACGGTTATCATCGGCTCTTTCCCTTTTACGGCAAAAAGTGTTCCAAAGTCAGCGAAGAAGAAAAAACAAGAGAAAGGATGAGCTGTGAAGAATACCATCAAAAGCAGGCGGAATTGGCCCGATTGGTTCGCGAGGCCGTGGCGGAAGGCAAAACCGTTGCAATGCTTGACAGCGGGGACCCGCTCATTTACGGCCCCTGCTCCTGGACCCTAAAGGAATTCAAAGACATACAATCCGAAGTCGTACCCGGCCTGAGCTGTTTCAACGCGGCCAACGCGGCCCTTGCACAGGGCGTCACCGAAGGAAAGCGTTCCCATTCCGTTATTTTGGCTTCGGGCTGGTCCGTGGAGAAAATGGCCGCGCTTCAAAGCACTCTGGTGCTTTTCACCATGCGGACCGAATTCAAGAAATTCATTGACGCCCTGTCCAGACACTATCCATCCGATACGCCCATCGCCATCGTCTCCAGCGCGGGTTATGCACGGAAGGAAAAGGTGCTGAGGGGAAGGCTGGACAGCATCATGGCGCAGACGACAAAGGAGCGCCTGCCTTTTGAGTACATGATTTATGTGGGGGATTTCCTTAAATGACCAACGAAACCAATTTACGGCTCAAGGAGGGACCAATGAAGACCAGATTTTTTTTCATGACTATTTGTTTGGCGATCACCATGATCGCCGGTTCTCAAGCCTTTGCGCACAATATCTGGATTAACCCGGAGAATCATTGCCCGCAGGTGGGAGAAACCGTGGATATCGGAATCGGGTGGGGGCACAGCTACCCCGCCGGTCGTGTTGACCAGGAAATGAAGCCGGGAATGTTTGGGTATATCCGGATTCTGGACCCGGATGGAATAAAAGTGGAACCTGCGAAATTGTCCGAAAAACGCTACCGGTTGAAAATCGAAAAGGAGGGTGTATATCTTGTGACCGCGGGAATTAAGCCCGGAGTCTTCACAAAGACCCCTCAGGGAAGGCAATGGAGCGACAAGAAAGGGGTGAAAAATCCCATTTCCTGTACCAGTTTTTGCATTGAGGCGAAAACGGTGATTGTCGCCGGGGCGAATGACAAAAATCTCATGGCGGCGACCGGTCAGGAACTTGAGATTATTCCCCTTTCCAATCCAAAGATGCTGAAGCCGGGGGATGAGCTGAGCCTCATGGTGATGTTCAGGGGAAAGCCCGCGCCGGACGTTGCCGTCAACGCCACCTACGCCGGTTTTGCGGATGGAAAAAAGCCTAAAGATATTGCTCCCCATAGACAAGTCAAAGGCAAAAAGTCCCATTTTCCGGTCAGCACCAAGACCGACAGTCAGGGCAGGGCATTGATTCCCTTGACCAAATCCGGCTACTGGATGATTGTTATTTCTCATAAGAGCCCTTACCCGGATAAGGAGACCTGTGATGAGTATATGCACAACATGGCCTTTACCTTTCAGGTCCAATAGGCGTAACCGTTTTCACAGGCAGGTTTCTGCCTTAGACAATCCTGATGTCAATTATCATCAACTTACGATGTTTCTTATATTAACGGTTTTGTGATGAAAAAATTTCTACGGTCCTTTCTTCTCCTCTTCCTTCTCGTCTTCATTCTTCTGCGGACGTCTTTTGATGCGTGGTCCCACGGGACGGACTACAGCCTTGTCAAAGACGCGAATTTGGCGGCTATTGAATTCCATTACTCGGACGGCGAACCCATGTCCTATGCCGAAGTACTTGTATTCAGCCCGCAAAACCGCCAGGTGGAACATCAGAACGCAAGAACCGACAAGCATGGGAAGTTCGCCTTCTGCCCGGATATACAGGGGGCCTGGCTGATCACCGCGAATGACGGCATGGGCCATTTGTGTGAGGCAACGGTGGCGATAGGCCCGGAAACGTCCTTTGAAAAGGCTGCCAAGCCGCAGGGTTATACCGATTCCGGGCATCCTCTTCAGGGTTCAAAGATTTTAAAGATCATTTCCGGACTCAGCCTGATATTGAACCTTGCATTTGCAGCCGAATTCTTTCATCGATGGTTAATCGCCGCCAAGGGGTGATCGAATGGAAATGGCACAGGAAGAGCTTCAACGGGGATTCGGGCTGTCAACAGCCACATATATGGTCATCGCCAGCATGATTGGAACCGGGATTCTGGTTTCCCCCGGGTACATGATGGCGTCTCTCGGGAATTACCCCGTTATATTCGGGCTTTGGGCCATCGGCGGGTTGCTGGCCCTTTGCGGGGCACTTTGCGTGGCGGAATTGGCGGCCGCCCTGCCGCGGGCGGGTGGGGAGTACGTTTACCTTCGCGAAGCATACGGTCCCATGCCCGCCTTTCTCTCCGGTTGGACGTCTTTTTTTGTCGGTTTCTCGGCGCCCCTGGCAGTGGCCGGCTATGTTGCGGCTTCATACCTTTTGACGCCGTTTCAGTTTGCTAAGGACGAAACGGAACAAATGATCAAGGTGGCGGCCGCCGTCATTATCGTTGCGGTTACTTTGCCCAATCTTCTGGGCCACCGTCAGTCCGCCTGGACGCAAAACCTCACGACAATTCTCAAGCTGGGTCTGTTTGTGGTTCTGGTGGCGGCCGCGTTTTTATGTGGCGATGGGCGCCTGGCGCACATTTCACTGGGGCAGCCCATGGGAAAGGTGGGACTGGAAACCGCGGCGACACAGTTGTTCTATGTCATGTTTGCCTACAGCGGTTGGAACGCTGCAAGCTATATGGCCGGCGAGGTGAAAAATCCCGCGAAAACCCTCCCGCGGTCACTGCTCCTGGGTACTGGGGTTGTCATTGTGCTTTATTTAGCGCTCAACCTTGTTTTTGTCTATGCAGTTCCTCTGGCCGGGGTGGGATTTGACAATGCGGAACAGGTCCCCCAGATGGCCGTCAGAAATTTATTTGGCGTGAAGGCTGCGAGCGTTTTCAACGTTATGTTGGGATTGACGTTTCTGGCCACGGTGAGCGCTTTCATTATCACCGGTCCCAGGGTCTACTATGCCATGGCAAAAGATGGATTGTTCCCATCATTGGCGGGGCATGTCAGTCCAAAAGGACGGGTCCCCGTCTATGCGATGATCTCGCAGAGCGTCTGTGCCATCGTCATTTTGTTCGTGACGGACTTCCGGAACCTGTACCAGTATACCTCTGTGGGATTGTCGGTTTTTGCATTGCTTGTTATCGGCGCCGTCTACGTCCTCAGGTGGCGCCGGCCGGATATGGAAAGGCCGTTTCGTCTGCCCGGATATCCGGTTGTTCCGGCGATCTTCCTGGCGGTAATTCTCTTCATGACGGTGTTCGCCTTCAAGCAGTGGCCAAAGCCATCAGCTTATAGTATCGGTAGTATCCTTGCCGGTATCCCGGTGTATTATGCCTGGACCTTCTATGTTCGCCGCTTCGGAAGCCCTGCTTGATGATTTGTAACCACTTCAATAAGCATGGGGGTGATTTGATGCCTGATGTATATGGAAATGGCCGTGCAGCGTGGTAGCAGTCAAAGAACTGATTAGCTGGTAATGATGTAAGATATGGCCATTGGCCCATGCACACCTTGTACTCGTATCAACTCAATATCAGCCGTAGTACTGGCGCCGGAAATAAAGTTAACTGAGTTTGGCAATCCTATAGCAATCTGTTCCCGGAGAAAAGACATCGCCTGGGTGAGACGGGGACGAAGATCCTGTTTGCGGATAATCGTTACTGTGTATGCAGGCAGGAGAGAAACCGAGCGACCGGAACCAAGATGACTGAACATCACAACGGCGCCGGATTCAGCAAGCGCAAGTTCTGCTTTTGCAATGCCGACTGATGCCTGCTCGGCATTTGTAATATTTTCCTTACGTGACAAGGTGAGGTCCCATATTTTCAATTGATCAAAATGATTTTTTAAAACGTCAAAGGTGTCATGTTCACTAAAAAAATCCTGATCAGCCAACACAACCGGTCCCTTACCAAAAGCAGCAACCGCCTTGATAATGGTTTTATTGAGATCGCCTGATTCACATTGATAAACAGTGGTCCCGGAAGCCTCAGCGTTTCTTATAAATATTTTTTCCAGTTCATCTATGCCGATATCCTTCAGGTAGTGGTGAGTATGGGGAATACTCAAAGGCGTTGGCTCAACGGGAACAGTGTTGCGACCGAGACAATTTGATATCCGTTTGATAAATTTTTCTTTTCCGTCAATCATTTTGCGCCTCTTCCTTTTTATGTTTTCTGAACCAGTCCCTGAATCGTTTTTGGGGAACTTTCGGCAACTCTCTTTCTTTATACCATTCTTTCATTGGTCCGATTTTAGGAAGAAGGTTATTAAAACGGGTCAGTTTCGTTCCCAGATCGTAAAGGCCGCTACTACCGATAACCTGCGAATAAAGTCCCATGATGAAGGTCTCAGCTTTTCCCGTGAGTTGTTTTTCTTCGGCAACAACACGGCGGTGTTTAAGGATAAATTGATAAAGAGGAATTTTTACCGGACAGACATCGTTACAGGCGCCGCATAAGGAACAGATCTTTATCATATCTTTATACGCCTCATAGCCGGCAAGAACGGGAACCAGCGCAAGGCCAAGGGGGCCTGGATACAAAGCGCCGTAGCCATGACCACTGATATGGCGGTAAGCAGGGCACTCAAGCATACAGGTTCCGCAGCGAATGCATCGCAAAACATCCCTGAAATCGCTTTCCAGCACATGAGAGCGTCCGTTGTCAACGATGATAATATGCAGTTCTTCCGGACCGTCCTTGTCATTTTCTCCCTTGGGCCCGGTCATAAAACTTAAATACGATGTCAGTTTGGCGCCCACCGCACTGCGGACCAGCATACTGAAAAGAATATCGAGTTCGACAAAGGTGGGTACAATACGCTCCATCCCCATAAACACAATCTGGGTCTTTGGCGTTGTGGCGACAAAGCGGCCATTGCCTTCGTTGGTTGCCAAGGTGACGGTTCCGGTTTCAGCAACCGCGAAATTACAGCCGGTAATACCCACATCCGCGGTCAGAAATTCCGTCCGAATTTGCTTGCGGACAAAACAAGTAATGTTTTCCGGTACATTATCTCCAGTATAGCCCTTTTTTTCGGCAAAGACCTCTCGAATCCTGTCACGGTTTTTATGAAGGGCCGGAACAACGATATGGGAAGGCTTGTCATGGTCATCTGTCTGGAGGATGTATTCGCCAAGATCCGTCTCAACAACCTCAATGCCGGCCTTTTCAAGTGCTTCATTCAAGCCAATCTCTTCGGTGACCATTGATTTTGATTTTACCGCCTTGCCGGCTTTGATCCTGTTCAGGATTTGAAGGGCATGATCAGTGGCTTCCCGGGCAGTTTGGGCAAAAAAAACCTGGGCGCCATTTTGGGTGGCCTTGTCAGCAAACCGGTTCAAATAATAATCCAGGTTCTCCAAAACATGACTTCGGATAGCCGCCGCATTTTCCCGCCACTGTTCGTAATTTCCCAGTTCTTCAAAGGCGTCCGAACGTTTCCGGTTAAGCAGATCCTGAGCTCTGGCAATGGCGGTGCGCATGAACTTGTCGGCAAGTTCTTTTTCCAGGCGTTTATTTAAAGGGAGATCACTTGTTTTGATGCTCATGTTTTAAATCCTAAATTGGCTGGGTTAGTCTTTTGCCGTCAGCGCTTCGACAATGTGCAGAACTTCAATTTTGTGTCCTTGACGCCGGATACGACCCTCAATGTTCATCAGGCAGCCGGCATCAGCGCCGATTAGATAGTCGACACCTGCTTTAACGATATTGTCTACCTTTTCAGCAACCATGGCGCCGCTTAGAGGGCCAAGCTTGACGGCAAAAGCGCCGCCGAAACCACAACATTTATCCTGTCCCGGAAAAGATACCATCTCAAGATCCCGGATGTTTGCAAGAAGAGTAAGCGGGGGCTCTTTGACGCCAAGGAGACGGGTCATATGACAGGATGGATGATAGACCGCTTTGCCTTTCAGTCTTGCGCCAACATCAGTAACGCCTAAGATGTTAACTATAAAATCCGTTATTTCCCAGATTTTACCAGCCAGAATTTTGGACATGGATTCCCATTTGGAATCACCCTTGAAAAATTCAGGATACTCTTTGACCTGCCAAACGCAAGAACCACTTGGGGCTACAATATATTCACAATCATCTTCCAGCAGTGCAGCCATGAGGGTGCGCATACCCTTTTTTGCCTTTTCGTAAAAACCTGAATTGACCAGAGGCTGGGCGCAACAGGTTTGCTTTGGATTAAAACTGACTTCGCAACCCAGTTTTTCAAGGAGTAGGACGGAATGAATTGCGATATTGGGGAAAAGGGTGTCACCCAGACAGGTGGCAAAAAAAGATACTCGTTTGGTCATATCCAAGTCCTCATTAATGTGAGATATCGCCGTAGTTTGATTTTTCAAATGTGCAACTGACGCGCCGGTTCTCCAGCCCACACGCCGATGTAGTTGTCCTCACAAGATAATAACATAAGACGGCGGGCAACGCCATGATCAAGGTGTTGACCCCAGGGCAAATTTGTTCTATTTGTAAACCTTTGATATCAAAACCTTATGAAGGACACATCAATTCAAACAAATCAATGGATTAGCGTTAGAACAAATTCACCGTGGTGTTGACCCCGAGGGCTGTGATGCCGCCGATTGATAATTTTGTCGTTGACAAGGAATTATTTTTGTGACCATCTGAAAACCCTTTTGGAATCCGAAAACGGTGACGTTATGCACGATATCAACTACTTTCACGAGCACGAACTCAAAGAACACGATTTCCTGGGCTGCTGTAAAGACTGCCAAAACAGCCTGAACATCATTAAACCTCATATTCTGGCATTTGCAGATAAAATTCGGAAATACACGCCGCAGATGCTACAAGACCTGCCACCGGACGAGCTGTATCGACTCTATCAGCTTTTAGACGATCTGGCTCACATGAACGCGGGCGCACATCTGGCCGGTCTTATCCTTGAAGAGGAAGCGATCAAGTCCGTACTGCCGGTCATTCGCGCCTATTACACCATGTTTTTTTCCATTCATGAAACTCAGTTGGCTGAAGCATTGCTTCATGCGGACGATGCTTGGAAGACCCTTTCCGGGTTTCCCCTTTATCCGCGTTATGAAGCATTGATCAAAGGGCAGATGGAATCCATGCCCGATTTGATCACCACAAGAATCGCTTTCATCGGGTGTGGTCCTGTGCCCATGAGCCTGATTCTCATGGCAAAGCTGTATGGGACATTGTCTCTCGGGTTGGATGCCTCCAAAGACTGTGTTCGGATGGCAAAGGCAGTCATCCGGACACTGGGATTGGGGAATCAGGTCGAAATCATGGTGGGAGATGATACGTCCCTTGAAGATCACACCTGGGATGCGGTGCTGATAGCGGCCCTGGCGGAACCCAAAGCTCGGATATTTGAAAACCTGCGGCGCATCCTGTCGGGACAAAACCGCAGGGTCCCCGTTATTTACCGAACCTATACGGGAATGCGAGCCGTACTGTATGAACCGGTCGGTTCCTCGGATACACAAGGGTTCCGGATCGTTAAAGAGGTCTTTCCCACGGGCCGGGTCAACAACACCACGATTTTTGCCGAACTGGAGGATTGATGGAGGTTACGTATGAATCCATCCGGTGCGAATTGATCCGGATCGACGGGTTGTTGCGCACTCTAACAACGGATGACATCGCGCAGGCGCCCGAGCGTGTGTATCGCTCGCACCTGGCGGGTCTGAATCGTCTGGCGGCAACTCCCGTGCCGGATGAAATCGTAAAAAAACTGGCATCGGACGAAAACCTCATCCCCATGGTCGGACGCATCGCTCGGGTGAGACGGTTGATCGGATTAAAGCTGGAAATGCAATTGGCGGAATCCATCATTCTTCATCGGGACCCGTGGTCGCTGATCAAAAAATTCACCTATTACGCCAACTATGTATCTCTGGCTCGCATGGAATTCGAGGGGGCAGGTCTGAAACCGGGGGCACGCGTCGTCTTTTTGGGCAGCGGGCCTCTTCCCCTCAGTCTGATCTGTCTTTCAGAGGCATATGGCATAAAAGGGGTGGGGATCGAACAGGACCAGAAAATTGCGGGGCTTTCAAAAAAGATGATTCAAACACTGGATCTGGATCCTTTTATCACCATCCTCCATGGCGATCACTTCTCCCTGCCGATTGAGGAAACATGCGCATTGGTCATGGTGGGCGCCGATGCCGTACCGAAAAAATCTATTTTTGAACACCTTGCTTCCATATTTCCACCGGGGCAGATGATCTCCTACCGAATTTACGAAAAGGGTTTGCGGCGCCTTCTGGATGACCAGTCCATATTTGAATTGCCAAAGGAATTTAAAGAATGCGCCAGGGTTCACCCGGAACCGCCGGTGAACAATACCTGCGTGTTTGCCGTAAGGGTTGATTGAGCCCTTTTAAAATTTGTCGACAACCCAACCCAATAAAAAAGGATGGGATCGGAAACAACCATCCCGTTATCTGGTGTTGGTACGCCCTGTTTGTAGAACCGCCATGCTATAAACTTTAACGGAATCGAAGCTACGCGTTTCCAGCCTTGCACCCATGGGCGGTGAAAACGGTTTGGCATATATTCTACGATGGAATATTGTAGCCTGCAATATTACCCTCAGGTCTGTGCCCGATAGCTCTGATCTAAGACAAAGGTTGATCATTCACGTGGTTTTCGGTCTGTCTGGTGGCATTGGGACACCTGGCCAGCTTTCTGCTGGGTTACCGCTTAACCCATTTAGCGATAGGGGGGAAGCGAAAAATCTGATTACGGGCAATTTTTGGTCCAGAAAATATTGCTTAACTAATTAGTAAATTCACCCGCTAAAACAACTGAAATTTACGATAGGGCCGTAGGTGTTGAAAAGCGCAGGATGGTTTTAAATGCTTGGCGATAAATCATATTTTTTTAAAAAATATATGCTATACACACTTGCTATATACAACTTTGCGCTATATACTTTATGGATATAGCGGATTAAATATAAGGAGATTGAGTTATGGATGTAGGAACCGTCTTTGTAAACAATAGAACCCAAGCGGTGAGATTACCTGTTGACAGCAGGTTTCCTGAAAATGTGAAAAAAGTGGTTGTACGTATCATCGGTAAGGATCGGGTGCTTTCACCAGTGGATAATACATGGGACAGCTTTTTTCTTTCGGATGATGGCGTTACCGATGATTTCATGCAGGAACGTGCTTCACAAGAACAACCTGAAAGGGAATCCTTTTAATGCTGAAATACATGCTGGATACCAACATCGTTATTTATGTGATTAAACGCCGCCCAATCGAAATATTGGACATTTTCAATGCCCATGCAGGGCAGATGTGTATAAGCTCAATCACATTGGCCGAACTCTTACATGGTGTCGAAAAAAGCTCTATGATTTCCCATAACCTACGCAAAGTCGAAGACTTTGTCTCCCGTTTGGAGGTCTTGCCCTATGACAATAATGCCGCTGCCCACTATGGGAATATCAGAGCTGATTTAGAAAAGAAAGGCACGCCTATAGGGGTCAATGATTTGCACATTGCCGGTCATGCCCGAAGTGAATCTTTGATCCTGGTCACAAATAACATGCGGGAGTTTGTGAGAGTCGAAGGCTTGCGATTAGAAAACTGGATTGAATCAAAATGATGAAATACAATTATTAACACCGAGCATAGCACAGAAATATGCAACTGTTAAGAAACCCACTATTTTACGTGATCTTAAAGAACTTCAAGAGCTAAAAACTGGCAGAAAATATACAGCTAATACCAGAAGCCTGAGGGCTTTAATGCCAAGTAGGAAAATATAACCAAAAAATCCACCGGACGTAAAAAGCCGCGCCGCTGATTTCCGCGTTATGGCTTTTAAATATTTTCTGAACGGGACGCCGAAAAGATTATGAAAACCGTATTTGTCGATACCTCTGCGCTGATTGCCATCGGAAACAGGCGTGATTTCTTCCATCCGCAGGCTATCAGTGTCAGAAATTACCTGAAAGAGACAAAAAGCTGTTTTGTGATAACGAATGCGGTTCTGCTTGAATTCGGAAACGCTTTCAGCTCGCTGTCCCTAAAGCCCGCTGCCGTAAAACTGATTGAGGCTGTCAGACAGTCGGCAAAATGGAGCGGCTACAATGAGATCCAGGATCCCCGAACGAAGAATATTTTGATTGATTATGAGAAACTCCGGGAATTGTTTGGGGTTGGATCATACGATGAGCCGAGAAGCAGCCACAGAGGATGGGTCGAGGAATCCCTTGGGAGTGACACCGAAGTCCGTCGAGATGAATGAACGGGCAGTATCGCCATTGGTAGCCGATCACTGAATTCCGGGTCCGCGTCTCTTCATCGGAGGGGGCTTTTGCGCCTTTCGGCTATCGTACCGCCTCCAGCTCCGCCAGCAGCTTGTTCAGGTCCAGGTCGTATTTCTCCGCCACATCCCGCAGGGATTCGAATAGGGCCTGGCAGCAGACACACTCGCCGGCCCGAGCATCGTAACTTTTGAAAACCGCCTCGGTTTGCCTGTAGCGGGAAATAACGTCCAAAACCGTCATCTCAGAGTGAATGGGGTCGTTTTTATCAGACATGACGGCGCCTCGATATGGTTGTCTTTTGATCCAAAACCTGAACCAGCGCTGACGGGATTTGCTCGATGATATCAATGATCTGTGTAGCGGGTGTGGGCGCCGCATAATATCCCGCCAACCGGTTGACCCGGGCTGCCATGCCGGCAGCCTCATTGATTTCAATACCCGCCCCGATTAAAGCCGCAACAATACCGGTCAGCGTATCTCCGGTTCCGCCGATGGCCTCCATGGCTTTCGCTATTGGCTGGTCAATGGTCATTTGGATGCCCTTCAAATCGGCGACATAATCCGGTTGTCCTTTTACCAAAAGCGATTGGGCGGCGTTTTCGTGTGCATACGCACGCGCAATGAGCGCCGGCGCCTGGTTGTCTTCGTGCAGGATGAACCCACGTGTGTAAAAGGGGTGCGGCGCATCCTCATCGGCCAGAAATGCCAGTTCCCCCACATCCGGGGTGAAAAGGTCATAATCCATGGCCTGACCGCTCATTTTGGCGGCGTACATGAAGCCGGCATCGGCAATCAGTATGGGCCGATGCGTCATCTCCTGAGCGGCAAACAGAACACGGTTGTGCCAGTCTACATCCGGTTGAAGGTAGTGAAACACCATGGCTTTGAAACGGCATTGGGCAAGGTTTTCGCATAAATGCGCATAAAGACGCCGACTGCCGTCCCCCAACCCGATGTCGCCCACAAGATACGCAACAGGAGGCTGTTGTCCCATGATCTCGTTAACCTTGACGGCTGCGGCAATCAGGGCTGGGGTTCCGCGGTTGATGGGGGCTTGCCTTCCCTGGATGGATATCGTGTCGCCTTTCAAAGCGACCGCGCCCGTTATCAACGGAAAATTCTGATCGGGAACCGTTCCGACGATCGCTAACATTTTCGTCTCATTTCCTCGTAGGCCAATTGAAGGGCATATCCACAGAGTGTATGACCGATTTCCCGGGGGATGGGCGCTTCCGCGAGAGGCCTTCCCACCATCTCCTGCGCCAAATAGGGCACATCCGGGCACCCGCCGCCCGAAACATTGACGATCATATCCGTTTCCCGGTCCACCGTCAATTTCATATTGGCGGCCCGGACCATCAGATACCGGCCGTAATCCCGAATGTGAAAAAGATCCACAGGTTTCAATAGCGGACCGTCTATGGGGATGACTTCCAGGGGTATATTTCCGGCGCTTTCAAGAATGCGCATAATGTTCAATTCTTCGATCAAAGGGATTTCTATTACCAGGTCGCAGCCGCTCCGTATACCCGGAGGCGGTCCGCATACCCGAATATCCCATTGGGACTTTTTGAGCAGGTTTTCGGCGCGAATCACCTCGCTGGTGTTTTCAAAAACCAAAATGCCGCGATCCCGGTTCATTTTTTTTGTCCCGGAATCAGGTTTTTTGCGCCTTAACGATTTCCAAAATGCCATAATTTTTTGGGTTTCCTTTTTTCCGTTGCGACGCCGTGGTCAGAGGCCGGTTTCAGTCGCTATCCATTTTCCAGTACAATCCGATAGCCACTGTCTTCTTCCCGAATATCCTTTACCCGCCAACCCTGGCTTCCAGCGGCGCGGCTCACATTTTCCTTGGACGTATCCGTATCCACCAGCACCTCGATTTTATTCTCACGACCCTTCTTTATTTCATCCAGCGTCATCAGTACGGGCTGCGGACATGACAAACCACGCGCGTCTACAGTAGTGCCACCCATATCATTTCTCCCTCTTTACGCCTACCATTTTTATTTTTTCCCTGCCGCTTCATGAAAACAGGGTGTTTGAACGGCAAGAGCCGAATCCTTCAATTCAAAATCCATTATCAAGCACGTTTCCTCATGGTGAACCCCACAAGTAAACAAAATAAAATACCGATAATAACCGATACAATGCCGTGGGGTCCCACCCCTTTTGGAGAACTGGCAAGACCAAAATTATGTGAAAAGGCCGCCCCCACAATCATTCCCCATACAAATACGGCGGCATCGCCGTCGCCTTCCCCGGCGAGAAACAATTGTCTTCCCGGACATCCTCCCGCAAGGGCAAACGCAAGACCCGCCAGGACCATCCCCCCGAAATTCCATAGCTCCATCGTATGGGCCACGGGTTGGTTGGCAAATCCGGGATGAAACTGCCCCAGCGCCAAATTGGTCAAAAAGGCAAATACAGCCAGGGCGCAAAGCCCGCCGAACAGATGATTCTGGCGGAAAAGAATAAGGTCTCGAAATGCACCCATGGTGCAAAAGCGACTTCTCTGGGCCAAAAATCCGACGCCTAATCCGATGATCATCGAGATGATCAGGGGCGCATGCATGGCGCCCGGACCTTTTACGCTGTAAAACAGAATGCCGTCCTTGGGTTCTCCCTGGATTTGGGGATAGATGAGCATGAGGATGAAAAACCCGATCATGGCCAGGGGCAGCAGCCATCCTGCCGATGAATAGGTTTTTTCGGTTCGCCCCAGGTTATATCCGCCCTTCAAAAAAAGGACGCCGATCCAGATGCCCACAATCAGACCCGCAATGCCGAAAAGTGCGTTGCCGTCGCCTCCCGCCAGTCGCAAGAGCGCGCGCCAGGGACAGCCCAGAAAAACCAATGCGCCGATCATGGCAAAGGCCCCCAGAAAAAACCGCACAATGGGCGCGGAACCGAGGCGAGGGCGGAACTCCTTGAATGCAAAAGCCGCAATCAGGCTTCCGATGACAAACCCGATAATCTCCGGGCGCATGTATTGCACTACGGCGGCCCGGTGCATACCGATGGCGCCTGCAATGTCCCGTTCAAAACATGCCACGCAGATCCCCATATTGCCCGGGTTGCCCAGCTTCTGCAAAATCGCCGCAAGAATACCGATAACGGCGCCGACAATGATAATTCCCCAACGACCGGCAAACACATTTTTCAATTGACCCATATGGAACCCTCCTCAACTGACCCTTCAGGATGTTTTTGTTAGAACGCGCTGAAAAGACCACTAAAATCTTGATAAGTCAAACTGGAAATTTCGATCCAAAAGCAGCCGCCTATTGATATTTCCGATTCATTTTTTTTGGATATGTGAAATTGTCAAATCATACAATACCGTTGACAAAAACGGGCCCTATGACCTAAAACTCGAAAGGAATCGATTTTGATGACTCTTCTGCTGATGCCCCGTAGTCTTCCGGTTCACGGACTCAAGTGAGAGATTGCCTCAGGGAGAAAGGCCATGATGAATAAAAAACACGTTTCCCTCCAGATCGACTTGGAACAGTTCAATCTGAGCCTCGATCTTCCCGGCCAAAAGGGACTGAGCCTTCAATTTGACACACCCTCGCGCAGATTTTACCTGTCGGTGATGGCCCTTGTACTGGACCGGATGAAAAAGGCGGGCAAGATTTCATTTGTGCCCCTTGAAAGCCATTCGGACATTCTGGCGCTTCTAAATGAGACCGTTGGGGGGTCGGTTGGGTCCTCGGAAATGAAAAATTTGCTGCCCCGGATTTACCGGAAATGGAAGGACGCCCTTCCGGACCTGGAATCAGCACCGCTATTTAGGGTGGTGGGTCGAAAAAAAGAATACAATGACGCAGCCGAAAAATCATATGATTTTGGCGATAATGCCAAGGACGCC
Organism: Desulfatiglandales bacterium; assembly: GCA_963662465.1. Classification (GTDB taxonomy): domain Bacteria; phylum Desulfobacterota; class DSM-4660; order Desulfatiglandales; family Desulfatiglandaceae; genus NaphS2. The sequence goes on from OY759599.1 coordinate 4,123,181, forward strand.
TGGGCCAATCTGTTTGCCTACCAGGGGAGCAGAGAGACCATCAGCTTGAGGCTGTGCATTGACCGCCTGGGGATGACGCTGGACGATGTAACCCTTATTTACGGGTCGGATCAAGAGCAGGAGGGGAAAACCCCCTGGGACCGGTTCATGGAAAGTCTGAAAAGCAAAACACAACCGGAACCTGGACATACGACTGACAACACTCCCGACCCTGAGAAGACCCATGGGGAGAAAAAGCCGCCAAAGGGCGGACTTCGGAATATGGCGCTGCCGGCGCTTCTCATTTTGATGGCGTTGGTTTCCCTGTTCCTGGGGCTAAAATCTATGCTTGGACACTCCGGAACAATCAACGCCAAACCTGCACAAACTGCTTCGACCCCGGTGCTGGAAAAACCTTCCATTGCGGTGCTGCCCTTCACCAACATGAGTGGAGACCCGAACCAGGATTATATTGCCGATGGCATCAGTGAAAACATTATCTCCGCCCTTTCGAGGATCGGGGAAATCTTTGTGATCGCCAGAAATTCAACCTTTACCTACAAAAACAAAGCCGTGAAAGTGCAGCAGGTTGCCGAGGATCTGGGCATCCGCTATGTGCTGGAGGGCAGTGTTATGAAGTCCGGCGATAAAATCAGGGTTACGGCCCAGTTGATTGATGCCGTCAGTGGATATCATCTCTGGGCGGAGAAATTCGATCGGAATATGTCGGATTTTTTTCAGATGCTGGATGAAATCACCCGTGAGATTGCGGTAGCGCTTCAGGTTAAACTCACCCACGGTGAACAGGTCCGTAAATGGTATGTCACCACCAACTTTGAAGCCTGGGGTGAAGTTGCAAAAGGACTCTGCATATTTGAGACTTATACCAAGGCGAATAATGCAAAGGCGCGGGAACTTTTCGAAAAGGCCGTCAAGCTGGATCCAGACTGCGCTTTTGCCTGGGTCATGCTGGGATGGACCCACTATATCGACGTGCGGTTTGCCTTTGATATGCGAAATCCGCCGGCGTCTTTCAAAAAAGCCTTTCAATATGCGGAAAAAGCCTTATCCATTGATGATGCCTCGTCTGATGCTCATGCACAGCTGGCATCCATCTATCTGATACGAGGGCAGTTTGATCAGGCGGTACAGGAAGGTCAAAAATCGGTTGATCTGGGCCCCAACAACGCATTGAGCCACATCCTTTTTTCACAGATCATGCATTATGCCGGAAATCCGGAGCGGGCAGTGGCTCTGGCGGAACAGGCACTGAAATTATGTCCCTGTTGCCCGGCCTGGTATCAGGTAAAGCTGGGCAGAAGTTACGGGGACGCCGGACGCTATGAGGACGCACTTCGCCTTTATAAACAGGTTCTGGCGCGTGCGCGAAAAGGTGAGTTTCCCCTCTGGTTAGCAAATTCGCATCTGGCGATTACCTATTCAATGATGGGACAGGATGAAAAAGCGCGGTTTCATCTGGCGGAAACCCTCAAATTGAATCCTGCCTATTCATTGGATCTGGTGCGCAAAATTAATTTCTATAAAGACCCCAAGCAACTTGAAGCCATATTTAACGCCCTGCGCAAAGCGGGACTCCCCGACAAGACCTCACTCGCTGTATCCGCCTCACCTTCCTGATTTCAGGTTTTTCATCTCCAGACTTCAATTATCTCGGTAGCATTTTTTTTGATGTTTTGTGAGAAACAAAAAGGTGTTGACGGTCAGAACCGTCAACAGAGCGGCGCTATGAATAAAATTGCTGGAATTTTTTAAAACTCATATGCGTTGGGGGAGGTGAAGAAAAAGGAAATTGAATTTTGGGAAGCGGGAGATGTTAAACCACAATTGAAAAATGGGAAAAAGGAGAAACCAACATGGCAAGATGTAGGAAAAACAGCGGCAGGGGTATTCTTAACCGATGGGGTCTGTGTTTGATGGTTTTCGTTATTTCATTATGGGCGCTCACATCCGTTGTGCAAGCGGGTGAAATTATCCGAAAAGGGAAGATCAACAGCGTGATTACCAAGATGCAGGCCATCCCCATTCCAGGATTGCCGGGACGGGTCATCGGCTTTTATGAGCGCCAGGGAGAGGCAACATATGAGGACGGCGAGACGGCTAAGCAAATTCTCAGGTGTACCTTTGATATGAACCGGGGGGCGGGGCCCTTTCAGGGATATTCCCAACTGACCTTCAAAGACGGCTCTGCGATGCTGGTAAAAATTGAGGGGGTCATGATAGCGCCGGAAAAAGGCAAGCTTCCAACCGGCAAGGGAACAGGGAAGTATATTGACGGAACGGGTCGCTTCAAAGGTATTCAGGGAACCATATCCTTCAATGTTACAGTACTCAAGCCTTTTGCCGGGGAAAGCAAGGGAGACGCCCTTGTGGAGGTTACAGGCACCTATACCCTGCCTGGAAAGTGATTCTCAGTCGAGATTTCGAGGCGACTCTGGGGAAGGGTTTCTCGGTTTAAAATAGCGGAGCGGGGGTAGGGGTGATCTTCCTTTCCCCGCTTTCTCTTTATTGGCATAATTTTCGGTGTTGGAAGTCGCGGGGATTAAATCGATTTCTCCCCCTTGTCTGATCAACTTCGCCGGCACGCTGCTTGTGCAATAGTACCAACGGATCCTCGTCCAAGAACAAGAAATGCTTTGCCAATGCCCTTAGAAATGTGGGCCTGAAATAAAAGGGGTTGTTTTTAATTCCGGGGAAAGGTTCGAATCTCTATCAGTGTTTCTTCTTTTTTTTAAGGCTTTCGAGATAGGCTTCGATGTCCTCCATCTTGAGACCTTTGAGTCTTTCCTGAGTCTTGAGACCTTTAAGCCTCTCTTCGGCTTTGAGACCTTTAAGCCTTTCTTCCGGATCCAGGTCTTCCAGGTGGGCCTTGACATAATCCTTTCTGAATTGTTCCATGGTATAGGGCATTGCGATTCCCTCCAGAGAATATTTTTCCAACAATTGGTTGACCACGGTGCTTCCGTCGTCCATTTGCCAGTGATAGTTTTCCAGTGCGAATCGGACTTTTTCCGGGTCAAAAGTGAAAAAGCTCAAAACGGCATTGCGCTGGACCAGTGGCAGCCTACTCAATACCAGAATCCGGATCAGGCGGCGCAACAACTTGATTTCCCATACGCCGGGTGTTATTTCCCTGGCTTGTGTTTTTGACAGCAATCCCACGGGATAGCGTGTACTGACGGCATACAACTGGATTTTGTGGGCCTTCGCGCCCGTTCTCTCAAGTATCTTTCTGTAGTTCACATAATGACCGATCAACTCCTCAATGGCCCATGAATTCAGGGACTGTCGTTTGGATTTGTAGCTCAACAGGTTATGACTGGAAAGGTTGTCAAACCCATCGCATATGCCCGACAGGTTTGCTTTTTCGTCTTTTTGTTCAACAATCACCACGTCCAGATACTGTCGCTTCAGGGAAAGATCTTTTTCCAGTTCCACGCGGAAACCGCGGTTGGAAAAATAATCAATGAGTAGCAAACCAAAAAGCCGATGCCAGTTGATATTCATTTCTCTGCACCCGAAGTCGAAATTCTGATGTGGATAGACTCTTTCATCTGACCCCCTAAATAGAATGATATTCGATAACCGTTTCTTCTGCAATCCATTTTTTTCAGTTTCCAGCAATTCTCATTTCAAAATGTGCCCCTGAAATTGTGATGACCCGGATGTATTGCGCCATTTCGGAAAGCTGCTCGGCTTGAACGGACGGCATGAAGGAAGCGCGGGCGGAGATGGCGGAAATACACCGTCTGAATCCTGAGTTTTCCCTGGTGGACTGCATGCGCAACAGTTTTAATGATTAACCCGCCGGAAGACAAAAAACGGTTTATCGATGCGTTGAAAGGCGCGGGTTTGAAATAACAGGAACTTTTCAACCCATACAGATCCGGAACAAAGTATCAAACCTCTCCTCTTTGGGGAACGATGCAGATGAAATCAAAGGGACCAGACCCCGCATTCCTGAATTGGTGGGTCTCATTGTCATTGACATAAACATAGTCGCCCGGTTGTAACGGATGGTCATTGCCCATTGCATCCGTCATGATGCCGTTTCCTGCTTCGATTTTGACCAAGTGGGGGAAATCATGGGAGTGATGTGGACTTTTTCCACCGGGCTTCAGGCTGAAATAGCGCAACACGATCTCCTTCGATCCATCATCCGGACCTATGACAATTTTCTTTTTTACATTTTCATACCCCTGCAAATTTGCGAAGGGGACATCTTTCAATTTTTTAATAACCATAACGTTCTCCTTGATTTCTTCCGGCCCTCTGGAACCTTCCCATGAGCCCGAGAGTTCGAGCAAAACCTCTGCCGGAGTTTTTATCGAGTTTGAATGATTTGTTCCGGCCAGGTATGCCCGCACCAGAAAAAGGACTTGCTGACTAACGGACCGATGCTCTGTTGCGGCAAGTGCTTTAAGGTGGTCATAGATGTCATTGTCGATCCCCTTAATCTGTAAATTTGCCATTTTGAAACTCTCCCTTATTCTCTTCATGAAATTGTATGACGAATGCATGAAAACTGTCAATGGAAAGGAATGAAAACTTAAAATGCTCCGCTCAATTTTTGGCTTCTTGTAATTCCCTTGTCGTCTCTGTATATTGGGACTGCTTATCATTCTCGTGCGATAATTTTTCGGTTGCGAGCATGCGAAAAGGCCTTGGTGGGAAACAACCCTCCACCTGCCGGGGTTTCGTGAGTATTCTGTTTATGATGGGGGAGAGAAGCGCGTGAAAGCCGGAAAGCGTTATGTGTTAATGACAAAGCTCGCAAAACAAATTCATGTCTCCTGTGGCATCATCCGGCAGGATGATTTAACGCTTGCCGTTCAACGAAGTGGGGACATGAGTTTGCCCCTGAAATGGGAGTTTCCGGGCGGCAAAATCGAACCGGGCGAAAGCCCGGAGGAATGTTTGCGGCGTGAACTGATGGAGGAACTGGATTTATGCGTTCAGGTTGGAGAGGCACTCAACCCCATGACCCATGCGTATGCCGCTTTTACGGTGATCCTTTATCCATTTATCTGTGCCGTAGCATCGGGAAAGATCATTCTCCATGAACATGCGGCCTTCGCGTGGCTGCCTCCTTCCAGGCTGCTGACGCTCGATTGGGCCGAGGCGGACCGGCCTGTTCTTGATGCCTATTTGGAAATTCTTGAAGTTCGATGTTAAATAGCTTGATCAGAAAAAACCAATCGGCAATATCCATTTTTGGCTTCTTGTAATTCCCTTGTTGTCTCTGTATATTGGGGCGGCTCCTTATGATGAAGAGAAAAATGAGGAAGAAGGGATTTGGCTATGGTTTCAGGAATCATTGATGGTCGAGCGGCCTTCGGGCGTGGCTCTAATCAAGATAGAGGCAAAGCCCAAAAATGGCAAAACAGAAATATGCTTCTCGATATGTCCTTTGCGGAGTTTTTTGCCGGTATTGGATTGATGCGGATGGGTTTGGAAAAGGCGGGGTGGCATGCGGCGTTTGCAAACGATATTGCGCCGGATAAGTTTGAGTTGTATGCAGGTCATTTTGGTGCAAACATCGGGCATTTTTTAGTTGAGGATGTTCATAATATCGGCCCCGATCAAATTCCAACCGTTACCATGGCAACCGCTTCCTTTCCGTGCAATGACCTTTCAGTTGCGGGCATGCGAAAAGGCCTTGGTGGAAAGCAGTCTTCTGCTTACTGGGGTTTCGTACGCGTCCTGGAAGAGATGGGGACCAGGCGTCCCCCGATTGTACTGCTTGAAAACGTTGCCGGTTTTCTAACATCCCATGGCGGCCGGGATTTTAAGGCGGCTTTGCAGGCCCTGAATCGGCTGGGCTATGCTGTAGACGCCATGATCATTGATGCCTCCCGTTTTGTGCCTCAAAGCCGTGTTCGACTTTTTGTGGTTGGCGTCCTTGGCCATGGTCATGGATGCTCGAGGATTGGTGAAACATTGATGTTCTGGGAAAGTCCGGTTCGTCCGAAAGCCCTTGCTCAATTCATATTTCTACATCCCGAAATCGTATGGGATATTAGAGACGTAGCCCCACTCCCCAATGTCAGCGCATCTTTTCCGGATGTATTGGAAGATCTTCCTGATGATTCTCCGCTCTGGTGGAATCCGAAACGTCGAGACTATCTTATCAGTCAGATGAGTGAAAAGCACGCAGAACAATTACAGCATATGATGGCGGGAAAGCGTTGGACTTACGGCACTGTTTTTCGACGGGTGCGGAAGAACAGAACCATGGCTGAACTTCGAACTGACGGTATCGCAGGGTGCTTGCGTACCCCGCGCGGTGGAAGCGCGAGGCAGATCTTGGTTCAGGCGGGCTACGGGATCGTAAAGGTGCGCCTACTGACGCCCCGAGAGTGTGCGAGGCTAATGGGAGCGGACGATTTTGTTATGGGGGACGTCCCCTTGAATCGTGCATTGTTCGGGTTCGGCGACGCAGTTTGCGTCCCTGTTATCAGTTGGATTGCGAAAAATTACCTTAATCCACTTGTAGAGGAAATGGGAGTACAAAAGAATTCACTTGAAAACCAAGGTTCTTTTACTGAAAACAACGTAAACTGTGTCCTTTCTGGAAATAGATAAAGCTGTAATGCAAATTTCCGAGGCCTTTTGAGATGATGAACAATCAGAAACTGAATGCGCAACTTGAAAAATTCGAGATCGAAGAAAGCATCAATTCCAAGGGACCCCTTTGCGTGGTTTTGGTTGTTACGCGAACCGCAAATAAGCAAGAGCCGCCATATGTTGCCGAGAATTTCTTGACGCCTCAAGGCGGACAGGTCTCCGGTCTCGGGCGGGCCGCCGTGCAAGCGATTCTTGAAGACTATGGCATTATCCGAGTCCTCGCTGAAGAAGGCGGCAGAACCAGTCGCGGCAGCATCAATCGGATGAGGGCCTATCTTGATCTACTGAATTCGCTTAATGCTGAAGGACTGCTCGACTTTAGGGCGATTGAAAAATGGTGGATACAGCGTGTAAAGGCATATTTTGCAGCCAAGCCATTTAGGTTGAAGATTGATCCATCAAAATCGCTTCGAAACATGATTTCGGAGCTGATAGAGGCGGCCTTTGACCGTCAAAGGGAATGTCGAGGCACTATGATTGCAGGGGCTGTTATGCAGCATCTTGTAGGCGCAAAACTTGAACTTGCGTTGCCGGACGGCCATCTGGAACACAACGGCTTTTCAGTGGCTGACGCGCCCGGCGGGCGAAAAGGAGATTTCCTTATTGGAGATACTGCCATACATGTCACGACAGCCCCATCGGAGGCTTTAATCAGAAAATGCTCCGATAATTTGAACGAAAATCTCAGGCCGCTTATTATAACCACTGAAAACGGTGCGGGAGGGGCTGACGCTTTGGCAAAAAATGCCGATCTTGCCGATCGGATAGACATTCTTGAAATTGAGCAGTTTGTTGCTGTCAACGTTTACGAATGGAGTCGGTTCGAAAATGCACAGCGTCCAGTGAGCATTCGCGAATTGATGGCTACATATAATAGAATCGTTGAACAGGTTGAGACCGATCCCAGTTTGAGAATTAAAGTGGGTTAACGCCGAATCAATTGGATACTTTTTCCCCTGAAAAACGCAGCGATATCATGCGGCGCGTCCATTCAGTAAATACAACGCCTGAGAGAAAAGTCCGCTCCCTTCTCCATCGCCTGGGGTTTAGATTTCGACTGCACCGAAAAGACCTTCCCGGAAAGCCGGACATTGTCCTTCCAAAACATTTGACCGTAATTTTTGTTAATGGGTGTTTTTGGCACCGTCACCCCGGATGTTCAAGAGCCACAACGCCGGCTACCCATCAAGATTATTGGCTGCCTAAATTTGCGCGAACCGTGAAACGGGATTTTGAGAATCAAAGAAAGCTTCGCGCTTCAGGGTGGAATGTTGTCATTGTATGGGAGTGCGAACTTCGAAACCCTGATATATTGGCCGATCGACTGCAAAAAGAAATCATGGGTCCTAAAGCCTTTTATAAACAAGATCTTGGATGCAATCGACTGGCCGCGGAAGACGGCGAACCTTACGGAAGGTAAGAGAAATTATCATGATTCCGGTATGGGCGCTATCCACTCCCGGCTGAACAAGTGTTTTTTCACGCTGCCCGCGGCCATTTCCCAGATTTGCCAGGCCTTGTGGCGACTGGTGATATTGATGCGACTGCCGATGGCCCCCGGGGGCGCCGGGGCATCGATCTGCTGCTGAATTACCATGAGGTCATGGGGCCCACGAATGGGTGCATCGGGCGCCTTCCCCCCAGCGGGGTAGCCGCGCACGACCGCGTAAGGCAACAGGAAGCGATGGGTTTCGGCCTTTGAGCGAAACTTCTCCGGCGTCCAAACCACCCGACCCGCCGTGGCCTCGATGACGGCCGTATCGAAGACGCCCAGCGGCGCATCAAACACGGATAGAAAGCTGGACAGGGACAGGAACACCGTCAATACGGCGGTTGCGCTGCACATGGCGGTCCAGCGGGGTTTTGCGATGGCTGTCACCGCAAACGCGATACTACCTACCACCAGTGGGAAGTGCCACCAGGAGAAGGCCTGGATGCCCACTTCGCGCGCCAGCAGCAACGAGATCCATCCCGTGGACAGCAGCACCGCGATGACGCCGGCCAGTGATATTACGAAAGCATAGCGCCCCACATGATCGCAACGCGTCGCCATCAGCACCGCCAGCGCGGGCATTCCCTCCAGCAGATAACGTCCGCTGCGCTGACTGGGAATGCAGAACACGATGAAGATGGCAAACACCCAGATCCATAGCAGTCTCTCCTCATCGAGCAGGGAGCCACGGTGCTTCCAGCAGACCACCATCAGACCGAACAGGGGAAAGGCCAGCAGACCGGCGTTGAAGAACCAGCTGCCGCCGAGACTCCAGACACTGTCGCCACTCCACAGCAACCCTTTGATCCAGGAACCGACGCCGCTCCCCATTTTGCCGACATTCTCCCCCATCACGAACTCGCGCCAGATGGCCGCGGGGTCGGGATCGAACACGAACCACAGGGAGAACATGCCCAGGGACAGCAGGGCCATCCAGATGATGCCCGGCAGTGAGTTGCGTAAGAATACGCCCACGCGCCACCCGCGCACATGCAGGTGCCACCAGGACAGCCCCACGCCGATGGGCAGCAGTTGGGCAAAACTCTTGGTCAAGAGCGCCATGCCTGCCAGTACACCCAGGATAGTGGGGAACAGGAAGCGCGAATCAAAGGATCGCGGTTTCCACCAGAGCATGGTGAAAAAGCATGCAAACACCCAGAATGTTTCAGGTGGATTGGTCAGATAGGGCCGTCCGTAGCGATAGGTGCTGAAGAAGGCCAGATAGAAAAGGGCCGCCAGCGCTCCCTTGAACAGGTCGCGCCCGGACAGCCGCCACCCCAGCAGGCCGCAGAGCAGCGCTGTTCCGAAGGTCCACATTACGCTGGGCCAGCGCAACGCCACCACCGACCAGTGACTTCCCCAATCAGTGCTGACCAGCCCCTGCCAGAACAGCAGGGGCGGTTTGGTATTGCGCATGCCCGGGATGCCCTGCAGGGGCAGCCACTGCCCGGCCATGCCGGTCATGCGCGTGAGATGCATGTACACCAATTCGTCGCCGTTGCGAAGGATGTGCAGTGACCCCAGACCATGCAGATAGGTACACAAACCGAAAATGAGCCCGCTGATGGTCAGCGGCATGGCAAATCGCGCCCGCTCCAGTTGCCCGGTTTCGGTGGCAATGTTATCCGTGGACACATGGCGATAGGTCCACAGATCATTTAAGATGAAGTTGGCTACGCATCCCACGCCGATGCCGAATAGATTGGCCGGCAGGTAAAGCATCCACCGTGTCAGCAGATTGGTGATGGTCACCTGCATGACGATGGCGACCCAGTTGGCGGCGGCGTACTGCAGGTACTGATGCACAATGGGCAGCTCCTGCGCGCGCTCGCGATCCTTCCAGGTCCACCGGCGGTTCCAGTGGAAGTTGTTGGTCATACTCAGCAGGATGCCGACGGCCATGGAGAGGTTGAGACGAAGAGAGAGGTTCAGAAGGGTCGTAAACACATGCTCGTAGCATATCCAGATGGCCGCCTGATTGATGACAATACCGCTGATCCCCACGATGCCGAACTTGAAGAAGCGGTGACGCCGGCGCCAACTCCACGAGGTTGCTGAAAGAATGGAATCTAAGGGTCCGTTCATAAGATGATAGGAGAAATGGCGTTTCTTTTTAGTAACGCGCAGGCCTTGTCCAGCACTTCATCAGGGCCGATGGCTTTAAGACAGACATTGTCTCCGTCGCACGGCGATTTTCGATGGTTATAAGCGGTAACACATGGCGAACAGGGCAACGGCACATAAAGACTGACGGTCTTTTCACCCAGCGGACCATACAGGGCCGGGGTCTCCGGGCCAAAGAAAATAATGGCCGGCATCGGCGTCAGCGACGCAAAATGCCCGGGTCCCCCGTCGTTGGTAATGAGAAGGGATGCGGAATGAAAAAGGGTGATCAATTCCGTGATGGTTCGGGTATAACCGGTGAGATCAATACAATACCCGCTTTGACACCGTGACGAGATGACTTCCGCCATGGGCGCGTCTTCTTTCATGCCGATGATGCCCACAACATATCCTTTGGCAAGCAAGCTCATGGCAATGGTGCAAAAATTGTCCAAAGGCCATGCCCGTATGGGAAGCAGGCCGCCTCCCGGATACAGCAAGACCAGATCTTTTCCGATGATTTCAGGAAAATCTTTTTCGAGCCTGACCTTCAAGTCTTTTTGTTGATCCGCATTGGGCGTTATGGTTGGGATATGAAAAACGTCATCGTCCACGTTCTGTTTTACCATGGGGAAACCCTTCGGATTTTCCATGGCCTGGGCCAATGTCACAAACTGCCGGGATATGTGTCGGTAGGGGTTGTAGAGAACGGGCCGATTGATAAAATCGCCCCGGTAAAGACCCTCCTGGGTATGCGGATGAAATCCTACGCGCAAGTCTGCGCCGCTCAGAAACGCGTACAGGCTGCTGACCCTCGAAAAGAGTTCACAGTCGATCACCCCATCGATTTTTTCTTTTCGCATCTTTAATATAAACCGGATGCTGTCTGTAAACAATGCCGTCAGCGAATCCCCATCAACGGTCAGGATGTTTCTTTTCGGAACTAGGTTAAGGGTTTCCAGGCATTCCCGGTTCTTTTTAAATACCAGTACCCATATTTCGGCGCCCGGGTGATGTTTTTTTAAATAAGCAAACATGGGGTGGGCCAGCACAAGGCTCCCCATTTCGGAGAGGAGTATGACCAGAATTTTGGGCGATGACGGTGGGGTTCCCGTCCTGTCTTTCTTTCCCGGAAGCAGGGAAAACAGACGGCAAAGGGCTTTGCCGAATACCCTGTCTATTTTTCGTTGAATCTCGATATTCATGATTTTGTCGAAGGCCTTTACCTTCAGCCTTCCTCCTGTTTAATACACCGCGAAAACGAAATAGTTATCGGTATCCGTAAAGCTGGGAGCGGGCAGTCGGTCTTTGTAGTTTTCAAAGTGATCCTTGATCAGGACCAGAATTACCGGACGTTTTCCCGCGTTTTCCCGTATCATTTCCCGTAGCATGTCATCACTTAAAAATTTTCCCGGTTTATTGTCGTCATGTTTCAGACCATAGGTGAGTTCGCCGGTTTTTTCCACCACTTTTACGTCATCCCGTTTGAAAAACCAGCAAACCGCGCGAATGACATTATCATTGGACACCAGTATGGCATCGGACGTTGCCCGGAATAGATTGCGTTGGAGAAGCTTTCCGGGTGTTCTGCGGTCCATGGCGCTGTTGGGAACGGCAAAATTCGCCATAATAAAAAACACCAGGATGCCGGTACTGTAAAAAACCAGTTTCTTCCGATAGTCTTTCATCCGGGTGGACCCTATTGCCAAAAAGGCCCATAAAAAGGCCCCCAGAGAACCCAGCAACCATTTACCGGCTTCATCCGAATCATAAATTCGGATCGCTTCATAAGCGCTGAGACCCGAGAGCAGAAGAAACAGACCCCCCAGACCGCACAGGATGGCCAAACCCCATGCGGCAACGGAAAATGCCCGTTTTTTTCCAATTTCAAAGTACGCCACAAGACCGATGGCAAAAACGATTGCCAGGGGTGGAAAACATGGCAGAATATACGGAATCAGCTTGCCGCTGCAAATGGAGAAGAAAAGGAAAGGGAAGAGTAACCAGCACACGGCAAAGCGTATGAGCGGATTTTTCATTTCGAATTTGAGAACCCCTGGGAGTGCCGCCGGGCTCTGAATAACCCATGGCAGGGCGCCGCCTATCAGAACGGGCAGAAAATACCAGAGGGGCTTCGGATGTTGTCCGCGGACCGGATTTACAAATCTTGCCACATGCTCCGTCCAGAAAAAATAGTGCCAGAAATCCCCTTCCCGAAAATGAATCATCAAAGACCAGGGCAAAACGATCACAAGAGCCGTTATTATGGGAATCCATGGTATCCTGAAAAGATCTTTATAACGGCCCTCCCAGACCAGGAACGGCGCCACCGTCAGCACGGGCACGGCGAAGGCCAAAAACCCCTTGGTAAGAAAGGCAAGCCCGCAGAAAACGCCCATGAGGGCGAGAAAAAACGTTTTTCGTCGCCAATTTTCCGCCATGTGCGCAAAGAAAAAGCAGACCAGGGAACCGGTCAGGAGCATGGACAGCAGGCTGTCCAAAAGATTGAGGTGACCGATGGCCAACACGATAGGACAGGTCAAAAAGATGGCGGGGACCAGGAAGGCGGTCGGTCCCCCGCGTGAAAACCTTCTGACCAACAGAAAAATCATGAGGGCGGAAATTATTACGGATAGGGCCGAGGGTATCCGCAGGGCAAAGGCATTCTCGCCGAAGGCGATCATACTGACGGCGTTCGCCCAGTATCCAAAGACCGGTTTTTCAAAATATTTCAACCCGTTCAGGCGGGGAACAACCCAGTCTTTCGAAGTCAGCATTTCCCTGGGTATCTCCCCGTACCGGGTTTCGTCCGGAATGGTCAGCGGACGAAAACCTAAGAGCAGGATGTAGGCGAACAGGAAGAGAACGAAAAGTGTAATGGAAACTCTTTTCATGGGGTGACCCTCTCAGGCTTTCCAGGATAAAAAAGAATGTTTTCCGGGTATGCCATCCAGTCTTTCCAGCCTGGAGACGTTTTTTGGAACAATCGGGACATTGTCGATTTGGATTAAGCCTTCGAGAAGTTTTCCAAAGGAGAATAAATTCAATTCCGTTTAGACGCACCGCCCATAGAAAGGTAAGGTGATAAGAAGGTGCTTTTTTGGTTGCGGAGTATAAAGAAATCCCTGGGGTGGGTCAAGGGGAAAAAACTCATTTTGGGTTTCTTCTAATTCTCTTGTGATCGGTGTCATAGCATCGGGCGAGATCATTCTTCACTTGAGATTTATGCCCATAACAGATAAACTCCTTCAATATGGCATAAAACAAGGAGGGCGAAACCATGGGGATGGACAATATCATTTTCCTTGAAGTGATCGAATGGTTTGACGAAACCGGCAAGGAACTGGTTCACAGAATCCCTGAAACAGGCTCGGGGGAAATCAAATTCGGCGCTCAGTTGACGGTACGGGAAAGCCAGGCCGCCATCCTCTTTTACAAGGGCCGGGCATGCGATGCTTTCGGACCCGGACGTCATACCTTAAAAACCGCCAATATCCCCATTCTCACCAAGATCCTTTCCGTACCATGGGCCATGACCAGCCCCCTCCGGGCGGAAGTTTACATGGTCAACATGAAGGTCTTTCCCAATCTAAAATGGGGCACCCGGGAACCGGTGGCCTTCAGGGATTCGGAATTGGGCCTCGTTCGACTTCGGGCTCACGGCGTCTTCAATATCCAGATCCTTCAGCCGCTTCTTTTCATCAACACCATGGTGGGCACCATGGGGCAGTTCACCACGGAACAGATCGCGGAATACCTGAAACGGGTCATTGTGTCCCGGTTTAACGACCATCTGGGGGAGCACCTGGACAGCCTTTTAAACCTCCCAGGCACCTACGATGAGCTCTCAAACGGGCTTCAGGGAGCCCTCAAGACCGATCTCAGCCATTTTGGTCTGGGCCTGACCCATCTCTACATCACCTCCATAACGCCGCCCCCCGAAGTCCAGGCCACCATCGACGACAAAAGCCGGCTGAACATCATTCCCGACCTGGATCGGCTGGTAAAACTGAAGGCGGCCATGGCCATGGAAAAAGCCGCCGCATCCCAGGGAGAAGCCGGGGCCGGACTGGGCATGGGCATGGGATTCATGATGCCAGCCATGTTCGCGGACGCGTTCAGGCCACAGGGAAATGCCACGCCACCGGAAACCTTCTGCCCGGATTGCAAACGACCCGTGTCCAAAGATGCCAAATTCTGCCCTCACTGCGGCCACCAGCAGCTGGTCTTCGCCCAATGCGGAAACTGCGGCAAAAATCTGCCACCCAATGCCCACTTCTGCCCCAGGTGTGGACATCGGACCGATGAAAAACCAAGAGAAAAAATCTGCTCCCACTGCAAGGGAGCAAACCTGCCCGATGCCGCGTTTTGCAATCAATGTGGTGAAAGGCTATAATCCGGGAATCGCATGGGTTTTTTGGTCAAACAGGAATGCCCCCAGTGCGGCGGGCCCGTTGAACTGGACGAAACCGACCACATCCTTCAATGCCCTTACTGTGATGTGAAAAGCTTCCTGTTTTCCAGCGAACCGTTCCGTTTCGTGCTTCCCCACAAAACGCGGAACAAAGAAATTCTGTATGTCCCCTATCTCCGCTTTCGGGGCGTTGTTTATATGTGCCGGGCCCGAAAGGTGAGTCACAAAATCATGGATATCACCCAACTGGCCGTTCCCCTCAAACGTTTCCCCGTTTCCCTTGGACTGAGGCCCCAAGCCATGAAAATGAGCTTTGTGAGTCAGGACACCGAAGGCGCATTTTTTAAATGCTTTCTCAAAACATCGGATATGCTGGCCCGGACGGAAAAACAATCCTCGACCGCCGTTTCAGATGAAATTTTTCACAGGGCCTATGTGGGAGAAGCCATCAACCTCATCTACCTCCCCCTCTACGTGGAAAAGGGCGCTCTTTTTGACGCCATCACTCACACTCCCGTGGCTCGACTGCCCAGGGACAGGGAAAAATTTTCATCCATCACCGAAAATGTTCCGTCATGGAACCTCACCTTTCTGGCCACCCTGTGTCCCCGGTGCGGCTGGAACCTGGAAGGCGAGAAGGACAGCGTCGTCCTGACCTGCGGGAATTGCCAAACCGCCTGGGAAGCCCAACGGGGACGATTTGTTTCCGTCGATTTTCGCGTGGTCTCGGATCATCAGCAGGGTATTTCATATCTCCCTTTCTGGCAAATGTCCGTTCGAGCCGAAGGGGTCGCCATCGACTCCTTTGCCGATTTTATGCGGGTTACAAACCAGCCAAAAGTCATTCAGAAAAAATGGGAGGATCAAGGCATGGACTTCTGGGCGCCGGCCTTTAAGATCCGGCCCAAGCTGTTTCTGATCATCTCAAGCCGCCTGACCCTGGCGCAGAAGCAGTCGAAAGGTAAAAAGGAATTCCCGAATCAAATCCGTCATCCGGTAACCCTGCCCCTCTCCGAAGCCATTCAGGGGATCAAGGTGACGCTGGCGGCATCCACCGTCAATAAAAAAGACATTCTGCCCAGGCTTCCCGAAATCAACATGGCGGTGAAAAAAGCGACCCTCGTGTACCTCCCCTTTGAACACACCGCACACGACATGATCCAGACCCATACGGGGCTTGCCATCAATAAAAAATCCCTTGAATTTGGACGATACCTCTAAGGCGGCAAGCCGCGGTTTTAGGTTTTAAGTTTTAAGTAAAAATACGAAACCGGATCATCAAACTTAAAACTTAAAACCCATTGACATAAGCGCCTAAGCTGTGATCTATTCTTACTGGTTTACCTCTGATTAGGTTTCAGGTGAACAATTCAATCTTGCCTGAAAAAAATGCAACGGTTTCTTGAGGAGAACAAACATGAAATATCCGGCAATTTTTCTTTTGGCAGTGTGTGTTCTAACTTCCCCCGCGTGGGCTGGATTAGAGGTGGGACAAACCCCCAAAGCGGTTGAACTGAAAGGCGACCTCGGCGGGCGTCTGGACGGCAGTCCCTGGAACAGCAAGGAGTTGACCGGAAAAGTTCATGTGATCTTCTACGCGGATCCCGATGAAAAGGATCTCAACAACGACACCAGCGACGCTCTTCGGGCAGAAAATTTTCCACGGGAAAAATACCAGTCTTTCGCCATCATCAATATGGATGCCACCTGGCTGCCCAATTTTGCAATCTCCTCCGCACTGGAAGAAAAACAGAAACAGTATCCCAACGCCATCTATGTGAAGGACTATGACAAGATCCTGGTCAAGGAATGGGGTCTGGCCGACGACAACAACGATGTTCTGGCCTTTGATAAGAATGGAAAATTAATCTTCATGAAAGCCGGAAAGCTGACCCCCGAAGATATTCAAAAACTGGTGGGGTTAATTCGCGAAAACATGAGCAAGTAATGCCATAAATCCATGACATCTGTTAAAATAAAACCCATCGGCATCGTTCGATCGAGCCTGAAAAATCGCCGGGACTGTCCATTCCAAGAAAAGGAAGGGGCGCCTGAAGCATGGATTGAAATTGATCCGGCATATGCCGATGGCCTCTACGGATTGCAACCGGGCGATGAAATCATCCTGTTCACCTGGATGCACCTGGCCAATCGCGATACATTGCAGGTCCATCCCAGAGGGAACCGGGAAAATCCCGTCAAGGGTGTGTTTGCCACCCGTTCCCCCAGCCGACCCAACCCGATCGGTTTTCACCAGACGCGCATTGTCAGCATGGCAGAGCCATCGAAGATCAAAGTACAGGCACTTGAAGTAGTTGACCGAACCCCGGTTTTGGACATCAAACCCGTTATCTGAAGGTGATACGTTGTTACGTAACGAAGAGCGAAAAACCAAACACTAATATGGAAAAAATTTCTTCTAAAACATACAATAAATACATTAAGGCCCTGACGGATATCAGCAGGGCCATCACTTCCGATCTTTACCTGGAAGATATCCTGAAATTGATCGTCCTGGTAACCGCCAAGGTGACCGGCGTCGAAATCTGCTCCCTCTGGCTCATTGATGAAAGTCAGTCCCCGAAAATGATTCGGCTGAAAGCAACCCAGGCCATTGAACCCGAGTATGTGAAGGACAGGTCCCTCAATATGGATGAAGGGGTTGTGGGGTTCGTGGCGACCCATAACCAGCCCCTGATCCTGAAAAATGTGCTGGAGGAACCTCGATTCAAGGAAAAAGAAATGGCCGGGAAGCTGGGCCTTGTTTCCATGGTCAGCGTTCCTCTTGAAGTCAAAAATGAAAAGGTCATCGGCGTTCTCAACTGTTTCACCTCGGAACCCCATGAATTTCTGGAAACAGAAGTCAATCTGATTAAAGCGGTGGCCAACCAGGCGGCCGTGGCCATTCTGAATACCCAGTTCATGGTGCAGACCAAGGTCATCCAGGAAGAACTGGAGGCGCGCAAACTGGTGGAACGCGCCAAGGAAGTCCTCATGAGACAACGCAACATGACCGGGGAACAGGCCTACCGGTGGATGCAAAAACGCGCCATGGATTCCCGTAAATCCATTGGGCACATCGCCGAGGCGGTTCTACTTTCCGACGAAATCTAAAAATCTAATCACAATCCAGACGTGGAAAGGGGGACGTTCGTCAGATTATAAGTTGCGATTTTATTTTTCATTTGATAAAGTGATTTTCTGCCAAGAAAAGCCCGCATAGATGCCCCAGGAGCGCTGCACCACGTTATTGTCAGGGGGATAGGCCGTCGAAAAGTGTTTATTGATGATGACGACGACCGGGATTTTTTTGTTGAACGGTTGGGGAAAATTGTTTCTGATACGGAAACACAATGTTTTGCGTGGGCGCTGATGCCCAATCATTTCCATTTGCTTTTGAAAACCGGTATTATCCCTGTCTCTACGGTCATGAAACGCCTTTTAACCGGTTACGCCATGCACTATAACCGGAGACACAAGCGGTATTGGGCGTCTGTTTCAAAACCGATACAAGTCGATCCCCTGCCGGGAAGATTCATATCTATTTGAATTGACTCGCTATGTGTATTTAAACCCGCTTCGGGGAAAATTGCTATCTGATATAAAGGCGTTGGGCAACCATCCTTATTCGTTTCATTTGCTTCTCCTTGTTTTTGTCATTCCGTTTAAGATTTTTTAATCGTAAAGGCGCGCCTTGCATGTGTCAGGTATCTAAGCATGAAATGTGCCAAAGTAGTATATTGATTCATTCCAACAGCTTAATGGAAAGATAAGCGATTAATGGGATCAAAAGCCCGATAAATTTGTCGACGAAAACGGCCTTTGTCGTAATGAAGAGGATGATTTCACTTTGTAATTACGTAATCAGGGTAATCTGCGGAAGGGCAGGATCCGATATGCAGAACAAAGAATTTTGTTGGTGAATCATATTCGATTGAAGTAAAGTAACAACTGTCAAGAAAAATACTGACCTCCAGAATGGCACGATCCTTATGGGCTATCAAAAGAGAATCCATCTTTTTGTTGCTTTTTTCCTGGTCTGCGCTGTTTTCGCTAACGGTGCGTTGGCCGAAGCCTGTTTCTGCGGACAAGCCTGCCTGCACGGTCCGCAACATAAAGCGAAGTCTGCGGTTAACCTCCCCTTTCATATGCGTTGCTCAGGGACTCTGTGCACGAGTTGTGTTTTGGAAAAAGGCCAAACATCAAAAGCCGTCAATTCTGCAGCACGAACATATCATGTGAAAATTCGCTATATTGCCAACCTGAATCCACTTATCGATTCCCATTCCGCTTGTCATATTTTTGTAGATACGGGATCTTTTACTGCCCGAAAAGTAGTTTCCTCAGCGCCAATTTACCTCCAAAACCTTTCCATTCTTTGTTGATCCGGTAAGGATTTCTTCACTGCCATAAAAAGACATCGTTCTATTTAAAGGCACCTTCATTCATGCCGGAACACGGGCCGGGTGCGATTGGTGGCGGATCATTAAACATGCTGATGAAATATTTATTTTTGGCCTTTTGTAGATGGGCACATGAAAGAAAACCGGATGGGAGTTGAGACGTGAAAACAAACATTTTTAAATTGGGTGAGTACAAAATCATTGAAACTGATGATCGGTATTTGAGATGGGAAGCCCATTCCGGAATAGGTGAGATAAAAGAAGGCAGGTGCTTTCAAAAAGGGTCGATCCTGTTCATTGGACCGCCGGAAAGCCGACGTGACGGTTTTTTGAAGTTCGAATTTATGGCGTATCTTAAAGGATTCCCTGACTGGCTGAAGACAACATATTATTGTAAAGGTCTTGGGGTATACCAATGCAAAACAGGCAAAAAAGTGGCGAAGGAAGACATGCTGTTATGGAAGCCCAATTGCGGTGTCGATGGAAAACCTGGACAGTTTTCGGAAAAATCTGAACCGACTTTAATTTCGATTTCCACCAAAAGGACTGCGAAAGATGCTGCTTACAGACTTCAAAGATATGAAATAACACCAAAGCCGGATGGTCAAATTGCTTGGAAAACACACGCGGGTCCGAACACCTTCAGTGGTGGGACATGTATCATTTTTGAAGACATTTTATTTATGGGGATACGGCAAAACGAAAAAGCCCATTTGAACAAACGGCAATTCCTTGAAAATCTGGAAAAATTGCCTGAATGGCATCAAACGGTATATTATTCCCCTAAACTCTCGCTCTATGAGTGTAAAACCGAAAAAGAAATGCAGCATGACAGGAAAAGATGGCTTCGCGAAATCAAAGGAATGGAAAATCATGCCTGCCAAAAAGGACACAAGGATGAAACCCAATTCGAGGTGAAACTGCGAGATGTTTCCATCAAAGGGGCGACATTTTTGAGCGGATTGGCAAAAAAATGGTTATCCTATGCGGCCGGTTGGATGATTTCGAACGTGCCGATTGTTTTCGCCCATTTGATGGGCCTCTGGAAAAAATTTAAGGGAGGGTGGCACTGCAAAAAAGGGAAGCGCCCTTCCATCCATCGCAGGGATGATTAAATCCGGGCCTAATCCCGTGCCATTGCTCAAGGACTATTCTTAAGGCTTGGAATAGGAAAAGGACCCTCAAAAAAGGAGATCTATAATCGTGATAACGACAAAAGGTTTCAGAAACATATCCCTTATCATAATCCCCCTGATTGTCATTGCTTTCTACCTTCGGCCAAGCGCGGTGATGGCAAACGATCACAAAAGGAACGAAAACCATTTAAGACAATACGAAAGCGGGAAGGACAGTTTTGACTCAAATGATCGTAAGAACAGACGGCTGAAAAGTAAAGATGAAGGAAATGAGCTAACAGGCTTAACCACCGCATGGCTCCTCGGGGCGGCCAACCTCACCGTTCTTCTCAGCCTCCTCCTCAAAGGCGCAAATCGGTATCTTCCCTTAAAGCCGGAAACAAAGAGCGCAGTCAGGCGATTCAACCAGTTCCAGAAAAAGCACCTGATGCGATTTCATTATCTTTTAAACCCGTTGGCCCTGTGCATAGGGTTCCTGCATTTTCTCTTGTCTTGCTGCCGGAAAACAGCCCTGCCCGAATGGGGTTTACTATTTGTGGCAATGATGGTTTTCCTGGGATTGATGGTAAAATTCAAAGGAACTCCCAAGTGGATGAGGAAATTCCTTTATCGCTTACATACATCCTGGATACCCTTTTCAGTATTGATTCTGATTCTGATCGTCGGGCATCTGATGGTTGAATGAGGTGAAGTGGCGGTGAAAAGCCTCATTATCATTCTGGCAATAGGGTTCCTGTTGAAGATAACCGTTTTATCAACGGCTTCGACGTCGATGTCATTTATGTAGGTTCCCTTGTCTTCGCAGATGGCGGTAAAGAACAAAATAGATGGGGCATATGTTCGGAACCATTCTTATATCAGTCTGCACGGTTATGCATGTCTATGTCTTTTGGCGTGCCGCGTCCGTACCGTTTATTGACCGGCATGTACCGCGAAAGGTTCTCATCGAGACCGGGGTGATCCTGTGGGCGGTTTTTTTCTTTGGCCGCGTCATGGGCCACGGCGGAACAGGAGATCTGGCCGGCACACTCGAATTCTTTGGTATGAACTTGGATGGGCGTTCTATTTTTGACGTTCATTCCCCTCTTTTCCATAGACCTCGTTACGCTTTTCGGACTCCTCATGCTCCGGTTATCGCCCTCATTGCGAGGATGGGCATTATTGGCCGGTGGAGCGTTTTCGGCAATCACACTCTTTCAGGGACTGCGGCCACCGGTGGTCGAAAAATACGAAGTGAACCTTCCCCATCTTCCAGATAGCATGGATGGAACCGTACTCGTGGCCCTCTCCGACATGCACCTCGGCTCGCAGTTCGGCGAACGTTGGCTGGCGGCTCGCATCGCCCAGGTAAAAGCTCAACAGGCGGATCTTGTTGTTTTAGTAGGTGACGTTTTCGAAGGACACGGTTTACCTGATAAATCGTTGATGGGCACCTTTAAGAAGCTAAACGCCCCCATGGGCATCTGAGCCGTCCCCGGCAATCATGAATTCCATGGGGGAAGTGATATGGGCTTGTTCGATGCGGCAGGTTTTACACTGCTCCGCAACGGGTGGGCTGAAGTGAGAACCGGTCTCATTCTGGCGAGCGTGGGTCTCATGCTATCCGACCACACCCACGGAGGGCAGATATGGCCATTCGACTATCTGGTCCGCATCCGTTATCCCCTGTTGGAGGGAAGATACGAAGTGGATGGGATGACGGTTATTGTATGCAGAGGCACGGGCACATGGGGACCGCGAATGCGATTCTGGAGACCCAGTGAGATCCTCAGTGTGACACTGCGAACGAAGGGGGAATAGTCATTCTAACCTTTCATATCAAATTGAGCTGCGCATACCTGAATTATCGAGACTCGAGTATTGCCTTCTTGCCCATATTGCACTGCCTGCTATCTCTCTCAGACTCCCGAAAGATAAAAACTGATGCAATATCAATATGATATATCAACCATATTTCGTTTCAATATGTTTAGGACCAATAAAGATACAAGCATGAAAAGTTTGTCGATGATGCCCCTGGATTGCGAAACGCTCGGGGTCTATCCAAAAATCAACAGAGCTTTTTTAGCAATATCTTCCCCCCATTCCTGAGCAAAATGTCCAGCCTCAGCGAGTTCGTATGGTTCGGAGCGATTCTTGATGTTTTTATGAAGGGCTTTCATCCCCAAGGGAATGATCCTGGAAGCAAACCTCACCGCGGCTGCCATGCTGGGGATGGAAAGGGGCATATTGGTGGGGGCCCCTTTCCATGATTGCATCACCATGGATGATCGGGATATTTTCTACCTTTTTCGCAGAAAACTCATTGAAACCGGGAGTAAACAGACCTGCAACCTGCGGCTCATCCACAAGAACGAATCCGATTTCCGTGCCCGGATGGAATGCATTCCCGTGTTTGATGAAAAGGGGAATCTGGATCGGATTCGCGCCATCGCAATTGATATGACGAAGCAATACGAGGCGGCGGAGAAACAAAAGGAGAGTGACGCGCGGTATCGCGCTCTTTTTCACAACATGAAGGACGGGGTGGCCATCTATGAGGCCCGGAATGAAGGTAAGGATTTTATCTTTGTCGATTTCAACGAAGCCGCCGAAAAAATAGAGAACATCCATAAAGAAACCCTCATGGGCAAAAGTGTTCTGAAGGTGTTTCCCGCTGTAAAAGAGTTCGGCCTGTACGAGGTGTTCAAACGGGTATGGAAAACGGCTCAGCCGGAAAGGCATCCGGTGGCCATGTACATGGATGAAAGGATCACCGGGTGGCGGGAAAACTTTGTCTGTAAATTGCCTTCCGGTGAAATCCTGGTTGTTTACTCGGACGAAACCGGCCGCATGCAGGCAGAAGAGGCATTGCGGAAGAGCGAAGAACGGTTTCGAACCGTTGCGGAATTCACGTATGACTGGGAGTACTGGGTTGCACCGGATGGTCACCATATCTACGTCTCGCCATCGTGCGAAAGAATTACGGGCTATGACTCCCAGGCGTTTATGAATGATCCCGGTCTGCTTGAAAAGGTGGTTCACCCCGACGACCGAACCACCTTCGTCAACCATATTCGCCAAATAGAGCAACTGAAAAAAGAATATGGAAAGGGGACGTGGAAAGGGGACGTTCGTCAGATTATAAGTTGCGTTTTTGTTTTTCATTTGATAGCGTGTCTGTATGCCAAGAAAAGCCCGCATAGATGCCCCAGGAGCGCTACACCATGTTATTGCCAGGGGGATAGGCCGTCGAAAAGTGTTTGATGATGATGACGACCGAGATTTTTTTGTTGAACGGTTGGGGAAAATTGTTTCTGATACGGAAACACAATGTTTTGCGTGGGCGCTGATGCCCAATCATTTCCATTTGCTTTTGAAAACCGGCATTATCCCTGTCTCTACGGTCATGAAACGCCTCTTAACCGGTTACGCCATGCACTATAACCGGAGACACAAGCGGTATGGCCATCTGTTTCAAAACCGATACAAGTCAATCCTCTGCCAGGAAGATTCATATCTATTGGAACTGACGCGCTATGTGCATTTGAACCCGTTTCGGGCAAAATTGGTATCTGATCTAAAGGAGTTGGGCAACCATCCTTACAGCGGGCATAGCGTACTTATGGGGAGGGTAACCGCGGAGTGGCAGAACACGACAATCCTCGGGTTGTTTGGCGATAAGGTGTCCGTTGCGCGGCGGCGGTACCTGGAATTTGTAAAAAAGGGGATAGCTGCCGGCAAAAGGCAAGATCTCACGGGTGGGGGACTGGTTCGGAGCGTTGGAGGGTGGTCCGCCGTGAAATCATTGCGGAAGGCCGGCGTATTTCAGAAGGGGGATGAGCGTATCCTTGGCGATGGTGAATTTGTGGAGAAGGTTCTCTCTCAAGCCGAGGAGGCATTCGAGAGGAAATATCGCTTGAAGGCCAGGGGGATTGATGTCGGCAGGATTGCCGAGAGAGTTGCCGACATTATGGACATGGCCCCCGAAGCGGTTTGGGCTTCGGGAAAACAACCTAAGATTGTGCAGGCTCGCAGCCTTCTTTGCTACTGGGCGACCGGTGAATTGGGCGTTAGCCAGGCGTGGTTAAGCCGGAAACTGGGGATTTCCCAGGCAGCGGTAAGCCTTTCGGTAAGCAGAGGACGTCGGATTGCATTAGAAAATCACTATGAGATTGGGAACTTATAAACTGACGAACGTCCCCAAGTCCCTTGTCCCCCTAAGAAAATGTGGGAGGTGAGCGAATGAGCAACCACGAACCACAGGATAATCAGGAAATGGAACCGGCCAGAGGGCAGTTTCTGGTCTATCAGGCTGAAGACGGCAAACTGAAGCTGGATGTGCGGTTTGAGGATGAATCGGTCTGGCTGACGCAGCAGTTGATGGCAGATTTGTTTCAAACCACCAAGCAGAACATAAGTCTTCATATTCAAAATATTTACGAGGAAGGTGAGCTTGTGCCGAAGGCAACTGTCAAGAAATACTTGACAGTTCGTCAGGAAGGCAGTCGCGAGGTCAAACGCCTGCTGGATTATTACAATCTGGATATGATCATTTCCGTCGGCTACCGGATTAAAAGTCATGTGGCAACCCGTTTCCGTATCTGGGCGACGCAGAAACTGACGGAATTTATTCGCAAAGGATTTGTGCTGGATGACGAACGCTTGAAAAATCCCGATCTGCCTTTTGACTATTTTGAAGAGTTGGAACGGCGCATTCAGGATATCCGAACTTCGGAGCGTCGTTTCTACCAGAAAATTACTGATATCTATGCTACCAGCATCGATTACGATCCGACGATGGACATCAGCATAGAGTTCTTCAAAACCGTTCAGAATAAAATGCACTGGGCTATCACTGGGAAAACGGCGGCGGAACTTATTCATTCCAGAGCGGATGCAGACAAACCAAACATGGGACTCACCAATTATCGTGGCGCCAAGGTCCGCAAACAGGATGTGAGCATTGCCAAGAATTATTTGAATGAAGATGAACTGGCTGCCCTTAACAATCTTGTCGAGCAATATCTGATTTTCGCCCAAGGGCAAGCCATGCGTCGCATTCCCATGTATATGAGTGACTGGATCAAAAAGCTGGATAGCTTCATGACCCTCAACGACCGCGATATTCTCACCCACGCCGGTAAGACTTCCCATGAGATGGCAAAGCAACTAGCCGAAGGCGAATATGAAAAGTTTCATGCCAACCGTCAGGCCGACTCAAATAACCAACTCAGCGACTTTGATAAGGCGGTTAAGCAGATCGAAGCCCAAGTCGAAGCCTCAAAGAAAAGATGAAGGACTGCCCGGCAATGAGCGGCGGCGTGTATTCACCATACCGCTTAACGTCACCTATGATTTCGGCAAGAAGCTGCAGATTATTCGACCAAAACGGAATGCGAATGCTCAGAGGGAACCGAAAAGAAAGCCAGAGACCTGAACGACATCGAGCTTCAGCAAAAACTGACAACGGCGAAGACCCATGTTGAATCCCTGAAAAAGCGTATTGAGCAGAGAGAACCGGAACTGAATAAAGCGGAAACTGACTTTTCGGCAGCACTGCAACATAAAAGACGTTCGTCAGATTATAAGTTGCGTTTTTTTTTCATTTGCCGGGAAGATTCATATCTATTGGAACTGACGCGCTATGTGCATTTGAACCCGCTTCGGGCAAAATTGGTATCTGATATAAAGGCGTTGGGCAACCATCCTTACAGCGGCATAGAGTACTTTATGGGTCGGGTAGCCGCAGAGTGGCAGAGCACGGGAATCCTCGGGTTGTTTGGCGACAAGGTGTCCGTAATCCAAAATCACCCCGGCATGCTTGACCACAAAAACACTTTGAGGTATCTTTGTGTGCAAAATTCAAATCCGAATCGCGCCCTTTCCATCATGGAGCCAAGAAAATGCATTCTTTACTCGATAATGTATCTGAAACGCTGAATATTCCTCCGGACATCATCATCCGCATGGGAATTAAGGCGTTCTTAGAAAGGGAGATCCGTTTGGCCGAATTGGACATAGCCGATATCCGGGAAAAATATCTTGTTGCCTCCAGGGAGGACCTGGAAGAGAAGATACAAAATAAGGCCATCCATAGTCACCCTGCGTGGGAGGACCTCATCACCTTGGAGAATTCTGAAAAGCATATTCTCCAGTTGAAGGCGATTGTCAAACGGGAATGGGACCATGCTGAACCAGTACGAACTGATTGAGAAGATTGCCCATTCCGAATTCCCGGACATTGTGACGTCATCCCGGATCATCCAAACTACGTCTCCATTTCAAAGATCAAACATTTATGGCTATCTGGCTCAGTGAAACAGGAAAATATTCTTTTCACTGGGAGCAAAGCGCCAAAAGGGGGTTGATTCATCGCCATGATAATGCCCCCGATCACCCTGAAATAAGCACCTTTCCAAAGCACTTTCATGATGGCGATGAGCAGAATGTTCTGCCGAGTCATTTAGCCGATACGCCTGCATCGGCCGTGAAAGAGTTCCTTGAATATATCAGGAAAGTCCTCAACTCCCATGATCATTGACGCTGTTATGATGTCACGCTCCGTCTGCTTTTAGGGCAGGCGTTGCGGGGGAGATCAATGATTTTACCCCCGGAACGGACTCCCCCGCAGCACGGAAAATCGAATCCCATGACAAGAACAATTTTCCGTTCTCCGGTTCGTCGGTGACCGGCCCCCCCCGCTGGTCCCATCCCGACTTCATTCTGACAGCCATTTTCAGCGAACCCATCAACCGCTTGAATGCCGAGACTTTGATCAGCGCCCTGAACAAAGGCCGTATTCACGGATATCATCGAGCCAACGGGGAGCGCTGGCAACTGACGCAAGCGAAGAATAATTTGGAAACAAGTTACAGCAATGGAATTACAAATTGCTTTTTTTAACAAACAATTCCTATAATAACCGTCGGAACGGAAGGGTCGATTCTTGGACATGGGAATAGATGCATCTACTCGGAGTTTTAAGATGGAATACAGGCTGCAAGATCTGATTGACATGGAACATTTTCAAAACCTGCAAGACCGGTTGAATAAAATTTACGCCTTTCCATCATCCATCGTTGATAACGACGGCAACATACTGACAGCCACTGCCTGGCAGGACCTTTGCGCAAAGTTCCATAGAAAAAATAAGGAGAGTGAACAGCATTGTATTAAAAGCGACCAATACATTTTAAGTCATTTGAATGAGGCGAACCTTGCTGTGAGTTACCGATGTCCACACGGTTTGGTGGATAATGCCACACCGATCGTTATTGACGGCATCCATTATGGCAATTTCTTTACCGGTCAGTTTTTTCTAGAAGCGCCTGATATGGATTTTTTCAGAACTCAGGCCGAGAAATATGGGTTTGACGAAGCTGCCTATCTTGAGGCCGTTAGAAAAGTACCGATCTGGACGCAGGAGCAGCTGGACAACTATCTGTCTTTTATTGAAGGATTGATTGCCGTCATCTCCGAAAGCGGTCTAAAAAAACTGAAAGAAATTGAAACCCGGAAAAAAATTGAAGAAACGGATAAACGACACAGGTCCATCCTGAAAACTGCAATGGATGGATATTGGCTAACGGACGTTTCAGGTCGACTGCTTGAAGTCAATGATGCCTACTGCAAGATGAGTGGCTACAGTGAAGAAGAATTACTGGCCATGCGTATTCCGGACCTGGAGATTGTCGAAACGTCCGAACTTGTGGCCGAACATATGCAAAAGGTTATTCTGAAGGGGTCGGACCGATTTGAATCCAGGCATCGCCGCAAAAACGGAACAATTTTTGAGGTTGAAATCAGCATTCAATTTCGTCCCGAAGAAGGAGGACAATGCGTTTGTTTCCTGCGTGACATTACCGACCTCAAAGAGGCCGATAGATCCTTGCGGGTGAGTGAAGAAAGATATCGGACTCTTTTTAAAAACATGGCACAAGGTGTTTTCTATCAAAGGGCGGATGGCTTTTTGCTCGATTACAACAATGCCGCTCTTGAAATGTTTGGGTTGACTTCCGACCAATTCATGGGAAAAACATCATTGGATCCCCAATGGAAGGTAATTGAAGAAGATGGCACGGCTCTGCCCGGAGACAAACATCCTTCAATGGTGGCATTGCAAACCGGCAAACCGGTTCGAGATGTTACCGTTGGTGTTTATAACATACGCCTAAAAACATATCGATGGCTTCTGGTTAATGCCATTCCACAATTCCACAATGTGGGGGAAAAGCCGTATCAGGTATTTGTTACGCTACAGGATATTACCGATCGGTTGGCCGCGGAACGTGCGGTTCAGATCAGCGAAACCCGCCTGAAAAAAGCGCAGGCAATGGCAAAGGTCGGTAACTGGGAATACGACATTTATACCGGTAAAATTTGGGGATCGGAAGAGGCATTCCGTATCTATGGTATTGAGCGGACGTCTGATTTTCTTCCCCTCCATGAAGTCGAAAGCCATATCATTGATGCGAAAAGAGTGAACCAGGCCCTTGCGGACCTGATAAACCAAAACCATACCTATGACATTGAATTCCATATCAACCCCAAAACCGGGAAAGGATTGACCCATATTCATTCAATGGCGGATCTGGTTTGTGATGGGGATGGAAAGCCTGTGAAGGTGGTCGGCGTGATCCAGGACATCAGCGACTACCGGCGGATGGAGGCCAAAAAGAGGCAGAGCGAAGAAACGTACAGAAATCTGTTGAACAATCTGAATGCCGGTGTCGTTGTTCATGCGCCTGACACTTCAATCATGATCGCAAATCAGAGCGCCTGCAGAATCCTCGGACTATCAGAGGATCAGATAATCGGGAAAGAAGCGATCGAACCCAACTGGAAGTTTCTGCGCGACGACGGCAGTGATATGCCCTTAGACGAGTATCCGGTCAATTACGTTTTATCCACACAAAAGACCCTGCATAATCAGATCGTAGGGGTTGTACGCCCTTCCATTGGAGATATCTCCTGGGTGCTGGTTAATGGATTCCCGGTACTCAATGACACAGGGGAAATTGAACAGGTCATCATCAATTTTGTGGAGATAACCGAAATAAAACAGGCGCAGCAATCGGTCATTATGGCCAATAAAAAAATGCGTCTGGCAGCGGATTCCGCGCATTTTGGCGTCTGGGATTTGAATATCAAAGAAAACCGTTTGGAATGGGACGATTGGATGTTTCGGCTCTACGGTATCATCCGGGAGGACTTTAGCGGTACCTATAAAGCCTGGCAGGCCGGTATTCACCCCGATGATCTGGCGCGAAGCAGTCAAGAGGTGGCGCAGGCCTTGTCAGGGGAAAAGGAATTTAATACCGAGTTCCGAATTGTCCGGCCGGATGGCGAAGTGCGCCATATAAAAGCCCATGCCACCGTCTCTCGCGACAGGCAGGGCGATCCGGTTCACATGACCGGGATCAATTATGACATCACCCGTCAGAAAAAGTCCGAGTTGGACCTCAAAGACAGCGAAGCGCGTTTCAAAGCGCTCCACAATGCTTCCTTCGGAGGCATTGCCATCCATGACAAGGGTCTCATCCTGGAGTGCAACAAGGGTTTGTCGGAAATAACCGGCTATGAATACAGTGAACTGATCGGGATGAATGGCTTGTATTTGATTTCCGATGATACCCGGGAAACGGTAATGCGGAACATCAAAGCCGGTTATGAAAAACCATATGAGGTGGAAGGTGTTCGCAAAAACGGGGAATTATACCCGCTTCGGCTGGGGGCCAGAAACATTCCCTACAAGGGAAAAGATGTCAGAGTTGTAGAGTTTCGAGATATCACTGAAAACAAGCGCGCGGAGAAGGAAAGGGCGAGGCTTGAAGCAAGCCTGCGCCAGGCCCAGAAGATGGAAGCCGTGGGTCGTCTGGCAGGGGGTGTGGCCCACGATTTCAATAACATGCTGAGTTTGATCATCGGCCATGTGGAGATGGCGCAGGACCAAGTGGACCCGGCGCAACCGCTGTACGCACATCTGGCGGAGATCAAAAAAGCCGGTGAGCGTTCAGCCAACCTGACCCGTCAGCTCCTGGCGTTTGCCCGCAAACAGACCGTTTCCCCCAGGGTGCTCGATTTTAACAAGACCGTGGCAGATATGATCAGTATGTTGAAACGCCTCATCGGGGAGGATATCGACCTGGCATGGATACCGGGCCAGGAAGTCTGGCCGGTGAAGATGGACCCCGGTCAAATCGACCAGATCCTCGCCAACCTTTGCGTCAACGCCCGGGACGCCATTGCGGATGTGGGCAAAGTGACCATCGAAACCGGCAACGCTGACCTCGATATGGAGTACTGCGCCGATCATCCGGGATTTTTGCCGGGTGAATATGTGTTCCTGACCGTCAGCGACGACGGCTGTGGCATGGATACCGAGACCCTGGACAAAATCTTTGAACCTTTTTTCACCACAAAGGAAATCGGAAGGGGGACGGGTCTGGGATTGGCCACGGTATACGGAGTGACCAGGCAAAACAATGGCTTTGTTAATGTGTACAGCGAACCGGGCCAGGGGACGACCTTCAAAATTTACGTTCCGCGGCACCGGACCAAGGGGAACTTCTTGAAGGCGGAAGTAACTCTGAAATCAGCCGGTCGCGGCCACGAGAAGATCCTCCTGGTGGAAGACGAGCCGGCGATCCTGGCAATGACGAAAATGATACTCGAAAGGTTTGGCTATCAGGTGCTGGCTGCCGAGACACCGGGGGACGCCATTCGCCTTGCCCGGGAAAATGTCGGTGAGATCCACCTGCTCATGACCGACGTGGTCATGCCTGAAATGAACGGACGGGACCTGGCCGGGAACATCCTCTCAATTTATCCAAATCTCAAGCGCCTGTTCATGTCCGGTTACACCGCCAATGTGATTGCCCATCACGGTGTTTTGGACGAAGGCGTAAATTTCATCCAGAAACCGTTCTCAAGGCAAGAGCTTGGTGCCAAGATACGGGAAGTATTGGATAAGGATAATATGGCAGGGAACTGTGCTTAAGCACCCTATCCCTAACACTGTCCACTTTAAGAGGCTCAAGGATACGGAGATGTGAAATGAGATTAAGAAAGAACAGAATGGTTCCTGTATCCCATGCCTTTGGTCATCATTCATACAGGCTTTATTAAACGGAAAAGCAGAAAAGAAATTATTTTCAATGGGGATCTCAGAGCATTGACAGAATATAATATTGGAGTTGGGAAGGGATATTCGACCAATGATGTGTTTGACAAGGCCCGAACAAGAATAAATCTTCGGCGGAAAGCCGGAAAATTTAATAGCACTTCGGCTTGCCGCATTAATCCAGGTATGAATTTTTTCCCATGAAAAAACGCCATCTTTCCTCATTCATCCTTTGCTACCTGATACTTGCTGTTTTTATTCTGTTTCTATTATCAGCTGCGGCCGCGGCAGACAGAGATGTTTCTTTAAGCCGGAATAGCGCCCTGGAAAGCAGAACAGGCCAATATCTTGAACAGATAGAGACTCGTCTTAAAAAAAGACTTAAAAACAATAAGCCGGAATTTTCGGATTCCCTTCGTAAGCGCTTTATCAATTTTTCCATGCTTGGACCAATGGCAAACATGAGCAGTTGGACACTTGAAAAACTGGGTGACAGCAAGACGGCCCGTACCTGTCTGTTCTTTGTTATGCCGGTGGTCCGCTGGATGAGTGAACCTTTTCTTTTTCCTGTTGAGACCCAGGGAACGTCTGAAGAAACACAGCAGGAATTCCAGAGACTTTTCAGGTTTATCGCTAATCTTCATAACCAGGGTTTTTCCGTTTCGCTTGATAATGTTGGCGATGCTTCCCTTTCTCTTAAAGACGCAATCGCATATCAGGAATATTATCGGTCTCTTATTATGCAGTTTGCAAAGGCTGAAGAAATAAATGAGCTATGTATGTCTCTCAAGCTCTCGGCCCTGGTATACGACCTTGATGCGGCTGTGGGCACTGACGGAGACGCCATTGCCAAACAGAAGGAAATCAAAAAAGCCATTGTAGAAATGCTCCGGGCTGCCGCTAAGGTTCAAGACAGGCGTGTATTTATCAGAATTGATATGGAAGAATACCTGTACAAGGCGCTGACCTTGAAACTGTTCAGGGAAATTGTAGAACAAAATAAAAGCCTTGCCGTGGATAACAACGGCCGTGTGCGTCTGGGCGTGGTGATTCAGGCATATCTCAGGGACGCAGCGCAAGATGTACGAAACCTTGGCGTATGGGCCGCCGGCCAGGGCTTTCGGGTTCCCATCAGGCTTGTCAAAGGAGCCTATCTCCAACATGAAAGAGAACTGGCCGAAAAAAAAGGAATAAAATGCCCTGTATGGGATCATAAACCTTCAACTGACGCGAATTATGAAGCCATATGCGACTTCATGCTTCAGAATCGAGATGTGATAGAATCGGCCTTTGCTACCCACAACATTCGTTCCCAGGCTCATGTCATGGCGATTGCGGACCTGCATCATATTGATAAGTCCTCCTTTGAGTTCCAGATGCTATACGGTATGGGAGATACAATAAAAGATGTTATCGCGGCTATGGGTTATCCGATGCGTGCGTATATACCTTCCGGTTCACTGTCCCGGGGCTTGAAGTACGCGGGACGACGTTTTTGTGAGTTGGCAAGCAGTGATAACGCTCTGGCTCGGACAATGCGGGGTGACTTTAGTGTGATAGATGATACACCCGGTTTTCAAGGAATAAAAGACCGGAAAGACGGTCGAAAGGTAATGGCCCTGATAAGTGAAATTATCTCAGGCGCAGGCAGCAATCCAAGACAGCAATAA
Organism: Desulfatiglandales bacterium; assembly: GCA_963662465.1. Classification (GTDB taxonomy): domain Bacteria; phylum Desulfobacterota; class DSM-4660; order Desulfatiglandales; family Desulfatiglandaceae; genus NaphS2. The sequence goes on from OY759599.1 coordinate 4,156,127, forward strand.
AGGATTTTCAGGCCAATGCTGTTCAACCATGGTCAAGAATCATGGGCTTTCGAGCGTGGGCATACCGTTTAGAACTTCAACCAGCCGTTCAAGTCGAACATTTTCTAGACCAAAAATTGCAGCCAACATCATTTTCCCGTGAAGTCATCATCTGATTACGGGCAATTTTTGGTCCAGAAAATATCGCTTAAGTAAACATCGGCAGCGGAGTCTACTTCTATCAAAAGATATTAGCTCTCAAATCATGACTTTTATATCGGACAAGAATTGAGGAATGCTCATGAATGAGGTTTTCGCTGATACTTCCGGTTGGGCCAATTATTTTGTCCGAACTGAGCCGTTTCATCAAGATGCCAAGGGGTTGATGCAGCAATGGTATAAAGATCAAACCCGTGTCATCACAACAAATTATATCCTTTCGGTTCGACCTTGTGCTGATGATTATGTGTGATTTCTGCGCCCTCAGCCCAGCACAAAGAAATGTGCTGCGCAAATTCCGTAAGATTCTGAAACCGAGAGGTTCGGTCCTTCTTGATGTGTACTCCCTATCGGCATTCGAACAAAGGGAAGAAGTCGCGACTTATGAAATGAATCAACTCAACGGCTTTTGGTCACCGAACAAGTATTATGACTTTCTAAATACCTTCAAATACGATAAAGAGAAGGTAATAGTGGACAAGTACACAATTATCGAGTCTGAACGAACCAGACAGGTGTATAACTGGTTACGTTACAGCATTTTGCGCCCGAGGATCTCGAGAGGGAGTTTATAGAGGCTGGTTTTTCCGTTAAGGGGTTTTATTCCGATGTTGCGGGAACCCCATATGATCGAAAATCGAGCGAATTTGCAGTCATCGCCCTGTTTGGCCATAGTCATCGGGTTATGGTAATTACGTAATCAGGGTAATCTACGGAAGGGCAGGATCTGATATGCAGAACAAAGAATTTTGGTAACCGTTCACGGTTTACGGTTGACGGTTTACGGTTGACGGTTTACGGTTGAAAACAGAGGATAACGGAAGATTATGCGGTCCTTTTGTGAAGATTTAAAAAATTGCGGTTATCAATCCCAACATAATTCCACATCCTTCATTAAAATTGAAAAAACCATTCATCAAGAAAGTGTAAATCTGTATGAAGGAAACCCATAATTCATTGAAAAACCGTGAACCGGCAACTGTAAACCAGCAACCGTGAACGTTAATGGCAATAAAAACCCCAGATCTTGTGGGTCTTGATATTTTCCTTATCCATAAAACCCAACAGGGTGCATCCGTTCGGGAAGGGGTATGGACGGGGATTGACGATATCATTAAATTTGGAGAATGGGTATGTTGATAAAAACAAGGGGAATTCTTGTCGGTTTGATCATTTTGTTGGCTTTTCCATCAATGGTGCCGGGACAGGCGGTCTTTTTGGCCAGAAAAGCGCTGGGCCTTGTCTCTCGCATTACCGACCAGTTCCATGGACACGATACGGCTTCGGTTCTCCTGGAGGCTGATGCGAATCGGGTTTTCACGGTAGCGGAAAGGATCATCCGCGAAAACCCCGCAAATGAGATCATTGCAATCGAAAAAACATCACGCACTATTTCTTTTAAACACAACGGTTTCGCCATTACCCTAAAGGTGGCATGCCTTCAGGAAGATCTTGCCCGGATTCTGGTTGTTTCCTCGGGGAATAACGGGAGCCGGGACACGGATTATGCCGTGAACGGCATTTTGCGGGTTTGCAAAGAGCTCGGAGCACACTGCCGGCTCTCGAATGAATGATCGAAGAAGAATATGTCTTATTCATGGAGGACACTGCAATGCAGCAGCAACTTAGTAAAACAACAGCTTGGCGGGGAATGACGCGGCGTCAAATGTTGAAGGCATCGGGGCTGGGACTGGGCGGACTGGCGCTCGGCCGATTCGCCGTCGGATGCAGCGGAGGCTCGTCCGCAACAGCGCAGCAGGTCTGCCCGGACAACGCCTGTGGATACCCCAACGGGATTCCCACCGCTGCCTACGAGTATGCCGCGGATTTGATTAAAACGGGCGCCATATTTACGCCCGATATGCAAAAAGATCTGGGTTCCGATGAGATGCGAATCACGTTTTTGGGCTCAGCCTTTCCACCCACCCGCAGGGCCCAGGAAATGATGAGCATTTTCGTGGAAATCGGCCCCTGGGTCGAAAACGACGGCGGCGGGTTCGGACATGCCACGGACTCGTTTGTTTTCGATATTGGTCCGGGCTCCATCACCAACTACAATGCACTGGGGATCAGCCCGAGCAGAATGAACAAGGTCTTCATTTCACACCTTCATGGGGACCACATGGGCGATTTGCCTTCCCTGTACTGCTTCGGGCCTTCGGTCGATCGCAAGTTTCCGCTGTATGTCTTCTCCCACGGCAACTCGGAAGTCCCCAACCCGACCGCTTCCCCCGAATACTATGACGATGGGGTGATCGCGTTTTGTCGGCATTTCCGGGAAGCGATGCGCTGGCACAGCGAAAGCTTCAGCTTTCTTCCGACGGCCTGGGCCGGCTACCCCGTTCCCTCCCAAACCGACTGGGGCCTGCCCCATGAACCCATCCCCGTCGGGGATGATCCGGCCAACGACGGCTACGCCCTGGTGCCCATTGAACTTCCCTGGCGGACAGTCGGGGGCGTTGCCTATGATAATCCCACAACCAAAGTCAAAATCACCCATTTCCCGGTCATACACGCCCGCCAGGGCGCCGTCGGGTTCAAACTGGAGTGGAACGGCCTTACGATGATCTATACCAGTGATACAAGGCCGGAAACCAATTGTATCGCTCAAGCGAAAAATCCCGATCCAGACACCGGAATTCCGCGGGGAGTGGACGTGTTCATTCATGAGATGATCATGCCTCCCGAGGTAATGGCCATGAAAAATCTGGGCTTGCCCTATCCGCCACCCCCCGGAACCAATCCGATTTTCGACCAGGCCTTGAAGGCAGCCTCAGATATCGAAGAGAGTTCCCATACGCCACAGGGCGCTTTCGGTTACCTGCTGACCCGGATCGATCCAAAACCAAAGCTCTCTGTTCTGGCCCATTTTCCCGTTGCCGACGATACCGTGGAATGTGCCCTCCAGAGTGTGAAAAACCACTTTCCCATGGTTGACTATCCTGTCTTGGGAACAGATATTATCTGGGCCACCGATCTTATGGTGCTTCGGGTCAAGAAGTCCGGCATTACGCAATTGATGGGGCAAGTTTCCGATTACACGTTCCAGCCGTCCCAGAATTTCTATTCCCCCTTGAATCCCGCGAAATACGCGACGCCGATCGCGCAGCTGGATGAATCGACACTCATAAAATCCGGGGATAATACCTATTGTGGCAACGGGTATTGACATTTTTCAGGATGGGTCAGGATCATGAGCGAAGTCAGTCTCGATAACCACTCCGGCGTCATCTTTTTCGTTTGTCTGTTTTACGGCATTCATATGGTGGAAGAGTTTTCTTTCGGCTTTGTTCCATGGGCGGATCGATATTTCGGACGCTTCGACTGGAAGCAAAATCTGATCGGAAACTTCATCTATCTCGTCTGCGTGGCCGCCGCCTGCTATTTGTATTATATAGACCCGGCAAAGTATCTGTGGGTTGGAATGTCCGCGGTCATGTGGATCCTTTCCAACGCATTCCTGCATATTTCGAGTACAATCCTGGGTCGTGAATATTCTCCGGGTGTAGTGACAGCCACATTGCTGTACCTACCAGGTGGGGTCTACTTTCTAACAAAATGGGCCGGGGATGGGCTAATGACTTGTAAGAACGTTGCCTTGTCATTCGGAATCGGAGGCATGATTTTCATGCTCATCCCCACATTTGTAAGGGCTCTACATTATCGTGCCCGGCTCGCGAAGATTTTTCACATGGTGAGTTAAGTTACTTGTCGAGCTGCGGACCGCCTGCAGATGCATTTTTTCAATCCGGAATGCGATGGAACCCAGATAAACTTCATTTTCGCTTAATTAGATTTTATCCAAAACCTCCCTGATCTTGCGTGACGGTGTATAAGTTGTCAGAGGTTTTTCAATAAAGTTGATACCTTCATCCAATATTCCATGATGAGCAATGGTATTTGCCGTGTAGCCGGACATGTAAATTATTTTGATTTCCGGCAGGAGTCTTTCGATTTTCTCAGCAAGTTGCTTTCCATTCATTTCAGGCATAATCACATCGGTTACGAGAAGATGAATCCGGTCACCGTATTCAGCAGCCATATTTAAGGCGTCATTCGGGCTTTGAGTTGCCAGAACCCGATATCCGAGTTTTTCAGAGTTTGTTCACTCATCTTTAATACGGCCCCGTCATCTTCAACAATCAGAATGGTTTCGCCTTTACCCGAAGGCATCTCTTCATCAGTCATTGAGATTTCTGTTTCAACCTCTCCTTTGTGACGGGGGAGATAAATTTTAAAAACCGTTCCCTCGCCCGGTTCGCTGTAGGCGTTTATAAACCCATGGTTTTGTTTAACAATACCGTATACTGTTGAAAGGCCCAGCCCTGTCGTACAATATTCGCGGAACGTTTGGCGGCGTTTAAGACCTCTTGCAGATTGTCATATCAAGGATCTGACTTTTCCAACTCTTCAAGGCTCATTTGAGTATACCCCAAAATGGCACTCAGTTGGTTGTTGAAGTCATGGGCCACACCTCCGGCCAGCCGCCCAACGGATTCCAATTTCTGAGCCTGTTGAAGTTGTTTCTCCAGGCTCTTGCGGTGTGCGTCCTCTTTCCTTCTCGCTTGATATTAAGAGGATTTGGATCTGTCATTTTAGAGCGTCCTCATTGGGGGAGTGTTTAGACAAATTTCATAAAAAAAATCTCAATGAGTTTCCTCTTTCTGCTCATTTTCCTACATATACCTTAATTCATATTGTTTCCCGGTTTCGATGACCCGGAATATATAGACCGTGCCGTGAAAGTGGAACCCTTCGGTTATGTGATGAAGCCCTTTGAAAAAGAGGAACTCAGAGGGGTTATCGAAATTGCACTGCACAGAAGGAATCTCGAAATCAAACTCAAAGATGCCCGTGAACGCCTTGGTCGAACCAACCGTGAGCTCCATAGACAAATCGCAAAACATGAGCAAACGGAAAGGGCACTGCGGGAAAAGGAAGTGGGCTCCTTGAAAGAACTATTGAAAAGTGCTTTGGACGGCATACCCGTCCGCGGAACCATTTCAGTTTACCAATTGATTTCCGGGGACCTGTGGGAAGTTCCCCGCGATCCTTATAAAATGGGAGCCGTTTTCAGAAACGTGGTGACCAATGCGGTTGAAACCATGCCCGATGGAGGGAAACTCACCATAACAGCGGAAAATCTTAAAATTGGAGATGATGATCAATCTCCAGGTCTGCCCCTCAATCCAGGTGATTATGTGGGCATATCCATTGAAGATCAGGGGCTGGGTATTTCGGAAGAACACCTGGAAAAGATTTTTGAACCCTATTTTTCCACCAAAGCCAAGGGGACTCAGTAAGGAATGGGTCTTGGTCTGGCAACAGCTTATGCCATTGTAAAGAAACACGGGGGGCACATTGCAGTCAAATCATCGCTTGGCGCCGGGACCACGATAAGCGTTTATCTCCCGGCGGAAAGCAAACCAAAGGAGTGTGACAATCCTTCTTAGAGGAGGCTGTGAAAACACAATCCTCAGTTGCAACGATACCCTTGCAAAAACCTTGAGTGTTCTATACTTATTATACCGGCAAGCCTGTATTGAGCATCTCTGGACATGGGAAGCGCATTTTAAAGTTTTGCGTTCGATGGTCTCTGAACGATTCCGCTATTAATCTGTAATCAAATCGAAAACTTGACAACCACAAGATATAGGGGTTGGCTATTAGAAATCTATGATCTCAAAAATGATCCTGAGCGGCGATTTTTTTTACGGCGCGTTGGTAGTTTTGTCAAGATGTTGTCAATCCATCTCATAGCCTCGGTATCAGGCACCTTTCCCAAGTAAATCCGGGTAGTGCGCGTGCCTTAAAGTGACCTTGTTCACTTTTTTTGTGAACAAATGACGTTTAGTGCCATTCCACAAAATCGGCTCAGAAAACCAGCATCCTGGCCACGTACATGGTTTATCACGCATCAGACAAATCAGAGTTCATCAAATTCAGCGATCACATACCGCGGGATCTCTTGCCGATTCCATAACGTTCTTCACGGGAATGCGTTTGCGAATGAGATCCATCATTTGTTTCATATAGGGATTGACGCGGAGATAGAATCTCTTAAGCCCTGTGCAAAGGTAGTTGAGTCCCGGTTCCCCTTCAGGGGACCTGGCAAAGCGGTGCTTTGGGCATCCGCCCCGACAGGCAAAAAGAACATCGCACCTACGACAGTATGCGGGGAGTCCTGTTTCCTTTGATGCGCCGAATGCCATCTGCCTGTCAGAGAAGACCATACCGGGGAGGTCATCTTCAAGGATGTTTCCAAGTCGGTATGCAGGGTACATGAAATGGTCGCAGGAAAATATGTCGCCGTTATGTTCAATGATGAGGTTTCTGCCGCAACGGGGAGACAGGGTGCACACACCTGCCCCCACGCCGGCCCAGGCGGCCAGAGTCCATTCAAAGTTCATGATAAATATATCACCTACGTCATTTCTGACCCATTCATTGAAAATCCGCCAAAGAAACTCTCCATAATCCTCAGATCTTACGCTCCAGTCCGTCACACTGCGCGATTCTTCCTCCCAGCCCAAAGAGGGCGGCCCCGCCAATGGACTCACCGGATTCTCCACCTCTGCATCGGCTATTCTCTCAACGATGGGGATGAATTGGATAAACCGCACCCCAAGTTCCTTGAAAAATTGGTACACTTCAAGCGGACGGCAAGCGCTTTCTCTGTTCACAGTGGCAAGGATATTGGTTTCCACGCCATATTGCTGCAATAATTTCAATGACCTGAACACGGTTTGGTGGGTGGGCCTTCCAGCCTTATCATGGCGGTAGCGATCATGAACGGTCGCGGGTCCGTCCATGCTCAATCCCACCAGGAAATTGTTCCGACCGAGAAAATCGCACCACGACGGGTCCAAAAGGGTCCCGTTGGTTTGAAGCGCATTTGAAATGGTTTTTCCAAAACTATATTTCTTCTGAAGATCCAGTGCGCGACGGAAAAAATCAATCCCCATCAATGTGGGCTCTCCGCCCTGCCAGGCGAATCCAACGGACGGTCCAGGCTGGGAAGCGATATATTTCCAAATGTAGGCCTCCAACACCGCATTCGACATGCGGAAGTTATTTCCCGAAAAAAACGCCTTCTTTTCCAGGTAAAAGCAATACCTGCAACGGAGGTTGCAACTGGGGCCCGCCGGTTTTGCCATCAGTTCAAAGGTGTACCGGCGTGTGCCGTCTTCGACACAGATGGGTTGTTTTGGCTCGGTTTTCCCTGTTATGGCTGTCAAAGGGCGTTTCCTTAAAGGGGTCCTAAGTGGTTACATGTTTCTTAGTCGGTTAAGACAGGTTATCATGGCTGTCCTGATGGGGTCAAATAAAACGAAATGCCGTCTTGGTTCAGGGACTTGCTTCTCCAGACGGCGCATCTGAATGGGAATTATTTTGTTGATTTTTTCTGCTCCAATGCAATACTGAAGTAAAAATGTTACTGCTCCCCCTTTTCCAGGAGATACGCAATGGCAATGTCACGCAGGGAATTCCTGAGTCTTCCACCCAAGGCCCTGGCCGCCGCGTTGTTGAGCGGGGCTGCCGGGTTCGGCACGGGATCGGGGTGTTCGGATAATAACGGCGCTACAGCACCTTCACATCCGAACCTATTGCTGATCATGGTGGACCAGTTGCAGACCCCACCGCCGGGATACGACTCGGATCAGGGTATGGTGGACGGTCTGAAAGAGATTTTCGGTTTTCGGGATATTTCGCCGGATAATCCCTATATGAAGTTTTTCCCCGGTTTTCTCCGGTTGCGGGAACATGGCGTTGTACTCAGGAACCATTACACCGCCGCTTCGGCCTGTGTTCCCAGCAGGGCCTGTATCATGACCGGGCAATACAATACTGGGGTCTATCAAACGACAGGTCTGTTTAAGGAACCCGACAATGTCACATGGCTGGATCCCGCCGGCATTCCCACCATTGGCGATTGGTTCCGTGCGCTTGGGTATGAGACCCATTATTTTGGGAAGTGGCATGTATCAGACCCGAAGGCCCCTGACTATCTTGATCCCTGGGGATTTTCCGACTGGGAGAAATCCTATCCTGAGCCCCATGGGTCAGATGTATACAATCTCGGGGTATATCGCGACGTGGGATTTATGGAAGATGTCGAGGCGTTCCTCTCAGACAAGGGAGCAATGCCCGGCGGCCGACCCTGGTTTGCCGTTGGGTCGCTGGTCAATCCCCATGACTGCAGCGCCTGGCCGGTCAAGTGGCAAATGCCCAGTGATCAAGGCGTTGTTCCCTGGGTCGATTATCCGCCGCCGCCCCCCAACCCGGATCAAGGTGAAAATAGTCTGCCGGACCCGGATCCGGATATGGAACGCAAAGGACTCGTTGTCCCCCTGAACCCGGATGATTTTCCCCAGAGCACCTGCGCTCTGCCGCCGACGTTTGACGAGAAACTGACAGAAAAGCCCCGCTGCCAGTATGACTACTCACTCAAGTGGGGCCTCGGTTTGAAAGCAAAGCTCGGCCTCAAGGAGCTTCTTTTTCCTTTACCCCTCCCATTTCAACTCCAGGGGGAATATTCATCCGCCTGGTCCCTGGCGTATAACGAATTTTATACGTATCTTCACTACCAGGTGGACCTCCGCATCCGCAAGATGCTTCAGGCCCTCGATGACAACGGTTTAACTGAGAACACCATCATTGTCTTCCTCTCCGATCACGGAGACATGACCGGGGCCCATGGGGGGATGATTCAGAAGTGGCATTCCGCCTATGAAGAAATAACCAGGGTGCCGATGGTTATTTCGTCCCCCCTGGTCAATCCCAGCAAAATCCAACTGCGAGAGATTATTCAGCCCACAAGCTCCATCGATCTTGCGCCCACATTGCTGGGTCTGGCAGGCTTTGATGAAGCGGATGTGGCTGCGGCAAAGGCCGCCATGAAAGATCACCAGGGGGTGGAAGACTTGGTTGGTGCCGACCTGGCGCCTTTTGTCAAGGGGGAGAAGACGGGGGGCATCCCCGGCCCGGATGGAAATCCACGTCCCGGGGTCTTTTACATGAGCAACGATATGGTCACGGAACTCGGCTTCAATTCTGATGAAGAGACACTAAAGGAATACCATACCTTTTTGGGCAACGTGGAATACGAGAGGAGCAAGGGCATTCCGCTGACGTCCGGGCCTGTTTTGCAGCCCAACAACGTCAGGGCGCTGTGCACCGGCGAATGGAAGATCGTCCGGTACGTAGACCCGAATGGCGTTGAAACGGATGAATGGGAACTTTATTATCTGGCGGCGGATCCTGTGGAACAGATCAATATCGTTGATTTCAGGACCGGGGAGGTTCGCGATGATGTGACGGTGCCTGGATGGACACTTGAGCAACTGCAGGCAAAAAACACATCGTTGAAGGCGGAATTGGCCGGACAGGAAGCACTCTTGACGCATCAGACAGTCTGAAGGTCACCCAACTGCTGAAAGAGGTCCATCTATTTACGACTGGAGCACCCATATTTATCCGCAGCCCTTCTAAGGGTGACCTCGGAGAGTGATTGATAGCAGCAAACACAACCCAGCCAAACCTGTGATTTCATCTTCTGGACGGTTCAAAACTTGTTCGGAAAAGAGGCATTTGTTGAGCCTTTTATACAAAAGGACACCTGCAGATATTTTTGAAATCAAAAGCGCTGATGGTGCAGTGTATAACCGACCTTGATTTCATGGTGGAGATGGCCGATTCTTTCACTCCGGAATAGGCGAAATCATGTTCGAAATGTGCCTGCATTCGAAAGTAGTCGTTTGGAGCCTTTCGGTGCTCAGCCAATACAGGGCTGATAATCATGTGGCGTTTCAGAGCGATTTCTTCTCGAATTTGCTTATCCATGATGTGTATTCTCCTGGTTTTGGGTTGTGCGGCAAAAGACCGCTGTCGGAGGCCCATGGATAACCTGTTGAAATCGGGATACAAAGCAAAGCTCTGTAAAAAATTACACAAAAATGACCCGGATGATGCTATGGTCAAATTGGTCAGTACAAAAAGGGCGGAAAAAGCGGATGCTGCCGGCGGGATTTAGAAAAGAAGAGTGAATGTTGTCTCCAGGAACCCTGAGGAGGGCGAAACTGTGCTCTGCCCAATCGGTGTTGAGATGGCGTGCCAAAAAGGAATAACCGGGTCCTCCGGCTGAATCGGTACAGCAGAGCGTTAAGTACGGACCCCCATTTCGTCTCAGGTTCTATACCGAACACTTCCACATAGTCCGAGAACTCCTGCCACGGCTCTGTTTTCTCCGAGGTTCGAATGCCACTCAAGTCGTACATAACAATGAGTTCAGCAGGGTGCAGTTGTCAGGGTGCAGGGGGCAGGATGCCTGTACACTGCCCCCTGCACCCTGACAACTGACAAGAATAGCTATGCCTCAGTGCGATTATTAACAGGGGTAACCTTTACTTTTTTTTTGGGCGGGATAATGCGGCGGGGTCATCCGAGGATTTGGCGTTACAGTATTTTGCCAGTTATTTGGGGGGCTGGCGTTACACTATTTGAATCTTAGCATGTGGCTTTACTCAGCTTGTTAGCCAGTGCCTTGGCTGCAAACAGGCTTGACTTACAGTAAAACTTACAGTATTTTTTGTTGGGTTACCCTACAATCTCTTTTACGGAGATTGAAATTGCCCGACACATCCCCTGTCTACCATTCCCGAAGGCCGCAAGAATCACAATACTACCAGTGTGTCGAGGACAATTTTGAAAATCTGGAACAGGTCTATGACGACCAGTTCGCAAAGAAATACGGTTATTTCCGACCGTACATCAAACAGGTTATCTACCGCTATTTGGACTGCGGTATTCTGCACAATGGCTTTGCAAGGGTGAAATGTGAAGAATGCGGTCACGAATTTTTGCTCGCATTTTCATGTAAACGCCGCCATTTCTGCCCATCCTGTCACCAGAAGCGTGTGGTGGAATTCGGTGAATGGCTTTGTGAGGAAGTTCTCAAAGAGGTTCCTCACCGTCATTTCGTGTTCAGTATACCCAAAATACTACGCCGGTATTTCCTATATGACAGAAAGCTGCTCTCGGACCTCAGCCGTTGTGCCTGGGAAACTTTGAAGGAATTTTTCAAAGAATCCGTGTCTGAAGAAGATGCGGTTCCAGGGGCGGTAGTGGCAATTCACACTTTCGGAGATTTTCTGGGGTGGCATCCCCACCTCCATGTTCTGTGCACGGACGGTTGCTTTTATGGAAACGGTATGTTCCGCGTGGCGCCGTTGTTTGAAATCAAACATCTGGAAGAAATCTTCCGGCACAAGGTTTTTAAAATGAAAGTCATCAGCATCATTGAACGTCCGGATATCATAAAGAAGATATTGCGACACCTTGGGCTTTGGGACGGTAAGGCCAGGCCGCCGCCCAAAAACGTCGACCCGAAAATAAACATTGATACTTCAGATTCTCAGTTGCCTTCCTGTGAAGACTATCTTTATCGTGATGCGGAATACCCCATTGAGGTTTATGCCTCATAATTTTCAAAAAAATCTGAGATTTTGTTGTACCATTATGCCTGGAAAAGCACGGAAACTACCTGTTTCTACGCCGATTGAAGGATCCGTGATCCTAAACCAGTCCCTCTGCCGACCATCTCCAGCCACCGCTTGCATCGTTCAAAACCAATACCAACATTTTGTGGTTACTTCTCCCTTGACGCACAACATGATTTTTCCTATACTCGCCGCTTAAAAAAGCAATGTCTTATCAGCCGTGATCACGGGGATTGTACTGAACAAAACCACCCTGTGTTGTGCTTGCTTTCCCCTTGACCCGAAAGTCAATCATTTCTATACTCGCTGATAAAAAAAATGTCCTGTGACCTCGCCGGATCACCGCTCGAAACCGCGAATATGGTAGAATAATCGGATTCACAATGAAGGTCGGATTCACTTTGGAACATTCTCGCCGTTGCATTTCCAGCACATGGATATCCTTTCTTCGCGCTGTTGCACTGTTCATTCTGATTGCCGCGGGCGCTCAGCCGGCCCGCGGGCAGGACCCTTCAACTTCCTCGGCCCCCGCCCCCGATTCCACCAACAGCTACATGAAGGAAGCGCGAAAGATGGGGATGAAAAAGGTCATGGAAATGAGCCTTGCCGAATGTGTGGCCCTGACCCTCAGGGACAACGTGGAAATCCGTATCGCCTACCTGGACCGCGTGCTGCAGAAATACGATTTGACAACGAAAACCACATACCGGTACATCCCCAACATCAACCTGGATGGATCCGCCGAAAAGCGGGGGCGTAATACAGAGGGAAGCAAAACCCTTACCGATTCAGCAAACGCGAAAACGACGGTAAGGGAGCGGTTACCCACTGCCGGCAACCTGGGATTTACATGGAATAACCAGATGGGGACGACAGACACATCCGGTGAAAGCAGCCGATGGTCGGGGAACTCATGGCGCGTCGATTTCACCCAGCCTCTTCTGAAGCGTGCGGGCATCGACTATGACACGAGCTTTGTCATCCAGGCGGAAATTAAGGACAAGCAGGACATCCTTAAACTCAAAGAGACGCTCATAGACCAGGTTACCCAGAGCATCAGCGATTACCGAAGCCTGCTTTCAGCCAGGCAGAGTTTGGAGATCAGCGAAAACTCCCTGGAGCAATCCAAAAACAACCTGGAAATCGGTAGAAAAAAGGTCCATTTCGGGCGTATGCCGGCCACGGATCTTATCCAACTGGAAGCCGATGTCGCCAAGAATGAGCTTGCCCTGGCCGAGGCAAAAAACAGTCTGGTGGAAACCCAGCTCCGGCTGGTCAAGCAGTTGTACCTGGACAGTGACATATTGATCATCCCAACCGAAAATGTCCGCAAGTTGCCCGAAGTCGATCTGTCTCAAGAGCGCAGCCTGGCCATCGCCTATGCGAACAAACCCAACTACCTCACGAATGTCCTGGGCATCGAGTCTACACAGCTGGAACTGCTCCGGGCCCAGCGGGACTGGCTGCCGGATGTCGAATTTAAGGCAGGTTACGGCAAGACCCGCACCGACAGCGACCAAACGGACTGGAATGTGGGTCTCAAACTGACGGTCCCCCTGTTTGGCGACGAACGAAGGAATCTGAATTACAGTGTGTTGAACGCCAAATCCGCTCTGCGCACAGCCTCCATCAATTTGAAAAAACAGAAGGAGGACATCGCATCGGACGTGCGCGATAAGATTATGTCCCTGAAAATCAAGGAGCGTCGAGTGGCGCTGGCCGTGCGCAACAGGGAACTGACCGAACAAAAGCTCAAGATACAGAAAAGAAAAATGTCGGTGGGAAAGTCCTCCACATTCGAATTGGTGTCTTTTCAAGACGACCTCTTCACCGCCAAAAACAGCGAACTGAGGGCGTACATTGATTACCTTGACGCATTGAGCGAGTTTGACCAGTTCCTGGGAACCACGCTGAACACCTGGCAAATTGATTTCGTCAGCTACCGGCCGGAGGCTCGGGAGGAGGTGGAAAGCACCACGACCCAAACCGGCGGGGGCATCTCAACCGTCCCTCCCGACATCGCCCCGACGTTTTGAAGGTAGCCGGGAAGGAGTAACCATGGATTCCGTCATAAACGGCCCCCTGAAGGAGTCGGACGTGCCGCGGACGAAAAAAGAAGAAAAGGATTCCCGCCTTCTGGAAACCATGCGGGCGCTTGAAGCCAAAAACCGCGAGCTGGAGGAAGCCCTCAAAAGCCGTCGCCGGTTGCGTACCATGGCCATGGCCCTGGTCCTGGTCCTGCTTGCGGGGCTGGTTCTGTATTTCTGGTTCAGTACCCCCGTGGGACCGGGCGCGCGCCAGGCCATCAGCAGGATCGCCCACCCGAAAAAAAACGCCGTTAAGGACGTTCAAACCGTCACGGTAAAGACGGAGGCCCTGTCCAATGCCATCTCCCTGTCCGGGAAACTGGAGCCCCTGGAGGAGGTCATGGTGGTTTGCCCCTTCGGGAGCAAGGTAATCGAAAAGACCTATTCTTTTGGACAGCGGGTCGAACGCGGCGATACCCTGCTCCGGCTGAGCACCCGGGAACTGGAGAATAAGATTCGTGATGCCCGCGTCAAATTCATCAAGGCCAGGGCTGAATATGAGAAGCTGAAAGACTGGACCAAAAGCGCTGAAATGGCCAAGGCACGGCGTGGCCTCGAGCAGGCGCAACACGATCTTGCCCGCGCGCAGTCGAAGCTCAAGGATGAAAACGGGCTTTTCAAGGAAGGCATCGCTTCCAAAAACGAACTGGAACAGGCCGAGGAGGATGTGCGCACCAAGAAGGCCGCCCTGAAATCCGCCGGCGAGGAACTTGAAAGCGTCCGGGAAAAGGGGAGCAGGGACAACAAAAAGATCGCCTCAATGGAGATGGAGAACGCCAAACAGCAGTTGGAAGAGCTGGAAGAGCAGCTGGGCAAGAGCGAAATCAAAGCCCCGGTGGACGGGATCGTCATCAAACCCACCCAGGGGGACAACAAGCAGACCAAGATCGTCGAGGTCAACGCCCCGGCGGCCGAAGGGGATATCCTGCTGGCGGTGGCCAACCTGGAGGGCATGATCGTGCAGACGGTGGTCGACGAGGTGGATGTCCGCAAGGTGACGGTCGGCCAGCCGGTGAAGGTCACCGGGGATGCCTTCAGCGATGTGACACTCGACGGGCACATCAAGCACATTTCCGCCCAGGCCAAATCGGGCGACGTCCGTTCCGCGCCCTCTTTTGAGGTGGTCATCAAGATCGATGAACTGCCCGACCCGGTGCAGGACATCATCAAGCTGGGCATGTCCGCCAACCTGCGGGTGATCGTCTATGAAAATCCCGAGGCCCTGACGGTCCCCATGTCCGCGGTCCGTTCGGAAGGGGACAAACGCGTGGTGGATGTGGTGCGAGACGGGTCCGCAAAACCCGAGCCGGTGGCGGTGACCACCGGGCTCACCACGCTTGATTCGGTGGAGATCACCGCCGGGCTCTCCGCCGGGGACAAGGTTGTGATGCCTTCTGGAGGGGCCAGGTGATCCGAATCGAGGATGTCCATAAGAAATTTACCATCGGCGGCACCGAGCTGGAGGTCTTGAAGGGCGTGAACCTGACCGTGGCGCCGGGGGAGCTGCTGGCCATCGTCGGCGGCTCGGGCTGCGGCAAGTCCACCCTGATGAACATCCTGGGGTTTCTGGATGTGCCCACCAGCGGCCGCTACATTTTCGGCGATACCGAGACCCGGTCCCTTTCAGACAAGGAATTGTCCACCATCCGCAACCGGGAGATCGGCTTTGCCTTTCAGCAGTTTCATCTCCTGCCCCGGCTGACCGCCCTGGACAATGTCTGCCTTCCGCTGGTATACCGGGGGGTACCCGTGGACGAACGCCGGGCCAGAGCCCGGGAAATGCTGGAGCGGGTGGGGATGCTGGAGCGGGCCGACCACAGACCCACCGAACTTTCCGGAGGCCAGCAGCAGCGGGTGGCCGTTGCCAGGGCCCTTTCCGGACGTCCCAGGCTCCTTCTGGCCGACGAACCCACCGGGGCACTGGACACCGCCACCAGCAGGGAGATCATTGACCTGTTCGTCTCCTTAAACACCGATGAGCACGTAACCGCCATCATCATCACCCACGACCCGGACATCGCCAAACGCTGCCGCCGGGCCGTGCGCATGGTGGACGGGGTGGTGCATACCCTTTAAAGATGATACTCAAGGAAAACATAAAGGAAGGGCTGAGCAGCCTGATGACCGCCAAACAGCGTTCCATCCTGGCGCTTATCGGCATTATCATCGGCATCGGATCGGTCATTTCCATGATTTCGGTGGGGGTCATCGTTCAGAATGAGGCCCTGCGCCAGTTCAAGGAAATGGGCACCGATATTCTCACCGTGACCAAGGATCATGACCAGGAGAGCCGGGGGAAGCAGACGGGCATTCTCCCTGAAGACATACGGGATCTTAAAGCCTGTTGTCCGGACGTGAGCGCATTTGCGCCTTATACCACGATCCATGAAGACATGAGCTTTCGGGGCGCCCGAAACAGCATACCGGCCCTTGGCGCCACCGAGTCCTTCAAGGACATTTTCAAGCTCTCCATGACCGGGGGGCGCTTTATATCAGACCTGGACACGAAAATGCCCTACTGCGTCATCAGTGAGCAGGTGGCCGAATTTATGAAACAAAAGGGGATTGCGGATCCCGTGGGAGCGGAACTGCGCTATGCGGGCCGTTTCTTCACGGTGATCGGCATCATCAAGACCGTTGACGAAGGGGGCATCCGGCCTTTTGCCATCAATGAGGGAATCATCATGCCCCTGGCCACGGCCATGCGCATGCCGAACCGGCCGGAAAGTCTGACCATTACCGCACGGGTCGCCCAGGCGGGCAGTCGCGATGCCGCACGCGACCAGCTGGAGCGCTATTTCCTCGAACGGACGCCAAAACTCAAGCTGCGCATCACCAGCGCCGAGGAACTGATCCGCAACATGCAAAAGCAGATGCAGATGTTCACCCTGCTTTTGGGGGCCATCGGCTCCATCTCCCTGGTGGTGGGCGGGGTGGGCGTCATGAACGTCATGCTCGTCTCCGTGTCCGAGCGCAAGGTGGAAATCGGCATTCGCCGCGCCCTGGGGGCCCAGCGCGGGGACATTCAGAGCCAGTTTCTCATCGAGTCCCTGGTGCTGTCCCTGGTGGGCGGTTTGATCGGCATCTGCCTGGGGGTGGGCGCGTCCTATGTTTTGTGCCGGTTTTCCAACTGGGAGTTTGTCATCTCCGGCACGGCCATCGCCCTGGGGGTGGGGGTATCGGCCGCCGTGGGTATTTTCTTCGGCTACTACCCCGCCCGCCAGGCCGCCCGGCTCAATCCCATAGACGCTTTGCGGGGGATGTAGACTTCCGGAACGGAGAAAGTCAGTTTTTTTGTGACCACTGACATGCCGGCGGTGTAGAGCCTTTAAAAGGTTACTATTGACTCCCCTCTCAGCGCGAGGCCACTGGTAACGTTGGTGAATCTAATTTTCACCGCAACTTCGAAGATATTTCAAAACAAAACTTAAGAAGGAGGGAAAAATGATTAAGAAAATCGGTTTATTGTCTGCACTGCTGACCTTCTTACATTACGATGACCGGGGATAAGACGTGCGAGGTCAAGCGAGCAAAATGATCGCCGTCATCTGCTCAAAGAGCAGACCGGCGGGAGGCGTTTTTATCTATATTCAGGAGGGCAAACTTATGAAATGGACAACAATTTTTGTAGCAGCGGCAATACTGGTCATTTCCTCCGGCATCACGTATGCGGAGAATGGACAAGGTCAACTCCAGGGAAAAATGATTGAAGTGAAAATCACTAATGAAACCAATTACCGCGTAATAGCACGACTTACAGATCATTATTGCATGTATGACGTAAACAAAAACAAACATTTTGACATCGCCCCCGGGGGCGTAGCACAAATCAAAGCCGAAACCAAAGCCAGCGGCGCGTGTTTTTTGTGTGAGAGCCGCATGACCTATTTTATACATGTTGTGCAACCCAATAGTTCACCCATAGTCCTTGGAGAATGTAAAATAAAGAACCCAAGCATGAAATGGTATGAGTGGCAATGCCTGGATAAACGCGTAGGCGATTTTGAAATGAAAAACAGTCGTTATAACCTGTTTATAAGGCAAAAATGACAGACGAGGAGGTGATAATCAATCCGTTGTTTTTTTGAGCAGGATCTGCATGCCGGCAATGGCGGCCACATAAAAAACGGGGTGAATCGAAGGGCGACGGTTCTCCGTGACCCCCAAAGAAAATTGAAAGGAGAGAAGACAATGAAGCGTATCGAAAAGTTGGGCCTTTTGGCGGTTTTGATCGCATTTTCCATGTTACTTGTGGCTGGAACCGCGTTTTCTGAAAAACCCGGTCCCACCGCGTATCCAAAAGTGAACATCAAAAATTCCACCCCTTTCAGCGTTCAAGGTAAAGTTTCCTACAATAGCGGGCTTTGTAAAGATGACAATTATGGCATGGGGCCATGGAAAGAATGGACGGCAAACAGCCGCGGGGCGTGTTTGGTGAAGCAAATAACCGCCAGCATCTCAACCCCTCAAGGCGCCAAGGCCGCAAAAGCCTATACATCGAGCGGCACTTCTTACAGCCAGTTCGTAATCGTTCAAACAAAAGAAAACCCGCTGGAATTTCAAGTCATCAGACGAAATTAGGGTTCGATCTCATTGGATTCGCATGGAGATGATGATGTCGGCGGTGGCCGGGAATCTTCTGACGCCCTGCTCACCGCCGACAAAAAAGCGTCATCCGTCTGCCGATCGGTGTGCCGCAATTCCGGCTTATCATTGTTGAATTTTCGTGACAAAATCCCACGGAGTTTTGTCATAAAAGGTTTTATCATCAGCATCAACTGAATGCCATTGTTTATCCGAGGGCCAACTCCCGTCAGCCTGTGCATCATTGTTGATTGCCCAAACCGCTACACCTTTTGGAAAAGGAGAAAGTGTCTTCAGCTCAGCAGCAATCTGCGGCGCATAATCCATACCAAACCAGTGAGGGTCTCGCCCGTATGCCCCATCTGAAGAAGGGAATCCAAGTATCAGCTTATCCGTCAGATCAATGCTCTCTTTCCAATAGCGGATCATATTTGCGTAAAATGATTTTATGAAGCCGATATCATTTTCGTAAACAATCGGATCAACTTTCGGGTCGCAATCAACACTGTCTCTGCAAATGTATGATAAGGCCCCGAAATATTCACTGCCTCCCGGCTGGTTGTAAAGCTGCACAAAAACATAATCTACCAGACCCGCATCCAGCAATTTTGTATAAATGTTAGGGCCATAATAAATTGCGGGTGTATTCGGTTCTTGACCATTATAATTTGTAACCGGAATCACATAGGGGTATTCCGGTGCAATAACGACCTCATATCCACTTTCCCTTAGCTTCTGCGCAATGTTCACGATATTGGTGAATGCCTGATCGGTTCTTTGGTTGATGATACTGCTCTGTTCAAGATCAAAATTGACGCCGTCATAACAGATTCCGTGGTCATTGCATAATGCATTCAATTGATCTACAATCAATTTGGCGGGGTTATTGTTTTCGGTAAGAACGAAATCGCAACCATATGCCCCTCCGAAAGCCAGATATACTTTTGTGTTGTTTTTAACCGCGATTTGAAAAGCTGTTTCGCTGATATTCCCATGCCATTCGGTATCGAAGCTGAATTCACCTTTTCCATTGAGACATGCGAAGCAGATATTAATTGAATTATATCCATTTTTGATCGCATCTTTGAAAAGTTGAAGGTCCGCGGCATCACCACGGTAATAGGTGTAACCCGAGATCACCTGCAGTTTGGCGCTCCCTTCCACCGTTGTAAAATCCCAGGTCCCGGTATCATCGATGCCTTCATAGTTACGGCCGAACTTATCGTCGAAAGCAGTCTCACTCACCAGGACGTAATAGCCCGTTCCGAATGCCAGATCTGACAGCGGATCAATCGTTATGGTATGGGTCCCGGAGCCCGTGACCCGGTCTCCGGGGACATCCAGGACTTCCACCGTCAGGTTGTCTACGCTCCGCTTGATCGTGACCGATCCGCCATCAGCGAATACTTCCTCGGAGAAAGTCATGACCAGGTTCGTGTCCACCGCCACCCCGGTGGCATTATCCGCGGGTGAAAGCCCGATGGCCGTGGGGGCCGGGTTTTGGCCATCATCCCCCCCGCCGCAGCATGTGAGAAAAAAACCGGCCGCAACCAGCATCATGAAGCTGAAAACCTTTTTTTTATACGACATAAGAATTCCCTCCTAAAACGAAGATAGTAAATATTGTTTGTACTGCCGACCTTTTGTATCACCCTGGGTCATGTCCTGGTACTTTCCAAAAAAACAGCGACCGGGGCCCTGAAACCCCTCCTGTTATCTTTCCTTTTTAATGTTCCATATCCTGTCGGTCCATTCGTCGCCGATGACGCTAAGCGGGTTTTGCGCGTCTTCTTGGGATTCTCTTCCAAGTTCGAGGAATATAAAGGGGTCTTTCTTAACCATCCGGAACATTTTTGAATCCGATTTGTTGTATAAGAAAACCCTGTCCTTACTGTATAAAGGGTAATCATTTTGGAAATTGAGGTTCAGGAGATAGATCATGTTGGAAGGACTGGCGTTGTAAAAGGTATATAAGAATGAATTCTTTCGTTCCTTCTCTAATTTAGGCTCACCCGCGTAGAATTTGTTAGTCAAATAATACCTGCTTTGCTCTTTTCCCTCCAGGTCTCTTGCACAACCTTTTAGGTAATACGCTCCTCCCGCATATAGAGACCCAATGATGGGGCTCATCCAGAGTCCCGTCTTCCGCTCCGTAACAACTACAAGATCAGGGTCTGTCCCTGGGTGTTTTTCTGGATACATACAATAAGCAGACCACCTTTCGTTCCTCAGTGACAGGTCATTCGGGTCTTTAAGGATAACCCAATCCTCATGGTAAAGATCCGTGAAACACTCCGGCAGATACGCATAATAGGGAAGGCTGTAAACCCCGTGATAGACGTCCGGGATGCCTCCACCCCCCACGCGCCAATCCTGGGCTATGGCGCGTTTGCCCCAGGCTTTGATGCTGTAATCGGACGGCCGGGGGATATCCTGGTTTTCATTCCCTGATATTTCCCAGGATTGGTTACAAATAGCCGGAGGGCCATGGAAATAAATTTTGCAGGCGTATCCTTCTTCGCCGACGATCACTACATTGTCCTGATCGTAGGCTTGAACGGCCAAAAAGTTCAGGGAAGGCGTTTTTAGCGATTTCGGCAGGGGCACTTGCCGCCAGTTGCCACCATTGTAAAAGTACATTAAACCCCTTTGTCCCACAGCCCAAACATGATTTTTGTCCAGGGCTGAGACACTGCTCAGTTCGTATCCTTCTTGTCCCGCAAACTTCCAATCCTTACCATTAAAGAAGAGCTTCACGCCTTTGAGTCCCCCCACAGCCCAGACATGATTTTCATCGGCGGCTGAGACACCCTGCAGGTCACAGATAACATCGCTTTCCTGAATTTGCCATTTTTCACCATCAAAGAAAAGGATCTTGTTGCCACCGCTTCCCACAGCCCATACATGGTTTTCATCCAGGGCTGTGACACTAAAAAAAGTGAATGAAACACCGCTTTCCTGAAGCTGCCATTTTTCACCATCAAAGAAGAGGATCGTGCCGTCCGATCCCACAGTCCATACATGGCTTTCGTCCAAGGCCGAAACAGCCACCAGGGATTGTGTTACACCGCTTTCCTGAAGCTGCCATTTTTCACCATCAAAGAAGAGGATCGTGCCGTCCGATCCAACAGCCCATACATGGCTTTCGTCCAAGGCCGAGACACCACGCAGCCTGGATGAAATTTCTAGTCCAGCGGGGGTACGATCTTTCCAGGCCAGTCCGTCAAAGTATAAAATGGTACCCTTCTCACCCACCGCCCAGGCCGTATATTGCGGGGTAGTCGATACGGCCAGAAGCTTTGATGTATTTTTCAGACCCCCACTTTGGTCCTCCCACTCGGCAGTATTGGGGCAAGGAATATCCTTTTTTACAGAACGCCATAACCTCATGTTTTTCAAGTATGTTTTATCAGCGAGGTCGGTAGAGAGGTCGACTCTTGAGGGCTCGAACTGACTGGAATCAAATGAAGTCCAAGCATCCTTCTTTAAGGTAAACTCCGGTGCGGTTTTTTTCATCTCTTCCCACTGGTCATTTAAAGCGCCCAGGTTGCGGTACGTTGGCGCATCCGGATCAAAGATACTTCTCACAACCGCAAGCTGCGGAAAGCCGTTCACCACTGCCGCCAAAAGGTCCGCCTGCAGAAAAAACTGATTACCGGTTAATTCCGGATCATATTCCGTACCCATATCTTCAACAATTCTACCCACCCATGATTTCCAGCCCGGGAGACCGCCAGACTGAACGACGTCCATGCGGGTACCGCCCGCGGGGTATCCGCTCTGAAACCCGAAAACGTTTAGCCGTTCCACTTCGGTCCAGTACTTTTTTGTTTGCGCGTAAATGACTTTTGCGTACTCTTGGGGGGTATATATAGCTCCCGATGTTTTCAAACAGTTATAAGTCTCCAGCATCAGTTGATAACCCAGCTGCTGTACCATGGATATGTAGAAGTAGAAGCTCGAAAGCGTCGCAAAGGCCCCCCTTGCGGCTTTTTGCATTCGTTGGGAATCGCTCGTATACCCTCGCATCTGCGCCTCAAACAGGCCCGTGGATATGTTTTTGTAGGCATTATTGTTAATCAGGGTATTGATGTTTTTAAGACATGTGGTCAGATCCCCCCAGTAGATACCGTCAGCCAGTAACCCGGCCTCATCAGCGCATTGGTTCGTTGTTTTTTGGGGGTCACCGGGGCATGCTGT
The DNA here is from genome assembly GCA_963662465.1 of Desulfatiglandales bacterium. Classification (GTDB taxonomy): domain Bacteria; phylum Desulfobacterota; class DSM-4660; order Desulfatiglandales; family Desulfatiglandaceae; genus NaphS2. The sequence continues at coordinate 4,178,694 of OY759599.1, forward strand.
AACTTCAAGATATTTGTCATTAAGGGCAAGAATTTTGTTTGCCTGCAATTCAAGATCCTTTCTAGCCTGAGCGCCGATATACGCATCGATTTTATTCATGATTTCATTTGTTTGGCTTTCAACAAGATCTTTGAGTTCCGCAATTTGTTCAGACATCATATTGATCTTCTGAAGAGAATCTTTGACCTGACGCGTTTTAATGAGATCCAGTGAAAGCCCGACGATCTGGGCAAATACACTGAAGGCCGTTGCGGCAGGGGAATTGGGTTGGATGGTTTCCGCCGTGCCCTCAAGCACTTTCTTCTTGACAAAGACAGAAGTCATGATTCTGGCATTCTGAAGCAGCTCCGTACGACCCGCCGCATCATCGGTTAACAGCTCCAGAACAAAGGAATCGGGATCCTCGAGCGGCACGGGATCATTTCCGGAGGTGCCGCTGTTCGATGAACTGCATGCGGTGAAAAGCAGAAAGGAGAAAATAACAGGTAAAATGGGGAGACCTTTTTTGAATTTCAGAACCATTCTTACGACCATGAGGCTTTCCTCCTTGTTTTCTTGTTCTTCTGAGAAGATATCGCTCAACATTGAGGGTATTGCAGGTTTTGTCCGCGGCGACATTGAAAACGCTGGTCTTCCGAGTTCCTCAAAAAAGAGCGTTCTTGTCACCTTGTCATTTTGATGCCCGGCAGCTGCGAGATCGTTGTCGTTTACTCCATCAGGGCTCCCATGGCCTTGGCAAAGGCATAATCGATCGTGTGATCGTAGGCGATGGCCCACGTGCCCACATGCCGGATCTCATATTCCTTCACCTGATCGGCCAGCAGTTGAATATCCCAGTTGTTGTAGCTTCCGGCGGCCGAAGGCGTGGTGGGAAAGAGCATGCCCAGTTGATCATGGGTCAATTGGAGGTGGGTCTGCATGGTTTGCAGCACCAGTACCCAGTTGGGAATGCCGCTGCATTGACGCTTCTGCCAATCGGTTGCCAGCCAGAAGTCGCAATCCGCCGGGACCCAGGGAATTGCGACGGAATTGGGGCCGTTATTGTAGAATTGCGGGTGGACCCAATCCAGCAAGGGTATAATGGACTGGTAACCGTTCAGAGGCGTCTGCGCGGCTTCCGGAGCCGCGGTCACCAGGTATCCGTCCGTTTTCAATTTTACAATAACGTCGATCAACAGGTTCGCGCTCTCAACGGAGCTTCCTTCCAGGTCGATATCCAGGCCGTCCAGATTGTAAGCGGCAATGAATTTTACGAGTTTCTCCGTTATTGCGACAGGATCTCCCTTTGCGGGAAAATGCCCGTTTTCACCACCGATGGAAACCAGCGCTTTTCGAGATCGGCCATAGGGGTCCGTTTTGCTTTTCCACAGGGCGATATCCGCGATCATCTGATCCGGTTTTTCCGGGAACACGTATTTCCCCTCGTAAGGGCCCTTTATTTCCAGTTCGATGGGACTATCCTCATTGGGAAAATTGGCAAAAGTAATGATGAGGATGTTATATTGATCGGGGATATCGACAATCATGGGGATATATTCCAAAGCGTTTCCACTGTTGCCGTAATACCCGATGATGTCTATTTTAAAAGAAAGATGTTCCTTTGGAAGTGTTCCGTCTCCGTCTCCATCGCCGGAGCAACTCCCCAAAATCATCCCCATCCATGCCATCAGCAGAATGCCGATAAACCCTTTCCTCTTTGTTGTTTTCATATGGTGTGCTCCTTTCTTTATTTTTGCGTGCCCCATTAATAAAAATATCAGCGCCCTCAAAAACCGGAGATCCAACCTTGTTCATGATTCCGGGAACGCATAAGACCCCTGCAGGGATTCCGGGATTGCGGGGACATGGTACTCAATTATTGAGTTACCCTGTTTAGCCATGGGCCTTCCGGGCATACTTGATCATAATTTTGTATTGTGTCCCCGGAATTTTACGGAATTTTACAGGAGTTACTGAGAGATGAAAAAACGCAACTCTCAGCACTCAAAAGCATCACCCCACAGCTTTATGCCGCGCAAGGCATCTATATTTTATATTTTCTCCACAAAAAATAGAAGCCGTCCATGCATTAATGTTTTTCACGACACACGTTTAGGAAAAGGGTCCAGTATTGCTTATCCTCCTCTGTTGGACCTGGTTTCGGACACCCCGTACAAGGACAATTCAGGGTGTCGAGCGTCCTGGTTATTACAATTCTCGTATACTCTTCACGGTACAAGGGATCATACTCTTCCCCAAGCAGCTTCTTGACAAAGTACAAAAAATGTAAAAGACGATTGTTTGAAAAATCATTGCACCCGCCATTGACCATCAAGGTTGCGCAGGAAATGCCGTGACAAACCTTATGACCTTCAAGGGTTACAGCCTCGTGCACAGTCCGATATAAGGCGCTATTACCGGCTTCCCTGGCGTTCCAGTACCATAAGGCTCCCAGAAAACCCAATTCTCCGGCCTTCAGATATTTTTGCACAAAAGCGGCGTAATCTGCGGCTTCTTTTTTTTCCACGTTGTTATGGTACCATCCAAAAAAACCGAACATGGTATCTCCGGTAAGCTGGGTCGGCCCCATGCCGACCCAGTACCCCTTCTGAATGATCTCGTTCATATTGCACAGTTCATAGCCGTCCGGTACTTTTACGTCCTTTTGCCAGATTACTTTACATGGGGTTTCGGCCGGATAATACTCATTTGCCTGATTGGCAGCATAAGAGCCCCAGAATATTTGGGTGTTTAAAAGGGTTTCATCTTTTGTTGAGCGCGCCACTTTCCAGCCTTCAGGTGGGACGTAATGACCTTCCTTGGGCGGAACATCCATGTCCGCCCCGTCCAAGGCGCCATTTTCGTATCGCCAATAAAACCCGTCGTTGGTGTGGGTCGATCCACCCGTTGTTTCCGAAGCAACGGTGGCCAAAAATTCCGCCAGTTCCAATAACCGATCTTCGGTTGTCATGTGATCTTCGCAGCAGAACTTCGCCTTCTCGTTATTGAAATAACCGGGCTCGAGCGCTGCCACGAAGTTTTCATAAGAATAGTATGTCCCCTTCTCGCATTCATCACAATCGCAGAAGTCCTTATGGTAAATTTTTTGTTGTCCACTTTTGAGGTTGGTGGGATTCGGTTTGACGGCAAAGTTGTCTAAATACGAATCCTTATCAAACAGCACTTTGTTGTAGAACTCCTCCGCCGTCATACTCGGCTCTTGCTTATTTGCGACATACTCGATCAACTCCAGCGCACCACAAGGGACGCCGGCGGAATCCGCCGCATGAGCATTGGTAATTCCTGAAAAAACAAAAAGCACTGCCGCCGCAATCAAAATATAAGTCAATTTATTCATTTTATATCACCTCCCGATTTACTGGTACTTCCACATTTGGCCATTAAAGTACAAATCCTCTCCTACCGCGTATATGGCCCCGGTGTCTGTCTCCGTCAAATCGTATACGGTATAGGAATCTTTGAGACCGGTACTCGCCCACGTGTCATCTGAAACCCTGTACATCCAGACCTGACCATAGCCGGATGTATCAATGCCTCCGGCATAGAGTATTCCATCGGAACTCATCAGCAGGGCATTAATCTGGCCGCAGTCTGGAATGTTCAGGTCGCTCCAGCTCTCATTGCCTTGCAGTTTCCAAACCTTTCCGCTGAAATTGCGAGCGGTTCCACCCGCATAAATGGTGCTTCCATCCACGACGAGATCCCAAATCTGTCCGGCATTACCACCAATACTTTGATACGGGATCCATGCAGACGCTGTAAGATTATATTTATAGAGTGAGGCAAAGCAGCCACTCCCTACCTGGCCCGCAACCAGTGGCGCTTCTTCATAAAAGGTCATCGTGCCGGCGGTTTGTGTCGGCGTATCGGGAATTGTTATCCAAGATGAGCCGTCTTCATAGTCATACGCCGAAACCATTCCAGCCCCGCCTGATGATACACCTACCGCCCACAGCAGTGAATCCGTACAATATAGGTCATAAACCTGCGCGGCGCCGGTCAACCCGGTGTCGGTTACGGCGCCGGTATCCAGGTCGTATTTTGATACATACCCCTTCGGGCCGGCGGCTGTCCAACCCACATAGATGTTGCCTTCCGGATCATCGACAATACCCCAACTCACGCCCGTTTGCTCGGAAACATCAACGAGGTCCGTTTGAACGTCGCTTTCAAGAATCCGAAGGCTTACGTGATTCTCGCTTGAAAGACCTCCGGCATAAATTTTCGATCCGACTGCCAGTACCGAATGCAATTCATAAGAGTCGGTAATCCCCAGACTACTCCAGGATTTACTGACGACGGGCGAGGAACCGCTGTCATCGCTGCATGCACAGAGCAAGAGGATTGCCAGCAGCAAACAGCATCCATAACCACATAACATAATTCTTTTTGACATTTAACCCTCCCTTCCAAGATGATAAAAAATGATGGTAAAATTTTGAAAATACGATTTTTGTGAATTCCGGGGACATGGTACTCAGTTATTGAATTACCCTGTTTAGCCATGGGCCTTTCGGACTTGCTCATAATTTTGTATTGTGTCCCTGGAATTCTCCTTCGGCACTAGAATTGCGTGAGTGTTATCATTGAGACCGAAACACTTTGCATTTGTTCATGTCTCCTCGAATTTCGAAATTTTCTTCATGCATATTGCCATTAATTTGCTCACAAGTTGTTGTTTTGCCGTCATTATGGAGGGTCGCATAAATGTGCTCCACGTTACATCCGCTTTGTCGTTCCCCGCTCCAAATACCGCCACTTTCGACAACATAATGAGAGTCCCCTTGATTGCATCTAGAAGTTGTATGTTTTTTTTTGTACTTTACAGATCCGCTCGCCTGGTAGGCAGTCTTATTCTTAATCCTTGTATTCTCCGCCATGGCGGCACAGGCCCACACCAGGGTAATACAACAGGTCAGCACTGCCGTTAGAAATATTTTCTTGTTGATGTTCTTGCGCATTTTAGACTCCTTTCATGCAATGGGTTGTTGTGTTCTGAAGACTGTATTTCTTTTTCATCGATGAATCGGGCATGAACCCGCTTGGCGCGGTTCATCACGTGATACCCGGCCCCCGGGCATTGTATTATTAAGGGCCGCGACATAATGGCATGGCAGCAAATCCGGCCGGAAACTTCAAACGTAGATTTGGCCCCATCACATGTTTTCTCCTTGATTCTTCCTGATTACTTTTAATGCCTTTTGTCTTACTGGGAATTACCGGGAATGCACCCCACCAGTATTTCCTTGTAATAATTATTCCACTCCTCAGCATTGGTCGCGACACCCGCCGGACGCGTCGGAAATAACTCTTTGCAGGTATCCTCACCCAGAAGTTCTATGGCAAATGCATGAAAATGATCCGCCCGACGGCGCGTTTTATCAACGACCAGTACATTTGGGTTGTGTCGATCCGGCTCCAATTCAGGGAGCGGATGATTACATTCAATACCGCCGTTTATGATATTGAGTGTTTTGCCAAACCCTTTTACGCCCTCTTCAACCATCACATTATGGCAAGTTTTTTCGGGAATAAATTCACTTGTGTTGTACATGGTCCAGAACCAGAACCCCGAAGCGAATGCCCCTTCAGGATCCCTCAAAATTTGATCAGGATCATCCAGTAATGCCATTTTATCACCGTAGAAGAATTCTGAAAATCGGCCATAATTGGCATTCCAGCTGAGCTGAATGGGACCTCTTCCAAAAAAGCAGCCATCCGATATGGGCGGACATGAAGGCGCTACCGTCGGCAGATAATTCCTGGCTTCAGGGCCTGTGGCATCATAGTACCTGTAATCATTGCAAATTCTCTCATTCTCTTTTCTCCTAGCATCCGGATCCATCGAGTCCGGGGCTTCTGCTCCCCTGACGCCCACTTCTTCATAAAAGCACAAACCCCAGCTCGTGTACCCCCCCGGCGCGTCAGGCCAGCCGCCCGTTGTTTCCTGTGCCCAGTTCGCTAATATGGCGGCCAGTTCCAGTTTCTTGTTGGTGTCATCCGCCTGGCTGATAAAAACCTTGAACTCGTCTTTACTGTCGAGGCCTTTTACCATGTTCTCATAGGAATACAGGTTTTCGGCGGCATCTTTGATAGAATGAGCCCTTCCTTCATCGGCATGCGGAAAAAGTGTCTTGAATTTTTCTTCGGTGAAAATCTTTTTTAACCTGACGGACGCCGCTTCTTGAGCGGATTCCTGGGTATCCATCACGGACACTTGTATCGAATCAAGTCCCAGCCAATTCCCGACCGGAAGCCCGGTTTTATCAGATACGCCGAAATAAAATATCCACTCTCCCGGCGACAAAGGCATCGTGTTTATTTTATATGAGCGTATTTCGAATAAGGGCGCGGAATAGGATCGGCGAATATCGTTTGTCCACCAAAGCGTTTCCGACAACCAGGAATACCGGTGATCTGGCGCTTTATACGGCGATTGGCAGCCGACCCACCAGTCAACATCTCGTCCGTTCAGGATTCCCGGAGACATGCTCAGTTCGAGGGTGACCATTTGATGAGATCCCGTTACAATGGGACCATCAGAGCCATTGATCTTGATATCAGGAACAGCTGGACCAAAATACCCCTGGCCGGGCATCAGAGGAGCGGGTCCGGAAGCGTCCGTGGCCCACACGCTGCCCGAAAGAGCAGCCATTAAAAAAACCACTATTGCCGTAAAAATTTTTTTCATCTTTTCTCCTCCTTTTTTATTGTTCTTTTGAAGGGTAAACAACGCCAGAACGGAGGGAGAGTTCAGAATCCTTTTCTCATGATATCCTGATTACTCGGTTGTTTACTCACAAAAAACATTCCCTGTGACTTCTACCTCTCCTCCCTTCCGGGAACGCATTAAGAGTCATTACCCTTCTTTACACCGGATAAAAAAAATTCGTCACAAAAAAATCAGTTTCTGCTTTCGACCTGCCTTATCAGATCCCCCCAATGCAGCCATAAACACCGGCCAAAAACGGTACGGTTCGTTATGAACCTACCGTGGCAATTAGAATTTATTTGAAAATTACCGTTGATCATGGGAAAATATTTTTCCGATTTGCCATTTGCTCTTTCATAAGGGTTTCGGCCAAAAATTAATCCAGCATACGGTAAAGAGACCCATGGCAACCACAGGAGGGTAAAATGAAGAAAATATTTTCATTATCACTTTTGACCGCTGTTTGCATACTGTCCGTACCAGCGCTTGCTGAACAGGGTAATAAGCAGACCGAAAAATCTGTGAAAGCCTACAATCCGGTAACGATTGCAAATAAGACGCCGTATGCCGCAAGCGGACAAGTGAAATATACGGGTCTTTGGGGCCGGCAACCCTATTCAATACCCCCCAATGGCGGCTGGACTTCCCCCGACCCGCGCGGCCTGTTATGTGTGGGTTTTATCAACGCGACGCTTGATCGGCCGGGCGCGCCCATTGAGTGCAAAAAATATTCATCCCCGGCAACCTCATATTCCCAGTTCTACATTGAGATTAAAGGGAATAAATGTGAAGTCAAGAGAGCAAAATAATCGTCGTGATATGAGGGGCTCGGTAATTGTCAAACAAGGTCCTGGAAATGAAGCGATTCATCAATTCAATCTGTAGCAGGGGAGGAGGTGATAATCTGTAGCAGGGGAGGAGGTGATAATCAATCCGTTGCTTTTTTAGGAAGGTCTGCCTATGGGCCATTGAGGCACATAAAGAACGGGGTGGATCGCAGGCAGACGGTTTTCCGAGACCCCCAAAAAAATTGAAAGGAGAGAAGACGATGAAGCGTATCGAAAAGTTGGGCTTTCTGGCACTATTGATGGCGTTTTCCATGGTACTTGGGACAGGACCCGCGTTTTCTGAACAACCCGGTTCTTCCAATTATCCAAAAGTGAACATCAAAAATTCCACCGCTTACAGCATTTCAGGCAAAGTTTTGTACAAAAGTGGGGTTTGCAAAAATGACAATTATGGCATGGGGCCATGGAAAGAGTGGACGGCAAGCAGCCGGGGGGTGTGTCTGGTGAGCAAAATAACCGCCGACGTCTCAACCCCTAAAGGCACCAAGGCGGCAAAAGCCTATACCTCATCAGTCGGCACTTCTTTCAGCCAGTTCGTAATCATTCAAACAAAAGATGATCCACTTGAATTTGAGGTAAGCAGACGACCATAGCGTTCGCTCACATTGGATTCGGATGGAAATGATGATGCCGGCGGTGACTGGGAACAGTCTGACACCTTGCTCACCGCCGACTGAAGAAGCCACATCCGTCTCACGGTTCCCGAGCCGCAAATTCCGGGCTCATGATACTCAAGTATTGAATTACCCTGTTTATCCATGAACCTTTCTGACATACTTGCCCATCATATTGAGTTTCAGGGAAATGATTGCGAAGTCAAGAGAACAAAATGATCGCCCGCTTCAGAGGGAACACCAAAACGGAGAAGGGGTATGAAAGGCATAAAATTGATATGTTATCTGACCGGAACACTCGTCCTGCTGATCACACTGGGGGGGTGCTGTACAATGGAAAAAAACCAGAATCCTTCAGCACAACAGGTGATTCAAGCGCTTTCTCTTGAGCCCATGTCAGACGCCGCATGCCCGGGATTTTTCAGGCCGACCTATGCATCAACTATTAAAGCTGGCCTGGATAAGGACAGAACCGCCGCGTCTCTCATCTATTATCTTATGAACCGGGATGTAACCATCGACCCGTGGCATATCCTGACATCTGATGAAATCCTCCTTTACCACGCGGGGGCCCCCATGATTCAACTGCTCCTCTACCCGGACGGCACATGGGAGGAAGTGGTCCTGGGGCCGGAAGTGGCACAAGGCCAGGTGCCTCAAAAAGTCATCCCCGCGGGGACCTGGATGGGCTTTGTCAAAAAAAAGGACCCGCAATACGACTGGGGACTCTACGGGGTCATGGTGGTCCCGGGCTGGCATATTGAAGACATTCGCATGGTTCAAGGGTCCCGGGAAATTAAAATATTGAAGAAGAAATATCCCACCGCAATCTCACGCGGAAAGGAACTGGGGCTTTTTTGAGGTGAGACAAACAATCATGACCCACGATGAATTAATTGCGGAAGCATGTCGACTGGCAGAAGAATCGGCGGAGAACGGATGGGGTGGGCCTTTTGGAGCGGTTATTGCCAAAGACGGCGAAATCATCGCACGGGGTCAGAACCGGGTTTTGCTCACGGGAGACATCACGGCCCACGCGGAAATGGAAGCGATTCGAAAAGCGGTTCGCGTACTCAATCCCTATTCCCCCTCCATCAGCCTGGAAAACCAGAACAAATCCACACTGGCCTTTGTGCCGCGCCCTGATGGATCACGAGATCCCTTGCCCGAGAGGGCGAGAATGCTCATGGGATATGAAATTTTCATCAGCAGTGTCCCCTGCCCCATGTGTATGAGCGCTATTTACTGGGCCAGGCTTGACGCTGTCTATTTTGCCTGTGATCTGGAGGATACGCGAAAGATCGGTTTTGAGGATGCCTTCCAGTATGAGGACTTCGCTCTTCCTTTGGATCAGCGCCGTATTAAAATAAAACAACACCGACGGGACCTTGGGCTCAAAGCGTTTCACGCATGGAGCAAAAAAAAGTCCGGCATTTTTACTAATGCAACATAGCCGCGGTTTTGGGCTCATGCATTTATAAATTTTCTTGTTTTGCATAATATAAAATCTGGCAAGAAGATACGAATCTGAAGCCACACTTGTGCGAGCAGGTGAAGTCTATCATGAAAACCGCATACTCAAGAAAAATTGAAACACTGGTAAAACTTTCCGCCATAATCAATTCGTCCCTGGATATTCTTGAAGTACTCGACAATGGCATGCGGTTTGTGGAAGAACTGGTTGATGTGGAAGCCAGTTCCATATTTGAGGTGGATCCGGCCTCAGATGAATTGTTTTTCAGGGTTCTGCGCGGAGAAGAGGCTCAAAAGGCGAAAAAAATTCGGATGAAATTTGGCGAGGGTGTCGTGGGATGGGTGGCGAATTCACGGGAAGCCGTAATCGTTCCGGACGCGTCAAAAGACACGAGATTCTGCACAAAAGTCGATTTAGTCACGGGCTTTAAGACTCGAAACATCATCGCGCTGCCCATCATCAACAAAGGAGAACTGGTGGGGGTGCTGGAGTTAATCAATAAGCGCAATGGAAAAACCTTTGATGACAAGGATCTGGAAATTTTAACCATTGTGGCGAACCAGATCGGTATCGCCATGGTCAATGCCAAGCTGTACGCACGGCTTCAGAAAAAATTCTCCCTGACCCGGGCGGAACTGAAAAAAACCCAGGAGCAGTTGATCCGTTCTGAGCGCCTCTCCGCCCTGGGAGAGCTTTCCCAGGGTGTGGCCCACGAGGTCCGAAATCCCATTATGAGCATCGGAGGCTTTGCCCGTCGACTTCAAAAGAAGCTTCAAAACGACAAAATCCTTTGCGAATACGTGGATATCATACTTAAGGAATCGGCCCGTCTGGAACAAATGGTTAAAGATATTGAGGATTATACAGCCCTTCCGGAGGCTGTTCCGCGGGAAATCAGGCTGTCGGAACTGCTTCAAAATGCGCTGGCTTCATGGGAAAACGATCCTCTTTCAGCTAAAACAAAAATTCAATTGAATACGCTTCCGGAAGGAGCTGCCGTGTATGTGGACATGGCACAGCTGGCACAGGCTCTGGTGAACCTTTTTCGCAATTCCGCTGAAGCCATGCGGGACGGGGGGACCATCGCTGTTTCAACCTCTTTGAATGAGCATCATGTTAAATTCTCTGTTCGGGATAACGGACCGGGTATCGCCCCGGAGGATCTGCCGCGCGTTTTTGATCCCTTTTTCACGAAAAAGACTCGGGGAACAGGTCTCGGCCTGACAACGGTGAACAGAATTGTGACCGACCATGGCGGCGAAGTGAAAATGACATCAGTCATGGGCCGCGGTACAGAATTTATATTGTCGCTGCCGCGATTTGCCACCGAATGTCAGAGGGTTGGACCACCGTAACGCTCAGAGGATATCTATCCCTGATTATGTCAGGGCCTCGGCAAAAAATATGATGGCTGGGTCTGACCCTGCGCCGGCACGCTGACCGCTGCCCCAAAAAAATCCGTTGTGAACACCGGAAAGTCTGATAAAATAGCCAGAATCTTCAAGGGGGTATTCGCCATGACGCTTGCAGCACTTTCGCAATCCGAACATACCATCAAAACACCACGCGATCTGTCACCCCGAATTCAGTGGCTTCGGGATTATTATTTCAAGGGTACAAAACGGGCCTGGAACAACGAATTTTTGTCCTGGTCCACCGGTACGGCATGGGACATTCAATTTAATGAAATGACCTTTTACATTGTTCCGGAAACCTACACCCTCCTTCAGACCCTGCGGGGGTCCTACCGTCAGGCCGCAAGAAACATTTCGCTGCACAAGGATTTCTGGTCCTGAACTCAGGTTGAGCGCCGGGCCTGGTTCTTAAAAGAAGTCATGGCACGGCATATGCCCCGGGAAATTCTGCCGGGGGATCTCATTGCAGGGGGCTGGTTTAATGTTCAGACATCCCTCTGCCTCAGCAAAAAAGAGCAGCAGGCCTTTGACAAAGCCCTTTTGGGTAAAAAAGGGGCCCGATCCCTCATGAAATGGTTTCACGACCATGGGTACGGAAATGCCGGGGCCACCAGCGGGCACCTCATCCCCGATCACCGGCGGGCCCTTGAAATCGGCTGGGAAGGAATTTTTGCGGACCTGAAACAGGAATACGATTTGTTGAACCCCAGGGAGAAACGCGGCGGAAAAGGGGCCCAGCTGCGGGCCATGATGACGGCCGCCCGTATGCCGGCGGAGCTGGCCGAAGGTTATGCGGCCCTGTGCCGGGAACTGGCTGAAAATGAAAAGGATGCGGAGCGCCGTGGGGAACTGGTTCAAATGGCGGACAACCTGGACCGGGTTCCCTGGAAGCCGGCCAAAACCTTCTGGGAGGCCCTTAAGGCCCTCTGGATCAACCACATGCTCATCATGAGCGATGAAAATTATCCCGGCCCCGCCCGTCTCCTTTGGCCGGTTTGACCAGTACCTGCTACTAATCCTCAGATCTTACGCTCCAGTCCGTGACACTGCTCGATTTCTCCTCACGGCCGAAAGCGGGCGGCCCTGCCAATGGGCTCACCGGATTCTCCGCCCCTGCATGGGCTATTCTCTCAACGATGGGGATGAATTGGATAAACCGCACCCCAAGTTCCTTGAAAAATTGGTACACTTCAAGCGGACGGCAAGCGCTTTCTCTGTTCACAGTGGCAAGGATATTGGTTTTCACGCCATATTGCTGCAATAATTTCAATGACCTGAACACGGTTTGGTGGGTGGGCCTTCCAGCCTTATCATGGCGGTAGCGATCATGAACGGTCGCGGGTCCGTCCATGCTCAATCCCAACAGGAAATTGTTCCGACCGAGAAAATCGCACCACGACGGGTCCAAAAGGGTCCCGTTGGTTTGAAGCGCATTTGAAATGGTTTTTCCAAAACTATATTTCCTCTGAAGATCCAGTGCGCGACGGAAAAAATCAATCCCCATCAATGTGGGCTCTCCGCCCTGCCAGGCGAATCCAACGGACGGTCCAGGCTGGGAAGCGATATATTTCCAAATGTAGGCCTCCAACACCACATCTGACATGCGGTAGTTATTTCCCGAAAAAAACGCCTTCTTTTCCAGGTAAAAGCAATACCTGCAACGGAGGTTGCAACTGGGGCCCGCCGGTTTTGCCATCAGTTCAAAGGTGTACCGGCGTGTGCCGTCTTCGACACAGATGGGTTGTTTTGGGTCGGTTTTCCCTGTTATGGCCGTCAAAGGGCGTTTCCTTAAAGGGGTCCTAAGTGGTTACATGTTTCTTAGTCGGTTAAGACAGTTTATCATGGGTGTCCTGATTGGGTCAAATAAAACGAAATGCCGTCTTGGTTCAGGGACTCGCTTTTCCAGACGGCGCATCTGAATGGGAATTATTTTGTTGATTTTTTCTGCTCCAATGCAATACTGAAGTAAAAATGTTACTGCTCCCCCTTTTCCAGGAGATACGCAATGGCAATGTCACGCAGGGAATTCCTGAGTCTTCCACCCAAGGCCCTGGCCGCCGCGTTGTTGAGCGGGGCTGCCGGGTTCGGCACGGGATCGGGGTGTTCGGATAATAACGGCGCTACAGCACCTTCCCATCCGAACCTATTGCTGATCATGGTGGACCAGTTGCAGACCCCACCGCCGGGATACGACTCGGATCAGGGTATGGTGGACGGTCTGAAAGAGATTTTCGGTTTTCGGGATATTTCGCCGGATAATCCCTATATGAAGTTTTTCCCCGGTTTTCTCCGGTTGCGGGAACATGGCGTTGTACTCAGGAACCATTACACCGCCGCTTCGGCCTGTGTTCCCAGCAGGACCTGTATCATGACCGGGCAATACAATACGGGAGTCTATCAAACGACAGGTCTGTTTAAGGAACCCGACAATGTCACATGGCTGGATCCCGCCGGCATTCCCACCATTGGCGATTGGTTCCGTGCGCTTGGGTATGAGACCCATTACTTTGGGAAGTGGCATGTATCAGACCCGAAGGCCCCTGACTATCTTGATCCCTGGGGATTTTCCGACTGGGAGAAATCCTATCCTGAGCCCCATGGGTCAGATGTATACAATCTCGGTGTATATCGCGACGTGGGATTTATGGAAGATGTCGAGGCGTTCCTATCAGACAAGGGAGCAATGCCCGGCGGCCGACCCTGGTTTGCCGTTGGGTCGCTGGTCAATCCCCATGACTGCAGCGCCTGGCCGGTCAAGTGGCAAATGCCCAGTGATCAAGGCGTTGTTCCCTGGGTCGATTATCCGCCGCCGCCCCCCAACCCGGATCAAGGTGAAAATAGTTTGCCGGACCCGGATCCGGATATGGAACGTAAAGGACTCGTTGTCCCCCTGAACCCGGATGATTTTCCCCAGAGCACCTGCGCTCTGCCGCCGACGTTTGACGAGAAGCTGACGGAAAAGCCCCGCTGCCAGTATGACTACTCACTCAAGTGGGGCCTCGGCTTGAAAGCAAAGCTCGGCCTCAAGGAGCTTCTTTTCCCTTTACCCCTCCCATTTCAACTCCAGGGGGAATATTCATCGGCCTGGTCCCTGGCGTATAACGAATTTTATACGTATCTTCACTATCAGGCGGACCTCCGCATTCGCAAGATGCTTCAGGCCCTCGACGACAACGGCCTGACTGAGAACACCATCATTGTCTTCCTCTCCGATCACGGAGACATGACCGGGGCCCATGGGGGGATGATTCAAAAGTGGCATTCCGCCTATGAAGAAATAACCAGGGTGCCGATGGTTATTTCGTCCCCCCTGGTCAATACCAGCAAAATCCAACTGCGAGAGATTATTCAGCCCACAAGCTCCATCGATCTTGCGCCCACATTGCTGGGTCTGGCAGGCTTTGATGAAGCGGATGTGGCCGCGGCAAAGGCCGCCATGAAAGATCACCAGGCGGTGGAAGACCTGGTTGGGGCCGACCTGGCGCCTTTTGTCAAGGGGGAGAAGACGGGGGGCATCCCCGGCCCGGATGGAAATCCACGTCCCGGGGTCTTTTACATGAGCAATGATATGGTCACGGAACTCGGCTTCAATTCTGATGAAGAGACACTAAAGGAATACCATACCTTTTTGGGCAACGTGGAATACGAGAGGAGCAAGGGCATTCCGCTGGCGTCCGGGCCTGTTTTGCAGCCCAACAACGTCAGGGCGCTGTGCACCGGCGAATAGAAGATCGTCCGGTACGTAGACCCGAATGGCGTTGAAACGGATGAATGGGAACTTTATTATCTGGCGGCGGATCCTGTGGAACAGATCAATATCGTTGATTTCAGGACCGGGGAGGTTCGCGATGATGTGACGGTGCCTGGATGGACACTTGAGCAACTGCAGGCAAAAAACACATCGTTGAAGGCGGAACTGGCGAGACAGGAAACACTCTTGAACCATCAGACAGGCTGAAGGTCACCCAACTGCTGAAAGAGGTTCATCTATTTACGACTGGAGCACCCATATTTATCAGCAGCCCTTCTAAGGGTGACCTCGGAGAGTGATTACTCGTGTTTTGCCAAACAAAGCTCCCCTGCAATTACTAATTCCAGCCCGAGTAGTGGGAGGTGAGATGAAGGTCTCGATCTTTGATAGAAGATGGCCAAACCTTATCAGAACACCAATCTTGAGAGTGTTTTGGAAAAGGTTCTCGGATAAGCAAATAGGGGCGCTAAATTGAAATTTAAGGGGGGAATAGTGTATGATTGTTCCGGTTCCCTTGCATATTTTTGGCCGGTTTGCCGTTTATAATGAGATAAGCAAAGAGTGATTCTGCAATGGTTGAAGAGTTTGAACTGATCTTACATTATTTGAATGAAAAACGCGGGTTTGACTTTTCCGGCTATCGCATCTCCATGGTTGAACGCCGAATCCGGCAACGATTTCCATCCATAAAATGTGAGAGCTTCGACGATTACCTTCATTACCTAAAGGAAAATTCCGATGAATTAGATCATCTGATCGATGCGTTGACCATCAAGGATGGTAACCCATGGATTACCTGAACAGAATTACGGTCAAAAGCAGAATGGTTCTCTCTTTTGTGCTGGTGCTGTTTTTTTTCATTGTTTTTGCGATGCTTTCCATCAGGGGAATGAATGAACTGGGAGAATTAACCTCCACCTTGTATGACCACCCGCTGAAGGTATCCACAGCGGCCCTGAAAGCAAAGGCCGGCGTTATCCGCATGCACGGAGCATGAAGGATGTATCCATGTCAAAGACGGAAATGGAAATACAACAGGCCATTGAAGCAGTCCATTCGGAAGAAAAGCTTGTTTACCAGGATCTTGATATCATAAAAAGCCTGATTCTGGGAGAAGAAGGGGAAACGCTTGTTCAAGAGACCATTGAACTGTTTGCCGGCTGGACACCGATCCGGGTGGAGGTGGAACAAATGGAATTTTTGAGCCTGGCGGCCCCCATCCTGGCCACAGGCCTATATACTGCATTGCAGGGCATGCAGATTAAAGATCTCCTGGAAGCAAGCCAGGCAGCCAACGAAGCGTTATCGGTCCAAGCGAAAGAATTGCAAGCCCAATCTGAAGAACTCTGGCAAACATCAGAGGAGCTGCAGGAACAGAATGTGGAACTGACGGTCCAGCGTGAGCAGGTTGAAGAGGCCAATCGTTTGAAAAGTGAGTTTCTGTCCAACATGAGCCATGAACTCAGAACCCCTCTTAACTCGGTGATGGCTTTGTCCCGGGTCCTTATCAGCCAGGCAAAAGACAAGCTTTCTGAAGAGGAGCTGAATTATCTGAATGTCATCGCACGGAACGGAAAAAATCTCCTCACACTGATTAACGACATCCTTCACCGGCATCGGTATATCGGAAAAGGATCTGCCGCATATCTTTGAAGAATTCAGGCAGGTTGACGGAACAACCGCAAGACAATACGAAGGCACGGGCCTGGGTTTAGCCATCGCCTATAAGGCGGCCAAAATGCTGGGTGGAGACCTGTTGGTGGAAAGCGTCCTCGGGAAAGGGTCTTCATTCACCTTAACTCTACCGTTGAAGCAGCAGGAGATCGTTCCCGAATTTGAACCTTTTGTCCCGAGGCCATCTGTTGAAATATCGCCGGCACAAAAGACCATCCTCGTTGTAGACGATGAACCTGATGTCGTTGCCATGATTGCTGATTATCTTTCTCAGGTGGGATATTTTCCCATGACCGCCACCTCCGGGGCGCAGGCCCTTGAACTTGCCGAAAAGCATCGGCCTTTTGCCATAACCCTGGATATACTCATGCCTGACATGGACGGCTTTGAGGTCCTTCAGCGCTTGAAAGAAAATCCTGTAACCCGGGATATCCCCACGATTATTATTTCCATGAAGGATGATAAAGAGGTCGGATTTGCCCTGGGTGCGGTTGGCTACATCACCAAACCTGTCAATAAAGACAGGTTGATTGCGGAAATCAACAAGATTGGCGGAAGATCCCCTCACGCAATTATGGTTGTGGATGACAATGAGTTTGAACGTAGGGAAATATCACAAATCATTAACCAGGAGGGAATGCAGGCGGTTGCTGCAGCTAACGGCCTGCAATGTATGGAGATCATTGCGAAATCGATACCGGATGTCCTTGTGCTAGACTTGATCATGCCGGATATGGACGGGTTTGAAGTGCTGGAAAGGGTCCGCAACGAACCTGCAACCAGACATCTGCCGGTAATCGTCGTTACGGCAAAAGAGCTTACAGCCGAAGATAGAAAAAAATTGACCGGGAATGCCACCTCTGTTCTTGCGAAAAGTGATACCACTTCAACCGCCTTGCTTCAAGAGATCAAAAAGATCCTTGATGACATGGGCAAACCGCATCAATCGCCGAAATCAAGAGAACTGAAAACCCCCAAAAGAGTTCTCGTGGTTGAAGACAACCAGACCGCCATGATGCAGATCAGGACAGTTTTGGAAAGCGAAGGGTACCTGGTGGATACAGCCGGCGGTGGTCAGGAGGCGATTGATTATGTGAAGGACACGATTCCGGATGGCATTATCCTGGACCTGATGATGCCGAAAGTGGATGGTTTTACGGTGGTTGGCAAGGTGAAGGAAGACAAGAAAACAAACCATATCCCCGTGATTGCACTGACGGCCAGAGCCATGAAGGGTGACAGGGAAAAGATTATTGAGGCCGGATGCGACGACTATATATCTAAACCCATTGAACCTGAAGACGTATTGAAAAAAATCGGGGAGTGGCTGGAGAAGTAAGGCCGGTTCAGGAACGTATAAAGTATGATGGAGGCGCCATGCCAAAGATATTAGCCATTGATGATAAACAGGATAATTTAATTACACTGTCCGCCATACTGAAGAATCTTATTCCCGAGTGCCATGTGATAACCGCTCAATCAGGGCCGGAAGGTCTTGAAAAGGCGAGGATTCACGCCCCTGATACGATTTTATTGGATATTAAAATGCCGGGTATGGATGGGTACGAGGTATGCAAAAGACTAAAGGAAGATAAAAACACCCAAAATATCCCGGTTATTATGATTTCAGCGGTCAAGAGAGAATCAGAAGACCTTGCAAGAGGGTTAGACTCTGGTGCTGATGCATATCTGACTAAACCTATCGATGAACTTGTTTTAACAGCACAGATTAAGACCACCTTGCGCTTGAAAGCAGCAGAAGATTATTTACGCACGCAAAAAGGATTCGCGGAAGACATGCTTCAGGCGGCCATGGATAATTCACAGGCCGGCATTGCCATCGCCGACGCGCCGGACGGTAAACTGCGTTATGTGAACGACGCGGCATTGCTTATTCGTGGCAAAGGCAAGGAGGAGATCGTCAATGGTGTGGGCATCACGGAGTATGTAGCCAGTTGGCAGATTTTCCATTTGGATGGCACACCCTATAAAGAAGATGAAGTACCCCTGGCCCGGGCTGTTATGTATGGAGAGACCTGCAGCGAAGAGTTTATCATTCGCCGGGCGGATGAAGTAGACCGTGTTGTTTGGGCCAACGCCGCGCCTATCCGGGACGCACGGGATGAGGTCGTCGCGGGGATTGTTGTGTTCCTGGACGTTACCGAAAGGAAACAGGCTGAAGCGGAACACGAAAAACTTTCCGCTCAGTTTTTACAGGCCCAGAAGATGGAGTCCATAGGCCGGTTGGCAGGAGGGATCGCCCATGACTTCAACAACAAACTGGGCGTGATCCTGGGACGTGTGCAAATGGTACTCATGGATATGGAACCGGAGAATCCCATTTATGGAGATCTCGAAGAGGTTCAGGATGCGGCCAAGGGAGCAGCGGACCTGACCCGGCAGCTTCTGGCTTTCGCCCGAAAACAGACCATCGCGCCACGGGAACTGGACATTAATGAAGCTCTGGAAGGGATGCTCAAAATGCTGAGGCGCCTGATCGGTGAAGACATTGATCTGACATGGCAGCCGGACACGAATCTGTGGCCGGTAAAGATGGATCCTGCCCAGATCGACCAGATTCTGGCCAATCTGACGGTCAATGCCCGAGATTCCATTGACGGCGTGGGGAAGATCGGCATCGAGACGAAAAACAGGGTCTTGAACGATGCCTATTGTGCCAAGCGCAATGAGACAATACCCGGTGAATTTGTCATGCTGGCGGTGAGTGATAATGGTTGCGGCATGGAAAAAGAAATCCTTGATCAGATCTTTGAGCCGTTTTTCACCACCAAGGGGATTGGAAAAGGGACGGGTCTCGGGCTTTCCACGGTTTATGGTATCGTCAAGCAGAACCACGGTTTCATCAGCGTTTACAGCGAACCTGAAAAAGGGACCACCTTCAAGATTTACATTCCCCGATATCAAGGAGGCCCCGCCCTGGAAACTGTTGCCGGTTTAGAAGAAACCCCCAGGGGTGATGGAGAGACGATCCTGCTGGTAGAGGACGATCCGGGTATCCTGAGGATGGCAAGGATGATGCTGGAAAGGCTCGGGTACGCAGTGCTCACGGCGAGCAGTCCCTATGAGGCCATGGAAACAGCCGGGGAACACTCCGGCGAAATCCATTTACTCATGACCGACGTGGTAATGCCCCGGATGGACGGGAAGGATCTGGCGGAGCGGGTTATGAAGATTCGGCCGGAAACCGGGACCCTTTTCATGTCCGGCTATACGGCCAATGCCATCGCTCACCACGGTATTCTGGATGAAGGGGTTAACTTCATTGAAAAGCCCTTTATGTCTGATCGCCTGGCGCGTAAGGTAAGGGCGGTTTTGGATGGGGTGAGAAGCTGATTGGCGTTATTTATGAATAGACCTGAACCAAACAAGAGGGAATCCTATTGGCTCGGCCGTTATACCTGGTTTATGCTGATATTGTGGACAGCCATCGTCGGAGCGTTGTTCCTCTTTCTTTTTGGCAGTATCTGACACATCGAACCCATTAATAGTAAATTTATTTTCACCTGCGATGTTAATACAATAGCCTATTTTATCAATCACCTCATTGCTCAAGGCTGCCCCATGCCGGGAAAGATATTTATCCAATTCTTGTTCTAAATCGTTCAATTGGAGGGCAATATGTTCACATACATCTTCCCAGTCCATATCTGGAAAGCTGCGATAGGGACTTAAATTACGGATTAATGCTACTAACCCCCATGGCCGCGGGCCACAACGAATGATGAAATTTTTTGGTGTCCATTTGTACCAAGAGATAGCACAAAAGCACGGAATGAACCGGAAACCGTTAATTGGAAACCGGAAACTTTCATATAAATTGGGAGGCGGCTTCAAACTACCTTTCGAATAAGAATTCAGATTTCTTTAGCTTGATCTTATAGCTTTCTGTCTCTCTAAAAAATACTTGGCTCTTGGTATTATTTTATTCCACCCCCAAAGCCTTAAATACTGCATCCTGCGGATCTGCATAGAAGCCGGTCTGAAATTTTGCAAACAATTCCCCGGGGATGCTGGGGATATCCCCGACACTGGCCATTGGCAAGAGTATGCGTTTTACCCCTGCGTCAAAGGCCACCTGGAGGGACTCTGCCAGGTTCCGGACCGGCACGATGCTGCCGCCCAGGCTCATGCTCCCCAGCACCACCAACTGGGACTGAACCGGTTTTCCAAGCACGGCTGAACAGAGGGCCACAAAAGCGGTGAGGGTCATCATGTTGGTCGGGCCTGTATTGTGAAGTTCCACGATGTGGAGGTGATAGTTGTGGTCCCCGGCCTTGACCGATGCGCTGACGCCGGTCGCATTGGCCTTGAAATAGTCAAAACCCACCTTCACCGCCTCTTTTGCGGCGCTGACGGACCCGAATCCTGAAAGGGTCAGAGAACCGCTTCCGGGCGTCACTTGCGTTTCCAGGCGGTAAAGCCCCAGATGCCTGCTGTTTCCGGTGGCCACGGTATGCAAGACCCCCGGATTGAGGGAGCCTTGGGGGATCAGGGAGCCTCCGCCCTGTTCCGGTACACTGATGAATTTCTCTTCCATGTTCTCCGGATCGATATAAGAGAAGTGCACATCGTAAAATTCCATGCCCCCGATCTTCTTGAGTTGCTCCTTGACGCGGCGACGGGTTTCGAGAGCATATTCCAAACAGCGCCGGACGGCCTCTTTCTCGTAATCTTCGTGGGGATAGAGCAATTTCAAAAGCCCCGAGACCGTGTGTTTCACCGCAATGGTATCCCGCTGGTTCAGATCCCGGCCCAGTTTGAAATACCGGTTGACGGCATCAGAAAAGTTACGCTTTCGCATTTCCCGAAAGAACTCGGCCAGATAGTCCACGATAAGGCCATACTGGTTTGTGATATACTCGGGCCGCATCTTGGGTATCTCCCAACCGGGGATGTAGGCGTGGAACCGATCGAAGAAGGCTGAATCGATCATGGCCTCGGGAAAAGGCGCCAGGAGATGGCTTGTCTTGACCAGGGTATCCACCGACTGATTGAGGTTCCCCACAAAGACCATGGAAGCGTAGGCGCTGATCAGGTCGCGTCCTCGGGCAAATGAACCTGACGCCATATAGTCCTTCATAATCTGGACGCCGTCGTTGTCCTTGAAGGAAATTCCGGCAACCTCGTCAAAGGCCACCACGTCCCACAGGCCCACAAGCCCCACGGTATGGTTCGCGAGGTTATAGAACAGGTTCGCTACGGTGGTCCGTCCTCCGGAGATCAGGATGCTGTTGGGGCTGATCTCCTTGTATATGTGGCTCTTACCGGTCCCTCTGGGTCCCAGTTCGCAGACGTTGTAATTGTTCTCGACCAAGGGAATCATGCGTGTCAGGAGGTGCCACTTTACACGATCTTCGAATTGGGTCGGTTCCAAACCGGTGGACCGAATAAGAGCATCTATCCATTGCGCTTCGTTGAAATACCGCCGACCCTCAAAAAGCGCCTCCATGTCCATATTGGGCATCTGGATCGGTTTCAACTCTCGTACAAGAAACGGCGACCCTTTCTGCCCCTCTTCATAGAAATACTCCATGGAGATAATTGACCAGATACCCCCGGCCAGTAGCTTTTCATAACGGCGCACCGTTTTCGTGCTGATCTCGACACCCCTGATGCCCAGGTTGGACAGCAGGGCCTCGTACACATCCCGCCTTTCATTGAGCTTGACCGTAGCCTTATCAATGATTTTGAGGCTGCCGCGTTCCCTGATCGTCGACTTAACTTTTTCGGCTTCATCGGGCCTGACATAATTTTCGGCCAAGATCTTTTTTACGGTCGTAAGGCCTTCCTGGATAATCGCTTCATCGTTCGAGGCACAGTGTTGTCCGAGCAGGTACTCCAGTACATAAACCGGAACGTTCGCGCCTTCCTTCACCAGTTTAGTGAGGTCTTTGCGAACGACCCGGCCTGCAAAATGCCGGTTGAGAAGATCGTCCAGGCCCCCATCAATAGCGTCTTTCGTGATCTCAGAAGTCATCGGTAAATGCCCTATCTATGATTACATCCACACTCTCTTGCTCAACCCCTGTTTCCGCATCTCGCAGGACCAGCCGGTATTTTGTTTTTTTGTCATACGGCCTGTCATGGAGAACAAGGGTGATCGACTTTTTGCGCACCTCGATGTTATTGGAGGCACTATCAAATGATATTGATTCGATATTGGTGACCGGGTCCTTCCCTTCGTAGACAGCCGCTTTCAGGGTAATCGGTTTCACTCGATCACTGACCGGCGCCATCTGGATCATCTCAAACCGGTGCCGGGAGGTGGTAATTTTGTGGCGGGTCCCCAGCACATGGACGGTGACCTGTTTCGTCTTTGTGGCCCCGGCCCCCTTATCCTTCTTGTGCCGTACGGTGACAACCGGCAGGACGATCTCTTGAAGCATGGCCCCGCCGTGGACGAACCTGGCGCCACCCATGAAATGAAACCGGTTGGCCCCCTTGGGAATCCAGAACTCCATACCCCCTTCAGCGCCGGCGGTTGTGGCGGTTAAGCCATGCCATACGCTGTCATGGTCGCCAAGGTTATGCCCTATAAGAAAACGCTGCTTTGCCTTGACGGTTCCGGGCGGTTTGTCATGGAGGCTGCTTTTATCGGGCTCCCCGGGAGACGATTCCGTAAACAGAAAGCCGTGATCCGCCGTGATGACCACATGGTGACCATTGAGGTTATTGATGACGTAGGTCACGACCGATGCCAGATCATCGATCGCCCGTCTCACCGCCTCGAAGGTGTGTCCTTCGGTGGAGGCAGAATCTCCGACTGCATCGATAGCGTTATGATAGATATAGAGGAGACGTTTATCTTTGACGAAAGCCCGGCCTTCTTCCTTCTTCATCTCAAGGAGGTCATCGGCCTTAACAGCCAAGCCCTCAACAGAAGAAAGTATCCGGCTTCGTTGATCCAGCGAGGCCATTGGCTGCCCATCCACCAGGACATCACCATTGGGCTTATATTCCAGCTTTTCGTGCGGCAAAAGGGCGGCCATGCCAAGGGTCGTGTAAGATGGCAGGACACCGAGCTGTAAACCCAGCTCAGCCGCAAAACGGTATTTCCCATTGAGTTCCCGGGTGAGTTCCTCGGCGGCTTCATAGCGGAAGGCATCACTGATGATGACAAAGCTCCGACGTCTCTCGGCCTCCTTGAGACGGGGGGCGACATGCCCCTGGTAGAAATTTTGTTGATTGGGCAAATCGTCGAGCCTCCAGGAAGCCGGAAGCGCAGTGCCGCCCTTAGGGTCAATGAATTTACCCCATCCATCCGAAAGGTCATGAATGTATCCGTTGACATAACAGGCTTCCACCTTTTGCCGGAGCTTTTTCAGGATATCCCAGATCCTGGACTCGGCGATATCCGCCTGCTCGCAAAAGTGCCGGTAAAGTTGATCGAAACGAAAGAGTTCTTTTCTATAGGCTTCAAGCATGGCCCGGGGTGTATCATAATCAAAACCATCCCGGTATTCGTATTTGAGCGCAAAGAGTTCCGCTGATGCCACCAGGGCCTCGTAGACGGCGTAAAACGCCTCCCGTGGAACATCGCCAGTTACAAAGGACGATGCCCAGTGGCCTGCCTGCCTGTGCCTGGAAACCGCCCTGATGTCATCCACATCGATGGCATCACCCCCGGACAATACCCTGTCCCGGAGTCCCTGTGCGATGGCCTCTTCCACGGCCTGGAATGTCATCACATCCAGCAAGGCTTCAATCTCGAACCCGTAAAGTTGATCTTTGATTTTGATGATGTCGGCCACAAGGCCGGTTAGCCGATCATAGCTGCTCGCTTTGCTGCTGCTGTCTCGCCACTGGGCCAGACAGACCACCGCGTTGGATTTACCGGATTGCGTCAGCAATACGAAATGAGCAAGGGAATCAGGCACGATCCCTTTGAGGTGATGGGAGAAATCGGTGATCAGCAAGTGAATCAGAAAATTCCTCAGGGTAGGATTCTCCTCTTTGTACCCGAACAGGGACTTGGCCATCCGCCGGAATGGGCCGTCCAGGTCGAACTTCTCCAGTTGCAGCCATACGCCCGGAGGGTTATCCAGGTCGATATCCTCTCCGTTATCAGTCACCGTAAACTCATGGAAGAGCGTGCGAATAATGTTGAACCACTCGGGTTGGTCCGCTTTGACCACGATGCTGATCATCTTCACGTCTAAATCCACATCGGTATCATTGAGCGCCACGATCTCTTTGAGCTTCTGAAGACGCTGTTTGCTGTCAAAGAACTTACGGCGGGCGGCAATATGGTCACGAAGGTGCTGATTGGCCAGCCCCAGTTCATCGAGTATCATGGAGGCCCTGTCTGCCCGGAAACCGCGGCTGTAGAGGCGGATATCGAGGAGCCAATCGGCCTCGTACTCGGGTTCTTCGGTGGATGAATAGAGAAGATACCGCCCCTCAGGGTCAATTTGTTCAATTTGGATTTTGGCCTCCAGGGCGCCAATCTGATCCAGCCGAAGGATGCTGACGCTCTCCGGGAGGTTGAGCAGGGAGAGGGTTATGGCAAACTCATGGTCCGGGTCGTTCCAGAAGACGATACGTTGACCTTCTTCGATGAACAGGCGGGCAAGGGCTTCTTCGATTTTTGTGTTGTCCATATCGTGACTTATTCCGGGATAGAGGGTATCAAACTACGGATCTGCTCTAAAAATTGAGTGCACTGGTCCAGTTGGGTCTCCACATAAACCGGTTCGAAAGAGATGAAGACAACATAATCTCCCTCTTGACGATCCTCAAAGAGCTGATCATAAAGCCGTCCCCATTTCCGCTCAAGAAGGCCGGTTTTGATGAATTGCTGATGAAAAGCGGCACGAACCCCGGAATGCTTTCTGAAAGTCAGTTTATGCGCCATCAACAAAGCCGATACCGCATAAAAGGCCGCATAGTAGAGCCGGTTCATGGCAAAAGAAAAAGAGCTTGCCCCAAATTCACGCCGGGCAGAGGTGATACTCTCTTCCGCCTTTTCAAACCAGTAACCAACAACAGCAGAGCGTTTCTCACAGGTAATCATAAGTGTATACCATCTCGAATGATTTCATCTCTCAGAGGAAGCACGGACATCATTCCTGTGTCCCAAGATTCCTGATCCACAACCAACGTGCTGAAATTGGTTCCAAACTGGAGGTTGGCGTCAAAAACTATGTCCGTGATTTCGTGACGCTTGAATCGGGAAATCGGTTCAGACAGCACGATCATAATGTCTACGTCTGACTCTTCATCCGCTTCCCCTCTCGCAGTGGAACCATACAGCACAAAGTCCACCACAGCGAAATCAGCCATGACTCTCGACTTTATCTGGCCAAACGCTTTAGACTGCCTCTTAGAGATCTGTATGTCATTCATTTGTGGCCTCCTTTCCAACCACGAATCAAAGGATTAGAACCAATAGGATACGGGTCAGGCCCTTTCTTCCGGCGGCAATTGGTCAGTGATCCGCAATTCCAGCTCCTCCGGGGGGACTTCCTTTATTTGATCGTTTTCCCAGATAACCACAAGAGAGCCCGCCTGTTTAGCTCGCTGGATGACTTTATACGAAGCCTGCCGAAAGGCCGCATCTGCTTTCCATGCTAATGTGCCTTCAGTTTTCTTTTTGACGTCCATGTTCATATTTCCTCGTTTGCTTTTACGCGGGCGACGGCCATGTCCGCACTCGGGAGCCGGAGAAAAAAAAGCACAATCCGATAGCCATTCATTTTCAGCCTTTCGAAATGCCGCACATAGCTCCGTCCGGACAGGGTGGTTTCAAACCCGAAGTTTTCCTTTGCAGCGGTAAGTTCCTTGATCCTGGTCAGAAGCAACCGTCCGGCTCTCACATTCTGTGTTTCCGGAGCAAACGGCGAGAGCCCGGCGGCAATCAGGTCGGCGTTTAAAAACTGGCGGCAGTTTACGAAATCCGGCAGAAATTCGTTGGCAAATGTGGTTTTCCCTGCCCCGTTCGGTCCGGCAATCACATAAACCGTCGGATCTTCAGTATGAGGCTTGATCTCTTTTGGTTTGGTTTCTGTATTTTCCATTGGTGATCACTGCTTTTTTCCTCGGGAGCTGTCTTCATCCCGTCATCCAGAGCAAGATTCATCCGCGGGTCGGTATGGTGACACCCCTTATCCCGTGTCAACTGAGCGTTTTGCATTAATGGCCGCTGTGCCCTTCGGGGTCAAGCGGTATTTCTGCATACGGCTATTGGGTTTATGGGGAATGGTGTATTCCAGCAACCCAGCTTTTTTGAGGCGGGGTAAGGCTTTCCGCAAATTACCACTCAATTTTTTGTGCCCCAGTGAGGTTGCTATTTCTGAAGAGGAGAGCGGATGCTCAGCGCAGACTGAAAGAATGTCCAGGTCGACTTGTGCCTCGACTTGTGCCTCGACTTGTGCCTCGACTGGCCCGGTTCTGGCTTGAACAGTGATCTTGTCTGTTAATGGCACAATAAAACGCATCCTCATCCCAATTTCCACGATTTGCAGCTCCGGTAAACCCAGTTCTTCTGCTTCTTTGAAAACACGCCGAACACCGCTGCCCCATTGTTCTATGAGACCCAACTCCCGAAAGATACGCGCAATCACCGAGTTTCGGATTTTGGAGACCCCCTGTTTCATATCCTCGATGGTCATGCCGGGAAGGAGAATGCCGGGATTTTCAACCTCGATGTGGTCATCGAAGAAAGCGATGCGGGTGGGAGCGCCCCGCTGGGAATAGTCGGCGTGAACCAGGGCATTGATCACCACCTCCCGTAGAATGCCAAGGGGAATACTCCAGACGTCTTTGCGACGGATTTCTGAAAAATCGGCGCCGCGCATGGCGTGTTTCTTGAGAAACAGCATGATACTTTCCACGGCCTGGGGCAGATGGTCGTGCAGCTCAATATGGTCAAAAATCTCGGCCTTATCCTGCCCCACAAACCTTCCGCACTGAATCCAGGCATCGGGAAAATAACGAATTCGATCTTTTCCGAACAACAATACGGCGCCTTTGGTGGGTACAAGCCGGCCCTGTTCATGGGTCAGCAGTCTCAAAGTGATCAGTTCCTCTTCACCCAGTTTGCGTTCCCCCTTGAACAGTGATTTCATGGACGTCAGATCCAGATCGTCAATGGACAACTCAGGCATTGGGAGTTCGTCAAAAGCAATCCCTTCAGCCGAGCGGCGCAATTCAGCAATCAATTCCCGGTCTGCCTGTCGATTGGTTGATCCTAATCTGACATAAACTCCGTTTTCAGGTCCTTCCGTCTTCAGGTAATGAGGGCGCAAACCGCTTAGAAAGACCTCCACCACCAACACGGTCTTATCTTCCACCGTCATCAATTCCACATTCGGCACCAGACGTGGGGCAATGGAATCGGCAATGAGGTTGCATATCCGCTCTTCTTCATCCAGTGGATCCGCAACACCAACAACCCGCAGGTCATCATCCACCCCGACAACCAAACGGCCGCCCGCCGTATTCGCAAAGGCCAGCAATGTTTTGAGCATGGGCCGGGGGGATGACAGATCCCGCTTGAACTCCAGTGTCTTGCCTTCCGGGCTGGTGAGAATTTGCTTGATTTTGACTGTCATTTGTCTGCCCTCATCCGCGGAATCTGCGTAATCCGTGGTCCATTACGACTGAGCCTGCAACCGTTTCACCGGGCACTGTTTCAGCTTTTCGTTCCAGGTTTGTTCGCTGAACACCATAACCTCTTCAAGATACGGGTTCTTCCATTTGCCTTTATCCGGTCCCAGAAAGCAGCTGGATCTTTTCAGGCATTCCATCGCCCTGAGCATCAAAGCAGGGTCAGGGGTTCCAATGGCTATCAGGACAAGATACTTTATGGGCTTCACTGGGAGCCTACCGCGCCTCCCAGTGCCCTTTCGATTTCCATATTGTACATCCTGGTAAACTGGTCGGCGATCCTGTTGGGCGACAGGCCCGTGTAATTATCTGACGAATTGAGCGTTATTTCCATGTCGTTGTCCATGCTGAGGGAATAAAACCGGAGGGAATGGTCTGTACGTTGGAGATCAAACTCCTTGAGCAGTACATAACTGTGGGTCGCGATGAAAATCTGTACGCCCATTTTTTCCAACTGGAGAAGGACCTTTACAATCAACGGCAGCATGGAAGGGTTCAGATTAGCCTCTGGTTCGTCCCAGTAAAGGGTTGTTCCCTTTTCCAGGGACCCATTTCGAATGAGGAGCCAGAGTAGCGCCAGCTTGCGCATGCCTTCGGCAACCAGGGTAAACTCAATCTCCCCCAGCCTGTTTCGTAAGTAAAAGACCTCGTTTTTCGTAGTGATCTGTCCGCCCATGGTCTTCTGAAGAAGACGGGCCAATTCTTCGAATTGAGGGTCCAGGCTCTTCAGAGGCGGCAGAAAGGCCTTATCAATAATGTCTACATAGATTTCCTCAAAATGGGTTACCCTTTCCACATACATGGACCGAAAACCGGGCGCATTGGCCAGCATCTCCTTGACCGGGATATATACGGGTCTTTCCGCCTTGAAATAATTCTTGCCCCCGTTGGTATGCGCTCCTTCCGCGTTTAACGTCACGGTCAGACCTTCACCGTCCCTGGCAATGGTGAAAGAGGCTTCTTTCCTGATCCCCTTGCCCCGGCGCAGGAGTCTCTTCAAAGACAGATCCCGCGGCAAGAATACACGCAGCAGTTTCCCGCTTATCTCCTTGGAAAATGAACCCTTCATTTCAGCGGCCTGAAGTGCATAGAGCAATTTCAATAGGTGCGTTTTGCCCGTGCCGTTCACCCCGATAAATAGATTGATCCCCGGCACACAGTCAACCACCAGGTGATCAAATGCAGTAAAGTCCCTGATTTCAAATCTTTCAATCATTGCGTCTTCCTTTTTCCATTTAAGGCTTTACCATTCGTGCTATTCGTAAAATTCGTGGTTGTTGTTTTTGTTTTCTTCATAATCCGTGTAATCTGCGTAATCTGTGGATCACTCTTTTGCTTTTCCGGTTATCGCCTTCACCTCAGCCAATAGGTCTCCGAATCTCCCGTAGTTTACCTTTACCCCGTCATCCAGATCGAGGCTGATCCGCTGATCGGCGTAGTGGCGCAGTTTTTCGTCAAAAGCATGAAGCTCCACCTGCTGTTTGACGAGTTTGTCTCTTTCCCTTTCCAGTTTCTTGCTGTGGGCCGTGGAAGTGGCGGCGGTGATGTCCCCCGATAATTGTTCGATTCGAGCGGCGATTTTCCCCTGCAATGGGATCGCGTATTCGGTCCGCATGCGGGCTAACGTCCCTTCATTGTACCGGTGGAGATAGACCAGGCATTGAAAGGCCCGCAGCTTGCCGCTGGAAAAGAGCCAGTAGATGGGGCGCTTCTTGTAGGTCTTCAGGTGGTCCTTGAAGAAGCTGTCGCAGAGGTAGCGGCGAATGGTCTCGCGGCTACCTTCTCCCTTCTTGGGCGAGAGGTTGTCGGCCAGGAAGGTGAGGTTGGCTTCGAGGTGGCTCGCGTCCCAGGCCACCGAGATGAACTTGATGAGGCGGTGGCAGGCGTCATCGTCGAACCACTCGGTGTCGGTGAGCGGAACAATGCCGTCGGCATCGGCCGGGAAGGTGGGGTAGCGCCTGGGATCGAAGCCATCATTTCCGCTGTGGGCGTAGATGAGGCCCGGCGCATCCAGGCTGTAGCGGCCCATCATGCAGCCGATGGCGTAGGAGACCAGCTCCTGCATGGTGTCCTGGCGGAAGCGGGTCCACTGCGCATCAATGGTGAGCTTGCCGCCGTAGCGGTAGGCGGGGTTCACCGTGAGGGTGATCTGCGACAAGGGAACGTCGGGGGTGAGCTCGTCCTGCAGGCCGTAGGCGTCGATGAAGAGGCGGTTGTTCTTCTCTTCGAGGCGCTTCATCTCGGCGATGGTTTCGCGGTTCTGGGTGATCCAGGCGGTGTAGCTGGATTCGAGAGTTGGGGTGGGATCGGAGGATGCCGTTAGGATCGGAACGGACTGGAAATCCCAAGAACGTTCATAGGCGTTCCAGTCAGAAACCGAAATCCGTACGAGTGATCGTTCATTATCGTCAACTGAGGAACTTTGGTCTGAACTCAGCTTGAGATGTGGTAAACTCAAGACATCTGCCACTTGTGTATTCAGAGTTGGATTCATGGCCCTAACCAGCATCTGAGCTATCGGGGAGTTCAGTTGAGCCAATAAGACATAATCGCAGTTGAATTCATCGTTGAATATCGTAGGAGAGGCGGAGTCATACTCTGTGCAATCACGCTTGATCCGGAAGCTCGGAGGGCCTGATGTAATCTTGGTCCAACAGATACCTTCCTTCTCGACCATCTTCGTTGGGTACATGCCTCCATTTGATTCATAAAAGGCAATTGCGCTTGGCGACCAATCGACCAAGAACTCCTCATTACCAGCATGCTTCCTGTATTCTCCACCTTTGATAATTTGGCGCCATCGACTTGTAGGTCGCGAGGTTTCCCAGCAATAACGAAGATATTTGGGTCCGTCATGCGTTTTGATGCGTCCGCCAGAGAACCACTTTCGCCCAACCTTTTCGGACTCGAAAAGCCTGAGGAAATAGATCCAATACACCACTGGGCTTCCAGGAATCGTCGTAAATTCGTCTTGGGTCGTCGCATCAAATCGCAGCGTACCGTTAGCAAGTGCCGTTTGCTTTTCTTCTTCTCCGCCATTGAGTAGTCGGAAAAATGCCGGTTTGTATTTCTGTATTGACAGATTCTTGAGCACGAATGCCGTCGACTGTACGACCTCTCCCGAAATGCTCCCAAAGGCACGAGAGCCCAAGTGAGCCATCGTACGGATAGTTTTCTCCTTCAGAATCCACTCCCGCATTTTCTGAAAGCTAGAGATGAACATCCAACTCTGCATCGTGATCATGGCGTTGTAGCCAGCGTCCCTCGCCAGCATGCAGCCGCGCTGAATGAAGCAGGCGAAGAGGTCGCTCTTTGCGTCCGGGAAGTTGTCTTTAGCGAACATTTTCACAGCGGCGTTCATGCTACTGCTACTCATGTAGGGGGGGTTCATCACTACCGCGTCGTACTGCGCTGCCAGCAGTTCGGCCTGCCGCACCAGTGGCCGTAACCGATTGAGCGCTCCCGACACAAACAGATCCTGACTGGTCGCCTCGCTCAGTTGTTTCAGTGCAGGCAGTTTCCCCGTCAGTCTTTCGGGTACTTGAATCAGCGACCCAAACGTCGTCGCGTGCTCAAACAGCCGCTTCAGCTCCGTGAGGTCCCTCGACTCCAGCCCGTAGTTCGCCAGATCCACCCCCTTCGCCAACCTATCCGCATCAAACCCTGCACTATCCCCCAGTGCCATCACGTTGAGCTTCACCCCCCGCTCAAACAGCCGCCGATCATCCGCCCGCCCCTTCATCATCAGCGCAAAGCCCGTCAACTGCGCCGCCCGCTCGTCGATGTCGAGGCCGAAGAGGTTCTGGGTGAGGATCAGCTGCGGAACGTCTCTTTGTCGATAACCGCGCTCCAGGTAGATGGCCTTGAACAGCTCATATGCCTCTACCAGGATGTGCCCGGAGCCGCATGCCGGGTCAATGAGGGTCAACTTCTCAGGATTCAGCGAGTCGGGCGTGATGGCCGCAAGCTGGGCGTTGACCTCGTCGGTCTGTTCGGCGGGCTCGATGTAGTACTCCATCTGCCCTTTGAGAGGCGACTGGGGATAGGTCGCCAGCCACTGCGCCCCCAGCGAATTCTGGACCATGTACTTCACGATCCAGTTGGGCGTGAAGAGCTGGGTCGCCGCCGGAATGTCCTCCGCCTTCACCACCTTACCGATGACTTGGTCCTTCTTCTCCGAGATGTAGAACTGGTAGAGCCAGCCGATGATCTCGATGTCCTGCCAGTCCTCTTCCGGGATCTCGCTCACCAGGTTGCGGATCGGAGAATTGGAATGCAGCAGGTTGTCCGGCAAAAGAAGCTCGGTATAACCACCAATCTCTTCAAAAAGAAACGGCATGGCTTTGTGGAGGGCATTGCACTCGGCTATCAGAAGTATCCGGTAAAGTTCAGCTTCCTTGGTGCCGTCAAGCTTTAGTTCGATTACTTTCTCTTTATCCAGACCGGGAAAATCCACATGTTCGCCATGTTCCGAAATTTCGGGAACGGTGTTTCCCTCGGGGTGGCTCAGCACTCGATAGCCATGACCGAGATACCCATGAAGTTCCATGAACCGTATAGCCACGAATCGATTGAACCAGGTGTATGCCATGGCCTCCATAACATACTCAAAGCCTTCCCGTCTGATCCGTTCAGCCAACCGTTTCCGCTTCTCTGCCACATCCTTAGGGAAAGGTTTCCCTTCAATAATAGCCACGTCTCCCTGTATGGTAACGGACTCGATCTTGTCTTTCGTTAGGCCATAAATGGCCGCCCGATCCGTCACAGCTGTTATGAAATCACGTCGAGCCTTGGGGGCGTATGTTTTGAGCTTATTTTGATTCATTTTATTTGAATCCTGTGTCATCATAGGAACCTACTCTCAATCTCTTCACAAGCCGATAAACCGTCGACCCATTTCCCCTCGGCCAATTCTTGCACGGTGGTCTATCCTTTTCCTCTGCACGACGAATGGCATCGGATATACCTGTTTGGACCTTTTCAATTTCAAAATGGCCTTTTTCAAAGTTCGGTAGATGCCGAATGAGCCGCTCTGTACAATCTCTGGAACCGGATACGCCCTTTCCATCCTCGAAATGAAGCAGGAGCCAATACTCAAACTTTGGATTGCTGACCGCCAGATTGTATGCGACGGTTTTACATGCCAAATACACCTTCTCCAAGTGTTTTTCAGTCCACTGGTCGCGGTCTATCACCAGCCATACCTCGTC
Organism: Desulfatiglandales bacterium; assembly: GCA_963662465.1. Taxonomy (GTDB): domain Bacteria; phylum Desulfobacterota; class DSM-4660; order Desulfatiglandales; family Desulfatiglandaceae; genus NaphS2. The sequence continues at coordinate 4,212,020 of OY759599.1, forward strand.
CTTTTTGCCAAGTCCCTTTTCTTTAACAAATGCTTGCGCTCGTTTCAGGACCTGTGGAGGAGAGGTGTCATGTTTTTTTGCGGGAAGAAGCTTCACATGAATGGTTGCTTGAGGGCTGTTGAAAATGCCAAAATAAATCGGCTCGGTCTTGGCCCCTTCCGTTGCGATGAGAAAAAGTTTACGATAGGAAAGATAAGGCGTTGGTCTCCTGAACTTTCGCCTTTTCTTGGCCATCAGCATGCGCTCCCGGTCGCGGAGACATTTTCTGTCTTAAGTGGACCTGAGAGGAGGATGCGGGGTATCCCGCCCAACCGACCCTGAAGATAGCTTTTTCGGATATCTTTGTCGTACCGCATGTCTTTATATGAACTGAATGGCAACAGAGATGTGCAACCCAGACCATCCCGCTCAGTTACCCACATTTCATCCCGGCGAAAGAGCTTCTGGTCCATGAGCAGAACATCATGGGTTGTCAACAGCAATTGAGAACGGGTATCAGGCGTGCAGGATTCCAAATATCCGGCCAGCAATTCCCGGGTTAAAAGTGTATGAAGGCTGCGGTCGATTTCATCGATCACAAAGACCCTTTCGGCGCCATCAGCCGCAAGTTCCAGAAATGCCGGAATCAGATCAATGATGCGTTGGGTCCCATCTGATTCCTGCTTCATGTCAAACCGGATTTCATTCCCTGCCGAATCATCGTGAAAACTGACCAACTTTCGGGCCGCCAATTCTCCATTCTGACGCATTATGGCAAAACGTTCATGGTCCGGTTCAAGCAATAAACGAACCGTCACGCCTTCCGGTATCTCCTCCTGAAGTTTCATCTTGAGATCCTCAGGCAGGGTCATATTCTCAAATGAGACTTTTTCGCCGCCTAAATGGGAAATACCGGTATCAAGATGCCCCAGGGCAAGGTTCATGTGCCGGTACAAGGGATTCGCTTCCTGGAAAAAACGCTCAAAGGGTTCAAAGCGGCTGTCAGGTGCAATCATGACCAGGCTGTCCCGAAACCAATCATAGATAGGCTTAAAGCGTTCCACTTTCTGGTTAACGGCATTGGTGAGAAACAGCTGATTGTCGCGGGTTCCCTGAAAGGCAAAGCGAAGGAACTGGTCCTTTTTCAATTCAGTTGAAAAAACAATCTCATCTTCTTTGCGATGGTATAGACTTTTTTCGGTTGTTTTGAGGATCTCCGTAAGCCATTCTTCGATAACATGTTCACGGGTTACACAAAACCCGTATTCATACGACCGATCATCAATTAACAGCTCAAAAACCAGACGAGTCGGTTTCTGTTTGAAATCGGGGTTCAATCGGAAGGGCGCCACTGCAATCATGGCTTCGGGTTGCGTACCTTTGAGAACCAAGTGGCGCGCAAAGCTGAGAGCTTTGAACAAATTGGTTTTGCCCGACGCGTTTCCGCCATATATGGCGGCAATGGGTAACAGTCGCATATTGTATTTATCAATGCGCGGAACACGTTTCAGGTGTTGTTTTTCACGGCTCGCGACCATGGAAAAGGTCGACCGATCGCGAAACGACAACCAGTTTTCAATGGAAAAAGATATCAACATTTCCTGTCTCCGATAATATTTCTCTTAAAATTACGTTGAAATCAAAGATAATATTTTAATGTCTTTATTTCAAGAGGAATTTTCTCGCAAAACGTTCCCGCCCTTATCTATTCACTATCATCAGAAGTCTCCAAATCTGGGGTCACAACCATTTCAGCCGGTTTCAAAATACACCGGGATTTCCTCTCTTTGACTTGTTTAGTTCTTGCTTTCCAATATCTCGGCCGTCTCTTTTGGTGGGCAACAGCTACGATTAGAATCAAATCCGGCTCGATAGAATATAAGATGTTGTATGAAAAGTTGTTCAGTATCTTGCTACGAATCCCGCCTCCGACGGCTACAGCGGCATAAGGATTTTCGATAATCCATCTGACAGCTCTTCGCACTTCCGCAACAAAGGCGACCCCGACTCCAGGCGCCTTTGTTTCATAGTACATTGTCGCCTCTCGGAAATCCTCCTCGGCTTCCGGTAAAAATTCCGAGTTCATGAAATGTCATCCATTGCCCGGCGAAATACCTCGTCTGCGGGTATGCCACTTGATTTGCCCTCGCGGAACTCTTTCAAACGGCGTTCAGCCTCTTCGAGCCAGAGCCTCTCCACCTCAGAGTCCGATGGTTCATCCAAGCTGAGCAAAAGCCTTCCGGCCAGCTGTGCTCGTTCCTCGATACCCAATTGAAGAACCGTGGTACTTATCTCATCGAATTTATTTTCCATAACTTGCCTCTCCACCTTTTAATTAGTGATTTCCGACCTGTCCGGCAATAAGCGTTGGTCATTATGCGTTTTTTTTCAAATCATTGCAATATGCCCTGACCTCGTTCACGCAGAGTTCATCCCGTACATCGCTGAAGCGACATACATGAAGGCATTTTCGATCTCTGAAAACAAGCATTTGACCATAATCAAGCTGCTATCCGCTCGAGATTATCGATATCTACATTTTGTCTTGCTTTCCACAAATCAAATTGAAGTTGAAGCCTTAGCCATCCTTCGGGAGTACGACCGAAAACCTTTGAAAGTCTCAAAGCCATCTCAGGACTAATTCCTGATTTCCCGTTCAGGAGCATTGAAAACGTCTTCCTGGTAACGCCAAGAGATTCCGCTGCCTTGGTAACGGTTAAATTGAGCGGCTCTACACAAAATTCCTTTATCATTTCACCTGGATGAGGTGGGTTATGCATACCCATAACAAACTCCTTTAATGATAATCTTCATGATTTATCCGCTATATCGCCTACACGCAATCGGTTCGGGAACCACCTCTTTGTTGAACTCCATATCCTGAACGATATCTGCGACCATTTTTCGGACCCCCTTTAAGGCCGCCTCCGGGGTTCCCCAAAGAAATGATCACAAATCCTGCACAAATGTCCCGGTTATCTAATCTGGACACGTTGACCGGAAGAGATGGCCGTTTCGAGTTTTTTTCTCAGTTCGTCCAAGAAGCGGTCAACGTCTTCGGGGGTCTCTAAATATGTGGTATCTGCCAGGTCTGCGGGTTTGACAATGCAACGTGGTTTCAGTTTGGGTTTTTTGGCTGGAGGGTCCTCAATGCCGGGCCCTTTTACCGGCTTCTTGACGAATTCCTCCACTTTGGCCATGGCTTCATCAAATGCCTGCATAGCCTTTTGTTCAGCCTGGGTCAGATGGGCAATGCTATCGATCCCCTCAACCTGTTTATGAAGGCTTTCCAGAGGGCTAAGGCATGAATACCTTAAACCTCCGTCTCCCTGCGCCGAATCCAACTCCTTCGTCATTTCAGAGATGAGCCCATCTATCTTGGCGACAGCTTCGCTGCGACGCTGCGTCACCATTATCGTATTGACTTTGCTGACAGTGCCAATAAGCCCTTCGGCTTCATGAACCATCTTATAGGGCGCCGGGGCATCCAGAATCTCTTTCATCCGCCTCAGAGCCGGTGCTGCCAGGTCATCTCTTTCAAGCTCAAAACTATTCAACTGAAACCTCTGATAAGCCGATCGGAGCTTTTCCCATGTGGGCCTTTGATTATCATAAAACTGTTCCAGATTATGGAATTCGTCGGATAGATCCAGGAGATCTTCCCTGTGTTGGTTGAATCGCTCAATGAATTTGTAGCTCTCATCACAGGCCAGGAGAGGCTTGACCACGGCCAATGCCTCCTCGATCTCCGCCTTACCCGGATAGTTCCCGGTATCAGCCAGGGGCTTGAAGGTACTTAATGCGGTTTCCCAGGCCTTGAGTTGGCCCTGCAAAAAGTCAAAAAGGGCGTCCTCGTTGTCCGGACCCATCTTGGAGAAAAGATCCTGACCCAGTTGACGAGCCTTCTGGATTTCCTCTATTGGGGGTCGCCTGCGTCTTTGGATTGTAATCTTGCGCCACTTGGCAGGGGTCTTGATATTTTCGTAAACCTTGTCCAGGGGCAGTGTGTCCCCTTCCATTCTGAGGCTGATCTCACCGACGGCGAGCAGGCGAGCCAACAAGAGGAGTACCTCCAGGTCGGGCCAGCCATAAGGCCGAACGGCATATCGTTTCAGGATGACATCATAAAGCACCATTGTATGATGCTTGAGCCTACAGAGGTCAACATAGCTACGAAGATCCTCCATCGCTTGCGGGTTGTTCTCTTCCAGGTTGAGCGCAAGGGTTAGCTGGGATACATCGTTGCTCCGGAGAAGCGCCTGGATTTCCTTTTGAGGATCAGGATGGAGATACTTGAGATAGCCCATCTTGAAAAATGAGTTGGTGATCAGATATTCCAGGGCCTCGGACAGGCAGGCTCCGGGAGCTGAAGCCTTGATTTTGAGTCCCTGCCCAACAGCGAAGTAGGATGCCTCGGTGAGCATGTCGCCCAGAAGGTTGGTCAAAAGCTCCCTGCGACCACGGTTGTCGTCGGCATTGTCCCGAAGGATTCGCCTGGAGGAATCGGGGAGGCCGCTATCACTCTTGGTCTTGAGGTATTTATCGGTCTGGGCATATATGCGGAGTTCCCGGCCCAACCTTTCGTTATCCTGTAAGCGGATAATGATCTGACCCCCCTCGTTGCTGCTTTCAAGCACAGATTTACCATCATTGTATAGTGGGTATTCATCGGCCAGGGGGGAGACTACGGAAACGATCAACCCACCCTCCACACGACCGCCCACAGGGTGCATGTCGCAGATCCGGTTGAAGGTGAAATCCATCTTGTTCTTGGAATAGCGATGTTTACGCAGGCCCTTGAGGACATCCTCGAAAATGAATTCTCCCAATAGCTGGGCCTCTTCCGCGCCGCCTATATCGACAATCTCGATCTCCCGTTTGATGTCCCTCTCCTCATTTGTAAGGAAGAAGTAGTTCTCACCGCTTCGGTTGATCAAGGTTTCATTTTCAAGCCTCTGGAGGCTCTCTTCAATTTGGCGGCGAAGGGTCAGCCGGTCCGCATCGATCTCGTTGAGGCACAGGGTGACCAGGTTGTCCACACTGCCCTTGATCTCTTCAACATACCTTATCAGGAACAGCACCCGCAGTAGCTTGATATCGAAGGGTTCAAGGCTCGGGTTTTCGGAAGCCTGCTCGATGGTGCGCTTCACGGTTGTATCGAGGAAACTTTCTATGGAAGGATAGAAATCATAGAGGGGGACCAGCACCCCTACATCTTTGAGGGCAACGTTCTGAGCGGCAGACTGGAAGGCATCCAGCATGGATCTTTCGCCCTTGGCCAGATGGAGTCCGGTGGCGCCTACGCGACGGATAACCTCGAAGATTTTCTGGAGAAGGCGAAACTGGTATGGGGCAAAGGGATAGTTGTCGGCAAAATCATCCCCGTCGGCATAGGGTTTGAGGGTCATACCGCAATCCCTGAAGGTCAGTTGGTGACGGAGGATGTCGCCTTTTTCGGCAAAAATGGCCTTGAGGTCCCCTACCACGCTCTCCTCTTTTTCCAGCAGCCGTTTTTGGATGACCTCATCGGCATTGGCGCTGGAGAGCGATAACCGGGTCTGGAACCTGCCCTGAATCTTAGAGAAATCATTCTTGGTGGCGGTTCTGAGTTCACCTAAGATTTTATCGATTTCCTCCTGGGACGTAACAATCACCCAGGCTCTCCCCTCGCAAAGGGTGCCCAGGTCTTCCGTGACGGTCTGAAGATTGAGCATCAAATGGCCGTCCGTGCCGATGAATTGCCCGATCTCATCCACGAGGAAGACGAGGCGATGATCGGGACCTCGGGAATCGAGATACGCCTTGACCCAGTTAGCAAAGTTTTCGACGGTGAGCGAGAAGTTGTTTTCGGCGTTATCGATCCATTTCTCCGCTGATTCCCGGCTTTGGTCCAAAGTTCGCACAAAGGCCTCCACCACCTGATCGCGGTTGAATTCATAGGCGTCACGCTCTTCCGTCCATTCGGTCCGGGTGACATCCCTGTAGGCATTATGGAATGCTTTAAGCTTCCCCTGGTTGTCCAGGTAACGCTCAAGGTGTGCAATGTGGGGATGGTCCCCGTCATACCCCTGCATTTCGTTTAAAACCTTCAGGAAGACGGCGAGGATGGCGTCTCGACCTGCCTTGCTGTCGGCCTTGCTGTCGATGTTGAAGAGGATCACGTCGGTATTGGAAGCCACGGCCCGCTTGATATCTCCGAAAAGCATGGCGTCTTTCACTTTTCCGTCGAAGAATTCAACCGGCCTTTTAGTGTCGCCTTCATAGGAGTGCAGCCTGTTGCCCAGGAGATAGGACAGCACTTTCAGGAAATGGGACTTCCCGGAACCGAAGAAACCGGATATCCAAACCCCCATCTTTCCGGTAACGGCCGGGTCTCCGGGGTTGTCCACGACATTCAGGTAGGCGGACAGAAACTTCCCGAAATGTTTATCCAGTTCTTTGGTGATGACAAATTCGTCCAGTTCCTGCCACACGGAGCGGTCGTCTAATTGGTGGGCCTTGACCACACCGTTGATGGAGCGGAAAATGTCTTTCTTGAACAAACTCTTGATTTGCATAAGTGCCTCGCTTATGGGACCAGTTTGAAGGCTCTGTAATAGTTGTTGCTCTTGATCTTCCCGAATAACCGAAGGGCCTGTCCATCATATCGGCCCGGATAAAACATCACAAGCGGCGTCTGCCCCATGACCGTTTGCAGGTTATTGAGCAGGTTGTGGGATCGGACCAGGGGCCAGACACTCCCAACACCTGAAACGAGCACGAGGTCCTGCTCCTCCGGCTGCGCGACTGCCACAAATATCCGCACCAGTTTTTCGGACTTCAGTGGCCCACGGAGGGCCTTGTGGAGGGCCTTGTCGCCCTTGTCCCTTTGCATCCGGAAGGATTTCTCAAGCAGATTTCGCTCCTTGAGATGATTAACGATGAGATCGAAGAGGTTGACATGCATTACCCTGAGTCCGGGCCGGTTTTTGGGGATGTGGGCCATGAGAAATTGAATATGTTCCCGGACGCGGAGTTCCGCCTCGGGCGGGTAGTCAAAAATATAAAAGGCAATTTCGTTCCCAAGGCCTTTGCCGCTGAGAAATTCGGGGGAAATGACCTTTGGGAGGATTTCATTTAGGCGCTCGGTCAGTACATCTGTCATGGTGAAACCTTAATACAACGGAGGACGTAGTGTTCGTCATGACTCTCCAGGTATTGAAGCACCTGCGAGGCAATATGGACCGTTTGCAGTTTTCTGGATCGGGTGCTTTCGATATAGCCTGCCTGGGCCAGGATCTGGAAGACGGATGACCGGAGACGTTTCCTGGTAGATTCGTTCCAGATGGGCATATGGGGATCACGGCCCCGGCAATCATCCAGGTAATCTTCCCAACATCTATTGGATAGGGTTGTGGTGAATACCCGGTAATGCTCCCGGACAACCAGATCGAGAAAGTCTCCCAGAAGAGGACTATGCTTGATGGCCGAGGCCAGGACGGCATGGGTAGAGACTTCACCCGTACCGTCCCGAACGAGCTCCCAAAGATCGGTTTCCATGGTCTCCAAACGGCCACGGATAAGCCGGGCAAAGCGCCTGGCGGTTTCAGGACTCCGGGCCTGGAGCACGTTCATATTTATGACTGCCTCGTCCCAGGCCCGTTTGTCAACACCACGGAGAAGCAGATCAGCGATGATCCTGCTCTCTGAAACCTTAAGCGATCCTGCCGTAATGTCAGCCTTGTATCTCAATGAAAAGGCCTTCCCGATCACAAAACTTTCGGGTTGTTATACCACACCTGATTGACAGATAGGGTCACAGCGAAAATATTTTTTCAATTTTCGAAGACTTTCGATCATTTATTTAACGCCCTTCGGAGCATATTCCGTGTTTCCATCCTTGTCAACACTGGTTTATTATGGGGGATACTGTAACTGCACGGTTTCTAAGGATTTGCCGCTTTGAGCGCAGCGAATGTGCTGACCAACCCAATTTTCATGCTACACGTTCCGATTCGTTATTCACCAAGGCGCAGGGTCTACAGAATCAAATGTAGGTGAAAGCTGAAACGTGCTCCTAATCGCCCAATGCTTTAAAACACGATATCATGAACTTTTGTCAGATCCGGTCACAAACGAAGACTTTTTTTAAAAAAACATAAATTCAGAGTTCGGGAAAAATTCAGGGTTTTAGACATAAGCATTTGAAAAAAGGGCATTAGTAATTCTCAAGATCTGCTGTGCATTTCGTTTGAGATCTTAAAAAATAAGATGGATTTTGCGTGATGAAGCTCATTGTAGCTAAAGTTATGCCAACCTTCTTGCTATTGCCGCGCACAGTTTTACTTGAGAAATAAGGGGTAATTTCCCGAACTCTGAAATTGTAATTCTGGAGAGAAAATTGCGACTTCAGCAGGAAAATTCTGCAAGCTAACGACCAACTTCTGAGAATACGGGAATCTGTACTAACTGCTATCTATTTCAGGCGTGTAACCGCTACAAATAACTGCAATATCAATAATATATGTCAGAAATATTTCGTCTCAATATGTTTAGGGGCGGTCAAGAAATCAAAGCATGGAGGAGAGTTTGAAAAGAACCGATATCTCAGGTTTGTCAGGACCCCGAATTTAGGATGAAGACAAATCAAAGGACTTACTGAGGCCCCCCGTTATTGGGGGAAGCCTCATTGATGAAGTCCTGAACAGGATTTTAGCTTTTGCAGGAGCCGTCCTTTTTCCGGTCTCTGCTTTGCTGTTTGGCCATAGTCATCGGGTTATGGTAATTACGTAATCAGGGTAATCTGCGGAAGGGCAGGATCTGATATGCAGAACAAAGAATTTTGTTGGTGAATCATATTCGATTATAGTAAAGTAACAACTGTCAAGAAAAATACTGACCTCCAGAATGTTACGATCGTTATGGGTTATCAAAAGAGAATCCATTTTTTTGTTGCTTTTTTCCTGCTCTGCGCTGTTTTCTCTAACGGTGCATTGGCAGAAGCCTGTTTCTGCGGACAAGCCTGCCTGCATGGCCCGCAACATAAAGTGAAATTTGCGGTTAACCTCCCCTTTCATATGCGTTGCACAGGGACTCTGTGCAAAAGTTGTGTTTTGGAAAAAGGCCAAACATCAATAGCCGTCAATTCTGCAGCACGAACATATCATGTGAAAATTCGCTATATTGCCAACCTGAATCCACTTATCGATTCCCCTTCCGCTTGTCATATTTTTGTAGATAGGGGATCTTTTACTGCCCACAGAGTAGTTTCCTCAGCGCCAATTTACCTCCAAAACCTTTCCATTCTTTGTTGATCCAGCAAGGATTTCTTCACTGCCATAAAAAAACATCGTTCTATTTAAAAGCACCTTCATTCATGCCGGAACACGGGCCGGGTGCGATTGGTGGCGGATCGTTAACCATGCTGATGAAATACTTATTTTTGGCCCTTTTTAGATGAACACAAGAAAGAAAGCCGGATGGGAGCTGAGACGTGAAAACAAACATTTTCAAATTGGGTGAGTACAAAATCATTGAATCTGATGATCGATATTTGAGATGGGAAGCCCATTCCGGCATAGGTGAGATAAAAGAAGGCAGGTGCTTTCAAAAAGGGTCGATCCTGTTCATTGGACCGCCGGAAAGCCGACGTGACGGTTTTTTGAAGTTCGAGTTTATGGCGCATCTTAAAGGATTCCCTGACTGGGGCTTGGCCTTTCAGTTGTTCACGGTATTGTCAATAGCCACAACGGAAGAATTTCGGTGGAGAGCAAAGCAGGAAAAGGAACGTCATTCAAAGTACTATTCCCGGCCGTTGAAAAGCAGATCCCGGAAAAACCAAAAAAGTTGGAGGAACTCCCCACTGGACAGGAAAGAATTCTGTTTGTTGACGATGAAAACGCAATGATGAGCCTGAATCAGCAGCGGTTGGAGAGACTCGGATATAGGGTCACAGGGAAGACCGATCCTTCTGAAGCCCTTGAGTTTTTCCGCTTCGATCCAAATCAATTTGACCTGGTGATTACCGACATGACCATGCCCCACATAACCGGCGACAGGCTGGCGGCAGAAGTTCTGAAAATTCGGCCGCGCATGCCGGTGATCATCTGTACCGGCTACAGCGAGAGGATGTCTGAAAAGAAAGCGGAGGCCCTCGGTGTACGCAAATACATTGAGAAGCCCATAGACTTGCGGAATCTAGCTTCATTGATTCGAGAGGTTTTGGATGAGAAATAATCAATAGAATCAGTCTGATTTCGTTGGCAGACGTTCAGCAGCTGTCCGATCACGTGAACACCGGAGGCATCAGATGAAAGCGGGGAAAGCAGTCAGTGAAACGGGCGAATGACGGCCAATCAGACTGGTGCGCCCCGCATACCTTTTGGCTATTCTGACAGGCGGTTCATAACGTGAAGCAAATGCAAATCTGCGGGAATCCCAACATTGGAACGGTAACATCCCCTGGCTACCCGGCAAAAACCACACCACTTTTAAGCCCCTCTAAAAATGTGCTATTTTTTTAAGTAAAATTTCTTGACAAAGCCGATTAGTTGCACTAAAGTTTTCTTTCAGTTTAAAGACACAATGAATGCTTCCTACAATGGCGTGGGGAGATCTTTTATTTGATGAGCGACAAAGGCGTCCGCATTTTCCCTCTCAGGGAAGGACGCCTTTTTTTATTTTGCCTGAATTTTTAACAATATAATAAATTCATAACGACCCTTTCCCTACAATGACGTGGCAAAGGTCTCGTTAGACAAGCGACAAAGGCGTCCTTTATTTTCTCTTAATGGGGAAAAGGCGCCTTTTTTTATTTAAACCATATTTTTTAACAATATAACATAAGGAGAAAAACCATGCGCTTTTCAAAAAGCAACGACGTCCTGGGAACAACGAACCGAGGCAATCCAGCCGAGTCCAGTCTGTGTACCCTTTGCCGAGCCGACTGCCAGGGACGGTGTGAAACCTGGCTCTCCAGCCTGGTGGGAAGAAAACTGCTCTACCCCCGAAGCTTCGGCATCGTTACAGCCGGCGCCAACAACACCACCCATGTGGGCGTCTCCTATAACTCACTCCGAATTCAGGGATATGCTTACGGGGTCCAGGGGCTTGGGGAAAACATGACCAACAACGCCGATGACTGTATTTTTCCCAATGTGAATCTGGAAACCGAGTTCGGCAATGAGGTCAAAACCAAGATTCGAATGCCCCTCATGACAGGGGCCTTAGGGTCAACCTTTGTGGCTGAAAAGTATTGGGATTCCTTTGCCATCGGCGGCGCACTCGTCGGCATTCCGGTGGTTATCGGCGAAAACGTGGTGGGTGTTGACCAGAAATCCAAGATCAACCCGGGTGAGACCCGAAAAGGCAAGATTGAAATTTCCCCCGAGCTGGACCGCCGCATCAATACCTATCTCAGGTACTTTGACGGATACGGCGCCATCATTGTACAGCTTAACGTGGAAGACACCCGCAACGGCGTAGCGGAATACGTTGTCGATAAGTACGGTGAAAAATGCATTATTGAATTGAAATGGGGCCAGGGCGCCAAGGATATCGGTGGCGAAATTCAGGTCACCAGCCTTGATTATGCCCTTTTCCTCAAGGAACGGGGTTATGTGGTGGATCCCGATCCCACCCTGCCCGAAGTGCAGGAAGCCTTTGAAAACGGTTCCATCAAATCATTTGCCCGACACAGCCGGCTTGGCGGCACAAACCTCGATACCGTGGCTCAGGTAAGAGAAGATTTCATGAGCAGCGTGGCGTATCTGCGAGGCCTGGGATTTAAACGGATTTCACTGAAGACGGGTTCCTACGGCATGGAAGAGCTGGCCATGGCCATCAAATTTGCCTCCGACGCCCATCTTGACCTGCTGACCATTGACGGTTCCGGCGGCGGAACGGGCATGAGCCCCTGGAACATGATGCAGAGCTGGGGCGTGCCGTCCATTAACCTCCATGCCAAAGCAAACGAATATGCGAGCATGCTGGCCGCCAAGAGACAGAACGTCGTGGACATGTCCTTTGCCGGCGGATTCGCCCTTGAAGATCATATTTTCAAGGCACTGGCGCTGGGCGCTCCCTATACCAAACTGGTCTGCATGGGAAGGGGCATCATGATTCCCGGATTCGTGGGCGCCAACATTCAGGGCGCTCTCGAACCTGAAAAGCGGGCTGCCGTAAACGGACATTGGTCTGAATTGCCCAAATCCGTCCTGCAAGTGGGCAGCACCGCCAAGGAAATCTTTGCCGGATACTTTGACGTACAGAAGAAGGTGGGCAAAGATGAAATGAAAAATATTCCCTACGGTTCCATTGCCTTCTGTACCCTGGCGGACAAACTCGCCTGTGGGCTTCAGCAATTAATGGCCGGGGCCAGAAAATTTTCCCTTGATAAAATTGCCCGCGGCGACCTCATGAGCGGAAACCGGGAAACCGCAAAAGAAACCGGGATACCCCATGTGACGGATGTGAACGACGAAAGCGCCCGCAAAATCCTCAACAGTTAATTCCCCAGCATCTGTTGCGCGTCAGCGCAACGGCATCATCAAAAGGGCTTCAAACACTTTAACGGTCGTTTGAAGCCCTTTCTTTAATCAGGCTTTCCCTTGCATGACGGTTTGAAGGTAAGTGGTAAGGTTGACATTGCTGTTGGCAAGTTTAAGCTTTTGACGAATGTGTTCCCGATGCCGTTTAATGGTGGCGGCGGATACACCCCGCATCCGGGCAATTTCCTTGGTCTGTAGTCCATTTCGAATCAGGTTGCAGATGTTTACTTCCGTCGGCGTCAGAGACAAACAGTTTTCCGACAGATGGTTGACAAACGGGGATACGATTTCCTCCAGGTTGGTCTTGAGCACCTCCACATACTTCCACTTGCTTTGGGGCAAATCCATGGCAAGGGCATGCAACAGGGGCATGATAATCTTGTCGATATTGGTCTTCACATCCCGGTAAATCCCCTGCTTTTCCTCCTCGATTCTTGCCAGAACAGTGCGAAGGGCGGAATTAGCCTCTTTCAATGCCTTTCGTTCCAGAATCAACTGCTGGTTGGTTTCCTGCAATTCAATTTCAGCTGAAATCCGCATGGCCGTGCTGCCGATACGTTCAGCCAAAGCATTCAGCAACGCTCTCTCTTCATGAAGAAAAGGACCTTCATCCGCTGGCGGACACGCTTCCTGATAGAAAATGGCCACCTCGCCCACCGGTTCATTGTACACGAAAATCTGAGCCGACTGGCGCCATCGGGTCACCTTGAATCCGCTGCCCTTGTAGGTTTTTCCTTTAAAAACAATCCTGGCGCAGGCAATTTCCGGATACTGCCATGAATAAGGGAGAAAATGCACCAGTTCCCCCAACAGATCTTCTATGGAATCCGGATGAAGTTCCGCCAGTTGTGCAATGCCGTACAGGCAGTTCAACTCCTTGATCCGTTCACGAAGGGCTCTCATGAGTTTTGACGGATCGGTTTCGTTGTTGAAGGGGATGCGCCATAAACGGAAGAGATCTCGGTTATCGTTCCGGATATCCTTGACGGCAGGCGGTGGTAAAAAAGAGGTTGATCGGGTCATCGGTTTTCCCCTGATGTAGTCATAAATAGGTATTCAATAGGCATTCATTAGGTCCTGCTAGGACCCTGTTATTATGGGTATTAAGAGGGTATTTTTATTGTCTTTACGCAAAGCATCCTGACCGATACCCTGCGCCCTGTCAACTCAAAAATATCGATCAAGGGAGGTTTATATGTCGGAATCGAAGCTGACCGCTATCCTGGAGGGGCACAAAAGCCAACCCCATCAGCTCATCGAAGTGCTTCAGGATGTTCAATCCCAAGAGGGATACATTTCCGAATCGTCCATGCGGGACATATCCAAAGCCCTGGGTGTGCCCCTGACGGAAGTCTATGCCGCGGCGTCATTTTACAAGGCCTTTTCATTGAAGCCCCGGGGCAAGAACATACTCACGGTATGCACGGGCACGGCGTGCCATGTGCGAGGCTCAAGAATGGTACTCAACCAGGCCACGGGCCAACTGGGCGTCGCCCCCAATGAAATGACGCCGGACGGTCTCTTTACCATCGAACAGGTAAACTGCCTGGGCGCCTGCGCCTTGGGGCCGGTGGTAACGGAAAACGGTTCATCCTATCATCACATGAATGCCCGAAAAGTGCGAAAGCTCATCCATAAATTAAGCCATTCATCAGCGGAGGCGAATCTGCATGAACAAGATCAACACCATCCATGATCTGGAAGTCCTTCGGCAAAAACTGCAAGCCTATCGGGAAAGTTTTCGAAAAACCCTGATTTTATGCGGCGGAACCGGCTGCCAGGCATCGCGATCCCGGGATCTCATTGACAATATTCAGGCGGAACTGGTGAAACAGGGCTTTGCAGCGGACATCCTGGTGCGCGCCACGGGATGTCACGGTTTCTGCGAACAGGGCCCCATACTGGTGGTGGAACCCGAAAACACCTTTTATTGTCACGTATCTCCTGACGATGCCGAGGAAATCGTCCAAAGAACGGTTGGCAAGGGCGAGCTGATCGATCGCCTGCTCTATACGGACCCGGTTTCCGGAAAAATAATTGAAAGAGAATCGGATATCCCCTTTTACCGGACCCAGGATCGACAGTTGCTGTCCCAGAACCGCCAGGTAGATCCCCGCAACATCGAAGACTACATTGCCATCGGCGGCTATTCAGCCATAAGCAACGCATTATCGAATATTTCCCCGGAAAATGTGATCGAAGAAATCAAACGATCCGGGTTGCGGGGTCGCGGCGGCGCCGGCTTTCCCACCGGTCGCAAATGGGCGCAATGCAATGAGGCCCCCGGCGATGAAAAATACGTTATCTGCAACGCCGATGAAGGAGACCCCGGCGCCTATATGGACCGCAGCGTACTGGAAGGGAATCCGCATCTGATCCTCGAAGGCATGATGATCGGGGCCTGGGCCGTGGGCGCCTGGCAGGGCTATGTGTATGTGCGCAATGAATATCCCCTGGCCGTGAAACACATTCGGGTGGCCATTGAACAGGCCAGAGAAAGGGGAATCTTAGGCGAAAACATTTTCGGAACGTCGTTTACTTTTGACGTTGAAGTGGCCCGGGGGGGCGGCGCTTTTGTCTGCGGCGAATCAACGGCGCTGATGGCCTCCCTGGAAGGCAAGGTGGGCGAACCACATCCCAAGGACGTCCATTCCGTGGTAGACGGTCTGTGGCACAAGCCCACGGTGTTGAACAATGTGGAAACCTGGGCCAATGTACCGTTTATCATGAAAAATGGGGCAAAGAGCTTCTCCTCAAAAGGATCTCAATCCAGCAAAGGCACCAAAATTCTGGCGCTGACCGGTCACATCAAAAACACGGGGTTGGTGGAAGTCCCCATGGGAACCACCCTGGAAAAGGTGGTGTTCGACATCGGCGGCGGACCCTCGGGCAAAGAGGTAAAAGCGGTTCAGACCGGAGGACCTTCAGGCGGATGCCTGCCCCTGGACAAGCTTTATCTGCCGCTGGATTTTGACGCCCTGGCCGAGGCCGGTTCCATGGTGGGTTCCGGCGGCATCGTGGTCATGGACGAAGACACCTGCATGGTGGATGTGGCCAAATATTTCCTGACCTTTCTTCAGGATGAGTCCTGCGGCAAATGCGTACCCTGCCGCCTGGGGATCGATCGAATGCTGGAAATCATAACGGATATCACGGAAGGCCGCGGCAAACCGGAACAAATAGACCTCCTGGAAGACCTGGCCTGGACCGTCAGCGAAACGTCTCTGTGCGCATTGGGCAAAACAGCGGCCAACCCCGTGCTAACCACATTGCGTTATTTCCGGGACGAATATGACACCCACATCCACGATAAAAAATGCCCCGCCGGGGTCTGCCAGGCCCTGATCACTTACTGGATCGACCCGGAAGTATGTACGGGATGCGGCGTCTGCATTCGGGAATGCCCTCACGGCGCTGTGACAGGCGAAAAAAAACAGCCCCACCAAATTGACCTGGCCCTGTGCGAAAAATGCGGCATCTGTAAAAGCAGCTGCAAATTTGACGCGATTCAAGTTCGCTAAGAGAGGTGATCCATGACGCAATACGTAAATATCGATATCAATGGGATGTCCATTGAGGCCCCCAAAGGAATAACCGTTCTGGATGCCGCCCTTGATGCGGGCATCTGCATTCCCCATCTGTGCCGCGTGCCGTATGTGGAGGATATCGGCGCCTGCCGCCTGTGCATCGTGGAACATGTGCTGAACGGTCGCTCGAAAATCACCACCTCCTGTACCCTTCGCGTAAAAGAAGGCATGGTGATCCGAAGCAACACGGAAAAGATCATCAGACTGCGCCGAAACATTGCCGAACTACTGGTTGCGGAGGCCCCCAATTCCCGTGCGGTTCAGGACATTGCCAAGCGGTGCGGCGTCCGAGAGGTGCGGTATCCATTCCACAACAGCAACTGCATTTTATGCGGGCGCTGCGTTCGGGCCTGCCCGGGAACCTTGGGAATCAAACCCCTTACCTTTGTGGGACGAGGAAAGGAGCGCCGCGTTGAAGCCCCCTTTAACCTGAAAACCGAACTCTGCAATGAATGCGGCCGATGCATTGATCTTTGTCCCATGACCGTGGTTCCCTGTGATGGTCCCATGAAGACGGGAGAAGAATACCTTTGCCCCAATTGCGAATCCAAAATGGCATTCATTGAAGAAACGCCGGGACTTTGCGTATGGTGTTATTTCGGAGAAGGATTTCAATGCCAGAATTATAATTTGGGAACCCGCGGCAGGGCAAGGGCTTAAGGCAACAGCCACAAAAAAGGCGACAAACCGCGGTTTCAGACGGTGCAATCAAAAGGTCCCCGGATACCATAAAGGTCGTCCGAGGACCTTTTGTTCTTATTTTATTTTAATCCAGAGGATTTTGGCTACGCCCGGCCCAGGATTTTTCCATTGAGACGGCATCTCCGAAGTAAGGTAAATAACATCGCCGGAACGAACCGAATAGGCGCCCTTGCCCACTTTCAGTTGCAGTTTCCCCGACAGAACATATCCCATCTCTTCGCCCTTATGGACAAAAAAATGTGCCGGCAAAGTCTTTTTGGGTGGAATTTCGATCAGGTAGGGCTCAGCTTTTCCCTCGAAATCCACAGGCGCCAGCAGCTTGGCGGCAACACTGTCCACCGGGAATTCCGGGAAATGGACATCAACCGCCCCTTCACCGGGGAAGACAACCGGACGTCCCGTATCCGCCGCATCCTGAAAAAATGAACTGATTTTCACCGACAGAACTTCCGCCATTTTGAGAAGCGCCGGCAAAGACGGGTAGATAAGGTTGCTTTCCACCTGGCTGATGGTACTCGGGGTGACCCCCACCAGTTTGGCCAGTTCCGTCTGGGAAAGACCCCGTTTCGTACGGAGATCCTTGAGGCGCATGCCCAGATCAATTCGACCGGTAGTATATCTTTGGGTTTCAAAGCTTACGGTCAAATCCTTCACCCAATACCGGTGTGGTTTGTTCTGATGGTCCAAACGCCGCTTCTCAGCTTTCAGAATGGTCAGAGAAGTTGTCCCCCGCTTAACGGAAAGGTCGATGGCCACCTGGGCAATCTGATTTATTTGCGCCCTGAGACGGGGAGAATGGGCTCTTTTTTCCATAATCCAGTAAGCAATGGTATTGAGTTCGTACAATCGCGGGCAGGAGTGGGAATAAAACCGAATGATATGTTCTTCACCGCCCCACAATTCCTGCATGCCGGTGAGGCTTTCAAAAACAAACCGAACATCCCCCTTAAGAGAACCATGGACGCCATAGAATGAATCGGTCACCTTGTTGACTTTCCAGGGTTCATTCACACAAATAATCCGGCATGGCCGCTCGGACGCACTTTCGTCATAAAAATTTAAAAACACCTCCGAACCGGCGCCTTTGCCATAGGTAAAACAATCCAGGATGGTCATGTACGGACTTTCAGCCAAAGGACCCAGTTTTTCCAGAAGGTTTCGGGGAGACCGGTCGAAACTCACGTAAATCAAGGGTTTTTCCTGGGAGGTGGACATCTGAATGAAATTTAAACAAAACACGGAAGCCAGGCTTCCGGCGTCATCATGCCAAACCACATTGTCGCCGATGAAAAGCCCTCCCAAAAGCCGATCCAGCTGGCTAACCCCCGATGCAACCCTCAATTTACCCGTCATTGTTCCCTGAGCCTCGTTAGTTCCGCCGCGAAAAAATCCCATCAAAGAGTTGACACTACGCAAGTTCTTGGCATATGTCAATAATCAGGATTGGAACACGGAAAGCGAGCATTGCCTTTTCCAGCAATGACTGCTATATCAGGAAGCAAAAAAGAGAAGGAAAAATACGGAGACTTTTTCTCATGCTGAATTTTCAAAAGTTGGCCATTGAGCATTTCGTAAAAGAACTCAGGAAAGCCTATCATCGAAACTACAGCGATTTAGAACCCCGGTTTGGAAACTTGATTGCCTGGTCGGGCCGACTCGCCCTCGAAAACATCGCCAATTCCGATGCCCTCTACCATGATCTCTACCACACGGTAATGGTAACGCTGGCCGGCCAGGCCATCCTGGAAGGCAAACACCTCTGTGAAGGGGGCATCACGCCCAGGGACTGGCTTCATTCCATGATCGCCCTTCTCTGTCACGATATCGGATATGTAAAGGGCGTATGCAGAAACGACACTGCCGTTCGATTCGCAACCGGCGTAGGAGATGAAACCGTCGAAATTCCGGAGGGCGGAACGGATGTCGCCCTCACGCCCTATCATGTTGACCGCGGTCAACTCTTTGTTCGCGAACGCTTTGGCGGCAAACTGATTGACGGTTTGGAGCGGGTGATCGATGCTGAAATCATTGCTTCACATATCGAAATGACGCGATTTCCCGTGCCGGATGATGACCGGCATCGAGATACCAAAGACTATGGCGGGCTTGTTCGAGCAGCGGATTTCATCGGCCAACTGGGAGACCCCGATTACCTGAGAAAGACACCCTCTCTATACTATGAGTTTGCCGAGATCGGGGTCAATGAGCAGCTGGGTTACAAAAAGCCCGGGGATTTGCGAAAAAATTATGCGGGATTCTATTGGCATGTGGTCAGTCCCCTCATCCAGGACGCTTTGCGATACCTGCGTTTGACGCAAGACGGCAAGCAGTGGATCTCCACCCTTTATGCCCATGTGTTCACATCCGAACACTGAAGGGTAAAGCCCTTAACCCGCCGCCTTTAAGGGTTTCATATTGACAACGTAAATCCCCAGGCTCACAAGGATTAGTGAAACCACCAACTTCCATGTCAATGGCTCATGAAGAAAAGCCACACAGGAAATTGTAGCGAATACCGGTGTCAAAAAGGTGAAGGCACTCAGCCTGCTGACGGGATACTCATGCACCAGATAAAACCAGAGAAGATAGCTCACAAAAGCCACAACAATCCCTTGAAA
Source organism: Desulfatiglandales bacterium (assembly GCA_963662465.1). Lineage (GTDB taxonomy): Bacteria > Desulfobacterota > DSM-4660 > Desulfatiglandales > Desulfatiglandaceae > NaphS2. The sequence goes on from OY759599.1 coordinate 4,231,433, forward strand.
CACAATCGATAAAACAATCACGCCATCCAGATGGGCAATGGGCGTTTCATTTAAAAAGGCGCTGATCATAAAGAGGATCGGAATGGAAAAGAGCGTCTGATAAAAAAGCGTATGATAAAAAGAAACCACCCCCACCAGCCGCCTTTTAATGTAAATGGTGGTCAACGCCCACAAGGCCGCGGCCGCAAATGCAAGAAGATCGCCCACAAAGCCCATCCAGGACGGCATACCAAGGTGTTTGCTCAACAGAACAATGATGCCGATAAAAGCCAGAAAGAGGCCGGTCGTCTTATAAACCGTAAGCCGGTCGCCCTCGAGGAAAAAATGCGCCCCCAGGGCGTGGAAAAAAGGCGTTGCGTACAGCAGTATCCATGCGGAAGAGGCCGTGGTGTACAGCAATGAAGCATATAGACACGCGAATTCCGTTCCGAAAAGGAGTCCCACCACAAGGCCATCCAGGAGATTCGATGGAAAAAGGGGGATTTTTTTCACCTTCATCCAGACCGCCAGTGCCACAACGGCAATCACGGAACGAAGGCCCGCGGAAAACACGGGGGCAATGCCCGCATTGCTCACCTTGATGGCCACGGCATTGAAACCCCACAGCATGCACAGGCCCGTCAGGATAGAAATAGCCTTTAGATCAAGGGTTTCCCTTACGGAAGGCAAATTCACGAGAGTCCTACTCCCACCGCCCATTGCCTCTTCGCCTCAAATCCGTGTAGCCCACCCTCCCCTGTTCATTGATAAACGAATTCAGCAGCCAGCTCACCAGGCTGATAATGAGACCGCCGAAAACCGCCGACCAGAATCCATGCACCACAAACCCGGAGATGACGCCTGACGCCATCTTAAGCAAAACCGCATTGATGATGAATGTAAAAAAACCCAGCGTCAGGATATTGATGGGAAGGGTTAAAATCAACAAAATCGGGCGAAAAAAAACATTTAGCACCCCCAAAATGGCGGCCGCGAAAAAAGCGCTGAAAAAACCGTTAACCTCGATACCGCCAATAAGATAGGAGGCAATAATTATCGCCGCGGTGAGAACCAGCCACCTGACCAGAAGTCCCATGTGTCGTTCACTCCTCAAATCTGAGTTTTTTATTTATAAATGCCTTTCCCACCCGAAGCCGATGATGGGCACGATTTTTTTCAAATGGCCTTTGACATTCGAACCTGATATAATCTTCTAACAGAATACGTTAAGGACCATCAATGAAATAATGATGTCGGACCTGCTTCAAAACAACCTTTCGGAGAACAAAACATGGATTCCAGGCTCGAAAAAGGCATGGAGATGATTCAGCGCGCAAAGAAAATTCTGGTATTTACCGGCGCCGGGCTCAGCACCGAATCGGGCATCCCGGATTTCAGAAGCCCAGGCGGCATCTGGGAAAAATATGACCCCTCGGATTTTTATTTTCAGAAAATCGTCTCCGACATAAGGGCCCGTGAAAAATACTGGGCCATGAGCACTGAATTTTACGATACCATGAGAGATGCCGAACCCAACCCCGCCCATCTGGCCGTCAAAGCCCTGGAAAACGCCGGCAAGCTGCTGGCCGTGGTGACCCAGAACATTGATCACCTGCACCACAAAGCCGGAAATCACCCGGACAACATTATCGAACTCCACGGCACGGCCTTCTCGGTTTCCTGCCTGGACTGCAAAAGGTCATACGACCGGGACGAAATTGAACGCCGTCTTCAATCCGGCATCAAAGCGCCTTCCTGCGACGGTTGCGGAGGCATCTTGAAGCCGGACACCATCTCCTTTGGCCAGGCCATGCCGGAGGAAAAAATGGCGCAATCCATCGCCCGGGCGGAAGAATGTGATCTCTGCATGGTGCTGGGCTCCTCCCTGGTCGTGCAGCCCGCTGCTTTCGTGCCGGCCCATGCCGTAAGAAACGGGGCGTCATTGATGATTATCAATCGTGACCCGACGCCCCTTGACGGCGAAGCCGATATGGTGATCAACATGTCCGTAGCCAAAGCACTGAAACAAATGATCGGAAATTTTTCGCTTGAAAAATAACCCCCTTTAAACAATGATGCTCATAGATATTTTAGAAAAAATTTAAGGAGGATTTTATGTTACGAATCGGGTTTGTGGGTTGGCGCGGCATGGTAGGATCCGTCCTCATGGGCCGCATGCGGGAGGCCGGCGATTTCAGGGATTTTGAGCCGATATTTTTCAGCACATCCAATGTGGGCGGCAAGGGACCGGAAACAGGCATCTCGGCCCCACCATTAAAGGACGCCTATGACGTGGATCTTCTGAATTCCCTGGATGTCATCGTCACCTGCCAAGGCGGGGGCTACACCCAGAAAGTCCATCCTGAACTCATCAAACGTGGATGGAAAGGCTACTGGATTGATTCGGCCTCAACCCTTCGGCTTGATGACAACAGTATTATCGTTTTGGATCCGGTCAATCGATCGGTCATCGACGACGGGCTTCGCGCCGGCATCAAAACCTTTGTGGGCGGCAACTGTACGGTCAGCCTCATGCTCATGGCGCTCTCCGGGCTCTTTGCCGAAAATCATATTGAATGGATTTCCGCCATGACCTATCAGGCCGCTTCCGGTGGGGGGGCCGAGAACATGAAGGAACTCATCGCCCAAATGGGAATACTGGGAAATGTGGCCAAAGACCTGGTGAACGACCCTGGATCCTCGGCCATTGTGGTGGATGAAATGGTCACCGCAGCCATGCGAAATCCTGATTTTCCAACGAAAAAATTTCTGGCCCCGCTCGCCGGCAGCCTGTTGCCGTGGATTGACATCCCCATGGCATCGGGACAGACCCGGGAAGAATGGAAGGGTTCGGTGGAGACCAACAAAATCCTCCGGACAAAACGGCCCATTCCCATTGACGGCCTGTGCGTACGCGTGGGGGCCATGCGCTGTCACAGCCAGGGGTTCACCATCAAACTGAATAAAGACCTACCAATGGATGAAATTGAGGACATCATTCAAAAAGGAAACGACTGGGTCACCCTGGTTCCCAATGACAAGGACGCTACGCTGAAGAATCTGACGCCGGCGGCGGTAAACGGCACCCTCGACGTACCGGTGGGAAGACTTCGAAAAATGCTGATGGGCCCTGAATATCTGGCCGCTTTCACCGTAGGCGACCAACTCCTTTGGGGCGCCGCTGAACCGGTTCGAAGGATTCTGAACATCATCATTGAACATATGGCTTGAGTTTGATGGATTAAAGCGCTTTATTTGCCAAGAAACACGCGGCTAAACATTGACAAAAAAAGCGCTTATCGTTAAGATGGTCAACGTACGCTCATGGAAGTGGTAAGCTCACTGGTGGGGCTCCCGGACTTCAAATCCGGTGTATCGGGCTAAAACCTCGATAGGTGGGTTCGATTCCCATGCACTTCCGCCATAATAAAAACGGGTACTTAGGGGTTAAAAAAGGCTTTATCTGCGGATCAGGCCTTTTCTGTTTTACACATAAAGGTGTCAAAAACCGTCATATACAATGCAAAAATCATTACGGTCACATTACGATCATTACGGTTTTCATTACGATTTGATTTAAAAAAACGCCCAAATATTCAGTAAAATTCCTATCCATGCCATTTTAAATCTCCTTTCGTACCAATTTATTATAGTGTTTTTTGCAATACGGCATCGACCCGGCACCGCGTTCCGGCGCTCAGTCGCACCCATCGTATTCCCATGCCATTTTTCCCTTCCGGGAAGAATGGTTCTTTAGCCACCCCGTTATTCTGGAAACGGGAACCAAAAATTCCAAGCGAAAATGGCCGGCACATTTATCAGCGTTTCGCCACGCCTCACGGATACCCATTTATCCGGCCCTCATCCCGTCAGCCAACCGCCCGGCTCGGCCCCCGACTTGCCGCGCCCATGCCGAATCAAGCATTTCATCCGCCGTCCGGGAAAAATCCGCCGCCATGATTGCCGCCCACATCCTTTTGAACCTCAGAACCCCAGAAAGCCCCAGGTTGAAAATCATTTCAACAACAACCCGGCGCCGGTTCTGATTTAGGGTTTTCACTTTTTCTACGGGCAATTTTAGGTATTGATCAGAAGCATGGTAAATGTCCGCTTCAAACATCATTTCCGCTTCGGCTTTTGAGATTCCACGTGTGTCCAGACACCGGCCATGGCCGATGGTCAGATATCCCCGCGAATCCCTGTACGGTTTCAACCGCAAACCCTCAGCACCCTTAATCTGTTTTTTCAGCGTTTCCATGGCACCCTCAGTTTCCTAATTTTGTTTCGATTGCAGTCAACCTTTTTTCGATTTCGATCTGCATTTGACCGGTTGAATCTTTGGCCTTTTCTCGTTTCACGTCCATCGAAATCATTCTCATGGCCGGTAAATCTGGCCGCTTTGGCCCTATATCCCGCCCTTATGGCTGCCTGTGTGGCATTCAGATCAACGAGGTACTCCACCACAAAACGCTTTTGCTTGTCCGTAAGGCGCCGTTTTTTAAGTTTTGGCGTTTCCAAGTCCCTATTGCCCATTTTCGAGGCCCTCAAATCAACGAGGCTTGCCGTTCTAAAATCAGTCCATGCTGTGAAATCCATTATACACCATGTTTTCAGCGAAAATCGTATATGCGCGGATTTGACACCCCAGGGATACGCGAGGAATCGCAAAAAAACCATTGACAAGGATTTTGTTCATGTTTTTTGAGGCTTTTTCCAATTTCCTAAAGATAGCCACAAAACCAACCTCACTACAATTCACTATGAGGAGGGCATTTACAGTGCCTAAAATCTATGGAGTTCGATCTCTCTTTTCCAAGTCGTGGGGGCACTAAGAGAGCATGAAAGAATTGGCATACTTTATGAGTTTTTTAAATTAGATAGGTTATCAGACATAAGCCAATGGGGCTAGTTGGGGCTCTATTCGAGTTACCTTAGACGCGTAGATCTGGTGTTCTGTTTTTTTGGGCCTAAATTTTTATCACTAAACAAAAAAATTTATATTTTCTTGACAAAGATCACTTCTTCTTGTAATTGTGCCTCACTTTATCTGGAAAAGATCAAACCTTTTATAAAATGGAGATGGAAAATCGCGATTCTCGGAAAAGAAGGCTGGCTTGCCAATGGGCAACCTGGCTTCTTTTGCATTTAAGCCCACGTTCTGGATTTCCAAATTGGATTCCAAGAAGTGGAAAAAAAGCGTAGTCACAAGTACATCCCTGAATGTATCAGGAAAGAAATATTCTATAGTAGACTACCTCAATATGGCGAGGTCAATTGATCAGAAGAAATTGAACGGAAAAGGAGGAAACATGGAAAGAGATAAAAAGACATTTTTGGTTGTGTTATTGGGGATTTTCTTGCTCGGCTGTACCAGCACGGTGCAAAGCTCGGGCGCTGCGCCTCTGGACCAGAATGCGTCAAAGAAAATTGAAAAGAACATTGATATTGCCAAAATAAATGCAATCGCAGGAAGCTGCTCTGAGCAGAATGATCCAGTTTGTTTAGAAAAAATGGTAAAGGAAATTGAACGGATTTTTGATTCGTCAGGATACAGCCTCAATAAAACATTGGCGAACTGTTACTCAAGCAGAGAAAATGCGATTCATGCTATGCAGCTCGGGTGGGGAGATTTGTTTTTGAGCGTATTTGCATTATTGGAAACTAATGACTTATCGTTCGCGTTTTAAAAATAAGTTCTGCAAATTTTGCCGAGGAGGCAGGCAGCACTTACTTGGCGGAACAACATCTCCACGATAAAATACGATATCAGAGGCATTGGTAGTACATCCCCGGTAAGGATACAGGCCCATAAGGGGAACAGGAACGAGCGCCTTGATAGATTGATTCGAAATTGTCGTAATTCATAGCTATTATTATTTTTTAATGGATTCAAAAACAATACGATAACATGCTGGAATAACGATGGACATTCACAGCTGTTTGTATTATATTAGTTTCCCAACATTACAACCACTTGAAATAACAGGGGAACTATATGAACCGACATGTGACGCATGTGTTCATTTTCGCATCAGTGTGTTTTTTGGTTTGGTTTTGCAGTTTTTCAAAGGTGCAGGCATCACCTGTTTCAGCAGGTACTGGAAATAATATAAATGCCGGTGCATCATCAAATCAACAAACTGGTCAATCTGAAAATCAACCCAGACCTTTCGGTCAGAAGAATGATCGGCAGAAAATCCCAAAGCTTGAACGAAACAGGCTGGAAGAAGGTAAAAAATCAGCACCTGTAAGGAAACGAAAAAAAAAGAAAAAATCAAATAAAACGAAAACTGCCAAGAAAAAGCGTGAGGGAACTCTATCATCGGATGATGATGCCTCTCACATTGCAAACAAAAGGAAAAAGGTCAAAAAGATTAACGTTACAGCAGAAAGAGTTGACGATATACCCCTATTGATAAAGGCCATGGTGAAAATGGGTATACAAGAAGCTATAGACCAACACATCCCAGTTCAAAAGAACCAAAGAGATTTGAGCTGGGGATGGACGGCTGTTATATGGTTGGCATATATGTTATCGGAGGGAGACCATCGCAAAGTAGTCGTCCGGGAATATGTATCTGGAATGCGGCATACCTTAATCGAATTAACAGGATTGATAATCTCCGAAAATGATTTCACAGACGATCGTTTAGCGAATCTTGCCAGGTATTTAAGCGATAACGATATTTGGAGCAAAGTTGAAGAGAGAATAAGTGGCAATACGATTGAAGCATATGAGTTGCCGGAAGAAACTGTCAGGGTTGATGCTACGACTGTATCCGGCTACCACAAAACAGTTGAAGGTGGGATATTCCAATTTGGTGTTAGTAAAGACGACCCCAATAGACCGCAAATAAAAATCATGACGGGTTCGCTGGATCCTCTTGGGATGCCGTTAGCCACGGATGTTGTTCCAGGGCAAATGGCCGATGACAAATTGTATGCACCTATCATAAGTCGCATTCACTCTATGCTCCAGAAACAAGGTGTCCTTTATGTGGGCGATTGCAAACTGAGTTCTCTTGAAAATCGTTTACACATTAAGGAAAAAGCGGAAGGACATTACTTATGTCCATTGCCTAATACTGGGAAAACCCCAGAATATATGGAGAAATGGATAGATGAAGGAAATTTGAAAGACAAAAAGAACGAGTTGATAAAGTACATCGTCCAAGACGATAAAGGTCAAGAGGAACTGAAAGCAAAAGGGTATGAGATAGAGCGTAACCAATCTGGTGAAATAAATGGAAAAGTGCTGAAATGGAAGGAACGCGTATTGATTGTAAAATCACCAGCGTATGAAAAGCAAAAAGAACTGGGATTGGAACGACGGCTTAAAAGCGCCGAGGAAAAATTATATGCTCTGACACCACCAAGAGGCCCGGGGAAAAGGCAGATCAAAGAAAGAGAAAAATTAATAGAATCAGCAAAATCGATTTTGAAAAAACATAGGGTGAAAGATTTCCTTAAATATGAATATGTGCGGGAAGTAGAAAGTAAAACGAAATATATTGGTAAAGGTAGAGGGAGTGTCAAAAGAGAGAAAAAGGTTGAAGAAAGAATACGTTATCAAATAACAAAAGTGACACGGATTAAGGAAGCAATAGATGCGGAGAAGAAGAAGTATGGGTGGAAGGCCTATGTTACAGATGTATCAAAGGAGCGACTTGATTTTATTGATGTAGTTAGGTCTTATCGAAAACAATACCGGGTTGAACGAATATTTAACCGACTGAAAAGTAGGCTAAACATCGCTCCATTTTACGTAAAAAGGGAAGATCAAGTTAAAGGAATAACGCATCTTCTGATGATAGGAGTCAGGGTAATTACTCTGGTTGAATTTGTTGTTCGCCGCTCATTAGCAAGAAGCGACGAAAAGCTTGTTGGATTGCACCTGGGAAATCCCAAGAAAGCTACGAACAATCCAACGTGTGAGAAGCTATTAAATGCTTTCAGCAAAATTACATTAACGATAATTGAAACAGGAGATAGTGTGATAAGACATCTAACCCCACTTTCTCAATTGCAACGTGAAATTCTAAAACACTTTGGACTTAGCACTTCTATATACGATAATTTAGAAGTTATGCAATAGTAAAATATTATCGTCATAGTCCTTACAGGTTGTCACAATTGAAATACAGATTTTACGACAATTTATATGATTGTTGGAGATATGGAACGATGGTGTTTTACGCACGATCCATTCCATTTTCTGCCCTATTGTGTTGTTCCAATATTCGACGTGTGTTGTTTTTCAGGCTTTACTAACCCATGGCCTTGGGCGCTAACCAAAATGGAACCAGTTTTGCTACTCCAAACGGAACCAGATATTGCGCACTGGTCTTTTCCTTTTAGAAGGGTTTTCTTGTAAATTTGTTAGAGGTTGCATGAAAGAGTATATCAGATGGTATTTTAAAAATGCTGGTGAGACACGTAGCGTTCTGGTTGAAGAATCAGTGATGAGGATACCATCAATATGGTGATGGCAGAGAAGAGGGGATTAGATTTTTCGGTTAAGGGCAATGCTTATTGAGGAACTATTTGTCTATGTCATAGTCGTCCGGTAAATTCAGGAGGCCTCCCTTCGCCAATTGATCCTCAATCAAATATCCAATTTCCCCGTTTTTTTTCAGCTGTAGAATCATCCATTTGGGGAGACGAATGGTGAGCAGTTCACGTCTCAAATGTTCCGGTTTCTTTCTTCGGCCGGCGCCTACCCGTTTTCCACCTCTCATTTCAAGCTCCAAGACAAGGTAATTTCTGATATTCGTGTAACGAGATTCAAACAGACCGGTGATATTCAGACCTCAAAACCGGCCCTTTGGCGAACATCTCATTTTCTGAGGGAAGGACCATCAATATGAATGTTGATGCAGCGATGGTTGAGACGATCCAGCAAGGCATCGACCATGTCCTTTGGTTCAAGCAGCGAATACCATTGTTCAGGTTGAAGATTGGTCGTAATAATTGTGGACCGACCGGCTTCATAGCGATCTTTCATGAGTTTAAAAAAGGCGTTCATCTGCTCTTTTTTGAGGGTCAGGTATCCCAGTTCATCGAGCAGAAGCAGGTCATATCTGCAAAGGGCATTGAGGAGTTTCGGGGTGGACCGATCTGCCAAAGACGCATAGAGCTGATCCAGCAAATCCTGAACATTATAAAAACGCCCCCGGTACCCGGCAATAATGGCTTGACGAAGGATCCCCACGGCCAATCCCGTTTTGCCGACGCCGGTTTTTCCATGGAACACGATGTTTTCTCTTCGGCTGATAAAGTCAAGGCCGGACAACGTCATGATCCGGCTCTTCTGTATTCCCGGCTGAAGATCAAACGGAAAGGAGTTGAGGGTCCATTCCCATGGAAGCTTTGCAATCTGGACCCGATAGATCATGCTGCGCTCCTGCCGGAAACGTAATTCCTCAGCCAGGAGATTGTAGATGACCTCGTGAATGGAAAAACCGTTCTTTTCAGCCGAAGCCAACTGTTCTTCGAGAGCCTTCAGCATGCCTTTAAACTTCAAATCAATGAGTAACTGTTCAATTTTCTTTTTCATAGATCAAAAAAGTCTCCCGCGATATAATCGAGAATAATGTTTTCCAGACGCGACAAATCAAAAAGTCCATATTTAAGCGCCTGTGTTATGGCTTTCAAAAAAGGTTCCCCGGGATAAGTGCGTTTCAGATGAAGCAACCGACGTAACTTGACCACACCGCGACCGTGACTTCTTTTCTTCAGTTCAGCCACATACTCATCCAGGATGGCATCCTCTCCCGTCAACAGCTGTTCTTCTTTTGAAGGGATTCGGGGATCTTTTTTTCTTCGAATGGGAACATGGTGACCGGGCAGGGTTGTTCGGGTGTTGCGTTTATCCAGTATGCGGTCATGTTCCGCCACTTTTGTGTTTTTGTCGTAAACGATGACCTTGAGCCAATGTTTCTGTACTTCCAGGGAGTTCCCAATCAGCGCTTCAGGGACTGAATAGCGGTTGGTGTCCAAGTGCACATATCCCTGAACATCGGCTACCCTGTGTTCTGCCACATAGACTGGCGGCTGGTATGCCGGTAAATCAATGAGATATGGCTTTTCAATGACATAGGCCTCATCCGGCGTCATCCCTAAAGCCCGTTTAAACTTTTTATCGCTTGTATTCCGGCACCAGTCGATTGCCTGCCGGTTCAAATCCTGCCAGCTAACAAATGTTCTACCGGGAAGAAAATTGTTTTCCACAAAATGAAAAGGCCTTTCCACACGGGCACTTCGATTGGCGTCTCCTACAGCATGGGCCTCAAACCGGGTTCCATACATATCGCCGAAGTATTTCATTTCAGGCGCAATCAATGCATCAGGCCCGGTGCCGCCGGCCACAATAACATTGGTGTTGTCAACCATGCACCGGGAACACACCCCGTCCATAAACTCGAATGCTTTTTTTAGGAAAACCTTGCACTCAAACCGGGTAAAACAGGGGTAATACTGAATAAAAATCCTTCGGCAAAAGGCCAGGGTCAGGGACGCGCACTGGGTCGACATTTTTTTCCCATTAATGACAACCAGATGGGGTGACGTATCATGCTGCATCTCCTGACCGGGTTTAAAATGGTATTGGCCCGCCCGTCTTTTTTTACGTTCCCGGATCTCGTACTTTCTCATAATCCAGGTCAGACTCTGATAAGGGATTTTGATCTGTTGGCGGCTTTCCAGTTCCTCGGCTACTCGCACGGCATTTCCTTTACATTCCTTGAAAAGCTCGCGGATCAACGGGACATGTTCTTCATACCGGGAGTTCCTTTGGGGTACCGCCTCTTCGTCATGATCATCTAAAACCTTCGTGACGGTATTGCGACCGGCCTTCAGGGTTTTGGCGATGTCGCGCAAACTCATGCCGGTTTTTTTCAATTCCACAATGGCATCTTTTTTGGATTGTCGGATCATAATTGGGTCGCTTTCTTGAGTTCCAGTGCTTGTTTTTCTATCTTTTTCACCCAGGTTTTGAGCGTTTGTTTCTTCAACTGATCGCTTTTTGGGTAATGGACATGCGAAACGGTTTTCACCAGACGTTTGAGAACCGCATATGCCATTTCAATATCCTTGAACCATTTGCCTTCCGGTCCATCATGAACTTCTTTGGCTTGTTTAGACTGGGTTCTTTGTTCGAGAACTTTTATGAAAAGGGATGGATTTTCCAGCATGTGGTCTCGAACAGACCGGTTGCTTTTCTGGTAATGTGCGTAGAAACGGGCCAGTTCCCTTGTGGATAGAGGTTCTTTTTCCAGGTGGGCCAACAGTTTTTGTGCGTCTTCACCGTTGGCGCGCGCCAACGGCGCCATGACACGGCTGGCAGCCCAGGTTGAAAGTGAGCCTGCAATCACGGTTCTCAAAATATTTTCCGGCAGGGCTTCAACCAGGTCCAGCCGCCGTTTTACAAAACTCTTGTCGCGCCCTATTCGGGTTGCAATATGGGAGAGGCTGCACCCAAAACGCCGATGTAATTCCTGAAGTAAAACAGACTGCTCAATGACTTCCCATTGCCGTTCATTGGCCTTGGTTAAAAGCGAAAACATGGCATTTTGTTCGTTTTCTTTTGAGAATTGGACACATATCCGGTCCTTTCCACAAGCACAAAGCGCTCGAACACGCAGGTAGCCATCAATCAGAATCAGTTTGTCTTTTTCTTCAATAGCCAGGGCCGGAACGATCTGCCCGTAAGTTTCGATGGAATCCCTCAATCGCTTTAAAGCCTGGTGATTCATTATCCGGCAATGAGCGTAACGCAACTCCAGCAAATGAATATCAACGGTTCGGATGGATTCCATACCCAGTCTCCCGAAAGATTTCCTCTATGGTTTCTCCAAGACTGACCCAATTTCCTTGCCGGATCTCCTTTACCTGTTTCACAATCACAGGACGTCTGGGAAGCGAAAGAACCTGAAACAGACGGCCATCAAACCCAATCAGATCCTTGTCCAACAAGCCATCGCGGGCATCGATATATTGATCCAAATGCACCTTTAAAATCCGGCAGATTCTGTCGTAACCATAATAAGAGAGCCCGTTTTTGTCAGATACCAACACCAGAAAAATGTAGAGCAGCAGCTCATGATGATTCAGGCTCTCCCAAAAGCCGTTTCTCAAAAAACGATGCTCCAGAAAGCCGAAGCTTCCATTGATGACACGCACTCTTTCGGGAAAAAGGACTCTTTTTTTGATCATTTTTTTCTCCTGTCATGGATATGGGGTTTTCTCAAAGCCTGTTACATCTGAAAAAACCCTCCCTGCATAAGCACGGCGAGGAAAATGGTCCACAACAACCCCGATCGACCCGCAAAAAAGACAGCTGGGTCGGTTCCCCGACCGCTTTTTGGGTTCAATATCACAGTCTTTTTGAGGTGTTGAACTATCATCACCAGGGTTCAGTCCATTTTTTTTGGATTTTTTTGTTTTTTCGTACAAACGACGGCGCTCTTTCCCTTTTTTCGAATTGCGGTATTTCCCCTGAGCTTTCCGGTGCAGCTGTCTTTGGCGTATCCTGCGACATCGTTCCCCACAATAGGCCTGGCCACGCCAACACGACCGACAGACGTGAAAAAAGCAACCACAACATCGGCATTGAACCACTCTTAAAAGGACATCTCCCATCATTCCGGCCTTGCAATTGGCCGGAAACACACTTATATAAAATTGGCGTGTGTGTGGCTTCCGGCTCTATCCGGTGGTCAAAAAAGAAGGCCCGAAGCGGCTACTTCGGGCCTTCACCATCCATTCTACAAAGTAAATCGCATTTCCACTTAACCAAGCCTCTGTCTTGGAAGAAGAAAACCAAATCCAAAGAAAATAGATTTTATAAAAATTTATTGAAAAGTAAATCTACATCAACGACTCCTTTGCCGCCACTTATGGATCCCTCATCGTCCGCTATACCTGAGGGCCGTACTCACCGGCGGTGACAGCCAATGGTTCAATTTCCATTAGCAAACTTGGTTCAGTTTTGATTAGCGTTGAAGGAATTGGCCAAATCCCGAGGTGGCAGGTGTCTTTCAAGGCAATACATAAATCCCAGGACTCCACTGCTATGGGAATGCCGGTATGGTCACCAATGGGAAGCCGTATATCATAGCATTAAAAGAGGTTCATGGTGTCCGACCTGCTCTACTGGACTCGGAGAGAGGATATGCAAAGAATTTTTTGAGCAAATCTTTAATAAACCTTTCCCAAAAAGTTATCCAGAATGGCTGCTTAGTAAGAACGGGTATCAGATGGAACTTGATGGCTATAATGAGGATTTGAAACTAGCTTTTGAACATAACGGGGAGCAACACTACTCAACGGATAATCCTTTTATAACTTCAGAAAGAGAACTCAAAAAAAGGCGGGATGATGACATATGGAAACGTCAATTGTGCTCACAAAATAATGTTGTGCTAATTGAAATCCCACAACTTGTCACGAGGACACCTATTCATGATATTAAAAAAATAATCATGCAGGCCTGTTGTCTGAATAATATTAGCCTAACAGATAGGTTCAATTCCATAGTTGTTGATCTGAAAAGGGCGTACACCACCTCATATTCTGAAAAAGAAATGGAAAATCTAAAAAAAGTTGCTCAAGATAAAGGTGGGCGTTGTTTGTCAAAAACTTACGTTAATAACAGCACAAAACTTTTGTGGGAATGCTCCGCTAATCATAGATGGTATGCTGTTCCGAGTAGCATTAAAGCTGGCACTTGGTGTCCATTTTGTGCGGACAACGCTAAAGGATCAATTGAAGAGATGCGGCAAACAGCAGAAGAAAGATGTGGTAAATGTCTTTCAAAAAAATATTTGGGCAGCAATATAAAATTGCTTTGGGAGTGTTCTAACAGCCACCAATGGACGGCAACTCCCAAGAATATCAAGAAAGGGACGTGGTGTCCTCATTGTGCAGGGGTCGCTAAATATACCATTGAAGATATGAATCGTATTGCATTAGAAAGAGATGGTAAATGCCTTTCAACAAATTATGACAGTGTTCATAAAAAACTCCTTTGGGAATGTTCCCAAGGTCATCAATGGAAAGCAACCCCTGATAGTATAAAAAGGGGAACTTGGTGTCCAATTTGCGGTGCCGAAAAAAGGGCAAGATCAAAGAGATTTTCTATCGAGGATATGCATACTTTGGCTGAAAAGCACAACGGCAAATGCCTTTCAACAAATTATTTTAATGCGCGAACAAAACTACTGTGGGAATGTCACAGAGGTCATCAGTGGGAAGCTATTCCTGACAGTATCAAGAGAGGTCATTGGTGCTCTGTATGCGCTCATTCCAAGATGGTGGAGTTGAAAAGACTTGGGATCGAAAAAATGGCTAAACTTGCAGAGGTTCGTGGAGGTAAATGCCTTTCAATGAATTACGTAAACGCACATCAGAAATTACTATGGGAATGTTCGAAAGGTCATCAATGGAAGGCAACTCCGAATAGCATCAAAAGAGGAACCTGGTGCCCAATTTGTGCTTTGAAAAAGTAGACTTGGCATGGTATTGCTAACGTGGGTTATCTCTTTTGTCTGAGACCGAAAAACCTGACCAAAGACATTTCAAGCTTTGGATTTTCCGAAAAAATCCCACAAACCAAATCGTAGGGTTAGTCCAAAATGTATTATCATGTGCTCATTAAAATTTTGGGAAATGATAGATTTAGACTGCTTTTTAAGGATTTAAACAAACAAGAACTGAAAAAAAAAGCCATAAGGCCCTTTTCTTATGGAAAACCTCTTTTATCAAATGGTCAGATAGTAAAACCTTCTGACATATCGGTAATAGAGATACGCAAAACGCCCCAAATTATTTCTGAGATTTTATCTGAAATTGCGGAACAAGATATAGAGAAACAAAAAAAAGAATTTGAAGGTATTGCAGGAGGTGATCTGCCTTTTGGTTTTCTCCCTAATGTTGGGGTCCGTGATATAGAAATTAGGTATTACAGTCAGGATATGACAAGGCAATTTATCGTTAATCATCCAGGCAGCAAAAGAAGCCCTTTCGGATTATTTGCTTCGATATCTAATAATCCATGGCTTGTAGCTATAGGCGGGGCAATATTGGCTGCATTGTTGATCAATCTAATAATAACCTCATAATCTTTTCCTTTCATCGAAGTTCAAAGCACATAATAATCCGGGCGACACCATACTCAATTGCGCTTCGAATTCAGGTAATTCCATGCCTGTTCTAAAAAATTGATCATGGTGTCCAAAATTCGTTGGGATGACATAATCACGCTTGACGTTAATCACGTCATGCGTTAATAATTACCATATGATTAGATCGTTCAAGTGTGCATACACCGAAGACCTGTCGAAAGGCCATCGTGTCAGGCAATTTGTGAATATTGCCAAAGTCGCACGGCGCAAACTGAGACAGCTGGAAATCGCTAATCGGCTTGATGACTTGAGGGTTCCTCCCGGTAATCATCTTGAGGCGCTCAAGGGCGATCGTTTGGGTCAACACAGCATTCGCATCAACGATCAGTGGCGAGTCTGCTTTCATTGGACGGATGCGGGCGCAGAGAACGTGGAAATCGTTGATTACCACTGAGGAGCTGAGGAGAGGGGAGCATGAAAAAACTCGAACCTATTACGCCGGGGGAACTCCTGTTAGAGGAGTTTCTGAAACCTATGGGGATCAGCCAATATCGCCTGGCTAAAGAAATCGGCGTTCCGGCGCAACGTATCAGCGAGATTGTTTCGGGGAAACGCTCAATAACAGCTAATACAGATTTGCGATTATGCCGATTCTTTGGTTTATCAAACGGGTATTGGTTGCGTGCTCAGGCAGCCTACGATACTGAAATCGGCGAGCGAACGCTTGGTCCAATGCTTAGTAAGATCAAACCTTGGGCTGAATATACGGCCCAACAACAGCAGTAATTCAGACTGGTAATATCTTCCTTTGGTCGGGTTGGGTTGGACCCGAAATATACAATTGAATTCAGGGAGTTGATTCTAAATCATGGTTTTCTTGGCCCTTAGAGGCGCCTTTTGGCCTTAGAAAGATGCATATAGGAGGAAATTTCAGGGAAATCATAATTAAAAGGTTTGAGGCTGCTGAATTTTATGCATAATATGTCAAATACAATGATCTCCGGATCAGCAGAATCACCTGTCTGGAGACTAATGACTTGTCGGAAACTGGAAAGAAAATATGAAATTATATTCTGATAATTGTTGTTTTAATCGCCCCTTCGATGACCAGGTGCAATTCAGAATAAGGCTGGAGTCCCATCAAAACTGATCCAATTGCCTTCATAAAAGAGGTATTATCATGATTACCGATACGGAAATCAGAATAAAGGGTCTTCAAATTTTGACGGAAAATCTTGGTGATGTTGAAGCTGAACGATTTATTGCGATTATCCAAAGAGAACCTTTTGATTATACCAAATGGCAGCAAGGAATGCGTGAAGATTTGACGATTCAAGAAATCAGCAAGAAAGCGATGGCACTAAAGATGAAGGATGCCGATGCAATGGGTTCCAGCTGACCGCCAACAAAAGCCCGATGCTTGACAGCCAAGGCTCTCCACAAATTCGTCTTGAGACACTCAATGGCGATCAATAGAGAAAAAATCGAGGTGTTTCAAGGAACCCTATTCATAAATTTCAAACCCGGTATTCAGATTGCCGTCAAAATCATTGATGCCCGAGGTGTTGAGAGTCTGAAAATCAAGAAGGTATAACGTGCAGAATTTCAGCGACTACATCATCTATGCAGATGAAAGCGGCGACCATGGGTTAGGCTCAATCGACCCACAGTACCCGATTTTTGTTCTGACATTTTGTATTTTCCGAAAACAGGATTACGGAATTCATGTAGCGTCAGCCGTGCAGCAGTTCAAATTCAGGCACTTTGGCCATGATATGGTGATCCTGCATGAACGCGATATTCGAAAGGACAAAGGTGCTTTCAGCTTACTCAAAGACAAGAAAAGAAAGGACGCGTTTTTAAACGAACTGACGGACCTGGTAAAGGCCGCACCCTTTACCCTCATTGCCATGGTCATCAAAAAGGATTTGCTGAAAAGCCATTATGCGAGACCGCAAAATCCCTACCACATCGCCCTGGCATTTGGTCTGGAAAGGGCCTATCTGTATCTCAAAAGCATGGGAGAGGCCCAAAAACTCACCCATGTGGTGTTTGAAACCCGTGGCAATAAGGAAGATAACGAACTGGAATTAGAGTTCAGGCGCGTTTGTGATGGAGCCAACTATTTTTCACGCCATCTGCCCTTTGATATTGTTTTGGCTGACAAAAAGACCAATTCCGGGGGGTTGCAGTTTGCGGACCTTATTGCCCGGCCGGTGGGGTTGTCGGTCTTGCGGCCGCGTCAGAAAAACAGAGCATTTGATGTGTTGAAGGAAAAATTCTACTGCAATGACCTTGGAAAAATAGACGGCTGGGGGCTGAAATGTTTCCCCTAAAAAACAAAAAGCCGCAGTAATCACCGCGACTGATTGCCGACCGAGTATCCCCAATCCGTCTTTAAAGCTGGTGCATTTTGATGCGAATGTCAAGGAATATTTTTTAATCAAGGTAATTTAGGCTGGTAACACCTTCCCACTCTTTGCTACTTTTATCCGCCGGTTATGCAGCCTGAAAATCCAAGACCGGAAACATACCACAAAGATCAGCGTCTTCTAATCTGCAGTTTGGCCCATGTTTCCCTTTCATAACCTGGTTTTTCGCCATGCTTCTCATTGGCGCATTTTTCGGCCAGAGGGATGAGCGCATTTCTTCCTGTTTCGTAATCCTCAAGGAATCCTTGTGACATAGCAAACTCGGTTGCGACTTTTGGATCACACCACCACTGATAATTATTCAAGTTGCCGTTTGGATGATACTTGCAACCCTGAACCCTGCCCGTTTTGATCCAGTCATAAAGCTGTTTGAACCAATTCCGCTTCAATACCTCACGGATAAAGTCCACGGCGCGAATTTTTTCAGGTAGGTTTTGATCGCACGATTATGAGCTTCTTCCCTGACTTGGTCTCATGATGGCTGCATCCATCGCCATTGTGGCCACCCTGGTTAAACTTCTGTAGGCTCCCCACAAAAAAAACGGCCACCCGGCGCCGACTTCAAGAATGTGTCTCGAATTCCATCGATATTTATGAGACATTTTTTCCCTATGCTGAAACATCCGGGCCTTTTCCGGTCGATTTTCCGTTAGAGTATGCTTGGATGGATATCCTGAATGCGCCGTTCCAGCTCTTCAAAATAATCAAAGGGCTGATGATGAAAAAACCTTCTTGTTTTTTTCGAAGCAAACCAATTGACTTTCCAAAATATTTACGCTACAGCTGAAGTTCGTATGCTTCAGACGCTCTAAACGAGCTTAATAGGGAACGCTGTGAAATTCGGCGACAGACCCTCTGCTGTAATCGGGGACGAAACCTGCATCATGTCACTGTTTGGCTAAAAAGCCGAATGGGAAGGCGCAGTGATTAGGATGATCCGTAAGTCAGAAAACCTGTCTGGGCAAAGGAACGACACCTTATAGGGAATAAGGCCGTTCACAGATTTTGGGATAAAAAAGGGAAATCCCTGGGTCGATTTTTTTCGGTCCGGGGATTTTTTTTGGGACCGAAGGTTACCATGCAAAATTATGATTTGAGTTTTCTGCATGGGCCACAAGAACTCATTAAAAGGGGAGGAAATCAGATGAAAAAGAAAACAGACTTTACCAGACATCCATCAATTATGGTCAGGCTGTTGTTGCTGACGGGGGCTTTATGGCTTCTGATATTCAGCGTGGGATCCGCACACGCTGATTCAACCCAGACCGGCGTCGTAGCCACGGCAGCATCGGATTACAGCAGCTACGGTATTTCCACCATTACTGTAGATCCAAAGGCCGGACCGCGAATTGCCATCAACAATCTGCTTGCGGGAAGCAACGGCAGCACCGTCAAAGCTTTCGGGCAGTACTACTATCGAATTGAGCAATTTCAAGCGGATAGTGTCACCAAAGTGAACATTGCGGCGCCCAATACGCCTATCTGGCAGTTTTCAACCCAAGGCACAGATGAAGCAAACAGCAGCAACCCCTACGATCTGGTCTTTGTCAATTCAACCAAAGCCTATCTGATTCGCTATGGTTCCACCAAGGCCTGGATTGTCAATCCTTCCGCCACCACTGAGGCCACTTTTAAAGTCGGCGAACTGGATCTGAGTGCATATACCGACGCGGACGGCGCGCCGGAGATGTGCTGCGGGGTAATTGCCAATGGAAAACTCTTTATTGTACTTCAGCGTCTCGTGGACTGGTGCCCATCCAACACAGCCTATGTCGCCGTATTTGATACAACAACAGACACTGAAATTAATACCGGTCTTGGATCGGGTAACATGATAGGCATTCCCCTGACCATCAAAAACCCTAGCGCCATTCAATATGTTCCTCAAAACAATCTAATTTATGTTCAGGGAATCGGATCTTATCCGGGGAGCGGCGCTTGCGATCCGGTGTACGAATATACCGGCGGCATTGAAAGCATCAATCCCGTCACCTATGCATCCGCGATTGTCCTGGATGACGGCGATGCCGCAACCCACCCCTATGGGGCCATATCCGGCATGCTGATCGCCTCTCCCACACAAGGCTACTTCGTAGGCTATGCCGGCTGGGGCAACAATACGCTCTATGCATTTAACCCCACAACGGGTGATGTTTCCGGTGCGTTGAGCGGTTTTCAAAATATCAATATTTCGGAGATGAATTCCGGAACCTACCTGGACAAAAACGGTATGATGTGGATTTGTGATTCAACCAATGCCGTTATTAAAATCATGGATACAGCAGATAACACCCTTAGTGAAAACGTTTCCACAAGCTTGAATCCCCAGAAAGTGGCGTTTTGCACCCAGGGAACACCTTTAGCCCCCATGCTCGGTTCCACCGTTTCCGGAAACAGCGTGATGGCCCACTGGAACACGGTTTCCGGTGCGGAAGGATACTACCTATGGATTACAGCACCCACAACCGGCTGGACCGTTTTATACGACTGGGGCGCCCGAACCAGCGTCTCCGCAACTGTCGCGGCAGAATCATCTTATTACGTTTCGGTGATCCCCTACAACGCAGAGGGATCAGGCGCCGCATCCAATGTAGTTAATCTTAAAACGGCCGTGGAATAGAGAATTGAAAAACGGGAGTTCATGAATTTCCTTTAAATACATGGGGCTCCCGTTCAATAACGATACCCCACCGTAAAATAAAAGGCCCGGCCCGGCATGGGACAACTATTAAAGTCTTCATATTGCTCGTTGGTCAGATTTCTTCCTTCCAGGCTGAAGAGAAAGGAATGAAAGAGCCATGAAATGCCGGAATTGATTTCATTCTTATCCTTGGCCGGCAGCAGATTGGCGCTGTCATAGTACATGCCGGTTTCCCGAACATACTCGCCGTAAACCTTAACGCCCGCATACCGCGCCTCAATCCTGCCCAGATAGGAAGTTTCGAATCGCCCGGGCAGTTTTTTTCCATTAAACGCCTTGACCTGACTCTTATTCACGGGATCCTGCCAGGTGGCATTGCCCACCAGTCGAAAATATTTCAGAAAATCAATACGGAACTCACTTTCAACACCCCGAATTTCCGCCCTGGATATATTTTGAGCCTTGCCAATCTCCCGTGAGTCATAAACAAACGTAATAAGATCATCGACGTTGCTGCCAAAATAGGCGGAATTGAAGGAGACATATTCCAACCACCAGATCTTTGTGGGGTATCTCAATTCAAATCCCGCATCAAAATTGACCCCCTCCTCCGCCTTCAGATCGGAATTGCCCACAATAGATCCGCGATCGCCGAATAACTCAAAAAAGGACGGTTCTCGAACATATTTGGCCAGGTTGCTTCTGAGATTCAACCAATTTAAAGGACTGTACTTGATGCCGATCTGGGGGCTGATGTAGTTCTTGTTTCGCTCTTCTCCTTCCAGGGGCGTCCCAAACATGTTGGTGGCGCTTTGTAAATCATCCTGAAGATGCGTATACCGGAGGGCCGGCGTGATGATAAGGCTGTCTTGAAATAGCAAGACACTGTCTTGAAGGCCCAAACTCAAGGTGTCTCTTGTACTTTTGCTGGGATTTTTTCGGGTCAGAAGATCTTCCGAATCATAGGTTTCCTGATGGTAATCGACCATAAAACTCACTGCGTTCATCTCCGTCAGCCATTCAAGGAAAAAATCTCCGCCATACCGTTTCGTAATATATCGGCTCTTCTGGCACCCAAGTCCGATGGTGTCATGGCTGTCGTTATACAATTCATCCTTATAAGAATAGTCAATGCTGGTTCGCGTATTGAAATTAAAGGGGCCCACATCATTGGCAGTAAAGCTTAATGCAGTGATATTTCTTTCCGTCTGCAGGGAAGCATCCGCTTTATCACTGTTATTCCAGGTAGGCAACCCCTGGTCCTTTGAAAACCATTGATTCAACAGATTGATGCGCAAATCATCGGTAAAATCGTAGCCCACCTTGGCGAGGACATTTTCCTGATCGAACTGTGCATTGTTGCGCTTTACCCATTTATCATCATTGGGGTTGTATTCGGTATGGTTGTCATACAGGTATTCAAAATTGTTATCACTGGCCAAATAACTGGCTGAAACCAGATAGTCCCATTTCCCGGGCTTGTGATTGACAAAACCCGAGGCCTGGCGGGTATTGAAAGAACCGTATCCCAAGGTGGCGCTGGCGTTCAACCCTTCTTTGGCGCGCAAGGTCCTGATGTTAACCACCCCGCCAATGGACGCCTTGTTGAAGTTTATGGGGGTCACGCCACGATAGACCTCAATGGCCGCCACATCTGAGAGGGCGATGCTGCTCAAGTCAACGCCGCCCCCGGAAGCATCATTCAGCAGCACGCCGTCCACAAAAACCATCACCTGGTCGCTGGAGGAACCGCGAAGTGAAACCGTTGAAAAGCTGCCCAGCCCCCCGGACTGACGAACCTGAACACCGGCCTCATTCTGAAGCACCTCCGCCAGATCTTCCATCTTGCCTTCAAATGCTTCACGTTCAATCACCGTCACAAAACCCGTGGTTTCCTCCAGATCGACATCTCCGGTCTGGAAATCCGGCTGTTCCGGCGCCGCTGTGACCACAACCGTTCCCAGGGTAGTGGTGGTTTTCTGCGGCGCATCAGCAAAGACAAATCCCTGACTTGAAACGAAAAATGCCAGGCAAAAAACGCTCACGATATTTCGAATGAATTTCTTCATAACCAAAAAAAACCCCCGGACCGAAAAGAATCGACCCGGGGATTTCCCTTTTTTATCCTCAAGCACCAACAATCCCCCATCCGTCCACGTAACTGGCGGGATTTTTATTCAGGCAGGTCTTCTGACTCCCCCCCTCTTTTGACAACCTTCCCATTCCGAAGATTTAATTAGAACAGTGGTCAAAAAAACGCCAAAAGAGTTCCCTTGATAATCAAAGGCGAAGGTCACAGCGGCGGGCCCGTCCCATTTTAATGGAGTTCCCTGTTAGGCTCAACATAAGCACCTGAATTTTCTTTTTAAAATATGGTCATAGAAAGGTCAAGTGAAAACAACCGCTTTGATTTTAAAAGGGCGTCATTTAAATAGTTTCAAATCTGCACTTTTTTCCAGAACCCATAAAAAAAGGGCTTGGCTTCATGCTTGCGTTGTGAGAAATTCCAGTCTTAAACCGAATTTAAAAGATAACGAGGCGCCATGAGCCGTCGCTGGGCCATTTTCCTGATCACGTCGTCTAATTTTTTCCTCTCCCAGTTCTACCGGGCAACCAATGCCGTGATTGCAGACCAACTTCTTCTGAATCTCTCCCTCGATACACAGGGTCTGGGCGCCCTTAGCGCCGCATTCTTTTATGCCTTTGCCGTAACCCAAATCCCCATCAGCATGCTCCTGGACCGAATCGGTCCCCGCAATATGATGACGGGGTTATCGCTGTTGGGCATTGCGGGGGCGCTTATTTTTGCGTGGGCA
This sequence comes from Desulfatiglandales bacterium, assembly GCA_963662465.1. Classification (GTDB taxonomy): domain Bacteria; phylum Desulfobacterota; class DSM-4660; order Desulfatiglandales; family Desulfatiglandaceae; genus NaphS2. The sequence goes on from OY759599.1 coordinate 4,254,423, forward strand.
GACTCCCTGGGAATGGGTCTTCTGGGCCGCGTTCTCCTGGGGATCGGAATGGCCTGCAACCTTATGGGAACCCTGAAACTGATGACCGTCTGGTTCAAGCCCGCCACTTTCGCCACGCTTACGGGCATTATTTTTTCCATCGGGACGGTGGGAAACATGGCCGCAACGGTTCCCCTGGCCTTCCTGGTAAATCTGATGGGCTGGCGACAGGCTTTCATGGCCATTGCCGGCGTCAACCTGTTACTGGTTATGGCACTCTATCTGGTGGTGCGGGATACGCCGATGAAGGGAGGGGACCAAAGCTTTACACAAATGTCTAAAGCCCATCGAAATACGCACTCCGGACTCACAGCACTTTTCAAAGAGCCTGCCTACTGGATCATTTCCCTGACGAGCTTCGTGAGCTACGGCATCTATGCGGCTTTTCAAACCCTCTGGGCCGGACCCTATCTAACGGAAGTCATGGGGCTTGACATCATGAATGCCGGACATGTAATTCTGTTGATGAATGTGGGGGCCATTGCCGGCGGTCCCATATGGGGATGGCTGTCCGACAGGATCTTTCATACCCGCAAGTGGATGGTATCGGGCGGCATGGCAATCTTCACCCTCATCCTGTGGATGCTGGCCATGCTTTCTTCAGAGACAACCCTGATCATCCTGATGATGTTGTTTTTCAGCTTTGGGTTTTTCAGATCCAGCGGCGCACTGCTGTACGTCCAAATCAAGGAAACCATGCCCATTGAAATGGCCGGAACCGCCATGACCGGAATCAATTTTTTTACCATGATCGGACCGGCCGTCTTTCTTCAGGGACTGGGTGTTCTCATGCAAACCTTTTATCCCCATTCCTCCAGAGGGCCTGAAGCGTTCACAGCGGCCTTCACCCTGTGCGCAACTTTACTTGCCCTGGTTTCCCTTCTTTACCTCTTTACGAAAGATACCGTCATAAGACATAAGGAACCGTCTTTATGAACAACCACTTTCCGGAGACGGCCGGCATCAACAAACTTTAATGGCATCGGGAAACCGATTAATCTTTTTCATTCCGGTCTCGGCGACCACAAAGGTATTTTCAATCCCCACTACCCCTTCGCCGGGGAACACCACTTTAGGTTCCAAAGCAATGGTCATCCCTTCTTCAAGACATGTTTGCCCGCCCTTGCCGATAACGGGCCATTCATCCAGTTCAAGGCCTATGCCATGACCCACAAAGGGAACGCCCTGAGGCCACCCCATAAATCCATCGGCCAAGCCTGCCTTGTCTACGATGCCTAACGCCAAAGCGTACAGATCTTCCGCTTTTGCGCCGGGAAGGCCTTTTTGCGCCACGGTCTCCTGGACCTCCAGCATCACCTCATGAGCATAAACAAATGACTCCTTCAGTTTCCCAAGAGAAAAAATCCGCGTCGAATCGTCAACATAGCCTTTCAGGTTTGCGCAATAATCAATCAGTACCGGGCTATGGGTTTTTATTTTTCCCATTCCCGCACCCTGGGAATAAAAAGGCCCCAAACCCTTTCCGCCCGTAGGTCCCGGCGAATTGCTGGGCAACGCCGCGTTTTCACCGGCCATAATATGGCCGTAATTGGCATCCAGATTAAAACCGCGCGTCGAAACAACGCCGGGATGACCCTGTTTCCGATAGTAATTCTCCACCATGACGGCGAGGTCCAATTCGGTTTTGGCCACCGCCAAAAATTCAGGCATGTACTCATACATGTCATCCGCCATTTTGGCGGCTTCAAAAATCCGGGCAATTTCGTACTCGGACTTGATCATTCGAACTTCCCGAATCAGCTGCGAAATATCCACCAGCTCCGTATTCGAAAAAATCCGATGGTACAGAAAGTAGAGGTTTACCGGAAGAACATCCATCTCCAGGCCCATCCGCCGGGGAAAACCCGGTTTTCCTTTCCCGATCAAACGGGGGAGCGTAGAATAGCCTGAGAGGGGAACGATCTCTCGGATGGGAGACTCCAGAACGGCCCTTTCAAAGTCCTTCCTCACCATGAGCAACGGCGCTTCGGTTGAAGGCACAAAAAGATGCGCATCCTGCTTGGTTCCAGAAAGGTAATAAAGATCGGTTTTCTCCACCATCAAAGCCCCATCCAACCCTTGGGCCGAAAGGCGATCCTGGAATCGTTGAATCCGACCATAAATTTCATTTTCCATCAAAAATTCAGTCATTGTCGAACCGTCCTTAATATAGTTTTCACGTTCATTAGCAGAGCGTTGACTTTTTGGCAACACTTGTATAGTCCTTATTTCATACTCGCCATAGTGTTGACAAACGGAAAAAAAGGGGGATTGCCTGGATTCAGGAAGATCTCAATCTTTAAAAAAAGGTCCGGCAAATGCTCACCCATCTCAAAGGCCAAATCGAAAGAATCACCTATACCAACGAAGAGAACGGCTATAGTGTTGTCAAGCTCAAGGTTTACGGTCGGAAAGACCTTGTGAGCGTGGTGGGCAACATGATGGCGCCCACCCCCGGTGAAATCCTCGAACTCAAGGGGGAATGGGCCAACCATCCCAAATTCGGGGAGCAATTCAAGATCACGCACTACAAGACAAAGACGCCGGCCACGGTTTACGGCATCCAAAAATACCTGGGTTCCGGCCTGATCAAGGGCATCGGACCGGTCATGGCAAAGCGGATTGTCGCGAAATTCGGGGAATCCACCCTGGACCTTATCGAAACAAACGCCGAATGTCTGACAGCGGTGGAGGGCATCGGAAAAAAACGAATTGCCATGATCAAAGCGGCCTGGGAGGAACAAAAAGAGATCCGGGAAGTCATGCTGTTTCTTCAAACCCACGGGGTCAGTTCAGGCTACGCTACCAAAATATTCAAGCAATACGGCAACAAATCCATTGAGATCGTTCAGGAAAACCCCTATCGTCTGGCCACGGATATCTTCGGCATCGGATTTATTACAGCGGATGGGATTGCCGAAAAACTGGGGTTTGACAAGGAATGCGAAGTCCGCGCGGAAGCAGGGATTCTCTATATTCTTCATCGGCTGGCAGACGATGGACATGTTTATTTCCCCTATGAACCTCTGGTTCAAAAATGCCGGGAAATGCTTGAAATCAATCGAGATATTATCACCGGCGCCATCGGAACCAATGCCCTTAAAAGCAGGATCGTTCTTGAAGATTTAAACGAGGATTCCGAAACATTTCTAGCAAACAACAAGGCAGTTTTCCTCAAAAAGTTTCATGTGTCTGAAACCGGCATTGCCGCACGAATGAAAAAGCTCCTCAAAGCGCCCAAAGCCGTCAGGGCCATCGATGCGGAAAAAGCCGTATCCTGGGTTCAGGAACGACTGTCCATATCCCTGGCCGAAAATCAGATTGACGCCATCAAGAGAGCGGTACAAAATAAAATCCTGGTCATCACGGGAGGCCCCGGCACCGGTAAAACCACTCTCATCAACGCTATTTTAAAGATTTTTTCAATGCTGAAAATCCCCATGCAACTGGCCGCGCCCACCGGACGCGCCGCCAAGCGCATGTCTGAAGCCACGGGCCATGAGGCCAGGACTCTCCACCGACTCCTGGAATACAGCATGCAGAAGGGCGGCTTTCAAAAAGACCAGAAGCATCCCCTGCCCTGCGATCTCCTGATCGTGGATGAAGCCTCCATGATCGACACTATCCTTATGCATCATCTCCTGAAGGCCATCCCCCCCGGGGCCACCTTCATCCTGGTGGGCGACATTCACCAGCTTCCTTCCGTGGGCGCGGGAAATGTTCTGAAAGACATGATCGCAAGCGCCGCAATCCCCGTGGTAACCCTGGATAAAATCTTTCGACAGGCCAGGGAAAGCCGGATCATCGTCAATGCCCACCGAATCAATCAAGGAAAAATGCCGCTGCATCAAAGTACCGGGGAAAAAAGTGATTTCTTTTTCATTGAGAAGGAAGATCCTGAACAAGTGTTGAACATCATTCTTGAATTGGCGAAAAAACGGGTGCCGGATCATTTCGGCTTCGATCCCGTGGACGACATACAAGTGTTGACGCCCATGCACCGGGGGGTAGTCGGCGCCGGAAATCTCAACCTGGAATTGCAGAACCGGCTAAACCCGGATGCCAGGGGAATCGAACGGGGCAATCGCGCCTTTCGGATCGGCGATAAGGTGATGCAGATCAAGAACAACTACGACAAGGAAGTTTTTAACGGCGACATGGGACGGATTATGGGTCTGGACGCTGAAGCCCGAGAAATCGTCATTTCCTTCGACGGCCGTGAGCTGCCCTATGATTTTACGGATCTCGATGAGGTCATCCTGGCCTACGCGGTTTCCGTCCACAAATCCCAGGGGTCGGAATACCCGGCCGTCATTATCCCCATTCTCATTCAGCATTATATGCTGTTGCAGCGCAACCTGATCTATACCGCTGTGACCCGGGGTAAAAAGCTGGTAATTCTGGTGGGAACCCGCAAGGCCCTGGCCATCGGCATCCATAACGACAAGACGTTAAAACGTTACACCCTATTGGAAAAACGGCTAAAGTATCAGTTTTGAGTTTTGAGTTTTAGGTTTTAGGTTTTAAGAACATTACTTTGGACGTGTCACGTGTCACTTCAAAAAGCAATATTCCCAGGCGTCCTGGGAAAGGGAATCACATCCCGGATATTCGAAAGGCCCGTCACGAACTGGATCAACCGCTCAAACCCCAGACCAAACCCCGCATGGGGAACCGATCCGAACTTCCGGAGTTCCAGATACCACCAATAGTCCTCCGGGTTGAAACCCATGTCGACAATGCGTGAATACAGTACATCATGGTCATCTTCACGCTGGCTGCCGCCAATGATCTCGCCAATCTTGGGAACCAGCACATCCATGGCCCGGACCGTCTTTCCATCCGCATTCATTTTCATATAAAAGGCCTTGATGTCCTTGGGATAATCCACCAGCACCACAGGACCTTTAAAAACCTTCTCACATAGATACCGCTCGTGTTCGGACTGAATATCACTCCCCCATGTGACGGGAAACTCAAACTTCACCTTGGCCTTTTCAATGAGTTTGATCCCTTCCGTATAGGTAATGGTCGTAAAATCCCGGCTCACGAGGCTTTCAAGGGTTTGGATCACCGATTTATCGACAAATCGATTAAAAAACGCCATATCCTCGGAACAATGCTCAAGAATATACGCAAAAACATGCTTCAGAAATGCCACGGCCAGCGCCACATCCCCTTCCAGATCGCAAAAGGCCATCTCCGGCTCCACCATCCAGAACTCAGCGAGATGACGTGAGGTATTGGAGTTTTCAGCCCTGAATGTGGGGCCGAACGTATATACATCGCCCATGGCCAGGGCATAGATTTCCGCCTCCAATTGCCCACTCACCGTCAGATGTGCCGGACCGCCGAAAAAATCCTTGGTGTAATCCGCCCGTCCATCCCGGATAGGAATCTCGGTCGGTTCCAGGGTCGTCACCCGGAACATCTCGCCGGCCCCCTCGCAGTCGCTCCCCGTCAAAATGGGCGTATGCACATACAAAAACCCCTTCTCCTGAAAAAAACCATGTATGGCGGCGGCAGCGGCATTTCGAACTCTGGCCACGGCGCCAAAGGTATTGGTCCGGGGTCTCAAATGAGAGATGGTCCTCAGGAATTCAAAGGAGTGCCGTTTTTTCTGCAAAGGATAAACTTCCGGATCAGCCCAACCCACCACTCGGAGTTCATTGGCCTTAAGCTCCACCGCCTGGCCTTTTCCCTGGGAAGCAGCCAGTATGCCGGTGGCCATGATGGAACAACCGGTCTGCAATTTAAGCACATCATTTTGGTAATTGGGCAGATCCTGATCCGCGATAATCTGCAGGCCCGACAGACATGATCCATCGTTTATCTCAATAAAGGAAAATCCTCCCTTTGAGTCCCTGCGGGTCCTGACCCATCCGGCCACCGTAATCATTGCGCCAATTTCTTCCGCTCTCAAAATTTCAGAAATTCTCGTTCTTTGCAAAACCGATCACCTTTTTTAGGTATTAGCTATTAGCTGTTAGGTATTAGCTGTTAGGCAAACGAACCGATCGACTTCCGATGTTCGAAACCTAACAACTAACGGCTAACCGCTAACAGCTTCCCCCCTAACCTTCTTTCTTTTCAAACTCGACCATGAATGCCACCAGCGCTTTTACCGCATCGATCCCGCTGGCATTGTAAATGGAAGCCCTGCAACCACCCACGGAACGGTGTCCTTTCAAACCGCCGAGACCTTCCTTCAGCGCATCCGCCACGAATTTCTTTTCCAAATCTTCGCTGGGGAGCCTGAAGGTCACATTCATCAGAGAACGACTCTCTTTTTCCGCAGTGCCTTTGTAAAAGCCGGATTGATCAATAAAATCATAGAGCAGCGCCCCTTTTTCCCGGTTTATCCCCGCCATCTTTTCAAGACCGCCGATGGTCTCCTCAAGCCATTTCAGGACCAGGCTGACCGTATAAACGACGATACAGGAAGGGGTATTATACATGGAATTTTTTTCGGAAAAGGTAGTGTACTTCAACATGCTGGGCAGGTTATCGGGCGTCCTTTCAAGCATATCTTTTCGGATAATCACCATGGCCGTACCGGATGGCCCAATGTTTTTCTGAGTGCCCGCATAAATCAGTCCGAAGGGTTTCGCATCAAAGGAACGACTCATAATGTCGGAACTCATATCGCAAACCAGCGGCGTGTCGCCGGCTTCCGGAAATTTTGCCCATTGGGTCCCCTTAATGGTGTTGTTGCTTGTAAAGTGAAGATAAGCGGCATCCTTGCTGACCTGATACCCTTTTGGAATATAGGAAAACCCCTTGTCTTCGGAAGAAGCGATAACCTTTACATCCTTGCCCTGGATTTGGGCCTCTTTGATCGCCTTGGTTGACCATGTTCCCGTATTGATATAATCCACCGGACGATCCCCGGCCCCCAGGTTCATGGGAATCATGCAAAACTGCAGGCTGGCGCCCCCCTGGATAAACAGAACCTCAAAATCGTCCCCAAGATTTAACAGCCGCTTGGTTCTCAAAACAGCCTCATTAATAACATCATCAAACCACTTGGAACGGTGACTGACCTCCATGATGGACATGCCGGATCCTTTAAAATCCAGCAGTTCCGCCTGTATCTCTTCCAAGACCGGCAACGGTAAAGCGGCAGGGCCCGCATTAAAATTATAAATTCTTTCTCCCATGGTTCATTCTCCTTTAATCTTTCAATTTCGTGAGCATTGCACTGACTTCCCTCAGGGTGTCCAAGTCCTTTTCAAACGGGGGACGACCATCGCGATCAGCGTCGATAATTTCCTGCCGGTAAGGCATAAACCCTATGAATGAAAAATCCGACATTTCTTTCAGCAGATAATCTTTATCCTTGTCGGATCGCAGCTTGTTTCCCACAAAACTCAACTTCTTTATCCCGATATCATCCGCCAAACGGCGAATTTGATAAGCCGTTTCAATGCTTCGTCTTCCCGGCTCAACCACCACAATGAGCCGATCCACATACATGGCCGTTCCTCTGCCCAGATGCTCAAGGCCTGCCTCCATATCCAGAACAACCGCCTCATCCCTGGCCAACACCACATGAGAAACAAGTCTTTTCAGCAAAACACTCTCAGGGCATACGCATCCGCCGCCCCCTTTTTTCACCCCACCCATGACCATCACCTTGACCCCATTCACGGTTACGGACAATTTTTCAGGCAGGTCATTCACCTTCGGATTTAATTTGAAAAAAGAACCCATGGAACCGATTTTGGCTTCGGTCCGTTCCTCTATCAGCGTTTTCATCTCTGAGATTGGCACAATCTCATCGCTATTCTTGACGCCCAGGGCCTGCGCCAGGTTTGCATCAGGGTCCGCATCAATGGCCAGGACCTTTTTTCCCTCATTCGCCAGCGCTCTTATTAAAAATGCGGCAAAGGTCGTTTTGCCAACGCCTCCTTTTCCGCTTACGGCAATTTTCATGTTTGGCACCCTCTTATTGGATAAAAAAAACAGCCTCAGCAAACTACCCCATCGACCAAGGGCTTGCAAGGACAAAATTTCGACAAAAAAAAGCCCTTACTGAAAGGGAACAATCCAATAAGAGCCCGGGGAGATGCTACCCATTTTTTTTGAGGATTAAACAGCCTCCTTCAAAGCCTTTCCCGCCACAAATTTCGGAACCGTTTTTGCCGCAATATCAATAGCCTCTCCAGTTTGGGGGTTAATACCCTTCCTCGCCTTCCGTTCTTCCACCTTAAAAGTCCCAAATCCGATGATCGTGACCTTATCTTTACGCTTCAAAGCGTCGGTGATGCTTGAAAAAACGCAATCCACAGCAGCCTGCGCTTCTTTTCTGGTACTCACAACTTTCGCCACCTCATTCAGCAAATCACCTTTATTCATTATCTTCCCTCCTCGCTAAAAAATGTTGACGTAAAAAACCGGTCAAGAAAGCCGGAATTTGAACAACCCCCTCCCCGCAAAGAACGCTAAGCGCAAAAATACAAATTACCCAACATTTTTGCCGTCAAGGCCCTTGCAAACCACCCCGCCGGAATGCGTATGGAACATATCCCATACCCTTCCTTTTGTCAAGAATGTATATAAGTTAAAGAAAATCATCGCATTGGGTGCGCAGCCCGGCCAACAGGTTCATGGCGAATCGTGCATCAACCGAGGCCATCGACCCCATGCCGCAAGACGGCGTAAGAATAGACCTTTCCGCAACAGCCTTCGCACTTAACCCTGTTTTCAGTATCTTCCGGCACCCCTCTTTGAGCTTTTCCAAGAGATCCGTCGCGGATTCATCCCCCGTAAACCCACTGGTGGGCACAATACCCCATGCAATAGAACCCCCTTCCCTAATAAATTCAGCAATTTCATCAGGATACAAAAGGAAATGGTCCATAAATTCAAATGCATCAAAATTGATAATATCGGGTCCGGCCTCCATAATCATGGACCAATCCGTGTTTCCACAACAATGAATCCCCACCAGACAATCGGCATTCTCTTTAAGATAAGAGAACATCATTTTGAGCATATCCACCACATCGTGGCGCTGGATTACGGAAAAAGCCGATCCAAAACCGGACAGCGACGGCTCGTCCAAAAAAATAACCGGCCGTCTCCCTGATTTTTCAAGCATCCTCACCTGCCAGAGGGCTTTAATGGCCAACCCCCTGACCATGGCCTCGGACAACTCAGGATCATGAATAATAGGCTTTCCATCAAACCCCAGGATTCCCGACATGAAGGTAACGGGCCCCACGGTCTGCCCCTTAACATAAAGCCCTTGATCCGAATCACTTTCACCTAAAAACGACATGAGGGCATAAAGTCCCGGAGCATAGGTCTCGCTGATGGCAAAAGACGCAATGTCCCCGGAAAAAAACCGCTCATAAAACGCCACCAGCTCGGGTTCCCTTTCGCGAGCATTGGAAATTGAAAGTGTTCGCTTTTCTTCGTTCACTTCCAAAAGCGGAAGACCTTCGCTATATTGAACGCTCATATCCTCAAAATAGCACCGTTTTGCAAACTGCGGCCAGAAGGGCATTTGCGGAAAAAGCCCTATGATTTCCTCACAGGTCTCTTCCACCTCCAAAAACGGAACACTTCCGATACCGGTTGCCATAAATCCAAAATTCGGCGATTTTTCAGCCATTTTTTATCTCCCCCATCATGGGAAGCCATTTTTCCAGGATCGTTAGCATTTTTTCTTCCAGCGCACGAAGGTTAGTGGATTCTGCCGTCACTCTTGAAAGGCGGGCTTCCTGTTCGGTTTTCAATTGGGACAGTCTCTCAAAGGAAGCGATGTCATCCGGATGCTCTTCGAGGACTTTCTCATAGGTGGCGAGAGCAGCATCCAGCTGCCCCTGGCTGAAATAAAGCTCGGCGATGGTAGGCGTGGCAAAGTCTATCAGAGCGCCCGCTTCGTCATCCAGCAAAACAGGCCATGCAGGGTCCTGCGCCTCCCCTTTCCCCTTTGCCGCATCCCTCGCTTGCTCAACTTTTTTCAGAAGTTCACGGAATTCAAGATCATCCGGGTAGTATGCCAGAAACACCCCGGCCGCATCAGCCGCCTCTTCAAATCGCTTCTGCGCCGCATACATCCCGGCAAGCCGGGCATAGGCGGGCGTCAGGTCTTTAATCATGGATGTCACCTTCAGGAATTCGGCTTCAGCCTGTCCCTGCAAACCCATCTCAAAATAACACTCCGCCAGCAACATCCTCAAATAGATATCATCCGGAAAATCCCTCAAGAACTTCATGCACCCTTTAACCGCCTCATTGGCGCGGCCTTCATCCTTGATCCGCGTCAAAATAATGCGTACGGTGGTCTGAGAAGGCCCGGATCTCAAAATCTCATCATATAACTTAGAATTATCGCTCATCATTATGGTCCCGCGTGCCCCCTATTCCAATTCGGCCTTATGAACAGACGCATCCTTCACAAAACGATAAATGACCTCATTTTTTCGAATTAGATTGAGTTCAGTTCTGGCAACTGTTTCAACATACGTCATATCCGTACGAAGACGATGCGCCTCGTCCAAAAGCGACTGATTTTCAGCCACAAGCTTCCCGATGCGGTCCAGACAAGCCCGCCGCTCCACTTCAGTCCGGCAAAGACGAACCATCCCCCCCTCGCCGCACCAGATCCAAGCCGCAACCGGAACAACAAGACACAGCAGGATTAAAGGAATTTTCAGAAATTTCTTTAATTTTGGACCCAAGCTGAAACATCTCCCGGTCAAAAAAAGTCCAACCATTAAAATAGATTCATGAGCAGGAACACCATACTACTTTTTTCCCACCTGCTCTTTAATAAAATCCTCAACCGGAACATAATCCGTCCCAGTCACCACAAGCTCAACACGGCTCCAAACATGCAAATCCACTTTTTTTCCGGCATTTCCAGCCACCCGCTTTTCTATGAGACGCACTTCATCCGGTCGAAGGACCCTCGGCCCCACCACCTCCGCGCGAACAAACCAAACGTCATCGCCGGGCATCGCGTCGATATTGGGGGCAAACATATTGTTGATGCTCGTAATGGCCTTTTTCACCTCGCGCTCCAGTGTTTCAGCCATAGCCTTATCCGCTTTTGAGAGTCCACCAAAATGCGCTTTGCCATACAATACGCGACCCTTACTGCTCACATCCGTCAAGTCATCCGAACGGATGAGCAGGCGAACTTTCTCATCTCCAAGCCTTTCCTGAATGGCCTTTTCAAATCTGGATACCTCCATCGGCGTAAGCGTTCGACCGCTCTGGATACTGGCCACGACAACCGCTCCATTGGGAAGTTGAACCAGATTTAGATTTTCAAGATCGAGATAAAGCCCCTTATAGTTCTCCAACATTTCCCGAAGCACCTGTTCGGCGATTTGGATACGCTTGACATTGGGATGAAGCCGACTCGATATGAATTCACCATCCAGATTTCGAGCCACAACACCGCTGGTTGACCCGGTCGATGAAATATCCTTGGTCATAACGCAACGCATAATAAGATTGGCGCGGACATCCAGGGTTTTGTCCAATATACCCTGCATTTCTTTTATTTTCTGGGGCGACAATACGCGAGGCGTCGTAACCGACGCCAGGATATCAACGCCTGCGCCCTTACGGTTGTAGATGACATCTTCGACGAAAGCGCCCCGTTCCGTAATCAACTCTTTTTCCAGGATGCCTTTAATGGCCTTAGTCGTCTCATTTTTCGAGATAATACCCACCAAAGCATTGGTCAGAAGGATCGTTACCAAAATCAACCCGACAGCCGGCGCCAAAAACCGCTTCAGCACATCCATTCCTGAACCCATCTCCTCACGGCTAACAAACCCCGCCATGATAAAAAGCAAGGCGGAAACAGCTAAAATGGCCAGAAAATTAGCGAAAAAAAGAAGAAAGGCCCCCCATGCCCCCTCAAAAGCCCCAAACGCAATACACAGGCCGCTGACAGCCAAAGGCGGCGTCAGTGCTGTGGCCATGGCAATACCCGGCAATACCGGACTAATTCGGGCATCAATCATCGCCAGGCAACCCGCCATGCCCGCAAGGGCCGCCACCAGCAAATCAAGCAGGGTCGGGCTGGTACGGGACAACATTTCCGGTGTTACTTCCTGAGCAAAAGGAAACATGCCCAAGATTGCAGCGCCCCCGATAGCAATCAGCACACCACCGAACTCGGCAATGAAAGCCTTTCTCAGAAGAACCATGTCCCCTCGGACAAGACCCAGAGAAATGCCGAAAATCGGCGTCATGAGCGGAGAAACCAGCATTGCGCCAATAACCACTGCGGGACTGTTGGTAACAACCCCGAAACCGGCAATCAACACGGAAATGGAAAGAAGCAAATAGTATGTGATCTTTGGCGTAGAACCGATCGCAATATCATCGCAAACCTCCGTCTTTCGACATTCATCCACGGAGAGCAGATCTATGTACGATCGCTTGGCACTCTCACTGCACCAAACAAAAACCCCAGGTGGAAAACCAGCCCGTTTCTTCCTCTTTTCGCTTTCACCACCTGATGATTGCCGACATTTTTCCATGGCTAACCAAAAAACCTTAAAGGAATGTTAAGCTCAAAAAGCATCAAACATGGAAGCATCGCGTCGTTCTATTTCCGAATTGGGCTCGGGATTAACATCAGGATTGACGTCAAGCGTTGGCTCAGGATCAACTTCAGATTGTTTCTCACCCGGGTTGCTCTTCACTGCCTTTGAAGGAGACCGTTTTTGCCAAACAAGATTTGCATTTTTTACCCAGCCCACCTGACCTGTTCGGGCAACTTTCACATAGGCAAACCCCCGTTCTACCTTGTAGCGAAACACTTTCTCATGAAGCGGCAATTGGGAAATGGGCGTACCGGAAGCCCTACATTCGGAAAACATTTTCAGGCCTGAGATACCCGCATAATACACCCTGGGAGCACTGGACTCCCCTCCCGGCCCTAAGCCGGTGGAATCAACCAGCGCACAGGCGCACAGAGGAAGAAAAATCGAAACCAAAACAATCATTTTTGAAAATTTCATCACAGCATCCGCCTCAAATGAGTAACGGAATTCAGTATAAGAAAAAAACCATCCCCATTTCAAGTCCAAATATGAACCTGAGGAAATCCTCTACGCACGGTTATTGCGTTCCCCCATAAATGTCTTTTACCTTTGCCCTGTCGATGGCGCCATCTTCCAGGCAGGGCAACTCCGATACAAACTCAACATATTGAGGCTTTTTGTACCTTGCAATGCGCTCTCCCACAAAGTCGATCAACGCCCGGGCTTCAATGGTTTCCCCTTCTTTCAACACACAGACCGCTTTGATGCCTTCTTTCCACTTGGAATCCGGAACACCGATAACAACCGTTTCAGCGATTGCCGGATGCTCGGAAATGGCCTTTTCAACCTCCACCGGGTAGACATTTTCCCCTCCCGGCTTGATCAACTCCTTTTCCGCCTTACGTCCCGCATACCAGAGAAATCCATCGTCGTCGAACCGTCCCTGATCGCCGGTATGGTGCCACCCACCCCTGAAGGTGTATTCATTGTCCTCCGGCAGATTCCAGTACCCTTTAAACACCATAGGCCCTTTTACCATAATTTCACCGACCTGCCCAATGGGAACCGGAAGGTCATCGTCGTCCACAAGCCTTACCTCGGCCATTGGGAGTGTTTTGCCCGCTGAACCCGGTCGATCATTGTATGGCCCATAGGTGGCCAGACAGGAGGTTTCCGTCTGACCGTACATGGCATAGAAAATACCACCCGTCATTTTCTGGTATTTTTCTATGGTATCGGGCACTTCCAACCCCGTCACGGCCCGGAGAGAACTGATGTCGACGCCTGTTTTTTCATGCTGTTCCAAAATACCGCCCAAAATGGGAGGAAATTCGAGCATTACGGAAATTTTCTTTTCCTGGATTAATTCAACCGCTCTTGCCGCGTCAAATTTGCCGACATTCAAATTCAGCGCCCCTGCATGAAAGGCGGCGGTTGCCATAAAAAGACCCCCCACATGAAACAGGGGCAAAACATTGTAGTGAACATCTTTGGTGGTAAGATTCAGCAGACAATTAAACTGCATATTGGCACATAACACATTCCCGTGGCTCAGTAGAGCCCCCCTGGGCCTGCCAGCCACGGCGGCCGTATGGATAATCACAAACCCGTCATCGCTCGCCACGTCCACCAGGTCAAACGCCGCACCCTGTTCCATAAGCGTTCGAAATGGCGTATAGCCGCCATTGCCCGATCCAAGGTTAAAACAGGCATTCACCGAAAGCAGTTGCTTCCGGAGCCCCTTGACCACTTCCTCGAATTCAGCATCCACGAATAGGATTTTCGGACCACAGTCATTCAGATTATAGGCCACTTCGTCAACGGAGAGACGCCAGTTGATGGGCAACACAATGGCGCCCAAGGCAGCGGCGGCCCCATACAGGAGAAAATAAGAAAGGCTGTTTTTTCCCAGGATTCCAATACGGTCGCCCTTTTCAATTCCGGATTTTTGCAGTCCGCAAGCCAGTCGATCCATTTCCATCTTGATCTCGGAAAACGAAAATACCCGGTTATCTCCCCCATCGTCCATCCAGGCCTGCCCCTCTTTGTAGATGGCAGCATTGCGATTGACCAGGTCATAGAACGTAAAATCGTAAAGTCCCATAATCTTCCTCATAAAAAAAAGGCCTTCACCCTGCCTTTTACTTTTTTGCAAGAGGGCGGATGAAGGCCATTGGTGCTCATTTATTTTCATTACGGGGTATTAAACCCCACACTTGGTTACTGCACATCAACCTTATAGGGGTACACCATGGTGACATTCCCCGCAGTAAACGTAAAACCACACTCCGTAAGCGTCACAGGCGTCGTCCCTTCGGGAACCCCTTTCCACCATTTTTCCAGGGTGGCCCAATTCTCCCAGCCCCGCTTTTTCACCTCAACGGCGTTAGCCAGCAAAAGGCCGAGCAACGCGGACCGAACGGTAACGAGCGTCGTCACCTTGACCTCGTCGGCCATGCCCACCGGGATCCAATTGGACATCTGGTCGGCGGTGGTCATCACGGTAAAGTCCTTGTCAAAAACCACCGAATACTTGATCTCTTCAAGATTGATGGGATAGGGGTTGGGATTGGTCACTTTGAAGGTGAACGTCATGGGCAGAAAAGCGCCCCGATCCCCGGCCTCTCCTTTTGTGGGTTTCACAGACTTGGCGATATACCAATAGCCATCATACTGTGGAATTTCGAATCCTGCCAATTCAATCTTTGGCGCCACAAAATTACTATTATTCGGTTTAATCTGTGTCTCAGTCGTCACACAGGATGAAAAAACCAGACCGCATCCAAACAGCAGCGCTGTCAAAAGTATCAAAGTCTTCTTCATCATTGGACCTCCCTTTTTCCGTCATCATCGAAATCTGTTTTATATCAGCTCAACCACCTTTTTCTTCGCTTATAATGTTTTACATCGCGAAAGCTCTTTTTAACGCCGCCCCCCATACCCAGATAGAAATCCTTGATGTCCTCATTCTGACTTAATTTCTCGGAAGGATCATCCATAACAATTCTACCGGTTTCCATCACATAGGCATAGGGTGCAATGGTCAACGCCAGTTTCACATTCTGTTCCACCAGAAGGATGGAAATTTTCTCCTCCCGATTCAGTTTGGTGATAATATTGAAAATTTCATGAATCAGCATGGGCGCAAGCCCCATGGAGGGCTCATCCAGCAATATCAATTTGGGCTCGGTCATCATGGCCCGCCCCACAACCGCCATCTGCTGTTCGCCACCGCTGACAAAGCCGGCGGTTTCCCCTCTTTTTTCCAGCAGTCTCGGAAAATAATGATACACCATTTGAAGGCCGTCTTTTACCGACCCGGTCTTCCTCAGATGAGCGCCCACCTTGAGGTTTTCCTCAACGGTTAGATGTTCAAAAACTTTTCGCCCTTCAATCACCTGAACGATGCCGGCCTTAGCGATCTTTGCGGCCTTAGCGTGATGAATGGGTTTCCCCTCATACTCAATGCTGCCATCGGTCACTTCCCCGTCTTCGGTTTTCAGCAAACCGGAAATGGCTTTCAGGGTCGTGCTTTTCCCTGCACCGTTGGCGCCCAGAAGCGCCACCATCCCACCACGGGGAACCTCAATGGAAACGCCTTTGAGCACCAGAATAACCTCATGGTACTTGACCTCTATGTTCTTGATCTTAAGGATTGCCTCTGATGTCTCCAAGACATTACCTCCAAACGTGATGGTTTAAAACGGCAGTTTGACAAAAAGGCATCATCCGTTTAATAGCCAAAAAAGCCGCCATCTTTTTCGGATTTTTCCCAAAGATCAGGCCATCTTTTCTTCAGATCTACATCCTCCACCACTTGAAACGTTCCACCTTTCCATTCCTGAACACGGCACCCGGTAGCCGGGCGGTGATCCGTCGCTGTAAAACTAATGGGGGCTGCGCCCAGACCGATATCAAAATTGCGCATGGTCTCAAAGCCCTTCTTCATAATCTCGGGACCGGCGCCTTTCTTGGTGATGTCAACGCCTGCCGCATCGGCTCGTTTCAAGGCCTCCCAAAAAACCAAAGCATCCCCCCAGGCCTGGACCGTTCGGTTGAGTCTTTTGCCGATGGGCACGCCGGGACTGTATTTTTCCGCTGATGAAACCACCAGGTCCATGTTTTTCACGTTCTGACCGAAAAATGCACATGGTGTAGCACCCATCACCCCTTCGGCCGCCTCACCAGCCAGCCTGGGCAAGTTTTCATCCAATCCCCAGTTATCAACGATCCAGTCTGCCCCCAATCCCAGCGCATAAGCATCCCGAACCGTTGCCGCGACGCTCATGGTGGTATTGCCATGCCACACCACGTCGGGCTTAAAGGATTTCATAGCCATGACCTGACTCTTGGTATCGAGCGCAAAAAGGGAAACATCCTGATCCGGTCCGATCTCAAAGCCCAGGAGCTTAGCCTGATTTTTGATGGCCTTAATGGGCGCCGAGCAATAGGGCGATGCAAACATGTAACAGCAAGAGAATCGGGGTTTCCGCTTCCCGAAATCAGGCTTCTGGGGCCATTTCTTATCAAACCATGCCGTAAGGCATGACCTGGCGTTGGTGGAATAATCCGATGCAAAAAAGAGATTGTAGGGCGTCTTCGCGGGATTCGTCAAATGGGCCGAATAGGATGCCGACACATAGGGAATCTTGTCCTTGTTGACGGTGGGTGAAAGGGCTTCCGTATCGCCGGTTCCCCACCCCATAATACCAACGGAACCCAAACGTTTCAACATCTTATACTTGGTAATGGCCTCGGGAATCCGGTAACCATAGTCAAACCAGGTGTATTTGATTTTCTTACCATTGACGCCCCCCTGACTGTTGATATATTTAAAAGCGTCCGACATACCGTAGGCATAATCTTTCCCCACATCCGAAGTGGCGCCGGTACAGTCCATAATTCCCCCGACCCTGACGTCCTTAGCGGCGGCAGCCGTCCCAAAACCCACCATAAAAGCCACTGCCAGCAACAGAACTCCTAATCTTGTAAGCATACCCTTTCTCATAAATTTATCCCCCCTAATTATACGCTTGAGTACGAAACTTTCATGTCAATCTATACCACCGACAATAAAAACATTTGGCTTATAAAGACGACCCTCACCCCCTTTCTCCAAAACAGCCTCATGAGAACCGTCGGTAGAATTCCGCCACAGGCAGAATATTGCATCCAAATCAAAACACCATGCACAACAATACCTTATTATACTAGTAAGAAAACGGCCACAGATTAAAATAGTTCTTCGCCTGCCACCAGCGGTAGGCAAGGCCGTTGGGTTCGTAAATTAAGAAAGCGCAGATGGCCAACCCAAAAGCCATATCTTTTACATAGGCAAAATCCATCAGGAGATTCGGAAAATAGTCCGCCAGGGGAATGACGGCAAGCTGCAGAACTTCCATCACCACCACCATGAAAATCGATCCGAAAACAGCTCCCTGAATCGACCCCACCCCTCCGATGAGAATCACCCCCACCAACCATAAGCTCAAAAACCATTGAAAATGCTCAGGGCTCAGAGCAGCGGTATTACACACCCAGAAAGCCCCGGCGATACCGGCCATGAATCCGGCCACAAAAAAGGCCAGAAGCTTATACCATACAATATTGATCCCCAGCGCTTCGGCGGCGATATCGTTATCCCGGATGGCCACCCAGGCCCGGCCCGGTTTGGAACGGAGCAGGTTGGCCAGAACGATAATCATCAAGGACAGCAGCACCACCATCACAAAATAGACGCTCAACTCGGTGTCAATGACCCAGGGACCGATCTTGATGGTGCCCGGCGGCAGGGAAAAGGCCTGCCCTCGCCCGCCAATCTGGCTGATATACTGGGTTAAAATAAAATCCACCGTGATGAACTGCGCTGCCATGGTGGTCAAGATCAGGTAAAACCCTTTGACCTTGACGGACGGCAATCCAAACAAGACACTCCACAGTCCGGCAACAATACCCGCCGCAATAATGCTTACGGGATAGGCCAGGCCCGCATCCAACATAAACTGGGGCCAGGGGAACTGCAGCACCAACATGGTGCTGGTGTAGGCGCCCACCGCTATAAAGGCGGCATGTCCTAATGTCAGAAGCCCCGCATATCCGATGAGCAACTGGACCCCCAAAGCGCCCATGGCCGTGTACCCCACCATGGTAGCCACACTCATCCAATACCCATCAAACACGAGGGGAATCCCCACAAAAGCAACCAACAACAGCAGGATCATCTTCCCTTTGATGAATTTGGACTGCCACCATCCCTGATCTTCATGGTAATTCTGATGGTAATCACCGCAAGGCAACCATACGCTGCTCATACATACCCCCTAGGAAATTTTGGAGTTCTGAATTTCACGCGGTCCTTACAAAAAACCGCATTCCCTTACACTCTTTCAATCCGCTCCCAACCCCATAAACCATAGGGCTTAAAGAGGAGAAAAACCGCCATGAAAACAAAGGGCACGATTTCCTTTACGCCCCCCGGAAAATACTGATCCAGATAAGTGCCCGAAAAATTTTGTAGCAAACCGATCAAAATGCCGCCGACGATAGCCCCGGGGACTGAATTCAGACCGCCCAGCACAACCGCCGGCAACACGAGTAATCCCAGATAACCCACTGAAATATTGATGCCGTTGATATTTCCCAGGAGCGCACCGCCAACCCCCGCACTCATAAAAGCAATGGACCAGGCCGCGGCGTACACGAAACGTGCACTGACCCCTAATGAGAGGGCTGCCGTCTCATCATCGGCCGTAGCCTGCATGGAAAGGCCCCAACGGGTATATTTGAAAAAGCACATGAAAACGATGAGCAACACAATGGCCAGGATGAAGGACCAGAGATACACCGGTGAAATCTTGAGAATCCCCAGCGAAATCGGCTTGATATCAAAAACAGGCGGTTCAAAAACCCTGGTGTCCGACCCCCAGAGATATCCAATAAGCCCCTTCAGGAAAAAAGAAAGGCCCACGGTCACCATGATGACGGCCAAAATCGGCTCACCGATCAGACGGTCCAGAAATATCCGTTCGGTCAAAAACCCCAGCACAATCCCCACCAGAAGCGTCAGGAATACCGCCAGAATAAAAGGAACGCCGGCATTGTGAAAGCTATAGGTCACATAGGCCCCGATCAGGGTTAATTCCCCCATGGCCAGATTCAGAACGCCTGAACATTTGTAGATGAGAACCCATCCCAGGGCCACCAGGGCATAAATCCCCCCTACCATAATCCCCGTGGTCAAGCTCATAAAAAACAGCTCCATTCGCTCCCTCCTCGCTTATCTGTTTAGCATGCTGATGTTCTTATCAAATATTGATTTTCTGAACCCGCAAATCGGTTTTAATACGCTGCTCCCGTCCATCCTCGTAAGTAATCGTGGTATCCATGTGAACCACATCCACATCGGAATAAAGCGCATCCACAATGTCCTTGTAACGTTCGGTGACAAAAGCGCGGCGAAGTTTCGAGGTTCGGGTCAACTCCTCGTCATCCGCATCAAATACTTTGTACAGGTTCACAAATTTATTGATCTTCGCGGGGCCCGGCAGGTCTTTGTTGGCCTCTTCGATCTGCTGCTGAACCAGGTCATAGACTTCCCGCTTTTGAGAAAGTTCAGGGTAACTGGTATAGTTGAGTTTGCGATCATCGGCCCATTTTCCCACCACAGCATAGTCAATACACATGACGGCCGTGATAAACTCCTTCTTGTCCCCAATGGCCCAGGCCTCCTCAATAAAAGGGCTGAACTTCAACCGGGTCTCCAGATACTGGGGAGAAAATGGCCTTCCATCATTCAGGGTCATAACATCCTTGGTTCGGTCAAATACCACCAGATGGCCGTCTTCATCAATAAAACCCCTGTCCCCGGAATAGAGCCAGCCATCCACCAGGGTTTTCCGAGTGGCCTCATCGTTTTTGTAATACCCTAAAAAAACGGAGGGGCTTTTGGAGAGGATTTCACCCTCTTCGTTGATCTTCACCTCGGTTTCCGGAATGGGCGTCCCGACCGTATCAAATTTGACGTCTCCATCCCTGTGGACAATGGAAATGCCGGCAATCTCGGTCTGGCCGTAAATCTGTTTGAGATTGACCCCCAGGGCGTGAAAAAAGCGGAAATGGTCCGGGCCCATGGCGGCGCCCCCCGTATAACAATGTCGCAGTCTTGAAAGCCCCAAATGATCCTTCAGTTTTTTCTGCATGGCAATGTAAGCCACCCAGTTCAGCAGCTTCAAACCCAAGGGGATCGGTTTATTCTCAAACTGGAGATTCGCCACTTTATAGCCCATTTTTGTTGCGAATTCATACACTTTTCTTTTAATCCAGGTGGAATCGATGTATTTGACCTGAACCTGGCGCGTCATGCCTTCGTAGAGTCTGGGCGGTGCGAACATCACATGGGGACCGATTTCTCGAATATTGTCCTGGGCCGTATCCGGTTCTTCCGGAAAATTTACCGTATATCCCACCTGAAGGCCGCAGGAAATGGACATCATCTGCTCCCCTATCCATGCAAAGGGGAGATAGGAAACAAAATCGTCGGTATCATAACAGGGATCGACCGCCATCAAATTATGCCCCATGGTCAACATATTCCAGTGGCTTAACAGGACCCCTTTGGGCAGGGATGTGGTTCCCGAAGTGTAAAACAGCAGGCAAACATCGTCGCCCGTGCCCTGCGCAACAAGATTCTCAAAGAGATCGGGCTCTTTCCGATCCAGCTCTCGACCCAGATCCTGAACTTTTTCAAGGCTCATGAGATAATCCTGATGATAGTTTCTCATACCCTTGGGATCATCCCACAATATTTTTTCCATTTTTGGGCACTCTTCCCTGATGGAAAGCGCTTTATCCACTTCTTCCTGGCTTTCTCCCACAAAAATTTTGGTATCGGAATGGTCAATGATGTACTTCACTTCGTCCATCATGCAGTCCTGGAACAACCACACGGCAACGCCGCCGGCGCAAAGGGCCGCCATCTCCGCCCAAAGACCTTCAGGGCGGTTATCCCCGATCATGGCCACCTTGTCCCCCGGCTTCAAACCGAGACTGATCATCCCTAATGAAAGATATTTGACATTGTCATAATAATCCTGCCAGGTAAAAGGGATCCAGATGCCGAACTCCTTTTCCCTCATGGCCACCTTGTTCTTGCCATACTTTCTGCATTGTTTGACAAAAAGCTTGGGAATCGTAAGGTCCTTGGTGATTTCTATTCCAACTTCAGTCATCGCTTCATCTACCTCCTTGTGGAATACAGATCATCTTCACCCAGGTACGCCTTAATGACAGCGGGATTCTGCTGAACCTCTTCAGGCGTTCCATCCGTAATCTGAACCCCGAAATTCAACACATTGACGCGGTTGGAAATATCCATCACCACCCCCATGTCATGCTCCACCAGGATACAGGTCACCCGCCATCGTTTTTCTTCGTTGATATCCAGAATAAAGCGAGCCATATCTTCCACTTCTTCCAGATTCAATCCCGCCAGCGGTTCATCCAGCAACAACAGTTCGGGATTCAAGGCCAGGGCCCTTCCCAGTTCAACGCGCTTTTGAAGCCCATAGGGAAGCATGTGCGCGGACTGGTCCCGAATGCTTTGAATCTCGAGGAGATCAATAATCTCCTCTTCGATGAACTGCCTGGAAGCCACCTCTTCCCGTTTGGTTTTACCCACATATATGGACCCGCTCACGATGCCGCTCTTAAGGTGGATGTGTCTTCCCAGACGAATATTATCAAGGACCGTCATCCCCCCAAACAGTTCCAGTTTCTGGAAGGTCCGGGAGAGCCCCCGTTCTGCCCGCTGAAAAGGCCTTAAATCATTGACCCGTTCCCCCTTCAGATATATGTTGCCTTTCTGGGGTTTGTACAGGCCATTGATACAGTTCATCATGACCGTCTTGCCGGCGCCGTTTGGACCGATAATCGAATGAATCTCCCCCTTTTTCACTTCCAGATTCACACCGGCCAGCGCAGCCACTTTACCGAAAGACATATGAACGTCTTCAAGTTTCAAGATGGTGTCGCCCTCTTTGATTTGCCCCCCCTGAACCATAATAACAGGCCTCCATTTGGTGAAATGATAGGGTATTACTTCTTTGCTGCTTTTTTTCTTTGAATACTAAATATCGGGTCGGCAGTTCTCAAATACAGGCAAACCGCAACCCTGAATGGATTGGACCATGAAAAAGGCACATTCACCCCTAATTTTAAACCCAACACAACGGACAAGCTTCCCCAACCCGGTCATCTCCCCAAAACTGACGAGATCACGAATACAGTCCTAACCTGCACAAAAAAGTATTTCCGTCGGCAAACTTTCGGTCTATCGAATTTCTGACTATGGGCGATTTATCTCATGCCAAAGTGCAGCAGGCAGAGTTTGAATGATGTTGCAAAGATTTCGAAGCATAAAATTTCGTACAGCAGAGTTCTGAGTTTCTAACCCAATTCTCATTATTTTCAGTGAAAATATTATGTTCATAGTGCGAATTTATTTGACAGGAATTTTGAAATTTAAAGGGTCAGTACCCCAAATGTGGATACAGCATTACTCTCTTGTTAACCGTTTGTCAACCCGTTTTCAGAGAAAATTCGGGGGATACTTGAGGGACCCCCGAATTTCTCAAGCACACGTTGCCCCATAAAGAACAACCCTCACTAAAAGAGTGTGTTTTTTGTTTTTGGGATCAGGTGCTTATAGCATTGATCCATAAAAAACTCATCGGTCATACCGGCGATAAAATCCCTGACCATGCCCGCCGCCGGCGTTTTAACGCGATAGTCAGCAGACATTTTTTCCAAGAATTCCTCATAAATAAAAGAATCCTGTCCGTTTTTTTCAAGGTCCCCGTAAAGTTTTTCAAACAAAAGCGAAAACATGAGTTGAACCTTGGACGTCTGCTGCTTGACCTGAGCATTTTTGTAAATGCGTTCCCTGTTAAACATTTTCAATTCCTTCAAAGCATCTCCCACACGGACGCTAAAGCTTAAACCTGGCTGATCCAGGCTGTTGGCAACAAGATCCTCGACAAGATTGTAAACAATGGTGCCGTTGCTGTTTCCCAGCACGGACCGGCAACCCTCGGGAATATCCTGCCGTTGAATTAACCCTAGTCGAATGGCGTCCTCAATGTCCCTGCCGATGTAACTGATGGTGTCGGCCATCCTGACCACACAACCTTCGAGGGTCATGGGGAAAACGTCAAGGGATGGGTTTTTCGCCTTTTTTTCCATTTGCCGCGTAAAAATGCCAAAGTCTTTCTCTTTTTCGGGCTTCAGAAACCGGGAATGTAGTTCACCGTCGTGGCAAAAAATGCCATCAAGGACCTGCAGGGAAAGATTGCAACCCTTCCCTTTCTTCTCGATATCCTCCAGAAATCTTACGCTTTGGATGTTGTGGAGAAAGGGACCCACGCCATGAGCCTCGCAGAGTTCGGAAAGGAAGCGTTCCCCATCATGGCCAAAGGGCGTATGGCCGATGTCGTGACCCAGCGCGATGGCCTCCGTCAAATCTTCATTAAGCCGGAGGAGCCGGGAAACCGTTCTGGCGATCTTGCTGACCAGTTGTACGTGCAACACACGATGGGTAATGTGATCATTTTTGATGAGATAAAAAACCTGGGTCTTATCAATATATCTGGAATAGGCCAGGGAATGAAGGATTCGGTCCGTATCGAGTGAAAAGTTCTGCCGGTGCCCCCGCGAAATCCGCTCTTCATTTTTCCTTCTCACGGCATCGCTGCTGAAACAGGCCCAGGGAGAAAGAATTTCCCGCTCTTTTTCATCCAGCCTCCGCCTGAGATCTAAAAGCCGCTGTTCGTACGTCACGCCTCAAAGCCCTCCATTTTTCGGTTTTCAATCCTGAATATTCCAGTCGATAAAACTTTTTTCTTGCAAAAAACAAATACCGATAGTATTAATCTTAGTTCATTAAATTCAGGGACCCACGTGCAGTGGGTCATAAAACAGACGCTCATCCGCGCCAGGCGAAAAAAATTGAGTAGGGCGCTATGAGTTGCTGCGGATCATACCAAGACGGTAACATTAGCTCAAGGGCATATTTTATGTCCTTCAAAACACAGGCTCGGATTATTGCCAGGTGCCCTTTAAAATCGCGGTAATGCTTGCAGTACGAGTAACCCAGGCGAAAGCAGGTGCAAAATATTCCGGGCCGAGGGAAAACCGGCATAGAGATCAAAACGAGATCTCGAAAAGGAGAGAAAAATGTCAGCCATCAACATGAAACAGCTTCTGGAAGCAGGGGTCCATTTCGGACATCAAACAAGGCGTTGGAACCCCAAAATGAAACCCTATATATTTGGGGCGCGAAATGGAATTCACATCATTGATCTTCAAAAAACCGTCAGGCTCTTTAATACCGCCTACGATTTTATCATAAAAACGGTTGCCGACGGCTATCCGGTGCTGTTTGTGGGAACCAAGAAACAGGGACATGACGCCGTCATTGAGGAAAGCGAACGGTGCGGTATGTTTTTCATGGTTAACCGCTGGCTGGGCGGCACGCTGACCAATTTCCAGACCATCAAAAAGAGCATCACCCGGTTGAAAGATCTTGAAAGGATGAAAGAAGACGGGTCCATCAACCGATATACCAAAAAAGAAATCCTTAAAATGGAAAAGGAACTTTCCAAGCTTGAAAAAAACCTTGGGGGCATCAAAAATATGGACGAGATTCCCGGGGCCGTTTTTGTCGTTGACCCCAAAAGGGAAAAAATTGCCGTCAAAGAAGCCAGGAAGCTCGGCATACCCGTGGTTGCCATTGCCGATTCCAATTGTGATCCGGACGATATTGATCTGATCATCCCGGGAAATGACGACGCCATTCGCGCCATCCGACTCATCACCTCTAAAATTGCCGATGCTTGCATAGAGGGCCATGCCATTGCCGAACAGCGGCTAAAAGCCAAGGACCAGCTGAAAAAAGAGCAGGAGACGGTGGCCGTTGAAGAAAAGGCTGAAGCTTCAGCAGGTGAAGATGGCGGTCCTGAAGTTATTATCCTTCCAAAAACAGACGCGGCTTCCGTAAATTTAAATGAGTCGGCAGCCCCTGAAAACAAGTAGATTAAATAAAAATAAGCAAGGGAGATAAAAATTGGCGATATCCGCTACATTAATTAAAGAGTTAAGAGAAAAGACAGGCGTGGGGATTATGGACTGCAAGGCCTCCCTGATTGAATGCGACGGCGATCTTGAAAAAGCGGTGGATCACCTGAGAAAAAAAGGCATCGCAACGGCTAAGAAGCGTGGCGGACGCGAAACAAGTCAGGGTCAGGTTCAGTCCTATATCCATTCCGGCGGCAAAATCGGCGTCCTGGTGGAAGCCAACTGCGAAACGGATTTCACGGGGAAGACGGATGATTTCACGTCTTTTGTGAAGGATGTTGCCATGCAGATTGCAGCAACAAACCCCATTGCCATCGGTCGTGAAAGCGTGCCCGAGGATGTCCTGGAAAAAGAGAAGGAAATTTATACCTCCCAGGCCAAAGATTCAGGCAAACCGGAAAAAGTCATTGAAAAAATCGTCGAGGGAAAATTGAAGAAATTTTTCTCGGAAGCGTGTCTCCTGGAACAGACCTTTGTCAAGAATTCTGACATTACCATCCAGGATCTGGTAAATGAACTCATTGCGAAGACCGGCGAAAACGTTGTTATCAAGCGGTTTTCGAGATTCCAGTTGGGAGATTGAGATAACAACTGACGGGAGAAGCGTCATGAAAGAAGAGATCCTTTCCGAACTCCGCCAAAAGATGAACAAGGCCGTCGATGCCCTAAAAAAAGACTTCCGCAAAATCAGAACCGGAAGGGCTTCCACGGCCTTGCTTGACGGCATCAAAGTCGAGTGCTATGGCACGGCAATGCCCCTTGACCAGGTTGCCACCATATCCGCTCCTGAAAGCCGCCTACTCACCATCCAGCCCTGGGATCAAACAATCATGGGGAGCGTTGAGAAAAGCATCCTGAAATCCGAATTGGGGCTCACGCCCATGAATGACGGAAAAATTATTCGAATATCCATCCCCCCCCTGACCGAGGAAAGGCGAAAAGAACTGGCAAAACTGGCCAGGAAAATGGCGGAAGACAACAAAATTTCAGTCCGGAATCTCAGGCGGGAAGCCAATGACATGTTCAAGGAGATGAAGGCTGAAAAAGAGATATCCGAAGACGAACTTTATCGGTCCCAGGACGACGTTCAGAAAATAACCGATGAATTTATCAAAAAAGTGGATGAAACAACCACTCAAAAAGAGCAGGAGATCATTGAATTCTGATACATGACATCAAAGCCAAATAAAGAAGGCCTGCCCAGGCATGTGGCCATCATCATGGATGGAAACGGGCGGTGGGCCGAGAATAAAACACTTCACCGTGTTCGGGGACATCAGAAGGGAGCGGAATCCGTCAGGAAAATTGTCACCCTGAGCCGGGAACTGGGCATCCAATGGCTGACCCTTTATGCTTTTTCAGAGGAAAATTGGAAAAGACCCACTCATGAAGTCACTGCCCTCATGAAACTGCTGAAGCGTTTCCTGAAAGGCGAGCTGAAAGAAATGCAAGAAAATGGCATTCGACTGAATGCCATCGGCAGTATCGAAAAACTGCCGGTCGACGTCAGAGAAGTCCTCCAGGAAACCATCCGCCAAACATCACGCAATACCAATATGGTTTTAACCCTGGCACTCAGTTATGGGGGACGTCAGGAAATTTTAAATGCCGTTCGGGACATTGTCCATAAAGTGCAGGCGGGCGAAATAAAGACCGCCGACATCACCGAAGCGCGTTTCTCAAATTCACTTTATACGCGGGGAATGCCGGACCCGGATCTGCTCATCAGGACCAGCGGGGAATATCGGATCAGCAATTTCCTGCTCTGGCAGATTTCCTATAGTGAACTGTACATTACACCGACCCTCTGGCCCGATTTCGGGGAACAGGAATTTCTGATGGCATTGGCGGAATACCGGGGTAGGAACAGAAGATTTGGCGCAATCGGTGCGAGATAACCGGGATCACTGGAGTTTGAGTTAATAATGCACCTGAAACGATGGCTTACCGGCATCATTGCTGTGCCGGTTCTGATTTTCCTTATCGGTTTTGGACCCAGATGGCTGTTTTACGCCGTGCTTTGTCTTGCGGGACTTATGGGGCTTTGGGAATACTATGGTATCGCCGGCATCCGTCTTCCCGCAACGATCAAATGGGCCGGCAGTGTACTGGTGGTGCTGCTCTTTGCCGTCGTTTACATGAGACAGGCATTACTTTTACCCGGCATTATTGTCTTATGGGCATTTTTCCCCATGGCCCTGGAAGTGTTCACCTATTCTTCCACTCATGAAAGCAAACCGGAAATGGTCAGCATGGCGGCGTTACTGGGGCCGGTGTACACCGCCCTGCCCCTTGCGATGCTGGTGTTTATTGACATGCGCCCTCAGGGTCATCTGTGGATCTTTTTTCTGCTGACCGTGGTTTTTGCCTGCGACACCGGCGCCTTCTATTTCGGCAGGACATTCGGGAAACACAAGCTCCATAAGCGCGTAAGCCCCGGAAAAACCTGGGAAGGCGCCGGGGGCGGCTTATTCAGCAGTCTGATGGCCGCCATGCTGTTTCTTAAATTCATTGACCTTCATCCGTTCAATCTTTCACTGGTTCTGCTGGTCGTTCTACTCTCTACCGTCAGTCAGATCGGCGACCTGGCCGAATCCCTATTGAAACGAAAACAGGGCGTTAAAGACTCGGGGGACATCCTTCCCGGACATGGCGGGATACTGGATCGCATCGATGGACTTCTATTTGCGATTCCGATCCTTTTTTTCTATCTGAATGTATAATAAAGGTTCACTGTTGAACAACCGGAAGCCAAGGGGAAAATCATAATGAAAAATCTAAGCATATTGGGTTCAACGGGGTCCATCGGTGTAAACGCGCTTAAGGTAGCCTCTGCCCACCCGGACAAATATCATGTTATCGCCCTTTCAGCCGGCAAAAACATTGACCTTCTGCTCAAACAGATAGAGAGGTTCAAACCGAAAGCCGTTGCCGTTTTAAATGAGTCCCTCGCCATGGATCTCAAAAGAAAACTGACCGGCAGTTCTTTACCCGAAATACTTTACGGACCCGAGGGATTCAAATATGTGGCAACCCTTGGTCCGGTGGATACCGTCATTTCCGCCATAACCGGCGCAGCGGGTCTCATACCCACCTATGAAGGCATCAAGGCAGGGAAAAACATTGCCTTGGCCAATAAGGAAACCATGGTCATGGCAGGCCCTCTGGTCCTTGCCGAAGCGAAAAGACAGTGCGTTTCCATTTTACCCGTCGACAGTGAACACAGCGCCATATTTCAATCCCTTCAGGGCCATGAAAAGGAAGATCTTAATCGCGTCATCCTCACTGCCTCAGGCGGCCCCTTCAGAAACCTGTCCCTGAAAGAAATGGCCCACGTGACCGTTTCGCAGGCACTGAAACATCCCAATTGGGAAATGGGCTCGAAAATCACCATTGATTCGGCCACCATGATGAACAAAGGTCTTGAAATTATCGAAGCAAAATGGTTGTTCGATCTGCAAATGGAACAAATCGACGTTCTCATTCACCCCCAGAGCATCATTCATTCCATGGTTGAATACAAGGACGGTTCCATCATCAGTCAAATGGGCATCCCGAGCATGATGATTCCTATTGCCTATGCCCTTAGCTATCCCAGGCACATTAAAACCGGCCTCCCCCCCCTCGAACTGGAAAAAGCAGGTCCCCTCAGTTTTCAAAAACCGGACCTTCTTCGATTCAAATGCCTGGCGCTGGCGCTCAAAGCCGCGGCAGCCGGAGGGAGCATGCCCGCCGTATTAAACGGCGCCAATGAAATCGCCGTGGATGCCTTTTTAAAAGAAAAAATCGGATTCCTGGATATCCCGGAACTGATCGCGCAAACCATGGAAGCCCATCAACCGTATCCCATTGACCGAATTGAGTCGGTCATGGATGCCGACAGGTGGGCCCGTGAAAAGACGATCGCCAATCTTGTTGACAAAGAAACTTAAAACCTAAAACTTAAAACTTAAAACCGTGCCTGAACGAGGTTTTCATTCAGACACCAGGTAACCCCATGCATTATTTTATTGACTACGTTCTTCCCTTCCTGATTGTTCTGGGAGTTTTAATTTTTTTCCATGAGCTGGGACATTTCCTCGTTGCCAAGTATTTCGGGATAAAGGTTCTCAAGTTTTCATTGGGTTTCGGACCAAAGCTGGTCGGGAAAAAAATAGGTGAGACCGAATACCTCATTTCCGCCGTTCCTCTGGGCGGCTATGTGAAAATGCTCGGCGAAAACGGTGATGATGAAGACCCCGTTTCTCCCGAAGATGAAGCAAAATCTTTCAGTCATAAACCCGCCATTCAACGCATCGCGGTTGTGGCCGCCGGGCCGATTTTCAACCTTCTGCTGGCCCTGCTCATTTTTTTCGGTTCTTATGCCGTTACCGGCATGCAAGTCCTGACCACTGAAATCGGCGAGGTACGACAAGGGTCGCCGGCAAACAATGCAGGCCTTCAAAAGGGCGATCTGATTCTTGCGCTTGACGATAAAGATACGAGCACCTGGCCCCAGCTCAAAGAAATGGTCCAGGACAATCAAGGGGAGGCGATCCGCGTAACCCTTGAGCGAAAAGGAGACGTCATAACAGTTACCATCGTTCCCGAAATGAGCGTGGTCAAAAACATCTTTGGGGAAGAAATCAGCACACCGCTTTTGGGCATTGTCTCGGCCGGAACCTTCAGGGAAATCAAACTGAACATTTTCGGGGCTGTCAGAGAAGGATTTCTGAAAACATGGGAAATCATCAAGCTGACCTGTTTGACGGTTGTCAAGCTGTTTCAGGGAATCGTACCGCTAAAAACCCTTGGGGGTCCCATTCTGATCGGCCAAATGACCGGTGAACTGGCCAAGGAAAGCTGGGCTTATCTGATTCCCTTTACCGGCGTTATCAGCATAAACCTCGGCATTTTGAACCTTCTGCCCGTGCCGATTCTTGACGGCGGCTTCATTATCTTTCTTTTGATTGAACTGATAATCGGACGTCCCCTGAATATCAAAAAGCGTGAATTCGCGCAAAAATTCGGTATTGGCCTTCTCGTATTGCTCATGATCGTCGTTATTTATAACGATATCACAAGAATTTTGGGATAAAGGGTTTCGTTAAAGACAATGATTCTAGCCCTGAACACCTCTACTCAGCAATGCAGTATCGCACTGTTGCGGGGGGACGGCACTGTTGCATCGGAGGTGCTGATGTCCGGCGGAAAAGGACATTTTGGCGACCTCATGCCGGCCCTTGACATGCTGCTCCATACTTCCAGGTTCGCCCCCAAAGACATTAAAGGTGTTGCGGTTGCAACCGGCCCCGGCAGCTTTACCGGTCTTCGGGTGGGTCTTTCCCTGGCAAAAGGATTTTGCCAGGCGCTTCAGGTTCCTATCATCGGCATATCCAGCCTGAAGGCCATGGCCTTTCAAATGCCACACACACCTCACCCCATCGCTCCAATTATCGCCTCTAGGAAAGGAGAAGTGTTTACGGCCCTTTTTCGATGGGACCAGGGAAACCAACTCAGGCGAAAGGAAAAAGACAATTGTTTTAAACTCAATGCCTTCCCTTCCCTGTTTACGAAAACCACGGTTTTCGTGGGAAACGACTACCGGAACCAGGTTGAAGCCCTGAGAGAATTGCTCGGGGGCCACGCCATGATGGCCCCGCCCCATTGCTGGCGCCTCAACGCCTCTTCGGTAGGTGCGTTGGCGCTTCACCGTTTTGATGCCGGTGATCTTGATGATCCCAACACGTTAACCCCCGTATATTTCAGGCCCCCTGACATACGTCCAAATCCGCTTTTACCGCTCCATCAATTATCAGTTCACAGGGGGCAGGGGGCAGAGCCTTATATTGAACACCGATATTAAAAAAGAGTGCCTCAAATATACGGGTTGACTTCATTAGACCAAAGCTGTTTTTTTCTGCACCCTGACACCTGCACCCTGTGAACGATTACCTTTGAATTTACCCATGGCCGATAACGCCGTTGACAAGCGGTATCAAAAAAAATATAACATCGTCAACATTGCTTAATAATATGATTGGATCTAATTGCACATGGATAAGGAAACACGCATCAACAATAGATTGCCTTTTGCAAGAGAAGGATTCCCGTTTATTTTCACTGGGATCGGAATTACCATTTTCTTTGCCTGGCTCGGTCTGACAACGCTCACCCTTATTGCCTGCGCCATTGCCCTCTTCGTTCTTTACTTTTTCAGGGATCCCGAACGGCATCATTCGGGACCCAAAAACGCCGTGCTGACGCCTGCGGATGGACGGATTCTGGAGATCAAAAAATTAGACGGTAAAAACAGTCCATTAGGCCAACCGGCCATCAAAGTATCTATTTTCATGTCCATTTTTAATGTCCATGTCAACCGGATCCCCATTCAGGGAATCGTCAAAAACATCTCCTATCATCCGGGAAAATTTCTTTCAGCCAACCTGGACAAAGCGTCGGAGCAAAATGAAAATAACCGAGTTACATTGAAAACAATTGATGCCAAGGAAATCATGGTCATCCAGATCGCCGGATTAATCGCAAGACGCATTGCCTGCTGGATTGATGAAAGGGACACAGTTGAAACCGGACAGAGATTCGGTCTTATCCGCTTTGGTTCCAGACTCGAGGTTTTTCTGCCTGCGGACAGCAACATCACTATCCAGGTTCGACAAAAAGTTAAAGCAGGGGAGACGGTTATCGGCTATCTTCAATAAGATGAAAATAACCGGCGGCCAAATAAAAGGGAGGAAACTTGCAGCACCCAAGGATCTTGAAATTCGCCCCACCGGCAACAAGGTACGCGAAGCGATCTTCAATATCATCGGACAAAATCTTTTCGGTTACCGGGTACTGGATCTGTTTGCAGGCACTGGCCTTCTCGGCATCGAGTCACTCAGTCGAGGCGCCGCCCGTGCCGTCTTTGTTGATCATGCAAAACAATCCGTTGCACTGATAAGGAAAAACCTCGCGCTATGCGGGTATGAAAATACAGGGTTTATATGTAAATGGAATTTGTCAAAGGGGCTTCCCAGGAGTAAACCCTTCCTCAATACCACTTATGATCTGGTTTTTCTCGATCCACCCTATGCAAGCCATCCGGCGCCCGGGTTAGTCGAGGATCTTTCCCGTTCGGAGCAGTTGGCGCCCGGGGCACTGATAATTTTGGAAACCGCAAAGACCGTAGAGACAAAGCATGCCGTGTCTCTACCTTTGATTGAAACCCGAATTTATGGGGATACCAAACTCAGTATCTTTAAAAAAAAGGAACCTTCATGAGAAAAAATATCGCTGTTTATCCCGGCTTTTTCGACCCTATCACCAATGGACATCTCAGCGTTGTTTCAAGGGGATTGGAAATATTTGATAAATTGATTATCGCCATTTTGAACAATCCTAAAAAAGTCCCCCTCTTTTCCATCGAAGAGAGAATCGACATGATTGAGAAAGCCGTCCATAAGGATTCAAGAATAGAAGTGGATACTTTCGATGGTCTGTTGGTGGACTATGTGATCCACAAAGATTCCAATGTGGTTCTGCGGGGATTGCGCGCCCTTTCCGATTTTGAATATGAATTCCAGATGGCCCTTATGAACCGAAAACTTAACCGCGACGTGCAATCTATTTTTCTAATGACGGATTATAAATGGTTTTATATCAGTTCGACGATTATCAAAGAGGCGGCAAGCTTTGGCGGCGACGTCAGCGGCCTGGTCCCAGAAATCGTCAACCATAACCTGAAAGAAAAGTTCCAAAAGACAAATAACACTTGACACTCTTTTCGCCATAAGCCATATTCATCGTTGATAAAATTGGATATTACAGATGATTTATCAGCATGAAAAAATATAATAAATCGAACTATAGATTTCTGAAGTCTCTTTCGAGAGACCACGTAGGAGGATCAACGGTGGCCCTCACCAAAGAAAAAATTATTGATGATATTTATCATCAGGTCGGACTCAGCAAAAGCCAATCCAGAATTGCAGCAGAAGGGCTCCTTGAAATCATTAAGGATACCCTGGAGAACGGAGAGGATCTTTTGATCAGCGGTTTCGGAAAATTTCTAGTGAAAGAAAAGTCATCACGGCGCGGCAGAAACCCACAGACCACGGAAGACCTGCAACTGAGGGCCAGAAGGGTCGTGGTATTCAAAACGTCGGGCGTTCTTCGAGATAAAATCAATGCGGGTTAGGGGAGGAAACATCAGGGCAGGCACGGGGGCCTGCCCCTACAATAAAATTTTCAATATTTGGTATAATTCTGTTTTTATTTCTTCGATAACCGAATCCAGATCGGCTGTTTTGTCGGAACTCTCGCCCTTAAATCGAAGTCTGGCGCCTTCAATAGTCATCTTCTCATCATAAAGCAGCCGTTTAATTTCAACGAGGGTTTCTAAGTCTTGTTTCTGGTAGGTTCTCTGATTGGAATCGGCCCTTTGAGGCCTGATTTGGGGAAATTCGCTCTCCCAGTACCGCAGGACATACGGCTCAACGCCTACAATACGACTCGCCTCTCCAATACGGAAGTACTTTCTGTTTTCAGGAATCCGGACCATATTTTATTAGCCCTCCCTTAATCTACCTCCTGTCTTCCGGCTGATTGTTTCGACAATCGATTCATGCAAACGATTTATCTCTTCACCATCAAGGGTCCCATGATCTGATCGAAAAGAAAGGTTAAAGGAGATGGCCTTTTCCGATGGATCAATCCTTTCTCCCTCATAAAGGTCAAAAACATGGACGGATTCAAGAAGACTGCTCCCCTCTTCCCGGATAATATCCGCGATAACGGCACACGGGGTCCGGCGATCCAACACCAACGAGAGATCTCGATGAACAGCAGGAAACCTGCCAAAGGGAATAAACGTCCTTTTTTCAGGCAGAACAGCCAATAGCGCCGACACATCAAGTTCGAAAAGACAGACATGTTTCATTTTCAGGTCATAGGCCTCAATCGCCTTAGAAGAGGCAACGCCAACCTGACCAATACGCACATCCGCACAATAAATCCCGGACGAAACTTCCTCGTGATATCCCGGAAGATCCTTTCCCCATTCGAACCGAAACGCCTTAAGACCCAACCCCTTCAGCAGCGCCGTCACTGTTCCTTTGACATCATAAAAATCAACGGGCCGCTCTTCGTTATACCAGCGTTTTTCAGTGTTCATGCCGGTCATAATACCGGCCAGAAAGATTTTCTCAAGGGGTTGGAGATCGTTTTCCTTCTCAAAGAAAACCTTTCCCCATTCAAAAAGCTTAAGATTCCCTATTTCATGAAGGATATTGTACCTGGCCGCTTCCATAAGCCCCGGAATCAGGGAGGTCCGCAACACGGACTGATCCACGGTAAGCGGATTCATAATGGCGGTAAAAGATTTTAAGGACCCGGGTGCATCCCCAACAAGACCATTGACGGAATCAGGAGAAACAAAGCTATAGGTGATGATTTCAGAAAAACAAAGTCCCGTCATCATGGTCCTGACGTTGTCGCGAAGTAAAAGGTCAGGGGACTCCGCCCCTTCGGAAGGCCTGATTTTAGGTGAAATCACGGGGATATTATCGAACCCATGGAGTCTGGCCACCTCTTCCACCAGGTCCACTTCCCGCTTGATATCCACCCTGAACGAAGGTGGGGTCACGCAAAAATCATGATTCGAATCTTCCTCAATCCTCATTTCAAGAGCATCAAAGTAACCTTTCATGGCCTTCTTTGGAATGGCGGTCCCCAGAATACCATTGGCTTTATCCGGTCGGAAAGAAATACAAGGCGCCGCATAAGGTTTAGGATAGTTGTCAATAATACCTGTTGCGGTTATCCCTCCCGCCAGCAGGTTTATCAAATAAAGAGCACGATTGAGGGCTGCCGGCACGCCGCCGATATCGGCGCCCCTTTCGAACCGATAGGAAGCTTCAGTGGTCAACCCCAGCCGTTTTGACCCTCGGCGAATGGTGATGGGATCGAAAAAGGCACTTTCCACCAGGATATTTCGGGTCCCATCATGAATTTCCGAGTTGAGCCCTCCCATAATGCCGGCCAACCCAACGGGCGCCCGGCCGTCGCAAATCAGCAGCATTTCCGGGTCCAGGTTCCGCTCCACCCCATCCAGGGTTGTGAAGCGCTCGCCTTCTTCCGCACGCCGAACTTCGATTCGATTCTCACCCAGCCTGTCATAATCGAAGGCATGAAGGGGTTGCCCCATTTCCAGCATCACATAGTTGCTCACATCCACCAGGTTGCTGATACTTCGAACCCCGGACTGAAACAGCCGATAGCGCATCCAAAATGGCGCCGGCGCCAGAGAGACATTCTGGACAACCGCCGCGGCGTAACGGGGACACCCGTCCGGATCTTTGACGGAAATATTCGTCAGGCTCTCAATGGCAGGCCCCATGGCATCCACGCGGGCATCTACACTTTTAAGCGGTTTTCCCGTGTTGGCGGCAATCTCTCTGGCAATCCCCAAAACACTGGCACAATCGGGTCTGTTGGGGGTAATACTCACATCAAAAACCCAATCGGGAAAGGACAGCAGTGAAGACAGGGAGTCCCCGGGTGTCGCACTTTCGGGAAGAATCATAACGCCTGCGTGATCATCGGTCAGACCCATTTCATCTTCCGCCAGGAGCATCCCCTTGGAAATTTCGCCCCGAATACGGCTTTCTTTCATTTTGCTGCCGTCCGGCAGTTTTCCACCCGGGAGGATCAGCGGCGCCAAAATCCCTTCGGCCACATTGGGCGCGCCGCAAACCACGGAAATGGTTTCCGTTCCGGTATCGACACGGCAGAGGGACAGGCGATCGGCATTGGGATGGGGCATCACCTCGACAATCCCGGCCACCTGAACATCATCCAGGCATTGGCCCACGACCTCAATCCCTTCCACTTCCAGACCCGCCATGGTGAGAAGATGGCCGAGTCTCTCGGGAGAAAGGTCAATATCAACGTACTCTTTCAACCAGTTTAAGCTTACCTTCATGGATTATACTCTGAAAAAAGCCGTTAGCGGTTAGCCATTAGCGGTTAGAATTGGTTTAAAAAACGCATATCATTC
Source organism: Desulfatiglandales bacterium (assembly GCA_963662465.1). GTDB lineage: Bacteria > Desulfobacterota > DSM-4660 > Desulfatiglandales > Desulfatiglandaceae > NaphS2. The sequence goes on from OY759599.1 coordinate 4,291,143, forward strand.
TTGAAGAACAGTTGAATATCATCAATCCCATATTTCAACATGGCAATTCGCTCAATGCCCATGCCAAAGGCAAAACCGCTGTATACATCGGGATCATAGCCTACAAAACCGTATACTTCCGGATCCACCATGCCGGAACCCAATATTTCCAGCCATCCCGTATGGGAACATGTCCGGCACCCTTTGCCCCCACACATAACACATCGGATATCCACCTCGGCGCTGGGTTCCGTAAACGGAAAAAAGCTGGGTCTGAAACGCAGGCGCGTATCGCTGCCGAACATCTGGTGAATAAAATGGGTGAGGGTCCCCTTTAACTCAGCAAAACAAACATTGTGATCCACCAGCAGCCCCTCGACCTGATGGAACATGGGCGTATGGGACACATCCGAATCACGTCGGTATACTTTTCCCGGCGCAATAACACTGACAGGGGGCTGCTGGGTTTCCATAACGCGAACCTGAATCGGGGACGTATGGGTTCTTAAAACCACGTTTTCGGATATATAAAACGTATCCTGCATATCCCTTGCCGGGTGGTCTTTGGGCAGGTTCAGCGCCTCAAAATTGTAATAGTCCAACTCAACATTGGGACCTTTAACCACCCGGAATCCCATCCGTGAAAAAATTCGGCACACCTCTTTGATCACCAGGGTTATGGGATGCAGATGCCCATAAAGGGGCTCTCTGCCAGGCAGGGTCACATCGACAAAAGAGGATTCTTCGCCATTTCGGGCTTCCAGAAAAGTTTTAGTCTCCTGGAACCGGCGAGACAGATTTACCTTGATCTGATTTGCCAGTTTTCCAACTTCAGGACGTTCTTCACGGCTAAGTCCACCCAGACTTTTCATCATGGATGTCAGGGCGCCTTTTTTCCCCAGGTATTTGATCCGAAACGGCTCAAGCGCGGACGGATCAACAATGGCCCCAATTTCATCATTGGCGCGTTTTTCCAGTTCCAGAAGTTGATCTTTCATGGCCTTATCCGTTACGTCCGTTACGCAGCCATTCCGGCTACCTTGGCAAACCCCGCCGGATCATTAACCGCCATATCCGCCAGCACCTTTCGATCCAGAAGAATGCCCGCCTTATTAAGCGCACCCATCAACCGGCTGTAGGAAAGTCCATGGGCACGGGCTGCCGCATTGATCCTGATAATCCACAACTTTCGAAATTCACGTTTTCGGACTCTGCGGTCGCGGTATTCATACACCCCGGCCCGCATTACGGCGCTTTCAGCAGTCCTATACTGCTTACTGTGCCCGCCCCGAAATCCCTTTGCCGCCTTCAATACTTTGTTTCGTCTTCTTCTGGCTTTAAAGCCTCTCTTAACCCTTGGCATGGCAATACCTCTTTGTTGCAATTATTCATTCAAAAATTCGTATGGAAAGCAAAGACTAGCGATACGGAATCATCCTCTGAACATTTCTCAGATTCGCTGAATCCAGCAAACCTGACTTTCGAAGGTTCCGCTTCCTCTTGGTACTTTTTTTGGTGAGAATATGACTCGAAAAGGCCTTGTTCCTCACAATTTTGCCCGAACCGGTGGTTCTAAACCGCTTGGCCGCTCCGCGGTTGGTCTTCATTTTCGGCATTACCTACCTCCATCACTGCATACGGTCCTTAAAAGGAAAAACAGCAGAGACAAGGCATGCCTTGTCTCTACGGTGCAAAACCCAAAAGGACCTAAATTGTCGGTTTGTTATTTTGGAACAATGACCATGGTCATTCGGTTCCGGGCCTCCCTGGCAGGAGGCTGGTCTACAGTTCCGACATCCGAAACATCTTCAGCCACCCGTTTCAAAAGGTCATCTCCGGCTTTCATAAACGCCATCTCCCGCCCACGGAAAAAGACGCTCACTTTCACCCGGTGTTTCTTTTCCAGAAATTTTTTCAGGTTTTTGACCTTGAATCCAAGATCGTGATCTTCAGTATGAGGCCTCAGCTTAATTTCCTTCATCTGGCCTCCCTTGGTTTTCTTGCGCGCCTCCTGGACCTTCTTGCTTGCCTCGTACCGGAACTTACCGTAATCCATTACGCGACAAACCGGTGGTTCAGAATTCGGCGCCACCTCAACCAGATCCAATCCTTCAGTTTTAGCCTGGATCAAGGCGTCCTCAAGGGTCAAAATACCCAGCTGCTCTCCTTCGGCGGAGATCAGCCTCACCTGCCTGGTGTGGATCTTCTCATTGATCCTTACGTCGTCAGATTTTTTTCTTATTGCCATTCCCTCCTCTGTATACACTCCTTGGTAATCAGGTCAATAAACTCACTCGCACCCATCAATGAAAGATTTTGACCATTCCTTTTTCTTGGGGTTACACCGTTATTATCGCATTCTTTGTCCCCAATAATCAACATATAAGGAATCTTTCTTACCTGGGCCTCCCTGACCTTGAGGCCCAACTTCTCATTTCTGAAATCGGACGTAACGCGAATACCCGCCGAAACCAGGTCCTTGGCCAGCTTTTCACCAAACGGAATATTTCGGTCGGTTACCGTAAGAATAGCCGCCTGCACAGGAGCCAACCAGGTGGGAAAAGCACCGGCATAATGCTCTATCAGCACACCAATAAAGCGCTCAATCGCACCAAGTATCACCCGATGAATCATAACAGGCCGATGTTTTTCACCATCTTTACCAATAAAGGCAAGGTCAAACTTTTCAGGAAGCGTAAAGTCACATTGGATCGTCGCACATTGCCACTTCCGACCCAGTGCATCTTCAAGCTTGACATCGATCTTGGGGCCATAAAAGGCGCCATCGCCTTCATTAATCTCATACTTCAATTGAAGCTCATCCATGGCTTTGATCAGGGCCTGGGTCGCCAGTTCCCAATCCTCATCGGAACCAATGGATTTTTTGGGGCGCGTACTGATCTCCAGTTCATAATCGAACTGAAAAATCCCCATCACTTCCCTGACAAAATCAAGGACGCCTTTGATCTCGTTATTGAGCTGTTCAGGCGTACAGATGATGTGAGCATCATCCTGAGTAAATTCCCGCACTCGAAAAAGACCGCGTAAAACCCCTGATCGTTCGTGCCGGTGAACCGTCCCCAATTCAAAATAACGCTTGGGCAGGTCACGGTAACTCCTGATTTTGGAACCGTAAATCAGCATGTGAGCGAGACAATTCATCGGTTTCATGCCATAAGATTGCCCGTCAATTTCAGTAAAGTACATATTCTCGCGGTAATTGTCAAAATGGCCGGATTTTTTCCATAAATCCGTCTTCAGGACCTCCGGGCCTCTCACCAGCTCATACCCTCGCTTGAGATGTTCCGAAATCTCGAAACTCTCCAGAAGGTGACGCAACATGGCGCCGTTGGGATGCCAAACCACCATTCCCGCACCCACCTCTTCATAGGTGCTGAAAAGTTCCAGCTGAGTCCCCAATTTCACATGGTTCCGCTTTCGGGCCTCTTCCAACATATGAAGATGCTTTTTCAATTGTTTTGTGTCTGAAAATCCAACGCCGTAGATGCGGCTCAACATGGGTCGATGCTCATCGCCCCGCCAGTACGCCCCGGCGACCTTGGTCAGATGAAAGGCCTTGATCATGCCCGTGGAAGGAAGATGCGGTCCTCGACACAGATCCGTAAAACTCCCCTGAGTATAAAGGGACACCCTTTCCACCCCAAGGTCTTCAATAATTTCGACTTTGTAATCCTCACCCTGCCCAGTGAAGAATGCTACGGCTTCAGGACTATCCATCTCTTTCCGGGTAAAAGGAAGATCTGCTTGGATAATCTCATTCATCTTCTCTTCAACACGGGGAAGGTCATCTTCTCTGAAAGGCCGTTTGTAATCAAAATCGTAGTAAAAGCCATATTTTATGGAAGGCCCAATGGTTACTTTCACACCGGGGAACAGTTCCTTAACAGCCATCGCCATCACATGTGAAGTGCTGTGCCGAAGAATTTCCAAACCCTCGTCGGAATGCAGGTAAATGGGTTCCAGTGCCGAGTTCTGATCTATCTCAGTCGAAAGATCGCAAGGGATGCCGTTCACCTTCACCGCCGTCACCCGGTCCAACCCACCCACTTTCAGGTATTCCAACGCCCCCAGAGCCGACAGGGTTTCCGCCTCCACCTGTTCAACAGCCTTACCTTTTATACCAACAGAATATACCTTCATTACAATAACCATCAAAGAAAATAAGGCGTCTGACTGAAGGACAAATGCAGCCAAGCCTGAAAATATCCAGACTTTATAAACAATAACATTATGAAATGCAAGCAAAAAATATCCAACAACCGGACCCTCATTCAGGACCAACGCTGTGCCGTCTAAAATCAGAACAACCCTCATCAGAGAACTCATTTTTTCAAGACAATGAAAAAGTTCGTTGAAAAATATCATTAAAAAAACTAGGCTCCACTATATTCCGGTTCTCCGGATGCGAATAACGAGAGGTCAAAATGGTCCGATACGCTTTACGGCTTATCACCGCCGCCCCAAAAACAGTCCCACTGACCTTTTTTTTCTTCATGGCAAGCCTTTTTTTTCTTCAGGGGCAACCGCCAACCGCCAGGACGGTAGAGGACGAACTGGGCCGGAAGATGAGCGTGCCGGATAGCCTTAAACGGGTTGTTTCCCTGGCGCCCAGCATTACCGAAATCGTCTTTGCCCTGGGAAAGGAGAATCTTTTGAAAGGGGTCACGCGGTTCAGCGATTTTCCGGCAGCAGCAGAAAAGTTACCCCGTGTAGGCTCCTATGTTCACCTGGATCTTGAAAAAATCGTGGCCCTGAAACCGGATCTTTGCATCGGCATAAAGGATGGAAACCCCATTGCGGTGGTCAGGAAACTGGAAAGATTGGGCATACCCGTTTATGCCGTGGACCCCAAAAACCTCGAAGCCATTCTTGAAACCATTATTCAACTGGGCCATCTCCTCGGCGCCGATCAAAAGGCACACGCTATCGTTTCCAAAGTGAGGGCCCGGGTGGAACGGGTAAAATCCATGGTGGCCGTATCGCCCCGCAAACCCCGTGTGTTTTTTCAGATCGGCGTCTCACCCATTGTTTCCGCGGGCACCCAAACCTATATTCATGAATTGATCGTCATGGCCGGCGGCAAAAATCTTTCAGAAGGCCCCGTCGCCTATCCAAGGTACAGCCGCGAACAGGTGCTGGGCCTTTCCCCTGAAGTATTGATTATCACCTCCATGGCCAGGGGCGCCAGCTTCGAACGGGTCAAAGAGCAATGGCGCAAATGGCCGTCAATACCCGCTGTTCGAGACAACCGCATCCTGCTTCTGGACTCCAATCTCTGCGACCGACCAACACCCAGGTTTGTTGACGCTCTGGAACGTCTTGCCGAAGCGATTCACCCGGAACTCTACAGGAAAAAACCGTGAAGGCCCAAAGACCGACCATTTTAAGACGCATATGGATCATCTCAATGCTGCTGTTTTTACTCCTTGCCGCAACCATGGTTCTGGGGATCTCCCTGGGCTCTACCGGCAGCAATATCAAACAGACCTTATGGTCTCTGATGGGCATCGAAAAAGCAGACGCCATGCTGGAGACCATCATCTGGCGCATCCGCCTGCCCCGGGTATTTCTGGCAACACTGGTGGGCGCGGCCCTCTCCCTGGGGGGTCTGGTTTTTCAGGCCCTGCTTCGGAATCCCTTAGCTGAACCCTATATCCTGGGCATTTCAAGCGGATCGGGCATCGGCGCCATTATCGGCATCCTGATCGGGCTATCCCCTTTTCCCGGCGTCAGCGTCGCAGCTTTCGCCGGAAGCATGGTTACCCTGTTGCTTCTCCTGTTCATGACCTCCGGGAAAACCATGCTGAAAAAAAACATCCTTCTGCTATCGGGGGTCATGGTCAATTCTTTTTGCGCGGCGTTTATCATGTTTCTCATATCCATCACCCAGGACGACCGCCTTCATAACATCATATTCTGGCTCATGGGGGATCTGTCCATGGCGGATCTTCCACAGGTCTGGCTGCTGACCGCGGTGGTGGTTCCCTGTGCCATTCTAATTTTCTGTCTTTCAAATGCCATGAACCTTTTCCTCATGGGCAAGGAGCTAGCCCAGACCATGGGGGTCAACACCAAAGTCATCACCGCAACCCTTCTGGTAGCCACTTCCATCATGGTCAGCGCAACGGTGGCGGCCTGCGGACCCATCGGCTTTGTGGGGCTGGTGATTCCCCATTTGCTGAGACTTGTCATGGGGCCGGACCACCGGGTGCTGGTTCCCGCCTGTCTGCTGGGAGGCGGCGCCTACGTGGTACTTTGCGATATTCTGGCCAGGACCCTGCCGGAACAGGGAGAAATGCCCGCGGGCGTCATCACCGCCATGATCGGCGCACCCCTTTTTATCATATTGCTCAAAAAATCAGGATAATGAAATCATCTATTCACGCCACTTCCTTGAACGCATCATACGGAAACCGATCGGTTCTCGAGGACCTTTCCTTTTCCATTCCAAAAGGGGAATTTTTCATTATTATCGGTCCCAATGGTTCGGGTAAAACCACCCTGCTGAAAATCATGGCCGCCCTCACGCCATTCCAGGGAGGCCGACTGGAAATTCTGGACGTCCCGATAAACCAATACTCCCGGAAATCGCTGGCGAGAATCATGGCCCTGGTGCCTCAAAGTGTTCCCGAAGATCTTCCATTCACCGTCGGAGAACTGGTCCTCATGGCCCGAGCACCCCGCATGGGCCTGTTGGGACTGGAAGGTGAGCAGGACATTCAGATGGCTGAAGAGGCCATGACGTTCACCGGGGTTGAATCCATGGCCGAGCGGAAAATGGGCCGGCTGAGCGGGGGTGAACGTCAACGGGCCTTTATCGCCAGAGCCATCTGCCAGGAACCGCAAATCATTCTTCTCGATGAACCCACGGCGGCCCTGGACCTGGCCCATCAGGTGCGGGTCATGGATTTGATGGAAAGGCTGAGAGTGGGAAAAAACCTCACCATTGTGATGGTATCTCACGACATCAATCTGGCCGCCATGTACGGGAACCGCCTCATGCTCCTGAAAAAAGGACGCATTATAAAAATGGGCGCCCCGTCGGAAGTCCTCACTTTTGAGACCCTGGAAGAGGCTTACGAATGTCCGCTCCTGGTGGATAAAAGCCCCCTGGGAAATTTCCAGCGGGTGACCCTGGTGCCCGAAAAATTCATTGATCCGGAATTACAGGCGGGCATTACGGATCAAGATGATGCCCCAGGGGCTTCGCATCCGTTCTCCCGCAGGTTGCCATAAATACCCCGAACCTGCCGGCACAACAGCTCAAACTGTTCGGGATAAAGGGACTGAGGGCCGTCGCTCAATGCCTCTTCAGGGGCATTATGAACCTCCACCATCAAGCCGTGCGCCTCCACCGCCACAGCGGCCCTGCTCAGGGGAATCACCTGATCCCGCCTTCCCGCCGCATGGCTGGGGTCAATAATGATGGGCAGATGACTTTCCCGCTGAACCACGGGGACAGCGGAGAGATCAAGGGTATTCCGGCTGTGATTTACAAAGGTGCGAACGCCCCTTTCACACAGGACAACCTGGGAATTCCCTTCCGCAAGGATATATTCCGCCGCCATCAACCATTCATCGATGGTGGCGGCAAAGCCTCTTTTAAGGAGTATCGGCTTCTTACACAGGCCCGCCCGTCGCAGAAGGCTGAAATTCTGCATGTTCCGGGTCCCGATCTGGACCATATCCGCGTATTTCTCAACCGCATCAAAATTTTCGTAGTCCAGGACCTCGGTCACCACCGGCATTCCGGTAACATCTCTTACCCGGGCAAGAATTTTTAATCCCTCCAGACCCAAGCCCTGAAATGAATAGGGCGAGGTCCTCGGCTTGAAGGCCCCGCCCCGAAAGATATGGGCGCCTGCTGCCTTGACCAGCGTTGCAATTTCCAGGGCCCGGGCTTCGCTCTCTATGGCACATGGCCCCGCGATAAGGGTCAGATGGCCGGTTCCGATCTTAACCCCCTTCACATTCACGATGGTATCTTCCTTTTTAAATTCCCGACTAACCAATTTGTAGGGTCTTGTGACCGGAATGGCTTCTTTAACGCCTTTCATGGCCAGAAATTTTGATCCGTCAACAGGCCCCTTGTTATTCAGGATGCCGATGGATACCCTTTCTCCTCCCGGTATGGGACGAGACGTATAACCATTTTCCGTTACGGCCGACATCACCGAATCAATCTGTTCCTTTGTTGCATCCTTGTGCATGACCAGCAGCATTTTCTTTTCTCCTATTCATGAGATTTACAGTGCCTGAACTCAGAGCCTGTTTAAAAAAAAAGGGCCGGAAGAATTTTCCCCCGACCCCTGAAACAAAAAAGGACCGTGGGCTCTTGAAGAGCCCACGGTCCTTGAATTCTATGTTAACGGCGGTTGCCTATATTAACTGGACCATACACCCCTCCCGGTGTTAAACCAGCGCCACCACCAAAAATGACGAAATATTGAATTTGAGTTTTTCATGCGTTATTCGACCTTTTTCTCAGCTTTGATCTTTAATTTTAGGGATTGTACTGAAAAAAAAATTGTATTGCAACGTTTTTTTTACCCCATCACCTCACCGGAGCGGCGCTGGTTCAGGGGAAAACGGTGGTTTGCGAATGCGCCCATAGGCGGCAACAGGGTCTTCCCCCGCCTTCAAGGCGCCCAAATGAGTAGGTACAGGAACTCCTCTGCAATCCAGTTCATCAATGGACCGGTATCGTCCATCTGCTTCGACGCCAAAGAGCAACGCACAATCAAGAGGCGTCTCATACAACATCAAAAGAGCGTTTCTGTATCCAAAAAGCTCGAAACTCACCGCGCACCGGTTGACCGCTGGAATCTCCGGAATGGGAAAACGAATCGAACTCAGCCTCGTAGACAACGGATAAGCCATAAAAGCCCACCTCAAACTCCTGACCCCTGCCTCTTCTTTACACCTCGACATCTTGGCGCGAGACCTCAAAACAAGTTTACAAAAATACCGCCGACTTCCGGCCTTCCTGCCCCTGTCTTCCTCTTCAGATTTGAGTTTCCGCTTGCCTCTGCGGGAGACTCTCTACTGCTTTTCCGTACGTCCCGGATTTCCCCGTCAGACCCACCGGGACCTAAACAAGTTTACAAATTGGTAACGGTCCCCCATTATACTTTTTTATAATTTTATGGACGCCCCGAAAACCATGTTCAAGCAAACCGTGTCACCTGCCCGCCATTGCTACACCGGATCACCATCGGCTTTCTGTAGGCGTTGTCAGGCGGGTCCATACTAAAAAAAATAATTTGTCTGTCCCTATTCCTCCTACTCTTATTCCAAGGTGTTCAACCGGGGTGCAAAAATAGATTTGGATAACGTACCAAAGGTGGCAACATTCCCCATTCCAAAGCCCACTTCTTCTTATTCGCACAATTCTTATTGACAAGCTGCCCCATAATAGGTACACGGAAATCATATGGCTTTAAAAAGAAAAATCATTGATGTTCAGTTCTATATGTCAGACCATGGGAGTATCCCGGTTAAGAAATGGCTGAAGGAATTATCTCCTGCAGATAGGAAGAATATTGGTGATGATATCCGAACGGTTGAATTTGGGTGGCCGGTTGGCATGCCGCTCGTAAGAAAACTCCATACTGATTTGTAGGAAGTCCGCTCTAATCTGGCAAACAACCGGATTTCAAGAGTCCTTTCAATGAATCGGTGATATTGCATACCTTAAGAAAAGCAGCTCATGCAGTCGGCCGAACACTGAAGCTCGAACTGGCCTAAGCGCCTGTTTAAAAATTATCCCTGCTGCGGTCGACTGCGGCTTCCGAAGGATTTATCCGCCTCAGGGCTCAAAACACGAACAGGCGTCAAACAAGCCTCATCAAATTCGCGCATGGTCTTTTTGTCGACCGCGCTAATCTCATGGAGTGCCTCCATGGTTTCATGGATCGCCGCAAAAGCTTCGCTTCTATATCTCTCAGAGTTCCTGGTAAATGACCTTTACACAACCTAACTGTTTGAAATCGTCATACGGGAGCCTCTCATAATTTCGTGTGCATTTCAGATTTTGGTTCGGTATAACTAGCTGAAAACATTAGATTGTGGAAAATATTTCTTTATTGACAAATGAAAACTGAAAAATTATCTTCAGACCATGATTGTCAAAACAGCAAAAATTAGCAACCTATCCGTATGGACCGAGCGGGATTGGAAGGAAAAAATCACTGTTACGGTTTATCATAAGTATCGTCCTGTCGTCAGTTTCGATCCTGGGAAGATAAATGATAGGAGACTCGCTGCCGTACAACTTGTCGAGCTTGGTTATTGTAAAAACCGGGTTGCCGGTAAAATCTGTGGGTTTCACCGCAATACGGTTGGCAAACTGCTTCGCACCAAAAGACTTTTAGGTGTTGAGGCCATATTTGAGGACAACCGTGGTCCCAAGACTCCCTGGAAATATATTGTCAGCATTCGCAAAACCATCAAGAAACTCATCCGCGAGAATCCTGACTGGACTGACCAGCAAATTGCAAATGCTGCGGAAAAGCAAACTGAAACGACTATTTCGAGAAGTGCTGTAGCTCGTATCAGAACCGCGGACCAAGATGCAGAAACTGAAAAGCCTACAAAGCATGACTTGGAGCAACTGGCTAAAATTGCGGATAGCATTGATCTGAAGCAACACGACGAGCGACAGCTTTCTTTCAACTTTGAAGCTGATTCTAAGTTCAAAAAGAAGGTAGATGAATTTGCTGATGAGGATACACCCAAGCCACAAACCGATACAGATAAAGTATTCCTGGATTATCTTCAACAGGGACAACGCAATGTCTTTGCCGGCATGCTTCTTCACCATCTGTTTTTAGATCATATCAACTTCCCAAATGCCTTTGATTTACCTTCTTATGCCAATAATATGTATGATAATTATGAAGTGATGGAAACTGTCCTTTTCGGGTTGAACATCGGGTTGCCATCTATCGAATCCCATAAGCTGGTCAACAGTAGGGACATGGGGCTTTTGCTGGGACGAACCAGTTCCCCCGATGAGACCACTATTCGGTTGCGTTTAAAACAGATGGCCGAGTTCAAGCCCTCAGAGAGCCTGATAGATTATTTTGCAAACCTGTTTCTATCGTTGGGGTTCATCAACCCGGAGGTGTTTTTTATCGATGGGCACTTCCTTCCCTATTATGGACTGAAAGTTCTATCCAAAGGCTACCATACCGTGAGACGAATTGTCATGAAAGGAAACGAGATTTATGTTGTCAGCGACCTTGACGGGAAGCCTTTCTTTTCAATTACCGAAGGGTGTGATATCGATTTCAGGCCGATCATCATAAGAGCAGCCGACAAGATAATCAGCCTGGATATCGACCGCCCCATTGTGGTTTTTGATCGCGGTGGTTATGGTGTTCACTTTTTCAGTCAATTATCGACAAGGGCCGACTTTATTACGTGGGCCAGGTATTTGAAAAAAGACGAATTTAAAGACTTGGAATATACGAACTGCTTGATGTTTAATGGGAAAAGGTATTTCGGTTCATCGCGGATTAACGTGAAATCGCGCTTTGAGATTGTTTCGGTTCGGGCTGTAGGTGCGACTTCAGTCGCACAGGGTCGGCTTAATGTGCGACTGAAGTCGCACCTACAATCGGCTCAGAAGCCAAATCTCACGCGAATCCACGATGAGCCGGTATTTCATTGCCGAGAAAACAAAACTGATTCGTGAATCGATTTCTACCGTTGCCAAAGAAGGCCGAACAGAGGCAACTTCGACAGAGGTGCGTATGGTTGTTTTCAAGGAATTGGATAAAGATGGGGCAATTGGCGCTTTCTAAACAACAAACAGAGTCCAAAATAGAAGCACGAAAAGATCTTCGTCTTGAAAAAAAGCTAAACACGTTCCAGGAAGAAATAGAGAAATACGACAAAGAGCTTAACGGTTTTCAGGCAGCCTTAAAAGAAATGCCTGACAAAGTATCGATAATTGAAGTGCTGCAAAACAGACCAATGAACAAGGCAGATCTGGAGAAAAAGAAGCTCTACGACCTGATACAAATGATTGCCTTTCACTCACGCGAGCATCTGGTTGGCCTGTTCCGTTCATGTTATGATGATCCGCGGGATGTGAAACAGCTCCTGACAAAGATCACAAAACTCCCTGGTTATGTGAAATTAGTCGGGAAAACACTTGTTGTGCTTTTGGATTGGATAGAGGACAAAAAACATCGGAAGGCAGCAACAAGATTTTGCCATCTGATAAACACTATGTCGCCCAAATTGAGGGGTCGCATGGAGTTCGACCTTTATTTTCGTATCTCCTCAATCCCTCAAGTGGGTTATTGCTGTTAAAGCCTCGATCATCGTTTCAGGTATCCTACGCAGGGTATCGTGTTTCGACCACATGTAGGGGCAAAAAATCTTTCGCCCTAATGCCGAAACAATGATCAAGGCCGCTGTTGAACTAAATGCACAATTTGAATTGAGAAAAAACGTCATTTACTATGATGTCTGATTTGCGGCATGTTGAACAACATTTATGAAATGCGGAAAAATGCCCTGAAGCGGGAAAAGCTTTCAGAGATCAAGGTTATCCCTGAAAGCATCCCACTGCCGAACCTTCAATTAAGCGAGTTTTCCAACGGCATCCAGAATCTCCTGATAATTGGGTTCTTCACTCACCTCATTCACCAACTGGATGTATTGTATGACCCCTTCACGGTCCACCACAAAAACAGAACGCGCCAGCAATTTCAGTTCCTTGATCCAAACGCCGTATGCATTGCCAAAAGACCTGTCGGCATAGTCGGACAGGGTGACAACCTTGTCGACCCCGGCGGCGCCGCACCATCTTTTCTGAGCAAAGGGGAGGTCCATGCTCACGGTAATGATGGCCACATCGTCCCCCAGAGCGCCGACCTCTTCGTTAAACCTTCGAGTTTCCATATCACATACCGGCGTATCCAATGACGGCACCGAAGAAATGATGCAAACCTTCCCGCGATAAGAGGATAACGATACAGGTTCCAGATCGTTATTGACCAATACCACCTCCGGCGCCATGTCGCCGATATTAAGCTCCCGACCCTCCAATGTCAGCGGATTTCCCTTCATGGTAATCTTGCCGAAACGCTCACCCATCGCTTTTCCGTAATTCCGGCAAGCCGTTATCCCTTCCTCCGTTGGAACCACCGGTTCCTTCAAATCCAGGGCGCCAAGCTTCAACATATCCATCTTCAACACAAATTCCATGGTCTCAAAAATCAGTTTTCCCGCCTCTCCGCTATGCAGGTAAGAACCGAAGGCCCCACCCATTTTGCCATTGAGATCGGCCTTCCTGACCAAAACAAGAAAATTCTGCATATCAGCGGTCATGTTCCTGTAAAAGGTGGGAGATCCAAAAAAGTAGCCATCATAACCTTTCAGGGTCTCAGGATCTTTTAATTCCAGGACCTTTTTAACCACCGCCTCATTGCCGCTCCGTCGAATACCCTCGGCAATATTTTCCGCCATTTTCCGCGTATAACCCGTCGTGCTGACATAGGCCACCAGGAATTTCTTCATTGCATATCCTCCATCGTTCTTTATTATTATTGAGTCCCCCTGAAATGCAGGGGGGGGGGAGGGAATTAGTGTTTTCGGCAAAGGATCAGGCTCCGAATTTTTGTCCCACGGCCTTTCCATATTCCTGACAGGCGCTTAAGCCGTCAGGTGTTGGGATGATCGCTTCTTTCAGATTAAGGGCGCCCAAACTCACCATGTCCATTTTAAAAACAAATTCCATAGTATCAAAAACCATCTGGGCCGACTCCCCACTATGGGTGTAGGATCCAAAAGCGCCACCCATTTTACCCAGAAGATTGGCCCTTTCCGCAATAAAAAGGAAGGTCTTCATGCCGCTGGTCATATCCCGATGGTATGTTGGACAACCAAAGATATAGCCATCATACCCTGCAAGGTCCTTTGCATTCTTGATGTCTGAAACCTTTTTCAAAATCGGATCATTCCCGCTGAAACGAATGCCTTCCGCAATAAACTCAGCCATCTTCTGGGTATTTCCGGTCCGGCTTACATAGGCTACCAAATTTTTTTTCATCTGTTTATTCTCCCTTTCGTTATGCTGCTATTCATATGACTTTATTGAAAGCTTTTGCCAGAGCGCTGCATACCGGACACTTCTCCGGAGGCTCATCCTCGCAGGTAAACCCGCACACGGAGCAGACATAATAGCAATCCACATCTTTGGGATTCTCCAGACTTTCCAGAGCCTTTTCGTATAATCCCGCATGCACTTTTTCTACATCATTGGCAAAGGAAAAAGAACGTACCGCCGACTTGTTGCCCTCTTTCTCCGCCTCTTCAATCATCGCCGGATACATTTCCTTAAATTCATGGGTTTCCCCTTCAATGGCCGACTTCAGGTTTTCAGCGGTCGTCTTGACGCCCCCCAGGGTTCTCAAGTGGGCATGGGCATGAACGGTCTCGGCTTCGGCAGCCGCACGAAAAAGCCTGGCAACCTGAGAATATCCCTCATTGTCCGCCTTTTTAGCAAAGGCAAGATATTTTCGATTGGCTTGAGATTCCCCCGCAAATGCTTCCCAAAGGTTGTCTTCTGTTTTGCTCATGATCTTATTCTCCTTTCGGCTTTTTGAAATTGAATAAAAGAAATTTCCCTGAGGGGCAATGCTCCCCCAAAAAAAGACATCAAACGACTTTTTTAGAATAAAGCTGCCTAACCCCATTCATAATCCGTGCCGATAGTGCCCCAGGCAGAGAAAATTCAAAACAAATCAATAATATCAAACATATAGTCTATTCATCGAACATGAAGGGTCTACCATCACCAACATTTTGAGACGTCTTGTACCGTAAGAGTATGGGGCATAATTGATTCAATAAAATCGCATTGCAATTTTTGACAACTTGGGGACAAAACGATAAGTGGATTTGAAAACTGTAATAAACTCAAATAAATTTCAACGACATGCGTTGCGTTTAAGATAGGAGAGCTAATGCAAAATAAAACAAAAAATTGTCGCCATAGCAATTTGGAGAGCTCAGCCGATCCGTCTCATCTCTATTTTGAGACATCATTGTCTCTTGAGACATCCACAACTATTCAAACAAATCCTGCACCCAGGAAAGGGCTGCCGCCGCATTGGGATATCCGATGGTCGGCACCAGCAGGATCAGGGCATGGCAAACTTCATCCGGGGTGGCGCCAGCCTCCACGGCCCGCCTTGCATGACTGTGAACCGCACCTTCGGATTTTTGTGTTGCCGCAGCCGCCAACTTGATCAATTGCACCATCTTATCATCCAGTGGTCCAGCGTTCTGAACCGCTTTTCCCAACTGATCGACAGCCTGCATGACGTCTTTGTACTCTTCCTGCAATTTCTGATAAAACTTGGGCATTTCACTCATGATAAATCCTCCTTGAAAACACTCTAAACATGGGTTGATTAAAAAAATATAGTAGAAAAATAAGCTATTCGGCAATAACTGTCAAGGACAAGTCAGCAACCTTGGAAACATTTGGCATCAGGAAAAAACACCTGGGAAGATTGCCGATCTGATTAACCCCGGGTCTCAATCACCCGCATGGCTTTCCATTTGCCCCCCAGAAAACGTAAAAGAAACACAATACTCAGAATCATAACATATGCCGACACATTTATCCATGAAACCATTACACCCCAACCCATCACAACCACCCCCAGGTATGTGGGCGCCACCAGCACCAGCGCCGAAGTGATCACAATGGCAACCATCACATAGCGGGTGTCTCCGGCCCCCTTGATGGCCGAAGCAAAGACCAGGTTCATGGTGTCAAAAATCGAATAAACAGCAACAAATCTGAGCAGAAGCACGGTCAGGCGATAAATCTCGGCGAAACTCGCGGGATCGGCCCCCGCCGCAAAGGGAAGTACAAAAAGGTCCGGGAGAAAAAGATAGGCCAGCGAAATGACAAACATATACCCAAAGGTCAAATGAAATCCGGAATAAACGCTGGTTGTCGCCATATCCGGCCGGTTTTTCCCCAGGTATTGTCCCACGAGAACCGATATGGCAATACTTGAACCAATCATCGGCATGAAAGAAAGTGTACTGATATTGAAAGCAATATTGGTGGCAGCCAGGCTCACTGTGCCCAAACGTCCCACCAGGAGAATAAAAATGGTAAACCCGGCCATATCCAGAAAAAATTGAACACCCGAGGGAAAGCCGAAACGGAGCAAACGCAACAAGAGCCTCTTTTCAGGCCGCCATCCCCTCAGGGTATGGTATTCCCGATCATACAAGGGCCTGCAGACAAGCGGAAAAAATACCAGCAGGGAGAAGATCCCTGAAATAACAGTCGCAACGCCGGCGCCGCGGATCCCCATTTCCGGAAAGCCCCATCGACCGAACACCAGGACATAGTCCAAAACGAGATTCACCCCCGTAGCCAGGATATTCACCCACATCACCGGCCATGTTCGACCCCTTCCCGCAAAAAAACCGGAAAGCGCCGTTGAAGCAATCACGGGACCCGCCCCCAGACAAAGGATAATGAAGTATTCCACCTCCAGACGCTGAATGACCGGATCGTGATTCACGAAACGAAAGATGGGTTCCGCAAAGGGAATGAGCGCCATAACAACCCCCCCCCCTAGGGCTGAAACATAGATCCCCTGCCAAATGGCCGTCCCGATCCGGTGCTTCCGTCCCGCCCCGAAATACTGCGCCACAAAGGTATTCACATACCCAGCGGTACCGATGAACAGACTCATAATACAGAAATTGAGCATCCCGGCCGGCATGGCAGCGGCAATGGCCTCGGGGGAATGCCATGAGAGAAACATTCGATCCACGAAATGCTGAACCGACAGTGCCCCGGTACTCAGAATCAAGGGAAACGCGATGACCAGGAATTGACGATATCCCCCCTCGCTGCGCCATCTTTTTTTCAGGTTGCTTAAAATGGTCATCTTTCACCCTGCATGATCATGTCAATCTCTCTGGTTGCCATTATCGAAAGAATTCTGTATGTACTAGAAAAATACATTTTTATCCACACCATTGAGGAATCATCCGGCTATGATGCAACTGGAATCCATTGAAGCCCGTGATCTGCCCGATGCCTGGTTTCAGTGTGTTTACCGACTCCTGGAAACAGGCAGGGAATACGTCATTGACCGGGGCAGTTTTGAAGGTCAGAAACGGCTCGAGTTCGACTACGTTACCCTCCATATCAAATACCCCGGACAGCGGCCTCTTCTGCCCGAAATTCCACCGGCTCTGGGCATTCCCAACCCCGTGGCGGACGGCTATATCGAGACATATCTGCCATATCTCATGACTTCCGCCAAACAACCCGGGGAAGACTACACCTATGGACAGTACCTGGAAGCCCAAATCGCGGAAGTCATTCGCATGTATCGAGAAGATGGTTTTGAGACCAACCAGGCCTACATGAGCGTGGGAGATCCCCAGGCGGTTTTTCTGAAAGATCCCCCCTGCCTGAGAGGGATTGATACCCGAATCAAAGCGGGAAAACTTCACTTCATTGTCTATTTCAGATCCTGGGACTTGTGGAACGGCCTTCCGGCCAACCTGGGCGCCATCCAGCTCCTTAAAGAGTACATGGCATCCTGCATCGGGGTTGAAGACGGTGAAATCATTGCATCCAGCAAAGGCCTTCACCTGTACGACTACGTATGGGAACTGGCACAGCTCAGAACCTGTCGGACCGATTCCGGGAAACCGGGGCAAGATCACCCATGACCAAAACCGATATCAAGGGATTGAGCGCAGCGGAAATGGAAGCCTGGGCCGTGGACCAGGGATTGGGGGCCTACCGGGGCCGACAGATTCGGCACTGGGTCCTGACGCGATTCGTTAAATCCTTTGACGAAATGGGAAACCTGCCCAAAACCCTGCGCGCCCTGCTCAAGGAAAAAACCGATATCTCGCCCCTGCGGGAAATCAAAGCCGTCCAAAGCGAAGACGGCACGAGAAAATATCTTCACCAGTTACATGACGGTCATATGATCGAATCCGTACTCATTCCCGAAAGAGATCATCTGACCCTGTGCATTTCTTCCCAGGTCGGTTGCGCCATGGGCTGCCGGTTTTGCTTAACCGGAAAACAGGGATTCAGGCGAAACTTAAAACCCTCCGAAATCATTGAACAGGTAATTCTGGCAAAAAGGTCCCTGGAATATCCGGAACGACTCAAAAACATCGTATTGATGGGCATGGGAGAACCCCTGGCCAACTACGATGCGGTTATCAAAGCCCTCGGGAACCTCATTGAACCGGACGGCATGAATTTTTCCCACCGCAAGGTAACCCTATCCACCTGCGGTCTGGTCCCCGAAATACAACGCCTGGGTCGCGATATCACCGTCAACCTGGCGGTTTCACTCAATGCGGGGGACGACGGAACCCGGAGCCGTCTCATGCCCATCAACCGAAAGTATCCCCTTAACCAATTGATTCCGGTCTGCAAATCATTTCCGTTGCCCAACCGACGGATGATTACCTTTGAATACATTCTTATAAAGGATGTCAACGACCATGATCAGGACGCAATAAATGTCTGCGGACTCCTTTCCGGACTCAGGGCAAAAATCAACCTGATCCCACTGAATGCGGCCCCGGATTCACCCATGGCCCCACCTTCCATGGGCAAAATACTTCATTTTCAAGAAATTCTTGCGAACCACCATTTTACGGCCATCATTCGAAAAAGCAAAGGCCGTGATATTTTAGCGGCCTGCGGACAGTTAAAGGGAGCATTTCAATCAAAATTCTGTTGACTTTCCCCGAAATTTTGTGTTAGGAACCCCTTGGTCAAGGGTCGTCGGTGGCAACCCTCTGGAAAAAGCGGACGCCTAAAGGCTATGGATGAAGACCTGAAAAAGCAGATTAAGAATATGGGCTTTATAAGCAGCGTCGGCATGGCCATGGCTTTTTCCATTGCACTGGGGGTGTTGATCGGGTTCTACCTGGATAAATATTTTGGAACCAAACCCTGGCTTTTTTTCATTTTCATGGGGTTCGGCATTGCCGCTGCGTTCAGGAATCTTTATATCCTTTATAACAAAACAAAAGAAATGTAATGGTCGAAAAAACACTTCAAGAAATCAAAACATTCAACTGGGTCATCCTGTTAATATTGACTGCATTGAGCGGTATTTTCATGACCGCCCAATTTACGTTCGGTGTGATCTTAGGCGGACTCATTATCATCGCGAATTTCAGTCTTCTGCATCACACCATGTACAAAGCTTTTTCGGATCAAAGCGTCATGAAAGGGAAAAAAATGGCGCTGGTTGCAAAATTTTATTTTAGACTTGCCATTCTGGGCCTGATCCTTTATATCCTTATCACTAATGGCTGGGTAAATCCTTTGGGCTTGGCTGTCGGTCTTTCCATCGTTGTGCTCAGTATCCTAAATTTCGGGATTCGGGCTGCTTTTAGAACATCTTCGCGGGAGGCAGTATAATCTATGGAGCATCCTATTTTCTTTATTGACGCAATTCTGTCCGCCATGGGATTTGAACATTTTGCCCATCATTATTCCCATGTCACCTACACATGGCTTACCATGCTCATTCTGATCTTGAGCGCCTTTTTCATGGCCAGGAAAGTCAAACTCGTCCCTGAAGGGGGACAGAACTTTTTTGAGATGACAATCAACACGCTCGAGGACTTTATGGTGGGAATCACGGGGCCCGAAGGGCGGTTCTTTTTTCCCTTTATCGCTACCGTGTTCCTCTTTGTTCTCGTTTCCAACCTAATTGGTTTGGTTCCGGGAATGTTTTCTCCCACGGCCAATCTGAATACTACTTTGGCCTTGGCTCTGTGTACCTTTGTTTACACCCACATCATCGGCGTAAAATTTCATGGCGGCAAGTATATTAAGCATTTCTGTGGTCCGGTTTGGTGGCTCATTCCCTTGATGCTTCCCATTGAATTGATTGGCCACCTGGCGCGGGTCATGAGTCTAAGCGTTCGACTTTTCGGGAATATTTTCGGCAAAGAGATGGTCTTGGCCATTCTGTTCGGCCTTGCCGGGCTTTATCTTGCCCCCCTGCCCATCATGTTCCTCGGCATTTTGGTGAGTTTCATTCAGGCGCTGGTTTTCATGCTGCTCTCCATCATATACTTTGTCGGCGCCATGGAACACGCCCATTAGGTTGTTGATAATGCCTCGTTTTCAGGGGTTGTAAAGTTTATGGAAGAAGGCCATAAAAAAAATTAATGAAAGGAGGTCCACAATGAATAAGAAAACGTTAGTAGGTATTTTTGCGGCAGCAATGGTGATTTGTTCAGCTTCCATGTCGTTCGCCGCCGAAGATGCCGTAGTCAAGGCTGCTGGTCTTTATGTATACTTAGGGATCGCAATTGCCTGCGGGTTCGCCATCGGGATCGCTGCCTTAGGTTGCGGTCTTGGTATGGGTAACGCCATCAATGGCGCCCTTCAGGGAACAGCAAGAAATCCGGAAGCGGGCGGTAAAATTATGACCACCATGATTATTGGTCTGGCTCTGATTGAATCCCTTTGTATTTACGCTCTGGTCATCTGCTTTATCCTTGTTTTCAAGATTCCGGATCTGGGAGGCATGCACGAGCTCATCGTCAAGTCCCTGGGTGCTTAATTAACCTCTTACAAAAAAAGGGGAGCCTACTCGCATCGTAGGCTCTCTTTTTTTTCTCCATGCATGTGCATTATTTCACAATACGTTTTTCAGAATCTACATGGGTAGCCGATGCCAAAGGGATCTAAAATACCAAACCCCACCATTAAGCGGCTGGCAGTTTATTCCAGGCCCCTTGAGATCCTTCTTGAAAACGGTCCGCCGGTCATATCGTCGGAAAAGCTAGCAGGTCACTGCGGTGTAAATCCCGCTCAAGTAAGAAAAGATCTGGCCTATTTTGGAGAATTCGGAATCAGGGGGGTGGGATATGACGTGCGAAGCCTGCTGCAGGCAATCAAACAAATCCTGGCAACAGACCGGGAATGGGCTCTCTGCATCGTCGGCATGGGGCACCTCGGAAGCAGTCTGGTTCGAAGCGAAAATTTCAAAAAACGGGGCTACATTATCAAAGCCGCCTTTGATTCCGATGCCAGAAAGGTGGGCAAAAAGCTCAACTGCGGATTGACCATTCAATCCGCTTCCGGAATTTCAAAGACGGTTCGAAAACTTGGCATTGAGATCGGGCTCATAACGACCCCCCCACACGAAGCACAGCGGGTGGCCCATCTCCTTCAAGAAGGCGGCGTTGGGGCAATCCTCAATTTCACCACCATTCAGATCAGAACACGCAAAACGTGCATTATTGAAAACGCGGACTTATCCGTGAAACTGGAAAACCTCGTGTACCACCTGGAACAGCTGGATAAAATATGAAATAGCGGTTCGCGGTTTTCTCAACCGGTATGAAAACCGTTAACGATTATATTCCGGATTGCAGAATCTTCCGCAGGTATTGCCCGGTATAAGACGCTTCTATTTTTGCAATTTCTTCCGGGGTTCCCGTCGCCACCACATGCCCTCCGCCTCCGCCTCCTTCAGGGCCCAGGTCAATCACATAATCGGCGCCCTTGACCACATCCAGGTTATGTTCAATCACCACCACCGTATTTTTTCGCGCCACCAGATGATTTAACACCTCTAAAAGCTTTTCGATATCGGCGAAATGCAGTCCGGTGGTTGGCTCATCCAGCAAATAGAGTGTTTTTCCTGTACCCCGCTTGCTCAGCTCCCTACTCAGCTTGATCCGTTGCGCTTCCCCCCCCGAAAGGGTAGTGGCCTGCTGTCCCAGTTTGATATAGCCCACCCCCACATCCACCAGGGTCTTCAATTTTTTCCGAAGAATGGGAACAGGCTCAAAAAAGGCCAGGGCCTGGTTCACGGTCATATTCAGAACATCGGCAATGCTCTGCCCCTTGTATTGGATCTCAAGGGTATCCCGGTTGTACCGCAACCCCCGACAGACTTCGCAGGTCACATAAACATCCGGCAAAAAATGCATTTCAATTTTGTTGATGCCGTCCCCCTTGCAGGACTCGCATCGCCCACCCTTTACATTGAAACTGAAGCGACCCGGTTTGTACCCCCTGGCCCTGGATTCGGGCAGCATGGAGAAGATGTCCCGGATATGGGTAAATGCTCCGGTATAGGTTGCCGGATTCGAACGAGGCGTCCTGCCGATGGGGCTTTGGTCGATATTGATCACCTTGTCCAGGTGTTCCATGCCCAGCAACGCATCCACCGGACCCACTGGGGCCTTGCCCCCATAAAGATGCCGACTGAGCGCCGGATAAAGGATACCGTTTATCAGGCTGCTCTTCCCCGAACCGGAAACCCCGGTCACACAGGTCAGGGTTCCCAGGGGAATTTCGGCTGAAATATTTTTCAAATTGTTTAGCCGCGCCCCCCGGATCAAAATGGCGCTCCCGTTCCCCTTCCGCCGAACCGCGGGAATGGGGATAGTCCGACGCCCGGACAGGTACTGCCCCGTCAGGGAATCGTGCGATTCAACCAATAGATGGGGCGGACCATTGAACACCACTTCCCCGCCCCTGATGCCCGCGCCGGGCCCCATATCGATCACCTGATCCGCCATGAGAATGGTTTCCGCATCATGCTCCACCACCAGAACACTGTTGCCCAATGCCTTCAGTTGCTTCAAGTTCTCAAGCAGTCTCAGGTTATCCCGCTGATGCAGGCCGATGCTCGGTTCATCCAGCACATAGAGTACGCCGGCAAGCCTGGAACTGATTTGCGTGGCCAGGCGGATCCGCTGGTCTTCCCCGCCCGAAAGGGTGCCCGAGGAACGGTCGAGGGTCAGATAATCAAGCCCCACACTCCTTAAAAACCCCAGACGTTCCCGTATCTCCTTAAGTACGCCTTTCGCAATGGTTTGTTCCCGGGTCCCCAAAACCAGACCCTCGAAAAAATCATATGCCGCATCAACGGAAAAGGCCGTGAGTTCATGAATGCCCCTGCCCCCCACGCGAACAGCCAGGCTGGTGGATTTCAGCCTGGCGCCCCCACAGAGGGAACAGGACCGAATGCTCATGAATTTTTCGATTTCATATCGCACATGGTACGAATTGGTTTCACGATAGCGCCGCTCCAGATTTGGAATGACCCCCTCAAAAGGACGATTCCGGGACTGCTTTCCGTGAGCCGTTTGAAAGTTAAAGGAGATTTTTTCCCCGCCTGAACCATATAAAAGCACCTGCCTGATTTCAGATGGGATGTTCCGAAAAGGCAGACCCCTCTCAATGCCGTAGTGATCCAGTACGGAACACAACATTTGCTGGTAATAGCCCGTATGACGTTTGGGCCATGCGGCAATGGCGCCATCGGACAGGGAAAGATCGGCATCCGCAACCACCAGCGCCGGATCAAAAGCCCGCTTTGTCCCCAGGCCGCTGCATTCCGGGCAGGCGCCCGCGGGATTATTGAAGGAGAACATCTGAGGAGTGAGCTCCGGCGTACTGATGCCGCATTTGGGACATGCCGCCTTTTGATTGAAAAACACGTCGCCTGATCCGATCACTTCAACCACCGCCCTGCCGTTACCCAGGGAAAGGGTGAGTTCCATGGTATCCGTCAACCGTCGCTGAATCGAAGACTTTATCACCAACCGATCCACCACCACCTGGATGGTATGCTTTCGATTTTTGTCGAGCGCAATGTCTTCATCCAGGAGTCGCACCGCACCATCCACGCGAACCCGTGTATAGCCATCCTTGCGAAGTTTTTGAAGAAGACGTAAATGCTCCCCCTTTCGATCTTCGATGAGGGGCGCCATAATCTGAATCCTGCGCCCCTCTTCCCAACCCAGCATCTGGTCCACGATCTGCTGGATGGTTTGGGAACGGATCTCGATACCGCATTCAGGACAATAGGGCCGTCCCACCCGGGCGAAAAGGACCCGCATGTAGTCGTAAATTTCCGTCACCGTTCCCACCGTTGAACGAGGGTTGCGACTGAAACCCCGCTGTTCAATGGAGATGGCGGGCGATAGCCCCTCAATGGAGTCCACATCCGGTTTGTCCATCTGCTCCAGAAACTGCCTGGCATAGGCGGATAGGGATTCCACATACCGCCGCTGTCCTTCAGCATAGATGGTGTCAAAGGCCAGGGAGGATTTGCCGGAACCGGAGAGCCCCGTAATCACCACGAACCGGTTTCTGGGAATATCCAGGGAAATATTCTTGAGGTTGTGCTGGCGGGCGCCTCTTATTTTGATGGCATCAATAGACATGGGCGGTTTGCGTTATGACGGCCCTGTTTCGAGCCATTTCAGTCGCCATAAGGATAGCGGCCTTCAGGCTCGATGAATCGGCCCGACCGGTTCCGGCAATATCGTAGGCGGTGCCATGGTCCACCGAGGTGCGGATAATGGGCAGGCCCAGGGTGACATTGACCGCATCGGAAAAGTGAAGGAGCTTTAAGGGAATAAGTCCCTGATCATGGTACATGGCCACCACCGCATCAAATCGACCGGAAGCGGCCTGGTGGAACAACGTGTCCGCGGGAAATGGCCCTTCCAGCATAAACCCATGGTCCCGAGCCTTTAAAATAGCCGGTTTGATAATGGTTTGTTCCTCGGTTCCAAAGAGACCTTCTTCCCCTGCATGGGGATTCAGGGCAGCTACCGCCAAGCGCGGCCGGGAAAGTCCGAAATCCTCCTTCAGAGCCTTGGCCGTAATCCGAATGGTTTTATAGACGCCGGCCTCGGTCAGAAGATCAGGCACGGCTTTGAGGGCGCAGTGGATAGTCACCAGCACCACGCGAAGTTTAGTACCCGCCAGCATCATCACATAATCCCCGGTGTCCGTTTTTTCCGCAATCAGTTGGGTATGTCCGTCATACGTGTACCCGGCCTGATGCATGAGTACTTTGCTGATGGGAGCGGTGACCATGCCCTGGATTTCATCCCGAAGCGCCATGTCCACGGCCCGCAGAATATAGTCCACCATGGCCTTTCCCCCCGCCACAACAGGTTTGCCCGGCTCTATAGCTTCCGGACCCAAGTCCGACAGGGGAATCAGATCCATTACGCCCGGCTTGCCCAGCGCCTGGGCAGGGACTGAAATGGGATTAATGGACATCTTTTTGGACAAAGGGCTTGTCGCATTCCGAGCCATGCGCGAAATGGCGGCGGAAAGAACAGCCCCGTCCCCCAGAACGATGGGCCGACAGACTTCATAAACCCGGCTGTCGGCCAGGGCCATGGCGATGATCTCAGGGCCGATGCCGGCCGGGTCTCCCATGGTAATGCCGATGTAAGGCAGTGTTTTCAAAATATAAGACTCCCTATTCACATAAAAAGAGGCCCAGCCCCCGATAATGATTCAGAACATATGGGCCGGGCCTCAAACCATTTAGGCTTAAACATCTTTGGTTCAAATGCCGAGTTCCTCCTCTGAAAGCGCCTTCAACAGGGTCACCTCATGGGATTCCACCACACTGGCCCATTTGCCCATCATTTCCCGCATTTCCGCGTCCAAATACATCTTTTCAGTTCCCATGGTCTCATGTTTTAAAAAAAATTACCAATCCTTATTCCCCGCCGCAAGTGAAAAAAAGCATTGTTACCCGGTATGGCTTTTACAAGCCTCAGGAACTCGAATGTAGCGGACGCAAAATGCGAGCCACCCTTGCCTTTATTTTTTCATAATGGGTTCCCTTCCAATAGAGCCTGTCGCAGGATGGGCAGCGGGCAAAATCATTGCAGCGCTTCCGGGTCCTGGGTGGAATCCGTTGCCATACGGCGTCTTTTGCCACCGCCTCAAGAAGCGTGTTACAGCAAAGGCATCGCGAAAAGGGGTTACACAGCTCTTTTAAGGAAAGACGGTTCAAAATCCTTCGAATCTGTTCCTCCCGGTTGCCGGGCCGAATGAAAATGCCGCAGGCAACACGCCTCAGTTTAAGTAGTTGCCGACTGGCGGTCAGAATAATTCGGCTCTCATTTCCGGCCATGTCGGCAATTTCACCTGAAGACAGTCTTCTGTCTTCCATCACATCCAAGCCGAGTGCGCGCATGATTTTCACAACATCATGGATGTTGACATCCGCAATGAAACGGGGTCTTCCAGGGGGCAAGCATCCAAGGTGCGTCACACCCGAGATGCTTAGAGATTCAAAGAGGGGATACACGCTGATGCGATCGTGATCCTGAAGGATGTAGGTAAAATCAATCGATTTTCCGTTTGCCAGGAGAAGATCCACCTCCGTATGAGGAATCCCCAGCGCCTCAATCTTGTCCTTGACCGATTCCCGCCCCTTAAATCCGCTTTCAAAATCCCGTTGTCGGACATCCTTTGGCAAAAAATCGTTCAACTCCCCGTAAAAACGACATGTAATTTCCGGCATGGCTGACTTTCGGTGGATTTATGCCACCCCTTCCAATTTTGAATGATGAATGTTAGAGTATGCTCAATTTGTCAGGGGATTTCAATTTTTTTAGCGACAATATTCATATAAGGAGTACAATGAACAACACACGCCAAATCGCCTTTGGTTTTTCAACCCGTTGCAACATCAAATGTGAGCATTGCGTTGCAGCTCACGACGGTTCGCCCGAAATGAAAATGGCACTCCCAAAGGCCATCGAGATCATTGATGAATTGTCCCGTGCCGGCGTTACCGGCATCAGTTTCACGGCCGGAGAACCCTTGCTGTATTTAAAGGAAATGAAGGAACTGGTTCGAAGGTGCCAAAAACATCACATTTATTCAAGGATCGTCACCAACGGCTACTGGGGCAAAACCGAGGAGAGTTCGGATCAGATGGTCGCAACCCTGAAAGATTGCGGATTATCCCAATTGAGAATCAGCTTCAGCCGCTGGCATCAAAAAAATGTGAGGCGGGAAAACATCCTCAATGCCGCATTGAGCTGCCGAAAATATGACCTCAATTATTTCATATCCTTTGTTACGGATTTCAGAAAGGAAGACGACGCACCGGAACAGTTTCTTCAGGACAACCACCTGAAATATTTTCCGGAACCCCTCATCTATTTCGGCAACGCAACAAAACTCGACCGACCCCCGGTTTTTACCGATTACCCTGCCCACCGGTGCGCCATGAACCCCTATCTGTCACCCGAACTGGACATGTTTGCCTGCTGTGATGCCGGCACGCAGTTTACAAAAACGGATGCCTTTTACCTTGGCAATTTAAAAAACCATTCCATTGACCATCTATTCCGGAAAAAGGAAAAGAACCTCCTTTTTCACCTGATTAAAACCATGGGGCTTACCACCATGGCGTCATTTCTAGGATTCAAGGCCAGTGAAATTGTAAAGTACAGAAAATGCGACCTGTGTGAAACGCTTTTCAATTCGACCGAACATCTGGAACGGCTGAAAACATCCGCAGCCACGGAACTCCTTCACTGGACACGATAACACCCCCCCCTACCATTTAAAGTCTTTGTCCTTCTTGAGAAGAATCCGGGCATCGGCAATACCGAATCCCTGTTCATAGGCGATCACGGGATTCAGATCGATTTCCTGGATGTCCTTATAGGACCCAACCACTTCCGATATGGTCAACAGGAGACTTTTAAGCGCTTTTCGATCCACCGGCGGGTTGCCCCGAAAACCGTTCAACAGTTCCACGGACCGGATTTCATCGATCATCCGGCGGGCGGACCGCTCGGAGATGGGCAGCACGCGGAATACGACATCCTTCAAAACCTCCACCAGGACGCCCCCGATGCCGAACATGATGACGGGACCGAATTGATCGTCCATTTTGGTGCCCACAATCAGCTCAAGACCCTGTTTCATCATGGGCTCCACCAAGACCCCATGAATTTCGGCCTTTGCATTGTAAGCGGTCGCCCCCTTTAAGACGGCATCATAGGCGGCCCGTATCTCCGCTTCAGTGGTCAGGTTGAGTTGCACGCCACCGGCATCACTCTTGTGCGAAATCTCTGGCGACACGATTTTAATGGCCACGGGTCCTTCCATTTCAGATGCCGCTGCAACCGCTTCATCCGCTGATTGGACCAGTCTGTTCTGAAAATGCTGACCACCATGCAACCCCAACAACTCCTTGGCTTCATACTCAAAAAGAGCGCTGCGATGTTCCGCCCGGGCCTTTTGAAAGATCTCGCGGCCCCGTGGTTTGGCCTTTTCACCCTTGCTGAAGACGAATTTCTGTCTGGCTTTGTAACTGCGCAGGTAATTCCCGTATTCCGAAAGCACCGAAATGCTCTTACAGGAGACTTCAAGGGAGTCATACACGGGGATCTTGTAATAGCGAAGCAGGTCCAGGGAGTGGGGCCGTGCATAGTTGTACAGACTATGAACCACAATGGGTTTACCGATATCCTTGACCAGTTTTCCCATTCGGTGTGCTGCGTCTTCCTCTACAAATTCGAGACTTTTGGCAAAACGGATGTTATAACCGCCGAAGAGACCCACCACCAGCAACCCGCCCACCTGAGGGTCATGGAGCATGATTTCGGCGCAATCCGCGAAAACCGCCGGATTTTCATCGGCCCCGCCCGCGATGTCAACGGGATTTCGAGTCGATGCCCCCTCAGGCAGCAGGGCCTTGAGCTTCTTCCGGGTTTTCTCCCCCATGCGCGGAATATGCACGCCCAGATCCGTCAACTTGTCCGCCGCAATGGTAGCATGTCCCCCACCGTCCGCCAGAATAGCGACGCTCTGATTTTTGATATGGGGAAGGCTGGCCAGTGTTTCGGCCGCGGGGAACAATTCATCGGAATCTTCAATGACAATAATGCCCGCCCTTTGGAACGCGGTCCGAGCCACCTCCGATATGCCGGCCAACGCCCCGGTGTGAGACCCCGCCGAAAGTTTTCCCGCGGCGGAACGGCCGCTCTTGAGCATCACAATGGGCTTTTTCCGCGTGGTCTGATAAGCCTGTTGGAGAAAACGCCGGCCATCCCGCATCCCTTCCACGTACATGAGAATAGCCCGGGTGTTGGGATCTTCCTGGAAAAAGGCCAGATACTCGTGGAACTTGAGGTCCGCCTCGTTCCCGATACCCACATAATAGGAAAATCCCTGCCGGCTCTTGATGCCGGCTTCCGTAATGAGGGTCAGGGCCATGTTGCCGCTCTGGGAAATCAAGGCAATATGGCCTTTGGGCACCCCCTTTAAGCCCACCAGGTTCATGTTGCTCGTAACGTTCATCATACCGGAAGTATTGGGACCAATGAACCGAATGCCATGCTCATTTGCAATGGCGACAATCTCTTTTTCCAGATCCTTTCCGACTTTGCCCATCTCGCCAAAACCGCCGGCGATAATCACCGCCCCCGCCACTCCCTTTTTTCCGCAATCCTTCAGGATTCCGGGAATGGTTTTGGAGGGCGTAGTGATCAAAACCAGTTCAACGGGGCCTTCAATTTCAGAAACCAGGGTATAACATGGAAGCCCCAGAATGCTTTTTTCCTTGGGATTTACCGGATAAATCCTACCCTCGAAACCCTGGTCCAAGAGGGTCTTAATGGACTGATATCCTCGTTTGGTTTCTTTTTTGGATGCTCCCACCACCGCGACGGACGTTGCGTTCAACACATGTTCCAAACCCATGAATTTATCTCCCCTTGAATACGGGTTTACGTTTTTCCGAAAAAGAACGGATCCCTTCGTGCCAGTCCTCCGTATTCATGCAGGCCAAAATGGCCTCGGCCTCCGCCGGCAATACGGTTTCCAGGTCCCGGTAAGACCCCTGACGAATCAGGGCCTTTCTCAGTCTATTTGGCCCAAATGATAGGTGGGCGATACATTTCGCTTGCCAATACCCGTTTACCCTATAGAATGCAAACCGTATGGGCAAATAAAAAATGGGAGAATACCCAAAAAAAGAAATCCTCCCGATGTTCAGGAATCCTGCTCTTTATGAGACAAAGACAACGTCAATCCACAAAAAGGCGTTTTACATGACTACACAACACCTTGTTATCATCGAAGACAACACCCTAAGATACACGAATGCCGCGGCAACCCTGTTCGCTTCAAAGGCTCAGAATGCCGCCGACCGGAAAGGATTTTTCACGGTGGCCCTTTCAGGAGGCTCCACCCCGAGACCCATGCACAGGCGCCTGGCGGAAAACCCGTTCCGATCAAACATTCCATGGGATAAGATTCACATCTTCTGGGTTGACGAACGCTGTGTTCCGGAAGATGATCCCGCCAGCAATTACGGCGCGGCCCGAAAGGACTTCATCGACCGGTTGCCCATTCCCAAAACGCACATTCACCCCATGCCGGTGAATATGCCCCCTGAAAAAGGCGCATCATGCTACCAACGGGAAATGATGGATTTTTTTGGCGCCGGTCTGGATGAAATCCCCATATTTGACCTCATTTTACTGGGTATCGGCACTGACGGTCATACGGCTTCCCTGTTTCCGGGACACAGCGCATTGCATGAGAAAAAAAAACTCATTTCAACCGTCAAAGGGGGGATGCCGAATGTAAATCGCCTGTCCATGACCTATCCAATCCTCAATCAGGCCGAAGAGATTATCATTCTGGCATCCGGAAAGGAAAAAGCCGGCATTATAGAAGCGCTGCTTGAAAAAAAACAACGGGGTCTGCCGGCCCTGGGAATTCAACCAAAATCCGGAAAACTGACCTGGCTGCTGGACCGGGAAGCCGCGGCCCTGCTGCCGACGGACTAGGCATCAAGTATCAAGTTTCAGGGCTACCTCCAGCAGCGGGCCGGGGACATCGAACCCACACTTACGCGATTCATGGGATCGTATCCATGGAGGCAAACGCCGGCTCGTGAAGGGGGAGCAAAATATCCGACATTTCCTTTATTTTCAGCATTATATCATATGCCTCGTATACGTTCACATGGGTTCCCGGAGGAATAACGTCCATCTCCATGGCCCTGATTTCAACAGGAGGCTCAAAGTTTTCCTTAATGACGCAAAACCCGGTAATGGCAGCCAGGCCGGACGGCGTGTCAACCATAACGGTCATCCCTCCATCCGTATGGACAGGCGTATGCACACAGCGCAAACCAGGAAAAATTTCGGCATCTCCGTCAAGGATGTCGATCTGCCCGTTTTCTTCCACATCCTCAATATAATCTTCCACATACCGAAAATCCAGCGGGTGGGGCGCATGGATCCTTTCAAGCTCCTTACGATGCACAAAAAAACGGGCGTTAGTGCATTTATAGTCATTCTCGCAGTGGTCATTATGCAAATGGGTGTGGATGACCACATCAATATCCTCGGGATGCAGACCCCAGCGATCCAAACCTTCCTCAAACGTGTAGATTTTCCCGCCGATGGCCTGCTCCCGGGCTTCGGATTGTATGGGCCGCAGTTCACCCGTATCCACCAGAATTTTCCGTTCTCCCCCCTCGATATACCAACAGTAAATGGGGATGGTATATTTCACGCCTGCTCCGTATTGGTAGGTCATCATGCTCTTGTCAAACTCCTTTGTACCCATGACGATGGGATGAATTCTGTATGTATCCACAACAAAGTCTCCTTGCTTTTAAAAGTTTTTGACTATTTCACTTTTTTGACCTACAACAGTTTCAACGCCATGTCAAACCCACTCTGCGCATATCCATAACGCTAACGGTGAATTCCCTTCGATGTTGACGGTTTGCCCGGAACATATTAAGCTTGTTTTGCACTCGGCAAAAAAATCAGTCTCCATATTGCCAACCTAACAGGGAAAAAAGAGGCCTTGGAAACAACAACCGAAAAATCCACCCCATCCTTCGCCGCCACCAAAAAAGATTTCCGCGAATTCTGTCGCCTGCTTTATGACCGCCGTCTGGTGGCGGGAGTGGGCGGAAACGTAGCCGCACGTTCAGGAAACCGCATCTTCCTGACGCCTACGGGGTGTTCGCTTCGAGAGATCAGGCCGGAGCAAATCGCCGTGGTCGACGGCGAAGGCCGTCTGCTTCAAGGGAATTCACCCACCACGGAATCCCATATCCACATAAAAACCCTCCGCGCCAGACCCGATATCAACGTGGTGGTCCATCTGCATGGCGCCCATATCATCGCCGTTTCCACCCTGCTGACGCCGGGCCCCAACGCCCTCCCACCCCTGACGCCCGGGTTTGTTTACCACGCTTATCCGCTCCCCATGATCCCTTTCATGGTTCCGGGCTCAAAAGAACTCTCTTCGTCCGCATCCACGGAGTTGACCCTCAAGAAAGGTTGCGCCGTGCTTCTGCAAAACCATGGTCTGGTAACCGCCGGAAAGGATTTTTCGGAAGCGCTAAATATTGCGGAAGAGATTGATGAAGCGGCCCACGTTTACCTCCTTACCCGCGGCAGAGCAACCCAAATTTCCGACAAGGACATCGCGGAAATCAAAGCGCTTCGAACAGCCACTTCCTTTCCTCATGAAGATACATCAGGTTCTTTTTAAACAGGTTCTTATTTGCTTTGATAAAACATGAAATCCTGATATAAAAGCCGATAATGATTAAGGCGTCGACGGCGAAACGCCCCAATCACAGGCCATTAGAAAATGAGGGATGAAAGGAGGACAACGTTACCATGGCTCAAAAAAGTGCTTTAAAGGACAAGGTTATCCTGGTGGTGGACGATGAACCCGATGTTCTGGAAACCGTAGAGGAAGAACTTGACATGTGCCTCATCCACAAGGCAACGGATTACGATACCGCTCTCCAATACCTTCTCAGTTATACATACGACATCGTCATCCTTGATATTATGGGGGTCAACGGGTTTGAACTCTTGAAAACGGCTGTATCCAGGGAATTTCCCACCGTCATGCTAACCGCCCACGCACTTTCTCCCGAATCCCTGAAAAAGTCCATCAAACTGGGCGCTGTTTCATTTCTCCCCAAAGAAAAGATAGCGGAACTCAGTGTTTTCCTTGAAGACGTGGTGCTGGGGGAAGGCAAGCCGGTATGGGAAAAACTGTTTGATAAGCTGGGGCAATATTTCAGCAAACGTTTTGGACCGGACTGGAAAGAAAAAGACCGATTTTTCAAGGAATTTGAACAAAAACTTAAGGAAGATATGGGCGACTAATGTTTTGGGTAAGAGGTTGATATGGGATTTCTTTCAGGACTTCAAGAATACCTGAAGCAGACCTACAACGCGTCGGTTTTTGACCAGGCCTGTGAATCCAGACAACCATGGGAATTCCATCTTCATGGGCATCGCGTTATCCGCGCCAATATTTACAAAAATCTGGTCTACGATCTTAAGATTAAAAGCGATGACACGAAAGAAACAGTTCTATCCAAAACAGATATAAAAATGCTTTACCCATCAGAGGCTTCCGATGCAATTCGACCCCTTCTGAAAATAGACCCAAAGATTTCAAAACTGGCACTGGAACCGATTATCACGCCTGCCCTGAGGCGCCACATTAAAAACAAGTCCCTTTTCCCCCTGATGAAAGAAAGAAAAGTGGCATTCTTCACGCTGCTTGAAGGAGAAATCCTCAAGGGGCTCATTACCGGATTCAGCCGATACGACATCATCTGCAACCTCAAGGGGGGCCTACCGGTTTTTATTCTGAGACATGCTATTTATGACCTTCGCGACAAAAAGGGCCGCAGTTTCCTGAAATCCACCCAAGAAGCGCGCAAGGATTGGGAAAAAAGCAGTCTTTACGTCTCATAACCTCCGTACCGGCGCTTCTTCAGCTAAGGGAACTTCACCTTTCACTCACCAGCGTTAACCATGATGGCGTAATAGTTTTCTTTTTCAAAGAAAAACTGCTCCACGGCATAATTCTGACCGCCTTCAAGGTCAAGCACGACACGCGTCTTTGGCTTTTGTCCCTTATGAACCCCCACCCGAATTCGCTTCACTACGCCCGTTGTAACGGGGAGTTTTTTTCCGACTCCCGGCGCCAGCCGCACCCCAAAAAAATCGCACACGACGCGAGGGGATTCCCCCTCAATAACAACGATTTCGGGTGGATAATATCCATTGAGTTCAAAAACAATCTGCGCATGATCGGGGTCTGTCACAACCGTACGGATCCCCTGGATCACCTTTTTCGTTCCAGTTGACGAGGCTTCAGGAGATTCTTTCGAAGTAGACGGATGCGGTGCATAAAGAAGGCTGCGGTGGGCCCAACCGGATCGCCCGTCATCCATCACTACCGCGCACCAGTTTCCTTTCTGGTCTGCCACCTGAACCGTATCACCGCGGGCGACTGTAAATACGACCTTTTCCTTCACGGATGGTCCTTCACGGACATTTCCCACTTCTACGATCACCGTCAATTTTTCCCGGCCTTGCGCATTCGATCCGGATTTCGCCCCTGCCAAGCCTTCAGACGGCCTGGCCCGACTTGCTTCGGAAAGATTTGAAACTTCGGGAGGCAAGATCAATGCCGGGTTATCATTGTTCGGGTGAAGTGTTTTATCTGTGGGTTTAAAATTTTCCGCAACCAACGGCGGTTTTCCCGCGGAAGAAGATAAAGAAGTTTGAGGGACTTCACGGGGATCGGACAAAACAGGCGGTGTCGGCTCATCCGGCAATTGCAACAAAATACCCTTACCTGGAGGATCATCGGGAAGAACATCCTGCATCTGGGAAAAACCGTCATTTGAAGGGGCTTCGACATCCTGGCCCGATGTTTCCTGTAACCCGGCCTCTAACGGCGCGCCGGACTCAGCCTCCGGCTTTTCACTTTTCATCGCGACAGGATTGGAAACGGCGTATCGTTTAAGGGGTTCTCGAATTTCCTGGTGAAAAGTGGCCGGAACAATTTGCCTTTTTTTGTCGGACGTTTTGCCTGATAGGAGTACAAATGCAATTCCCAAAAAGACAACAACAACACAAATTGCCGCAATCAGCCATGCGACCCTGGACCCGCGACGGTCAAGAAAAAAATCCATGCCCTTGCTTCGTGAAAAAAGACGG
Source organism: Desulfatiglandales bacterium (assembly GCA_963662465.1). Taxonomy (GTDB): domain Bacteria; phylum Desulfobacterota; class DSM-4660; order Desulfatiglandales; family Desulfatiglandaceae; genus NaphS2. The sequence continues at coordinate 4,326,009 of OY759599.1, forward strand.
CCCATCAGCATAGCGATCTGCCTCCCGTCATCTAAATTTTTTCTCTTCTTGCGCGCTCTCGGTTCTCCCTGTCCATTCCCAGGAAAAAACGGTAGGGTCCAGGGGTCCCCTGGGGAAGCAGCGCCACCCTGTCCCCCGGGCCCACAAAGTCATAGATATTGATCACCTGGCCATTCTTAAAAACCGCCTCGACCTCTTTCGGTGGAATCGAAAGACGGCCGGCGAGATCATACGCGCTCATTCCCCCATGGGATATCTTCTCCGTCACCACATAGGGCAATCCGACCGCATCAAGATAACGACGTAAAAACCCGAATACGCGAATTTCAACGGTTTGGCCTTCGCCTTCATTGACCATCTCTTGCTCACCCTCATATGGTTTCAAATTTTCTTCCTACCCCCCTCCCACGGGCGGAAAAAACGCCACCCGCTCATCTCCCCTCAGCACATAATCAAAAGGCGCGCTAAGTCCATTAACCATAACAATCTTGACCATTTCTTGTGGAATTTTCAACTTTCGAAGAAGCACCGCCACGGGAATCGCTTCTTCCAGATCAAGATCAATTCCGGCGGAAGGTTCATAATCGGGATGGCATTCCCGCAATGTCGCGCTTAAGAAAACCTTCAGGGTCATATCGCCATTCCCATAAAACATTCTTCTCAAAAAGACTGTAGCCATTAATAAGTCAACCCTAATTTTTCTAATTATCACTATATTTCAACGCCTGTCAATCTTTTCCGTAAAACGCCCCTTATGTCAATACTGACCTAAACATTTGAATTTTCTGATTATTTTGCTTGATCTTCCGTTTTTTTGAGTGCATACTGGCAGGCATGAACTTTTTTATGGAAAAGACCCAAACAACAAAATGGGCGGCCCGCTGATGAGAAGCATCAGCAGTGGCGCAAACAAACTGAACGACCAGCATAAAGGAGGTTAGAATGTTCAAAATCCTAAGGGTCAATATGACGGAACTTTCCATCGCCGGCGAAGAAATTTGCAGCGACTATCAAGGTCTGGGAGGAAGGGGCCTGACGGCGGCCGTCATTAACAAGGAAGTGGATGCCACCTGCTCTCCCATCGGTCCCAACAACAAGCTCGTATTCGCGCCGGGGCTTCTGGGGGGCACCAATTGCGCCAATTCCGGACGCATCTCCGTAGGCGGCAAAAGCCCGCTGACCGGCGGCATCAAGGAAGCCAATTCCGGCGGACAAGCGGGAGGATATCTATCCCGGCTCGGCATTGCCGCCATCATCATCGAAGGCATGCCCAAGGAAAATAAGCTTTACAAACTATTCATCAGTAAGGAAAAATGTGAAATTCTGGCAGCCGATGAATTAAAAGGCATGGGAAACTACACCACTGTAGAAAAGCTCAAGGATGAATACGGACTCAAAATGGGATATGTCAGCATCGGTCCGGCAGGCGAATGGAAAATGCCCTCCGCCAGCGTCGCCTTTACGGATCGGGAACTTCGTCCCACTCGCCACGCCGGTCGCGGGGGCTTGGGCGCGGTCATGGGCGCCAAGGGTCTCAAAGCCATCATTATAGACCCCGAAGGGGGCGAGTCAGCGCCCCTGGTGGATAGCCAGGCTTTCAAGGAAGCGGCCAAACGGTTTACAAAGGCCCTGATGGATCATCCGGTAACCAGCCAGGGGTTGCCCACCTATGGCACGGACGTTTTGATCAATGTAATCAACGAGGCCGGCGCGCTTCCCACCCGCAACTTCAGTTCCGGACGTTTCGAAGGCGCGGACAAGGTGGGCGGTGAAACCTTGAACAAGATCACGGTTGAACGAAAAGGGAATACCACCCATGGTTGCATGTCCGGTTGCGTCATCCGGTGTTCCGGCATCTATTTGGACGAAAAAAGCGAATATGTTTCAAAATGGCCGGAATACGAAACGGTGTGGGCATTCGGTCCCAATTGCGCCATCGATGACCTGGACGCCATTGCACGCATGGATCGCGCCTGCGACGACATCGGGATTGATACCATTGAAGCCGGCAATGCCGTGGCCGTAGCCATGGAAGGGGGCATCAAGGAATTCGGCGACGTAGCCGGAGCTGAAGAGCTGGTCAATGAAATCGGGAAGGGGACGCCCCTGGGCCGCATTCTGGGCGCCGGCGCCGGCGCGGTGGGAAAAGCCTTTGGCGTGAGACGGGTTCCAGTGGTTAAAAACCAGGCACTGCCGGCCTATGATCCAAGGGCCGTAAAGGGTGTGGGCGTGACCTATGCCACGTCGCCCATGGGCGCGGACCACACGGCCGGATACGCCGTCGCCACCAACATCATGAAAGTGGGTGGGGATGTACACCCCCTCAGAGCAAAAGGACAGGCCAAACTGTCCAGCGACCTGCAGGTGGCCACGGCCTTCATCGACACAGCCGGGCTCTGTCTTTTCGTGGCTTTTCCGGTGCTGGATATTCCCGATGCCTTCACCGCCATCGTGGATATGGTCAACGCCAAGTACGGCCTCAGTTTCACCGGCGACGATATCGGCGCACTGGGACAAAGAGTACTGAGAATGGAGGTTGATTTTAACACCCGGGCCGGATTCAGCCGGGCCGATGATCGGCTTCCGGAATTTTTCAGAACGGAAAAACTTCCGCCCCACGATATGGTATTTGATGTTTCCGACGAAGATCTGGATTCGGTTCTCGACTTCAAAATCTAAACACCCAACCCCCCATTCCGCACAGGTCGAACCTTTTCGACCCGTGCGGTTTGAAATCAGAACTTGTCGTAATGGGTAAAATCGCTGAGCTCCCGCCGTTTTGGCGCGCTTGAATCATGGCCGGGATAACCCACGGGGATCAAACTCACCAGTTCATACCCTTCCGGCACCCCCAGAACCTCTTTGGCCTTGTTGTGATCAAAAAGCCCGGCGATTACAGACCCCAGACCCAGGTTATGGGCCGTCAGGCAAATGTTCTGGGCCGCAAGCCCAAGATCGAACATGAACCAATCCCCAAATTTGGTGGTCACCTGCCCCTTGTAAGAACCGGAACTCCCGAGCTTGCCGCACAGCACCAGGATTAAGGGCGCCTCGGTGAAATGCTTACGCACGGGATTGCTCTTGGGAACCGCTTCAGCAAGGGTTTCCTTGACGCCCGGGTCCTTCACCACAATCACTTCCCAACACTGGGTGTTGGCCCAGGACGGCGCCCACTGGACCGATTCCAGAATCTGATTGAGCAATTCATCCGGAATATCCTTGTCCTGGTATTTCCGTATGCTTCGCCTTCCCTTGATAATATCCATAAGATCTGCCATTCGGGTCTCCTCCTTATTATACGGGTGTCGCGACTTTGAAGCGTTTTTCCGCAGATAAACTTCGCCCCATAAAATATAGGAGTTGCATCAAAGGTGCAAGAAAAATAGATTTTTGCCGGAAAATCCGGGAACCCATCGGCGAAAAAGCGGTTAACGCACTTCATTTACCGACTCAAAAGAAAAAAGCCATCCGATTCCTAACTTATGGGTTTAAATCTCCATGGGAAGGTGTTACCCTATCCTATACTAGCGATTTCCCTATCTTTGTTCTCATTAAGGACTTGATGGTCCAATAATGGCGAAACAGGGGAAAATAATTCAACGATCAAATGCGTGATCCGGAGGCGTCCAATGGAGAAACGCGGACCATTTCTTTTGTCGACCGTGTGGCTCACAGTTATCCTGGCATGCCTGACCCTCGGTTGCAGTAACGAAGAAATCAACATGCCGGCCCAGCCGGAAACCATACAGGGGTTTGCCTTTTTCGATCTCGGCGCCAACTCTCGTTATTCAAATGAGGTGCGCCGCAAATTGGGAGATCGCTTAGGTTCCGACGCCATCAGCCGGCAAAACGTCATCGATCTGACCCTTTACACGGATGCCTTTTTCGAAAAGCACTTTCCACAACTCAGTCGCCTGAACCAACAACTCAACTGGCCCGAAGGTCAGCGCATCGAACATAACACCACCCAACTTACATACCGCTATGCACGGTTAAAAGAAACGCCGTTTACCAAAGTGACGCTCTATTTTTCAAATGACACAGGAAAGCCCTTGTTTTTCAAAATATCCGCCGGTCCCGATGCCGCCGCGATTGTCGAGACCCTCAAAAAGAAATATGGCGCGCCTGAACAGTTTGAATGGCAAGACAACGATGGCCGAACCATTTTCTGGAAGGACAACAAAGATCTCTTTATCGTGTCATCCACAAAAGACAGGCAGGGCAACCCGGAATATCTTTTTTGCATCTATTATGTAAACAACCTTGAAGAAATGCTGACAACGGAAAAAGCCCGACAACTGCCTGAAAAAGAAAAGATACGCGAAGCCGGAGAATCCGCTTTTTAAAGCCACACTTTCAGCCCTTATGCTGATCTACACACGCATTTTGGCCGTTGCCTCCGGGCATCCTCGGCATCCGGATACAGACGAATAAATTGGTCGCACGCTCAAAATAACCCTTGACAGCCCTAAAACCATGCATTATGTTATGGGCAAATGCTCATAACGGAAAGGGGTCCGCATGCCCAGACCGCGAAAGCCCAGATTTGTTGATGGCCCTCCCATTGTGGAGCGATTCCAGCCCCACCCCTTTCATGCGAAAGGACGGGAAGAGATTGTTCTTCCCCTTGAGGGTCTGGAGGCCATCCGCCTGTGTGACTACGAAAGCCTTAGCCAGGAAGAGGCAGCCCAACGAATGAATGTTTCGAGACAAACATTCGGACGGATCCTCATGCACGCCAGGAAAACGGTGGCGGAAACCCTGGTGGTCGGCAAGGTTCTTCGCATTGAAGGAGGAGCCTTCGAGATGCCTTCCCAAGGCTGCAGGAGACGGCGGCGAGGACGAGGCGGCCCTTTTTAAAAAAAAGGAGGTGACTAAAGATGCCTGGATTTAATGGAACAGGACCCATGGGGGCAGGCCCCATGACGGGTGGTGGACGAGGTTACTGCACCGGGTCGAATGCCGGGGTTCAGCCGAATTATGGCCGACGCATTGGCCGAGGAAATGGCTTTGGCAGAGGCGCGGGCAGAGGCCGAGGATACGGCAGAGGGTTTGCCGGGAGTGGCGGATATCCCGCATGGGGGAACGCCCCTCAATACAATGACCCCTACAATCCGAATCCCGCGGATGAACTCAGCATGCTGAGGGCGCAGGCCGATGCCATGAAATCAACCCTTGACAACATCCAGAAACGCATGGCGGAACTGGATAAAACACCCGCAACCTAAAACAAGAGCGCTGTTTTGAAAATGGCGGTTTTCTCCGGCTCACAAGCATTCGTGAGCCGGATTTTTTGGGCTTGGTTCTAACTTCGCCCACCGTTATTTTTTGAATATCGAATGCTGAACAAGGAATGTTGAATAATGAAATCAAAACAGAGCATGATACTTCGACATTCGATATTCCTTGTTCGACATTCTGCGGTTCTCTTTTAACAATGGACGAAATTAGAACCAACCCCGGTGAACAACATGGCCCTCATCCCAGAAGATATCCGCGATGCCGCAAAGGCCATTGGCGGCAAAATTGTAAAGACCCTTTGCGCCCCCTCCACCACCCTCTCCCAGATCACCGGGGCCCACATCATTTTGAAATTCGAGAACCTTCAGTTTACGGGTTCCTTCAAGGAACGCGGAGCATTGAACAAACTGCTCTCCCTGTCCCCTGAAAGTCAACATGCGGGCGTCATCGCCATGTCCGCGGGAAACCACGCTCAGGCCGTGGCTTACCACGCGGGGCGCCTCGGAATTCCGGCGGTCATCATCATGCCCCGGCATACGCCGAACCTCAAGGTGGAACATACGCGGGCGTTTAATGCCGAGGTCATCCTCAAAGGGGAAGACTTCGACGAAGCCTGCGTTTTTGCAAAAAAACTGGCCATGGAACGGAACCTGGAGATGGTCCATCCCTATGACGATGAACAAGTCATGGCGGGCCAGGGAACCGTTGCCCTTGAAATGCTCGAGATGTTTCCCGATCTGGAATCCATTGTCGTGCCCGTCGGCGGCGGCGGATTTATCGCGGGATGCGCCGTTGCCGCAAAGGCCATAAACCCCGAAATCTCAATCTTCGGCGTTGAGACCAAACGCTATGCCTCCATGCATTGCGCCCTAAAGGGAACTTCACCTCAGTGGGGAACATGTACTCTTGCCGAAGGCATCGCCGTTAAAGAACCGGGATGCCTGCCCCTGGAAATCATTAAACAAACCGTGGACGACATCCTGCTGGTAGACGAAGGGGATATCGAAGAGGCGGTGTTGTTGCTCCTTGAAGTGGAAAAAACAGTGGTGGAGGGCGCCGGCGCCGTGGGACTGGCCGCCGTCATGAAGTATCCAAGCCGTTTTCTCGGGAAAAAAACAGGACTCATTCTGTCCGGCGGCAACATCGATCTTCTGCCGCTTTCGTCCATCATCCAGCGAGGCCTGGTGAGAACCGGTCGTCTCATCCGATTACGGGTGGAACTCAGGGATTTTCCCGGGGCCTTATCGGAGGTGACCCGTTGTATCGCCGATGCGGAAGCCAATATCGTGGAAGTCCACCACCAGAGAGCCTTTACGGACCTGCCCCTTCAATCCGCCGAGGTGGAATTCGTGGTGCAAACCCGAGGACTTTCCCATGTTGACGCGCTTCTGAAAGCCCTCGAGTCTTCCGGATACCATGCGGAACCCTGCAAACAATTACAACACAGGATTCAACCGGTGGAAAAAGCCCGCTCCCCCAAGTTACCATAACGGTGAACCATATCGCAGATGCTCTGGTTTTTCAGGTAGTGGAGCAGTTCGATCCGGCCTTCCATCAAAACCGGTTCCCTGGCAATATAAAAACCGGTTTTTGCCGCAGCCCGCAACACGGCATCCGGTGTTCGTTCCGGCCCGGCGTATCGAATACCCTGAACCTTTGGCATCCGCTCAATGAGATCGGCGTCGGATTCAAATCGGAGGGTTGATTCTTCCATGAGGGGCGCACACATCTCCCTTTGAATAAACTCCACCCCATGATTTTTCAGTTCGCCGGGGATACTGATGATCGCGGTGCAGCCGCACACCCGGGCCGCGGCGATTCTTGCCAGAATCTCAAAGAGGCTGTCCGCTTCATGGAGCTGGATAACCACCCTGCCCAGGGGGAGAAATCTCAGGATATTATCCTGGCCCCGCAAATGAAAATAATCGGTTTCCCCGGAAAAAACCCGTTCAAACTGGAAAATATAGCTTTTAATGGCCCGAACGGTTTTTTGCATGTCGTCTGCCGTTTCAGCGAATTTCCCCCAGACCAGATCGGTCTGCCATTTCTGGACAAGACGCAGCAACGAACTCTCTTTTTTGATGGCCCCGATCCCGGGAAAACCGGTTTCCTCAAATTTCATGAATTGCGCCACATAATGGGGCGACCCGGCTTTGATCCCCGGACCGATGGCGGATTTACTCATGCCGCCGAAGGGTTGGCGCAACGTAATCGCACCGGTTGTGCCGCGATTGAGGTAAAGGTTGCCGGCGCGTATGGTTTCTTTCCATCGCTTTTGCTCCCGTTTATCAAGACTTTCAATGGCGGATGTCAACCCGTATCCGGTTCCGTTGGCAAGCGAAACGGCATGGTCAAGATCATCCGCGCACATGACCCCTAAGAGTGGGCCAAAAAATTCGGTCATGTGGGTCCGGCCTCCGGCCGACACATTCCATTTGATGCCGGGCGTCCACATGTGCGGGTTGTCATCTGCATTTTCAGGCTTCAAGGCCCACGATTCTCCGGGTTCCAGGACGGTAAGCGCCCGCTTTAATTCACCGGAAGGGGGCTGGATCAAAGGACCCACACGGGTTTTAAAATCCCATGGGGACCCCACCGAAAGACTGGCGGCGGCGTCCACTAACTGCTGCTTGAAATGGTTGTCATGATAGACTTCCTTTTCCAGAATCAGAAGGGACGTGGCCGAACACTTCTGCCCGGCGTTGCCGAAGGCTGAATAGACGATGTTTTGAATGGCCTGATCCCGATCCGCCATGGCCGTGACGATGGTTGCGTTTTTGCCGCCGGTTTCGGCCATGAGCAGCAAATCCGGCTTGCGGGACAGTAATTGAAGCCCGGTATGGGTTCCGCCGGTCAGGATAACAAAATCAACATCTGGATGGCAGGCCAGCTGTTCCCCGACACCACCGCCGGTACAGGGACAAAATTGAAGGGCGTTTTTCGAAACCCCCGCTTCCCAAAATGCCCGGCACAGCAGCCAGGCCACCAGCACCGCATTGGATGCGGGCTTGAAGATCACCCGATTGCCGGCAGCAAGGGCCGACAGAATGCCGCCTGAAGGAATGGCGATGGGAAAATTCCAGGGTGAAATCACCACGCCCACGCCCTTACCGCGGCTGGTAACGTGTCTCATATCGCTGAACGCACTGGTGGAAAAGGGATAGTATTCCGCAAAATCAATGGCTTCAGAGACTTCCACATCCGCTTCGGTAAAAATTTTCCCGGTGTTGACCGCAGCCGCCCCAATCAAATCCCCCCGCATTTGACGAATTCTCCGGGCCACCCGCGAAAGGATCTGGTGTCGTATTTCCGGGTCATGGTTTCCCCATCCGTCCGGGTCCCTTTTGGCCGCGGCCACCGCCTGCCCGATATCCGCTTCATCGGCAAGCCGAAACCTGGCCACATGAATTTTATCGCTAAACCGAGACGGATCCAAACACGCCACGGTTTTCCGGTTCGCATAAATGGTTTGACCGGCAATGACCAGGGGAATTTCAACCGGGTCGCTTGAAGGACCTTTTTGCCAGTTGGCGCGAATTTTTTCCGCCCAGTTTCGGTTGGCGGGAAGAGACCAGTCTGTGTTCGGCTCGTTTCTGAACTCCCCCTCATAAAACGTCCCCATGGATTTTGAAACCGTCTCACTGTTTCGATCCTGCACCCTGTGGGGCGCGTGACTGACATGATCCATGTGACGGCATGACGCCAGAAAACGGCGGCCGAGCATTTGCCACGCCTCGGCGTTGACGGTTAAAAATGGCGCATATCGCAGGAAATTTTCATCCGCCGTGTTTTCATCCAATCGTCGAATCAAATATGCAATGGCGTTGATAAACTGATCTTTAGCGGCCACCGGCGCATACAAAATCAGAGACCGCTCCCCTTCGGAAAGGGCTCTTCGAACGTGATCGGCCATCCCTTCGAGCATTTCGAAGCCGACCTGGTCCGTCAAATGGTTCTCCCTGGCCAATTCTTCACCATAGGCCAGTTCAAACAGGTTGTGGGAAGCGATTCCCAGGTGTACCGCCCGGATGTTTTCAGGTGTCATCCCGAAATGGATCATCCGTTTAAAATTGGCGTCCACATCCCGTTTGTTGTCGTACGGCGCAAGGGGCCAGTCAAAAAGGGCGGATTCGATCTTTTCCATCTCCAGGTTGGCGCCCTTGACGATCCGAATTTTGATGGGGCTTCCGCCGTTTTCAACCCGTTCGCGGGCCCAGGCGGTCAGCCGCTTTTGAATGGGGTATGAATCGGGCAGATAGGCCTGAAGAGCGATTCCGGCAAAACATTTTTTCAGCTCGCTTTGATCAAGGGTTCGCATAAACGCTTCACAGGTAATTTCAAGGTCCCCATATCCTTCCATGTCGAGATTGACGAATTTGGGCGCCCTATCGCCGTTTTGACGGACGAAAACATTTTCGAGAGCCGTCCTGTACAACCTGGAAAGCCGCTGGGTAAGGACCTGAAGGGTATGCGCAAAGGCAAGGGGATGAATCTGGGAATAGAGGGTGGAAATTTTAACGGAGACATACTCAATTTCGGGATTTTCCAGGTCATCCACATAGTGGTCCAGTCTGCGAAGCGCCTCTTTTTCCCCCAGTACCGCTTCGCCCAGATGATTAACGTTAACGCGGACTCCCTGCTTTCTTCGTTTTTTCAAATAGGCGGAAAGGGCTTCCGGCTCTCCCGGAATAATGGCCCTGCTGCTGCTTTCTCTCATCTTTTCAATGAATCGAGGAACGGTCAGCCGCGGGATGTGACGCGCAACGTCCATAAACATTTGCAGCAGAATTTTTTCAAACCGGGAAAAGAAATCAGGCGTGCCGTATTCTTTCAAAATGCTGCCCAGTTGATCGGCGACCCGGGCCGGATCATGGGAACGGAAGCTCTGATCGATCAGCCGGGCGAGTACGATTTTATCCCTGGGCCGGGTCAGAAGCCGCCGCATCTGCTCCTGCAAGCCCTTTTCCTCCCGACTCAACAACTCATTGGCCCGGTTTTGCCACTTTTCGGCCCGCAACATGGCCCTTTGGGCCAGCCTTTCCCGCTGTTCCTTATCCATGAGATCTACCTCCCAGCCGAAAGGGTTTCTCCGTTATTTCATTAACATTCCCTAGGCCTCGGGCCAGAGGCGAGCGGCGGTTTCCCGCAATTCGTATTTTAGAATTTTGCCACTGGCCGTCATTGGGTAGTCAGAAACAAAATGGACGTATTTGGGAATCTTGTAGCGCGAAATCCGGCCGCGACAATAATCGCGAACATCCTCGGACGCAATGTCGACGCGTTGTTTCAGTTTGACGAAAGCACCGATTTCCTCGCCGTATTTGGCGCTGGGAACCGCCACAATCTGGACGTCCTGAATGCCTTCCATACACAACAGGTATTCTTCTATTTCCCGGGGATAAACATTCTCACCGCCGCGAATAATCATATCCTTGTTGCGGCCGGTAATCGACAGATAGCCGTCCGGGTCCAATTCGCCAATGTCGCCGGTACGCAGCCAGCCGGCTTGATCAACGGCACGGGCGGTAGCATCCGGCATCCGGCAATACCCTTTCATAACATTGTAACCCCGGCAACAAATCTCCCCACGCTGACCCAAGGAGACCTCAATCCCATTTTCGGGGTCGATCAGTTTGATATCAATGCCCGGCAAGGCCTTGCCGACGGTCCGGGTGCGCCGTTTGAGATCATCCGTCGGCAGGGTCTGGGTAATCACCGGCGATCCTTCGGTCAATCCGTAGCAGATCGTAACCGCTTTCATATTCATTTTTGCCATAACGTCTTCCATGGTCTTGACGGGGCAGGCAGCGCCGGCCATGATGCCGGTGCGGAGAGAAGAAAAATCGAATTTGGAAAACAGTTTATGTTCCAGGACGGCAATGAACATGGTCGGCACCCCGTAGAGAGCGGTACAGCGTTCCTGTTCCACTGCCGACATGATTTGAACCGGATCGAAGTCCTCCAGGATCACAAGACCGGCCCCATGGTTCACGGCCGCCAGAACGCCCAGCACACAGCCAAAGCAGTGAAACAGCGGGACCGGCAGGCAGATGCGATCATCCGGACCCAGTTCCATATTGGCGCCGATCCAGTAGCCGTTGTTGGCGATATTGTGATGGGTCAACATGACCCCCTTGGGAAAACCGGTGGTTCCGGAGGTATACTGCATATTGACGACTTGGTGGACATCCAGCCGGGCTTGACGCCGGCGATATTCAGCGGGGTCGGTCATTCGACTCAAGGCCATAATTTCGGGCATGGCATACATGCCGCGATGCTTGTCCTGGTCGAGAAAGAAAACCCGTTTAAGATGAGGGAATCGGACGCTTTTCAGAAAGCCGCGCTGCTGGGTTCGGAGTTCCGGGATCAAATCGTAAACCATCGACACATAATCGACATCGCGAAAGCCTTCGATCAAAAACAGGTTTTCCGCTTCAGACTGTTGCAGCAGATATTCCAGTTCGGTGCGGCGATAATGGGTGTTGACCGTCAACAAAACGGCGCCGATTTTGGCGGTGGCAAACTGCAGAGCAACCCAGTAGGGGACATTATTGGCCCATAAAGCCACCTTTTCACCAGGCCCTATTCCGAGGGCCATCAGGCCTTTGGCCAGCTGGTCCACAACCCGGCCGAATTCACCATAGGTCAAGCGAAAATCGCGGTCCACATAAACGATGGCCTCTTTATCCGGATACTTCTCGATAGCGCGATCGAGGAGCCGACCCAGGGTATGGTTGTGTAGATGGACTTGCGCTGGTTTCATCTTCACAACTCCATAATGAATAGTACGGCATAAATGGACGCTTTTTCGTCTCCGATGCATCCCACATGATGGGGGACCACCGAATTATAATAAATGCTGTCGCCCGGATTGAGGACATAGGTTTCACGGCCGTAGATCAGCTCGACCCGACCACTGACGACCACGATGAATTCCTCTCCCTCATGACTGCTCAGGGCTTTATTGCAGCCGGAGGCGGGCATCAGTTCCACGAAAAACGGTTCCATGCGTCGGTCGCTTTTTCCGAGCCCCAGGGGATAAAAAGCCACTTCCGTCGGGGCCTGTTCACCACGATGCGTGGTCAGTTGCTGTTGCCGTTCGTCCCGGCGAACGATCAGGGGATCTTCGGAAATATGGTCATCCAGGAAAGTGCCCAGACGGACGCCCAGGCTACGGGCAATTTTGATCAGGGGCCCAAGCGAAGGGTACAGATCGGATTCTTCAACCGCTTTTAAAAAATCGATTTCGAGGCCGGTCTGTTTGGCGAGGTCCTCCATGGTCAAATTGGCTCGTTGACGATAATCGACAATCCGTTTTCCAACGGGTGCGCTCATGAGATTCTCCCTTAATTCAAGTAAGCCTCGGCGAGAGGCATATTCCGGCGAAACACGCCGGGATACAAAAGATAAAAAGCCTCAATATCAAGGCGGTCCGGTCTTTGTCAAATATTTTGACGAGCAAGCCGACCGCTATCCCCCCCCAAAGCCAGACCCATGGCGTATATTACCCCTATATCATCGTAGCTATAAGTATTATTGCGGTTTTATTTCAAGTCGTACACCACAAGCCTACTTTTGGGCGATCCCGCGATGAAGCCACTGGTCACATTGGCCACCACCAGTTCTTTCAAGCCGTCGTTATCCACATCGGCCACCCGATACCCCACAACCGCTCCGGAAAGTTTTGGGGTCGTCCATTGGGAAACCAGGCTCGCTTCATCCCAGTCCATGAAATAAACCCGACCGCTGCCGAACCAGCGGAAAGCCTCCAATATCCTGGCAAATTCGGAATCGTTTTTACAAACAACCACTTCCCTTTTTCCGTCTCCGTTGACATCGCAAGTGAAGATGGGGGATGCAATAAAAAGCTTTTTAGCCGTATCGGCCATACGGTTTGCATCCGGATCCATGTATTCCATATCAGTAAGGCTTCCGCCAAAAAAGTCGTCGCTTTTCCACAGCTGTCGGCCCGCGGAATCACAAACATACAGATGCTCCCATGGATCGAGTAGAACCGTAAAAAAAGAGCCTTTTCCGGTAAGATCGCACTGCACAAAATTGAACACATTGCTAAAGCGGGGAAGACTGAGCACACCTGCTGAAACGAAACCATCTCCCTGGCGTTTCAGAAAGTGAACATCGCCCATATAATTTCCTTCGGCGCTCCGTTTCTGGCCCAAAACCACCTTTCCCCTGCCCGGAAGTTCCACGACGCGAATGAGCCACGACTGGCCGTGAAAAATCTCCTTGAATTTGGAACCGTCCCATTCAAAGACCAGGGAGCCGGCATTGGTTGCGGTGAGATTGCAGACATAAATCTCCGCCTTGCCGTTTCCATCCATATCGGCCACATTCATGTAAATGTAATTGGGGGACCAAGTGCTTTCGATGGTTTTGAAAAGACGGGGACCTTTCTTTTGCCAGTTGTAAACAAAAACGTTCGTTTTATCGATCAGGACCAGTTCGTTTTTGCCGTCTCCGTCCAGGTCCCCCACATCCAGCCCCCTGATTTCAAAGTTGAAACGCCGTACGAAAGAGGGTTTTTTGTGGGAGACAGCCGCATTCTTTCCAATGCTGACCCGTGCGCCGACATCGCGTTCCGGAAGTGCAAATTCATCGGACCCCTGTTCCCGAGAAATATCCTTTCCCATAATCCTGGCATTGATGTTCTCCACAAACTGGTTGACCGTGGGAATGATCCCGTCCTTTCCCTTTGATTGATCGTAGGCAGTGGCCAGCACTTCCGATTTCTTTATATCCATAATTTTGGCATCCAAACTTACGCTCTCACCAAATACGGTAAGACTCCCGAAAATAACATATTCAGCCCCCAGAACTTTGCCGATTTGCAGGGCGTTGGCCTCATTCATGGGCCCCGGTACGGCGGAAACCGCTTTTTTGACGACGCCCTTTTCAAGGATGTACAGTTTGTCTTTCCAGGCAAGCCTGGAACTCAGCATATCCATGATGCCTTCCCGAAAAAAATTGAGATCGCGATCGGAGTTCATTGTGAAGGGGAGAATGGCAAGTTTTTTGGGTTCCGCTGAAAAAGAGGGCGTAATCAAAAACAGCATGGGCGCAACAAAAAAGATAACTACGCAAACAGCAATTCTAGTCTTCATGATTTTCCTCATATTCAAGAATATCTCCCGGCTGGCAGTCAAGGGATTTACAGATGGCATCCAAGGTGGAAAAACGAATCGCTTTGGCTTTTCCGGTTTTTAGAACCGATAAATTTTGCTCGGTGATCCCAACCAATTTTGCAAGTTCAATCGATTTCATTTTGCGCTTTGCCAGAACCACATCCAGATTTATAATAATTGGCATTGCGTCTCCATCTAAATAATGAGTTCTTTTTCTTCAATTAATATTCGTCCTTCATCCATGACCCATGCAATGACAAAAACGATTCCGCCTACCATCAGTGTTGTAAATTCTCCCGAACTAAACCCGACTTCAAGCAATCTACTGCCCGGGGGGTTGCCCGCGGTGAATAAAACACTTTTGGCGGATTCGTAAATTATTAAAAATAAAACCCACAATAGCAAAGCTTTGGCAGTATTTTTAAAAATAATGACATGATCTAAAGAAAACATGACACCTTCTTTATAAAACGAAAACAGTTTTCTGATATTCAAAATACCATAGGTTAAAGCAGAGAGAGGAAGCAAGCTCACGAGAAACCCTATAACCTGGAATTTGATGGGCAATTCATTTGCTATCAATGGTTTTGAATGGTTTACGGCAATTAGCGTATCCGGCAAATGGTTAATGAGCACCCAATACAAATAGTATAATGGCATGGCAACCAACAGGAAGGAAAATAACAAATAAAAATATTTACTGATTCTTTTAACTTTTGACAAATTGTCCATGAACGCATCTCCTGTTTAAGTATTATCAAGTTGAAGGGCAGCATATCCATGGAATATTTGTTTGTCAATAATATTTTATCGTTTTACGATCATTTTGTTCGGATTCCACCTACCGGTGGAAAAATCCCCACATGCTATTTTCCGCGTCCGTAAGGAATCCCCAGCTTTTTCATCCGGTTTCTCAGGGTGCTGGGGTGAATGTCCAATAACGCCGCGGCCCCTTCCGGACCATTGACGCGCCCCGCTGTCTTTTTCAATACTCCTTCAATGTGTCGGCATATGACTTCATCCAATCGAAACGGGCCATGGTCCGGAAGCGTCATGGCATCGGATTCGGCTTCCGATGAAAAGACGTAAGGGTCAAATGACAGGAGACCGCCCCGATACCGGATCAAGGCGCGCTCCACAACATTTTCCAGTTCCCGCACATTTCCCTTCCAACGGCAGGCGATCAGGCGGTCCATGGCGCCGGAGGCCAAAGGCGGGACGGTCTTCATCTTGAGTTCCCCGGATTTCCGTCTCAAAAAATAGTCCGCCAGATTCGGGATGTCCGCCTTTCTTTGCCGTAACGGAGGAATAAAAACGGGAAACACGCTCAACCGGTACCATAAGTCCTCCCTGAATGTGCCGGCGGTCACCATGTTTTCCAGATTGCGGTGCGTCGCGGCAATGACCCGAATGTCGAGCGGAATGGTTTCGGTTCCGCCGACCCGTTCGATTTCCTTTTGTTGCAGCACCCGCAACAGTCGTATTTGGGCCTGCATGGGGAGATCCCCGATTTCATCCAGGAAAATGGTCCCCCCGTGGGCCCGCTCAAAACGGCCCCGCTTTCTTGAAACGGCCCCGGTAAAAGCGCCTTTTTCATGGCCGAACAGCTCACTGTCCAATAGGGTGTCGGGAATGGCGCCGCAGTTGACCTTGATGAAAGGACCGTCTTTGCGGGGGGAAGAAAAGTGTACGGCGTTGGCGATGACCTCCTTGCCCACTCCGGTTTCGCCCAGAAGAAGCACCGGTGTTTCACGGGGCGCCGCTTGACGGACCATCTCCATGACGTCTTTTAATCCGAACTCCGCACCGATGATGGTATCGCCTGTCAGCTGCCGAAGTTCGTTTTTGAGATAGCGGTTGTCCTCGTTCAGGAGATCCTTCAGGCGCAGGAGCTCCTCATGCTTATGGGTGTTGGCGGCGGCAATGGCAAAGGGATCATGCAGCAATCCCAGCAATCGCCCGTGGTCTTCGGTGTACCGGTCATATCCCGAAGACCAAACGATCACCCCTCCCAGGGGCTTTCCCCCAATGCCCAGATGCAGAATTATCACCGATGAATGGTCCATCTCAAGGGCGGCCCACACAAGCCGGCGAACCGGCTCCCGGTCAGAGCGGTTGATGATCACCACCCGTTTCGCCCCCTCTTCCCGGTTCATCATGGAATCTCCCAGATGTTGGGGCAGCGGGATGATCCGGTTCATTTTTTGCGCGCCGCCGGCACTCACCCCGGCCACGCAACGGACAGCGAAAAGCGCCGGATCGTAACGGTTTATGGTCATCCCGTCAATGGGCATAAAATCCTTCAAATACAAAAAGCATTGCCTCATGGCCTGCTCAATTTCCAGGCTCCCGCAGATACGCAGGGTTGCCTGTTGAAAAAAATCTTTTTCATCGATGGTCATGGGACCTCCTTTTCTGATTGGTAGCTCCGGATTCCATATTCAGCAATTCATGCGATAAATTTCCAAATATGGAATATCGATTACCATATTTGGAGACAGGAATCACATCCAATAACATATCTATTTGATAATAAAAATATATTTATATTGGTACGCCTTATGCATTTCGATATGCGAGGTGCTGCAAAGGTACCGCCGTCCCGGGGAACGTTTTCAGGAATCACCAAGGACGACCGGGTGCGCTCTGGAAGCCCGGCGTTTCAGATGTGGCGAAAGGAACCGATCAGCCAAGCAAATAGCAAAATACTGAGGAGGAAATCAATGGAAGATTTAGGAAAATGGATGAAGGATTTTTTTATTTTAAGGGAAAAATTTATTAATGAGAAGCGTGGCGGCGAGGTGTTTAAAGGCGTGATGCAGGCACATGAAGCCGCGTTCAAGGAGGGTGCGCTCGGATTTAAGGAAAAGCATTTGATGGCCATGTGCGTCGCAATTCAAGGCCTATATAAACCATGCATCATCGGCCATTGCAACTTAGCGCTCGAAGCCGGGGCCACAAAAGATGAAATTTTGGAGGCGGTCGGCGTAACGCTGTCCGTGTGTGGCACCACCAGCATGGGCGGCGCCGGGATGCTATTCAAGCTGTTGGAGGAAAAGGGCCTCATATAGTCCCTAAGGGCTTGCTCACCCTTGGCGTTCCGTCCCATCCGGCTCTACGCCTCCGGGGCCATCGCGCTGACGCATTAATGGGCGGCCCTGAATCGCTACAACACTAAGGAGAATACTCGATGTCAAATATTACGGAAACGATGGATGAATCGCTGAAAACGAACATTGATATCATCGTCAATAATTTCTTTGTTAAAGGCACGCGGAACTACATTCGCAAAACAACGCTGGATGCGCCGTGGCTCAATGTGGGAATCATGGAAAAAACCAATCCCAGCCTGTTCCACACGAGCAAGCTTTTCGCAGGCATGAACGTGATCTGCGGCGGCATGTATTCCCTTGGGCACGACATGATCCGCGGCGACAAAGATCCCGGCACAACCCGGCCTTACGTGGAACAGGCGGTGGCTGCCCTGAACGCTCTGCCGGCGGACGAAATTATCTTCTATCACGACGAGAACCTGTGCGGCCTTGAGCAAGCGCGTAAAAAGGGTCTGGCGATAAAGTTTAAACCCGTGTCGTTGCTGGAATGGCTGGTGCGCAGGGTCAAGGAAGAGCCGGTAAGCCCGTTGGACGTCGCCGCAGCAGTCCAGTTGCCGTGTTCGGCGCGCTACGGCGGCGACAGGAACGAACTGCTCAACACGCTCTTCAGCCTGATCGGGGTTACTCGGGTCCAACGGCGCTACGACCAAGGGGAAGACCTTTGCTGCGGCGCCCCCGGGTATTTCGGCTTCTACAGCGGAGACATCCATGCGGATGCGGACTATTCCGACGAACTCGTACTCAAGAATGTGGCAGACGCCAAAGCGGCCGGCGCCGAGTATATGGTCACGATGTGCCCAAACTGCTACGCGGCCATTGCTCCGGTAGCGCGGGAGGCGGGGATGACCCCGGTTCAGGTGGAAGGGCTGGTAAGCCTGGCGCTTTTTGGAAAAGAGTCTCCCGTGGGCATAGTTTTCAATTAGCGCAGGACTGCGCCATTCCCCCACCATCAACCGAACCCATAAAACACGGAAGGGATAAATGCAATGCAAACAAGTTATGCGAAACTCTTCGAGCCGGTCAATATCGGTTCCATGAAATTAAAAAACAGGGTCGCGTTGGCGCCCATGGGAACCAGCCTGGGCAACAAGGACGACACCCTGTCTGATCGTATGATCACCTTCTACACCAGGATCGCCCAAGGCGGCACGGGCTTGATCATAACCGGAGTATCAGCCGTTTCCAGAGACGGCAGCATGATGCCCGGAATGAACTCCATCCATAACGACCGGTATATCCCCGGTTTTGCGGCCCTGGCCGATTCCGTTCATGCCGCCGGCGCCAAGCTGGCGGTTCACCTCATGCACGCAGGCTTGGAAGCGTTCAGCTTCTACACAAAAAGGAAGCGGCTCATTTCCCCGGTCGGAGGCGTTTTCGGCCCTCTCCAAATGGGGTATAAGGGCGTGGATTTCAGCAAAACGACCATGGGCGCCAAAGCCATGACCCTGGAAGACATTCAAGCCGTTGGCGACCAATTCGCCGCAGGCGCCGGGAGGGCCAAGAAGGCCGGCGCAGATGCTGTGGAGATCAACGGCGCGCAGGGCTTCCTGATACAGCAATTCTATTCGCCCTACTTTAACAAGCGCACGGACGAGTACGGCGGGAGCTTCGAAAACAGAATGCGCTTCCCTCTGGAAATTGTTGAAAAAGTCAGAGTTGCGGTCGGCCCGGATTTTCCGATCATCTTTCGCATGGTGGCTACCGAAGGGGAGGGCGGCGGCATCGACGTAGAGGACGC
The DNA here is from genome assembly GCA_963662465.1 of Desulfatiglandales bacterium. Taxonomy (GTDB): domain Bacteria; phylum Desulfobacterota; class DSM-4660; order Desulfatiglandales; family Desulfatiglandaceae; genus NaphS2. The sequence goes on from OY759599.1 coordinate 4,345,244, forward strand.
AACGGCCATCGCTGGAGCGCTTGAACAGGCAGGGGTCGATGGCCTGCATGTAACCGCCGGGCGCGGCGTTGCTCCCGCTTACTGGAGCATGATGATGCCCATCGCCGAGGACGGCTACACGCCGATCGTCGATCAGGTGGCGAAGGTCAAAGCAGCAGTGAACATTCCGGTCATCAGCGTGCAACGGATACTGGACCCCCGGACGGGCGAAGATATCCTGAGGGCGGGCAAAGCCGACCTGGTGGCCTTGGGACGGGGCCTGATCGCAGACCCGGACTGGGTCAACAAGGCCGCCGAAGGCAGAGCGGAAGACATCAGAAAATGCATCGGTTGCTTGCAGGGATGTATCGGCACCCAAATGGGCGCCGGTTTTTCCGACTGCCTTGTAAACGTTGAAGCAGGCAGGGAAAAGCAGATGCAAATTAAGAAGGCCGATATTTCCAAAAAGGTACTCGTGATCGGAGGCGGTCCGGCCGGGCTGGAGGCCGCTATGACAGCCGGACTCAGGGGCCATGAGGTCACACTCTGCGAAAAAGATGATGTACTCGGCGGGCAGTGGATACTGGCAGCAGTGCCTCCCGGCAAGGGAGATTTCAGTTGGGTGGTGGATTGGCGCGTAGGCCGGATCGAAAAGATCCCGAACATCACGGTAAAAACAAGTTGCGAAGTAACCCGGGAGATGGTCAAAGACATGGCCCCGGACGTTGTTTTGGTGGCTACCGGCAGCGTTCCGATTATCCTTAACATCCCGGGAGCGGACGGAGACAAGGTGGTTACAGCCCACGACGTGCTTTCAGGGAAGGTTGATCCGGGCGAAACAGCGGCCGTTATCGGAGGCGGAAAAACCGGCGCAGAGACCGCAAATTATCTTGGCGCCAAGGGAAAAAAGGTGACTGTAGTCGAAGCCATGCACATGATCGCCATGGATGCGGTTCCTGCACGGATGGTCTGGCTGAACAAGAGCCTGGCCGGGTATGGCGTCCAAATCCAAACCAACAGGCTGGTCGAAGAGATCGGCGCATCGGGTGAGGTATTCGTCCGCCGGGAAGGGAATAGGGAGAGTCTGGGCAAGTTCGACACCATCGTTATGGCCGCCGGGGTCCGCTCTCATGACCCGATCAGCGAAGCCATCAAGGACGTAGCGCCGGAAGTCTATCCAATCGGCGACTGCTATGTCATGCCGAGCAACGGACACTACGCAATCCTCCATGCGGCTGAAATCGCCAGGATGGTATAATGAAAAAATTGGGCTTGGTCCTGACTTCCTCCGTTCATATAGGAGAAGTTGGGAGCACTCCCCACAATCGGCATCAATCAAAAAACTCGGGGTGTGCGTTCTTGACCCTCTTCTCAAACCCGGTTTTTTGGCTATTCGACAAGATTTGATGCTCTTCCATCCATTCTAAAATATCAACCTCAATCAGTGGGCTCATGAGGAGCCCGTCGCTTAAATTGACGAAATAATGGCCCATGTTTTGATACTCTTTATACGTAAGATTATCCTTGCCCAGCTTTTCGAATCTATTCTGTACAGCGCGTGCGCTTTCAACAGGGATATTCTCATCTTTATCGCCATGCGCAACAAATATAGGGATGTCGAGTTTTTCCAGATAATCCATGGGCCGTTTCCAGAGATAAAAACTCCACATGACGTAAGGATGGCCTGCCCACATTTTCATGGAATCCGGTTGCGCCTTTATGTCTTCAAATATTGAATTCAGTTCTTCCAGGTTGTGAATGCCAAAATATCCGCTTCTTTTTGACAAAAAGAACTCAAACTCTTTTGCCCGGCGCCATCCACCCCCGCTGCCTAAAAGAATCAAGTGCGTCACCCTCTTTTCTCTTGTTGCAACAACCGATGCGATATATCCTCCCTCGCCCTCAGCCATAATTAAAACCGGGATATTGGAATCGATATCTTTTAGATATTCATTGATAACCTTTAAATGATCATCAATCCGAATTTCCTTCATGGAATATCCATAACATTCATCCACATCAATATTTCGATCTTCATCAATGCCTCTGCCTTCCAATACAACAACCGAAGCGCCAATCGCCGTTGAACCGGCAAGAACGCCCACCTTGGAAAGTACCGTATCATATTCCGCACCTTGAATATAAAAAAGCATAATCTTTGGAGATTTCCCCTTAAATATATTCGGCTCAATTTTCAATGCATAAGATATCAAGGGATAACCATCGTTAGCGGTTACTGTTTTTTTCACCGGGATAATTGACCACCTTTGACAGATAACGCACCCATTGAAAAAAATAACAATAAAATAAATCAAAAACAAAGCGATCAAAAGGTTGAAAGTCAATATTTTTTTCTTCATAGCGTTTATTTTCACTTTTGATCTTGACCATTGTTTCAGCCGAAATCGCAGGTGCGTTATTTTGGAATGATGAACCTGCGGGAGCAATTTCAGCCGCGATAATCATGGCTGCAAGCCTCTCTCACAACAGGCTCCCGCGATGTATTTTCATGGCAATATCGGCATTATTGTGCGTCTATTCCAAATCGTACGCCACAACCCTGCTCTTAGCCGATCCCGCAATGAAACCACTGGTCACATTGGCCGCTACCAGTTCTTTCAGGCCGTCGTTATCAATATCGGCCACTTGGTAACCCACAACCGTTCCGGAAAGTTTTTGGGAGGTCCATTTTGAAACCAGGCCCGCTTCATCCCAGTCCATGAAATGAACACGGCCACTTCCGAACCAACGAAAATCCTCAAATATCCTGGCGGATTTGGAATCGTTTTTACAGATGACCACTTCCCTTTTTCCGTCTCCGTTGACATCGCAGGTGAAGATGGGGGATGCAATAAAAAGCTTTTTAGCCGTATCGGCCATGCAATTTACATCCGGATCCATGTATGCCATATGAATAAGGCTTCCACCAAAAAAATCGTCGCTTTTCCACAACTGCTGGCCCGCAGGATCGCAGACACGCAGATACTCCCAGGGATCGAGCAAAATCGTAAAAAAAGAGCCGTTTCCAGAAAAATCGCACTGCACAAAATTGAATACATTGCCGAAGCGGGGAAGAGTAAGTACACCTGCTGAAACGAGATCGTCTCCCCGGCGTTTTAAAAAGTGAACGTCGCCCATATAATTTCCTTCGGCGCTCCGTTTCTGCCCCAAAACCACATTCCCCTTGCCCGGAAAATCCACGACGCGAATGAGCCACGACTGAACGTGAATAATCTTCTTAAATTCGGAACCGTCCCACTCAAAAACCAGGGAACCGGCATTGGTTGCGGTGAGATTGCAGACATAAATCTCAGCCTTGCCGTTGCCGTCCATATCGGCCACATTCATGCAGATGTAATCGGGGGACCAACTGCCTTCAATGGTGCTGAAAAGAGAGGGGCCTTTCTTTTGCCATTTGTAAACAAAAACATTTGTTTTGTCGATCAAGACCAGTTCGTTTTTGCCGTCTCCGTCCAGGTCCCCCACATCCAGCCCTCTGATTTCAAATTTGAAACGACGTACGAAAAAGGGTTTTTTGTGGGAGGCATCCACGTTTTTTCCGACGCTGATCAGTGCGCCGGTATCGCGTTCCGGCCGTGCAAACTCACCGGATTTCCGTTCCCGGGCGGGGATGTCCTTTCCCATAATCCCGGCGTTGATGTTCTCGGCGAACCGGTTGACCGTGAAAATGATCCCGTCCTCTCCCTTTGATTGATCGTAGGCGGTGAGCAGCACTTTCGATTGGTTTATATCCAAAATTTCAGCATCCAAACTGACATTCTCCCCGAATACGGTGAGACTCCCAAAAATAACATATTCAGCCCCCAGGGCCTTGCCGATTTTCAGGGCTTCGGCCTTATTCATGGGCCCCGGCACGGCAGCCACCGCCTTTTTGACGAGGCCTTTTTCAAGGATGTTCAGTTTGTCTTTCCAAGCAAGCCTAGAGGTCAACATATCCATGATGCCTTCGCGAAAAAAACCGAGGTCGCGATCGGAATTCATGGTGAAAGGAAGAATCGCGAGTTTTTTGGGTTCCGCTGAAAAAGAGGGCGCAACGGCAAGCGGAAGCAGCATGGGCGCGACACAAAATATCAATGCGCAAAGGGCAATACTAGTCTTCATGATTTTCCTCATATTCAAGAATATCTCCCGGTCGGCAGTCAAGGGCTTTGCATATGGCATCCAAGGTGGAAAAGCGAATCGCTTTGGCTTTTCCGGTTTTCAGTACCGATAGATTCTGTTCGGTGATCCCGACCAATTTCGCAAGTTCAATCGATTTCATTTTGCGCTTTGCCAGAACCACATCCAGATTTATAATGATTGACATAGCACTCCGGTTAAATGGTCAGTTCTTTTTCTTCGTTTAAGATTCGTCCTTCATCCATCACCCACGCAATAACGAAAGCAATCCCGGCTACCATCAGTATCGCCGTTTCAGCCGAGCTAAGCCCAACGTTAAGAAACATGCCGCCCGGATTGTCCGCTGAAAAAATGACGCTTTTGGCTGATTCATACAGCATTGACGAAAAAACCCAAAACACAAGTGCTTTGGCGATATTCCTAAAGAGCCTGACATGTTCAAAGGAAAAAATGACGCCCTCTTTATAAAATGAGAATATTTTACGAATGTTTAAGATCCCGTAAGTTATTGCCAACAAAGGAAATAGACTTGCGACAAGACCAAAAATCTGTAATCCAGACGACAATTTATGCGGAGTTAAAGGAAATGAACGGTTGTTGATTTCGATAAGGGAATTCGGCAAATGGTTAATGAACACCCAATACAATATATAACATAATGGTATTATGAATAGCATGAAAGAAAATAGCAAATAGAATTTTTTACTAATTCTCTTGATCTTTAGTACGTTTTCCATAACGGGTCCTCCAGTCTGAATGTTTTCGAGTTGAAATGCAGCATGCCGAAAAAATTACCGTTTGTCAACAATAATTTATCGAAATACGATCAATTATTTCACCTCAGGCTCCCTGTTTCCCACGTCCGTAAGGAATCCCCAGCTTTTTCATCCGGTTTCTCAGGGTGCTGGGATGGATGCCCAGCAATTCCGCGGCCCCTTCCGGGCCGTTGATACGTCCCTTGGTCTTTCTCAATATGTTTTCAATGTGTCGGGATATAAGTTCATCCAATCGGAGCGGGCCGTGCTCCGGAAGCGTCATGGCATCGGATTCGACTTCCGGTGAAAAAACGTAAGGGTCAAATGACAGGAGACCGCCCCGATACCGGATCAAAGCGCGCTCCACAACATTTTCCAGTTCCCGCACATTTCCCTTCCAACGGCAGGCGGTCAGGCGGTCCATGGCGCCGGAGGCCAAAGGCGGGACGGTCTTTATCTTGAGTTCCCCGGATTTCCGTCTCAAAAAATAGTCCACCAGGTTGGGGATATCCGCCTTTCTTTGCCGCAATGGCGGAATAAAAATGGGAAACACGCTCAGCCGGTACCACAAATCTTCCCTGAATGTGCCGGCGGCCACCATGTTTTCAAGGTTTTGATGTGTGGCGGCAATAATGCGAATATCCAGGGAAAGGGTTTCGGTTCCACCAACCCGCTCAACTTCCTTTTGCTGCAGCACCCGCAACAGTCGTATTTGGGCCTGAATGGGCAGCTCCCCGATTTCGTCCAGAAATATGGTTCCCCGATGGGCCCGCTCAAAACGGCCCCGCTTTCTTGAAACGGCCCCGGTAAAAGCGCCTTTTTCATGGCCGAACAGCTCACTGTCCAATAGGGTGTCGGGAATGGCGCCGCAGTTGACCTTGATGAAAGGACCGTCTTTGCGGGGGGAAGAAAAGTGTACGGCGTTGGCGATGACCTCCTTGCCCACTCCGGTTTCGCCCAGAAGAAGCACCGGTGTTTCACGGGGCGCCGCTTGACGGACCATCTCCATGACGTCTTTTAATCCGAACTCCGCACCGATGATGGTATTGCCTGTCAGCTGCCGAAGTTCGTTTTTGAGATAGCGGTTGTCCTCGTTCAGGAGATCCTTCAGGCGCAGGAGCTCCTCATGCTTATGGGTGTTGGCGGCGGCAATGGCAAAGGGATCATGCAGCAATCCCAGCAATCGCCCGTGGTCTTCGGCATACCGGTCATATCCCGAAGCCCAAATGACCACCCCTCCCAGGGGCTTTCCCCCAATGCTCAGATGCAGAATTATCACCGATGAATGGTCCATCTCAAGGGCGGCCCACACAAGGCGGCGAACCGGCTCCCGGTCAGGGCGGTTGATGATCACCACCCGTTGCGCCCCCTCTTCCCGGTTCATCATGGAATCTCCCAGATGTTGGGGCAGTGGGATGATCCGGTTCATTTTTTGCGCGCCGCCGGCACTCACCCCGGCCACACAACGGATGGCGAAAAGCGCCGGATCGTAACGGTTCATGGTCATGCCGTCAATGGGCATAAAATCCTTCAAATACAAAAAGCATTGCCTCATGGCCTGCTCAATTTCCAGGCTCCCGCAAATACGCAGGGTTGCCTGTTGAAAAAAATCCTTTTCATCTATGGTCATGTGATGCCTCTTTTCAATTGCCCTAAAACCCTCTGATCGCCCGCCACATAAATTGTCGTATTAGACAAATATTAGTATGAGCTGCCAAATATGGAAACTAATTTACCGCATTCGAAAGCAAAAACAATCTTCAAAAACATATCCGTTTGATATCAATAGAGAAAAACTTTCGGCACGGTTTAAGCTATGCCCGAAGGAAAACAACACAGCCTAAATCCATGCAACGTACAAAGGGAGTTGGTCATGAAATGGCTCGAAATTATCCATTTGCGAACGATCCATCCCCACTTTGAAACGCTTTTGAACGATCTTGCGGAACCCATAAAGGCCATCGAAAATGATCGGAACCTTTCAACCCTCAGAGTCTACCGTCATCCGCGATTGGACACCGAAGTAATCATTCATATTCATTGGACCGGTCGTAAACCGCAAGTCCTTGAAAGCGCACTCGGATTGCGTCTTGCAAATTTATTGGATGAATACGGAACCGCAAACCACTCCATATGGATGGAATGGCTGGAAAACAAAGGAGATGGGGGCGATCTTCAAAACCTATCGCACAATGATAACGGATGCTCAAAATGAAAATCATGAACTCCACATATCAACGCGCCTCAAAATATGGCGCACTCCTTTTTTTCAACCTGCTCTTCAGTTCCAACCTTTTATATGCGGGAACGCAAAGCATGCATACGCATGAAACCGCTTCCGGATCAGCATTGGCCGAAAAAACGACATGGGCGGATACTGAATCAAAACATCAAACTCACCCCGAAACCCATGAAGACGCCTTGTCGATCCTGTTCGGAAACGACTATTTTGCAGGCAACGACAGTCGGTATACCAGCGGATTTGGTCTGGCTTGGACTTCGGCGGATATCAATGCCTTTGGACCGAGTCATCCATATGCAAAAATAGGAAACCTTCTCGCCTTTATTCCAACAGTCAAAAATTCAACCTATAAAAAGTATCTGCAGTTTACCCTTGGCATGGAGATCTACACGGCAGAGGACATTACCATGCCCGATCCCCCGAAAAACGACCATCCATATGCCGGCATTCTGTATCTGGATAATTCAATCATATCCATCGGGCCCGGGTCGAGCCATCAATTCAATCTTCGACTCGGGGTGGTGGGCCCGGCTTCCGGGGCCGAATACGTTCAAACACGCTTTCACGAAATCATCGACTCCCCGGCGCCCCGGGGGTGGGACACGCAGCTTCGGAATGAGCCCATCGTAAACCTCTTTTATCAATACGGTCGTCGCCTGGTCCGAAATGCCCCTTTGGATCATTTCGGTTTTGATTTGACGGCAAACGGAGGCGGAGGGCTCGGTAATTACTACACGGGCGCCAACATCGGTTTGACGGCGAGAATCGGTTGCAATCTTCCGGATACCTACTCATCCATGCCGATTTTAGGAGAAGCGGCATCCCTCGCCGGACTCTCGCCCGCCGGCAACAATTTCCGCTGTTACGCATTTCTGGAACCACGGTTTTTCGGCGTCCTCAGGTGGCTCCCGACGGATGGAAATACCTTTGTCGACAGCCGAAGCGGCGACAGAGACCGCTGGTTTTCCAATCTTTCCCTCGGGTTGGTATTGGGGTACGGAAAATTCGCTCTTTCATGTATATATCACAACATCGTCGGCGCGTTCTGTTTCAAAAACACCGTTTCCGGCAATCAGGATAGTTACGGCACCGTTATTTTAACGGTTTTTCTGGGTTAAGCCCTTGGTCCAAAATGATTTGCGCAACAAGCCGCATGGTTTTTCCTGAAAACCCATGCGTTTAAAAGAGCCTTTAATTATCGGAGAAAAAAATGAAATCCTTAAGAAACAAAATTATTGATTTTTCGATCAATCATTACAAACAGGCAACCCTGTTTATGGTACTGCTAACCCTTGCGGCGGCCATGTTTTTCCCGTGGGTGGTAATCGACACCGATCCCGAGAACATGCTCCCCATAGACGAACCCCACCGCGTATTCCACAATCAAACTAAAAAAACGTTTTCTCTCAGTGAAATCGTAGTGGTGGGCGTTGTAAACGAACATGATCCAGACGGCGTTTACAATCCGGAGACCCTCTCCAGAATTTATGAGCTAACCGAATTCGCCAAAACCCTTCGGTGGCCCGATGAAAAAAATCCCGGGGCTTTTACGGGCGTCATCGAAGCGGATATGGTGGGGCCGTCGTTAACGGATCACATGAGCCAGGGCGGCCCCGGCGTGATCCGGTTCGAATGGCTCATGAGCAAACCGCCCAAAACCAGGGAAGAGGCCCTGGCCATCCGGGACAAGGCCTTCAGCAATCCCCTGCTCAAGGGGAGGATGTTCTCGGAAGACGGCAAGGCCATGTGCATCTATCTGCCGCTCACCGACAAACACCTGAGTTACAGGATTTACAACGAATTACAGCAAAAAACAGCGGAACTGGGCGGCCGGGAAGCGTATCACATCGCCGGTCTGCCGGTGGCGGAGGTGGCCATCGGCGTGGAGATGTTTTCCCAAATGGGGGTGGGAAGCGCCCTGTCCATGGCGGTCATATTCGCCCTTCTGTGGTTCTTTTTTCGTAAATTGCGGCTGATCATCCTGCCCATGATTATTGCTATGTTTTCGGTGATCACCACCATGGGGCTTTTAATCGCATCGGGTTTTCCGGTTCATATCATGAGTTCCATGATTCCCATTTTCCTCATGTGCATCGGCGTGGTGAGTTCCATCCATATTCTTTCGGAATTTTTTGATATTTACACCCGGGAAAAGGGCCGCAAAGAGAGCATCCGGGAAGTGATGCACACCCTTTTCATTCCCATTTTGTATACCTCTCTCACGACGGCCGCCGGCTTTTTTTCGCTGACCTTCACTTCCATACCGCCGATGCGGATCTTCGGTGCGTATCTCAGCATCGGCGTCATGATCGCATGGCTTTATACGGTCGTATTCGTTCCCGCCTATATCATGATGATTCCCGAACGAAAATTAAAAAACTTCGGCATGTCCGCCCACGGAACCGAAAAAGAAAACGGGTTGACCCGATTGCTGAGGGCCACGGGAGGGTTGACCTATCATCGCGCAAAATCGGTTCTGTTTTTATTGGCCGTTTTAATCGGCATCGCCGTATGGGGCATTACCCAAATCAGAGTCAACGACAATTACGCCAAGCGGTTCACGGGCAGCCACCCCATCCGCAAAGCGGATGTCGCTTTCAACAAACATCTGGACGGCACCTATGCCGCCTACCTGATCCTGCAAGGAGAAAAACCGGGGGACACAACATCCCGGGACATAGAAACATTGGGGAAACGGATGGCGGAATTTGCAAATGACATCAAGGCGGAATTTACCCGTGCTCCGGATCTCGCCGGAAGCATCCGGGAAGATTTGCAGCGGTTGAATGAAGATGATTTGCCGTATGATAATTATCTCAATGCGCTCATGGGGCATATTGACGCCCTGGCCGAAACCGCTCCGGACGACGACTATGACGCTTTTCAGGAACTTCGCGCCTTCATCGGCGTTCAAAAAGAAAGCCTAAAAGTGTTCAAACGTCCGGAAGTGCTGGCATACATGGCAGCCCTTCAAAAACATCTTGATGATTCGGGACTGGTGGGGAAAACGACCTCCATCGCCGATGTGGTTTGCAAGGTCAATCAGGAGCTCATTGACGGAAAACCCGAAAACTTCCGCATACCGGAAACGTCCCAAGGCGTTGCGGAGTGCTTTCTGCAATTCCAGCAGGGACACCGGCCGCAGGATTTATGGCATATGACGACCCCGGACTATATGCAGGCCAATATTTGGGTCCAGATGACCACCGGCAACAGCATGGACATGAGGGCGGTCGTAAACGAAGTGGATGCATACATGGAAGCCCATGAACCGCCCGCCCAACTGATGTATCGCTGGGCCGGACTGCACTATATCAATCACGTGATGGAGGGCATCCTCATCTCGGGCATGATCAAGTCCCTTCTGGGCAGCTTTGTCATCGTCTTTATCATGATGGCCGTGCTGTTTCGTTCATTGCTGTGGGGGCTTTTGTGCATGGCGCCTTTGACCATCACCATTGTGGCCATTTACGGCATCGTGGGGCTCACGGGAAAAGATTACGATCTGCCCATTGCGGTGCTGGGCGCTCTGGCGCTGGGCATGGCCGTCGATTTCGCCATTCATTTTCTCCAACGATCCCGCGTCAAATACGGGGAAAAGGGGGCCTGGAAAGACGTCATTTCCCCCATGTTCGGGGAGCCGGCCCGGGCCATCAGCCGAAACGTGCTGGTCATCGCCATCGGATTTCTGCCGCTTTTGACGGCGCCCTTGATCCCATACAAGACCATGGGCGTGATGCTCTTTACCATCATGAGTCTTTCAGGGATTATCACGTTGTTGGTCCTGCCGTCCATACTGACCCTGTGCGAAAAATGGTTCTTCAAGAAATTCAATCATCAAAACCAAGATTTTGATAAATCGTAAACTTCAAAACAAACGGAGGGAAAAAATGAAAAAGATCAATGGCATTTTATTCATGATGACGGTTGTGTTGTTTGCCCTGCCCCCCTGGACTTTGGCGGAAAAATCCCCTGAACCCATGTCGGCGGATGAAATCATTGGAAAAGCCAACCATGCGGCCCTGTATCAGGGGCACGACAGCAAAGGCAAGGTGAAAATGGTGATTATGGACAAACAGGGCCGCGAGCGAAAACGGGAATTGAACATGCTTCGAAAAGACGTCGGAGATGCGGACGGAGATCAAAAATACTTCGTCTATTTTCAGGCGCCGGCGGATGTTCGAAAGATGATCTTCATGGTGCACAAACATGCGGAACCGGACAAGGAAGACGATCGCTGGCTCTACATGCCCAGCCTGGATCTGGTGAAACGGATCGCCGGGGGCGACAAACGCACCAGCTTCGCGGGATCGGATTTTCTGTATGAGGACATATCCGGCCGCAATGTGGAGGCGGACGTTCATGAATTGATTGAGACAACGGATGCGCATTATGTGGTCAAAAACACGCCGAAACAGCCCGACGACGTGGAATTCGGGCACTACAATGCCTATCTGGACAAAAACACTTTCATTCCCATGAAAATAGAATATTTCCGGAAAGACGGTCGCCCTTATCGCGTTATCAAGTCCACCAAAATCGAAGAAATCGAAGCCGGGGAAGACGGAAAAAAAGTGGTCTACCCGACGGTGGTCGAGTCCATTGCCGAGGATATGGAAAGCGGCTCCAAAACCATCATGACATTTTCCAATATCCGGTACAACATCGGGATAAAGGACTCTATTTTTTCCGAACGCTATCTGAGAAGGCCGCCCAGGGAGGCCATGCGATAGGAACATGAAGACTTTTAAAAAACCTGTCCTGGCAATTTTTATATGGACCCTGATCCCGCTTTCATGGCTTCATGCCGGGGAAACGGAGGACGGCGATCTTTGGAACCATTTTGCGCCCGTTGAATTCAACGGTTTTCTTGAACTGCGAGGGGGCATGCGCACCCAATACGACGCTTATGAAAAGGATATTTCCGTCATGGAAGCCCGGGCACAGGTGGAGCTTTTCACCTACACCGACTGGGCGGAATTCAAATACAAGGGGGACGGTTGGGCCGACGGCGTTCTTGAAAGGTTCGAGTACGATACCCGCGAGGCCTTTATCTTTTCAAGGCCCAGCGATTTCCTGGACGTAAAAATCGGCCGCCAGATCCTCACCTGGGGAACGGGGGACCTGGTCTTTTTAAACGACCTGTTCCCCAAGGACTGGCAGTCTTTTTTTATCGGACGGGACAGTGAGTATCTCAAGGCCCCCTCGGATGCGGCCAAATTCAGCATTTTTTCGGAAAAGATTGCCTGTATGGACTTGGTGTACACCCCCAAGTTCGACCCGGACCGCTTTGTGAACGGCGAATATCTCTCCTATTGGAGCGGCGCCCTGCACCGGATCGTGGGCCGGGATGCCATCGTGGTCACAGATACGCCCGACCGTTGGTTCAGGGACGATGAAATCGCAGTTCGCATATACCGAAACATGCACGGGTTTGAATATGCCCTCTACGGCTATTGGGGATTCTGGAAAAACCCAGCCGGACAGACACCTGCGGGCATCGCACTTTTTCCGGGGCTAAATGTTTACGGCGCCAGTGTCCGGGGGAACGTGGGACCCGGCATCGGAAACATCGAACTGGCCTATTATGATTCAACGGATGACGCGGACGGCGACAATCCAGCTATACGAAATTCCGAAATTCGGTATCTTGCGGGATATACCCAGGAGATCGCAAAAGATTTTAACGGAAGTCTGCAATACTATGTGGAACAGATGCTCGATTACGGCGATTACAAAAAGGGCATCCAGGGAAGTACCGCCAAGGATCATATAAGGCATGTCATCACGCTGCAGCTGACAAAACTGCTGATGAACCAGAACCTGGAACTGACCCTCAATGCCTATTACTCCCCCAGCGATCAAGATGCCTACCTGATGCCGAAGATCCACTACAAATACACGGACCAGATCGGAATGGAGATCGGGGGGAATTTCTTCTTCGGCAGCGACGAACATACTTTTTTTTCCCAGTTCGAAAACAACAGCAATGTATATGCGGCCATCCGCTACAGTTTTTAAGAGGTTACGGGAGTATTTTAAGGAGACGACACCATGCTCAGTCTGGGATTGGATATCGGATATTCATCCATCAAATTGGCGTTGATCGACAGCGACAACAGGATAATATATCACGTCTATAAATTGCATAGGGGCAACATCAGGGAAACCCTGGGCTCCGCCATCGAAGATCTTTTGAGACACCCTGAAGCCGGAAAGATACGGCGGGGGGCCGTTACCGGCAGCGGCGGCAGAGGCCTCTCTAAGAAAAGCAATATCACGTTTGTGAACGAGGCCACGGCCATTGTGGAAGGGGCTATTGCTGAAAACAACACCTGTAAATCCATTATCGAAATCGGAGGGCAGAGCGCAAAATACATCAGCGATTTCGGCGCCGAAGACAAGTCGGGCATCAAGATTTCCATGAATTCCAACTGTTCCGCCGGTACCGGTTCGTTTCTGGAAGAACAGGTTTCCCGATTGAAATTGAAGTTGGAAGACTACGCTTCGTATGCGGAAAAAGCCGCAACCATCCCCCGAATCGCAGGGAGGTGCAGCGTATTTGCCAAGACGGACATCACCCACCACCAGCAGGAAGGGGTTCCGGTTGAGGATATTTTATGGGGGTTGGCCCATGCCATGGTCAGAAATTACCGGGGATCGGTCATGCGAAAACTCCCCATGAAAAAGCCCATCTTGTTTGTGGGGGGGGTTGCCCATAATCGGGCCATTGTCAAAGCCTTTAAACAAATACTCAAGTTGGGAGAGGAACAACTCATTGTCCCCGAACATTTTGCCGTTATCGGCGCACTGGGGGCCGCCGTCATGGCGAATCATGGAAAATTCGCCTTGAATACGGATGAATTGCTCAACGCCTTGGAACAAAATAATGTTTTCTTTGAGGAGGACCGTTCAAAGGCGCCATTGCCGAATCTGTTGCCCTTTGGCGAAGACGACGCTTCGGGAAAGCATGATTTTGAGCCCATCAATTCCGGGCCTGACGTTCTGGTATGCTGGCTGGGTATCGATGTGGGGTCAACCAGCACCAATTTGGTTCTCGTGGATCAAAAGAATCGCATGGTTTCGTTCCAATACCTGAGGACCCTGGGCAAACCCCTGGCGGCGGTGCAAAAAGGATTGAACAATATTAACAACGAATTCGGAAACAGGATTAGAATCGCAGGGGTCGGCGCAACGGGCTCCGGCAGGTTGATGATCGGAAAGGCGGTGGGCGCCGATGTGGTCAAAGACGAAATTACGAGTCAGGCCAAAGCCGCCGTTCACCTTGACCCCGCCGTGGACACCATATTTGAAATCGGAGGACAGGATTCAAAATACATCGGCCTGAAAAACGGCGTTGTCAGGGATTTCCAAATGAACAAAATCTGTGCCGCGGGAACCGGTTCATTTATCGAAGAACAGGCCGTGAAATTCAACCTTCCAATTCAGGATTTCGGCAGGATGGCCCTTGATGGTTCCGACCCTATTGCGTTGGGAGAACGATGCACGGTTTTCATGGAAACCAGCGTTGCGGCTCATCTGGCAAGGGGCGCCCGCCTGGAGGATATGGCCTCGGGGCTTTGTTATTCTATTGTCAAGAATTACCTCAACCGGGTTGTCGGGCAAAAACGTATCGGAGAAAGGGTTTTTTTACAGGGCGGCATTGCCTACAATCAAGGAGTCGTCAACGCCTTCAGGGCCCTGACCGGAAAGTCCATTGAGGTTCCGCCCTTTTTCAGCGTTACCGGGGCCTACGGGGTTGCCATGCTGGCCCGGGAAGAGATGCATCCCGGCGGGACGCGCTTCGGGGGGTTCGATATCCAAACGGACATCCTCCGTCGTGATCAGGATGAGGATGATAGAGAAAGTAAGGACAGCGCCGAACTATTTAATGATGCCATTGCCGATCTCATTTTCGAGGGATACGACGGCGCACGGGCGCCCGAAAGAAAAACAGTGGGCATTCCGAGAGCGCTTTTCACCTATGGCATGTTCTCCATGTTCAATGCTTTCTTTCGGGAGCTCGGCTTCAATGTCTTGTTGTCCGAACCGACCCATGAAAAAACCATCCAATGGGCACAGGAATACGCGCTGGATGAAACCTGCTATCCCGTCAAATTGATCAACGGTCATGTTGCGGAACTGATCCGAAAAAAGGTCGACTTCATTTTCTTTCCGGATCTTTTCACGGTGGAGCATCCGGGATCCCACACAAGGCAAAATTACGGATGCGCCTATATGCAGCTGGCCTTCAAAATCGTCAACCAGGCCATGGAATTAAAAACAAAAGGCATAACGCTTCTGGCCCCCACCATTGCCTTCAGTTTCGGCAAGGAATTTATGATGAAAAGTTTTATGGGCCTGGGACGGCAGCTCGGGAAAAGCCCCGAACAGACAGCCTTCGCCCTTCAAAAGGGGATGCAGTCTTTTCATGCTTTCGAAAAAAGAATCGAGAAAAAGGGGCAGGACATTATCAGCGAAATCGATCCCAAGGAAAAAACCTTCGTCATCATATCGAAAATCTACGGAATAGCCGACCGGATATTAAATATGAAAATACCCGGAAGGCTCATGGATATGGGATACAAGGCAGTGCCTTTCTACTATCTGCCGGAAGGCGATATCTCCAAAAGACACCCCAATATGTACTGGCCTTTCGGCCAGCATATCCTCAATTCCGCACTGTTCATAAAAGATCACCCCAATTTCTACGGGATTCTGCTCACCCATCACGGATGCGGCCCGGATTCGGTCCTCACCCATTTCTTTAAGGAAATGATGGGAGACAAACCCTACTTGAACATAGAGGTGGATGAACATTCCTCCCATGTGGGGGTCATCACCCGGCTGGAAGCCTTTGTCAACAGCCTGAGCAAGACCCCGCCCAAAAAAATTGACGACTCGCCGTCGTATTTAAAAAACGTTGTTCAGGAAAAAGTGAATATCGATACCTCCCTGACCGGATTGAGACGCAACACCACGGTGTATTTACCCAACCTTTATCCCTATTCCTTTATTTTCGGAAAAATACTCGCGAACAAGGGCATCCCCGCCGGCGTGCTGCCGTTTACGGACGGAACTTCCATCGACGCGGGCCGGAAATTCGCTCTTACCAATGAATACTTTTCTCTCACGGGTCTTTTGGGAGACATCCTCACGTTTCTCAGCGGTCGGAAAAACCATGATGACGCCGCCATTTTGATCCCTCAAACGGAAGGCGCGGAAGTACACGGGCAATACAATCGATATTTGAGAACAAAACTGGACGAAAACGGATACGAAAATATAAAAATCATAGCGCCTTTTTTGGAAGACGCTCTGTTCGCCTCCCATGACAACATGAAATCAATCCGGTTGGGCCTGCTGGCGGGAGACCTGATTCGAATCGCCCCTCCGAAATTGAGAAACGGATACCTTGAAAGGGTGCTGGCGGCCATGGGCGGCGAAAGTTTTAAAATCGAAGATCTGGAAGATACGGCACAAAAAATACAAAGGGAGCTGCAAACCATAGTAAACTCAAAAAAGATATTTGCTGCGGGAGAGCCTTTTCTTCTTTACAATGATTACTTGAACAACTTTTTATTCAGGGATCTGGAAAAAAACGGGCGCCGGGTCGTCTACAGCCCCTTAAGCGAGTGCATGTGGTTGACATGGCGCGACCATGTGGCGCGGAATCCGGGAGAAAAGGAACAGGCAGCGCGACAACGGTTGGAAGACTTCCGGCAAGAGATCAATAGGATATCCCGTTGCCTGGGAGACGAGAGCCCCTTTGAGGAAAGCATGGATGACCTCATCGGCATTGCCGATAAAACCGTCGGTTTCTACGCCGGGGCCCAGGGACGATACCGAGAGGCCAAAATACTCTGCGATTTGCCGAATATCCAGGGGATTGTCAACGCGACGGCCATGTATGAAAACACCGGCATCGCATTGGGCATTCTGCACAGGGGTTTTGAGAATAAAAAACCGGTTCTCAATCTGACATTCGACGGAAATAAAAACGAAAATGATCAAACCAAAATAGACGCTTTCCTCTGCTACTTGTAGGTCGTCGGAACACGGGTTTGGTCCATAAAATAAGGAGAAAGCATATGGAAATATTGCATAACGATCCCATCGTACTCAAACCGGTGGGTTTTGTCCGAAACGAAATGGATGAACCTTTTCTCAAGGCCGGAGAAGAGGGCATAGAAATGAAGGAGCGGATGGCGGCCGTAAAGGCCCAGGTTCGTAAAATTCGAAAAATGAAATCGGACATCATCATCAACCCTGAGCTGGCCGGGACCCTGGAGGACATTGAGGCCTATTCGCATCTGGTGATCCTGTACTGGGCGCACAAGGCACCCGAAAAAAGCCGCTCGCTCACCCGGGTGCATCCCATGGGCAGAAAGGAAATACCCCTGACCGGTCTGTTTTCCACTTGCAGCCCGGCACGGCCCAACCCGGTTCTCACCACCGTGGTTCGGTTATGCGGAAGAAAGGACAACGTTCTGGAAGTGGCCGGCATCGACGCCGTCAATGGAAGCCCCGTCATCGATATTAAACCGTACGTCAAGGAGTGGTACCCTCAAAAGGAAGTACGGATTCCGGAATGGATGCGGCGACTCATGGCGGAAATTGAAGAAGACGGCTTAGAGGCATAACAAAGCCCACAAGGCAAAAATATGTTCATAAAATTAAGAGGTCATCATGGAAACAACCGAAAATGAAAAGAAAAAAGCCTCGGACGATTCGCAATCCTTTGAGATAAGGAGAATCGCACGTCTGAAACAAAACCCAAGAAGCGACTTCATCCGGGCCATAGACCGCAAGGATGCCGCCCGATGTCTGGTCAAAACGGCCGAGGTCCATGGGCACTTCTGTCCGGGAAGCGCGCTGGGGGTCATGGCCTCCCTTCTGGGGCTTCAGCGGTTGGGCGGGGACGAATCGATTTCTTCCGATGGACTGGAAAATCTGATGGCCATCGTCGAAATAAACGCCTGCTTTGCGGACGGGGTGCAGGCGGTGTCGGGATGCACCCTCGGCAACAACGCGCTGGTGTATCGGGATCTGGGGCGCCATGCCGTCACCTTTGCCGTTCGCGGCAGGGAAACGGGGGTGCGCGTCCGGGTCCGGCCGGATTTTCGTTCACACATCGATCGGGCGGTTCCCGCGTTCTACCCCCTTTTGGAAACGGTCATTAAAAACAGGCAAGGAACTCCCGAAGAGGAAACGGCATTTAAGGAAAAAGGGCGGGAAGCGGCCTTCGCGCTCATCCAAATGCCCCTTGAGCAACTCATGATCGCCGAGACGGTCCGACCCGATCTGCCGGAATACGCCCCCATAACCGAAAGCGTTGTATGCCCGGGTTGCGGGGAAGTGGTCATGTCCACGAAGGTAGTCGATAGCGGGGAAAAACAAGGTCTGTGTTACATGTGCGCGAACGGTCCTTACCATCAGGTGGAAGGTCGGGGAATCACAGCCGTCCGCGACGGAGAAAAATGCGATCCGTCGAAAGGCACATGGGGCGTCTTCCCGAAAAAAGGAGCTTAACCCGTGAGAAAAAAAGAATGCAACCATCACCATCAGGGCAATGGAAAGATCCGACGGGGTCCCAGCAGTTTTTGGATGCACGACCCCGATGTTGTCTTTGATGTCCTTGCGTTGAAGCAGGGGGATTTTGTTCTTGATTTAGGGTGTGGACCAGGGGACTATTCAATTCAAGCCGCCGGGAAGGTTGGAGTTTCAGGCATTGTTTACGCGATGGACAAATGGGCCTACATGGTTGACGGCTTAAAAAAAGAGGCAACCGCCCGGGGGCTTGGCAACATCAGGCCCATCACCGCCGATATCACCGAACCCCTGCCCATTAATGATCAATCCATCGACGTCTGTCTCCTGTCAACAGTGCTCCATATCTTCAATCTTTCATACATTGAAAAGACCCTGTTCAGCGAAATTCACCGCGTCCTGAAGCCCGACGGCCGTGTGGCCGTCATCGAGTGCAAAAAAGAAGACCAGCCTTTCGGTCCACCCAAACATATGCGGCTGTCGCCAGAAGAACTGGAGGTTTCGATTTCCAAATATGGATTCGATAAGCGCGGTTTAAAGGATTTGGGATACAACTATATGATCCAATTCAAAATTCATCACGCTTAATCCATTTGAAGAGGAGAACAATGGTCAAAAAAACAACCTCCCTCACCCTTACGTTTTCCGGTCTGATACTGTTGATTTCCAGCATCATCCTTTATATCGGACCTCCCGGCCATGTGGGCCATTTTTCCCCATGGCAACTTATGGGGCTGTCCAAACACTATTGGGGTGTTTTGCATCTGAACAGCGGCATCCTTTTCTGCCTGGCCATGACGGTCCACGTCTATTTTAACTGGAAACTCCTGGTATCCTATTTAAAAAAACGGGGTAGAGACAAGATTCCGTTCATACCCCTGGTCATTGCACTGGTTTTGACGGGGTATGTTTGTGTGGGCGCCTGCTATGAAGCCTCTCCCATGGGGCAGATCATGGATTTTGCGCGGAATCTGAAAATGGCGACCGTAAAACAGTACGGCTCGCCCCCCTATGGAACGTCCACGACATATCCCATTGGAACCATCGCGAGGTACATGGGTTGGAATGCGGAAACCGCATTAAAACGCCTGGCCGAGCGCAACATCATTGTCGGGTCTCAGGATGAACCCCTTGGGGACGTGGTCCGGAACAACGGGACAACCATCGGCAGCCTGTTGGATATCATGGCCGGGACCTGGTAATGGTCGGCGGCAAGACTTTCTTTTTTCGAGGTTGAAAATGAAACAAGTCGGATCGGGTGAAAAAAATGACGGCGCAACAATAACGGCATCCAAATTCCTCAATTCAACTTCCCGTTCCAACGTCATTGTTGAATGTTCGAAACAAAACGGGGACTTTTTACCGGAAAATATCGCCCTCAGACCCGGACTCCGCATGATGATCTTTAATCACACCCGGCCCGGAAACTTTCGGATGGCCTATGAAATTGAGCATGCGCCCCTTGGTTTCTCTTTCAACCTCTCCCAAAATATCCGGTTGACCCTTAACGGCGGCGGCAAAAACCGGGAGGTGGTGGAAAGATCGCCGGGGGACGTCTTGGTGGCCTATTTGCCCCGTACAAGAGGAATTGTCGAGTCCCCGGGAGGACGGGTTGCGGGGGTATCGCTCTATTTTACCCCGCACGTCTTTCGAGACCTGTTTCGCAAAACACCCGAATGCTTGGAACTCCTGGGTATCAATTCTTGCCGGGCCTTACCGGAAAAACGGCTTTTTCGACAAAGCCCCTTTAATGGAAATATCCATCTGGTCCTGAGGCAGATTTTTGAATGCCCTTACCGGGGAGAACTCCGTAGGTTGTTTCTCGAAGCCAAAGCCCTGGAGTTGGTGGCGTTAAAATTGACGGAGATGGAAAACGGCCTGGAAACGAACGCTTCCGCATTGAGCCATCGAGAGCTGGACCGGATACGCGAGGCACGCCATACCCTTTTGGCCCGGCTGGATAATCCCCCGAGCCTCACCGTTTTGAGCCGACTGGCGGGCATTAACCGCAACAAGCTCAACCGGGGTTTCAAACAACTCTATGGAAACACCGCATTCAACGTCCTTCGCAATGCCAGGCTCGCCAAGGCCAGATCCCTCCTTCAACAAACTGATTTAACCCTTTCCGAGGTGGCTTTTTCGGTGGGTTACAATAATCAGGCCAATCTTACAAAAGCCTTTCGCGCCCATTTCGGACAGACCCCGAAAACAATCCGTAGAGAAAAGATTATCAGGTCTTCTTAAAAGAAAATAGTGTCGCTTGACGACATTTCCATTTGGGGGTGTTCTAATCAAGGGATCGGTAATTCCGGGGACACCCTACTTAATTCCTATAGATATTGTCGAAAATAAGTAAGATGTCCCCAGATCTGGAATGGCGCAAACATTTTGGGTGGAAAGGTCCGACAACAACGAAAAGGACTTCTTTATTCCTGATTCGAAACAATGCGTTTCAATCGGCTGGTGATGCAACTCCATAGGGACATCGGCAGCGCCGATGCATTTAGGACAAAAGAAAGTGCCTCCGGGAAAAGACGGTTCTCCTATTCTTCTGCTATACAGGCATGGTTACAGTTTATAATTTTAAAATTTAGAAAATAAATATTCTTCCAGGTGGGAAGATATTTTTTTGCTCATGTAGTTAGATAATTAAAATTTAAATAGCAAAATGCAACATACTATCAGTTCTCTAATTGAAAGAGGAAGGAATGGATAAAGAAATCAACGGAATAGTTCAGAGCAAAAAGCACAGCATCGCATTTAAAGTAATGTTGCTGACATCCATGTACATATGCCAGACGATTCCTGTGGGATTCATTATCACCTGCCTTCCCGTAATCCTGCGTCACCAGGGGGTAAGTTTTCGGTCTATCGGCTTTCTTTTCCTGCTGCAGGCGCCGTGGGCGCTGAAATTCCTTTATGCCTCGTGGATCGACCGATTCCATGTAAAGAGACTGGGCAGACGCAGAACCTGGATCTTTCCCCTTCAATGGATTGGCGCAGGCCTTTTTTTTGCCCTGTCATCGGCCCCACCGGATCATTCTTTCGGCGTTATGTTCGTGCTGCTCTTCTGTTTCAATACAGCCATGGCAACAAACGACATCGCCGTAGACGGTTATGCCACAGACATTTTGTTGCCCGAAGAAAGGCCCTGGGGAAATACCATCCAATCCGGCGCCAGGCCCGTTGGGATGCTTCTGGGAGGGGGCCTTACACTCGTTTTGCAGAACACCCTGGGATGGGAAACCATCTGCATTTTGCTGGCGGTAACGATTTTGCTCCTGAGTTTGCCGGTTGTGCTGCATCGAGAAATCCCATCTTTGTACACCCGGGAAGCGTCTAAACCGGAAAGCAGTAACTCAAAGTCCGGCTTAACCGCTTTTTTGAAAAAACCCCAAACAGGCTGGCAAATCCTTTTCCTGTTGTTGCCGACCCTTTTTTTCTTCAACGGTTTTCAGATGCGGATGCCGTTTTTAACAGATTTGGGACTAAGCCCCGGCGACATCGGTAAAATGCTTATTCGGGTCGGTTATCCTGCCGGATTTCTGGGGACCCTCTTGTGGGGTTGGTTTTTTCATCGGGTGGGTCCGGCGGTTTTCCTGCGAACCTTCGGTACACTATCCCTCGTTTTGACCGGATTTACCATCCAGGCGGCATGGGCGGGAGTGATTTCTCCGTGGCAGGGCGCCCTGATTCTGGCTGCCGATAACGTAATCCTGGGAGGCATCTTCGTATGGGGTTTTACACTGATGATGAAAGCCAGCGCGGGAACGCAGTCCGGAACCGGATTCGCCGTTTTGAGCAGCGTTTTCATCCTTCCGCCGCTCCTTCTAGGCCCCCTGTTCGGCGCTTTGGGCGATTGTTGCGGCACGTTTGTGCTTTATGTGTGTATCGGCGCCCTCATGATTCTGGGGCTTATCGGCGCCGAAATTATTTTACACCTTCGATTAAAGGAGTTTGTTTCAACTCGCTTCAATGCCGCTCATTCAATACGCAGGTTCTAAAATGAAAAAAAAGCTGAAAAACTCATTTTAAACTAAAGGAGACGTTATTAATGAAAAGTAGCTGCATAAAACAAGCCGTCATATTCCTTATTGCGGTCCTGATTTCTTCGACCGCACATGGCGAGTCTACTGAAAAACAGGAGATTGAACAACTGGAAGGCATTACGGTCACCGCACAAAAAAAAGAGGAAGATGCACAGAAAGTTCCCATCAGCATGGATATTTTTTCCGAGATGGATCTGGAAAATGCAAAAATTGAGAATACCCTCGACTTGACGCGGTTTTCACCCAATACATTCATGCAAAACCGCTACACGGAACATATCGTGGTGATCAGAGGCGTATCTTCTTTCAAGGGCTGCAATTATTCACCCGCCGGATATTATGTGGATGATGTAAGCTATCCCCTGCATTACATGCAGAATATGGAATTTTTCGACCTCGAACGCGCCGAAGTCTTAAAAGGGCCGCAGGGGACACTATACGGCAGAAACGCTGAATCCGGGGTGATTAACCTCATCACCCGGCAACCCGGCAATCATCTACGCGGCAAGGTTCTGGGCGAATATGGAAATTACGATACATTCCGTACGGTTGCGAACATCAGCGGTCCCGTGGTCAAAGACAAGCTTTTTCTGGGAGGGGCATTTCAATATAAAACTTCGGACGGATTCGTGGAAAACCAATATAACGGAAATGACCGCGCCGCTGATCTACGCCATACGGCCGGTCGCGCCACATTGAGATGGACTCCGGATGATCCGTGGGACATCTCCTTGATTACGGATATTTCGGATTTTGATGATCACGGCGGCGGGTACAGACTTATTGATGGTCCCCACGCCACAGAGCCCTTCAAAGTCCGAAAAGATTTAGATGAATATCTCAAGCAAAACGGAAACAGTCAAGTTTTGCGCGTTAAATATGGCGGCAATGCGTTCAGCGTTTTGTCCATTTCCAGCGCCCTGAACCAGAAGTTCGACAAGGTCAATGACGCTGACCTATGGCATGATCCCGAAAATGAAAAATTGGAATTCGCCAAAATCAAACTGAAACAATACAGTCAGGAATTTCGCATTTCTTTTCAGTCGGGACCCCTGGAATGGCTTGCCGGCCTGTATGGATTCATTGAAAAAACGGATTTCAATTATCAGTATGATATTGCATCAAAAAAAATGACCTTTTTGAACCCCATCACGGAAACGGATTCCACAGGCTGTGCGGTTTTCGGTCAAGGCGTCTACACCCTTTTCGACAATTTTCACCTGACAGCGGGCCTGCGTTTCGACCATCAGTCCCAGGAAGGGGATCTTAAGGATGCCGTTCGAAAGGTCGCCTGCCACGAAGATCTATCGCATAATGAAGTGTTGCCGAAATTCTCCGCGGCCTATGATGTTTCAAAAAATGCGATGGTTTATGCCTCCGCATCCAAAGGCTATCTGATAGGCGGATTTAACTGGGCCATGATGCCGACCCAAAAAAACTTTTACTATGGTCCTGAATATACCTGGAATTACGAAACGGGCGTGAAGACAACATGGTTAAACGACAAATTGTTGGCCAACCTGTCGATCTTCCATATCAGCATTGACGACAAGCAGATAACCAGGATGGATTCGAACCGGTTGGCAACCTGCATCACCAACGCGGCAAAAGCGCACTCTGAAGGCGTCGAGCTGCAATTTCAGGCAATGCCCGTCCGGGGCCTTCGATTATCTGCGGGTTTCGGCTGTATTGATGCACAGTTCGACGATTTCAAGACCGCCGAGTGGAACGCCGCGCACACCGCACTGATCCCAAAAAACTACAAAAACAACTACCTGCCGTATGCTCCGAAGTACAACTACAATGTGAGCACGCAATACCGGAGCGCATTCGGTTTTTTTGCCCGGGCCGACCTTTTGGGAACGGGCCCCTTTTATGGAGATGCAGCCAACAAGGCCGAACAGAAGGCATACGAAATTCTGAATTTGCGTCTCGGACTTGGGCGCTAACCAAAATGGAACCAGTTTTGCTACTCCAAACGGAACCAGATATTGCGCACTGGTCTTTTCCTTTTAGAAGGGTTTTCTTGTAAATTTGTTAGAGGTTGCATGAAAGAGTATATCAGATGGTATTTTAAAAATGCTGGTGAGACACGTAGCGTTCTGGTTGAAGAATCAGTGATGAGGATACCATCAATATGGTGATGGCAGAGAAGAGGGGATTAGATTTTTCGGTTAAGGGCAATGCTTATTGAGGAACTATTTGTCTATGTCATAGTCGTCCGGTAAATTCAGGAGGCCTCCCTTCGCCAATTGATCCTCAATCAAATATCCAATTTCCCCGTTTTTTTTCAGCTGTAGAATCATCCATTTGGGGAGACGAATGGTGAGCAGTTCACGTCTCAAATGTTCCGGTTTCTTTCTTCGGCCGGCGCCTACCCGTTTTCCACCTCTCATTTCAAGCTCCAAGACAAGGTAATTTCTGATATTCGTGTAACGAGATTCAAACAGACCGGTGATATTCAGACCTCAAAACCGGCCCTTTGGCGAACATCTCATTTTCTGAGGGAAGGACCATCAATATGAATGTTGATGCAGCGATGGTTGAGACGATCCAGCAAGGCATCGACCATGTCCTTTGGTTCAAGCAGCGAATACCATTGTTCAGGTTGAAGATTGGTCGTAATAATTGTGGACCGACCGGCTTCATAGCGATCTTTCATGAGTTTAAAAAAGGCGTTCATCTGCTCTTTTTTGAGGGTCAGGTATCCCAGTTCATCGAGCAGAAGCAGGTCATATCTGCAAAGGGCATTGAGGAGTTTCGGGGTGGACCGATCTGCCAAAGACGCATAGAGCTGATCCAGCAAATCCTGAACATTATAAAAACGCCCCCGGTACCCGGCAATAATGGCTTGACGAAGGATCCCCACGGCCAATCCCGTTTTGCCGACGCCGGTTTTTCCATGGAACACGATGTTTTCTCTTCGGCTGATAAAGTCAAGGCCGGACAACGTCATGATCCGGCTCTTCTGTATTCCCGGCTGAAGATCAAACGGAAAGGAGTTGAGGGTCCATTCCCATGGAAGCTTTGCAA
Organism: Desulfatiglandales bacterium; assembly: GCA_963662465.1. GTDB lineage: Bacteria > Desulfobacterota > DSM-4660 > Desulfatiglandales > Desulfatiglandaceae > NaphS2. Next base: position 4,370,992 of record OY759599.1, read on the forward strand.
TCTGGACCCGATAGATCATGCTGCGCTCCTGCCGGAAACGTAATTCCTCAGCCAGGAGATTGTAGATGACCTCGTGAATGGAAAAACCGTTCTTTTCAGCCGAAGCCAACTGTTCTTCGAGAGCCTTCAGCATGCCTTTAAACTTCAAATCAATGAGTAACTGTTCAATTTTCTTTTTCATAGATCAAAAAAGTCTCCCGCGATATAATCGAGAATAATGTTTTCCAGACGCGACAAATCAAAAAGTCCATATTTAAGCGCCTGTGTTATGGCTTTCAAAAAAGGTTCCCCGGGATAAGTGCGTTTCAGATGAAGCAACCGACGTAACTTGACCACACCGCGACCGTGACTTCTTTTCTTCAGTTCAGCCACATACTCATCCAGGATGGCATCCTCTCCCGTCAACAGCTGTTCTTCTTTTGAAGGGATTCGGGGATCTTTTTTTCTTCGAATGGGAACATGGTGACCGGGCAGGGTTGTTCGGGTGTTGCGTTTATCCAGTATGCGGTCATGTTCCGCCACTTTTGTGTTTTTGTCGTAAACGATGACCTTGAGCCAATGTTTCTGTACTTCCAGGGAGTTCCCAATCAGCGCTTCAGGGACTGAATAGCGGTTGGTGTCCAAGTGCACATATCCCTGAACATCGGCTACCCTGTGTTCTGCCACATAGACTGGCGGCTGGTATGCCGGTAAATCAATGAGATATGGCTTTTCAATGACATAGGCCTCATCCGGCGTCATCCCTAAAGCCCGTTTAAACTTTTTATCGCTTGTATTCCGGCACCAGTCGATTGCCTGCCGGTTCAAATCCTGCCAGCTAACAAATGTTCTACCGGGAAGAAAATTGTTTTCCACAAAATGAAAAGGCCTTTCCACACGGGCACTTCGATTGGCGTCTCCTACAGCATGGGCCTCAAACCGGGTTCCATACATATCGCCGAAGTATTTCATTTCAGGCGCAATCAATGCATCAGGCCCGGTGCCGCCGGCCACAATAACATTGGTGTTGTCAACCATGCACCGGGAACACACCCCGTCCATAAACTCGAATGCTTTTTTTAGGAAAACCTTGCACTCAAACCGGGTAAAACAGGGGTAATACTGAATAAAAATCCTTCGGCAAAAGGCCAGGGTCAGGGACGCGCACTGGGTCGACATTTTTTTCCCATTAATGACAACCAGATGGGGTGACGTATCATGCTGCATCTCCTGACCGGGTTTAAAATGGTATTGGCCCGCCCGTCTTTTTTTACGTTCCCGGATCTCGTACTTTCTCATAATCCAGGTCAGACTCTGATAAGGGATTTTGATCTGTTGGCGGCTTTCCAGTTCCTCGGCTACTCGCACGGCATTTCCTTTACATTCCTTGAAAAGCTCGCGGATCAACGGGACATGTTCTTCATACCGGGAGTTCCTTTGGGGTACCGCCTCTTCGTCATGATCATCTAAAACCTTCGTGACGGTATTGCGACCGGCCTTCAGGGTTTTGGCGATGTCGCGCAAACTCATGCCGGTTTTTTTCAATTCCACAATGGCATCTTTTTTGGATTGTCGGATCATAATTGGGTCGCTTTCTTGAGTTCCAGTGCTTGTTTTTCTATCTTTTTCACCCAGGTTTTGAGCGTTTGTTTCTTCAACTGATCGCTTTTTGGGTAATGGACATGCGAAACGGTTTTCACCAGACGTTTGAGAACCGCATATGCCATTTCAATATCCTTGAACCATTTGCCTTCCGGTCCATCATGAACTTCTTTGGCTTGTTTAGACTGGGTTCTTTGTTCGAGAACTTTTATGAAAAGGGATGGATTTTCCAGCATGTGGTCTCGAACAGACCGGTTGCTTTTCTGGTAATGTGCGTAGAAACGGGCCAGTTCCCTTGTGGATAGAGGTTCTTTTTCCAGGTGGGCCAACAGTTTTTGTGCGTCTTCACCGTTGGCGCGCGCCAACGGCGCCATGACACGGCTGGCAGCCCAGGTTGAAAGTGAGCCTGCAATCACGGTTCTCAAAATATTTTCCGGCAGGGCTTCAACCAGGTCCAGCCGCCGTTTTACAAAACTCTTGTCGCGCCCTATTCGGGTTGCAATATGGGAGAGGCTGCACCCAAAACGCCGATGTAATTCCTGAAGTAAAACAGACTGCTCAATGACTTCCCATTGCCGTTCATTGGCCTTGGTTAAAAGCGAAAACATGGCATTTTGTTCGTTTTCTTTTGAGAATTGGACACATATCCGGTCCTTTCCACAAGCACAAAGCGCTCGAACACGCAGGTAGCCATCAATCAGAATCAGTTTGTCTTTTTCTTCAATAGCCAGGGCCGGAACGATCTGCCCGTAAGTTTCGATGGAATCCCTCAATCGCTTTAAAGCCTGGTGATTCATTATCCGGCAATGAGCGTAACGCAACTCCAGCAAATGAATATCAACGGTTCGGATGGATTCCATACCCAGTCTCCCGAAAGATTTCCTCTATGGTTTCTCCAAGACTGACCCAATTTCCTTGCCGGATCTCCTTTACCTGTTTCACAATCACAGGACGTCTGGGAAGCGAAAGAACCTGAAACAGACGGCCATCAAACCCAATCAGATCCTTGTCCAACAAGCCATCGCGGGCATCGATATATTGATCCAAATGCACCTTTAAAATCCGGCAGATTCTGTCGTAACCATAATAAGAGAGCCCGTTTTTGTCAGATACCAACACCAGAAAAATGTAGAGCAGCAGCTCATGATGATTCAGGCTCTCCCAAAAGCCGTTTCTCAAAAAACGATGCTCCAGAAAGCCGAAGCTTCCATTGATGACACGCACTCTTTCGGGAAAAAGGACTCTTTTTTTGATCATTTTTTTCTCCTGTCATGGATATGGGGTTTTCTCAAAGCCTGTTACATCTGAAAAAACCCTCCCTGCATAAGCACGGCGAGGAAAATGGTCCACAACAACCCCGATCGACCCGCAAAAAAGACAGCTGGGTCGGTTCCCCGACCGCTTTTTGGGTTCAATATCACAGTCTTTTTGAGGTGTTGAACTATCATCACCAGGGTTCAGTCCATTTTTTTTGGATTTTTTTGTTTTTTCGTACAAACGACGGCGCTCTTTCCCTTTTTTCGAATTGCGGTATTTCCCCTGAGCTTTCCGGTGCAGCTGTCTTTGGCGTATCCTGCGACATCGTTCCCCACAATAGGCCTGGCCACGCCAACACGACCGACAGACGTGAAAAAAGCAACCACAACATCGGCATTGAACCACTCTTAAAAGGACATCTCCCATCATTCCGGCCTTGCAATTGGCCGGAAACACACTTATATAAAATTGGCGTGTGTGTGGCTTCCGGCTCTATCCGGTGGTCAAAAAAGAAGGCCCGAAGCGGCTACTTCGGGCCTTCACCATCCATTCTACAAAGTAAATCGCATTTCCACTTAACCAAGCCTCTGTCTTGGAAGAAGAAAACCAAATCCAAAGAAAATAGATTTTATAAAAATTTATTGAAAAGTAAATCTACATCAACGACTCCTTTGCCGCCACTTATGGATCCCTCATCGTCCGCTATACCTGAGGGCCGTACTCACCGGCGGTGACAGCCAATGGTTCAATTTCCATTAGCAAACTTGGTTCAGTTTTGATTAGCGTTGAAGTCTCGGATATGAGATGAGACATTTCGACGTTTACCTGTGGGTGGAAAACGTCTTTGATAAAGAGTATCTTGCCTGGTTGTCTCCTTACAACAAAAATACCGTTGGACTCGACGGTCCACCCCGAACCTTCGGCGCAACAGTGAGCTGGCGATTTTGATGTTCAGACAACTTTCGGAGAACAATCCCGAGCAAGGCGCTAAAAAAAACCAGCGAAGACGATGGGAGGCAAAAAAATTGAAAAAAATTGCATTTATCACCGTTTGGTTTGTGTGGGGGGTTTGTTTTTGTAAAGATCTGCCCGCCTTTCCCGAAAATTTTCCGGCGAAAATCAAAAAGCCGGTGAATGAATCGATTTCCATCCGCCTGAAGACACAGAAAGCCAAGGACGAATGGGCCGGGGAACGGCTCAAGCTCAAGACGGAATATGAAGCGCTGGAACTGGAAACCAAGCTGAGAACCAAAGAAAATATCGAATTGGAAAAAAAATTGCTCCTTCTTGAGGCCTCGGTTAAAGCGCTTAAACGAGAAATTAAGGAGAGCTCCCGCCTTTCAAGGGAGCTGGCGCCTTTCCTCCAACAAACATTTGAACGACTGGAACAATTGGTAAAGGAGGATATTCCCTTTCTGAAAGATGAACGAAAACGACGTTTGGAAAACTTGCGCCGTGTTCTGTTTGATCCCATGATTACCACGGCTGAAAAATTCAGGAAGATAATGGAAGCGTTGTCCATTGAAGCCGAATACGGCAACACCATTGAAGTATATCAGGAAAACATAACACTGAATGGCAAAAAAATGCAGGTCGACATCTTTCGACTGGGAAGAATCTCCCTGTTTTTTCAAACCCCGGATGAAAAGACCACCGGATATTTTGATCCAGCCCTTTCGATCTGGAAGGCGCTGCCTCACCAGTATAAACATGACGTAAAAGCAGCAATGGAAATGGGCGCCAAACGGCGATCTGTAGACCTGTTGAATCTGCCGCTTGGAAAGGTGGTGGCGAGATGACGGCGAAATTCGTTTCGAGCCTTGCAGCCCTTGGAATGGTCCTGATCCTGACGGCAACGGGCGGCGCTCAGGACATGCGGGCGCGGCAAGTGGATGCAAAAGCAAAAAGAGCGATTCTTCTCGAAAAATCAATACAAGAGAAACACCGTGCGGAAAAAGAAGCCGATGAAACAAAACAGAAGATTCTGACAAACAAGACATTGCTAAAAAAAGAGATCGCCGGTTTGAAAAAGGCACAAAAAGAACAAACAGATAAAAACCTGAACCTGAAAAATCGCATTAAAGAACTGGAGTCCGAACAAATAACGCTAAGACAACAAAAAAATGAAGCGGAAGGGGACATGCGTGAATTGTTGGGCTTTATCCGTATCAGCGCCAAGGAAATCGCCGCCCTCATCAGCCGAAGCCTTCAGAGCGCCCTCACACCAGACCGTGAGGCGCCCTTGAAGCCGATTTTGGATGAAAAGAGATTCCCGGGGATGGATGACATTTGCGCGATAGTTGAGATCCTTTTTGATGAAATCACCCGATCCGGTGAAGTCAGAATCGAAGAAGGGTCTTTCGTGAATCGATCGGGTGAGGAAACCTCCGGCGAAATCTTGATATTGGGCAACTTTACAGCAGCCTACAGACAGGCTGAAGAAACCGGATTTCTGCTCTATTCAGATAAGGGCAGGCGTCTTCTTGCCCTCTCCAAACTCCCCAATCGAAAAACGGCAAAGGCGCTCCGCGTTTATATGGAGGGAAAATCAGAAAATGTTCCCCTTGATATTTCAAAAGGGGCGGCACTGCGGCAATTAACCCATCGTCCGAACCTTATGGCGCGGATTGCCAAGGGCGGACCCATTGTGTGGCCGATTCTAGGCATAGCGGTACTGGCGTTGTTAATCATCCTGGAACGAAGCTTATACCTGATCCGAAAAGACATGGGCGCCGGACGCTTGGCCAACATGGTGTGCAAGAACGCCGCTTTGCGGAAATGGGACAGATGCTGCGACCTGTGCAAACGGGGCGGGAAAAAACCGATACCTGGAATGCTCCTGGCAGGGATCAACAATCGGACCACGGGGCGGGAAGAGATGGAAAACGTTTTGCACGAGGCCATATTGAACGAAATCCCAAAGTTGGAGCGGTTTCTTTCCACTCTTGGGATGCTGGCGGCCATCTCACCGCTTTTGGGCCTTCTGGGAACCGTTACCGGCATGATCAATACCTTTCACGTGATTACCTATTTCGGCGCTGGCGACCCTAAAATGATGTCGGGAGGCATATCCGAGGCCCTTGTGACCACCATGCTCGGTCTTTCGGTCGCCATACCCATCACATGTTGAGCCATACCCTTTTATCCGGAAAGGTGGAGAAAATGATCGCGAGGATGGAAGAAAAGGCGGTTTCCTTTGTCAATATCGTTTTCAAAACGAGAGAAGAAAAATGATCCAACTGTTTCAGAATCATATTTTTCGCATCGAAACCATGATCGAAGCCGGCGGATTTGTCATGCCCCCCCTGATAGCGTTGTCTGTGGTCATGTGGATTCTTATCATCCACCGGGTCTTTTTCTTCAGGCGGCTATACAGAAAAAACATGACCCGAAAAAAAGCGGCAAAATACCTGAAAGAAGGCCGATACCCAAATTTTAAGACGTACCGGGGCGCAACAGCGTTGCTTCTGACCCGGTTCCTGGATCGAAAAAGCAATAATGCCGGTCTGAACAAGTTTATTCTGGATGAAGCGGTTTTGGATCTCATATCCTCCCTGAATCGTTATCTTTCCTTGATCGGCGTCCTTGCGACGCTGGCCCCCCTGCTCGGCTTGCTGGGCACGGTGACGGGGATGATGACAACCTTTGATGTCATCTCCGTCTTCGGAACGGGAAATGCCAAAGCCATGGCGGGCGGTATAAAAGAAGCCTTGATTACCACTCAAACCGGACTGATGGTTGCGATTCCCGGTCTCTATATGAGCCATTTTCTGAACCGCAGGGCAGAAAATCTGAAACAGCGCATCTTGGCGATTGGCAGCTATCTGCGCAGGCGTTTACGATGAAAACACCGGCATCCCAAGACCGTCCTCATACAACAAATACAAGATCGAGACAATTTTTTGGAGCAACCTTATGTTGAATATTGCCGCGGCTCGGAAGGGAAGAAAAAGGGTCATTGAACTGAATATTGCGCCCCTCATCGATATGGTGTTTATCCTGCTGATATTCTTTCTGGTAACCACCAGTTTCGTCAGGGAAACCGGTGTTGACATCAACAGGCCGACTGCTGCTGCGGCAATCGGTAAAAAGAAGGCGAATATTCTCATCGGCATCACGAAAGACGATAGGATTTTCATGGACAAACGGGAAATAGACCTGCGCGCGGTCAGGGCCAATGTGGAACGCATACTGGCAGAAAACCCCGAAGGCTGCGTGGTGGTTGTCGCTGATCGGGACAGTCGAACAGGGATTGCCGTCAATGTGATAGACGAGTGCAAACTGGCCGGTTCCAAAAACATCTCCTTGGGGGCAGGTCTGCCCGAAACATCGAAATAACAGCGTCGTTCATATGATAACATCCGCAAAAAAAAATAATTGTACAAGACATGGGGCTCGGCTTTTTCCTTCATGGATAGGCGCGCTGATTTTTTCCCTATTGTTCAACCTTGCGCTGTTTGACCTTATGCCCCTGTTAATGGACGATAATCCGGGCAGGCCTCCGGATATTTCGCATCTTGAGGCCGTTCATGTTGTACGCATCAAGCGACCGGAGCCGCCACGCAGAAAAGAGATCAAAACAGAAAAAACGCCGGAGAAACCGCCAAAAAAGAGATCCCCCAAAAAATCAGTTTACACCAATGAACCCATGAAAACGGCTTTGGATCTTCCCTTTGAAATAAACCGGAAATTGCCTGTCGCTGCCGCATCCTTTCAAGTCCCGCCCATGCCGATGAAGCGTTTTGTTTTGAATCCGCCGGGGCTGAAAGCATCTTACAATGTAGGTGAAATCGATCACCCCCTAACACCCCTTTCACAGGCCCCGCCCATCTATCCCTGGCAAGCCAAACGAAGGGATATCGAAGGCCGGGTCAAGATAAGATTCATCGTTGATGAAGAAGGCCGAGTAGGCCATATCGAAATTCTGGAAAGCCATCCCAGAGAGATATTTGATGACGCCGTGGTCAGGTGCGTCTCCGGCTGGCGCTTTAAACCCGGAACCGTGGAAAACATCCCGGTCAAAACACTGACTGAAACAACCATAAAATTTAAGCTCGAATAGGAAAACAAATGATATCTTTAACATCAAGAACCGTCATCTTTCTGGTTGCCGCTTCAACCCTCCTTTTGTCGCCCCCCAAACTCCGCGCTGAAAGCCAAACGGAGTCTATTCCGCTTCATGCACGGAGAATACTCTCCAAGACCCGGGAACTGATTGAGGAATGCAAGTACAAAGAAGCGGCTGAACGACTTCAAACCTTCAAAAAAAAGGGAGGCAAACTAAAACCGAATGAAGCCGATAAAAAAGGATTCCGACACTATCTGATTCATTTCACTTTGGGAAACTGCTATTTGATGACCGAAAACCTGAAAGAGAGCCGATCCTGTTATCGGGCATCGGTCGCCGCAAATCCTCATTTCCATGCAGGCTGGATGAACTTGGCAAAATGCTGCTATGAGATGAACGATTATTCCGGCGCCGGTCAGGCTTTTTTAAAAGGCTATCAGACCGGTCCCGTAAAAGACCCTGAAATCCTTTATCATGGCGCAGTCTGTTTTATAGCCGCCGAAAACAGCAAAAGGGCCTTGGGCTTTCTGGAAAGATTGTTCAGGGAATATCCGTTGCGCGCTACGGTCAAATGGAGGGAAGCTATTGTTCGGGTTTATTTTTCCCTCAATCAGCCCCGAAAGGCGCTCCCCTTTATTGAACACCTTTCAGAAGATGCCGAAGGAAACAAAAAGAAGCAGTGGCAAGAGATAAGACTTCAGCAGTATATTGTGTTGAACATGGAGAAAGAAGCCTTAGGATACGGAGAACAACTGACGCGAGATGATCCGCTGGAAGCCAAATGGTGGAAAGGCCTGGCGCATCTCCATCTCAAAAAAAAACGTTATAGACCCGCTCTGGTTGCGCTTAACATAAAGGGCTTGCTAGAACCTCTTACCCGGCAAGAGCAAATAACCCTCGCCGATTTGAATATGACCGTCGGCATTCCCGTACAGGCGATTCGATGTTTAACAAAGATTGCCAAAGATAATTTAACGCATGATATTGCATGCCGGATTATTGAGGGATATAGCCGTCTGCACAAACCCGAAAAGGCCCTCAAATGGGTGGATATGGGTCTCCAAAAAGGGAACAACCCAAGAATTTTGATGCTGAAAGGAAACCTCCTTTATGAACAGGGAAAATTCCAAAAGGCCAGCGCCGCTTTTGAATTGGCGGCGTTATCCAAAAAGGAAGGCCCCGGAAAGGCCTGGCTCATGGCGGGATATGCCGCATGGGAAGCTAAAGATCTGCAAAAAGCGCATAATTTCTTCAAAAATGCTGCTCGTTGCGGCAAGCAGAAGGCAGCCGCACAAAAAGCCCTGCGGCAACTGAACCGGAATATTGCTCCAATCACCAAATGAGGGAATGGGAACATTGTTGACTTTGATGCGTTAACATGTTGCCGTCAGAAAAAAAGTGAGGATAACTGATGCCGAGGGCATGTTTTGAACGATTGTGCGCGTTTCATAAAAGATCGTGCATTGCGGAAAAGACAACCCTGTCCCAACCGTTCTATTTTACCACGCATTGCGATGGTGAAGCCTTTTTATATAGCGCACCGCATTTCGGCGCGCCTTAGACCGTCCTCCGGCATGTTTAATAGCATCAAGAAGATGTTGTAATACACCAAAGCAAGCCAAGACACCATAAAAAAGCCATGAAGGCGTACAGGTTGAAATCTGTGCTTTCTTCATGGCTTTTTTTTGTTTTTGGATGATAAAACCGTAAAAGTAAAAATCAGAAAGGCGGAAAACATGAAAAAGAAAGCAGTTAAAGTGATAACGGGGCTCATAATTATCCTCATGTTCTGTTCCAATTCATACGGCGAATCCAGTGAAAAAGACAAAATGGAGCAGTTGGAAGTCATTACCGTTACCGCCCAAAAAAAGGAAGAAAACGTTCAGAAGGTACCCATCAGCATGGATGTTTTTTCAGAGACGGAGATGGAAGATGCAAGGATCCTGGATGTACCTGAGATGGTGCGCTTTTCCCCCAACGTGAGCATGATGGAGCGGTCCTGCGAACATATTGTCGTCATCAGAGGCATCTCGCCTTTTCGGGGAACAACCTATTCAAACGCAGGATTTTACGTGGATGATGTGAGTTATCCGTTGCATTACGGCCAAAACATTGACTTTTTCGATCTTGAACGGGCGGAAGTCCTCAAAGGCCCTCAGGGCACGCTGTATGGAAGAAACGCTGAAAGCGGCGTCATCAACATCATTACCAAACAACCCGGAAATCAATTCAGTGGGAAGTTATTGGCCGAATACGGGAACTACAATTCATTCAGGTCCGTTGCCAATGTCAGTGGACCCGTCGTGGACGATACGCTGTACCTGGGAGGCGCGTTTCAGTTCCGGTCTTCGGACGGATATGTGGAAAACCAATCCAACGGCGACGATCGGGCCGATGATTTGAAACATTTGGCCGGACGCGCCACCTTGCGATGGACCCCATCTGATTTGTGGGACATATCTCTGATGGCGAACATCATGAATGCCGACGATCATGGCGCCGAAACCCGTTTTCTGACCGGCCCCCACGAAACAGCGCCCCATAAGGTCCGAAGGGATACCGATGCCTTCTTGAAACAGAACTGGAACAGCCAGATTATACGCGTGAAATATAACTCGGACGCCTTCGATTTTCTATCGGTTACCGGCTTGCTGTATCAGGATCTCGATAAGGTCAATGACTGCAATTTATGGGATAACCCCAAGGACAAAAGGATAAATCCCACGCAGATGAAAGAGCGGCAATACAGCCAGGAGTTCCGGATATCTTCACAGGCAGGACCCGTTGAATGGCTTGCGGGTTTATACGGATTTATTGAGGACTCGCGCTTTAATTACAAATATGAAATTGTTTCGGCGAAAAAGATCTATATGAACCCAATTACCGATGTAGATGCCAGGGGATGCGCCGCTTTCGGAGAGGGAACCTATACGTTTTTTGAAAAATTACACCTGACGGCGGGCCTGCGCCTGGATCATGAGGAAATGGAGGGCGATCTCAAAGATCCGGTTCAACGTAAGGCCTACAACAAAGACCTGCGCTTTAATGAGGTCTTGCCGAAGTTTTCCCTTTCCTATGATGCTTCAAGGGAGATTATGGCCTATGCCTCCGTATCCAAAGGCTATTTGGTGGGCGGATACAATTGGGGAATGACCGGAAGCCTGGAAACCTTTTCCTACGACCCTGAATACACCTGGAACTATGAAACAGGCATAAAATCCACCTGGCTGAATGGCAAACTGATGGCCAACCTGTCGATTTTTTATATCTCCATTGACGACAAACAGGTTTCGGAATTACATCCAACCATTGCCATGACAACCATCACCAATGCGGCAAAAGCCCATTCCCAGGGCCTTGAGTTGGAAATTCAGGCAAAACCGATCAGAGGCTTAAACCTGTCCGCGGGATTCGGCTGCAACGAAGCCAAATTTGACAGTTTTATGGCAAACGTGTGGAACGACGCCGGCACGGCTTTGATCCAAAGGAACTATGAAGGCAACTATCTGGCCTACGCTCCCCAATACACTTATAATGTGAGCGCCCAATATCGGACTGTCAGCGGGGTTTTCGCCCGTGCCGATTTTTTGGGAACCGGCCCCTTTTACGGAGATGCGGCAAACAAGGCCGAACAGAAGGCATACGAAACCGTAAATATGCGTCTCGGATATGAGTGGGAAGGCTTTGATTTTTCCTTTTGGGTCGAAAATATCTTCGACAAGCAGTATTGCACCTTCCTGAGCCCCTTTCAGCAATCCCTTGTGGGCATTGACGGGCCGCCTAGGACCTTCGGCGCGACGGCGGTCTGGCGATTTTGAAGGAACATGGAAACGTTGAGAATAACTTAACTGATGCCGAGACATGCAAGGCTTCAAGGCTTGACACCCCGGGGGGCTTTGCATCATGTCATTATCCGGGGAATAGAATAGAGAAGAATTGAATCCGTTTCAGGCAGGCCTCGTAAAGAAGATGCCGGAATTGGATCGATATCTGTGGTTTGGACATGCCGTCATTATGGGCAAAGCCAAGAACGACTGGCAAACGACCATACTTTTTTCTCGCAATTCGAGAATAACACAAATGTCTATATGGCGGCCAGATATAGCTTTTAATACCGAGCATTCGGTGTTAGGTTGTGAAAAACAACAAAATAAGGAAAAATCATATGAAAACATCCCACAAAATCTTCGATGCCCCAGATAAAACTTTTGATCCTATTATGCTCAGACCAGTGGGTTTCATCCGAAACGAAATTGATGAGCCTTTTCTCAAGGCCGGAGAAGAGGGCATTGAAATGAACGAGCGGATGGCGACCGTAAAGGCCCAAGTTCGCAAAATTCGAAAAATGAAATCAGAAATCATCATCAACCCTGAGTTAGCGGGGATTCTGGAAGACATCGAAGCCTATTCCCATCTGGTAATCCTGTACTGGGCGCACAAGACGCCCGAAAAAAGCCGTTCCCTCACCCGGGTGCACCCCATGGGCAGAAAGGAAATACCCCTGACCGGTCTTTTTTCAACTTGCAGCCCGGCACGGCCCAACCCGATTCTCACAACCGTGGTTCGCTTATGCGGAAGAAAAGACAACGTCCTGGAAGTGGCCGGCATTGACGCCGTCAATGGAAGCCCCGTCATCGATATCAAACCGTATGCCAAGGAATGGTATCCTCAAAAAGAGGTTCGGACTCCGGAATGGATGCGGCGAATCATCGAAGAAGTTGGCGAAACCGACGAGGGTGCGTAAAAAGCCGAATAAAGAGTCTGGAACCGTGAACAAAACCGGAACGGACACCAGAAGAATAAAAGTGGTTTTTCCGATACTGGGGTTTATTCTGGGTTTTGCCTGGATACTCATTTAGTCTTCAAGGCCATAACCCGCGTTCCGCCAGGCAGTAAGCCCTCCTGCCAGGCTGTGAACATGGCTGAATCCATCCTGTTTGAGGTGGCTGGCCACAATGTTTGACCGATATCCGATGCCGCAAACCAAAATGACTTCCTCGTCTTTCGGAATGTTCAGACTCTTTTCCAGGATATCGGTCATGGGGACGTGGCGTGAATTCGGAATATGACCCTGGGCCCTTTCTTCGGGGGTCCGAACATCCACGATTTGGCCGAAATCTTTCTTGTCCAATTGCTGTTTGAGACTGTGGGCGGAGATGGGCGATAAGCTGTCAATGGGCATGCCGCTTGAAATCCAAGCTGCCATGCCACCGGAAAGATAACCATATATATTATCATAACCGATTCTGTGGAGCTGGGTCGTCATCTGGTCATACTTATCCCGGTCATCCACCACCAGCAGAAGATTGTCCGAAGGATCAACAACCATGCCGATCCAGTTGGCCATCTGCTTTTCAAATCCGATATTGATGGCGCCGGGGATATGAAATCCGCCGAAAGCAGCAGTGTCCCGGGTATCGATAATGGTTGCGCCTTGTTGGCGGATCTGTTCAAACTGATCCGGATTCAGCGTTTGCTCCAGTGGGCAGCGCTCCAGAAGCGGGGCGCCATGGGCATTGGTACTGATAATGTGCGTAAAACTTTTGGGCCTGACGGGAAAATCACCCGCAATCAGATCATGGAACGCATCAAACCCGGATAACTGAAGCACGGGCTGGGTCAGACGTTCATAGCCCAAGGTACTGCTGGCCTTGGCGCTTAACCCTTTGCCGCACAGAGAACCCTGCCCATGGGCAGGGAAAACCTCCAAATAATCCGGCAGGCGGTGCAGTTTTTCATAAAGAGAATTATACAGGTTTTTCACCTGTTCCTCTAAGACTTCCGCCCCGGCCAGATCCGGCCGGCCGATGGAGCCCACGAAAAGAAGGTCTCCGGTAAGAATTAGCTCGGGGATGTCCGATCGAGCCTTATCCGTCACCAGAATCGATATGGAGTTCGGCGTATGGCCCGGGGTATTCAAAATTTCAAGCTTGACCATTCCGAACTCAATCACATCGCCTTCTTTCAGTTCTTTATGATCAAAGGTCACAGGCGTGCCTTCACCGTAATAAATAGCCGCTCCCGTGCGTGATTTTAATTCCTGGTTGCCGCTGACATGATCGGCATGCAAATGGGTTTCAACGATATGGGTGATCTTCATCCCCTCATCCCTGGATATGTCCATGTAATCCTGCACATCGCGCTTGGGATCCACAATCACAGCCTGCCTTGCGCCTGGACAGCCGATAACATAGGAATTACAACCCAATCCCGGCACGGTAATCTGTTTAAAATACATTTTTCAAATCCTTTCCCTGGTTGATTTTATAGAACGCGGAACCTTAATTTGGATAGACCAGGTTCCAGTTTGCAACGGAAATACAATAAGTTAAAAAAAAAATTAAGTTAAAAAGTTAAGGGCGTACCATTTTTCCTTACGATCTCCTTAGCGTACTGACATTGATGCACTCGTAAAAAGTCCGATTTCCGCTGTTTTAGGTAGCATAACCCGTTGATATTATTAGTGGCGATTTCATCGTTTTTGATTTTTTACGGGGCCATCAACGAAAAGCTACGCGGCGCGGTTTTTTTTTGCGTCCGCTTGAGCGACAGGTTCGCCAGCTCCGACTTTCGCTTGTCAATAAGACGTTTTTCTTCCGCCAAAACATCCTGGTCAATGTGCAACGGCTTTGCCGAGTGAATTACTCCATAGCCTCAGAGATGATCATGTCACCACGAAGGAGGTTATTTACAACGGAATTTATGTCAGTTCTTTTCCTCTGTGCTATTTTCTCCACAAATTCTTTTACTTCTCCCACAAGGTAAATTGGCAGGTTCAGTTTTAGATCTGTACGATAGAATTTGCCCCTTTCTCCCTTTGAAAAATCATACTCTTTTCTCATTATTGCTCTCCATATGAATGGACTTCCCTTTTGGATGCCTTGCGGCTTGAAAAAATACGTATTGTCGCAGAGGCTGGATTTTTACGAAATGTATGGAATACAAGCAAGAGCCTGGCATTCTTTAATATACCTAATGTGACCCACCTATCCTCATTCCCGCTATGATCTGGATCATATATTGTAACGGCCATTAGATCAAGAAATACGGTTGCCGCTTCTTCAAAATTGACCCCATGTTTTCTCTTGTTCAATTGTGCTTTTTGGGGATCCCATTCGAAGTCATAATCCATAATATCCGCGCTCAAAATCCAGTTTATATTCAAACCGGCACACTTTTCACGAAATTCTTTCAGCGCCGGGTAAGGAAACTTTTGGCTCTCCCAGGTAAGCGAAGACTCCGGGTTCCCGAGCTATCCATTTGAATCCATGCCCTGGTCTCAGACCCCGGTGGTGACCTCATTTACGCGGGTTCCCAAGGTTTCGGGCTTACCTCGGCGCGAGCAGCGTTGGGTTGGGTGATCTCCACAACACTTGATGAAACATCATGCCGCATTCAGGGCTGGCTGTGATTCCACATAAGTAGCCGGAATTTGCTCTGTTGGTGACGCCTGAAAATGGGTAAGTTTCAAAAACTGGCGTACCGGCATTGTATTTACCACGTGTAAAACTAACTCACGTAAGTCTTCAGGTACCTCATTCAGTTTGTCTAACGCATAGCTACGGGGTCCATATTCAGTGTGTTCCGTCAAAATCGAAAAATGAAGTACAGTGATGCTAATCGCCCGACGTGTTTGTAAATTTACTCGTAAAAGAATGTGATCGGTTAATTCCACCCCCGTGACCGGTTCATTTTGCCGAAAGAAGATTTCCAGAATATCAGCTTCTCGGTCTCAGATTGAATCTGAGCGGGGGGACTCTGTGCTTTAAATCAAATCAATCCGCCCCGCTCAGTTCAATCTGTAGGGGTTCGACCTGGCGTCAATCCATCAAATACACTGCCGAAGTGTCGAATGCCTCCTCCGGCGTACCGTGCCAAGACCCGTTATCGAAAAAAGATGGCTCGTACTTCATATGGCTGTACGTATAGAAAGCCATCGACCATTTATCTTCGTTACCAAAGAATCGAAGGCGGCACAGATGCGTCGGGACATCACGCAATTGTGCAACACGCTCTTCACGTGATTTCCCTCCAAAAAGCTCTGGATTGTAGTCTGAGGGAACAAAAGGTTCTTTGTAGGCATCGATATAACAAAACTTCCCTTTGAACCTGACTTCGATCCGGTTATACTTTCCAGCATAGTATTTCTGCGCATGCGCAAGGATGCGTTGACGAATACGAGGTTTCTTGGCATCCGGAATTTTCGTACCCCCAGAGTGAGGGTCATAAATCCAAGTTTTTCTTTGCATTTCAGTATACCTATTTATGCGAGTCGAACGACCGGGGTAAGTTACCGCCAACATTGAGAACTAAGCAACTTACGGGTCCCTCTCCTGGCTTTCTTCGAGGAAGTAGCCGTGAAAAATCGCCATGTTGTTGGCGGTCTCCTTGACCCCATGGTTACGTCAATATGGGGGCGTGAAAGGCAAAAGGGAGCTTAAGGTGAATCAAATTATTTGACTTTTTTCATGACATCCTTTAATCTTCCTAATATCCTAAGCTTATTAATTAAATTGAAAAAGGTATATCATTGGCGAAGTTACCATCTTATGTTCGTGAAGTAAATGTTGCATTTGAATATCTGTTAGAAGAGTACTGTAATGAAAGCTATGATATCACCGAATCCATAGCTGAAATAAATAATTACACCAATATAGACCCGGAATTCAACATTAATGATGAGGAAAAAATTGTTGCTTCTTTTTTAAAAAAGCCATGTCCATGTTCACGGAACTGTCAAAAACAACTAAATCAGGATGAAGTAATCAGCAACCGAGCATTTTTCCGATCTTTGGAAGAAGGAAAGGAACTACATTCTTCTGGTACAACTGAGGTCTTTGCTTTCCCACTCAGAATATTCGATTTCAGCTCGTTCAAAGAAAAACAGAGAGAGGAAAAGATTTGATTACCGCATTAGCATTGATCGTCCGGTGTGCAAGGCTGTTTTTCTGTTTTACTATGGAGAAACTTCAAAGAGATTAGACCGACTTAAGAACTATGTTACTGGAAAAGCTATATCTATGCCGATTCACGGCAATTCTGGTCGCACACCTGCAAATGCATACGACATGTATGACAAAGAAAAAGTAAAATTATTTCTAACAAATTTTCTGGCTATCCACGGATTGCCCGATCCTGGTCGAGATGTCAGAAAGGGAAAAGGTAAATTGCGAGTCCTTCTACCTTCGATTATGAACTTCAACTCGGTACATCGGCAATATGCAATAAGTATTAAAGCTTCCGGCAAATCTCCCATTGCCTATCGAACTTTTATAAAGATTTGGAAGGAAGAGTTTCCACATGCCAAATTTAACGATCCTAGAAGCGATCTTTGCATGACATGTGAAGACTTTAAAAAGCGCTTAAATCAAGTTGCAGCGGTATTAGATGAAGAAAAGGAAAAAAAACAAGCGCAAATACATAAGGAAGCTCTTGACCATTTAAAACAAGTCAAGAAGGAACGGCTTTTCTATAAAGCAAATACAAAAATTGCAAATAGCTATTGTCAAAAACTTGGCTCAGAAGCTCTCCATTCCAAACCCAGCAAACCGAATTCAAAAAACATTATGTCTCATTATTCATGGGACTTCGCCCAACAACTGCATTACCCTTTTGAAGATCAGCAAGTTGGTCCTATTTTTTTTAAAACACCCCGAAGAACACAACTTTTTGGGGTATGTAACGAAGGAGTTCCGTGCCAATATAACTACCTGATCGACGAAGAACACTTTCTCGGAAAAAATGCTAATACAGTTACGCATAAGTCTAAATGTTGTGGGGTTGTATAACCCATCAAAATTAAAAGGCGTTTTCGGTAAACAAGAATGCATTATGAACATTCATAACTTGAATCCAAGGTAAGTCAAATGTTTGGCCGTTGGCTAATTCAAAGGGACTTTTATGAGCATTTTTTGCGCCAGGTAAAAATGGGACAAAATTCCTGATAGTCGCATGTGCTCGAAAGAAAAGACTTGCCCATTTCTTATCTCGAAAACTCTCAATTTGTTTTAGTTTACGTTTGATTCCTTTTAAATAATTGTCAACAATGGAGGTTGTTTGTTTTATCCCATTTCTATTTTTATGAGAGGTATAATGAGTGGCATTTTCTTTTAATTCTACTACCCTCTTTTTTAGTAATGGATGAGAAAATGCATCGTCATCTAATGCCTTAATCTTTACTTCCAAGTTAACTTTAGATGTGGATGTTTTCAAAACTTTCTTAAATTTTTTATAAAGCTTGTCCACTTCTTGGTCGGTACATTTTGATTCTTTTTGATATTTTGATAGTGCATCGTAGAAGTTTTTCAAACAATGACGATGGCAATATCCGACCCAAATGTTATGGAATACGGTCTTGATAGCATTGGTTGAGGCTTTCCACTTATCTTTTGTTACACCAAGGATTTTGAAGTCGATTTTTTGCAAAAAATCCTCAAATGAACCGCACAGGTTTTCTTCATCAACATGATCAACATAATCGGAGTGCCATACTAATAAATTTTCAGGATCGACCATAACTACAGAATAAGTTCTTAAATTTGGTTCTTTTTCAAAGCCCTCATCTTCCTGTAGATATCCTGAGCCTTTCACTCCTGCTCTTGTTAGTATTGTTGCAGGATGAAGTGTTCCTGCCCATCGATTCCAGTTCAAGATGGTCTGTTTGCTTTTGACACTTTTTTTGCCAATAATTTTAAGGCTTTCGATGGCTCCTTGAATGCTCGCATTAAAACGGTACATATTCCGAAATACGTGCCCAATAATCTCTATACCAAAATTCTTTTCCCTTGGGAGAAAGCTGGGAACAAGAGAGAACTTTTGTTTGCACTTCCGGCATTGTATCATGCGGATTGGGAATGTCTGTTGTTCTCCTCCATTCATTATTGTTTTTCGAGGATTCCCGCGGAAACCAGATAAAATATATTCTTTAGGTCCAGAACATGTTGAATTATGGCCTGTGTGGTGATCATATTTATCGAGTTTATCTAATACTTCAATGCGAAACTTCTTACTATCTTTTACGAGAGCATGATAGCTTTCGGTGTTATTATAAGGAAAGATATATGCGCATAAGTCTAAATGTTGTGGGGTTGTATAACCCATCAAAATTAAAAGGCGTTTTCGGTAAACAAGAATGCATTATGAACATTCATAACTTGAATCCAAGGTAAGTCAAATGTTTGGCCGTTGGCTAATTCAAAGGGACTTTTATGAGCATTTTTTGCGCCAGGTAAAAATGGGACAAAATTCCTGATAGTCGCATGTGCTCGAAAGAAAAGACTTGCCCATTTCTTATCTCGAAAACTCTCAATTTGTTTTAGTTTACGTTTGATTCCTTTTAAATAATTGTCAACAATGGAGGTTGTTTGTTTTATCCCATTTCTATTTTTATGAGAGGTATAATGAGTGGCATTTTCTTTTAATTCTACTACCCTCTTTTTTAGTAATGGATGAGAAAATGCATCGTCATCTAATGCCTTAATCTTTACTTCCAAGTTAACTTTAGATGTGGATGTTTTCAAAACTTTCTTAAATTTTTTATAAAGCTTGTCCACTTCTTGGTCGGTACATTTTGATTCTTTTTGATATTTTGATAGTGCATCGTAGAAGTTTTTCAAACAATGACGATGGCAATATCCGACCCAAATGTTATGGAATACGGTCTTGATAGCATTGGTTGAGGCTTTCCACTTATCTTTTGTTACACCAAGGATTTTGAAGTCGATTTTTTGCAAAAAATCCTCAAATGAACCGCACAGGTTTTCTTCATCAACATGATCAACATAATCGGAGTGCCATACTAATAAATTTTCAGGATCGACCATAACTACAGAATAAGTTCTTAAATTTGGTTCTTTTTCAAAGCCCTCATCTTCCTGTAGATATC
Source organism: Desulfatiglandales bacterium (assembly GCA_963662465.1). GTDB lineage: Bacteria > Desulfobacterota > DSM-4660 > Desulfatiglandales > Desulfatiglandaceae > NaphS2. Next base: position 4,390,782 of record OY759599.1, read on the forward strand.
CTGAGCCTTTCACTCCTGCTCTTGTTAGTATTGTTGCAGGATGAAGTGTTCCTGCCCATCGATTCCAGTTCAAGATGGTTTGTTTGCTTTTGACACTTTTTTTGCCAATAATTTTAAGGCTTTCGATGGCTCCTTGAATGCTCGCATTAAAACGGTACATATTCCGAAATACGTGCCCAATAATCTCTATACCAAAATTCTTTTCCCTTGGGAGAAAGCTGGGAACAAGAGAGAACTTTTGTTTGCACTTCCGGCATTGTATCATGCGGATTGGGAATGTCTGTTGTTCTCCTCCATTCATTATTGTTTTTCGAGGATTCCCGCGGAAACCAGATAAAATATATTCTTTAGGTCCAGAACATGTTGAATTATGGCCTGTGTGGTGATCATATTTATCGAGTTTATCTAATACTTCAATGCGAAACTTCTTACTATCTTTTACGAGAGCATGATAGCTTTCGGTGTTATTATAAGGAAAGATATATGTTTGATTTCCTCGTTTAGAAACAAGGTCTTCCATTTTCTTTTTTACATTTTCGATTATGGATTTATCAAAAGATTTTAACATCCCTATCTCAAATGCAATACTTATTGTACTATCACGACTTTTTACATTATTCAATTTTTTAGTAATATTACTTATCATTGAACGAATTGAATAAAAGATTCTAATTTTCTGTCGATCCCGTTGTGTTTTTGGAATGCTTTTTTTCCCTTTTATTGGCTTACAAATATCCCATAATTGACTTATTAACCTACCAAGTTCATCAATAAGAGCAGACAATGTTACATAAAAATATTGCAATGATTGAAACATCTCCCTTTCATTGATCCATGATCTGATGGCATTAATGCATTTCTCAATTTCAAAGAAAATCTCAGGATACTGTTTTGGATCGTAATAACATTGTCTTGCAAGTCTGTTTTGAGCTTTGTCCAACATTGTCAAAGCTCTCTTAATATTATTAATCATGTGCAACCTCTCTAATTTAACATAGACTGTTGCACTATGATTATGCACACTTATCAAAAAAAGTCCCTAACTTTTTTCCGCTAAGGCGAATTCAGGAAAAAATGTTTGGCCTCACGAAATGCGCTTTGATTAGGATATTGATTCGGAACCGTTTAACAGATGAAATAATTTCAATATGTTAGAGTAAACCCCACAACATTTAGACTTATGCGCAAAAAACACACTGATGCGAAAATGAACACATGCGTCACATGTCGGTTCATATAGTTCCCCTGTTATTTCAAGTGGTTGTAATGTTGGGAAACTAATATAATACAAACAGCTGTGAATGTCCATCGTTATTCCAGCATGTTATCGTATTGTTTTTGAATCCATTAAAAAATAATAATAGCTATGAATTACGACAATTTCGAATCAATCTATCAAGGCGCTCGTTCCTGTTCCCCTTATGGGCCTGTATCCTTACCGGGGATGTACTACCAATGCCTCTGATATCGTATTTTATCGTGGAGATGTTGTTCCGCCAAGTAAGTGCTGCCTGCCTCCTCGGCAAAATTTGCAGAACTTATTTTTAAAACGCGAACGATAAGTAAAGTGTTTAATGATCCGGAAGATGACGCCGATTCCGAAGACGGCGATAATCCGGAAGATGATCCCGGTCCAAAAGGCGGCAACCCCCCACCGAAAGGCCATGGTCGAAACGGTGCTTCGGCTTTTACCGGCGCCGAAAGAAAGTTCATAAGCCACGAGAGTCTCAAACATGGTGACCCCTGTCCGGAATGTCCCAGGGGAAAAGTGTATCGGTTAAAAGTTCCCGAAAAGTTAATCCGGATTAAGGGTTCGCCGCCTTTAACGGGAACGATTTATGAACTGGAAAAGCTTCGCTGCAACCTGTGCGGCCAAATTTTTACCGCAACGCCTCCTGAAGATATGGGAACTCAGAAACATGATGAAACGGTTGCGGTTTCCATTGCCCTTCTAAAATACGCCAACGGCGTTCCTTTCTATCGGTTGCAGCAGTTTCAAGCCATGATGGGTGTTCCGGTTCCCGCATCAACCCAGTGGGGTATCGTTGAGCCATTGGGTTTGGAGGCCAAAGGGCCGTATATCGAACTACTGAAACAATCCGCACAGGGGGAGTTGTTCCACATTGACGATACGACGGGAAAAGTTCTGAGCCTCATGAAGGAAGGTGAAACCAAAAACGGTCGAAAAGGGATTTTTACCACCGGCGTTATATCCAAAATGGATGACCGCCAGGCGGTTCTTTATTTTACCGGCAGAAATCACGCGGGTGAAAATCTGAAGGCGCTTCTTGAAAATCGCCTGACCGGTCTCAGTCCACCTCAGCTTATGTGCGATGCCTTGTCTCGAAATTCATCGGAGGATCTGGATGTCATTATGGCAAACTGCCTGACCCATGCCCGCCGATACTTCGTGGATGTCGCCCCGAGCTTTCCAGAAGAGTGCCGGTTTGTGATCGATACCCTTGCCAAAGTGTATCACAATGATCAGATTGCCAGGGACGAAAACATGTCACCCGAAGAGCGTCTGGCCTTCCATCAGGCTGAAAGCAAACCCTTGATGGATAAATTGTATTGCTGGCTCAACAAGCAATTGGACGAAAAACTCGTGGAACCGAATTCCGGTTTGGGAAAGGCAATTCAGTATATGCTGAATCACTGGAAGGCGTTAACCCGGTTCCTGGAAGTTCCTGGAGCGCCCCTTGACAACAACATCTGTTATGCCGCGAGCGGCATAACAGATGTAATGCCGACTCCCGGATTATGCCGTATTGCCAATTTTATCCGTTTTAACTGGTCGAAACTGCGTTGGACCCCTTATTCTCATGGCTCTTTCAATCGGCATAATCAAAGGCTCTCAAGGAATGTTAGCAAAGGGTCTTCAGGAAGATACCGATCAGGTATGGAACCACTTGCAGTGGTATGGGCAAGGGCTTGCTCCTTAATTCCCATATCAGCATGCAAGTAGATTTGTGTTGTCTCATTTGATTCGTGCCCGAGCCAGAGAGCAATCACGGTCAGATCAACACCACGTCGGAGCAGGCTCATGGCCGCCGAATGCCGCAAGGTGTGGGGTGTAACTGTTTTCCCTTTTAGGGATGGACATGTATGACTCGCCATGGCTGCATGTTTGGCAACGAGTCGCTGGAGAGCATCTGCACTGAGACGTAAACCGCGTGAGCTTGGGAAGAGAGGATCTTGTGGATGGCCATCTTGCTCCTTTAACCATTTCTTCAGCACTGCGACGACATCAGGGCGCAAAGGGGTACATCGCATCTTTCGACCCTTTCCGAGGCAACGGACGTGAGCACCGGTGCCGAGTTCCACATCCTTGCACTGAAGCGATGTGATTTCGCTATTTCGCAATCCTGTCTGTAAGGCGAGCAACAGGAGCGCTCGGTCACGCCTGCCGATCCATTTTTTTGAATCGGGAACTGCAACAAGAGCGGCAGTTTCTTCATCCGACAGGAACTCAACCGGACGGCGCTCGTACCGTTTGGCAGGGATCGCCAGAACCCTCTGACAGTGCAATGACAGTGCGGGTTCACTGAAGGACACATACCGAAAGAAACCCTGCAGGGCGGAAAGGCGGTTATTCCGTGTCCGGATGCAATTACAGCGATCAAATTCAAGGTGTTGAATAAACTTGCACAGGAAAGAAACATCGAGCTCTTCTATGCGCAGTTCAGAAGGCGAACGCCCGAAGTGTTTCGCGGCGAAGCGAAGCAACAGACGGAAGGTATCCCGGTATGCGGCAACAGTGTGCGGACTGGCGCCAAGCTGTGCGAGCAATCTGTCCGTAAAGAAACGCTGGAGAAGTGATGAAAAGCTGGAGGCTTTCATTGTGCACCTCCTTGCCGGCCCATGTGCTCGGAAGCGAGCTGGAGGAGCTCCGGGACCGCCTCAATATACCAATAAGTATGACTGACGTTTGAGTGGCCGAGATAGGAAGTGAGCTTTGGCAACTCTCTGTTCACGTCCAATCCGGCCTGATACCATTTGATAATTCTTCTTGTTGCAAACGTATGCCTAAAATCCTGAAGCCTTGGTCCGCGACCGATTCGGCAGCCATCTTTTGCAGTTCGAAGACCGACAGCACATGATACTTTGGCGAATGTACGTCGGGCGGATCCAAGACTTAGTCTTGTGCCTCGTTCGGAGACAAAAAAACTGTTGGTCTGAAAACGTGTGTAAAAGTTATTGCGTCGATTTGCATAATCCAAAAGGGCGGAACATGTCGAATCGTCAATCGGAACAAAACGGGACTTTCCAAATTTCGTCTGCCGAATTACAAGAATACCGTTCTTTAGATCCACATCAGACAGATTCAAAGCTACCACTTCACCTGGCCGAATACCCGTAACGGCAAGAAGACCTATGAGCGTCACATAGGTTAATGCGCGCAATCCCATCGGTGACGGGAGCAAAGCGGCCTCGATCATGAGATGTTCTATTTCCTGTTCGGTATAGATGTAGGGCTTACTGCGCCGATGACGGGCATTGAGGAGCCGTTTTGGCGGTACTTCCGTTCGCGGGTCGAATGCACTCAGCCAAGCACCAAACTGCCTGACCATAGTAAGCCGGCGTGCCCATGTCGCTCTTTGCACATGCTTTGGCTGGCACGCCCAACGAAGGGCGAGATCAGTGGTGATGAATTTTGCTCCCTGAAGGTCAAGGAAATCTACAAAATAGCCAAGTGTCGTGGCTGGCTCTTGTAGACGAGTACCGAGGGCACGGCGGACTGTTAAATACCGTGCAAGTGCGTCACGGATTGCAGTCATCGCACACCTCCTTGACCCGGCCAAGGCGGAGCAATCCTTGGGCGCTAACCAAAATGGAACCAGTTTTGCTACTCCAAACGGAACCAGATATTGCGCACTGGTCTTTTCCTTTTAGAAGGGTTTTCTTGTAAATTTGTTAGAGGTTGCATGAAAGAGTATATCAGATGGTATTTTAAAAATGCTGGTGAGACACGTAGCGTTCTGGTTGAAGAATCAGTGATGAGGATACCATCAATATGGTGATGGCAGAGAAGAGGGGATTAGATTTTTCGGTTAAGGGCAATGCTTATTGAGGAACTATTTGTCTATGTCATAGTCGTCCGGTAAATTCAGGAGGCCTCCCTTCGCCAATTGATCCTCAATCAAATATCCAATTTCCCCGTTTTTTTTCAGCTGTAGAATCATCCATTTGGGGAGACGAATGGTGAGCAGTTCACGTCTCAAATGTTCCGGTTTCTTTCTTCGGCCGGCGCCTACCCGTTTTCCACCTCTCATTTCAAGCTCCAAGACAAGGTAATTTCTGATATTCGTGTAACGAGATTCAAACAGACCGGTGATATTCAGACCTCAAAACCGGCCCTTTGGCGAACATCTCATTTTCTGAGGGAAGGACCATCAATATGAATGTTGATGCAGCGATGGTTGAGACGATCCAGCAAGGCATCGACCATGTCCTTTGGTTCAAGCAGCGAATACCATTGTTCAGGTTGAAGATTGGTCGTAATAATTGTGGACCGACCGGCTTCATAGCGATCTTTCATGAGTTTAAAAAAGGCGTTCATCTGCTCTTTTTTGAGGGTCAGGTATCCCAGTTCATCGAGCAGAAGCAGGTCATATCTGCAAAGGGCATTGAGGAGTTTCGGGGTGGACCGATCTGCCAAAGACGCATAGAGCTGATCCAGCAAATCCTGAACATTATAAAAACGCCCCCGGTACCCGGCAATAATGGCTTGACGAAGGATCCCCACGGCCAATCCCGTTTTGCCGACGCCGGTTTTTCCATGGAACACGATGTTTTCTCTTCGGCTGATAAAGTCAAGGCCGGACAACGTCATGATCCGGCTCTTCTGTATTCCCGGCTGAAGATCAAACGGAAAGGAGTTGAGGGTCCATTCCCATGGAAGCTTTGCAATCTGGACCCGATAGATCATGCTGCGCTCCTGCCGGAAACGTAATTCCTCAGCCAGGAGATTGTAGATGACCTCGTGAATGGAAAAACCGTTCTTTTCAGCCGAAGCCAACTGTTCTTCGAGAGCCTTCAGCATGCCTTTAAACTTCAAATCAATGAGTAACTGTTCAATTTTCTTTTTCATAGATCAAAAAAGTCTCCCGCGATATAATCGAGAATAATGTTTTCCAGACGCGACAAATCAAAAAGTCCATATTTAAGCGCCTGTGTTATGGCTTTCAAAAAAGGTTCCCCGGGATAAGTGCGTTTCAGATGAAGCAACCGACGTAACTTGACCACACCGCGACCGTGACTTCTTTTCTTCAGTTCAGCCACATACTCATCCAGGATGGCATCCTCTCCCGTCAACAGCTGTTCTTCTTTTGAAGGGATTCGGGGATCTTTTTTTCTTCGAATGGGAACATGGTGACCGGGCAGGGTTGTTCGGGTGTTGCGTTTATCCAGTATGCGGTCATGTTCCGCCACTTTTGTGTTTTTGTCGTAAACGATGACCTTGAGCCAATGTTTCTGTACTTCCAGGGAGTTCCCAATCAGCGCTTCAGGGACTGAATAGCGGTTGGTGTCCAAGTGCACATATCCCTGAACATCGGCTACCCTGTGTTCTGCCACATAGACTGGCGGCTGGTATGCCGGTAAATCAATGAGATATGGCTTTTCAATGACATAGGCCTCATCCGGCGTCATCCCTAAAGCCCGTTTAAACTTTTTATCGCTTGTATTCCGGCACCAGTCGATTGCCTGCCGGTTCAAATCCTGCCAGCTAACAAATGTTCTACCGGGAAGAAAATTGTTTTCCACAAAATGAAAAGGCCTTTCCACACGGGCACTTCGATTGGCGTCTCCTACAGCATGGGCCTCAAACCGGGTTCCATACATATCGCCGAAGTATTTCATTTCAGGCGCAATCAATGCATCAGGCCCGGTGCCGCCGGCCACAATAACATTGGTGTTGTCAACCATGCACCGGGAACACACCCCGTCCATAAACTCGAATGCTTTTTTTAGGAAAACCTTGCACTCAAACCGGGTAAAACAGGGGTAATACTGAATAAAAATCCTTCGGCAAAAGGCCAGGGTCAGGGACGCGCACTGGGTCGACATTTTTTTCCCATTAATGACAACCAGATGGGGTGACGTATCATGCTGCATCTCCTGACCGGGTTTAAAATGGTATTGGCCCGCCCGTCTTTTTTTACGTTCCCGGATCTCGTACTTTCTCATAATCCAGGTCAGACTCTGATAAGGGATTTTGATCTGTTGGCGGCTTTCCAGTTCCTCGGCTACTCGCACGGCATTTCCTTTACATTCCTTGAAAAGCTCGCGGATCAACGGGACATGTTCTTCATACCGGGAGTTCCTTTGGGGTACCGCCTCTTCGTCATGATCATCTAAAACCTTCGTGACGGTATTGCGACCGGCCTTCAGGGTTTTGGCGATGTCGCGCAAACTCATGCCGGTTTTTTTCAATTCCACAATGGCATCTTTTTTGGATTGTCGGATCATAATTGGGTCGCTTTCTTGAGTTCCAGTGCTTGTTTTTCTATCTTTTTCACCCAGGTTTTGAGCGTTTGTTTCTTCAACTGATCGCTTTTTGGGTAATGGACATGCGAAACGGTTTTCACCAGACGTTTGAGAACCGCATATACCATTTCAATATCCTTGAACCATTTGCCTTCCGGTCCATCATGAACTTCTTTGGCTTGTTTAGACTGGGTTCTTTGTTCGAGAACTTTTATGAAAAGGGATGGATTTTCCAGCATGTGGTCTCGAACAGACCGGTTGCTTTTCTGGTAATGTGCGTAGAAACGGGCCAGTTCCCTTGTGGATAGAGGTTCTTTTTCCAGGTGGGCCAACAGTTTTTGTGCGTCTTCACCGTTGGCGCGCGCCAACGGCGCCATGACACGGCTGGCAGCCCAGGTTGAAAGTGAGCCTGCAATCACGGTTCTCAAAATATTTTCCGGCAGGGCTTCAACCAGGTCCAGCCGCCGTTTTACAAAACTCTTGTCGCGCCCTATTCGGGTTGCAATATGGGAGAGGCTGCACCCAAAACGCCGATGTAATTCCTGAAGTAAAACAGACTGCTCAATGACTTCCCATTGCCGTTCATTGGCCTTGGTTAAAAGCGAAAACATGGCATTTTGTTCGTTTTCTTTTGAGAATTGGACACATATCCGGTCCTTTCCACAAGCACAAAGCGCTCGAACACGCAGGTAGCCATCAATCAGAATCAGTTTGTCTTTTTCTTCAATAGCCAGGGCCGGAACGATCTGCCCGTAAGTTTCGATGGAATCCCTCAATCGCTTTAAAGCCTGGTGATTCATTATCCGGCAATGAGCGTAACGCAACTCCAGCAAATGAATATCAACGGTTCGGATGGATTCCATACCCAGTCTCCCGAAAGATTTCCTCTATGGTTTCTCCAAGACTGACCCAATTTCCTTGCCGGATCTCCTTTACCTGTTTCACAATCACAGGACGTCTGGGAAGCGAAAGAACCTGAAACAGACGGCCATCAAACCCAATCAGATCCTTGTCCAACAAGCCATCGCGGGCATCGATATATTGATCCAAATGCACCTTTAAAATCCGGCAGATTCTGTCGTAACCATAATAAGAGAGCCCGTTTTTGTCAGATACCAACACCAGAAAAATGTAGAGCAGCAGCTCATGATGATTCAGGCTCTCCCAAAAGCCGTTTCTCAAAAAACGATGCTCCAGAAAGCCGAAGCTTCCATTGATGACACGCACTCTTTCGGGAAAAAGGACTCTTTTTTTGATCATTTTTTTCTCCTGTCATGGATATGGGGTTTTCTCAAAGCCTGTTACATCTGAAAAAACCCTCCCTGCATAAGCACGGCGAGGAAAATGGTCCACAACAACCCCGATCGACCCGCAAAAAAGACAGCTGGGTCGGTTCCCCGACCGCTTTTTGGGTTCAATATCACAGTCTTTTTGAGGTGTTGAACTATCATCACCAGGGTTCAGTCCATTTTTTTTGGATTTTTTTGTTTTTTCGTACAAACGACGGCGCTCTTTCCCTTTTTTCGAATTGCGGTATTTCCCCTGAGCTTTCCGGTGCAGCTGTCTTTGGCGTATCCTGCGACATCGTTCCCCACAATAGGCCTGGCCACGCCAACACGACCGACAGACGTGAAAAAAGCAACCACAACATCGGCATTGAACCACTCTTAAAAGGACATCTCCCATCATTCCGGCCTTGCAATTGGCCGGAAACACACTTATATAAAATTGGCGTGTGTGTGGCTTCCGGCTCTATCCGGTGGTCAAAAAAGAAGGCCCGAAGCGGCTACTTCGGGCCTTCACCATCCATTCTACAAAGTAAATCGCATTTCCACTTAACCAAGCCTCTGTCTTGGAAGAAGAAAACCAAATCCAAAGAAAATAGATTTTATAAAAATTTATTGAAAAGTAAATCTACATCAACGACTCCTTTGCCGCCACTTATGGATCCCTCATCGTCCGCTATACCTGAGGGCCGTACTCACTGGCGGTGACAGCCAATGGTTCAATTTCCATTAGCAAACTTGGTTCAGTTTTGATTAGCGTTGAAGAGCAATCTCACGGAGTGTCTCGAAATCGACCTTCGCGTAAATGGCTGTGGAACTCTGGGATTGATGACGGAGAACCTCAGAGATCTCAGCGATGGAGGCACCCTGGCGGATCATTCTGGTGGCCAGACCGTGGCGGAAGAGATGGGCTGCGCCACGGCTCGGAGCACATATGCCGGCTCGGGCAAATGCAAGGCGTACAATATGGCCAATCGCCCCTGGGCCGGCCAAGCCAACGCGTGGAGCAATCATTCGCAGAAAAACCCGTCGCGATACGCTATCTCCTCTGTCTTGACGTAGATAAACCGCTAAAGCATCTCCGACATCTGAGACCAATGGTAGTCGGTCCTGTACTTGGCCCTTGCCGCGAATAACGATCTCCCCGATCCGCCAGAGGATGTCACCGAGTTCTATCGTGATTATCTCTCCCGCACGCAGACCGAGTCGTGCAAGAAGAAGCAAAATGGCATAATCGCGTCTTCCACGTGGCGTCGACAGATCGGTTGACGAAAGGATCCTTTCTACCTGGTCGGGGGTTAGAAAGCCAATTACCTCGGACTGATGCCATTTACGGACTCTGGGAATCGATAGGGAAAAATCAATTGTTATTTCTTTGCGAAGGTAAAGAAACCGCAAGAATGATCGGAGGGCGGCGGCCAGAAGCCTCGAGTATTCTCTCGACCGGTTTTGAATGCGATCGAGGAGGAAATTTTGGATTGTCAGGGCATCCAATGCATGGAAAGAGATGCAACCGGTTTGGGCTAACCGATCATTGAGAAAATCACTGATGAAAGGCGAATAAACAAGAATTGAGTTTTCGGCGAGTCCTCGCTCCTTTCGCAGGTATTCTATGTAGGTCCGCTTAAAATCATCCACGGGTGAAGCATCAAGTATTGGAGGATTTGGAACCACACCTTCTTGGCGCAGATAGCTGAGAAAAAGCCGCAGGGCAGCCATTTCGAATTTTATCCGGGCTTTTTGCCTTTTGTGCAAACGCTCCACGAATTCGGTCAGATGGGATTCGTTTAGATCGTTTACAGTAAGCCGCTTCCCCACTGTCCATCGGGCAAAAGAGGCAGCAACTGGACGCTTTTTCCGTAGCGTCCGTTCTGCATACCCCAGAGTGCGAAGGTGTGATAGGAAGGAGTTGACATGGGTTTGACATAGGTTCGAATGCGGGTTGTTTTTCGATACGAAATTACTGAATGTTTTCATGTGGTCTCTCCTTTCGTTTGGCGGGATTGCCAAACCGAAGATCCCACAAAAATTATGCCGCGTCAGCAACTACTTCAAGGCACGAATAATCCCACAAAATTCTTGTAATGCGGCATAATCCGGGAGTCGGCATTACATCTGCGAAAGGGCTTTGAAAAAGGCCATTCTTCACAGAAAAAACTCCCTGTTTTACAAAACAGAGCATGGCGCCCTCATTGGAGACATCTTTATGAGCCTTATTCAGACCTGTGCCATGAACGGAGAAAATCCGTACGAATATCTCCTGGCCATTCACAAAAATCCCGAGCTGGTAAAAGTAAACCCCGAAAACTGGCTTCCCTGGAATTACAGGCAAAATCTAAATTCCCAGCCTTAGTAACTCACAGATAATCAGATCGACAGAAGACGCCGGATAACGGAGCTCGCCACCTAGCGTCTTCCGGCCACCCAAAAAAAAATGAAAAAATTTGCCCTATGCAGGCTTGCAGAAAGGACACGATCAACGGCACAAACAGGCGGGTCCATGTTCCTCTGTTTGTGCAGCACCGTAGACCAGTTTGTTCGAATCGATTTCATTAAGCTTGGGCTTTATTTATGCGCTCTGCAATCCAGCTTTTGATTACGGATTGCGTCGCGATTCCAAGCCGCTTCGCTTCGCGATCGAGCAATTCGATCATCCAGACCGGGAAGTCTACATTGATCCGCTTGTACTCGTGACCCGGACGGGTAGCCTTGGAGAAGTCGAGGTATTTGTCGACGTCTTCTCCATCGTCAAACTTTTTGTCAAACTCCTTAGTCTTCATATCGTTCTATCTCCTTCGTACGTGAACGCCGGACGGAGATGATCCTTATTCTATCGCCGCGCGGTGTGAAAATCGCCGACCAATGCCTACTTCCGATTCGTCCGATCAACATGTAACGCGGTTCGCCTTGCGTGCGGGCAGGGACTTGCAGACGTTCTGGGTCCTCCCAGAGGGCTTGGGCCTCAACGAAGTTTATGTTCAAACCAGCACACTTTTCACGAAGTTCTTTCAGCGCCAGGTGTTGACTGTGACCCTCCCGAAATCCATGGGAAACGTCATAAAACAAGGGCTCGTAAACCAGCCCCAGCAAAGCCGCCACCGCCTTCTGGACAATCTTGTCTTCCAGCGCCGGAATCCCTATCGGTCTCTTTTTACCGCCTTCCTTGTCCACCCATATGCGCTTGACCGGTGATGCAACGTACTGCCCTCTTCGCAGCCGTTCGTACAGTTTATAGAGGTTTTCATTAAGATCGGCGGCATAGGTCTTCGCCGTTATCTTGTCAACTCCGGTCGACTCATTCTTACTCAAGCCCTTGAATGACTTTTTCAATAAATCAAAGTCTATCCAATGCGCAAGTGATGTGAACACCGTTTGTGGATCGGCCATCCCCCGTATTGCTACCCGGGCAAGACTTGATTCACCGACCAGTACGGGGAGACCATGTGTACTCGGTTCTTCGGACTTCTGAGCAACCTGCTCCGCAATTTCCTGATTTTCCATTGATATGGGTTGTGACCTCTGAGTGTCTTCCATAGTTCCTATCAGAAAAACGTTATACCCTGCTTCACCTTCCCTACAGTGGGTCGCCTGGGCGTAACTTCCCCACCTTCCCGGCACCATCCTCGGCGCCATCGGTACTATGTTCCGCTAAGACTGCCAAAAGTCCCTCTCAAGCGCGTTCGCTTTTCGCTGTCCACACCTGATACCCTGTCTGCTTTCTTTCTTTGTGTTTCTTGCGACTCGTTTGCGGGTGAAAGCCTCCCGCTAACACCGGGGCTCTTGATCTCCCGGTACCCCTTGTCTTCCGGGTGTTTACACAAGGAGACTTTTGGCTCTCCCGAGTTCCCGAGCTATCCATTTGAATCCATGCCCTGGTCGTCGGGTAGAAATACGGCGCGCTCACCCTTAGGCAGAGAGTTTCCGTCTTGCACCCTTTCGGTTGTGCAGCGGGTTCCTAGTTCCGCCATAGCCAACGTTTCCGCAAGCCCCCCTCTCATCCCGGACGGTCGGATTTCCCGAGTCCGGTTGGCGGCCAGTGGTCTTCATGTATTATCTCCGATACGCCTTCCCATATTACCGGAGGCTTAAGTACACGCCCACATACACCCCTCACTAATATGGTTTACTTATCGGATAGCCCGAGGCTCCGTTGACCAACTTTTACGGGCTCTGCGTCCCTTGTTTGGTGTCTTCCTTCCGGGCGACCACTGTACCGAGAGCCCCTTTGCCTTATCAGGGTATTACCCCTCAAAGCGTCGCATTTACTGCGACATAGGCTGACATTACTCAACTCTCTTCGCTCATACGGGCTCATGCGCCGGACCAAACCCCTCTTGCTGCCTCGGCTTGTCACCTTGTGCAACACGTCTTCGCAGGTTGCTGCGTGCCCCTGCTGGGAGATGGCCCTTCCCGACGTTATCTCCTTAATCTTTATATGGGTGCCTGGACCCGTACCCCGCCGCGCTTCTCCGGTGCATTTGCTCGTTTCTTCCCGGAAAACATCGGCCTCACCTCAGTCTTAACAGGTTCGGCGCGCTGAAACCCCCACCGCATAGCAACTTCTACGATGGCCACCTTTTTCCGCATAAGTCTAAATGTTGTGGGGTTGTATAACCCATCAAAATTAAAAGGCGTTTTCGGTAAACAAGAATGCATTATGAACATTCATAACTTGAATCCAAGGTAAGTCAAATGTTTGGCCGTTGGCTAATTCAAAGGGACTTTTATGAGCATTTTTTGCGCCAGGTAAAAATGGGACAAAATTCCTGATAGTCGCATGTGCTCGAAAGAAAAGACTTGCCCATTTCTTATCTCGAAAACTCTCAATTTGTTTTAGTTTACGTTTGATTCCTTTTAAATAATTGTCAACAATGGAGGTTGTTTGTTTTATCCCATTTCTATTTTTATGAGAGGTATAATGAGTGGCATTTTCTTTTAATTCTACTACCCTCTTTTTTAGTAATGGATGAGAAAATGCATCGTCATCTAATGCCTTAATCTTTACTTCCAAGTTAACTTTAGATGTGGATGTTTTCAAAACTTTCTTAAATTTTTTATAAAGCTTGTCCACTTCTTGGTCGGTACATTTTGATTCTTTTTGATATTTTGATAGTGCATCGTAGAAGTTTTTCAAACAATGACGATGGCAATATCCGACCCAAATGTTATGGAATACGGTCTTGATAGCATTGGTTGAGGCTTTCCACTTATCTTTTGTTACACCAAGGATTTTGAAGTCGATTTTTTGCAAAAAATCCTCAAATGAACCGCACAGGTTTTCTTCATCAACATGATCAACATAATCGGAGTGCCATACTAATAAATTTTCAGGATCGACCATAACTACAGAATAAGTTCTTAAATTTGGTTCTTTTTCAAAGCCCTCATCTTCCTGTAGATATCCTGAGCCTTTCACTCCTGCTCTTGTTAGTATTGTTGCAGGATGAAGTGTTCCTGCCCATCGATTCCAGTTCAAGATGGTCTGTTTGCTTTTGACACTTTTTTTGCCAATAATTTTAAGGCTTTCGATGGCTCCTTGAATGCTCGCATTAAAACGGTACATATTCCGAAATACGTGCCCAATAATCTCTATACCAAAATTCTTTTCCCTTGGGAGAAAGCTGGGAACAAGAGAGAACTTTTGTTTGCACTTCCGGCATTGTATCATGCGGATTGGGAATGTCTGTTGTTCTCCTCCATTCATTATTGTTTTTCGAGGATTCCCGCGGAAACCAGATAAAATATATTCTTTAGGTCCAGAACATGTTGAATTATGGCCTGTGTGGTGATCATATTTATCGAGTTTATCTAATACTTCAATGCGAAACTTCTTACTATCTTTTACGAGAGCATGATAGCTTTCGGTGTTATTATAAGGAAAGATATATGTTTGATTTCCTCGTTTAGAAACAAGGTCTTCCATTTTCTTTTTTACATTTTCGATTATGGATTTATCAAAAGATTTTAACATCCCTATCTCAAATGCAATACTGATTGTACTATCACGACTTTTTACATTATTCAATTTTTTAGTAATATTACTTATCATTGAACGAATTGAATAAAAGATTCTAATTTTCTGTCGATCCCGTTGTGTTTTTGGAATGCTTTTTTTCCCTTTTATTGGCTTACAAATATCCCATAATTGACTTATTAACCTACCAAGTTCATCAATAAGAGCAGACAATGTTACATAAAAATATTGCAATGATTGAAACATCTCCCTTTCATTGATCCATGATCTGATGGCATTAATGCATTTCTCAATTTCAAAGAAAATCTCAGGATACTGTTTTGGATCGTAATAACATTGTCTTGCAAGTCTGTTTTGAGCTTTGTCCAACATTGTCAAAGCTCTCTTAATATTATTAATCATGTGCAACCTCTCTAATTTAACATAGACTGTTGCACTATGATTATGCACACTTATCAAAAAAAGTCCCTAACTTTTTTCCGCTAAGGCGAATTCAGGAAAAAATGTTTGGCCTCACGAAATGCGCTTTGATTAGGATATTGATTCTGAACCGTTTAACAGATGAAATAATTTCAATATGTTAGAGTAAACCCCACAACATTTAGACTTATGCGCCTTTTTCGAGGCTGCAGTCATTCCTTTATGTTCAAGCTCCCATACTTGCTAGGCCCCCAGGTTGCACCCACCGCTGGAGATCAACTTCTCCAGGGCGGCCGGGCCGTTTACACCACGCAATGGACATGAGGTTACCCTTCATGAACTGTGGTATCGCTACACACTCGAATCGAGCAATTAGTATGACGGAACTTTCACCCGCTAGATTAAGGCCTTGTCGGCCGCTACCTAAGACCCCGGTGGCAACCTCAACACTCGCCATGGCGCATCAAGGTTTGCTGCCTTCCGCTTGCTCCAAAGCGTCGGCTTTCTCCCACATTTGTAGGATTATCCAATGACCACAACTATACATTTTTCGGGGCTCAATACACGTCCTGGATTCTCGTTCCGTCCAGCTCCATACGCCGGTTACCCGGTTTGCACGTGGACTTCACTACCGAACTGGTGGCTAACCTTTGCTCGGGTGGGACTTTCGCTTTCCGCGATCACCCACTGGATAACAATAACCAATTTCATCCCGATTTACGCGGGTTCCCAAGGTTTCGGGCTTACCTCGGCGCGAGCAGCGTTTGCTTCGCCACTGTGGACGATCCTAAGTATACGGAATTTCGGCGAAAACAACTGCACCTTTCCAGATTGATAATGCCTTATTTTCTTTGGGAACTCGGTTTGATTTTCGTGTTTCCACGAAATGCCTTAGGATCATATCAATTTCGAATTCCCACCATTAAATGAAAAAAACTTCCTTTTTGATTCTCCCCCGCACTTCAGGTTGCTTTTATGTTTTTGTCATTCCTTTCTTAGATGCTGGGTACATTCTTACCTACTGGGGACATCCTTTTCTTTGTAAATGGGTTAGATTATGTCCTAAATTTTGACCGTCCTTATAAGGCAATCGACTGAAATTTCAGTGAAAGATGTCGTCGCAAAAGAGTTGCGCCCATTTCAAATAACAGCTTTAAACTCTATTTTTTCATCTCCAAATGTCGATTCAACCACTTTATGCATCCCATGTCCGGGATTTCGCTCTTTGAAGGTTTTAATCAACTGGTATTTAGACAATAATTTCAAATCATTATTGAGACTTACAGGTGTACGCTGCATTACCGACATAAGTTCAGAGAATATGACTTTTTTCTTTTTCCTCAAATATTGGATCAGCTTGGTTCTCTCTGGTTTTAGTATGGCCATTAAGTCTGAAGGAGCAACCCATATTATATTTTTTGGAGTTAATTTACGGCCCTCATCAATTTCTTTTGCTGTTTCTTTTGCTGAAACAAAAAAATCAGAAAGATCCCCTGTCTTTATCTCGAGCGTCATTTTATGAACTCCCTTACTTCTTTTTCAAATCTTTCTACAAGTTCCCGATAACTTATAAATTTTTCAACCTCAGATATTTCTCCAAAGTAGTGCTTATGGTGGAAATTATGAGTATTGTCATAGCCTAAAACCCTGCCATTATCTCCAGAGAAAATAAGATGATTGATATAGGCCATGCTGTATTTTACTATTTCGCCCTGTTCATTCTCCCATGCATCAATTTTGACAAGTCCTCCCCCTCTTTTGGGATTTATGGAGAATTGTTCAGATACAACTTTTTTGAACTTGGTTTTGCCCGTTCGTTTGGATTTCATTTAATCATACTATCAGACATCAAAGTAGTTGTAAATCTGCACTTACGACTATTCTTGAGGTATTCATTGGGGTCGAGTAGCCAGGGGATGTTGCCATCCCCCAGCCCTCTAAGAACCGTGCGTGCGCCGTTAAACGCACACGGCTCAAGCATTCCAAAGGCAAGCCCTTTCGGGGCTACCCGGTTGTGACGTTTTATGCTCTTTACGCCTGTCTGCCTTCTGCTGACTGCGTTGGGCATATCGTTTCCTGAAATAGTGTTCATATTTCGGATCGAAGGGGTTCGCATCCCCTCGAATTTTGACATGGCGTTTTATCTTGACGTCGTAAGCTTTCTCAAGTTCAATTCTAGCGGATTTCGCATAGCCGTCCTTGATCACCGCTGAAAAGGACCACGGACGAGATCCTTTTGACCAGTATTTATCCACCAGCCAACTCTTACTCTTGCCCGAATGTTTCCTCCTCATCCATTGCCAAATATAGCTGTAGATACGGTGATCTACAAGCCCGAAAGTTCTACCGGAAACCACATGCCTGTGGTAATTGGCCCATCCCCTGATTTTGGGATTGAGCACTTTAATCAGGGTGTCGGCTCTTGATGCCGCATGCTTTCGGATCGTTTGCCGGATATTGCCTAAGAAGGCTTTCACGTTTTTACGAGAGGGCTTTATCAAGAGCTTCCCCTGGTATTTGCGTGGATTCTGTCCGAGAAAATCAAATCCTTCTTCTATCCTTGTGATCAACGTCTTTTCCGCTGAAAGCGAAAGTCCTCTTCGCTCCATAAATGCTTCAATTTCCAGCTTGATCTCATTTAGCATCTCTCTGGAATTCCCGGTGATGATGAAATCATCAGCGTAACGGATTACGTTTATCTTGGACCGTATATTGCCCTGGATTCTTATCGGGGCGGTACTTTTGGCTGCCGCTTCCAGACCATCCAGGACCATATTAGCCAATGTTGGAGAGATAATCCCGCCTTGCGGGGTTCCTCTGTAAGTCGGATAGAGCTTGCCTCCTTCCACATAACCGGATTTCAGCCATTTCTGAAGCGTCCGTTTATCCATGGGGATATTTTCGAGCATCCATTGATGGCTGATTTCGTCAAAACAGGCCTTTATGTCTCCCTCCAAAATCCATGCGGGTGAGTAGCTCTTGGCCAGAGAAATAAAACAATGACCGATGGCATCCGCACATCCTCGATAGGCTCTGAACCCATAAGAGTTCGGATCGGCGGTGGTTTCCGCCACCGGATCAAGGGCCAGTTTGTGCAACGCCTGCATGGCTCTGTCTTTCATGGTGGGAATGCCCAATGGGCGTTTCTTGCCGTTTTTCTTGGGTATGTAAATTCGGCGCAGCGGTTTGGGTCGGTAAGTTCTTCGGTGCAGGTCTTTTGCCGCCTGCATTTTGTCAATGTGGGTGGACCATATAACTTTATCCACTCCCGGCGTGCGTTTACCTCGGTTGGAAGTAACGCGCTTGATGGCCAACAACTTGGCATAAAACGAATGGGTCAAAAGCCATTGTATTGCCTTAACCTTTCCCCATCGCTTTTCCTTCACAGCCTTTGCGATACGCACCTGCAGTCTTCTAACGTGCTCGCCGGCGGTTCTCCAGTTTATGGATTTCCACCAGTTTGTTCCGTCCAAAGGTGCACCAGTCGCCAAAATGGCCACCGTCATTTGCTTTCCCCTGTTTGAAGATTCTACAAATTATCTCGCAATGGAACACCGGTCAGAAGTCTGCTCTCTTTCGAGCCGGATCATGTAGGTGATTACACCGTCAATCCGTATCCCCATCATTACAACGGGGCATTTGCTTTTTTCTGACATCCTTTACCCGCAACCCCATGGGCTCACCTTGCGGTTCGCTTTCCCCGTGGGGAGGATTACGGGCTTACCATGTTCCGCGTAAGTACCCGAGCAGGTTAGGTTCCGCCCGTACGCCGGTGGCACGACATCCGCGATGGAGGAGTTCGCAGCCCCCATACCTGGCCACATACCGTTTGGTCCAAGCCTTTCAGCATCTTAGGCTTGTTCTCGTGACGACGCTGCAGCGATTCACATGTGTTAACCATACTGCTCAATTCTAGCTCCCTTACCGCATGATGCTTGCAGAGTTGAGGTCTCCTCACGGTTCCCTCTCCCGGAAGATTCCGCGGGCTTCATTGTCCCGAGAGCTTCACACCCCCGGATTACTCCGGACGCATGTCCCGGTAGAATACCTGTTGCAGAAAACAGGGTTTTGTTATATGGTTTATATCAATATACAAAACAGCTACTTACGCGACATCACGTCGCACGCGAACGACAAGCTCACCAGCGCCTCCTCCGGGCCCCCGCCGGAACCGCCCAAGTATCAGGCGTCTGGTGCAGCGTTTGGTTCGCAATTCCAACGGCATATATGAGTAGTGCGGGCTTTATTCAAAGCCAACAATCGATTTATGAAGGCATAAAAACGCTTATGGCTTCTTCACTGGCGTGCCTTCAGTGTGGTCCCCTTAGTTTCTACGATTACTTAAAAGCATGTTTTTGGCTTCAAAAAGGTGCTTCTAAGAATTAAAAACACCGTTTTTTTTAAGTCAAACTAATGAATTCATGTCTATCTTCTTGGTCCGACCCCAGATCTCAATTTCCGTTCCCTTTTGTCGCAAATGTCTTTTCCATCCCTATCCGGTTCCTGCACACAATGGGCCGTTGTACCAGCGAGATCTCAACTATCGTCAGTGATTTAAATCTCAACCTATGACAACACCTGTTTTTCACGCCGATGCTTTCGAAATGTCGCGAAAAAGACGTATAATGCTGAATTATCGGGGAACCACAGTTACACTCGGCTGTAATTTTATGGACCCACCACCTGTGGATACAGGACTGTAAATCTGGCTCGTTCCGTTGTGATCTGCGAAAGAATTTTTCCATCCGCCGCTGATGGTAACCATTCCAGCCTTTTTCCAATCAGGAGCTTCTGAATAAGTACCATCTGCGACCTTGATAAGTGAACCATCTTCAGCCGCTTCTAGAGCAAGATTAATCGTTTGATAGCAAGGTTCTTGACCACATTGTCCATGGTTATCGACATACAATAATGTTCCGGATTGTTTAGTACGAACTGGCCACACGTAGTAGTCATCGGACTTATCGTGGTCGTTCACGATGCCGTAGTCCATGATCACGACCCACGCGGCGTCGGTATGGTGCGCATTGGTAGTGGACGACCAGTAGTCTCCAGACTGAACATTTGCAAAGGGATGGCCCGCCGGTAGCGCAAGGGAATATTGAGAGAAATCCGTCAGGCTGAGAAGCTCCTTCCGGTTTGGCAATCGCCAGTCCGTGTAGCCGGCCGCATAGTCCCCGCATGTATAGCTCCCCGGATTGACGTTCAAGTCTGCCACCTTGGCCAAGGCGGTCTGCCAGGACATAGACCCAAAACAGTTGGCATCCTTGAGCCACATCAGTCCCGTCAGGTTGTCCGTCACCGTACCGTCCCCATTGTCGGCAAGCCGGGGGTCGGGCCAGCCCACGCCTCTTTGCAAAGCGCCGTCATCTCCGACTCCATAGCTCTGGGTCTGCCCGGTTTTCCACACGGCTGCCAGCGGGATTTTTGCGGCGCGAACCGCCCATACATAGCTGCTGATGGACTTATTGTAGCCCTCCATGAACCCGTTGGCCATGTATATGCCCCACGCGTACCCGGTATCGTTTGCGTAGGTAGTTGATGACCAGTAACTGAAAGACTGAACGTCCGAAAAACCGCTCAAATTCAACCAACTTCCCGAATCGTCAACTGCCGCGTTGTATAGGCTTTGCAATTCATTGACATTGGGAAGTGCCCAGTCTGAATAAGTCCCTGTGTAGCCGCCGCATGTATAACTCCCCGGATTGGCGTTCAAGTCTGTCACTTTGTCCAGGGCGGCCTGCCAGGTCAGAGACCCAAGACAATCGGCGTCTTTGAGCCACATCAATCCACTCAAATTATCGGTAATCGTCCCATCGCCATTGTCCGTGAAGCGAGGATTGGGCCAGGCCGCACCTGCTTGAATATCTCCATCTTGGCCGGTTCCGGCGCAAGGAATTACGTTGCCCCCCTCATCGTAGCATGTGATTTGGCCTGTTTTCGGAAGATCTACCGTGCCTGCAAATAAAGTGTTCGCAGTCAGAAACAATGAACCCATGGCTAACATCACCAACACAAAAAACCTTAACTCTTTTCTCATCACATTAGTACCTCCTTGTCAAAATTTGAACGGATTATCAAAAAAATAGAAATCGTATATGTGCACTGGCGCAAGAAAAAACGGACAAAAAAAAATCCTAATTCCCCTACACCTCCTGAAGGTGAACATCAGCAGGGGTGACCCCACCCAGTGTCGGCCGGGGAAACTGGAAATTACTCAAGTGAACCGTTTCCCCTAATGCCAGGTGGACGCGTTCAACATATGCCTTATGGGAAGCTGCATATATTAGAGCATCAAAACCTTATCATTTGCCTATGGTGCCAAACATGTGAGCCTGCCATTTTGTTTCCTCTTGTCTCCTAAGAAGACAGCATAAAACCTGACGCAATGTCCTCTTGCACGCGAACGTTTAGTTAACTGGAAAACGGGTTCAAAAAAATATATTATCATTCCAGCTGGTGACTTCGTAGGAACCAACGCATTTCGGTTTATCTCCCAATACCAGTTTTCCAGTTCAACGGGGTGTTGGACAGAGCCGCGGGTCATCAGCACATACTTTGCCGGAAGCAGGAGATCGGCTATGGAGATTAAGGGAGCTTCTCAGCTGTCGCGTGACCTCTTTTTAACCCGTCATGGCCGGTTAAGGATGATAAAATTCCTGCTTTCAATTGCATGATCCGTCAAAAACCCTGAAATATCGCGTTATTTATCCCTTTACCAAACGCCTCGCCATTCAAGTGCCTTTTTGAATATGCTCATGTTTATTATCGTTTTACGCTGCCTGTGCATATACCGTATCCGGGTCCTTATTGAACCTCGGAAGACTTTTTGACTTTCTTACCGGTGCAACTATTTTCAACGTAATAAGACGTTTCCCGCAAACTGGGCAACAATCCGGTTGCTCGTCGCTTCGCTGCTGCCACAGACTCTGCCAGTCCAGAAATTCCGTATCTTCAAGTGCCGGTTGTCCCAGTATTTCCCGGCAGCGTGCCAGTTCTTTTTTTGCGTTGTGATGGTAAAGGCCGTATGAACGCACCATCATGGAATTCGCCAGGGGAACGTGTTGCAGGTAGCGGCCGATAAAGGTTTGAATCGGCAAGGTAATGAGTCTTACCCGCTCACGACCGTAATTGAAGGTGACGTTTCCGTTTTCAATGCGGAAGATGCGTTTATTTGAGATCGGTCCGCCTCTCAGATACCGGGCCAGGTAAATTAAGACCCCTTCTCCGTATGAATAGGTCTCCTTGAGTTTAACGTTCCACTTCTTACGGCGCCCCAACTTATTAAACAGGTTTCGCGCCTGCTGCGGTCCCATGCCTTCGGGCAGAATCAGTTCTTCACGGGCAAGGGCTTTTCTCAAATAGTGGAGATATTTTCCTCGAAAAACCGCCCGGACAATGCCAAACGGCAGAAGAAACGTTTTTGATGAAGCAATCCACTCGCCGGCGGACAGACCACCGGCCGTCACCAAACAATGCAAATGGGGATGAAAATCCAATTTTCGGCTCCAGGTATGCAACGAGGCAATGATGCCGACTTTGGCCCCCAAATGCTTCGGGTCTCCAAGGAGTTCGGAAAGGGTCTCGGTCGCGCTTTTGAACAGCAGATTAGCCATGACTTTACGGTTCAGCCGCCATAAGTCATGCAATTCATCGGAGATGGTGAAAATAACGTGGAAATGCTCGGCACTCAGGAGTCGGGCCTTTTGTTTCGCCAGCCACCGCTCAACCTGGGTGAAGGCGCAGAGTGGGCACATACGGTGTTTACACGAGTTATACCAGACCCTCTGGAAGTGACCATCCGGACATGCCTGGACGTGCCCCCCCAGAATGGACGTGCGGCAGGACATCAGACGATGAGCCGCCTCACGAATATGTTCCGGAAGACAATGCGTCTGATTATAGAGGGCATAGCCAAGAAGAAAGATGCCCTGAATCGTCGTTTCCACTGCGATTTCACCTATTTCTACCAATTTTCGACGTTAAGTTCCCCCGCTGTCCAGCGGGTCTGTCCAACGTTTAGTTAACTGGAAAACGGGTTCAAAAAAATATATTATCATTCCAGCTGGTGACTTCGTAGGAACCAACGCATTTCGGTTTATCTCCCAATACCAGTTTTCCAGTTCAACGGGGTGTTGGACAGAGCCGCGGGTCATCAGCACATACTTTGCCGGAAGCAGGAGATCGGCTATGGAGATTAAGGGAGCTTCTCAGCTGTCGCGTGACCTCTTTTTAACCCGTCATGGCCGGTTAAGGATGATAAAATTCCTGCTTTCAATTGCATGATCCGTCAAAAACCCTGAAATATCGCGTTATTTATCCCTTTACCAAACGCCTCGCCATTCAAGTGCCTTTTTGAATATGCTCATGTTTATTATCGTTTTACGCTGCCTGTGCATATACCGTATCCGGGTCCTTATTGAACCTCGGAAGACTTTTTGACTTTCTTACCGGTGCAACTATTTTCAACGTAATAAGACGTTTCCCGCAAACTGGGCAACAATCCGGTTGCTCGTCGCTTCGCTGCTGCCACAGACTCTGCCAGTCCAGAAATTCCGTATCTTCAAGTGCCGGTTGTCCCAGTATTTCCCGGCAGCGTGCCAGTTCTTTTTTTGCGTTGTGATGGTAAAGGCCGTATGAACGCACCATCATGGAATTCGCCAGGGGAACGTGTTGCAGGTAGCGGCCGATAAAGGTTTGAATCGGCAAGGTAATGAGTCTTACCCGCTCACGACCGTAATTGAAGGTGACGTTTCCGTTTTCAATGCGGAAGATGCGTTTATTTGAGATCGGTCCGCCTCTCAGATACCGGGCCAGGTAAATTAAGACCCCTTCTCCGTATGAATAGGTCTCCTTGAGTTTAACGTTCCACTTCTTACGGCGCCCCAACTTATTAAACAGGTTTCGCGCCTGCTGCGGTCCCATGCCTTCGGGCAGAATCAGTTCTTCACGGGCAAGGGCTTTTCTCAAATAGTGGAGATATTTTCCTCGAAAAACCGCCCGGACAATGCCAAACGGCAGAAGAAACGTTTTTGATGAAGCAATCCACTCGCCGGCGGACAGACCACCGGCCGTCACCAAACAATGCAAATGGGGATGAAAATCCAATTTTCGGCTCCAGGTATGCAACGAGGCAATGATGCCGACTTTGGCCCCCAAATGCTTCGGGTCTCCAAGGAGTTCGGAAAGGGTCTCGGTCGCGCTTTTGAACAGCAGATTAGCCATGACTTTACGGTTCAGCCGCCATAAGTCATGCAATTCATCGGAGATGGTGAAAATAACGTGGAAATGCTCGGCACTCAGGAGTCGGGCCTTTTGTTTCGCCAGCCACCGCTCAACCTGGGTGAAGGCGCAGAGTGGGCACATACGGTGTTTACACGAGTTATACCAGACCCTCTGGAAGTGACCATCCGGACATGCCTGGACGTGCCCCCCCAGAATGGACGTGCGGCAGGACATCAGACGATGAGCCGCCTCACGAATATGTTCCGGAAGACAATGCGTCTGATTATAGAGGGCATAGCCAAGAAGAAAGATGCCCTGAATCGTCGTTTCCACTGCGATTTCACCTATTTCTACCAATTTTCGACGTTAAGTTCCCCCGCTGTCCAGCGGGTCTGTCCAACGTTTAGTTAACTGGAAAACGGGTTCAAAAAAATATATTATCATTCCAGCTGGTGACTTCGTAGGAACCAACGCATTTCGGTTTATCTCCCAATACCAGTTTTCCAGTTCAACGGGGTGTTGGACAGAGCCGCGGGTCATCAGCACATACTTTGCCGGAAGCAGGAGATCGGCTATGGAGATTAAGGGAGCTTCTCAGCTGTCGCGTGACCTCTTTTTAACCCGTCATGGCCGGTTAAGGATGATAAAATTCCTGCTTTCAATTGCATGATCCGTCAAAAACCCTGAAATATCGCGTTATTTATCCCTTTACCAAACGCCTCGCCATTCAAGTGCCTTTTTGAATATGCTCATGTTTATTATCGTTTTACGCTGCCTGTGCATATACCGTATCCGGGTCCTTATTGAACCTCGGAAGACTTTTTGACTTTCTTACCGGTGCAACTATTTTCAACGTAATAAGACGTTTCCCGCAAACTGGGCAACAATCCGGTTGCTCGTCGCTTCGCTGCTGCCACAGACTCTGCCAGTCCAGAAATTCCGTATCTTCAAGTGCCGGTTGTCCCAGTATTTCCCGGCAGCGTGCCAGTTCTTTTTTTGCGTTGTGATGGTAAAGGCCGTATGAACGCACCATCATGGAATTCGCCAGGGGAACGTGTTGCAGGTAGCGGCCGATAAAGGTTTGAATCGGCAAGGTAATGAGTCTTACCCGCTCACGACCGTAATTGAAGGTGACGTTTCCGTTTTCAATGCGGAAGATGCGTTTATTTGAGATCGGTCCGCCTCTCAGATACCGGGCCAGGTAAATTAAGACCCCTTCTCCGTATGAATAGGTCTCCTTGAGTTTAACGTTCCACTTCTTACGGCGCCCCAACTTATTAAACAGGTTTCGCGCCTGCTGCGGTCCCATGCCTTCGGGCAGAATCAGTTCTTCACGGGCAAGGGCTTTTCTCAAATAGTGGAGATATTTTCCTCGAAAAACCGCCCGGACAATGCCAAACGGCAGAAGAAACGTTTTTGATGAAGCAATCCACTCGCCGGCGGACAGACCACCGGCCGTCACCAAACAATGCAAATGGGGATGAAAATCCAATTTTCGGCTCCAGGTATGCAACGAGGCAATGATGCCGACTTTGGCCCCCAAATGCTTCGGGTCTCCAAGGAGTTCGGAAAGGGTCTCGGTCGCGCTTTTGAACAGCAGATTAGCCATGACTTTACGGTTCAGCCGCCATAAGTCATGCAATTCATCGGAGATGGTGAAAATAACGTGGAAATGCTCGGCACTCAGGAGTCGGGCCTTTTGTTTCGCCAGCCACCGCTCAACCTGGGTGAAGGCGCAGAGTGGGCACATACGGTGTTTACACGAGTTATACCAGACCCTCTGGAAGTGACCATCCGGACATGCCTGGACGTGCCCCCCCAGAATGGACGTGCGGCAGGACATCAGACGATGAGCCGCCTCACGAATATGTTCCGGAAGACAATGCGTCTGATTATAGAGGGCATAGCCAAGAAGAAAGATGCCCTGAATCGTCGTTTCCACTGCGATTTCACCTATTTCTACCAATTTTCGACGTTAAGTTCCCCCGCTGTCCAGCGGGTCTGTCCAACGTTTAGTTAACTGGAAAACGGGTTCAAAAAAATATATTATCATTCCAGCTGGTGACTTCGTAGGAACCAACGCATTTCGGTTTATCTCCCAATACCAGTTTTCCAGTTCAACGGGGTGTTGGACAGAGCCGCGGGTCATCAGCACATACTTTGCCGGAAGCAGGAGATCGGCTATGGAGATTAAGGGAGCTTCTCAGCTGTCGCGTGACCTCTTTTTAACCCGTCATGGCCGGTTAAGGATGATAAAATTCCTGCTTTCAATTGCATGATCCGTCAAAAACCCTGAAATATCGCGTTATTTATCCCTTTACCAAACGCCTCGCCATTCAAGTGCCTTTTTGAATATGCTCATGTTTATTATCGTTTTACGCTGCCTGTGCATATACCGTATCCGGGTCCTTATTGAACCTCGGAAGACTTTTTGACTTTCTTACCGGTGCAACTATTTTCAACGTAATAAGACGTTTCCCGCAAACTGGGCAACAATCCGGTTGCTCGTCGCTTCGCTGCTGCCACAGACTCTGCCAGTCCAGAAATTCCGTATCTTCAAGTGCCGGTTGTCCCAGTATTTCCCGGCAGCGTGCCAGTTCTTTTTTTGCGTTGTGATGGTAAAGGCCGTATGAACGCACCATCATGGAATTCGCCAGGGGAACGTGTTGCAGGTAGCGGCCGATAAAGGTTTGAATCGGCAAGGTAATGAGTCTTACCCGCTCACGACCGTAATTGAAGGTGACGTTTCCGTTTTCAATGCGGAAGATGCGTTTATTTGAGATCGGTCCGCCTCTCAGATACCGGGCCAGGTAAATTAAGACCCCTTCTCCGTATGAATAGGTCTCCTTGAGTTTAACGTTCCACTTCTTACGGCGCCCCAACTTATTAAACAGGTTTCGCGCCTGCTGCGGTCCCATGCCTTCGGGCAGAATCAGTTCTTCACGGGCAAGGGCTTTTCTCAAATAGTGGAGATATTTTCCTCGAAAAACCGCCCGGACAATGCCAAACGGCAGAAGAAACGTTTTTGATGAAGCAATCCACTCGCCGGCGGACAGACCACCGGCCGTCACCAAACAATGCAAATGGGGATGAAAATCCAATTTTCGGCTCCAGGTATGCAACGAGGCAATGATGCCGACTTTGGCCCCCAAATGCTTCGGGTCTCCAAGGAGTTCGGAAAGGGTCTCGGTCGCGCTTTTGAACAGCAGATTAGCCATGACTTTACGGTTCAGCCGCCATAAGTCATGCAATTCATCGGAGATGGTGAAAATAACGTGGAAATGCTCGGCACTCAGGAGTCGGGCCTTTTGTTTCGCCAGCCACCGCTCAACCTGGGTGAAGGCGCAGAGTGGGCACATACGGTGTTTACACGAGTTATACCAGACCCTCTGGAAGTGACCATCCGGACATGCCTGGACGTGCCCCCCCAGAATGGACGTGCGGCAGGACATCAGACGATGAGCCGCCTCACGAATATGTTCCGGAAGACAATGCGTCTGATTATAGAGGGCATAGCCAAGAAGAAAGATGCCCTGAATCGTCGTTTCCACTGCGATTTCACCTATTTCTACCAATTTTCGACGTTAAGTTCCCCCGCTGTCCAGCGGGTCTGTCCAACGTTTAGTTAACTGGAAAACGGGTTCAAAAAAATATATTATCATTCCAGCTGGTGACTTCGTAGGAACCAACGCATTTCGGTTTATCTCCCAATACCAGTTTTCCAGTTCAACGGGGTGTTGGACAGAGCCGCGGGTCATCAGCACATACTTTGCCGGAAGCAGGAGATCGGCTATGGAGATTAAGGGAGCTTCTCAGCTGTCGCGTGACCTCTTTTTAACCCGTCATGGCCGGTTAAGGATGATAAAATTCCTGCTTTCAATTGCATGATCCGTCAAAAACCCTGAAATATCGCGTTATTTATCCCTTTACCAAACGCCTCGCCATTCAAGTGCCTTTTTGAATATGCTCATGTTTATTATCGTTTTACGCTGCCTGTGCATATACCGTATCCGGGTCCTTATTGAACCTCGGAAGACTTTTTGACTTTCTTACCGGTGCAACTATTTTCAACGTAATAAGACGTTTCCCGCAAACTGGGCAACAATCCGGTTGCTCGTCGCTTCGCTGCTGCCACAGACTCTGCCAGTCCAGAAATTCCGTATCTTCAAGTGCCGGTTGTCCCAGTATTTCCCGGCAGCGTGCCAGTTCTTTTTTTGCGTTGTGATGGTAAAGGCCGTATGAACGCACCATCATGGAATTCGCCAGGGGAACGTGTTGCAGGTAGCGGCCGATAAAGGTTTGAATCGGCAAGGTAATGAGTCTTACCCGCTCACGACCGTAATTGAAGGTGACGTTTCCGTTTTCAATGCGGAAGATGCGTTTATTTGAGATCGGTCCGCCTCTCAGATACCGGGCCAGGTAAATTAAGACCCCTTCTCCGTATGAATAGGTCTCCTTGAGTTTAACGTTCCACTTCTTACGGCGCCCCAACTTATTAAACAGGTTTCGCGCCTGCTGCGGTCCCATGCCTTCGGGCAGAATCAGTTCTTCACGGGCAAGGGCTTTTCTCAAATAGTGGAGATATTTTCCTCGAAAAACCGCCCGGACAATGCCAAACGGCAGAAGAAACGTTTTTGATGAAGCAATCCACTCGCCGGCGGACAGACCACCGGCCGTCACCAAACAATGCAAATGGGGATGAAAATCCAATTTTCGGCTCCAGGTATGCAACGAGGCAATGATGCCGACTTTGGCCCCCAAATGCTTCGGGTCTCCAAGGAGTTCGGAAAGGGTCTCGGTCGCGCTTTTGAACAGCAGATTAGCCATGACTTTACGGTTCAGCCGCCATAAGTCATGCAATTCATCGGAGATGGTGAAAATAACGTGGAAATGCTCGGCACTCAGGAGTCGGGCCTTTTGTTTCGCCAGCCACCGCTCAACCTGGGTGAAGGCGCAGAGTGGGCACATACGGTGTTTACACGAGTTATACCAGACCCTCTGGAAGTGACCATCCGGACATGCCTGGACGTGCCCCCCCAGAATGGACGTGCGGCAGGACATCAGACGATGAGCCGCCTCACGAATATGTTCCGGAAGACAATGCGTCTGATTATAGAGGGCATAGCCAAGAAGAAAGATGCCCTGAATCGTCGTTTCCACTGCGATTTCACCTATTTCTACCAATTTTCGACGTTAAGTTCCCCCGCTGTCCAGCGGGTCTGTCCAACGTTTAGTTAACTGGAAAACGGGTTCAAAAAAATATATTATCATTCCAGCTGGTGACTTCGTAGGAACCAACGCATTTCGGTTTATCTCCCAATACCAGTTTTCCAGTTCAACGGGGTGTTGGACAGAGCCGCGGGTCATCAGCACATACTTTGCCGGAAGCAGGAGATCGGCTATGGAGATTAAGGGAGCTTCTCAGCTGTCGCGTGACCTCTTTTTAACCCGTCATGGCCGGTTAAGGATGATAAAATTCCTGCTTTCAATTGCATGATCCGTCAAAAACCCTGAAATATCGCGTTATTTATCCCTTTACCAAACGCCTCGCCATTCAAGTGCCTTTTTGAATATGCTCATGTTTATTATCGTTTTACGCTGCCTGTGCATATACCGTATCCGGGTCCTTATTGAACCTCGGAAGACTTTTTGACTTTCTTACCGGTGCAACTATTTTCAACGTAATAAGACGTTTCCCGCAAACTGGGCAACAATCCGGTTGCTCGTCGCTTCGCTGCTGCCACAGACTCTGCCAGTCCAGAAATTCCGTATCTTCAAGTGCCGGTTGTCCCAGTATTTCCCGGCAGCGTGCCAGTTCTTTTTTTGCGTTGTGATGGTAAAGGCCGTATGAACGCACCATCATGGAATTCGCCAGGGGAACGTGTTGCAGGTAGCGGCCGATAAAGGTTTGAATCGGCAAGGTAATGAGTCTTACCCGCTCACGACCGTAATTGAAGGTGACGTTTCCGTTTTCAATGCGGAAGATGCGTTTATTTGAGATCGGTCCGCCTCTCAGATACCGGGCCAGGTAAATTAAGACCCCTTCTCCGTATGAATAGGTCTCCTTGAGTTTAACGTTCCACTTCTTACGGCGCCCCAACTTATTAAACAGGTTTCGCGCCTGCTGCGGTCCCATGCCTTCGGGCAGAATCAGTTCTTCACGGGCAAGGGCTTTTCTCAAATAGTGGAGATATTTTCCTCGAAAAACCGCCCGGACAATGCCAAACGGCAGAAGAAACGTTTTTGATGAAGCAATCCACTCGCCGGCGGACAGACCACCGGCCGTCACCAAACAATGCAAATGGGGATGAAAATCCAATTTTCGGCTCCAGGTATGCAACGAGGCAATGATGCCGACTTTGGCCCCCAAATGCTTCGGGTCTCCAAGGAGTTCGGAAAGGGTCTCGGTCGCGCTTTTGAACAGCAGATTAGCCATGACTTTACGGTTCAGCCGCCATAAGTCATGCAATTCATCGGAGATGGTGAAAATAACGTGGAAATGCTCGGCACTCAGGAGTCGGGCCTTTTGTTTCGCCAGCCACCGCTCAACCTGGGTGAAGGCGCAGAGTGGGCACATACGGTGTTTACACGAGTTATACCAGACCCTCTGGAAGTGACCATCCGGACATGCCTGGACGTGCCCCCCCAGAATGGACGTGCGGCAGGACATCAGACGATGAGCCGCCTCACGAATATGTTCCGGAAGACAATGCGTCTGATTATAGAGGGCATAGCCAAGAAGAAAGATGCCCTGAATCGTCGTTTCCACTGCGATTTCACCTATTTCTACCAATTTTCGACGTTAAGTTCCCCCGCTGTCCAGCGGGTCTGTCCAACGTTTAGTTAACTGGAAAACGGGTTCAAAAAAATATATTATCATTCCAGCTGGTGACTTCGTAGGAACCAACGCATTTCGGTTTATCTCCCAATACCAGTTTTCCAGTTCAACGGGGTGTTGGACAGAGCCGCGGGTCATCAGCACATACTTTGCCGGAAGCAGGAGATCGGCTATGGAGATTAAGGGAGCTTCTCAGCTGTCGCGTGACCTCTTTTTAACCCGTCATGGCCGGTTAAGGATGATAAAATTCCTGCTTTCAATTGCATGATCCGTCAAAAACCCTGAAATATCGCGTTATTTATCCCTTTACCAAACGCCTCGCCATTCAAGTGCCTTTTTGAATATGCTCATGTTTATTATCGTTTTACGCTGCCTGTGCATATACCGTATCCGGGTCCTTATTGAACCTCGGAAGACTTTTTGACTTTCTTACCGGTGCAACTATTTTCAACGTAATAAGACGTTTCCCGCAAACTGGGCAACAATCCGGTTGCTCGTCGCTTCGCTGCTGCCACAGACTCTGCCAGTCCAGAAATTCCGTATCTTCAAGTGCCGGTTGTCCCAGTATTTCCCGGCAGCGTGCCAGTTCTTTTTTTGCGTTGTGATGGTAAAGGCCGTATGAACGCACCATCATGGAATTCGCCAGGGGAACGTGTTGCAGGTAGCGGCCGATAAAGGTTTGAATCGGCAAGGTAATGAGTCTTACCCGCTCACGACCGTAATTGAAGGTGACGTTTCCGTTTTCAATGCGGAAGATGCGTTTATTTGAGATCGGTCCGCCTCTCAGATACCGGGCCAGGTAAATTAAGACCCCTTCTCCGTATGAATAGGTCTCCTTGAGTTTAACGTTCCACTTCTTACGGCGCCCCAACTTATTAAACAGGTTTCGCGCCTGCTGCGGTCCCATGCCTTCGGGCAGAATCAGTTCTTCACGGGCAAGGGCTTTTCTCAAATAGTGGAGATATTTTCCTCGAAAAACCGCCCGGACAATGCCAAACGGCAGAAGAAACGTTTTTGATGAAGCAATCCACTCGCCGGCGGACAGACCACCGGCCGTCACCAAACAATGCAAATGGGGATGAAAATCCAATTTTCGGCTCCAGGTATGCAACGAGGCAATGATGCCGACTTTGGCCCCCAAATGCTTCGGGTCTCCAAGGAGTTCGGAAAGGGTCTCGGTCGCGCTTTTGAACAGCAGATTAGCCATGACTTTACGGTTCAGCCGCCATAAGTCATGCAATTCATCGGAGATGGTGAAAATAACGTGGAAATGCTCGGCACTCAGGAGTCGGGCCTTTTGTTTCGCCAGCCACCGCTCAACCTGGGTGAAGGCGCAGAGTGGGCACATACGGTGTTTACACGAGTTATACCAGACCCTCTGGAAGTGACCATCCGGACATGCCTGGACGTGCCCCCCCAGAATGGACGTGCGGCAGGACATCAGACGATGAGCCGCCTCACGAATATGTTCCGGAAGACAATGCGTCTGATTATAGAGGGCATAGCCAAGAAGAAAGATGCCCTGAATCGTCGTTTCCACTGCGATTTCACCTATTTCTACCAATTTTCGACGTTAAGTTCCCCCGCTGTCCAGCGGGTCTGTCCAACGTTTAGTTAACTGGAAAACGGGTTCAAAAAAATATATTATCATTCCAGCTGGTGACTTCGTAGGAACCAACGCATTTCGGTTTATCTCCCAATACCAGTTTTCCAGTTCAACGGGGTGTTGGACAGAGCCGCGGGTCATCAGCACATACTTTGCCGGAAGCAGGAGATCGGCTATGGAGATTAAGGGAGCTTCTCAGCTGTCGCGTGACCTCTTTTTAACCCGTCATGGCCGGTTAAGGATGATAAAATTCCTGCTTTCAATTGCATGATCCGTCAAAAACCCTGAAATATCGCGTTATTTATCCCTTTACCAAACGCCTCGCCATTCAAGTGCCTTTTTGAATATGCTCATGTTTATTATCGTTTTACGCTGCCTGTGCATATACCGTATCCGGGTCCTTATTGAACCTCGGAAGACTTTTTGACTTTCTTACCGGTGCAACTATTTTCAACGTAATAAGACGTTTCCCGCAAACTGGGCAACAATCCGGTTGCTCGTCGCTTCGCTGCTGCCACAGACTCTGCCAGTCCAGAAATTCCGTATCTTCAAGTGCCGGTTGTCCCAGTATTTCCCGGCAGCGTGCCAGTTCTTTTTTTGCGTTGTGATGGTAAAGGCCGTATGAACGCACCATCATGGAATTCGCCAGGGGAACGTGTTGCAGGTAGCGGCCGATAAAGGTTTGAATCGGCAAGGTAATGAGTCTTACCCGCTCACGACCGTAATTGAAGGTGACGTTTCCGTTTTCAATGCGGAAGATGCGTTTATTTGAGATCGGTCCGCCTCTCAGATACCGGGCCAGGTAAATTAAGACCCCTTCTCCGTATGAATAGGTCTCCTTGAGTTTAACGTTCCACTTCTTACGGCGCCCCAACTTATTAAACAGGTTTCGCGCCTGCTGCGGTCCCATGCCTTCGGGCAGAATCAGTTCTTCACGGGCAAGGGCTTTTCTCAAATAGTGGAGATATTTTCCTCGAAAAACCGCCCGGACAATGCCAAACGGCAGAAGAAACGTTTTTGATGAAGCAATCCACTCGCCGGCGGACAGACCACCGGCCGTCACCAAACAATGCAAATGGGGATGAAAATCCAATTTTCGGCTCCAGGTATGCAACGAGGCAATGATGCCGACTTTGGCCCCCAAATGCTTCGGGTCTCCAAGGAGTTCGGAAAGGGTCTCGGTCGCGCTTTTGAACAGCAGATTAGCCATGACTTTACGGTTCAGCCGCCATAAGTCATGCAATTCATCGGAGATGGTGAAAATAACGTGGAAATGCTCGGCACTCAGGAGTCGGGCCTTTTGTTTCGCCAGCCACCGCTCAACCTGGGTGAAGGCGCAGAGTGGGCACATACGGTGTTTACACGAGTTATACCAGACCCTCTGGAAGTGACCATCCGGACATGCCTGGACGTGCCCCCCCAGAATGGACGTGCGGCAGGACATCAGACGATGAGCCGCCTCACGAATATGTTCCGGAAGACAATGCGTCTGATTATAGAGGGCATAGCCAAGAAGAAAGATGCCCTGAATCGTCGTTTCCACTGCGATTTCACCTATTTCTACCAATTTTCGACGTTAAGTTCCCCCGCTGTCCAGCGGGTCTGTCCAACAGTCCTAATAGGTGGAAAATTTTCCACCTATTAGCCCTATAACATGGAAAAAATTCCATCTATTGCCATATTGAAGTCTAAAACATGGAAAAAATCCTATTGACTTTTCCATCTATTGCGCAATATCGTCAATAGCATGGAAAAATCGAAAAAATTCCGACCGGATCCCAAACTTCGTCTTATGGATCAGGTTCGACAAGTTCTACGCTATCACCACTACGCCTATCGCACAGAACAAACTTATTGCGATTGGATCATGCGCTATATCCGGTACCATGGGAGCAATACCCATCCTCGGAATATGGGTAAGAAAGAAATCGAAGCCTTTCTGTCCCATTTGGCGGTTCAACAACACGTTGCCGCCTCCACCCAGCGCCAAGCTCTTAATGCGATTATTTTCCTATACAAAAGAGTCCTTGATATTCCGGTTGACGAAGATCTTGACCCTGTCCGCGCCAAAAGACGCTCCCGCCCCCCGGTTGTCATGAGCCAACGGGAGGTTTCCATTGTTTTGGAACACATGCACGGTTTGCATCTCCTCATGGCGAAAATCCTGTACGGCAGCGGCCTGCGGTTAATGGAGTGCATCCGACTCCGTATTCGCGATCTTGATTTTGAACGCGGGCTTATTTACGTTCGAGCCGCAAAAGGCGGTAAGGACCGTACCACCCTTTTTCCGGAATCCCTCCACTCCCTCATGAAAAATCAGGTTGAAGCGGTTGAAAAACTTCATCGGCAGGACCTGGCGGATGGATATGGGGATGTTTATCTTCCAAACGCCCTTGCCCGCAAATACCCCAATGCCGCCAAATCCCTGGGTTGGCAATATGTATTTCCCTCAAAAAAACGCAGCAAGGATCCCCGATCAGGTAAAACAATGCGGCATCATGTTCTTGAATCCGGGCTCCAAAAAGCCGTGAAGGCCGCTGTTGGAAAGGCGGGACTTACAAAACCCGTCGGTTGTCATACCTTTCGCCATTCTTTTGCAACGCATTTGCTTGAAAACGGGGTGAACATTCGGGTGGTTCAGGAATTGTTGGGCCATGCGGATGTGAAGACCACCGAGATCTACACCCACGTAATGGAAAAGGACATTTCCGTGGTTCGAAGTCCTTTGGATGGGCTTTTGTGAAGTTGTCTTCATTCGATATGCCCTGATGTGTTCGCTCATCAATCCCGTAACCGGCCTGTAAAGTCGGCACTCAAACATCCCACCTTGCCGGCTTACCCGTTTTTCGGAACTTTGATAAAGAATTTCACTCCCGGCGGAAAAGGCAGGCATGCCGGGAGCGGAACAGGCAGGTTTTAAGGGGATGCTCCATATGAAAACCTTCGGCGAATCGTTCAGGGTTTGTATGGATTGAACAGCAGCATGTCAGGGATGATACTTGGAATGGAAACAAAGTCAAGAAAAATCGATTAAAGAATAGGGAATTTCTGAGGTTGAGGCGAGGGTCAGAGATCAGAAAAACAAAGAACTGATCCGGTACATTCAGGCGTCGTTACTTAATTGTTTTCAGCAGTGCTTTAAACTCTGTTGTGCCGGCTTTCTTGAGAATTTGGAAGATAATGGTCTCGGTTGAGGTGACGATGGCCCCGGCTTTCCCCATCAACGACAGTCCGATCTCTCGATTGTCTTCGGTTCTGGAATCGACGGCGTGATGCGGAACATGAACCCTGTATCCCCGTTCCAGAAGGGAGACGCATGTCTGGAAAACGCAGATGTGGGTTTCAACGCCCGTAAGGATGATATTTTTGAGGTTCCCGGCTTCAATTCCGTCATTGAAAGCGTCCACATCACAGCAGTTGAAATGCAGTTTTTCAATGGGGTTGTAAACAGGCAGGGCCTCTTGAATGACCGGCAGGGTAGGTCCCAGGTGTTTGGAATACTGTTCCGTTAATATGACGGGCAGATGAAACACACGGGCAAGGTCAAGGAGTTTCAAAAGCCTGTCTATTACACGCTCTGCCTGGCCCATGACCTGCAGGAGTTTTTCCTGTGCATCTACGATGACAAGACCTGTATTCTCTTGGTTCAATAGCGAAATGGTCATAATGTTATTAATTGTATTCGGATCGCCATCTACTGTCAACTACCGTTTTTTGTTTGCTTGCAAATTTGGTTTGGGTTCCCGTTGAATCAAAACCGCCCGTTCGGCGGCGGCAAGCGCACCTTCGAGATAACCACCGTGTTGACTGGCAGTTTCCGTACCGGCAAAATGGACGGCGCCGTCCCAAATGGCAGTTTGACCTGCAGGGGGATAATAGAGGGGGTGTTCAATCATGGGCGGCTGGTCATACGGGGTGGCGGTAAAGGGTTCGCGTGCCCAATCCTGGTAAAAGAACGCCGTCGGCTGGGCTGCCGGTTTTCCGTAGAGAATGGCAAGTTGAGAGAGAATCGCCTCGGTGAGACGTTGTTGAGGGTTGCGTTGAACCGCCGGAATACCGAGAAACCCGGTCAGGCCATAGGGGCCATCACCGTTGTTGCTGCCGTCATGGATCTCGCCCATGGGTCCGCACTGGCTGAAAGCCTGGCCCGAGAGGTTTCTTTGCCGCCAGAAAGGTTCTTCATAAAGGGCGCAGAATTTCGCCTGACCCGCCATCCAGGTACCGATTTTCAGCATGGCCTGGGTCAAATTGTGGGACAATTCAGGTTCAAAGAGAATGGTAGCGGCGGCAAGACGTGGCGGCAAGGCGAGGATTACCTTATTGGCGCTGAACCGTTTCCAGGGTGCTTTCTCCAGTTCGCCGACGCTGACCAGCACGCCGGCAGACTTTTTTTCGATTTTACAGACCGGGTGATTGAGTTTGACGGCGTTTTCAGGAATTAACTCACGGAGTTTCGCCATCAGGGCCATCATACCGCCCACAAGCCGCCAGGAAAGCGGTTCCATGGGGTAACCACTCACGGTCTGGACGGCACCGTTGGAATTCTGAAACCGGCCAAACCCCTCTTCAAACTGGCGATACCCCTCGAGCCCCAGATCGTAAATAAGACGCGCCATTTTCGGATGGATTGCAGGCCAGTACCAGGAGGGACCGAGATCGGAGAAAAACCCTTGATGTTCGGGGCTCAATATCCTGCCGCCGATGCGATCGCGGGCTTCGAGAACTACAAAAGATTCATTTCGTTGGGACAGCAGGCAAGCAGCATAAATACCGCTGAGACCGCCGCCGATGATCACAATATCAACTGTTTCAGTGGGCATGGAACTATTCCGGCGGCATAGTGCTCATGTCGGGGACCCAGCCCTCGGGCGTCTTTCGGTACAGGGGGTATCGGATGGGCGACTTGACCAGTGAGGGCCATTTGGGGTCGATAGCTCCAAGGCGGTCTATCCAAACATTGGTCTCCCGATTGGCCACCACGATCCCCACAAGTTCAATCCCCAGTTTTTCCACCAGTTTCAATTCAGCTGACAAGGTGCCGCCGGTGCTGATGACGTCCTCCACCAGAATGACCCGCTTGCCGTCAAGACGTTCCAGCAACTTGGGATCGATATAGACCTGCTTCGGCACGGTTGGACTTGTGATGGATGTAACGGGCACGGATAGTTCATCTTCGTACCAGAATTTACGGGAATAACCCAGGGGAACATAGCGCTCATGGCCCAGTTTCCTGGCCACAATGGGGGCATAAACCATCCCCAGGGTGGGCATCCCAATAACCACTTCCGGATCCCACTGTTTGGCCAATTTGGCCATTTCCGTTGTCAGACGGTCTTCCACCTCAAAGGTCGTTTGATTGGAGCACAGAAAGGCGATGGCCGTATCAAAATCAGGGGGCAAGGGGAGAAGGGGAAGGTCCAGCCAGTCACCGTCGGGAAGCTGAACCGGAACGCTGTCCTGATAGGGGGGGTGCGGAACCTCTTTCATTTCCGATGCCGGGATTAACCGTTCACAATTACTGCCTTTGCCTTTCAAATCCATGAAACACTCCTGTTCGTTCTGATGCGGCAAGCCGCGGTTGTAGGTTTTAGGACTTTGCCCTTTTCCCGCCGGAATATGTCCCAAAAGAGCCCGCATGTCAAGCCCCTTAAGAAAAGCCTCTGAAAACAAAAGGGAAAATGGGTGACAGGATTGTTTTTGCGACTTCTTTATTGACATAAACGGCCTTCCTTCCCTATATTCCGATCATATTCATCATCAGGATCGCAGGCAAAAGCATACCGGAGCGGTCCGGGTTTTTTCAGGATGATTCGAAAAAGAGAAAATCCAAAAAAGATAGACGAGGTTTCATGGGAATGGCGGGGTTGTTACAAACCATATTGGGCGGCATCGGCGAGGGTTCCATCTATGCCCTTCTGGGGCTGTCATTTGTCCTGATTTTCGGCAAGCTGAGGATCTGTTCGGTCCTTCACGGGGACCTGGCCGTGCTGGGCGCCTATGCGGCTTACTGGTCTTTCGCCCTATGGAAAATTGACCCCTTCCTGAGTATGCTCTACCTGCTCCCCCTCTTTTTCGGGGGCGGCTACCTCATCCAGCGGTTTTTCCTGAAGCCTTTTATGGCCATGGAAACCTGGAAAGGACGATACCAGGGGCAAATCATGGTCACCTGGGGCATCGCACTGGTCATTATGGCCCTGGAGTATATCTTCTGGACCGGAACCTATCGAACCATTGCCACCGATTACCGGAACACGGCCTTCTTCATAGGGGATATCTCCCTGCCCTATGTACACCTGGCATCCATCGCCGGCGTCTTTGCCATCTATTTCCTGATCACCGCCCTGCTCAAGAGAACGGGGCTGGGGATCGCCTTGAGGGCCTGTTCCGACAACCGGACCGCCGCCATGCTGGCGGGGATCAACTACCACCGAATCTGCTCCCTGGCCTTCGGAATCTCAGCAGCCATTTCCGTGGTGGCCGGCATCTTTTTTGCGCTGACCCATCAGATCACGCCGTCTTTGGGATTGAGCCTCACCTTCAAGGGTTGGGTTGCGGTCATCATGGGGGGAATGGGCAGCCTGGGAGGGGTGATTGCCGCAGGGCTTCTGCTGGGGGTCATCGAATCCCTCACCGCCTATTTCTATATCCCCGCCTTAAAAGAAGCGGCTCTCTATACGGCGCTCCTGGTCTTTTTGATTGCCAGGCCCGAAGGGCTGTTTAAACAGGCGAAAAACTGACGGGGAACC
The DNA here is from genome assembly GCA_963662465.1 of Desulfatiglandales bacterium. Classification (GTDB taxonomy): domain Bacteria; phylum Desulfobacterota; class DSM-4660; order Desulfatiglandales; family Desulfatiglandaceae; genus NaphS2. The sequence continues at coordinate 4,430,365 of OY759599.1, forward strand.
CAAAGGAATTCATATGAATTTAAAAAGATGGTGTTTGTGGGGCGCCGCGTGTTTCCTCCTGTTTCTGGCGATCCTTTTCAGCAATCATGCGGGCTTTTTATCCAATTTCATCGTTTACGCCTTCCTGTTTATCATCGCGGGGGAAGGGTGGAACTTATTGGGGGGCTATATCGGAGAAATCTCCTTCGGTCATGCGGTTTTCTTCGGCGTAGGCGCATACTGCGTGGGACTGCCCATCGGATACGGTTATGACCCGCCATTGGCGCTCCTGGTGGTTCTGGGAGGGGTGGTGAGCGCCCTTTTGGCCTACATCCTGTCATTCCCACTTTTGAGAATGCAGGGCTTTCCCTTCCTGATCGCCACCTTCGGCCTGGGGGTCATCTTTCAGAAGGTGTTTCATATTTCGAAATTTTTCTTTTCAACCCGCGGCATTTTCCTCCCTTCCGTCAACAACTACCTCCTCTACGCCGTCATCGGGGCCCTTGCCATCGCATCGGTGATCTTTACAAGATGGCTCGTGAGCCAGAACATCGGTCTGAGTTTCAGGGCCATTCGCGACGCCCCCGATGCGGCACGGATGTCCGGGGTAAACATCTTCAAAACAAAGATGACGGCCTTTGTCATCGGCGCCTTCATGACCGGGATTGCCGGGGCTCTGTTCGCCCTCTATCGCAGCTATGTACAGCCTGTAACCTGTTTCAGCATGGCCATCAGCCTGACCATCCTGCTGGGCCCCTATATCGGGGGGATCGGAACGGTCATGGGGGCCGCCATCGGGGCCTTTGTGGTCCTGGGTCTGGAAGAGGTATCCAGAGATCTTTTCGTGCATGGACACCACCTTTTTCTGGGGGGGATTCTGATCATCATCATGATGACCATGAGGGAGGGCATTTGGCCCGCAATGCTTCGTATTTTTAAAAAAATTCCACGGTTGGCGGGCCGGAAGGCCCCTGTATCAGAAGAAATTAGATAGATCCGAACATCACCAGCAAGGAACGCAAAATGGGAATATTGGAGATAACCAACATCAACAAGGCCTTCGGAGGTCTTCAGGCCTTATCGGGAGTCACCATCAACATTGAAGAAGGAGAAACCTACGGACTGATCGGCACCAACGGCTCGGGGAAAACCACCCTCTTCAACATCGTTTGCGGATTTTTCAAGCCGGATACGGGGTCCATCACCTTCAGGAGCCGCAATATCACGGGCTTTGCACCGGATAAGGTCTGTAAAATGGGGATCGGAAGGTGTTTCCAGACGGTACAACCCTTCAGAAGCATGTCCCCCATGGAAAACGTCCGGGTAGCCAGGACCTATGGGCGAAAGGTCAAGAAAGACAAAGAATTATCCCTGAACGACATTATGGACATTGTGGGTCTGACCCAAAAGAAGGACCGGGTTACGGAAAATCTCACCCTGCCGGATAAAAAGAATGTGGAAATCGCCAGAGCCCTGGCGGGGAATCCTGAATTAATCCTTTTTGACGAAGTGGCAAGCGGCCTCACCGCCAGGGAGATCGAAGGACGAATCGCGCTGATGAAAAAACTTTCCAACATGGGGATCACCATCGTGGTGGTGGAACATATCATGAAGTTCATCAAGGGGATCTGCGACCGGGTGGGGGTCCTTCACACGGGCCAGCTGATTTGTGAAGGTCGTCCCGCCCAGGTGGCGGAAGATAAGCGGGTGATCGAGGCCTATCTGGGGAGTGGGTCCAGGGGGAAGACATCATGAAGGTCCTCGAAGTAAAAGAGATCACCGCGGGCTACGACAAAGAGATCGATGTTCTACACAACATCTCCCTGTTTGTGGAAGACCGGGAGTCGGTTTCCCTCATCGGCGCCAACGGCGCCGGAAAGAGTACGCTCTTAAAAATCATATCGGGATTGCTGCACCCCAAAAAAGGTGAAATCGTTTATGAGGGGGAAAGGATCGAAAAGCTGGCGCCCCACCAGGTGGTGGAGAGGGGAATCATTCAAATCCCCGAGGAAAAGGAGACCTTCGCCACCCTTACCGTGGCTGAAAATCTGCGAGTGGTCTGCCAGACAAAACGATCCAGGGGAAAAAAAACCGAAAACCTGGCATTCGTATTGGAGACCTTTCCCGTGCTTGAGAACAGGAAGAATCAGGAAGCCCGGACCCTCAGTGGCGGCGAACGAAAAATGTTAGCGGTGGGGATGTCCATGATGGCCGAGCCCAGGATGCTCTTGCTGGATGATATTTCCGTGGGTCTGGCGCCCAAGGTGGTGGGGTTTCTGTACGACCGGCTGGAACAACTGCGGGATCTCCTCGAGATCCCCATTTTGATGGTGGAACAAAACGTTGAGATCGCTCTGGATTTTACGGAAAGGGGGTATGTGATCAGCGGCGGAGAGGTTGTCTTGACGGGACAGGCGGAAGACCTGAGAAACGCTCAGGCGGTAAAAGAATCCTATTTGGGCGCTTAATTAATTTTTTTAAAAAAAGAGTTTAAAGAAAGGGGAAGCAGGAATGAAAAAAATGTTTTTGGTTATGGGAATGGCTGTAATCACGATGTTGTTTGCATCTTTGAACGTTTTTGCCGTCGAAAGCAAACCGCTGGATCCTCCGGGACCCGGAGTGGTGGCGCCGGGTGAAGACATTGTGATCGGCGGCACCTTTACCCTGACGGGCCCCGTCTCTCATGCGGGTCGGATGACCCTGGAGGGGGCCGAGCGGGCCGTGAAGTATGTAAATGAAGAACTGGGGGGCATCCTGGGGCATCAGGTCAAACTCAAATATTATGATGATGAGTACCAGGAAGCCAAAATCACCATGTTGTATGAGAAGCTCATCAGCAGGGACAAAGTGGATCTCCTTGTTTCCCCCTATACGTCCCCCTTCCTGGCGGCCTGCCCCGTGGTTGACAAACACGGCATGCTCCTGTTCTGCAACGCCGCGGACAGCTATGTGGGCAACGACAAGTATGGCCAGACCGTAGTGAACATTCAAATGGACGACCACTGGCGAGGCGGTATGTGGTGGCATGATGTGGCCGATTTTTTTGTGAATTTCGAAAAATGGAACTACAAAAAACTCCCCAAGCCCAAAACCGTCGCCGTATTGAACCTCAACATTTCATATGGGCACGAAGTGGCGGACTCGGTGATCAAATATCTGGAAAAAAACGGCTTCAAGGTGGTGTATCATGAGTTCTTCGAGCCGGTGGTGGGCGACTGGACCCCGGTGGTAACCAAATTGAAAGGCCTTAAGCCTGACATCATTTTTCAGCCCCATTATTTTGAAGACTGCGTCACCTTTGTGCAGAAATGCCGCGAAATGAATTATTATGCCCCCTACATGATCATCGAGGGCATGGGCTGGGACCCGCTGTCATGGACCCATCCGGACATGGGCGGATTGCCGCCGGAAATCGCCAAGCGAGGCTTCTTCGGATACTCCGTGTTCAAACGAAAATATGACTCAGCCGGCAAGAAATATCTGGAAGAATTTACGACGAAGAAGTACGGACATTTCCCGGGCAACGACCATATCTGCGGTTTCATGGCCATCGAACTCATGGCCAAGGCAGCCAACAAGGCGGGTTCCCTCAAGAAGGAAGATATGATCAAGGCCATGATGGACAATACCTTTGACCTGGCCGGCTATGAATACAAAATGAACAAAACCGGCGGCAACGCCGCGGCCTTCCATTGGGGCGTGGGGCAATATATCCCGGAAGACATTAAAAAAGCCGATTCAGGGCCTGATGACTGGTATTGCGTCTGGCCCCCCAAGTATGAAGAACATAAACCCTTTTATCCTTTCCCCGGCTGGAAATAGTCGGTCTTTGGCCCGGGGCGAACGCTTTCACGTCCCCCTGAAAAAGGGGACGCCCGGGCATGACCGGGGAGAAGCGGATTAGGCGAATTAATATGATCGGGGCATTTTTTAAGCGCATTAAAGTTGCCGCTGCGCATCCGCGTTTTGGATGTGGATATCCCTTTGCGGAAAGGGAATCTCGATTCCAGCCATTTTGAACTTTTCAAAGATCTCAAAATAAAGCGCACTGCGAATATTTCGCCGCGGCGTTACCCGGACGTCTATCCATATGGCAGCTCAAAATTGATTGAGCTGTCGCCATATTGAATAAACGTAACCATGGGTTTTGGGAACAATGCATTCAATGTTGCCTCTGGTTCTCACCTTGGTGACACGCAAATAGATATCCGTAACCACGCCCAGACCTTTATCCACTTCAATCCAGCCGCCTTTTCTGATTTTACCGCCGAATATGATCGCAAAACCGCTGATGATATTGGCGGCCGTGTGCTGCAGTCCCAAGCCGATGCCGATGCCGGCGGCACCCGCAAAAATCAGAAGAAACCGAAGATCGAGTCCCACAACCTTCAAGGAAATCAGAGTACCAATGACAATAAAAACATATTTGAACGTGGTATCGAGGGCATGCCCCAGACCGGGGTCGACTCCAATGGAAGGATAAGGGTAAAGAGAAAAGATGCAGCTACAAAGGCAATGGATGAAATGGGGTAAATCCTGTATTTGATGATTCATTATCGCAACGTCCTTTTTTTCCATGGACTATTTTTTTCACTCCTTAGAGTGGATTTTGTGGTAAACCCTCATGACAAGGGATTTGCCACCCCCGTGCATGAAAATGGCATCTACCGCTTTTAGGCTAACCGCTAACAGCTAATAGCTAACCGCTGCATTTTCATGGTAAAGATAAGATGAATTCGGCTCTCAAATGGTGGACGTTCTCTCGCGGGAATAAGACGTGCTGAAAAACAACATGTTTATCGGTGCGCCCGAAGAAAGCCACAATTTTTCCACTGTAAACAAAAGCCTTGTGCAATGTATCCCGGTTTAGCGGGACAAGGAGAAATAAGGTGCCAAAACGAACACCGCGCTGGGTGGTTCTCAGCTGTTCGGCCCTCCTCATTTTGGCGATGAACGGCTGCATGGTTGGACCGACTTATCACCCGCCGGATGTCTCCGGTTATACGAAACAAAAATGGCAGGCGTCCTTTTTGGAAGGCAGCGGAGCGCTGGACGGGCAAGCGCAACCGATGACGGTCTGGTGGCGCCAATTCAAGGACCCGGAGCTGAGCGGCCTGGTCGAAAAGCTCGTTGGTTCCAACCTTGCTCTGGCCGAGGCCAGGCAACGGATTGTCGAAGCCCGCGCCCGCAGGGGAATCGTGAATGCCGAGCGCCTGCCCCGAATGGATTTGACGGCAGATTACTTCCGGGCAGGTACCGGGAAAGAAGCCTTAACGTTCCAGGGACCGCCCCCGGGCGAACAGATAAATCTCTATGCGGCCGGCGCTGTTGCCGGATGGGAACTCGACTTGTGGGGTCGGGTGGCGCACCTCATTGAATCCGCCGACGCTCAAATTGAAATCGGTTATGCGGACTACCATGATATGATGGTCTCTTTGGCCGCCGAACTGACCCTGGCCTACATCGATGCCCGAACCCTTCAGGCCCGACTGGAGATGGTGCGCCGCAATATCGTCCTGCAGGAGAAAACCGTGGCACTCTTCGAAACTCGATACCGAGCGGGAAACGGCGCACAGCTGCCGGTCGTACAGGCCAAACGGCTGCTGGAAAGCACGCGGGCATTTATCCCGGAATATAAGCGCGCGTTGACGGCGGCGGAGAATCGAATCAATGTGTTGCTCGGAAAACCACCGGAGGCAAACATTCTCAAACCAGGACCGTTGCCGTCGGTACCCCCTCTCATCGGTATCGGGCTTCCGGTGGATCTTCTGGTGCGGCGGCCCGACATCCGCGGGGCCGAACGCCGGTATGCCGCTGCGGTGGCCCAAATCGGCGCTGCCGAGGCGGATCAATATGTCCGGCTTTCGCTTTCAGGTACGCTGAAACTGCAGACCGACACCGTCGGCGCGCTGCTGGGCAAAGACGCCATCGTCTACATGCTGAGCCCTGGCCTTCAATTTCCACTTTTCTCCGGAGGCCGAATCCGCGGCAATATCCAGGTTCGCCAATCCCAGGCGGAACAGGCACGGCTTGCGCTCGAGCAAAAAATCCTTGAAGCGCTTGCCGAGGTCGAGAACGCCGCCTTCGGCGTGGTTCGAAGCCAGGAGCAGGTGATCAACTTGACAGCCGCACAAAAAGCCGCCCAACAGAGCGTCCACCTGACCGATACCCTTTACAGGGCCGGGTTGGACAATTTTTTTCAGGTCATTGACGCCGAAGAAAAGCTCGTTGCCCTGCAGGAGGATCTTCTTCTGACCAGGCAGAAAGCGCTGGCCCAGGTGGTCCAGCTCTACAGAGCCCTGGGCGGCGGCTGGCAGGTTCTGGAATCCCCGGAAGGGGATGGCGCTTCAACGGTGGAAGCGCCATCCCCAAAACCCCATAACACGGAAAGTGGAGCCTCAGCACGATGAAACGAGTTCTCAAAAAGGTCATTCCAGCGGCTATGCTCATAGCGATCGGGATTTTGGGCGGCTGGTGGCTGTTCAAAATGGAGAAGCACAAATCCGAGACCGAAATTACGCTTTACGGCAATATCGATATCCGGAACGTGGCGTTGGCCTTTAACGAGACGGAGCGCATTACCGCGGTTTTGGTGGAAGAGGGCGATTGCGTCGAGCCGGGCCGGATTCTGGCGCGGCAGCAAACCAACCGCATGGAGGCCCAAATCAGGGAGATGCAGGCTCGGGTCGCCGCCCAGCAACAGGTGGTCAATCGCTTTAAAGCCGGTACCCGCCCGCAGGAGATTGACCAGGCACGGGCCGAGGTGAATGCCGCCAGGGTCAGGGCCGCAAATTCCAGACGGAATCTTGAGCGCATCCGGAAAACGGCGGGAACCGGGGCCACGAGTCGGCAAGCCGAGGACGATGCCCGAGCACAGACCGATGTGGACGATGCCCAGCTCAAGGTGAAGGAAAAGGCCCTCAACCTGGCGCTGGAGGGACCTCGAAAAGAAGATACGGCCGCCGCCGAAGCAACGCTTGCGTCCCTCAAGGCTTCGCTTATGCTCTTGAATATAAGGCTTGCGGATATGACCCTGACGGCGCCGGCCACGGGTGTGATCCAGAACCGGATACTGGAACCGGGAGATATGGGGGGCCCTACCCGACCGGTGTTCACGCTGGCGTTGATCAATCCCAAGTGGGCTCGGGCTTATGTGCCGGAGCCGGATCTGGGCCTCATTCATCTGGGCATGAAAGCCGGGATACTGAGCGATTCGTTCCCGGATCGCACCTTTGAAGGTTGGATCGGCTTTATTTCCCCCGTCGCCGAATTTACACCGAAGACCGTGGAGACCACGGATTTGCGGACTAAGCTGGTGTATGAAGTCAGGGTATACGTACACGATCCCAAAGATCTGCTCCGTCTGGGAATGCCGGTCACGGTCATCGTGAAAAAAACCGTTTCGGACACCCCCTCCCGACAGGGAAACGCCGCGCCTCCCAAGACATCCGCACCGGCCGATGCCGATGACTGATCCCCTCGGTTCAGGAAAGACAGAGGGCGTTATGGAGAGGCAGTCCAGCCTACAGAGCGCGGCCGCGGCGGAGGTGGTGCTGGCGGTCCGGGACCTGAAAAAGGAATTTTCCGCCAGGAAGGGTCCCATGATTCGGGCCTTGCGCGGCGTTTCCATGGAAGCCCGCCGCGCACAGGTCACGGGACTTGTGGGCGCGGACGGCGCCGGCAAAACCACCCTGATCCGCATGGCCGCGGGCCTCCTTGTTCCCACGGCCGGGTCCGTCACCGTCCTGGGGCTGGACAGCGTGGCGCAAAGCATCGACATTCAGAGCCGTGTGGGCTATATGCCCCAGAAATTCGGCCTGTACCAGGACCTGACCGTGGCGGAGAACATGGCGTTGTATGCCGATCTTCAAGGAGTGCCCCGCTCCGAGCGCAGTGAGCGCTACCGCCGTTTGCTCCATATGACCGGCCTCGGCGCGTATACCCGGCGCATGGCCGGTGCGCTTTCCGGCGGCATGAAGCAGAAGCTGGGGCTGGCCTGCTGCCTGATCAAATCGCCCGCCATGCTTTTATTGGATGAACCGACCGTGGGGGTGGATCCGGTCTCGCGCAGGGAGCTGTGGACCATCGTCTATGAACTGATCGACAAAGACGGCATCGGCGTGTTGTTGTCAACCGCTTATCTGGACGAGGCGGAGCGATGCAGCCATATCATCGTATTGCATGAAGGCGCGGTGCTGGCCGAAGGAACACCCGGTCAATTCAAAGAGCGGGTGGCGGGCAGGGTGCAACTGGTAACGCCGCCTCCGGGCATCAAACCCCGTCAGATACAGGCGCGCCTTGCGGGCAGGGTGCATATTGTGGATGCCACGATCCGTTCCGGTCGGGTGCGCGCCGTGAGCGATGCCGCCGCATCGCAAGTGGTGGCCGAGGCCCTGCCCGAGCCGTGGCGAGGCGGTATCCGGGAGACGCAGCCAACCTTCGAAGATGCATTTATGACCATCATTCCGCACCCCGGCTTTCTGGAAGCCGACAGCGCCGGGCCCTCTTCCGGCGCAACAACCCCCGAAGCGGAAAAGGGCGTAAGCGAAAAAGGCGAACAACCGATCGTCACAACCCGTGATCTGCAGAAGTTTTTCGGTCAGTTCGAGGCGGTCAAACGACTTACTTTCGAAGTACGGCGCGGTGAGATATTCGGCCTGCTGGGCCCCAACGGCGCCGGGAAAAGCACCACCTTCCGAATGCTGTGCGGACTGTTGAAAGTCAGTGCCGGGGAGATCAGCGTGGCCGGGCATGATTTACGTCGCGCCAGCTCCCGTGCCCGCGCCAGCCTGGGATACATGGCCCAGCAGTTCTCCCTCTACGGCCAGCTCAGCGTAGAGGAAAACCTGCGGTTTTTCGGCAGGGCTTATGGCCTTGACGCCGATCGGCTCCGTCTTCGGCTGGAATGGGCCTTTTCGGAATTCGGGCTCGGAAAGTGGCGCGACAATGCCGCAGGCAGCCTCCCTGGGGGTTATAAACAACGCCTGGCCATGGCCGCGGCCCTGCTGCACGATCCGGATATTCTCTTCCTGGACGAACCGACCTCCGGGGTGGATCCTTTTGCCCGGCGGGAGTTCTGGCTCAGGATAAATAATTTTGCCGAAAAGGGGGTTACCGTGGTGGTGACGACCCATTTCATGGAAGAATCCGAGTACTGCGACCGGATGTTGATCATGAGCCGGGGGGAAGCGCTGGCCATGGGCACGCCGACGGAAATCCGGGCATTGGCCCGTTCGGAGAAAAACCCCGAGCCGACCATCGAAGATGCGTTCATCGCCCTGGCGGAAGGCAGCCTTAGCGGCCATGCGGGGGCGTCAAAATGACGGCGCGCGCACTCTTTTTTATGCGTCTGTGGGGATTTCTACGCAAGGAAATGCTCCAGATCCGACGTGATCCCAGCAGCATTGCCCTGGCCATTGTTCTGCCTCTGGTATTGCTTTTCATTTTTGGGTACGGGGTATCGCTGGATGCCGAGAACGTGCCCATTGCCATTGTACTCGACGACAACGGTCCGGCGGCCCGGCAGCTGGCTGCGCATTTTCATCTGTCCCCCTATTTCAAAGCCGACTACTTGAAATGCATGCCTGAAGCGATGGCTCTGCTCAACCGGGGGATCGTTGACGGCATTGTACACGTGCAGAGCGATTTTGCGTCCCGGCTGGATACGTGGCATCAAGCGCCGGTGCAACTGATTGTAAACGGCATCGATGCCAACCGTGCCCGCTTGACCCAGGGATATGCCCGGGGCGTGCTGCAAACATGGACGGCAGTGCGTCGTGCGCAAGGTGAAGCGACGGCCGTCCCCGCCGTGGAGGTTACCCAACGGATCTGGTTCAACGAGGCGGCCGTCAGCCGGAATTTTCTCGTGCCGGGACTCATCACCCTCATCATGACGCTGAGCGGAATCCTTTTGACCTCGCTGGTGGTGGCCCGCGAATGGGAACGGGGGACCATGGAGGCCATTCTGGTCACCCCGCTTCGCAGGATCGAACTGCTGCTGGGCAAGATATTGCCGTATTTTCTGCTGGGCATGCTGGGCATGGTTCTGTCCGTGGTGGTCGGCGCCACGCTTTTTCATGTACCGTTTCGTGGCTCCATGGGTGCGCTCATGGTATTGAGTGCGCTCTTCATGCTGGCTTCCATGGGTTTCGGGCTCTTCATATCGGCGGCCATTCGTGTCCAATTCGTGGCTGCCCAGATTTCCATTTTGGCGGGGTTTTTGCCCGCCTTATTTCTCTCGGGCCTTATTTTTGATCTGGAAAGCACCCCCGGCTTCATTCAAGTGATCAGCTATGTCGTCCCGGCACGATATTTCGTGACCATCAGTCATACCCTTTTCATGGCCGGCGATATCTGGCCGGTGCTGCTCCCCAACGCCCTGGCCCTGCTGGTCATGGCGGCGGTTTTTATCAGTCTCGCTTTTCGCAAAATCACCAAACGCCTGGAGGGTTGATGGACAGCGTACGTCGCATTATCGCCTTGATGGTCAAGGAATTCTCCATGGTCCTGAAGGATCCCAAGAGCCGCTTTGTCATCATCGGCCCGCCGTTGATCCAGTTTTTCCTTTTCGGATATGCAGCGACCTATGATGTCACAAATGTCCGCTACGCGGTGTTCGACGAGTCCCGTACGTCTGAATCCCGGGAACTTTTGTCCCGGTTTAAAGGATCCGGGCATTTCGAGCTGACAAAGACCCTCTTAAGCGAAAATGAGATCCCCCTGGTCATCAACAGCCAGGAGGACCGGCTGGTTATTCACATCGGCCCCCGGTTCAGCCGCAACCTTCATACCGGCCAGGCGGCGAAGGTACAGGTCATCGTGGACGGCCGCAATTCCAACGTGGCCCTGATCGCCCTGGGGTACATCGGCGCCATTGTCGAACAGTACAATCAAACCCTCGTCGAGACGGGCGTGGTCACCCTAAACGGTCCCGGCGTCTTGCTGGTAGACCGACCCTGGTTTAACGCCAATCTCCAGAGCCGGTGGTACATCGTATCGGCGCTTGGCGGCATCATCAGCATGGTGGTCGTCATGATTCTCACCAGCCTTTCGGTGGCACGGGAGCGCGAATTCGGTACGTTTGACCAACTGCTGGTCGCACCGTTCATGCCCGGCGAAATTCTCATCGGCAAATCTCTGCCCGCCATGTTCTTCGGTCTCATGGATGCGCTGATATTCTGCCTGGGTGCGGTTCATTGGTTCGGGGTACCGTTTCGCGGAACCGTAACGGCTCTCATCCTGGCCTTTTCGTGTTTCATCATTACCATGGTGGGGGTGGGGTTGTTGATTTCGTCTCTTTCCATGACCATGCAGCAAGCGCTTCTCGGGTCCTTTATCTTCATGATGCCATCGGTCATCCTTTCCGGTTTCGCCACTCCCATAAAGAACATGCCCAACTGGCTCCAGATCGGCACACTGATCAATCCCATGCGCCATATTATCATCGCACTGCGCAATATATTTCTGGAAGGCGCCGGGGCCGGATTAGTCTGGCCACAGATCTGGCCGCTTTTGCTGATCGCATTTTTCACACTGTCGCTGGCGGCGTGGCTGTTTCGGCACCGATCGCAGTGATCAGAGGAAATAGCCGAAAACCCTATTTTTTTGTGATGGAGGGATCAAATAACGATGAGATTCCGGTGTATAATCTTTTTTCCCGCTGTCACCGGCTTTACACAAGGTTCCAGCATGTCCGGCGACCTGAAAGACCCGGGGAAAATCCGGCCCCACCCACAACCCGCGCAGGGCGGTTCTCCTTTCGCTGATCATCGCCATTGCGACCATTGGGCTGGGCCGGCTCAATATCATCGCTCCGGTGGTATCGATGTTCTTCCTGATATCCTATGGGTTGCTCAATTACGCCACCTATTATGAAGCCCGATCGGAGAGCCCTTCCTTCAGGCCCCGGTTTCGATGGTACCACAAAAATGTCAGTCTTATCGGCGGAGTGGCTTGTCTCGGCGCCATGATGACCATCGATGTGACGGCGGGGACCATTTCGACGGTCGTACTCTTTGCCATCTATCAGTACCTCAAGCGCACCTCGGGGCCCGCGCGTTGGGCGGACAGCCGGCGTGCCTATCACCTCCAGCAGGTCCGTGAACATCTTCTGGCGGCGGATGCGGACCCAGACCACCCCCGAAGCTGGCGCCCCCATGTACTGCTGTTTTCCGACGATTCCAAACACCGTAAGCGGCTTTTCGACTTTGCATCCTGGGTTCAGGGCCAGAGCGGATTCACGACAGCGGTCCAAATTCTTGAAGGGCAAGGCGCTAAAATTCTCAAAGAAAAGAAGGCAACCGAAGACGACCTGCGAAAAGATATTCAGGAACACGGGATCGCCGCATTTCCCCTCGTGGTCGCGGCCCCGGATCTCATGATGGGCGCTTATTCCCTGATCCAGGCTTTCGGTGTCGGGCCCCTCAAAGCCAACACCATCCTGTTGAACTGGGTGGAACAGACCCCTTCGGAAGACCTTGAAGAGCGCGAAAACCGGTTCGGCCGAAATCTGCGCATCGCCTATTCGCTCGGGCGCAATATTGTGATCCTTTGTGCCAAACACACCGCATGGGAAACTTTGAAAACAGTTCCCCGGGAAAACCGTCGCATCGACGTCTGGTGGTGGGGGGATGCCACCAGCCGGTTGATGCTCCTTTTTGCGTATATGATGACCAGGAGCAAAGAATGGGAAGACGCCAAGATCCGGTTGCCGGCAGTTTGCATGGCGCCGGAATCCGATGGAACCGTTCAGGAGATTCGCGACGTACTCGATGATATCCAGATCGATGCGGAGCCGGAAGTGGTCATCCAGCCGAGTGCCGCGGACGCCGCAACCGATTCCCGGAAAATGGCGCTTAAAAATGGAAAAGCGGCGGAAAAAGCCTCTGACAAAGCAGACAAAAAACTTCGGAAGGTGGAAGAGGCCGCGAGTTCCAAAACAGACCCCGAGGAACTCAAGGAACTGAAAGCTGAAGCCGATGCAGCCGAGAAACAGGCCCATGAAGCCGCCCGAAAGGCGGCCAAGGCGGCGGCAAAGGCTGAAGACGCTGCGAAAAAAGCCGAAGCGTCCGGCGCCCCACTTCCGGATACCCAGAAAAATTCCGCTTAGTCCAACGTCCTTTGCCCATACGCTACTTTCAGCTTTGAGTATTTGGTCTTTGCTTGAAATTTGTCAGATTCTTTTTTTTTATGACAGGTGCTTTTGAATTTCCAGTGATTTCTAATGGCGGAATTGAGGTGTGTTGTACAACGAGAGGGATGATTAGTTTAATGAACTGCGAATTCTGTGGTTTCTTTGTTGATTGTTTATGAGCTGCCTCCCTTGGTTAATATCCTGGAAATGGCGGCAATGAAAATGTGCGTTTATTTTTCTGTCAATGTTTGTTATTCAAAATTCCAGGCTGAAGCTGTCAAATGTTTCGTGCCGGATCATCAACGAAAAAGGTAAAATCGATCCATCTCTTTATATATCTCCGTGGAAGGAAGCGATCATGACAATACCATTGTCGAAACAGCTGATGTATTAGTTGTCCTATTGTTTTAGTATTATTCTGGCATCTACAACATCGAGTCCTTTTTCATAAAGAAGAACCGGGTTCAGATCCATTTCTTCAATTTCGGGGTAGGATTCAATAATCTCAGAGCACATGGAAATAAGCTTTCTCAATGTTGCTTTATCATATCCTTTTTGACCCCGCACTCCGTCTAAAAGCACGGAAGACCGTGTATCCTCCAGCATTCTTTTACAGGAAACCGGAGAAACCGGTAACACCCAGAAGGTGACATCTTTCATAATTTCAACCATGATACCGCCCAACCCGTACATGATCACCGGTCCGAACTGCTCATCTATTTTGGTGCCGATGATAATTTCAAGACCCTTCTGGGCCATTGGTGTAACAAGGACACCCCGGATGTCTGCATCTGGATTATAGGCCTTGGCACTTTTAATAATCTGTTGAAAGCCTTCTTTTACCTCACTTTCCGAACTCAGATTTAACTTAACTCCGCGGGCATCGCTTTTGTGCAGGATATCGGGTGAAACAATCTTTAGTACAACGCTCCCTTTATGTTCTTTATTTCCAATAATTTTGCTTGCCATGGCCCAGGCGTCATCCTGATTTTTAGCCACCTGGCCTACCGATGTTGAGGCGCCATGCAGCTTGATCAACTGTTTTGCTTCATGTTCTAAAAGGACATGACGGCCTTCTTTTTGAGCATTTTCAATAATCTGCCGGCCTTCTTTTCTGGCCTTGGCCCGCCAGTTAAAGACAAAATTGGTTTTCATATGGTATGAATTTAAAAATTTTCCATATTTACAGAGCGATGCCACACACTTACAGGAAACATCCAGAGAATCATGAACCGGAATATCATAATGCCGAAGCAGATCCAGCGCCCTGGAGTCATATGAACTATATAGAGAATGTACGAAAATCGGTTTGTGTCTTTTTTTTACCATTGCTCCGAATCGATGGGCCGCGGCTTCCTCTCCAATGGCAAGGCTTTTTTCAAACCGGATGCCATATCCCCCAAAAAGCCCAACGACCAATAAACCACCGACATTGGGATCATTGAGTATGATCTTGGCACAATCCGCAAACAGACTTGGATCAGAATCCGTACCGCCCGCCACATCGACAGGATTCACAACAGATGCGGCTTCAGGCAGAATTTTCCTTAATTTTCCCTTTGTTTTATCAGACAATTCAGGCAAATCAATCCCATAATCACTCAAAAGATCCGAGGCAATGGTGGCATGACCTCCGCCATCGGCAAGAATGGCAATGGTATTGGTTTTAATAGGGGGTTGACTGGAAAGGGTCTCTGCCACCGGAAACAGCTCATCTGAATTTTCAATCACAATAATACCGGCCCGGCCATAGGCCCGATTTGATACTTCACTCATCCCGGCTAAAGAGCCGGTATGTGAACCTGCCGATTTTTTACCCGTGGCGGACCTTCCGCTCTTTAGAAGTATAATCGGTTTTTCAATACTTGTTTTGTGGGCCTCCTGTAAAAATTTTCGTCCTTCACTCATACCCTCAACATACATCAGGATGGCTTTGGTCTCCGGATCATTTCTGAAAAATTCAAGATATTCATGAAACTTGATATCTGATTCATTACCAACGCCGACATAGTAGGTAAACCCTTCGTGTTTGCGGATCGTCGCCTCCGTGATAAGCGTCAGCGCCATGTTTCCGCTTTGACACAGCAAAGCGATGTTCCCCCTGGGGGGATTTTGAATGCCCACAAGGTTCATATTGGTTTTAAGATTGATCATTCCGGACGTGTTTGGCCCGATTAACCTGACACCGGTCTGTTTTGCCACGGTGACCGCTTCAAGTTCAAGTTCCTTCCCTTTGGCGCCCAGCTCCCTGAAACCACCGGCTATAATAATGGCGCCGGCGACCTTTTTTTCACCGCATTTTCTTAAAATTCCCGGGATTGTCCCGGCAGGTGTTGTAATCAAAGCAAGGTCAATGGGGGCATCAATTTGTGTAATATCTTTATAGCAGTTAAGTCCTAATATTTTATCTTCTTTTGGGTTTACGGGATAAATGTCCCCTTCAAAACCACCTGCCAAAAGAGTTTTAATGGCCTGGTAGCCCCGCTTGGTTTTATTTTTTGATGCACCGATAATGGCTACGGATTTGGCGTTGAGTACTCTATCTAACATAAGCTGTTTCCTTTGTTATTTTTTTCGTTGCTCAAAGCTTTCTAAAGACTGCTCTCTTTCTTTTGTTGAAACACAGGCCAGACAGCCTTCAACCTCATAATCCATCAATGCCTCGAGACTGCACTCGCCCTGGGCCATGAGAAAGCCCTTTTTGATGACTTTCAAGGAAAAAGAAGAATTAGCGGCAATCTTTTGGGCCATATCAATGGCCTCATCCATCAGTGCGTCCAGCGGTACGGCTTTGTTGACAAGGCCAATACGGGCAGCTTCAATGCCTGTAATGTTTTCCCCCGTAAACAATAGCTCTCTTGCCTTACCCGGCCCGACCAGATCCTGAACGAGACGAAATGCACCCCCTGTGACAGATGATATTACTTTCGCCTCAGGGGATCCGATAAGAGCCTCTTCCGCTGCAATCCTGATATCACAGGCCAGAGCGAGCTCATACCCGGAACCCAGTGCATAGCCATTAATTGCCGCAATGGTTGGTTTTTCAAACCGGATGATCTTTCTGGATGCTTCCTGCAGGGATTCAAGGTATATTCTATAGTCTTCAATGCTTCTGTCTTTTGAATCCTTAAGATCTGCCCCGGTTGAAAAAGCGCGGCCAACACCTGTGATAATAAGAGCCTTTACATTATTGTCCTGTTTTACCGTCTCAAGGGCATCCTGCATCTCAATCCAGAGCTGCCGGTTCATGGCATTGAGCACTTTGGGCCTGTTCAACTTGATCAGTCCGATCATGTTGTTTTTTTCATAAATAATACATTCATAACGCATGAGATTCACCTTTTATGATAGGAGTTGACCGAAATAGGTAATCATTACGACGATTGCGCCGACAATAATACCCCAAACGCCATACTTAATTTTACTCGCACTTTCCGGTTTCATTGTTCCTACCTCCTTGAATTTGAGTTACACTTTGTGGGAACATCGCCACTGTTAAGCTTTGCCATGGAATTGGCGCCAAAAATCCATCTCAAATTTCAATCTCGTAGAGGCGGTGTTCCCCGCTTAAACCCTTTAATCGGGCGAGATACATCTTTCCAGACGTTATCAGGCCATCTATTTTCTCTTTGGCCGATTGGGAAATAAGAAGCTTTGTGCCGAAATCCTTATTTGCACTTTCTATTCGGCTGGCAGTATTCACCACATCGCCTATAGCGGAAATTTTGCGCATGGTGCCAGTATCAAAATTGCCCACAATGGCTTTTCCAAAATTTATGCCTGACCTGATTGAAAAAGACCAATCAAACATTTTTCTGAGATACCTGTTAAACTCAGTCAAGGCTTCGTTCATATCTTGAACAGCATGCACCGCATCCAATACGGGATTCTTGCTCTCTTCGACTAGACCGAACAATGCCAGGATACCGTCGCCAGCCACATCGCTGATTACACCTTTATGCTGCACAATGATTTCGTTCATGGTTTGATAGTATCGGTTTAAAACATGCACCACGTCATAAGCAGGGAATGCCTCGGTGAACTGCGTATAGTTTTCAATGTCAGCAAATAAAATCGCCAGATCTTTTTCCTGGCCGAGTCTGGTACCGGGTAAATTATCAAACTGCTTTAAGACGATTTCCAAATCCAGCTTATCAACGACCGGACGTTTTATGGTGATGTCGCCTTTAATCCGGGTCTGGCAGGCCAGTCGAATAGTTTCAGGAAATCCCATTTTCTCCGCTAGAAGTGCCTCTGTCTCATTCCTGGTCCGACAGTTTTGCAATCCGTCCATGATATAAATCCGGCAGGTCGTACAACGGGCTTCACCGCCACAAGCATGAATCTGATCGATATCGGCCTTATGCAGGGCCTCAAGGACCGTATCATCGGGGGAGGCCGGAACAGTTTTATTATCTGTTTGTGAAAATATTCTAAACATTGCCATGCCCATCAAGAGAGAATAAGTCTCAATCCAGGTTGATATAATCGATAATCAATTTTTAATCGCTGAATACATGATCCAACTCATTTCAACATGCCCATTATAGGTGCTGGGCCCATCGATAGCTTCTTTTAGGTCTTTTCAAGGCATTGAAGGTAATGTCGGGATATTGGCAGATTGTCAGGCTCGAATCAAGCATTTTCCATACCAAGTATTAGACAATTACAAATTGAGGGTCCCGTAAAAAGTCAAAAAACCGAAATTCGCACCTAATGATATCAATGGTTTAGAGGTGCTAAAAAGACTAAAATCGGACTTTTTACGAGACCATCACAAATTAATTCCTGTGTAAAAAACACAAGAAGTTTCATGGAAAATTCAACTGTCCCTTAAACACCGATTTTCGCGTTGCGATGCGGCGAATAGAAATCCTTCAACGAATGGCATATCCTCGACATCAGCCAGGCCATTTGCCTGTACCGCAAGCGGCAAAAGATCGTTCGAGGACTCCAAATGTTTTGCTGAAGGAGGCTTCCTTGTGATCAGGCAAGAAATTGATACTCCTGGCATTGTAGTCCTTTGCCTCTCAACAATCATCCAATCCGGGAACTTCAAACTGACTTTTTCCTCATCCTTCTATTTCTTCCACAAACCATGGAGATTGCAGTATTCTCTTGCCGTCACCTGGGCAGCATCGATCTTGAAAACCGCTTCCGGGGCAGCACCGGGTTTTAGAAACTGTCGGTACGCCTTTCCATCCGCGATAAGCTCAATCCACTCAATGTAATGTTTTTCTTCCATTGGGTGCGCCACTTCACCCACGGTGACTTTATAGCCATCCTGGGTTTTTTCCACCACGGGAACGTGTTTTTCCTTGGCAGCATCCACTGTATTCTCTGTGAATTTCTTCATGGGCTGGCCGCAACAGACCAGTTCCCCTTCTCCACCGTGTAAAACCTCTATGATGTTTCCACACGCTTCACACTTATAAATCTCAAGTTTTTCCGCCATTTGTTTCTCCTTTTTCAAAAATGATTTGGTTCTTGCAGCCGATGGAACGGCTTTTTGCATATGAATACTTAGCTCCGAAATTTGACTTCCAGTTTACGAGCCGGATTTTCAAAAGGAAATGGGGTCAAGGCTGTATTTTTGCGTATTTTAAAATACACGATGCACCCCATGTTTTCATCCGGGTTCTGGAATACACTTTATTTTCCTTTTTTATACCGTCTCCACCCCATTTACTTCTGCGCACTAAGGAGCCAGAATAATGTTGATTATTTATGGTGGTAGGTCTTTAAAGTTTTTGTATTTATTACGGGTTTCGATGATGAGGTGGGATGCGAAAAAATGAGCGTTTTCCAAATGCCTTTTTGTTCAAGCCAGACGGCCATAAGCGCGGAACAGGCCAGAGCGGATAGCCTGGATGAACCCTGTGACGATGCCAGAGGGGGAGCGTAAAGCACCGTACTATTTTTGAAGGGATGAGCTTTAGCGAAAAATATCAAACTGAAGGACATGTGCTCTATGTAATCGAAGACCTGGGGCATCACGCACCATGGTATGGTGAATTTGATCACTCCCACATTGAAAAAATCCACGAATGGGAACGTGAAACCGCGAAAAAACGGCTGGGAGATATCTGCGAGAAATATTTAAAAGGATGCCCTCTGTTTATCAAACACATCGCCATCGGCGATCCCGCCACGGAAATCCTGAAGCTTGCCAATGACAAAGACATGGATATGATCATCATGGCCTCGCACGGGCGAAGAGGTCAGTTTGCCTTCGGAAGCGTTTCGGAAAAGGTCGTGAAGAATTCGAGGGTGCCCGTCGTTACGATCCCCACCACACCTAAAGGATAATCAAGTATTGCACAGGGGTCACCGGGACCCCTGTCACTTTTCACCTTTCCACACCAAGCTTCAATTCTCCTTCACGGAATTTATGACAGAACGCAATCAGTACAACTTCACAGCTGTCCTGGGGAATCCTCCTTACACATGCGGGTTTCCGGATTCATACTATCATGGCGGCAAGGGACCGCCAAAGGAAAAGTATTCAAACGCTTATTCCATTTGCAATTAACAGACATGAAAGTTATGCTGAAGACGTTCCGGCAAATCTCAAATAATAGAACCCGTATAAACCGAGTCAGCGGACCGTGGGCAAAAAGGTTTCATACCCCATATTAGGAAGTCTCCTCCTCGCTGCATTGTATGCTTGCAGCATCTACAACTATCTCCTTTTCCATAGTATCGCTGAAATTTTCTCCGTGGTGATCGCCGGCGCTATTTTCGTCATCACTTGGAATACGAGGCAGTATCTCAGCAATAACTTTCTCCTTTTTCTGGGGATCGCCTACCTGTTTGTCGGGGGTCTCGATCTCATTCATACCCTTTCCTACAAAGGGATCGCCATATTTGAGGGGTACAATGCTGATCTAGCAACCCAGCTATGGATCGCAGCCCGGTTTTTTGAGAGCCTCTCAATCCTTGCGGCCTTTCTGTTTTTGGAAAGAAAATTCAGGGTCAGATCGGTATTTCTACTGTATGCCGCCATTTTTGCCATTTTGCTTTTATCTATCTTTTGCTGGCGTGTATTTCCGGTCTGTTTTGTGGAAGGTGTAGGCCTTACGCCGTTTAAGAAAATCAGTGAATACATCATCTCTTTTTGTCTCCTTTCTTCCGCCGCCCTGTTGGTGGTTTATCGCGAAAAATTCGACGACAGCGTCCGTCGATGGATTATGGGTTCCATCGGTCTCAGCATCGCCTCGGAACTGACTTTCACCACCTATGTGACCGCCTACGGGCTACCCAATCTATTGGGGCATTATTTCAAAATCTTATCCTTTTGGTGCATCTACAAGGCGCTGGTCGAAACCGGGCTCAGAAAACCATATTCGCTGTTTTTCAGGGAGTTGAAACAGAGCGAGGAGCAGTATCGTTCTCTTTTTACGAACATGTTCAGTGGGTTTGCCAAGCATAAGGCGTTGTTTGACGAAAATGGGAAACCGGTTGATTATGTATTTCTCCAGGTGAATAGGGCCTTCGAAAAAATCACGGGGCTTCGGGAAAAAGACGTCATCGGAAAAAAAGTGACGGAGGCACTGCCAGGTATCACCGAAGATCCCGCCGACTGGATAGGCAACTTCGGCAGGGTTGCCCTGACCGGAGAACCAGCCCGCATGGAAGACTACGCGGGGCCGCTGAACCGATGGTATTCAGTAAGCGCTTATAGTCCGGAAAAGGGTCTTTTCGTAACGGTATTTGATGATATTACCCAGCGAAAACAAAATGAGGAAGCGCTCCAAACGGCCAGTGAGATGCTGGAGATTCGCGTTCAAGAGCGAACAGCCGAACTCAGTCGTGCAAAAGAACTTTTCCAGACCATCATTGACAATATCCCCGTTATGATCTGCCTTTTTGATTCTCATGGGGATGTGAGAGTCTTGAACAGCTATTACAAAAGCCTGATCGGCTGGGACCCTGAGAAAAATGGAGACATGGACCTGGCAGAGGCATGTAAAATTGATTCCACCATCTGTGGAGAGATCTGGTCGCAAATGAAACAAAGAAAACCGGTCTGGAAGGATATCATTCTTCACACAACACATGGAAAGGAGCTGGAAACCTCTTGGGCCTCAGTCGGACTGTCGGATAGGTCTCTCATCGCCATCGGCATCGACATCACTGAAAGGAAAAGCGCCGAAAAACAGACGGAAATTTATCTGGAACAACTGAAACGGAGCAACAAAGAACTTCAGAATTTTGCTTTTGTTGCATCCCATGATCTTCAGGAGCCTCTCCGGAAGATTCAGAGTTTCGGAGATCTGTTGGTCACCGAATTCAGCGATTCCATCTCTGAAGAGGGCCGGGATTTTCTGATGCGGATGCAGGATGCGGCAACAAGAATGCGTGTTTTGATCGACTCTCTCCTGGCCTATTCCCGCGTGACCACCAAAACCCAACAGTTCTTTCAAGTAAACCTGGTTGAGGCAGTGGAAGAGGCTCTGGCAAACCTTGCAATTCTTAAGGAAGAGAAAAATGCATCGGTTGAGGTGGGTGGACTCCCCACCGTGGAAGGGGATAAGATCCAAATGATACAGCTCTTTCAGAACCTCATCGGCAATGCCCTGAAATTCCACCGAAAGGGAGAGTCGCCGGAAGTAAAGATCTATGGCCACGGAAGCCATAAGGGCCGAATTGTATACTTCATGAAAGGGTTGCGAATACAGGATTTACCCTATTGTTTTTAGAGGATCAAAATCGGTAAATATCAATAGAAAAGCATTAAAAGGGTTAAGATGAAAGTGCCAATTTTGCCTGGTCGGTTCGGAGGATCAGAAAAAAGTAAATCCTTTTGTCCATGGAGACAATGATTGTGACGAACGTCAAAAAAAACGGCTCCGAGGGTAAATTAAAAATCCTTCTGGTAGAAGACGACGCTGATGACCATGTTATCATACGGCACCATCTGTCCAAAATGCCCGGCAATGGTTTTTTCATGGACTGGGTCACCGATTATGATGAGGCCATGGCGGCGTTGGAATCTGACGGATATGATCTCTGTTTGCTCGATTATCGCCTGGGCGTCCATACGGGGCTGGAGTTATTGGATCGGATCGGATGTGAAAATTGGCATACACCCATCATTTTCCTGACGGGACAGGGCGAATATGATGTTGATATCCAGGCCATGAACCTGGGAGCGGCGGATTATCTTGTCAAGGATCATTTGACAAGTGATCTGCTGAACGATCCATCCGTTACACCCTTGAGAGAGAGGCCTCCCGGAGGGCGCTGCAAAACGCTAACCAAGTTCTGGAGCTACGGGTCCGGGAGAAAACCGCCGATCTGGCTGAAGCCAATAGGCAGTTACATCGGGAATCGGAGAAAATCAAGCTCTTTGCCTATTCGGTCTCTCATGATCTCAAGAACCCGGTCATCAGTCTCTATGGGCTGACGAAACGGTTATTTCAAAATTATGGAGATATACTCGACGAAAAGGGCCAGGCCCATTGCAGACATATCATGCAATCCGCACGGCAGATTGCCGCCCTCACCGAAGGAATCAATGCGTTCATCGCTTCTAAAGAGACCCCCATGAACACCATAGATCTGGACCTTGAAAAAACCGTGACCCATATCGGTCACGAATTTTCGGAACGTCTCCGGTTGCGAAACATCAAATGGTCATGCCCTGAACGTCTCCCCGTTATTCATGCCGACGCCCTTTCCCTGGAAAGAGTTTTAAGGAACCTTGTTGACAACGCTTTGAAATACGGCGGCAAGGGACTCAAAGAGATTCGGATCGAATTCAGGGAGACGAAGGATTTCTGGATTATGTCGGTAAGCGATGACGGAATGGGCATCAGGACGGAAGATCCCAACAGCATATTTGGACCCTTCATGAGAATCGGATCATCACGGAAAGTAGACGGGTTGGGTCTGGGGCTGGCCATTGTAAAGGAAATTGCAGACCGACACAAAGGAGAGGCCTGGGCGGAACGGGGCACCCTCGGCGGGGCGAGCATATCGGTCTCCTTCTCTAAAGGAATTGCTCAGAGCAAAACGGGGCCGAATGTCGCGGCGCCTTCAGAATGATTTTCTAAAAAATAAACCTAAAAGGCGAACCCATGGACTTTAAAAAAATCAGCAGTCAAGAAGCCGAAAAAAAAAGCATTGAGGAAATTTACCATATTTTTGAGAGCAGTCCTGAGGGACTCAGCGGGTCCGAGGTCCGGAAAAGGTTGGAAACCTACGGACCCAATGCACTTGAGGAAAAAAAGGGAAACCCCCTCCTCAAGTTTCTGGACTATTTCTGGGGACCCATCCCCTGGATGATCGAAATCGCCGCAATTCTCTCCTTTGCGGTTCGCCATTGGGCCGATTTCATCATCATCATGGTCTTGCTCCTGTTTAATGCGGTGATCGGTTTCTGGGAGGAGTACCAGGCATCCAACGCCCTTGAAGCCCTGAAAGAGCAGCTGGCCCTCAAGGCCCGGGTGCGACGGGAAGGGAAGTGGCAAAATCTCCCCGCACGGGAACTCGTGCCGGGAGATATTATCCGTATGCGACCCGGAGACATTGTCCCGGCCGACGTGAAGCTCATAGATGGAGATTATCTGAGCGTCGATCAATCCGCACTCACGGGCGAGTCCCTGCCCGTGGAAAAAAAGATGAGCGAAATCGTCTATTCGGGGTCCATTGCCAAACAGGGAGAGATGGTGGGGTTGGTGACCTCAACGGGTTCAAACACCTACTTCGGCCGCACGGCAAAACTGGTAGAGAGTGCGGGGGCCGTTTCCCATTTCCAGAAAGCGGTTCTTCGGGTCGGCAACTTTCTCATCTTCATGGCCCTCGGGCTCAGTATCATCCTGGTACTGGTGGAGTTAATGCGCGGTGTCAGCATTCTCGATCTCCTTCAGTTTGTCCTGATCCTGGTGGTGGCCTCCATCCCCGTAGCCATGCCGGCTGTCCTCTCGGTAACCATGGCCCTGGGCGCCCTCGCCCTCTCCCGAAAGAAAGCCATCGTTTCCCGGCTTCAGTCCATTGAGGAAATGGCGGGAGTCGACATCCTCTGTTGCGATAAAACCGGAACGTTGACCCAAAACAAGCTCACTTTAGGGGACCCGGTCCCCTTTAAAGCCGGAAATCCTCAGGAATTGATCCTGGCAGGCTCCCTGGCGTCAAAAGAAGAGGATCAGGATGCCATTGATCAGGCCGTCATGGGAGGGTTGGAGAGTCCTGATGCGCTCAAGCGCTACCAGCAGGTCAAGTTTGTTCCATTCGATCCGGTGGGCAAACGTACCGAAGCCACGGTCAAAGACGATCAGGGCAACACCTTCAAGGTCTCCAAAGGCGCACCCCAGGTGATGCTCGATTTGTGCCCCATGGACAAGGAAACCAGAGACAGGGCGCAGAAAACGGTGGATGAATTCGCAGCCAAAGGATACCGCACCCTGGGGGTTGCCAAAAGTGAAGAAGGCAAAGATTGGCAATTTTTAGGCATCCTTCCCTTGTATGATCCCCCCAGAGAAGACTCCACTGAAACCGTCACCCAGGTGAAAAAATACGGCATCAAAATGAAAATGTTAACCGGAGACGACGTAGCCATCGGCCGAGAGACCGCCCGTCAACTGGGAATGGGAACCAACATTCAGGCGGCCGACAAACTCTTCGGAGGGGAAGGAGACACGCTGCATCTCAGCCACGATGCGGCCCTCAAGATAGAAGCCGCGGATGGGTTTGCCCGAGTCTTTCCTGAACACAAATACAGTATTGTTAAAGCCTTGCAGGAACGCAACCATATCGTGGCCATGACCGGGGACGGAGTGAACGATGCCCCCGCGCTGAAGCAGGCGGATGCGGGCGTGGCGGTCTCAGGCGCCACCAATGCCGCTCAGTCGGCGGCGTCCCTCGTCCTGACGGCGCCCGGACTTTCAGTCATCATCAAGGCGGTGGAGGAAGCACGACAAATCTTTGAACGGATGATGAGCTACACCATCTACCGCATCGCCATGACCATCGACATTATGTTTTTTGTGGTTCTGGCCATGATCCTTTTCAACTATTTCCCTCTCACTCCCGTCATGATCATTCTCCTGGCACTGCTCGACGACATCCCCATTATGGCCATCGCCTATGACAACACCTGGCTCAGCCAAAAACCGGTGAGATGGGAAATGCAGCGGGTACTTTCCGTTTCGAGCATCCTGGGATTTCTGGCCATTCTGGAAAGCTTCGGGTTACTCCTCATCGGCAAGGAAGTATTTCACCTGAATACGCCTCAGCTCCAAACCTTGATTTTTCTTCAATTAGTGGCGGGAGGTCACCTCATGCTTTTCCTCACCCGCACGAAAAAAGCCTTCTGGCACCCTCCCTACCCTTCCTGGCAGCTTTTCTGGGCCATTGTGGGAACCCAGGTTTTGGCCGTTCTGATGACGGGATTCGGCTGGCTGGTCCCCGCCCTCGCCTGGAAAGTGGTCGGTTTGGTCTGGGTCTATAATCTGGTCTGGATGGTGATTCAAGATGGCATAAAACTGGGCGTCTACCGGCTTATCGAGAACCGCACCAGACATCACCGAAACTTTCTAAAAACCATGAATCAGCCGCTTCATTAATCAGGGATTTCCGAAAGAGGTGATTTCCGGTTATATTGGTGGAACCGAGTCAATAGGAAACCCAACCCCGATTCAATATGGGGTTGACACAGGTATTTCAGGCGTTTCATGATAAGGAGAATCCATGAATGATAAACCAGCAGCTGCCGGAAAGAGCAGTTTTGATCTAATCGATAGCGCAAAAGTATTTGCAATGATGGATGTAGAGCCTGGCTCAACTTTTCTTGATTTGGCCTGCGGTATCGGCAATTACAGCATTGCAATGGCAAAAAATATGAAGGGAAAAGGTGTTATTTACTCGATTGACCTTTGGCGGGAGAGCATAGAAAGCTTAGACCAGGAAATCGAAACAAAGGGCATAAAAAACATCAAGCCCATGGTAGCAGATATCCGCGAAAAACTGCCGTTTGAAGAGAATTCCGTAGACGCCTGCCTGCTGGCAACCGTATTGCATGACCTGTCAAAAAATGATCAAAAAGCCATTCTCAAAGAAATCGCCCGTGTTGTAAAACCTGGGGGGATGGTCAACATCCTCGAATTCAAAAAAATTGATAAAGGCCCCGGTCCGCCGGCTGGCATAAGGATGCATGAGGAAGATGTTGAGAACCTTGTCGCGCCATATGGCTTCAGGAAGGTTGACAGAGGCGAAGTGGGGGAATTCAACTACTTACTGAAATACAAAAGCATTCGATAGTGACTCTATGAGTGGATCCAAACCGAAAAAATAGGATATTGGGAGGTCACCGCCATTGGGATCGGCGGGTGAGCGACGGCATCTTTGCAGCCGTCAATGGCGCCAATGTGATATTCGCCCAAGGACCCAAAGTAAAAGATGCTTTCACTATTGGGTGTTGGGTTGGGAAATGACCTACAAAAAATCAGTGTTTTCCTGATTGACCTGCTCTCATGTCCCGAGCATAATCCTTTTTAAAGAATTCATTTCTGTTGAAATTGATAAATAAATGTGTTTATAACTAACCCTTGGATTAAGGAAGAGCCTGTTAATCGAGCAGGCAATGCCTTTGTCTTGAAGCAGTTGCCCGATACACCCCACTCGTGGAAAAGATTTTCGAGTTCTTTCCTGATAACATATTGAACCCGAAACGCATAAGCGGAGGGTAGATGGAAAGGAATACGAGGAGTCAAAATAGAGGGCATGTTGTGCCCCCAACGATTCTCGTAGCCGAAGACGATCCGGATGACAGATTCCTAATGGGACGAGCCTTCCGGGAGCTGGATGTCCGTGCGGCTCTTCGTTTTGTGGGGGACGGGGAAGAGCTCATGCGTTATTTAGCCGGCGATGACGCGGATAGGAATCCTGAAGAGTGCTTTTCACCGCCGGGTTTGCTTTTTCTGGATCTGAATATGCCCAAAAAGGATGGTCGTGAAGCCCTTTTAGCAATCAGATCGGATCCGCGCTTCCGAGATTTAGCCATCGTCGTATGGACCACTTCAAACCGTGCGGTAGATAAGGCCTTTTGTAAAGAAAACGGCGCCAGTTCCTATGTCACAAAACCACACACCTACACGGAACTGGTTAAGGCAATCCAAAAGGTCGTGAGCGAGTGGCTACCGCTTTCCGGTTAAACCATGTTACGGACTCAAGGCGTGGTGGAAAAGCTTAAAAGAATGGAAACCCTTGCAAGAACCCATCGTCTTTGCTTCTTGAGAAACAGTCCGTAAACCTCCCCAATGCGCGTTGGAAGGTAATCCTAATCCCAGCATTATACGTTCCTACGGCAACACCGGGGTCAAACCCGTGAGGCGGGAAGTGCAAACAAACGGTGCCATTTAATTTAGCGTGCATACTGGTTCTTTTTGATAAAAATACAGGGTAACCGTTCACGGTTTACGGTTGCCGGTTTACGGTTGAAAAAGAGAGGATAACGGAAGAGTATGGGGGTCCTCTTGTGAAGATTTAAAAAATTGCGGTTATCAATCCCAACATAATTCCGCATCCTTCATTACCCCATTTATGTGGAAGATGAATTGCGTCTCGGGATACCGGTCACCACCATCATTCAGATCGTGGTCTTTGGGTATGCCGCCACCTTCGACCTCGAACGGATGCCCTCGATCTCAAATTCACCCGCAATCTTTTGTTGCGCCGTCCCACGTCGATTCAGGTCATCGTCTGCTCTGGCCATAGTACTGACCCATGATGCTGATCGGGCTTATTACCCTGACTTTTGCGGGCATTTTGTTCCGGCATCACCTTTACTGAGAAGAATGTTTATCTGAAGTACACTCTGAAATGCCCATGAATGCAGGATACACCCCATTGCTTTCACATGGAAAACCCCATAGACTCAATTCCGTAAACATTAAGGAGGCGCACCCATTTTCATAGAAGGAGCTTGCCCATGCAACAACAAACCATCATACGATCTCCAGTGGGACCCATGGCCTGGGAGTTCCGGGCAGGGTCTCAGGAAAACCCATATCCGGATTTTCGAAATTTCAGCGTACCAGACCCGAAACTACCCGAAATCCGATTAACGCTCCCCCTACCCATCCCCATAAACGACGAGGCTTGCCGCCTTTCGCGGTACGGGTATCTCCAGACATTCCCCAATCGGAATCCAATGTACGGTTCGGGCCTGACCGGTTTTTAAAAGACTTTGGCTTGTTGGGAGAGCCACAATTTTATACACACAAGAGAAGATCCGCAGTTTGACGGTAGAATTTGGGAGCAGTCCGCAACAAAATCCAGATCAGAGGAGGAGCACCATGGAAGATATGGAAGGATACCGAACCCAAATCGAAGCGCAAATGACCGATTTTAACGAAAATCTTGAACAGGTCATTGCCAAAGCAAAGGAGAAGAAAAATACCCATTCACAGGTTCATGTCCAAAATCTTCTGAAAAAATAGGAAGATTTGTCCTTTGTGCATTGTTTTATCATCAATCCCAAATCCGGTTCCATATATCAATAATCAATGAACTGTTACGGCATTCTCCCATAAATACGCTTTCACCCGGAAATTGAAATGGGTTGTATCCAGTATTTCTGATCCGGGAATGGAGTATTGCCTGAAAAAGCCAATTTTTCTTTAAGAGTTCACATGTTACCATTTTTTCAACCATAGCAGTCGGGATTTTTATGTGGAGTTTTTAGCCCTTAAAATACTCTCGCCACCCCATTGCATCTCAATATCCTCTTTTGATAATATCAAACTGGATAAAGAAAACATTTTCGACAGGAGGTCAGTTCATGAAAATTTTGATTGTCTATTACTCCATGTACGGCCATGTATTTCAAATGGCCCGGGCCGTGGAAAAAGGGGTTCAGTCTGTTGCGGATGCGGAGGTGCAGCTCAGACGGGTTGAGGAATTCCCGGAAAACATGGCGCACATCCGCGAGAGCGATCATGCCCGTCCGGTGTGGGAGGAACAGGAAAAAATTCCCGTATGCTCCCTGGATGATTTGCGGACGGCCGATGGTATTCTGTTCGGAACCCCCACCCGTTTTGGAAACATGGCCGCGCAAATGAAGCGGTTCATCGACTCCACGGCCCAACTCTGGCTTGAAGGCGCCCTGGAAAGCAAACCGGCCGGCATTTTTACCTCGACGGCCACGGCACACGGCGGACAAGAGACTACAGCGCTAACGTTCATGGTCCCCCTGCTCCATCTGGGAATGCTCATCGTGGGAGTCCCCTACTCCACCCCCGGCATGCTTCACACGGAAGGCCGCGGCGGCACCCCTTACGGGGCTTCCACCCTGGCCGGTTCCCAAAACCAATTGAACCCTGCCCCGGAGGATCTGGAAATCGCCACTGCCCAGGGTCGGAGGGTGGCCCTCATCGCTTCAAAACTCAAAACGGACTAAAACGGTCGGACGCCGTTTTAGATGAACCCTTAAGAACGCTACGGATGGGTCAGGAGCCCCTTGCCTGACCTTATCCGCGCGGTCGTCGCCAATCAAAATAGTTCCGGAATTGGCCAACAGATCCACTTCCGTGACGTCACCGGAAATCAATTCGTTAA
The DNA here is from genome assembly GCA_963662465.1 of Desulfatiglandales bacterium. Lineage (GTDB taxonomy): Bacteria > Desulfobacterota > DSM-4660 > Desulfatiglandales > Desulfatiglandaceae > NaphS2. The sequence continues at coordinate 4,460,036 of OY759599.1, forward strand.
GCCGGATACGATAATAAAAGGGCAGATCATGTATTTTCGAGGCAGAAAACCCCCGGCACAAATGATCCGCTTCTATTTCCGGCTCGCCAAAGCACAACAGAATTTGTAACCATTTACGGGTTCAAAGGTCCGGACCGATGATGCCAACTATGACCGAGAGATGTTATACAAGCCTGCGAATGCACACACTGAGAACCTTCCAGCGGGTCTCACCAAGGCCTGCGCTGAACCCGTGAACGGTTACGTGCGGACTCAACCCATTCGATTTCTCGAGAAATGGAATCGGTCACCATCTCGCAGCGAAGTTCGGCGGGCAATACCGCCCAGGTATAAGTTTCCACTTCCATGGGGGTCCCATCGGGAAAAAGGGGAAGGATCCGATCGAGGAAAAACCGGGTGGTGCCACACTCCGTTGTGGCCCCGAGAAACACCGGGACATGGAAATGGACCCGCCACTCCTCCACGTTATCCGGGGCGGCCGCAATGGCCTGATCAAGGTCGGCAAAGCGCAGCAACTCTCCCGCTTTCGTTTTGGCTACCGTCTGATGCAGATAACATGATTCGCAAAATCGGCTGAGCCGCCCGATATCAGGATGTGTCAGGCGAAGGGCCGAAGAGACCTGAACATGACCGATCCTGATCTCGTGGGCGGCAAGCTGATGTAACGATTCGGCCGGATCTTCATACTGAAGGGCCTGGTGGCAGCAGTCATAGCAAACCGCCAGCAGGGAACGCTGAGACGGGGACAACTCGAGGCGGCTGAAAAAGGCGATCACATCAGCGGTCGTTTCGAGCAGGCAACCCGGTTCCGGTTCCAAAGAGAGCAGAATCTCCTTGCCGCTTTTCCGGCGTAACGCCTCCAGATAATCAAGCGCAGACACAAGATGTTTTTTAATCTCAGGGAAATCCTCTTCGCTGAGGCTTGTACGAAAACCGCCGGGCACCGTAGAAATGGAACCCGTCATTCCGTCGGGCAACCACTGCTCCAGCAGTGTAGCAACCTTTTTGGTGTAAGCGAGACGTTTCGGATAACGCCAGTCCGGCAGATAAACGGATTGTTTGACCGGGGTATGGTGGAACATTCCGAAAGGAAAGGCGTTAATGGTAGCCACATAGATATTATTGCCCCGGCACCAGCCATAAAATTCATCCGCATCTCGTTCGCTCATCTCTTCAGCTGCTCTTCCGGAAAGGCGCAGTCCCAACGGAAACGGTACATCGGGGGAGACTCGCTCTTTGACGACCGGGACATGGCGACGGACTGCCAGGAAGATCTCCTGCCAACTTTCACCAGGATGGATGTTGGTGCAGTATGAGGTTGTTGCCATCAATTGCCCTCCGAGACCTTTGCAAAACGTACCCGCCGACGCATAACCCCAAAAACATTTTGACTCATGGAACGCCGACAAGTATCTTATATTAAAGTTTCAAATTTATGCAACAATTGGGAGCATCGGTTTCCGGACCGAAAGAATTTATTTAATGATCACAACAAACCTCATCTTGAACCTTCTTCTGATTCTCTCGGTGGCCTGGATCCTTGGCTCCATCTTTTCCCGTTTCAGCCTACCCGCCATGCTGGGTGAACTCCTGGCAGGGGTTATCCTGGGACCTCCCATCTTGGGTGTCGTTCTTTCCTCTGATGCGATCGAACTGTTGGCGGAACTCGGGATATTTTTTGTCATGTTCCACTCAGGAATGGAAATGGACCCGAAGGAACTTCTGGAACACAAATGGCCTTCTTTAGGGGTGGCGCTGGGAGGATTTGTAATTCCTTACACCATAGGCTTTCTGACAGCGAAGGCATTTGGCGCTACCCTCTTCCAGGCCCTGGTCATCGGCATGGGCGTCTCTGTTATGACCATTGCCGTTCAAGTTGAACTCGTGATTGCCACGGTGGTTCTCAAAAAAACCAAACGAAACCATTGGAGGTCATTTACATGAAGGAATTCGAACTGGAAAAGCTGCGGAAGTTTGACGGAAAGGACGGTAAGCCCGCATACGTCGCCTGCAATGGCAAGGTTTACAATGTGAGTGACAGCAAACGCTGGCAGGGCGGTCTTCACATGAACCGGCACCATGCCGGAAACAACCTGACCGCCGACATTCAGGCGGCGCCCCATGAACCGAGCGTGCTCGAAAGATATCCGCAAGTGGGGACTTTGAAAAAGGAAGAACAAACAGAGGGTCAACTGCCGCCGGCGCTTTCCCGGTTTCTGGAAAGAATGCCCTTTTTTAGAAGACACCCGCACCCCATGACCATTCATTTTCCCATTGCCTTCACCTTTGCCACCCTTGCCTTCACCTTCCTTTATCTGATAACAAAAATAGAACAATTTGAAATCACGGCATTTTGTTGCCTGGGAACCGCCGTTTTCTTTACACCGATCGCTATTCTGACCGGCTTCTACACCTGGTGGGTGAACTACGGCGCCAAGTCCATTCGGCCGGTGAAGATCAAGCAAAAGCTCTCATTTCTCCTCCTTTTCATCGAAATCGGCCTCTTCATCTGGCGGTGGAAAAACCCGGTCCTTCTTCAATCCCTGGGATGGCAGACCCTCCTCTACCTTCTCCTCGTTCTTTCCATGTTCTTTGTGGTGACCATGATCGGTTGGTTCGGCGCCAGTCTGACATTTCCCCTTGAAAAACCGAAAACCAGATAAGCTAATTTAAGGAAATACCGCCCATAAAGGATGCAAATACACCCTTTACCCCATTCCATTTAATTCGGAAATGCGGTATATTGCCATAGTAATTTTTGACATTGGCAATGCATCTTATAGATAAGGAGGCAACACCATGAAAAGAAAACTGTTTATCATTTTTTTGGCGATTCTTGTGGGAAACGTCCTTCCAATAATCACCAATTCTTATGGGGGGAGGTTGACCAGGGGAAAACCCTTTATGATTCCAAATGCGTGATCTGCCATGGGGCCGACGGAAAAGGGGACGGGCCGGCGGCGGCAGCTTTGAATCCCTCTCCCAGGAATTTTCAGGAGCCCCAGTTCTGGCAGGAAAATGCGAACCAGGACATTGCGGAAACCATCCGCAACGGTCTTTCCCCCATGCCGGCCTTCGATTTGCCTGATGCTGAAACCAAGGCCATCATTGATTATATGAAACACACATTCAAGAAATAGATGAAGAAGACGATGGTGACCCATTTCTCTACAGCCCCGATCCCGTGTATGGAAACCGCACCGGAAGCCCCTGAGAGTGAAAGGGAAATGAACCATGATCAATGAGTTCTACGACGTTCTCAACAGGCTGGGCTACCATCATCCTTTTCACCCAACGGAAGTGCATATACCCATCGGATTGGTTTCCGGCGCCCTTATTTTTAATGAAGAAATAAAGCGGAAACCGATTCCCTTTTCACAACCAATTATGGGGGACTTTTATTCGCAACTGTGTTAAGAATTGCAGCAATGGTTTCATCCCAATGCAGTCAAAATAACCGATGATGGATTTCTCTTCACAAAGACAGATCAGCGGCATATCACGGCTGGGGCTCTTTCTGGCCCTCTCCCGGACCCCCCACGCTTTGTTGGACATGACGACCCCCGGCCTGGCAGCGTTATTGTGGCTGGGTGCGTTTCCACCGCTTAAGGTGGTGTTGGTGGGACTCTTGACCGTTTTCGCCGGTTACAGTGCCGTTTACGCCTTAAACGATCTCGTTGATTACCGTTCCGATAAGAAGAAAATGGAAGAAGGTCTTTTTCAGGATACGGAGAATTACCTGGATGGCGCCATGGTACGGCATCCGGTGGCCCAGGGTTTGCTGAAGTTCCGGGAAGGACTCGGCTGGACTTTGGGATGGGCCCTGGTGGCGGTGGTGGGCGCGTTCATTTTGAACCCGACCTGTGTCGTGATTTTCATCGGCGGCTGCCTTCTGGAAGCCGTCTATTGCCTCATGTGGCGACTCAGCTGGACACGGACCATCGTCAGCGGCGGGGTCAAAACCTCGGGCGCTATTGCCGCCGTCTACGCGGTGGATCCAGAACCTTCCTTCGGCCTTTTGCTGATCCTCTTCTTGTGGCTCTTTTTCTGGGAAATCGGCGGGCAGAATATTCCCAACGATTGGGAGGATCTGGAGAGAGACAAACATCTTCGGGCCAAAACCGTTCCCGTCCGGTTCGGGCCTGAAATTTCGTCTCTGCTGGTCATGTGCTGTCTCGTCACAACCCTGATCATGAGCGGTCTTCTTTTATGGGCGACGCCCTTTCCCCTTAACTGGCCGTTTTTAGTGAGTGTTTTCATGGTCGGCATCTATCTGCTCATACTCCCTGCCTACCAACTCTATCAGGCAAAAGACCGCCCAAAAGCCATCAACCTTTTCAACAAAGCCAGCTATTATCCCCCCGTATTGTTCGTGGTAGTCGTGATTCAGTACCTACTGTAACACTCATTTAAACGGATTTTACGCGTTCGTACTGTTTCGGCCAGGGGACGTCCCCCCTCAGGCTTTGCGTCTTGCGGGTTTTATTTAAAAGGCTCCAGTCTCAGGGCAGCTTGTATTTTGTCCCGTTGCTCCGGATTTACGCGCGACTCATCCGCATAGTCCCACCATCGCGCTACAACATCCCTCACTTCATCAATGATCGTTTTCGCACGTCCGCGCTTCATCGAAGCGCTATTTGCACACGCTTTGAAATCCTCCAGAGTAAATCCACTCCGCTTGCCATTCATCGTCATTTGATGACTCGATGTCCATTTTCCGCCTGGTTGATAGCTGTAGGTCATGTCGAACGCGGGTGAAAGTGACCAGTTTCCCGACCGGTCCATCAGGAAGGCAAGGGAATCTTGGGAATCTTGGGGACGTTCGTCAGTTTATAAGTTACTCAAAAGCTTTCGGTTATTTCCCTTTAATTGAGTACTCTTCTATACTCCTCTTTACGAGTTTCGCGTGACATATAAACTTATAATCTGAAGTACCCCCACTCACCTTGTTATGCGCTTAACTTCTTTAACTCTGCTGCGTATGCCCCATACTCGCCCAGGTGGGCGAGCATCAGGCTCTTCCATAGTTTTCCATGGTTTGGAACAAAGGAGTGCAGCAACTCGTGGACGATGACATAGTCCCATAGCTCAGTTTTCAAGTCGAGCAGATCGGCGTTGAAGTTCAAGTGGCCGCTGGTGGAGCACGAGGCCCATTTGTTGCTCATCGGCCACACCCCAAGCCAAACGACATCCACATCGAGCTTCTCCGCCCAATGCCGTACACGGCTCTTGAACGCTCGCTTCTGATTCATAGCCGCTACGGTCATATCTTGTCCGCCTTCTCTAACAGCATGAACAGTTCTTCCACCATCGCCGTTACGCGATCCAGATCATCAATTTCTCCAAAGATTGCGAAGGTCACCTTCTTCCGCAGCTCGCGAAGTGAGTTCTCGCTCTTCTTCCAGTTCGGGAATTCTGCGAACGCCTTGCGAATCTTCCGGCTCAATTCCTCCGCATTCTCGATCTTCGCATCGATCAAACTGCGATAGACAAAGTAGGTCAGGCCATCGAACGCTTTTTCGGCCTGCTCCTTTTTCCGGGTTTCGTTGGATTCGACCTCGTTCAACAGTTCTTCCAACGCTTCGGCGGTGGACTTCTGGCGTTGTTCGAAATTCTCCTGCACAGCCAACGCGCGCTCGGCCATTGCAATCAAAAACGGATCGTCGCTGTGCTCGTCGGCGAGTGTCTGGATACTCTTCACCAGGTTGATGACTTTGGTACTGTCGCCGCCTTTCTTCTTCTTGATCAACTCGACTGTGTCGGCGTTGATCTCAACTATTCCTCCGACCGGCTGCATGCCGTAACTACCCACCTGCTCCTGCACCAACAGGTTCGTCTTCTTCTGGAAATCTTTGTCGACGTAAACGGTTTTCGTATAGGCCTTGCGAACAACGGCATAGATTCCTGACAACGTGCCGTAGTCAGCGATATACGGCCGCAGGAAGGCATCGGGCGAGATGATCTCGTAGAGCATCTCGATCTCCTTGTATTCCTTGAAAAACTCCTTGCGCCGCGCAGGATCGCGAAAGTGCTCGATGAGGGTATCGACGTCCTTGTCGTCGAAGTTGCGCTCAATCAGGCCCAGATACGCCGGCGCCTTGCTCTCCATCATATTTTTGAAGAGCACCTTCAGGAGCTTCAGGTCCTTGACGATGGCGTTGATCTCGTCGCTGTCGAAGGCAAGGGCCTTTTCCAGCTTGTCAAAGACGCCGACGAAATCCAAAACAAAGCCGTGGGGCTTGACCATCTCCCGGGCCTCGTTCTCGTAGGGGCGGTTCACCCGGGCGATGGCTTGCAACAGGGTGTGGCCCCGCATCGGCTTGTCGAGATACATGGCGTAGAGCACGGGCGCGTCAAAGCCGGTGAGCAGTTTCTCGGTGACGATGAGGATCTTCGGCTGCTGGTCGAGCTTGCCGAAGCTCTTGCGGATCTGCCGCTCCTTCTTCGGGTCGAGGTGGAATTCTTTCAGCAGGGCCGAGTCGTTGTTGCTGCCGGTGTAGACAACCTCGGAATACTCGGGCGGCAGGAATTGATCGAGGGCGTGCTTGTAGTGGGCGCAGGCTTCGCGGTCCACGCCGACGAGGAATGCCTTGTAGCCGAGCGGCTCGACGTTCTCACGGTAGTGTTCGGCGACGAACTGCGCCACCTTCCGTATCCGCTCCTTGCCCGTGAGGAAGTTTTTCAGGTTTACTGCCCGATCGAGGATCTTGTTCAGCTCCTCGATGTCGGCCACACCTTCGGCTTCGGCGAGGGAGAGGAATTCCGCATCCAGCGTCTCGTGCGGGACGAGCATTTCATTGGGGGCGAGCTGATAGTAGAGCGGCAGGGTGGTGCCGTCTTCGTGGATCATCGTCACGATGATGCCCCGGTAGTCGTTCTTCAGCAGCCGGTTGAGCCGGGCGATGCTGCCGGCGTGCTCCAGGTTGCCCAGGCCGAGCGCGGCCAGGTTCTTGAGCATCTGGTCTTCCAGCTCGTTGCGGTCGATCATCAGCAGGACGGTGGGCTTGTCCGCCTCGGGCGCGCGAAAGAGCCGTTCCGCCGCACCATGTTCCAGGTCACCCCGTAGGAAAAGCCGATGGCGTCGGTGGCGGTGAAGAGCTGCTGCGACACGAACAGCTCGGGCATCTCGCGGTGGTAGCGGCGGATCTGGTCCACCCCCAGAGCAATCGCCTCGTCCTTGTTGGCGTTCTTGCACTCAATCACCAGCACCGGGATGCCGTTGATGAGAAAGACGACATCCTCCCGCGTGCCGTAGTGGCCGTTGTGAAAGGCCCACTCCTCGGTGACTTCAAAAACGTTCTTTGCCAGGTCGTCGTAAGCGATCAGGATCAGGTCGCGCTCGCGCTTCTCCTCGTGGTCGAAGAATTTGCCCCGGCTGCGCAGGTGCTCGACGAATTCCCGGTTGCCGTAAATGTCGGTGTGGAGATGGCGGAGCTGCCCAGGCAACGCGCCCTCGGCCTCGGCATAGCGCGGGTTGAATTCCCGCACCTTGGCATCGAGCAGATCGCGGATCTTCGCGGTCATCAGTTCATGAAGGAGCGTGCGGAAGAGGTCTTTGAGTGCGCCGAGTTTTCGTTGGTGCCCAGCATGCTTTTGATCAGCCGTATCAAGCACGGCAATGATTTCGGCCTGCTCGTTAGGCGGTGGAACAGGGACCAGTAGGGGCTTGAGCTTGATTTCTGGAAGGTGTGCGATCGTGGTTCTAGTTCCGGTCACGCCATAGGTGTTCGTAAGAAGGAACGCGAACATCATCCAGTGAACCATGAACTCGTTAGTGATTTGGTCAGTCTTCGGCCGCAGTCTGTGAAGAGCCTTCTGGTAATAGCAGTCGACGATGCTGCCATCCCAAAGTGCAGCGCGCCCTACCTCTCCGCCTTCGCACACCATGAGATCACCTTTTCGCAATTGGAACTTCACTGCCTCGCGATCATTGAAGTCCATTCGAAGGAGATCTTCAGTTTCGATTCGACCCCATTGAACGTTCTTGTTTCGCAGATAAAGCTTTGGTGAATCCCCAACCTTTGCTTTCTGGGAAAGCATCTTTCCAAGTTGTGTCTCGAAAAGATCGCCAATGGGAAGAAGCTCCCAACTCTCAGGAACGGGGCCGATTTCGGTTTGTTTTTGGGGTTCGTTGCGGAGGCCTTCGGTGAAGAGCTTGTGCATGAGGGCCTTTTTCAGCTCGGTGGTGGTCTGAATGATCCGCTCCTGCGCTTCGATCGCCCGCTGCACCGTCGAAAGGATGTGCGAGATCTTCTTCTACTCGGGGAGTGGGGGGAGCGGGAGCTCGATGGCCCGAAAGTCCGATTTCTTGAAAAATCCTCGCGCCTGGTCTTCGCTCTCACCGAGAAGCTCGGGGACCTTGTAGCGCAAGAAAAAGAAAAAGAAATCACGGTCGAGTCCACCATTCGTCGGAACGACCCTCCACATGTTCTGATTCATCAGAGCCGGAAGAATGTGCGGGGGAATCTGGCCGAGTTTGCCGCGGGTAGCACCCACCATCACGAAAAGAATATCTCCTTCTTCGAGGAGATACTGGGAGTGTGAATCCGTGAACTCCGCAGGTAGATACTTCCTGTCATTAGAGATATTTACCGTTCCATCCCAGTTGATGTTGACGACACGGAAATTCAGGACGCCATCAGCGACATAGTCCTCGCTCTTGAAAGCGTAACCGTTCTTCAGATCGCAGAAGTTGCCAAGCGCTTTGTATTCCCAATCGATCATCGTTAGTTGGCTCCGATCTTCTCCAGAATCTCCTTCAAGGCTTTGTCCGTCTCCCTCGCCGGATGGCTGGTTTTCCAGCCCGCCATGAGGCTTTGCCGGGGACTGGAAAGTCCCCCCTCAGTTTCGCAGACAGGAATGTCCGCCCTCCTTTGCTGAACCTCTCTGGCGGTGACTCTGGCTGTCCGTCGACTGGTGGCGTGACTTGGGCCTCTTGGGCCTCGACTTGTCCGCTCACTTGTCCGGTAGCTACACTGTTCTTCATGGACGGCCCCTTTCCTTTTCCAATTGTTCCAGCAATCTGCGGCCTTTTTCCGTGAGCCGGTATTTCTGGAGGCGACTGGTGGGTTTTTCGGGGATGGTGCGCTCTACCAGTCCGTCTGCAAGGGCTGGGTCGATGTAGGTGTCGCGTAGGCGTCGACGACTTTTAAGGCCGAAGGCGACGAGAATGTCGGCGTTGGAGAGGGCGACGCGATCTGCCAGCAAAACAAGAAGTCGAGTGACGTATTCTCCAACTGGTGCCGTGACTGGTGCCGTAACTGGTGCCAATTTGGTCCCTGCCTCAGGCTTTTTCCTCCTGATCGTCAACACAAAAAACCCTCCGTCAATCCTGATTTCAGGTTCAGGAAGCCTGGCTTTCTGGCATCGCCGGAACATATCACGAATACCGGTTCCCATGCGCTCGATGTACTTGGTCAGGTACATGGGCTCGGCAAGAAGCGGATTATAAGGAACGGAGGCATGGGGGCCTCGCAGTTTTTCAAGGGTCAGGGTCGGCGGCAGCGTGCCGGGATTCCAGACTTCAAGCCGATCCTTAAAGAGCATGACCTGTACGCTGGCATTGCTGGTGTAGTCGCGATGTACGACGGCATTGACGATGGCTTCCTGCGGAATTTCGTATTTCGTCGGCGCCCGGGTGCTTTCCGCTCTCGTGCCCACCCAGAGGTCTATCTTGGAGAGCACGAAATCCTTGGCCTGATCCACGAGATCGAAAACCGTGCCTTTGTACACCTGATAAGAGGGAATGGGTTTTGCCACTTCATAGCCGTGAAAATGGGCGCATTTCACCTCGGAGGTGATCAGAAAACGTTGCGGCTGTTTGCCGAACAACAACATAGCGGCATTGGTCGGCCGTCCTTTGTCGAGCAGGTTGAGATGCACCAGCACCTCATGCGGCGGCGTATCTCCCGGCAATGGGAAATTGCGACCGAGCCGGGAGAGAACAAGAAAACGGGTGATCTTGTCTTCGTCAAGGTCGTCGGGCGAAGCGTTTCAGCAGAACGTGGCATCAAACGGACCGAAACGGATCAGTTCACGCTCTTCGAGAATCCGAACGAGACTCGCATACACCGCGGCAATAAGCTCCTCGGAGGAATTGATCCGACGTCGGATAAGGCTGCCGGCGGCATCACTTATCAGGGCGCTTATTTTCGGATGCCGAACGCCGTCATCGGACCCCTTGACGAAGATCAGGCGGGTTTTGCCCTTTTCGGTGGCCCGATTGAACTCACGGTGTGTCGGTGAAAGCCCCTCGGCATCTTCCCAACCATACTCATTGCCGAAAATACCGAGATAGATATCGCAACGATCCACCTCGTCGAGGTAGCACTGGTCCGCTCGCTGATCGGCCGCCGGCTGATCTTCGAACCGAAAATATTCGAAAAAGCGCCGCAGCAGCGGATCGCCTGCAAGGTATTCGGCCAGCGCTTTGCGCTCCGTGGCGAATTCTTTTTGAACGCTGCTGATGAAGATCTTCATGCGCCGACTCCAAGTTGCTTGAGGATTTTGTTGAGGGCCTTGTCGGTCTCTTTCGCCTCGGCCTCGATGGCTTTCAGTTCCGTCACAATCTCCGCAATCGGCCGGTAGATCTCGGCGTCGCCGGTGTGGATATAGCGGCTGGGGGAGATGTTGTAGTCGTTTTTCGCAAGCTCGGCGTGATCGACGATGCGGCTGAGTTTTTCAGTCTCGGTCCACTTGATAAGGGTGTCGGGGATTCTCCGCCAATACAGGTTCACCTAAACCACCGAGCCTCTTTGGATGGGCTTTCGTTGTAAACCGCAAAGGGAACATCCGTCAGATCAAAGGTGGCGGCATATCCGAAAACGAGAAGCTGGATCACCGACGGTCCGATAATGACAAAACGGCTTTTGGGATCTTTGAGCAGGACCAGTAATTCCTTGATGACCAGGGCGATTCCCAGGCTGCTGGGATCGCGAAAAGCCTGCAGAAATCCCTTACGTATCAGGCCGCGCAGGCGCATCAGGGTGCGGCTTGTGGAGGGTACTCGGGTGTCAGGTGCTTGATGGTGATCCGGGGTCATGGGTTATTTTCCGCTCCCCTCGATTGAATGACATGCACAAAGGCATCTTCCATGGTCAGCTCGGGGCTGTCATCTGAACGCGCGGGTGCCTTGATTTCCGACGGGGTACCCAGGGCGATAATTTGACCGGGCACCATGATGGCCAGGCGGTCGCAATACTCGGATTCCTCTTTGCCGCCTTGAAGTTCCCATGTCACTTGCCAGAAAACCGAACGTCCCCGTCAGGGACAAGAAAACCAAGAGGCCGACTCATTCACGAACGGATAGCAAAAGGAGCGTTTTTCAATCTTGACAAACAGACCTGTATTCACTAAGGTTTTTTTCAAGAATAGTGCTTTTTTTTACACGGTTGGCGTCTACCGGCATCTACGGACCTTTTTGCAATTCAGCTGATTCTTATTTTTTAGATGAAAGAGGTGAAAATTGAAACAAGGAAAATGCCCAAAATGCGGTTCTAATGAGGTTTATTGCGGTTCCGACATCAAGCCCAAAAGCGGGCCCTTCGGGAGCAATTCCATCCCGGTCAGCTTGACCTCCATTGCGGCGCTGGATAACTACGTGTGTACGCAGTGCGGCTATGTGGAAAGTTACATTTCGGATCCGTCAAAGCTCAAAGAAATGTCCATAAAATGGCCCAAAGTGGGTTGACAATAACAGGGTCGCATGAAACATGAGCAGGATTTCATTGGCATCAATGGCCTGAAGCGTTTCGCCGGCATCACCCGGGTACTGGTTCGGAACGGTTTCGGCATGTTGGCCGACGCCCTGGTCAAACGTTCAGCAGCAGAAAAGCTTGCCGGAAGACGCCCGTCAATATCCCTTCCTTCACCCCATCGATTGCGCCGTCTGCTGACGGAACTGGGCCCCAGTTTCATCAAACTCGGGCAGCTCATGAGTGTTCGGGCGGATCTCTTTCCTCCGGAATACATCGAGGAACTGACAAAGCTTCAGGACCAGGTTCCGCCACAGCCTTTCAAAAGCATCAAACCTTTTATTGAAAAGCAGCTGGGACAACCCCTCGCCCGAGCATTCAAGCGGTTCGATGAGAATGCCATCGCTTCCGCCTCCATCGCTCAGGTTTACAAAGCCGAACTCAATACCGGCGAGCAGGTGGCCGTTAAGGTGGTACGCCCAGGCATTCTAAAGCAGATTCGCAGTGATATACGAGTGATGTATTACACGGCCCGCAAGTTTGAAAAGATGTTTGAACTGGCCCGGGTCATCGGTGCAAGGAATGTGGTGGAAGAGTTCGAAAGATCGATTTTCAACGAGTTGGACATGCACATCGAGGCCGGCAGCATCGAAAAATTCTCTCGTTATTACAGACATATTGAGGACATCTGCATCCCGAAAGTCTATTGGGAACTGACCGCTAAATCCGTTCTGGTGATGTCGTTTATTCCAGGCGTCAAAGTGAATCAGGTGCCGGCCATCAGGGAAATGGGCATCGATCCAAAAGGGATTGCCATGATCGGCCTGCGCAGCCTCTCCCGGCAACTGATGGAATTTGGATTCGTGCACGCCGATCCCCACCCGGGCAACACCATCGTCATGCCCGACGGGCGCGTCGGACTTGTGGATTTCGGCATTACCGCTCACCTGGACGAGGAGTTGATGCTCCAGATCGCCCGTTTGTTTCTGGGGTATGCCGAGCATGATTACAACCTGGTTATGGATTCGCTTTTGGATACGGGCATCATTGATGAGGGAATTGACCTGCGAGCCTTTCGCGATGACCTCAAGGAGATGAGTGAACCGTTTTATGGAAGAACGCTTCAGACCATCTCCGTGGTGGATGTTTACGACCAGGTCATCCGGTTGCTTTTTAAGTACCATATCCGGCTGCCCCGAAACCTGCTCCTGCTGCTCAAAACCTTTATTCAAACCGAATCGCTGGGTAAGATTCTGGGCAGTGACGCCAGCATCCTGGAGGTGATCCGGCCCTACGCCAGGACCATGCTGGCGCGTGGATACGATTCGAAAAAAGTTTTGCGGGCCATGGGAAGGGATGCCTGGGCCTCCGGACGAATTTTGAGGCTTGCCCCCAAGCTCTTTTATGACATCCTGAGACAGACCGCCTCGGGGAAACAACGACTCGAGCTTCGACACAGCGGATTCGACGACATGGGCAGTCGTCTGGAAAAAGGGCTCAATCGACTGATTTTAGGCATCGTCCTTGCCGCCTCCATCATTGCCGGCGCTCTGGTACTCGACGCATCCGAAAAACTGTTCGTTTTCACCATAAACATTCTGGGGAACCACGCCGTCTCCCTGACATCCCTTTTGGGGCTTCTGGGGTATACCATCGCCACGGTTTTGGGTATCTGGCTCATCATTTCCATCTTCCGATCCGGCAAGATGTGAGTACACTATCCGGCGAGACGGCGTCTCTTAACGGGCTGAGCCCCGTTTCTTGAAATGTGACAAATAATTCACGCTTGTATCTGAAGTCAGAAAGCATCCATGGGTGAAAGGGTTGTACCCAAATCCGGTCAAATGCCGTAACTCCAAGCCAAATTCTTCCGCCCATGCCGACAACTCCAGGGGCCTGATAAACCTGGAATGGCGGTGGGACCCAACGGGCAGAAGGCGAAAGATATATTCCGCACCGATGATGACAAAGAGGAAAGACCTGATATTTCGATTGATGGTGGCAAAGACAAGATCTCCATCCGGCTTCGCGAGTCGGGAACAGGACCGGACCACGGATCGAGGATCAGGGACGTGTTCCAGCAGCTCCATACAGGTCACCAGATCGTAACATCCTGTTGCCGATGATGTCAGCGCCTCCACCGTTTTTTGTTGGTAATCGATCTTCAATCCGGCCATATGGGCGTGATGGCGGGCCGCGTTCAAGGCCTCGGCCCCCAGATCGATCCCCGTGACATCAGCGCCATCAACGGCCATGGCCTCGCTGAGGATTCCGCCGCCACACCCCACATCCAGCACCTTCGCGCCTTTCAGAGTGGTCCGCTCGTGAATATACCTCAACCGCAAGGGGTTAATCCGGTGAAGCGATTTTAAAACCCCTGACGGGTTCCACCAGCGGGATGCCAGGCGATCAAATTTAGCGACTTCGGTCTCATCCACATTGCCCATAACGGTTTACCCCTATTTTACCGCCCTGTGAGCCACGGCAATGCCATTGGTCATTCTCCGGTAGTGAACATTTGACAGCCCCACTTCCCTGAAAATGCTTGACAGCTCGTGGGGTAGCAAAAACAACCGGATGGTTTCCGGCAAGCAGCTGTAGGCCTTTTTGTTTCCCGCGATGGCATTTCCCAGCGCCGGCATGATGTAAAAAGAGTAGAAGTCGTAGAGCCGTCTGAACCAGGGCCGGACGGGCCTTGAAAATTCAAGGCAGAGAAACAGGCCTCCGGGCCTTAGAACGCGAACCATCTCTTCAAAAGCCTGTTTCATGTGGGTAATGTTTCGTACCGCAAATCCGATCATGACCACATCAAAGGTATTGTCTTGAAACGCTATTTTTTCAGCGTCGCCCTGAACATAGAGGATGCTTCGGCGGGCCGCTGCGTTGGTCCGTTTTTGCCGACCGGCAGCAATCATAGCCCTGTTGATATCATACAAAACGACCCGGCCCGTCTGTCCCACCACCCGGCGTGACAGAACGGAAAGATCCCCCGTGCCCCCGCTTACATCCAGCACCCGATCTCCGGGCTTCAAATCCAGCATTGCAATGGCCCGGTGTTTCCACAGATAATGGGCGCCGAAACTGAGCAGGGTATTCATCAGGTCATATTTTCCGGCCACTGCGTCGAAATGACGGCGGACCCGGTCAGCTTTCTCCGCCTCGCTCAATTCTTCTGAACCGAAGCGGGCGCGGTTTTCTTTTCTAATCGATTCGTCCAGTTGTTTCAGGCGTTCATTTCGCTCCTCCCAGTCATGACGCAATCCCATATTCCCCCCATCTTCCAGCTTTCATTTCTTTTCGAAAATAAATCGCCCTATTCGAAATAACCAGGAATTTCTTTCACCGGCAACCAGGGTTTTATCACTTTATTACTCTATTTGCCAGCCATTAAGGTTAGACTTAGAAGGGCGGGTCGAGGAACAACCAAACCAACAGACAGCATCTATATCCCAGGACCGGAGCGCATTACACCCTTTGCGGATATCACAAGCCACATACTTTTTTGTAATCATCAAAATACATGATGCACCCTACTTCAATCGCAAAAACGCTTCTCTATATTGGGACCGAGTAAGATAGGGCAAAATGAAATTGGAAGCCGGGAGGATCGGCATGGCCGCACACGGTGTCATTTCGAGTTTTTCACCATGGGAGGCCGGCATATTGAGTCTGGCACTTTATACCGCCATGGTTCTGGCGTTGGTCGGAGTGCTTTTATTTCTCTGTGGCCGGCTGGGGGAACGAAAAACAGCCGCTGAAAAAGCAACCCCTTACGAATGCGGTATCATTCCCACCGGCAACGCGCGGTTCCGCTATAGTCGATCGTAAAAAAACAGAGCCTTATCACCTCGCCAAAAAAAGCTTATGCAATTAGACGCTTCATTGTCCCCTTTGATCATTACCTTTCTACTTTCGTCATTTTATGGCGTTATAAGACAGCTTACCCATAAGCCAATCGGTTTCGGAACATTTACCTTCGTTTCCACCGGCTCATGTGCTCTGGCGATTATCTCGATTCGTATAAGCCCTTCAAATCCATTACCCCTATTGGGAGCAATTGTTACCGGTATCGGTTTTTTAGGAGCCGGCGCACTTATAAAGACAAGTGAAAAAGTGGCGGGTTTTACTTCAGCTGCTCTTATATGGATTTTTGCCGTCTTTGGTCTGGTGATGGGTACGGGTGAATATATAACCGCGGGCATTACGTATGCTATTATCATTTGGATCGTAACAGGCAGGGTACGACCGCAATCTTGAAAAGCGGGGTATAGGATCGTATCATCGCAAGATTACCATCATTACGAATAAAATCATTCCCGAACAGGAAATTCGGGACACTTTATTCGGTAACCGCAGACATGCTCTTGTGGACCTTCATGGCGATAAAGAACATGACAGCCTTACTGTTACGTATTCGATAGAGGGCTCACAAGTCCATATTGATGAAATGTCAAGAATCTTAGAGCAATGGGAGTGGTGTGCGTCTTATTCAATCGAGTAACTGATCTTATAATCCTATCTTGATGCGGTGAAATGTCAAATATCATTGGTTAACTTTTTGAGATCAGAGCCCATCCATGAAGAATCGAGATAAGGAATATAAACCCCATCTGTTCGGCAAGGTGTTGCGAAGGCTCATCGGTGCGCCCCGGGTGGAAGACCTGGCGGACGCCCGGTTTTCGCAGAAAATTTCCCAGCTGCCGGGGGTGGGACTGGTCAGTATCAGCGGCGGCCGGCGGCCGGCGGCCGGCGGTTCGGATTCAGGCCAACCCCACCACCCTGGCCGCCTACGGCCTGACCCTTGAAGACCTTCGTACAGCCATTGTCACTGCCAATGTGAATCAGGCAAAGGGAGGGTTCGACGGTCCGCGCCGGTCCTTCGTTATCGGGGCCAACGACCAACTCCTTTCCAGCAGGGACTACCGGCCCGTCATTATCGCCTACCGAGAAGGCGCTCCGGTGCGTATCTCCGATGTGGCGGATGTCATCGATGATACGAAAAACGTAAACCAGGCGGCATGGATGAACGAAACCCCGGCGGTTATCGTCAACGTCCAGCGTCAACCCGGCGCCAACGTCATCCAGGTGGCGGTGGAAAGCCTGTCCAGTTTCATCGGAGTGGACGGCACCAACACAACCCTTAACAGCGGCAGGATCTTGATCAATCTGAAACCCCGGGAGAATCGGAATGCAAGCGCTGGAGAAGTTATCGAAAGACTCCAGCGGGAACTGGCCAAAGTTTCGGGAATTTCCCTGTTCATGCAGCCGGTGCAAGACCTGACCGTCGACGCCAAGGTCAGCCGTACCCGGTTCCAGTACACACTGGAAGACCCCGACTTCGACGAGCTGAACAGATGGGCGCCCCGGCTGGTTGATTCACTGCGCGCGCTCCGAGTTGCGCGACATAGGCAGCGACCAGCTTGACAAGGGATTGAGAGTGTCGCTCCACATCGACCGCGGGACCGCCTCCCGTCTGGGAATTACCCCGCGGATGATCGACGACACACTGTACGACGCATACGGGCAGCGGCAGGTCTCCATTATCTACACCCTTCTAAACCAGTACCATGTGGTAATGGAGGTGGCGCCCCCCTTCCAGCAGCGCCCTGAAACGCTGCATGACATCTACGTCCCCGCTTCAAACGGAGCGCCGGCGCCGCTGAGCGCCTTCACCCATTACGAGACGACCGCCACCCCGCTGGCCGTAAACCACCAGAGACAGTTTCCGTCCGTGACGATTTCAGGCTATCGGTGGAGGCTGGAATTCCGCATTGGGTGGCAGTAGCGGTTATGGGAATATCGGTCGCGGGTTGCATGTCGCCCCAGGGAGTGCCGGATTACACGGCCTCCGGAGCTTTGGCCGGCGGGGCCACGGGCGCCATCGTCGGGAGCTTGACCCGGAACCCGGCAGCCGGTGCACTCGTCGGCGGGGCCGCGGGCGCGCTGGTCGGAGGTCTCATCGGACACGGCATGGAGCAGGCCCAGGAAGCACAGTTGAAGGCGCAGGCTCCCCAAACTCTGCAACGGGTGGAACAGGGGCAACCATTGACGGTGGCGGATGTCCAATCGCTGGCGAAGGCCGGGATCAGCGACGACCTTATCCTTAGTCAAATTCGCAACTCCCGAACAGTCTATCACCTCGCCACAGCGGACATTATCGCATTGAAGAATGCGGGAGTCAGTGAAAAGGTCATCGACTTCATGATCAATACGCCCACCCAGATTACCTCCGCCGAAGTGGGGGGCGTGGTAGGGACCTCGCCGCCGTCGCCGCCCGAACAGATAATCGTTGCTCCGGGTCCGGGCTATTTCTGGGTGGGGAATGCGTGGGGGTGGTTCGGGGGCCGCTGGGTATGGCGCCCCGGCTATTGGCACAGGCCGATGCATCCCTATGGGTACTATGGGTACAGGCGCCCCTACTGGCGGTAGGCGGTTTAACAGGGCCGTGGAAGCCATGCAATTTTCTTAAGCTGAGCTTATGGATTTTAAATCCGCACGGCAATACATTGCGCTTCATCACGGATTAAGCCAATTAAAAGGAGAAGGCCTATTATGGAACCCCATTCCGTGCGATCCAAGAAGGCTCCCGAATCGAAGCCCAATGCGAACGATGACCTGAAATCCATTCCCATGCCGGAACTGCAAACCAAGTTGGGGTCGTCGCCGGACGGCCTCAGTCAAGCCGCGGCGGAAAAACGGCTGGCCCAATATGGACCGAACGAGATTGAAGAGCGGAAAACCAGGACGCCATCAATCTCGCCGTGCTGGGGGAGCTGAAAAATGATCAGGCATTGGAAGGCTACCAGATGGTTCATTTTCAGCCCTTCGATCCGGTGCATAAGCGCACCGAAGTCAGCGTCAAGGGCACGGACGGAAAGGCGTTCAAGGCAACCAAGGGCGCGCCGCAGGTGATCCTGGAGCTGTCGGCCAAATGCAGAAGAGGTCAAACCCGCCATCGAGAAGGCTGTCAACGAATTTGCTGCACGCGGCTTCCGCTCGCTGGGCGTAGCGCGGACCGAGGGAGAAGGCCCATGGCGGTTTATCGGCGTGCTGCCGCTTTTCGATCCGCCCCGGGAACAAATCAAAGCGACCATCGCGACTGCCCGACAGATGATTGAATAAAAACCTGTCGATGTAACACCGCAGATCGTCCAACGAGCCTATGAAATTTACGAGCAACAAGGCCGCCAAGACGGCAAAGCAGTTCAGGACTGGAAGAAGTCGGAGAGAAAAACCCCATGGACGTTCATAAACCGGGCCATGACGCCCATTGCCAGATCTGCGGCGGGAAGGCCTCTGACCTGGAGCTTTTACCCGCCGTTCTTGTAAGGCCCGTTATTGCAGGCTTAATTGTCAAAACCAATCCGAAGTGGTCGTTTGACGGATATATCTGCGTCGATGATCTGAACAGGTTCAGGTACGATTACATCCGTTCCGTTCTCGAAATAGAAAAAGGCGAACTGTCGGACCTGGACAGGGAGGTGCTCGAAAGCCTCCAAAAGCATGAAATCCTTTCCTCCAATACCGAACAGGATTACGAGTCTGTACTGACTTTCGGAGAAAAACTCTCGGACAGGATAGCCGCATTTGGGGGCAGTTGGAGATTCATCATCATATTTGCCTGCATTCTGTTTGTATGGTTGCTGATCAATTCAATCGTCTTGCTGTTCAAACCGTTTGACCCGTATCCTTACATCTTGTTAAATCTGGTTCTGTCCTGCCTGGCTGCTATTCAGGCTCCCGTCATTATGATGAGTCAGAACCGGCAGGAGTCAAAGGACCGTCTTCGCGCATCCCATGACTATCAAATCAACCTCAAGGCGGAACTTGAAATCCGGAATCTGCACCAGAAGATCGACCACCTTCTGTCCCGCCAGTGGGAACGTCTCGTGGAAATCCAGGGAATACAACTTGAAGTCTTGGAAGAGATACGCACCAAATCCTCGCAAACGGGCTCTTTCAAATAGATGGCGTCATGACCCAATTTGGAAACCATGCAGCTTTTTTATACCGCATATCAAAGAGAGTTCGACAATGAGTAATATCCTCAAAATCGGACGTATTTCGGTTATGATATTTATCAGATCCATTTTTTTATTGTCACTGCGATCTATTAAACAAATTAACTTGGTAAGTTGGAACTCAAGTTTCCCGCTGAACATCCGCACTTTGGATGTGGATATCCCTTTGCGGAAAGGGAATCTCGATTCCGGCCATTTTGAACTTTTCAAAGATCTCAAAATAAAGCGCACTGCGAACATTTCGCCGCGGCGTTACCCGGACGTCTATCCATACGAGCAGCTCAAAATTGATCGAGCTGTCGCCATATTGAATAAACGTAACCATGGGTTTATGGGATTTTGAAACCATGGGCTCTTTCTCCGCAATCTTCAGCAATATCTCCTTAACCTGCCGGGTGTCGGCATGATAGAAAACCCCCACCGGCAGGGCAATGCGAATCATGGGGGACGACAACGAATAATTTACAATCGTGTTCGAAATCAGGTTGGCGTTGGGAACAATGCATTTTGCCGCCGAATATGATCGCAAAACCGCTGATGATATTGGCGGCCGTGTGCTGCAGTCCCAAGCCGATTCCGATGCCGGCGGCGCCCGCAAAAATCAGAAGAAACCGAAGATCAAGTCCCACAACCTCCAAGGTAATCATTGACAATATTGTGGCGTACAACAGCATTTTTCTAAAAGGATGAAACAAAAACAGGATCACAACTATGGAAACCGAGATCGCAAATTTCAGCAGGTCGATCACATCGGGCCGAACCTGAAAGCCTCCCGCGCCCTGAGTTACCGCGGCGCCGACCAGGCCATATAGAAGGGCCAGGCGTGCCAGGTGAAAAATATTCTTCCCATAGCGGGATGTTGCCTTGAAAAGATCCTGGGTCAGTGACTCACGCAGGAAACTGATGACCAGGGAGCCAATAACCCAGAGAATCAGGAATTTCCCGGTCAGCTGAAACCAAACCGCCTGATAGTGGATCATGGCTTTGATCAGGGAAGTGGCGCACCTCATTGAATCCGCCGACGCTCAAATTGAAATCGGTTATGCGGACTACCACGATATGATGGTCTCTTTGGCCGCCGAACTGATCAGGCCCGACTGGCTCCAGATCGGCACACTGATCAATCCCATGCGCCATATTATCGTCGCACTGCGCAATATATTTCTGGAAGGCGCCGGGGCCGGATTAGTCTGGCCGCAGATCTGGCCGCTTTTGCTGGCGGCGTGGTTGTTTCGGCATCGATCGCAGTGATCAGCAGGGCGGGTCGAGGGACAACCAAACAACAGACAGCATCTATATCCCAGAACCGGAGCGCATTACGCCCTTTGCGGATATCACAAGCCACATACTTTTTTGTAATCATCAAAATACATGATGCACCCTATTTCAATCGCAAAAACGCTTCTCTATAATTGGGGCCGAGTAAGATAGGGCAAAATGAAGTTGGAAGCCGGGAGGATCGGCATGGCCGCACACGATGTCATTTCAAGCTTTTCACCAGGGGATGGAAAGAACCGGTGGATGATTTTGTCCGTGTTTTCCCGAGCCGCATCAAGGCCTATGAATCCTTGCTGACGCACAATGCCATTTTTAAGGGCCGCACCAAAGGGATCGGCCGTCTTTCTCTGGACGACGCCATCGAATAGGGAATTACAGGCCCTATGCTGCGGGGAAGCGGGCTCAACTGGGATGTCAGGAAAAACATGCCCTACTCGGGGTATGAAGCCTTTGACTTTGATATTCCCTGCTTCAGCGAGGGAGACTGCTACGCCCGCTATTGGGTCCGAATCGAGGAAATGCGCCAGAGCCTGAGAATCATTGAACAAGCGGCACGGAACATGCCCCCCGGGAACAAGCCATCCATGTCATGTACGCGCTGCAGAACCATTACGGTTATCTGAGCGATGCGGCCGTTGGCGAAGCCGCTGATCTTCTGGGCATGACGCCCCTTGAAATTGACGAACTGGCCACCTTTTATGACTTCATCTACCGGGAACCGGTGGGTAAGTATGTAATTCATGTGTGCGACAGCATTATCTGCTGGATGTTCGGAGAAGAATCCGTCATGGAATATCTTTCCGGAAAACTGGGGATCAATCCGGGGGAAACCACGCCGGATGGGCTCTTCACCATTTTACCCGCCTGCTGCGTAGGCTATTGCGACCATGCACCGGCCATGCTCGTCAATGGAAAACCCTACGGCCCCCTGACGCCCGCTTTCATCGACCTCACCCTGGAAGCCCTCAGGCAACAGCATCCTGAATCTCAGGAGGTCCGATAATGGCCTGGGAACCCTTTTTGCTTCCCCAAAACAGGGACCGGACCCTGTCCCTGGATGATTACCGCCAAAGGGGCGGCTATGAGGGACTCCTCAAAATGCTTCGGCACTACTCCCCAGCCGAGACCCGGAAAATCGTGACGGACTCAGGGTTGCAGGGCCGTGGGGGAGCGGGATCTCCCGCGGGCCAAAAATGGGACCTCTTGAAGGATGACGCCCCCCATCCCCGTTACATTGTGGCCAACACGGATGAAATGGAGCCGGGGACCTTTAAGGATCGCGTACTTCTTTCCCTGAATCCCCACACGGTCATCGAAGGAATGATCATTGCCGGCTATGCCAATGCCGCCCAAAAAGGGTATTTCTTCATTCGACCCTCCTACCACTGGGTGGCCCTGGAATTTGAAAAAGCCCTTCAGGAAGCCAGGGCGTCAGGCTTTTTGGGCCATCATATCCTGGGAACGGATTATACCTTTGATATCGTCGTTCACCGGAGCGCGGGCCGGTATATCTGCGGGGAGGCCAAGGGATTGATCCATGCCCTTGAGGGTCAAAGACCCCACCCCACCATTCCGGGCCACCTGACCGATGAGGGACTCTGGGGTAAACCCACCATTGTCAACAATGCGGAGACCCTGGCCTGCGTGCCGCATATCATCCGCAACGGTCTGGAATGGTTCAAGAATCTGAGGAAACACGACAAGGCCCCCGGGAACAAGATCTACAGCGTAAGCGGACGGGTCAACCGTCCCGGAGCCTTTGAACTCCCCTTTGGAACCCCCCTGGGAGAGATCATCCGGGAACACGCCGGCGGCATGATTTCAGGATGCCGATTCAAGCCCTGTCTTCCCAGCGGGGCCTCCACCCGGTATTTGAAAGAGGAATTTTTTCACGTCCCCATGGACTTTGAATCCATGGCCGGGATCGGCCGCGGACATCGACTGGGGACGGGCGCCGTCATGGTATTGGATCAGGACACGTGCCTGGTGGCGGCCACCCTGAACCTGATACGGTTTTTCGCCAGGGAATCCTACGGCTGGTGCACCCCCTTCCGGGAGGGAATCCCCTATATGGAGACCCTGCCTTCAGCCATTGAAAACGGAGAAGGAAAACCATCCTTCACCCCCCTTCTTCGGGAGATATGCGGCCACATGAGACGGGCCTACTGCGCCTTTGCCATGGGGGCGGCAGCTCCCGTGCAGGCCCTGCTGGAAGATTTTTCAGAAGAGGTGCAGGCCCACATAAGCCTCAAGAAATGCCCATTTGAACATAGGGCCAAAGACCATTGGCCTATCAAAGAGAATCCAACAGGACCCGGGAGCGTTCCGGATCTTGAACCGTGAGCTGTCAAAAATGCCGAAACTGATCATTGACGACCGGGAAATTGAAGTTCCCAAAGGAACCAAGGTGATTGAGGCGGCCGAGCGCCTGGGGATCATGATCCCCAGATTCTGCTACCATGAAGCCCTGGGTTCCGTGGGGGCGTGCCGCATGTGCGCCGTGAAATTCCTGGAAGGCCCCCGCAAAGGGATTGACATGAGCTGCATGGTGGAGGCCAAAGACGGCGCGGATCTTGCCGGGCTTCTTCATGAAGGGGCTGAAAGCGCGGGTCTTTTCTACCTTCTGCCCGGACCCAATGCCTTTGGCGCCGGGTTGTTGTCTCCCACACAAGATCAGGAATCGGTACTTAAAACCATTGAATCTGGAAAGGTCGACGCCCTGATTCTCGTGGAGCAGGATACTTTTTGGTTCTATCCGGATTCCCAACGACTCGATCAGGCCTTAAACAAGCTGAGTTTTCTTCTCGTTCTCGATTATCTTCCTTCTCCCTCCGCCAAAAGAGCCCATGGGGTTCTGCCCACAACCCCCCATTTTGAGCGTACCTCCGGCAGTTTCGTGAATCAAGAGGGAAGACTTCAGAAAGCACTCCCCATCCACCGTGGAGGAACGCCCATCTCCCAGATCAGCGGGGGACACCCCCCCCCAGGACATTCCTGGACCATATCCCCGGCGGAGACCCAAAGGCGGCCCATGAGGTATTGGCCGAACTCTATGCCGCCATATCAGGTCAAGCGGAAGGGACGCTTCTAAAGGATCTTTGGGCTTGGATGGCTGAGGAAAAACCGATTTTCAATGCGCTTTCATTCTCGACCGATGGAATTCGCCTGGTTCCCCACAGCGCCCCGGAAGATAATATTTTCTCCTGGAGGGCCGGGGAAGCACAACTCCGAAACGCGGGATTGGAACTCCTGCTCACCGATTGGACCTTCGGGACGGAAGAGCTGTCCTCTTATTCCTGTCCTGCCGGAAAAGGGGAAGCAATCCCGACGCTATCGATGCATCCTGACGATGCCGCGCGGTTGAACCTGGCCGATCGAGACAGGGTCGCCCTTGACCTGGATAAAGGAGAAGCGGTTTTGGAACTTTGCATTCGATCCAACATGGCGCCGGGCGTGGTCATACCCCCCAGGCATCGTCAGGTAAAATGGCGGAAGTTAAAACAGTGGCCGGTGTTCCTGCCGGAGGCGGAAAACGAACTGGTGGCCGGCTACCACACGGAGTACAGCGGCATGCGCTTCGGTCTCTTTTTTCTGGGAGAATATGTCGCCATGATTGTTCTGGGCGCCCTGGCGACGGTCTTTTTTCTGGGCGGGTGGCATGGTCCGGTTCTGCCTTCCATGGTGTGGTTTTTGGGGAAGACCGCCGTCATTGTCTTTGTAATGGTGTGGATACGGGCCACGCTGCCCAGGTTGAGATACGATCAACTCATGCACCTGGGGTGGAAAGTCCTGATGCCGGCAGCCCTTTTGAACATCATCATAACAGGGGCCATTATTCTGCTAATCAGAGTTTGAGCAAGGACAGGGAATGAACAACGGAAAAGAGGGCTACGTTAAAGAAACCATGGAGATTTTCAGCGGGCTGGCCCGGGGATTAATGACCACCCTGGCCCACCTGTTCAGGGGAAAGGTCAGCGAGGAATATCCTGAATACAAGCGACTGTTGCCCGAGCGGACCCGGGCCAGGATCATCCTCACCCGCGACCCGGAGGGCGAGGAACGCTGTGTGGCCTGTTATCTCTGTGCGGGCGCCTGCCCGGTGAGCTGCATCTCCATGGAAGGGGCGGAGCGAGAGGACGGCAGGCGTTGGGCCGCATGGTTTCGCATCAATTTTGCCCGGTGTATCTATTGCGGGCTGTGCGAGGAAGCCTGCCCCACCCTGGCCATACAACTGACCTCTCATTTTGAGTTCTGCGACAACGATATTTTAAAACTGGTGGCGGAAAAAGAAGACCTCCTGGTGGATCACGGTGGAAAGAACAGCGAATATAATTTTTACCGTCATGCGGGTGTGGCCATGGTAGAAGGCAAAGGCGCCCATATCAATGAAAACGCACCGGTGAATGTAAAGAGCAACATGCCTTAAGCGGGACAAGGAGCATTAGACCATGACATCATACGGCATCCTATTTTATCTCCTGGCGGGTCTTCTACTGGTCTCAACGGCCCTGGCGGTTTCCCGCACAAGGCTGGTGCATACCATACGTTTACCTGGTCATTTCTTTTTTCGCCACCGCCCTGCTCTTTTATCTGTTGGGCGCGCCTTTTTTGGCAGCCCTGGAAATGATCATCTATGCGGGCGCCATCATGGTCATGTTTCTTTTCATCATCATGACCCTGCGACTGGAGGGAGATAAAGAACAGGACGGATCTTCTTTTCGGCGCTGGATTCCAGCCATCGTTCTGGGCGGCATCTCGCTGGTCCTCCTGACAGCGCTCATATGGGTGGGTCCGGGTCATGGACTTTTCTTGAAACCGGCCATGGCCTCCCCAAAGGAATTTGGGGGCTACCTCTTCAGGGAATTCTGGTTTCCCGTGGAAATCGCCTCCTTCCTTCTGTTCGTGGCGCTGGCAGGAGCGTTGTATCTGGGAAGAGAAAAGACAACCGGGGGGAAAACAACCGATCCTGAACGGGAGGCATCATGATGGTTTCTTACAGCCATGTCCTCATCTTAGCTGCGATTCTGTTTTTCATGGGCGCGGGGTGCGCACTGGCGCGCCGAAATCTGATCATGATTCTCGTCGGTGTGGAGATCATGCTGAACGCGGCTGGGATTGCCTTTGTGGGGGCCTCCCTGAGATGGGAGTCGCTTGTCGGTCAGGGTTTTGTACTTTTTATCATGACCGTGGCCGCCTCCGAGGTGGCCGTCGGCCTTGCCTTGATCATTTATGTGCGCAGGCGGACAGGGTCGATCAACGCCGATGAATACAGCTTACTGAAAGGATAAGGGGAACCCGGTTGAAAACAACCCTTTTTCTGTTGATTATTTTCCCTCTAACGGGAGCAGCCATTAACGAGATCTTCGGTCGGCGGCTCCCCAGAAAACTGGTGGAGGTCATCGCCTGTGCCGTCCTTTTGCTTAGCCTTGCCATGGCAACAACCGCCATTGTCAGGATCGGCGGCGACACCTGCGACTTCACTTTATTTCAGTGGTTCAAAGCGGGAGATCTCTCGGTGGCCATGGACATCCACTATGATGCCCTTGCCGCCATAATGGCGCTGATGGTCACTTTTGTGGCTTCCATTATTCATCTTTACTCCATCTCCTTCATGCGGGAAGACACGGATTACGGTCGCTATTTCTGTTACCTGAACCTCTTCGTCTTTTCCATGCTGGTCATCGCGCTGGCCAACAATCTTATTTTTTTGTATCTGGGATGGGAAGGGGTGGGGTTCTGCTCCTACGCCCTGATCGGTTTCTGGTACGGGGACCCGGTTAAGGCCACGGCCGGCAAAAAGGCATTCATCATGACCCGGGTGGGCGACATCGGCTTTGGTGTGGCCGTGGCCGTCTTATTTACGCATTTCGGAACATTCTCCATCACCCATATCAACCCCCAGGCCGTGTCCTTGAATACTGAAACGGCCACGCTGCCAACCCTCCTGTTTCTATTTGAGGAACACGACATCTTTAAGATGGGCAACCTGAGCCGGCGCCTTCCCGGCGTATTTTAGCTCATGCTGGCAGGCGCCCTTTGTCTGAGTGCCTTTCCCACCCTGGGAGGGTATTTCAGCAAGGACCGGATCCTTCTGTCCACTTTCATCCACCCGACGACAAACGCATTAACCAAAGCCTGGAGAATTTCGCCGTCGGTTTTAATGTCGCAAGCCTCATGATGAGGCTATGTACAACGGGCAAGATCTCCACTTATCTTATCGCTTTCCTGGTGGGACTGGTGGGACTTCTCAGCGTCTTGGCGGTCCGGGTCGCCCTCTGGTAGTGGAGGACTACGCCTGGATCCCTTCAGTGGGAATTCGTTATACGCTGGCGATGGATGGTGTGAGTCTCATGCTGCTTCTTTTGACCACTTTTCTGGGAGCGCTTTGCATTCTCGTCTCCTGGAAACAGATCCAACGCAAGGTCAGCAGTTATTATTTCTTTCTTCTCACGACGCTTACCGGGATTTCAGGGGTGTTTTTAGCCACGGATCTCTTTCTCTTTTACTTTTTCTGGGAAATTCAGATGATTCCCATGTTCTTCCTGGTGGGCATCTGGGGACATGAACAACGCACCCGAACGGCTATGAAATTCTTCCTTTTCACCATGCCCGGCAGTCTCTTCATGCTGCTTGCCATTATCGGTCTCTACGTCATTCATGGTCGTCAAACCGGAATTTACACCTTCGCCCTTCCCAGCCTACTCGGCACTTCCCTTTCAATCAGTGCCGAGGGGTGGCTTTATGCCGCCTTCATGCTCGCTTTCGGCATCAAAATCCCCATGGTACCGCTGCACACCTGGCTTCCGGACACCCATACCCAGGCGCCCACGGCAGGGAGCGTGATTCTGGCGGGCCTCCTTTTGAAGACCGGCATTTATGGTGTTTTTCGCTTCGCTTTGCCCCTTTTCCCGATGGCATTCAAGGCTTCCGTGCCCCTGCTCATGGTTCTGGACCTGATCGCATTGTTTTATGCCTCATGGATCGCCCTTTCCCAAGCGGACATCAAACGTCTCATTGCCTATTCCAGCATCGGCCACATGGGTCTGGTGGTGCTGGGGCTGGCCGTCTTCAATGCCATCACCCTCAGCGGATCACTCCTTCAGATGATCAATCACGGCATTTCCGCTTCCGCTCTGTTTATCCTGGTGGGCATGCTCAATGAACGGATTGATTCCCGGCAGTTTAAAGACTTTGGAGGCCTGTGGAAAGCAATGCCGGTGTTTGGGGCCTTTTTCCTCTTTTTTTCCATGGCGGCACTGGGGCTGCCGGGGCTCAATAATTTCGTGGGCGAAATTTTCATTTTGGTCGGCACATACAGGGTATACCCCGTGGCCGCCGCTTTCGGGTTTGCGGGTCTGCTTTTCGGCGTCATTTACGTGCTGAGAATGGTTCAAGATACCCTTTTCGGAGAATTTAAGGGGGAAACATCGGCCCTTTGGGACGTGGATGTCCGTGAAACCGTAATTTTGGGGGCACTTGCCTTGAGCGTCCTCTTTCTGGGACTGTGGCCCAAACCGGTCCTCGACCTCTTTGAAGGGCCCGTGAATGCATTGATCGGCAACGTTTCCTGAAAGAACGTTAGGAGTTAACATGGGAAGCACATGGATTGCTATTTTTCCGGAAATCATTCTGGCAACGGGAGGGCTTCTGATTTTCTGCACCGGCGCCTTCCTGCAACGTCGGCCCGGACCACTGCTTTTTTTCATGGCCCTGATCTTTTTGGGAAGCGCCATCGGGGCTTTTGCATCCCTTCCCATTTCCGGCATATGCCTGAACGGCATGCTGGATGGCGGCGGCTACGCCCGGCTTTTCAGTACACTGATTGCCGCCATCGCGTTCATATGTCTCCTTTTCTCTTCACGATACGCCGGTAACCGGGGTTTTGAAAACGATGAATATTACGGCATTCTCCTTTTTGCCGTTCTCGGTATGGATCTGGCGGCCATAGCCGCCCACTGGCTCATCTTCTTTTTGGGCCTGGAACTTTTGTCCATTTCCCTCTATATCCTGATTACCATCCGCGGGGAGGATCCTTTTTTTCGAGAAGCGAGCCTCAAATACCTGATCACGGGCGCCGTGGCCGGTGCGTTCCTCGCCTTCGGCATCGGCCTCTGGTATGCGGGGACCGGATCGTTATCGGTGATCACCCATCTCGCATCCGGCGCCGAACGCGTAGACATCCCGCTTATGCCGGCGGCGCCGGCGTTTATCCTGGTGGGGATCGGCTTCAAAATCTCAATGGCCCCCTTTCATCTATGGACGTCGGATGTTTATCAGGGCTCCCCCGCGCCGGTCACCGCATTTTTGGCCGCGGGATCAAAAGTGGCGATATTCGCTTTCCTCATCCGCTTTTGTTTTCACATGCAGGCCCCGCTCTGGGAGGCGTTTAAGCCGATCCTCTGGATAGGGGCCTTTCTGACCCTGATAGCGGGCACGCTGACCGCCATCAGTCAGTCCGACCTCAAACGCCTTCTGGCCTATTCCTCCGTGGCGCAGATGGGATATCTCCTCATGACGCTTCTGGCCGTGAAAATGGAAAGCGGACGCTTTGCCCTGGCCTTCTATCTGATGGTGTACGCGGCCATGGATCTGGGCGCCTTCGGGATCATCGCCTCGCTGTCCCACGAAAAAAAGGACCGCGACGCCCTTGAAGCGTATCAGGGTCTCGGTTACACTCACCCCTGGCGTTCCGCCATCCTCACCCTCTGCCTTCTTTCTCTGGCAGGGCTTCCCCCGACCGCGGGGTTCGTTGGGAAGGTAATCCTTTTTAAGGCGGTGCTTCAGGCGGGAGAACTGTCTCTTGCCGTCATTGCCATCGCCATGGCGGTGCTCTCCATATACCTGTATATGAAGGTGGTAATCACTCTTTACATGCGACCTGGCGAGGCAGTCGGGCACGCCCCCGCAATGGGCTCTTATGAACGGATGGGCGGAGTTCTGATTCTCCTCTTTCTCCTGTGGGCGGGAATTGCTCCCTCGCCCTTGCTGACCCTTATTGCCAGCATTGTTCCTTCAGGAGGATAGAAGTTTCGCTGTCTAATCGACGATATCACACTATTTGCATTGGTTGGGAGTTATCCCTGCAAACACAGGTTTACCAAGACCAATATACGTTGGAGGTATACCCAGCTGGTGTCATCCAAAAAACGGCCAGTTTAAGGCATCTCCCAACCCTCATTCCGCTCCCATGCCAACGATGATATCACAGGCATTCGGCTGCGAGAAATCGGTTGAGATATCCATTCCGACCGAACAGCATTCTGCAATCAACAAAACTGGCGGGGAGGTGGTGACCCTGACCTTTTAAGCCACCTGACGATTGTTTATATCGTTGGCAGGCCAATCCTGTCAGCAATTTTGACCTTTGACCTTTCTCGTCTCTCCCCATAATTTTTAGCCAATCCGTCTTGTCTTGGCCATAAATTTACTTCACATTGATCATTTCGGATTTCAAAGACCCGCTCGATGCCTTAATGGTCGTTGGACCGGGGGCATCAATAATGGTCATATTGGGCGCCTGATGATCATATTCGTTTGAATCGTACCCCCCTTTGATCAAAATTGATCTGCCGCCGCTCGCGCTTAAGGACTCCTCATAGGTTCCGCCTTTGACCTTAATGACCGATCCGGTCACGGCATCATCGATGGCATCCTGGATTTTGCGGTAGCAGGGTGTTTTAGTTCCGCAGTCGCCATTGCTGCTGACGTAGAAAGTGCCGGAGTAGGTTGGGTTTGTTTCAGCACCAAAAACGCCTGAAACATAGATCTGATAAAAATGGTAACCGTCTTCAACCGGTATGGTCACAACCTTTTCCGTCTCGCCGTTTTCGAGTACTACAGTCCCGGCATAGCGACTGACAATTTCAGTTCCTGTGTTGCTCTCTATATTCATGGTTATCGTTACAAACACAGCCCCTGAGCTGCCCTGAACTCGATTAACAGGAACCGACACGGAGCGGTTTCCGTTATTGACCTGCTCGACAGGTGTCCCCAGATTGACCGTACCCGCTGGGCCCTCTTTAATCCACCGGTAGCCTTTGGACTGCACGCCTTCCTGGCTTTCAATCCCGTTGGTGTTCACCGATTTGACCATCCATCTGTACTCCCCGGCCTCCGAAATCCAGTCTTTATAAATAAAGGTGCCGGCATTAACCGTGTTTAGGAACTGAAAACCTGAACCGGCGTCCCGGTATATCCTGAAGCCGGAAAGTGTGTTGCTCTGAGGGGGATCCCATCTAAGTTCAACTGAATTTCCATCCTGGTAACATGTCAGCCCCGTCGGTGGCGCCGGCTTTCCATCATACAGTGCCGGTCCCGCATATACCGGTGCGGCGCTGTCCCCCAGAATACTGTATGCCGCAAGGCGATACCAATATTGTTTTCCAGCCGTTACCTTCTTATCCAGGTAACCGGATTGGCAAAGATACTGCCCATTAAGAAGATCTTCCCATAGACCGCCTGAGGCCTCGCTCCTCTCCAGCTTCCAGAAGACGGTGGCAGGCCAGCTATCATCAAACAAAACCCGAATACCCTGATATTCCGCCTGCAATTGCAGATTCGCAGGTGTGACAAGTGGCAAACCATACTCCCTGGTCGCCTCTACCATCTGAATCGAATTGGACCAATCGCTTATCTCTCCGCCGGTATATACCGACCTGACTCTGTACCAGTATGGCGCAGTCGGCGTCTCACCCGTCCAGTCATCGAGCCATACCGGCTGGGGATACCGTTGTTGGCCAATCAGAACAAAAGGGCCGTTTTCCGATTCACTTCTTTCTAAATCATAACCCGCAATATCCGGATAATTCGAAGGGGACCAGCGTAAGACCGTTTTCTTTGCCGCGGAATAGGCCAAAGCCTCGATCCTGTCGGGAGGAGCGGCAAAGGCATCTTCTGCAACATTCAATGTGGCGGATATTTGGTGACGAACAGAACGATTCGCCTCCATTAAAAAACCTTCCAGAAGATTGCTGCCGGCATGAAAAGCAAGAGATTCCGGCACAGGCACCTCAACAGTGTTGTTCCCTATTTCCCCATGATTGGTGATGAGCGTACCATTCAGCCTGATTTCCAGATAGTCACGGTTGATGGGACAATCCGTAGTGTAGAGAGGAGAATCATAACTAAGCCAGAGATCCGGAGTTCGAGTATGAATCTCACTACCATCGGCCGGGCTCCAGCGTGCCGAGAGGCCCATCCAGAGATTATTAATGGTATACCCTTCGGTGCCGGGAGTGGAAATATAAGCGTCGCTTCGGGCCATGTCGCCCACGGTACTGCTTCCTTCTGGCAGGGTCGCTTGTGCGGTTCCGCCTGCATCCAGAGATACCATCCCCTTAACGGGGGTAACCAGTATCTTGTCATCGGGGAACAAATTGACAACGGTATACGATTCCTGATTTGACAGGGAAGAGGTATCGGCATCTGCTGAGCGCAAAAGAGCGTTCTGAGGTGCACGACTGTCCCCGACCTTTTTGAGTATATAATTCGTGCCATTTTCGGCAGCTTTGTTGAACACCCAATTCGCCACGCTGCCAGAACCGGGTGCAACCACGTTAGCGATCGCCTCACTCAGACCATCAATAAGTACAACTTTGCCATATCCTCTAGGGTCATTCTGAACATTGTAAGCCAGATTTTTTAGCTTAAAAAAGATTGAAGAACGCTCTAAAACAATACCCCCTTCGATTTTGCCTAAAACGATTCTGGTGCCCCACTGTGAGTCTGGGACCCCCACTGACTGGCCATTGCAAAAACGAACGGACAAAGGTCCACCAATGACTTCAAGCGCATCTCCCGGAAAGAGCTTCTCATTTACCTCCAACTCTCGAGGGTCTATAAACCCATTTACTCTAGACATCAGCTTCACCACGGGATTAACTCTGGTGGCCCGGGCGAATGGAAGACTGACGAATGTGCCGAGGTTTCCGGATTTATTACCATCTTTAGCGCTAATCTTTATCTCACCGTTGATGTTTCCGTAGGTATCGGTATCCGACGTCAATAGGGCCGTCATATTGAAATGGGCGTTTTTAAAATTGGGACCCCAATCTGTAAAAGCAAAATAAAACGGCCCGGCATCATCTATGGTCGCCGAGAAATTAGATACGTCCTTATATTTAACGTTTAGGCCGTCATTTCCAAATCCATCGATTTCCTTGACACTAATGCTAAGTTGCTGATCTTTATCGTAAGAAGAGGGAACGGTACCGGCATAGACCATTAACTGCTCTCCCATGATCAAATGATCATCGAAAGTTGCACTTTTATTCGGATCTTGATTGGGATGCGAATAATCTGTATAATTTACTAAACCGTTTATATTAAGTTTAAAGGTATATTTGTGCACCCATGGTTTCGAAGGATCAGGCGCAACTGGGCAAAGCGAATTGACTCCGACCTCAACTGCATAACTATACTCAGAGAGCGCTTCCCACTCATTTTTAATATCGTCTCCTGTTGGATTCAAAGTGAAGCTTTCTATTCCCCCACTTCCCTCTGGACCCGTGAATTCAGCTGTAACGGTTATCGTTATCTGAGGTCCTTTATCCGGGTCCTGTCCAAGTTCTCCGGGCTCAAAGGTCATTATGTGGTTATAAATATGCGCGCCTCCATAATTAATATCCGAAGACCAGTAGTGACTGGTGTCGGGCGTGACCTCAACAGTCAGGCTAACGTATCTGCCTTCTCCGCCTTCTAGGGTGTAGGTCAGAGCGCAAACAGCCTCAGGACGGAATAAAAAACACCCCTGTACAATGAAAAGAAGAAGAATGGAAATTAAGAATAGCGAAAAGACTTTTTCTGTTTGAGCATCGATCAACGGGTATGGTTTCATAATCCGATATATCCCCTCTGTTTGACTTTAGGCTACGCCTGTAAAAGTTATAATTACCTTGCCTCCTGAGGGGCAAACTTGAGTTGTCCGTATTGGCTTATTAATATTGTGGAGCTTCTGACCCTTGCGCCTCAGTTTCTTGGTATTTTACATATTTGCGTTTCATTTCTGTATCCAAACCAACAGCAACAACACACTATCTTCTAGCCCAATTAATTTCGGCAATAGGGTGCTACGCAAATTTTTCGTCCAGATGGTTGAAGCCGGCACATCTAGCAGGAAATTTTCAAGGAAAATTGGGCAATCCAGAGACTGCTGCCTCGAACACAAGCTGATCGGCTGAGTTAACGGCATTCTGACGAGGAATGGAATCACGAAACTTATTCAGGGGGGGACGAGTAAAGTTCTTTAGCTTTGGAAAGTTTGAGGTGAATGGATTTGCAGATATACTGATGAAAGATATAAAACGATCAGTCGAAAAAACTTGGCAGGAATTTAACAACAAAAATATTTGATTGAAAGAATTATTGTCTTCGTGATCAGGATAAGCAAAGCCAATAGTGACAATGGAAAATATGGGTATAAAAAAAAGTATTACCCGTTTATGACTAATATTCATTGTAAATTTCTATTTGAGATGGATGAGACATAGGTTATCAGATTTTGGTTATAGATAATTATCTATTTCAGTCAAGGAGTTGTGTTGTATGTATTATGTTAATTAATCCAGGGTAACGCCTCGGCTGTGCCGGAGGTACAGTGAATTGATTTGCAAAAATTTTATCTTTCCGAAATCCAAACATTTGGGCATTTGGACACGCCCGGAACCTGCCGCATGCCTTACTTATCCTTAAGACCCAGCAGATCACAAAAGCATGGATGAAGTTCTTATCACCCCTACATACAGAGGTCAATCAATTTGCCAACAAATCGTTTGCGGTCGGGGTTACGTGTATCATCTTTCACCGCAACGCCAAGAAAATCGTTCAAGGCTGACAGATCAATCTTACACTATTTCCCCATGAAATCAAACGAATGCTGCATATAGGAAGTCTTCACTTTTCGATTAACAGTCTGAAAAGGGCGCGACCACAATATGTAGTGGCATTGGGTAATAAGAGAAATGGCAAATTCAATCTTTACTCGGATGAGATATTGAACTCATATCACAACGTGGTCTTTGGTTGTGGTACGTTGGAGTAACCTGTAGGTCTTGCGTGATCCAAAACATGCATCTCTGGAACCTCAGTTTACCCCGTTCCCGATGATGATATCTCAAGTATCCGGCTTCCAAAAATTGGATCAAACGGATGTGCCAAGAATTACTTCACGGTCAACGTACTCCCATCCATCTTCCAGTATAACCCTGATGGGTCATAGGGATTGGAATAGAATTTCAGGGTGAATCCATATTGATTGCCATTGTACGAAACACAGTCCAAGGGGATACTCAGGTCTGTGCCAATTGGTATGCAATAAGTACCCGTTCCTGTCGTCAATGTTCCCATGACCAACTTCCAATAGTAGCCGGAGGGGTCATCGGGATGGCGGTAGAAATCAAGCATAAAGCCGTATGGATTTCCATTATAATCGACACAATGAACATTGATGCCTAAACCAGCGCCAACTGCAAGACAATCTGTATTTCCAGGTACAGTAACCGATGTTTGGTACGGTAGCGATAGAATCCCTTTGCGATCACGGGCAAAGACAGCTACGTTGTAAATCCCCTGAGTAGTAAATCCGTTATAAGTGCCACTGTAGCAGTCGTTTCCAACGGCAATCAAGTTGATCGTTGGCAGATCAGTTACGGGATTATCGGGAGACCCACTGGAATAGTTGGGGGCTTTGATGACTGCAAATACTTCCTGAATGCCATCCGCATCCACTACGTTTTTGGCTTGGATAAATGCGGATGTTTCACCTCCTAAAAGTGTTTGAGGCGCAGATACATCCTGAATGCTAGGAATATCACCTGCTGTTTTGGTTTCATTGCCAATCTTGATGATGTTAGCAATCTCTTGATCCGCCTTTTCGTTTCCCACGCCGTTAGCGTTGGCCTCAAGCAGTGGATTTTGTTTGTCGTTGTAGGTGGTCTTGACGCAGTTTTTGGCGATGACGAAGGAATCGTAGAAGGTGCTGCCGTTAAACAGCTGAGCGAAAAACTGGAAACCAAAGGATAAACTCCCGTCCACTTCAAAAATAGCGGGTTCATTTGGGGATGTGCTCGTGGCCAAGATTCTCGTTTTTCCGGCGGGGGGAAGCAAATAGGAGACAAAGCTGCCGGAATGGCACCCATCGTAAAGGATGGTGATGAAATCAGTGATGCTTTGCTGTGCGGAATCCAGCCAGGAATCCAGAAGCGATGCCTCCAGCATTTCATATTCCCCCATACGAAATGTCCCTTCGCCCCCATGACCCACCATGTAAATAACCAGACTGTCCGCATCAGACGCCCAGGTTTTAAGGGCGTACTCAAAATTAGCATTGGTTGCATCGCCATCAACGTCCGGGTAACCGTCGTTGTCCAGATCCACGTCCGTGTCGGAGGAGAGATAATATATGGTATCTCTTGTATAACCTTGGTATGAAAGTGCTCGGTAGGCATAGTTGGCACACATCTGAGTCGCATCCCAGAGGGTGTTGGTGGAGTATGGACCACTTCCGGCAACAATGATGGCTTTGTTGGTGGGGCCGGTAGTGAACGGTTTGAAAACCTTAACACGGTCGCAACCGGGATCCGAAAAATTCAACTTGCCTTGCGAGTTTATAGCAAAATTATAGGACAGACCTAAATCTCCAGGCCCCTGACCTTCTGACCAGAGAAACTTTGAAATGAAGGTTCCATCAGATGAGAATACCTGCATACGTCTGAGGCTGAATTGGTCGTCCATGCCTATTAATTCAGGACAAAGCATATCCAAAACATAGATGCCCCCCGCGTTACCGATTGCAATATCCTTAACCTCTAGAAATTTCCCATCCCCAGCACCAAAGCTACCCCATTTGCTGATAAACTCCCCGGACGAAGTGAATTTTTGAATGCGAAAATTATTGGGATCTGTCACATAGACATTGTCTTCCGCGTCTAAAGCTATGGCGGCGCCGTGGACATCAAAGGCGAATTGACCGTCACCAGTTCCCGTACCTCCCCATTCGGTGACAAACTCTCCTGACGATGTAAACTTTATAATCCGTTCGTTCGAGCTAAATATATATACATTTCCAACGCTATCTGTTGCTATGGAACTTGCGTAAAAGGCGCCAATATCGGCCTGGTCCAACTTAAGAGACTCTCCTGACGATGTAAACTTTTGGATGCATCCGCTTGCCGCATAGACATTTCCAAAAACATCTATTGCTAGATCAAGAGGGTAATCGCCGCTAATGCTCCATTTAAGCAGGAACTTCCCTGAAGGCGTGAATTTTTGTACACGGCTATTTCCATATCCATAGTCAGCTACATAGACATTGTCAGCATTGTCTATTGCTATGCCAAGAGGATAATCAAATTGGCCATCTTCGATGCCTGCACTAGCCCACTTTGTCAAAAAATCACCTGTTGATGAGAACTTTTGGATTCGACTGTTCCCGAATTCAGCCACATAAACGTTTCCGGTATCATCTGTAGCCAAGCCCATGGCCCAATAAAATTCACCATCTCCGAAACCACCGCTCCCCCATTTGGTTATAAACTCTCCAGTGGATGTGAATTTTTGAATAAAGGACTCCTGAGATACATAAATGTTTCCCTCATTGTCTATTGCTATGCCCTTTACGTTATTGAGTTCGCCATCACCATAACCAAAGTTGCCCCATTTGGTAATAAATTCCCCGTTGGATGAAAATTTCTGTATTCGGGGGTTTATGGAATTGAGTGCAGATACATACCCATTATCAGCTACATACACATTGTTTTCATACATACCATTTGGTAATAAATTCCCCGTTGGATGAAAATTTCATTCGGGGGTTTATGGAATTTGCAGATACATCATTATCAGCTACATACACATTGTTTTCAGCATCTACGGCAATGCCCCACGGAGAACAGAATTCTCCGTCTCCGCTCCCTTCACTTCCCCATTTCGTGATAAAATCCCCTGAGGACGTAAATTTCTGGATGCGGTCGTTTCCGGCGTCGGCAACATACACGTTGCCCATATTATCTATAGCTATGGACTGAGGATAATCGAATTCCCCGTCACCGGTTCCATAACTGCCCCATTTGTTGATGAAAGTGCCCGATAGTGTAAATTTTTGGATACACTCATTATAAGTGTCCGCAACATAAACATTTCCAGAAGCATCTATCTCGACATCGCTGGGATTCTGAAAATACCATGGCTGCTCCAGCACCGGCCACATCCGCTCAAATACGTATTCTTCCGCTGCTGAATTGCTAACAGAAATGATGCTTAGAAGCAGAAAACCCAAAAACAAGAAAACTGTGGATTGTCGATGATTGTTTCCGTATTTCATTCTTCCATCCGTGAAAGTAGATTTTCTCAAAATTACACCACCACATGGTGATTCGTCACAAAAAAATGAACCTAATTTTCGATTTCTGCATTATCATATACAAACCTTGAACAGGGTGAAGAGTCAACAATGCGAAGATTATGTGAGTCATTGATATATCGACTTGCAATCACAAGCAAATCAGAACGGCAAGACCTTGTGAGCTGCCTTACACCCTTGGAAACAGCAGTTTCCTCGGACTAGAAAATATTTCAGCCGCCCCCTGCCTCACTTTCATGCCAAAAACCAAATATTATGGGAATCACAAAAGTTGAGATATCATAAAACTAGAACCCTGTGACTAACGCTGTAAGTTCTTCTGACACCTCAGGTTTGCCCGCAGTACAGGTTAATTGAGATAATCACCAGGATTCAACACCCTCAAAACCTTGTGATATCAATTACATATCTGTAAGTGTCCTCAGATTGCAGATTCTTAATCGAAAAATTTTACCACCACAACATATGGGGGTCAACCCATTTTCCCACTATCCGGTCACAGAAAAAGGTTACGTGCATCAATCCTCACCCCAACACCACCAAAATCGTGCAAGAATGCCAGATCAATCTTACACCATCTGCTTCTGTAGGATAAAACATGATGCGGTAGATCGACATTCCCCATGGGGTAAATCAAGTCGACCGCTGAAAATGTATGCAGTTTCCCTGCGAAATCCTAAACCGCCTCTTTCAGCTTCTTCCCTGCTTTAAATTTAACGGCATTAGATGTCTTGATCTTGATCGGTTCTCCGGTACTCGGGTTTCGACCTTTCCGGGCTTTACTGTGGATTTTTGAGAATGTACCGAATCCAATCACGGTTACTTTTCCATCCTTTTTCTTCAGCTCTTTCGTAATACTGTCGATAAATGAATTTAGCACCGCATTGGTAGCGGATTTGCTGATGTCTGCATCTTTAGCCATTTGCCCGACCAGTTCAGCTTTACCAATATGTAATATGTAGTAATCTTGACCGCCAACAACCTGACTCAAATTGAATATTTAACTCAGAAGTTGTAACTTTAACCAATAGGATATGTTGAGGTCAATTCATTTTTTATTAACCCTCAAAAAACGGGAGGTGCACTA
The DNA here is from genome assembly GCA_963662465.1 of Desulfatiglandales bacterium. Taxonomy (GTDB): domain Bacteria; phylum Desulfobacterota; class DSM-4660; order Desulfatiglandales; family Desulfatiglandaceae; genus NaphS2. The sequence goes on from OY759599.1 coordinate 4,499,471, forward strand.
TGGAACTGTTGGAGGCCACGAATTTTTTTTTGATTATCAGAGAATGAATTCCAAAAAAAGCACATTGAAAAACTATGAGTTCGTTCTAACCAGATTCGAACACCATTTCGGCAACATTGAGTTGTCATCCGTAACCACAAAAAATGTCCTTTTTTTTCTCACAAAGATATCCAAAGAGACGAAGCAGTCAACTAAAAAACTCCGTTACTCCCTCCTGTCGACCTTTTTCAATTTTATCAAGACCTCTTTCGACCCCAAAATTCAAAATCCTTGTGATTCCCCTACACTGAAGAACCTTTTCAAAGTCCAGAAACCGATCCATTGGAAGATTTTGGAAAAAGACGTTGTGGATGAAATCATCTTCAGAACGGAAGACATCAGAAACCGTCTCATGCTCGAACTTATGGGACGTGGTGGCATGAGAGTAGGAGAAGTTCTGAAACTCACACCTGCTGACGTTGAAGACAGGAAGATATTCATCCGCGATCCCAAAAGCGGAAAAGAAATGGAGGTCGTTTTCATCCCCAAAAAAGTAGCTGACAGACTCAAGGAGTACATCCGAGAGAAAAGAATTCAGTCTGGTGAAAGAATTTTCCCTATAAGCTACTCCGCTGCGAGGATTGTTGTGATGAAAGCCGGTAAGTTGGTTGGTGTCAGATTGAGGCCGCATGATCTGAGAAGGCATGCCGCAACTTTTGCCTCCCGGGCTGGAACTCCTTTGGAGATTGTCAGCAAGATCATCCTCCGCCATTCCAACCTGTCGACCACTCAAAGATATTTGGGAAAAGTCAGTGATATGGAGACCATGAGATGGATTGACAATATTCATGGATAAAAGAGAAAAAGCCGGGTTGAGAGGCAAAACACCTCAGCCCGGAACCGTGAAGATTTGATCTGCCATCCTTTTCCATGCTGCACCAAAAAAAAGGGTCCCAGCCAGGTGCTTTCCCAGACCTCCGAGCTCCAGATCTGACAGCATATTCATATAGGTATTGTTCACTTTTGGATTAACAGCCTGAAAAGGACTCGACCAGATGTAGTGGCATTGGATAATGAGAGAAATGGGAAATGCAATCTTGCTCGGATGTGATATGTGGTTCATATCACAACCCGGTAGTTGCCTGATATACGTTGGAGATATACCCGGTCTTATGTCATCCAAAAAACTGTCAATTTCATGCGTCTCTCGACACTCCGAACAACCCCTCCCAATGATGATATCACAACCATTCGACTGCGAGACATCTATGGTTGATATCATCTAACCACCAACGTGTTCATATCCATCTTCCAGTAGTACCCCGATGGGTCATAGGGGTTGGGGTAAAACTGAAGCGTAAACCCATATTGTGTGCCGTTGTATGAAACACAATCCATGGGCATACTGAGGTCCGTTCCAATGGGTAAACAATATGAGCCTGTTCCAGTAGTCAAGGTGGGCATGACCAGTTTCCAATAAAAGCCAGAAAGATCGTCCGGATTGCGATAAAAATCGAAAACAAAGCCATACGAATTGCCGCTATATTCGGCACAAGGGACATTGATACCTAAACTGGCACTGACAGATAGGCAATCCGTATCTACAGGCACGGTAACAGAAGTCTGATACGGTAAAGACAGGATTCCTTCTCCGTCACGGGCAAAAACCGTCACACTGTAGACCCCTTGAGAGGTAAACCCGTCATATGTGCCGCTGTAGCTGTTGTTTCCGACTGAAGTCAAAGTGATGGTAGGCAGATCGGTTACGGGGTTATCGGAAGAACCGCTGGAATAGTCCGGCGGTTTGATAACGGCAAAGACCTCTTGGATGCCATCTGCGTCAACAACATTCTGTGCATGGATAAATGCGGATGTGTCCCCTGCTGAAAGCGCCTGCGGTGCGGATACAGTCTGAATGCTGGGAATATCGGTCGCTGTTTTGGTCTCATTGCCGATCTTGATTGCATTTGCAATCTCTTGATCCGCCTTTTCATTTCCCACTCCGTTGCCGTTGGCCTCAAGCTGCGGATTTTGCTTATCCTCATAGGTGGCTTTGACGCAGTTCTTGGCGTCAACGAAAGATTTGTAGAAACTGGTGCCGTAAAACAGTTTGGAAAAAAACTGATACCCAAAAGATAGCTGGCCGTCCACTTCAAAAATGGCGGGTTCATTGGGGGAGGTGCTCACCGCTACAATTCTCGTTTTGCCGGTCGGTGCAAGCAGATAAGACACAAAGCTTCCTGAACGACAACCATCGTAAACCAGGGTCACGAATTCAGGAACACTTTCCTGCACAACATCCAGCCACGTGTCAAGCGCTGACGCTTCCAGAAGTTCGAATTCCCCCATCCGAAATGTGCCCTCACCTCCGTGGCCTACCATATAAATGAACAGACTGTCCGCATCGGCAGCCCAGGTTTTGATGGCGTACGCGAGATTGTCGTTGGTGGCATCGCCATCCACGTCCGGGTATCCATCGTTGTTCAGATCCAGGTCGGTGCTGGCGGAAAGGTAGTAGATGTATTCTCCCGTGTACCCCTGGTAAGTCAGAGCACGGTGGGCATAGTTGGCGCACATTTGGGTTGCGTCCCAAAGTGTATTGGTGGCATATGGACCACTTCCGGCGATGATGATTGCCTTATTATTGAAGACACTTGCATTCTCTTTCAAAACCTGTATGCGGTTATTGCCATTGTCAACAATGTATATTTTGCCATTGCCACTCACAGCAAGTCCAAATGGATTGTTCACCAGCCCCGGATCGGATCCGAGTGCACACAATTCCGTTATAAACTGACCGGTGGAACTGAACTTCTGAATTCGGTCGTTACCATTGTCCGCCACATAGACGTTCCCTTCCGGGTCGATGGCAATTCCTCTAGGACTGTTAAACTGCCCATCGGCTGCGCCTTCACTTCCCCATTTAAGGATAAACTCACCCGAGGAACTGAACTTCTGGATACGATCGTTATCAGTATCCGCCACATAGACGTTCCCTTCCGAGTCGATGGCGATTCCTTCAGGACTGTTAAACTGCCCATCGGCTGCGCCTTCACTTCCCCATTTAAGGATAAACTCACCCGAGGGACTGAACTTCTGAATTCGGTCGTTACCAGTATCCTCAACATAGAGGTTCCCTTCCGGGTCGATGGCAAAATCTAAAGGGCTACTAAAATACCACGGTTGATCCAGCACAGGCCACATGCGCTCAAAAACATATTTTTCCTCTGCTAACGATTTGGCAGGGAAAATGGTCAAAAACACAAAACTCAATATCAAGGGAACAAAGATTTGACGCAAGTTAGACCGTTTCAATTCTTTCTCCTTTTCAGAATTCATTTACCAATCAATACACCGCACAGTATCTTTTCGTCACATTTGGAACAATCTCAATGTAAAACCCCTGCCGCTCTCTAACTCAAACTACCTGAACATAAGGATGTATCATCAGCCCAAAAAAACTGTGATATCATCAAATCCGAGGTCTTGAGTAAACGTTGAGATTGATCCCATCTCTCAGGGCCGGTCATGGTTGATATATATTGAGGTATTCCCAAAAAATAGGCCCCCTCAAAATCTTGTGCTATGCTTCACATGTTCCTTCCTGCGCTTCAAACTCTGAAACCACTCTGGGAATTCTGACAACCACAACATATTGGGGTCCACCAATTTCCCGGCTATCCGCACCCAGAACAAGAGTACGTGCATCAATCTTCACCCCGACATCATCAAAATTGTGCGAGGCTGACAGAACAATCATTGAAGTCGAGCATGAGATATGTTGGAGGTATACCCAGTTAGTGTCACCCAAAAAACGGCAACTTTCATGCATCTACCAACCCTCACTCCGCCCCCTTCTCAATGATGATATCACAGGCATTCGGCTGGGAGGAATCGTTTGTGATATTATTCCGGTCGGAACCGTGGAATTGGCCTCATGAGATGTTTACAGCAGTTTGAATCATAATTTTGAGATTGGCTCATATCTGTAACTTTAAATCATTCCATATAGCTAAGTGATACCAACAATTTGCGCCTATCGCGGACGGGGAAATGTGGTCCTATTAGGGTTTACCTTTGCAACGGCTGTGGTGAAAAAGCGCCGTGCCGAATAGGGGTCCTCTGCTACAACCGGAAATATCGCAACCGCGGCGGCTCCATGACTCGGCAGCAGATAAGCGCTTACTTGAATCTGTCGGGTTCTCAAGACGCTGCCGTCAAACGATGATACAGCCCGTCAAGGTGTGATCCGCATTTCCGTAAGTGTCAAAGAGGAGCCCTCCTCCACACTGGGAGCCTGATTAAATACCGTTTTGCCGTCCTGATCCGCAAAGGTCCGACCCCAGTTTCCGCTGAAGGTCAGCTGCTTTGATCCTTTAACGCTTACGGTTTCCGAGTAGTTTCCTCCGGCAATGAATAGGGTGGACCCAGTAGAAGCCGCATCAACGGCCGCCTGAATGGTGGTGTAGCAGGGCAACTTGCCACCGCACTTTTTTTCGGTGTCGCTGCTGACGTAAAGGTGGTGCTGCGTCTGGCCCCCGCCGCCGCCCAAGTACCAGTCGAGCGTGGCGTTGTCGCCGAAGTCGTTGGGGCCCAGCGGGGCCGGGTTAACGCCGAGTATGGGAGGATCTCCCTTGGTTCCATAAAACCCCCACAGGTCCGTAGAGGGGTATAAATAGGCCGGTGCAACCTCCATCATGCGCATCAGTTCCAAATAGTAAGGATCCACCAAGTCATCGGCCGTTCGGCGATCATCCTGGAGGTTGATCATGTCCTGACCTTTTAGAGCTCCGGTAAGTCCACCCGTTACCTGCCCCCCTTTGACCAGAATATAGAAATCATATGTGTCTTCACCGACAATATACGGCACATAACCGGACCACGCCGGGAGCTGCTTGTCATTCACGTATTCGTCCTTGTAGATAACCCCTGTAATGACGGCGTTGCCTATGGCATAAAAAAGATTGGTACCCATCACATTGGTGAGCCATGTCGGCGCGGTCACAACATTGTTCACGCTGCTGGTCCAGATACATTCGAGCAGCCCCTGGTCTTCCGTCATTTCGTAGCCTTTCCCGCTGGCATTTGTCACGGCATTCCATATCTGTTCGCCCTGGCCTGACGCGTTATTTTTGTAAAGTGTAAAGTCCGTCAGCTTCATGGTGTATTTTCCAGAGACAGGATCCTTTTCAAAGGTAACGTATGTGGTCCAATGGTTTGAATCATGGTTCGTTCCCGTCTCGGGATCATTCTGGGGGGTGTTTCTGCCCACACGGAAACCCGCGGTAGTCCAGTTGGGTCCGGTACCCGGACTCCCGGGCTGCCATATATGGTTACATGCCTTGGTGGTGGCGATAATCTTATCTAGGGCACGGGTAAAACTGCCGATGCCCTTTGCCCAGCCATTGCCACTAGCTTGATGCAGCGTCCTCCACCCGATGGGATCGGTCGCACCCGGAAACGTGAGTTTCTTGGAAACGCCTCCTTCACCGGTGCTCAGCCAGGCAAACTGAGGTTGAGAGCAATAGGCTGCAATCACAGCACTCAAAGCGGCAGTGGATTTGCCCTGCGCTGCCCCAAAAACCCCTTTGGCGGATTTTTCAGGAAGGTTTGAAAACTCCATACGGGTGAGGAAATCCACCCGATCGATCCAACTCATGTCAAACGTCTGGCCTGCCGTGCCAAAAAAAGCCCACTCAAAATAGTTATATGGCATTGTCGTGGTCTCGTCAGACGGTTGCGTGGCCGGTGGCTCCGTATCGCTCAATATGGCGTAAAACCGCGTACCATTATTGGGGCGCATGATGCGTACCTTGCCCTGGTCGATTTTACTGAACTGTACAACGGCATATGCACCTGGAACTGAAACTTGGTTTAAGGTTTTCCATACGCCGGATTCCTGATACTTCAACTCATAATCGGTCAACAGCCAGATTTGGTCATCTGTCGGAGTGGCGCCGTAAAACTCGCCCGGTCCAAAGTTGTTGTGCACGGTCATCTCGTAATAGGTGGTCGCACCGAATGCGCGGGGCGCCTGTGCCAGTGTCAACATCAGCAATGCAGACAGGCAGGACAGAAAAATGGAAACCTTTCGTTGAAAAGCCGAATAAGACACAAAATCAAAGTACCATTTCATCTTCCCCTCCTCAATTGCTTAATAGAAAATTCTATATCATAAATTTTCTGTTGACACAAAATAAAACTCACACGCTGGTGTAAACCACGGCCAGTAAAAACACCTTGTATCGCGCATAGTTATATATAACTACCCCTGACTACCTTTGGCACTTGCATGAAGCCAAAAAAGGCAAACCAAAAAAAGCTGTGATAAGTTTGGAGAGGTAAGATAATGCATGATCAAAATTTCAAAAATCTGATTCTGGACTATCCCGTTCAAGCACTGGAGTTTTTTGCCGGGGAAGAAGCGGGATCAGATTTATCCGAAGCCAGAATACTCCCCGTACGACAAGAACAACTGAAGGAGCGGTTGGGGGATCGTTTCCGTGAGTTGGATACGCCGCTTTTGGTGGAATGGTCGGATGGCCGAAGGGAAGCCATTTTGTTTGTGGTCGAAGAAGAAACCAAAACCAGCGAGTTTTCAATATATCGTTTAGCCCGCTATTGTTTGGATTTGGCGGAATTGATGGAAACGGACCGTGTGGTTCCCGTTGTGATTTTTTTGAGAACGGGAGACCATCGGACCTATCTGAGACTGGGCAGCAATTCATGCGCCTATTTGGAATTTCGATATCTGATGTGCGAACTCAAAGGCTTGTCATCAGCCCGATATTATGACAGCGACAATATTGTTGCGCGGTTGAATCTTCCCAATATGGCCTATCCTCCAGAGGATCGTCTTGAGATGTATCCGGCGGCGCAAACCGGCTTGGCCCGGCTTGAGACGAGCCCGGAAAAGCAACAAAAATATGCAGACTTCATCGACTTTTATGCCGATTTGAGCGAAGAGGAAGTCACCCTCTATCGCGATCGCTATCTAAGCGAGAAAGGAGACATTATGGGACTGGCAAGTGTACTAAGAAAAGAGGGACGAGATGAAGGCATTGAGCAGGGCATGCAGCAGGGAACTATGAAACTTCTGTCCCGTCTAATTGCGAAGCGTTTTCAGGTCAGCGCTGATTCTGTTCATCCGATTTTTGCCGGCTTGACAACAGAGCAGCTTGAAGAATTGGGAGAGAGATTTTTCGAGGCTGAGAGTTTGGAAGAGATTCGAAATTGGGCGGAGGAGAAACTGTCGGCAAAAGCTCAAAGGACCGAGGCATCTGTGGGATGACCATGAAATTCTAAAAAAGTCTCTTGCCTCGGTTATACAAGAGAAACGGGGACAGGCACATCATGATTCTCAAACCTAATCAATGCCTGTGAGTTGGATGAAAACAGATTTATAAAATTACAAAAAGGTCTCGTGCAAAAAGGCGTAGAGTTGGAGGGGACAGGGGTCGAAGGAAGGAAGAGTAGATTTCGCGGTAGGCGACCATCAGCTTCCAGTTGCTTGCCTACCTTTGGATTGGAACACAGAACCGGGGTGGATGGGAAAGATGGAGTTCAACTGGCAGAGCCTCTGACAACTGACCTCTGGCTGTTTACGCCTATATGGAATTTCGATATCTGATGTGCAAACTCAAAGGCTTATCATCGGCCCGATATTATGACAGCGACAACATTGTTGCGCGGTTAAATCTTCCCAATATGGCCTATCCTCTAAAGGACCGTCTTGAGATGTATCCGGCGGTGCAAACCGGCTTGGCCCAGCTTGAGACGAGTCCGGAAAAGCAACGAAAATATGCAGACTTCATCGACTTTTATGCCGATTTGAGCGAAGAGGAAGTCATGCTCTATCGCGCGGCAAAATCCTGATATCCAGCCATACGAGTGCGTGTGTGTCAAGAATCAGCATTGGAGGCGTCCCAGTCAATATCCAGGAATGCGATCAGATCGTCTTTGCTCTGCGTTTTTCCTTTGTGCAAACCAAAAAGCGTCTTCGGTATGGTGCGATAGGCCCTCAGGACAGAAACAGGTGTCCCGTTTTTTGTGATTGTGATTTCTTCCCCGTCCGGTTTACCTCATCCATCAGGTGCAGGCATTTTACTTTGAATTCCGATGCCTTTATTATTTGCATGTTACAATCCTCCCATGTATTCATCTCAATGGGGTAGCCAGGTTGTCCCGCCGTGTTTTGTGTTCGTATTCAAAAGAAGGAGAGCATTCCCCATGGCGTCTTTCACCTTAGTTGCCTATTGCAACCATGGTCATTATCATAGTCAAGATTGATTAAGGTCAACCGGCCCAAATGGTCAGACCTGAGAGAATGTGGTGTTCCTCTGCTGACCCTTATTGCCCGCATTGTTCCTTCAGGAGGATAGACGCTTCTACCCTCCCACTACCAGCTGATGTACCAGAAATATTAACAGGTTTGTCTTCAAAAAAAATCGTAACATCGACGTAGGTCAGTGAGGCCTAACTCGTCATGATAAAGAGAGGTCTCATTTCAAAACTCTTGTATTGAGGACGCAGACGTTCGACATCGTAGTGTTCCTGCACGTTGACGATTTTTTTCGAACTTACGACAACCTCAATCGGCATGTTGTCATATCTTCCGTTTTTCAGCACCACGAGACGGCCGTGGGTTTTTCCGAGGATCAGATCCAATGCCAGGTTGCCGTAGGCCATGGGAACAATCGAATCTATGGCATCAGGGTCTCCGCATCGAACCAGATACCCCAGCTTTTGATTAATGATGTCGATGGGTTTTCCCTTGTTGTGCTTGGCAGCGCGTTCTCTCAATTCGGAAGAGACGAGGTCGCCGATGCCACCAAGCTTTTTGTGCCCGTACATATCCGTCCTCGCCTCCTTGAATATCATCTCGCCCCCCTCGAACATGGCGCCTTCCGAAACCAGCACAACAGAATACCTGCTGGGATTTTTAAACCGGTCCTGGGCTAGAAGCTCCGTGAGCAGTTCAACGTTGAATTTGTATTCGGGTATGACACAACGGTTCGATGCGCCCGCCATAGCGGGAAGCATCGCGGTAAAGCCGGCGTAACGCCCAAAGACCTCGAGTACCAGGAACCGTTCATGAGAACCCGCGGATGTACGCAGGCTGTTGGTCATGGAAATAGTCCGAGTAACGCAGGTGCTGAACCCGATACAGTAATCCGTTCCGGGGACATCGTTATCCATGGTTTTCGGGATGCCTACGATACGGACGCCCTCCTGGTGCAACCTCACGCCATAACTGAGCGTATCGTCACCCCCGATCGGGATAAGATAATCCACGCCCAGAAAATCCAGATTTTTCAAGACCTCCGGTGTTAGATCATTTATCTCATTGTTGTATCTATTCTGTAAGTGGCCGGCGACATTACCCCTGGGAATATGGCTGGGACGGGTTCGGGAAGTGTGCAGGAAGGTGCCCCCCGTGCGTCCCACCTTATTGACTATTTCTTCAGTAAGGACTTGATAGTGCTCTGTGTTATCGGCAGCCTTGTCGGGAATCATTTCAATAATTCCCTCCCAACCATGCCGGATTCCGATAACCTGATACCCCTCACGAATGGCCCGGATTGTGACCGCTCGAATAGCGGGATTCAGACCCGGCACATCTCCTCCTCCCGTGAGGATTGCAATAACGCCTTTCTTTCTATTAATATTTGCCATTTTATAACCTCCGTTCACATCATGTTTCAAACATCGTGTATTGGTTTCAAGAGATCCCATCCATGAAACTGATTGTTATTCCCGTCTTTTAAATTTCTTTACATTTTATTGCGTGCCCCTTCGTCCCGTGACGGCAATCCAAAGGGAAGGCAAATACAGACGCTGGGGCCCTGAGGGAAATTGTCGGTACCTATATAAAATTTTAGAGTATCACAACCTCTCATAATTCCAAAGATTAAATACAGTCGCGACCCTGTCCAGGTGGGATCGTTTTTTCGTGCCGAATTGTCGTTCAAGTTCGTCAATGCAGCGAGCCATCAGCGCCATGTCGATCCGCCGAACTTCCTCTTTGCAGCCGATCGATGTCAGCAGGGTAATGCAGCGCTCCCCTCCGAGGTGTTCCTGAAACTCGGCCAGAGCCACCGGGACATCGAGCCTGGAAAGTGCAGGGTGGTACAGCGGCAGAGAGAGTTCCTCCAACAGGCAGAGAATCCGCTGCAATTCATTTTTTGTGATCATTCCGGCGAGGTGGGAATAGAGGGAGTCCAGGGCCATGCCGATGGCTACGGCCTCTCCGTGGCCCACGGAGCCACCAGTCATCTCCTCAAGCTTGTGGGCCGACCAGTGTCCGAAATCGAGGGGGCGGGCAGAGCCCATTTCAAAGGGGTCCCCGGCGCTGCCGATGTGCTCCATATGGAGGACTGCGCAACGATAGATCATCTCTGCCTCAGCAAACCGATCAAAAAGGGCCAGATCGTGCCGTTTTGAATAAAGGTAATCGAAAAAAGAGCGGTCCTTGATCAACGCGATCTTGACCGCTTCGGCAATGCCCGCCCGTCGCTCTCTGGGGTTGAGGGTATCAAGAAAGAGGCTGTCGTTGATCACGGCGTACGGCGGCGCAAAAGTGCCAAGAAAATTTTTGCGGCCCATGGCATTGATGGCGTTTTTGACTCCGACACCCGCATCGTTCTGAGCGAGTACGGTGGTTGGAAAACGGATAAGCCGGACGCCTCGGTGCGCGATGGCCGCGGCATAGCCCACTGCATCGAGTACGGCCCCGCCGCCAATCGCCAATACGAAGGACTGTCGACAGACATGATGGCTCCGAATTGCTTCGATCACCCTATCGATTACGGAAGATCGGTCTTTACATCCTTCTCCGCCGGTCACTGTCAGGATCGGCTCGCAGAGCTCAATTACCTCACGGTTGACTTCGGCGTAGTTGATGATCTTCCTGCCAAAAGACGGCGTCGCGTCCATCACCCCTGAGTCGATGACGAAGAGCGCTTTATGCCGTTTTGCCCCCGCCTGCGCGAGGAGTGAAGCAAGAATTCGGCAGCCGGGATGCAAAACATCCCGTTCAAAAAAAACAGGGTAGTCGTAGCGTAGGGTAAAATGCTGCTCCAGTGTGCGCATGGGCAAACTCCGGTATTCTTTTCACATGCAGGCAAAAACGCCCGGTTTCAGGATTCTGGCGGCCGTGACACGCATTTTCTATGTTTAAACGTGCCTCTCTTCCTATTCCTGAGAGGTGGCTTTTCCACGGAACACCCGGTAGGTGTAGGTGGTGTAAAACAAAATGACGAGAAGCAAAAGGCCTATGACGACCAGCATGAACATCAAAGTTTGCGGTGACGCCGCCCCTTCCCCGGGTCCATTGGTCTCCCAGTGGGCTTCCATGGCGCCCAGCTTCGTGGGCTGCGTTTCGGCCACTTCCCTTCCAGATCCGTCTCCCAGGTATATCTGGAGCGGCGTAATGATGACGGCCCCGATGATGGTGATTTTAAAGGATTTGAGAAAAAAAATCCACCTGACGATTTTTCAACAAATACCATGCGCTGATGCCGCCGATCACGAAAACGCTGATTTCAAGACAGGCAAACCACATGTGGGAAACCGCCCACGGCATGTCGGGGTTAAAGATCACGGCCAGATTGTCGGTCACCCGGTACCGACCGTTCTCAAAGACGCCTCCGGCCGGCGTCTGCATCCAGGCATTGGCACTCATGATCCAAAAAGCCGAAAGCGATGTACCGAAAGCGACCATTGTTGTGGCAAATAAATGCATGGCCGGAGAGACCTTCTTCCAGCCCCAGATCATGATTCCCAGGAACGATGCTTCCAGCATGAACGTCATGGTCGCCTCGAAACCCAGCAAATGCCCGAAGATGTCCCCGTCTGCCTGGGAAAAAAGGATCTAACGTTCGTCAGATTATAAATTACTCAAAAGCTTTCGGTTCTTTCCCTTTAATTGAGTACTCCTCTTTACGAGTTTCGCGTGACATATAAACTTATAATCTGAAGTAACGTCCCCCACTCCGCCCACTCCGCATGGATTCGGGACGATTCCCGGACTATTTCCGGGCAATATCCATGTCCATGGGGCCCATGGGGGTTTCCAGGGTGCGGGATCGCACCCACCGAAATCCACATCTAAGGGCAGACTCCGCCACAACACCCTGATCCAGGGAAAAATCGACCCCGGTTTTGAGCCGGTCCGCCAGATGGCCCAACATGGTCTCGGGCTTGGTGTGCTCATGGGTCATACCATCCTGAAAGCTGACAAAATACCCGCCCCGTTTCACGACCGCATGGATCTTCCGGATTAAAACGTCCAATTTCCATTTGGCGAAATTGAGCGTGGAACAAGCCCATATGAGGTCATAATCCGTCCCGATATCATCGACCATGTAGTCCCCGGCCACAACATTCACCCGCTGAACCATGCCGTATTTTTCGATGAAATACCGGGCTATCTCCACCACCTGCGCCCGATCAAAAACCGTCCCCTTCATGGTGGGGTGCTCGTTCACGATATAGAGCGCAAAAACACCATGCCCTCCCCCCAAATCCAGCATCTTCTCAAAACCTGAAAACCCGGGTAGCCCCGAGAGAATGCCAGCCACCCTTTGTCCAACCTCCCCCATGGCCCAGGCGGCGCTGGTTCGGGTAAGTTCGGTCCAAAGCGCCTGGGAAGCGAAGTCCTTTTCAGCGACTTTCCCCACCGGACCCTCTTTGACAAGCCCGAACAGGTCCTTCAGGGGATCAACGCACCGCATTTCAATCATCTGGAACAACGCACCCCGGTAGCCGGGGGATGCCTCCGACAGGAAGGTCTGGGTGATGGGAAGGTTGCGGTACAGACCTTTTTCCTTTTCCAGCAGGTCGATGGTGACCAAAGCGTCCAGGAAGCACCGGGTATTCTCAGGATGGGCGTCCAACTCCCGAGCCACCTCTTCAGCAGAGCGAAACGTCTCAAGCCGGTTGAAGATTTTGAGTTCAATCCCCGTCATCATCAGTCTTGTCTTTACGGGTCCGGTGACGATCTGATAAAGTTCTCCGTAATCCATGGTTGCTGCCGGCAACTGATTCATAATGGTCTCCTTCCTCTCAAACACACAACATTGGTTTCCTCTTCAACAAGCCTTGATTCCTCCACCAGAAAGCCTGCCGCATCCAGCAATCGGGCAAGGTCGTCCGGACTCACGATCCGGTTTTCTTTGGGCGGTATGCCGAATTTTCCGAGATAACGAATCCCCATGGCAAGCTTTGATCGGAAACTCATGCCATAAGAGGTGGAATCCGCCAGTACAATGCTTCCGCCGGGCTTGAGGACCCTGTAGCCCTCGGTCAGAACATCCATCAGACGCCTTGATCCGCGACAGAGGTTTCTCTCCCGATCAATCTCTCCACTGTGTCACGGAGAAAAGAATGGTCGTAGTCCACCAACCCGGGTATTGTTTTCATGTGTTGTCCTCATATCGTGTTTCATCCCGTTCATACCTCAATCCTCCGAATGTTCCTTAGAGGTGGTAAACGCACACGCGATTGCGTCCCCCATGCTTCGCCCGATACAACGCCATGTCCGCCGCTCTTAACAGTCCCTCACCATCGGCAATATTTCCGTTGAGCGTACATAAGCCGACGCTTATCGTTGTCCTGACCACATCATCGGCAATGCAGATGTCGTCTTTTTCAACACCTTCCCGCAAACGTTCAGCAATTTGCCCGGATCTGGGCAGATCCACGTCCGGTAGAATCACCGCGAATTCCTCTCCTCCCAACCGCCCGAAGATGTCATTTTCCCTGAGTACTTTTTGGCAGGCGACCGTGATCCTTTTGAGTACCTGATCACCCACGCCGTGACCGAATCGGTCATTGACGGATTTAAAATAATCCACGTCGATCATGATCAACGACAAGGGGAATTGTAAATCGCGAGCGCGACGAACTTCCTGTTGCAGCTTTTCCGTAAAACAACGGCGATTGTATATTCCGGTGAGCGCATCCGTATGGGCCAGAAGGGTGAGTCTCTCGTGCAGCTTCTTCCTTTCGGTAATATCCAAAAGCAAACCATCGATATGGGCAACGCTGCCGGTTTCGTCTATAATGGCTTGAGCGCTGAATTCCACCCATATGCAATCGCCCTCTTTCCGAATCAATTCCGTCTGGTATTGCTTACACCCGCCATTCTTGACGACAACGGAAAAAAGCTGCCGGTACCCTTCCTGAGCCTCCAAAGCCGACTTTACGGATTGCTTTTTCAATATATGCGTGGGAGATGAATATCCCAAGATATGCGCCATTGCCGGATTGACATCAATAAGGCCGCCATGAGGGTCGCTGCGAAAAATCCCTTCGACCGCATTTTCAAACAGGTTTCGATACTTGCTTTCGCTTCGAAAAAGCTGTTTGTTGAGCCGATTCAATTCGTTTTGCATACGGTCGCTGAACTGAACGATCCTTCGGGTTTGTTTGAAGAGTTTTCGGTATTTCCCGAGGAGCCATTGGAAATGCCCGAGGGCCTGGTTCTCATCCCGAAAACCGGTCGCAAGTATTTCCTGGGCCTCATGAACAACACCCTGCTCCGTTTGAAACAAATTGCCGTAACCCATTATTTTTGCATCCTACTCGGAGATGGCGACCAGTCTGATGTCAAGACCATCATAGTCCATCTGAAAATCTTCGCCGCTTTCCCGGATAATTTCGTTTTCCTTATCAAAACGCCACATAACGGTTATAGGCCAGCCTGTTTGGACGGCATCCTCCAGAAGGTCAAAAAGGTTCATGATCGCCTTTGAACTGCTGCTGTTGTAGTAAACCAGCTCAAAATTCAGCTGCATATGATGTTGATCGGAGATTTTAAACCATCGACTGAGCCAATGCAAAACCGGTTCATAAAAACCGGCAGCATTTTCCGGATAGGACTCCCCCTTGATCTCAAAAACGTTCGAATCCGGATAAAAACGAACCGATGGCGTGGATTTGGATGATTCGATTCTTAAAGATTTCATGCCAAACTCCTCATATGACCGCTTTGACGGCAAAGAAAGCAAGCTTTTCATCCAGGGGCTGAACATCAAATACAATGGGATCCGTGGAACGACGCGCGATTTCCAACAACCCCAAGCCCGCACCCAGGCTATCGGCCGGAGGATCAGACCTTCGCCTTTCCCGATACATGTTTCGAAGCCCTTCCGGTTTGAGTTCCCGAATCATAGTCAGATCCCGGGCAAGCGGTTCGGCTCTCTCCAGAGCGATATAATTCCCACAACATACATAATACTGTTTGTCCTGAAATCCGAGCGCTAAAACGCCGGCCCTGATCTCCCCTTTCCCTTCTCCTTCCGATGCGACAATTTCAGCGGAGTAGTTCATAATATTCTGGCTCTGCTCGATGAATACGGAAAAGACACGCTGTATGGTGTTCAGTGCGGTTGAATCCATTTTCATCTTTTTGCGCATCGTCTCCCCGATGCCTTCCAAAATCATCTGAGACAACGGGCCGCTGAAACTGAAAATAATGCCATCGCTTTTCAGCTCTTCGTAAAGGAACTTTAAATGTTCGATCCGCATATCCTCTCCTCAACCCTTAACGGCTGAAAAACCCAACAATGTAAGGTCATCCCTTTTTTCTTCTTGACCCGCGTATGTTCTCCAAGATTCCGTTAAATGCTTTTGACGCTCCTGAAACGGCATTCCGGAAACCCTTGCCAACAACTGTTTGAGCCCGTTCTTTCCCAAAGGCAATCCCTTCCGACCGCCCACCTGATCCGTTACGCCGTCGGTCAATAAATAGAACGTCTCAAAACCCGTCAATTGAAGGGTATGGTTTTTATAATGATAATCCACCGGAACCCGATGATCCCCGACGCCCATTCGGTCCCCTTTGATTTCCAATATCTTTCCCTGGATCTCGTAGAAAAGGGGCAATCCGGCGCCGGCGAAGGTCAGTTCTCCACATTCGGCATTTATATGACAAACGGCGGCATCAAAACCATCATCAATTCGCGATGCCGTTCCGTTACAACCCAAGACCTGTTTCAATTGAATGTTCAGAATCTCCAGCACCCGCCCGGGGTTGTTGCAGAATTCGGAAGCCCCTGTTTTCTCAAGCAGGATATGGACGATGAGGGTCATAAATGCACCCGGAACACCATGCCCCGTGCAATCGATGGCCGCGACAAAACAACCGCTTTCCGTCTTTGTGACCCAGTAGGTATCGCCCCCCACCACATCGCGCGGTTCCCACCACACGAAATAGTCTTTAAAAACCGCATTGAACACGGCGGAAGAGGGCAGCAATGCATGCTGTATCCGGCTGGCGTATTCGATGCTTTCCATGACCTTGGTTTGGGAAAATCTTAGCAGTCCAAGGATATTGACCAGTTTTTCCTCCCTCGCCGCAATAATCCGCCCCATCCAATAGAGATTTCTCTTGGTTTTCAAAAAATCGTTTTCCTCTCCTTTTTCAGGCGGCAAGGGGAAGGACGCATGATAGGCCCCCTGTTTCACCGACTGACAATAATCATTGATTTTCTTTATATTTCTGAAAACCATTGCGTTGCTGAACCAGCCGCACACGGGGAACTGGATCACAATCATGAATGCCAGGAAAAGGGCGGCAAAGGGGATGATTTGTTTAGAAGAATAATGGTGCAAGAGTACCAGATTCACCCCGGCGGGCACTATCGATAAAATAAAGAAAAACACCAGGGTTTTGATTTTGGTATCCATATCGGCAATGATGTCCATCAATCGGCTCATCCTCATGATCTCATCCCTTGGACCCAACATTTGTTTCTTTTGGAATGGGCACATCCAGCATGTTGCGCACACTTTCCGAAAGTTCCGCGATGGTAAAAGGTTTCTGAATAAACCCGCCGTATCCCTTGCCCATGACTTTGTTCACCTGGTTGCCGGCGGCATGACCACTGGAAAACATCACCCGCATCGCGGGCATGA
The DNA here is from genome assembly GCA_963662465.1 of Desulfatiglandales bacterium. GTDB lineage: Bacteria > Desulfobacterota > DSM-4660 > Desulfatiglandales > Desulfatiglandaceae > NaphS2. The sequence continues at coordinate 4,516,370 of OY759599.1, forward strand.
TCTCACGGATGGAATCGAACGTCTTGCCGCCATCCATACCCGGCATGATCATGTCCAGAATCACCAGATCGATTTCGTTTTTCAATTTTTTGACGACTTTAACCGCTTCTCCGCCACCTTTTGCAGCAATGACGCGATAACCCAATTTTTCCAGCATGGCATGGCCCACATCGAGGATCATTTCCTCGTCGTCAACCAGCAAAATTCTCTCCGAACCTTGATTCAGCTTTGCTTTTCCTGAAACAACCCGAACCGCTTCGTTTTCGCATAGCGGCAGATAAATATTGAAGGCACTCCCGTGACCGGGGTCGCTTTTCACCGTAATCACGCCGCCATGATTCTGGATGATCCCGTAAGCTGAAGCCAGCCCCAAACCCGTCCCCCGACCCCTTTCCTTGGTGGTGAAAAATGGATCGAAGATCCGTTTTCGAGTGGCGCGGTCCATGCCGACCCCCGTATCCGAGATCCTGATCCTCACGTAGGGTCCCGGTTCGGCCCCATGACGATCCAGAAATTGCTTATCGGGGATGAGGATTCCGGTTTCCAGAAAAATATCCCCGCCATCGGGCATGGCCTGCCAAGCGTTGATCAGCATGTTCAGCAATACCTGTTCAATTTGATTGGGATCGGCATTGACCACCACGGCCCCTTTTTCGCATTTCATGTGAATCCGAAGCCCTTTTTTGGTTCTTCCGAACAGGCTCGCGCTTTCTCGCACCAATTCATTGACGTCCATGGGCCGAGCCCTGTATTTGCCGCCCCTGGCAAAGCCCAACAACTGATCCGTGAGTATCTTGGCGCTTTGAACGTGCGTCTCGATGGCATCGGTGTGTTCCAAATGGGGATGAGAAGGAAATAAATCCATGGCGATCAGTGAGGCGCGGCCCTGAATGCCCATGAGCAGATTATTGAAATCATGGGCAACCCCGCCGGCCAGCGTGCCGATGGCTTCAAATTTCTGAACCTGAAGAAGGTGTGCTTCCAATTCTTTGCGCTTTGAAATATCCGTGAAAACGAACTCGAAGTGCTTGGGGCTGCCATTGCCGTTGAAATGAACGAAACCGCTCCCCATAACCACGGTCCGTTGTTCACCCAGGTCTTTGCGGCACAGCACTGCCTCAAAATCCCCAATACTACCCATAAACAGCAGTTCCTTGAGGAAATCGTCCAGGATTGCCGGTTCCGCGAAGAGATTGTCCAAACAAAGATCCCGCATATCCGTCATGCAAGAATACCCGAACAAACGAACCGAGGCCGGGTTGGCTTTAAGCAACCGCATTTCATGGTCAAAAACCACAATGGCTTCCCGGGTGCTTTGGAAAAAATTATGATGTTCCCGTTCACTTTCAAGCACGGCGGTATATTCCCGAACAAGCGCCTCATTTTGCTTCTCCAGCGCCGCCATTCGTTGCGCCATCCGGCAGAAATCCATTCCAACCCCCATGGAACGGCAATCTTCATTGAAAGCTTTTCCTTCGAATTCCATTCGGGCTCGATCCGAGAGCCCGATTTCGCCATTTTCTGATATCGAATTATTCCCGCGACCGCGGCAATCCTGCTCCATTACACGAACCTCACCCACAAGATTAGATTTTCTTTTTGCCTCCATGGCCTATTCCCTCCCCGGCGGATCCATTATATTTGACCTGATGTCAATGCTCAACAGCTTGAAGGAATTACACCGGAACCCATCACTCCGGACGGACCCGTCTCAAGGAGAGGGCGTCTCCGCCATTTTCCGCTCCCCACCATATGCCGATCCCGTCCGCCGCCGGCGGAATTTCCAGCCACCAATGCCAGCAGACCTTTGACAGTCTGCCGCATCCGTTCCGCCTGCCCGGCCATTTCTTCAGCCACGCTTGCCGATTCCTCGGCGCCCGCCGCATTGTGCTGAACCACCTTTTCCGTGTCTTCAAATGCCATGTTGAGCTGTTTGATAGCCGCTGACTGTTCATTGGAAGCGGAAGCGATCCGACTCACCAGTCCGCCGACTTTTTCAGTGCTTCGGGCAACCCGAATGGACTCTTCCCGGGTTGTGGAAGCCAGTTTGGCGCCTTTTTTCACGCTTTCCAGGGTCCCTGCGATCAGCGCTTCCGTTGTTTTGGCCGCATCCGCTGCCCGAAGGGCCAGTTTCCGAACTTCATCGGCGACAACCGCAAATCCCGCCCCGGCTTCACCGGCCCTGGCCGCTTCAATCGCGGCATTCAAAGCCAGCAGATTGGTCTGAAAAGCGATATCATCGATGGTCTTGATAATCTGGGATGTCTCCTGACCGGCTTTTAAAATCTCCTCCATAAAATCGATCAAATGCGCCATGGCGATATTGGCACCGGCCACGATCCTGCCGGTCTCACCCATCAAGCCATTGGCATCATCGGCGTCATCGGCGTTGTGTCGGGTGGTTGACGCCATCTCGGCCAGGGATGAGGAAATTTGTTCGATGGCCGCCGCCTGCTCGGCGGCCCCCTCGGCAAGCGCCTGACTGGTAGCGGAGAGCTGATCGGATGCCGAGGCAACCTGTTCCGCCCCCTTATCCAGAACGTCCGTGCTGTCGCCAATGGGTTTTGTAATGCTTCGGGCCAAAAGAAAGGCGGCGCCACCTCCCAAGATCAACAGCAACAGGGCGCAAAGCGATACCACAACCATCAGGGATCGAAAGCCGTTTTGCACGGACAGCGCGGTCGCCGCGATCTCATCCTCGTAGGCGCCGGCACAGATCACCCAATCCCAGGGGGCGTAATAGGTACACTGAACCACCTTCATGCGAGCCTCGCTTTCATGGCCGTTTTTCCATGGATACCGCACTGTAATCGTGTTGCCCGGTTTTGCGGAAACGGCCCTTTGGATGATGTCGTAAACAAACGGCTTCCCTTCGGCATCCCTCACCTCCAGGATATCTTCACCATCCCGCTTGCCCTCATGGGATATGATATAATGCCCTTTGTCCTCCCCCTTACCTCCCAGAACACTGACATAGCCGCTTTCGCCAATCCGTTTGGACAGGATCATCCGGCGTATTGCGTCTCCGATCCGCGCTTTCACCATCTGGTCGAACTCGGTTTTGTACGCCGATGCCGCAATGATCCATCCCCAAGGCGCAAAAATTTTCTGGGCCAGACATTTGGCCCGTGCATTGGCTTCCCCGGGATTTTTCCACTCGTACTCAAGGTATCCCCCATCACCCATTGTGAGCTGTTTTTGAACAAAATTGTGTTTACGCAAATTTCTTCCGATCATGGCCCCGTTGGGATGAGCCACCATTATTCCCTCAGAAGACAGCACGCAAACATACCCCGTTTCCCCGATTTTCCGGCTCAACAAATATGACGCAGCTCTTTCCTTGGCCTCAGCCTCGGTCATGCGACCCGATTGATATTGATCGTAAAAATACCGAACCATCCGTTCGCCGTTCTCTGCAATACTCATACACGTGGAAACAATGGCGGCACTGGACGCCTGGGCGATGTTTTCGCCGATGGTCTTGGCCATGTCGTCCAACTGCGCCAGCGTCGCTTCCTCCATTTTGACATTCACCAATTGACTCAAGGCGTTGCTTTTCAAGTACGTCACGATTAAAATAACGAGCGTCGGCAAAATGACACACATCAGGGCAAGGGCGACAATTTTCGTTCGCAAATTTAATGCATTCATCATGTTCAATCCTCCTTATTGAGAAAAAGGCATATGGGTCTGTTTCGCAAACACACATGAGCGGCATTCACACTGCATCAGCTTCCAGTCGGCTGATAAATACCACCGGAATCCCTGACAACTTAAATGGGAAAATCCGCACAAACGGATGGAAACCGCTACGGCGGCAATATGTTTTGCAGGTCTAACTCTTTCGAAAAGTTCTGTCAATCTTTTTTTATTAGGAAATTCAAACATATTTCGTTTCATTGATCAGGAAGGCACAATTCACTCAGAATAGACGTCATGAATCAGGCGGGCATTCACCCCCAAACATGGAAATGACATCTACCGCTTTCAAGCTAACGGCTTTATTTTCATGATAAATCAAGGAAACAGAAATTAATGCGGCCGAGCGGCCGAAGGGGATAAGGAACTTTATTAAAGGAAAAAAAGCCGCTAAACAAACGTCGATATCAGGAAAAGGACTCCCAATGTCGCAACGGCAAGGCCCGATACGATGCCCATGCACTGTTCTACTTTGACGGCCCGTCTTTCCGAAATAAATTTCAGGGAAAAATCCTTTCCCAAAACAACCGCGACAATAACGAAACCGATGGTTGCGGCCATTCCCAATGAAATGACAATTCCCAGCAGCAATCCCAGCATGAACGCGTCCATGGACAGACAGAAGAGCAGAACCATGACCACGCCGGGACACGGCACCAAACCCACTGCCAGTGCCCAGGGGAGGAATCTTTTTTGACCTGCCATCGAGGGGCTGCCCGCCACGGAATGGGGCGTTTCGTTTCCGGAAAAAAAACAATAGCCGTTTTTAATAACGATTGCCAGTCCCAGAAGGGAAATCAGGCTGAAGCTGACCAGTTGCGTGATGTAGGAAACCGATCCCAACCCCCCAAAAACGCCCTGCTGAAGGATATGGTGCAGAACTAAAACACAAAGGATTCCTGATAAACCGTGGAAAAGGGCAATGAGTGCGCCGAACAACAACCCGCCGCCAAGGGTCACATTTCCGGAGAGCATAAACGACATGGCCACGGCTTTGCCGTGTCCGGGCCCGGCCGCATGAAGCGCACCGTAACCGAATGCCATCAAGATTACAACCATCAGGGGCATGATGCTTTTTTCGGTTTTCGCCTGTCGGATCAAAGCAGCCATTTTCCCCTTGAGCTGTTGTTGCCAAAGGGTTATTTTCAATAAAAATGAATGTTGCGGCGCCGGGATCTCGGAAACACGTTCAGGGCTCTTTTCGGCCATAAAGGGATTCCGGGAATGTGCCGTCGTCCCGGTCCAGATAAAGGCGGAAAACAAAAGGAAAAACAGGAGTATTCTAGCCATTTTTGAGCCTGAACCTCACGGTGGCTTCATCGGGATAAATCTGATCGAAGAAATAGGCCTCGGCCTTATTTTTTTCGATCCGGCGGCGTACCTCAAAAGACCGGTGGTTTTTAAAAACGATCGGCTCTTTTGCCATAAATATGCTGGTGTAGTATTCCCTGTCATAAACGGATATTGTAACTTCTTTCCATTTACGCGTGGCGCTCACATGGCAGGGGACAAAAAACCGGTAAATCAAAATATTATTTTCAATTTCCGCTGAAAAATTTCTAACGTATTTTACCTGAAACGGTTTTTTGTCTATTTTGATATGGGTAAAATAATCAAACTCCCGCAGATTGGAAAAGGCGCCCGTTTCCAGTCCCGCAATCTCGGACGGCTCAAATCGTCCATTCCGGTTCTTGTCAAAATCCAGAATAATCATACTGCTGAACATCTCGTCAAAATCCCATCTGATTTCAAACCCCGAAAGGCCTTTTTGATCAAAGACCACCGTGACCCCATTGAACATAAAAACGTGGGGATGCGCTCGGGACAGAGGGACCGAGAGTAGCGGAAAAAGCATTAAACCCGCAAGAATCAAAAATATTCGACGCATCATCATTTCGGTCATCCGGATATCGCTTCCTTCGGCAGTTCACAGCAAAAGAAAACATCACTAAAGATGGCACGAAATGTATTTTAAATGGGATGGGTTGTCAAGACGGCGCATCGCTTCGAGTAAAGCCTGTCATAATTAGAAACATCTAAAAAATTTATTCACATGGTGGGATGTTGGTTTACGATATAGAACGCGAAAATACCATGGCCGCTCCCCAAATCCAGCATTTTCTCAAATCCCGAAAAACCGGGCAGTTCCTCAAGGATTTCCGCCACCTTCGGTCCAACCGTACCCATGGGCCAGGCAGCGCTGGTCCGAGTGAGTTCGGCCCAGAGTTCCTGGGAAACAAAATCCTTTTCGGCGCTTTCCCCAATCGGCCCCAATATTCGTATTCTTTCCTGTTTTTCATTATCTTGACTCCCAAACGCTGAAATATAAAATCGGGGGGTGGAAAAAAACGCGCATCAGTTTCAATAAATCGCTCACTTTTCTTAGAAGGCTTATTTTCATGACAAAAATTACCGTTTAAGCCCAAGAATAGGGCTATTTCGGCATAATTAATTAGGCATTTCAACCAGTTGGCTTGGCCCGACCCGGCCAACACGGCCAAGTGGCCAAGTTCCACGTTGTTCAAACGGAACGGCGAGGAATTTTTTCCGGAAACCTCACCATTTCCGAATCGATCTCGTAAATTCATAGGAAGTTCCAGTTTGACATAATGGATCGCCCATTGAATACTGCGCCGCATTATTAAATAGGGCGGTGCATTTTTTTCTCGACCTTCCCTTAACCGGAGAACATCCTATGATATTGCCTTTTCATCCGTGCATGAACCACGATGCCCATTACCAGGTTCCACGCCTGCATTTGCCGGTAGCGCCAAAATGCAACTTGAGCTGTCGCTTTTGCGAACGGAACATCGACCCGAAAAATTCTTTGATCAGTGCTCCCGGCGTAGCCACTGAAATCATGACTCCCGGACAAGCCCTTGAAAAAACCGGACGGTTTTTAAACCGATGGGGTATGTCTGCGATTGTCGGTATCGCCGGTCCGGGAGACCCTTTGGCCAATCCTGAAACCCTTGAGACATTCAGGTTGATCCGAAAACGTTATCAAAATGTGAACCTCTGCATTTGTACCAACGGTTTAAACCTACCAGAAGCGGTGTCTGAATTAAAGAGACTCAATGTCAAATATCTGACCGTTACAGTCAACGGCCTAGACCCGGCGATTGTCGCAAAAATCCAACCCTGGATCAACAAAAACGAGACCTTCTTCAGAGGACATGAAGGCGCCCGCATATTGATTCAGAATCAACTGGAGGGAATTCAGGCTGCTGTCAAAACCGGACTTATCGTCAAGATCAATTCGGTTGTGGTCCCGGGGATTAATGAGATTCATATTGCCGCCATCGCCCAAAAAGCCCGCAACCTGGGCGCCACTGTCATCAACCCCATGCCGCTGATCCCCAGAGGCGGGCTAAAGAAATTTAAAGCCCCTTCCAGTGCACAGATGCGGTTCATATATAAAGTCTGTGAAACTCAATTGCCGGTTTTTAAGCTGTGCCGTCAGTGCCGTGCGGATGCCGAAGGCATACCGGGAAAGGAGCGACTCTTATGCCGTTAGAACAAAAGAACGTTAGCCGACGTGCTTTTTTAAAATCTTCCGGGCTGGCCCTGACCGGGACCCTTGCGGTGTCTGCCGTGGCAAAAGCCGGTGAAGGTAAAAAGCGCTCTCTACAGGTTTGGTCCTGCGGTGGTTTGGCTGAGGCCTTTATTCCGGCAAATAAAAGGTATGAAAAGGAAAATGGATGCGCAATCGCCTACACCGGCGCGTTTGCCGGTGCCCTTGGAAAAACCCTGTTAGGGGGCAGCGGCCGGACGGAAGTATTTGCGCCGCGCGTTCTGGGTTTGGCCAAAAAATTGAAAGCACAGGGCAAGATGCTAAGCTATAAACCGCTCTGCTTTGCCCAATATGGCCTTGTGGTCCCAAAAGGCAATCCCGCAAACATTCAAAGCATTCAGGACATGGCAAAACCGGGTGTTCGGGTCGTTTTATCCCCCGATGCATCGCCGCCGGGAGGCAAGGCGTCCATGGTCATTTTAAAAAAGGCGGGCATTATTGAACAGGTGCAAAAAAATGCCGTTGTACGGGGAGACTGCGTTCAGACCGCTCTGCCGGCCCTTTTAAACGGTCAGGGAGATGTGGCGGTGGCGGAACTGAGACTGACACGCCTGCCCGAGTTCAAAGGGAAAGTCGACTGGATCGAAATTCCGGAAAAATACATGCCTCCGCCTCCCATGCCCTTTACCATCGGCGTGATGAAATGGGCCAAAAACATTGATATGGCGGAACATTATGTTCGGTTTATCTTATCGGCAAAGGGTCAGAGCTGTTTTGAGAAAGCCGGTTTTATTCCGGCCATGTCGGAAAAAGGGAAAAGACTCAGCGTAAAATACGGAGTGATCGATGCTTGATGCAATTAAAATACAATGGAAACGGCGGTTGGTCCAGTTGATGTCATTGGCTGTCATGGGTGAATTCTCATTTTACGGTGTCTTTCGGTGTCCTTTTGCCGTTCCCTACGTTAGCTGCGGTAATTGTCCGGTCATTCAGTGCCCGGGACGAAAATTGTGGCTGACGGTCTGGCTGGTCATTCTGGTATCCGCCATTCTGTTCGGCCGCGCTTTCTGCGGCTGGGCATGCCCCGGAGGCCTCCTCTCGGAAATTCTATCACAATTTTCGCTGCTGCGAAAAAAAATTACAGGCCGAATGGAGATGATCCTCAGCACGGGAAAATACATGGTTTTGGCGGTAAGTCTTTATTTTGTTTTTTTCACCATCAATCCGCGATGGGCCATCCCATAAGGACCGGAGATTTTTTCAACTCCGTCAAACTGACCTTTGAACATGGGAATGGGCTCTGGCTGACCCGGACCATCATAGTCCTCGGAGGGTTGGCTCTGTGCCTGCTCATTCCCCACTTCTGGTGTCGGTACCTTTGTCCCACGGGCGGATGTCTGGAAATTTTCCGGAAAATATCCATATTTAAATATTTCAAAACTTCCGACTGCAATGATTGCGATGCCTGTTTAAGATCGTGCCATATGGAGACCCGGCCGAAAGAGATCAACTGCACCAACTGCGGCGACTGCGCCGGTTCCTGTCCCGTTGATGCCATCAAATTCGGGGTTCGCGACAAATCCGAATAACGTGCGAATCGCTGACTTTTATTTCCACGCATACTCCGGCTTGCTGAAAAAGCGTGCGAGATCGGGGGGCAAGTCTACGGTTGGCCTTTGATAATTTTAACAAGAGTCAATGGTAGACTTGACCCCCAATACGTAGCCTCCAATGCCTTCAAAAGCATGGCTTTTTTATGGGAGGGATGATGACCTGCGACCGAATCATGAGGTGTGGTCGTGATGAATTAAGGCTGTCGCCCCAAATCCTTTTCAATGGTAAGCTAAAATGCTATGAGCCGGTAAAGGACAATGATTTCTGGTGGTTTGAACGGTGAATGGCCGCACTTCCTTCTCTAAAAGGAATTTCACTGTTTCGAAATCCAGGCGCAGATACACCCCCTATGGTCGTTTATTTTCCGCCACCTTCGGTCCAACCGTACCCATGGGCCGCAGCGCTGGTCCGGGTGACTTCAGCCCAGGGTTCCTGGGAAGCAAGATTCTTTTCGGCGCTTTCCCCAATCGGCTCCTTCCTGATGCGTTCGGCCAGATCTTTTAGCGGTTCAATGTTCCTGTTTTCAACCCGTTGAAATAGGGCGCCAATGTAGGTGGGAGAATCTTCCGTAAGCAAAGATTGTGAGACCGGAAGGTTGCGATAAAGCCCGCTGTAATCCATACTTGTTGCCGGCAGTCTATTCATGGCTTTCTCTCCTTCCTTTCAGACACACAACGTTTGTTTCCTTGCTGATGAGCTTTGATTCCTCCACCAAAAATCCGGCCTTTTCCATCAACCCGGCAATTTCCGGCGGACTGACGATCCGATTCTCCCTGGGCGGTATTCCGAATTTCTCCAGATAACGAATGCCCATAATAAGCTTTGACCGGAGCGCCATGCCATGGGATGTGGAATCCACCAGCACAATGCTTCCCCCAGGCTTGGTGACCCTGCGGCTTTCATTCAGAACATCCATCGGACGGCCGAGAATATGGATGACATTCCCTAAAAAAACGACATCGAAAACGCCGTCCGAAAACGAGGTGTGATAACAGTTTTCCATCTTCACTGTCGCATTTCGCAACGGATCCAGTCTCCGTTTCACAAGCCCAAGCATTTCAAGAGATCGGTCCGTGGCCGTCAGATGCCTGACTTTGCCTGCAATAACCAATGAAAAATGGCCGGTTCCGCAACCCAATTCCAACACCTCATCCTTGGCTTTGAACTGGTTCCCGATCCAGTGGTTTGTTGCCCACTGCGTTTTCTTTCCAACCACATAAGATGTGGCAGCGTCAAAATTACGTGCCTTTTTGCTCCAATATTTGTATTCTTTCTCGTTTTTCATTATGTTGACTCCCAAACGCTGAGATACAAAATCGATGGTGGAAAAAAACGCGCATTAGTGCCTTACAGATCAAATGCTTCGAAAAAAACAAGATGATCAATATAACAAAATGAGTTCATTGGTAAAATAACTTAAAACTTAAAACTGCGGCTTGCCGCTTTAGTTTCAATAACATGCGTCTGAAGCCGATAACCCGTTTAATCAAAAATCGGCCGTGAGTCGCACGCCCAGGATCCACCCCTTTGGGCTGTCGCCCTCTTTCATTACATCCTTCATGTATTGAACATCACCGGTGACGGCGAAAATGTCATTGAGGGCGAACCGGCCGTAGGCCTCAAACACGTCTGTGCTATCCGCATTCATGTTTCCACCCATCAGATAGCCATAAGCGATCCCGATATTATCCGATGCTCGCCCCCAGAGCTTTCCGCTGACATTCAATCCACCGGAATAGAGGTCTCCATAAGTTACGGCGGCGGCATCATCCTGCCAGGCAAACCGAATCTAAGTCCCCAAAATTTTGCCAAACTGCTGATCAAAGGAGATGGATGCCGCACCCAGCCGCTCCTTTCCGTTGCCGGTCACATTGCTGAAATCACTGCTCGTTGTATCCACGAGCAACCGGTAGTTCCCTTTCCCGAGACGAAAATCCACAGTGTAACCCAACTGGATCCCAAAAAAATTGTAGGGTTCGTCAAGCGCCCCGGCTTCCCCATTGCTCCCAACGGCCATGGCCGCAGCATTAAGGGAAAACCCGCCGATACCCCATTCCATCACCACCCCGATGTCATAAGACGGCACAAAGGCATTGGGACCGTTTACAAAGGTCGCATTCATAAACTGGCGGTACTCATCATTGGCAAAGGCGTTTACGTCCAGATAGTCCGTGGCATCGATGATACCTCCGGTTAAACCCAGTGTGTGATCCTTGCTGAAACTGAAGGTATGCTTGTACCATGCCGTGAGGAGATAGTCGCGATTTCGGCCGTTGATGTTTTTAACGCCATCCTGAGTATCACCACCCCACGAGGCCAAGATAAAGGGAGACCGGCCATCTTCCATCAATCCGTTTCCCGCGCCAAACCCAAACTTGACAAAAAATTCGTCGTTGCCGGTAGGGCGAAAACCGATTGTGGGCTGAAATGCTAAAAGACCGCTGCCTTCGCTCTCATGGTTCGGGAAATCCGTGATGCTCTGATACTGGTATATCCCAGCAATGACGCCGCCCACTGAAAATTGGTCGTTGATTTCATGAGCAAACCCAGTCCGCCCCGGCAAAACAAACCCCAAGATCGTGCATAACAAACCCAGGACCTGCTTCTTTCTCGCCTTCGTGCCTTGTTGTATCGCTTGGGACATGATGGCTAACTGGGATAAAACGGCATCAGTTCGTCGAACAGCTTTTCATCCCGGAACACCAGACCGCCCCGGCGGGCGTCATTGGCGATCATATCGGAAGAAAAAAGGGAAACCGTCTGCCGGTGAATGCATAGCACATAGTAATCCATTTTGAACAACTCCACACGATAAAGCGTTTTGGGTTTGGGATTGCCCTTATAACTGTCGGCACTGAGATAAACCCTTCTCCCATCTTTTTTAACCCGGTTCAGGGCCTTGGCAATAACCCTTCTGATCTCGTTTGCATTTCGCCGCTTACGTCTGACGGCCGGATCGCCGACCCTTTCTTTATAGGAGTTAACCGTGTGGGCGCCGATCGACCAGTCGCTATTGACGCGTTTCCTGATTTTAGCCATGATCATCTCCTTTCAAATCGCCCTTTCCGAAATTGGGAAAGCTATAAAAAGGTAAAAGCGGCGGATACGGAATAATCCGTCAATCAATCCTGACGATTTTCACCGTACATCCAACCCAGCTGGATGGAAGATATATCCTCCCACTGTTGCAGCTGTTGCAGCTGGACTTGACTTGCTTTTCAAGGATCTCTTTGCCGTAAATTTCAAGCCGGGCCCATCCGGATTTCCCTTGCGGTTTGTTGACGACGTATTTTTCCATATTCATCTATTGGACTTGTTCTGCAACCATTGCGGCCCAGTCTTTAATGCCCTCATCCGCGTCATCGGGGTCCCCGTCGATCTTCAACGATACAGTCACAAGCTTTCCGCCCAGTTCCTCCACCTTTTCTTCAATGACATCCACGGCACCGCAAAAATGCTTATAGGAGCTGTCGCCACAGCCAAAAACCGCCACTTTCTTGCCGATTAGAGATATTTGATCCATGTTCTCATAAAATTCGGCGAAATCCTCTTGAATTTCGATCTCTTCATCGCCCCAGGTGGAAGATCCCAAAAGAAGCAGATCATAATCCCAAGTGAGTTCTTCAACCGAAGTCTCATCCACGTTCTTCAAAACCATATCCCATTCCTTTTCCTCTAAAACATCGTTGATCACTTCCGCCATCGACTCGGTGTTGCCGGTTGTTGAACCGAAAACAATCAATGCATTACTCATTTGTTTCTCTCCCTTGGTTAATTCCCCTACGGAAACATCATCAGGCCATTTTATTTTCAGGAGTTTTATTAAAAACAATACAACTTAGGCGTTTGCACACCAGAAAGTCACATCTTCACTTCGTCCGCATCCTGCAAAAGATCGGATTCCGATCTCATGCGTGCCACTCTGCGATTGATCCTTTTGATCATGAACCTGTAAACAAACAGCACTATGGCATTGTGGCGGTTTTTATATTTGTCGGTCCCGTAATAGTCGGAAGGATCACGCCAGACACCCTGGTCTTTGACAACGGCATCCATTTGGACAAATTTTTCTTCTTCGATATTAAAATCAGCGCTCGCCTCCCCGCCGGAACATGAAATGGAATATCCCGTGTCCCACCCTTTCTCACTGAGGGCATTTCTGCCCGCAATGTAGAATGCCTTGTCATTGATAAACGAATCCAGCCTGCGCCATGTCCCGTCTATTTTGACTTCAATCCAGCTATGGGAGAGCAAAGACGGCATTAAAGCATAGCCGATTCCGGTGAAAAGACCCCTTTGTATCTCTTTTTTTATAAGGGAAAAATGGATGCGTGCAGGAATGCCAACGGCCTTGCACAAAGCCAGAAACAGTACACCCTTGGTATTGCATTGCCCCATTCCGAGTCTGATGGTGTCGGAGGCCTTCACCAAGTCTCCATCTTCTGGAAAACCGAAGCGGATTTCGTCGCGAACATAGTAAAACAGTTTTTCCAGCTTCCCGCGTAAGGAGGCTTCTCCCCCGACCAGTCTCTCTGCGGTATCGCGAACCAGAGAATGGTCGTAATCCACTAATCCGGATTTTGCTTTCATGTCTTGCCCTCATCTGGTGAAGCCCTTGAAACACCGCTTCAGCGAGCCGATTTCGCCGGCTTCACTGAATTTTTTCATCTCGATTCTCTTATTTTTTTCTTGAAATATCCGGCTCCATCGGCAGTTTCCCCAAATGCCGGGTAAGCGTACTCCTGAGAACGTAACAGATTTTGAAGGCCGCCACATGGGATAACGTACCGGATACAAACAAGATCAGAGAACGTAAAATAACGATCCCCGCGGCAAAAAAAAGCCATCTTTCGGATATATAAGAATAATCATTGGGGCCAAAATGGTTTTATTTAAACAATGACTACGGAATTCTCAGCATCCTCATATGGGGTGGGGACATATCTGTCAGCGTTCCAATCATTCGCCCAATCCGTCCCATTCAGAAGATAACGAAACTGGTATTCTCTGCCTTTTTCCAGATCAATCACCGCATTGAACGCACCCTTTTTTAATCTTTTCATGGGAGTGGCAGAAACATTCCAGTTATTAAACTCACCAACAATATGGACGGATTTGGCGGATTTGGCCTGTTTTTTGTTCAGCCTGAACGTGACTTTACATACAGGCTTTCTCTTAAGGTACTGTCTTTTAACACTCATAATAACCTCCAAATCTAACTTGGGACCTTCATCCCGATTGGAATCCTGCCATACCATGCGGAACAGAACGGGGATGCGGCCAAGCAAACCGTAAGCGTACGATTCTGTCGTTAAAGCGCCTTTTAAACCAAGGGATTAAAGCCAACCAACCCATCCATCGCCATCGATCCTTATGATAGTCGAAATAATTCCATTCTTCGACAAAGCGGATCGCGGGATTGAAAGCTTCCATCTCCCGACCGTGTTGAATCCCCCATTTGAACGTAACCCCGATTTTACGGACCGTATCATGCTGTTTGCTTTTCTTAACCAGGGCCGGGGTCATCATCTCAAACAGCATCTCAGCCCCGGGAAACGCAGCCACAAGGCTGTTCATCAAATCCCTCACCCGGGCTTCTTCAAAGTACATCAATATCCCTTCGGCAATAATGAGTACCGGAAGATCGGCGGAATGCACATCCTTGATCCAGGAAAAATCAAAGATCGACTTAGCGATCATCCGATATCTCGGAGATTCTTCAAAATACACCCTTCGAACGCGAATGGGTTCGGGCAGATCAAGGTCATGCCACCGTATTCTGCCATTATCGAGTCTGGAGTACCGTGTATCCAGCCCGGCGCCGAGGTTAATGATCACGCAATCGGGATGCGCATCGATAAAGCCCTTTGTTGCAGAATCCAGGAGCATGGTTCGGATGGCGACGCCCACCTGAGACATCCAGGCACGGTTGAATTTGGAAAAATCATAATCCATTTTCCCGACGATCTTGACGGCCAGATCATCTTTCACGATAGGATTGGGCCGCCCGGTTTCAGCTGCTCTGGCCCAAAGAGGGATCAGCGATGTTTCGGAAAGGCCGTTCAAATGGTGTTTCATTTCGTTCAAACCTCCATTCTCCGGAATTTATTTTTGAGCATATTATCCGGGATTTCCGGTTCCGCGATTGGGTGTTATCTTAAGCCGACATGGGCTATTTCCTCATTTAATCGCCTCAACCTGGATGACATGAGCCTCATCCGGACCGAAGTGAATACGGAGTCCGTCCATGGTCTCGATGGCAAGATGATTTCCGGGCCCGTAGGCGATCCGCTTTCCCTGCTCGATCCCCACCAAGGCCAGGACCGTACCCGGCGTGATCCCTAAGCCCGTCAGATACTTCCGGGCGCGGGCACCCCCAAGGAGTTTGCTGACTTTGAATTCTTTCCGGACCTTTGCCGACGTGAACTGACATTCCGACCCTTCCATCACCCCCCAGATCTTTGAAGCAATCCCTTCCTGAAGATGGATGTGCTTCTTTCGATCCATGCCGGCCACGTATTCCATGGGAGGCAATTTGCGCAATAGTTTGATCCGCCCCCCCACCCCGAATCCAAGCGTCTCAAGGGTATTGATCAAGCCGGGTCCCCCGTTCAAGGCCTCAATGGTTCCCTCTTCATTCCGGTTCATCCGCGAAAGGGACGTCCTTCCGCCATCGGCTTTTCCCACGATAATTTTGGTGCACATCCCCCCACCCAGAACCGCGTCCCTTTCCGATCCCCGAACACGAACGGACTGACGCACGATCTCTTCTTTCGGGAATTTTATAAACGTGGATCCGGGGATCAACCCGATCCGTTTCAGGCTTTCGGCAAGTTTATTGTCTTCAACACGGGCCAGACGCAGAACGTCGCCCGGATGAGCATCTTCAAGGGTCAGCATTTTTCAATCCCCCATATTAAACCGTTTCTTTCAAACGGTGATTCATTCACGGTTCCAAATCAAGGCATTACCCATCCTCATTCCTCTTTCGGTACAATCGACGTGGCCCCGGCCGTATACCCCAGAAGACCGATGGTGGTCCCGTTATGCATGAAGGCCGCCAAAGGCGGTGAAATCATGCCGAAAAGCGCAAGCAGCAGCACCGAGGTGTTGACGCCAACGGTCATATAAAAATTGTTTTTCACAACGGACATAACCTTCCGGCTCACTTCCCGTGCAAAAACAAGGGACATGAGATCATCATTGAGCAAAACCACCCGGGCGGATTCCTTGGCAATATCGGCGGCCCTGGGCATGGATATGCCCACGTCCGCCTTGACCAGGGCCGGGGCGTCGTTAACGCCATCCCCCACAAAGGCCACTTTGCACCCTTCATCCTGAAGCCGTTCAAGAATCACGGCCTTGTCTTCCGGCAGTAGTTTCCAGTGAACCTCATCGATGCCCAGTTCAAGGGCAATGGCCCGTGCCGTCTCCTCCTGATCCCCGGTGAGAACGATCACCCGTTTTATGCCCGTTTCCCTGAGCCGAGCCAGGGCCTTCTTCGCTTCGGGACGGATGATATCCCGCAACGCAATCAACCCCATGAGCTTCCCTTCCCTGGCCACATAAAGGGTGCTCTTTCCTTCGGACTGGAGTATTTTTTCCCTATCCAACCCAAGGGTACAATCCACACCTTCGTCTTCCGCCAAAAAATGGAAATTTCCCACCAATACATGACCTGAATCCACAAAAGCTGAAACCCCGTGGGCGACAATAAAGTCGCATTCGCCAGCTTCATTCACGCAAATGCCCTTTGCGACCGCCGCTTCGCTGATGGCGGCGGCCACGGGATGGTGATAATGGCTTTCCGCTGCGGCGGCCAGTGCGAGCACTTCATCCGGCGTGCAGCCGTTGAAGCAAACGACGTCCGTGACTTCCGGAGACCCTTTTGTCAGTGTGCCGGTTTTGTCGAATATGAAGGTGTCCACCCTGGAAACCGCCTCCAGAGCGCCCGCGCCCTTGATGATGATACCCCCTTCGGCCGCCGATTTCATACCCGTTTTCACGGCCACGGGACTGACCAGTTTCAGGGCGCAGGAATAATCTACGGTCAATGCGGCGGAAGCCCGACGCAAATCCCGCGTCACACCATAAATCCCCAACCCCAGCCCCAGCGTCAAAGGCACCAGGCGATCCGCCAGGTTTGCCGATTCCGTTTGAACAACGGACCTGTCCATCAATGATTTCTCGATATACTGGCTGATTTTCGCTGTAGTGGCCTCGGCGCCCACGCGCACGGCCCGGATTTTCAACTTTCCCTGCTCGATGATCGTACCCGCGAAGACCTCGCTCCCCAGCGTTGCATCCACGGCCAGGGGTTCGCCGGTAATGGACGCCTGGTTCACGGCCGCCGCCCCTTCCGCCACCACGCCGTCCACGGGAATCAGCTCACCGGGGCCGCAGATTAACGTATCACCCAGACGTACGTCCCGGATGGGGATACGCGTCTCAACGCCGTCCACTTCGATCCAAGCCCAATCCGATTCCTGTTTGTAGAGGCTCAAGAGCAGCCTGTCCGACCGATACTCGGTAATACCCTCCAGATACTGCCCGAAAGACAACATGAGGGTGATAATATTGGCCGAAAGATAATCCCTTCGAAGCAGCGTAAACAACACCGCGCCCGCATCAAGGGTTTCCACGGAAATGCCCCTTTCAAGGAAGCTGCCAGCCCCTTTCGTCAAAACCGGGGCCACGGTGAGCCAGGTCAAAAGCGCCTTCAGGGGAAAGGGCAGGAAAAAGACTAAAACCATATTGACCCCTACCCGCAACGTGCCGGTAAGATCAGGAGGCGGGGAAAGATCAAATTTTGTGGTGATGATCTCCCGGGGCGGGTTTTCCAGGATCGAAAGAATTTTATTTCGCGTTTCCGCCTTGCCGTCGAAACGGATCATCACACAGGCGGCCGGTTTATTCAATCGGACGAATTCGACCCCCTTGAGCGCCTCCATATAGGCTTCCAGATATCGTGCATTTAAAAAAGGATCGCCCAAAAAGGCACTCCGAATTCGAATCCTCCCGAAGATATCATGGACAATCCTGAGTCTGTTTTTTTTTGCGGGTTCCCGCTTTTCCATTTTTGTTTCTCCAAGTCTCGGCAATCGAAATTTTCGGTCAATCATTCACCGTTTTTCAATAGAGCCATCTTCCCACCTGATAAATGACGAAAGCCAACGTGAAGGCAAACGCCATGGACCCAAAGACGGCGAAAAGCGTCCACCGCCAACTCGATTCTCTCACCATTACCGCCACAGTTACCATACATGGGGCATAGAGCAACAAAAACACCATCATGGCGATAACCCCGGGCATGGTCCATTCGGGATCGGCCGCAATCTTCTCACTCAGGCTTTGGGCATTATCCGTTTCAACCTCTCCCATGGAATAGGCTGTGGAGAGGGTAGAAACAAACACCTCCTTGGCCGCAAAGGCCCCGATCAGCGCGATATTGGCCTGCCAGGGAAAACCGGCGTATCGGGTAATGGATTCCAAAGCGTTTCCAAGTCTGCCGGCGACCGAATACCGCAACGCCGCCTCACCCTGATCGTCGGCAATTCCGGAAAGCCGTTCTTGAAGCATCGCTTCCCTTTCCCCGGCCGAAATCCCCCGGCCCCGTTCCGCCACTTCGATTTTGGCCGTTTCGCGTGCGGCCTCGAATCCATCAATGCGATCAGCGGGAAGTTGCGGGAACGTCATGAGGAACCACATGAGGATTGAGATGCCGAGAATGACCGTTCCCGCTTTTTTGATGTATTGCCACACGCGATCCCATGTATGGATGGCGACGCTTTGCACGGTAGGCAAACGGTAGGGAGGCAGTTCCATGACAAAGGGTGTGGCAGGCCCTCGAATGACGGTGGTTCGAAGGATCTTTGACACCATCAGCACAAAAAACCAGGAGGCCATGACCACCGAAAACATGGCCGCGGTGGGGTAGGTCGGAAAAAAAGCCGCAATCAGCACCACGTAGGCCGTTGTTTTGGCGCCGCAAACCATGAAAGGCGCCGTAAAGATGGTGGCCAACCGCTCGCGCGGGCTCCTGAGGGTACGAGCGGCCATCACGCCCGGAACCGCACATCCGCCCGGAAGCCCCCCCGATATAATCAGGGGCATGACGGATGCGCCGTGCAAGCCGAAGGTTTGGAGAACCCTGTCCAACATATAGGCCACTCGCGCCATGTAACCCAGGTCTTCCAAAAAGACCAGCAGGGAAAACATGATCAGAATGAGGGGCGTAAAACTGAGGACGGCGCCGACCCCGTCAATGATACCGGAAACAACCAGTGATTGCACCAGTCCTTCCGGTATAAACCGTGTCCCCAATTGGGCCAGATAGGCGAATCCTTCCTCCACCCAACCCTGGGGATAGGCCCCGATGTTAAACGTAACGTAGAAAAGCGCAAACAGGACGCCAAGCATAATGAACGGCCCCAGAAAGGCATGGGTCAACACCCGATCCACCTTGTCGGACGCATCGACGCGAAGGTCGTTCTCCCTTGACACCACCCCCTGATTCAAAATTGAATTGATAAACCCGTAACGATAATCCGCAATGACCGCCTCCGGATAAATACCCTTGGTTTTCTCCAGACGTTCGGACAATTCATCCACATACTTTTCAAGTTCCGTCCCAAGTGGACCCGCCTTCTTTCCCGCAGCAATAATCTCACCATCTTTTTCCAAATATTTGACGGCCAGCCATCGGGCATCATACCGATCCGTCATGAATTGGGATTCTTCGATCCTGCGGCTCATTTCATCCACGGCCGGGTCAAGGTCGGGTCCATAAGAAATTCGAAGGGGCTTCCATTTCCCCTTTGTTTTTTCAACAAGGGCCTTTATGCTTTTCATCAACTGCTCTTTACCCTTTCCATACCGGGCAACGCATTCCACAACGGGAACCTGGAGAAGTTTTGAGAGTTTTTGGGAATCGATTTGCATGCCCTTCTTCCTGACCTCGTCCATCATGTTCAAACCGAGGACGATCGGCACACCGATTTCAATCAGCTGAATGGCAAGATAAAGGCTCCGTTCCAGGGCCGTGGCATCCAGCATATTAATGGCCGCGTCGGGACGTTCGTCTACAATAACGTTCCTGGCAACCACCTCTTCCATGGAATAGGCGGAAAGTGAATAGGTCCCCGGCAGATCCACCAACCTGAAGGTGCAATCACCCATCCGGCAGGAACCCTCCATCCGATCGACCGTGATTCCCGGATAATTGCCCACGCGGGCCGTAGACCCGGTAATGGCGTTGAACATGGTGCTCTTTCCACAATTGGGCTGGCCCGATACTGCCACCCTGATAATTTCGGTCATCGAGGTCAATCCTCCGTTTCACAATCAATGTAATCGGCCTCATTGTTGCGCAGGCTCAGGGTAAATCCCTTCATACGCAGGGCAATGGGATCTTTCAAAGGGGCACGGCCCACCACGGCAAACTCGGTCCCGGGAATCAGACCCATATCCCGGATGCGCCGTCCGATCTCACCGTGGGCCCTGACCGAACAGATGCGGCCGCGTTGATTTTTCTGCATTCTTCTCATTGACATGGGCATGGCATTCCTCCTTAGGGTTGATCAAACATCGTATCCGCAAAAATCCCGCAAAACGCTTTCACGGCTTACAACGGAAAAATTTTCGGAAACGGATGCAATCTGATAAACGCGAGAGTGTTTTGAGCGTCTAACTTTTTCCCATTGTTTTGTCAACTAAATTATGTTAGAGCTTTATAATTAAATCGCTCCTCCCCAGGTGAATTTCATTGACAAACATGGAAAAATCCACCCATAACAAACCGGAAAGGCAACACTTAATCAAAGGGAAATCGGCATATGTTCAAAACATGCGTGATCATTGGCGCACATCGTGAAGAGTTGGCCTTTGGGGAAAAAACAACGAAAGGCATCAACAAAAGGGGAATCGAAATCATCCGCATACCCGAAGGCATCCCGAACAAACGTTCCAACGGCGAGCTGAAGTCCTCCAAAAGAGCCAACCTTGCCAATCTGTATTCCCGAATCCACAAAAAAGTATGCGGCAGTTTTGACCTGGTCATCGATCTGCATTCCGGCTTAAGTGAAGAAAAATGGGGTGCGGACATCTTCTCCGCTGAAAAGGAATTTCTGGATTTCATGGGCGCCGGATCAAAAAAGCTGTTCCAAAAAAAATATCGTTTGCCGGATGCAATCCGTCTGTTCAGGATTATCGGAAAACCCGAACGTATATCAAACGTCTTCGACGACCGTTACCCGGTTTGCCTGGCTTTTGTCCCTGAAAACATCATAAACGGAAAGCATTACCGTTATGTCGGGCTTGAAATTTACCTGACGTCGGAAAAGGGACGCTTGTCGGATTATCGCCTATCACGACGCCTCCTACGAGCTGTCCATGAATGCGCCATGGGCTATGCCTCACGGAAAAAGAGTTTCTGATACACGACATGACTTCCGACATTTTACTTAGCAATCGACGCCATTATCACGAACCAACCGGGCGGAATTAAGCACGACCAGTACAGAACTGACGTGATGGAACAGGGCCGCCAACCACGGGCTCAGGAACCCCATGGTAGCGAGACTGATGCCGACAACATTAAACCCGATGGCCCATGCATAATTCTCCTTGATAACGCGGATGAGCTTTTTTCCCTTATGGATGATGGTCAACACGCTTGAGGCATCGTCTTGCAGCACAATAATGTCGGATGACTTTATGGCCAGATCCGCCTTGGCGCCGCCCATGGAAATGCCCACGTCCGCCGCAACCAGCGACGCGGCATCGTTAACCCCGTCTCCGATCATCATTGTGACCCCCTGTGCGTTCAGTTCTTTCACAAGAGCGGTCTTTTCCTCCGGTTTCAAGCCCCATCGACAACCATCCGCTCCGATGAGTTCCGCCACGCGACGCGCTTCAACCTCTTCGCTATCACCCGTTGCCAACTCGACTCTTTTTACGCCCAAACCGTGAAGTCTTTCCCCGAGGCCCCGGGCATTCTCCCGAAGCACGTCCCGAATGACGATAGCGCCCGCCACTTTCCCATCAAGGGCAATCCATGTGGGACGCCCTTTGAACCCGACGTCAGAGGGCACGGTCATACCGAGGCCCTTTATCGTCTCCGCCGGACCTAAAACAACCTTACGGTCCCCCACAAAAGATCTGACGCCCTGGCGCAGGTATTGTGATTCGCGAACGACCAGAGGCTTTATTCCTTTTCCGGCGGCATAGGTTACAATGGCGTTTGCAATGGGATGATTGAACCCCGATTCAACCGAGGCGGCGATTTGGAGCAATTCCTCTTGCGACAATGTCAAGGCTCTTATTTCCGATACTTTGGGTTTTCCCAGGGTCATGGTTCCCGTTTTGTCCAGCACCACATTTACAACCCGACCCGCCATCTCCAGGGGCGTACCGCCGCGGACCAGAATGCCGCGGCCGCTGAGGCCCCCGATGGCCGCCGCAAAGGCCGTGGGAACGGACAGCGCCCAAGCGCAGGGACAAGCCACCGCGGTCACGGCGGCCATGCGCATAAGGCCCGCGGCAACATCACCGGCCAAACCGCCGGAGAAGAAAAATACACCGATTGCATAAAAAACCACGCCGGGAATGAAAAATTGAACAATGCCGTCCGCCATACGCTGGGTTTTGGACTTTTCTTTCAGGGACTCGGTTATTTCCTTGGCCATAACATAAAGAAATCCCTTGTCCCCCGCTTTGGAAGCCCGTACTTTCAACTGGGAGGTAAGGCTAACGGCGCCCGACACAACCGGGGCGCCGGCCTCCTTGAATACGGAAAAGGGTTCACCGGTAATGACGGATTCGTCAATGGAAGAAGCACCCTCCACGATTTCTCCATCCACCGGTATCATTTCGCCTTCCGGCACAATGACCAGATCGCCCCGGAGAACCTGTTCAACGGGCAATTCCATGATCTTGTCTTCCCTCACGACCCGAACCACCTTGTCCCTTTCGTTCGTAAGGATTTCAATCCGCCGACGCGTCCTTTCAATGACCGCAAGGGAAACGGCAAGCCCCATGCTGATAAACCAGGCCACCAGCGCACCGCTTAAGGGTTGTCCGGCCAAAAACGAGACCACCATCACCGTTACCACCAGCAAGTCCGCCGTAACCCTTCGAGTCTTTAGCAACGCAAAGAGCAATGCCTTGGCGTACATGGTCAAACAAATAAAATAAAAAATCAGTGCAAACCCCATCATCGGTTCAAAGCCCGTCCACTGATGTGCAACCAAGCATATAACGGCGACCAACGCAACAAGGGTTCTGATGATAAACGCTTTCGCGGACATGTAGTATCTCCCTTTTTAAGCCGGCGGAACGGCAACCATTCCGCCGTTTGCCGCGTCACGACCGTTTCCCATGATGCGGCTGATACAGGTTGTAGTGCCACACGGAAAAACCGACCAGCGCCACGCCGGCCCAGGTATGCAACGCCCTATTCTGTCGGCCCCTTCCAAGCGCCGTCCAGGCAAGAACGCTCAGAGAAACCACCATCCCCGACTTGACCAAGTCTTTTGCGGTACTTTTTTCCATAACGACCCACCTACTCACCCTCCGGGGCATGCTGCATTTCGGCCCTGACGTCCTCAAATTTTTCTTTTATTTCCTGAACGCCCCCCTGGACCGCGCCAATGACTTTGGCGGCACCCTTGATCACGCTTTTCTGTACGGTGTCATTGGTTACCAGCAATGCCGCGGCAGCCCCCAACAGCGCCCCTTTCCAAAACTGTTGATCCCGAAAATTCATTCCCAGAAAACCCACGCCCGCCGGCGCGGCCTGAACCTGGAAACTCTGTTGTGGAACCATTCCGTACTGATTGGCTTCATAGAGCGGTTCGTGGCTCCGGGGATATGAAAAAGCCCCTTCGTTACCGGGGGCCACCATGCCCTGTTGCGGCTGGAAATTGGGCGGTTGCTGCGTATTCATGGGGTAAGACGGATGATGTTCACTCATGATATGACTCCTTCTCATTTAAAAAAATTTGCAAAAAGATGATGGTTAACCTGTTGCGATTCAGCGTTTTCAAAACGCGACGGGATTATTTCTTCAATACGGTTACGGACTTTTCGGATGCCGATTTACCCACCGAATTCAGCACATAACCGACGCCTGTCGCCGTTGCAATCAGAAGCGCAAAAGACGCGAAACTGCCGAAACGCACCGATGATGCCACGGCAGTCCCGGCAGCGGTCGCAACACCGATCCCCGCGCCTTTGGCCAAACTGTCCACAAAAGCCTGTTTCGGACTCATCGAATCATCCTGAACCTTGTGCAGGTTCAGTGCAAGAGACGCCGTTCCCCCTACGATAGCGCCGAAAAGACCGGCATTCATGATGGTATTGGGATAAATGCGGGTTGACGGGGTTACAATCTGATACTGTTGTGGACTCGGATGTTTTGTCATAATGGACTCCTTAATCGTTTATTTCATTTAAGCCGAAGGCCCCATGGCCAAAATCTTCATGGGATTTCTTTTCCGCCGCAAGTCGCGTGCCCGCGGCTATTGGCGCTTCTTTGTTTTGGTTTCGGTTTCCGATTTTTCCGTGGGCGAGTCCCGCGTTTCAGGCGGCTGCACGGTTTTTGCCGATGCCCCGCCGAAAACTTTGCCCACACTCTGCTTGACCATGTCGCTATTGAGCACCAAAGCCACGAGTGCACCCGCCAGCGCCCCTTTCCAGAACTGATCGTTCCGGAAATTGAGGCTGAAAATGTCTTTGACCATATCGCCGGTGGTGGCCTCGCCTTGAACAAAACGGCTCACCATATCGGCCATCTGTCCGAAACGATTCTCATCATGTTCCACGTGTTTGGCATCGGCGCCCATATGGCCGAAACCCCGTCCGGATTCCGCGGGGTTCATCGGGGGATGTATATCGGGACCTTGGAAAGGCATCATTCCCGGATGACCCACCTGCGCATATGGGGGAAAATACGAACCCTGCTGCACCTGATGGGGCGGGAATGGAGGCGCAAAATGAACCGACGGAACCTGTTGCGGCTGATATTGCGGCGGCATCCGCGGAGGTTGTTGATACGGCTGATTTTGAGGTTGGTATTGGGGTTGTGCCTGATACTGAGGCTGAACTTGCGGTGGCTGCTGATACTGAACCCGGGCTTCCGGTTGTCCCATGGTTGCCTCTGAAAATCCGGCGGGTCCACCATCCATACAGCTTTGCCCGCCCACCGTCGCCGCTCCTGTTTCATGCTCGCAATCGCAAGATTCAGCCGCGGCTTCCAAACCACCGGCCTGCCCTGCTTCAACATTTCCGGAAAAACCCGTCCCGGGCATCTGTTCCTGATTTGAGCCTGCGCCCCCTGTTCCCGGCTGAATTCTTTGTTCCTGTTCCATAAAATTTCTCCTTACGCTAAAAAATACAATAAAATATCAACACGGCAAACTTATCGCCCAATGCGGTATAAGCGCCGCCGGCCCCTGTTCCCACTACCCTTTTTTCCCGCCGAACAGGGCCCGAAAACGACTGACGATTTTCGGCGCCAGATCCGGTCGTTTCCCGACTTCTCCCAACCCGACCCACAGGTCATGGGGAATTAGTTTTTCGTCATAGTCAATGATGACGGACCGCCCAATACTATTGACCCGCGTACTTTTAATGCCCGGGATTCGAATCCCGTCCATCGCAATACCGCGACCGTTGACGGCTCTCGCACCTTCAAGCGAAATTTTCAGCCGTATTCGGCCCGGAATGTGATGGACGATGGTCGCATAAGGCGCGATTCTCAAAAGTCCGTCAATCATCCGTTCATCTTCAATGTCATCAATGGATTTC
The DNA here is from genome assembly GCA_963662465.1 of Desulfatiglandales bacterium. Classification (GTDB taxonomy): domain Bacteria; phylum Desulfobacterota; class DSM-4660; order Desulfatiglandales; family Desulfatiglandaceae; genus NaphS2. The sequence goes on from OY759599.1 coordinate 4,542,003, forward strand.
ATCTATCCGCACTCCGTTTCTTTGATTTTTCCAATCCGGGCGCCTCCCAATTCAGAAGACGGCTTGAATTTATGAGAATGCCGAGGGTATGAACGATATGCAGCATACCCGCCATCACCGGACTGAGCAGACCGCCGGCCCCCAGAATAACGCCCAGGACGTTGGTGCCGGTAGCCAGATAATAATTCTGCTCAATGGTCAGAAGGGTCCGATGGCTGAGCTGCCGCATGGCGACCAGCCGTTCAAGTTCGCTGTCCACAAGCGCAATATCCGCGGCTTCAATGGCCACCTCGGCGCCGCCGGCCCCCATGGCCACACCCACGGTGGCCTTGGAAAGGGCCAGGGCATCGTTGACCCCATCGCCGACCATCACGACCCGTTTGCCCTCCTTTTCAAATTTTTCCACGTAGTCGGCCTTGCCCTCGGGAAGCAGATCGCCCTGATACCCGTCAAACCCGAGGGAATCGGCAAGGGATTCGGCCACGGACCCGGTATCCCCGGTCCCCAGAAAAAGATAGGACGCCCCGTCCTGTCGAAGCCAATCCAGAACGGCCTTTGCATTGGCTCGAACCGCGTTGGCCACCACAATGACGCCCTGGAGCTTGCCGTTTTTGGCCACATAGAGAACCGTATGCCCTTGCAAAACACGGGCTTCCGCTTCTTTTTGGAAGTACTTCACACCGATATTGCGGTCTTGCATGAAATGATCATTCCCCACCAGGATTTCGTTTCCGCCGGTTTTGGCCATGACCCCTCTGCCCAGGATAAACTCGCACACCGCATGGGATTCAAGCGCGATCCCCCGGGCGACCGCAGCATCCACCACGGCCCTGGCCATGGGGTGTTCATTATGGATTTCGGCGATGGCCGCCGTTTTCAATACCTGGACCTCGGTCTGTTGGGGGGTGCACGGGATAACCTCAAGCACCTCGGGAATTTCAGAGGTAATGGTGCCGGTTTTGTCAAAAAAGAAACTATCCGCCTTTCCCACCATCTCCAGGTGAAGACCGCCCTTGATGAGGAGATGGTTGCGGGCGGCATTGGCCAATGCCGCGGTCACGGCGGTTGATGCGGCAAGCACGGTGGCGCAGGGACAGGCCATGACCAGCATGACCGTAAATGCGCGAACCGGATCCGCTGTAAGCAGGAGCGTGGCAACGGTGGCAAAGGCGCCCAGGCGAAAGAGACGGGCCGCCAAAATATCCGCCTGCTTTTCAGCGGGCGCCCGGTTTTCAATGGCGTCTTCCACCAAATGAAGAATCCGGCACAGATAGGTGTCGTCTCCAACCCTATCGGCCCTGATATAAATAACGCCTTTCTGAACAATGGTTCCCGCGAAAACCGGATCATCGGCACGCCGCATTTCCGGTTCGGCCCTGCCGGTGATATGGGCCTCATCCACCAAGGCTTCTCCCTCCAGCACAACGCCGTCCACGGGGATTTTCTCTCCGGTGTGAAGAACCAGGGTATCTCCTTCGCGAAGCTGATCCACGGGGGTTTGTACTTCCACGCCGTCAATCAGGATATAGGCGTCCTTTGTCGCCACCTGAAGGATTTCGCTGATGGCTCTTCTGGATTGTTCGGCCACATAATCTTCCAGAAGCATGCCCACACGCAGGATCCAGATTACCTCCAGGGCCGTCATGGCCTCCCCCACGAAGATGGACAGAACACAGGTAGCGGCCAGAAAAGGGAAGAGGCTCATGGTTTTACCCTGCCTGAGATCATTTACGGCATGGCGGAAAAGAGGAATGGCCCCCACCAACGCTACCCCGGCAACCACTGAAAACACCCCCTGGGCCAGGGGCGCCTTGAAAATAAGCTTCCGTATAAGGACAAAACCCACAAAAAGAGTAATTGCCACTACCTCCACCACCCGCCCCAGCATGGATTTTCTTCTCTGTACGGGGCCGATAATAGGCCGGCACGTCCTGCAGTCCAGACCACAGGCGGCGTGTCCGGACAAAACGCCGGAAAGAGAAGGGGACGGAAGATTTTTCAGGACGCTTCTTACCAGACCCAGAACCGTATCGGTTCCGACCTTATCAGGATCGAAAAGCAGAATAAGGCTTCCGCTCTTGGGTCTGGCTTCCGCGCGATTTACGAGTTCATGGCGTAAAAGTTGATCCTCCAGGATATTGGCCCTCGCGTTGGAAAACCGGATGGCCGGGATTTTCAATCGCAAACGCCCGGGGATACGATTTTTGATGGTAAACTTCTTTGCAGTCACATTTATAACCATAATACCGGTTCCTTAAAAATTCATTTCATTGGCTTCAACCTTTATCAATTCGAATAGGTTATTGCCCAGATTCTTCAGTTCGACTTCATATTCCGTCCCGCCGGATGCGAAGCATGCCGGGATACGCAAAACTCCGTCTTCCCCATAGAGGGGGACCATCTGCACATGGAACTTGTCGATCATCGGCAGGAACTCCATATTAGCAACAGCCTGGGGCCGAAGAGCATTTTGGAAAAATATAATTTCTTCTTCGGTCGCGCTTTTTGTTTTAATCGACGTTCGGTAGGAGAAAAAAGCTTTTGGATAAAGACCCTCCCTTGCCGTAACTTTCCAGGCCCTGCCCGTTGATTTTTGAACAAAAAAGAACACGGCATCCTGAAGGGTCAGAAGGGTGGGTTCCGTAGCGTTTGCCATAAACAAAATGTCCGAATGAGGCCAGCCCATCACCTCCACAAAAAGCTCTTCGGGTCCATCGGTTGTCCAGCCCGTAACGATTTTGATGTCATCCCTTGGGATCACGCCGTCAGCAAACCGGGATGCCAGCATCTGAAGCGCCCTGAAGCAGAGGCATCGGCAAATGCAGACCTTTGTTTTTCCATTTTCCACTTCCGTTTTAACTTCATCAAAATCATAGACCACGACGGTCTCCCCGGACTTGACAAGCACCTGGTTATGAACAAGGGTATCCGCGTAAACAGTGGCAACCATACAAAGAACCATGGCTAACATGGCCAAAACGGCCCATTTTATTTTTATCCTTTTTTTCATTATCGATCTCCTTCAGTATCAATAAGTTATTCTATAAAATCACTCCGACGCATCTTGAGCAACGGGAAGATACACCGAAAATCCGGCGCCCATTCCCACTTTGCTTTCAACATCGATCCACCCGTTGTGCCGCTGAACGATGGTATAGACGATGGCCAGGCCGAAACCGGTATTGCCTTTTCCTTTTTTGGTTGAAACAAAGGGGTCGTAGATTCCGGGCAAAACGTCGCGGGGTATCCCCGGGCCGGAATCGGAAACCGTGAGCGACATGAATTTCCCCGGTCTGGCGTTTCCGTGTTGCAAACAGTCACGAGCCTTCAGAGTTATTTCCTCGGTCGAAATGGAGATAACCCCTTCGTCTTCATCAATGGCCTCCTTTCCGTTATTCACCAAGTTTGTGATCACCTGCCAGATCTGAATGGGATCAGCCGCAATCAAAGACGCATGCTCTGAAAATACGGTTTCAATATGAATGTTTTCCGGCATTGTCTCTCGTAAAAGGGAGATCCCCTTTTTCAGTTCCACATTCAGATCCACCTTCTCCGTCGGGTTCTTGCCGGTCCTGGTCAAATTCATCATGTTTGCCACCAAATCCGATGCCTTACGGCAAACCTGGATAATCTGTTCGCATCGCCGGACATTTTTTTCGTTTTTCTCGGAATTCTTGATCAAACCGGCATTTACAGCAATAACATGTATGAAATTTTTAAAATCATGGGCAACGCCGCCGGCCATCAAGCCGATGGATTCCATCTTTCGGTCATGGGTATATTCCGCGAGGATATGTCCCACCGAATCCATATGGCTGTTGACTTCCGCCAAAGACCCGTTAATAGCGCGGGACAGCGTTTCCAGATTGTCCCTCACTTTGCTGATCTGATATTCAATATGCTCCATTCATAATGTCCTTCATCCATGGGAAAAAGCTCACGCCACCGGTATGGAACCGCAACCTCTCACTTGAACCCCGGAGTTGTGAGAGGAAGGGGCGCGCCGCCATTCCAGCGAATTGCCCCGATCCCCTCAGGCCGAGGAGAGAGTTATCGGCCTAACTTAAAAATTCATTTAAAATTCCGCCGTTGCCCGCAGACCGAAAATCCAGCCACTCGGGCTGTCGCCCACATTCATGGAATCCTTCATGTACTGAACATCGCCCGTAATGGCGAAGATATCGTTTAAAGCAAAACGACCGTAAACCTCGAATACGTCCGTGTGATCCACGTCCAGGTTGCCGCCCCGCAGATGACCGTAACCGATGCCGAGATTGTCCTGTTCCCGGCCCCAGAGATTTCCGCTGATGTTCAGGCCGCCGGTATAAACATCCTTGTAATCAATGGCCGCCTCATCGTCCTGAAAGCCGAACCGGAGCCAGGCCCCCAGGATTTCCCCCAACTGCTGGTCAAAGGAAAAAAGAACCGCGCTCATGCGTTCCTTTTTATCGCCTTTCACATTGCTGAAATCGCTGCTGCTTGTGTCAACAATTAACCGGTAGTTTCCTTCGCCCAAGCCGAAATCCACATTGTACCCGAACTGCATGCCGTAAAAATTATAGGGCTCCTCAAATTCCCCTTCCTCGCCGTTGGTCCCCATGGCCATGGCCACGCCTTTGATGGAAAATGCACCCAATTCCCACTCGACGGCGCCGCCGATGTCGTAGGACGGCAAAAAGGCGTTGGGACCGTTCACCAGGGCCTCGTTCATAAACTGACTGAATTCGTCGTTGGCAAAGGCGTTTTCATCCATATAATCGCACGCATCGATAATACCGCCGGTCAGTCCCAGGGAGTGGTCCTCGCTGAAACTAAAGGTATGCTTGTACCAGACAGTCATCAGATAATCGCGGTTCCTGCTGTTGATATCTTTATAGTCGTCCTGCACGTCCGCACCCCAAGTAGCCAGAATGAAAGGGGACCTTCCTTCCTCCATCAATCCATTTCCCGCACCGAAACCGAATTTGGCAAACAGTTCGTCGCTGTCGGTTGGCGTAAAACTGATCTCCGGCTGAAAAACCATGGCGCCCCGACCCTCGGATTCAAACCCTTCGGCATCGCTTAAGTTCTGATACTGCCATTCACCGGCGATAATGCCGCCAATACTCAATTTATCGTTAATCTCATAACCGAAACCGGAGTTTGCCAGCAAAAAAAACCCACAAATCGCCGGCAAACAAATCAAACCCAACTTCTTCATTATTCTCATCATTGACTTCTTTCCTCCTTCAAAACATTTCGGTGGATACTCTAATCCACATCATTCAGAAATACGGGCAGTTACGGCGCTATTTCCGCCTGCCCCGAACCTTTTTTCACCTCCTCCCAGGTTCAAATAAAAAGGCGCATACAGGTGCATCTCCATAAACCCATGGCCCTGTCGCGCCTTCACTTGCCCCGCCTTTTATCGGGACCCGTAAGACATTCACATACCGTTACCGGTCAATCGTTAACGGCTATTCAGTTTTTTCCGCCCTCAATGAGCGCTAAGGAACATTCGCTGCATCGACTTTCACCACTTCGGCGGACGCCGCGGCATCCACCACAGGTTGAAGCCCTACCATTTTGCCTGAACATTGAAAGGACATACCTAAAGATATAGCGCGCCGCCAGCAGGAAAATGATGCCTATTATGACGTAATCCATAACCTTGTTTTCATCATCCGGATAAGGGTTGCTTTTATTCAATGGGGGTTGCCGGCAACCGGCAACCGATAACCGCCGCTACTTCATATCCACGGCCTTGATCCAGATCACAGCGTCCCTAGAGCATTTCTTCCCTTTGTACTTGTAGGAGGGATCCAGATCCAGGGCCGCAAACCCCCACCAGCCCGCCTTGGGAATGCCGAAAGTGAAGACCCCGTTACTGTCGGCGAAAATGGTCTGGAGCACAAAGGCATCCTGAGGCGCTGTTGCATTGGCCTCCTTTGCAAAGGAATTTTTGTCCAACAGGGGCTTGTGGTTCATGTATTCGATCTCGATTTCGGCGCCCGGAACAACCTTGCCATTACACAACACACGGCCCTGAAACACATTGCCGGTCCATCGGTCGTAAGGTTTCGAAAGGGGAACGATCTCCGTGGGAAGTCCTACCGGATCCATCCAGGCCCCGGGTTCGCCGCCCACATTGACAATCACCTTGGTGTTCTGTTTGATATAGAATGCTTCATTCGCTTCCCAATAGGGTTCCGGAATCAAACAAAAGATATGATCCCCTCCCCTGGCAGTATATTCCGTGGCCCAAGCCTTGCCCGAATTGGTCAGGCTTTGCCAGGTGATCGGTTTCAGGGTGTTGAGGAGATCGGTTTTTTTGGGTTCGTTTTCCCCTCTGGACCGAACCGCGAAGAACTGCTCAGGTTTGCCCATATCCATGGTATGACCCGCCTCAAAGGGATGGGTAAAAACCAAAACCACGGGGATCTTGCCCCCCTTGTTCATAGCCGCTTCCGGGGTATAAATCATCTGGAAGTGGGCAAACGCGGGAATGCTCATGGCCATCACGGCCAGACCCAACAACATCGCTGTCAATTTCTTCATAAGAAAAACTCCTTTCTTGATTCATGCCTCAAAGTATGAGAGCATCGAATCTATCCTTAATTCATGTTAGGGACACCATCGGGGGTGGACTTGGGTCTCAAGGTCAAGCCCACCTCCACTTTTTTAAAATCACTCGGTAATTTTTTTTCCCTCCACTTCCACCAGATGCCCGGGGCCCGCGTCAAACTGGACCTTGAAGGGGCCGGAAGGCCTTTTAAACGTAAACTCGCTGTCCTCATCCATCTTGCCCTCGATCAAAACTTTTCCGGGCTTGTCCACCACCCGCAACGCAACGCCGGCGGCCGAAGAGCCGTCTGAAAAACCGCCCTCGCAGGTAATGGTGCCATCCCCGTTGTCATAGCAGGAACAGAGGGGCGTATGGGCAAAACCGAGACCCGCCGTGAGAACGCAAACAGCGGATAGAAACATTATTAAAAACACCCTTTTCATTTCTTTCACCTCCTTTCTTTTTAGTTTAAATCAGGGGTTTTTCTGACAAAACCCATCATGACGGTAAAACCCAGGGCAAGCCCGAAAAATGCAACCATTGCTTCAGTTCCAGTCAATCCCAGGGCGCTTCCCCCCGAGAACACCAGGGTCGCCACGAAGATGCCCAAAAACATGGGATAAATCATGGAAAAGAGCATCCATTTGATAGAGCCCGACTGAATTTTCACCATAATGGCCGTTGCGATACAGGGAGGATACAGCACCATGAAAAGCATCAGGGCCAGGGCATGCAGGGACGTAAATCCGGTTGCACCTTCATCCATCCGTTCTTCCAGGGTCTCGGCCCCTGTTTCGCTCTGATCATAAAGCGCCCCAAGGGTGGCCACACTGCTCTCCTTGGCCGCGAAAGCGCTTAATAAAGCCACGTTGACCTTCCAGTCAAAACCCGCATATTGGGTGACGGGAACCAGGAATCGACCCATTCGGCCCAGAAAACTGTTGTCGATCTTTTCCTTTTTGATTTCCCGAAGCAGTTTCTTCCTGGCCTTGGAGAGCTTCTTAAGCGCACGGTTCACCTTTTTGGCTTCCTTATCCTTGCCGGGGTTTATGATTTTAAAAAAATCCGGATTCTTTTCTTCAAATTCCTTGTTCAAGGCCAGGGACGCTTCTTTCCCCTTTACACCCATTTTTTCGTTCTTGTATTCGTCCTGATAAAGGACCAGGCTCATGAGGTTTTCCCCTTGCAGTTGCTCGGCATAGGGGCTCCCCTCAATTTTGTGGTAAAAGTCCGAAACCACCCTCTCTTTCTGCCCGGCGTAGTAGGCCTCCCGTTCTTCACTGAGCCCCGGAAACTGGAGCAGCACGAAAATCACCACGGCCACGGCGGCCACGATGGTGACGATTTTTCGGACAAAGAGCCAGACCCGCTCCACGGCCCGGCCCAACACCCCCCGAACAGTGGGCAGATGATAAGGGGGCATCTCCATAATAAAGGGCGCCGTAGACTTTTTTTTGAGCACCGTAAGGGTCAGGAGCTTGGCGATGGGCAGAACCATCAATAAACTGATGGTGGAGATAAAAAACATGGCCATACCCTTGTGCCCGACAAAATAGATGTTGATCAAAAGGACATAGAGCGGCACCTTGGCCAGACAGTTCAACAATGGAATGATCAGAATCGTGGCCAACCGGGATCTTTCGTCCGGGATTCCCTTGGTGGACATGACGGCCGGCACCGCGCATCCCCCTACATAAATGCCCCCCAGCACCATGGGAAGGGTGGAAGAACCATGCAGCCCGAACCTGGAAAAAAGCCGGTCCAGAATAAAGGCCATTCGGGGCATATAGCCGCTGTCTTCCAGGATGGCGATGAGGCCGAACAAAATAAAAAAAATGGGGATATAGTTTAAGAGCGCATTGATGCTGTCCACGAACCAGAGGGAAAAGGCGCGGATCAGGGGAACCTCGATGAACCCGGGGGAAGGCGCAAGGGCGGCCGTGATGTTCCTGAGCTTGGCCAGCAGGGGCCAGGTGTAGTTGGTCAGATTGTAGCCTTGAACAATGGACAGGTAGTAAAGCAGATAGAGAACACCCACCAGAATCATGGGACCCAGGAAACGGTTGCACACCACCCCGTCAATCTTGTCGGACATGGGACGTCGGTTGCCCGTTTTGGGGGCCACGCAAGCTTTGCCGATAGTCTCGGCATGTTGATAACGGCAATAGGCGATATGCCTGGCGGGCAAGTCCTCAAATTGCAATTCAAAGGCTTCCCTTTTTTTCGCCGCAAATTCCAGAAAAGGGTCAGGATTCGAGAGCTTGTCCTGAATATATTTCAGCGTTTCATCATCCCCCTCCATAATTTTTACGGCCAGCCATCTGAGCGGGTAGTCCATGACTTCCGGAACATCGCTTGAAAGCCTGGTTTCAATTTCCTTTATGAAGGGTTCCATGGGACCATAATCAATATGCATGACCCGGGGGACGGCTTTGGAACGGCCGACCCCGGATATGGCCGACAGCAATTCCTTTCTACCCCGTCCGGTCTTGATGGCCGTCTGCACGACGGGTGAATCCAACCGCCCGGCCAATTCCTCGGGGTCGATCCGGATGCCCCTTCGCTCCGCCACATCCATCATATTGAGATCAACCACCAGAGGGATCTCCATTTCCAGCAACTGGAGGGTCAAATAAAGATTCCGGGTCAGATTGGCGGCATCCGCCACATTGATCACGACCGACGGCTTTTCCTCCAGCAAAAACCCGCGGGTTACTCGCTCCTCAAGAGAATATGACGTCAGGCTGTAGGTGCCGGGAAGATCCACCACCTCCACCGTAAAGCCGTCATGAGTGTAGCGACCGGTCATCTTTTCCACGGTGACGCCGGGATAATTGGCCACATGCTGGCTCGCCCCGGTTAGGGCATTAAACACCGTGGACTTTCCGCAATTGGGCTGACCAGCCAAGGCGATCAGGACGGAAGCCTGCTTCATGACAGGGAAACCTCCACATACCTGGCCTCATCGTGGCGCAGACTCACAAAAAACCCTCCCAGGGATATCTCCATGGGATCCTTAAGGGGGGCGTTGCGGATGACCTTGATGGTCAAACCCGGATAGACGCCCATGTCCAAAAGGCGTTGCCCCAATTGATCGTGAATCATCAGTTTTATAATTCGACATTTATTTCCCGGTTGCAGTTGGTCCAATGTCATGAATCTTTCCTCCTCGCTTGAGCGACGACTTCAGCTTCCTTTTCGAATTAGATCTTATTCTTAAATATCGTTATTGCGAATTTCATTCCAATACAAACATAACGATAGAAATACCTAACTTCAAAAGCGAAATCTAATTATCACAACAAAAAAAAATTATCAAGGTTTTTGTTGCGATAAAACAGCTTTTTTCCCGACGGCGCAACGGCAGTGGACGCAATCTCCACTGCAACCACAAGGGCGTTGTTTGGAAACCACCAGCACCTTGCTCCCGTCCGGGGCCATCTTGAACCCATTTTCACCTTTGAAAAACAGGCGGTGAGTCGGCACCCCGCCCTGTTGAAACCGGCATCGAAATGTACTGCAGCCAAACCCATGCATCTTTTTCAGATGGTTGGTATCAATAAACACCCGGCCCTTTCCATCGTATTTGTCCCGCATAAAATGGATCAATTCCCAAGCCGAAGTACCGTCAAAATCACCTTTCGGCATTAGGTGTAAATTCCCGTTGCTCTTTTTGCATTGCACCTGAAAATTGCTACTCATGCAAATTCCTCCTAAAATAGTATCAATACTAAGCATTAGTCTTTATATATAGTCAATTTTTCTGAAATAATACGATCAATATCCTTGGACACGGAATTCTTGGCCTTCAGCCTGGAGCCCATATTGATGACGCCAAAACCTTTTGATTTGAATTCAGCACGTCTTTCCGCCGACCAAATTCCCGCAAAAGGAGCTGTACCTACATTTTTCTTCATATTGTATACCTCCAATTAAGAAAATGTTTCCCCCCAAACACACTGCCTGCAAGCGCTGATTGCCCCCTTGAACCATGAATGCCTCCTCTAAGACTTTTCAGGAATGCCTCGCAGGCACCATGGTTCTCTTTTGCAGCAGGCGCCATGCCTCCTTAAATTGCGAATACTTGCTTCTTGCCCGATCAGACTCGGACGACAGAGAAATGCTGCATTTTGGCATGGCCGTCTGAGGAGTAATGAAATAGGTTTCATGACAATCCCGTTTCAAATCGTCGTTTTTTTTCAAGGGTCTTCAATTTTCCGTGATTTTCACCGTAGGCACATCCGTAAAGTTTTCGGTACACCTGCCGTGCATATTCCCTTGAAAAGCCGAAATAATCACCCGCATCAGTCAGGTTTTTTTCTGGATTTTCAATGGTTTCCTTAAACCTCATCACGGCGCCCGGGCCGTATTTCCGATCAAAACGGCCCGGAAAACCTCTCGTGCGATCAAGGCCCAGCCGGCGCCGCAATAACCCGACATGATGGTGCTTCACATGCAGCATATCCGCTACTTCATAATCCCAAGCGCCTTCCACCTCAATTTTTTGCCTCAATAAATTGTTAAGATCCCTTCCAAAATACGCTTTTGCGCGTTCATTTAGATCCGTTTTCGTCATAACCATTTCCCTCCTTTCATTCAAAACATTGAACCGAACAGAAATAGGGCGCCCATGGCTGAAAGGCACGAAATAAACACGGCCCACTCCAAAACCCGTGATGGTTCAGTTTCCCGATGCATAGACGCCCCCCCCCTTCCCGGTCAGGGCCTCGCCCACGGCGCTCAAACTGGCGCCGGCCAGCAGACGGACCGGCTTTTTATGCTTTTTCCCCAGCTTTTTAACCAGAGTGCAGGCCGCGTGGCTGTTGCAGGTCACGGGGCAAAGCACCATGTCGGCCCGCCTGACCCGGCTTTCAAGCGTTTTGGCGCCTTTTTGCATATAGCCGTCATGGTACTCAAAAATGCCGTTTTGCCCTTCGATGACATCCCGATACAGAGCTGCCATCTTTGTAAGTCCACCGACCATGAGAACTCGTCTCTTACAAAGGTCGTATGAAGGACAAGTTTTGTCACAACGTTCGGCCCGAAACGGCGCATGCACCAGCATTTTCAATTCCCGTTTCAGGGAAATACCGGCCGCCTTTTCCTTGTTAAGGGCATCGGAAAGCTGCCGGTTTTTCCGGATAAACACCGCCAACATGGCGTCCTTTTCCTTCATGGCCTTGCTGTAATGCGATAAATCCCACCCCATGCACTTTTTTTCCCTTTCCGGGGCATGGCTTGCAATTTTGGATTTCTCTTTTGAAAGCAGCTGGTTCAATTGGTTGATATCCTCTTCCCGGACGGCCAGCTGCCTGCGCAAATCATCCCCATCCCGCTGTAGTTTCGCATTTTCTTTTTGCAGATTTCTCCGGGTCCGAACAGCTTCATTTGCCTTTACGTTCATTTTGACGGCCTCTTCCCGGTAAAAGGCCAATTGCTGCTTTATGCGGGCGATGTGTTCCACGTTTTTGTGCATGGCCATATGGATGTCTCCAAAAATCAGGCCCCTGGATTCGGCGGAAAGATCAGGCTTCGTGGCGGCGGCCCAGAAAACCCCGGCGAATTCGCCGCCGAAAAAACAGGACGCCCAGTGCCCCATAAAGACCTTTTCATTCAACTTCAACAAAGGCTCGATCTCCGCACAGTACTTTCGGTTCATCCGCCGATCCACTTGCCTGGATAAGCGGTTTTCATTTTCGGAACACCCCACCAGAATCTCATGAATTTCAAACGGGCTCTTCCCTTTGAAAGAAACTCCCGCCTTTTTGAGTATCTGCTTCTGTTCCGAAAGGGTAAGACATATGCCCACCGCCGGACACTTGAAAAACGATTCGATTTCCCAGAACTTGAGTATGGAAAGACATCCGGAATCCGGTTTTTCATCAAGGGGGTTGCAAAGTTTTTTCATGGCCTTGACATAAGGTTTTCGAATTTTCATGCTTTTCATCAACAGACCCTCCCTTTCTTTTTACCGATCGAAATCGATCAGTGCTTTGGTAAGCTTCCTGCGGAGCATCTCCAGCCGTTTGGATTTAAAGGCTTTTCGACTTTCCTCCAAAACCTCTATGGCTTCCAGAAGCGCCTCCCTCAGCAACTTTTCCCGGGATTGGGGAGAATTCAGGCAAAAGATCGTTTCCTTTTGCAAGTCTTTTTCCCCTGGCCCGCGGATGGAAGCCATCACGTCAAGATGGGACAGAACGGCAACGTACAAAGCCTGTATGCTTCGGTCAACGGCCTTCAGGGATTCCGCATCCTTTATCAGCCCTTCATATTTTATAGTTCTATATAAGTTAGACATAGCTAACTACAACCCCCAAAAAAATTCCCGGCCCCGACCATCAATCCATCAGGGGGGAAAACTACGGTTTAAGCCAAACGTATTTTAACGATGCGCACCTTAGGCATCTTTAATTTTCAGACGATGTTCCCTCCTTTAACCCATGGGTCCGTTTGCTAAATTCACAGGAAAACGCTTCCGATTGGAGAACACATTTTTCAGCCGTCCAGTCATCACGTCGATATTCCGCAAAATGATCGAGCCAGTTTTCTCCTACCCGAGGACATACCTGTATAAAGGCCATAAAATCCGTTAAACTGTCCAGGGTTTCGGCGCTCAGGGAATGCTCCATCTTACAGGCCTCTTCATCGGCTGTTTTGTCGTCAACTTTCAGAATTTCGGTGAGGAACCGAGCCAAAATGCCGTGTCTTCGCCTCATTTCACGTCCCACCTCAGCCCCTTTTTGGGTCGGTTCCACATACTCGTATTTTTCGTAATAAACCAACCCCCGCTTACTCAGGGTCTTGAGCATGCTGGTAACCGTAGGCATCTTTACGTTCAGCCGTTTGGCAATATCCTTTACCCGAACCACCTTTTTTTGGCGGTCCAAATCAAAGATGGTCTCCAGATAATCTTCCATGACGGAAGTCAGAGGTTTTTCCGCCGGTTGCTTTGTTTTTTCCTGCACCATCTCTACGCCTAAAGTTAGAAACCGCTAACACTACTTGAAGCCTTTTATCATTCAAACAAAAAGGATGTCAAGTTAATTTTTTAAAAAAATAGTTCAGACAGATACATCAAACTTGTTCAATGCCGGGATATTGGAGGAAATTTATTTTGAAAACTAATTTTCTGACGGAGCTTGTAAATATAAGCTCCCTAAATGTAATTAAATACCGTAATAATTATATCCTCACGTAACATTTATTAACCCACTTTTCAGCGATAACACGAAATCGGTTCAAATCTTCTTCCTGGTAAAGGTTTTTTCTTTTTCCATCAAAAAAGTCCGGATAAAGGATTTCTCCAGGCACAAAGGGTTGAAGGACATATAAACGGGCGTTTTCAATGAGACGCGCGATTTTTTCAATCCCATTTGTCGTTATCATGGGTTTTGCGCAGGTGGTTCTAAATTCATAGGGCTTGCCGGAAGCCATAATCAATCGCATGCTGTCCAAAACCGGCTGCGGATCAACGCCTTTTTTAATGTAAACAGGGTAATTTTCGGGAAGGGTTTTGATGTCCATGGCAATATAATCCACCAGGCTTTTCTCAATCAAGCCGGCCAGCACCTTTGGCCGGCTTCCGTTGGTATCCAGCTTGACGGGATAGCCCATTTGTTTGATGCGACGGCAGAACCTGACAAGATCACCATGAAGGGTCGGCTCGCCGCCGGATATAACCACGCCGCCCAGAAGGCCTTTTCGCCGATGGAGGAACGCCATGACTTCTTCTTCCGCGATTTGCCCCCGTTTTCCTTTTCCGGAAGGGATCACCAGAGACGGATTATGACAATAGGGACAACGAAAGTTGCAGCCGCGGGTGAATAAAACGCAACTCACAAGGCCAGGGTAGTCAATCAGGGAACTTTTTTGAATGCCCGCGACAATCATGGATCAATGCCAAACATTATGAGGCCAGTTTAAAAGATTTTCGAAGTCCGAATTCCGCTTGTTTTCCGGGATTCCATTGCTTGATGGGCCGCAGATATCCCACGACCCTCGAATACACTTCCGTTTCCCTGTTGCAACGAGGACACAGGGGTTGACGCCCTTTCAAATAACCGTGGGAAGGGCATACGCTGAAGGTGGGGGTCAAGGTAAAATAGGGAAGCTTGAAGCGGTCGGAGATTTTTTTAACCAAATCTTTCATGACCGCCATGTCGCTGATTTTTTCACCCAGATAGACATGAAGCACCGTTCCCCCGGTATAGCGCGTCTGCAGTTCGTCCTGCAGTTCCAGGGTTTCAAAAATATCATCCGTATAGTTGACCGGCAACTGGGTGGAATTGGTGTAAAAAGGATCTCCCCCGCCCTCAACCAAGCCTTCATTTGCACAGGCGATATTCGGATACGCCCGTTTATCCAGCATGGCGAGCCGATAGCTGGTTCCTTCCGCGGGCGTGGCTTCCAGGTTGAAGATATCGCCGGTTTCCGTTTGAAATCGACTGAGCATATCTCGAATGAAATCGAGTGTTTCAATAGAAAAAGCCCGTCCCGATTCACTACCAATGTCTTCTCCCATAAAATTCAGGCAGGCTTCATTCATGCCGATAATGCCGATGGTGGAAAAATGGTTTTTCCAGTAAAGGCCGGTTCCCGTTTTGATATCCCGCAAATAGAATTTTGAGTAGGGATAGAGATTCTGCTCCGTGAACTTTTCAAGGATTTTCCGTTTGATGGAAAGACTGTCCCTGGCCAGAAGCACCAGGTTTTCCAGCCGCTCAAAGAATTCGGTTCGGGTATGCGCCAGATAGCCGATGCGAGGCATGTTAAGGGTCACTACCCCGATGGAACCGGTGAGTGGATTGGCGCCGAAAAGACCGCCGCCCCGTTTTAGAAGCTCTCGGTTATCCAGCCGCAACCGGCAGCACATGGAGCGGGCGTCTTCGGGGGACATCTCGGAATTGACAAAATTGGAAAAATAGGGAATCCCATATTTCCCGGTCATTTTCCATACCATGTCCAGGTTGGGGTTATGCCAATCGAAATCGGGAGTGATGTTGTAGGTGGGAATGGGGAAGGTGAAAACCCGGCCGCGGGCATCTCCTTCCATCATGACTTCGGCAAATGCCCGGTTGATCATGTCCATTTCGGGCTGAAATTCTCCGTAATGAGCCTCCCGTTCCTTCCCTGCAATGACAACCGGCAAATTCTTCAGGGTGGCCGGGGGATTCAAGTCCATGGTGATGTTGGTAAAAGGCGTCTGAAAACCAACCCTTGTGGGAATATTGATGTTAAAAACAAATTCCTGCAGGGCCTGCTTGACGTCCGAATAGGCTAAGCCGTCATGGCGAACCAGAGGCGACAGCAGGGTATCGAAATTGGAAACTGCTTGAGCGCCCGCGGCTTCTCCCTGCAATGTATAGAAAAAATTTACGATTTGCCCCAAAGCCGCCCGAAAATGGCGCGGGGGGCGGCTTTCCACTTTGCCTTCAACCCCCTTAAATCCCTGCTTGAGAAGGTCTTGAAGGTCCCATCCCACACAGTAAACAGAAAGCAGACTGAGATCATGAATGTGAAAATCACCCCGCTTGTGGGCATTTCGAATGGTAGGGGGATAGATGCGGTGAAGCCAGTATTCTGAAGTGACCTCCGAGGATATGAAATTGTTCAACCCTTGAAGGGAATAGCACATATTGCTGTTTTCCTTCACCTTCCAGTCCAGGTGATTAACATAATGTTCCACCAGGTCGCAATTGGCGCCGGTGGCGATATTTCGAATCTGAGCATGCTGCTCCCGGTAGAGGATATAGGCTTTGGCCGCTTCATAAAATGGAGAATCGAGCAATACCCGCTCCACCACATCCTGGATTTCCTCCACTTCGGGAATGTTGCCCATCCCCAACTCATGGGCAAGCGTCAGTACTCTCAACGTCAACCGTCTGGATTCCCACTCCTGGAAGTCGCCGGTGGCTTTCCCGGCTTTGGCGATGGCGCCGGTAATTTTGGATGAATCAAATTTAACAATTCTACCATCACGTTTCTTAATGGTTTCAAACATGTATACCTCCTTTTTTTAATCCGTGCCTAGTGAAACATGATGACTTAAACCCTGTTTAAAAATTATCTCGTCGCGAGGTTGAGCGAGGTTTTCGAGGGCAAGAAAGCGATAAAATCCTTTCCCCTTATGGGGTTGTCCAAAAATCATGTCCGGGCTTGGAAAAACTCACAAGCCCGGACACGCTGAAAATATTAGCGGAACAATCAGCTGATTAAAAAATTCAGTGAACCAGCCGGCTTTCAAGATTCATTATAGTTCAAAGTTTTTTGCCTCAATGCTGAAAACTTCCAAAAGGCCTTTCACATTTTTTCCCAGAATCATTTGATTAACTCCCGCTTATAGATCATTTGAATTGGGTCATTTATCCACATAATCGGAGGCTTCTATTTTTCATTTGAAGGCCGCCCGCGGCGTTGATTTCCCCGACCATGCAGATAATACGCTGCATGCCTTTTACCGTGAGCGCCCACCAGGCATCGGCAATGTCAAAATGCCCATCGTTTTTAGCCACCACCTCCACACGATCCGTCTTCGGCTCGATTTTCCTGATTTCCGTTCCAATGTCGGTGGTTTCCCGTATAAGGTTTTCACCGACCACGTAAAGAATAACGCCCGTCTTCATAACATTCCCTCCCTAAATTAAAGACCTGAAAAAGCATCGGCAAAACTCAGCCGCCCATAAAAAAAGCCCTTCAAGCCTAATGACTTGAAGGGCTGCACCCAGTTTCTTGGCCCTTTTTATATTGTGCCGAAACTCCGTAACACCGCAGAGTTCAAACATAACGCAGGCAGGTCTTCTGGCTCTCGGATCAACCTAATCTCCACACCTTCCCATTCCGATTTATCGAAACAGTGGCATTCGTGGATTTCGTCCCCGATCACAGCGGCGGGACCGCTCCCGGTTTTCACGGGATTCCCTATTAAGCCCTAAAAGGCACCTTGTTTTCTTTTATTCGAGATCTTCAGGAA
This sequence comes from Desulfatiglandales bacterium, assembly GCA_963662465.1. Classification (GTDB taxonomy): domain Bacteria; phylum Desulfobacterota; class DSM-4660; order Desulfatiglandales; family Desulfatiglandaceae; genus NaphS2. Next base: position 4,559,516 of record OY759599.1, read on the forward strand.
TTGTCAAGCGCTTAATTGCAGGATAGGGACGCATCGGCGTCCGTCGAAGCGTCCCCGATCCTCTCAGGCCCCGGAGAGAGTTAAGTGAAATAATAGCATTGACAGGGTATTTGACTTGTGATTAAAAACCATCAGTCGATTCGCTGCCGTTATGGAGGTCAATTTTGCCGGAAAAACATCAACCCCTGTTCAGCACCGCCTATCTTCGTTCCATCTGGGCAAAGGACTATGAAACCTTTAAAGGCTCTCCAGAAGCGGAAGCCCTTCATGTCCGACTGAAAACCTGGGCCAACAAAGACTGGCAAAAAGAGACCACATCGGAAGCAGCGTTCATCCATCTGTTTTTCAAGCAAACCTGGGGCTATTGCGCCAGCGGAGAAAGCGAAAGGGATTACGGCTACACCCTCCAGCAACAATTTCCCGTCAAGGGCGCCGGGCAGAGAGGCAGCACGGGCGCGGCCGACGTGGCGCTGGGTTGCTTCGGCCGGGATGACATGGCGGAAGTCCCCCAAGTGCTGGGCGAATTCAAGGATGATCGCTCCGGGCTTGACAAACCCCAAACAAGCCGTCCCAACGCCCGCTCGCCCGTTGACCAGTGTCTCGACTATCTTCGCGAGTCCCGGACAGGCCTGATTTCCCCGATTCTGCCGACCTGGGGGTTTGCAACGGACATGAACGAATTCAGGCTCTATGTTTACGGCAACAAGGCGCAATACCAACGTTTTGTCATCAAACCCGAAGAGGGCGACCTGGCTGTTTCCCTTCTGGGGGACGGCGCGGAAGCTTTATTTCAGCGGTTTCTCTTCTACCGCACCCTTCATGCTGACTGGCTGCTGACCACCGGTGGAAAATCACGACTCGAAAAACTCTTGGGCGAACAGATCACCCATGAACAAGTTTTGGAGAACGAGTTTTACGGTGAATACCACGCTTTTCGCGAAACACTTTATCAGGCGTTGCGCGAACACAATCCGCAATACGATCAGGAGGGTCGATTGCGCCGGCTGGTCAAATTTACACAGCGAATCCTTGACCGCTGCCTGTTCATCCTTTATTGCGAGGACATGGGCCGCGAGTTGGGCTTTCCACCCAATGTTCTGCGCGACGTGTTAATCGAGGTGGGGGCGAGCAAGTTCTACAATCCGGAATCCAATCAAGCCTGGAACATGCTCAAGCAGTTGTTCGCCGCCATGCGGGAAGGTTCGCCCTTCGGCGCGGACCGTATCAATAAATTCAACGGCGGGCTGTTTGCGAAAGACCCGGGAATGGACATCCTGAAAATTCCGAACCGTGTTTTTTGTGAGCAGAACCAGGGGCAGAGTACCCAAAGACTTCTGCGGTATCCCAAAACCCTGCTTTATTTCTCGGCCAAGTACAACTTCGGGACAGCGGATGACGGTGCGGGACGTACGCTTACCCTCACCGCCCTGGGCCGAATCTTTGAGCAGAGCATCACCGACCTGGAAGTAATGGAAGCCCACGCCGAGGGCCGGGAATCTCTGACCGAAATCACCAAGCGCAAGCGCGACGGGGTGTATTACACGCCGGAGTGGGTAACCCATTATATCGTCGAGGAGACTGTGGGCGCCCGGCTGTGTGAAATCCGCAAAGAACTTGGCCTCGACAAGTTCTCGACTGTGAGCAATGAACAGATCGAAGCGTACCGCAAAGATGGCCGTTCCGCCAAGATAGTTGGTGAATATGAAAAGGGCTTGCGGCAATACCGCCAACGGCTGGACGAATTGAGGGTCGTGGACCCAGCCTGCGGCTCGGGCGCCTTTTTGATTCAGGCATTCAAGTATCTCTACGAAGAACGGCAATGGATCGCCAAAGAGTCGGAGCGCATAACCGGCGTTATGGGACTTTTTGACACCCATTCCGCCATGCGCGCCGTACTTTCGAAAAACATCTATGGCACGGACATCAACGCCGAGTCGGTGGAGATCACACGGCTGGCCCTCTGGCTGCATACGGCCCTGCCGGATCAACCGCTCACCTCCCTGGACCGGAACATCCGCTGTGGAAACAGTCTGATCGGGCATGATTTCTACCGCCAGGCAAGCATCAACCGAGACCTGTTCGGCGAAGATGAACAGGAACGCGTCAATACCTTCGATTGGGAAGAGGCCTTCCCGGAAGTCTATGAACGCGAAAGCTCCGGCTTTGATTGCGTTATCGGCAATCCGCCGTATGTCAAACTGCAAAATTTTCGCAAAATGCAGGAAGATGTGGCAGGATACCTGATAAAAGCCAGGGCCGAAAACGGCGGGCCATTGTATGAAAGCACGCAAACGGGCAACTTCGACATGTACCTACCCTTCATCGAACGTGGGATTGAATTGCTAAATTCGAAGGGGAAAATGGGATATATTGCCCCAAATGTTTGGATGGTAAACGAATATGGCAAAGGTCTGCGGCAAAAGCTCAAACGAACACGCAGTCTGGACCGTTGGATTGACTTTAAGAGCTTCCAGGTGTTTGATGAAGCGATTACCTACACCGCCTTGCAGTTTTTCACCGGCTCCGGCCAGGACCGCATCCGTTGTGTGTTCGCGCCCGAAGGAAAAGAAGGCATCGCCTCTATAGATTGGCGCGAAGTGAAGGATGCTGTTTTTTTCTATGACTTGCCGGAGAAAGATAGCTGGCAATTGATTCCAGCAAAAGAGAAAAAACTGATGGCATCGCTTTCATTAAAAAATGAGCTACTTGGTTCGATAGCCGAATCCATTTCGCAGGGATTGATTTCAGGTGCCTTTTGGATATTCGCAAACGAGAGGCTATCGGAGGGAAAATATCTGCACTCTCCAAAACAGCAAGTTCGGAAAAGCTCCCCTCATGAAATTGAAGTCGAAGAAATGATAACACTCAGATTGGCGACTGGCGACCATATCAAACGCTATCAGTCAGTAAAAACGGAATTAGGAATCATCTTTCCATACACAAAAGGCGGCAAAGCAAAGTTGTATGAACCTTACGTTATGGAGCGAGATTTCCCTAAAGCATTTGAATTCCTATTAATATATGAAGAATTCTTACGCCAAAGAGATGGCGGAAAACTGAATGACGAACACTGGTATCGCTATAGCCGCAATCAGAATCTCGACAAACAGCCGCTTCCAAAGCTAATGATCGCAGGGACAGCCCAAAGTGTTCTCTGCGTGGTTGATGAAAATGGAGAAATTGCAGCAAACGATAAGCGAGTCTATAGCATCTTCACCACTTCTATCGACGACCTGTGGTTTCTCGCAGGGATGTTGAATAGCTCAGTGATTTCTTTCTTTTTCCAAAGAATCGCTCGGCCCAAAGCAGGCGGCTTTTTCGACATCGAAACCCAGTTCCTCGCCCCTCTCCCCATTCCCCACACCACAGACGACGAAAAGACCCAAGTGGCCGAGAAAGCAAAGAACCTGCAAGACCTGCACACCCGTCGACGTGATCTTCTGTCGATGATCGACAAACGACTTGAAAGCGCTCAATGCGAAGACGACAAGCGAGACGAGGGCTGGTTCTGGGCCGACGTCAAACCGCTGAAAGACTTTAAACAAGACGCCCCACCCGAATTGAAAGGCCGCGAGTTAACCACCTGGGCCAAACTGCAGCGAAATTTGAAACTGGCAGCCCACCTGGAACAAATTAACCCCATGCTTCGTCCGGGGGTAAAGCTCACTGTGACAAACGATTACGGCGAGTTGAAGGTTATGGCCGATGGCGCGGCGCTGATCGAGGGTATTTTCCTGGACGAAGACGAAGCGACATTCATCGCGGCCCAATGGCGACACAAGGCTCGTCGCACCAATGTCACCCAGAAATTTGATGCCAGCCGGTTGATATCACTCCTCCTCAAACTCCGCAAGACGAACAACCCGGCCATCATAAAACAGGTGCTGGGAATTGACGCCGATATCGAGACATTGGATTCTGAAATCGCCAAGGCTGAAGACGACATGAATCAACTCACCTACCGCCTCTACAAACTCACGAAAGAAGAAATCAGGCTGGTAGAGAGAGGATAAGTATTTAAAAATGAGAGGGAAAAACGGTTACCGGTTCCGAATTTTACCTCACCCCACCATCACCAGACCGGCAACCCATGACATGGATTCATCAGGGTAATCGGCCCGAACAGGGGTCTTGTCCATGGGGATTCCGGCATTTTGCAACAATTTTAAGACGCTGATGCCAAACCCGGACATGGAAGGACGTGCATATTGGGGGTTTCGACATTCCCCCTGTCCTGAAAGCACACGGCATGCCGCATGTTCACGGCAAAAGATTTTCTTGCATGACCCACCCGCAAAGCCCTTTGATTCAGCGTAACCCATGCGAACGGCTGCCCGCTCCACACCCGAAACGATTTCATGAAGCAGTTGCATGACTTCATTGCATTCATTTGAAAACATGATCGAAGAGGGGACATCAAGCCGAATCACCACGGCATGGCGCGTCTTCCGAATCAATTTTCGAAAGCCGGCGGGTCCCGAAACATGGGGGGGACAGCTTAGCGAGAGTCCATAGGCTTCGCATGGGGTTTCCCGGCAAACCTTTGCCAGATCATCGTCAACAGGAACATCGCCCGCCCCTATAATCCCAACCGCGCCGGCCCCCAGTCGAAAAGCCAGTTGCATGAGTTCATTCAATTTCAGCGACACATTTTCTCCTCAAAATGCAAACAGTTCTTGCAAACAATCAATGGTTCGAGCCTGTACGCTTCTTGAAACGGCGCCCAGCTTACGAACCAGCCTTGTTTTGTCGACGGCTCTTATCTGATCTAACAAAATCAATCCCGTTTTCCCTTGAAAAGTACATGAAATTCGGGTCGGGAAACCGAACCCCTTGGAAGTCATCGGCGCTACAATGACTGTTTTTAATGGGGACATTTCATCCGGTGAAACAACAATACATGGCCTGGTCTTCTTAATTTCAAAACCTTGGGCAGGGTCTAACTGAACCAGCCAAATGTCAAACCGCTTAATCTCTCGTTTCACCATTCCCAATCCTCATCATCAACCAATGGGGCATCCAGCCATTCATGGTCCATTGCATCAGATTCTTGGGATTGAAGCGCTTTTTCGAATTGTTTTTTCCAACCTTGCCTCGGCTTTTTGACCGGCTGGATTAAAAGCCCGTCTTCAACCACCTTCAATGTTAATTCCTTTTCATCCAACTGCGCTTGTTCGATAATGGCCTTTGGAATCCTCAAACCCTGTGAGTTTCCAATCCGTATTAAGGTCGTCATATCTGCCTCCATTTTTCGGCTGATGTAATTACATTATAATTACAATGCAGAAAACCGTCAAATGAAAATAGCGTCGCATTTGCATGCAGTTTCAGCAAAATACTGGTTTGCCCTTACTTACGCCCACCCACGTTTGAACCGCTCAAATCTCATTTCAAGAAAAAAAACACCTTGACCTCAGTTAATTCAAAGCAATAGAAGAGGACTTCCTGGTGGATCATTCCCTCCAGGAATGCGAAAAATGCCACGATTTACGGTTTACCTGTAATCACAATTCTAAAACGGAGGATGAAAAACGATGAAAAAGAAATCGAAGATCGTTCTGCTTGCCATGTCCCTGTCCTGCCTGTTGAGCATATCTCTCCCGGTCCCCGCCCCGGCGGGAGACCGCCTGCCGGTTATCGTGAGCATTCTCCCCCAGAAGTATTTTGTTCAAAAAATCGGAGGCGACCGGGTCGATATTTCCGTGATGGTGCTTCCGGGCGCCAACCCCGCAACCTATGAACCCAAACCGCAACAGATGGTCAACCTAACAAAATCAAAGCTATACTTCGCCATAGGCGTTCTGTTTGAAACGCACTGGTTGAAAAAATTTGCGGGCTTCAATCCCCAAATGACGATTGTTTCCACTCAATCGGGAATAGAGAAAATCTCCATGAAAGCCCATCTCCACAATGAGAATGAGGGAAAGGAGGATGCCAAAACAGCGGCTCACACGGAAATCAAAGACCCCCACATCTGGCTTGCGCCGCCCCTCGTGATGCTGCAGGCCCGGAATATCCTTGAGGGTCTTCTGAAGGTTGATCCACAACACGGAGAAACATACAAAGCTAACTATGGGAGATTTGTCCGTGAGCTGGTAGATCTGGACCTCAAGCTCATCAAGCAATTTAAAGACTCGGCGGAAGGCACACAGTTTATGGTCTACCATCCCGCGTGGGGATATTTTGCATGGGCCTATGGCCTGGAACAAATACCGATCGAGATGGAAGGAAAAAATCCAACGCCAAAAGAACTGCAGGCGTTGATCGGTATGGCCAAAAAAAATAGCATCAAGGTTATTTTTGTTCAACCGCAATTTTCAATAAAAAGCGCCAACACCATCGCAAAAGAGATTGGGGGTCAGGTGATGTTCGCCGACCCTTTGGCGTTGAATTGGGCTGAAAATCTCGAAAAAGTCGCCGCGGGATTCGAATCGGCGATGAGATGAAAAAAGCCGCTTTTGCCGATAGCAAGGACCTGATTCACGGGAGAAATCAGTTTTCTGTTGACAAGAAATCTCGTCACATCTATTCCTTATCTTGGAAGCGTTAGTTTTTCACCTTAACACCCAAAGAAAGGAGGATGACGTAATGGAAAAGAAGCAAACCAGGTTCCGCGTTGCAGTGCTGGGAGGGGTTTTCCTTTTTTTGATCATTTCGAGCGTAGCTCTTGCCGAAGAGATGGTCAAAAGCAGTTACAGCCCCGTTGTCATGACGGAACCATTTTCCAAAACCATGACCCGGATGGAAAATCAGAAGGATGAGGTCATGGCGCGCCAGATGGACCTGCTTAACGAGCGCTATGACATGAGCAATCGGCCCGCCGAAGGTCAGATGATGTCCGGCGGAACAAAGGCTATTCAGGAAGGGGTGCGGGTGAAACTGCCCGCCGGCGTTACCTGGAAACAGCTTGCTGCCATGACCCCGGAAGAAATCAAGGCAAAAGATCTCTGGCCCAATGGATTTTATCCCCTCCCCCACCCCAACCACCCCGAGGGCGGCATGGTGTTCCCCAAATACCATATCGAAGAAATCAAAAAACTGGAGGGCAGGGACCTCACCCGATTTGATCTGGACTATGACCTGCCCGATCATTTTCTTCCCGAATACCCACCCCCCATCTTTCTGACCACCCGGCCGGACCTGGGGGATGTGTCCAAAGGGAAGGTGGTTAACATGATGAATTACTTTGAGCTGTTTAACGGGATTCTGAACCCCAAACAGATCGAGGGCCTTCGCCTCCTGCTGACCGCCTTTCCGCAACAGCAGTTCAATCAGACGGATGATCGGCGCTCGAAGCTGCCCCATCGGGGGGTGACGTGTTTTGACTGCCATGTGAACGGACACACCAATTCAGCTACCCATCTGGTGGGGGACATTCGGCCCCAGGAGTTCAGGCACGGACTGGATACCCCGACACTTCGAGGTGTAAACGTCCAACGGCTTTTCGGAAGCCAGCGCGCCTTGAAGTCCGTGGAAGACTTTACCGAGTTCGAGCAACGGGCCGCCTACTTTGATGGAGATCCGGTCATCGGCACCAAAAAGGGCGTCAATATCCTGGACCGGGGAAGCCAGGTCCACTTTATGGCCGAATTTCAGGCCCTTCTGGACTTCCCCCCCGCCCCCAAGCTGAACATCTACGGCAAGCTGGATCCGAAAAAAGCCACAAAATCGGAGTTGAAGGGCCAGGAACTCTTTTTCGGAAAGGCCCAGTGCGCCGTTTGTCATCCAGCGCCTTACTATACGGATAACTCAATGCACAACCTCAAGGCGGAACGCTTCTTCAAACCCCGCATGATCAATGGTCGGATGGCATCGGCTGACGGACCCATCAAGACCTTTCCCCTCCGAGGCATCAAGGACTCGCCGCCCTATTTTCACGATCGGCGTTTGATGACGCTGGAAGATACCGTGGAATTTTTTAACCTGATCCAGGAACTTAATCTCACCACCCCGGAGAAAAAGGAATTGGTGGATTTCCTCAGAACCCTGTAATCTTCAAGGGCGCTTCATAAAAGGGGCAGGCCAAAAATGGGCCTCGCCCCTTATTTTTATATTCTTATCAAGAAGTAATGAAGTTTGTTTCACCAGGGGGTGGCATGAACCATGAAAAAGGGTTTTTGAACCCACACAGCAATGAAAAGATTTTTTATCAGTGCTGGCTTCCCGAAGGTCCGGTCAAAGCCGTGCTGCTGCTGGTGCATGGGCTCGCCGAACATTGCGGACGGTACATGAACCTGGTCAACCGGTTTGTCCCCCTGGGTTACGGGGTTTATGGGTTCGATCTGCCGGGTCATGGAAAATCCCATGGCAAACGGGTATATATTGATCGATTTGAATATTATACCCGAATTTTGGCGGCTTTTCTGGACAAGGTCCGATCCTTACATGAAGCCCCCCCCCTCTTTCTGGTGGGTCACAGCATGGGCAGTCTGGTGAGCGCCGTTTTTCTGCCGGATCACCAGGAAGCATTTGCGGGCGCCGTTCTTTCCGGATCCGGGGTCATCAAGATTCCGGACGGCATTTCATCAGCTACCATTTTTGCGGGCAGGGCGTTTTCGGTGTTGATGCCCAAAATGGGGCTCATCGGACTGGATGTCAACGGCGTCAGCCGTGATCCGGCGGTGGTGCGGGCCTATGTGGAGGATCTGTTGGTCTATACGGGAAAAACAACGGCCCGGCTGGCGGCGGAGATCCTCAAAGCCATGCGGCGTTTCCCGGAAGAGGCGTCCCGGATTACCCTTCCAATCCTGCTGCTTCAGGGCGGCGCGGACCGGCTCGTGGACCCGGCCGGCGCTCAAATGCTCTTTGACGCAGTCCATTCCCATGACAAAACCCTGAAAATCTATGAGGGGTTGTATCACGAGATATTTAACGAGCCGGAGCATGATCAGGTGCTGGCACATGTGGAGGACTGGCTGGAAAACCATATTCACTAATAACAACAGGAATTCATTGGTAGAAAAACGTAAAACTTAAAATCTAAAACCCCAGACACCGGATAATCCATGAAACGATTTACCTTTTCCCCAAAACTGGGCTGGTCGGTAAGCCGATACAGCCTGTTTGAAACCTGCAAGCGGCAATACTACTACAACTACTATGCCAAATATGATCCGGTCCACCCCGTCAAAAAGATCCTTGCGCTGAAAAACATGACATCCATCCCCCTTGAAATCGGAAATATTGTCCACGACGTCAACAAAACCCTTTTGGAGAGACTGCAAAAAACAGCAAAAGCCATCGACAAAGTACGTTTTTTTGACTATGCAAGAAAAAAAACCGTAGCCTATGTTCACGCAAAAACATTTCAGGAAGTCTATTACGGCCAAATGAAATCCGTCAGCTCGGATAATCTTTTTGAGAGAGTTCGAATCTCCCTTGCAAGTTTTTTAAACAGTGATCGGTTTCCCTGGTTGATTGACCATGCGATAATAAATAAAGATGAATGGCTCATCGAGCCCCCCGGATATGGAGAAACCCGAATCAGCGGCACAAAGGCCTACTGCAAGGTGGATTTTCTATTCCCGGTGGAGGACCAACTCTTCATCATGGATTGGAAAACCGGAAAGCCCGACGCCGCAAAACATCACCGGCAGATGGTGGGATACACTGCCTGGGCCTGCTATCATTTCGAGAAGGATCCTGACAAAATCTCTCCCATTGTCGCCTACCTGTATCCTGGGTACAAAGAAATTAAAATCACGGCAAAACCATCCGACATTGAGGCATTCGCAAAGCAGGTCAGAAAAGAAACAGCCGATATGAACAAATTCTGTCAGGATATACAGAAAAACATTCCCAAGGACAAAACGGTCTTTACCCCGCAAAAGAGCAGGCTCTGCCATTACTGCAACTTCCGGGAGATCTGCGATTGAAGCGGAAGCGACCCGCAAACTTTCACCCTATTGACTGTCGATTTTGTAATAGGAGTTGCTCAAATGCTTGTCGAACTTGAAAGATTCATTGAAAATCTCAAGCAATTTGATGTTCTGCTTCCCGATCATGATGCAGTTCCCCACAATGGCATAGAAAAGAATGCTGAGGCGTGTTTTGCTTTCTTCGGTCCTGATCCTTTCAATCTGATTCTGGTTGAACTGATCCGCCAGTTTTCGCATGTACAGATACTGGTCAACGATGTTCTGGTAATCCACGATTTCTTTCCGGGTAAAAGAGGTTTCCGCCTTCAAAATGATATCCAGGATGCAAATCTTGATCTTCTTGAGTTCATCGATTTGGACATCCAATAACCCTTTGTGTTTATTGCCGATATGTTTATAGGACCGCACCACGATATCCCTGTGTCCATCGGATATTTTCTGCAGGCGTCTAATGGTCTGCGCGTATTTGTACGATATTTTAGCGTCCCCTTTATGTTGAAGACGCAACACCTTGAAAACGTTGGCCATGATAATATTGGTCCACAATTGAATCTGGTCGACTTTTTTCCGCTGTTTTTTCAGTTCATCAATATCCTGGTTAATCAAAGCGTCAAAGGTCAGGTCAAAGGATTCCCGAATGGCGCCCAAAAGGTGCGCCAGATGGTCAAATGTACTGGAAATGGCCATGTGCGCATCCTTGATTTTCTTCAGGTTAAAAACCCGTTCCTCCTCTTTTTCCTTGACGCGGCCCTTGTGTTTTTTCTGATTGTTCCAGATGACCAATCCCGCAAGCAGCAGAATACCGGCCACCCCCGGCGCCTTAAAAAAATAGATAACGGTTGCGAAGGCGCCGGAGACCACAAAGGCAATCAAAGCCGTCATAAACCATCCGCCGATCACCGTGAGAACCCCGGTGACGCGATAGACCGCCGTTTCCATGCCCCAGGCCTGATCCGCAAAAGAGGCGCCCATGGCTACCATGAAGGTCACATAGGTCGTTGACAGGGGGAGTTTCATGGAGGTGGCAAAGGAGACCACGGCGCCGGCCACCATCAGGTTAACGGATGCACGCACCAGGTCAAAGGAAGGCTTGGGGCCCGGAACCGGCGCCGGCTTGTAGCTGTGGGGGTCTATTCGCCTGGCGATATTTTTTCTGAGATTGCGGGGAATAACGCTGCTTAACGTTTTAAAGAATGCATCCGCCATGTTCACAATGATCCGGGAAAGCCAGATGGACTCAAAACGCTCCGTGGTCTCTTCCTGATGACCCAGCCTGATCTCAGTCTCGGTAACCGTGCGGGCCTTTTTGCTAAACCACAGGGTCGCCACCATGATGATGCCCGCAATGAGCAGCACGCCGGTCTGGGAGTGAACCTTTCCTCCCAGGGCGCTCATGGCAACACTCAGCGGATCTCCCGCGGCCATGGCCGTCTTGTAGGCACTCAGTCCCGCCAAAGGGACGCCGATGAAATTGACCAGGTCATTGGCCGCAAAGGCCATGGCCAGGGCAAAGGTGCCCACCAGCACAATGGGTTTAAAGATATTAACCCTGAAAAAACAAATGGCCGCCTGCAACAGAACCGCCGAAATAACGAAAATACAAGCCAGGATCAGCAAGGAATGGGTGTTGACCCATAAAACCGCCTCAGACGTCATAAAAGAGGCGCCCTTGGCCCCCTTGATCAAAATGAAGAAGGCGATGGTCGCCATGGCAACCCCGCCCCAGAGAGCCCCATACCGTTTGAGTCTTTTCTGATAATCAAAGGTAAAGATCAACCGGGTAACGAACTGAACCGCGGCGCCGCAGCAAAAGGCCACGACGATGGAAAGAAGAATGCCGAACACAATCATCATGGCCTTTCCCGTGTTGATATATTCTCCAAGCGCCATGGCGCCATCCGGACTTTGCATGATCTTGATGGCGGATGCCGCCACCGCGGCCCCCAAAAGTTCAAACACAATGGAAACGGTGGTGGAGGTGGGCAGGCCATAGGTATTAAAAAGATCCAGGAGAAGGATGTCCGTCAGCATAACGGCCATGAAGATGGTCATCAATTCCGGCATGGTAAAAAACTGGGGATGAAATATGCCTTTTCGCGCCACCTCCATCATTCCGCTTGAAAAGGTCACTCCCGCAAGGATGCCAAGACTTGCAATGATCATGATCACAAAAAACGGCGCCACCCTTGAACCGATGGAAGAATTCAGAAAATTAACGGCATCGTTGCTAACCCCCACCACCAGATCGAGAACTGCGAAAAGCAGAAGAATCACGACAGCGATCAGAAAAATTTCAGTTCCCATGCTGTTTTCCTTTAAAAAAACAAAAAAATTTCATTGCCTGACCAAAGGGGTGTAATGTTACTATGACAAAGGTTGTTTTGTATAGAATTTTTCGAAGGAGCGTAATCAAATGAAAGATACCCTGGCATTCATTATGGCCGGCGGCAGGGGAGAGCGACTGATGCCCCTAACCCGGGATCGAGCCAAACCCGCTGTTCCCTTCGGCGGCATATATCGACTCATAGACTTCACTCTGACCAATTGCGTCAATTCCCAGATTTACAAGATCATCGTTCTTCCCCAGTACAAATCCCAATCCCTCAATGAACATCTTGAAGCGGGATGGAATATTTTCTCCCATAAATTCGGCCATTTCCTGAAAATCGTCCCCCCCCAGCAGCGGACCGGGCCCGACTGGTACATGGGAACGGCCGATTCCATCCGCCAGAATATTTATCTCATAAAACAGGTTAAACCGCAGCACGTCCTGGTCCTTTCCGGTGATCATATTTACAAAATGGACTACGGCCTTTTGCTGAAATACCATCTGGAAAAAAAGGCCCATATGACCCTTTCCCTTCTGGAGGCGGGTAAAGACCTGGCCCCTGAAATGGGGGTTGCGCAGGTGGATGATGATTTCCGAATCAGAGGGTTTCAGGAGAAACCCAAGGAAAATATCCAGACCATACCCGGCGATCCCCACCATGTGCTGGCCTCCATGGGAATTTATCTCTTTGAAACGGAAACCCTTCTGGAGCTCCTTCAATCGAAGCTGGAGGAAGATTTCGGCAAAGGCATCATCCCTTCTTCCCTGGAAACCCATCGGGTGTACGCCTATCCTTACAACCGGTGCAACCAGATCAAAGACTACGTCCACGTCACACGGGAAGACGGCATCCGGGAAGAGAAGCTGGAACCTAAGATGCGTGATTCTTCTTACTGGCGGGACGTGGGAACCCTGGATGCCTACTGGAATGCCAACATGGATCTCACGGGACTGGACCCCCATTTCAACCTCTATGGCCGAAAGTGGCCCATTCACACCAACCTGATCCCGGCCCCACCCGCCAAATTCGTCTTTGCCAATGAACGTCAGGATGGTTTCCGGGTCGGCAAGGCCCTCGATTCCATCGTGGCGCCGGGGTGCATCGTCAGCGGCATTGTCCGGGATTGCGTACTGAGCTATCGTGTGGTGGTGAGAAGCTGGGCGACCGTGGATGAATCGGTCATTCTGGACAATGTGGTGGTAGGACGACATTGCCGAATCAAAAAGGCGATTATCGATAAAAACAATATCATCCCCCAAGGCCTGGAAATCGGATATCACCCCGAAGAAGACCGCAAACGGTTTACGGTAACCCCCCGGGGGATCGTGGTGGTGCCCAAGGGGTACTTCGGCGGTTAAAATCGCTCCCGCCCCTCGTGGAGATTACGAATCTGCAGGCGGGCCGGCGGGACAGGACCCGTCCGACCGGACTTTTGAGAGATATAACATCGACACGCCAATGGATAAGGAGTACATCATGACCGCCTCCCTTAAAAAAAACCTTCGATTCCTCGGTTACGCAATCGTCGCATTATTGCTTTTATGGATGCCCTTTGGCGCCGGCGCCGCGGAACCGGAAGCCGCCGTCCCTTCCCCCGGCGGAGAACTGGTGGTCAGTCTCTATGCGTCCCCGCACCATTTGAACCCGGCTATTCAGTCGGGATTGGCCACGGCTTTTCCGGGCGCCCAGATCTTTGCCGGGCTGGTTCGATTCGATAACGAGTGGCATCCCCATCCCTACCTGGCTGAAAAATGGGACATCTCAAAAGACGGATTGACGGTAACGCTTCATCTGGTGAAAAACGCCCGGTTTCATGACGGCAAACCCATTACCAGCGAGGATGTGGCCTTTTCCATCATGACCGTAAAGGCCCTGCACCCGTTTCAGTCCATGATGGCGCCGGTTACGCGAGTGGACACGCCGGATCCCTACACAGTGGTCATTCACCTGGAAAAACCGCATCCGGCCCTTCTGCCGGCCATGTCGCCGGCCCTTCTGCCCATCCTTCCCAAGCATGTGTATGGCAGCGTGGAAAAGGTCAAAAACCATCCCGCCAATATGAAGCCCATCGGCTCCGGTCCCTTCAAGCTGGAGGCCTTTGTTCCCGGAAAGGAGATCCGGCTTGTGAAAAACACGGATTTCTTCATCAAAGGCCGTCCCTATATGGATCGCCTGACCATCAAGATTATCCGCAATACCCTGGAAGAAGGCATGGGCATGGAAACCGGGGATATTCACATGATGGTGAGCTTTCAGGACCTGGATGAATTCAATCACCTGCGAAGCCTGGATTACCTGACGGTGGACCGAAACGGTTTCAAGGGCATCGGACCCATTTACTGGCTGGCCTTCAACCTGCAAAAAAAACCCTTTGATGATGTTCGGGTTCGAAAAGCCATTGCCTACACCGTTGATCGCAAATTCATTATCAACGCACTCTTTGGAGGGGAAACCCTCGTCGAAACAGGCCCCATCTCATCGGGCAGCCCTTTCTACTCATCCGATGTCCATCTTTACGAACAGAATTTTGAAAAGGCCAATCGTTTGCTGGACAAGGCCGGATATCCCCGCGACGATTCCGGCAAACGATTCACCTTTCACATGACCTACATTCCCGATAGAGCGGCCAGCAACCAGAAAATGCTTGGATACCTGCGCGAGATTTTACTTAGAAAGCTGGGCGTGGAAGCCATCATCGATCATCCGAAAAACTTCGTTGAATGGGCCGAAAAGGTGTCCAACTGGGACTTTGATCTCTCCCTGGATGATGTTTTTAACTGGGGAGACCCGGTCATCGGCGTTCACCGCACCTATCTGAGCAACAATATCCGCAAAGGCACGATATGGTCCAATACCCAGGGGTACCAAAATCCCAAAGTCGACGCGCTCCTGGAACAGGCCGGTTCGGAACCTGATTTTGAAAAACGCTATGCCCTGTACCGGCAATTCCAGAAGATCATCACCGATGAGCTTCCGGTTTACCCGATCTTTCAACCCCTGTTTGCCATCGCCTGCCACAAGGACCTCGGGGGGACCAACCAAAGCATCTGGGGATTGATGTCGCCCCTGGACACGGTTTACTGGAAAAAAGGTCATTAAATGCGCGGCCTTAAAAAAAACATTTTCTCCGGAATCTCTTTCAATGTAAGCCTGGGACTCGTATTGATCATCCTGGTAGCGTTTGTTATGAGCGGCGTTTCCAAACGCTATTTTGACAAGTTCGCGGGCCTGTTTCAGACTATTTCCGCACAACAGCTCCCCCTGCTCATTAACGCCTCCAAACTGGCAAAAGAAGCCGAGGGGCTCATCTCCGCCACATCGAATCTCGTTCTGACCAAGAGTCCGCTTCTCCTTGAATCCCTGTCGTTGAACATGGCGACAAACCTACAGGAAATCCAGACCCTCATTGCCGACATAAAAGCGGCCGGGATGGATGAGACCCTGGTTTTGGCCAAACGATCTCAACAGATTTCTGAAAATATTCAGGGCCTCGTGAACCTGATCATGGCCGATATGGAACTTGACCGGCGCATCCTTCAACTCTCCATTTATATGCGGCAAACAATGGATACGCTGATCACCGCAAAGGAACCGGAGGCTGAAACATGCCCTCGTCCCGTTCGCGAGATGTTCATTCAGACATTCAGCCTGTTGCGGGACATGCCGAACATTTCGGACAACCAAAGGCTGGAAGAATATGAAAGCCAGATCCTTGATCTGAAAACAATGATTGATGACGCCGGCAAGCGTAAATCCCTTGAGACCGGTACTTTACGGCGCTATTACCGGATACTGGCGCGTTACGGCCTGGGAGATAAAGGGCTGCTGGTCCTGACGAAACGCCATTTGAAGCAGAAAACACGCATTCAGGACAAGCTGATCCAAAATGCATTTTTATCCGATGAACTGGTCGAACAGACCGAACGGGTATTCTTGACCATTTCCGGAACGATCCGCCGGCAAAGCCAAAAAGCGACGGATGAGATAGAATGGATTGGAAGACTCTTCCTGGTGATTCCCGCGGTCATCCTCATGAGCGCCATACTGATTTTTCTGTTTATCCGCCATTCGGTCATCGGTCGCATTTTGACCCTTAAACAGGTGATGAAGGCCCATGTTCAGGGAAATCCCCTTCCCATTCCCAGCGATGGAAAAGACGAAATCGCCGACATGGCCCAATCCGTTGCCTATTTCGTCAAGAAACGGGATGATGATGATGCCAGTCTTCGAGAGGCCCGGGAGACGGCGGAAAAGGCCAACCAGGCCAAAAGTATATTTTTGGCCAACATGAGCCATGAACTCCGCACCCCACTCAACGGCATTCTGGGATTTTCCCAGCTCCTGGCCCGAAGTAGTGCCCTTTCCTCCCATGACATGGAACATCTTGACATTATCCGCCGAAGCGGCGAACATCTCCTCGCCCTGATCAATCAGGTCCTGGATTTTACCACCATCGAAGCGGGGCGAGAGACCCTGAAGGAAGCTGATTTCAATCTTGACGGACTGCTGAACGAAGTGAAAAGCATGTTTAAAATCCAGGCCGATCGAAAACAACTGAACTTTTTCTTCGAACGGGGTAAAAAGGCCCCCCGGTATATCCGTTGTGATCCGATCAAACTCCGGCAGGTGCTCATCAACCTCCTGAACAACGCCTTTAAGTTTACGGAAAAGGGGCGCATCACCCTGCGAATGGACATGGAGAAAAACAACGGCAAACTGCTCGGAAACAAAAACGAATTGCCGAGTCTTGTTTTTGAAGTGGAAGACACCGGCAAAGGGATCGCCCCCGGAGAACTCAGCAAAATTTTCGACCCCTTTGAACAGGCGGAAGCCGGTCGCCTGGAAACCGAAGGCACCGGACTGGGACTGGCCATCAGCCGACGGTTTATTGAACTGATGGGCGGCCATATCACAGTGGAAAGCAACCTCGGCCGAGGGTCGTTGTTCAGATTTGACATTTGTATCCATAAAGTCCGATCCCTCAGAGAGTCGGATATGCATGTGCCTCTGAAAATACATTTGGGGATTCCCTGGATTCATGAAACGGATCACGACCCCATAAGCGAACCTGCGCCCACCGGCCCGGAGAGCTGGATGGGGCGGTTCAGGACGGTTCCAGCCCCGTTACAGAAGCAGCTTAAAGACGCATTGCTACGTGCCGACATGGAAGCCATTGATCCGTTGATCGTCCAAGTAGCCGGGCATGACCCTCTTCTCGGAGCGAAGTTTAGGGAATTGGCCCATGAATTCGAATATAAAACCATTCTGTCCCTGATAAAAGGGGCATAAAAGGAGTAATGACATCATGGCCGAAAGTTGTGGCAATATCCTGGTGGTGGACGACACCAAAATGAATCTCAGAATCCTGGCGGAGGCCCTGGGAGCTGAAGGATACCGGGTTCGACCGGCCCTGAACGGTGAAATTGCCCTTGAAGCGGCACAAAAAGAGGTGCCTGATCTCATCCTCCTGGATATCCTCATGCCCGGCATGAACGGCTACCAGGTATGCGAAACCCTGAAAGAGGATGCGCGCCTCAAAGACATACCGGTGATTTTCATCAGCGCATTGGATGAAGTGGGCGACAAAATGAAAGGGTTCAGGGCGGGGGGCGTGGATTATATCAGCAAGCCCTTTCAAACGGAAGAAGTGCTGGCCCGCGTCAGGACGCATCTGACGCTCAGAAATCTTCAAAAGGATCTTCAGGAGAAAAATATCCATTTACAAAAATTAAACAGTGATCTTCAAAGCGCCCTGGATGAAATCAAAACCCTGCGCGGCATCATTCCCATATGCTCGCACTGCAAGAAAATACGGGATGATGACGATAGCTGGCAACGGATCGAAAAATATATCGGGGAACATTCCGATGCGGAATTCAGCCACGGCATCTGCCCTGAGTGCCTGAAGAAGTACTATCCCGAATTCGATTTGGGTAATTGATTCAAGGAACCCAAAAAAGCCATGTTTCGAAAAAACCAAGATGGGTGGACATCCTCCACCAAGGTGGTCATCATTGCCGCCCTCATCTGGACCGGTCTGGTGGTTGTCTCCTGCTACTGGAACTGGACTCAAGTAAAACAATCCATGATGTCCCTGGCCGAATCCGAAGCCCAATCCAGTTTCAACAAGGACGTGGTCTATCGGAGGTGGGTAGCCCAGCAAGGGGGGGTATATGTCCACCCCTCTGAAAAAACCCCTCCCAATCCATATCTGGCCCATCTTCCCAACCGGGACCTGGTCACCACGTCAGGCCAAAATCTAACCCTGGTCAATCCGGCCTACATGACGCGCCAGGTCCATGAGATGGGAAAGGCGCAGTACGGGCTGAGAGGCCACATCACCAGCCTGACCCCCCTGCGTCCGGGAAACGCCCCGGATATTTGGGAAAGCAAGGCCCTTCACGCCTTTGAGTCCGGCGCCCCGGAAGTGATTTCAATTGAGACCATTGAAGGGAAACCGTTTCTAAGATTCATGCGACCGTTTTATACCGAACGATCCTGTCTGAAATGTCACGGCCACCAGGGCTACCGGGAAGGGGACATTCGGGGCGGCATCAGCCTTGCGGTTCCCCTTGGACCCCATTTTGAGGAAATGAAACGGCAAAGGGCCCTGTTATTGACCGCCCATGTAGTGATCGGCCTTCTGGGTCTTTTCGGTCTGTGGATAGCAAACAGGCTGCTCTCTAGCTCGGAGATCAAAGTTCATGGATCCCACCACAGGCTCCACCAGATCATCGAGTTTCTACCCGACGCCACATTTGTCATCGACCGGGAAGGCCGGGTGGTGGCTTGGAACCGGGCCATTGAAGACTTGACCGGGGTCAAGGCGGAGGAGATGCTCGGCAAGGGCGATCATGAATACGCCCTCCCCTTCTATAACAAACGCCGGCCGGTGATGATCGACCTGGTGATCGCGGACGATCATTCCCTGGATCACATGTACGCCTATGTCAAGCGGGATAAAGAGCGTTACGAATCCGAATCCTTTATTCCCCACCTGAAACCCGGCGGCGCTTATCTATACAATACGGCCCGGGCCCTCTACGATGACGAGGGTCGCCTGATGGGCGCCATCGAGTCCATCAGAGACATCACGGATCAGAAAAAGGCCGAGGCGGCACTGGAAGAATCACGTCGTCAGCTCGCTGAGATCATAGACTTTTTTCCGGACGCCCTTTTTGTCATTGACAACCGGTCACAGGTGGTGGCATGGAACCGGGCCATGGAAGAATTAACCGACATTCCGGCTGAAACCATCATCGGCAAGGGGGACTACGAACATGCCCTGCCTTTTTACGGGGAACGAAGACCCATCCTCATTGATCTGGCCCTTTCCTGGGATGAACGTTATTTGGAAAAATATATCTCCGTCAAAAGGCGGGAAGACGGCGTGCTGATCTCCGAATCCTACCATCCCCATCTCAAAGGCGGCCTCTATCTTTCGGGAACGGCCCGTTTGCTTCGAAACGCTCAGGGGCAACCCCGGTGGGCCATTGAAAGCCTTCGGGATATCACGGCCATCAAAAAAGCGGAAATCACACTAAAAGCCGCCCGGCAGGCCGCCGAGGAGGCCAACCGCGCCAAAAGCGAGTTCCTGGCCAACATGAGCCACGAAATCCGAACGCCCTTAAACGGCGTGATCGGCATAACCAGCCTTCTGTTGGATGAAAACCTCACGGACCAGCAACATTACTATGCTGAACTCGTGTACAAGAGTGGAGAAGCCCTGCTGACCATCATCAACGAAATCCTGGATTTTTCCAAGATTGAAGCGGGAAAGGTGGACCTGGAAACCCTTGATTTTGATCTTTACAGCCTCATGGACGATTTCATCTCGACCCTGGCCCCGCGCGCTCACGAAAAAGGTCTGGAACTGCTGTGCGGCATCGATCCCGAGGTTCCGGCCCTGCTTCGGAGCGACCCCGGACGTCTGCGGCAGATCCTCACCAACCTCGTCGGCAACGCCATCAAATTTACCGAAAAGGGCGAGGTAGCGGTTCGGGTAGCCCTTGAATCCCAGGATAACGAATCGGTGACCCCGCGGTTCACCGTTCGGGATACGGGGATCGGCATTCCCGAAAACAGGATGTCATCGATCTTTGAAAAATTTACCCAGGCCGATGCCTCCACCACCCGCCGGTATGGCGGCACGGGCCTGGGACTTGCCATCACCCGCCTGCTGGTGGAACGTATGGGAGGCCGGATCGGAGTGGAGAGCAAAAAAGGCCAAGGCGCCACTTTCTGGTTTTGCCTGCCCCTGGCCCTACAACCCGGGAAAGCGAAAATTCAACTGCCTGGACCGGCTGAGATCCGGGGGCGCCGGATCCTGGTGGTGGATGACAATGCCACCAACCGCGAAATCCTCGTCCTGCGCCTGGGCGCCTGGGGCATGCGGCCCGTGGAAGCAGACGACGGCCTAGCGGGGCTTCAGGCCCTTGCCGATGGGCTGGCGGAGAAAGACCCCTTTAAAATCGTCCTGGTGGATATGCATATGCCCGGCATGGACGGGGCCGACTTTTGCCGGGCCGTCAAGGCGGACGCACGGTTCACGGACGTGCCCCTGGTACTCCTGACGTCCGTGGGGTTCCGGGGAGAAGCACGCCGGGTTCGGGAACTAGGCTTTTCAGGGTATCTCACCAAACCCGTCAGCCATTCGGATCTCTTTGACGTGCTGAACCAGGTGATGATCGGCCGGAATGTCACACCCAAACCCCTTGTCACGCGCCATTCAACCCGGGAACTCAAGCGACTGAAAAACGTAACCGGGGCACGCATCCTTCTGGTGGAGGACAATATCACCAACCGGCAGGTAGCGTTGGGCATCCTTGAAAAACTGGGCCTGCAAACCGACACGGCGGAAAACGGCTTGGAGGCCCTAAAAGCCCTCGAGACCATCCCCTACGACCTGGTCCTCATGGACATCCAGATGCCGGAGATGGACGGGCTCACCGCTACCCGGAAAATTCGAAGCACGAATATGGAAATTCGAAACCTGCCCATCATCGCCATGACCGCCCATGCCCTTTCAGGCGACCGGGAAAGGTTCCTCGAAGCCGGGATGAACGATTACCTGGCCAAACCCATCAGCCCCCAGGGACTGGCCGATGTTCTGAGCCGATGGTTGCCGGAGGTCGGAGGTCAGAGGTCGGAAGACAGAGGTCGGAGGTCAGAGGTCAGAGGTCAGAGGTCGGAGGACGGAGGTGGGAAGTCGGAAGTCGGAGGGCGGGGGGCGGACGACGGAAATGCGGTATTCGATTCGGAGAGTTTCATGAAACGGGTGATGGGAGATGAAGCGCTCGGGCGTAAGGTAATGATCGGCTTTCTGGACGACATGCCCCGGCAGATGGCGATGTTAAAAGAATATATCGCGGCAAAGGACAGCGTGGCGATTGAGCGTCAGGCCCACACCATCAAGGGCGCCATGGCCAATATGGGGGCGGAGACGGCACGTGGGTCGGCCTTTCAGATTGAAAAGGCCGGAAGGGCAAAGGACCCGGCATCCGCTGAAAAACATCTGAGTACACTGGAGACCGCTTTTGAAGCCCTAAAAAAAGAACTGGAACGGAAAATCAAGGACTTTGATAACCGATAAGGGAGAATCAAAACAAATGAAAATTCTCATTGCGGAAGATGACCTGACGTCGAGAACCCTGCTCAGTGGGATATTGGAGAAGTGGGGATATGAACCCATCGAGGCCACGGACGGGGAGACAGCATGGTGGATCATGCAACAGACGAATGCCCCGCCGCTGGTTATTTTAGACTGGATCATGCCGGGGATGGAAGGTCTGGAGGTAGTGCGCCGGGTCAGGGAGGTTGAAACGGAACGCCCGCCTTACATTATTCTTTTGACCAGCAAACAGGGAAAGGAGAATATCATCACCGGGCTTGAGGTCGGCGCCAACGACTACATGGTCAAACCCTTCGATCCCGACGAACTTCGCGCCCGGGTACAGGTGGGACAGCGCATGGTGGAAATCCAGGAACGGCTTCTGGCAAAGATGCAGGAATTGCAAAAGGCAGTGGATCATATCCAGAACCTGGAAAAGATACTCCCCATTTGCTCCTTCTGCAAAAAGATACGCGACGATGCCGGAAAATGGGAACAGGTGGAAGCCTATGTCTCCAAGAGATCAGGGGCGCTTTTTTCCCACGGCATCTGCCCTGAGTGCATGGCGAAACATTATCCCGATATAGACATGGATGCTTGATCAGATGCTTATGAGTATCTATCGCGGCGCTTGACAAACAGCCGGAATCCAAACAAATTCACCTCCATCAAAAAATACTCACGTGTGTTTTAACATGGCGCTTCGATACTTTCGGAACATTGATGCCTGGGAAGCCGAAGGCGAAAGCAGGCGCCCTGGTTTTCCTCTGAATCCACCGTGATGGAACCCTTGTGCTTATCCGTGATGATTTGATAGGCCAGGCTCAACCCCAGGCCGGTACCGCTGCCCACCGGTTTGGTGGTAAAGAAAGGATCAAAAATCTTATCTCGAATATTTTCGGGAATGCCGGGACCCGTGTCCTGAAATTCCAGGACCAGCCATTCTTCATCCTGCCGCCCACGAATGGTCAAGTCTCCGCCCGACGCCATGGCTTGGGCCCCATTGACAATGAGGTTCATGAACACCTGATTCAGGTCCGACGGATAACAGTCCAGGGGATCGAGAGGGTCCAGTTCCAGATGAACCCGTATCCCTCTTTTTCGCAGTTCCGAATCCGCGAGAGAAAGGGTGGAACAAAGGTTTTCCGCCACGTCAACGGTCTTTCGCTCGGCCTCATCCAGACGGGAAAAGGTCCTCAGATTCTGAACAATCTCTTTGACCCGCACGGCGCCTTCAAGGGACCCTTTGATCAGATCCGGAAAATCCTCCAGAACGAATTCCAGATCATGCGCCTCCCGCAAAGCGTCGAGGACCTGCCCCCCCTGCTCTCCCACCTTTTCCAGAAAAAGAGATTCCAGGCCCCCGTAGGCCGTAGAAAGATCGGAAAAAGATTCCTTCAGGCTGTGCAGGTTACTGATCACAAACCCAATGGGGTTGTTCACCTCGTGGGCCACTCCCGCCACCAGTTGACCCAGGGCCGTCATTTTCTCCGCATGAATCAACATGGCCTGGGTTTCCCGCAGTTCTTTAAGGGTTTGTTCCAGGAGGGTATTCTTCTTGATCAACTGACGCTGAAGGTTGTTGATTTCCCGGTTCATGGCCGTCATCCGGGTATTGATCATATCCAGCTCAGCCACGTCATACTCCGCGGCAATCAGAACCTGGTCCCGGCGTCGATAGACCCTTGCCCGCGTACTTCGAGATTGCTCCAGGCCGTTCCCGGTGGTGAAAAAGCCTTCGAAAACGGGTCGGTCCCGAGCCGGTTCCGCGACCAGCTTTTCAAAGGACGGGTTCACCAGGGATTGGGCGGGAACTCCCGTTTCGCCGTCAACAGCCAGAAGATCAACCATCCCGTCGTTGGCGTAAATGAGCCGTCCCGTCAGGTCAAAAACCCCAAGTGCCAGTGAGGTTGTTTTCCGGAGCAGCTCGGGAAGCAGATCAATCCAAATCCCGGGCAGTGGCGTCATGGAAAGAGGCATGTGGTTTTCTCGTAACCGTTCACGGTTGCCGGTTCACGGTTTTTCAATAAATTATGGGTTTCCTTCATACAGATTTACACTTTCTTGATGAATCGTTTTTTCAATTTTAATGAAGGATGCGGAATTATGTTGGGATTGATAACCGCAATTTTTTAAATCTTCACAAGAGGACCCCATAATCTTCCGTTATCCTCTGTTTTTCAACCGTAAACCGGCAACCGTAAACCGTGAACGGTTACGTTTTCTCTCGGCATCAGGGGGTGTGGGACACATCCATCTCATCCATCCGCACGTCTGAAAGAATCGTAAAATCGGGAATATGAACAATAAACCAATGGTAGAGGGGGTACACCGCCGCCGCGGCGGATGGCGTGAGGGTCTTTTTCAAAACATCCACCCAGGTGTTGAGCTGGGCCGACCAGTAGGTGCTGTGGAACCCCCGGGACCGATAGGCCCGGAATACCCACAGACAGGTTTCCACCAGGGTCTGCGCATCCGGTTTTTGCAGGATGGCCGCCACAAACCGTGCATGGTTGGCATGGTTGTCCTTCATGACATCCAGGTTGTTTTCCCCCACCAGCGCCATAATATCGGAACGTTCCAGCATGAGCTCATTGATCATGCCCACCATCTGCTCCCGCCTCTCCGCATATTCACCCAGCACCTCGGGAGATACCTTCGGGATTTCTTCCGCCGTTGCCAATAGTTGTTCCTTGTTCATACCTGATTCCTCCTTGAGAGATTCATTTTGAATCCGGATCCATCCCATCTGTTTTTAAAATGAACTGTTTCAACTCTCCCAGCGATGAAAGATGAATTACATCAGGATAAGGGTCCACCACATTTCCGCCCCCGTGGCGAAAAGCCTGCCCCCCGATGAGAACGGGAAGCTTCGGGAAACGCTTCCGCAATGCATTCAACATTTTTTCCAGATCTCCCATGTGAAAGTATACACTCAGGGAGATACCCACCAGGTCCGGTTCCACTTCATCAATAAACCGCACCAACTCAAAGGTTGGCGTGTTGGCGCCCAGATAAAGGCTGTCCCATCCCTGCATCTCAAATACATCGGCCGCCATCTTCGCGCCCACCTGGTGCATTTCATTTTCAGCGGATGCCACAATGACCTTTTTCCCCCTGCGGTGGGGCGAAATCACCCGGCTGTAGAGCTGGTTCATGAACCCCTCGGTAATGGAGGTGGCCATATGTTCCGTGGCTACGGAAATCCGGTTCATTTCCCACAGTTCACCCACCCGGTATAGAGAGCGCTGGAACAGACCTTCGTAAAGGGGGATAATGGGCCGGTTTTCGCGGTTCTCTTCCGCCAGAATCCGTGCGCATTCCGCCCGATCCCCTTGAATCAGGGCCGAAAGATATCGCTGATAAGCTTCATCTGAAACAAACTTCTCCCGTGCCGTCATCTCACCTTAACTCCCTTTTCCTGCTTTATCAAAAACCCATTTCTCCAGCATTTCGTACACCAGTTCCCGTTTCACCGGTTTGCTCATGTAATCATTCATGCCCGCCTCCATGCAACGGGCGCGGTCCCCCTCCATGGCGCCGGCGGTCATGGCAATAATGGGGAGATCATTGAACCCGGCGTCACGAATGGCGCGCGTCGCCTCCAGACCGTCCATTTCAGGCATCATGACGTCCATGAGAACCAAATCAAAAGCCTGGGGTTGTTCCAGGACCTTTTCCACCGCAATCTTTCCGTTTTCAACCACGGTTACCTGGTAACCGGCCTTTGACAACATGATTTTTGCCAGTTTCTGGTTTACGGGGTTGTCTTCGGCCAGGAGAATCCGTGCGGCACGCTTGGCGTCTTCCCGTACGGAATACTGGGTCATGATGACGTGGGGTTGCGCACCGGTCTTTTCCTGTTCCGGGAGTTTCCACTTTTCCCCGAAAATCCGCCGCAGCATCTGGAACAGTTTTTTTCGCTGAAGGGGCTTGTTGAGGAACCCGTCAAAGCCGGCCTCCGCACATCTTCTGGCATCCCGCTGCATAACCGAGGAGAGGGCAATCAGGGGCAGGCCTTTGAAATCCGCCACTTTTCGAATCCCTTCGGCCACCCCGTAACCGCTGATCTCGGGCATCTGGATATCGATGATACAGAAATCATAGGGAGATTTCCTTTCGCGTCCCTCTCTAAGGACATCCACCACCCCGCTGCTCCGATCCAGTGCCGTCACATGAATCCGCGCCATTTCCAACACATATCTCAGAATATCCAGGTTGCTCTGGTTATCATCCACAATGAGCGCCTTCTTACCACTCAGGGAGACCGTTTCAAAACGCGGGGGTTCCGCCGCTTCGGCAATTTCCATTTGCGCCGTAAAATGGAATCGGCTCCCCTTCCCCGGTTCGCTTTCCACCCAGATATCGCCGCCCAGCAACCGTACGATCTGTTTGCAGATGGCGAGGCCCAGGCCCGTCCCCCCGAACCGGCGGGTGGTGGAACCATCCGCCTGCCGAAAGGGTTCAAAGATACTCTCAAGCTTATCCACGGGAATACCGATGCCCGTATCGCGCACCACCACATGCAGGGTTAATCGATCCTCCCTTTCCTCCCGAACCTGCAGACGCAATTCAATTTCACCTTCTTCGGTAAATTTGGAGGCATTGCCCATGAGGTTCACGATCACCTGGCGGAGGCGGCCTGGATCCCCTTTGAGTCGGTACGGCAGGTTGTTGTCAATGCGGCACAGAATCTCCACTGCTCCCGAGCCGACCCGCGGACGAATCATGTGGCACACGTCATAGGCCAGAAGTTCGGGGTCAAACTCTATGAAATCCAGTTCCATCTCCCCGGATTCCACCTTGGAAAAGTCGAGGATATCATTGATCAGCGTCAGGAGCGCCTCACCGCTCTTTTTGATGGTTTCACCATAATCCACCTGTTCCTCATTGAGAGACGTATCCATGAGCATTTCCGTAAATCCGATAACCGCATTCATGGGGGTTCGAATTTCATGGCTCATGGTGGCCAGAAAACGGCTTTTTGCCTGAGCAGCCATATCCGCCGCCCGCTTGGCCGCCCGCAAATCCACTTCCACCTGCTTACGTCTGTCAATCTCCGATTCAAGAACCCGGTTGGCGGTGACCAGTTCCGCGGTCCGATCCGCCACCCGCTGCTCCAGTGTTTCATTGGTTTTTTGGAGTTCCGCCACCAATGTTCGGTTTTCCTGAACCAGACGGTAGTGTTCAAAGGCCTGCTGAACCACCGTTTCCAGCTCGGTGGGTTCCCAGGGTTTTCCCAGGTAATGAAAGACGTCCCCGTCGTTCACCGCTGAAATAACAGCCTCGATGTCAGAATAGCCGGTCAGGAGGATGCGGACGGTATCGGGATAGTCTTTTTTCAGACAGTAAAACAGTTCCGCCCCCGTCATACCCGGCATGCGCTGATCGGAAATAACCACCTGCGCCGGCTTTTCCCTCATGCGCAAACACGCCTCTTCGGCACTTTCCGCCATGACAACACTGTATTTTTTTCGAAAAAGCCGGCGAAGGGACCGCACCACTTCCTTTTCGTCATCCACCAGAAGCAAAATTTTCGGATCAGCTTGGGAAACATCAACCATGACGTTTCTCCCCCAAAGAGGTTTCGAAAAAACCGGCAAAACAACAAAAGGCCATTACGTTATTCAAGGCGCCGCCTTAATGGTCTCGATAAAGCTGTTGTAAAAACGCTCGGCGTCAATGTCGAAGCAGACATCCACTTCATTTCCATAGGGGCTTTCGACGGTTGTCCCGAATGTCTGGTCGTCGCCGATCTCCACCATGACCTTCACCTTCCGGCGGTTGGTGCAGATTGCCGGATCAACCACCATGGACGCGGCCACCGGATCCCAGAAATAGGTGGGCACTTGCTGATCCAGCAGCGGTTGAATGACGCCCACAATAAACCGGGCCACCAATCGGTCAAGATTTTTCAAGGGATCCAGCACCGTATCGGAGACCGGGGCCTGAGTGGACGCATTGAGGGGCGATATCAGGACGGAAACACCCGATTGCAGGATCACGGAAAAGGCCTGAACATCCAAAAGAACATTGTACTCCGCCGTGTTTTCCTCCTCCGACAAAGCGGCCAGGGTCCGGTAAGAGGCTGTTTCCTCAATGGTGGTTTGGGGCGGTACGGTCACGATATTGCCCAGATGGGGAGCAAAAGCGCCGGCGCTCATGACGATCCGCTCAATATTGTCGGCAATATCCGGCGCCATCTGAAGGGCCAGGGCAATATTGGTCATGGGTCCAAGGCCCAGAATGGTGACCTTGTCAGGCGCGTTCCGTATTAATTCCACCAGGAGCTGAGCCGACGACAGGGGATCCGGCGGCGCTTTGATATCCGGGAGACCTGCATCCGCATAAAATTTCAGGGCGCTCTCCCGCCACTCGTCGGGAAATCCGCCAAACGGAAGGATAGCGGTGTTGGCGCCGTAGGACACCGGCGTCTCGGTTGCCCCTCCCAAATCGACCAGCTTCAACGCCACGGGGACCCCGTCCACCTGAAGCATAAAACCCGTGCCCGTAACCGTGAGCGCGTCAAGCTTCACGCCGGCGGCGTTCATGAGATACAAAATGGCCATGGCGTCATCCGAATCCACGTCCGTATCCACAATCACATGTTTGATTGATGACGCAGGCGCCGGAGCGCTTGAATTGTCGTCGGAACAGGCGCCGATACAGAGTATAAACCCGGCGCAAATGGTTACGAAAAGCTTCTTTAACAACGGGACTACGGATTTGTGTTGCACGATATCCCTCCTTAACCTCTCATAAACTGCGGTAACACGGCTTTTAAGCAATAAGACATTGCTTTTTCAAGGGAAAATATAGGGGAAATAACATTATGGGTCAAGCACAAAGGGGTTCCCGTCAGAGAATATCGCCGTTCCAGATTTTTTCACGACATGATATTACGTTAAACCGAGTTTCCTGAATCTCTCATGGAGGAGATCCATGTATTGCGTTTTCATGGCATTAGATAAAAAACATTTTTGAATCAGATCAGTCCATATGGGAAATGCCTTTACGATGCGACCTATCGTTTGTTCTATGGATTTTTGGGATAAATCGAGGCGTGTTTTTGCGAAGTACACGAAAAAATCATCCTTCTTCAGTTTATTTTTCTTGCCGCCCAGCGGCAATGCAAGCTCTTCCCGAGCATTTAAAATAATCGTTGTGTTCAAGAGATCATAAGCCGGTGAGAGTTCGACTTTCAGATCGCGGCAGATCACGGAGAAATTTTTTAGATGCATATCTTCATTTCCAACGAGATAATTAAAAAGGGTTAGCGTAAACAGTTTTAATTTTTCAATGGCCGGAAATGTGCAGAACTGTTCGATAAGGGATATCACCTGCTCCATGGACGAATCATATTTGGTGTTTCGGTCTTTTCCGGAAAGCTGAGCGAAATCTTCGACCGGTATTTTTTTGTTTCTGCCCACTCGATCAAAACGCCGGATGAAATAGGTCATGGCGCCATCTTTAGAATACACCAAACCCTGCAAGGGGGTCTCAATCCCAATGAGTTTCGCCAACCGCATGGTCACATCTTCATTTTCCGGAACTTCCCTGTAATTCTGCGTTTGCGGTTTAAAAATATAGCGTCCGCCTGTGTCCACAATCTCAAAAATCTCATTTCTTAAATTCAAGCGCACACTTAATTTGGGTTGAACCCCTTGAATTGATATTTTGGCGGCCCTGGCAATTGCCTCTCTAACCTGCTCCTCGGCGGAAAAGGGGAAATCTTTCAATGACTTCAATCTGGGTGAGAGTTTTTTCAAACCCTTAAGAGAATACTTGCCGCCTTCACATGCCTCGTAGGTAATGGGACATCGTCTCATTCTTTTTTCTCCTGAACGGTAACAGCGCCCACCAGATCATTTCCCACTGCGATTAACTGACTTAAATAATTAAATTTATCAATTTTCCGCTGCCTCAAAAGACCTTCAAGAAGCGGTCCCTCCGGCAGCAGGCCATCGAAAAACGGCGGAAAACGGTCAAACATAAATTCTTTTCCGTCCGTCGGCATGGTTAACGCAATTGAAGGCCCCCTATATTTTTCAAAATATGCAAACCGGTATTTTTTTCCGGCTTCTATTTCCTGTAAAATACCGGCCGGCACACCATGCATCGATACCTCAGCGCTTTTCATTTGGCGCCTCCATCAGCGGACTTGTAAAGGTAATTTTTATATTCAGGGTCTTAAGCACTTTTTGCAAGGTTGAAAACCGAATGGTTTCTTTTCCTTTTTCAATATCGTAAATAACGGTATTCCCCACACCCGCCAGATCAGCCAATTGATTTCGCGTCAGCCCACTTTTTTTACGATGAAACAGAATCATGTCGCCTATCCCGTAATCCAAAGCCTACCTCCTAAATTGCCGCCTTGACGGCAAAAACATACAATTTATGCTTCAAATTGTCAGCAAGAACAATTGAATACAATTTTTTACCGCGATAAAGGTAAATATTGGCTTCTTTGTTTTAGGAAAATCGAGGTTTTCATATAGTATGGGTAACTTTACCGCTATGACGGTAAAATTTCAAGGGGATATCAAATGCCATGGACCGCCATTCGTTTTCCCTCTTCCATTAACCTGTCAAGGCATTCAGTCAAATAAACGGGGATGGAAAGGAGACGGTATGAAACGGCTTGTCCTAAGGTGGTTTTCAGGCTGATATCTTCCACAGTGGGCAAATTGAAATTGCATCGGACCGCAAAATCAAGACGTTTTTCCGCCATAAATTGATGGAGAGACTTCATGCTGCCCGCCGGGCCGGATTTTACCTCTAGTGGGACGACCTGTCCCCCGTGCCGCAAGAGGTAATCGATCTCCCCCTGCCTTCCCCCGGTCCTTTGCCAATAGAAAAGAGAGGCCTCCATCAGTGGACTTTGCAGTGCCCGCAATTGCTGCCCCACAAATTGTTCCGCCAGACCACCTTTATTCGAAAGAATGAGGTTTGCGGCCTCCCGTCGTCTGGTTGATGAAATACCCAGCTGGACGGAAATGAATCCGATATCCACCATTAGCGCCTTAAAAAATTTCTCGTTTGACTCAGCCCCCAGCGGCAACCCGTTTCCAGCGGAGTGGGCGACCCTGGTGCAAACTTTTGCCTGACAGAGCAAATCAAAGGCCTTCTTAATGGGACCGGTTTTGCTCGAAAGATCAACCCGGCTGTAAACAAATTTACTGCCCATCTGATTGGCTACGGACAACATGATTTTTTGTAACACGGCGGCTTCCATTTCCCCGCCGTATTTGTGGAAATCATCTCGATAGGTCGCCAACAGGTCGTGTTGAATCTTCATGCAGGCATCCAGATCTTCAGAACTGATCCATTCCTGAACGACTTCGGGCATTCCCCCCGTGAGACAATAGGCCTGGTACAACCGGAGACATTTCTCATGGAGGGATTCGGGCATTCCCGATGTCTGTGAAAAGGAAGACAGTTTCCGGTAAAGGGCATCATGGCCGGATGCTCGGACGAATTCAAAAAAGGAGATGGGTTCAAGATAAAAATAGGTAATCCGCCCCACCGGCATGCTGTATTGATATTTGCCAAGAGCAAAATCCAGCAATGATCCGGCCGCAATGACCGGCAATTCCGGCATATCCTCCTTGAACCATCTGAGTTTTGCAAACAATTCCGGCACAGCCTGGATTTCATCCAGAAAAAGCAATGAGGATTCACATTTTACGGGAGTGGAAATTTCCGCTTCAATGTTTTTTAAAACCGCTTGAGGACGGTTTTCCGAAAAAAGATCCGCCAGATTGGGAAAACGTTCCAGGTTCATCTCGATCAATTGAAGATTGTGACGTTTTGCCAGGTCTCTCACAAGCCAGGTCTTGCCCACCTGCCTGGCGCCTCTGAGTACCATGGGTTTCCTGTTGGGGTTTTCCAGCCACTGATCGAGGTTACGGGCAACGGACCGAATCATGCGTCTTCCTCACACCATGCGATAAACAACAACACGTTGTTTTTATTCAAGACACATTAAAACAACGCGTTGAAATTGTCAAACAACAAAAAAACAACGCGTTGTTTTGTCATGGGGTCACTCCGGCACTTGAAAACGTCAAATGCCGCAAGAAGGCGCCGATCTCCTCACAGCGCAAACCTCTCTAAAAGATTTATCGTTGACTGATCAAAGAAAGCTGCTAATATTGCTTCATGACCCTATTTGAGAAAAACAGGAACGATCTTTCCAAATCCAAATATTGTTACGATTTGAGCAAAGCGATATTGATCTCCATGATTGCTGTTCCGGTTTTCAAAAAGGAGCTTGACCTGTTAAGCATCACGGTTGGAAGTGTGGCTTCTGCCCTGTTTCTTTTTCTGGGCATGATTTTAAAAGGGGAGAAGTGAAAATGCTGACCATATATCTTGTTCTCGGTCTGATGGCGTTGGTTGGAATTATTTCGGTCATTATTTATGATAAGAAGAAAGGCGCCGGCAAACAGGGTTAATCTCACACCGGTTTCGCTCTTGACCGTGATCACCCCTTTGCATCCATAAACAATCCCTTTGATCACAGATAATCCCAAGCCGGTTTCTTCTCCTTTACCCTTGGTAGTGAAGTACGGATCAAATATTTTCTCAAGGATCGCCGGGCTGATCCCGCAACCGGTGTCTTCAACGCATAACTGCAAATAGCGGCCGGGCAATAAGGTTGGCGACGGTCAGAAGAATGCCGATTAACCCACCGGAGCATTGCCTTAAAATGCATTTTATGATAGATACTGACGTCTAAAATGCATTTTACGGGAGAAAATATGATTTATCTGATCAATACATTCAACCCGCACTGGGAAGGACATGCGTTGCCTGAATGGACATGGCCAAAACGGCGTGTTTTTGGGTATATGCTGAAGCTGATGGATGGCCCCCTCTCATTGGGCATTGGCGGGTTACGGAGAATCGGAAAAACAACCCTTTTGAAACAATTAATGGGAAATCTGAATGAAAAAAGGATCCCGGCCAAGCGGATATGCTACTTTCAATTTGACCGGGATATTGTTCTGAAAGAAGACAGCGTTTTAGAAAGGGTGCTGGATGCCTATATTTTGGATTTTCTGGATGAATCCATTGGGCGTATCCAGGAGAAAACATACATCTTTTTAGATGAAATCCAGCTTGTTCCCCGCTGGTCCGACATTATTAAACGGTATTTAGACAGGGATCCCCCGCTTACGTTTGTGGTTTCCGGGTCATCCTCTTTACTGCTGGAATCGGAATCAGCGGAAAGCCTGGCCGGAAGGCTCGATATGCTGCGTCTCTCCCCGCCGGATTTCAGGGATTACATGACCATCAATGGATTTGAACCACCGCCTGAATTTAAAATTGATCCCGGTTTGGGAAAGATTCCCACTGAAACCGCCCTCTATTACGGCGCGAACAGGCCCCGTCTCACGAGGTCATATCTTGACTATTTAAGGTGGGGCGGTTTTCCCCAGTTAAAAGAACTCCACGATGAGGAATCGAAACACCGATATATTAAAGAAGTGGTTGTAGAAAAGGTATTGAAATACGATCTTCCGGCCCGGTTTCAACACGAAAATTCGCTTGACCTGGAAATGCTTTACGGAATCTATGCCGGTGAATATGGACAAATCGTAGAATACAATACCCTTGCCAGGGACATCGGGGTTTCCGTAAACAAACTCAAGAGGCTTACCGAAGCATTGATGGCCGGGTATCTTGTGCAATACTGTTTCAACCATACCCGCTCTAAAAGAAAATCCGGAAGGACAGGGAAAAAAGTATATTTGAGTACGCCCTCTCTTGCCGCACACCCCTATGGACCTCTGGATCTTTTTCCTGAAATATTGGGGAGGATCGTAGAAAATGACGTGTTTCTTCGTCTGAGAGAAATGGATGAAACCCTGACATTCTGGAGGGTTGGCAGGCAGGAAATTGATTTCATCTTTCACGTACGAAATGTGGTGTTCCCCGTGGTATGTAAAACCGGGCGTTTAAGATCCAATGATACCCGTTTAATCCGATCTTTGGCGGAGAAATGGGGGGCGCCCTTTTCAGTGATGGTTACAGCCGACACATTCTATTTTTCAGACCCAACGATCCTGCGTGTGCCGGCCTTTATGCTTTAAAGCTCGCTAAAAACCGGGCAAAGTGACTGTTTCGCATCCCGAAAAAGACATTCCTATCGGAACACTACGCAATATTTTTCGGCAAGCAGGATGGGATTGGAGGTAAAAAAATGCGATATTCTATTGTAATTCATAAAGACCCCAACTCTGATTATGGTGTTACCATTCCAGACCTTCCCGGTTGTTTTTCCGCTGGATCCACAATAGAGGAAGCCATAAATATGGCACAAGAAGCGGCTGAGTGTCATATAGAAGGTTTATTAATTGACGCTGAACCTATCCCCACACCCAATAACATTGAAGTTCATAGAAATAATCCTGAGTTTAGAGAGGGTTTTTGGGCCTTGGTTGGAATCGATATCAGCAAACTTTCTCTAAAATCCAAACGGATCAATATTACCATACCGGAAAGACTCATAAGGACGGTTGATCAATATGCCAAACGGTACGGCGCCAGCAGATCGGGGCTTTTGTCGGAAGCCGTTACCGAATATATGGCCTCGCATCCATAGCATCGATAGATGGTGGAGACACGCTCCAGGGCCGAGAGACTGTCGACGATCACTGTCCACAATATCAGCATAAACCAAGTGTAACGGCCTAACCAATAGGATCCCCTCTTGTTTGGTTCAGGTCTATTCTTAATCAGCTTCTCACGCCATCCAAAACTTCCCTCACCTTCCGAGCCAGGCTATCCGACATAAAGGGCTTTTCAATGAAGTTGACCCCTTCATCCAGGATGCCGTGGTGGGCGATGGCATTGGCAGTATAGCCCGACATGAAAAGCGTCCCGATTTCCGGCCGAATCTTCATGACCTGCTCTGCCAGATCCTTTCCATTCATCTGGGGCATTACCACGTCCGTCATGAGCAAATGGATTCTGCCGGAGTGTTCCCCGGCTATCTCCATGGCCTCATTCGGGCTGTTTGCCGTGAGTACTGCGTACCCGAGCTTTCCCAGCATCATCCTTGCCATCCTCAAAATACCCGCATCGTCCTCTACCAGCAAGATCGTCTCACCATCACCTCTGGGAGGTTCCTCAAATCCGGTCAAAGTTTTTAAAGAGGCGTCTCCTTGATACCGGGGCATGTAAATTTTGAAGGTGGTTCCTTCGTTGGGTTCGCTGTAAACGCTGATGAAACCGTTGTTCTGCTTGACGATACCATAAACCGTGGAAAGCCCGAGACCCGTCCCTTTTCCAATCCCCTTGGTGGTGAAAAACGGCTCAAAGACCTGATCCAGGATCGTTTTTTCCATACCACAACCATTATCAGTCACCGTCAGCATGACAAATTCACCGGGTACTGCGCTATCGTGTTCGGCACAATAGGCATCGTCCAAGACCCTGTTTTTCGTCTCAATGGTGACCTTCCCCACGCCGACAATAGAATCTCGGGCATTGACAGCCAGATTGGCCAGTATCTGGTCAACCTGGGCAGGGTCCATTTTTACCGACCACAGATTCGTATCCGGCTGCCATGCCAGATCAATGTCTTCACCGATCAGGCGCCTCAGCATTTTGAGCATCCCCGCTATGGTTTCATTGACGTCCAGTTCCCGTGGCGCGATGGTTTGTTTCCGGGCAAAGGCCAGAAGCTGCCGGGTCAGGTCCGCTGCTCCTTTGGCCGCATCCTGAATCTCTTCAAGATCTTCATAAACGGGATTCTCCGGTTCCATATCCATGAGTACCATTTGCACACACCCCAGGATCACACCCAGTTTGTTGTTGAAATCATGGGCGATTCCTCCGGCCAACCGACCTATGGACTCCATCTTCTGAGCCTGGTTCAACTGCTCCCGCAATTTTACCTCTTCGGTGATATCAGCGAAGATACAGGCAAATTGGCCGGGCACGGGACGGAAGGCTGTTATCTGAAAGTATTTATTCAGTTCCTTGGAAAAATTTTCGAAGAAGGTCGGCTCGCCGGTCAAAGCGACGCAGCCGTAGGTATCGATCCAGTACGCCTCGGTGGCCGGCAAAACTTCGAGGACAGTTCTGCCCACAATGTCTGTGGCTTTCAGCCCGGTCATTTTTTCGAATGCAGGATTTATGGTGAGGAAGCGGTAGTCAACCGGTTGGCCCTGGCCGTTGCAAATGATCTCATGCAACGCGAATCCGTTTATCATTTCGCGAAAGAGCGTTTTGTATCTTTCTTCACTCTCTTTTAACGTCTCCACCGCTTTCCTTCGTTCTTCTATTTCACGTTTCAGTTGTACGTTTGCATTCACCAGATCGGAAGTTCGTTCAGATACCATCTCTTCCAGTGAATCCTTTTGCCTGCGCAAAAGATCTTCCGCTTCTTTCATGCGCAAAGCTGTCTTTACCTGCGCTATGAGAATATGCTCATCAACGGGCTTGGCCAGATAAGCATCCGCACCGGCATCAAGCCCTTTAACGAGATCTTTGGGCCCCGTTAAAACAGCCGAAATCAAAATAACGGGGATCGCGCTGGTGGCTTGGTCCTCTTTGAGTTTTCCGCAAACTTCATACCCGTCCATCCCGGGCATCTTGATATCCAATAAAATCGTATCAGGAGAATGAATCTTTGCCTTTTCAAGACCTTCCGGTCCCGATTGAGCGGTTATCACATGGCACTCGAGAAAATGATTCTTCAGTATGGCGGACAGTGTAATCAAATTATCCTGTTTATCATCAATCGCTAATATCTTTGGCATCGCAGCCTCCCTGCGGTCGGGTTGTTTCAAACTTCCAGCCATTTCCCGATTTTTTGTAATACGTCCTCAGGTTCAATGGGTTTGGATATATAGTCGTCGCATCCGGCCTCAATAATCTTTTCCCTGTCGCCCTTCATGGCTCTGGCAGTCAGCGCAATCACAGGGATATGGCCTGTTTTTTTGTCTTCCTTCACCTTGCCAACCACCGTAAAACCATCCATTTTTGGCAGGGACATGTCAAGAAGGATCAAGTCGGGCAGTTCTGTTAAAGCCATATGCAGGCCTTCCTCACCGTCTGTGGCTTCTATGATGTTATAGTCGTTATGCAAAACGGCTCTCATTGTAAACATGTTGTCAGGATTGTCTTCCACCACCAGGATGGTCGGCTTTCCTTCCGCTCGGACCTTTTTCAGGTATTTTCTCTTTTGAATTTCAGGGGCTCTGGTTTTGTCCAGCGGTTCTATCATTGATGGTTCACCCAGCATCAGCCGGGTTTTGTGTATCAGGATTTCGCGAGGCACGTCTCCTTTTTGAGCCAGTTGCTGTACGTTATTGCACTTCAGTTCCTTGAGATCTTCCTTTGTCAGATCTTTTGCCGTGAGGATCAATACCGGAATTTTTTGTGTGGTTTCATGAGCACGGATGCTGTTCAACACCGCAAAACCATCCACTTTAGGCATCATCAGATCCAGGATAATGCCATCGGGAATCGTGTCTTTCACATAATCAATCGCCTCCTGACCGCCACTCGCTGTATCCACCAGATACCCCTCGCTTTCCAAAACTGTCTTGATCTGAATCATAGCAGTCTGATTGTCTTCAACCACGAGAACCCTCTTGGCGGCTTTTCGTTTTCTGGATTCCGTGTATTTATGCGGCTCTCCAATGTCATCAAGAATTTTTCGGATCTCTTCAAGCAAGGCGGTTGAAGTGGTCTCACTTTTCGCGAGAACGGAGGTGGCATTCCCGGTCAATTTTCTTCTATCTTCAGCCGTAAGTTCCTTAGCCGTGACAACGATCACCGGCAGGTTCTTGGTTGCGGGATCGTTGCGGACCCGTTCCAGCACTTCAAACCCGTCCATATCCGGCATGATCAAGTCCAACACAAGGACATCCGGAATCGATTTCGCGATGATCTCCATACATTGCAGGCCGTTAGCCGCAACAACCGCCTGCATTCCCTCCTGGTTAATCATTTGTGATATTTCTCTACGTTCGAACTCATTGTCATCCACAACCATAATTGCGTGAGAAGATCTCCCGCCAATCTTATTAATTTCCGCAATCAGCCGGTCCTTATTGACAGGCTTGGTGATATAGCCCACAGCGCCCAGGGCAAATCCGACCTCCTTATCATCCTTCATGGAAATAATGATTGTTGGAATATCGCGGGTTACTGGATTTTCCTTTAACTGCTGAAGTACCTCAAAACCATCCATTTCAGGCATAATCACATCCAGAGTGATGGCAAAAGGCCGATGTTTTTCGGCCAGCGCAAGGGCCTGCGCCCCGGATGTGGCGATTATGGGAAAATATCCCATCTGAGAAAGGTAATCAGCAATCATGCCCGTAACCTTAGGTTCATCATCCACAACCAGAATGGTCTTTTGCTTCGGCGAGATTAGAGCAGGTTGCCACGGGATAAAAGGGTCAAATTCGGGAATGATGTTCTGCTGCTTCAAGGGTAAAGTTAAAGTGAATGTGGACCCCTTCCCGAGGACGCTTTCAACCGTAAGATCTCCACCCAGCATTCCGGCCGCCTTATGGGCGATGGTTAACCCCAGGCCGGTGCCTTCGTATTGTCTTGCGGTTGTTCCGTCAACCTGCCTGAATTCTTCAAAGATATGCGGCAGATCTTTTTCCGATATACCGATACCGCTGTCTGAAATCTCAATATGGACATTTTCAGCATCACTGCGGACGGTAATCGCCACATGCCCTTTTTCAGTAAACTTGACCGCATTTCCCATAAGATTCTGGAGGATCTGATCCACTCTGATTTCATCACTTTCAATTTCAGGGAGATTGTCAGGGACCTCCACCTTTATCTGAATCCCTTTTTCTTCAGCAATGATCTCAAGGCGCTCAGTAACGGCCTCAATAGCGGAACTGAGGGAGAATCGTTTTGAGTTTACGTCCATTCTCCCGGACTCAATTTTGGCAAGATCGAGGATGTCGTTAATCAGTGTGAGCAGATTCTTTCCGTTCCGTGCAATGACATTCAGATAATTCAGCTCCTCTTCGGAAAGTTTGTCTTTTGCCTGGCGGATAAGGACCCGGGACAAAGCCATCACCGAGTTAAGAGGGGTTCGGAGTTCATGGCTCATGTTGGATAGAAACTCACTTTTCAAACGATTGGCCTCTTCAACCTGCTCACGCTGGACCGTCAGTTCCACATTCTGTTCCTGCAGCTCCTCTGATGTTTGCCGGAGTTCTTCAGCTTGGGCTTGCAATTCTTCCGCCTGGGCCGCTAACTCTTCGTTGGCTGCCTGGGTTGCTTCCAGAAGATCTTTAATCTGCATTCCTTGTAATGCAGTGTACAGGCCTGTGGATATCATGGGAGCCGCCAGGCTCAGAAACTCAATTTTAAGCGGGTTGATTTCCTCGAAGGCAGCTACTTCCAATACGCCGTACAAGCTTTTTTCGTATACCAGAGGCAGGGCATAGATACTCCTGGGGGGTTCGTTCACCGTGCCGGTTTTCCCCATCGCATCTTCCCTGGTGATGCCTTTGAGCAAAATCGGTTTCTTTTCAACGGCGACCTGGCCCACAATTCCCTCTCCGAGAGCAAATTCACTGGAAAAGTGTCTTCCCTCCACAAAGGCATAGGATGCCTTCAGTTCACACAGAGAATGCTTTGCATCATAAGCGTAGAGAGCGCCGGCGCATGCGTCCACATATCTTGAGATAAAATGGGTGCTTTTTGTGACCAGGTCATCGTAGGCGAGATCGCCGGCCATCTCTTCACTCAGAGAATTCTGCCCGTCCTTCAGCCAGAACTGGTCTTGCAGCCGGTCTACCAATCTGTTGAAATGAGCGGCCATGTCCGATATTTCGTTTTTTCCGGTGAGCGTTGATTTGATCAGGGTGCCGGTCTTCGTCACCTCGCTCATGGTATCTTTCAGCGCGGATACATTGGATAAAATACTTTTTGTGACAAAATAGGCAACCAGCAGGGACAGGAATATGGTGGCAATGATAAATAAAATCGTATGCCTCAGGACCTGTTGTTGTACAGCCCGTGCCTCCTCCATGAAACCATCCGCCTTGTTTATGGCATAAGCGGTAAGTTCCATCATCTTTCGTTCCAGACGTAATACGTAGGCGGCGCCTGTTGTTCGGGTAATATCTCCGGCAGCCGCCTTGTCACCCTGGATGGCCAGCTGTTCCACCTCCACCTGGATCGGTCTCCAGCCGGCAAACAGTTCAATGGTCTCTTGAACAAGTTTTTTCCCTTCTTCTCCCAGAATCAGGTTTTTTACGATATCAAGATTCTGGTAAACAAGCTTTTCTTCAGACTGCACCGTTTGAATGGCCTGGTGTATTTCCATTTCCGTCTTTGACATGGCTACATCCTTCATGCTCCTGTGCATACGGACAACGCCGGCTTTGGCTTTCAGCGCCGCGGTGGATACCTTCAGCGGGTGGTCGTACAAGGTGGAGGTTAATTCCCCCAGTTCATTCATTCCCCTGATGGAAAGCATCGCAAAAACCATGAAAAAAAACAGCACAAGCGCAAAAGAGAGAACCATTCTGCTTTTGATCGTAATTCTGTTCAGTAAATCCATTGGTCTCAATCCTTTTTCTGGTAGATATGGCAGCATTCATTCACTTTTCTGAAACGCCTTTGATATTTTGTGGTTGGGATCTCTGCTTCACCCAATACCAAATAGCCGTTTTGGGCCAGGGAACGATATAGCTTATCGAATATTTGATTCTGATGTTCGTTATCAAAGTAGATTAAAACATTCCGGCAAAACACCATATCAAAACCGCCGAAAATACTCTCAGGGGGGGCATAGCTCTTCTTGTCAAGAATATCATATACCGAAAAGGATACCATATTCCGAATAATCGGGAGTAATTGAAACGCTTCGCCTTCGGACGTGAAATATTTTTTCAACAGCCTGTATTTCATACTTTGAATGCTGTCAAATGGGTAGGCTTCCTTTTGTGCCTTTTCCAGTATCTTGCCGTCAATATCCGTTGCAAAGATCCTTGTATTGATTTTCAAGGCTTCTTTCTCTACTAATTCATGGATCAGGATCGCGATGGAATAAGGTTCTTCTCCCTTCGCACAACCGGCCGACCAGACCCGTATGGAATCATCAGCAGCCTTCTTTTTTTCATAAACAATAGCGGGGAGGACTCTGTCGGCAATGTATTCAAACGTCAGGGTATCCCTGAAAAACCGGCTTACATTGATGGTCAAGGCATCGATGAGATGATCGAATTCATTGGGATTTCCCTTCAGATAATGAAGATAATCGAGATAGCTCTCACATTTTATGGAAGCAAATCGTTGCTGGATTCGGCGTTCAACCATGGAGATGCGATAGCCGGAAAAGTCAACGCCTCGTTTTTCATTCAAATAATGTAAGATGAGTTTTACATTTTCATCCATTGGTCTTTTCCAGCACTTCTCTGACGCTGTATCCCAAGTGATTCATAGAAAAAGGTTTTTCGATAAAATTAACCCCCTCGTCAAGAACTCCGTGGCAGACAATGGCGTTCATTGTGTAACCGGAGCAGAAAAGATAAATCTAATGCCCTTACTGCATTACCTCAGAACTTTTTTCAAAACATGTTCAAGATCAGCTATTTGATAAGGCTTTGCCATGGCCCCCCGAAAACCGTGTTCCTCAAAATGGGCCATGGCCGGGTCATTGAAATACCCGCTGCATACGATGGCCTTTACACCCGGATCGATCTTGATCAATTCCTTGATGGCCTGAGCCCCGCCCATGCCACCCTTGATGGTCAGATCCAGGATGACCCCGCCAAAGGGCTCTCCTGAACCCATGTGCTTCTTGTAAGTTTCGATGGCTTCCGCACCATCCTTTACGGTCTCGACTTCATACCCCAACCGCTCCAACATCTTTTGAGCCAGGGTCCTCAACATCTCCTCATCGTCCATGACCAGAACCCTTTGGATTGATGATTGTTGATTGATGATTGTTGATTGGGGACCCAGTTCAGGGCGCTCTGCTCTTTGCACATCGCTCTCTGCGGCAGAGGCCGGCAGGTATATGCTTACGGTTGTTCCTACACCGGTTGTGGAATTCACCATGATATGGCCACCATGTTTTTCAACAATCGCATAGGCCGTCGCCAAACCCAGCCCCATTCCCTTTTGAACCCCTTTTTCCTTTGTAGAAAAATAGGGATCAAAGATTCTGTTCAGATGTTTTTCTGGAATACCTCTCCCCTCATCTTTGATGGAGATCTTCACATATTTCCCTTCTTTGAGAGGCGATGCGGAGTCTTTGTCTTGGTTCTCGATGATTTTGTTTTCGGCCTGAATGGTAATGGTTCCCCCCTGGGGCATGGCCTCCACGGCGTTTGTAAGCACATTGTTTATGGCGTAATGCATCTGTCTTGAATCAAATTCCACCGGCCGGAGATCATCCTGGATGGAAAAGACCGTCGATGCCTCATGCGCCTGGGCCTGTCCCTGGATCTCCTTTAGCAGACTCTGGATAGAACCCCGTTCTTTTCTGGGATGCCCTCCCTGGGAGAGGGTCAGAAATTGATGGGTCAAATCCCTTGCTTTTAATGATGCCTGTTCAATCTCATGGAGGAGTCCTCCCATGAGTGAATGGGGGTCAATATCCTCTTGGGCCATGGAGAGGTTCCCCATGATAATGGCTAAAAGATTGTTGTAATCATGGGCAATGCCGCCTGTCAGCGTACTGATGGCCTCTATTTTATGAATCTGCCTGAGTTGCTGCTCGATCTGTTTTCGCCTGGAAATATCCGTCAAATTCACGATACATCCGACTACCTGTTCGGAACCGTCCAAAAGCGGTGTAGCACTCAGTAGTGAAGGGGTGGCGGAATTTCCGGACTTTTCAACAGACACTTCACAGAAATGAAAGGTCTCGCCTTTGATCACATGATCAATGGTGAAAGATTCGAATTCCGGAGGATTGTTCGACAGTTTCTCCTTGCATTTGTCGATATGGATACGAAAAACATCATCAAATCGTTCGTTTAAACAATTACGACCCACCAGGTCAAAAACGACCCGGCTTACGCGGATAATCTTGCCCCGTGCGTCGCAAACAATGATGACGTCTGTTGACTGGTCGATAATGGACCGACTCAGGCGCTCCTCGACCAAAATCTTTTCATGTTGCACTTTCATGACAAAATCTGTGCCCACCAGACAAAAAATGGACATGTTTTCATTGGAAATACGATTGGCGGAAAGGTATACGGGTACGAATCCGCCATCACCGGTTTTGAATCTTACTCCGGCGAATGAACATCCTGTTTCGCTCCTTTTTAAAAGGGCTTCATAAGCGGGGACATCGTGCTCATGAATATACTGATCCAGCAAACTGCCGATGATTTTTTTAAGCGGCACACCCAGCATGCCTGCCATGAATTTGTTGGCATACATGATGGTGCCGTCTTTGGCGAGAGAGATCACCCCCTCATGCATCTCTTCAATCAACATGCGGTAGCTGTAGTCAACGCCCTGGAGGACAAAGATCTGTTGTCCCTCCGGTCCATCCACCACCAACCCGTCCACCTCGCCGCTGCGAATGGCATCCAGGGTTTCCTGCGCTTCCTGCAAACGCGCAAGCAATTCTTCCTTTTCCAGCGTCAGTTGTTCAATCCGACGTTCCAGATCCGTCATGGTTAAGCACCCGGTTCCCTTTCTCTCAAATCCAGGCCCACCAGCACACGTTCCGTGTTGGACAGGTCGCCGATAATGCGCCGCAACGGAAGCGGCAATTCCTTGATCAGGGTAGGCATGGCCACGATCTGTTCCTTTTTCAGTATTCCGGGTTCTTGAAAGGTGTCGATGACCTCCAGCTCGAAACGGCCCTTCAAGTGTTCCTGGCAGATCTGTTTGATATTGCTGATGGCCAGCATCGATCTGGGCGTGGTGCCGGTCACGTACAATCGCAGAAGGTAGGTCTTTAGGCTTTTCTGCTTCACGGCGTTTTCGAAATCTCTGGATACATCCCTGGGTTGTTCGACCATGACAGGACTCCTTCCTTCTATAATTTTTGTTTTCTAAGATCCAGCCCCACCAGAACACGTTCCGTGTTTTTTAGAGAACCGATGATTCTTTTCATCGGCGGCGGCAGTTTCCTGACCAGTGTGGGAATGGCGAGAATCTGGTCGCCTTTGGCCAATTCGGGGTTTTTCAAGAGATCGATCACCTCGATTTTGTAACGTCCTTTCAGCTCCTGTTCACAGATCTTTTTGAGGTTTTCAAACGCCTTCACGCAGTTGGGGGTTTGGCCGGCCACGTAAAGCCGCAGGGACCACTTATTGCCATTATCCATGTCTTCCATCACTGTTTCCGGTTCCTGTTGTTTCATGACCATCGGGTTCTCCTTTCTAATCCGCACCTCTCATTTTCGTGAGTTTGCGTATGTTCTGGTTCAGGGAAGTTTTGCTGACGTCCAATTCGGCAAGGGCATGCTCAATCTCTTCTTTTTCCGATTGAAAGGCATCCTTAATTTCCTGCATACGGCTTTCCATGGCATTTTCCCTGCGCTTCAAATCCCGTCGCAGGCGCTCCAGCTTCTGCTGTCGCAACTGTTCTTCGGCCGTTTCGACCGCCTCCTGGTTGATCCGGCTGGTACCGGTGAGCACACCGCCGGGTCCGATGTACGCATCCACCAGTTGGAGGCCGTCGTCGGTGATCAGAAATTCACGGATCTGGTTGGAATGGGCCATGCCCCTTGATTTCAGGACATACATGCCCCGGTTGCGCTCACCGTTGAGCTCGATGTCTCTGAGCAGAATCCAGGTGTCCATGAGCGAGGATATGGCGTTTTGGGTTTTTTCCAGGGCGTTTCCGCCGAAGGTCAGGTCGGTAAAGAAGGAGGTGATCCCTTTCACCTTCATATAATCGATCAAACGGGTGAGGGTTTCTTTGACTTCCTTTTCGTCGCCCACGCTGCTTAAATTGGATATGGGATCAATGGCCACCACCGTCGGATTAATATCGTTAATGGCTTTCACCATCATAGAGAGATGAATCTCCATCCCAAAGGAACTGGCACGCACGGATCTAAAATGCAGCAG
Organism: Desulfatiglandales bacterium; assembly: GCA_963662465.1. GTDB lineage: Bacteria > Desulfobacterota > DSM-4660 > Desulfatiglandales > Desulfatiglandaceae > NaphS2. The sequence goes on from OY759599.1 coordinate 4,604,379, forward strand.
CCCATTTTCAGCAGGGGACCTGAGATCAATCCCGATACTGCCCATGTTGCGCATGATCTGCTGTGGGGACTCTTCAAAGGAAAAATACAACGCCTGCTCGCCGCGGTTGCAGGCGGCGGCCGCAAAACGGGCTGCCAGAGAACTCTTGCCGGTTCCGGCGGTCCCGGATACCAGGATGCTGGACCCTCGGAAAAAGCCCTGCCCGCCTAACATGGTATCGAGACGTTCGACCCCTGTTGGTATTCTCTCTGTTGAAACCGGGTAATCCAGGTTCAGGCTCGTGATGGGGAGAATTGAAAATCCTTTTTCCGTAATCAGAAACGGGTATTCATTGGCGCCGTGAGAGGTGCCCCGGTACTTGACGACCCGAATGCGACGGGTAGCCAACTGGTCATTCATGCGGTTGTCCAGAAACACCACACAATCCGAAATGTATTCCTCCAACCCGTTGCGGGTAAAGGAGCCTTTGCCCTGCTCACCTGTAATGACCGCCGTCAGACCTTTTTCTTTGAGCCAACGGAACAGACGTCGTATTTCGGCGCGCAAAGTCATTTCGTCGGAAAACCCGCTGAAGAGCGCTTCCATGGAGTCGACGGCGATTCTTTTTGCATTGACGGCACTGAGAGCACTTTCGATGCGGATAAAAAGCCCTTCCAGGTTGAACTCACCGGTCTCTTCAATTTCGCTTCTTTCAATATACACATGGTCCAGGAAGATTTTCTTCTCCCGGCTCAGGGCTTCCAGATCCCAACCGAGGGAGGCGACGTTTTCAGCCAGCTCACGTTCGTTTTCCTCAAAGGAAATGAATATGCCGGGCTCATTGAACTGTGTGGCGCCGTTTAATAAAAATTCCATGGCAAAAAGGGTTTTTCCACTCCCGGCACCGCCGCACACCAGTGTTGGCCGGCCTTTAGGGACTCCGCCCCCTGTAATTTCATCAAACCCTGAAATGCCGGTCCGGCACTTTTCCAAAGCGATGGATGTCTTCTGCTGAGTTTTATGGCTCATAATTGCCCTCCAAAATGAATGCTGATTGATTATGGCGTTTGCATAAAGTTTACCCTGCGTGCGTGATGAACTATCGGAAGGAATTTCGCTTCACACTAAAAAGCGTTTTTGGTAATTATGCTTTTAAGTTATGCACCCATACATAAAAGCGGAGAAGAAACGACAGGTTGAATGAATGCAAAGACACAATACTTTCGCTTGATTATTCCGTTTAAGATTCAACTGGCGATTGAATCATAAGGTCATTATTGGGGCCGCATCTTGGATCAACTTCCTCCACAAACAGCGGAGGTCATTAATTGCTGAGATTACTATTAAATCCATTAGTTAGTCTAAACCAGTTTTCAAGCACCTGTAAAGCAAAATAAAACAATCATTTGCCAGTCACGAAACCATTGCCTTCGTTTTCACAGACCAATTTGCCGGTAACCCAACTGAGAATGGTAGATATCTTCAACAATAATGAAAAATCGGAAAAAGAGTGCCGCTGATACAAGATATGCCAGATATCAAGTGGGCTTTTCAAAGTTCAAGAAATTTGTGTGATCTTGACAAAGGTCCAGTATGTTGGCAGGTCAAAAAACGTGTAAGATATTCAAGTCTGAGGAATTTGTAAGACTGATATATCTATTCGATATTAAAACGATTTATATCTTTTAGAGGGCTGCAATACATAGCACAGGTTTTTGTATTATCAAAACTTATTGGGTAATCCACAAAATTTAATCGCAATATCAGCATTTTCTTCTCCACAAAAATAATTGTGCATAGGTCGCTTTTTTCAAAAAAACTTCTCCACCTGTGACCGTATATGTTAATCACCTCTGTTATCATAGTCCCAAAAAAATGAATTCCTATCACCCCAGTACCATCTTGCGGAGCTCTCCCGGAGGAATGGACTTCGTATTCCACATAGCACCGCATAAAACATACCAGCCGGGTAAGGGAAAACCTTGAAGAGATACGGGAAACAATCGACCTCGCCCAACGGGAATTCGCGACAACCGTGGAACAGTACAGGCGATTAGCATCCAGAGAGATTAACAGCGCCGATCTTGTAAAATATGTAAGGCTGGTATTCGGGCTCAAAGAGCGGAAGTTGAGTCCTGCCCAGGAAAAACAGGAAAAAATCATACCCAGTGTGACATGGTTGTTTGAAAATGGAAGAGGGAACCGAACCGCCGGCAGGAATTATTGGGGTGCCTACAATGCGGTCAACGAATACCTGAATTATTTCCGCGGGAAAACTCAGGACAACACCCTGAGCAGTCTCTGGTTCGGTAAAGGCGCCCAACTCAACAAAAATGCTCTCGATGTGGCCATGAAATTAGCAGCATAAGGTATGGAATTAAGAATAAGCCATCCCTTCGATTCCAGTGAACACGAGAGGAATAGTTTCGATGTGACTGCATTTCACAAAAGCCTGGGCATCACCTATTTTATCGGGAAGGAAGCTGTCCCTCCAGGGGAGATGCGGCAGACAGTACTGCAAGCATTTTATTGCTTGAAATACGCCTGTGCATCAGTTTTTTTTCGGCACCTCTATTTTCTATTAAACGGAGTAGCAGGTTGAGACTGATACTAAAAATAAAGTGTTTTGATTGATTTTATCCTCATTTTGCGATATAAAATTGTGCAACCTATAAACGTGACGCAGTAACAACCTTTTTCGGCAGAGTAAGGATGGCGTATGGCTCACGGATAAACAAAACCCCGATTCTTTAATATGTGAAGAACGGGTTTTTTTTCTTTGGAACTCAGGGATGGATTAGAGCAAGGCCGGTGGCCCCATTTCCCAGAACAGGATTGACTTACTCACACCAGAGATGAATATGAACGAACATCAATGGAATTTTGAAAAGCTGGTGGTGTCAAATTCGACCAAACCGTTGCCTTGACAGGTTTTTACAGCAAGAAAGACTATCCGGAAAAGCTACGCTGAATAAAATACTTTGATGCGGAAAAAGGCAGATCATTTATCTTTCTCACGAATCAATTCACCCTACCAGCCATAACGATTGCAGAACTATATCGATACAGGTGGCGAGTGGAGATTTGTTTTCAAATGGATCAAACAATATTTGCAAATCAAGAGTTTCTGTGGCACCTTGAAAAACGCTGTGAAAACGCAAATCTGGATTGCGGTATCAACGTATGTTTTGGTCGCCATAATGGAAAAGCGGCTGAAAATCGATTTGACTCTCTATACTATTTTACAAATTTTGAGCATCACGTTATTCGAGAAAATGCATATTTTAGAGGCTTTCACGGTAAAAGATTACAGGAGCTAGTTCGCTACTGGACCTATCCAATTGAAATTATTTGAATCTTAACCGGATATAACTGACAATTTACTAAACATGATGAGATCTATTAATCATTGGCGTTGAAACATAATTTGGGCGGATAAATCGCGTATAATCAGGCTCACAGGCTCAAAAGTATCCCTTTATGTTAACAACAACTAATCCTGGAAAATTTATATGAAAAAAAAGGTCTTACAACATATTTTTTCACTTAGAATTTGTGTCGGTTATCTCGGCGAGGCCGATCAATATTCCTGGTGGTCCAGCGGGTTCTTTTCTTCTACGAGCACTGCGTTTCTTTCACCGGTGTTTAGTAAAACAAGTTTTGCAGCTCAGTATTATGGTGTGAGAGAAGCCGCAATGATTGTGCATGATGAGCATATCGGTATCGGTAAAGGCGTATTCCATTTATTCAGGCTACCGGAAACTCATGAAATTGAAATGCATCGCCTTCTGAACAATCCGGATACAAAAACAGCTGTTCAAGATCTCATCAAAAATAGGGAAGCAGCAGAACAATTTTTATCTGAATTCGGGGAAGACAATGGTGAACAAACCGTTGGCCCTTATCGACTGGATGATACAAGCAAAATCTTAATCCCCAAAACCTGGGAAAAAGTTGCCGGACAATATGCAGCTGCATTTAAAAATGGCAATAAGACGTTCCCCTATTTCACGACATCATAATGAATAACCACAAACCATACACCACACAACTAAGCGCCGGCCAGGGAGCAATTGACGAAACCCGAACACTCCTGGATCTGTGGCAGCCGGGAATAAAAGCATCTGCGCTATATCAGACTGCTCTGGATTCTGGTTATTTTTCCAATGTAACCGCAAGGCGGTTACGCAATATTGTGAAGGAATGTTTTTTGCCCAGATACCTCGTTAAAGGGGATTATCCTGCCGTTTTATTAAAAGCACTAAAAAACAACCTTTCCTCAGCAGAATTGTCGAAACTATTTTTTCTTTTCACCGCAAGGGCCAATCCGATTTTGGCGGATTTTGTCAAAATGGTTTATTGGGCCAAATATGTCAGCGGCCAAGATTCAATCAGCAACACGGATGCAAAAAATTTTGTCATTGAAGCAAACCAGAACAGCAAAACCATTCGTTATTGGTCAGAACGTACCATTCAAAGGATGGCGGGTTATCTAACCGGCTGCTGCGCAGACTTTGGCATGCTTGAAAAAGGCCGCAAAAGTGTCCGTAAAATCATACCCTTTCGGATCGAACAAAAGGCAATGGCTTTACTGGCATATGATCTTCATTTTGCCGGTTTTGGTGATAACGCAGTAATTGCGCATCCGGACTGGGAGTTGTTCGGATTGGAAAAAGAAGATTTGAAAGAGGAAATGAAACGTCTTTCTCTTAAAGGTTTTTTTATCATTCAATCTGCCGGAGACGTTATACGCATTGGATGGAATCATAAAAGTTGGGAGGACCTGATTCATGTCATCGCTAAATGATGATTTCAAAGAATTGTTGGAACGAATACGGCATGGCCGCGAACTTGGGCACGCCAGCTTTGAGCCGATTTATTATCTCGTATTTTCACCATCCAAGATTTTGGAAGTGAAACGGCAAATGCCGGCCTGGACAGCCAAGTTGAAAAATGACGGATGGAATGTACATATCTTTTCAATTATGGAAAATATTGCACAAATACTTGAAAACGCTCCCCTCAGAAAGATATGGCTCACGGCTGACAGCAAAAACCCAACCAATTGGGAAAAAACCAATCAGTCTTTAGCAAATACATTAAGCAATGGGTCTTTGCAAAAAGCACTCGAACAAAAGCTTGCTGAATTGGATAATCGAGTAATCTATCATAGGTGTTGGAATGGAAAAAATTAAAGAACTGTTTGATCCCAAAAAAAATATACGGCGGACCATTGAAAAAGTCATCACCTATAATGCATCCCAGGAAAACAGGCTGAAAGCCGAGATAACGGAATATGTCGTCACTCATAGTATTGAAGACCAGTTTGAAAAATTGCTTTCAAGAATGCAGGCAGCGCTGGAAGCCGGAGGTGAAAATGAAGTCGGTGTATGGGTTTCCGGTTTTTATGGTTCCGGAAAAAGCTCATTTACCAAGTATTTAGGATTGGCCTTTGATGACCAAGTTCAAATTGACGGAACGCCTTTTATAAAGCACTTGCAGGATCGGCTCCATAAAGCCCAGACCAAAGCACTCTTGTCAACTGTTTCCAAACGGTTTCCCGCAGCGGTTGTCTTTTTGGACCTTGCCAGTGAAATGCTTGCCGGTGCCACCATGGAAGATGTATCCACGGTGCTTTTTTATAAAGTGCTTCAATTTGCAGGTTACTCACGCAATATAAAAGTGGCGGCTTTTGAACGCAGGCTTCAAAAAGATGGCCGGTATGACGAATTCAAACAAAAAGTCAAGACCGATATAGGTACCGATTGGCCGTCCATTCAAAATGACCCCCTCGTTGTAGACAGCATGATTCCGGATATTGCCCATCAGATGTATCCTGAAATATTTAAAACCTCATCCGCATTTAACACGGAAACAAGCGACTTTATTCAATTTGAAAATGAACGTGTCAAAGAAATGTTAGATATTGTGCGCGATGCCACCGGCAAACAACATATTCTTTTTATAATTGATGAAGTGGGGCAATATATTGGGTCACGCCAAAATCTTATCCTTAATATGGACGGGCTTGCCAAAAACCTTAAACAAATCGGCGACGGCAAAGTCTGGATTATCAGTACCGCCCAACAAACACTTACCGAAGATGATCCCAGGGCAGCGCTCAACTCTCCGGCACTTTACAAACTAAAAGACCGTTTTCCGATTCAAATTGACCTGGAATCCAGCGATATCAAAGAAATTTGTTACAAGCGATTATTGGGCAAATCTTCAGCAGGCGAAAAATTACTGGATAATTGTTTCGTCAAAAACGGTGAGGCATTAAGGCACAATACAAAACTTCAGGACGCCAAGTATTATGACTCTGATTTTAATAAAGAGACCTTTATAAACCTGTATCCTTTTTTGCCGGCACATTTTGATATCCTTCTTCATCTTTTGGGCGCATTGGCAAAATCCACTGGTGGCATCGGCCTCCGATCAGCCATTAAAGTGGTGCAGGATATATTAATAGAAGGTATCGCAAATCAACCGTCGGTGGCCGAACAATTGGTGGGTTGGCTGACCACAACCGTCATTATCTATGATGCCTTGGAAAAAGACACCCGACGGGCCTTTCCTTCCATTCACCAGGCAGTGGGAAAGGTGCTGATCCGGTTTAATGATTCAAAGATTCATCAAGATGTTGCCAAGACAGTAGCCATTCTTCAGATTTTGGGCAACCTGCCTGTAACAATTCAAAATGTGTCCAGCTTAATGCACCCAGGCATCACTTCCCCATCCTGCAAGGATCAAGTGCAAACAGCCGTGAATGAATTAATCAATGATCCGTTTGTCCCGTTTGGGGAACAAGAAGGGAATCTCTGTTTTTTCAGTGAAAAACTTAATGACATTGAACTGGAGCGCTCCCAAATTCCCTTACGAACCATAGAAACCCGGCGGCTTTTTAATGAAGCATTAAAAGAAGCCTTCAATCCTTTGCCAACCACCCGATTAAACGGCACATTGGTGGTCCGGACCGGATTGAAATCCCAGAGCGGATCATTTGCCGCAAGTCTTGCTGGTGAGCGCGAAACCATTCAGACCATTGTGGAACTTAGCGCACCAGGTAATTTTGATACGGATCATACCCGAATAATCGATGAGTCCAGGGCGCGCAGTTCTCAATACACAATCTATCTTCTGGGCAAAGAAGATCCGGTTGTGAATGACAAACTGGCGGAAATGTATCGTTGCCGGGAAATTTGCAATCGCTATCGAAATGAACCCGACCAGGAAGTAAAAGAATACTGTTCTGCGCAATCAGACCGATCAACAAAACTGGCAAATGAGCTGCAACACCTTATTAAGCGATCCCTTGCCAAAGGAAGTTTTTTGTTTCGTGGCAAATCAACGGCGGTGGACAACTTGGATCAAGATTTGCTCGAATCATGCAAAAAACATCTTGCAAGTGTTGCCCCCCAGGTGTTTGATAAAAATTCCGAAGCCCCGGTCCGTGTGGACACCTCTTTGGCTGAAAAATTTTTAAAAGCAGGCAATTTGTCTGCCATCACATCTCAAATTGATCCATTGGATCTTGTGCAGACCGTCGGTGCCACCCCATCGATACGCAAAGACCATATTTCTTTGATCAGCATCCGTGACTATATCGACCGCAATGGAACAGTTGAAGGAAAACGTTTGATAGAGCACTTCACAAGTGCCCCATTCGGATGGTCTCAAGACACATTACGATATCTTATTGCCGCATTGCTTCTTGCCGGTGAAATCAAGCTAAAGGTTTCCGGCCGGGAAGTTACCGTGAATGGCCAACAGGCCATTGATGCCCTAAAGACAAACAATACCTTTAAATCCGTTGGGATCTCTCTGCGTGAGGGAAGGCCTTCTAATGAAATCCTTGCGCGAGCGGCGGAACGTTTGACGGATTTGATCGGCGATACGGTCGTTCCATTGGAAGATGAAATCAGTAAAGCCACAGCAAAGTATCTGCCCCAATTTCAATCTAAATACGCCCCATTAGCGGAAAAGCTGGATACTTTAAATCTCCCGGGAGCAGATCGTTTAAAATCGGTTAGCAAAGAGATCGCAGATATTCTTTTTACCGATGCATCCGATGCCCCGGAACGGCTCGGCGGGGAAGAATCCGGTCTATACGATAATCTAAAATGGGCGGGGATTGTAGATATAGCATTTAAACAAGGGCTGGAAAGCACTATAAAGGAACTGCAGCAGCATCTTACAGCTATTAATTCATTCCCAGAGTCTGGCGTGCCGGGATTATTGCGGCAAGATCTTGCAGAAGAAATTTCGCTATTAGAAGAACGTCTTTCAACTGAAAATTTTTTCCGAAATGCAACCGAGTTTACCACTGCGCTAACCAGCATTAAAACATGTGTCCGTGATGCCACAGAAAAAATGAATGAAGTACAGGAAAAAACCATTAAAGAAGCAGAAACAGACCTTAGGCGATTAAACGAATGGCATGAGCTGACTCAGGAAGAGCAAACCAGCGTTTTATCACAAATTGAAAATTTTAAGATTACGCCGGAAGAAAACATTGATGGAATAAAACAACTTATCACCCAAGAGTTTAATATTTATACGACGATCCAAGACATACGCAAAAGAATCATCTCCATGGGAGAAGAACGTGCAGCCAAAAAAGAAAAAGAACGGCTGGAAAAAGCAAAAGAAGAAAACACTTATTTAAAAACGTATTCAATCCCCCTTAAGATTATCTCTCTTCAGCAGCTAAACGATATGCTGAAGAATATTGAGCAAATTCGAGTGGATGCTATAAAACACGATAAGTTCGAAATACGTTTTATTGTTGAACCGTCATCTGATTGAAAACAAGGAGCAGATGGATGATTAATTCGATTTCAATAAAGAATTTTACAGCGTTTAAAGATCTTACCGTCAAGTACGGTAAGGGCATCAATGTGTTTTTAGGCGCTAATAGTACAGGAAAATCTCACCTCCTGAAACTGATGTATGCCTTGTGCGCCGCCAACAAACCGCTCGAAAAGGAACTTTTCGGCGATCCGCAACACTACATATCCAGTAAATTAAAAGGCGTTTTTAAGCCGGAAGGGAAAATCGGGCGACTCTGTCGCAATGATGAAAAAGCAATCATTCGTGCGGATTTCATTCCCGATCGATCCATTGAATTTGCATTTTCCAGTGATATGGATGAAGTCGTTATAACGGACAATCAATCATATGAAAAATATAGCTGGGAGCCGGTGTTTATCCCGCCAAAAGAGATGCTCAGCCTTTTTGAAGGCTTCTCAAGTCTTTATCTTAAGCGTGAACTCACCATTGATGAGACTTATTTTGATCTTTGCCAGGCCATTGAAACCCCCAAATTGAAAGGTGACCATAGCAAACAGGCATCTAATCTGTTGAAAAAAATAAAGAACATCTGTGAAGGCGAGTTTTTGCTCGTAAAGCAAAAAAAATTCTATTTCAAGCCGACAAAAGGCGAAATGCTTGAAGTCGAACTGGCTGCTGAAGGGTTTCGCAAATTGGGCATTCTGCAGCGTTTGATTGAAAATGGTCATATCCTGCCTGGCATAACCGGCCCGTTATTCTGGGATGAACCGGAATCAAACCTCAACCCCTCCCTCATGAAACAACTGGTGATCATTTTGTTGGAAATGGCGCGTGGGGGGCAGCAGATCTTTTTGGCAACCCATGATTACGTTGTTTTGAAATGGCTTGAGTTACTAAAGAATAAAGATGAGCAGATTTTTTTCCATGCGTTATATAAAAACGATGATGGAGAAATCGAACTAAACAGTACGGATGATTACTTAAAAATTTGCCCCAATGCCATTGATACAGCGTATTCTGATCTGATCGACCAGGATATTGAAAATACCATGGGAGGCCTGGGCAAATGAGGGTCAGTGCGGACGGATTTGAGTTCGATTTTACAGATGCAATAGACGCCTTTATATTTGATGAAAAAGATAAACACCTGCCGACCTATCATGGATTGTCCCATGCCATGAAAGCCGTGGATATTGTTGTTGAACTTGAAAATGAATATCTGTTTGTTGAAGTGAAGGATTTTTACGCGCCCGAAGACTATCATGACAAGGACCATTTCAAGCATTTGACGGATGCTTTAAAGTATAAATACCGGGACTCGTTTTTATATCGCTGGGCTGAAAACAAAGTCGAAAAACCTGTCTATTATCTCTGTCTTCTGACCTTGGACAATGCCCTTATTTCGAGGATGAACAAGGAAATCCGCATACATCTGCCCTCCGGCCGGCCAATTGATCGTTGGGAAAAAGAACTTTTACATGAATCACTGGTCTTAAATGAAGAACGGTGGAATCATAATTTCCCCAAATGGCCAGTCAGCCGTTCGTAACCCAAAATTTTATAAGGATACCCTTTCATGGCGTTTGATCAGGCCACCAGAAATAAACTCCAGAAATTTGTATCAGAAGCTCGGGGCTTACTTGCAGACGAATTTTCCCGGCAAATGCAAAATGATTATGGCATGGACCCGGATACCGGGGCGGTGAGTACTATCGACAGTCTTCCCCGGTTAACGGATGCACAACACCAAACCGCAAAATTATTGCGGGAAACAATGGCCCATTACCAGGCATCCGATTCCGGAAATGATGTAAAGGAGATCTTGGGCCGAATCGTCCGGGAGCAGGCGTTTACGGTTTTAAACCGGCTGTGTGCCCTGCGCATGGCTGAAGCCCGTGGCATTTTAATTGAATCCATTGCAAAAGAGTACAACTCAAAAGGGTTTCAGTTGTATGCGCGTGTAGCCGGGACCTCTTTGGGTGAAACCGGTGATGCCTATAGGAACTATCTGTTCAGCGTGTTTGATGAATTTGCAATCGATTTGGCCGTTTTGTTTGACCGATATTCCCCCATGGGCAGGCTTTTTCCAAAAGAATCCGTCCTTTTGAAACTCCTTGACCAAATCAATGATGTTGAGATCGAAACCTTGTGGGCCGAAGATGAAACCATTGGCTGGATTTATCAGTATTTTAATTCAAAAGAAGAACGGAAGAAAATGCGGGATGAATCCTCCGCCCCGCGAAACAGCCGGGTGAAGGTCTTGGAACCGAATTTCAAACTTCTGCCGAACCCATGGCTCCCATCGCCAAAGTGGTCTGTTCTTTTCTCAATACAAAAGGCGGAACGGTTTTCTGCGGAGTCGATGAGAATGGAAAAATTGTCGGCATTGAAGATGCCCGCTCCATTGCCTTACGTCTCCAGGCCTTTTTAAATGACGCTATTTCGCCCAAAGCCTTTTTTTCCGTCAATATCGATGAAGAAGACAGTCGATCGATTATCAACATTGAGGTGCCGCAGGGGAAAGATCGGCCCTATGTATTTGAAGGAGCGGTTTACATTCGTCAAAAATCGAAAACGCGTACATCTGACGCAATGACGTTAAGGAATATGGTGCAGACCCAATCCATCGAACCCGACCGTTGGGAGCGCCGGCCGTCCATGGCGCTGGAAGCAGAAGATCTGAACACCAATGAAATTCTTAAAACCATCGAGGATGCAGTTAGATCAGGTCGATTTGACTTCTCGAATGCGAAGGATCAAATTGCGGTCCTTGCGGAATTGGGGGTCTATCGGTCCTGAATGTACACCCAGGCCGCTGATGTGTTTTTCGCAAAAAATCCTGCCCTCAGGCATCCCCAGGTCCGGGTTCGCGCCACCCGTTTTGCCGAAGATAAAGGATCGAATGAATTTCTTGATTCCCGGATTTTTCAGGGGCCCCTGGTTCAGGTACTAAACAAGGTGCTTGATTTTATGGAGAGAAACCTCCCCATCACTTCACACTTTAACAATGACCGGATTCAGCGGGAGGATAAACCGCAATATCCGGTGTATGCGTTGCGCGAAGGACTGGTCAATGCGTTTGCCCACAGAGATTACACCGGTTTTTCAGGAGGTCTTTCAATCGGCATTTATCCTACAAGAATCGAAATTTGGAACTCCGGACGATTGCCGAAAGAACTGAAGGTAGGGGATTTACGTAAAAACCACCCGTCATTACCGACCAATCCGGATATCGCGCATTTGATTTACATCAGGGGCCTGATGGAGCAAATCGGCCGTGGAACACAAAAAGTAATAAACGCATGCCGGGAGCATGGATTGCCCGCCCCTAAATGGCAGGATCAACCATCCGGCGTGACGCTGACATTATACTCAGCAAAGTCCGCGGTTTCTGATGAGACCCCATTAAATAACCGCCAGAAAGCCTTGATTGAGGCGCTCGCTCCCGGAGGTGAAATAAGACCTAAAGATTACAGGAAAAATTTCGCATCTGATGTGTCCGAACGCCAGGCACGGCGAGATTTAACGGTTCTCGAAGCATTAGCCTTGCTGGAGCGAAAGGGGAAAGGGGCGGGCACGCGATATGTGAGAGCTAAGCAGACATGAACCGGACATAATCCAGCCATGGCCGGATTAATCCTTAAATATAGCGTAAAACATTGTAAGTTATATGGAAATTGTTATTACAGAGCAAAACAATTAGGACATTTCCGGACACGAATAGGAACGGCCGGATAATTTCAAAATATGATGAAATGATTGTTTAGATGTTTGATTAAACACGAAATTCGCCATTATGTTTGGGGAATTGAATACGTAAAACAGGACATCAAGCGGACATTCGGAGCCATGCCGTGAAAATTAAAGCATATCTGCAAAATCAAGTTTTCTTGCCGCGGATAAGAAAAAACAGCGTCCTTGTTATCTATGATCCGGAAAAGATTTATCATGACGTTTGTCTGGATTTGGCAACCGCTGCCATCGAAGTAATTGACGCCACCGACAGCAGTATTACCAGTCGGGAAAAGGCTTTAAATGCATTAAGAGAACTCGGTCGCCCAAATGCGAATTTGGAAGGATTGCTCGTATATGTCCCGGCCCAGGCGCCGGAGACTGAAGAAGACAAACAGAAAGACCCATTTGCACTTTATACGGTATGCGGCAGTGTGTTTCCGGATGGGGCCGGAGATGCCTACATGCACCTCTGCTTAAAAGCGAAACCCGATCACGCAACGGAAATCCGCCGCATCTTCAGCCAGGACCCGACCCCTTCTTTTGCGGTGATTGATGCGGTTGGCGGCGGCAAAGGGTGGCCGAATTTACAAGTGGCGTTAAACGTGGAATCGGCAAACGATATCCTTTTTGCCCTTCTGGCACCGGCGGAGTTACAAAAGCAATCATTGGAAGCAAAAGAGGGCTGGGTGTCCGAAGCCAAAGACCTGTTTGCCGTGTGTTTGGGTTTAAAACTCCTCACGCGGGGCAAGACCTGGTCGAGCATAGCAGACGAACTCTGGCGATTTGTTCTATACAGTGAATTTGTTTTCGATTTGCCGGGAGATCTGCCGGAATCCCTGGCCAATGTTCCACGTGCAAATGAAGCCGCAAAACCGATTGTTGAAGATCTTTGCGAAAGGCTTCGAAATGACCACCGGGCCCAGACCACCTATATCCAGCGTGCCCAGGCCATTGAACAGGAACTTGAGCTACCGAGCCACTGCATATCCATTACTGACCTTGGCGTACGGGACACCTTCCCTTTTGAAGAAAGGTCTTTTCTGAACCAAGGCATGGAGGCGATTAAAAACAATGATGCCGATGCCGCTCGATACATTTTGAATCAACATACCAACAATGTATGGGCCGGTATCGGTGAAAGCCAGGTGCAATGGGGGCTTGTGGGGGCTGCCCTTGCATTATGTGAAGCATGCGATGATTTTGAACGTCAATTGCCGGATTACTCACGGAACATGGATGCCTTGATCGATTTTTATGTGAGCAGCCTGCGTGAAGTCGATAGGCTTCAAAGGGAATTTGAGCAATCCGTATCCGACAGCATGGCCTCTGCTTCCTCGATGAATGAAATCATTGAAAAAGCCCGAAGCAAATACCGCAGCCTGTCATCAAGAGTACAGGACTTATTCATCCGTCATGTGGAAAAAACCGGTTGGCCGCCTCTCGGAAGACTATCCAATGCAGACCTTTTTGACAGCAAAATAGCCCCCAAGCTTCAAGAAAGCGGTCATAAAGTCGCTTTTTTTATGATTGATTCACTCCGCTATGAGCTGGGGGTGGCTTTGGAACAGCAGCTGGCGGAAGACGACCCTGTTGAATTGATTGCTGCGATGGCACAATTACCGAGTATCACATCCGTGGGTATGGCCAGTTTGCTGCCGGACGCAGGAAACAATCTTAAACTGACCAAAGAAGACAATAAAGTGACACCTTTTCTTGGGACTGCAAGAATCACATCCGTAAAACAACGCATGGATGTGATGCGAAATAGATACGGTCAGCGGTTTGAAGAAATGAAATTGGCAGAGTTTATTAAGCCCCGGAAAAAGATACAGCCCGATGTGGACCTTTTGGTTATTCGAAGCGTTGAAATTGATGCTTACCTGGAAACAGACCCGGAATTGACACTCCGGTTGATTCAAGATGCCTTGAAACGAATTCGGGTGGCGATTCACAAATTAAAAGGCATGGGATTCCATGAGGTGGTGATTGCCACGGATCATGGGTTTTTCTTAAATCCCCATACGGAAGCCGGAGACGTCTGCACAAAGCCAAACGGAGATTGGTTGTTTGTTCATGATCGCCTGGCATTGGGAAATGGTGTTTCAGACAGTGCCAATTTTATATTATCTGCGAGTCATTTGGGGATGCGGGGGGATTTTGAAAAGGTCGCTGGTCCGCGCAGTTTAGTTGCCTATCGTGCGGGGGAGCTGTATTTCCACGGTGGCATTTCTTTGCAGGAATGCATTGTCCCGGTGATTACCATCCGCTTGAGTAAAGAACAGCCCAGAAAAGAAAAAGCCAGAATCAAAATATCCTATAAAACTGATGCCAAGCATATTACATCGCGATTCCCGGTCATTGATGTGGAATATGAAAAAAAGCAGATGGAAATGTTTGTTCAGGAAAATGAAATTGAACTGCTGCTTGAGGCCCATGATAAAAATAGCAATGTGGTGGGGGAAGCAAAAGCCGGCGGCATTGTCAATCCGGCAACCGGAACCATTACGATCAAGGCCGGGGAACGTCTGAAAGTAACATTGAAAATGCAGGAAGAGTATCACGGAAAATTCACCGTGAAGGCCATGAACCCGTCAACATTGGCAATCTTCGACAAACTGGATTTAAAAACCGATTATGTGGTGTAGATCATGGATGAATTGGACAAGAAGTTAGGTTCTGTTTTTGAAGGCCGGATCGTCCGAAAAGACCTGTTGCATCGAATCAAAAAGGGTACCAATGTCCCCACATTTGTGTTGGAGTTCTTGTTGGCGCGGTATTGTGCCAGTGATGAACCGGATGAAATCCAGGCAGGTATGGAAGCTGTACTGGCAACGCTTCAGGATAATTATGTCAGACCCGATGAAGCCAATGCAGCCCAATCCAAAGTGGCAACCAATGGGAAGCATAAGTTTATCGACAAAGTACACGTTCGATATGTCGAGAAGGAAAAACGTCATTGGGCGTCTTTGGAAAATTTTAATTCCCAGCGCATTGCCATCGGCGAAAAATTTTATCGGGACAATGACCGGTTGCTGGAAGGCGGTATCTGGGCGGAAGTTACCGTTTCCTATAATGAATATGATGAGGATAACTATGCCTTTATCATTGATGATCTGCGCCCGATTCAATTGAGCCGATTCGATTTTGAACGATATGGTGAAGATCGGAAAAAACTTACGCGGGATGAGTGGCTGGATGTTATTTTGCGGTCCGTTGGATTAGAACCCTCTAAACTTTCACCCAGAATCAAATTTCATTACATTGCACGCCTTGCCCCGCTGGTACAGGCCAATTTTAATTTTATTGAACTGGGTCCCCGGGGGACCGGGAAATCATATTTCTTCAGTGAATTTTCACCTTATTCCACCTTGATCAGTGGCGGCCAATCAACAAAATCAGTCCTTTTCTATAATAATGCCAGGAAAAAAATGGGATTGGTCGGCTTTTGGGATACTGTGGCGTTTGATGAAGTCGCAGGCATCAAAATTAAAGACCCGGATACCATCCAGATCATGAAGGATTATATGGCTAACGGGCGGTTTTCGCGCGGCGTGGAGGTGATTGCCGATGCCAGCATGGCCTTTGTCGGCAATATTGATCACTCCATAGAACAGATTGTCAGATCCACCGAATATGATCTTTTCTTACCCCTGCCAAAGGAATTTGACCTGGCAATCATGGATCGTTTTGCCTGCTATCTGCCGGGATGGGAAATCCCTAAAAACACATCCGCATATCTGACCAACAATTATGGATTCATCACAGATTACCTGGCTGAGGCCTTTCACTATCAATTAAAGCACCAAAACAAATATGAAGTGGTGAACCATCGTGTTCGATTGGGCAAAGCCATTGAAGGCCGTGATGAAATCGGTATCAAGAAAACATTATGTGCGTTCTTAAAGATCCTTCATCCGATTGATGACCCCACGGACAAGGAGTTTGAAGAGTATGTGGCCTATGCAGTGGAGGCCCGGCGCAGAATAAAAGAACAGATGAACAAGCGGAAGCCCGATGATGAATTTGCAAACATTAATCTTTCCTTTTTCACCGCAGATGGAAAAGAAATCATTGTTTATTGCCCTGAATCCAAAAACATCAAGGCTACCCAACAGCCTAAGCGCAAAAGCCTTGATATAGATTTTGACGATGAAGACGCCGGCGTTCAGGAAAAAGACCAGGTTGGTGCGGCAGAAAAAGCAAAGCCTGAAGAGGTGGAAACGCCTGCCGATATTTCAGAACCTGTAGCTGAGGAAAAGGATGATGAATCTAAGCCGGACCCAGAAATGCTCGATCTTAAAGAGCAGCATTATACGATTTTTTATGGTGATATGGGTTTTAGCTATGAAACCATTATCGGGCCATATTTGAAAGGCGCAAAAGAAATCACCGTCGAAGACCCGTATATCCGTGTGACGCACCAAATCCAGAATTTTATCCGCTTGTGCGAAACTATTGTTAAGCAAGCAACCATCCGCAAAATTAATCTCATCACCAGCTATGATGATAAAATAAACATTTCCGAAATGCGGGATAGCCTGGAAGAACTCAAACAAAGCCTGCTTGAAATCGATATTCTTTTAGATATTAAACTGGACCCCAATATGCATGACCGGGAAATTCGAATCGACAACGGATGGGTCATCAAAATCGGCCGGGGTTTGGATTTTTATCAAAAACCCAGTTCCTGGTTTGAAATCGGTGTAAATGATCTGTCTTTACGCAAATGCCTTGAGACAAAGGTTGATATTTATAAGGCAGATAAGAATTGATTTTGATGAGACATCAGCTCCGAGTTATTGAATAGGACATATGAAAGGGTTAAGTCTGCCGTTGACTCTTGGTCCTTATCACCGGGAAGTTTATGAATCAGATGTCGTTGGGGAGTCCGTTGATAGTACGGACGCGGTTTAATTCCCGATTAAACCGTGAGGCCAACATTAGGGATTATCACTCTGGGTAAGACCTTCCCGTCGCTCCCATCGAACGGGATTGCCAGAGGTAGGTTGCTCGATACACCGCAAGGTGGTCGGGAGAAGGGCCTGAGGCCGGGGGTCAGACCCGTTTTTCTCCCTGGAGGGGAGGATTAGGCCGAGGTGGCGTGCATGTTGGGGGAGGGGTTGCTAATTCTCTGCACCCCGTTGACCGAAAGTCATCTGAGTCATGAGTATGCGGGTATAACTCATGGTGGGCATGCATAGGTGTTAGGTATGGGGAGGATCTGAAAGGCACGGATAGGTGACCGAGGGAAGCCTTATAGCGCCCTGCGCATCAAAGTGACACACGATGTGTAGTAGGTTTTGGGAGACCGAAGGTTCTATGAGGTGGCAGCGCAGCCGTAAGGGCTGCACCGGTGATGCCCAGGATGAGATCGGTGGAGGGAAAAGGAAGAACATGAAGTGCCGGTCATGTGGCCACAGATTCGCCGGAGAATTCTACGAAAGCTGCCCGGAGTGCTACAGTGTCAACACCGAAGGCACCGCCGATGAGAAGTACGATGGGTATCGGTGATAAAACGGATGAATTCAAACTGGGAATATCTTGACAATATAGCCAGGGATTTGTTTCCACTAAAATGCTGTAATACTTAATGAATATAACAAAAAGTGGCAGTTTGGCCGGCGACAAGGCATTAAGAAAAAGTCAGAAAAAACAGGTAAAGTCGAAAAATGAGAATAAGCAAGAAAAAAGAGGGACAAGAAATAGAGAGAGTTCAAAAATCAATATATTTGAAATCATAAAAACAGATTTTTTTCATGTCTTTTTGGGAATTAGGATGAAAAGTCTGGTGTCGTTATCTGTAAAGTGAGAGCAGCCGCTCGAAAGTGGCAAGAATGAAGAAAATTTTTGGTTTTGTTAGAGCCCTAAGAGCCCAAAAGGCGACGGCTTAATAGGGTTTGCATATCTCTACGCCCATCAACAATCAATAAAATGTAGACATTGATTTCCATTATTCTGTAAATGATACGATACGGCTTAAAGAAGATTTCACGGTATTCGCGAATTCCCAATGCGGCCAATTCCGGAGGATATACACCTCACAGGGGAGAGTCAGACAAACTAACGAGTGCCGCTTCGATTTTTTCTAGAATATGATTCGCGCTATTCTGTGTGTCATGCCGCGCTATGTAGTCATAGATTTCTTCCAGGTCACGTGCAGCGTGTTCAGTCATCAGGACTTCGAAAGGCATCAACGATTTCTCCGGTTCTGACGAAGCCGTTTGACTACATCGGTGGCAGGTTCTACTTTGCCATATTCTATCTGCTGATTTCCAAGGGCTAGGATTTTCAGCAAAGCCATGGTTTCCTGGGTTTGCTCATAGAAGGTACAACCCTATGGTTTATCCTCTGAACCCGAATACCGGAAGACCCGGTTGCGGCAATCTCCTTACACTTCCTTTTCCCGGCAGCTTTTCAAAACCCGCGCCACCGCCGCTGTGAAACTCTTCCGGTCAAAGGGCTTTTCCATCCATTCCGTTTGCGTCACACGCATTTCGGCAATCCGCGGCTCGCCGCTTTGAAGGACCACATCAAGTTCCGTGGTCTCCACGTCCACGAGGGGAAACCCGAAAAACGATCCGACAATGAAACCGGGATCCCGGCCGAAAAGGGTTTCAGCAGCCGGGTTCACCAGACGAACGATGCCCTCCGCATCCGCAACGATTATGGCATCGCTGTTGTTGAATATGACCTGTGCCAGTTGACGTTCGCCGGCCCTGAGGGTCATGGTTTCCACATCTTGACGGGTGATATCGGTCATCATATGTAACGCTTCCCTATTATTTAAAAAGCTCTTTGACCCGGTCTATTTCTTCCGGTGCGGAAAAAACAGGATGGCCCGAGAGGATTCCGGTCACATTGCTGAAGGATTTCCCGATATGCATGCCTTCGCCGTCGATGTTGAATTCCCGGATATCCTTGTCGTGCATGGAGCCCCGCATCTTGAGCGCCGTGATCCCGCGGCGCATCTCTCCGAACATCTCCACGTACCGAAGCAGGATAATCGTGTCGGTAATGGTGGAGATGTGCGCCTCCGTCACCGACGTTCCCCCCATGAGTTCGCCGGTGGTGGATGTGAAGAGCCCCGCAACCTCCTGATGCTTGATAAAGGAGGTGAGGGCGATGACGAATTCCCGAAATCCCTTGATGGTGGAGACGCGCTCCAGGGCCGAAAGGCTGTCTACGATCACCCGGTGGGGTTTGAACTCCCGGATGATGCTCTTGATGATGATCAGATGATCCTCCAGGCCTTCCGCTTCCGGATACCGGCATACCACCTTGAGTGTGCCGTCATTCTCCATCTGTTCAAAGTCTATGCCCCAGCCGGTGGCATTTCTGAAAAGCTGCTCCCGGCTCTCCTCAAAGGCCAATATGAGCGCCTTCTGATTGTTTTTCGCCGCTTCCGCCGCAAACCCGGCGGAAAGCATGGTCTTTCCACATCCCGTGGCGCCGGATACCAGAATGATGGAGTCCCGAAAAAACCCGCCGCCGCACATCTTGTCCAGATCGGCGTTTCCGGAGCTGATACGGACGGTGGAAGAGCGCTGTTTCAATTCAATCCCCGATAGCGGTATGGCGACGATGCCGGTGTTCTTGATCACCGTAAACGGGTACTCTCCCTTCTGGTGGCTGGTGCCGCGGAATTTGAGGATCTCCATGGTGCGGCGGCGCTTTTCCGCCTCCAGAACATTGCGCAGGATGATCACGTTGTCGGCCACGAATTCCTCGATGCCGAACCGTGCGATAGCGCCATACTCCTCCGTGCGCTCCGCCGTGATGATAGCCGTCACGCCCATCTGTTTCACCGCGGCGGCTATTTTGAAGAGTTCGTTGCGCACCATGCCCGCGTCGCTGAACCTCCCGAAGATCGATCCGATGGAATCCATGCTGACCCGCCTGGCGCCAATCTTTCCAACAGCATATTCGATACGGGCCAGGAGGGCGCCAAGGTCATATTCTCCGGCAATGACGTGATCTTCTCCCACCACAGGAGAGGCATCCACAAAGGCCCACTTCCCTTCCAGCTCCCACTTTGCCACATCCCAGCCCAGAGAAATCACGTTCTTTCGGATATCATCGGGCGGTTCCTCGAAGGTGATAAAAACCCCCGGTTCTTCCTTTTTGAGGATCCCTTCGGAAAGAAACTGGACCGCAAACACCGTCTTGGCGCTTCCCGATGTGCCGGCGATGAGGGTGGTCCGCCCCTTCGGGAGCCCCCCTTCACTGATCATGTCGAATCCTTCAATGCCGGTCTCAATTTTCTCGATGCCTATGATTTTTTCCATCTCAGTCATGCTTGATCTCCTTTCCCTTGATTGTCGTCCGTCACGGGGGAGAGATCCAGTCCGAGGAGAACCTTCTCCGAATTGGAGAGATCGCCGATGATCCGCCTGAGCGGGGGCGGCAGGTCTTTGATCAGGGTCGGCGTGGCGAGTATTTTTTCATTTTCCGCCAGCTGTGGACTCTCTAGTACATCAATGATCTGGAGATCGTAGAGATCTTTCAAATCCCGCTCGCAAATCTTCTGCAAATTTGAGATGGCGCGCTCTGATCTCGGCGTTTTCCCGGTGATATAAAGGCGCAACTTGAATTTGTTCATTTTTCCCTCCGATAAATGATTATGATGGCTGTTCTGTTATTGTTTTTGGATTTGTAGAGATGCCGGCGCCCTGGGCACGGTTTCGATAAAATGACACCAGATGCCCCATAAGTTCAAGCACCATGATCCATCCTTCCCCGGTATAGGCCTTTTTCTTTTCAGCGGTAGCGGTTTCCCGGGCCTTCTCTTTGAGGGCGGTGGTGTGAATATCAACGATATCACGGGGCCCTGCCTTGTAAAACCCCAGGCTTTCAGCCATTGAGGAGAGGCGCCCGGATATATCATGTTTTACTTTGAAGGCCTGCTGATCCAGGGCCAGATCCATCAGCGCTTTATAGCCGTCCACCAGATGGCGGAAGGTATCGGGAAACCCCTCCATCAGGGTCATTGTACCGTACATTTTGGCGGTGACACCGGTTTGGGGAGGAGAAGAAAGCGTGGCCAGGGAACGCAATTCCTTCTCCCGTCGTTCTCGATCCTTCGCCTGCTCCAACGCCGCATGAGTTCTCTTTAGTTGCTCCGCCTTCTCTTCCAACTCCCGGGTACGCGCTTCCACCAGTTCTTCCAGATGCCGGCGGTGCCCATCCAGTTCCTCCCGAACTTCGCTCAGATCACGGTTTTTCTGAATGGCGTCTTCATATCCGGAAAGGAGAAGGTTCAACATCTGCCTGCGACTTGCATATATGACTCGCCGCTCGTCCCCCACGGCCAGGTCCAGACCCCCTTCGGAATCCATTTCCCTTTGCAGCGGATGCCACTGGAGAATCGACGCTACTTTTGCGAGCAATTCCCCTTCTTGATACGGTTTAGTCAGGAAATAGTCCGCCATCACTTCAAGGGCACGAATAACGTCCGTTACGTTGGATAGCACCGTAAGCAGTACCACCGGAACTTCTCTTAAGGCATCATCGCCCTTGATGGCCTCGCACATCTCATATCCGTCCATCACCGGCATCTGAACATCGGACAGAATCAGATCGGGTCGGTCCTTTCGAGCCGCGGCAAGCCCTTCGCTGCCGTTTACCGCCACCCGGACCCCATAACTGTGCTCCCTGAGCAAGGCCTTGAGCAACATGGCCTGGGTCGGGCTGTCTTCAACGATCAGAATTTGGGGGACTTCTTTCATGCCCGCTTCCTCTTTTGGATTGTTGATTGTCGATTGTTGATTGTTTATAAAAGTCGCTCCACCGCCGCCCTGAAACTTTTCATTGCAAGCGGTTTTTCAAGAAAATCCGATGCGCCCAGACGCATGGCTTCCAGAACGTTTTCCTTTTCTCCAAAGCCCGTCACCATAATAACCCTGCAGTCAGGATTGATCTCTCGAACCTTTTTCAATAATTCCAGACCACTCATGCCGGGCATATTGATATCGGTGATGAGTAACGGAAAAGGCTTTTTCCGGAATGCCTCAAGGGCCTTTTCCGGGTCTCCATACCCTTCGCACCCCAGGTTCATCCCCCGCAGAAATCTCATCATAATATCCACCAGCATCGGTTCATCGTCCACCACCATGATGCGGTTGGAATCCTTCCGCATGACCGCTAAACATTCGTCCACGACCCTGGCATCATAGCTGCTACCCCTTCCCCGGTTCAATTCTTCAATGACGATCTTTTTGGGAAGGGCGGGCCGGTAAGGCCTGTGGGTAATCATGGCGTCCACCACATCGGCCACCGCCAGAATGCGCGCCCAGGGGTGAATCTCCGCATCCTTAAGTCCGTGAGGATACCCTTTTCCGTCCAGCCGTTCATGGTGCTGCGATACCACCTCGGCCACGGGCCACGGAAACGGGATGCGATGCAGGGCCTGAAATGCCGTTTCAGGGTGCCGGCGGATAATGCCGAACTCGTTGTCGGACAACTTCCCCGGCTTGCTCAGGATACCCGATGAGATAACGACCTTTCCCAGATCGTGGAGTATGCCGCAAACCTTGAGGCCTTCGATGTCTTCCGCGGACATCCCCATTCTTTCCGCAATGCGAACCGCCAACTCCGTGACCCCTCGGGCATGCCCGGCCGTATAGGGATCACGGCTTTCCAGCAGTTCACTGATGGCCTGGGTGGTACCCACGAAGCTGGAGGTGAGTTCTTCGGTTTTCTCCCTAACCAGGCTCTCCAGTCTATCGTTCAATCCCTGGAGTTCAGCCTGGGTGTTCCTGAGCTGTCGGTTCTGTTCCAGAGCATTCTGATAGATAGAAAAAAAGAGGGTCAGGATCTGTTCGTGCCGGGAAGTTACCCGATGGATTTTGCCATCTACGAGGAGATCGAATTCTTTCGGTGTCTCCGGGGTTCTTTCTCCGGGAGGTGCATTTAAAATGGCCTTCACGGATGAAAGAAAAAAGGTCTCATCATAGGGTTTGATCATATAGTAATCGGCGCCGGCGTTAATGGCCCGCACCACATCTTCCGGATTGGAGAGCGATGAAATAAGCATGATGGGGATTTTCCCGAGCAATGGATCGTGCTTTACGGCATGGGTCATCTCGCATCCGTCCATCTCCGGCATGACGATATCGCTGACAATGAGCGCCGGTTGTCGCTTGCCCGCTGCCGCAAGCCCTTCAATGCCGTTGACGGCCACCATAGTGGAATACCCCTGCTCATCCAGGATAAATTTAAATTGCGCCGCCTGTGTGGGGCTGTCTTCCACAATCAGAATGTCAAGTGGGTCTATCATCATCTTTTCCTTCATTATACTTATTTAAGGCATGATATTGGGAATCTAAGCGAGCTTGTACTGGGCCACAATGGCCTTGATTTCTTCTGCCAGTTCGTTAAGTCCGGCTGCCGCCTTCTCAGCCTGCTGAGTCCCTGCTTCCGTCTGGCCGGCCGCCTGGTCGATGCTTTCCATGGCCGAATTCACCTGGTCCATGCCCGCCAGCTGCTGGCGCGTACTGGCGGCAATCTGCCGGGCCGCTTCCTCTACCTTCTGAATGCGGCTCGCGATGGCTTCAATGGCCTCTCCCGTGGAGCGGGCCAGCTGTTGTCCCACCTCGGTACGCCTGGTCCCTTCTTCCGTCACCATGACAGCGGTATTGGTGGCTTTCTGAATGTCTCCCAGGATATCTTTTACCTGGGCCGTGGCCTGGCGCGACTGTTCCGCCAGGCTCCGGACTTCCCCCGCCACCACGGCGAACCCTTTTCCCGCCTCCCCCGCACGGGCCGCTTCAATAGCCGCATTCAACGCCAGCAGGTTGGACTGATCCGCGATATCGTTCACAGTGGCGATGATCGCCCCGATCTGCTGGGTCTGTTCACTGAGGGCCAGGATGGTCTCAGCGATATTGGCCACCTGCTCTTTGATGTTGTCCATTCCCGTTACGGTTTCCTTGACCGCCTCAAGGCCCCGCTTTGAAGCCTCCGTGGACTCCTCCACCATGCGGGACACCAGTGTCACCCGTTCATGTGACTGTTCCGCCGTCTGACGAACTTCCTGCACCGTCGTGCTGGTCTCGTTGACCGAGGCCGCCTGCTGGCTGACGGTGGCGGCCTGCTGGCTGGTGGTGGCCAGGATCTCACTGGCCGCCGAAGAAATATTAGAAGTGGCTTCCCGCATGCGGGTAGCGAGATTGCGAAGTCCACTGGTCATAGCGTTGAGGTTCATGCCCAGGATGTCCAGATCGTCCTGACCGGTCACCGTTAACTGCCCGGTCAAATCCCCCTTGCCCACTTTTTCCACAAAGGTCACGTAGTTTCGAACCGTATCTTCCAGATACGCCTTCACCTTTCGTTCTTCAGCCGCCTTTTGCTCCACGTCCTCCATGGAGGTTTTCAGTTTTAGCACCATGCCGTTAAACGCATCGGCCAGAATGCGCAGCTCATCTTTTGATGTCACATGGGCTTCCACATCCAGCTTGCCGGATCTCACGGCCTGGGCCGTGTTCGTGATCTGTCGTATCGGCCGTGACAGGGTGGCGGCGATCCATAAGGCAAGAAGGGCCACGATGGCCGCCGCAACGCCACCGATCACCCAGGTCATATTCCGGAGATGCCGGGACAATGCAAAGGCGTTGGCTTCATCCACCTCGGCCAGGATGGCCCATTTCAACCCCCCCATGTTGAGGGGGGCATAGGAAGATAGCACCTTTTTTCCTCTATAATCCATGACCAGACCTGTACCGCTTTCACCGGCCAGGGCCTTGCGGGAAGCCTCAGTATCCACGCCGTTTTCCGCAACGGTTCCCACCAGGGAAGCCTTCACCGAATGGGTTTCCCGATTCAGAAGAGAATCCGATCGCATCCGTTTATCCGGTCCCACCAGGTAGGATTCTTCCCCCTTGGCGATTTTGGAACCAGAGGTCATGATATCGTTGATCAGGGTAAAGGGAATCTGATATACGAGGCTGCCGGCACGGACCGGACCGTTGTATATGGGCGCACCGGCGAACATGGCCGGTTCACCGTCCATGAGGCCCACATCCGCAAAGATAACATCACCATTTTTGGCGGATTTCAGTTGTTGAAAAAGATTCCCCAGGTTGGTGTCCTTGAAAACATCCGATGTGATATTCAGGCCGAAAATCTTTCCCTTGTTGGTGCTGTAAACCACATTTCCCTCATTGTTCACCAGGATAACATCCTCAATTTCCAGTATTTTCTTGTGTCCGGGAAGAGAGGCGTGACGCTCCTGATGGATTGCACTGTATCCGCTGCCGTCTTCCGCATTGAGAACGTCCGGTTTTCCCAGGTAGAGCGAACGAACTTTCTCCGGCCCCACGAAGCGAAATCCATTGGTTAGATCTCCTATGCCATAAACGACATCCGGTTCTTTGGACATCTGGGCTAGATCCGCCACCCATCGCTCTATATTCCGGGTGATTTGGCTCTTCTTCAGAAATGTTTCTTCCGCCATCTGAGAAAACGCCTCCTGACGCAGTGCCTTCTGGGCTTCCTCATAAAAAAGCACCCCCAGAACCGCAAGCGGGACCAGTGAAAACAACAGAAACCATACTAAGAGTTTTCCCTGAATGCTTCGAAAAAAATTGAGTGACCCCGCGGTTTCAACGGACATGTTCACGCCTTCATCTTTCATCATGGTTTATCCTCCGGAAGGTCAATACGTGGGCTGCCATTTGCCATCCTTGACCTTGATAATGTGGATGGTTCGAATGCCGTCTCCCTTTTTGTCAAAAACCATCATGCCGGCAGTGCCCCGCCACATTTTCATGTGAGCCAGACCCTCACGGATTTTGTTGCGGTTTTCCTGAACCTGGGCCGGATCACTGGTGATTCCTTCTTTCCTCATGATATTCACCAGAAACTGCAGGATATCGTACACCACCACATCGAACTGTTCCGCCTGACATTCCATGTCCGCGTATTTTTCTTTGCATCGCTTTGAAAATGCGTTCACATATTTGGAGACTTGAGGATTGGGGTCGCTCGGGTTAAACAGGGCGTTGGACCACACCCCTTCCGCCGCTTCCCCGGCCAGTTGGATGACGGTGGGTGTCCCCACGGTACTCCCCCCCAGGATCGGTTGGATCAACCCGCTAAGCCGTATTTCCTTAATGAGGGCGCCGGCCTCAAAAGGAAAAGCGGCAATACAGATACCGTCCGGTTTCAACGCCTGCACCTTTTTCACCTGTTCGCTGAAATTCTTTTCCCCGGTTTCAAAAGTAATGGGGTTTTCCAGGTCCAAAACCTTGACGTTTTGATCCTTGAATATCCTGGGCCACAGTTTTTCCCCAAGTGGTCGAGTAGACACATCCTTTCGGTCATACAGGATGGCAACGGTTTTGATGTGATTGGCCTTTATCCATGCTTGAGCTACGCTCACCTCTTTTTTTTCGGCGCTGACGGTCATGCGAAAGGCATAGGGATATGCTTTGAGATCGCTCAGCCCCGGTTTAGAAGATGCAGTGGCAATAATAGGCACCTTCTCCTCGTTGGTCACTGAACGAAGGGTTTCAAAAGTACCGCTGAAAAGCGGCCCGATCACGGCCAGAACCCGGTCCGAATTTGCCAGTTCCCGGTAGGCGGTGGTGGCCTTTGCCGCGTCCCCGCCCGTATCGAGGGCGAACATTTCCACCGGTGTTCCGTTCACCCCGCCCCGAAGGTTTATTTTTTCAACGGCCATCTCCATTGCCACAATCTGTTTCTTCCCCCAGTCCGGGCTGGGGCCGGTCATAGGCGCCAGAAGCCCCACTTTGATAGGACCTGGTTCCGCCGCGGCCGGACAGAGGAAGAACAACATCATGAAACCCATCAACGCCATTACAATGGCCAAACTTTTAACCAAATTTTTCATAACCATTTCCCTCCTTAAAAGATTGGATTTCACTTTTTTGTAAAAGTCAGTTCTCAACAACTATGACGCCTTCCAGAACCCCTTTGCACAAGTTGAGGATCATATCGCCATCCACCGGCTTGTTGAGTACTTCGAATTCCGCGCCCTGGTCGGCCACGTGCTGCAGTTCCTCAAAGAATTCCCCGTAAAACGCCGTCACAATATAAACCGGAATGTCTTTATTCAGCTTTTGAATTTCACGAAGCGTCTCCACGCCATTCATTCCGGGCATCTTCAAATCGAGAAAGACCAGGTGGTAGCTTTGGCGTTTTAAAATTTCAATGCCGTCCATACCCGACGACGCCGTGTCCACCTGGTAGCCGCTATCTTCCAGGGCCAGTTCAAAGGATTTACGAATGGCGTCTTCATCATCAATCACAAGGATTCGTTTTGTCATTTTCTCCTCCATCTCATGTCACCTCAATCACACGGGCAACCGCACCGTGAAAACACTCCCTTTACCGACTTCGCTTCGGCATTCAATGGCGCCGCCGTGCTTTTCAATAATTCCCCGGCTCACGGACAATCCCAAACCTGTTCCTTTACCCACCGGCTTGGTGGTATAGAAAGGATCAAAGATCTTCGCTTCTATATCTTTCGGTATCCCGCTTCCGGTATCCTTCACCCGGACCCTCACAAAACCGTCCGAATCCCCATCGATGTGAACATCGATGGCACGGGTTTTTGTATCTGTCATGGCATCCAGCGCATTTCCGATGAGGTTCAGGAAAATCTGTTGGATATTGCCGGCGTTGACGGATACATCCGGACAGCCGGGCGATGTGGTCACGTTGAATGAAACCCCATCCTTTTCAATGCGATAGGAAAGGAGTTTGTGCACACGTTCAATGATTTCCCCGCAGCTGATCCGTTCAGTGTTGCCTTCATCATCCGGCCTCATGCGGCAAAAGGTCTGCAGGTTCTTAACGATATCGATACACCGCCGCGTTTCCCGCTCCATGTCATGAAGAACCGAAAAGAGCTTGGATTCCGGATCCACATGTTTTTTGCAGTACTGCGCAAAATTGAGCATCCCCATCATGGGATTGTTCAGTTCGTGGGCGATCCCCGCCGTCAGCGTTCCCAGCGCCCCCAGTTTCTCCGCCTGAATCAACTGGGCCTGAGACTCTTTCAGGGCTACAGTACGCTCCTCCACCCGCTTTTCCAGATTGTCATGGGCGCTTTTGAGCTGATTTTCCGTCTCTTTAAGAAGGCTGATGTCCACAAAGCTCTCCAGCAGGTGACGTCGGCCTTTGAGGATGATGGGCGCCACGGTTTTGAGAATGGGCACTTCCCTGCCATCGCCGGTAATGAGAATCCGTTCCGAATTGTCCACTTCCTCATGGAGATCGGTAATGGGACATCGCCCGATTTCCGCGGGGCATATGAACTGATGACAAAGGGAGCCCAGCACCTTTTCTCCCTCAACGCTGATCATTTTGATGGCGGTCGGGTTGGCATCCACAATCAAATGGTTCTCAGGATCAATCACCACAATACCGGCGGAAGCATAATCGAAAATGATCCGCATCTGCGCCTCCCGTTCCGCCAAATCCTTTTCCATCTGTTTCCGCACTGAGATGTCCCGAATGACCCCTACGGTCCCCATGAAATCCCGGCTTTCCGCATTGGGGTTGATCTCCCACATGCCGGAACTGTTCACCTCCACGATCAGATAATCGGAACTGAGCGCCTCAATGTATCCCGGCTCAGAGGATGCCTTGTTCCGGGGCACCAGGCAAACTTCAAGCCCTTCAGTTTTTCGTATCCCCGTCCGCTGTTCATTAAAAAGTTTGGGCGCCTTTTTATCGCCGGTTTTTGTTCCCTTTAATTTTTCCAGAACCATTGCACGGTCCACCCGCTGAGCATCCGCGGGCATAATGATGATGCTGAAATGCTGACCGATGAGGTCTTCAGGCATATACCCCAAACGATTGATAGCTTCGTTAACAAAGGTAAATCTACCCTGGGGATCGATACGGTACACAATATCCGGAATGGTCTTGACCAAGCTTCGGAATCGATTTTCCGAAAACCGCAATTCACAGACCCGATCCTCCAGCTTTTCATTGAGTTCCCGGAGTTCCTCCTGGGCCTTCAAAAGCTCTGTGTTCCGCTGCACGGCATTTTCGTAAGTGGAGAGCAGCAGGTTCATGATCCGCGTGCTGGTGGAGCGCACTTTCCGAAGCTTTCCCCCGACGACAATCTCGAGCTCCTCCCACTGCTCATCTCTTTTCACCACTGGGGTATGGGTCAGGACGTCCTTCACACGGGAGAGCAGGGCGGTTTCATCAAAAGGCTTGGTCAGGTAGTAATCCGCTTTGGCATCAAGACCTTTCAGGATATCTTCCGGGTCAGAAAGGGTGGTCAACAAAATGATCGGGATTTGCGCCAGATCCGAATCATCCTTGATGCAGCAGCACATCTCATAACCGCTCATTTCGGGCATCATAACGTCGCTGATAATCAAGTGGGGATGCTCTTTCGATGCCGCCTCCAAACCTTGCCGCCCATTTGGGGCCACATGAACCCCATAGCCCGCCTGTTCCAGCAGAAACTTGAGGTACATGGACTGGGTGGGACTGTCCTCCACCACCAGAATGCGGGATTTATTAACCATTGTGCCTCTCCTGAGATGTCGCCTTGGGTTTAACCTTGACCAGACTCTTGACCTTCAGCAAAAACTCGGTTTCCCAGTTGGGTGGCTCAAAACCAAACCCTTCCGGCTTTGCCAGCACATCCAGGGCACCGGCCTGAATCGCCTCAAAGGCCACATTTATTTCCCGGAAATTGGTGTTGGCCGTCACCACGATAATGGGCGTGGGATTTTCCGACATGATCCGCCGGGTGGCCGCCAGCCCATCCATGACCGGCATGGCCACATCCATGGTAATCAGATCCGGTTTCAGGCGGAGGGTCATGTCAATGGCTTCCAGGCCGTTCACGGCTTCCCCCACCACCTCTATTTCCGGATCAGCATCGAGAAGCTCCTTTAAAATTAGACGGATGGTTTTCGAATCATCCACGATCAATATGCGAATCATAAGATTAACTCCTTAATTTTATGGGCGATCTTATTCAGCGCCAGCACTTCAGTGACCGCACCCATGGCAATGGCTTCCTTGGGCATGCCGAAAACAATGGAACTGGCCTCATCCTGGGCGATGGTATAGGCCCCGGCCTGTTTCATGGCGTATAACCCATTGGCACCATCCCTGCCCATTCCAGTCATCAACACGCCCACAGCGGTCGGACCATACTGTTTTGCCACTGAGTTGAAGAGGGCCGTCACCGAAGGTCGGTGCCCGTCCAATGGATTTTCCACCAGAAGCGCCACCTTTTTTTGAGGGCTGACCTGCAGATGTACCCCGTCCGGAGCAATGTACACGGTGCCCGACAGGAGGGGTTCCCCCGCATCCGCCAGTTTCACCCGCAACGCAATGGTCTCATTGAGCCATCGGGCCAGGCCGCCGGTAAATCCTTTGCTGATATGCTGAACCACCAGCACCGGCACGGAAAAGGTGGCCGGCAGTTCACCCAAAACCGTCCGAAGGGCCGGCGGTCCGCCCGTTGAGGTGCCGACGGCAAGGATTTGGTATGCCGGTTGAACGGGCCTTGACACCTGATTGCGGTAACCGACCGGTTCCGGATGTTTCGGGATATGCCATCTGCGCCGGATCACTTTCACATCCGCCATGGCCTTGACCACATTGATGAGTTCATCCGCATCCGGGTCATCGCTCCGAAGTCCCCGGGGTTTTCTGATGACCATCAATGCGCCGGACTCCACCCCTTTATAAGTCGCCCCCAGACGAATATCCGATTCGGTGCTGGTCAGCACCACAATGGGCACCGGGGTTTCAGACATGATCCGGCGAATGGCCTCATAACCGTCCATGTGCGGCATCTGAATATCCATGGTGACCACGTTCGGTTGCAGCCGGGCCACCATGGCCACCGCTTCCTCTCCATTTCGCGCTTCTCCCACCACCTTCAGTTCCGGATCGGTGGTCAAAATGGCGCGAATCAAATGTCTGAGCGTCGGTGAATCATCGACAATTAAGACGTTGATCATATCAACATTCCTATCCAATTAACCGTTCTATGGTTTCCAGCAGTTCCTGCTGATCGAAACTCCCTTTGGTGATATAGACATCCGCTCCCGCTTCCATCCCCTTCAGTTTGTCTTCAGGAGATTCCAGCGATGTGACCAGAACAATGGGGAGATGCTCAAAGCGCTTGTCCTGCCTGACTTTTTCGGTCAGCTCAAAGCCGTTCATGCGGGGCATTTCAATATCAAACACCACCGCATCAAAGGATTCCCCCTGCATCTTTTCCCATCCTTCCATGCCGTCGGCGGCCTGGGAAACCTGATACCCCGCATTTTCCAGGATATTCCTCTCCAGGGTCCGGGTGGTTATGGAATCATCCACCACCAGCACTTTCTTCTGAACCGTTTTTTTGGCACGGACGTTCATAAACAGCGAACTTCCCCGCAACCCCTGGGCTGAATGAATAATGCTCCCCGCATTCAGTATCATGACCACCTGACCGGTCCCCAGGATCGTGGCGCCTGAAATATTCCGTACCCGCTGCAACTGAGCCCCCAGGTTTTTGACCACCACCTCCTGTGCACCCAAAAATTCATCCACCTGAAAGGCGAGCTTTTTCTCCACCGCCCCCAGAACCACCACCCCGATTTTCTTACCGCTGTTTTCGCTCTCTTCTCGAACCGGAAGTTCCAGAATCTCCGCCATGGAAATCAGGGGCAACGCCTTGTCCCCAATACGAACAGCGGGTTTTCCTTCCATACGCCTGATCTCTTCCGGTTTAAACTGCATGATTCGTTCAACGGTGGTGTTGGGAACCGCCACGGTTTGACCCGCCACCTTCAGCATCAACACGTGGCTGGTGGCCAGGGTCAACGGAAGGATCAGGGTAAAGGAGGTCCCTTTGTCCACTTCGGTTCGGGTTTTCACCTGTCCATGCAGTTTTTGAAGCTGTTCCCGCACCACATCCATGCCGACACCCCGGCCGGAGAGATCCGTGACCGTCACATGGGTGGAAAGGCCCGATTGAAACACCAGGTCAATGGTCTCCTCAGCGCTTAGGTTTTCCGCATCCGCCGGCGTGATGAGATTGTTTTTCACCGCCGCCCGGCGCACCGCCGCTAGATTGATGCCCGCACCATCATCGCTCACCTCCAGAACAATGTGGTTTCCACTTTGGGAGGCTTTGAGCTGAATGGTTCCCTGTTTGGTTTTCCCCTTTTTCACACGCTGATCCGGTGCTTCGATGCCGTGGTCTATGGCATTTCGAAGCAGGTGGGTCAGGGGGTCCTTCAACCCTTCAAGAACCTGCCGGTCAATTTCAGTCTCGGCGCCCCGCAGGACCAGTCGGACTTCTTTCCCCTTTTCCCGACCGATATCGCGGATCATTCGCGGGAACAGATCAAACAGGGTGGCAATGGGCACCATGCGAACGCGCTGCACACCGTTCTGCATATCATCTGTCAGAAGGGCCAGGTGACGGTAGTCACTCTCCAGTGACTCGGAGAGGCGGTTGATGGTTCGACCCACCTGGTGCAGGTGATTTTCATTGATGGAAAAGAAGTCGAGAAGCGCCGCCAATTCCGAATCTTTTAGAGTGCGACGTTCCAAAGCCCGTTTCCGGGCCCGGGATTTCCGCCATAATTTCTCCCAGCCGCCCATGACCCTTTGAACGGACTTTAATTCCCCGAGGCGCTGTTCCATCCGCATTCGGCTCACGAGCAATTCGCCCATTCCCGCCATGAGGGCATCCAGCTTTTCTGTTTTGACACGAATGGTATCTCCGCCCATATCCCGTGAAAACCCCTTTTGCCGTCTGACATCTTCATCCCGGGATGAGTTTCCGGTGTTTTCCACGGGTTCACATGCCGTTGACAGGGCTTCCCGCCGCACAACCTCACCCGCGGGAATTTTGGTCGTCGGCTCTTTTTCACTTCCCCCTGGTCGCAATTCAGCCCCTTCCGGTTTTTTATCCGATGGGACTGGGGTTGACGTCTTGACCTTATCTTTTTTGTCGGTCAATTCTCCCCGCAGTGCTTCATCCAGTGCGCTCATGACCGATTTTCGGTCCTCAAAAGAAAGCACCTCTCCCTGGAGATGCAGGCGCATGGATTCCGTCAGGAGATCGGTGGCGCGAAGCAGTCGATCCACCAGTTGAGATGAAGACTGCAATTCCCCTTTTTTAAGGGCCCCCAGAACATCCTCCATCTTGTGGGCCACCGTACCGATGTCCTTCAAATCGACGGCACGGGCGGACCCCTTAATGCTGTGGGCCGACCGAAACAGGGATTTCAGCAGGTCATCTTTTTCGCCTCCCGGCAGGTCCTTTTCCAGTTCCAGAAGGCCCTTGTTCAATGCGGCTGCATGTTCTTCCAGTTCCACCCTGAAGGTGGCCACCAATTGACGCTGAAGTTCTTGGCGATCCATTTTTTTCTCCGGTTAAATTGGCGCCTTAATTCAGGCGATACCGCTTCACAATCCCCTTCAACTGCTCAGCCAGGACATTAAGATTTCGTACCGATTCCTCCACCTGCCGCGTACCTTCCTCAGTCTGGCCGGTGGCCTGATTAATGTTTTCCATGGCGTTTGAAATCTGGTCCATACCGGCCAGCTGTTCCTGGGTACTTACGGCGATCTGTGAAATGGTCTGGGTCACCTTTTTGATATTCTCGTTGATGGCGGAAATGGCGGCCCCCGCCTTTTCCGCCTGTTTAACCCCCGCATCCGCCCGCTTGCTCCCTTCTTCCGTCACCATCACCGCCGCATTGGTGGATTTCTGAATCTCGCCCAGAATCTCCCGGACCTTGGACGTGGCCTGTCGTGACTGGTCCGCCAGGCTGCTCACTTCTCCGGCCACCACCGCAAAGCCCTTGCCCGCCTCGCCGGCCCGAGCCGCCTCGATGGTGGCGTTCAGGGCCAAGAGGTTGGACTGGTCCGCAATATCATTGACCGTTTCGATGATGTCTCCGATCTGTTGGGTCTGTTCGCTGAGGGCCAGAATATTTTCAGCAATGCCGGCCACCTGTTCCTTGATGCGGTTGACCCCGGCCGATGTCTCTCCCACGGCTAGAAGCCCCGATTCCGCTTCGACCATGGACTCCCTGGCCATTTCAGCCACCTGGAGGCTCCGCTCAGAACTTTGCTTCGCGGTCTGCCGTGCCTGATCCACCGTAGTGGCGGTCTGGTTGACACCGGCCGCCTGCTCGCCGGCCGTGGCGGCCTGCTCCTGGGTAGCCGCCAAAATCTCAGCGGTAGCCGATGTCATGTTCTGTACCCCCTGGGCGACCTGGCTTGCCAGCTCTCTCAGGTTCCGGGTCATCTCGTTCAGATGATTCCCCAGGGCCGCCAACTCATCCTCGTTGTCCGGCGGTGTCACAACAGCCGTGAGGTCACCCTTTCCAACCGCCTCCACAAAGGTTACATAATTTTTGACCGTCGCTTCAAGGTACTCTTTGGTCTTGCGGTCCGCTTCGGCCCGGTGTTCCACCGCCTCATTCATTTGGTTCAAATTGGCCACCATCTGATTAAAGGCTTCGGCCAAAAGACCGGATTCATCCTTTGCGTCCACCTTGGCCCTGACCGCCAGATCGCCGGCGCTGATTTTTTCCGCCGCTTCCTTTAGTACCCCTATGGGTCTCGCGATTCGGGCCACCACGATCCAGAGAAGCACCAGGGCCAGGGCCGTTAAAGCCACACCGATCATGATCATACGCCACATAAGCCGGGTGGCTTCCTGAGTGACCACAACAAGTGGCAGATTGATATTGACGGACCAGGGCTTTTTGGTTTGACCGATGTGAACCGGTACGAATAACTCGATACGCCCTTCGTTACTTTCAATTACAGTTTTTCCTGACTGAACATTTTGCAGATCCACCTGCCAGTTCTGGTGTGTTTTCCGCATGTGTACACCAACATCCTCATTTAACCCGTCCGAAGCAGCAATCAAACCATCGTAAGTAATCAGATTGATCGTGGCGATTCCGGGAAAGGGGTTATGCTGCTTCAGATAGTCACCAAAA
The DNA here is from genome assembly GCA_963662465.1 of Desulfatiglandales bacterium. Classification (GTDB taxonomy): domain Bacteria; phylum Desulfobacterota; class DSM-4660; order Desulfatiglandales; family Desulfatiglandaceae; genus NaphS2. The sequence goes on from OY759599.1 coordinate 4,639,844, forward strand.
TCCTTCAAATCCATGTCCGCCCCTGCGATACCTAGAAAAACACCGTTTTCCACGATGGGCGCCACCAGGGATGTCATCAATACTTCCTTCCCCTGAACCGGATATAGATAGGGCTCAATGATGCATTCCCGCTGCCGTTTTTTCGGCAGTTGATAATAGTCGCCGGCTCCCTGAACCTCGTAGTTTTCAGGCGTCTCCACCTTGATCTCCCCTGAAGATCCTCGATTCCAGTAGACGATAAACCTACCCGTTGCGTCATAGGGAAATCGGCTTTTATATTGTTCATCTTTGCCATCAAAGGCACCGGGTTCCCACAGGGTGTAGGTTCCGACAAAATCAGGATTCTTTTCCGTCACCCTTTTGAGCATCCCGTTGACCTGTTCCCGGGTAAGGCTTTTTCCGCCCTCTTTTTCCTTAACTCCCACTGAACCAAGCGCCTGTGCCAGGGTGCGCGCCGCATCCAGCGGCACCTCAAATTGGGTTTTAATAAAATTGGCCATCCCCTTCCCACCGGCCAAGACCTCCTTTTCCGCTGTCTCAAGGGCGGTCTTTCGCTGGGTAACAGCGGCGTAGGCCACAATCAGACCACAGGTAAGTAACATACAGATTCCCACCCACAGAACGATTTTCACTTTAATGGATCGACCTCTAAACTGCGCCATATGGCTATCTCCTGTTTAAACGGTTTCTTCCCTTACAATAATTCCCGGATGGGAGATGAGCTTTTCCATATCCAGAATCATGAGCATGTCCGAAGTCACCCCTTTAATAAACTCCTGGCCCCTGGCCGAAAGGGTTCCCGATGCCGCTTGCACCATTGCCGGTAAAATCTGCTCCAGTTTGGGCCGGTCTTCCGCCAGGATACAGAATTCCATGAGCATTCTCTCCGGTACGGTTTCGCCGCGGATCAACAGCACGTGGGCCTTTTCCATATTCATCTCAACGCTGATTCCCAGATAGGCGGCAATATCCATAATGGAATAGATCCGGCCCCGGAGGTTGACCGCCCCCACAATGAAATCCGGCGTACACGGAACCGGTGACCACATCTCCCGCTTCAAGGGTTGAATCTCCTGAATATAGTGAAGGTCCACCCCGAAACGTTCTTCACCAATGGAAAAGGAAAGGAGCCGCAACACATCTTTTAAATCGGATTGTGTGTCCCCGCTCCGCGCCAGAATCCGGGCCCGGTCTTCCAGAATTTTTTGAATACTCACATCCAGGGGTATTTCGCTCGTCATGAGTGACCCTTTCATCTATTTTAGCGTTTTCGCCATGGTCAGCAGTGTCCTTGCGGTCAGATCATCCGCACCCGGCAGAATCGTTTCCGGCGCCATTGCGGAGGCCAGGGCAATGGCCTGCCGGCGATGTCGTTCCGATTTCTCTTTCTGATTCAGCTGTCGATAGAGCATTGCCATACTCACGTGTGCCAGTGCAAAGCCGGGCTCCAGAAAAAGCGCCCGCTTGAGACGTTCCATGGCCCTTTTATTGTCGCCTGATTCCTGATGGACCAACCCCAGGGTATAATAAACCTCCGCTCTGAGGGGATTAATTTCGATAGCCTGTTCGCAGAAAGAGCGGGCTTCTTCCATCTGTCCCACGTTGGCGTGGACCCGGCCCAACTGGTAGAGGCTGTCCGCATCCCGAGGGTTTTCGGCGAGGCAGCGAAAAAACAGATCTTTGGCCTCTTCATACCTCTTCCGTCGAATCAGATTCCTGCCCAGCTCCGCCAAATCAGGCTTGTCAGGTGGCGTGGGCAGGTCGGCACGCTCTGCCACCGGTACCGGCATGGTCGTCATCACAAAAGGCGTTTTCTTTAAACCGGCTGAAAAAACATCCTGCTCTATTATGGCAGATACCGGTTTAGATGCGTTTGAGGTTGTTTTTTCAAAGGCCCCCTCCTGAAAACGCCGCACGAACGGGGCAGGCTCATTCAATTTCCGGTATACGGTTCCGCCTGAAAATACATGGTACCCGTACTGGTCAAACACCGGTATACTGGTCTCGGAGGCTCCCATCATCAACCAACCGCCCGGGACCAGGCACTGGTAAAACCGTGAGACCACATGGCGTACCACATCTTCAGAGTAGTAGATGGCCACATTCCGGCACAGAATCAGGTCCATGGCGTTGGTGTTGGTAAAAAGAGAAGGATAAACCGGTTCGTTCAAATTGAGGTATTCAAAGTGCACATTTTTGCGAATTCGGGGAATCGCTTCGTATTCATCACCTTCCCGGTTGAAATACCGGGCCTGAAACAGGGGGTCGGTCTGTCGAAAGGACCAGGGCCGATAGCGAGCCATCTTCCCCTTATGAAGCACTTTTTTGTTGATATCCGTTCCCAGAATGCAGATGTTCCACTGATCTATGTCGGGAACCAGCTCCGCCAGAAGCATGGAAAGGGTATAGGCTTCTTCACCGGACGCACACCCGGCACTCCAGATGCGGATGCGCCGGTCATGCCCGTGGGCGGCAATGATCTGGGGCAGGAGATGCCGCCTCAGCGCTTTAATCTGGTTTTCGTCCCTGAAAAAATAGGTCTCCCCCACCGTCAGTTCTTCGATCAGCGCGTCCCACGGGGGACTGTCCGTTTCAGTTGCCTGAAGCATTTGAAAATACCGGTCCAGGTCGTCCTGGGCCGCTTTTTCGCACAGCATGGTGATGCCCCGAGCCAGGGCGTTCCGCCGTTTGATTCCGAACAGCATGCCGGTCCTCTGCAGGACCAGTTTCTGAAACCGGTCATACTGATCATTGCTCAGAAAATGCTGAAATTTAGGCGTCGTATTCATGAATTCAGTCATCAACCCGCCTCGGGTTCTTCAAATTCGATGACGGCTCCGGTGTCAACCTCATCGGCTTCCAGCGCCAGATAGACCTCATCATTTTTTCGAATCACCGCATTCAACAGCGGGGACTTCCTAAGGGTGCCTTCAGGTTTGGCCACATGATCCTCGGAAACAGCGATCACCTCCTCCACCGTTTCGGCAATGACACCCAGTTTTCGATTCTGTGTTTGCATCACCAGTATCCGATGATCCGGATGTACCCCTACCCGCGACAATCCCAGCCTTTTTCTCAAGTTGATGACCGGTATCACCGTTCCCCCCAGATTGATGAGTCCGGAAATCCACTCCGGCGCTTCCGGTACCGGGACCAGTGCCGCCATGCGGATCACACGCGCCACTTTTTCCAGTGGAAAAGCCAGTTGCCGATTACCAATGCGAAATGTCAGAAAATGGCCCGCCATTCCCTCCAAATACGGGTCTCGGATTTCCCGCGGCGCCGGCTTTTTATCCGTGGGTGCTTTTGGTGTCTTTGTCATCTCTTTTTTTTCTCCAGTTTTCAAGAACGTGTGTACTGTTCAACGATCCGCCTGAGCTGTTCGGCCTGGGCATTCAAGTCTTGAACCGCCCCTTCCACCTGCTGAATCCCCGCTTCACTCTGGGTCGTTGCCTGGTCAATGTTCTCCATGGCAGCGCTGATCTGGTCCATCCCCGCCAGTTGTTCCTGGGCGCTGACCGCAATCTGTTGTATCGTTCGGGTCACGCCTTCTATATTTCGATTGATGCTTTGAATGGCCTTACCTGCCTTCTCGGCCTGCAACACCCCTTTGTCAGCACGTTTTGCCCCCTCTTCCGTCACCATCACCGCCGTGTTACTCGCCTTCTGGATCTGTCCAAGGATCTCCTGAACCCTAGCGGTGGCATCTCTTGACTGCACCGCCAGACTCCGCACCTCACCGGCCACCACGGCAAATCCTTTGCCCGCCTCGCCGGCCCGGGCCGCCTCGATGGCCGCGTTCAGTGCCAGCAGATTTGACTGATCCGCGATGTCGTTCACCGTCTCGATGATCTCACCGATCTGCTGCGTCTGTTCGCTGAGGGAAAGGATGGTCGCCGCAATGCTTTCCACCTGCTCCTTGATGCGGTTGACACCCTCCAGAGTGCTTTCCACCGCCCTGAACCCCTCATCGGCCTCTTTGGAAGATTCCTCTGCGACTCTAGCCACCTGCTGAGCGCGTTCCGCTGACTGTTTAGCGGTCTGCCGGGCCTGCTCCACGGTGCCGGCAGTCTGGTTCACGGCGGCCGCCTGCTCGCCGGCGCCGGCGGCCTGTTCACTGGTGGTGGCCAGGATCTCACTGGTGGCCGTCGTAATATTCCTCACTGCGACACCGATCTGCCCTTGGAGAAAATCGTTGGCGCTCTGAAGTGCCCGTTCAATTTCTTTGAGGTCGCTCACATCCGTGATATATTCCACACCGCCCACCACATTTCCTGACACATCCAAGAGCGGCACACCCATGTAATGAATGGGCATATTTCCGGTTCCCACTAATACGGTCTGTCCCGAGGTGGCCTTTTTTTGTTCCATGGCCTGCCTTACGCGGCACTCATCCGTATTACAGTGTTCGTTCCTGAACAGGTCATAGCAGTTTTTCCCGATGCCCTTTTCAACGGTGGTTTGCGCAAACGCGGCGGCTTTTTGGTTCATGAATTGAATGTTAAATTGCCGATCAATCGCCGTAACCGGGACAGGCGCATTATTCAGATAATTCTCCATTTGATTCATCGTCCGCTGAAGACTCTCGACCATCTGATTGAAGGCATCCGCCAATACCTTCGTCTCATCTCCGGAATCGATCCTGAGCCGCTCCGTCAAATCTCCCCCGGCCACCCGCCCGGCAAACCCAACCACCGCATTGAGGGGTTTAATGATGGACCTGATCGTTTTCATTGAAAAGGAGATGCAGATAACAAGGAGTAACGCGAGTGCAATCCACAGGGCTTTTTTTGTCATGGAAACAGCCCATGCCGACAATTTTCCCACCCCGGCGGAAAACATTGCGGTCGTACGATCCATTTCTTCATTGGTTTTATCAATATCCGCTAATAGCGCTTTCTTTTCAACTGAATCTTCGGTTTTGGTGTATTTTTCCGCTAATGCCCGGTACCGAACTGCCAATGCGTTTGCATGTTGTGAGATCTCAACGAGTGACACCACCAGCGGCTGAGAAGAGAGAAAACCGACAATGGTTATGATATCAAGGGCTTCATCGTCATTCACGGAAGGAAACCAGTGGGCCATATTCTTCGCGATTTCCGCCTTTGGTTTAATCTTCAGATCCTTGATGATCGATCCAAAAATGCCACTCAACTTCATGGTGATTTCCATGTGCGAATTAAATTTGTTATAAAATGCCGCATCTCCGGTTCTGACATACTCCCCAAAGGAATACGCGGCCTCATAAAAGTTGACCGTATGATCGCGTTCGGACCGGGTGATTAGAAGTGCCCGGTCTACGACCTTTAAAGATACCAGTCCGATAGCCGTGATAATGAGACAGGCGATGACCGGAATACTGACCAGGGCAAAAATTTTCTTTGCGATTGAGTCTGAAATAGAAAACCTCATGTATCCTCCTTTTTAACTTCAGGTCTTTTCATCATAACTTCCATGGATCAGCCTCTTGCTTCGTAACCGTTCACGGTTGCCGGTTTACAGTTGCCGGTTCACGGTTTTTCAATGAATTATGGGTTTCCTTCATACAGATTTACACTTTCTTGATGAATCGTTTTTTCAATTTTAATGAAGGATGCGGAATTATGTTGGGATTGATAACCGCAATTTTTTAAATCTTCACAAGAGAACCCCATAATCTTCCGTTATCCTCTGTTTTTCAACCGTAAACCGGCAACCGTAAACCGTGAACGGTTACCTTGCGTCATCCAAAACGTTTCTGACCGTGCCAGCCATTTCCAATTTCATAACCGGCTTAATTAATAACGCGTTGATACCGATTGCCCCTGCTATTTCTTCCGATATCCTTCTACTGTATCCGGTACAGAGAATCACCGGAAGATGGGGGCGAATCTTTTTCATCTCGATGGCCAGTAAATCCCCGGTCATGTGCGGCATGGTCATATCCGTAATCACCAGATCAAAGCGGTCCGGGTCGGACTTGAACAATTCCAATGCCGCCACGGGGTTGGTTCGTGCGGTAACCCGGTATCCCAGAGCCGTCAGAATTTGCTCAATAAGGCCGGCAATGGCAGCCTCATCGTCGATGACCAATACCGATTCGTCGCCGGTGGGCACTGCTTTTTTTTCAGATTTTGGGGCCGATTTTACCGGGTTGGTTTCCATGACCGGGAAATATACATCAAAAATGCTCCCCTTGCCGGGTTCGCTCTTGACCGTGATCACCCCTTTGCATCCATCCACAATCCCTTTGATGACGGACAATCCCAAACCGGTTCCTTCCCCTTTACCCTTGGTGGTGAAGTACGGATCAAATATTTTCGCAAGGATATCCGGGCTGATCCCGCAACCGGTGTCTTCAACGCGTAATTGCAGATAGTTGCCGGGTAATAGGGTTGGATGGCGTTTTGCAAAACGATCATCCCATGGAACCTCCTTCAACCGAACCGTAATAACACCCACATCATATGCCATGGCGTGGGTGGCATTGGTACAGAGGTTCATGATCACCTGATGAACCTGGGTCGGATCCGCCAGAATGGCCGCATCGCTTTCGAAGGCGCCTCTGATCTCTATGGAGCTGGGGGTGGATGCCTTCAACATCTTGAGGACTTCTTTCAAAATGTATTTGACCCGGATGGGCCTGACGACCGCATCCGATTGCCTGGCAAAGGTCAGGATCTGCTTGACCAGCTCTTTTGCGCGAGTCCCCGCCTTATAGATCTGATTCAGATCAGCGTACAGATCGCTTCCTTCAGCGACGCTCATCTTTCCCAGTTCCGCATAGCCGATGACAGCTGAAAGGATGTTATTGAAATCATGGGCAATGCCGCCTGCCAGGGTGCCGATGGCCTCCATCTTCTGGGCCTGCTGAAGTCGGGCCTCCGCATTGCGATGTTCGGTAATGTCTTTTAACAGACCGACCATTCCGGTGACCTCTCCGGAGGGATTGAGGTTGGGGGCGCCACTGAGGTTGAAAAGACGCGACGTGCCGTCTTTGTTCAGCATGGAAATAATTTGATCTCTGATGATATTTTTGCCATTCCTGACCCTTTTAAATAAATAGATACATGCCCCGGCATCTTTTTCTTTCACGAAGTCCACAAAGTATTTTCCCAGGGTCTCGTCATTCCCGTACCCCATTATTTCTCTCCATGCGGGATTCACATAGGTAAATGACCCATCCACCCCCAGGGTGTAAATAATATCCGGTGCATTTTCGCTGAGAGATCTGAACTTCTCTTCGCTCTTGCGAAGTGTTTCCTCCGAGCGCGCCCTCCCCAGGGCGTAGCGGATGGAACGCTGCAGCAAATCGGCGGTGAGTGTGGTCTTATTGAGGTAGTCGGAAGCCCCCATTTCCATGGCCGCCATATCCACCCGGGTGTCCCCCTGGCTGGTGAGCAGAATCATGGGGGCACGGATCTCCAGGTCAACGGCACGCCGCAGCAGTTCCAAACCGTTTCGTTCGCCTAAACGGTAATCGAGCAAATAGACGTCATGCCGATGCTTCTCCATTGCCGCCAGTCCCGCCTCGTAAGTCGCAGCCCATTCGAATTCAAATGGAGACTCCCCCGGCCCAGCAAGAAGATCACGGGTCAGAATATAGTCATCTTCATCGTCATCCACCAGGAGGATGCGAATCTTTGCGGGATTGTTGATTGTTGATGGTTGATTTTCGATTGAAACCCCCTTGCTCGTTACTGGTTACCGGATACTGGTTGTCGCTCAGCGGGAAGAAGAAGGGTCACCGTGGTTCCCTCCCCCTCCCTGGATGTCACTCCCAGGCTTCCTTTATGGTTTTTAACGATGCCATAGGCGGTGGTGAGCCCCAGACCCATCCCTTTCTGAGAACCCCTCCGCTTGCTCGAAAAATAGGGATCCATAACTCTGGGCAGATTCTCCTTGGAAATGCCGGACCCTTTGTCCTCGATGGTCACCGCCACATAAGGCCCCGGCGCCAGATGAAACACCTCATTTTCCGTTTCCAATGTCACATTCCGGGCCTTTATCTCCAGAACGCCCCCTTCCGGCATGGCTTCGTATCCGTTGGTGCAGACATTGGTGAAAACATGCACCATCTGACCATGATCAAAGACCGCGGGCCAGAGATCATCGGGCATCCGCAAGGCAACACGGCCTTGGAACTTCTCCGCACAACGGTTGACGCACTCCTCGATAACCGGCCCAAGGGAGCTGGTTCTGAAGTAGGGCATGCTCCCTTTGGAGATCTCCAGAAACCGCCGGGTCAGGTCCTTCATCTGCAAGGCCGCATTGTATGCCATGGTCAGGTTTTCATGTGCCCTGTTTTCATGGCCCGGTGTCCCCGGTTCCATATCCATCAGGACGAGATCCATATAACCCATGATCCCGGCAAGAAGGTTATTGTAATCGTGGGCGATCCCTCCGGCAAGGATACTGAGGGTTTCGAACTTTTCGGTTCTGAGCACCTCCTGTTGCATGGCCTTCAGGGCCTCTTCCGCCTGTTTTCGATCCAGGGCATACCGGATGGAGCGTTCCAGAAGCGTTCCCCGAAGCTCGGTTTTATCCAGAAAGTCCGCTGCTCCGGCCGCCATGGCGGCCATGTCCACGTCCCGGTCTCCCTGCCCCGTCAGCAGAATAAGCGGGGACTTGCAGCCCAATGCCCCGGCCTCCCGCAGCAGTTCCAGCCCGTTTCCGGCCCCCAGACGGTAATCCAGCAAATAGACATGATGCCGACATGCTTCGATCTCCTGGAGACCTTCCTCATAGGTGGACACCCAGTCCACCTCAAAAACCCCATGAGCGGTTTCCAGAATCAGATCGCGCACCAATACGAAATCGTCTTCATCATCGTCCACCACAAGAATCTTTATGATATCTTCACCCATCATTTTCTCCAAACCGTCGTTCAATTTCCACTGTTCGTTGTTCATCAATCGCCAATCAACAATCATCAATCATCAACGGTAGGCAGCTGAACAATCTGGACCCAGTATTTGTCCAGAGCCCCCAGGGTCTCCACCAGGCCTTCAAAGGTTACCGGTTTGGTGATGAAAGAGCTGGCGCCCAGATCGTAGGACATCAAGATATCCCGCTCGGCCTGGGAGGTGGTGAGTACAATCACCGGAATCCCGCGAAGCTTGGGATCCGCCTTGATAATTTTCAACGCCTCGCGACCGTCCATGCGCGGCATATTCAGATCCAGGAGAATGATGTCCGGCCGGGGGTATTTTTTCAAATCGTCGTATTTCCCCCGCCGGTTCAGGTAATCCAGCAGCTCCTCGCCATCCTCCACGAATGCCAGACTATTGGCGACGCGCTTTTCCTCGAAAGCCTCGGCCACCAGCATGCGATCATCGGCATCGTCTTCCGCCATCAGGATATGAATAACCTTGCACTGCTCGTTCATTTGTCAGCTCCTATGGTTGATTGTCGATTGTTGATTGTTGATTGTTGATTGGTGATTGGTGATTGGTGATTGTTGATTGAAGCGACTGCCGGCGCCTGATCGCCCATTTTCTACTGTTCGTCAATCGACAATCATCAATCGACAATCCTGTGGGGAAGGTCCACCTCAAAGGCTGACCCCACCCCCGGTTTCGATGTCACCGTAATGCGACCCCCGTGGACCTCCACAATCCTTCGGCAAATGGCAAGGCCCATGCCGACGCCCCCGTACCTGCCCATGGGGTGGAGCCGCTGAAAAGGCTCAAAGATTCGGTCTTTGTACTTCTCATCAAATCCGATGCCATTGTCCTCAACCGTTATCCGGCAATGGCCGCCGATTTCAAGGGCAAATACCTTGACCATCGGTGAAACCCCATCCCGCGCGAACTTGAACGCGTTGTCCATGAGGTGATGAAAGAGGTTCGTGATCCGTAATGCGTCTCCCTCAAGAAAGGGCAAATCCCCGATCTCCACGCACCCTCCCAGCCCCTTGTATCGGTTTTCAGCCAGCTCCAATGACACCTCCCTTACCAAACGGTCCATATCAACCGTCACCCATGAAAGGGAACCGGATCGAATACGGGAAAAGAGCAAAAGGCTATTGAGCATTTTCCGCATGCGGTCCGTGGACCGCTGCATGCGATCGATGTAGTCCTTTCCTTTTAGGCCCAGTTCGTTTGAATATCCCTTTTTCAGGCGATCCCCAAAGGTCCGCACCTTGCGAAGAGGCTCCTGCAAGTGGTGAGAGGCGGCAAAGGTAAGGTGCTCCAGTTCCTGATTGGTCCGGGTCAGTTCAAACATGGCCCTTTCCAGTTTTTTCTGGGTCTCTTTCTGCTGGGAAATATCCACTCCCACACCCACCAGACCCATTTTTTCGCCCACATCAAAACGTCTTCCCGTCAAATGGAAGGGGCTTTTCTTCCCGTCCTTTGAGAGAAAGGAGGCCTCCGTAGAGGCTTCCCCTTCACGAAACACCTCTTCAATGGAATTTGCCACCCGTTTTCCCTCTTCAGGGTCGAACAATTGGACGGGGTTTGCCTTTGACATCTCATCTGCGGTAAGGCCGCAGACTTTTTCCAAATTTCTGTTCCAGCGGAGCAATTTCCCCTGACGATCAAAATGATAAAATACGCCGGGCATGCTCTCGATGAGGGAATCCCTGAACCGTTTTTCTTGAAACAGGGCCGTTTCCTTCTCCATCCGTTCAATATTCTCCATTTCCAAAGAGGCAATGGTTTTTTGAAGCGATTGGGTCATCGCATTAAAAGACTGGGCCAATTCACCGAATTCATCCGTCCGGTCCAGTTCAAGGGGGTCCCCCAGATCTCCCGCCTCGATTTTCCGGGCCTTTCGGGCCAGCACTTCGAGAGGCTTCACGATAAGCCGGTGGGTCATCAACCCCATCAGGACCACCGCTGCCAGGGCCAGGGCAAAAACGATCCCCAGCTTCCATAAGAGCACGTAGGTGGGCTTGAGGATCTCCCTTTGTGACTTTTCCGTAATCACATGAAAGACCCGGTTGCCGAAGGGGACCGCCTCACTGGCCATTACCACCTCATCCCCATGGAGTCCCAGAACGATCTTTTCGCTCGAAGGCGGAAGAGTGAACCCCGTGCCCCTGAGCACCACTGATGGGTCGGCGTGGGCAACGATGCGGTTTCCGTCCGTCATATAAATCACCCCCCCGGGACCGGCATGAATCTGATCGATCACATGCCACATCTCCTTAAGGCGGATCTCCGCCAGAAGCACGGCCCAGAGCTTTCCGGTCCGCACCTGCATGACGGGAAGGGCCACCCTCATTCGGGGTTCACCGGTCTCAGGATCAAACAGCACGGGGCCATGGCAGGCCCGGCCCAATGACAGCTGGGGAAGGTTCTCTTTGAGAAACGCCGTATCCGCGAAGGTTTGTCCCCTGGTAACGCAATCCCCATAAAAAGAGGCACAGCCCAGAACCTGGCCACCGGGGGTCACCAGCAGGATTTCGGCAAAGAGCGATGCATGGTTTTTGTGCTTGTGAGAAAGCAGCATGGACAGGGCCTCATCCCGCTGGGAACGATCCATGACCTCTAAATCCGCTACATCCAGGAAGATATACAGATGCTCATTTATGGACTTGAAGAACCCCGCGACTCTGGTGGATGCCATCCCGGTTGTGTTCGCCAGCTCAAGTGCGGCCTGTTCAAACCCGGACACATAGCTGTTTCGGATCACCAGCAAGCCCAGGAGAATCAACGGACCCAAAGCCAGTGCGGCGAAAATCAGTCGGAATTTTGTTCTCACGCTTCCTTTCATTCTTCAGCTCCCATCACCGGATGATTTCATCGGCCTGCTTCAGAACGGCATCGGGGATCTGTAAACCGATCAATCCGGCCGTCTTCAGGTTGACGGCCAGAAAAAACCGGGCGCGTTCCACGGGGAGTACGGCGGGGGATGTCCCCTTCAGAATCTTGTAGGCCAGGTGACTCAACTGCTCTCCCATGGCCTCTGCATTCAGACCGTACGACATCAATGCTCCGGCCCTGGCCCAGTCGGCCGAGTGGGTCTTGAGCGGCTTTTTGTCGTTAAGACAGGCCGCCACAAAAGGCTCAAGATAGGCCCCCCAGAAAGGGGAAGGCAACTGCCACACGGCCTGGACGTCCACCGGAATGTGCTTCAAAACGGTCAAAACATCCGCGTTGGAATGACACTCCCCGATCACCATTTCGATTTTCCGGTCGTCCGCCGCTTTTTTCAGGTCCTTCATCGTGAGAACCATGGCCTTGTCGTCGGGGTTGAAGGGGACATAGATCCGGTGCAAACCGGGAACCATTTTGGCCAGCCAGGCCAGGGCTTTGATCCCGGCGCCACCCACATAAATGCCGGTGAAACGCCCTTCGGGCGCTTTCAGACTTCTCACCAGCCCGGCGCCCACCGGATCAGCCGCCGGCGCAAACAGGATCGGAACATCCATCCCCTGGGTTGCCTTTTTGACCGTCAGGGTGACCGGGGTGGTCAAGGAGACGATCAGGTCGGGTTTCTCGGCAAGGATTCGTTTGACGGCCCCATCCACCTTATCCATGCTGCCTAAAGGACCTTCGTAGAGGTAGCGGATGTTGTCGTTTTCCTGATAGCCCAATTGGGCCAGACCTGCTTTCAGACCCGCCACCGTATCTTTCAGCACCGGGGTCACATTCACGATCCCCACAACGGCCTTGCGGGGTTTTTCCGTCCGGTCTTCGCAGGCCGCCGGTAAGACCATGAGCAGGCTGACGGCGATGAGAAGCCTTCCTCGTGATAAGTTCATATTCATTCTCCCGGAAGTTCCACGATCTGGATCCAGTATTTTCCAAGGGTCTTCACTACCTCAACCAGTCCATCGAAGGTCACCGGTTTGACGATGAACGAGTTCACCCCCAGATCATAGCTTTTCAGGATATCCTCCTCAGCCTTGGAGGTGGTCAACACCACAACGGGAATGCGCCGAAGATTCGGATCAGCCTTGATCTCTCCCAGGGCTTCCCGACCGTCCTTTCGGGGCATGTTCAGGTCCAGGAGGATCAATCCCGGCCGGGGGGAATCGTTCGGATTCACATATTTTCCCCTGCGAAGAAGGTAGTCCATCAACTCCTCTCCATCCTCCACGAACCGCAGGTCATTGGTCAGCCGGCACTCGTCAAAGGCATCCTGGGTCAACAGACGATCGTCCGGATCATCATCGGCCATGAGGATCATAATCGGATTTGTGGATTTATCCATGTTTCGACGTCTCCTTTTGTTGTTGGGCGGCCGTCATTTGGTTGTCACTGCCCCCTGACGACTATCTTCCAACCTTGGCCTTCTTTTCAATCAACAATCATCAATCAACAATCATCAATCAACAATCATCAATCCCAACGGGCAGGGTCACAATGAAGGTGGATCCCCGGCCCGGTTCACTTTTGACGGCAATGCTTCCGCCGTGCCGTTCCACGATCTTGCGGCAGACCGTCAGCCCGATGCCCGTTCCCGGGTACTCGGATCGGCCGTGCAGCCGCTGAAACGGCTGAAAGATGCGCTCCGCATACTTTTCTTCAAACCCGATACCGTTGTCTTCCACATGGATGCGGCACAGGGCGCCCTTTTCGGACGCGTCCATAACGGCATAAATTTTCACCAGAGGCGTTACCTCCGGTCTCCGATATTTAAAGGCATTGCTCAGAAGGTTCTGCATCAATTGGCGAATCTGCGACGGATCAGCTTCAATGACCGGCAGATCCCCGATTTCAAAGAGCCCCCCGCATTCATCGATGGCCACCTCCAGATCGGAGAGTACCTTCTGTATCTCCCGTGAGAGATCCACCGGGACAAAAGTCTCTCCCTGTGTGGTGACCCGGGAAAGGGAAAGCAGGTCCTGGATCATGGTGGCCATCCTTCGACCCGCCCCCTGCATGCGGGCCAGATAATCGCGTCCTTTTTCATCTACCTGGTCTCCATATCGGGCCACGAACCGGTCTCCGAAGGCCTGGACCTTTCGCAGGGGCTCTTGAAGATCGTGAGACGCCACATAAGCGAACTGCTCCAGTTCCTGGTTAGATCGCATCAATTTTGCGGTACGATCTTCCACCATCTGTTCCAGATGCACTCGATGCTGCCGCAGTTCAGTAATGTTTTCAATGCCGGCGATCAGGTTGACCGGCCGGCCTTCCTTATCTCGAACCAGGGAAACGGACACCTTGACCCAGACCTCGTGACCCTGTTTGTGAATCAATCGCTCCTCTCGATGGTAGTGGGGGATCTCCCCCTTCAGGAGCCGGGCCAACTGGAGCAATTCTTCCTCCAGGTCCAGGGGATGAACCAGGGATTGAAAGGGTTTTCCGATCAAAGTCTTCTCATCATACCCCACAATCTCACAGAAGGCGCCATTGACCTGAACGAAGCAGCCATCCGTATCACCCATGACCATGCCGATGGCGGCCGTATTGAAAAAGCCGCGAAATCGTTCCTCGCTTTCCCTGAGAGCCGTCTCTTCCCGTTTTCGTTGGGCGGCCATTTCATTAAAAGCGGCGGCCAACTGCGCCATCTCATCCCTGCCCGCTACCGGTATCCGGTAATCCAGCCGGCCTTGTCCGATCTCGCCTGCGCCCCGGATCAGCTCGGCAATGGGTTTCGTGATGGAGCGGGACATGAAAAGGACGATCAGAATGGCCACCGCGATCAAAAAAAGGGAGACCACCAGTATCCGGTTTCTCAGGGAAAAAGCCGGTGCCAGCACCTCTTGAACGTCATGACCCACCACAAGGATCCATCCCAGCCCCTGAAACCCCCGATATCCTTGGGAGCGGGCATAGGAATAGAGAATTTTTTTCCCTTCCGAATCCCCCAGAAAGGTACCATTCTCACGCCTTATCTTCTTGAAAAACCCGGTCCCTGACAGATCTTCCAGGAATTGAAAGGCCTTGGTGCTGTAAATCAGCCTCCCGTCTTCCGTGATCACCTGGACGCGGGTGGTTTCATATTTTTTTGTGGCCATCTCGGCCTCCCGCACAATCCCCTTGGTATCCACCACCGCCTTCATGACCCCGGCAAAGTCCCCCGTTGCATCCACAATCCTGATGCCAAGGGAGATGGCGTAGGTGCGAGAGCTTTCGTCATACGCCACATTGCCCACGGAAAACCCACTCTCCCTGGCCACCTGCCACCAGGATTCATCATCCTGGCGGTAATCCAAAGTCTTATGGGTTTCCGCGATAACGGCGCCAAACCGATTGGTGACAAAGATCTCCCCGAAGACCGGGTATCCATAGCGTCTCTCATAGTATTGCGCAATTTCCTTTCTGATGCTGTCGGAAAGGGGATTTTCAATCAGGCCTTTCATGAAAGGGGTGATCTCTCCCCCTGGGACCGAAACCCATGCCTTTTCTTTTCCATCAATCCATGCTGAAACATTGCCGAATTCCTCAAACTGCCGGTTGGATTCCATCAGAATCTTCTGAAACAGAAAATGAGACGTATGGACGCGAAGGGCCTCGCCCTTCAGATAGATGTCGCGGTTAATGGTTTTCAACATCTCCTCGGCCAGGAATATGGAGGTTTTGCCCACGGAATTTTCCAACGACTTCTCACCGGTATGCACCGAATAGAGGCCCATAACCGTCATAAGCAGAACAACCGGAACAAACCCGGCCAGCAGTTTAACACCTATTTTCATGTTCATTGGCTGGTTTCCTTATTAAATCCCAAAATCGTATCTACCGGAGAAACGCGATCTTCCCATCAACAATGCGGGCCGGATGAAGGGGAATGATGATATCCCGTGTTCCGGGCTTCATTTCAATTTCCCCGAAGATCCCAGGATAGATGAACCCCGCCGCCAGCAATTTTCGAAGGCTTTCCCGGGTAATCTCCCTGCCCTCCAGGAGACCCGCCAGCAGCTTGACCATATCGTACCCGCTGGCTGCCTGATGCGTCAGCACCTTTCCATAGCGGGCATCATATTTCTCTTTGACTTCCCGGGCAAAGAGGAAATTGTCGTTATAGATCAGGGGAGCGGGCACATAGACGCCATTCACTTCAGGGTTCCCCGCCAAAGCGGTTACGCCGGATGCGCCCAGAATATGTCCGGGGTATTCAGTCGCTTTGAGTGCCCGAATGCCCTCCTCCTCGTTCTTGACAAAGCCCACCACAAAGACGGCTTCCGTGTTTCGGATTTTGGCGATGGCCGACGTCCAATCGGGGTTTCTGATTGAAAAGGGAGCCGCGACTACGGTGCCGCCCGAAGCCTCAAACCCCTTTTTGAGAGCAGAAAAAGCAGAGATCCCGTACTCCTCATCCTGGTAAAAAATGCCCAGTTTGTGAACCTTCAAGCGTTCCAGAATAAAAAGGATCGCACGGGCTTCATCCTCCGGCATGGTATAATACTTGTAGCACCATGGGTTAACCCGGGTAAATTCCGACGTGGCCACCACCAGACCCGCAAGCACCACCTGATTTTCCCTGGCCAGGGGGGCCAGCTTCATGGCAATCGCACTGTTGGTGGCCACATAGAACAATGGATGGTTTTCCTTTTCAATGTTTTCGAAGGCCCGAGCCCCTTCCTCCGGGTCTGATTTACTGTCCCGGACGATCAATTCCATTTCCCTTCCGTTGATGCCGCCCCAGGCATTGACCTCGGATATCGCCATTTGCATCCCGTCTCTCACATCCACCAGATGAGAAGCGGGACCCGACATGGATATAATAGCCCCGATCTGAATTTTCTCTTTTTCCCACAGGCGCAGGACCAACAGCACCGGCAAAAGCACCAACAGGACCAAAACCGCGACAAGACTCCAAATCCATTTTTGTTTTCCCATATTTTATCCCCATCCGGCCGGACCGGCCATCAGTTTGATACACTCTCGATGGCTCTCATCCTGTTTGCCATATGATCCAGGCTCATTTTCAGGATACTCCGATCCACCGGTTTGGCCAGATATTGATCGATCCCCTGTTTCCGGACCGCCAGTTCCAGATCCCGCGTATTAAAACCGGTCATGGCAATAATGTGGATACGGGGATTCAACATTCTGAACCCGGGAATCAGCGTATGGCCCTGGCAATCGGGCAGAAAGATATCCAGCAACACCCCATCGAAGGACCCTTCTCCCAGTTTTTTGACGGCCTCTTTGCCCGTATAGGCGTTTTCAGCCCTGTAACCCCATTTTAGAATGCGCTGTTTCAGCATTTTCCCCAGCATTGGATCATCTTCTACAATAAGGATTTTCATGAAGCGTCCTCGAAAAAAAGCGGTTTACGGCTCAAAGCTTCCCTACACCCTATTTATGCAAAAAATGGGCCGTTTGTTGGCGACATAATATAACATACTGTTTACAAACGTGAATTTATAAATGAAAAGACGTGGAATTAAAAAAATGAACCATGACGATTATGCCATATTTGACACAGCAGAGGAATAAAAACGGGCTAACGTATTGGAATATTGAAAGATTAAAAGACTACGCCATAAACGGCATAACATCGGCCTATATCAGCTGATATCGTTTCAGCTTTCGATAAAATGTTCGTTCGGGGATCTCTAGAACGGCCGCGGTTTTCCCCTTGTGCCAGCGATTCCGGTCCAGAACCTGCGAGATATATCGCTTTTCAAAGTCCTCGAGAGCCTGCCGCAAACCCACCCCATCGGCAACCGGAACCTCCCCGTTCTGAACGACTTCAGGTCCGGCCGGGACCGACGGTCCCTCCAAAAAATCAATCTGTTTAACGGTAAAATATCGATGCAGAACATTTTGAAGTTCCCGGACATTTCCCGGCCAATCATGGCTGCAAAGGGTCCCCATCAAATGCCCCGGCACGGTCCGCGGCTTTTCCGAGCCATAATGAACCCGGGTGAAGTGATCGATCAGGAGGGGAATGTCATCTCTTCGGTCTCTCAAAGGCGGCAATCGAATGCCAACCACATGGATCCTGTAGAAAAAATCCTCCCTCATGGCGCCCGCCGCCACAAGAGCGGCCAGATCCCTGTTGGTGGCGGCGATAATCCGAACATCCCTTTTTAACATGATGCTGCTCCCCACCGGCGAGTAACCGCCCCCCTCGATGGCCCGCAACAGTTTCACCTGCATGCCGGGGGTCAACTCCCCGACCTCGTCCAAGAAAAGGGTGCCCCCCTGTGAGAGGCCGAAGAAACCGTGGGTCTCCACGCCGGCCCCGGTAAAGGCGCCGCGCTTGTGACCGAAAAATTCACTTTCAAACAGCGCCTCGGGAATGGCGCCGCAGTTGACCGGCACAAAGGGCGCCTCGACGCGATCACTGAGATCGTGAATGGCACGGGCCACCAGTTCCTTCCCCGTACCCGATTCTCCTTCAATCACCACATTCGCATCCGTCTTCGAGACGTTCAGGATATGATCATACACTGCCTGCATAGCCGGACTCTTCCCCACCAGATTCCCGAATCGGTAACGTTCTTTGATGGCGGCCTTCAGCTTGATATATTCCGTCCTGAGATGTTCCGCTTCGTTTTCCACGGCAGCTTCACGGGCCTTTGTCTCGGTGATATCCCGCACCGTGGCCAGGCAGGCGGGTCCCGCATCCCAATCGACGGGGCTCAAGTGCCACTGGGTCCAGATTTCACATCCATCAACCCCGGCATAGGGCGCCTCGAAATCGTCCACGGATTTCCCTTCCCCAACCTGCTTCAAAATGTTCAGAAATATTTCTCTATGGGGAGAGGGAAAGTTATGGGCCAGGTCTCCACCCAGAAGCGTCTCCCTGGAAATTTCCAACAGGGCGGCCAGGGCGGGGTTCACAAACTGAACACGTCCCTGTTGCAGAATAATGATGCCATCCGATGATTTTTCGGCAAGTATCCGGTAGTGCTCTTCGCTGGCTCGCAACTGCGCCTCGCGTGCCATCAACGCCTGTTCCTTCAGCTTGCGGCCTTCGATTTCGGCGTGAAGCCGCCTGTTGGCCTCGGACAGTTCAGCCGTTCGCACCGCCACCTGGGACTCCAACCGTTCGCCGGCCTTACAAAGCAGCGCCTCATGCCGCTTTTGCTCCAGGGAATATCGAATGGATCGTTCAAGAAGTTCCGAGTTCAGGCTATTTTTGACCAGATAATCGGCGGCGCCGGTTTCCACCGCGGCCATATCGATATTGTGATCGCCCATCCCGGTCAAAATGATCAAAGGCGCTTTACACCCCATGTCAATGGCGGTTCGAACCAGGTCAAGGCCGTCCTTCTCCCCGAGGCGATAGTCCACGAGATAGATATCGTGTCTTGATTTCTCGATTTCTTCCAGGGCTTCCCGGTAGGTTGAAACCCACTCAAGGATGAAATCGCCTCGGGCCTCGTGGAGGAGATCCCGGGTCAGGAGATAATCCTCCTCATCATCTTCCACCAACAGTACCTTCACCATTGTCATCCTCGTAGAGAGACATCTCGGGATATAATTCCTTGGCGCATTTGGGGCAGATACCGTGGCTGAATTGAATCCCCGCATGTTCATCAAAATAGGCTTCAAGCCGTTTCCAGTATCCGTCATCGTCTCGAATATTTTTGCAGTGCGAGCAGATGGGCAGGATGCCCCTGAGGGTTTTGATCTCCTCCAGCGCTTCTGAAAGTTCCCTGTTCGTTTTTTCCAGATGGGCGTTTTTCGCCTCGAGTTCCAAACTGAGACGCCTCAGGGTCAGGTGTGTTTCAATCCGGGCCAGCACTTCCTCCGTTTGAAAGGGTTTGCTGATATAATCCACCCCTCCCGCGCTGAACCCTTTCACTTTGTCCGCCACTTCGCCCAAGGCACTGAGAAAAATCACCGGCACGTCTTTGAGCCCCATGTGCGTTTTTAGCGCCTTGCACACCTCGTAGCCGTCCATTTCGGGCATAAGGATATCCAGTAAAATAAGATCGGGCGCTTCCATATTCGCCGCTTCCAGGGCAGCCTTTCCGCTCAGGGCGGGGCGGACCCTGTATCCCTCATTTCCCAAGGCGTCCACCAGAAGTCTTACATTCTCACGGGTGTCGTCCACAACCAAAATATCCGCTTTGTAATGGTTCATTTCCATGCTCATTCCTCAGATTTTCCTTTCATCAAGGACAGGATTGTCTCGTATTCAAAATTGTGGGCCCACGCTTGAAGCTTTACGGCAAAACGGGGATCCTCTTCTCCGATCCGTGCGATCAGTGAATCGATGGCCTCCATATGGGCCCGCACTAAGGCGTCCGTGAGTTCTTCCCTCAAGCTTGGGGGGAGCGCCGCACATCGTGCCGGCCAGTTGTGAATTTCTTCGGCAGACCTCCCCTCTTCAGGACGTACGCTCGCCTCATACACCCAACTGACCCCCAAGTGTTTTTCCATGGCATGATAGATGTCCGCTTCCCTGAACGGCTTGGCGATATAGTCATCGCACCCTGCCGCCAATATGGCCTCCTGTTCGCTCTTCAAACTACCGGCGCTGACGGCAATGACTTTGACCGGCGGGTCACTACTGCCGGAAGACTTGATGACCCGTGTGGCCTCATAGCCGTCCATCACCGGCATCCGCATATCCATGAAGATAAGATGGGGATGCCATTCTTTCCACGCCTCAACAGCCTTTTTTCCATCTTCGGCCTCCTGAAGGTCAAACCCGAAAATCTCAAGGAGCCGCATGAGGAGCAACCGGTTCATGGGGTTGTCATCCACCACCAGAATGCGATAACGGGGTTGCCCCGCCTGCAGGGCGATAACGTTTCGGGAGGGCGCAATGGTTTTCTCCGTCGCCATTTGAGGCGCCTTTACATGGATATCAAACCGGAACAGCGCCCCTCTTCCCACCTCGCTTTCCGCGCTCATTTGACCGCCCATAAGTTCAACAAAGCTTCGGCTGATGGTCAACCCCAACCCGGTCCCCTCTTTGGCCAGGCGACCGGTTTCGGTCTGTTCAAAGGCATCGAAAATTTTCGTCAATTCTCCGGGGCGGATCCCCATACCCGTGTCTTCCACTTCAAAGTGGAGCCGCGGGGGCAAGTCTTCCCCGTGAAAGGGCTCGCCATTGATATTCCCCGCGGCCACGCGCACTGTAATGCCGCCCTTCTCCGTAAACTTCAAGGCGTTGTTAAGGAGATTGATGAGTATTTGTCGCAGCCTGACCGGGTCGGTCCGGATAAAATGCGGAACATTTTCTTCCCGTTCAAAAACGCATGTCAGTTGTTTGCCGACGGCAATGATGCTGAACATGTCTTCGATCTCATCCAGCATGGCATGGAGGTCAAAGTCGGATTCATTCAGGCGGACCCGCCCCGCTTCAATGGTGGAAAGATCCAGGACCTGATTGATGAGCGCCAAGAGATGCTCGCCGCCCTGACGGATGGTGTCAAGATATGCCATGTCTTGAGGGGAGAGAGTCTTGCTCCGGGTCAACAACTGGGCAAACCCCAGGATACCATTGAGCGGGGTGCGGAGTTCGTGGCTCATGTTAGCCAGGAAGACACTCTTGGCCCGGTTGGCATTTTCCGCCACCCGCCTGGCCTCATGCAGGGTGGTTTCATCCTCATTGCGTTTTTCCACAAAATAGGAAACCGATTGCGCCATACTCGCGATTTCATCCTTTCCTTCAACGGGAATGGGAAGGGGATTCCCCTGCACGTGGGCTGTCATGCTCTGCTCAAGGGCCAGAATACGACCGATGACCGAACGACGGATAAACAGGAAAATAAGGATGGCACTAATAAGAATGACAAGGGGAATCAACAGGAAGAGACTTCCGATCAGCGCTATTTCTTCCGTCACTTTTTGACTTTGCCGCTGGATTGCCGTGGAAATCTTTGAAAATACCCGTTCGGTCTGTTTCACCAGTTCATCGGACAAAAATGCATTTTGAACCAGCCTGTCTTGAATCAATATTTTTTGTCGCAAATGGGTTTCCGCCAGGGCCAGCAGCCCTTTCTTGCCCACGCCGTAGTGCTCCAATGTATTTAAATAACGATTAAACGATGACATATCAAGCGAGGCGACCCGCAACGCGTCACCAATCCTTTTTTTTAATTCAAGGATCTGGCCCTGATATTCTTCCAGTCGCTGACGGTCCGGTATGTTCGGCACATCCCGCAACAGGCTGAAAGCCCGAATGAACAATTCTTGAATATGTCGGGAGGATGCCGCCCGCACCGGATAGCTTTCCATGGTCAGCGATTCCCAAATCCGTCTCATATGAATGGAAAGTTGAAGAACACGCTGCCTGACTTCCATATCCTCCTTTATCAGGTATACAAGGGCTTGGAGGTTCTCAAAAATTTGTTGCGATCTTCTTGACAGATCCGGCGCCTCAGCCACATTTGCCGCTTTCAGCTCGGAGAGGAGGCCCCGAATTTTTGTTAAATCCGCCGTTATTCGGTATGAAACCGATTCAAGGAGAAGCGGATTTTCACAAAGAACAAGCTCGGATCCGTCGGAGATCAATCCTTCCACTTCCTTTGCCAATTTGGAGACGGCAATCAGCAGGGGGAGGTCTTCCTTGGAAATTGTTTGGAACAACATGGCCGATTTGTCAAAATAGTGTTTGGCCACGCTGCTGGAAACAAACGCCACCAGGACGATCAACGCCAGCCCCAGGAAAACCTTGAGCGAGATGCCGGGGGCGATATTTTTTCCGAACCATTTCATTTTTTTCCTTGTTTCCAATAGACCGTATCCAGGGGCGACATCAACCCCCAGATGCTTTGATGGGTCCAGCCAAGGTTCTTGTCATAGGCAATGGCAAAAAACGGCTGGAGAATCGGGTAGACCGGAAGTTCGTCGGTAATAATTTTCTGGAATTTTTCATACAGCGCATACCGCTTTTCAAAATCAAGTTCCGAACCCGCCTGCTCCATGAGCGCATCCACCTCCGGGTTGCGGTACCCTTGTGTGTTGGACCAGATAACGCCCTTGCGGATATTGGAACTCAAATAGGTTCGGTGGACCCCGATCACAGGATCCCCCCAGTTAAAGACGTCGTCGATGGTCATCTGAAAATCCCAGTTGGACACTTTCCGCATCCAGTCATTGAAATCTTCCGGATGCTCGATGACGGCTTCCACCCCCAGGTTTCTCAGAAAGAGCTGCCCCAGGTATTCAGAAATTTTCCGGTTGATCCCGGCCCTTTCAGGCATGTATGTCATGCGAAAAGAAAACCTTTTTCCTGTTTCATCACGGGGATATCCGGCCTCATCCAACAGCCGGTTCGCTTTTTCAAAATCCTGCTCATACAAATTCACATGGGATGAGTAAAAAGGACTGTTGGATGAAATCGGTCCGGTCTCCATGGCCGTTTCCCCTTTAAACATGGTGTCCACAATAAATTTACGATCGATGGCGTAGGCCATGGCCTTCCGTACCCGCACGTCATTGAAGGGCTTCCGCTGAAGGTTAAATGCCAGCCAGTACATGGGCCCGATGCCTTTAAAGCCGTTTTTGACCACCACCAGATGATCCAGACTCCGCAGGTGATTCAGCTCATTCAAATCCTGGAAACTCGCCATCATGTGAATGTCACCGGTTTCCATTCCCAGACCTTCTTCCAGGGTGTTGCGGATGATCTTAATGGTCAGACGATCCATATACGGGCGGTCTTTGATGAAAAAGTCTTTATTCTTTACAAGCCGAATCTCTTTTCCAGGCACAAAGGCCTCCAGTTTGAAAGGACCGGATCCAATGGGCTTCATGTTGGACGGGTGGTTCTTTACATTTTCCACGCTCCCATAAACATGCTTTGGGAGGATGGGAAGCAGGGCCGAAGACATGGCCGACAGAATAGCCGGATGCGGCTTTTTCAAGCGAATAACGACAGTATGGGCATCCGGCATGTCCACACCCGTAACCGGCGCCAGCATGGATTGAAAGGGGTGAAAGGCCTTTACGGTCATGATAGAAAAGGCCACATCCTCGCTTGTGATGGGCTTGCCGTCGTGAAAAACCGCGTTTTTCACCAGATGGAGCGTCACCGACAGGCCGTCCTTCGAGATCTCCCACTTTTCAGCCAGATAGGGATACGGATGCCATTCAGTATCGAATCGAAGGAGTCCCGCAAAGATCTGGGCGCCTGGAAAAGCAGTAACCAGACCGGACTGGATGGCCGGATTCAAATGGGGCGGCGAATCATAAAGACTGACCACGAGTTCTCCACCCGACGGGGGCGGCGAAGGGACCGGGTTTTCCGCATGGACCCCCGAAGACCCCAACAAAATGGCGGCCGCGGCCAGGACATAACAAATGATCCGCAATTGTTTTAAGCGCCGAATAAGCATGTTTTCCCCCTTACCTTATAATGGAAGGTTTTCAAGCTGATTTTAAACGCCCAATATAACCTTTTTTCCGCTAAATGCGAAACAAAACACGTTGCGCTTTCCATGCCGCCTCATCTTCCCTGCTTTCCCCCTGCGATAGAATGGGTATTGAAAAAACAATCATAAATGGTATAGAGTGACGTGGTATTTCACGGCATTCTCTGCGCATAGCGTCATAATGCCTCTTTTAAGGCTTAGGTTTGGTAACTGCTCATGTCTGAAATTCTCGTAATTGTCGCCATTGCCCTGGGGATCATCATGCTGCCCAGATTGACGGGCAGACGGGCTGAAAAACAAGGCCGCCAAACCAGCGGCATTTCAAAGATGACCGGCTGGATGCGCCTGGCAGTCATGGCTTCGATTTTATGGCCGGCCATTATGGTCTTTTTTCTAAAGCCCTGGAACGACCATTGGCCCATGTTTTTCTGTATCGCCATCGGGCCCGTGGCGTTATCCTGGGGAATTTTCTGGGTGCTTTCGGGTTTTCGGAAGAACAGAACGAACCGTTAGTTCCGTTGAAAGGTGAATCCATGAGACTGACCATCGCCAAAAAATTATGGTTAAGCTTTGGCATCCTGATACTTGTCCTCGGCATCAGCGGTTCGATTTCCTACCTGCAAATCCAAAAGCTGAACGACGCCCTGAGACTGTTTATGGTGGTGCAGGAACCCCTTGAAGAGGCACTGCTGGAAATGGAAGTCAATATCGGTGAATCCGCCATTTCAGTTTTTGGGTTTGTCAGAGACGGCAACCCGGCGCACATCGAAAGCCTGCATCACTTCCAGGAAATTATTGAGGAAGTTCTCACCGGGTTTAATTCCCTGGCGGCAACGAAGGCTGAAAAAGAGTTCGGCCGAAAAACCAATGCCTTTTTCCTGAAGCATAAGGCATTATCCCAAGATATCATCACCCTTGCCGGGGCCATGCGACAAGAACAGGCGCATTTCACAAAACTGGCGGATCAAGTCAATGCCTTAATCGACCTGAACCTGTCAGGATCTTCCGACAAATCGGATTTGAGAGCGACGCTACAGAGAGAAGCCACTCTACTCATGAAAATCTCCTTTCATCGCGTCTTTGCAGCCATCGAGGGTTATATCATTCAACGGGCGCCGCTGATGAAAAAGGAAATCTCGGCAGCGGAAGATGCTTTTCTTAAATGGAACCGCATATACGCCGGTTCCGGATTATCGCGGGCGTCGAAAACCTCCCTGAATGAATTGGACGAGCTATACCGCCGGACAAAGGCCTCCGGAAACGAACTGGTCCGCCTGGCGGACCAGCTGCAGACCAGGACAGAACAGTTTGAGAAGGATCTTCTGACAATCAAACAGATACTGAACGATGATATCCAACCCCTGCTCCGCCGGGAAACCGAAAGAACCGCTGAAAACGCCCTCCAATCCGGCGCCGTTGCTCTGTCCGTTACACTGGCCATGACCCTTTTTGCGCTAATGGCCACAGGCGGCGCCACATGGATCATCACCAGGGGGATTATCCGCTCCGCTCAGCAGTTGAAGGAAGGCTCAAAAGCATTCGGTCAAGGGAATCTGGACCACAACATCGCGGTAAAAAGCGACGACGAGTTAAAGGAAGTGGCCATCGCCTTCAACCGCATGGCGGGAAAACGAAAAAAAGCGGAAAAACAGCTCCAGGAAAGCGCGGACAAGATCAAGCTGTTCTCATACTCCGTCTCCCACGATCTCAAGAGCCCGGCAATCGGTATCCATGGCCTGGCCATTCTTCTACTGAAACAATCGGAACATCTGTTGGATGATAAAGGAAAGCGAACCTGCGAGCAAATCGTAAAGACATCCGCGCTGATTGAGGAACTGGTCAATAACATCAACGCCTTCATTTCATCCAAGGAAGCCCCCCTGAACCTTGAAAAAGTACGGATCGGAGAAATCCTTAACACCGTAAAAGAAGAGTTTTCACCCCGGCTTGATGCACGCGGCATAAAATGGTCTCAGCCTGAACACCTGCCTGAAATAAAGGCCGACCGGTTATCCATGATCCGAGTGATTCGGAACCTGGTGGACAATGCGCTGAAATATGGGGGAACGGAATTGAGCAGCATCATTATTGAACATGAAGAAACCACCGAATTTCAGATCCTCTCCCTGACGGACGATGGCGTCGGCCTGGAAGGTGACGACCTGGAAGGTATCTTCGAAGTGTTCAAGCGGGAAAAAACCTCCCAGGGCACCCAGGGCGCCGGCCTGGGGCTTGCCATCGTAAAGGAGATCATGGCGCGTCATGGTGGGAAAATCCGGGCCAAGCAAGGCGAGGGAAGAGGGATCACATTTTCCTGTTCCATATCCAAAATCCTGTAGATTCATCTTACAGATCTGCGATCTAAGAAATCCTATTCATCGTGTTCAAGACAATGAGGATGCCCACAGTGACTGATAACCCTTTGCCCATTTTTGAAAACTATATCATATTATCATATCATTTACGGTCACAAGCCGGGATAATTGCCTTTATCTGAGGAGGAATGACACTGAAAGCGTACAAAACCTTTGCGACCGTGCAAGAGACCAAAAAACTCGTCCTGGACGATGTGCCTTTCGATAGGAGACAGCGAGGTGAATGAGCTTTTATGCCAATACCAAAAAAACGGCGCCCCTTTGGGTCTGGTTGAACGTTTTGTCGATTTGCCGTAATTTTTATTAGGTTGCAGCCTTAATTTGTTCTTGTTTTGAAGAGTTCCAGGTTAAACCGAGAATCCAAAATGGCTCCCATCTGACATTTCAATATCCAGTTGCAATTTACATCCTGCTGCTTCAATATATTTTTTGAGAGTTGACAACTTAATGTCTTGACCATTTTTCTCCATGCCTGCAATCGTTGGTTGCTTTACCCCCATAGCATTGGCAACATCACTTTGGGTTAATTGAACTTTTTCTCGAAGTTCCGCCAGGTGAATATTCAGCAACATTTCAGATGCCATATCTTTTGCTTTTTTAACAACTTCCGGCTTTTCCCGTGCCATTAGTTCTTTTAGCGTCTTAGCCATTAGTCCACCTCCTTTGCAATTAATTATAGGTTGCACCCTATAATTAATCAAGAAGGTTTGCAAAATTTATTTTATATCTCTGTAAAAACATAACGGCGCAACCAAATCTTGATTCAACCGAATTTCTTGACGGTATATCAGCAACGATTAAAGATATCTCCACCAAAATTTACCCTGTAATCCTAGTCAAGATATTATTCATTATCCTACGCTATTTTCTTTTAACCTATTTACATAGTATCATTTTTTGATATAAAAAGGCTCATTTTTATTATTCACGAAACAAGTCATTTTTGCATTGCGAGGTCTTTTCTTATGCCGCTGTCAATTAGGGAGTGTTTAAAACGGGGTCCATCGACATCAAGGGAAATCCAGACCGAAACTAAATTGTCTCAGGCGGCTGTATCCCGTCAACTCCAAGGCATGAGGGACAGCATCATAAAGTTGAGGCGTGGACGGTCAATAAGTTATGCCATGACGCGAAACGCTTTCGGGGGGAGCGACAAATTACCTTTGAGCATTGTAGATCCTAATGGGAATTCTATTTTAGCGGCATTGATACGCCCGCTGATCCACGGTGGTTTTTTTATGGAACCCGCCACACAAATACCTTCACTTTTGTTGGGAGAAAGATGCGATGGCTTGTATGAAGATTTGCCGTATTTTCTGCTTGATTTGAGTCCGCAGGGCTTTCTCGGTCGGCGGATTGCCAAAGAAATGGCTGCCCAATCACCTGATTTTCCAGCTGATCCGAGACGGTGGAATACAAACCATATTGGACGTTATTTGATATCAAATGGCGACGATCTCCCTGGAAACTTCAAATTTGGCGAGCAGGCACGATTGCGACTCAGACTAAACCCTATTCCCGTTTCGGATGACGAATATCCGTATCTCGCCGATAGCGTTATGAGTGGTATACCGCCTGGTTCTTCCGCCGGCGGGGAACAGCCAAAATTTACTGCTTTCAGCAAGAGCAACCTTTGTCATGTCATTGTAAAGTTTTCACCGAAAGGAGAGAATGAAACAGCAAGGCGATGGCGCGATATTTTGATTACCGAATATCACGCAACAGCAGTACTCCATAATGAGGGGTTGCCGGCCGCTGAGACGAGACTCATTGAAAATGGCGATAGGCTTTTTTTGGAAAGTAAACGATTTGACCGGGCAGGAGAATACGGGAGGATCTCAATGGTATCTCTTCAGGCCATCGATGCTGAATTTGTCGGTCTTGGAAGTCAGTGGCCTCAAGTGATTGATGCCTTATTTGAAAAAGACTTGGTTGCCCGGCAAGATGTCGCTAATGTGAAAGCCTTATGGTGTTTTGGAAACTTGATTAATAACAATGACATGCATTTGGGGAATCTAAGCTTCGCAATAGAAGGAAATGTGTTTAGGTTATTGCCGGCCTATGACATGTGTTCCATGGGTTTTGCACCCGGAAGCGGCGGCGATATTTCCCCCTTTAATTTTGTCCCGAAAAAACCCGAAGGTCTTAAACTTAATGGAATCTTTAGCTCGACAAAAAGTATAGCCCGTGATTTCTGGGAACGCGTTGCAAGAGATGAAAGGATATCTGAAGCGTTTAAAAAATTCTTAGACAAAGGGTACCCCGTTGATTTGATGTGAAAACCGGCCTCGATCATCGTTTCGGCCACCCGGCAATAAATTGCCGGGCTATTGTCTGTCGCCCCGATGGGGCTTATACAGTCCCGTAGGGACGGCAGATAATAGCCTGGGGTTTTAACCCCGGGAAATGGCCGGAACGATGATCAAAGCCCCGATTTCAAAAAATTTTATCGGCTACGGACACAAGCCGGGACAATTTAAAAATGCGGGCTCATCGTGGATTCGCGTGAGATTTGGCTTCTGAGCCGATTGTAGGTGCGACTTCAGTCGCACATTAAGCCGACCCTGTGCGACTGAAGTCGCACCTACAGCCCGAACCGAAACAATCTCAAAGCGCGATTTCACGTTAATCCGCGATGAACCAAAATGCGCTTGTTCCCAAGCGCTGAGTAGGAAGGAATCAAAATAGAGCTTTGGCTACGCTGTCCCGCTTTGTGTCCGTAGCCGTCATTGGGAGTCTTCACTTTCCCGGTCATTGGTTGTTCCGTCCGTCCTTTTTACCCCGTGAAATCTTTCTTCCTTTTTATTTCACCGGGGCGTCAATCGCCCTTCGAACTTCCGTTGCCCTTGACAAAAACCCGTTATACACATAATATGCGCACAAAAGGAGAATATCATGAGAAAGACCAGAGTGAACATCACGTTGGATAACGATCTTGCCAGATTTCTCAAAGGGTTTTCCCTCTCCCAAAGATTATCCATGTCGGAATTAATCAACCAGTGGGCTTTGAGTCTAAAACGGTCTCAGGAAAACCAGGGGATGGAGACCCTTTTATCCTCCCCTGAATTTTACCAGTCCCTTACGGAAACCCTTGAGAAATGCCGCTCCGGAAAGATGAAGTGGTACAGCCGCGAAAAGGCCCTTGGCAATGAATGAGACCTATTCGGAACCATTCGTCAAATCCCTCAGAAAATTTGCCTCCATCAGAAAAAGAATTGTGAATAAGATCGACAACATCATCCAGGACCCTCTCATAGGTGAACCATTGAAATACGATCTCTGCGGCTTATACAGCGTCCCGGTGGCAAAGCGGTTTCTCATTATCTACAGCTATTGCAGAATATGCCGAAAAAAGGGCGCCGATAAGATCCTCTTATGCCACGATTGCTCAGATATGCCTGCCGAAACCGTTCGCTTTTTTGATCTTGGTCCACATGACAAAGCTTATTCAGGTTTCTGGAAAGCACCCGTAACCGGCTGAACATCTGCAGGGTGCAGATGTTCCCCATCCTGCCCCCTGACAACTGACAACTGAACGGGTGATCACGTTAATCCACCAAGACCCGAACTTATATGGACGCCGTCTTCTAATCTTGTTCATCGTGTTAAATCCTGTGAATCGTGTTCAAAACGGGGAGGAGGCCAACAATGACGGATACCCCTTTCCCTTATAAATAAAATCCCCGACATCAGGTACGGCCACCGGAGGATCGTCTTGAGATGTATCCGGCGGCGCAAACCGGCCTGGCCCGGCTTGAGCGAAGTCGTCTTCCCGTCCATTTAAAGAGACAAGGCATGCCTTGTCTCTACCCTACCCTTCCCGGGTGATCTCAGTTTCCTTCTCCTCCATGGCCAGCAGGATCCGCTTCCCTTCACCACAACTGTCGTCAATGTGCCTTGCATTCAAGATCAGGGTTTTCTTTCCCACGCCGGGAAGCGCCGCCGTCATTCCAAAGTTTTCAAAGCCCTTCTCCCTGGGAAGGACCTCCTCCAGGAGCCGGCGCAGGTCCGGGTTGTCCCACCCGCCGGAACAGAGGGTGTAGAAATGCCGACCGATCGTATCCTCGGGACCTGTTTCAAAGCAGGCGTAAAATGAGCGGTTGGCGGAAATCACCCGAAGGTCCGCATCCAGCACCAACAGGAGCTCCCGAAGGGTATCCACGATCTCTTCCGCATACCTTCAGGCCTCTTCCATGGCCGATTCCACCGCCTTTCTGGAAGAAACATCCACCAGGGTAATAACCACCCCGTCGATCACATTGTCCACGGTGCGATAGGGAAGGATGCGAAGTTCGTATGCCGCCCCCTCCGAGGATGCCGCCTGGCCCTCATGAATCTTGAGGGTGTCAAGGACCTTTCGGGCCTCCCGAATGAGGGGATAATCCTCGAGCCGTGAGGCAATATCCGCCAGGGGCCTCCCCACGTCCGTGCTGATGAGCCGGAAAATCCTGGCGGCCTGGGGGGTGAAGCGTTTGATTAAGAGTTCGGGGTCCAGAAAGATGGTGGCGATATCCGTGGAGGCCAGGAGGTTGCTCAAATCGTCATTGGTTTTGGTGAGCTCTTCCAGTTTTTTTTGCAGCTCCATGTTCACCGTCATCAACTCCTTATTGGTGGATTGAAGCTCTTCCTTGGAGGTCTCCAGCTCTTCGTTGGTACTCTGAAGCTCTTCGTTCACCGACTGAAGCTCCTCGTTGGTGCTTTTCAGTTCCTCGTTGGAGGTTTCCTGTTCCTCCATGAGGGTCTGAAGATATTCCCGGGTGGAGGCCAGCTCCTGCTGAAGACCCGCCACCGTCTGGTCGGTCCGGTCCGCGGCGCCGAGCCTCTTCACCAGTTCTTTTTCCGACGGTTTGGGAAGGTTTTCTTCTTCAAAGATCACCAGCATCATGGGTTCGGAGACCCCTTTTTCATGAAAGGGCCGGGCGATGATATTTACCTTCCGAATCTCCCGATCCACTTCCAGTTGAAGCCCCGAGACCCGCACCGCCTCCTTCCGCCGGAAGGCGTTGTGAAGGGCCGATGCCAGGTGGCTGCGAAGGGGTTCCCGAATCATTTTCAGAATATGAAAGGTGGCCTTCCCAATGGGGGGGGGTGAGATACCGTTCGGTCCGTCCCATGAAATGAGCGATTTCGTAGTTCCGGTTGATGAGCACCCCCGGGGGCGCGTAGGCATCCAGAATGATGCGCTCCGCCGCCTGTTGCAGGTCCGGGACGCCGGGAGTCTCCTTCCGAGGGGCGTCGGCGCCCGGAATGAGAAAGGGAAGGCCGCTTTCAAGGGGATATTCCATAGCCCGCTCAAAGGGCTTTTCATTCTTTTGAAAGATTTTTCCCTTGCTGTCAATGGTGCTGAAAAGATCCCGGAATTCCCCGATGCTCTCGGAGGTTCCCAAGAAGAGGATGCCGTTCTTGTTCATGGCGTAGTGGAACAGGGGCAGCAGTTTTTTCTGAAGAATCCCTTCCATATAGATGAGCAGGTTGCGGCAGCTCAACAGGTCGATTTTGGAAAAGGGGGGATCCTTGATCACGTTGTGCGATGAAAAGACGATCATGTCGCGAATGGTCTTGCTGATCCGATAACTCTCGTCCTCCTTTGTGAAAAACCGTTTGAGCCGCTCCTTTGAGACGTCCGCCGAAATGGCCGCGGGGTACACCCCGGTGCGGGCCGCGTCGATGGCCCGGACGTCGATGTCGCTGGCGAAAATCTGAATGTCAAAGGCACACCGAAACATTTCCATGCTCTCCTGAAGGAGCATGGCCATGGAATAGGCCTCTTCACCGGTGGAACACCCCGCTACCCACACCCTGACCGGCCGGCCTGCGTCCCGGTTCTTGAACAGACCGGGAAGCGCTTTCTCCTGAAGGGCCGCAAAGGGTTCCGCATCCCTGAAAAAGCTGGTGACGCCGATGAGCAGATCCCTGAACAACGCCGTCCGTTCGGGGGGGGCCTCCTGGAGATAGCGCAGGTAGTCCGCCATTTTCTCGATCTGGTTGACGGCCATGCGGCGCTCGATGCGGCGCAAAATGGTGGTCTGTTTGTAGTTGGAAAAATCGTGGCCCGTGTGGCTTCGAATGATGGCGAATGCCTTTTGAACATGGTTCACCGACTGCTTTTCGGAAGCCATGACGGGGGGGCGCCCGGCCTCCACATAGGGGTGCTTCACATACCCCAGAAGCTGCTTCGGCATCTCTTCGGGCGACAGGATATAGTCCACCAGCCCCGTATCCATGGCGCTTTGGGGCATGCCGTTATACCGGGCGGATGCCAGGGACTGAACCATGGCCATGCCCCCCCGCCCCTTGATCTCCTTGAGGCCCAGGGTGCCGTCGGACGCCGTGCCCGATAAAATAATGCAGATGGCCTTTTCATTCATTTCCTCGGAGAGGGACCGAAAAAAGAAGTCGATGGGAAGACTCATCCCCCGGGTCTCCACGGGATCCAGGAGTTGAAAGCTTCCGTTGATGAGCGTCACGTTTTTGCCGGGCGGCGCCAGGTAGACGTGATCGGGGGTCACTTCCAGCCCGTCTTTGATTTCCGAAATGGCAAGGGATGTCTGCTTGGCCAGAAGAGAGCCCATGATGCTCTTGTGGGTAGGGCTCAGGTGTTGAACAGCGCCTCGAGGGCCTCCCGCCGACGCGCCGATCCCCACGATGGGAAAGGAGCGGATTTTTCCCTCCTCCTTAGAAACATCGGCGACGGCGTTACGGGGCCCCGACGGGGCATCGGTTTTGTCGGCGGCTTTCTTTTTGGGGGACATTGTTCCATCCTTTCGGTAAGGGGTTGATGGGGGGGGGGGAAACCAGCATCGCATCACTATAATCCAAAGCGGGGTTCGTCCGCAAGCCAAAAAAAATAAGAGAGGGAGTGGGGGGTTAAATCTCAAATTCGTGAGCAATCTCTTTTAGTGCTGATACAATCATATCTTTCACGGCTTTCTCATTCCCAAATGACTTTTTAGCATAAATTGCCAGGGGGACAACCTTGCCTTTATCCTCGATGAAAAGATGAAACAACCGTAACCCGTTGCTTTTCCCAATCTTATGTTCAGGCAAATCGATTCGCATTTTCCTGACAAACAGGGCCCCAAAACCTGGATAGCGGTCTCCTTGCGCGGGGTTATCCTTCAAACTGTTGATTGTTTTTCTTATGTGATTTTTTGATTTAGGGTATTTTTTAGCGAGTTTCTTAAGGTTTTTGGTAAAAGAATTGGGTTCCCGAAGCTCGTACATCAGGCGGCGTCAGCAATCCTGTTGATAAGGTTTTTTATTTCAATGTCTGATCCAATAAGACAATCTTCGGCAATCTCGCCCCAGGATTCAAGGGTGCGGCGGTACAAACGAAGGATAGGCCATTTCCATAAGTACGGCGATGCTTCCAACATTGAAACGCTTTTTATGCATAAATCCATTACGTCTTTGGTATGCCGATAGAAGGTTTTCAGGCAGTTTCCGGTATCACAGGCTTCTTCGCATAAAGCCATTGAATCACGGATTTTCCGGGTAATGCGTTTAGAAGACAGGTATATTTTAAAAGCAACGGCAGTCGCAACAAGGTTAAGTCTGAGAACGCCGACAATGCCCTTTGCGTCAGATTCTAAAATTAAATAAACGTTCCGTAAATCATTTTGCAAACCATTGTATTTGGCTATTTCCATGCTGCATACCTCCATACTTAAAAAGTATCACACATGCGGTTTTCAGCGTCAAGGCAAATATAGAGCGCTCGCTTTTCACTTCTCCCGAAACAGGGCCGGGCCAAAAAAGGCGAACACAAACCATTTGACGGTCAGGGAAAGGTGGGGTAGAATTTTGGGACTGACCGCCGGAAAACATGAAAACAGATGCCGATAATACTGACATGAAGGATTTTACCCATGAAAGATACCGGGCAAAACAAGGAAAAATCGGAGATCCTGCGCAGGCGGGCCGAGGCGTTTCTGCAGGAAACATCCACCACCATCAGGGAGATGCCCACGGGCGACATCAAGAAGTTGATCGAGGAGCTTCAGATCCACCAGGTGGAGCTGGAAATACAGGGGGAGGAATTGCGCCGGGCCCAGATAGAACAGCAGGAGGCCCGGGACCGGTACGTGGATCTCTACGATTTTGCGCCGGTGGGGTATGTGACCATCAGTGAAAAAGGGTTCATATTCGAGGCCAATCTGGCCGCAAGCGCCCTGCTGGGGGTGGAGCGGTCAACGCTTGTGGGGATGCCCTTCTCCGGATTTGTCGCCACCGAGGACCAGGATCTTTTCTACCACCACAAAAAAATGCTCCTGGAAACCGGGCATCGGGAGAGCTGTGTATTGCGGCTGCTGAAACAAGACGGCCGGTGATCTGGCCGGCCTGCCGAAAGCGGCGCTTCCGGGCCGATATTGCCATGAGATCTGGCAGCACCGTGATACCCCCTGCGAAGGATGTCCCGCGCAGCGGGCCATTGAAACGGGTCAACCCCAGGAGGGCGAAGCGATGACGCCCGACGGCGTTTTCTGGTTCCTGAACGCCTATCCCGCCTTTGACGACAAGGGAACGCTTTTGGGCGTCACGGAGGTGGGACGTAATATTACCGTACGGAAAAGACTCGAGGGCCAGCTCCAGCAGGCCTTGAAGATGGAGGCCGTGGGGACCCTGGCGGGAGGGATCGCCCATGATTTCAACAACATTCTGGCCATTATCCTTGGAAACGCGGAACTGGCCCTGGATGACGTCCCCGAGGGAACTCCCACCCATGGGTCTCTAACGGAAATCACTCGGGCCTCCCTTCGGGCAAAGGAGATGGTCCGGCAACTGCTGGCCTTCAGCCGCAAGAGCGACGAAGAACAGCATCCCCTGGAATTGACGTCCGTTATCAAGGAATCCATGAAAATGCTTCGAAACGTCATTCCCACCAGCGTTGCGTTCCAAACGCATATCCCGACGGCTTCATGGACGATTATGGGGGATGTGGCCCAGATCAATCAGATCATGATGAACCTGATCGCCAACGGGGCCCAGGCCATGCCCGACGAAAAGGGCCTCCTGGAAGTGACCCTGGAAAACATGACCCTCGGGGAAGAAACCGCGTGCTTCAGCTCAACCATTGCCCCGGGCGATTATGTCAAACTGAGCGTGAGCGACACGGGGGAAGGGATCGCAACCGAAGATCTGGACCGGGTTTTCGAGCCCTATTACACCACCAAGGAGGTGGGCAAGGGGACGGGAATGGGTCTTTCGGTGGTTCACGGCATCGTCAAACGGCATGGCGGCGGAATCCGGGTGAAGAGCGACCCCGGAAAGGGAACGCGCTTCGAGATCTATTTCCCCGCTTTCAAAAAAACCGTTGAAGCGGAAAAAGAGACCCCGGAGGAAATCAGAGGGGGCACGGAAAGCATCCTCATGGTGGATGACGACGCCGCCATCGTGAATTTGAACCACCAGCGGCTTACGCGGCTGGGCTACCGGGTCAAAAGCACGGTTGAACCCCTGAAGGCACTGGAGTGGTTCAAGGCCGATCCGGACGGGTTCGACGCGGTCATCAGCGACATGACCATGCCGCAAATGACCCGGGAGATCCTTTCCATTCGCCCCCAAATGCCGGTGATCCTCTGCACCGGCTTTAGCGCGCGGGTAACCGAAAAGGACGCCCATGCCCTGGGTGCGGCCAAATACCTGGAAAAGCCGCTGGAAGTCAGGCATCTGGCGACCGCCCTTCGGGAGGTGCTGGAGGAAAAAGGGGCGCGTTGATCCCGGAACTTCGCCCAACGCCAACTTCGTTATTTTCGTATGACCGTCTCCAATTCCGATTCCCACCCTTTGCAGACCAAAGCGATATACCGAGGTACAGGACGTTTGCACGTACCGTATGCGCTTATGGTTCGGGGTGTAATCCCCAAAGCGACAGCGGCGTCTCTCAGGGAAAGGCCGTGTTTGGCGCGCCACTTGGTGAAAATACGGGTGTTTTCATCAGCCGCATTCTGGGCCTGAGCGTCAAGCCACAACGTATCCGCGCCGATTTGGATATCTAAATCCGGCCATTCCACTGTCCATCCTTCACCCGGAACGAGCGTGGCCCTGGAGAAAACCGCCGGATCTTTGAGCGGCGCAAGGCCGGGGGATTCAATGATTTTCAATTAATTTATTGCATCTCCTATCA
This sequence comes from Desulfatiglandales bacterium, assembly GCA_963662465.1. Lineage (GTDB taxonomy): Bacteria > Desulfobacterota > DSM-4660 > Desulfatiglandales > Desulfatiglandaceae > NaphS2. The sequence continues at coordinate 4,676,511 of OY759599.1, forward strand.
ATCGGTGATAATTTTGACATTATGGTTTGCATATGTGACAGATGCCCTCTCAGAATCGACGTGTAAGGATCTGTTCATCCCTGGTTAGGTTCTAATGAGTAAAAGGCAGAGAAAGAACACCGCCAAGTACCTTTATGATATCAGCAAAGGGATTGCACTCCTTGCTGTTGTGGGAAACATGGTCCAAGATCACTGAAACCTGTCAAATCTCCTTATTGGACTCTTTGCCGCTTTTGGCTTTTTCGTATGGGGTTATGCAGTTGACGGAGGTTTCCAAAATGAGTAACCTGACCATTCTATTTATTATCCTTGCCATTATAGGCTTCACGGGCGCCCTCTTTACAGTCCTCAAACAGCGCAAATCTCGCCGATGACATCACCGTATCCTCAGAGATAGAAATCGTTCTGATCATCTCCGTGGATGAACCTGCTGAAGGGTCGCCTCAAAAGGGACGCCCGGTCCACCCGCACCTTAACGTGGTCCGGACCCAGACCCAAAAAAACCCTTAACTTCCATGGGGACCTGAAAGATATTGCCCACTAAAATAACGAAGGCATCAATGTCCCCCATTATGAATTTTGAATTAATTTCAACAACTAAAAGATATATTCCACAAAAACCTTGGTGGATATCGCCAACGCAAAGAGGGAGAAAATTATGAAAAAAACAGATATCGCTAAAGAACCATGCTCTGAATGTGGCGGTAGACTGGAGCGAAAATATATCTCACGCAAAGGTGCAAAGTTTTTCCGTTGCCAATATTTTTCCAGCAATTTTGCATTCGAAATGCATAATTGCACATCGGCGGTTACCCGGAACTCGTTGCCAACCCGGTACGTGATATCTACCTCTGGCACAGCAGCTACGTTCAAACCTATCTTGAACGGGACGTCCGCACCCTCCGCCAGGTGGGCGACCTTTCCCAATTCCAGAGCTTTCTCAGGGCGCTGGCTGCACGGACCGCTCAACTTCTGAGCCTCAGCGATCTCGCCCGGGACCTGGGCATTGCCGTGAATACGGTCAAGGCGTGGCTCTCCGTACTAGAAGCGACCTACCAGGTCACCGTACTCCGACCCTACTTCGCCAATGTGGGAAAACGCCTCGTCAAAACACCCAAAATCTATTTCACGGACGTAGGAACGCTCTGTTATCTGACCGGGCTCAAAGACCCCGAGCATGCGGCGCATGGCTCCATGGCCGGTCCGATCATGGAAGCCGCCGTGCTCTCTGAAATCGTCAGGACCCTCACCCATCGGGGCCACGAACCACAGGTCTATTTCTGGCGGACCTCAACCGGAGCGGAAGTAGACATCGTTGTGGAGACCGCCGGCAAGCTCATTCCCGTCGAAGTCAAGCTCTCCGCCACTCCGCGACCTGCGTTTGCGGCCGCCATTCGTACTTTCCAGAAAGACCTTGGCAACAGAGCTGCGTCCGGGTACGTGGTTCATCCAGGAGATGTTTGCTTGCCCCTGGGACCGAACGTAACAGCACTGCCCTTCGCCGAACTCTAGCCGCTTCCATTCCCACTATATCGTCTTCCTCTTTTCCCTCTCTCTTTCAACCGGCAGCCTCACTCTCATGGTGGTCCCGTCCGGTCCCGTCTCGGCCACCGCAATCTCACCCCCGTGGTCCTTGATGATGCCGTAACTGATGGAGAGCCCCAGACCCGTCCCCTTACCCACCTCCTTGGTGGTGAAAAAGGGATCGAAGATTCTGTCCAGCTTGTCCGCCGGAATGCCGCACCCGTTGTCCCGGACAAGGAGTTCGATAAACCCTTTGGATTGTTGATTGTTGATTTTGGATTGTTGATTGTTGATTTTGGATTGTTGATTGGGTAAGGAATATCGGGTGGTGATCTCAATTTTTCCCCCTTCGATCTCCAATTTCGAATTTTCAGTTTCATTCCGCAATCCGCAATTCAACGGCGTCTCTCGCATTGCCAATCAAATTCAACACCACCTGCTCCAGTTCATTGGGATCCCCCTTGACTTGGGGAATATCCGGGGAAAGGGTCTTTTCGACCGTGATATTCCGAAGCCTGAGTTGTTCTCCGACCATGAGAAAGCACTCTTCAATGACCCGGTTCATGTCCACGGGGACGGAAACCTTCTCCGACTGTCGGCTGAATTGCCTCAGATGGTTGATGATGTTCATCATGCGCCTGGTGTTTTTATCGACCACATCCCCCAGCTCCGGAAGATCGCCGGCATCGGAAGTCCCTTTCTGAGACTTTCGCAGGGCCAGCTGGGCACTCATGCGCATCACCGTCAGGGGCTGGTTGAGTTCATGGGCCACGCCCGCGGCAAGCTCCCCGATGGCGGCGAGCTTGGCCGCCTGGACGAGCTGGGCCTGGGTGTCGCGGAGTCTTTCATCGGCGAGCTTTCGCAGGGAAATGTCCCGGGCAATGCCCAGCACTCCTTTCTTTCCATCTAAGGTCACCGGGTAGGTTCGGACTTCAACAAAGAATTTTTCTCCGTCTTTACGGATCAGGGTGAATTCCTCCGGCCCCCCGGGTTCGCCCGTTGCACTCCTCGCCAAATGCTGAAACACCCTCGGTATCTCCTCCGGCGAAACGAGGTTTAATTCCAGAAAATCCCTTCCAATGACCTCTTCCTTACCATATCCGATCAGATCTTCCGAGGTTCGGTTCATGTCCTGAAATACCCCTTTGAAATCGAGCAAAAAAATCCCGTCCGGGGCGGCATCAAAGAGAATTCTCAACCGCTCTTCGCTCTCTTTGAGTTCGTCCAAAACCTTTTTTTCCTCTGATATATCCCGGCCGACCGCAACCATGGCGTGGGGATGGTTTTGCGCATCATGGAGTAAAGAAAACCGCATACTCACGGGGATTTCTTCACCCGATGGATTCACGGACCGGCACTGAACGGTTTTAAACGGAATTTTCCTTGAAATGATTTCACGGATGCAACCTATCACCTTTTCTCGGTCCTCTTCATGGATGAAATCCCCCGCCGGTTTTCCCAGCAGGACTTCCCGCGCAAGCCCCATCCGTTCCACCATAATTTTATTTACATAGGTAACTTTCCCAAAAAGATCGGTGATGGTGATCCCGTCCGCCATGGCATCCAGGATAGAAGCGATTTTCTCGATCCCGGCCAGGGCACGGAGCCCGGCAAGTTCCGCCTTCAGGTCCTTTACCTGCTGTTGCGGCGATTTGTATGACGGTTTCTTCTCCATAAACCTTACCCTTGCTTACGCTTGCCAACCTCCCACGGTTTCGTGTCTTTAAGGAGTTAAGAGCAAACAAATTCTCTGTTGTTTTACCAACCCACCTATGTTAACGTTTACACCATGAAGCCCATCCGATATACCAGACATGCAAAAAACAGAATAAGGATTGCAAATAAATATCTAAGGGTTACATATCTTGTATCAAAGGAAGAGATCCTTGTATTAACCGCGGTAAAAAAGAAAAAAGGATGGAGGTGATCGGTTTTGAGAATTGAATACGATAAAGAGGCGGATGCCCTGTATATCCAATTACGGGAAGTATACGTGGACGATAATATCGACCTTGAAGAAGGGATCACAATCGATCTGGATGCAAAGAGACATGTGGTGGGGATCGAAATCCTGGATGCCGGCAAGAAATTATCATTGAATGATATGGCTAACATAACCATTGAAAACCTCCCTTTAGAGATCGCCGCGGCAGCCGCTTGATGAAGCGTCAAGAATGATCTTTTCATTCTTCTCCCTCTCTTTCAACGGGCAGCCGGATACTCATGGTGGTCCCGTCCGGCCCCGTCTCAGCCACCGCAATCTCACCCCCGTGGTCCTTGATGATGCCGTAACTGATGGAGAGCCCCAGACGGGATCCCGGGCCCGTTGTCTTTTACGAGGATTTCGACAAATCCGCCGGATGGTTGATGGTTGATTGTTGATTGGGTAAGGAATGTCGAGTGGTGATTTCGATTATCCCCCCTCTGATTTCCAATTTCGAATTTCCAGTTTCATTCCGCAATCCGCAATCCGCAATTCAACCGCATCTCTCGCGTTCCCAATCAGGTTCGGAATCATTCAATGTCGCTTTGTTTGTTGGGGGCTTCATTGTCACCATACTATTTTTTGCTTTAGGTTTCTTAATTGACGGCAAGGAGTTGAGAAAATGACATACTTTGGAATCGCACTGATCATTCTTGGTGTTTTTGCTTTAGCAGGTATTATTTATATCCAGCTTGACAAAAAGCACTTTAGACCAAGACAAGACTGATTTCAATTCCCAACCGGCAGCCTCACCTTCATCGTCGTCCCCTCCCCCTCGCTCTCCACCCGAATCCGGCCGCCGTGCATCTCCACCAGCTGTCTGACCAGGCCAGACCCAGTCCCGTTCCCGGGCTCTTGTCCGTATACCCCCCCTTGACCTGATAGAATTCCTCGAAGATTCTTTCCAGATCTTCCGGATGGATTCCGATGCCGGAATCGGCTACGGAGATTTGAATTTTGGATTGTTGATTGTTGATTGTTGGATTGTTGATTGTTGATGGGTATATTCCGCTTTTAAATCGCCAATCGACAATCCGTGCGGTTACGCGGATGCTTCCCCCGTCGGGCGTGAATTTCGCGGCATTTGAAAGCAGATTGTACATAACCTGTTTGAGCTTCCGCTCATCAGCGGTGATTGTAAGCTTCGATGCTTCTTCGGATACCTGAAGTGCAAGGCTTATGCCATGGTTGTGGGCCTTTTCCTTGATCATAACCAGGCTGTTCTCCAGGAGATCGTTCAGATTCAGCCGGGAAAGCTCGAGGGCCGTCTTTCCCGCTTCCACCTTGGAGAGATCCAGGATGTCGTTGATCAGGGAGAGGAGGTGCTTTCCACTGTCATGGATATCCTTCACATAGCCGGTCTGTTTTTCATTGAGGGTCCCGAAATATTCGGTCCCCATGACCTCTGAAAAACCGATGATGGCATTTAAGGGCGTGCGCAGTTCATGGCTCATGGAAGCGAGAAAACCGCTCTTGGCCTGGTTGGCCTTGTGCGCCTCATCCATGGCCGCCACAAGCCGCTTTTCCACCAGTTTCCTTTCGGTGATATCCCTGATGACGCCCACGGTTCCCAGAAACACTTTATGATTTGTCCTGGGGTTGTTGGCCCACAACCCGGAGCTGTTCACTTCGGCCACCACCCCGCCCCTATCCAGAACCTCAACAACACCCGGAACGGCTTCCCGGTTGCCTTTTGTTTTCAATATCACCTCGAGGCCCATGGTCTTTCGTTTTCCCGTTCGTTTCTCATCAAAAAGCCTGGGGGCGTCCTTATCCCCCAACACTTTTCCCCGATATCGCGGCAACACCTTTGAACGGCTGACATTTACCAGATCGGCGGGAATGATGATCTCGCTGAAATGCTTTCCCATCAGCTCCCCGGGGTCATACCCCAGGCTTTTTACGGGCTCGTTGATGAAGGTAAACCGTCCTTCCAGGTCAATGCGATATATGATGTCGGGGACCGTGCTCACCAGGGCCTCGAATCTCGCCTCCGCACGCTCCAGCTCATATACTTTGGCCTCCAGTAAATCCATGGCCTGCCTGAGCCGCTGCCGCGTCACCACGCCGTAAAAGGAGGAGGAAAAATTGAGACGAAAGTACTGGGCCAGAAAATCGGCATCCCCGCTTTTCAGATCCCAGAGCAGAACAACGGAGGGGATTTCGCCCCCCGACATCATCTTCCAGCAATAAAAATCGCCGGAAAAAGATTCCGCCTTCAGAATACAGTTCTTTTCGCCGCAAAGGCCGTTGGGACAACCCCCTGGGATTTCAAATGAAATGGTCGTCCCCTTCTTCATGTTTTTTGGAACCGCTCCTTTCGTGCCCGCAACCCAATAGCTCGAATCTATCTTATAAAGAAAGGCGGCGCCCTTACAGGCGCCCAGGGGGGGGTCAATCCCTTCCAGAATAATGTCGACCGCCTCTTCGGGAGTTTGGGCCTTTTCCACCTTTTCCAGAATATGGAAGGCGTGGGCCATCTTTTCATTATTCTCGACAAATACGGAAAGAAACCCTTCCGTTTCCCTCAACTTTCGCGCCAGTTCTTCATAGCTCGGCTTATCATTCATTGGAAACCCCCATTCCGCGATCACATCACCTGATTTCGTCCCGCTTTCTTGGCCCGATACATGGCCTCATCGGCCTTATTGAATAAATCTTCCCTGGATTGAATCCCCGCTCCGGGGTAACCGGCTACACCGATACTGATACTGATCTTAATATGCTTTCCATCGGCCGGAATGGCGTGATCCCAGACCCTTCTTCTCAGCTTTTCCGCCGCGATCAACGCCACCTCCGGAGGGGTTTCCGGAAGGAGTACGGCAAACTCCTCCCCGCCGTATCGGGCGGTGATATCCGAAACCCGAAGATTGTCCCTGAGAAGATTCGAGACCGCCTTCAGGACCTGATCGCCGACGGCGTGTCCAAACCGGTCGTTAACGGCCTTGAAATGGTCCAGATCGATCATCATGAAGGTTAAAGGCGCCCTATGACGATGGGCACGGGAAAACTCCGCCTTGAACCGCTCCTGAAAGTAACGGTGGTTATGAAGACCCGTCAGGTGATCGATGGTTGAAAACCTCTCAAACTCCCCATTGGAAACGGAAAGCGTCTCCAATGCCATAAGCTTGTCCAGCACCAGACCCGCGTAATTGGCCATGATGGAAATGGGGTCGGTGATGTCCATTTCCCCGGTCTCCGCCACCAGAATGCCCCGGGTAATTTTCCCCGCCTTCAAGGGAACGATGATCCAGTTCTTCAACCGGTTTACGCCTAACATGAGTTCCGGCGCACAATCCTTGTGGCTGACCACCCTTCCGGATTCCACGGCCAGCCGAATGGCATCCGTCTCCTCGGGATTCAACCTCAGATTTTCAATATCACGGAGCCCTCCGCTCTCCCACGCCCCGGCCAATTGGTCGGAATCCTTTTCCATCATAAACGCCGCGGCGGTCAGGGCCCCGAACTCCCCGACCACCGTTTCGGTCATGAGACAACAGAGGTGGACGGGATCCATGCACTTGGATATCTCCAGGCTCATGTGATGAAGCGAGGCCATCTGGGCGTTCTGAGCGAAAAGGATATCGGTTATCTCGCCAAGCTCTTTTCGCTGCTCCACCACCTCCTGGTGAAGACAGGAAATATTCAGGATCAACCCGGTAAACTGCCCCAGAAACTGGACCAATTCCCGCTTATCTTCAGGGAGTTGATCGATTGAAAAAAAGCCGAAGGCCATGGATTTCCCCTTGATGGGAATAAGCATGGGGGCTTCGAACTCGGGAAAGAGTTCCTTCACCTCCCTGAACCGATCGGGCCAGACCACTATCTGGTCTTGCAGAACGCGCTTGAGGAGATCGGATGCTTCAATATCCAGGCGCCGGCGTTTGTCGGGGGCCACAAGCTTTCCGTTTCGAACGGTCTCATGGACCCTGCCCGGTTCCAGTGACAGCCACACGGCATTTTTCGACAGTTTCACCCGATCCCTGATATGATTGGACAATAAAACGGCCAGCGGTTCCAGTTCAGAAAGCTGGGTGGAAGAAAAAATAATATGCTTCAGATCCGTCAACTGCTCGTAAACCCCCTGGTACAGGTTTAACAGGTCATCCATTTTGAACCCTCCCAATCAACAATCCATCAATCCCCAATCAACAATCCCTAAATCTCTCACATTGTTTTCAAAATCTCCCCGGCGATACGGTCAAGGGGGGCGATCACCTCGATGCCGCCGCCTTTGATCGCCTCTCCGGGCATCCCGAAAATCACCGATGTGGCCTCGTCCTGGGCGATGGTGGCCCCCCCCCTGTCCCGAATCTCCCGTATGCCGCGGGCGCCGTCATTGCCCATTCCGGTCATGACCACCGCGCAGGCGGCGGGGCCGCATACCCTGGCCATGGAAGAAAAAAGAACATCGGCGGAGGGGCGGTACAGGGAGGTGGAGGGTTCCCGGCTCAAGGCGGCATAGAGCTTCCCCGACACCTTCTTTATGGTCAGGTGCATTCCGGCCGGCGACAAAAGCCCCAGGCCCGGAACGATTGCCTCGAAATCCCGGCAGACCTTGATATGGAGGGGAGAAATCTGGTCAAGCCTCTCGGCCAGCGCTCCGGTAAACCCCTCGGCGATGTGCTGAACGATCACGAGTCCGGCCGGCAGGTCCCGGGGCAGATTTTCAAGAACCACGGGAAGGGCCGCCGGGCCGCCGGTGGAGGCGACGATGGCGATGAGTTCTTTTCGAATCCTGACTTTCCGAAGAGGCGTTATCGGAACAGGTCTCTTTTCCCCGGCCGGAGGCCGCGGCAAAACAACTTTCCGCTTTCCGGGGACCATGGGGATTCGAGCGATGGCGGCCAACTTCACCTTTGTTACCAACTCGTTACGGATATCGGCGATATTGAAGGATACGGGACCCGAAGGCTTGCCGATGAAATCCACCGCCCCCAGGGAGAGGGCCTCCATAGTCAGGCGGGCCCCCTCAAAGGTCACGGAACTGACCATGACCACCGGGGTCGGATTCTTCCTCATGATGTGCTTAAGGGCGGCGATGCCGTCCATTTCCGGCATGATGACATCGAGCAGGGAGGCCGTCACCTGGAGCGTCCCCTTTCGAATGGCGCCGAAGACATCCTCCATCCGGTGCCCCACCTCCCGTATCTTGTCCAGCCCCACGAAAGAGGCCGTCCCCTTCAATGTATGGGCGGCACGGAATATGTCGTTGATCAGTTCCCCGTCATCGGGGGTTTCCTCCAACCGGGCCAGATCCAGGTTCAAGCGGTCCAGGTACTCCTGGGACTCCTCCAGGAAATCCTCCAGCATCTGGGCCAGAAGCTGCGCGTCCAAATCCGCGTTTTGATGATCGTCGGGCATTTTGATCTCCCCCCCCTGGGATTGTTGATTGTTGATTGTTGATTGAAAGGACGTCGCTTCGCTCCGGTTATCAATCGCCAATCATCAATCGAGAATTTTTTCCGTCAACGCAATGAGTTCCGAAGGTTTGAAAGGCTTCACAAGATAATCCCGGGCCCCCAGGGACATGGCCGTTTTTTTATCCTCCTCCTGCCCCTCGGTGGTGAGCATCATGACGGGAATGGCGGCGTAGGCATGATCCGCCTTGATCTTTTTCAAAAACCCGAAGCCGTCCAGGCGCGGCATGTTGATGTCAAGAATGATGGCGTCAAATGCTTCTTTGGCCAGCATTTCCAAGGCCTCCTGACCATCTCCGGCGGAAGTCACCTGAAAGCCCTTGCTCTTGAGCGAGAACTCCACCATTTTCCGAATGCTGGACGAATCGTCCACGGCCAAAATCTTCTTCTGAGTGTTCATCTTGCTCCTCCCTCAACTATTTAATATTCTTGGCGTCTTTGCGAGAGATCATTCCGGTTTTCTGTACACCACCGATCCCCTGAGCCGCACCACCTCGAAGGGGCTGTCCACATGGGCCAGACTTTCGGCATGGCCCAGCAGCAGATATCCCCCTTTGTTGAGCGTTCGATATAAATGCTCAATACATCCGGCCTTGGCCCCGTCATCAAAATAGATCAGGATGTTTCGACAGAAAACACAATCCATGGCATGGATCCGACCGGTGGCAAACGGATCCACCAGGTTGATGCCGGCAAATTTCACCATTCTTTTCACCCTGGGCTTGACCCCATGTTTCCCATCGGTTTCATCAAAGTACTTTAACCGATACAGGGGGGGGACATGCCTTATGCTGTAATCATCGTACAGGCCTTCACGGGCGGTTCGAAGAACCCTGGAACTGATATCCGACCCCAGAATCTCCAACCCGGCCCGTCCGGATTCCAACCCGTTTTCCAACAGGAGCATGGCCAGGGTGTATGGCTCCTCCCCGGTAGAACAAGCGGCGCTCCAGATTCTGAGGGGCCCCATCCCGCCGTTTCATTCCAGGAGCCGCGGAACGATCTCATGGCTGAAGTCTTCCAACTGATCCGCTTCGCGGAAGAAATAGGTCTCGTTGACGGTGACGGCATCGATCAACGCCTCCAGCTCCTGTTCACCACCGGGGTCATATTTGAGGAAATAACGGTAATCCCTGACCGTTTCCATGCCGGTGGCCTTGAAACGAGTGTTCAGCCTGACCTTTAAAAAGCTCGCCTTGGACTCGGAAAGCCAGATCCCGCTCCGCGCTCTAATGAGATCCCTCAAAACCGTGAAGTCTTCGTTTGTTAAGTCCATCAATCCCCAATCCCCAATCCCCCAATCACCTTCCTAATCTCTTCATCCGGATCATCCCGCAGCGGCGCCGCCAAAGCGGCCAGTTCCGGATCCTTCATCCCCTCAAGCGCCTCTATGGCGGCGATGCGCACCGGTCCCACGTCTTCCATGAGGCGACGGCGCAGCGGCGCCATGGCCCTTTCGTCTCCAATTCTTCCGAGAGCGATCACCGCGGCGTAGCGAACCCAGATGTTTTCATCGGTCAGGGCGCCCAAAAGCGATTCCACGCTTCGAGAATCCCGAAGATTCCCCAGGGCCGATGCCGCAAACTTCCGCACCTGCCAGTCCTCGTCCAGCAGGGCCGGCATCAACGGCCCCAGGGCCGAAAGGATCTTGCGCTTCCCCAGAATGCCGGCCGCAAAACGGCGCACCCCCCGCTCCGAGTTGTTGAGGCCGTCCATCAGATAGGCGTTGACCCTTCGGTCCATGATCAGCCCCAGGCACTGAATGGCCGCCTGCCGGATTTCCATCTTTTCATGCCTCAGAAGCGGCGCCACATGGGTAATCACCTCGGGGGTTCCGATCTTTCCCAGGGCTTCGGAGGCCGACTCCCGCACATCTCCATGGGAATCCTCCAGCAGGGGGAGCAAATACCGGATGGCTTTGACGGCCTTCATGACCCCCAGGGCGGCGGCACAGGCGCTCCGCACATGCGCGTTACGGTCGCTTAAATGTTCCATGAGCGGATCCACCACCGACCGATCCTTAAAAAGGGGCAGGGTTTCCGCGGCCATTTCCCGGATGACCTCATTGCCTTCCTTTAGAGCGGAGACCAGAAGGGGAATGGCTTTTTTGTCCCCGATTTGCCCCAGAATCCCCATGATCTCCTCTTGTATCCTTTCTTCCCTGCTCCCATAGGCATTCAGCAGGACCAACAGGTTCCGCGCGCCCAGGCGGACGAGGGCGTCACGGGAAAATTCCCGGATCCCTTCATCAAAATCCGCCAGCTGGTCCAGCAGCAACCCCATGTGACGCTCACTTCCCATGTTTCCCAGAGCCCAGATGGCCGATTTTCTGATCTCGGGATCATGGGTCTTGAGGGCGGAAGCGATCATCGCCTCCACGTCAATGCCCTTATCTTTTACCCGGTCAAAGACCCCGGTGGGTTCCACCTGCTCGATCCTGGAAAGGGCGGCCAGAGCCGCGACCGGAATCATTTCATTTTCCGCGTTCATCTCGCCCATCAGAAAATCCACCCGGCTCGAATCGCCGATCCGGCCCAGGGCCTCGATCACGGCAAGGCGCACCCACTCGTCTTCCTTATAAAGCGTCAAGAGATGGGGGACGGCCTCCCGTGCCTTCAGCAATCCCAGGGCCTCCACCGCCGGGTATCGAGCCCATTCGTCTTTGAGGATATTCAACAGATGGGGGACGGCCTTACTTTCGCTGATCTTTCCCAGGGCCTCGACGGCCGCATAACGGACGTTTTCCTCCGGATCTCGAAGGGCCTCCCGCAGCGCCGGAAAGGCCTCCTTCAGGCGACTGTTGCCAAGGATCCCCGCCGCGAATATCCGAACGTCGGGATCTTCATCCCCGAGGCAGGCTTCAACCGGGTGGAGGGCCGGCGGCCCCAGGTTGGCCAGAATCATCATCACCCGCGAGCGCAGGCCGGGATCATCACGGCGAAGGCATTCCAGCAACCTTTCCACCAGCTTTTCGTGAGCCACCTCCGTCAATACCTCGGCCACCGCCAGTCGAACCCTTTGGGCCGGGTCGGTGAGACCCTCCATGAGCATGCGGTCCCCCTCGGGAATCCCCAAACAGCCTATCTCCCGATAGGCCTCCACCCGGACCTCTTCATCTTCCGCTTTCAGTCTCTCCCCGTATTGCGCCAACGCTTCATGTTCCAAAATCATCATCCTTATCCAAAGGCTTTTAAATCCACAATCCGCAATCACAAAAAAAATTTCCCCACCTCTTTCTCTAACGCCATGATATCATAAGGTTTTGACAAGTATCCATCACACCCGGCATCTCCGGTCCTTCTTTCATCTCCTTTCATGGCATAACCGGTTAAGGCGATAATGGGGATGGTTTTCGTTTCGGGATCGGCCTTCAGGAGTTTGCTGGCCTCAAGGCCGTTCATCACCGGCATCTGAATATCCATCAAGATAAGATCCGGCTTTCTCTCCATGGCCAGTTCAACCCCCTCCCGACCATTGGTCGCCTCCAGGGAACGGTATCCAAACATCTCAAGGACATCCCTTAAAAGCTTAAGGTTCTTGGGATCATCCTCTACAATCAAAACCGTCTTTTCCATTTCTATATCCCCCCCTCGAAAATAGTCCTTCCAAACTATTAACTTTTAACTATTAACTTTTAACTTTTAACTATTAACTTGTAACGCCTTCGGCCGGAAAATAGACGGTAAAAACCGCCCCTTCCCCCGGTTCGCTCTCGGCACGGATATACCCCTTGTTCTGCTTCACGATGCCATAGACCGTGGAAAGCCCCATGCCGGTCCCCTTTCCCGCCTTCTTGGTGGTAAAAAAAGGGTCAAAGATCCGCTTCAGGATCCTCCGCTCCATGCCCATCCCCTTGTCGGCCACCCGAAGCATGACGAATTGTCCGGGCTGAAAATCCGTTTCCGCAATATCTTCCGTGGTCAGGTCCGCCAGTATGCGCCGGTCGTCCCGCCGGTATTTTTCCGCCAGTTCCCAGGAAAAGAAATCGTCATCGGTCTTCCCGGCGACCTCCTCCTCGCGCATCCCCAGATCCTCGGCCAGAAGGCCGTTGCAGTAGACGTACACGGAATTCAAGTCCTTAAAAAAGATCTTCTGGGGCAGATGCTCCAGAAGGGTCTTCAGGAAGTTCGATTTCTTCTCCACCATAGGGTTTTTTACGTTCATGTGGTTTTCCTCTGTCGCTCGTTTCTGGTTGCTGGTCTTTCCGAAATCCGAAATCATTCCAGTATGCTTGACCGCTACAACGCTTTAAGGTATCTTCATCTTTAAAACACAAACCTGAATCCGGCACTTTCTATCTTGGAGGCATAAAAATGCATTCTTTACTCGCTAATGTATCTGAAACGCTTAATATTCCTCCGGATCTCATCATCCACATGGGCATCAAGGCGTTCCTGGAAAGGGAGATTCGTCTGGCCGAACTGGACATAGCCGATATCCGGGAAAAATATCTTGTCGCTTCCAGGGAGGACCTGGAAGAGAAGATACGGAATAGGACCATCCACAGTCACCCTGCATGGGAGGACCTCATCGACTGGGAGAATTCTGAAAAGCATATCCTCCAGCTGAAGGCGATCATCAAACAGGAATGGACCCATGCTGAAACAGTATGAACAGATTGAGCAAATTGCCCATTCCGAATTCCCGGACATCGTGACGTCATCCCGGATCATCCACAAGCGCTCACCGGGATCGCCCAAACTGCGTCTCCATTTCAAAGATCAAACATTCATGGATATCTGGCTCAGTGAAACTGGAAAATATTCCTTTCACTGGGAACAAAGGGCCAAGAGGGGGTTGATCCATCGCCATGACAATGCGCCCGATCACCCTGAAATAGACACCTTTCCAAAACACTTTCATAATGGCGATGAGCAGAATGTTGTACCGAGTCATTTAACGGATACCCCTATATCGGCAGTGAGAGAGTTCCTTGAATACATCAGGGAATTCCTCGACTCCCATGGTTAACCGCGCTTTCATTCGGTTCTCGTTGCTGGTCATTCCGCAATCCGAAATCATTCCAACACCTCCCCCACCGCCGCCAGCAATTTCTCCGGCGAAAAAGGCTTCTCCAGAAAGTTGACCCCCGCATTCAGAATCCCGTGGTCTGCAATCACGTTGTCCGTGTAGCCCGACATGAACAGGACCCGAATTTCCGGGCGCAGGGCCGTCACCCGGTCCGCCAGCTCCCGGCCGGTCATTTTCGGCATGATCACATCGGTCAACAGCAGGTGGATCGCCCCCTCATGGGCCTCACAGATGCCGAGGGCCGCCTCGCCGTCTTCGGCTTCCAGGACCCAGCGCCCGGATTGCTCAAGCGCCAGTTTCACCACCTTTCGAACGGCATTTTCATCTTCCGCCAGCAGAATGGTCTTTCCCGCGGATGATGCCCCCCCGGCAAAAGGCTTTTCCTCTCGGACCGGGGTCGCCTTTCCGTCCACCCGGGGCAGGTAGATCTTGAAGGTCGTCCCCGCATCCGGTTCGCTGTAGACCCAGATAACGCCCCCGCTCTGTTTGATGATGCCATAGACCGTGCTTAACCCCAAACCCGTCCCCTTCCCCTTTTCCTTGGTGGTGAAAAAAGGCTCGAAGATGTGGGAACGGGTCTCTTCGTCCATGCCCATGCCCGTATCGCTCACGGCGAGCATCACGTAGGGACCGGGCGGAATGTTTTTCCCGCGCTCCTGAACGTAGGTCCCATCCAGGTCTACGTCGGCCGTCTCAAAGGTCAGCGCTCCGCCTTTGGGCATGGCGTCCCTGGCGTTTATGGCCAGGTTCATGAGAACCTGTTCCATCCGGACCGGGTCCACCCGCACCCTGCCCAGGTCGGGCGCAAGCGCCTGTCTCAGCCTCACATCTTCCCCGATCATTCCTCCCAGCATCTTTACCAGTCGGGCGACTACCCCGTTGAGAACCAGGACTTTGGGTTGCAGGGCCTGTTTTCTGCTGAAGACCAGCAGGCTTCCCGTGAGGGCCGAGGCCGATTCGGCCGCCTGTTTGATCTCGGAAAGATATTCCCGCAAGGGGTCTTTTTCGGGAAGTTTCATGAGCGCCATCTGGGCATACCCCAAAATGGGGGTCAGGAAGTTATTGAAGTCATGGGCCACACCGCCGGCCAGTCGCCCCACGGCTTCCATCTTCTGAGACTGAAAGGCCTGTTCCCGCATGGCCTTCAACTCGGCCGTCCGCTCTTCCAGATTCCGAATCATTCCGTCAAATCCCCGGGAGAGTTCCCCGATTTCATCACGGGCTTCGGTGGCCACATGGTAATCCAGATTCCCCGATCCAACGATTTCGGCCCCTTTGCGCAGCCGCTCGATGGGTTTTGAGATGGACCGGGAAAGAAAGAACACCAAAAGAAAGACGCCGATGATGAGGATGAGGGATGCCTGCACAATCCTGTCTCTCAACCGGAATACGGGTTTTAACACCTCGTTTTCGTCATGCCCCACCATGAGAATCCAGGCGATATCCTTCCCCGGTCCGTAATGGTTCGTGCGAACATAGGAAAACAGCTTTTTCCGGTTTCCTTCCGTTGCCACAAAAACGCCGGCAAACCGTCCGTGCCCGCGGTGGCGTTCCCAGAACTCAAAAAACTCCTTTTTTATCTGACGGCTCAACACCGGGTAAGTTTCCCTTTGCACATCAGGGGTCTTTTCTCCGTTCGACTGGAAAAGACATTCCTTGAAAAACATTCCCTCCGCGAACAATTGAAGCTGCTCAGCGGCGTTTTTCGTATTGGCCTCGATTCTTCGGAGCATTTCCCTTGCCAGAAAGATGGAAGTGCGACCCACCGATTTCCGCAGGGAGGTTTCGCTGACACTGACGGCATAAGCGGCCAGGGCCGCCATTACCACGACCACCAGGAGACAGCCTGCCGTCAGTTTTCGGCCGATGGTGATTTTCATTCCATAACCCCCTGACCCGATCACATAAAACTTAAACCCTAAAACTTAAGACTTAAAACCGCGGCCATGCCGCCCTAGTATCGATACCGCACCTTCCCATCCACCAGTTGCGCGGGATAGAGGGGAAAGTAAATATCGTGTTCCCCCGGCTTGAGAACGATTTCTCCAAAAATACCCGGATAGACAAACCCTTTCTCCAGAAGGCTTTTCACATTCCCCCGAGAGATTTCCCGTCCCTCCAGCAGACTGGTCAGAAGTTTCACGAAATCGTAACCACTGGCCACCTGATGGCAGAACGGTTTGCCGTAGGCCCCCTCGTATTTTTCCTTGGCCCGTTTGGCAAAAAGGTTGTTGGGGTTGTAGATGACGGCTGCCGCCGAATAGACGCCCTCCGCCGCCGGGGTCGACATGAGATTGACCGTCCCCGAAGATCCCAGCACGACCCCCTCGTGTTTTTTCTCTTTCAATGTCTCAAAAATCTTTTTGAGATGGCTGGGATAGCCCACGGCATAGATGGCTTCCACATCCTCGAGGTTTTCAATTTGTTCATTCACGGAACCGATTTTCCGTTCAAAAGAGGCGCTTTTGACCGTACCGCCGGTCTTCTGAAACCCCTCTCTCAGCCGCTCAAAAACCGGAACGCCGTATGGATCATTCAAATACAGGATTCCCAGGTTCCTGACGCCTTGTTCCTTCAGGTGAAAGAGGATGGGCGCCACCTCGTATTCCGGTGAAGTAAAATACCGAAAGACCCATTCCTTCCCTTTTGTGAGATCCGGGCTTGCCGCAACCAGGCCTACAAAGGGCACTCCCCTTTTCTCCGCCAAAGGGGCCAGGGCCATGCAAATGGCGCTTTGGGTGGAAAAACAGAGGATCGGCTGATGTGCCGATTCCAGCTTGTTGAAGACTTTTACCGCCTCTTCGGGATCGGTCTTACTGTCCTTTACAATCAATTCAACGTCCCGGCCATTGATGCCCCCTCGTTCGTTGATCTCATCCACGGCCAGGATCAGCGCGTCTCTCACATCCACCATGTGGGAGCCGGGGCCGGTCAGGGAGATGATGGCGCCGATCTTGATGGATTCCGCCTTTTCAGGCCACAGGAGCAGGGTCAAGGCGCATGCGGCTATAAACACCGCCGCAAGCAGGGTCCGGATGCGTTTTCGCTTCTTCATGGGTGGTTGCTCCTTGCTCGTTACTTGTTGTTCGTTCTTGCTTGCCGGTCACTATTAACTCTTAACTCTTAACTATTAACTATTAACTATTAACTTCTCCTCCTCCACGGCCGGAAGGTAGATATTGAAGGTGGTCCCCTTTCCCTCTTCACTGACGGGCCGGATAAACCCGTTGTTCTGCTTGACAACCCCGTAGACCGTGGACAATCCCAGTCCCGTTCCCTTCCCAATCCCCTTGGTGGTAAAGAAGGGTTCAAAAATGTGGGAGAGGGTTTCTTCGTCCATTCCCATTCCCGTATCGCTTACAACCAGGATCACATACCGTTTGGGCCGTTGTTCCGCTTCCCGGTCTATGAAAAACGTCGCCAGATCCTTATTGGCCGTTTCAAGGGTCAGGGTTCCGCCGGTGGGCATGGCATCCCCGGCATTGACCACCAGGTTCATGACCATCTGGTCCACCTGTCCCGGATCGATTTTGACCTTCCACAGGTCCGGGTCCAAACGGGTGACCATCCTCACATCATCCCCGATGAGACGTTCCAGCATCTTCAGGGCATCGGTGATCCTGAAATTGAGGTCCACCACCCTCGGTTGCACGGTCTCCTTGCGGCTGAAGGCCAGAAGCTGCCGGGTCAGGGCAGCCGCCTTGTCCCTGGCCTTCCGAATCTCCTCCATGTATTCACATAATGGGTTGTCCCTTCCCATTTTCATCTTCACCACATCCGAGAAACCGATGATACTGGTCAGGAGGCTGTTGAAGTCATGGGCCACGCCGCCCGCCAGTCTCCCCACGGCCTCCATCTTCTGGGACTGCCGGAGCCGCGCTTCCAGCAGCTTCTGCTCGGTAACGTCGCGCATGACGGCAACAATCTGGGTCACCCCTCCATCATCGCGTATGGGAAAATAGTTGACCTCCAGGTCCCTGACGCCCATTTCCGGATATTCCCGTTGCATCTCAAAGCTCACATCCTCGCCCTTGAAACACGCATCCAGATGGGACCTGACCGTATGTTCAAAGACCTCCCGGCCCAGCACCTCTTCCACCGAACGTCCAATAATCAACTCTCTTTTGCTTTTCCATTGCGCCAGAAAGGCATGATTCACCAACTGGTATCGATATTTTCGGTCCACCACGGCGATGAGTTCCCGTGAACTCTCCACGGCCTTCCGGTAACGGCGCAGGCGGCTCTCGGCCCGATGGCGCATCAGGGTCTCCACAAAACTTATGGAGAGGTCTTCAACGGCCTTTCGATCGGAGGTTGTGTAATGGGTTTTCTTGTTGGCCAGGGCGATCATGCCGAAGGTCCTGCCGCCCTCTTTTAGCGGCGCCCCCAAGAAGCCTGTTATAGGAGGATGACCCTCGGGAACCCCTGCCGAATCCGTATGGGAGGATGGATCATGAACCATCATTGACTCCCCTCGTTTCAGGACCCCCGCCCAGATTCCTCGCAACGCCATATTTATAATCGATTTTGCGGCCTTCGACCCCGGCATTTTGCAGGCATCCCATCCGGGGTTGCTGATGGCCATGGTATCAAAAAGACCCCTCTCGTTGATTTCCCCCACGAAACCGAATGCGCTCCCAGTCAATTACTCCGCCTCGCCTAAAAAGGTCCGGCCGATTTCTTCTTCATTTTCCGCCTTCAGGCCGCTCTTAAAAATGGTGGTCATGCCCTTGAAAACCAGCGTCTGCCGGTTGGCCTTATGGACATCCCGGGTCCGTTCCCAAACGCGCTTTTGAAGCGCGGTGTTGCTCCTTTCCAGTTGCTCCAGAAGATCTTGGTTCTCCAGGCGCAGCCGCCGCCGCTCCAATGCCTGGGAAACACTCACCAGGAGTTCATCCATATCCTCCAGGGGTTTGATCAGGTAATCGAAAGCCCCGTCGTTTCTGAGGGTCTCGACGGCATTGCGGATAGCGGCAAAACCGGTGAGGATGATGACCTCCGCATCCGGGTCCAGTTCCTTGACCCGCTTCAACACCGCCACCCCGTCCACATCCGGCATGCGGATATCCGTGATCACCAGGTCAAAGGGTTCGCCTCTGAACCGGTCCACCGCCTCCCCGCCCCCCCCACGGTGAATTTGTTCTAACGCTAATCCATTGATTTGTTTGAATTGATGTGTCCTTCATAAGGTTTTGATATCAAAGGTTTACAAATAGAACAAATTTGCCCTGCCGCCCCCCCCGACGCACACGACATTGTAGCCTTCCCCGGTCAGGACCTTTTCGAGGGTCATGAGGATATCCGGTTCGTCATCCACTATGAGAATACGGACGAAGTTTGAAGTTCGAAGGGCGATTGTCGAACCGGGTTCAGGGGACGACGGATGTCTTGGTGAACCATTACTGTTTTTCACTTTTCATTTTCTCCTTTGCGGTTCATCCTTCGTCAATCGCCCTTCGAACTTCCCAACACTTCCCGCACCCGATCCAGCAGCATCTCCGGCGAAAAGGGTTTCTCCAGGAAATTGACGTCCGCATCCAGAATTCCGTGGTGCGCGATCACATTATCCGTGTAGCCGGACATGAACAGAACCTTGATTTCCGGCCGCAGGGCCCTCACCCGGTCCGCCACCTCCCGGCCGTTCATTCCCGGCATGATCACGTCGGTGATCAGCAGGTGAATCTCTTCCGCATGGGCCTCGCAGATCCGCAGGGCCGCTTCTCCTTCCCCGGCCTCAAGGACCCTCTGCCCGGATTGTTCAAGGACCAGCCCGGCAACCTTCTCCATGCGGACCGGGTCCATCTTTACCCTGCCCGGTTCGGGCGAGAGAACCTTCACCAGCATCACATCCTCTCGAAGGGTCCTTTCCAGTATTTTTGACAATCGTTCCACCACCCCGTTGAGCTCCAGAATCTCGGGTTTGAGGGCCTGTTTTCGACTGAAGGCCAGAAGCCCCTCCGTAAGGGCCGAGGCCGACTCCCCGGCATGTTTGATCTCAAGGAGATATTCCCGCAGGGGATCATTCCCGGGGAGTTTCATCAGGGACATCTGGGCATACCCTAAAATGGGGGTGAGCAGGTTGCGGAAATCATGGGCCATGCCGCCGGCCAGGTTGCCCACGGCCTCCATTTTCTGGGCCTGATGAAGCTGGGCCTCCAGTTTCTTTTCCCGGGTCAGGTCTTCATAGAGCATTAGTTGATCCCCGTTTTGAAGGGTCATGGGGATAAACTGGATCACCTTTTTTGCGCCATCCCCGCAAACCACCGGAAATGTCCTGGGCCGAGCATCCCCCGGTTGTGCGGTTTCCCGATCCCGCACCCAGGCGACCATGGCCTCCTTTCGCCGGCCCGCGTCGGGATAGGCCTTTTGAAACCAGGCCCGGCCGGTGGGAATATCCCCCAGGGTATATCCCAACATGCGCACAAAGGTCGGATTGACGTAGATATACCGACCGTCTTTTCCGATGAGTGAAATTCCCAGGGAGGATTCCTCCACCAGGGCCTGAAATTTCTCTTTTTCCCTCGCCAGGGCCTCCCTGTCCTCCAGATGGACCATCTCACTGACGATCTGGGAGGCCATGGCCTCCATAATGACCCGGGAGAATTCGGGAATATGATCGAGGGCATGGGAGGCCATATTCAGGGACCCAATCACCCGTTCTCCGCGAATCAGGGGGAGGACGGCCATGGCCTTGAGCCCTTCCCGCTTTTCAACCGCCCCCAGGGGGAGTCCCAGCCGGTGGTACACTCCAAAAAAAGGCTTGCCGGACATGACCATGCGGGCCGCGGGCACATCCATGGGGTAATGGGAAACGCTCTCCACGAAGGGCGCGGAAATCCCCTTGTGAAAAATGAGGTTCAGAGTGCCTGATTTACGGTCAAGACGGTAGATGCCGCCCGCGTCCATGCCCGATGCCGTGATGGCCGCTTCAAGGCACAGATCCAGGCCCTGGGAAAGGGTCTCGGCATCGTTCAGGGCCAGACCCAGGTCCCGCTGGACCCGCATGACCGACTCGGCGCGCCGTCGCTCTTCCATCTCCCGCCGCAACTGTTCGTTGGCCACCCGGAGAGAATCGGTTCTTTCCAGCACCATGGTTTCAAGGCGCAGGCGGTAATCCTCCAGTTCCCGGACCGCCTGTCGCTTCTCCATCACATTCCGGATGCTTCCGGCCAGGAGCTCGGCCGAGAGTTCATCCTTTGCCAGATAGTCGGAAGCCCCCCGCCGCATGGCATTGACCGCCAGATCCTGGTCCCGCATGCCCGTGAGAAATATAACCGGCATGGGAACCCGCCCCTCATCCCTGGACAAGATTTCCAGAAATTCCATGCCGTTGATATCCGGCAGCCGGTAGTCCAGCAGCAGGCAATCCACACCTCCGGATCGGCACAGGGCCAGCCCCTCTTTCCCGGTAAAGGCCCGAAGGACGGCGTCCGGGTTGAACCCGGCTTCCGCCAGGAGGTCCCCAACAATCTCCTGGTCGTCCGGGTCGTCATCCACCACCAGGAGGGTGGGATTGGTGATTGTTGATTGTTGATTGTCGATTGTTGATTGGTGATTGGTGATTGGTGATTGGTGATTGGTGATTGGTGATTGGTGATTGGTGATTGTTGATTGGTGATTGGTGATTGGTGATTGGTGATTGAAGAGCCTCTATTTCTCTTTGCGTCTTTGCGTCTTTGCGAGAGATATTTTCATCGCCTATCAACAATCGCCAATCAACAATCCCAGCGGTGACGCGGATTTCCCCGTGGTCCGGAGTGAATTTCACCGCATTGGACAGGAGATGGTACACCATCTGCCGAATGCTGCGTTTGTTCACCCATACTTCGGTTCCTTCCAGATTTTCGGAAATATTGAGTGTAAGGCTTATGGCGCGTTTAAAGGCGTTCTCCTTTACCATGTTGAGGCTCTCCTCCAGGAGGTCCCGCACATGAACCGCACCCTGTTCCAGCGCCGTCTCCCCGTTTTCCTCCAGGCTGACGAGATCCAGGATGTGGTCAATCATGGTCAGCAGATGCTTTCCGCTTTCCAGGATGTCCCCCACGTACGCCATCTGCCTGGGGTTGAGTTTACCGAAATACTGTGCCATCAACACTTCTGAAAAGCCGATGACGGCGTTTAAGGGCGTCCGCAGTTCATGGCTCATGGCGCCGAGGAACTCGCTCTTGGCAAGGCTTGCCGCTTCGGCCTCTTCCTTGGCCCCTACCAGTTCACGGGTACGTTCCAGCACCTGATGCTCCAGCTCCGTCTTGCCCCGAGCCAATGCTTGACAGAGTTCTTGGTTTTCCCGGCGCAGTTTCCGTTTTTGAAGCGCCTGGGCCACGGTATTTTCGAGGCGGCTGATATCCTCCAGGGGTTTGGTCAGGTAATCGAAGGCCCGGTCGTCCCGCAAGGCTTCTATGGCGCCTTTCATGTTGCCGAAACCGGTCAGGATAATCACCTGGATATCTTGATCCATTTCCTTGATCCGCCGCATGAACGAAAGGCCGTCCATGCCCGGCATGCGAACGTCGGTGATGACCAGATCAAAGGGACGGGACCGCAGCAGCGCCAGCCCTTCCCGTCCGGTGGAAGCGCACTCCATATGGTAATTCGATTCCGCCAGAACCCGCCGAAGGGTCTCCAGGATCTCCGGCTCGTCATCCACCATCAGAATTCGCTCGTTCATTTCTCTACCTTTCCCCATCCTGATATTTTGCCCGGATGGTCAGGATTTCATCCCTGGCGGCAAAAAAGGCGTCCACCACCTTCGGGTCGAAATGGCTTCCCCTCCCTTCCCGGATGATCTCAAAGGCTTTTTCCAGGGAAAACGGTTCTTTGTACAGCCGCGTGGAGGTGAGGGCGTCAAACACGTCCGCAATGGCCGTGATCCGTCCGGCCAGGGGAATTTGTTTCCCCTTGAGCCCTTTGGGATAGCCGGTTCCGTCCCATTTTTCATGATGGGTGGCGGCAATAACCTCGGCCAGTTTGATAAACCCTGAATCAGCGCCTTTGAGTATCTGCTGTCCCATCACCGAATGCTGTCTCATCAATTTCCATTCAGCCGAATCCAGTTTTCCGGGTTTCATGAGGATTCGATCGGGAATGCCGATCTTTCCCACATCGTGCATGCCGGCCGCATAGAGGATGTTCTCCACAATCTTTTCATTCAATCCCATTTTCCGGGCAACCGCCTCCGCATAGTTGCTCATGCGCAGAATGTGAGCGGCGGTATTTTCATCCTTATATTCAGCGGCCCGGGAGAGGCGGTAAATGGTGCCGAGAGAGACTTTCTTGAGCTTTTCAAACGTTTTCCGGAGTTGCTCCGTCCTTTCGGCCACCTCTGCTTCCAGTTCCTTCTGATAATTCAGCATATGGTCATGATACGCCTTCACCTTCACCGAGGATCGGACCCTGGCCTGCAACTCCGCCATATCCACCGGTTTGCTCAAGAAATCATCCGCGCCCGCCCGCAAGGCCCTGATCCTCGCCTTTGTCTCCTTGAGGGCGGTCACCATAACCACCGAGATCATTTGGGTGGCGGCATCCTGTTTCAGTCGCTCAGCCACCTCGAAACCGTCCATTCCGGGCATCATGACATCCAGCAGAATCACATCCGGCGGGTCTTCCCTGGCCGAATCGAGGGCCTTCAAACCGTTCTCCGCCAGGGTTACCTCATAACCGAGGGGCAGCAACATGGCCTCCATGAGGCGAAGGTTTCGCTCTTCATCATCCACCACCAAAACCCTTGGATTGTTGATCCTTGGATTGTCGATTGTTGATTGTTGATTGTTGATTGAAGGCGCCGCTTGGCTTCTTGGGTTCATGGACACACCTCCGGGACCATTATTGGATTGGTGATTGTTGGATTGGTGATTGGCGATTGAAGGCGCCGCTTGGCTTTTTGGGTTCATGGACACACCTCCATAACAATTGGTATTTCAGCGTTAAGGGTTGGCTCAATCGACAATCAACAATCAACAATCAACAATCAACAATCGACAATCAACAATCCCCCACCGCCCTTCTCAGCTCCCGCATTCGGGGGGGTTTGCTCAGGATCACATCCACATGGGGGATCTTCTTCCCTTCGGATTGCAGCATTTTTCCCCAGCCGGTGAGGAGAATGACCGGCGTGTCTGAGGATTCGGCCTTGATGTGTTTCGCCACCTCCCGACCGTCCATATAGGGCATGCCCAGATCGGTCACCACCAGCTCAAAGGGTTTCCCCCGTTTTCGGGCGTCATAAAAGGCTTTGAGACCCTCGGCGCCGCTGTAGGCGATCTTTACCCGGTGGCCGTCCGTTTCAAACATCCCTTGGAGGAGACTGAGCAGGGCCGGTTCATCATCGATGGCCAGTATCCGCATGGGGGATGCGGGCATGGGCATCTCATGGGATATTTCGCTTACGGGTTCATCCCCTTCACGGGAAATGGGAAAGAGCAGCCGCACGGATGTTCCCTCGCCGGGCTCGCTTTCAATCTGAATCTCCCCGTCGTGCCGTTCCATGATCCCGTGTACCGTGGCCAGCCCCAGGCCCGTTCCTCCGGCCCCTTTCGTTGAAAAAAAGGGTTCCAGACATCGATCTTTTTCCTGTTTCCCCATCCCCGTTCCGGAATCCTTCACCTGAAGGAATATGTCGTCTTCGGAAATCCCGGTGCCGAGGGTTATGACGCCGCCTCCCGGCATGGCGTCGGCGACGTTGAAGATCAGGTTGATCAGGGCCTGGCGAATCTCGCTTTCCAGGCCCTCCACAAGGGGAAGGGGGTCCGTCGGTTCGGTCTTGACCTCGATCATGATCCCCTTGCGGTGGGCGATATCTTTCCACCGGGGTTTTGCCAGTTCCATGGCCTGAATGACCATTTGGTTGAGATCCAGGGGACCGAGGCACTGACTTTCCGGCGTGGTGCGGTAAAAGGACCGCATTCTCTCCACGATCCCGATAATGTCCTCGCCTGCCGTTCGGATGATCGTCAGGTATTGGGATATTTTTTCATCGAGACCCTTTTCATGAATCAGCAGCAGGTCGGTGTAGCCCAGAATGGGCGACACCGCGTTGTTGATGTCGTGGGCCATGCCGGAGGCCATCTGCCCCAGGGCCCGCAGCCGCTCCTGCCGCATCACGGTCATCTGGGTCTTTCGAAGGTCGTTACAGGCATCGTGCAGGTCCTCATAGAGTTTGGCGTTTTGAGCCCCCAGCGCCACGTGCTCGGCCAATTGCTGGAGAAACTCGAATGATCCGCTGGTGAAACTCCCCGGTTTCCGCCGCATGGTCAGCAGGACCCCCAGCACCTCGTCTTCCACGGCCAGGGGCGTCAGCACCATGGAACGGAATCCTTCCGCCGCGAGGCCTTCCAAGGCGGGGGTGTACAACAGGGATATATCCGGTTCATAAACCGCTTTCCCTTCCGCGCACCGGCGCAAACCGTTTTGATCAATGGGGATAATGGTTCCGGGATACATTCCCCATTTCTTGACCAGTTTCAGGTCCGTGGTCCCCGTGGCCGCCACCGTGAAAATGTCCTCGTCCTGATCCAGAAGCAGAACACAGCCGAAATCCACGGACAGGTAATCTTCCAGATATTTGAGGGCAACGGTAAAAAGGGAGTGCTTGTCCTGCCGTTGAATCATGGCGCGGGTCATTTGGTTCAACAACCGCATCCGTTTCAATTGGTGCTGAAGACGGTCCTCTTTCTTTTTTAACTGCTCACAGGCACGAACCAGTTGGGCGGTTTTTTCCCGGACACGCACTTCCAGATCGTCTTGTACCTGTAAAAGCGCCTTCTCGGCCTCCACCCGTTCTCGGGTTTTTCGTTGAAGCGTCTTTTCCGTTTGATTTCCATCGGACCACCCACCCAATGGATTCTTCCACGGGCCGCCCGCGGCCCCGTTTTTCAGGGCTTCCCCCCCCCCTGCTTGTCACCAAAATCTGCAACGGTTTTTGTTCCATCTCTTCGCCTCCGGCGAGTTAATAGTTAATAGTTAATAGTTGAGGAGAAATCGTCTATTCCTTCACTTTTCACTTTTCACTCTTCACTCTTCACTTTTCACTCTTCACTGCCTTTCCGGGCAGAATCGACCCCAAAACGGTTTTCAATTCCGCTATCTGATAGGGCTTGGGCATGGCGCCGCAAAACCCGTAGGCCCGAAAATCGCTCATGACCGGATCATTGAAGTAGCCGCTGGACACGACGGCTTTCACGTTCGGATCGATGGCCATGAGCTTTTTGAGGGTCTCCACGCCGCCCATGCCGTCCTTGATGGTCAAATCCAGGATCACCGCATCAAAGGGGGTTCCAGCCGTCTTTTGGGCCTTGTACAATCGAACGGCTTCAGCGCCGTCCCCGACCGTTTGGGCATCGTACCCCAGACGATTGAGCATCTGTTGGACCAGCTTTCGAAGCATCTCTTCGTCGTCCATAAGTAAAACCCTTTTGATTTCGGATTTGCCTGTCGATACAAAATGGGGGATGGGAAATGGGGCTTCTTCATATTCCGCATTCCGCATTCCGCACTCCCCATTCTCCAAGGCGGGGAGGAAGATGGAGACCGTGGTGCCGGCGCCCACCGTTGACTGCACGCTGATCCGCCCCCCATGTTTCGCGGTCACCGCATAGGCGGTGGCAAGGCCCATGCCCATCCCCTTTTGAACCCCCATCCTTTTGGTGGAAAAGTAAGGGTCGAAGATCTTGCTGATGTTTTCCCTGGGGATCCCCGCACCCTGGTCGCTGATGGAAATCTTGACGTATTTTCCATGGCCCAGGGCGGCCACGGAATTCTTGAATGCTTCTCCCATCACCGTGTTTTCCGCCTTGAGCGTCAGTATGCCCCCTTCGGGCATGGCCTCCATGGCGTTTGAGAGGATGTTCCCGACGGCATAGTTCAACTGGTGGGGATCATGAAGCACGGGCCGGAGGTCTTTTGCAATAGAGAGCGTCAAGCGATAGTTTGGAGCGGGCGGCAGTTTAGCGGCGCATGCTTCGAGGGTTTCTTTTATCGACCTGGCCTTCTTTTGGGGGGCGCTCCCCTTGGACAGAAGCATGAGCCGGTGGGTCAAATCCTTGGCCCTCAGGGAAGCTTCCTCCGCGTCGCGCAGAAAAGGGAGGATGCGGCTTTCCAGCTCTGTTTCGTCCAGCGCCAGGGATACATTGCCCAGGATCATGGAAAGCAGGTTGTTGTAGTCATGGGCGATGCCCCCGGTCATCACCGCAAAGGACTCGAATTTCCGGGCCTTGTGGCGCGCTTCCTCGGCTTCCACCCGATCGGTCACATCGTCATAAATGGCCACCAGCTCACCGAAGGGGAGTTTGTACAGGCGGTTTTCCCGCCACCCTTCCCGGTCCCGGTCCCGATAATAGCGGGGCGGCATTATTTCAGGCTCGCCCGTCCGCCACACCCGTCTCAGGGCATCCACCAGCCCGAATTTGTCCATTTCAGGGAAAAGATCCAGCAGGTTTTTCCCGATCGCCGCTTCCCGCCTGATCCGGCTGATCCTCTCCGCCGCCGGGTTGATGTCCTTAAAAACAAAATAGGCCCCGTCATCCATGGCCTCATAAACGGCCACCCCGCTGTGGGTGTCCTCGAACATCTGCCGGTAGCGATCCTCGGTCTCCTTGAGTGTCTTTTCGGCTGTTTTGCGCTCGGTAACATCATGGATAACGGCTCTGATTTCGGCGCCGCCGGTCTCTTCATCCCCAACGGCGACGGTTTCCAGATGGACATGGATAGCAGGGCCTTGCGGTGGAACGAGCCTCAGTTCACAAATCCCCCTGGTGTTGGTCGCCACCAGCTTCCGGAGACACAAATAGAAATGGTCCCGGTCTTCCCCGTGGACGAATTTGGAAAAGGGTTGCGACAAAAGAGCGTCCCGGTCCACCCCCAGCATGGCGGCGCATGAAAGGTTCGCCTCCCGAATCACCCCTTTCTCATCCAGGGTGAAGTACCCCACGGGAGCGAAGTCGTACAGATCCATATACCGGTCCCGCATCTTTTCCAGTTCTTGCTGGGTTTTTTGGAGCGTATCATTCTGCATCTCCAGTTCGAGCTGATGAACCCGCAGGTCATGGGTGACCCGTTCGAGCTGTTTTACCGTCAATGGGGAAAGATTTTCATCCCTTTCCATTTTTACCCCCCCTCTCGATGTTTCATTTCAGTGGGCGCCATCCAATAACCCATACATCTTCTTAAATGATCTATCTCAACTTCAAGTCCGCGGTTTCGACGTTTTAACGCTTCCGCCAGGGCACGCTTTTCTTTTCGCGAAGTTCGTTTTTTTAAAGCCCGTTTCACGGCATCCACCAGCACATCGGCATGCGCCAGGGGTTTCATCAGATAATCGGCGGCGCCCCCGTCCCGCATGGCCCCGATGACCTGCTCAAAGGTGAGAAAACCGCTCAGAACGATGATTTCCACGTCATCTTCCTCCTTTCTAATACGCTTCAGGAACGCCACGCCCGGAATATCAGGGATTCGCATATCCATGATCACCACATCAAAGGATTTCCATTGAAGGCGCTTCAGGGCCTCTTCACCGCTGCCGGCGCAGGTGATGCAAAGCCCCTCCCGCGCGAGAATCGCCTCGATGACCCGGCAAATATCCGGATCACCATCCACAACCAGGATCGATGCTTTCATTTTCACCTTCCCATAACCCGCTATCAGGGTGGAAACCAGGTATTCTCAATTCCTTATTCTTCTTTCATTGACGCCCTTCCCGTGACTTGGGCATGCAACTTGGACATCCATCGGTTTTTCCCTCACCGCAGGGCCATTCGTAACAGAAGGCCGAAACGGCGGTGGGATACTCATAGTCATGGGAGGCTTTCACATTGAATCTGTGGGGACACCGGGAACAACTCCATTTTTCCCAATTGGATTGAACCGCGTAATCCAGACAATTCCTGTAGCGGGAACAGAAGATGTTCCGCTCTCCACGCTCAGGCCTCGGATCTCCCTTAATTTCCATTGATTGCTCTCTCAAATTTTCAACTCGACGCGCCAGGCCTTCTTAAATCCGAAATCCGAAAACCGAAATTGAAAATCATTCCACGGGCAGCCGACGCGACACCTATAATCCTTTGGGGTCGGTCGGTCCGGGGGCCGGATTCTTCCGTGACATGATCATTTTTACCCCATCGAAAAAAGCTTGTATATCGGGAAAACACTGAAACGGCATCAGGAAATCACTTAAAAAACAATCAGGTTTTTCCTGATTGACATAATGCGAACAGGGACCTCCCGATGTCCTCGATGTCCATTGATTGAAAGATCTTTACAGTATTGAGAAATATTGATATGCCTTTTACGAATAATATTTTTTGAAAGTCGTTGTGGGGAAACAAGAATGAAGATCGAGTCAATACGTCTAAAAAATTTCAAGACCTTTCAAAATGCGGAATTAAATGATTTGCCCAACTTCTGTGTTTTAGTGGGTGCTAACGGCGCCGGAAAAAGCTCAATCTTTAGCATATTCGGTTTTATGCGAGATGCACTTGCCACCAATGTAACGACCGCTTTAATGAAACTCGGAGGAAGCCGCGGATTTCAAGAAGTCCGGAGCCGTAACACCAAGGGACCTATTGAAATTGAACTCAAATTTCGTCCTAAGCCTGATAGCCCACTAACCACCTATTTTCTGCAAATTGGAGAAAAAAAGGGAAAGGGAGTAGTTGAGCGTGAAATATTAAAGTACCGAAGAGGGCGTAGTGGGCAACCCTGGCATTTTCTTGATTTTACCAGGGGAAGGGGTACAGCCGTTACAAATGAGCTTGATTCTGTAACTGATGTGAAAGATCTCAACAGGGAAGAACAAACTTTAAAGTCACCCGATATCTTAGCTGTAAAAGGATTAGCTCAATTTGCAAGATTTCCTGCCGTAATGACACTTGGAAACCTCATTGAAAACTGGCATGTTTCGGATTTTCATATTAGCAAAGCACGACCGGAGCAAGACGCAGGTTACGCGGAACACTTATCACGCGAAGGCGAAAATTTATCTCTAATTGTTCAGTATTTACATGACCACCACCATCTAATTTTTGAAAAAATCCTTGATCTCCTGAAAAAAAGAGTGCCTGGCATTACTAATGTCGATTCTAAAACTACCGAAGAAGGAAGAGTTCTTCTTAAGTTTCAAGATGGTAAATTTGAAGATCCTTTTCTTGCTAGATATGTTTCTGATGGCACCATAAAAATGCTCGCATATCTCACACTCCTTTATGACCCGGAACCTCACCCGCTGCTCTGTGTTGAGGAACCTGAGAATCAACTTTATCCTAAACTCTTATGGGAATTAGCCGAAGAATTCCGTGCCTATGCCAATAGAGGCGGCCAGGTTTTTATCTCAACGCATTCGCCGGATTTTTTAAACGCAACTAGACTTGAAGAAGTGTTTTGGCTCGTAAAAAAAGATGGCTATTCCCAAATTAGACGAGCCAGAGATGATGAACAAATAGTCGCCTTTATGGCTGAAGGCGACCAAATGGGATATCTCTGGGAGCAAGGTTTCTTAGAAGGAGTCGATCCGACATGAGAACCTTTGTGTTTTTTCTCGAGGAGCCCTCAGCCAGAGAAATGCTCGACGGCATTCTTCCTCGAATACTACCGGATGGTATTTTTATTCGTTATGTTGTATTTCAGGGCAAGCAGGATCTTGAAAAGAATCTGAAGTTAAAATTACGCGCTTGGAAGCTGCCAGACTGTAGTTTCATCGTTATGCGTGATCAAGATTCGGGGAATTGTAAAGAAATAAAAACGAAATTGGCGAATATTTGTAAAGATACGGGTAAGACGGAAGTATTGATTCGGATTGCCTGCCATGAATTGGAGAGCTTCTATTTAGTGCCTGAACGAAAAAGCCGTTCAGGCGCCAAATAGGATAGTCAGGTTACGCATCTCGTGAACTTCCGTATCAGGATTTTCGCGATTCAGGCGCCCTACGCCTTGATAAGCCCCTTGCGAATGGCCAACCGCGCCAAATCCACCACGCTGTCCGCCTCAAGCTTTTGCATAATATGATACCGATGGCTTTCAGCGGTCTTGGGACTGATAAAAAGCGTCTTGGCAATATCCTTGCTGCTTTTTCCTTCGGCCAGCAGCAGAAACACCTCCATCTCCCGCCGGCTGAGGATTTGGTCAATCTCATTTTCCCCGGCGTGCTGTCCCAGGGTTTCCATGTGCCGCAACAGAATGGTGGGGGCCTTGGTGCTGAAATAGGTGCCGCGGCCTTTGACGGCCTTTAAGGCCATGATCAGCTCCGAGAGGGGGTCTTCCTTGAGGACAAAGACAGAGATGCCTTCCCTGAAAAGCGACACCACATACGCCTTGTCCGAGTGCATGGTGTAGATGATAATGGGGGTGTCGGGCAACATCCGTCTAAGTTTTCGCGTGGCCCCGATACCATCGAGCCGGGGCATGGAAATGTCCATGATGATGATATCCGGTTTCAGGTTTCCAGCCTTCTTAACGGCCTGATGCCCGTCAAGGGCTTCCCCCACCACCTGAAATTCTTCTTCCTTCTCAAGGGCGCGCCGGATGCCTTGGATTACCACCCGGTGATCATCCACCAGAAGGATGGTGGATTTCGGATTGTTGGTTGTCATAGCGTTCTCCGAGTGGATTTAAAGTGGAATTTCCGCAAGGATGTGCGTTCCCTTCCCCTTCGCCGATTCCACCGTCAATTCACCCCCTGCCTGAAAAGCCCGCTCCCGCATGATGAGGAGTCCCAAAGAACTTTTGCCGTCAACAAATTCCAGGCATGACAAGGGGTCGAAACCGATGCCGTCATCTTCCACGCTCAGGCAGATGTTTCCCGTTATCGTTGTGAGGTTCACGTGTACATTCCGGGCGTCGGCGTGTTTCATGATGTTGTGAACCGACTCCTGGGCGATTCGGTAGATCGCCAATTCCTTTTGGGAATTGAAGCGCAGGGGGATCTCCAAAGAAAAAAAGTGGGTTTTCACGCTTTTTTGTTCCAATTCCTTGAGCAACCGCCCCAGGGACTGCTCCAGGCCGAAGGCATTCAGAATACCCGGCCTCAACCCGGCGGCAATGCTTTTGATGTCATGGAGTACATGGCTTGTTTTATGAACGGCGCCGGCCAATTTTTCCGAAATCTCCGGATTCCCGGTTGAAAATTCAGGAGGGATGATTTCCAGATCCATCTTCAGACTGGTGAGCTGCTGGCCCACCTGGTCGTGAAGATCTCCGGCAATGCGGGCCCGCTCCTCCTCCAGAAGATCGATAAGCCTTTTGGAAAGGAGGACTCTTCGCGACTGTTCCCGCCGCAGCGCTTCATTGCTTTTCATCAGGGATGTTTCCAGCTTTTTCTGAGCGGTTATCTCTTTGGACACCACGGTCACGGATCGAACCCTGCCGTCAGGTCCCTTGACCGGACTCAGGGTGAGCAGGTAATACCGACCCTTATGGTGGTGTTCGTGATGCACGGACCCGCCTGTCCGGAACACCAGACGGACCCGGTCCATGAAGCTCCCTGTCTCTTCTTCATCATGAAATTCCCCATACCACCGGCCCGGGACTTCTTCCGGCGTGAAACCGTACAGGGACCGGGTCCGGTTGTTCATGAAAAGATACTCGCCTTTTTGGTTCACCAGGTAGATAAAATCGTCCGTGGATTCCACCAGGGACCGGTAGCGGTTTTCACTCACACGCAACGCCTCGGCAATCCGGTCTTTTTCGCTGAGGGCCTCCTTCAGTTTTTTGTTGAGGGTCTCCAGCTCCAGGGTCCGCGCCGTCACCCGCGTTTCCAGCTCATCACGGGCTTCGCGGAGCGCCCGTTGCGCCCCCTTGAGACAAGAGATATCCGTTACGGTGATCAGAAGAGAATCCGCCTCCCTGTGAAATTCAAGGTTCAGTTTAACAAAAAAAGGCGCACCGTCCCCCTTGACCAAACGGAGTTCAAAGGTCTGTGCATGCTCTGTTTGAAGGATCTGTTTTCGATGCAGGTAGAAAATGTCCTGGTCTTCCCTTAAAATCAGGCGGCTAAAGGGAATCCCCATCAGGGCGGTCCGCTCGACCCCCACCAGGGATGCGCCGGTAAAATTGGCATTCTGAATGAGTCCGTTGGGCGTACAAACGAAGTACCCCACGGGGGCGAAGTCATAGAGATCCGCATACTTCCCGAGGGACGCATCGAGGGCCAGCTGGGTGCCGCGAAGCTCATGGTTTTGCATTTCCAGCTCAATCTGGTAGACCCGCAATTCTTCAATGAGCCGATCCGCGTCAGACGGAGGTCCCTTTTGGTTTTGAGCCGCCCCGGCGGCCAGCAGGGCCTCCGCGCGGCTTCGGAGGGTCTGTTTCGCATCATCCATAGGTACTCCTCGCATCTCAATCCTCTTTGGTCTCAACCCATTAAACAGGGCCTGCGTGCGGCCGATGTTTCATCCAGTCGTTCCACCTTGCACCGTTTTGGCGCATCGCGCAAAAGATCAGGGGTTTCCGCGGCTTCCGTTGCCACCATACGGCACGCCTCGATAAACCGATCGATCTCTTCCCGGGTCTCGGTCTCGGTGGGCTCAATCATCATGGCGCCCTCCACCACCAGGGGGAAATAAATGGTGGGCGGATGAAAACCGAAATCCATGAGGCGTTTGGCCATGTCCAGGGTGGTGATCTTTTGGCGCCGTTGAAATTTATCGGAGAAGACGCACTCATGCATGCAGGGCCTGTCATGGGGAATTCTTCGCTCAGGCGATAAACGCCGGCCTTTTCCAGAATCCTGGGAATCGGCAGAAAGGGCATCAGGTGCGAGGCCACGCATATGGGGCCGGACCCCGGACCGCCCCCGCCGTGAGGCGTGGAAAAGATTTTGTGAAGGTTCAGGTGCAACACATCCACGCCGCTCCGGCCCATATGAACCATCCCCATGACCGCGTTCGGGGGCATCTTCAAGGGCATGGTTCACCTCGATAACCTCTCCCGCAACCGGCATATACAGCTCCGCCACGGCCTTGACCGACTCGACAGTGCCGAACTCATCCCCCTGTTGAAATTTATCCCCCGGTTGAGGGGGCTCCACAAACACGATATCGCCGAGCTGTTCCTGTGCATAGTCGGTGACACCGATGGTTGCCGCATCGCCCTCCGGTTTTGCCCACTCATGATCTTCTGTGTAGCGCAAATCTTCCGGCAGATCCAGCTCATTAATCTCTTTCATGATAAGCTCCCTTAATTGGCCGAAACGATAATCAAGGCCGTTAATGATTAACTTTCTGTCTTATCCAGACTATCTCCATGGCCTCATGCGGACTATTTGCCGTGAGTACCACACATACCCGAACCTTTCCAGCATTATCCTTGCCGTTACCATTCACTTTATTTTCCAGAAAATCGATTCGGTCGTGTAACCCGCAAAGTACCGTGGTCACGGCTTCGGGACCGGTGTAATACAGAAGAAACGCCTGTTCGTGGTTCATCGCACAACCTCCAGCTTGCTTCTGAAGTCGCGCACAAGGGGATAGCCGTATACGTATTTAATGGAGCGAATGACCTTGCGTGTTGGGTTGTCTTTCCCTCTACCCGTGGTTTTCCCCAACAGGGCCCAATTGGCGGCTCGGTAACAAGTGCCTTTAAACCGCTCGCTATCGACAAAAGTCTCCAGCCAGTAAACAGGATGGTGGTAGAGATTCTCCCAATCCGATGAAATATGCCTGGCGCATTTTGACAGCAGATGTCAAGCCAGGAAGGGAGACTTCACCCAGGGAAAAATCAAGAAGCGGAGATTGTAAGCCAACAGATGGAGATTTTTCTTGCGGGTTTAAGGAAATATCTGCTTTACTTATGGGTTGACTTCTGTAAACAAAGTAGGACTATCCGGCAAGACCGCCGAAAAAACCGCCGAGGTGGTGCAACTGAAACAGACCGGGGAGACGGAAGATATCCGGGATAAGCTGAACCAGGGGTGGCAACAATTACACAAAGAAGGATTTCAAAACGAGAGCGGCGATACCAGCCAAAACAAAACCGAGCATCCATTTCATGAGCTTGAGTTCACCATTTATCCTAACCTCAAGGGCTTCAAGATCCCTTTTTGTGGCCAAGTCCTCAAGAGTGGTTTCCTGAGAGTCTTTAAAAGCATCGGAAAGTGCCTCTGCCTGACCCTCATTGAATCCGGCAGCTTTAAGCCTCTTAACGAATTTCAGAGTATCAAACATGATGGTAGCAGCCATATGATGAGCCCCTTTCTTGAATGAATATGACGGATTTTACCATGGATCACAGCCATGGACAACTTTTTATTAACAGGGACGTGCGTTAGCGTTTTCGACAGCTTCTCTTGATGATGAACCTGACGAAAATTTGAAACTACTGAATTCCCATAAAGCCGAATATCTGCTAATCGGCGGTTTTGCGGTGGGTTATCACGGCTATCCGAGGGCAACTGGAGATTACAAATCGAGAAATCCGTGGAAATCCGGATTGTTCTAAAACGGCCACATAAAAACTCGGTGCTTCAAAGGGTTCACTGGCTGGCGGTCATTTTTTTGGGGCGCTCAGCTGATAAAGGGTCTCATCGTATAGCCTCAATGATGGGCTCATTGTTCTATTATGGCGAGGTGGGTCCATATCGAAATGGGTCAGTAGCGATTTTTATTTTCGAAGCGCTTGACAAATTAAACACTGCCTTTGTATAGGTGTTAGGTATTCGGTGTTTTGGAATCTTGATGCTTGACAGAGCATAATCCGGTTGAAGGGGGACGCCTTGGGGAAAAAACAGTTGCTTTTTTTCGTTCTGTGGATCAGTGTGAGTTTTTTTTCTTCTTCCACGTTTGGCGAAGAAGATATCCCCATCAAGGCAGTTTCGACGCCGGGCGTTGAAGCAATACGGCCTTTGATTGGGGCTGATGATGAAACCCGAACATCCAAAGGCGTGGATGTTTCTGAGTATTGCCACGTTGAGAGTTTGGGTTTTTTGTCCCCTGAACAGGTGAAACCCTGGGGTCATGTGACGGCCGATGAAACGGAGCGCATCTTTCTGGCTAAACACGACACCATCTATGTGACCTTCGAAAAAGACCGCAAAGTAAAACCCGGAGACGCTTTTAACCTTTACAGGGAATCGGATAAGTTGGATCATCCACTTACCGGGAAGAATGTGGGAACCGTGATTTTGTTTCTGGGAAAAATTGTCCTGGAAGAACAGGTCAGTGAAGGTTTGTTCAAAGCGGAGATTTTGGAAGACTACCGGGTCATGCGGGTGGGAGATCCGCTTTTGCCTTACCATCCCGTGTCGGCCTGTATACAGCCTTCGAACCCTGACCGGAAAAGATGCGGGGACGAGAAAGAATGCAGCGCCGCCATCGTGGCTTCCAAAGATCAACTTGAATTAATGGGTCAATATTCCGTAGTCTACATCAATCAAGGATATAAGCATGGATTTAAAAGGGGCAATCTTTTTGCCATTGTAACCCGTATGGAAACCGCCATTGCAAACGAGGCGGACCTGCCGGATCTGGTACTGGGTTATCTCATTATTCTGGAATCGCGGCTTGAAACGGCCACGGCTGTTGTACTGAACGCAAAAAAAGATTTTCCCAACGGAACAACCATCAAAGCCGTGGATTTGGCCAAGACCCTGGAAAGAACCCTGGCGAATCAGGGCTATCAAGGCGTGAAAGAAATTGATATTCAAAATGAACTGTTGCCTATTCTAATGAAAATTGGTCAAAACATTGATTTAAAACAAGATTTGCCCGAAAGTCTATACCTGCTGTCAACCATGGTGAAATGTTCGATAAAATAAGCATCACACCCCATTGATATCCTATGACCATACTGCGGAACCCAATACAGGCATGGCTGGCCCTTTACATGATTCCCGGGTTAGGAAATGTCGTTCTAAAACGACTGTTCGAGAAATTTCTTCATGTTGAGGCCATCTTTGAAGCGGGATTTTTTGATTTGATGGGTGTAGAGGGTCTTCGAAAAGAGATCGGTAAAAAAATTCTGGACCGGCAATATCTTGAACAGGCCGAAGAGGAAATGGTAAAGGCGGAACGCTGTCATGCGCGAATCCTCACCTATGAGGATCCCAGCTATCCGCTCCTGTTGCGAGAGATCCATAATCCACCCATGGTGTTGTTTGCCAAGGGAAGAGAAATTCCTCTGGAGCAAACCTTTGTGGGCCTGGTGGGTTCTCGGAACGCGACACACTACGGTCTAAAAACAGCCGAAAAAATCGCTATGGCGCTGGCGAAAAGAGGGGCCGGTGTGGTCAGCGGTCTGGCAAGGGGAATTGACGCGGCTGCCCATAACGGCTGCCTTCGAGGAGGCGGCTTTACCATCGGCGTGCTGGGAACGGGAATTGATGTGGTTTATCCCAAATCCAACGGTCGGCTGTTTGAACGGATGGTCGAAGAAGGGGCTATTGTGTCTGAATTTCCCATGGGAACATCCCCTGAACCCCGGAATTTTCCCATCCGAAATCGGGTCATCAGCGGCCTCTGTCGAGGAATCGCCGTTATTGAAGCCGCCAGGAAAAGTGGGTCTCTAATTACAGCTGCCCTGGCACTGGAACAGAATCGTGAAATATTTGCCGTTCCCGGAAGCATTGACTCCTTCAAGAGTGCCGGCGCCCACTGGCTCATCAAACAAGGCGCCAAGCTCATTGAAAACGCCAATGATATCCTGGATGAACTCTGGTTTCTGAAGCAAGGCGCCGGATTGCCTCCCCCCCAGGAAGCGTCCGGATCCCAGAAACAGATGAATGGGCCTGAGCGTAAAGTATACGACATGATCGGAAGTTATCCGACACATATTGACCAAATAGCCCGCATGGGCGCAATGGATGTATCCCAGGTATCCATGATTCTGCTGAAAATGGAATTAAACGGCATCGTCCGGCAACTCCCGGGAAAAATGTATGTTCGCTAACCTAGAGATTCATTGACAAAAGAACTTAAAACTTAAAACTGCAGCGCGCCGCGTTAGATTGGACCCAAAGAATGCCGAAAAATCTACTCATCATTGAATCTCCAGCCAAAGCCAAAACCATTAAAAAATACCTGGGACCCGATTTCAAAATTATGGCCTCGGTGGGACACGTGAAAGACCTTCCCGTCAGCAAGCTGGGCGTTAATCTCGAAAAAAATTTCGAACCTGATTATGTGATCATTAAAGGGAAAGGAAAAATCCTCAAAGATCTGAAAACCGCCGGCCAAAACGCCGAGGTTATTTATCTGGCGCCTGATCCGGATCGCGAGGGGGAAGCCATTGCATGGCATGTGGCCCAGGAACTGGCCAAGGGAAAAGGGAATCAAAAAATCTATCGGGTCCTCTTTAATGAATTAACCAAAAAAGCGATTCAGGCTGCTGTGGCCTCGCCCAAAGCCCTGGACACGAACAAATTCGAATCTCAACAGGCCCGGCGCATTCTGGATCGCCTGGTGGGTTATCAGATCTCCCCCCTTCTCTGGAAACGGGTTAAACGGGGGTTGAGCGCAGGCCGGGTCC
This sequence comes from Desulfatiglandales bacterium, assembly GCA_963662465.1. Lineage (GTDB taxonomy): Bacteria > Desulfobacterota > DSM-4660 > Desulfatiglandales > Desulfatiglandaceae > NaphS2. The sequence goes on from OY759599.1 coordinate 4,714,917, forward strand.
AATCCGTAACCGTTAAGATGATCTGCGATCGGGAACGGGAAATCAGAGCCTTTGATCCCCAGGAATACTGGTCCCTTACGGCCCATTTGAAGGGCTTTGAACCACCCCCCTTCGAAGCGAAGTTTTTTCAATATAAGGGGGAAAAAACAGACCTTTCCAATGAAAAACAGACCCTTGGCATCGTCAGTGAAATCAAAGGCCTTCCCTTTGAAGTCGCAAAGGTCGCCAAAAAACGGACCAAAAAGAATGCCCCCCCGCCGTTTATCACGAGTCTTTTGCAGCAGGAAGCCTTCAGCAAATTGCGGTATTCCGCTAAAAAGACCATGTCCATTGCACAGAGCCTTTACGAGGGCGTTGATTTGGGAGATAAGGGTTTGGTGGGCCTCATTACCTATATGAGGACCGATTCCTTTAATCTTTCGGATGATGCCATTGACCAGGTGCGCACCTATATCGGCCAGGTTTTTGGAAAGGATTTCCTTCCTGAAAAACCGAACCGTTTCAAAAGTCGCAAGGGATCGCAGGAGGCCCATGAGGCCATTCGCCCCACCTCCGTGGACTTGGCGCCCAAGACCATATCCAAGTATCTCAACCGGGAGCAGTTCGCGTTGTATGAGCTCATCTGGAAACGATTTGTGGCTTGTCAGATGAGTCCCGCGCAACTGGACAAAACCCAGGTGGAAATCAGCGCCGGAAACGCCGGGTTTCGCGCTACCGGTTCCGTGGTGGTCTTCAAGGGGTTTACCATCCTTTATGAAGAACAAAAAGAAACCCGAAATGGAGGAGATAAGGGAAAATCGGAGGCCCAACTTCCGCCATTAGCGGAGGGCCAGGTTCTAACCCTCATAAAACTGGATCCGGCACAGCATTTTACCCAGCCGCCCCCACGGTTTACGGAAGCTTCCCTGATCAAGGCCCTGGAGGAAAACGGCATCGGAAGGCCCTCCACCTATGCTGCTATCCTGGCCAATATCAGCGGAAGAGAATATGTGTCCGTGGAAAAGAGACGGTTTATCCCCACCGAATTGGGTTTTCTGGTGACGGATCTGCTGGTCCAAAACTTTCCCGATGTGTTGAATACAGCCTTTACCGCACAAATGGAGAACAATCTGGACCGAATTGAGCAAGGCAAAGTGAAATGGACCGATGTACTGGGGCAATTTTATGATTCCTTTGGAAAAGATCTGGATAAAGCAACCCAGGGGATGAAGGGCGAGGTGTTGACGGATATCACCTGCGAAAAATGCAACCGCCCCATGGCGGTCAAATCGGGCCGAAACGGTATTTTCCTGGCCTGTACCGGTTATCCGGAATGCCGGAATACCGCCAATTTTACCCGGGATGAAAAAGGAAAGATTATTGTTGAAGCACCCGTTCCCCATATGGGAGAGGAACAGGGAACCTGCGAGAAATGCGGCAAACCCATGGTCACCAAAAACGGGCGGTACGGCCCCTTTGTGGCCTGCTCCGGGTATCCGGAATGTAAAAATATCTGGGCGCCTGATCCGGTGAGTACCGGTGTTAGATGCCCGGAGGCGGGTTGTTCGGGAACCCTGGTGGAAAAAGTCTCCAAAAAAGGGAAAAAGTTCTATGCCTGCAATCAATATCCCAAGTGTCGGTTTGCCACCTGGGATGAGCCGTTTGATGGGGTTTGCCCTGAATGCGGCACCCGGGTGTTAAGCATCAAACGGCCCAAAAAAGCAGATGAGCCGATGGTGGCTTGTCGAAAAAAGGGGTGCCGATTTAAGGAGCCCCTTTCCACTTATTCCGAAAAGGCCAATCAAAGTTGATGCCCGATATTTTCAGATAATGTTTTTTCCTTTTTTCCCTCTCCGCATTTTCCTGGCGTCTTCTTTCCACCCCTTTCGCTTTTTTCCCTTGGCTCTTCTGAAAGGATCCGGATCCCTTCCGGGGTCCAGGGAAAATGAACCCGGGGTTGGGGGTTTGAGATCGGCATGCGGTTTCTGTTTTTTGGCTTCCTTTTTTTCCCTTCCTTCCAGAAGGTTTTTCGGCGGTATAGGGCCTGCAATACATTCAGGCGGAATTTCGGGACTGAGGAAAAGGTCGCCAAAGGGAAAGATGAGTACCCCCCTTTTTTCCGCGGAAGCAGCGGGAATTTCCAGCAACACCGGGTGTTGATCCTGACGGCGACCGATTCGCAGGGCCATTTCCCGGTCGGAGGACAGGGTCACATTTTTCCCCACTGCCTTCAACCCCCTTTCCATGGCCGCGGCATGGGCCCTTTTCCTGACGGGCGCATAAAGCAAGCCCGGCAATGGAAGATCGCTATGGGTATTTAAGGTCCAATGCCTTTTCTGAGATCTGATCCGATCGTCAAAAGCCTCAAAGAGCTCCCGATCCTCTCCAAGCAACACCTCGTTGATATGGGAGCGCCGCACATGACGCCACCCTTCTTCCTCATGAAAGGCTTTGAGCAGGTCTTTGTAAAGCACAAAACCTTCCTCATCGGGGACCAGACCAAATTCGTCGGGTCGATACGCCAGGATATAGGTCAGCATCCGGCTCAGTTCAGTAACTTTTCTCTGTTGGCGCTGTTTGCTCAGGGGTTGCCTCCTACAGGTCCAGTTTGCTGATCTGAGCCATCACATGAGTACGGATCTCATGGGGCGTGGGCAGTGGGGTATTCATTTTTCCCCGAGAAAGAAAAGGCAGCAGAATTTCAACCATCTCTCCGCCGCAAAAACAGGGTTTCAGGGTTTTTCCTTTGGGTACGACCACCGTTCTCAGGCAATCTTTGCAGCGCATGACGCTTTTTGATCCGGAACGTTTCCCCCGTTTGGCCAGAGGCTTGCCGTCCACTTCCACGATATCCATGGAAAAATCAATGACCGGGGCGGCACTGATGGCCGTTCCCACACCAAAGGCATCGGCCAGGTCCCGGTATTCTTGAATCCGGTATTCATCCAGACCCCCGCTGATGAAGATTTTGACATGTTCAAATCCGCGCAGATCCAGTTCCCAGCGCACCTCCTCCATGATTTTCCTGAGATCCCCCCGTCTTGATTTTGGGGTATCCAGGCGAACCGCATAAAGATTTTTCCCCAGGGCCTTTGCCACGTTCAGGGCTTCAATTTTTTCATCATTGAAGGTGTCTATGAGACTCACCCGTTTCACATGCGGTTCAATAATGTCGTGAAAGGCCTGGGTCGCCGCCACGGTATCGCCCATGATCAGCATGAGCGCATGGGGCATGGTGCCGGATGGCTCAATGCCCACCAGGTTTGCGCCAAGACCCATGGCAACGCCGTCGCATCCACCGATATAGGCGTTTCGTTCCACCATGGGAGCAATGGCGGGATGCATGCGACGAGCGCCAAAACTGGTGAGGGGCCGGTCTCCCGCAGCCTTACGGCAGCGGGCCGCCATGGTGGCGACCCCGGATGCCTGGCAGAGAAAGCCCAGCAAGGTGGTTTCGTATCGACCGAAATCAAGGTACTTTCCGCGGATTTCCAGAACCGGCTGGAAGGAATTTATAACCGTTCCCTCTTGAATCACTCGAACATCCACCGGCAGATCCTTGAGCAGGGCCACACATTCTTCCAAACCCGCAAAAACGCCCCATGGGTAATCTCGTGGAAGACCCTTGGCCAGAAATTCAGCCGTCACCTCTCGATCAATCCCCTTGGCCCTTAGAATTTTTTCGGTCCTTTCAAAATATACATCTGTTACGAGACCATCCCGTATTTGCTGCGCGTTAGCTGTATGAATCAAGACTGACCTCCTTATGGCAGTGTAGTTGAGGTTCCATGATACAGAGAATTGATTTTTTCACCAGGGGAAGGGATCATAAAAATGAATGATCGTCAAACAGGAAATCATGCAGTTCCTGGATGCTTCCAATACCGTGGGGTTTCAGGCGGGGCGGCGGATTTGATCCCTCCAGGCTACTTCTGGGAAGGAGGCATTCGGAAAAGCCCATTTTTTCAATTTCCCGCATTCGCAGGTCCGGCTGGCTCACCCCTCGGATTTCGCCGGCCAGACCCACTTCGCCGAAAACCGCCAGATTTCGGTTAACGGGTCTTTCCAGAAAACTACTCATCATGGCGGACACGATCCCCAGATCCGCGGCCGGCTCATCGATTTTCAAGCCGCCGGCCACATTGACAAAAATATCCTGGTCCCCCAGTTCAATGCCCAGCCGTTTGCTCAGCACCGCCACCAGCAGGGAAATGCGGTTCTGGTCAATGCCCCTGGCAGTCCTCCTGGGCATGCCCAAAGGACTCGGGCACACCAGGGCCTGGATTTCCACCAGCAGGGGACGGGTCCCCTCCATGCATGAAATAATGGCGGACCCCGGTACATCCTCGGGCCTTTCCGCCAGAAAAATGCCGGAAGGGTTGCCCACCTCCACCAGTCCGGAGCCTTTCATTTCAAAAACGCCGATTTCGTTGGTGGAACCGTAACGGTTCTTTACCGCCCGCAATATCCGGAAGGCATGGCCCCGGTCTCCCTCGAAATAGAGTACCGTATCCACCAGATGTTCCAGTACCTTGGGGCCTGCAATGGCCCCGTCTTTGGTGACGTGTCCCACCAGGAAAACGGGCGTCCCCGAACCCTTGGCGTAAGCCATGAGCCTGGCGGCGGTTTCCTTGACCTGTCCCACGCTTCCCGGCGGCGAGGAAATATCCTGAGTATAGAAGGTTTGGATGGAATCCACGGCCACCAGGTCCGGCTTGAGCCTGGCGGCGCGATCGAAAAAATCCTCGATGCAGGTGCCGGTCATAACATAAAGATCATCGGCCTGAATACCCAGCCGATCCGCCCTCATCTTGATCTGTTGGGCGGATTCTTCGCCGGAAAGGTACAGGGACCGAAGCCCCTGTCGGGCAAACCCATCCAGTACCTGAAGAATCATGGTGGATTTGCCGATGCCGGGGTCCCCCCCAATCAAAACCAGGGAACCGGGAACCAGACCGCCCCCGAGAGTACGATCAAACTCGGCAATCCCGGTATGCCATCTCATCTCGGGCGAAAGGGAGATAACGCCGATGCTTTCAGGCCGACTCATGTTGGGTAAGCCGCGGTTTTTTCGCAGGGGCGAATCATCATTCGCCTCGATGCGCTCCTCCAGAAAACTGCTCCACTGATCACACTCCGGACACCGGCCCAGCCATTTCAGGGCCTCATGTCCGCAGTTCTGACAAATGTATCGTGATTTTTCTTTTCCGGCCATTGCGGGTTGAAGTTTATTTAAACTTTTCCACGGTCTTGTGGTAAACATCCTTGGTTTTGTTCCACAAGTCCTTAATGTCCTTACTGAAATCAGCGCGGCTTTCCGCTGTTTCTTTCTCCAGTTCGTCGATTTTCAAGTTCAACTTGGCAAGGGCTTCCTTTGTTTTTTCATCCGCCTGCCTGGCTGCCATCTTCAAAAAAACCTTGGCATCGGAAAGGGACCGGCGTGCGGCGTCGTATTTCCCCAGCGTATACTCCTTGGTGGCCTGCCACAGGCTTTCCTGGGCGAGAATCATGGGGCCGTAGGACGCAATTGAAATCACCTGAACCCCGTCTTCCGCATCTTTCAAAGCGGCGTCGGCTTCCTTTTCCTTGCCGTCCGCCAGAAGATGCTGGGCCAGCGCCACCTTTCGTTCGGTGAAGCTCAAGGGCAGATCGATTTCCACATAGACCAGGGAGTCGCCCGCCAGTTCCAGGGCCTGAGCGCCCTTTTCCTTGTCACCGTCTTTCAAGGCTTTTTTAGCCTCATCCAGATGGACTCTGGTTTTGTCCACGGTGACAAAGCTCTGTATTTCATCCAGGGAAGCGTAAATGGGAACCAAATCGGGAATCACCTCTTCCGAAGCTTCATAGGACAGATGTTTTTTGGCCACCCATATATGGTCCTTGATTCGGGTGGTGGGAAGTGAACCGCGAATGGTTTCCATGATTTCCTGGGCTTTGGAGAGTTCCCGGTTGGCGTCGCCGATATTTTTTTCATGAATAAAACCGCGCGCCTTGGCGATATGTTTCAGGGCTTTAACCGCCTGGTTGGCAATCACTTCCTGCTGGGGAAATGAAAGGGGTTTTCCGGGTGAAACGGTGACGTCTTCGTTAACCGTTTCACCTAGAGCGGTCTGGGAAAAACAGACCCCCAGAATTAATGCAAACGATAACAGAACCGCAAAAAATCTTTTCTTCATGGCAATACCTCCACTTTAATTTTGGATCATTTAAAAAAAGGAAATCGCCCAATCAGCGCTTTTCCATCAACAACCGTTATCATTTGTACCAGGAAAGGGTTTTCAGTTTGTTGATGTCCCCTTCGGTCCCAGTCACCCTGCCATTTTTGAAAAATACAAAATACACGAATTTTTCCCCGGGCTGGTAGTCGCCCACCATAACGGCATACCCCCACTTTTCCGTGTCTTCGTGGCGAGAAATGCTGTCCGGCAATCCAATGGCCGCCCTCACCATATCCCCGGTCATGTCAGGGGCCACCTGCCGTTTGGCGACCTTCCGGATAACGTCGTCATCCCAGCTCCGGTGCTGAAGCCGGATCTTGGATTCCCGGTACTGGGTTTCCGCGCAGCCGCCCAAAAGAAACACACCCAAAAAAACGCACATCAGAATTTTCTTCTTCATTGGTTCAGACCTCTCTGCTGATTTTTGAAATATCCGGTCCCGGTCAAATATCATTGGAAGGGCAGTGGCGAAAAACAGCACATCCGACGTGGTCCGGTTTCCTGGCGCCGCATATGGCGCGACCGTGGTAGATCAGGATGTCCGAAAAACGGCGCCAACGTTCTTCGGGCAGAAGTTTTTCAAGATCCTTTTCAATCTTGTCCGGATTTTTATTTTCCGTAAGTCCTAATCGAATGGAAAGTCTTTTTACATGGGTATCCACCACCACCCCCGGTACACCAAAGACGGCCCCCAAAACGCAATTTGCGGTCTTACGTCCCACTCCCGGCAATTTGATCAGCTCCGCCATGGTGGAAGGAACTTCTCCGTTGTATCGATCCAACAACCCCCGGCAGCATCCCTTGATGGACTTGGCCTTATTCCTGTAAAACCCGGTGGACCGAATATCCGCTTCCAGTTCGGCAATGGGGACCAAAAGAAAATCGGAGGGTGAAAAATACTTTTCAAACAGATCCTCCGTAACCGCATTCACCTGTTTATCGGTACACTGGGCCGATAGGATGGTACTGATGAGCAATTGAAAGGGGGTATGGTATTTGAGGGCGGTTTTTTCCCGCGTATAAAGCGGATCCAGAATTTCAAAAATTTCTTTTACCCTGGCGGTTCCGCGCTTTTTACTTTCCACAGTCTGTTTTTTCTTTACTACGGGGTTAACAAAAAAACGCCTATGACAGCACCTGACTCGCAAATACTACGATACCATACACTTGTCAATCTCAAAGGGCTTTCCATTCTACAAATCAAGAGGGCTTTTCAGATAATGATGAGATGGGATCACACCACACCCAGTGGTTGCTAAGGATCGTCATCGCTATTTACAATGGCTTTATCAGGCCAGGAAGCGATATGGATAGGGATATGGGTTAAGATACGAATATGGTACGCGCCGGAATCGTCAGACATCCATCGATGTGGTTATTCAGCGGCTACAACAAGATCCAGAAGTGGCGAACGAAGAACATTTTGATGGATTATGAGAAACTCCGGAAATTTTTTGGGGTGGGATCACACGATGAACTGAGAAGCACAGAGGATGGATCGAGGAATACCTAGAAAGTGGCGCCAAAATCCGTCGATCTGAATGGACGGCCAGTACCACCATTGGTAGCCGGTCTTTTGTAGAGAATGTAAAGAAAAAACAGGCGTGTTATGGAAGGTGAAGGTGGTGGTGGGTATCAGCTCCGGGAGGAAGCTGCTCACGATATCTCTCTTTTCGGGGCTGAAAAGGACGATATCGCCCCTGAAAACAACTATTTTTGGACATAACAGCTTGACATTCAATGCTTTGTTGCGGCCCGACCCCGTGACCCCATCTTCATCACCGAATCATCACCCTGTCCGATTCAGAATTTGAAAAGGCCATGACGCCCTATTTCGGGAAAAACGAATAATCCTTGGTAACCGTTCACAGGGGGCAGAATAAAATTCGAATACTTAGATATTTGGAATCGGAACACACCAAAAAAAACTTGACTTCCCCATCATTTTAAATAGAATCTACACTTAAAAATTACACATTTTTATAAATAACGATGTGGTTTTAATCAAAATCAGCCGGGCTCTGGGCCGAAAGCCCCGGTCTGTTTAGGACATGGGTGGCAAAGCCGATTATGCCGAGCTCGGCATAATCGTCACAGTTTCGCTACGCATCTATTGCAGACCAATTATGATATTCGTACGATTCAAACAATGCTGGATCACGCCGATGTGAGAACGACAATGATTTATACCTTGCGTACCGAGCAAAACCGCGAAAGAAGCAAAAAGTCCGCTGGATTTTTAACTTTTTATGCTACAGCAGCAACATGGCACAACTTTTGCTTTTATAGATAACGCCCTATTTGAGGTATTGAAGGGACCGAATCCGTCCCTTTAATAACTTGTTGGACAGACCGCTACGCGGGGAGAGGGGCAAAAGCCACAATCTCCAATCGCAGAAACCGTGCCAAGAACGCAAAAAAAAATCAACCAGCCGTTCAAGTCGGATATTTTCTGTACCAAAATTTGCAATAAACATCATTTGCCCGTAAACACGTCATTTGCTCACGGGCAATTTTTGGTCCAGAAAATTACCGCTTAACTAAATCGTTGGCTGTCTCATAATTGAGAAGAAATCATGGATGACACGTTGGAAACCCATTAACCTTGAAGAATTTTCCGGGGACCAAAGAAGAAGATATATGATGAATCAAATCTCGCATGCGTACTTATCGGGACGAGCTACCTTTCGCAATTGTTGGCGAATATCACCACACGCCACCGTCAAATGGGACTTGACGAATCGATATTAAGGGTTATAATAAACCCACTAAAACTATTTTAGGGGTATTATATGACTCGAAATACGCTTGGAAAAGATGGGTTGCCGCTATCGTTGCGACAAAAAATGGATAAGGTGGGCCTGAATATCAAACTGGCCAGAAAGCGACGAGGTTTAACAATGCAGGACATGGCCGAACGCATGTTTGTCACACGAAAGACCCTCAACCGGCTTGAATCTGGAGATCCGGGTGTGAGTTTCGGCATCCTGGCGGCGGCGCTTTTGACGTTGGGCCTTGAAAACGATCTAAGCCATCTGGCGAAACCCGAAAACGACCTTACCGCAAACATAATTGACAAGCAAAGCTATGATCAAAAAAAACGCATTCGACCTTCCCGTAAAGTCGATCTGGATTTTTAGCGGAAAAACCCATGGCAAAGCAGAATGACGCATATGTATTCATTCATTTAAGCGGGAAGTGGGTTCCCTGCGGATACTTGACCATTCAGGAAGACAACCGAGACATCCTTTCCACGTTCCAGTACGGTAAAAAGTACCTGCAGCGCATAGACGCCATATCCATTGACCCAGTTCAGCTTCCCCTAAGTGATGCCCTTTTCAGATCGACACCCAAAGCACCCCTTTTCGGAGGGATACGGGATACAATGCCCGATGAATGGGGCAGGCACCTCCTTGACAGAGCAGCGGACCCCCAATCACCGGGAGAATTTGAATATCTGACCGCCCTTCCAGCCGAGGACCGAATCGGCGCCCTAGGTTTTGGCAGTTCTTTGGAGCAGGGTCCGGGCCCGATTCATCCGGGGTGGACCAATTATCCGCCCCATGGGGCGGAACTTGATCTGGACAGCATGATTAAAGCCGTGGATGAGATTACAAATGAAAAAACGATTTCACCTGAATATCGCCGGTTCCTTGTTCGGGGATCTTCCTTAGGGGGCGCACAGCCAAAAGCGCCCACAACGCATGAAGGTCGAATGTGGATGGCTAAGTTCAGCAGGCAGTATGATGCATGGAGCACATGCCGCATTGAAAATGCAAACCTACACCTTGCCCGAATGTGCGGCATTGTTGTTCCTAAAACAAAAACCATTTCAGTGGCCGGCAGAGATGTTTTCTTGATTTTAAGATTTGACCGTGATCTCAACGAAAACAGAATCCCCTTTATTTCTGCCGCTACACTGCTGGTAACGGATCAATTAACGGAAGGAACCTATCAGGATATTGCCGTTCAGATGCGAAAATACTGCGCTTCCTCATCCATTCACGAAGATCTAAAACAGCTATTTATGCGAATGGTTTTCAACGTATTGTGCAACAACACCGATGACCATCTCAAAAATCACGGGTTTATCCATATTTCAGGCCAAGGTTGGCGGCTTTCGCCCGCCTACGATATTGTTCCACAACCGGACATGGGGTCTGAAGAGCCTCGGAGGTTAACCCTCGGTGTAGGAATGAACGGCAGCCGGGAGGCGACCCTGCAAAACGCCTTATCTTCCTGCGGTGTTTTTGGTTTGCCAGAGGAAGACGGTGAAAAGATCATAGATCAAATGAAAACGAAGTTTCTGTCCCAGTGGGAAGAGGTATATTCGGAATATCATGTCCCTCCAGAAAACTTTCCGGGACTGGCCAAAGCGTTTGTCAATCATCTGCGGTAATGTAATGACAGCATTGCACAACTGTTCAGAATATAGAAATGTAGGAGATCTGAACGAAAAAATTAAAAACATATTGAAATCATTAACAAACAAAGAACCGCAAAGTTAATTACTGCCCCGACATCACAATGCCCCTGATCAGCTGCAGCCTGCGGCTTCCGCTGCCAGGTGATTGTGGGTGTTATGAATATACAATTTCTAGAAGTAGATGCAAATTCGCGGGAATCCCAACAAGGGAAACCTTACCGAGGGCTTGATTGGACAGCGGGACTTTTCGAGGCTTGTGTTTCCACTGCTCTTTCTTATGAATATGAAGAGGTGCTTTCCCGCAAACTCTCGAATATTCGCTGGCAGAAAATGAAACCTGTGTTGGGAACACTGCTTGAAAGCGCAGCGTTTGCCATTATCCGATATACGTGGAGACCGTCATCTCCAGATCCGGGAGATGAGCATTTGATTGACGCTGCTATGAATTCAGGGGCGATAGTTGTGACATCCAATATCCGTGACTTTAAAGAAGCTGAAAGATCTTTGGGGTTGGCGATTATGAATCCTGTCGAGTTTGTAGTTTATCTGGCTGCGGAAATTAATAGAAATGAGGTGCAACATGTCGCAGATTGAAATAAGTGTGCCGGAGACCCTGCTGTATCAGATGGAGATCACAGCCCGTAAGGAAGGAGTATCCGTTGAAGAGTATATTCTGTTCGCGCTGACACGCCAGACAATGCTGACTTCTGCAATTAAACGTGTGCCGGAAGAAAACCTCGTTTATCAAAATAAAGATTTTGCCGATCAGTTAAAAAGATTGGGAACGGCGTCTTCCAAAGAAATGGAAAAGATATTGAGGGAACGTGAAACTGTCAGTGCGGAACCTGTGTTGGAAAAGAAAACTGTATCACATCTGAAAAACCTTATCGCTGAAGCAAAGATGTCGTCCTGAATCAAATTATCGGGAGGATCCCTTTGACACATACAATCCGAAAAATCTTCATCCGCGTGGACATGGGGTACGCCATGCGTGACTATGTGCCGGCCGGGTCCCTGTTCCGAGGGCTCAAGTATGCCGGACGCCGGTTTCGGGAGCTTTCCGGGAGCGATAACGCACTGGCCCGCACCATGCGCGGAGATTTCGGCGGGGTGGAAGGCCCCCCCCTGTTTTTACCGGAGACATGAACAGGGCTGACGGTGCGGTGGTGCTGGAAATGTTTTCCAAGGCGCTGCGATCGCGCCTGCCCTGATGGGATATAAACCACCCAAATAAGACAAGTGGTTTATGAGCCTGAATCGTGCCATCAATGCATTTCGGGTTGACACCGCCCCGGTTTGCGCTAATATCAGACATAAAATACGGGTATTGATCGTGAAAGACATGAAAAAGCAAAAGATTCTTTTCCAATCCCTGCATCTGCTCTGGATCATTCTGATTTTCATAGCGGTTCAGGGGCCGTCCGTATGGGGCGTTTCAAATGCAGCCGAAATGATGGAGGAACCCATGTCAAAAAAGGGAGATCTAACCGAAGTGCAAGGGGAATATCTGCTCTCAGAAGCCAGAAAGACAATTCAAACGCACTTTTCCGGCAAAACAGCCGGCCCCCGGGAGACGAAAGACTTGCCGGCAATTTTCAATGAAAAAAGGGGTACATTTGTAACGCTTACCATCCGCGGAAATCTGAGGGGCTGCATCGGGCACATCATACCCCAGGAGTCCCTCATCGAGGGAATTCGAGAAAATGCCATCAATGCGGCGTTCCGAGACCCTCGCTTCAGTCCGCTGACCGGGGATGAATGGCAAAATGTACACATTGAAATCAGCATTCTAACCGAACCAAAACCCCTGACCTATACCAATGGGAATGATCTTTTGTCCAAGCTTCGACCGGGCATTGACGGCGTGATCCTCAAGAAAGGGTTTCATCAGTCCACCTTTCTGCCCCAGGTATGGGAACAGCTGCCGGATAAAAAGGCATTTTTGAATCACCTCTGCCTCAAAGCGGGCCTGGATGGAGACGCCTGGAAAAAAGGCGACCTCGAAGTTTCCACCTATCAGGTCCAGGCCTTTGAGGAATAATGCTGTCTCATGGAAGATTCGCCACCCGGCGTTTCCGTTCTTTAGTAGTTGCATCCATCATCGGAATCGGCATATCTTCCGTCACCACCCAGATTCTAACCATTCGAGAGTTTCTAACCCAGTTTCACGGCAATGAAATCACCATCAGCCTGGTCATCTTCTGTTGGCTGGTGCTGACGGGAACCGGAACCCTCGTCGCGAAATTTTTCAAAACCGCATCTCTCGGGGCTTACCTGGTTCTCACCCTCATCATTGCCGTCGGGCCTCTTTTTCAGATCATCGGCATCCGGATTTTCAGGGAACTTTTTTTCACCCATGGCGTTTCCCCGGGATTCTACCCCATCCTGTTCTATATCCTGATGGCCATGGCGCCCTACTGTCTTCTCACCGGCTTCATCCTCCCCTACACGCAAAAACTTTTACATGCCGCCCATATTCCTTTTGAAAGTGGAGAACTCTACATCACCGACAGTATGGGCGACATTACGGGCGGGATGCTGTTCAGCTTCCTGCTGGTGTATTGGTTTAAACCCTTTGCCGTCATCGCCCTGACCTCCTCTCTTCTCCTCCTGACGGCGTTCTTCCTAACAGGCTTGTTTCGAAAATGGATTTTGATGGCTGTTGCCATTTGCCTGGCGGTCGTTTTTTATGGGATGGCTTTGATCCCTTCCCTGGAAACGCGCACCCTCGAAAACCAGTACGGAAATATCGCGGCATACATTGAATCCCCCTTCGGACGGATTGTGGTCTCAAAGGAAGGCCCTCAATATACCTTCTGGGAGTCGGGGCTGCCCCTTTATTCAGATGCCAACATCATTGAGGCAGAGGAAAAGGTGCATTATCCCCTGAGCCAGTTAAACGGGGTGAAAAACCTGCTCCTGGTGTCGGGGGGCCTGGGAGAAACCCTCACGGAAATCGCCAAATACCGGCCTCATCGTGTGGATTATGTAGAGCTGGACCCGGCCCTAACCCAAACAGCCCTGGAGTTGGGGATCATCAAAACGGCCCCTTTTGTCAACATCATCAACACCGACGCCAGACGGTACATGTCGTCCGCCGAAACGTCATATGATGCCGTCACTTTGGATCTTCCGGACCCCGATACCTTTCAGATCAACCGCTTTTTTACGGACGAATTTTTTGCCCTGGCAAAGGGTGTTCTGAACCCGAACGGCATCCTTTCCCTGAGCATGACCTATTCTCCCAATTACCTGAGCGACCTTCGAAAGAAAAAATTATCCACCCTTTATCATACCGCGAAAAAGCATTTTAAAAACATTCTGGTTCTTCCCGGCGAGCAGGCCTGTTTTCTTTTGAGCGACGGTCCCCTTTCCGCCCGTATCCCCGAACAACTGCGGTCGAAGGGTATTTCGACCTCCTATATCGATGGCTTTTTCCATGGCAACGCGACGGAAGAACGAATTCTAAAACTCAGGGCACAGCTGGATCAAAACAAAACCCTCAACACCGATTTTAACCCCAGGCTCATGCATCTTGTTTTCCGGGAATGGTTTACCCAATACGGCGCCACACCGGCCTACTTCATCTGGAGCGTGGCGGGACTCCTGCTGCTCTATATGATTTCCATGAAAAAGGAGGAATATATCCTTTTTTCAACCGGTTTTTCCGCCATGGGCCTGGAAATGGCCATTATTTTTGCATTCCAGATCATTTATGGTTATATTTACATGGCCATTGGCGCCATTATCACGGTATTCCTGTTGGGTTTGTTGCCGGGGGCCATGGTCGGGAAAAAATGGAAGGCCAAAAACAGCGTCAAGATGGGACTGTCGGAGGCAGCCCTGCTGGCCCTGCTGGCGTCTTTTTTCAGTTGGTCCTGGTGGTTCAAGGTGCCGATTCACCCGTCATGGTTTTTCGCGTTCTGTTTTGTGTTCTCATTTTTCTGTGGATTTCAGTTTCCCGTGGCCGCAAACATGATCGGCGAAGCCCGGAGTCCCGCGGCCGGTTGTCTGGCCGCGGATTTGTGCGGCGCGGCCGTGGGGACCCTGGCCGTGGGGACCCTGCTCATCCCTTTGTGGGGAATGGGGGCGGCGGTTTTGGGGTTAATGCTGGTAAAGGGTTCCAGTACCCTGCTCTGGATGGTTGGTCGGAAGGTCTGGAACTGAAATGTCCAAAAAGGTCAACGCGGGTAATGATCATGGATAAATTGATGACGCGCAAGGAATTTCTGAAATCAGCGGCCCTGGGGGCGTCAGCCCTGCTCTGTGCGGGAACGGGGTATGGTTTTTGGGGGAAGAGTCCCCATTGCACCGGCAGCATCAAAGGGAGCATCACCCGAAACGATGCACCGACGAAACCCACCAAATGGTCCATCGAGGGTTTCTACTATGTTTCGGACGAAAAAACCGTACAGTGCCAGGTCTGTCCCAACCGGTGCATCCTGGAGCCGGGGGACCGCGGCATTTGCCGCTCCAAAGTGAATATCGGGGGAAAACTCTATTCCCTGACCTACGGCAATCCCTGCGCCGTCCATTTGGACCCCATCGAAAAAAAACCCCTGGCCCACTTTTATCCCCGCTCCAGTGCCTTTTCCATTGCCGCCACCGGCTGCAATTTCAGATGCCTGAACTGCCAAAACTGGGAAATTTCACAGAAAAAGCCGGAAGAGGTGGAACATATGACCCTCTTTCCCAAAGAGGTGGTGGCGGCGGCCCTGAAAAAAGGCGCCCTCTCCATTGCCTATACCTATTCGGAACCCACCACTTTCTATGAATATATGTTGGATACAGCTAAAATAGCGCGTTCGGCCGGCCTCAAAAATGTACTCATCAGCAACGGCTACATCAACCGCGAACCGCTTCTGGCCCTATGCAAATACCTGGATGGGGCCAATGTGAACCTCAAATCCTTTGATAATGCCATCTATGGCTGTCTCAACGGTGGAACGCTGGAACCGGTATTAAACACCTTCAAGACCCTTCATCAACAAGGGGTCTGGTTTGAAATGACCACCCTGGTGGTTCCCACCTACGTGGACAAACCGGAGATGATCAAGCGCATGTGCGGATGGATTTTAAAAGAACTGGGACCGGATTATCCCCTCCATTTTTTGCGGTTTTTTCCCCAATACAAACTCAACCGCCTTCCAGCCACCCCCATTTCGACCCTTGAGGAATTGCGACAAATCGCCATTAAAGAAGGCATCCGCTATGTATACCTGGGCAATGTGCCGGGCCATGAGGGAACACAGACCTATTGTCACCAATGCCAAAAGGTGATTGTTCAGCGAAACGGCTATTGGATTAAGGAAATTCACATGAAGGACGGCAAGTGCGCCTATTGCGGAACATCCGTGCCCGGACGGTGGGGGAAAGGCAAATAAGTGTCTTCCGATGAAAGACAATAAATCAAAAACTTGTCTCTCTAATAAAGACAAATATCCGTTGCATCTTTCGCATCAGCATGGTATTTTCCAGTCATGGAATTGATTATCGAACAGCTCATCTCGGATTTTCATGAGCAGGAACTTCCTTCCTTTACACCGCGGCGGGCGACATTGCCATGGCTGCCCGGTAAGGCGGACACCATCATTGGCATGCGGAGATCGGGAAAAACCTGGTTTCTATTTCAGGTCGTCTCCGAGTTACTCTCGAAAGGTAGTCCAAAAGAAAGCATGCTGTATCTGAACCTGGAAGACGAACGACTGCTGCCCATGACCGCTTCGGATCTTCATTGGATAACAGATGTATATTACAGGAGATATCCTCACTTTCGCGAAATGCAGTGCTGTTTTTTCTTTGATGAAATCCAGAACATATCCGGATGGGAACGCTTTGTCAGGCGGTTGCTGGATACGGAAAAGGCCCATATCTGCCTGACGGGGTCTTCAGCCAAGCTCTTAAGCCGGGAGATCGCCACCAGCTTAAGGGGCAGATCGCTTTCAACGGAAATATTCCCCTTCAGTTTTCTGGAGTTTTTAAATCATGAGGGCATTGACGTAGACTTTCGGCGACGACCCGGCGCAAAAAAACGCTCCATACTGGAAAACCGCCTGCTCGTTTATCTTCAACAGGGTGGATTTCCGGAAGTTCAAAATATTTCCGGCCCATACCGCGCACGGGTCCTTCAAGAATATCTTGATGTTGTCATTCTTCGTGACCTTGTGGAACGGCATCGAATATCCAACATCGTTCCCCTTCGATACATGATCCGTCGCATGCTCAACAGCACCGCTTCCCTCCTGAGCATTAACAAATTGCACAATGAAATGAAATCACAGGGAATCCCGTGCGGAAAGAACATGCTGCATGAATTTTTATCCTACCTGTCAGATGCATATCTGTTTTTTCAGGCGCCCATGCACACCCACTCCGAACGTGCGCGAATGGTCAATCCCAAAAAGATATACGCCATTGACACAGGACTGGTTCGCGCCTGTTCGCGCCGCGCATCCCCCGAATGGGGGCATCTTCTCGAAAACTTCGTATTTCTGGCCTTACGACGCAATCATGATCAGATTGAATACTATAAAACAGCCGATGGACATGAGGTGGATTTCCTGGTGACGACGATCGAGGGGAAAAGGCTTTTGATTCAGGCTGTTGCCGAATTCAACGACCCATCGACCCGAAAACGGGAGTTGCGGGCTATCGAGGAAGCCATGGGAGAACTCAAAATAGACCACGGCGCCATCGTAACGCTCAGCATGGAAGAAAAACTGCAAACCCCGGTCGGCTCAATTGATGTATGCCCCGCCTGGCTTTGGGGAATTTGGGGAGGCAAAAGCCCATGGGAAAACAGTTGATAATGAATTCGGTGGTTTACCTTGCTACAGAAAAATATCATTCGTTGGATGACGCTTCTTCAAAAGCGTTGCAATGATGCTGAAACATAGCCCACTGTCCCCGGCTGCCATCCCAGGGCTGGGCTCTGCATTCCCCAAGGGCATGGGGACTGTTGTGTTCGGCACGGTTTTCAAAAAAACTGAAGTGGCGACACATGCGGCAACAAATCAGGTCTTCCGGCGTATGCTCTGTTTTCGGATGGGTTTTACCGGCCATTATTTTCTCCAACAAGAATTTTTCACACCTGTTTCTTTAGCGCGGATGTCTGTATGCCTGACATTCCTCCCACATCAAGCCCCGTATCAACCTCAGGGTTTTATAATCAAGCGGGTTGAAAGCGCCCCGATAGGCCGCAACGGCAGCGCATCCGCAACGGGAACAATCGGCCTGCTCTCCATAGGTGCAGGCCTTGGGCCGACCATCGGACTTGAAACAGCGAACCCGCCGGCTCACCGGGCAGGTTGACAGGCTGTTCCATTGATTGAAAGCGCCCTGGGTCAGCAACTGCCGGGCCATGGCCGACGTAAAACCCACTTTTTCGCCATATTTCTCCCTAAGCCGGAGCAGTTTTTTCACCAGATGATCCCGTTGGTTCAAGGGAATAAAAAGATTTTCGTTTTCCTCTTCCCGGTTGGGCGTAAAAAAAGAAAACCCCATCCCCTTGATGGGCAGCGTCATCATTTCCCTTACAAATGCTTCCAGACTGTCTCGGTTCAGATTGGAAATGGTCATATGGACGATGGGAGGACGGGAGGCATGTTCCAGATTTCCAACCGCCTTTCGGTATACGCCCGTCCCGCGAATGCGGTCATTTTCCTTCTCGGGTCCATCCAGGGATAGTATCCACTGGCCGTTTTCCAGCTCTGGAAATCCATTCATGCCATTGGTAAAGGCCAGGGTGGCATCAAAAATCCGGTCCGCGGCCCGGCAGATTTCCGGCCGAAGGGTGGGTTCCCCACCATACAGGATAGCGGCCCGCAGGCCTTGGCGCCGCAGATCTTTCATAAATGCAATCATGTGCCGATCATCCAGCTCCTGGAAATGTTCCTGTTTCCACCAGTAACAGTGAAGGCACTTCAAGTTGCATTTATGGGTAATGTCAATGGCAACGGATGTGGGTCGTTTCGTAAAAAGCCACCTGCCAAGGATCGCAAGTTTTCCGAAGGTTAAGCGCATGGATGGGGAACTATCCCATTCTTTTTGAAATCGCAAGGGAAATCTTGATATTCTGTTGGGCTCGGGCTATAAGATTTATATTGAGTACCTGAATGAAAACCTCGTTCAGGCACAGTTTTAAGTTTTAAGTTTTAAGTAAAAAAACAAACCCATATCATCTAATTGTGAATCTCTAACGAAAATTGGAAAACCCGACATGACCCTGGCCAACAAAATCACCCTTTTCAGGATTCTACTTATTCCCGTTTTTATCATCTTCACCATTCCCGCGGCCACCTGGGCGAAATTCGTGGCGGCGTCCATCTTTGTCATTGCCTGCGCCACAGACCCGCTGGACGGCTATTTCGCCCGCAGCCGAAGCGAGGTCAGCACCCTGGGCATCTTCCTGGATCCCCTGGCCGACAAGCTACTCATCATGAGTGCCTTTGTGATTCTGGTGAAATACCAGGTGGTGGCCGCCTGGATGGTGATCATTATTATTGCCAGGGAGGTCTCCATTACCGGATTGCGGGCCATTGTGTCCCAGCAGGCCGGAATTGCCATCTCAGCCAGTCAGTGGGGGAAAATCAAGACCATCACCCAAATGGTGGGGGGCACTGTTTTGCTGTACATGATCCCATCCGGAGACTATAGCCGTCAGGTGAGCCTGCTGCTTCCCCCGGTGGCCAACATCATCATGACGGTTATCCTGGTGACCACGGTTTGGTCGGGGTGGAAATATTTCCAAAGCTATTGGGACCGGCTCAAGGAATGTTGAAAAATGACAGCGCCCGTAGAAAGCACCGGGGAGTCCCCCGGCCTGCAACCTCAATCGTTCAGAACGCCCGGATTAACCCCGGATGGCCTTGAAATTCCAGCGATGGCAAAGGATATCCTCAGACGCCTTGCCATCCTTTCATACAAACGAACCCATCCTTGTTTCTGGGTTGTTTTCATCGGCGGCACCGGAACGGGAAAATCCACACTCTTTAACGCCTTTTGTGGGAAGGCACTGAGTGCTACCGGCGTTGAACGGCCCAAAACCGCGGGCCCCGTCGCCCACGCACACAGCCAATGCTGCCTTGAACAGGCTTTTCCCTTCCCGGAAATTAAAGTGGAACAGATGGTCCCCGAAGATGTCGGCGTTCCCTGTGCCGGAAAACCCGGACGTTTGGCGGTTCTCAGTCCGGACGAACCAGCTGGGTCACGGTCACATCTGGTTCTGGTGGACACGCCCGATCTGGACAGCGTCCAAGAGGAAAACCACCGCATCGCAAAAGATCTCTATGACCTGTCCGATGCGGTTGTCTTTGTGGCCAGCCAGGAAAAATATGCGGACGAGGTGCTGCACGACTTTTTCAGACAGGTGCTTCAGGACGAAAGACCCTACTTTTTTGTTCTCAACAAGGCGTCATCGGAAACCACCCGTGAAGAGGTATTGAAAGCTCTTCAGGGGCAGGGATTGGATATTCACGGGGCAAGACTGTGGTTGATCCCCTACACGTCGCCCGGCGTTTATGACAGCATTCGAGAACAAAAAGCCTTCATGCGACTGATGGACGCTTTTTTTCAGGCATTTTCAGAAAAACAGGCGCGGAGTTTGAGGCTCGGCGCGAATGCCGGGGCAACAAAACTTCTGAAGAAGGATATTTCAAGAATTCTGGAGCTTCTGGACCGGGAGGCCCGCACCGCAGATGGATGGTTACACCAGCTTCAGGAGATGACCCACCAGGCGTCACTGGCATATATTCACAATCAGAAGGAAATATTTTCAAAAACCAGCGGCCAATACCTGGGTGCGGAGATTCGAAAACTTTTCTCACGATACGATCTTCTGGCCAAGCCACGCCGGTTTGTGCGAGAGATCATGGTAGCGCCATTGCGGTTATTCGGTTTTAACCCCAAGCAAAAAAAAGCGGATCGGCAGGCCGGATTGTTGAAGGTACGGGAAAACGTCGCGTTTATTCCGGTTCAGGAGGCCCTTGCAAAATACAATCGTTCGGTTTTGGAAAATCTTTCCCCTCTCGACGAAAAATCCCCTCTCTTTAAAGCGTTAAGGGAACCGGATCGGGTGCTTACGGAACAGGAAATTCGGCATTACATCCTTGAGGCACAGGAAAATCTGGCCCAATGGCTGGAAGAAACCTTCGAGGCATTGGCAAAAGGCATCCCCAAGGGGAAAAAGGTGGGCATTTATTCCACCTCGATTCTTTGGGGAATTCTCATTTTGACCTTTGAGGTGGCCGTGGGGGGTGGATTTACGATGATTGATGCGGCCCTCGATTCCGCCCTGGCCCCATTTGTCACCAAGGGAGCCGTGGAAGTTTTTGCCTATCATGAAATCCGAAAGATAGCCGGAGAACTGGCCACCCGCTACCAGGAGGGACTTTTGTCCATTTTGCGCCGACAAGAAGACCGCTATGTTGCCGGCCTGAAGCATCTGATGACCACCGACGAAACAACGGAAGGGATCTTAAGGCTTTCAAAGAACCTTTAACACCTTATTTTCTGAAAGCCTGTCACAAAAAACAAGAAATTCATTGACGGAACAACTTAAAACTTAAAACCTAAAACTTAAAACTTATAAAGATGACAAATCCCATTGAACAACATCAGGACCGTTTGGAAAAGGTTCTTGAACTGCTTCGAAAGGGGGGGCTTTTTTCCCTTTCCCCCGAAAAACAGGAAACCCTGGAAACTGAAGCAGGCCTGCTTTCCCGGAAACTGGAGAAGATGGAAGCCCGGTACCTGACCATCGGTCTGGTGGGGGGAACGGGGGTGGGCAAATCAACCCTGATGAATGCCCTGGCAGGGGAATCCATCGCCTCCACCAGTCACCGCCGGCCCCATACGGACAAAGTCCTCATCTACCGACATGCGTCAGCCCAGCCGTCCTTTCCAGGTCCCGTGGACGTGCCCCGGCAGGAGATTCTGCATCAGGGTGCGCGCATTCGGCACATCCTGCTCTGCGACCTTCCGGATTTTGACAGTCTTGCGGGCGAACACCGTGAACGGGTAATCCGGTTCATGGCGCACCTGGATCTGGTTCTCTGGGTCACTTCCCCCGAAAAATATGCGGATAAAAAATTCTACGAGTTCCTGTTGCAAGCCCCCAAGGCCAAAGAAAATTTCACCTTTGTCCTGAACAAGGCGGATTTGCTGTTTAACGGGGAGACCCCGGAAAAGGGGTATGGTCAACTTACCCTGGTCATGACCCGGTTTAATGAACTCCTGAAGGAAAAGGGGATTGCCGAACCCATCCTGTTTGCCCTGGCTTCAGAGGAAGCCTTTCAAGGAGACGCCCTTTCTCCGTGGAACCAGTTTCCGGCCTTTCGGCAACATGTTTTCAGGGAACGCAATGCCAAACAGATTTCCGCCATTAAGGCCATGAACCTGGATGTGGAGATTCAAGCCCTCACCGCTGTTTTCGAAAAGGAGATCCACCATCTGGATCGTGCAGGTCATATCCTGGATGATGCCGTAAAGGACCTCGAGACCCAGCGATCCGAATGGGTTAAAACCGGGAAAGAGATCATCGATCGCTGGTTCGGAAACCGGGTCCAGGAAAAGATTTCGCTTTATCAGGGTGATATTTCCCGGTTGGTGGGACCGGGGTATGCCCTGGCCATGGTGTTTCCTTCCTTTGGAAAAGGGTTTGAACAAAACGCTGAAAAACAGAGCGATATCTCTATTTTTAAACCCCCGGATCCAATTTCCGACGCCTTTCATCACCGGTTGGCGTGGGTGGAAGACCGTCTCAGTCACCGCTTTCTCAATGAAAATCTTCCCGCGTCACTTCAATCACGGCTCGGGGAAACCCTTTGCGTGTCGCGTCGCTTTGAAAATCTGGGAGAAGCGTTTTTTCAAAGGGCAGCGACCTATGTCGCGGAAAAACGCCGTTCTCCCTTATGGGGATTTCGCTTTTCGCAGTGGGTGGTCTATGGGGTTCTGCTGGTGGCCTTTCTTCTCTCCGTGGGGGGAGAGGATAAATGGCGACATCTTTTTTTGACGCCTTCAGCCGGTGTTGTCATGGACCTGTTCCTCTCCATGATCCACACCCTTTTCAGCACCCGGGGCCTTGCGGCCCTGGGAAGTTTTGCCGTCATTAACCTGTGCGTCGGATGGGCTTTTTACCGGCGCTACCGGACAATCCTGATCGCCGATACCCGTAAGCACATCGGCCGCCTAAAGGGCTCCCTGAACCGAGTCTGGGCCGACAGCCTGACGGAGATGGCGTCGGATCTTGCGGCATTCAGAGAGGAAATGCACAGCCGGCGGGAAACGCTGTCGCGGCTTCACCATCAGCACTCGGATTGATGTCAGGTGAGCGTGAATTTGGACCCGACGCTGTTCAGGATAAAGGCATCCGGGAAGGCTTTCCGAAATTGTTCGATGGCCTTCCAGCCGGTGCAATGCATGGGGACGATCATCTTCAAATCCATTTTCTTGAATGCCTCAATGGTTGCCTCGATGATGGGTTCAAAGGTCGGACCGGACAGGTGAAATCCACCGATGACCCCGTAAATTTCGTTTATTCCGGTTATTTTTTTCGCATAGTTCACCGTATTGACAATTCCCGCGTGGGCGCACCCTGAAATCACCACCAGGCCCTTTCCCTTCAAATGGATCACCAGGGACTGGTCGTCCCGTATGGGGTCGGGTTCTTCTTTTCCATCCCGGAACAGAAAGGCGTTGAGCGTGCCTTTTTCAAATGGGGTTGTCCGTTCCACCTGGCCGGTGACCAGCAGCCCGTTGCCGCAAAGGGAAACCGGCGCTGTTGATTCAAGGATTTCAACCCCGAGGGAGGCCAGTTCATCCCGCTTCAATGTACAGGGAAAACGAAGTTTTTTCCCCTCACCGATACCCAGATACCGGGGAGACAGAAACGCTTCGGGATGAACCACCAGGGGCATGGGCTTATTCAGACCTTCCAGAATAGCATGGAGTGAACCGGTATGATCCATATGGCCGTGACTCAATACGATGGTCTCAATTTCTTTCAGGTCAATACCCAAAAATTCAAGATTGTGCGGCACACCGATAGGGCTGTAGCCCGTATCAAAGAGAATGCTGTAAATTTCCTTCTGTCGCCGCACCCTTACCAGTTGGGAAAGTCCGTGTTCAGCCAGGAGGGTGTCGGTGGGGATTTCTTCACCCCTTGTCAAAGGCGCTCGAGTGACCGGCCCTTCGCTTTGAAGCAGGACGTCCGAATAGTTGTCCATCAGGGTGACGATTTCAATTTGATCAACCGGGTCCAGTTTAAAGTGTTTTTGTTCCATCAGGATTGCCTCCGTTGTTTTATGGGTCCATGGGTACATCTTTTAATCTACTTCTCCATGAACTCTATACCTTCTGGGAAATGCACTGTACAGTGCAAAACAAAAGGGCTATACACATTATCCAAAATCATTGATGAAGGGACGTAGAAAATTTGGCGTATTTCAGACAAACCCAAAAGAGTCATGCGGTAAAAACCATGTTTGACCGGTTGTCCGGTCGGTATGACCTCCTCAACCGATTGATCACCTTCGGTTTTGATAAAATATGGCGACGCCGGGTAGTGCAATTGACCCTGCTGCCCCCTGGCGGTCGCTTACTGGATCTGGGCACAGGCACGGGAGATATTGCCGTTGCCGCCGCTAAAAAGCACCCCACGGTGGAAGTTACGGCGGCGGATTTTTCTTTGGGCATGATGAAGAAGGGGAAAACCCGTCGGGGAGGCCGCCTGATCCGGTGGTGTTCGGCGGATGCTTTGGAATTGCCTTTCCCAGACCAAACCTTTGATGCGGTAACGTCAGGGTATCTGATTAGGAATGTGGCAAATCCCATTCGGGCCTTTGAAGAACAGTTGCGGGTGGTCAAGCCGGGAGGGGTTGTGGTGTGTCTTGAAACGTCCCCACCCAAAAAAAATATGCTGCAACCTTTGATCTTTTTTCACTTTAAGGTGATCATCCCTCTTTTGGGGCGTTTTATCGGCGGCAACAAAGCCGCCTACACCTATTTACCCGATACCACCAGAGGATTTATGCCCCCTGAACAACTGACGGCCACCATGAAAACCGCGGGCCTGGAATCCGTCAGATGCCGGCTGTTCATGTTGGGCACCATGACCATCCACCAGGGGCGGCGTCCTGTGCGAAACCAATGTGGAGACAAAAATGCCGATTTCCGTCTTTGAAAAATACTTTTTTAAGCCGATCCGAAAGGAATAAAAATGATCAAATCCATGAACATCGCCTGGTGGGTGCAACGGTGGAGTGAATTACACCCGGATAAGGCCGCCATCCTATTTGAGGGGTCAACCATATCCTATCTTGAACTTCATGAGCGGGCCAACCGGGTCAGCTGCTGGCTTCAATCCCTGTGCATTCAAAAGGGGGACAGGGTAGCGGTCATGATGCGGAATTGCGTCGCCTTTATTGACCTTTATCTCGCATGCGCACGGCTGGGCGCTATTTTTGTGCCCATCAATTTCAGACTGACGGGTCATGAACTGGCCTACATCCTGAAAAATGCCCAACCCAGGCTTTTCGTATTTGGTAATTCATTTTGTAAAAGCGTGTGTAAACTGAACCTTCACAGCGGAATGCCCCCCATGCTGCCGGCGTGTCTGGAAGGACGACAGCACGGAAACGAGATCCTTTCATTTGAATCCGAATCAAAAAAATTTGACGGGCAAAAACCCTTTGTAACGAAATCACTGGGTCCCGTGGATCCTGAAGAACCCCATGTGATTATGTATACCTCCGGAACAACGGGGGCCCCTAAGGGGGCAGTGCTTTCTTATCGAAAAACACTGTTTAACTGCCTCAATGCGGATATCTTTTTCAAGCTCCATTTTGATGACGTCATGCTCATTCTCCTGCCCCTTTTCCATTCGGGAGGACTGTTTATTCAGGCGTCTCCCATTCTGTATAAAGGGGGGACCATGATCATACACCCTCAATTCGACGCCGTCAGGACCTATGAGGATATCAAGCGTTACAGGGTAACTAAATTTCTTGGGGTTCCAACCATTTACAGGGCGCTTTTGCAGCAGGATCTTCCGGTTCAAAAGGATGTATCAACCCTTAAGGTTTCAGCCATCGGCGGCGAGAAGGTCACGCCGGAGCTGCAAAAATTGTGTCGTGAGGCCGGTTTTCCCGTGCGGCAGATCATGGGGCAGACGGAAACATCGATTCTTTTCTGGGCTTCCGAAGAGGATTCCATTCGAAAACCCGGAACCGTGGGTCGCCCCGTTTTTCATTCGGAAGTGATCCTCCTGGATGACGCAGGCCGGTCCGTAAAAACGGGCGAGGTGGGGGAAATCGCGGTCAGGGGTTCCATCATGATGAAAGAGTATTGGCAGGACCCCGTAAGAACGGAAGAAACCATCCGAAACGGTTGGCTGCACACGGGGGATCTGGCCCGTATGGACGAAGACGGCTATTTTTTTCTCGTGGACCGGGTAAAGAACATGTACATATCGGGTGGGGAGAATGTTTATCCCGTTGAAGTGGAAACGGTCCTGAAAACCCATACAGCCGTGAAAGACGCAGCCGTAGTGGGTGTGCCGAATGAGAGATGGGGTGAAGCAGGCAAGGCCTTTGTTGTCTTGAAAAAGGGCATGCATACCACATCTGAATCGCTTTTGGCACACTGTGAGGGACAGTTGGCCCGCTATAAATGGCCGGTGGAAATTGTTTTCTGCGAGGAGTTTCCGAGAACGGCTCTGGGGAAAGTCCGAAAAATGATGATCAATCAATAGTAATTGTTCACAGGGTGCAGTTGTCAGGGGGCAGTTGTGAACGGTTCCTTTTATGCGTTTGAGAGACGGTATCGGAATTACGAAGACAACGCCGGGCTCCCCTTGATTTTTTTCAGAATCAAGGGGATGAAAAATGAAAACCCATAAAGGACAATCCCAAATAATACTTTCAAGGAAACCAGATCGCTCCACCTGCCGGAAATCCAGGCATCTCTGATCATGCCGCTTAAGAAGGTAATAGCGAAAACAGACACCATGACGCCCAGACCCGTCCCCAGAAAAAAATCCTTGAAATGGACTTTGGTAAGGCTCAATCCGTAATTCATGGGAGTAAAAGGCGCATTGAGCAACCGGATATAAAGCACAGCGGTGAACCCGTTTTTTTCGATGGCGTCGTCATACTTTTTCAGCCGGTCGCCGATAGTGGATTTAATAAAATCCCGGCCCAGCGTCCTTCCCACAAAAAAAGCGCATCCTGCCCCTGCCCATACGCCGAGCCAACCATACAAAAACCCCCAATAAGCGCCGAAAAGACCCGCCGCGAGAACGATCAGGATGCTTGCCGGAACAAAAAGGGCGATTGCCAGAGCTTCCAGGACTATAAAGACCGCCGGCGCCCAGAACCCCGATGCAGCAAGAATTGACGCCAGGGTCTTTGGGGTCATCAATTCCTTGACGGTGGTAAAACGATACAGGCAAAGGGCGCCGGCGGCAAAAAAAACCAGCCCCAGGAATTTGATCAATGCGCTTTTTGAAAGACCTTTTTGAAAATACCCCATATTAAATCTGTCCCTTCAACCTGCCCCATATGATCCCGAAATATTCATGGACCGCCCGTGTGGCATTATCCAAAGCGCTGACGTTTGGGAAAAGATCCTCAGGGGAAAAGGGCATTTTTACCCGTGACGTGGCGCCCGCCGGCCCGGGGATGGGAAACATTCCCAGGTTTTTAAAAAGAGCCATGGATCGTGGCATGTGCGTGGCGGAGGTCACCAGCACAAAGGGTTCCGTTCCGACCATCGGTTTGATCAAGCGAGCCTGGTCTTTTGTATCATTGGAAGTGGATTCAAGGATCATATCGCCTGCCGGGACCCCCATGAATTCGCTGACTTCAGCCATAACCACCGCTTCCGGAACGGGATCCGCGGCGCCGCCTCCCGACAGAATCAATTTGGCCCCGGGGTTCCGGCGCAGTATTCGAATCCCTTCCACCAGTCGGATCAGTGAATCTCCTGACATCCGGCCGGTTGCCGGAACAAGCGGATCGGATTTATGGCCACCCGCCAGCACCACCACATATTTTACCGAAGATTTGGGTTTTGCTTCGGATTTGGCGTACCGGTTTATTGCATAGGATTCATATCGGCAATCAAGAGGGGCATTTAATGCCCTTGCCACGGGATCATAGCTCATCACCAAGAGCCCCATGAGGCCCAGGGTGGTCAGTATTTTTCCAGAAAAAGCCCTTTTGCCGCGCCAAAGAAAGAACAACCCCAAAAAAGAAATCAGAAGACACAAGGGTAACGGCATCAGGAGTGAACCCAGTAATTTTTTGATGATGAACACAATTTCTTCCCCCTATGGATGCCACCGATTGTAACCAATCCAGAGCCCAGGGTCAAAAAAACATTGTAAAAAGGGATGGAAAAGTATAAAAGAGTTTCTTTGAAATGTTGACGCATATTCTTTGTTTTGAATAACTATTTGGAATAATGTTTAAAAAAGCTTGCCGTAACTTTGAGGGTTAAGGGCGTGTGTTTTGGGCAGCATTGTTTTTTTGGGAGATTCTGATGGGTGACATCCTGGACTACTTTTTATGTGATAATTGCAACGGTAAGGACTTCAAACTTGTTTATAATTTTTGTCTTCGGTTTCATGGGGTCAACTTCTCAGATGATCTCATCTACGATAAGGCCGTGGATGAACGGTTCCAGTGTACAAAATGTGAAAAGACTTTTTCCAGAGAAGAAATAGAATCGGGATTGACCCGGTTGCGGAAAGCACGCATCAAAAGGGATTAGAGTTCAATGGAATACTGTTCCAAATGAAATTTTTCTTTTCCGATAATGATGATTCTTTTACCCGTTCTTTTTTCCAGATCAATCACCGACCCCTGTTCCTCTTCCCTCAAAATCTTGTCTACTTCAGGGTTAACAAGGATGTGAATGCTGCCGCCTTCTTCAAGATGGGTGCAATCCCTTTCCAGTTCCCTGAATATTTCATAGCAGATGGTTTTGGGGGATTTTAAAACGCCTCGCCCGTCGCAGTAAGCACAGGGTTCGCTCAGCAGTCGATTCAAACTGGCCCGGGTTCTCTTTCGGGTCATCTCAATGAGCCCCAAATCAGACATGGGAAGGATGTTGGTTTTGGCTTTGTCTTTACTTAATGCCTCTTTCAGGGCCATGAATACCCGTTCCCGGTTTGTGGGCTTCTCCATGTCGATGAAATCAATAACAATAAGCCCGCCGATGTTCCTGAAGCGAAGCTGATAGGCGATCTCTTTTACGGCTTCAAGATTTGTTTTTAGAATGGTTTCTTCGAGATTCCGCTTTCCCACATAACTTCCGGTGTTGACGTCTATTGACGTAAGCGCCTCCGTAAGTTCAATAACGATGTAGCCCCCCGATTTCAACCAGGTTTTATTGCCGATGGCCCGGGAAATTTCAATTTCGATGCCAAAGGCATCAAAAATGGGACCGAGACCTTCATAAAGCTCAACGGAATATTTCAGTCTGGGGGCGAAGGTCTCAATAAATGCCATGACATTTTCGTACTCTTCGTCCGAATCGATAATCAGACGATCCACCTCCCGTGTAAACAAATCCCGAACCGCCCGCAACGTAATGGTGAGGTCTTTATATAAGAGTCCGGGATCATTGCCTTTCTCCATTTTACCCTTGATATTGTCCCAGAGTTTCAGCAAAAAATCCATTTCGGCTTCCAGTTTTTCCTTAGAAGTGTTTTCCGCTACCGTCCTGGCAATAAAACCAAAGGATCCCGGATTGATATCCTTTATAATGCCTTTGAGCCGCTCTCGCTCTTCTTTGTCCTCAATTTTTCGAGATATCCCGATATGATTCACTGTGGGCATAAGTACCAAATGTCTTCCGGGCAAGGATACATGGCTTGTCAGCCGTGCCCCCTTATTTCCAAGGGGCTCCTTTGAAACCTGCACCATAATGCTTTGCCCTTCATGGAGGAGATCCTCTATCTGGAAGCCGTTATGGTACGATTGCCTTGCCGGTGCGTCCTCAAAATCGTCAATATCCAGCGCCGCCTTGCCATCGCCGGCTTTAAGCATCATCTGCTCAAGATCTGAAAAATCCCTGTAAACATCCGAGACGTAAAGGAAGGCGGTCCTGCCAAGGCTGACATCCACAAACGCCGCCTGCATGCCGGGCAAAACACGGACCACCCTCCCGCGATAGATGTTTCCCATCAACTCCCGGCCGCTGTCTCTCTCAATGTGCAGCTCAACAACAACGCCGTTTTCAACCAGTGCAACCCGGGTTTCGTAAGATCTGGAATTGATGATCAGTTCGCTTGACATAAAGTGGGCTCCCCTGGATTTTCCGGCTTTATTGGTAAACCTGTTCGGTTTTAAGTATTTTCATATTGAGAAGGTCGTCTTCCGTCAAACGAAATACGCCTTTTACGATTTCGGCCGGTTTCAAGGCCAACCTGTCTGTCTGCTTGAGGGTCAAATCAATTTGCCTGGGAGAGACAAGCCCCATGGCCATCACAGGGTCCCTGGCATCGAGTGCATGTTCCCCTTTTTTATTGATTTTGACAACCTCAAAATGCTTTGAATCGAGGAATTCAGTGAGATACGCCTCGTTGAATGTCGCCTTCATCAAGGTAATGAGAAATCGAGAAGCTTTGATCCGAAGTTTTCTTCCTGAAAAAGGAATTTTTGAAATGTGTATCACATCCATGCCGCTGGGGAGTTCCCGGTTGATTTTGGCTTTGAGGGAATCAATATCCACAACTTCAGCCAGTTCAATTTCCGCTAATTCAGTCATGCTTTCCGTGCCTACCGGCAAAGCGGAAAAGAATGAGACCTTGGGCATGGGATGAAACCCCTGGGAGTAGACCAGTCTCAATCCGGCGCGCCTGAAAGCGCGTGTCAACACGCGCCCCAACTCCAGGTGACTGAGATGCCCGGCGCCGGCCAATTTTGTAAAGGTGAGACGGAATTTACTCACGGACTGCACTGCTGGTTGTTCCGGTGAGAATGCTTTTGGTGAGAAGGATACAGCCTTAAAAAGGACGGGATCGATTGTTTTATGGTCGCATACGCCACATTCATAACATTTTTCACGGCAATCGGGGGTAAACTGCTCTGTTTCAGCTTTTTTTCGTTCTTTTCTAAGGAAGGCCTTTGTAACGCCCGATCGAATATGATCCCATGGCAGGATCTCATGGGCGCCTCTTTCCCTGTGATAAAACGCCGGTTTAATTTGGGATCGATCAAAGGCGTCTTTCCATATCTCCAGTTTGAAATGCTCTCCCCATGCGTCAAACCTTGCCCCGAGCTTCCATGCCTCAATAATGGCGCCGGCCAGTTTCCGGTCTCCCCTGGCCATGACGCCTTCCAGCCAGCTCAACTCCGGTTGATTCCATTTAACCCGCACACGACTGTTTCTAAGGCCGTCCCGAATCAGTTTAATCCTTCGCCGGCTCTCTTCCAGGGATATTTGAGGCATCCACATAAAGGGGGTATGGCTCTTGGGCACGAAAGTGGAAATAGCGACATTCACGTTTTCACGTCGTCCCTTTTGGCCTGACACTCTCGTAACCTGTTCCGCAAGATCAACAATGTCCTGAAGATCCTCATCTCCTTCGGACGGCAGTCCAATCATAAAATAAAGTTTAATCAGCTTCCACCCTGATTTGTACACGATGCGTGCCGTTTCAAGGACATCCGATTGGGTTAATCCCTTGTTAATGACCCGTCTGAGGCGATTATTTCCCGCTTCGGGGGCGAGGGTAAACCCTGTTTTCCGGACTCTTTTGATCTGTTCAATCATTTGCGCATCCAGACTGTCAACCCTGAGAGAGGGGAGACTGACGCCGATATGGTCGGGGGAAAGCCGGTCCATGAGGGCGCGAAGAAGTGGCCCGATATGGCTGTAATCACCGGAACTGAGCGACAGAAGCGATAGGTCTTCGTATCCGGTCAGACGCAAAGTATTTTCCGCAATGTTGATAATGGATTCCGGATCTCTCTCCCGAACAGGCCTGTAGATCATCCCGGCCTGGCAGAACCGGCAGCCTCGGGTACAGCCCCGTGAAATCTCAACGGCAACGCGGTCATGAACCAGTTCCGTAAAAGGGACAATTTGGCGTACCGGGTAGGGATATGCGTCAAGATGGGGTAAAATAGCCTTATTTACCATCTTATAATCGTCATGTTTTGGCATAATCTCAGCTATTTTTCCGTCCGCATCATACCGGATCTGGAAGAAGGAAGGGATGTAGATTCCTTGTATCTGAGAGAGGCAATTCAGGATGTCGTGTTTTTGAACGCCACCCGCCTGTTTTGCCTTTCGAACGGCGCTGCATATCTCCAAAGAAGCGGTTTCGCCATCTCCAATCACCATGATGTCAAAAAAATCCGCAACAGGTTCCGGGTTGAAACAGGCGGGTCCCCCCGCAATAATAAGGGGATAGTCATTCCCCCTGTCTTTGGCCAGAAACGGAATTCCGGAAAGATCAAGGACATTTAAGATGTTCGTATAGGAAAGCTCATGTTGAAGGCTGAATCCGATGAGATCAAAATCGGCCAGGGGTTGTCCTGACTCCCAGGAGGTGAGCGGAACGTTGTTTTCCCTGAGTACACTTTCCAGGTCGGTCCAGGGAGAAAAGACCCTTTCGGCGGCAAGCCAGTCCCGACTGTTCAAAAGGTGGTAGATGATCTTCAATCCCAAATGGCTCATGCCCACTTCAAAAACGTCCGGGAAAACAAGCGCAATAGACACATCGGCTTGTAAAAGATCTTTTCGAATGACGTTAATCTCATTGTCCAAATAACGGCTGGGACGGCTAAGCTTGGAAAACCACTCCTGTTCACATATTTTCATGGTATTGTCACTTTCCTTTTTCAAAATTTCGAATGGTGCAATTACTGGTGTTTTAGGGGCAACACAATAACGATTTCAGCACCGCCTTCAGGGTGGTTGTTCCCCGAAACCCTGCCTTCAAGTTGATCGATGATCCGTTTTACGGTGGCCAGGCCCAGGCCGCTCCCCCCCTCTTTGGTGGTGAAAAATGGTGTGAAAATTCCGGCAAGGGCTTTTTCGTTAAATCCGTCCCCGGTGTCACGGATGACAATCACCACATTGCGGGTTGTTGATTCCGAGCCTTCCGGCGCCGATTTTGTGGTGATGAAAAGTGTCCCGCCACCGGGCATGACATCGCAGGCATTCAGAAAAACATTCCATAAAACCTGTTTGACTTGACCCGGATCAGATTCAATTACCACAGTGTCCTCAAAATGTGTAACGATAACGATATTTTCATGCCAGCCTTGGCTATTTTTCAAAAGTTCCAGGGATTCCAGGATGACCTGATTCAGGTCAAAGGTTACCCATTTTGTTTCTTTAGGCCGCGCAAAGATCAAAAAATCACTGATCAACTGGTTCAATCGGTCAATTTCCCGGCTTACAATGGCCATTAATCGGCTTTCAATGGTATCCCAGACAAGTCCTTCTTTCAATATCTCAATGGAACCGCTGATGGAGGCCATGGGATTCCTTATTTCATGGGCAATGCCCGCAGCCATCTCCCCCACAAGCGCCAATCCTTCCACTTTTTTCATATTTTCTTCAATTCGTTTTATTTCCGTTACATCCTGAAGAAC
This sequence comes from Desulfatiglandales bacterium, assembly GCA_963662465.1. Taxonomy (GTDB): domain Bacteria; phylum Desulfobacterota; class DSM-4660; order Desulfatiglandales; family Desulfatiglandaceae; genus NaphS2. The sequence continues at coordinate 4,748,150 of OY759599.1, forward strand.
CAGGATTTTGCCGCCACTGTCGCCCAATGAGTACCGAAGGGGCGATATGGAAAACCGAAGATAAATTCTGACGTCACCCGGTTGCGTATAAGGAATATCCATAAAGGGGGGGGTATTGACCGAGGGGCGTATAGCACAAGCGGTTTGTAGATGTTGCCTAAGAACGGGAATGACGGTCGCCAGCGAACAGCCGATAATTTGATCGGCACGAATTTTAAAAAGTTGTTCCGCCGTTGGGTTGAACAATATAACGCGTTCCGCTTTGTCTAAGACAATCAGTCCCGAATCAATGCTATTAATAATGCTTTCATGAAGAATTTCCAGTTTATTGAGATCCAGTTGGGTTTCTTTTAATTCCGCACGGCTTTTTTTGATCTGTTCGGCAAGGAAACCACTGAGATATCCCACCAGGTAGAATCCGATCATATTGACCAGTATGGTATAGAACAGGTAGGCACTGTTATAGGTATCGGGAGCGTAATTCAACCGACTGCCCAATGGGTGAATCAAGCCATAATAATGAAGATCCAGCAACAATCCATAAAGGATGCTGCTTCCCGAAGCGATGAGTATGCCGCCTTTTCGGGAAAGGATAATGCCGCCGCTGATGATATTTAAAATGAAAAGAAAAGAAAAGATGCTATCGATTCCGCCGGTGGCGTATATGAAAAAGGTAATAAAAATGGTGTCGAAAAATATCTGAAAATAGGCCTGAAGCCTTATTTTTCTGAAATGTTTGATGAGAAAAATATAAATTGTATTGGTGAGATATATAATCGTAAGGAGAATGTAGGGTGCACTCTGAGCTTGGGTGAAATAAAGGTGAGTTTCCTTGAAACGGATAAATATGAGGACGCCCAGGATCACGGAAACGAACAGCACCCGTAAAAACATCAGGGTTTGAAGTCGTTTTTGGAGTTCTGAATCCCTGCCGGTCTGCTTTTGCTTGATCATCTCTGCTTCATGAACCCATGGCCGCGGCCATCTGGAATATGGGCAGATACATGGCAATGACGAGACCGCCAATGGCGCCGCCCAGAAAAACCATGAGCAAGGGCTCCAACATGGACGTCAAAGCATCAACCGCCGCATCCACTTCATCATCGTAAAAGTCGGCGATTTTTTCCAGCATGGTTTCCAAAGCGCCGGTCGCTTCTCCCACGCCGATCATTTGAACAACCATGTTGGGAAAAATGCCGCTTTCCGAAAGCGGTTCAGCGATGGGTTGACCTTCGGCAATGCAGGCGCGAACATCCAGAATAACTTCTTCCAAGACCATGTTTCCCGAGGTCTTGGCCACAATCTCCATGGCCGAAATAATGGGAACACCACTACCGATCATGGTTCCAAGGGTCCTGGTGAAACTGGCCACGGCGACTTTCCTGAGAAGGTTGCCGAAAACCGGGAGTTTGAGTGCCAGAATATCTAATTTTTTCCTTCCATATTTGGTACTCTTAAATTTTTTGAAAACAATTACCAAAACAATGATCGCCCCGATCATGTAATGTACATTTCCTTTGATGAAACGGCTGAGATTTACGACAATTTGAGTGGGCATCGGCAGCGCAGAGCCAAAATCGGCGAACATGCTTTCAAAAACGGGGATAACGAAAATCATGATGACGGCGATGACCAGAACGGCGATGGACACAACAATAGCCGGGTATGTCATGGCGCTCTTGATTTTCGATTTCAGTTTTTGCGCTTTTTCGATATGCGTGGCCAGTCGCTGCAAAATAGTGTCCAGTATCCCGCCAACCTCGCCGGCCGCCACCAGATTCACGAAAAGACCGTCAAACACCTTGGGGTGCTTCTGGAGTGATTCAGCCAGACTGGCGCCGCCCTCCACATCGGTGACGACCTCCTTCAAAATGCCTTTGAAGGTTTTGTTCTCCATCTGGTCGGCCAGTATGGTAAGCCCCTGTACCAGCGGAAGACCGGCATCAATCATGGTCGAAAACTGTCGGGTGAAAATAACGAGGTCTTTACTGGTTATTTTCGGCTGCATAAACGAGACGCTTGCAAAAAGATCTTTTGGCTTTTGTTTGATCTTTTTGATTTTGAGATTGCGCCGTTTCAGCTGCAGTCTGGCCATCTTTTCATCGGCGGCTTCAACTTCACCGCGGATGGTTTTACCCTTTTTGGTCTCAGCAACCCATTTGAATTCCGGCATTTTGGTTCTCCCAAAAATGAAACAGCTAACCCATTTGTCTCCAATGTTTGGCGATTTTTTAATTTTAATAAACAGTTGTCGGAAGATAAATAATTTGCTCGTTTCTGTCAAGGACGCTATTTTGTTAGAACCGGCTGATATTGTTCTTGACAAGAAGCGGAGATACCATGTTATATGTGTTTGCTGTTGGAGCGTCATGAAGATCCGCACTGTTCAATGCTTTCTGAAAAGTTTGATCCGTATTGATTTGCACGCTCTTTTTAGGCGAAAAAGTTTGTAGTACACGTAATCAATTGAAATGATGAATAAGGAGGTGTTGGCTGTGAGTGAGATTATTGCCCCCATGGGGGGAAAAGTTCTTGATGTGAAGGTAAAGCCGGGAGATGCGGTAAGCGACGGTGATGAAGTGGTGATCCTCGAAGCCATGAAAATGGAGTTGCCGGTTGTGGCGGAAGCATCGGGTACGGTTAAAGAGGTAAAGTGCAATAAAGGGGATACGGTTGAAGCGGAAGGCGTCCTGATCACGCTGGAGTAGCGCATTTTTATACGCTTGTCGGGCGACGCCGTTTCGCTTGGGAGTGGGATTGTATCCCCCGAATAAAGCCATAGCCCAAACAAAAGGCCTCCATATTTAATATGGAAGCCTTTTGTTTTTGATGGGTTTTTCGATGCTGCCTATGCCGCGGCTTTTTTTGCCTCCGCCCGTCCGACAAACGCGGAGATGATTTTCCCGGAAACAACCATTCCCACAAAGACAATCATCAAGACCACAAATACGCCGATATACCGCAAAACAAGGGTCCCGATAATCCATGTCCAGTTGTCTTTGATAATAACAATGGTGGCCCCGTCTTTTTCATCCTTTGAGATAGTAATGGAATGCCAGGGGCGCGCCCCATCATCTTCAATATAAGTGGCATCTTTCCAGTCTCGAAACTTGATGTTCGATTCGTTCTTCAGTTGTTCCCTGTAAAATAAAACCACCGCGTCGTGGGAAAGAGACGATTTCATCTCCAGGCGAACATCGGTTCTCAAATTTTCCTTGCCCTGGCTTACGACGGGCGCACCCAGGAAGTCTTCCGCATTTGAAGCCACGGGAAACATCAACAAAATTAATAGTAAGAGTGCTGTTTTTTTCATTTGCTTACCCTTTGTAAATCGAGTTTTTAGCATCATTGCCTTGCCACATGGTTTTACTACGCCAAAGGTTAGTCAAACATGGCGATGAACATGCCGGCCGCCGCCGCGGAACCGATAACGCCCGCGAGGTTCGGCCCCACGGCGTGCATCAGCAAATGGTTCGTCCGGTCATATCTGAGCCCCTGCATTTGCGAAACCCTTGCCGCCATGGGCACCGCGGAAACACCGGCGGAACCGATCAGGGGATTAATCTTGTCCTTCAGAAAAAGATTCATGATTTTAACGGTAACAATACCGCCGATGGTACAAACGGCAAAATCCACCAACCCCAGACTAAAGATGAAGAGCGGTTTCCAGCTCAGAAACTTATCCGCCTGCATGGTAGCGCCCACCGAAACGCCCAGGAATATGGTAACGATGTTCATCAGGGAGTCCTTGGCCGTTCCGACCAATCGTTCCACCACGCCGCTTTCTTTCATGAGGTTTCCGAGCATGAACATACCCATGAGCGGAATCACGGAGGGCACCAGAAGTGCGATGATGCCTGAGGTAACAAGGGGAAAAAGAATTTTTTCCTGACGCGAAACCGGCCTTAACTGATGCATGCGGATCTTTCTTTCTTCCGGATTCGTCATCATTTTCATGAGCGGCGGCTGGATCAGGGGCACCATGGCCATGTATGAATAGGCCGCCAGCGCATTGGCACCGAGCAACTGAGGCGCCAGATGCTGAGTTAAATAGATGGTAGTGGGGCCGTCGGCGCCGCCGATGATGCTGACGGAGGCGGCCTCCTTCAAGGTAAAACCCACCAGCACCGTACCGGTAAAGGTAATGAAGACACCCAATTGTGCGCCAGCGCCGATGAGGAGGGTCTTGGGGTTGGCAATAAGGGGGCCAAAGTCGGTCATAGCGCCCAACCCCAGAAAAATGACGCAGGGAATGACTTCCCATTTGAGCCCATACTTGTAAAATACCTCCAAAAGAAGAGGATGACCATTACTAGAATAGCCCATCAGGGGGACCAGGGGAAAGTTGACGATAAAAATTCCAAAACCGATGGGGAGCAAGAGAAGGGGTTCAAATTTTTTAACAATGGCCAGATATATGAACAAACTCCCCACGCACCACATGATCACAATATTCCATTGAAAATTGTAAATTCCGGTTGTATGGAGGGTTCCATACAACATATCGAGTATTTCGTTGGCGGTCATGACAAAATCCTTTGCAAGAACTTGAGTGAATTTTCTCGCGATTCAATCGCGATATTCCAAGCGTCTTATCCGACGCGAAAGTGAAGGCATAATATAGCCACATGCCTTTGTCAACTAAAAACCCCAGGTCAATAAACTGCTTCGGTTTATCCGTTTTTCCATACCGGTTTTCGTTTTTCCAGAAAAGCATTCAGACCTTCTTGCGCATCCGCCGTGGGCATGAGTTCGTTTAAGTAGATATCTTCAATTACTTTGAGGGAAGGTTCGAAATCGTCCATCAACCCTGCCGTAATGGCCTTTTTTGTTTTTCTCAGAACTTCGGCGCTCAATCGGAGATAGGGTTTCAGAAAATCCCGTGTGGCGGAACCCAAGTCGTCTTTTGTGACAACTTTGTTGATCAACCCCATCCCCATGGCCTCTTCAGCCGAGATGATCCTTCCCGACAGTATCAGATCCATGGCGGCTTTTCGACCGATAATACGGGGCATAATCTGAGCGGCTATGGGGGGGAACACCCCCACCTGGACTTCAGGCTGGCCATATTTGGCATCTTCGGAAGAAATAACCAGGTCGCAAAAAATGGCCAGTTCGCATCCACCCCCCAGGCAGGACCCGTATACGGATGCCATAGTCGGAATGCCTAAAGTCTCCATAAGGCGGAACATCCTGTGAAAAGCGCCGATCATTTTCGGCGCCATATCTCCCATGTGTTCTCCCACATCCACGCCCGCGGAAAAGCATTTCCCTTTGGCATCAAAAAGCACTGCCTTCAGATCCTTTTCGCCCTGCCATGATGAGAGTACCCCATTAATTTCTTCCATCATAGCGATGTTTAAAATATTCACCGGGGGCCTGTTTAACGTGATGGTCCCCAAACCATTTTCAACCTGAACTTCTATATGTTGGTATCCCATAGAACACGCGCTCCTTATAAAAAAAGAACGGCAGGCGGGCCTGTTCATGGACCTGCCTGCCGTTTATGATTCGTGTTATTTTGGAGAAACTACTCCTTGGGCGTTCCCATGGCATTGGCGAACATATCCATGTCCCAAGTCTTGCATTCCGCGATGTCCTGGCGGAACTTCAGGAAATTGATGGTATCCTGACCGGTAATCCGTTTGGTATTGAAGGCGCCGAAACCGAGGAAGGCTTCTCCACCCATATTGGCCGCCAGCCAGTGCCGGTTGTAGTTTTTGGAATAATCCCAGAAGAATTTTTTCTTGGCACGGATGCTGTCAATGGATTTGATCAGGCAGCCGGGAAACAAGTTGGCAAAGGTCCATACAATCTTGTCAACCTCTTTGTCCAGCAATTCAAAATCCGCGTTGGGCTGATGCTCTTTCACAAACGCACGGGCTTCCTTGGCTTCAGGACCGGTTTTATACTCACCGTAAACCACTTCGCCGCCATCCACATACTTGTCGGTGATGATCATGGGGTTTCTGACCCATTCGCCATTGACCTTCAAAACCGGAACCACCTTGCTGATCAGGGTTTTCGCTTTCATTTTATAGGCGGACCACATTTCACAGGAGACGCAGTTCCACATGGCATCTTCAATTCCCAGATACCATGGCAAAAAGTCCGAGGAACCGCCATCGGGCGCCGAACCGTGCCTGGGTCCCGCCTGACCGAAAATAGCCAGATCCGACGAAATGGCGAGGTCGCAGGCCATGCCGATTTCCTGGCCACCCGCCACACGCATCCCGTTAACCCGACTGATAACCGGTTTTTTGCACGCCAGAATGGCATCCACCATATGGTTAAACAGTTCCATGTACTGACCGTATTCATCGGACCTCAGGCTGTAAAACTCGCTGTATTCCTTGGTATTTCCGCCGGTGCAAAAGGCGTAGGGTCCCGTTCCGGTGAATACGGCGGCAACGACGCTGCGATCCAGGGAAGCATTTTCAAAACCCGCAATGACCCCTTTGACCATTTCCGTCGTATAGGAGTTGTACTGTTTGGGGTTATTCAAGCGAATCCAGGACACATAAAGGCCATCCACCACATTGCCCTTGGGATCGGTCAAGGGACGTTTCTCATAGACCACGCAGGGGGCGTCCGTGCCCCAGTGAACATCCGTGTGAAGAGCGTGATCCTTCTTTCCATTTTCTCTCGGCATCCATTCTAAAGCCATGCTGTTATCTCCTTTATCTTTTCTTTTGATGTTGTTTGGTTTTGTACGGTTGACTAAAGACCACCCCTAAAAATCGGGGGTCAGTACAATCCGCTTCATGGGCGGCGTTTTATGGGCCTCGGCAAATGTCTCGGCAATGGTACTCATGGGGCGAACTTCAACAAATTCTTCCATATTGATCTTGCCGCTCAGAACCATATTCAGCACAATTGGATAATACTCGGGAAGACATCCCCAGGTACCGATCATCTCGGCATCAAAGGCCATCAGACGACCAATGGCATATTCCGTCTTGGCCATGCCGAATCCCACCACAATTAATTTGCCGGTGAATCCAAGCAGGGTCAACGCAATCTCCTGACCACCCTTCGACCCGGTCACTTCAAAAATCTTCCATCCAAAATTGGGGAGGGCGTTTTCTTTGCATATCCCCTTGAATTCCTTGGACACGCTCCTGGCATCCTTGCCTGTGGAGTTGATGACGAAATCGGCCCCAAAGTTAAGGGCCCGATCCAGTTTTTCCTGATTTCTGGCGATCCCAACGACGGTTTTTGCCCCCAATGCCTTGGCCACCTGCCCCATATATTGACCCACACCGCCGGTAATTCCAACCACCACGACATTGTCGCCCGGCTGCAGGTCGGCCCTTTTGGCCGCCTGGTAAGGCGTGGTCGCGGCATCGGCGACGACAGCCAAATGGGAAAGGGGCATGTCTCCCCGCTTCCCCACTTCGCAAAGATCAATGCTTGGAACCGGTATATGGCTTGAAAAACCACCATAGAGTCCGATACTGTTGCCCGGCATTTTCTGGGCGAGGCACCGATTTCCCCGGCCGGTCTTGCAGAGAATGCACTTTCGACAGGGCATCACCGCTGGGATAATAACCTCTTTTCCCAGCCACTTTTTATCTCCATCAACAACGGTGCCGGAAATTTCGTGCCCTAATGTCAACGGGGGTTTGGAAACCGTGGGTACGCCGTCATAAAAATATCCAAGGTCCGTGTGACACACGCCGCAGCCGGCCACTTCCACCAAAACCTCGTCGGGCTGAAGCGCGGGAACGGGTATTTCCGTTTTTTCAAGTTTACCGGGGGTCACTTCGCCTGTTTCCCGGTTGCGCATTGTGGGCTGAACCATCTGCCAAGTTTGGATTTTATCGGGTATTGCCATTGTAATCCTCCTTATTGGTTATCATAAGTGGTTATGCTGCCGGTCTTGACTAGATCATGCCATAGCCCCCGTCAACACACAGCAGCTGGCCTGTAATGTAATCGCTGTCATCGGACGCCAGAAACACGAAAGCCGGCGCAATGTCTTTGGGTTCGGCAAAACGTTTCAAAAGGATCCGGTTCATATAAATTTCGTTCAGTTTTTCATCGGATCGAATCTTCTCCGTCATATCGGTGGCCACAATCCCCAGGCTGATGACATTGCAGCAAACGTTATATCGCGCCAACTCCCGCGCAATAGACTTGGTCATGCTGAGAAGGCCGCCCTTTGCCGCGCTGTAATTGACCTGCCCCACGGTTCCCACGAGACCTGCCACGGAGGTGACGTTGATAATCTTTCCGTTTTTCTGTTCCTTCATCCGAATGCCGGCGGCCTGAGCACAGAGAAATGCGCCTTTCAGGTGAATATCCACCACCTGATCCCATTGGTCCTCGGTCATCTTCAGCATCAACGAGGGCCGGGTGAATCCCGCGTTGTTCACGAGGATATCCAGCCTTCCAAAGGCCTCCACCGCGGCCCCAACCAGGTTCTCCGCCTCTTCTTTTTTCGCCACGTCCGCTTTGACGGCGATGGCGTCGCTCCCCAGGGCTTTAATAGCGTCAACCACCTCCATGGCGGCTTTTTCATTGGAGGTATAATTCACCACCACCTTTGCACCTTCCGCTGCAAATCCAAGGGCGACGGCTCTTCCCACGCCTCGGCTACTACCGGTCACCAAAGCGATTTTATCTTTAAGTTTCATTATGTTTTCCCTCTTCCCAAGAGTATAATCCATCAATATGGAGATCCATCAATATGTCTCAGCGCTATATTATAGCCACATTATAATTACGGAAGGAATTTAGTGAAAATCGAATTCCCTGTCAAGAAAAATCGGAAATGACGCCATTTTAGATGAAAGGGGGAAAACCGTCAGTGTTTTTATCCTTGATGAATAGTATGAATTCATATATACTAAAAATTTTTATTTTTTAAAAGTGACACGTCGCTCCATAAAAGAGGTTTTTATATGAAAAAAAGACTTTTGGAAATGCTGATCTGCCCTTCATGCCTCCCCGAAGAACGGAAATTACAGCCAAACATCAAAGCGGAAAAGAACGACGATATTATTGAAGGGTCCTTATCATGTGTATACTGCGGCAGGGAATATTCAATAAAAAACGGCATTGCCTTCCTGGATCCGGCTTCATCCCATGAAAATCGGAAGCCCCCTTCAAAATATGAAGCGGCATCGGTTCTCTCATCCTACATGTGGAGTCATTACGGAGATCTCCTGCAGGACGAAAATGCTTCAGCAGCCTACCAAGACTGGAACGATCTAATGCGACCCTCATCCGGAATCGCTATTGACGCGGGTTCCGCCGTAGGCCGCTTCACCTTTGAACTGAGCCGAAAAAATGAGTTTGTTATCGGCATCGATAATTCCCATTCCTTTATTCAAACGGCCAGGGAATTGATGCTCAAACGGGAAAAAGAAATCCAATTGCAAGAGGAAGGCTTTGTGACCCAAAAAACAAAAGTGGTTCTGCCTGAACAATGGAAAAGTGCGAATATGGAATTCCTGGTGGCAGATGCCATGGCATTGCCCTTCAGATCCGAGACCTTTTCTTCCCTTGCCTCTCTGAATCTTGTGGATAAAGTTTCCATGCCCTTGAAACATCTCAAGGAAATGAACCGTGTGGCAACACCCGCGGAGACTCAATTCCTCTTTTCCGATCCCTTTTCATGGTCGGAAGAGGCAGCTAAACCGGAAAACTGGCTGGGGGGCACCCACGACGGTCCTTATTCGGGAAGCGGCATAGACAATGTGAGGGGCATCTTGAACGGTCGTGAGGACGGGTTGCGTCCTCGATGGAATGTCGAGAAATATGGCCACATCTGGTGGAAAATCAGGACCCATCAAAATCATTTTGAGCTGATTCGAAGTTGTTACGTGAAAGCCAACCGGTGAATAAAGTGGTTCACGGATGATATCTCATTTTCCCTTCAACACCACCTTTCCCGCCACAATTCCCACATGAGAAGGGCCCACAGCCGATAACAGTGGTTGGCCCGACCGGAAAGGTGTTCCTTTCGTTGTGCCTCAACGAGGTCAGGATCGAAGAGCCCTTCTTTTTTCAATCGATCCACGGACAGGTAATCCGAAAGCATCTCTTTCAACTCGCCTCGAAACCATCTTTCAATGGGCACGCCAAATCCCATCTTGGGTCGTTCAAAAAGGGTCTCCGGTACATAGCGCGACAGTAGTTTTCTAAGAAGATATTTCCCCCTGCCCTTCCGATATTTCAAATGATCCGGCAGACAAGATGTGAATTCCACCACCCGGTGGTCCAGGAGCGGCACGCGAACCTCCAGGCTTACAGCCATGCTGGCCCGATCCACCTTGGTCAACATGGCATCGGGAAGGTAGGTTTTCTGGTCCACCCGCATGAGCCGACTAAGGATGGGCCAACCTTCCGTGTCCCTGAACGCTTCTTCATATTGGCTCTCCACAAGATCCCCATGAAGAAGATCCGACATCATATCCCGTGACCACAGTTGAATGGTCATCCGGTAGAGGGACTGGAGATCTCCCCCCTGCATGAGATTTACCAATTTTTGCCACTTGTCGGGGAAATTAGCCACATTGAACCGCTGGGGAAGAGAGTGCCGCCAAGGCATGTAGCATCGTTCCACCCAGGAAGCGGGAATTTTCGCCAGTGCTGATCCCAGGGGATTTCTGATCCTTTCCGGCATCCGTTGAAACATCTCGGCCATAGCCCGGGTACTCCAATAGCGGACATAGCCCGCGAATTGCTCGTCCCCCCCGTCTCCTGAAAGGGCTACAGTCACCCGGGAACGGGCCAGTTTTGAAACCAGGAATGTGGGCACTGCGGACGCATCGGCAAAGGGTTCGTCATAGATTTCCGGCAGACGGGGGATGACTGCTAAAGCGTCCCCGGGGGTCACATAAAACGCGGTGTGGTCCGTTTTCAGGTGTTCGGCCACTTTTGCGGCCCAGGGCGCCTCATTAAACCCTGGCTCATTGAAGCCGATGCTGAAGGTCTTGACGGGGGCATTGCTCACTTTCCGCATCAGGGCCGCCACAATTGATGAATCAATGCCGCCACTTAAAAGCCCCCCCAGCGGCACATCGCTGATCAATCGATCGGACACCGCGTCCGTCAAAAGGCGGTCCAGCTCTTCCAGAGCATCCACTTCCCGTTGAATGGGCATTGGCGCATCCCCCTGGTGATCAGGCAGGGCCCAGTAGGAGTTTATCGTCAGATCGCCCTGATGGAACCGGGCAAAATGACCGGGCAAAAGCTTGAAGGTATTTTTAAAGACCGTCCGGGGGGCGGGGATATACTGGTAATGCAAAAAGAGGGGGATCGCACCAGGGTCCAGGTCTCTGGGAAATCCGGAAAGTCCCATAAGGGCTTTCAGTTCCGATGCAAAAAAAAGGGCTTCCGGCGCCAAATAATAGAACAGGGGTTTGATTCCCAGACGATCCCTGGCCAAAAAAAGGCATTCCTCCGTTTCATCCCACAGGGCCAGAGCAAACATGCCCGTAAAGCGCTTCAGGCAATCCATGCCCCATTGTCGGTAGGCAGTGAGAATCACCTCCGTGTCGGTATCGGTTCGAAAGAAATGTCCCAGACCTTTCAGGGTCTTTCGAATTTCCTTGAAGTTATACACCTCGCCATTATAGACGATTTGAACCCGGCCATCGTCGCTTGCCATGGGCTGACGGCCGGCTTCAGAAAGGTCGATCACCGACAACCGTCGATGTCCCAGCCCCAGTCCATGTTTTTCATCAAAAAAAAGACCCGAATCATTGGGGCCCCGGTGGGACAGCGTCAGCAGACTTTCGGGTAAAGATGCCTGCAATCGCTTGAAATTAAGCTTTGAAATGAAACCTGTAATGCCGCACATACACCCTTACGCCTTTCCTTTAAGCCTTGTTTTTGTCATAATCTTTTTGGCAATTTTTCCAAACCTGCCGCCAACGCCTGATTTCCCGCGGATCTACCGGAATGGAGCGGTGCCGCAGAATTCGGTAATTGAGTCCTGTCGTGATGGCAAAAGTCTCGATCAGGGCTTTTATGATATTCTCCAAAACGCCTGAGGCCAGGAAATAATTTTTGTCCAGGACAGATCGGATGATCAATGCCTTTGAAAAATAATACCGACTTTTCAAAATATTTTCCAGTGAAAGGGAATTTTTTTGGTACCCCAGCAAAATGTTGGGCAGACAGGCAAACCGACAGATTCTGTAGGTGCGCAGCAGGATTTCCTGGTCCTGGGATTTGTTCATGTCAACCCGATAGGGGTATTTACGAAACCAGTCTGTTCGGCCCATCCAGGTGGGATGGGGAAAATAGAACCCGGATATTGGGCGGTTGCAGATTTCCTTATGGGTTTGATTGAAGGTGTAGGTGCCGATGATCCGGCCGTCTTCTGCAAAAATGATAATGCGACTGGCCAGTAGATCAATTTCGGGGTGGCTTTCCAGGTACGCCACCTGTTTCGCCAACCGTTCGGGATAGGCCAGATCACCGCTGTCCATGCGTGCGAAGTATTTTCCACGGCTCAATGACACGCACTGATTCAGGCGAGTGGGAAGCTTCCTGTTTCGCCCATCTGAATACACCTGGATTCTCGAATCGTCCATATTCCGGGCAAGCCGAACCGTGTGGTCTGTTGAACCGTCATCCATAAGAATCAATTCCCAATGGTGATGGGTCTGGTTTTGAAGGGAACGGATGGTGGGAAGAAGCTCTTTTTCACCGTTATGGACGGACATGCCGATACTGATCAGGGGCTGCTGCAATCTATTGCTCCGGAAACATGCGGCCGGGCCAGCCCGATGCCGTAAAAGTTTTTTTGCCGAAAAAACGCCAGCTCAGCTCAAAGACCAGTCTTCGAGCAGCGCGGGGACCACGTGCTTTCCCCCAAACCAACATGGCGGGAAACACCAGCGCCTGACGCAGAAACCGCAATCCGAAATTCATGGCATGGTCCCGCGATATTTGACCAAAGGAAGTCCACAAGCGCTCTGGTTCGTCTATTGCCCCGTGACCCTTTGCCAATAGAACGAAGTCAAGGACCTTTCTTAAGCGGTCTTCATAGGTATGATCCGACCGGGTTCGTTCATAACCGGCTAAGGCAATTTGATCCCGTTTGTCGAAGTGAGAGAGGTAGTATTTGATTTTATCCGCAAGTTCTTTCGGATTGTGAAAAACGTCGATTTCCTTCTCAATGGTGTAGACGGCCTCAAGGCCAGGCGTGTATTCGGTCAGCAAAAATCCCCCGGCGCCGGGAACTTCAAAGGTTCTGGCTTTAATCTGTTTCCCGCCCCTTCCGCTTGCGTTGGAGAAATTGAGGCTGATCACTGATTCACGCATGATTTTCGGGATATCTTGGCTCGGCACCGGACCGGAAAGCCATCCGTACCCGAAACATGCCACCGCCACACCGAGGGACTTTAAATATTTGATTTGCTGTTTTCGGTTTCCATGTGCCGCACCCACAAAAGTAACCGGGTAAATACATTCCTTCGCTTTTAATGGCGCTTTCAGATTTGTACCATTTGTCGCCCATTGGGTTAGCAGTACATTAAAGATTCCGTCCCGATGATAGAAGGGAATGGTTTCAGGGTAGGTTGTTGTCATAGCATGGTAAGCTTTTCCGATGAAGCGCGATACTTCCCGGTATTTCCAGGAATCGTCTGTGGTCCAGCAGATGGTTGCCACCGAACTATAGTCTTTTAGGGTGTTAAGGGTTTCAGTCCATACTTCGTAGTTGAGCTGAACAGCGAGAATCACCTGAGGCCTTTCACGCTCGACTGTGGTCAGCAGATGCTTGTTCAACACCGCAAAATCCGGGTAAAATCGCCGATCCCACGATTCAAAATGGATCACTTCATGGCCCAGGTTCTTAAGGGAAGGCACGAAGGCGGCATACTCCGTTCCCAGCCCCCGAGAGGGATCTCCATATTGATGTTTTCCGAAAACACACAGGATTTTCACAGTGCAACCTTGATGCCTGAGGATGTCCGTTTAGGCGCAGAAGCGCACATACACATCACCAAAGAGTTCAGCATTTAAGGGATGCTGACATCAAAGGGGGTTTCAGATCGGTTTTCTGAAATGAAAGAGCCCGAGTGCATAAAGCATATCATTGGTTTCGTCCAGATTTCCAGATTCCACAAACCGCCCGTCATCGTTTACATATGAAAATGCCAAAAGGTCCAAGTTCCTCAAGGTGTTTGGAATATCATGAGCGTCAAACACGTAACCGCCATTAAAATAAAGGGCCTTTCGCCCCACGGGAACGGAAAGAAGCAGGTTCCCTTTGGGCGCCGTAATTCGTTGAAGCTCCAGCATGCCTTTCCAGCAACCATCAGTATCCAACGGATCGCCGTATCGACCCAAACCCAGGTGCTCGATGACGTGCAAACATGTGAGGGAAGAAACACTTGAATCGCGAAAGGGAAGCCGATGGATATCTCCTGACAGCCTCCAATAGGACGAAAGTTCTATTTCGGGTGGACGAAACTCTACTTGAATGACAGGACAAAATGCGGACAACTGGGCTGCAAACTGCACATGTGAGGCGATATCCACGTGTTGTCCGGCAGAGGGTAATGCCACAATTTTTTGGGTAGCCCAGTAGGCTTGATAAACATAATGGGGGTCAAAAATGCTTTTCTTTTTTCGCTCAAATAAAACCGGCAAGGTCCGGATGGGATAATCCCCTCGGTATTCCCGTCTAAACTGCTCTTTGTCTTTCATGTAAAGAGCGATTTCAGAAGGCGCACAAAGGAGATTCCTCGGATCCATCAACTCCTTTAAATTCTTAAGCATCACTGAAAAACGGAGCTTCATTTGATCGGTCCTTTGTCTTTTTTGACAGCGGTGATGTGGTATCCGAAGCAGAGCGTATTCACCTCTTTTTGGCTGGGATGCCGTTGTCTTAAATAATGATAAAGGAAAGCCGGAAACAACGCCATGAGCGCAAGAATTCCTTCGGAGCGAATAGATCGCGTTTCCTCGACCATGAGCCAGGCGTGATAACTGCCAACGGGCGTGATCACGACATCCTGAAAACCATGTTCCTTCAAAAGGAACGACAGGTATCGATCACTGAACCCGGCAAAATAGAAGTAGGGGTCCATGTGACGAAGGGCGTTTGCCGGCACTGTGAGGATTAACGTCCCGTCTGGTTTCAGCAACCTTGAAAATTCCTTTACCGCTCGATTGGGGTAGGGGATATGTTCAAGTACCTCCGTGCATAAAATTGTATCAAAGAAGGCATCTTTTTCATCGATCGCCCAAATATTACCCGTGTAGTCGAGCCTTCCGTATACATAAGGATCCTTTCCCGCTGTCAGGGAATCTTTTTCATCTTTTTCGTACCGTCCAAAGTCCTGTGCATAATAATTGAGGTGCTCGCAAACGTTGCGATACGGCTGCCTGCCGCATCCGGCATCCAGAATTGTGGTGTTTGCCGGAAGAAGACTTAACTGTTCTTCGATCCAGTCGTTGCGCTGGTATTTATTGTCCAAAAGCCTTCTTAAGGTCATTATGGGTCTTCTCAAGGGGGACATCAGGAATTGCCACCTCTGGATTCATTATTCCGGCCCTGCCGGCGACACAATAGCTTTGCGCCACGGGTTAATCGAATGCCGATCCCCATAAACCATGCGGCGTAAACAAATCCGGAAATTCCCAAGCCCCATACCACACCTTCAGGTCCGTAATGCTTTGACAAAAAAAAGGTAGAGACGGCGGCAACAAAAGCGGAAACAATTATGGGAAAAATATATTGTTTTGAACGTTTTGCCAGGAGACCAAAACCTGAAAAAACCTGACCCAAGTAAAAAAACGCCCAGGCCGAAGCCAGGCCGGGCAATAGGGCCGAAAATGTCACATATTTGAGATTACTCGTGAGAAGGACAATTCTATAGTGAAAAAAAGCAAAACAAAAAATAATCCCGATTGCCCAGATAATATAAAGGCCGGTCATCAAATAAAGGATACCATTGGCCGATTGAACCGAGCCCGGGCAGTCCAAATTGCCCGCCCGTTGGTATGCGATTGGGACAAAGAGGTTGCTCAATAAATTGGCGCCAAAAATAAGGGGATATGCCGCCAAAACGGAAACGACCGAAAAGGCGCCCACCACATCGGCGCCATGGAAAGCTTGTAGGGACCATCTGTCGCAGGATTGATGAACCCAACCGACGATCCCCCAGATGCAAAACGGCCATGAAAAGGCGAGAATCTCCTTTCCAAGCCCAGCTTCTGCATCGGTACCCGGCTTTTTTTTCCGCCCAACCGAAGGGTCAAAAGATACAGGACGAAAGGTCTTTTTGTAAAGATGTTCCACCATCAAAGCCGCCAGGAAGGCGGTGATGACATACCCCAAGATGACGCAATCCGCATTGTTAAACAGGGCAATTACGAAAAACAGGGCCATAACCGGTTTCAAAAGCGCATTGCCCGTATTAACAAGGGCCACAATTTTGCGATTTCGCGCCGCCAGAAACAGCGAAAGCCTGAGGCCAAAATACCCCGTGATGCCTCCTGCGATTAACGAAAGGGTCATGAGCACAATCCATCGAGGCCATCCCGTGGCAGCACAAATGAAAACCAGTATGAGGCTTACGCTTAGCGTAAATAAGACCAAACGTCCGGCAAAGCGATCTGTTAGGAGCAAAAACTCATCCTTCTGGTTCCGATCTTGACATATGGACCAGAAGCGCATGAATCCTTGGCCTATGGGACCGAAAATATTGGCGCCCACAAGGAGCACAACCGTGTTTGCCAGGGCCATTCTTCCGAATTCGGCCGGATCGAGGACATGCGTCAGGATTTTCACGCCGAGAACGACTCCCAGGGCCGTGCCCAATTGTCCTATAAATACCCACAGGGCCTCGGATTTCAAGTTGGATATGCGCCGCACCCATGATGTGATTTCAAAAGCCATATGCGATTTATTCAGTCGGACAGACACACAGGTCGGCCCCCACCCGGCACGTCATCTTTTCCGGAAGGGTGTTGCATTATTTTCATGTAAAGGGTTTCCATATCCTGGAGCAGCCGCTTCTCCGAAAAGGTTTTGTTTACAAAATCCCTGGCGTTTCCGACCATTGCGTCCTTTTGGCATTTATCCATCTCCACCAGGTATTTCAAACCCCTTGCAAAACCTTCCGCATCGTTCTTGCGACAAAGGATGCCCCTTTCACAGACAGCAAATCCTGCTGGGTCGGAGGCTTCGTTTCCAGGCCCCAGAAGATCCTGAACGCCCCCCGCATCCGTGGAAATCACCGGCGTACCGGCAGCCATGGCCTCAATAATGGATACGGGCGTTCCCTCATTTTCAGAGGTCAGCGCCAGGACATCCAGATCAGCGTAGACATCCGGCAAATCCCGCCGCCAGCCGCAAAAATAAACGTGTTGCGTCAACCCTTTCCTTTCGGCATGGGATTTCAATGCATCCCGAAGTTCTCCATCCCCTACCAGAACAAACTTCACGTCAATATCGGGGTATTCGTCAAGGAACATCCTGGCCATGTTCAGAAAAAGGACATGGTGTTTAATGGGAACCAGGCGACCGACAATCCCTACCAGAAGGACATTACGGCAAAACCCCAATGACTTTTTAAACCGCCCTTTTTCCGAGGAATTCTTCAGAAAAGGGCTCAAATCAAAACCGAGGGGAATAACCTCGATTTTAGCTGCCGGCGCAATGCGAAATTTTTGACTGAGGTCTTCTTTCTGGCTTCGGCTGATGGCCACAATCACATCGGTTGACCCGGCCAAAAAACGCTCGATCCAGATAAACATCAACGATTTGGTTGGAGAGAAATAACCTGCAAACACATGGCCGTGAAATGTATGCACCGTATGGGTGCAGGCATGGGTAAATCGATTATACACCATGACGGCCAATCTGGCGATGGTTCCCGCCTTGGCCGTATGGGTATGCACAATATCAGGGGTTTCGCGGCCCAGGAGTCTTAAAATTTGCAGGAATGCCATGATGTCCATCAGGGGACTAATTTCGCGCTGCAGTTCTTCAATAATGATCGGTTTTTCCCCCGAAGATTGAAAGAGGTAGCCCATATCTCCTTCCCGGGGAGAAATCTTTCCCGTAACCAGGGTTGAATGGAACTTTTTTTTGTCAAGTCCGGTGGTCAATAAATGCACATGGATGGAAGGTCCTCCGATGTTAAGTCGCGCAATGAACCGTAACACTCTGATGCTGAGATCATTTGCCTTCCGAACTTTCAATACGCTTTTCCGTGGCGCGTGTTTTTTGGGTCGTCGAAAGTACTTGCGACCCAATTGAGAGATAAAAACAAAGAAAAAACGATAAATGATTCCCCAAAAAACAAACGGCTTCAGGAGTACGTAAGGCGCATTGGCATGCTTCTCGAAGAGACGATAGATGCTTCTGTGAAATTCAAAAACAGACCGGAATATGTTTGTTTCGCTGCTAACGCCCACATAGTGCATTACGGAAGAACTCGGAAAATAGACCACCTTCCATCCTTTTTGCCACATCCGTCGGCACCAGTCGGCATCCTCCCAGTACATGAAGAACTTATCATCCAGAGGACCCACATGGTTAACGGCCTCTCTTCGCACCAACATGCATGCGCCTGAAACCCAGTCCACTTCCATCGGGGTCATGCCGTCGCTTCGGGCCGTCAGGATATTTTCCCGTGTAATCGCATTGTTTGGGAATATTTTAGAAAGAATGGATTTTCGCCCGAAAAGTGCCGTGAGGAGATTTGGAAAGGCCCTTGCGGACCCCTGAATGGCGCCGTCCGCGTCAAAAATCATGGGACCCAGGATGCCCACATCCGGATGATCTTCCATGTGTCCCATGGCATCTGAAAGAAGACCGGGCTGAACAAGGGTATCGGGATTCAGAATCAAAATATAAGGGGCCGATCCCTGCTTCAAGGCGTTGTTGACGGCCTTTGCAAATCCCAGGTTTCGGCGGTTTTTGATGAGCCGCACTTCCGGAAAATCCCTTGTTATGCAACTCACCTCCTCGTTTTTGGAAGCATTGTCCTGAACGTGAATCAAAAAGGGAACACCGGGCGAACAATCATACAGGGACCTGATGCAACATAACAGTTCTTCGGTACTGTTATAATTGACAATAATAATATCTAAGGCGTTCATTGGAGAGACTGTTGGCGAGATACATACCAATCATAGGTGTTTTTGATCCCTTCCTCCAGCGGCATTTTCGCTTGCCAGCCCAGAGCCGTCAGTTTAGAGATATCCAATCGCTTGAGGGGGGTTCCATCCGGTTTAGTCGGATTAAACCGGAGTTCCCCCTTGAATTGTACGACCTTGGCGACCATCTCGGCCAAGTCCCGAACAGCCAAATCCTTGCCGACCCCCACATTAACGATTTGAGTTTCCTCATAATGGTTCATCAAAAAGAGACATGCATCAGCCAAATCGTCCACGTACAAGAACTCGCGTCTGGGGTTTCCCGTTCCCCATATTTCCACGAAGGCATTGCCGGCACTTTTTGCTTCATGAAACTTTCGGATCAACGCCGGGAGAACATGCGATGTTTTCAGATCAAAATTGTCGTCCGGACCATAAAGGTTGGTGGGCATCAGGCTGATGAAATGGGCGCCATATTGCCGATTATAGGACTGGCACAGCTTGATGCCGGCAATCTTTGCGACAGCATAGGCCTCGTTGGACGGTTCCAGATACCCGGAAAGTAAATGTTCCTCTCTCATGGGTTGAGGGCAGAGCTTGGGATAAATACAGGAACTGCCCAAAAAGAGTAATTTTTTTGCATCGTAGAGATGGGCGGCATGGATAATATTGGTTTCCATGACCAGATTTCCATATATAAAATCCGCCGGAAAAGAGGCATTAGCCAAGATTCCCCCGACCTTTGCCGCAGCCAGAAAAATATAATCGGGCCGCTCCTTTTCAAAAAAAGCTTCCACCGATGCCTGTCGGGTCAGATCCAGTTCCGCATGGGTTCTGAACATAACGTGTTCGTACCCCGCTCCCTTAAGACGCCGCATGATAGCGGATCCCACAAGACCTCGATGCCCCGCAACATAAATTTTAGATTTTTTATCCATAATCAAACCTCAAAATCCTCTGATGCCTTAAACGACTTCCAGCCCATGGCGCTTTATTGGAGAATCAGATACTCAAGAGCAACAGATCCTTTTTCAATGGTCAAGGAGGTCATAGCCGTGTCTGATGTTCGGACGGAAAATTCAGAATTCCATCCCCCCTGGAGGGTAAGCACTTTAGCGGTATTCAGACTCAGCGCTTGAGCATCGGCATCCTGTGAAATTTTTATGGTCTCTCCTGACCCGGCGGCATTGATGGCATCTTGAACTCCGGCATAGCAAGGCGTATTCCCGCCGCATGTTCCAGAAGGTTCCACATAGATGACCTTGTTTACCCCCAATGATGCCACGGCGTTTCCCAAATTCACCCTGGGTTTGGTGATCGCGACTTTCGGGTCCGTAATGCCATCACCCGTACGCATAAGAAGTGATTGTAGCTGATCCGGCGTCAAAAAAGCACCGGTTATGGCCTTGGCGGCATTCTGCAAACAGGCGGCTGCACCGGCGGCATAGGGACAGGCTGCCGAGGTGCCGCCGAAACCATAGGCCGCATTCCAGTATCCGCCACCCGTATCCGTTGTTGTCGCCCAGTTTGACGGCGCCAACAGCGATAGGAACGGCGAGGTATTCGAATAAACCGCGACGTCATCCGCGTCGGGGGTGCTCGGAGAGTAATATCCGGAAGAACATCCCACTGTCGGATATTTTTCGACACAAGATCCTTCCGCTACACACCAACCAATGGCAGTTGCACTGAAGGGGGCATCATAAACCGCACCCACGGAAATCACATGGGAAATACAGGCAGGGCCCCCTATGGCATTGCAATAACCATCATTTCCGGAAGAGACAAACAGGGTCATGCCGGCAGCCTTGGCGTTGGCGGCCGCTGTAGCCATAGCGGTGAAATTCGCATCACAATACCCACTGTACT
Source organism: Desulfatiglandales bacterium (assembly GCA_963662465.1). Taxonomy (GTDB): domain Bacteria; phylum Desulfobacterota; class DSM-4660; order Desulfatiglandales; family Desulfatiglandaceae; genus NaphS2. The sequence goes on from OY759599.1 coordinate 4,769,096, forward strand.
TACCGCCCCCAAAGCTGGTGCTGATGATCATGATGGGATTAGCAGGGTCATCATACTGATGGTCAATACACCACTCCCAGCCTTCAATCATGTTTGAAATATAAGCGCTGCCCCCACTGCCATTGGAAATTTTGAGGGCATAAAGCCTGGCCCCCCAGGCAACGCCGCCGATATAATCTCCATCAAATCCGAGGTCGCCGGCGGCAATGCCCGCACAGGCCGTGCCATGCCCGTTCAGGTCCATCGGATCATTGTCGCCATCCCCCGTGTCATAACCCCCAATCACCTTGCTGTTGGGAAAACCACCGTTTCCCAAACGAATATGGGTATAATCGATGCCCGTGTCGCAGATGGCCACCGCCAACCCTTCACCATTGTAGTGGGTTCTTACGGTTGATGCGTTCATGAGGGGAATTCCCTGGGCCAGGTTGGGATAGAGCAGGCGGTCCTTTTCAACCGAAAGGACATCGACGTCCGCAACCAGCGCCTCCAGGCCTTCGAGGGTAACCTGGGCGGAAAAACCGGCCATATACTTAAACCGACAGGTTGTTTGAACCTGCGCAGGGCTAAAGGTTTGGAGAACTCGCTCCAACAGCTCATGGACACGGTTGGCCACCCGTTCCCGATGATCCGGCTGCTTAAAGCGGCTGAGCGCATCAAGTGTTTCGGTCTCCCGCAGATTCACAATTACCCGCGTTGTCAGGGCGTCCTCTTCCATGAAATCCTTTAAAACGGTTTGAGGCGCTATGATCCTGGAACTCTTAAGCAGACGGTTGATGATCTTTGTTGACAAATCTTCCGGCGCCATCCCAACTCCATCCGCCCCTTCCGCCGAAAAACCAAGCGCGAATACAAGGGAAAGACAAAAGATGATCCCCGTTAGAGAAAATATCCGTCTCATTCTGAGCACCTCCCCACGATCTTTCAGCAAAGAAATCCGTTATTTTTGTTCAAGCGCCGCCACTTTCCTGGATAATTCCGCAATGGTTTTCTGCTGATCCTGAACCACTTTTGTCAGCACAGCCACCACATCCATGGCACTCATTCCTTTTCGGTCCGTTGATGCGACAAGATCCGGGACATCTTCTGCGATAAACCCCACATGCCTTTCTTTGGGATCCGCCTTGTAAGTGAATTGCACGGGTTGAAGCGCCGTCAACGCCCCCGCGGCTTCGTCCTTTGTGAGGGATTTGATATCCTGTTTATATTCCCGACTGGACGCATTGGTCCATACCCCGCCGGTTGTAACATGGGCGCCGCTGGCCATCTGCAGGGGATAAACGGCATCAGCGCCCAAACCCACATAACCATTGGGAGCGACAAAAATGGACAGACTCGGGGCATCGATACTGACGAAAACAGGTGATGCTTCATAATCGCCGAACCCCTGCCCCCTCCGCTGTATTTGCAACCATCGATTATCCAGAACCAAGAAGGCACTTTTGTTTCCCGAACCCATTTCATCCAGCCAGAGTCCGGGCGTTTCGCTCTGAGACGAATAGAAGGCCTTTGTATAAACATATCCAACATCTTCAACACGGAATGTTGCGCTTCCCGATGCATCCTTAACCACCAGTCGATCCTCGGCAAATGCTGCGTCCGAAGCGAAGATATACGGAAGGAGCATAAAAACCAAAGCAATCGATACATGGATAAACAGACAAAAAAGAGTCTGATTCCCTTTTTCCAACATCCTCAAAACAGATACGAACGTTTTCATGTTTTTCCCTCCAGTTTATGCCTAAGCAAAAAACGCTTTCACGGTATTAAAAAAACCTCATAGCACAAATACGATGCCATAATCAATCAGGATGCCGCTGAATCAGGATTCTCCTTTTTGGAAGGATAACCTTATCTTCGGAAAGGCAACTCATTTACGCGAATTTCTCCACCCGCGCAAAAAGCTCATGCGCGCCAGGGCGCGGTAGGAACCGATCGGCCACGGCCGGTTTATGTTTTGGTCCAAGGCATTCAGGAGCGGAAGGACCCACGGCAGCAACGCCCCTCCCAGCATGCTGAACAGCGGGTAATCCTGTTTGGGCATGAAGGGAGAATCCATCATTTCAGGATGAATTTTCAGAAGCATTTCCAGGCTTTCGCCCACCTGCTCCTGACGTCTGCAAAAAGAAGTTAACGTCATAGGATGGGCATGGGCGGCCCGGGCGCCGGGGCAGTAAACGATCCGCATCCCTTGGCGGGTCATGCGATATCCGACTTCCGCGTCTTCCCATCCATAGGCGGTAAACAGAGGACTGAAGGGCTCATTGCCCAGTGTTTTCAAAGGCAGCGAAATATGGGAAGTATAAAAACAGGTGAATGGAACATCATCGCCTTCTTTCAAATGACCATATCCAAATTGAGGGCCATCACTATTGATAAACTCAAGGAATCGGGTCGTTTGAACGGTCTCCCGATCCCAGTCGGTAAATCCCAGGACCGCCGCATCCCCATGAGCATTCCATTTTTGATGGGCATCCAGATGATGGGCCAGACAGTCCGGCGCCGGCAAAATGTCGTCGCCAATAAACATAGCCAGTCGGCCGCGCGCCATCTTCAGACCCCTGTTTCGGGCCCTCCCTTGAAGCAGATTGGCCTGTCTTGCCATGTCCAATCGAAAGCAGAGATTTGGATTCGCCGCCTTCCACCGGTGCATCGCCTCCCACGTATCGTCAGTGCTGCCGTCATCCACCACAATGACCTGAAAGCCGCTGATGGTTTGAGCGGCCAAAGCGGACAAGGCCCGAGCAAGGGTCGCCCATCGGTTAAAGGTCGGGATAATCACGGAGATATCCTCGGGTTTCCAGCCGGGGTCGGATAGATTTGACGATTCTTCAGCATCCTCAAACACAACGCGGTCAACGGCACATCCAAACCATCGATAGTCCGGCCAGTCGTAACGACAGGCAGGAGACCAGAGGGGAGAATCAAACACTATTTTTAAAACGCCGTCTGCGTCCGCCTGAACCGGCATGGACCATTCTTTCCATTCCCCCACCGCGCCCGTTTCAACCTGCGTGCGGCTCCGGTTGCAGGCAATCTCAACCCGATAAACGCCATGCCCCTGAAAAGCCTCGGGCAGCAAACATGCACCCGTCAGACGCCCCCGCCCATGAGGCGCCACTTTTAGAAAACAGACCGCTCGACCGCAAATCAACCTGGACAGCTTACCATGTGCCACCTCCGGTGCATACCACCCCGCACCCAAACGCCCCACACTCGACTCTTTCCCCAGCACCAGCTCGGGGGAGCAAACCGTCCAGGACGCCATATCGGCCGGTTGACCGACTTGCGAAACGGGGGGCGGAGACGGATAATCAGACTTTGCAATCAACCCCCGATCCAGCAACGTTTCGTCGGCAATTTTACGGCGGCGCTGAATATGGCCCCGCTCTTTGAGGGTGACCGGAAGACGCATGAGGTTCCATGCCAGAACTTCCGCCATTTCAGCAAACGCACGCCGTCTGATCCATAAGGACAGGTGACGATACAGGACCCGCAACACCCGCCGTTTCCGATAACATTTGATTAAGGCACGGATATTGTGGCGCATCCCCAAACGACTTCGCCATGATTCGTTCTGTTCCCGACGGGTGGTGCCACCGAACAGGTGGTAGACCACGGAATGAATGCAAACACGCACTTCTCCCCCGCGAAGCCAGATTCGCCAACCCAGATCCACATCTTCATGATACATGAAAAATGCTGAATCAAACCCCCCAAGGGCATCAAAATCATCGCGACGCATCAACATGGCCGCCGCCGTGGGAAAAAAGACGGGCAGTGTTTCTCGATTTTTATACCGATCCAAAAAGGCTTTTTTGGGGCATCTGAAAAACCGGTCATAGCCGTATCCCAAAAAAGACATGCCGCCGCCGCCCGCATTGAGCAGGTGGGGCGTCTCCAGCAGGCAGAGCAGAGAACATACGGCCATGACGCGAGGTCTTTTCCGCAATACCCGCACCATGGGGGCCAACCAGCTCACCGTAACAACGGTATCGCTGTTCAGAAATGCGATGTATCGACCCCTCGCTTTTTGTGCGCCCAGTTCGTTGGCCCTTCCGAACCCCACATTGGAAGAAAGGGGATACAAGCGGACCTGGGGATAATGTTCGCGTATCCAGGAACAACTCTCGTCCCGACTGCCGTTATCCACAACGATGACCTCAAAGGAATCGTATCGCGTCTTGAACAGCGCCGGCAGACAACGCTTCAAATGGTGTATGCCATTGTAATTGACAATAATAATTGAAACCACTGAAAACACCTTTAAGATAGGGTTTATAGACCGAAAACCAGTTGTTTCAGCCTCTCTTTCCCGACCGGTTATTGCGACGAAACCTTAGACTCAATCGGGGGAAAAAACGTTCTTTGTCCAACAATTGCCATATATAAGCTTCATCCACGACACAGCTGCCCTGGATGTTGCGGCGTTTTTGAAGCACCGTTTTCAAGCCTCTAAGGGCGTGATGTTTGGCTTTCACGAATTCCAATATGCGACCGCTCCCCAAAAAATACAGGCACGCCGCAACATTGTATATCATGTGGGGAATAATGGTTTTCGGAATCAAGCCCGCGGGCATGTTTTTCAAATAGACCCACTCCAGATTCCGATGGCTGTAATACACCGAAATCGGCGAATCATGGACAATACTGCTGCTGGCTTTATGGTAAACCTTTGCCTCCGGCACATAGAGACACCTGTAGTTTCTCAACTGCGCCCTGAAACTCAAATCCACGTCTTCATACAACAAAAAGAAATCTTCATCAAAAAGGCCTATCTCCTTAAGCATGCTGAGACAATACAGCCCCGCGGCCGCACAAGCGCCGAAAACCCATTCTCTTCTGTCATAGTCGCCCGCAGCCGCTCCCCGGCCACGCAGAAGGCCCGACCCCGCGGTGGTATAACTGTCGCCCACACGATCAATAACGCCAGGATCCCCATACAGGAGGATTTTGGATGCCGCAAAACCTGCTTCGGGCGTCGACGCCAGTGCGGCCACAAGATTCTTAAGCCAAAGGGGATCAGCGACCGCATCATTGTTTAGCAGGGCCACATACTGACTGTTGACGGACCGTATTGCCATATTGTTGGCAACGGAAAATCCCGTATTCTCGGGAAGGGCCATAATCCTGACTTCCGGAAAATTTTTTTTGACAAAATCAACAGAGCCGTCCGTTGAGCCATTATCCACCAGGACCGTGGAAAAATGGGGATATGCCTGCTTTTTCAAACTTCCCAGGCACTCCGAAAGCAATGCCTTTCCATTCCAATTGACAACAATTACGGAAATTTGATCCAAATACCATTCCTTTCAAACACTATTTTTTCCTTGCGTAAAAGAAGCCGGGTCATGACCCTTTGGAAAACATAGGATCCAAAGCAAAAAAAGTACCCGGTTACCTTACGTGTAAATATTTTAGAATTTAATTTTCTTTTTAACAACCCAAACTTTGTGAGGAGAGCAACAAAACGATTTTACCTATCAGTTTGAAAACATCAAAAACAACCTTGCGCAATTGAATCTTGACACGCCATGGTCCATTTGAAATACTCGACTCCGATTGCCGCTTAAAAAGATGCAAAATCAGCGTCCAATGCCCGGCCAATCGATTGACATAACAAATCAGTTAAAATCGGCTTTAAAATAAAGACGTTGAATGAAAATAATATCATTGGTGGAGTTTGCTTTGTCGGAGGCATGGTGTTTCACATAAAAGTACACAACCGGTTGAACTTTTTTTTGGGGAGGATCAGGAATATGATGAGATCCGCTAAAAATAAAACCAAGGAACACTGGGGAAACGAAGCCGGAACATGGCAGATCGGACGTGGTCTCCATTGGACGGAGCATATGGCTGTTCAGGAAAGGATAAATACAAAGACATCAAATGACCCACAAAGGGACCCTTACCAATTTTTCATAGATTTTCTGAACAAAAGAGGGATTAAACTACCGTTGTCCCGGTGCCTCACTTTGGGGTGTGGTGCAGGAAATTTGGAGCGTGGGCTTTCACAGTATAATTTTTGTCTGCAACACGATGCTTACGATATAGCCGACGGAGCGATAAGAAGAGCTAAAGAACAGGCGCAGTCAGATGGGCTGGCCAATATGCTTTATGAGGTAAGGGATTTGAATACTATTTCCCTTCCCCAAGAGGCATATGATGTTGTTTTCGGCGTTCAATCAGTTCATCACTTTACAGAACTCGAACACATTTTCTCTGAGGTAAGAAAAACGCTGAAGCCAGGAGGCTTTTTTTTCCTGAACGAATTTGTCGGATCGACAAAGTTTCAGTGGACTGATAAACAATTGAATATTGTTAATAGCTTGCTGCAATTACTCCCTGAGAAATACCGGCTGAACAGGGGCGACGGAATTACCGTAAAAAAAACCTATAAGAAGCCCTCCATTGAGAAAATGAACAGCATTGATCCATCAGAGGCTATCCGCTCAGAAGATATACTGAAGCTGTTACCCACATATTTTGAGATAGTCGAGAAAAAAGATTTGGGGGGAACTATCCTTCATTTGCTTTTACAGGATATTGCAGGCAATTTTGACTACAATAAGCCACATGATATGAAGCTCCTTAAGATGCTCTTTGACATAGAAGATGTTTTTATGGAAATCAGAGAAATACAAAGTGATTTTGTGGTAGTTATAGCTCAGAAGGCCTAAAACACAGAAACTGACTCTGCAGGGATTGCATTGTCTTCTCCTGCTACAACGAACCCGCGTATAAATGTTGGTTTTTAAACTATCATCTATTAACATATTTTAATGCGTAGTATGAATTTTTATCTTTATTTTCATTTGGGATAAAAATGCTACTTATCGAAGCTAAAAAAAGCAGAAGAACATTACACTCAATTGAGGGCACTTTTTACAGTATTCAAGCTCTCCGTGGAGTAGCAGCAATGTTGGTGGTTTTTTTCCATTCAACACAGTTTTTTAATGCTTATTTTCAAGCAACCCCATTCAGGAACTTTTTTTCATTTGGCTTTTGCGGTGTCCATATTTTTTTCGTTTTGAGTGGCTTTATTATTTTCACAATTCACTTTTTAGACATCAATAAGCCCCAAAAATTTTTTATCTATTTAAAAAAACGTGCGGTTCGTCTTTATCCAATTTATTGGATCACTCTAATACTTGCAATTTTATTAACAGACAAAACTGTTACACTATATGATTTTTACAAGAACTTTTTACTTCTGAACATGCCGATAGAATTTATTAATCCAGTGTGTTGGACATTATCATTTGAGGTTTTATTTTATATTCTTTTTTCATTTTTGATCTTAAATCGAACTCTGGGAACGCTCCTTATTTCTGTCTGGATGTTTGGGGTATTTGGGTCCATTTTTTTTGATATCAAAACACCTTTTATTTTTCGTCAAATTTTACATAATTATACCGTATTATTCATGATGGGCTGCTTATCCGCTTATCTAGTGATCAAATTGAAAAAACTAAAATCCACCGCAAAAGAAAAAATTGCATATACAATGTGTTTTTTAGGATGCGTGTTGTTTTCATTAATGGTTTTTTATGTCTTAGACAATAAAATTACAAACTGGGATACATGGAAAATCACATTAGGGTTTGGGTTGAGCAGTGCAATGCTTATGTTTTCTGTTTTATCGAAAAAAATGAATGAATTTTTTGGAAGACAGAGGATAGTCATTGCACTTGGAAACGCTTCATACTCTATCTATTTAATCCACTATCTCTTCTTAAAAAATGTGCTTTTTTATGCTAAAATGCATATAACACTAAATGAAAATATAATTAATATCTTATTATTTGCCACTGTTTGTATATTAGCAACCTTCGTAGGTTACTTTATTTATTGGAGCATCGAGCGTCCATTGCTCAAGTATATGAGGACACTTTTACTATAATTGAAGTTTCAAGCACTTTTTTTATCTGAAGATACTTCAAATGCCATATTTTGAATAACCCCTGACGATAACCCCTTAAATATCGAGGAAATTCACAACGTGATTCAAGAAGAAGCACTTATTCCTTACCGAACATCCCCACTGCCGGAAGGCCCCTGGCTGGTATTTGCGCCCCATCCCGATGACGAAACATTCGGGATGGGAGGCGCCTTGGCCCTGGCTGCGAGAAAAGCGGTGAAAGTAACGCTGGTGGTGCTGACCGACGGTTCAATGGGTGGTAAAGAAGCGGGATCAGGCAATATCATTTCAATCCGGGAAAAGGAAGTCCAAGAAATTTCGAAGAGACTGCACCTGGAATCCGTTCTATTTTGGCGACAGCCTGACCGGGGCCTGAGGGTTTCACAAGATCTCATAAACCGGGCGGCTGAGCTGATCCGCAAAATAAAACCGGCCAGCGTGTTTTTTCCATCCCCCATGGAATTGCATCCGGACCATAGAGCGACCGCAACCCTTGTATGGGAGGGACTCAGAAAATGTCCGGAATTCCGGGGAAAGGCTTACGCTTACGAAATCAGCGGCCAATGCCCGACCAATCAATTGATTGACATCACGGCGGTTGCCGATGAAAAGACGACCCTGGCAACCCTTTACCAAAGCCAGATAGCGGAAAGAGACTACCTGACACTCATATTGGCCTTAAACAGAACGCGTTCCTACACACTCCCCCCGGAAGTCCATTTCGCGGAAGCTTTTTTTGTCTATGAGAACATCGGCGACACAGACCTCGCGCTGCACACCCTGAATCATCTTCGTCCCTATTGGTCTGAAGACGCCGTTTCCCAGGAGGAAAGACATCGCAGAAAAAACCTGCGAATGGCGCTGGATCCGTCTCAAAACGAAATAGCCGAGTGGCGTCAACGCTGCGAGGATCTGGAAAACAGCCGCCTCTGGCGTTATGCTGAACCGGTGCGAAATGCCGCAACAAAAATTAAAATCGCAACGCAACGCATTCGTGAAATAGCTGGCCAATGGAAACACCATTGATCGAAGAAGCCGGAACATCCACCGTCATCAGGGAGTATCACCCCTGTAGCGGATACGGTGCATAGATGTCAGTCCGTGGAGGATCAGCAACAAGCTCAAAACCTTAAGGGACAATAACATGAACGATTTAAGCGTCGCCATCATTGTGAGAACAAAAAACCGCCCCAAACAATTGGGGGAGGCACTCAGGAGCATAAACAATGCCCACATCCCGAATCTGGAAGTCATCGTTGTCAATGATGGGGGAATGGATGTGCAACAGGTTGTAACAGCTGCCTCGGCCAACGGGACGTCCTATGCCTACTTGTCTTTAGCAACCAATCAGGGGCGATCGGAAGCGGGAAATCTGGGCGCTGAAGCCTCCCGGGCGCCCCATATCTTCTTCCTGGACGATGACGACCTGCTGGCGCCGGATTTCCCGTCGCTGCTGAAACGCTTTGATGAGCATCATGGTCCCCAGGACAACCTGGTTTTATACGGAAAGGTCGAAGCGTTTCACTGCAATCCGGATGGTTCAAAGAGGGATACGTATCGCTTTTTTGGAAGAGACTTTGACCCCGTCGCGCTTCTGTGGGAAAATTATATCCCTTTTAACGCCGCCATCATTCCCCGAGATCTTTTCCTTCAGGTAGGCGGGCTTGACTCGCAGCTGAAAGTTTTTGAAGACTGGGATCTTTTTCTAAAACTGAGTCAAAAGGCGAAGATCGTATATCATCCCATTCTGGTGGCCTATTACCGGCTTTTCGAGAATGCGTTTATCCTCGGCGGCAGTGCAAAACTTCAATCGGACTGTCGCATCAGAATACTGGAAAAACACTGGGAAAAATATACACCCCAATCCCTTGCCGGAATATACGACATGGTAAAGCGAGACCTGCGCCATGAATTTCTGCCGGAAGCTGCCCGACTTGAGGCGGAAAGAGAACGCTGGTCGAAAATGGACATGGAGCGCAAAACATTCATCGACGAGTTGACGGATCAAATTTCCCAAAAGGATGGCTATATTGCTGAACTAACCAAGGAAATTGAAAGAAAAGGAAATTATATCGATGGGCTGGCTAAGGAAATTGAGAGAAAAGGAAACTATATCGATGAACTGGCCGTGGAAATCAACCGTAAGGGAAAATACATCGAGACGCTGGAACATGAAAGGATTGAGTGGCATTCAATGAATTCCGAACGGTCAGTTTTCATTCGAGGTTTGCAGCAGAAAATTAAGGACCTGAAAAATATACTTGAGAAATCCGACGTAAACCCCTAGAAATAAATACTCCAATTTCAAATTTTGATAGCCGCAAAGAAATAAAACCATTATGTCATATTGTTTTTTCGGTTCATCGCGGATTAACGTGAAATCGCGCTTTGCGATTGTTTCGGTTTGGGCTGTAGGTGCGACTTTAGTCGCACAAGGTAGGCTTAATGTGCGACTAAAGTCGCACCTACAATCGGCTTAGAAGCCAAATCTCACGCGAATCCACGATGAGCTGTTTTTTCTAACTTGGGCACCCCATGCTATAAGAGAAAAAAAGCAAGCTATTCCATCACCTTGATATGGCCGTTCGGCGTAGTCTGGGAAACATTTTTCTTTTCCTGAACAATGATATGGAAATCGTTAATGCCGAGTGGCCCACAGCCCTTCTGGAACATTCGCAACGACCGGAAATCGGCGCCGTTGGCGCTAAACTCGTCTATCCCGACGACCTCATTCAACATACAGGCGTAATTCAGGGTGTTAACGGTTGTGCCGGGCACAACCATCAATTTTTTTCTGAAAACAAACACTAGCGTCCCTGCGGAGGCCACCTGGACCAACTGCTCTGCGTACGGGAACGTGCAGCAGTTACCGCAGCATGTATGATGGTACGACGTGAAGTATTCAAAAAAGCGGGGGATTTCGATGAGGATTTCGCGGGGGAAACAGGAAGACGACTTGCCTTTTTATCATATCAACCTCCAATTTTAATTTTAAAAAAATTAAAAAAATACCGTTATTAAACTATAGTGCCGGTCAATTGAACTGATACCCGTTTCGCACTGTAAGTGCTTGATTTTAAGGCTTTAAAAGCTCTAAATTAGTATCAAGTCATGTGACCGGCACTATAATTGATTCAACCCGGAAAACAATTTTGACGTAATGACTCTCATTTTGGCCATACGGAAAACAAATGCCGTTAACAGACACCCGGAACCATATTTTACACTCCTGAAAAAATCAATGGAAGATGCTTCGGGAAAATATTTTGTCGGGCAAGTGATTTCAGCAACGGCATATCCCATCCAAATGATTTGTGTGAGCATCTGATTGTCAAATAGAAAATCATTCGAATTATTCTCGAGTGGAAGTTTTTCAAGCAATTCGCGCGAAAAAGCGCGGAACCCAGTGTGGTATTCAGAGAGCTTTGCGCCCGTCAAAACATTTTCCACCAGTGTAAGCAATCGATTTGCCAGATATTTCCATGCCGGCATGCCATTTTTTAGAGCATACCCTCCAAGTATCCTGGACCCTAGCACACAATGATATAAATCGTTTCCGATCATTGAAGCCATGGCAGGAATCAGTTTTGGTGTATATTGGTAGTCCGGGTGAACCATAATGATTATATCGGCCCCTCTCTTTAAAGAGATTTCATAGCATGTTTTCTGGTTGCCGCCATATCCCAGATTTAAAGAATGAACATGAACGACGGAATTTGGCAATTTTTTCGCAATGTCAACGGTTTCATCCTCGCTTGCGTCATCAACGATGACCACTTCGTCGACAATTTCCTGTGCCATTACTTCATCATAGGTCTTCCGCAGTGTTCTGGCCGCATTGAACGTGGGCATTACAACAACGACTCGCTTATCTTTGTACACGGCCGCCCCTTGAGAATTCTTTCTATCAAATAGATTTAATTTATGCTTTCCTAAAGGTCCATATTATTTGGGTGTGGCTCTTTTGCATTTTTCGATATGACGATCCCGTGGTTGCTATCCTATTCATTCGTCTGTTGAGAGCTTACTTGATTATTTTAAGATGGCCGGTGTTTTTAGTAGATGACTTTGAGTTTGTTGTGGCAGGGACTGAGCCGTCAGCATAGAGTGCTTGATGATTTCGTTTGTACTCATAATCCTCATGAAAAGTCCGGTACTCATCGAAATCCTTGCTTGAACGTAAGGCCCGTAAACGTAATACTGCTTCGGCTCCCTGAAATGAATAAATCTCTGGGGGAAGGTTCAGTTCGGCATCCAGAGGATGAAGACTTTTACATCCTTGCTTGCCGTATCCGGCACGGTTGAACTCAACCCTGCCGAACACCGTTTCAATCTTTCGATCATGGGTAGGTGTTTCAATTCGTTCGATTCTATCTGTATCTCTCACAGGTTGATTGCTTGTGCCGGGGCTGCGGTTATTAAGATGTTCCTGAAGCAAAATGCGCATCGACTCACGCCCCCGCTTCTCAATCTCCTGTTCTAATTTGCTCATATCCATCGAATTTCCCTCTCCGGAATCAAGGATACTTATGATGCGCTCAAAATAATCATGACTCTGACCATCAGACATCATAGTAAATGACGTTTTTTCTCAATTCAAATTGTGCATTTAGTTCAACAGCGGCCTTGATCATTGTTTCGGCCATTAGGGCGAAAGATTTTTCGCCCCTACATGTGGTCGAAACACGATACCCTGCGTAGGATGGCTGAAACGATGAGCAAGGCTTTAACAGCAATAACCCACTTGAGGGATTGAGGAGATGCGAAAATAAAGGTCGAACTCCATGCGACCTCTCAATTTGGGCGACATAGTGTTTATCAGATGGCAAAATCTTGTTGCTGCCTTCCGATGCTTTTTGTCCTCTATCCAATCTAAAAGCACAACAAGTGTTTTCCCGACTAATTTCACATAACCAGGGAGTTTTGTGACCTTTGTCAGGATCTGTTTCACATCCCGCGGATCATCATAACATGAACGGAACAGGCCAACCAGATGCTCGCGTGAGTGAAAGGCAATCATTTGTATCAGGTCGTAGAGCTTCTTTTTCTCCAGATCTGCCTTGTTCATTGGTCTGCCTTTCAGCACTTCAATTATCGATACTTTGTCAGGCATTTCTTTTAAGGCTGCCTGAAAACCGTCAAGCTCTTTGTCGTATTTCTCTATCTCTTCCTGGAGCGTGTTTAGCTTTTTTTTAAGACGAAGATCTTTTCGTGCTTCTATTTTGGACTCTGTTTGTTGTTTTGCAAGCGCCAATTGCCCCATCTTTTGTTTAATTCCCTTGATCGTTTTTTTGATTGTTTTTACCTCAGGATTATCTACAAGAGGCTGTTCTTCAAGTTCTTTAAGATCATAACCGGGATGATAATTGAAGTTGTACAGGGACATCATCTCTTTGAAAAAGTTTTCAGACTCTCCCCATCGTGAAAGCATATATGCGGCAATATCAGGAGCAGGCTTTTGATGATTGCTGGTATATATTGCCACAGGTCTATCCTTGTCCAATTCCTTGAAAACAACCATACGTACTTCTGTCGAAGTTGCCTCTGTTCGGCCTTCTTTGGCAGCTGTAGAAATCGATTCACGAATCAGTTTTGTTTTCTCGGCAATGAGATATCTTTTCCCATTAAACATCAAGCAGCTCGTATATTCCAAGTCTTTCAATTCATCTTTTTTCACATACCTGGCCCACGTAATAAAGTCAGCCCTTTTCGATAATTGACTGAAAAAGTGAACACCATAACCACCGCGATCAAAAACCACAATGGGGCGGTCGACACCCAGGCTGATTATCTTGTCGGCCGCTCTTATGATGATCGGCCTGAAATCGATATCACACCCTTCGGTAATTGAAAAGAAAGGCTTCCCGTCAAGGTCGCTGACAACATAAATCTCGTTTCCTTTCATGACAATTCGTCTCACGGTATGGTAGCCTTTGGATAGAACTTTCAGTCCATAATAGGGAAGGAAGTGCCCATCGATAAAAAACACCTCTGGGTTGATGAACCCCAACGATAGAAACAGGTTTGCGAAATAATCTATCAGGCTCTCTGAGGGCTTGAACTCGGCCATCTGTTTTAAACGCAACCGAATAGTGGTCTCATCGGGGGAACTGGTTCGTCCCAGCAAAAGCCCCATGTCCCTACTGTTGACCAGCTTATGGGATTCGATAGATGGCAACCCGATGTTCAACCCGAAAAGGACAGTTTCCATCACTTCATAATTATCATACATATTATTGGAATAAGAAGGCAAATCAAAGGCATTTGGGAAGTTGATATGATCTAAAAACAGATGGTGAAGAAGCATGCCGGCAAAGACATTGCGTTGTCCCTGTTGAAGATAATCCAGGAATACTTTATCTGTATCGGTTTGTGGCTTGGGTGTATCCTCATCAGCAAATTCATCTACCTTCTTTTTGAACTCAGAATCAGCCTCAAAGTTGAAAGAAAGCTGTCGCTCGTCGTGTTGCTTCAAATCAATACTATCCGCAATTTTAGCCAGTTGCTCCAAGTCATGCTTTGTAGGCTTTTCAGTTTCTGCATCTTGGTCCGCGGTTCTGATACGAGCTACAGCACTTCTCGAAATAGTCGTTTCAGTTTGCTTTTCCGCGGCATTTGCAATCTGCTGGTCAGTCCAGTCAGGATTCTCGCGGATAAGTTTTTTGATGGTTTTGCGAATGCTGCCAATATATTTCCAGGGAGCCTTGGGACCACGGTTGTCCTCAAATATGGCCTCAACACCTAAAAGTCTTTTGGTGCGAAGCAGTTTGCCAACCGTATTGCGGTGAAACCCACAGATTTTACCGGCAACCCGGTTTTTACAATAACCAAGCTCGACAAGTTGTACGGCAGCGAGTCTCCTATCATTTATCTTCCCAGGATCGAAACTGACGACAGGACGATACTCATGATAAACCGTAACAGTGATTTTTTCCTTCCAATCCCGCTCGGTCCATATGGATAGGTCGCTAATTTTTTCTGTTTTGACAATCATGGTCTGAAGATAATTTTTCAGTTTTCATTTGTCAATAAAAAAAATATTTTGCCCCACCTAATATTTTCAGCTAGTTACGCTGCACTAAAATCTGAAATGCACACGAAATTATGAGAAGCTCCAGTATAACGATTTCAAACAGTTAAGTTGCGTAAAGGTCATTTACCAGGAACTCTGGACCATAAGGATATTCCAGGGAAAAAAGTGCTGGAGCTACTCCCATAATAAGTGCTATCTCCCCCCTTTGAGCCGGCGGACAGCATTTTTTACCAGTGGGTAAACCAGGATGGTTTTCACATCTGTTCCGTACCGTTTACCGGCTCTGTCCATTCGTCCGCGACCGCTGGTTCTTCCCAGTTCAATCCAGTTGGCTGCCCGGTAACACCCACCATAATAACGCTTCCGGTCCACCAGCGTTTCCACCAACAAGGGATACAACCCATGATGGCCTCGCCAGTCCTCTCGAAGCCGACTCAGGACACACGAAAGCAGCAAACTGGCAAGATTACGTATCCTGGGCAGGACCAACAATCGACTGTTATTTACGATCTGCTGAAGACCTCGCCCGCGTGTCGCGTCATCCCAGCCAATCCATTGATCCCTGGCCTTCATCCGCCAAGCTGGACTGGAGAATTGAACACAGCCGACAACTTGTCGAATGGGACGGGGTTACGTATACCAGATATTGAAGCTTCGCTCCAAAGGGCATGGCATATCCAAGATAGTGGTAACGGCTTACAAGATCTTTGAAAAGTCGGCGCTGTTGCGCACTTTTGACCAGTTCCATATCCAGGGGCGAAAACGCCTCTACACTCCCGACAGTCCGGCCCAAGCCGGAGAATCTTTTGCCGGAGCAATGTGCCGTCTCGTACCTTTCCTCGATCCGTTCCCATGGCTCTCCGGAAGCTTGAAATACCCCTCGCTTTCCAATCGCTCCAAAAAGTTCAGGCACTCCCGACCTTTGATACCCCCATTAGGCCGTCTCCACTCCAGCAGTTCGCTCACCGTATACGACAATTCTGTTCAGCTGATTCCTGAACAGCTCTCGACCACTTCCTGAATCAAGGAAACGTCTTGGGGGGCAAACTCACGCCCACTAAATCGGTGATTGTCTCTTGCTCTGATCATGACGTTTCACCATTCGCATATAGCAAGAAACTGAAACAAGCGCCAAAAAAAACTTTCTTCACTTTTCCACCATCCACTGTCCACGGACGCAAAAACCCGGACATAGCTTTTTACTGAGATGTTATTCTCGAAAAAAACCTCAGAAACTTGGCCTACAGATCACCTAACATGCCATTATTTATCGCTTTTGTGCGTGATTCAAAAGAGCCGCACCCTTTGAGATTAGAGTACGCTGAATGAAGATACATCTCTACGCTCCATTTTTTTAAGTCCTTTGTTTTATACTTACGTTCGCTATAGTTATGGTGTACGTAACCGGCATGGACCCTATTATTATTTACAGAAGTCGACCCATAGGTTCCACACTTATCCATTTGAGGGCTAACTAAACGATCCAACCGTAAAATGATGCTGTAGATAAAAACAGTGAAATTTCAGTCAAGATGACAATCTGTTTCTTTTGCTATCTTCTCACCTCTTTTTACTGCGTAGCTCACCGCCGCAAGCGTCATGTCAAGTCTTTTTGACAAATCTGACATTGGAATCCCAAGCTCAATGGCACACCAATAACAGAGTAAATCCCTGGCCCGGACCCTTCCTTTTGCCTTCCTCTTGCGATTATGTAATCCTTTTCCAGATCGAATACTGAAGAAACCCTCTCAGCAACCTTTTCAAAATCAAAGCCACGGCTTTTCACGTCCCTCCGACCCTCTAAAAATTAATGACTTCTGAAGAAGAAAGCCTATTATAAATAAACTCAAGTCAACAATGATCTTGATAAAAGTTACATTCCATCCATAAGCAATTGTAATGTTATTTACTGTAAATGCCGAAATTGTTGCGATTGCAGTTGCTAATACAATATAATAAACAAATTCCTTAACAATTGTATCTTTTTTATGGGATCGAAATACTACAAATTTATTAAAGATAAAGTTTAGTGATCCAGAGAATATTCTGGCCAAATAAGTGCTGGATATTATATCTGATGAATAATAATATAATAAAACAAATCCTACAATATCAATTAAAAAAGAAGCAATTGATATAAATACAAACCTCAAAAATACGATATAAATCATCATGGAATCTATGACAGGCCTGAAATGTGACGATTTATTATTATTTATATAAATTGTTTTTATTGGAATTTGAACGATTTCGAGGTCCATAATTTTCGCTAACAATAGACATTCAAGTTCAAATGCATATCCATTTGATGATATTTTAAGTGCTTCTCTCAAAAAATTAAAAGGTATACTACGTAATCCAGTCTGAGTATCGTCTAAACTAACCTTATTGGTTAGTTTTAGAATAATTTTCGTGAGCTCATTGCCAAATTTACTTCGTAGAGGTATTGATCCTGAGAAATCTCTAACACCAAGAACTAAGCTTTTGTCGAAATCATTACTTGCATATGCAATTTTGATGACATCTTCCACTCTATGCTGCCCATCGGCATCAAGAGTAATAATCGTTTTTGTTTTATGTGATAGATTCTCAAAAACATATTGAAAACCGCTTTTAAGAGCTGCCCCTTTCCCCAAATTTTTTTTATGGTGCAATATACAAGTTTCTTTTATCTCACGGATTTTAGTAAAGATGTCAGAATATTTTTGAGCGGAACCATCGTTTATAACGACAATACTATTAAATCCTTGAACCGACAAGCGGCTCACTAACTCTACTATACAGTCCTCTGGGTTGTAGGCTGGTATTATAAGAGTTATATTATCAAAAAAAAATTTTCGCCCAAAATTTTGATTTATCATTTTATGGTTGGCATTGTGACAACAAATTTTCATCTTTTGTTAATCGATAAACAATAAATCCAAACTCATTTTGAGGGCCTGCGACCTTTTCAAATAGATATGGACACTCTTTCTCTGCTAATTCATATAAAATATCAGACCCTGAACCATAACCAAGTTGGTTTGCATAAAAGAGATAATCAGGTCGATATTTTTTAATCTCATACAGAACACTTTTTATTGTATATTTTTGACTAGCTTCAGAAACAATTCCTTTAAAAAATGTTTCATGGTCAGTCATTGACGTATTTTGTGCAGGTAATACTATATTGTTTTCATTTAAAGTAATTCCAGTTAAATTTGACGTATAATTGGGTCTAACAATATTATTATGCCCAAAAAAAATACCATAAATGCTACTACTAGGTATCCATAATATAATGTCGGGATTTTTATATAACGTCTTATATACAAATTCTGAATCTTTACCAAAGAATTTACTTATTGTGTTTTTACCTCCTACATATAAATCAATTCCATCTTCAATGCATTGTATAGAATTATTAATTTTGAATGCAGAATCGATCGAAACTATTAAGAAAATCGCAGAAATGAAAAATATTTTTCTCTTTTTAAATAAACTTCCAATCCGACCCTTAATTCTATAGTCTTCTAAAAATGGTAAACTATAATTAGTTGCAGAAAGTAATAGGGCTGCTAAGGACACAACATGAATTCCAAGTCTTATACTATATGAACCAAATAAAAACCAAGCGAATAAAGAAGGTACTAATAACAAGAAAAAAATATCCCAATTTATTTTAGATCTATAAATGCTTATAAAGCTAGCTACTAACAGTATGAAAATCATAGGTTTTTGAATAAAAAAACGATTTATTGAGAATATTAATTGTGGACTTAAATTCCTTCCATGTTGTGAAGCGCTGATTACACCATGATTATTATAAAATCCGCTTCCGTCTCCAAGTACCCATAATAAACCAGCTATGAAAAATATAACTGCAGCAGCAATCGTGATTGATGGTATTTTTTTTCGTGACACAAATACAATAGATGGAAATGTAATGATTATCCATATTAATGCAGGCTGTTTTGTATATGCCGCCACAATTCCACACACTACTGAAATCCAAAGCAGAGCGGTCTTTTTTGGATCATTTTTATATTCAAGAAATAAGAATACCGATACGGTCAAAGCTGCGGCCATCATTGTATCAGGTAATCCGCGGTCAAAATAATGATTAATTCCAGTACAAAAGACCAAAACAGGTGCTAAAATAAAATACCGAATAGCATTTGTATAACTTGCTTCCTTAGGAGCAATACCAATAACAGTTAACAAACTGAAGGGAAAAATTACGAATAGTGCTTTTATAGGTAATTGAAGTTCTATACTTCCTAATATCTTGTAGCAATAGGCTATTAGGATTGAGAAGAGTTGTGGATAAGGTGATTGATTATAGTAAAAATCTATAATTTCCCCATTGAAATGTTGCACGGCCCACATATTCCAACTATATATTTCATCATCAGTATTAAATGAACGACTACCAAGATTAAAAAAATAACTAATCAAAAGTAGTAAGTTATATACTATAATAAGTTGATGATGTTTTGGCCAGTCAAATTTTGATAAAGATAAATTATATTTAACTCTATATAAAGATATAATAATAAAGACGATGGAAATAACTATAACAACAGTCTGTGAAAAAGCTCCTATTCTCACAAGAAATATTTTAATCAAAAAAATAATAAATATACTTATAAATGGAACTGCAAAAACCGTTCGGGTCGAAAGAATAATCCTGGGATAAATTGCTAAGGCCGGGCTAATATAAACGAATAGGAGGAGAATAATTAGGTAAAATAAATACATAAAATCGGCCCTTGATATCCTACACTCCACACCTTTCGAGCGACATTTTTTGAAAAAAAATACATATCAAAAGGGGAGCATCCGGAGTTTCTGACAAAGTGATTTCTCAAAGGGAAAACACAACCCTATAAATTGAATATTCGCTGATTTTGCTTCTGAAAAATGGCCGTTCCTTGCAATCATAAAGATCATATGCCACTTCTTACGATATCTGTCAGAAACAGCGTATGCTCCCGTTATTTATAGTTTATGGTTTTCATTTTTGCTAGGACAAAATCGAAGGACATAAAATAGAAAATATACTAGCCCTTAAATTTTGCCCTCTTATGGTAAAAAGGGATCGTTATCGTTTGATGGGTTTGATGGTTTGATTGGGAGGGGATGAAATTGATCATTCAGTCGCTATAAGGTTTCCACTTGCCTCAAAGTCAAGGTAAATGGTGGTAATACAAAACCCTTTTTTCAGAATGAGCTCGTATCCCAACATCGTCTTTGGTTATGGTACGTTGGAGATATTGCCGGTCTTATGTCATCCAAAAAACTGTCAATTCCATGCATCTCTCGACCCTCAGTTCGTCCCTTCCAATGATGATATCACAGTCCTTCCATGATCTGACCTTTAACAGCAATCAGCAACCATTGTATTCCGGAGATTTCTTCGTATGCAAAATAATTTGGGTGGGAAGTCAATTCAAGGTTTATATCGGTAATCCAACATCAGAGGGTTCTCCCAAATACCGGAAAACCTCGATTATCTTCACTGATTTTTCAAGTATAAAACTGTCATACAGAACAGGATTTTCGTACAGGCCTCATTCCTCCAGAACTGACATTCCTCTCAATTCAAACCAGCCTTGCGCAGGGCGCTGATAAAGCGTACCTTGTTTGCCCCCTGAAAAGTATAATAACCGTTCTTAGTGATATCCTTCAGGGTGATTTTGGGATTTATTTTAAGAACCTCTGCGGCCTGAATACGAGCATCCTCCTCACGACCTGCCATACTATAAGCTGCGGAAACCAATGTGCCATACACAAATTCAGGCCAGAGACTGATCACTTTTTTAAATGCTGCGATACCCTTGTCATTTTTGGCTGCCATGTTCTCTACGCTGTAAGTCGCGCAAGGCGCGGTAGCCGATACGGATTACTCCCTGAGAATCCAGAATCTTCCGGATCTCTTCATCTGAAGTGAAAAGACGGTACTCTTTAGCTCGATCCTTCCACCACTGGCCCATTATATGCTTTGTCTCCTCACTGGGCTGGCTGGCGTGAATGTAAAGCTCAGTAACACCTGGTCTTAGATTGTGGAGCACCCGCTTCCAGTACCCTGAGTCGGTTTCCCCCTCCTTTCGCCCCCCGTGAATAAGATGATCAGGGAAGAGAATTCCATCCACCTCAAGCTTGGTCCGCTGGTCGCCCCAGCCGTGGGCCTCTAGCCAATCTTGCGACGCCATTCGGACGGGAAGGTCGAAGGCCACGGCCAACCGGTGATAAACTTCGAAATATCTCGGATCGAGTTGCAGAGTTCCCATATGCGAATCTAAATGCGTCACATCTATGCCGACGGTCAAAGCCTTTCCGATCTGTGCCCGTGCTTCAATCTCAACTTGTCTCGGTGAGGCGTGAGCGTAAACCTCCTCTATCTTCGACCATAGATACCCCTGACTATCGATCAAGCCGGGAACTAAATCCCTTTCGGCCGTAGTAGCCCAGCGGTATCCTTTCCATTCGCTCGTGTGCGTAAGATGGACCCCAAAATCTGCTCTCGGATGCGCCTTTGCATATATCGCAATCTCTGGGAACCAGGGGCAAGGAACCATTATCGAGGCGCTGGTCATCAGTCCGTTTTCAAAAGCGTCAATTGTTGCTGCGTTGGCCGCGTGACACATACCAGCATCATCGCCATTGATAATCAACAGCCGGTCCGTCGCCTTATATCCTAGTCGCTCAGCAAGCGAAGGCTGCTTTCCAATCGCAAGGTTATTTTCCGGTCTCAGAATTACCATCGACACCACACACAACACGACAGCAATCCATTGGATTATAACCACCCTTCTGTTGTTTAATCTTCTCTTTAAAATTCGCATAGTTCAAATGATCGATTGTAATAGTAGAACGAACAAGATTGTATGGGAAGCGAACGGAGTATCACAAAGAAATCATGCCGACGAAACGTTGCGATAGGCCTTATATATCAAATATCTAACCAATAATCCTGAAATTTTTTTCTTACCCTCAAAGTCAACCATCTCTTGTCCGGATCTCGTCAGCTTACCATAATCAAAGAAATTGAATTTTTTAATCCCATTTTTCATTTTTTTAAAAGACACCTATCCAGTTTTGTCAAAATCACCATTTCTATCCTCTATCTGGCCTCAAAGCTTTAAAATTGGCATTATTATGCCTAAATACGAATAATTGAAATATATCAGCTAATAGATATATTTTCCAAGAATACAATTAACGCCCTATCTCTCTAAATTTGTTCTGAGAATGTATGATTATCTGATCCGGCTATTAAGATCAGTTTTATTTAATCTTTTTATTGGTAACAAATTCAGGCTGAACGATTCTTATGCCAATTGAGTTGAAATGTTCTTTTCATGGTTCATTACTAAAACGGTTGCTCAATCTGGGAGATAATTTTGGCATATTTTCAAAATCAATTAGGATTTGCTGATAAACCTACTCCAACATCGGATAATCGGTCAAGAACATAATAATCTCACACAAATAGAGCCAATAAAACAACACAAGCAAAAAGCCTCCGACAATCACTGTACCATACACCTTTGTCATATCAGGTCACAAGCAAACAACTTTTTCACATTTTCAACGTTTTTTTGTACTCCTTTTGATACGCATTGAAATTGAATAACGATCAAATATTACCGTTTCAGAGGGCTTTTGTAAATACAGAAAGAAGCCTGTCCACCACATCCGAAGTTTGAAATCGACCCGCTTCAATCAGCCCCAACGCTGAAAGGGTGCGTTGCCGATCCACGTCTGTCAAAAGACATGAAACCCTTTCCGCAAGGGAAAAAATATTCGAACATTGGAAATACTCCGCAGCGGACCTTGCGATGTACCTATGACCGGGAGTATCTGAAAGGACAGCGGGAAGGCCTGATGAAAGCGCTTCCAATGCCGGAAGGCCGAAACCTTCTTCGGGATGAGAAGGACCGATAAAAAGATCGGCCTGCTGATAAATTCGAGACATCTGTTCTGTTGTAATATGGGCGAAATAATTATCAGCCATGAAAAGAGCCTCTTCTTCCGGGGACGGAGGATTTGGCGATACCCGGGTTAAACGAAATGTCGCTCCGGATCTCCTGATTCTATCTAGTGCCAACAGTGCTTCTCGAATGCCTTTAACATCGGCTTCAAAAATACCCACCAGGAGAATGGTGGGCGCAGCTCGTCCGAGGCATCTTTTTTCGGGGGCTGAAAATTCTGAACGGTCAAAGGTTTGTCCGATGTAAGTAACAGGCGCGTAGCCCAGAGTTTGTAGACGTTCGGCAATGTGTGGAGACACCGAAAGTTTGTGAGTAGGTTTGGCATAGGCGGCTTCAATTTTCCTTTTAATGGGACGGTAAAAGGAAAAATCCGCCTCATAACCCTGACAAAGGTGAAAAACAGCGCCTTTATAATTATGCACAGCAAAAGATACAGTACTCCAGAATGTAGCCACACGAATATCTGCTGTTTGAAGAGCCTTTGAAAATTGAAATGGAGACGCTTCCCAACGAGCTGCATGAAGGACACTCCAGTCCGGCTGAGGTTCGGGGCAAACCACTGACACGGAGTGCCCCCTTTTTGCCAGTTCTTCCGCCTGCTGGCAAATAACACGCAACCCTCCTGAAAGGGTGTTGGAAGCTGCAAGGTAAGCAATGTGCATCTTTTCCGGTGTAACCATTTTTTCCCTTTTCGCGAAAGCGCATATCGTTTTCATAAGCAACCAGACCCGCACAAAAAAATCCCTTATTTTTTTGTTTGCATCCAATCCCCGGCCCTGGCCGATTTCGAAACAGCAAAGACCACAATGTCAACATCTTCATAAATGGGATTGCCAAAAAGTCTTTTAAAACTTTTTGCATTCCGGCCTTTTGAGGGATCGGCGGGCAGGACAATATTGACTTCATCCTGAAGATTTTTGTGGAAAACCAAAAAATCGACGCCCAGGACTCGAAAATCCTCGATAGACCCGACGGTTTTCAGTCTGATGCCCTGATCAGATTCGAACATGTGTTCTCCGGTTATCCCCATAATGACTCTTTGTCCATGTACTTCCTGATAGAGCAGGAGATGGCTTGCCTGCCAGGAAAAAGGCGCTTCAACGATAACCATGCTACCGTTTGATTGGAGGGCAAGACACTTGTAGAAATCTGGAACACGTTTAAGTATCCACTGGTATTTTTGGCCGGCAAGGGCATGGACCAACAGCATAAGACTCGTTCCGTTATTGGGCCGAT
This sequence comes from Desulfatiglandales bacterium, assembly GCA_963662465.1. Classification (GTDB taxonomy): domain Bacteria; phylum Desulfobacterota; class DSM-4660; order Desulfatiglandales; family Desulfatiglandaceae; genus NaphS2. The sequence goes on from OY759599.1 coordinate 4,793,262, forward strand.
AGCTCACCGCTAAAAGGGGCCCACCCCATAAAAAAGCGGCACAAACAGAGATCGGAATTACAACCCTGGCCCATTTTCCAGGCACACGGGGAAATTTTAATGAGGCCGCATGGGTCCCTTTTGAAACTACGAGCAACAAGCAGGGCAGCGCCGGCAGCAGATACCTCGCAAGGATGTGGGGGGAATCGATGCCGATCGGCTGAACCAGGAAAATCGTGGACATCTGCAACAGGGAGAGCGTCATAAAAAGAAGGGTAAAAACAAGTGAATCAACCAACATCCTGTTAATACCAAAAAGGGCCAAGAGGGCTATTAATACCACAATGGCCCCTTGGTCCATGCCCGTAAGAATTCGAAATGCAACCGCAAGTTGAGGAAACCCAAAGGTTGCCTGGCCTGCTTTTGTTGAGATGGCGCCAAAATCACCGTAGATGGGTGGGGCCAACAGGATCAAAAGGGGAACAATGACGACAGTACCCAAACCAGCAAGCCGCAAAAGGGCATGGACCGCATTTTTGCGTTTTCCGGCAATAGTCAAAACAAAGAAGAAAAGGAATGGACCCAGAACAAACGGTAAATCCACCAGAAGGGCATAGCCCGTTGCAATCGTCGATATGGCATACAATATTGCGTCTTGTTTTTTGTTTTGCTCCCACCATCTGAAGAAAAAGATACCCGAAAGGAAGGCAAAACATGTTGTCAGTGCGTAGGGTCTTGCGAAACGGCTATAGAAAATCAGGGTGGGCGACAGCGCCAAAAACCATGCAAAAATATTTGAGACGCTTCGTCCGACCATTGGACGAATCATTATGGGCAGGATTAATACGGTGAGGGTCCCTCCAATAAAAAATGGCGTTCTGATGCCTATTTCAGAAAGGCCCACAGTATCCATGAGGATCTTGTAGTAGAGGGTTATGGGAATCGAGCGATCCGCGGCTCCAAAACTGCATATAATTTCGAAGTACCCGGCGTTTGCGGCTGCATGAATAGCATGCCATTCATCTCCAAACAGAATTTGCTTCGGTAATTGGTACAGGCGCAATGATGCACCGAAAATAATGGCGCAGAAAAGCAGCGACTCTCGCTTTAATAAATCTGTAAACCGAGGGAACAGGCCATGAATATGCGGGGATTGCAGAGATGAAGGCATGTATGATTGAAGCACAAAGAGGCCTTAAACGCCGTATGACAAACGTACAGGCCTCTTACTTAACCACAGAGAGTAGCTTTTTTGGACATCAATCGCCCGCACTCTTTTGAATGGGGCGATTGATTGACGATGACCTAAAAATCAGGGAACGATAAAACTTTCAAGGATTGCATCCCAGTTGGCTGACGTGCCGGAGGATGGTTTTGCGTTGGTTATGGAAAAAGCGTATAGTTGTCGGCCTGATTCCGGATCCGGAATGTCGCGAATGGAAACCCATCCGTTGGTATCGCCTGCTACATTAATGATATTAACCACCTTGTCGAGCCGGATCATATCATCCACCACGGTGCTCCCCTCTTCGTCGAATTGCTTGTAAGTATAGGTAGAATCACAGGCGTGTGTATCGCAATAAATCGAAGGTCCACCCACAAAGTTGGTATCCCAGGCAAAGAGAATAATTCGAGTGCTGGCGTTAAAAGAAGGACTCAGAAACACCCTGGAATCCACTTTTGCGATAACCGGATTGTCAGGGCAAGGGCCGGCGCCGCCGGAGGCTAAAATCCCAGCACACGCCCTGGCAGCGGCGTCAATTGATTCCTGTTCATCGGCTGCGGAAGTCCCATAAAAATTGCTGAGGAACCCATCAACGCCGGGGCCCACCCAGTTTATGGGAATCATGTCAAGGCTGTTCGATGATCCCTGGGCCAACCGTACATAATAGATGAAGCCTTCGAGAGAGTTGTTGGTAGATCCCGTGGCAAAAGGGTAACCGCTTTCGGTCGGATTTTTAGTGGTTTCAGCTGTCACCACGTCAAGAGTCACGAACCCACGATAGAAATCACCATCCGTCAATGCGGTTTTCACCGCTGAAGTAGCGCCGTCAATCAGGGTCCTCATGGATACCGACCATGTTGCAGACCCGTTCAGATCCTCATCGTTGAAAAGGTCCACGGCATTGCCGTTGATATCCCACACGTGATAATGGATCATCCGCTGTGATGCCATAACATTGGTTACGGCTAAGAGCGTGTCAATGGGGTCCTGTGCAGAATTGATACCCACTTCAAAAAAAGGGACAATCAACGTCGCCGCCGGCGTTTTATCGGGTGTACCCGGGATACCGGCAAAAGAAGATGGGGCGGCCGCAAAAGTTAGACCGGTTGCAAAAAATACCAAAAGAAAAATTGCCAAACAAGTTATCTTTTTCATTTTTTTCCTCCCTTTCTACTGTAAATTGACGTTCGTTAAAAAAAACCAATTCAATTTATACAGCTAAGAAATTTCTAATGGAAAGTCAATAGAATTTTTTTCCGGCAATTAAAAGATCTTGGCCAAAAATCTGCTGCCGAAATGCGGTTTATCACTCACCCAACAGAAAATGCACGTTGACAGGCGTCTCGCAGAGCTTTATATTTTTCGCGAAAGGTCGCTTTTTTAAAAAATTCAGAAGTTCTTTTGCTGATTGTGAGAATTCTATAATGAACCCCCTGATAACCATTTTATGGCCTGCGTTACCAGCGCCCGCGATTGATGAGATTGCCTTCTCTTATGATTTCTGCAGGAAGATGAGTAAACGATTTTGCGAAGACCTGTCTTTTGCAGTTTCATGGAAAAACTATACGCCTGAAACAGCCCTTTGCGAAACGCTTTCAAGCAATCGGAGTCAAATGCTCCTTGTTGTAACGGAACCTGAACTTATCCTGCCGCCAAGCGCTATTGCCGCACTGGCTAAATGCATACAGGAAGGGCATATCGCATCAGGCCCGGTTTTCAACCAGACTCTTTTTGACGGACAAGCAGCCGCCCTGCCTTCCCCATACCTCGACATTGCATCCCTCCTGGAAGTTGCGGAGTCGATTTTCCATCAGTTTGCCGGAAAATATATACCCGTCAGCACATTAGACCCGGCATGCATACTGTATCGCACGGAATTTCTTGCAACCTATCATTCCAAACAGCTTATATCGGAGCTTGCGGGGCTACTCCCAACGATGCAAAGCAGCAAATCTCAGGCCATTGCGCCCGGCGCACTCGCCCATGCAGGCTTCCAACGAAGCTTTCAGTCAGAGCGAAGCGACCTGGCAAGCCTTGTTCCGGAGGGAATAAAAAGCGTCCTTGACGTGGGATGCGCCATGGGGGGGTACGCAAAAACGGTGAAAAAATTGCGCCCTGAACTGACCATCACCGGAATAGAATTGAATCCACTTATGGCCGAAGAAGCACGCCCCTACTATAATGAAATAATCATTCAGCCTCTTGAAGAGGTTCGCTTAAACAAAAAGTTTGATCTGGTGAACTGCGGGGATATTTTGGAGCACCTTCAGGACCCATGGGTAATGTTGAAGCGCTTGCACGCCCTGCTTTATCCAGGCGGATACCTGGTCATGAGCGTTCCCAACGCGGGGCATTGGACCATTGTCAGAGGATTGTTGAAAGGAGAATTTGAGTATGTGCCTTTAGGACTTCTCTGCATCGGACACCTTCGTTGGTTTACGGAATCGAGCCTTCTTCAGATTCTGTCTGAGACTGGATTTATTCCTGATGAATTCCAGAGGCAACAACTGCCGCCGACCCAGAAAGGAGAAGCCTTTATCCACGACATGTGCACCGGGAGCTATGGAAATGAGCAATCCCTGCGAACCAATGAGTTTATCGTCCGTGCCCGCAAGATACCCATGTCATAATCCCAAAGGAGACCGCTGTTGAATCTGAAAAGCAAAAACAGATGTCACACTGAAGGCATCTCTATGGGTTGGGCTCTCCTTTTGTTTACCGTTCGCACAACGTATTGGGAGCAATGCTCAGGCTTAATACTTTGTTTATCATTGGGACGCCAGTCGTCTGGATAGCCGTAGCGCTCGATATATGCGTCAAAAAACGGCTTGAAAAATGAGACATCCTCCTCCAAAAACCAGTTTTTCCAGTTGTTATACGTCAGGGTGCGCGGAACATGGTCATGGACGGGGTCGACATGTGGTTCTCCAGTCAACGGAAATCCCAGATACTCCTCCAGGCCCTCCAATTTTCCATCCACAAAATCCTCATATTTCACAGGACAATAATCATCCAGTCGGTTTTCAAATTCCACGAGCCAGCGATACTGAAACCCCAACCATTCTGTCACTTGCCGGAAGGAATGCAGATCACTTTCATCAACAATCCGTTCAAAAAGACGGCACAGAGAAATACTTTTGGGATCGGCTTCCTTTTGCCGCAGAAGGTTTAGAATGCGCACCAGCCTCTCGTCATTGTTATAAATACTTGGTTCCTGTTGAATAATAAACAGGATGCCGCTGACCATTAAATCCCTTGGGTCCCTGCTGAGATAAATCTTTTTTTCAAATGCGAGAAAATCACTGTACTTTACGTTTTCAGGACCCTCCCCGGCGCCCAGGATGGTTTTTGACAGAACCCAGGAACCCGCATCGCCATTTTCCCGCAGATACCGCCGGGGTTCAAACAAAGTTCGAACGGTGCCGGACAAGGAGTTCTTTATTTTATAAAAAAGCCCTGTAGTCCCAGATTTATATGGGCCAAAAATGACAACACGGCATGGCTTGACATCCTCTTGAAATTTTACCATTATTCTTTGCCTCAAACGGGAAAAAATATCAGTGCGCACAAACGCTTTGCACTTTCCGCTAAAAATAAGTGCTTAATGCCGGCAGCAGCCTTCAAAGAGATATATCAGGGATTTTTCTACCCGTGCCGGTTATTTCGGAGAGACGTTTATATTTTTTGAGATGACATGCTTCCACTCATTATCTTTCAGCAGCCATCTGTCAGAAAAAGAGGAATTCACGGGCTTTGGAATATCTTGCAGCTGGTAAACCACTTCCAGGGTAACAATACCATCTTGTCCTCCTATGTTCACCCCTTTCGTTTTTACTGATATATATCCGATTTGCCCCTTGTTTGCCATAAGCATTTTATATTTTTCTAGGGTCATGGCCCCTTGAACCGCCTCCATAGCGTAGGTGGCATTGTAATCTTTTTCGAGAAACCGCTTGTTCCAATACGTTTCAGCCATTTTACCAAGAGTTTCCTTGGGGTCCTTTACTTTCTGATTTTCTTTTTGGCACGCGCCAAGGGCAAAGACCCCTAAGAATACAAACAACAGGCAAACGACGCCATCCCGCGACCATTTCTTGCCCTGGAAAAAAAACATCATTTCTTTATCCTCTCTCTTTAAAACCGTATTTCCAACTCAAGCTCAACTATCACTTCTGGGCACGTTCAAAAAAACTTGGACCCCCCCTTCTTTTGTGCCACTTTTAGCATAGTTAACAGCAATATCACTATAGCTGTCGCCATTAACGTCAACACAGTAAATACCAGAAATCCTTTCCAGACCTTCTTTCGGCAAACCGTCAACTTTTATTTCAGCCCACTTTTGCCCTTTTAGAGAATATATTTTGATTCCGCCCTTTTGGGTGCCACCAATAATTTCAATATTTCTGTCATTATCCAGGTCACACGCGTTTATCGCTTCAAAAATCTCACTTGTTGGAAGACCTTCCGAAAAATCTTCAAACCCCTCAGGCCCAGCCAGAAAGGCTTTGAGCCCTACAAAACCTTTTTTTCCAAATCCTGAAATACTGGCAACCAGATCATCCTTCCCATCCCTGTTCAAATCGGAAAGGGCAACAGACAGATAAATCTTTTCCTTAGGCAACCCATCGTTGAATTCTCTAAACTCGCCTTTTCCGTCATTAATCCAGATGACCAGGTCCATCTTAGAATTAAGAGAGGCGACTGCAATATCCGGGTTCCCGTCCCCATTCACGTCGCCAACCGTCAACTGGTCAGCCGCTAAACCGTTCACAGCTTCTTCGTCTGCAATATATCGAAATTTCCACCCATCAGGCGCCAAGGAAATCATCGCAACACCATAGGGCGTTGCAAAATCATCAGAAAATTTAAATTCAGACATAGCGGCGATATCGAGACGGCCGTCCCTGTCAAAATCATCCGCTAGCAACGCTCTGGATTTAAAATTCCGATCATAGAGTCCCTTTGAAAAATCTTCATATTTTCCATGACCTTTCCCCTTAAGCACTCGCACACCAATCCCATGCATCGCCAGGGCCATATCTGGAATGCCATCACCATCAAAATCGCGGCCGGAGATACCACCGTAAGTATACTTAATTTTGTCCGCAGGCACTTCAATATCAGCTTGGAACCATTCACCCTTGCCGTTGCCATACCAGATAAACGGGATAGACGTACCATTTGGCTGAGGAGTCGTTCGAGGAGGCGGCGCTAAAATATCCAATTGACCATCCTGGTTCATATCAAAAAAGTCGATGCCTTGACGCCATTGGCCCGTTGTCGGGAGACCGCCGGATGATCCGATAAAGACCAAATCATTTTTCACTTCTTTTATTTCAGATGTATGGGATACAACTTTTTTATCCTCACAACCAAGCAATACACAAAAGGATATGAGTACACCGGCCCAAAAAACGTTGGGGATAGCTTTTCTCTTTTTGTTTGTTATCACTTTTTTATCCTGATTGACTCTCTTAAGGTGCGAAATAAAAATTTCTTTCTGTCACTTTACCAATGAAAAAGGTGGGCCCAAAA